>NZ_CP043902.1:0-585000 GCF_006385735.2 Shewanella sp. LC6
GTGGCGGTTTCACTTTGGCAACAATGTATCGGAAGACTGCAAGATGAGCTTTCTGCTCAGCAGTTCAGTATGTGGATCAGACCGTTACAAGCCGAAATGGATGGAGATACTTTAGTGTTATATGCGCCTAACCGCTTCGTGCTCGATTGGGTTAGGGATAAGTACATCAATATCATTAATCAGTTTTTTACTGAGCAAATGGGTAATGATGCGCCTAAGCTACGCTTCGATATCGGTAGTCGTCCGTCCGCGAAAAAGCCAGAACCTGCGCCCGTCGCAGCAGTGCGCGTACCCAATCCCCAAACTAAGGCTTCTGTTGGTACATCATTTAATACCACCGAGCCTGTGACTAACACTAACCATCGCAGCAATATCAATCCAACTTATCAATTCGATAACTTCGTTGAGGGTAAGTCAAACCAACTTGGTAAAGCGGCTGCATTGCAAGTAGCTGAAAATCCAGGCGGTGCATATAACCCACTATTCTTATATGGTGGAACTGGTCTAGGTAAGACTCACTTGTTGCACGCTGTCGGTAACGGGATCATTAAAAATAATCCCAATGCTAAAGTGGTTTATATGCATTCTGAGCGTTTTGTGCAAGACATGGTCAAAGCGCTGCAAAACAATGCGATCGAAGAATTCAAACGCTATTACCGTAGTGTCGATGCACTGTTTATCGACGATATTCAATTTTTTGCCAATAAAGACCGATCCCAAGAAGAATTTTTCCATACCTTTAACGCACTGCTTGAAGGTAACCATCAGATCATCCTGACATCGGATCGTTATCCAAAAGAGATCGACGGGGTAGAGGACAGATTAAAATCCCGCTTTGGTTGGGGCTTAACAGTTGCAATTGAACCGCCAGAGCTTGAAACTCGCGTGGCGATTTTGATGCGTAAAGCCCAAGAGAGCGGCATTAACCTGCCCGATGAAGTGGCCTTTTTTATTGCTAAGCGCTTACGTTCAAACGTACGCGAGTTAGAAGGGGCGTTAAACCGTGTGATCGCCAACGCTAACTTTACTGGTCGCCCAATAACGATTGATTTTGTGCGTGAAGCACTACGTGACCTCTTGGCACTGCAGGAAAAATTAGTCACTATAGACAACATTCAGAAAACCGTAGCTGAATACTACAAAATCAAGATGGCTGATATGTTGTCTAAGCGTCGTTCGCGCAGTGTTGCGCGCCCAAGACAAGTGGCCATGGCGTTATCCAAAGAATTAACTAACCAGAGCTTGCCGGAAATTGGTGATGCCTTTGGTGGTCGAGATCACACCACAGTGTTACATGCCTGTCGTAAGATTGCTCAGCTACGGGAAGAGAGTCACGACATTAAAGAAGATTATGCTAACTTGATTAGAACCTTATCTTCTTAAAATCAAGGAATTTGGACACTATGAAATTTTCAATTGATAGGGACGCCCTATTAAAGCCGCTTCAATTGGTTTGTGGTGCGGTAGAAAGACGCCATAACTTGCCTATTTTGGCAAATCTCCTTGTAGAAGTTAGTGGTCACTCACTCAAATTAACAGGTACTGACCTTGAAGTTGAGTTAGTCGGTCAGGCGGTTATTCATGGTGATATCGAAGAAGGTCGAACTACAGTTCCTGCTAAGAAGCTGTTAGATATCGTTAAATCTTTGCCTGAGCAAAGCGAGCTTAAGGTCGAGCAGCAAGATAACAAATGGTTGTTACGCTCTGGTCGTAGCCGTTTCTCGCTGGCAACCCTGCCCGCAGAAGAATACCCCAATGTGGAAGCCTTTCAGACGGAAATCGAATTCACCCTTAAGCAAGGCGTGCTGAAGTCGTTGATTGATGCGACCCAGTTTTCGATGGCGAACCAAGACGTTCGTTACTATCTGAATGGTTTATTGCTCGAAACCGAAGGTAATGTGCTGCGCGCCATTGCTACCGACGGTCATCGCTTAGCCTTAAGTCACAGAACCATAGATGCACAATTACCTGAAAAACAAGTCATCGTGCCCCGTAAAGGCGTGATGGAAATGGCGCGTTTGTTGGAAGCCGATGATTTAGATATCGCGATTGCCATTGGCGATAACGCGATTCGCGCGACCACCAGCACCACAGTCTTTACCAGCAAATTAGTCGATGGTCGCTTCCCCGATTATCGCCGCGTGTTACCTAAGGGCGGTGATAAAATCGTTATCGCCAGCCGTAACCACTTCAAGCAAGCTTTAACGCGCGCTTCTATTTTATCGAATGAGAAGTTTCGTGGTGTACGCATTCAGTTAGAAGCGGGATTACTGAAAATCACCGCTAATAACCCAGAGCAAGAAGAAGCGGAAGAAATCATCGATGTGGATTACAACAATCAGCCACTCGAAATTGGTTTCAACGTCAGTTACTTATTGGACGTGCTCAACAACCTTAAGTCCGATGATGTGCGTATTACCTTAATTGATGGGAACTCGAGTGCTTTATTGGAAAACCACTTGGAAGAAGATTCCATGTATGTGGTTATGCCAATGCGCTTATAGTCATCCTATTTCTACGCAGTGCCATACGCCGCTTTTTAGCGGCGTATATGTCTTCAAACCTTATCTCTTGTTGCCTTATTAACTCTAATGGATATGAATTGCGGTATGATAACAGTCCTGAGTCTTGGCCTGAGCCGTCGATGCGGTTTGATGAGTAACGCATGAGCCTTATCCGTCTTAATATTGATTCTTTTCGCAATATTCAATTGGCGCAACTGAGCCCGAGTGAAGGGATTAATCTGATCTATGGTCAAAATGGCAGTGGCAAAACCAGTATTCTTGAGGCGATTTACTTTCTCGGGATGGGGCGTTCGTTTCGCAGCCACTTATCTCAACGAGTCATCAATAACGACCAAGACAAACTAACCCTGTTTGCGACCTTAAATTTACCCCGCGGCGACAGTAAAATCGGTCTGCGGCGTTTTCGCAGTGGCGAAACCGAAGTCAAAATTGACGGCGAAAAGGTCAAACGGCTATCGACTTTAGCTGAAACCTTGCCCATACAAGTCATCACGCCGGAAAGCTTTTCGTTATTGTTTGAAGGTCCAAAATCCCGCAGGCAATTTATTGATTGGGGCGCCTTTCATTCTGACCCACAGTTTTATACGGCGTGGGTGAATGTGAGGAGGGTTCTTAAACAACGAAATCAATTGCTTAGAAATAATTCTCCCTATGATCAAATCCAATATTGGGATCGGGAGTTTGTCCGTTATACCGAGCAGGTCACCGAAATACGAAACCGTTATGTAGACTCGTTAAATGAGCTACTTAAGGGTATAATCGAGGAGTTTTTACCGCAGGTGAATGTTAAGGTTTCATTTACCCGCGGCTGGGATAGCAAAACGGATTTTGCACAACTTCTCGAATCACAATATCCCAGAGATTTGGCTACGGGTCATACCGTCAGCGGTCCCCATAAAGCTGACTTAAGACTTCGTGTAGGCACTTTGCCGGCGCAGGATGCCCTGTCCCGTGGCCAATTGAAATTATTAGTCTGTGCACTGCGTATTGCACAGGGAAAGTTGCTCAAACAACAAATAGATAAACACAGTATTTATCTTGTGGATGATCTTCCATCCGAGTTGGATGCACAGCATAGGCAGCTATTGCTGAAACAGCTAGTGGACACTGGTGCACAAGTGTTTGTGACCGCCATTGAGCCAGCAGCAATAGTCGATTCGTTACACACGCCTCCCAGTAGGATGTTCCATGTGGAACACGGACGTGTAACGGTAATTGAATAACCATTGAGAGAATAATATGTCAGAGAATAGTTACGATTCTTCGAGTATTAAGGTCCTTAAGGGCCTTGATGCAGTACGTAAGAGACCTGGGATGTATATTGGTGACACCGACGACGGTACGGGTCTACATCATATGGTGTTCGAAGTAGTCGATAACTCTATCGATGAAGCCTTAGCGGGCCATTGTACTGATATCACAATTACTATCCATGTGGATGGTTCGGTTTCTGTTAAGGATGATGGCCGTGGTATTCCGGTCTCTATCCATGAAGAAGAAGGTGTATCGGCCGCAGAAGTTATCATGACGGTACTGCATGCTGGTGGTAAGTTCGACGATAACTCCTATAAAGTGTCAGGTGGTCTGCACGGTGTGGGTGTGTCGGTGGTCAACGCGCTTTCTAAAAAGCTGCAATTAACCATTCGCCGCGATGGTAAAGTCCACGAGCAGTTTTACACCCATGGTGTACCTGATGCGCCAATCAAAGAGATTGGTGATGCAACTAAAACGGGTACCGAAATCCGTTTCTGGCCAAGTGAGCAAACTTTCAGTGATGTTGAGTTTCACTTTGAAATCCTGGCTAAACGGGTGCGAGAATTATCGTTCCTTAACTCTGGTGTGGGGATTCGCTTAGTCGACGAGCGTGATAATAAAAACGAATTCTTTAAATACGAAGGCGGTATCAGCGCATTCGTTGATTACTTGAACCGTAATAAAACGCCGGTAAACAAAGATGTATTCCACTTTATGCAGGAGCGTGACGACGGCATTACCGTTGAAGTGGCGATGCAGTGGAACGATGGTTACCAAGAAAACATATTCTGTTTTACCAACAACATCCCGCAGCGTGACGGTGGTACTCACTTAGCTGGTTTCCGTAGTGCGTTGACACGTAACCTCAACAACTACATGGAAAACGAAGGTTATAACAAGAAAGGCAAAACCAACGCGACTGGCGATGACGCCCGCGAAGGTTTAACGGCTGTTATCTCGGTTAAAGTGCCCGATCCTAAGTTCAGCTCGCAAACCAAAGACAAGCTAGTGTCTAGCGAAGTGAAAGCCGCGGTTGAACAAACCATGGGTGAAAAGCTAAACGACTATCTGCTTGAAAACCCAGCCGATGCTAAGCTAATCGTTGGTAAGATTGTTGATGCGGCTCGTGCCCGTGAAGCGGCGCGTAAAGCCCGTGAAATGACCCGTCGTAAAGGCGCGCTCGATTTAGGTGGTTTGCCTGGTAAGCTGGCGGATTGCCAAGAGAAAGATCCTGGTCTTTCAGAAATCTACATAGTGGAAGGGGACTCTGCTGGCGGTAGCGCTAAGCAGGGACGTAATCGTAAGAATCAAGCGATTCTGCCACTGAAAGGTAAAATCTTAAACGTTGAGAAAGCTCGTTTCGATAAAATGCTGTCTTCTCAAGAGGTTGCCACACTAATCACCGCACTTGGCTGTGGTATTGGTCGTGATGAATACAACCCAGATAAGACTCGCTACCACAACATCATCATCATGACGGATGCTGACGTCGACGGCTCGCACATTCGTACCTTGCTGTTGACCTTCTTCTTCCGCCAAATGCCTGAACTGATTGAACGTGGTTATGTGTATATTGCTCAACCACCTTTATTCAAAGTGAAGAAAGGTAAGCAAGAACAATATCTGAAAGACGAAGCGGCACTGACTCAGTATTTGACCACTCAAGCACTAGATGGCACCAGCATTTATCCATCTCAAGGTGCGCCAGGTATGTCGGGTGAGCCATTAGAGCGTTTAGTGACGCAATACCGCGAAGTAGAGGCGATTGTTGCCCGTTTAGAGCAACGTTATCCAACGCATATCACTAATCGGATGCTTTACCACCCAATGATCAGCAATGAGATGTTGGCCGATGAAGCTAAGATGAAGGAATGGATAGACGCCTTTATCCATGAGTTGGTGGAATTAGAAAATAGCGGCGTGCTGTATTCTGGTGAGCCTGTACTCGATCCTGAGCGTAAAGTGTATCTGCCAAAGATCACCATTCGTAAACATGGTATCGACACGCATTACCTATTTAGCTATGACTTCTTCCAATCAATGGATTATCAACGTATTGCTAAGTTAGGTGCAGCCCTAGAAGGCTTGATTGAAGCCGGTGGTTATGTGCAACGTGGTGACCGAGTGAAAGAAGTCGGCAGCTTCATTGAAGCACTAGATTGGACGATTTCAGAAGCTAAACGTGGTTTATATATCCAACGTTATAAAGGATTGGGTGAGATGAACCCTGAGCAATTGTGGGAAACCACAATGGATCCTGAATCACGGCGTATGCTGCAAGTGACCATTGATGACGCCGTCGGCGCAGACCAATTGTTTACTTGCTTGATGGGCGATCAAGTAGAACCGCGTCGTGAGTTTATTGAAGCCAACGCGCTGAACGTGGCTAACTTAGACGTTTAATATCTAGACGTTTAATATCGTTTTTTACAGACTAAAGTGATTGATAAAAAAGGGAAAGCTTAGCTTTCCCTTTTCTTTTGCAAAAAATTACCTATCAACACCTGCCTCATCAGCTTCGACAATTTCAGTCTCCGCTTTTGCGGCAGTTATCCAAGCCTGCATTTCTGGCTGGCTCACAATAAATTCCATATACGCTCGGCTCGCTTGCGAGACTTCAATCTCATAGGTAAAGAAGCGCATTACCACTGGTGCAAACATCATATCGGCGATTGACCACTCGCCAAATAACCAAGTGCCCTGATTTTTGGATGGGGTAAACTCAGTCATTTGCTGAGACCAAATGCTGTCGATCCGAGCAATATCTTGCTGAACAGCGGGGTTAAGCTCGACATATCGACGGGCACGGATATTCATAGGCAGGGCATTTCGCAGGGCATGAAAGCCTGAATGCATTTCACAGGCGAGGGAGCGAGCCTTGGCTTTTTGTTTTGGCTCTTGTGGCCATGCAGCGCCTGAAAGATAACAATCATTGATATATTCACAAATCGACAGTGAATCCCAAACGGTAATGTCACCATCGACCAGTGTTGGTACTTTGAGCGTTGGCGAAATGGATTGGAGTTGCTGGTAGAAGCTATCGGTATCGAGTTGTAATAGCACTTCATCGAACTTAACGCCTGATTTCGCAGCCATTAACCAAGCTCGGAGCGACCAGCTAGAGTAGTTTTTATTGCCGATATAGAGTTTCATAAGCGCCTTCCAATTTTGAGTCGTGCTAATCACTATACATTATGTTTGTTTTTCTCCGAGCCGTTGAGTTGTTGCATGCTCATATTCAGCTATTCAAATTGCTCACGCTATCAAGCTAAATTGGACTATGGTTTCACGTGAAACAATTCGACTTGGTAACCTTATCTTAAGTTTGGCAACATATACTCAAGCTGCACATAATACTGATAGTGGCTGCTCTAGCATATCAATTACAATGGACGGATAATGTAATACTGGCTCAGTAAACACAGCTTTCATAGGTTGGAATATTTTGATTAAATCCATATTCAACAAAATTTTTAATATCCGTGAACAAGCAACACTTGAGCGACCTAAAAGCTTTAGTCAGACCGATCTCAGCAAACCTATAACGACAGCGTCACCTAAAAAACTTGTAGAAGAGCAATGTGATACTTCGATGAGTATTGACTTAGCGGCGCTGTTTTATAGTTTGTTATTCCCCGCCAGAACCAAAGATGCTGGTGGCGTTGCTAATAACCTTGAACGGCGAGTAATGGCTGAAATAGAGCTCGCCTTAGCATCGCCACAAGTGATCGCAGAAAAGGTGCTTAAGCTTCCCTCTAAGGTATTGGAGCTAGACCGTAAGTTAGCTGATCCACAGTTTGATACTAAAGACTTGTTGGCGTTAATCGAGCAAGATCCCTTACTGAGCGTCGAAGTGCTTAAGCTGTGTAACTCACCGGCCTTTAAGCGTGGTGAGCGGGAAGTGACTAGCTTGCAGCAAGCTTTAGTACAACTTGGCCGTGAACAGTTACGTTGCTTTGTGACTAGCTGCCTAGTGCGTGAGATGCTAGATATTAAACCCATTTATTTTCGGCGCTTTGGCGCTGAGATTTGGCGTCATTCAATGCAGGTGGCCTTTTTAACTAGCGAACTGAGTGAAGAAGATAGGGATACCGCATTCCTATTAGGATTACTGCATGATGTGGGTAAGCTCGCCATCTTCAAAATGTTGCTTGATGCTTTTGTGCAAGCAGAGCCTGGTGAGCAGCCAAATTCTTGGTTATTCCGACAAGTGATGACGGCCAAATCACTTACCTTAAGTGCGTTATTAGCAAGATATTGGCAGTTACCCAGTATTTTTGAAGCTGAACTGGATAAACTTGCCCACGTACATACCCGGCCGCATGAGGGGATTGCCGCAGTGGTTTGGCGCGCAAATATCATCAGTGAGATTTCGATGCTGCAGCAAGCGGGTAAATTGCCTGCTGACATGCAGAGCAACTTGTTAGCCTTGGTTGGACTCGATCAAGTTCAATTTGAGGCGTTGCATGAAAAACTCCAGCAATTTTAATAAATTGCAGCCAATAAAAAACGCGCTATCAGCGCGTTTTTTATTGGTACCTAACGTGTGACTTACTGGAGTAGAGAAATATCCGCTACATGTAAGAATTGCTCACGTAGATTATTTAGCAGGGCTAAACGGTTGTTTTTCAGGGCTTCGTCATCGGCCATTACCATCACGTCTTCGAAGAACTGGTCAACACTTTCACGTAAGCTCGCCAGCAGCGTTAATGCCTGTTGGTAATCCGCATTAGCAAACAGTGGAGCAAGCAGAGGCTGAAGTTCAGCAAGTTTTGCAGCTAACGCTTGCTCTGCTGCTTCGGCTAACAGAGCTGAATTAATCGCAGTCGGTAGTTTGCCTTCTACTTTCGCCAGAATGTTAGATACACGCTTATTCGCCGCTGCCAGAGCGCTAGAGGCTTCTAAGCTTCTGAAGTGTGATACCGCATTGATACGGCTATCAAAGTCAGCTGGGCGAGTTGGGCGACGTGCTAATACGGCGAGGATCACATCAACATCGATACCTTTATCTTGGTACCAAGCACGGAAACGTGCCATTAAGAACTCAAGCACTTCATCGCTTGCATTCGCGTTGCTTAAGTTGGTTCCATGGAGTTCCTGAGCCTTAGCAATTAGGGTCACTAAGTCTAGTGGCAGCTTGTTCTCAACGATAATGCGTAGCACACCAATGGCGGCGCGGCGTAGAGCAAATGGGTCAGCTGCGCCCTTAGGTGCCTGACCAATACCGAAGATACCGACTAAGGTATCGAGTTTATCCGCTAAAGCGACTGCGCAAGATACCGCTGCCGTCGGAACCGTATCGCCAGAGAATTTTGGCTTGTATTGCTCTTCCATGGCTAAGGCTACGGCTTCAGTTTCACCGTCTAGGCGGGCGTAATGCATGCCCATAGTGCCTTGCGTATCGGTAAACTCCATCACCATATTGGTCATTAAGTCTGTTTTAGACAATAAACCAGCGCGCGCTGCATCAACGGCGTTAGCGCCAGTTTGCTCGGCAATAAAGGCGGCTAGGGCAGAGATACGAGTCACTTTGTCTTTTAAGGTGCCGAGCTGTTGCTGGAACAACACAGTCTCAAGGCTTGGCAAACGTGATTCCAGCGTGTGCTTCTTATCGGTATTAAAGAAAAACTCAGCATCAGCCAAGCGTGGACGAACCACTTTCTCATTACCAGCAATGATTTGCGCCGGATCTTTTGATTCGATGTTCGCGACAAAGATGAAGTTTGGCAGTAACTTACCGGCATCATCGAATACTGGGAAGTATTTCTGATCGCCCTTCATCGTATAAACCAAGGCTTCTGAAGGCACGTTCAAGAACTTCTCTTCAAAGCTTGCGGTTAATACGACTGGCCATTCAACTAAAGAGGTGACTTCTTCCAGCAGGTCGTCTTCTATATCGGCGGTGCCACCAATCTTAGCGGCCGCTTTTTCGGCATCGGCTTTGATTAAGGCTTTACGGCTTTCGTAGTCGGCGATGACTTTACCTTTTTCTTTCAGCAGCGTCAGGTAGTTGTCTGCATGGTCAAGCTCGAAGCCTGTACCCATAAAGCGGTGACCACGAACATTACGTGCCGATTTAATGCCGAGCAATTCACCTTCGATTAACTCACTGCCTAACAGCATGGTAGCGGTGTGAACCGGGCGAATAAATTGTGTCTTGCTGCTTCCCCAGCGCATTGGCTTAGGAATGGGTAGCTTATCCAGCGCACGTTGTGCCATAGCAGCAATTAAGCTCTTAGTTTCAACGCCTTCTACTTTGGCGTTATAAACCAGCCATTCGCCTTTGTCGGTCACCAAACGCTCAGCTTGGTCAACAGTGATACCGTTACCACGTGCCCAACCTTCTGCGGCTTTGGTTGGTTTACCTTCGGCATCGAAAGCTGAGCTGACAGCTGGGCCGCGTTTTTCAACGATTTTGTCCGCTTGAGCAAGCGCTAGTTCTGTCACATTAATGGCGAGACGACGGGGCGCAGCGTACCAAACAGCTGATTTAAAAGCTAAATCGGCTTTGGTTAATTCTTCGGTGAAGTTTGCTAAGAAAGACTCAGCCAGTTTACGCAGCGCCTTTGGTGGCAGTTCTTCAGTGCCTAACTCGATGAGTAAGTTTTCAAAATTCATGTGTTACCTCTACTTACACATTGGGAAGCCAAGCGCTTCGCGTGCCTGATAATAGGATTCAGCAACGGCTTTAGCCATTGTACGAACGCGCAGGATATAACGCTGACGTTCAGTCACTGAAATGGCGTGGCGTGCATCGAGCAGGTTGAAGGCGTGCGAGGCTTTCATCACTTGCTCATAGGCTGGCAGAGGTAATGGTTTTTCAAGCGACAATAAGTGCTGACACATTTTTTCGCATTGATCGAACAGGGCAAACATAAAGTCGACGTCTGCGTGTTCAAAGTTATAGGTCGATTGCTCAACTTCGTTTTGGTGGAACACATCGCCGTAGGTGATGCGACCCATGGGGCCATCGGTCCATACTAGGTCGTAAACGCTATCCACACCTTGGATATACATGGCGAGACGCTCTAAACCGTATGTGATTTCACCTGTGACAGGGCTACACTCTAAGCCGCCGACTTGTTGGAAGTAAGTAAACTGAGTCACTTCCATGCCGTTTAACCAGACTTCCCAACCCAGACCCCAAGCGCCTAGCGTTGGTGATTCCCAGTTGTCTTCCACAAAACGGATATCATGGATTTGTGTATCAATACCAAGAGCTTGCAGAGAACCTAAATAGAGTTCTTGGATATTATCCGGTGACGGTTTTAACACGACTTGGAATTGGTAGTAGTGCTGCAGACGGTTTGGGTTTTCACCGTAACGGCCGTCGGTAGGGCGGCGCGATGGCTGCACATAGGCACTGCTCATTGGCTCAGGCCCTAAAGAGCGTAGGAAAGTTTGTGGGTGGAATGTACCCGCACCGACTTCCATATCTAGAGGTTGAACGATTGCACAGCCTTGCTGCGCCCAATATTCCTGTAGGGTTAGAATGAAACCCTGAAATGTTTTTACGTCGTGTTTCGTCGTCATGTCTACTTGTCTACTGCCGTCAGCTTGAATAGAAAATGGTTTCGATTATACCTTGTAGATCTCTGCTTATGTAGGTTATTTTTTACCTTCTTCGTTAAAACGTTAAGGTAGATAGGCCATGGAAGAAATCCGCTGTAATTGGGTCAGCGATGATCCCTTGTATCGTGAGTACCACGATAAAGTGTGGGGACGCCCAGTTTATGATTCGAAGGAGTTGTTTGCCAAGCTCTGTTTAGATGGCCAACAAGCAGGGTTGTCTTGGATTACTATCTTAAAGAAGCAGCAAAACTACGAACAAGCTTTTGCGGATTTTGAGCCGACAGTAATTGCCACTTTCGACGACGCTAAGGTTGAAGAGTTGATGAACAATCCAGGTATTGTGCGTAATCGCCTTAAGATCCATTCGATTATTCGTAATGCAAAAGGCTATTTAGCCTACACTGCGGATGGCAAAGATTTTTCTGAATTTCTGTGGAGCTTTGTTGGTGGTAAGCCTAAGGTTAATCAGTTTACTTCCATGTCGCAGGTGCCTGTGCAAACACCTGAGTCTGAGGCAATGTCCAAGGCGTTAAAAAAACTCGACTTTAACTTTGTTGGCCCAACGATTTGTTATGCTTTTATGCAGGCTGTGGGAATGGTGAACGATCATCTAGTTGATTGCATCGCCTATGATGCTTGCTGTGGCGGCAAATAAGTACTTATTTTATTGAGCTAAAAATCCAAAATAAAAAGGCATGTTCCACGTGGAACATGCCTTTTGTTATTTCACCTTGTTGAGATTAGATTTTCTCGAAGAAGAAAGGCTTACGCTGTTGTTTGCTGCCATTGAGTTGGTTCATCGACTCAGCATCAAACAACTTACCATTGACCATAGTATAAGTGACTTTATCTGTGACGCGAATATCCGCTAATGGATCGCCATCAATAACGATTAAATCTGCAAGCTTACCTGTCTTTATCGAGCCAAGTTGATGCTCTAGGCCGAAGGTGGTGGCTGGGTTAATGGTCGCAGTTTTGAGTACATCCATATTGCTCATGCCGCCTTGGGCGAACATCCACATTTCCCAATGGGCGGCTAAACCCTCACGTTGACCGTGGGCGCCAATATTTGGATGAATGCCTAATTTATTAAACTCATTCGCCACTTTAGCAACGTTAAAATGATTGTAGTGACCGTCTGGTGCATGGGGGCGACGCATAGAGCGAGCCTGCAAAATATCGCTTGGCACATACATAGACAAACGTGGATGGGCCCACACATCGGTCTTATCATACCAATAGTTTTCACCCGAAATACCGCCGTAGGCGACGACCAAGGTTGGAGTGTAACCGACCTTAGTTTGGCCCCAGAACTGTTTAATATCGTTATAAATATTTGCCACGGGTAACGAGTGTTCTACGGTGGTATGACCATCGGCAACCATGGTCAGGTTATGTTGCAGTAAGCTGCCACCCTCTGGCACGACCATCATTTCGAGTTCACGAGCTGCAGCGATAACCTGTTGTCTTTGATTGCGACGCGGTTGGTTGTAGCTCTTAACGCTAAAGGCACCAACTTTTTTGAGTCGCTCTAAATGGAATTTTGCATCATCGAGTGAGTCGATATGCGAGGTGTATCCGGGTGCATTTGCGCCGTAGAGAATTGTTCCAGTGGAGAAAATCCGCGGGCCAACGATATTACCAGCTTTTTGTTGCTCAGAAGCGGCAAAGATTTCAGTGGTATCGTTCGATGGATCATGGATGGTCGTCACGCCTAGGGATAATCCAGAGTAGAGTGCCCAGTTTTGTTGGGGCACGATTTCATCATCGGCCTGGGCGCCATGGGCGTGAGCGTCAAACAAACCTGGCATAATGGATTTGCCGCTTATATCGATAACTTGTGCATCCTTTGGAATTGCCGTGTTAGCGTCGCCAACAGCAACAATATGATTGTCTTTGACGATCACTACACCCTTATCGATGACTTGGTCATTTTCCATGGTGATCACTTTACCGCCGACAAAGGCGACTGTTCCACGTGGAACATCAGCTTTTTCAGTAAAGCCTAAGTTGATAATGCTTGGCTTAGCTTGCACGTCCTTTTTGAGATACTGTGAATCAACATTGGCTTGGTACAGTTCTGGGCCAAGAGTCCAATAGAGTTGATTACTCTTGCTATTCCAACTGATACTTTCGCCGGCTCGCACACTTAACTGAGTGACGGGAAGATTGCTGGCGTTAGGGCCGATTTCAACGGTTTCACCATGTTTAGCAAAGGGCGTCACCCAAACTTTAAAGCGCTCGGCAAAGGCGAGCTGTTTACCGTCGGGTGAGACTCTAAATTCGGTTGCATGTTTACTGCTGTAGTGAACGCGCTTATCAAACCCATCCAAGTTAATAGAGGCAAGCTGCGGTGTGTCATCTTCACCACTATTCATAAAAAATATGCGATCGGCTGAGGCTCCGAATTGTGCTTGATAGCCTTCTGCGGAGATTTTCTTATTTTGTTTGGTTTTTAAATCGACCTTGTACAGACCTGGTTCCTGCGACCAAGTTCGAGGTGTGAGATGGCCGCCTTGGGTTTTACGATACACCACAAGTTCGCCATCGGGAGAAAAGGTGGGCTCGACGTATTTTCCTGGCTCAGTGGTAAGTTGTTTCGCTTTGCCACCTTTAGCGCTGATCACTTGTACTGTGCCTTGGTCTTGGTCATTCCAAGTTGTGAAGACAATATTTTTGCCATCACGCGACCACTGGGGATAGAGTTCTTCGATATTGTTATCTAACTCGGTTAAGCGCGACATCTTGCCATCGGGAAGTGTCTTCAACCAGATTTTACCCAATGCTTCGAAGGCGACCTTACTGCCATCCGGTGAAACTTGTGCCATTCGCAGCATTTTTACATCGAATACATCTTTATCAATATCTTGTTTAAAGCGTACTGAAGGCTGAACGTCTAATTGGGTTTTTACAGAAAATGGAATATCGGTGACCGTTTTATTAGCAACGTTGAGGCGGTTAATTTTGCCCTTAGCCCAGAAGAAGATGTCTTTGTTGTCTGGAGTCCATGCCATCGTCGGGTAAACACCATGGATTGCCCAAGTCTCTTGCATATCGCGGTCTAAATCACCGAACAGTTTAGTGGTTTCACCGGATTTCAAATCAAGCAAATATAAGGATGATTGGAAATCATCACGCTTGATGTAGGCCAGTTTGGTGCCATCAGGGCTTGGGGTTGGGCGAATGGCTCCGCCAGTCCCTTCGATCAGAATTTCGATATCACCTGTTTTAGTATCGTAACGCTTGATTTTATAGATGCCGTTTACTGAGTCTTTGGAATAATGGAAGGTTTTTCCTGGGGTGTCATCTTGACTGAAATAGATATAGCGACCATCGGGTGAATAGGCGGGTTCACCTAAGTCTTTCTCATCATTTGGGCGTTCGGTGAGTTTTACACCTTCGCCACCTGCTACATGGTAGAGCCAGACTTCGCCGGCACCTAAACTACGACTGGCGGTAAAATGTTTACGACCCACTAAATATTGCGAATCAGGGCTCCACGCTGGGCTGTTGAGTAAGCGAAAAGTTTCTGATGTGACGGTGCGTGGATTGCTGCCATCGGCATCCATAATCCAAATATTGTCACCACCATCCGCATCCGAGGTAAAGGCGATGTGTTTACCATCAGGGCTATAAACGGGCTGCATTTGCCAGGCTATGCCTTGAGCTAATTGTTTAGCTTCGCCACCCGTGACTGGGATTTGATAAATATCACCGAGTAAATCGAATACTAAATGTTTGCCGTCTGGACTGACACTGATGTTCATCCAAGTGCCTTCGGTTACATCTATTGCCACTTTTTCTAGCGGGGCACTGGCTGGCGCATTGACGTCCCAACTCGTTTTTTGGGCATCTGCTGCCTGTACAGCGTGGGAGTTAAGGCCAAGCATCAGGGCGATATAAAGCGGTGTCAGCTTAGGTTTCAACATGTTATGTCCTGTTATCGTTATTCTAGGGCTTGATTGTTATCAGGTTGGATAAATATTTGTTAATGCTACGCTAAGTTATCGCACAAATACCCTGTAAGGAAAACGGAAATACTGTTTCAATTAATGACCGAGGGGCAGCAGCTGAGGCGGAGAAACTGTGGGAGAGTAATGCAGCTTACTCTCCAGGAAGTGATGATTAGTTTAATGTGACGGGATCGCCGATGTGGATCATGGCATCATTGATAACACGGCAAGTGACACCGCCTCGCCAATCAGGTGTTAGTGCTGACTCTAAGCCGGCATGAGCTTGGTCCATCTTTTTACAGGGATCAGTTTCTCCTGTGACTTCGAGGCAGAGATCCCCAATGTGCAACTGTTTACCCACATCGGCAGGACTAAAAGTTAATCCATCGACTAAAAGATTGGCGCGGCGAGTCGTCCAAGGTAAATTTGCACCTATACTTTGACACGCTATTTGCCACTGCTGGAGCGAGAGTACTGTGACTTGCCTTTTGCCTGGGCGACCAAATACATCTTTTTCAATACCGCTGTGCTGGGTGACATTCGCGCACAGCACCTCATTCATTGGTCCGCGTTTAATCGTTTTATAGGCGATAGCAACTAGTTTCGGCATGTTTGATGTCCTTATCCTAATGTCGATGTTGGGACTTAGAGTCCCTTTTTAATCAAATATTGATAGGGTGTTTGGCCAGTTTCACTGGCGATCAGTGTGTGATCCATAAACTCACAAAAACTGGGAATATCACGGGTAGTAGCAGGATCATCCGCGATGATAAGCAGTGTTTCTCCTTGAGCCATTTGTCTTACCGTTTTACGCACCATCATTACTGGTTCTGGGCAGCGCAAACCAAGAGCATCCAGTTTGTGTTGTGCGGTTGAGAAAACGTCGTTCATATGACCTCGACTGAACGGTTAAACAGAATTGGCTAATGTTACTCCAGTGGTTTGGATAAACCAAGTTGGCGGCCTGATTTTGTGATGCAACGGGTAATTGGTTTTACTCCATTTTATTTATCCGAGAGTCGGGATTAGTGAGATGTTTCACGTGGAACAATGTTATTTCGTGATCCCTAATCTTTCTCAAATGCTTGAGAAAGGGAACTCTTCATCATAAAAAATACGGGACTTTTATAGCTGCTATAAAATCGAGATAATCTAACTTTAAGCGTTTTTGGCTTAGCAACTTTATCATCGACGTTTTAGCGTGGCATTATTTCACAATGATTTTAAAGCTGCATAAAAAAGCCGGAACTGAGTCCGGCTTTGAAGGGAGAATCGTTAAGGATTAAACGCGTTCGAAAACGGTTGCAATACCTTGGCCTAAACCGATACACATAGTGGCTAAACCTAAGGTCGCATCTTTGTGTTCCATCAGGTTGATCAGCGTCGTTGAAATACGCGCGCCAGAACAACCCAGTGGGTGACCTAGTGCAATTGCGCCGCCGTTGAGGTTGATTTTGTCATCAACCACATCTGCTAAACCTAAATCTTTCACACAAGGTAAAGACTGAGCAGCAAAGGCTTCGTTAAGTTCAATCACATCTAAGTCGGCAACGGTAATGCCTGCGCGAGCCAGTGCTTTTTGTGTGGCTGGCACTGGGCCGTAACCCATAATAGCTGCGTCACAACCTGCAACCGCCATAGAGCGAATGCGAGCACGGATTGGTAAGCCAAGTGCGCGCGCTTTAGATTCTTCCATTATCAACATGGCCGAAGCGCCGTCGGATAAGGCTGATGATGTTCCCGCAGTCACAGTACCGTTTGCAGGATCGAATACCGGGCGCAGTGCTGCTAACGATTCCATGGTCGTTTCAGGGCGAATCACTTCGTCGTGCAGTACTTTAATCAGTGCACCGTTAGCATCATGGCCTTCAATGCCATAGATTTCCTTGGCAAAACGGCCTTCAACTGTGGCAGCGTAAGCGCGTTGGTGTGAACGTACGGCAAAGGCATCCTGCTGCTCACGGGTAATACCGTGAAGCTTACCTAACATCTCAGCGGTTAAGCCCATCATGCCGGAGGCTTTGGCGACGTTATTAGCTAAACCTGGGTGGAAGTCCACACCGTGGTTCATCGGCACGTGGCCCATATGCTCAACTCCACCGATGATAAAGGTGTCGCCCATGCCGGTCATAATGGCACGTGCTGCTTGGTGGATGGCTTCCATTGAAGAACCACATAGGCGGTTGACTGTCACGGCGCCAGCCGTTTTCGGGATACCTGCCAGCAATGATGCATTACGGGCAATGTTGAAGCCTTGCTCTAGGGTTTGCTGCACGCAGCCCCAAATAACGTCTTCAATCGTATTGGGATCTAATTGCGGGTTACGCAGTAATAGACCTTTCATTAATTCGGCAGAGAGTGTTTCTGCACGTACATTACGGAACACCCCAGCCTTAGAACGGCCCATAGGAGTACGAATGCAATCTACGATAACAGCTTGTTTCATAATTAAATTCCTTTCCCGCTAATTAGGCTTGGTAGTAGCTACCGTTGTTGGCTGCAAGGGCACGCATGGCGTCGGTGACTTGATACAAACCACCTAAGTGAGCGTATTTGTCTGCTAAGGCGACAAAGTTCGCTACGCCCATAGTATCTAAGTAACGGAATACACCACCACGGAATGGTGGGAAGCCTAAACCGTAGACTAAGCCCATATCTGCTTCGGCAGGTGATGCCACAATGCCTTCTTCTAAACAGCGAACGGTTTCGATAATCATTGGGATCATTGTGCGGGCGATGATTTCATCCGCATCGAATGCTTTTTGTTCACCAAAGGCAGCCTTTAGCAGCTCGTAGCTGGTTGGGTCGACGTCTTTCTTTGGCTTACCGCGGCTATCCACAGAGTAAGCGTAGAAGCCTTTGCCATTCTTCTGACCGAGACGTTTGTTTTCGAACATCACGTCAATCGCGTCATTGCCGGATTTGCCCATACGATCGGGGAAGCCTTCGGCCATTACTGCTTGGGCGTGGTGGCCAGTGTCTAAACCTACAACGTCTAGCAGATAAGCTGGGCCCATTGGCCAGCCGAATTGTTTTTCCATCACTTTGTCGATAGCGGCAAAGTCGCCACCTTCGGCGAGCAGGCCGTTAAAGCCAGCAAAGTAAGGGAAGAGAACGCGGTTAACGAAGAAACCCGGGCAATCATTTACAACGATTGGGGTTTTACCCATTTTGCTGGCGTAGGCGACAACAGATGCGATGGTTTCTTCTGAGCTGTGCTCGCCACGGATAACTTCAACCAATGGCATTTTGTGCACTGGATTGAAGAAGTGCATACCACAGAAGCGCTCTGGCTTCTTCATGCTCTTCGCGAGCAGGTTGATTGAAATGGTTGAAGTGTTAGAGGCGATAATCGCATCTTCACTGACGTATTGCTCAACTTCAGCCAGTACTTGTGCTTTCACTTTTGGATGCTCAACGACGGCTTCGACAACCACGTCAGCATGTTTCACTGGGGCATAGTCTAATGCTGGGGTGATGTTGTTCAGCACTTTAGCCATTTTTTCTGGGGTAGAGCGGCCACGAGCAACTTGCGCAGATAACAGTTTGGCGGCTTCGCCTAAACCTAAATCTAATGCAGGTTGAGCGATATCCTTCATCACGATTGGCGTGCCTTTGCTGGCGCTTTGGTAAGCGATACCGCCACCCATAATGCCAGCACCTAATACGGCTGCGCTTTTCACATCTTTAGCGAGTTTGCCCGCTTTCTTCGCTTTGCCTTTAACGAATTGATCATTAAGGAAGATACCGATTAGTGCTTTGGCTACATCGGTTTTCGCTAACTTGATAAACGCTTGATGTTCAATTTGTAGTGCTTCGGCGCGGCCTTTGGTCGATGCTTGTTCAACTACGTTTACCGCTGCCATTGGTGCAGGGTAATGTTTGCCTGCGACAGAGAAAACCATGCCTTTAGCGGTCGTGAAAGACATCATGGCTTCGAGTTTAGGCAGTGTCAGTGGCGATAATTTGCGTTGGCGACGCGCTTGCCAATCAAGTTTTTCTGCTACTGCATCTTTTAGCATTTGAATCGCCGCAGCTTCCAAGGCTTCTGGAGCGACAACGGCATCAACCGCACCGACTTTTAATGCATCTTCGCCGCTTTGGTCTTTACCCGTGGTGATCCACTCAAGGGCGTTGTCAGCACCAATCACACGTGGTAAACGCACTGTGCCACCAAAGCCTGGGATGATGCCTAGCTTGGTTTCGGGTAGACCGATTTTGGCTGTGGTGTCAGCAATACGGAAATCCGTTGCCAGAATGGTTTCACAACCGCCGCCTAGGGCAAAACCTTTAATCGCTGAAGCGGTTGGGAAAGGTAAATCTTCAAGTTTATTGAATACGGCATTGGCCTGTTCAACCCAAGAGAGCAGTACTGAATCATCTTGTGCGAATAAGCCTAAAAATTCAGTAATGTCTGCGCCTACGATAAAGGTATCTTTACCTGAGGTCAGCACTAATGCCTGAATGTTTGATTGTTGTTTAATGCTGTCTAATGCGGCATCGAGTGAGGCGAGTGTTTCTCTGTCGAATTTGTTCACCGAACCGGGTGCGTTAAAGCACAGCTTGGCAATATTATCCTCGAGTAACTCAACCTGAATTGTAGGACTTTGGTAGATCATTGCTTGCTTCCTTTTGCATTAAAGTGATACCCACCATTATTTTTTGGTGTTAGTACGACTCTCTATCTCACAGCAGCTTCGGCCATCATTTGACCAGTTGTGTGCCAGTGTGCTTCGAAATTCGATAAATTACAACACCCAATTTAAACGACTGTTTAATTTCTTGTCGGCTAGAGTGAATTTTCAGCTTTGTGATACACTGCACAAAGTGTAGAAGTGCCAGATTACGCGAAAGAGTACGTAGTGGGAATTTGTACTTTAGCGGTATTACTCGCTGGCTAGTTGGGTAATTTTATTTTTATAATCAAAAGCATAGGCTTAAATCGAGAATTTGCTACCCCGTGCGAAATGAGGGCGTAAGTAGAGGAAAACACTGAGCCTATATGGCTTAGTCAGATTTGCGGTTTTTTTATTAACTATCGTTCATTACAGGATATGAAACATGGATCACTTGGCTCATCACTATCATGCCCACATCGCCGAGCTTAATCGTCGAGTTGCTGAAATTGTATCGCGTGAAGCATTATCAGGTTTAGTGATCCACTCGGGTCAGCCACATCGAATGTTTTTGGACGACATTAATTATCCTTTTAAAGCCAATCCCCATTTCAAGGCTTGGTTACCTGTGTTGGATAACCCTAACTGTTGGTTAGTGGTGAATGGTCGCGATAAGCCGCAACTGATTTTTTATCGCCCTGTGGATTTTTGGCATAAGGTGTCTGACGTGCCGGAGATGTTCTGGACCGAGCATTTTGAGATCAAATTACTCACTAAGGCCGATAAGGTTGCCGAACTATTGCCTAGCGATATCGCTAACTGGGCTTATTTGGGTGAGCATTTAGATGTGGCTGAGGTGCTGGGTTTCACCAGTCGCAATCCTGACTCTGTGATGAGCTATCTGCATTTTCACCGTACCACTAAAACCGAATATGAACTCGAATGTATGCGCCGAGCGAACCAGATTGCGGTGCAAGGGCATTTAGCGGCTAAAAATGCCTTCTATAACGGTGCCAGCGAGTTTGAAATTCAGCAGCAGTATTTATCTGCCGTGGGACAGGGCGAGAACGAAGTGCCCTACGGTAATATCATTGCCTTAAACCAAAATGCGGCGATTTTGCATTACACCGCACTCGAGCATCAAAATCCGGCGCGACGTTTATCTTTTTTAATCGATGCGGGTGCTAGTTATTTTGGTTATGCGTCGGATATCACTCGTACCTATGCGTTTGAGAAGAATCGCTTTGACGAATTGATCACTGCCATGAACAAGGCGCAGCTCGAGCTGATCGATATGATGCGCCCGGGTGTGCGTTATCCCGATTTACATTTGGCGACCCATGGCAAAGTCGCGCAAATGCTGTTGGATTTTGAGCTAGCCACGGGCGATGCCCAAGGCTTAGTCGACCAAGGCATTACCAGCGCCTTCTTTCCCCACGGACTCGGCCATATGCTAGGCTTGCAAGTGCATGATGTGGGAGGTTTTGCCTTCGATGAGCGTGGTACCCATATTCCGGCCCCTGAGGCTCATCCGTTCCTGCGTTGCACCCGCATTTTGGCACCAAACCAAGTGCTTACGATGGAGCCAGGATTATACATTATCGACACTTTACTCAATGAGCTAAAACAAGATAGCCGTGGTCAGCAGATCAATTGGCGCACCGTTGATGAGCTGCGACCTTTTGGCGGCATTCGTATCGAAGATAATGTGATTGTGCATCAGGATCGAAACGAAAATATGACCCGCGAACTGGGCTTAGCGTGATTTTAGGGAGAGCGAGTGCTCGAAAGTTATCTGATACCGAGTGAAAATGTGCAGATAGAAGAAGAGATAAAGCATAGCCGCTTTATCTCTTTTCTATTTCATTGCACAAGTTTAGAACAGCTGAAGTTAGTACTTACTGACATAAAGCGAGATTATCCCGGCGCCAGCCATTACTGCTATGCCTTTATTGCTGGAGCGCCCAACGACAGCATTGCCATCGGTTCGAGTGACGATGGTGAGCCAGCGGGCAGCGCTGGTCGTCCAATGCTCGCAGTATTACAAGGCGCGAATCTCGGTGAAGTCGGTGCCGTGGTGGTGCGTTTCTATGGCGGTACTAAGTTAGGTGTGGGCGGTTTAGTGCGTGCCTATACTTCGGGATTACGCCAAGGTTTAGGGCAATTGCCGACGCGATTGAAGCAATTACGTTATCCAGCCAAACTGCATTGTGATTACACCCAATTAAGGGATGTCGAACATTTATTACAACAGTTAGAAGCGGTGATCATCGATAAGCAATTTGCCGAAGCCGTTGATATCCATTTTGAAATAGGCAAACAGCAACAGGGTATATTGAATGAATCACTGGCAACGTTGAGTCAGGGTAGCCTGCGAGCAGAGTTTGAGCTGTGATGCCTGCGTAAATTATGCCAAAATATGCAAAATGCTGAAAATACCTTTGCAGCCAATGGAATAATTGAACACGCGGAATGCAATACAAAACCATAATAAGAATCATAGGCCTGCTAATCGGCCTGTTCTCCATCACTATGCTGCCGCCAGCCTTAATCGCCATTTGGTATAACGATGGCGGTGGTACTGCGTTTATTCAGGCATTTTTTGTTAGCTTATTTATCGGTTTTTGGCTCTGGTATCCTAATCGTCGCTGCAAAGAGGAATTACGAACTCGCGAGGGTTTCCTGATCGTAGTTTTGTTCTGGACAGTGCTTGGCTCCATCGGTGCCTTACCCTTTATCTTCTCAAGCCAACCCGATCTCAGCTGGACCGATAGTTTCTTCGAATCATTCTCCGCACTAACTACCACAGGAGCCACCGTTATTGTCGGACTGGACTCCTTACCTAAGGCCATTCTGTTTTATCGACATATGCTGCAATGGCTCGGCGGTATGGGGATCATTGTTCTAGCTGTGGCGATTCTGCCTGTGCTTGGAGTTGGGGGCATGCAGCTGTATCGCGCCGAGATTCCAGGGCCTGTGAAGGACAGTAAGATGACGCCGAGGATTGCCGAAACGGCTAAGGCGTTATGGTACATCTATCTACTGCTAACCATCACCTGTGCTGGCGCCTATTGGCTGGCGGGGATGAGCGTATTCGATGCCGTGTGTCACTCGTTTTCGACCATCGCCATCGGGGGCTTTTCGACCCACGATGCCAGTATGGGATACTTTAACAGCCCTGTAATCAATCTGATTTGCGTATTCTTTTTGATAGTCTCTGCAGTGAACTTTAGCGTGCACTTTGCGGCATTTTCGCGCCGCGGGATCAATTTTAGAGTCTATTTTCGAGACACTGAGTTCAAGATGCTGGTGGCAATTCAGTTGGTGCTGACGGCGATTTGCTTCTTAACCCTTTATCACTCAGGGATTTATGACTCGCCAGAAGAAACCTTAGATCACGCCTTATTCCAAGCGGTTTCGGTGGCGACAACTGCTGGCTTTGGTACTGAAAGTTTCCATATGTGGCCGCTTTTCCTGCCGATTCTGTTGATCTTCTCAAGCTTTATCGGTGGGTGTGGTGGTTCAACTGCGGGCGGGATAAAGGTGATCCGAGTTATCCTGCTGCTGTTGCAAGGTTCTCGTGAACTTAAGCGCTTGGTTCACCCTAAGGCGATGTTCTCAATTCGTATTGGCTCCAAGGCGTTACCAGATCGTGTCGTCGATGCAGTATGGGGATTTTTCTCTGCCTACGCTTTAGTTTTCGTACTGTGTATGTTGGCGCTAATGGCCATGGGGCTGGACGATATTACGGCCTTTAGTGCCACCGCTGCCTGTTTAAATAACCTTGGCCCAGGGCTTGGGGAAGTGGCGAGTAACTATGCCAGTATCGGTGATGGCGCCAAATGGGTGCTGGTGGTGGCCATGTTATTTGGTCGCCTCGAAGTCTTTACCTTGTTGATTTTGTTCACGCCAACTTTCTGGAAGGATTGATATGCAGACATTAATAATCTATTCGACAATCGATGGCCAAACACTGGAAATTTGCCGAAAAATCAAAACGCTTGCCGAACAAGCGGGTGAGCAGGTGTCGTTAGTCACCTTAGAACAGGCCGAGGCCTTAAGTCTTGTCGATTTCGATAAAGTGCTGATTGGTGCGAGTATTCGTTATGGTAAACATAGACCTGAGCTATATCAGTTTGTAAATCGCAACCACGCGGTGTTAAGTGCAAAAATTAACGGTTTTTTCACTGTAAATGTGGTGGCGCGTAAGCCATTAAAGAACACGCCAGAAACCAATCCTTACATGCAAAAGTTCCTTAAATTATCGCTGTGGCAACCACAGCAATTGGCAGTTTTTGCCGGCAAGATTGATTATCCTAAATATGGTTTATTCGACCGCACCATGATCCGCTTTATCATGTGGATGACTAAGGGGCCCACTGACCTGAAGGGCTGCTTCGAGTTTACCGACTGGGGTAAAGTCGAAGCTTTTGGGTCACACTTTAGCAAGCTGTAAAAATGATAAAGCCCTAGTCTCAGCTAGGGCTTTATGACTGCATGGCGTCGTTTAACGATTTATACCGCGCAGTAACGACTATGTAGAATGGAAATCACTTGGGTGACTTGTTCATTCTTAAGCTTGTAATACACAATCTGGGAGCTCTTACGGGTATCGACTAAGTCTTCGGCTCGCAATACTGCTAAATGCTGTGATAGTGCCGATTGGCTTAAAGGAACTGTCGCATTCAGTTCCGTCACGCTCAGCTCTTTATCCAGTAAAAGGCACAGAATCATTAAGCGATAAGGATTCGCTATAGCTTTAAGCCATTTAGCCGCACTTTCCGCATTAGTTACCATTGCATTTACATCTATATCATTTTGCATAAGGTACTCACTTGATCGCTTTTGATTAGATAATTCTAATTGAACATGTTTCTATACGCAATCATACTGCTCGGCAATTCAGATCTCAATTTTTGCATTTCAGAATATGAGACAACGCTGATTTGTGATCCTATCAGGGGTTTATTTAACAGATGATTGCCACAATGGTGCCACACTTTAACGGAACGGGAATACCCCATGACACGCATTTTGGTGCTTTATTTTACCCGTGGTGGCCACACGGCCAAGATTGCGAATGCAATCGCGCAGCAATTGACTCTGCGTGGTGCTGAGGTTGACTTAGTCGACATCAATAGTGCGGCTGCAACAAGGATTAACTGGCCCGATTATCAACTGGTGGCTTTGGGGGCTTGCGTACTCTATGGTACCTATGACAAAAGCGTATTCCAGTTTATTGAACAACATTCGCAAGCGTTGAGTGCGTTGCCAAACAGTTTTTTCTGCGTCAATGTGGTGGCGCGTAATCCTGAAAAACGTATTCCAGAGAACAATAAATACCTGCAAAAATTCATAACCTTATCACCTTGGACTCCCGCCGATTTGAAGATTATTGCTGGTAAGGTGGATTACCCTTCGTGGCCTTGGTACGACAGATTAATGATCCAATTGATTATGAAAATCACCAAAGGGCCAACGGATCCTAAGGCGGTGATCGATTATACCGACTGGGAAGATGTGAAGGTCTATGCCGACCATTTGCTGACTTTGGCCAAGGTTGCTGAGCCCGCCTAATAAAAATGCGCTCTGTGAGCGCATTTTTAGTTGATGACTGATACGACTAGTATTTCCAAAAACTGGGATGGAATAGTACGGCCACAGTTAAAATCTCTAAGCGTCCTAGCAACATACCTAATGCAAGCGCCCACTTAGCCAGATCGGGCAGTGTCGAGAAGTTACCCGCTGGGCCAATAATCGGCCCAAGTCCTGGGCCAACGTTGGTGACTGCGGTAATTGCGCCAGTAAAACTGGTCATGGGGTCGAGCCCTGTCAACACCAAAATCACCGAAAGCCCAACAATCACAAACATAAATAGCAGCACAAAGGTGATCAGCGAGCGCACAATATCCTCACTGATCAGGCGGTTATTATAGCGCTCTCTAAATATCCCATTGGGATGACATTGCTGCTTTAACTGTTCGCGCATAATGGCGCCAGCAATTTGAAAGCGGAAGATTTTGATCCCGCCAGAGGTCGAGCCAGAGCAGCTACCGACAAACATTAAGAACAGAAAAGCGATATTAGCAAATGCGCCCCACGTGCCATAGTCGGTTAAACCATAGCCCGTGGTGGTCACAACAGATACGACGTTAAAGCTGGATAATCGTAATGCATCAATCAAGGCGATATCGCGGGTTTGCCATAACCAAACACCAATAAAGCAAGAAACAAAGGTCAGAAAAAATAAGAAGCCTTTGACTTGGGCATCATTCCAAACGCTTAAATCGCGCTGTTGGATCATCTGCACAAACATCAGCAGGGGTAAACCTCCCGCCGCCATAAAAACAACACCAACCCAATGGGCAGAATTGGAAAACGCCGCCATCGAATTATCTGAGGTTGAATAGCCTCCCGTCGACAGTGTGGTCATCGCATGGTTGATGGCTTGAAACCACGTCATGCCTGCAACATGGTAGGCAATACAGCAGATAATAGTCAGTAAAATATAGATAAAGAATAAATGCTTAGCCATGCTTTGGGTACGAGGAACAGCCTTGTCACTCCAATCCGATGACTCAGTGCGGAACAGCCGCATACCACCAACGTTTAAGAAGGGCAGAATCGCAACCGCCATCACGATAAAGCCAATGCCACCGAGCCATTGCAATAACGAGCGCCAGATTAAGATACTGTGATCCATCGTATCTAACCCTGAGAGCACGGTTGAACCTGTGGTGGTAATACCGGACATGGTCTCGAAGAAGGCATCCGTATAACCTATACCGTGGTAAAGCGTAAAAGGCATGGCGGCAAACAGACTCACGATCAGCCAAGTTAGGCTGGTGAGCAGAAACATATCTCGAATATTGAGGTTAATAGCCTTACTTTGGCCGTTATGCAAACACAGGCTGGCGCAAATCCCAGTGACTAAAGCCGATAACATGAAAGAGCCAACGGTCTCCTCGCCGTTGAATGCGGCAAGAAGTAAGGGCGCTAACATAAAGGCTGTTAACATCGATAAAAACAGCCCTAAAATAAACAATAACGGTCTAAAGTTCAGCATAGGATGATGACTTAAAAGAAGAAGGCGCTAGGTTGGAACAGCTTTTCGACTTCGCCGATAAATTTTTTGTTTACCAAAAACAAAATCACGTGATCCCCTTGCTCAATCACTGTTTTATCATGAGCCATCAACACTTCCTCATTCCGCACAATGGCGCCAATGGTGGTTCCCGGCGGCAGCTTGATATCGCCAATCGCCTTGCCAACAACTTTAGAGGTGCTGGAGTCGCCATGGGCAATGGCTTCAATCGCTTCGGCGGCGCCGCGGCGTAAGGAATACACGTTACAGATATCGCCTTGGCGGATATGGGTCAGTAAGGCTGAAATCGTCGCCTGCTGGGGTGAAATCGCGATATCGATATTAGCTTCTTGCACAATATCCACATAGGCTTCGCGCTGGATCAGCACCATCACCTTTTTCGCCCCCATGCGCTTGGCTAGCAGGGCGGACATGATATTGGCTTCATCATCGTTAGTGACGGCAATAAACACATCGGTTTGGTCGATATGTTCTTCGAGCAGTAACTCTTGATCTGAGGCGTCACCACAAAATACTGTGGTGTTTTCAAGTTGTTCGGATAGAGACTCTGCGCGTTCGAACTTGTGTTCAATCAATTTGACTGAATGGGTGCGCTCGAGGCGTTTAGCCAGGCCTAAGCCTATGTTACCACCGCCGGCAATCATGATATTGCGGTAGGAGTTATCCAGCTTTTGCATCTCACTCATCACCGCGCGGATATGGCGACTGTCGGCCACGAAAAATACTTCGTCATCGGCTTCGATAATAGTCGTACCGCGGGGCATGATAGGGCGACCTTGGCGGAAAATTGCCGCCACCCGGGTATCAATATTTGGCATATGCTCGCGAAGCGCGGCCAAGGCATTACCGACTAAAGGGCCGCCGTAATAGGCGCGAACTGCAACCAAACTTAAGCGGCCTTCGGCAAATTCGAGCACTTGCAGCGCACCGGGATATTCAACCAAACGTTGAATGTAAGCGGTCACTAACTGCTCAGGTGCGATAAGTTCATCGATCACAAAACCGCCGCGAGGACGCCCATCGCTATTTTTGGTCTCACTGTCGATAAATAATTTATCGCGCATCGCCAGATAAGGTTCGGAGCGAATACGGGCGATTTTAGTCGGTGTACCAAATAGGCTGTAGGCCATTTGGCAGGCGACCATGTTACATTCATCGCTGTTCGTCACAGCAATCAGCATGTCGGCATCTTCGGCGCCAGCCTCTTTGAGCACATCGGGGTGGGCACCATGGCCCGCCACGACGCGAAGGTCATATTTATCCTGCAGGGCGCGTAATCTGGATTTGTCGCTATCGACGATGGTGATATCGTTGTTTTCACCCACCAAATTTTCGGCCAAGGTTCCCCCAACTTGACCCGCACCTAATATGATAATTTTCATGGCCTTGCTTACTTCCTAATGGGTCGCTTTCAATAAACGGGCGTAATAAAACCCATCCATGTTGTGTTGTCCCGGCGTGATTTGCCAACCTATATCTTGGCTTGAAGCCTGCTGGGCAAGTGTGTCTAGCTTAGCATCTGCGGTTCTGGCTAAAAATGCACTAATTTGGTCTCGATTTTCCTGCGGCAAAATAGAGCAAGTTGCATACAGGAGTGTGCCACCGGGCTTGAGCCACTTCCAGCAGTGATCGAGAATTTGTCTTTGCAGCTCTGCCAGTTCTTCGATGTCATGGTTTTTGCGTAACCATTTGATATCGGGATGGCGGCGGATAACGCCCGTCGCTGAGCAAGGTGCGTCGAGTAAGATACGATCAAATTGTTCACCCTGCCACCATGAGTCGATATTGGCCGCATCGCCATGAATAACTTCCGCTTTTAATGATAAACGGTCAAGGTTCTGTTGCACGCGCTCGAGACGTTTGGCATCGAAATCGACGGCAACCAGTTGGATGCTAGGTTCAAGTTCGAGTAAATGGCAGCTTTTACCGCCCGGAGCCGCACAGGCATCAAGAACCAGTTCATTCGCTTGCGGAGCCAGTAAGGTCGCGGCCCATTGGGCTGCGCCATCTTGCACTGATGCCGCACCTTCGTGGAAGCGTGGTAATGTCGCCACATCCTTGGGATGGGCAAGCAGGATTGCATCATCACTGAGGCCCGCACTGGCTTCTATTTCTAGTTCACTCAGGGCAGCAAGATATTCGTCGCGGCTTTGGGAGCGGCGATTGTTACGTAGCCACATAGGTGGACGCTCATGGCTTTGCTGGATTATCTCTTGCCAGTTGTCAGGATAAGCGGCTTTTAAGCGCTTAATTAACCAGCCCGGCGTGTTGTAGCTTAAGGTTTCAGATTCAGTGCTCAGAGGCGTTAATTGGCGCTGAATATTACGCAGCACCCCATTAACGACCTTTACCATTCCCTCAAACTTTAACTGACGGCAGGCCTCTGCGGTTTCGGATATGGCCGCATGGCTTGGTATGCGGGTGAAGTAAAGCTGGTAACAGCCAACAATCAATAGCTGGTGGATGATCCTTTGCTTACCTTTGAGGGGATTGGCCAAACATTCGGCAACGCGTTTTTCTATCTGTGGCAAAGTACGCATTACGCCGTAGCAGAGCTCGGCGAGCAGGGCTTTATCTTTACCACTAGCAAGATGCCTTTGCTGTTCTGGCAGGGCAACTGAAAGTGACACGCCTTTTTCTAATACGTCGAAGATGGCTTTGGCCGCCAGTGCTCGCAAGTTCATCATTATAGCGCCTCGTTATTGAGACGAGTATTTGGGGTAAACCACTCGCCGCGGGCATTGAGAATATCTGCAACGCTGAGGGGTTTCTTGCCGGGTAATTGCATGCTGAGTAGGGTTATCACACCATCACCGGTGGCGACTTCAATGCCTTTTTTACTGGCGCTGATAATAGTGCCGGGTGCGGCATTGCTGCTGGTGGTGCTGACTTGGGTCTGCCACACCTTGATAGTATTGCCTTGGTGCTCAAAGTAGCTCACTGGCCAAGGATTGAAGGCGCGAACCTCTTGCCATAATTGGGTCGCGGATTTAGTCCAATCTAACCTCGCTTCTTCTTTACTGAGTTTTTCGGCGTAGTTAGCTAAGGCTTCATCTTGCTTTTCAGCGGCTAAGGTGCCGTTGGCTAAACCCTCGAGAGCTTGCAGTAGCGCATCAGGTCCTTGCTGGGCTAACTTCTCGTAAAGACTTGCCGAAGTATCGTCATCTTCAATAGGCAAGTAGGTTTTTAGTAGCATATCACCCGTATCTAGGCCGACATCCATCTGCATAATCGTCACGCCGGTTTCTTTATCACCTGCCCACAATGCGCGTTGAATCGGCGCCGCACCGCGCCAACGAGGCAGAATTGAACCGTGAACATTGATACAGCCTAAACGCGGCGTATTAAGCACGACTTTAGGCAGGATCAAACCGTAGGCAACCACCACCATAATATCGGCATTAAGGGCGGCCAGTTGTTGCTGCGCGGGTTCTTTGCGTAGCGAACCAGGTTGATAAACGGGAATATTGTGGGCGAGCGCGAGCTCTTTCACTGGGCTGGCGGTGAGTTTTTTACCGCGCCCTGCGGGTCTATCAGGCTGTGTGTAAGCAGCAATCACATTGTGGTGTGAGTTAATCAGCGCCTGTAAATGGCGAGCGGCAAAATCCGGTGTTCCGGCGAAGATGATATTGAGTGGTTTCAAATCTGATCCTAATGCTTATTTGGCGTCTTGTTTGGCCGCTTTTTCAAGTTTCTGTTTGATCCGTTGGCGCTTCAATGGCGACAGGTAGTCGACAAATAACTTACCTTTCAGGTGATCCATTTCATGCTGAATGCAAATCGCAAATAGGTCATCGGCTTCAACGGTGAATTCATTACCGTGTCTATCCAGTGCTTTAACGGTAACAAATTCGGCGCGGTCAACCTTGGCATAGATACCAGGGACAGACAGACAACCTTCTTCGTTACAGAAATCACCGCTACTGGCAATAATCTCGGGATTGATAAAGACTTTAGGACGTTCAACCTCGTCTTGTAAATCCATGACGATCAGTTGTTTATGATAATCAACCTGGGTTGCGGCCAAACCAATCCCTTTTTCTTGGTACATGGTTTCGAACATATCATCGATTTGAGTTTGCAACTCAGCAGTAAACTCTGTGATAGGTTGTGCTTGAGTTCGCAATCTTTCATCGGGAAAGCGTAAAACTTTTAATAGTGCCATACTTAAACTCTTAACAAGTCTGTCAAATCTCAATCAGTTGGTTATACTGACTGAGGCTAATGGGTTAATTTTAATCTTTAGTGCCTATCAATAACAGTAAAAGCTCGATTTAAGAGCTAAACAACATGGACCGCACCATGAAACGGCTAATTTTACTTGCGTTAATGACCTTTCATTGCACATTGGTTTACGCTGACACTCTCACGTTGAAAGCAGGGTATCCAGAGTCATATGTGGTAAAGAAGGGCGATACCCTGTGGGATATTTCTGCAACCTTTCTAAATGATCCGTGGAAGTGGCCACGTTTATGGGATGTTAACCCTCAAATAGCCAATCCTCATTTAATTTATCCCGGTGATCAACTCACCTTAGTCTTTATCGATGGTCAACCCAGATTAGTGCTTAATGGCGCGAGTGCGAGTATTGGAGCCAGTGAAGCAAAACCCCATATTCGCAAAACTCCAGAGGGACGCGTAATTGCCAAGAGCAATGCGGTTCCTGCGGTTGATTTGGCATTAATCCAAAACTATCTCGTTCAAAACCGTGTGGTTGATGCTAGCTGGCTAGGCATGCAACCTATGGTACTCGGCGGTGAAAGCCCGTCGCGCCATCATATTGTTGGTGATGTGATTTATATCAATAGCGAATTACCTTTGCATCAAAAGTTAGGAGTCTATGAGCGTGGCCGAGAATTCTTTAATAAAGAAACGGGCGAGGCGCTAGGACAGGAAGCGATTCTGGCATCCACGGGCCAAGTCATTGAGTCTGGCAAAGTGTCTAAGGTAAAAATTCTGAGCAATTTCCGTGAAACCAAAGCGGGCTTTAGGGTGTTGCCGATGGAGGATGAAGCGTTAATGTCAGCTTACTTTACGCCAAAACCCGCAGAACTTAAGACGCCAGCGACCATATTGGCCATCGAGTCGAAAATGCGCGAAGCCGGTAAACTCAATGTTGTCTATCTTGATAAAGGTACGCAGGACGGTATTGAGCCTGGCGAGGTATTCTCCATTTATCGCGATGGCGAAGAAATCGTGATTAATAACGATGGCCAACCTGTGCCCTCGATGGAACGGACAGCCTATGACAATGTGGTTGCGTCACTTTCATCCGACAGGGCACTCAAAATGCCTGATGTTTACAATGGTAAGTTATTAGTATTCAAAGTGTTTGATAAAGCAAGTTTAGGATTGATTGTATCGACGGAGCGTTCTGTGCGGGTCGATGATAAATTAATCGCCCCAGATTCCTTAGCCTTTAGAGGTCAATAATCTCTGAAAACTTGGTTGATTGGTTAATTGTTAGTGCGGTATCTGGGCTCGGACCCGCTCGGACACAACAATTATTAACGCACATGGATGTGGACGACCTCAGGCAAAGGCTCGAGCATGAGAAACACTCGCTCCCTTTGTCTGACAATCAGCTCCACAGCTTGGTTATTGACTATCAAAAAGTCGATGCTGCTTTAGAGTGGCAACAACAGGCGGCACATCATCATTTAGTCTGTTTTTCCGATCCGCTTTATCCTCCGTTGCTAAAACAATTAACTGATCCACCCTGCGTTTTGTTTGTTAAGGGCTGCGTCGAGGCGCTAGCGATTCCATCTCTTGCTGTTGTGGGCAGCCGTAATGCATCTCCTGGTGGGTTACAGGTGGCTTATCAATTGGCTCGAGAGATGTCGGCGCTTGGATTTAGTATCTGTAGCGGCATGGCGATGGGGATTGATGGTGCGGCGCATAAAGCTTGTGTTGATCATGGTGGAAGAACGCTTGCCGTGCTGGGAACTGGGATTGATATTACTTATCCGCGCCGACATAAGCAGCTTTATGAGGATATTCAGCGCCAAGGCTGTATAATAAGCGAGTTTTGGCCAGATGTAGGGCCTTTTGCGGGCAATTTCCCGAAACGAAATCGCATCATTAGCGGTCTTTCTTTAGGGACGCTGGTGGTTGAAGCCTGTCGCAAAAGTGGTTCACTCATCACCGCAAGGTTGGCTATGGAGCAAGGGCGTGAGGTGTTTGCCGTGCCTGGCTCCATCCTAGGAGGATTTCACCAAGGCTGTCACGATTTATTACGTGATGGGGCAAAACTTGTGGAAAGCGCGGCCGATATAGTGGAAGAGCTGGCAAGTTTGACAGCCTTTCATCTTGAAGAACTCTACTCCAGCCACCATATACAGCAAGGTGAGATTTGTGATTTGCCATTTTCATCGCTGTTAGCTAGTGTAGGTTATGAAACTACAACAATTGATGCTGTAGTTGAACATAGTGGGAAAACGATAGATCTGGTGTTAGAACAAATGCTTGAACTTGAGTTGCAAGGTTGGGTTGTTGCAGTACCCGGTGGTTACGTCAGAGTAAAGAGGAGCTAGCCATGTTTGATATCCTCATGTATCTATTTGAAAACTATGTTCACAGTGAAGTCGAACTACTAGTTGATGAAGACGAGTTAACCAAGGAACTCACTCGCGCTGGTTTTCATCAGTCGGAGATTTTAAAAGCCTTAACTTGGTTGGAGCGTCTGGCAGAGTTACAGGAAGGGGATAAGCCTTACCTGTGTAATCATGATCAGCATTCGTTTCGGATTTACACCAAAGACGAAATGGAAAAGCTGGATGTGGAGTGCCGTGGATTCCTGCTATTTTTAGAGCAAGTTAAAGTGCTTAATGTCGAAACCCGTGAGATGGTGATCGACAGAGTCATGGAGCTTGATGAGCCTGCCTTGATCCTCGAAGATCTTAAGTGGGTTATTCTGATGGTGCTGTTTAATGCGCCCGGCCATGAGTCTGCCTATGAGCAAATGGAAGATTTAATTTTTGAGCAGCCTGAAGAAGGCCGGCTACATTCTTAAGTGTTGCGACGTGATAAATAATGAGAAAGGAGGCTAGCCCTCCTTTTTTGATGCCATATGTTTGTTGAGACCTGTGCGGTGAGTTATCTGCGGATTAGCCGCAATGACTAGTGGTAAATGATTATGTCTAAGATCGATGAACAACTATTTAGTGCCCATGAGCATGCACTGGAAAAAGAATACGAGTTATGCCCCGAATGTGGCAGCGAGTTGTCGGTAAAACACAGTAAGCATGGGAGTTTTATCGGCTGTAATAATTACCCAACCTGTGAATATACTCGTCCTTTAGTGCAGCACGAATCGATTGAAACCCAAGTGATTGAAGGTTCTAAATGTCCCGCATGCGGCCATGAGTTGGCTGTTAAATCGGGGCGTTTTGGCATTTTTATCGGCTGTACCCAATATCCCAATTGTACTCATATTGAAAGACCTGATCAGGAGAGCGATAAACCTGAGGTGGCCTGTCCTGAATGTAAAACGGGTAAACTTGAGCATCGAACCAGCCGTTTTGGTAAGAGTTTTTATGCCTGTAGCGCGTATCCCAAATGTAAGTTTATCGTCAATTATCCACCCGTTTGCGAAAGCTGCCCGAGTTGTGGCTTTGGGATTTTAGTCGAGCGTAAAGGTGCGGCGGGAATGCGTTTAGAATGCCCGCAAAAAAGCTGTAAATACAAACGAGCGCTTTAGTGTGATCGATCTCTCTAAAAGTTTGGCCGCTTAAACCGCCTTAGGTATAATCCCTGTCCAACCATGGATGGGGTAGCCAAGATGCCAAAATTTGTTTGGAAAAACGATTAAATCCATAAGGTAATCCTAAGATGTTACAGCTGCACCCCTCTGACATTAAAGACGTAGTGTTAAACGGTGGCGTTATCGCTTATCCCACTGAAGCCGTCTATGGTTTAGGCTGTGACCCAGATAATGATACTGCCATTCAAAAATTACTCGCCGTAAAACAACGTCCTTGGCAGAAGGGCCTTATCTTAGTGGCGAGCGAGTTTTCCCAGTTATTAGACTATGTTGATGAATCACAGTTGAGCGCCGAGCAGCTTGAGTTTGCCTTTTCTAAATGGCCAGGGCCTTTTACCTTTGTGATGCCGATTAAACCGCATGTCTCGCGTTATTTATCCGGTGAATTTGATTCTATCGCCGTGCGCGTCTCCGCCCATGAAGGTGTGCGGGCTTTGTGCCAAGCCTTGGGTAAACCACTCGTCTCAACCAGTGCCAACTTAGCCGGCGAAGATCCCGCACTTAGTGATGATGACATTCTCAACGCTTTTGAAGGCAAAATAGATGCCTTAGTGCTAGGCCAATTAGGTCAGCAGCGTCAGCCGTCCACCATTGTTGATGCTCGAAGTGGCAAGATTTTGCGCAACGGACAGTAACTAATTAATAAAAATAAGGATAAAAGCTATGAGTGTGCCAGATGCGACAGTGGTAAAAGCATTTTTACTCGATCTACAACATCGAATTTGTGCGGGTCTTGAGCAGTTGGATGGGCAAGCAAGCTTTGCAGCCGATTCATGGACGCGCACCGAAGGCGGTGGCGGCACCAGTCGGGTCTTAACCCAAGGTGCGGTATTTGAGCAAGCCGGGGTTAACTTTTCCCATGTGACAGGGGCTGCGATGCCCGCATCGGCAACGGCTCATCGCCCTGAACTGGCGGGTCGCAGCTTTGAGGCCATGGGTGTCTCCTTAGTGATTCATCCAAGAAATCCTTACATTCCAACCACCCATGCTAATGTGCGTTTCTTTATTGCCCATAAAGACGGCGCGGATCCTGTCTGGTGGTTTGGTGGTGGTTTCGATTTAACGCCTTACTATCCTTTCGAAGAAGATGTGCGCGAGTGGCATCAAAGTGCTAAAAATCTATGCCAGCCTTTTGGTGACGATGTTTATCCTAAGTATAAGAAGTGGTGTGATGAGTATTTCTTCCTGCCACATCGTAATGAAACCCGCGGTGTGGGCGGTCTGTTCTTTGATGACTTAAACCAAACAGGCTTCGATAAGAGTTTCGATTTTATGCAGGCGGTGGGCAACGGCTTCTTAACTGCATATGCGCCGATTGTTGAGCGTCGTAAAGAGACTCCCTATGGTGAGCGTGAGCGTGAGTTCCAGTTATATCGTCGCGGCCGTTATGTTGAGTTCAATCTGGTATACGACAGAGGCACTTTGTTCGGCCTGCAAACCGGTGGTCGCACAGAGTCTATTTTGATGTCAATGCCGCCATTGGTACGTTGGCAATATGCTTATACGCCAGAGGCGGGCAGCCCAGAGGCAGATCTTTACGATAACTACCTCAAACCTCGAGATTGGGTATAAGCACGCTAACACGAGTCGCGTAATCAGTACTTTACTGATTACGCATATGATCAGCCAGAGTTGAAATCGCCTCATAGATAGCGGCGCGATGCTCTGGCTTTTTTATGTGTTTTTCAATGGCAAACTTCATGCAAAATAGCCATTGATCCCGCATTGTCTCATCTACTGCGAAGGGCATATGCCGAGCGCGTAATGCGGGATGACCATACTTTTGCTGATATAACTGCGGACCGCCTAGCCAGCCACTTAAGAATTCATAGAGCTTTTGTTCCGACTCTGCAATCGGCGCACGGTGAATCGCGAATAAGGCTTGTGTTTCTGCTGAGCTTGCCATTTTCTGATAGAAACTATTGGCAATCGCGCGGATCACTTTGTCGCCACCAATTAAATCATAGGCATTAGACTGATTCGGATCCCTGTCATCCGACACGCTTGTGTGTTTACTAAAAATCTTTTTAAGCCAGTTCATAGGTCTAACTGCATTGCTGTCTACAATTTCGATGCGCGCATTATAGCCTGAATGTCACTGTGAAACCGAAGGCTAAAGTTAGGTACAACAACTTAGGCTCGCCACTAGGCTGTGCTACCGCCTAAAAGCGCGCTAGACTGCATGCCATTCACAGCCAATAGAATCCCGCAGATGACAAATATGCCCTCAGTAACTACGCCAGTACTTGATCGATATGCCGTGTTTGGCAATCCGATAGGTCACAGTAAATCACCCTTTATCCATGGACAGTTTGCGGCCCTTACGCAGCAGTCCCTGAGTTATGAAGCGATTCTGGCACCCATTGATGGTTTTGAGGCGAGTTTACGAGCATTTTTTCAGGCGGGAGGAAAGGGCGCGAATGTGACAGTGCCTTTTAAAGAGCAAGCCTTTGCCCTCTGCGATCGCTTAAGCGCCGAAGCGACACTGGCGGGGGCGGTCAATACCTTAAGTTTGTTGGCCGATGGCACAATTTATGGTGATAACACCGATGGTTTGGGGCTGGTGGCCGATCTTATTCGCCATCTCGGCAGTTTGCAGCATAAGCGGGTACTCTTGGTGGGGGCCGGCGGCGCGGCGCGCGGCTGTATTTTGCCATTGCTTAAGGCTGAAGTGGGTCAACTCGTCATCACTAACCGCACTCAAAGTAAGGCGCAGGCCTTAGTAGAGATTTTTAGCCAAGTACAACAAGGGCGTTACCGCGATACACTCCTGTCGATGCCGATGCCAGAGTTGTCGGGGGAGTTCGATTTAGTGATTAACTCGACCTCAGCGAGTCTAGCGGGAGAGCTACCGCCACTGCCACAGTCCATTATCGGCAGCAAGACGGCTTGCTACGATATGATGTATGGCGCAAAACCAACGGCATTTAATCAATGGGCTGTGCAACAGGGCGCTGCGCAAGTGATTGATGGACTGGGTATGCTTGTCGGTCAGGCGGCAAAGAGTTTTGCGCTCTGGCGTGGCGTCGAGCCAGATACCTCAGGAGTGCTTAAATTGCTCAGGGACAAACTACAGGCCGACGCGCAATAGAGGCTCAAGAGGAAGATAAAATGAATCAGAGTATTTTATTCCCCGATCTGCAACATTGGGATGAAACCCAAAAGCATATTTGCTTTATTGCCCAGCAGCAGGGAATGAATATTAAGTGTTATATCAGCGCACAGAAGTTGGCGCAGTTAAATGACTTTTCGCCCCAGCCTAATATCGATGAAGCGGCCGCCATGTTAGCGCTATTTGATGCGGTACGATTTGATGCTGAAGAAATGGCAGAAGCCTTAATTGAAGCAGAAGAGTTTGATGAATTTGGCGCAGTGCACTTAGGCTAAGAGCAAAATGAACAAGATGGCAGCTTAAACACTGCCATCACGATTTAATAGAAACACTACTCTGGCTGAGGTTCTGCCAAGTATTCGTTTTTCAAGCGCACATAGTTATCTGCGGATTCGGGTAAAAACTTCAATTCCGCTTCGGTTAACGGTCGCGCCTGTTTCGCAGGGCTGCCGACATATAAGTAGCCGCTCTGCAGCACTTTACCTGGTGGTACTAACGAACCCGCACCTAAAATCACATCATCTTCTAATATGGCACCGTCGAGGATAATGGCCCCCATTCCTACTAAAACACGATTGCCCACCTTGCAGCCATGCAGCATCGCCTTATGCCCAATCGTCACATCATCACCAATGATCAGTGGATGGCCTTCAGGACGAGAAGCGGATTTGCGGGTCACGTGCAATATGCTGCCATCCTGTACATTGGAGCGTTTACCAATTCGAATATGATTGACATCACCACGAGCGGCCACCATAGGCCAAATACTCGCGTCGGTATCTAAAGCAATGTCGCCAACGAGCACTGAAGCTTGGTCCACATACACATTATCGCCGAGTTGTGGATGAATTCCTTGGTAAGTTCTGAGTGGCCCAGACATAAAAAAGTCCCTAATTGAGTGGTTTTTAGCATTATAAAGGTTAAAAACTGACAGGTCAGGTCAAATATCCAACGAACAGTGCAAAAATGCCAATTATCTTAAAATTAGGGGTTGCACAAAAAGTTTCGCTGCCTATAATGCGCATCCACTGACACGGCAGACAGCGAAAGCCAACGCGGTTACAGTGCGAATCGAATGCAAATTGTGCAGTTGATTCGAAAGCCTCAAGAAGTTTGTAAAAACGCCTTGACGCGATAAGGGAAATGCGTAAAATACGCAGCCCTGACCCAGTGAGCGGTAACGCAAGCGATGAGGTCAAATGCTCTTTAACAATCTAAACAAGAAATCTGTGTGGACACTCACAGGTGTTGAGTTAATCGAAATTACTCTGCCGTTTGGCGAGTAATCAAAGAATTAAATCAATGAATGAGTGTTCATAGCAATATGTACATACAGTAATGTATGAATTGAAACGCGATGCTTCTTAGGGAGCAAAGCGAATCAAAACAGTAGAATTCATTGAGTCGTTTAACGCGAGTTAAACACAAAACTTTTAATTGAAGAGTTTGATCATGGCTCAGATTGAACGCTGGCGGCAGGCCTAACACATGCAAGTCGAGCGGCAGCACAAGGGAGTTTACTCCTGAGGTGGCGAGCGGCGGACGGGTGAGTAATGCCTAGGGATCTGCCCAGTCGAGGGGGATAACAGTTGGAAACGACTGCTAATACCGCATACGCCCTACGGGGGAAAGAGGGGGACCTTCGGGCCTCTCGCGATTGGATGAACCTAGGTGGGATTAGCTAGTTGGTGAGGTAATGGCTCACCAAGGCGACGATCCCTAGCTGTTCTGAGAGGATGATCAGCCACACTGGGACTGAGACACGGCCCAGACTCCTACGGGAGGCAGCAGTGGGGAATATTGCACAATGGGGGAAACCCTGATGCAGCCATGCCGCGTGTGTGAAGAAGGCCTTCGGGTTGTAAAGCACTTTCAGTAGGGAGGAAAGGGTGAGTCTTAATACGGCTCATCTGTGACGTTACCTACAGAAGAAGGACCGGCTAACTCCGTGCCAGCAGCCGCGGTAATACGGAGGGTCCGAGCGTTAATCGGAATTACTGGGCGTAAAGCGTGCGCAGGCGGTTTGTTAAGCGAGATGTGAAAGCCCTGGGCTCAACCTAGGAATAGCATTTCGAACTGGCGAACTAGAGTCTTGTAGAGGGGGGTAGAATTCCAGGTGTAGCGGTGAAATGCGTAGAGATCTGGAGGAATACCGGTGGCGAAGGCGGCCCCCTGGACAAAGACTGACGCTCATGCACGAAAGCGTGGGGAGCAAACAGGATTAGATACCCTGGTAGTCCACGCCGTAAACGATGTCTACTCGGAGTTTGGTGTCTTGAACACTGGGCTCTCAAGCTAACGCATTAAGTAGACCGCCTGGGGAGTACGGCCGCAAGGTTAAAACTCAAATGAATTGACGGGGGCCCGCACAAGCGGTGGAGCATGTGGTTTAATTCGATGCAACGCGAAGAACCTTACCTACTCTTGACATCCACAGAAGACTGCAGAGATGCGGTTGTGCCTTCGGGAACTGTGAGACAGGTGCTGCATGGCTGTCGTCAGCTCGTGTTGTGAAATGTTGGGTTAAGTCCCGCAACGAGCGCAACCCCTATCCTTATTTGCCAACACGTAATGGTGGGAACTCTAGGGAGACTGCCGGTGATAAACCGGAGGAAGGTGGGGACGACGTCAAGTCATCATGGCCCTTACGAGTAGGGCTACACACGTGCTACAATGGCGAGTACAGAGGGTTGCAAAGCCGCGAGGTGGAGCTAATCTCACAAAGCTCGTCGTAGTCCGGATTGGAGTCTGCAACTCGACTCCATGAAGTCGGAATCGCTAGTAATCGTGGATCAGAATGCCACGGTGAATACGTTCCCGGGCCTTGTACACACCGCCCGTCACACCATGGGAGTGGGCTGCAAAAGAAGTGGGTAGCTTAACCTTCGGGGGGGCGCTCACCACTTTGTGGTTCATGACTGGGGTGAAGTCGTAACAAGGTAGCCCTAGGGGAACCTGGGGCTGGATCACCTCCTTACCTATACGACTAACTCGATGTTTGTTGAGTGTTCACACAGATTTGCTTGATAGAAGATAGAGTAAAAGATGGGTCTGTAGCTCAGCTGGTTAGAGCGCACCCCTGATAAGGGTGAGGTCGGTGGTTCAAGTCCACTCTGACCCACCAATCCTTCCTTCTCAGCGTTGGAAAGTGACTCGTTTAGTGAACTAAACGTCGCCACTGTCCGCTTTGATAAGAAATGATTGGCAAACCAATCCTTTAAGAGGTTTGGAACATCTTATTTACTCGCACTGCATGTAAATGGGGCTATAGCTCAGCTGGGAGAGCGCCTGCCTTGCACGCAGGAGGTCTGCGGTTCGATCCCGCATAGCTCCACCATTTACTGCATTATGGTTAGAGATGCCAAAGATAAACTAAAACATTATCTTTGGCTTTTTTAAGCCCGCTCTTTAACAATTTGGAAAGCTGATAGTAATTAATACAATGATGTCTGTCGTTGTGTTAATACGAAAAAAATTGAGTTCTTAAAACACTTGTTAAGTGTCTTGAATATTCAAGTCTAAGGCGAGTCCATCTTCTTGGTCGAAGATGAGACAAGTAAAACCAGCTGGTCGCAACAATTCAAGTGGCTCACGTAAGTGAAACCTATTTGGGTTGTATGGTTAAGCGACTAAGCGTATACGGTGGATGCCTTGGCAGTCAGAGGCGATGAAGGACGTAGTAACTTGCGAAAAGCGTTGGCGAGCTAGTAACAAGCATTTGAGCTAACGATGTCCGAATGGGGGAACCCGGCCGCATAAGCGGTCATCATGTGGTGAATACATAGCTACATGAGGCAAACGAGGGGAACTGAAACATCTAAGTACCCTTAGGAAAAGAAATCAACCGAGATTCCCCTAGTAGCGGCGAGCGAACGGGGATTAGCCCTTAAGTCAGAGGGGTGTTAGTGGAATGGTCTGGAAAGTCCAGCGGCACAGGGTGATAGCCCCGTACACGAAAACTAACCTTTGATGAAAACGAGTAAGGCGGGACACGTGATATCCTGTTTGAATATGGGGGGACCATCCTCCAAGGCTAAATACTCCTGACTGACCGATAGTGAACCAGTACCGTGAGGGAAAGGCGAAAAGAACCCCTGTGAGGGGAGTGAAATAGAACCTGAAACCGTATACGTACAAGCAGTGGGAGCGGTTCTTGAGACCGTGACTGCGTACCTTTTGTATAATGGGTCAGCGACTTACGTTTTGTAGCGAGGTTAAGCGAATAGCGGAGCCGTAGGGAAACCGAGTGTTAACTGCGCGTTTAGTTGCAAGGCGTAGACCCGAAACCCGGTGATCTAGCCATGGGCAGGTTGAAGGTTGAGTAACATCAACTGGAGGACCGAACCGACTAATGTTGAAAAATTAGCGGATGACTTGTGGCTGGGGGTGAAAGGCCAATCAAACCGGGAGATATCTGGTTCTCCTCGAAAGCTATTTAGGTAGCGCCTCGAGCGAATACCATTGGGGGTAGAGCACTGTTAAGGCTAGGGGGTCATCCCGACTTACCAACCCTTTGCAAACTCCGAATACCAATGAGTACTACTCGGGAGACAGACGGCGGGTGCTAACGTCCGTCGTCAAAAGGGAAACAACCCAGACCGTCAGCTAAGGTCCCAAAGTGTATGTTAAGTGGGAAACGATGTGGGAAGGCTTAGACAGCTAGGATGTTGGCTTAGAAGCAGCCATCATTTAAAGAAAGCGTAATAGCTCACTAGTCGAGTCGGCCTGCGCGGAAGATGTAACGGGGCTAAACATACCACCGAAGCTACGGGTGCAATTCATTAGAGTTGCGCGGTAGAGGAGCGTTCTGTAAGCCGTTGAAGGTGAAGGGGTAACCCACACTGGAGGTATCAGAAGTGCGAATGCTGACATGAGTAACGATAAAGGGGGTGAAAAACCCCCTCGCCGAAAGACCAAGGGTTCCTGTCCAACGTTAATCGGGGCAGGGTGAGTCGACCCCTAAGGTGAGGCCGAAAGGCGTAATCGATGGGAAACAGATTAATATTTCTGTACTTCCGCTAACTGCGATGGAGAGACGGAGAAGGCTAGGCTAGCGCGGCGTTGGTAGTCCGCGTTTAAGGTGGTAGGTGGGTGACTTAGGCAAATCCGGGTCACTATACACTGAGAGCTGATGACGAGTCCCCAAGGGGATGAAGTAGTTGATGCCATGCTTCCAGGAAAATCTTCTAAGCTTCAGGTTAGCGGGAATCGTACCCCAAACCGACACAGGTGGTCGGGTAGAGAATACCAAGGCGCTTGAGAGAACTCGGCTGAAGGAACTAGGCAAAATGGTACCGTAACTTCGGGAGAAGGTACGCTCTTGTTGGTGATGAGACTTGCTCTCTAAGCTGACGGGAGTCGCAGATACCAGGTGGCTGCAACTGTTTATCAAAAACACAGCACTGTGCAAACTCGCAAGAGGAAGTATACGGTGTGACGCCTGCCCGGTGCCGGAAGGTTAATTGATTGGGTTATCGCAAGAGAAGCTCATGATCGAAGCCCCGGTAAACGGCGGCCGTAACTATAACGGTCCTAAGGTAGCGAAATTCCTTGTCGGGTAAGTTCCGACCTGCACGAATGGCGTAATGATGGCCACGCTGTCTCCAGCCGAGACTCAGTGAAGTTGAAATTGCGGTGAAGATGCCGTATACCCGCGGCTAGACGGAAAGACCCCGTGAACCTTTACTATAGCTTGGCACTGAACATTGACCCTACATGTGTAGGATAGGTGGGAGACTATGAAGTTGGAACGCTAGTTCTGATGGAGTCATCCTTGAAATACCACCCTTGTAGTGTTGATGTTCTAACTTGGCCCCATTATCTGGGGTAAGGACAGTGCCTGGTGGGTAGTTTGACTGGGGCGGTCTCCTCCCAAAGAGTAACGGAGGAGCACGAAGGTTGGCTAAGTACGGTCGGACATCGTACGGTTAGTGCAATGGCATAAGCCAGCTTAACTGCGAGACAGACACGTCGAGCAGGTACGAAAGTAGGTCATAGTGATCCGGTGGTTCTGAATGGAAGGGCCATCGCTCAACGGATAAAAGGTACTCCGGGGATAACAGGCTGATACCGCCCAAGAGTTCATATCGACGGCGGTGTTTGGCACCTCGATGTCGGCTCATCACATCCTGGGGCTGAAGTCGGTCCCAAGGGTATGGCTGTTCGCCATTTAAAGTGGTACGCGAGCTGGGTTCAGAACGTCGTGAGACAGTTCGGTCCCTATCTGCCGTGGGCGTTGGATGATTGAGGGGAGTTGCTCCTAGTACGAGAGGACCGGAGTGAACGAACCGCTGGTGTTCGGGTTGTCATGCCAATGGCATTGCCCGGTAGCTATGTTCGGAATCGATAACCGCTGAAAGCATCTAAGCGGGAAGCGAGCCCCAAGATGAGTCATCCCTTGGACTATAAGTCCACTAAAGAGCCGTTCGAGACTAGGACGTTGATAGGTCAGGTGTGTAAGCGTTGTGAGGCGTTGAGCTAACTGATACTAATGACTCGAGAGGCTTAACCATACAACCCAGATGGGTTTTACTAAGTAGCACTTAGACGAATAGAAACACTTAAGAAGTGATACTCAATACAGCTTTCTAAATTAACAAATAAAGGTTAATTACGCAGGTAATTGTACGGCAGACAAAGCCGTGACGAGCGAAGGGCGGAGTGTACGGTAGTACATGAGTACTGGAGTGAGGAGACAATGCCGTCAGACGTAGAATTAACCAGTAAGAATTTGCTTGGTGACAATAGCATTGTGGTCCCACCTGATCCCATCCCGAACTCAGAAGTGAAACGCAATCGCGCCGATGGTAGTGTGGGGTCTCCCCATGTGAGAGTAGGTCATCGCCAAGCGCCTAATTTGGTCTATGACCAGACAGAGTTGGAGCGGTAGTTCAGTTGGTTAGAATACCGGCCTGTCACGCCGGGGGTCGCGGGTTCGAGTCCCGTCCGCTCCGCCAACATTCATGAAGCCCATGCTATTAATTAGCATGGGCTTTTTGATTTTAATCCGTGTACAATCCCATTCCTCCCTTCGTGACCGTGACCAACATGTGACCATTTCGTGACTTAGACTTACGTTTAACCGAGGGTCATTTTCTTAATCTTTGTAGATTAAATGATGTATCAGCCGATTTCGATTTTACTATTTAGAGTTGAAAATTCTTAATGCTAGCTAAAGTGACTTACTTTTTTAACCCTAAAAATTTGTGCAGAGTATAGGAAAGTATCTAACTTGGTTCGAGTAAAGTCTTAACATAGGTATATAAAGACTATTGTGTCAGGGGAAGACGTTATTGCTACTGGCATCTACTACAGAATACTTAAGTTAGTATGGTGTACCAACAATAACTTTTGTTTTAAGTAGCCCAGCTATCGTACGTTGGTAGTGATAACCATCTTCCGTCGAACGCCCTACTGGCTTGTCCAATAGAGATGATGCCAGACTAGCGTGGATCAAGAACTTATGTCCACCACAGTGGCATAAAACGAAACGTTCTGCTCGTTCAGAAAGCTCCATCCAAGTACGAGGTAGATCTGCACAAATTAGTCGTTGCAGAGCATGACGAGCACGTTTGCCATGTTGACGGCAAGTAGCCATTGCAACTAATTTCCAGCCACGTTTTGCCTTGAATAAAGTCAAAGCTATTAAATGTCCTCTGTATAGAACCAGCCGCCAACGTTGGGTATCGATTAATAGCTCTGCAGGCTCGTTATAGTGGAGTCCACCACTAACATCAGCATAACTTTTTTCGAGCAAATCCCAAACCTGTGCAAGATATTGTTGCATCCGTTGTTTGTCGGTGATGGTTATTGTTTTCATTGAGCTCCTGAGTATCAAAAGTTACAGGAGCAATACTAATGTTATTCTCTATTTTTGAATTTTTGACCAATTGGTTGCTTCATTTGAGACTTTCCTAAAATTACTTATATTCGAATTCAATTACGACATATCCAATGTAATAACAGTAAGCAATATTGGCAGTCATTAAAGCTATGAGCCAGAACTAATCGATGCTCACTTTTCACTTAAAGTGGATTTGATGAGGTAATAACTTGAGCCCTTTAAACTCGTAGGATGTACGTTGGCCCTCTTCTTTGATGCTGCTGACTGTGACTATTTGGTAATAGCGGGCCAGGCGGAGTCCCAACGCATGGGTCAGGGCTTCATTTGTATCCTTGTGCAGCCGTACCCAGAGGTTTTTATGGTTCTTGAGCAAAGTCGCAAGATCCTGAGATGAATGTTTTGCGTACAAAAACTGGGTAGTGCCATTGTCTTGCAGCAACCATCGATTACGATATATCCGCTTGTCACTGGGAATACCGGCAGCATTAAAATGCTCCTCTTCTCGTTGGTTCATGCGAGAGACTGCATCCGTGGCCTCTTCAAAGAGATCCCCGAGTGAACCCTTCACATCAATCTTGATCGAAGGATGGATTGCTGCTCGGAAGAAGGCCGCCAGCCGCCCGTCAAGCTCCCGCTCTGTCATCCCTTCACGTGGTGCATCGATCCCTTCGCCTGGGTTTTCTTTGCTATCTTGTGCCAGCCAGCTATAGAAGGCAAAGCAGTCCGGTTTCAGGGGGATTTCTATGTCATTACACCAGAGACTCATATGGTCAAAGTCGAGGGTGACACTGGCGCACTCAAAGGTAAGAGCATTAGCCCGGTTGATGCGTTCCACCGTCTGGGTGTAGCTGAGTTCATCACGGTGGATCAGGTCGGTTGGCATCTCCTCCCGCATCAGCACCAAGGGGATGGTTGCCAGGGTCACTTCGGCCTGACTCAGGTCATGTTGTCCCTCTTTTTTTGCATCCGCACGCCAGACTGGGATCGGCGTCGGGTAGTAAAAATCGGGCACCCGCTCATAAGGTTCGCTTACCAGCACATGGCTCAGGCAATCTTGCGGGCGACCAAAAAGGCTCATGGCATAGCCCAGAGCAAAGCCCATAGTTTTGCGGCCACCGGCCAGCGAGGCGTGAATTGCCAGATCCGGATCGGCGGTGAGGGTGCGAACATGACGGGTGATGAAGTCGGTAATGATCTCCTGCTCGCGCTCGCTGCGTACATCCTCGAGGGGGAGACCATCGTCACTGTAAGGCACCTTGATGTCGGCCAAGGTAAAAATAAGCGGTGGCAGTTGGTAGTCCTGTTGCAGTCGGGTCAGCGGATTGTCATCACCCAACAGATTTTTGACCAGCCGCTCGCGCCCCTCGCCAGTTGTAATCACCTCGATGCGTGAGGGATATTTGGTTGGATCCTTGCGGTAAATACCATAGAGGGTCTCAGTGATGATTTGTGGGCTCATGCCTGAAACAGCCAGTAGCATGTATTCCATAGAGATTCCTTAATGAGTCGTGAAATTCAAAGCAGTGCGTGGACTTGGTATTCGGTCAACGAGGCACCCAGTTTATCTAGTTGGTCTGCGCTTAGTTCCTGACCCCGCAGCTCGGAGGGAACGGACACCGAGAGATGGAGATAGCGAGCACCACGTCGCTGTACCTCTGCCACCATGGGGAGCGGCAGGGTTCCGATCACCCGATCGCCAGCACAGATAAGTGCCGGATCGAGGTGGGGCAAGATGGCATCGATGGCCAGCGACTGGCGTTGGCACCATGCGATGGCGCCGGGATGACGGCTGACAAGGTAGTTCATGAGGCCCCAGCTTATTGCATCTTGTTGAAGTAGCTCTGCAAGGTGGTGTGGATTGCCTGGCCATCCGCCCTGTCGCAGATTTCGATACGGTTATCCTTTGCTCGCTGTACCATCTCGTCCGGCAAGGGGCGGGCGCTGATCAGCAGGCGCTCGCCAAACAGTCCCCCCAGTTTGCGTCCTAGGCTCTCGAGCTTGAGTATCACATCCTGATTGGTGTTCTCTCCCTGCTGGTGTGGTCCCCAGTTCTTGGCCTTGCATTCGATGGTGAGCAGCTGGTTGTTGTGACAGATTAGCACATCGAATTCGTTGTTTTTACCGCGAACACTCTGTTGCCGGAGCGCTTCGGTCTGCCATTCACCTTCGACACTCATGGCCACCTCGCTAAAGCCGCATTCCTGTGCGGTGAGGTAGGTCAGCTCCTCGAGCCAGCGACCGGCTAGATAGCGGCAAGCGTCTTCGCTGGTAAATTGCAGTAATTTGTTGTGAGCTGCAGACCACAGTAACAAGCCCTCTTGCTGCAATCTTAAGCAGAGTGCTTCAGCATCTTTATTGGGGGTTTTATCCAGTTCAGCTCGGTAGTCGTGCAGATCCACCGCCTTGTGAGCGGCGCCTTGCAAAGGGCCAATAAAGTAGCGGCATTCCCGTTGAAATTGTTTGCCCAGATAACGGGTCAGCTCGGCGCGAGCCTGGATCTCGTCATCATTGTGTTTGCCTATCCAAGTTTGTCGTTCAAAACCGTTGGCGGCTAGCATCTCGTCCATAGAGAGCACTGGCTCCCACTTCAGGGCGTAATCGACCCCGTCGTTGAGTAAAGGGATCTCAAGGTTCTGGCTATCGACGTAGAAGATAAGAGCACGGTGAATGCCGCCGCTGGCGCTCTCTGGATGCTCACTGTTAAAGCGGTTGAAGGCGTTGGCAAACACCAGCGCCATCGGTTTGGTGCCACAGGTGGCGTTCAGTATCCAGCGTGCGTTGCCATGATGGGTCTCCAGCCAGTGGATAAGTGCCTGTGCTTGCTCTTGCAGTTGTGCCGGGCGATGGCTACTGCTGCCTTCACTGGTCCAGAGAATGGGCATTCCACGCCCATTGTAGAGATGTTTTAGTGTTTCGGCCTTTTCGCGCTGGGTGTTGTCACCCAGCACTAGCACGACTCCCTGACATTCTTTATCGGCAAAGGTCGGGATCAGATTTGGCAGCAACTGATCGGAGACCAGATTTATATGTATTGTTTGCATACGAACTCCTTGAGTTTGAATGATTGCCATTATGCGTCACAGAATGCTCTCTCTGACTCTGGCCAATTGGTGGGATTCAGGGGCGACACGCCAGCTGCCATTCGATGGCGCCATAACCGAAGCTGGTCTTGTTGCCAAGCTGGATCCACTCTCCCAAAGCCAACCAAGGGAGCAACCGCTGGATATCGCCTTGATAGGCCCAACGCCCGCGCAGCCCCTCTATGCTGTGGTGTTGTCGCTGTCGCGCTGAATACCGTGTCAGAGGGGCGCTCTGGGTGTGATCCCAGCACAGAGTTATCTGCTCCAGCCCGTTAAGATAGCTTTGTACCGCTTGACGCTCATGTTCGCTGTGGGGACCGACTAGAGCCAGCAAGCGACGGCAGAGTGTGCGGCCGAGCAACAAGGCTGATGGTGCTGTGGTCACCGGATTACCCGCCTCTTTGATATGTAGACGGGTACGGGCGTGTAGTTGTACTAGTGCAGGTGTGGCCTCGCTGCACAGTGCTGCTGCGGCCAATATGGCTTCCTCAAGGGTGGTTGTTAGCGGAGCTAACAGGTGGTCGGGGGCTTGCCGGCTCCAGATCAGCCTTGTGCCGAGTGGTGTGCGCTGAGTGAGCTCCTGCAGAGTAAAGCCTATGCGTCGTTGTCCCCAGCCTCGCTCTCCCATCCTTTGCAGTGATGACTTGATGCCCTCAACGTCCCTGGCCAGAGTGTTAAACAGGGTGAGACCAAAGGTGAGGGACTCTCCTTGTTGCCATTGGTTCCTTGTATGTGGTGGATGTAGCGAGAGGGGGCGGACAGCCCCATGCTCCAGCGGCCCATAGGCATCCTGCCATAAACGTGGGGCAGCCTCTTTCATCGCCCAGCCTAGACTGCCATGCAGCAGGTTGCCAGCCTGCTCATCCAGCGATCCCGCGGCATCCATCATGACCCGACATTCCAGACATATGAGGTCTATCTTGCGGCATAGGGAAAATAGGGTCTCCAGCGACATGGTCACTCCTTGAGCTGTGCCAGCAGAGCTTTACGTTCACGGGCCTTCTCTTTTTTGCTGATCTGGGTCCAGACGCTACTCTGTTCGATCACTGTGGCCAGCGCGAGTCGCTCATCGATTGACCAACTATCACGCAAGGCGGTATTGACCAGATCTGCAATCTCGTTGTTAAACCCCTCTTTGAACTGTTTGTCCGCTCTGGCACTGAGGCGCTCGGCAAGATCGGCCACGTTCAACTGGTTGGGGCTCATGCTAGCCCGTTCAAGTTGACGTTTGCGATCGGCCTGTTGCTGGCGGCGCTGCTCTTGCAACGCCCCCAACAACCGTTCGCCACTTTGTGGTTGTGTGGCCTCGAGTTTTGTCATCACCCCGTAACCCAGCGCCGTTTTGGCGCCGATACCGAGCGTGGTCAGGGCGTCATCGAGTTGTTCCATTACTTTGCCGAGTTGCGATTGGCTTGCATCGTTTCGCGCGGCCAGCGTGAACAGGAAGGTGGCCTCTTTAACGGCGAGAAAGGTGATGGGAACCGGGCTTTGCCAATCCGCAGGGACCGTATCGGGTTTCCCGGGCTGACTGGCACCTTTCTCATACCAGTCTCCCGCATGGGGGGTCATTACATCCAGCGTCAGGGTAGTGGGGGCAAGCGGCAGGGCATCGAAAAAAATCAGCGTGCCCATGTAATGCGCCTCACTTTGCTCTCGGTCACTGCCAAAGAGGTCTGTAATCTCTTCCTTCGAGAAAATATCGCTGGCCCAGGTGGTGAGCCAGGCTCGCAGCATCCCTTTGATGGATGAGGCAGGTAGATAGGGCACCCCTAGGGTGTGATGCCAACGAAAGCCGTTCTCCAGCGGATGGGCTTCGCCAGTACCAGTGACCATGTTCCAGTCGAGCTTGCAGCTGATCGCCTTACCATTGAGCGTCGAGATCAGGGCCAGCTGCCGATTTTTGGCGGACTCAAGCGCTGCGGCATTGCCACAGCGGCCCGTCAGCCAGTCGAGGGGGTGGGTCAGTTTGACCTTGTCCCGTTGCAGCTTGTCTACTTTCCAACCCGTTTCATAGCCGCCAAAAAACCGGTCGAAGAGCAGCCCCTTGTTGGCATCATGACCCCAGAGATCGATATGCTCTTTGGTATGAAAACCGCTCTGATAGAGTGGCACGCGTTGCAGGTATTCTGCCATCCCTTATCCCCTCTCTTTGCTGGCTGAGGATTCCAGCATGGCGCGGGCAAACTTACGCACCCACACCAGCAGGGCGAGGGCTTCGGCCTGGGCCTGTTGATAATGCCTTATGTCACCCTGACATAGGCTCGCCATCAGGGTCCCGCCGCGGTAGATCTGCTGCTCCTGGCAGAGCCACTCTTGCAGCAACTCATAGAGGTAAGTCCAGCCTGCACCATCACTCTTGCCCTGTTTACTCAGGGCAAAGGCCAGGGTCTGGCCGAGACCAGTACGCTGGATCTGGGCCGGTATGCTGTTGGCGACGGTACGGATCTGACGCTGCTTCTCCGGCGTATGGCGCAGCGCTTGCTCCATATGGCGCAGAGCAAAGGCTGCTCGTTGTTGAGAGATGAGTTGTGCCATGGTTACGCCTCCCTGTGCTCAAACTGGGTTAGTTGCAGCCAGCCCATGCCTGTGCTTTCGTTTCCGCCTACTTGCAGGTAGGGGGCATTGCCCAGCAGGGTCTGCGTTGCCTGATTTTTCAGTGCAGCGGCGCCAAGGCCCGAGCCGTCTCGTGCATCAGTCAGCAGCAACAGGGAGTAGAAGAGAGTGTCGGGTGGTAGTGCCTCTTCATACCAGAGCGCACCATCACGCACGCTCTTGGTCTCATAGTCGATAGCAATGTGAGGGTGAACGGGAATGGCTGCCTGGCAGAGATGGGCAAACTGATCATCGTGGATCAGGGTTAGCTGGTTGAGTATTTGCTCGGCATTGAGATCGCAGAAGCGGGCGAGCAGCGCCCCCCAAGGGGTGAGCGTACTTTCTGCGCTGGCAGTGAAGGCATACTCCTCCAGATAGATGCGCCCCGTCTGATCTCCGGCGATTAGGGCCTCTAACTCTCCTACCTTGGGGACAGCAAGGGATTGTGGCTGACCTGCTCGTTTCAAGTCAGCCAACAGGCGGCACAGCAGGGCTGGACAGGTGACATAGCGGGTGTGGCTGGTGAGAGAGCGAACCGGCAGCCAGAGTAGCCTGGCATCAGATACCAGCAGCGCACCGGCGTGGATCTTGTCACTGGTCGCGCCGGCGTGCAGTGAGTCGGGTCCAAATAGCGTTACCAGGCTCAGTTCGGCCTGAGCCCCCTTGGTACGGCTAATCTGGCTGCGCATTGCCCCTTTCAGTGATGAGCCAAAGATCACCGGCCAGCCGGTATGGGCCTCACGCTGGATGGGGAGGTCAACCACTCCATCTTTTTCGCCGCTACCGGCATGGATCCATGTGTGGGCATGCAGCCCGAGCAGAAGAGATGAGTTCATCGGTCACTCCTTGTGAGAATTGGTTTGATTGTCTTGCCACCAGCCCAGAGCCAACGGAATTCGCTGGCCTGCGATATCGAGTGTCAGCATGTGTGTCTCGCCGGGCAGGGGTGCATCGTTAAAGAAAAATAGTGTGCCTGCCGGAAGCTGATTGTGTACCGGGCGTGGCTGGTGGCGGGTCAGATCCCATCCACCTTGGCGCTTCACCTTGCCACAGACCATAGTGATCAGCGACAGCGGATAACCTGCCAGTTCACCGTGCCAGCAATCCAGCCCTTGCAGCTTGTGTTTGTTAAACCCAGGCAGTGGCCACTGCTGCGGGGTAACTGGAATCGGTGCTAGGGTCATGGCCAGTAACTTAGCCTGTTTTGGGGGCATTCCCTGCGCCGTAACAGCTGGCCTATCGACCACTCGCACCTCGGCCATGCGGCCTTCACCGCCGAGGCGTAGCAGCGGCTGGCTAGCCAGATCACGTTGCAATGCCTGCTCCTGTTCGGTGGGGAGGCCATGCAGAGTGACCATCACGGCCAGTTCCCGGCGGGGGCGTTGGTGGCGAGTTTGATAAAGCTGGCCTTCTACCACGGCACGCTTGCTGTTATCGATGGCGATCCCAAGTCGATACTCATCGGCCAGTAACTCTGCAGTTGAAACCACCTTTGTATTGGCCGGAGGCAGTTGTCCTGTCAGCACGCAGGCCAATGTAGTTTGCGGCAACCAGTGATCTTCCAGCGTCTTGACGCCGGGTGGGGCACCTTCGGGTAGAGCCGGCAGGCGGACTTTGCCCAGATCGCAGTTTACAACATCACCAGGCTGCAGCATGACATAACTAGCGTCATTCTCCTTGCCGCGTAACAGGTGGGCGGGGCAGGGTAGATAGTCCTCCCCATCCAGTCTCAGCCAGGGACCTTCAAGTTTGAGTGTTCCCCACTGGTCAGCATCCCCCCACCAGACGGGCAGGCTGGTGAGATCTTCCCAGTCGGCCTCCAGAATATCGCCAAGACGGGTGCGCAGGGCTCCCATTAGAGTGGCCGCCGAAGGGGGGAACTGGTTGCCAAGAGTAGTGCCGCCTTGGCTATCCATCGGACGTGATTCACGGAAAAACCAAGTATCTACTGGGTGAAAGGCGAGTGTCAGCATATTTGCTCCAAAGCAGATTGCACTGCAGTATGATCGGCAGCCAGATAGGCCTCGTGCAGGAAGCGTAGCAGCAGGGCTGCATCTGGGGTGAGTACCTTGCGTGGCGTCATGATTGCCTGCTGATTTTCCAACATTCTGACGTGGGGAGTGCTCAGGCTCACCAGCTCTTCAAACCAGTGTTGATCGAGTGCTTGCTCTTTGGGCGCGGTGCCGAGGCTCTGGCGATACTCGGCCCAGAGCAGGTTGGCGAGCGCTTTCTCGCCAAAGCCGTGGGGCTGGTCGAGACGCAGTTCTTGGATGAGTTTCTGTAGCTTGAACAGGAAGCTGTTGCTGGTGACTCCTTGGGCGAAGTGACCGAGCAGCCATTCCAGCCGGTTTCCCTGTTCTCCCAGTAAAACGTCCCAAGGCTGGCTCCAGCAAAGGTGTGGCTTGTCATGTTTCCAGACTCGGATGGCCAGGGCATCGCGCCCCGTCGTCTCTTTGGCGATATCATCGAGCAGGTGATGCGCATCAAACAGCAAGGCCCGCAGTGGCCATTTGATATGACCGATATTGATAGCACCAGAGAGGGTGCTGACGATGTGGCTCTGGCGTTGGCGATTCTGCAGGGCAAAGCAGTCGCCATAGCACTGCCTGAGGTCGGCTGCACAGGCCATGGCATCGCTGACTCCGAGCAGGGCCAGCACATCATCTCCTCCGGCGTAGACCAGAAAACCGTTATGGCGTTCGACAATGTGCGGTGCCAGTTCGGTAAAGCGGTTGAGGGCTGCACTGATACCTGCCTGCTTGGCAGGATCACTCATCTGACTGCCGAGGCTGTCGCCATCCATCAGCAATACGGCATAGAAGGGGTGTGGAGTGCCGATTGAGGGACACTTCTGTAGATGGTTGAGTGACTGCAGCGCCTTATCAGCTTGATGGCGTTGGCGCAGACGTAGGCTTTCGTCCCTCTCTTGAACCAACTGGGTGGCAAACCAGAGGGTGCCATCCAGAGTGGCTACATCATCCAATCCTGCTTCACTTGCCTTATTCCTTATACCTGGCAGGGCCGACTCACGTTCGTTAGCGATATCGAGCCGAGCTGACGCCAGATCCTGCAAAAAAGATGTCAAAAGATCACGATGCCCCGAGCTGTTGGCCCGTTTGACCATCTTCTCCAGCCAGCGGCTGGCGGCAATATGGGCCAGACTGGGGACGCTGCTGGGCAGGGGCCAGCCGTGCAAGGTCCACTCACCGGGCATTTGCAACTGTAGCTCAGCAAAGTAGCGGGCAAAACGGCGCTTGATATAGGCTAGGGCGCAGAGCGCCTCCCCTTCGCGAATATCTACCATCAGCTCTGCAGCGGGGCCATGACGCACCGTCTCCCAAAACAGCGTGAGCCCCTGCCGGTTTGGTGTGGCAAGGCCTGAAAGCTCCTGCCATCCCTCCATCAGCATGCATTTAACCCCAGGTTCGGCGGGTGGCAGGTGGCTGCGCCAGTTCTTGCGGCGATCCAGCAAGTTACTGACAGTTGCATCCTGACTGAGCACCCAGTTGAGTTCCCAGAACCCTTGGACCTGGCGATCCCAGATAGCGCGGGTGGCGGCTAGGCGTTCCTCACCCAGCTGTGCTTCGAGCGGGGCGAAGTCCCCCTGCCACACCCGTTCGGCCAGACCTTGCCAGGCTTGTTGCACGCTGCTGCAGACAATCATGGGGTCAAAGTGGTGTTCAACTCTGGCACTGAGTGCTTTGAAGCGGTTGGGAATGGTCCCTTGTTTGGGGGCCTCGCCATGACCCTCACCGACCAGCCAGGCCATGTACTCGGGCTGTGGTTTAGGGAAGGCGATCTCCCCTTGCTGTGCCTCAACGGACTTGATGGCCACCGAAGAGAGCCAGCTTAGCAGAAAGGAGCCCGCCCAGAAATCGCGGGTGCGGCGGGCTTGTGCCACAAAGGCCTGTACCGGACCTAGTGTGAAATGAAAATGGCTCTGGTTCATCGAGTCAACTCCTCACCGCCACATTGTTTAATAAAATCCTCGACTACCAACCAGGCGGGGGAAAAGGGGAGGGAGTGGGTCTTCCCTTTATGCTTGATGCCAAGTTCTTCACCCTCGGGCAAAAATTGTGCAGGTAGCAGGGTTGCCAGCATGACTTGGTCGCCGTTTGGAAAGCGATGAAGATGCGCCAGCAGCGGGGAGGCGCGTCGTTCGTGCTGACCGGGGTTGACCTCAACGGTCTGTTTGTTGTCGATAAAAAAGACGTTGTTGGGGAGGCCAAACACGGCGCGCTGCGGCGCTTTATCCGGTCGTCCACCTTCGGTAACGGCGCGCAGAGAACGGCTATCCCCCTTGAACAGCCCTCGTCCCTGTTGACCGCCGGCGAATGCGCTCTTGTCGGAGAGACGGTAACGCATCATCTGCAGCCCGTATTCATTGAGCAGCGCTAGCGGCTCGCGGGCAGGTTTCAGCCCGAGCACCCAGCTGCGACTGGTGGGCCCGAAGGCGGTAAAGGGGGGCAATTCATCGGTGGTGCCTCGGGGTAAATCAGCTAACCAGTGGCGCAACTCGGCCAGATTAGCGGGAACCGGCAAAGGCTGTTTGTTCAAGGTGAGTGTCTGCAGGGAGAGTGAGCCGAACCCCTTGCGGGCACGGGCACCGACGCTACCGAGCAGCCCCAATGCCATCACAGCCCGAACCAGCCCATCCTGCTCGTCATCCTTAAGCGTGTCGGCGCGCCAGCTAAGACGTAGTGACATGGGCGCTGAGGACTGCAATCCAGCGCACAGGCTACCGTTATTGCGTTGATGTTGCCCCTGGCCCATCAGATAGACGGCCCCGGGATGGGATTTGGAGAGATCTTGCCCCTTGGAAAAAGCCTGTGCATCGAGCCGCTGTTTGGCGTCGATCCGTAGCAGCACTTTCGACTGCTTGCCGCTCTCTCCAGCAGCTGCGCCAAAGAGGTCAGCTTCAGCTTGATGTAGCGCTTTGAGCGCATTCTGGTCACTGGTATGGCTCTCGCGAAGCCGTGGCCACTGTAAGGCGCGCCACCAGAAACGCAGCGCGCCCTTGATGGCGCTGGGTCTTATGGAGTCGCCCTTCTCCAATGAAGTGTGCCCCGACATGATAAGTGGGGCAGATACCTGCAGTTCTGCAACAAGAGTCTGGATCACGAGCTCACCTCCTCGAGCAAATGACTATCCCACCTATATGTGGGGCTAAAACTAGATGCAGCATCTCTTCCATAGAGATCTCATCATCAGTGATTAACTACTTCGGTAAACGTATATTGCCTTAATGATCTTGGCTTCAAGGTGAAATCAGGGCTTAAATCATGTCAGAGCAAGGCTAATTAAGTCGTCGCCATTTAACCCACTGAAAAACTAATTTGTTCAGGGGGTAAGTTCATTCGATATTGTTTGCTTTTTCCTGAACTACTCGGCATTAGAATATCTGCCAAAGCTTGGGGAACATGTTGCTTGAGGAACTTGTATAGGCTGTTTTTTCTGGCATCGAATTGTTTTTCAGTGATACCAATAGTGTGTGGATTTTCTAAAATGGCAATTCTAGTGCGGCTATCAATCACGGCTAGATCTTCCATCTCTTCCCAAAATTTCGGTTCTTCTTTATGTGCATCAGCATTCGGTCGCATCAACAGCGTCAGTTCATAGGACAGTGCTTTAGTCACGAGTGTAATATTGGTTGCATCACTTGGGCGTTCAATTGGATCTTCATACTCGTCCCTCGGACGCGCGAACATGGCGTAAAAAGCAAACTCTAAACGATGTTTACTAAAATCGAGTCTGAGATCATTAACCATGACTGAAGGTGCTGTGACATCAAATTCAAAGTGCAGTTTGATATCGTTTGGACGATTAGCAAGACGGATTTGCCTAACGAGTTCACTGTAACCTAGGCTGGCAAAATGACGAATGTTGGCTTCGCCTAACATACTGCGCTGACTAACAAACGGGATTTCAGCCAGCATGATTTCGGCGTTGGCGGTATCCAAATACTCACCATTGCGATTGGTTATAAGGTGACTGTTGCGGCTGGGGTAATAGAAATCCGCTAGGCTTTCAAATTGCTCAGATACCAGTACATGGCTTAAACGGTCAAAATCTCGCCCAAATACCGTCATGGCATAACCTAAGAAAAAGGTCATGGTTTTTCGTCCTCCGGCAATTGAGGCATGCACACGGGTGTGGGTATCTGAGGTAAATTGTGCAACATGGCGAGTAATAAAATCCGCTAAAGCAGTTTGATCTTCTTCGGTGCGAGCATCATCTACTGGCTTATCCTCTGCGCCAGTAATCACCAGTAGATCTTGTTCGCTAAACGCGGGTAGCGGTAAATCCCATTCAGTACATAACGCGGCAAGTTTGCCTTCATCAATCAGAGTTCGTTTTGCTGTGGCCGCCCCGATTTGGGTTGTTATGATAACAATACGATTGGGCCATTCTAGCTGTTGCTGAAATATCCCATATAAGGTTTCAGTGACTATTTGTGGAGAATTACCCGTGACAGCGAGTAATAACGTTTGATGCGGTTTTATCATGTTCATCCCTATAAAATTGTCCCTGTGATAAGCACCAGAGCACAGAGCTTAAGCGATTACATCATCAAATAAAATGATTGATATCTAAATTTGTTATTTTTTTTAACGTTATGATTTTATAAGGTTAAAAGTTATGAGTGTATATCTATCGACCATTAGATTTTTCCGCTATCAATCGATATTTCCTTCGAGTAATACACTGGCGATATAGTGGTTAAGTGCAACAGAGGGTGGATGGCTTAATGTCATACGGGCAAACCTTGTAATAGCACTGTTTTGTCAATCGCTGTGACTTAAGCGGATGCACTAATGTAAAAAGCATACCGAATAAGGCCTTCACAAAGGGCAATTAAAAACTTGTAAGTGGTATATAGATGAAACTGGCAGGAATAAGTTGCAAACAGAGAATCCCCTTATAAGTCGGGGCTGCTTTGAGAGTTAAAGCAGCTTGAGTCTGCTCAAAAGAATACCGTCTTAATCCCCTTATAAGTCGGGGCGGCTTTGAGAGTTACGTTCGCATTCCAGTTAGGCATTTGACTGAGTCTTAATCCCCTTATAAGTCGGGGCTGCTTTGAGAGTGCGTATCACGAAAAGACGGGGCAAAGTTTTGAGTCTTAATCCCCTTATAAGTCGGGGCTGCTTTGAGAGAGAAAAGATTCGCCACTTACTATCATGAGGAAGTCTTAATCCCCTTATAAGTCGGGGCTGCTTTGAGAGGTGTTGCAGGAGGTCCAACAGCAGTTGGCTGTAGTCTTAATCCCCTTATAAGTCGGGGCTGCTTTGAGAGCCAGAAGATTTGTCTGTTGATACAGTGCGCCGGTCTTAATCCCCTTATAAGTCGGGGCTGCTTTGAGAGGTTGATGGTCCTGCTGCTATTGATTACTACGAGTCTTAATCCCCTTATAAGTCGGGGCTGCTTTGAGAGAAGTAACCAAAATCCAAATGGGAATAGGTACATGGTCTTAATCCCCTTATAAGTCGGGGCTGCTTTGAGAGCACAAGAATGGGAAGAAGCGGTTCTGATTCAAATGTCTTAATCCCCTTATAAGTCGGGGCTGCTTTGAGAGACAATCAACACCAGCATCAAAGATATGGTAGGTCTTAATCCCCTTATAAGTCGGGGCTGCTTTGAGAGCCATTTGTAAGCCCTATGGTGGCTGGTAAGGCTGTCTTAATCCCCTTATAAGTCGGGGCTGCTTTGAGAGTCAACAAAACAAACGTATGACTCATCGTACGTGGTCTTAATCCCCTTATAAGTCGGGGCTGCTTTGAGAGTCAACAAAACAAACGTATGACTCATCGTACGTGGTCTTAATCCCCTTATAAGTCGGGGCTGCTTTGAGAGACAAGGCATGGGTTGCGCTTAAAGGTGATTTGTCTTAATCCCCTTATAAGTCGGGGTGCCCATTCGAGCTACAGTCTTAATCCCCTTATAAGTCGGGGCTGCTTTGAGAGAACAATCCTATGTTCGACCGTCTAGCAGTAAAAGTCTTAATCCCCTTATAAGTCGGGGCTGCTTTGAGAGAAAGAAAACCGTGGATTAAGTTTCTATACGGTGTCTTAATCCCCTTATAAGTCGGGGCTGCTTTGAGAGCATAATGTATAATCGTACACAAGAAGCTTTACGTCTTAATCCCCTTATAAGTCGGGGCTGCTTTGAGAGGTTAAGTTGAGCGCAGAGGATGAAGACTTTACGTCTTAATCCCCTTATAAGTCGGGGCTGCTTTGAGAGACTCACTAAGCGACAGAAACGCAGCTGGGGCGTCTTAATCCCCTTATAAGTCGGGGCTGCTTTGAGAGTAACTAAAGTATAACTCAATGCCACTTGTTATGTCTTAATCCCCTTATAAGTCGGGGCTGCTTTGAGAGCAACACAAGCATCAAGGATATGGTGGTTGATGGTCTTAATCCCCTTATAAGTCGGGGCTGCTTTGAGAGGTATCCTGATGATCACCGGGCAAGACCTCACCGTCTTAATCCCCTTATAAGTCGGGGCTGCTTTGAGAGGCCAGTATCGTCGTTGTTAGTGTAGTTCCATTTGTCTTAATCCCCTTATAAGTCGGGGCTGCTTTGAGAGGCTTAGAATCACTTTGTTGCCACGTTAACATCGTCTTAATCCCCTTATAAGTCGGGGCTGCTTTGAGAGACAAAAGATCATAGCCACAGTACGTGGCGTGCGTCTTAATCCCCTTATAAGTCGGGGCTGCTTTGAGAGCTAAAACGATGCCAAAGTGACGGCAAATCTGGGTCTTAATCCCCTTATAAGTCGGGGCTGCTTTGAGAGCCTGAAGTCATCTGGGCACATCATCCAAAGTATGTCTTAATCCCCTTATAAGTCGGGGCTGCTTTGAGAGAAAGCAACAGTTGAGAACGGGAAAATTCCTACGTCTTAATCCCCTTATAAGTCGGGGCTGCTTTGAGAGGTGTTATGTCAATCATCCGCGCTTGCTTAGCCGTCTTAATCCCCTTATAAGTCGGGGCTGCTTTGAGAGAGTAAACTAAGTAAAATCGTTTCTGATTTGTTGGTCTTAATCCCCTTATAAGTCGGGGCTGCTTTGAGAGAAAGTCAGTGGTGAATTGTTAAATGAAGAAGAGTCTTAATCCCCTTATAAGTCGGGGCTGCTTTGAGAGTATTGCTGTCGGCAGCCACACCGCCTGCCAAGGTCTTAATCCCCTTATAAGTCGGGGCTGCTTTGAGAGTTCAACAATTCGTAAAAACCGGTATAAGTAAGGTGGTCTTAATCCCCTTATAAGTCGGGGCTGCTTTGAGAGATATTAGAAGAGACTGCCGCTTAAGGGCGGCAGTCTTAATCCCCTTATAAGTCGGGGCTGCTTTGAGAGCTAAGTATCTGCAAGACCAGTTCGCATTTGAGGTCTTAATCCCCTTATAAGTCGGGGCTGCTTTGAGAGTTTAATAAAAGGAAATGCGTAAATGGCTTATAAGTCTTAATCCCCTTATAAGTCGGGGCTGCTTTGAGAGCACAGCTCGCTGCTCACGGGGTTGAAATGCTACGGTCTTAATCCCCTTATAAGTCGGGGCTGCTTTGAGAGCCTAACTCAAAAAATTTATTTTTAAAATCAATGTTTTTGAACGCATTTCGCTTGATTGATTTTTAAGCATAAAAATGGCTCGCTACTTGGTCTATCGTGTTAGTGCCAATTAATTGTTAAAGAGCAGTGTTAGTCTACTTTGCTTGCGCAGCATGTGCAATCAGTGGCTGATGGCGGAAAACGGGCAGATCGGCATAAAATATTTCCTTTGGCCAAGGGAGTAGGCCGTAAAATTCACACAAACAGTGAAGACTTAACTGGTAAACCCGCACATCATCTTGTCGGCGATCGATATGTTGGCTAATTTGTTGCCTAAGGGATTCGCCAGCCTGGCTATTACCTTTAAATAGGTATACAGACGCCTGTAATTTTAAGCAGTGGCGGCGTAGTAAGCGTTGTAGTTTTTGTAACCGCCGAGGCTCGCGAATGTCGTAGCAAATTAAAAATTGGTATTTATGGTTGCTCATTTTCAAATTCCGGTAGGGCTACATGGCCCTGTGCTATGCCTTGATTAAGTTGTTGCACTAACCAGCGGGCATTTGCTGCCAATTTACGGCGAATGCTGGGCATTTGGGTTTCAAATTGTGGGTAAAACAGGAGTCGGCCAGTTTTACCTAGGTAACAGCCTTGTTTACCTTGGGTAAAGTGGCGTAGGTTGAGTAAATCCTTTGCTAATAATTGGACCAGCCAATGCTCAAGCCATGGTCTGACTGGCTCCATGAGATCGCAGGCGAGGGAGTGGCGACCATAAGAAAGCCGGTGATATATGCCAAGTGTTGAGTCAAGGCCAAATTGTTTGCACTGGCGGATGGCTTCATGGTGAACCAAGGTATAGATAAGTGAAAGTAGACCATTGACTGGATCGGGCGGTGGTCGGCGTTGGCGCCGTTCAAATCCCCATTTTGGATCGAGTGATTGACGCCAATATTGGAATAATGCTCTTTGTGCGCTACCTTCAAGCCCACGCAACTGTTGTTCTGTTATGCAGTTGGGTAAGCTTTCTGAGGCTATTTGTAATTGGCTTTGAATCCGGTGTGGTGAATATGTTTCGAGTACGCGCAGACTTTGATGAAATTTATGCTGACATAGAGATTTTGCTAAGGGTAGGCGAATGGCGTCATTGAGTTGTAGCGCGTATTGGGCTGTGCGGCGCATGCTGTTGCCATGAGTGTTAGCGTATAGGGCCACACTGTGGTCTGAGTAACGATTGTTTATGACAATAAAATCGATCCCCCGTTGTTGCAGTTGGCCAAGTAATTGGGTGGTGAGTTGGGTGTTGTGGAGGCAAATTAATTTGTCTATACGCGCCAGTGGCAAGGTGCGAGGTGGCGTATCGGGTTCACGCATAACGAGGACGTCAGAGGCGTACTCCAAGGTAATGCCATGTTTTTCTATTAATAATGTAGTCATTAGCGTATCACTAGCAGTTGACCTTGCACTGATTGAATGCCACAACCTAATTGCCAGCAGGCAATGGGGTATAGCTAGCAGGCTATCGTTGGGATTAATGAGAGCTTGGAGGTTATGCAGTAACTGTTGCAGTTTAGGGATGGTTAAATGTAATTCAAAGACCGAGTCCTGATAACTGATGGCGACTTTTCTCAGTTGGCGTAGTGCGGCGCTGCGGGCGTTGTGGCATTGAATATCATAGGCTATAAGAATGAGCTGCTCTGACATGGTGCTGACCTCGCTGACAATGGCTATGCTCTCTAACAAATGCAAAGCAGTATGGTATTCTTTGAATGCTGTAACACTTGCCTCATTAAGCATATGAATTTATTGTGTATTTAATGTGGTTGGTATAATGTTTCCTATGTATTGCAACTTCTGCTTGTGCTAGATACATCGCTCTGAAGAATCCCCTGATGATTTACAAATAAATCATCAAATTAGGGTGGAAGCGCATCTTGTTGCATGATCAAATGGTTTCTCCAAAAACTACACTTGGACAACAAGATGCGCGAAGCCAATATCCTACAACATTCTTTACACCAATACTGCCCAGAACTTCACCTAAAACGATTAAACAGCTTGATGCTGGCCTCTAAGGCACTGATTGAATGTAAGACACTGACCTTGACTGAGTTAGGTCGAAATTTACCAACCACGGCCCGAACCAAGCACAACATCAAGCGCATTGATCGTTTGCTCGGCAACACGCATCTGCATCAAGAACGGTTAGCTGTCTACCAATGGCATGCCAGCCTCATCTGTTCTGGTAACCCTATGCCGATTGTGCTCGTCGATTGGTCAGACATCCGAGAGCATAAACGCATCATGGCTCTGCGCGCCTCAATAGCCTTCAATGGCCGCTCTATTACCCTGTATGAGAAGTCCTATCCCCTATCAGAACAATGCTCTAAGGCCTCCCACAACGGTTTTTTAGCGGACTTAGCCAAGATTTTACCTTTGCATGTTACCCCTCTCATCGTGACTGACGCGGGGTTCAAAGTGCCTTGGTACAAAGAGGTTGAGGCGCATGGTTGGTTTTGGCTAAGCCGTATTCGCGGTACAGTTCAATTTGCAGATATTGGCGCTGAAAATTGGCGTGCAGTTCGCAGTACACATGACTTGGCCAACGGTCAAGCGAAGAGCCTGGGTTGTAAGACCTTGACCAAAACTAACCCTATCAATTGCCATCTCACGCTTTATCGTAGCAAACCTAAGGGGCGTACAAATCAGCGTTCAACGAGGACTAATTGCCACCATCCATCGGCAAAAACGTACTCAACATCGGCGAAAGAGCCTTGGGTGTTAGCCAGCAATTTACCACCAGAATCTCGGAGCCCAAAGCAGCTGGTAAACCTGTACGCCAAACGTATGCAAATAGAGGAAACCTTTCGTGACCTCAAAAGCCCGGCATACGGCTTTGGCTTACGCCAAAGTCGTACCAACAGTCCAGAGCGATTCGACATCATCCTACTGATAGCGTTGATGGTTCAATGCCTGTTGTGGCTAGTTGGTTTACACGCACAGCAACAGGGCTGGGATAAGCATTTTCAGGCCAATACCATTGGGCATCGAACGGTACTCTCAACGATTCGCTTGGGATTGGAGGTACTCAGGCGGCCTGATTATCAAATCACGGAGAAAGAATTGCTGGCGGCCTGGGTATTATTCGCCAATCAGTTGCTCAAATATGGCTATGCTATGGCTGATTTATGAGGGGATCCTTCAGTACATCGCTCGTGAAATTGAATTGGCCTCATGGAATTTGAAGCGCTGTTATTTTTCTAACCCCAATTTGCGTAGCAATATCGTTTTTAAGCTTGATTGCTGTGGGGTAAGGATTAGTTTGGGATATTGGCACTGTGGGCAGATATCGGGGATACCAAATAGTGCATCTGAAGGCTGATAACTGCTTTGTTCCCAATGGCAGTTAGGGCAGCGTATTAGTACTTTTCCGATTGGGAAAGGCATGAGGAGGCTCCTTATTTTCGTCTGTGATTGCGCCATAGCTAGGTGACTAATGGCGCAATCGCTGAGAAGCTCTATTGAAGAGTCTCTTAGTCAAAGCGGCTTGCGATGAAAGAGACTAGCCCAGCAGCTACTGCTAAGGGGACTGTCACTGGTGCGGTTGCAACTCCAGCTGCCGCGGCTCCCACTGTCAGAACTCCTGCTGTGGCTGCACCTAGTGCTGCACCAGACCCCGTGGCGACCAAGGTTCGACCTAGGGACACCTCAGAGCTGTTGGTGATTTGCTTGGACAGTTCATTACCCGCAATGCCAAGTGCGACGGATTTGTCAATGCTCATATATGCTCCTTTGCATATCAACGGTTGTTTGGGGTCTACCGATACTCGTCTGAATCTGGAGCTATTATGTGTGAATCAAGGCGGTTATGGTCAGTTTGAAAGTTTTTGAATATTTTTAGCTAAATTTGGGTTTGACTGGATGACACTAAAACCCTATTAACTGATTCGCAGCTGTATGTTGTTTAGAGTTAAGGTGTTGCATGGGATGAGAACCGTTCCTCAACGGCTAAAAAACCTCTGTTCAAGAGGAATGGGTTAAATCGATCTAATCATTTTTAAATATTGGGATTACTTGCTGTATTTCCAATCATTTTACTGGTAATAGCCAAAATTATTGTGGCAAAATCAGGGCCTAATCTCTTGCAGAGTTTTCATTTGGAGAGCGCCCTGGATGGCTGACGAAAAGGACATTTTTAGTAACTTCTCTTTTCTTAGGGAGCACGACCCGGTTTTTTTTGAGCTTGCCTATGGTGCGGAGCGTTCATTTTCTGCAGACCCCAATACCACTCTTGTCAAGTTGAGGCAATTGGCTGAGGCCTTAACGCAAGATATTGCTGCGCGTTGCCATCTAAAATTTGATCAACAAACTACACAGGCCGACTTACTGTTTTTGATTAGTCGAGAACTGCAGCTAGAGCCTTTAATTCTTAATTTGTTCCATGGCCTGCGTAAAGCTGGCAATGTGGCTGTACACCAATTCAGAACCCGCCATAAAGAGGCTCTCGCAGGTTTGAAAGTGGCGCGGGACTTGGCTGTATGGTTTCACCGTAATTTTGCAAAAGGTGCCGAGTCTTTCAGTCCAGGGCCTTTTATCACGCCTAAAGATCCCAGTGCCGAATTAACTCAGTTGCAAGATCATATTGCTCAGCTGAAAAACCAATTACTCGAAGCAAATTGCCAGCTTGAGCAAAATGCAGAGCTTACGGGGCTTTTGAAGCGGGAAAAGGCTGAATACCAGCAATTGGCAGAGTTGATGAATGCTGAGTCTAGGTTGTTAGCTGACCAAGCCAAGGCTCATGAAGCTGAGCTCAAACACCAGCAACAGCAGTTTGAACATCGGTTAGCTGAATTACAAACACAACTGAAGAACCAGACTGAAGAGGCTGCAACCAAACAACAAACTGACATAAAGCAACTGAGCAGTAAGGTTAAGCGGGTTTCAAAATCAATAACGCTGGACGAAGAAAGCACCCGAATGCTTATTGATATGCAGCTAATAGAAGCAGGCTGGGAGGCTGATTCTATTCTTTTGGATTATCGCAAAGGTGCTCGGCCTCAAAAGGGTAAAAATTTAGCCATCGCAGAGTGGCCGACCCAAGGTGGGCAAAGGGGACGAGCTGATTATGTTCTGTTTGTTGGTTTAATACCTATCGCAGTTGTGGAAGCAAAACGTGAAAATATCAACGTTGCAGGCGCTATTCCGCAAGCTGAACGCTATAGCAAAGGTTTTGTTTTCGGTAGCTTGCCAGGGCCTTGGCTACTTGAAGAGCGCAACACGCCTTGGTCCATCGATAGCGACATGTTCTTTATTCCTTTTGTATATTCCTGCAACGGCAGACCCTTTGTAAAACAACTTGCAGAGCAATCTGGAACTTGGTTTAGAGATGTTCGCAGTGGTGCAAATCTTGCCCGAGCGCTGCAAAGTTTCCATTCTCCGGATGGGCTTGTTGATTTGCTTAAACGTAACCGCTTAGATGCCGAAGCTAAACTTAAGCAAGAAGGTTTTGGCTACTTGAAGCTTCGTCCTTATCAGCAAAGAGCCATTGAAAAGGTGGAAATTGCGCTCGAGGCTGAGCAGCGTGAATGTCTACTTGCCATGGCAACTGGCACGGGTAAAACGCGTACCATCATCGGATTGATGTATCGCTTTTTAAAAACCGAGCGATTCAAACGTATTCTGTTTTTAGTGGATAGAACCGCCTTGGGTGAACAGGCCATCGATGCTTTTAAAGAGGCAAAACTTGAGCAGAACAAAACCCTGTCCACGATATACAATATTGCCGAACTGGGAGATATGGCTGCAGAGGCCGAAACTCGTGTTCAGGTTGCCACAGTGCAGGCCATGGTTAAGCGTATCTTTGCTAGTGATGAACCTCCTACCGTGGATGAGTTTGATTGTATCATTGTGGATGAAGCCCACCGAGGTTATACCCTTGATCAAGATATGACTGATGGTGAAATCGAAACCCGCGATGCCACCCAATACCTCTCAAGTTACCGCCGAGTACTTGAATATTTTGACGCGGTAAAAATAGGCCTTACAGCTACACCAGCTAAGCATACTAGCGAGATTTTCGGTAAGCCTGTCTATCTGTATTCTTATCGTGAAGCGGTGGCAGAAGACTGGCTGATCGACCATGAGCCTCCCATCCGTTATGAAACACTACTGACTCAAAACGGTATAAACTTCGTGAAAGGCGAAACCGTCACATCAATTGATATGTCAACTGGGACTATTGAGTCTGCGGAGCTTGATGATGAATTGAATTTTGACGTTAATGCTTTTAATAAGCGGGTCATTAGTGAGAATTTTAACCGAGTTATCTGTAAGGCATTAGTTCAGGAGTTAGATCCATTTGGTGAAGAGAAAACCATGATTTTCTGCGCCACCGACCTGCATGCTGATATGGTTAAGCGTATTTTGGATGAAGAGTTTCAAGCTCTCTATAACGGCGATTATAACCAAGCCGCAGTGGCTAAAATTACTGGAAAAAGCGATAAAGTGACTGAACTTATTCGCCGTTATAAAAACGAACGCTACCCCAATATTGCTATCACAGTAGACCTGCTTACTACAGGTATTGATGTACCTAAAATCTGTCATTTAGTTTTCATGCGCCGAGTTAAATCGCGTATTTTGTATGAACAAATGATCGGACGAGCGACGCGACGTTGCGATGATATTGGCAAGACTGTATTTAAAATTTACGACCCAGTTGATATTTATGCGGCGTTAGCTGAAGTGAATACCATGAAACCGCTCGTAAAAAATCCCAATATCACCATTGAGCAATTGATTGATGAACTAACGGACGAAACACTGCTCATTAAGGCGCTACAAGCTCCAGGCGATGAGGCTGATGAGTCTCAGGCCGATACAGTGCTTAGTCAACTCAGTCAAAAACTGATGCGAGTATTGCGTAAGGCTGAAAATAAAGCTGAGCGTTATCCAGCCCTTAAACAGAAGCTAATTGAGCTTGGCAATGTCTGGGGTGTTGAACCAGGAAAATTACATCAACATTTACACAGCATAGGTCCTCAGCAAGCGAGTCATTTTCTTAAACAACATGGAACGCTGATCGCTCAGTTAGAACAAGTACAAGCTCTCATTGGAAGCGAGTATCGACCCGTTATCTCCTATCATGAAGATGAACTGACGCTGCGTGAACAAGCCTATGGTGGCCGTAGTAGACCTGAAGACTATCTGAGTGATTTTGATAGTTACATCCGTGAGCGCATAAATCAGCATGCCGCACTAATGACCGTTGTTAATCGTCCTAAAGATCTCACTCGTGAACAGCTTAAAGAAATTCGTATGCTGCTCGATGGTGCAGGTTACAGTGAGACCAATCTTAAAACAGCTTGGCGTGGTAAAACTAACCATGAAATTGCAGCGGGGATCATCGGCCATATTCGGCGTGCAGCATTGGGAGAACCGTTGGTTTCATTCGACGAACGGGTTGCCAAAGCAATGCATAAAATTTATGCATTGCATAATTGGAATCCGAATCAACGCAAGTGGCTTGATCGTCTTGCCAAACAATTGGTTCACGAAGCGATTATTGATAGAGAAACGATTAACCAGACTCCTGCATTCGAAGGAGGAGCCAAAAGACTTAACCAAATATTAGATGATCAGCTAGATACGGTATTGGAAGAGTTAGGTGAGTTTTTATGGGAAGCAGTATAAGTTTGCCTGTAGTCGCTTTATTGGCTACTCGACCAACGAGTGATTATTTGCTGTCGTTATCTCTGCCAAGCATAGTGTCACAGTCACGCATTCCTGATCGGGTTGTTATTGTTGCCGATCGCAAACCACTTTCAATCACTGAAAAGCTAGCGATTGAGGAATGTTTAAATGGCATTCCTGTGACTTTTTTACACAACCAGCGTGCAACAGGTGCTGCTGGAGCTTGGAATACAGGCCTAGATTATCTTCAGGCTTCATTTCCTGATGCCTGGGTAAGTATTTTGGACGATGATGACATATGGATGCCACGTCATGTTGAAATGTGTATCGAACGGACGGCCGATAATGTAGATGCTGTGATATCGGGTATCGAAATCCGACAGCATGGAAACACTCTTGCTACTACTATCCCTAATAATCTGAAGTACAGTGACTTTCTGGTAAAAAATCCAGGTTGGCAGGGCTCAAACACTTTTGTGCGACTTACGGCGATACAAGCTGCTGGTGGATATACGGATGGCCTAATCAGTTGTAACGATAGGGATTTGGCTATTCGTATGTTGCTGCGTGCCTCAAATCGCTTTAGATATACAGGTATGGTGACTGTAGTCTGGCACTGTAATCAATCAGAGTTTGCGCTTTCTGCTCCGAATTCGCCCCAAAAACGCAAAGGATGTGCGCAGTTTTTAAGATTGCACGGACATAGGATGTCGCCTGCAGATATGCAGGCTTTTTTTGACCGCATACAAACACTGTTTCATATCAGTGAGGCAGACATCATGGAAGAATATCGATTAATGGAAAAATCAATTGTCACACTATCAACCTAAAGCCCCCGCGATTTACCAAGAAGTCCTCTGTAACCGAAATCAAAGTCTGATCAAGCAGGCTTCAGCAGAGTATCAGCTAGCACCGATACTGCTATCCATTTCACATAAAAATCAGCCACTAGAACTTATTCGGGCATTGAATAGTGCGTTTAGCCAGACTTTGGTGCAACAAAAAAGGGCCCAGATTTTGGTTTTGGATGATAGTAGTGAACACGGCTGGCAATTGGATGTCACTGATGCATTATCGCATCCATCTGTTACTGTTATTCGAGCTGAATGTGGCTCACCTGCAAGGGCGCGAAATCTGTTACTGGATTGGGCGGATGATAATCCGAATATCGAATGGGTAGCTAGGCTAGATGCTGATGATCAACTGGCTTATGCCGATAGCCTTGAAAGCCTTTGGCATGCTGCAGCGAATGGCGACTTCGTTGCTGCAATAGGAAGTAATTACCTTCGTATTGGGGATAATATCCTGACTGAGGCTAATATTGCCGATCCCACTGAATTGCTATCGCCAGTTGCATTAGCCCATTTTATTGAGCGCTTTGCTGAAGGTCACCAATGTCGAGAGTTACCTTCCTGTAATTTATTACTAAAAACTGGAATTGGTCTTCGATATCCCAATATTCGAAGTGCGGAGGATCATTGGCTGTTAGCTCGGCTTTTAATGCGTTTCGGCAAAAGAATTGCGGTAAACCCTAAGCCAATTTACGCCATTTATTCATTATCCGGAGCCGACTCAGCTTCGAATAAGCAGTCGTCTATATGGCAGGAGCAAAGAACCCGTCTGGCCAGCGCTACCAGCAGCTGGGCCGCGCTTGTTACTCACCAAAGAGACTTGCTTGGGGTAGGTATGGAAGGCGCTGTCTGGAGACAGCACAATCAGGTTATAAAGGAATTCTATCCCTGGGCGATTGATGATGCCGAAGTCAGCCGCTTGCAGCACCTGCTGGAACATAAAAATGTACCGATCCCCAAGGTACGTTGGCGCAAATGTGATGGCCGCTGGCAGTACCAAACGCCGTTTGTGCCCGGCAGTCATCCCGGACAGCACCTCACGGCTGAACAGGTAACCGGTTTTCTGTCAGCCATGTATCAAAACGGCGTTAGCGCCCTCAATATCAAGCGAGAAAACCTGTTTCTATCTCAGCAGGGAGCGCTATTTTACATTGATATCGGCAAGGATATTCGGCCGCTCACCAGCTCCAATTTTCAGGATATGTGCGCCCGCCTGTACTCCATTGGTATACAGGGAAATAAAGATGAAGAATGGGTGCGCAGGCACAGCTTTCGCCGCCAGGATGAAGCGCTTGAAGCCCTGCCGGGCTTTGCAACCTTCTACGCAGAGTTGGTGGCAAGTTTGCACCCGCATTGTCAGATAGACTCCCAAAGCCACGATGCTCAATTCCTGCATATCCGGCAGCCCGAATGCCGGGCAACTGCTGACAATGTCAGTCTGCTGATGAAAGCTTGTGGTCAGGATGCCAAAAGCCTCACAACGCAGGTGCAGCACATAGTGACTCACTTGCAATATCCGGTCAGGTTTGCCAAAAGGTTGCTGCTGATAGATACCCACGCAGGCGATTTTTTACGGCAATACGCTGAAGCGGATCTCACTTCGGTCATTACCCAGGCCGAGGCGTTGAAACAGGCAGGGCTTATCGATGAAGTGCTGTTGTCGCCCACATCTCAGAGTGTTGTTCAGGCGACCTGTCATCACTGGTTCGGGGTGACGGATGCGGTTGAGCAGGGTGGCTGTGCTGATATTCATACGCATACTCAGGACAATGCCCCCTTGTTTCCCCAGATCTGGGCTTTCGGGCAAATAGATACCCGTTATGTGCTGCAGTGCGATTTGGATGTCATGATCGGCCGACGCGACTGGCAGCATGACTATTTGGCAGACATGCTCTATGCCGCAGAGCCAAGCACTGTGCTTGCGGTAGGCTTTAATATTCCCAAAGCAACCCGCCAGTTTTTGTCCTACCACGGTGAACCGGGGCAGTTTGCGCCAGAAGTCAGGCTTGGGCTGCTGGATCTTAAACGCATAAAAGCGCAACTGCCCATCGCCAATCCCATAGCCGAGGGGCGCTATCGTTTAACTTGGCACCGGGCCTTGCAGGCACATATGGCCAGACAAGGATTGCGCGCACTTCGCGGTGGCGATCCGGCCACCTTTTACGTGCATCCTCGTAATGAACATAAGCATTTGCCGCTTATCGCCCGGGCGGCAGATTTGATTGCCCAGGGCTGTGAGCCACATGCCCAGCAAGAAGCGTTCGATTGGCAACCCACGGCAGACTGGCACTATCCCAAACGTGCCGAACCCTTGGTCTTCCTGCTTAAAGGTCGGTATACCGACGTAAGTTTGCTGACAAGGTGTCTGAATTCGCTGCGCATGCAGCACAATCAGAACTTCGGCATAGTGCTTATTGATGATGCCAGCGGCTGGGCTCACAACTGGTGTTACCCCGAGCTGCTGGCCGAGTTGATGCCACGTACCACACTTGTGCGCCACCTGAGCCACCAGGGCCGAATGCCCAACTTCCTGCAGGCCATCAATACCCTGTGTGAGCACGACCATAGTCTTATCGCCGTACTGGATCAGGACGACTGTTTGATGCACCCAAGGGTGGTGGACATACTGTTAAACGCGAGGGCTGAAGGCGCTGAATTAATCCAGATGCCCATGTATCGCCCCAATAAGCCATTGAGGTTGTACCGACCGGATTATAAAGCGCCAAGGCAAGCGGCGGGCGCCAATGTCTGGAGTCACCTGCGGGTGTTCACCCGTTCTCTGTTTCTTAGGGTACCGCTGGACTACTTCAAACGTCCCGATGGTGCATGGTTTGATACCGTGACCGACTATCTGACCATGTTGCCCATGGCCGAGCTTGCGTTAAACCCACTGTATCTAGACGATGGCTACGCCTGCTGGCATCTGCGCCGCGATTATGGCCGCGACGAAAAGGCAAGAGAGCGACAGCTTATCGAGGAGATCCTGGCCATGCCCTCGTTGAGTCCGGCACCACAAGCCCCCGGGAGCGAAGCGCCAGCGTTTGCCACAGCCACGCCAGCTTGTAATGCACCTGACTGACCCAAACGGACGCCTCGTTATCGTAAAGCCACCAAAGGGCGGTCTCTCGGGTATTCCGTGGCAGATAGAACAGCTTTTCTGCCGCAAGCAGCGCCTCTGGCTGGTGGCACGTACCCGTATCAGGGCTGTTGGTTAGGCTCTCAAGCCAGCTTCCGACATCGCTGCTGGCCAGCTGTTGCCATAGCTTTTGTCCCTCGGCTTTGCTGCAGTGGGTGACATGCAGTAATGCCTCAACAGGAAGTGAAGGCTCAGTGGGCATCGGCTGGCTTGGCGCTGGCAGCCAAAAACTAGGCCAATCGATGGGGGAATTATCAAACTCGTTGCCGATCAACCACTCAATGGCTAATCGCCGTTCACCAAGCCAGTTATGAAACACGGCTGGCAGTGGCATGCGAGGGCTTAAGGTTAATTCTCGCTTTAACGACGGCAAAAGATTCATCCGGCACACTCTAAGGGGAACCGCCAAGGCCACAAGGCATCCTAACACCGCAAACCCTGAAGAAGGCCAAGCACCAAGCAGTTGCTCCTGTTTGATTGCAATAGCGCTTAAGTGATTAAGCATTGCCCGCTCTTCAACCGTCATTCCGCACCTAATTTTCGATTTAAAAAACTTGACGGCGATCGGTCATTCTGATCTATTACTCTCTTTTGCAGGTAATTCATCATGGCCGCTCCCGCTATCTCTATCCGTAACCTCGACCACCTTGGTTTGGTCGCTGCACTTTGCCAAGAACTCGGCATTGCTCGCATGATTGATGCGGTGCTACCCAAAACGCCGCCCTACAAAGTCTCACATGGTGAAGCGTTGGTGGCGATGATACTGAACGGTCTTGGCTTTCATAGTTCGACCTTGCACATGTTCCCGCAATTCTTTGCCAACAAGCCTGTAGAACGCCTGATTGGCCCGGGGATCTGTGCCGATGACCTCAATGATGATGTGCTCGGCCGCTGCCTTGATGCCCTCTTTGAGGCCGATGTCAGCACGCTTTATCAGGTGATGGCGGAGCAGGTCGTTGAACGATTGGGGCTCAAAAGTACTGCAGTACACCTCGATATCACCAGCTTCCACGTCGATGGCGCCTATGACCAAGCCGATGGCGAGCAGCTCGGTAAGTTGCAATTGGTACGGGGCTATAGCCGCGACCATCGGCCAGAGCTAAACCAGGTTATCCTGGAGCTTATCTGTGAAAATCAGGCCGGCCTGCCCATCTACATGCAAGCCTTGAGTGGTAATAGTAATGATACCAAGGCCTTTGCCCAGACGGTACGGCGCCACTTGAGCAGTCTCAAGGCCGCGCAGGAGAGTCGTTATCTGGTCGGCGATGCGGCGCTGTATTGCGCCGACACCTTGCAACTACTGGCACAACAGCAACAGTTGTTCGTGACTCGTGTGCCTGTCACCCTCAATGAAGCCAAGCGAGCCGTGGCAACCATTGGCACCCAGTCGCTGGTTGCGCTGGGCAATGGCTATCATGGCTGTTGGCAAAGCGCCAATTATGCCGACGTCGCGCAGCGTTGGTTGCTGGTGCGCAGCGAACAGGCCAGCCACCGTGAGCAGCAAACATTAGCCAAAAACCTACTGAAAGACAGCACGCGTGAACTGAAAGCCTTCAACAAATTATGTGCCCAGCGTTTTGCCTGCGAGACCGATGCGCAGGCTGAATTAGCCCGTTTTGCTGTCAGCTTAAATCTGCTGCAACTAGAAGCAGAAGTCGTGAGTGAACCTATCTATGCAGGGCGCGGAAGGCCGCAAAAGGGTGAAATGCCGGTGAACTACCAATTTCACATCAAGGGGTTAGCCGCAAGTAGCTTGGCGCGGGTGGCTGAGGCGCGCAACCAGACAGGGGTGTTCATCCTCGCGACCAATGATCACAGTGAAACGCTCACCATGGCTGAGCTGTTGGCTACCTATAAAGCCCAGCAGAATGTCGAGCGTGGTTTTAGGTTTCTGAAAAGTCCCGAATTTTTAACCTCCTCGTTATATCTTAAAAAACCGGAACGTATCGAAGCGTTGCTGATGGTGATGACCTGTAGCCTGATGATTTATGCGGCGCTGGAGCACCGGATCCGGCAGGGCTTAGTAGAGCAGAACCGGAGTGTGGCGGACATGAAAAAGAAACCCACGCAAAAACCGACTGCGCGGTGGATTTTTTTACGCTTTGGCGGGGTGCACGAGTACCAGTTGGGAGAGGCGCCACCTCAAGTCACAGGACTCACAGTGGACCAGCAGATCATTCTCGACGTGTTAGGCGAACGGTATCGGCAAATTTATTCCTAAATCAGGTGCGGAAAGTCGGCTTCAAGGCTAGCACCGTCTGAATGTACCGCAAACTGTCGTTCAATCGGCTGAATTTTCCCGTTGACTTGCAGCTCTGGTGTCGAGTGCGACTCGATAGTATGGCAATCGGTCAGCGTTAATCTTGTGATGTCGCCATGGGGGACTGCTGCGCTGAGATACGCTTGGGCAAGTTTACCGTTATATACCGTTAATGTTCGGTGAGGATTGACGCTTGCCTGCCCGTTAAAGCCAATAGTCAACTCCTCTTGTATTGCGGGTATCTCGCCACTACCGTTCCCAATGAGTAAAACCTGTGCGCTCATTTGCAAAACTCGTATTTCCAACATTCACAATGTTAAGTCAAAGGGATACCATACCACCCAACGGATTTCTACGCCCCATTCATTATTCTGTGCCAAGGCTGGCCACCGTTTGCCTGCCGAGCTTGAGAACAATTCATGACCAATAACGATATCGTCCAGAAACTCTGGAACCTCTGTGATGTGCTGCGCGACGACGGCATCAACTATTCCGATTACGTCACCGAGTTGGTGCTCTTGCTGTTTATCAAAATGGTCCACGAGAACGAAGCGTCTGGCTCCCTCGCGGCCCACACCCTGCCGGAGCATTGCCGCTGGCCGCAGCTTTCTAAACTCTCTGGCCTGAACCTGTTGAACCACTACCGCCAGATGCTGCTGGACTTGGCCAAAGATGAAGATCCGCTCATCGCTGCTATCTATGCCGATGCCCAAACCCGTCTGCGCGAGCCGCGCCACCTCGAGCAAATTATTCGCTCACTGGATCAAATCGACTGGTTCAGCGCCAGCAAAGATGGCCTTGGCGATCTCTACGAAGGCCTTTTGGAGAAAAACGCTGGTGAAACCAAGTCCGGTGCCGGTCAGTACTTTACTCCAAGGGCGCTGATTAACAGCATGGTGCGCTGCATTCGCCCTCTGGCGGGTGAGCTTATTCAGGACCCCGCCGCCGGTACCGCCGGATTTTTGATTGCCGCCGATCAGTACATCAAGGCCCACACCGACGAGCTGTTTGATTTAACGGCCGAAGAGCAGCGCTTTCAGCGCCAAAAAGCCTTTGTCGGCATTGAGCTGGTGCCCAACACCCGCCGTCTGGCGCTGATGAACTGCCTCCTGCACGGCATGGAAGGCGACGATGAAGGCGTGGTACATCTGGGCAACGCCCTTGGCGATGCTGGTAAAAGCCTTAAAGCCGCCGATATCATCCTCGCCAACCCGCCCTTTGGTACCAGCAAGGGCGGTGAGGCCAGTATCACCCGTGATGACCTCACCTTCGATACCAGCAACAAACAGCTGGCGTTTTTGCAGCACATCTACCGCAACTTAAAGCCCGGTGGCCGCGCCGCCGTGGTGCTGCCCGACAACGTCTTATTTGAAGCGGGTAAGGGCACCGACATTCGCCGTGACTTAATGGATAAGTGCAACCTGCACACTATCCTGCGTCTGCCCACCGGCATCTTTTACGCCCAGGGCGTAAAAACCAACGTGCTGTTTTTCACCAAGGGCAGTGCCAGCGACAAATACCAACAGGAAAACTGCACCCAAAACGTCTGGGTCTATGATCTTCGCACCAATATGCCAAGCTTTGGCAAGCGCACCCCCTTTGGTAACGCGGCTCTGGGTTTTGTGGATTCCGATGGTGCAGACAGCCACGGCAGCGATCCGCACCTCGGCCCCTTCGAGCGTGTCTATGGCGCCAAGGCCGATGGCACAAGCCCGAGGGAAGAGGGCGAGTACAGCTTTGGTGCCGAACAGGTGGAAATCGCTGACGCGGATGAAAACAAGGGCGTGGATAATAGGCTGGTACATTCTCGCTGGCGCTGTTTCAGTCGCGACTGGATCCGCGAGCACAAGGGCGACTCGCTCGATATCAGTTGGCTCAAAGACAAAGACAGCGTCGATGCCGCCAGCCTGCCCGAGCCGGATGTGCTGGCGCGGGAAGCCAAACAGGAGCTAAGCGCTGCGCTCAAAGAGCTGGATGCTTTATTGAAGGCGTTGGGGGCGGAATGATGAGTGATGTCAATTTGCCTGATAGTTGGGCTTTAACAACGTTAGAAAATGTAGCTACCTGGGGATCTGGTGGTACACCTTCCCGAAGCAAGCCTTCATATTATGAAGGTGATATCCCATGGGTGAAAACCGGAGATCTGGGGCCTAGAGTGCTTTACAAGGCCAGCGAATTTATTTCTGAGTCTGCAGTTCAAAACTCCAGTGCAAAGTTTTTTCCAACAGGCTCAGTTGCAATTGCAATGTATGGAGCAACTATTGGAAGGACGTCAATTCTGGGTATAGACGCTACGACAAACCAAGCTTGTGGTGTAGGTACCCCAATTGAGGGCATCACCTTTAGTGAGTTCTTATATTATTTTCTGAACAATGAAAAAGATAATTTCATCGCCAAGGGAAAGGGGGGGGCTCAGCCCAACATTTCTCAGGCACTTATCAAAGAGCATCCGATAACTCTCCCCCCCCTAGCCGAACAAAAAGTCATAGCTGACAAGTTGGATACCCTCTTGGCGCAGGTGGAAACCACCAAAGCCCGCCTCGAGCGCATCCCCGAGATCCTAAAAAGCTTCCGCCAATCCGTCCTCTCCGCGGCAGTCAGCGGCAAATTAACCGAAGAGTGGCGGGAAAGTAAAGATACGTGTTGGAGCGTTGTCACCTTAGCCAAGGTTTGCAGCAGTGTATCTGATGGAGATCATCAAGCGCCACCAAGAGCGGAATATGGTATTCCCTTCCTAGTTATATCAAATATAAGCAATGGGAAAATTAATTTCGACTCAGTAAGCAGATATGTCCCAGAAGAATACTATGAAACTTTGAAAGATATTAGAAGGCCTGAAGTAAATGATATTTTGTACACTGTTACAGGCTCATTCGGAATTCCTGTGATAGTTAATTCACCAGCTAAATTTTGTTTTCAGCGACATATAGCAATAATTAAGCCTGACCATAACAAGGTCAATTATAGGTATCTATCTTTTTACCTCGCTTCACCAGATGTTTTTAAGTATGCGAATTCAGTTGCCACAGGAACTGCACAAAAAACTGTTTCACTTTCTCACTTGAGGAAATTCAGTGTCAATTTACCAACTTTTGAGGAGCAAACCGAAATCGTTCGCCGAGTGGATGAACTCTTCACCTTCGCCGATAGCATCGAACAAAAAGCCAATGCAGCCTTAGCACGGGTTAATAACCTGACCCAGTCGATTCTGGCCAAGGCGTTCAGAGGTGAACTCACCGCCGACTGGCGCGCCGCCAACCCCGAGCTTATAAGTGGCGACAACAGCGCCGCGGCCTTGCTTGAAAAAATCAAAGCAGAGCGTGCAGCATTGGTAGGTAAAAAGACAGGGAAGAAAGCCTGATGCGTTTGCTGTCGCTGAGTTTAACTGGTCGATATAAAGGATTAAAAGACCAAGCGTTTGATTTTTCCGAGTCCATTGGTCAAGCGATTGCCTTGGTAGGGCTGAATGGTTCGGGTAAGTCGCAGCTACTTGAGTTAATTGCAGAATGCTTCGCTTTTTTGGAGCGGGCTCAGCGGCCAGATTTTAAAGTGAAAACGCCTCTTGGCTTTGGTTTTACCCTAGAGTACCAACTCCATGATAACAACAATGACTTTGGTGATTTGACATGGGGACCGCTGTCCCAATTTGGTAGCGTGATCAACCCGAAATACCGTATTGAGGTTGCTGCTACAGGCAAGGCTCCGAAGGTATTCGCATGCAGTAATGGCGAGCGCTTTCTAATTCCTTTGGATGCTCTACCATTACCACGTGTAGTGGGTTATTCGTCTGGCTTGAATGAAAATTTGCAGCGCAGTTTTCTGAAAAACGCCAATCAGCTCTATGAAGGCCTCATGGCCAGAGCAGGCAGGCGTAAGCAATTAAGACAATTAAATAAAGATATTCGCTACCGCAATGATGAACAGAGCCAGCAGCGTTATCAGCAAAATGTTGAAGAATTGAATCAGCGCTTTCTTCGCAGATACCCTCATCTGTTTGCTCAGGATATTACCGAAATTGGCACTGGTGATAACCGGATAACCTACGTAAATCAATTATCACTTATCGAGACAGCATTGCGTTCAAGTACCCAAGTTTATCTTGACTATGACAGTGCGCAATTGGCTATCGCGTCTTTGGCTATCTCGAACCGTCAACACTTAGTGCAGGCATTGGAAGGGATTACTTTTAATTCGCCAGCGCTAATGAAACTGGAATATGACCTCAAAAGCTGGGTGATAGAAGAGGACCTGACACGAGATATTAAAAAGTTTATTGGTGATGCGCTTCCTTACAATGTTGAGGGGATTGGGCCGCGCACAACTGATGAAGAATATGACGAGTTTGACCTCGAATATCTGCGTGGAAAAATTGAGTTGAACTTTCGCGACGGGGACGTCACCAGATTGCTGTTGCAGTCGAATCTTGACAGTGACCTGAGGATGTTTGAACGCCTGTATCGTATTCAACAACTGGGATTAAAGGCGTTAGACCCTAAAGTACGCAGTGAGCTCAAAAACGATAACTATTTTGGCCCGGTGAAGAAGCCATTGAAGTCCAAATTACCGCTTGCGGTTAAATTGTTGGAGCTGGCAGATCGAGACGGCAGGGTGGTTAGTTATGATGACTTATCCGACGGTGAGGCACAGTTGCTGCAGGTGTTAGCCATCCTAACGCTGTATAAAGATGAGCAAACCCTGTTTTTATTCGATGAGCCGGAAACACATTTGAATCCTGCCTGGCGTACCCATTTTTACCGCTTTTTGCAGCAAGCGTTAGGGCCTGATAATGAAAATGGCCAGGTGTTTGTCGCCACCCATTCCCCCTTTATGATCTCCTCACTGCATCAGCAAAGTGTGTTCATGTTCAAGCGCAATGAGGACCGCACCATAGGTTACCGACCGCCTTCTGAAGAGACTTATGGCGCTTCTTTTGATGTGCTGATTAAGCAGTTTTTTGGGCTCGAATCACTTATCTCTCACTCTGTGGTTGAAGAGATCCGCCGCAGGATTAGAGAGGATGAACACGGTGTTGTTGAATGGCTCGAAACCTTGGGCAAGTCACCGGAGAAGGCCTATCTCATTAAAAAGCTGGGGTCATAATGCTGTTTCCATTGGAGGCCAGTACCCCAGAGTTTGCTGTGTTCACGGCGCTCAATGCTGAGCTTTTGTATTTCCTTGAGAATGCGATACCAGCTGGAGGTTTTAATCGTCAGAGTTTATCTGATACCCCCCTGGGATTGGCCTGCTGGAATAATGCGCGAACATCTACCGACAAAGGAAAGCTTACCCACGATAAGTTTAAAGCGTTGCACGAAGCCCTGCAGACTGAGTCGGAGGGCTTAAGACGAAGGCTATATGAAACCGTGAGTGACAATCAGGACTTAGTAGGCTTGTTTCAGCAACGAAAGCATGACCTGCTGGCATTTTTGTCTGCTGCGTTGATGACGCATCTGCAAACCTTGTGCTACCACCTTTATACACATACCAAAGCCTTAGTTGGTGTCATAGCCGCTGCTGGTGGCGTGAATATTGACAGTCATTTTACGGCCTTTAAGGCAATTAACGGCCAGGTTTGCAGGGCTTGCGGCCTTGAGGTCGTTGCCCCTTTTAGAGCCAATACTCCTGATGAAGAACAGTGGCGCGCAGACTACGACCACTTGCTCTGCAAATCCAAATACCCCATTTTTGCGGTGCACCCGAAAAACCTGTTTCCAATATGCCGAACCTGTAATCAGGACGCTAAAAAGACCAAAGACATGTTTTTTTGTAGTGCAGCCAGACAGCAGAGGCACAGTTTTTACCCTTATACCGAAGGCGCAAGTGAGCTGGTGGATTTGGAAATTGAGCTTAACGATACTTCTCCAAAAGTCAGGGTGAGGCTTGAGTCAGACGACCCTGTTCTAAAGAGCAAATTGGACACGTGGAATGATGTTTTTGAGATCAAAAATCTGGTAGAAGGGCGTTATCTGCCGCTGGAACATTATGTAGAAGACAATATCGGCCCCCGAAATTTGCTCGATTTTCAGGCTCTAGTTGAAAGAAAGCGTATAGCTCCCTCTGCGGACACGTTAAAGCGGAGCCCGGGGAAATTTTGGGATCATAAGCTTTATATGGCATTGTCACGTATAGATCTGGACCTTGTCTGGTCAGTCGTTGAGTTTCAACAGCAAGAACACGGCGCCACTGGTGGTGAGGCGATACTAGCAGGAGTTTGATTACCGATTCATGGAGGAATTATGGCCAAAATAACCCCGCAACAATACGAACCGGCTTTTGATATTGCCAAAGCCATGCGCGAAGGGCGATTTAATCGTTCTCGGGCTATTGAGTTAATGGTTGAAACGGGCCTTGGCCACACATCGGCCTCGTTTTACCTTAGTGCGCTGCAGACTATGCCAACCGGTGAAACCTACAAAAAAACCATCAGTAACAGCGCGACCCGATATTATCTCCAGCGATTTATGGGCGAGATGAATGTCGATGAGTTCGCTGCTGTACTGCAGTCAGTTACAGGGCATATTCGCTATTACAATGCACAGGGCGCTGGCAAACAGAAGGAACTTGCAGGCATTCTGGCGGAGTTTCAAACCCGTGCCGAAGTCTTTTACGGTAGCGCTTTTACTGCACTTCAGCCATCTTCAAACGACAGTGAGCCAGCAGGGAATAGAGGCGCTGCCCAGCCAGAACAAAGCCTTACTGATACGCATGAAGCACCAGGGCCTGCGTATCACGAAGGCGCTGTGAAAACCATAGAGCTCACAGTCCACGAGCGAGACCCGGCAGCAAGGCGTGCCTGCATTGCGCATTTTGGATCCATTTGCCAGATCTGTGACTTTGATTTTGAACGCACTTATGGCGAACTCGGGCGTGGTTTTATCCATGTGCATCATAGGGTGGATTTGGCACTGGCTGATGATGTAAGAGAGGTGAATCCCATCACTGATCTGTTGCCGGTGTGCCCCAACTGCCATGCCATGTTACATACAGAAACACCTGCAATGAGTCCCGAACATTTAAAAGCACTTATTAAGCTCAGTAACACTAATTATAAAAATGACTGAAATAAGATGTATTTGCTTAAGTGCAAATATCATTTGAGTTACGTGGAATTAATTACGATATAACCTGCAATGCAGGGTAAAAGAGAACATGGGAAGTATAATGACTCTGAAGAAAAATCTGCTCGATATCGAATGGCTACTAGCGGCCAAAATGGATGGCTGGTTACAAACCAAAATGCAGGATGTGATTGTTAGCGCTGATCTAGCAAGCGTTGCAGACGCTACAACGGTGGCTGTATGCGACACTGTATCTGCTGCTCATGCACTGATTGATGACAGTGATCAAGCGCAGGATGCGTTTGAGACTGCCATTAAAAACGACAATATTGAACTGACAATTGTGTTATTGGCACTGACGGAGCTCACCGCGTATCACTTTGAAAATAACATCTTAGCAATGGCGGTTGCTTATCAACGCAAGGCAATATTCAACTTATTACTGCTGCATCCCGATATTGAAGTGAATTGTGATTTTATGCTGGATAACGAGCATGCTGAAATAGCTGCATCTGTAGGGCATTATGATTCGAATCATTATTTTTCACCCCATCTGTGGTTGTTAGATCCCCTGTATGAGCGTTTTTACCCATTTTTGAATATCGATTGGCAATTCCGTTTTGGTTATAACGCAATGCCGATTCTGGCTCATTGCTACCAAAAGCGGGACTTTGCCACAATGGACCGTTTGGTAGGATTAGGGGCGGAGATAAATCCGGCACTTGATGAATGGGATGACCGCGAACGGTTGTTCCACCTCGCACTTCGAGATTGGCGTGACGATGACCCTGAAACTCAGCTTGGATTGCGCTGGTTTGCCCGTTATATCAGTTTCTTGAGTGATCCCAGTTTTGATTGTGATGTGCTGACTGATGTACTTCAGACTGATATGCCAGCAGTTCATGCTTTATTTGAAATACAAGCTATATCTTTTTTAAAGCAAGCTATCGAAGAAAAGGATGAAAAAATTGCGGAACTTGAACGTATTCAAGTAAGCCGAGAGGAGGTAATTCATTCATATGATGCTTATTTCCCAAGAAACACTCGACAGCCGAGCTCATTGACGGATGACTTGCTGAGGTTAAAGTTAGTTGAGTTAACGGATGATATTGAAGACATACAGTTCTGCGTGACTGATGAGGGAATTGAATTTGGGATCCGCTATTTAAATCGCTCCTTTGGTCGCTCAATATTTTTGCCTACATTCATCGTCGAAAAAATGCCCTTTGCGCCGCAATGTTCTATTCAGAGCATGACTCAGTTTCAATGCCAAGCTTGGCTGCTTATGAGCCCGCCGGAATTATATTTATGGCTAAATATTTTAGCGCAAGATAACGGTGCAGCGATTTTTAAGGTTGTTAAAGGCCACCCTATTTGTAATAGAGAGCGTCAGGTCAGAATGAGTGCAATTTTGGCTGCGGGTGGGATTGACGGTGAGTTTTTGTTGGTTGATAAGCTTCAACGTGAGCTTGAACGATATGAAGGCTTACTCAGTATGTTAAGCGACATGGGATTATTAGTCGCGCCATTTACGGCTGAAGAGCGAAATGAGTTACAAGAGTGGCGTTTTGAAGGTAGACGCAAGGCACCTAAACTCGCTGTTGAAATGTTAATTGCTGAGGAAACATCGCCCCGAGTCTCCGTTTGTGCTGAGCTCGAAGGCCAATGGCACAATATTGGCTCTAGGTTTTTTGATGAGGATTGGGCACAGATATTATTTGATACACCTAATTTTATTCCTTGTGAGAGTTGTGGTGAAACGTTCTACCGGCATCTACTTGCTTATGAACAAGAATGCATGGAGTGCATTAACCGTTAGATATATTTAATTTTAAATACAATGGAATATGTGAAAAAGGTCTGTCGCTGATACTCTGTGGAATTTTATCTGTCATATATAAAGTACGGGTTGAGATGGAAATGGCGTTATTGGACAGACCTGATTTAAACAAGGATGGCTGAGATGAAATTAGGCGTACCTTTCGGGCAGGATAAAACCACTGGCGAATGGAAAGATGTTGCAGAGGTCGAGCGGGGGCTGGCCTGCGATTGTATTTGCCCTTCTTGTCATTTGCCTTTGTCCGCCCATCAGGGAGATGAGCGAGAATGGCACTTTACTCACCACACCAGAAATACACCTAAAGCAGAAATAGTTGATTGCGAATTTTCTTTTGAAGTTTCCGTGAGGATGATGATCCATCAATTGCTGCGGGAAGGCGCATCACTCAAGTTACCTGCATATTTTAAGCCTGTTAGTGTACCAAAGGTTTTACGAGAACAATTTCCTCCCGAAGTGATGGTATTTAAAGAGCTGGAGTTAAAGAGCTCTGCGGGTGTAAAGCTCACGGTAGACGCTGATTTTTGCGGGCATAAAGTTGATGCTTTATATGAATTCAATAAAGCCTCTCTAGTGATCTATTTGGAATACCGAGGGCGCAAATGCCAACTCGAAAGGCCATTATTACAAGAGTTGAATGCTGGTGCAGCAATACTCAATATCGATGCTTTATCAACGTTTTTTTACCATCAGCCGATGGCCAAAACAGGAAAACTAGGAACCGCCAGAGCCCAGTTATTAGGTTGGCTTCAAACAAGTATCAAGGCTAAAGATTGGTATTATCATCCCCGAGAGAAGGCGTGTATTGCTAAGAGAGATGAAGATATCAATAAGGCACTGAAAGAATTAACTACCGAAAGCCATGTTTTATCTATCCCTGTACATCAACAGCTCAAATGCCAGTGCCTTGGTTGCGGCAAAATGTTTATCGGTATTCGTAATAAGGTTAACCCCTGTCCAGACTGCCAAACACATCTTTATGTTACAGAGAGATAAGAAGCTGCTAATAAAATATAAAGCGCATTTTGCTATCCGCAGTGAGACTGTGGATAGCTGAGTATGCTAGAAAATATGCTTTACATTCATTGCGTAACACACATTTCAATATTAATTATTGGACTTATCGAGCTCAAACAGATCACCCACCTGTATATCTAAATACTTACAAAGTACCTCAATTACATCAAGTTCCACTCTTGTCGCCGTTTCATTGTAGAGACGGTGGAGGGTATTTCTGTTTATACCTGTATCTCGTGATACTTCAGCTATTTTTTGTTTTCTCTCGCCCAAGATCCGAGACAAGTGACACTTTACCATAAAATCCTCCTTGAGAAGAAAAAATACCTACAAAAGAGAAAAATGACTTGCAATGATTAATTTTAGTGCTAAATTCTCTTCTGTGGGTCATTTTTGTTTTTAGAAGAGAAAAAAGCGAGGTTTGATTATGCCATATACCTATCTTACAACTGAAGAACTATCTGCGCGTATCCGCTATGACGTTCGTACTATCCGCCAATGCTTAAAGGATGCTGTGCTGTTTGAAGGTGTGCATTACATTCGGCCTTTTGGCGGACGAAAAATTCTCTACATATGGGAGCGAGTTGAGGAGTCTATGTTGCTTGGAGCCTCTGCCCATGATCTGATAAATCAGCTGAACTAGGGGGTTGCCATGGGAACTGTAAATAGCCGAGATGGCAAACTTTATCTAGATTTTCGCTATAAGGGTGTACGTTGCCGAGAGCAGACCAGTCTTGCCGATACTCCGGCGAATCGACAAAAATTAAATAAACTGTTGTTAATGCTGGAACAGCAAATGAAAGCTGGTTCATTTGATTATCGGCATCATTTTCCAAATAGCCCTAAAGTCGAACACTTCGCCCAGTTAGCTAAACTCAGTCAATTCCATGCTGCTGGTGGGCGCATGTTGTTTAGTGTCTTTGCTAATCTTTGGCTGGACGAGAAGCGGGTAGAATGGCGCGAGAGTCAAATTGAGACGGTAGAGGGGATCTTAAGGTGTCACCTCATTCCCGCGATGGGGACTAAGATGATAGCCACTATCTGTAAGCAGGATATTTTGGGTTTGCGTCTAAGTCTTTGTGAGGTCGATGCACTCACAAATCGTTCGCTGTCAGCTTCAAGAATCAATCACATCATGACTTATTTACGATTAATCCTAAATGAGGCTGCTGAGCGCTTTGGGTTTCAGACTCCTTGGCGAAATATCAAAGCGTTACCTATGCCGCGAACGGATATTCAACCATTTTCGTTGGTAGAGGTATATCGGATTATCGAGGGTGTAAGAGATGATTTTCGCCCTTACTACACCGTTCGATTTTTTACAGGTATGCGCACAGGGGAAATCGATGGTCTGACGTGGGAAAATATTGATTTTACGAACAGATTGATCCACATCCGCCAGTCATTAGTTCGTGGCAGCCTTGGCCTAACTAAAACGTCAAGTTCAGACCGCGCGATTGCAATGAATCAGCCTGTATATGAAGCACTTCAGGCCCAAAGTGAGCTAACCAAAATTCGGAGTAAATTCGTTTTTTGTAACCGCCGTGGAGACGCACTGAGCCATCGGAATGTGACCAAGCGTGTTTGGTATCCACTGCTAGAAAGTTTGGCACTCGAAAAGCGAAATCCTTACCAGACCAGACACACTGCTGCAACCCTGTGGCTTGCAGCAGGAGAGAGTCCAGAATGGATTGCTCGGCAGTTAGGACATGCCAATACGGGGATGTTATTTAGAGTGTATTCTCGCTATGTACCTAATTTATTAGGGCAAGATGGCGCAGCGTTTGAACGGTTGATTGGCAATGGTCCAAAAGGGGAGTCGTCAAAATGAATATTAAATCCCGAACAAATAATGCTGATGACTTGGCCTGGGTACATCTGATAGAGCGGAGAAAACAGGTAGAATTGTGGCAATTTAGCTGCTTAAGACAGTCTTATGCACTAGAGCTATCCCCAAATATTATGGAAGGTGTAAACCCTGAGGGGCAGCTGGTGATGGTTCAGTGGAGCCCTAGCAATGATTTGCAGCGGGTAAAAATAACCTTGAATATCCATGAGGTTACCGATAAAGCTGCTGTGCATCATCATTTTAAACTTGTCCCCGCAGGTTGTGAGTCAATCATTATCGATATTTGGGGGATTTTGGGACTTATCCATGATGAGGCATTAAGACGCTTTTACTTAGCAGTATTACTCAACAATGAGCTGATGGGACAGTTTTTTAACGCCAGAGCGAGCCGAAGTCATCATCATAATCATGCTTGTGGATTACTGGAACATAGCCATGAGGTGGCTGTTACTGCAGCAATGCTTTGCTGGCGATACAATGTTGGGCCTTTAAGTGTATGCGTCGCTTTTATTGGAGGCCTTTTACACGACATAGGTAAAATTCACCTTTTTTATAATGCAGATACTCGGGATGGCATTGCAGGTTCACACGAGTCATACAATTTTATGGTATTGGCTGAGCCATTAGCGTTGTTGTATCGAAATTCTCCCAAGATTTTTGAGGCGCTGAGTAGTTGCTTATCGGTCAAGATCGGGCGCCGCTCTGAGGCATATATTCCGGCCTCTATGGTGAGACTATGCGACAATCTCTCCATGGAAGTATGCCATTGGCGCACCGCTTTTGCAGATGTGCCTCCACATCATTGGTACGCTCATTCTGCTATGAACGATCAATGGTATAAGCGGCTCGGATGACGCTTGGTGACATTAACTCTGTTCCCATTGCTTTATTTGCTCCGCTTTGAACAGGATAATCGCCAGCTGGTGGAATAAGGTTTTCAGTGCCGGGGAGGAATATTGGCTTATTGCTTCGTCGCCGCGTGTTTTTATGTGACGTAAAAATAATGCTCCAGATCCTTCTGGATATTCATTTATTTTCTGTAACGTGTAGCAGGTTATCTGAAGGTTGCGGTGGCATTTCCACTGATTATAGGGTTTTCCATATTGATAATGCAGTCTAAGGTGCCAGCGCTTCCAAGTAAAAAGCTTGCTTACCACTGCCATAAATCGCTGAAACTCTGTTGTTTTGTTAAAGAAAATCGACGGGTTACTGCTGGTTGTATGCGTTAAGTAATACTGAATAGCCCATTGTAATTCGACGTTTCCTTTTTGACTCGACTTGAGTTCGCGACATACTTGTAGGGCTGAATAAATATCCTTTCGAACAGAAATATCAATGGGGTCTGCGGGTAGCAGCGCATTACAACGTCTGTTTGAAAATAATCGGCCAATACCTCGTGGTGTTTTTAACATCCGAAGTGCAGTTGCAGCATCTATCCAGCGTTTAACGCGTTCAGGAGTGAGGCGATACTGAAAGGCAACGTCTTGATAGTCATGACCTAGATCAATACTCCTGAGTACCGCCAAGGCCTGATTGTAGTGACTGCTTTTTACAACCTGATTTTTCTGGCGGATTGTACTTTGGCGAATGCCGCTCACTGGGCCCATAAAAGGGACTAGCCGCTTTCTAAAAAATGGCAGCAAACGCACAGGAGTGATGTTTCCTGATTTTTGCATCACTTTATAACGGTGTGGGCGTACTCCAAGTACAATATTTGCTGTGTCTTCAGGTATTTCTTGAGCGTTTATTGCCAAATGGCTGCCTAGCAGTAAATCGGTAAAATGTAGATAGCTTCTGAATGTGGTGTCTGGACTGCTATGGCCAGCAAACACTGCCAGCGCAGAATATCTGTCTCGTAACCGGTCTTCACCAAATATCAGTTTAGATATTATCCTTTTTTGTGACGGTGGGTATGGCAACATCGTCTTGATAACTTCAGGTAATGTGATTAAGTCATCATGGGCAAGGAGTTGAAGTCTGGACAATGCTGTATGGCGAAGATGATATAGACGATAATAAATTCCGCCGGTTAACTGAGACAATATCTCTTTCACCATCAAGGATATTTGACCTGTATTGACAACTTGAAAGGGATTAGCCTCTTCGTGAAAGAGCAATTCGTTATAACGTTTATGGCAAGCCATAAGGCGATCCCTAAGATAGCTTTCCATTAAACTTTTTTCGTTGTCGGTCAACAAAGGAAATAAAGGCACTTTTCGAAGTGCAGAGTCGGTTTTGTTATGCCCGTGGCGGCTTTCACGAACAAATAGCCATCCGATAGAGGAAGGCTCAATGTCTTTTAGACGCAGTTTGGCGACTTCACCGGGTCTAAGACCTGTACGATAGGCAATGAGCAAATAGCATTTTAACATCCGTTGGGCTGCATGGTCTAAATCGTCTATGTAATCGATTTGGCGAAGCAGGGCTGAAAACAGTGGCTCATCAATAATGGCTGCACTTACATGGGGAGTAATATTGCTACCTTCGCTGAGTGGCTGATTAAGAGGAGGGAGATCAAATCTCTGTTGTGCGAATAAATGTAGGTTCTCAAACCGACGCGCTTTATAGTGCAGTTCATGTTGACTATCAGTACGATTCAAAATTTCTTGATAAAGTTCGATAAAGTCTTCACTGCTCAGGCTGTATAAGTCAATTTCTGCGGTCGCAGCCAACCAGTGGCCTCCAATTGCTCCAAAGTACCTATTCGCTGTTGATACTTCATTTTTCTCAGTAGTCAGGTGGTGAATGAGCCATTGAAGCAGGATCTCTTCGTTAGGGCAGAGGCTTGCTTGTGTTAGTTCTTGTAAATGAAGAACAACTTGGCGCTTTCCTTGGGGATTGGCGTTATTCTGCTTAAATATTTCTCTTATTTGGTTAAGCAGGTATCGGTTACCTAGTTTAAAACGGTGTGATGGCGATGTTACTGAAGAGTCTGCTTGTATTGAATTATACCATTTCTTGAATTGAGCAAAGCTTCTTACGTTGCAAGGTCCCGTTGCACCTTTAAATAATCTTAACCAGTAGGCATTGGGTAGGGATGCGCTTTTTTGACGTCCCAACGAATACTCTACCAACACCTGTGGTAACTCGACATTAGGCTGAGCCTCTGCAAAACAAATCCCACCTTGTTGAAACTGTTTTTTTGGAAGAATGAGTTTAAGTTCTGACTTAATTATCTCTAAACATTGTTTGACTGATTTTGGGGGGCGCCAACTTCTTGTTCGGCTGTTTAGAAATGGCTTTATTAGCCCGAGACTTATTGGATCGGGGAAAAAATGAACCTCGACCTGAGCTTTATTAGGTTCGAAATCGTCTTGAACGGTGTAAAGATTACTGGCAAAGCTCTGCCCTGGACTTGGTCTCAACGTTAGCCAGCAAAGGTCTTTATTGCCATTTAATGGTTTATCGCTATTTAATGCCTTCGCCAGCGCGGGCCATAGCCTAGGTCGATTCAGACCACCATAGCAAATGCAACTCATCAGCAATCTGGCAAAGCATTGTTGGGGATCGGATGTTTTATCAAGCTTGTCTAGCAAACCGTCAATTTTTGATGCGAAAACAGAAGTATTGTGTTGCCAAGTCAAATTTCTAAGCGGTCGAACTCTACGAAGGGTGAGATAGTCTGAGGGAGGATTGATCTGCCAAAGTCCCTGTCGGTTACCCGTTTCTAGTTGTCTGCAGATAAAAGCATATCCTCGGCGGTAAGCTGTTTCCGATTTGAGGACCTTTCGCAGATCTGAGTCAACCTGTGGCCAAACAGCCGAAAATCGGTCGTATTTCGGTGGTGTTTCAAACAGTTCAGGTAGATGATGTTCAAGTACGGCCAGAGCTTGTTTTATTATCGTTATATGACTTTTTTGCCGAGCAGCAGTTCTGGACTGATGCCCCAATAACCGTACTAGGGATTTCTGTTCATGTGGAAGGATCAGCGGGTTTTCCATGCATCAACCACCGTAATTTCATGAGTGTTCAGTAGCGTTTCGATATGCTGAGCAATACGGTTGAGGTATTGAGTTGATAGCATGCTATGACGACCCATGGATTCTTCTCCAATATCTTCGTGTCCCATCCAACCATCTATCTCTGCCGGAACAACACCGAGACGCTTTAATTCGCTACGCATGTGATGCCTCCCCCAGTTGCCAGGCCAGGGTAACTGGTCTCCAAGAAATGCTTTTACTCTGGCAGGCGTGAGTTCTTGCGTAATTTGGGGGATGTTGTCCTGTTCTTGATGTTTTATAAAAAATAGAAGATTTCCGCTGCCGGTCATTGCCTCGTCTGCACGTTTGAAAATATCTTTTGCGATGAGTTGACTGCGTTTTTTCAACTCTTGAAGATGTTGTAGATAATGTTCAAGTTGCTTCACTGCAGTCTGTGGAAGTATCAGCGTTCTAGCAGATATCCCATGTCGGTTTTCTTTATCGCTAATCCACCAGGTATTGTTATGGCTGTTGAAATCGGTACGCTGTCCCATTGGTGCATTAACATCGCGGTGACCGGTTGCAAACGTCAAAAGCGCCCATACGTAGCAGACATAGTGATTATGTAGTGTCGTGAGTTCTTCCAAAGATTGCTTTCGCGGGCGAGGAATTTGACTCCTCAAAACGCGAAAAAAATTGTGTAAGGTCCGTGGGGGGAGATGTAATGCACTTCCCAGTTGCTTTTTGATGGGCTTTACTTCGGGGAGTTGCGAAGCGATCTCAGCCATCTCGAAGATTGAACTCACGTATCTGTGGTGGTTTTCAATCAGTTTATCTGCATCGAAATTTGAATAGCTCAGTGCAGGCTGGTTTCGGGGGGCTCGCCCTTTTATGAGTCCGACTTCGGCACGATCTAGTCCATGATTGATATACCAGTGTTCAAGAAAACGGGTGATTCTTCCGAGACTTAAACGACATCGGTGTTGCTTGTTGATGTCACTAATGACTGACTTCAACTCTGCCGTGCCCACGTTTTGAGTAAGCTTATCTTGTAAAAATTGAGGGAGCGGCAGCACTAAATGGTTTGTTATATTGTTCAAACATTTTTCTAGTCTTACATCTTGTTTGCTTGCTGGTACTGTGTGGGTTAGAGATATGCAAGGGCGATTTTTGTAATGTGTGAGACAAAATGTATTTGAAGATTGTCCTAGGGAGATAGGATCTCGACCGCATAGCAGGCACAGCAGTAGGGTTGAGCAGCTATCTGGGTTTACTCCAGTGTTAATTCCATTGGTCGTAAAACGAATGAGATGACATATATCCCATTCGGTCAGTTGATTGTAACTGCAATTTAAGGATAACTGCATAATGCCGAGTTTTTCGGTCAGACACTTATGCTGTATAGCCCGTACAGCTCTTGAGGATGGGGAAGGAGTTGTTTTTAGTTTATTCGTTAAGGGTTTATCTTCAATACGAAATGTTCGACCGGCTGTTACCGATATTGCCTCATCTCGTTCTTGAGCGGTCGTCGGTTTTGTGGATGCAACACATAGTTCTTTAACCTCAAGTCCTGCGTCTTCAAATGCATCAACGGGATTAAGTTCGATGAAGGTGTCAGGGTCTGAAATAGGAGGTATTCTAATTCTTCTTCGTCGTCTTTTGCTCCCTGATACTGCTTCTCTAAGCACTAACTCCAAGTAGCCAAGGCCGTATTCTTGCGGGGCAGGATATTTTTCCTTTCGTAGTTCTTTAAGTTTTGACACCAGTAGTTCAACTGATGATGCGTCATCCAATTCTGGCAGTATATCTAATAGTTTTCGATGCTTGGGGTCCATCGCTACCAGACGTAGCTCGCGTAATGCATTTTCATTTCCTGAGGTTGCGAGTTGCTGGTTATGGGTATAGCGGATGAAACAACAGATAAGAACAATCGATTGGTATGACGTGTATTTCGTTCTCCATTGTGGTGTGGCATTGGGGGGTAACACTGCACAAATGGTGGCAGCAAATGGGTATGATGTAAGATGCTTATTTTTCTTTAAAATTCCAAATATTTCAGTGTTACTGACGGAGCCTGAAGGCATTTTTGTTATCAGAATTTTTACTAGCCTATCTATTAGTTCGAATTGTTCCCAATAGCCTGCTGGAAATGCTTGAATACTATAGGCTAGTTGCATTAACAGCGTTTGCTTGAGCTCTGGATTTAAATGCTCTGGCGCAAAATATTTGCTTAAAAATTCCTTTAATTTTTTGCTGGTGTTGCGTGCAGGAGGAGTCATTATTTAGGCTCCCATGGCATTGCTAATTCGGCGAGAATATCGACAGAATCAGATATTGGGCATTTAGGAAACTGGCGCTGGCGCTGCTGAACCAGAGTGCCTCTCGAGATAGATAACAAATCACAAAATAGCTGGTCAGGTAGTGTATTCTTCCCAAAGAGTTCTCGTGAAAACTGCTCTGGTAGGCCTTGACGCCAGTCATCAATAAAGGCGGCAACATATTTAGAATTGATGGATAGACTTAGCAGTTGCAATAGTGATAACCATGCTTTTTTCTCGACGCTTTCAGGCGTCAATTGATCTTGAATCTTTGTTTCTAAAACCAGAAGAGTACCTTCTGGTGGGCGACCATTTTCCCAAAAAAGTGCTGCCCAGATAGGACTATAAAACTGAAATGTTCTGGTATGGTGTTTTGCTTTATTGATGCTGGCTTTCGAATCTATGTACTCCAAACAATTTATTGTTTGGGAGGCAAATTCAGACCTGATAATTGCAGGTAAGGCATGTAGATTACATAACCCAGGTAATGATTGCATTACATCGAAAGCTTTTCTAGCTGCTGGATGTAAGTTCACCTGATACTTCTTTTGGAGCTTTAAAATTATTTGGGCCATCAGAATTCCATTTCCTGTGATTGCGTCCTTCCTTTAATATAGGGCTCACTTTTTCACCTCCCAAGTGTGCTCAAAAGTTGATCAGTAAAAAGATCGATTTATGTGATCGTGATCTGGTTTTTTCCATAATCGGATTTATGAACAAGCCCCTAAAGTTGTGAATTATTTAACTTTCCAATGGATCATTCCTAGTCCTGCAATGACAATTCACTAACTGGAAACACCTGTTGTTAGCACGGTTACTGGTGATATCGGGGGGCAACTAGTTCAATCAATTTTGGAGACAAGCTCAAGATTACACTCACTGAAAAACCATGCCTGTCTTACTATTTTAAAATCATTTTGGTTAACAGAATGTAGCTCTCTGTGACTGCATATTTGCTTTAAATATGAAGTTAACACTATTTTTAGTTATCAAAATCGATCAAATGTTGATCAGTGAAAAGACTGGTTTTCGTGACTGTGACCACCAAGTTGTTGTTAATAGTCGTTAATGTTTAGTCCGATTGTCATTCGAATATTGCTAATTAAATCAATTGACAACAATTTAGGTAAAATAGGTAACGCACTAAAATCCATATCTGCACGGCCTGTCACGCCGGGGGTCGCGGGTTCGAGTCCCGTCCGCTCCGCCAACACAAGAGATAAGCCTCATCGAAAGATGAGGCTTTTTTCGTTTATGCGTTGAAAAATCTGCTCAGACTCACTTTCAGCGGTGTTTTACTCAGCCTCGTTTATGTAAGTTATTCTGAAACCACTCTTTTTATTAAAAGGGTTTAGCGGTTTTCTTTATGATAGACTGCTAGTTTTTACGGCTGGACAGGTCAGTTTTTCATTTGTGGGTGAGGTGGTTGTGCGCCACTTGGCAGTATTGAACTGTGTTTCTGCCCTCAGATAAATTAAACGGTATAATGTTTACCAATTTTTACGAGTAATAAAATGAATTGTCGTCTAGGTTGCGGTGCTTGCTGTATTGCGCCTTCAATCAGCAGTGGGATCCCTGGTATGCCAAATGGTAAGGCGGCTGGAGAGCGCTGTGTGCAGCTCAGTGATGACAATTTATGTTTGATTTTCGGCTCGCCTGATCGTCCTGCGGTTTGTAGTGATTTTGAAGCGTCTTTAGATGTCTGTGGGGATTCAAACGAAGAGGCGCTCTGGTTGATCACAAACCTTGAATCTCAAACATCTCAATAGTTTATTGCTGACAGGTGAATTATGCAGTTAACACGCTATACCGACTTTGGTGTTCGCACGCTGATGTATTTGGCGGTTCAGCCCGATAGAACAACCCTTTTTAGGATCGCTGAGATTACCGAGGTCTTCGATTTGTCACCAAATCATGTCTCGAAAATTGTGCATCACTTAGGCAAGTTAGGTTATCTAGAAACCATACGCGGTAAGATGGGGGGCTTTCGTTTAGGGAAACCAGCGAGCGAGATTAATCTTGGGCAACTCATTCGTGCGTTAGAGAACTCGCTGGCACCGATTGATTGCAGCAAACCTTACTGCCGCTTCACTCCCGCCTGTCAGTTGAAGGGCGTATTAGCCAAAGCGGTTGAGGCGTATTTAAGTGTGCTCGATCAATACAGCTTGGAGGACATTGTAAGCAATCGAAATGAGTTGCTAGCATTGCTGCCAGGTATGACTATTTCTGTCTTACAGTTGGATTAGCGCCTTTCTCATGGGCTAGTTCGATGGGCAACAAGCGTGATGTCGGTACTAGCTCAATTCCTTCCGCCTTTAGGCGTGCTAAGTTCGTTTTTAAGAAGTGAATGGTTTCGGGGTAAGGATGCGCGATGGCCACTAAACTGCCTTGCGCGTGAGCCTGGCTTATCATCAAGTTAAACTGTTTTTCCAGTGCTGTTGCACTGACGTCATTATCGAGAAAGAGTTGGCGTCGTAGCAGTGGCACGCCGAGTAAATCTGCCTTATCTCCCGCCTTAGTGAATTTGGTTGTCATGCTATCGATAAAGTAGAGCTGCTTCTGCTTTAGCGTTTCCATTACCCATAACATAGGATCATCGAGCTGCGTCAGCAGGCTCCCCATATGATTGTTGGCACCTTTAGCGAAGGGCACGCTAGCGATAGCAGCAAGTACACTGCTACGTATCTGTGCTTCGCTCATTTTGTTGGTTAAACCGCCAAGCCCTAAGGCTTTACCATTGAGCGCCTGCATGGGTAAGTGCAGCATAATCTCGTGGCCTTTGGCGTGTGCGGCTTTGGCTAGCTTATTGCTGAGCGGCGTGTGTGGCAGCACCGATAAGGTGACTGCGCTGGGGAGTGAAAGCACGGCTTCGTCGGTGTGACGATAGCCGATATCATCGATGATTAAGGCGATTTGAGCTGCATTGCTTGGCGCAATACTGATAGCCAAAAGGGCCAATATATAAAATAGACGCACTATTTCTTCTTATTAGTCATGATGTTGTATCCAAGCAATAGCGGAAATGACTATGTTATCTTGGCTGACATCGGTTCGTGCTGAGATGGCGTCGATTATAGCCATATTCTTTTGATTGGAGCCAGTTTCGGTTGCAACTTTGATATCTGGCACTATGCCGATAGCGTGGATGTTTTCCCCTTTGGGTGTGTTGTACTGGGCGATAGTGAGCTTGATGGCATTGCCGTCGTTCAGTATGGGGATCAGGCTTTGTACTGTGCCTTTGCCGAAGCTGGTTTCACCGAGCAGCTTGGCGCGACCATTCTCTTGTAGTGCTGCGGCGAGGACTTCGGAGGCGGAGGCCGAGCCTTTATTGATCAGCACTAACATAGGCACATTGGTCAGCATGGTTTGGGGGGAGGCGTAATAGTCGGAATTGGCATCGAAGAAGCGGCCTGAGGTTGAGACGATTCGTCCTTTAGCTAAAAACAGGTCGGCAATTTTGATTGCCTGATCCAGCAAGCCGCCGGGATTATTGCGTAAATCTAAAATCAAGCCCGTAAGATGCGCGTTTTGCCACTGGCTTAAACTGCGCACCATATCCTCGGTGGAGTTTTCTTGAAAGCTGCTGAGCCTAATATAGCCGATATTACCATCCAGTAATTTGCTGGCGACAGATTGAATCGTAATAGTGCTTGGTTTGAGTGATACCTCGAACTGGGCGTCATCATTATGGTGCTTCAGTGTGAGGTGAATACCCTGATTACTCAGACTATGTTGTTTGATTTGATTGAGGATATCCGCAAGATTGGTTTCGGTGGTTGGCGTGTTATTTAGCTTGATAATGATGTCACCCGCTTGGATACCTGCCTGTTCGGCGGGCGAGTTCGCAAAGGGCGCGATAATGCTGATATGGTCTTTATCGCTGGCGACCTCAAAGCCAAAGCCGAAGTATTCGCCGCGATTGGAGTCTTTTAAGTCGAGTAACTCTTGGTGATTTAAAAAGCTGGAATAGGGATCTAAGTGCTCAAAAATCCCTTTAATGGCCGCTTGCACCAGCTCATCTTTGGAAACGGTTTTAACGTAATAGGTTTCGACCGTTTCTAATACATCCTGCAATAGCGGGTAGTCGAAGTCACTCTGATATGATTTGGCATTCTCTTGGCTGGAGAGGCTAATGGATAAGCCTAGGCTTAGGCCGAGTCCAAGGCAGACGATATTGCGGATTAGATGTTTCATAGCCGTCCCCGATGTTGATGGGGACGGCCACCTTAGCGACAGTACTGATTAACGACAGTACTTGGCTGGATCGACCGCTTGCCCCTTATACCTTATTTCAAAGTATAGGCCAGGCTCTGTCTGTCCACCCGAACGTCCGACTAAAGCAATTGCTTCACCGGTTTTGACCATGTCTCCAGGGCTTTTTAACAGGGCCTGCGCATGGCCGTAGAGGCTCATATAACCTTTACCATGGTCTATCACCATCACCATACCAAAGCCTTTAAGCCAATCGGCATAGATGACTTTACCGCCAGAAACCGCGCGAATATTTTGTCCTTCGGGCGCAGAGAGCATAGTGCCTTTCCACACCACTTGGCCCGATCTCGGGCTGCCAAAACCAGCAGTAACACGGCCCTTTGTTGGCCATTTGAGTTTACCGCCTTGTTTATCGAAGCCTTCCATCGAAGGATTGTCACGCATGGCCTTAAGCGCTTGTTCAACCACCCGTTTTAAGCTGGCCTCTTCAATTTGCAGTTGTTCGAGTTCGGCACCTTTAGTATTTAAGGTGCGCTGTAATTCATTGAGGGTTAATTGGCGTTGATCTTGTTCTTGATTCAAGCGCTTAGATTGCACTTGTTGCTCGGCCATCAACTTAGTTAATTGTTTTTGCTTGCTGGTTTGGGTGACTTTAATCTCATCCAGCTCTGTGATGGTTTGTTTTAACTCGTTAATCGACTTCATCCGCGCTTTGTTGAGATATTGGTAATAGGCCAACATCCGCTCAATAGTGGCGGGACTTTGCTGATTCAGCATCATCTTAGTGTAATCGTGGTTACCGGCTAGGTATGCGCTCGCAAGTTGTTTTGAAAGCGTATTTTGCTGGCTCACCTTGAGGGTTTCTAACTCTTCCTGGCGTTGCTTGAGTTCGGCAAGCGTATTATCAATCTGCGCCAAACTGGTTTTGGTGCTATTGACCTTTTTGGCTGCCGCCGCAATCGCCTCTTCATCGCTGCGTAGCAGTGCGAGTAACTTTTCCCGCTGCTTACTGGTGTTTTTAAGCGCGCTTTGTTGTTGGTTGATTTGCGCTTGGATGGATTTCAACTCGGACTGACGCTTCTCCAAATCAGAAGCGTAGACCGAGAAAGATAACATCATAAAGCCAGCAATAATGCTGGCTTTAACGGGGAGTCGAGTGCTCACTAGGTAACAACTACTCTTTAACGTGGATTAAGGGCTTACCCGTCATCTCTGCGGGAATGGTTTCACCCATCAGGTGCAGAATCGTTGGGGCGACATCACTCAGTTTACCACCTTCATCTATGGTGGCGTCACGGCCAACAAACACAAAGGGTACGAGTTCACTGGTGTGCGCCGTATGGGCTTGGCCAGTGGTTTCGTCGGTCATCTGCTCGGCGTTGCCGTGGTCGGCGGTAATAATACATTCGCCGCCTACTTTTGCCAGTGCGTCAACTACGCGGCCGATACAGGCATCGACAGCTTCGCAGGCTTTAACCGCCGCATCGAAGTTGCCAGTATGACCCACCATATCACCGTTAGGGTAGTTACAGATAATCACATCGTATTTAGCGGATTCAATCGCTGCGACTAACTTATCCGTCAGCTCGGTTGAGCTCATCTCAGGTTGTAAGTCGTAGGTTGCCACTTTAGGTGAGTTGATCAGGATACGATCTTCACCGTTGAATGGCTCTTCCTTACCGCCGTTGAAGAAGAAGGTCACATGGGCGTATTTTTCAGTTTCTGAGATACGTAACTGAGTACGGCCACGATTTTGCAGCACTTCACCTAAGGTATTTACTAGGTTTTCAGAAGGATAAGCAATAGGTGCTTTGATATCAGCCGCGTATTCGGTCAGCGTTACAAAGTTAACCTTTGGCGTCACTGCACGTTCAAAACCGTCGAAATCGGCATTGATAAAGCTGCGGGTGATTTGACGAGCACGGTCGGCGCGGAAGTTCATGAAAATCAGCGCATCGCCATCGTTCAAGCTGGCAACCTTGCCTTCGCTGTCGGTAATGGCTGACGACGACACAAACTCATCGTTTTCGTTACGCTCGTAAGCGGCTTCTAACGCGGTCACGGCGTTATCGTATTGGAACTTCGCCTTGCCTTGGGTGATCAGATCGTATGCCTGTGACACGCGGTCCCAACGGTTATCACGGTCCATAGCAAAGTAACGACCAATAATCGAGGCGATACGGCCATGGCCCAATGTAGTAAACAGATCATCAAAGTGGCTTAGGCTGCCTTTGGCGCTGCGAGGTGGGGTATCGCGCCCATCTAAGAAAGCATGTAAGTATACTTTAGTGGCGCCGCGTGCTACTGCCATGCGGCACATGGCTTCGATATGCTCTTCATGGCTGTGTACGCCACCGGGAGAGAGCAGGCCCATAATGTGCACCGCACCACCGGCTTTGATGGCCGCATCTACGGCATCGCAAAGGGCTGGGTTTTGTTCAAACTCATGATCTGCAATGGCTTTGCTGATACGAGTCAGCTCTTGGTAAACGATTCGGCCAGAACCTAAGTTGATATGGCCTACTTCAGAGTTCCCCATCTGCCCATCGGGCAAGCCTACATCTAAGCCTGAGCCTGAAATTAAACCGTGGGCATATTGGGCGTTGAGACGGTCGAGTACTGGTGTGTTGGCGTGGTAAATCGCATTCATATGCGTATTTTCACGGTAACCCCAGCCATCGAGGATCAACAACGCGATTGGACGTTTAGTTGTCGTCATGGTGATACCTTTAAAGTTTAAGGAAGCTAAAGAAATCTGAAATTGGTTAAATATTACTACGTAAGCGGGGTACGAAAAAGCGCTTTACCTAGATTAAGGTCATCGAATGGCTATTTCAGCGGATTCTGTGAGCGCCAAGAGAAGCGAGATGGCGCAAGGGCTGAGCTGTGTTCTAGAACTGTGACTAAACTGCTGCAATCTGCCAAGGCAATGGGTATACTCTGTGCCCTTATCGAATTTTTCGCCATTTATACGGGCTGTAACCATGCAAGAATATATCGAATTTTTTAAGGCTCACACTATGCTAAGTCTGGCTTGGGTGGGTTTGTTTGTAATGCTTGTGGTCAGTGTGATCAAATCGAGCTTTTCAAAAATCAAAAATGTTACTCATCAAGAACTCACTATTATGGTGAACCGACAAGACGCCAAAGTCGTGGATGTGCGTTCTAATGACGAATTCCGCAAGGGCCATATTGTTGATGCAGTTAACGTTACGCTCGCGGATATCAAAAATAATCAGGTTTCTGCCCTTGAAAAGTTTAAAGGTAGTCCCATTATACTGGTATGCAATGCTGGCATGACCTCGTCTCAAGCGGCTCAGCTTTTAAGTAAACAAGGTTTTGAAAACCTGTATAACTTGAAAGGTGGTATGGGTGAATGGCAGGCAGCGAATATGCCTGTTTCAAAAAGCAAAAGATAAGTTGTCGGCGGCAGTTATGCGCTGTGCTGCATAGTTAATTGATTGTGCAGCAGTTGCGTCATCATTGTTTGGCATACTAATCCTGTGGTCACTAAGGGCTTAAATTAAGTATTTAGATTGACTTCAAAAGTACCCCGTTAAGGGAACGTTGGGACGGTACTGAGATCTCATTCAGGCATCAAAGCATAAGCCCAGCTAAATAGACAAAAAAGCCAACCAGATAAGTGTTGGCATAACATTGATAGGATAGGTAGGAAATTATGGCTGAAGTAGCAAACAACGAACAACAAGCCCCACAATTCAACATCCAACGTGTTTACACTAAAGATGTTTCTTTCGAAACACCTAACAGCCCAGCTGTATTCCAAAAAGAATGGAATCCAGAAGTTAAGTTAGATTTAGACACTCGCAGCGCTAAATTAGCCGACGACGTATACGAAGTGGTTCTGTCTTTGACTGTGACTGCACAAAACGCTGGCGAAACTGCATTCCTGTGTGAAGTACAACAAGCAGGTATCTTCTCAATCGCAGGTCTGACTGAGCCACAACTGGCTCACTCATTAGGTGCATACTGCCCTAACATCCTATTCCCATATGCGCGTGAAGCTGTAGGTAGCTTAGTAGGTCGTGGTACTTTCCCACAACTTAACTTAGCACCAGTAAACTTCGACGCTCTGTTCGCACAATACGTGCAACAACGTCAAGCCGCAGCAGCTGCACCAGCAGCCGAAGAAGCTAACGCTTAATTACATGAAAAACTCTGCCGATATCACGGTGTTAGGGGCGGGCTCTTATGGCACCGCCCTTGCCATCTCTCTAGCCAGCAATGGTCATAAGACCTTGTTGTGGGGGCACGATCCTGCCCATATGCAAACGCTCGCTCAGGACAAATGCAACCAAGCATTCCTGCCTGGTATTGCCTTCCCCGAGTGTTTACATATCGAAGCCGACTTAGCCAAAGCCTTAGCGGCCAGCAATAATGTGCTGGTTGTGGTACCTAGCCATGTGTTTGGCTCGGTACTGGCCCAAGCGAAACCTTTGTTACGCCAAGATGCTCGCATCGTATGGGCGACCAAAGGACTCGAGCCTGAAACCGGACGTTTGCTGCAAGATGTGGCCCGTGATGTGTTAGGCGAGCAATATCCGCTGGCGGTATTGTCAGGACCTACGTTTGCGAAGGAATTAGCCATGGGGTTACCTACGGCGATTTCGGTTGCGGGCACTTGTCCTAAATTTACCGCTGAGCTAGTGGAATTGCTGCACAGCCCTAAACGTTTACGCGTTTACGCTAACGACGACTTTATCGGCCTGCAATTAGGCGGCGCGGTGAAGAACGTTATCGCCATTGGCGCGGGGATGTCCGACGGTATTGGCTTTGGTGCCAACGCCAGAACGGCGTTAATTACCCGTGGTTTAGTCGAGTTAACCCGCTTAGGCGAAGCCTTAGGCGCCAGCACCGCCACCTTTATGGGCATGGCTGGATTAGGCGATCTAGTGTTAACTTGTACCGACAACCAATCCCGTAACCGCCGCTTTGGTTTAGCCTTAGGTAAAGGCTGCGATGTGAATACCGCACAGGCCGAAATTGGCCAAGTGGTTGAAGGTTATCGCAATACTAAAGAAGTGTTTACGCTGGCGAAGCGCATGGGCGTCGAAATGCCGATCACCGAGCAAATCTACCAAGTGTTATACCAAGGCAAAGCGCCCTTGGATGCCGCAAAAGAACTGCTCAGCAGAGAAAAGAAATCAGAAACGCCAGCGCAATAAAGCGCGAGTCGTGATGATGCTGAATAAAATAAAGGGTGCTAAAATAGCGCCCTTTTTTATGTCCGATCGCTATCGCCTTAATGTACTGGCAGCAGTCTGCATTGGCTGTATCCATTAAGGCTGGATGCTGAACGCGGAATATCTACCCCAATATCGAAGACCAATACCGTAACCAAGTCTTTGAACTATTTGGGATGATGGGCAATAGCCAAATTAATTTATCGACTGGAGTATGAGTGTGAAACATCATGATGTAATTATTATCGGAGCCGGCGCCGCAGGATTAATGTGTGCTGCAACAGCGGGTTACCGAGGTCGTGATGTACTGGTACTCGATAATGCCAAGCAGGCAGGGCGTAAAATCCTTATCAGCGGTGGCGGCCGTTGTAACTTTACCAACCTTAAAGTTGAACCCGCCAACTTTATCTGTGGTAACCCGCACTTTGTCAAATCCGCATTGGCGCGTTATCCATCGCAGCAGTTTATCGAACTGGTTGAGCGCCACGGCATTGAATACCACGAGCGTGACCATGGTCAGCTGTTCTGTAATGACTCGGCCAAAGAGATAGTCACTATGCTGCTGACCGAATGTGAATGGGCGGGTGTGAGCATTAAGCTGCGTACCGATATTCTGGCGGTGAGCAAAACTGAGGCAGGCCGCTTTGCGCTAACCACCTCAAATGGCGAGTTAAGTTGTGACTCCTTAGTGATCGCCACCGGCGGTTTATCCATGCCAAAACTTGGCGCAACGCCCTACGGCTATCAATTGGCCGAGCAGTTTGGGCTTAAGGTGTTGCCAACTCACGCGGGTCTGGTGCCTTTTACTTGGCACAGCGAAGATAAAATTCGCTTCGAACCGCTGTCGGGCATTGCCGTACCGAGCCGCATTACCGCCAAAGATGGCACCGCCTTTAGCGAAGCCCTGCTCTTTACCCACAGAGGCTTATCTGGCCCCGCTATTTTGCAGATTTCCAACTATTGGAAAGCCGGCGAAACCATAGAAATCAATCTATTACCCAATATGGATGCCGCGCAGGCTTTAGAGCAACAACTGGCCGCACATCCTAAACAGAGTCTGCGTAATACCTTAAGCCTGTGGTTACCTAAGCGGCTGGTGGAAGTGTTATTCGATGAGGCTTTACTCAACAAAGCCTTAAATCAGCTTGTTCATGCAGAGCGCGCCAAGTTAGTCGATGATCTGCACCGCTGGACTGTGTTAATGAATGGCACCGAAGGCTATCGCACCGCCGAAGTCACCCTCGGCGGCGTGGATACCCATGAACTCTCCTCCAAAACCATGGAAGCCATAAAAGTCCCCGGCCTGTTTTTTATCGGCGAAGTGATGGATGTCAGCGGTTGGTTAGGCGGCTTTAACTTCCAATGGGCCTGGGCATCTGGTGTGGCGGCTGGACAAGCGGTTTAGTCTGTTTGGGAACAATAAAGTTTGAAGAAATATTTAGAAAAATTAAATGAACTAGAAATCGCTTGTCATAACAATTTTGAGGATGATTCAGATGAACATTGGGTTGATGAAGAATACGTCCGTATAAGAGCTGATGCTCTCAAGTTGCTAAGTAGCGCAAGCAAAGAGTTAGAAGTGAATGAACTTACTAGTTTTAGATTGAAAATAGTAAAGTTCTTTTGTGCCAATATGGGATGTCATTTAGATATTAAAGTGCTTGAATCTGAAGATGCAAATGTACTGTCGCATAATGAGATCGAATTAATATTGGGAAATTCTCAGTTAGCGCGGTGGAATACGTAAATTTAAGTTTGTTTTCTGCACATAACAATTCAAGGAAGTTGGCGTTGTATACATTGTCACTATTTCCCCTGTGACACGCCGCCCTTTTATTTTACAAGAAGTATCCCTATAGGCTCGACGGCGGCATACATGCCGCCAACGGTCAAAGTTACGACAATGGCAATCGTAACTATCTAAGCTATTATCTCGATTCTTTACCTCGAATGCAGCCTTGCTACTTTTCTTGTTACTTATTCAAGTCATTCTAGCCAGATGTGTTGTCGGAAAATCGAAAGTGAATTATGTTATTGCTTTACTTTGGGTGACTCTATTTTTTAGGTAAGATTATGGAACTAACTGATCCGAACTACGTATTAGATCCGACTTTCCGCACCTGATTTAGGAATAAATTTGCCGATACCGTTCGCCTAACACGTCGAGAATGATCTGCTGGTCCACTGTGAGTCCTGTGACTTGAGGTGGCGCCTCTCCCAACTGGTACTCGTGCACCCCGCCAAAGCGTAAAAAAATCCACCGCGCAGTCGGTTTTTGCGTGGGTTTCTTTTTCATGTCCGCCACACTCCGGTTCTGCTCTACTAAGCCCTGCCGGATCCGGTGCTCCAGCGCCGCATAAATCATCAGGCTACAGGTCATCACCATCAGCAACGCTTCGATACGTTCCGGTTTTTTAAGATATAACGAGGAGGTTAAAAATTCGGGACTTTTCAGAAACCTAAAACCACGCTCGACATTCTGCTGGGCTTTATAGGTAGCCAACAGCTCAGCCATGGTGAGCGTTTCACTGTGATCATTGGTCGCGAGGATGAACACCCCTGTCTGGTTGCGCGCCTCAGCCACCCGCGCCAAGCTACTTGCGGCTAACCCCTTGATGTGAAATTGGTAGTTCACCGGCATTTCACCCTTTTGGGGCCTTCCGCGCCCTGCATAGATAGGTTCACTCACGACTTCTGCTTCTAGTTGCAGCAGATTTAAGCTGACAGCAAAACGGGCTAATTCAGCCTGCGCATCGGTCTCGCAGGCAAAACGCTGGGCACATAATTTGTTGAAGGCTTTCAGTTCACGCGTGCTGTCTTTCAGTAGGTTTTTGGCTAATGTTTGCTGCTCACGGTGGCTGGCCTGTTCGCTGCGCACCAGCAACCAACGCTGCGCGACGTCGGCATAATTGGCGCTTTGCCAACAGCCATGATAGCCATTGCCCAGCGCAACCAGCGACTGGGTGCCAATGGTTGCCACGGCTCGCTTGGCTTCATTGAGGGTGACAGGCACACGAGTCACGAACAACTGTTGCTGTTGTGCCAGTAGTTGCAAGGTGTCGGCGCAATACAGCGCCGCATCGCCGACCAGATAACGACTCTCCTGCGCGGCCTTGAGACTGCTCAAGTGGCGCCGTACCGTCTGGGCAAAGGCCTTGGTATCATTAATATTACCACTCAAGGCTTGCATGTAGATGGGCAGGCCGGCCTGATTTTCACAGATAAGCTCCAGGATAACCTGGTTTAGCTCTGGCCGATGGTCGCGGCTATAGCCCCGTACCAATTGCAACTTACCGAGCTGCTCGCCATCGGCTTGGTCATAGGCGCCATCGACGTGGAAGCTGGTGATATCGAGGTGTACTGCAGTACTTTTGAGCCCCAATCGTTCAACGACCTGCTCCGCCATCACCTGATAAAGCGTGCTGACATCGGCCTCAAAGAGGGCATCAAGGCAGCGGCCGAGCACATCATCATTGAGGTCATCGGCACAGATCCCCGGGCCAATCAGGCGTTCTACAGGCTTGTTGGCAAAGAATTGCGGGAACATGTGCAAGGTCGAACTATGAAAGCCAAGACCGTTCAGTATCATCGCCACCAACGCTTCACCATGTGAGACTTTGTAGGGCGGCGTTTTGGGTAGCACCGCATCAATCATGCGAGCAATGCCGAGTTCTTGGCAAAGTGCAGCGACCAAACCAAGGTGGTCGAGGTTACGGATAGAGATAGCGGGAGCGGCCATGATGAATTACCTGCAAAAGAGAGTAATAGATCAGAATGACCGATCGCCGTCAAGTTTTTTAAATCGAAAATTAGGTGCGGAATGACGGTTAGATTTGTTCAAAAAACTAATAATGAGTGTTTTTGAAGAAATGAGAAACCCAACAAACTCTTTTGACTTAAACGAAAAAAATTATAAACGGAATATTGGATTAATAGCTCAGATCGACGTATCTAATATTTATTTACGTTTATCTTCTATTTTGACCAAATCAATGAATTAAAAAATCGTGTTGCTTTAGAAAATGAATTTCAAATTAGTCAATTTAATTATGAGACGATGCTAAGGCAGTTTTGTGATGATTACCATGATGTCGTAAATGTTGCTGCATCCATAAAAAGTAGTTTAGACCAAAGGTCTGGTTTGCTCGGTCTATTCAAAGGCTACAATAATCCGATTGAAACCATATTGAGTGGGAAAAGCTACCAATTGAACTTTCAGCAATTGCGTAACAAATTTTCTTATCATGCAGCAGTTCTTCGGCAGTCAGAAAAGAAAACGATAGATACTATCGCAAAAGATTTGGACGAATTTATGCTTAACTTTACTTGAGGCTGAAAAACTGGACACTCATCCTTAATAGCACTTAAGTCAGCCTCCTATTATGCTTGGTTTGGTTAAGCATTAAACAAGGAGGTTTGTATGCCGCTTCTTCGCAGAACTCTGAAAAGCCTCGAGTTCATTCTTGTATATCAGTTGGTTAGCTGTGTTGTGCTGCGTGACTCTTTTGCGGTAATCCTACCATTTTTAACATTCTTGCCATTGAGTCTAACGAGTTAGGTGTAATGTATAGAAAACTTGAAAAACTATACATGTTTTCTCTGTCATGTATAATTTTTGAGGAAAACTATACATATTGAATCTCTTCAGTATAAAAAAGAGTGGAATTTATCTATGTTAGACTCACTGGCTTTGCTTCCTCTTCCTAACATTGAACTGTGGGAAACCCGTTCGGTACTCAAAAAAACTGCCGAAGCACATCGCTACTTGGCAGAGCTTAAAGGTGTCGCAGCCAGCATTCCCAATGAAGCTATTTTAATCAATACGTTAGCTCTACAAGAGGCAAAAGATAGTTCTGAAGTTGAGAATATCGTCACTACGCACGATGAGCTTTATAAGGCCAATTTATTTGAAGAGGCCATTACTAACCCTGCTACCAAAGAAGTCCAAGATTATGCTTTTGCTTTAAAGCAAGGGTTTCATATTGCGCGGCAAAACAAATTGATCCGCCTCAGCGATATTCTTGCGATACAACAAAATCTAGAGCACAACAATGCGGGACTGCGGAAGTTACCGGGCACGGAGCTTAAGAATACGCGGACTGGGGAAGTGATCTATACACCACCACAGCATGCAGATGATATTGCTGAGCTTATGGAAAATCTGATTCTGTTTATCAACGATGACGAGCAATGTGATGCCGATCCGTTGGTAAAAATGGCAATTATTCATCATCAATTTGAAAGTATTCACCCCTTCTATGACGGTAATGGTCGAACTGGCCGTATATTGAATATTTTGTACTTGGTTATTAAAGATTTACTTAACCTGCCAGTTCTGTATTTAAGCCGTTATATTATTCAGCATAAGCCTGATTATTATGCGAAATTGCAGGCGGTAAGAGATTCAGGGAATTGGGAGCAGTGGCTGCTATTTATGCTTGATGGCATTATCGACACAGCACAAAATACCATTTCGCTGATCACCGAAATGAAAACCTTGATGACTGATGTCAAACAAGGTATCCGTGAGCAGCTTCCAAAAGTCTATAGCCAAGATTTACTAAACAATTTGTTTAATCATCCCTATACCAAGATTGACTTTCTAATCGAAGAATTGGGTGTGACACGCATTACCGCCACTAAATATTTAGAGCAGCTGGTCGAGCACGGTTTCTTAACGAAACAAAAAGTGGGGCGTGCTAATTATTACATTAATGCCCCACTGTGTCGGTTGTTGATAGCTCATAGCTAAGCGAATTATTTTTTACGGCGCGCCTTAGTGTTTTCCTTATCCAATCGCTAATTTGGTTTCTGCATAGCGCAGCTTTTTTACCCTTGGGTTGGCAAGGAAGTAGGCCAACATCAATGGGCCGAGGCGTCCCATAAACATCATAAAGATGATAATCCCTTGGCCTGCACTGGATAAATTACCTGTTAATCCGCGGGATAACCCGACGGTGCCGAGGGCGGATACGGCTTCGAAGGCGATATCCATTATCGGGGCGTTTTCGGTGAGTACGAGGGCGAATATTGCCAGCCAAGTGACGCCGATGGAGATCATCGTGAGGGCGAGTGCCTTGCTAATGGTGTCTTTGGGGATTTCGCGCTTAAACACATACACTGCTTCATCGCGGCGTAAATAGCCGTAGGTGGCGAGGATTAACACCATAAAGGTCACGACTTTAATGCCGCTGGCGGTACTGAGGGAGCCGCCGCCGATAAACATCAGCACTAAAATCAATAGGGTGGAACCATCCTCGAGTTGGTCTATGGGTAGGGTGTTAAAGCCTGCGGTGCGCGGGGTTACGGCCTGAAACCAAGAGGCCAACCATTTGCCGAGTTCGCTTAAGGGCGCGAGGGTGTTGGGGTTGTTGTACTCAATCAGATAAATGGCTATCACGGCCACGGCATTGATCAATATGGTGCCGGTAATCATCATACGGCTGTAAACGGTGAGTTTCGACCAACGTTTATTGCGTTTAAGATCAATCCACACCGAAAACCCAAGGCCGCCCACAATAAATAAACCTGTGATAGTGAGGTTGATAACTGGGTCTGCGACATAAGGGATTAAGCTATCTGGGCTTAGGGCAAAACCCGCGTTATTAAAGGCGCTAATGGTATAAAAGAAGCCGTGAAACAGGCTAGTTTGCCAACCCAATTCGCCGCTCCAGTAGACAGATAAAATCAGCATACCCACGGCTTCAACCAATAGCGAAAACACCAGTACGGCCTTAGCAGTCGAGACTAAGGTAGAGGTATCAGTTTGATTAAACGCTTCTTTCGCCACTGTTTGCTGCAAGAAACCTATCTTACCGCCCAGTGCTATCAGAGTGACAATGGCAAAGGTCATCAAGCCTAGGCCGCCGCATTGAATTAACAGCGCGATAATCACTTGGCCAAAGGGCGTGAACACACTGCCGGTATCGACAACAACTAGCCCTGTGACCGTCACCGCCGAGGTCACGGTAAAGAGGCTTTGCAGCCAAGTAATGGGCGACTCGGTGGCGATAGGCAGTTTAAGCAAGCAAGTGCCGACCAAGATTAGCAGAGCAAAGCTTGCACTTAAGATAAAGGGCGGCGCGCCAAAGAGTTTTTTACTGGTTTTCGGTGTGTGCTCTAGGGTGAGCGAAGGATGCCATTGAACCACGTTACACCAACCTTGATGCGAGCTGTTTTAACTCGGCACGGCTACCGCAGAGGAATAGAGCATCCTCAGTGTGCAGGCTAAAGTCACTATCAATCTTGCTAAATACACTCTGCCCGCGCTTAACCATCAGCGGTGTGACTTTGCCTTTAGGGCTGCGCTGTACGTTGGTTTGCTCATCGGTGTTTTTCTCTTGTAGGCTCCCTAGTAGTTGGCCAACTGTGACTTGATGTAAATGGGCTTTAATATGGATTTCAACAATATAGAGCCCATCGCCGATGGCGAGAAAGTTATTCACCATAGGGTAGTTTAGCGACTGGGCGACGCGGATCCCCATATCTTCCTCGGGGTGAATAATTCGCGCGACATCGAGTTTAGACAATATGGTGTGGTGCGCTTTATTGCTGGCTTTAACCCAAATATTTTGCACGCCGAGATTTTTAAGTGCCAGAGTGCACAGCAGGCTCGATTGCATATCAAAACCGATAGCGACAATCACGACTTCACTACTGGTAAGATCGAGTTCCCGCAGCGACGCCTCATCAGCGCAGTCGCAAATCACCGCTTCGGTAAGACTTTCTACATATTTTTCAACAGCTTTGTGGTCATTGTCGACACCCGTAACTGTATGACCTAAGTGGATCAGTTCTCTGCTTACAGCAACGCCGAAGCGGCCTAATCCGATGACAGTAAAATGTGCCATTTCATATCCTTGTGTGGTTGAGCTAAAGAGTGAGGCGAGCTGGCCTACGGCGGGCCGAGGTCGGTGAGTCGATACCCTAAACCAGGCTCGGTTTTGATCAGTTGTTGTTCGTCACTATCGTTAAGCTTTTTACGCAGTTGGCTGACTAAAATCCGCAGATAATGGCTATCTTCTTGGTGAGTTTCGCCCCAGATATTGCGCAGCAGTTCGCTCTGTTTCAGCAATTGCCCAGGGTGGGACATTAACTGAACCAGTAGGGCAAACTCTTTTTTGGTGAGGGCGATTTCCTGCTGGTTAAGCCAGCATTGATGGCTGCTCTTTTGTAGGGTGAGCGGGCCAAATTGCAGCATATCGATAGTGTTTGAGGTATCCACAAGGTCACGGACTAATACCTTGATACGCACGATTAATTCCCTGATACCAAAGGGTTTACTTAGATAATCGTTAGCACCGGCCTCGAGCAGGCGGATTTTTTCTTCCTCCTGATCGCGGGCGGTTAAAACCAACACGGGGGTCTTATCTTGCTGGCGCAGTGCTTGGAGTAGTTCGATGCCATCGCCATCGGGCAGGCCGAGGTCGAGCACGATAAGGTGCGGCTGGTGGCTTTGGTATTGTTTGAGCGCCGTGGCTATGCTGGTGGCGCTTATGTATTCAAAGCCTTCCGCCTCAAGTGAGATCCGCATAAAGGTATGGATTTGTGGCTCATCATCCACCACTAACACCTTGTAAGCCATTTATGCACTTTCCTTCGTTATCGGTAACGCGATGCGGATCAGGCTGCCTTGAGCAACATTTTCGGCACTGATACGCCCGTTATGGGCAGTAATAATCCCTTTGGCGACAGGCAGACCCAATCCAGCTCCGCCATCGGTAGAGGGATGTTGGCGGTAAAACAGTTCGAAAATCGCCTCCTTTTGAGATGGGGCTATGCCTTGTCCTAAGTCTTGAATATCGATACGCAGCATATCTTGGTGGCGATAGAGGCTTACGATCACAGGCTGGTTGGTGGGGGAATAATGCAGGGCATTATCGAGCACATTAAAAATCGCCTGTTCAATCAAAGAGCTGCAAATCATTAATGGTGGTAGCTCTGGCTCAGTATGAATTTTGATTCTGGGTTGCTCAGTTTGAAAGCGAGCGATAGTGCGCTGTAGCACTTCGCGTAGATTGGCTTCATCTAGGCTAAATTTGAGCGCACCATGTTGTAACTTAGTGGCTTGCAAAAGATTTTCGATATATTGGTGCAGGCGATGACTCTCGGCGGCGGCCGAGTCGATAAGCTCCTCAGTTTGCTCTGGGTTGAGCTTGGCTTGGTATTCCTTCAGCGTGGTTAAGGTGCCGATAATGGTCGCAAGGGGCGTGCGTAAATCGTGGGAGACCGAGAGCAAAATGCTGTTTCTGAGCTGCGCCTGTTCGAGTGCATGCTGCTGGCGGCGGTAATGTTCAGCCAATTTGCTGCTAGTAAGGGCGACCAGCAAAAATACGCTTAGATTGACTATGTCTTCGACGTTGAACATCTGTAACGAATAGCGCGGTGTGGTGAATAAAAAATTGAAACTGACGGCGCCAAACACGGCCACAAAGTAGGCATAGTTGGCGCTGCATTGCAGGGCCACGGCGATCACGGCTAATTGCAGGATAAGCAGCACAGCAATGGCTGATCCTGAAAATACATCAATAAAATAGCTAGTTATTAACGTTACCACTAACAACATGGCGGTAAATAACGCGGGATGCGTGCGCCAGTATTGGTTGATGGAGGCTGTGTTTGCAAAAGTCATAATGGCTAAGGCATTGCTGAAGTTAAGGCTACTCTAGCAAAGGCCTGTAGGGATAGCGCGTAAAAAATCCGTAAAATTTTCTGTGGCTTGGCGTGTGAATGTTGTCTGGCATTTACATCAGGCAGTCTGTTCTACTCACCAACTTGCATTAGATAGTGGCTGCAAATACCTCCATTAGGCGAGGTAATCTAGCTCGATTACCTCGCGCTAACGCATGAACGGCTGGGATTACCAAGGGATGGGCGGCGGCATTAAGCGTTTGCCGCTATAACCCGGCACAGTGGCAAAACGTGGGGACTTGGCCTCCCAATCGGCTTGGGCACTGGCGATATCTTCCTTACTGTAGCCGACAAAATTCCACCAGATACTGACAGAGTCGGCGAGGGGCGCGCCGCCAATCAGCAGTAAACGTGCGCCTTGGTGAAGGTCGAGCGTTATACTCTCGCGCAGCATGCCAAGGTAAGCGAGGTTATTGTTATCAAAGGATTCATCGTCGATATCGAATCGGCCCTCAAGCGGCATTAGGCCATATTCAAATCGCGGATCGAGCCGAAGTGTTAGTTGAGTGGCCTCTGTGGCGAAGATATCGAGCGCGACGATTGGCGAAAAGTGTAGTGTGGGCGCTTGTTTATCCTTCCACGAGCCAATCAATAGGGTGAATTCAGCGCCCGCCTCCTGCCAAGTGGGCAGCTGGGGATAATGGTCGAACCTCGGGGTTGTGTCTTTGTGTTCCAGCGGTAGCGCAATCCATAGCTGCACCGCATGCATAGTGCGATGACCTTCGACGGACTCTTCGGTGTGGGCGATACCATGGCCTGCGGTCATCAGATTGACTTGCTTAGGGCGGATCACTTGGGCGCTACCTAGGCTGTCCCTGTGCATGATTTCCCCCTCCAGCATCCAAGTGAAGGTCTGTAGGCCGATATGGGGATGCTCGCCCACATTCATTAAGGGGCCGTTGGTGACAGGACCAATATGATCCAGAAAACACCAAGGGCCTATGAGTCGACGCGGTTTTTGCGGAATAGCCCGCGCTACGGGTATCCCGCCTACATCACCGATTTTGGAGGCTATATGTTGGATTTGGATCCGCCCATCTTCGACGGGGCATTCCCTTGGGCCGCCGTAAAACGGCGACGTTTGCATTTGACTCATATCGACTCCTTATCTTCATTTAGACACGGATAGATTTAACATTTATGCTGGTGCAGCGAGGCGTGTTATCGCCCTCAAGGTCTGTTACTCACGCTCGACCTTAATGACTTTAACGCAATATTGGGAATAAGGGATGTTAACAGACCCTGTTTTTTGGCTAGTGGCGATTCCTGCGGTGTTGATTACGGGGATCTCTAAATCGGGTTTTGCCGGCGGCGTCGGTGGCTTGACCGTGCCCCTGTTAGCGCTAGCCATAAGCCCGGCGACAGCGGCGGCAATCATGTTACCACTGCTGATTTATATGGATTTTTTAAGTGTTCGTTCGTGGTGGGGCCAACATAATCCACGCCAATTATGGATCCTCTTACCCGCGGCGATTGTGGGTATAGGTATCGCCTATTGGTTGTTCGACCGATTAAACGAAGATTACTTACGGGCGATTTTAGGCTGTGTGTCCTTAGGGTTTGGTCTTTATGGCTTGGTTTTAGGGGATAAAACCCAAGCGACCCCTTCACCTTTGGTGGGACGACTCTGCGGCTTAACCGCAGGTTTTACCAGCTTTGTGGCCCATGCAGGCGGGCCGCCACTCAATGCCTATTTGCTGCCGTTACGTTTGGCCAAACCAGAGTTTTTAGCCACGGCAGTGGTATTTTTTGCGGTGGTGAATCTGATTAAGTTAGTGCCCTACAGTCTGCTCGGGCAAATTAATCAAGGTAACATTCTGATTTCTCTGTTACTTGCGCCTTTGGCTTGGTTAGGGGTAAAACTGGGGTTGTCGATCCAAGATAAGATCAGCGATAGGTTGTTTAAACGCATCATCTTGATTTTAATGGTGCTGGTGGGTATTCGCTTATTGTGGACGGCGTTATAGTTTTAAGCTTGAGATTAGCTTAGGCTGTTACCATCGATTTTTTCACGGTATGTTAGTTATCGCTTTGATAGCACCCGATATTACGCAAGAATTGCCCGCGATGAGTTTTACGCTAATGAAACGATTACTGATAGTTATCTTAGCCTTAGGTCTTGGTGCCTGTGCGAGCGCGCCAGAACCTAAGCCTGTGGTTAAGCAAGTTGAACCCGTCTCCGTTTGGAACGATAGCAATATCGCCGAATTGCATTCCGAATGGCGCGGCGTCCCTTATCGTTTGGGGGGCGCGACCAAGAAAGGCATCGATTGCTCGGCCTTTGTGTCGGTCGCTTACCAAAAAATGTTGGGTATGACTCTGCCGCGTACAGTGGAGGAGCAGCAAGCACTTGGTAAACCCGTGGCGCGGGATCAACTGCGTAAGGGGGACTTAGTGTTCTTTAAAACTGGCTGGAGCACGCACCATGTCGGCATTTATGTGGGCGGGAATAATTTCCTCCATGTCTCGACGAGCCAAGGGGTAAAAATTTCGAGCCTACTTAATAGCTATTGGGCATCAAAGTATTGGAATGCAAGGCGAATTTAAGCCTTAATCACAGGTAGAGACTCTATGACCCCAGCGTCTGCTTCGTCCCAACATGAGCCTCTACCCACTTCGATTTTTCTGGCGATTTTCTCCGCCGTGTTCTTACCCATGTTTTTGGCGGCGGTCGATCAAACCCTACTCGCCACCGCAACCCCAGCCATAGTGGAAGATCTTGGCGGCCTCAGGCAAGCCTCGTGGATCACTATCGGCTATATGTTGGCAATGGCGGCCAGTGTACCTATTTATGGCTGGCTGGGGGATAACTTTGGCCGCGCCAAAATCTTGATGATTGCCTTGGCGGTGTTCGCGTTAGGCTCAATTGTCTCCGCCAGTGCCGGGACGATGGACCATATGATTGCCGGAAGGATTCTCCAAGGCCTCGGCGGTGGCGGGCTGATGAGTCTGTCCCAATCCCTTGTGGGGGAATTGGTGCCGATACGGCAACGGGCGCGTTTTCAGGGCTATTTTGCCGCTATGTTTACCCTCGCCAGTGTTGGCGGCCCAGTGATTGGTGGTTTTGTGGTGCATGCCTATTCTTGGCACTGGTTATTTTGGGCGAATATTCCCTTGGCTATGCTGGCGGTTTGGCGACTTAATCGCTTGCATAAACAGAGTATTAAACCAGTACGACTGGGTCGGTTTGATTTGCTTGGCGTGCTGTTATTTCCTTCTATCATTACGGCGCTGCTGTATTGGTTGTCTGTGGCAGGGCAAGACTTTGCTTGGCTATCGGCCACAAGCTTAGGCTTTATCGGATTTATCTTTGTGGGCGCCGCCTTGCTGTTGTGGTGGGAGCGTCAGCGTGAGAGTCCTTTTTTGCCGCTGGATTTACTCGCCAACAAAGCCATTTATATGCCGCTATTAACCGCTGCGCTGTTTGCCGCCTGTCTGTTTGCGATGATCTTCTTTTTACCCATTTACTTACAGGTTGGTCTGCAAACCAATCCGGCCAAAACGGGCTTGCTATTGATACCAATGACCTTTGGTATAGTGACAGGTTCTACTATTGCGGGCCGGTTGTTGAGCCGAGATGTAGCACCTAAATGGTTGCCGACCTTCGGGATGGGGCTGGCTTCTATCGGTTTACTCTCTATCGGTTTAGTCCCGCCCAATGCGGATCTTATTGGCGGATTAGGTGTGCTGGTGGGCATAGGGTTAGGAACCGTGATGCCCAGCGTGCAGTTAGTTGTGCAGAGTGTGTCGGGCAAGGCGCGTTTAAGCCAAATTACCGCTATGGTGTCCTTGTGTCGCTCCATGGGCGCGGCAATTGGTACGGCCTTATTCAGCCTGTTGCTATATAGCTTGTTACCGCTCGAAGGGGCGCAGGTGGGGATTGCGGCGATAAAAAAGCTACCCATTGAGGTTGTGCATCACGCCTTCCAATGGGGTTTTATCGCGGCGGCCTTGGTGGCGCTCAGCTCTGCGATTGTAGGGTATCTCTCGCCCGCCACAGCGCTTAGGGATCATGAGTAGATTTGTTGGTGCACGACGGATTTAAGCTGTGTAGTATTTGCGATAGGTTAGCTTCCGCTGTGACCCCATTCTTTGCCAGGAATTCTGCATGACAACTAAAAACTGGACCTTAAAAAGCATAGCTAACGAGCTAGGTGTCTCTAACGCCACTGTTTCTAATGCTTTTAATCGTCCCGATCAACTATCGGAAAAACGCCGCAACGAAATTTTGGCCGCCTGTTCTAAATTGGGTTACTTTGGCCCAAACAAGGCGGCGCAGTCCCTACGTAGGGGCAAATTTGATACCGTCGCGTTGGTATTGTCCGATAGTGTTGAATATATGGTGTCCGATCCTGTCGCCAGTAAGTTTATGAAGGGGGTAGCTTCGGTATTGGAGCGGGAAAAACTAAACTTATTGTTGTTTTCTGGCAGCTCCGACAGTGTGAATGCAGTGGCCGATTTTGTGGATGGGTTTATTTGTTATGGTCGCCCGCGCAATGCCTTGCTTGCCGAGCAACTAAAACAAGTTAAGAAGAAGGTGGTTACTGTGGATTTTGATATCCACCGCAACGCTTCTGTCAGCATCGACAATAAGTTAGCCGCCTATGAGGTGGCCAAATTAGCGTTAAAATCTCCCACCGATCAGGTGGCTGTATTAGGGTTAAGGTTGCTCGATACCCATTTAACCTGCCGAGTTTACGATTTGAATTTGCTCGAAATCGATATGTCGATTGCACACCAGAGGTTGCAGGGATACTTACAGGCGATTGAGGAAACGGGTGTCACCCTTGGTAATGATCGGATTTGGAATATTCCAGAAAGTAATGCGGAATATGCACGGATAGCGGCTAAGGAGGCACTGAATTCGACCCCAAGACCCAATGTATTTTTATGTATGAGCGACTTAATTGCTCTCAGTGTGATGGGGGAGGCGCAGGCCATGGGATTAGCAATTCCAGAGGATATTCGTGTTGTGGGATTTGATGGTATTGATGAGGCAACTCGCTCAACTCCACCGCTGACCACGGTTTATCAATACTCAGAGCAAAAAGGCCAAATGGCGGCGCAGATGTTTATCGACGATGCCGTGCATGCTCAGGTATTAGGGTATGAATTACGGTTAGGTAAAAGCTGCTAATGTATTGATTTTTAAATGCAAAAGGCGCTGTTAAAGCGCCTTTTGTTTTATGTTTGGTATTTACCCCTGCGCAGGGGTAAGCAGGTCGGTCAAGGCAATTTGGGTTTCGATGCCTTGCTCATCAAGCAGGGTGATCAGCCCTTGTTTATGGGCAAAGTCGAGACTAAGACTGGCCGATGCATTTTGTGCAGACCATGTGAGTGTTAGTGATTTTCCACTGGCAGCCATCGAAAAGCCGCCATTGAATGCTGCGCTACTATTACGCAGTTTTATCAATTTAATTAAAGCGTTAACGACAGGCTTTTGCAGGGCTTGTTGCACCTTTTCTCGGTTTAAATAGGGGCGATTAATGTCTCGGCCGATGTGGGTTTGATTCAGCAACGTCATGTCGTTTGGTATGGCAAGCAGGCCTGTGTAGTAGACCTGTGGAATACCTGGTGCGAAAAACTGAATTGCTCGCGCCATCAAGTAATCTAGGTCATTTTGCCCTAGGGCATCGTAGTAGGTGCAGTTGATTTGATACAAATCGACATTGCTGGCGGCCGCCCCTGTGGCTTGCAAACTCTCGCCTTGACTGTTGCTGTGTATGGTTTCAACTAGATTATCGATTTGTTTTTCGTCTAATAATCCGCGCAAGCCATCCATTGGGCCGACATCGATAATGCCAATACCATCGTGGGTATCTAGTACGGTAATGCAGTTGCGAGGCGCCATTTCAAGCCAGTGGCTCAGGGCGCGACAATCTTGGCTGAAGAGCGTGTGTAAAATCAGCGGCGGTAATGCAAAGTCGTAAACCATATCGACCCGTTTGGCGATATCGATTTGCGTCATATGATGTGAGTGGATTTCGGCTAGGGTTGTCATGCCTAACTGATTGGCTTGCTTTGCTAATTTATCCACGAACTCGAAGGACTCCTCAATCATAAAGCAGCTAGTGCCGGGCTTTTTGATTGCATAACCTGCGGCATCTAAGCGGATTAAATTGACTTTGCTGTGGTTAAATCGCGCCAATACGCGGTTTAAGTAATCCTTACCTGCTGCGGAATTAACGTCGATATCGATCTGGTTGCGGGTAAAGGTGGTCCAAAACTCTTCCGTTGAACCATCCGCTAAGGTGTAAGTGCTAAAACAGCTCCCTGGGCGAGGGCGGTAGATAGCTTTTTGATCCTGCTCGCTTAATCCTTCGGGGAATACCTTGTCCTTGGTTAGGAATAAATCCCAGTAAGCCGATTGTTTGCCATGCTTGAGCACATCTTTAAACTCGGGAGACTCCGCGGACATATGGTTAACGATCAAGTCGGCCATGATGTCGAACTCTTCACCTATGCTTTTGACATCGTCCCAATCACCTAAGCGAGAATCCACTTGCACATGGTCTATGGGATCAAAACCCGCATCGCTGCCATCGATAGGATAGTAAAAGGGCAGTAGGTGAACGCCCCCAAATAACCCCTGTAACTCGTTATTGAGTAAGGCTTTGAGTTCTTTGAGTCCGGCACCGGTTATCCGATCGACATAGGTGATCAATTGCACTTGATTTTTCATACTTTGCCCACGTTTGAGTAGCCTTCCCAGAGTAAAGTTTGCCCGCTTTTATTTATAAATTGCGCAAACAAACTTAATCGATTAAGTTGTATATTTAACCAATGTGAAACATTATTCAAGTGGTTTGTTTTATTTTTGAGTTAGTCTTAGGTTTTGGGGGGATTAGCTCACTGCTGTACATAAATAATGCCTAAAGCTGTTTGGGGCTTAGCCAGCTTCAAAGGGAGTTAGGCGCGATAACGATAAGGTGAAACAGTATGGTAAGTGATTCAAATTCTGTAGAAAATCGCCATCACACTCGTATTAGAGTGCTGACGTATTTAATGTTTTTTATGTTTGCTATGACCTCCGATGCCGTGGGCGTGATCATCCCGCAGCTGATATCTGAATTTGGCCTCTCTTTGTCTCAGGCGAGCGCCTTCCATTATATGCCGATGATTTTTATCGCAATAAGCGGTCTGTTTCTGGGTTTTTTGGCGGATAAAATAGGGCGTAAACTAACCATTTTATTAGGGTTGTTGTTGTTCGCTATTGCCTGTTTTTTATTTGCGCTTGGGGAGTCGTTTTATTATTTCCTGATGCTATTGGCCTTGGTGGGCTTGGCAATTGGGGTATTTAAAACTGGGGCTTTAGCTCTGATCGGTGATATCTCTCGGTCACCAAAACAACATTCCAGCACCATGAACACGGTCGAAGGATTCTTTGGGGTTGGCGCTATGGTGGGGCCAGCTATCGTTAGCTATCTGCTTATCAGTGGTGTGTCATGGAAGTATTTGTATTTTGGGGCAGGGATTTTTTGTCTGCTGCTTTGTTGGTTGGCGTTTAGGGCCGATTATCCGCAGGTTAAGCAATCCTCGACGGAGACAATTAATCTGGCGAACACCTTCCGCATGATGAAAAACCCTTATGCATTAGGGTTTTCCCTTGCGATTGGTTTGTATGTGGCCACCGAAGTGGCGATTTATGTATGGATGCCTAGCCTGCTGCAAGAGTATCAGGGCGATTACACTGTACTGGCGGCTTATGCCTTGACCCTCTTTTTTACCCTGCGAGCGGGTGGGCGGTTTTTGGGCGGATGGATACTAAATCACTTTTCATGGCAACAGGTTATGTTCTGGTTTAGCTTAGCGATTAGCCTTTGCTATCTCGGCTCTATGCTCTATGGGGTTGAGGCCGCTGTTATTCTCTTGCCGCTCTCTGGGCTGTTTATGTCAATGATATATCCCACCTTAAACTCCAAGGGGATCAGTTGTTTCCCCGTGGCGCAGCACGGTTCTGTGGCTGGAGTTATCCTGTTTTTTACCGCGGTTTCTGCGGCGCTGGCTCCCCTTTGTATGGGGTTAGTTGGGGATATTTTCGGCCATGTGAAGTATGGCTTTTACCTCGCAACTGGGTTTGCCGTTTTACTGTGCCTGTTAGCGGGCGTTAATCTGATTAAAGATCCTACCCAATCATTGTTGGGCCGTGAAACTGCTTAAATTGAAATGTGACAGAAAAAATTTTTATGTCACATTTCTCTAATGAATCAATTAATTGTCTGTTGTTCCCACTTTAAGTTTGTTGGTTTGTACAAAAAATGCACTTGCTTTTTGTTATTTAGTTGCTAACTTGTTAACTTAATCGATTAAGATGTTTTTTAGTAAAGTGAAATAACAGGCTAATCGATTAACAACAATTTCAGTAGAAGTCGCCGTGGGGAGAGGGGCGGCTTCTCAAATATGGGTGGGGACATAAAAATGATAAATCGCACATCACAACAATTCTTGTTAAGCACAATCGCCGTCTTGGTGAGTTCTCAGCTTTGGGCTGCCGATGCACCTGCACAGGAAGAAACCAAGAAAGATGCGTTAGGCCTTGAGCGCATTACTGTTACGGGCGTGGCCCGTGGCACCCGCGTCATGGACTCGAGCGTGTCAGTCAGCAGCGTATCACTCGCCGAGTTGGAGGTTAGTACTCCACGTTCATCCGCCGAAGCATTTCGGATCATTCCAGGGATGAAGGTGGAATCAACGGGCGGCGAAGGTAACGCTAACATTGCTGTCCGTGGCTTACCTGTGGCATCGGGTGGTGCTAAGTTTCTCCAAATTCAAGAAGATGGTTTACCAATTCTGCAGTTTGGCGATATTGCCTTTGGTAATGCGGATATCTTTTTACGTTTAGACTCTACAGTACAAACCATTGAATCTATTCGTGGTGGTTCGGCATCAACTGCAGCCAGTAATGCGCCCGGTGGCATTATTAACGTGATCAGTAAAACCGGAAGTTCAGATGCTGGCAGCGTGTCGACCACCTTTGGCTTGGACTACGATACCTTCCGTACCGACTTTGAATATGGCACCAGCATCAATGACAGCCTGCGTTTCCATGTGGGTGGTTTTGTGCGTACTGGTGAAGGCCCTCGCCAAGCAGGTTATGACGCCAACAAGGGCGGTCAGGTAAAAGCTAACATAACCAAAGAGTTCGATAGTGGCTATGTTCGTCTTTATTTCAAGCACTTAGATGATAAAAGTATTGGCTACTTACCCATGCCAATGTATTCGGACGGTAGCTCTGTCCCAGGTTTTAATGCGAAATCCGATGCCATTCAGTCAGCATATTTCCTCTCAACCCTGAGTTTGGGCGCCGATGGTGAGCGTCGTCGCGGTGATATGCGCGATGGGATGAACCCTGAGGTTAACTCTGTGGGTTTAGAGGCGTCTTTTGATTTAGGCAATGATTGGCAGGTCGAAAACCGCTTCCGTTTCTCGGATGTGAGCGGCAATTTTATGGCACCATTCCCAGCCGAGGTGGCTAATGGCGCCGACATTGCGGCCAGTATCGCCGGCACTGGCGCTAAGTTAATTTATGCCAATGGCCCTGATGCGGGCAATCCTATGGATGGACTCGCCATGCGGATCCATACCTTCGACGTTAAGATGAATGACTTTGGCTCAATCGTAAACGACTTAAAATTAACGAAAACCTTTGACGATACCAGCGTTACTGTGGGTTATTACAATGCCACCCAAAATATCAATATGACCTGGATGTGGAACTCCTATTTGATGGAAGTCAAAGGGGATAACGCCGCATTGCTTGATGTTGTGGCCGCCGATGGTACCGCCTATTCAGATGCTGGACTGTACGGCTATGGCGTGCCTTATTGGGGCAACTGTTGCCAACGTAATTACGATACCGAATACAACATTAAGGCGCCTTATCTTGCGGTCGCGTCGAGCTTTGGGGATTTGTCGCTGGATGCCAGTGTGCGTTACGACAGCGGTGATGCCAGTGGTTACTACGCCGGCAATGTGCAATCGCAAGTCGATATGAACTTGGATGGCGTTATCTCTATTCCTGAGCAAAGTGTCTCTTCTATCGATAATGCCAATCCGCAAACCGTAAATTATGACTGGAGTTACACCTCCTATTCTCTCGGTGCAAACTATCAGTTTTCCAGTGATTTAGCTGCATTTGGTCGCTTGAGTCATGGTGGCCGCGCCAATGCGGATCGCCTGTTGTTTGGTAAGGTTCGTGCCGATGGTTCAGTGGCAAAAGAAGATGCTGTCGATAATGTGGATCAATATGAGTTAGGCGTTAAGTACCGTTACGATGACTTATCGGTGTTCGCGACCGCCTTCTATTCAGAGACCGAGGAGCAAAACTTTGAGGCGACGAGTCAGCGTTTCTTCGACCGTAAGTACAAAGCTAAAGGAATTGAAATTGAATCGGCCTATTTTATCGGTGACTTCGATTTTAGGGGCAATGTCACTTGGACCGACGCTGAAATTGCTAAGGACGCTCTAACACCCGACGTTGTCGGGAATACTCCAAGAAGACAGGCCGACTTTATCTACTCGCTGATGGGACGTTATAACTTTGACCAAGGTTCAGTGGGTATCAACCTGATTGGCACTACTGACTCCTATGCACAGGATAATAATGACCTCAAGTTTGATGGTTACAATCAGGTCAATGCCTTTGCAACCTACAACTTAACTCAGGCCTTAAGTGTCTCCTTAAACGTCAACAACCTGTTTGACGCTACGGGTATTACCGAAGCAGAGGAAGGTTCGATTCCTGATAACAATATTATCCGCGCTCGCACCATTAATGGCAGAACCACGAGTGCAACCTTGAAATACGAGTTTTAACTCCGGCGGGTTTGGGGTTTAAAACCGACAATTTAAAAGGCCCATCCAGCATGGGCTTTTTGCTTAACTAATAGAAATATAAAGGGATCCATATGACGGTATTACTCAGTTTTGGTGAGGTGTTAGTGGATTTATTACCCACGGAGGCTAGCGACAAATCCCATCAAGCCATTGCAGGCGGCGCGCCTGCAAACGTGGCTGTAGGTTATGCCAAACTGGGCGGTAAGAGTTATTTTGCTGGCGGCATTAGCTGCGATGATTATGGCGCAATGTTAAAACAAGCCCTAGCGAATGAAGGGGTTGTAACGGATTACTTGACCGAAGTGCCAGGTGCGCCAACGGCGACAGTGGTCGTAAATTTGGATGAAAATGGTGAACGAACCTTCGAGTTTAACCGTCAGGCTACGGCCGATCTGTGCTATAGCCCGCGCCATTTCGATGCCATTCCATGGCCGCAGATGGATATTTTCCATCTCTGTTCTAATACCTTTACCGAAGCGAACATTTTTAACGCGAGTCTCTATGGCGCCCGTTGTGCTAATTCATTCAATAAGATAGTGAGTTTTGATGTTAACTTGCGCTTATCACTCTGGCCCGATACCGCATTGCTTGCAGAGCGAGTAGAGCAGTGTTTTCGTTACACACAAGTGCTGAAAATGAGCCGTGAAGAAGCCGACTATTTAGCCTTAACGCGGAATAAGAGTTTCGAAGATTATTTGCAGTTTTGTTTGGCGCAAGGTGTTGAAGTGATTTTGATTACTGACGGCGCCAATCCAGTGCAATGCATAACAGTAGATGAGCGATTTAGCGTACCAGTCCCCCAAATTAAAGCCGTAGATACCACGGCGGCGGGTGACAGCTTTATGGCGGGATTTTTGTTTGCACTGGGTTCTGAGTTGGAGTTTGATCTCGAGCATTTAACCTTAAAACATCGACTTGCGTGTCAGGCACAGTTGCGCAAGGCGGTTGAGTTTGCGGTGCGTTGCGGCGCTGTAACCTGTTGCCAGAAAGGCGCTTTTCCTGCTTTACCCACGTTGTTGCAGGTGAGTTAACCCTTCACTCCAAACTATCAAGCTAAGGTGAGCTATGGCTTGCCTTAGCTTTTTTCGAGCATATTGCGCGAACTTCATCACGTTTTACTTGCCCCATTGGCCGAGCATTTATGCTATTTTAGCTGCGGCTTATAGTCGAAGGAGCATAGGTTTCTCCTCTGCTTACGGTCGATATGGTTTTATTTCAACATGATTGGGGATTTCCAATGAGCAAAGCAAAAATCGGGATTGTTACGGTGAGCGATCGTGCCAGCGCGGGGATTTATGAGGATATCTCGGGCAAGGCGATTATCGATACTCTCAATGACTACCTCACCAGCGAGTGGGAACCGATTTATCAAGTGATCCCCGACGAGCAGGATGTGATTGAAGCGACCCTGATCAAGATGGCTGATGAGCAGGATTGCTGCTTGATTGTGACTACGGGTGGTACTGGCCCTGCAAAACGTGATGTCACCCCTGAGGCAACCGAGGCCGTATGCGATCGCATGATGCCGGGCTTTGGCGAGCTGATGCGCGCTGAGTCGTTAAAGTTTGTACCGACGGCGATTCTCTCGCGCCAAACCGCGGGCTTACGGGGGGATTCATTAATTGTGAACCTGCCGGGCAAGCCTAAATCAATCCGCGAATGTTTAGATGCGGTATTCCCAGCGATTCCTTACTGTATCGACCTGATGGAAGGGCCGTACCTCGAGTGTAACGAGGCCGTGATGAAGCCTTTTAGACCTAAGGCAAAATAACGCGCCGCACAGCAAGATGACATAAACCCAAGCCTAGCTTGGGTTTTTTATTGGCATTCGTTATGGACGGTTGTGGTCGCGCTAAGTCGCAACTACGCAGCTTGACTTAGCGCCTATAGACACAGCTTTAATACTCTGTAATACGAGTTTAACTGCGGTGCATTAACGACTATTTTAATGCCTCAATTTGCTGTGCCAGTGTGGTCTTGGCGGCGTTGTCCTCTGCATCTGTCACTATGCGCTCCAGCACTTGTACTCGTTCAATCAGTACCTGATTTTGTAGACTCAGCTGGGTGAGTTTATCCTCAAGCTGTCGATCGTTTCCGCCACCCAGTTGGCGCATTTTTAGGTAATGCTTAAACATCTCTGTAGCGCTTACACCGATAATAAAGGTCACCATAATGACCATGATAATAAATTCTTTTTCCATGATTGGCTCCTTAACTCAATGTTAGGGCGCGGCGCGCCCTCTGTGGGTTGATAGTGTTATAAACCGAAGATCACTTTTTCGCTCTTTAACGATTTTTCCATGCCGAATGCCAGTATTACCGCAATGGCGAGTGTGCCCAGCGTCGATACCAGCAATTGCAGCATGTTCATATCTTTACCTTTAATAAAGTCCATCAGTGCCTGTTGCTGACCCGAGACGGGCAACCATTGCAGGACGTCGGGCGCGATGTTGTAGCTGGCGGCCATCGACAGTGCCAAGGGCACAAACAGCACCATGGTTAGATAGGACTGGGCTTCCTTAAAGGTTTTGGCCATAAAGGACACAAACAATTGCAAACAGGCAGCCATCAGGGCAACTGGGATACCGACCAGCAGCATCAACGCCATAAATTCACTGGTAATGCTGACGCTAAAGCCGAGCTCCTGCCAAGGCACGAAGGTATAGGCGACCTTAGATACTAATAAAATCAACACTAAGCCGAGTAGGGCAAACAGACCGACAGCAATGATTTTAGAGAGCACTAATTGGCGCGTGGTTAGCGGATGGCTGAGTAACAATGCCAAGGAGTTACGTTCACGCTCACCGGCGCTGGTGTCGATGGCCAAGTTCATCCCCGAGATAAACACTGAGTAAATCATAGTGAAAATGGCGATGCCTAAGATCATCCCGCCCTTAGAGTCGGTGGTGGCTTGGTCGTGCACATTCACTTTCAGGGGCTGCACCACGCGAGGGTCGATACCGCGGGCGATTAAGCGCAGGCTGCCCATTTCGGCGCTGTAGGCCTGCAACTGTTTCTCTAAGCGGCGAATCGAGTTTTGCAGTTTTTCCTCTGAGTTATCGGCAACGATAGTGATCTCTGCGCCTTTGCCTTGGTTCATCTGCTTAGCATAGTCGGGGCTGATAATCAGCTCGATGGCTTTCAAATCCTTCGCGCCAGCTTCGCCTTGGGTAATGCCCTTGTTAGATAAAAAACGCACTAAATCCGGCGCTTTGTCGGGATTAGTGATGCTGATTTTAAGATCGTCCGGGCTGGTCAGCTGGCCAATAAGCACCATAAACAGGCCGCACATGATCAGCGGCGTACCGATGGCGTAGTAGAGCCCCGCCATCACAGAGCGTTTATCGCGGGCGGCGTCTATCAGTTCCTTGCGAACCATTGCGATGATTTTGTTCATGATTATTCCTTATCCCAAGTTTATCTGTTCGCTATTTAAGTCGAAGCAGGTGTTATCGCAATTTGTGTGAGCGTTGATGCTGTGAGTCATCATGCGGCAATACCCTCATCGGTGCCGATCAGCTGGATAAAGGCATCTTCGAGTGAGGCCTTACCCGTTTGTGCGCAAAGCTGTTCTGGGCTGCCGATGGCCACCACTCGGCCCTGTGCCATCACAATCACTTGGTCGCACAGCGCCGCGACTTCCTGCATCACATGGCTGGAAAACAGCACACAATGCCCTTGGTTTTTAAGGTCGATAAGAATATCGCGCAGCAAGCGAGTGCTCATTACATCCAGCCCACGGGTCGGTTCGTCGAGGATAATATTGCTCGGACTGTGGACTATGGCTTGGGCGAGGGCGGTTTTCATTCGTTGCCCTTGGGAGAAGCCTTTACAGCGGCGATCGCTAATATCTTCGAGGCGCAGTTTGGCGATAACCTTGCTGGTGGCTTCTTTGGCGTCGCTCGCAGATAACCCGCTGAGTTCGGCGAAGTAACGGATATATTCCCGCGGCGTGAGGCGCTCATACAGGCCAAATGGATCGGGGAATAAGCCGAGTTGCTGCTTAGCACCAATCGGGTCGATGGCGACATCGATACCTTCAATTTCAGCCGTGCCAGTATCGGGCTTTAACAGGCCAAAAATGGTGCGTAAACAGGTGGTTTTACCCGCGCCATTAGGGCCGAGTAGGCCGGTGATCTGGCCATTTTCGGCAACAAAACTCAAATCGTTTAAGGCCTGCACTTCGCCGATGCGCTTAGAAAGATGGGATACTTTGATCATGACTTACTCCTTGGCTCCAGTGCTGGGCTTATCTTTGGCAGATTGGGTTGCATCTTCGGTCGCGAGTGGCTCAACCGAGCTGGCATTTAAATAGAAACTACGGCGCACATCCTTTTTCAAACATTCACCATCGAGATCTTTAACCGAACCAGTACGCACTAACTCGGCGATTAAGTTATTGGCACAGGACTGATAGGCCACGCCATGGGTGGCGTATGGCGCGACCAAGTGTTTAGCGTTGGTGAGTTTTTCCATCGCAAGTTCCGCCCAACTTGGTGGTGTGGCAGGGTCTATTTCGCCCGACAGCAACAGTGTGGGGATAGCACTCTTAATAGGCTCGCTAAAGCTGGCATCGACGGGTGGCACTTTCCACACAGAGCATGATGCCTCTAGGCCTTCGAGCATAGATTTGCCAACATAGGAGGTTTTTGCCTGTTCACGCATCGCTGGGGTGATGCGATGGATGTCTTCACCGCAAACTACGGAGGCGTGCATGCCCATTGCCATGCCTGCACCATCGGTAGTTAAGGCATACAATCCGAGTAGCGGTTGATAGTTACCTTTGGCGGCTTGATGAATCGCATGGGGCACTAAGGCGCGCACATTGGTTTGATATAACGCCATTCTGATCGCGCCATAAAACTTCGCGCGGGTGAGTGTGAGTAAGGTCTTTTCACCCGTGACCGGGTCGTGTACTTGCTCCATCACTGGCCCTTCGGTTAGTCTTGCGACCACTTGGTCAAACTCGGCCTTGAGCTCAGGAAACTCGGCATGGCAGGCCGCGGTTTCTTGGCAGTCTTTAAACAATAAGTCAAAGCCGCGCTCAATTGCCGAGCCGATTTCTAATACGCTTTGCTGCATCGGCACTACGCCGTCTAAGGTGACTGTGGCTAGATGCTCGGGATACAAACGCATATAGAGCTGCGCCATGCGTGTGCCGTAAGAAATGCCGTATAAGTGCAGCTTTTTGTAGCCTAAATGGGCGCGCACGGCTTCGAAGTCTGCCACTGCATTGAGACTGCCGTATTGGGTTACATCGCTACCCGTTAATTGATCTCGGCATTTTTGCGCCTCGGCTAAGCTATCAATATTGTCATCGTTGAGGGCGAGTAAGGATTGTTCACCTGCATCGCAATTCAATAGATTTGAGCGACCTGTACCGCGTTGATCAATCAGCAAAATATCCCGCTGCTGTCGCACTTTATTCAGCATGCTATCAAAGCTTGCCGCATTATCTATGGCCGATTGACCTGGGCCGCCTGCTATCGCCAGCAGTGCTTCTTCATGATTGACGTTTTTCACCGCAGGCAAGACCACATAATGCACTTGGATCTGTTTGCCATCGGGCTTGTTGGGATTCTCAGGCACAGTCACAAAGCCGCAGTTTAAACGGTCCGAAACACCGTCCACATAACAGGTATTTGTGGGGGTTGTTGAAGGAGCTGATTTTTCACTTGCCCAAACCGTTGCGCTAGCCATAGCGAGCATAAGCGTACTCAACCCTATGATTTTGCGAGTTGAAATATGTTTATGCCAGCCTGTGTTTGAACGCTTAATCGCAACGCAAGCGCCGGCATTATGGGACTTCCTGTGGATCATGCTATCTATCATGAGCGCTTTCCTTTTTGCATTTCAGGATGAGTGTGATACTTTAAATGCAGTGTATCGGTGTATCAATGTATTAATACAGTGTGTAAAGCCTAATGTTAGAACTTTTAAATGTCAACCCCAGCAGTGGTGAGCCAATTTACAAGCAATTACACGAGCAAATCGTGCGCTTGATTGTGGGCGGCCAACTGCAAGAGGAAGACGTATTACCCTCAGTGCGCCAGATTGCGGAATACCTTGCGGTGAACCCGATGACAGTATCTCGCGCGATTCAGCAATTGGTGGATCAGGGCTGGTTAGAACGCCGCCGTGGGCAGGCGACTCGGGTTGCTGCCCGTACCGAGGCGATGGAGTCGGGCGTGAGTTTGCTTGAGCCGCAATTAGATGGCTTATTGGCACAAGCCAAGCAGCTGGGCGTGAGCCTGCCCGAGTTGCTGCAATTGATTAACGAGCGCTGGCAAGCCTAGTCGGCCCAAGCGAAAACGAGAATAAAAAGGACGCAATTCGATGGATCAAGAGTTTCCCCCAATACTTGAGTTTTCTAAGGTAAACAAAGTTTTTCGTGGAAAAAATGGCGTTGAAAAACAGGCGTTAAAGGATCTGTCCTTGTGCTTGTCTGCCGGGATGGTGGTTGGCTTATTGGGACAAAATGGTGCGGGTAAATCGACCTTAATGCGCTGCGCTTTGGGGATTCTTTCGCCCGATTCGGGTGACATCCGCACCTTAGGTGAGACGCCGGAACAACTTTCGTCAGCCGCAAAGGAGCGCCTTGGTTATGTGCCACAACAACCCTTTGGTTATGAAGGTTTTACCGTTGAGCGCGCCCTTGATTTACACCGCAGCTTTTATCCCCATTGGGACATGCAGTTAGAGCAAGATTGGCTTGCCCGCTTTGAGTTAGATGTCAGCCAACAGGTACAACGTCTGTCCGTCGGCCAGCGCCAATCCTTGGCGCTGATCATGGCAATGGCCTATCGTCCCGAGTTGCTGATCCTCGACGAACCCGTGGCCAGTCTCGATCCTATCGTCAGACGCAAATTTATGGTCGATTTGTTCGACTTGGCCCTCGAATCCGGCTCGGCGGTGCTGTTTTCATCCCATATCACCTCAGATTTAGAGCGGGTCGCGAGTCATGTGGCACTGATTAAACAGGGCGAATTAGTGCTGTTTAAGGAAATCGATGCTCTACGGGAAGAGGTGCGTCTACTCAAACTGGCTGTGGGTACGGAGTTGCCTGAGCAGGTGCGTATTTTGAGCCGTGATGGTAATTCTGTGCTGGTGGATAGTGGCGCAATCGATCTCAATCTTCCCGGCGTGCAGCGAAGTGAAGCGCTTAATTTGGAGCAACTCTTTGTGGAGTTACACAAATGAGTTCAGCTAAACCGCTTGTGCAACCTACTGATAAGCCTGTAACACAGCATTCAATCAATCCCTTTAACGGCATGCTGCGCCTGTGGTTATTTGACGTGGGCAGTGTGAGTTTTTTGGGTACCGGATTATTTGGCTTAGCCCTGAGCGTTTTGGCGGGATGGGCCGGGCAGAAGGAGAGTTTTGATATTTTTGTCGGCATGGGGATTGTCTCTACCTCGGCAGCGGTCGCATGGCAGTTGATTCGCTTGATGGCGAGTGAGTGCTCAATCTTAATCCCCCGTTATCGGCAGAATATTTTTATCCAGTGCGAGGTGATGCTCATTGGCGTGTTTAGCCTTGCGGTGCTCTTATGCGTATTGTTTGATTTTACCTCTAGCCTGTCGCTACTGGTGTTTGCCCAAGGGATAAGCTTAGGTTTTATTTTGCTGTGTCTGCGGCACACCCAATGGTTTTACTCCTCATTTTTACTGTTTATCTTAGTGCCGTTTTCTAGCGCTTTGGCTGAGCAAGTACCATTGTGGCTGAGCATCATAGTGTTGTTTGTGTTTGTCGTTCTGATTTGGCGCCGCTGCCTAGTGTTACCTTGGCGGGTGGAAGCACGCAGTGTGTACCTCAACGGGTTAGAAATGGGCTGGTTTTGGTTGCCTAATCTGCAATCCATGCGGTTTTTGAGCCGTTTCGAGCGTTATTTGCATCCGGTTAACTTTTTTATCGGGCCGATGTTAACCGTATTGCTGTTGTTGCTGCCCGTGCTGACATTGGTGCTGGGGGTATTATCCCATCAGTTTAATTGGGATTTTCCGGTGTTACTGCTACTGGCGCAGTTTTGTGTGATCAGCTGTTCGCTGGTGCATTGGAGTCGGGTGCAACGAGCGCGTGCAACAGAGTTACTGTTATTGATGCCGGGTTTTGATGGCAGAACCGGTTTGGTTAATGCTTTTGCCCGAGGGCAGCAACGATTGCTGTATCTCATCAGTGTCGGCATGTTGCTCTGTAGTGTGTTTATTACTTGGCTCAATGGCGGGATAAGTGCGCCATTGCTGGCGCATTTAGTGATGAGCACCTATTGGGCTTGTGCCTTGGTGTTAGGGCTAGGTTGCCTGTGCCGCCGAGTGTTACAGGTTAGCTTGACTATGCTGGTGGTGCTGGGGCATTCACTATGGGTGTCTATCAGTTTGGCGGCATTGCAGCATGATGGTCATCTATATTATTGGTTAATAGGCGATCTTTTACTGGTTGTGTTGGGGCAAATTGCCCTGTTTGGCGGCCGTAAAAAGTTATGGCGGGGCGATATCGTTGGGCTGTAATCGGCCTTAAATGACGTGATTTGGGCGACATTTGCACAAGATTAGAGCAAAAACTCTTAGTTTTTAGCTTGCCTTCAGGTAGAATGCTGCAAAAGCGGAACACTTGTAAGCTAAAAGGTGAGTCACTCATGTCGCTCGAACAATATCACGTAATTCGACTATTACAGCAGCAAAGCCAGTCGTTAAAGGAGGCTATTGCGCTGGAAGGTTTTGAAATGGCAGCCCCTTGGCATCAAGTCAGTTGGCAGGCATTTGATGAGATCAGCCATAAAATTGCACAAGTGTTGATTCAACTCGGCGTACAAGTGCAAGACCGCTGTGTGATCCTGTCACAAAACTGCCCACAATGGACCTGTGCCGATATCGGCATTCTGAAAAGCCGTGCCATTGTCGTGCCTATTTACCCAACCAGTACCTTAGAGCAAGCCAGCTTTATCATTAATGATGCGGCGGCTAAGGTGATTTTTGTCGACGACGCTAAGCAATATGCGCTGGCCTGCGAGCTACAAAAACAGTGTCCGACTCTAGAGCATGTGATTGTGTTCGATGCCGCAGTTCAGTTGGCTCAGGATAAACCTCAGCATAGACATTTAGATAACGTGCTAGCGCAGGCATACGACCAAAGTGCCGAGCTGGGGCAACGCTTAAAAGACGCGAATCTTGATGATCTGTTAACCCTGATTTATACCTCCGGCACCACGGGTGATCCTAAGGGCGTCATGCTGGATTACCGCAATATGGCTTCGACTGTGCGTCAGCACGATCAGATTTTGCCTTTTAATGCTGGCGATGTGTCTTTAGCTTTCCTACCGCTAAGCCATGTGTTTGAGCGTAGCTGGAGTTTCTACGTTTTATGCCGTGGTGGCCATAATGTGTATCTGCAAAATACCCAAAGAGTAAAAGAGGCGATAAGTGCTGTGCGTCCGCATACCTTGTGTGTGGTGCCGCGTTTCCTCGAGAAGGTTTACAGCGCAGTACAGGATAAGGTCGCGAAATCCGCAGAGGGTCGTAAAAAATTATTTGCTTGGGCGATGAGGGTTGGCGAGCGTCAGTTTGAAGTGAGCCAAGGCCGCGCTAAGGGCGGTTTGTGGTTATCCTTGCAATGGCGTTTGGCGAATAAATTGGTTTACAGCAAGTTGCAGGCAGTGCTCGGTGGACGCTTAAAGTTTATGCCCTGTGGCGGTGCTGCACTTGATTTAAATGTGGCGTCTTTTTTCCATGCTATTGGTATTCCTGTGCTTTGTGGCTATGGCATGACCGAAACAAACGCTACTGTGACCTGTAACACTTTGGATAACCGTGTCGCGGGGTCAAACGGTAAAGTCTTGCCCGAAATCGAAATTAAACTGGGTAAAGACGATGAAATCTTAGTCCGTGGCGACACTGTGATGCGTGGTTATTACAATCGCCCTGAAGATACTGCCGCCGCCTTTGAAGACGGCTGGTTAAAGACTGGCGATGCGGGACGACTCGATGCCCACGGCAATTTGTTTATTACCGATCGTATTAAAGAATTGATGAAGACCTCTAACGGTAAATATATTGCACCGCAAAGGGTTGAGGGTGCTGTTGGGTGTTGTCCTTTTATCGAACAAGTGGCGGTGATTGCCGATGCGCGTAACTATGTGACGGCGCTGATTGTGCCAGCCTTTGAATCCCTCGAAGCATGGGCAAAGGAAAAAGGCTTAAAGTATGAGTCGCCTATTGAGCTGCTGCGCCATAGCCATGTGGTTGAGCATTTCGAGCAGCGCCTCAAACAGCTCCAGCAGGAGTTGGCTAGTTTTGAGCAAATCAAAAAGTTTACCCTGCTGCCGGAAGCTTTTTCGATGGAGGCAGGATTAATCACGCCGACGCTTAAGTTGCGTCGCAAAATGATTTATCACAAGTACGCCCATGAAATTAATGCTATGTATAATAATTGATTGTTAAATATTTGATCTTAAAAGGCCGCTTAGCGGCCTTTTTTGTCTCAACTACTTCCTGACGCATAGTTCTTAGCTTAAAATTCGCCCCGTTTACTGGTGCGCACGAGGCGCAAGGTGTCGGTGTAAAGGATAGTTAAATGGAACTTTCGATTCGTCGTTTATGCGCCGCTGTCGGTGCGGTGTGGTTATCTTCTTTTGTGGTCATTCCTGCTGCGGTTGCGGCGGAATATGACAAAATGGTTCACGGTCCCGTGGATCTTCCCAATGGCCAATGGCTTAATTTTTATCAAAAAGATCAACAGGTATGGGGCGAAATGCTCTATGGCGATGCGCCCGGTGTGCGTATTGACGATTACGGCCGCGCTGAAATCGTGGCGGTGTTTTACCATGACTTTGACAAGGGCGGTACTAAGGAAGTTATCGTCATGCTCAAGGATGCCGATGGTCAGCATCTACGGGGTTATGGCTTTGAGGGTGAAGAGCTAACTAAATTGCCACGCTTGCAAGCAGTGCTCGATGAAGTTGTACCAAGCATTAGCACCTTTACCGTCGGCGGCGTTCGCAAGGTGTTAAGCCAGCTGCCGCCGCAGCAGTATCGTATGACCTATGAGGCGGAAGGGGTAAAAGATCCTGATATTAAAGCGATTTTGGATGGGACCTCTAAGCTCAAACCAACACTAATTGGTTATCGCAATTCTGAAGGCACAGCGGCGGATGTAAAAACCGCAGTGGAATACAAGCTGCGCTATCCCGTGACTCGCACCGATAAGGATGCCGAGGGGCGTGAACGAAAATACAGTCTAGTCGCCACGTTTGATCGCAGTGCCTACGTCGAAGAAGATGGCAGTTTTATGTTAGTCGCCATTGGTTATGAGGCCGACGATGTCGATTGGCTTAAAAATGGCAGCGAAAAAATCCCGCGAACAGGGCCTTTTTACGAATTCATGAGCATGGGCAGTACTTGGGCTGGTGTTGCCAGTGAAGCCAATTATGTTCAAGGCGAACTTGATGGTCACTTTGCCGCCTACGATGCCCGCAATGGCAGTGTGATGTATGCCGGTGACTATAAGCTGGGCAAACAAGTGGGTAAATGGATAGAAGCCGACAGCCGTGAAACCTATTGGGAGGGCGAGTACCTCGACGGCCAAAAGCAGGGTAAATGGGTATTGCAGTCCATGATGGATGACGCCGATAACTACGGCTTTATTCACTACAACAAGGGCGTGCCCGATGGCCCGAGTGAAATCTATACCCCAGATTACGATTCCGGCACTGAAGGCGCGAAGAAATTATCCGAAAAGGGCATTTATCTCAATGGCGTAAAAGACGGTGAGTGGCTTGAGTCCGATGGCAGCAAAGGCCAATACCAAAAGGGTGTGAAGCAAGGCGCTTGGGTAGAAAAGGTCACCCAAGGGGATTATCGCTTTCAAAGCGGTGAAGGCAGCTACCTCGATGGTAAACGTTCAGGCCTTTGGGTATATATTCGAACCCCAGATGCTAACGATGCATTTACCACTAGGCAATCGGTGACTTACCTCTACAAGACGGAAGTCAACTATGAGAACGGCCTACGCCAAGGTGAGGCTAAGTTATTCAATAAAGATAATTTTATGTTTGCCCTTAAACATTATGATAAGGGCAGACTCCACGGTGAGAGTCTATGGTATTCAGCCCCGAATACTGTCAGCAATGTAGCTAACTATCGTCAAGGCGAGTTAGATGGCCCACAAATGTGGCTCGAACCTAACGGCGATCTGAATGAGTTGAGTCAGTATAAGTTCAATGACGCCGTAAAACTTAAACCCTCGCAGGATGAATGCATGATGCGAAAAGAGCCTTATACAGGAGATTGTGAGGGTGTAATAAACGCAAACAATGCCGAGACTAGCTCGATTAAAGATGGTGATCAGCGAGTGTATCGCGGCGGCCGACTATCCGAATTAAGCTATTACACCAATGGGTCAGTCGATAAAGAATATCGATTCGATTCTAACGGCCGCTTAATGTCTTTGCAGACTTATAAAGCGGGTAAGGAATATGGCCCAAGCATTCGCTATTCCACCGACGGCGGCTATTCGCTCGTACAATATGGTCATCTTATCAATAACCGTCTCTCTGGCCCCCATTACACCTTTTACCCGAACGGCCAGTTAAAGAGTTTATGGAACTATTGCCAGCAAGAAGGCGAAACCTGGAACGGTGAACCTTATTTCTGGGATAACGCCATTGCACGCTGCGGTATCCAGCGGGAGTATTTTGATAATGGTGCCGTGAGTTGTATCGAGGATCTCGACAGCAATTATGCCGTGGATAAAGTCTGTTATGACCAGAATGGCAAGTTAGCCAGCGAAATGCTGCGGATTGATGAGCAACATGTGGTGCACAAGCGCTATATCAACGGAGTGATCTATCAAGAGGAACCTGGGTTTTCGGATTTTTCCCATGTGACCAAGGGACGCAAAATCTATCACCTAGAAAACCCAAAAAGCCATGGTGTGTTTAAGTCCTACGACAGCAGTGGCAAGCTCAAATACGAAAAAATTTATGATATGGGTAAAGCTGGCTGTATGAAAAAGTACGATGCTAACGGCAAGCAAACCCCAGATACCGCGAGCTGCCAGTTCTAGCATCGCGCTTCTTATTTCTGTTAGGCTTGGTAGGGATAAACGGGGCAATCGCCTTGTTTATCCCATTCACAGCATAAAAGTATAAGAACAACAAAAGGGAAGTTTGCATGTCAGCCACCGAATACAGCCTAGAAATCCAGCCAAGATTTACCGAAACCGATGGCCTAGGCCATATTAACAATACAGTGATCCCCGTGTGGTGCGAGGCGGCGCGCACGCCAATCTTCGAGATTTTTAATCCCGAGTTGGATTTACATCAATGGAATCTGATTGTGGCGGGTTTTACTGTAGCCTTTATCGCGCCGACTTATTACGGCAAGAGCGTGACGGTGAAAACCTATGTTAGCCGTATCGGTAATAGCAGTTTCGAACTGACTCAAAGCTGTTGGCAAGCTGGCAGTAAAACTGCGGAAGTGAAAACTACCTTAGTCCACTACGACTACAGTTGTGAAAAGAGTCGCCCTATTCCCGAAGATATTCGTGAAATCTTAGCTAGCCTGAACGGCGAAGCTGCATAAGTCTGATATTCGCTTTCACCGCACAATTGCAATTGTGCGGTGAAAACGTTAACGTGGCGGCCGCAAACGTGATGCGGATCACTTATCTGCACCTTTATTCCTCTTGGCCGGATTTAGCATGAGATTTTACTTCACCCGAATGCGTTCTAAGGACATCTGTCCGCCACGACAACCCCTGAAAAAGATCGTTTGGTCATGGGTCGGGGCCTTTTGTGGCATTTACTTAGTCGCCAGTCTCGCCACTTATATGGGCGAACATCTGCTTGGCACTATGTTTGTGATTGGCTCATTTGGGGCGTCGGCGGTATTAGTGTATGGCGCGCCACTGGCTGAGTTTTCTCAGCCACGTAACTTGATTGGCGGCAGTGTGTTATCGGCACTGATTGGTGTGGCTGTGTACCAAGTGTTTGCCGATTATATGGTGCTTGCGAGCGCTCTAGCCGTATCACTAGCCATCGCATTGATGTATTTAACTCGCACGCTGCACCCACCGGGCGGTGCAACGGCATTAATTGCTGTGATAGGCGGTGAGAACGTGCATCAACTCGGATTTCTCTATGCGTTGATGCCAGTATTCCTCGGCTCACTACTGTTATTACTGGTGGCGTTGGTCGTGAATAATCTCTCCACCGATCCCAAGCGCCACTACCCTGTGTATTGGATTTAGCGTACCTGTCGAGAAGCCAGTTATTTCAAAAACTTCTGCACATACCAGCAGCTGGCTTCTATCTCGTAATCTTGGGCTTTGGCCCATTTTAGGCCATGGCGAACTAAATGTTCAGCAAGACCTTTGCCACGCAGCTCGTCGGGCACAAAGGTACGGTTAAAGTCGATGTGCTGGCCATTGAGTCGGTATTCCAGCACGGCTTCATGCCCGTCAACGTGGATCACAAAGCGTTGTTTATCCTGTTGATGCTCAACGGTGATTTCAATTGGTGCTTTTTCTGACATACAGCCTCCCTCTGATATGGCCTAAAGTGTTATGGCAATGTAGCCATCGACTCGGTAGCTTAAGCTTGCTCGTGTTGTTTTAGAATGGCGAGTAATTCCGTGGGAAGCTCGGCTTTTTGACCAGTTTTAAAGTTAAACATCACAGCGACCGAAGAACCTAAGGTCGTAATGGCCTGTTGCTGCTTACTAAATGCTTGATAATGCATGGTAAATCTGTCGCTTTGAATATCGCTGATACTCACGCTGACCAATAGCGTATCGGGGAAGGTCACTGGACGTTTATAGCGGGCCTGATTTTCGCTAATCACGGGGCCAACACCGGATTTATACAGGGCATCGAGTGGAAAAAGGCGGTTGAAAAAGTCGATACGTGCGGTTTCAAAATAGCGGAAATAGACCACGTTGTTGACGTGTTGCAGCGCATCCATTTCGCCCCAAGCCACGGGGATTTCGGTCACTAGTGGGTGCTGTGCGAGAAACTTTTCCATTGGACTTAGTGTTGGACTTTCCATTGCATTACTCATAGTCAAAAGCTCTAGTTAAAACGCTCGTTTAAGGCAGCCAGACTAGCAGTATAAAGTGCGAGCGACAAGCCTTAGACAATAGTGACAACATTAAGTGAAGCAAGGAGTTGGCGATGATAAAACAGATTGGGGATACGGTTATTCAGGCAACACATCTTGCGTCTTGCCATTGTGGCGCCGTGGTGTTGGAGTTATCGCTGCCCAATGGCATTGAAAAGCCAAGGCGTTGTGATTGCTCAATCTGTCGGCGCAAGGGCGCAATTGTTGGTTCTGTGCCGCTGGCGGGATTGAAGATTATCAAGGGCGAGGCCGTATTAAAGTGCTACGAATTTAATACCAAAACAGCCAAGCATTATTTCTGCTCTGTATGCGGCATTTATACCCATCATCAAAGGCGCTCCAACCCCAATGAATATGGCTATAACCTTGGTTGCCTCGAAGGCATAAATCCCTACGAATTAGGTGATGTGCCCGTTTGCGATGGCGTGAATCACCCTGCGGATAGGTAGGTTTGGTTGCCCGATAAACAAAAAGCGACCCTAGGGTCGCTTTTGATGTGCAGTGCCGATGTTACTCGATCACTAGCTCATCGAAACTGCTGATAGTGCGAAAATCGCCCGTGCGTTGCTTGCTGTCGCGCACCATTTGGCAGGTCATCATGCCCGCTGCATCGGCGGCTTTTAATTCTTCAATCACATCAGACACAAACAGCACTTGCTTAGGGCTTAAGCTGATGGTGTTGAGAATATTGCAGTAAGCTTGTTTATCTAATTTGTTACCTGTACGGGTATCAAAATGACCGTTAAACATCTCGGTTAAATCACCGCCATCGCTGTGGCTGAATAACAGTTTTTGGGCATCGACAGAGCCCGATGAGAAACTGTAAATACGCAGATTTTGTGCGCTAAAACGTTTAACAGCTTCGATAAAGTCAGGGAAGATATGGCCCTTAAACTCATCATGGGCATAACCTTGCTTCCAAATTAACCCCTGTAGGGTTTTGAGCGGGGTCGCTTTGCGGTCTTCACGAACCCACTGCTGTAAAATTTCAGTCACGCGCGCTAAGTCAGCATCTGGCTCTAGCGCGATATCTCGGGTGTCGCAGATACAGTTTTCCACCAAAACATTGTGTTGGTTCTGCGCTAAAAAGTCTGGCAAGGCTTTGACAGAATAGGGGAATAGCACATCTTGGATAAAGGTTAGGTCTGTCGTGGTGCCTGCTGTGTCTACGACTATGGCTCTGATACCCATAATGTTTTGATACTCCACAATATGTTGGCTAAAAAATGCAACCCCGATCCTAAGCGTTATTGGGGTAATTGGCTAGTGGATTTCACCTTTAAGCCAAGGGAGAATGTGCGCCATATCACTAACTCATTTGGCTGGAAATCAATTAAATGAGTAATTTTAGAGGCTTATCTAGTGGATATAGGTGAAATACTGGATCTAGTGTGGGGAATTATGCTGTTTATAATCCAGCAGTTTGTTGTCGACATAAGACTATGGTCTTAATAGCTAAGGGAAATTTTGGCTGTTATTGTTGCTTTACTCTCTTTCGACTGAATTTGTGCGCCTTTACGATTTAAAGATTGGATTGAGCGCGTAGCAATGATGAGGCTGTTTATGAAATATTTACCCGCATTAGGCTTAGGTATTCTGTTGGCGGTATTGAGCTTTACGAGTTTTGCACTGGTTGCCAGTGCTGGCTATATGCATGCCTTGCTCGGGAGCGTCGATAATCTTAGCCCCACTAGTCCGGTTTATCTGGGGTTAGCTGCCCATGATGCGGGCTTATTATTGCTGCTCTCTGGGCTGATGCTATTTAGCTATCAGCGGCTTTTCCCTCGATTACCATTCGATTGGTACACTGCGGTGGCGATGCAAATGCCACTGGGTTTATTGGTGCTGTGGGCGGATGGGGTTTCCTTTAATCTCACGGACTTTTACGGTGTAGCTAGAGCTTTAACTCTCTTTAGCGCCGCCTTTGGGGTGCTGATTATTTTTGGCTTACTGCAACGCCGTGGCCGCAGGCTTGCTCAGGCTTAATGGGTCATTTGTAGGCCTTAAACTGGCCTTGCAGGAATAAAATCCGTAAAATCATTGGCCTAAATGGATTTGAGTCGTAAAGAGTAGGAGCCAATGAGTTCGATTGAATTTGATATTCCCGAAGAGCACCGCATTCCCTTTCTGAAGTATTACAAACAAAAAATCGCCCCTAAATGTGCACTGTTTGAAGCAAAACGTGAAGGCGTAAACCAAAGGCTGCGTGAAAATGCCAAGTTCACCACCCCAATCTACTACCTATGCATCACGGTGATTTTAGGGGCCTTCGCTGGGCTGCTCGGGGTGCAGTTTATGCTGGTGCCTATGGATTATTTTGTGCCTTTGATGATTGGCGTGTTTCTGCCCGTTCCCGTGATAGCGTTAGTAGTCATTGCCTCGGGTAAGGAAAGCGATGAACTCTATAATGCTGCCTTTGAAAAACTCTATCCCATTAGCCTTAAGTATTTTGGCGATGACTTTGCGCTAACGAGGGCGCCTAAGGTCGATTTCTCTCTCTTCCTTGAGCTGGGGCTGCTGCCTAAAACCGATAAGCAGTATGCGCAAAATTGCCTTAAGGGAACCTATAACAAGGTGCCGTTCCAGTTTTACGAGGTCGATGCTTACAACACTAAAGCGAACAATAATGGTTCGGTTGAGCGAGAGACCATCTTCAATGGTGTGCTGCTGGTGTGCAATATTCCTAAGCGATTCAACGGCACTACGCTTTTAGTCACGGATAAGGGCAGTTTAAAAAATCTAATTGAGGGGTTTAAGACAAAGCTGTCGCGGGTTAAGCTTGAGGATGTGCGTTTTGAGCGTTGTTTTGAGGTGTATAGCAGCGACCAAGTCGAGGCGCGCTACTTACTCAATCCTTTGATGATGGAGAATCTCTTAGTCCTTAGTCGCGAATTAAATGCCGAAGTTGAAGCCTGTTTCTATCAAAAACAATTACTGATAAAGATCCCGACTAAACACCATTTCTTTATCAATCAACTCGATTTAGATCGCCCCATCGATTTTAAGCTCAATATCGAGTGGATGTTCACCGAGCTAGGTTATACCTTCTCGATCATCGATACCTTAAGGCTCGATAAACATTCTGGGTTATAGCGACAGTCGCCTCAATTGCAGCCACATTAAGTGGCTGCTTTATGCTACAGCTTAAAACATGACTTTTGGCACTTATGGGTGACTCCCCGTGCTCGTTACTATCAAGCTTCAACTTTGATGGAGCAAGATGATGAACACGATTTTCACCCTGTCGCAATTTTTACATATCACCGCGGGCGCACTGGCATTAGTGTTATTTTGGATGCCTGCCATGCTGAAAAAGGGCAGCGCGAACCATAGTCGTTTTGGCCGTTATTATGTCTATGCCATGTACACAGTGGCGACGACGGGCGTGGCGATGGCAACGACGGGCCTCATTGATCCGCTCGCTGTGATTAAACAGCCTGCGGCCAGTGTCGACGCCTTAGCAGAGCAGATAGCGGAACGTAAAAATTCTTGGATATTTCTCATCTATATCAGCTTGTTAACTCTAGTGACCGTTAGGCATGGCGTGTTGGTTCTGCGTTATAAGGCGCAGCGTCAGCAATTAAAATCGCCGCTGCATTTGTCGTTAATGCTGAGCTTAACGCTACTTGGCCCCGTGATGGCGCTATGGGGATACCAAGAAAAGCTGATCCTCGCGGTGATTTTCGGCCTATTAGGCACTACGGTTGGGGCGGGATTCCTGCGTTATAGTTTTAAGGCGACTCTGACCAAATTAGAATGGTGGATAGAGCATTTAGGCGCGATGATTGGCTCAGGTATCGCCTGCTACACCGCCTTTTTCGCCTTTGGTGGCAGCCGTTTGTTTATCGACCATGGCAATTTGCGTCTGTTGTCGTGGACACTGCCAGGTGTTGTGGGTTTTGTGGTGATCCGCTATTTAAGCGGCAAGTATCAGCGTCGCTTTGCGGATTAACCTGAAACGTAAAAGCATAGGGAGCCGTAAAAAGAACAGGGGCCGCCTAAGCTGCCCCGATTTGAGATGATGTGAGCGGTTTTACCCGAGTTAAACCTTGGTCTCGGTAGCATTGGCCGTCTTAGCAGACTCGAGCCACCGATCCATCTTTTGCTCTAATAAATCTAAGGGCAAGGCGCCATTTTCGAGCAATTTGTCGTGGAAGACTTTGATATCCATCTTATTGCCCAAGGCTTGTTTGGCCTTAGTTCGCAGTTCGATAATTTTCAGCTCGCCCAACTTGTAACCTAAGGCTTGTCCCGGCCAAACCACATAGCGCTCGATTTCGGACGTGGCCTCTGAGCGGTGTATTCCCTCAGTCGCCACTGCATAATCAATGGCTTGCTCACGACTCCATCCCTTTGCATGCATACCTGTGTCGACCACTAAGCGCACCGCGCGGTGTAACTCGGACTGCAAGCGACCAAGATCGTTAATCGGATTATCCTGATACATGCCCATCTCAGCGGCTAACCGCTCGGCATAGAGCGCCCAACCTTCACCTGCGGCATTGGAGTAAAAAATGGTACTCAGCAGCGGCAAGGTATCCGACAGACCGATAAGGGTCTGTAGATGATGGCCGGGATTGGTCTCGTGATAGGTTAAGGTTTGCAGCGAATAGGAGGGCAGCGCCGCCATATCGTACAGGCTTATCCAAAAAGTACCCTTACGCGAACCATCCTGTGACGGCGCATCGTAAAATGCACCGCTGGTTGCGGCGGCGCGACTATCGGGCACGGCTTCAACTGCAACTTGTTGATCGGGTAAGCGGCCAAACCATAGGGGTAATTTGGCATTGACTAGCGCCAGATAGCCGTGAATGTCCGTCATTAATTGTTGTTTGCCCTCGGCAGTGTTGGGGTAGATATATTTAGGATCCTTGAGCAATCGCTGCATGCGCTCGCCAACTGTGCCTTTGCGGTAACCCACTTGTTTGAGTAACACATCCATCTCGGCGGTAATGCGGGCGACTTCATCTAATCCCAGTTGGTGGATCTCATCTGGGGTCTTATCTGAATTGGCGAGGTGTTTAATCATCGCCTTATAGAGTTTCGCGCCCTGAGGCTGGTGTCCAAGTCCCGCCACATGGGTGGCCTTGAGACGCACAGCTTGTAGTGCTGAAATCAACTGGCGCGTAGCAGGGTAATATTCAGTCTCCACCAGTTCGGCGGCAGAGTTCACCAACGCCTCACTTTCTGGTACTTGGGCGGCGGTTAATTTGGCTTTAAAACTGCTGACCAAGGGATGCTTGTTGGCATGGTGGACTAACTGTTGCTGCAACACAGCTATGGTCTTATCGATAATAAAATCGGGTGGGATTACCCCCATTTGTACATCTTGATCCAGCTTATCGATAACCGTACCCATGGCGGCAGGGTACATGCTTAAGCGGTTAAGATAAGCCTTAGCTTGCGCTGGAGTGCTGACCGCAAACTTATCTTCCATATAGCTCGGAAATTCAACATGCAATCCAGATAAGTGGTTGACGACATAAGGTAAAAACCAAACGCCGTATTCACCAAGCATAGTGCCATAGGCCACGGTTTCGGCAGGCAACAGGGCGCCGGCGATTTCAGATTTTATCGAGCCTAAACTCACTTGTTCAGAGGCGCTAAGCTTACTGGCATCGATAGCATTGAGCTCAGCTAATATGGCCTTAAGCGCTTTACGGCGATGATTTTCCCCCGACGGGCTGTAATCGGTCAGCTTAGAGAGTACATCCTTGCCCGCCTCATCCTCGGCCACGCCATAATAGGTGGCGATTTCGGGTCTAAGGGCAAAATAACGCTGGGTGATTGGCGCAAGTTGCTGCTTAAGGCTCAATACTTGGACGGCCTTTTCGGCCTTGGCCTGCTCAGTAGTTTGATTGGTCTGTGTTGGGTTTGGATCGCTACAACCCGTTGCTAACATGGCCAGAATTAAAGCATTTACTATTCTTTTCATCAGGTTACTCATACAAAAACATTGTGGCAAATCCGTTGTTGGACTTGTGCCGCAAGCGTTAAACCGTGATTAGTGTGATCAAGCTCAAATTTGAACGGTTATCCTAACAGTTTATTGCACTCAAACTGCATAAATTTTGTTACTAGTTTTATTGATAATCTGGAGTGAAAAGGGAAGTGGGGGACTAAGGAAATCCTTATCGATCATTATAATGGGCAGCCATTTTCAAATAGGTAGCTTTCAAATGGATTCCCATCCACATAAAACAGCAAAGCACCTAATTCATATCTAACTGAGAAAGCATTATTCATCATGGCCTCTGGGGCAGATAGGCAATACCATTGGGGTTCATCTCGCTGAGGCTGCTGCCATTCAGTGGTTAATTTTTGCGATTGAGCGATTAATTGCTGTCTTTGCGTTGTATTTGGGAAAAGTTGTCCTAGGTAATATTAAAAATGAGCGCTTGCTCAAAGGTTTTTACATCCAGAGTGATTTTACTGAACTTAGCGGATAAGGGATTATCAGAGGATTAAGTAAGTCGTTGATGTTTATATTGACTAAGGAGTTGTTGATGAGAAAAACTGCACTTTCGAGCCTTGTTTTTGCCCTACTTTTAGGTACTCCACTGGCGAATGCCACAAATATCACGGCTGAATTTAAATCGGTTGAAAATATAAAAGATGTGAGGGCATTACAGCAGCAAGCGCCACAGTTATTAAGTTCAGGCTTGCCGAGTGAGCAACAGTTTGCGCAGCTAAAACAGGCGGGTGTGGATGTAGTGATCAACCTTATGCCGGACAGTAGCAAAGATGCCCATCCCGATGAAAGAAAACTCGTGACTCAGGCCGGAATGGACTATGTGTATATTCCCGTGGATTGGCAAAACCCTAAAGTAGAAGATGTTGAAGCCTTCTTTACAGTAATGGATCAGCATAAGGGGAAAAATGTGTTAGTTCATTGCCTTGCTAATTATCGCGCCTCAGCGTTTGCCTATTTATATCAGTTAAAGCAAGGCCAAAAACCAGAAATAGAAAAGACTATGGCGCCATGGAATGGAGAGTTATCAAACTATCCTAAATGGCAGGAATTGTTAGTGGATGTAAGTCAAAAATACGGTTTCTAATTTCAAATGGTTGACATTGTCAATTAATCTCGATATTGTTGATATTATCAACTATATCGAGATGCCATTATGTCTGCTATTTCCCTCGGTGAAACCTTGCACAGATTAGTGCATGCCTACAAAAAACAGCTGCGTGCGGATATTGCCGCGCAGCAGATTGAATTACCCGTCACCCATATTCGGGCGCTCAAGGGGATTTGCCGTCATCCCGAGGCTACGGCGCAATCTATTGCCTTACGCATGCAACGGGATAAAGCCCAAATTACGCGGGTGCTCAATGAGCTACAGCAGGGTGGTTATATCCTCAAGGTCGATAATCCTAAGGATGGCCGTAGCCAGTTATTGAGGCCGACGGTGCAGGGCGAGCAGTTGATGACGCAAATTATTGCCGCCGAAAAAGCCACCGTTGCCCATATGACCCAAGCGCTCGATCAGGACGAAATTGCGGTGTTTATCCGTATTGCCAACCAGATCAGTGATAGCGTGGCGGAAAGCTAACAATTGAGTGCTATTTATCCTTTTGGAGTTTAAGTATGAACAGACCCGCTCCGCGCGAATTGACCGTGATAGGTAAAAGCCAAGTCACGCCACATATGCTGCGTATCACATTAGGCGGCGATGGCTTTGTAGGTTTCCCCGCCGAACAAGAAAGTGCCTATATCAAATTACTGTTTCCGCAGCTGGGGGATGAGCGGCCATTAATGCGCACTTATACCATTCGTCAGCAGCGGGTTAATGAAATCGATGTGGACTTTGTGCTGCATGATACCGATGGCCCCGCATCCCTTTGGGCAAAGTCGACCGAGATTGGGGATGCCATCCAAATCGGTGGCCCCGGACTGAAAAAACTGATCAATGTGGATGCCGAATGGTTTTTACTGGCAGGGGATATGACGGCCTTGCCCGCCATCAGCGTGAACTTGGCGCAATTGCCAAGCAATGCAGTGGGTTACGCTGTTATTGAGGTGCTAAGTGAAGCCGATATTCAGCCCTTAGTGCATCCTAGCAATGTGCAACTGCATTGGGTGATTAATCCAGAGGCCGACCCAGAAGGTAAGCCCTTGGCCGAACGCATTGCCCAGTTGCCCAAATTGGAGGGACAAGGCGCCGTATGGCTCGCCTGCGAATTTAGCAGTATGCGCGCCCTAAGTAAGCTGCTTAAGCAGACATACGACTTACCGAAAAGCCATTTTTATACATCAAGTTACTGGAAAATCGGCTGTAATGAAGGCGAGCACAAGCTGGTAAAACAACAAGATGAGCAGTTAGAAAATGGCGCTCAATAACCGCAGATATGATTGCTAAACAAGGCCGCCAGTATCCATGGCGACCTTGTTTAGCTGAACCGCGGGTTATTGATGCACTAACTTACCGCTTTTCACTACATCCTTGCAGGGATTGACGCCGTAGCTGTAGGCCAACTGCGCTGGGGTGGCGATATCCCACAGACAAAAATCGGCTTGTTTGCCGACCACTAAGCTGCCGACATTCTCTTCAATCCCTAGCGCCTTGGCTGCATTGAGTGTTAAACCCGCAAGCGCTTCCTCTGGCGTTAAGCGGAACAGGGTGCAACCCATGTTCAGCATCAGCAGGGTAGAGCAAATGGGCGATGAGCCGGGGTTAAAGTCGCTGGCGAGCACCATAGGTACGCCGTATTGACGCAATAAGTCGATAGGCGGTTTTTGGGTTTCCCGCAAAAAGTAAAACGCGCCCGGTAACAGCACGGCGCAGGTGCCACTTTCACTTAGGGACTTAACGCCAGCCTCATCTAAATATTCAATATGATCAACCGACATAGCCCCTAAACGTGCGGCTAATTCAGAACCGCCCATATTGGATAATTGCTCGGCATGCAGTTTAACTTGCAGGCCAGCCGCCTTGGCGGCGCTCAGTACGCGCTCGGTTTGCTCTAGGTTAAAGGCGATGTTTTCACAGAATACATCCACCGCATCGGCGAGGTTTTCGGCAATCACCGCAGGCAGCATCTTATTGATTATTAAGTCGACATACCCGTCGCTATTGTCTTTAAACTCGGGGGGCACCGCATGGGCACCGAGGAAGGTGGTTTTGACATCCACATGGTGATGTTGGCCGAGTTCGCGGGCTACGCGCAGGATTTTGAGTTCAGTTTCGGTATCTAGACCGTAGCCAGATTTAATCTCAACCGTAGTCACCCCTTCTTTGGCTAGCGCGTTTAAACGCTGGCGCCCGAGGTCAAATAGTTCGGCTTCGTCGGCCTCGCGGCAAGCGTTAACCGTGGAAATAATTCCGCCGCCAGCACGGGCGATTTCTTCGTAGGTGGCGCCCTTTAGGCGTAGCTCGAATTCGTTGGCACGATTACCAGCAAATACTAGGTGGGTGTGGGCATCAATCAGCCCTGGAGTGATCCAACCGCCTTTGCCCCTGTAAACAGGAATGGACAACACATCGAAGGCGGGCAGCTCGCTGCGTGGGCCTAACCAGGCAATTTTACCGTCTTTTACTGCGATAGCCGCATTGGTAATTCCGCCGTAAGGTGCTGATATGGAAGGGTCCATTGTTGCTACGTTAACGTCTATCCAAACCTGATCCCAAGACATTGTTATCCCTCGCTGCGTTGGCTTTTGGGCCCCGCAAACTCTTTATTATCGAAAGTTATGTGAGCTAGCTTGTATTTACTTGTATATACAAGCTAGGATTGTAGCCGCAATTTTGAACGTTTGAAAGTGTGCCCGCATCTAGCACCTAGATTCTAGATTTTTATACCGAGGAAGTGTTTTGGCTACGCCTAAGTTTGCAGAAATTAAGCAATATATCATTGGCTGTATTGAGTCTGGTGAGTGGGAAGAAAATGCCCGCGTGCCCTCGGAAAATCAGCTGGCCGAACTGTTTGTCTGTAGCCGCATGACGGCGCGTCGCGCCTTGACCGAGCTGACAGACAACGGCGTGCTTGAGCGTTCACAGGGGCTGGGCACCTTTGTGGCTGGGCGAAAGTCGCAATCCTCGATGTTGGCGATCCGCAACATTGCCGACGAAATCAAAGACCGTGGTCATGGTTACAGTGTGCAGCAGTTGGCACTTGAGCAAGTGAATGCCACCGCGCCTATCGCCATCGCACTGGCGCTGGAGCTCGGGAGTCCGGTGTTTCATTCGGTGTTAGTGCATTGCGAGCAGGGCGTGCCGCTGCAAGTCGAGGAGCGTTATGTGAATCCCGCCTTTGCACCAGACTACCTTGTGCAGGACTTTAGCGAGCAAACTCCCCATGAATACCTGTCGCAGGTGGCGCCGCTGACCGAGGCGCACCACACCATCGAAGCCATTATTGCCAGTAGCGAGTTGCAGCAGAGGTTAGCCATTCCGGCGACTGAACCCTGTTTACAGATTTCACGCCGCACTTGGTCACGCCAAGGGGTGGTGAGTTTTGCCAAATTAGTACACCCGGGGAGCCGCTTTAAGCTCGGCGGACACCTGACATTCAATAAATAACGTACGCAAACAGAGGTGAATGCTTATGGCATTCATCCGATGTTTAGCGACAAAAACACAATAAAAACAATAGCACTTAGCCGAATGGCGAGTGAGTTCAACAGGTTGAAAGAGGACATCTCAATGGACAAGCGACACGACCCAAGCCGCCGTATTATTGCGCCCCATGGTAGCCAATTAAGCTGTAAAAGCTGGTTAACCGAAGCGCCAATGCGCATGTTAATGAACAACTTACATCCCGATGTGGCCGAGCGCCCAGAGGATTTAGTGGTTTACGGCGGTATCGGCCGCGCGGCCCGTGACTGGGACTGCTACGACAAGATTATCGAAGTGCTAAAACGCCTCGAAGACGACGAAACCTTAATGGTGCAATCGGGCAAACCTGTGGGCGTATTCCGCACCCATGCAGATGCTCCGCGCGTGCTGATTGCTAACTCTAACCTAGTACCACATTGGGCAAACTGGGAACACTTCAATGAGTTAGATAAACAAGGTTTGGCAATGTATGGCCAGATGACTGCGGGTTCTTGGATTTATATCGGGACTCAGGGCATTGTCCAAGGTACCTACGAGACCTTTGTGTCTGTCGCAAAACAGCACTTTGGCGGTGTGGCTGCCGGTAAGTGGATCCTCACAGGTGGTTTAGGTGGTATGGGCGGTGCGCAAACGCTCGCCGGTACTATGGCGGGTTTCTCTGTGCTTGCCTGTGAAGTCGATGAAACCCGAATCGATTTTCGTCTGCGTACCCGTTATGTGGATAAAAAGGCCACTTCATTAGACGAAGCCTTGGCTATGATCAATGACGCCAATGCCTCGGGCAAACCCGTCTCTGTGAGTTTATTAGCTAACGCCGCCGATGTATTTGCTGAATTAGTGAAGCGTGGTATTACTCCTGACGTTGTCACCGACCAAACCTCTGCCCACGATCCGCTGAACGGCTATTTGCCACAGGGCTGGACCATGGCGCAAGCGTCCGACATGCGTAAAACCGATGAGGCTGCCGTCGTTAAAGCGGCTAAAGCCTCGATGGCGGTGCAGGTGCAAGCCATGCTGGATCTGCAAGCGGCAGGCGCAGCGACCTTAGACTATGGTAACAACATTCGCCAAATGGCCTTCGAAACCGGCGTTAAAAACGCGTTCGATTTTCCAGGTTTTGTGCCTGCTTATATTCGCCCACTGTTCTGCGAAGGTATCGGCCCGTTCCGTTGGGTTGCCCTGTCTGGCGATCCTGAGGATATCTACAAGACCGACGCTAAAGTCAAAGAACTGATCCCAGATAATCCTCACCTGCACAACTGGTTAGATATGGCCCGTGAGCGTATCGCCTTCCAAGGTCTACCTGCGCGTATCTGCTGGGTGGGCTTAAAGGACCGTGCGCGTTTAGCCCAAGCCTTTAACGAGATGGTGAAAAACGGCGAGCTGTCGGCGCCGATCGTCATTGGTCGTGACCACTTAGACTCAGGCTCAGTCGCCAGCCCTAACCGTGAAACCGAATCTATGATGGACGGTTCAGACGCAGTATCCGATTGGCCATTACTGAACGCGCTGCTAAACACTGCCAGCGGCGCGACTTGGGTGTCGCTGCACCACGGCGGTGGTGTGGGCATGGGCTTTAGCCAACACTCGGGTGTGGTGATCGTCTGTGACGGTACTGAGGCCGCTGCTAAACGTGTTGGCCGCGTGCTGTGGAACGACCCAGCGACAGGCGTGATGCGCCATGCCGATGCGGGTTATGAGATCGCGAAAAACTGCGCCAAGGAGCAGGGCTTAGATTTGCCCATGCTTAAAGACTAACTATTCAACAAACCGTGAAAAACAACGACAAGAATACGGATGTAAAAATGAAATCAGTCAATCATTTAGTATTAACGCCTGGCAGTTTAAGTCTGGCGCAACTGCGTGAAATCAGCCGTCATAAACTGACACTCGAACTGGCGCCAGAGGCGATAAGCGACATCAACACCAGCGCGCAAATCGTGCAAAAGGTGTTGGATGAAGGTCGCACCGTTTACGGCATCAACACAGGTTTTGGTCTGCTGGCCAACACTAAGATTGCCCCGGAAGATCTGCAATTGCTGCAACGCTCTATCGTGTTATCCCACGCAGCGGGCACGGGTCAATATATGCAGGATGCGACCGTGCGCTTGATGATGGTGTTAAAAATCAACTCCTTAAGCCGTGGTTTTTCTGGCATTCGTTTAGAGGTGATTAACTTCCTTATCAGCCTAGTGAATGCCGAGGTTTATCCCTGCGTGCCTGAAAAAGGTTCTGTGGGTGCCTCCGGCGACTTAGCGCCGTTAGCCCATATGTGTTTGCCGCTCTTGGGTGAAGGTGAGATGAGCTACCAAGGGCAGATTATTTCGGCCGCCGAAGGCTTAGAAATCGCTGGCCTCAAGCCAATCGATTTAGCCGCGAAGGAAGGCTTAGCGCTGCTCAACGGTACTCAGGCTTCTACCGCGCTGGCGCTGGAAGGCTTGTTCCACGCTGAAGACTTGTTTGCTGCCAGCTCAGTGATTGGCGCGATGAGCGTTGAGGCGGCCATGGGTAGCCGCAGTCCGTTTGACCCACGCATTCATGCGGCCCGTGGTCAGAAAGGACAAATCGATGCGGCGATGGTGTTCCGTCATCTGCTGGGCGAAGAGTCTGAAATCAGCTTAAGCCACATCAACTGCGAGAAGGTGCAAGACCCTTACTCACTGCGCTGCCAACCACAGGTGCTAGGCGCTTGCTTAACGCAAATTCGCCAAGCGGCCGAGGTGTTAGGCACAGAAGCCAACGGCGTGACCGATAACCCGCTAGTGTTCCAAGATACTGGCGACATTATCTCCGGCGGTAACTTCCACGCCGAACCAGTCGCTATGGCTGCGGATAATTTGGCGATTGCGATTGCCGAATTAGGCGCGATTGCAGAGCGTCGTATTGCGCTGCTCATCGACTCTAGCCTGTCTAAATTGCCACCTTTCCTAGTGAAAAACGGCGGCGTTAACTCGGGCTTTATGATCGCTCAAGTAACGGCGGCGGCATTAGCCTCTGAAAACAAAACTTACGCCCATCCAGCCTCGGTAGACAGTTTACCAACCTCGGCAAACCAAGAAGATCACGTCTCAATGGCGACCTTTGCGGCGCGCCGTTTGCGGGATATGAGTGAAAACACCCGCGGCGTATTAGCGATTGAATTGTTAGCTGCCGCCCAAGGGTTGGATTTCCGCGCGCCATTAGCGCCAAGTGATGCAGTGGCTAAGGCCAAAGCCGAGCTACGCGAAGTGGTTGCCTACTACGATAAAGACAGATATTTCGCGCCGGATATCGAAGCGGCAACGGATCTGTTGTACACCGCCAGCTTTAATACTTACTTGCCCCAAGGCGTATTGCCGAGTCTGTAATGCACAGTCTTTGGCGTCGATAACCCCTCTGCGGGTGAAAAGTGCTGAAGCAAGCGACCAATAAAGTGAAAGGCATAGCGATTTGCTATGCCTTTTTCTCATTTAGGGAGGGGATTTAGCACTTTAGCGCTTTTTGATCTTAGCCTTGGCAATCGACGGGTAAATACTCGTCGGGAATACCATTACTACTACATACCCAAGTCACATTATCCTGCTCGTCGACTTGTGGCGATAGGTACACCTCATAGTCTTGATAATCCCCTAGGGTTTCACCGCCAACAAACCCGACTATGCCATCGGTGTAGAGATTAAAGGTGGCCAGTTGTGCATCCGTGAGCCCAAGGACTTCCAATTCTGTCGGCCAAGCTTTGTGGGCTTGGTAGTAGGCCGTTAAAGTATCTGTAATGGGCGTTAATGACTGATGTAATTGATCTATATGTTTAACCGCAGCATCGGTATCGGGAACGGTCAAAGTTAAAGCCGGAGTTTGATCAGTTGGCGCCTCATAACTTACTTCTGCGCCCATTTTTTCTTGGTATTCCTTATAGGCGGGAATCGCGATCGCTGCTGCTACACCGATAATCGCCGCAAGGATGATAATCCCGCCGCCTGCTGTGCCCATACGTGGCATAAACAAACTAAAGAGATAGGCAAATACACTGCGTGAAGGCGCCGTATACACTTTGCCTTGTGCGGTTGCTTGTACTCTTGCCATGCGTTTAGTGAGCCATGGATAGCTGCTATTGATCTCATGGAAAGACATCCAAAAGCCGCTCGACTCTTGGGTTTGGCGAATATATTGATCGACATTCATCCGTTTCCACTGCTCAACCCCGGCGGCGAGTACGGCGACTGCATTGGTGGCTGAACGTAAGCTATTGCAGCAGCGCAAGCCGTGTAAATCACAGGTATATTCACAGGCACGGGCATAGGCGGCGCCGATCAATGGCAGCCAAGTGGCAAACACTAACAGCGGTTCTTTGCCAATATGGTTACGGCGAATATGGCCAAGCTCATGACCGATATAAAAGTTAATTGCGTCTTTATCCGACTCAAGTGCATCCACTATTGATGAGAACAGCACTATGTAGTTGCGGCGCAAAAAGCGGGTCGCGAGGGCATTTAACATACCATCGGCGGCTAACAGGTAGGCGCGCGGTGGTTCTTTAATCTCTAAACGCTCACAGCAAGCAAGGTATTGCTTGTGTAAATCGGGGAACTGCTCAGGGCTAATCTCAACCGCCGTTCCCTTTAAGTAGCTGATAAACGCCGAGTGGGTGAAGAGGTAGATAATAAAAAACATCAGCACATAAATCAGGGCGAGACCTTTAGTGGCTATGATAAGCACGGCCCAAATCAGTCCTGAAATAATCGCTAAAATTGTAAAGAGTGACTTTTCCTTCGAATAGACGGTATCGGTCATTTGAATAGGGTTGTCGTTCCCTGCACTAACCACTTGTTCCATGTTGATCCTTTTCCTAGTGAAATAACAAAGCGGCGTGAAAATAGTCAATTTCACTAGGAAATTCAATCTCTATAACTGGAATAACCGATAATTTACCTTTTCGTGCTAAAAATGGCTTAAGGTGCCAATACGGCGGTGCCATTTTTAATCGCGTTTTGCGCCAGTTCGTAAACCTGCTTTTCTGCTATATTAACTAGCTTTTGGTGTTCATCGCCGAGTTGCTCCATCTCTTTGCCCATCACTTCCATCGATGCGCCTAGGCTTTCAATTTGCGCGTTACTCTCAGCATCTTTTTCACCTGAGGCGAGATTGACTAAGAGGTTGTTGGTTTCGGCACTGATAGCATCACCCTTTACTTGCATTTGCTCGCCTAGACGCTGCATTTTTTCGCCTTGGATCTGCATTGGGCGCACGGCCTCTTTCACTTGATTTACAAGGGCTGGATCGGTAATCACATAGCGGTTTCCGCCAGTCTTAACCCACAGGTAATCCGTTTGGTAAGCATTGCCTTGTTGTTTGAGTGTGTTCCAATCTTGGCTTTCACCCGCGCCTATCGTGAGTTCACCATCTTGGCGTACATAAATCCACGAAAAGTCAGGATAATTACTGCTATTGATTGAAATATTGGTTTCGGTCGATGACTGAGTGCTTGTCTGCTGTGTAGCCCAAATTCCACAGGGGATAAGTGCGAGGATCAATAAGCCGCCGAATACTTTAGTGCGTGTGTTCATAATGCTTCCTTGTATGAATAAGTGTTTGTGATTAACTCACCTGTATAAGCAGAGTCCATGCCAATAAAATATTCTTTATTTATCAATCACATGTAGAAAGTGTCCGCCTGGCGAGCCTAAATGTGTCCGCGCGTTCAGTCTCAATGTGTCCGTTCAGTGGACACTTTTGGGATAACCCATCAGGCTGCACTACACTTAGTCGAGTTTGTTAAACACTGCTTGATTGCGGAACAGGCATTGAGTGGTTATTTGTGGAGTAGTGCTGTTTTTTGCCAGTTTGATAAGCGTATTTTGCTTAAGTCAGCTTAGGTTAAGCTGAGATGGCGTTAGCTATGGCAATGAATAGTGATTGGTCGTTGATATAAGGGACTCAAGAGTATGAGGTTAACTAAGATAATCAATATGCAAATCGCAGGAATAGCGGGGTTTTTAGCCATCGCTTTGAGTATGCCTGCTATTGCGGCTGAAAAGCCTTCCTTTGACTGTAGTAAAGTACAGCCGGACAGTATCGAAGATATGGTGTGTAAGGATGCGGGCTTAACTAAGTTAGATAAACAATTGGCCGAGGTCTATGCTAAGGCCACCGCAAAAGCTAAAAATGAACAGCCTCCGACGTTAAAAGCGCTGCAACGGGGTTGGGTAAAAGGTCGCAACGAATGTTGGAAAAGCGATGATAAACATGCGTGTATTGAATCGAGTTACCAAACACGGATTGCAGAGTTACAGGCGCAATATCGCCTCGTTGAGATGACTGGCCCAGTATTTTATGCCTGCGATGGCAACCCTGCCAATGAAGTCGTGGTCAGTTACTTTAATACTGAACCTGCCACCTTAATTGCAGAGTATGGCGATCAAACTTCCTTGATGTTTGTTCAGCCAAGTGGCAGTGGCGCTAAGTATCAGGGGCGCAACGAAAGCCTATGGGAACACCATGGCGAAGCCAAAATTGTCTGGGGATATGAAGCGCCAGAAATGACCTGTACGGTCAAAACAGCTAAATGATTAAAAATTAACACCAAGCCCTAGGTTATAACTGACATCCCGAACATGGCGTATCGAGGTTTTAGTCTCATTGATATCATATTTGAATGAGAGGTAAATTTGCTGAGTCAGTAGATACTTAAGCCCAAATGTTGAGTCCGAAATATAATCAATGGTTGGTGTGTCAGGAAAGGCGATTTGGAGATCGGCATAGGTCTCCAATACGCCATCAAACCAATATTGTTTATAGTTGAGCGTGGATGCCCAAGCGTTGAGTTGATAGGTAAATATTTGGGTATCCAACCAAAAATGGTTGTATGTAACAACAAAGTCCAGTTTATCTCGTCCTATTCCCCAAAACCGATAACCCGGACCAATCGCGGCGTAATAGTTGCTAATTGGGAAGTCGAGTCTATCTTCTTGAAAATAATCTTCTTGCCGCAATAACCAATGTTCACTGATGAGGTAGTCAAGGCTGTAGTGGCCTTCAATCGTATTACGTTTGGTGGCGTTACCTTCGGTTTCATAGCGCACTTCACTTTTCAGGTTATGGCGCCATTGCAAGGTTTCGGCTGTGATATCGCTTTTTGCATGGAGTTTTTGGGTATTTTTGCTGTGGCTGGTGACATCGAGTGCGGCCTCAACACTGCCACTATAGCGCCATTCTGAGTCACTTTTTCGGTCTGAATACACCAGCTCACTAATGGGAATTTGTTTATTGTTAACCTGAACAAACCCATCGAGTTCGGAGGATTTTATGCTCACATCTTGTAGCGTACGGTTGATGCTCCAATGCTGATTTTGGGTGGTTTCAAAGCTTTTAATCGCGCTACGCTCTATGGATATTTTGGGGGAATAACTGGGTTTGATAACTAAGTGTGCTTCGTCAAAGCTTTTAATTTCGCCAGTGATTTTATCGCCATTTCTCAGTAACACAGTATCTGCCAGACTTTGCCCACTTAAGCCTGCCAGTAATATGGCTACAGATAACCTAGAAAAGTGATTTGGCATTAGTGGCTGGCTCTAAAAAATAAACAGTGTCGAAGATTTGGGCATTCTAGCCTATATGGCGCAGAGTAAGGCAATAACAATAGGCGAAGATTTCAGGAATTGGATGTTAGCACCCAATTCCCTATCTTGCTTAAGGATCAACGAGAATTGATTTCGGTGATTTTGAGATTGAGCAATTGTTTCTGCCAACGGTTTTTATCGACGCCTTCAACCCAAATCACAGGGCTCTTACGTTGCTCGCCCTTACGTAGGTAGGTTTCTGGCATGCGGAAAATCGCTTCCCAGACTTCCAGTTTTTCGGTTTTGAGTAAGGTGCCATCGTCGGCAAAGAAGCTGGCTTCTACCTCAACTAAGGTTACGTGCTCGCCACTGGTGCTGGCAAGCTCAAAGGTCAAGCCGAGTTTTTCCTGCTTCCATTGGCTCTCGCTGAAGGTGACTTTAATGCCGTCTTTGGCAGTAGAGCCTAAGATCTCGGGTCTGGCGATGGCATTGGCGGTCAGAGTTGTGACAGGTTTGGTTGCTTCAACGGCGGATGTGCTGCTGGCTACTGCCGCTGCGGCTGTTGTTACAGTAGAACTTGGGGTCGCAACTGTAGCAACTGCTGGCGCTTTAGCGGCTTTGGTCTCTGTGATGATATATTCCCAGGTAAAGTCGTCTTTTAGTCTGACTTGAGCGCCATTCTCAAGGGTAATGGTGGCCACATCGGCTGCCATCACTGAGGATGAGAGCAATAAGAGTGAACTAAGTGCGCTAAGGCGAAATAAGGTTTGCATTGATTTTCTGGCTCCGGTATCCATCTGAGTCAACATTCTGCCCTAACATAAACAATTTGCAGCATATTCGTCACTGTCTAAGTCGCGTTTTGATGAATAAAGCGGATTTAGCCGTAAGAGAGGGCAGACTGAGTTTAAGGTTTGCGCTTAGGGATAAAAAGTATCAGGGCGTTGTCATAGAGTCGGATTGTCTATAAACGTCTGTAGAGGAGAGTAAAATGCAAGGTAAACATCGTACTTATGGACTCGTTATCGGCTTGATTTTCAGTGCTGTAACCTGGGCAGATGAGCCTCTTAAAACGGGCTGTGCTGCAAAATTAGCGGCTATAAGTGCTGAACTCACTGAGGCTAAGGCTGCTGGTCATCAGCACAAAGTGGCAGGGCTAGAAAAGGCCTATAGTGAGGTCGCAAACCATTGTGACGATGACAGCTTAACTGCCGAGCGTTTAGCTAAAATTGAGGTCTTAGAGGCTAAATTAGCCGAGCGCCAGCATGAGCTTACCGAAGCGATTGCCGATGGTAAGCCTATGGATAAAATCAATAAAAAACGCCAAAAGATTGCAGAAGTTGAATCTGAGCTTGCTAAGGCGAGAGCAGAGCTCGCACAATAACTTCGGACTCTTTCGGTTTAACCCGCATACCCTATGCTCAAAATGGTCGATTCAGTGCTGGAGTTATAACCTGCACTCAGCATGACATGCTCTGTTAGGCGATATCTTAGGCCTGCTTCGGCACCCCAATGTTTGGACTTATCTTCTTCCCACGAGGGTTTGCCATCGATAATGCGGGGTGAAATATTGTTGGTATAAGCTGTGGTGCTGATATAGAGGCTGCCGCCCGCATAAATGCTAAAGTCATTGGTTAAACTGTAGCTTAAACCTAAGCGCCAGAGGCTTTCTTGTCGATGTGATAGTGCGGGTTCTGGCACCTCAATATCGGTTTCACGACTGCGGGCATAACCAAGGTAATAACCCCATCGCTGATAATCATCATCGAAATGATAGGGCGCAAGGGTGATTCCGTAGAGATTATCTTCTGCGGGAACGTAGTCGAGCATCAGCGCTACATAGGGAGTGGTGGTTCTCTCAACTGATTTATCTGGCATCATCAGATGATTTGAAGTGTTATATTCCGTTGCCTGTAGCGGTTGGCATAGGCTCAGTAGCCCAATGCTAAGATAGGCGAATTTAGCTAAATGACGATACATGGGATGGCTTCCTTGGTAGCAGGTGGATTATTGTTCATTTCCTTTTGTGTGTGGTCAATTCAAAATGCTAAAATCTCTTTTAAAATAATTGGTTGTAAAATTTTTGTATCTTATGGTGAGTGTTTTTAAAGGGATATTTAACTGAGGGTAACCCAGTTGTTTCCTTTGTATGACTTTGTTGCGCTAGCGCCTAAATTGGAGTGAATTGTGGATCAGGAAATAAGGCTCGAAATTTCGGCATGGTTAACGGGTTTGGGAATTGACAGTCAACCATCCGACGGAATATCAACCAGCATTATGCTGCTTGCTTGCGTGTTAGTCGCGGCCATTGCCTATTTTATTATGCGCCGTGGGGTGATCCGCGCGGTTAACATGGTGATTCTGCGATCTAGAGTGACGTGGGACGATGTGTTTATGCGCTATAAAGTGCTCGAAAAGCTGGCGATGTTAGTGCCCGCTATCGTGCTCAATCTGCTGGTGCCTATAACCTTAACAGAGCATCCGGTACTTAGCGGCTTAGTTGATCGCCTACTGAGTATCTGGCTGGTGGTATTGATGATCCGCGCTATCTACGCGGGGCTGGATGCGGTTAATGAAATCTCTGACATCAATCTGGTCAGCCGCCGACTACCGGTTAAAAGCTTTGTGCAGTTGTTTAAGTTGTTCCTATTCTTTGTCGGCCTTATCGTGTCCCTTTCTGTGCTCGCCGATCAGTCTCCTGTGTACTTCCTTAGCGGCTTAGGTGTAGCGACGGGTTTTGTAATGTTAGTGTTCCGCGACACGATTTTAGGCTTTGTCGCAGGGATTCAGCTCGCAGCCAACCGCATGGTAAGCAAGGGCGACTGGATCCAAATGGATAAGTACGGCGCCGATGGCGCGGTGGAGGAGGTGTCCTTAACTACAGTTAAAGTACGTAACTGGGATAAGACCATCACCATGATCCCCGCTTATGCACTCGTCTCGGATGCTTTTCGTAACTGGCGTGGCATGTCCGAATCGGGCGGGCGACGTATCAAACGCGCGGTTAATATCGATATCAACAGTATTAAGTTTTTAACTGAGGAAGATCGACATCGCCTGAGTAAAATCAATTGTTTGAAAGAGTATTTCCCCGCCAAGATCAGCGAGATCCAAGCGTCGAATGCTAAAGTGTCGGATCTGGATATGATGGTCAATGGTCGCCATTTGACCAACGTGGGGACTTTCCGCGCTTATTTGCAGGAATACCTGCAACGCCACGATAAAGTGCATAAGGATATGACCCTTATGGTGCGCCAATTGGCACCAACCACTGAAGGCTTACCGATTGAGGTTTATATCTTTACCAATGATACCCGCTGGGCTTTTTATGAGGCGATACAAGCGGATATCTTCGACCATATCTTTGCCGTGTTGCCTGAGTTTGGTTTGCAGGCCTTCCAAGCGCCGACGGGTAACGATATCCGCAGTCTGAAATCGGTGAAGGTCGAGGGTTAGTCTCGACTGACGAGAATCGCGGCGAGGGTAAGAAATACGCCGCCGCTGGTTCGGTCAAACCAATGCAATTTGTTGCTGGCCTTAAGGCTAGGTGCCAGCACATTGGCCATCGAGGCGTAGATCATTACAAAGCTAAAGTCGACCAGCGCCCAAGTGAGGGCAAGAATCGCCAATTGCGGTAATTGTGGTGCGGTTAAATCGATAAATTGTGGAAATAACGCCGCAAAAAACAGTAAGTCTTTAGGATTGCTGATCCCTACTAAAAATGCCTGTTTAAAGAGTTGTTTAGGCTGACCATTTCCTTCTTTTTTTGCCACTTCCAATGGCTGACCGTGCTGTTTTGTGAGCAATAATTTGATACCCAAAAACACCAGATAGGCGCCACCACACCACTTGAGTATGGTAAAGCCGTATTCCGAGGCGCTGATCAGTGCCCCTAAACCTGCCGCCGAGGCCACCATTAATACCAGTGCTGCGCTGACACTGCCAAGCCCTGTGGCTATGCTGCGTTTTTTACCGAAATGAATACCGTGGGACATAGACAACATTGCAATAGGCCCAGGAGAAATACCAATCAAAACAATCGCAAAAAGGTAGAGTAACCAAGTTTCGGTCTGCATGTTTTGCTCCGTGTTAGATGAGAGAATTAGCGTTTGTTATCGGGTGAATAATCAGGGATGACCTTGGGATGACGTCCCTTAATGCTGCGGTAAAAGCATAAAATCTCAGCCATATCTTGCTCTATATCCGTGGGTTGCAGTGGTGCACGGATCACCACGGCTTTACGCGCAAAATCTAAGCCTACAGGGACAATAGCGACCTGCGCTTTGGTCGCGATATGGTAGAAGCCGCATTTCCAACGAGTAACAGGGCTACGCGTTCCTTCGGGGGCGAGTGCCAGTTTGTATTCGGACTGAGTGGCAAACAGTTGCACCGCAGAATCGACTAAGTTATTGTTTTTACGCCTATCAACTGGGCTACCACCAATCGCTCGGAAGAACCAACCCCAAGGTGGAATAAATAATTGATGCTTACCAAGGAAGTGGATGCGCGTAGCCAATGCACCGCGGGCGAGTACCCCAATAATAAAGTCCCAGTTACTGGTGTGTGGTGCGACAATGACAATGTATTTGGCTTGATTGGGGAGTTCCCCTTGGATTTGCCAGCCTGAAATCTTGAGTAGCCAGCGGCATAAATGTGTAAACATAGTGTGGTGCCCAGAGTCGAAAAATGAATAATATCATTAGCTTTTTTTAATTATAAATCGACTTAGACAAGATAGTCTGGGCCGAAATACTGATAATACAGTCTAACCTGATTGTGAGGGAGCGGTACTATGTTGCGACAAGGATTGATAAGAAAACCCATTTTGCAGTCTCTCGCGGCGCTTTTGCTGCTATTTGTTGGGCAGGTAAGTGCGGTGCCAACTGATGAGATTACCCAAATGTTAAAAGGTCAGGAAGATGCGTGGAATCGCGGTGACCTTGATGCTTACATGCAGGGTTATTGGCAGAGTGAGCAGCTTAGATTCGTCTCAAACGGTAAGTTTCGTTATGGCTGGGAAGAAACGCTTGCAGCCTATAAGAAAAATTATCCCGATAAAGAGGCACTAGGCGAGCTGAAGTTCACCATCAAAGAAATCAAAATGCTCAGTAACTACGCCGCAATGGTGGTGGGTCGTTGGGATTTAAAGCGGCAAAAGGATAGCCCGACAGGCGTATTTACCTTGCTGGTGGAAAAAATTGATGACCGTTGGGTGATCACTATGGATCACAGCTCTGACTGATATACTAAAAATCGGCTAAGCAGTCGGGCTGTTGCGGTAATTGGGATGGTAGGGTGAAGTGAAAATCCTGTTGTCCCAAACGTCGTCCCTTGCCATCGTATCTCACCTCAGTGAACTGAACTTCCCCTTGGGCATTTTGTAGCAAAATGCTGGTGGAACGAGTGCCATAGTCGGGGTGGCAAATATAAATCGCCGCGAGTCGGCGTTCCCACTCTAGCCCGACGCCAGTGTCGGGTAGCTCGTTATCCTGTGGCCGAGAATCATCCTGCATCAACCGTATAAGTGACTCTAGCTCAAGCGGTCCCGATTGTTGAATAAGGGCCTCGAGCGAGCGCTGACCTTTAGCCATTTTCGGCCAAATATCATCGAGCGCGCCGTTGCTTATTGCATGGAATCCTGCCGTGAGTTTTACCGTTTCTTGCTTAAGACTATTAAAACAGTAGAGATGAGTCCCTTGGCCAAACACGAGATTGAAGGGTTGATAATTTTCAGCGTGTTCCACAAGCCAGTTAGGGCAGATCAGCGAGCCCGAACTTAATGCCTGAATGACAAGTTCGCCACGGCTACGCATCGGCTCTTGGGATTTTTGAGCCACCCTGAGGTTAGTGACTCCGGCAATTTGTCCCTGCTTATTCACCCCAAACCAAGTGCCGCCCGCCTGTAAATCTTTGCCCGCGAGCATATTCTGCTCAGGCGGCCAAAACTGTGCAGGTGCAGTGGGCCTGTGGTGAAACTCATCCCGATTCGCACAAATAATCAGCGGATACTGGGGGTGAGTATTAAGGGCGACGAAAAGTATGCACATAACAGGCTAAGTTTATCCAAAGATGGGGTTAACTTAGCCTGTCTGTCGGCAAATGAACAGTGTTAGTGCTGGTGCTTATCGCTATGGGGATGACTGTGGCCGCTAGTCTGACCGTGTGAATGAGAGTTGCCATGCCCGTGCACATGTGATGTTTCGGCTGTTTTAGCATGCGCGTGCGCATGATCATGGCGGTGTTTATGGCCGTGGGCCACAGGTTTTAACATCATTAAGCGGCGCAAGAATTTACGAGGCCCGAGGCGCAGTAAGCTGGCTGCAAATAAGGCTGATAAGATCAGCAGTGCCGTGAGGTTAATGGCTTCTGGTAGAGTGAACAACGAGAACCACATGGGCAACTTAAGGGCAGCAACGAGGGCTATGGCAATAATTGCCAGCAAAATCCCACGTTGTGACCAACCCATAAGTTTTAGCTGAGCGATATTCAACACCGGAGCGGCAATCAAAGGCAATACGATGGCCAGCGGACTCCAGCCGCTATAGGCTAAGGCGATTGACAATACGGCCGCGCCTAAATTGCAGAAGCGCATCGGTAAAAATACCAGCAATAGCACGGTAATCTGTAATATAGGGTTACTTAACGGTACCGAAGGGTGACCAATCAAGTTAACTAATACTAAGCTGAGGAGCACCCAAGGTGCGCTGCGATCAACCAAATGGGCGAAACCAAAACGCAGGGCTTGGCTTGGTAATTTAGTATGGGGATCGGTAATGTCGACCCGCGCATAGGCTAAATAGGCACTCATGATCAAGACGACTACGAGTTGAAACAGCGCTAACCAAGGGCCAAGCAATAGCGCCGTCAGTACGAGGGCTTCTGGGCCTGCTAAACGTTGGAACCAACGACGGGCGAGGCTATTGTCCTGTGGTGTTAAACCAAGCTGGAACCTTAGTGCCGCTACGGCGTAACTGAGTAATAGCACTGGCGCTATGGTTATTAGCCATGTTGTTAGCTGCTCTGTACTGTGGTCGTGATGGGCATGTTCGTGGCCGCCAGAATCCATCAATAACAGCATCATTAATAAACCAATACCGAGCAAACTGCCGATACCCGCCTGATATTCATACTGGCCTTGTTTATCTGTTTCCTGTTGACCATGTGGCTGATGTAACACAACATGCAGAATCGAGCCTGTCACAAAAGCTTGTAAATAAACGGTTTTATCTATGCTCATGTGCGATAAAAGCTGTTCGCTAGCAAAATAGCCAATACTCGTGAATAGCATAATGGCGCCAAAAATAACCAGCGTCCAACGAGCTCCAAGATGAGGTTTTAGTATCCACCAAATAGCAAAACCAACAGGGAGACGATGGAGTATAACGCCCAAGGCTAACAAAATGGAGTTGCCCTCATTTTGGGCTAATACCATAGCGCTCCCATCTGTGATGGTGTGCAGCAATAAGCCACTAATGCCAAGAAAAAGGGCAAAATTATGCGTAATTTCTGAGTAGCGGTGGAATAAGCGTTCACTGGCAGTGGGTCCCCACAGGCCGAGTACTACAAAGACGATGGCCAGCAGGCCGCCATGCTCGAGAAGTTCAGGTAGAATATGGATCAGCACTAATCCGCCTAAGGAGACGAAAATAAAGCCATCAAGTCCCTTCTGCAATCCGCTGCCTGATGCAAAGTAGCGGTAAAACAGTGGCCCGATTAAGAGTGCGAGACAACTAGCAAGAAGATAGAGCATGGATTCCACGAAAATTGGCTGAAAAAACGCTGTAGTATACCAGTTGTAATTTAAATGAGCAGCGACTTACAGGCAATTTACTCAAGCGAGATGTTGTGCTGCGGCTTGTAGTAAAAATGAATCAACGACTCAATGGCTTATGGATGATAGGTAAAAAACCGCTAGAGGATCATGAAACGGCACTCATAATCCATCTTAAGGAATTTTCTAGATAATTTTTCACATCTGTAACGCGAAAAGGTTATACAATATGTGCTCATGTTGGCTTAGACGTTGATAAAGTTAAATGGATATATTTTCTGCTGCGGTAATGTTGTTTCTTATCATGGACCCCCTCGGTAATTTACCGATATTCGCGTCGATTTTACGGCATATTGATCCTAAAAAACGTCGTAGGGTTTTGATTCGTGAACTCATTTTTGCATTAGTGATCATGTTGGCCTTCTTGTATGCCGGCGAAGCCATCTTAAGTTTCTTAAATCTGCGATCTGAATCGGTCAGTATTGCCGGTGGGATTATTTTGTTTCTGATCGCGATTCGGATGATTTTCCCCCAGCCGGGTGGTGTGGTTGGCCTTGCAGCAGGGGAGGAGCCATTTATCGTGCCGATGGCGATACCATTAATGGCGGGGCCATCTATTCTTGCCGCGCTCATTTTGCTAGCGCATACCGATAGCTCACGTATGGGGGATTGGACTATTGCTCTCGTATCAGCTTGGGGCGCGAGTGCGGTTATCTTAATGTTTTATAAGCTCTTTACCCGTATGTTGGGTGAAAAAGGGTTAACGGCTGTTGAACGTTTGATGGGGATGGTGCTGGTAATGATATCGGTACAAATGTTCCTCGATGGAGTATCAAACTATATGAAAACTGCTGGGTAAGCGTATTGCACCAAGTTATCAAAAACCGCATTACATCGTTAATGCGGTTTTTTTATGGCAAAAAATCGCTGTTGAGGATGCTTGCTGAACCAACGCTGACAAAAGTATAAAAACCATCACCTTCCAATCTGTATCAAGTTGTTACACTCTTGGTGTCCTGATATGTTTTCACATCCCATTGAAGTTGGCTTTCCGATGAGGGAAGACAACCAATAAACAAACTTGCCATAGAGCAAATAGGCACTAGCCTTAAAAAATAGCTTGGCTATAACAGCGCAGATTGTGACGGAAGGAAGACGGTAATGCGAAGTACAAAGAGTATCACAGCGTTTGGATTGATGTTGGCCTTGCTGAGTGGCGCGAGTATTGCTGCGCCCAATCACACGCCAGCGGATGCAGGAGTCATTAATAAAGAGCGGATCCTCTATTGGTTGATTAAGCGGGGTGAAGTTTCAGAGGATGCCAGCGATAGCGTTAAGCAAGCGGCCGTTGAAGCCTTTATTGCCCGCGCAAGTTTCGCACAGCCTAAAGAGCCTAGAATGGTGATTGAGGCTGAGCATGAACGCCTGCAAAAAGCCAAAACATCAGCGGTGATGCGTGCACCCGCACAGCGTGTTTTAGCGGATGCAGATGTGACTAAAACGGTTAAGGTGTTAACCGTACTGATTGATTTTCCAGATTTAAAATATAATAACAACGGCTTAACAGCGAGTGATACCGACATGTATTACTCGAGTTATCCTGCTTCTCACTACAAGAATTTACTCTTCTCTACGGCTGGTTTTAGTGGCCCGCAGGGGCAAACTTTAGATTCGGCCTATCAGTATTACCAAGCCGTTTCGGGCAAAACCTTCTTCTTTAGTGGTGACGTTAAAGGTTGGTATACCGCTAGCCAAAATGCTGATTATTATGGCGCTAATGATGCCGACACTGGCAACGATGTTAACGTGACTGAACTGGTTAAAGAAGCAGTATCGCTAGCAGTAGCGAATATGTCAGCTGCAGAGCTTGCAACCTATGATATTGAAGATCCATATGATTTAAATGATAACGGCAATCTAAACGAGCCCGATGGTATTATTGACCATGTGATGATTTTCCACTCGAGTATTGGGGAAGAAACAGGGGGCGGTAAATTAGGGGACAACGCTATTTGGTCGCACCGTTATTACGTGGATCAAGGTACTCAGGGTTACACTTTACCGGGCTCGAGCAAAAAACTCTTTGGTTACACTATCCAACCGATTGATGCAGCGACTGGGGTCTGTACCCATGAATTTGGTCATGATCTTGGGCTGCCCGATGAGTACGACACTACAGACAACGCTAACAAAGATGGTTCGCCTGTCGGTTATTGGTCTTTAATGTCGGGAGGCAGTTGGACAGGGGCTATTCCTGGTGCGCAGCCGAGTGGTTTTAGCCCCTACGCACGTTCGTATTTACAGACAAAATATAAAGGAAAGTGGCTTAACGAGCGCGAGATTAGTTTAGACAGTATTCCTAAATCGGGTATGGAAATCACGCTTAATCAGGCGATAAACCAAGATGCCGTGAATCAAATATCGATACCGCTTCCAGCGGCACAAATTGCCTTTAAAGCACCTTATCAAGGGAGTTACCAGTACTACTCTGGTCAAGGTAACATGCTGACAAACAGTATGAGTTTTACCGCAACCTTGCCTAGCACCAGCGAAAAACTCACACTCTCTTTGCAGGCGAGTTGGGCAATTGAGACTGACTATGACTATATGCAAGTTAAGGTTAATGGTACGGCGATTGCGGGTAATTACACTAAGTCGATCAACGCAATTAACAATGCCCGACATATTATCACTGGTAAGTCATCAGACATCTCTACCGCAGTGGGCAGCGATGCTTGGGTTGCCTTGGAATATGATTTGTCAGCCTATGCAGGTAAGAGTGTCACCATTGAATTTACCTATGTGACCGATGAGGCGGCAATTGAGTCGGGGATTACTATCGACAATATCAGCATTAAACAGGGCGTAACTGAGCGGTATGCCGATAATGCTGAGGTGGCTGGTAAAGCGGCTCTTGTGGGTTACAGCCGCATTACCAGTACTCGCCCTGGCGCCGCATCCCGTTACCTTATTCAATTACGTAGCCATAATGGTGTCGATGCGGGCTTAAAGAGTAAAGGGTTTGATCCTGGTGTACTGCTATGGCTAGAGAATGCCAGTTACAGCGATAACAATGTATCGGATCATCCCGGCCGTAGCTTGATAGGTGTGATTGATGCTGACCAGAATATGATTGGCACTCTTTCTACCGATGAACAAATCCGTGATGCGGCTTTTAGCATGGTAAAACAAACAGCTTACTCTGGGGACAATAACCTCGATGCGGTCAGTCTTTTTGATGATAGTTTGGATTACAGCGCACCACTACAACCTCAGTCTGGCATGCAACTGCAACAACTTGGGTTGACGATGCAAGTGGTCTCTCAGGCCAGCGATAACCGCACCGCGGTAATTCGTTTAGCCAATGCGAATGCCGAACCAGTTCCCATTACAGCAAGTGATAAAGAAAGCTCTGGTGGTGGCAGTCTAGGTTGGCTAAGCCTGATGTTGCTCGGTGGTTTTGCGTGGCGCCGTCAGCGCCAATAAGAAGGGATTGTTCTAACGAAAAATGCCTCTGATATAGAGGCATTTTTGTTTTAGCTTAAGAGTGCTAGGGTTGTAGCCTCGCCATCGCTTGTACAGCGGCCGGAAGGAACATTTCACTGACAAACATTTCCTCTTCGTCATGGTGAAAATATCGGCGTCGGCCCCAAAGTTCATGCTCGACGTTTTGCGCTAAACTCTGTGCCAGTTGGGCAAGGCGGCTATCGGTGTCAAATTGGGCGATTTCAATGCGACCAGGAATGAAGCTATCTTGGCTAAATAATAATTCGCCGAGCGGACGTGTACCTAAGCCTAAAAAATCGGCTTGGCGGGTCGATAACAAAGACTGAGGGATCAAGGTTCTGGCAAATACCCAAGGTACAGAATCGAGGCAGAGTAACACTTCGCGCACCCAAACGGTGTTTTGCTTAGGATATTCCCCTTCGAGCGGGGCACATTGGCCTTCACCAAGGATTTTTACTTCAAACTTATCGCAGCAGGTTTTGAGTTTTTGCGTCAGGCTTCCTGGCGCCAGTAACCATTCCTTAAGGGGAGAAGCGGGAAGATTTTTGGCATTATCGGCACAAAACCATTGAATAGATTCGCCATAGGGAAAGCTTAAGCTGGTCACATTCATTAAATACTCGTTACAATATAAGCAAACGTCGGCAGTCTACCAGATAGATTGGGAAGTTTCTTCCATTGACCATTATTGTTTTTAGGGAGCTGTAAACCGCGATGAAAAAATTATTATCAGCCTGCCTGATCTTGCTCAGTGCTGTGTTTAGCGCATATGCAGCCGACGAGAAAGCTCCACCCCCTACTGGGGATTTCGCCTATTACGGGTTTGAGCCCGAAATTGTGACTAACTATATTTCAAACCGCAAAAAGCTCGGGTTTGTAAAGATCAGTGTTGAACTGATGGTAAAGAGTCCCGATGATTTAGTGATCGTTGAGCGCCATGATCCACTGTTGCGTGCCGCCATTATTGAGGTGCTGGGTAACCAAGCCGAAGAAAAAATTAAGTCTCTTACTGGCCGTGAAGAAATCCGCCGCGAATGCTTTGATATGGTCAATAATCTGCTGACCACGGAAGCGGGTAAACCAATAGTAGTCAATCTACTGTTTACCTCTTATCTTTACGATTAATCCAGCCAATAGGCTAAGGGCCGATCTTTGGATTGGCCCGCTCTTGTTGAACCATCATTATGTCAAAGCCCATCGTTAAAATTGCCGCTAAGCCTGCGATGTCACCTACAGGAAAACGCAGCAAACCAAGCACGCCTAAGCCACCTGTGGCAAAATCAGCAAAATCAGCAAAACCAAATATTGCCCCCGCTAAAGCGATGAGCAAGCCAAAACAGGGCGTTGAGAGAAAGACCTTACACCCGCGTAATTTGCATGCTCACGGCTATGACTTTTCGGCGTTGATGACGAGTTACCCTAAGCTAAAAACCTTTGTTCGGCCAACGCCATACGGCGCCTTATCGATAGATTTTGCCGATCCCTTGGCGGTGAAAACCCTCAATGCGGCCCTTTTGAAACATCATTATGGGCTGGCGTTTTGGGATATTCCTAAGGGCGCGCTGTGCCCACCAATCCCCGGACGAGTTGATTATCTGCACTACTTGGCTGATCTGTTGTTCGAAGGCGCCCCCGTCCAGCGTGCTGGACAAGTTAGCGTTTTAGATATCGGCACTGGGGCGAATGGCGTTTATGCCATCCTAGGGCATCAAGTGTATGGCTGGCAGTTTGTCGCCTCGGATATCAATGCCGAGTCGCTAGCCAATGTGCAGCGGATTATCGACAATAACCCGAGTTTGCAGGGGCACTTATCCTTAAGGCAGCAGCAGGATGAAAAGTCGGTCTTTAAGGGGATCATTCAGGCATCTGACCGCTTCGAGTTAACTCTGTGCAATCCTCCCTTTCATGGCTCGTTAAAAGAAGCTAGCGAAGGCTCGCTGCGCAAGGTGCGTAATCTGCAACTTAATCGCGGTGAACAGCCTAAAGCGGCCAGCGCAACCTTAAACTTTGGTGGTCAAGCGGCGGAGTTATGGTGCCAAGGTGGAGAGAGGCAATTTTTAGCCACAATGATCCGCGAGAGCCAAGCGTTTGCCGAGCAGTGTCTGTGGTTTACCAGTTTAGTGTCAAAGCAGGAAAATCTTAAACCTTGCTATCAAGCATTGGCAAAGTTGGGTGTGGATACCGTTAAAACCATTGAGATGCAGCAGGGTAATAAGATCACCCGAGTGTTAGCCTGGAGTTTCCATTCGCAGGCTAAACGTTTGCAGTGGCGAAATCAGATCGTCAGCGGGACATAAAACAACAGGCGCCGAGTGCGCCTGCTTTTTTACTCAGCCTCAATTACTGGGCTTTTCCTGTGGATGGTCGCGGCGAAATAGCGCCCACTCTTCAATCTGTTCACCGTTTGGCAAGGTACACATACCGTGTTCCCCCTCTGCGGTTCTTTGGATTTCCGATATGCCACCGAGGGAGGCGCAATACTCTGATGCCGGGTTGGCGATTTGTGCTTTCGCTTCCGTTTTTGTTTCAGCCTGAGCGTTTGTTGCTGGCTCGGTTTTCTCGCCGCAGCCGATTAAGCTGGTGCCGATGATGATGCCGATTAACAGTGGTGAGGTTAGTTTCATGCTGTTTTCCTTGTCATTGAGTGACTTATTTTCGTCCTAAAATCCGCAAAATACGCAGAAATAGATTGATGATATCCATATACAAAGCGGCGGCGCTATCGACGGCGTTATCGACGGTTTTCGGGATTTGGTTCGCGCGGCCCCAATCGTAGCCAATATAGCCACAAAAGATCAGCACAACTATCCAATCTAAAATGCCGTGATGGGTATTAAAGATAAATATTTCAATTAGTTCGACCACTATCACCAATAGTAATGCGATGGTGAGTACCCCAGATATTTTTTGGAAAAACGCTGGAAACAGGGTGCCCAAACACATCATGGCAATCGTGACTAGGCCAGTTATTCTAATCGCTTCGGTAACTAATGCGGGATCGTACTGACTGACAACCATATTAATAATCAGGCCAAAGGGCACGACTACAAAGTTATAGCCAATAAAGCTGACGAGGGGATTAGTTGAAGATTGGAACAGATAAATCCCCAAGAAGCAGGAGGCAAAGTAACCGATAAAGAACACCCACGGATTCACGCTGGCAATCGCCTCGGGGTCGATATAGCTGACCATCATATAGTTCACGGCAAAACCCCAGACGAGGGTTAAGCCAATCACTAAGTTATAGACACCCGCGCCTATAATGGGGTCATCGGTTGTGCGGCGGTCAAATACGCTATTTTCAGTATCCATTTGATTTGTCATTCCTTAATTGTAAAAAGCGTGCTGAATATTAAAGGTTAATGTGCTACTCACCACATATCTTGCAGTGAGGGTGCTTGGGTAATTTCATCTCGCGAAATTCCATGGTCATAGCATCGATCATCAGCATTCGTCCTGCCAGTGTTTTGCCCATACCCGTGATGATTTTGATTGCTTCAACCGCCTGCAAGCAGCCGACCATACCGACGACAGGCGCAAGAATACCGGATTCGACACAGCTGAGTTGCTGCTCGCCAAAAAGTGAACTAAAGCAATGATAACAAGGCGTTTGCGCTTGATAGTCAAATACGGTGACCATGCCTTCCATGCGGATGGCGGCGGCAGAAATCAGTGGGATCTTGTGCTTAAAACAGCTTTGGTTTAACTGCTCACGCACGCTGACATTATCGGTGCAATCGACCACGATACTGTGGTTGGCGACTAAGGCATCGATCTCATGGTCATCCAATACCGCATTGATGGTATTGATTTTAACGTGAGGATTGAGCTGATTAAGGCGCTGCTTGGCCGACTCGACTTTAGGTTGGCCAATAGTGGCATCCTGATGCAGCACTTGGCGCTGTAGGTTAGAGAGCTCAACCGTATCGAAATCGACTAAGGTCATCTCGCCAATACCCGCAACGGTCAAATATTGCCCCGCCGCGCAGCCTAAACCGCCGGCGCCAATCATCAACACTTTGGCGAGTTTTAAGCGTTCTTGGCCATCGATATCCATCGCCTTGATCGAGATTTGGCGGCTGTAGCGGGTGAGTTCGCTATCGCTAAGGATGTCTACTTGTTGATTCATAAAAAGACCTTAGCAAAGCACGCTGTTAAAGGGTTCAACCATGACTTTTGTGCCCGCTGGCGAGTCACCTTGGAACTGTTCTAACAACACAAAGCAGTTAGCCAAACTCATAGAGGTCAACATACCCGACCCTTGACTGCCTGTAATGGCGACTTCCAGCTCGCCCTGTGCATTGCGGGATAAAATACCGCGCTGATACTCAACGCGGCCGGGCTGTTTACGCACTGGTGTCGTCAGGGTAGCCGATAACATCAGTGGCGCTTTTGGGGTTAAGCCCTGCATCTTGTTTAGAATTGGCCACACCAGCTTGTAGAAGGTCACCATAGAGGACACAGGATTACCCGGTAAACCACAGAATACTGCTTTGCCTATGCGTCCCATGGCGAAGGGTTTACCTGGTTTGATGGCGAGTTTCCAGAAGGTGATTTTGCCTTCTTCATCAAGGATCTGCTTAGTAAAATCTGCCTCACCGACGGATACGCCGCCCGAGGTTAATACCATATCCGCTTGGCTCGCGGCATGGCGAAATGCATGGCGAATCGCCTCTGGATCGTCAGCGACAACCCCTAAATCCAACCATTCCACATTGGCACGGCTGAGTAACCCTTGGATTGAATAGCGGTTGGAGTCGTAAATTTGCCCTGGCGCTAAGTCGCTGCCCACGGGGCGCAGCTCATCTCCGGTGGAGAAAAATGCGACCTTGAGTTGGCGGTAAACCCGCACCTGACTCACGCCAATGGTGGCTAATACACCGAGCTCGGCGGCTTTAATTTCGATGCCCGCTTTCAGCACTTTGGTGCCTTGCAACAGCTCTTCACCGCGGCAACGCACATTGGCGCCCTTAGCCTTAGGGTGATTGATTTGGATTTGATTGCCCTGTGCTTGGGTCTCTTCCTGCATTTGCACTGTGTCATAACCCGCAGGCACTGGCGCGCCCGTCATAATGCGCACGCAGGAGTTGGGGGTAATTTCACCCTCAAAGCCATGGCCTGCGAAGGAGCTACCAATCAGTGTTAATGTGGTGTGCTCGGTTTGACTGTTTAAATCGGCAAAGCGAAAAGCGTAGCCATCCATTGATGAGTTATCGAAGGGGGGTAAATCGATACACGAGGCCAAGTCCTCTGCTAACACGCGGCCAAGCGCGTGGGGAAGTGTAACGACTTCGGTGTCTGACACTGGGCTAACCTGCTCAAGCAGAAGGGGAATGGCTTGATCTGGATGCATTAAGCTAGGTTGCGAACAAGGATCGGCTTTCACGGACATCGGGTCTTCCTTATGGGCAAAGGGTTGGAGCAAATATGGGAGCTATTATGCCACGCTGCGCTTGCTTGGCTATGATCTGCATAGGAGTTTATGTGATTTGTTAGGTAGTTTTCCTTAAGTGTTGCCTAAGGTTTACTCTTTTTATACTTGAGTTTGCAGTACCGTTCGTGCGGTACTAAACGCGATTCTATGAACAAATGAAAATCATTTTTATCAATGAATCATTAACTTAGCTAAGTCAACAAAGGTAAATTTTGTTGCTTTTGCTGCCGCCCTTCATGACAATGTGAGCCGATGATTTAAGTGCGAATGCCCAAGAGGATTAACTATGCTGTCTGCAACCATGATCGAAAAGTTGAATGAACAAATTAATATGGAGTTTTTCTCCTCTAATTTATACCTGCAAATGAGTGCATGGTGTGAAGATCAAGGCTTTGAAGGCGCAGCAAAATTTATGCGCGAACATGCAGATGAAGAAATGGGCCATATGCGCCGTTTGTTCACCTATGTGAGTGAAACCGGTGGTTTACCTCTATTAGGCGCCATTGCAGCACCTCAGTCACAGTTCGATTCTCTGCTAGCGTTATTCGAGCTGACCTATGAGCATGAACAGTTAATTACTCGTCAGATTAACGCGTTAGCCCACACCGCATTTTCGAATCAAGATTATTCAACCTTCAATTTTCTGCAATGGTATGTGGCTGAACAGCATGAAGAAGAAAAGCTGTTTAAGTCGATTGTCGATAAGATCCGTTTAGTGGGTGAAGATGGCAAAGCGTTGTTCTTTATTGATAAAGATCTTGCCAAATTAGCCTCAAAGGGCGGCGAAAGTATTATGAATGCCCAAAGCCAACCGCAGGCTTAAGCGCAACACCTTTGCCCATAAAAAGCAGCCTAGGCTGTTTTTTTATGGGCAAAAATCAGGATTTTCGTCAATCTATCAAGCATTTACGCACTTTTCGCGCGGTTCTTGCTGCTGTAATAATGCCGGTAGTGTTTGGCTTAGCAGCGGCGTAATGGCTGCAAATGGCAGGGGCTTAGAGATCAAATAGCCTTGGGCGTAGTGGCAACCTAAATCACGCAGTAGATTCCATTGGGCTTCGGTTTCAATCCCTTCGGCCACGAGTTCCATTTCAAGGCTTTGCCCCATCATCACGATGGCTTTCACTAAATTGGTATTTGAGCTATTGCTCAGGGCATTTTCCACAAAGCTGCGATCGATTTTTATCACAGAGATAGGGAATTTCTTCAAATAACTCAAGGATGAATAGCCAGTACCAAAATCGTCGATATAAATCTGCGAGCCTAAATGACGGATGGATTCTAGGGTGGTTAAGCAGTGGCTAGCATCGCCCATCAGCATGCTTTCAGTGATCTCAATATGCACGTTTCTTGGGTTGATATGGTGGCGGTTAAAGCATTCTTGCAGCACTTGATCAAATCCTAAACCTCGAGCATTTACACATTGGCGGCTTGAAACATTGATAGCCACGTTAAGGTGTAAGCCAAGTTGTTGCCATTGTCTGAGGTCGTGCATCGCTTGGTTGAGCACCCATTCCCCCATAGGTTCGATAAGTCCTGTTTCTTCAGCGATGCCAATAAACTGGTCAGGAGGGATTAAGCCTAAATCCGGATCTTGCCAGCGGATCAGCGCTTCAACACTGCAGACTTTACCTGTTTTCATCTCCACAATCGGTTGATAGTGCAGCGTAAACTCATTCTGTGCCACGGCACGGCGTAGCCGCTGTTCAAGCTCCATACGGGCAAACATGGCTTGGTTCATTCCCGAGGTGAAGTATTTGAAGTTATTGCGGCCGGCGTCTTTTGCCTGATACATGGCCATTTCGGTGTTGCGGGTCAGCGAGCTGACATCTAGCCCATCTTCTGGGTAAACTCCAATCCCAAAGCTGGCGGAAATTTGAATTTCCCGTTCATTCAAGCTAAAAGGCGTCGACAGGGTTTCGATGATATGGCTTGCCATATGCTCGATCGCAAATTCATTGGTGACACGCGGAAGGATAAGCACAAATTCGTCCCCGCCGATGCGGGCGACAAAGTCGGTTTTACCAGCAATATTTTCCAGTCGCTTGGCCACATCTTGTAATAATAAGTCGCCTGTGGCGTGGCCTTGTACGTCATTAATATATTTAAATTGGTCTAAATCAATCAGCAGAATCGCCAGTTTACGGGAGTCATGTTGGGCGAGCTGGATTTCATGCTGCAGCCGCTCATTAAAGAGTTTGCGATTCGGTAATCCGGTGAGCGTATCGAAATGTGCCTGGTACCACAGATCCTGTTCATATTGCTTACGTTTACTGATATCCATAAATAAACCAATATGTTGGATTATTTCACCCCGTTCATTACGCACTACAGTAATGGCTAAATACTCGGGATACACTTGGCCATCTTTGCGCTTATTCCAGATTTCGCCTTCCCATTTGCCGTTTTTTTCTAATGCTTCCCACATCGCGGTATAGAAATGGCTTGGATGGCGTTTTGAGCTTAAAATTGAAGGGCTTCGGCCTTTCACCTCTTCTAAGCTATAGCCTGTGATCTGGCTAAAGGCGGGGTTAACTAATTCGATATGGTTATCGGCATCCGTCACCATAATGCCTTCGGCCGAATAGTTAAAGACCGCCGCGGCCCGATTAAGCGCTTGATTCGCTTTCTGGCGCTCGCTCAGCATACGGTTCATCGCCCGAGACATCCGCGCAAGTTCATCTGAGCCTGACACATCAATATGAATATTCAACTCCGGGTCGGCGGCCATTCGCTGCATATCATTAGCAATTTGGGTGATTTTATCCATAAAGCTACGAATGATTTTCCGCCCTAGCCACAGGGTGATGGTGGCGGTAAATAAGGCGGAGAGCAGATAAATACCTAATAAGGTTAGCGCATGCTGTTGTTGTTCATTACTCTGGCGAGCCATGGTACGCGTGATTTCATTACTGAGCGCGTTCAGCTTATTGATTCTATCTGTGGTTAATGTCCACCAGTGTTTGCTGCTCACTGGGTGGGGAGGCATTAATAATTTATTGATGGCACCAGCAAGGTTGGTATCGTTGATATGGGCAAGGGCGGTGATTTCAGCGAGCGATAGTTTTTGATCTTTTAATTGTAAGATCTTGGACATGCAGAATTGATACTGGTTGATACTCTCTTCGATAATCTGTACTGCAGGCGCAAGTGAAGGCAGGTTGATTGTTTCGCGGTTAAGTTCTGCGAGTTTTTGCTGAATCGTGGCTAAGGATTGATTGAACTTCTCAAGCGATATCAGGCTACCCGTTAATAAGTAATCTTGAAAACTATCGATTAACCCATCGTAACCCAGATGGGCGTTGATGCTTTGTACTAACGTGCTGATATGGATCTGTTGCTCTATTTGTTGACTGATTTTAAGTATTCGCAAGCTTTCCGGTGAGGCTTGTATCTGGCGGATGAGGGAATGTCTGTCTGATATTGAGGCATTGCTGGCATGGGAGATGGCTTGGCCATATTCATACATAATGGTATTGATGGCTTTGTAGTCATTAATGCTGAGGCTTTCTGACAACAACATACGATTGATGGCGCTGCGTTCTTTCACTGCCAACTCTTGCACCATCAGTAGATTCAGTAAATCTGCGTAGGCTCTTGATTGATTAATATCATTGGTGAGTAATTGCAGTTGTTGGATTAACTGCATTAATTCAGAATTAAATTGTTGATATAAATCGATAAATGCAGATGGGTGTTGATCGAGCGCTTCTTGGCGGCTCGATGCCAATTTATGACTTAGCAGCGTTAAACTCGTCAGTTTTTCCTGTAACTGGGTCGATGCTAGTTGGCCACTTAACGCAGTATTCAACGCAAGCAAAGCCGGACTTTTAAGCAGTGCTTCTAGTGCATCAGAGGTCAGTTGTTGCTGTTGCAATAGACGAGTTTCATCTTGAGGCGTAGTGGCTGGGAGTAATTGGGTACTTAATCCATATTCGTTATGAAGTTGATAGAGTAATTCATTGATTTTTGAAGTAGTTTGTATTGCCAAATGGTTTTGAGTGGCAAAGCGATACTCTTTCACAAGTACATACATTCGCGACAGCACAAAAATACTCATCATCAGCAAAGGTAGCAGCGAAAACAGAATCAGTTTCTGTTTCAAGCTGAGATGCTGTAGCGTGGATGGCATACAAACTTACTCCTCAATTGGCCTGATTTGAGACATAAAAAATCAAGGAATTTCCTTGATGGGGTGAAAGCGGAAGGTCAGGCACTGGGTGCGAATATTTAACATACAAGTCTGTCGCTCGCGACCCTTGGTTTATGGATATCTAATCTAGCTCACGAAATTCAGCTATTTATTATATACACTTAAGATTATATTTTTATTGATGAAATTTTCTCCTAGCAGATAAATTGTTTTGCTGTCTGTGATATCTAGCGTGATTTGATGCTTAACCAAAGTGTTTTATCGAAGTTAAATAAAAAAGGACGCGGGCCTTCGCACGCGTCCTTTAAATTGCATCCCGTTTATGGGGTCAAATTTAGCCTACATTGGCTAATAACGACTTACGGTAAACCACGATATCTTCAATCGTCAGTACAGGCATTTTATGCGCTGCACCAAAGGCGATAATCTCAGGCAGACGCGCCATAGTACCGTCGGGGTTCGTGACTTCACATAACACGCCTGCGGGCTTGAGTCCGGCCAGTTGCATTAAATCAATAGTGCCTTCGGTGTGGCCACGGCGAGTTAACACGCCGCCGGGTTGAGCGCGCAGCGGATACACATGGCCTGGGCGAGCTAAATCGCTTGGCTTAGCATTGTCGGCGATGGCGGTTTTAATGGTGGTGACACGGTCAGCGGCCGAAACCCCTGTAGTGACGCCCACTTTGGCCTCGATACTCACGGTAAACGCTGTGCCATATTGGCTCGAGTTGTTTTCGACCATAGGTGGTAGCTCAAGGGCTTTGACCTTTTCGTCCGGTAAACACAAACACACGATACCGCTGCATTCGCGAATGAGCATGGCCATTTGCGCATTGGTTAGTGACTCGGCGGCAAAAATTAAGTCGCCTTCGTTTTCCCGATCTTCGTCATCGACCACCAACACACCTTGGCCTTGGCGCAGGGCAGCAAGACCCGCTTCAACGCGTTCGATAGCAGTACCAAAAGGAGCAAGTAAAGACTGATTCATGGTTAATATCCTTCAAAAATACGACATGGGAATATCCAGAATCAGGGCGTGCAGAAATACAGCCATTACCCTAAAGGGGATTGTGCTGTAGCAATCGACCCGCTTTAAGCGCAGGCTTAAAAACGTGATTGCAAAATATGAGGCTAACAGCAGGGATACTTAGCTCAAGTTAATGCCAATTATCCAAGTGTTGTCTTACATTCTCTTCCATCCGGACTCAGTACTGTTGCTTGCGGCAAACAGTCCATTACCGTCGGCTCTGGAATAGTAGCGCTCGATAGGCTTAACCATAACGAGACAAGCTAGGGAACCAGATCTGCTGACCCCGAATTGCGTTCGGGCGCTCGCGGGCTTTAGTGTGGGGAAATTTATTCACCTCACTATTTACCGCCGGTGGGGAGTTTCACCCCGCCCTGAGAATTGTTGATAGGCTTTAGCCTAAAAACGCGGTTATGTTGCGCCTAATTATTGGTGATGGCAACAACATCGCGCCGGAAATTGGGCAATGTTTGCGCAAGCGCACAATGCCTTGTGATCCTTAAGCAAGCGCAATCTTTAGGAAACTCGCAACTTGAGCTAGCTTGGGTATATCATATCCGGCACATCAACTTATTGGCTTGCCGTCGTATCTTACGATGGTGTTTGAACGTCACAAGGACGTATACATGCGCACTCTGCTGCTTACTTTAGGTCTTGCTATGTTATTACCCGGTTGCTCCACTCCAAAAGGGCAAGTCTCTGCGCCCGTTGCGGAAAAAATCCCCCATGTGATGACCTTGCACGGCGTCACACGCACCGATGACTACTATTGGATGCGCGACGATAAACGCCAAGATCCTAAGGTATTAGCGCACCTTAAGGCTGAGAATCGTTATACCCAAGCTTACTTTAAGCCGCTTAAGTCATTGCAAGACGGGTTGTTTAACGAGCTGACTGGGCGTTTAGTGGCCGATGAGTCGAGTGTGCCGTACCAATGGCACCAGCATAGCTATTACCGCCGCTACCAAGAGGGCAGCGAATATCCGCTGATCGCCCGCAAAGGCAGTGACGGGGTTGAGCAAATGATGCTCGATGTGAATGAACGCGCCAAGGGCCATGAGTTTTATGGTTTAGGTGGCGTTAGCGTCAGCCCAGATGAAACCATGTTGGCCTTCGGTGAAGATGTGTTAAGCCGCCGCGTGTATAACATCTACTTTAAAGATATTGAATCCGGCGCCATGATCACCGATGTGCTTGAAAACACAGAGGGTCGTATCGTTTGGGGCAATGATAATCGCCATGTGTTTTATATCGCCAAAGATCTGCAAACCCTGCTGGGCTATCGCGTGTATCGCCACGAACTCGGCACGCCACAATCGAGAGATGTGTTGGTGTATGAGGAGCAAGACGATGCTTATTACATCTCTCTCGGCAAGAGTTTAGATGAGTCGCAAATTGTGCTGTTCCACGAGAGCACCACAACCAGCGAAGTGTCAGTGCTGGATGCAAACGATCCTTTAAGCCTGTTCAAACCTGTGCTTGCGCGGGAAGAAGGCCATGAATATAGCGTTTCTAAACTGGGTGATAGTTATTACATTCTCACCAACTGGCAGGCGACTAACTTCCGTTTGATGAAAGTGGCGATTAAGGATGCCGCCGATAAATCCAAATGGCAGGAAGTAGTTGCTCACAATCCCAATGCGCGGCTTGAAGATGAGCTGGTGCTAAAGGATTACCTGATTATTCAAACCCGTGAAAATGGCCTGACACGGATTAAAGTGATGCCATTCAATGGTCAAAAGCCCTTTGAGCTGAGTTTTGATGAGCCCGCCTATGTGCTGGGTTTAGATGTTAATGCCCAGCAAGATAGCAATAAGTTACGGGTTTTCTACTCCAGCCTGACTACGCCCGAGACGATTTATGAGTACCACTTAAGTAATCCTGATAGACGCGATCTGCTTAAGCAGGAACAAGTGCTCGGCGGCTTCGATGCCAGCCAATACCGCGCCGAACGGTTATTTGTCACCGCCCGCGATGGCGCTAAGGTGCCGGTGTCCTTGGTGTATCGTAAGGATAAGTTCAAGAAAGACGGCACCAACCCTCTGTACCAATATGGTTATGGTTCATATGGTTACACTGTTGAGCCTGACTTTTCGTCGTCGGTTATTAGTCTGCTCGACCGTGGCTTTGTATATGCCATCGCCCATGTGCGCGGCAGCGAAATGTTAGGCCGCCCTTGGTACGATGCGGGCAAATTACTGAATAAAAAGAATACCTTTAATGACTTTATCGATGTCACTACGGCCTTAACCGAGCAAGGTTATGGTGATAAAAATAAAGTGGTGGCCTCGGGCGGCAGTGCTGGTGGGCTGCTAATGGGCGCGATTGCCAATATGGCGCCTGAAAAGTACTTTGCCATTGCAGCACACGTGCCCTTTGTGGATGTGGTCACGACCATGCTCGATGAGTCGATTCCGCTCACTACCAACGAGTACGATGAATGGGGTAATCCAAACGACAAGACCTATTTCGACTATATGCTCAGCTACTCGCCCTATGACAATGTTGCCGACCATGAGTACCCACACCTGTTGGTCACCACGGGTTTGCATGATTCACAGGTGCAGTATTTCGAGCCTGCTAAATGGGTAGCAAAACTGCGCGAAGTGCAAAATAAATGGTACAAACTCGACGATAAGGTATTGTTATTCCACGTCGATATGGATGCAGGACACGGTGGCAAGAGTGGTCGTTATCGCCAGTACCAAGACACAGCGCAGGAATATGCCTTCTTCTTAAGTCTGCTAGGCATGACTAAGTAGGCGCCAACGGGTGACCGATTTAGTGATTGAAGCCGCTAATTCAACTCCCTCGGCTAGCCCCCAAAAAGGGGCTAGCCAAGCGCCAGCTGTTAACCAAACTCAGCTTTATAGTAAGTCAGAAGCGCTAGGAGCTGAGCAAGCTGTGACTTCGGAGCAAGGTGCGACGTTAGAGATAGAACAAGTCTCGACATGGTATCTGTACCTTATCCGCTGCGCCAATGGCCACCTATACACTGGCATCACCACAGATGTCGCACGCCGCTTTAACGAACATCAATCAAGCAGCCCCAAAGCGGCAAAGTACCTGCGCGGCAAAGGGCCATTAACTTTGATGTATCAAGAAGTCGTCGGCAGTCACGGGGATGCGCTAAGGCGTGAAATCGCAGTTAAAAAGTTAAGCCGCGCTCAGAAGTTGGCGTTGATTGAATCTGTCGAGCATAGCTCCCTAGAGCCGTACTCACATCCTTGATGTACTTGTAAAATGATTAAGCACTATCATTTCAGTGACACGCAGCAAGTACGTCCTTGTATGCTCGACCGTGACATCCATGTCACGGACGGTCACTTCCATGTCAGTGCTTAATCCCGTTAACCTCGGAGTATTTTTTGCCCTACCTGCCCCAATTCTGTTGTTTCACCGCAGAATTTAACCGTGGGTTTCTTGATAAATTTGTCTATGCGTCCAGATGATGTGGTATGAGATATAGTATACGGTAGTCAAATATAATTTTGACTGGAGCAAAGCAGAACCCAATTTATATTAATCACTTAAGGTAGTGGGCGAAGAATATGATACTACTTTTTATCGTTCATTCTTTTTATCTTTTCTGTTACTGCTTCTTGCCATTTAGGTTTAAGTTGTTCTAAATGAAAGGTATCTTCTTTCATTGACCATGTGGCAACAAGTTCTATAACTTCTGATTTCAAAAATTTTTTACGCTTATTAGTATCTTTAGCCTGATTCACAATATGATGAGCCATAATACCTAGCTTGCTGTGATCAAGATTAACTAAATCTTTATGTCTGTCATTAATACGTGAAAATTTAGTATTTGCAAGCTTGGACTCAATTTCGAGTCCACTTTCAGCTAGCCAATTTTCTTCTAACCAAAGTACATCTATAGTCGCTGGCTCATCCATTGAAATAGCCAAAGCAACGATGAGATCTTTTACCTCATCATCATCAAAGTTTGTAGTGGCAGATTGCCAAACTGAAAGTGTATTTCCTTTTGTTCTTGTGCAGCCTGTAATGGCGTCTGCTTCATAATTTTCATGGTTGTTTTCGAGATTATTTTGCCATTTGCTAAGGGAGAATTTTCGTAATAAATATGCCATCACAAAGTCTCTAAGTACCTGATTACATTTTGTTTATATTCTTCTAGCCACAGTATGTTTAAGGGCTTCATTTCTTTTAATAAAGCTATGTGCCCAGGTTGCTCCCAAGATTCAACTGCTCTAATAGTTGCTTCATTGACCAATCCACTGGCATGACAGTAACCAGCAAAAATCAAGGTGTCTGCACGATCCTCTAACCACTCATAACGAATTGAAGATGCAATACTTATAAATGTGAACATTGCGTGTTCACCATGTGAGTAAATATTTAACCAAGCTTTCTGAAAGCTATCCTTGAGAACTTGAGGATCTTGGTAGTATAAGTTTTCAATATATAACTGAGATTTACTTGTTTGTCCTTCTATGTATTCATCATCTAGTACAAAATCAACAATAAGCTCAGCACATTGGTTAACTTTTGCATCGCGAACTTGGCTAATACCTAATGTTGAACTTGAGGACGTAATTATTGGTTTTGAGGTACTACTTGATAGTAGCTCCATTAGATTCATTATCTGGGTGCTTCTAGAACGTAAATTTGCGTTGATGGCCATAATTTACTCTGTATATCTTTTCAGTTGTTTAGATAATGCTAAGTTATTCTCATGTAACTCTTTAAAAACCACATGAGCTTGCTCTAGGCTAAAGCGGAGTTTTGTGTTGTGTTGTACAGTGTTGCTATCTAGGTCAAAAATAACACAATCCATTGGCTCTGCTAGACTAGGCGCTTGTCCCATTATTTCGCATCTACGAATTGAACTTATACTATTTATAGTTTCACCACATTTAGGAAGTGTTCGTCTTTCTACTATACGGTTATCCCACTCAAAGGGTTGCGCTTTATGATGAGTAAAAAGTTGTCTATAAAGGCAGCTATAAGTATCCTCCTCAGCCTTGAAAATTCTGCTATTTAGTATCGACAGTCGGTTTCCTTTTTTCTCAGGGAATACTGATGCGAGAGCTTCGAAAATTCCAAGAGATTTGCCCATAAACTCATGTTGAGATCCAACTGTTCCTATAATCACAATTTCATTTCTAGGAAATTCAACGTGCAAAGACTGGTCAGGACTTACCATCATTGGGATTAGTTTTCGTTCTCCAGTGATCGCGTTTATTTCTTGCCCCATATTAGGAATCAAATTGAATTTACCAATAGAATTCATTAATGCTGTCACAATTGGTGGACTTGCTGTGACATCTTGGTTATCAGTAAAGAAGTGAGCTTGATGAATTTCTTGCACAAGATTCATAATAAGACCTAAATCAAAAGTTTATCTGTCATCGACATACAGAATTTACAGTAAAATTAGTTGAAATGTTAGGTTAGTTGCTCAAAAAATCATAAAAAGTAATGTTATCAAAGCAGTAAAGTTTATCGAGACACCCACTGTTAAATTTTCTTACAGGAATGATAGGACTGGAAAAACTCTTTCAGAATTAACAGTTTGCCCAGATGGTCCAGAAGTTCATCTCCCCTGCGAAGTTGCTGAAGGGCGTTGAAGAAAATAGCGTGACGCAGACAGGATGTCTGCGTAGCTTTCGGGGGGAAGGGATGCCCCATCGGAAGCGTTAGCTATTTTCGAATAAGCACGAAGCCAGTAATTAATGCATGTAACTTCGCTAGGGGCGTCTTGGCTGCTTGTGAAAACATTAGCAAGGAGGATAGGACGAGCAGTCCTTCTTGGTCGGGTGTGGGGTTAAGCCCCACGACTTTGACTTTTTTAAACATATCAACAAACAAAATAAAGCCTTATTTATATACTCATTGCTAAATTTTGCTCCGAAAAACAAATAGGTAAAACGTTACCAAAGGCTTACCTGAATTGAGCCTGAGAAAGTCTCAGACACAAAAAAAGATGCCACTACAAGGGGTTAGTGGCATAAAGTGCATAAGAATGTCCATGGAACGGTAACGCAAAAGGGGTGGGTAGAAGACTGACATTTGGTTGGGTACTGCAACATCAGTCTCTACGCCGGGAAGTTGGTTGAGTGGAACGCTATTGATCTAACGGGTTTAGTGTTTACTGACTGTGCCATCGATTTTATCGAAGCTCACATCCCCTGAACCTGCCGAGAGAATGGTTAAGCCCTTAGTGTTCACCACATTGATATCGCCTGAGCCATCGTTGATGGTGACTGTGTTTTGCACATTGGCGACGTTGATTTCACCTGAACCATCATCAATGGTGATGCTGCCTTTAATATCATTGACTTGGATACCGCCAGAACCATCGACAATCGCCAGATTACCGTTGACTTGGCTGACTTCAATCGCGCCAGAACCATCGTCGATGCTGACATTATTGCCGCCATGGATTGCCAGTTCGCCCGAGCCATCCTTGACCTTGATATCCGCGGTCATCTTGTTGATCAAAATCGCACCCGAACCATCGTCTATGTCCAGCGCTAATCCGGCGGGGACTTGTAACTTAAGGTCGATATAGGGTGAGTAATTGTTAAAGCTGCTATGGGATTCAAAGTCGGCCTTAAGCTGGGCTTTGTTAGCCTTTTTCTCTAGGGTGAGAATCACTTTGCTATCGTCATTGCTATAGATATCAGCCACTAACTTAATTTGGGTTAGGCCTTCGACACCGATAATTTCAAGAGTGCCCGCACCTGTTTCGGCGACGAGCTCTTGCAAGTCTTGAGCATCGAGGTTGAGTTCACGTTGCTCGTGGTCTAAATCCGGCATGCCAGCGGCGTTCACATTGATAATGCAGCCAGTGAGTGACACGCCAACCGTAAAGACGGCGATAAATCCGAGGGTGAATATAAAAGGGCGTAGTGACATTTTCTTCTTCCTTGTTATCGACACTCGACGACCGACTGAGTGCTGAGCTATGAGCGATAAGCTTGATATCAGTCGAGATTGCACATCCTATGCCAATTTTAAAATGTATTAATAATCATGTAGATAAATTAAATGTGTCCGCTTGGCCGTAGGCGGACATGTCCGCTGAATAAGTGATTTTTCCCAAAGAGTGGTGAAATTACTCACTTATTCAGTTAGCGTGTGTCCAACATCCCTGCTTGATAAAAAGCGTAACCAGAAAGGACTCATATGGATTACTTAACGACCAATAAAATCGCTTGGGATGCCCGCACTCGGGTGCACTTAACCTCGGATTTTTATGATGTTGAAGGCTTTTTGAATGGCAACACATCTCTAACGGAAATCGAGCTGAGTGAGCTTGCGGTGGCGGACAAAAATCTACTGCATCTGCAATGTCATTTTGGTTTAGATACCCTGTCGTGGGCGCGAATGGGCGCAAAAGTGACTGGGGTCGATTTATCCGAGGTGGCGATTGCTGAGGCGCGCAAGCTGGCGTTGCAGACGCAGTTGTCCGCCGAGTTTATCTGTAGCGATGTCTACAGCGTAGCGGGCAAGGTTGAACCGCAAGATATTGTCTTTACCTCCTATGGTGCCATTGTGTGGTTGCCGGATTTAGCACTCTGGGCGCAGACCATTGCGGCGTGTTTAAAGCCCGGCGGACAGTTTTACATGGCCGAGTTTCATCCGGCGCAGCAGCTATTCGATGGGTATAGTTATTTTAATCGCGGTGAGCCAGATATTGAGCAGGAAGGGACTTATACCGAGAATGCCGGTGATGAGCAGCAGACCTTAATGTGCTGGTCCCATAGCTTGTCTGAGGTGATCAATGCCTTATTGCAGGCGGGCTTAGTGTTGGAGTTCATCCACGAATTTGCGTTTAGCCCCTATAACTGTTTCGCAGGGCTAGAGGCGCAAGCCGATGGCCGTTATGTACTAAAACACCAAGGGCAGCATGTGCCCTTGGTATATAGCATTAGCGCGCGTAAGCCTGCTTAATCCTTGCCGTTTTTAACGGCGGGAATTAACGGCTACGGTAGACTGGATACTTAAGATATTGATTATCGTAGTAAGGACTGCGCTCATAGAACCAGCGTAGGCGTGCCTCGGGATCGGCGGCAAACGCTGGGTTTTCTAGCGCTTTGTTAAATTCCGCCTGTAGCTTTGGGTCTTCCTTAAGCATCTTGGCGGCCAGCGGCTCTACTGCGTAGTCCTCAATGTATTCGGTACGGGTAAAGATAGGGTTAAAGAAGCCCCATTGCAGTAACGAGTCCGGTGATTGTGGCTCAAGCAGTAAAATCGCCAGATCGCCTAAGGGTTGATCTGTACTGATTTTCACTGTGCCTGCGGGCAAGGTGGTGGTCAGTTTCGCCAGTGTCGAGTCGGCCTTCACTGTGAGTCGCCCCTCGAACGCTTTGGTATTAAACACCGGATTGCTCAAGCTGTATTGTTGCAATTTAAGCTCAGTCGGTTTGCTTAAACGTGTCATCCGGATGCCGTGTAGAGTTAAGCGGTCGATCACTTGTGTCCACTGGGCGGGAATATAGTAAGCACTCGGGCGAGTGACTTTAATATCGGGCACGGTTTCGGCCATCACAGGTAAATTCGGGTACAGCTTAGGCTCGCCTGTCCAACGCACTACCTCGGTGCCGCTAATCGGACTCTGCTCAAGAGTGTAGTCGATGCCTTTAAAATCCCAGCCTTTAGCCAGTGGCGCCGATTTCCACGTTAACGTGATCAGTGGCGAGGCGCGGTATTTATCCTCTTGAATCGCACTCTTTAACTTGGTCGCTTGGTCGCCCACTGTTTTAAGGGTTTGCTCTAGCATCACATAGGTGCCAAGTACGCGCTGCTTAAAGGGTTTTAAGCTGTGGTTCTCAATCAAAATAGTCGGCAGATGGCGGGCATCACCATAACCATTAGAGAAGCGTGGGCTTGGGTTCCACAGTGACATGCCTTTAGTGATATCGGTATTGTCGATGGCAAAAATCAGTGGACCAGGGATATGGCCTTGGGCTGTTAAGGCCGCTTCTACCGCTGGGCGGTAGCTATTTTCGAGCCAGCGGAAACTGGCGGGACTCAAGCCTTGGGCGAGGTTGTAGCCGAAGGTGATGTCGTATTGGTAATCGATGCCGTCGGTGACATGCACATCGATATACAGATCCGGTTGCCACACATTGATTGCCCGCAGCATATTCTGCATTTCTAAGGTGTCGGCCTTGGCATAGTCACGGTTCAGGTTGAGATTATTGGCATTGGTGCGCCAGCCCATATTCACCGGGCCACGTTGGTTAACGCGATTAAATTCGCCGCTGCGCTCATGGGCATCAACGCTAAACATAGGCACAAACAGCAGGTTGGCTTTTTCGAGTAGCTCGCTTTTGTCGCCTTTGACTATATCTCGCAGTAGCATCATGCCTGCATCTTTACCGTCGATTTCACCGGCATGGATACCGGCTTGCACCAGAATCGTCGGCTTAGTGTTTTGCTTTAGCCGTGCCGATTCGTTAATGCCTTCACTGCTGGCGACATACATCCAAATGTCGCGGCCTTGAGGGCTCTGACCTAGGCTGACTTTTTGCAATTTAGTGGTTTCGGCCGCCAATCGGTCGAGCCATGCGATGGTGTCGTCATAGCTTGGGCTTTCGGTGCCGTTGCTTTGCTCGAAGGGCGTCGCCCATTCGTTATCGGCGCTGAGTAACAGGGCTTCGCTGCCACCATGCCAAGTAATACTCGGCGGGAGAATGGCGTCATTGACAAAGGTATTAGCACGAGTTGGTGTTGCTGCGACTTCGGGAGCGGTTTCTGTCGCGCTCAAAGCGCTACCGCTGGAATTTGTTTCAACCGCGTCGGTTTTAGCGGCCTCAGTGCTGGCAACTTCAGCGTTGGCAGCTCCAGAATTAGTCACTTCGGGTTGTGCGACTTCGGTATTCGCGGCAACGGCTAATTGGGCTGTGAATAATGAGCCCGCCGATAAGCAGGCAATGGCGATAACGGAAGGGGAAAACAAGCGCATGAAAACAGTCCACACATCGAATTTTTATTAGGGCGGTATCTTTTCATTAAGCCCCTACAAGTGCAAGGGCTGCCAAGGGTTTATCTTGGTCTGAGGGAGTGATTTTTCGCTGCTATTCCCGTGGTGACGGCCTATGCGCGCTTGGTAGTTTTATGTAACACGGTTTGTCCGCGATAGGCGACTTCGATAATCTCGATATCGGCGTAGAGCGCTTCGACGGCGATGGCGAGTTGATAGATAAGCCAGCCGTATCCCGTGAGGGCAAATCCCTGTGCGACTTCATTCGCCAAAGGGGGCGAATTCGGTGCCGAGCTGGCCAAGCTAAGTTGTAATCTGTGTTGCAACTCTTGCTCTAGGGCGGTGGGCAGCGTCGGTAAAGCCGCGGTTTTACCCGCAACAAATTCACTAAGGCGTTGCAGATAAGCCGTAAGCTCGGCGGCGACTTTGTTGATTTGGTGGTAAGCCTCTTTGTCGGCCTCCTGCCAGCGGCTCAAAGGTAATAATTCGAGCAGGGTGATCAGCCGCACCTGTTTATTGATTAATTCCGCCAGCAGCACTTTATGTTTTTTTAGGGTTTGGCTTTCCCACTCGAGGGAGAAAAACAGTTTCTTCTGAGTTAATACCGCCTTCATCGCCGCTTCGAGTTCGGCGCGAAAATCTAAATCATGGTTGGCGGGGGCCTGTAAATGTTGGGTCAGCACCTTGGCCATATTATCGATGGCATTGGCGAGCTGACTACGCCAGTCCTGCTTGGCTTTAATCGGGAAGATAAACAGCGACACCAGAATTGCGATAACACAACCCAGCAGAATATTTGCCGTGCGCCATAGCGCCTCAGAGGTATCATGATTAGCATCGCCCACCACGATAATAATGGTGAATCCTGCCACCAGATAGGCATAACTGTAGCGTCCCGCCGAGATAAAACAAATCAGCGTCACCCCTAAAATTAACAGCCCCATAATTACCCAATAGCTGTCGAGTGTGGCCACTAACATCACGCCATAAGCCGAGCCTAAACAAGTGCCTACCGCCCGTTGCAGTGACTTTTCAATCGCACCACCCACCTGTGGCAGACTCATCATAATGATCACAATCGTCACCATGCTCCAAATAAAATGCGGCGGTGACCAAATGGCATTAATGGTGACGGCAATCAGCAGGGCGAGGCCGAGTTTGAGGGCGTGAATGGCGCGGAAATGGCGATATATAAAGTCGGCAAAAGGGCTTGCAGGGGCAAAGACGGACATAATGCAACACTCCTTTGGACTGATGGTAGCCAAGCCATTATCGCAGAAAGGCACTTCGCCCGTGTGGCTTGGCTGATAAAGAAATGCAAATTGCGAGGCGGCGCTGTTTGAGCTTAGTCCAAGGCACCGCCAAGATCACATTAAAGCTAGGTAATTGATATTAAATCAGTAAGATAGCATGCGGTCTGTACAAGGCTCAGTCATAAAAAAGGCTTGAATAAGCAAGCCTATTCAAGCCTTAGGATGCGCGTGCGTGCTAACTCGGTTCTTGAGTCGGTTGCTCCGCAGTGTACTTATCCATAATCACGGCACAGGCGTCACCTGTGATGTTAAGCGCGGTGCGGATCATGTCAAACACTCGGTCGAGGGCGAATAACAGCGGTAAACCATCAATGGGAATACCCGCAGCCAATAGCACTGCGACCACTAAAAATGACGGACCTGGCACACCCGCTTGGCCAATGGCGCCTAAGGTGGAGGTAAAGATAATCGCAGCATAGGCGGTCATTGAGAGGTCAATGTTGTACATTTGCGCGAAAAACATCGCGACCAGACCATAATAAATCGCATTGCCGCTCATATTGATAGTGGCACCTAAGGGCAGCACAAAGGCGGTGGTTGCCTTAGAGACCTTAAGATCTTCTTCGCAGGTTTCCATATTTACTGGCAGCGTTGCCATTGATGACGCGGTAGACAGTGCCATCACCTGCGGCTTTTTCATCGCCGAAATAAATTGGCGTGCCGAGACCTTAGAAAACAGTTGCACCACTATGGGGAAGAACACAAAACCATAGAGCAGAATCGCGGCCACAAACACGGCAAACAGCTTAAATACGACTTCTAAGGCATCAAAACCAAAAGTGCCGACGGAATCGGCCATCAAACCAAACACACCGATAGGGGCAATCACCATCACGCAGTTGATCATCCACACAAAGGCGTCGACGACGGTATTTAACGCCGCCATGATGGGCTTAGCGCCATCACCTTTGACCTTCGTCAGTGCGATACCAAAGAAAATACTAAATACCAGTATTTGAAGGATATTTCCGCCGTTTAGCGATTCGAACACGTTGGTTGGGATCATGCCGATAAAGGTGTCGATCACTCCGGGGAGTGCGCCATGTTCGGCGGTCACTTCCATCAAGCCACTGCCACTGTGGGCGGTAAAGTCAACACCTGCGCCGGGTGTAAACATCTTACCCATCACTAATGCCAAAGCGACGGCAAGGCCTGAGGTGACAATAAAGAAGCCAAAAGTGCCCACACCAATCTTACCTGCCGAGGGGCTATCACCTAAGCTGGCGGCACCGCTGATGATAGAAACCAGTACCAGTGGGATCACTAGCATTTTGATTAAATGGATAAAAATGGTACCAAGCGGTGCGAAGATACTCGCACTTTCACCCATCATAAAACCCACCAGTGCGCCAATAATCATGGCGATAACCACTTGAACACCAATGTTGCCTAATAAACTCTTGCTCTTCATTCTTGCGAAACTCCCCGGTTGCCGCAGCATTTTGTGTCTTAAGACTCGTTATCTATTTACAGGTCAGCCTTTGCTTTTAGCGTAAAAAGCTAAGCCCCGACAGGTTTTTTGGGCGCCTAAGGTATCACAGTTGCTGTAACGGGTTTTGTGAAACATCATCAACCTTGGTATGAAAATAACCAAAACCTAAATAACATAACCTATAAATAAAGAATGTTTAAAAATTATCATATTAAAATGGTTTTTATTTAATTTAGACTTGTTTTTTGTCCATCGAATTGATGAATTGTGATTTAGGCTTTGATGGGCGCAGATATCCTCTCGTATTCTTGGCACCGGTTGAGTCGCGATAATTCCCATCTTTTACTTGTATGAATCTTGAGAGTGGTGAATAGCCAAATAGCCTCCATGACTATTCAACTCTTTGACTTACTCGGTTTTTCCTATGACAACACCATTTCGAGGACATTATGAATATCACTTCATTCTTTGGTAAACCTGAGTCGTTACAGTGCTGGATAAGAAAATGCATCGAACAACCGGGACTAAGTTATTGGCTGGTCTATCAAGATCTTGATCAAGGTGAATCCCTTCAACTGACAACATTGTTGTTCCCGATAGTGGCTGATACTAGGGATCTATCGGATGCCGAAATCGATGCCTTTGAGGATGGCTTAGGCCGGAGTGACTATGGTTATCTGCTAAATACGGATCAAATCGAGGATGTCATTGCTAATCTTAAGCTGCAAAAAGCTCAGCCCAGTGAACAGGAACTGCTTGAAGCTATTATCTTTTACTATGAGCGAGATGCGTTTATCGATATTTAAGTATTTGTATTTATATGTTTTTAATCAGATAAAATGCCGACGTTTTACGTCGGCATCGGCGTTTAAAGCGAGGTGGTAAGTGGTGCAGTGTTTAGTGGTTATTGAGGATCGAGTGCCCTGTTTATTATAAATTCAATGTTGCTAGCACTCGATACTCTTTTCGCCCTAAGGCATTGCTGGGAAAGTGAATGAGCTACCGATACCTAATGGCAGACCTAATGCCCAATATGCCAATAAGAAACCGCTCCAAAGCAGGAGAAAACTGATTGAAAACGGCAGCATCAGCGCCACTAGGGTGCCAATACCTGACTCCTTAACGTATTTTTGGCAAAACACCACTATCAGCGGAAAGTAAGGCATCAGCGGGGTAATGATATTGGTCGACGAGTCGCCTACGCGGTAAGCGGCTTGAGTCAAATCGGGCGATACGCCCAGCTCCATTAACATGGGCACCATAATGGCACCAATCAACGCCCATTTAGCCGACGCCGAGCCGACTAATAGATTGACGAACGCGGTGAGAAACACAATCCCCACCAAAGTCACCCCCATCGGAAGGGCCAATTCCTTTAACGCCAACGCGCCTTTAATGGCCATTAATGCGCCTAAATTGGATTGGCCAAAGGCATAAATAAACTGAGCACAGAAAAAGGCCATGACGATGTAATAACCCATACCGCTCATGGATTTACTCATGCCCTGAATAATCGCTCTGTGGTTGTTTGCCGTGCCAGCGGCATAGCCATAGACAATGCCGGGGATAAGGAAGAACACAAAAATAATCGCCACAATGGAGCGCATTAATGGTGCGGAGGCACTGGTTAAGGCGCCGTCAGTAGCGCGCCAAGCAGAGTTGTCACCATAGGCGGTGAATACTAATCCTAATGCACACAATAACATGGATAGCATCGCAAATCTGAGTCCGCGGCGCTCATGGGGTTGCAGCTCATCAAGTGTGGGGAGTGTTGCTGGATCGCCATTTACCGCAGTGTTTTTTAGGCGCGGTTCGATGATCTTATCGGTAATAAACCAGCCAACTAAGATAATTAACACGGCTGAAGCTGACGTAAAGAAAATATTATTCAGTGGGTTAATTGTTAATGTTGCGGCAGCTGGGTCGGCCGATAATCTTGCGGCCGCCTGAGTTAAGCCCGCTAACATAGGATCAAGACTCGATGGCACGCCCACTGTTGCAGAAAAACCACCGGATACGCCAGCAAAAGCGGCGGCAATACCGGCTAGGGGATGACGACCCGCAGCATAGAAGATCACCGCGCCCAGTGGGATAACGAGTACATAACCTGCGTCAACCGCGACATGGCTCAGGATACCCACTGCGATCAGTACCGGAGTGAGTAAAATCTTGGGTGTCACGGATAAAATTGAGCGCAGCCCCGCATTAATAAAGCCTGTATGTTCTGCAACACCTAAGCCAAGCATTGCAACCAGCACGACACCGAGCGGCGGAAAAGTCACAAAGGTTGATACGAGTGTTGAGGTAAAGGCGGTTAATGCACCGCCTTCGAGCATATTGACGACTTGAATCGGGTTACCCGTTCGGGGATCGATTTCATCAAAACTGACGCCCGATAACCCCCAAGAGATCAGCCAGACCAAGCCTAGAAATAGTGCAAATAATACTGCGGGGTCGGGGAGTTTATTCCCTACTGTTTCGACAGTATTGAGAAATCGCTGGAATCCTGTGGCAGGTTTATGATTTTCCATTTGGGTGCCGCTTCCTAAAAATGATGATTGTTATTGGTGATTATAAAAACGCAGCATTAATTTAAGCTTGGTTTAACTAATCGATAAGAAATAAAACACATAAAAATCTAACGCAGCGACGTTAGTGCGGGTGGGTTTTAGTTACAAAATTAACCGACAAATAAAAAGCGCGGGTTCATCACTGAATCCGCGCTTTTTTACTCAACAATGTGTTTGATTACATTATCTAAATGAATCCGCTACGCGTTTATGCCTTTGGGCCAGCGTTACGGATGGCGTCTGACACTTGATACTTCGCGAAGTTCTTAGTGAAGGCTTCGGCCAGTTTTTGGGCGTATTCGGCGTACAGTGCTTTATCGCTCCAAGTGTTCACTGGGTTGAGTAGATTGCTGTCGACACCGCTAACCGCTACAGGCACCGCGAGGTTTAAGGTATCTAAATGAACGGTTTCAACGTTTTTCAGCTCGCCGCTGACAATCGCATCGACAATGGCGCGGGTGGTTGGGATGTCGAAACGTTTACCAATACCGTGTGGGCCGCCAGTCCAGCCAGTGTTAACTAGGTATACTTGGCTACCGAATGATTCGATACGCTTCATCAGCAGCTCAGCATACACGCCCGCAGGACGTGGGAAGAACGGCGCGCCGAAGCAGGTAGAGAAGGTTGACTGAATCGCAGAGGTTGAGCCGATTTCAGTCGAACCGACTTTCGCCGTGTAGCCAGAGAGGAAGTGGTAAGCCGCTTGCTCTTTGCTCAGGATAGAAACTGGTGGCAACACGCCAGACACGTCGCAGGTTAAAAACACCACTGCGTGAGGCTCGGCGCCACGGTTGTCTTCTTTACGCTGGGCGATATGCTCGAGCGGGTAAGCCGCACGGGTGTTTTCCGTCAGGCTGCTGTCTTTGTAGTTAGGTACGCGGTGCTCGTCCATTATCACGTTTTCCAGCACAGTACCGAAATGAATCGCATCCCAAATCACAGGCTCGTTCTTTTGGCTCAGGTCGATACATTTGGCGTAGCAGCCGCCTTCGATGTTGAATACGCCGCCCGGTGCCCAGCCGTGCTCATCGTCACCGATCAGGAAGCGTTTTGGATCCGCAGACAGGGTGGTTTTACCTGTACCCGACAGACCGAAGAATAGGGTGGTGTCGCCGTCTTTACCTACGTTTGCCGAGCAGTGCATTGGCAATACGCCTTGGGCTGGCAGCAGGAAGTTTTGTACAGAGAACATCGACTTCTTCATTTCGCCAGCGTATTTCAGGCCCGCTAGCAACACTTTGCGCTCGGCAAAGTTTAAGATCACCGCCGCATCTGAATTGGTGCCATCACGCTCAGGAACACAGACGAAGTCTGGTGCGTTGATGATTTGCCATACAGGCTTGTCTTGACGGTTAAATTCTTCTGGGATGATAAAAAGGTTGCGGGCGAACAGTTGGTGCCAAGCGTATTGAGTCGTCACGCGCACTGGCTGGTAATGTTCTGGGTCTGCACCGACTTCGAGGTCAGATACAAACAACTCTTTATCGGCGAGGAATGCTTCTACACGCGCCCATAATCCTTCAAAAGCACCGGGTTCAAATGCTTGGTTGACGGGTCCCCATTCGATATCAGCCGCTGAACTAGGTTCTTTAACAATAAAACGATCGCCAGGAGAGCGACCTGTGCGTGTACCAGTTTTGGCAACCAGCGCACCATTGGCGGTTAATTCACCTTCGCCGCGGAGCAGGGCAAATTCGACCAGTTGTGCTGTTGAGGGGTTGTAATGAACGCGGTTTAATCCATCCGCCATAGTGAGGTCTCCATTGACTTGTATTTGTAAGGTTATTTTTTATCGATCGTCTGCCGATTTTGCTTTTATTTATCGCCCGAGGCGTGCTAGGGGACAAAGTGTGCCGATTGTATCCTATCCGTAGCTAAAGTGTGAGCTGGATCATTGAGGTGGTACAAAAAAGGGCACCCAAGGTGCCCTTTTGACAGTAAGTAAAAACTTACTGCTGGGTATTTGAAGTGGTGCCATTGGCATAGATTGCTGCAACATCAATAGCATCGAATACGTATTTCGCATTGCAGTATTCACAACCCATTTCGACCTTACCGTCTTCCGCCAGAATGGCTTCGACTTCGGCTTGATCGATGGTTTTAATCGCCGCCGCGCTGCGCTCGCGTGAACAAGTGCATTTAAAGCTGACTTCGATAGGATCGAACAGACGTACTTCTTCTTGATGATACAAGCGGTGTAATACGTCCTGCGCTTCTAGGGTGAATAACTCTTCCGCCTTGATGGTCGCTGTCAGCTGACATAAATGCTCGAAGTCGGCATTATGATCTTCTTGGCTTGGTAATATTTGCAGGAACATGCCAGCAGCTTGTTTACCGTCGGCAAATAACCACATTGCTGTGGGTAATTGCTCTGACTGGTTAAAGTAGTCTTCGACACAGGCGGCTAAGGTGGGTTTATCAAGGGCGACCACGCCTTGATAGCGTTCGCCTTCGTCCGGTGTGAGGGTGATAACCATATAACCTTGGCCAAACAGATCGGCTAGGCTGGCATCGTCGGCTAACTCGCCATCCCAGCGTGCGATACCGCGTAATTGCTGCTGGTTATTGCCATTGATCACCGCCAGCGATACTGGGCCATTCCCTTGCAACTGCACGCTAATATCACCGCTAAATTTTAGGGTGGCGGTTAATAAAGAGGTCGCCGCTAGCAACTCGCCGAGCAGGGTTTGCAGCACAGGAGGATAGGCATGTGAGCCTATTACCTGCTGATAGCTATCTTGCAATTGCACCAGTTCACCACGCACATCGGCATTATCGAATAGGTAGCGGTGTAAAATATCTTGGGTCATTTTGTATCTCACTATTAGGTAACTTTTACGTAATTCTTAGCATTCTTTAAATCGGATAAGTTGGCGTCGTTGCTTTTTATCCGGTTTATGGTCGGGTGCAGGATTATTAAGAATATTCAATCGTCTTGCTTCGGCATTTAACGCGCGTTTAGCGATGCTGGCGGCGGTTTCTTCGTACAATTCCTGTGCAATTGATGCACTTTGGCGTGATTCTGATAATTTTTTTATGACGATCTCTTTATCGTCATAACCTTGTCGTATCTTAAGGACGGCACCTATCTCAGCATTCTTACTAGATTTGGTGCGCGCACCGTTGTAATGTACTTTGCCGCCGTTGATCATTTCTTTGGCTATGGCTCGGGTTTTATAAAAACGTGCGGCCCATAACCATTTATCGAGTCGAACGCTGCCACTGTCGCCTGAACTTTGTGTCATAGTGTCTCCAAGATAAAAGATCGATGAGTTCACATGCTGAGTAATAAAATGCCTAAGTCGCATTGCTATTATGTTAAAGAGTGGTGCGCTTCACACCCTTTTTAGGCGGGCAAAGTTAGCATAAATGGCCAATTTTCGCCAATTGCAATACTGTTATGGGGTTGTTGCCAAATGCGGCCTAGGTTAGCATGTGGCGAACATGATAATTTTTATAATCAGAACAGAGACCTGTATTGAGGGTCCACATAAATATGGATTTATTAGATAACGTTATCGCAAAAGCTGCAGGTATTCCGCATAAGCCGTTGAGTCAGGTTGTTTTCTGGCTTGGTTTTATTCTGAGTTTACTCTTAGCCGCGCAAATTACATGGAAACTCGTGCCTACCACCTCTTCTCCTACAGCATGGTCTCCCACTGCGGTGACCACGGCGGGTAAAGGGGCTGGGCAAATTGATCTGGCAGGATTACAGCAACTCGCACTTTTCGGCAAAGCCGACGCCAAGGCGGATAAACCTAAAGTCGAAGTGGTCGAAACCGTAACCGATGCGCCAAAGACTTCCCTTTCTATTCAACTGACGGGGGTGGTGGCATCCACCGCTGACCAAAAAGGTCTAGCGATTATTGAATCCAGTGGTAGCCAAGAAACCTACAGCTTGGGTGATAAAATTAAGGGTACATCCGCTTCGTTAAAAGAAGTCTATGCAGACCGGATTATCATTACCAATGCGGGTCGCTATGAAACCTTGATGCTTGATGGTTTGGTTTACACCAGTCAAAGCCCAGCGAATCAACAATTACAAAAGGCCAAGAGCGGAAAAGCTGAAGTCGTTAGCCGAGTGGATCAGCGCAAGAATGCTGAAATCTCTCAAGAGCTGGCCGAATCTCGCAGTGAACTCTTAGCCGATCCCAGTAAAATTACTGACTATATTGCGATTTCGCCCGTGAGACAGGGAGAAAACGTTGTTGGCTATCGCCTCAATCCTGGCAAAGATGTGAACCTATTTAAGCAAGCAGGCTTTAAACCCAATGACCTTGCTAAATCGATTAATGGATACGACCTGACCGTAATGAGTCAGGCGTTAGAAATGATGAGCCAATTGTCTGAATTAACTGAAGTTTCTGTTATGGTTGAACGGGAAGGGCAGTTGGTTGAAATCATGTTTAGTTTGCCGCAATAACACGCGTTAGGGGAAAGTAAAATAATGAATAACAAACGGATTCGACGCAAACTGATTGCTGGAGTTGTGGCGGGCGCCACTATGCTGACCTCGCAATTTGTTTGGTCTGAACAATATGCGGCCAACTTTAAAGGCACTGATATTCAAGAGTTTATCAATATTGTTGGTAAAAACTTGAACAAAACCATCATTGTTGACCCGACGATTCGCGGCAAGATCAACGTTCGCAGCTATGATCTGCTCAATGACGAGCAGTATTACCAGTTCTTCCTCAACGTGCTGCAAGTATACGGTTATGCCATCGTCGAGATGGAAAATAACGTTATCAAAGTGATCAAAGACAAAGATGCGAAAACCGCGGCGATTCGTGTTGCTAATGACAACGATCCTGGCCTAGGCGATGAAATGGTTACCCGCATCGTGGCGTTGTATAACACCGAAGCCAAGCAATTAGCACCATTATTACGTCAGTTAAACGATAACGCTGGTGGTGGTAACGTAGTGAACTACGATCCATCAAACGTGCTGATGCTCTCTGGCCGCGCTGCGGTGGTTAATAAGTTAGTTGAAATCATTCGCCGTGTAGATAAACAGGGTGATACCTCTGTTCAAGTCGTGCCACTTGAATATGCTTCTGCTGGCGAAATGGTGCGAATTATCGATACCCTGTACCGCGCGACAGCTAACCAAGCGCAGCTTCCCGGACAAGCACCCAAAGTGGTGGCCGACGAGCGGATTAACGCCGTAGTGGTTAGTGGTGATGAAAAGAGTCGTCAACGGGTGGTGGAGCTGATCCACCGTCTCGATGCCGAGCAAGCCAGCACGGGCAATACGAAAGTACGTTATTTACGGTATGCCAAGGCCGAAGACTTAGTTGAAGTGCTAACTGGTTTTGCCCAAAAGTTGGAAGGTGAAAAAGATCCTAGCGCTCAGGCAGCGGGTGGTGGCAAACGTCGTAATGAAATCAATATTATGGCCCACACTGATACTAACGCATTAGTGATCAGCGCTGAGCCAGATCAAATGCGCACTATTGAAAGCGTGATCAACCAACTCGATATTCGCCGCGCCCAAGTATTAGTCGAAGCCATTATCGTGGAAGTTGCCGAAGGCGATAACGTCGGCTTTGGGGTGCAATGGGCCGCGAAAGCGGATGGTGGCACTCAGTTCAATAACTTAGGCCCAACCATAGGTGAGATTGGCGCGGGTGTATGGCAGGCGCAGGATAAAGAAGGAACCTATATTACCAATCCAAACACAGGTGACGTGATTGGTAAAAACCCAGATACAAAGGGCGATGTTACCTTACTTGCTCAAGCCTTAGGTAAAGTGAATGGCATGGCATGGGGCGTTGCCATGGGTGACTTTGGTGCCCTAGTACAAGCCGTATCGAGTGACACTAACTCAAACGTACTGGCAACACCTTCTATTACTACCTTAGATAACCAAGAAGCATCTTTCATCGTCGGTGATGAAGTGCCTATTCTGACTGGTTCTACCGCCAGCTCAAACAACAGCAACCCATTCCAAACCGTTGAACGTAAAGAGGTTGGGGTGAAGTTAAAAGTGGTGCCTCAGATCAACGAAGGTAACGCGGTTAAGCTTGCGATTGAGCAAGAAGTCTCCGGCGTAAACGGTAACACGGGTGTGGATATTTCCTTCGCGACTCGCCGTTTAACCACTACTGTTATGGCTGATTCAGGCCAAATCGTGGTACTCGGTGGTTTGATTAACGAAGAAGTGCAAGAAAGCGTGCAGAAAGTGCCATTCCTCGGCGATATTCCAGTACTTGGCCATCTATTCAAATCTTCTTCCAGTAAGAAGACCAAGAAGAACCTGATGATCTTTATCAAACCCACCATTATCCGTGATGGTGTGACGATGGAAGGTATCGCAGGTCGTAAATACAACTATTTCAGAGCATTGCAGCTTGAACAGCAGGAGCGTGGTGTCAATCTAATGCCTGAGACTAAAGTGCCGGTATTAGATGAGTGGAACCAGTCTGAGTATGTGCCGCCAGAAGTGAACGATATTTTAGATCGTTATAAAGAAGGCAAAGGGCTAGAGACTCAGATGCGTAAAACTGACCCGACTCTCAAGTCGCTGGATGAAAACAAAAACAAAGATAAAACACAATGAGTGAAATACAAGTATCCCAAGTCGAGGATTTAAGCTTAGTTTCCAATGAACTAGGTATTGAAGCCGAAGGTGATGAGGTATTTCGCTCCAGCAGCAAAGAGCGTTTACCCTTTGCCTTTGCCCACCGCCATGAGGTGATTTTAGCCTATGGCGATGATGGCGCCTTGAACCTGTTTTATACCGCCAAAACCCCGTTAGCGGCGATGCTTGAAGCGCGTCGCTACTCGGGCGTGGATTTACCTTTGGTACAGCTCGAGCCGAGTAAGTTTGAGGTCAAACTGACTCAGGCCTATCAAGCCAATTCCTCCGAAGCGCAGCAGCTGATGGAAGACATTGGTAACGAAATGGATTTATTTACTCTTGCAGAAGAGTTGCCACAAACCGAAGATTTGCTCGAAGGCGATGATGATGCGCCGATCATTAAGCTCATTAACGCCCTGTTATCAGAAGCGATTAAAGAAGAAGCCTCGGATATCCATATCGAAACCTACGAGAAGCAATTGGTCGTGCGTTTCCGTATCGACGGTGTACTCAAAGAAGTGCTCAAGCCAAACCGTAAACTGTCATCTTTATTGGTGTCGCGGATTAAGGTTATGGCGCGCCTCGATATCGCCGAGAAACGTGTACCACAAGATGGCCGTATTTCGCTGCGGATTGCGGGCCGCGCGGTGGACGTGCGGGTATCGACCATGCCATCGAGCCACGGTGAGCGTGTGGTGCTGCGTTTGCTGGATAAGAACGCTGGTAATCTGGATTTAAAACAGCTGGGTATGACGGACAGCATCCGAGCCAAGTTCGATGAGCTTATTCGTCGTCCCCACGGCATTATCTTGGTAACGGGTCCTACGGGTTCGGGTAAGAGTACCACGCTGTATGCTGGACTTACTGAGATTAACTCTAAAGATACCAATATCTTAACCGTTGAAGACCCCATCGAATACGAATTAGAAGGCATAGGCCAAACTCAAGTTAACACTAAGGCGGACATGACCTTTGCCCGTGGTCTACGGGCGATTCTGCGTCAAGACCCCGATGTAGTGATGATCGGGGAAATCCGTGACCTTGAAACCGCCCAAATTGCGGTGCAGGCATCCTTGACGGGTCACTTAGTGATTTCGACTCTCCACACCAACACCGCTTCGGGCGCGATTACCCGTTTGCAGGATATGGGCGTAGAGCCTTTCTTAGTCTCATCAAGTTTGCTCGGGGTATTGGCTCAGCGCTTGATCCGTACCCTCTGTCCAAAATGTAAGACAGAGCATGTGCCCGATGAGCGTGAACGTGAGCTGTTGGGTATTACTGCCGATGATCCACGCCATATTTATCGTGCTAACGGCTGTAAGGCCTGTGGTAACAGTGGCTACCGTGGTCGTACGGGCATTCACGAACTATTGTTGGTCGACGATAATGTGCGCGAGCTTATTCACGGTGGACGTGGCGAACTGGCGATTGAGAAATATATCCGCCAGTCGGTACCAAGCATTCGCCACGATGGCATGAGCAAGGTGCTCTCAGGTATCACCACTCTGGAAGAAGTCCTAAGGGTGACCCGCGAGGAGTAAGCTATGCCTGCATTTGAATATAAGGCGCTGGACGCCAAGGGGAAGCAGCTTAAGGGCGTGATCGAAGCGGATACCGCCAGACACGCACGTAGCCAATTGCGCGATCAACGCTTGATGCCGCTGGATATTCTGCCGGTCACTGAAAAAGAAGCCAAGGCGAAAGGTGCGGGATTTTCGCCCTTTAAGCGCGGGATTTCAGTGGCGGAATTAGCGCTGATCACCCGTCAAATCGCGACACTGGTGGCGGCGGGCTTACCGATCGAGGAATGTCTTAAGGCGGTAGGCCAGCAATGTGAGAAGGCGCGACTTGCCAGTATGATCATGGCGGTGCGCTCCCGGGTCGTTGAGGGTTATAGTCTGGCCGATTCCTTGGCTGAATTTCCGCATATTTTCGATGACTTATACCGCGCTATGGTGGCCTCGGGGGAAAAATCAGGCCACTTGGAAGTGGTGCTAAATCGCTTAGCCGATTACACCGAACGTCGCCAGCAGCTTAAATCTAAACTGCAACAGGCGATGATTTATCCCATCATGCTGACGATTGTCGCCATTGGGGTGGTCTCAGTGTTACTTGCGGCTGTGGTACCAAAGGTCGTTGGTCAGTTTGAGCATATGGGCGCCGAGTTACCGGCGACGACCCGTTTCTTAATTGCTGCCTCGGATTTTGTCCAACACTATGGTCTGTTTGTTGTTTTAGCGATTGGTATTCTGTTGGTAGTGTTCCAGCGTCTACTCAAATCACCGATTTTCAAGATGAAATACCATACATTTTTGCTGAAAATGCCGGTGATTGGCCGAGTGAGTAAAGGGCTTAATACTGCGCGTTTTGCGCGTACCTTGAGTATTTTATCCGCCAGTTCGGTGCCTTTGTTGGACGGGATGCGCATTGCCAGCGAGGTATTGCAAAATATGCGGGTACGGGCGGCGGTGGATGATGCAACGGCGCGCGTACGGGAAGGAACTAGCCTCAGTACCGCGTTGACTAACACTAAGCTATTCCCGGCGATGATGCTATATATGATCGCCTCGGGGGAGAAGAGTGGTCTGCTCGAAGATATGCTTGAGCGTGCTGCGGATAACCAAGATCGCGAGTTTGAGAGTAATGTGACGCTCGCCCTCGGCGTATTCGAACCCATGTTAGTGGTGAGTATGGCGGGGGTTGTACTCTTTATCGTGATGGCCATTCTGCAACCGATATTGGCGCTGAACAATTTGATTAGTGGCTAGTTTTTGACATTATGGAATATTGCCTTTCAGTCATAGTGCTGAGAATGGCACAGGTTTTTTAGGAGATGTAATCGATGCAAATGAATAAAAAGCACAAGGGTTTTACCTTACTTGAAGTGATGGTGGTAATCGTTATCCTCGGTATTTTGGCGTCTATGGTGGTGCCAAATCTGATGGGCAACAAAGATAAAGCCGACCAACAAAAAGCGGTATCTGACATAGTCGCGCTCGAAAACGCTTTAGATATGTACAAGTTAGATAACGGTGTTTATCCAACGACTGAGCAAGGTTTAGAAGCCTTAGTGCAAAAACCAACGATTTCACCTGAGCCTCGTAACTACCGCGAAGAAGGTTATGTAAAGCGTTTACCACAGGACCCATGGCGTAATAACTACTTACTGTTAAGCCCTGGCGAAAACAGCAAGTTAGATATCTTTAGTGCAGGCCCAGACGGTCAACCAGGTACCGAAGATGATATCGGTAACTGGAACTTACAGAATTTCCAATAAGATGTTAACGCTGCGCCACGCTGGCTTCACCTTGATGGAGGTGATGCTGGTGATTTTGCTAATGGGACTCACCGCCGCGGCGGTGACCATGTCTATTGGCAATTCGGGGCCACAACAGGCGCTGGAAAAAACCGCGCAGCAATTTATAGCCGCTACAGAGTTAGTGCTGGATGAAACCGTATTAAGCGGCCAATTTATCGGTATTGTGGTGGAAAAAACCAGTTATCAGTTTGTTTTTTATAAAGATGGTAAATGGAATCCATTGGAAAAGGACAGAATTCTGTCTGAAAAACAAATGGAACCTGGTGTGGTGATTAATTTGGTGCTCGATGGTTTACCGCTCGCACAAGAGGACGAACAAGATGACTCTTGGTTTAAAGAACCTTTAATCGAGCCCTCTGCGGAAGATAAGAAAAAGCACCCTGAACCACAGATTTTGCTATTTCCCAGCGGCGAAATGAGCGCCTTTGAGTTGAGTTTTATTACCAAGACAGATAAAGGCCCCCTCGACGTATTGGTGGTGGGCGATGCCCTTGGCCGTTTAACCCTAGGGCGCCCCGATGAAATACGCTAAGGGCATGACGTTACTCGAAGTGATCGTCGCCTTGGCGGTGTTTGCGATTGCCGCCGTTTCAATCACCAAAAGCTTGGGTGAGCAAATGGCGAATATGCCGATTTTGGAGTCGCGCACCCTTGCTCAGTGGGTTGCCGACAATCAAATGGTCGATGCCAGACTCGAGCCTCAATTTCCGGAAATCGGTAAAAAAGAGGGCCAAGTAGAACTGGCGGGTAAGGATTGGTACTGGCGAAAAGAAGTGGTGAAAACCACCGATGATAATTTTCGCATGATCCGTATTAGTGTCAGTGAAGATGAGCGTTATCAGCGTATTGCAGCACAAGTGAGCAGTTATGTCCTTAAAACAAACTAATGCTCATCGGGGGTTTACCCTGCTGGAAATGCTGATCGCGATTGCGATTTTTGCCATGTTGGGCTTAGCGGCCAATGCGGTACTCAGCACAGTTCTGACCAATGATGAAGTGACAAAGAATTTCTCAACCCGTTTAAAAGCGTTGCAACAGGGCTTTGGGGCGATTGAGCGCGACTTGGGACAGATGGTTGCCCGCACACCTAGACTCCTCGAAGGTGGCCGCGGAACAACGGTATTTCAGACGGGGAATGACCTTTTAGATTCGGAGTCCGAGGCTTTAGTCTTTTACCGCTTGGGCTGGCTCAATCCAGACGGCTTATTGCCCCGTGGCAGTTTGCAGTCAGTCGCCTATGTTGTACGAGAAGGAAAATTAGAACGCTGGTATTTTCCTTACCCTGAGCCGGAATTTGGCGCCGAGCCAATCAAGACGGTGATTATCGATAAGGTGCTTTCGGTCGAGTATTCCTTCTTTATGGAGGATAAGTGGGAGCGCAAGGTTGAGGCGACTAAGTTACCCAAAGCCATTGCAATCGAAATTGAGATTGAAGGTCTAGGTAAGATTCAGCGTAAGTTTATGCTGCCTCTGGGCGCGGCGGCGCCAGAAAAGTCTAGTGATGAAGACAACAAAGACGAAAACACCGAAGACAATAAAGAAGACAACGGTGACAAAGATAATAACGGCGATGGTTCCGGTAACGGGGAAGAAGATCCCGGCACCGGTGAGCCAGAAAATGAGGATGGCGCATGATAAGGCGAACTCCTACTAAACAGCGTGGTGTCGCGCTGATCGTCGTATTACTGATCGTGGCCATGGTGGTGATTATTGCCACCAATATTACCAGTCGTAATCAGTTGTCGATGCGCCGCACCTTAAACTTAGCTCAGTACGATCAGGCCTATTGGTATGCGATTTCCGCCGAAGAGCTGGCGAAGAAGATCCTCAAGCAGGACTTAGACGATTCAGAGGGGCGTGTCCATAAGCAACAATATTGGGCCATGAGCGATGTGGTATTTCCGGCAGAATATGGCGAGATTGCAGGCAAGATCACCGATATGCGTTCGTGTTTTAACTTAAATGCCTTGTCTGTCACCACAAAAGATGTGGAAAACGGTCAACCTAAATTGCCCTTGGCGGCTAAGCAATACAAGGCGTTATTAGTGAGTTTAGGTATGGATGATTTTACCGCTGATCATCTCACTCAAACCCTAAAGGATTATATCGACGAAGACACGATCACCAGCCCCTATGGCGCTGAAGATGCCGAGTATGAAGCTCGCCATGTGCCATACCGTGCCGCCAACACTCTGATGAATCATCGGAGTGAGCTGCGGGCAGTGATGGGATACACACAGGATATTTATTTGAAATTATTGCCTTATATTTGTGTTATCCCGGGGAATGACAGGCAATTGTTGAATGTGAATACCATTGATGTCGAACAAGCAGCGCTGCTGGCGGCCATGCTCGATAATCAGATTTCCGTCGGTGAGGCCGAAAGCATTATCAACCAACGCCCTGGCGATGGTTTTGCCAAGATCGATGATTTTTATGAATCCTCCTCAATGGGGTCGATTAAGTGGGAAGATGCGATGAAGTCCAGTTTTGTGGTGGACAGTCAGTACTTCCTCCTCGCCTCGGGCGCTAAGGTCGATAACGCCATTTTTAGAATGGAGAGCGTGCTCAAAAAGAGCAGCGGTAACAAAATGGATGTGCTCACCCGTCAGTTTGGTGGACAAAAATAATAGCAAACAAGCTCAATCTTTTAAGATGGAAGCTGGTGGAGAAAAACTGTGAGTGAACGGCTATTTATTCGCTTAGGCAGAACCGCAGAGCAGGCATGCTCTTGGCTGGTTTGGTCCGAACAAGAACAAGAAATTATCGCCTCTGGTGAACTTGCCAACGCCCAAGGTTTATCAACCTTAACCGAGCGCGCGGGAAATCGGCCTATCGATGTATTGGTGCCAGCCTCCGCCATGACGCTCACCAGCGTGAATCTGCCCGAAAAAGGCCAACGCCAAGCCTTAAAAGCCCTGCCTTTTATGCTGGAAGAAACCATCGCCGATGATGTGGATGCGATGCACTTTACCGTTGGCCCACGCAATGGCGATGCCCTCAGCGTGGTAGCCGTTGCCCATGAGCAAATGCAAACTTGGCTTAGCTGCTTGGCTGAAGCGGGTTTAAAAGTGAAGCGTATCGTGCCCGATTGCCTCGCCTTGCCATTACAGGAATGCCAATGGGCGGCCATGCGTTTCGGTAACGAGTTATTACTGCGTACAGGATTAGGAACCGGCCATAGCCTGCCTTTACCTTGGCTGCCAGTAGCTATGAAGCAACTGACGGCTCAGACAGACGAGGTGTCGGTCGCCAGTTACACCGAGATGGAGTTGGACGGTGTCGAGCTTAAGCCACAGCCACTCGACTTACCTATGTTGGTGCTGGCGCGCGGCATTTTACATGCGCCGATTAACTTACTGACGGGTGTCTATACGCCTAAGCGCGAATACAGTAAGCATCTGTTGCAATGGAAAAATGCGGCAATTGTACTAGCCATTGCTATTGTGTTGTCTCTGGTAAATAAAGGCTTAACCATTCATCAGGTAAATGGCCAAATCGCCGATTTGAAGGCGCAAAGTGAAGCCATTTATCAACAAGTGATACCAGGCAATTCACGCATCGTGAATTTACGCTCGCAGATGGAGAGCCAACTGCGCGCACTCCAAGGCCAAGGCAGTGGTGCAGAGTTTTTTGCTATGCTGGCGGGGTTACAAGACGCCTTTAAACAAGTACCTGAGCTAAAACCCAATAGCTTGAGATTTGAAAGTGCCCGTAATGAAATCCGCATGCAGGTCACTGCTAAAAATTACGCGCAAATTGAGAAGTTTAAAGAGATTGTCGGCCGTCGTTTCCAAATGGATGGTGGCACTATGAATAGCGGTGAAGATCAGGTCACCAGCACCTTAACCTTGAGGAGCAAATAAGATGGATAATTTGCGGACTTGGTGGCAAGGGCTTGCGTCGCGCGAGCAGCAGATCGTAGGTTTTGGCGCCGTATTTTTAGTGATCGGTCTATTTTACTGGGGGATTTGGACGCCAATCGCCAATGCTGAGGCCAATGCACTGCGCAACTTAACGGCTCAGCAGCAAACCTTGACCTATGTAAAGCAGACGGCGAATAAAATCGCTGGCTTAAAACAAAGCGGCGCTAAGCCGACGATGAGCGGCAGTTTAAGTTCAGTCGTCAACCAAACAGCGGGTAGTTATGGCTTAGTGATTACTCGCATGCAGCCCCAGGGCGATAAAATCCAAGTGTGGATGGATGATGTGCCATTCGATGCCTTACTCAGTTATTTGAATGATTTAGTGCAGCAAAAGGGCTTATCCCTTGAGAGTGTTGATTTGGCGGAGGCTGACGCGCCTGGCTATGTCAAAGTAAGACGGATCCAACTAGCGCAATAGGTTAAGGTGTAGCTGTGAGTCTGATAAAAAAGATTATTATTGGTGTACTAATTTATATCGTGTTTTTAGTGGCGTTGTTTCCTGCCAGTGTGGCCGTGCGCCTCGCACCACTCCCAGCGAATGTGGGAATTTCTGGAGTGAGTGGCAGTATTTGGGCGGGTAGCATTGAAACTTTGAATATTCAGCAGCGCCAATTGGAGCAAGTGCGTTGGGAACTCAGCCCTTGGTCTTTGTTTTTAGGCAAAGTGAAGCTGGATTTTCAAGTAGGTAGCCGAGCAACACCCGTAAGTGCTAAAGGGTTAATCACTTGGTCAATGGCTGGCATTAGTGCGCAGGGATTACGCTTTGAAGCGCCCGATAGCTTCTTAATTGGTAATACTAAGCTGCCCTTTAGAACCGAAATTAATGGTGAAGTCAGCCTGCTGGTTGAAACCCTAGAACAAGGTAAACCTTGGTGCGAGCAGTTATCGGGTAAATTATTCTTAAACCAAACCAATGTGAAGAATCAATTCGGCGATTATCCACTGGGTAATATCGAGTTGGGCCTTAGCTGTGTTGAGGGGAAAGCCCAGCTTGCTACCGATGAGAGTAAAAACCAGTTGGGAATTATCGGTACCTTACAGTTAGACGAGGGGAATATGGTCAAGGTTGCCGCTAAGATCAAAGAGACCAACGAACAGCCGGAAGATATGCGTAAATCTCTTAATATCCTCGGCAAGCGTGGAGATGACGGTTACTTCCCTATTGTTTATCAGGGGCGTATTCCTGGGCTTTAATCTAGCCAGTAATGTAACCTAATGCATGATTTGATAAAGGCACCTTGGGTGCCTTTTCTATTTCGAGGGGTTAACTCGCGAGATCGTTAAGCAATAAACGATAGTCGCTAATGGCCGGAAAATCATTGAAGGTTTTGGCAGGTTTCTGGCTATCGGGATTGCTGATCCCGAGCTGATGCCCCACGCCCGCTAAGCGCGCTGCATTTAAAATAGGTTCACTATCATCGATAAACAGGCAGCGCTCAGGCACTAGGGCGAATTTTTCGAATAGCGTTTGCCAAAATTGTGGGTGTTCCTTGGGATAACCCGTTTCATGGCTTGAGATCATCGCATCTAAACCACTCCCCAGTTCAGTATGCTCCAGCTTAAGAGCAAGACTCTTAGGGTGGGCATTGGTGACTAAGATGCGTTTTTTGCCCGCGGCGGCGAGGGCATCGAGAAAAGGCATACTGTCTTGGCGCAGTTGAATACGGTCAACTAAGTCGCGGTGAAGCCCCATAATGTCGAGCTGCAGCTCGGACTGCCAATAATCGAGGCAATACCAATCTAACGTGCCTGCGACTCTGCCGTAGGCTTCTTCCACCAGTTGTTGTGCCTGGCTCTGGCTTAATCCCCGCTGCTTGCTCAGCTCCTGTGGCACCAGACTCAGCCAAAAATGGTTATCAAAGTGCAAATCGAGCAGGGTGCCATCCATATCGAGCAGTACAGTATCAATCTTCTTCCAGTCAAACATGGGATATCCTGTGTGGTTAACTCAGCTCAGCGTGAGGTTTACAGTAGCCTATCTTGCCAGCATGACACTTTGTGCTAGGCTTGATTAATTCGTTTTTGTCTAAAAATGAGACACTTGGATATGGATATCTGCTCATTCGCCTTACTCACCCAAGCTCCGAATATCACTAGTTTACAGCAAGAACTCACGACTTTGTTGCAGCATGAGTGGTTGCCACACATTAACCAACGTGATTATCACGCGGGCTCTCAGGGCGGTTGGGATGTGTTGGCTCTACGCTGCGCCGAGGAATATCGAGTCGCGCACCCCATTTTACAAGCCTTTTCCATTAGTGCCGCGACAGATTGGGATAATTTGCCTTCACTGGAATCGAGCCCCGCGCTGCTGCAGTTTATTCAATCCCTTGCTTGCCCAGTTAAATCGGTGCGCTTAATGCGCTTACACGCTGGTGCTGAAATCAAGCCCCATAGGGATCAAGGATTATCACTTGAACAGGGTGAGGCTAGATTACATTTGCCCCTACAAACCCATGATCAGCTTTATTTTTATGTGGATGAGAAACGTGTACCTATGCGGGCCGGAGAGCTTTGGTATATCAATGCTGACCAAACCCATTGGGTCGCGAATAAAGGCGTGGATGCCAGAATTAATTTGGTGATCGATTGTGAAGTCAACTCGTGGTTAAAGGAGCTTATCCATGATGCCAAGATCAAAGCCTAATGCAGGGCAGCGCGAGGCGTTTCTAAGATTAAAGCTGTTTGCTCAGGCGCTGTTGCAATCCCATTCAGCGGGGGAGGCAAAGCGGCTTATCGATCCAATGCTGGCGCAGTTATGCCAATTGACTGGGTTGGAACTGCACCCGGCGTTGTTTCTCGATACAGAGGCGAGTATTACGGCTTTTGGCAAGGCGGTATCACCGACAACTGCGGCGCAATGTGCAGAAGATCCCGAACGTAGCAGAGTGTTTATTCAAGGAATTTATCAAGCGATACAGGACAAACTTAAAGCTAACTCGAACCATCCTGTGCACATACTCTATGCCGGAACCGGGCCTTTTGCTTGGTTAATCTTAGCCTTATTACCGCTATTTACGGCGAAGCAAGTGCGAGTAACCTTACTCGACATTCATCGAGCGTCATTGGAGAGTGTTGAAAAGCTGCTGGCATATTTCGATGTAGCGGATCGTGTCGATGCGATTATTTGTGCTGACGCTACGCTTTGGCGGCCAGCATCAACACAAACCTTTGATCTGATAATTTCTGAAACCATGAAACACCTGCTGCAACAGGAACCGCAGGTACAGATTTTTAGCCATCTACAGCATTTTTTAGCAGAGGATGGATGTTTAATCCCTGAGTCGATTGAGTTGGATGCATGGCTCGAGCTAAAAGATCGGCTGCCAATTTATTTGGGTCCTTTATTCTGTCTCGATTTAGCTCATGCCCGCTTGCTCGCTCAAGATGACAGAAGTGGGCTAGTGGGGAGCTTATTGTTACCCGATTATGAACCCCAACCCATAAGCCTAAAACTGACGACAAAAATCAGGGTTTATGGCGAACATCAATTACTTGAAAACCAATCACAATTAACCCTCTCCCAATATAAAAAATCCTTGTGGCTTAAACCTCTTAGCAGAGTGGACTTCCGTTACGAGCTGGGAGCATATCCCGATTTTATCTTCCAATATCAGCAGCATAAATTGGCGCTTGTTGGCAGTGAGGATTTGAGTTGTTTGGGCATTTATCACTTGCAGCGACTATGGCAAAAAATTCAGTTGCAAAAGCGTGGACAAACCAATGAGGTGGCAGAGGGAGAATGGAGCCTAGATAAAGCGCTGCTGGATCTGTGCGGTATTGGATTAGAACCTGGGATCAAGGCGCTCTATCAATTTGATAAACAAACTGATTTTATCGCCTTCGTTCAAAGACAAACTAAACTGACCACCGCGGATATTGTCGGTATTAATCAGCGATTGCGTGCCTTATCCCAAGCTGAGCCAGAAAGCGGCAATACCGAGTTAGCTTATGGTAACGCTTTACCTCAAGTGCTTACCGATGCCCAACTCGCCTTTTGGCAACGGGAAGGTTATTTAGTCATCCCGCAAGTGTTGTCAAAAGCCCAATGCGCGGCCAGTCGAGCCGTGATTTGGCAACAGCTTGGCGCGAATGAAAATGATCCATCAACTTGGTATCAGTCCCATGAGTTGATGCAGAAAATCATGCTGCAGTTATTTCGTCATCCTATCCTCGATGCCAATCGGCAAGCACCTCTAATCCGTCAAGCCTTTGAACAATTATGGCAGCGAACCGATTTAGTGATGACGACTGATAGAGTGAGTTTTAATCCCCCTGAAACGCCCACTTGGCAGTTTCCTGGCCCAAATATGCATTGGGATATGCCACTGCAACTACCCGTGCCATTTGGAACTCAAGGATTGATTTATCTTACGGATACCCCTGCCGAGCAAGGGGCATTTTGCTGTGTTCCCGGTTTTCACCTCAAAATAGAAGCTTGGCTACAGGAACAAAACAAGACTGATATTGAGTTGCAGCAACAGCGTTGGGAAGAGTGGCCTATTAACCCCATTGCCGCAAACGCAGGGGATTTAATTATTTGGCACCATGCCTTGCTCCATGGACCGACGCCAAATCGAGGCGTGTTACCACGCATGGTGCAGTACATTAACTTCTATCCAATGGCCAGCTAATGATTGATATTCATGAACAGCAGCAACACTATTGGCAATTGCTGCATCAGCCTGAATCATTGTTTTTACTGCATCAAGCGCAGGATGTTGAGCATTTTATTGTTCTGATGGCCGACTTCCTCAATTGGCCCGAGCTAAATTTAGAGCAGATGCTGGCATTTATTGCCTTACAGCAACAAGGGTTCATTCCGGATTTAGCACGCTTCAGCCAAGTGTGGTTTCCTGCTCGTTATCATGCTCAAACCAAAACAATCAGTTGGGTTCCGGTTTTTAAGCGGTTATCAAAACCTTTTTTGGAGGACGATATCAGCGATGCTCGTCGTGGCTTACTGGCCAGTTTTATCCAGCCTCAAACCTTGCTCGAACCCTTATTATCCCAACGCGAAAGTTTGCCCGCTATCAATCCTAACTTGATGATTTTCCATTGGTCTCGTTGTGGGTCAACACTCGTTTCTAGTAGTTTTTCTCTACTCAAAACTTGCCGAGTGTTATCCGAATCTATGCTCTGCAGCGATGTGATGCACCATGATGCTTGGCCTTCGGCCTTAACACCACTGCTGGTGGATTTATGTTTAAGGCTACAAGGGCGGTTGAGGCCTGATGAGCGTGAGCTAGTGATCAAGTGGAATGCGTGGGATTTAGCTTGTTGGCCCATGTTGCTAGAACTCTACCCTAATAGTCGAGTGCTATGTCTGATGCGCCATCCCAGAGATATTTTGGCTTCGCATCAACGAGAGGCTGGGATGCATATGGCGGGGCGGGTGAAGGCTGTATTTCGCCATACATTGCCGCTTAGTGAAAACACACATGCTGAGCCTAGTGTAGATGCATTTCGAATGGGCGTGTTACATGGTTTTGCCCAGCAAACTGCTGCACTTTATCAATCAAGTCGTTGCATCTTAATGGATTATCAACAATTAAATGCGCTTAAACCCAGTGCACTTTCGGCCATTTTAGAATGGCCGTTAGCCGCAGAAGATATTGAGCATTGGCAAGGCCACTGGCGCTTTGATGTAAAGCGACAAGGGCAATTGTTTGTACCCATGGTACCCGCCCAATCTACCCCATTAAATGAATCAAAAACTCTCTCATGGCAACTGTTATTGAATGCTTATGAGCAACTGTTGCAACCTTTAGTTCGAGATAAAAACCATGATGCTAGCTGAGTTAAATCCATTCACTGGCTTGAGTATTAAGCCTGCCAATGCAAGCGATAACCTATTTATGGCAGAACTTTTTTATTCAACTAAAACCTTCTTCTATGAGCTTGGTTTACCCCTTGATGTCGTACAGAACATGTTGGAGCAACAATATCGGCTGCAACAAGTCTCCTATCGGGAGCAATATCCACATGCCATTACCTATATATTGTTTTATCAGCAACAAGCGGTCGGCAAACTGATGCTCGATACCAATGAGCATAGGGTTCATCTTGTTGATTTTATTATTGCGCCAAGTATGCGAGGTCGCGGTTTAGGTTCAGCGGTATTAGAGGCGGTCAAGTTTGAGGCGAGGCAACGTCAGTTGCCTGTTCATTTATCAGTAGAGAGTGAAAATACTCAAGCTAAATCACTTTATTTACGGCATGGATTTCAGTTTCAAAGCCGTTCCGAAACCTATGAGTCAATGCTGTGGCCTTAAACGTCGGCTGATAATTTACACAAAATTATTTCTGCTTAATTGTGTTTGCCGATTTTTCAGATATGTTTAGTTGTAGCTAAATTGTTTTCATTATGTTTCACAATAGGCCTTCGATTGTGTGATGTGAATGATGTTGTCATCAGCAAAAGGACTCGCTGTCGATTAATTGTCGTGAGTAATTAAGTCATTGCAAGACGTTACATAGACAAAATCGTTATTTAAGGAGAAATACAATGTCAGATCCATTTATTGGAGAAATCCGCATGTTCGCTGGTACTTTCGCTCCGCGTGGCTGGGCGCTTTGCAATGGACAGTTATTGGCCATTTCCACCAACAGCGCGCTTTTCTCTCTTCTGGGTACAACCTATGGTGGCAATGGCACCACAACCTTTGGGTTGCCTAACTTGCAAAGTCGTACTCCTGTGGGTACCGGAACTGGTGCAGGGTTAAGTAATGTTGTTTTGGGACAAGTTGCCGGTGTTGAAAACGTTAACCTCACTACCAATCAGCTACCCATTCATGCACCAACAGCTACTTTCATTGGTAATGCAAGTAGCGTAACAGCAACGGTTGATGTTGCTACCACCACGGCCACTGCAATGGTTCCTCCGGCAGCAGGCGCGACTACCTACCTCTCTGCTACGACAGCTAAGGCGGGGCCTACCAGTGTTGCGTTTAATGGATTGTTTACCAGTACGGCGCCAGATTCTACCAAGAGCAGCCTCGGTGGAGTGCATGGTAGCGTTACACCTGCTGGCACCGTAACCGTCAATCCTGTTGGTGGAGGACAGCCTGTCGGAATTCGCAATCCCTATCTGGGGATGAATTTTATTATCGCGTTAGAGGGTATTTATCCGTCGCGTAATTAACGTTGGATAATTGCTATTAAATTAATTCAGTAATCCAGAGGGAGTTAAATCTTCTGGATTGCTGGTTTTAGCTACTTTAGCTAAATCAAAAATTTTCGTACACAGCTATTAAGGGGCTTAATATGTCATGCTGCAAAACAGATCATCCCGATGAGCGATATCAAACTCCGGCTTGTGGATTCGTAAATATAAATACAGGCATTAAGTGGATCGTTCAACTGGGTTTTGCAGCAGTAGTGTTGCTAAGTATGAGTGTCAATGCGGCTTCAATTCCTTCTAATGTCATTGTCGATTTCAATGCTTCTGGTTTTGTTGAGAGTGCAGACCATGGATCAAATGTTTTTACACAGGGTGACTTTAAAATAACTTACAGCGCCGCTAACTGGTTTCAGGATACGGATGATGGTCAGAGTAATTCTGCCGGGTTATTTGCAGGTATGTATTCTGGAGTTGAAACAATTACTGTCGAAACCACCTCGGGCAATGAATTTGACTTCGTTAGTTTTTACATCAATGCATTTGGTGGTGGTTTTGCCTCGGTTGAGGGCTTTAGAGACGGATCATCTGTGGGGACTCAAAGTACTGGGTCTGGCTTTGGTCAGGCTAATGGCTCATTTACTGTAACGTTAAACAACAATCCCTTTGATAATGTTGACAAGGTAGTTATTACTTCAAATGGCGGCGGTTATTTTGATGTATTTGATAGCTTTGTATTTAATACGGTTCCTGATGTCACCCCTCCAACAGTCACCAGTGTAAGCGTTCCTTTCAGCGCAACTTATATCACTGGGCAATCACTGAGTTTCACGGTTAACACCAGCGAAAACGTGATCGTGAATATTAGTGGAGGTACCCCTCGCATTGCATTGACTATTGGTGGCACAACCAAATACGCAACCTACTCGTCGGGATCTGGAACCTCTGCGCTTGTCTTCAGTTACACGGTTGAGAGTGGTTTGGTTGATTCTGATGGTATTACCGTAGGTGCGCTTGGTTTGAACGGCGGAACCTTGAAAGATGCTGCCAATAATGACATGACGCTGACGCTAAATTCTGAAGGATCCCCTCATAAATCAGCCATAGCATAGCCATATTTGAGCAACTGATTGGCGAATAATACCCAGGCCGCCAGCAATTCTTTCTCCGTGATTTGATAATCAGGCCGCCTGAGCACCTCCAATCCCAAGCGAATCGTTGAGAGTACCGTTCGATGCCCAATGGTATTGGCCTGAAAATGCTTATCCCAGCCCTGTTGCTGTGCGTGTAAACCAACTAGCCACAACAGGCATTGAACCATCAACGCTATCAGTAGGATGATGTCGAATCGCTCTGGACTGTTGGTACGACTTTGGCGTAAGCCAAAGCCGTATGCCGGGCTTTTGAGGTCACGAAAGGTTTCCTCTATTTGCATACGTTTGGCGTACAGGTTTACCAGCTGCTTTGGGCTCCGAGATTCTGGTGGTAAATTGCTGGCTAACACCCAAGGCTCTTTCGCCGATGTTGAGTACGTTTTTGCCGATGGATGGTGGCAATTAGTCCTCGTTGAACGCTGATTTGTACGCCCCTTAGGTTTGCTACGATAAAGCGTGAGATGGCAATTGATAGGGTTAGTTTTGGTCAAGGTCTTACAACCCAGGCTCTTCGCTTGACCGTTGGCCAAGTCATGTGTACTGCGAACTGCACGCCAATTTTCAGCGCCAATATCTGCAAATTGAACTGTACCGCGAATACGGCTTAGCCAAAACCAACCATGCGCCTCAACCTCTTTGTACCAAGGCACTTTGAACCCCGCGTCAGTCACGATGAGAGGGGTAACATGCAAAGGTAAAATCTTGGCTAAGTCCGCTAAAAAACCGTTGTGGGAGGCCTTAGAGCATTGTTCTGATAGGGGATAGGACTTCTCATACAGGGTAATAGAGCGGCCATTGAAGGCTATTGAGGCGCGCAGAGCCATGATGCGTTTATGCTCTCGGATGTCTGACCAATCGACGAGCACAATCGGCATAGGGTTACCAGAACAGATGAGGCTGGCATGCCATTGGTAGACAGCTAACCGTTCTTGATGCAGATGCGTGTTGCCGAGCAAACGATCAATGCGCTTGATGTTGTGCTTGGTTCGGGCCGTGGTTGGTAAATTTCGACCTAACTCAGTCAAGGTCAGTGTCTTACATTCAATCAGTGCCTTAGAGGCCAGCATCAAGCTGTTTAATCGTTTTAGGTGAAGTTCTGGGCAGTATTGGTGTAAAGAATGTTGTAGGATATTGGCTTCGCGCATCTTGTTGTCCAAGTGTAGTTTTTAGCGAAACCATTTGATCATGCAACAAGATGCGCTTCCACTCTAATTTGATGATTTATTTGTAAATCATCAGGGGATTCTTCAGCGCTAAATTCTGTCGGCTCCACAAGCAGTGTTCTTGTGGATAGTACAGCACCCACCGTTTCTTCTGTGACAGCCAGTACAGCCAATGGCACTTATAAAGTGGGCGATAGCATCAGTATCCAAGTTAACTTTAGCGAAGTGGTCAATGTCACTGGTACGCCGCAATTAACCCTTGAAACAGGCACAACAGATCGTGCAGTTAATTATACCAGTGGCAGTGGAACCAGTAGCTTGACCTTCAGCTATACGGTTCAGGCGGGTGACAATAGCAGCGATTTGGACTACGTATCAACCAGTGCACTGGCGTTAAACAGTGGCACCATTCGTGACGCCGCTAGCAACAACGCAACGCTGACATTGGCAACACCGGGTGCTGCCAACTCATTGGGCGCCAATAAAGCGCTGGTTGTGGATGGCGTTACACCGTCTGTAACTAGCACTGCTCCTGTTGGTGGCGCAGTATCGACTGATACCAGCGTCGATTTCACGGTTAACTTCAGCGAATCCGTCAACAACATTTCTACCGATGACTTTGCGCTTGGTACTACCGGTGGCGCGACCGGCACTGTCGCCAGTGTCTCCGCGACCTCTGGCTCAAGTGTGACGGTGACCGTCAGTGGTATCACCGGCAACGGTACTATCAAGCTGAACCTGAATGGCGCAACGAATATCAGCGATGCTGCTGGCAACGTAGGTCCAGCCGCCTATACGAGTGGTTCCGCCCATACTGTGGCCATTCCGACAGTGCCTGATGCGCCAACCATAGGCACTGCAACTGCAGGTGATGGCCAGGTATCAGTTGCTTTCAGCGCTCCCGGCAATAACGGTGGTTCTGCTATCACTGGTTATACCGTGACCTCTAACCCCGGAGGTTTTACAAATACGGGTGCCAGTTCACCGATTCTCATCACCGGTCTCACCAACGGCACTGCCTATACCTTTACTGTGACGGCGACCAACGGTATAGGTACAGGCACTGCCTCGGCCGCATCCAACTCGGCAACCCCTAAAGCCGACCAGACAATTACCTTTGCCCAGCCGAGCAACTATAACTTTGGTACCACACCGAACTTGTCTGCAACTTCAGACTCCGGTCTCACAGTCACCTTCTCGTCGTCTACCACTGGTGTATGTACGGTGAGTGGCGTTGCTCTGACCTTTGTAAGCGCAGGTACCTGTACGATTGATGCCGATCAGGCTGGTAATAGCGCAACCAATGCGGCGACTACAGTAACCCAAAGCTTTACGGTGAATGCGGTAGTTCCTGATGCGCCAACCATCGGTACGGCAACCGCAGGCGATGCCGAGGCAACGGTAACATTTACTGCACCTGCCAGTACCGGTGGTGCATCGATCCTTGCTGGTGGTTACACCGTCACTGCTAGCCCAGGTGGTGCAACTGGTACTGGCTCCGGTTCGCCGGTTACAGTGACCGGCTTGACCAATGGTGTTTCCTACACCTTCACGGTGACAGCGACTAACTCGGCGGGCACGGGGGCGGCTTCGGCAGCATCGAATTCCATTACCCCGGCATCACCACAAACCATCACCTTTAACAACCCTGGAGCACAGACCTTTGGGACTACACCAACGCTGACAGCCAGTTCGTCTGCAGGCGGTGGTTATGTTGTCACTTTCACCTCGTCCACCCCTGGTGTCTGTACGGTGAGCGGCACTACGCTAACATTCGTGACCGCTGGCACCTGTACTATTAATGCGAATCAAGCGGGCGATTCATCCTACTTGGCCGCTCCCCAAGTCAGCCGCTCGTTTGCGGTAAGTGCGATTGTTCCCGGCGCGCCCACCACTATTGTTGCGACGGCAGGCGATACCCAGGCGAGCGTGGCGTTTGCACCTCCTGCCAATAACGGGGGTTCGAATATCCTCGGCTATGTTGTATCGGTGACGCCAAATGACGTTTTACCTGTCAGTGGAGCAGGCTCACCGATTGTGGTGAGTGGTCTAACTAATGGTGTGACCTATACCTTTACGGTGGAAGCTGAGAATGCCGTGGGTTTCAGCCCTGCCTCCAGCGCATCTAACCCAATTACGCCCAAAGCGATCCAAACGCTTACCTTCCTCAATCCGGGATCGCAAAACTTTGGTACTTCACCGACTTTGACTGCAACGTCTGATTCAGGTTTGGCGCCAACCTTTACCTCATCCACTCCGAGTGTCTGTACCATCACCAGTGGGGGCTTATTGAGCTTTGTCACTGTAGGCACTTGTACCATCAACGCAGACCAGGTGGGCAATGCGAGTTATTTGGCGGCGACCCAAGTTAGTCGTTCATTCAGTGTCAATGCCGTTGTACCCGGCGCGCCAACAATCGGCACTGCCACTGCGGGGAATGCTCAAGCAACGGTGAGTTTTAGTGCTCCGGCATTCACTGGTGGTGATGCCATTACGGGCTATTCCTTAGTATCGACTCCAGGCGGTATTACGGCATCGGGCACTTCTTCACCCATCACGATAATGGGATTAACCAATGGGACTTCCTATTCATTTACGGTTGCAGCTATAAACTCAGCCGGAACCGGTAGCGCTTCCACGGCGAGTAACGCAGTGAAGCCTAATGGTGCTCCCGTTATCAGTTCGACGGCGTTAACCAGTGCCACTCAAGATGCAGCCTATAGCTACACCTTGGTCGCAAGCGACAGCGATGTGGGCGACAGTGTCACCTTAAGCGCCGTCACACTGCCAAGCTGGCTGAGCTTCAATCCGGCGACGGGCGTGCTCAGTGGTACCCCAACTAATGCTAACGTGGGCAGTCATGCCGTGGTGCTTCGCGCTACCGATGTGGATGGCCTGACGATTGACCAGAGCTTTACGATTGTGGTGGCGAACGTCAACGACGCACCGACCATCAGTTCAATGGCGTTAACCAGCGCCACCCAAGATGCGGCCTATAGCTACACCTTGGTAGCGACGGATAGCGATGTGGGCGACAGTGTCACCTTAAGTACCGTGACACTGCCAAGCTGGCTGAGCTTTAATGCAGCCACGGGCGTGCTGAGTGGTACCCCAACTAATGCTAACGTGGGCAGCCATGCGGTGGTGCTACGTGCTACGGATGTCGATGGCTTAACCGCAGAGCAGAGCTTCAGCATTGTGGTGGCAAACGTCAACGATGCACCAACCATCAGTTCAATGGCGTTAACCAGTGCTACCCAAGATGCGGCCTATAGCTACACCTTGGTGGCGACCGACAGCGACGTGGGCGACAGTGTCACCTTAAGTGCAGTCACTCTGCCAAGTTGGCTGAGCTTTAATGCAGCCACGGGCGTGCTGAGTGGTACCCCAACTAATGCCAATGTCGGCAGTCATGCGGTGGTGCTACGCGCCACCGATGTGGATGGTCTAACGATTGACCAGAGCTTTACCATTGTGGTGGCAAACGTCAACGATGCACCGACCATCAGCTCGACGGCGTTAACCAGTGCTACCCAAGATGCAGCCTATAGCTACACCGTGGTGGCGACCGACAGCGACGTGGGCGACAGTCTCACCTTAAGCGCGGTTACACTGCCAAGCTGGCTGAGCTTTAATGCAGCCACGGGCGTGCTGAGTGGTACCCCAACTAATGCCAATGTCGGCAGCCATGCGGTGGTGCTACGCGCCACCGATGTGGATGGCTTAACCGCAGAGCAAAGCTTCAGCATTGTGGTGGCAAACGTCAACGACGCACCGACCATCAGTTCAACTGCTGTGACCAGTGCCACTCAAGATGCAGCCTATAGCTACACCTTGGTCGCAAGCGACAGCGATGTGGGCGACAGTGTCACCTTAAGCGCCGTCACACTGCCAAGCTGGCTGAGCTTCAATCCGGCGACGGGCGTGCTCAGTGGTACCCCAACTAATGCTAACGTGGGCAGTCATGCCGTGGTGCTTCGCGCTACCGATGTGGATGGCCTGACGATTGACCAGAGCTTTACGATTGTGGTGGCGAACGTCAACGACGCACCGACCATCAGTTCAATGGCGTTAACCAGCGCCACCCAAGATGCGGCCTATAGCTACACCGTGGTGGCGACCGACAGCGACGTGGGCGACAGTCTCACCTTAAGCGCGGTTACACTGCCAAGTTGGCTGAGCTTTAATGCAGCCACGGGCGTGCTGAGTGGTACCCCAACTAATGCTAACGTGGGCAGCCATGCGGTGGTGCTACGTGCTACGGATGTCGATGGCTTAACCGCAGAGCAGAGCTTCAGCATTGTGGTGGCAAACGTCAACGATGCACCAACCATCAGTTCAATGGCGTTAACCAGTGCTACCCAAGATGCGGCCTATAGCTACACCTTGGTGGCGACCGACAGCGACGTGGGCGACAGTGTCACCTTAAGTGCCGTGACACTGCCAAGTTGGCTGAGCTTTAATGCAGCCAGTGGCGTGTTAAGTGGTACCCCAACTAATGCTAACGTGGGCAGCCATGCGGTGGTGCTACGTGCTACGGATGTGGATGGTCTGACGATTGACCAGAGCTTTACGATTGTGGTGGCAAACGTCAACGATGCACCGACCATCAGTTCAACGGCGTTAACCAGTGCCACCCAAGATGCGGCCTATAGCTACACCTTGGTGGCGACCGACAGCGATGTCGGCGACAGTGTCACCTTAAGCGCAGAGACCTTACCAAGCTGGCTGAACTTCAATCCGGCGACAGGCGTACTGAGTGGTACCCCAACTAATGCCAATGTCGGCAGCCATGCGGTGGTGCTTCGCGCCACCGATGTGGATGGTTTAACCGCAGACCAGAGCTTTACGATTGTGGTGGCAAACGTTAATGATGCACCGACTATCAGTTCAACGGCGTTAACCAGTGCTACCCAAGATGCAGCCTATAGCTATACCTTGGTGGCGACGGATAGCGATGTCGGCGACAGCCTCACCTTAAGCGCAGTCACTCTGCCAAGTTGGTTGAGCTTTAATGCCGCCACGGGCGTGTTAAGTGGTACCCCAACTAATGCTAACGTGGGCAGTCATGCCGTGGTGCTTCGCGCTACCGATGTGGATGGTCTGACGGCAGAGCAAAGCTTTACGATTGTGGTGGCAAACGTTAATGATGCACCGACTATCAGTTCGACGGCGTTAACCAGTGCCACCCAAGATGCAGCCTATAGCTACACCTTGGTGGCGACCGACAGCGATGTGGGCGACAGTGTCACCTTAAGCGCCGTGACACTGCCAAGCTGGCTGAGCTTTAATGCAGCCACGGGCGTGCTGAGTGGTACCCCAGCTAACGCTAATGTCGGCAGTCATGCGGTGGTGCTTCGCGCCACCGATGTGGATGGTTTAACCGCAGAGCAGAGCTTCAGCATTGCAGTGGCAAACGTCAACGACGCACCGACCATCAGTTCAACGGCGTTAACCAGTGCTACCCAAGATGCAGCCTATAGCTACACCTTGGTGGCGACCGATAGCGATGTGGGCGACAGTGTCACCTTAAGCGCGGTTACACTGCCAAGCTGGCTGAGCTTTAATGCCGCGACGGGCGTGTTAAGCGGTACCCCAACTAACGCCAATGTTGGCAGTCATGCCGTGGTGCTACGCGCCACCGATGTCGATGGCTTAACCGCAGAGCAGAGCTTCAGCATTGTGGTAGCGAACGTTAACGATGCGCCGACCATCACCTCTAGTGCACAGACTAGCGCCACCCAAGATGCGGCCTATAGCTATACCTTGGTGGCGACCGACAGCGATGTCGGCGATAGCCTCACCTTAAGCGCAGTCACTCTGCCAAGTTGGTTGAGCTTTAATGCCGCGACTGGCGTGTTAAGCGGTACCCCAACTAATGCTAACGTTGGCAGTCATGCCGTGGTGCTTCGCGCCACCGATGTAGATGGCTTAACCGCAGAGCAAAGCTTCAGCATTGTGGTGGCAAACGTCAACGATGCACCAACCATCAGTTCAACGGCGTTAACCAGCGCCACCCAAGATGCGGCCTATAGCTATACCGTGGTGGCGACCGACAGCGATGTGGGCGACAGTGTCACCTTAAGCGCCGTGACACTGCCAAGTTGGCTGAGCTTTAATGCGGCCACGGGCGTGTTAAGCGGTACCCCAACTAATGCTAATGTCGGCAGTCATGCGGTGGTGCTACGTGCTACGGATGTGGATGGTCTGACGATTGACCAGAGCTTTACGATTGTGGTGGCAAACGTCAACGATGCGCCTGTCGCTTCCAATCAGTCTGTAACTCTTGAGGAAGACAGTTCGGTGATGATCACGCTTGCGGGTGAGGATGCCGATAATGATCCTCTGACCTATGAGATCAGCGCCCAACCTGCCTCTGGTACCTTAGAGCAGCACGGTAGTGTCTGGCTCTACACGCCTGAGAAGGATTTTAATGGTACTGACTCTATTGGCTTTATCGCTAAAGATGCAGAGCTGAGCTCAGAGCCTGCCACAGTCACTGTTACGGTTACGCCAGTGAACGACGATCCTCAAGCTATCGATGACAGCTATACCTTAACCAGTACTGCAAATGACACCTATTCGCTGGCGGTGCTGGCAAACGATGTGGATGTCGATGGCAACACCTTAAGCATTGATGGTGCTGCTGCGGATATTGGCAGTGTACAAATCACTGCTGATGGACTCAGCTTTACCGCGCCCAAGGCTTATGTGGGGCCTGTTGCACTGCGTTATACCATTAGCGATGGCAACAAAGGCCGAGCAACCGCTAAAGTGAATGTGCTGATTGAAGGCGCTGACTCAGCGAGTCAACCCGTGATCACCCTCCCTGATGATGTGGAAGTGAATGCGACTGGCCTGTTTACGCGGGTGAAACTCGGTTTTGCCAAGGCGGTTGACCGTAATGGACATCCATTACCCGTGTCGCTGGTGAATAAGAGCTTGTTCTTCGCTCCTGGCAACTACTTAGCCTATTGGCAGGCTGTAGACAGCGAGGGCAATAAGGCGATTAAAGCGCAGAAGGTCAAAGTCAATCCATTGATTTCGCTGAGCAAAGATCAAGTTGTTGCTGAAGGGAATCAAGTGACCGTGAGTGTTCACCTCAATGGTGAGGCGCCGAGTTATCCGCTGAGCATTCCTTACACAGTGTCAGGAACGGCAGACAGCAGCGACCATGATTTGGTTGATGGCGTAGTGGAGATCGCCTCAGGACAAATGGCAGAAATCCACTTTACTACCTTGAACGATGGTGTGAGTGAAGGGAATGAAGAGGTGCTAATCAGCCTTGACCCAAGCCTGAATCTTGGTAGTAAGCAGCAGACCCAAGTGGTGATTACCGAAGCCAATATTGCACCACAGGTTAGTTTGGCGGTGACTCAAGCTGGCCAACAGCAGGTGATAGTCGCGCAAAATGGCGGCGACGTGCATATTCGTGCCACCGCCTCCGATGCCAATGAGCAAGATACATTGACGTTGACGTGGGCAAGCGGCGCGTTAAGCTTGCAAGCGGATGCGACGGGGATGATGTTCTCTCCAGCCGCGGTAACGCCGGGGATTTATCCCGTGAGCTTAACAGCGACCGATGATGGTTCGCCTGTGCTGTCGAGTACCGAAACGGTGTACATCGTAGTGCGTCCAAGTTTAGCCGCATTGACGAGTGCTGATACGGATGGCGATTTAATCCCTGATGTTCAAGAAGGCTATAGCGACAGCGATAGTGATGGCATCCCAGATTATTTGGATGCGAACAATGACTGTAATGTGATGCCTGAAGGTGAATTGCAGCCAGTGTACTTCTTGGCCGAAGGGCAAGCGGGCGTCTGTTTACGTTTGGGAAATATTGCCCTAAGCCGTGGACAGAGCGGCGTGCAACTACAGCCTGAAGCCGTGGCTGAAGATGCTTTAGCCGCCAATGTGGGTGGTATTTTCGACTTTATCGCGACGGGTCTGCCACAACAGGGCCAAAGCTATAGCTTGGTATTGCCACAACGCTCGCCCGTTCCAGCGAATGCCGTCTACCGCAAGTTTAATGCGCAAGCGGGCTGGCGAGACTTTGTGATTGATGCAAACAACACTGTTGCCAGTACTGAGGGGGAACGTGGTTTCTGCCCGCCACCCGGGGATAGCCGTTGGACGCCGGGATTAACCGAAGGCCATTGGTGTGTGCAGTTGACTATCGAAGACGGCGGTCCTAACGATGATGATGGTGTGGCTAACCGTACTATCGTCGACCCAAGTGGCGTGGCGGTGATGCTCAATGGTAACCACTTGCCTGTCGCCAATCCCGACTCTGCTGCGATTGCTTGGAACCAAAGTATCGATGTCAATGTGCTTGCCAACGATACGGATAGCGATGGCGATAGTTTGAGCGTCACGCAAGTGATTAGTGAGTTTGGCACAGTCACCGTGCTGGCCAATCAGCAGCTCAGCTACACGTCGGCGGCAGACTTTATCGGCACCGATGTGTTGGTGTATAGCATTACCGATGGCAAAGGCGGTACGGCAAGTAGTGAGCTGACGATCGTGGTAAATGGCAACACGGCACCTGTGACTGTCGATGACAGCGCCGCTACCGATGACCGCACCAGCTTGCTTATCGATGTGCTGAGTAATGACACCGATGTGGATGGTAATACGTTAACCTTGTTAAGTGCGACGGCTCAACAGGGCACTGTGGCTATCGAAGCCAATAAACTGCGCTATATCCCTAAAACAGGATTCGATGGTGTGGATACCGTGACCTATAGGATTAGCGATGGCCAAGGTGGTGAAGCGACGGGGCAAGTGCTTATCACAGTGAAAGCCTATCAAGAGGTGATTATCGATAATAAGTCAGGAGGAGGCAGTATGACCTTATGGGCGTTGGCATTTATCTTGGCATGCGCGATATTGCGTCGCCGAGAATTACAGCGATTGGCCTTAGGCTGCCTGTTATTGCTCAGTGTGATGCAACAGGCACAGGCAACAGACTGGTATGTTGAGGGTTTTATCGGCCAAGCGCAGGCCGATAAAACCCTGCCTGAGTTAAACGCCCAAGTCGGAGAGGGACAACTCCTCAACGTCGATGACTCGGATACCGCATTTGGGGTGAGCCTAGGTTATCAATGGACACCGATTGTAGCGTTGGAACTGGGCTATGCCGATTTTGGTGAAGGAACAGCGAGGATTAAGGGCGCGACGTTAACGCCGGAACAATACCATGAGTTGGTGAAAACCGTCACCCCAGTGCTTGCCGATGGGGTTATGCTTGGCCTGAGGCTTACCTTGCTTGAACATGAGGGTTGGCGCTTTGAAGTACCCGTTGGCTTGTTCCATTGGCAAGCGGATATTAGTAGTACCATGGGCAATACCACGATAACGACTGATTTAGATGGCACAGATTGGTATGCGGGAGTGCGTTTTAGTTACCAATTTAGTGATGCTTGGTCTGTGGGTTTAGGTTATCAATACCTAGCTATCGAGCCGAATGACCTATTGAGTTATCAACTCAATCTGCGTTATCAGTTTTAGATGATATTGACATCAAAAGGGGCTTAGCCCCTTTTTTGTGGGTGAATTTTCGCGATAAAAAGCGGGATAGTTTTAGCCGCTTCTCCTTTGTTATTGCTTAGTGCGTGACTTAAATCCCATTACTTGGGTCGTGTTCTTTGGAATAGCCGCACTAAATTCAGGTTGTAGATTAAAGACAGGATAGTAAGATTGTCACTTATCCTAGTTAGTTTGTTGCTATTTTTATCCAGGGGCAGTTATGTCACAGCGGCACCACAAGCCGGAAATCTTGCATACTGAAGTTGTCGCTAAGAGCCGTTTGTTTCAAATTGAACAAGTCCATCTTAAATTCTCTAACGGTGTCGAGCGCCAGTATGAGCGGATGAAGGGCGGAAGCCGTGGCGCTGTGATGGTTGTACCCATTCATCAAGGTAACATGCTGTTAGCCCGTGAATATGCCGCTGGTACTGACAATTACGAGCTAGGTTTTCCTAAGGGATTAATAGACCCTGGTGAGCAAGCTATCGAAGCGGCCAATCGAGAATTGCAGGAAGAAATCGGTTTTGGGGCCCGTAAGCTGACCCTGTTGAAAGAACTTAGCCTTGCGCCGGGTTATTTCTCTAGCAAGATGCAAATTTTCATAGCAGAAGATTTATATGAAAGCCGCCTCGAAGGCGATGAGCCTGAACCCATAGATGTGGTGCCTTGGGCGTTGGCCGAGTGGGAAGCGTTACTCGAAAATAGCGATTTTTCAGAATCCCGTAGTGTAAGCGCATTGTTTTTAGCGCAGAAACATCTACAACTTAAATAATCTTTTTTGTTATAGCATTCAGCAATTGAGTGCTTGTGGATCATTCGCGATGTTAGCGATTGGAGTAGTTATGAAGCCAGAAGAGTTAATCGACGAGGTGATTGCGATAGCAACGGATGCGGGTCGCACTATTCGTGAGATTTACCTCAAGGGTAATTTTGAGCGAGAGACTAAGTCTGATAATACCCCTGTCACCTCGGCGGACTTAGCGGCGAATAAGCTGATATGTGAACGTTTGGCCGCATTGACGCCCGATATTCCTATCCTGTCTGAAGAGGCTGCCGATATTCCCCTGAGTGAGCGTGAAGGCTGGAAACGTTATTGGTTAGTCGACCCTCTCGATGGCACGGGAGAGTTTATTGCCGGTAGTGGTGATTTTTCGGTGATCATTGCGTTGGTGGAGCACAATCGTCCAGTAATGGGTGTGGTCTATGTGCCGATGACGCAGGTGTGTTACTACGCCATCGCGGGATTAGGTGCCTATAAACGCACCGATAAGCAGGAAGTGCGCATCAGTAGTCGGCAAATTCAGCACCGTGAGCAAGTTTCCCTTAGGTTAGCGGTGAGTCGTCGTCAGGATCCTCAATCCGTGTTGACCCTCTTCAATCATCCTAAGCATTGTGAGCTTGTGGTCATGGGCGGTGCGGCCTTGAAGAGTTGTCTGGTCGCCGAAGGACGCGCCGATTGTTATGTGCGAGTAGGGCCGACAGGTGAATGGGATACCGGCGCCGCGCAGATCATTATTGAGGAAGCGGGTGGTCAGCTCATGGATACCGAGCTGCAACCTTTGACTTATAACGAGCGTGAGACGCTTGAGAATCCTAACTTTATTGTTGTTGGTGCGCCAAATTTAGAGTGGGATAAAATTTTAATTGGTGAATAGGTTTACATGCAGTCGATTCGTCCAGTATTAAAGTCAGAGTTAGCCGACGTTTTTCAACTTGAACAGGTTATCTTTGGCGATCATTGTTATCCCGATTTTTTCTTCCGCCAAGGGTTTGATTGTTGGCCTGAGTATTTTCTTGTTGCCATAGATGATGGCGGTAAGCTGTTAGGTTATGTGCTCTGCGCTCAAAGTGGCGACCCTACCTGTATGTGGATCCTGTCCGTGGCGGTGAGTGAGCAAGCCCGCGGACGAGGCATTGGTAAACAATTAATACAACAATGTTTAAGCCAAATACCACCTCTGGTTAAGCGGGTGGATTTAACTGTCGATCCCCATAATCCTGCCCATGGTTTATATCAGCGTTTAGGGTTTGTCGATACTGCCTTCGAAGCGGACTATTTTGGCGCTGGGGCCGACAGAGTCGTGATGAGTTATCACTGCCGCTAGGTAAAAGTTCAATCTCGAAATGGTGCCCTCAATTGAGGGCGTCATTTTTTATGCGTTAAAAGTTAAATTCCCTCCAAGGTTCGCATCGAGCGATTGCCCAGAGTTAGACTTTCTTCCCTCATTTTTATGCCTTTTACTTCATGCTGTACGCAAAATAAACTTATTTTGAACGTTGTTTTTTATTTTTTAGGCTGTTAATCTCACACCATTCAACAGGGAGTGAGACCTATGGCGAGACGCAAAGAACATAGTCATGATGAGATTCGTGCTATGGCAATAGAAGCAGCAATGGCACTGCTGCAACAGCAAGGGACACAAGAACTGAGTTTACGCAAGATTGCAAGCCAGATTGGCTATGTGCCGAGTACCTTAATCAATATCTTTGGTAGCTATAACTACCTTTTGTTAGCCGTTTCTGAGGCAACGCTGCAGGCGCTGATGCATGAGCTCTCCGAGGTAAATGCAGATAATAGTCGCAATCAGATCATCAGTATGGCGCAAAAATACGCTGAGTTTGCCCATGCGCAGCGCCAATGTTTTAAGTTGGTATTTGAACTGCAGCTACTCGACTCCGAACCTTTGCCCGAATCCCAAGGCCAACTTATTGCGGGTTTATTCAGTTTAATTGAGCGTGAGTTAGCCCTATTGTTCCCCAATAAGACTGCTGAGCAGCAACTTCAAATGAGCCGAGTGCTTTGGGGCGGCATCCACGGACTCACCGCCTTATCACTGGATAATAAATTGTTTGCCGATACGGCATCTTTACCCGCTTTACTAGAGAGTCATGTGACAGGGTATTTACAGGGAATGGGTTATCAGAGGGAAGCATCATGCTGCTAACAAAACGTTTTTTACCGTATTTCGCAACCCAATGTCTGGGCGCACTTAACGACAATATCTATAAAAATGTGTTGCTGTTGCTCGTCACCTTCAGCCAAGTCAATGATTTACCCATTAGCGTCGACATGTTTGTTAATTTGGCTGCGGGGGTCTTTATCCTGCCGTTTTTCCTGTTCTCTGCCCATGCTGGCGTCGTGGCCGACAATATGGATAAAGCCAAACTTATCCGTCGATTAAAATTGCTCGAAGTCATCATTATGTTCAGCGCCGCACTCGCCATTGTGAGTGAGAATTATATGATGATGTTATTACTGCTGTTTTTAACCGGTAGCCAGTCAGCCTATTTTGGACCGGTCAAATATTCCCTCTTGCCTCAAGCCTTAAAAGAGGATGAGTTAGTGACGGGCAATGCCTGGGTTGAGATGGGGACGTTTTTGTCTATCTTGATCGGTACCTTGAGTGCCGGGATCTTAGTGTCTGAAAACAACGCCACCTTGTGGTCGGCCATCACGGTCGCAGCCCTTGCCTTGGCGGGGTATTTGTCTAGCCGTGCGATCCCTGCTTTACCGCCGCAGGGCACGGTACAGAAAATCCAATTTCGGCCATTATCAGGCACTTGGCGCACCATTAAGAAGGCACGCCAAACGCCTTCGATTTGGATGGCCATCCTCGCCATTAGCTGGTTCTGGTTTTTGGGGGCGACATATCTGACCCAATTCCCTAACTTTGCCAAGCTGCATTTGCACTCTGGTGCGACAGTGGTGTCGCTGCTACTGGGAATGTTCTCTATTGGGATTGCGGTGGGCTCCTTTGTCTGTGAGCGTTTTTCCTTTGGCCATGTGGAGTTAGGCTTGTTGCCCTTTGGGGTGCTCGGGTTAACCGTGTTTGGTGTGGACTTGCTGTGGGCGATTCCGCCTGCACCTGCGGATGCTAGTTTTGTTTATGGCTTACAAAGCTTTATTGCTGAGCAGAAGCATTATCGAGTGATGTTGGACTTCTTTATGATTGGGGTCAGCGGTGGTCTGTTTATCGTGCCTCTGTACGCCTTTATTCAAGCGCGTTCTGCGAAGGGAGAATGTGCGCAAGCGATTGCCGCGAATAACATTATGAACTCGCTCTTTATGGTGGCGTCAGCGTTGTTGTCTATGCTGTTACTCGGTGTGGCTGGCTGGAGTATTCCACAGTTGTTCTTACTGCTAGCCGTGATGAATTTCGTTGTTGCTCTCTATGTGTATTCACAAGTGCCTGAGTTTACCCAACGATTTATCAGTTACTTACTCAGCCATGTGATGTATCGAGTGACTGTGACTGGGCGGGAAAAGATCCCCAAAGAAGGCGCGGGTATCATAGTCTGTAACCATGTGAGCTATGTGGATGCGTTGATCATTATGGGGGCGTCGACCCGGCCGATTCGCTTTGTGATGGATAAATCGATCAGTGAAATTCCGGTGCTGAAATACCTGTTCCGCCATGCAGGAGTGATTCCGATTTGTTCGCCGCGCCAGAGTGAGACGACTTACAATCAAGCCTTTGAATCAATTCATGAAGCGTTAGCGAATGGCGAGTTGGTGTGTATCTTCCCTGAAGGTCGTTTAACGCCGGATGGTGAACTCGGTGAGTTTCGCCCTGGTATCGATAAAATCTTGGCCCGCGATCCCGTGCCCGTAATCCCTATGGCGCTCAATGGTCTGTGGGGCTCTTACTTTAGTCATAAAGATGGCCATGCATTGACTACAATGCCTAAACGCTTCTGGTCCAAGGTATTGGTGAGTTTAACGGATGTGGTGGATGGGCAAAATGCTGATCGGCACTCGCTCAGGGATAGTGTCGCAAATCTACTCAATAAGCATTAAGTTAACGAGATGGATAAAGAAAACCGTGGGCAGTTCGCACACGGTTTTCTTGTTTTTAGCGGTTTGAGTGGTGGCTATCCAACGGATTGTTATTCCGATGATAGTTATCCCGCTGATAGTTATCCAGCCACTCATGCATGGCTTGGTGACCTCCCCTAAACAGAATATTGCCGGCTTTCTTTTGCAACTGGTATTCGTACATGGGGTCGTAATATTTGTGCAGTAGCATACTTATCCAGGCCAAATGTTGTGAAGTTTGGTTTTGATTAAGTTGTTGCGATAGCGCATTTTGCATCATGTCTTGTAACTCTTGATATTGCTTACCGCCAAGACGTTTGCGAATGCTGCCAAGACTCTGTAATAGGTAGTGGCTAAAGGCTTCGAAACCTGCCTCTAAGCCGAGACGCTCGATAAATCCTCGGTGCATTTTATGAACATATTCATCGAGTAAGCGAGTGAGCCTGATGTCATCTTCTTCTTCGAGTACCACAATATCGGCTGCCTGCATGGCGCTATAAAAGCTTTGCGGCAGCGCTGAGCGGCCAATCAGAAAGCTTTCATCCTCAAGTAGTAAGCAGGAATGATTACCCTGTTGGTGGCGGAGTAGTGCAATCGCGAGCTGATTTTCAAAGTTTATTTGCGTTGGTTGTGGGTCGATGTTTTTACCAAAACTCGATCCTCTATGATTGGCTATACCCTCAAGATCCACTGCCTCTTTGCGCTGTCTTAAAAAATCCGTTTTACCGCAGCCCGTCATACCACTTAGGCTTAACAAGCGTTGTTCGCTAGGGACGGCATCAATCACACCAATTAAATATTGGCGCATGCCTTTGTAGCCACCCTGTACATAAGGTACGACTACGCCCGCTTCTTTAAGCCATTGCTGAGTTAGCTGTGAGCGTAGCCCGCCGCGAAAGCAGTAAAGGTAAGCTTCGGGGTGGGCCGATAAAAAGTTTAACCAAGCATCAATTCTTTGTTGTTTTACTGCGCCATGTACGAGTGAATGGCCTAAGGTAATCGCGGCTTGCTGTCCTTGCTCTTTGTAGCAAGTGCCGACCTTTTCCCTTTCTTTATCAACCATTAACGGCAGATTTACCGAAGAAGGAAACGCGCCGCGGTCAAACTCGATTGGCGCTCTTAAGTCGATTAATGGCTGCCCAGCGACAAAGATATCGTGGTATTGCTGAGCCTGGATAATCGTTGTTGTCATTAACACAGCACCACATTGGCGGTGGAGGTGGGCGTTTCTAACGAACCAATGCAGATAGGCTCAATTTGATGGGCATTAAGCAGTGCCACCAGTTCTGCTTCGGCCTCATTCGATACCGCCACTAACAAGCCGCCACTGGTTTGTGGGTCACACAAAATGGCTTTCTGATAATCGGTTAGAGTGGGTAAGTGCTCGCCATAACTGTCGTAGTTACGGTGGGTTCCGCCGGGAACACAACCCTGCGCAAGATAGTCGAGGGCGCGAGGTAAGAGCGGCACTGCATCGAGTGTTAATTTGGCGGTGAGTTTAGCGCCTTGGCACATTTCGAGCAGATGGCCTGCAAGGCCAAAGCCAGTGACATCTGTCAGGGCGTTTACGCCTTTGATCTTAGCGATCTTAGCGCCTACGCTATTGAGCTGGCACATGGCATTCACCGCAATGTGGCTATCTTCGTCTTTTAGCTTCTTCTGCTTTTGTGCCGTGGTAAGAATGCCAATGCCAATCGGTTTTGTGAGATACAAACGATCGCCAGTTTTAGCTGTGTCGTTTTGTTTTAAATCCGTAAGGGCGATTTGCCCTGTGACCGCAAGGCCAAAGATAGGTTCAGGTGCATCGATGCTATGACCGCCAGCCAGCATAATGCCTGCTTCCATACAGGCTTGACGACCGCCATCAACCACTTGTTGCGCGATTTCGGCAGGCAATTTGTTGATTGGCCAGCCTAAAATAGCAATCGCCATCATCGGCGTGCCGCCCATGGCGTAAATATCACTAATCGCATTGGTGGCAGCAATGCGGCCAAAGGTAAAGGGGTCATCAACAATGGGCATAAAAAAATCAGTGGTACTGATAATGCCAATCTCATCATTGAGCTTATACACGGCCGCATCATCGCGACTCTGATTGCCGACCAGCAGATTAGGATCGGTAAATACAGGCAGCTGCGAGGCAAGAATGGTGGTCAGTACTTTAGGGGAAATTTTACAGCCGCAACCGGCACCATGACTATATTCGGTGAGTTTAATGCTATCGGTTGGAGATACTGCACAATTCGACATGAGCCTAACATCCTGTAAAAAGTGAATGAGGCATCATCATAATAGGATACGGCCACCATGCAAGGCGGCCGTATGATTTTTACCGATAATTGTGGCCTAGCTATAAGTTGCAGTCAGGCTCTTCCAGCTTTTTTGCTGATTCAGGAGTCGGGTTTTTAGCTCTTCGACTTGCTGCAATAATTGCTGATCGACCAGTTGCTTACGTTTGGCCTCTAACAGTGCCTTTTGGGCTTGATAATATTCGAGTAAGTGTTGTTTCATCAACTCATACTCTTGTTGAATTTTTTCAATAATTTCATCGGCATTTGGCAAATTGAGCACTTTGCTTTTAGCATGCAGCAGTTGCATTTGTAAGCGGGCACTCTCGATTCGCTCCTGCGGACTCGTGCGTAAGTCTTTGGCTAAACCCACCCAAGATAACGCCTTAATCAACCACTTAGTCGGATCGTAATGCCACCATTTAATCCCGTTACGATAATCGTTTTCGAAGATATGGTGGAAATTATGGTAACCCTCACCGTAGGTCAGTACAGCCAGAAAACCATTATCGCGAGCCGTATTTTTATCGGTATAAGGTTGGCTACCCCAAACGTGGGCGAGGGAGTTAATGAAGAAGGTGCAGTGATGCACGACCACTAAGCGCAGAAGTCCCGCCATCAGTAACATACCCGCGATATTGCCAGTGAACCAGCCTAATAAAGCAGGCAGACCAATATTCATAAGTAGCACAAGTGCAAGATAGTGCTTGTGTTGCCACATCACGATACGGTCGTTCTGTAAATCACGCACGTTTTGGTAGTCATGGTAACGCTGGGCTTGGTATTCGCGCAGCATCCAACCGATATGGCTGTACCAGAAACCCATGTTGGCGGAGTAAGGATCTTTGTCATTGTCATCGACATGCTTATGATGCACTCGATGATCGGATGCCCAATGTAACGCGCTGTTTTGTAATGCTAATGCACCACCAAGTGCGTAGATGAAACGTATTACAGGATGTGCCTTATAGGCTTTATGTGACCAGAGTCTATGGTAACCCGCAGTGATCGACAGGCCACTGGCAAAGGCTAACACCACAAAAGCAATCCATTCGCTGGCACCGTAACCGTGGGCTAGGCCATACCAAGGAACGAGGATTACCGCACTGAGAAAGGTTAGGCTAAATAGGGTGACATTAAGCCAGATGATAGGGGGTTTATTCATTATAGTTTCCAATATCCGCATTTGAGCGTACAACTGTAAGCTAATTTAGCCCAGCAATCTTGTTTGGTCAAGGTGGATAGGGCTGTGTTTCAATCGCAAAAGCGGTATTATCGCGTCATTACATTCAGTTAGCGGATTCAAGAATGGGTATTCGTGCACAGCAAAAAGAGAAAACTCGGCGGGCTCTAGTCGATGCGGCGTTTAACCAGCTCAGTGCTGAGCGGAGCTTCTCTAGCTTAAGTTTGCGAGAAGTGGCGAGGGAAGCCAACATTGCGCCCACATCCTTTTATCGTCATTTTAAGGATATGAATGAACTCGGGTTGACTATGGTCGACGAGGGCGGGCTTACCCTAAGGCAAATGATGCGCAAGGGGCGTCAACGTGCTGAAGCGGGTGGTAGCGTGATCCGTATATCAGTGGATACCTTTATGGAAGTTCTTGATTCTAATCCAAACGTTTTCAGAATTTTACTGCATGAGCGTTCAGGTACCTCGGCGGCATTCCGCGCTGCGGTGGCTCGCGAGATTGAACATTTTATTTCTGAATTGGCCCATTACACCGAAGCGACGGCGGGCCGTACACCTATGCTAGCCAGAGCGCAGGCAGAAGCGCTAGTGACCTTAGTGTTTAACGCCGGAGCGTCGGCACTGGATATGAAGCGCGCCGATCGTAAAGTGCTTGCCGATCAATTAGTAATGCAGCTGCGCATGGTCGCCAAGGGCGCTGAAGCATTACAACATAAAGTAGAACATCGTTAGTTGGGTACGGTTTGACTAAAAACAAAGGAGCCACAGGCTCCTTTGTTTTTAGGTATATAGAGTCGCCTAACGACGTTCTAACAGCACACCTGTTTCCATATGGTCGGTGTAAGGGAACTGATCGAATAGCGCAAAACGTGTCACCTTGTGAGTCTGATTTAATTGCTGCAAATTGTCTTTTAAGGTGTCGGGATTGCACGAGATATACAAAATCCGCTCATAACCTTGCACTAAGTCCAACGTAGCTGGGTCAATACCTGCTCGTGGTGGGTCAACAAAAATGGTGTTGCACACATAGCTATCCAGATCGATGCCTTCTAAGCGCCTGAAGCTGCGTTTTTTGGCCATCGCATCGCTAAACTCTTCCGCCGACATGCGGATAATTTGCAGATTATCGATATTGTTGACTTCGATATTGTATTGGGCTGCATCCACCGAAGGTTTAGCTAACTCGGTCGCGAGCACGCGATTAAAGTTTTGTGCCAGCGCGATAGAGAAGTTGCCATTACCACAGTAAAGCTCCAGCAAATCGCCTTGGCTGTGTTGAGTCACGTCGATAGCCCATTCCAGCATCTTGATTGCCACCTTGGCATTTGGCTGGGTAAAGCTGTTTTCGATTTGTTTGTAATGGAAAACTTTGTCATTCACTTGCAGTGACTCAACCACAAAGTCTTTATCTAAATCGATTTTCTGTTTGCGCGCACGGCCAATGATATTGACCTTAAATTGGCTGCTCAATCTAGCTTTGAGCGCGGTGGCTTCGCTGCGCCATTGGTCATCAAGCTGTCTGTGATACAGCAGTGATACTAGAATCTCACCACTGAGCGTTGATAAAAAATCAACCTGGAAGAGTTTGTGGCGTAGGCTGTGGTTAGGTTTTAACTCGGCGATCAGTGCCGCCATCATTTGATTGATTAACGCACTCGCAGGTAAGTATTGATCACAACGTACTTTGTCGTTCAATACTTTATCAAACATGTAATAGTATAAATCGTCGCCCTCATGCCATACGCGAAACTCGGCGCGCATACGGTAGTTGGCAGGCTCAGAGGCAAACACTTCAACACTCGGCGTCTCAAATTGGGCAAAGGTCTGCTCTAGCTTGATACGCTTTGCAGTCAGTTGCGCATCATAGGTCGTGGGATCCATTGCTGCTAAATTCATTGTTGATTCACCGTGGCTGTAAATTGGGGCGCAAATTTTATACTAGGTGACACGAATGTCCAGCATCTTGGTTTTGCGGTTTGAGCAAAGCTGTGGGAAAATCCGCCCGCGCATGGGGCGAAGAATTAACTGGAGATGGGCTTGTCGCAACCAATATTAGTATTCGATTCTGGCATCGGCGGTCTATCCGTATTAGCAGAAATTCGCAAACTGCTTCCTCACCATGATTACTGCTATTTATTCGATAATGCCAGATTGCCCTATGGCGAATTGGAGGAGCATGAACTTGTCTCAGGCTGTGTCGCGCTAATCGACCAAGTCGTCGAGCGTACCCATGCTGCCATTGTTATCGTTGCTTGCAATACCGCGAGTACGGTTGTGCTGCCCGCGCTGCGTGCCACTTTATCTATTCCTGTGGTGGGCGTTGTCCCCGCCATTAAACCCGCGGCGCAGTTATCTAAAAGTAAGCGTATCGGTTTACTAGCCACCCCAGGTACGGTAAAGCGCCACTATACTCACGAACTCATTAGCCAATTTGCCGATGACTGCCATGTAGAGCTGTTCGGATGTTCGGAATTAGTACTGATGGCCGAGCAGAAGATTGCCACTGGTCAGCTGGATATGGTGCGATTAACGCAGATATTGTCGCCGATTGTCGAGGCGGAGTTAGATGTATTGGTACTTGGATGTACTCATTTCCCAATGATGCGTGATGAATTGCAGCAGGTATTGGGTCAAGGTGTGACTCTGCTTGATTCAGGTGAAGCAATAGCTAAACGAGTCAAAACACTGTTAGCTACTAAGAGCGAACAGCAAGGTCTAAAAGACGCGCATCAAGATTCGGTTATGCAGGCGTTTTATACTAAAGCGGAAATCAGTGAGGGATTGATGACTATGTTAGTCGATTGTGGCTTTTCGGCCCTAGAGCGAATCACCACAATCAACCAGAACGGATAAGCTAACGCAGATTATTCATCAGTACCTGTACGGTCGGCAGCTTCCGAATCTTGAGTCTTAGCTTCTCTAACCTTTAAGGTTCTTTCTTGGAAGTTAAAGTCATTTAGCTTAACCATTGCTTTTTGAGCACCTGCTTCGGACATTTCAACAAAACCGAAGCCTTTACGGCGACCTGTTTTACGATCTCGAACTAAACGGACTGAATTGACTGGGCCGAATTCACCAAACAAGACTTTCACTTCTCCCTCATGCACACGATAAGGCAAGTTGCCTACATAGAGTGTCATTGTCGGGCCGACATATTGTTCATCAGCAGCTTGAGTGGTACCTAAATCAGGGACAAATTTAAAGATAAGCGTAGTAATAATCACGCCAGCAACAAAGGCGATGTAAGCGGGTAATGTTGTTGCAAATTGAGATAGCGCAATTGCGCCAAGAATGGCAATAACCAAAACAATAAGAAATGACTTTTGCATATAAATGCTCTCTGAATGAAATAGAAAATGATAAATAACTGTTAACAGCAAGTCATATGGTAATGAATTATTTACTTTTACACTAGACTGCTGCCGAAAAATTGAGCGCGAATTATCATTTATCAGATAAAAACTTACATCAAAATTGAATAACCAAGCCAAAATAGATAAAAAATAAACATAATGCTTAAAATGTCGGCGTACAGTCTTTGGGGGCTAAAAAAGCGCTTGCACAAAAAGTTCCGCTGCCTATAATGCGCATCCACTGACACGGCAGACAGCGATACGTAGTTGCAAGTGCCAGTTCATCGAGTGATTCAATCCTTGATGAGCGAAAAGAAAGTTTAAAAAACTACTTGACGCAAAAACGGGAATGCGTAAAATACGCAGCCCTGACCCAGTGAGCGGTAACGCAAGCGATGAGGTCAAATGCTCTTTAACAATCTAAACAAGAAATCTGTGTGGACACTCACAGGTGTTGAGTTAATCGAAATTACTCTGCCGTTTGGCGAGTAATCAAAGAATTAAATCAATGAATGAGTGTTCATAGCAATATGTACAAAGTTTTGGTTTCGCTTTTTTAAAAGCGGAAACAAACGACAGAATTCATTGAGTCGTTTAACGCGAGTTAAACAAAAAACTTTTAATTGAAGAGTTTGATCATGGCTCAGATTGAACGCTGGCGGCAGGCCTAACACATGCAAGTCGAGCGGCAGCACAAGGGAGTTTACTCCTGAGGTGGCGAGCGGCGGACGGGTGAGTAATGCCTAGGGATCTGCCCAGTCGAGGGGGATAACAGTTGGAAACGACTGCTAATACCGCATACGCCCTACGGGGGAAAGAGGGGGACCTTCGGGCCTCTCGCGATTGGATGAACCTAGGTGGGATTAGCTAGTTGGTGAGGTAATGGCTCACCAAGGCGACGATCCCTAGCTGTTCTGAGAGGATGATCAGCCACACTGGGACTGAGACACGGCCCAGACTCCTACGGGAGGCAGCAGTGGGGAATATTGCACAATGGGGGAAACCCTGATGCAGCCATGCCGCGTGTGTGAAGAAGGCCTTCGGGTTGTAAAGCACTTTCAGTAGGGAGGAAAGGGTGAGTCTTAATACGGCTCATCTGTGACGTTACCTACAGAAGAAGGACCGGCTAACTCCGTGCCAGCAGCCGCGGTAATACGGAGGGTCCGAGCGTTAATCGGAATTACTGGGCGTAAAGCGTGCGCAGGCGGTTTGTTAAGCGAGATGTGAAAGCCCTGGGCTCAACCTAGGAATAGCATTTCGAACTGGCGAACTAGAGTCTTGTAGAGGGGGGTAGAATTCCAGGTGTAGCGGTGAAATGCGTAGAGATCTGGAGGAATACCGGTGGCGAAGGCGGCCCCCTGGACAAAGACTGACGCTCATGCACGAAAGCGTGGGGAGCAAACAGGATTAGATACCCTGGTAGTCCACGCCGTAAACGATGTCTACTCGGAGTTTGGTGTCTTGAACACTGGGCTCTCAAGCTAACGCATTAAGTAGACCGCCTGGGGAGTACGGCCGCAAGGTTAAAACTCAAATGAATTGACGGGGGCCCGCACAAGCGGTGGAGCATGTGGTTTAATTCGATGCAACGCGAAGAACCTTACCTACTCTTGACATCCACAGAAGACTGCAGAGATGCGGTTGTGCCTTCGGGAACTGTGAGACAGGTGCTGCATGGCTGTCGTCAGCTCGTGTTGTGAAATGTTGGGTTAAGTCCCGCAACGAGCGCAACCCCTATCCTTATTTGCCAGCACGTAATGGTGGGAACTCTAGGGAGACTGCCGGTGATAAACCGGAGGAAGGTGGGGACGACGTCAAGTCATCATGGCCCTTACGAGTAGGGCTACACACGTGCTACAATGGCGAGTACAGAGGGTTGCAAAGCCGCGAGGTGGAGCTAATCTCACAAAGCTCGTCGTAGTCCGGATTGGAGTCTGCAACTCGACTCCATGAAGTCGGAATCGCTAGTAATCGTGGATCAGAATGCCACGGTGAATACGTTCCCGGGCCTTGTACACACCGCCCGTCACACCATGGGAGTGGGCTGCAAAAGAAGTGGGTAGCTTAACCTTCGGGGGGGCGCTCACCACTTTGTGGTTCATGACTGGGGTGAAGTCGTAACAAGGTAGCCCTAGGGGAACCTGGGGCTGGATCACCTCCTTACCTATACGACTAACTCGATGTTTGCTGAGTGTTCACACAGATGGCTTGTTGAACTTCCTGTAAGGGAAGGGAGAGCGACATGCACCGCGAGCCGGTAAGCATTGTTCTTTAACAATTTGGAAAGCTGATAGTAATTAACACAATGATGTCTGTCGTTGTGTTAATACGAAAAAAATTGAGTTCTTAAAACACTTGTTAAGTGTCTTGAATATTCAAGTCTAAGGCGAGTCCATCTTCTTGGTCGAAGATGAGACAAGTAAAACCAGCTGGTCGCAACGACTCAAGTGGCTCACGCAAGTGAAACTCATTTGGGTTGTATGGTTAAGCGACTAAGCGTATACGGTGGATGCCTTGGCAGTCAGAGGCGATGAAGGACGTAGTAACTTGCGAAAAGCGTTGGCGAGCTAGTAACAAGCATTTGAGCTAACGATGTCCGAATGGGGGAACCCGGCCGCATAAGCGGTCATCATGTGGTGAATACATAGCTACATGAGGCAAACGAGGGGAACTGAAACATCTAAGTACCCTTAGGAAAAGAAATCAACCGAGATTCCCCTAGTAGCGGCGAGCGAACGGGGATTAGCCCTTAAGTCAGAGGGGTGTTAGTGGAATGGTCTGGAAAGTCCAGCGGCACAGGGTGATAGCCCCGTACACGAAAACTAACCTTTGATGAAAACGAGTAAGGCGGGACACGTGATATCCTGTTTGAATATGGGGGGACCATCCTCCAAGGCTAAATACTCCTGACTGACCGATAGTGAACCAGTACCGTGAGGGAAAGGCGAAAAGAACCCCTGTGAGGGGAGTGAAATAGAACCTGAAACCGTATACGTACAAGCAGTGGGAGCGGTTCTTGAGACCGTGACTGCGTACCTTTTGTATAATGGGTCAGCGACTTACGTTTTGTAGCGAGGTTAAGCGAATAGCGGAGCCGTAGGGAAACCGAGTGTTAACTGCGCGTTTAGTTGCAAGGCGTAGACCCGAAACCCGGTGATCTAGCCATGGGCAGGTTGAAGGTTGAGTAACATCAACTGGAGGACCGAACCGACTAATGTTGAAAAATTAGCGGATGACTTGTGGCTGGGGGTGAAAGGCCAATCAAACCGGGAGATATCTGGTTCTCCTCGAAAGCTATTTAGGTAGCGCCTCGAGCGAATACCATTGGGGGTAGAGCACTGTTAAGGCTAGGGGGTCATCCCGACTTACCAACCCTTTGCAAACTCCGAATACCAATGAGTACTACTCGGGAGACAGACGGCGGGTGCTAACGTCCGTCGTCAAAAGGGAAACAACCCAGACCGTCAGCTAAGGTCCCAAAGTGTATGTTAAGTGGGAAACGATGTGGGAAGGCTTAGACAGCTAGGATGTTGGCTTAGAAGCAGCCATCATTTAAAGAAAGCGTAATAGCTCACTAGTCGAGTCGGCCTGCGCGGAAGATGTAACGGGGCTAAACATACCACCGAAGCTACGGGTGCAATTCATTAGAGTTGCGCGGTAGAGGAGCGTTCTGTAAGCCGTTGAAGGTGAAGGGGTAACCCACACTGGAGGTATCAGAAGTGCGAATGCTGACATGAGTAACGATAAAGGGGGTGAAAAACCCCCTCGCCGAAAGACCAAGGGTTCCTGTCCAACGTTAATCGGGGCAGGGTGAGTCGACCCCTAAGGTGAGGCCGAAAGGCGTAATCGATGGGAAACAGATTAATATTTCTGTACTTCCGCTAACTGCGATGGAGAGACGGAGAAGGCTAGGCTAGCGCGGCGTTGGTAGTCCGCGTTTAAGGTGGTAGGTGGGTGACTTAGGCAAATCCGGGTCACTATACACTGAGAGCTGATGACGAGTCCCCAAGGGGATGAAGTAGTTGATGCCATGCTTCCAGGAAAATCTTCTAAGCTTCAGGTTAGCGGGAATCGTACCCCAAACCGACACAGGTGGTCGGGTAGAGAATACCAAGGCGCTTGAGAGAACTCGGCTGAAGGAACTAGGCAAAATGGTACCGTAACTTCGGGAGAAGGTACGCTCTTGTTGGTGATGAGACTTGCTCTCTAAGCTGACGGGAGTCGCAGATACCAGGTGGCTGCAACTGTTTATCAAAAACACAGCACTGTGCAAACTCGCAAGAGGAAGTATACGGTGTGACGCCTGCCCGGTGCCGGAAGGTTAATTGATTGGGTTATCGCAAGAGAAGCTCATGATCGAAGCCCCGGTAAACGGCGGCCGTAACTATAACGGTCCTAAGGTAGCGAAATTCCTTGTCGGGTAAGTTCCGACCTGCACGAATGGCGTAATGATGGCCACGCTGTCTCCAGCCGAGACTCAGTGAAGTTGAAATTGCGGTGAAGATGCCGTATACCCGCGGCTAGACGGAAAGACCCCGTGAACCTTTACTATAGCTTGGCACTGAACATTGACCCTACATGTGTAGGATAGGTGGGAGACTATGAAGTTGGAACGCTAGTTCTGATGGAGTCGTCCTTGAAATACCACCCTTGTAGTGTTGATGTTCTAACTTGGCCCCATTATCTGGGGTAAGGACAGTGCCTGGTGGGTAGTTTGACTGGGGCGGTCTCCTCCCAAAGAGTAACGGAGGAGCACGAAGGTTGGCTAAGTACGGTCGGACATCGTACGGTTAGTGCAATGGCATAAGCCAGCTTAACTGCGAGACAGACACGTCGAGCAGGTACGAAAGTAGGTCATAGTGATCCGGTGGTTCTGAATGGAAGGGCCATCGCTCAACGGATAAAAGGTACTCCGGGGATAACAGGCTGATACCGCCCAAGAGTTCATATCGACGGCGGTGTTTGGCACCTCGATGTCGGCTCATCACATCCTGGGGCTGAAGTCGGTCCCAAGGGTATGGCTGTTCGCCATTTAAAGTGGTACGCGAGCTGGGTTCAGAACGTCGTGAGACAGTTCGGTCCCTATCTGCCGTGGGCGTTGGATGATTGAGGGGAGTTGCTCCTAGTACGAGAGGACCGGAGTGAACGAACCGCTGGTGTTCGGGTTGTCATGCCAATGGCATTGCCCGGTAGCTATGTTCGGAATCGATAACCGCTGAAAGCATCTAAGCGGGAAGCGAGCCCCAAGATGAGTCATCCCTTGGACTATAAGTCCACTAAAGAGCCGTTCGAGACTAGGACGTTGATAGGTCAGGTGTGTAAGCGTTGTGAGGCGTTGAGCTAACTGATACTAATGACTCGAGAGGCTTAACCATACAACCCAGATGGGTTTTGCTAAGTAGCACTTAGACGAATAGAAACACTTAAGAAGTGGTACTCAATACAGCTTTCCGAATTATTAAATAAGATAAGAGCAGATTTTAGTTCCTAGAATCTAGCAGCACGGAGTGCGCTCTCGAGTCTTGTTTAAACCAAATTTGCTTGGTGACAATAGCATTGTGGTCCCACCTGATCCCATCCCGAACTCAGAAGTGAAACGCAATCGCGCCGATGGTAGTGTGGGGTCTCCCCATGTGAGAGTAGGTCATCGCCAAGCGCCTAATTAAACAATGAAGCCAGCTGAATAAGCTGGCTTTTTTGTTTTTGATGTTTTATTCACAGCTTCCTCAACTTGTTTTTGCTCATCTTTAACTCTTGCTCAACAGCTCAACAGCTCAACAGCTCAACAGCTCAACAGCTCAACAGCTCAACAGCTCAACAGCTCAACAGCTCAACAGCTCAACAGCTCAACAGCTCAACAGCTCAACAGCTCAAAAGCTTGAGTCATGACGTATCTGTTTTATCGATCAATCTCAGTTTGCTGCAATTCTAGGGTGAAGCGTTTACAATGTCGCTTTTATCGCGGCAGAACATCATCATGTCTTTTCCATACTCGCTAAAACCGTTTAATACTTTTGGCGTAGAGCAATCCTGTTCATCATTGATTGAAGTCCATTCCAAGATGGAACTGCAAACGACTTGCTTATCTTTATATCAATCAAAGCAACCAATGCTTGTGCTTGGTGGTGGCAGCAATATCGTATTTACCGATGATTTTAATGGCACTGTAGTGCGAGTATTGTCTAAAGGTATTTCCTGCTCCGAAGATGACTCTCACTTTTATCTTGATGTTGAGGCGGGTGAAAACTGGCATGAATTGGTCCTATTTAGCTTAGATCAGAATATGCCTGGACTTGAGAATTTAGCCCTGATCCCGGGCACAGTTGGCGCAGCTCCGATTCAAAATATCGGTGCTTATGGTGTTGAGTTTTGTGATGTTTGTGATTGGGTTGAATATCTTGATGTCGAGTCTGGCGACTTACTAAGGCTTACGGTCGATGAATGTGAGTTTTCATATCGCGAGTCGATATTTAAAGGCAGCTTACGCGACAAAGCTGTGATTACCGCTGTTGGTTTGCGCCTCCCTAAAGCTTGGCAACCAAAATTGGCCTATGGCCCGTTGCAATCATTTAACGCTGAGACGGTGACCCCAAGGGAGATTTTTGACCGTGTCTGTGAGGTGAGGAGTGAGAAGCTGCCGAATCCTGAGGTGCTAGGTAACGCTGGGAGTTTTTTTAAGAATCCAATCGTAAGCGCGGCGACTTATATGCAGCTTGCTGCGCGTTTCCCGAGTATCGTCGGTTATGCTCAACCCAATGGTGAGGTTAAACTGGCTGCGGGGTGGCTAATTGAGCATGCAGGTCTTAAGGGGTTTGTTCTTGGGAATGCGGGAGTGCATGCGAAGCAAGCTTTAGTATTAGTCAATTTAGGTCATGCGACTGGCCAAGATATTTGTCGATTAGCATTGCATGTGATTGCGCGAGTGAATGAGGTTTTTGGTGTTAAGCTCGAAGCCGAGCCAAGAATTATGGGATTAACTGGGGAGACGAGTCTCGATGTCTGATAACTGGGTGAGAAAACGCGAAATACTGGGATTACTGTCGAGCGAACATTTTGTCTCAGGTGAAGAATTGGCTACGCAACTGGGTATTTCTCGTGCGGCGGTGAGCAAGCATGTCGATGCTTTGGAAGACTATGGCGTGGCGATCTACAGTGTCAAAGGCCGCGGTTACAAGTTAGCTAATCCTATCTCCCTTATCGACTCGGCTCGTTTAATTCAGTCGATCGATAATCGATGCTTTTACTTTGATGAAATCCCGAGCACTAACGGCTTTATGTTAAGCCATACCAGTGAGCTGAAGAGTGGCGATGTGTGTGTGGCTGAGTACCAGTCAGCGGGACGAGGACGTAGAGGACGAACTTGGGTGTCTCCCTATGGACATCATTTGTATTTCTCGCAGTTTTGGTCATTCCCCCAAGGGATTGCACAGGCCATGGGCTTAAGCCTAGTGGTGGCTTGTAGTTTAGTTGAGGTACTGAAATCCTTTGGTGTTGATAATATCGGCGTGAAATGGCCAAACGATATTTATCTTAATTATAAAAAGCTTGCTGGGATTTTAATTGAAATGTCCGGGCAGGCGGATAGCGAGTGCCAATTAATCATTGGTATTGGTGTTAACATGGCTATGTCGGAAGACCAAGGTAAGGGAATTGACCAGCCTTGGAGCGACTTGTCTAGCTTGACGGATATGCCAAATAAAACGGACCTCGTGATTGCACTACACAAACAGTTGAAGAGAGACATACAGTTGTTTGAGCGTGAAGGGCTGGCAGCCTTTAAAACGCGCTGGAAACAGGCGGATCTATTCCATGGTAAAGAAATTCGTTTACTGATGGGTGAGAATCACGTTGACGGCATCTGTCGAGGGATCGATGAACAAGGTGCAGTATTGTTAGAAACCGCCGATGGCATACAAGCCTATATCGGCGGAGAAATCAGTTTAAGAGCAAGATAAGATTATTTACGCAGTAAAACGTGTGACATCAAATGATCCTGTCCTTTTTGTAGGATCAGATGCGCTCGTTCCCTTGTGGGCTGAATATTGAGCTGCAAATTGGGACCGTTGATTGTGTCCCATATTTTCGCCGCTATAGTATAGGCTTCATCATCCGTCAGGCTAGCATAGTGATGGAAATAGGACTTTTCATCACTAAATGCCCCTTTGCGAAATTGCAAAAAGCGCTCTTGATACCATTGCTTCAATAAATGCTCTTCGGCATCGACATAAATCGAAAAATCGACAAAGTCGGAGACAAAGGGCCTACGTATATCGACTGGCGAATCTAAACCAGTTTGTAAAACATTCAGTCCTTCGAGGATCAAAATATCGGGCTGCGAAACGGTTTGATGCTGGCCGCGAATACGATCGTAAGTCACGTGGGAATAGATAGGCGCATTTACATGGGCTTGCCCGGATTTTACCGCCGAAATAAATTCGACCAACATCTTCATATCGTAACTTTCAGGAAAGCCTTTGCGTTGCAATAGCCCTTTACGCTTCAAATCTGCCAGAGGATATAGAAAACCATCGGTCGTAACTAAATCGACTTTAGGATGCTCGGGCCACTGGCTTAGTAACGCCTGTAAAATACGCGCAGTGGTACTTTTACCCACGGCAACACTACCGGCAATGCTGATGATATAAGGGCTGCTTGAGGGCTTTTGCCCGAGAAACTCATCAAGGACTAAACCACGTTGTTGTTTGGCTTTTACAATTAAGTTAAGCAACCTGCTCAGAGGCAAATAAATATCAGTGACTTCGGAGAGCGAAACCTTTTCATTGATACCCCGAAGATTCTCCAAGTCTTGTTCACTCAGCGTCATTGGCACTGCGTCCCTCAAAACAGACCACTGTGCGCGCTCAAAGGCAAGATAGAGTGCTTTTTGAATTGGATTTTTTGACGTCATTGGCTTTCCTCGGCTTAGGAATCGCACAGTACACCATGACTTAAGTATCGACAATATAAAATCAATTCATGAAGCTCGGTTTCTAGCTCTTCTAGCCTTATTTACTGGATAAATGCTTGCCAACATCAGTTTGAGGGTAAAAAAGCATCATTTGATTGCTTTTTTTAAACAAATCGTCGATTTTCGCTTGCACTTGGGCACACATTTACCTAATATCCCGTTCCGAAATGATTTGCCGGCATAGCTCAGTTGGTAGAGCAACTGACTTGTAATCAGTAGGTCCCGAGTTCGACTCTTGGTGCCGGCACCATTTTACTGGAGGGGTTCCCGAGTGGCCAAAGGGATCAGACTGTAAATCTGACGGCTCCGCCTTCGAAGGTTCGAATCCTTCTCCCTCCACCATTTTCTAGGTAGTTAGGTAGCCTTAGTTAGGTTGCGCGGGCATCGTATAATGGTATTACTCCAGCCTTCCAAGCTGATAACGCGGGTTCGATTCCCGCTGCCCGCTCCAAATTTAGTTGCTGATATGGCTCAGTTGGTAGAGCACACCCTTGGTAAGGGTGAGGTCGGCAGTTCGAATCTGCCTATCAGCACCAGCCTTTCTGAATTAAGCTCCTATACCTAAATTAATCGGTTCGATGTCATTTATATGCATCGGATTTTTTCTATATGTATGTTTTCATCACCAAGACTCTTGGATTGAGGCAATACCATGGCTAAAGCTAAATTTGAACGTTCTAAGCCCCATGTTAACGTGGGCACCATCGGTCACGTTGACCATGGTAAAACCACTCTGACTGCAGCTATCTCTCACGTACTGGCTAAGACCTACGGTGGTGAAGCTAAAGACTTCTCTCAAATCGATAACGCTCCAGAAGAGCGTGAGCGCGGTATTACCATCAATACCTCTCACATCGAATATGACACCCCAACTCGCCACTACGCACACGTAGACTGCCCAGGCCACGCTGACTATGTTAAAAACATGATCACTGGTGCTGCACAGATGGACGGCGCGATCCTGGTAGTTGCTTCTACAGACGGTCCAATGCCACAAACTCGCGAGCACATCCTGCTGTCTCGTCAGGTTGGCGTACCATTCATCATCGTATTCATGAACAAATGTGACATGGTTGATGATGCTGAGCTGTTAGAATTAGTGGAAATGGAAGTACGTGAACTGTTATCAGAATACGACTTCCCAGGTGATGACTTACCAGTAATCCAAGGTTCAGCTCTGAAAGCGCTAGAAGGCGAGCCAGAGTGGGAAGCGAAGATCCTTGAGCTGGCAGCAGCTTTAGACTCTTACATTCCAGAGCCAGAGCGTGATATCGATAAGCCATTCCTGATGCCAATCGAAGACGTATTCTCTATTTCTGGTCGTGGTACAGTAGTAACAGGCCGTGTAGAGCGTGGTATCGTTAAAGTGGGCGACGAAGTAGAAATCGTTGGTATCCGCACGACTTCTAAAACAACTTGTACTGGCGTAGAAATGTTCCGTAAGCTGCTTGACGAAGGTCGTGCAGGTGAGAACTGTGGTATTTTATTACGTGGTACTAAGCGTGATGACGTAGAACGTGGTCAAGTATTATCTAAGCCAGGTTCAATCAACCCACACACTACTTTTGAATCAGAAGTTTACGTTCTGTCAAAAGAAGAAGGTGGTCGTCACACTCCATTCTTCAAAGGCTACCGTCCACAGTTCTACTTCCGTACAACTGACGTAACCGGTACTATTGAACTGCCAGAAGGCGTAGAGATGGTAATGCCTGGTGACAACATCAAGATGGTTGTTACGCTGATTTGCCCAATCGCGATGGACGAAGGTTTACGCTTCGCAATTCGTGAAGGTGGCCGTACAGTAGGCGCTGGTGTTGTAGCTAAGATCATTGCGTAATAGCAATTGTGATTAGAAAAAAGGAAGCTTAAGCTTCCTTTTTTGTTTAAGTCGATTATTTAGTGGGTTTTGTGGGTTGCAACTGTTGTGCATCCTTGCTAACAAAGTCGAATCAGAATACAATCTATGGCCGATTTTTGACCCTGAGCTTATGCAACATGCGTTTCTAAGGGTATTCGGGATTCAGAGTATCTAAAGCGTATTGTAACTGGGTCGTATGTCCCTAATTATTGTGCTCAAGCTCAGGCCGTATTGAGTAACGGAATAACCGATGACAACAAATACTGAAAACCAGACTAACTCTCTGGATATCGTGAAGTGGGGTTTAGCGATCCTATTGCTGGCCGCTGCTGTTATTGGCAATCAAATGTATAGCGAGGCGAGTGCCGTGATCCGCGCACTGGCTGTTATCGTTGCATTCGCTATTGCTGGTTTTATTGCCCTGCAAACCGAAAAGGGTAAAAAAGCTTTAGCATTCGCGCGTGAGTCGCAAATTGAAGTGCGTAAGGTCGTATGGCCAACACGTCAAGAAGCGCTTAACACCACTTTTATTGTCCTTGCTGCAACAGGTATCTTAGCTCTCATTTTATGGGGTTTAGATGCAGTGTTAATGCGAATTGTCAATTTTATCACTGGCGTATAGGCACCTCGAATGACTGAAGCTAAAGAAGCTAAAAAAAGATGGTATGTAGTGCAGGCATTCTCTGGCTATGAAGGCCGAGTTTGTAAGTCACTGATTGAATACATTAAAATGCACGGCATGGAACAATACTTCGGTGAAGTCTTAGTTCCGACTGAAGAAGTCATTGAAATGCGTGCAGGCCAGCGTCGTAAGAGCGAGCGTAAGTTTTTCCCTGGTTATGTTTTGGTCCAGATGGAAATGAACGATGATAGCTGGCATTTAGTCAAAAGCATCCCGCGTGTTTTAGGCTTTATTGGCGGAACATCTGATCGTCCTGCTCCAATTTCAGATAGAGAAGCGGATGCTATTCTGCGTCGCTTACAAGAAACCACAGCTTCGCCAACTCACCGCGTTATTTTTGAGCCAGGCGAAGTGGTGCGTGTATGTGATGGTCCATTTGCTGACTTTAACGGTACCGTTGAAGAAGTGGATTATGACAAGAGCCGCGTAAAAGTGTCGGTAATGATCTTCGGTCGTTCTACACCAGTTGAGCTCGATTTTAGTCAGGTCGAAAAAGGCTGATTAAATTAAATACAAAATCCGTTTGGCAACGGGTGCGGATTTCTATATAATCCGCACCCGTTGTTTTCGGGGGAGCATGTTGGCATGTCGCTGATATGCGTTTGAACCCAAACTGAGGAAATGTCAGATGGCAAAAAAGATTGATGCTTATATTAAGCTACAAGTGAAATCAGGTTCTGCGAACCCTTCACCACCAGTTGGTCCAGCTCTGGGTCAGAAAGGTGTGAACATCATGGAATTCTGTAAAGCGTTCAACGCTCGTACAGAAAAAATGGAAAAAGGCATGCCTATTCCAGTCGTGATCACTGTATACAGTGACCGTTCATTCACTTTCGAAACTAAGACACCACCAGCTTCTTACTTACTGAAGACTGCTGCAGGCCTGAAATCAGGTTCTCCACGTCCAAACACTCAGAAAGTAGGTACTATCGCTCGTGCTAAGATTCAGGAAATTGCTGAAATGAAAGCCGCCGATATGACTGGTGCTGATATTGAAGCGATGACTCGCTCAATCGAAGGTACTGCGCGTTCAATGGGTTTGGTTGTAGAGGGTTAATATAATGGCAAAACTAACTAAACGCATGCGCGTAATCCGCGAGAAAGTTGACGGTACTAAATTATACGAAATCAACGACGCTGTTGCTCTGTTAAAAGAATTAGCAACTGCTAAGTTCGTTGAAAGTGTTGACGTTGCTGTTAACCTGGGTATCGACCCACGTAAATCTGACCAAAACGTTCGTGGTGCAACTGTGTTGCCACACGGTACTGGTCGTGACGTTCGCGTTGCAGTATTTACACAAGGTGCGAATGCTGAAGCTGCTAAAGCTGCTGGTGCAGAACTTGTTGGTATGGATGATCTGGCTGAGAAAATCAAAGCCGGTGAAATGAACTTCGACGTAGTTATCGCATCTCCAGACGCAATGCGCGTTGTTGGTATGTTAGGTCAAATCTTAGGCCCACGTGGCTTAATGCCTAACCCAAAAACTGGCACAGTAACGCCTAACGTTGCTGAAGCAGTTAAGAACGCTAAAGCAGGTCAAGTTCGTTACCGCAACGACAAGAACGGTATTATCCACACTACTATCGGTAAAGTGGATTTCACACCAGTTCAATTGAAAGAAAACTTGGAAGCGTTAATCTCTGCACTGAAAAAGGCTAAGCCTGCAGTTGCAAAAGGTGTATACGTGAAAAAAGTAAGCATCTCCACCACTATGGGTGCAGGTGTTGCTGTTGACCAAGCTTCTCTCGAAACAGCTAACTAATTTTACAAGGTGAGTGCATTAGTCTATAATGCGCGCACTTTGTGGGTTGAAGCCTGTTTTTGATGCTTTAAGCATCATTAATTAGGCTTCCGTCCAAGACCGCAGGTGTTTACTTTAACGGTTTACTTAATTTCCTGCGTAGACGGTGTCAGGCCCCAGCTAAATTTTTTTACTGGATAATCTGCACCGTAAGTCACTAAATACATAAGTATTTAGTATGGTAAATACTAGGGAATACCCTAGGTAGAATCCAGGAGTAAAGCCAATGGCATTAAGACTCGAAGACAAAAAAGCGATTGTTGCTGAAGTCAACGAAGCTGCCAAAGGTGCGCTATCTGCAGTTGCCGCTGATTCTCGCGGTGTAACTGTAGGTGCTATGACCGGTCTGCGTAAAAAAGCTCGCGAAGCTGGTGTTTATGTACGTGTAGTACGTAACACTCTGGCTCGTCGTGCTGTTGAAGGTACTGCATTTGAGTGCCTAGCAGAAACGTTCACTGGCCCAACTTTGATTGCTTTCTCTAACGAGCACCCAGGTGCTGCAGCTCGTCTGTTAAAAGACTTTGCTAAAGAGCAAGCTAATTTCGAAGTTAAAGGCGCAGCCTTTGAAGGGAATTTCATCCCTGCAGCTGACATTGATCGTTTGGCGAAACTGCCAACATACGAAGAAGCACTAGCACAGTTAATGATGACTATGAAAGAAGCATCTGCTGGCAAGTTCGTTCGTACACTGGCCGCCCTGCGCGATCAAAAACAAGAAGCCGCTTAATTTCAAGCTGGCTGCTTAATAGAATTGAATTCAGAACAATAGGAAACATTTGTTATGTCTATCACTAAAGACCAAATCTTAGAAGCCTTTGCAGCTATGTCTGTAATGGAAGTTGTTGAACTGATCGAAGCAATGGAAGAGAAGTTTGGCGTTTCTGCCGCTGCTGCTGTTGTTTCTGGTGGTGGCGAAGCTGCTGCTGCTGTTGAAGAGCAAACAGAATTCAACGTAATTCTGACTGCACACGGCGACAACAAAGTTGCAGTTATTAAAGCCATCCGTGGCGCAACTGGTTTAGGCCTGAAAGAAGCTAAAGCAATGTCTGAAGCTGCTCCAGTAGCAGTTAAAGAAGGCGTTTCTAAAGAAGAAGCTGAAGCTCTGAAGAAAGAACTAGTTGAAGCTGGTGCTTCAGTAGAAATCAAGTAAGCTATTATTTAGCTTGCTCACCCAAGCCACTTGGGTGGAGGCTGGCGGTTTTTTAACCGTCGGCCTTTTTTGCGCTATATGCGCCGGCGATTTTTTTTCACCGTTTGTCGCCAGATTTTGCAGTCCCTAGCAGAGATTACTGGTTAGGTTCTTGCCATCAACGGTGATGGGCAAACGTGCTGAATGTAATAACTCAGGTTATTGATTCAGTCTTGGTCACATCTCGTAAGCAGAGGAAACCCATGGTTTACTCCTATTCTGAAAAGAAGCGTATTCGCAAAGACTTTGGTAAGCGTCCACAGGTGTTGGATATTCCTTACCTTTTGTCTATTCAGTTAGACTCTTTTAAGAAGTTCACCGATCAAGATCCTACCGGTGAGCGCGGTCTTGAAGCCGCCTTCCGTAGCGTTTTTCCCATCAAGAGCTTTTCTGGTAATTCAGAACTGCAATACGTCAGCTATAAGCTTGGCGAGCCTGTTTTTGATGTGAAAGAGTGTCAGATCCGTGGTGTTACATATTCAGCTCCACTGCGCGTTAAATTACGCATGGTGTTGTATGACCGTGAAGCAGCGGCCGGCACTGTAAAAGATATTAAAGAACAAGAAGTCTACATGGGTGATATCCCATTGATGACTGACAACGGTACCTTTGTTATCAACGGTACTGAGCGTGTAATCGTTTCTCAATTACACCGCAGCCCAGGCGTATTCTTCGATCACGACCGTGGTAAAACCCACTCATCAGGTAAGGTGCTATATAACGCACGTATCATTCCTTACCGTGGTTCATGGTTAGACTTTGAATTCGATCCTAAAGATGCACTATTCGTACGTATCGACCGTCGCCGTAAATTACCAGCGACCATCATTCTGCGTGCATTAGAGTACTCTACTCAAGAGATCCTTGACCTGTTCTTCGAACGCGTTGAGTTCAAGATCAAGAAAGATACTCTGGTTATGACCTTAGTCCCTGAGCGTCTGCGTGGCGAAACCGCCAGCTACGACATCAAGGATGCAGAAGGCACTGTATTGGTTGAAGCGGGCCGTCGCGTGACTGCACGTCATATTCGCCAACTCGAAAAAACCAACACCACTGAACTCGAAGTACCAGTTGAGTACATCGTGGGCAAATATGCTGCTCAAGATTACATCGATCCGGACACGGGCGAAGTATTAGTTTCTGCTAACAGTGAAATCAGCTTAGAAGACTTAGCGAAGTTATCACTGGCAGGCATCAAAGAGTTGAGCACGTTATACATTAACGAGCTGGACCACGGTGCTTACATCTCTGACACTCTGCGTATCGATCCAACCACTAACCGCTTAGAAGCGTTAGTTGAGATCTACCGCATGATGCGTCCTGGTGAGCCACCAACCAAAGATGCAGCAGAAGCCCTGTTCCAAAACTTATTCTTCAGCGAAGAACGTTATGACCTGTCTAAAGTAGGTCGTATGAAGTTCAACCGTCGTCTCAGCATTCCTGATGACGAAGGTAGCGGCGTACTGTCTAAAGAAGACATCGTTGCAGTAATGAAGAACATAATCCACATCCGTAACGGCTTTGACGAAGTGGACGATATCGACCACTTAGGTAACCGTCGTATTCGTTCTGTGGGTGAAATGGCTGAAAACCAATTCCGTGTTGGTCTGGTCCGTGTTGAGCGCGCCGTGCGTGAACGTCTGTCATTAGGCGATCTGAACGAGCTGATGCCACAAGACTTAATCAACGCTAAGCCAATTTCTGCTGCAGTGAAAGAGTTCTTCGGTTCTTCTCAGCTCTCACAATTCATGGACCAAAACAACCCGCTGTCAGAAGTAACGCATAAGCGTCGTATTTCTGCTCTAGGCCCAGGTGGTTTGACCCGTGAGCGTGCAGGCTTCGAAGTTCGCGACGTACACCCAACGCACTACGGTCGTTTATGTCCAATTGAGACCCCTGAAGGTCCAAACATTGGTCTGATCAACTCATTAGCAAGCTTTGCCCGTACTAACTCATACGGCTTCTTAGAAACACCATACCGCAAAGTGGTAGACGGTGTGATCACTGACGAAGTGGAATACTTGTCAGCGATTGAAGAAGGTCGTTACGTGATTGCACAGGCGAACATCGAAGTTGACTCACAAGGTCGCATGGTTGAAGAACAGATCGCATGTCGTCACAAAGGTGAATCTACCTTTATGCGCGCGTCTGACATTCAATACATGGACGTATCGCCACAACAGATCATCTCTGTTGCTGCGTCACTGATCCCGTTCTTAGAACACGACGACGCGAACCGTGCATTGATGGGTGCGAACATGCAACGTCAAGCGGTACCAACGCTGAAATCAGAGAAGCCTCTGGTCGGTACAGGTATTGAGCGCACGCTAGCTGTGGATTCAGGCGTAGTTGTTGCTGCCAAACGTGGCGGTGTGATCGATTATGTTGATGCGAGCCGTATCGTTGTTAAAGTAAATGAAGACGAGCTGCGCCCAGGCGAAGCAGGTATCGACATTTACAACCTGACTAAGTACACCCGTTCTAACCAAAACACTTGTATCAACCAACGTCCATGTTGTTCTGTTGGTGAGCCAGTGGTTCGTGGTGACGTGTTAGCAGACGGTCCGTCTACTGACTTAGGTGACTTAGCCCTTGGCCAGAACATGCGTATCGCGTTCATGCCTTGGAACGGTTACAACTTCGAAGACTCGATCTTAATTTCTGAGCGTGTTGCACAGGAAGACCGTTTCACCACTATCCACATTCAAGAGCTGTCCTGTATCGCTCGTGATACTAAGCTGGGTAGCGAAGAAATCACTGCTGACATTCCAAACGTAGGTGAATCTGCTCTGTCGAAACTCGACGAGTCAGGTATCGTTTACATCGGTGCAGAAGTGAAGGGTGGTGACATTCTGGTAGGTAAAGTGACGCCAAAAGGCGAGACTCAACTGACGCCAGAAGAGAAGTTACTGCGCGCCATCTTCGGTGAGAAAGCGTCTGATGTGAAAGACAGCTCACTGCGTGTACCTAACTCTGTTAAAGGTACCATCATCGACGTTCAGGTATTTACCCGTGACGGCGTTGAGAAAGACAAACGCGCCATTGAAATCGAAGAAATGCACATTGCCCAAGCTCGTAAAGACTTAGGCGAAGAGTTCAAGATCCTTGAAGAAGGCGTATTGAGCCGTGCGCGCAACTTATTATTAAGTGCCGGTTTCACTGAAGCACAAATCGCAGCATTGCCACGTAAAGATGTATTGGTTCAAGTTATTGACGATGAAGCCAAACAAACTGAGCTTGAGCAATTAGCTGAACAGCATGAAGAGCTGAAAGCAGACTTCGATAAGAAGTTTGAAATTAAACGTCGCAAGATCACCCAAGGTGATGACTTGGCACCAGGCGTACTGAAGATCGTTAAGGTTTACTTAGCGGTTAAACGTACTATCCAACCAGGTGACAAGATGGCGGGTCGTCACGGTAACAAGGGTGTTATCTCTAAGATTAACCCAATTGAAGACATGCCGTACGACGAGCAAGGCAACCCTGTGGACATCGTATTGAACCCGTTAGGCGTTCCATCACGTATGAACATCGGTCAGGTTCTTGAAGTTCACTTAGGTGCTGCTGCTAAAGGTATTGGTAACAAGATTGCTGCCATGCTGGAAGATCAGCGCGAGAAGGGACTTGCAGAAGTTCGTAACTACATCAAGCAAGTGTACGAATTAGGTGACGAAGTGCAGCAGCGCGTTGACATCGATTCATTCACTGACGATGAGTTACTGCGCTTAGCGAACAACCTGAAAGGCGGTATCCCAGTTGCTACGCCAGCCTTCGACGGTGCTAAAGAGAAAGAGATCAAGCAGATGCTTGAGCTTGCAGGCTTGCCAACCTCTGGTCAGCTGAAATTATTTGATGGTCGTACCGGTAACGAATTTGAGCGTCCAGTAACTGTTGGTTACATGTACATGCTCAAACTGAACCACTTAGTTGACGATAAGATGCACGCCCGTTCTACCGGTTCGTACAGCTTAGTGACTCAACAACCACTGGGCGGTAAAGCTCAGTTCGGTGGTCAGCGTTTCGGGGAGATGGAAGTGTGGGCACTCGAAGCATACGGTGCCGCTTATACGCTTCAAGAAATGCTCACCGTGAAATCGGATGACGTTAACGGTCGTACTCAGATGTATAAGAACATCGTCGACGGTAACCATCAGATGCAGCCTGGCATGCCAGAGTCCTTCAACGTATTACTGAAGGAGATCCGTTCACTCGGTATCAATATCGAGTTGGATCAGGAATAAGCGCAGGTATTTAGCCGCGTTTGGCAACAGAATGGTGCTCCGTGCGAGCGGAGCACCCGGTTTAACTCCTTCAGGAGAGAAACGTGAAAGACTTATTAAAGTTTCTGAAACAGCAAAGCAAGACTGAAGAATTTAACGGCATCAAAATTGGTCTGGCATCGCCTGATCTGATCCGTTCTTGGTCTTTTGGTGAAGTTAAGAAGCCAGAAACCATTAACTACCGTACCTTCAAGCCTGAGCGTGAAGGTCTGTTCTGTGCGCGTATCTTTGGCCCTGTCAAAGATTACGAATGTTTGTGCGGTAAGTACAAGCGTTTGAAGCACCGTGGTGTGATCTGTGAAAAGTGTGGTGTAGAAGTTACCCAGACTAAAGTACGTCGTGAGCGTATGGGTCACATTGAACTGGCTAGCCCAGTTGCCCACATTTGGTTCTTGAAATCACTGCCGTCCCGTATCGGTTTAATGCTGGACATGACGCTGCGTGATATCGAGCGCGTACTGTATTTTGAATCTTTCGTCGTGATCGAGCCTGGCATGACCAGCCTTGAACGTGGCCAAATGCTGACAGAAGAAAACTATCTGGACGCATTAGAAGAATACGGTGACGAATTCGAAGCTAAGATGGGTGCTGAAGCGGTATTAGAACTGCTGCGCGCAATCGATCTCGAAAAAGAAATCGAACAAATGCGTGAAGAGCTGCCATCAATCAACTCTGAGACTCGTCGCAAGAAAGTGACTAAACGTCTTAAGTTGATGGAAGCGTTCCACACTTCTGGTAATAAGCCAGAGTGGATGATCTTAAAAGTACTGCCTGTGTTACCACCCGACTTACGTCCGCTGGTACCGCTCGATGGCGGCCGCTTTGCGACTTCAGATCTGAACGATCTGTACCGCCGCGTGATCAACCGTAACAACCGTTTGAAGCGTCTGTTAGATTTAGCTGCGCCGGACATCATCGTACGCAACGAAAAGCGTATGTTACAAGAGTCTGTTGATGCGCTATTAGATAACGGTCGTCGTGGTCGTGCTATTACCGGTTCTAACAAACGTCCTCTGAAATCTTTGGCCGATATGATCAAAGGTAAACAAGGTCGTTTCCGTCAGAACTTGTTAGGTAAGCGTGTTGACTACTCTGGTCGTTCGGTAATTACCGTAGGTCCTACTTTACGTCTGCACCAATGTGGTCTTCCTAAGAAGATGGCACTGGAACTGTTCAAGCCATTCATCTATGGCAAGCTGGAAGGTCGTGGCTTAGCGACAACCATTAAAGCGGCCAAGAAGATGGTAGAGCGTGAAGTGGCGGAAGTTTGGGACGTTCTGGATGAAGTGATCCGCGAACATCCAGTGATGCTTAACCGTGCACCAACACTGCACAGACTGGGTATCCAAGCGTTCGAACCTGTACTGATTGAAGGTAAAGCAATCCAGTTACACCCACTCGTTTGTGCGGCATACAACGCCGACTTCGACGGTGACCAAATGGCGGTACACGTACCGTTAACACTGGAAGCGCAGCTTGAAGCTCGTGCCCTGATGATGTCTACCAACAACATCCTGTCACCTGCGAACGGCGAGCCTGTAATCACTCCGTCTCAAGACGTGGTATTAGGTCTGTACTACACCAGCCGTGAGCGTATCAACGGCCGTGGTGAAGGTATGTACTTTATGTCTGTTGCTGAAGTTGAAAAAGCTTACGCAACTGGCGCTGCTGAACTGCATGCCCGCGTGAAAGTGCGTATCACTGAAACCGTTATCGGTGACAATGGTGAGCGTACTGAGCAACGTCGTATCGTTGATACAACTGTGGGTCGTGCTCTGCTGTCACAAATTCTGCCAGCAGGTTTGTCATTTGATCTGGTTAACCAGAACATGGGCAAAAAGCAGATTTCTAAACTATTGAACACTTGTTACCGTCAATTAGGTCTTAAAGATACTGTTATCTTCGCTGACCAACTGATGTACACAGGTTTCCGTTACGCCACTATCTCTGGTGCATCTGTCGGTATCGACGACATGGTGATCCCAGCTGAGAAGTACACCTTAGTTGCTGACGCTGAAGCAGAAGTGCTCGAAATTCAAGAGCAGTTCCAATCAGGTCTGGTTACCGCGGGTGAGCGTTACAACAAAGTAATCGACATCTGGGCAAGTGCGAACGAAAAAGTTTCTAAAGCGATGATGGAAAACCTGTCAACTGAGACAGTGATTAACCGTGATGGCGTTGAAGAGAAACAAGCTTCGTTCAACAGCATTTACATGATGGCCGACTCGGGCGCTCGTGGTAGTGCCGCACAGATCCGTCAGTTAGCGGGTATGCGTGGTCTGATGGCGAAACCAGACGGTTCGATCATCGAAACCCCAATCGTGGCGAACTTCCGTGAAGGTCTGAACGTTCTTCAGTACTTCATCTCAACCCACGGTGCGCGTAAAGGTCTAGCCGATACCGCATTGAAGACAGCTAACTCGGGTTACCTGACTCGTCGTCTGGTTGACGTTGCTCAAGACTTAGTGGTCATCGAAGACGATTGTGGTACTCACGAAGGTCTGACAATGAAGCCGCTGATCGAAGGTGGTGACGTTGTTGAGCCATTACGTGAACGCGTACTGGGTCGTGTGGTTGCGGTTGATGTTCTGTACCCAGGTACTGAAGATGTGCTTGCGCCACGTAACACTCTGCTCGACGAAGCATGGTGTGACAAGTTAGAAGAACACTCAATCGATGAAGTGATTGTACGTTCAGTAATTACCTGTGATACCGACTTCGGTGTGTGTGCGGCATGTTATGGCCGTGACTTAGCCCGTGGTCACCTGATTAACCACGGCGAAGCCATCGGTGTTGTCGCGGCACAATCAATCGGTGAACCAGGTACACAGTTAACGATGCGTACGTTCCACATCGGTGGTGCGGCATCGAGAGCGTCTGCAGAAAACAACGTTCAAGTGAAGAACTCTGGTTCGTTGAAACTGCACAACGCTAAGTACGTGACTAACACTGACGGCAAGCTGGTTATCGTTTCTCGTTCTTCTGAACTGGCGATTATCGACGAATTAGGTCGTGAGAAAGAGCGTTATAAAGTGCCTTACGGTACTGTGCTTGAGAAGTTAGAAGAAGCATCAGTAGAAGCGGGCGATATCATCGCTAACTGGGATCCACATACTCACCCAATCATCACTGAAGTGGCGGGTAGTATTAAGTTCGTTGACATGATCGACGGCGTGACCATGACTCGTCAAACAGACGAACTGACAGGTCTGTCTTCAATCGTGATCCTCGACGTGGGTCAACGTGGTTCAGCGGGTAAAGAAATGCGCCCAATGATCCGTCTGGTTGGTGCCGATGGTAGCGACCTGATGATCCCTGGTACAGAAGTACCAGCACAATACTTCTTACCAGGCAGTGCGATCGTTAACCTTGACGATAATGCGCAAATCGCCGTGGGTGACGCGTTAGCACGTATTCCACAAGAATCGTCTAAAACACGCGACATCACGGGTGGTCTACCACGCGTTGCCGACCTGTTCGAAGCCCGTAAGCCAAAAGAGCCTGCAATTCTGGCAGAAATCTCTGGTACCATCTCGTTTGGTAAAGAGACTAAAGGCAAGCGTCGTCTGGTGATTACACCTGCGGATGGCGGTGAACAGTACGAAGAGATGATCCCGAAATGGCGTAACTTAAACGTGTTCGAAGGTGAAAAAGTCGAACGTGGTGAAGTTATTGCTGACGGTCCAGAAGCGGCGCACGATATTCTGCGTCTACGTGGCATTCACAACGTAGCAAGCTACATTGTGAACGAAGTACAAGACGTATATCGTCTACAAGGCGTGAAGATCAACGATAAACATATCGAAGTGATCATCCGTCAAATGCTGCGTAAGTGCGTGATCACCTCTGCAGGTGATAGTGAGTTCTTAGAAGGCGAACAAGTAGAAGTGTCTCGCGTGAAGATCGCTAACCGCGACCTGATCGAACAAGGCAAAGTGCCTGCGACCTTCGAACGTGAACTGCTGGGTATTACCAAAGCGTCTCTGGCAACAGAATCGTTTATCTCTGCAGCATCGTTCCAAGAAACAACTCGCGTACTGACAGAAGCTGCCGTAGGTGGTAAGTCTGATAACTTACGTGGTCTGAAAGAAAACGTAATCGTTGGCCGTCTGATCCCAGCCGGTACTGGTTACGCTTATCACAAGACCCGTAACGATGCCCGTGCTAAGAAAGACGAGCCAGTTGTAGTGAATAAGATCACTGCAAGTGAAGCAGAACAAAACCTTGCAGACCTCTTAAACTTGGCTGGCAGCCAAGATTAAGTAATCAGTTTGTAACAAAAAGGCGCCGTTGGCGCCTTTTTTATTGGAATATGCCGCAAAAGTTGGCTATTTCTTGACAGTTAGGCTTTACCTTTCTAAAATTCCGCGTCCCACAATTGTGGGATATAGATTTTTCACACCTTATCGTTGAGTTTGATTCAACTGACTCGGAGCTATACATGGCAACTGTAAACCAGTTGGTACGTAAGCCACGCGCGCCAAAAGTCGACAAGACTAATGTGCCTGCGTTGAATGCGTGCCCACAAAAGCGTGGTGTTTGTACACGTGTGTACACAACTACCCCTAAAAAACCTAACTCTGCACTACGTAAAGTAGCTCGTGTGCGTCTAACTAACGGTTTCGAAGTTACTTCGTACATCGGCGGTGAAGGCCACAACCTGCAGGAACACAGCGTGATTTTGATCCGTGGTGGTCGTGTTAAAGACTTACCTGGTGTTCGCTACCACACTGTTCGTGGCGCATTAGACTGTGCAGGCGTGACTTCACGTCGCCAAAGCCGTTCTAAGTACGGTGCTAAGCGTCCTAAGTCTTAACGTATCCGTTAAGTAAGGCCAAGCTAGTTTATTTTGAGAATTCCAGTTTTGGAAATCCCTGAAGCATACGGAGAATTGTTATGCCAAGACGTCGCGTTGTAGGACAACGTAAAATCCTACCAGATCCAAAGTTTCACAGTGAGTTGCTGGCTAAGTTCATCAACGTCATTATGCAGGACGGCAAAAAGTCGACTGCTGAAAAAATCATTTACAAGGCTCTTGATGTTATCGCTGAAAAGAAAGGCGCTAACCATTTAGACATCCTTGAAGCAGCCCTGGACAACGTTCGCCCATCAGTCGAAGTTAAATCTCGTCGCGTGGGTGGTTCTACATACCAGGTACCATGTGAAGTTCGTCCTGTGCGTCGTAACGCACTGGCGATGCGCTGGTTAGTTGAAGCTGCACGTAAGCGTGGTGAAAAATCTATGGCTTTACGTCTAGCAGGTGAAATGCTAGATGCGTCTGAAAACAAAGGTACTGCTGTTAAGAAGCGTGAAGACGTGCACCGCATGGCTGAAGCTAACAAGGCCTTTGCTCATTACCGTTGGTAATCTGATGGTGTGGGCTTAGGCCCACACCATTGTTGTTGATATTGCCAAGACTTAGGTTTTGGTGGAGAGGGTATAATCGTGGCTCGTACAACCCCAATTGAGCGTTATCGTAATATCGGTATTTGTGCTCATGTGGACGCAGGTAAAACCACCACAACAGAACGTGTTCTGTTCTATACCGGTTTGTCTCATAAAATCGGTGAGGTGCATGACGGCGCCGCGACCACTGACTGGATGGTGCAAGAGCAAGAGCGTGGTATTACTATCACCTCGGCTGCTGTCACTACTTTCTGGCGTGGTATGGATGCTCAATTCACTGAACACCGCATCAATATCATCGATACCCCTGGTCACGTTGACTTTACTATTGAAGTTGAACGTTCTTTGCGCGTTCTTGACGGCGCTGTTGTGGTTTTCTGTGGTGCTTCAGGTGTTGAACCTCAATCAGAAACCGTATGGCGTCAAGCTGACAAATACCGCGTTCCACGCATCGTATTTGTCAACAAGATGGACCGTGCAGGCGCGGACTTTGAACGTGTAGTGAAGCAAATCAGAACTCGCCTTGGAGCAACTTGTGTACCGATCCAATTAAATATCGGCGCAGAAGAAAACTTCACTGGCGTGATCGACTTAATCAAGATGAAAGCCATTAACTGGAACGAAGCGGACCAGGGGATGACGTTCTCTTATGAAGAGATCCCTGCACATTTAGCAGCTAAAGCGGCTGAAATGCATGAGTATCTGGTTGAAGCAGCCGCTGAAGCCTCTGATGAACTGATGGACAAGTATCTTGAAGAAGGTACCCTGTCAGAAGAAGAGATCAAAAAAGCACTGCGTCAACGTACTATAAATAATGAAATCGTTTTAGCGACCTGTGGTTCTGCATTTAAGAACAAAGGCGTTCAAGCGGTTCTTGATGCGGTAGTAGAATTCTTGCCAGCACCAGTCGATGTGCCACCGATTAAGGGCATCGATGACAATGAGCAAGAAGTTGAGCGCCCATCAGATGACAACGCCCCCTTTGCGGCGTTGGCATTTAAGATTGCTACAGACCCGTTCGTGGGTACTTTAACCTTTATTCGTGTGTACTCAGGCGTACTTGAATCAGGTTCTGGCGTTTACAACTCTGTTAAACAGAAACGTGAACGTATTGGCCGTATCGTGCAGATGCACGCTAACGACCGCACAGAACTGAAAGAAGTCCGTGCAGGTGATATTGCCGCGGCTATTGGTCTAAAAGACGTAACCACGGGTGATACACTTTGTGATAATGACCACAAAGTAATCTTGGAACGCATGGAGTTCCCAGAACCTGTAATTACCATTGCCGTTGAACCTAAGTCAAAAGCCGACCAGGACAAAATGGGTATCGCACTGCAAAAACTTGCAGCAGAGGATCCTTCATTCCGGGTTGAGACTGACGAAGAATCATCACAAACACTGATTTCTGGAATGGGTGAGTTACACTTAGACATTATCGTTGATCGTATGCGTCGCGAATTTGGTGTTGAGTGTAACGTAGGTAAGCCACAAGTGGCCTACCGTGAAACCATTCGTGGATCAGTTGAGGCTGAAGGTAAATTTGTACGCCAATCAGGTGGCCGTGGACAATTCGGTCATGTTTGGTTAAAACTAGAGCCTAATGAAGAAGGCGCTGGTTACGAATTTATCAACGCAATCGTTGGCGGTGTAGTTCCACGTGAATTCATCCCTGCGGTTGATAAAGGTATCCAAGAGCAGATGAAGAATGGCGTTCTCGCTGGCTTCCCTGTATTGGACGTGAAGGTCACTCTATTCGATGGTTCATATCATGATGTGGACTCGAATGAAATGGCGTTCAAAATTGCGGGTTCTATGGGCTTCAAAAAGGGTGCGCTTGAGGCGAAACCTGTGTTGCTCGAACCTTGCATGAAAGTAGAAGTAACTACTCCAGAAAACTATATGGGTGATGTTGTTGGTGATTTAAACCGTCGCCGTGGTTTGATTGAAGGTATGGATGATGGCTTTGGTGGCATCAAAATAGTCCATGCAGTAGTGCCTCTTTCTGAAATGTTTGGTTATGCAACTGATTTGCGTTCTGCAACTCAGGGTCGTGCTTCTTACTCCATGGAGTTCTTGAAGTACACTGATGCACCGCAAAACATTGCGAAAGCGATTATTGAATCTCGTAGCTAATTTCCAGTTACGACATAAATGTAATATGGTCCTGTCAATGCAGGACTATTCTGAAAAGAAAGGAATATATCGTGGCAAAAGCTAAATTTGAACGTAGTAAGCCTCACGTAAACGTGGGCACCATCGGTCACGTTGACCATGGTAAAACCACTCTGACTGCAGCTATCTCTCACGTACTGGCTAAGACCTACGGTGGTGAAGCTAAAGACTTCTCTCAAATCGATAACGCTCCAGAAGAGCGTGAGCGCGGTATTACCATCAATACCTCTCACATCGAGTATGATACCCCAACTCGCCACTACGCACACGTAGACTGCCCAGGCCACGCTGACTATGTTAAAAACATGATCACTGGTGCTGCACAGATGGACGGCGCGATCCTGGTAGTTGCTTCTACAGACGGTCCAATGCCACAAACTCGCGAGCACATCCTGCTGTCTCGTCAGGTTGGCGTACCATTCATCATCGTATTCATGAACAAATGTGACATGGTTGACGATGCTGAGCTGTTAGAATTAGTGGAAATGGAAGTGCGTGAACTGTTATCAGAATACGACTTCCCAGGTGATGACTTACCAGTAATCCAAGGTTCAGCTCTGAAAGCGCTAGAAGGCGAGCCAGAGTGGGAAGCGAAGATCCTTGAGCTGGCAGCAGCTTTAGACTCTTACATTCCAGAGCCAGAGCGTGATATCGATAAGCCATTCCTGATGCCAATCGAAGACGTATTCTCTATTTCTGGTCGTGGTACAGTAGTAACAGGCCGTGTAGAGCGTGGTATCGTTAAAGTGGGCGACGAAGTAGAAATCGTTGGTATCCGCACGACTTCTAAAACAACTTGTACTGGCGTAGAAATGTTCCGTAAGCTGCTTGACGAAGGTCGTGCAGGTGAGAACTGTGGTATTTTATTACGTGGTACTAAGCGTGATGACGTAGAACGTGGTCAAGTATTATCTAAGCCAGGTTCAATCAACCCACACACTACTTTTGAATCAGAAGTTTACGTTCTGTCAAAAGAAGAAGGTGGTCGTCACACTCCATTCTTCAAAGGCTACCGTCCACAGTTCTACTTCCGTACAACTGACGTAACCGGTACTATTGAACTGCCAGAAGGCGTAGAGATGGTAATGCCTGGTGACAACATTAAGATGGTTGTTACGCTGATTTGCCCAATCGCGATGGACGAAGGTTTACGCTTCGCAATTCGTGAAGGTGGCCGTACAGTAGGTGCTGGTGTTGTAGCTAAGATCATTGCTTAATAGCAATTGTGATTAGAAAAAAGGAAGCTTAGGCTTCCTTTTTTATTTTGGGCTGGTGTTATTCTGAAATTTGTGTAAAATGCTCGCCACTCTGACGTTGAATAGTTTTTGATGACTATTTACACAGCGGGCTTGAAATCTGATTTCAGATGAGTATAATGGCCCCCTCGTTAACCTAGGTTAACGAATTAAATGACAAGTATTTGAACTTATCATTATCATAGCGGCTCCGATTGGGAGTCGAACGGTTAAATCATCTCGCTCTGCTTTTCCAGTAAGGAAGAAGCTAGAGGGTGATTTTTTATGTGTCCATTTTAGGAGCTCTGGTCAATGCAGAACCAAAGAATCCGTATCCGCTTAAAAGGGTTTGATCATCGCTTAATTGATCAGTCTACAGCGGAAATCGTTGAAACTGCTAAGCGTACTGGCGCCCAAGTACGTGGTCCTATTCCACTACCTACGCGCAAAGAGCGTTATACCGTTTTGATCTCTCCGCACGTTAATAAAGATGCTCGTGACCAGTACGAATTACGTACTCACAAGCGCCTGGTTGACATCGTAGAGCCAACTGAAAAGACTGTAGACGCTCTAATGCGTTTAGATCTTGCGGCTGGTGTCGACGTACAGATTAGCTTGGGTTAATTGAGATCCTTAGAAGAGGTTTGAGAGATGGCTATCGGTCTTATTGGTCGTAAAGTTGGTATGACTCGCATCTTCACTGAAGATGGTGTTTCTATACCTGTTACAGTAATTGAAGTTGCTGGCAACCGTGTTACTCAAGTGAAAACTTTAGAAACTGACGGCTACCGCGCACTTCAAGTTACTACTGGTACCAAAAAAGCCAATCGCATCACTGAACCAGAAGCAGGTCACTTTGCTAAGAGCGGCGTAGAAGCCGGTCGTGGACTGTGGGAACTGCGTCTGGCAGACGGTGAAGGCGAAGGCATTGAAGTTGGTGCTGAGCTAAACGTAGGTATCTTCGCTGATGTAGCGAAAGTTGACGTTACTGGTCAATCAAAAGGTAAAGGCTTCCAAGGCGGCGTTAAGCGTTGGAACTTCCGTACTCAAGATATGACGCACGGTAACTCTTTGTCGCACCGTTCGAACGGTTCTATCGGTCAGAACCAAACGCCTGGTCGCGTATTTAAAGGCAAGAAAATGTCAGGCCATATGGGTGCCGAGCGTGTTACTACTCAAAATCTAGACGTTGTACGTGTAGATGTTGAACGTAACCTGCTACTGGTTAAAGGTGCTGTTCCGGGCGCAACTAATGGCGACCTGATCATCAAGCCTGCAGTTAAAGCTTAAGGTCTGAGGAGATAGTAATGGAATTGGTATTGAAAGACGCGCAAAGCGCTCTTGAAGTTTCCGAAACTACCTTCGGCCGTGACTTTAACGAGGCACTGGTTCATCAGGTAGTTGTAGCATACGCTGCAAACGCGCGTCAGGGCACTCGTGCTCAAAAGACTCGTGCGGAAGTAACTGGCTCTGGCAAAAAGCCATGGCGCCAAAAAGGCACTGGCCGCGCTCGTGCGGGTGGTGTTAAGGGCCCAATCTGGCGTGGCGGTGGCGTAACTTTCGCTGCTAAAACTCAAGATCACAGCCAAAAAGTTAACAAGAAGATGTACCGCGGCGCGCTGAAAAGCATTCTGTCTGAACTGGTACGTCAAGACCGTCTGGTTGTTGTTGAATCATTCAGCGTTGAAGCTCCTAAAACTAAAGAGCTGAAAGCTAAACTGAAAGCAATGAACTTAGAAGACGTGTTAATTGTGACTTCAGAAGTTGACGAGAATTTATTCTTAGCAGCTCGCAACCTGTACAAGGTTGACGTTCGTGACGTTGCAGGTCTAGACCCAGTAAGTCTGATCGCGTTCAACACAGTGCTTGTGACTGCTGATGCAGTTAAGCAAATCGAGGAGATGCTAGCATGATGATCCGCGAAGAACGTTTGCTAAAAGTAATTCTGGCACCTCACATCTCTGAAAAGAGCACTGTGAATGCTGAGAAGCACAACACTGTTGTTTTCCGCGTAGCTATCGATGCAACTAAAGCTGAAATTAAAGCTGCTGTTGCTAAGCTATTTGAAGTTGAAGTCGAATCAGTTCGCACTTTAGTGAGCAAAGGCAAAACTAAACGTACTGGTGGCCGTACTGGCCGTCGTAGCGATTGGAAAAAAGCCTACGTGACTTTAGCTGCTGGTGCTGACATCGATTTCGTCGGCGGCGCTGAGTAAGCAAAGGAGAATTATCATGGCAGTTATTAAGTGTAAGCCAACCTCTCCAGGTCGTCGCCACGTTGTTAAAGTGGTGAACTCTGACCTGCACAAGGGTAAACCTTTTGCTGGCCTGTTGGCGAAAAAATCTAAAAGTGGTGGCCGTAACAACACTGGCCGTATCACTGTTCGTCACGTTGGTGGCGGTCACAAGCAGCACTACCGTTTAATCGACTTCAAACGCGATAAAGATGGTATCCCTGCAAAAATTGAGCGTCTGGAATACGATCCAAACCGTACTGCGCACATCGCTCTAGTACTGTATGCGGATGGTGAGCGTCGTTACATCCTTGCTGCTAAAGGCATGCAAGCTGGCGACAAGATCCAGTCTGGTGTTGAAGCCGAAATCAAAACCGGTAACGCAATGCCACTGCGCAATATTCCAGTAGGTTCTGTTGTGCACGCTGTAGAAATGAAGCCTGGTAAAGGTGCTCAGATCGCGCGTTCAGCGGGTGCTTATGTACAAGTTGTTGCTCGTGATGGCGCATATGCCACTTTACGTCTTCGCTCTGGCGAAATGCGCAAAGTGCCAGTTGATTGCCGCGCAACATTTGGTGAAGTTGGTAATGCCGAACACATGCTACGCCAGTTAGGTAAAGCAGGTGCTAAGCGCTGGAGAGGCGTTCGCCCAACAGTTCGCGGTGTTGCAATGAACCCGGTAGACCATCCACACGGTGGTGGTGAAGGCCGTACTTCTGGTGGTCGTCACCCAGTGACTCCATGGGGTGTGCCAACTAAGGGTTATAAGACTCGTAGTAACAAGCGCACTGACAAGTACATCGTACGTCGTCGTAATAAATAGTAAGAGGATTCGCCATGCCACGTTCTCTCAAGAAAGGTCCCTTCATTGACCTGCACTTGCTGAAGAAGGTAGAGAAAGCGATGGAAGCAGGTGACAAGAAGCCTATTAAGACTTGGTCACGTCGCTCTATGATCATTCCAAATATGATTGGTTTGACCATCGCTGTCCATAATGGTCGTCAGCACGTTCCTGTGTTCGTAACTGACGAAATGATCGGCCACAAACTTGGTGAATTCTCACCAACTCGCACTTATCGCGGCCATGCTGCTGATAAGAAAGCGAAGAAGCGTTAATACGGGAGGTATAAGATGGAAGTTTTAGCTAAACATCGTTTTGCCCGTACGTCTGCGCAGAAGGCTCGTCTCGTTGCTGATCAAATTCGCGGTTTGCCTGTTGCTAAGGCCCTCGAAATTTTGACTTTCAGCCCAAAGAAAGCCGCCGTACTGGTTAAAAAAGTACTTGACTCAGCTATCGCAAACGCCGAACACAACGAAGGCGCGGATATTGATGAGCTAAAAGTAGGCGCCGTCTTCGTTGACGAGGGTCCAACTATGAAGCGTATCATGCCACGTGCTAAAGGCCGCGCTGATCGTATCATGAAGCGTACCAGCCACATCACTGTGGTTGTATCAGATCGCTAGGAGAGAGCAATGGGACAGAAAGTACATCCTAATGGTATCCGTCTGGGTATCACCAAGCCTTGGATCTCTACCTGGTACGCAGATAAGTCAGATTATGCAAATAACCTGAACAGCGACTGGGAAGTGCGTAAGTATCTTGCAGACAAACTGCAAGCTGCGTCAGTATCTAAGATTGTTATTGAACGCCCAGCGAAAAGCATCCGCGTTACTATTCACACAGCCCGTCCAGGGGTTGTGATTGGTAAGAAAGGTGAAGACGTTGAAGTATTGCGTGCTGCCGTTTCAAAACTGGCTGGCACTCCTGCTCAAATTAACATCGCTGAGATCCGTAAACCTGAGCTAGATGCCAAGTTAGTTGCTGACTCAATTGCACAGCAATTAGAGCGTCGTGTTATGTTCCGTCGCGCGATGAAGCGTGCGGTACAAAACGCAATGCGTATTGGTGCTCAAGGTATCAAAGTTGAAGTTAGTGGCCGTTTAGGCGGTGCTGAGATTGCGCGCTCTGAGTGGTATCGCGAAGGTCGTGTACCTTTGCACACACTGCGTGCTGATATCGACTATTCAACCTCTGAAAGTCACACTCAATATGGTGTGATTGGTATTAAAGTTTGGATCTTCAAAGGTGAAGTTCTGGACGGAATGCTGCCACAGATTGAAGAGCCGAAACAGCAGCAACCTAAGCGCAAGCCTCGTGGTAAATAGGAGAGCCGGCAATGCTGCAACCTAAACGTATGAAGTTTCGCAAGATGTTCAAAGGCCGCAACCGCGGTCTAGCGAACGGTACCGAAGTTAGCTTTGGTACTTTTGGTCTGAAAGCAGTCGGCCGTGGTCGTTTAACTGCTCGTCAGATCGAATCTGCACGTCGTGCCATGACACGTCACATTAAGCGTCAGGGACAAATTTGGATTCGAGTTTTCCCGGACAAACCTATTACCTCTAAGCCTCTTGAAGTGCGTATGGGTAAAGGTAAAGGTAACGTTGAATACTGGGTATGTCAGATTCAACCTGGTAAGGTTCTTTATGAGATGAATGGTGTTTCTGAAGTGATCGCTCGTGAAGCGTTTGCTTTAGCTGCTGCCAAGCTTCCAATCAAGACTACCTTCGTAACTAAGACGGTGATGTAATGAAAGCGAGCGAACTAAGAGAAAAGAGCGTTGAAGAACTGAACGCTGAACTACTTGGTCTGCTGCGTGAGCAGTTCAACCTGCGTATGCAACACGCCACTGGTCAGTTGACTCAGACTCATCAACTGAAATTGGTGCGCCGTAATATTGCGCGCGTTAAGACCATTATTACTTCTAAGGCGGGTGCATAATGTCTGATAAAATCCGTACTTTGCAAGGTCGTGTCACTAGCAACAAAATGGATAAAACCATTACTGTCGCTATCGAACGCCAAGTGAAACACCCAATCTATGGGAAATACATTAAGCGTACGACTAAGATCCATGCACATGACGAAGCTAATCAGTGCAATGAAGGTGACGTAGTCGCGATTCGCGAATGTCGTCCTTTGTCTAAGACTAAGTCTTGGACCCTGGTTGAAGTAGTATCAAAGGCCTAATAATATTAGGCATTTAGGTAAACGGCTCCAGTATTTGGGGCCGTTTGTTTTTTAATACTATACATTCCATATTTATGGTGTTATATTTGCGCCCCATTTTTGACTAAATTCAAAGCAAAAATGGTGTTTATAGTCCCATAGTGGGAATTGTGTAGTAACGATAGCGGAGCACTTAAAATGATCCAAATGCAATCGACTCTTGACGTCGCATGTAACAGCGGCGCACGCAGAGTTCAGTGTATTAAGGTCTTGGGTGGCTCTCATCGTCGTTATGCCGGTATCGGCGACATTATCAAAGTTTCTGTTAAAGAAGCAATTCCTCGCGCTAAAGCGAAGAAAGGTGATGTGTATAACGCGGTGGTAGTCCGTACTAAGAAAGGCGTACGTCGTCCAGACGGTTCTGTCATTCGCTTCGATCGGAATGCAGCTGTTCTTTTGAACAACAACCTGCAGCCGATTGGTACTCGTATCTTTGGACCAGTGACACGTGAATTGCGTAATGAGCAATTTATGAAAATTGTCTCGCTGGCACCAGAAGTACTGTAAGGAGCTTCAAAATGGCAGCTAAAATCCGTCGTCAAGACGAAGTAATCGTATTAGCAGGTAAAGACAAGGGCAAGCGTGCTAAAGTTGCTCAAGTATTACCTACTGGTAAGTTAATTGTTGAAGGCATCAATCTTGTCAAAAAACACCAAAAGCCAAACCCACAACTGGGTGTAGCCGGTGGTATTGTTGAGAAAGAAGCACCGATTCAAGCATCAAATGTTGCGATCTTTAACCCTGTCACTGGCAAGGCGGATCGTGTTGGTTTCCGATTTGAAGACGGCAAAAAAGTTCGTTTCTTTAAATCGAACAGTGAACTCGTTAAGTAACTGGAGTAAACGATGGCGAAACTGCATGATAAATATCAAGAGACTGTTGTCGCTGAACTGACTCAAAAGTTCGGTTATACCAGTGTCATGCAAGTCCCTCGGATTGAGAAAATCACCCTGAACATGGGTGTTGGCGAAGCCGTTGCAGACAAAAAAGTTATGGAACATGCTGTCCGTGACATGACTGCAATTGCTGGTCAAAAACCAGTAGTAACTGTTGCTCGTAAATCAGTTGCTGGTTTTAAAATCCGTGAAGGCTACCCTATTGGCTGTAAAGTGACCCTGCGCGGTGAGCGTATGTGGGAATTCTTAGAGCGTTTAGTTGACATCGCAATCCCTCGTATCCGTGACTTCCGTGGTCTGAGCGCTAAAGCGTTCGATGGCCGTGGTAACTACGCGATGGGCGTGCGTGAGCAGATCATTTTCCCAGAGATCGATTACGATAAAATCGATAAAATTCGCGGTATGGATATTGTTATCACTACCTCTGCGAAGACTGATGAAGAAGGTCGTGCTTTGTTAGACGCTTTTAACTTCCCATTCAAGAAATAAGGGTAGCGTAATGGCAAAAACATCAATGAAAGCACGTGAAGCAAAGCGTGCACAGCTCGTAGCTAAGTTCGCTGAAAAGCGTGCTGCTCTGAAAGTGATTATTGCAAGTCCAGCTTCTTCTGATGAAGATCGTTGGGATGCAGTATTAAAGCTGCAAGCTCTACCACGTGATTCCAGCGCATCGCGTCAACGCAATCGTTGTAATCAAACTGGTCGCCCACATGGTTTCCTACGTAAGTTCGGTTTAAGCCGTATCAAATTGCGTGAAGCAACCATGCGTGGTGAAGTTCCTGGCCTGCGTAAGGCTAGCTGGTAAGCACTTGTCACGGAGTAAGCTAATATGAGCATGCAAGATCCTATTGCGGATATGTTAACCCGTATTCGTAACGGCCAAGCTGCTAACAAAGTATCTGTGAAGATGCCTTCTGCTAAGCTGAAAGTCGCTATTGCGAAACTGCTTAAAGAAGAAGGTTACATCGCGGATTACGCCGTAGCAGATGAAGCCAAGCCTGAATTGGAAATTACCTTAAAGTACTTCCAAGGCCAACCAGTCGTTGAGACTATCCAGCGTGTAAGCCGTCCAGGTCTTCGTATTTACAAAGGTAAAAACGAACTTCCTAAAGTGATGGGCGGACTGGGTGTCGCAATTGTGTCCACTTCTAAAGGCCTGATGACTGATCGTGCCGCCCGCCTTGCAGGCATGGGTGGCGAGGTTATCTGCTACGTAGCATAAGGAGCTAGGAATGTCTCGTGTAGCAAAAGCACCAGTATCTATTCCAGCTGGCGTAGAGGTGACCTTAAACGAACAGACCCTGACCGTCAAAGGCGCGAAAGGAAGTCTGACTCGAGTGATCAACAATGCGGTCAATGTTGTTATTGAAGGTGGCGTGATTAAATTCCTTCCTGTTGAGGGCGCAGTTGGCGCTTGGGCACAGGCTGGTACAACACGTGCGTTAGTAAACAACATGGTTGTTGGTGTATCTCAAGGTTTTGAGCGTAAATTAAAGTTAGTTGGCGTTGGTTACCGTGCGAAACTCGTCGGTGCTGACATTGACCTTACTTTAGGTTTCTCTCATCCGTTAGTACACAAACTGCCCGCAGGCGTTACTGCAGAGTGCCCTAGCCAAACTGACATCGTCCTACGTGGCGTTGATAAACAGTTAATTGGCCAAGTCGCTGCTGAGATTCGCGGATATCGTCCACCAGAGCCATACAAAGGCAAGGGTGTTCGCTATGACGACGAAGAAGTACGCCGTAAAGAGGCTAAGAAGAAGTAGGTAACGCGATATGGATAAGAAAACATCTCGCTTACGTCGCGCTATTCGCGCTCGTAAGAAGATCCAAGAGCTGGGCGTGAACCGTCTGGTTGTACATCGTACACCGCGTCACATTTATGCTCAGGTGATCAATCCTGAAGCTCAGGTGGTGGCAGCTGCTTCAACCGTGGAAAAAGCGGTTAAAGAGCAACTGAAGAGTACCGGTAACGTAGACGCGGCTAAGGCAGTAGGTAAATTTATTGCTGAGCGCGCGATCGAAAAAGGCGTAACAACAGTTGCGTTCGATCGTTCTGGTTTCAAGTATCACGGTCGTGTAGCTGCTCTAGCAGATGCTGCTCGTGAAGCTGGCCTCCAGTTCTAAGGGGTTATAAAAATGGCTAAATTAGAAGCTCAGCAAAAAGACGATCTGCAAGAGAAATTAATTGCAGTTAATCGTGTTTCTAAAGTAGTTAAGGGCGGTCGTATCTTTAGCTTCACAGCACTGACAGTAGTGGGTGATGGTAATGGTAAGGTCGGCTATGGCTATGGTAAAGCGCGCGAAGTTCCAGCAGCAATTCAAAAAGCTATGGAAAAAGCCCGTCGTAACATGGTGACCGTTGAGTTGAATGCAGGTACTCTGCATCACCCAGTTAAAGGTCGTCATACTGGTTCACGTGTATACATGCAACCAGCATCACAGGGTACCGGTATTATCGCCGGTGGCGCAATGCGTGCCGTATTGGAAGTTGCAGGCGTTCATAACGTTCTGTCTAAAGCATACGGTTCTACTAACCCGATCAACATCGTTCGCGCGACTGTAGATGCTCTGGTGCACATGAAGTCACCATCGCAAATCGCAGCTAAGCGTGGCCTGAATGTTGACGAAATTCGGGGGTAATGCACCATGGCAACTAAAACTGTAAAAGTTACTCAGACTAAAAGTGCTATCGGTCGTTTACCAAAGCACCGTGCGACCTTAACAGGTCTTGGTCTGCGTCGCATTGGTCACACTGTTGAATTAGAAGATACTCCTTCAGTTCGCGGTATGATCAACAAGGTCTACTACATGGTTAAGGTGGAGGATTAATAGATGCGTTTAAATACTCTATCTCCAGCTGCAGGCGCTAAGCATGCACCAAAGCGTGTAGGCCGTGGTATGGGCTCAGGTTTAGGTAAAACTGCAGGTCGTGGTCACAAAGGCCAAAAATCTCGTAGCGGTGGCGGTGTACGCCCAGGCTTCGAGGGTGGTCAAATGCCACTTAAGATCCGTTTACCTAAATTTGGTTTTACCTCGCGTCGCGCTATGGTAACAGCTGAAGTTCGTGTACTCGAACTGGCTAAAGTTAACGGTGATGTTATCGACTTAAACGCTCTGAAAGATGCGAACGTTATTACTCGCAACATCCAGTTTGCGAAAATCGTTCTTTCAGGTACCATTGAGCGCCCAGTGACTGTAAAAGGTCTGAAGGTAACCAAAGGTGCACGTGCAGCAATTGAAGCTGCTGGCGGTAAGATCGAGGAATAATACGTCGATGGCAAAACCAGGACTTGATTTAAAAAGCGCGAAAGGTGGACTTTCAGAGTTGAAGGCTCGCCTCCTGTTCGTGATTGGTGCGATTATCGTCTTTAGGGCCGGTTCGTTTGTACCAATTCCTGGTATTGACGCAGCTGTATTAGCAGAGCTGTTTGCTCAGCAAAAAGGGACCATCCTAGGCATGTTTAACATGTTCTCGGGTGGTGCTCTTTCCCGTGCTTCTATCTTTGCATTAGGTATTATGCCGTACATTTCGGCATCGATTATCATGCAGTTATTGACTGTTGTGCATCCTGCACTCGCTGAATTGAAAAAAGAAGGCGAGTCTGGACGTAAAAAAATCAGTCAGTACACACGATGGGGTACGTTGGTGCTGGGTACATTCCAGTCGATCGGTATTGCAACAGGGTTACCAAACTTAGTCCCAGGCCTAGTGGTCAATATTGGATTCGGTTTCTACTTTGTAGCGGTTGTGAGCTTAGTGACAGGGACTATGTTCCTGATGTGGCTAGGTGAGCAAATTACCGAACGAGGTATAGGTAACGGTATCTCGATTTTAATTTTCGCAGGTATTGTTGCTGGATTACCTTCCGCTATCGGCCAAACGGCTGAGCAGGCGCGTCAAGGTGACCTGAATGTGTTAGTGTTGTTGTTGCTCGCGGTAATTATTTTTGCTGTGACTTATTTCGTGGTGTTTGTAGAGCGTGGTCAACGTCGTATCGTCGTTAACTATGCTAAGCGTCAGCAAGGCCGTAAGGTATTCGCTGCGCAATCTACTCACTTGCCACTGAAAATAAACATGGCGGGTGTAATTCCTCCAATTTTTGCGTCAAGCATTATTTTGTTCCCAGGCACACTGGCTCAGTGGTTTGGTCAAAATGAGTCTATGTCATGGTTAAGTGATTTTTCATTGGCCGTGTCACCTGGACAACCGCTTTACTCATTATTGTATGCAGCAGCGATTATCTTCTTCTGTTTCTTCTATACAGCGTTGGTATTTAATCCACGTGAAACAGCAGACAACCTGAAGAAGAGTGGTGCATTCATCCCTGGGATCCGTCCTGGAGAACAGACTTCGCGTTACATTGATAAAGTAATGACTCGCCTAACATTAGCTGGCGCGTTATACATTACCTTTATCTGTTTAATTCCGGAGTTCATGCTAATTGCGTGGAAAGTACAGTTCTATTTTGGCGGTACTTCACTACTAATTATGGTAGTCGTAATCATGGACTTCATGGCTCAGGTTCAGACCCATATGATGTCACATCAGTATGAGTCTGTGATGAAGAAAGCTAACCTAGTTAACAAAGCGAATTTAGATCGTTTTGGTCGCTAAGTAAGCTTTACGGAGTGATGAAATGAAAGTTCGAGCTTCCGTGAAGAAGATCTGCCGTAACTGCAAGATCGTCAAGCGTAGTGGCGTTGTGCGCGTTATCTGTGTTGAACCAAAACACAAACAGCGTCAAGGCTAAAAGTGAAATTGTTCAGCCCACTGTTGGGCTGAACAAATATTGTTTGCAAATCTGTCAACTGTCGAGTATCCTTTCGGGCTTTTCGCAGTTGGCCTTTAACTTAAGGAGTGCATAGTGGCCCGTATCGCTGGCATTAACATTCCTGATCAAAAGCATACAGTCATCGCATTGACTGCAATTTTCGGCATCGGCCGTACTCGCGCTAGAGCAATCTGCGCAGCTACGTCAATTGCTGAAACTGCTAAGATCAAGGAATTGAGCGAAGCTCAAATCGACACCCTACGCGAAGAAGTTGCCAAATACTTAGTAGAAGGTGACTTACGTCGTGAGATTTCTATGAACATCAAGCGTCTTATGGATCTTGGTTGTTATCGTGGTCTCCGCCATCGTCGTAGCCTGCCTCTTCGTGGGCAACGTACTAAGACCAATGCGCGTACGCGTAAAGGTCCACGTAAACCAATCAAGAAGTAACGGGAAGGTAGACAATGGCTAAAGTTCCGTCACGTTCTCCGCGTAAGCGCGTACGTAAACAGGTTGCAGATGGCATGGCTCATATCCATGCTTCTTTCAACAACACAATTGTCACCATTACAGATCGTCAAGGTAATGCGTTGTCATGGGCTACTTCAGGTGGTTCAGGTTTCCGTGGTTCACGTAAATCTACGCCATTTGCTGCACAGGTAGCTGCTGAGCGTGCAGGCGCTGCTGCTCAAGACTACGGTTTAAAAAACCTTGAAGTGTTTGTGAAGGGTCCAGGTCCAGGTCGTGAATCAGCCATTCGTGCGCTGAACGCTGTTGGTTACAAAATTACCAACATTACCGATGTGACGCCGATCCCTCATAATGGTTGTCGTCCTCCTAAAAAGCGTCGTGTATAACGCGTTTCATTAGGATAGTTGGAGAAAGATCATGGCAAGATACTTGGGTCCCAAGCTCAAGCTCAGCCGCCGAGAAGGTACTGACCTTTTCTTAAAAAGCGGTGTGAGAGCAATCGATTCTAAGTGTAAACTGGAATCTGCACCAGGACAGCATGGCGCTCGTAAGCCACGTCTGTCAGAGTACGGTTTACAGTTACGCGAAAAACAAAAAGTTCGTCGTATTTACGGTGTGTTAGAAAAGCAATTCCGTAACTACTATAAAGAGGCTGCACGTCTGAAAGGCAACACCGGTGAAAACCTGTTGCAACTTTTAGAAACTCGTTTAGATAACGTTGTTTATCGTATGGGTTTCGGTGCGACTCGTGCAGAATCACGTCAGCTAGTAAGCCATAAATCTGTTATGGTTAACGGTCGTGTTGTTAACATTCCGTCATTCAAAGTGTCTGCGAATGATGTTGTAAGCATCCGTGAAAAGTCACGCACTCAAGCTCGTATCAAAGCGGCTTTAGAAGTGGCTGGTCAACGCGAGAAGCCTACATGGGTTGAAGTCGACAGCGCGAAAATGGAAGGTGCTTTCAAGCGTATTCCAGAACGTAGCGATTTGTCTGCGGAAATTAACGAACAGCTGATCGTCGAGCTTTACTCTAAGTAAGGCTAACAAACAAGAGAGGACACAATGCAGGGTTCTGTTACAGAATTTCTTAAACCGCGTCTCGTTGATATCGAGCAGGTTAACTCAACACGTGCCAAGGTTACTTTGGAACCGCTTGAGCGTGGTTTCGGCCACACTTTAGGTAACGCGTTGCGTCGCATCCTATTGTCGTCTATGCCCGGCTGCGCGGTTACCGAAGTCGAGATTGACGGCGTACTGCACGAATACAGCAGTAAGGAAGGCGTACAAGAAGATATCCTTGAAATCTTGCTTAATCTGAAAGGATTAGCAGTGACTATCGAGGGTAAAGACGAGGCTATGCTTACATTAAGCAAGTCCGGCGCAGGCCCTGTCATCGCAGCAGATATCACGCATGATGGTGATGTCACTATCGTGAATCCTGATCATGTTATCTGTCATTTGACAGGTAACAATGATATCAGCATGCGTATTCGCGTTGAGCGTGGTCGTGGTTATGTGCCAGCATCTGCTCGTGCACAGACAGAAGACGATGATCGCCCAATCGGCCGCTTGCTGGTTGATGCTTCTTTCTCGCCAGTCGCACGTATTGCCTACAATGTAGAAGCAGCTCGTGTTGAACAGCGTACTGACTTGGATAAACTCGTTATCGATATGACCACTAATGGTACTATTGATCCTGAGGAAGCTATCCGTCGTTCTGCAACCATCTTAGCTGAACAGCTGGATGCGTTTGTTGAGCTGCGTGACGTGACTGAGCCAGAAATGAAGGAAGAGAAGCCGGAGTTCGATCCGATTCTGTTGCGTCCTGTCGACGATTTAGAGCTAACTGTACGTTCGGCTAACTGTTTGAAAGCCGAAGCGATTCATTACATCGGAGATCTGGTACAGCGTACTGAAGTTGAGCTGCTGAAAACCCCTAACTTAGGTAAGAAATCTCTTACTGAAATTAAGGACGTTTTAGCTTCTCGCGGACTGTCGTTAGGTATGCGTCTGGAAAACTGGCCTCCAGCTAGTTTAGCAGACGACCTATAAGTCTCAGGTTTGTACAGATTTAGGTTATAAGGATTAGGTCATGCGCCATCGTAAGAGTGGTCGTCAACTTAACCGCAACAGCAGCCACCGCCAAGCTATGTTCCGTAACATGGCAAGCTCACTGGTTCGTCATGAGATCATCAAGACAACCGTAGCTAAAGCGAAAGAACTGCGTCGCGTAGTTGAGCCTCTGATAACACTTGCTAAGAGTGACAGCGTTGCAAACCGTCGTTTAGCGTTTGCACGTACTCGCGACGCTGAAGTCGTAGGTAAGTTATTCACTGAATTGGGTCCACGTTACCAGGAACGTCCTGGTGGCTACACCCGTATCCTTAAGTGCGGTTTACGTGCTGGTGATAAAGCCCCAATGGCTTACATCGAGCTAGTAGGTCGTCCAGAAGCTGCTCAAGCTGTTGATGTTGAAGCTGCTGAGTAATTAAGGTTACAAATTTAAAAGCCGGGCTCTAAGCCCGGCTTTTTATTTCAGCTCGTTTTAACTTACTCGACCCAAGTCGTTTGTTTCTCGATTTCTTTAGGCAATGTTAAGTGCCATTTACTTAACCCTTTACGGCTAAACATAAATTGTCCTAGGTCATCTGTTACTGGGAATATGTTTTCCGGTTTCTCACCTGCGAGGATCCTTGAGGCCATTTTGGCTGCGATCTTGCCGTGCTGGTAACCATCGAGAACATAGCCGCCGATATTGCCGTTGTTGTATACGCTAAATCCCCAAAAACCAAAATTGGGTACTGGTGTGTTAGCTGAAACCCATCCTAATAATTTTTCAGCATCAACCGACTGATCTTTGTCATCCCTCACTGCATGATAAAGTGCAACGACTATCGCACTAAAGCCATTGTCTTTAGCCGCAATGACTTGCTTTTGCCATTCACTAAGTTGATTTAGTTGTAATATTTCAACTTCCACATCGCTCAACATGCTCAGTTGCTGCTTACTGATATATTCCGCTGCAAGTCTAGACGTATCACTTTGATCGAACAGAACTAAGATTTTTCGGTGCTTTGATATTGGTAATATTCGTTGCAGTAATAGCAGAGAGCGTCTGAGTAGAGGTCTTTCAAGCACACCCGTAAAACGCTTATATTCATTTAAGTGATATTCTCTTGGGTTCATATTAATGCCAAGGTATACCACTGGAATTTGGCTTGAGTTTAACCGTTGGTGTAGATAATTAACGGCATTATCATCTGCTAGGATCACTAACTGTGGTTTTTGTTGCTGAATAAATTGCCATGCCAGTTCTGCCCGTTTTGCATGAAGATTTTTAGGTAGCCGTTTTGTATCCATTTCAAAGTGATTTACCTCATTGAGAGGTGTCAACGTATCGAGTATGGCTTGATAATACTGCTTATCCCACGTGTAACCTTGGTGATAGCTCTCGATGACAACCACCTTGGCCGCATATGCCATTGGTATGAAACATACCAGTATCAAGGTAAAAATCTGTCGCCATCTTTTAATTAATAACTTAATTAAATTCATGGAGAGATACCTAGTGGAATATAGCTTTGAGTATAGTTTAACCTCGAGTATCCGGCTGGCAATAAAAAAGCCTCATAATGAGGCTTTAAATATTCTTTCGGCGATGTGCTTACGTTATTGTGCTGTCGCTTTCTGCTGGCTGTAATCTAGCTTCTCATGTTTTTGCCCCATTGCTTCTGCAACTTCTGGAGGCATATAGTTTTCATCATGTTTTGCTAAGACTTCAGTTGCGGCCAACTTACCATCTTCCCCTAATACACCTTGGGCGACGATGCCTTGTCCTTCGCGGAATAGATCCGGTAATAGATCGTCATAGGTCACTAGAATTTCGCCACCTAAGGAATCGTGTACTGCAAATTGCACATGTAGGCTGTTTGGATCACGTACCATAGAGCCTACCGTTACCATGCCACCTACACGAATACGTTGGCCCGCTTCGGGTTTAACGCCTGTATCGGTTTTACCGTTTACGATTTCTGACGGTGTATAGAATAAGTTTAAGTTGGAGTTCAACGCATACAGCAGCAGTGAAGCAATCGCGGCTACGCCACCGATTAGTGCTATAGCTAACGTCAGTCTCTTTTTGCGTCTTGGGTTCACGATTTGTTACTCCTAGTTTCTTTGAGGCGCTCTTCGCGGTTCATCTTTTTCGCTATTTCAATCAAAACTTTACGCTTTTGGCGTGCGCTAGTGATGATCAGCGTCGATACACAGAAGAAGGTCACACCATAGGCAAGCCATACATAAAAGGCATAGCCACCCATGTTGAAAAAATCACTGATAGAATCGAATTGCATTATTTGACCTCCTCAGCTTTAGCAAGTTCACGTACCCAAGGGCGCATGCCGTTTCTTGCTAAGATTTCTGCTCTAAATCTCACAATAGTGATAGCGCCTATCATAAGCCCGAAACCTAAAATATTGATTAAAAGTGGGTATAACATGTCGCTCGACATGGTCGATTTAGAGGTAATTTTGATGGTTGATGGTTGATGCAATGAGCTCCACCATTCAACGGAATATTTAATAATGGGGATATTAATTACCCCTACGATTGCCAAGATCCCAGCTGCACGTGCAGCGAGTACTTTATCCTCAAAGGAAGCGTAGAGGGAAATCACACCTAAGTAGAGGAATAGTAGTACTAATTCAGAGGTCAGACGCGCATCCCATACCCACCAAGTGCCCCACATAGGTTTGCCCCAAGCGGCACCAGTAAAGAGTGCTATAAAGGTGATGACAGCTCCTATAGGAGCAATAGACGCAGCTGCCCAGTCTGCTAATTTGACCTGCCAGACAAGACCAATAAATGCCGCTGTCGCCATACCCATGTAGGCCGCCATTGACATTGATGCCGCTGGTACATGGATAAAGATAATACGATAGCTATCTCCTTGCTGGTAATCTGTCGGGGCAAACAATAACCCCCATACGGTGCCAACTGTAAGGAAAAGGCAGGCTAAGGTGGCAAACCATGGAAATAATGTTCCTGATAACTTATATGCGCGTTCAGGATCCGCGTAAGGGTGTAACCATTTCCACATTTTAGTTAGTACTCACTCGCAGAGATGCACCGATTGCAAAAGGTGCTAAGGTTAACGAACCGATCAACATGGCGCCAATTATAGCGAGCTGACCGTCATAGGGTAAATTCATTCCTGCCGCATCAATGGCGCTGGTCGCGAAAATGAGCACTGGAATATAAAGTGGCAGAATCAAAAGGCTTAATAGTACGCCGCCTTTACGTAGACCAACGGTTAATGCCACGCCAATAGCACCTAAGAGTGACAACACTGGGGTGCCTAAAGCCAGTGTGGCAATCAATGCACCATAACTATTAGCATCTAAGTTCAGTAGCACGGCCAGCAGTGGGGCAATAATAATCAATGGAACACCCGTAAGTATCCAGTGGGCTAACACTTTGGCTAAGACTAAAACAGACAAAGGTTGTGGGCTAAGTAGCATCTGTTCTAAGCTGCCGTCACTAAAGTCAGCTTTAAATAGACGCTCCAGCGACAACATGGATGCTAACAATGCCGCAACCCAAATAATCCCTGGGGCAATACGGGCTAGCATTTGTGGTTCTGGGCCAATGCCGAGTGGAAATAGGGTTACAACCATAATGAAGAATAATAGGGGATTAAAAATATCACCACGGTGTCGAATGGCAATCTTTAGATCCCGCTGAAGTAACGTTAAAAACGCTTGAGTAAAGCTGATGCCTCTTTTCATTATGCCAAACCTTATACGAAGCGATAATCTAGACGAATTTTACGAAGCCTATCATCTTTGATAATGCCCATATCTTGGTGAGTGGTCAGGATCACACAGCCACCATTATCCGCATGTTGAATAAATAACTGTTCAAGCTCTTCGACGCCTTTTTTATCGATTGCGGTAAAAGGTTCATCTAGGATCCACACCTTACAATCATTGTGCCAAAGCCTTGCCAATGCTGTTCGGCGATGTTGGCCCGCGGACAAATGCCCAGCAAGCGCTTCCTCAAAACCTGATAGATTTACTTTAGCTAATATGGCAGACGTATCAAAATCATCATAGCCACTGATTCTTAAATTGAAGTTAAGGTTTTCCTCAGCGGTTAATTCGGATTTCACTCCCGCAAGATGGCCTAAATACAGTAGATCTTCGTTATATTCGTCACGACAGCGGTTGATATCTTCATTTATATAGAAGGTTTGCCCCGCATAGGGACGAGATAGACCTGCTAATATGCGTAATAAACTGGTTTTGCCGGCACCATTAGGGCCTTCAATCTGGACGATATCGCCAGCATTAATCTCAAAACTTAATTCATCAAATAGAATGCGTTCTTCACGGATGCATGTCAGCTTGCTCGCTGATAACAGTGTGTTTACTGAAGTTATATTTGTCACTGAACCCTCTATCTCAAGCCGGAAGGAAACACAAGTGATTCTAACACAAACGATATTGCGGGTTTACACTTGCTTGGGACTAGATGTCAGCAATTTGATGTGGTTCCAATAACCGCAATATTTCTCGTACAAATCGAACTTTTTTAATACTTGCTAATATATTAACGAATTTGTCACGCTTGTCGCCTTATATCATTTGTGCTGAGATTCTAATCACAAAAAGATGAGATTTATTGAAGTTTGTAGTAATCTTAGTCCGCTATAATGAGTCTGCCTCAAAGGGCAGCGCGAGCTTTGTACGTATTTGCATTAGGAACATTGAACATGAAAAAACTGTTAGCAATGACTGCAGTCGCTGCTTTGACTATGTCAGTCAACGTTTCAGCTCAAGATGCTGAAGCTATTTTCAACAAGGCATGTACCGTGTGCCATAGCATGGGTGTTGCTGGTGCTCCAAAAGCGCACAATGCAGCGGAGTGGGAACCACGTTTAGCTAAAGGTGTTGATAATCTAGTTAAAAGTGTAAAAACAGGTTTAAACGCAATGCCACCAGGTGGTATGTGTACTGATTGTACTGATGATGATTACAAAGCAGCTATCGAGTTTATGTCTAAAGCTAAGTAATTTTTTTTGCAGTGTTAAAAAACCGGCATTAGCCTAATGCCGATCAGTTAAGACAGATCGCTTGACGATCTCGCTGAAAAGATCAAAATCCGATGACCTCATGTCATCGGATTTTTTATGCAACTCTCGGAAGCACTCGCCCGTACCCATATTACCCGCCTAACCGAATTCACCTGCTTAGCTGATGTGTTAGAACCTGAGTTAATTCAATCTTGCCTAGACTCCCAGGGCGTTGCGACGTTAAGACGGCGTAAATTGCCGATGGACGCGATGATTTGGGCCGTTATCGGAATGGCTTTGTTCCGAGGGGAGTCTGTTCGGTCACTCATCAACAAACTCGACATTGTTTTGCCGCAAGAGATTGATTATGTTGCACGCAGCGCCGTGACTCAGGCGCGTAAACGATTGGGCAGTGAGGTTATTAGAGAAGTATTTAGCCGCAGCGGCAATACCTGGCACGCGAGAGCTGAACATCCTCATTGGTGCGGTCTTAACTTGTATGGTGTTGACGGTGTCGTGTGGCGGACACCCGATAGTGTTCAAAATCAAGCCGCCTTTGGACGAACCGCCAACGCTTTAGGCGAAGCGGCTTATCCGCAAATTCGCATGGTTTGCTTGATGGAGTTAAGCAGCCATTTATTGGTCAACAGCGCCTTTGATTCGGTTGCCGAAAATGAAATGAACTTAGCGTCCCAGCTCATTCCTAGCATTCCCAATCACAGCCTAACCCTATTTGACCGAGGATTTTACTCGCTCGGCCTGCTGCACGCTTGGCAGCAAGCGCAACCTGATAGCCACTGGTTGTTGCCATTGAAGAAAGGCACTCAATATGAAGTAGTGCGAACGCTGGGGAAACATGACCAGTGGGTGAAACTCACCACGACACCTCAAGCCAGAAAGAAATGGCCGCAGCTCCCTGAAACTCTTGAAGCGCGTTTATTGACTAAGACAGTGAAAGGTAAGTCAGTCGCCATTTTGACCTCGTTGACAGACCCGATGCGTTACCCCAGCGAAGACATCGTCGACTTATATGCCCATCGATGGGAAATCGAACTGGGCTATAGAGAGATGAAACAACATCTACTGGAGAGCCGTTTTACGCTCCGCAGTCAACTACCGGAGCTGGTGACTCAAGAGTTATGGGGCGTGCTACTGGCCTACAATCTCATTAGATATAAGATGTTGCTGATGGCTAAAAGCTTGCCATCGGTCCATCCCAATCAACTGAGTTTTCGGGATGCGGCGAGTTATATCATCTTCAAGTTGACACAACTGTCATCACAAACACCGGGGAATGTCCCGAGAGACGTATTGGATATAGAACGAAATGCACGGCAATTTAAGCTGGATGGTAAACGGGAAAGGGCATATCCACGAGTCCTTAAAATGAGCAAAAACAAGTTTCCGGTTAGACCAAAGAAAAATGCCGTTCACTCTTAAGTGAACGGCATTAGGCATTAGCCGGTTTTTTTATGTCTGCGCTAAGCTGAAACTTAGTGCTAGGTGCGGATAACTTATTGCACTTGGGTATCCAGTACTAAGTTTGCCGTTTCACCCACATTAACTTTGCTGATTTTTCCTTGAATATCACCCGCCTGAGGTTTGATATTGCCATGCTTGGATAAGACGGCAATAACTTCAACGCTAGCAGTTTGGCTTAATTTTACATCGCCACCCATGCCTGTGCTGTCGTCTAGTGTCACTGTAACAGGCAATGATTTTGCACTAACTTTAGTTGCTGCTAGCGGTACTTTAGGACCTTCAGTTGCACGTGCAAAGACAAAGATAGTGTCTTCTGGGCTCGCTTTCGCTGCAAGTTCAGGTGAAATTGAAATTTCAATACTTACTGATTTGCTTGTGACTTTTGCCTGCTTGTGTACATCATCGTTAGGCATACCTGTCGTTTCGGCTTGCATACGTAAGTTAGCTGTTTCGATGGCATTCATCAGTGCGGCGCGATCCACATCTGTACGGTCACTATTAAGAATAGTCTGCCATGAATCAATGGCTTTTTGGTACTTTGCAGTAAAGAAAGCATCCATACCAACTAACAACAGTGTTGATGGATCCTGTGGATCTAATGCTAGCGATTCGTCTATTAAGGCTTGAATTTCTGGTGTCATTTGCTGACCGGCTTTGTAGTACAACGCCGTGGCCTTTGGTCCGATTAACTCGGCATGTTTGCCCACTAAATCCATCACTTTGTCGAAGGCCGCGACTGCTTTATCAAATTGGTTAGCCGAAATATATGCATGACCTAGACTAAACCAAGCCTGACTATTTTCTGGCTCGGCTTGCACTTGGGCTTCCATCATTTGTACGCGCTGCCCCATGATTTGCGCAGTATCCATACCAGCATGTGGGTTAGCCGCTTGGGTATTGCCAATATTTTCAAAGGCCCCTAATTGCTGATAAAGGTAACCTGAGATCGCAATCAAGCATACCGACATGACTGATGGCCAAAGGATACTTTTAGGTTTGATTTGATTGACAAGGGAATCATCGCTCGCTTGTTTGATGTCTTGGAGTAAACTGATTTCGAGTTCTTTCTTAAGCGCATCAAATTCTGCTTGGTCGAGCAGTTCTTCATTAAGTTCTTTCTCAAGGGTGGAAAGACGTTCATTGAACAATTCGAGGTTCGTTTGTTTGCGAACACCAGCTTCCTCAGTACGCAATAACTTTTGCTGTCTGAAATGTGGGATCCAGATCAGTGTTAAGCTGACCAACACAACAAGCGCAATAAAAATCCAAAATGTCGTCATTGTTTCTATATTCACTTTAGTTTGCATAAAAGCGGTTGTTACCGCTGGCTTGGAAGCAAGATTATACGTAAAGATTATTCATTGAACAGTAATATAAGACCTTCACAACTGTGAAAGCTGAGAGTTGGGCACTGGTTCACAAATTGTTCCATCTGGTAAATTTTATATGAAACTTAAGGCTCATTTATCTGTCACATGCAAAACTGTAGGCCTGCGGTGGCTCCATTTGGGCAAAAATCGAGAATGAGACAAGTCACCCAGTTTTGTATGAAAGAGGCAGACAGGAACAATAGCAAATACTAAAATGAACCAAATTTCGTGCATTTGTGTGAACAGCATGTTGTGCGTTGGTTTGGAATTTTTCTAAATCAACATATTATTAGAGACTGAGGAAAACCCATGATCCCAGAACTTGGACACTTTTCGCTGATTATAGGAGTGGCATTCGCCTTCTTGTTAACCAGCGTTCCCCTTATAGGTGTTGCCCGTAAAGACCAATACCTAGTGAGGTATGCTTGGCCGTTAGCCTACGGAATGTTCTTTTTTATTGCTTTATCCGTAGTATCGCTTGGTTATAGCTTCGCCGTTGATGATTTCTCCGTGGCCTACGTGGCACATCACTCTAATTCTCAGTTACCTATTTTCTTTAAGATTGCGGCCGTATGGGGCGGTCATGAAGGGTCTCTGTTGTTCTGGGTGTTTGCGTTATCGACTTGGGCCGCTTCTGTCGCATTATTCAGTAAAGGCTTGGAAGAAGTGTTTACTGCAAGGGTGCTGGCTGTATTGGCGCTGATTGTGATTGGTTTTAGCTTATTTATGCTGCTCACTTCTAGCCCATTTGAACGTTTATTTCCAATGCCAGCCGAAGGTCGCGACTTGAACCCAATGTTGCAGGATGTAGGCTTAATCTTCCATCCGCCAATGTTGTATTTAGGTTATGTGGGTTTCTCTGTAAGCTTTGCGTTTGCAATTGCTGCATTGATGAGTGGCCATCTTGACTCGGCTTGGGCTCGTTGGTCTCGTCCTTGGACCTTGGCTGCTTGGATTTTCCTCACTGGCGGTATTGCATTAGGTTCTTGGTGGGCATACTACGAATTAGGCTGGGGTGGCTGGTGGTTCTGGGATCCAGTAGAAAATGCCTCCTTTATGCCTTGGCTAGTGGGTACTGCTTTAGTGCATTCGCTGATTGTGACCGAAAAACGTGGTGCGTTCCGTAACTGGACAGTATTGCTGTCAATCTTTGCATTTTCGTTAAGTTTACTGGGTACCTTTATCGTGCGTTCCGGCGTACTGACATCGGTTCACTCATTCGCAGCCGATCCAAGCCGCGGTATGTTTATTCTGTTATTACTTGGCTTAGCTATCGGTGGTTCGCTCACGTTGTTTGCCTTCCGCGCAAGTGAAATGAGCAGCCCAGCACGCTTCGAATTGAAATCAAAAGAAACCATGCTGTTAGTCTGTAACGTATTGCTGACTGTCGCTGCTGGTACAGTCCTGTTAGGGACGTTATATCCACTGCTGATCGATGCTTTAGGTATGGGCAAGATCTCTGTTGGACCTCCATATTTTAATGCTGTGTTTGTACCGATCGTGCTCGTGCTGTTTGCGTTTATGGGCGTGGGTCCGATCATCCGTTGGAAGAAATCAAAAGCGGGTGAGTTAAAACGCCAATTGCTGGTGCCTGCATTAGTATCAGCCGCGATTGGTATCGTGACGCCATTTATTGTCGATGGTGCTTTTAACGTGTGGGTTGCTTTGGGTATCGCCGCCGCTGCTTGGATTGTGTTGGCAACCGCTAGAGCCGCTTACAATATCGTGAAGCCTAAAGATGGTGAATTAAGCGTGGCACGTATGGGCCGTAGTGAGCTGGGTATGATCTTAGCTCACTTAGGTATTGCTGTGTCGGTTATCGGTGCCACTATGGTATCTAACTACTCGGTTGAGAAAAGTGTGCGTATGGGGCCTGGCATAAGCCAAGAGCTTGCGGGTTATACCTTTAAATATCTTGAGACTAAGAACGTCGTTGGTCCTAACTACACCGCACAACAAGGTCAAATTGAGATCTACAAAGGCGATAAGCTGCTGACGTTACTCAAGCCTGATCGTCGCCAATACAATGTGCGTACTATGGACATGACCGAAGCCGGTATCGATTGGGGTCTGTTCCGTGACTTATATGTCACCATGGGCGATCCAATCAGCAGCACTGAATTTGCTGTGCGTTTGAACTACAAGCCTTTTGTTCGTTGGTTATGGTTTGGAGCAATATTCATGATGGTCGGTGGTTTCTTTGCCGCATCGGATAAACGCTATCGCTCAAAAGTGGCTGCTATCGTTAAGCCGCAAACTGAAAAAGCGAAATTAGCTACCGCTCAATAATTGGGGAATGTATGAAGAAGTTGGTTCTGTTTATCCCATTAGTCATTTTTCTTGGCATGGGGGTATTTTTATACAAAGGATTGTTTTTAAATCCGCAGAAACTGGATTCAGCTCTGGAAGGAAAGCCTATTCCGGCTTTCCAACTGGAACGTCTCGAAACACCAAACGAGATGATTACCAATGAGCAACTGAAAGGAAAAGTGTCATTACTTAACGTTTGGGCTACTTGGTGCCCCTCTTGTAAGTATGAACACCCTTTCTTAGTCATGCTGAAACGTCAGAATATTCTGCCTATCTATGGGATTAACTATCGTGACGAACGTATCCCCGCGCTGGAAGAATTAAAACGCCAGGGTGATCCTTACAATATCAATATTTTTGATAAGGATGGACGCTTAGGCTTAGATCTTGGCGTTTACGGTGCACCGGAAAGCTTTATTGTTGATCATAATGGCATTATTCGTTATCGCTACGCAGGGCCTATTGACCAGCGTGTATGGAGTGAAACTCTCTATCCTATGATTCAACAACTCCAAGCTGAAGCGGCGAAGGATGGTGCAGCGTGAGAATTTTGACAAAAATCATTGGTGGCCTGGTGTTAATGCTGAGTATGGTGACAACCGTAATGGCCACACCGGTTGATACTTACGAATTTAAATCACCCGAAAACCAAAAACGAGGTTTGTCATTAGCGCATGAGTTGCGTTGCCCGCAATGTCAGAACCAAAACTTGATCGATTCCAACTCGCCAGTTGCACGAGATCTGCGCCTTGAAGTGTATAAAATGGTCGATGAAGGCAAAGGTGACGATGAAATCATCGAGTTTATGACCAGCCGTTATGGTGAGTTTGTACTCTACAAACCGAAAATGGAAACTAAAACCTATATTCTTTGGTTAGGTCCAGTGGGTTTGTTATTGCTCGGTCTTATCATTGGTTTCATCTTTATCCGCAAGCAACGTATCGGTGGCACGACCGAGCCTGAGATCAGTGCCGAAGATCAAAAAGCGCTTGATGCTTTATTAAAGCGTGATAATAAATGAAGTCATTTGCTTTAGCTGCAATCCTAGCGAGTCTGTCTGTTGCCTTTGCTGGTGGTGCCCATGCGTACCCCGGCATGCAGCAGGCAAATAAACCGATTGAGTCGACAGTCGATCTGATTAACGTTCTTCCACAGACTTATCCTATCGAAGTTGTTGCTTTTAGTGATGCGAATGGAAAGCCTATCGACTTTAGCCAATACAAAGGCAAAGTTGTGATGGTCAACATGTGGGCGACTTGGTGCCCTCCCTGCGTAAGGGAGTTGCCCGCAATTGAGCGTTTGGCGACAAAGTTTAAAGCGGATCAGTTTGCGTTATTGCCTATCTCTATTGATGCAGGTGGTAAGCAACAAGTGCAGCCTTTTCTCACTTCATTAGGAATGGCAAACTTTAATTCCTATTACGATCCTACGCAAAACTTAGGACAGGTGTTCCCACTGGATACCATTCCTGCAACCTTTATTCTCGATCAAAATGGCCAATTGATCGCGTTTGTGCGCTCCTTTGTCGACTGGGATGATGCAAAAGCCGTATCGCTAATCCAAAGTTTTATCGATAAAGGCGCTAAAAAGCTGAATTAAACAGCATATAGAGCGTAAATAGAGCACCGTTGTAGAAAAGATCGCCATGCGATCTTTTTTCTTTTAAAAAGCGCTTGCACAAAAAGTTTCGCTGCCTATAATGCGCATCCACTGACACGGCAGACAGCGAAAGCGAGCGCGGTGACAGTGCGAATCGAATGCAAAATGTGCAGTTGATTCGAAAGCCTCAAGAAGTTTGCAAAAACGCCTTGACGCGACAAGGGAAATGCGTAGAATACGCAGCCCTGGCCCGCTGAGCGGTAACGCGAAGTAAATGGTCAAATGCTCTTTAACAATCTAAACAAGAAATCTGTGTGGACACTCACAGGTGTTGAGTTAATCGAAATTACTCTGCCGTTTGGCGAGTAATCAAAGAATTAAATCAATGAATGAGTGTTCATAGCAATATGTACATACAGTAATGTATGAATTGAAACGCGATGCTTCTTAGTGAGCAACGCGAATAAAAACAGTAGAATTCATTGAGTCGTTTAACGCGAGTTAAACAAAAAACTTTAATTGAAGAGTTTGATCATGGCTCAGATTGAACGCTGGCGGCAGGCCTAACACATGCAAGTCGAGCGGCAGCGCAAGTAAGTTTACTTATGAGGTGGCGAGCGGCGGACGGGTGAGTAATGCCTAGGGATCTGCCCAGTCGAGGGGGATAACAGTTGGAAACGACTGCTAATACCGCATACGCCCTACGGGGGAAAGAGGGGGACCTTCGGGCCTCTCGCGATTGGATGAACCTAGGTGGGATTAGCTAGTTGGTGAGGTAATGGCTCACCAAGGCGACGATCCCTAGCTGTTCTGAGAGGATGATCAGCCACACTGGGACTGAGACACGGCCCAGACTCCTACGGGAGGCAGCAGTGGGGAATATTGCACAATGGGGGAAACCCTGATGCAGCCATGCCGCGTGTGTGAAGAAGGCCTTCGGGTTGTAAAGCACTTTCAGTAGGGAGGAAAGGGTGAGTCTTAATACGGCTCATCTGTGACGTTACCTACAGAAGAAGGACCGGCTAACTCCGTGCCAGCAGCCGCGGTAATACGGAGGGTCCGAGCGTTAATCGGAATTACTGGGCGTAAAGCGTGCGCAGGCGGTTTGTTAAGCGAGATGTGAAAGCCCTGGGCTCAACCTAGGAATAGCATTTCGAACTGGCGAACTAGAGTCTTGTAGAGGGGGGTAGAATTCCAGGTGTAGCGGTGAAATGCGTAGAGATCTGGAGGAATACCGGTGGCGAAGGCGGCCCCCTGGACAAAGACTGACGCTCATGCACGAAAGCGTGGGGAGCAAACAGGATTAGATACCCTGGTAGTCCACGCCGTAAACGATGTCTACTCGGAGTTTGGTGTTTTGAACACTGGGCTCTCAAGCTAACGCATTAAGTAGACCGCCTGGGGAGTACGGCCGCAAGGTTAAAACTCAAATGAATTGACGGGGGCCCGCACAAGCGGTGGAGCATGTGGTTTAATTCGATGCAACGCGAAGAACCTTACCTACTCTTGACATCCACAGAAGAGACCAGAGATGGACTTGTGCCTTCGGGAACTGTGAGACAGGTGCTGCATGGCTGTCGTCAGCTCGTGTTGTGAAATGTTGGGTTAAGTCCCGCAACGAGCGCAACCCCTATCCTTATTTGCCAGCACGTAATGGTGGGAACTCTAGGGAGACTGCCGGTGATAAACCGGAGGAAGGTGGGGACGACGTCAAGTCATCATGGCCCTTACGAGTAGGGCTACACACGTGCTACAATGGCGAGTACAGAGGGTTGCAAAGCCGCGAGGTGGAGCTAATCTCACAAAGCTCGTCGTAGTCCGGATTGGAGTCTGCAACTCGACTCCATGAAGTCGGAATCGCTAGTAATCGTGGATCAGAATGCCACGGTGAATACGTTCCCGGGCCTTGTACACACCGCCCGTCACACCATGGGAGTGGGCTGCAAAAGAAGTGGGTAGCTTAACCTTCGGGGGGGCGCTCACCACTTTGTGGTTCATGACTGGGGTGAAGTCGTAACAAGGTAGCCCTAGGGGAACCTGGGGCTGGATCACCTCCTTACCTATACGACTAACTCGATGTTTGCTGAGTGTTCACACAGATGGCTTGTTGAACTTCCTGTAAGGGAAGGGAGAGCGACATGCACCGCGAGCCGGTATGCATTGTTCTTTAACAATTTGGAAAGCTGATAGTAATTAATACAATGATGTCTGTCGTTGTGTTAATACGAAAAAAATTGAGTTCTTAAAACACTTGTTAAGTGTCTTGAATATTCAAGTCTAAGGCGAGTCCATCTTCTTGGTCGAAGATGAGACAAGTAAAACCAGCTGGTCGCAACAGCGCAAGTGGCTCACGTAAGTGAAACCTATTTGGGTTGTATGGTTAAGCGACTAAGCGTATACGGTGGATGCCTTGGCAGTCAGAGGCGATGAAGGACGTAGTAACTTGCGAAAAGCGTTGGCGAGCTAGTAACAAGCATTTGAGCTAACGATGTCCGAATGGGGGAACCCGGCCGCATAAGCGGTCATCATTAAGTGAATACATAGCTTAATGAGGCAAACGAGGGGAACTGAAACATCTAAGTACCCTTAGGAAAAGAAATCAACCGAGATTCCCCTAGTAGCGGCGAGCGAACGGGGATTAGCCCTTAAGTCAGAGGGGTGTTAGTGGAATGGTCTGGAAAGTCCAGCGGCACAGGGTGATAGCCCCGTACACGAAAACTAACCTTTGATGAAAACGAGTAAGGCGGGACACGTGATATCCTGTTTGAATATGGGGGGACCATCCTCCAAGGCTAAATACTCCTGACTGACCGATAGTGAACCAGTACCGTGAGGGAAAGGCGAAAAGAACCCCTGTGAGGGGAGTGAAATAGAACCTGAAACCGTATACGTACAAGCAGTGGGAGCGGTACTTGAGACCGTGACTGCGTACCTTTTGTATAATGGGTCAGCGACTTACGTTTTGTAGCGAGGTTAAGCGAATAGCGGAGCCGTAGGGAAACCGAGTGTTAACTGCGCGTTTAGTTGCAAGGCGTAGACCCGAAACCCGGTGATCTAGCCATGGGCAGGTTGAAGGTTGAGTAACATCAACTGGAGGACCGAACCGACTAATGTTGAAAAATTAGCGGATGACTTGTGGCTGGGGGTGAAAGGCCAATCAAACCGGGAGATATCTGGTTCTCCTCGAAAGCTATTTAGGTAGCGCCTCGAGCGAATACCATTGGGGGTAGAGCACTGTTAAGGCTAGGGGGTCATCCCGACTTACCAACCCTTTGCAAACTCCGAATACCAATGAGTACTACTCGGGAGACAGACGGCGGGTGCTAACGTCCGTCGTCAAAAGGGAAACAACCCAGACCGTCAGCTAAGGTCCCAAAGTGTATGTTAAGTGGGAAACGATGTGGGAAGGCTTAGACAGCTAGGATGTTGGCTTAGAAGCAGCCATCATTTAAAGAAAGCGTAATAGCTCACTAGTCGAGTCGGCCTGCGCGGAAGATGTAACGGGGCTAAACATACCACCGAAGCTACGGGTGCAATTCATTAGAGTTGCGCGGTAGAGGAGCGTTCTGTAAGCCGTTGAAGGTGAAGGGGTAACCCACACTGGAGGTATCAGAAGTGCGAATGCTGACATGAGTAACGATAAAGGGGGTGAAAAACCCCCTCGCCGAAAGACCAAGGGTTCCTGTCCAACGTTAATCGGGGCAGGGTGAGTCGACCCCTAAGGTGAGGCCGAAAGGCGTAATCGATGGGAAACAGATTAATATTTCTGTACTTCCGCTAACTGCGATGGAGAGACGGAGAAGGCTAGGCTAGCGCGGCGTTGGTAGTCCGCGTTTAAGGTGGTAGGTGGGTGACTTAGGCAAATCCGGGTCACTATACACTGAGAGCTGATGACGAGTCCCCAAGGGGATGAAGTAGTTGATGCCATGCTTCCAGGAAAATCTTCTAAGCTTCAGGTTAGCGGGAATCGTACCCCAAACCGACACAGGTGGTCGGGTAGAGAATACCAAGGCGCTTGAGAGAACTCGGCTGAAGGAACTAGGCAAAATGGTACCGTAACTTCGGGAGAAGGTACGCTCCTGTTGGTGATGAGACTTGCTCTCTAAGCTGACGGGAGTCGCAGATACCAGGTGGCTGCAACTGTTTATCAAAAACACAGCACTGTGCAAACTCGCAAGAGGAAGTATACGGTGTGACGCCTGCCCGGTGCCGGAAGGTTAATTGATTGGGTTATCGCAAGAGAAGCTCATGATCGAAGCCCCGGTAAACGGCGGCCGTAACTATAACGGTCCTAAGGTAGCGAAATTCCTTGTCGGGTAAGTTCCGACCTGCACGAATGGCGTAATGATGGCCACGCTGTCTCCAGCCGAGACTCAGTGAAGTTGAAATTGCGGTGAAGATGCCGTATACCCGCGGCTAGACGGAAAGACCCCGTGAACCTTTACTATAGCTTGGCACTGAACATTGACCCTACATGTGTAGGATAGGTGGGAGACTATGAAGTTGGAACGCTAGTTCTGATGGAGTCGTCCTTGAAATACCACCCTTGTAGTGTTGATGTTCTAACTTGGCCCCATTATCTGGGGTAAGGACAGTGCCTGGTGGGTAGTTTGACTGGGGCGGTCTCCTCCCAAAGAGTAACGGAGGAGCACGAAGGTTGGCTAAGTACGGTCGGACATCGTACGGTTAGTGCAATGGCATAAGCCAGCTTAACTGCGAGACAGACACGTCGAGCAGGTACGAAAGTAGGTCATAGTGATCCGGTGGTTCTGAATGGAAGGGCCATCGCTCAACGGATAAAAGGTACTCCGGGGATAACAGGCTGATACCGCCCAAGAGTTCATATCGACGGCGGTGTTTGGCACCTCGATGTCGGCTCATCACATCCTGGGGCTGAAGTCGGTCCCAAGGGTATGGCTGTTCGCCATTTAAAGTGGTACGCGAGCTGGGTTCAGAACGTCGTGAGACAGTTCGGTCCCTATCTGCCGTGGGCGTTGGATGATTGAGGGGAGTTGCTCCTAGTACGAGAGGACCGGAGTGAACGAACCGCTGGTGTTCGGGTTGTCATGCCAATGGCATTGCCCGGTAGCTATGTTCGGAATCGATAACCGCTGAAAGCATCTAAGCGGGAAGCGAGCCCCAAGATGAGTCATCCCTTGGACTATAAGTCCACTAAAGAGCCGTTCGAGACTAGGACGTTGATAGGTCAGGTGTGTAAGCGTTGTGAGGCGTTGAGCTAACTGATACTAATGACTCGAGAGGCTTAACCATACAACCCAGATGGGTTTTGCTAAGTAGCACTTAGACGAATAGAAACACTTAAGAAGTGGTACTCAATCCAGCTTTCCGAATTCATTTACTGCCTAGATAAGATAGGGAGTAGATACCGAATTTGCTTGGTGACAATAGCATTGTGGTCCCACCTGATCCCATCCCGAACTCAGAAGTGAAACGCAATCGCGCCGATGGTAGTGTGGGGTCTCCCCATGTGAGAGTAGGTCATCGCCAAGCGCCTAAATAAACAATGAAGCCAGCTGAATAAGCTGGCTTTTTTGTTTTTCGCGTTTGCCATCTTTAGATTGTGATTTTGAAATCACTCATTCCAATTTTCAGCCTCTTTCGCTCACACACCCCTGATGTGCGCTAAATCGCGACTGACTACCTTATTTTCTTCACACTACTGAACCATATCTCCCAAAGGTCAACTCTTGCTATTACTTCAGAGGTTACTTACCTTATGCAGTAACTTATTGGGGTAGCTAAGGATCTATGATGAAGTTAGAGATGATTTGTACTGGGGAAGAGGTGCTGTCGGGTCAGATTGTTGATACTAACGCTGCTTGGTTTGCCAGCACTATGATGGAGCATGGCATTGAGATCCAAAGGCGCGTTACAGTCGGGGATCGTCTCGAGGACTTAATTGCGGTTTTCCAAGAGCGTAGTTTGCATGCCGATGTGATTTTAGTGAATGGCGGCTTGGGGCCGACCAGTGATGATATGTCTGCCGAGGCAATGGCTAAGGCTAAAGGCGAGCCTCTGGTTGAGAATCGGGAGTGGCGTCAACGTTTAGAAGATTGGTTTACGCGCAATAATCGCGAGATGCCAGTGAGTAATTTAAAGCAGGCAATGCTGCCTGAGTCTGCGGTGATGGTGGATAACCCCGTCGGCACGGCCTGTGGATTTAGAGTGAAGTTGAATCGAGCTTGGTTGTTCTTCACCCCTGGCGTGCCATTTGAACTCAAGCATATGGTGAAGGAACAGTTTATTCCTTTTATCCGTGAAGAGTTTGACCTCGACGCTAAGGTGGCGCTGAAGAAGTTGCTGACCATAGGCCATGGCGAGTCTTCCCTTGCCGACAAAATTGAGCCATTGGAGTTGCCTGAGGGAATTACCATTGGCTATCGCTCCTCAATGCCACATATTGAGATTAAGATCTTTGCCCGCGGCGAGAAGGCGATTGCTTTGCTGCCACGGGTGACTGGGCACATCAAAATGGTGCTGGGGACTGCGGTCGTCGCCGAAGATAAAGCGACGCTTGCCGAAGAGATCCATGCTAAGTTGCTGAATTCTGGATTGACCTTGAGTGTTGCTGAGTCTTGTACGGGTGGGATGATTACCAGCCAATTAGTCGACTTCCCGGGCAGTTCTTCCTATCTACAACACGGTCTAGTGACTTACAGTAATGAGTCTAAGGTGCGAGTATTAGGTGTTAATCCGGCTACGTTGGACGATCACGGCGCAGTCTCTATTCCAACGGTTGAAGAAATGGCCAAGGGCGCGCGTGCTATTTTAGACAGTGATTTTGCCTTAGCGACCAGTGGGATAGCGGGACCTGATGGCGGAACCGAAGAAAAGCCCGTTGGTACGGTGGCAATTGCCTTGGCAACCCGCAGTGGCGTCTACAGCCAAATGATAAAACTGCCGCGACGTTCGCGGGATTTAGTGCGTAGCTTAAGTGCGGCGGTAGCCTACGATATGTTAAGACGTGAATTACTCACCGAAGCTGTGATTGTGGATTATCAATCGATAGGGCGTTTCAGCAAGTAACTCTTTGGATACTTACGGGTTTTAGTCAGTCTAGCTTGACTAACAAAAATGCTCCCGAGGGAGCATTTTTTTATGGCGAATGGTTTGCAACGCAAGCCGTTATTTAGTGAACTTAAGGACTAATTTGCCAGGGACGACTTGAATGCTCTCGGTCATCTTGGCCATCAGCGCTTGGTTACTATCCTTCGTATCGAGCACATAAACGGGCTGATTCTCGAGGAAATGCCTTAAGTAGCCCATCACTTGTGGTGTCGCGCTACTGATGGCTTTCTCGATATCCTTGGGTGTTGACTCGACTTTCACCAATTCAAGCTGGCGTAGGTAGACGCTGTGGGTGGCACTGTCATACCAAGGCTTGGCCTCAAAGGTTGTTGAAAGTTGCGCCTTCAACGGATAAATAGGGTTAGTGATGGACACCTGAGTGGTCGCACTTACGCTCATAGTGTCAGGCTTGTCACCGAGTCTGACACTGATGTCGTTAATGCGCACTTGCGCGCCCACGAGTTGATTACCTTGTTTCACCTCAAAATGGATCTCTTTGCTGAGATACTGCTCCATTTCATGCTCGCTGATACTGTACTGCGTGACGCAGCCGCCAAGCAGTACAGATAATCCCAAGCAAAGGCTAAGCGTGAGTTTTTTCATTAACCTGTGTTTCTCATGCCCGCCGCGACACCGGCAATCGTCAGCATTAAGGCGAGTTGCACGTGTTCGGAAGCGGGAGCTTCGGTTGTTTCCTTGCGGGTACGAGCTAATAACTCGGTCTGCAGGAAGTTTAATGGATCGATATAGGGATTGCGCAGTTTGACTGATTCGCGATTCCACGGTGTATGCGCCATTAAGGTATCCGATTTAGTCAGCTCCAGCACCACTTTAATGCCGAGATCTAAACGCTGGCGTAAAGTTTCGCCTAAGTGGTGGAGATTGGGTGGTACTAAGCAGGTTTCATAGTAACGCGCTAAGTTAGGTTCCGCCTTGGCGTACACCATCTCCAGCATGGAAATCCGCGTGCTAAAGAAGGGCCATTCGCGATCCATATCTTGTAGCAAACCCATTTCGCCACGTTCGCAGGCAGCCTGTAATGCTTCACCGGCGCCGAGCCATGCTGGCAACATTAAGCGGTTTTGAGACCAAGCGAAAATCCAAGGAATGGCACGTAAGCTCTCGATACCGCCATCGACACGGCGTTTTGCCGGGCGACTGCCTAATGGTAGTTTGCCCAGTTCAACCTCTGGAGTGGCTGCACGGAAATAAGGCACAAAATCAGGCTCTTCACGGACGATACCGCGGTAAGCACTCACTGACTCCTCTGCAATGCGCTCCATACAATTGCGCCATTCCTGCTTAGGCTCGGGCGGCGGAAGCAGAGTCGCTTCTAACACCGCCGAGGTGTACAGGGCTAAGCTTTGCACCGCCAATTTAGGCAGGCCGAACTTAAAGCGGATCATCTCACCTTGTTCGGTGACACGAATACGGCCATCAACAGATCCGGGCGGTTGCGACAGAATCGCTTTGTGAGCAGGGCCGCCGCCACGACCAATACTGCCTCCACGACCATGGAACAGCGTCAGCTTAACGCCAGCCTGTTTACAGACGGCGACTAACTGCTCCTGTGCGCGATATTGCGCCCAAGCGGCTGCCATTACACCCGCATCTTTGGCTGAGTCGGAGTAGCCGATCATCACCTCTTGCATGCCTTTGGTATAACCACGATACCAGTCGATATCGAGCAATGCGGTAATACATTCGGCGGCGTTGTTTAAGTCACTTAAGGTTTCAAACAGCGGCACAACACGCATTGGGTGAGTACAGCCAGTTTCTTTGAGCAGCAATAATACGGTTAACACATCTGAAGGCTTGCTCGCGATCGAGATCACATAGGAGCCCAACGCCTTCGCCGGATGCTTAGCAATTAAGCGGCAAGTGTTAAGCACTTCGGCTACATCGGCGGAAGGTTGCCAGTTGCTCGGGATCAGCGGACGACGGTTACTGAGTTCACGCAGCAAGAAGGCTTGTTTTTCGGTTTCATCCCAATGATTAAAGTCACCCATACCTAGATAGCGGGTTAACTCTGCAAGTACATCGCAGTGACGGCCGGCGTCTTGGCGAATGTCGAGCCTAAGCATATGAATGCCAAAACAAGCGAGACGGCGCAAAATGTCGAGCAGTAAACCGTTAGCAATCAAACGCATGCCGCAGTCACATAAACTCTTATACAGCATCTCTAGCGGCGCTTTAAGATCGCTTTCTTGCCAAATCAGCGTCGACTTATCCACTTCAGGATTGTGGCCCTCAATACGGGCATTTAAGTAATCTATGGTGTCACGCAGTTTTTGTCTTAATGAGCGCAGCACAAAACGATAGGGTTCGCAGCTATTGTTGGTATAAGCCTTTAATTCATCATTGGCTTCTTCCATTGAGAGTTCACCCACTAGTAACACTATATCCTTGAGGAATAAACGTGCCGCAGCATGGCGATTACGGTCTAACACTTCTTGGGTGACTTTGGCGGTCACAAAGGGGTTACCGTCGCGATCACCACCCATCCAGCTTGAGAAGCGCACCGGTGCAATATCGATAGGCAATTGCTGGCCAGTGCGCTCTTGTACTTGATCGTTGAGCTGCCTTAAAAAGTCGGGGACGGCGTGCCAGAGAGATTCTTCAATCGTCGATAATCCCCAGCGGGCTTCATCCACTGGCGTTGGGCGCTCACGGCGAATTTCATTGGTGTGCCAGATTTGGGCGATTAACTGGCGCAGACGCAGATTAATTTGGCGACGTTCTCTATCGGATAATTGATCGTTTTCTTGCTCGGCGAGGCAATCCACAATCGCCGCATATTTTTGGATCAGTGTGCGGCGAGAGATTTCCGTTGGATGTGCGGTGAGGACTAAGTCGATATCAAGCGTCTTTAAGCAATCCAACATCTTGGTTTGATCGATACGGCCATTCAGCATACGGCCAAGCAACTGTTCGACCGGATCCGGTACACAAACCAGTTCATCACAGTTACGGCTAATAGTATGAAATTGTTCGGATAAGTTTGCTAGGTTGAGGAATTGGTTGAAGGCTTTGGCAAAAGGCACTAACTCTTCATCGGGGAGTGCGGTCAGCAGTTCTAGCATTTGCTCCCGTGCCGCCTCATCGCCACGGCGGGAATCTTTTGCAAGTTTACGAATTTGCTCAACCTTCTCGAGGAAAGAATCACCGAGGTGGGTGCGCATTGTATCGCCAAGGATCTGCCCTAACATACTCACGTTTGATCTTAACGACGCATACATGTCGGTCACATTGTCTGCCACATTACCTGCCATAGTTACTCCGAATAGAAAAACATCAAAATCCGCTTTGTATTAGCCCGCTAGCACAATACCTACCACTGAGGGCAATGGTCAACAGCAGAACTTATAACTTATACGACTGGCTTATCTTATATGCAACTAATCACGATAATTGTTGAGGAATATTCAATATAAATGCGAGCTAACGCAATATTTTATTATGTTTAGCCAAAGTGAATATGAACTGCATTATTTTGGCTTTGCGTACATGTATATCAGGTGTTAATAAAAAGGACTGATTTTTCAGTCTTTCATCCATAGATAACTGAGTTATAAAGAAGTTAGTGAGGTATTGTGTCATTTGCTAAGCGTGCTTGAACGCAGATTAAAGATAAAATTTAATAAAAATATATATTCACATATATTGCATAAATAGATCTTTGTGGTAGTCTAGCCTGCAGTTGAGATGAGTCACCCCTTGTGACCTGTAGAGTAAATATCATGATGTATAGCGTTAAGCCGTCAGTGAATAAAATAACGAGCCATTACGATTTCCCACGACGATAGTCCTGTCATCATAGATATGCGCTGTTGCGTATACGCTATTCATCTATTCTTTAAGTCTCTTTGATTTGGTTTATAAAAATACATATGAAAAATATCGCCATTATCGGCGCCAGTGGTTACACAGGTGCACAACTCACTGCTTTAGTCCATGCGGAGTCTGAATTATCAATTCAAGGCCTGTATGTCTCTGAAAATAGTTTAGATAAAGGTAGAGCTTTAGCAGATTTGTACCCTGTCTACAGCCACATTGACTTAGTTCTGTCACCATTGACTGAAGAAGCGAAGGCTAAGATTGTCGCTGAGGCGGATGCAGTGGTGTTGGCGACCGAGCACTCGGTGAGTTTGCATCTAGCTGCATGGTTTTATCACCAAGGTTTAGCGGTATTTGATTTAAGCGGTGCCTATCGTTTCAGTGATGTGGCGCAGTACCCTAAGTGGTACGGTTTTGAGCACGAATATCCCGAGGTGCTAGCCAAGGCTGTTTATGGTCTTGCCGAGTGGAATGCCAAAGAAGTCGCCGCAACTAAGATGATTGCTGTGCCAGGTTGTTACCCAACAGCATCATTAACCGCTTTGAAACCATTAAAGAATTTACTGACCTCCGCCTATCCGGTGATCAATGCGGTCAGCGGTGTGACGGGCGCGGGCCGTAAGGCACAGCTGCATACCAGTTTTTGCGAAGTGAGCCTCACACCCTACGGCGTATTAGGCCACAGACATCAACCCGAAATTGCCACTCAACTGGGGCAAGAGGTGATCTTCACGCCGCACCTTGGCAACTTCAAGCGCGGCATTTTAGCAACCATCACGGTACAGCTAAAACCGGGCACCACCACCGCCGATGTGGCTGCGGCATACAGTGTGTATGACCAAGCCCCGCTGGTGACGGTGAAACAGAACCAGTTCCCGAAAGTAGATGATGTAGTGCTGACTCCGAATTGCCACTTAGGTTGGAAGTTTGATGAGAACAGTGGCTACTTAGTGGTTGCCAGTGCCATCGACAATTTGATGAAAGGCGCGGCGAGCCAAGCCCTGCAATGCATAAAGATTCACTTTAACCTTTAACCGTTCATCCTTATTTAAGAGAGTCGTCAAGATGTCTACCAACAACTCAGTATTAGTTCTTAAAGTCGGCGGCGCCCTGCTGCAGTGTGAAATGGGGATGGCGCGTTTAATGGATACCGCCGCAGCAATGATCGCAAATGGTCAGCAGGTGCTGATGGTGCATGGCGGTGGCTGTTTGGTCGATGAGCAATTAGCCGCAAACGGCATGGAAACCGTCAAGTTAGAAGGCCTGCGGGTGACCCCGCCTGAGCAAATGCCGATCATTGCCGGTGCACTGGCCGGAACATCAAACAAGATCCTCCAAGGCGCAGCGACAAAGGCTGGGATTGTGAGTGTGGGCATGAGCTTAGCCGATGGCAACACAGTATCGGCCAAGATCAAAGATGAGCGTTTAGGGTTAGTGGGCGAGGTTTCTCCTAAGGACGCCACTTACCTCAAGTTTATTCTGTCCCAAGGTTGGATGCCGATTTGTAGCTCAATTGCCATGATGGACGATGGCCAAATGCTAAACGTGAACGCCGATCAAGCGGCGACGGTATTAGCTAAGTTGGTCGGTGGCAAGTTGGTGCTGCTATCGGATGTGTCTGGCGTACTCGATGGTAAAGGTCAATTAATCCCTTCACTGAATGGTAAGCAGATTGCCGAGTTGGTTAAGCAAGGCGTGATCGAAAAGGGAATGAAAGTAAAAGTTGAAGCTGCGCTCGAAGTGGCGCAGTGGATGGGGCAGGCGGTTCAAGTGGCCTCATGGCGTGATGCAAGCCAATTAGTCGCATTAGCAAAAGGTGAGGCCGTGGGCACACAAATCCAACCATAAGCGGAGTAGGTTATGAAGCATTTACTATCGATAAAAGAGTTAACCCAGCAGCAGTTGCTGGATCTGATTACCTTGGCAAAGACGATTAAAGCGAATCCCGCTGAGTATCGTCATGCACTGGACGGTAAGAGTGTGGTGATGTTATTTGAAAAGCCATCTCTGCGTACTCGTGTTAGCTTCGATATCGGTATTAACAAGCTCGGTGGCCACTGTTTATACCTAGACCAGCAAAATGGTGCCTTAGGTAAGCGGGAATCGGTCGCTGACTTTGCTTCTAACCTGTCCTGTTGGGCCGATGCCATTGTGGCTAGAACGTTCTCCCACACGACTATCGAACAATTAGCTGAGTTTGGTAGTGTGCCCGTGATTAATGCACTTTCGGATTTATACCATCCTTGCCAAGCTTTAGCCGATTTTTTAACCTTGGCCGAGCATTTTGAAAATATCAGTGATGCTAAGTTAGCGTATGTGGGTGATGGTAATAACGTTACTAACTCATTGATGTATTGCGCGGCCATTCTCGGTGCCACCATGACAGTGATCTGCCCTGCGGGTCACTTTCCTGATGGCTACGTTGTGGCCGAAGTGCAAGAGCTCGCGAGCCGATATGGCGGCAAGGTTGTACTGACTTCAGATATTGATGCGATTGAAGGTCACGATGCTATCTATACTGATACTTGGATTTCCATGGGAGATCCAACACCGTTAGCGGAAATTAAGGATAAGTTTGCACCTTATCAGGTCAATAAGGCCTTGATGGCGAAAGCGGATGCTCACTTCTTTATGCACTGCTTACCCGCTCACCGCGGTGTTGAAGTGACCGATGAAGTGATGGATGGCGAAGGCTCCTTGATCCTGCAACAAGCTGAGAATCGGATGCACGCCCAAAATGCAGTACTGGTAACCCTATTTAGTTAATTTAACCCTGTTTAGCAGCCTACTTTCTCCAAGGTGAGAAACGAGTTATAGGAATTTAAGATGTCTATCGAGAACAAAAATACTGGCGTGAAAAAAGTCGTTTTAGCCTATTCGGGTGGTCTAGATACTTCGGCCATTATTCCTTGGTTAAAAGAAACCTACGACAACTGTGAAATCATCGCCTTTTGCGCTGACGTTGGTCAGGGTGAAGAAGAGTTAGTGGGTCTGACTGAAAAGGCATTAGCCTCAGGCGCGTCTGAATGCCATATCGTCGATCTGAAAGAAGAATTCGTTAAAGATTACATCTACCCAACCATGGCAACGGGGGCGATTTACGAAGGGACTTACTTGTTAGGTACTTCAATGGCGCGCCCAATCATCGCGAAGGCGCAGGTTGAAGTGGCGCGTAAAGTGGGTGCCGATGCCCTGTGCCACGGTTGTACCGGTAAGGGTAACGACCAAGTGCGTTTTGAAGGTTGCTTTGCGGCATTAGCGCCTGATTTAAAAGTGATTGCCCCGTGGCGTGAATGGACCATGCAGAGCCGTGAAGATCTGCTGGCTTACTTAGCTGAGCGTAATATCAAGACGTCAGCTTCTGCGACTAAGATCTACAGCCGTGATGCTAACGCATTCCACATTTCCCACGAAGGTGGCGAATTGGAAGATCCATGGAACGAGCCAAGCAAAGGTGTGTGGACGCTGACTGCCGATCCGGAAGATGCGCCAAACGAAGCAGAATATGTGTCACTTGAAGTCGAACATGGCCGTGTGACTAAAGTAAACGGTGAAGCATTAACGCCTTACGCTGCACTGATGAAGCTGAACGCCATCGCTGCACCACATGGCGTGGGTCGTATCGATATCACCGAAAACCGTTTAGTGGGCATGAAGTCTCGTGGTTGCTACGAAACCCCAGGCGGCACTGTGATGTTTGCCGCGCTGCGCGCGATTGAAGAGTTAGTGCTGGATAAAACCAGCCGTACTTGGCGCGAGCAAGTGGGTGCCCAAATGGCACACTTAGTGTACGACGGTCGTTGGTTTACACCTCTGTGTAAGTCGCTGCTGGCGGCATCTGAGTCCTTAGCCGAGTCTGTCAACGGTGAAGTTGTGGTTAAACTCTACAAAGGTCACGCGATTGCCGTTAAGAAACGTTCGCCAAACAGCTTGTACTCTGAAGCGTTTGCGACCTTCGGTGAAGACCAAGTGTACGACCAAAAACACGCAGAAGGCTTTATCCGTCTGTACTCGTTAGCGAGCCGTATCCGCGCGCTCAACGCTAAGTAATAGGCAGACTCAAAGGGCGCCTAGCGCCCTTTTTTATATCTTAAGTTTTAATGGCTTTAACGTATTCAAAGCAGTGACCGAGGGGATTGAGCATGGCTTTATGGGGTGGAAGATTTCAGGGCGAAACCAGCGCGCTATTTAAATTATTCAACGATTCACTGCCGGTGGATTATCGTTTGTTTGAGCAGGATGTAGTTGGCTCTATCGCTTGGGCCGATGCAATTGCTAGCGTTGGCATTATCACTGCCACTGAATGCAGTGACTTGAAGAAAGCGTTGAACGAGCTGCTGGTGGAAGTGAAGGGCGATCCTGCGATTATTCTCGCCTCGGGCGCGGAAGATATTCACAGTTTCGTGGAATCTGCGTTGATCGCCAAAGTCGGCGATCTGGGAAAAAAACTCCATACGGGCCGTAGCCGTAACGACCAAGTCGCTACCGACTTAAAACTCTGGTGCCAATCCGAAGGTGCGGCATTAGTGGCTCGCCTACAAACCTTACGCAGCGAACTTATCGCGCTCGCGGAGCGTGAATTCGACGCTGTAATGCCAGGTTACACTCACTTGCAACGCGCTCAACCTGTGACCTTCGGCCATTGGTGTTTAGCCTATGTGGAAATGATTGAGCGTGATCTTAGCCGCTTAACCGATGCCTTAAAGCGCGCCAATACCTGTCCGCTCGGTTCGGGTGCATTGGCGGGCACAGCCTATCAAATGGATAGATATGCGCTTGCAGCAGCACTGAACTTTGCTTCGCCAACCTTAAACAGTTTGGATAGCGTGTCGGATCGCGACCATGTGGTTGAGCTGTGCGGAGCCGCCTCTATCAGCATGATGCACTTAAGCCGCATGGCCGAAGATTTGATTTTCTTTAACTCGGGTGAAGCGGGCTTTATCTCATTAAGTGATGAAGTGACCTCGGGGTCATCGTTAATGCCACAAAAGAAAAACCCCGATGCGCTGGAGCTTATTCGCGGTAAAACGGGCCGTGTGTACGGCAGTTTAGTGGGTATTCTCACCACGATGAAGGCATTGCCACTGGCCTACAACAAAGACATGCAGGAAGACAAAGAAGGCCTGTTCGACGTGGTCGACAGCTGGGCTATTTGCTTGGATATGGCGGCATTAGTCTTATCTGGCTTAGTCGTTAACCGCCCGAATGCGCTGTTAGCCGCGCAGCAAGGTTATGCCAACGCGACCGAATTGGCGGATTATCTGGTGTCTAAGGGCATGCCGTTCCGTGAAGCGCACCATGTAGTCGGTGTGGCAGTAGTTGCGGCGATCGCTAAGAAGATCCCGTTAGAAGGTTTTACGCTCGCCGAGTTTAAAACCTTTGCCGATATCATCGAAGATGATGTGTATCCCAACCTTACCATCGAAGCCTGTTTGGCAAAACGTGATGTCCTCGGCGGCACAGCGTTGACTCAAGTTAAGCAAGCGATTGCGGCTAAAAAAGCGGGTTAATGCAAAGTAGGTTAATCTTAGGTGAGCAATAAAAAACGCGACTCAAGGTCGCGTTTTTTTATTGCTATTTACGGCTATTGGAACAAGTCATCCGCTGGCGCATCGATGAAGAGATTATTTTCATCTTGGCTTTCACTGATATATTCCTTCGGTTCAGTGCCCGAGATAAAGTATTCAAAATCACTGGTGTAATCAGTTTTACGAGTGAGCTTGCCTGTTGCAAGGTCGATCCGCACCGAGACGATTCCCTCTGGTGGAATCGCCGTGGTTTCTGGAACGCCTTTAAGCACGTTATTCATAAATTCGTTCCAGCCAGGTCCTGCGGTCTTAGCACCGGCTTCGGTCCCGGTGATCTGATCTTTTTCACCATTAGCGTTCCAAGCGGTTCTACCTAACTGGCGACCATGATCGTCAAATCCCACCCAGAAGGTGCTCGTCAGCGTTGGGCCAAAACCACTGAACCACGTATCACGAGATTCGTTGGTTGTCCCCGTTTTACCTGCAATATCATGGCGTTTAATTAATTGCGCCGCACGCCAAGCAGTACCTTGCCAACCTGTGCCTTTACTCCAATCGCCGCCACCCCAGATCACGCTCTTCAGCGCTTCGGTGATCAGGAATGCCGTTTGCTCGGAGATAATTTGCGGTGCGTAACGGCCAGTTTGTTCAAAGCAATGGGCAACTGGCTCATCGGTTTGCGCCGTTGGCTCACTAAAGCCCATTGGGTCGCTACTCGGTTGGGTTAGATTACCACTTGGCTTACAAGCTAAGGTTGGATTGGCTTTTTCAATTACATTACCGAAGGAGTCTTCTACTCGTTCGATATAGAAAGGTTCAACCAAGAAGCCACCATTTGCAAACACGTTGAAAGCCGCTGCGACTTGTAAGGGCGTTACCGAAGGTGAACCCAGTGCTAAGGACTCGTTGCGTGGTAAGTCGTTAGGGTCAAAACCGAACTTAGTTAACTCGGCAATAGCTGCATCTAAACCAATATGGCGCATGGCACGAACAGACATGACGTTGATCGATTGCGCTAAGCCCACACGTAAACGCGTTGGGCCACCATAGATATCGGGTGAGTTTTTCGGCCGCCACGCAGTACCTTGGCTAATATCGGGTTTATTAATCGGTGCGTTGTTAATCAGAGTCGCGAGCGTAAAGCCTTTTTCTAATGCCGCAGCATAGATGAAAGGTTTAATATTCGAACCTAATTGGCGTTTAGCCTGAGTCACCCGGTTGTATTGGCTTTGGCTAAAGCTGTAACCACCCACTAAAGTACGGATAGCGCCATTTTCCGGATCGAGTGACACTGTGGCACTCGCTACTTCGGGGACTTGCGATAATTGTAAGTACTGGCCATTGTCGCGGATCCAAATACGTTCGCCTACTGTCAGCATGTCTGAAGCCGATTTAGGTACCGCACCTTGGCGTTTATCGTTAATAAATTTACGCGCCCATTTCAAGCCATCCCATTTGATGACTTTGGTTTCACCTTTAGCGGTTAATACACTGGCTTGCTGTCCATCAATGCTTAATACCGCGGCAGGTTGTAACTCTTGGACGGGTGTGACTTTAGCCAGTTCAGCTTTGATTTGTGCATTATCAGGCTTAGCGCCTGTCCACAAAACAGCAGCAGGACCGCGGTAGCCATGACGTTCATCATAGGCATAAACATTATTGCGTAATGCTTGCTGCGCTAACAGCTGGAGATCGGATGAAATCGTGGTGTAGACGTTATAGCCATTGGTATAGGCTTCTTCTTCACCATATTTTTGCACCATGTAATCCCGGGCCATTTCAGAAATATAAGGGGCATAGAGATCGATTTCGGCACCATGATATTTGGCTACGAGTGGCTCCTGGAGTGCGGTTTGGTACTCCGTTTTGCTGATATACCCCACTTCATTCATCCGCATCAACACCACGTTGCGACGAGCGAGAGCACGGGAAGGTGAAGTAATGGGGTTAAGCGTTGAGGGGGCCTTTGGCAAGCCAGCAATCATACTCATTTCAGACAGAGTCAGATCTTGGACGTTTTTGCCAAAATACACTTGAGCGGCTGCGCCAACGCCATAAGCTCTTTGGCCTAAATAGATACGGTTAACGTACAGCTCTAAAATCTCATCTTTCGTTAACAACTGCTCAATATGGTAGGAAATAAAAATTTCCTTCACCTTACGAATAATGGTTTTGTCGCGGGTTAGGAAGAAGTTACGTGCCACCTGCATGGTGATAGTACTTGCTCCTTGCTTTTTTTCGCCGGTTGTTAACATGACGATTGCTGCGCGGATTACCCCGACAGGATCGATACCACCATGCTCATAAAAGCGCGCATCTTCGGTGGCAAGGAAGGCTTGTAACAGCGGTTTGGGGACTTCTTCCAGTTTTAAGGGAATACGTCGTTTTTCACCAAACTGAGATATGAGTTTGCCATCACTACTGTAAATGCGCAAAGGTGTTTGTAATTGCACATTTTTTAGTGTCGAAACATCCGGCAGATCCGGCAAAACATAAAAGTATGCTGCAACAATGGCGCCTACGCCCAAAAGGGCTAGACTGAATAGAGCTATAACAATACGTTTTAACCACTTCACCTAAATTGATCCTAATGTTCAGTTAAGTGCGACAGTATATAAGGCGCGAACGTTTGGGTGAAGCAAAAACGTGACGGCCCTAAAATAGCGTTTGTAAAATCTTGAAACATTCTATACAAATACGTATAACGGGTTGATTTTGTGCTAATCTCTCATACTGAAATATAAATAATAAAGTGACAACGGATTATGCTTTCAAATTTATGGAAGCGTCAGGCTCCGCAAATGGTCGGAATTGATATTGGTTCCCATGAAGTAAAGGCCATTTTGCTGAGTAAGACTGCTGATGGATACAAAATATTAAGTCACGTAGCGGTTCCCGTAAAAAAGGGTGCTATTAACGATCATGATATTCGTGATACCGATGCCGTTGTTGAATGCCTCAAACAGGTAAAGCGTGCTTTGCCTAAATCGGTTAAATATGCTGCGGTTGCGGTTTCTGGTTCTGCTGTAATGACTAAGGTCATCTACATGGATGCCTCGCTTAGCGAAGAGGAAATGGAAGCGCAAATTGAGATTGAGGCTGATAACTTAATCCCCTATTCCCTTGATGAAGTCAGCATTGATTTTGAAACCTTAAACGTCAACAGTACCGATCCTTCTAAGGTCGATGTATTACTCAGTGCTTGCCGTACTGACAATATCGATGCCAGAGTTGATGCGCTTGATGAAGTCGAGCTAGAGACTAAAGTCGTTGACGTTGAAGGCTATGCCTTAGGTCGAGCGGTTGAGTTAGTCCTAGGCCAATTACCTGAAGGGGCTCGCCAGAAAGCGGTTGCCATGGTCGATATCGGCGCGAATATGACTACTTTCTGCGTTGTCGAGTCTGGCGAAACTACATTTATCCGTGAACAAGCCTTTGGTGGTGAGTTATTTACTCAGTCGATTCTCTCTTTTTATGGCATGTCTTATGAGCAGGCAGAAAAAGCAAAAATCGAGGGTGATTTACCGCGTAATTATATGTTTGAAGTGTTATCTCCCTTCCAAACGCAATTACTGCAGCAAATTAAGCGAACGCTGCAAATTTATTGTACTTCAAGCGGCAAAGATAAAGTCGACTATCTCGTCTTATGTGGTGGCACATCTAAACTAGAAGGCATGGCTAACTTATTGACCAATGAGTTAGGTGTTCACACCATAATTGCCGACCCTTTCCAAGGATGCCTGCACGCGGATGAATCCGTTAAAAATATACTGCAACCTAGCATTAGCAAATATATGGTTGCTTGTGGCTTAGCCCTGAGGAGCTACGGTCAATGGCGAACATAAACCTGCTTCCTTGGCGTGAAGAAGCGAGAGAAAAGCAGAAACGCGATTATATCGGCATATTGGCTGCGGTATTTTTGGGGTCAGCAATCTTAGTCTATGCTGCGCTGGCTTTACTCGAAATGATGACTGATGAGCAGCGAGCAAGAAATGCTTATTTACAGTCAGAAATTCAGCAGCTCGATGCTCAAATTGCCGAGATTAAAAAGATCACTGAACGTAAAAAAGATATTGAGCGTCGAACAGAAATTATTTTAAATCTTCAGCAATCCCGTAATTTGCCGACACACGTATTAGACGAGCTAGTGCGTATTGTTCCGCCAGGAATTTATCTATCGAGTCTTGAGAAAAAAGGCAGTTTGTTGCTCATTGAAGGTCGCAGTGAGTCGAATAATAACGTAGCAAATATGATGCGTAAGGTAAAAGCGTCTGAGTGGTTAACCGATCCCAATATGCAATCGATCGTTACCCAAGATGATGAGTTAAGACAATTGCAGAGCTTTAGTTTAAGGGTGAGCATCAAAGGAGCCATTGCTGAAGCAGGGCGGGATCATACTTTGTTAACTGACGGAAACTTTTAGGCTTAAGCAGGATCAGAGCCTGCATGTTATGCTAACGGCCAATTCCCAATGTCACTGTTTGAACACTTGAAACTCATCGAAGACCCTCGCTCTCACATCAACCTAGACCATGATTTAGTTGATATTATTTTTCTTGTTTTAGCCGCAATCGCTTCAGGTTGTGATGGCTGGCAAGCTATCGAAGAATTCGGCAAAGAGAATCTATCTTGGTTGCGTAAACATCGAGATTTTGACAAAGGGATCCCGACTCGGCATTCCATTGCCCGGATTATTAAAGTCATCGATACCGAAATCCTTGTTTTGACGCTCTTTCGTTGGGCAAATAGCTTAAGAGAAACATCATCCAAGCCATTGATCGCTATCGACGGCAAAACGTTGCGTGGTGCTGTTAATCAAAATGGCGCTAAAAATGCGCTACACCTCGTTTCGGCCTTTGATACCGAACAAGGAATTGTGCTCTATCAGCAAGATACACAGACCAAAGGTAACGAAATAGCAACGGTTCAAGCGCTGTTGCACATGTTAGACATTAAAGACGCTGTTGTAACCTTTGATGCACTTCACTGCCAGCGGGAAACGCTTCAACAAATCATCAAAGCTAAAGGCGACTATGTTGTTCAGGTCAAAGGTAACCAACCTCTACTTAGGCAGGCCATAGAGGTGCAGTTTCAACCCCACTGGGATAACAACGGCGTTGACATGTTAAGTATCGAAGAGGATGACAAGGGGCATGGCCGTAAGGAGCGTCGCACGACGTTTCAAGTCCCAGCAACGCTGCCACAGGCGCTCGCGAAAAAGTGGCCGTCAGCCAAGTCGCTAATTGCCGTTGAGCGTCAACGAAAACATAAAGGTGTTACAACCATTAATACGGATTATTACTTAAGTTCTTTACCTCTGGACATCGAACTTGCAGCCAAAGCGGTGCGTCAGCATTGGCACATCGAGAACCAGCAACACTGGGTGCTTGACGTCACCTTTAGGGAAGACTGTTCAAGGATTGGTGACCGTGAAAACGCGAAGAAGATGGCGCTATTTCGGCGTATCGTGCTGAATCTTTTAGGGCAGCATCCGCTAAAAGCCAGTAAACCTACCAAAATAAGAAAGGCAGCATGGAATGGTGATTTTAGGAGCGAGATTTTCTTTGGTTAAGAGATTTAACAAAGCTTAATCCCGCCCTGATTGCTGAAGAGCCCGCAAAAGCGGCAAAAGGAGCGAGTAAATGAAGCTCGATCTCAGTCAGTTTAATGATATCGATTTTGAAAATATCGGAAGTTGGCCAAAACAAGTAAAAGTATTTTTCGCTATTTTGCTGGCTCTTTGCGTATTTGCAGCGGGATATTTTGTGGTGTTGTCTGATGCAATCGATGTGATTAATAATGAACAAAACAAAGAGTTACAGCTAAGAGAAGATTTTCAAAACAAATATCAACTGGCCGCTAATTTAAAGCTCTATCGTGAACAACTTGCCGTAATGGAAGGGCAATTTGCCGAATTGCTGAAAATGTTACCTTCAGAAAACGAGATGCCCGGTTTGCTTGATGACTTAACCTTTGCAGCAACGGATGCTGGTTTACGGATTAAAAGTTTAAATTGGGAAGCTGAAATTCAGCGAGATTTTTATATCGAATTTCCAATTAAGATGTCAGTCACTGGTGATTATCACCAGATTGGCAATATGGTGAGTGGTGTTGCTAAGTTACCTCGTATTGTTAGTTTGCATGATTTTACGATCAAACGTGATGATAGCGGTACTTTAACCATGGACATTCTTGCTAAAACCTATCGCTTTAAAGAAGGGGCAGAGTTACCCCCCGAAAAGCCTGCTAACAAGGGGAAGAAATAATGAAACTCTTACCTCTGTTAGGGATGAGTCTTTTTTTAATGGGGTGTGTTGGCGATCGTAGTGATTTAGAGCTATTTGTTACTACAACTAAAGCACAGCATGTGGCGCATATTCCACCCTTAAAAGAACCGCCTAAGTTTGAGCATTTTGCCTACCAGGCTGAGTTAATGCGTAGTCCCTTTGTTCCGCCTTCTCGCGAATTAACCGAAGAAGTCGTTGATACCAGTAAAAACTGCTTACAACCGGATTTAAAACGTCGTAAAGGCCGTTTAGAAACTTATGCTTTAGACAACCTAAAAATGCGCGGTACGTTAAGTGAAGCTAATGTAACTTGGGCGCTGATTGAAACGAATGATGGCAGTGTATATCGGATGGGCGTGGGTGAGTATCTAGGGTTGTTTAACGGACGTATAGCGAAAGTGACTCCACAGAATGTGGAAGTTGTAGAATTAATTCCAGATGGTACGGGTTGTTGGTCAGAGCGTACAAACAACATCGAACTTTCTGGAAAATAACAAGCGAAGGATGAGGGAACAATGAAATCTTCTGCCGCGATAAAAATCCCGTTATCGTTTTTATCTTCAGGCTTAGTTAAGTCTGTTATTGGGATCGCATTACTATTTGGATTTTTGCCATCGAGCTTTGCGGCAAATCGGCTAATGGATGTGAAATACCATGCTTTAGTCGATCATCAGTTAGAGGTCGAGTTAATATTTGAGGATGCGATTTCGGCTCCACAAATTGATTCAAATGCATCGCCTGCTGAGCTGGTATTGACCTTTGATGATAGTATTTCTGGTCTTTCTAAAGATCGCTTACCGATTAATCAGGTCGGTGTTAAAGATCTAGTGACCTCGCAGCAAGATGCGCGTTTGACGGTGACTTTAGGTTTATCCAAAGTCAAACCTTATCAAGGTAGCGTAGTTGGTAATTCTTATCGCTTAACCATTAATGATGAGGTTGTGAATTCTCAGACAACAGCAAATAGCCCATTTGTAAATAGTATTAAAAATATTGATTTTCGACGTAATGAAAATGGCGGTGGCGATTTATTAGTCTACCTAAATAGCCGCTCTGTTGCGGCCAACGTTGAGCAAATTGGTGCCAAACTTGAGGTTCAGCTTTACAACACTGACATCAACAATGACTTGTTGTATGTGATGGATGTACAGGATTTTTCTACGCCAGTTAAAAACTTTGAAACCTTTAAAGATGACTTAACGACTCGCATCATAGTCGATGTATCGGGTAATTATGAGTTCAATTATAAGCAGGAAGATAACCTCTTTAGGTTGTCGATTAATAAGGTTGAACGTACTGTAGCGACTAAAGATATTAAGAAATATAACGGTAAGACCCTTTCATTAAACTTCCAGAATATTTCTGTTCGTACCGTATTACAGATTATTGCTGACTATAACAACTTTAACTTAGTGACCAGTGATACTGTTGAGGGAGATATTACCCTTAGGCTTGACGATGTACCTTGGGACCAAGCACTGGATTTGATTTTGCAAACCAAAGGACTCGATAAACGCATCGAAGGTAATATTTTGATGGTGGCGCCGAGTGAAGAGCTTGCGATTCGCGAAAGTCAAAATCTCAAAAGTAAACAGGAAGTTAAAGAGCTTGCGCCGCTTTATTCTGAGTATCTGCAGATTAACTATGCCAAAGCGACCGACATTGCCGAGCTATTAAAAGGCACTGACTCAAGTTTATTGTCTCCTCGCGGTTCTGTGGCCGTTGATGAGCGCACCAATACGGTACTCGTCAAAGATACCGCTGAAATCATCGAAAATATTCATCGTTTGGTTGAGGTGCTTGATATTCCGATCCGCCAAGTGTTGATTGAATCACGTATGGTTACCGTAAAGGATGACGTATCCGAAGATTTGGGTATCCGCTGGGGAGTGACTGATCAGCAGGGTGATAAAGGGACCTCTGGCTCTCTAGAAGGGGCCGGTGATATTGCCAATGGTACGATACCGAGTTTAGATAATCGTTTGAATGTGAACTTGCCTGCGGCCGTCACTAACCCAACTAGCATCGCCTTCCATGTGGCTAAGCTCGCTGACGGTACTATCTTGGATCTAGAGCTCAGTGCACTAGAGCAAGAAAACAAAGGTGAGATTATCGCGAGCCCTCGTATCACGACCTCTAACCAAAAATCGGCGTATATTGAGCAGGGTGTTGAAATTCCCTACGTACAATCCACGTCAAGCGGTGCGACCTCGGTGACCTTTAAAAAGGCGGTGTTGTCACTAAGGGTGACACCACAAATTACACCGGACAATCGTGTGATTCTGGATCTTGAGATTACGCAAGACTCACAGGGCAAAACGGTGGATACGCCGACAGGTCCAGCAGTAGCGATTGATACACAGCGTATTGGTACTCAAGTACTTGTCGATAATGGCGAAACCATTGTATTAGGTGGTATCTACCAGCAGAATTTGATTAGCCGGGTTAGCAAGGTACCTATTTTGGGAGACATTCCTTTGGTCGGTTTCTTATTCCGTAACAGTACCGACAAGAATGAGCGCCAAGAGCTATTGATTTTTGTAACACCTAAAATTGTGAATGAGAAACTCTAACTCTATGTAGTCGTTCGGATAAAGCCAGCACCACTTGCTGGCTTTATTATTTATAAAATACAATTCTTACCATAAATAGCGAGCATCACTTGCCAGACTAGACATTAAACTGAGATAATCCTCGGTCAAGTCTCATAAGAGCAAGGTAACATACAGTAGGTCGGCTTGATCATGAGTCGATATAGGCATACTTTTCATTAAGATTCAGACGTACAAGAAATGGCTGAAAAACGTAATATTTTTCTGGTAGGCCCAATGGGCGCAGGTAAAAGCACAATTGGTCGCCATCTGGCGCAAATGCTGCATTTAGAATTCCACGATTCAGATCAAGAGATTGAGCAACGCACTGGCGCTGATATTGCTTGGGTGTTTGATGTAGAAGGCGAAGAAGGTTTCCGCCGTCGTGAGGCTCAGGTTATTGCTGATCTGTCTGAAAAACAGGGTATTGTCCTTGCCACTGGTGGTGGTTCAGTTCAGAGCAAAGATATCCGTAATCATTTATCTGCTCGCGGTATTGTGGTTTATCTCGAAACCACTATCGACAAACAGGTTGCGCGAACTCAAAGAGACAAGCGTCGCCCATTACTGCAAGTAGATGATCCGCGAGAAGTATTAGAGAGCCTCGCAGAAATCCGTAACCCTCTGTACGAAGAAATTGCTGATGTGATCGTTAAAACTGATGATCAAAGTGCAAAGGTTGTTGCGAATCAAATCGTTGAGAAATTAGGTTTCTAGGCAGAATGACACAACAAATTCAGGTTAATTTAGGTGAACGTAGTTACCCCATTTACATTGGCCAGAGTTTGATGAGTGATAGCGAGACTTTGTCTCGCTATCTGCTGAAAAAACGTATCCTTATCGTCACCAATGAAACCGTCGCGCCCTTGTATCTAAACCAGGTTCAAGACACGATGGCTTCGTTTGGTGAGGTATCTAGTGTCATCCTTCCCGATGGCGAACAATTTAAAGATTTAACGCATTTAGATGTTATTTTTTCGGCTTTACTGCAACGTAATTATGGCCGAGATTCTGTGTTGGTGGCCCTCGGTGGAGGGGTGATTGGTGATATGACGGGGTTTGCCGCGGCATGTTATCAACGTGGTATCGATTTTATTCAAATCCCTACAACGCTTTTATCCCAAGTGGATTCTTCGGTTGGCGGCAAAACGGCGGTCAATCATCCTTTGGGTAAAAATATGATAGGGGCTTTTTATCAGCCGCAAATTGTCATTATTGATACTGACTGTTTAAAGACCTTGCCAGCGCGTGAGTTTGCTGCGGGGATGGCGGAAGTTATTAAATATGGCATTATGTGGGATGCTGAGTTTTTTCAATGGCTTGAGGATAATGTTCAAGCACTAAAAAGCTTAGACACTCAAGCCTTAGTCTATGTGATTTCCCGCTGCTGCGAAATTAAAGCTGATGTGGTCAGCCAAGATGAAACAGAGCAGGGCGTGCGCGCGCTTTTGAATCTTGGGCATACCTTTGGTCATGCTATTGAGGCTGAGATGGGCTATGGTAACTGGTTGCACGGTGAGGCCGTTGCGGCTGGCACAGTCCTTGCTGCTCAAACCGCTAAGTCTTTAGGATTGGTTGATGAGTCAATTGTCCGTCGTATTGTGCAATTGTTTCAAGCCTTCGATCTTCCTGTAAAAGCGCCGGAATCAATGGATTTCGACAGTTTTATTCAACATATGCGTCGCGATAAGAAAGTGTTAGGCGGTCAGATCCGGCTGGTACTTCCTACGGCCATTGGTCGAGCGGAAGTCTTTAGTCAAGTCTCTGAATCTACCCTAGAACAGGTTATCTGCTGCGCATAAACCTTGTGTGGTGGATGAGTGACATTTCAGGGGCAAGTCTTGCTTCCCTCACAGGAAGCCCTCATACAAAGATTGCATCATGTTGCCAGTTATAGCGACCAATTGCTGGTGCTTGTTGGCGGCCAAGGTTCGGGCAAGACTACGCTGCTCACTGCATTAGCTACCGATTTTGATGATTCAAATGCGGCGCTGGTTATCTGTCCCATGCATGCCGATAACGCTGAGATTCGTCGCAAGATTTTAGTGCAGTTGATGTCATCCCCCATTTTTGATGATGAGATCCCCCTCGCCGAAACCATTCTGCGTGTAGCTCAAAATCAAAGTAAACCGTTACATATCATTATCGATGATGCTCATTTGCTCTCAAAAGAGCTATGGGCAGAATGCATTATACTCAATCAAATTCAGTGTGCGGGACAGCGGATAGCTGTGACCTTAACGGTCCCTCCAGCATTTTTAGCCGATTTATTGCCACAATTACCCGATTCTCTCCGGCGGCAGATCCTGCCTATTAGTATTGAACCGCTAAGTTTGCCTGAGCGGGAAGCACTGTATCAAACCTTGCTGCGATACAGTGACCAAAATCCATTTACTCCAAGAGACATTGTTCGCGCACAACTTGAAAAACAAACGGGTACTCCTCAGGAAGTCGTTACCTTGCTGGAACTGGCGCTACATGGCCAGAGTGAGAAGAAGTCAGCCTGGGTACAATATAAGCTAGCGTTGATTGGACTTTGCAGCTTGTTGATTACCTTTTTGATTTGGTTTGGATTAGCTCAACCCTTTTCCGATGAGCCCGTGCTCGACGTGGTCACTTATCCCGCATTGGATTCCGACGAGTTTTTAGCCCATGGTCAACGGATATTAACGCCCTATTTTAAACAACGTGAGGAGTCGTTAGCGCAGTCTTTATTATCGCAAGCGGCGCTGCAAGCCGATCCTTTGGCGGGATTTCATGGTGAGACTCCAGCCGAGAATGAGTCCGCCATAACACAACCGATTGATGAAGCCACAAGTAAGGCCGAAAACAATGTTGTGACTGCTAGTAACAATACATCACATGAAGATATCGCTAAGAACGATAACGTTCATCCAGCGAAGAACATCACGGCTGCATCAATAACTAATGTAAAAACTCGGCCAATGTCCGGTTATACCATCCAAATAGCTACAGTCTCCCAGCGTGACACAGTCGAGTCGCTGTTGAAAAAACTGCATTCTGTGCCGGATATTCGAGTCGCTAAATACAAACAATTTTGGGTGGTGCTGGTGGGGCAGTTTAGCGACAGTCAATCGGCGCAACAGGCTGCCGCAGAATTGGTCAAACAATATCGTTTGAGTCAACCCATGATAAAAAAATGGGCTGAGTTAGGTGGTTATCAATTACAAGATGCGCTTCCAAGCGGTGAAATTTCAGAATAAACAGAGTACAATCATGGCCTTTATTTTTGTCGGCATTCATCAAGTTAAATGATCAAAAAACATAGAGCCTTCCTGAAATGGGCTGGCGGAAAATTTAAATTGGTGGATGAGCTCTCGAACTATTTGCCCACGGGTGAGCGTTTAGTTGAGCCCTTTGTTGGCGCAGGTTCGGTATTTTTAAATACTGACTATCCCAGCTATTTACTCTGCGATATCAATCAAGACCTGATAAATCTCTACAACATAGTCAAAGAAAGGCCCTTGGAGTACATTGCGGCTGCTAAGAAGCTATTTGTCGATGAGATGAATCAGAAGGAAGCCTACTATCGCGTGCGTACAGACTTTAATAAATCTCGCGATCCTTTCCTGCGTTCGGTTTATTTCCTGTACCTCAATCGTCATGGTTTTAATGGCTTGTGCCGTTATAACCGCAAAGGCGGCTTTAATGTACCCTTTGGCTCCTACAAGAAGCCTTATTTCCCCGAAAAGGAAATTTTGGCCTTTTCAAAGAAAGCGCAACGCGCCGAATTTAAGTGCATTGGCTATGAAAAAGCCTTTGAACAAATCCGAATTGGTGATGTGATTTATTGTGATCCACCCTATGCGCCATTATCCTCCACGGCGAGTTTTACTACCTATGTCGGTGCAGGCTTTAGCTTAGATGATCAGGCGTTGCTCGCGCGTTATTCGCGGCATATGGCTCTTGAACAGCGCATTCCTGTTGTGATTAGCAACCATGATATTCCGCTGACGCGCGAACTGTATCGCGGTGCGCATCTCGCTAAGATCCAAGTGCAACGCAACATTAGCCAAAATGGTAGTGGCCGCAATAAAGTTGACGAGTTGATTGCTTTATACGATGAGACTTACGATCCGCAGGATGACTAATTACTGATGACGGAAGGTTTGAGTTATTTGCTTATTTAGCTAACGACTTGCCTAACCAGCAAAATAAGGCTGGCAACTAAGGCTATCGCTAACACGATTCCCATCAAAATGTACGGTAATGGTGAATTGGTCTGGAAGTCTTTTTGGCGATTTTTATCTGACTGCACCCCAAAGAAGGCGGCTATCGTACTGTGAAAGACTTGCCAGATCCGGCTTAGCATCAATAGGACTGTTGTGAATTGGCAGGTTTCATGTCATCGATAGGTTTATCTTGATGACCATGGAGCAGTTCAAGCAAGTCGACAAAATGGAACTGGCTAGAGCGATTTTTACCTGTTAGCCAGGTCTTCCAACTTAAAGTTTGCGCCTGTTCGGCACAACGGTTATTCGGATGGCTGCTAGGTAAGCTATTGTTGTAACGAGTATCACTACTGCAAGCGCAGGCTGGGGTATCGTTACCTGCGGTCAGTTTTTCGACACCAAAGGCTAAGGAGGCGACTACCACTGCGGTAAATGCCAACATCATCGACGACTTAAATGTCACCGAGCCTAAAATGTGTGAAAACTGTGTTAACCGCCCTTTCATGATACTTCCCTTGAAATCATTAAATGATCCACGCTAGCTGCCCGAGTATAACAAACTCGCTTAGTTTATGAACAATAATTTATCAATCTTCACTAAAATCTTTCTAACGCTTCAGCTTCTCCTAGGACTTACCGTAGGTTGTGAATACTGCAATTGAGCTTCTATCTGGTTTCAATCGCGATAAATGTGGCATTTGCTATAGAGGCATGGTCTAGCTAAGGGTAAAATAAGGCACTTTTTGTTCAATAGCAGCGAGTGTCCTATGCGCCCATTTTTAATTGCTCCATCGATTTTATCCGCCGATTTCGCCCGTTTAGGGGATGACGTTAAAGCCGTGTTAGATGCAGGGGCTGACGTAGTGCATTTTGATGTGATGGATAACCACTATGTGCCGAACTTAACCATTGGTCCTATGGTGTGTAAAGCGTTACGCGACTATGGCATTACGGCCGAGATCGACGTGCATTTAATGGTTAAGCCTGTTGATCGTATCGTGCCTGATTTTGCTAAGGCTGGCGCTTCTATTATTACTTTCCATCCCGAAGCCTCTGAGCATATCGATCGTACTTTGCAACTGATTAAAGAGTCCGGTTGTAAGGCAGGTTTAGTGTTTAACCCTGCAACACCGCTGCATTATCTTGACCATGTGATGGATAAGTTAGATGTGATCCTGCTGATGTCGGTCAACCCAGGCTTTGGTGGCCAATCCTTTATTCCTTCGACCTTAGATAAATTACGCCAAGTGCGTGAGCGTATCGATGCGAGCGGTTTTGATATTCGCTTAGAGGTCGATGGTGGCGTAAAAGTGGATAACATTGCCGAAATTGCTGCCGCAGGTGCCGATATGTTTGTCGCTGGGTCGGCTATTTTTAGTCAACCAGACTATAAAGCCGTTGTCGATGAAATGCGTGCCGAGTTAGCAAAAGTTGAGGCCAAATGATGCGAGAACAGATTAAAGCGATTGCCTTTGATCTCGACGGCACACTGATTGACAGTGTGCCCGATCTTGCGGTCGCGACACAGGCGGCACTCGCCGAATTAGGTTTGGCAACGTGTACCGAGGCACAAGTGAGAACTTGGGTGGGTAATGGCGCTGAAATGCTTATGCGCCGCGCCATGAGCCACGCTTTAGGCGCAGACGTTGAGCAAACGGCATTAGATGCGGCTATGCCGATTTTTATGCATCACTATCAAGAAAATCTTGAGAAGCACAGCGCACTTTATGCCGATGTGCACCAAGTGCTACAAACTCTGTTTGACGCTGGATTTAAGCTGGCAGTGGTGACAAACAAACCCTACCGCTTTACTTTGCCGCTGCTTGAAGCCTTTAAGATTAATGATTTCTTTAGCTTAGTGCTTGGCGGCGATTCGCTGGCGAAGATGAAGCCGGATCCATTACCGCTAGAGCATTTATTAGCGCAATGGCAACTCGATAAAAGTGAGTTGTTGATGGTAGGCGATTCTAAAAATGACATTTTAGCGGCGAAAGCAGCAGGTGTTGCATCAATCGGCTTGACCTATGGCTACAACTACGGTGAATATATTGGGCTAACTGGCCCTGACGCGGTGTGCGAGCAGTTTGCCGAGATCCTTAGCTGGCTAAATGTCGGCCAGGCAGTTTAATCGATTCTTTTTATCTTTATTTGGAGCAATGACGTAATGACCAAACCCATAGTACTCAGCGGTGCACAGCCGTCCGGTGAATTAACCATAGGTAACTACATGGGTGCATTGCGTCAATGGGTTGCCATGCAAGATAGCCACGACTGCCTTTATTGCGTGGTGGACTTGCATGCCATTACCGTGCGCCAAGACCCTCAAGCATTGCGTGAAGCCTGCTTAGATACGCTTGCACTGTATTTAGCCTGCGGCGTCGATCCAAAGAAGAGTACGGTATTTATCCAATCTCAAGTGCCGCAGCACACTCAGCTGGGTTGGGCGTTAAATTGCTACACCCAAATGGGTGAATTGAGCCGTATGACGCAGTTTAAGGATAAGTCACAAAAGCACGCCAACAATATTAACGTCGGTCTGTTTGGTTATCCTGTACTGATGGCGGCGGATATTCTGCTGTATCAAGCGAATGAAATCCCAGTTGGTCAAGATCAAAAGCAACATCTTGAGTTAACTCGTGATATCGCCACTCGCTTTAACAACGCTTACGGCGACACGTTTACTATTCCTGAGCCTTTTATTCCTGAGCATGGCGCTAAGGTGATGTCGCTACAGGACCCTCTGAAGAAGATGTCAAAGTCAGACGATAACCGTAACAACGTAATTGGTCTGCTTGAAGATCCTAAAGCGGTTATGAAAAAGCTGAAAAAAGCCATGACCGACAGTGATGAGCCGCCAGTGGTGCGTTTCGATATGGAAAACAAGCCAGGCGTATCTAACCTGCTGAGTTTAATGTCGGGTATTACGGGTCAAAGCATTGCCAGCCTCGAAGCCGAGTTTGAAGGCAAGATGTATGGTCATTTAAAAGGCGCTGCGGGTGAAGCGGTAGTGGGCATGTTAGAGCCGCTGCAAGAGCGTTACCGTGCGCTGCGTGCCGACCGTGCTTATCTTGATCAAGTGATGAGAGCGGGCGCTGAAAATGCCCAAGCTCGTGCTGAAGTGACGCTTAAAAAGGTGTACGAGAAGATTGGTTTGTTAGTGTAATTTGACCTAAAAAGCGCATTACACAACTCGTTATTAAGCCGACCTATTCTTAAGTCGGCTTTTTTATGTCTGTTATTTATTGGGCTGTAGCTAAGCGTTTAGGCCTGCGATTTTAACCAAGATGCAAAGGCTGCAATGGCGGGTTCATTTAGGCGTCGCTGTTTGCATAAAAAACAAAATTCAAAACCCGTATGAACATCGGGTAGATTTACCGCCACCAGTCGTCCAGTACTGATATCACCGGCCACCATAAAATCAGGGGCGAGGGCGATACCTTGTCCGGCAATCGCCGCCTCAATTGCCATCACTATGTGGCTAAAAATATGCTGTTGTTCGTTATTCAGGGGGATTTTATGGGCCGATGACCACTTATGCCAATCGAGTCCAAGTGGGCCTTCATCCACAATCAGTAATGCTTGTTGCTGAAAATTGCCCAAGTTAATCTCGCGCCATTTAGGATAAAGGCTAGGGCTACATACGGGGATCAGGCGTTCCTTGTGCAGTAATTGTTGCCAATAACCCCGTTGATTGAGTTTGCCTGCGATAAAGATATCGGCCGTGCTGGTGCTGAGATCGGGGTCTTGAGTGATCATCTCGAGGCGAATTTTAACGCTGGGATATTGGCGCCGAAAATCCGCTAACCTTGGGATCAACCATTTCACCGCAAATGAGCTGTATACCGCCAAACAGAGTTGTTGATTTGGGGTGTCGCGGATTTTGAGATTAAGATCGCTTAACTCATTAAAAATTCTTTCTAACTCAATAAATAAGCTCTGGCCTTTGGGCGTGAGCTGTAGTTTACGTCCCTGACGATCAAAAAGTTGTTCACCAAAGTACTCCTCCAATACACGCACTTGGTGTGAAACCGCGCTTTGGGTAATGCAAAGCTCGGCGGCAGCCTTGGAAAAATGCTGTTGCCTCGCGGCGGTTTCAAATACTTGCAGCGCACGTAAGGGTGGAAGCTTTCTCATGATTTTCAACGTCTAAACGATTTAGTATGAATTTAATTCATCTAGCATGAGAAAGCATCATTTCAGCTTAAGTTTTGCGGGGATTATCATGCCAGCATTGAGATTTACGGATAGTTAAAATGCAGCGCCCTGTTGTTATCGGTTTGATTTTATTGATAGTGGGTAATCTATTTAGTGCTTTTTACGATGTATCGATCAAATGGTTGCCAGAAGATGCTAATGCAGCCACTTTTCTACTCGTGAGACAAATCACTTCAGTACTCATGTTAACCCCGATTTGGTTGTACTCGCAGCGACCGCAGACGGAATATATTTCGGTTCACCTTTGGCGTGCCAACATAGGCTCGGTTGGCGCGCTTTTTTTAATTATTGGTTTGATGGCATTGCCTTTAGCTACAGTCAGTTCCCTGTTTTATTCTGCCCCCCTGATGATTATTTTGATGGGATACTGGTTTTTAAAGGAGCGGATTACCACTGGGCAGGTTATATGCACAGCGTTAGGCTTTGTGGGGATCTTAATTATCCTCAGGCCGAGCGAGATGAACTGGTTTGGATTAGCGGTGTTATTTTCAGCATTTACTTTTGCTATCAATCAGTTGATGCTTAAAAAAGTGCCTAATACTGAGCATCCGGTATTAACCTTAATGCTCTATAACTTGCTGGGGATTCCTGCGACTTTAGTTATTGCAGCCTTTCAGGGATTGGAGGGACTGAGCTGGGAAATGCTCGCGGTTGCATTACTTAGTAATGCCTTTTTACTGATTTATCATTGGTTTTGTGTACTGGCTTACCGTAAAGCACAGGCGAGTGATATTGCGATTGCCGAATATACTGGTTTGTTATTTATCGTTTTCTTAGGCTGGCTGTTGTTTGATGAATGGCTGGATAGCTTAAGTTGGCTGGGTGCCGCTTTGATTGTGCTGCCTTCGCTGTTTTTACCTTGGATAGGAGCGTTGGTGGAGAAGTCACCCAAGATGATGGATAACATACAGGTGAAGTCTTTAGGAATTGACACCGTGGTAAAAGGCGAGCCTAAACTTTAAGTGTTTAGGCTCAATCGGTTATTCGATATATTCGAAAACCTTAACGACTTTGCGTACACCAGCAGTATGACGGGCAATGTCAACAGCAAGCTCTGCCTGTGAGCGGTGGATCAGCCCTAGCAGGAAGACTTCACCATTTTCAGTGATCACTTTAATTCGGGTCACATCCAATTCTTTCTCGTTGAGCATACGTCCCTTCACTTTGGTTGTTACCCAAGTGTCGTTACTGCGAGTCGTGAAAGACGTTGGATTACCGATGCGGATCTGGTTGTGGATTTTACCGCCCAGCTTAAGGTCTTGTACGACCTTAACCGCTTTATCTCGCAGCATCGAGTTGGGGGCTTGGCCTATCATCAGCACATTACCGTTTACCGATACACCCGTGATATTGGTTTGTTTCTTAAGATCTTCATGCTCTAGTAGCGCACTGGTGATCTTAAAATCAGTATTAGTATCATCTAGCTGCGTTTTTACCGAACGCTCATCGTTGGCCATCATAGCGCCGCTGACTGCGCCCACCATAACGGCACCGGCGCAACCTTGCAGTAGCATGCAAACCATTAACAGTGGGGCAGCATATCTCATTGCTGTTCGTCCTGTGGGAAGAGTGTGCGGTCGATATTGTCACACAGGCAATGGATCACCAGTAAGTGAACTTCTTGAATACGTGCCGTCACGTTCGAAGGAACGCGAATTTCAACGTCACCCACGCTAAGCAGCCCAGCCATCGCGCCGCCGTCTTTACCGGTTAAGGCTACGATAGTCATATCGCGACTCAGTGCCGCTTCCATCGCTTTAATCACGTTACCAGAGTTACCGCTGGTGGAAATGGCTAACAGGATGTCGCCAGGCTGGCCTAAGGCTAAGATTTGCTTTGAGAAAATCTCATCGTAGCTGTAATCGTTAGCAATTGCCGTGATAGTCGATGTGTCCGTCGACAGAGCAATGGCTGGTAGTGGTGGACGTTCAATCTCATAGCGGTTTAATAGCTCGGCCGAGAAGTGCTGAGCATCACCAGCACTACCACCGTTACCGCAGGCAAGAATTTTATTGCCACCCAAAAGACATTGCACCATCATCTCCGCCGCTTTGGCGATGGATTCTGGCAGTGCTTCGGCTGCATCGATTTTAGTCTGGATAGATTCAGTAAAGCTGTCTTTAATGCGTTCTAACATGGATACATCCTTTCAGGATAAAGTGTGGCTATGATGCCATATTTCCACGGTGGAGTTGAGGCATAAGCGTTAAAAATTATTCGATGAGCTGAGTCGAGAGCCTCGTTTAAAAGGCATCGACCAGCCATTGGATCTGCGTATCTTCGATGGCGACAACGTCGAATCGGCAGGGTACATCCAATTTATGGCTCTGTAAATAATGACTGGCCGCCATGCGGATCCTGCCGATTTGTGCTTTGCTAAGTGCTTGTATTGCGCCACCAAATTGATTTGCAGAGCGGTATTTTACTTCTACAAATACCCAGTGGTTTTTGTGGCGCATGATTAAGTCTATTTCACCAAAGGGATAGCGGACATTGCGCTCAACAAAGGTTAAACCTTGCTGTTCAAGGTAACCTTGGGCGAGCGACTCTGCCTGCTGTCCGAGTGTCATAGTTGGCGGAAACTGCCTCTTTGATAGCGTCCCCAGCTTAATTGGCGGTTAATTACGCCATCGGGATTGACCGATAACACGCCGCTACGACCATTGAACTGGTAACCAGTAAATGAGCGCATTTGTGCGAGTTTGCTGATTAAATCCATCGCATCATAACCCATCACAAATAAGCGTTTTTGGCCGTTGTTCCAGCCGGGCCATAAGGTATTAACCATCAGGTTTTCTTCGCCATTTTGCATCAACCAAGGTGCGTCACTGAGAGTGAGGTTATTTAAATCCTGCGCAGTTTGGCTCGATTCATTATCGATACGGCTACGGCTCGAGGTGTACAACGGCACGGGCTGAGTAAAGACGCTAAAGGTGACATCGATAAAGGCCTTGAGCAGGGTTAACTCCTGCGGCGTCGAGATCATATAAATCGCATCTATATCTTGGCGCGAGCGAAAATCGGCTTGTACTGAATTGCCCAGTAGTTCCTTGATGCGCGCAATACGGGCTTGGCTATCGCGAACGCCGAGCGCATCTTGCACCGTGGTTTTCATCTTATCGCCACTGTCGTAGTAATAGACTTCGATGGGCGTATCGCTTTTCTTTTTCCAGGCTTGAATAAAGCTCTCGGCCATACGTTTGCCGATAGCATCGTTGCTGGCGAGTAGCAGTGGCATAGTTACGCCATCTTGATACATGCGTATTGCAGCATCGGCTGCTTCTTGTGCTGGCGATAATGCAAAGTAAAACTTATTAGCATCAGCGACAAACTTGTCTGTTTGATTTAAAAACAGTTGCGGGATCGGCGCGCTTGCCGCAACAGGCGCTGCTGGCGTGCCGGTTGTAGGGGTGTTGGTCGACGAAGTGGTACCAGTGTTTAACGCCAATAATTGATCGATTTCATTTGGCAGTAGCGGGCCAATAATAAACTCAGCGCCTGCATTTACCGCTTGCTGATAAGCGGAAACGGCATCGTTAGCAGTATCGTAAAAATTCACCGAGACTTGCTCATTCGGTTTAGCTAAATAACTGGCCAAAATACCTTGGCGAATCGCATTGGCGGCACTGGCGCGCTGGCCTGTTAGCGGCAAGAGTACAGCGATATTTTTTGGGGTATAAGGTTTGGCGTTTAACGCTTGATCTAAATCCGCGGGCAACTTCGCCGCCGCAGGATGATAAGGGTTTTGTTTTTGCCAGTCGCCTAAATAACGGACCAGTTGGTTGGGATCGACCGCATAATGCTTAGCGATATACGCCAGTTGTAACCAACCTGCAAAAACAGGGCTTTTGGCATCTTTGGTGAATGCGAGCAAGGTTTGCTCGTGCATCGGTTGCAACACTTGCCAGATCTGATTATTGACTTCATTCGCCTCGGCGGGAGGTAAATAGGTGGTCAATAAACTTAATTCGCGCACCTGTTCGATAGGCTGTTTATTCTGTTGGAATAAATGCGCTCTTAATTGATGATACGCTGCCATTTGCCAGCCGGGTAATACCCAAGTGCTTGGGTAAGTTAGCGTTTTCAGAGCATCAAGCGGCGTCGATGTATGCTCTAGCACCCGCGCAGTCAGGTATTTATGTTCAGCCACTAGCGTCGGGACCTGAGTCAGGCTTGGCAGCATCGACTTGAGCAGCTTTTGCGCCGCCGCATAGTCGTTCGCATTGATATGCGCATGCGCCGCCAGCAGCAGGTAAGTATCACGTTGCTGGGGATCTTTGCTATTAGCAGCCTGTGCTAAATACACATTTGGCGCCAATGGAGCAGAGGCTAAAGAGGTGGCCACGGTGGGCGCAGTATTCGTTGAGGTGGGCGCTTGACTGCCGCAACCCGCCAACACTGCGGATAAAATGGCCACGGAAACGAACTTAGTTGTATTCAGGCTTTTTAACACTGGGCTTCACTCTGGTAAGATGCTGCCTCTAGTTTAACCTTCTCTTGCGCTTGACGAAAGTCTTGGCACTGTCATTACAGAGGTATATATGGACCAAAGCGTCGCACTCTACATCGTTCCCACTCCTATTGGTAATTTGGGGGACATGAGCCCACGTGCTATTGACGTGCTCAGCCAGGTTGCATTAATTGCCTGTGAAGACACCCGCCATAGCGGCAAGTTATTGAGTCATTTTGGCATTTCAACTAAAACCATCGCACTGCACGACCATAATGAGCGTGCTCGCGCCCAGTGGATTGTGGATCAGCTAGCTGCAGGGCAGTCGATTGCGCTAATTTCCGATGCGGGCACGCCGCTGATTTCCGACCCCGGCTATCACTTGGTCTCCCATGTGCGCCAATCTGGCTTTAAGGTGATCCCGCTGCCAGGCCCCTGTGCGGCGATTACGGCGTTAAGTGCCTCGGGTTTGCCGTCGGATCGTTTTTCTTTTGAAGGTTTTTTACCCTCGAAAGAAAAAGCTCGCGCCGACAAGTTGTTAGAACTAAAAGAAGATCCGCGCACGCTGATTTTTTATGAATCTCCCCACCGTATCGAACATAGCCTAACGACTATGGCTCAAGTGCTAGGGGACGATCGCCAAGTGGTGATGGCGCGTGAAGTGACTAAAACCTTCGAGACCTTCCTCAGTGGCCCCGTAGCCGAGGTGTTAGCCACTGTGAGTAGCGATCTTAACCAGCAAAAAGGTGAGATTGTGCTGATGGTGCACGGTCACCGCGCGGCCGAGGATGATGAAGCCATTCCAACCGTTGCTATCAACACACTTAAATTACTCTGTGAAGAATTGCCGCTTAAAAAGGCCGCCGCCATTGCCGCGCAAATTCACGGTCTTAAAAAGAATGCCCTGTATAAATTCGGTTTAGAGTCTGATTTATAAGCAGATCTAACAGATAGACACACACTGGTAGGATTAACAGTGGTGCAGGTAGAAGGCTTAGGCTATAATCCGCGCCGAGTTGGCCAGACAGTCGCCGCGTTCGCAAGAACGGGGAGGAAAGTCCGGGCTTCAAAGAGCGGGGTGCCAGGTAACGCCTGGGCGGTGTGAACCGACGACAAGTGCAACAGAGAGGAGACCGCCATCATAGCCTCGGCTAAGGTGGTAAGGGTGAAAGGGTGCGGTAAGAGCGCACCGTGCGGCTAGCAATAGTCCGTAGCAAGGTAAACTCCACCCGAAGCAAGACCAAATAGGGTTCCGTATGGCGTGGCTCGCGTTGGAACCGGGTAGGTCGCTTGAGCCTGTGAGCGATTGCAGGCCTAGATGAATGACTGTCCACGACAGGACCCGGCTTATCGGCCAACTCAACCTCTTTATAATAAAAGGCCTCGCAGCGATGCGAGGCCTTTTATTTTTCAGGCAATACGATTAATTGATGCATAAAGAAGATTGATAGTTAAGCTTCTGGATAAATGCTAAGAAATTGTTTTTATGTTACTTTCTGTCATAAGAGCCGCTCGTCATTTGAGTAAACTACACATCATTCCTCGTTTCGCGAGCACGAGCTTGCCAGAACGAACAAAATTTAGTCTCGAAACGTCAACACGCCCTAGCAAGGCGGAAATTTTAACTCTGTTGAAATCATCCTTTTTGCCCCAATATAGTCTCTAGTGCTGCAATCTGGTGGCGTTTATCACAGGAGTTTATGTCATGCTTTATGATTTAACGGCTGTTCAATTTAGCAAGATGCTGAAAAACTTGAGTCTTATTCTGGAAAAGGGTGAGATTTTTGCCAACTTGAAGAAGGTGGATATGGCGGTATTATTGAATTCCCGCTTAGCACCCGATCAATTTAATCTGATCCGTCAGATCCAGATTGCCTGTGATACCGCCAAGATTGGGGTCGCGCGTCTAACGGGGAATTTAGATACCGTACCTAAGCATGATGATACTGAAACGACTCTGCCAGAGTTGCAAGCGCGTATTGCTTCTGTTATCGAGTACTTAGCTCAATTTACCGAGGCAGATTTTGCCGATGCGGCGACAATTCACGTTTCTCAACCGCGTTGGGAAGGTAAGTATTTAACAGGATATGAGTTTGCGATTGAACATGCTATCCCAAACTTATATTTCCATGTGACGACGGCCTATGCGATTCTGCGCCATAACGGTGTGGATGTAGGTAAGAAAGATTATCTCGGCCCTATGCCTTATAAGTCGTAATTCCCATCGCACAGCGAGCATTTGCTTTGCTGTGCGTTTAATGCGGCTGAGGTAATATCACGCTAACTTTTAACCCGCCAAGTGTTGAATGCGTAAAGCTAAGTTCTCCCTGATAACTCTCGACAATATCTTTGCAAATCGACAGGCCTAAACCGTGGCCTTGAACGCTCTCATCGAGCCGAATCCCTCGCTCAGTAATCACCGTTAAATCGCTATCCGATACACCTTCGCCATCGTCGCTGACCTCAATCAGATACGCTCGATTGCTGGTATTTGTCTGTTCAATACAAAGCTGTATCTGTCGACGCGCATGCTTGCAGGCGTTATCGAGCAGATTGCCTAGCAGTTCGAGCAAGTCGTCCCGGTCAAAGGGAATCACCAGTGCTTTATCAAACCGATAATCAATTTTGCGCTCTGGATAAATGCGCTGCATCACTTGGATGAGTGGCGGCAGATCGTCATTGAGCACGGTGAAACGCCCCGGAGTGGAGAGCCCGACGATTTTAGTGCGCTTAAGCTCTCGCTCAATAATATGGTGCAGATCCGCGAGCACCTTGCTGCCTTCGCGTCTTTGCTCTGGCGCTAGGCTATCGAGGTAGGATTGTAGCCCTTGCAGAGGACGTTTCATTTCGTGGGCAAGATTACCCAAGGCATTGCGTGAGCGTTGTACCCTTTGCCCCAGTTGATTCATGAGGCGTTCGATTTCCTCAATCAAAGGGCTAATTTCTGTTGGTGTGTGCTGGGTATCGATTTCTTGTCCCTGGAGCCGCAGTTGCCTGATGGCATCTGGCATTTGCTCTAGCGGTTTAAAGCCCCGTTTGAGCAACAGATGTTGGGCAAATAGCAGGATCATAATGGTCAGCAGCACCACAACCGTGGCAAAGCCTAAAAAGCGTAATTGAGTTTGCTCGAGTGAGCTGATGTCTTCGGTCACCCAGAGGGTAATGGTTTGCCCATTTTTGACGATTGTCTGACTGAACATCAGCCAGTGTTCTTGGCCAACGTATTGAGTGGCCTGTTGTTGTTCCCCAACGTTAAGATTGGGGAGTGAAACTATATGGTCAAACAGCGAGCGCGAGCGTAATAGCTGTTCACCGATGTTAATCGCAAAGTAGTGGCCCGAATTGACCCTGTGATACACATTGGGGAGCCTGTCTGTACTCAGCGACCAAGTGCCATCGGCTTGCGGTTCGAGGGCGGAGATCAGGCTATCTGCATCGTGTTGCAGACGCGAGGCAACAAAGTCTTGGGTTAAGATTTGAATGCCTTGAAATAGCAAATACAGCAATAGCACCATGGCGCAGGTGAGGGTGATAAGCAGGTTTCTAGTGAGATAGGCTTTGAGTGAATACACGCTTATGCATCCTTGAGTCGATAACCTTGGCCGCGCCGCGTCTCGATATAGTCTTTACCTAGGCGTTGGCGGAGTCGGTTGACGTACACTTCAATCACATTGCTGTCTTTGATTTGTTCCTCTTCGTAAATACGCTCACTCAACTCAGATTTGGAGACAATCTTAGTCGGGTTGGCCATTAAATAATGCAGCAGGCGATACTCAATCTTAGTCAGCTCGATTACTTCTCCTTCGGCATTGGTCACCGCTTGTTTATCCACATCGAGGGAGACGCCCGCATGTTGCAGCAGATTATCGGCGCGGCCAAAGTGGCGGCGGATCAGCGCTTCTAATCTGGCGAGCAGCTCCTCAACATGGAAAGGTTTACCGAGATAATCATCGGCGCCGGCCTTTAGGCCATCGACGCGTTCGTGCCAAGCATCGCGAGCCGTAAGAATTAACACTGGCATCAACAGACCCTTTTGGCGCCATTGGCTCAGTACGCTTAAGCCCGGCTTTCCGGGCAAGCCTAAATCGAGGATCACCGCTTCGAAGGTTTCTTCCTCACCAAGAAAAGCGCCATCGATGCCGTTATTGGCATGTTCAACTGTGTAGCCGGCCTTGTTAAGGGCGGGAATGAGCCGAGCTACTAAGTCGGCATCATCTTCAATCAAGAGTAAGCGCATTAGTCGACCTTTTCCTTAAGCCATTCACCCGTTTTGGCATCGATCTTTATCTCATAGACCACGCCATCGTCGCGCAGGATTTCGAGTTCATAGATGATGCGCCCGTGTTTTTGCTCGACCTCGAGGTCGAGCAAGCGCCCCTTAAGGCGCGACTCATAGCGTTGCATGATGGTGTCGAAGGGTAATACTTTACCCTCCTTCACCCATTCGACCACTTTGTTGGAGAGGTCTTCATCATGGGCTAGACAGCTTGGGCTGTTAATCATCCCAGCGGCCAAAGCCAGGAATATTAACGGTATCTTCATCGAATATGCCCTTCTCTGCGAGGTTATGGCAATTGCTGCATTGGCTGAATGAGCCGACTTTGGGGTTATCTTGCACCATGCGTCTTGGGAGCTCATCGTGCTTACGGATAAAAAATGCCTGCTCGGTAATTTTCTGCGGCCCCATGCCGTCAATCAAAGGTTTGCTATTTTTCATCACCTTACCATTTTGCGCAGCATGTTGAACGAGATATTGCTCAATTCTAGCCGTTGCTTCAGGCGACAGACTGGCATCATCACCAAAGTGGTTGCTTAGGTTGCTGGTAATTGCCTGCCACTTTTCGGCGGGCAGTAGATTTGCGGGATACGCCATATGGCAGCTACCGCATTCTGCTGAATATTCTGCATTTTGTGGGATGGCTTGATTATGTTCGAAGCCATCGTGGGCATAACCTGTGCCAGTAAAGGTTAAGCTGAGGCCTACGGCGCCTATCGCAAGGGCGAGGACGGTGAGTGTGGTTCCGGCAATCCAGCTTAGGGGATGGGCTTGTTTAGTCATGGTATTTCCTTAAGTTTTACTGATTAAAATCGATGTGAATAACGCCGTTATTGCAAACTCAGCCACAGCAGTACGTCACCTTTTTCTTGAGGCGTGCACTCGCGTTTAAAGGTCCAGTTACAGTTGCGGGTAAACCATTTCTCAATCTTGGCCGCATCGGTTAAACGGTGACTGGTGAGCGATGGCGCCATGGCCTCGATGGGCTTTCGGGTGTTTTGATGCATACCTGGGTCTGTCACTTTGGCGGTGTGGCAGCTGGCACAGCTGCGATCTTCACTCTGCTGTAGCCACAGTGCTTGTCCAGCGGCGGCGCTAAAGGGGCCTGCACCTTGTGCCTGATATTGTTGTAGTTGTAAGCCAATTCGCTCGGCGCTGAGTGGCAAGCTGGCGACCTTGGAATTGGCGGCATTGGCATTAACACTGCTGAGCAGTACCACAGTGAGCGTCAGTCCAATCAGGCTTTTATTCAGGTTGTTGTTCATCTTTAACTCCTTTGAACGGTCGGATTGTGACGGTTATTGATGTTCATCTTGTTGGATCAGCGGGCGCTGCTTTTTACCTGTCAGCATGGCTTTGACGAGGTTTTCCTTATGCAGCAGGCTGCTGACGATCACGCCACCGACATGGGTGACGATAAGAAACAGGCTGAAGTTGGCGAAAAACTCATGCACTTCTTTCAGTGCGCCCTCTGGCCAAGTGGCGAAAAAGCTTGTGGCCAGTGGACCTTGGCCATCGGTGGCATAAAGCGCCATGCCGGAGAAGCCTGTGAATCCTATGCTGAGGATCAGGGCGACTATCATCAGCGCGCCTGCGGGATTGTGGCCGATGTAATCCTTAGCCTTGCCCGTGAAGAGTTCTTTCAGGTAAGTCCATGCTATGCTCGGACGGGTAACAAAGTTGATAAAACGCGCATGGTGAGTGCCAATCACGCCCCATAACAGGCGAAATACCAGCAGGGTTAAGATGCTGTAGCCAGCGTAACTGTGGATGTTCATCCATTCGTCTTCACCTTCGGTGAGGTAGGCTAAGGTAAAAAAGCCCACCAATGACCAGTGAAAGATACGGATCAAGGGATCCCAGACTTTGATGTTTTGCTGCATATTTGAGGACATGATCTGTTGCTCCTAAGGTGGTGTGCTTGCAGGCTACTAAAGCCAAACTTAAACGGCGCTTAAATTTTGCGGAGTGAACTTGCCCGCTGTTCTGGTGAGCGAAATGGGTAAATAAGAGATAAATCCATCGAACTAAGCTTGTTAAGGTATTGGTTTTAAGATAGATTTTGCCGCTTCATCTTCGAGAGGTAAGGGAGCAACCTGTTTATGCCAGTCCATCTTTTTAGCCGTCAGCCCGATCGAAAATCTTTTTTAATTTATGCGGTGCTGCTGTTTATCATTGAAGTGTTGATCGCGCGTTTTGTGCCTTCGGGGTTTATTCGCGGTTTTGTCGGTGACGTGTTAGTGGTTATCCTGTTGTTTTGCATGGCGCGCACGCTAGTGCCCGTGGTGAATGCAAAAGGGGAGTCAATCAATCGGTTTTGGCACACGCCATGGTTGGCGCTGGCTGTGCTGCTGTTTGCCTTCGGTATCGAATTTGGTCAGTATTGGGGCTTAGTGGACAAGCTGGGGTTGGGCGGAAATCGTTTAGCGCGAATTGTGATTGGTAGCCATTTCGATCCACTTGATTTGCTGGCGTATTTTGTGGGATACCTGATATTGATAGGCTTGTATTGGAAGCGAAATTAGCTATTTCAAGGCACAGAAAGGATACAGCATGCAGCCGATAACAGCCTTCACACTGCGAGCATCTGATACCGAGGCGCTCACTCAGCCTTTGTATTTCAATCAGCAAGCTACTGGGGTCAATATTGCGGGAAGGCAGCTTGAGGCCCAGTACCGCTGCACTTTACCCAATGGCACCCAAGGCTATCTACTGCTGACCTCCTACGATTGCCCCTTTGAAGAATCGACTGAGTGCAGCCTGCTCAATGCTTCCTTTAAATTAGTGGCGAGTCGCTCCCTCTCGCAGAGCTATCATTCGTTTTTACTCTATGCCCATTGGCCAGTTGCCGATAATGGCCTGCGGCTGCATTACTACGATCAGTTAGTTTGGGATTTGCATATTCTGCCGAGCAGTTTAGGTCGGTTCGGCGGTCCGCGTCTCGAATTTAATCCAGTAGCCACCCCGGAGTGCGATCCTCGCACCGCAAGCTCGATGGCAGAACTGTCGCAGCGGTTAGCGAATATCGAGACTGACCGTTAACGCGATACTAAAAAAGGCGTCAGCAACTCGGTTAACCAAGCCATAAATACCTGAAGGCGTTTAGAAAGATGGCGTCTATGGGGATAGAGCAAGCTCACTGGCATTGAGGGTGCAGGGTAATCTGGCAAGATCTCTATCAGTTCGCCAGTTTGGAGATATTTTGCCACCCCAATATTCGGCGCTTGAATAATCCCTAAACCCGCCAGACAGGCCGCGCTGTAGGCATCGGCATTATTGACTGTGATTAGCTTGGGTAAGGCTAGGGCGCATAGTTCGTGATTATCTGGGCTTAGATACTCAAATCCTGAATCGCTACCGCCTAACTGGCCAACGTAATGGATGAGCTTATGCCCTTGGCTAAGCTCTTCTATATTCGATGGTTTGCCGTATTTTGCGATATAGCTTGGGCTTGCGCAGTTCAACATCTTAAAGTGGCCAATCTTTTTAGCGATAACACCTTCTTGCTGCACGCTGCCTACGCGGATCACGCAGTCAAAACCTTCGGCGACGATATCGACCTTGCGGTCGGTACTGCTTAGCTCCAACTCAATTTGGGGATATTGCTCAATAAAGTCAGGAAGATGAGGAAGCACTAAGTTACGTGCAATCCCCGTGGACATATCGACTCTTAAGCGACCCGAAACTTGCGTCGCCTGCAACTGGAAAAGGCTTTCTAGTTCTTGATAGTCGGTGAGCAAGTTTTTACAGCGCTCATAACAACTTATGCCATCTTGAGTGAGGCGCACAGTACGAGTGGTACGTTGTAGTAAACGTGCACCTAACGCGGTTTCGAACTGAGCTACCACATTCGACACATGGGTTTTCGACAGACCTAGGCTGATACTGGCTTGAGTAAAACTCTCTAATTCAGCCACCCGCATAAAAATTTGCATGGCTTGCAGTCTATCTTGCATCGCAATTGTTCTCTAATAGCTAACAGTCTTGCCATTTATAGTGTGTTTATCCCTCTTTGTGCAAGTAATAAGCTGTGTGCGGCGGCATTAACATAGATGAATGAAGAGGATACACAATGAACACAACTCCCATCGCGCTGATCACTGGTGCAAGCCGTGGCTTAGGTAAAAATGCGGCCCTGACCATAGCCGCACAAGGTGTTGATATTATTCTAACTTACCAAAGTAATGCCGCTGCGGCCGCCGAGGTGGTAGCGGAAATTGAATGGCACGGACGCAAGGCTGTCGCGTTACCGTTAGATGTGGGTAATAGCCAGTCCTTTAGTGATTTTTCTCAACGCGTTAAAACCGCACTCGAACAGACTTGGCAGCGGGATAGTTTTAACTATCTAGTTAATAATGCTGGGATTGGTATCCATGTGCCCATGGCTGAAACCAGTGTGGAGCAGTTCGATACTTTGATGAATATTCATGTCAAAGGGCCTTTCTTTTTAACTCAGGCACTGCTGCCTCTGCTTGCTGATAACGGCAGTATTATCAATGTCTCTACAGGGTTAACGCGCTTTGCTATCCCAGGGTTTGGCGCCTACGCCACCATGAAAGGCGCGGTCGAAACCATGACCAAATACTGGGCGAAGGAGCTTGGTCCACGGGGCATTCGCGTTAATGTGCTGGCTCCCGGTGCAATCGAAACGGACTTTGGCGGTGGTGCGGTGCGGGATAACCCTCAGATGAATGAGTTTTTAGCGCAGCAAACGGCGTTGGGGCGTGTGGGATTACCCGAGGATATTGGCGGTGCAATCAGTGTCTTGTTGTCACCCGCCGCGGCGTGGATAAACGCACAACGTATCGAGGCATCGGGTGGTATGTTTTTATAGTTCTACCCGATAAAAATAAAGAAAGGGCCAATGGCCCTTTCTTGTTATCAAGGCAAGGTTTCTGCTCGGTTAGAAGAACCCGAGCGGATTGATATCGTAACTCACCAAGAGGTTTTTGGTGTTTTGATAGTGATTGAGCATCATCTTGTGGGTTTCACGGCCGATGCCTGACTTCTTATAACCGCCAAAGGCCGCGTGGGCAGGATAGGCGTGGTAGCAGTTAATCCATACGCGGCCAGCCTGAATGCCTCGACCTAGACGCTGGGCGCGGTTCATGTCCCGCGTCCATACACCCGCACCAAGGCCGTATTCGGTATCGTTGGCAATTGCCAAGGCTTCGGCTTCATCCTTAAAGGTGGTGACCGAAATAACCGGACCGAAGATTTCCTCTTGGAAAATCCGCATCTTATTATGGCCTTTCATGATCGTTGGGCTGATGTAATAGCCTTTGCTTTGCTCGCCTTCGAGTTGGCAGAGCGAGCCGCCTAAGAGCACCTGCGCGCCTTCATCTTTACCGATCGCGAGATAGCTTAAGATCTTATCGAACTGTTCTTGGGAGGCCTGTGCGCCCACTTGGGTGGCGGTATCCAGCGGGTTGCCCTGCTTGATGGTTTGCGCACGGGCGAGCACTTTTTCGATAAAGCGATCGTAAATCGACTCTTGGATTAACACTCTTGATGGGCAAGTACAGACTTCACCTTGGTTGAAGAAGGCCAGCAACATACCTTCGACGGCTTTATCTAAATACTCGTCTTCGTGGTCCATCACATCGGCGAAATAGAGGTTAGGCGATTTACCGCCGAGTTCTACGGTCGATGGGATCAGTGATTCGGCTGCACATTTTAAGATGTGGTAACCGACTTCGGTGGAACCAGTAAAGGCCAGTTTAGCGATGCGTTTGCTGGTGGCGAGGGCTTGGCCCGCTTCGGCGCCAAATCCGTTGACGACGTTGAGGATGCCGGGCGGCAGCAGATCTTCAATCAGTTCGAGTAGCACAAGGATAGAGACGGGTGTTTGCTCGGCGGGTTTGAGCACCACACAGTTACCTGCGGCGAGCGCAGGGGCGATTTTCCATGCCGCCATCAACAGCGGGAAGTTCCACGGAATGATTTGCCCGACGACACCTAAAGGTTCAGGGAAGTGATAGCTGACGGTGTTGCCATCAATATCAGCAGCACTGCCTTCCTGTGCTCGAATGCAGCCAGCGAAGTAACGGAAATGGTCTACAAACAGAGGCAAGTCGGCGTTGAGAGTTTCACGCACCGCTTTGCCGTTTTCCCAGGTTTCGGCAACGGCTAAGTATTCGAGATTTTGCTCAACGCGATCGGCGATACGCAGCAGTAAATTCGCACGCTCGGTGACCGAGGTTTTTCCCCATGCATCCTTAGCGGCATGGGCCGCATCGAGCGCCAGTTCGATATCGCGATAGTCGGAGCGGGGAATTTTACAGAAGTTTTGACCATTGACGGGGGAGCGATTATCGAAGTATTCGCCGTTAACTGGGGCGACCCATTTGCCACCGATAAAGTTGGCGTATTTTTCTTTAAAGTTAACGATGGCACCAGGAGTTCCGGGTTGAGCATAAATCATAGTGTTATTCCTTCTGTGGCTGCCGAAAACGCTAAATGTGTAGCGTCTCAGCATGGGTCTTGTTGAAATGGGTTTGAGCACTGTTGTTATTTTTATCCTTTGCCAAGAGTTAACTGACAAAGCTATTGATTAAGTTATTGTTCTCTTACGCAACACTCGAGTACTGCGTACAAACAGACATCGCAAGGACAGTGCCAAACTGGCAGGAGTTGTACACTTGTTGAGCTAACAGTATGATGAAAAGCTAATTTTGCAGATCCCAAACAATGGGGGCACTCACGGAAGGAAAGGTGCCCTGTGGTCATTTTGTCATCCAACGACACACCATGGGTGTGCCAAAATGGAACAGCGCTCGGGGAGCTTGGCTATGACAGTAAAACCGCATTTTCCAACCACACAGGCATGGTTAACCGATTCATGGCAGCGCAGCTTAGGTGCTGGCTTGTCAGAGTTTCGTGCTGGTGAGGATCTCAGGCTCACGCGCGCTGAACTCAAACACAAACATGAACAATATCAGCAACTCATCGAATTAGTACAATCCCATGCCTTGCCGCTATTTAATCAACTAATGGCGCACTCTAATAGTCGATTATTGCTCTCCGATGCTGACGGTTATGTGCTGAAACATTGGGGCGTGAGTCGTTATTCCAGTAAGTTAGCGGATGTAGCGCTTGATATTGGGGTTAACTGGCTTGAACAGTATAAAGGCACCAATGCCATAGGTACGGCGCTCATGGCCAAACAGGCGGTGTCAGTGGTCGGTGAGCAGCATTTTATCCGCCAAAATCGTTTTATGAGTTGCACTGCTTGCCCTATTTTTTCACCCCAAGGCGAGATGCTCGGAGTGCTCGATATCACCAGTGAGCAACAGCGGCATTCACAGCAGACCTTAATGTTAGTGTCGAGTCTGGCGCAGCAGGTTGAGACTGCGTTGTTGTGCCATCTGCCCGATAGTCACTATCGGATTGATTTAGCCGCTGAACCGAGTTTATTAAGTTCTGGCTGGCAAGGCATAGTGATCGCTGACAGTGATGGGCGAATTGTGGGTTGTAATCCCATGGCAAAACAATTGCTGAGTCAAGCCAAGCTGGGCGATAGCCTCGAGCTGCATTTTGGGGATAGCTGGACGCGTACGGGGGGCTTTAATCGGGATTTGGCCCTGCACTTACAGACTCAGGCGTTGGGTGTTACGCAGACCAAAAGTGCGAAGACGATTCAAGATAAGCCGCAGAGTCAATTGGGGGTAAGGTTTCGCGATCCCTTGCTTGAGCGGGCTTGGCAGCAAGCGAATAAGGTCATCACTAAACAAATCCCTTTGCTGGTGCTTGGCGAAACGGGTGTCGGCAAGGAGCAATTTGTGAAAAAGCTCCACGCCCAGAGTGCCCGCCGCGCGCAGCCGTTAGTGGCGGTGAATTGCGCCGCCTTGCCCGCTGAGTTAGTTGAGTCTGAGTTATTTGGCTATCAGGCAGGGGCTTTTACTGGCGCTAATCGAACTGGTTTTATCGGTAAGATCCGCCAAGCCCACGGTGGTTTTTTGTTCCTCGATGAAATTGGCGAGATGCCACTGGCGGCGCAGAGCCGGTTACTCCGGGTGCTGCAGGAGCGTGAGGTCGTTCCTGTCGGCAGTAATCAAAGTGTTAAGGTCGATATTCAGATCATCGCCGCGACCCATATGGATTTAGAGTCGCTGGTGGCGCAGGGGCTGTTCCGTCAGGATTTGTTTTATCGCCTAAATGGATTGCAGGTGCGGCTGCCTGCGCTACGTGAGCGGCAGGATATTGAGCGCATTATCCATAAATTGCACCGCCGTCACCGCAGTAGCGCGCAAACCTTGTGTACTGAGTTGTTGGCGCAGCTAATGCGTTACGATTGGCCCGGCAACCTAAGGGAGCTGGATAACCTAATGCAGGTGGCGTGTTTGATGGCCGAAGGTGAGGCCGTACTCGAGATAAATCATCTCCCCGATTACCTTGCTCAAAAGCTAATGGATCTGGCGTTTGAGCCGCACACCTTAACTGAGGTTGTCGACGCGGAAACCACGGCGCATCCGTACGAACTGGCCGAGTCTAGCTCCGCCACCATCGACTCGCTCCATGGAACCATAAATCTGAACGTGTTGCAGGCTTACCGCGCCTGCGAGGGTAATGTGAGCCAATGTGCTAAGCGTTTGGGGATTAGCCGTAATGCCTTGTATCGCAAATTAAAACAGCTAGGGATTAAGAATTAACGGCAGTTGGTTGTTGATAATATAAGCCCCGCTAACAGTGTTAGCGGGGCTTATGTTTTTAGGTCGGTAAACTGATATTGACTTCAAGGCCGTGGGGCTGACGATTCTCGGCTCTGATTTTGCCTTTATGGGCGCTAATGGCTGCTTCGGTAATGGCGAGTCCTAGGCCCCAACCACCGCTTTCCCGCTGCCTTGCCGAATCGGGGCGATAGAAGGGTTTAAAAATCGCTTCAAGTTCAGCAGGATCTATCCCCGGGCCATCGTCTTTAATGGTGATCTGTACTTGGCCGCTGGCTTGGCTCGCGCGCAGGTGGATATCGCTCTGGGCATAACGAATCGCGTTGCGCAGCAGGTTTTCTATCGCGCGAGACAGGGATTTCGGATAATGGCTGAGTTCGATGGCTTCATCGATATCGATAGTGATCTTCTTACCCTGTTGATCGGCTTCAAACTCGGCGTCATCCAACACTTGACTGAGGGACTCGGCTAAGCCAAGGCGCACCTTGGTCTCATTGGTGCTGAGTTTGACCCGCGACAACTCCAAGAGCTCTGCGATCAATTTCTCTAGTTGCTCGGCCTCGTAGGCGATACGGTCGGTTTCCGTAGTCTGTTGGCCTTTCTTGCGGGCCAATGCCAGTGATAATTGTAGGCGGGTCAGTGGGGTGCGCAGTTCGTGGGAAATATCCCCCATCAAACGTTGCTGATTCTTCACCATGGCTTCGATCGAATCCGCCATGCTATTAAAGGCGGTGGCGAGCTGGCCGATTTCATCGTTACGTTGAGTGGTCGCCTTATCGACGCGATTGCTGAGATCACCTTCGGCGAGGGCATCGGCACTTTTCTTGAGCGAGTTTAATGGTTTACCTAAATGCCAAGCGAGTATGGCGCACAGTAATCCCGAGAGCACTATGGCTAGGCTTAGGGTGAGTAGCTTGTTTTCAATAAAGAAGAAGAACCAGGGACGAGGGTGAATATCCGGCAAGCGACCATAGAGATAGTAGGTTTCACCCTGAAGGGTAAATTGGTGTGGGCCGAAGACCAATTCATCTTTAAACTGATGACTAATCGGCTGTTTTTCCTCGTCGGTCATTAGCATAAAACTGCGTACGCCACGGCTGATTCTATTGGTGTTAATCACTTGGCCTTGGCTGTTGGCCAGATAGAGCCTAGGGGGTTTGCCCTCCATATCACCACGTCTTTCCCAGCGGCGCAGAAAATCAGATGTGACTAGCTCGGGATTGTCTTGAATACGCTGCGCTATGCTTGCCAGCACTTTTTGCAGATGCGGCGGAATTGGGGCGCGGTCGTGATTTTGTTGCAACAAAGGCAACAGCCCGACTAAGGCAATAATCAACGAACTACAGAGCCAAAATCCGAGCAGTAACTTGATAAATAAGCGATTAGGCACAGTTGTTCCCGTCGTTATGGTAGCCAGATATAGCCTTTGCCACGGATAGTTTTCACCCTAGGTCTGCCATCGCTACGCTCGGGGAGTTTTTTGCGTAGATTCGAGAGGTGCATATCTAGGCTGCGGTCGAAGGGCATGAGTTTTTTGCCGAGCACCATCTCGTTAAGCTCTTCTTTATTCATCAACTCGCCAGCATGGAGCGCTAAGGTGTGTAGCAGGGTAAACTCGGTTCCCGTGAGGATAATCAGTTGCTCATTGCAGTAGGCTTCTTGGCGTGAGGGATCTAAGCGCAAATCGCCAAATTCCTGCGCTGGGGTGGCGTGGATCTCTTGGGCGGTTAAGTGTGAGCGGCGAATGATGGCGCGAATCCGAGCGATAAGCTCCCTGTCATTAAAGGGTTTAGGTAAATAGTCATCGGCACCGATTTCAAGCCCTACCACACGGTCAATTTCATCACCTCTGGCGGTGAGCATCAGCACCGGTGTTTGCTTGTGTTGGCGAAGGGCGCGTAGCACTTCAAAACCGTTTAATTTAGGTAACATCACATCGAGTAAGATCAGATCGTAATCCCCCGCTAGGGCCAGTTCTAGGCCTTGCTTGCCATCATAGGCCAGCGTGAGTTTAAACCCTTCGAGCTCGAGTAATTGTCCGAGGAGTTCTGATAAACCAAGATCATCATCGATTAATAATATCCGACTCATAGTGTTCCTTAATCTGGGTGAACTGGTGTGAAAGACTCAAAGCGATGTGCTAAACCACAGACGGCTTGAGTATTTTGCCTGAGTATACCTCTTTTGATGTCAATTGCTGTGTAGCAATGTAAGCCAAAGTAAAGAATAGGGAATTTGTTAGTTCTTGTCGCAACTTTACACTGATTTACTCAGGTCACGCCCTCACTTACATATGACGCTTTAGACTGTAATCGTCGAAAGTGATTCGGCTTTTAAAAGGGTCGTCACTGTATCTTGTCTTTACAACATAACGTTGAACTATTGAGGTTAACATGATGAAAACATTATCTCCTTTTAAAGCAGGCCTATTTGCCATCCTAGCAAGCTCCGCGGTATTCGCGACGACAGTTAATGCCGAGCCAGGCCAAGGTTGTGACCATCCTCGTGGCGAGTTTCATAAACGTGGCGATCGCATGGAGCATGATGGCATGCATAGAATGTTCGAAGGATTAGACTTAACTGATGCACAAAAAGCAGACATTAAAAAGCTGTTTGCTGAGCAACGCGCCGCACGTAGCGACGACAAGCCGTGCAAGGAGGAGCGTTCAGCGCATCGTGCTGAAATGCAGGCGATGCAGAATCAAATCTACAATCTGCTGACACCTGAACAGCAAGCTAAGTTTAAAGCGCGATTTGAAGCACAAGCTGGTAAAGAACCTCGCGGTTAAGCTTGTAAGCTGATATACAATAGGGTCATAGCTTCCCGATATAGACCCTTATGACTCAGACTTCCCAATACGATTTTTGGGTCAAACTGGCTAGTCGCGCTTCCGTGGCTACCGCTTTGACCCTTATTCTTATCAAGCTGTTAGCTTGGTTATATTCTGGCTCGGCCAGTATGCTGGCATCCTTAACGGACTCCTTCGCCGACGCACTCGCCTCAATCATCAACTTTATCGCCATTCGTTATGCCATCGTCCCCGCCGACCATGACCACAGATACGGCCACGGTAAAGCGGAGCCATTAGCGTCGTTGGCGCAATCGGCCTTTATTATGGGCTCGGCATTCCTGCTGCTGTTTTATGGTGGAGAGCGGTTACTGAATCCCGCCCCGGTTGAGCACGCAACTTTAGGTGTGGTGGTCTCAGTTGTCGCGATTGTGTTGACATTAGCATTAGTGATGTTGCAAAAGCGGGCGCTGGCGGCGACCAATAGTACGGTAGTCGAAGCCGATTCGTTGCACTATAAGTCGGATTTATTCCTCAATGGCGCAGTATTGCTCGCACTCGTTTTGTCCCAATATGGTTGGTGGTGGGCCGATGGGCTCTTTGCCGTGCTTATCGCTTGCTATATCGGCCAACAGGCTTTTGATTTAGGTTACCGCTCGATTCAAGCATTGTTAGATCGTGAGTTAGATGAAGAAACCCGCCAGCGGATAAAACAAATTGCTAAGGAAGATCCAAGAGTATTAGGGCTTCATGATTTACGGACGCGCCAAGCAGGTAAAACCATTTTTATTCAATTCCATTTGGAGTTAGACGGCCATTTAAGCCTAAACGAGGCCCACAGTATTGCCGATACCACAGGGCTTAGGGTAAAGGCCGCCTTTGAAGATGCCGAGGTGATTATTCACCAAGATCCCGTACAAGTGGAGCCAATGACTCAATAACCGCGGTAAAACACTAAAGCGATTATTGACATACCAAAGGAGTGGTTATGCCATGGATGCAGCGGCAGTCTCACCTGTTTGATGCTAATACGCGGCTCATCTGCCGTTATCATCGATTGTCGACTCACTCGCTTTGAGTTGATTGCCGAGCATGTCCCCAGCGCGAGCGGGGGACTTGACTCAAACCTCTCTGATCATAATCTAGTGAATCTTCCTATGGGCGTTTGGAGCGAGCTTATCCTGCGTCAATCCTTATATTATTGGCCGAGAATTATTCCGTTCAATATTGCGCAGCGGGAGTATCGACTACATGTTTGGCCATTATTAATGTGGCGCAGCCGGGTAATTTGTGCACAATCGAGAAAAGTTATGATTAGTGAATGCCTCGATGAGCGAAAACGTCGTTCCCTTATTCTCTAGTGTTATTTCGCGATTATGAATGTATTGCGAGTCGTTAGTTAATGCTTAAGTCTCTTCTCATACATGCTCGTTTTATTTAAAGCTGAATGCTTTCTGTATAAAGTGTATTTAGCCTTTACAAACTATTACTCTTATTTTGTGTTTGTTATATTATTCGCGGCGTTTACTACTTAGGTTAACTCATTAGGGAAATGTAATGAAAAAACTATCTTTAGTTGCGGGTTCTTTACTAGCAGTATTAGTGACAGGCCAAGCTGTAGCGGCAGCTGACACCACAGGTTTTTATGTGGGTGGTGCACTAAATCGCGTGACTGTTGATGTGCTTGATGATGGAGAAACAGGGACAGGTTTCGGTGTATACGGTGGTTACAACTTTAACGAATGGTTTGGTTTAGAGGCGAATTTATTTGCAACTGGCGATTTAGGCGATAACGATGTCGATATTTCTGCGGGTGCACTTACTTTTACACCTAAGTTTACTATGCAAATCAATGATATGTTCTCAGCTTATGCAAAGGTCGGTGTTGCATCTATGGCTATGAATATTGACGGTTTTGGTTTTGATGAAGATTTCACAGGCTATGGCTGGACCTACGGTGTTGGTATTAACGCTGCTGTGACAGAGCATTTAAATGTTCGCTTGAGTTACGATGTTACTAGCGGTGATTTAGACGCTGACCACAATTATTTAAATGTGAAAGATATCGATACCGATATTAAACAACTGGCGATTGGTGTGCATTACCAGTTCTAATTATTTAGATTTAATCTAAATAATAAAAAAGGGATATCACTATCCCTTTTTTGCTTTTAAATGGATGGTTAATCCATAGACAATTCTTTCAGTTTTCGCGTTAAAGTATTTCTGCCCCAGCCTAAACGTTTTGCCGCTTCTTGTTTATGCCCTTGTGTATGTCTCAATGCGGTTTCGAGTAATATGCGCTCAAAGGCAGGCTGTACTTCGGTTAATAAATCGCTATTTCCCTCAGACAGTTTTTGGTCGATCCACTCGGTGAGTGCCGATTGCCAATCTTGGCTGCCTTTTGCCATAGGATTAATACTGGTAGGTTCCTTAAGTAACTCGGGCGGCAAGTCTTGGGGCAGGATTTCTTGTCCTGAGGCCATGACGGTGAGCCAGCGACAAGTGTTCTCGAGTTGTCTAACGTTGCCCGGCCATGGCAATTGCGATAGCTTAGCGGCGGTCTCCTTGGTGAGGATTTTGGCTTCGACACCAATCTCCTTGGCGGCGGAGGCTAAAAAGTGGCTAGCAAGCTGAGGAATATCCTCACGGCGTTGTGACAGCGGTGGCAAATGGATACGAATCACATTGAGGCGGTGGAATAAGTCTTCCCTAAATCCGCCTTTTAGGACTAATTGCTCAAGATCTTGGTGGGTGGCAGCAATGATGCGCACATCCACTTGTACAGCACTGTGGCCGCCGACTCGATAAAACTGTCCATCGGCGAGAACCCGTAGCAAACGGGTTTGCACGTCTAGCGGCATATCGCCGATTTCATCTAAAAACAGGGTGCCGCCGTTAGCTTGCTCAAAGCGCCCTTGACGCACGTTAGCCGCACCAGTAAAGGCGCCTTTTTCGTGGCCAAACAGTTCTGATTCGATTAAATCCTTGGGAATCGCCGCCATATTCAAGGCGATAAAAGGTTTATCTTTACGCGGACTGTGCTTATGCAGTGCGCCTGCGACTAGCTCTTTACCTGTGCCTGATTGGCCATTGATCAGTACGCTGATTGAAGAGCGCGACAACCTACCAATGGCACGAAACACTTCCTGCATCGCGGGGGCTTCACCGATAATTTCGGGGGTTTTGACTTGAGTTTCCTGCGCCGCTGGCGTTGGACTTTGCTCTGTTGCATGGGTCAGCGCACGCTCAACGAGGGAAATTGCTTCATCAATATCAAAGGGTTTTGGCAAATACTCAAACGCCCCAGCTTGATAGGCACTCACGGCACTGTCTAAGTCCGAATGCGCCGTCATGATGATAACGGGAATATGCGGATAGTGGATTTGCAGTCTTTCAAGCAGAGTTAAGCCATCGGTGCCCGGCATACGAATATCCGAGACGATGACCCGTGGTTGGGCAATCTCTAATGCTTGCCAAAGTGATTCGGCCGCAGCAAAGCTGGCGGTGCTGAGTTTAGCGCCTTGGAGCGCTTTTTCGAGCACCCAACGTATTGAGCTATCATCGTCGAGGATCCACACTTGTTCACTGATTCGCATTTTGCTTCCTCATACGGTATGTGTTGGTTTTGCTTAATTATTTGGCACTTAAAATCGGTAGAGAGATAATAAATTCTGTGTGTCCTGGGCTGGAGACGCAATCAATTCTGCCCGAGTGTAATCTGGCAATGTTGTGGGCAATCGATAGACCCAGCCCAGAACCTTGCTCACGGCTGGTGACCATGGGATAAAACAGTGTGTCCATGAGCTCAGGTGGAATGCCTGGGCCATTGTCGATAATGGACAGGGTCAGTACGAGCTTGTGGCGCTGCGAACCGATAGTGACTTGGTGTTGCGTGCGGGTGCGGATCAGGATTTCACCGCCAGTATACTCGAGGGCTTGCACCGCATTCTGCAAAATATTCAACACCGCTTGCTGCATTTGATCTGGGTCCATCTCGATATCGGGAATCGAAGGATCATAATCCCGCTTCAACTGGATATTGGCTGGCAGTGCGATTTCCACCAGCTTGTACACTTTTTGCACCACTTGATGAATGTTATGCAGGCTATGTTGAGTGGGGCGCTGCGGGCCGAGCAGTCGGTCGACTAAGCTACGCAGCCGATCAGCTTGTTCGATGATGAGATTAGTAAATTCCTTTTGCGCGGGATCGTCGAGTTCCCGCGAGAGCAATTGCGCTGCGCCACGCAAGCCGCCTAAGGGGTTTTTAATCTCATGGGCTAAGTTACGCACTAAGAATTGTGCCGCCTGCTGCTGTGCATCTTGGCTAAGTTGCTGGTGGATTCGTCGTTGTTGGTCGACTTGCCTAAGTTCAAGCAGGCTCAGCTGTGCTTCATCCTCGAGCGGGATCAGTGTCAGATCGACGGTGTGATGCTGGGCATCTAAGGTGACTAACGTCGCGGTGTTAACGGTGAGACTTTGCCCAGCCTTTACCGCATCGCTAAGGAGCTGAGCGTCGACACCAAGCGCTTGATAATGCTCGGGTAATGCTTGTTCGACTAGCCTGTGGCTACCGACACCTAACAGTTGCTCTGCAGCGGCGTTGGCATAACAAGGCTTAAGATCCTTATCGATGACCAGTACCGCGGTCACTAAATGATTGAGCAGAGTCTCTTTATCCATCTACCGTTCCTGAAAATAGGGTTGCACCCTTATGTTGCACCGATTTGGTGCATGCTGCAACTCGACTTCGTCAAACGGCTTAATGTATTTCTTACAACCTAACTAATTATTATTAAACAACTTAATTTGATTTTGGTTGCTTTTTAGGTGCTGGAGTCATCGCCGCTTGATGAAGAAATATCTTTCTTGGTGAGCTAGATGCAAAGACTTTGCCGTTTTGAGTCATCGCATCGACAACAATGGTATGTTCACCTCTGTCGATGTTGTTCAACTGAAATGTGCCGCCAATTTGGGGTTGGCCGATGGCTTTACCATCGAGTTTAAGGGCCATCAAATATTGGCTCTTGATTTCAGGGGTTACTGTGGCTGTGACTTGGAAATCGCCATTATTATCCCTGACGGTTTCCTCTTCTTCGGGGGAAGTTATGACGACTTGGTATTTGGTTTGTTCAATGGCTTGCGAATCATTTGTATCAGGGTTTACGGGGGGAAGGGTAATTTGGTTTAGCGTTTTTTCTTTTAATTCAACAATCTCAGCATTTGGATGTGGCTCATCGGAATAATGAACTTTACCGTCCTTATCGACCCACTTATATACTGTTGCCTGCGCGAATAAGCTAAGCAGCACTAAGCTGATGAGAGTAAATAAACGCATGCAAAAATCCTTTTATCAGTAAGATAAGATTATCCAAGAGTAGTCGTTTTTTCATCAAAAATCATGGTGTTTGTGCATCAGTAATGAGGATTTATCGGCGATAAACGGGTCTGCAAGATGACAAGGTGTGACTGAATGATGACGTTAACGCCATTACAAATATTTCTTTAAAACTTGATGCCCCTAAGTGTGAGTACCCTTTGCCCCGTTTGAGGGAATATCAACGCACCATTATGGTGCGTTGATGGCCTTAAGCCTCACGGTCGCATGGGATTGCAGAGGCGTGAGATTGAACTATAAGGCGAGGGTTAAAATGTCGCGGCTCATGGCGGGATCGATATTGCCATGTTCACCTAAAGCAACCATGCCATGTTTCTCGAGTTGAGCAACAACCGCATCGACAGCTTCTTTACCTAAATCATAGCCAGATAAGTGCGTTGCAATGCCCATGTCTTCGAAAAATGCTTGGGTTTTCGCAATCGCGGCCTCGATTCGTTCGTCTTCGGAGCCTGTGGTGATATGCCATACTCTGTCTGCAAATTGCAGTAATTTTTCACGTTTAGCCGTTTTAGTGCAGCGTAATAGTGCTGGCAAGACAATAGCTAAGGTACGGGCATGGTCAATATCATAGAGTGCGGTGAGCTCATGGCCAATCATGTGAGTTGCCCAATCATGCGGAACGCCTGTGGCAATCGTGCCATTGAGTGCCATAGTCGCGACCCACATCAAGTTAGCGCGGATATCGTAATCTTCAGGTTTTGTGAGTGCTTGTGGGCCTAATTCAATCAAAATTTGCAGTAAACCTTCGGCAAATCTGTCCTGTACCGCGGCATTGACTGGGTAAGTGAGATATTGCTCGGTGATATGCACAAACGCATCGACAACACCGTTCGCCACTTGTCTTTCCGGTAGGGTAAAGGTTTTGGTGGGATCGAGGATGGAGAATTGTGGATACACTAAATCGTTACGGAATGGCAGCTTTGCTTTCAAAGATTTACGGGTCACCACACTGGCATTGTTCATCTCTGAACCTGTGGCCGGTAGGGTTAATACCGAGCCAAATGGCATGGCTTTGGTCACCTTGGTGCCCCAGCTCGTGAGAATATCCCAAGGCTCGCCTTCAAATACCGCAGCCGCGGCAACAAACTTAGTGCCATCGATGACCGAACCGCCACCAACGGCGAGTAAGAAGTCGATATGTAATTCACGTACTTGCGCGACCGCTTGCATCAGAGTTTCGTAGGTTGGATTGGGTTCGATCCCCTCAAATTCGACCACAAAACGATTTCCAAGCGCTTGTTTTACTTCAGCTAAGGTACCTGTTCGTTTGGCGCTGCTGCCGCCAAATAGCACCATCACTCTGGCATTGCTAGGCACTAAGGTGTCGATTTCAGCTATGGTATTTTTACCAAAATGAATACGAGTTGGATTGTAGTAGGTGAAATTAAACATACTGCTATTTGTCCTATGGTTGGAAAATAAATTTAGTAGACCAGTCGTCTATATTTGTTTGGCTACTAAATGATAAATCAAGCCGACGAGGCGATATTTCATTGTTCATTAACTGGTTGCTGATTAATTGGTGTGCCAGTGTTGCTGGCATTAACCCATGGTTTTGGTCTTTAAAATAGATTCGGTCATTGCAAGGGCGCGCTCTAAAGCTGCGCGGCTGTGGCCGAGTTTATTCATCAAACTGGCGCCGAGCCACATGTGATACAACAACTCTGCTGTTGCCTGAGCATCCTGTTCACAGATGGATTTATCGGTAATCCCCACTTGAATGCACTGGGTTAAGCGCTCAATGATGCCAGCCGACCCCTTTAAAAGCACAAGGCGCATAGCCTCAGAGAGATCGGCCACCTCAGCACTTAACTTAACGACTAGGCATTTTTGATCGATACAACCGTCCTGCTGCACGTGCAACCATCTTTGCCAGTATTGCATTTGGCGATCAAAGCCAGAGAGCTGTGGGTTGGCAAATAAGCTATCAAGCTCTGTTTGGTATTGCTCAAAATAACTGGTTAACAGTGCCTCACCGAATTGCTCTTTGGATTCAAAGTAATGGTAAAACGAGCCTTTTGGTACTTGGGCGGTCTTGAGTAATTGGGCTAACCCTAGACACGAAAAGCCTTGCTTAACGATCAGCGAGTAACCGACGTCGAGAATATGCTGACGGGTTGATTGGGTTTCTGTTTTCATGGCGCAGGAGTCTATAGCAAATTAGACCAGTCGTCTAGTGGTTGGTTTTTATACAGACGTATTATGTAAATAGAGGAATGCTCAGTTGACTAAGCATTCCATCGACTTGAACGCTATAGATAGCTGCAGCAATATTCTGCGATATCGCTATTGCGAATTTTAAAGCTGACATTGGCCGCAAGCTCAAACTGGCTGCCTTCGCTAAATATTTGCCAAGTTGAGCTATTTGGCAGTAATACCTCAAAACTGCCGCTGGTGACTTGCATGATTTCACCCTGCGAGGTGGAAAACTCGTATTCTCCAGGAAGCACTACGCCTAGGGTTTGTTTACTACCGTCACTGAAAAATACACTGCGGCTAGCGACTTTACCCTCAAAATAGATATTGGCTTTTTTGGCTACTGCTACTTGCTCAATTCGTTCCATCCCGTGCTCCAATTACTTTATGTTTATGAATATGTATGCAATTCAAAGTTATTTTAATTCTGTCGTCAATATGATTTTTTGCTCTTTAGCTGCTTAATAAATAAGATGTTGTGCACGCAGGATTTGTTTTTGGTGTAAGTGCATAAACTTTCTAAGTTATTCTATGTTATTACTCGTTGGTGCTGGCATACCCAATAAAATAATCTGGCTTAGCAACCATAGTGCAGGTGATGGCTGGATGAAGTACTTTATATTAGGTTCAAGACTTCTGATAGAGCTCCATTATGCTTCGACTTGCCTAAAGCACTTTGAACTCGTGCTGAATGAACAGATGTTTAATGCCATTGGTATTAGGGCGTGTTCACGTTTCGAGATTAGATTTTGTTCGTTCTGGCAAGCACGTGCTCGCGAAACGAGGAATGATGTCTAGTTATTCTACTGAAATATCAACACGCCCTAGTAGAGGAATACAGTGCAGTGATAAGTCTAGCCGCTTCCAGGACAGAGAGTTTATTGGGTTAGCAAATCAACTTGGTTATGGTAAGCAATATCAAAAGCAGATCCTTGCCATTGGGGCCGCGAATGTTACAGAGCTGTCTGTTATGTATCCGCCAGAAGTGATTCTCTGGCGGATTTTTTCTTAAATGTTCTCGGTTATCGTTTACGCCAGATCGTCATTTCTGAGAGGGAATGTTGGAACTTGCGTTTAGTTTCACGGATAACAAAGGGGATCTCTTTAACCGCGACTAGCTCAAATTGGCCGATCAAGGTTTCGGTCAATCCATCTAAAGTGGTGAAGTTTTCCCCTTTTACTTTGATGCCTCCGAGCCATTTCTCTTTTGGTGTGTAATCCTCAAGCCAAGTATAAGGTGATGCAATCACTAGGTAGCCACCTTGGTTAATACGTTGGCCAATACTGGTGAGGAAATGTTTGGGATCGTTCAACCTGTCGATAAGGTTTGAGGCATAAACTAAGTCGTAACCTGTGTAGATGGGCTTAAGATTACAGGCATCACCTTGCATGAAGTTGACTTTTTTGGCTTCTTCTTGGTAGCCCAGTTTAGCAAGGCTGACACTCTTAAACTCTTGTAAATCGCCCTCGGTGCGGATGGTATAGCGTTTTTCGCCTTGTTCAGTCAGCGTGTAGGCTTGTTGAATAAAACGGGCCGAAAAATCGATACCATCAACATGGTCGAACACTTTAGCTAACTCAAAGCTGGCTCGGCCCACCGAACAGCCGATGTCTAATACCTTCGCGGTATGCTCAAGTTGGATTTCGTTTAACGCCTGTTGAACGCCATTAACGCAGAAATTCGGGACGCCAAAATATTGAGCGCCATAATGGAATTCTAAATATTGAGAAATCAGTTCATCGGTTTCGTACACATTAACCTCGGCCATTTGCTCTGGGTTTTGCAGGGACTCCACATAACGAAATCCGGCATGTTGGTAGAAGTGACGGCGAAACGCGTAGCGAGAGGTTGCAATGGCTTCATTGCCCGTCGAGATCCAAGAGCCCCCTTTAATCAGGTTATGTTTACCATCGAAAGTTGGCGTTGAAAAATCATCGTAGAGTGGATGCACTGCAAAGCCATTAAAACCATCGATAGCAGTTTCGGTCCATTGCCAGACATTACCGACAATGTCGTAAAATTCATTATGTTTAAAGCGATTTACCGGACAAGAGGAAGCGTAGTAGGCCAGCGAGATATTCCCTGGTACTTCTTGCCAGTCGGGGGCATCGGTTGGAATATTTTCTCGTAAAATATACCATTCCGCCTCAGTCAGAAGGCGGATGTTGCTTTGAGTCTGGCGCGCTTTCCAATAACAAAACGCTTTAGCTTCGAGTTGATTGACTTCAACTGGCCAATTAAGGGGAAGTGGAATTTCGCTGGTAAGATTTCGTTGCCACCATTGGCCCTCATAACGGCGCCAAAAACGTGGCATCTGGGCTTGAGTGTAAGCCAGCCATGCACGACCTTCTTCATTCCAAAACTCGGGCGATTGATAGCCTCCGGCTTCAACAAAGCTTAAATATTCTTGATTACTCACTAAATACTTTGAGGCTTTAAAGTCTGCCACTTTAAAACTCTTATTGCCGTATTCGTTGTCCCAGCCGTAGGTTTCATCTTGCTCTTTTTTACCTAAAGTGATTTTTTTGCCCGCCACAGCAATCAGCTGGTTAGCGTCTATCGTTCCATAGTCTTGGCACTCAGGCCAGTGAACACTTGGGGATACTTCCTCTAAAGGCAACTGACGGATAATGACTGATGAGGTTTCTAAATGGATACGTTCATGCTCAATCCCCATCAAAATGACCCAAGCAGGGCTGTCCTGAGTGATAGGCAAGGTGATTGGCATAGTATCAATTAATTGGTTAACAACGCGATTCACCTTATCTCGATAGTCTTTAACCTCGGTGACCGTTGGCCATTGGTAGTGGGTTTCATTGAGATCGTCCCAAGACATCTCGTCAACACCAATAGCAAACATCGACTCAAAATGATCGTTGACTCTGTCCTCAAGATATTTGCCCAGTTTGAGCTTATTGATGTAGAAGGTCGCGGTGTGGCCAAAGTAAAAAATCAGCGGATGGCGTAAAGGCTCGGCTTTTAAATAATAGGCATGGTCGTGTTTTATCAACTCGAAGAGCGACTCATAGAGCGTCCAAGTTTGGTTGAAGTAGTGCTTAAGCGCTTGACGTTTTAGCGTTTCATTATCACCCGTAAGTTTGAGTGTTTGCAAAACAGGCATGTTCGATTTCTCCATAGGGCAAGCGGGTGCCATTGTTGTTGCCATGGGTTGTCAGGCTCAATACGTCACGGTTGGTTATCGGATCACTTTACCAACAAAATGTGGCAGTTATTTATCTGAGTTTTCAAGCTAACAGAAACCAAGCCTGAGATGAAACTAGGATTGTATTTTTGTACTCAAGATTGATAGAGACAAAAGACGATAAAACGATCGATTGTAAATAAAATGTTTCTTAGCAGGTTCGATTCAGTTTTAATGAGCATAGTAGGGTTGAGTTGTGAATAGGTCTTTATATGCAGCAGTTATTTGTTCAATTATTAGAAGAGCGTTATTTCAATCGTTTGCCTGAGGCGTTAGTACTTAAGTTGGCAACTGAGTCGGCTGATTTTGTGCGTTTTTGGTTAGTTCACTGCATGCGTAGCATGGTTTCTGAAAGAGAGCTGGCCATCGCTTTGTTTTTCAGTGCTGAGTGGGCGTTAGAGGAACTAGCGAGTTTAAAATCGTTTTGGGGTTCCTATGTTTTGATGGAAGATCCTCTGCAAGAGCAAGAGGTTAAAGCGAAATTTTGTTATTTCGTACCTTGGCTAAAAACGATTACGCCCCGCCACGCTGATGCGATCAGTGTGTTTGCTGCGCTATTGGCTTTTGAGCGCAAGCCGACTTCAGTCGGGAAGCAACTGCAATCGGCAACGCTGTCCCACTCACAACTCCCAGTGAATTTATTAGACGATATTAAGAGATGTTCATTGCCCCATTTGCGGCCTATTACTGTGTATGGACATCAGGGAAAGGGGAGTGTCGAAAGTGGTATCCGCAACAACATGCATTACCCCACTCCGATCCCTAATGACAATCTTGCAATGGCTTGTGTTGAAAGAGTCATTGCCAAGTTTGTAGGGGTTAAGTTGGCGTTTGCGGAACCCATAGTTGTACTTAGGTACGAGCCTGGCCAGTTCTATCAATGGCATTATGATGCAATACATGCATATACGGCTGAAATTGAAGCCGAATTGGCACGTTTTGGCCAAAGGTCAAAAACGGCTATTTTGTATCTTAATGATGATTTTGACGGAGGCGAAACGGAGTTCAAGGCACCTTATATACAAGTCAAACCTGAGACTGCCGCTATTTTGGTTTTTGACAATACGGATCAAACAGGCAAACCCATTCCTTCCTCATTGCACCGTGGCTGTGAGGTAACCGCGGGGCAAAAATGGGTTTGTACCCAGTGGTTTAGAGATAAGCCGTTTTGGTTAAGAGCGGGCTTGTTCGGCTAGCTTTATCTGTATTTGATAAAGGAATTGCCGTTTACTGGATTGCGCAAGGATAAAATTATTTTATCTTTGGGCAGTATTTTATCGGCTAAGGTTAGGGCAGAATGTTCACGTCCGTAAAATTATTATTCAGGATATAACGGGATGGCAATGAACGCATTATGGATACCCGCTTGGTATGAGCTTGATCCGTCGATCGTTGTGGGCGTGACTGAAGAGTTTTTATTTCATAAACCCGCTACCAATGAGGTATTAAGACTTTACAGCGGAGCGAATAAAACTGAAGCAGTTAAGGCTACTGGGGCAATTGCAAGCATTCACCACAAAGTCTTGGGGGATATTGAAAGTGTGGATGCGCAGGGGCTTGATTATACGATTGTTTTAAAAGATGGCCGTCGTTTATTGGTGAATGCTGAGGAAGATCCTGGCCTACTTTACGAATGGGTTGATGACAGTTGGCAACCGTCGGAGATGGTTATTCAGGATTGGCAACTTGAGGTCAAGTTTGCATCACTTTCGCCATTTAAGGCGGTTGATTAATTCTCGTGTTATTTTTCAGAGCAGTCAGGCTCACTTTGTTGAATCGACTGCTCTTCAAACAAGGTTTGTAGTAATCGATATTCATGTTGGATTTTTGCTACATAAACATCATGAAAATTCAGCTGATGAAATTCCTCTACGCATTGCCGATAACGGCGTAATTGTTCTTCGCTATCCATATCTTCATGCAGCCAGCCCATTAACATACGAATTCCTTTCGTCTTTATCCTTGGCACCAAGTTTAACCTTTTTCTAATTTAAGGCTCGCTTGAATCTTGGTGACATTTTTATGTTTTCATGAGTAAAGCTTACGTTTTTCAAGATTATTCATATTATTTATCATGTTCTTAATCGAACATCGTCTTTAACTGTTTAGCCTGAATGTGTGGTGTTGCTGAATTTGATTATGGTCAAGGTCTTACAACAAAAGCCCATTTAAGCTGACATTTGATGAATAATAGGTATTAGATACTCAGATTGTGCCACCTCGCATTTTGGTCTAGATTGGGGGCTCTTTTAGCCCCAAACGTGTCCCGGTTGGGCGTGGTATTCTCTTTCAATGGAGCCTTGTCATGGCAAATATTTTGCTGGTGGCCAACCTTAACTGTGATCGTGTGTTAATCCTTGATAAACCTTTAAAAACCGGTGGTCGCTTTCATTATCAAGATGGCGGTCAACGGCTAGGCGGCGGTGGGGCGAATACGGGGCTTGGACTTGTTTGGGCAGGTCATAGAGTTGCATTAGTCAGCCAAGTGGGTAGGGATGAAATGGGGGATTGGGCTATCGCCGAGGCTAGTACCCAAGGGCTTGATTGTCGTTTAGTGCAGCGCCGCGCAGGGAATACCTGTGAGATGCTGCTGGTGATGACTCCTGACGGTGAGCGCACCATTATCCGCCCGCAGCGGCCAGTTTTTGAGTTATCGGTTCCACCAAAATGGCAGCATTGGGATGCGTTGTATTTTAATACATCAGCGGAAGGGACTGTAAGTTGGGCTAAAACGGCACTCGATCATTGCCTTGTGATCGCGCAACTTGCCAAGGATGATAGACCACGCCCTTGCCATGTACTACTTGCTTCTATGAGTGATATGCATGGACGATGTGATGTCGCCTCTTGGGATTACGGTGTAAGCATTGGTGGGGAATCATTACGTTATTTTGTGGTGACTGATGGTGTCCGTGGCGCGAAGGTTTATACCCAAGATGATGTGCAGCATGTGCCTGCGGTGCCTGCTGAGGTTGTCGACACCACGGGTGCAGGGGATGCCTATGCTGCTGGGCTTATTCATGGACTCTGTGCTGGCAAATCTATCACTCAAGCAATGGCTGAAGGTGCTGTTTGGGCGGCTTTTGCAGTCGCAACAGACAGTTCTATTCCTGGTGAAGCTTTAAAACAGTATTTAGAAGCATAATGCTGGAAATGGGCTGCAAGTGTTGAACAATTTGGACGTCATTTTTCTGTCATCTTGGATTGATAAAGTGCGCACAGTGACGGAGAGCTCTTGTCCTTTAACGTTTGCTTGCGCTTTTCTCCCATTTTGTTGGTTCGCTTGTTTGCCTCGTTTCCCCAACGGGGCATTTTTTTACCTCGAATAATGTTATTTCGTCGAAGAACATTCATATAGCGGAAATATTGTGCGGTCATTGAGGGATTGCGTTAACATTTAGGTAACTCACCACGCTACTACAAAATAATAAGCCTACTGCTGTTGGAGTTGGAAATGGGCAATCACGTTTGGAATGATAAAAAGAAGTTTATTTGGCTACTTTCTGTGTTGTTGCTAGTTGCCTTTTTAGTGACCAGTGGTATTAGCTATAAAGTGGCCCATGACTCTTTGAGTCAGCAAATTGAAAGTAATACTTTACCTTTAACAAGCGATAATATTTATTCAGAAATTCAACAAGATCTACTACGTCCGATCTTTATTTCCTCCCTAATGGCACAGGATACCTTTGTGCGTGATTGGACATTAAACCATGAGCAAGAGCCTGAAAAGCTGATCCGTTATCTGAAAGAAATCCAGGATAAGTACGATACTGTCACCAGCTTTTTTGTTTCAGAACAGAGTCGCAACTACTACCACTCATCGGGGGTATTAAAGAAAATCCAAGATATTGAGCCTAATGATGCTTGGTATTTTCGTGTCCGTTCGTTACCAGAATCAGAACATTATGAAATTAATATCGATGCTGATACCGCTGATCGCACTAAAACAACCGTATTTGTTAACTATAAAGTTTTTGATTTTGAAGGTAAGTTTATGGGGGTTACTGGCGTTGGCCTTGCAGTTGAAAAGGTCAAGGCGCTGATTGAACTCTATCAAAAGCGTTATAACCGCCGGGTTTTTTTCACCGATAGACAGGGAAATGTCACTCTCCATGGTGATGAATATGATGGAGCTAATTCACTGCAAGCCAGCACTGGCTTGGAGCAACTATCAACGCGCATTTTAACTAGCCCAAGCGCCGCATTTAGCTATCAGCGCAACGGTAAAACGGTCTACTTAAACAGTCGATTAGTGCCTGAGTTCAAGTGGTATTTAATTGTTGAGCAAGAAGATGCTCCGCAAGAACAAGAACTGCTTAATACCTTTTGGGGGAACTTAGCCCTAAGTTTGGTCGTGACCATAGGTATTTTGTTTATTTCAAACATGACCTTAGGGCGCTATCAGCGCAAACTTGAGGTTATGGCATCAACTGACAAACTCACTGGCGCAGCTAATCGACAAGTCTTTGAAGAGTATTTCCATCAGGCATTAGACAAAGCTAATTTGTCGCAAACTCCTATTTCAGTTCTCCTTGTCGATATCGACCACTTTAAAAAAGTGAATGATAGCTATGGTCATAGTATTGGTGATTTAGTGCTCAAAACGGTCACTAACTTGCTACGTAGCCAGCTAAAACAGCAAGATATACTTTGCCGTTGGGGTGGGGAAGAGTTTTTGGTGTTATTGCCAGAGATGGATTTAAGCCATGCGGCAGAGTTGGCGGAACGTTTCCGTGATTCGATTTCTCAGCGCGAGTTGAAGGTCAATGGAGTACATATTGCAATCACAGTCAGTATTGGTGTTGCAGAATATCAAAAGCTTGAACCGGCAGAGGATTTAATAAAACGAGCCGATTTAGCTTTATATCAAGCGAAAGAAGCTGGCCGTAATCAAGTAGTGTTAAATCAGTGATACCCAGATTTTAGAGCACGCTCGATTTGTTTCGAGTATGTAATACTTAGCGTTTTTATTTGGCCCCGTGTGGCGACAATGATGGGAGTAACCAATGTCGACCTTATTGGTAAACAGATTATCGGGTTTGTATTTAGGGGCGAGCCTGCAAGACATTCGCGGCATTTCAACTGGCATTGACGGTAAAAAATCGGCGCAGCAGTTAGTGGTGAATGTCGACCATGTGGAAGGCGATGCACAGGCTGATCCTAAACATCATGGCGGACTTGACCGAGTATTGCATCATTTTCCCCGTGAGCATTATGGTCAATACCGTCGTTGGGATTTAATCACCCAACTCGAAGATGCACCGAGCATGGGTGAAAATATCAGCACGGTTGGCTTAAATGAAACCGAGGTCAATATTGGGGATGTGCTGCAAATCGGTGCCGTCACAGTGCAAGTGACTCAGCCACGCTCACCTTGCTTTAAATTGAACCTGCAATTTGGCCATAGAGACTTTGCCCTTGCCATGCAGCAGAGTCAGTTATGCGGTTGGTTTTACAGAGTATTAATCCCAGGTGTGATTCAGTTAAGCGACAAGATAGAATTAGTCGAGCGTAAAACTGATATCAGCGTTGCCGAGGCGATGGCGCTGAATTTTTCTCCTCAATATAACGCTAAAGCCTATGATAGACTCGCCTCCTGTGAAGGGCTGGCACAAAGCTGGGTGAATAGCCTACAGCGCCGCTTAGCAACGCAGCAAGTCGAAGATTGGCAAATGCGTTTGTATGGCCCAAAGAGCTAATAACTTTTATATTTCAAACAATAATACAGGGAAAGTGTCATGATAGAGTCAGTGACGAAGAGCGAGAAAGATTTTGGTTTACTGGTGTATGCCTCTAGTTTAATCGGGTATTTAGTGCCATTAGGCTCCATCCTTGGTCCGCTCATTTTGTGGCTGATGAAGCGTGAAGAGTCGGCTTTTGTCGACCAATGTGGGCGCAGCTGTCTGAACTTTAAGCTAAGCCTACTAATCTACGTGATTATCAGTGGAGTATTAGCGTTTGTAGGCATTGGATTTATCTTGCTTATCATCCTAGGCATTTTGGACTTAGTCTGTACTATCCTAGGCATAGTTAAGGCCAGTGAAGGGCAGGTTTATCGCTATCCACTGACAATCAAGTTTCTCTCCGATAACTAATCGCCTTTTAAGTTGTGTAATAAAAACGCCTTAGGGAGATCCACTAAGGCATTTTTTTTCTATATCAATATCTTTGTGTTTGACAATTACACTTTAAACTTAGCTACCAAGGTATCCAAGCGGTGGGCGAGTTGATTTAACGCTAAACTGGCCTGCGCCGCAGCTTGAGCTGTGCTCGCGGTGCGTTGGGTAATGTCGTTAATTTCGGTCACGTTACGGTTAATATCTTCGACTACGGTCGATTGCTCTTCTGTTGCCGCCGCGACTTGAATGTTCATATCACTGATAAGACCAATACGATCGCTAATGCCAACCAAAGACTGGCTAGCCTCATCAACCGCTGTGACACCTTCGTGTGAGCGAGCGCGGCTCTGTGCCATGGCATTAACTGCGCGGCTTGCTTCAGATTGCAACTTGTCGATCATACCTTGGACTTCGTTAGTAGAGGCTGCGGTACGTGATGCCAGATTACGGACTTCATCTGCTACTACGGCAAAGCCACGTCCCGCTTCACCTGCGCGTGCAGCTTCAATCGCGGCGTTGAGGGCTAATAGATTGGTTTGCTCCGAAATAGCACGGATCACATCGAGGATGCCACCGATAGATTTGGTATGAGTCGCGAGGGATTCAATCACTTCACCTACTTGTTCCACATCATGGGAGAGCTGATTGATAGTGTCACGGGCACGCGTTACCACCACTTGGCCGCTATTGGATTCTGTATCGGCATCTTTCGCGGCGACAGCGGCTTGGGCTGCATTACTGGCGATTTCATTTACGGTTGCCCCCATCTCATTGATGGCCGTTACCACCATCATAGTGCGGTCTTTTTGTTCATGACTATCTTCAAGGGTTTGCTGCGCTTGATTAGATACATCTTTCGCCGAGAGACCGAGTTGTTCACTGGTCTGCGCGACTTCAATAACAGAATCTTGGATTTTGCTAATAAAGCTATTAAATCCTTGGGCAAGTTGCGCAATTTCGTCTTCACCATTTACAGGTAAGCGTTGGCGTAAATCACCCTCACCTTCACCGATATCATGGAACATTGCTGCGACTTGGGCGATAGGGCGACTCACGGAGCCTGCTACCACAATAGCGAGCATGATAAAGGCTGCGGCAATGATTACAGTCCAAATTAAGATTTGGTAGGCCGCATCTGTCAGCAGGGCAAAGACTTCGGCCTCAGGTACTTGAGCGACTAAATACCAATCCATCGACGGGATGTAACTGCTGGCAATGAAGGTGTTTTCACCTTGGACGTCGGTATTAATAAGATTGAAATCACTACGATTGAGTAATGAACTCATGTTGGCGCCCGAGTACAAACTCTTGAGGCTGCTCTTGCCAATTTGGCTGGCGTCTGGATGTAGTTTTACCTCGCCTTTGGCATCGACTAAGTAGACAAAACCGGTTTTTTCAATCTTAAAAGAGTCGAGGAGCCGCACCATATCATCGAGGGATTTGGCGAGACCAACAAGTCCGCGACCGTTAGGTTGTTGGTAGTTGATAAAGAGTTTTATCTCGCCATTGGCTTCGGTAAATACGTTTAGCATCCGCTCTTGGCCGCTATCACGATAACCAAAAAACCACCCATCTTGGGCGGGCGTGAGTACGCGTAAAAAACCATCCTGAGTGTAATAAGCGGCGGTTTGTCTATCGGCGTAGGAGGCTTGGGCCAAATGGTATTGGCGGGTGATGTCTTTTAATTGGGCAACGACTTGGGGCTCTTGCTCCGGTGGACGGCCATTTTCAAGCCATTGCAGTAACATACGGCTGCTGGCGAGTTGTTCGGCGGCATTCATTAAGCTCGAAATATCCAGCTCAATCTTGTTGCGGATCTGCATCATTAGGCTAGGCATTTCCGACCCGAGCATACGTTGCTGAACCACATTTTTAGCACTGCGTTGGCTGAGCACGCCCACGAGTATGGTCGACAGCAGCACAGCAAATGCCACTGTCAGCAGAATTTTCTGCTTAATAGTAAGGTTATTCAATATCATAAATATCAATATGCCTGTGTTATACGTTTAGAAATATCGGTCGACGTTTTCTACCAATGACCTAGTATCGGACAGAAATGTTAAAAGTTAACCTTTGTTTAGGTCGAATGCCGAATAAAACAGCGTACAAGACATTTATTTGGCCTAACCTGTTGCTCTTGCGGTAGATCTTGTTATGTAGAGTATAGATGGAAATGAGTTGCTGATTTGAAGCATGTGATTTTTATGATGCAATTGTGGCCAAAATGTAGGGGTAAGGCAAGTAAAAAGAAGGCGCTCAATGAGCGCCTTCTTCGGTAGAGATTACATATTCGGGTAGTTTGGACCGCCGCCGCCCTCGGGCGTCACCCAAGTAATATTTTGGCTAGGATCTTTAATGTCACAGGTTTTGCAATGGATGCAGTTTTGCGCATTGATAACAAACTTCGGTTGACCCGCTTCTTCAACGATTTCGTACACGCCAGCAGGGCAGTAACGCTGGGCGGGCTCGTTAAATTGCGTCAGGTTTATCCCGAGCGGAATGCTGTTGTCTTTTAAGCGTAGATGGCAAGGCTGGTCTTCCTCATGATAGGTGCTCGACAGGTAGACTGAAGAGAGCTTATCGAAGCTGAGTTTGCCATCGGGTTTGGGGTAATCAATCTTATTGTAGGCGCTTACTGGGGCCATTTGTGCATAGTCTGGGTGTTCATCACGCAGGGTGATCGGGAACTTACCACCGAACCAGTTTTGATCTATGTAGTTAAATGCGCCGCCGAGGAAAGTGCCAAACTTGTGCATTGCTGGGCCAAAGTTGCGCGACTTATATAGCTCTTCGTGTAACCAGCTTTCTTCCAGATGGGTTTGGAAACAATCCAGATCTTTACCGCCTTCGACCTCGGCCATCATGGCTTTGGCAAGCGTTTCAGCCGCGACTATACCGCTCTTCATGGCGGTATGCGTGCCTTTAATTTTGGCAAAGTTGAGGGTTCCCGCATCGCAACCAATGAGTAAACCACCGGGGAAGCTCATTTTTGGCAGTGAGTTCAGGCCACCTTTAGTGATAGCACGTGCGCCATAGGTCAAACGCTCGCCGCCAGTTAAGTATTTAGCGATGACTGGGTGAGTCTTATAACGTTGGAACTCATCGAACGGGCTTAGATGTGGGTTCTTGTAGTTGAGGTCGATAATTAACCCCACTGCTATTTGGTTGTCTTCCATATGATAGAGGAAGCCACCACCCGAGGCGCCATCGGTTAATGGCCAGCCGCCGGTATGCACAACCTTACCTTGTTCATGTTGCTCGGCGGGCACTTTCCAGATTTCTTTAAAGCCTAGGCCGTAATGTTGTGGTGTTTTACCATTATCTAAGTGGTATTTCGCGATCAGCTGTTTGCCTAAGTGACCACGGCAGCCTTCTGAGAACACGGTATATTTGGCGTGAAGCTCCATGCCGGGCATAAAGCTGTCTTTGGGTTGGCCATCGGTGCCGACGCCCATATCGCCAATCAGGATACCCTTCACGCTGTTATCTTCATTGAAGAGTAATTCGCTGGCGGCAAAGCCGGGGAAAATTTCTACGCCGAGTTCTTCAGCACGGGTCGCGAGCCAGCGACAGAGATTACCTACGCTGACAATATAGTTGCCTTCGTTGTGCATGGTTTTCGGCACAAATGCATTGGGCATGAGTTTGCTGTCGGTAGCGGAGTTGAGTAGATAGATTTCATCGTGGGTCACGGCGGTGGTGACGGGGGCGCCTTTATCACGCCAGTCGCTGAATAGCTCGTCTAATACCCTTGGTTCGAATACGGCGCCTGATAGAATATGCGCGCCCACTTCGGAGCCTTTTTCTACCACGCAAACGGTAATTTCTTTACCTGAATCCTTTGATATCTGCATTAATCGACACGCAGTCGCCAAGCCAGCTGGGCCAGCGCCGACGATAACAACATCGAATTCCATTGATTCGCGTTCCATCAGTTCACCTTTTCCTTCGCTTATCCCCAATTTATATCGGGTGTTGTAGTTTGTTTGTAAACGGGCGTTTTATTACTAATGTCCACCTTACCTCAAAATCACCGCAGGGCACAGGGGCTAAGCAGGCTGTTTAGCCTAAAGAATGACAAATCTTTGGGTGAGCACTGTCACAGATTGTTCACGCTCACTTGAACCTGATCAAGAAATACCTGTTTAGGGGTATAGCTCGGCAATACTTTCGGCTTATAATCACAGCTGACGGTTCTCCGAGCTTGCCTACCTAAGTCAACAGATATGGGGGTGTAGCCGTGGCAATAAGGCCACTGGGGTGAGTAAAGAAATGCTCTCGCCTCCCACACTTGGAAAGGTGATCATGTCTCAATTACAAGACAATTTTGGTCGTAAATTTCATTACTTACGGATGTCAGTCACTGACGTTTGTAACTTCAAATGCAGCTATTGCCTCCCTGATGGTTATCATCCCAATGGCAAACAGCAGTTTTTATCTCTCAGTGAGATAGAAAACTTGGTGTCCGCATTTAGCCTCGTTGGTACTCAAAAAATCCGTATCACAGGCGGCGAACCCACGCTGCGTAAAGATTTTACCGATATTATTCGAGTGGTCGCTGATAATCCGCGTATTCATACTGTAGCCACTACCACTAATGGGTATAGGCTCGAGAAGCATGCCCAAGAGTGGTTCGATGCTGGTCTGCGCCGCATCAATGTGTCGGTGGATAGCTTAGATCCCAAGATGTTTTACCAGATCACCGGCGAGAATAAGTTCGACGAGGTGATGCGTGGTATCGATGCTGCATTATCAGCAGGCTTTGAGCGCGTAAAAGTCAATGCGGTATTGCTCAAAGGCATGAACGATAAAGATTTACCGCGCTTTTTGAATTGGATTAAGCACACGCCCATCGATCTGCGTTTTATTGAGTTAATGGAAACCGGCCTTGGTCGCGAGTATTTCCAAGCCCACCACTTAGCGGGTGCCGATATTAAAGCTCAGTTGCTTGCCAACGGCTGGCAATTGGATACGCCCCGTGCCGATGATGGCCCTGCGCAAAACTTCAGCCACAGTGACTTTAAGGGCCGTATCGGCTTGATCATGCCCTACGCCACTAACTTCTGCGTGAGCTGTAATCGCTTGCGGGTCTCGGCCAAAGGTAAGTTGCACTTGTGCCTGTTTACCGAGTCCGGTATTGATTTGCGTGATCTACTACAACACCCGAGTCAGCAAGCGGAATTAATCGAGCGGTTACACGGTCAACTGGCACAGAAGAAAGAAACCCATTATCTGCATCAGGGCATTACTGGCGTAACTCAGCATTTGGCCTCGATTGGCGGTTAATCTAACTTAGGTTTTAGTCTGCTTATCGCGTTATCTTTCATTTAGTTAGGTTTTGCGATTGCGCTCAATTTCCCACATGCTTGAATTTAGCAGTAGTTTAAAGGATCGCTTCAATGAGCAATGTATTTACCCATATTAACGCCGACGGCAATGCCCATATGGTCGATGTGACCGAGAAAGCCGTGACCGAGCGCGAGGCCCGTGCCGAAGCCTTTATCGAGATGGCGAGCACGACCCTCGAGATGATCATGAGCGGCAGCCACCATAAGGGCGATGTGTTTGCCACCGCGCGTATCGCGGGGATCCAGGCGGCGAAAAAGACTTCAGATTTAATTCCGTTATGCCATCCACTAATGCTAACCAAGGTCGAAGTCGAGCTTGAGGCTCAGCCTGAGCACAATCGTGTGCGCATCACTAGTCTGTGTAAATTGTCCGGCAAAACCGGTGTCGAAATGGAGGCGCTCACGGCGGCCTCTGTCGCAGCGCTGACGATTTACGATATGTGCAAAGCCGTGCAGAAAGACATGGTGATTTCACAGGTGCGCCTGCTCGAAAAACGCGGCGGCAAGTCGGGACACTTTAAAGCTGAATAACGTAAAGCGAGATAAGAATATGATTAACGTGTTGTTTTTTGCCCAAGTTCGTGAGCTTTTAGGGACGGCACAACTGAGTGTTGAAGCGAGCGAGCAGACACAAACCGCAGAAGGATTGCGGGCAACTTTAGCGGCTAAAGATGATAAATGGGCCAAAGTGTTAGCCTCGGACAAATTACTGGTGGCGGTAAATCAAACCATCAGTCAGTGGGATACCCAAGTGAGTGATGGTGATGAAGTCGCCTTCTTCCCACCTGTGACCGGAGGTTGATATGCGTTTACTGCCGAATGTACGGGTGCAAACTGTTGATTTTAATGTGGCCGATGAATACCACCAATTAGCCCAAGATAATAGTGATGGCGCGGTTGTGACTTTTGTTGGCAAAGTGCGCGACTTTAACGATGGTTCAGTGGTGACTGACCTGACTTTAGAGCACTATCCCGGTATGACGGAGCGTGTTCTTGAGCAAATCGTTGCCGAGGCGCGTGAGCGTTGGCCGCTCAATAACGTTACGGTTATCCACCGTGTCGGCACGATGGCGCTGGGTGAGCAAATTGTGTTTATTGGTGTCACCAGCGCTCATCGCAAAGCGGCCTTTGCGGCCTGCGAATTCTTAATCGACTTTTTGAAGACCAAAGCCCCTTTCTGGAAATTAGAAGCAGGGGACAAGGGCAAGAATTGGGTCGAGGCCAAGGATGCCGACGAGCAAGCGGCGCAAGTGTGGCAACACAAAGACTAACGTAAGACTGAGCTAGCAGCAGGCGAGACTGAGAGGTGAGTTTATGCACGGTGTGACAGGGTTAGGCAAAATCTGGGGTCTAGTATTTTCTCTAGTATTGTCGTTCTGTGTTGCTTTGATGCCTACCGTTAGCCGCGCCGAGACAGTGCCTGCGATTGCGGCCGCCGCCAATATCAAGTTTGCCCTCGATGATATTGTTAAAAACTTTAGCGCCGAAACTGGGCTCAAGGTGCGAGTCTCCTACGGCTCATCGGGTAATTTTGTCGCGCAAATTCAACATGGTGCGCCATTTGAAATGTTGCTCAGCGCCGATGAGCGTTATATCCATGAGCTGCAAAAAGCGGGCTTTACCCGCGATGAAGGCGTGCAATACGCAGTGGGTCGCCTAGCCTTAGTCGCCCCAAACAAGTCCCCTTTAACCTTGGATACTGAACTTAACGGCGTAAAAGCCCTACTCGCCACGGGTAAGTTGGAGCGCTTTGCGATTGCTAATCCTGAGCATGCGCCCTATGGCGAACGCGCCCGCGAACTCTTACAAAAACTAGGCTTGTGGGATGGTCTACAAACCAAGCTAATCCTAGGTGAAAATGCCTCCCAAGCGGCGCAATTTGCCGTGAGTGGCTCCACTCAAGGCGGTATTATTCCGTTATCGCTTGCCTTAGCGCCACAGTTTAAAGCATTAGGCCAAGCAATTGCTTTACCCGAAGATCTTCACGGCCCACTTTATCAGCGTATGGCGTTAACGCCTAAAGCGGGGGTAACTGCCGAACGTTTTTACCTCTATCTTCAATCTGATGCCGCCAGAGTCGTATTCCTGCAATACGGATTTGGTCTACCCGCTCGGTAAGGCTAGACATGGATTGGCAGGCGCTTTGGTTATCGATCAAACTCAGTAGCATCACAGTCTTGGTGCTGATCCCCCTATCGATTCTTGCTGGGCGCGCCTTGGCTTATCGGCAGTTTATCGGTAAGTCTTGGGTTGAGGCGCTCATCATGGTGCCCTTAGTCTTACCGCCGACAGTGATTGGTTATTACTTGCTGGTGGGGCTTGGCAGCCAAAGCTGGTTAGGGCAGTGGTTAGAGCATCTGACTGGGCAGCAGTTAGTGTTTCATTTCTCGGGGTTAGTGCTGGCATCCGTGCTGGTCAATATTCCCTTTGCGTTGCAACCGATACAACGTGCCTTTGAGGCAGTTCCCCATGATGTGCGCGATGCTGCAGCCTGTTGCGGCATGAGCAAACTTAAAATTCTACTTAAAATTGAATTGCCTATGGTCTGGCCGGGGGTGTTGACCGCCATAGTGCTGTGTTTCTCCCATGTGCTGGGTGAGTTTGGGGTGGTGCTGATGATGGGCGGCAATATCGCTGGCGAAACCAAGACGATATCGATCTCCATTTATGACAGCGTGCAGGCCTTCGATTTTGGCGCAGCAGGTACTATGTCTCTGGTATTGCTGTTATTTGCGATTACCGCATTGGCTCTAACTACCAGTTTGTCACGGCGTTTAGGAGGTCAGGGTGGCGCAAATCATCGCTGATCTGCATTGCCAGATCCAAAACCATAAGCATATTAAACTGAGCGCCGAATTTAGCTGTAAGGCGGGTGAGGTGTTAGCGGTCGTAGGGCCTTCGGGCGGCGGTAAGACGACGTTACTGCGGATGATCGCAGGGCTGAATCATCCCGACACGGGCAGTATTGTGTTTGGTGAAACGCCATGGTTTGACCATCAAAGTCGCACCGCGCTAACGCCGCAGCAGCGCCATATTGGCTATATGCCACAGCATTTTGGCTTATTTCCCAATCTTACCGCGCTCGAGAACGTGGTTGCAGGGCTTGACCATATTCCCAAGTCGGAGCGAGTTGCTAGGGCGAAGGATTGGTTAGAACGGGTTAATTTACATGGTTTGCCCGATAGACTGCCTATGAACCTCTCCGGTGGTCAACGCCAGCGGGTTGCGCTTGCTCGCGCCCTTGCCCGTGAACCTTCAGTGCTACTGCTCGATGAGCCATTTTCAGCGGTGGACAGAGAAACTCGTGAGCGTTTGTATCTCGAACTTGCTCGACTCAAAGAGCAACTGCTTTGCCCAGTGATTATGGTGACCCACGATTTAAACGAAGCACTGCTGCTGGCCGATTCGATGATCTTGATTAGCCAAGGCCAGATGTTACAGCAGGGTGCGCCGTTTGAGGTGTTATCGCGGCCACGTAACGAGGCTGTTGCGCGGCAGATGGGCTTAAGGAATATTTTCGATGGCGAAGTGATGTTCCAAGACCGCACTAAAGACATCACCTGGCTCAAATTTGGTGAGCAGCTGATTGCCAGCGATTTTGGCAAAGACCGCAGTGTTGGCAGTAAAGTTCGCTGGGTCATCCCCAATCAGGGTATTCGATTTAACGCCATTTCAAATGGACGTTTATGCCGTAGTTTTAATAAGTTAGATGTGACAATCGACTCTTTACTTGTGATGGGCGAGTCAGTGCGGGTAGTCTGTTATGCTACCGGGACTAAACTACAGCTTAATACGGAAGTGTCATTTCATCTCGCACAGAAGCTTGGCCTAACCAAGGGGATGCAAACCACGGTTGCGCTCAAATCTGAGCAAATTCATATTTTAGAATAAGTTAATGACGTTTTTTACCGAGTAATCCCATCCAAAATGTTCCTTCCAACAGCATACCTAAGATTATAAACGTCACAGCGCTTGTGGCGCTGCCATAGGCGTAGGCGCTTAATGCTCCAAGCAGTAGCAAACTTAAGCTAATCCAGCGTGTAATTGGTTTCATATGCACTCCGATTTAAATGGCCGTTTAGTTGACTCTAGAACAACGGGATTGCATTGCCAATCGTACTTTTTGACGACACAGATGCGCTAAAATACCAGCTGAAATTCAATTAGTGTGATTTTAAATGGCTAAATGATGGGTTTTTACGGTAAATGTCATGCTTCAAAATCCCCAGATGATCAAAGCTTAATCTTGTTTCCATCGGTGTTTCAGTCGCTATTAGGTAAACTGAATGCATTCGTCAGTGTTTGCTGAGTTTGAATCAAGTGGATTGAGCAATTCACATGAGTGATGAACTAGGCGCCATCATGGGCAAACAGGGATAAAAGCGATGGGATTTTAGTACGCCATCGACATCTAACTGATTGTCTCATAAGATACAAACTTAGCCGATTTTTATGGAGGAACCATGAGACTATGGTTGCTAGGATTCATGTTGGTATCTGGGATTGCCACCGCAGCCCAGAGCATGTATTCGATGCTTTCGAGCGGTGAGTATCAGCCGCCGTTAAGCGTGATGCAGCAAATTGAGAAGGAGTTTCCTGGCGTGATTGCCGAGTTTGAAATGGAAATGCAGGAAGGCGAGTTGGTCTACCAGTTTGAGTTGATTAATCCGCTGGCGAATGCAATTACCCGTTTCGAATATCGGGCGCGAGATGGTAAGTTATTGAAACAAAAAGCGGGTAAAGTCACAGCCGATGATGTCGGCGAGGTGGAAGCCGCACGCCTTATCAACACTAAGCATCAAACCTTCTCCGGCATTATTGCAATGGCGACTCAGGATCATAAGGCCTTTCTGACCGATGCTAAATTAGACCATGACTTAGGTATCAGTTACTTAGAGTTAAAGTTGCTGGACGATACAGGCAAGTATAAATTGGCATTCGATATTGAAAATTTACGACAGTTACCTTTACTTAAGTGGGATTAGCACGCTGAGTATTACCGCTAAGTGAAGACAGGGGAGCGCAGCATACAGATGAAAATACTTTTAGTTGAAGATGATGCGACAACGATCGACTACATCGTTAAAGGATTTCTTGAGCAGGGACATAATATTGAGACCGCCAGCGATGGTCATCAAGGTCTGCTGCAAGCCACGAGTGGTCAGTACGACCTCTTGATTCTCGACCGCATGTTGCCCCAACTCGATGGGTTGAAATTGCTGGCCGCCCTTAGAGCAACTGGCAACCAAACTCCAGTGCTTATCCTGTCGGCGCTGGCCCATGTGGATGAAAGGGTAAAAGGTCTGCGTGCGGGTGGCGATGATTATATGACTAAGCCCTTTGCCTTTTCGGAGCTGCTTGTACGTGCCGAAAAGTTGATGCAACGGGGCCAATCCGTACCTATTACCACAGATCTGGTGGTCGGCGGCTTAAAAATGGAGCTGCTAACACGCAACGTGACCTTAGATGGCCACGATTTAATGCTGCAACCCAAAGAATTCCAATTGCTTAAGTATCTGATGGAACACGCTAATCAGGTTATTAGTCGGACGCTATTATTTGAAGCAGTGTGGGATTATCACTTTGATCCCCGTACTAATGTGATCGACGTGCATATCGCCAAGTTACGTCGCAAGTTTGAAGAGTTAGGCCACGGTGAATTGATTGAAACCGTAAGGGGAGCTGGTTATCGCTTACGCCAAAGGCATTAAGCCTTACCAAAGCAGCGCCTGGCGCATCACTATTATCTTCTCGACCTTAGTGACTGTGATCATAGGCGCTTTGCTGTTTGCCCTTTATCGGCAACTCATTATCGAACAGCAGTACCAAGTGACTCAGTATCTTGAGTCCGAAACCCAACGCTATCAGCAGCTTGCTCTTACTGTCGACCGTCGCAGTTTTGCGGCGCAAATTCGTGCCGCCGATCCGCAGACGGCGCTTATCGCCTGGCGCAATAGCTATGATATGGTTGGCGCCTTAAGCTTTATGCCTGAAGGCATGCCCATGCTGCCGCAAACGCGGGATTTCCCGATTTTGACTGGCGGCCCTGATAAGTTGCATATCCTTACCGGCGGTCTAGTGATGACTCGCTATGGCCCCGTGCTCATCGCCACCCGTACCGACAACTTAGCTACACTCATTGATAAATTTATCAGCGCAGCGGCCACGGCCGTGATGTTGACCATAGTGTTAACCTTAGCGCTGGGCTATCTGTTTTCTAAAGCAATTTTACGCCGTTTAGTGCAGTACAACCGTTTAAGTGAGCAAATTGAGCGTGGGCATTATGATACGCGTCTGCCGCTCAGTTGGCGTCAGGACGAGTTTGATATGTTGGCGCTGCAATTTAACAACGTGCTGGATATTCTCGAGAATAACCTGATGGCGGTGCGTGGTGTGACTGATAATATCGCCCACGATTTGCGCACGCCTTTATCCCATATTCGCATTGGTCTTGAGGAGTTAGCGGCCAAATCTCCCGATGAAATCAGTGAGGGCTGTGCTATTTTGACCGAAGAGCTTGACCACTGCCTTGCGACCTTCGATGCCATGCTCTCGCTGACACGCATTGAGGAAGGGCAGCAAACCTTAGATTTGCAGGAGCTGAGTTTGGCGCAGCTATGTACTGATTTGCTGGAAATGGCCGATGCAGTTGCGGAGTCGAATGAGCAAACCTTGAGCCTGTCGCTGCTATCTGACCATAAAATATATGGTGACAAGTATCTGTTGTTCCAAGCCTTGTATAACTTGGTCGACAATGCGATGAAGTACTCTGGCCAAGGCGCACGTATCGATATTATTCAATCCGGTGCCCAAATTAAGATTTGCGATAACGGTCCTGGGATCCCCGATGACAGCAAAGAAAGAGTATTTGAACGTTTAGTTCGCCTCGACCCAAGCCGCCATTTGCAGGGCACGGGTTTAGGATTATCTATGGTCAAAGCGATTCTATCGCGGCACAATGCGCAAATTACTCTTTCGGATAATCATCCCGGCCTTGTAGTGACCATTCAGTTTTAGGCCAATATCCGCGTGACAGTGTTAGGAACCCCATGTACCGAATCATAGCCAATGAGGCTGATTTTCTTGTTATTTCTAAATCGCCGAATGTGCATTTTCACAGCCAAGATGGCACTGCGGGTGTCGTTGCGCAGTTGGAGCAGGATTTAGGGATAAAACTCTTTGCCGTGCATCGGCTCGATACCCCGACCTCAGGGCTGTTACTGTTAGCCAAACATCCGGCTGCGGCGCGGCAGTTGACTGAGCTTTTTAGCGCCCATCGAGTGCAGAAATACTATCTTGCCCTCGCCAAAGGTAAGCCTAAAAAGAAGCAAGGCTGGGTGATTGGCGATATGGCTAAATCCCGCCGCAGTATGTTTAAGTTACTGCGAACCAAAGAAAATCCAGCGATTACCCAATTCTTTTCCGTCAGTGTTGGCGATGGGCTACGGCTGTATTTACTCAAACCCCACTCGGGGAAAACCCATCAGTTACGGGTCGCGCTTGCTAGCCTTGGGGTACCGATTTTGGGCGATGCCCTCTATGGCTCCGATGTCGCCGACCGCTGTTATCTGCACGCCTATTGCCTGCATTTTCGTTATCAACATGGAGATGGCAGTTGGCAGAATTATGCGTATCTTGATATGCCTGAGCAGGGTGAGCTCTTTTTAACTGAGACTGTCAGTGAGGCGCTGACATTTTGGCAAGCACCAGAGACTTTAGATTGGCCTGAACGATAGGTGTTTATTGGGAGGGAAATGCTTGGCAGATCCGGTCGCGCCCCTCAGACTTTGCTTGATACATGGCATGATCGGCTTCAATCAATAGTTTGTCTGGCTGACATCCTTGATAAATCGTGGCGTAACCCACGCTTGCGCAAAGTTGGACTTTTTTATCCTGCCAGTTAATCGGATTTTCCCTCAGTACCCGATGTAATTTATCCGCAACGGCTCTTGCGGATGGTGCGCTTGTGGCTGGCAGTAAAACCAAAAACTCTTCCCCACCATGACGACACAGGACATCGTGTTCCCGTAATACCGAGTGAAATAATCTTGCCGCTGTCAGCAGGGCGAGGTCACCAACATCATGACCATAGTGATCATTTATATGTTTGAAATGGTCGAGATCGAGCAAGATCACGCTATAAGGCTCTGCATTTTTCTGCCAGCGTTGGTGGGTTGTGGTGAGTCTTTTTTGCATTGCGCGTCGATTCCACAGCCCTGTGAGCTGGTCTTTTTCAGCCAACATTCTGATTTTACTCACCAGACGAGTCATCGCATTACCTATCATCAGGATATTGATAAGTAAGGCTAAGAACACATAAAACCACAGCACAGGAATGGCTTCAATCGTGTGCATGGCAATAAATATTGGCGTTTCACTCGGCGATAACAGGGCGATGAAAAACCGAATCATGAAGATGATAGCCATCGCGATTAAGGGGGTGATCATGGCAATCGCTATCTTATTGCCAGTCTCTCTGCGGATAGCGTAATAGTTATCTCGACTGAGCATCACAAAAGATAGTGCTGCATTGGCTGAAAAAAGCATGGCGAGTATCGGCTGAGATTGGACATTTGGGGGAACCATCAACATGAGTGCTGCGGTGATTGCGAGCATAGTCAGATCGAACTTAGTGCTGTGCTTCAATCTAAACAGGTATTGTGTGCCCCAACGCAGCATGATAAATCCGAGTAAGATAACAATATCTGCGCAAAACCAGTAGAGGTAACTATTTGATTCGGTTCTTAGAGTGTTGAGAATGATGCCGATAAATACACAGATATTCGCAAGGGAAAAGCGTATGCTGGCTAATTTGGCAATGTTCAATGGTTTGGCGATTAATCCCCATGCAATAGCGGCTGTACCCTGAAGAATCCCCTGATGATTTACAAATAAATCATCAAATTAGGGTGGAAGCGCATCTTGTTGCATGATCAAATGGTTTCTCCAAAAACTACACTTGGACAACAAGATGCGCGAAGCCAATATCCTACAACATTCTTTACACCAATACTGCCCAGAACTTCACCTAAAACGATTAAACAGCTTGATGCTGGCCTCTAAGGCACTGATTGAATGTAAGACACTGACCTTGACTGAGTTAGGTCGAAATTTACCAACCACGGCCCGAACCAAGCACAACATCAAGCGCATTGATCGTTTGCTCGGCAACACGCATCTGCATCAAGAACGGTTAGCTGTCTACCAATGGCATGCCAGCCTCATCTGTTCTGGTAACCCTATGCCGATTGTGCTCGTCGATTGGTCAGACATCCGAGAGCATAAACGCATCATGGCTCTGCGCGCCTCAATAGCCTTCAATGGCCGCTCTATTACCCTGTATGAGAAGTCCTATCCCCTATCAGAACAATGCTCTAAGGCCTCCCACAACGGTTTTTTAGCGGACTTAGCCAAGATTTTACCTTTGCATGTTACCCCTCTCATCGTGACTGACGCGGGGTTCAAAGTGCCTTGGTACAAAGAGGTTGAGGCGCATGGTTGGTTTTGGCTAAGCCGTATTCGCGGTACAGTTCAATTTGCAGATATTGGCGCTGAAAATTGGCGTGCAGTTCGCAGTACACATGACTTGGCCAACGGTCAAGCGAAGAGCCTGGGTTGTAAGACCTTGACCAAAACTAACCCTATCAATTGCCATCTCACGCTTTATCGTAGCAAACCTAAGGGGCGTACAAATCAGCGTTCAACGAGGACTAATTGCCACCATCCATCGGCAAAAACGTACTCAACATCGGCGAAAGAGCCTTGGGTGTTAGCCAGCAATTTACCACCAGAATCTCGGAGCCCAAAGCAGCTGGTAAACCTGTACGCCAAACGTATGCAAATAGAGGAAACCTTTCGTGACCTCAAAAGCCCGGCATACGGCTTTGGCTTACGCCAAAGTCGTACCAACAGTCCAGAGCGATTCGACATCATCCTACTGATAGCGTTGATGGTTCAATGCCTGTTGTGGCTAGTTGGTTTACACGCACAGCAACAGGGCTGGGATAAGCATTTTCAGGCCAATACCATTGGGCATCGAACGGTACTCTCAACGATTCGCTTGGGATTGGAGGTACTCAGGCGGCCTGATTATCAAATCACGGAGAAAGAATTGCTGGCGGCCTGGGTATTATTCGCCAATCAGTTGCTCAAATATGGCTATGCTATGGCTGATTTATGAGGGGATCCTTCAGGGCTGTACCTGTCAGTAGACAAATAAATTTAATTAGTAAAAGCGCTTGGGGATCAAATTCCATGGCGGCGTTCAATTTTCCTTTAACTATAGATGGCTTTTGGCATTTTTGTTGAAATGGACTGAATGTTAAGTGAAGACCTGTGCCACAACGCCCAAGCCACAGGTTGATAATGCAATGGTTTCAAACCGGTGGGCTAACGACGAAGTTAAAAACTGCTTACTCGTCATTTATTACGGTTTAAGGATGGCCTGCTGTCGATATAAACAAATGACTATGAGTCATTATTGCGATTCTATTGCCTCCCGTTGTGGTATTTTTAAACGCGGGCGTAGGCAAAGATCTGTTAATTATCATAGTGCTGTGTTTATTTTTCGGGTTCCCGCCTTACCGTTGTCACTAAGGCGTAGCGTGTTTCAATGAGCCAATAAAAAGCGCAACCTAAGTTGCGCTGATTATCGATTTCACCTGTTCGTTAATTAAAACGCCACGGTATAACCTATAGTGGCAGTGCGACCCATACCTTTAAAATAACGATCATTTGTACCCATGGTTTGTGAGTAGTAGTTGAAATAATCCTTATTAAACAGGTTTTGTACACCAATGCTTAAGGTACCCGTGTAGAGCGGCATTGAAAATGACGCGTCGACAGTGGTGTAACCATCAAACTCGGCATATTTAGCACCTTTGGCATTTTCAAAATCACGGTCCATAAAGTAATTTGCTTGAACACGTGTCGACATTTCATTATCGAAGTTGTGGGTCCAGAATAAGTTGATACGATTCGGGGAAATATTGGCGCCATCGAGATCGGTATCGACCTTATTATCACCGTTTACATCGTATTCGCCCCGTTGCAGTGCGATGTTCATGCCCAAATCATCATTGCTTGTTAGATAAGCGGTAACATTCGCTTCGATCCCATCAATGACGCTTTTTTCACGTTTTACATCATAGAAACCGTCGCTGTTTAAGGCTAAACGGGCACCAAAATCGGTAGCAGAACGGTAGTAAGCAATCTTAGCACTTAAGAAACTACCTTGATAATCGGCACCCAATTCAACGTTATCCGTCACGATTGGAGTTAAGGCTAAAGAGTCACTAATGCTTGGATTGGCGCCGGGGAAACTGTTTCCATCACGCAGAATACGGCCAATGTCTGGCATGCCAAAACCTTGGTTGTAGCTAGTGTAGACGCGGATATCCGGCGTGATTTTATAGGATAAACCGACATTGAATAAGGTTTCATCAAAGGTGGCTTCGCCCCCCGCGATTTGCTTATTGCCAGCGCCATAGAGGGTTTTGTAGTCATCAACATTGAGGGTAGCGTGCTCGTAACGCACACCGGTTGATACGGTTAAATCTTTAATTAAATCATAGTCTAACTGTAGATACGGCGCGAAGTTATCATAGGTGCTTTCAGGTACCCAAGAGAACCCAGTTTTCACTAAGTCCTGTTCAGTCGTATCGCGGAACAAGTCGATACCATAGGCCGCATCGATGCCAGTATCTGCAATGTTTTTCGCGATTAACGAAGTTTTTAGGCCCCATTTAACCGAAGAGTTGCGTGATTGCTCGTAGTATAAGTGCTCGCCTTTGCTATTTACACCGCATTGAACCACTTGATCGCTGCCTTCAAAGGAAGGATCGTAGAAGCTATCGAAGCAACCACCGCCGTACACCGCTTTAAAGTCTTGATTAAACAACTGCATGTTGAGCTGTTGGCCTGCAATGTTTTCGTGGCTATAGGTCAAACTAGTGGTGGTGACTTGGTTATTAGCCGCTTCCCAGGGCTGTTTTTGTTCCACGGCACCGGTTGGAATACCATTGGGTTTATTACCTGCAACGGCCATCCAGTCGCCATTGTTATCCATGTTGTAATGGTTAACCATCAGCTCTAGGCGTGACTCGGTAAAGTTGTGGCCTAATTTGATGAAGAAGTCCTTACTCTGGCTATCCATGGACTCGCCTTGCGTCGTGTCCACCCCAATCACATCGTGATTGGCATCGTAGTAAACCCCGTTATTGCGATAGCTGACCGAGCCTAGCATATCGATCAATTCTGACTCGCCTGAAAACGCATAGCTGGCACCAAAACTGACACCGTTAGACTTGAGTGAGTCAGGGACTGTGACATCAAAGCTAGCGACGTGCTGGTTATCGCCCGTGGGCTTTTTGGTGATGTAGTTGATAATACCGCCCTGTGCGCCTAGGCCGTGCATCGCATTGGCGCCGTGAATAATTTCAATGCGTTCAATCATTGCAGGATCGATAGTTTGTCCTGAGCGGCCACCGCTGCGCAGCGGGTTCGATTGCGGCACGCCATCGATCATAATTAATGGTGCACGACCACGCAGGGTTTCACCCGTATTACTCATCTTTTGGCGGCTTGGTGAAAAGCTTGGCGCTAAGTTGCCAATAATGGTCGACAGATCTTTGGTGGTGCGGAACTGTTCTTCGAGTTGCACGCGGTCGATAATGGTCACTGTATTAGGAATCGAGCTTGGGGATTTATCCATACGGCTCGCGGTCACGGTAATTCTTTCTATTTCTTTGTTTTTATTTATTTCCGTGTCGGATTTTTCTTGTGCAATAGCGGATTGGGTGAGTGCTGCAAAGACAGCGAGAGCAACAAACGAGGTTTTGAACGTCATATAACTTCCTGCTAAGGGCGTGTGAATTTGCTACACCGAATTCCTTGGCATCAGACTCTTCCGTTAAACAACATTGCAAATGATAGTGATTTTTATTAACTTCGGATGATAAGGAAGTCATTCAAGGTTGTCTAGTCGATCTGTAAATCAAACGAGCTAAAATGTGGCGTTTTTTGCAACTTGTGACTCGGATAGCAATTATAGGTGTATTAAGATTGAGGGTTTATCTTCATCCTACTGATTTGTTGCTGTGGCTAAGGATGGCTATAATGTCGGCTTGAATATTGCTCAGATACAGCGCTTATGAACCGCAAAAAGAAGATTAATCAAACGCTTAAGCAGAAGGCGAAAAAAGCTAATGCCAAGCTTCACACCAGTAATAAACCTAAATATATCGCGAAAGCAGAACGAGTTGCACAGGCTCTCGCGGCAGAAAATGAGCTAGAAGTGCCCGTTGAGTGAGCCGTTAATCTCTAACAGTTAAATCCTCAATAAAGCTTACTTAGCCTCTAAATACTCAATGGGATTGAGATAAAAAGCCTTTTTATATCATTGGGTTGAAGTGTCTATTCGCCAAGGTCTTGGGAACAGGCTTAAGATGGAATAGTGCAAATGGGGTGGTTTACCTTGAGCATTGCCAGTCGTACCGACTGTGCCTAGCGTTTCTCCACCTGTCGCGAATAAGCCTGTCGATGCTTCAATGCTGCCTAGGTGCGCAAAATAATGCATTTGCCATTTAGGGCCGAGTCCAACAACGACTTTTCCGCCTTTAAAAAAGTCACCTTTGTACAGCAGTAGCATGGGCGTTGGTGCGATAACCGGGGTACTCGTGGCCGCAAATATATCGATACCCTTGTGTGTGCCCGAACTTCCCCAAGGCTCATACCAAAAGGTTTGGCTATTCCAATCCTTATTCGTGGCACCTTTTACGGGGATGATAGGTTGTTCTGGCACCAAGCATCCGGCAAGGAAAAAGAGTGCGAGAATGAATGCGATATATTTCAGTTTCATTGTTATCTCTTACATAAATCTTTTAGTGAAACTCACTGAATTCACACCAGTTTGTCGGATATTGCAGGCGCTCGGTTTCACCAAGTGATAACCAATAGGGGCGCCAAAACGCATCGCACCAAAACTCAAGGTTCCCTTGCAAACTCCCAAGTGTATCAGGATCAACATCGGGAAAACTTTCCCAAGGAGCAGGCGGCGTGGCCTTAAAGGTAATAAGCTGTTGCAATAGATTGATATCATTGGTGATGAGCAGTACGCAGAACCCCGCAAAATCTGCATATTGCTGTAAAAATACTGTTGTCTGTAGGTTGGTGTGTGATGCAGTACGCCATTAAATGGCGCATCAGAACCTACAATTTGCTCGAATCCCGCCTGGCAAAGTAAAGTGTCGAGTCGCTGTTTATCTTGATCATTCAGCAAGCAATGGAGTTGATAGGCGGATAATTCAGTCTCAGTTGTTGGCGTGACTAAGGGATAAGCTTGGTGGCGAGGCACAGTGAGACTCGCAGTTGCCTCGCCACCAAAGAGTGCTTGAAGATCCGTTGCCTGCGAGCGAGTTGTCGCTTTTATGGCAAATAGCTGTTTTACCCAGTTAAAAATCCCCATAGCTTATTCCTTAATGGCCATCGCAGGGTCGATAAAGCCGCCCGTTTCTGTTATCACCTTAGGGCTTATTGCCTCCCAACGTAACCATCCTTTGGCGCGTGGTGCGTTTATATACCAGAGTCCAGCCCGTTGTTCTAAGGGAAAATATTCCCTTGATGGGGCAAATGGACCGGGGTTTTGCTGGGCAATTTCGATACTATTGTCCGTGACGGCCGCGATAATGGCGACATGGCCATAGGGATTAAACATCCATGGGGCAAAGACCAGCAAATCATCAGCCATAGGTTTGCTTTGGCTGCCATTGGTAAATTGGCGCAGTGCACGTTTTTCGTTCCAACTGCCATCAGTGAGCAGATTATCGAAGAAGTCCCGGGCGTGCCCAAAACTGTCAGGCATTTTGTGTTGATATCGTTGGTAAAAGTAGCGCTTAACAAATTCTACGCATTGATATTTTATGCCGAGGTTATAGCCGTCGAGGGAGAGGTTGCGTCCCTCATTAGTGTTAACGCCACCGTTATAGTAAATCTCGATTCCATTGAGGGAGTCGATAATGTCACCCACTTGGTGATCAGTGTTGAAGTGATAGCGTGTAAGCAACTGATAGCCGAGAAAACTTACGCTAAGCCCTAGGCCCACAATCAGCATCCATAAGCGAAAACCTTTAATCATCTTTAGTACGACATTCTCAAAAGATAAATTGATTCAGCATGATATAAGGCGGGATTGTATGCTGCTGTTGCTAAAGACGTCTAGCTGATAAGGGAGTGTGGCGGGAGCTTAATACTTTCGTACTGAGCGCTTGCACATCTTTAATTCGTCAGGCCGATAGCGTTAATGTGCTATCGGCCTGATTATATGTGCTTATTAACGCAAACTAACTTTACAGTAGCGCAGTTGCCAACAGATAACCCACGGTTGATGCGGTACTAACACCAATCAGTCCTGGGATAATAAAGCTGTGATTAATGATGAACTTACCAATTTTAGTGGTACCTGAGCGATCGAAACCGATGCAGGCCAAATCGCTTGGATAAGTGGGCAGCACAAAGTAGCCATAACTGGCGGGTAAAAAAGCAATTAATAGCTTAGGATCGACACCTAAAGCTAATCCCATCGGTGCAATCGCCGTGAGCGCGGCCGCTTGGCTATTGACCAGTTTGGAGATTAAAAACAGCACTAGGGCATAGGTCCAAGGCTGGTTTTGCACTACGTGGGAGAGGTTTTCCTTCAGTACATCCATATGGCTGATAAAGTAAGTATCGCTCATCCACGCCACGCCAAATACCGAGAATATCGCCACCATACCCGCTTTAAAAACCGGACCATTGGCAATTTCAGCCGGCTTGACTTTGCAGCTCATCAAAATAAAGGCGCCTGCAATCAACATCATCATTTGGATCACTAAGTTCATCGACAGTGGCGCGAGCTTGCCTTTCTCTTCAAACACTGGACGCAGCTCGCTAAAGGAGCCAAGTAACACCACTGCGGCGATAGCGGCAAAGAAGATCCCTGTTGCCCAATACGCTTCTTTGGGGAAGGTTTGATTCAGTAGCGTTTCGCCCTTGTCGTAGATAAAGGCTCTTTGCACAGGATCTTGAATTCGCTCTTGAAACTCTTCGTCTTTATCTAAATCTTTGCCGCGACGTAGGCTCCACAGTGCCGCCACTAACACACCGCAAAGGGAGGCTGGCACCGACACCATTAAAATGTCCAGCATGCTGTAGGCATGGCCAACACCGTACTGTGCCGCCAAAATCGATACCATAGAAACGACGGCGACTGATACAGGGGAGGCGCAAATCGCCATTTGTGAGGCGACCGAGGCCACCGCCATGGGGCGTTCTGGGCGAATGTTCTTCTTCAGGGCAATGTCAGAGATAATCGGGAACATGGTGTAAACCACATGGCCTGTACCGCACAAAAAGGTGAGCGTCCATGTAGTTAACGGTGCCAGAATGGTGATGTACTGTGGATGGCGGCGCAGTAAACGTTCGGCAAACTGCATCATCACATCTAAGCCGCCTGCGGTTTGCAACACGGCGGCACAACCGATAACCGCAAGAATGGTTAACATCACTTGCACTGGTGGCTGTCCGGGGGCGAGACCAAAGACAAACGTCAGTAAAAATAAACCTATACCACTTATCAACCCGAGCCCCATACCACCATAGCGGGTGCCCAGTAGCAAGCAGCCGAGTACGACAATAAATTCCATTAAAATCATTTTGATTTACCCCTGCGGAACCTGCCGCGCTATTTGTATTAGGACTAGCTGTATTTGGCGTTATTTTGCGAGGCGATTGACTTTGATAACTTGCGCTGGCGCAAGGTGTAAATAAAAAGTGGCATTAGATTTTTCATAAATTTGAGCTAGCGCTAGAAACGTGTCGCCAGAAGTTGCATCCTTGTTAACTCGGAAGCGCTAATGGCGCCTGTAGCCAAGTGAAACATGCCCTAGTACTTGCTCCGGTAAAAATAACCATAACAATCGCCAAGGATGTCCAAGTGAAACCTGCCACCTATAATACCGAAGCCTTCGATGAGTGGATCCGCAGCCGCTTTGTAGAACTCAACTCGCAGCTTGAACAGCTTTATTACCAGCAGATCGACCGTGCTAATGTGCAAGATATCGGTACCGAGCTTAAGCAAACTCTAGAAAGCGAAGGGCGAGGGCTGATTAAGGCTTTGCTCGATGAGGGCAATACCGACGAAGGCTTTGATAGTGCTTTTGATTTGCTAGGCAATGTTGGCCTGTATATGGCCGCCTGCCGCCGCCATGAAATTACTGAGCCAACACGGGAGACCACCTCGCCACTTCTTGAAGCGTCAGCGCTGGCGATGCATATCGGCGCCTCAATTGGAGTCACGCCGCGCTTTGCTACCGCCCATTTAACCACCCATAACCGCGCCCATAATGGTATCTACAAACGCTTTACCGATCTGCCCGATGAAAAACTGTTTGTGGATTACAACACTAAAGGCATTTTGGCCTATAAACGTGCAGCTGATGCGCTATTAAAAATCCAGCCTTTGGGGATTTCTCATCCAATTAGTCACGATTTACTGCGCGTCGCTAAGCAGGCATTGCAGGATGTGATTGATTCGAATACGCAGTTATTCAATCGTTTAGATACGGACCGTTTCTTCTACTGTGTCCGCCCATATTACAAACCCTATCGGGTTGGTTCTGTGGTGTATCGTGGCGCCAATGCGGGCGACTTTGCTGGGATTAACGTTATCGATTTAACCCTAGGTTTATGTTTTGCCAACGAAGCATCTTATTCGCAAATGCTGGTGGATAAGTTTTTATACATGATGCCGGAGGATCAGCAAATCTTGCGGGAATGCATGCGCCGCCCTAATTTGATGGATGACTTTTTGCAGGCCAAGGGCTGTGTGCATCAGGACTGGTATCAAGAAAATCTCAAGCTGTTTATCGAAGTCTGTGAATTACATGGGCAAACTGCGATTCAACATCACAATGAATTAGTGACTAAGTATATTGCTGAGCCTTCGGTCAGCATGGAACAACAACATTTAGCCAAAGTGACCGCCAGTGGTCCACCATTGCCTGTGTTACTCGCCTCCCTTGAGCGTTTAAGGGATAGACGCGCGGCCGTATTACGTGACGATATTCGCACCCGTTATTATGATTTGAAAAAACTCAAAGACAGTTTGAGGTAAGGCCATGCTGCTAAATGTAAAACAGGACTTTTGCCTCGCAGGCCCTGGATATCTGCTTAACCATTCCGTGGGGCGGCCACTCAAATCGACCGAGCAGGCGTTTAAGCAGGCGTTTTTTGCACCTTGGCAGGAGTCTGGCCGCGAGCCTTGGGGTCAATGGTTAGGTGTCATCGATAACTTTACCGCGGCGCTGGCAAGCCTTTTTAATGGTCAGCCGCAGGAATTTTGCCCGCAGGTGAATCTATCGAGCGCATTGACCAAGTTGGTGATGTCACTGGATAGATTAAATCGCGATGGCGCCGTGGTGCTGATGAGCGAGATTGATTTTCCTAGCATGGGATTCGCCCTTAAAAAGGCATTGCCCGCAAGTTGTGAACTGCGCTTTATTCCCAAGGGCTTAGATGTTACCGACCCCAATGTGTGGGACGCACATATCAGCGACGATGTTGATTTAGTCTTTGTCAGCCATGCCTATTCTAACACGGGACAACAGGCCCCCCTCGCGCAGATTATCCCCCTTGCCCGTGAGCGTGGCTGCTTGAGCCTAGTGGATGTGGCGCAATCGGCTGGGATTTTGCCGCTGGATTTAGCCAAGCTACAGCCAGATTTTATGATTGGTTCGAGTGTGAAATGGTTATGCTCCGGCCCCGGCGCTGCGTATCTGTGGGTCAATCCGGCTATTTTGCCCGAATGTCAGCCACAGGATGTGGGTTGGTTTAGCCATGAAAATCCCTTTGAGTTTGATATTCATGATTTTCGCTATCATCCAACAGCGTTGCGGTTTTGGGGCGGCACGCCTTCTATCGCCCCCTACGCTATTGCCGCCCATAGTATTCAATATTTTGCCAATATTGGCTCACAGGCAATGCGTGAGCATAACTTGCAACTGATGGCTCCAGTGGTACAGGCATTGGACAATGAGCTCGTCTCGCCGAGGGCAATCGATAAGCGTAGCGGTACGCTGATTTTGCAATTTGGCGAGCGGCAAGCGCCGATCATGGCGGCATTGGCTGAGGCGAATATCAGTGTCGATGCCCGCAGTTTAGGGATACGCGTATCGCCACATATTTATAACGATGAGGCCGATATCCTAAGGTTACTGGAGGTAATAAAAGCCCATCGTTAACGGATTGAGCATAGCTTACTCAGCCGACATGGCGTAATAGCCTCGAACAGGGAGCATGGCTCTGGGGCATCAAGGCGCCCCCTAATGCCGATGTCATTAACCCATGCCCTGAGGCTGAGGTCATTTATTGGGGCGAATATGCTCAAATGCTGTAGTTATAGTGGCAGAACATAGAACGCGGGGTTCGGAGCTTGGGATTACTGGGCGTGATAGCCAAATCGACGGGCAGCATCACGGTATCGACGATCAGCGAGCTACCCATATCGACCAGTGTCAGAGGGATAGTAAACAGTAGCAGTGGCGGGGCGGATAACGCAGAAACTATCGCACACTCCTCGCCATTATCAACAGCAGTTTGAACACTGGAGAAAGAATGCCCCCAAGTTGAATTTTCTCCCATCCTCGATGTTATTGTTGCACATCCCGTGAGAGAACAGCACACGACCAAGCAAGTCAACCAACGCATAACCACTCCATTGTTTATATGTGAAAAACCGCATTGTTTCGGTATGAGCGACTCGCTTGATTAACTTTGGGCGTTAGTCTTATGGAACCCGAACTGGTTTTGTTCGACACCGATATATTCAGTTTTAGCAAGTCGGCATTCTAACCACATGAATATATGTGTCAATTATTCAGCAGCAGTAATGAGACAACAGTAAAGAGACTCCCAACTTTAGTGTCGCAGTAGTTAACGCCTCTGCCTATAAGTTAGTTTTATATCGCGTTTAGCTCAGTCTTAAACGACATCTGTCCCTATTGTTGTTATTGCAGTGGTGTCTGCTGGTATGCTTTCTTTTGATGATAAATAAGTGGTTGGCTATGTCGCCATTTAGAGAAAAGTGTTGGTCATTGCACCAGCATGAAAGAAGCGTATACCTTCAAGAAACAAAAAGCCCCATCAGCAAAACTGTTGGGGCTTTGATACTTTATGCATGCATTTATACAGTGAGTAATTGCATGCATCTAGCCATTACAGGCTGTAGTACATTTCAAACTCTAATGGGTGAGTTGTACGGCTTACACGCTCAGCTTCTGCAGATTTCAGTGCAATGTAAGACTGGATGAAATCTTCGCTAAATACACCGCCGCGAGTTAAGAACTCGTGGTCAGCTTGCAGGTTTTCAAGGGCGTTTTCTAATGAAGTCGCTACTTGTGGGATTTCAGCCGCTTCTTCCGCTGGCAGATCGTACAAGTCTTTATCCATCGCTTCGCCTGGATGGATCTTGTTTTGGATACCGTCGATACCCGCCATCAGCAGTGCTGCGAAACCTAAGTATGGGTTTGCATGTGGATCTGGGAAGCGAGTTTCGATACGACGACCTTTAGGGCTTGGTACCACTGGAATACGGATTGAAGCAGAGCGGTTACGGGCAGAGTAGGCTAACATCACTGGCGCTTCGAAGTGTGGTACTAAACGCTTGTAAGAGTTAGTGCTTGGGTTAGTGAAAGCGTTCAGTGCGCGAGCGTGCTTGATGATACCACCGATGTAGTACAGTGCAGTTTCACTTAAACCAGCATATTTGTCGCCTGCGAACAGGTTTACGCCATCTTTCGCCAGAGATTGGTGAACGTGCATACCGCTACCGTTGTCGCCAACGATTGGCTTAGGCATGAAAGTCGCAGTCTTACCGTAGGCGTGAGCCATGTTGTGTACTACGTACTTCAGAATTTGGATTTCGTCCGCTTTCTTAGTCAGGGTGTTGAAGCGAGTTGCGATTTCGTTTTGACCCGCAGTCGCCACTTCGTGGTGGTGAGCTTCAACCACTTGACCCATTTCTTCGAGCACTAAACACATCGCGCTACGTAAGTCTTGTGATGAGTCAACTGGTGCTACTGGGAAGTAACCGCCTTTCACGAATGGACGGTGACCAGTGTTGCCACCTTCGTAGCTAGTGCCAGAGTTCCAAGCCGCTTCTTTAGCGTCGATTTTCACGAAACAACCAGACATGTCAGTACCGAAACGGACGTCGTCGAACAGGAAGAATTCTGGTTCTGGTCCAACTAATACAGTGTCAGCGATACCGGTAGAGCGTAAGTATTCTTCCGCTTTTTTCGCGATAGAACGTGGGTCGCGGTCATAACCAGTCATTGTGCCTGGCTCGAGAATGTCACAGCGGATCAGTGCAGTGGTTTCTTCGGTGAATGGATCCAGTACGAACGTAGTTGGGTCTGGCATCAGTACCATGTCTGATTCGTTAATGCCTTTCCAGCCAGCGATTGACGAGCCGTCAAACATTTTACCGTCTTCGAAGAAGTCAGCGTCTACCTGATGAGCTGGGATAGATACGTGCTGCTCTTTACCTTTGGTGTCGGTAAAACGTAAATCAACAAACTTAACTTCTAATTCTTCAAGTTGCTTTAAAACTGATTCAACTGACATTCTCAAGTCTCCGGTAGGGTAAAGGGATGTCCCTTCTATAATCTTTTAACTCAAGTTGTGCTTGAGCAAAACTTACTAGCTATAAAGCGATATCTATGCCAACAATTTAACTTGTTGATAATTAATGAATATGTGTTTTATCGCACTATCTTTAACTCTGTGTTGCACCTTATTGGTGCGTTTTGATGTGGTATTTTGGTGCATTCATCCATTTTGGTGCGCGCCATTCGCCCCCATTTTAGTGCAGTGACGATGAGCATCGGCTTGCTTGGTTAATTCATATCCATATTCAAGCTGAGCAGCATACTCGCTGTTAGCCTGTTACTATCCATTAGGCTCAGCAAAACAGAATGAATTTAGCATATAAATAAGTCTAGATAACCGCGTAAGCTCACTGTTTTCAGTGCTCGCCATAATGTCACAAAACAGTGAGATGCTAAGCTGTTTTTCTGATAATGATTTTGGCTTGTTTTCATTGCTTATCATTAAAAATCAATTGATTAGTCTTGTTGTTCTTAGGTGGGAATAGAGTTTATTGAAACTGCGTCTAAAGCCATTTATTTAGGCTATAGGGAAAATACTTAGGTAGCGGTTTGGCATACTGATGTGTTTGGACGAAAAAACGGGGCTGCCGAATTGGGGTTATTCGCTATACTTATGGCGGCCTTGAGCGCATAGTCTGCAATGACATTCCAGTGAAAAATAGTAATTTCAGCTGGTTAGTCGTATTGAGTTCGAGATAACGTGGCAATTGTCTGCGCGTTAACGGTGCATTTGGGTTATTTGCCTTATCGCCATAACGGATTCGTTAGCATAGGCCCCAAAAAATAGTTTTATAAGTGTTCAAAAATAATCCTGTGCGATATGGCCGCTCTGGAGTAGAATGTCACGCTTTTTTATGGCGACTCAACGTAGATTGCTGTAACGAATATTGTAATATCCCTAATTTTGTTTGATGGTAAGAGGTTTATCTGTGCTAGAGAATTTACGTAACATCGCCATTATTGCGCACGTTGACCATGGCAAAACGACCCTGGTTGACAAGCTGCTGTCGCAATCAGGAACCCTTGAGACCCGGGGAGAAGCTACTGAGCGGGTGATGGACTCCAACGATCTTGAAAAGGAGCGTGGAATCACGATTCTGGCAAAGAACACTGCCATCAAGTGGAACGACTACCGCATCAACATCGTAGACACCCCAGGCCACGCCGACTTCGGTGGTGAGGTTGAGCGCGTTCTGTCTATGGTTGACTCAGTATTACTGCTGGTTGACGCCGTTGACGGTCCAATGCCACAGACTCGCTTCGTAACCAAGAAAGCGTTCGCCCAAGGCTTAAAGCCAATCGTTGTTATCAACAAAATTGACCGTCCTGGTGCTCGCCCTGATTGGGTTATCGACCAAGTATTCGACCTGTTCGACAACTTAGGTGCGACCGACGAGCAATTAGATTTCCCAATCGTTTATGCTTCTGCATTAAACGGTTTTGCAACTTTAGATCCGGATGTCGTCAGTGAAGATATGACGCCACTGTTCCAGACGATCATTGAAAAAGTATCTCCACCTGCAGCAGATGCTGAAGGTCCGTTCCAGATGCAAATTTCTCAGCTTGATTACAACTCTTACGTAGGTGTAATCGGTGTTGGTCGCATCAAGCGTGGTAGCATCAAAGCTAACCAACAAGTGAGCGTAATTGGTGCTGACGGTAAAGTACGCAACGGTAAAATGGGCCAAGTATTAGGTTACATGGGCTTAGAGCGTACCGAAGTTGACGTTGCAAACGCGGGCGACATCGTTGCGATTACTGGTTTAGGCGAGCTGAAGATTTCTGACACTGTGTGTGCCGCTGGTAATGTTGAAGCACTACCACCACTATCAGTTGACGAACCAACGCTGACCATGACGTTCCAAGTCAACACTTCACCTTTCGCAGGTAAAGAAGGTAAATACGTGACATCACGTAACATTCTTGAGCGTCTGCAACAGGAATTAGTGCACAACGTGGCACTGCGTGTTGAAGAAACCGATAGCCCAGACCGTTTCGCGGTATCTGGCCGTGGTGAATTACACTTATCTATCCTGATCGAAAACATGCGTCGTGAAGGTTACGAATTAGCGGTTTCTCGCCCAGAAGTTATCTTAAAAACCATCGATGGCGAACTGTGTGAACCATACGAAACCCTGACCGTTGACGTTGAAGAAGAGCATCAAGGTACAGTCATCGAGAAGCTGGGTATCCGTAAGGCTGAGATGAAAGACATGCAGCTTGACGGTAAAGGCCGCGTGCGCGTTGACTTTATCATCCCAAGCCGTGGCTTAATTGGTTTCCAAACTGAGTTCTTAACTGCAACTTCTGGTACTGGTCTGATTTACCACTCATTCGATCACTACGGTCCGCACAAAGGTGGCGATATCGGTCAACGTGCTAACGGCGTATTGATCTCTAACGCTACGGGTAAGGCGCTGACATTCGCACTGTTCGGTCTGCAGGACCGCGGTCGTCTGTTTATTGGCCACGCAGCCGAAGTTTACGAAGGTCAAGTTGTGGGTATTCACTCACGTTCTAACGACCTGACAGTTAACTGTTTGAAAGGTAAGCAGCTGACTAACATGCGTGCTTCTGGTACTGACGAAGCTCAAGTACTGACTACGCCAATCACCTTAACTCTTGAGCAAGCGCTTGAGTTTATTGATGATGACGAATTAGTTGAAGTAACACCTAAGAGCATCCGTGTTCGTAAGAAACACTTAACTGAAAACGACCGTAAGCGCGCTAGCCGCGGTTAATGGTGGTTGTGGTGGGCACGTAAAGTGACTGCCATACAGTGAATAAAGCCCTGCTAAGGCAACTTAGCGGGGCTTTTTAATGGCTATATTTCAGGTTCATGTACTGAGCGTATGCAGTTACGACCTGCGGACTTCGCCAAGTAAAGGGCGGTATCTGCTTGGTGGACTAATTCTAAGGCATTATGTTTATCTGAGGGGAGTAAACACGCGACCCCCACGCTGACCGTGACAATTCCTATGTCTGTTTTAATATGGGGTATAGCAAGCGATTGAATAAGTTGATGTACGTGCTTGGCGGTGTCGAGTGCGCTTTGGTGATCCGTATTGGGGAGTAAAATAACAAATTCTTCGCCGCCATAGCGTGCAACCAATTCACCTGCCCGACGACCTGATTGAGATAAGCTGTTCGCCAGCATCTTGAGACAGTCATCTCCTGCGAGATGGCCATAAAAATCATTAAATAATTTAAAGTGGTCAATATCGAGCATGATAAGCGAGAGTGGCGTGTTGTTGCGTTGCCCACGACTCCATTCCTTTTGCAGCATTTGATCAAACAATCTACGGTTGCCAATATTGGTTAACCCATCGGTATTGCTGAGTTTTTCGAGTCTGTTGTTCGCTTCTGCAAGTTCATAGGTTCGCGCTTGTATAATGGACTCTAGCTCTCGATTGCGCTCTTCTAAACTCGTCATCGGGTAAATTTCGCCTTGTTTTGCTAAACCATAGGGAATGGATATTCCACTATGGACGATTTTCCAATCGTTGCTTTCTTGGCGAAAAATCAGCACTAACCTTGCGGTTTCTTGGCTAAGTATCGAGTCTGGAATAGGGAGGTGTATATGGAAAAACGCTGTAATAACAATAATATCTTCGGCAAGATCCTGTAGTGAAAGATCTAATACTTCAATATGGATCCGTTCGGGGACTTGGGCGAAGTCCTGACGGGTTATTTTTACCCATTCATCTTTACTGGTGACAAGAATATCGCTGCTACCTGCATAACCACTAAAAGTATCGCTAAAGCGGGCTGTGAGTTTGTCATCCCGTGCAGCGTACATCTCAATATATTCATCAAAAAGTGACTGCATAAGTTGCAAGCGTCTCTGTCGCATAGATTCACCTCAAGTAAGAATATAAGCGTTTTATTGTTCTTATTTGAGATGAGTATTAGTGATAAAACCATCTTCCGTTCTGATTAAAATCAAGATAGTGATGTAAAAACCACCAATAGTGTGATCTGTGCCCGCTTTTTGAGCTAGGGTTTGCTGTTCTTGTTACAGTTACCTAGCTTTAGTGGCAAAAGTTTGAAATGTTGTCATTTTGCTTGTTTAGTATACAGACCGAATGGTGCATTAATCGTTACTTTGGAACAGTGCAGAAGGGATTAATGCAAACGATAAACGTTTTAGAAGACGTCCAAACCAGATAAGCCTAATGACGCCTTATAGGGTCATTCCCTTCGTTAGCCATAAGTAAAGGAATATTCCATGGACAAGACTCAACACTCTCAAGGTAAATGCCCCGTGATGCATGGGGCAAATTCAGCCGTTGCCAGCAACAATATGGATTGGTGGCCTAAGGCACTTAATCTCGATATTTTGCATCAGCATGATAAGAAGACGGATCCCATGGATCCCAACTTTAATTACCGTGAAGCCTTTAAGACCCTTGATCTCGCTGCCGTGAAGCAGGACTTGCACTCCCTTATGACCGATAGCCAAGATTGGTGGCCAGCCGATTGGGGGCATTATGGTGGCTTGATGATCCGCATGGCATGGCACTCTGCGGGTACCTATCGCATTGCCGATGGCCGTGGCGGCGCGGGAACGGGTAATCAACGCTTTGCCCCACTCAATAGCTGGCCCGATAACGCCAACCTTGATAAAGCCCGCCGTTTACTCTGGCCGATTAAGAAAAAATACGGCAATAAACTCTCATGGGCAGATTTGATGATCCTCGCGGGTAATGTGGCCTACGAGTCTATGGGCTTAAAAACCTTTGGATTTGCCGGCGGTCGAGAGGATATTTGGCACCCAGAGAAGGACATTTATTGGGGCTCTGAAAAACAATGGCTCGCGCCAAGTGATAATCCTAACAGCCGTTATTCGGGCGCGCGTGACCTTGAAAATCCCTTAGCCGCCGTAATGATGGGGCTGATTTATGTGAATCCTGAAGGGGTTGATGGTAAACCCGATCCACTGCGCACCGCTCAAGATGTGCGTGTCACTTTTGCACGGATGGCGATGAATGATGAAGAAACCGTGGCCTTAACCGCCGGTGGCCATACGGTGGGCAAATGCCATGGCAATGGTAAGGCACAGGATCTTGGCCCTGAACCCGAGGGCGAAGAACTTGAGGCCCAAGGTTTGGGCTGGCTCAACAAAAAAGGCCCAGGCACGGGTGCAAATGCCGTGACTAGTGGTCTCGAAGGCGCTTGGACGACTCATCCCACTCAATGGGATAACGGTTATTTTCACCTACTGTTAAATTACGATTGGGAATTGAAAAAAAGCCCCGCGGGCGCCTCTCAGTGGGAACCTATTAATATTAAAGAGGAAGATAAAGTCGTCTCAGTGGGCGACCCGAATCGCAAGTTTAACCCCATCATGACCGATGCGGATATGGCGATGAAAATGGACCCCGAGTATCGCAAGATCTCCGAGAAGTTTTATCAAGATCCCGCCTATTTCTCCGAGGTATTTGCCCGTGCTTGGTTTAAGTTAACTCACCGCGATCTGGGGCCTAAGAGCCGTTATTTAGGGCCAGAAGTGCCGAGTGAAGAGCTGATTTGGCAAGACCCCATCCCAACCGTTGATTATCGTTTGGATGCCAGTGAGATTGTCGACCTGAAGGCGAAATTATTAGCCTCGGGACTCAGTGTTTCCGAATTGGTCGCAACCGCGTGGGACAGCGCGCGCACCTTCCGAGGCTCGGATTTCCGCGGTGGCGCCAATGGCGCACGGATCCGTTTAGCACCACAAAAAGATTGGCAGGCCAACGAACCCGAGCGGTTGCAAAAAGTATTGCAGGTGTTGAGCGCGTTGCAGGCAAGCTTAAGCAAAAAGGTCAGTATTGCCGACTTGATTGTCCTCGGTGGCGCTGCGGCGATTGAAAAGGCCGCCCACGCTGCGGGAGTCAATATCACAGTACCTTTCATGCCTGGCCGTGGTGATGCCACGCAGGAAATGACCGATGTGGAATCCTTTGCCGTACTTGAGCCTTTGCACGATGCGTATCGTAACTGGCAGAAAAAGGATTATATAGTTCAGCCCGAGGAGATGATGCTCGATCGCACTCAACTTATGGGGTTAACCGCCCATGAGATGACAGTGTTGGTTGGGGGAATGCGGGTGTTGGGCACTAACTATGGCGGTACACGCCACGGCGTGTTTACCGACAAAGTGGGTGTGTTAACTAATGATTTCTTTGTGAATCTTACCGACATGGCCAACAACTGGAAGCCTGCGGGTACTAATTTGTATGAGATAGTCGAGCGTAAAACTGGCGCAGTGAAGTGGACCGCTACCCGTGTCGATCTGGTGTTTGGCTCTAACTCGATTTTGCGCTCCTATGCTGAGGTTTATGCGCAGGATGATGCCAAAGAGAAGTTTGTGCATGACTTTGTGGCGGCTTGGACTAAGGTGATGAATGCCGATAGGTTTGACCTTGCCTAATCACTAGTACTTAAGCTCGTTGTGACCATAAAAGGTGCAGTTTAGACTGCACCTTTTTTATATCTCTTATCAACAAATCAGAGAGTTAATGACCCACTCGGTCAATCACTTGGATAAGTTCCATGCGGATAGCGTCCGGTGTTTGGCTATGCCAGAATCCCGCTAAATAAGCGCCGAGTGGCAGGAGGAAGAGCGCCAATAATAACAAGACTAACAATCCTTTATGGCTAACTCTGTGACCCGATTTAAGGCCAAAACCGAGCGCCGCTGATTTAGGGCAGGCCGCCACACAGCGCATACAGGCTTGGCATTCGTCGCTGCGAACCGTGGTTTTGGTATGCACTATGATGTTGGCTGGGCAGGCGCGGGTACATTTATCGCACTTCATGCCCTTGGCTTCGATCAGGCAATGCTGAGTATCGCGGCGGATTTTCAGTGGGCTGGCAAAACTTAACAGTCCGAGCATGGCACCATAGGGACACAAGTAGCGGCAAAAACCTTGGCGACGCCATGCGGCGAGGACGAGGATAAGAGCAAAGCAGGCTAAGGTAATAAGCCCTGGTGTGATAAAAAACAGTGCCATCTTAAGGTCGGCAATTTTGTGGTAGTTACCCTGCAGATAATAGGGAATTGACTCGCTTGGCATACCGATCACTACATAAAACAGTCCCAGCAGTAATAAGTATTTAAGCATCCGTAGTGGCCAGTCTAGCCATGCGGGTGGCGCAAGTTCTGCTTTGATAAAGCGTTTGCGCAAGGCGTAGAGGTATTCGCCGGCGAGTCCTAAGGGGCAGGCCCAGCCACAAAAGGCGCGTTTACAGAGTAGGCCTGTGAGTAGCACGGCGGCGAGCATCACAGCGGCGGCGGGATGGGTTTGGTCCCACAGGTTGAGCGTCAATATGGCTTTTAATTCAATCCCGCCGGCGATGGGCAAAAAGGCATCGACAACATCAGGGCGCATTAACCAAGGCGTGACCCCTTGTTTGAGTTGGATAGCATTAATGCAGTATTGGATGGCGACTAAAAACAACGAGAGTGCGAGCAGGTGTTGGCAGCCTTCACGCAGGGCGTTGATTTTTATCTCGGCCTTATACTCCACCGGAGCAAACTTATGGGCAATAAGTGTAAGGGGCAAGGCAATGATTAGGGCGAGCGCCAAGGGCCAGTAGAGGCTAATCGCCACGGCGCCCACACTCAGGAGTAAGGTGGTCACTGCTCCCCATTTTTTACCGCTCCAATAGCTTAGGGAGGCGATATACATCAGGGCCAACATTAGGGTAAGGGATTCAATAAAGGTCATGTTAATACTGCAAATAGAATACACGTATTCAATCTGAGCAATCTTTTGTAGATAAGTTTATGAGCCTAAAGTGAATTTGTGCGTTAGATCCAATATTGATTGAATCATCACACTAAAGCGCGCCATCGCTCACAAAGCTAAAAATCTTAGCCTTGCACAAACGAAACTGGGAATGCAGGGAGGATAAAATCAACAGCAAACCGCCATCGCAGCTTGCCGAAGTGTTTAGAGGGTTAGAGCATCAGTGCTAAGCTGTTAATTCAGATTGGTTTGACGGAATTAACAGCCAGTTTGAGCAAGCTAAATGGCCTTACCCTTTTGAGTTCTCAAGGGCCTCGATAAATCGAGTAGACTCATTGATAGATTTATTCATTTCTTTGATTAAGCCTGAGATATCCGTTTGTAAGTTGGCAAATTCACCTTTAATCGCGCCTATCGCCTGGGCATTTAAGTTATGCTTTAAATACAGCATATTGTCTTTCATAGCGGTGAGAATGGGCGGCATTTTTGATTCGGCGCGGCGCATGGTTTTAATCAACTGCTCGTAGGAGCGACGGGTTTCCTTGAGCTTAGTTTCGCTGTTGCGGCGTAGGCTCGCTTTGCTGATCTCACCAATTTCCGTTTGCCACTCATCGAATAGCGCCTCGGCAACATCTTCGACCTTGTTGATGCGATTACTTACGTCATCGGCGGCACTTTGGGCTGACTCGTATTCATCTTTAGCCTTGTTATAGGCTTTTTCGAGGTTGCCACCATTGTGGTTGAGTAGGGCTTGCATCTCCTCGAGTGCTGAGCTGAACTCTTTTTGCGCATCCTCTTGGGATTCTTTCGCGGCTTTCACTCTGTCGACCATAATGTCGCGCTTGTGGTAGCCCACTTTTTCCATGGCACCGTAATAGGCACTCTGGCAGCCCGTCAGCAATAGCGTTGCCGCTATCAGACTAGAGGTGATCAATCTTTTCATTGGGTATTCCGTCACTGAGTCAGATGAAGTTAGTCGGCCTTAAAACGTGCCGCATCGATAATGCTCCAGAGGTGAAAGATAGCACCAATTACCGCGGGCACAATTAACCACCAAAGGGCGTAGCCGACTACAGTGACCACGAAGAATAGCAATGCTGCCAAAATTCGCCCTTGTAGCAGTTGGCCTAGGCCTGGGAAAAACAGACTAGCGATTGCGGCGATAACATTGCCAGTGGATCCTTGTTGTGACATCAATTCACTCCTTAGACTTGTAAATTAAGTGTTTATTGTACGAAGATAACGAGTCTATACCAACAGAATCAAGAGAAACCCGTGACTAAGAAGATAGATCTGGCACAAATTCGAGCCTTACTCCTTGGGATTTGGCACTTCCTGCTGCATTTACGCCAGCGCCTAGTAGAAGATCAAATCAATATTCGTGCGGGCCACTTGGCCTATGTCACCCTATTATCGCTCGTCCCTATGGTGGCGGTGACTATGTCTATGCTGTCGGCGTTTCCTGTGTTTAAGGGGATCCGCGGCCAAATTGAAGCCTTCGTTTACGAGAATTTTTTACCCGCAGCGGGCGATACGGTACAAGTCTATATCAATGAATTTGTGGGCAATGCCTCGAAGGGGACTGCGGTGGGGATCGCGGCCTTAGTCGTGGTAGCTATTATGCTGATCTCCGCCATTGATAAGTCACTAAATAATATTTGGCGCACTAAGGAAAAACGTTCTGTGGTCGTGGCCTTTTCCATGTATTGGATGGTGATTACCTTAGGCCCTGTGCTGGTGGGGGCGAGCCTAGTGGCGACTTCCTATGTGGTGTCGTTAAAGCTCTTTGAGGGCGATACCTTATCTGGCGTAATGCCGCTGTTTATCGAACGTTTGCCGCTGTTATTTTCGGTGGCCGCGTTTTTACTGCTCTATATGGTGGTGCCGAATCAAAAGGTGAAGTTTTGGCACGCGCTGTTGGGCGCTGTGGTGGCGGCACTGCTATTTGAGTTGGGGAAAAAAGGTTTCGCCTTGTATGTGACGAAATTTCCAAGTTATGAAGCCATTTATGGTGCGCTGGCGACCATTCCTATTCTATTTGTTTGGGTATATTTATCTTGGATGATCGTGCTGCTGGGCGCCGAAATTACCGCCGCCATGCCCGAGTATTTGGACTATGAGTCCAGCAGCGATATCAACGAAACTAACCTCGATGGTCAACCTTTAGCGGCGCAGGATACACCCGCCGCGCAGCCAGAAACCACATCCGCCCAATCAAGCCAAGTGCTTGAGACGAAGGCTGAACTTTCCGAAAGCGCGCCGTCATCGACTACATTGGATAAGCCGTAGCGAAGTTGTCATCCATTAATACGTTTAACGAGCCTTAGCCCGCCTATGATTACTGATGGCCATCATTTTGCCCCTTTTATCCGCCGTGATTGGCTGATGATGGGCAATGGGCAGCAGTTGCATCTCGCTCAATATGGTAATCCGCAGGGTATCCCGCTGCTTTATTTGCATGGTGGTCCTGGCGCAGGCGCTAGTGTGAGTGAGCTCAGTTTATTTAACCCCGAGCACTATTGGATTTTACTGTTAGATCAACGTGGTGCGGGGCAATCACTGCCCGCTGGCGAGTTGGAACACAATCATTTAAATGGACTCATCAGCGATATTGAGGCGATTCGCATTCACTTAGGCATAGCGCGTTGGTGCTTAGCGGGTGGCTCATTTGGCGCCACCTTAGCCTTAATTTACAGTGGGTTATTTCCGCAGCGGGTAATAGCTCAAGTATTATGGGCGCTGTTTATTCCATCAAAAGAAGGGATTGAATGGCTCTATGCACCCTCGGGCGCCGCGCAGTTATATCCGCAGGCTTACCGTGAATTTGCCGCGCCTTCTATTGGATTGGCGGATTTATTTACGCACTATCAGCTAGGATTTAACGCCCAAGATGAAGCAACTCGCCACGAATTTGCCCGCCGTTGGATCCAATGGGAATTAACCCTAGCGGGTGTACCAACTGGCCTGCCTAAGCGGCTTGCGCCGCCGCTATTCGCCTTAGCTCAAATCGAGCTGCACTATGCGCAAAATGATTACTTCAATATGTTCAGTGTATTACAACGGGTGACATCTCAAGTCTCTGCGCGTACCCTGCTATTACAAGGCACGCAGGATGCTGTCTGTCCGGCACGTTTATTAGCCGCATTTGGGGCAAAAATCGATAACCCCAGGATACAAATCCACACTATTGTTGATGGCGGGCATTCGCTGAATAGTGAAATACTCTCACTTGCCGTCACACTCGAAATTCAAGCCATGTGGTCTTGGATAAAGCGACAGGAGTTTGCATGAAATTAGCTATGATTATTGCCGCCATTTTAGGATTAACGGCCTGCGCGGCCACCTCATCCTCAACCCCAGAATCTCAATCCTCATCTTCTGCGGTCGAATCTACCGAGGCTCGCGCACCTGTGGCGCCTAAAGTGGTGCAATTGGCTGGAATGACCAATGAGGCCGCTGCTGATGCTTTGTATCAGGCCTTAATTAATGCCAACTATTTAGCCACTAAAGTCGGGGCGGATAAGGTTGCGGTGCAATTTGGCAATAATGATTTTATGCTCGAACCCAGTATAAATGCTGCGGGGATTGACCGTATTCTGATGAACCGTTTTTATGCGGTGCATCCACAGTTGCAGGCCAGCCCTGAACTGCCCGCGGTGATTGGCGAACTGAATGCCAAGCTAAACTTCGCTAAATTTGTATTGCGCGAGCAAGGTGCGGTAATCCAAATCCAAGGTACTGTGACCTTTGCTGATAAGGTCGAAATCGAGGAGCTTCGCCGTTTTATGCTGTGGACCGATGGCGGCTTGGCAGAAATCGCTAAGTCCTTGCCGGAGGGAATTGAGCAGTATCTGCGCCCAATTCCTTTGATGCCCGTTGTTAAGTCTTAATTTAAAGGAAAAGTTGTGATCGCTTTAATTCAAAGAGTCAGCCGCGCCAGTGTGGTTGTAGATAATCAAACCATAGGTGCAATTGATAAGGGCTTGTTAGTTTTACTTGGGGTTGAGCGGGAAGATAACCGCGAGAAGATGGAAAAGCTAGCTACTAAAGTGATGAGTTATCGAGTGTTTTCTGACGAAAACGGCAAAATGAACCTCAATTTGACTCAAGCGGGAGGCTCGCTTTTAGTGGTATCCCAATTTACCTTGGCCGCTGATACTGAGCGTGGGCTAAGGCCGAGCTTTTCGGGTGCGGGCACACCAGAACAAGCGCTTGGCCTGTATGAAGAGTTTGTCGCCTTTTGCCGCGCCAAGGGCGTGACCACCGAAACAGGGCAATTTGCTGCTGATATGAAGGTTGAACTGGTCAACGATGGCCCAGTGACCTTCCATTTACAGGTTTAACCTACAGGACAGTGTGCCAACGGCAGTAAGGACATGCACATGGACGAATTATTAAACCAATTACGCCAGACCTGGCACCGCACTATACCTGTGAGTGAGTTTATGCAGATAGCGCCGCTGTCATTTTCTGATGGTGAATTGAGCGTGAGTGCGCCACTCGCGCCGAATATCAATCTGCATCACACCATGTTTGCGGGCAGCATTTATACCCTTATGACGCTCACTGGTTGGGGCATGGTATGGCTGCAACAGCAACTCCTCAATGTGGATGGCGACATAGTGTTAGCCGATGCCCATATCCGTTACTTGGCGCCCATTCGCAATCAACCTATTGCACGCGTGGTATGGCAGGATGCCAGTTTAGCGGGCTTATCTGTGGGGCGAAAAGCCAAAGTTCGACTTGTGGTTAAGCTTTACTGTGAAGATCTGCTCTGCGCTGAGTTTTCAGGCCTGTATATTAGCCTTCCAGGCATTAAGAAATAGTTGCGACTGTTTGATTTTTGTAAATTTTCATCGTTGATGTTGCCTTTAACTTGCAATAGAATCTTTGGCTTAATGCAACTTAAGTTGCATACGCCATGGTCCGTACGGTTATCACGTTTATGCTGTATGGCGCTATTTGCATTGATATTAAGGATAACCGATGCGATTTCTCTCCTGTGTGCTTATTGCTCTATTTTGTTTTCATCTCAGTGGTTGCACCAATACCAAGTTAAATGCCAATAAATTACCAAAGGGTGTGGTGCTAAATAAAGCTATTACACTCCCTGTGGATGTGAGTGTTGCTTATTATTTGCCCCATTCGCAGTTAAATAACCGTTTTTATTTAGAGAAATGGAATATTTGGGTCGATCCAGGAAAATCACTCAGTGATGGCGTGAAGGATGGTTTTGGTGCTTATTTTTCAAATGCTAAGTTATTAGACCGCACGCAAGCGAGTCAGTATGGACTGCTGATCGATATCGATCCTGAGTGGAAATTTGAGTCGGGTAAAGCAGAAATGATCATGAGCTATCGGGTATTTAATGGCTCCGATAAGCCCATTCGCGAAGGGCAAAAATCCTTTAAGGCAGATATTGGTTATTTAGGGGATGGTTTAGGTCTTTATAACGCCGCATTGCGTGCGACTCAATTAGTGATTGTCGATGTGCTAAACACGTTGACGCCGTCGGCTAGCTCCTATCCTGCACAGTATGCAATGAAGGATGTCTCGGCGAATTTGCTGGCAAATATGCAAAAGCCAGTCAGTACAGGAACAGGTTTTTATATTAATCCTCAGGGGCAAATTGTCACTGCGGCCCATGTACTCAAAAATTGCATGGTGACACAGGTGAATGTTGGCGGTAAATCCTTTGATGCGGCCGTAGAGGCTAGCTCGACCTTATTGGATTTAGCGGTCGTGAGTACGGGTACGCCAGTGGAGCAATACTTACCATTGCGTAAAGGTACAGAGATTTTCCTGGGCGAGGCGATTACCAATGTTGGCTATCCCTTGCAGGGATTATTGGCGGCCTCTCCCAATTTAACGCGCGGAAATATCAGCTCACGCGAGGCATTAAAGGGGGCGGTGGGGCAATTCCAGTTTTCGGCACCGATCCAGCCCGGCTCAAGTGGTGGCCCAGTTGTCTCTGACGGTGGGGAGCTATTAGGTATTACCGTCAGTACCTTAAATGTGACGAGTCTACGTGAATCGGGTGCATTGCCGCAGAATGTTAACTTTGCCCTTGATGCAAAATATGCTGCCCGTTTTTTAGATAAGCACCGCATTAGTTATCAGTCGGTTGAACCCAATATGAAGGGCGATATTCGAACGGCAAATGCGGCGGCACTTGGTGCTGTTGTTCAACTAAATTGCTATCAATAAGGATGTTTCCAATGCTATTTATGCTTCGTATTTTGATACTGGCTTTGTTGCTCATTAGCCCGTTTGTTAAAGCACAAACCACGGTACTTCCACCAGTATTTTTTATTAGTACCATTGATTCAACTGACTTTTATAACAAACTCAAGGGCATCCCATTATTTGAAAAAATGGATAAAGAGAATATCGGCAATCCATTAAAACTGATTGTGACCTATAAAATGGAACCTACTGCAGGGGGAGAAGCCGCTGGGCTAACCTCGGCGATTTTAGCGGGTGGCTCCCTAGGGCTGTTACCTATGGTGACCAATAATGATTTGGTGCTGACCTATGAGTTTAGGGTTCACAATGAGGTGATTGCCAGCGTCAGTTACCGTGAAAATTTTACCAAGGCTCACAACATGTACTCCAATGAGGGAATGTATAGCCTAGATAAAGAGAGTTTGGCATGGGCGATGACCACGACTGATAAGTTTATGGTTGATATTCAAAACTCGCCTGAGCTTTCCCAGCTAATCAGTGAATACAACTATTATTTTGCTCAATAGTTCGAGTGATGCATCTCCATAAATGAAGGGCTAGCTTTGCTAGCCCTTCATTTAACCATTCTATTTTTTAGAAAGTAATCTCAAATTTTATCCGCTTTTTTTCTTTTTTATGGGCTAATAAACTAAGCCCATAGAGTCGAGAGCAAGCTGAAAGACTCTCAAGAATTTCAATTTTCGGAGCAGATTATGTCTAAAGTCCTAGTGTTAAAATCCAGTATTCTTGGCGGTTATTCACAATCTGCCTTGTTAGTTGACCACCTGATCGGTAAATGGGAAGACCAAGGCGCGGCCATCACAGTTCGCGATTTAGCGGGTAAAGATGTGTTGCCAATGGTTGATGGCGAAATCGCCTCTGGCCTACGTGGCGGCGCTGAGTTAACCGCACGTCAGCAAGAGATGCTCGACCTGTCGAACGCCTTAGTTGAAGAGTTAAAAGCGAACGACACTATCGTGATCACCGCGCCGATGTACAACTTCAACATTCCAACCCAGCTGAAAAACTGGATTGATTTTGTGGCCCGTGCCGGTGTGACTTTCACTTATACCGAAAACGGTCCTAAAGGCTTAGTGGAAGGCAAACGTGCTGTGTTGATCACCACCCGTGGTGGCGCCCATAAAGATGGCCCAACCGATCACATTGTGCCTTTCTTAAAAACCTTCCTCGGCTTTATCGGTATCACTGATGTGGAAGTGGTATATGCTGAAGCGCTGAACATGGGCCCAGAAGCCAACCAAAAAGGTATCAGCGAAGCTAAAGCCAGTATCGATAAGTTAGCGGTTTAATCGTAAAGATAATAAAAAATGCCAGCGTAAATGCTGGCATTTTTGTTTACGCAGAACACAATTATTCGCACAGTTTGCAGCCAAGGGACATGGCGCTGGTTTCGATATAGCGAACCTTAGTGCTTGCTTGGCCACGGTTACGGCTCACGCTGTAGCAGGTTTCGCGAACCACTTTGGGCTGCGGCGGTTGTTCGCCGCTCGTTGGGCGCGGGCACTTTGTTGTCATCTGCACCTCCTCACGCATGGTTGCTTGGCTTAGGTTTTAGCTTGGCTGGCAGCAGACTAAATCTTTTAGCGAACCACCGTTGACCACACATTCAAAACCATTGGCCCTTAAAATATCACAGCCCTTTTGGGCACGAATGCCTGCGCCGCAGTAAAGTACAAAGGGATGCTGTTTATTTTCAACCTGATGTAACCATTGGTCGAGCGTTGGCAGTGGCACATTGATGGCCTGAGGCAAATGACCCGAGGCAAACTCCTCCGGTGAGCGCACATCGATAACGCGCGCACCCTGCTCAATCAATTGCCAACATTTTTCACCGTTGCTACTACCAGATAATTTAGCCAGTAAAGATTGAAACATAGCTTTGCCTCTATGATTAGAAAATTTTCAATAAGTTTATTCTAATGGATTAGTGAGCGCAAGCGGCAATCTGTTGGGTGCTTGGCTTGTCGGCGTTACTCGGTGGCAGGCGCTTCCCTGTGATAGTGGATAAGATCATGAAACACCACGGGTTGATCGCTCAAGTTGCGGTAACCGTGGGGTTTATCGGCGGCAAAGCGCACGGCCTCGCCCTGCTGTAATGGCTGCCACTGGCCATCGACTAACACTTCCATGGTGCCGCTGAGCACGATCACATGCTCGGTCACACCCGCCTCATGGGGCTCGGAGAGGCGCTCATAGTGCGGTAATAGGGTGAGTTCAAACATCTCAAAACCAAAGCGTGGCTCAAAGGGAAATAGCGACGCCACTAACATGCCGTCGGTTGCAGGCTTTTGGCGTAATGCATCAGCGTTACGAAAGACCGCGCCTTGGCTCTCGGGTGTCGGCTCTAGAAAAGTTGAGAGTGAGGTATTAAAACCGCTAGCGATTTTCCACAAGGTAGCAATAGTGGGGCTAGATTCGCCGCGCTCAATCTGGCCTATCATGGCCTTGCTTACGCCTGTCTCGAGTGCCGCTTTATCTAAACTCCAACCCTTTTGGCTGCGCAGTTGTTTTAGGGTCGCGGCAAGATAGCTGTTGATGGTCTGCATTATGGTCTGATACTTAAAAAATTATTTGTACGTTATAACGCACAGGTGCTATCTTGTCCATCTTGTGCGTTATAGCGCACAGTCAATGGTGCGATGCTCGAGGCAAAGGTAGGATTAGGAGTAGGGATGATGTGGCGCGAGGCTTTGGGACTATCAAAAATATCGGCGGGCTTTATTGCCGTGCTGGTGGGCTACAGCAGTTCGGCGGTGATTATCCTGCAGGCGGCGGATGCCGTGGGTGCGACATCGGCACAGATGAGTTCATGGCTATGGGCCTTAGGTGTTGGCATGGGGCTCACCAGTATTGGCCTGTCTCTCTACTATAAAAATCCGGTGCTTACGGCATGGTCGACCCCCGGGGCGGCGCTGATGGTCACCAGCCTTGCGGGATTAAGTATCCACGAAGCCGTTGGTGCCTTCCTGATTAGCTCTTTGTTGATCACTCTATGCGGCTTGGCGGGTTGGATGGATAAGCTTATTCGTATCATGCCGCCTTCGGTCGCTGCGGCCATGTTAGCAGGGGTTTTACTGCAGTTTGGTTTAGGGCTGTTTCAAGCCATGCAGACTCAACTGAGTTTAATTCTATTGATGTTATTGGTGTTTGTTGTGCTTAAGCCCTGGGCGCCGCGCTACATTATGTTACTCACCCTCGTAGCGGGAATAGGGATGAGTTATCAATTGGATCTACTGCAACTCGATAAGCTTGAGCTGCAATTCGCCGCTCCTGTATGGATAGCGCCTGCGTTTTCTGTCACCAGCGTAGTGGGCGTGGCGCTGCCCTTATTTGCGGTGACTATGGCCTCACAAAATATGCCTGGGATAGCAGCGCTGCACGGCCATGGTTATCGCCCGCCTATCTCGCCATTAATTACTGTGACGGGGCTGATGGGCGTATTGTTTGCCCCCTTTGGCGGCTTTGCTTTTAATCTCTCGGCCATTACGGCGGCGATTTGCATGGGTAAAGAGGCGGACCCTAACCCCGCAACTCGTTATTGGGCGGCGGTGTGGGGCGGTGTGTTTTACTTTATCACAGGCCTACTCGGCGCCACTGTGGTGGGGCTCTTCGCTGCATTTCCGAAGGAATTAGTGCTCGCGATTGCAGGATTAGCGCTGCTTGGCACCATAGGTAACAGTCTAACCGCAGCGCTCGCGGATAACGACGAGCGAGAAGTGGCGGTGATTACGTTTCTCGTCACCGCCTCGGGTGTGAGTATATTGGGGATCGGCAGTGCATTCTGGGGATTATTACTCGGATTTTTAATGCATTACTGGCACAAGCATCGCGCCTTAACCACAACTAAACAGGCAAAAGCTTAGCTGTGGTTAGGTCTAGACTGAGGTTTGCTACCTTAGTGGATTGATGTGTGAAGAGGCCTAGAGCTTTTTGGTCATAAACAGGCTATTGGGGTCGAGCGTGTAATCGGCAAAAGGGCCGCACAGCTCGAAGCCAAATTTGGCATACAGGTTGCGAGCTGGCTGGAAAAAGGCCATCGAGCCGGTTTCTAAACTGAGGCGCTGAACGCCTGCGGCTTTGGCGTCATTGATCAAGTGCTGCAGAATCTGGGATGCCACGCCTTGTTGTTTGTAAGTCGCTGCGGTGCGCATCGATTTGATCTCCGCATGCTCGGAATCTAACCATTTTAGTGCACCGCAGCCCGCCAGATTATGGCCATCCCACAGTGTCCAAAAGCGAATATTGGGTTGGCGCAGGCCATCAAGGTCTAATGCGTGCACACTTTCCGGCGGCGAGGTTGCCCGCATATCTTCAAGGTGTTCCTGCAGCAAAGCCGCTATCTCTGGCCCTTTAAGGTCATCTAAGGTGATTTTCATGGTTCTTATGGTGGATTTCATGGCGGATCGGGTACTCCCTATTATTGTGGCTTATCCATAATGGCGTCATCGCTTTGTAATCTGTTTGCCAATGCGCTGCAGTGGATAAGCAAATGCTAGGCCACCAACTTTTTATCAAAGCAAAAATCAAAGTCGTGGGGCTTCACCCCACACCCGACCAAGGAGGACTGCTCGTCCTATCCTCCTTGGATGCTCCAAGACGCCCCTAACGGAGTTGAAAGCCCCTTGTGCTCATAGCAAAATTTGCTATCGCTTCCGAAGTTACCGCTTTACATCCATGTAAAGCCCCCCAGTTCGGCAATCCTTGCCTCTCGCTCATAAGCGCGAAAATCATCGATTTTCATTCGCCCCTGCGAAAGCTAGCTTGCCATCCATGGCAAGACTCACGCAATTTGTCTATTCGCCCTGCGGCAACTCCGAGGGGATGGTGTATTCCTTAGGCTCAGGTGTTATTGGTCAAATGTTGAATGAAAAAAGTTATGCCTGTCCGATCTTTTGATGTGATTATTCTCTAAACAATTCATCGAACAACACGTTTTTCAATCCAGCTATATCTTCTGGCTGATCACGTCCAGGCGAGAACACCTTTTCTAATTCGTTGCGAGACATCCGAAAAAACATATTTCTTGATGACTGCTTTCCAATTCTGATATGGAATGACAGAACAAATGTGTTAATTGACACTTTCGATTCATGTAATCGCTTTGCCAGAGCATGCGCATAACTCAATACGTTACTTCTAACTTGTTGTGGGGTGACATTAGAGATTTCTACATCAATATTAAACCACGCCTCGTCATTGTCATTTTTATCGAGAAAGTTCACAGAAATGTCGCCATCAATGAACTTGCGCGGGGTTGTCGGGTTTAACTCGGCAAGGCCATGGTTAACGAGGTATTCTCTTAACGCGCGTTTTTCTAAGATATTCTGTTGCTTTTTCTCTTCAGATCGTTCTTCTGACGGTTCCTGTGGGCTTGCAGACATTTCCATTCCGGTGTACACAAAAAATTCCGGAATAAATTTTGTGATCTTATAAAGAGTATATAGCAGCGGTATCAGGCAGCTGTAAAAGACCGCCACCTTTGTAAGATACAGAGAGCCCGCATTAATTAAAGACACAACATATGGGTACGTTATAAGCAGAACAGCGGGAAGCAAGAACAATATGTTTCTTAATACGCCGCGATTAGCTATATATCGGAAATACGTGCGTCTTCTACCGTAGTGCCCAGGCACGTATTTTGTAGAGTGTATGGTTAATATATACCCTTCCTCTTTTGCGTAATCCAATGTGGCATTCAAGAAAAATACGAAGTATAGGCCGTATAGCCAGGAGACAGCCGCCGTACTATCTGGGAAGAACAATACTAAAAATGGAGCAGCGGTAAGATACGCCAATGAGTAGAGTAATTGACGTCCAAAGTGCAAATACAGTTCTAAAAACATCCTTCGCGAGAATTTGAACGACGAAAATCCGCTTTGCAGGACAAACAGCATCGCAGCAAAAGCTATACCGAATAGAACACCAGAAACGGACAATAGTGTTTTATAGAACTCATCAATCGCTATTGGCAGCGGAGGGTTGAGAATTACGTCCAAACTAGCTACTTCCTTTTTCACATAACGCATCAATCAGCCGACGCGTTAGCGGTCGGCTGCATTGACTTGTGTACGCCCAGCATGGGCATGAACTAATGAGGTGAAAGTCCTCTGTAGGAAGGTCACCGTTCAATAACATGCTGTTATTAAACGCTAACTACTAGTGAATGGCAAGGGCTTATCCGCGAGGATTGGTCTGAAGGAAGCCGCTAGCAAATTTGCGAGCTGATGAACAAGAACATCATATGAGGCGTAGGCTAGAGGTGAGTTGGCACAAGACGACGAAACCACGTGATCTAATGGCCACCGTAAATGATGCAGCAGTGCAAAGAAAGTTCATGTTCTTATCTGGGGAGATCTGCTTAACACGCGATCGGTCAATAACCAGTCAGGCTCTGGTCTATTAAGTGCCTTGGCTTTTCAATCTCATCGACTGAAAAGAGCGAACCAGATGAAAACCGATAGCGCATGACGGGGCAACTCGGCATGTGATTAAGCAGAAGTCAGCAGACGGCATAGTAGCCCAACGCCCATCGTAATGGATGGGATAGCATACCCCGCGTTAGCGTTGTGGGTACATGGTGAAGGCCTGAACATTTAGAAGAAGGAGGAGTCTTGTCAAACTTGTCGATACCCACTACGTCGCCAGACGATTACTATCGGCAGCGTATTGATATGCAACCGGCCTTCAACAGCGATTTATTCCAACAACTACTCGAACCTGAAAATCTACACCGAGCTTGGCGTCAAGTTAAAGCCAATAAAGGCGCGGCTGGCATCGATGGCATGACTATCGAAGCCTTCCCGCTTTGGATGCAACAAGGCGGTTGGCAACGGTGTAAATCTCTACTGGAACGAGGTGAATATAACCCTTCAGCAGTCAGACGCGTAGAGATCGACAAACCCGATGGCGGTAAACGCAAACTGGGTATCCCTAACGTCATTGATCGTGTGATACAGCAAGCTATTGCTCAAATTCTCACGCCGTTGTTTGACCCTTTCTTCTCGGCTAATAGCTTCGGCTTTAGACCGAATAGGAATGCCAAACAAGCGGTCTTGCAAGTCAGAGATATCATCAAACAGAAGCGCAAATTTGCCGTCGATGTTGATCTGTCCAAGTTCTTTGATCGAGTAAATCACGACCTGTTGATGACTCAATTGAGGATCAAGGTACAGGATAAGCGTCTGCTGGCGCTTATTGGTAAATACCTGCGAGCTGGTGTGATGGTCAACGACCAATTTGAAGCAAGCTTCGAAGGCGTGCCTCAAGGCGGCCCACTCTCGCCATTACTCTCTAACATTATGTTGGACAGTCTTGATAAAGAGCTGGAAAGCCGAGGGCACAAATTCGCCCGCTACGCGGACGACTTTATCATTTTGGTCAAGTCTCAACGAGCGGGCGAACGTGTCCTCAAGAGTATTACTCGCTATCTTGCCACTAAGCTAAAACTGGTTGTTAACGAACAGAAAAGCCAAGTGGTTAAGGTAGGCCAAAGCAAGTTCCTAGGGTTTACCTTTAACCGCGGAAAGATCCAGTGGCATGTCAAAACACTGCACATCTTCAAACAAAAGATAAGACGACTGACAAACCGCAATTGGGGCGTGAGCATGAGCTATCAATTGTTTAAAGTGCGGCAATACATGCAAGGCTGGATCAACTACTTTGGCATAGCCAACGCTTACCAAGGATGTGTCGAGTTAGACCACTGGATCCGTCGTCGAGTACGTATGTGCTACTGGCGTCAATGGCGAAAGCCACGGACTAAGGTACAAAACTTACTCAAACGTGGCGTCAGGATCCAAGCGGCCGTTGCTTGTGGAATTACAAGCAAAGGGCCGTGGCGAAGCTCGAAAACACCAGGGATACAGCAAGCGCTGAGTAATGAGTATCTTAAGAAAGCAGGATTGTATTCACTGAGAGATGGATGGATCGCGGTTCACTATCCGAACCAGAAAACAGGTTAGGCGTTCTAAATGAACCGCCCTGTGCGGAGCCGCATGCAGGGTGGTGTGGGGGCTGGAGGCTAAATACCTCCGGCTACCCGATTAAGTGTGTTGCTATAGACCCGAATATGTTTGCTCGACACTAAAGCCACTGTAGCTCCCAGATTGATCAAAATTCAGGTAGATTTGAATACCGCAGTCATAAAGTAGCCATAAAAGAAAATTGCGGCCTTTACACTTCGCAGTATCGTCTTTAGGCCTGGCTTGATACCTATTGGAATAATCATCATACGTATAGAGCCAGCCAGTTTTGCTGATAAAATTCTCTACCTGTTGTTTGTTATCGCCGATCTCTAAAGCTTGTTCAATTTGTGCAGAGATAGTATCGATATCATCAATTTCTGCAGCACTCACAGCTAACGAAAACAACAAGCATATTATTAGGACAATGCGCACATTCTCTCCCCGACACTTAACAGTGTATTACCCGCACTTCTAATGAAACCCAAACCATAATGGACTCGAAGTTTGAGAAATAAGAGTAAATAATTCAAATGTGCCAGTAACTTAGCATCCATTACGGTGAGTTTCCAATCTTTTTCCATGCAGAAAAAGCGAGACTTTACATACCAAGAAGTATTTGGGCGCGGTATGTAAATCAGAAAATGTGAAAAGACATATATTTTCAGTTGCTTAATGTTTTTTTGAAAATAAAAAACGATACTCCTTTGGCTCGTTTTCCCCGAGGGCTGTCACTTTTCTATTATACCTGTACTTATACAGTCATAAGCGGCACCAAATTTAACAAGCCACCCATTGTTAAATTTCCTAAACGTTCAGTTGTAAATAGAAATTTTTCATAGTGTTAATCTGACTCTAGTCTTTCAAGCCAGCAGGTTACGCTGATGCTCGAAAGGCAAACCATGGTGATTGGCGAGACGACCGTCCGCCCCATGGACGGGGCGGTCGAGCATCCAAGGATGGACTGGCTGCGTGTCGTCGAGTCACTACCATGGTTTGCCTCACTCCTTGGTGTGTTATCTGGCCTGCATCATGGTTTGCCTCACTCCGCGGCATATCGTCGTGCCAGCACAGTAGTTGGCCTCACGCCTACTGCAAATTCATCATATCTATGAAAGAGGTGAGGCTATTTCAGATGATTTTGGGGTAGTTGTGGTTGACCTAACAGGGCAACGATAAGGATGAAGTCGTCTTCTTTGGTGAAGTAGGCGGTGTGTTTACCGATAGGAAAGTAGAAACCGTTGGGGTAAATATCGTTGCAGCTTCTGCCTAATCCGGGGTTATCGGCTAACATTTGCAAACCTGATATAAGGCTTTCTTTATATTTTTGCCACTGCGACTCAGAAACGTGTTGAAGGGTGTAGTCTTTAATCTTTAGTAAGTGAGCCTGAGCTAACCTACTCAGTTTATAGCGTTTATTATTCATGTGAGCTGCTACAGGGCGTTAAGAAAATCTTCGCCATCAACAACATTACCTTGCGCTAAGTCTTCTTTAGCAGCGTTGAAACAGTGCTTCAGATAGTCGGCTTTCATCGCCTCAAGCTGTTCGTAATCGTGGATAGACATGACCACAACCGCATCTTTACTGTTTTTGCTGATCTTGATGGGTTCACGTTGAGCGTTTAGCAGCAACTCACCGAAATTTCGTTTGGCGTCATTGGCGGTTAAGGTTTGCATGAGTTAAGCCCCGTTTTGGAAAGACAGTGGCAGTATAGTTTATTGGGCGAAATGGTCAAAATGATTAAATCGTGCGATTTGTGCTAAAAATTGATTGGCTTGCCTACACAATGAAATCAACAAGCCGAGATGATTCTCGGCTTGTTGTTAACGCTTTTGCTAGCTCAAAAGCGATTAGTAGTACTTCTTCAAATAGCTCTCGGCGTAGCTTTTCAGCTTTTTGTTTGGGTTGTTGTTGGCAATATTTTCAATGACTTCGCGGTATTGCGTATTGCCCGATGCGGCGAGGGCCTTGGCCATATTGGCGTAAGTATCGATGGCTAACTTGTCGTTACTCATTAAACGTGGATTTTTCAGCTCAACGCTCAGGCGTTCTAGCAAAAAGTCATCGTAGTTTTGATCGTCCATCATGCGTTTAGCTGCGAGGCGCATTAACTCTAAATCATTGCTTTTAAAAGCGTTGGCATAGGCGTTATTTTTAGTACTTTGCTCGGCTACATATTGGCTTTTATCGCCTAAAATAGCATTCCATTTTTTATACTGGTCAAGATTTTCAAGGGCTTGGGTAGCGTACTTTTTCAGCTTCTTATGGTAGTTGCCATTGATAATATTGTTGATGGTGCCGCTGTATTTATCGTTCCCTGAGTAAGCTAAGCCTTTGACTAACCAGGCGCTATAGTCGATAGCATTTTTCTCGGTGGCTTGTGGCAGCGATGCGATAAGTTTGGCCTCTAACACATCGTAAATGGCGGGATCGGATAATCCGGCAAGCGTCAGGGCTTCGATGGCTTGTTTTTGCTTAAATTGGTTGTCGCCTTTAAAAATTTCTTGATAGGTTTCAACCGTATAATCCTGCGCCCACACCGGCGAGGCCAGTAAACTGATACCGAGTAAAATGCTTGCAACTAATGGTTTCATTGATATGTCCTTATGTCGTTTTCCAGCGTTTAAAAATCAGTGAGGTGTTGATACCACCAAAGGCGAAGTTATTGCTCATCACATAGTCGGTGTCGAGCGCACGTGGCTCGTCGCGAATGTAATCGAGAGCGGCACATTCTGGGTCGATATTGTCGAGATTGAGCGTCGGGGCAAACCAACCCGCATTCATCATCTCAATACTCACCCAAGCTTCTAACGCGCCGCAGGCGCCTAAGGTATGGCCTGTGTAGCTTTTAAGGGATGAAATCGGCATATCCGCACCGAATACCGCGTGGGTCGCATGGCTTTCGGCAATATCACCGCGGTCGGTGGCGGTGCCGTGGGCATTCACATAACCAATGGCGTCGGGCGTGAGCGCCGCATCCTTAAGGGCTAAACGAATGGCGATTTCCATGGTCTCGCTATTGGGCTGTGTCACATGCTGACCATCGGAGTTAGTGCCAAAGCCGACGATCTCGGCGTAAATCTTCGCGCCGCGCGCTTTGGCGTGTTCTAACTCTTCAAGTACTAGCGTACAAGCGCCTTCGCCAATCACTAAGCCATCACGCTGGGCATCAAAAGGGCGTGGCGATAATTCTGGCGTCGTGTTTTTGGTACTGGTGGCAAACAACGTATCAAAGACTACGGCCTCGGTAGGGCAGAGTTCTTCTCCGCCGCCCGCGAGCATTAAGGTTTGCTGGCCATATTTAATCGCTTCATAGGCGTAACCTATGCCTTGGCTGCCTGAGGTGCAGGCGCTGCTGGTGGTGTGAATGCGCCCTTTAAGGCCAAAGAAAACCCCCACGTTTACCGCTGTGGTGTGGGCCATCATGCGGATATAACTGGTAGCGGTAACGCCTGACATATCGCCAGTTTTCAGCATATCGCCAAAGGCGGTAATGGGATCGGTACTGCCCGTGGAAGATCCATAGGCAATGCCCATCTCTCCCGAAGTGACGATAGGGTCGTCCAAGAGTCCCGCATCGATAAGTGCAAGTTCGCTGGCACGAGTCGCCATAATCGAGACGCGTCCCATGGAGCGGATTTTTTTGCGCGAATAATGGCTTGGCACTTCAAAGTCGGTCACGGGGGCGGCAAGGCGAGTGTTTAGCCCGTCATATTTGTCCCATTCCGCCATCGTCACTACACAGTTTTTTTGTGCCTTAAGGCGGTTTGCGATACTCGGCCAGTCCTGACCTAAGGCGGTAATGCCACCAATGCCGGTGACAACAACTCGTCTACCCAAGCGGGGCGGGTTTGTCGGCTCAGTCATTTAGATCATGCCTCCATTCACCGAAATTACTTGGCGCGTGATATAAGCAGCATCGTCCGACATTAAAAAGGCTGCTAAGGCGGCGATTTCATTGGGTTTGCCCATGCGGCGCATCGGCACTAACTGCTCGACCATATCCTTAGGAATATCCGCCACCATATCGGTTTCGATTAAGCCTGGGGCGATACAGTTTACGGTGATCTTACGTTTGGCCAGCTCTAAGGACAGCGCCTTAGTCGCGCCAATCAATCCGGCCTTAGAGGCGCTGTAATTGACCTGTCCACGGTTACCCGCGATACCGGAAACGGAAGCCAAGGTGATAATTCGTCCACCCTTGCGCGCTTGTACCATAGGCATAACGCAGGGATGAATCACATTATAAAAACCATCGAGGTTAGTGTGGATTACGCTATCCCATTCGGCTTCGCTCATCGCCGGAAAAGCATTGTCACGGTTGATGCCCGCATTGAGTATCACGCCATAGTAGGCGCCATTAGCCTCGATATCGGCCTCAAGGGCGGCTTTGACGGCAACGCGGTCGGCAACATCAAACTTTAGTAGGCTGACGTTAACCCCAAGGGCGCGAAGCTCTGCGGCGCTGGCATCGGCTGCGGCCTGATTGCTGTGATAATGCAGCGCGATATCATAACCTGCCGCAGCCAGTTTAAGGGCGATGGCTTTGCCAATACCGCGGCTCGAACCTGTGACTAATACTCTGTTATTCATCTTTATTTCTCCACCCTTGATGCTCGATGAGTTGTTTGTGCATCAAAGGGCTAAATCCTTTTGTGATAAGACTTGTTGCTGCCAAGCATGCCTCTTGGCATTAAGCCTGTTGGCTTGAGGCGATATACGCTTGGGTGTCCTGTGGCTGGAACACATTCACATTCGCCTCGGCCACTAACAGTGGTGTTTGCTGCGCTTGCGCCTCTGGCAATAGATAAATCTGGCAATCGAATACCGCCAGTCCCGACTCTTCCTGATAGAGGCGTTTAACCTGAGTGCGGTAGCAGCGATTGAGTTCGTATTGCGCCGTGTGTAAGGCTAATTTACGCGATCCCAATAAAAATCCCACGCGGATTTTATCGTGACGCAGTTTAGCCTCAACGCCCGCTAAAGCGGCAATGCTCTGCGCCATATATTCGATACCCACATAATTGGGGACGGCCTGACGATGCTCGTCAAAATAAGCGCTCTGCGGAGTGATCAGCACTTCAGTTTCGAGCACATCCGGCTGATGGCTAATAATCTTATCAATCAAGATCATTGGCGCACGATGCGGAATAAAATCGGCAATATTCTGCTCGGCTAAGTGTTGCAGCCAAATCGGCTCGGCGGCTGAAATTGCGGTATTGATAGAACTGGACATCAATCTTAAGCCCCTTTACGGCAAAAAATCAGGCTGGCATTGCTGCCACCAAAGGCGAAGGAGTTGCTCATTACATAGTTAAGCTTGCCATGCTCGGCAGATTGCATGGGCGCGACTAGCGCAATGCTGGGGTCCTGCGGATCTTGCTGCCCATCAAACCTATGGGGCGGCAGGGCAAAGCTGTGATTATGCGGTGACAGCAAGAGGTAACAAAATGCGGCTTCAATCGCGCCCGCAGCGCCTAAGGTATGGCCGACCAGCGGTTTGGTTGAGCTTGCAGGGGGCGGCGTGTCGCCAAATACCGAGAGTACGGCGCGGCTTTCCATTGCATCATTTTTAGGCGTTGCTGTGCCATGTAAGTTTATATAATCAATATCTTGCGCAGATATTTGTGCATCATCAAGCGCGGCCTGCATGGCGGCAATCGCCCCTGCGCCTTCAGGATGCGGTGCTGACATATGGTGCGCATCGCTCGACTCGCCAATACCTGCGAGCAATACGCAGGCTTCATTTGCTGTGTTGTCTGTCGCTAAGGTTAGGGTAAATAGCGCGGCGCCTTCACCGATATTGATGCCATCACGATTGGCGCTGAAGGGATTGCAATGTCCTTTGGAAACCGACTCTAAGGCGTGAAACCCGTTAACTGTGAGTTGGCACAGGCTGTCGATACCGCCGACAATCACCATATCGCACAGCTTGGCCTCAAGTAGGCGTTTGGCGCTGGCAAACACTTTAGCGCTAGAGGAGCAGGCGGTCGAAATGGTGTAGCAGGGACCTTGAAGCGTAAATAATTGGCGTAAAAAATCGCTGGTGCTGCCAAGTTCCTGCTGGAAGTAATGGTAATCGGCGGGGAAGTGGCCGTGTTGATTGCGATAGGCCAAGGCAGCTTCGCCCTTCGAAATCCCCGAGGTGCTAGTGCCTAACACCACGCCGATGCGGTCGGCGCCATATGTCTGTTTCGCCTGTTCGACCGTGTCGGTAATTTGCTGTGCGGCAGCAAGGAGTAACTGATTATTGCGACAATCGAATTGCGCCAGTGCGGCAGGTATCGTCGGTAATGGCTCAGTGACGGGCGCGACCAGTGTCGACTGCCCAAATAATAGGGTATCGCTAATTTGCATGGCGCTGGTATCGCCTGCAATCAAGCGGGCTAACACCTGCTCGGGCGTTTGCCCTAACGGGGTACACAATCCAATCTGTGTAATGGCGACTCTGTTATTCATTGTTGCTTGCTATACCTATTACCGAATCTGGGTGGTAAATATAAGTGGCTAATATGATTAGTTTTAAAGTTTTATCTTTGATTGGCTGCCTATAACGTGACGCTTAAATGGGTTGTATCTCTAACTCAAACTTTGCCTGCGGCATGGTTAAATTAATATGTGCCTGCCAAAGGGTATCGTCGGTTTGGTGCTGATAACGAATTTGTATCACTTGGGTTTGGTTATCGTTGTAACTGATAAGCGTGTCTTGGCTATAAAACTGGCGGCAGGGGATGGCGTCACATAGCCCTGTCACTAAACTTCCACCTTCTAAATGACTACGAATACTCTGTTCTGGCCAATAGATAAGTTGCATCATCGCCATCAGATATTCGGCTTTAAACTCATTCCCGAGTAGCTGACTCTGCTCACTGCTGAGTGTATTCCCATCGTAAACCAAGGTAAACAACGCTTGCCCTAGCGGAGCGAGCCCAACCAGCGTCATGCGTTCCCCTTCAAGTTCAAGCTGGGTGAGCAGCTCATGGGTGTTATCGCCCACTTTTATGCTCACCTTCTGACTAAAGGACTGGGGCGAAGATACCCTAGTTTTGCTGTCGTTTTGCTGACTTTGACTCTGGTTAGAAGAGTCTGTGCCAGCTGGGGTTGCGGCTGGCTGATTGCTGCTTGGTTTAGCGGGCGGTTTAGCCGTTGCAGGGCCAAAATGCTGTGGCAGTGGCGCTAAGCAATAACGCATATCTTTTGTGAATCCGACGCAGGTTTGCCGATAGAGCAGCTCACTGCAGCCCATCAAGCCGAGGCTTGAGAGCATTAGGGTTACTGTCACTATCGCTTTTGTGCGACCTTTGGCGTTAGGGCTTAGGCGCATCGAATTACACCTCGGCTAATTCGTTGATTGTGAGTTCGCTGATTGCGGGTTTGCCTGTTATGAGTTCAGCATCCTGCCGACATAGCTCGACCACCATGTTTAGACGTCGCTCGGATTCTTTAACAAAGGGATTTTGCACATCCCAAGCATAGCCCGCCAAAATCGAGCAAATCATTTGCTTGATTTTAGGATTCGGATCTTCATAAAAAATCACATCTTGGAAGCGGCCATCGTACCAAGCTTGCACGTAGGTGCGGAAGGAGTTCACCCCTTGCATTAACGGCGCTGAGTACTCGGTAGGCCAATCCACTGTGTCACCATTAAGTTGTTTGGTCACGCATTTTGCTGCCATAGATGCCGACTGCATGGCGATAGTTACGCCTGATGAAAACACCGGGTCGAGGAACTCGCCGGCATTGCCCAGCAACGCAAACTTATCGGTGGCGAGGCGCGACACGTTGGCGGAATAGCCCTTGAGTGTCGCACAGGGCTGGGCGACTTTGGCATTGGCAAGCAGTGCGTTAAGGCCGGGCTCTTCCTTGACTATGGTCATTAACTGCTGCTCTAAATCGCCTTTGAGGCGCGCGAGCAATTGCGGCTCTGCCACGACGCCGAGCGAGCAACGGCCATTGCTGAAGGGAATTAACCAGTACCAAATATCCTGATGCTGCGGGTGCACGCTAATTAAAATCTTATTCCGGTCGAAGTTGGGATCGCTGATGTTATCTTCCACATGGGTGAAGATGGCGCTGCGGGTCGGCAGTGAGGACGGCGTTTCGAGGTCGAGCAGTCGTGGTAATACGCGGCCAAAACCGCTGGCATCGAGCACATATTTGGCCTCGACTTGATAAAGTTCACCCTGCTCGTTACGCACAGTTAAACGAGGTGCGGCAGTTAAATCTATCGCCTCAACGGTTTCACCGTAACGGATCTCCACCCCAAAGCTTGCCGCAGTATCGGCGAGTAATTTATCGAAGTTTCCCCGTTGCACTTGGAAGGTTGTCCCCGGCCCTGGGGTAAATTTGTCGGTAAAGTCGAAGGTGGTATACACCCCGTTACGGCGGAAGGCCGCGCCATTTTTATATTGGAATCCCGCGGCATTCAGCGCCTCTAACATGCCCGCTTCTTCAATAAATTGCATACAGCAGGGCAGCAAGCTCTCACCGATCGAAAAGCGCGGAAAGTGTTGTCTTTCAAGCACGACGACACGTTTACCTTGCTTATGTAACAAGCTGGCGGCAATCGAGCCGGATGGGCCCGCACCAATAATGGCGACATCGACGCAAAGGGTGTGAGACTGTGTGGCGCTAGCCGCAGTAGAGGTAGACATTTAAATAACATTCCTTGTAGGTATCGAGACCTTGTTGGTGGTTAAAACCTGACTTGTGGTCAAAATCAATGGCGAAAGTACAAAGGTAAAGCCTATGCCGAGGGATAGGGTTAATCCAAAGTAATGAATGGCTTGGGTTTGGCTAAAGGCGAGTAAGCCAAAGGCCAATAGAGTCGAGCAGGCAGACATAAACACCGCCATCATCACCGCCTTGCCATGTTGCTCTGCGGAGGCAAAAAACAAGCTGTAATCTATCCCAATCCCGAAGACTAAAATCAGCGCCAGCGCATGGAATAAGCTTAAGGGGGAGCCGACTAAGCCTAAAATGGCTAAGGTAAGTACCGCGGCCAATGCCGGCACGGCGACAACCACAGTGGCCTTTTTGAGTCCAAAACTTAGGCTAAATAGCAAGAGTGCGATAACCAGTGCTAGCCCCAATAATTTAAGGGTGAGCAGGCGATAATGCCCCATCACGGTGGAGATATCCGCGACTTTATCGATAAGTTGCACTTGCGGATCTTTGGCAAAGCGCGCTTTGAGAGCCGCAATATCTTCAATACCACCGAGCAACACTATGGCGCCATGGCTGTCGCTTCCTCGCTGTGTATTATCTGGATTGGCCGTTGGCTCCGTTGAGTGTTCAAGCGGCGCTAATCCCAGTGGTGCAAGCCAAAGTGTCGCTAGCTGTTTACCAAAGCCCAGTTCGAAAAAATCCGCCGGGGTGATATAGCTATCCTTGGCGCCAAGATAGGCGGCAGAAAGGCTTGGCGCTAGGCTGTCATCTAGCCCTATGCTACTGAGCACTGCGGAGAGTTGCGATTGATAAATCTCGCCCTGTAATTGATACGCCGCATCTTGCTTTTGCTTGCTCGGTAGGTAACGGCTGAGGCTGACATAATTGCCCAGCTCTTGCTGTTTTATGGCTGTATCGAGTTGTGGGCCTAGGGCTTCGAGCCGTTGCAATAAGGTTTCTTCACTCGATGCGCGCACCAATAAAAACTGGTTATCGGTACCGCCACTGAGGAGTTTTCTGAGCTTATCTTCAGGCTCTGTCACGCTCGCAGGGCTTTGTTGTAAATGGCGAATATCATCATCCACCTTAAGTTGGCTGATACCCAGCAGACAAACGCCTACGAGCAGTAAGGTGAATAGACTCAATCCCCATGGCGACACCAGTTTGTTTGAGAATCCGGTGAGTTTCGCAAGATAAGCTTGTGCAAGATTCAGCGGACGCTCTCCCGAAGGTAACTTGCTGCCCGCTAAGAGTGGGTAAGCCAGCACTAACGTCAGGTAGGCGCCGAGTAAGCCAGAGGCGCAGAAAATCGCCACCTGCTGCATGCCGGGAAACGGCGCGAGGCCAATGCCGACATAGGCCAAGGCGCTGGTGATAAAGGCGAGAGACACAGTGGGGAAGATATAGGCCACGGTCGCCTGCGCGCTACGCTGATGATTGCTTAACCGCTCGCAGTAAAAGTGGAAACTGTAGTCGATGGCTATCCCAATTAGGCTGGTGCCAAAGACGAGGGTGAGCAAATGCAGCTCCCCGAACACGCTTAGGGTAAAGGTCACCGCCAGCAGTAAGCCACTGGATATTGTCATTATCGCCAGCAATAGCGGCATCACGGAGCGAAACGCCAGCCAGACTAATAACACCACCCCAAGCAGAGAGGCGAGGCCAAGGATAGAGATTTCGCTCTTAGCGGTATTAGTTGCCTCTAAAGCATGAAACAGTGCGCCCGCCTGTAATACTTGTATGCTGGCATATTGCCCAGTCACTGTGGTAAGTGCTTGTGTTAACGCTGCTTGCTGAATGAGTTGGGCATTAGGATTAAAGGCGCTGTCTTTACCCTTTGCCATCACAATAGCGGCCACGCCTTCACTGTTATCAACACCTTGGTTGGGGTGAGCAAGTAAAATCCCTTGCTTGGCGCTCAGTTTCGAGCTGGGTGCGAGGGCGAGCAAATTGGCGGGAAATAACAGCAAAGGATCTTGAGTGAGCAGTTGGCTATTGGCGTAACTAAAGGCGTTGTAGAGCTGTTGTGTGGCCGAGGCAACTAAGCTATCGAGGCCATTATGGGTTAACGCATCGGCTTGCTCTGAGGTTAATAGCTTAAATCGATGGGGAAAATAATATTGGCCTAGGGCTTCACCCATTTGCATGTCGGCACTGCGAATATCGGTAAAGGCGGTATTTTGAGTCTTAAGCTGCTCCATCAGGAGCGTCGCCGCCGCAATTGCTTGCGTTTCATCCTTGGCAATCAGGGCAAGATACACTTGATCGGCGAGTGTTGACTCCACTTGCTCGAGGGCGCGGGCTGTGAGCGCATCCTGCTGCAGATGTGGCAACATGGCGAGAATATCGCTTTGAACCTTTGCCCCATTTTGCCACAGTTGCAGCGTCCATAGGCTCGCCGCCAGCATCAGACACAGCCAAATCGCAAGGCGTAATTTGCTTGAGGTGTGCATCAGCCTGTGACCTATGCGCGTGGCAATCTTGGTCGCCATTATTTTGCCTTGCTCTCTTGAGGGTCAGTCTCCCGTGGAGAAACTTTTTGAGTTAGCGCGATAGAGAACTGGGCTAATTCGGCGTCGCTCAGTTTACCTTGGCGCAGCTCGCGAAAATCGATACGGGTGATATCCTGCGGACTCACGCTGGGTGCGGCGCTGAGCAACACTAAGGCATGAAGAGTATCGCTGCCTTCGAGCACCATGTTAGCGATGGCTTTTTTCATCAGTGGATCTTTAGGGGTTAATCCGAGCTGCCAGTTTTCCTTAGCTAATTCGTTCGTTAAGGTTTTTTGAGCTAAGACGTGCAGTTCAAAATGATTGCTTAATCCTGAAATATCACCGCCCAGCATGGCACTCACCAGACTTGGTAATAAATCCCCCATGGCTGCTGCATTTGCCGAAGCATCGGCGCTGCTGACTTGCACTCGTCCTTGGCTATCTCGCTGAATAAGTTGCTTATCTTTTAAAATGAGCAAGGACTCAAAGGGCGTAAGCTGCTGCCAAATCAGCCCTTGGTCTTTGTCGAATACAAACTGACCTTGGCTAATGAGGGGCTTTTTTAACACTTTAAGTTGGCGGGATTGCACAAAGTGGCCGCGTACTGTCTCGCCAAGGTTAAGCTTTTGGCTGAGGGCGAGTAATGCGGCGTTATCGGCTCCTTGGTTAAATAGGGGCTGATATTGGCTCGCTTCTGTAAGGTTAGGAGTAGCAAGGTCTTGCGCCTGCACAGAGCCAAGCAGCATCCAGCTTAACAGTGCGCCTTGGCAGAACCATTGCACCCACTTAGCTCGCGACCAGGTTTTGAGGAGGACATTCATTCGCTATCCGCCTTTACAAGCAGCGGGGCGATTTTGCTGCGAAATATCTCTGGTGTCACAAAGCACATTTCTTGGCTCGTCATATCCACCGCAGCCTGAATGGTATAACCCTTGGTAATGCGCTCACCCGTTGCTGTATCACGGATTTGATAATTGATTTTTAGGCGATTTTCCCACTCGACCAACTCGGCGTGCACGGTAATGTGTTGCTCGAAGGTGCTGGCCTTAACGTATTTGATCTGCACATCAATAATCGGCCAAGCGTAGTTCGAGGCCTGCATTTGGCGATAGTTGTAGCCTAATTCGTCGAGCAATTTGCAACGGGCAATTTCGAAATAACGCAGGTAATTACCATGCCAAGTGATCCCCATCGAATCCACATCGTGGAAGGGGACCTGCATGTCCATTTCTATGCAGAGCAAGGCTTTCATCGGCACACTTCCCATTCGCCCGCTTGGATTTTTGCAACGGTTTGGCGCAGCACGGCTTCCAGTGGTCGGTCTTCGACTAATGGCTCAAAGTCAGCGCGCACTTGGGCGAGCGTGGTCGCAAGCGATGGCGTCAGTGAGGCTTCGTCTAACTCGTTTTGGTTGATACGCAGACCAATGCCTTGGGTCATGGCGAGCAGGGCTGCGGCGGCGACTTGTTCTGTCAGCTGTAATACGCGCATACAGTCACGGGCGGCGATAGTGCCCATGCTGACTTTATCTTGGTTATGGCATTCGGTTGAGCGTGAGAAAACGCTCGCGGGCATAGTGTGTTTCAGTGCTTCCGCCGTCCAAGCGGAAACGCCGATTTGCACCGCCTTAAAGCCATGGTTGATGGCGCGACGTGCACCAGTCGAACCCGAAAGGTTAGCGGGTAAACCGTTGTTAAATTTAGGGTCCATCACTAATGCCATTTGGCGATCGATCAGATCGGCGATATTGGCCACAGTATTTTTTAAGGAGTCCATCGCAAAGGCGATATGCCCGCCGTAAAAATGGCCGCCATGGAGAATATGCTCGCCTTCAGCATCGACAATCGGGTTGTCGTTGGCGCTGTTGACTTCGGTCTCGATAAATTGGCGCATAAAGGGCAGCGCATCCTGCAACACGCCAATAATGTGCGGCGCGCAGCGGATGGAATATCTGTCCTGCAATCTGTCGGAATTGCGCGGGTGAACATGGTGGTTCAAATCTTCCCGTATCCAAGTGGCGATTTGGTTTTGCCCTGGATGGGGTTTGGCAGCAAACAAAATATCGTCGAAATGGTTCGAGTTGCCTTTGAGGGTTAACGACGCCATGGCGGTAATGCGGCTGGCTAAACGCGCTAAATATTGTGCGCGATCAAAGGCCAAACAGGCTAACGCTGTCATCACTGCCGTGCCATTCATCAGGGCTAAGCCTTCTTTGGGGCGCAGCACATGGGGCGTGATGTTCAGCTCGCGGTAAACCTCTTGGGTGGCTCTGCGCTCGCCTTGGTAAATCACCTCACGCTCACCAACCAGTACAGCGGCAAGGTAAGACAGTGGCGTTAAATCGCCACTGGCACCGACTGAACCTTCCTCTGGGATCACTGGCACGATATTGAGATTAAGCAAAGTTTCGATGCGCTTTAATAGCTCATATGTCACGCCGGATTTGCCAATGGCGAGGGAGTTTAAACGGCAAGCCATCACGGCGCGCGCCTGCATTACGCTTAAGACTTCGCCAAGGCCACAACCATGAAAACGGGATAAGTGCAGCGGCAGTTCGTGGACTAAATCGAGACTCACGTTGACTGTGCAAGAGTCGCCATAGCCGGTGGTGACGCCATAGACCACGCCTTCTTCGTGCAGCAAACTATCGATAAAGCGGGCGCCTTTTTGGATATATTCCTGATAATCGCCATCATCACAGAGTTTGACCTTGGCGCCCTTTGCCACGGCAACGACTTGCTCTAATGTGAGTAACTGACGGCCAAATTTGATTGGCGACTCAACGGTTGTCGTGTGAGTAACTGCGTGGATCATAAATGCTCTGTCCTGTCTGTAGTGCGCTCCTGCTCCGGGAGTGCTGCTGTCGTTTTGTGGGCGGATGTCGCGCGGTTAACCTTGCTATCGTCCCGCCAAAAATCAAAGAAGTTAAACCATTGCAAGGGCTCACGCCTTGCGTAGTGTTCGAGGCGTTCGCTGTAGCGAGAAACGGCCTGTTGGAGTCGTTCCATTCTGCCCGCTCGTGGGCCTTTAAGTGTCTCGGCGAAGCGTTCTAAATGCACTCGATAACGCCCTTGCTCGCGCAGGCAAAACATCAGATACACAGGGCAATCTAAGAGTCCGGCCAAAATAAATGGCCCCTGTGGGAAGGCGGCTTCTTGGCCCATAAATGGCGCGTACACGACTCGCCCTTGGGCGTGGGATGAGGTTCTATCTCCTGCAATCACCACTAACTCGCCGTCTTCAATTTTTTGTTGTAATAGCATGGATGTGGCGGGATTTAGCTCGGTCACTTGGATCAAATTCAGCGTGCTATCGGGATTTAACTGTTTGAGTACATTATTAAAGTTTTCGGCATGGCTGGTTAACACCATGACATTGACTTTGACCTTACGCTGGTGGATTGAAATCGCGCGGCACAGCTCGAGATTGCCTAAGTGGGACACCAGCAGCACGGCACCTTGGCCGCTTTCTAGCTGATCGGCGAGCACTTGGCGGTCGGGAAAATCCACTTGGCTTAATTGAATGCGATCGCACCAAGCATCGATTCTATCGAGCGCCGCATTACCAAAGGCGATAAAGTGGCTTAAGCTGTCGCGCCAGCCAACGGGCTGATTTAACTGGGGATGCCGTGGCTCGAGGTGCTGTACGCGGCGCAGAAAATCTAATGAGGCTTCGCGGCTGACTTTGCCAGTCAGGAAGAAGTAGCAAATCACGGGATACATAATGGCGCGGCACAGCCAATGGCCACCAAAGCGGTAGCTTTCGACTAACAGTTTGATGCCCCAATAACTGCCGCGCTCCTTCATGGCTGACCAATGGGTCGCAGTATGAGCAGACGACGTCGATTTCGCCGCTTGTTTACGGCGCAGCAACTGCGGCAGACGTTTTAACATGCCAAAAAATAGCCGCGTGTGCAGTTTAGTGATACGCACATTGTCGGCCACACCTTGAAAGTGGCTGACGCCGTTTTCGGGATAAATGACCTTGGTGGGGTGAAACAGAATTTCTACCCCTTGCCAGTAGAGTTTTACTAGGATTTCGATATCGAAATCCATCCGCTCTGTTAGTGCTTGTTGGCTGAAGAGGCGCTCAGTGGCGGCTAATGGATACACCCTAAATCCGCACATAGAATCTTGAATATCAAAGCTTAAGGTTTCGACCCATACCCAAAAGTGGGTGAGGTAACGGCCATAGAGTCGCCCCTTTGGGACGGACTCGTCGTACTCGGGCTTACCCGAGATCAGCGTATCCGGCTTAGCCTGGGCTTTGGCGAGCATCGCGGGGATATCACTTAAATTATGCTGGCCGTCGGCATCGACCTGTAGCGCATGGGTAAAGCCATCGCGATAGGCGCGGCGAAGCCCTGTCATCACTGCCGCACCTTTACCTCGGTTGTAGGGGTGTTGCAGCAAGGTCACCCAATCGTGTTGCTCCGCCAAGGATTGCAGCAGATAGCGGGTCTCATCATTACTGCCATCGTCAATCAAATAGCAGGGCAGATTAAGAGTGGCGAGCTCGTCCAAGGTCTGGGCGATCGCGGCGCTGTGATTGTAATTGGGGATCACCAGTGCCAGCTTGATTGGGATTGGGCCCATTAAATCACTTGGCGGGGCTAACATTATGTCGTTCATACCGTCGCTCACTGCGCCGCTCCATCACCTTGCTTGCTGGCAAAGCTGATACGGCCTGAGGCATAGCGGTGGTCGCCGTCGCTGTAGGCAAAGGTGAGTTTTTCCTTGGCGGCATTGTGACTAATAACTAAGGTCACTTCTTGCCCTGGCAGAATAAGCTGTTGAAACTTTAGTACTTCTAAATTAGCGACCGCAGCGTTGTAACCAAAATGCTCGCAACCTAAGCGCACGGCCCAATCGAGTTGGGTCACGCCGGGGAGTACGGCTTGCTCAGGGAAGTGGCCGTTAAAATATTCGAGATCGGCGGCGACCAGCAGGCGCAATTCGATGCTATCAGGGCCGATCTGCGACGTGAGTATCGGCGGTAAACTCGACTTAATCATGGTCAAATAACTCAACTAGCTGGGCGGCGACACGCTTACCCTGAGTGTTTAACGGTAGGGTGTCGGGGTAACGCCAGCGGCGCGGTAGGGTTACTCGTTCAAACTGGGTCAGCAGATGCGCTTTTAAGGCATTGTTGATACTGAGTTTTCCCTGCTCTTGATGCACGCTACGGCCCAATGGTGACAGGGTAATGACGGCTCCTAACTGGGATTTAAACTGGGGCAATACGACCAAGGCGGCCTGTTCGACATAGGCGTGGCTACAGAGCAAGGTCTCCATTTGCGCCAGCGACAGGCGTTTTTCTTCAATCTTAACGATGCGATCGAGCCTGCCTTTGAGTCTAAATTGGCCATTGGCTGTCGGTTCTATTTTATCTTCGCAACGTAACCATTGATCGTCGGCCAAGTAGGGTGACTTCAGCAGCAGGGCACCATCGTCAGCGTCTTGGTCTATGGTAATTTGTTCAAACACTTGCCATGGTTCGTCGGCCTCTTGTTGGCGACGATAGGCGATACCGCCGGTTTCGGTGCTGCCGAATATCTCTATGGGTAAATGGCCATAGCACTGGGCAACCCCTTGGGCGGCGGTGAAACTTAAGGGGCCACCGGAGCTGAAGACTAAGCTGGGTGAGCGCAGTTGGCGTTCGTGCTCTAGCGCCTTAGGCAAACGGGATAATTGCGCTGGGCTACTGATGAGGCACAAATTCGGCAACAGTGCGGTGTAGTAGCTTAAGGTCTCTGGGTATTCAATTTGCTCGCTTAAAAAGGGGCGACTGGCGGCTAAGGGCCAGAGGATTTTAAACAGCAAGCCATAGATATGCTGATGGGAAACGGTTGAGACCACACTGCAATGGGGTAAATGTTCGGCGAAGGTATGCTCGAGCACAGTCACTTCGGCATCGAGCTGCCTTAAGCTCTTGCGAATGGCCTTAGGCTCGCCACTGCTGCCCGAGGTAAACAGCACCAGTTCACCAAAGCTGTCGCTCTTGGGCCAAGGTTTGCTGGGCAGGCTCAACTCTTTATTCAAAAGGATAAAGGCATGACTCTCGCACAATGGTTTGTCAGACAATATGCCTTCAAATTGGTGTGTTAATTCGCTCAAGGTGCCGGTTTGGGTGTTGGGCGGCAAAATAATTTCTTTACCCGCCAAGAGTGCGGCACACAGGCCAACGGCAAACAGATCGCTGGTATCACTCGCCAGTAGCCATTTTTGCTCAGGCGCTTGGCGCAGCTGCTCGTAAAAATGGGCCACCTGATTGGTAAACAGGGCACCTGTGACTATGTCATGGTGATTAAAGCTGATCAGTTGTTGGGCGAATGGCCCTTGGGTTAACCAGTTTTTGAGTAGTTGTGTCATGTCTTCTTCAACCAAAAGCTGCGATATAACCATTCCCCACCGAGGAGCAGTCCCATGAGTACGTATGCAATCAAACCGTTGTACAAGGTCCAAGTTGCTAGGCTGGTAAATGCGGCGGTATAGGCCGCCATTGAGCCATTAAGGATAAATAAGCCGCACCAAAGTAGGGTGACTTTTTTAAGGTAGCCTATGGCTTCATCCGGCAAGTCGGGTTCTTTTAACCGCGCGAGCCGCTCTATCATGCTTGGGGCTTGGTATAGCGAGTAGCTAAACAGGGCTAACATGGTGAGATTAATCACCACGGGGTAATACAACAGCCAGTCGCTGCGTTTTGCCACAAAACTGCCAGCAGTGAGGGCAATCCCCACAATCAAAGGCAAGACTAAGGTTTTAACCTTTTGCTTTTGCAGCATTAAACGCACTACTAACAACAGGCAAAGCACTAGGGCGATTGTGCCTGCGGGTAGATAGTTTAGCCCCAAATACACGGCAACTGGGTAGGCGATCAGCGCGAGTGCGGTGAGCACCTGTAGCAGGACGCGCATTAGTCTTTTACTAGGCCTTCAATGGCGTTGACCACATCATTGACGGTACGAACTGATTTAAATTCATCGGGTTGAATTTTTTTGCCTGTCAGTTGTTGCAGCTTAATCACCAGATCGACGGCATCAATACTGTCCAGATCTAACTCTTCGTAAAGATTGGCGTCGGGGGTAATCGCATCGGCATCGATTTCAAACTCATCCACTAAAATCGTGGTCAGCATAGCGAGGATTTGTTCACGGTTTTGCATTTTCCTCTCCTATGGGCGCTGTGATTCGATAAATTTAGCGAGGCTGGCCACACTGTAAAAATGCGCCTTAGTGCTATCCGAGTTGGCTTCGATTTTGACATCAAACTTTTTCTTGATGGCTAAACCTAACTCGAGGGCGTCGATAGAATCGAGTCCGAGTCCGTCACCAAATAGGGGCGCATCGGTTTCAATATCATCAATACTGACATCTTCTAGGTCGAGGCAGTCGATAATTAACTGTTTAATTTCGTTGTGTAAAGTCATAATTATTTTCGAGTTGTTGTTGATAATATTGTTCAAGGTCCCGAGTTAATTGTCGGGCCATTTTCGCATGCTCACCCAAAGGGGCTTGATAGGCTTGGTGAGGAATTGGATTGCCGATTTCGACGGCCATCCCCATGGTCTGCCTTGGGATCTCATACCAAGGCTGTTCCTTTGTCAAACCTCGCACATTAGTGCGCAAAACCACAGGTAAAATATCGGCTTGGGTACGAATGGCAATATTGGCGGCGCCCCGGGCAAATTCATTAATTATTGAGCCAAATACTGTGCGCGTACCTTCAGGGAAGATAATTAAATTAGTGCCTCTAGCGAGCACTTCGCGGCAATCTTCGAGCATCAACTCTGCGCCGCGATTCGGGATATAACCTGCGCAGGAAACCACACCACGTAAAAACGGATTACGCCAAAGGCCTTGTTTAACGATACAACCCGCATTGGGCATGAGGCTGATCAACACCACCACATCGACGAGACTCGGGTGATTGGCGATGACGATCACCCCTTTGGCGCTATGTAACTGCTCGGCATTATGGGTGCTAACGTTGATCACCCCAGCCCACGTCAACATAGCGACAAAGCCTTTAAACATAGTGTGCACGGCTTTTTGCACGCGGATAATCCTCGCCTCAGGTGTGCCGGGCCAAAAACGCAGTAACGGCAATATAGTGAGCGAACTTAACAGTCCACCTAAACCAAAGGCAATATAGCAACTGACGCCACCGAGCCAACGGGGAATATAGTTGATTCCCGTGCGGCGTTTTTCGGGCAGCGTATAAGCGACATTGAACTGTGCCCCCTGTGGAGCGGGATTAGCCATGTTCTACGCTCCAGTGCCAATGGGATAAACAGCCAGCAATGTTTTGTGAGGTCGCTAGAGCATGGATCAACATGCCGTAGGACAGCGCAGGAGTGACTTGTTGCTGTGCTTGAGTCAGTTGGCTTAGCGTGAGCTTTACGGACGAGCGATGACAAGCAGGCGCGAGGGTAAAACCTAAGGCTAAGGGGAGTTCATACTCTTGGGTAAACTCATCGTATACCGGTGGCACAGGATCATCGCCAAAGATCAGTAATAACGGCTCTGCTGATTGATGTAGCTGGGCGAAAGCTTCCACCATGGCTTGGGAAAGGGTTTCAGTGCCTGCGGCAATTGAGGTAGAAGGGGCGGTGTTATTGTGTAAAATGCCCAAAATACCACTGCCGGTGTTATGCACGGATTGACTAAAACCTAAGGGAGAAAGCGGTTGCTTAGCGATAATATCTTCGAGTAAGCCAATTGTGCGATGCAGTTCGCCGTGGCGGGAAGCAAATATCGAACGGCAGTTTGGTGGCGTATCACATTGAAAACTGACATCCAGCATCATTTTTGTTAAACGGCTAAAGCGTCTACGCTGCATGGCTGGCACTTGGGGAAGTGCCGGAGATATGCTGTCAGTGGGTGAAGCCTCTTTGGTCGTTTCAGCCGAGTGCTTGCACCAAGTTTGCCAGTCATCATGCTGCTGATAGTTTGGAGCCCACGCCCCCCAAGAGAGGATGCTGAATCTGAGTTGCACTACTTTGCCTCGACACTATTTAAAGCTGTCTTAGTTATCCCTAACTAAGCGAAAACATTAATGAATTGACTGGCTTATCGCTATTTGCTCGTTGGATGAACGAACACAATTCCCCCATTTATTGAACGGCACATTCTACACTAAGTCCTTAGTTTTAATGAAGTCATTTGCATATGCAAGGTTAATAAAATGCAATGAGATTTTGCTTTGTCACTGTTGGCTAACATAGTTTTCAGAACGGGATAAAGACAGGGAGTGTAGACTAAGTGGCTTAACCTCAGTTGAACAGGCTCTGATATCAATAGTAAACAGACGCTCGAGGCGCCTGTTTATTATTAATAATGCCACTATTGATTGAATATCAATCTATTGTGCGAGTTGGCTTTCCATTTTACGCAGTGCAGTTTTCACTTTACGAGTGTTCTCTGGTCCCATACGAACAAGCAGTTTTTGGGCACTGGGTAAGGCTTCCAAATTGGGATCAACGAAGCGATAGTTGACGCTAATTGAACTCAGCTCAATGGGCTCTTCAATAATTGGCGCTGCGAGCATTACCTTAATTGCTTGTAGCATTCTGTCATTGAATTTGGCGTTGCTATAACCCAGTTCAGCGAAGGCTTCATCAAATAGCGGCGTGAGTTGCTTGTAGGTGTGCATTAAGCTTTGCTCATCCATATTGGCAATGACGGTCGCGTAGGCATCATATCTGTGGTAACTCTCTGGATTTAAATACACTTTGTTAGTGATTTCCGCCACGGTAAAGAGTTTTTCAGGGCCCTTAATTGGGCTGACTTTGCGGGTCAATTCGCCCTGCGCCAAGTTATCCACGAAGACTACAAACTGACGGATCAAATCTTGTCTGACTAAGGATGAACCTACGACATTATTGCTGATAAGTGCCAGTGCTTTTTGATGCACAAAAGCATCACTCTCAGGCAAGTTTGGCACCGTTTCTACGGGCGCTTGAGGCTCAACGGTAGTGGTTGAGTCAGTTTCCGTCGTGGTCGTTTGTGGTGTTACGTTTTCCACTGGAGTGGTTTCAGGCTCCGGGTTTGTTTCCAGAGTAAGCGGTTCTGACGATGGTGGCTCTGGTAGTACTATCGGTGCATTAGGAATGAGTTTGGGTGAGTCATCTTTACTATAGTAGTAATAACCTGCCGCAGAGAGCAGGATGACGAGCACAATCGCAATCAATGCAAAGCGATTGCTGCTAGACGAGGTCTCTTGAGGTGTAATTCTATCATCTTGATTAACTTGCATTTTACATCCTTCGCTTCAGTGTCAAGGTAATGTGGTGAATATCATGCAGCTAACATTAAAGTGCAAGTGCCGCCTTTTAGGTTGCAAGTTCATTTTGCAAGTTTACACGCGCTTGTCCATAGCGGTTAGCTGAACAGGTTGAATTTATTTTACCTTGAAGGGGTTAGCTTAAGGTTTACGCTTGGACATATTGTTGCCTATGCCCAAGCCAACGATGAATAATGGCATCAACCGCATCGGGTGCTTGCGACATCACATGATTCGCAAGCTTTTGGATATGTGGTATAAGCGCTTGATCTCTAACTAAATCAGCTATCTTAAGTTCGGCTAGCCCTGTCTGTTTAGTGCCTAACACTTCACCGGGACCACGTATCTCTAGGTCTTTCTGTGCGATAACAAAACCATCATTACTCTGCCGTAGGACATTCAACCGCTGACTTGCGGTTTGACTCAGTGGCGCCTTGTAGAGTAACACACAATGACTGGCTACGGCACCGCGCCCTACTCGTCCTCGCAGTTGATGCAACTGTGCAAGTCCCAATCGTTCGGGGTTTTCGATTATCATCAGGCTAGAGTTAGGGACATCGACGCCGACCTCAATTACTGTGGTTGCCACCAATAAGTTGATGGTTCCCGCTTTAAAGTCCGTCATAATTTGTTGCTTTTCAGCACTTTTCATCCTGCCGTGTACTAAACCTATGGTCAGCTCCGGCAGTGCTTGGCGCAATTCTTCAGCGGTATCTTCGGCGGCCTGGCACTCGAGGACTTCGGACTCTTCAATCAAGGTACAGACCCAATAGGCTTGGCGTTTGTCCGTGATCACGCTGTTGCGGACGCGCTCGAGTACTTCATTACGGCGCGAATCGGGTATGGCGACTGTGGTGACGGGTGTGCGCCCTGGGGGTAACTCATCGATAATCGAGGTGTCGAGATCGGCGTAGGCTGTCATGGCTAACGTCCGTGGGATCGGGGTTGCCGTCATAATCAACTGATGGGGATGAAACCCTTGATTGATACCTTTTTCCCTGAGTCCCATCCGCTGGTGGACACCAAATCGGTGCTGCTCGTCGATGATAATTAAAGCGAGCCTATGGAAGATAACCTGTTGCTGAAAAATGGCGTGGGTACCGATCACCATTTGCGATGCGCCAGATTCAATATCGGCTAAAGATTGCGCCCGCGCCTTGCCTTTAAGCTTACCCGCAAGCCAACCGACTTTTAATCCTAGTGGTTCAAACCACGCGGCAAAGTTAGCTGCATGCTGCTCGGCGAGTAATTCAGTGGGCGCCATCATGGCCACTTGATAGCCGTTTTCAATCGCTTGAAGGGCGGCGAGGGCGGCGACTAAGGTTTTGCCTGAGCCGACATCCCCTTGCACTAAGCGCATCATGGGGTGCGGTTGTGCTAAATCTTTACCTATCTCGGCAACGACACGTTGCTGCGCGCCTGTGGGTTTAAAGGGCAGTGAGGCGAGAAAAGGGTTTAGTAATTGCCCCGTGGCATGCATGGTTACGGCGGCGTCGAGGTTACTGCGTTGTCTAAGGCGTAGCATACTCAGGTTGTGGGCGAGTAATTCTTCCTGCACCAGTCGCTGCTGCGCGGGGTGTTGACCAAGCTCTAAATCAAATTGTGAAATCCCCGCATGGGGGCGATGCAGGGTTTGCAGCGCCTGTTTTAGGCTCATGTTGTTTGGCTGCAAATGGGCGGGTAATAACTCGGTCAAGCCGCCATCTTCTAATAATTCAAGTGCCTGTTCGGTGAGCTTAATCCAACTCGCCTGTTTTAAGCCCTCGGTGGTGGGATAAATCGGCGTAAGTGTATCGCTTAGGTGAATATCCTCACCCGGATAGACGATTTTATATTCGGGATGCACGATTTCCGCTTGATGGCTTCCGCGACGAATTTCGCCATAGGCACGGATCATTAATCCATTTTGCATCGCATTGCGCTGCGCCATTGAAAAGTTAAAAAAGCGCAGGCTCATGCTGCCAGTATTGTCACGCACATTGCAGACGAGCATGCGTTTACGGCCCTGAAGGATTTGAGTCGACTGGATTTCGGCCTCAATGGTGCCGTAATTTCCGGGCATGAGTGCGGCGATGGGATAGATTTGAGTGCGGTCTTCGTAGCGCAGGGGCAAGTGAAACAGCAGATCTTGTACTGTTGTGATGCCGAGTTTGGCGAGTTTTTCCGCGACTCTTTTGGCGACGCCCTTGAGTTCGGTGATCGGAACAAGATCCAATTGCTGCAAGTCGTTAGCACTCAATCACTGTGAATTTATACATATACTAACAGAGAATAAACGTAAGGCAATCTTGGGGGATCGACTGCGGTTAAGTGCGCTATGTAAAGAGGCTGAATGAGCAATATTGGAATTAAAAATAGCCTCTTATCTTATACGTCGAGTTATCTTATTAATATTAAATGAATATTCTACAATTTCGAGCCTAAAACAGGAGCAAAAATTAATATTCTTTATTATAAAGTACACTTTTTGTTATTTTGTGGTTTAATCGAAGTGTTGGTTGCCATTGGGTTGTTTTGGTAATTATGCGGTAACAAGGTTGTGAATCGATAATAATAAAGTGACCTCTGTGATGGATCACATGCGGGGAAACACGGTCGAGGAGTACTCGCCTTTGCATCTATTATGTTTACGTTGTTTATGGATAGGCATACTGTGTTTTGCTTTGCCTGCGTGGGCTAAATTGGATGTGGTTTTTTTTAATCCAGGCGCGGTTACGGATAGCTTTTGGGGTGATGTCGATAAATTAATGCAGGTGGCTTCATCAAAGCTTGATATTAATTTGCAAATCATACATTCAGATCGCAATCACTTTAAAATGATTGCTCAATTAGAAACGTTACTAAAATCTCAGCCATCACTTCCTACTCATATTATTTTAGTGAATGAGAAGCAGTCTGCGATAAAAATGTTGCAGATGCTTTATCAATATCCCATATATGTTCAATTGATTTTAAATGATATTTCTGTCGCCGAGCGAGAACACTTATTGGCAGATCCACATTGGCAAACTTATTTATTACCAGCGCTTATCCCAGATAACTATGCTATTGGTGCTGATACCGCTAAAAATTTGCTAAGTCGTTTAGAAAATAAAAAGGCTAAGGTTTTATTAATCTCGGGCGATAAATCTACGCCCGCATCAGTGTTAAGAACTCAAGGCGCTAATGATTATTTCTTTATGCAACCCAATGTTATTGTTACTCAAACGGTATATGGTCAATGGCGTGAAGATATTGCTTATGATCAAACATTAACCTTGCTCAGCCGTTATCCGGATTTAACCTTAATCTGGACGGCGAACGATAAAATGGCTATCGGAGTGGTAAAAGCACTCCGCGAAAAGGGCCTTGAACCTGGACGTGATGTACTGGTCAGTTCGATTAATACTTCCCCTGAGATTTTGTCGCTCTGCCAAGAACGTAAAGTGAGTGCTCTGGGAGGTGGGCATTTTTTAGCGGGTGCTTTAGGGTTAATTCAGCTCAAACAATACCAAGAGACCCAACGTTATTCCTCCTATGAGGATATAGAACTCTTTAGGGTACTTAATCCCGATTCAGCTTTTTATCAGAAGTTAGTTGCAAGGGATTGGGCTGGGATTTTTAAGACACAAATAGTGGATAAGTTATCACAACAGTAATTAATAGGTATTCATGAAGCATCGTAATCATTCCATCAGTCATAGAATGACGCTCACTATTATTGGGGTGAGCTCGTTTTTTGCTGTCCTGACCATGCTGGTGCAGTTAGTCTGGAATTATCAAGAAAGCATTGATAATACAACTGCCGATATTCGTGAATATTCCGAATCGATCTTACCCACTATTGCTAAGTCACTTTGGGATGTGGACCATGGTCTGTTATCTGATTTGCTTTCAGGCTTGGGCATGATGCCGATGGTGTCGAGTGTCAATTTAGAGAGTATCGATGGCGTAGCCATGCAGTTGGGCAAGGCGATTCACGCTAAGGATTACCGACAAACCCTGTTTCGTTACCCGATTATGTATCAGGAACAACAGATTGGTATGCTGACCGTCGGGCTGGATACGGACAAACTCTATTACGAATTATGGCAACAATTGATCATTATTGTCTTAGGCAATGGGCTTAAAACCTTACTGATGATTTATCTTATCCTTACGCTGGTGCGTTTATTGGTGACCAATCGTTTATCGGAATTGGAGCGGTTTGCTAACCAGATAAATTTGAATGCATTACCTAAGTTAACCGTACCCGATAGTGTGGTGAGAAATCCTGATGAAATTGGTCATGTTGCTCAATCGCTTCAGGCTATGTATCAAAGAATTCGCAACGATCTCGCGGTTAATAAACGCCAAAAGCGTGCATTGCAGCAACAGCAAAGTCAGTTAGCACGTTTAGTTGATGAGCGGACTCAAGCGCTCAATTGGCAGTCCCAAGCTAGCCAACTGTTAGCTGAAATATCATTGCAATTTTTAACAGTGGAGACCCTTAACTTAGACAACAACCTTACTGAGGTTTGCCGTAAAATCGGGCGATTATTTGATGTCGAAAGGGTAAGCCTAATAGAGTTTAACCAACGACAGGTAAACTACCGTTGCGTTTGGTCTAGTGAACCTAATGTATCTGAAATTATTAGCATTTCTGCGGATATTGTTACTTTGCTGGCACAAAAATTTGAGCAGGAATCGACATTAGTTATCGAGAATGTCGACTCATTGAAGCAAACATCGCCTGAAGAATACGGGTTACTTCGAGGTATTGGTATTTGCTCTATTGCCGCATTTGCCATGAAAAATGCCGATGAAATTGTCGGGCTATTATCGCTCTCAATGGTTTCTCGACCACTAAATTGGACTAAACAAAAAAAAGTGATGTTGACTCAGTTTTCCGCAGCGCTGAACGAGTTATTGCTGCGTGAAGAAAAAGAGCGACAGATGCTTAACTTACAGCAAGCACTGGTAACGGTGAATACGCAACTCAGAGTCATGGCTGAAACCGATGAATTAACTGGGCTGAGCAATCGACGCCCCTTTACACAAACACTCGACACATTACTCCATGGCAACACAGCAGTCGGTGTGTTGATGTTGGATATTGATTATTTTAAGAGTTACAACGTAAGCGTAACGCCAACCACACCTTGCGGTGTGGCTGGTGATCAGTAAGGCAGGAGTTGCTGTAGTTTCTCTTGGGTGTTGGCTTTGGGTAGCTCGGTTAATAAGCGGCATAGGTAATCATACGGCTCCAGTCCGTTGATTTTTGAGGTCTCGACCAGGCTGTACAGTGCCGCACTGGCTTGTGCTCCCGTCTTGGTATTAGCGAACAACCACGCCTTGCGACCAATCACGAACGGTTTGATGGCGCGCTCCGCACGATTGTTGTCGATATTCAGACAGCCATCATCCAGATAGCGGACAAGCTTGGGCCACTGATTCAGGCTATACGTAATAGCCGCTCCCAGTAAACTTTCTTTCGTGACACTCTCGCTTGATTTATCCAACCAGCTTTTGAATTGCGCGAGCAACGGCTTGGCTAGCGTTTGCCTGGCTTCATATTTCTTATCAGGCGGCGCAGTTTTTAATTTACTCTCCAGCGCATAGAGTTTCTGGATATGGTTAAGGGCCACATCGGCCTTACCCGTTTTGCCTTTGCCCTGCGCTTTTTGGGCTTCGACGAACTTGCGTCTGGCATGCGCCCAGCAGCCGACTAAGGTTGCGTGGGTTTTCTCATATCCGGCATAACCGTCGACCTGCAGATAACCGTTAAACCCCGCCAGGAAGTCGGTGGGATGTTTACTGCTGCGACTATCCTGATAATCAAACAGCACGAGCTTGGGGCCGGTACTTTTTTCTAAGCCACAGCCATATACCCACATATAACAGGTGCTTTTCTCAACATCCAGCACATTAACCGTGGTTTCATCTGCCCACAGCACGGGCTGTTTCAGAAGCTCAGCTTTCATTAACGCCAGTAACGGTTTCAGTTTCTCTGCACAGCTTATCAGCCAGCGGCTCATCGTTTGACGGCTAAGCTCAATACCGGCCTGATTAAACAACTGCTCCTGACGATAAAGCGGTAAGCCATAGTGCATTTTGCTGCTGATGATTTGGGCAAGCAGACTCGGTGTGGTCATGCTCTTAGGGATAACCGCCGGTGGCACATCGGCAATTTTAATGTCGACCTTGGTGTCCGTGGTTTCACACTGCCGGCAGCTGTATTTCAGCCGCACGTTTCTGAGCACCCGGATTTGTGCCGGTACGAACTCGATTTGCTCACTGACTTCCTCACCCATTTGATGTAGCGCATGGCCACAGCAAGCACAGGTTTTATCGTCAATGTCATGGATAACATCAACGCGCGGCAGCTCAGGGGCAATCCGTGGGCGGCGTGGCTTAGCAGCTTTCTTAGCGCTCTCGGTCGTCTGAGTATCTGGCTCTGTCGCTACTGACTCGTCTTCAATAAGCTGTTCGGCCTCATTTAACACCTCGCCTTCACCTTCATAGGTTTCACTGCTGGGGCTAAATTTCTGGTACTTCTTCAGGTTGTAACGCTCCAGCAACTGCTGCAACTTGTCCGACAGTTGCTGGTTAACCCGCTCTAATTTGGCGATGCGTTTATCTTTTTGCGCCAGTTTGCGCTCAAGCTTTTGCGTCTGCTCAAGCAGCATTTTCTTGAGCAGTGCAACGTCATCAGGTAAGGATTGAGGTGTCTTTTTCATGGCCGCTATTGTAACGGCCAATTTAGCTAAGTGCTTGGTAAAATTTAGATTGTTTTGGATGCGATCATAAGGATTTATAGCCGATCGTCATATCAGCCCACACTCTGGTAATGCAGTGGCTGATGGGCGGTGATTTTTTGGATATCGACACCTTGCAACAGCCAATGCCATTGCTGCTCGCTAATAGACAGTATTTTGCCAGGCATCTGCCGTGGCCAGCGGAACTTGTCTTTTTCAAGCCGTTTGTACCACAGGCAAAACCCGGTGCTATCCCAGTACAGTACTTTTAACCGGGTACGCTGCTGATTACAAAACACAAACAGTGCGCCGCTAAATGGCGAGAGCTGCATCTCTTGCTCGACCAGCAACGATAAGCCATTAATGGATTTACGAAAGTCGACCGGCTGTTTATGCAAATAGACCTTAGGCACATCGAGGAACATTTTCATGGTCAGAGCGCTCTTAGCAAGGCTGCTAACCACTGTGCATCGGTGCCGGCTGGAAACTGCAATTCGATATCGCGCTTGCGTAGCAAAATGGATTGATTCAGCTGCAAACCCTGTGGCGTCAGCTCAACAAAGCCACCGTCATCATCCTGAAACGCCAACAACTGACGCTTGCGATAACTAAAATATGTAGGAATGATGCCCTGACGTTTTGCAAATTCAGTTTGGGTGAGACCACTTTGGGCTTGCTCGGCAAACAAGGCCAGCCATTGTTCTTTGGTACGGTGCATGATGATTACCCTGGCAGTTGATAATGGCAGACAGGGTAAAGTTGATCAGTTAGGATTGGAATGTGTGGTTGGCGTTACGCTTACGTTACAACGACAACTACGGGCATATTGAAGGCGATGCTGTACTTAGGCGAGTGGCTCAGGATTTAAAAGGCTGTGAAATTTTACCACCCAATGCGCTGCTGGCGCGCATTGGTGGCGAAGAGTTTGCAGTTGTTTTAGCGAAAATCACACCAATCCAATTGGAAGCCATTGCTACCCAACTGTGCAATCAAGTCGCTGCATTGAATATTCCACACTTGGGTGCACCTACCGGTAAGATTACTCTTAGTATTGGTGGAGTGTATTTACCGCCGGATGCATTAAATGAACTCACCATTTCGAATGTATTACGCCGTGCCGATATCTGCCTGTATCGCGCTAAAGAGCGTGGTCGCAATACAGTGGTGATGGAGTCGCCTCAAACAGCGCTAGCTCATTCTTGAGCTTGTATTAGTCAAGCCTTGGTTCCGTCTGTGACCACAGATTTATTTCTATTTGGGGCCTGTTATAATTGCCGCCCTTTATTGTTTATCTGAAGGTTTTGGTGTGTCAAAACGGAGCAAAAATACGGTAAATTCGGTATCGATTTTTAATATTGATGATTTATCAACTTGGCAAAAATATCGCAAAGGCCTGTGTGATACCTGCCATGCAACCTGTTGTACTTTGCCCGTTGAAGTGACCGTAAGTGACTTAGTGCGCATGGGTTTGGTGGATGACTTTGAAGCTGAAGGCGATCTTAAGGCGATTGCCAAGCGCCTGCAAAAAGCGCGTATTATTGACAACTATAACCATAAAACGGCGATTTTTACCCTTGCCCGTATGGCGAATGATGATTGCCTGTATCTAGATGGTAAAACTCGCCGCTGTACTATATATCACCAACGCCCTGAAACCTGTCGTAACCACCCACAAATCGGCCCTAAAGCGAATTACTGCCCTTATCGTCCCCGTGAGTAAGTTTTTGAATATGAAACTGATAGAGGGTTTCGAGTTGATGACTCTCCTGCATCGTTTTCACCTGCCGATTAAACTCATGAGCAATGAGCTCCTTATGTGCTGAATGTTTAGAAATCAGCATGTAAAACGCTTCTTGCTGAGCATTAGGAGAAATCTTTGATGCTAGTGCTTGAGGGAGTTGTGCTGCATGCGCCAAAGCTAGCGTGCCCGCCAGTATTTCTTTGCGGGCGAGAAAGAACTTACATCTTTGTTTTAGTAGCATTTCCGGTAAATGTCCTAGGGAATGTATTTCGCTAAGCGGAGTCTCTTTACGCCAGCCAAAATTATCGTAGTTAAATCCTTTAATGCCGCAAACCTTGCCAAAGTGAGCTAATTGATTGATATCATGGATATGAAACTGCGGGTCCAATTCAGCTTTTAAATAAAAATAACTTGGAGTGAGGTAATAATAAGCGATAGATGGGATATAATCAGTCGCTCTTTGTCGGTTGAGCGATGCGCTCATCGCAGCATCTATGCTGCCATTTTGGACGTCTTTTAAACAGCGGAGCCAAGGCAAAGCCAGTACTTCATAATCAATTCCAATCGGTTTAAAGGTGCGCTCTAGCAGGTCAATGTCGTAGCCGCTAAGCGTGGAAGTCTTAATACCATCTTGTCGAACAAAGTAATTAAATGGTGGATATTCAGTCTCTTCGACACAAAAGCGTAACCTAAATGGGGAAAGCTCATCGGCGCCATAGGTAACAGGCGAGAGCAGAATCACGCATAGTAAAGCGATTAGCGGATATAATGAACGCATCATACTCTTTAAGCTCAATGGCGATTATTAAAGTGTAGCAAAGGGTTATTTGCTGTACTGGCTCTTTATCGCGATATTCCAACCCTGTATCTGGGTAATATTTAACTGGCACGCGAAAATCACTGCGCGGGTTGGTGCAAGTAAGTCAAGTGTGAAATAAAAGGTGTTACATGAGTCTCTTAGATAACGTGATGATTATATTGTGTTTAATTGGTGCAAGTTGTTTCTTTTCCATGTCGGAAATTGCTTTGGCCGCATCACGGAAAATCCGTTTACGTCAGTTAGCCGATGAAGGCGATGCCAGAGCTGAAAAAGTGCTGCATTTACAGTCGTATCCCGGCAGCTTTTTTACTGTGGTTCAAATAGGCTTGAATGCTGTTGCAATCATGGGTGGTATTGTGGGTGAGTCAGCATTTCGCCCCTATTTTTATCAATTCCTTTCACCTTGGTTGGCAGATCCTTGGCTGAGTCAGGTGAGCTTTGTGATGTCATTTGTACTTGTTACCAGTGCTTTTATTTTGGTCGCGGATTTAATGCCTAAGCGTATCGCGATGGCGATGCCAGAGCAGGTTGCTTTGGCCGTTGTTGGCCCGATGAGTTTTTGTATTACCGTGTTAAGACCATTAGTTTGGTTTTTTAATGGTATGGCCAGCGCGATTTTTAAGCTGCTACAAATTCCAACGGCTCGAAATGATGAAATCACCTCCGATGATATTTATGCGGTAATGAACGCTGGTGCTGAAGCGGGGGTGCTCGACAAGGGCGAGCAACAAATGATGGAAAATGTGTTTGAAATGCAGACCGTTTCAGTCACTTCAGCCATGACAGCTCGAGAGAGCTTAGTGTATTTCTTGCTGCAAGATAGCGAGGAGGATATCAAGCGTAAAATTGCTGAAGATCCCCATACTAAGTTTTTGGTCTGCGATGGCCAATTGGATATGGTCAAAGGTTTTGTTGACGCAAAGGAGCTGTTGATCCGTGTGATTAACGGCGAAAAAATTACCTTAAAAGACACCAGCCTTGTTCATACTTCGTTGATTATTCCCGACACTTTAAGTCTTTCTGAGGCGATGGAATACTTCAAAAATAGCCGCGCCGATTTCGCCGTGGTGATGAATGAATACGCCCTTGTGGTTGGGATTGTGACCACCAACGATTTACAACGTGCGGTGATGGGCGCTTGGTCGCTACACGAAAGTGAAGAGCAAATTATTGCCCGCGATGGTAATTCTTGGTTAGTGGATGGGGTGACACCGATTACCGACGTCATGCGCGCCTTTGGTATTGAAGAGTTTCCTCACAGCCAAAACTACGAAACCATTGCCGGGTTTATGATGTATATGCTGCGTAAGATCCCTAAGCGAACTGACTTTGTAAATTACGGCGGTTATAAGTTTGAAGTGGTGGATATTGACGCCTACAAGGTCGACCAATTGCTGGTGACGCGTATTGAGGCGAATGATAAATTACAGTCGCCAGATACCTAATCTAGCGTAATAAAGTAGGGAAAACGGGACTCAGTCCCGTTTTATCTCCTGTAAGCTTAAATCGCCTCTAAAAACGCATTGACAATCGGATCGTCCAAGCGTTTGACCTTACAGCAACAGCCTAGTTCGAAGGGAGCAATACTGACTGGCGAAGGTAACAACTGAATACGATCCCGTACTGGACTGTTATTGATCACCACCTCAGGGCTAATGCTCACGCCGCAGCCGAGTGCCACCATAGATGCTATGGCTTCCTGTCCCGACACTTGGGCATAAATATTCGGACTAATCCCCATCTGTTTGAACCAATTATCGGCTCGTCGCCGCCCCGGTCCATGGTCAGGAATGATAAAAGGTACTCGTGACCAGTCTATCTGAGCTTGGTTAATCTGTTGCTGCACCGCACAGCGCATAGTGGGAGCGATTAATGAAAGCGGCACATCATCAATCTTGGCAAAATGCAGTGTGGCAGGAAAAGGATCCGGCAGCGCGGCAATGGCAATATCGGCACGATTTTGTTGTACCTCGGCCAGTGCATTAGCCGCATCTCCCGTGGTAAGCGCAATTTCGACAAAGGGATGCTCTTGGCGAAAACGTTCCAATAATTGCGGCAAATGGCTATAGGCTGCGGTGACTGAGCAATAGAGATTTAAGGTGCCGCGCAGTACGTCCTGCTTAAGATCAATACTATGCCGCAGGTCGCGCCAATGGTGCAGCGTCTGCTCGGCGAACAATTTAAACTCACGTCCCGCATGGGTTAAGGTCACGCTGCGGTTATCCCGCTCAAACAGCTTTGCGTTCACTTCATCTTCGAGCCGCTGCAATGCGCGGCTTAAGGTCGAGGGACTGACATGCATCTGCTCCGCCGTCTTGGCAAAGTGCAAACTGTCACATAAGTGTAGGTACAATTTGAGGGTGCGTATGTCCATAACCTCGTCCTATTGGCCGCTTATCTGGGGTATTGAAACTGAAAATGACATTGCAAAAAACGCAATATGAGGTTTCGAATATATCATTTTAAGCAACGATAGCCATAGGTTATAGTGATTTCAATCACAACCAATCGTTAACAATAGGTTGATATTGGTTGAGTCCCCAATTCCCGACTGAAAGGTGGTATCTCAGATGGCTAACTATTTTAACTCTCTGAATTTGCGTCAACAATTAGCACAACTTGGCCAGTGCCGTTTTATGGACCGCTCTGAGTTTAGTGATGGCTGCAATTACATCAAAGATTGGAATATTGTGATTTTAGGCTGTGGTGCTCAGGGCCTTAACCAAGGTCTGAACATGCGTGACTCTGGGCTGAATATCGCTTACGCACTGCGCCCTGAAGCCATTGCCCAAAAACGTGCCTCATGGCAAAAAGCCACAGACAACGGCTTTAAAGTCGGCACCTTTGAAGAGCTAATCCCGACCGCCGATTTAGTGCTGAACCTAACACCCGATAAGCAGCATTCCAATGTAGTGAGTGCAGTGATGCCGCTGATGAAGCAAGGCGCGACTCTGTCTTACTCCCATGGTTTCAATATCGTTGAAGAAGGCATGCAGATCCGCCCCGATATTACAGTGATCATGGTTGCGCCTAAGTGCCCAGGCACCGAAGTGCGTGAAGAATACAAACGCGGTTTTGGTGTGCCGACCTTGATTGCAGTGCACCCCGAAAACGACCCGAATGGCGATGGTTTAGACATCGCGAAAGCCTATGCGAGCGCCACAGGCGGCGACCGTGCTGGCGTGTTGCAATCCTCTTTTATCGCTGAAGTAAAATCGGATCTGATGGGTGAGCAAACGATCCTCTGCGGTATGTTGCAGACGGGTGCCATCCTAGGTTATGAAAAAATGGTGGCCGATGGTGTTGAGCCTGGCTATGCCGCTAAGTTAATCCAACAAGGTTGGGAAACCGTGACCGAGGCGCTTAAGCACGGCGGTATCACCAACATGATGGACAGACTGTCTAACCCTGCCAAGATTAAAGCGTTTGAAATTGCAGAAGATTTAAAAGAAATCCTGCAACCATTATTTGAAAAGCACATGGATGACATCATCAGCGGTGAGTTCTCTCGCACTATGATGCAAGACTGGGCTAACGATGATGCGAACCTACTGCGTTGGCGCGCCGAAACCGCCGAAACGGGCTTCGAAAATGCGCCTGTTTCGAGCGAACATATCGACGAACAAACTTATTTCGATAAGGGTATTTTCCTGGTTGCGATGATCAAAGCGGGTGTGGAACTGGCGTTCGACACTATGGTGTCTGCGGGGATTGTTGAAGAGTCGGCTTACTATGAGTCACTGCATGAAACACCGCTGATCGCTAACACCATTGCCCGCAAACGTCTGTATGAGATGAACGTGGTGATCTCCGATACCGCAGAATACGGTTGTTATCTGTTCAACCATGCCGCAGTACCACTGCTGCGTGACTATGTGAATGCCATGTCGCCAGAGTATTTAGGTGCGGGTCTGAAGGACAGTTCTAATAGTGTTGATAATCTGCAATTAATCGCGATTAACGATGCGATTCGCCACACACCTGTGGAATATATTGGTGCCGAACTTCGTGGCTATATGACTGATATGAAAAGTATTGTTGGAGCTTAATGGATAAAAGCCGAGCCCCTAAGGATGTGGGGCTTGGCGTGACAAATTGATTCCTGCTTCGTTGGTTGTCGAGCGGGCAAAACTGACATGGGTTAGTCGGCGTTTTTCGCCACTAACGCGATTTTGTTAACGTTTTACTTTGTTGTTTTGCATTGTCTCGGCAGGGAAGCTGAATTTTTTTGACATTAGAAAATTTTTTATTGTGTTTGGCTGTCGCTTTATGGTAAAGCTAATAGCTCGCGGCGGGGTAAGCCTCCTGCCGTAAGCCGTCTCAGTCAGGGACGCAAGAATTAACGCGATACTCATATAGAATACCGATTAGGAACCCATATTGATGTTTAACCAAGCTGCCAAGCTCATTCTCGTGATTATTACCGTAGTGATTATTAAATCACAGCGGGGGCGGCGCATGGCAAACTGGTAGACCTAAAAGGTTAAAAGTTTCGAAAGAACCCCCCGCTCCGAAAGGACCGGGGGGTTCTTCGTTTTCAGGCCCTAGGTTTTGGAAATGAGGTTTCGAAATAGCACAAATTACGAGTCGATTTTCGGCATTTCAGGATTAAGGTAGCGAGAGAAAGTATGGAACCAGGGCAGATGATTAGAGGCGCAGACGCAGTCATAAAAGTGTTGGCAGCACATGGTGTTACCACAGTATTTGGTTACCCAGGTGGTGCCATTATGCCAATCTACGATGCCCTCTATGGAAGCCCTGTCGAACATCTCTTAAGCCGCCACGAACAAGGCGCAGCCTTTGCCGCCGTAGGTTACGCCAGAGCCAGTGGTAAAACTGGCGTGTGCTTTGCCACCTCTGGTCCAGGTGCGACCAACCTAATCACTTCGCTTGCCGATGCGCTATTGGATTCTGTGCCTGTGGTGGCGATTACGGGTCAGGTCTCAACTGCTGTGATTGGCACAGATGCGTTTCAAGAGATTGATGTGTTGGGGATGTCGCTAAGCTGTACCAAGCACAGTTTTATGGTGACGGATGTCAACGATCTTATCCCAACCTTGTACCAAGCTTTTGAAATCGCAGCATCGGGTCGCCCCGGCCCAGTGCTAGTGGATATTCCCAAGGATATCCAAATCGCTCACCTTGAATACCGTACACCGTTATTGGCCGTGACCAATGAACCCCAAGCTGATATGAGCGATATCGACGCTGCCCGTGCGCTGTTGGCGCAAGCAAAGCAACCTATGCTGTACGTGGGCGGCGGTGTGGGTATGGCGGGCGCGGTCGATCAGTTGCGGGATTTTATAAAAGCCACGGGTATGCCATCGGTCGCCACGTTAAAGGGCTTGGGCAGCATCGCCCATGGTACGCCCGGTTATTTAGGCATGTTAGGTATGCACGGCGGAAAGGCGGCCAACCTCGCGGTGCAGGATTGTGATTTATTAGTGGTTGCCGGTGCGCGCTTTGATGACCGAGTAACAGGCCGTTTAGCGACTTTTGCCAACAAGGCCAAAGTCATTCATTTAGATATCGACGCCGCCGAGCTGGGTAAATTACGCCAGCCGGATGTGGCTATCGCCGGGGATTTACGCCAGATTTTCCCCGCCCTTGCTATGTCGCTGGATATCACTCCTTGGCTGACTGAAGTGGAACATCTTGCCCGTAAACATCAATGGGATTATCAACATCCCGGCAGCTTAATCTATGCCCCTGCTATGCTGCGCCGTTTAGCCAATAAACTGCCCGAAGACAGCGTAGTGTGCTGCGATGTGGGCCAGCATCAAATGTGGGTTGCCCAGCATATGTGGTTCCGTCGCCCTGAAGATCATTTATCTAGCGCAGGTTTAGGCACTATGGGCTTTGGTTTACCCGCTGCTATCGGTGCCCAAGTCGCCCGCCCCGATGCAACTGTGGTCACTGTGTCTGGCGATGGCTCTTTTATGATGAACGTGCAGGAACTGACCACCATCAAGCGCCGCAAATTACCGGTGAAGATCCTACTGATCGACAACCAAAAACTGGGGATGGTGAAGCAGTGGCAGCAGCTATTTTTTGAAGAACGCTACAGCGAAACCGATTTATCTGACAATCCTGATTTTGTGTTATTGGCCTCAGCATTTGATATTCCTGGCCGCACGATTTTCTCTTCCGACGAGGTGGAAGAGGCCTTAACCGAGATGTTAGCGGCTAAGGGCCCGTATTTGTTACACGTTGCAATTGACGATGCTTTTAACGTTTGGCCACTGGTGCCCCCCGGCGCATCAAACAGCGATATGATGGACGAAATGGAGAAACAAACATGATCCACTCACTAGAATTAACGGTTCAACAACGCCCCGAAGTGCTTGAGCGTGTTTTGCGCGTGACTCGCCATCGTGGTTTTACTGTCACCCAAATGCAGATGCGGATGAACGACGATGCGAGTCTGTCACTGGATATGGAAGTAGATAGCGAGCGCGCCATTGAGCTGCTCAGCAATCAATTGAATAAATTGATTGATGTAACTCAATGCAAGGTCTTGTTACCGCTAAACTTGCAGCAACAAAAAGTACACGCATAAGCATCCAGTGGCTGCGGGCATTAGCTCTGTAGCAAGGCCCTAAGGGCACGATTTTCGATTTGAGATAAGGGATAGAGTCAATGCCAAAGTTACGTTCAGCAACCAGTACCGAAGGCCGCAATATGGCGGGTGCCCGTGCGCTATGGCGCGCCACAGGGGTGAAAGACAATGATTTTGGTAAGCCGATTATTGCGATTGCCAACTCCTTTACTCAGTTTGTTCCCGGCCATGTGCATTTAAAAGATATGGGTTCTCTGGTGGCGGGCGCCATCGAAGAAGCGGGCGGTATTGCGAAAGAATTCAATACCATCGCCGTCGATGATGGTATCGCCATGGGGCACGGTGGCATGCTCTACAGTCTGCCTTCGCGGGAGCTTATCGCCGATAGTGTGGAATATATGGTCAACGCCCACTGCGCCGATGCCTTGGTCTGCATCTCTAACTGCGACAAAATCACCCCCGGTATGTTGATGGCGGCGCTGCGCCTCAATATCCCCGTAGTATTTGTTTCGGGCGGGCCGATGGAAGCGGGTAAAACTAAACTGTCGGACAAGCTTATCAAGCTCGATTTAGTCGATGCCATGGTGGCGGCAGCCGACTCGAGTGTGAGCGATGAAGATAGCGCTAAAATCGAACGCAGCGCTTGCCCTACATGTGGTTCCTGTTCGGGCATGTTTACCGCTAACTCGATGAACTGTTTAACCGAAGCTTTAGGTCTGTCGCTACCGGGCAACGGCTCCATGCTCGCGACCCACGCCGACCGCCGCGAACTGTTTTTAGAAGCAGGCCGCCGCGTAATGGCGCTGACCAAACGTTACTACGAACAAGATGATGTCTCGGCACTGCCGCGCAACATTGCCAGCTTTAAAGCTTTTGAGAATGCGATGGCGCTGGATATTGCCATGGGCGGTTCGTCTAATACTGTGTTGCACTTATTGGCTGCGGCGCAGGAGGCGGATGTGGCATTCACTATGGACGATATCGACCGTATGTCGCGCCAAGTGCCGCATCTGTGCAAGGTGGCGCCGTCGACCGCTAAATACCATATGGAAGATGTGCACCGCGCCGGTGGTGTGATGGGCATCTTAGGCGAGTTAGACCGTGCCGGACTGCTGCATACCGATGTGCCACACGTTGCCGCCGATGCGGGGGGCAATCTCAAGTCGGTACTCGCCAAGTACGATGTGATGCAAACCCAAGATGACAACGTAAAACAATTCTTTATGGCGGGGCCTGCGGGCATTCCCACCACTAAAGCCTTTAGCCAAGACTGCCGCTGGCCATCGCTGGACGATGATAGGCGTGAAGGTTGTATCCGTAGCCGCGAATTTGCCTTCAGCCAAGAGGGTGGTCTGGCCGTGTTATCGGGTAATCTGGCCGATAATGGCTGTATCGTTAAAACGGCGGGTGTGGATGAGTCTAACCTGACCTTTATCGGCAGCGCTCGGGTGTACGAAAGCCAAGACGATGCAGTCGCTGGCATTTTAGGTGGCGAAGTGGTGGCGGGTGATGTAGTGGTGATTCGTTACGAAGGACCAAAAGGCGGCCCTGGCATGCAAGAAATGTTGTACCCCACCAGTTACTTAAAATCCCGCGGCTTAGGCAAGGCCTGCGCGTTGATCACCGACGGCCGCTTCTCTGGTGGAACCTCTGGTTTATCTATCGGCCATGTGTCGCCTGAGGCTGCTGCGGGCGGCACGATTGCCTTGATTGAAAACGGCGATCGCATCGAAATCGATATTCCTAAGCGCAGTATCAAGCTTGCGGTGAGTGATGCCGAGTTAGCGGCGCGCCGTGAAACCATGCTCGCCCGTGGGCCAATGGCATGGAAACCGCTTTCACGTCAGCGCTATGTGTCGATGGCGCTCAAAGCCTACGCCATGCTTGCCACCAGTGCCGACAAGGGCGCGGTGCGCGACCGCAGCAAGTTGGAGGACTGATATGTTATCTCTCGCATCGTCGCAAACGGAGCAGGCTGAGACGCAGGCCTCTCAAGTTCAGTCCGATAAGGCGCAATCGGTCACTTCTGCCTTAGAAAAGAGTCAGCTTGCGCAAAGCTACCTGCAAAAAATCCTGCTGTCGTCGGTTTATGATGTTGCGAAAGTGACACCACTCTCGAGTCTCAATAAACTCTCGGCGCGTTTAGGCTGCCAAGTGTTTTTAAAGCGCGAAGATATGCAACCAGTGCATTCCTTCAAGCTGCGCGGCGCCTATAACCGCATCGCCCAGTTGAGCCAAGCCGAATGCCAACGCGGCGTGGTGTGCGCCTCGGCGGGTAACCACGCCCAAGGCGTGGCCATGTCGGCGGCCAGTCGTGGTGTGGATGCAGTGATTGTGATGCCCGAAACTACGCCGGATATTAAAGTCGATGCTGTGCGCCGTTTAGGTGGCAACGTGGTATTGCACGGCCAAGCCTTCGATCAAGCCAATGGCTTTGCGATGGCGCTGGCCAAAGAAGAGGGCCGAGTCTATATCGCGCCCTTTGATGATGAAGCGGTGATCGCCGGCCAAGGCACTATCGCCCAAGAAATGCTGCAACAGCAGCGCGACCTTGAAGTGGTATTTGTGCCCGTGGGCGGCGGCGGTTTAATTGCTGGGATTGCTGCCTATTACAAGGCGGTGATGCCACAGGTCAAAATTGTTGGCGTTGAGCCTGAAGATGCGGCCTGCTTAAAGGCGGCGATGGAAGCGGGCGAGCCGGTGACGCTGGCGCAAGTCGGTTTATTTGCCGATGGTGTGGCGGTTAAGCGTATCGGCACCGAGCCATTTCGTGTCGCCAAGCTGTGTGTAGATGCCGTGGTGACGGTCACGTCCGACGAAATCTGCGCAGCAGTGAAAGATATTTTTGAAGATACCCGTGCCATTGCCGAACCTGCGGGCGCCTTATCTTTAGCTGGGCTTAAAAAATATGTCAGCACCAATGTTACAGGTGAGAGTGGTCGCGGCGAGAAGGTGGCGGCGATTTTAAGTGGCGCGAATGTGAACTTCCACAGCCTGCGGTATGTGTCGGAGCGCTGCGAGCTGGGTGAGCAAAAAGAAGCGGTGCTGGCGGTTAAAGTGCCCGAGCGTCCAGGGAGCTTCCTGCGTTTTTGTGAGTTGCTCGAAAAGCGGGTGATGACCGAATTTAACTACCGTTTTAGCAGCCGTGATATGGCGGTGGTATTTGCGGGTATTCGCCTAACCAAAGGTCAGGGTGAGCTAGAACAAATTATCAATACCTTAGAAGACAATGGCTTTGAAGTGCAGGACTTATCCGGTGATGAAACCGCGAAATTGCATGTGCGTTATATGGTCGGTGGTCATCCGCCAGAGCCATTAGAGGAGCGCCTATTTAGCTTCGAGTTTCCCGAGCATCCCGGTGCGCTGCTAAAGTTTTTAACCACCTTGCAGAGCAAGTGGAATATCAGTTTATTCCATTACCGTAATCACGGCGCAGCCTTTGGCCGAGTGCTGGCGGGGTTTGAAGTGCCCGAGGGCGATGCCTTGCCGTTTCAGCAGTTTTTAACTGAGCTGGGATTTGTCTATCAAGAAGAGACGCAAAGCCCTGCTTATCAGCTGTTTTTGAATGCCGGAAAAGGGAAAAACAACCTGCCTGTGTAGTCACTTAGCGTTAGGTTACAACTTAGGCTAAAGGAAGGGCGCACAGGCGCCCCTTTTTGTGGTAATTTGGTTTAACAAATCAAGAGTGAATGCTCTAATAATAGTCAGACCTCGACCCTACGCATTAAGGAGACATGATGTTACCTGCACCGCATTTTTCTGCCTTTAATCCCCCTCGCCGCATTTTGATGGGCCCAGGTCCATCGGATGTTTATCCTGAAGTGTTAGCCGCACAGGCAAGACCGACCGTCGGTCACCTCGACCCATTGTTTGTCGCTATGATGGATGAGCTTAAAAGCCTGATCCAATATGCGTTTCAGACCAAAAATGAAATGACGATGGCAGTGTCGGCCCCCGGCAGTGCGGGCATGGAAACCTGCTTTGTGAACCTAGTCGAACCCGGCGAAAAGGTGATTGTGTGCCGCAATGGTGTGTTTGGTGAGCGTATGCGCCAAAACGTCGAGCGCGTTGGTGCGATTGCGGTGCTGGTGGATAACGAATGGGGTACGCCGGTCGACCCTGCTGCCGTTGAAGCGGCGCTTAAGGCCAACCCCGATGCTAAATTCCTTGCTTTTGTGCACGCCGAAACCTCAACAGGCGCGTTAAGTGACGCCAAAACCCTATGCGCATTAGCTAAACAATACGGCTGTTTATCGATTGTCGATGCGGTCACATCCCTCGGCGGCGTGGAATTAAGAGTCGATGAATGGGGCATCGATGCCATTTATTCTGGCAGCCAGAAATGTCTCTCCTGCGTACCGGGCTTATCGCCTGTGTCTTTCTCGCCTGCTGCGGTAGAAAAGCTAAAAAACCGTAAAACGCCGGTGCAGAGTTGGTTCCTTGATCAAAGCCTAGTAATGGCCTATTGGACCAGCGCGGGTGGTAAGCGCAGCTATCACCATACCGCGCCCGTTAATGCGCTTTATGCCCTGCACGAATCGCTGCGTTTATTGGCGGCCGAAGGTTTAGAAAATGAATGGAAACGTCATCAAGACATGCATTTAGTGCTGCGTGCCGGCCTTGAAAAACTCGGCCTGAAATTTGTGGTTGCCGAAGATTCGCGCTTGCCACAGCTTAATGCCATTTATATCCCCGAAGGTGTTGACGATGCCTCTGTGCGTGCGCGTCTCCTTAAAGATTACAACCTTGAAATAGGTGCTGGTCTTGGTGCACTTGCAGGTAAAGCGTGGCGCATCGGTTTAATGGGCTTTGGTGCCCGTCGTGAGAATGTCGCGCTCTGTTTGCGCGCCCTAGAAGAGGTGCTGAATTAATAAGTCTGTTTCGCGTATAGGGATGTTACGCAGAGTGAGTTTGCGTTTAGTTAGCTCACGTATAGTGATTGGCGGTTTGATTCTGTTCTTAAGTGGTTGTGCCTCCACCAATACGAGCAATGCCAGTTGTGATTTTGTGCGAGGCACTGCTGGCAATCAGAGTCAACGTGAGGCTAGCGGTGATGATAGCAATGCCCGGCAGATGGATGTGGGCATCGGGATTTTAACTGCAATCTTCGGCAGTATTAGCCGAGCACTTTCTTCCGATGATAAATCGGATAATAAGTGTTTGTAACTTAGTTAGTTTTAGCTGTCTTTGATAGTTTATAAATCCCCGTAATGCGGGGATTTTTTATAGAGACAGTACCGTTCTTTAGTGCGGGGGTATATTGATTAAGCACTGCCATTTCAGTGACACGCCGTGAATATGTCCCTATAGGCTCGATGGCGGCATCCATGCCGCCAACGGTCACTTTCATGACAGTGCTTAATCCGGTTAAGGCTTTGCTATACCTGATAGTCTGTTATTTACAACTAGGGCATTTCAAGAGTTTAACAATGGGCGGCTCGTTAAATTTTTTACTATTATGCAGGTACCTTATGAATCACTGCTGTGAACAAATGAAAAGTTTTATAAACAACAAATGCGACCACCACGTGGAGGAATGCGCCGTTCATCTTATTAATTATTCTGATAAATTCGATGAGTACGGATTGATTATTCATGACGGCGGCACATCATCAATCACGATAAATTTTTGCCCATGGTGTGGCTCTAGGTTACCTACATCAAGACGTGAACAATGGTTTGATGAGCTAGGTAAACTTGGCTATAGCGAACCGTTTGAACAAGATATTCCTGAAAAGTACAAAAGCAGTGATTGGTATCGTGTCTAATGATGTGCTCATTTGGGGTGGCTTAATACTGCTTATAATCTAAGGTTACCAATAATAAATGGATATTTTTGAATTAATTGTTAAGCCTTTCATATGGATATTTAGATTGTTAGTATTATTGCTTGAGCAGGGCATAATTACACGGCCTTGGTATTGGATTGGGTGGTTTGTACTGAGAGTTGTAACTATTGGTAAATACCCGTTATACGGTCCAAATGATGAAGACCTAGAGGGTATTAGAGTAAGTATTATCACTTACGTACTTGGTTGCATAACACCAATAGCAATTTTTATTTGTATCATGTAGTGCATGGCCAATAATGCTTCTGCTATCAAAGTGACACTCCCTATATTCCTATGTGCGGTATTTTTTAGGCTAGAGGATCAGATATGAACGAACACCATACCGCAAACGCTTTGCCCTGAAGAATCCCCTGATGATTTACAAATAAATCATCAAATTAGGGTGGAAGCGCATCTTGTTGCATGATCAAATGGTTTCGCCAAAAACTACACTTGGACAACAAGATGCGCGAAGCCAATATCCTACTACATTCTTTACACCAATACTGCCCAGAACTTCACCTAAAACGATTAAACAGCTTGATGCTGGCCTCTAAGGCGCTGATTGAATGTAAGACACTGACCTTGACTGAGTTAGGTCGAAATTTACCAACCACGGCCCGAACCAAGCACAACATCAAGCGCATTGATCGTTTGCTCGGCAACACGCATCTGCATCAAGAACGGTTAGCTGTCTACCAATGGCATGCCAGCCTCATCTGTTCTGGTAACCCTATGCCGATTGTGCTCGTCGATTGGTCAGACATCCGAGAGCATAAACGCATCATGGCTCTGCGCGCCTCAATAGCCTTCAACGGCCGCTCTATTACCCTGTATGAGAAGTCCTATCCCCTATCAGAACAATGCTCTAAGGCCTCCCACAACGGTTTTTTAGCGGACTTAGCCAAGATTTTACCTTTGCATGTTACCCCTCTCATCGTGACTGACGCGGGGTTCAAAGTGCCTTGGTACAAAGAGGTTGAGGCGCATGGTTGGTTTTGGCTAAGCCGTATTCGCGGTACAGTTCAATTTGCAGATATTGGCGCTGAAAATTGGCGTGCAGTTCGCAGTACACATGACTTGGCCAACGGTCAAGCGAAGAGCCTGGGTTGTAAGACCTTGACCAAAACTAACCCTATCAATTGCCATCTCACGCTTTATCGTAGCAAACCTAAGGGGCGTACAAATCAGCGTTCAACGAGGACTAATTGCCACCATCCATCGGCAAAAACGTACTCAACATCGGCGAAAGAGCCTTGGGTGTTAGCCAGCAATTTACCACCAGAATCTCGGAGCCCAAAGCAGCTGGTAAACCTGTACGCCAAACGTATGCAAATAGAGGAAACCTTTCGTGACCTCAAAAGCCCGGCATACGGCTTTGGCTTACGCCAAAGTCGTACCAACAGTCCAGAGCGATTCGACATCATCCTACTGATAGCGTTGATGGTTCAATGCCTGTTGTGGCTAGTTGGTTTACACGCACAGCAACAGGGCTGGGATAAGCATTTTCAGGCCAATACCATTGGGCATCGAACGGTACTCTCAACGATTCGCTTGGGATTGGAGGTACTCAGGCGGCCTGATTATCAAATCACGGAGAAAGAATTGCTGGCGGCCTGGGTATTATTCGCCAATCAGTTGCTCAAATATGGCTATGCTATGGCTGATTTATGAGGGGATCCTTCAGCGCTTTGCCTCTATGATAAGGTTTGGTTTATAAGGTTTTTATGGTGAAAGATATTTTTTCTTCATTCCCGCAATGTGTTTAAGTGGAAATCTAGCTTTGGGATATTTTAAGTTTTGATATGTGAAAAATTTACAATATGTGCCTTGTTAAGCTTCTATAAAGTGGGTTGACTGTTAGTAAGTAGTAAGGATATTAAGTGGGCATTAGGTTGCAAATGGAGATTGATACTGATGATTAGTGCTAAAGTATGGATGATAATTTTAAGCTTTATTCTGCTTTTCCCTACATATTATTGCTTGCAAGGTATTTGGGTTACTCTTAATACAGCAAATACAAGAAGCCATGAAGGAAATCTAGTAATTGGATTAATGTGGCTATACTCAGCTGTCGTGTGGATACCATACATTCTGATTCTTGGTTATAACTGGAAGACGTTATCGAACAACTTTAAATTAACCTGCTCGTTATCAACTTTTGTAATTTTCACTTGTTTTATTTATTCGCTGGCCGTTAGTTAACAATTTAATTAACGAGCTAACCATTGTTAAATTTACAGAGTGTATATTTGTAAGAGGGGGGACAGATTACTGTTGGGAATGACAGTGCTTAATCACTTCTTACGTCGCAGAGTCAGAACATACACATCTTTTTAGGTACTCTTCGTCGAATCTTTTTATAACTAAAGCCTGTGAGTTACTGGAATGACCTAAAAGATAGGACATGCATTTTTTTCACTATGGCGACTGTGTTAATGGCTCTTCCAAAGCTATATCTGCTTAGATGGTACTTAGATCTTGGCTTCGGGTTTCGGAGTTCTGGCTATCAGGATACACGGAAGTTAACGGGATTAAGCACTGAAGAATCCCCTGATGATTTACAAATAAATCATCAAATTAGAGTGGAAGCGCATCTTGTTGCATGATCAAATGGTTTCGCTAAAAACTACACTTGGACAACAAGATGCGCGAAGCCAATATCCTACAACATTCTTTACACCAATACTGCCCAGAACTTCACCTAAAACGATTAAACAGCTTGATGCTGGCCTCTAAGGCACTGATTGAATGTAAGACACTGACCTTGACTGAGTTAGGTCGAAATTTACCAACCACGGCCCGAACCAAGCACAACATCAAGCGCATTGATCGTTTGCTCGGCAACACGCATCTGCATCAAGAACGGTTAGCTGTCTACCAATGGCATGCCAGCCTCATCTGTTCTGGTAACCCTATGCCGATTGTGCTCGTCGATTGGTCAGACATCCGAGAGCATAAACGCATCATGGCTCTGCGCGCCTCAATAGCCTTCAATGGCCGCTCTATTACCCTGTATGAGAAGTCCTATCCCCTATCAGAACAATGCTCTAAGGCCTCCCACAACGGTTTTTTAGCGGACTTAGCCAAGATTTTACCTTTGCATGTTACCCCTCTCATCGTGACTGACGCGGGGTTCAAAGTGCCTTGGTACAAAGAGGTTGAGGCGCATGGTTGGTTTTGGCTAAGCCGTATTCGCGGTACAGTTCAATTTGCAGATATTGGCGCTGAAAATTGGCGTGCAGTTCGCAGTACACATGACTTGGCCAACGGTCAAGCGAAGAGCCTGGGTTGTAAGACCTTGACCAAAACTAACCCTATCAATTGCCATCTCACGCTTTATCGTAGCAAACCTAAGGGGCGTACAAATCAGCGTTCAACGAGGACTAATTGCCACCATCCATCGGCAAAAACGTACTCAACATCGGCGAAAGAGCCTTGGGTGTTAGCCAGCAATTTACCACCAGAATCTCGGAGCCCAAAGCAGCTGGTAAACCTGTACGCCAAACGTATGCAAATAGAGGAAACCTTTCGTGACCTCAAAAGCCCGGCATACGGCTTTGGCTTACGCCAAAGTCGTACCAACAGTCCAGAGCGATTCGACATCATCCTACTGATAGCGTTGATGGTTCAATGCCTGTTGTGGCTAGTTGGTTTACACGCACAGCAACAGGGCTGGGATAAGCATTTTCAGGCCAATACCATTGGGCATCGAACGGTACTCTCAACGATTCGCTTGGGATTGGAGGTACTCAGGCGGCCTGATTATCAAATCACGGAGAAAGAATTGCTGGCGGCCTGGGTATTATTCGCCAATCAGTTGCTCAAATATGGCTATGCTATGGCTGATTTATGAGGGGATCCTTCAGGATTAAGCACTGGCATGTAAGTGACCGTTCGTGACAGGGATGTCACGGTCGAGCACACAGGGATGTGCTTGCTGCGTGTCACTGGAATGACAGTGCTTAATCGATTCTCACGTCATTCATAGCCGAATAATCATATCGTTAGAAGCATTCTTAGTTGAGTCAAGTTGAACAAGCAGTGAGGAAGTCCACACGACTTTGATTTTGATTTAGAAGAACAAACGAAGTTTGTAAGCCTAAATAGCTGATCCGAATACTGCTACATTTTCGCCGTGCCATGCCCACTGCCAGGAAATGGGGAAACGGTTCCCATAAAATGCCATACCATGCCAAGCAGTTCCCGTATGTTCCTGCAAGCGTGATTGCGGGTTACCGTTTCATGCAGTGCGAGCCATAAGCGTTCTATCTTGTTGACCCACGGCGAGTATACCGGCTGAAATAGTAATCTGAATTTGGGATTATGCTTGAGCCAAGCTACGGTCTTACGGCTCTTATGAATAATGTAATTGTCCAGGATGAGCGTGATGGTTTTGGCTTTGCGGTAATGACGCTTAAGCTTCTCCAACATGGCAATAAACAGCTCTGACGCTTTGCTATCGTGGCTTACATAAAGCACTTTCCCGGTGCTGGCATGCAGGGCTCCAGCTATGTAATGCTTACGGTTGTTGCCTGGGGTGACAACGCGTTTTTGTTGTCCTTTTGGCATCCAATCTGCCCCGATTTTTGGGTTCAAGTCGATGTCTACTTCATCTTCATAGAAAACCGGATGCTCGACGCAACACTGCTCAAGTGCCTGATTTATCGCGGCCATTTTCTCCTCTTTGTGTGGGTCTTTGATACGCAATGTCGGAGCCGAGCGGCGCCAGACCATTCCTGCTTTGGGTAGTAATCGGCGGACGGTGGATGCAGCGATGCTGAGCTTAAGCTGTGCATTAATCACCATGGCAAGCAGTTCACTGCTCCAGCGGCTACGTTGGTAACCAAAGTCCTGTGGGCATAGCTGAATAAGCAAAGATAGACAGAGCAATATGGGGTCTATGGGCAAGCTTGCCGGCCGTCCCAGCTGCAGAGATTTAAGCCCATCAACGCCGCTTTCGGTATACCAGCCTAACCAACGACCAATACTGGAGCGTGCTGCACCAGTAGCATGATGAACGTCAGTAATCGACAGCCCTTGATGCAGCATCAGCATAGCGATAAGACGTCGAGCGAAGTGTTTATCCTTGGTTTTATGGATCAATTTCTGTAGTTGTTTGCGCTCTGCGCGACAAAGTGGTGGTAAGATGGCCATTCTCAGTCCTCGGCGAGTGGTGGGTTTGTTTGGCGATAGATCAGATCGCTCAAACAGGACTGAGTTCCCTTCCTTTGATCTACTATTTGGAACAGCTATTTAGGCCCCTCTTTTGATAGTTGACATATAATGTCATCCCGCTATGATGCCTGCACCTCTGGTTATACATACAAAGATCTTATAAATGAAAAAGTTATTTATTATGCTGGCGATGATTTTTGCGGTTAGCTTGGCTGCTAGTCCCGTCGCAGAAGCAAAAAAATTCGGCAGTAATAAGTCTATTGGCAAAAGTCATCAAACGGCGCCGGCTCAGCCTGCGGCAACTAATACTCCCACAACCCCGCCTACCGCTGCGCCAGCACCTGCTGCGGGCAAGAAAGGTATGATGGGCGGCATGTTAGGCGGTTTATTAGCGGGTGGCTTATTGGCTGCGCTATTTATGGGCGAAGGTTTTGAAAATATTCAATTTATGGATATTTTGATTATCGCTCTGTTGGCATTCGTGCTGTTTAAAATTGTCCGTACTCTGATGGCTTCAAAAGCCAGTACCCAGCCAAGACCTGCCTACGCAGGTGCGGGTCAACCTAATCCGAATCTGCAACGCCAGCAAGCGGAACAAACCGGTTTTGCCAGCAGTGCAAACAGTGGCAGCAATGGTTTTGCTCAAGCGGCGAGCACAGTGCCTTTCCATTTGCCTGTGGGGTTTGATTTACCTAGCTTTTTAGAAGGCGCGCGTAGTCATTACAAAACCCTGCAAGTAGCATGGAACGAAAACGATTTAAGCAAAATTCAAGAGTATGTTTCGATTGAGCTTTTTAATGAGCTCAGCAACCAACGCCGTGAGCTCGTTGGCGAACAGCATACAGAAGTGATGTTCTTAGATGCTGAACTGGTCCGCGCGACACACAATGCTAATCTGGCGGAAGTGAGTGTTAAGTTTAGCGGCCGCTACCGTGATACGGTTGAAGGTGTCGAAGAAGACATTAAGGAAATCTGGCATTTAGAGCGTAACCTTACACAAGCCAACGCGCCTTGGTTAATCGTGGGTATCGAGCAGTAATCTTTCCACCTTCAAAAGCAGCCTATATCTGTTAATTGTTCAATAAAAAATCCCCGCATTAAGCGGGGATTTTGTTTTTTTAAAGAGTTACACAAATTGCCTGATCGCGATCGCGATGATTAGTACTGGGCAAACATACTTCACGTACCTTGGCCAAATGCGCCAGAAAAGCCCCGTGGCATCGACACCCTCTTGTCCACTTATCGCCTTGAGTAACTGGCTTTGGCGCCAAATCCAACCTAAGTAAATCGCGATACCGAGGGCGACCAGCGGTTGGGCCATTTGCGTGGTTAGCATGATAGTGAAACTAAATAGCGTCTCAAAAAATACCGCCAGTAATAAGGATAATGAGGTCAACAATAGGCCGATGATCAAGGTAGCACGTTGGCGGCTGAATCCACATTTTTGCATCACATAACTCGTTGGCACCTCGGCGATGGAAATGGCTGATGTCAGGCCGGCGATGATCAGCAGCATAAAGAACACCACGCTAATAATGAGGTTGGCCGTGTCGCCTAGGGTTGAGAATAAGGCGGGTAAAACAGTAAAGACCAATGCATCCGAATCGATTAACTTGCCTTCAGCGCTAAAAATCTGCACGCCATTATGCTGGGCTACATACATGGCTGGGATGATTAAAAAGGCGGCGAGAAAGGCGATGCCGCTATCGGTAAAGGCAACCCAGATGGTTAATTTGGCAATATTCTCTTTTTGGCTCAAATAGCTGCCATAAACCATCATGGCACCAGTGCCTATGGTGAGTGAGAAAAAGGTCTGTCCGAGTGCGTTGATCAAGGTATCTGGCGCGATAGCCTTGGCAACGTTAGGCGTTAATAGTGCGGTAATACCTTCACTTGCGCCATTGAGGGTGAAGATATAGGCCACTCCCGCGATCAGCATGATCAACAATAGCGGCATTAAGCGTTTAGACCATTTTTCGATACCTTCTTGTACGCCCTGCAGCAATACCAAAAATACCAGCGCGCTAAAAATTAGCGTGAATACCAGATTGCGCGACAGCGAGAAATCCATTAGCCAAGCAGCGGTATCGTGCGAGCCCATAGCCGTGGCAATTGGGGCGATAGCGTAGCTCACAAACCAGCCAGAAAGAATGCTGTAGAAGGTGTAGATCAACCCTGCTGTTACGATAGAAATCAACCCTATTGTCTTGCCTAAATTACGGGTGAGCGAGTTGCAACCGAGTTTACCCATGGCATCGGCGGGGTTGGTTTGTCCGTGGCGACCAATCATCAGTTCGGCCATCAGCATGGGAATGCCTAGGATAAAAATCAGTACTAGGTACACCAGCAAAAAGGCCCCGCCGCCATGGGTTGCCGCTTGGGTGGGGAATCCCCAAATGTTGCCGACACCAACGGCACTGCCGGCTGCCGCCATAATAAAACCTAAGCGTGAGCTGAAATGGTTAGTCGAATTTGTATTGGCCGATTGCATTGTGCCTCCCGTAAAAAGAAGGCGTATCTTAGGCGGATAAATAAGAAGTTCAACGCAATTTTTGTGCGTTAAATTGATGTTAATCGGCAATTATTGTTCGTATTTTGCTTTGATTTTGGTGTTAAATTTTGATTTGTGGTGAGGTTCGAGATTATGTTGCTCGTGGCGGTGGCTGGCAGCCTCGCTTTAGCGATTAATTGCGATGGTAAAAACCTAATAAATTGTGATCTTATCGCCAAAAATACCTTTCGCAGGATGAGCTGCTTGGGGTAGCGACGCTGCAACCATAGCTGCATTGGTCTCACGCTATCGCAGCGGCCGTCACTTTTACTGCGCTTAGGGTTCAATGGTGATATGGCTTAAGGGGATGGCCGTGTGCTCTTTGACCTTTTTCAACACGAAGCTGGAATGCACACCTGCGATATGCACATTGGTGGTGAGTTTATCTAACAGAAAAGTACGAAAGTGCGCCATATCTTGGACTAACACTTTGAGTTGATAGTCGGCTTCAGAACCGGTGATCAGCGCGCATTCTTGGACTTCTTCGTAGCCCAGTATATTGGCTTCAAATTGGTTGAGGATTGCAGGCGTGTGTTTTTCCATCCTTACATGGATATACGCAGTCAAATGTAGGTTGAATTTATCCGCTGACAGACGCGTGACATAATCGGCAATATAACCCGCTTCTTCTAGGGCTTTAACGCGGCGTGAGCAAGGGGACGGCGACAGGCCGACTTTCGTTGCCAGTTCAAGATTCGATAACCTGCCGTGGGTTTGTAGTAAACGCAAAATGGTTAAATCGAGTTGGTCGAGTTTATATGGGTGAGTTTCAGTCATGGAAAGTTTAGGGGTAGCGGACTCTACCCCTAGTTTGCCAGTGTTAGCGCTGTTTGCCAAAAATCTTGTGTAATAGCAATCACATTAAATATCTAATCAGTTCAGAGCCTCACAGGCATTTCAATCCAAGGTGCATTGACGAACAAATGGTTATTCCCTTTTAAGTCAATGTAACTAGGGCGTTATTGCGAAGTGGCTTTTACAAACCTTTGCGTGAATAGACGCATTTTACTGACCAAAAATATGCTTAAGCTGCTGATGATAGCGGCCAGTAGGGTGGAAAAGAGCACATCCTGCGGCCAGTGCATGCCGAGTAGCATACGGCTTAGGCCCATCAATAATCCCCAAACCAATAACGCACTGGTGAATAGAGGTAAACCCGCTAAAAGCAGATAGTAGCTGGCGGTTAGCACTAAGGTTACGGCAAAAATGGTGTGTCCAGACGGGAAGGAATAGCCGATTTCATCTTCCCAATGTTGGTGGATTTTTGGGGACAGTTTTACCGCTGAGGTTCTCGTTTGCAGCTCGGTCAGCGCCTCAGCAATGGCCTGTGAGCGTTCTGGTTTTGCGAGTTGATAGAAGGTTTGCGGAGTTAACTGTGCATCATCTGGGAGTGCTTGCTCAGATAGATACACCAGATTGGGCCTTGGCTCTTTAAAAAAGCTTTTAAGGGCATGGCTAGTGCTTAGGCTTAATACTTGGCTTAGGCTGATGGCTAAAAACAAGTTAATAAATAATGCTTTAGGCATATAACAATAGGCAAGCGCCAACACGACTAAAACGGTCGCAACCCCATAGGGCGCTGTGCCGGTTGTGGTTAGCCAGTACAAGGCTCTGGCTAAGGGTGATTGTAGATCGAGCAGCGGAAATAATTGATTTTGCGTAAGTAACAGTAGGCTTGGAATCGCTGCTAGCAGTAACCATACAAGCGCCAAACGACGTAGAAGATAGGCTGGATGAGTCAAAATATTCGCCTCCGAGTAAACGCAATAGGCTACATGTCACATGTGGTCTTGCCAATAAAAAAATCCCGACAGCAAAAAGTGCGCTGTCGGGGGTCTTCAAGGGTGGACCGGTAGGTGCTATTGCACTGTGTCCTTGGGTTGATGACGGGTTACGAACATCAAAATCAGTAAAACCACTAATAACAAGCCAGTACCCATCAGTAGGGCGTAATCTTCTAATTGCAGTATTGAGTACAACACCGCATACAAGCTCACCAGCATAGTGCCTACTATCGCGCCACGTTTAACGCTAGCGGTGGCACTGCCCACATAAGCGGATACCGACAGCACAGGAATACAGGCGGCGATCAGATAGGCTTGCAGGAAGGCAAGATGCTCCGAGAGTGACAGTAACAGCAGGTAGAACAGGGCCATCGCACTGCCAACCAGCATATATTGCACTGTGCTTAGGCTGGTCTTTTGACCCAGCTCGAAGATAAATAACATGATAAAAGTCAGTACGATAAACAGCAGGCCGTATTTGACTGAGCGCTCAATCTTGCCGTAATGGGTTACAGGCTCAAACAGCATGGCATTGGGGACGACTTCGGTAAGCGTCGACTGATTACTCTTAATAAACTCCTGCGGATAGTTGCGAGTTAAGTGACTGATATTCCAGTTGGCGGTAAATCCGTTGGTAGTGATTTCGCGCTCTGCTGGGAGTAAGCCTTTAAAACTCGGGTGCGGCCAGTCGGCATGGATATTCAACAAGGTTTGCTCACCTAATGGCAGGGCACTAATCGACTGAGAGCCGCGCAGTGTCATGGCAAAGTTCACGCTAAAATCACTTGCTTCGCCGACTTGGATCCCTTGGTTAAAGCCTTTCTCTAGACCACCAGTCGTCAAGCCAGTGCCCGACATCAGCGAGCCAGAGAGTAAGACTGAATCGCCTGTCACCTCAATCTTTTCTACTTTATCAATTGCTTGGTTTGATGACACACCAAAGACTAAACGGGCATTTTTGTTATCAAAGGCGATAAGGTTAGGAATGTCATAACGATTTAAGCGAAAGTCAGCCTGCCCCTTAAGCGCCGCGTTATACACCAGCGATTGATAAATGCCACGGGTACGGAAATCATGTTTTAGGTCTAAATCGAGAGTGAGCTTTTTCGGCAGAATCACCAGCTCATCTTGATAGGTGCGCTTCACTTCGTGGCGGGTTTTGCCGTCGTTACTGACTTCTTCCTGCATCACAAAATAGCTGTAAGGGATTACTAGCGCAGGACCTGAGAGGGTTTGCTGCTCGCCCCATGACCGGCCGATTTCATCGACCACACTGTTGTAAAGCATTTCGCGATCGGACGTCATATCCATAATGATCCCGAGCGGTAGCAAGGCCACAATCGACAGTATGCCAATGGTGATGGCTTTTAATAAGGTGGTGTTTTTTAATGCCGTTCCCTTTGCAGTGGGTGCTGCCCACGACTCTTGTGTTGACATATCGGTTCCTTGATCACGATTGAGTTTTTTAAGGAGCGCGCGCGTCACTAAATAGATAGCGCCGCCAAACAGCGCCAAACTCAGTAACGTGAGCACCCAGAAAATAATGTTAAACATGGATTTCATTCCCTATGAAATACGCGCGAGTCGCCATTGCATACTATTGAGCTAACTCGATATTACGGCGGGTATTAAAGCAGATTTGCCCACGGAAGTTGCGGGCAAGTTGCTGATCAATAGTGGCAAAATTATGGCAATCGCCTTTAAGTGCGCTAAAACCTATTTTGAACTGGTGCGTTGTTTGCCAAATTTCGGGTGTTTAGCCTCAAAGTCATCTTCCTTGCGGATATGTTTGAGTAGCACCTCAAGACATTCCTTAAAGACATCGATTTCTTCGGAGTATACGGCGGCATGGTGTGAAAACCATTGGTGTTTTTCACGCTCACGATTATTGCAGTCCGGCCAAATACGTAGCTCATACTCATCGTTTATCACGACAATTGCATAGTCGATTGCGCCATTGCTAAAGGTGATGCATTGGGGCAGATACACGGGCGCTTCACCTTTGAATAGCTCGTACCAAATGGCTTCGCTACGCCAAGAGACTATGGGTAAAGGCGCTTTAATGGAGCAGCCAATCGATTGATGTTGGTTAAACAGGACTGCCTTAATATCGTCGATGCTGAAAGGTTGTAACTCGCCATTCTTTTCACCGAGTGAGTACAGCATATTCATTAAAAATGGCAGTTTAGTACCATTGCCGGTTTTACGGCCGCAGAGTTTGGCTTCGCGGTAATAGATATTCATTCATCAATCCTTAATGAGGGGCTAACCTTTGTAAGAGGGAGTTGTTTGACTCGAGGTAAGCGATAGCCCTAAGCGAGGAAATGCCCTATGTTAACTCAAGTTGTACGCGAGCTGACAAATTCGCGCTAAGTTTACGAAATATCCGACAAAAGTAAGAGGATTATCCTTTTGATCATCCGTCAGTAATGGCATCAATCTTAGGGCGCAATCGTTTTGAGCATTTTGGGAGAATTTATGTCGAGCCCTTTTTCACCCCGTGAGTGGTTGCAATTGAATATGCAACAGCAGGGCTTATTACAACCTCAGACGTCGGTCTGTGAGCTTATTAGCCGTCTCGGGTATGTGCAAATCGATTCGATTAATGTGGTCGAGCGGGCGCACCACCATGTGTTGCATAGCCGGATACCACAGTATCAACCGCAGATGTTAGATACAGCGTTAGCACAGGGTGAGATTTTTGAATATTGGTCCCATGCGGCGGCATATTTACCCATTGCCGACTACCGTTTTAGTTTGCAACGTAAACAACAGCTGCAAAATGGCGGCAAACATTGGTTTGAGCCAGACGATAAGGTGATGCAGGAAGTGCGTGCCCGCATTCGCGCCGAAGGGCCACTTAAAGCCAGTGACTTTGAGCATACTGAAGGCAAAAACGGTGCCTGGTGGGATTGGAAGCCCGCCAAAAAGGCGCTAGAGCAGTTGTTTATGCGCGGCGAGTTAATGGTGGTGCGGCGGGAGAAATTTCAAAAATGTTATGATCTTACCGAGCGCGTGCTGCCAGAGCATATCAATACCCAAGCGCCAAGCGAGAGCGAATTTGCTCGCCACTTGATTGAGCGTTATCTCGATGCCCATGCCTTTGGTTCGGCAGCGCAAATCGCTTATCTGCGCAAAGGCATAAAAGCTAATGTGAATGAGCAATTAGCCGCTATGCAGTCTCAAGGTGAGTTGGCAAGCTTTAAGGCGGAAGGGCAATGGTATTTTTATCGCCCCGAGCTGCAAATAACCGCTGCAATACCCAATCGAGTCTGGTTACTCAATCCCTTCGATAATCTATTAATTCAGCGGCAGCGATTAAAGCAATGGTTTGATTTTGATTATCAAATTGAAGTCTATGTGCCCGCCGAAAAACGCCAATATGGCTATTACTCCCTCGCGATTTTGTGGCGTGACTGCTTTGTTGGCCGCGTGGATGTGAAAGCCGAGCGGCAAAGCGGTTTACTGTTATTACAACAGCTGACCTTAGAAGAGGGATTTAGCGGCATGGATGATGACTTCTGTGCGGCATTTGAGGCGGCAGTTACTGAGTATGCGCGTTTTAATGGTTGCAGCCGCTGGAAGCTGGTGAAGGCTAACCATAAGGCATTTAAACAACTATACGCACGGCAGCAGAAGATCTAATCGGGATCTTTGTCGTTATCTGGGCGTTTGTCTTTAGGCGGTACATCCATCCAGCGAAAGCACAGGTACAGCAAGGCCAAAAAGAGTAGCGGCAGGGTGGCATAGCCTAAGGATAATGAACTGTTCTCCGCCCGCGCTAGCCAGTAGCAGGGAATGTACACTAAGGGATAGGCAAGGGTTCCCCACAGAAAACTCTTATTCATCAGCCGGTAAAACCAGTGCACGTTAATCGTGGTTCGGCTGGCAAGTCCCATCAGGCTGGCGAGGACAACAAAGGGATAACTGAGCAGTGGCAGGCCGCCAAGGAGCAATAATCCCCAAAGCAGATAGTCCTGATTAAAAGTGGTGCTTGCGATATCCATGGCTTTCTTCCCTGACGATTCGAACGCTGGCGCTAGGTCTAAGCGCCGACGGCTATTCTTACTCGTTAAGCCCTTGCTGCATCTTAAGCCAAAAGCCTTGTTGGCAGAGATTGCTAAAGGACTTTTGCTGCGGCGAAATCGCGATATTGGCGGTGATGACTCGATAACTCAACCAATAATCCTCACAAATCGCGTTTGGCTCATCAGCTTGTTTATCTTGCTCGCTTAACAGACTGACCACAACCCCGTTATCGAAGTGATATAAGGTCAAAGATTCACACATTTCAGCATTATCGTCTCGATAACTTTGCTGCTCTTGGGTGTGGCTCACCACTGAAACTGGGCTAGGATAGCCTTGAATAGCAAGGATGTAGCTGGCGAGTTGTTGCATTATTTCCCTAAGTGACTCAATGTTTGAAGTGTTAAAAACAAAAAAGCACAGCTGCGCTATCGCTAACTGTGCTCTTTCAAACAGGCATTATAAGTTAGTCTGCGGCGTTTAGCTTTTTCTCAAGCTCATTTACTTGTGCTTGCAGGGCTTCTAATTTCTCGCGGGTTTTCAGTAATACATGCTGCTGTACTTCAAATTCCTCGCGGGACACCATATCCAACTTGAGCAATTGATTTTGCAGCACTTGCTTGCTGCGCTCTTCAAATTCGCCGGCAAATTGCTTAAGACCGCTGGGCAGGCTATCGCTCAGTTGCTTCGCCATTTCTTCGATTTTCTTTGGATTGATCATCTTCTTGTCCGCCTCTTTACTGAATGGGTGGATTGTAACCTAGTACGTTGGCTTTCAAAAGAAAACCGCCTTGCAAAACCTACGTCTTAAGGGACGTGGGTTTTACTTGGATGCGGTTAGCTGTTGTGGGCTAGCCCGTCGGTATCTTCGTCAAACACGGGCAAAGGCTCATGTTTTTCAGCAAGATAGGTATAAATCACCGGTAATACAAACAGGGTAAAAATGGTCCCAATCGATAAACCAGCGACAATCACAATACCGATATTAAAGCGTGCTACCGCCCCAGCGCCGGAAGCAAATAATAGCGGCAATAGACCCGCAATCATCGCTGCAGTGGTCATCAAAATTGGGCGTAAGCGGATGGTTGCCGCCAGTTTAATCGCCTCAAGTTTAGATAGCCCACGGTGGAGTTGTTCCTCTTTGGCCACTTCGCACATCAAGATCCCGTGTTTAGTGATAAGACCCACTAAGGTAATTAATCCTACCTGGGTGTAGATATTAATTTTGGCTAAGCCAAACACATGGGTCCACCCGAGTACAATCAAGGCGCCGCTAATCGCCAGCGGTACAGATACCAAGATGACTAAGGGATCTTTAAGGCTTTCAAATTGGCTGGCGAGTACTAAGAAAATAATCGCAATTGCCAGCAAGAAAGTGGCATAAAGTGCCGATCCTTCAGTGACAAACTGGCGCGCTTCACCGAGGAAGTCGTAGCTATAACCCTTAGGTAACTCATTATCGCCAATATTTTGCAAAAAGCTGATGGCATCACCAATGGCTACGCCTGGCGCGGCTACACCACCCACAGTCAAGGCATTCATTTGGTTAAAGTGCGGCAGTGAGCGAGGCTCGGCCACCATTTCAATATCAACCAAGCTGGATAGCGGAATGGATTTACCATCGGCGGCTTTGACATAGTAATTAGCCAGCGATTCTGGGTTCGCCCGCAGTTTACGCTCCACCTGTGGGATCACTTCGTAGGAGCGACCATCCAAGTTAATGCGATTCACATAGCCATCACTCATCATGGTGGCGAGTGTGATCCCGATATCTTGCATGGTCACGCCGTAGGTCCCGGCTAAGTCACGCTTGATATGCAGTTTCATGGTGCCTGAATCGAATTTAAGGTTGATTTCTGAGTACACAAACAAGGGACTCTTTTGCACCTTTTCCAGTACGCTGGTACCGATTTGGAAGAGGCTGGCGAAGGAGTTTGATGTAGTAATCACAAACTGAATCGGTAAACCACTTGACGCCCCAGGCAGCTCAGGCATTTGGAACGTTGTAATCGCCATTCCAGGAATGTGCTTCACTTCTTTAGCAAAAAACTCCTGCATTTGTTTTTGGCTCTTATCCCGCTCACTCCAAGGCACTAATGGCGCGATCCCGAAGGCTTGGCTGGAACTTGGTACGCCCACGAAGGCGAGTGACGCGGCCGATTCAGGCTGTGCCTTAATCATATCCGTGACTAAACCCATATTGGCTTGGATGTAGTCCAAGTTAGCGGTCGAAGGTGCCGTGCCCATCATCATTACCACGCCTTTATCTTCGTTGGGCGCCAGTTCTGACGGGATAAACTTAAACAACACAGGCAGTGAAGCGAACACGATAATCGCAAAGGCGACGATCACTGGGCGATGTAACATCACCGCATCTAGCATGTTGCTGTAACGGCGAGTCAGGCCCGTGAGGAAGTTTTCGACTCCCATTTCGAACCGATTAGGTGCGGTATGGGGTTTGAGAATTTTGGCACACATCATGGGTGACAGTGTCAGTGCCACTATGCCCGAGATAAACACAGAACCTGCGAGTGTAAGGGCAAACTCCTTAAATAATGAGCCGGTGATCCCACCCATTAAGGCAATCGGCGCATAAACTGCGGCGAGGGTTATGGTCATGGAGATCACTGGCACAGCGATTTCGCGGGTACCGATAATCGCGGCTCTAAAGGGCGACTCACCCAGCTTAATATGCCTGTCGACGTTTTCGACCACCACAATCGCATCGTCAACCACCAAACCAATGGCGAGCACCATGGCAAGCAGGGTCATGAGATTGAGCGTAAAACCAAACATCTGCATGATGATGGCAACCCCAATCAGCGAGAGCGGAATGGTTACAATGGGGATCACCACGGCGCGAAGCGAACCTAAGAAGAGGGTGATCACCACGATAACAATAATCGCGGCTTCACCAATGGTTTTAACCACTTCTTTAATCGATTCATCAATTGCGAGTGAGGAGTCGTAGAGAATGCTCGAACCAATGGATGGCGGTAAGTTACGCTCGATTTCAGGTAATAGGGCGCGGGTATCTGCCGCGACGGTAAGCGGGTTCGCCGTTGGCGTGACATCAAGGCCGATGACCACGGCTTCTTTGCCATTGGCTAAGGCGCGGTAGATATCGTGGCTCTTTTCGAGGCTAACATCGGCAATATCACCGAGACGGACGACTAAACCGTCCTTACTGCCGATCACTAAGCGTTTTAACTCTTCGATGGTAGCAACTTGGGTGTCTGCGGTGCCGTTAAAAAGGGTGTAAACACTGTTGGTTTGACCCACCGCTGACTGGTAGTTGTTCGCCTGCAATACTTGCATTACATCGCTGGAGGAGAGGGTAAACGCCCCCATTCTGGCCGGATCGAGCCAAATACGCATGGCGTATTTAATACCACCGTATAAATTCACCTTAGCAACGCCGTCAATGGTAAAGAGCTGGGGTTTGACGACACGCTCAAGGTAATCCGTTAGCTGGCTTGAGTTAATCTGGTCACTAAAAAATGAAATATACAGTACAGAGGTTTGCGAGCCAGTGGACATTTCAACACTGGGATCTTCAGCCTCTTTGGGCAATTGCGATCTCACCGAGTTTACTTTGGCGAGAATATCGGCCAAGGCGCCATTCGGATCGGTATTGAGCTTCATATACACCGAAATTTTCGAGGTGCCGAGAAAGCTCTCTGAGGTCATAAAGTCAACGTTATCGGCCTGCGCTAGCGCTTGCTCTAACGGTTGTATAATAAAACCTTGGATTAGATTTGCATCCGCGCCGTAATAACTGGTCGATACCGTGACTACGGTATTCGTCATCTTCGGATATTCACGCACTTGCATGCTATTGAGGGCATTAAAGCCTAACAGCAGCAAGAGAAAGCTGATTGAGGCGGCGAGTACGGGTCGCCTAATAAAGATATCTGTAAAGCGCATTATCTTGCTCCTATTACAGCTTTGGCATAGTGTCGGAGTGGGTCAGGGCTTGGTCTTCAACCACTGTCACTTTACTGTTGTTACTGAGGCGAATTTGCCCTGAGGTGACAATACGATCTCCCGCTTTTAACGCTCCACTCACCAGCGCGTTATTGCCGTTACGCTCTAATACCGTCAGGTTGATTTGCTCGACTCTAGCCAGCTTTTTACCGTTTTCTTCGACCTCTTTGATGAGGTAAATAGAGTTACCATAAAGGGTAAAGTTGATGGCGGTTTGTGGCAGTACAAACTGATCGTTCAGTTCTGGCAATAGGATGGATACTCGGGCAAACATCCCGCTACGCAGTTTGGCGTTATCGTTAGAAATGCGTGCTTGCACTTGGATCAAACCGCTTTGGTAAAACACGGCGGGTTCAATCGCGGCAATTTCACCTTCGAAGGGTTGCTCAGGATAAGAGTCCACAAACACATGGATTTTTTGGCCTACGGCAATACGAGGTAATTGGGTTTGCGGAATAGTGAAGCGGATTTTCATTGTGCTGATATCTTCGAGACGCACAATATCGGTACCAGGCTGAAGATATTCACCTAAGTTAATGTTACGAATACCCACTAAACCACTGAAAGGCGCACTGATTTCACGGCGCTCGATAGTGGCTTTTAAGCTTTCAATATCCGCCTGTAAGGCCAGATATTTAGATTCACTATTATCTAAATCCTGTTTAGAGACTGACTTTTGCGCATAGAGTTTTGAAAGGCGTTTGAAGTCGGCCTCAGCGGCGGGCAGTTGTACCATTTTGCTTTTAAGGTTGGCTCTTTCCACTTTGGCATCGAGTTCGGCCAGCAGTTGGCCTTTTTCCACTCGGCTACCGTTTTCAAAATTAATACTGGTGACGCGTCCTGCTAATTCGTTGGAGATGGTCACCCCTTGATGCGGCTCAACAAAGCCAATCGCATCAATTGTGGGTTGCCACTTTTGCATATCTAATGTCATGGCTGTTACAGGAAACTCAGCCTCTGGCATATTGGCGATCGCCTCGGCGATTTTATTTTTTACCATCAGGTTAAAGCCGATCACTGAGCCAAAGGCAAGTACAGCGATCGCTAGCATACTTAGAGTCCATTTTTTCATGGTGCTAAAGATTCCTAGAGTTAAAGTTGAAGATTGATTGAAATGGCCTTTAGGCATAATTCACATGCCCGCCGGATTTCATTTTCTGTACATTCCAAATGGCCTCGCCGTAGGCGTTTTCCTATGGCAATAGCCGGCTCAAAGGCGATAGAAAATAACAAGGCATTATTCAATGGTTGGATGACGCCTTGATCTTTCGCCTGCTCAAATAGTTGATGTAGCTGCTGGAAAATCTCCCTTTCAAAGGCTTGATGCTCAGGCGCATCGACACCTGGAAGGTGGGAATACTGTGCAAAGCTTAAATTGGCATGAGATTGCTCACGCCCCAGTGCCACTATGTTGAACCATAGACGGCGAAATTTTTGGTCAAAGCTGCCTTCATTAATGTTTTCAAGCAACTTGCTGGCAATTTGTTGTAATACGTCTTTACGCAGTTCAATGATCAAATCTTCTTTATCTTTGAAGTAGCGGTAGATCGTACCTGCGGCAACGCCTGCATCTACTGCTAGTTTTTGCATTGAAAGGTTATGTAAGCCTGCTGTCGCAATGATTTTTTCGGCGGAGCGAAGTATTAAGTCACGTTTGTTATCCATTCTGCTTTCCGATATCGACATCTATGAATGAACGTTCATCCATGCGGAATTCTACTGCGCATTATCAACCTTAGCAACAAATTAGCTCAAAAAATGGCAAAAGTGTGATTTAAGAAAGTTATTTTGTAATAAGCTTGCCTGCACACTGATTGCAGCATATTTGACTGGTTTTTAGGATGTCATATTCAAATGCTTATTCATTTGAAGAGACGAGTCATTTCTATTGTTTGCTCAATTGATATCTGGGGATTTGTTGGCCTTAAAACCTTCGCTTCTGCTATGATCCCATCCCCCTTCTGAAGACTTGTTTGGATATTGCGCGACGATGAAACTCAATCCTGCCCAAAATGATGCCGTTCATTATGTTTCTGGGCCTTGCTTAGTATTAGCGGGCGCGGGCAGTGGCAAAACGCGGGTGATTATCAACAAGATTGCCTATCTAGTGCAAAAGTGTGGCTACAATGCCCGCAATATCGCCGCAGTGACGTTTACCAACAAAGCGGCGCGCGAGATGAAGGAGCGGGTCGCACAGTCTATGGGGCGTAAAGAGGCTAGAGGTTTATGGATTTCGACCTTCCATACCTTAGGTCTTGAGATTGTAAAGCGTGAGCATAAAGTGCTGGGTTTAAAGCCTGGGTTCTCGTTATTCGATGACCAAGATACGCTTGCGCTCCTTAAAGAGCTGACCCAAAAAGAATTACAGGAAGATAAAGATTTACTCAAAGCTCTTGCGGGGGCAATTTCCAACTGGAAGGGTGGGCTGATTATTCCCGACCAAGCGCGCAAGCTGGCAAAGGATGAACAGCAGCAGTTGTTCGCCCTGTTATATCAACGCTATGCCCAGCATATGAAAGCTTATAACGCTTTGGATTTTGATGACTTAATTCTGCTGCCAACCCTATTGTTACGCCATCATGAAGAAGTGCGTACGCGCTGGCAAACCAAGATCCAATACCTGCTGGTGGACGAGTATCAGGATACCAACACTTCCCAATATGAAATGGTCAAGCTACTGGTGGGCGAGCGCGCGCGCTTTACTGTGGTGGGGGACGATGACCAGTCCATCTATTCGTGGCGTGGTGCTAAGCCGCAGAACTTAGTGTTGTTGGGCAAAGACTTTCCCAAGCTTAAGTTGATTAAACTTGAGCAAAATTATCGTTCTAGCCAACGCATTTTGCGGGCGGCGAACATTCTTATCGCCAACAATCCCCATGTGTACGATAAGTCGTTATTTAGCGAACTGGCTTATGGTGAGCCGATGCGGGTGCTGTTTGCCGCCAATGAGGAACAAGAAGCCGAGCGTGTGGTGGCCGAAATCATTCGCCACAAATTTGTCGGCCGTACCCAATTTGGTGATTACGCCATTCTGTATCGCGGTAACCACCAGTCTCGCCTACTTGAGCGGGCGTTGATGACGAACCGTATCCCTTACAAGCTAAGCGGCGGCACTTCGTTTTTCGCCCGTGCCGAGATTAAAGACATCATGGGCTACCTTAAACTGGTGGTAAATCCCGACGATGATAACGCCTTTTTACGTGTGGTTAACTTGCCTAAACGGGGTATTGGTCCATCCACCTTGGAGCGTTTGGGTAACTTTGCCAACGAGAAACATATCTCCATGTTCGAGGCGATTTTTGATCCTGAGCTGAATCATCATTTACCACCTAATGCCATGTCAGCCTTGTATCAATTTGGCCGCTTTATTGTCGATACGGGCGAGCATGCCGAGCGGGGAGAACCGGTTGAAGCCGTAAAACAATTGATCCGTAAGATTAATTACGAAGACTATTTATACGAGACCAGTACCAGTGCGAAGGCCGCCGAAATGCGGATGAAAAACATCTCCGAGTTGTATCGCTGGGTGACGGAAATGCTCTCTGGGGATGAATTAGATGAACCTATGACCTTGCCCGAAGTGGTTAACCGCCTAACGCTTAGAGATATGATGGAGCGTAACAGCGAAGATGAAGGCGGCGATCAGGTGCAATTAATGACGCTGCATGCCTCTAAAGGGCTGGAATTCCCCTTCGTGTTTATGGTGGGGGTTGAGGAGCGCATTCTGCCGCATCAAACCAGCATAGATGAAGATAATGTTGATGAAGAACGTCGTCTTGCCTATGTGGGGATAACGCGGGCACAACGTGAGCTATGGTTCACCCTCTGCCGTGAGCGTCGCCAGTTTGGTGAAACTATGCGCTGCGAGCCGAGCCGCTTTCTGCATGAGTTACCGCAGGATGACCTTATTTGGGAAAACCGTAAGCCACAGCAAACAGAGCAAGAGCGAATGCAGACCGGGCGCAGCCATATCTCGAATTTAAGAGATATGTTTAAGAAGTCATAATTAATCATGTAATTGCAGTTTTAGGCGCAAACCTGATGCAGGGTTTCCACTAAGGTAAAAGGGTGGGCTATGGCACTACCCTGGCCGAAGCGATAACCTAGTGCATTGAATATATTGATTTGCTCAGGGTGATGAAGTCCGTCAACAAAGGTTTGTAAGTTTAAGGTTGAGGCCGCCTTTTGATAGGCAGACATCAGCTTTATGTGTTGTTCATCTTGCAGTTGTTTCGTGATATTCGCATCCAGCTTTAAGCCTTTTACAGGGAGGAATAACAAACTGTTTAACGCACTGTGGCCGCTTCCGTAGTGGCTAATCCCTAAGTTAACCCCCTGCTTATTTAATAATTCAAAGCCGCTTATGTGGTTCTCTGTTTCTTGAACTAAGGCTTTTTCATTAAAAAATAACCATAGCTGCGGGAGAGGAAGCTGAGTTTGTTTGAGCGCATTTTTAAGACCACGAAGTACATGCTTGTGTTTAAGATGTTGACTGGAAAGCATAAGGTGTAAATCAAGGTTATCTCCATGGCTCACAACGAGCTGGTGATAATGCTTATTCAGTAAGTTAATTGCATACTTATCCAACTCAACCATGAGGTTAGCTTGCTCAGCTAATTGGCTTAAAACTTCGTGCGGAATACTTCCCCATACGGGATGCTCCCAAATTAATCGACACTCAAAAGCATGGGGTTGTAGAGTCTGTAAATCAACAATTGGGAGAAGATTGAGTTGTAACTCCTCTGCTTGCAGCGCCTGTTTAAAATCATTCTCGAAGGCAATATCCTGGATTTTTTGCTGTGACGCGCTATCGTCAAAAATAACATAACAACCTTTGCCATTCGCCTTGGCTTGGTACATTGCGGTGTCGGCATTACGTAGCATCGATTCACTGGTATCTAACTTATTACCACTAATGGTTATGCCGATACTGGCACCTGAGTGAAACTCGATTGTCCCTAATTTGTAGGATTGTGAGACTTTTTGAATGACTCGTTCGGCCACATCACGGGCATCGTTGATGCCGTTGATGGTATCGAGCAGGATAACAAACTCATCACCACCGAGTCTTGCCAAGGTATCGTTGCTACGGATGCAGCCGCGTAAGCGAGTGGCGGTTTCAATTAAGAATCTATCGCCCTCCAAATGTCCCATAGTATCGTTAATCTGCTTAAAGCGGTCGAGGTCGATAAACAGCAGGGCAAACTGTTCTAGGCTATGGCGGCGAACATGTTTGATAGCCTGATTGAGACGCTCCATAAACATCGCACGATTGGGCAATCCTGTGAGCGCATCGTGTTTGGCATCATGGACGAGTTTAGCTTCCATATTACGGCGCTGACGGATCTCTTTCTCTAGGTCCTTATTGAGCTCAGCGAGTGCAGTTGTACGAGCTGCAACCTTTTCCTCTAGTTCTTCATAGCTGCGGCGTAATGACTCTGCAGCGAGTTTTTTCTCGATAGCAGCACCGATATGTTGTGACACAAAGGTGAGTAACTCCAAGTCTTTCGTTTGGTAGTTTTGGGTCATGCTAAAGCTATAAATGGTTAGCGCACCTCGTACTACATCATGGATAAACAGTGGGATACCTATCCATTGATGCATTGTTTGAGTGTGATTAAGTGCGGGTGCCTTAGCGTAAATTTCTTTTGAGGCAATCAAACCATGAATATCATTCTGGTCTAGCAGTAGTGGACGTTTGTGTTTGAGCACATACTCCGTAAGCCCATCCTGTAATGGCCGAGTCCCAGGGTGTTGGTTACCTAATTGGGAAACGTAAAACGGGAAGGTTAAGTGGGTACCTTGTTCATTTAGCAGTGCGATGTAACAGTTATTGGCAGGAATAAGGTGCCGAATCACATTATGTAGCTGTGCATAAAATTCAGGATTATCTGAACTAGAGCTTGCTAGTTCTGCTATTTCAAATAAGGATTTTTGCAGCCGCTCGGCTCTGCGTCTTTCATACACTTCTTGCTTGAGCTTGTCATAGGCTTGGCTAAGCTCTTTAGTTCGTTGTTGTATTGCTTGCTCTAGCTGTTCTTGGTGCTTAAGTCTTTCCATCACGCCAGCAATATGGTGACAAATAAAGGTCATTAACTCGACCTCGATATCGCCATAACTGACATTAGTATCATAGGTTTGTACTACCAGTACGGCAGTGACTATGCCTTCATGCTTGATGGGCACTCCAAGCCAAAGGTGGCAAGGAGAACCTAAATTGACGATTTCCTCTGCTTCGACCAGCTCTTCAACCTTGGATTCATCGCATAGTAGGGTTTTTCCTGTGCGAAAAACGTAACCAGTTAATCCTTGTTGCAACAGCGTTGATAGGGATTGCTCGGGATAAAGCTGGGCAGGATGGGCATCTTTTTCATCGGCAAAGAAGGGAACCGAAATAGTGTTGGTATTGATATCGAGAGTAGCGATAAAAAAATTATCAGCAGAAATAAGCTTTTTTAGGTGGTGGTGAACCCCTAAATAGAATTCTTCGAGGGAAGGAACCTGAGTGGCAATATGGGATAATTCGAGTAACGCATTTTGAACGATCTCCGCCCGCTTGTACTTATGCGCCAAATATTTAAGGCGATTAAGTCTTTTTTTTAAGCGTTCAAGCTCAGGAGCTCGAGGTTGGGTAGTTTCATCTTCATCCCTAAACATGATACTCACTAATCAGTTCTGCGTTAATTGTTGCCAAACGTTATAATTAGCACGAAATACCGTAACATCCAAGTCATATTTTAACTGTGTTTTCGCTGAAAAAGCATGCTAATGTATCAAAACTTGAGCAGTCAGTAAAAAAAGTGCAAAACAGCTATAGACTCAAAGGCTATTTGTCCATACTATATGCGGCGCTAACCAAGGCGAGCGCCCATAGCTCAGCTGGATAGAGCGCACCCCTCCGGAGGGTGAGGCCGAAGGTTCGAATCCTTTTGGGCGCACCATCTCTCCGAATGAGTTGTGAGCTTGAGGTTAGCAGTAAAGTGAAATTCAGTGGTGATTGTAGCTCAGTTGGTAGAGTCCCGGATTGTGATTCCGGTTGTCGTGGGTTCGAGCCCCATCAGTCACCCCATTTCATTTAACATCTCGGTGATTAGCGCAGTCCGATAGCGCATCCAGATTTTTGGATAAGAGCGGACCAGAGGGTTTTACTCTCTTTAGCTAAAGTAAATTTCGGTGATTAGCGCAGTCCGGTAGCGCATCTGGTTTGGGACCAGAGGGTCAGAGGTTCGAATCCTCTATCACCGACCACATTCTTCGCATAACTAGCGCGTTTGAGTTTTCAAGCAAATAGTTAACAGTTACGGTGATTAGCGCAGTCCGGTAGCGCATCTGGTTTGGGACCAGAGGGTCAGAGGTTCGAATCCTCTATCACCGACCAATTACACTGAAGCCTCAGAATTTCGAAAGAAGTACTGAGGCTTTTTTGTATTTGTCTCTTGGTACTGTTTTGCCATTCGTATCTTGCTGGCGCGTTGTGATTGCATGACATGGTGCTGCGAGGATTCAAGGCCGTTAGCAACATCTCAAATAATTAAGGCTCCCGAAGGAGCCTTAATGCAATGGTATTCGATTTAGTCGATATTTTCTGGCGGGACAATGAAGCCCTGATAGGCATCCGTTTTTAGCTCATTGAAGCGCTCTAGCTGAGCCTTTTCTTGAATTCCTGTCACTATCACCTGAATATCTAATCCTCTAGCTACATTGATAATCGCACGGCAGAGCTCGCTATTATGTGATGCTTCGTCATAGTAAGAGAAAGATTGGTCAAGTTTAACGTAACTTGGTCTTAGCTCTTGGAGGTAAGACATGGAGCCAAATTGACGGCCGAAGTGGTCTATACCAAATTTTGCACCATTGTCTCTAATGATATTGCAAAGGCGAGTACAGGATTCTAAATCGCTATAAACTCCCGCTTCAGGGATCTCAAAGCAAATCCGTTCAACCTGTGGAGCACTGCGCAGGAAGTGATTAAGCCAGTCGTGGAACTGGGGATCACTAATACTTTGATGCGTTAGGTTGATTGCGAGTGGCTCATAGTTACGCTCAAGCAGTTTTTGCTCGTAGACTGTCTCAATGAGGCATTTATCGAGTAATGAGCCGAGTGAGAGTAGCTCGATATACGGCATAAACTGGCCTGCATGAGCAAGCTTATCACCCAACTCGAGTTGGCAATAAAGTTCTCTTTGGCTCACGCCATCGCCATTACAAAATTGGATCGGTTGCCAACGAAACTTGAATTTTTTGTTGCTAATGGCGTGGCTAAGGTTATCGCGCCATTGTTCTCGGGTGAAAAGCTGTTGTTCGGTTGTCTCGAACCAATGGAAGGTCTTATTTTCTTTGAGTGCTTTTTGCAGGGCGTTGTCTGCTTGGGCAAGAATATCGGATACCTTCATTTGGCCAATACGTTCAGCGACACCAATGGCGAAGTTTTCATTGGGTTTACAGCCCGCTTTAGAAATTTCTTGGTTAATGGTGCGGATCAGCGTTTGCAGGTATTTGCTAATTTGATCGTGCTCGACATCGGTAACTAGGAAGGAAAACTCAAATGCGGCAATTCGTGCAATCACAGAAGGTGTGATCTCATTTAATTGCTGAACTAGTTTTTCGGCCAATAGGCGAATGGTTTCATCGCGAACCTGATAGCCATATTTACTGTGAACTTCTTCGAGCCAGTCTAGCTTAGCTAAAAATAGGGCACCGCTACTTGGTTCGCTTAGCCAGCCATTGAGACGGCTCACCACATATTGGCGGTTAGGCAGTCCAGAGGCGGGGTCTGTGAGATTCTTTTTACGTAAAGTACCAACTTCTTCATCGAGCGATTGGAAGAGTTGTTTAAGTTGAGCTGACATACTGTTGAATGCGGTAACGAGATCTTTGAGTTCTGTGGTCTTAGGCAAGGGCATATCGGGGCCAAACTGGCGCGCAGCAATCTTTTTAGCATGATCAGATAAAGCGTGGAGTGGTTTTAGGATCCAAGTTAATCCTAATCTTGCAGTAAAAATTGCGACTAAAAACAGCAATGAAAAGGCGATAATGGTATTTGACATAATTCGCCATAATTCATGGTAACCAAAACCTGGGTGCGCAGTGATTTCTAGTTGAGCCAGTTGTAACCATCCAGAGGTAATAGTGCTTTCTTTTTTGATTGTCTTAAATAGTTTTAAATTGATGAACCATTGGGGCACATCTTCAATTTTTAGCGGGTTATTCCATTCCTGTTGTTTGCCATCAACCATCCAAGTCAACTTGATATTTTGATAATAGCCGCCTTCAAAAATAACGTTAACTAAGGTTTCGGCAGCCGCAGTATCGCCAGCTTCAAGTGCAGGAGTAAGCATTAATCCAAGCGAAGTACTGGCGTTGTTTAGATCCGATTCCATTTGCTTGGTTAAAAAGCTTTGAGTCTCAGTGAATTGCACATAGCCAAGGCTTGCTACTACTAACAAAAACAGGCTAAAAAGCAGCGAATAAATCTGTCTAAACAGTGTCATCTTGGGTGCTACTCCAGTTTTAATTTGGGTTGTCTTAGGCGATCAACCCCTAACCTATGGTTAAGGTCATTCCATTTTTCGAGTCGTGTTGACGAGCCAGCTAAAACGCCTCGTCCCTGTTCTTTATTTAGCCATAACTGTTTACCGTTAAAACTGTAAACGGGTATGAGATCTTTACGTTGTGTTGCGGGTTTGATGACATGGTCGAGATTATCGAGTACTAGAGGGATGGATGAAGGCGTATCATAGTAAGCCAATACCATATGATACTGATTCACGCTTGTGGCTTTAACCATAGTGATCCGCATCTTATCTTCGGGAACACCTAACTGAAGCAGTGTGAAATACTTGGCGATTGAAAAATCTTCACAATCTCCACCATTGACCCCAATGAACTCCATCGGAGTGGCCCAATAGTTTGATTCTCCCCATAATTTTATGTCATCAACAAAACGGAATAAGTTAAAGAAGTTGTTCACTTTCAATAGCTTTTCCTTTTCGTCAACCGTGCTTGCCTCTGCCAATACTTTAAACCAAGCCCGTGCTCGCATCCCTGCACGTTCACCATAGCGTTTTTCTAACGTTGAGGTGATTTTCGCTTCATCAAGTTTTTGGGTTGGAGACGCATATAGAAAGCTAATCCCTAATGCAGATGCAACAAGGCTAGAGCGGCAGGCTCGAATAAATGCACTTGTACCCTTTGGCCTGCCGTTCATAACCTACTCTGTTAGACCTTATTTTGCGTTATCGACGGAATAAATCGTCCATTTCATATCTGTCGCCGTATCGTCTCCCGTCACTTCTGCAACGACTCGACGATTACGAATTTCTGCTTCGGGTGTTCGTTCTAGAACGACTGGCCGACTTGAGCCATATCCTATTGCAGTCAATCGACTTCTGTCGATACCAAAACGTTCGGCCAGTACCGCGGTAACGGCATCTGCCCGCTCTTGTGATAATACCGCATTGCGTTCGTCAGTACCTGTACGACTAGTGTGACCTTCAATAGTCACTTTAGTCGTTGGATATTGACGTAAGAAAATAGCAACTTCTTCGATTTGCGGGTAATACTCTGGTGCTATATATGCTGAGTTATTAGGAAATAATACATTAATTTCCTTACGCTCATTGATTGATTTGATCTGACCACAACCGTAGTTATCTGTGCCCGCTCCTTTGGCTGTATCATTACAGCGCTCACGGGCTTCGATAACGCCATCACCATCCTTATCGGAAAGATCGTATGCTTGAGTTGTTGTCATATCATCAATATTGACAGTATCACGCATGGAACAACCTGCTAAAAGCGCCACGCTAAGGAAAAGGATTGTGGTTTTCATTGGTTAGCTCCTCCTTCGTAGTTACGTTCGCCACGCCATGCTTCTGGACGAGTCACTTTCAGTGAGTCGAGTAAGCGGCCTGTCGCATTTAGTACACGGTATTTCGCAATGATTTCATCATATTCAGCCTGTAAGTAGTCCTTGCGAGCTTCGAATAACTCATTCTCAGTATCCAGTAAGTCGAGCAAGCTGCGTTGGCCGAGATTGAATTGTTGCGCATAGGCGGACTGAGTGTCTTTGGCTGCGATGACATGGTCGCGAATGTATTGCTTTTGAGGCGCTAACATTTCGTAGGCGTTCCATGCAAGGTTTACCCCTTCAATGACTTCCCTTTGTGCACGTTGACGGATTTCTTTCGCTTCACCCAGTTTGTAAGCAGATTCCTTTTCGCGAGCAAGATCTTTACCGCCAGCGAATAGGTTGTATCTGACTCGCACCATAGCGACGATGTCATTGCTATAACCACCTACATTTTGGCTCGCTAATGCACTTACGCCATCTTCGCCACCCACATCATTGTTCCAGCTACCGTTTAGCTCTAACGAAACTTGCGGATAATAGTTGGCTTGGGCGGATGAACGCTCATTTTCAGCAGCACGAATATCGTTTGCTGCAGATTTAAGGATAGGATGATTTTTATCTGCGTCTGCTAAGCTACTGTTTAAATCCTTTGGTAACATATCGGCATCTGGAACGGGTTGAATTAAGTCAACTGGGTCGGCAGACACGACTCGGATAAATTGCGCTTTAGCATCGAGCAAATTATTTCGGGCAGAAATCACATTCGCATTTGCCCTTGCAAGACGTCCTGATATTTGTGATAGATCGGCTGTTGAGCCTAGACCTGAATCAGTACGTTGCTTGATTTGATCATAAATTTCTTTATGGCTGTTAAGATTTTTTTCAGCCAGCTTCAACACTTCATCAGTACGAAGGTAGTTGAGATAGACTTTGCTGACATCCAATGCCATATCTTCAGCCGCAGCAAGTAAGGCCCACTGGTCTGCACTGGCTTCAAAGCTATAACGGTCAACTTCACTGCTGGTATAAAAACCATCAAAAAGCATTTGTTTTAGGCTAATACCAAACTCACCACGGTTGAGTTCCGCGACGCCATTGCTATCAACATCACCGACATTTTTGCGTCGACGCGTTGATACGCTATCCGTCTGCTCGTAGCCATAGCCACCAGTGAGATCGACTGTTGGCATATAACCAGCAATTGCCTGATTTACTTGCTCTTCTCTCGCTTTGAATCGGTTAAACGCCACTCGTAGATCTGGGTTGGTATCGAGCGTGTGCGCAACCGCTTGCTCAAGCGTTTGGCTTTGAGCCGATAGTGGAAGCAAGATAGCTGACAGCAGAACCGGCTTTGTTTCCTAAATCGATTCAGCGAGCAAAGCTCCTCATAATCGTTTGAATATTAAACTACACGGTAAGTTTCAGGCATGCCTAGCCCAGTGAGTTTGTTCAACGCCTTTATCATCGCGTAAGTTTCTCCTACCTGACCGTTATAATTTCGCAGGCTCAATCTGCCACCAAGTAGTTGCTTCACTCTGTACATTGCTGTTTCTGAGATTGACCGCCGATGATAACCATACCGTTTTTTCCACTGTTTATTTGAACCATGAAGCTGTTGCCAACTGACCGCTAAGTTACGCGGATGACCTTGTTCCCAGAGCGCGGCACCTTCCCTCGGTGGAATGAGTACTAAAGCCCGTTTTCTACGAACGGCATCGTGACAGGCTCTTGTGTCGTAAGCACCATCACCTGAGATATTGCGGATTTTGCGATGGGTTTGCTTGAGCAAATTCGGCATAACTTCAGCGTCAGTGACACCGGATAAACTCAGTTCCGCTGCAATAATTTCATGGCTATGGGTATCGACAGCGATATGCAGCTTACGCCACACGCGGCGCTTGCCATCTGTGCCATGTTTCTTCACTTTCCACTCACCTTCGCCATAAACCTTCAAGCCTGTCGAGTCGATAGCCAAGTGCTCAATGGTGCCACGCGTCTTGGTTTTAAAAGCAATCTTGACGGTTTTAGCGCGTTTGCTGATGCAAGTGTAATGTGGGCACGAAAGCGGAATATCAGCCAGTTTAAACACCGAGTTGATAAAGCCTTGTAACGCTCGTAGTGGCATCGAGAAAACACGTTTAACCATCAGCGCGGTGGTAATGGCTAAGTCGCTAAATACGCGTGGTCGACCTTTCCTTGGTTGCTCGGCCTTAGCTTTCCACTGGGCGATAGCGTCCTCATCAATCCAGAAGGTAAGTGAGCCACGATTGATCAGGGCTTGATTGTATTGCTTCCAGTTGATTGTTTTATATTGAGGTTTTGACACGATTGATGGGCGAGTTGATGGGCTATGTCGATCAGATCACCAGCTATGGTTTTAGTTCAACTGATTTAGGAAACAAAGCCAGCAGAACCGCTATTTTTGAACATTGAAATTGTCGTCTTACTAAAGTCTTCATTGCAAACCTCCCGGTTTATAACAGGCTTAACGCTCTCTGAGCGCTGTGTCCTTAGCCCTTAAAATTGGATTTAAAATGTACTCAAGGATGGATCTTTGTCCGGTGATAACGTCAACGCTAGTTAACATCCCCGGTATAATTGGCATCTCTGTGCCATCGTCTTTTATTAAACTCGATTCTTCGGTTCTTACCTTTATAAGGTAGAAGCTATTTCCTTCTTCGTCCTGTGATGTATCGGCACTAATATGCTCTACTGTACCTTTAAGACCACCGTAACGGGTAAAGTCATAGGCAGTCACCTTAACTACTGCAGGTAAGCCGGTATGTAAAAACGCAATATCCTTAGGTAAGATCTTGGTTTCTATAAGTAACTGGTCTTCAGATGGCACGATTTCGACTATATCAACTCCGGGTTGAACCACGCCTCCTAAGGTGTTGATATGCACTGTCTTAATGGTGCCGTTTACAGGGGAGGTAATAATCGCTTTGCTAACCTTATCTTGGGCTCCCACCTGTGCTTCGTTCATTCTGGATAAACGGGTTTGTGTTTCGTTAAGCTGCGCACGAAGATCTGCAGCGTAAACAAATACCGCTTCACGGCGCTTTAATATTGCTTCATCTAATGCAGCTTTCAGTTTCGGTCTAAGCAGTCTCAATGAGTTTAATTCCCCCTGAGCATCGTTCACTGCGCGTTCGAGTTTAAGTAATTCAACTTCGGGCACAATCCCTTTTTTAGCCAGAGGCCTCGTAAGCTCTAACTCCCTAGAAATCAACTGCATATTGGTTGTTAAGGTCGTCGTTTTTGAGGCAAGGTCATCGATTTCTTGTTGCCTTTGTTGTATCTGACGAACCAGAATTTCTAATTGGTTGCTCAGATTATCTAAGCGACCGTTATATTCTTCCTGTTGTCTTTTCACTAGGGCAGGTTCTGCCTCATGAATACTATCGGGAAATACTAAAGCTTTTTTGGTAATTTTAACTTGTTCACGCCAGTCAGAAGTCATATCAGAGATAAGAATGCTATCTAATTCTGCGCGCATACGGATGGCATTGGTTTTTAAGCCAAAGACCTCTTGCTCTTGCTGGGCAAAATCGGAGCGAAAGCGGGTATCATCAATCCGTACCAGTGGCTGACCTTTAGTGACAATATCACCCTCTCTCACAAAGAGTTCTTGCATGATACCGCCGTCAAGACTTTGAATGACTTGAACTTGAGAAGAAGGGATCACTTTACCTGTCCCGGTAGTCACCTTATCCAGTTTGGCAAAACCTGCCCAAAGTAGAAAACACACAACCATGGCAGCTAATGCCCATATGATGAGCCTATGTCCACTTGGGGCATCGGTCATCATGGCACCGTAAACATCATCAACCATGTCTAAATCATTTGCCGTTAGATTTTTACTCATTGTCTGGAGCCTCCATTTACAAGGCCAAAATTGAGTTTTTCTAACACTTCAGCTTTAGGACCATCGGCAACAACATGTCCCCTTTCAAGCACAATAATACGGTCAACTAATTGTAATAAATGCATTTTATGAGTAATTAATAGCAAGGTTCGATCCTTGCTGACATTTTGCATTGAGCGAATAAACTGTTGTTCTGCTCTCGCATCTAAACTCGCTGTAGGCTCATCCATTAACAATACTGGCGGGTCATTAAGAGTCGCCCGTGCGAGGGCAACGGTTTGTCTTTGTCCACGACTAAGAGACATACCGCCTTCGCCAACTTGTTGATCTAGGCCTTCAGCCTCCAAATGGGTGAACTGACTGACACCTGAAAGCTGTACTGCACGGATAAGTTGATGCTCTGTCACTTGGCGAGTACCAAAGAGAATGTTATCTCTTATGGTACCGTGGAAGAGGGTGACGTCCTGCGGTAAGTAACCAAAGTTACGGCGCAGATCGCTAGGATGAATTTGCGCCGAATCGACCCCATCGTAGCGTAGGCTACCGGTTGTGGGTTGGAACAGTCCAACGAGAAGTTTGGCCAAGGTACTTTTACCTGAGCCATTACGACCGATAATTGCAACCGTCATTCCGCAGCTAATTCCAGAATTTAAATAGTGTGATCTGGCGATCAGCTTTTCATAAAAACTACGACACCATCTTGACCGCGATCGACAGTTTTGCTCTATTACTGCTATTTGACGGTCTCAAAATATGTCTACCCATCCTGTTATTAAACGCTTAGATCACCTTGGTCTCATTGCCGCCTTTTGTCACGAAATTGGCCTGCCACGGATGATAGATGCCGTTATCCCAAAATATTCTGACCACAATGTTTCTCATGGTGACGCGGTATTGGCCATGCTCCTAAATGGACTTGGCTTTCATAGCAGAACACTGCACATGTTCTCGGACTTTTTTAAGACCAAGCCTGTATCTAAGCTACTCGCCAAAGACATTGAAGCACACCACCTGACTGATGATGTACTAGGCCGCACATTAGATGCTCTATACGAAGCCGATGTCTCAGCGCTCTATCAGGTTATTGCTGAGCGTGTTGTTGATAAACTGGGCTTGACGACCGATTCTGTTCATCTTGATATCACTAGCTTCCACGTTGATGGTGAGTATGCACAAGATGAAAACACCAACGTGATTAAGCTTGTAAGAGGTTATAGTCGGGATCATAGGCCAGAGCTTAACCAAGTCGTGCTTGAACTCATCTGTGAAAACCAAGCAGGTATTCCTGTTTACATGCAAGCACTGAGTGGTAACACCAATGATGCCAAGGCATTCGCTGAAGTCACTAAAAGACACATACATTGCCTAAAAGCCGCGCAAAATAGTCGTTACTTTATCGCTGATGCCGCTTTGTACACCGAAGAAAGCATCTCCTCGCTAGATGAGCAAAATCAAAAATTCATTACCCGTGTCCCCATGACCATCAAGCTCGCAAAACAAGCACTACTTGCGCTAGAGCCAGAGCAATTAAGCACTATCGGTCATGGCTACTCAGGATGTTGGATAGACTCGGATTACGGAAAGGTCAATCAACGTTGGTTGCTCGTTCACAGTGAACAGGCCACCAAGCGGGAAGAAATCACTTTCTTCAAGAACTTAGAGAAAAACATAGCAAAAGAAATCAAAGCGTTGGAAAAGCTAAGTAAAAAACCATTCGCTTGTGAAGTTGACGCAGAATTAGCGTTTAACGATTTCAAGAAACAATGTGACTTACTTGGGTTTGAACAAGGCACTCTCATCAAACAGCCGACTTACTCTCATTCGGGCCGCCCAAAGACAGATGAAGCACCGACAGGATACCAATACTTTATCGAAGCCGCCCCCTTCACCGACCTAGAAAAAGTAAAACTGGCTAAGCTCAAAGTAGGCATGTTTATCCTCGCGACGAATGACACCGACAATGAAGCACTCACCATGGCGGCTCTTCTAGCACATTACAAATCGCAACAAAAAGTCGAGCGCGGCTTCCGTTTTCTAAAAAGCCCTGAGTTTTTAACCTCTTCCATCTTCTTGAAAAAGCCTGAGCGCATTGAAGCGTTGCTAATGATAATGACGTTGAGCTTGCTTGTTTACGCTAGTTTAGAACACAAAATCAGAGAACAACTCGCACAAACCGAAGCGTTCTTCCCAAGTATGGTAAAGAACAAGACGACCTCCAGACCGACGGCACGTTGGGTCTTCTTGCAATTCGAAGGCATAGATACGCTAGAGATTAACGGCCAAAGGTTCATCACTGGACTTCAAGATCACCAAACACAACTACTCAAATTACTCGGTAGATTCTATGAGGTAGTTTATTCCTAAATTAGCTGCGGAATGTCGGTTGTAATGATCGATCCCATAATTAGCTCCCAACAGCCAAAGTGTGTTAATCCGAAGATGCACAAATTCAACAAATACGCTGAATTGTGATACAAGTGGCTAAATTTTAGCTTGGTCGCGTGTGTAAGTCAATTTTTTGACGCGTCGGAATGGCTTGCTATAGCTGGATTTTAAGGGGCGGAGTGCGAAAAAATGGCACTTAAAAGTGACAGAACTAGATGTAGTATCTTAAAACGCAAAAGAAACTGCATTTAGTGTCTCTTAACTATCAAAATAAACATACTAATAACAAATTATTCTTAAGATCGGGTTTAATATTTTATAAATGATGTGCGGCAAGTATGTTCAAGGTTGAATGAGAAGGGACCGCAATCCGCCTAATGGATTGCGGTTGATAGAAGTTATAGGTTTACTGCCTGACGATAGCTTTGGTTAGCATGACCTTGTTCGCCAAGTTGCTCTTGAATACGTGCTAACGCCAGCCAAGAGTCTTTACTCGGAGCAAGACGACAAACATTCTGCCAGCGGATTTTGGCTTCTTTCATATCCCGGGTTTGTTGGTAGAGTAGCGCTAAACACCGTTGGTAATCAGCATTGTTCTCATGGGTGATTTCATGCTTGAGCAATTGCTTGCGGATATCTTCGTCATGGGCGGTGACGATCTGTGGGATCACTTCTAACAGTGCAGACTCTGGCGAGCTACGTAGCTTTTTCGAGAGTAATTTAAGCGCTTGGTCTTTACGATTGAAGCGGCACAAGCCCATGGCATAAATCGCTAAAAACTCAGACTGGTTACGTTCATCGCGTGAAAGCCATTGCCAGCATTGTTCTAGGGCTTCTTCCCCTTTTAGACTCGCCGCTTTTAATAGGGCGCAATGGGTTTCAACATTCAGCGTATTTAACTTTGCATCCTCTAAGATCTGGCGTTTCTTCAGTATTGGGAGCAATAGCTTAAGCGCTTCCCAATCTTCCTGGGCGCGATATAACTCGAGGGCGAGTTTCAGCACAGGGGCTTTACTCTTGCTAGTTGGGGCTAACTTATCGAGCTCGGCTCTGGCTAAGGCTAATTCACCTTGTTTGAGTAAATAACGGGTACGAGTGGTTGCTACCGCATTGGCCGTCATAGGCTGGGCTTCAGCGCGGGCAAGATATTGATCTCGCTCGGCAGTTTTATTTTGATGTTGAGCAGCACGTGCAGCGGCTAACAAATTTAATGCTGGCAGTTCACCGTTGTCGGCCCCTTTAATCATGGCGCGTTCTGCCGCAGGCCAATCTTCTTCGGCAATCGCGAGTGCGCCCATCAAAGTGTGTTTCTTGGCAGACCGGCGACGCCAATGCTGCGGGATAAAACGGCTACGAAGCAGCAGATTAATCACAGTGATCACTAACCACTCCAGCACTTGGAATAGCGCATAAAACACGATTAACATGACGATGCCAAAAACTAAACTGGTCTCAAGCTGGTAATCACCCGCGGCAATATACACATAGCCAGTATTGCCAACAATCCAGGGGCTGATACACAGGCCTAAAAGTATAATACCAAGAAATATTAATACCTTAATCATAGCTGCGGTTCCTCTGCAGAGGTGAGTTCACCATAGCTGGTTAACTGTAATAACAGCGGTTTAGCGGCAAAGGATTTCAGCGTAATAGGGTCAAGATCGAGTGTTGCCAACTTGTCGATTTCGGCAATGGCCTCGCTAGTTTGATGCGCTTGAACATCAAAATAGGTTTGGATCCACTTGCGCGCCATCATCAGTGATTGATGATAAGCGGCTCTATCATAGCGATAGAGTGCCAGTTGTGATTGCAGCAGTTTATGGCGGATATTCTCAACCAAATACCATTGTTGCTCTGGAGCAAGTAGGGCTGGCGCATCGGCGGTGCGATGACGAATAGTAATAAAATCTTGAGTCAACGCCTTCCAGGTTTTACTCAGATTACTTTGCCAATCGTTAAGATCGCCGGAAATGGTCGTATCTTCAGCCGTGCTTGCTTCAGCGTCGGCACGATTTAGCGGCAATTTGTCAAGTTGGTCGATTAAGGCATCGAGTGCTAATACACCACCTTCAATATCCAAACTCTTAATATTGGTGGTCGCCGCAATATCCTTTGCCAATGCCTTACGGATTGGCAGTAATGCGGGGTTGTTCATCGCGGCAATAGTTTCATCCGCGGATTTTAATAAATCGGTTGCCGTACGTGGATCTTTTTCGAGCCAAAGCTTACGTCCAGCCATGTTTACTAGATATTCGGCTTCTGAGGCCATCCAGTGGGTTGGGCTGCGCTGGGCCAGTTTCTCTAGTCTGTCCTGTAACTGGTTTTGATCTGTGGCAAGCTTAGATAACTCTTGGAAGGTTTTTGCATCTGAGAGTTGTTGTTGCTCAAGTTGTGCAAGACGCTGATTTGGGACGAGTAAAGCCTGTTGCAACTGATCTTGCAGGGCTAGATTTTTCGTCTCTTGCAGTTGAAGCTGTTGCTGCATTTGTTGATACAGCAAATAGCCACCACCTATGGTGCAAACGGTCAAGCCTAAGGCCAGTAGTACACCAAAACGAATAGCCCATGAGCTACGATTCACTTGCACCACTTGGCGAGCAGCTTGGGTCGATTCGGGTTTACTGGCTTGCGACTTAGTGTCGGCAGGTTTGACTTCTTGTTCTTCAGGCTTGCTCGCCTGTGACTCAGAAGCTTGGTTGTGTGGTGCAGCGTCATCGGTATTGACCGATGTGGCGAGAACTGGGATAGCCTGTGACTCTGGGCTTTGGGCGTCGTGCTTGTTGTTATCCATTTAACAGTCCTTAAAATCATGCTACTGCCGAAATTCGAGTAAAATCGGGCTAAATAGCGCTTAGAGTTTAAGGGCGTTTAGCACGGCTTTGCTGTTGGCGGCATTGGCATTGGTGACTTGGGTTATACCAAAGGCATGAGCTTGAGCTTCTACTCGGTTACTGGGGACTATGATATGACATGAGCGCAGCCATGCAAATAACTCTTTTGGCACTAGATTAATCAGATTATCTAGTACTTCACCACTCGTCACGACAATAGTATCTATCCCTAAGTCTCGCCAGTGTTGGCTAACCGCTACGCCATCGAGTGGTGGGCAAGCGCGTTGATAGACTTCCCAATAGCGCAGCTTCGCGCCTCTGGCACTCAGTTGCTCAGCGAGGGCTTCACGACCACCGACACCACGAATGATAGTGATATGTTTGCCTTGGATATGTTGCAGTGCAGGCAATGTCAGCAAGCCTTCTGTTTGCTGACAATCATCCGGTGCTTCGAGAGCTTCAATTCCCTTCTCTTGCAGCGCTTCCCACGTAGCATGACCCACGGCGAAATAAGGTACGCTTGGCCAGTCTTTAACTTGGGCTGTATCGACTTTAAACGCAGCATCAGCAAAGCTGACTGCATTGGCGCTGATACAGATAACCATATCGACATTAGCGAGTGGATGCGAAGAGTCTGGCGGCAGAGGAGACGTGGCCTCAACGCAGAGCAGTGGCGTCACGCAGTGTTCGATGCCTCTTTCATTCAAGGCATCGACCACCGACTGATTGCGCCCCTCGGGGCGCGTCAGTAAGACTTTCATCGTCTTAGGCTTTGGCGTAAACAGCGTCGAGGATGCTTTTAGCGCCTTTGCTCAGTAGTTCTTCAGCAAGGGCAATACCGAGTTGCGTCGCTTCGGTCTTTGGACCTGTGATCACGCCTTCGATGATTTCGCTACCATCTGGATTACCAACGAGGCCGCGCAGTGTCATCTCATCACCATCAATTTCGGCAAAGGCGCCAATAGGAACTTGGCAACCACCTTCGAGGCGAGTATTCATGGCGCGTTCGGCAATAACTCGGTAGCGCGTTTCTAAGTGTTCTAATGGTGCCAATAATGCTTTAACGCGTTCATCGTTAGTGCGGCATTCAATACCGACAGCACCTTGACCGTTTGCGGGTAAGGATTCTTCCGCAGAAATAAAGCTGGCAATACGCTCAGATAATTTCAGGCGAATTAAACCCGCCGCAGCCAAGATAATCGCATCGTATTCGCCGTTATCGAGTTTCGCGAGGCGAGTACCGACGTTGCCACGCAGATCTTTGATAATCAGGTCTGGGCGTGAGGCGCGCAGTTGGCACTGACGGCGTAGGCTCGAGGTGCCTACCGTGGCACCGAGTGGCAGCTCACTGATTGACTTATAAAGGTTAGACACAAAGGCATCGCGTGGATCTTCGCGTTCACAAATCACTTCCAGCCCTAAGCCTTCGGGGAAATCTACTGGCACGTCTTTCATGGAGTGTACGGCGATATCGGCTTGGTCTTCGAGCATGGCGACTTCGAGTTCTTTCACAAACAAGCCTTTACCACCAACTTTCGCTAATGGCGTGTCTAAGATAACATCGCCCTTAGTGCTCATTGGCAATAGTTCCACCACAATACCTGGGTGAACGCGTTCTAATTCTGCTTTAACAAATTCAGCTTGCCACATGGCCAGCGGACTCTTGCGGGTAGCGATACGTATGCGGTTTTCAGACATGCCTAGTTTCCATCCGAGATCTTAGTTGCGCCAATGCTAACATTGGCTATTCGCGAATGTAAGGAAGCCGTATCGATTCTTTGAAGTCGGCGGTGTTCTAAATAGTATAAAAGTGTGATGAATATCTCATTTAGTTGCTCAGCTTTGCAAAAGTGTTAACATGAGCACACTTCTCAATTGTGCTTAAGTGTCGTGTTCTAGGATGGATCAGCAAGGCCAGTTTCCTGATATTGCAGAAAGACTTAATCAGGTTCGTATTGCACGGGCCTTAGCCTTGTTGTCTCCGTTGCAAAAGCATTTGTTCCGTTTGATCCCCTTTTTACTTCAACAGAATAGCGTTCAGTATCCAGGATACGTTGATCCTAATACGCCTTGCGGTATTTATGGTTACAAGGCGGGCTCAATAGAAGCCCAGGCTTGTGATGTGTTTAAGCTGCCTTTTATACCTAATGACATGGATTGTTATGCCTTCGAAGGGATATATGCCATGGGCAGTACAGCTAGCTTTGGTCAGAATGCAAAAAGTGATGTGGATGTGTGGCTAGTCCATCATGAGGATTTGTGTGATGACGACTTAGCCTTGGTTAAATTAAAAACGGAACGACTAACCGCTTGGTTTGCAGAGTATCAGTTTGAGGTGAATTTTTACTTGGTTCATCCACTGCAATTTTGTGGTGATATCTCACAGCGTACCGGTTGCCAGTCTTCTATGGCTCATGAGCACAGTGGCAGTACGCAGCATTGGCTGTTGCTTGAGGAGTTTTATCGCAGCCAAATTCGCTTGGCGGGTAAAACTATTGCATGGTGGCCTGATGCTAAGCTCAATCCTGAATTGCTATATCTTGGTAATGTGCACGAGTTACCGGCAAGCGAGTATTTTGGTGCCTCGCTTTGGCAGCTTTATAAAGGCTTAAATAAGCCGCATAAAGCGTTGATTAAAGTACTTTTGCTTGAGGCTTATGCCAGTGAATATCCCCATTCTCAGTTACTGTGTGACCGGCTTTGGCAAAAGACCTTAGCAGGGGATTTTTCTACTGCTAACGATGCTTATTACGCAATTTATGAGGCGATTGAAGCCTATTTATTAAAGCAGAATGATAGTCGTCGGCTGGAAATTGTGCGCCGCTGTTTTTATCTTAAATGTGGCGTGTTCTTAAGTGTGTCTGACCAAGGTAAAGATTGGCGCTATGCCAAAATGCAAAAGTTGGTGCAAGAGTGGCAGTGGCCCAACAGTTTAATTACTACCTTAGATGATTGTGAGCATTGGCATAGTGGCCAGCTCAATTGGTTTAATGAGCAACTTAATGAATTGCTGCTGGCGAGTTATCAAACCTTACTGCGTTTCGCCTCCACCCATGAGTTAAACGAAGGACTCAGGATTGAAGAGTTGGGGATGCTCACTCGTAAACTACATACTTACTTTAGCCAAGATGAAGACCAAATCGCTAAGCTGAATTTGCTCTGGAGCCACTCGGTTGCTGAATCTGAAGTAACCATGGTGTCCAGTAACAAGGAAAATCAATATTACCTCTACCGCCAGGGGCCAAAGCCGCAGAATCTGTTAGGTGAATCTGCTATTTGCAAAGGGAAAAGCCCGTCAGCGCTGATGATTTGGGCTTGCTTAAATGGGGTATCGACGCCAGAAACCAAATGGTATGAGTTTGGCCAGAGTAAGATTAAATCCCGAAGGTTGACCGACGCTTCAAAACGATTACTTAATTTTATCGATCATGATTGGCGGGTCTCAAAGCTTGACCTATGTCAGCCTTGGCATTTTAGAAAACTCATTTTTATCTTAAACCTCGACTGTGATCCTACGATCCATTGGCAAGGGCAAGAGATGATGGTCGATGTCATGAATGCCAACGTGTTTTCATTGGGTCGTAAGCAGGAAAATATGCTCGGCGCCCTCGATGCTATTTGCCTTAATAGTTGGGGGGAGTGGCAGTGTCATCGTTTTGAGGGCGAAACCGCAGTATTGCAGGCACTCGCATTTGTCACACCAGGGCTAAGGCGAGCGACTCATCCCGTGGATATGGATGTGATTAGCTGTTCGCAAAAGCTCAGGCCACAACTTAAGTTAGCGGTGAAAAACTTGCTTAAACAAACGGTGCGACTCTGTCAACAGGTGCAACAATCGAGCACCTTAGTGCAGTCGCTGCAGATTAGTCATACCCGTTACGGGATCTTTTTTAATCCTTTGGGGATGGCCTATCAGGACTTGAGTGATGCCAAATCTTTTTATCAGCAACTTGCTCGTAGTCATTTAGTACAATTGCCTCGGCCAGAGTTGGGGGATGACCCTTTTTCGAGCATGCCGAAAATCATTCAAAACTTTGCCGCCAAGGGAGCGATCCAGTATTTTCTGCGGCAACGCACCGATAGCTTAGATGTGTTTATTCTCGATGAGGAAAATCAGCTGAGTCATTATGTGCAATCTGGTTCAGATATGAGCGAATTGGTCAACAAAGTGAGCCATCATTATGTTTTTGATGAATTTTATGCATCAAAAGCACGGTTTAATATTCCGCAGTTTTTCCATTTAGTACGGGTGGCGGGTGAGCTAACCGTGATGCCCTTTGGGGTAGATATCAATAACGCCAATGTGGAGTTTTAAGCGGGAGCGACCTCCCGCTTAGGAATGACGCTGCGGCTTAGGAGAGGCTGAGTTCGATACCGCTTTGGCGTAGAATCGAGTCCTGCACAAAGGGCATAAACTCGCCGCCATTACGACCATCAAGCCATTTCCCCTCTATATAGCCAAAGTGATAGCCACCGAAACGCGTTGCTACCCAAATTTCATGCAAAGGTTCCTGTTTGTTGATTACGATTTTCGAACCATCGACAAATTCTAGCTGTAACACGTTACCACTGGCATCAATATCCACATCGGCATCTTGTTCATCAATTGCGGTTTCGATAGCGGTCTCTATCGCTTGGAACATGTCATCGGCGAGCTGGTGAAATTCTGTATCTGTCATGGCCATGCATTTCTGTCCTTTGCTTTCGTCAAGATGGGTGCGATTATAAGACGATTAGTCACTAGATGCACAGATGTTGAGAAAAATGAGACTGTTTTTATTGTTATTGATTGGTAGCCTATTCATTACAGCCTGTGGTCAAAAAGGCCCCCTGTATAAATCCTCTCCAGTAGAGGCGACTCAGTCTAAAAAAAATAAGCCAGCTAAGCGTGATGCTACGCCTGTACAAGCCGCGGAGCCTCAAGCTGAAACTGAAAAAACACAATAATAATCAGCATAATTACTACAAAGCGCAGTAAGGAATCGGACATTGGATCACTTTCTCTACCAAGATAATACCCTGTACGCAGAAGGCTGTCGGGTCAATGATTTAGCCCAGCAGTATGGCACGCCACTGTATATCTATTCCCGTGCGACGCTCGAGCGTCACTGGCATGCCTTTAATAATGCAGTTGCCGACCATCCACATATAGTGTGTTACGCGGTGAAAGCCAACTCGAACTTAGCCGTACTGAACGTATTGGCTCGTTTAGGTAGTGGTTTTGATATTGTCTCGGGCGGCGAGTTAGCGCGGGTGATTGAAGCCGGTGGTGACCCTGCCAAAGTGGTGTTTTCGGGCGTGGGTAAAACCGTTGCCGAAATGGAGCAGGCATTAAATCTTGGTATCTACTGCTTTAACGTTGAATCGAGCGCTGAGCTTGAACAACTTAACGATGTTGCCGGCCGCTTAGGTAAAGTTGCTCCAGTGTCACTGCGGGTGAATCCCGATGTCGATGCCGGTACGCATCCTTATATTTCGACGGGTCTTAAAGAAAATAAATTCGGTATCGCCATGGATGAGGCCGAAGTTGTATTTGCTCGCGCCCATGCGCTGCCGCATTTGCAGGTAAAAGGGGTTGATTGCCATATCGGCTCACAGCTCACTGAAATTCAGCCGTTTCTCGATGCAATGGACAGAATGCTATCGCTCATTGACCGCCTAGCCGAGCAAGGGATAGTGATTGAGCACTTTGATGTCGGTGGCGGTTTAGGGGTGACCTATGATGATGAAACGCCACCGCATCCTGATGTGTACGCCGCTGCACTGCTCAAGCGTTTAGGCCATCGCAAGCTCAAACTGATTTTCGAACCGGGCCGTGCGATTGCTGCCAATGCGGGGATTTTTGTGACTGAGGTGCTGTACCTCAAAGAAAACAGTGACAAACGTTTTGCGATTGTTGATGGTGCCATGAACGACTTAATTCGGCCCGCACTCTATAGTGCATGGCAAAATATCATTCCGGTGAATCCACGGGATGAAGAGGCGCAAGTATTTGATATTGTAGGGCCAGTGTGCGAAACCGGTGACTTTTTAGGTAAGGACAGACAACTCGCGATTGCGGCGGGGGATTTACTGGTTGTGCGCTCAAGCGGTGCCTACGGTTTTGCGATGGCGTCGAACTACAATACTCGTCCGCGTGCGGCCGAGGTCATGGTGGATGTTGACAAGGCTTATCTGGTGCGAGAGCGAGAAAAATTAGCGCAGCTCTGGCAAGGTGAGCAGCTCCTGCCGTAAACTAGAAAATTATATTGATTCAGGCGCTTGGCTAGTTATGGCGGCGCCTAGGCTTAAAGGATAAGTATCTTGATCCAATTCACTAAGATGCACGGACTTGGCAACGATTTTATGGTGGTCGATGGTGTCACGCAGAACGTGTTCTTTTCGCCTGAGCAGATCCGCCGTTTAGCCGACCGTAACTTTGGCATCGGTTTCGACCAACTCTTGCTGGTTGAGCCACCCTATGATCCCGACCTCGACTTTCACTATCGCATCTTTAATGCCGACGGTGGTGAGGTCGAAAACTGCGGCAATGGCGCCCGTTGCTTTGCGCGCTTTGTCCGTAATAAGGGGCTGACGAATAAGAATAAAATTCGTGTAAGTACCTCTGCGGGTAAGATGACACTGCGCCTTGAGCGCGATGGTACTGTCACTGTGAATATGGGCGTGCCCGTGCTCGAACCTAGCCAAATCCCCTTTAAAGCCAAAAAGGCCGAAAAAACCTATCTACTGCAAACACCGCAACAAACCTTTTTGTGTGGCGCGGCCTCCATGGGCAATCCCCATTGCGTGCTCGATGTGGAAGATGTTGCTAACGCTAATGTTGCCGAAATCGGGGCGCTACTCACTAAGCATGAGCGATTCCCGCGCGGGGTAAACGTTGGTTTTATGCAGGTGGTGAACTCGGGTCATATCAAGCTTAGGGTTTACGAACGTGGTGCGGCTGAGACTTTAGCCTGCGGCACAGGTGCTTGTGCTGCCGTGGTAGTCGGACAAATTCAAGGCAAACTTGACCAACAAGTACAAGTGGATTTACCGGGCGGCAGCTTAACCATCAATTGGGAAGGTGAAGGCAAACCACTGTGGATGACGGGCCCAGCGCAGCACGTTTATGATGGACAAATTCAGTTATGACCGAGCCTTTGATGCCGCAGACCAATCTTCCCTTTGATGAGTTGATTATTCGCGAATATCTACTCGATAATCCTGACTTTTTTAATCGGTATCCCGAGCTGTTATTGGCGATGCGTTTGCCCCATTTGGAGCGCGGTGCGATTTCCTTAGTCGAACGACGTCAAGAGTTGTTGCGCCTGCGGGTTGGGCAACTCGAAGAAGAAATCACCAGTTTACTGGCCATGGCTGCACGTAATGAAAAGATATTCCGATTTAATACTGAACTGTCTTTTAAGCTACTCAATTGCGTTAACTTAGAATCCCTTAAAGAAGTGCTGGCTGATAATTTAAAGGCGCAGTTTAATTTTACCCATGTGCGTCTTATCAGTGTGTTAGAGGCCGATATTGAGATGAAGGCGATTTGGGCGCAGCGTTTACGCAAGAATTACTATTTTGGTCGTCTGACACAACAAGAGGCGAAACGCTTATTTGGCAGTGAGGTCGGCTCGGTGGCATTAGTTAAACTAGCTGATGATATTCCTGTCATTTTTGCAGTTGCCAGCCACGATGCCACCCATTTTCATCCCGATATGGACAATATGCTGCTCGAGCAACTTCGGCGATTGCTGGCACATATGCTCGCCAAACTCTAAGCCCTGATGAGGAGTCCAATATGAACTCGCCAGCTAATGATATGCCCGCGCGTTGTCACTCCTATTTACAGCAATTTGAAACCTATATGCAGTCTGAACGTCAGTTATCGGCGCATACGGTTCGCAATTATATGTACGAGTTGCAGCGGGGAAGCGAGTTACTGCCCGAAGGTGTTGACCTGCTCAATGTCGGGCGTGAGCATTGGCAACAAGTGCTTGCTAAGTTACACCGCAAGGGACTGAGTCCGCGCTCGCTGTCATTATGGTTATCGGCAGTAAAACAGTGGGGAGGGTTTTTACTGCGCGCAGGCGTGATAGAACTCAATCCTGCCAAGGGGCTGAGTGCGCCCAAGCAAGCTAAGCCTTTACCGAAAAATATCGATGTCGATTCCCTCACTCATTTGCTTGAGATTGAAGGCAATGATCCGCTAACACTGCGTGATAAAGCCATTATGGAGCTATGCTATTCCAGCGGGTTACGTTTAGCAGAACTCGCAGCGCTCGATTTATCCAGTGTGCAATATGATCAGCGTGAAGTGCGGGTATTAGGTAAGGGCAACAAGGAGCGTATCGTCCCCGTTGGTCGTTATGCTATTGATGCCTTAGGCGCTTGGCTTGAGTGCCGCAGGCAAATCCCCTGTGAAGATAACGCATTATTTGTCACCGAAAAGGGCAAGCGTTTATCCCATCGCAGCATTCAGGCGCGCATGAGCAAATGGGGGCAGGAACAGGCGCTTTCTATGCGGGTGCATCCTCATAAGCTGCGCCATTCTTTCGCCACACATATGCTGGAATCCAGTGCCGATTTACGGGCGGTGCAGGAATTATTAGGCCACGAAAACCTGTCTACCACGCAAATTTATACCAGTTTAGATTTCCAACACTTAGCTAAGGTGTATGATAACGCCCATCCTAGAGCGAAAAAACAACAGGATAAATAATGCGTTGTTATCTTAGACCCCAGAATATTCGTGCGATTAGCTTCGATCTCGACGATACCCTATACGATAACGAACCCCACATTCTCAATGCCGAAGCTGAGTTAATGCAGTTTTTGCATCAGGCTTATCCGCTGACTCAAGCTTGGCAACCGCAGCAATGGCGAATGCTCAAGTTGCAACTACTACAGCAAAATCCGGCCCTTGCTCATGACACCTCGGCGGCGCGAATTGCAACTCTGCATAAAGGCCTTTTACTGCTCGGTTATAGTGAGCCTGAGGCAAAACGGGGCGCGCAGGAAGGTTTAGCTTGTTTTTATTTTCATCGAAGCCATTTTCAGGTTTCAGACGACGTCTTGGCGCTGCTCACGCGTTTATCGGTCCATTTTAGGCTGATTGGCATCACTAATGGTAATGTGGACGCACAGCGTATCGGCTTAAGTAATGTGTTTGAATTTGTGCTGCATCCTGGTAGTGGTGTAAGGATGAAGCCTGCTAAAGATATGTTTTCACAGGCCTGTGAAAGGTTAGATATCGGCTTAGATCAACTGCTGCACGTTGGCGATAGTATGAATGCCGATGTTCGCGGTGCGCGTTTAGCGGGATGTCAGTCTGTCTGGTTAAATCCCAGTTTTGGCCGTGTGGCATCGTTACCGATTGCTGCACTCTTACCCCATATGGAAATTGCCACTCTCGATTCATTACAGGAAATGTTATTGCCTTAAAAAGAATAGCAGCCTATTTAAAGTGATAGGGATCAAGGATTGGCATATCGTTTTGCCGTAGAGTATTAGCATTTGTTTAACTCAGTTGTTACGTCTTCACTAACAAGGAACTGCTATGGTGCGTTTAAGTCTGTTGCTCCTCTTGAGTCTATCGTTTATAGCCCCTGCGTCGGCGCACGAAATCCACTCCGGTGGGGGTTTTATGGCGGGCTTTAATCATCCCGTTTTAGGTTTTGACCATCTCCTTGCCATGTTAAGTGTGGGCATGCTCAGTACGCAGCTCGGTGGTCGCGCGATTTGGACTGTGCCCTTAGCCTTTGTGTGTTTTATGTTGGTTGGTGGAATACTGGGGCTTTATGCCATTCCGGTGCCCTTTGTTGAAATTGGCATTGCTTTGTCAGTACTGTTGCTTGGGTTAGCGATTGCCTTTGACCGCCAATTACCGCTGTTGTTTGCGATGGCATTTGTCGGCGTGTTTGCGATTTTCCACGGTCATGCCCACGGCATGGAAATGCCTGAACTTGCCAGCCCAGTTCTTTACGCCTTTGGTTTCTTATTTGGTACTGCGGTTATCCATTTAGGTGGCGTTATGCTAGGGCTAGGCATGCAGCGCGTCACTGGGCAACGCAGCTTAATGCGCGTATCTGGCGTGGCAATTGCCGCCATGGGTGGCTATTTACTCGCTGGTTTTTAGAAAAAGCACTACCGCGCCTTTATCAGCTTATTGCAGTGATGGGCGCGGCGTAGCATCTGTGTAACCTGTCTCCGGCTGGCATGCATGTCGGCATCTCCAACCCGAAAATAAGTCCCCGTATAAGCATCGGTGCCTATAAATACTGGCTTTAGGTGCTCTGGTGCGAGCGGGACACGAATCCTTATCAGCTTTTTATTCATAATTTCAATCAGCTGCACATCAGAAATCGCTAAAATATTACAGCTTATCCGGCTAGGGTCATCGAGGATCTCCCAAAATTCTTGTAATACGGGTAGCGGATTAGGGATGCCTTCAATGGTGAAATGGCCACGATCTTCGCGTACCCCAAGAATAATCTCTCCGCCTAAGGTGTTGGCGAAGGAGCTATAGGTTGCCCAAATATCTTCAGGTAATTGACCTTGACCATCACGGCCTCTTGCGAGTTTAAATTCTACTTGGGCTGATTCGTGTAGAGAAGCAATATCATCGAGTGCGAATGTTGGGTATGTCATGGCGGCGGCTCCTTGCGTAGCACACCACTTTTTGTAACACGCCAAAATCACAAAGGCCAGCAGTTATGCTGACCTTGGTGGTTAATCAATCTTGTTTATTAGGCGAGTTGCAGCGCCTTAGGGAAGAGAATGTTGTTTTCTAAATGAATGTGCCTATGCAGGTCCGCCTCAAATTCTGCGAGCGTTGCATAACAAACCCGCCAAGTAGTACAGGCATATTCGGGAGGCGTAAAGTCGTTGGTTAACTCATGTAGCTTTTGTAAAATCAATCCTGCTTCTTCGTGCTCGTGTTGCATTGCATTGATCGGGTTACCTATATGACCAAAACAACCCTGCACTTGCTCGCCTTGACTCATCGCCCGAATCGCAGGAAAGAGGATATTTTCTTCCTTTATCAAATGCGGCATTAAATCTTCTATCAACGCACGAACCCAACCTGCAAATGGAACAATTTCGGCATAATGCTCGCCATGGGCGCGTACCATCTTTTCTGAGTATTCCAGCAATAACGGTGCTTTAGCACGGACATATTGGTGGTGAGTACGCTCAATATAATCAATTAGTTGCTCAAGTGGCAGTTGATTAAGTTCATCTTCTTTAGCTCCTGAATGTGTCATGTACTCTAATGCGGCGACGACTTTATTTGGGTCGGCTTGTGCTCGCTCACAGGCACTGATCAGTGCTCGACCACCGCCACAGCAGAAATCGATACCAAATTGGCTAAACACATGGGCGCGGCGAAAATCCTCCGCGACCAACTCGCCAACTTTACGCTCAAGCCATGGCGATAAAGGGGCTGATGGTTGTTCAACGTGAGACGCTGACGAAAAGCTAGTTGATGACATTGCAACACTCCAAAGCACAAATAATTTACATGCATATTATTTGCAGCTTTATTGTGATGCAATAAATCCTGACTAATTTAGTCAGGATTTGCTGCGGCTGTCACATTAAATTGTCTGAATTATTCCCAAAGGAGTAGGGTGTAGAGGCTGATAAAGATGAGTCGATGTTTTATCTAATTAGTATGTTTTTGGAACTGTGTGGCGTATTGAATTTACCATTCTTTGCGTATCATCTAAGGCTCATCGAATATTAAGTATCTGATGATAAATGAAACTACAAAGATGCTTTCAACGCCCTAAGAGTAGGGCATTAAAAGCAAATTGCTGAAGAAATGAGGAGGTTATTCCACGTTTTGAATTTGCTCATTGAGTAGCGGCCTAGACCCTAATAAACTCAATGAGTTATCGAAAAGAAACCGTTCAGAAATGCCTGTTTGCCCACCAAACTGCCCACCACTTGCCTCTGGCTTTTACTAAATCTTAGTGGTTAGCAATGGAAAAACAGTGCCGTTTTTTTGCTGCTGTTGGGGTCTAAAAATAGCAGTTTTGAAGGGCTTTATCGAGTAATTTTTTCAACACTCTACGCACTTATGGATATTATAGTATCCAAGTTCTGTTTTATTTCGCTATAATGGATATAACTGTGTCCATTTGGTCTTTGCGGATGAATTTTACCTTACTTGATGATACCGATGTAAGCCAAGCTTATGCGGCTTATTTACGTGAGTTACGCAAGCAGGCAAAGCTGTCGCGCGCTGCATTGGCTGAGCGAAGCTGCGTACCTGCGGCCACCATTAAGAAATTTGAGCTGACCGGGCAAATTTCATTTCGTCAATTGCTGTTGCTATGGCAGACCCTTGATTCGCTAGATAGGCTTTATCAGCTCACGCAACTTAGCAAAGAACGCGCTGCTATACCCACGAGTATTGATGAGGTGCTAAAAGATGAGTTTTAAACCGATTCAGAAGCTTAATGTTACTCGTACGCTAAGCTCAGGTGAGCAGATCTCTGTTGGAGTCTTGGCGCAGAATCGGCAAGGCGTTTTTTTTCAGTATGCTGACGACTATTTGCAGCAGTTTGGCAATTTATCACCGTTTACCTTGCAGTCGAGTATACAAGTTCAAGCCGCACCTAAGCAGCCGCACCAAGGTGTACATGGCGTATTTGGAGATTGTTTACCCGATGGCTGGGGCATGTTGTTACAAGATCGTATTTTCCGGCAAAAGGGCATCCTACCTAATCAATTAACGGCGATGGATAGACTGGCCTTTGTTGGTGATAAAGGAATGGGTGCGCTGTCTTTTTCTCCGGTGTCTGAGTTTTCAGCCACGACGCATGCGGATATTGATTTAGCAACTTTGGGCTTAGAAGCACAAACGTTGTTTGATACTTCAATGTCAGATTATATGGACGACAACCACGATGAGTTAGATGGTCATACGCAACAGGTGTTGGCCGCATTAGTCGCCGGAGGTAGTTCGGGGGGAGCAAGGCCCAAGGCGCAGATTTATATGCCTGCTGGGGAAACTCAACATTGTCGAACCTTCGCTCAGCCTGGAGATGAGGCTTGGCTGATTAAGTTTACCTCTAAAAATCTCGCGCTCGGCCATGAAGAAGGTTTGTGCGAGGCGGTTTATTTGCAAATGGCAGAAGTTGCTAAGTGTCAACCACCGCTATGGCAACTCATTGAAGCACCAACTACAAGCGGTGCGTCTGCCTGGTTGGCGCTTAAGCGTTTTGATTATGTCACGGAGCAGGCCAGTTTAAGCGGCAATCGCAGTGCAGGTCGCTTGCATATGCACAGCGCTTGCGGGCTACTGGATGCAGACTTTCGAACGCCAAGTTTAGATTATATTGACTTGATAAAAGCCAGCCGTCAGTTGTGTAAATCCCCTGCGGCTGGGCAGCTGCAATTTCGCCGTGCCGTTTTTAACCTGCTGTCGTCTAATCAAGACGACCACAGTAAAAACTGGGCGTTTTTGCAAGCGGATGACGGTCAATGGAATCCTGCCCCTTTTTACGATGTTACCTACAGCCCACATCCATTTAACGAACACGCCACTGCGTTCGGCGGTTATGGCAAAGCGCCGCCGCTTAAGGTGATGCAAAAACTTGCTACCAGTGCTGGCTTTGCGAATTGGAATGATGCAAAGCAAGTTATTGAAGAAGTCGCAGAAGCCATCAGCCAATTTACTTATCTTGCCAAGCAACAAGGGATCAGTAAAACAACAATGTCTGCAATTGCTAAGACATTGGATCAGCGCAAACAGGAAAATGCAGTGCTTTTTCAATGACAGTAAAACAAACTTTTCAATTCACAAAAAATAGATAGCAAGGTCACCGTGAGCGAATATCAATATTATAAATTTGAGCGTCTGGATGGGTATTTAGATGCTAAAGCACGCCAAGCACTCAGATCGATTTCAAGCCGTGCCGAGATCAGCGCTACGTCCTTTCAGGTATATTACACCTACAGTGATCTAAAGGCTGAGCCTTTTAAGCTGATGTTAAAATACTTCGATATCGGTTTTTACTATGCTGATTGGGGCTCAATTGATGCCTACATCAAGCTACCAGCAGGAACGCTCCCTGAAGCTTTACTTGGCTTTTCAATAGGTGGGCTTTATGTGCATCAAAGCGATGAGTGGCAGTTGCTGATTTTTTCCATCGAGGAGTATGACGAGTATTTTGACGATGAGCATGCTGACGACTTTTTCCAGCATTTAGCCGCTTTACGAAGCGGGTTAATGCAAGGGGATTGGCGCCTTGTGTACTTTATGTGGCTCAAAGCGTTTGATTTAAATGATGACGTTGAGCGAGTGCCGTTAATTCAATTCGATTTTGAGCACCTTGGTGAAGAGGAGCAGGCGTTTGCGGCACTGTATAATATTCCCTTAGCATTGGTTAAGGCACTCGCTATGGTGCTGACCGAACAACCCAGTCACCAAGCCAAGCAAACTCAGCTTACGTTTGATGCGTGGCTCCATAATCTCTCGGAAGCAGAGAAAGATACGCTACTACGCACGTTGTTTGAGCAAGGCCAGCTAACCCGTCACCAAGCCTTAGCGCTGACGCGAAAAGAACCTGCCAACATAGACGAGAACTATCAATACTGGTTAACCCCCGCCGTCATTTCTCCTTTCATTGAGCAAGCGCAAAACCAATTACAGCAAGAGCAGGCCGCAGCACTCGCAAAAAAATTAGCCATCGAAAAAGCGGAAAAAGAAAAAGCGTTGACGGATATCTACAATCAGCTTGAGCACTACTGGCAGCAATCACAAGAGCAAGCGGATCGAACTTGCGCCAGTGGTTACGATTCGGCATCACGCTATCTGCATCAGCTGTTTGAGGCCTATCAGTTCAAAGCGGATGAAGCGGCGTTTGAACAACGTTTTAAGCGCTTTGTAGTGGCGAATAATAGCCGGAAAGCGCTGTTAAATCGCTTGAGTGATTTGCTTTAAACGATGATGCGATAGGCTGGCCAAATGACGTTAGCAAAAAGCGGTTTGAGGGTTGGTTGAAAGGTTATAATCCCACCAAAGGTCTACAAATTGTTACCTATGAAGTCACTTTGTGTAGACCTATAACCGCTGCATTTATCCATTCAGCAAAATACACTGACGAGTACTCAACTTGCATTTCACACTTTTACGCGCAGAAAAGTGCGGATTTTTACATTTTTATGCGCGTAAAAGTGTAATTTGATTGCCTTTGGCATTCAGGGATTCACATCATCGCCTTGGCCAACGCGCAAACTAAACCTAAAAGTAGGATATAAATCCAATTATATTGAGTAAAATGGGAATATAGTCCCACATGTAAACTGTTGGAGTTGCTTGAAGTTCAAGATTGGACTATATTCCCATTAACGGTTGAATAATGGGAATATAGTCCCTTTGGTTGGTGATATGGCTAAGCGTGACTTACACAATGTTTTGTTTCCAAAGCAGCGCAAAATCCTGACGCAGTTTGGTGAAGACTTGCTGTTGGCGATGAAAAGACGTGGTTTTACCAAAAAGCTGCTGTGTGAACGTACTGGTTTTGACCATAAAACCGTGAACAAGGTCTTCGCAGGTGATCCGGGTGTTGCCATAGGCACTTACTTAAAGGTGATGGCCGTTCTTGGCATGGAAAGCAACTTTGCAGAAATGGCCGCTCATGATGAAGTGGGCATCAAGCTGCAAAACATAAAATTGCTGGAAGGTTCAAGATGAGCCGTGAAATCGTCGAAGTCTATGCCGACTGGCAGCCAATTGAGGCGCCTTTGCTGATAGGGCGGCTTTCTTACAGCGATTCAAGCCGAGGTGGCGTGTTTAGTTTTGCCTACGATAAAGCATTTTTAACTTCAGCCTATCGCTTGCAAATTGATCCCATCCTGACCCTCCACTCCGGTGAACTCTACAACGATGAAGCCGATAAAAACTTTCGTGCATTTCTCGATTCATCTCCCGATAGATGGGGACGTATTTTAATGCAGCGGCGTGCGGCCATTGAAGCGCGCAAAGGCATCCGAGCAACAAGTCGATTAAACGAATTGGATTACTTGCTGGGCGTGCACGACTCTTACCGGATGGGTGGTATTCGATTTAAGCGAACAGGCTCGGCTGCGTTCTTAGATGACAACGCTGAGTTTGCTGCGCCGCCAATGGCTTCTTTGCGAGAGCTAGAGCACGCAGCAATGCAGATTGAAAAAGACGATAACATCGACAGTGACGAGTATTACCGCTGGTTGAAAATGCTGATTTCTCCAGGCTCATCATTAGGTGGTGCAAGGCCCAAGGCTTGTGTCACAGATGAACAAGGCCACTTGTGGATTGCTAAGTTTCCCAATTTAAACGATACCCATGATGTGGGCGCGTGGGAGATGGTCTGTTATGAATTGGCGTTGGCGGCAGGTGTTGACATGTTTCCAAGTGAGATTAGGCAATTTTCGTCACAGCATCATACCTTTTTAACCAAACGGTTTGACCGCGACGGTGAAAAGCGGCTGCATTTTTCATCGGCCATGACACAGCTTCAATACTATGATGGTGAACAATCTCAAGGTGCCAGCTACTTAGAGATTGCTGAATTTATTTCCAATTCTGGTGCACAAACCGAAGCGGATTTAGCGCAGTTATGGCGACGTATCGTGTTTAATATTGCGGTGTCCAACACGGATGATCACCTGCGTAACCATGGGTTTTTATTAACCAAGAAGGGTTGGAAGTTATCACCCGCTTATGATTTAAACCCGATAGTGGGTAAGCATGGCCTGCATCTGAATATTACCGATGCAGACAACGCTTTAGACTACCAGCTAGCCTTTGATGTGAAAGACTTCTTCCGACTTTCGCAAACCCAAGCCACGCAAATTTACGATGAAGTATTAATGGCGGTTAAGCAATGGCAAACCGTTGCTAAGCGCCTAGGGATCAGCCGAGCAGAGCAGGCCATGAAAGAATCGGCGTTTAACGTTTAATGAGTCAGTGAAACTATATTTTCAATTATTAGCATATAGAGAAGTTATAGTTTCACCTTTATGCTTTGCCTCACACTCCATGTGTTGTAACACACCACTTATCCCTTGGGCTTTTGGGGCAGTATGGGCAAAGCCTTAATTCACGTCGCTTAGCCACACACCAACCCTGCCCATAGAGCATTAATTACTTGGGGCACTCTCTACAAACTGGGGCAAGTAGCTACTTGTACCCTCAGAAAGCTGCACGATCTGGGCATTTATCTACCTACTGCGTCCGTTTAGCACTGGCAAACTCCTAACTGAACTTAACAGATCAGTGAGGAAGCAAACGATGAACCCAACTACACAATCATCCACCACATCAACACACCCAGCGCGTCAGCAGCGGATTTTGCGCTTGCCCGAGGTAAAGGCCAAAACAGGCTTTGGTCGCAGCACCATTTATGCTCTGATGGCCAATGGTGAATTTCCGCGATCTATTCGTATTGGGGCGCGTGCAGTGGGCTGGTTAGAAAGCGATATCGACCAGTGGATTGAAACCCGCCGTATCGGTGCTGCTTATGGCCGCGGATAAACCATCAGCATCAACCCCGTTACCTGCCAATGAGATAAATAACAACATGCCAACATTACCGGCTGGTTTTGCCTATAACGCGCAAAACTGGCTGGTGATGCAACCGGCTGGGCAAGATAGCCCAGTTAAAATCTGCTCTTGGCTACAAGTGGCCGCCCGCACCCGTGATCCGCAAGGGGACAACTACGGCTATTTATTGCACTGGTTAGACGATGACAATCGCCATCGCTATTGGGCTATGCCCGCAGAACTATTGGCAGGAGACGGCAGCGAGTACCGCCGAATTCTACTCAGCCGAGGAATGCGGCTTAGTAACAGTGTCAAAGCGCGGCAGTTACTCTCCCTGTTTATTCAACAAATGGGCGAACTGGCCACGCAAAAGGCTATCAGCGTGAACTGTATTGGTTGGCATCACCGCGTTTATGTGCATCCGCGCCTCACCTTTTACCCAAGCGAACACAGCAACAACCCGCGCATGGTGTTACAAACCATGCACCCGATAGAAGGCTTTATTCAACAAGGTAGTAGCGACAGTTGGCGGCAGCACGTTGGCCGTTATTGTCTGGATAACCCGCTATTAATTGTTGGTGTTTGTGCTTCACTGGCTGCACCTTTGTTGCATTTGTGTGGGGTGGATGGTTTTGGTTTACATCTCTACGGTGCCAGCAGTACCGGTAAAACCGCAGCGTTGTATCCGGCATTATCGGTGTGGGGCGAACCTAATCAGCTGCGTCACAGTTGGCGTGCCACGGCCAACGGTTTAGAAGGCACAGCGCTTGCGCATAACGATGCCTTGCTGGCGCTCGATGAAATGGGCGAAGTTGACCCCAAAGAGGCGGGCGATGTTGCTTATATGCTTGCCAATGGCCAAGGTAAAACCCGTGCAGGCAAATACGGTGAAATGCGCTTACCCGCCCGTTGGCGTTTAGTGTTTTTATCTACTGGCGAAGTGACGCTCGAAAGTCACCTTGCTAGTATCGGCAAGCGCGTAAAAGCGGGGCAGCAAGTGCGCGTGATTGATCTCAGTGCCGATGCCGGCGCGCAAATGGGCGTGTTTAACCAGAGTCATGGCATGAACGCCGCCGATTTGGCCGATCACCTAAAACAACAAAGTCGCCAACATTACGGCAGCTTGGCTTTGGACTGGTTACGGTATTTAACGCAGAACAGCTTACAAGTGCGCCCCGTTTTCCAAAACGTACGCCAACGCTTTTTAGCCAGCTTACCAGCCGAGGCTGACGGCCAAGTGCGCCGAGTCGCCGAAAAATTTTCCTTACTGGCCAGCGCAGGCCTGTTAGCCATTCAAGCCAAAGTACTTGATTGGCCTGCCCAAAGTGTCGAAGCTGCCTGTTTAAGCCAGCTTAACCAATGGATACTCGCCCGCGGTGGTGTGGCCGCCAATGAAGACCAACAAGCCATCCGCCAAGTGCGCAGCTTTATTGAGCAGCATGGCGAAAGCCGCTTTACGCCTAAACAAACCGGTTACAGCAGCCAAGTACGCCAGCGTGCGGGTTGGCTTGATACTTCTGGCCCACAAACTCTCTACCTGTTTTACCCAACTGGCTGGCGTGAAGCCACCGAAGGCCTAAGCCCAGATCGCGCCGCCAAAGCACTGATGGCCGCAGGCTACCTAATCCCCGATGGCAACCGCCCACAGCGCAAAGTCAGCCTGCCCGACAACACCCGCCCACGCATGTATTGTGTAAAAGGCAGCATCTTGGATGACTAAAAAGGCGATGCCCCCTGCGTGGGCTTATCGCCTTGCAGTGCACCGCCAGTCAACTTAAGGGCTGGGTTCAGTTTGTAGTCCATTGCAGACAGTACCGCTAGCGTACTGGTTGTGTACCGACAAGGTAAAATGGATTGCTTTTTAATCCTCTTAAATCCTCACTATTCGGCTTAAATCAAGTTTACTTTGCTGAGCGAATATGTGACTATTTTACAAAAGCCTCAAGCTCATAACGTTAGGTACCTTTTGTGAATTCAGACCGCTGGTTATCTGTTGAAGAAATAGCCGAATATCTTGGCGTAAGCAAAGATACTGTGTACTCATGGATCAGTAAAAAGGGTATGCCAGCTCATAGAATTGGTCGGCCTTGGAAGTTTAAAGCAGATGAGGTGGATCAGTGGGTTAGATCTGGTGGCGCATCAGATGATAGCAAGGAAGAAAAATAGTATGGCCTTAAACGAAGCAGATACTTGCCGGGTCTATGTGACGCCAAAGCTCAAAGAGTCTGGATGGGAAAACAATCCTAGCGCAATAACTGAACAGTACACATTTACCGACGGGCGCGTCCAGTTTAAGGGCAGTAAAATTCAGCGTGGGGAGCAAAAGCGAGCGGATTATTTACTTAAGTACACTCGCGATTTTCCTATTGCCGTTGTTGAGGCTAAACCTGAAAACAGCCCTGTAGGCCAAGGGATGCAACAGGCAAAAGATTACGCAGAAATTTTAGGGCTAAAGTTTGCATACTCAACCAATGGTCATGAGATCTTAGAATTTGACTATACCACTGGTGAAGAGCAATTGTTGTCGCGCTTTCCAACCCCTGATGAGTTATTCAAGCGGCTTTGTGGCGATGAAGGTTTAAAGGATGAAGATCTTGATACCTTGCTGTCCCCTTACCACCATGTTTCGGGTTATTCCCCGCGTTACTACCAACAAATAGCCATAAACCGGGCAGTTCAGTCGGTGCTTCAAGGTAAAAAGCGCTCATTAATTACGATGGCAACGGGTACGGGTAAGACTGTCGTCGCTTTTCAAATTAGCTGGAAACTATGGAGTGCTCGCTGGAATCGCACGGGAGACTACAGAAAGCCTCGCATTCTATTTTTGGCAGATAGAAATGTGTTAGTCGATGACCCAAAGGATAAAACATTTACCCCGTTTGGTGATGCCAGGCACAAAATTGAAGGCGGCAAAGTTGTTAAAAGTCGTGAAATTTATTTTGCGATCTATCAATCCATTGCCAGTGATGAGCGTCGTCCAGGCTTGTATAAAGAATTTCCGCAAGACTTCTTTGATCTAATTATCATTGATGAATGTCACCGAGGCAGTGCCCGCGACAACAGTAACTGGCGCGAAATTCTGGAGTATTTTGAGCCAGCCTTTCAAATCGGTATGACTGCGACGCCGCTGCGTGAAGATAACCGCGATACTTATCGCTATTTTGGCAACCCAATCTACACCTACAGTTTGCGCCAAGGTATTGATGACGGGTTTCTTGCGCCATACCGCGTACACCGAGTTATTTCGGAAGTTGATGCGGCAGGTTGGCGACCAAGCAAAGGCGATGTAGACCGCTTTGGACGAGAAATTCCAGATGGTGAATACCAAACCAAGGACTTTGAACGGGTTATCGCGTTAAAGGCTCGAACAGATGCGTTTGCTAAGCATCTCACCGACTTTATGAAGCGAACCGATCGTTTTGCAAAAACGATCGTGTTTTGTGTCGACCAAGAACATGCCGATGAAATGCGTCGGGCGCTTAATAACTTGAATTCTGACCTTTCACGCAAGCATCCTGATTACGTTGCACGTGTGACATCAGAAGAAGGGAAAATTGGCAAAGGGCACCTCAGTCGTTTTCAAGAGCTGGAAACCAGCACCCCAGTGATACTGACCACTTCACAGCTATTAACAACGGGGGTCGATGCGCCAACCTGTAAAAATGTTGTGCTTGCGCGTGTTGTGAACTCAATGAGTGAGTTCAAGCAAATTGTTGGCCGTGGTACTCGTCTACGCGAAGATTACGGCAAGCTGTGGTTCAACATCATTGATTATACCGGCTCCGCCACACAAAATTTTGCTGATCCTGACTTTGACGGTTACCCAGAAATTGAAGATGAAGTAGTGATTGATGAAGACGGTGAAGAAGTGGTGGATGACACTTTAACACCAGAGACTGAAGAGTTAGAGGTTGCTGAAGAGACGGGCGAATACGAAGTGAATACTGAAGGTGAAGGCGCTGATGATGAAGAGGAGCACGAACCGAGAAAGTACTACGTAGACGGTGGCAGCGTTAAAATTACGTCTCATTTGGTCTATGAGTTAGACGAAGACGGTAAACAGCTTCGCGTCATCCAATATACCGACTACACCGCAGAAAAGGTAAAGACTCTCTTTTCCTCACTGGACGAACTAAAAGATAGCTGGGCTAATCCGTTAAAGAGAGAAGAGATCATTCTCGAATTACAAGAGCGCGGGATCCAGTTTGATGATTTGGTGGCAGAGTCGGGTAAAACCGATGCAGATCCATTGGATTTACTTTGTCACATAGCATTTAACGTACCGCTGCGAACCAGAAAAGAGCGCGCTGACTATTTGAAGAAAAACAAACCGGACTTTTTTGATCAGTACGGCCCAGAGGCACGCGCGATCTTAACGTCTTTACTGGACAAATACACCGACCACGGCCCCAAGCAATTCAGTATTCCGGATTCGCTACAGGTACCCCCCATTTCTGAATATGGCAATGTGATAGAAATAGCCAATCTCTTTGGTGGTGCATTGCAAATGAAAACCGCCGTGGACCAATTACAAACGCTGCTCTATAGCCAGCAATAACAGAAGTGACGACACGATTTATGGCACGAACAAAGAAAGCAGATCAGCCGATGACCACCGCCCAGCAATTAGGTGCGATTGTTAAATCGTCTCGGCAAATCATGCGTAAAGATAAAGGCTTAAATGGCGATCTCGACCGCCTGCCAATGCTCACTTGGATCATGTTTTTGAAGTTTCTCGACGACTTAGAACAAATGCGAGAAACCGAAGCCGTGCTAGAAGGAAAAAGCTTCCAGCCAGCCATCGAAGCGCCATACCGCTGGCGAGATTGGGCAGCAATTGAAGGTGGTATCACCGGCGACGAGTTAATTGCCTTTATTAACAACGACGAAGCAATGCGACCTGATGGTACCCGTGGCATAGGTTTGTTTGCCTACTTGCGTAGCCTGCAAGGTGACAACGGTGGTGATCGCAGAGATGTGATTGCGACCGTGTTTAAAGGCATGCAAAACCGCATGATCAACGGCTATTTATTACGTGATGTTGTCGACAAAATAAACGGCATTCATTTCAACTCATCTGAAGAGATGCACACCTTAAGCCGCTTATACGAAACCATGTTGCGTGAAATGCGTGATGCTGCTGGCGACTCCGGCGAGTTTTATACTCCACGTCCAGTGGTTCGCTTTATGGTAGAGGTGATGGACCCGCAGTTGGGTGAGTCTGTATTGGACCCAGCCTGCGGCACGGGTGGTTTTTTGGTTGAAGCGTTCGAACACCTAGAGCGCCAGTGTAAAACAGTCGAAGACCGCGAAGTATTGCAAGAAAGCAGTATCTTTGGCGGTGAAGCCAAATCGTTGCCTTACCTGTTGGTACAAATGAACCTGTTATTGCATGGTTTGGAGTACCCAAGAATTGACCCAGAAAATAGCCTGCGTTTTCCACTACGAGAGATGGGCGACAAAGATCGTGTAGATGTGATCTTAACCAACCCACCGTTTGGTGGTGAGGAAGAAAAAGGCATTCTTGGTAACTTCCCGGAAGACATGCAAACCGCCGAAACCGCAATGCTGTTCCTTCAATTGATCATGCGTAAACTCAAACGCCCTGGTCATGGTTCAGACAATGGTGGCCGCGCCGCGGTTGTTGTGCCAAATGGCACGTTATTCAGTGATGGTATCAGCGCACGCATTAAAGAAGAGCTGTTAAAAAACTTTAATCTGCATACCATTGTTCGTTTGCCGGAAGGGGTATTCGCGCCTTATACCGATATTGCAGGCAACTTACTCTTCTTCGATCGTTCTGGCCCAACCGAGGATATTTGGTATTACCAAATATCGACGCCAGAAGGCAGAAAAAAATACACCAAGACTAAACCAATGGAGTACTTCGAATTCGAAGACTGCTTACAGTGGTGGGCTAGCCGTGTGGAAAACGCCCAAGCTTGGTCAGTGAAAGCACAAGACGTTATTCAATATGACGATAGCGGTAAGTTGGTTTCAGTTAACTTAGATATTAAGAACCCAAATAGTCTTGAGGCAATGGAGCACAAAGCGCCTAGAGAGTTGATAGATAAAATGCTGACAACCGAGCAGAGAATTACTCAGTTGCTGGAGGAGATAAAGTCTTCTTTGGGAGAGAAACTGTGAAATTTGGTTGGGACTGTGTGCCGATAGGTAGTATCGCTGAACGCATTGATAGACCTGAACCGCCAATAGCAGGTCAAAGCTATAGGCAGATTGGTGTTCGTCTTTGGGGCGAAGGCGCTTATGAGCGTGAAACTATCGACGGTGGTGATACGAAATATAAATTCCTAAATAAAGTGGAATCGGGCGATATCATCGTAAATAAAATTTGGGCAAGAAATGGTAGTGTCAGTCTAGTTACTCCTGAGCTTGCAGGTTGCTATTGCTCTGGTGAGTTTCCCCTCTTTCTGCCTAATAAAGAAAAGATAAATCCGAAATGGTTTTTTTGGATAACCAAGACTCGTTGGTTTTGGAACTTATGTGACGAGAAATCTCGAGGTACCAGCGGAAAAAATAGGATTAAACCTGAGAAGTTTCTCGATATTAATATTCCTTTGCCGCCTTTATCAGTTCAGGATGAGATTGTTAGCAAGATTGAAAACCTGTCTTTGAAATCAGGTTTAATCAGCGAGTTAAGAGAGTCCTTGTTAATAGATGCGCAAGCAATGCTGAGTAGTGCCTTTCATAAACTAATTGAGGGCGCTGTTTATAAGCCGATGTCGGAAGTGGCTCCGATTGTTAGAAGACAAATTGAAATTACAGTTGATGGTGAATATCCAGAACTGGGTGCTAGGTCTTTCGGTAAAGGTATTTTCCACAAGCCCACGTTAATCGGTGCGGAACTCGATTGGCAAAAGCTGTATACCGTCCACTCTGGTGATCTGGTCTTGAGTAATATTAAGGCTTGGGAAGGCGCTATTGCTGCTGCAGGAGATAATGAACACGGTCGAGTTGGGTCGCACAGGTATATCACATGTGTGCCTGTAGAAGGGGTAACAACTGCAAACTTTCTGGCGTTTTATCTTCTGACTCAAGAGGGTATTGAACAAGTACAGGCAGCTTCGCCTGGTAGTGCAGACCGAAACCGAACCTTAGCGATGAAAAGATTAGAGAAAATTAAGGTTCCTGTCCCCGATTACGATAAGCAGCTTTGGTTTAATCAACTGCAAAGCTATGTTGAAAAAATTAAACAAGCTCAATCAGAAAATGCAACTGAGTTAGAGGCTCTGATGCCTTCAATTTTGGATAAAGCCTTTAAGGGAGAATTGGTTTAATGTCTATGCCTGCACCGACGCTTGCTTATGATGCTGGCACCCAGCCTGTGATTGCTCATGGCTTGTCTTATCAGGACGAGCAAGTGAGCGAGATGTTAGCTGGCCCCGTAAAGCATATTTTGCAAGATACCGCAGGCAATGATGAGCTTCAGGAGTTACTTGGCAGTGTGGTGAGCACGGAATTTGAGCAAGAGGGTTTACGCCAAGCGCTGAACGATGAAACCGTGCCAGATAATTGGCGAGTAGGCGAGGCCATTGCTGAAGCCTTTGTGGCAGATAAAGGCAATTGCGTGTTTCCGTGGCCCACAGGGCGTGATCTTAAAAACCCGAACGCCAGCCCAGCAGGGTGCGATTTGACTGGATTTCAACCTGTAAACGATGCTGAGCTTCCCTACCGTTTTGCGTTTGGTGAAGTAAAAACATCTGAAGAGAACAAAGCGCCGCCAAGCGTGATGACCAGCTTGGGTACCCAATTGTTTGGGCTACGAGATAATCGCCAAGTAAAAGATGCCCTCTTACGTTATTTAGGACTCCATGCGGTGCGAGCACCGTGGGAACCGATGTTTAAAAGCGCTGCCAAACGCTATTTGAACTCGAACACAACGGACGTTGCTGTTTATGGTGTTTTGGTGCGCGATATTGCCCCAAGCGCTTCTGATATTGCTGGCCGAGCAAAAGCACTGGCGGCCGATTGTCCAGTGCAAACTGATATTGAAATGTACGCTTTATACCTTCCCCTAAACATGATTGGTACGCTGTCTGCTCGTGCTCAAGCGGCTATGCAGGAGGCGTCATGACGCTTTCACAAGAGCACTTACTACAGGTAGATCAGCATTGGGCTGTTCAGTCCATTAGCGCTGAGCGGCGTGATACGGCTATGGAAATGGCGGAGCGGCGCTTGGTTGATGTGGCGCTGGGTAATCTACTCGAACATGCGGCAACTGAGTTTGACAGTGACTTGTTAGAGCAAGTAGCAACAGCGTATGAGTTGGCCGCGATCGAAGGCATTGGCGCTTTGTTGCACCCTGTTGCCAATCAGGACAATAAAAATATTCGTGAGCTTGCACAAGCTGGCGCGTTTCGAGCGTTCGGGCTTTATCGTGTGTTACCCGTACCGAGTGACAATGAGGCGCGCTTGTTTCATGTGTTGCATGTGTCGGGTTTGGCGTATTGCGCCGATCGCTGGACCGATTTACGTCGATGGTTTGAAGAGCAGAACAGTACATTAGCAGTACCCAGTGTGGCAGGTGTTACTTGGGATAAGCGTCTGCTTTACCGAATTTTTGATTGTTGGTTACGACTACTACGTAAAAACCGCTGGGACGACTTAGATCAGATTTCAGAGATTGTACTTGGTTTACGAAACGATCAAGCGAACTACGAAAAAGCGTTACTAGAACAAACTCAAGGTGCAGAGGCGCAAAGCATAGCAATGCGTTTAGTGGCGCTTTATCACTGGGCCAAAGCAACAGAGCGTTTAGCGGTGTACATGCTGCAAGGCGAACCGGTAGCGATCGATGCACAATTAGATCAGCATTTTGAAGCGGCGCAAAAAGCGGCACAAGCCTCGAAAGACCCGCAGCTCGAAATGATTTTACGCTGGTTACATGTCGCAAGCCGAAAAATGGTCGCTGGCTCTTTATGGTGGGTGGCGCATACGGTTAACTCCCGTGTGACACGCTTTGTTTCCCATGTGACTAAGCACAAGAGCTTATTTGAACTGTTACCACCGCAACGAGCGGCACTGCAAGAGCAAGGTTTACTCGATCAAGCCAGTAGAGCGGTAATTGTTGATTTGCCTACATCCGGCGGTAAAACCGCGCTGGCACAATTCCGCATGTTGCAAGCGCTGAATCAATTTGATCAGGATGATGGTTGGGTGGCCTATGTTGCGCCAACTCGTGCTTTGGTTTCTCAAATTACCCGACGATTACGTGAAGATTTTGGCCCATTAGGTATTCAAGTTGAGCCGTTAACTGGCGCGATTGAGGTTGATGCTTTTGAAGAAGCGCTTTTGGGTGAAGCACGTGCTTTTCAGGTTTTGGTTGCAACACCTGAGAAACTTCAGTTGGTGATGAGAAACAAAAAAGTCGCTCGCCCATTGGCCTTAGTTGTGATGGATGAAGCTCACAATATTGAAGATGAGTCTCGTGGCTTGCGCATTGAACTTCTGCTTGCAACGATTAAGCAAGAATCACCTCGGGCAAACTTCTTACTCTTGATGCCATTTGTGCCGAATGCTAACGATTTAGCTCAATGGCTAGCCGCTGATCGTGGTCGAAGCATCAGCTTGGGCACCTCTGCTTGGCAACCGAATGAGAGAATTGTTGGCTTATTTGATATTCATAAAGGTGAAAAACGTGGTGATTGGAATTTAAGTTTTGAAACGTTGACGACCACTCAACGAACGATTCACCTTAAAGGAATCCACAATGTAGATGGTAACCGCCCTCTGCAAAAACTGACGTACTCTAGCGCTAAGGGGCTCGCAACACAGGCTGTTGCTATGGCTAAGGTTTTCTCTAAGCGTGGTACCAGTATTGCTGTAGCGCAGACAATTCCAGATGCTTGGAGTATTGCTCGTAAAGTTGCCGCAGAGCTTGAACCTTTAGTTCAGGTGCACGAAGACATTAAACTGGTTCAACGTTTTCTTGCGGCTGAGATTAGTGAGGACTTTGAGCTAATTGATATGTTGTCAAAAGGTGTTGTTGTGCATCATGCAGGCTTACCCGCTGAGGCGCTTTCATTAATCGAATGGCTTACAGAAGCTGGCCATATTCGAGTGATGTGCGCAACGACAACCATAGCACAAGGGCTTAACTTCCCTGTTTCATCTGTTTTTCTTGCGACGAGAAAATTGCCTTACGGCAATGAAATGTCGCATCGGGCATTTTGGAACCTCGCGGGACGAGCTGGGCGTATCGGCCATGATAGCGTAGGCGTTATCGGTATTGCAGCAGGTGCACAGCCGAATGAGATCCGGAAATATGTTAGTGATGCAACTGCATCGTTAGTTTCTCGCCTGGAAGGAATGCTGGATGATCTTCAAGCTGCGGGGGAATTAGCAAACTTATCTTGGGTTATGCAGCAAGAACAATGGGCAGACTTCAGAAGCTATATCGCTCATTTATGGAATGAAAAACGTAACTTGGACGCTGTAATTGGTGAAGCTGAACAATTACTGCGAAATACCTACGGGTTTGGTTCTCTTCGCGCTAAAGCTGATAAAGCCTCGCAAGAGAAAGCTGACGCGCTTCTTGAAGCTACTAAAGGGTATGTTAGAAAGTTAGCTGAGCATCCAGAAAATGCTTCGCTTGCTGATGTTACAGGCTTCTCTCCTGAGGGGGTTCGTTCAACTTTATTGGATTTGAATAACCTTGAAAACAAGTTAACGCTTGCAGATTGGGAGCCTTCGAGTCTATTTGGCGATAAATCGAAGTCTGTGCTGCCAAGCTTGATGGGGATTATGCTGCGGGTTCCGCAGTTACAAGAAAGTTTACGAGAGATCAGCAAAGGACAGGGGAATAGTCATCGTAAACTTGCTGATATTACCCAGGCTTGGGTAACAGGTAGCTCCATTGAATCTATAGCGAAGACTTACTTTGAAGGTGATAGCCTTACAGATCAAATATCTAAAGCTTGCAGAGCAGTTTATAGAGATTTGGCCAATAATGGCGCTTGGGGGTTGTCGGCATTAAGCAAAATGCCAACTTCAGGGCTTGATTTTGAAGCCATGACAGACGAAGAAAAGCGCAGATTAAATAACCTCCCAGCGATGCTTTACCATGGGGTGAAAACCGAAGAAGGCGTGTTGATGCGCATGAACAGCGTTCCGCGTAGTATTGCTGAACGTGCCGGTGAAGACTTTAAGGCTCGAACTGAAGCCGGTGCAGAAAATACTCTGTCGCCTCGAAAAGCCAGCGAATATCTGAAGTCTTTGAAACCGGATGATTGGGCGCGTTTGAAACCTGATAATTCCTCGCTGTCCGGCGAAGACTATTTGAAAGTATGGAAACGGCTTTCAGGTGAAGCTTAAAAAGTCCTTCTTGTTCTAGAGGATGGTACCGACATTTATGTCGGTGCCAGGTAATTTCAGTAAAAAATAGTTAATTACTAATGTCCATATAATCAAGCAGTTAAAGATTACTAACCATTTCGTGGATCAACACGAGATGGTACGAATAGATGGCCATTTTGCATTGTTAATATTAAAATCGCATCAACAACACCCCTCCCGCTACCCGTTAGATCAGCGCCCTGCGAGGGGTTGCTCTTTTTTCAGGCTTCTAATTTTTGGTACCGTAATGAGTTACGGCACCAAAATTCGCTTTCAACCACACATCATTCTCCGGCCCACAAAGGTGGTGCAGCAGCGCTAGGTTAATCTGGTTGCTGATCACGTTGCAGTTTCGTTTTTGGCTCTCTTTTCTCAAACCTCTCAGTAATAACCCCGTACATGATTTGCCCATTTGCTCCGGCGAACTGGGCAGGCAAAAGGCGCGATTTTGCTGTTTGGGGTGCAAGGTAGCGCGCTTTCCTGTTTTAGATAAAGGCGTGATGCACCAAAAAATACAGGCGTTGGCCGGTGTGTTGGCTGGTAATGTGTTGTTTTGAGTTGTGCCATCCTCATATATCGGTAAAAAATGTGCCGGTAACAGAACTAACCCGCCTTGGGCGTGGCCATCAACCTCAGGTAAAGGTAGCCAATACAGGCTTGGCCATTGCTCGGGGTACTGCCATTTTTCTACGATCTCTTGTGCGCCAATGCTATTCAGCCATTGGTGAATCGGGCAGCCAAGGTGAGCTTGTTTAACGCGCGGTAACTGAAAGGTCAGCCAGCGGGTTAAACGTTCGGCGGCATTATCGCACTGGCTTAGTGCTGGGTAGAGGGTAAGCACGTCATGCCCAACCAGTAAAGCGACCACCTGCTGTATCCATTCTCTATTCCAGTCGTTGTCACTTGCCCATAACACGTCACTTATCACCTTGTTGGTTTTTCATGCCGTCTATTTTCAGTGGTCGGGTGCAGACTCGGTGGTGAATTAGATGAAAGAAATGGCCATCAAACTAACCAGTCAAAACAGTTTCTCCTGATGGCCTGTGTGCGGCTAACTGTTTGATATACATGGTCCAATACGGCGCTGTTTGGCGGCATTTGGCTAGTGCAAAAAAATCGAGACGCCAAACGATCGTTTGCATTCTGGGTTTAAAAAATCAAACGGTTTGTACTTTGGAGTCGAGGTTGGTTTAGGGCGAAAAAAGTGCCAAACCTTGCTTTGAGCCAGTATTAGCAAGGCCTACCAGCGTTGGATTTCAATCGAGAAGCCAAACAGTGAATGGGCTAATTTCCCTGTTTGGCGTTTCGATCCAAAAGCCAAACGGATAGTGGTTTTGGCGTATGGGTATAAAGGCATGGGGAAGTGTTTAATGAAGTGCTGCTGTTTATTTTGACTTGGGATTTGATGGAGAGGCGTCTTCCAACTTGAGTGAAGGTTGCTTGTCACTGTTACCCTCAAAGTATTCAAGGGCGTACCCCATTGCTTTGTAGCTTTTCTCGCGTTTTTTAAACATGCGTTGCAGCATAGGGAGGGCGCAGTCCACATAGTCGTGAATGGTCACTTGTGTTTTTCCTTCCGATTCACGATGAATACGACCGGCATATTGGGCCAATGTGCCTTTCCATGCGATTGGCATGGCCAAAAACAACGTATCCAGTCTTGGTAGGTCAAATCCTTCGCCTACATATTTTCCTGTTGCGACGACAACTTGAGCCGATTGCAAATGATTGTCAGCGTTCTTGCGTTCCGCAGCTTTCATGGCGCCTTTAAGTACGACAGTGCTTATACCCATCTCGGTAAGTCGTGAGTGTATGTACTCTGCGTGCTCTCTACGCTCTGTAAGGACTAACGGGTGTCCGCCATTTTGAACACACTCGTAGGCGTCTGAGACGATTATTGACGTGCGCTGTTCGTTATCGACGAGCCAGCGGTAGGCATCGCTTATTTTTGGGCGCTCATCTGTTTTTATTAGCTCAGCTGGCGGCATATTGTAGAGCTGATGAATCATCACGGTTTGAGTAAACTGCTCATCAGGGCTTTGTTTCACTTTGTAGCGGATGGGCCCTGCCGCCATAAAAATGATCTTTTGATGACCATCTTGTCGCTCTGGTGTTGCTGTTAGACCCAATACATATTTTGCTCTTACCTCGTTGAGTACCATTTCAAACCTTGGTGCAGATAGATGGTGGCATTCATCAACAATAATGTGGCCGTAGTCTTGGATGAGAGGGGTGATGGAATTGTCTTTTTTATTAACCAAGCTTTGGTAGGTGGCTATGTCGATAATGCCACTCGGCTTTCTTTTACCCCCGCCTATGCTGCCAATGTTTACTTCGGGTAAGAACGTGCGTAAGCGCTCTTGCCATTGTTCGAGCAGTTGTCGGCTATGAACCAGTATTAGGGTATTTACTTTGCGTTTTACGATCATACCAATGGCTGTAACCGTTTTTCCAAATGCGGTGGGCGCATGCAAAATACCAAAGTCGTGTTTAGATATTGCGGCCACTGCGTCACGCTGGTTCTTTCGCAAAGTGAACTCGGGGCTAAGTTTCAATAATGGTTTGCCGGTTTCACGCTTATCGTCAAATAGAGGCGAAATATTTTGCTCTTGTAGCAAAGCAATCGCGTCATCAAGACAGCCTCGCGGTAGAGCTAGATAACCGTTTTCAATACGAGCACAGGAAATAAACCTTGGAATGCCATGGGTTGAAAAGCGCAACGCTTGTGTTTTAAAAAACACAGGATTAGAAAAACTCGCTAATCGCTTTAGACCTGCCAGTAGTGGCCCAGGTAACTCGCTCATCAAAAAGTAGATATGGTTGGCCAAGGTAATGGTCACGTTTTTCGGCAAAGACTCTAATTTTATTGGTGCGGCTTTGGCCGTGATTTCCCAAGGAGGGCGGTTGTCTGTTAGCCCTTGTTCGGACAGCAATAGGGTATTGGGTGAAATGGTTGTTATGAGTTGATCAATACTCGACTGAGTGAGCGTTTTAAGCCCAGCAAGGTACTGCCATTGATCATCGATGGCATTCAGATCACTGTCAACAAAGCAACTACGGCCTGAAAGGCGAGCCTCCTTTTGAAGTGGTAGCGCAATGAGATTGCCAAACCCGCCTTCAGGAAGTACATCTTGGTTAGGAAAGAGCCTGTCATAGGAGTCAAACGAAAGATTTGGAAATATTTCCATGGCTTTATCAAGCAAAGCGAAACCCAGTGCCCGAGCCTGGTTAGCGGGGATATTGGTTTCAAAAAATATCCATAAGTGCGCCCCGTTTCCTGAGCGCGAGATTTCTATCGCGTGCGGAATATCAAACGCTTGGCACGCTTTGGACATTGCTTTGACTTCTTCTTGCCAACAGCCTTTGTCAAAATCGGCTGCCAACAAATAGCACGTATTATCTTTCATTAAGGGATACAGCCCGACCACTTGATGACCGGCAAGGTGCCTGTAAATAATGCGCTCGTTTAGTTCGCTAAACTTTCGGTGTGAACAGTCTTGGCATTTAATGCGGGGTTTGTTGCAAACCCCGTTTACCCATTCATTATCACAGGCTACGGAGTAGCCACTTCGGCCCTGTTGGTTTTGCCAACGATTGGCAAAGATATCCTCTCGCCCACGAAATCGTTGTCTGAATAGGGCGACTTTTTGTTCTGGCGTGAATGTCTGTACTGAACGCTCGTTTTGAGCGCTACGCAAAGCCTCTCTTAATGCGAGAAGCTGCTGCTTTTCGTTTTCAAGCTCAGCTAGCCTGTTATCAATAGCAGAAATGTTTGGGTAGCGAGCGTCATTCATAACAAACTAATTTTGATTCGAAGCACTATGAGGCGCGAACTTGCGGTGGTTTGATCAGCGACTCTGCTGGAATACCTAACCCTTCATGAAGTTTCCAAATCATTTTTAGCGTGAGTGATCGCTTATGGTTTAGGATTTCATAAACACGATTGCTTTTACCTATCATGGGTTCAAGATCTTTAACCGTTAAGCCTTTGCGCTCCATCTCAAACTTTATTGCCTCAACAGGGTCTGGCAAATCCATTGGAAAATGCTTTGCTTCGTAGGCCTCGACTAACGTAACCAAAATGTCCAGCTTTTCACCTTCAACGGTATCTGGCTCCGCCATCATTAGGTTTTCGATGTCGTTTAATGCCGCGCGGTAGTCGGCATCTGTTTTAATAGGTCTGATGTCCATTATATTTACCTCTTGTTACTACCTTTTGGCTTCAAATCGTTTGCACATCAATTTGATCGTATTGTGCATGGCTGCCGATAAACCGTATGTAAACCACCTTGTAGGCATAATTGATCCAAACGACTAATCGGTATTTATTACCGGCAATGTTAAACACGACACGCCCATCTTTGAGGATGCTGGCAGTTCCAAAGTCCTCTTTCACATCCGCCGGTGATCCCCAATCAGCGTTTAATGCATGCCTATACCACGCTAACGTTGGCTCTTTCGCGTCAATGTATTCTGGGCTGTCTTCCCAAAATGTTTTTAAGGTTGATAATGCGATAATTCTCATAAATAGATGCTAGTCCCATTTTGGGACTTTTGCAAGTTTGGAATTTTTGATGCGGTTAGGAGTTGTTACCGCATCCCCGATTGCCCCATTCCTTGGGGCAGTTTAATTACCTCTTATTCACCCTCTAAAGCTTGCTGTATCTAGTTTTGCCCCATTGTCCCAACTGCCCACAGTAAGTGAGCAAACGGGGGCTTGCTAATTTCGCCTGATTGGCTTTTTCGGCATACGGCTGCGTTTGCCATCGAAGAACGCCAATACTCTGAACCAATAGAGTGATTCTTCATAACCTAGGCTGTACTTTGGGCGTGCAGGCGGGATGAGTCCTAGTTTACGTCCTAGGCTGACAATCACGTAGAACGTGAGTTTTAGCGTCAGCCACGGGGCGAGAACCACCAATGTCGTCAGGCAATATCGGGTTAGTGTGTAGCCTAGGCCATGAGATTGCTCGAGTAAGGCAATGCCAATACACCAGCCAAGGCCTGCCAGCATGGCTATTGGAAAGGTAATGGGGGCGAGTCGCATCATAAATTGCATGTTATATCCTTCCTACTTGAAGCTGCAGCGGTGTTGGCTGCGTTCGTTCACCCCAATCACATAGTATGTCTATGCTCATGGGGATTCATTCACTTGTCGCCTAGCTGCAACTCCCAGTAGTTTGGCTATAGCGCCCTCCTGTGTGGTGCTGTGAAGGGTGCTCAAAGTTCACCAGCGGTTCAACCACATCAGCCACGGTTTGATGGGCAATTCGGCGTTCTTCAAAGTAATCGTGGCGGTCGTAGATACCCTCAACACCTTTTAGCTTATGGTTAAGACAGCGTTCGGCCACATTGCCTGCAATGCCCAAAGAGGCGGCAAGGCTGCGAAAGGTGCGGCGCAAATCGTGTACGGTGAAGTGTTCAAGTTTGCCCATTTTATTGGGAGGCTGTTTTTTGCGACCTGGCTCGCGACCAAAGAGTTTAGAAATGGCGCGGTTTAGCGTATCTGGCCCCATATGTGGACGGTGGCTTGCTCGTCTGGCTGGGAAAACATAAGGCGATCCACAAGCACGGATTTGCAGCTCGTTAAACCAGGTAATGGCTTGGCGCGGTAAGGGGATGCTGATCGGCACGCCAGTTTTACTTCGTTCCTTGGGTAGGTCCCACACGCCCGTGGTTAAATCCATTTCACGCCACATGGCTTCGCATAGTTCGCTTTTACGCACGCCCAACACCAAAAACAGGCAGCAAGCGAGGTAGTTATCGCGGCCAAAGCTATTGATATGGGTATGAAACACGCTGAAGGCGTAGTGAATTTCCTCTTTGCTGAGCATCCTGTCTTTACTGGACTCCACGCCACCGGCATCGTCCACGGTAAAGGCTGCGGCTGGGTTATTCAGCGTTAAGTCGAGCTTTATCGCATGTCGAAACAGCTGCTTCATGTACATCAAGGTATCGTTGGCAATGGTCGGGCGGTTACTTTCTCGAATGCGCTCTAATACTTCGCGCACATCGCGTGCAGTCACCTCAGCAATACACTTAATGCCAATCACAGGGCGTATGTCTTTGGTGTAAACCCGATACGGAATCTTTGGATGCTTAAGTCGTCGACTCAGGTCTGTTCGATACCAGTCATGGAACAGTTGATCCACGGTTTCAATCTCAGGTAACTCGATTTTCTGTTTTTCCAGAAGAGGATCGATGCCGTCGCGTACTTCTTTTCGAAAATAAGCGGCGGCAATTCGAGCGTCTGCCAACGACATCAAAGGAAATTGCCCCAAGGTCGCTTCTCGTCTTCCTTTGGCTGTGGTGTAGCGGATCATCCAATAAGGCGAGCCCTGTTTGCGGACGCAAAAGTATAGGCCTTCACCGTCTGAATATTTTTTGGGGTCGGCTTTGCTGTATGCAATAACCTGTTTTGCTGTGAGTTTTCCCATGTTTACTCCATAGTTGCTGAAATAATGGAGGGGGCAATAATGGCTGCCCACCACCGATTTGCTTATTGAATCAGCAGCTAACCTGTTGTGGTAGCGAGTTAAATGCGAAAATTGGGCAACTTACTGCTCACCAATTTGCTCACCGCAAAACGCTTATTGAGCCATAATGAGGGGGCTGCCCACCATTCTGCCCACCACTAAACAGGTAGTTGGTAACGGACATCTGCAAACCGATTTGGACGGGAAAAATAAAAAAGCCCTGTATTTACAAGCAAATAACAGGGCTTCTAAGACATTCTTGGACGGGTAAAAAAACTATTCGATGTTTTGGATCTGCTCGCGCATTTGTTCGATGAGCACTTTGAGCTCGACGGCGGCGGCGGTGATTTCGGTGCTGATGGATTTAGAGGCGAGGGTGTTCGATTCGCGGTTAAATTCTTGCATCATAAAATCTAAACGGCGACCTTCGCTGCCGCCTTTTTTGAGGATGCGGCGGGCTTCGTTAACATGGGCTTCGAGCCTGTCCATTTCCTCTGCCACATCTTGTTTTTGCGCTAACAAGATCATCTCCTGCTCGATGCGGGCGGGATCGAGTTCACCTTTGATTTCGGCGAGACGATTGGTGAGTTTATCGCGCTGATATTCCATGACTTTAGGCATATGCTCGCGTACAACGGCGATTTGCTCGCTGACGCCGTCTAAACGGCTTAAGAGCATGTCTTTGATGGCTGCGCCTTCACGGCCTCGGGCTTCAATGAATTGGTCGATAGCTAAGTCGAAGGCGGTCATTAAATCGGCACCAACCGCGTCCATATCCTGCTCAGCACTAGAAAGTACTCCTGGCCAGCGCAAAATATCGGTGAGGTTGACTTCGCCTTGTCCGGCTTCTTGTTTGAGCCAACTAGCGGCGTCGAGTAGCTGTTTGGCTAACCCTTGGTTTAATTTAAGTTCGTTATTGCTGTTATCGGCTAATTCGTAGCGTAAATTGACCTCGACTTTACCGCGGCTTAAGCGTTTACGCAGGCGGTCGCGTAAAACGGGCTCGAAGCTGCGGAATTGTTCTGGCAGACGTAGGTAAGTTTCGAGATAACGCTGGTTGACTGAGCGAATTTCCCAAGAGGCAGTGCCCCATTGTGCTTTGTGCTCAATGCGAGCGTAGGCTGTCATGCTTTGGATCATGGGTTGTCCTAGTGGTTTAATCGTCATAATGAGAGGCGATTATAGAGTCAATGGCTTTAGGATTAAAGGCATACCACTACTCGCGAGGAGGATTAGGTGTTTGTGTGACGAGTTTGCTAGAGAATCACCCTAAGCATGGCATCTATAGGCACAAAACCCTATAATATGCAGCCAAAATCGGTCAATGACTCAGAATACAGGAATTTCGCATGCGTCCAAGTAACAGAACGCCAGCACAAACACGCCCCATTACTATCACTCGCCAATTTACGGCCCATGCCGAAGGTTCTGTGTTAGTCGAATTTGGCGAAACTAAAGTGCTTTGTACCGCCAGTTTTACTGAGGGTGTACCGCGTTTCCTTAAAGGTCAGGGCCAAGGCTGGGTAACGGCGGAATACGGCATGTTGCCACGCTCAACCCATAGCCGTATGGATCGTGAAGCCGCTCGTGGTAAACAATCTGGCCGCACGCAAGAAATTCAACGTCTTATCGGCCGTGCGTTGCGTGCCTGTGTGGATATGAAAGCGCTGGGTGAAAACACCATTGTCATCGATTGTGATGTGATCCAAGCTGATGGCGGTACTCGCACCGCGTCAATCACTGGTGCTTGTGTCGCCTTAGTGGATGCGCTTAACTGGGCTCGTGGTAAAGGCATTATTAAATCTAACCCGCTTAAGTTCTTAATCGCTGCGGTCAGCGTGGGTATCTACAACGGTGAAGCGATAAGCGACCTAGAGTATGTTGAAGACAGCGCAGCCGAAACCGATATGAACGTGGTAATGACAGAAACCGGTAAGATTATCGAAATTCAAGGTACTGCCGAAGGTGAACCGTTTACTCACGAAGAGTTGATTGAGCTACTTGGTTTAGCGAAGAACAGTATTCGCGAAATCGTCGATGTGCAGAAAGCCGCATTAAATTAATTGTTATTGATAAAAAGCCCCGTTATGGGGCTTTTTATTAAATCAATTTTGCTATAACCCAATAAAAATAGAACGTTAAAGTCGTAAGGAGAGATTGTGAAAGCCTATCAACGTGAGTTTATTGAATTTGCCCTAGAGCGTCAGGTGTTGCGATTCGGCGAGTTTACCCTTAAATCGGGCCGTATCAGTCCTTATTTCTTTAATGCGGGTTTATTCAATACTGGCCGTGATTTAGCCCGTTTAGGGCGTTTTTATGCGGCGGCGTTAGTGGATTCTGGCATAGAGTACGATCTGTTGTTTGGCCCAGCTTACAAAGGTATTCCGATTGCGACCACGACAGCGGTGGCTTTGTGCGAACATCACGATATCGATATTCCCTACTGCTTTAACCGTAAAGAGAAAAAAGATCACGGTGAGGGCGGTAGCTTAGTCGGTAGCGAGCTTAAAGGTCGGGTGATGCTGGTGGACGATGTGATCACTGCGGGAACGGCGATCCGTGAGTCGATGGAAATCATCGAAGCTCATCAAGCGCAGCTGGCAGGCGTATTAATTGCGCTGGATAGGCAAGAAAAGGGCAAGGGCGAATTGTCAGCCATCCAAGAGGTCGAGCGTGATTTTGGCTGTGGTATTGTGGCGATCATCAAGCTTGCGGATCTGATCCGCTATTTATCTGAAAAACCAGGTATGGAAGCGCAACTAGCAGCGGTAAGCCAATACCGTGAGCAGTATGGCATCGAGGCCTAATAAGGCTTAAGCGTGTTATAAACCGCTAAAACAGAAACGCTGCAATTCAATAAGAATGGCAGCGTTTTTTTATATCTCACACAAAGTAAGGTCTTACTTCGACTGGTGTAAAAACTCGGCGCGGGTCGCGGGGTTGGATTTAAAAATGCCACCTAAGGCCGTAGTGGTGGTGGAGCTAGTGGAGTCCATTACGCCGCGGGATTTTACGCAGTAATGCACCGCATCCATTTTAACCGCAACATCTTTAGTTTCGAGCAAGGTCTGCAGCGCGACTAACACTTGCTGAGTCAAACGCTCTTGTACCTGAGGACGTTGGGCAAAGAAACGTACAATGCGGTTAATCTTTGATAAACCAATAATTTTTTTACGTGGAAGATACGCAATGGTTGCTGTGCCATCAATAGTGACAAGGTGATGTTCACAGGTACTGGTCAGGCTAATATCCTGTACGCGCACCATTTCATCAAAGCCCATTTTGTTATCAATCACAGTGATCTTCGGGAAGTTAGCATAATCTAGACCGGAGAAGATTTCGTCGACATACATTTTGGCGATGCGGCGTGGGGTATCGGCAAGACTGTCATCAGAAAGATCCAGTGACATAAGCGTCAGAATTTCCTTCATATGGTGTTCAATCTTGTCCTTACGCTCTTCAGGAGTAAACACACTGGGGAGCATGGGGGTTTCAAGTCCGCGCTCTTGCAGGGCGGCTTGTACTTTTACTGCTGCTTCACTTAATGACATTTTTATCCTCCACTACTTCAGTAGCGGCTATCACTGAAAACCTAGCACCCTAAACTGAGTTTGTACAATGGGTGAACTCAGGTACAAATCGACTGGTTCTTATCTGGGTAAGAACAAGGTGGGGGAGAATAGCGCGAATTGCGGATAATTCATACCAAAAAACGCTCACGCTGAAGATGAAAAAGCCGATAGTCCTTATCGATTATCGGCTCCTCGGGGCGTTAAAACATTATTATCTTGATGAAGATAATAGGGCGTGTTGACGTTTCAGGATTATTTTTGCAGCAATGTGGCTGGCTTTTATGCAAGGCAAAGTCCGTGCTGTGTAGTTATTCTACATAAACGGACGATAACGCGGCAGAAAAGCCAGCCAAATGCTGCCCGAAGGGGTCGTCTGGCAAGCCCTTGCTCTTACTTTCTGTCATAAGAGCCGCTCGTCATTTGAGTAGAATAACTACACATCATTCCTCGTTTCACGAGCACGTGCTTGCCAGAACGAACAAAATTTAATCTCGAAACGTCAACACGCCCTAGTTATTTTAGTGAGTACTAAAGTTTTAAGTTGGTTTTTAAGAAGCTCAGCATCTGATCGTAATATTTGGCTCTATGCTCATCGTTATAAAAACCATGGCCTTCGTTATCCATCACCAGTTTTTGGTAAGGATAATTATGGGCTTTGAGGGCTTTTTCTAGTGATTCTAATTGTTCAATCGGCGCTCGCTCATCGTCACCACCGTGAACCAGTAAGAGGTTCGCTTTTAATTTAGCAACGTTCTCTGAGGGAGACATGGCTTTTAGGGTGGCTTTGTCTTGGCCGAGTACGTCCTTAAGATAGCTTGTGCCTGAACGTGTTCTGGCGACGTCACCTTCATCAAACATCAACTCCAGATCATACACACCAGCAAACCCAACCGCGCATTTAAACATATCGGGGGCTAATACTGCGCTTTGTAGGGCGCTATAGCCGCCAAAGCTACCGCCTGCGATACAAACTCGTTCTTTATCGGCAAAGCCTTGGTCAATCACATATTGAGTCGCATCGATAATATCGTGCTGAATATCCGAGCCCCATTTTTGATAGCCAGCTCGCTCGAAACGCTTGCCATAACCACCTGAGCCACGGAAGTTAACCTGTAATACCGCGATACCATTTTGGGCGAGTAATTGATTTTGAGGGTCAAAGCCCCACCAGTCACGAATACCATGGGGGCCACCATGGGGATTGACGACCAAAGGGAGATTTTTGGCTTCTTTGCCGAAGGGTAAGGTTAAGTAGCCATGGATTTTCTGGCCATCGCGGTTGGTGAAGCTAATGGGTTTAACCTCCGCCATTTGCTCTGGGTCGAGCCATTTGCGAGCGGTGGCTAGATACTCTAGCTTGAGCTTTTTAGTATCAAACAAATAGTAATCACCGGGATTGCGGTCGTTAAATGCAATCACCACCAGTTGCTCGCCATTACGGGTTTCGCTGACAATCCGTACTTGATGCCCGGGTAGAGCTGCAATTAAATCCTTGAGTAGTTTGGCGTGGCTATCGTTGTTATCGACAAATGCATAACTGGGATAGCCATTTTCAAATTCAACGGCATAGAGCTGTTTGTTTGTGCCATTGATCCAGAAGTTGCTCGGATCTACAACCTCATCTTGAATGATCTCGGCCTTCTCGCCTGTTTCGAGGTTGATGCGATAGACGCCTAAGGTTTCAGTGCCCACGCGACCCGCAGCATAGATGGTATTTTTATTATCAGCGAAAGAGATAGGCGTAAAATCACTTAAGCCAAGGTTAAGTTTGTCGGTGTTTATCCATTCGCCATCTTTGCGGTAAAAGACTTTAGTGATGTTTTTGCCATCTTCCCCTGCCACAAAGCGGACTTCACCCTCATGGTCTGTCATAAAGCGTGCTCGGCCAATGGGGGAGCCTGTTATACGTTTACGAACCCCGCTAAATAAGTCAACGCGGTAAACATCCTGAAGTGTTTCAGTAAAGTTGGGGGCACCACCCCATGGGATCGCATTGACTAACATATAACGCTCGTCATCAGGCAGGGGATCGAGAATAAAGGCGGTAGCACTTATAGGAGTATTTTTCTTGAGATTCGATCCTGTTTGTTGCTCGCTACTTTTATAACCAAATAAATATTTTGGGCGAGAACCATCGGCATTAACCGCCATTAATTCGCCGTAGTATTGGGGCACATCGCTCCAGCCCTTAAGGTATTCTTTTGCCAGTACTATGCGCTCGCTATTGGCCCATTCATAGGTGCCTACCTGCGCGTTGCTCGGGAAGCGAATTGCGTTAAGCAATTTTTTGGTTTGTGCATCGAGTACTAAGAGGACATTCTTGCCTTCGACACTGGTGATTGCACTTAAGTATTTGCCGGTAGGCGAGATTTTGACGTTAGAGTACTCGTTACCGCGACTGAATAATTGGGATTGTGACAGGGCATTTGTGGCCGAGGTTTCGGCCGCTAATGTGCTGAAAGGCATAATAGGCAAGCAAATTACGGCCAATGCAGCAAATGGCAAAGATTTCATCTGACATCCTTGTAATATTATTGTGGTTTTTGTTTTGTAAATGTTTACTCGAGATTAAAACAAAAGAAATACCGATACAAGGAGTAGGGGATAAAAGAAAGGACGGTGATTACCGTCCTTTATGTTGATAAATCATTAGCTTTGCAACAGCTGATGCTGAATAAAGCGCCACTGTTCATCGAAGTGTTGTGTGGGTTTTAGTTTAAACTCACTGCGGACAAATTGAGCAATTCGCCCCTCTGCGAAGGCTAACAGCAAATTAGCTAAAATAGCCTCATCTAAATTAAAGCCTTTGCCTTCTCGCAGGGTCTTTTCCCGCAAAATTTGCTTAAGTTGAGTTTCTATTTTTGCAAATAGCGTACTAATGCGGCTACGCAGACGCTCATTTTCACCTAAAAGCGCATCACCATTGAGGACGCGCGAGATCCCTGGATTACGCTCGGCAAAAATCAGCAGTAGTTGCAGCACCAGTTGACAGCGTTTCATGGTGTCTTTTTCATCATCCATGATGATGTTGATACGAGAGAGTAATGACTCTTCAATAAACTCAATTAACCCTTCGAACATCCGTGCCTTACTCGGGAAGTGGCGATAGAGTGCCGCTTCCGATACGCCGACTTCTGAGGCGAGTTTAGCGGTGGTAATACGTTGTCCTGGGCTGGTTTCTAGCATTTGTGCTAGGCATTGCAGTATGTGTTCACGACGATTAATTTTTGGGCTTACAGCCATTGCAGTATCCTTCGCTCAATAACGATTCAGGTTATTTAGTGCCAGAATGGCCAAATCCACCTTCACCACGGTCTGAGCTATCGAACTCATCAACGAGTTTGAATTGTGCTTGTACCACAGGGACAAACACCAGTTGTGCGAGACGATCACCGATTTCTAAGGTAAATGGGGTATCGCTGCGGTTCCAACAAGAGACCATTAAGGGCCCCTGATAATCCGAATCGATAAGCCCAACCAGATTTCCAAGGACGATACCGTGCTTATGCCCAAGGCCTGAACGCGGTAAAATCACTGCTGCAAGGCCTGGATCTGCTACATGGATGGCGATACCCGTTGGGATTAACTGAGTTTCTCCCGGGGCTATCGTCATGGTGGTATCTATCATGGCGCGAAGATCCATGCCTGCGCTGCCTGGTGTGGCATAGGCAGGCAGCGGGAATTCAGAGCCAATACGGGAATCGAGGATCTTTAATTCAATCGGTGTTTTCATTTGTGTTGTTTTTCTTTCACTATCAACGAAAGTAATTGCCGAGCCAACGTGAGTTTATCGGTAGCAGGCAAATCTTGACTACCCTGTGGCCAGAATACGCGCAGGGCATTGGCATCGGCGTTAAAGCCTAGACCAGCAACGGATACATCGTTTGCCGCGATCATATTCAAATTTTTACGTTTGAGTTTATCGCGGGCGTAGGCTTCTACATCATGGGTTTCTGCGGCAAATCCCACCATAAAAGGACGGTTTGCCAAGCTTGCGACCGTCGCTAAGATATCAGGATTCCTCACCAGCGCAAGTTGCATTTCTTCCGCTGACTTTTTGATTTTACTGGTGGCAATATCGCTGACGCGATAGTCAGCAACCGCCGCACAGCCGATAAAAATATCTTTATTATCAACATTCTCCATCACAGCATCGAGCATATTCTGTGCCGATTCAACATTGATTCGTGTCACCCCTTCTGGGGTGGCTAAATTTACGGGTCCTGCGACCAAGGTCACATCGGCGCCCATATCGGCCGCGGCCTTCGCTAAGGCAAAGCCCATCTTGCCTGAGCTGTGATTAGAGATATAGCGTACAGGATCGATGGCTTCGCGGGTTGGGCCTGCGGTGATCAGTACCGATTGGCCTGCTAGCGGTTGTGACTCCTGTTCAGCATAGACATCTTTTGTTGCAAAAAAGCGACTCGCAAGTTCGGCAATTTCGAGCGGTTCGAGCATGCGGCCAGGGCCCACTTCACCGCAAGCTTGACTGCCACTTGCCGGTCCCCACAGGGTGTAACCACGGCTTTGTAAACTGGCTAAATTGGCTTGAGTGGCGAGATTACGATACATCTGCTGATTCATCGCAGGGCAGAGCGCAATTGGCGCTTCAGTGGCAAGACAAGTGGTTGTGATTAATTCATCAGCCATGCCTGCATTGATTCGGGCGATAAGATTTGCTGTAGAAGGGGCGATAATCACTAAATCGGCCCATCGCGCCAGTTCAATATGCCCCATCGCCGCTTCGGCGGCGGGATCGAGTAAGCTCGATGATACAGGATGCCCTGATAAGGCTTGCAGTGTGAGTGGGGTAATAAATTCCATCGCACTTTGGCTCATTACCACACGTACATCAAAGCCGCGTTCTTTTAAGCGGCGCACTAAATCCGCACTTTTGTAGGCCGCAATGCCGCCACCAATACCCAGTAGGACGTTTTTTGTTATCAGGCTCACAGACATCATCCGAGATTGAAATAATGTCGCCAACCATACCACAAAGCGATGAATTGGCGTGACTGTCCCAGTTCAAAAAATCTCGTCCATACTTGCTAAAGTAAAAATATGCGACGACAGGAGGTCACATGGCGATTAAGGATTGGCTAGAGGGAGAAGGGCCGCGGGATAAGTTATTGCTAAAAGGCGCTAGTCATCTCTCGGATGCCGAATTACTGGCGGTGTTGTTGCGTAATGGCCTGTCTGGGCTGAATGCCGTAGACCTTGCCCGCTCACTTATTCAAGAATTTGGTGGTTTAAGAAGCTTACTTTGCGCACCAAAGCATCAGGTGTGTCGACTTCCTGGCGTGGGACCTGTAAAATACGCCCAGCTTCAAGCCGCGGCTGAATTAGCGAGGCGTGTGGCACAAGAAAACCTGCAGAGAGGTCAGGTTTTGACAAATCCCGATTTAACTCGGGATTATTTAATGAGACAATTAGCTGACCGCTCCTATGAAGTGTTCGCAATTTTGCTGCTGGATAGCCAGCATAGAGTGATTCAGTTCGTCGAATTATTCCGCGGAACAATAGATTCAGCCTCAGTGTACCCACGTGAAGTGGTGAGCTTAGTGCTGGAGAAAAAGGCTGCTGCCGTCATAGTGTGTCACAATCATCCGTCTGGTATTGCCGAGCCCAGTCAGGCTGACAGACGAATAACTGAGCGATTAAAAAATGCGTTGGCAACCATAGATGTATCCCTGTTGGATCATATGGTTGTTGGTGATCGAGAGATAGTTTCCTTCGCGGAACGAGGCTGGATTAATTAATCTAACACTTGATCTTCACTCTGTGATCGTGTATAAAATGCGCCCTCTTTGTGCCTCGGGCGACGGCCATACGAGGCACATTAATGCTCGAGCGTTAAAATTGTTTTTGGAGAAGATTGACATGTCAAGAGTATGCCAAGTTACTGGCAAGAAGCCGATGGTTGGTAACAACCGTTCGCACGCAAAAAACGCGACCCGTCGTCGTTTTTTACCTAACCTACAAAACCACCGTTTTTGGTTAGAAGAAGAAAAACGTTTCGTACAGTTACGTGTATCTACTAAAGGTATCCGTCTGATCGATAAGAAAGGTATTGAAGTTGTTGTTGCTGAACTTCGTGCCCGTGGCGAGAAGGTGTAATAGATCATGGCTAAAGCTAAAGGTAATCGTGAGAAGATCAAATTAGTTTCTACAGCTAAAACTGGTCACTTCTACACAACTGAAAAAAACAAGCGTAACATGCCAGAAAAAATGGAAATCAAAAAATTTGATCCAGTTATTCGTCAGCACGTTATCTACAAAGAAGCAAAAATCAAGTAATCCTTGTTTAGTGTTTCGAGAAAAGCCCCTTATCTAAGGGGCTTTTTTTTGGCTTTTCGTCATCAAGATGAGATAAATCTGTCCCATATTTGGCGATTGCGACTAAATCATATTTGGTTAAAAAAATGTAATCATTTATCAAAAGTGCAATTTTTTGAAAATATAAGCACTTTTTTGTATTAAAACTGCATTTTAATGAGAATAAATTCTTTATTGGTGAATTAAAATGCAATACTATACGCGGGTTTTCGTTATTCACTCCTGGTAAGCCATTTTGGGGGTACCAGCTTAAATATGAGGTGTAAACAACGCGTGCGTACCACTGAACTGGTTGATGGATTTCGTCATTCTGCCCCTTACGTTAATGCCCATAGAGGGAAAACCTTTGTGGTGATGTTGGGTGGCGAGGCTTTAGCACAAAATCAATTTCGCGGCATTTTGAATGACGTGGCGTTGTTACACAGTTTGGGTATTAAAGTGGTGTTGGTGTATGGCGCGAGGCCGCAAATCGATGCAGCGTTAGCCGCCAATGGGATTGAACCCGCCTACCACGAAGGTGTACGTATCACGGATGAAGACTCACTCAAAGTCATTAAGCAAGTCGCGGGTGCATTACAGTTTGATATTACCGCGCGTTTATCGATGAGTTTAAGCAATACGCCGATGCAAGGTGCGCAAATTAACTTAGTCAGCGGTAACTTTGTGATTGCTCAGCCACTGGGCGTCGATAATGGTGTGGATTTTTGTCTAAGCGGCAAAGTGCGCCGTATCGATACTCAAGGGCTTAAGCGTCAGCTCGATAACCACTGTATCGTGTTGATGGGGCCGATTGCTGCATCCGTCACTGGCGAAAGCTTTAACCTCACGGCCGAAGAGATTGCCACTCAGGTTGCTATCAAGCTTAAGGCCGACAAGATGATTGGCTTTAGTTCGCAAAATGGCATCCTCGATCGCAATGGCGATGTGATTGCCGAATTAATGCCAAATGATGCGCAAAATATTCTGACTAAGCTTGCTGAGCAAGGTTCTGCCTGTGTGGGCACGATGGCTTTCCTCAAGGCGAGTATTGATGCGTGCCGTAATGGGGTACCCCGTTGTCATTTGGTTAGCTATCTTGATGATGGTGCCTTGCTGCAGGAGTTGTTCTCCCGCGAAGGCATAGGCACGCAAATCGTGACAGAAAGCGCTGAGCGCCTGCGCCGCGCATCGATTAGCGATATTGGCGGCATATTGAATTTAATCCGTCCTCTGGAAGAGCAAGGGATTTTGGTGCGCCGAAGCCGTGAGCAGCTTGAGATTGAGATCGAGCAGTTTATGTTGATTGAGCGAGACGGCTTAGTGATTGGCTGCGCGGCCCTGTATCCGTTCGAGGAGGATAACGCCGGTGAGTTTGCCTGTTTAGTGGTGCATCCAGATTATCGCGATGCGGATAGGGGCAGTCTGCTGCTGAAAAACATCATAGGTCAGGCGCGTCATCGGGGTTATTCCCGTTTGTTTGCCTTGACTACCCGCAGCATTCACTGGTTCTTAGAACATGGCTTTGTGATTGAAGATGTGGATGCATTGCCGCAGAAGAAAAAGCAGTTGTATAACTATCAGCGCCGCTCTAAAATTCTCGCCCTTGATCTGTAAGCTTTTTACGCTTGATAAGATGCCAGCCTAACGCTGGCATTTTTGTTGACATAATATGTCTTTGTTGGCAGATTAAGCTTTTCTTCCTTAAGGACTGCCCACCATGGTGACTCAGTTTTTCTCCCTCGCGCCTCTGACTCAAACTTCAATTTTAAGCTTTATTATCTTGTTGTTAGGTTTAGCAGGCGTACTGTGGATGTTGTGGGTTAAACCTATGCCGAAAGTGGCTAAATCGGCGAGCTTAGGCATCTTGTTAGTAATGATTGGCGGATTTTCTTGGGTGTTTTATCAATCCCATAATGCTGAAATCGCGTTAACCGACACCGAACTAAAACTCGATATTCCCTTCTATAAAGTGCAATTAGCGCGTTCCGAACTGTTAGTCGAGCAGGCGCGTCTTATCGACTTGAAGCAGGAGGCGGATTTAGCGCCCAGCTTTAAAACCAATGGTATCGGTATGCCTGGGTATCAACTTGGCTGGTTTAATTTGAAGGGGAAGGGCAAGGCATTTGTGGCAGTGACGGATAAATCCGAGCTAGTGTTAGTGCCAACGACACGAGGCTACAATCTGCTCTTGTCTGTGCCCGAGGGCGAGAAATTTTTAGCCCAACTACAAAAGTAGCAGATTCAGTATACTTACCACTACTTTTGTAACCATTGGCTACAGCGCGATATTATCGCGCCGTTTTGCGTTTATAGACCATATCGAAGGTGAACACCAGCAGGGCGCTCCAGATAAAACCAAAGGTGATGCTCTTCTCGGCATCGAAGGGTTCATTGAATAAGGTTACCGCGAGGATAAACATAATACTCGGGCCGATATATTGGAAAAAGCCGAGCATAGACAATGGAATACGTACCGCTGCACCGGCAAAACACAATAGTGGAATCGTGGTAACAATCCCGGCTGCTATCAACAATAAATTAAGGTGCCAATCGTTGGTGAGCATATTCGCCGTGGCGCTATCTAAGGTTGCGACCAGATAAACCAATGCGACCGGTAGTAGGATGGCGGTTTCGACTAGCAGACCCGATTTAGCATCCACGTTGACCTTTTTACGCAGCAGCGCATATACCCCGAAGGTGCCCGCTAAGGCGAGGGAGACAATAGGGATCGAGCCGAATGAGACTAATTGGATCAGCACGCCAGTACTCGCCAGCGCGACGGCAAACCATTGCAACTTGCGTAATCTTTCCCCTAAAAACAGCATGCCGAGCAGTACATTGAGTAATGGGTTAATAAAATAGCCTAGGCTAGCATCGAGCATATGATCATTATTCACTGCCCAGATAAAAATCAACCAGTTACCTGCAATTAACAGAGAGGTGATTGTCAGTACAAGCAGTTGTTTTGGCTGTTTAAACAGCTGGCGCAGTTTTTCAAAACCGCCAATAAACAGCATGATGATCACCATAAATACAAATGACCAGATCACCCGATGCAGTAAAATTTCGGTCGCCGAAACATGGTGGAGTAGTTTGAAATATAAGGGCGCAAATCCCCACATACAGTAAGCACTGACGGCAAGTAGGATCCCTTTGCGGTATTCGGTATCAGGCATGAGACATCTTCGAAGGATAACAGGACGGCGATTGTAGGAGGCTATGGGAATTGACTCAAGGTGTGTACAGCCGCCTTTTTCGTTACAGGATGTCTCTAATGGCGAGTGCTCAACAAAAAGAAGAGGGGAAACAGCTGAAGAATCAAGGTGTTTCCCTTTTGTTTATTGATGTTGAATGCGGTAAATCAATCTTGAAAAAACGATGGGTGACAACGGACTAGCCCACCATATAAGTGCCAGTGCCGAAGGCGATATGGGTTCCTTGCTCATTGTGTAACTCCATTCGGCAGACCGAGACGCGATTGCCGGCTCGGATCACACTGCCGGTGCCTGTGAAAATCTGTCCACGCCCGGGGCGCAGATAATCGACACGCATATCAATAGTGCCTAAGGTTTGCAGCCGTTGCTGTAACTCTTCAACCGTCCAATCATCACGGCTAGCGACCAGTCCTGCAAAGGCGGTGAGCCCTCCTACGACATCAAGCACTGTGGCGGTGACACCACCGTGGAGAATTTGTTGATGAATATTGCCAATGAGCTCTGGCTTCATATTGATCACCACTTCAACGCCATCTATGTCGTATCGCTTGATATCCAGACCCAATAAATTATGAAACGGTACGTGCTGGTCAAACACTTCGGCAACACGTTTGAGTACTTCGGCTTGAATTGGGTTTGTCATGCAGTTCGTCCTTGTAGGCTGTAGGGCTTCTTAGAATAGGGTCGAAGCGGGCGCAATGGCATTCGACTTAGAGCAATTAATCTACCGCTAAGCCTATGTCTAATGCAACTTAAGCCGCTGTGCAGGCAAATCGTCTTAGGTGTTGTGATGAGCTGTGGATGTAGGCTAAACCTATTATCTGATTGTTGGCGTGGGCCAGTTTGGGCAAGATGGCGCAAGACAGGAGCGATTCTGTCCTTTAGAATAGGCGCCCTTACTTTTTAGCTAGAAGATCCATGGAAACTCAGTTACTCGACATACATGATGATCCGCTGTCTCAACGCCTGGCGCAGGTGTTTGGTTACCGTGACTTTAGGGACGGTCAGCGCGAGGTTATCGAACGTGTATGCAGTGGTGAGGACTGCCTGGTGATCATGCCCACCGGCGGCGGTAAGAGTCTGTGTTACCAGTTGCCAGCACTGCTGATGCCTGGCATCACTATCGTGGTATCACCGCTGATTTCATTGATGAAAGATCAGGTCGACAGCCTGTTGCAGACGGGGGTCAATGCCGCCTATTTAAACTCATCGCAGCCGCGGGAGCAGAGTGTAGAGGTGCTTAGGCAGTTGCATCGAGGCGAGCTAAAACTGCTGTATGTGTCCCCTGAGCGGTTGCTGACGGCTGATTTTATCGAGCGCATGCAGTCACTGCCGCTGTCGATGTTTGCTATTGACGAGGCGCACTGCATCAGCCAGTGGGGACATGATTTTCGACCCGAATATGCCGCCCTTGGGCAGTTAAAGCAGCTCTTTCCCCATGTGCCAATGATGGCGCTCACCGCCACCGCGGATCAGGCGACGCGACAAAATATTTGTGAGCGCCTAGGGATTAATCCCTTTAGATTACTATCGAGTTTCGATCGGCCCAATATTCGCTATACGGTTGCCGAAAAGCTCAATGCCGCGAATCAATTACGACAGTTTTTACTGCAACAAAATGGCAGTAGCGGCATTGTCTACTGCAGCAGTCGTCGCCGTGTGGATGAGGTGGCAGAAAGGCTCACCCTGCAAGGGTTTCATGCTAAGGCTTACCATGCGGGCATGACGGCAGAAGAGCGCGGCGAAGTGCAGGATAGCTTCCTTAAAGATCAAATAGATATTGTTGTTGCGACCGTTGCCTTTGGTATGGGGATTAATAAATCGAACGTGCGCTTTGTGGTGCATTACGATATCCCTAAGAGTATCGAAGCCTATTATCAAGAAACTGGCCGAGCGGGCCGTGATGGACTCGAGGCCGAAGCCTTTATGCTGTTCGATCCTGCCGATATTGGGCGAGTGCGCCATCTTATCGAGCAGTCTGAGCCAGGACCGCAGCAGCAGGTGGATTTCCATAAACTCAATACCATGGCCGCCTTTGCCGAGGCACAAACCTGTCGGCGCCAAGTGCTGTTGCATTACTTCGATGAGAGCGCGTTAGAGCCCTGCGGGAACTGCGATATTTGTCTTGACCCGCCTAAGCGTTATAACGGCACCGAGGATGCGCAGAAGGTGCTTTCTTGTATTTATCGACTCGGACAACGCTTTGGTATTAATCATTTGATTGAAGTATTGCGTGGCTCCAAGGGCGCCGCGATTGTTGATCGTGGCCACGATAAGCTCAGCACTTGGGGGATTGGTAAAGATAAGAGCCATGAATATTGGCTGAGTGTTATTCGCCAACTGATCCATTTGGGCTTAGCGAGTCAAGATATTACTCGAGGCTCGTCCATTACTTTAAATCCTTCGGCAAGACCGATCCTTAAGGGCGAGGTGGCGCTGATGTTGGCAGAGCCGCGTATCCAACTCACCAGCATAAAGCGTAAAACGACACAGTCGAGAGTGCCGCTTAACTATGATCGCAAGTTATTTGCCCGCCTTAAAACACTGCGCCGCACCATTGCCGAAGAGCAGGATGTGCCGCCTTATCTGGTGTTTAACGATGCTACTTTAGCGGAAATGGCGGCTATGATGCCGACAAGCCCTGGGGAAATGCTGGCAGTTAATGGCGTGGGGGAACGTAAACTCAGTCGATTTGGCGGTGAGTTCCTCGACGAAATAGCCGCTTATTTAGCGGGGGAGTAGTCGTTTTGTGTATCGGTCACCTTGAGTTTGCTGAGTTGATTGATGTTGGCACGTTTCACTAAAGAATCCAACGTATCAAACTGTTGCATCACTGCAATCCCGATATTGACCTTGCTTGATCCTTGTGATGTTTGAATTGTGGGCGTTAATTGGTTGACGACTCGTTGTGCGCCGCGGGCGGAGGTGTAAGGTAGCACTATCACAATTTCATCCATCGAATACCGTAATAGTATGTCTTGCTCACGGAGTTTATCTTGTAATTTATCGATCAAGGTTGGCAGATCGACTTGGCGAATTTGGCTAGCATTAAAAAGTAATAATGTCAGTGGATAAGCGCCCTGTTTGGCACTATGCAGGGTGAGCTCAAGCTGCTGAATAGGTGCAAGGCGCTTGGATTTGGTGTCAGGTGATGGGGCGTGTTTATTTTGCTTATCAATAAAGTACCAAATGGCGCCACCTAAGAGTGTCATGCTCACTAAAAACAAGGTGCTAAAGGCCCAATCTACATTCAGCTCATCCAGTAAGGTGGGATTGCTCTGTGGATCATCTGCGCTGAGTTGCTGTAATCCCTGCTGATTTAATCTGGCTTTAAACTGCAAAATTCGCATGTTGTTTATTGATTCGTTAGCCAGTTCTGCGGCATCGAAGCGCTTTTGTAAAAATTCGTAGGCGAGTTTGTAGTTATCTTGAGTGTGGTAATAATCACTCAATATACCATAAAACCATTTAAGATCAGTGTATTGCTTAAGCGTTTCGCCTTGTTCAATGGCAGAGTGCATGAGTGTTAGCGCTGCTTCATCCCTATGTTGTGCAAATCGTACTTGAGCGAGTAAACGAGTCGAACGCATCATGGCAACCTGTTGCTTTTGCTGCTTAAAAGTGTTCATTGCAATGGAGATATACTCTTCGGCCGTATCAATTTTGCCTTTATCAAGAGAAATTGAAGCCAGAATGGCATAGCTGTAGGCGAGTTCAAGTGGGGAGCCTATTTCTGGTAGTAAAGTTTTGGCTTGTTTTTCTAGTTGATCACTATATTCACGCTCACCATTATCTAGTGCAATCCGCGCGGCATTGCTCAGCAGTACATGCCGGACTTTTCCTTGGGCATCAGCACTTTTTAATGCCAATCTAGTGTAATACATGGCTTGGGGTAAATCTTCGGTGGCATAGAGTAAACTCCCCATCGCAGCATAGACATAACCCTCTGGCGGCCAGACCCAATTTTGCGTTTGAGTATGGATATCGGGATAGATATCAATAGCGATGCGTAAATCTTCAATTGCGGAGGAAAAATTCTCCGTATTGGTATCCAGTTGCCCTCTTAAGCGGAGTGCATCGATAAGGGCTTGTGGCTGCTGGTAGCGTCTAGCAAGAGTAATTGCGGAGTCCAGTATGGGTAATGCATCTTTAATATTGTCGTAATTTAGATAGGCATCGGCCTGACAATTCAAAAAATAGGGGCGCGCTTGATCTAACTTAAGCTGTTTAGCATGGGCTTCACCCATTTGCGCAAGATTAATCGCCGCTTCATTTTCACCGAGTTGTAACAGGTTTTGACACTTCAATATACTGAGGCGAAGCTTATCAATATTGCTGGTATTATCAGTTTGTTGCTGCTTTTCTAATGCGGTAATTTGTGCCAAAGCCTTGGTTGGATACTGATAAACTTCCGATGTCAATTTATCTAACTGCTCATTAGCGCAAGCCCATAATGGCACAAGCCACAATAATAGGCTCAGCGCTAAGACGCGAAAATCCATTTTTTGCTCCATACCGTGCATTTATTCTAGTATCCGTAACTTCGGGCGAGGATTATAACGTGTATCAGGTTATTTTTGCATAAAAAATGATTTTTTTGTTAAAAGTTTGAGGTGCAGCATTTAATTTATTTATCTTGTATTGCAAGGGATTAACAATACAACCTTGAGACAAACATATCTGTTTCTGCCATTTTGCAGCAGATATATTAAGTAACATGAAAAAAATTGGGGTTGACACATTTAGTCAAGCAAGTTAAATATTAACCAAAGCAATATTCAATCAACAGAATAAATATTTAATTTAAATGAATAGAATTAGCAGCAAACTCGACCTCCTCCTTCTCTCTCTCGCGCCACAAACGCGGAGGTCTTAGTGTTGCTCGCTCGATAGATAGGCAAAACACTCAAAAACCCCGCACCAATGTTGCGGGGTTTTTTGTATCTGAATACGGCAAAAGTTAAATAATGAACGGTGACGTTCCATGGAGAAACCCGATGTCTAACAGAGTCATTATATTTGATACCACCTTACGTGATGGCGAGCAGGCGTTAGCGGCAAGCTTGTCGGTCAAAGAAAAGTTACAGATCGCCATGGCGTTGGAACGTCTCGGTGTCGATGTGATGGAAGTCGGTTTTCCCGTATCTTCCCCCGGTGATTTTGAGTCGGTGCAAACCATTGCTCGCACCATTAAAAATAGCCGAGTGTGCGCATTATCCCGCGCCTTGGAAAAAGATATTGATGCTGCCGCTCAAGCATTATCGGTGGCTGATCAGTTCCGCATTCATACGTTTATCTCCACCTCGACCATCCATGTTGAGAGCAAATTAAAACGTTCATTCGAGCAAGTGTTGGAAATGGCGGTCGGTGCAGTGAAATATGCCCGTCGTTTTACCGATGATGTTGAATTTTCATGCGAAGATGCGGGGCGTACGCCGATTGATAATTTGTGCCGTATGGTGGAAGCGGCGATTCACGCGGGGGCTCGCACCATCAATATCCCAGATACTGTGGGCTACACAGTGCCAAGCGAGTTTGGCAGCATTATTCAAACTTTGTTTAATCGCGTACCGAATATCGACCAAGCCATTATTTCGGTTCACTGCCACGATGACTTAGGTCTGTCGGTCGCCAATTCGATTACTGCTGTGCAGCATGGCGCGCGCCAAATCGAATGTACCATGAATGGGATTGGTGAGCGTGCGGGTAACTGCTCTTTAGAAGAGATCGCCATGATCTTAGCGACCCGTAAGAACCTGCTAGGGTTTGAAACGGGGATCAATGCGAAGGAAATTCACCGAACCTCAAATTTAGTCAGCCAGTTGTGCAATATGCCAATCCAGTCGAATAAGGCGATTGTTGGCGCTAATGCCTTTACCCATTCGTCGGGGATTCACCAAGATGGCATGTTAAAAGCGCAAAACACTTATGAAATTATGACGCCAGAGAGCATCGGCCTGAATCGTAACAATCTGAATATGACCTCGCGCTCCGGCCGTCATGTGATTAAGCATCGCATGGAGGAAATGGGCTACAGCGAGCAGGATTACAACTTGGATGCCCTGTATGAACAGTTTTTAAAATTGGCGGATAAAAAGGGCCAAGTCTTCGATTATGACTTAGAAGCCTTAGCCTTCATGGAGACACAAGCCGCAGAAGATAACTTTTATCAATTACAGCAGTTAGTGGTGCAATCTGACTCAACCGAAGGCGTGGCCACGGCGACGGTGCGTATTGATGTCGGCGGTGAGATTAAAACTGAGGCCGCTACAGGAAATGGCCCTGTTGATGCTGCCTATAATGCTATCGCCCGCGCGACTGACCGCCGTATCGATATCATCAGCTACAAATTGGGGGCTAAGGGCGTAGGACAAAATGCGCTCGGCCAAGTTGATATTACCGCGGTTTACCATGAGCAAAATTTCCACGGTGTCGGGTTAGCGACCGACGTGGTTGAGGCATCAGCCCGTGCATTAGTGCACGTGATGAACCTGACATGCCGCGCCGATAAGGTTGCAGATTACAAACAGAATATGCATAAAAACAAAGAGCTGGGCGGCGTATAGCCAAGGTAATATCGAGCATAAAGTTTTCACATTGAAGGAGTGAGCGGGCGTATGAGTTATCAAATTGCAGTATTAGCCGGGGATGGTATTGGGCCAGAAGTGATGGCCGAGGCGCGTAAGGTGTTAAAGGCGGTTGAGGCACGTTTTGGCCTTAACATTGAATACACTGAATATGATGTCGGCGGTATCGCTATCGACAACCATGGTTGTCCATTGCCAGAGGCAACACTGAAGGGCTGTGAGGCGGCCGATGCCATTCTGTTCGGCTCTGTCGGTGGCCCTAAATGGGAGAAACTGCCGCCCAATGAACAGCCCGAGCGTGGTGCTCTGTTGCCGCTACGGGGTCACTTCGAACTGTTTTGTAACCTACGCCCCGCTAAATTGCATGATGGTTTAGAACATATGTCACCGCTGCGCAGTGATATTTCTGCAAGAGGTTTCGATGTTCTCTGCGTGCGTGAGTTAACGGGTGGGATCTACTTCGGCAAGCCTAAGGGGCGCCAAGGTGAAGGTGAGAGCGAAGAAGCCTTCGATACCATGCGTTACAGCCGCCGTGAAATTAGCCGTATTGCGCGCATTGCCTTTGAAGCCGCTCGCGGACGCCGTAAAAAAGTCACTTCGGTCGATAAGGCAAACGTATTGGCTTGCTCGGTATTGTGGCGCCAAGTGGTTGAAGAAGTGGCGGTCGATTTTCCCGACGTTGAGCTGGAACATATCTATATCGACAACGCGACCATGCAGTTGCTGCGCCGCCCCGATGAGTTTGACGTTATGCTGTGTTCTAACTTGTTTGGCGACATTTTATCGGATGAAATCGCCATGCTGACGGGTTCTATGGGCTTGTTGTCTTCGGCGAGCATGAATAGCACTGGCTTTGGTTTGTTTGAACCCGCAGGTGGCAGTGCGCCGGATATCGCAGGTAAAGGTATTGCTAATCCGATTGCACAAATTCTGTCGGCGGCACTGATGCTGCGCCACAGCTTAAAGCAAGAAGAGGCGGCAAGTGCGATTGAACGTGCTGTGACTAAGGCGCTGAATTCTGGCTATTTAACCGGTGAGCTATTAAGTAGCGACCAACGCCATAAGGCTAAATCGACGGTCGAAATGGGCAACTTTATCGCCGATGCAGTTAAGGCAGGTGTGTAATGACTAATCCTTCAATATCAAGTGCTCCGAAAACCCTGTATCAAAAGGTGTGGGATGCTCACGTTGTAGCAACTCCCGAGGGTGAAGCACCGATCATTTATGTCGACAGACACTTAGTTCATGAAGTGACTTCTCCCCAAGCTTTTAGTGGCTTAAAAGTGGCTGGGCGTAAATTACGTGCCCCGGAGAAAACTTTCGCGACCATGGATCACAACACCTCGACTCGCAGCGCTAGTCTTGATGCCTTAAGCCCGATGGCGCGCACTCAGGTCGAGACCTTGGCGCAAAACTGTAAAGACTTCGGCGTACGCTTATATGATATTCACCATCCTAATCAAGGAATTGTGCATGTTATGGGGCCTGAGCTTGGGATTACCTTACCCGGCACTGTGATCGTCTGTGGTGATTCTCACACCGCGACCCACGGCGCCTTTGGCGCCTTGGCCTTCGGTATCGGCACTTCCGAGGTGGAGCATGTGTTGGCGACCCAGACTCTGCGCCAATTAAAAGCCAAGACCATGAAAATCGAAGTCCGCGGTCAGGTCACCGATGGCGTAACGGCTAAAGATATCGTACTGGCGATTATCGGTAAGATTGGGATGGATGGCGGCACTGGCTATGTGGTTGAGTTTTGTGGTGAGGCCATTGAAGCATTGTCGATGGAAGGGCGCATGACAGTCTGCAATATGGCGATTGAAATGGGCGCTAAGGCTGGCATGGTCGCGCCGGACCAAACCACTTTCGATTACCTAGAAGGTCGTGAGTTTGCGCCAAAGGGCGAAGATTGGGCACAAGCCGTCGTCGCCTGGAAGGCGCTGAAAACCGATGTTGGCGCTGAGTTTGATGCCACCGTGGTGTTGGATGCTGCCGATATCGCGCCGCAGCTCACGTGGGGTACTAACCCTGGACAAGTCGTTGCCATCGATGCGCCAGTGCCTAATCCTGCCGATGAGGTGAATCCAACGATTCGCGCTAGCATGGAAAAAGCACTGGACTATATCGGCTTAACTGCAGGCACGCCAATGACAGATGTGGCGATCAATAAGGTCTTTATCGGATCTTGCACTAACTCGCGGATTGAAGATTTACGCAGCGCGGCGAAGCATGCCAAAGGGCGCAAAGTGGCTGCGGGCGTTACGGCAATCGTAGTACCGGGTTCTGGCCAAGTGAAGGCACAGGCCGAGGCCGAAGGCTTAGATAAAATCTTTATCGAGGCCGGATTCGAATGGCGTTTACCGGGCTGCTCTATGTGTTTGGCGATGAACGATGACAGATTAGAGGCGGGCGATCGCTGCGCTTCGACCAGTAACCGTAACTTCGAAGGTCGCCAAGGCCGTGGTAGTCGCACGCACTTGGTGAGTCCGGCGATGGCTGCTGCAGCGGCGATTGCTGGGCATTTTGTCGATATCCGTAAACCTTACTAACCGTCATCCCAAGAGGAGAAGTTAATGCAACCTTTTACTTGCCATACCGGGCTTGCGGTCATGATCGACAGCGCCAATATCGATACCGATCAAATTATCCCGAAGCAATTTTTATCTAAGGTGACGCGGGATGGATTCGGTGTGCACTTATTCCACGACTGGCGTTATCTCGATGATGCCGGGGATGTGCCTAACCCTGATTTCACTCTAAACAAGCCTCGCTATAGCGGTGCGTCGATTCTGCTGGCACAGGAAAACTTTGGCTGTGGTTCTAGTCGTGAACACGCCCCGTGGGCATTAGCGGATTTTGGCCTGCGCGCCATTATCGCCCCCAGTTTTGCCGATATTTTTTATGGAAACTCCATCAATAACGGTTTGTTGCCGGTGAAGCTGAGCGCGAATGAAGTGCGTCAGTTAATGGATGAGGTGGCGAGCGAAGAAGGCGCACAAATCACCGTCGACTTAACCACTTGTAAGGTGACATCGCCTTCGGGGGCTGAGTTTAGCTTTACACTGGCCGAGTCGGCGCGACATAAATTGCTGAATGGATTAGATGCCATTGGATTGACCTTGTCCCACGGAATGCAGATCAGCGAATACGAATCACAAATCCCAAGTTGGCGATGTTAAGCATTCAGCGAACACTTGTACCTTAATAGAAGTTAATCTTAAACGCCTAGTTCGAAAACTAGGCGTTTTTATTATCTACGCTTAAGTGTTTATGTCTAATGTGTTGTATTTATTGATTTAAAATGGATGGCGGCTTTTCTGTTTCGCAAACAAAATGAATGCCAGTGATTTATGCTGAATTTTAATAGGTAAAATGGCTTACAGGTGTTTATAGGTTTTTTGTGGTTTAGTGTATTGTTTTTAAATTGGTTTAAGTATTTTTGGTGTTGCTTTTAAAATGCTTTCAGCAAATATCTTGTTGAAAAAATACTGATTATTCTTGTTTTAAAAGTGATTTATCTCACTAAAAATATTGATTAGGTTGTTTTTTCTAGTTTTTTTATCTGTTTTATTCCGGCTTGTTGCAAACATCTTCTGCATCGGTAAACTGCCGTGCATTCAATCTGGAGTGTTTGCTCTATTTTGTGTGAACGCCATTGTGACCAAGTTACTGGCACAGATAACAATAATATTTTTCGAGAATAACAATGCAAAAACGTCTTCTGACCTTGGCTGTGACTGCAGCCTTATTAAGCACAACGACTCAAGTGTATGCCGCAGGTTTTCAACTTGCCGAATACTCGGCAACTGGCTTAGGCCGCGCCTTCGCCGGTGAAGCCGCAATTGCTGATAATGCTTCGGCACAAGCGCGCAACCCTGCGATGCTGACCTATTTAGAAGGTCGTCAGTTATCTGCTGGTGGTATCTATGTGATGCCCAATGTAGATGTGAAAGGTGACGTGAGCCTAAGCTCGCCTCTGCTTGGTCCAAATCCAATCGTGATGAACGGTGATGCTATCGACGTAGCCGATGACGCTTTGGTACCTAACTTTTATTATTCCAATCAGTTGAATGACCAATGGACTTGGGGTCTGGCAGTTAACTCGAATTATGGTCTCGCCACTGAATTGCCTGCGACCCATGCTGCGGCTATTTTTGGTAACAAGACCTCGGTCACTACTGTTGAGTTTAATCCAAACATTGCCTATCGCATCAATGATGCTGTTAGTATTGGTGGTGGTGTGCGTATCGTTTATGGCGAAGGTGAAATCGGTGCTTCGTTACCGGGCTGGGTGGATAAAATTAAACCTGGTTTACCTCCACAAGTGGCAGGCATGTTACCGTCGGGTGGCACTGAGCTGAAAAGCATGAAGGGTGATGACATTGGCTATGGTTGGCAACTCGGTGCTAGCTGGCAAATTAACCCTGCTCATCGTTTAGGTTTGGCTTACCATAGTGGTGTGCAGCTTGACTTAGATGGTCATGCTTCAGGGGTGATTTATGATGGTGGTCAAAATCTGTCAATCGAAGGTTATTTACCACTTGAGTTGCCTGCGTTTGCCGAGTTGTCGTCTTATCATCAATTGACAGACAACTGGGCGATGCACGCCAGTGTTAACTGGACTGATTGGAGTGTATTCGATCAGTTAGTGGCGTACTTCCCTGGTGAAGTTAAGCCAAAGGGCGACTTAGAATCTGACTTAGTGAAAGAAGAGCACTTTGAAGATAACTGGCGCTTTGCGTTAGGTACGACTTATCAAGTGAACAATGAGTGGTTAGTGCGTGCGGGTGTGGCCTTAGATAAAACGGCGGCAACTAATGAATGGCGTACAACAACTATCCCTGACTCAGACCGTCTGTGGTTCTCTGTTGGTGCGGGCTATCAGGCGACTAAAAACCTGAATGTTGATTTTGCACTGACCTATATCCGTGCCACGGGTGATGCGCCAATTAACGAGCAGCAAAATCTGTTAAACCTAGCGACTGTTAACTTTAACGGTGAAGCGAGCGGTAATGTTTGGTTAGCGGGTATCCAAATGAGCTACAAGATGTAATATCAAGTTTGATTAAAAAAGCCCTGAATTTTCAGGGCTTTTTTGTCTGACGCTGATCTGTTATTCCGGTTCCTTAGGCTCGTGGGTGCGGTGAATGCCTAAACTGCCGAGTACATATTTTTCATAAATAGGTTCGCTAGTGCCATTGCGGACTTTGTAGAGAAAGTATTTCTCAAAGGCAATTTTGGCCACATGTACCCATTTACCCATAGATGTCCAGTTAGCATTGCGGGGAGGATTTTGGGGAAGAGCCACAAAGGCGGCACCCTTATCTCCCATGTCGGCCAAACAAATAGCATTAAGTGTTGGATGGGTCTTGGGAGGCTCGCCTTTTAAACTGGAAAGAATATTATCCACAATAGCAGTGGTCATAGATTCAATCATAAAACCCGTTTTAGGTACGCCAATGGGTACGGGAGTTTTTTCCAATGGTGGGAGTGCTACGCACACGCCAGCGGCATAGATTTCTGGATAACGTGGTGAGCGCTGGAACGTGTCGGTGAGTACAAAGCCCTTCTCGTTACACAGTTCTGGTACTGCTGCTATCGCAGGACTGCCTTTAAAAGGGGGTAAAAACATCGCAAGGGAGAAGGGTAAGGTATGTTGAAATTCGACTTCTCCTTTTCTATCTAATTCATCAACATAAGCCATACCTGATTCAAAGTGGGTCGTTTTAGCATTGCAAATCCATTTGATGCTACGTTCTCTAAATTCGTGTTCCATAAGTGACTTAGAGTCTCCCACGCCGCCGAGGCCCATATGACCCACATAGGGCTCGCTGGTGACAAAAGTGATAGGTACATGCTGACGAATTTTGTGTTTACGCAATAAGCTCTCTAGGGATAACACATACTCATAGGCTGGCCCAAAGCAACTTGCACCTTGTAGTGCGCCGACAACCACTGGGCCGGGTTTAGCGAGCAGTTGTTGGAAGCATTCGTAGGCTTTTTCGGCGTGATCAATGGTACAAATAGATTGAGTAAAACCATCTGGACCGGCACCTGGTACGTTTTCAAAGGCGAGTTTTGGGCCAGTACAGATGACTAAGTAATCGTAATTATCTGTTGTACCATCCCCTAAGGTGAGTTGCCTATTCATGGGATCTATATGAGTCACCCCTTCACCGGAATAACTAATCTTACGTTTAGCTAAGTAGGTTCCAATTGGAAGACTGATGTCTTCGCGCTTACGTTCACCGAGTGCTACCCAAGGATTTGAGGGAACAAATTGGAAGTCAGCCCCTTCACTGATCACACCTATTTCACAATCGGAAGGCAGTCGCTGTTTGAGTTCAAATGCTGCCGATACGCCACCTAGTCCCGCCCCAATTACAATGACTCTTTTCATTATCTACTCCTCCGAATGGATATTGTTAACAAAGAACCTGCCTTGGTCTTTGTATAATCTAAATTTTATCAATTAGATTTTTCTAATTATATAAAGCGTAGAAGGTATTTGTTTATTTGCAAAGCGAGTTGGGCGCATTGATGCTTTAGGGGCATTTTGGCTGCAATTAAGCGGGCGTATGCACTTGTGCTGTCCTTATTCTAGATAAACGGATAATAGTGCTGCCCTAGCAAACAGTATGTCATCGGACACGCTACACACCTGAGTATCTTCTTAATGATTTATTTGATTTTATTCACTGTTTCGGCCGATGCTGGTCAAAGACAGCCATTAAGAATATATTCACCCCAAGGGAATTTTGTGGCGATAATGTTGACCATAAAATCTCAATGGCGTTGATTTGGCTTGAAGAAAGGAAAGAGTGTGCAGAAAAAATATGTAGTGGCGTTAGATCAAGGCACAACCAGCTCAAGAGCGATTGTGTTTGACCACGATGCCAATATTGTCAGTGTTTCACAGCGGGAGTTTACTCAGCTTTATCCTAATCCCGGCTGGGTTGAACACGATCCAATGGAGATTTGGGCAAGCCAAAGTTCAGTGCTTATTGAGTCGTTGGCTCGAGCGGGGATTCACAGCGATGAAGTGGCGGCGATTGGTATTACCAATCAGCGGGAAACCACCGTTGTTTGGGAAAAGGCCACAGGCAAACCGGTTTACAATGCCATTGTGTGGCAGTGTCGCCGCAGCGCTGAGATCTGTGAGCAACTGAAAGCGCACGGCTTAGAAGATTATGTGCGTGAGAATACCGGCCTTTTACTCGATCCTTATTTTTCAGGCACTAAGATCAAATGGATCTTAGATAATGTGCCGGATGCACGTGCGAAGGCCAAACGAGGTGAACTGTTATTTGGTACGGTTGACACTTGGTTACTGTGGAAACTCACGGAAGGCAAAGTGCATGTGACCGATCCCACCAACGCCGCTCGCACGTTGCTGTTTAATATCCATAGCTTGAGTTGGGATAGTAAGCTGCTTGAGGCGCTCGATATTCCTGCTGCCATGTTGCCCGAAGTAAAACCTTCCTGCAGTGTCTATGGCACAACCCGTATTGCCGGTGAGGGCAGTGAAATTCCACTGGCGGGGATTGCGGGCGATCAACAGGCGGCGCTCTTTGGCCAGCTCTGTGTTGAGCCGGGAATGGCCAAAAACACTTATGGTACAGGCTGCTTTTTGCTGATGAACACAGGTAACAAAGCCGTGCGTTCATCCCATGGTTTATTAACCACAGTGGCGGTAGGTGCGCAAGGTGAAGTGAACTACGCCCTCGAAGGCTCAGTATTTATGGGCGGTGCGACTATTCAATGGTTGCGGGATGAGCTGGGACTTATTCGCGACGCCAGCGATACCGAATATTTTGCCTCTAAAGTGGCGGATACTAATGGGGTGTATTTAGTCCCCGCTTTTGTGGGGCTCGGCGCACCCTATTGGGACCCCAATGCCCGTGGTGCATTATTTGGATTAACGCGCGGTGCTAACCGTAATCATATTATCCGCGCGGCATTAGAGTCGATTGCCTACCAGAGCAAGGATTTGCTCGATGCCATGATCAAAGACAGTGGCGTCAGTCTAAAGCGTTTGAAAGTGGATGGTGGCGCGGTCGCGAATGACTTTTTAATGCAATTTCAAGCAGATATTACCGATGTTGAAGTGTTACGGCCGAGTGTTTGCGAAACGACCGCTTTGGGTGCGGCATTCTTAGCTGGGCTGGCCGTTGGATTTTGGCACTCGGTAACTGAGCTGGAGCATAAGGCCTGTATCGATAAACACTTCAAACCGAATATTGATGCGAGTAAAAGGGAGCGGTTATACGCTGGCTGGCAAGATGCGGTGGCAAGAACGCGTTCTTAGTTTCGTTTAGGCTTGAAACACATAAGGCGCACCCTGAGGTTGCGCCTTATTTATTTAACGGCCAGCACGTTAAACTTCGATATCGATAATATGTTTGTTAGCTGGCTGCGCTGTGTCAGCGGTATCGTCAGTGACTTCAAGTACTTTTCCTTCTTTTAAATCTTGTTTGTCCGCTGCGCGGCGTTTTTTATTGCGACTGGCATTATCCTGTTTACGTCTTTCCCTGACTTTTGCATCTAGGGTGGGTGGCAATTGCGACTGCGGCGTTTCATGGCTATCGGGCGCATTGGCGGTGGCACTGCTCACCTGATCAACGATCCGCTTTGGGGTTAGTACGGGTTTTACTGGCTGAGCCAGCATAGCGTAAAGACTGTCCAATCCACTCATAGCGCCTCCTTGGTTTATGACCACTTAACCCTTTATCGGCAGGGGCTGCTCAATATTTAGACTATACGCCGATTGAAGCCTATGCGCGACACTCTACTGGCACTCTGACTTTGGCCAATATCTGTGTTGCGCCTTAGTGACGAGTGCAAGTTTGCTAGGGCTGGCCTTGTGTTGGCAGCTTAGGCGAATGCCTTGCTCAAGCTCTGCTATGGTGAGTTTATCCAGATCATAATCATTGGGACTGGGCGCCTGCTCGACAAACCTTAGTTTACACAGGCCGCAGCGTCCGCCACCACCACATTGGGTTCTTAGCCTTTCACTCCCTCGATTAATGCTTTCTAAATAAGTGCCATTGAGCTCGGTAAATTTGGCAAGAGGCTGATTGTCCTGAGTATAAAGCGCCAGTTTTCCTGTTGCGGCCTTACGTCTAAAGAAAGGGAGTGATAACTGACTTTGATGGAATTTATGCCCAAGAATGTAGATACCCGTAAGACCTAATAACAGCGCGGCAATGCTGACGAGTTGTACCAATAAGTGGTTAAAACCAATGCCATTATCGGGAGCATAATCCATAAAATGCAGCATAAAGAGCAGATCTTTAAGATCCGATTGGCGATTTTGGTGGGCAAGAATCAGGCCCGAGGCTGTGTCGATATAAATCCGAGTGCCGACTTCGTCCGAGGCTGTCAGTACTGCAATTGGGCCACTGGCGTCGAATGGCGTTTCATGGGTGAGGATTTGCGGTGCGCTGAGTTCACCAGGGCCTGAGTAACTCTGTTTGGCAATAGCGAGTATATCGGCATCGTTCAAGGATAGCGGTTGGAGTGAGTCCGCCCAAAACCAGCGGTTTTGCTGAGTTGTTGTGAGGGCATACACTGCGCGGCTAAGTACTGAAGTCAACTTAAGCTCGATAATGCCTTCTGCTTGGTATTGTTGCAGTAGATTAGCCGTGGGGGCGAGTGCAGTAGTGGGACTCGCTGTTTGATGCGTGGTGCGATATGGGTTCGCATCGAAAAAACGCTCGTCAATCAGGTTAAAGGCCAGCCCTGTTACGATCCAAATCAACAGTTGTAGGCCAACAATAAGTGATAGCCATTTGTGTAGAGTTTGCATCACTAAACTGATATGGCGTTTACTCTCAGCATTCCGTTTGTTTGAGAAGCTCATTTTGGCTCCTCTTGGGAGTTAGTATTGCGAAAACTGATATAGCTCAACGCCATACCAAAGAGTGCGGTCAATAGGGCGAGTGTACTCATTACCGTGAGTAACGGATTCTGCACATTCTCCCGAGTCTTGTAGTCCATAATGTGCAGCATCCACATTATATCGAACAGCCGCCAGTAATTATGTCGAGCGCTGACCAATTGTCCTGTGACCGCGGAGATATAGAGTGTCGAGTTCATTGCATCGTCCAACTCCAACTGCCATACAGGTAATGCGCGGAGGGAGATTTCATTCGGTGCTGTTTGCTGGTGGAGTGTTGAATGGATGATCTTAGCCTTGCCCGTATATAGTTGCTGAGCGGTGTCGAGTGCTTGTTGTTGATTTAAGAGGGGTAATAATTCTCCCGTCACAGTGCTAAAACGCTGTAATTTCCCCGCTATTTTGGCGCTATAAAAGAGTGTGCTTTGGTGAGCATATAAATTGATTTCTGTTGCATCTGTGTGAGTTTTGATGAAATCCGTCAAGCTATAAGCGGGAGCTTCTACATGGAAAATTGCGGCATTGTTCTTGTTTGCCAAAGGTTTGCCACGGATAAACTCGATATCCATCCATACCATATAAGCACCTGTTGCAACCCATATCAACAATTGAAAGGCGGCGAGGAGTGCAAACCATTTGTGGTAGGTGCGGATCTGAGTTGCGGTCATAGGCGATTTATTGTGAGTTAATCCCATGGGAGTTTTGATCTTCCTCGCAATCGTGAAATAAAAATACTCACCTAATTGCAGAATAAATCTACAACCAAAAATAAAATTTCAGCTATTTATGCTGAAATTTTACACTTTACGGGATCACAAAAAGGTTAATTTTAGGTTTGTTTTGTTACGCGTTGTGAGTCTAGCGTGATTTACCTATGAGGAAAATCCCACATTTACCGAAATTTTGTGGCAGAAATTTCATTGCAACTGCCTGAAAGCAAAAGGCTGCTGTTTTTTTGTCCGCTTTTTATTTCTATGGTTTCCATCGTTTAGCTGATTTTAAGCTGCTCATTTTGTCAAAACATTGTCGCTAAGTTATGGGGTCAACATGCTGCTAACCCGCTTGCCGACTGGCTTTATAAAAGGATCCCATCCCTTGACAATGCTTGTCGACTATCCCTAAACTTAGCATTTGTGGGAAATAGTGGATATTTGTGGATCAAAAAGCAAAGGATAGGATGAATTAGCGTGTTTCGTGGAGCCAGTGCTATCAACTTAGATACAAAGGGACGGATCGCTATTCCAGTGCGATACCGCGAACCTTTGCAACTAGAGCACCAGGGCCGCATCGTCATCACAGTCGATATTCAATCTGCGTGTTTGCTCCTTTATCCCCTCCACGAATGGGAGTTGATTGAGGCTAAGTTGCTCAAGCTTTCGGATACAGATAAAACCCAACGATCCCTTAAGCGCATGTTGCTAGGCTATGCCCATGAGGTGGAGCTCGATAGCAACGGACGCATATTACTGCCACCACCGCTAAGGCAATATGCCAATTTAGATAAGCGCATCATGCTGGTGGGACAGTTAAACAAATTTGAGCTGTGGGATGAGCAAGCTTGGCTGCAGCAAATTGATGAGTGTCAGGAAACGATTCGAAGCGAGGAGCTTGCTAACAACGAGCGTCTGGCGGATTTTTCACTCTAACGAGTCGCATAATTAAATAAGAAGAAATTAATGAGTCAAGAATTTGCCCATTTATCCGTTTTGCTCGAAGAAACGGTTGGCGGTTTAAACATTAAAGACGATGGCATCTATATTGATGGCACGTTTGGCCGCGGTGGTCATTCAAGACAAGTATTGCAAAGACTGGGTGAAAACGGACGCTTGATTGCGATCGACCGCGATCCTCAGGCTATTGAAGCTGCTAAACAATTTGCCGATGATCCCCGTTTTCAAATCGTACACGGTGGCTTTGGTCAGTTAGCCGATTACGTCGAAGAGCTTGGTCTGGTTGGCAAGATTGATGGTGTGTTACTCGACCTAGGCGTGTCCTCACCGCAGCTCGATGATGCGGAACGTGGTTTTAGCTTTTTGCGTGATGGTCCACTCGACATGCGCATGGACAATAGTCAAGGTGAAACCGCTGCCCAGTGGTTAGCCCGTGCTGAAATTGAAGATATGGCATGGGTATTCAAAACCTATGGCGAAGAGAAAAATGCTCGTCATATTGCCCGTTGCATTGCTGCCGACCGCGATAAAACCCCGTTTTTACGTACCAAAGATTTAGCCGATTTAATTGCGCGGATCACCAAAAACAAAGAGCGTAATAAACATCCTGCCACCCGCGTGTTTCAGGCAATACGTATCTATATCAATAGTGAGTTAGATCAAATTGATCAAGCACTTGAAGGTGCATTAACCGTGCTTGCTCCGCAGGGTCGTTTATCGATTATCAGCTTTCACTCTTTAGAAGACCGCATAGTGAAGCGATTTATCCGCCGCCACAGTCAAGGTGAGAGTGTGCCCCATGGTTTACCCATCACTGAAGATCAGATTAATAAGTCGCGTAAACTACGTGCCATTGGCAAGGCGATTATGCCATCCGATGAGGAAATTGAACGCAATGCAAGAGCCCGTAGTTCGGTATTGCGCATTGCCGAGCGACTAGATTACTAGAGGGCAAACAAATGAGTAAGCCCTCATTGAGTCTACCACAGGTTGTATTACACGACCTTTGGCAACACAAATGGATTTTGTTACTTGCCCTGCTCGTGCTCAGTAATGCAGTGGCTGTGGTGTATACCAGCCATGTGAGTCGCAAACTCACTACTGAATGGGATCTGCTATTGCAGGAGCGTGACAGGTTAGATATCGAGTGGCGCAATTTATTATTGGAAGAGCAATCCCAAACGGAGCATAGCCGAATTACGCGGATTGCATCGAAGGATCTCAACATGAGTCGCCCATTACCCAGCGAAGAAGTTGTGGTAAAGGTGCCGTGAACATAGGGAAGATATGATTAGGCAAGCAAAAACCAAACAGGCAAGCAAAAAGCAAAAGCCACAACTGATCCATTGGCGGTTATACGTCGTGGTTGGTTTTGTATTTGCGATGTTTTCAAGCCTGGTGGGTCGTGCTGCTTATATCCAAATTATTGAGCCTGATAAGCTTCGCCATGAGAGCGATATGCGTACGTTACGTACTACCAGTCGTGAGGTACAGCGTGGCTTAATTACTGATCGCAATGGGGATATGCTGGCGGTGAGTGTGCCAGTGCGTGCAGTGTGGGCAGATCCAAAGCAAGTTAACGATAGCAATGGCTTTACAGATATGCGTCGTTGGCAAGCACTGGCTGACGTATTACACGAACCCGTTGAAGACGTACTCGATAAAGTCCGTAGCAATCCAACCAAACGTTTTACCTACCTTAAGCGTCAAGTGACTCCTGCAGTGGCGGACTACATCACTCAGCTTAAATTGCCTGGGGTATTTTTAAAGTCTGAGTCTCGCCGTTACTATCCCGGTGGTGAGATAACTGCCCAGCTTATCGGTATCACTAATATCGATGATGTTGGTATTGAAGGCGTTGAAAATGCCTATAACAGTTGGCTTACTGGTACGCCATCCAAACAGAAAGTACGTAAGTCACGTGATGGTCATGTGGTTGAGCGCCTCGATATCGTCCAAGAAGGCGAAAGCCCAAATGATCTTGTCCTGAGTATCGACCATAGGATCCAGCAGCTTGCCTATCGCGAGTTAAAGCGCACCACAGAGATGAACCAAGCGACATCAGGGTCGATTGTGGTACTCGATATCCACACGGGTGAAGTGTTAGCGATGGCGAATACGCCCTCCTTCAACCCTAATTCCCGTGATAATTTTCAAACCTTCAGAATGCGTAACCGCGCGATGACGGACACCTTCGAGCCCGGCTCGACCATTAAACCCTTTGTGGTTGCGGCGGCGTTAGAAGCGGGCACCGTTAAATCCACCGATGTGATCCCAACCTCTCCAGGTTGGATGCGTTTAGGTGGACGCCAAGTGCGTGATGCATCTAACTACGGTGATATGACGCTAGCGCGTATTTTAGCCAAATCCAGTAACGTGGGCATTAGTAAATTAGCCCTGTCGATACCTGTACAGCAGTTACTCGGCACTTATCAATCCATGGGATTAGGTAGTTTTTCAGGGATTAACTTAACGGGAGAAAGCGCAGGCCTTATCCAAGATCGCCACCGTTGGTCTGACTTTGAGCGTGCCACTTTATCCTTTGGTTACGGCTTAACCGCGACGACGCTGCAGTTAGCGCGGATGTACGCGACTTTAGGCAATGGCGGCACTTTATATCCAGTATCGATTTTAAAACTTAAAAAGCCGCCCGAAGGTGAACGGGTGATTTCAGAAGAAGTAGCCAGAGACGTGCTGCAAATGATGGTGGGTGTCACCGAAAAAGGTGGTACAGGTACGCTTGCGCATATCGATGGTTATCCCGTCGCAGGTAAGTCGGGCACCAGCCGTAAGGCAGTAGCCGGTGGTTATGGTGATGATTATGTTGCGTTATTTGCAGGTGTTGCGCCGGTGAATAATCCCAAACTCGCTATCGTCGTTGTGGTCAATGAACCTAAGGGCGATCTCTATTATGGTGGTTCAGTGGCAGGGCCTGCTTTCGCTAAGGTGATGTCAGGCGCACTGCAAATGTTAAATGTTGAACCCATTTCCGATAAAGAACAGGTGCAATTGGCGGGTCTCGCCGGGAGAACTGAATAATGTTATTAAGGGATCTACTCGCCCCTTGGTTCTCCTACGCGGGTGAACAAACCTTCCAAGATTTGACTCTAGATAGCCGCGCAATACGTCGCGGCGATGTGTTTTTAGCGCTGCCAGGACACAAGGTCGATGGTCGTCAGTTTATCGATAAGGCCTTAGCCCAAGGTGCGGCGGCGGTGTTAGTGCATACGGATAATCCCCAAGAGCAAGGCAAAGTTATTGCGGCTGAGCAAGGCGTGCAGATTTACTTCTACGACTTAGCTAAGCACGTTTCAGCGGTGGCTGCGGTGCGTTATCCCGTTGTTCAAGGTCAATCTATGGCCATTGTGGGTATTACAGGGACTAATGGCAAAACTTCGACAAGCCAATTGTGCGCGCAATTAGTGACCCTGCTTGAGGGTAAAGCGGCGGTGATGGGCACGCTCGGCAATGGCCTGTGGGGCGAGTTAGTCGATAGCGGTAATACGACCGCCGATGCCATTACCTTAATGCGCCAACTGCGTGAATTTGCAGATAAAGGTGTAAATACCTGTGCGATGGAAGTCTCGAGCCATGGTTTAGTTCAAGGGCGAGTCGATGCAGTGCCCTTCGATGTGGCGGTATTTACTAACCTGACCCGTGATCACTTGGACTACCACGGTGATATGGAAAACTATGCCGCGGCCAAGCAAATGCTGTTTCGCTTCGACTCTCTGCGCCACGGCCTACTGAATCTCGATGATCCCGTGGGCATCGCTTGGTTATCCGAGCTGGCAAACGTTCCTGCGAAGATGTGGGGCTTTAGCATTGAAGCGCATACCGATGCGACGTTTTACACTAAGAATGCCCAATTCAATGACCAAGGCGTGCAGGCAACCTTAGTCTGGCCCGAGGGCGAAATCGATATTCGTTCCCCGTTATTAGGCGCCTTTAACCTCTCGAATTTACTCGCTGCACTATCAGCCCTGTATTTACAGGGAATGGATATGCGTGCATTAGCTGCCAAGGTACCTTACTTAGTGCCCGTGTCTGGCCGTATGGAACGTTTTACCACCGCGGACAACATCACCTTAGTCGTCGATTATGCCCACACCCCCGATGCGATTGAACAGGCACTTAATGCCCTGCGTCGTCACTGTGCAGGGGAGCTTTGGTGCGTGTTTGGCTGCGGTGGCGACCGTGACAAGGGTAAGCGGCCTTTAATGGGGCGTGCGGCGGAGCAATTTGCCGATCGCATTATGGTGACTAGCGATAATGCCCGCAGCGAAGATCCTAACCAAATTATTACCGATATTATCCAAGGGCTGACTCACCCAGAGCGAGCGCTGACCGAGGTTGACCGTGTGGCTGCGATTAAACAAGTCGTCGCACAGGCTAAATCTGGGGATGTGATTTTGCTTGCGGGCAAAGGCCATGAAACTTACCAAGAGGCGGCAGGTGTGCGTCATGACTATGATGAACGCGCCCTGGCACGTCAGTTATCGGAGCAACGCTAATGATCCCAATTTCCCTCGGGGCACTGAGCCAATACTTAGGTGCGCATCGAGTCGGTGACGATGTCACCATCCAAGCATTAAGCAGCGATAGCCGTAAAATCGGCCCCGCGACCCTTTTCGTCGCCTTAAAGGGTGAGCGGTTTGATGGCCATGATTTTGCGGCCACGGCAATTGAAAATGGCGCCATTGCATTACTGGTTGAACGTGAATTGGCCTTTGATATTCCGCAGCTAATTGTTGCCGATTGCCAAAAGGCCATGGGCGCGATTGGCGCCTATGTCCGCGACCAAGTGAATCCTATTTGTGTGGCATTAACTGGCTCTAACGGCAAAACCAGCGTGAAAGAGATGATTGCCACTATTTTGTCGGCTAAGCATCAAGTACTTTACACCGCGGGTAATTTTAATAATGAAATCGGCGTACCTTTAACCCTACTGCGCTTAACCCCCGAAGATAAGTATGGGGTATTTGAGTTAGGGGCTAACCATAAAGGCGAGATTGATTACACCTCTGCTTTGGTCCGTCCGCATGTAGCGTTAGTCAATAACGTCGGCAGTGCCCACTTAGAAGGATTTGGTTCACAGGCCGGCGTTGCCCAAGCGAAATCGGAAATCTATAACCATCTACAACAAGGCGGCACTGCGATTATTAATGCTGACGACGCCTTTGCTGATGTGATGCGTGTTAAAGCCAAGCATTATAAGCAATTGAGCTTCTCCCAGCAGGAAGGCGCGGCGAAACGCCAAATCGATGTGATTGCGACTGGCCATAAAGCCAATAGCGATGGTTGTTACCGCTTTATCCTTAATTATGCGGGTGAGTCCTGCGAAGTGACCTTACCTTTAGCGGGACGTCATCAAGTCAGCAATGCCTTAGCTGCTGCAAGTGTTTGTATCGCATTAGGATTAAGTCTAAAAGAGATCGCCGAAGGCTTAAGCAAACTTATCCCTGTGAAGGGACGTATGCAGCCGACTCAATTAGGCCGAGTCCGTTTAATCGATGATAGCTATAACGCTAACCCTGTATCCGTGGGGGCGGCTATCGCTTGGTTAAAGGAAATTTCTGAAAATCGTTGTTTGGTACTGGGAGATTTGGGCGAATTAGGCGACAATGCGCCCCTTTTACACGCTGATCTGGGACAACTGGCAAAGCAACAGGGGATTGATGCCCTGTTCTGTACTGGCACCTTGACTCAGCATACTAGCCAAGCTTTCGGGGCGGAGCACCATGACAGCGTGGCGACGTTAGTAGAAAAACTCATAAAACACATCAACCAGTTGCCGGGACAGGTGACGGTTTTAGTTAAAGGTTCACGAAGTGCCGCAATGGAGCGGGTCGTGGATGGCCTAACAGTAGCCTTCGGGCGTGGGGAGTTAGTGTAGATGCTGGTGTATCTGGCCGAGTATTTAACCCGTTTTCACACTGGGTTTAACGTATTTTCCTATGTGACGTTTCGAGCCATTTTGGGCTTGTTAACCGCATTAGTATTTAGTTTATGGTGGGGTCCTAAACTTATTGAGCGTTTGCAGTTAATGCAAATTGGTCAAGTGGTGCGTAATGATGGGCCTGAGTCGCATTTCAGTAAGCGCGGAACGCCGACTATGGGTGGTTTACTGATCCTTGCGGCCATCTTTATCAGTGTGCTGTTATGGGGCGATCTTGGTAGCCGTTATGTTTGGGTGATGCTGTTTGTTTTAGGCAGCTTCGGCATGATTGGCTTTATTGATGATTACCGCAAAGTGGTACGTAAAGATACTAAGGGATTAATTGCGCGCTGGAAGTATATTCTGCAATCTTTAGCGGCGTTGATTATTGCTTTCTTCCTCTACACCACAGCGTCTAACCCGGGTGAAACCCAGTTAGTCGTGCCTTTCTTTAAGGACGTGATGCCACAGCTTGGCGCTGTGTTTATCGTATTGGCCTACTTTACTATCGTGGGTTCAAGCAACGCAGTGAACTTAACCGACGGTCTCGATGGTTTGGCGATTATGCCAACGGTAATGGTAGCAGCAGCATTTGCCTTGATTGCTTATCTGTCTGGTCATGCTCAGTTTGCCAATTACCTGCATATTCCGCATTTACCTGGCTCTGGTGAGCTGGTGATCGTTTGCACCGCGATTGTGGGCGCAGGTTTAGGCTTTTTATGGTTTAACACTTATCCAGCACAGGTCTTTATGGGCGATGTGGGTTCTCTTTCTTTAGGGGCTGCATTAGGTGCGATTGCGGTATTAGTTCGCCAAGAAATTCTATTAGTGATCATGGGCGGGGTGTTTGTCATGGAAACCGTGTCAGTGATATTGCAGGTCGGTTCTTACAAATTACGCGGTCAACGGATATTCCGCATGGCGCCTATCCATCACCACTACGAGTTAAAAGGTTGGCCTGAACCACGCGTGATTGTCCGCTTTTGGATTATCTCTATTTTCTTAGTGTTGCTCGGCTTAGCCACGTTGAAGTTAAGGTAATCACTCATGCAAAGTCATTATTCACACATAGTATTAGGTTTGGGTGCCACAGGGCTCTCGGTAGTGCGCTATTTGTGTGGAAAAGGCATTACGCCGTTGGTGATGGATAGCCGTCGCCAGCCTCCAGGTGCCGAAACACTGGCAAGTTCATTCCCTGAGGTGCAATTAATTGCTGGCGGATTTGATTGCCGTTATCTAGTGCAGGCGACGCAAATCATTATCAGTCCTGGGATTGCGATTGATACTCCCGAAGTGCGCGCGGCACTGGATATGGGGATTGAAGTCATTGGTGATATTGAGTTATTTGCCCGTGAAATTGCTGACCGTAAACCATGCGTGATTGGGATTACGGGCTCAAATGGCAAAACGACAGTCACCACCTTAGTGGGCGAAATGCTGCGAGAAGCAGGCATTGCTGTTGCTGTGGGAGGCAATATTGGTACTCCGGCGCTGGATTTGCTGCAAGAGAATGCGGATATTTTTGTGCTTGAGTTATCGAGTTTCCAGCTGGAAACCACCCATAGCTTGAATTGTGTGGCCTCAACCTGTTTAAACGTGACGGAAGATCATATGGACAGGTACAGCGATATGGATGCCTATCGGAAGGCCAAACTACGTTTGTATCATCAAAGTCGTTCCATCATTTTTAACCGTGATGATGCGCTGACTATCCCAACTGAACCCATGAACCAAAACAGCTTTGGTTTAGCGCCGCCTGAAGGCGACGAGTGGGGCATTTGCGACAGCAAGATTTATCACGGCCACAGTGAAATCATGCCAATCACCGAAGTGTCGCTGATTGGCAGTCATAACCATGCCAACCTACTTGCTGCAATGGCTTTGGTCTACGCGGTGGGTGTGGATAAGCAAGTGATGGCCAAAGTGGCTCGCACCTTTACTGGCCTTTCTCACCGTTGCGAAGTGGTAGGGGTCAAAGGTGGTGTGACCTATGTGAATGACTCTAAAGCAACCAATGTGGGGGCTACTGTTGCGGCCCTTGATGGTTTAAGCGATCACCTCGGCGACATTATTTTGATTGCTGGCGGCGATGGTAAAGGTGCGGATTTCAGTCCACTGGCCGAGCCGTTAACAAAAGTGACTCACCTCATTACCTTAGGTAGAGATGGCAATAAGATTGCCGCGCTGAAAGAAGGCGCTATTAAGGTTGATTCAATGGCTGCCGCTGTTGCTAAGGCCGCTCAATTAGCGACTTCGGGTGATATTGTGTTGTTGTCGCCCGCCTGTGCAAGTCTGGATATGTACAGCAACTTTATGGCCCGTGGTGATGATTTTAGAAGCCAAGTGGAGCAACTCGATGGCGAGTGATGCAAGACAGCTCAGCCTGTTTGGGCGAGTGCTGCATGCACTGCCCAACTGGCAACGAGATACCGAAGTCCCGGGCGCGCAATTGTACGATCGGGCTTTGCTCACTGCTGTTTTGTCTTTGATTGGCTTTGGTTTTGTAATGGTGATGTCGGCCTCTATGCCCGAGGCACAAACACTGACGGGTAACCCATTCCATTTTATGACTCGCCATGTGGGTTATCTGTTGGGATGTTTAGTGATTGCCGCATTTGTGCTGAGGGTTGAAATGCAAACTTGGCAGCGGATGAGCCCTATCATGCTGCTGGTTGTATTTTTGATGTTACTGGCAGTACTGGTCGTGGGAACTACCGTAAACGGCGCGACCCGTTGGTTATCAATCGGTCCAATCCGTATTCAAGTGGCCGAGGTCGCTAAGTTTGCGTTTTCTGTGTACATGGCGGGCTATCTGGTGCGCCGTCATCAGGAAGTGCGTGAAAATGCTAAGGGCTTCTATAAGCCGATTGCGGTATTTGCGATTTACGCGATTTTGATTTTGATGCAGCCCGACTTAGGCACTGTGGTGGTGTTGTTTGTCGGCACTGTTGGACTGTTGTTTCTCGCGGGTGCTCGGTTGCTGGACTTTTTCGCGCTGATCTTTGCTGGCATTTTAGCTTTCGTCGCGCTGGTACTGCTCGAGCCTTATCGTATGCGCCGGGTGACATCGTTTTTAGACCCTTGGCAAGATCCGTTTGGTAGTGGCTACCAGTTAACTCAATCGCTGATGGCCTACGGCCGAGGTGATTGGTTCGGCCAGGGCCTTGGCAACAGTATTCAAAAGTTGGAGTACCTCCCCGAGGCGCATACCGACTTTATCTTTGCCGTGATTGGTGAAGAGTTAGGGTTTATCGGCATTATCGCGGTCTTATCCGTGTTGCTGTTTGTGGCATTAAGGGCCATTCGCCTCGGCAATTTATGTCTGGTGATGGACAAAGCCTTCGAGGGTTATCTGGCCTATGCCATTGGGATTTGGATCTGTTTTCAGACCGTCGTTAATGTGGGCGCAAGCATTGGTATGTTACCTACTAAAGGGTTAACACTGCCCTTTGTGAGTTACGGCGGTAGTAGTTTATGGGTCATGACTGCGGCGGCAATGACATTGCTACGCATCGATTATGAGCGGCGCATGAGTTTAGTTCAGGCCGTGCAAGGGAGATTGAAGTAATGACCGACGCGGGTAAACGTATTTTAGTCATGGCAGGCGGCACGGGCGGACATGTGTTCCCGGCACTCGCGGTGGCAAAATATTTAGCGCAGCAAGGTTGGCAAGTGCGTTGGTTAGGTACAGCCGACCGTATGGAGGCGCGCTTAGTGCCTCAGTATGGCTTCGATATCGATTTTATCGACATCAAGGGCGTGCGTGGCAATGGTTTAGTACGTAAATTGGCGGCGCCTTTTAAAGTGGTGCGATCGATTCTGCAAGCCAAGGCCTTGATTGCCGAGTTCAAGCCCGATGTGGTGCTGGGCATGGGCGGATTCGCCAGTGGTCCGGGCGGTGTGGCGGCCAAATTAGCGGGCGTGCCCTTAGTGCTGCATGAGCAAAATGCCATTCCGGGAATGACCAACAAGTTGCTCTCGCGAATTGCGAATCAAGTACTGTGCGCCTTTAAAAATACCTTCACTCAGGTTAAGGCAAAGGTGGTGGGTAACCCCATCCGTCGCGAGTTAATTGCCTTAGGTGCCGAGCCTAAGCAAGCCGCGGATGATGCCTTAAAAGTCTTGGTGGTAGGCGGCAGCTTAGGCGCCAAAGTCTTTAACGACTTAATGCCTGAAGTCGTGGCTGCGCTCAGTAAACAGCAGTCGATTACGGTTTGGCATCAAGTGGGTAAGGATAATCTGGCAGGAGTGAAGTCGGCTTATCAACAGCAAGGACAAGAGGGCGGCGTTAACGTTGCCGAATTTATTGATGATATGGAAGCCGCCTATCGCTGGGCAGATGTGGTATTGTGCCGCGCTGGCGCGCTGACGGTATCCGAGTTAGCGGCGGTGGGACTTCCGAGTATTCTGGTGCCTTATCCCCATGCAGTGGATGATCACCAAACCCGTAACGCTCAAGTATTGGTTGAGGCTGGCGCCGCTTTCCTATTGCCGCAGGCCATCTTGGACGTGAATAAGCTGGTGAGTAAATTACAGTTACTCGCCAATGACAGAGCAGAATTAGCCCAAATGGGCCAAAGAGCGAGAGATGTTGCCGTACTGGATGCAACCGAACAGGTGGCCCAAGTGTGTATCGCTCTCGCCGAGAAAGGATAGGTATGACTAAGACAGAAAGATACTTACAGCTAAGAAGTATGATCCCAGAAATGCGCCGGATTAAGCGTATTCATTTCGTCGGTATTGGCGGCGCGGGCATGGGCGGGATCGCTGAAGTATTAGTAAACGAAGGTTATGTCGTTAGTGGTTCTGATATCGCACAAAACGCCGTGACTGACAGACTCTGCCTGCTGGGCGCGAAAATTCATATCGGCCATGGCGCCGATAACGTGCAGCAAGCCGATGTGGTGGTGGTCTCGACCGCGATTAATCCTGAGAATCCAGAGATTATTGCGGCGAAGGAATTGCGTATTCCTATCGTGCGCCGCGCTGAGATGTTGGCTGAGTTGATGCGTTATCGCCATGGTGTAGCGATTGCAGGAACTCACGGTAAAACCACGACCACCAGTTTGATTGCCAGTTTGTATGGTCAAGCGGGGCGCGATCCAACTTTTGTTATCGGTGGTTTACTTAACAGCGCTGGCACCAATGCCCGCTTAGGCACGAGTCGTTACCTGATCGCCGAAGCAGACGAAAGTGATGCGAGCTTCCTGCATCTGCAACCTATGGTCAGCGTAGTGACGAATATCGAAGCCGATCATATGGATACCTACGGTGGTGATTTTGAAAAGCTCAAATCGACCTTCGTGGATTTTTTACATAACCTGCCATTCTATGGCGTGGCTGTCGTTTGTATCGATGATCCAGTCGTACGTGAGATTATGCCGCGTATAGGTCGTCATATGATCACCTATGGCTTCAGTGACGATGCCGACGTGCAGGCGCTGAATTTTCATCAGCAGGGTCACCAATGCCGCTTTACCGTCAGACGTAAAGGCAAAGAAGATTTAGACCTGCTGCTTAATCTGCCGGGTCAGCACAATGTATTAAATGCACTGGCAGCGATTGCCGTGGCGACAGAAGATGAAATTGATGATAGCGCCATCATTCAAGCCTTGGCTGAATTCCAGGGTATTGGTCGTCGTTTCCAACACTTAGGCAAGTTCGCGACGCCAAAGGGCGAAGTGATGTTAGTGGATGATTATGGTCATCACCCCAGCGAAGTGGCGGCGACCATTAAAGCGGCGCGTGCAGGCTGGCCTGACAAACGTTTAGTGATGGCTTATCAGCCACACAGATACACTCGTACTCGCGATCTGTACGAAGACTTTATTGAAGTGTTATCTCAGGTAGATTGCTTGCTATTGCTCGATGTGTATAGTGCCGGTGAAGCACCGATCCCCGGTGCCGATGGTCGGGCTCTATGCCGTTCGATTCGTTTGCGTGGGCAGTTAGACCCCATATTTATTGCTAGCCCAGATCAGTTAGCTGAAGTGCTACCCGATGTGTTGCAGGAAGGGGATTTATTGTTGACCCAAGGTGCAGGTAATATAGGTGCCTTGTCGCGTCAGTTAGCCGCCACTGAATTAGGCTTTAGCACGGCTGTGACAACCGAGGTAAAACCTTGATGAATTGCGTGACAACTTGGATTTAAAGGAAATGTTGATCCGAGGTTTTAGCGCTATATAATGGCCGGTTTTCTGTGGTTTTTAGTAGTGTCGTTGAAGGGTGGAAACAAACGTGTCTTGGAGTGATAAGAGGCGACACTGGCGGGCGAGGATGTCACGGGTTAATTGGTACTTGTGGAGTGGGATTGGTTTTTTATGGTTAGTCATTGGTAGTTTTGTTTTTGGCGGCTACCTGCTACATAAGTTTTTAAATGATGCCAGCACTTTGCCCATTGAAGCGGTCGCCATTAAAGGTGAGCGGACTTACACCACAGATAGGGATATACAAATTGCACTACAGGATTTAATGCAGCGGAGTTTTTTTAGTGCTGACATCACCTTAGTGCAACAGGCATTAGAAGCTTTACCTTGGGTGTATCGTGCGTCAGTGAGACGTGAATGGCCTGCGAAACTCAGGGTGTATTTACAGGAGCAACAACCGGTCGCCCATTGGAATGGTACCGCTTGGCTCAATGTGCATGGTGAAGTGTTTGAAGCGCCATCGCACCCTGAGTTAGAGCATCTGCCTTATTTATCTGGGCCAGATGATATGGGGACCGAAGTGTTAACCGCCTACGCGCAGGTTAACTCGCTACTGAAGATTAATGGCTTTACCTTAGCCAATTTGAGTTTAACACCACGTCATGCGTGGCACGCGACACTAGGTAACGGTATTGTTTTAGACCTAGGTCGAGAAGATAAAATGGCAAGGATACAAAGGTTTATCACTGTTTACCCATTATTGGCGAAACAAGATAAACCGATTGCCAGAGTGGATTTGCGCTACGACACAGGGTTGGCCGTAGGCTGGGGCGATGCACAAACAAGAGAGCCGATAATTAATGACCAAAAACCAAGATAGAAATCTGATCGTCGGATTGGACATAGGAACCTCTAAAGTCGCAGTGATCATAGGCGAAGTTCTGCCCGATGGCGAAATCAGCATAGTCGGCCTTGGTAACCACCCTTCAAGGGGCATGGATAAAGGTGGCGTTAACGATTTAGACTCCATCGTGCGCAGTGTGCAACGCGCGCTCGATCAAGCGGAATTAATGGCAGACTGCCAAGTATCATCGGTTTACCTGAGCATTTCCGGTAAACATATCGCCTGCCAAAACGAAAATGGCATGGTGTCGATTAACGATGAAGAAGTGACACAGGAAGACGTCGACAACGTGATTCACACCGCGCGCTCGGTGAAGATCCCGACCGAACGTCGTATTCTGCATGTGTTACCGCAGGAATACGCGATTGACGTACAAGACGGCATTCGCAGCCCTATCGGCATGTCAGGCATGCGGATGGAAGCCAAGGTACACATAGTGACCTGCGCCAATGATATGGCGAAGAACATCACTAAGAGTGTTGAGCGTTGTGGTTTGAAGGTCGATGACTTAGTGTTCTCCGGCATTGCGTCGGCGGATGCGGTATTAACCTTCGATGAAAAAGACTTAGGTGTGTGTATCGTCGATATCGGGGGTGGCACGACGGACATCGCTGTGTATACCAATGGTGCGCTACGTCATTGCGCGGTTGTGCCCGTTGCGGGTAACCAAGTGACCAACGATATCGCGAAGATTTTCCGCACGCCGTCGTCACATGCCGAACAAATTAAAGTGCAGTTCGCCTGTGCACGCAGCTCCATGGTGAGCCGCGAAGACAGTATCGAAGTGCCTTCGGTGGGTGGTCGCCCATCGCGTAGCATGTCGCGCCATACTTTGGCCGAAGTGGTTGAGCCGAGATATCAAGAGCTATTTGAGTTAGTGCTCAAGGAGCTGAAAGACAGTGGTTTAGAAGACCAAATCGCCGCAGGTATCGTGCTAACAGGTGGTACGGCGTCGATTCAAGGCGTGGTGGACATTGCGGAGGCAACCTTTGGTATGCCTGTTCGCGTCGCCTCACCATTGCCAGTTAAAGGGTTATACGAATACGTGGATCAGTCTATTTACTCCACTGGGGTTGGATTGCTTCACTACGGTGCAAGACGGGTGCTTGAGCGTCAATTCGAGCGTCCTGAGCGTCAAGGGGTTACCAGTGCTTGGAATCGGGTCCAAAGCTGGTTTAAGGGTGAATTTTAATAACGCAGGCAACACGGAGATCAGACAATGTTTGAGATCATGGACACTCACTCAGACGACGCGGTGATTAAAGTCATCGGCGTTGGCGGCGGCGGCGGTAACGCTGTCGAACATATGGTCAAACACAACATTGAAGGTGTTGAGTTTGTCGTTACCAATACAGACGCACAGGCGCTACGTAAATCTGGCGCTGGCTCAACGATTCAATTAGGTCGCGATGTCACTAAAGGGCTTGGCGCTGGCGCCAACCCCGAAGTGGGTCGTGCCGCAGCGGAAGAAGACCGCGAAAACATTCGTGCAGCGATCAAAGGCTCAGACATGATCTTTATCGCCGCCGGTATGGGCGGTGGTACTGGTACAGGTGCTGCGCCAGTTGTTGCTCAAATCGCTCGTGAAGAAGGCATCTTAACGGTTGCGGTCGTGACTAAGCCTTTCCCTTTCGAAGGCAAAAAGCGCATGGCTTATGCCGAGCAAGGTATCGCTGAGCTTGCTAAGCACGTGGATTCGCTAATCACTATCCCTAACGAAAAATTATTAAAAGTATTGGGTCGTGGTACGTCATTACTCGATGCGTTTGCCGCAGCGAATAACGTGTTACTCGGCGCAGTACAAGGTATTGCTGAGCTGATTACTCGCCCAGGTCTGATTAACGTCGACTTTGCGGACGTGAAAACCGTTATGTCTGAAATGGGTAATGCCATGATGGGCACTGGTGTTGCACGTGGTGAAGACCGTGCAGAAGAAGCGGCTGAAGCTGCTGTAGCCAGCCCATTATTAGAAGACATCGACTTAGCCGGTGCCCGTGGTGTGTTAGTTAACATTACCGCAGGTATGGACATGAGCATCGAAGAATTTGAAACTGTTGGTAACCATGTTAAAGCTTATGCTTCTGACAATGCTACCGTGGTTGTGGGTGCGGTTATCGACCCAGAAATGAGCGACGAACTGCGCGTAACCGTAGTTGCAACGGGTATTGGTGCTGAAAAGCGTCCTGATATCCAATTAGTTTCTAAGCCAGCACCACGTCCAGAACCAGTGGTTGTGGAACCAAAAGTTGAAGCTTATGTCGAAGAAGCAACTCATGTGAGCTATGCGGCGCCAAAGGGTAACGTATTACCTGCATCGCCAGCACCTGCTCCTGCGCCAGCGCCTTCAACAAAGCATGAATTGGATTACTTAGATATCCCAGCGTTTTTGCGTAAGCAAGCTGATTAAAACAGGTATTTGAGTCCAGCGTATCGGGTGATGTATTGCTCTATCGGCAATACCACCCAATGACGACATTTGTATGACATAGCTAACTTATGTTACTATGTTGAACCTATGTGGTCGTTTTGCTGCCGCTGTGTGCGCAAATATTAGGCTTAATTATTGAAATCTAAACGGGTAACTGAATGATATTTCAAAGAACTGTTCAAAAAATGGTGAAAGCTACCGGAGTCGGTTTGCACTCTGGGAATAAGGTCACCTTGAGCATTATGCCCGCACCAGTCAATACAGGGATCGTACTTGTGCGTACCGATATGAGTCCTGCCGTTGCTATTCCAGCAAAGGCGGAACAAGTTCGCGAAACCACGATGTGCACGGCACTTGTCAATGACGAAGGTATTCGTATTTCGACTATTGAGCATTTATTTGCAGCCTTAGCGGGTTTAGGCATTGATAACGCCGTAATCGAAGTGGACGCCCCTGAAATCCCAATTATGGATGGCAGTGCGAGCCCATTTGTCTTCTTACTTCAGTCTGCGGGTATTAAAGAGCAGTCTGCACCTAAGAAGTACTTAAAGATTAAACGCCCTGTGCGTGTTGAAGACGGTGATAAGTGGGCCGAGCTCAAGCCTTTCAAAGGTTTTAGAGTCAACTTTAAAATTGACTTTGCTCACCCCGAAATTGCTCGCAGCCAACAGCATGTGGTGATGGACTTCTCTACTTCAGCTTTTGTTAAAGACATTAGCCGCGCTCGTACTTTTGGTTTTATGCGTGATATTGAGTATCTGCGTGCGAATAACCTAGCATTAGGTGGCAGCATGGAAAACGCAGTTGTACTTGATGAATATCGCGTCCTCAACCCCGACGGCCTGCGTTATGAGGATGAGTTCGTTAAGCACAAAATTTTAGATGCGTTTGGTGATCTCTATGTGGCAGGACACGCCATTCTTGGTGAGTTTACTGCCTATAAAACGGGTCATGCTCTGAATAACCAGTTAGTACGTGCCTTATTGGCGCAGCAAGATGCGTGGGAGTTAGTGAGCTTTGAGAAAGAAGCCGATGTGCCCGTTAGCTTTGCTGTACCTGGTGGCGCGGTCTTCGCTTAATTGCGTCTGATGTTTACTTATTACGGCTGGCCAATGTGGCCAGCCGTTTTAGTTTTTCGCCTAGTGTCCCGCTCACATTTTCTGCAAGTGCGGCAATATGTTCTGCAGCGGCTGGACTCAGTGCCTTATGCGCCTGTTTCGGCTTTGCGTCATACAATGCTAATCTCGGGTTGACTTTAACTTCAATTGCGGTAAGGATTGGGAGCGTTTCTGCTTGAAGCTGCGCGAGTAGTTTCGGCTTTTGGAAATTAATTCGTGCGGCCCATGCTGCCGAAGTGGTTTCAACCACAAGAACACCCTGGCGGAAATTAGCGACTTTCAGCTGCTCCGCAACAGGACCTGCGACAATCTGCTTCACGTGCTGATCCAGATATAAAAGTAGTTCCGCTTTCTCAGCTATGTCGGGTAATGTGCCTGATTGGTGTAGTAATTGGCTGAGATCCTGAGGGGGCTTTTTCATATGATAATAAGATGGCTGAATTAGGCTATGAGTGTAACAGTATTTATTCAAGGTCGGAATGGCGTTACGCGCTGGCAACCCAGTAAACGCTGGTTGATCCTTCCCATGCTATTGTTAGCTACTGGTGCCGGTATTTATCAACACAACTCTGCTAAGTTTGAAAATCAGCAAGCCAGTGTCGATAACGATCGAATCCAACGCGAACAACAAAAGAAGCAAGTCTTAGAGCTTAAAAGTGCCACAGAGTCACAGCTAGCCATGCTGGCGACCCATGTCGCGCGCATGCAAGCTAAAATCACCCGTCTCGAGGCCTTAGGTCAACAAGTCGCAAAACAAAACAAATTGGATGAAGACTTTGATTTCTCATCTGAAGTTGGGGTTGGTGGTTTAAGCGAATTAGGCTCAAATATCGAAATTAGTCAGCTTATCGAAGATATGGATAAACTGGCGTCACGAATTGACAACAATAATGTTCAACTATCACTACTTGAAACAGTGTCATCTAACCACCATATAGATGCTGAACGTTATGTATCAGGGCTCCCACTCGATAAAGGTTGGTTATCGTCGCCCTACGGATTACGTAATGACCCTTTTAACGGTCGTCGAACCATGCACAAAGGGATCGATTTTACCGGTCGGGAAGGGGCTAAAGTTGTCGCGACTGCAGCAGGCGTGGTGACTTGGGCTGGGAATATGTTTGGTTATGGCGAATTGGTCGAAATCGACCATGGTAACGGTTTACGTACACGCTATGGCCATAATAAAGCTTTGTCAGTAGCTGTAGGTGATGTGGTCGCTAAAGGCGAAACCATCGCCAGTATGGGAAGCACTGGGCGCTCAACAGGGGCTCATGTGCATTATGAAGTGTTGCGTGGCGGACAGCAGATAGATCCACAAAAGTTTGTCTACCGCAAAGCAAGTTAATTGAAACATTGGCTTCTAGTTTCCATCATGGACTTGGCCTACAGAAAATAAGTGATTCAGATGTTTGGTAAATTACTGACAAAAGTATTTGGTAGTCGCAACGACCGTACCCTTAAAGGGTTACAAAAAGTAGTTAATAAGATTAATGCGCTTGAAGCCGATTATGAAAAATTAACCGATGAGCAGCTTAAAGCGAAAACCGCAGAGTTTCGTGAGCGTTTAGCTGCGGGCGCTTCATTAGATAGCATTATGGCGGAAGCGTTTGCCACCGTGCGTGAAGCATCTAAGCGTGTGTTCGAAATGCGTCACTTCGACGTGCAGTTACTCGGTGGTATGGTACTTGATAGTAACCGTATCGCTGAAATGCGTACGGGTGAAGGTAAAACTTTAACCGCAACACTGCCTGCTTACTTAAATGCCTTAACGGGCAAAGGCGTTCACGTTATTACCGTCAACGATTACTTAGCACGCCGTGATGCTGAGAATAACCGTCCACTGTTCGAATTCTTAGGTTTAACTGTTGGGATTAACGTTGCTGGCCTTAGCCAACAGGCGAAGAAAGATGCCTATAACGCCGATATTACCTACGGTACCAACAATGAATTTGGTTTCGATTATCTGCGCGACAACATGGCGTTTTCACCACAAGAGCGTGTTCAACGTCCATTACACTATGCACTGATCGACGAAGTCGACTCAATCCTTATCGACGAAGCCCGCACGCCATTGATTATCTCTGGTGCAGCGGAAGACAGCTCTGAGCTATACATCAAGATCAACACGCTTATCCCTAATCTTATCCGTCAAGATAAAGAAGACTCTGAAGAGTATGTGGGCGAAGGCGACTACACCATTGATGAAAAAGCCAAACAAGTGCACTTTACTGAACGCGGTCAAGAGAAGGTTGAAAACCTGCTGATTGAACGTGGCATGTTAGCCGAAGGCGACTCACTTTACTCAGCAGCTAATATTTCGCTACTGCACCATGTGAACGCAGCACTACGTGCTCATACCTTATTTGAGCGTGATGTGGACTATATCGTTCAAGATGGCGAAGTGATCATCGTTGATGAACACACCGGTCGTACTATGCCAGGTCGTCGTTGGTCAGAAGGTTTACATCAAGCTGTTGAAGCCAAAGAAGGTGTTCGTATTCAAAACGAAAACCAAACTCTAGCATCGATTACCTTCCAAAACTACTTCCGTTTATATGAGAAGTTAGCGGGCATGACAGGTACTGCCGATACCGAGGCGTTTGAGTTTCAACACATCTATGGTTTAGATACCGTGGTGGTGCCAACTAACCGTCCAATGGTCCGTAAGGATATGGCGGATTTAGTTTACTTAACCGCTAATGAAAAGTATCAAGCGATTATTAAAGACATCAAAGACTGCCGCGAGCGTGGCCAACCTGTATTGGTCGGTACCGTTTCTATCGAACAGTCAGAACTGTTAGCGCGCTTAATGGTGAAGGAAAAGATCCCGCACCAAGTGCTTAACGCTAAGTTCCATGAAAAAGAAGCCGAGATTGTTGCCCAAGCTGGCCGTACTGGCGCCGTAACCATTGCCACTAACATGGCTGGTCGTGGTACCGACATCGTGCTTGGTGGCAACTGGAATATGGAAATCGAGGCGCTGGAAAATCCTACCCCAGAGCAAAAAGCCAAGATCAAAGCTGATTGGCAAGTGCGTCATGACGAAGTCGTTGCTGCGGGTGGTTTACACATTCTCGGTACCGAGCGCCACGAATCACGTCGTATCGACAACCAGCTACGTGGTCGTGCGGGCCGTCAAGGTGATGCGGGCTCTTCACGTTTCTACCTGTCGATGGAAGATAGTTTAATGCGTATCTTCGCTTCTGATCGCGTCTCCGGCATGATGAAAAAGCTGGGCATGGAAGAAGGCGAAGCGATCGAACATCCATGGGTTTCCCGTGCAATCGAAAATGCTCAACGTAAAGTAGAAGCACGTAACTTCGATATTCGTAAGCAATTACTTGAATTCGATGACGTGGCAAACGATCAACGCCAAGTGGTTTACGCCCAGCGTAATGAGTTGATGGATGCGGAAAGTATTGAAGACACGATTAAAAACATCCAAGACGATGTAATTGGTGCGGTAATCGATCAGTACATTCCACCACAATCAGTAGAAGAGTTATGGGATGTTCCTGGGTTAGAGCAGCGCCTAAACCAAGAGTTTATGCTTAAACTGCCAATCCAAGAATGGCTCGATAAAGAAGACGACTTACACGAAGAAAGCCTACGTGAGCGTATTATCACTTCTTGGTCAGATGCTTATAAAGCTAAAGAAGAAATGGTCGGTGCCTCAGTACTGCGCCAATTCGAAAAAGCAGTGATGCTACAAACCCTTGATGGCTTGTGGAAAGAGCATTTAGCCGCAATGGATCATTTACGCCAAGGCATCCACTTACGTGGTTACGCGCAGAAGAATCCAAAGCAAGAGTATAAGCGTGAGTCATTCGAACTGTTCCAACAATTGCTGAATACGCTGAAACATGACGTGATTAGCGTGTTGTCTAAAGTTCAAGTGCAAGCTCAATCTGATGTTGAAGAAATGGAAGCTCGTCGTCGTGAAGAAGATGCCAAAATCCAACGCGACTATCAGCACGCAGCAGCCGAAGCCTTAGTTGGTGGGGATGATGGTAGCGACGAGATGATGGCGCACACACCAATGATCCGAGATGGCGATAAAGTTGGCCGTAACGATCCTTGTCCTTGTGGCTCTGGCCGTAAATATAAGCAGTGTCACGGTAAGCTAAGCTAATTCAACACGTGCACCTAATTCTAAAAGGCGACTGTAATAGTCGCCTTTTTCATGCCTACTCAAAGCCAGATACAAATCATTGAATCTGTCTGCATCTATATAAAGCTTATTTGAATCTCCAGCCTTCCAGTTATGGCAAGTCATGCTTTGTTCACAAATAAAGCAGTAAAATTGCCTTTTGTGGATAACGTTGGGGGTAACTAGTGGGTACTTTGTGACTAACTGAAACTATTGAAAAAAGATCGAAAAAATACAAAAAAGCGCTTGCACAAAAAGTTCCGCTGCCTATAATGCGCATCCACTGACACGGCAGACAGCGATACGCAGTTGCAAGTGCCAGTTCATCAAGTGATTCAGTCCTTGATGAGCGAAAAGAAAGTTTAAAAAACTACTTGACGCAAAAACGGGAATGCGTAAAATACGCAGCCCTGACCCGCTGAAATCACTTGTGATAATGCGATGGTCAACGCTCTTTAACAATTTATCAAGCAAATCTGTGTGGACACTCACAGGTGTTGAGTTAATCGAAATTATTCTGCCGTTTGGCGAGTAATCAAAGAATTAAATCAATGAATGAGTGTTCATAGCAATATGTACATACAGTAATGTATGAATTGAAACGCGATGCTTCTTAGTGAGCAAAGCGAATCAAAACAGTAGAATTCATTGAGTCGTTTCTTCGGAAACAAAAAACTTTTAATTGAAGAGTTTGATCATGGCTCAGATTGAACGCTGGCGGCAGGCCTAACACATGCAAGTCGAGCGGCAGCACAAGGGAGTTTACTCCTGAGGTGGCGAGCGGCGGACGGGTGAGTAATGCCTAGGGATCTGCCCAGTCGAGGGGGATAACAGTTGGAAACGACTGCTAATACCGCATACGCCCTACGGGGGAAAGAGGGGGACCTTCGGGCCTCTCGCGATTGGATGAACCTAGGTGGGATTAGCTAGTTGGTGAGGTAATGGCTCACCAAGGCGACGATCCCTAGCTGTTCTGAGAGGATGATCAGCCACACTGGGACTGAGACACGGCCCAGACTCCTACGGGAGGCAGCAGTGGGGAATATTGCACAATGGGGGAAACCCTGATGCAGCCATGCCGCGTGTGTGAAGAAGGCCTTCGGGTTGTAAAGCACTTTCAGTAGGGAGGAAAGGGTGAGTCTTAATACGGCTCATCTGTGACGTTACCTACAGAAGAAGGACCGGCTAACTCCGTGCCAGCAGCCGCGGTAATACGGAGGGTCCGAGCGTTAATCGGAATTACTGGGCGTAAAGCGTGCGCAGGCGGTTTGTTAAGCGAGATGTGAAAGCCCTGGGCTCAACCTAGGAATAGCATTTCGAACTGGCGAACTAGAGTCTTGTAGAGGGGGGTAGAATTCCAGGTGTAGCGGTGAAATGCGTAGAGATCTGGAGGAATACCGGTGGCGAAGGCGGCCCCCTGGACAAAGACTGACGCTCATGCACGAAAGCGTGGGGAGCAAACAGGATTAGATACCCTGGTAGTCCACGCCGTAAACGATGTCTACTCGGAGTTTGGTGTCTTGAACACTGGGCTCTCAAGCTAACGCATTAAGTAGACCGCCTGGGGAGTACGGCCGCAAGGTTAAAACTCAAATGAATTGACGGGGGCCCGCACAAGCGGTGGAGCATGTGGTTTAATTCGATGCAACGCGAAGAACCTTACCTACTCTTGACATCCACGGAAGAGACCAGAGATGGACTTGTGCCTTCGGGAACCGTGAGACAGGTGCTGCATGGCTGTCGTCAGCTCGTGTTGTGAAATGTTGGGTTAAGTCCCGCAACGAGCGCAACCCCTATCCTTATTTGCCAGCACGTAATGGTGGGAACTCTAGGGAGACTGCCGGTGATAAACCGGAGGAAGGTGGGGACGACGTCAAGTCATCATGGCCCTTACGAGTAGGGCTACACACGTGCTACAATGGCGAGTACAGAGGGTTGCAAAGCCGCGAGGTGGAGCTAATCTCACAAAGCTCGTCGTAGTCCGGATTGGAGTCTGCAACTCGACTCCATGAAGTCGGAATCGCTAGTAATCGTGGATCAGAATGCCACGGTGAATACGTTCCCGGGCCTTGTACACACCGCCCGTCACACCATGGGAGTGGGCTGCAAAAGAAGTGGGTAGCTTAACCTTCGGGGGGGCGCTCACCACTTTGTGGTTCATGACTGGGGTGAAGTCGTAACAAGGTAGCCCTAGGGGAACCTGGGGCTGGATCACCTCCTTACCTATACGACTAACTCGATGTTTGGTTGGTAAGAAACTGCTCCATGCGTTTCTTACACACGGCACATCCATGTGCCTGAGTGTTCACACAGATTTGCTTGATAGAAGATAGAGTAAAAGATGGGTCTGTAGCTCAGCTGGTTAGAGCGCACCCCTGATAAGGGTGAGGTCGGTGGTTCAAGTCCACTCTGACCCACCAAATCTTCGTTCTCCTTTGTTAAATTAACACTCGTTTAGTGAACTAAACGTCGCGTTAATTTGCCGCGGATAACGTGATTTGGCAAACCAATCCTTTAAGAGGTTTGGAACATCTTATTTACTCGCACTGCATGTAAATGGGGCTATAGCTCAGCTGGGAGAGCGCCTGCCTTGCACGCAGGAGGTCTGCGGTTCGATCCCGCATAGCTCCACCATTTACTGCATTATGGTTAGAGATGCCAAAGATAAACTTAAACATTATCTTTGGCTTTTTTAAGCCCGCTCTTTAACAATTTGGAAAGCTGATAGTAATTAACACAATGATGTCTGTCGTTGTGTTAATACGAAAAAATTGAGTTCTTAAAACACTTGTTAAGTGTCTTGAATATTCAAGTCTAAGGCGAGTCCATCTTCTTGGTCGAAGATGAGACAAGTAAAACCAGCTGGTCGCAACAATTCAAGTGGCTCACGTAAGTGAAACCTATTTGGGTTGTATGGTTAAGCGACTAAGCGTATACGGTGGATGCCTTGGCAGTCAGAGGCGATGAAGGACGTAGTAACTTGCGAAAAGCGTTGGCGAGCTAGTAACAAGCATTTGAGCTAACGATGTCCGAATGGGGGAACCCGGCCGCATAAGCGGTCATCGTAACGTGAATACATAGCGTTGCGAGGCAAACGAGGGGAACTGAAACATCTAAGTACCCTTAGGAAAAGAAATCAACCGAGATTCCCCTAGTAGCGGCGAGCGAACGGGGATTAGCCCTTAAGTCAGAGGGGTGTTAGTGGAATGGTCTGGAAAGTCCAGCGGCACAGGGTGATAGCCCCGTACACGAAAACTAACCTTTGATGAAAACGAGTAAGGCGGGACACGTGATATCCTGTTTGAATATGGGGGGACCATCCTCCAAGGCTAAATACTCCTGACTGACCGATAGTGAACCAGTACCGTGAGGGAAAGGCGAAAAGAACCCCTGTGAGGGGAGTGAAATAGAACCTGAAACCGTATACGTACAAGCAGTGGGAGCGGTTCTTGAGACCGTGACTGCGTACCTTTTGTATAATGGGTCAGCGACTTACGTTTTGTAGCGAGGTTAAGCGAATAGCGGAGCCGTAGGGAAACCGAGTGTTAACTGCGCGTTTAGTTGCAAGGCGTAGACCCGAAACCCGGTGATCTAGCCATGGGCAGGTTGAAGGTTGAGTAACATCAACTGGAGGACCGAACCGACTAATGTTGAAAAATTAGCGGATGACTTGTGGCTGGGGGTGAAAGGCCAATCAAACCGGGAGATATCTGGTTCTCCTCGAAAGCTATTTAGGTAGCGCCTCGAGCGAATACCATTGGGGGTAGAGCACTGTTAAGGCTAGGGGGTCATCCCGACTTACCAACCCTTTGCAAACTCCGAATACCAATGAGTACTACTCGGGAGACAGACGGCGGGTGCTAACGTCCGTCGTCAAAAGGGAAACAACCCAGACCGTCAGCTAAGGTCCCAAAGTGTATGTTAAGTGGGAAACGATGTGGGAAGGCTTAGACAGCTAGGATGTTGGCTTAGAAGCAGCCATCATTTAAAGAAAGCGTAATAGCTCACTAGTCGAGTCGGCCTGCGCGGAAGATGTAACGGGGCTAAACATACCACCGAAGCTACGGGTGCAATTCATTAGAGTTGCGCGGTAGAGGAGCGTTCTGTAAGCCGTTGAAGGTGAAGGGGTAACCCACACTGGAGGTATCAGAAGTGCGAATGCTGACATGAGTAACGATAAAGGGGGTGAAAAACCCCCTCGCCGAAAGACCAAGGGTTCCTGTCCAACGTTAATCGGGGCAGGGTGAGTCGACCCCTAAGGTGAGGCCGAAAGGCGTAATCGATGGGAAACAGATTAATATTTCTGTACTTCCGCTAACTGCGATGGAGAGACGGAGAAGGCTAGGCTAGCGCGGCGTTGGTAGTCCGCGTTTAAGGTGGTAGGTGGGTGACTTAGGCAAATCCGGGTCACTATACACTGAGAGCTGATGACGAGTCCCCAAGGGAATGAAGTAGTTGATGCCATGCTTCCAGGAAAATCTTCTAAGCTTCAGGTTAGCGGGAATCGTACCCCAAACCGACACAGGTGGTCGGGTAGAGAATACCAAGGCGCTTGAGAGAACTCGGCTGAAGGAACTAGGCAAAATGGTACCGTAACTTCGGGAGAAGGTACGCTCTTGTTGGTGATGAGACTTGCTCTCTAAGCTGACGGGAGTCGCAGATACCAGGTGGCTGCAACTGTTTATCAAAAACACAGCACTGTGCAAACTCGCAAGAGGAAGTATACGGTGTGACGCCTGCCCGGTGCCGGAAGGTTAATTGATTGGGTTATCGCAAGAGAAGCTCATGATCGAAGCCCCGGTAAACGGCGGCCGTAACTATAACGGTCCTAAGGTAGCGAAATTCCTTGTCGGGTAAGTTCCGACCTGCACGAATGGCGTAATGATGGCCACGCTGTCTCCAGCCGAGACTCAGTGAAGTTGAAATTGCGGTGAAGATGCCGTATACCCGCGGCTAGACGGAAAGACCCCGTGAACCTTTACTATAGCTTGGCACTGAACATTGACCCTACATGTGTAGGATAGGTGGGAGACTATGAAGTTGGAACGCTAGTTCTGATGGAGTCGTCCTTGAAATACCACCCTTGTAGTGTTGATGTTCTAACTTGGCCCCATTATCTGGGGTAAGGACAGTGCCTGGTGGGTAGTTTGACTGGGGCGGTCTCCTCCCAAAGAGTAACGGAGGAGCACGAAGGTTGGCTAAGTACGGTCGGACATCGTACGGTTAGTGCAATGGCATAAGCCAGCTTAACTGCGAGACAGACACGTCGAGCAGGTACGAAAGTAGGTCATAGTGATCCGGTGGTTCTGAATGGAAGGGCCATCGCTCAACGGATAAAAGGTACTCCGGGGATAACAGGCTGATACCGCCCAAGAGTTCATATCGACGGCGGTGTTTGGCACCTCGATGTCGGCTCATCACATCCTGGGGCTGAAGTCGGTCCCAAGGGTATGGCTGTTCGCCATTTAAAGTGGTACGCGAGCTGGGTTCAGAACGTCGTGAGACAGTTCGGTCCCTATCTGCCGTGGGCGTTGGATGATTGAGGGGAGTTGCTCCTAGTACGAGAGGACCGGAGTGAACGAACCGCTGGTGTTCGGGTTGTCATGCCAATGGCATTGCCCGGTAGCTATGTTCGGAATCGATAACCGCTGAAAGCATCTAAGCGGGAAGCGAGCCCCAAGATGAGTCATCCCTTGGACTATAAGTCCACTAAAGAGCCGTTCGAGACTAGGACGTTGATAGGTCAGGTGTGTAAGCGTTGTGAGGCGTTGAGCTAACTGATACTAATGACTCGAGAGGCTTAACCATACAACCCAGATGGGTTTTGCTAAGTAGCACTTAGACGAATAGAAACACTTAAGAAGTGGTACTCAATACAGCTTTCCGAATTCATTTACTGCCCACATAAGATGGGGAGTAGATACCAAATTTGCTTGGTGACAATAGCATTGTGGTCCCACCTGATCCCATCCCGAACTCAGAAGTGAAACGCAGTCGCGCCGATGGTAGTGTGGGGTCTCCCCATGTGAGAGTAGGTCATCGCCAAGCGCCTAATTTCATCTATTGATGATAAGAAATTGCTGATATGGCTCAGTCGGTAGAGCGCATCCTTGGTAAGGATGAGGTCCCCAGTTCGATTCTGGGTATCAGCACCATTATAGTCTAGTGTCATGTCCTAGAGAAAAATTTGCTTGGTGACAATAGCATTGTGGTCCCACCTGATCCCATCCCGAACTCAGAAGTGAAACGCAATCGCGCCGATGGTAGTGTGGGGTCTCCCCATGTGAGAGTAGGTCATCGCCAAGCATCCAAATAAACACAAAAGCCCTAGCCTAAACCGCTAGGGCTTTTGTGTTTATACGTTTCGCGAAAAGCTACCTCGATGTCGGTCAATAAATGTTCCTCCAATCTCCAATATTGACACTTCCACCATCCATTGCGGTCGCCCCCGCTACGAAGACAAGCTTCTTCGCGTTCAATCATGGCTAAATACTCCGTATTTATCGCGCTATGATTTCATCCCCATGTGAGAGTAGGTCATCGCCAAACGCCTAATACCATTCCGCATTAAAGCTCAGCCACCTTCGCCTATTCCCGAGAGTACATCTTTATCACGCGTTTTGTACAACTGATAAAGCTGTTCCATGCCTGGCTGCAGGCATCCACTATGTCCTCATATCCTTTAAAACAGCGATTGGCGAGATAATGTTGGCGCAGCCAACTCCATACCTGTTTGATGGGGTTTAGTTCTGGGGAATATGGCGGCAGTTTGAGGATCGACAGGTTAGGGAT
>NZ_CP043902.1:590000-4735000 GCF_006385735.2 Shewanella sp. LC6
CCCATTATCTGGGGTAAGGACAGTGCCTGGTGGGTAGTTTGACTGGGGCGGTCTCCTCCCAAAGAGTAACGGAGGAGCACGAAGGTTGGCTAAGTACGGTCGGACATCGTACGGTTAGTGCAATGGCATAAGCCAGCTTAACTGCGAGACAGACACGTCGAGCAGGTACGAAAGTAGGTCATAGTGATCCGGTGGTTCTGAATGGAAGGGCCATCGCTCAACGGATAAAAGGTACTCCGGGGATAACAGGCTGATACCGCCCAAGAGTTCATATCGACGGCGGTGTTTGGCACCTCGATGTCGGCTCATCACATCCTGGGGCTGAAGTCGGTCCCAAGGGTATGGCTGTTCGCCATTTAAAGTGGTACGCGAGCTGGGTTCAGAACGTCGTGAGACAGTTCGGTCCCTATCTGCCGTGGGCGTTGGATGATTGAGGGGAGTTGCTCCTAGTACGAGAGGACCGGAGTGAACGAACCGCTGGTGTTCGGGTTGTCATGCCAATGGCATTGCCCGGTAGCTATGTTCGGAATCGATAACCGCTGAAAGCATCTAAGCGGGAAGCGAGCCCCAAGATGAGTCATCCCTTGGACTATAAGTCCACTAAAGAGCCGTTCGAGACTAGGACGTTGATAGGTCAGGTGTGTAAGCGTTGTGAGGCGTTGAGCTAACTGATACTAATGACTCGAGAGGCTTAACCATACAACCCAGATGGGTTTTGCTAAGTAGCACTTAGACGAATAGAAACACTTAAGAAGTGGTACTCAATCCAGCTTTCTAAATTAACAAATAAAGGTTAATTGCGCAGGTAATTGTACGGCAGACAAAGCCGTGACGAGCAAAGGGCGGAGTGTACGGTAGTACATGAGGTCAAAGACGTTCCTTACATCTAATGACACTTCCTCCATCCATGGAGGTCGCAGTAGTGAGGAAACAATGCCGTCAGACGTAGAATTAACCAGTAAGAATTTGCTTGGTGACAATAGCATTGTGGTCCCACCTGATCCCATCCCGAACTCAGAAGTGAAACGCAATCGCGCCGATGGTAGTGTGGGGTCTCCCCATGTGAGAGTAGGTCATCGCCAAGCGCCTAATATTCTCGATAAGAGAGCAATGAAGCCAGCTGAATAAGCTGGCTTTTTTGTTTTAGGCATTTGTAATTTCATTCTCTCTATTACTACTTCCTATTCATACTTCCTTTTATTCGCTTCTGCGATGACGATAGTTATGACCTGCATATCGATTTGACCGACAGAGCAATAGTTTCAAAGGCTTTCTTCGAGCTAATAAAAAGGGCAGCGTTTGGCTAATGCCGTTCACTTAAGAGTGAACGGCATTTTTCTTTGGTCTAACCGGAAACTTGTTTTTGCTCATTTTAAGGACTCGTGGATATGCCCTTTCCCGTTTACCATCCAGCTTAAATTGCCGTGCATTTCGTTCTATATCCAATACGTCTCTCGGGACATTCCCCGGTGTTTGTGATGACAGTTGTGTCAACTTGAAGATGATATAACTCGCCGCATCCCGAAAACTCAGTTGATTGGGATGGACCGATGGCAAGCTTTTAGCCATCAGCAACATCTTATATCTAATGAGATTATAGGCCAGTAGCACGCCCCATAACTCTTGAGTCACCAGCTCCGGTAGTTGACTGCGGAGCGTAAAACGGCTCTCCAGTAGATGTTGTTTCATCTCTCTATAGCCCAGTTCGATTTCCCATCGATGGGCATATAAGTCGACGATGTCTTCGCTGGGGTAACGCATCGGGTCTGTCAACGAGGTCAAAATGGCGACTGACTTACCTTTCACTGTCTTAGTCAATAAACGCGCTTCAAGAGTTTCAGGGAGCTGCGGCCATTTCTTTCTGGCTTGAGGTGTCGTGGTGAGTTTCACCCTCTGGTCATGCTTTCCTAGCGTTCGCACCACCTCATATTGTGTGCCTTTCTTCAATGGCAACAACCAGTGGCTATCAGGTTGCGCTTGCTGCCAAGCGTGCAGCAGGCCGAGCGAGTAAAATCCTCGGTCAAATAGGGTTAGGCTGTGATTAGGAATGCTAGGAATGAGCTGGGACGCTAAGTTCATTTCATTTTCGGCAACCGAATCAAAGGCGCTGTTGACCAATAAATGGCTGCTTAATTCCATCAAGCAAACCATGCGAATTTGCGGATAAGCCGCTTCGCCTGAAGCGTTTGCGGTACGCGCAAAGGCGGCTTGATTTTGGACACTATCGGGTGTCCGCCACACTACACCGTCAACACCATACAAGTTAAGACCGCACCAATGAGGATGTTCAGCTCTCGCGTGCCAGGTATTGGCGCTGCGGTTAAATACTTCTCTAATAACCTCACTGCCCAATCGTTTACGCGCCTGAGTCACGGCGCTGCGTGCAACATAATCAATCTCTTGCGGCAAAACAATGTCGAGTTTGTTGATGAGTGACCGAACAGACTCCCCTCGGAACAAAGCCATTCCGATAACGGCCCAAATCATCGCGTCCATCGGCAATTTACGCCGTCTTAACGTCGCAACGCCCTGGGAGTCTAGGCAAGATTGAATTAACTCAGGTTCTAACACATCAGCTAAGCAGGTGAATTCGGTTAGGCGGGTAATATGGGTACGGGCGAGTGCTTCCGAGAGTTGCATAAAAAATCCGATGACATGAGGTCATCGGATTTTGATCTTTTCAGCGAGATCGTCAAGCGATCTGTCTTAACTGATCGGCATTAGCACTTGGCTGCCCTTTATGCTTAGCATTGGTTTTTAAACCCAATTATTTAGCTTCTTTTAGCCACTGTGCTGCACGTTTGGCGAAGTAGGTTAGGATGCCATCGGCGCCAGCGCGTTTGAAGCATAGTAGCGATTCCATGACGATAGCCTTTTCAGCTAACCAGCCATTTTGGATCGCGGCCATGTGCATGGCATATTCACCACTCACTTGGTAAGCAAAAGTAGGAACAGCTAACTCAGTTTTAACACGATGAACGATGTCGAGATATGGCATACCTGGTTTTACCATCACCATATCAGCACCTTCTTGGATATCGAGCGCCACTTCGTGTAGTGCTTCATCACTGTTAGCTGGGTCCATTTGATAGCTATGCTTATTGCCACCTTTTAGGTTGCCTGCTGAGCCAACTGCATCACGGAATGGGCCATAGTAGCTCGAAGAGTATTTGGCTGAATAGGCCATGATCTGGGTATTAACATGGCCAGCTGCTTCCAGTGCTTGACGGATCGCGCCGATGCGGCCATCCATCATATCCGATGGCGCAACAATATCAGCGCCTGCTTCGGCATGGGACAAGGCTTGTTTAACTAAAATTTCTGTAGTGATGTCATTCAGGATATAGCCTGTTTCATCAATAATGCCGTCTTGACCATGGGTCGTGAAAGGATCGAGAGCCACGTCCGTCATAATGCCAAGTTGTGGGAAGGCTTTTTTGAGTTCACGTACAGCACGTTGCACTAGTGCGTCAGCATTGTAAGCTTCTTCTGCCATGAGAGACTTTTTCTCTGCAGGCGTGACAGGAAAGAGGGCAATTAAGGGGATGCCTAATTCAACAAGTTCTTCTGCTTCTTTGAGCAGTAAGTCGATTGAATAACGCTCCACACCTGGCATTGAAGCGACTTTTTCGCTGCGATTACTGCCTTCGAGCACAAACATAGGATAGATTAGGTCATTCACTGTTAGGTGATTCTCTGCCATCAGGCGACGGCTAAAATCATGTTTGCGCATGCGGCGCATTCTGCGCTGTGGGAAGGCACTGGTAATGATATTCACATTAGACTCCTAATTAGGTTCTGTTTGCGCTGGCGCATACAATTTCACTTGATTGCGTCCGCTATTTTTTGCTTGATAGAGGGCTTTATCTGCCTGCTCTAATAATTCGGTACTGTGTTGTTCATTCAAGATTACGTCGGCACTCACGCCGATACTGACGGTGAGTGGTATGGGTTTTCCTTCCCATTCAAGGCCGATACTAGCCACTGCATCTCTTATATTTTCAGCGACTTGAAGCGCACCATCCGCGTTGGTATTGGGAAGAATAATAGCAAACTCTTCTCCACCAAAACGTGATACTAGATCTGTTGGTCGTTTTAAATGCTGCTGCAATGTCTTTGTGATAAGTTTTAGGGCCTGATCACCCGCTAAATGGCCAAATTGATCGTTGATAGATTTAAATCGATCGATATCGATCATTAATAGTGCTATTGGCGTTTCTTGACGACGACTTATACGGCTTTCTGCTAATAGGCGTTTATCGAAGGCACTGCGGTTTTTAGCCCCCGTTAAGCTGTCTATAGTGCTTTGTTCTGTGAGCTTTTGATTAACTTCATGCAATTCGCGCAGGGTAATTTCAAGTTCCAAAGTGCGCTCTTGCACCATTTGTTCCAGTCTTTCGTTAGTTTCTGCTTCTACTTTTAATGCATCTTCACGTGCGCTACGAATTTTTTGTGCTTGTTTTAGTGCTTCTTGTTGAATGCGTTGTTTGGCTTTACGTTCGTCGTTATAGCGGATAGCAAGCACGAGTGACATAAAGATGATTTCAAAGGTTAACCCCAGCATTACAGGTGTCTGAGGTTTGATATTCAGCTCGATAACGCCTAAATACAGTAAGCTACTCAGGCACGCACCCGTCAGCATACTCACCCAGCCAACAGTATAAAGTTTGGCTAATTTTTGCCCTCTAGCGGCTTGAATAATTGCGAGTATCATCATAATGATACTGAGCACGACAACCGAGATAATCTCAATATAAAGTACAGTGCCATAACGCAAAAAGGGGACTAATAAACAGATTAAAAGGATATAAACGGCACTATAACGGCACATCAATAGCATGCGGCGATTATAGTATTTTAATTGTAAAATTTTTTCGGTAAACATTAAGGCGAAAGCCATAACCAAAGGAAGTAGCACTGGAACCATCAGTTGCTGCAATGTTGGCCAATTAGGCCAGAGGAAGCGGAATGCGAAACCATTAATCGTGGCAACTAAGAGAGTCATGCTAAGGACGTAGCCGGAGTAATAGCTGTAACTGAATGAACCAGAAGCTAACGCGATAAATAGACTGAATATACCGATGGCGGCGAGTACCCCAAGCTGAAATCCATGTTCGACAGCTGTTGATTCCGCTATTTGTGCCAAATCGTTGGCTGACCATAAATTTAAAGGAACGGCCGCATTGCCTTCGGTTTCAATATGTATATAAAAGGTATGTTGTTCATTGGTGTTAATTTTAAAAGGGTATAGAAAAATATTACTCAGCAGTGGACGCTGTTTATAGGGAAGTGTATCTCCCATATACGTTGTGTTGACGAGTTGGTTATCTACAAGATGGTAAATAGTTACTTTATCTAATAAGGGATTATCTAAGGCAAGAATGCGTGAAAGGCTTTCGTTATTACTACTAAGATTAACTGACAGCCAAAAATTATGCAGGCTAAGACGTTGAATATCGTTACTGGTAAACTTATGCCATTGTGCCTTGGGAAGTGCTTCAATGTCCGCTAACTGACTTTCAGAATGGGGATGAGTCACCATTAGCCAAGGTGTTAGACTGAGCGGCGTCGGAGTGTGTTCATTGATGTTGATTATGCTTGCGAAGCTACCAGATGATATGAGCATGCTGATAAGCAAAACCAATAAGCAACTTAATTTAGCCATTCTGTTGACTCAAATTAAAAAACGCTAGGCTATTTTGATAGCATTGTTTTGCAAATTCAGCCGGATCTTCACCGCGTAGATTGGCAATATACTGAGCAATATAAGGCAAATATTCGGGTTTATTTTTACTGGATTTAGGCTTAGGACGCATGCTACGCGGTAGCAGATAAGGACTATCTGTTTCGATCAATAAGCGATCTTTTGGAATAAATGGCACTAGCGCTGCTAATTCTTGGCCGCGTCTTTCATCACAAACCCAACCTGTAATTCCTAGGTGTAAATCGAGATCGATATAAGCTTCCATTTGCGCTTGGCTGCCAGTAAAGCAGTGTAACAATGCGCCGCGAAGATGGGGGCGGTACTCACTAACAATGCTTAAAAAATCACTATGGGCATCTCGTTCATGCATCAGAACGGGTTTTTGAAGGTCAATAGCCAGTTCTAATTGGGCGATAAATGCTTTGCGCTGGGCCGGACGGGGGGAAAAGTCCCTATTATAGTCTAGCCCGCATTCACCAACGGCAACGACCTGCGATGCTTGGCATAAATCTATGAGAGTTTGTTTGGAATTCGTTTGCCATTCGCTAGCATGATGCGGGTGTACACCTGCAGTGCAATAAAGCTGTTTGGGATACTGTTGGCATAATTGAATGGCTGCCGCGCTTTCGCTTAAATCACTGCCAATAACAATTAACGGCGAAACCCCTTGGTCCGCCGCTGCTTGTATGATTTGCGTTATGTCTGGTTCGAGTGCGCTGCCAAGCAAGTTGACAGCGATATCTATATAAGATGACATTATTTTAGGCGTTTTACCCTCACCTTAGCATTACGACTTTCTGTGCCCATTAAGAAAGAGCCAAGCGCTGCTTTTTCGATAAATACTTTTTCACCGACTTTGAGGTTGAACTTACGGTTTTCGGTTTGTTTCCAAACTTGGCCATTGGTAAAGGTAATCTTTAAGGCACCGTAGGCATCTTCTGCTATTGACTCCACATCGAGATAAATTTTGTCAGTCGTATTCTCTTGGACGCGTTTAACTTCCATACCGAAATTATCTTCGACATTGGTCGCGGCGGCAGCAACAGGAGCTGCAGTCGCCACAGCTGCAGGGGCCGCTGCGGGAGTGACAACGGGGGCGACAGCTATCGGTGCCGTGGTGTTATTGGTCACTGTGGTGACTTGAATGCTTGCTGCGAGGTTGTCATAGCATACCAAGCGCTCGAGCTTGTCCGTTATCCCTGCACATTGAGTTAATTGCTGCTCAATACCGGCATTAGCCTGTGCAGATACCAGTAACACTGCACCAGTCAGTAGAGTTAAACGCATCCCAGTTTCCTTATTATTATTTTCCTCTAATGCCGATTGAGGCATTAGTCATTCGTTGGTTGTTCTTCATCGGTCTCGTCATCAGGTTTACTGTAAAAACGAGCCGCAAATAATCCGCCTTCGAACAATAACAGCATTGGCACGGCAAGCATAGTTTGGGAAATAACATCAGGTGGTGTGAGCAGCATACCCACCACGAATGCGCCGACAATAATATAGGGGCGTTTTTGCTTGAGATCTTCAGGTGTTGTCACACCGGCCCAGCAGAGTAAAACAACGGCAATCGGGATCTCAAAGGATAAGCCGAATGCAAAAAATAATTTCAGTACAAAATCAAGATAGCTGCTGATATCGGTTGCAACTTGTACTCCCTCTGGAGCCGTGTTGGCAAAAAAGCCAAATACAACTGGGAATACAACGTAATAAGCGAAGGCTATACCTAAATAAAATAGCACTGTGCTGCTAAAAAGTAGCGGCATAACTAAGCGTTTTTCATGCTTATACAAACCCGGTGCTACGAAGGACCAAATTTGAAAGAGCACATAGGGTACGGCCACAAAAAATGACAGAACTAATGTCAGTTTAAAAGGGGCGAAGAAAGGTGCGGCCACATCGGTCGCAATCATACTGCCACCTAAGGGCAAAGACTGCATTAAAGGGATTGCCATGTAATGGTAAATATCATTTGCCCAATACACACTACAAATAAATACAATCAATACACTGGCAATGGATTTAAGCAGCTTGGACCTAAGTTCAAGCAAATGGCTGATAAGTGGCTGCTGTTGCGACATGAATTATCCGTTAGCTTTCGGGTTAGAACGGGTATCCTCGCCCTGAATGGACTCACTATGTGGGGCGGAGGAAGCCGAAGTTGGACTCGCCTCGGTAGAAACCGTTTGGCTTGCAGGATTGTGGATCTGGTTTTCCTGTGCACTGGGAATATCTTGCACTTGGTAAGGACGATTCACTGACTGCGCGGCTTGCTTCAATTGATCGATTGACTCTTGCAGCTCGGGAGAGAGGTTAGATAAACCTTTGCTCTCCGCTTTTTTGAGGTCGGCGTGCAACTGCTCGATCTTTAGCTCTTGCTCAAGTTCTTCTTTGACTGAGTTGGCCATGCGTTTCATCGCGCGGATCCAACTGGTTACTGAACGTACTGCAACTGGTAGACGTTCGGGGCCAAGAACGACCAGCCCCAGAACACCGATCAGCAGCAGCTCCATAAAGCCGATACCGTCAAACATAAAGAGTTACGCCTGTTCTTTGTGAGACTCAGGTTTCTTTTCAGTCGCCTGTTGAGTTGGTTGTGCGGTTTGTGCAGTTTGCACTGGTTTTGCCGCTTCAGTGTCTTCTAGCGCCTTTTTATCTTCTTCTGAAGACATGGCGTTTTTGAAGCCCTTAACAGCACCACCTAAGTCACCACCCAAAGAGCGTAATTTCTTAGTTCCAAACAATAAGACAACGATTAACGCGATGATAAGAAGTTGCCAAATACTAATGCCACCCATGAAGGTATCCTCTTAATTGATATCGGTTCTATTATGAACCTCTGATTAATTAGTGCTAGCTAAAATTTACGATTCTTTGGCCTAGATCGCCATCCGATAATCCACAGTACCGTACCTGAAATCAGGCACACGTAAGGGCTCAACAGTGTAGCGTCTTGGTTGAACAATAACGTGCCACAGATCAATAAAATTGCAGAAGTGATGAGTAAGTAATTACTCTTATGTGCTTGCTGCTGGTATTTCAGATACTTATCTAGCATTTGTTGCTGAGAACTCAGCAATTTCCTGCCTAATTTAAGGTTGTCATAAATTAGTTCAGGGAATTCCGGAAGTTTATCAGACCAATATGGCAGTTTTGTGGATACCTTTTTAAACATGGCTTTAGGTCCCACTTGCTCGGCCATCCACTGCTCTAAAAAGGGTTTAGCGGTCTGCCAGAGATCCAGCTGCGGATAGAGCTGACGGCCTAAACCTTCAATATACAGCAAAGTCTTTTCGAGCAGCACGAGCTGAGGCTGCACGACGATATCAAAATGCCGTGCGGTACGGAACAGCTCTAACAACACATGCCCAAAGGAGATTTCATCTAAGGGCTTGTTAAACATGGGTTCACACACGACCTTGATGGCTTGTTCAAAAGCTTGCAGATCGGTTTTTTCCGACACCCAGCCCGACTCAATATACAGCTGTGCGATGCGGTGATAATCACGATTGAAAAATGCGAGGAAGTTTTCCGCGAGATAGCGCTTATCGACCTCACTGAGCGTGCCCATAATGCCGCAATCAAGGCCGATGTAGTAAGGATTTTCGGGATGTTCGCGGGAGATAAAAATATTTCCCGGATGCATATCCGCGTGGAAAAAGTTATCGCGGAACACTTGGGTGAAAAATAGCTCTACGCCCCGTTCGGCTAGCAGTTTAAAGTTTGTGCCTTGTGCCTTAAGTGCAGCGATATCCGATACTGGAATACCGTAAATCCGTTCCATCACCATCAAACGTGGATAACAAAACTCTTCATATACATAAGGAATATAGAGCGCGTCTGAGTCGAGGAAGTTATTACGTAGCTTAATGGCATTGAGGGCCTCAAGCTTAAGGTTGAGCTCCCCTAAAATGGTGACGCGGTAATCTTCAATCACCTCGGCTGGGCGTAGTCGGTTACCTTCGCCAAGAAGATAATCGATGACCTTCGCCGTTTGCGACATCAGCAGGAGATCGGCCTGGATTTTAGTTTCTACGTTCGGGCGCAGCACTTTTAATACCACGGCCTTGCCATTGGATTTAAGCGTGGCGGTATGCACTTGGGAAATCGAGGCCGAGGCTAATGGCGTTTCATTAAAGTCATCAAAGAAGGTCTCGATTGGTGCTTTAAGCTCAGCTTCTATCGCGAGTCGGGCGAGTGCGCCATCGAAGGGAGGGACTTTATCCTGCAACATGGCAAGCTCTGTCGCCCATTCATCACTCAGTAAGTCACGGCGGGTGGAGAGCATTTGCCCTAGCTTGATATACACAGGGCCAAGCTCTTGCATTGCTAGCTTTAAGCGCTCGCCACCGGATTTACCTTTGTGTTTATTACGGATCCAAAACAGACTATTGCGGGCGAGTTTAAAGTACCAAGGGGTCATCTTTGGCGGTAAAACATCATCTAACCCATATTGCAATAGGGTCTTAATCACATGATAACCGCGGCGGATACTGGCAAGGGTCATGGCTTAATTGAGTCTCTTAATTGGGCAATCCGTTGTTCGAGCGCGCGAGTGTCGGTAACTAAGTCATTTATTTGATCGCACAAATGAATAAGCTCAATCCGATGGGGCGCAAGCCGATACTCTTCGATAGCGAGTTGCCCCAAATGGGAGCGGGTTTTACGCAATACTTCAAGTGCAAAACCTTTTGCCTGATGGCTTGTACTGATGAGCTTGTGAGTGGGGCCGTCACCCAAATAACGCGAAATGGGCTCGGCAAAATCAAACTCTATGCTACGTAGATATTGGCTAAAGCTTTGCAATAAGTTCAGATCGCCTTCGAGCTTGAGCTTATCTTGCTTGATAAGTTCAGTCAGGTTGGCACCTTCGGACACGCGATAAAGTGTGGTTGCATCAGCGTGCAGACTGACATCGACATCACCTTCATAGCGACTCAGTACTTGGATTTCTTTGGCAAAGACCAAGTAAATTGGCCAGTTGAGTTGCGTTAATTGAATACGAAATACTTTGCCATGTAGCTGGCGCTGGCGCGCATAGGCGTCGCCCGCTTGGGTCTGAAGTTGTTTCAGACCCATCTCAATAGCGGCGCAGGCAAGTAACACCACTTCTTGCGGCATCATTAGAATTTATAACCACGGTGCAGGGCGACAATGCCATCGGTCATATTGGTGTAATCGACCTGTTCAAAGCCCGCATCCACCATCATTTGCTTAAGAGTGTCTTGATCTGGATGCATCCGAATGGATTCGGCCAAGTACTCATAGCTGTCAGCGTCTTTAGTAATGAGTTCACCCATCTTTGGTAAGACTTTGAAGCTATATAAATCATACACTTTACGCATGATTTCATGCTGGGGCTTAGAAAACTCTAATACCAATAACTTACCACCAGGCTTAAGTACGCGGTTCATAGAACGAAGCGCTGCGTCTTTGTCTGTTACGTTACGCAGACCAAAGGCGATGGTGATGATATCGAAGTGATTATCGGGGAAGGGCAGTGCTTCAGCATTGGCTTGCACGTAGCTGACATTGTTGACAATTCCTTTGTCACGTAGCTTAGTGCGGCCCACTTTTAGCATAGAATCGTTGATATCAGCTAAAACCACTTCGCCTTTATCGCCCACTAAGTGAGAGAATTTAGCGGTTAAATCGCCCGTACCACCGGCAAGGTCAAGCACCTTCATACCCGGACGAGCGCCAGATACTTCAATGGTGTAGCGTTTCCAAAAACGGTGAATACCGAAGGACATAACGTCATTCATGATATCGTACTTGGCGGCAACCGAATGGAACACGCCAGCAACGAGATCGGCCTTTTTATCCGCCTCTACGGTTTTATAACCAAAGTGGGTATTTTTAGATTCACCCTCAGACATCAATGTATTCCTATTGTTTTGCAAAGTATTAGTGGCGAGTGTAAGCCATCGCCTGCATTTGCTGAATCTTTGATCTATCACTCTGTGATCGAGCTAGTAAACTCTCCTCAAGGCGTTAGCTTAAAGAGTTTGGCTTTTGCCAGTGTTTAGTGTGCCGACCCGATAAAATGGACTGGCATTAGACCACAATATCAGGATTTGGTGAATAGCTTCGCGCCCGTAAGGACACAAGCAAACGAGGCTATCGGGCTAAAAATTGGCATCTTGCTTGTACATAGGCATAAATTAACTCGCTGATACTTTGACCCACGTCCCTAAAGCCCGCCTCTATGCCGGCCTCATGACAGCTTGGGGCGGCTTCGGCTAAATGTAAATAAGCACAGGGACATCGGCTGGCGATATAGCTAATGTAGTGGGCGGCATCGAGTAGGGGAATTCCCGCAGCTGTAGAGGCACTGCTCGGCATTTTTGCGATGGCATCGACATCCAATTCTAGCGCTACTGGGAGCGCTGTTTGGTTAAGTTTGTTGGCAATATCCTGTAGCGCCTGCGTCAGGCTAATCTCTCGGCGAATCCAAATTTGTTGCAGACTATGCCAAGTGCCACCAAACTCAGTGAGTTGTTGTAAATTGGCCTCGCTGTTTTTGAGCTCGTGCAAACCGAGTACATGGTAATAACCCAGCGCGCCGCGATTGGCGGCGTAACTAAAGCCATTACCGCTGTGACGCCCTTCGAGCAGGCGAAAATCACTGTGTGGATCTAAATTCACTGCGGCAACTTGGCGTTGATAATGGGCCGAGGTCGCCATTAACAGGCCATAGGCATTGTTGTGGCCGCCACCAATCACTATGGGTTCAAGCCCTGCCGCTTGTATGGCGCTGACTAGTTTAATCACCCGTTCATCGAGCCGCTCAACTGCTTGGCGTAGATGGGTTAGGCTCGCGCCTTCGCCATCCTGTGCCTGTAATTGCAGATCCGCCGTATGAACTTGCCCTAAAATCAGGCATTCGGCGCCCGAAAGAAAACGATTCGACTGTAAATTCAACCACTGGCGCATGCTGGTGGTAAAGGCGTCGGTGGCACCGCCTCTGCCTAGGTTAGCCCGTGGGCCGATATCTTCACCCACTCCGACAATGGCAAATTGTGCACCATGGGCTTTAGCGGTGGTGAGTATCGCTTCTAATGGATGTTCATGGTTAGCCAAGTGTACGCATTGGCCTATTTTGGTTTCACCGGCTCGCGGGCTAACGAGACTGGCGATATCGGCTTGGGTGAATGGGATAAATTCAGACATAGATTAGTATTCTTATCGGGTAGGGACAGGGATATTGTGGCGTACCCAAGGACGAATATTCAATGGTACTTAATGGTATCTGCCAATAAAAAAGCCAGCTTAGCTGGCTTTCTTTCGATGTTATTTAGCATTACTCGATATCGAGTGGTTCTGGCGATAGAATGACGCCAGTGTTATCGGCATAGATATGATCGCCAGGGAGGAAGGTCACGCCGCCAAAGTTGACAGGGATATCGACTTCACCCACTGAATTGCCATCGGCGCCCACAGGAATTGAAGCAAGGGCTTGAATGCCGATGTCTAATTCTTCCAGCGCATCCACATCGCGTACTGAACCGTAAACGATAATGCCTTCCCAGTTGTTGTTGACTGCGATTTCTGCGATAGATGCATCGATCAGGGCGCGGCGTAATGAACCACCACCGTCAACCAGCAAGACTTTACCTTGGCCATCTTCTTGTAAGACCTCGGTGATTAGGCCGTTGTCTTCAAAGCACTTAATGGTGCTGATAGAACCGCCAAAAGAGCTACAACCACCGTAGTTACTGAACATGGGCTCGACTACATCTACGACATCTAAGTACATGTCACATAGTTCTGAGGTGTTGTATTCCATATTTACACTCCTATTGATCCGCGTTGCGTACAGTTTAGCGAGTTTACGCCAGTATAAAAGGGATTCCTGAAAAGAAAAGTGTTATCAATCACGGTATTGTTGCACTTGGACGTTAACACTTATGTTGTAAACTTTCGTCACTTAACAGGTGTTTATCCTCAAAACTTGATATCAGTCATTAAATAACGGTTTTTTATTACAACTCTGTTGCGCGTTTTGGTATTATATCCCAAGTTTAAATTAACTTACTTAACTTAATTTGCTTTAGGGGCAAGGACCCCCCGTTACGCTTATGGACGGTAGAGGGCCTTCGAGAGGTGCCTATGGAAGCTGTAAACACGATTGAAATTATTGGTTATTTTGCCTCAGTAATGGTGGCAATTTCACTTATGATGAAGAATATCATCTGGTTAAGATGGTTAAACTTTGTCGGTTGTACCTTGTTTGTTATCTATGGCGTATTTATTTCAGCCTGGCCTGTTGCGGGGATGAACGCCTTTGTTGCCTGTATCAATATTTACCATTTGACGAAAATTTACCGCGCTAAAGCGCTGGAACAAGCTGTCGCTTGAAGGTTTTCTGACAGTGCTGCCCGTTCATAGCAACTGGGCAGCACTGTATTCTCCCCGTACGTTTTCCCTCTTGCTCCAATTGATAGCTTCATTCCTCACCATTTTCGCCACAGGTGTCATAAAACTTTAGGCCTGATGTCACTTTACCGTCATCGGCAGTTCTTAGTCTCACCTTAACACTGAGCACTTAAGCCATCTCTGTTTAAGTTTTCGTAGGTTTAGCGTGGGGTTCTATCGTGAAATAGTCGTCTGACAGGGCGTTAACACATGCAGACGCTAACAGGTGTCGAGAGAATGCACTCATTAACATCGTCATGATACTCGCTGGCATGCCAGCAAGGAGCCTGTTTTATGTTGAGTTACATTACAGACTTAGATAAGCGCATGTTTTACCACATTGTGGATTTGAGCCAGCGTCATGGCTTTTATGATTGGGCGAAGCGGATATCGGCAACTGGAGATGGGCATGTGTATCTGTATCTCTCTGTTGGGTTGATGCTGACGCACTCCCAAGGGCAGAACCTGTTCAATCTGCTGTTGGCGAGTTTTTTGATTGAATTGCCGTTGTACATATTACTCAAAAATAGCATTCGCCGTACTCGACCCTGTCATGCCTTGGTTGGGTTTGAAAGCGGCTTTGAACCCTCAGATCGTTTTAGCCTACCTTCGGGACACACGTCGGCCGCCTTTGTGATGGCCACAAGTGTGGCGCAGGTGTATCCCGTGGCTGCGCCTTTTGCTTACGTATGGGCGCTCTGTATTGGTGGCTCGCGTATTGCGCTTGGAGTGCATTACCCCTCAGATATTGTCGCCGGTGTTCTGTTAGGTACGGGGGCTGTTTTGCTTGTGCATCCCGTGATTTAACACAATCAGGCACTCATTCGTTGGATACCTCCTTGATTCACCACTCTTTCATTCACAGTTAAAGGATAAGCAATGCGAATACTCTACGGAGTGCAAGGCACAGGGAATGGTCATTTAAGTCGTGCTCGAGTGATGGCAAAGGCCTTAGTTGAGCACAATATTCAAGTCGACTTTTTGTTTTCGGGACGCAAGCCTGAAGATTTTTTCGATATGGAGTGTTTTGGGGAGTATCGCGTCCAAGCAGGGATGACTTTTGCTACGCACTCAGGGCGAGTCAATATCACGCAAACGGTGAAGCAGAATTGTTCCCTATCGTTGCTTAAGGATATTCAAGCGCTGGATCTGAGTTGCTATGATCTCGTTCTAAATGATTTTGAACCCATATCCGCATGGGCGGCGAGGCGCCAGGGAGTCCCCTCGATTGGGATAAGTCATCAAGCTGCCTTGACTCATCCTGTGCCTAAATTGGGAAGCACTTGGTTGAATGAGTTACTACTCAACTACTTTGCACCGGTGGATGTGGCTTTAGGATGCCATTGGCATCATTTTGGTTTTCCGATCTTGCCTCCCTTTGTCGAAGTGGATGTCAGCCCTATTGAACATACCCATCAAATATTGGTGTATTTACCCTTCGAAGAGGCGGATGTGATTGCCGACTTTTTTAAGCCTTTTACGGATTATCAGTTTTTGGTGTATCACGCCAAGCAGCCTACCAAACGCATTGCCGATCATATTCAATGGCATGGGTTTAACCGTGATGGATTTAAACAGCATTTAGCGAGCTGCGGTGGTGTCATCGGCAATGCGGGATTTGAGCTGGCGAGTGAGGCGCTGACCTTAGGTAAAAAGTTGTTGGTCAAACCGCTGATTGGTCAATTCGAGCAGCTATCGAATGTGGCAGCGCTACAATTATTGGGGGCGGGTGACTGTATGATGAGCTTAGATATCAGCGCGGTTAAGCGTTGGCTTAAGGCCGCATCGCCAAATCCCATTGCCTATCCGCAAGTCGGTGATGCTTTAGTGAAATGGATAGGGAGTGGTCAGTGGCAGCACACCGCGCCATTGTGCGCCGATCTTTGGAGCCAAGTGAAATTACCAGACACATGGCGCTAAGATTGATGTGAGCACTGTGATAAAAGGCTATTTCCGCTCTAGCTGGGAATCTGGGGTTAGCGTATAATTTGGCCAATTTGCTGTTAGCCCCTGCAGCGTGTCTTTATTGGCCTAGTCTGGCCACAATTTAGTTGTCATAAATGAGCCTTAAGAAGTTTACCCAGTACAAGTTACTGTTTTTAATGTTGTTGTCCCTCGGTATTTTGCTTCCTTTTATTCCCGATCAAGCCTACCACATGCCCGGCCCTGATACTGCCAAGCAAAATCTGCATGTGATTGAATTTAACGATCAAGGCCAGCCCCACAATGATGGACAATGGCAAGCGCTTAAGGCGCGGATTTTACAACCCAATAATGGCACTGCGCCTGAGTTGCTGATTTTTGTCCATGGCTGGCACCACAGTGCCAATCCCAAGGATGAAAACTTTGTCGCTTTCGAACAGTTTTATCAGCAAATGGCGGCCTCTGATTCTCAACGAAACTTGCTCGGCTTATACATCGGCTGGCGGGGAGATAAGTACGATCCTTTCTGGCTCGATGGTTCAGATGATGCTACTAGTTGGATTGAACCATTGGATTTCCCGACTATTTTGCAGCGTAAAGCCGTAGCAAAACGCATAGGGCAAACGGGTTTATCGCAGTTACTGGATAAATTGGATGGATTGGTCGCTGAGCATCAGTTACTGCGTTATACCGTTATCGGTCATAGTCTTGGTGGCTTAGTCGTGTTGCACGCCAGCAAAGATAGAATTAAGGCGGCTATCGATACTGAGCAAGATAACCCGAATCTATTCTTACTGTTAAACCCAGCAGCGCCAGCGCAGGATTTTAAACCGCTCGATACTTTGATGAGCTTAGATAGGCAAAAACCGAGTATGGTGGTGTTGCAATCTAAGGGCGATTTTGCGGTAAAAGAGGCGTTTAATTACATAAAAGATGGCGAACGGGCACTGGGTAACTCTTGGGCAATAACCCATGATATCGATAAATGTTCAGGCGGTAACTGTGCTACGCCGATGAAAATGCCTTCAGCATTAATGGCTCACGATCAGCTTCCCGGTTGTATGATGACGTTGCCGCATTCGGGCTGGAAAATTCGAGCCCGCTTACAGGCAAGGCGCAGTGTACAGACCTGTCCCGATGCCAATATGCAGGCGGTTTGGGTGCTCGCTGTGTCCGATGAAATTGTCTCTGGGCATAATGGGATCTTAACGTCGGATCACGCTAAGGCGCTGTCCGAGGTGATGGGTATGATTGATTTATATCGAAATCAATTGCCTAAACATGCGGTTGAAAGCCCAGCGAATGAAGATTTAGCCGCCCTTGCGCCAGAGCCTGAAGCCACAAATACAACCAGTGGCCAAACGAGTACTCCAGACGAGCCTGTGGTTATTGTTGAACCTGTTGCTGAAGCTGAAAACCCATCACAGCAACCAGAGCCTCCAGTACCGATAAAGACAGAATCAACCTTGGAATTGCCACCGCGGGAAGGTGTAAAGGAAGAATCGCCACAGGCTAATCCAGCGAATGAGCATCAACCGCTAGAGGAAACGCCACCTCGACCTAAAGTTGAGAATGAGTAACTCATTACTACAATTGGGTTACCACAATCTCGGCGGTAAAATGAGCATATGGAAGTGCGCACTTTATTGATTTTTCATTTGCCATTTACGCCAACTTAGCAGCAGTAACGAGATTAGCAACAGACTAACGATCGCCCATGTAGGGTATTTATGTTGATGATAAAACGCGAGTATTGGTGCGATTTCATCGCGGATTAACACTGGCCCTAGACCAAAAAGAGTCACCCAAATGCTGGTGGCGAGTAGGTTGCCCATCACAAATTGTTTAAAAGGCATCTTGGCCAGCCCACAGCCTATAAACATAAATTGCTTAAGCCCTTCGACAAAACGGCTGAGCACTAAGGCCGCAATGCCATACTGGCCAATCACATCATGAATTTTGTCTTCTAGTTTGGGTTTTATCCAACCTTTTCGCAGCAATACCTCGCCAAAGCGTCGACCAATAAAATAACCCAATGTGTTGCCACACAGGGCTGCACCGCTGGCTACGATCAAAACTAATGACAGTGACATTTGCCCCGTAGCCGCCAGTAAACTGGCAACAATGAGTAAGGATTGTCCTGGGGCTGGAATGCCAAATCCCTCGACGGCAATAGCGATAAACAGCAGCAGATAACCGTATTGCTGCAACCAAGGGGTCATTTCGGTAATAAGGTGTTGTAAGACTTCTGGCATGATGAAAACAGGGAGCGTGAATGAATCATCCCATCTTACTCGGCACTGCCAAATTTAGGGTAGCTTTATGAGCAAAGTTTCATACTGATTTTATGGAATGGAGCATATCGAAGGCACAAAAAAGCCGAACTCAGTTCGGCTTTTTAGGCATTACGACTTAATGGTCGCCTAAGCGAAAGCGGCCTGCAGTTGTGGTACAACTTGCTTCTTACGGCTTAATACACCGTCTAACCACACTTTGCCATCAACTGGAGTTTTACCGTAGGCGCGGTTAATCAGATCGGCATCGTCAGAAACCACTAACAGTTCTGAGCCTTCTTTCATAATGTCGGTCAGCAGTAACAGTACGCTGTGGCGGTTACCTTCAGCCTTCAGTGCTTTAATATCGGCTTCTAGTTCGGCTTTGATTGCATCAAATACTGACAGATCAATTACTTCTAATTGGCCGATACCGACTAAGTTACCGTTCATGTTGAAGTCTTTAAAGTCGCGCATCACGAGGTCGCGTGCTGGCGTGCCTTCAACTGCCGATTTTACTTTGAACATTTCCATGCCCAGTGCTTTAAAATCTTCGATGCCTGCGATTTCGGCTAAGGCTTCAACGCAGCGAATGTCAGCTGTGGTGCAAGTCGGTGATTTGAAGATCACAGTGTCGCTTAGGATGGCGCACATCATAATGCCAGCGATGTTTTTAGGAATGGCGACTTGGTAAAAGTCGTACATCATCTTAATGACCGTGTTGCTGCAACCAACAGGGCGGATCCAACACTCTAATGGCGTATCAGTGGTCAGATCGCCTAGTTTGTGGTGATCCACAATCCCCACGATAGTCGCTTTGGCGATATCGTCTGGTGCTTGAGTTAGTTCAGAGTGGTCAACAATATAGACCTGCTCGCCAGCATAGCTGGTTTTGTATTCTGGTGCTTCAAAGCCAAAACGCTCCAGAATAAAAGCGGTTTCGGGTGATAACTCACCTAAACGTGCGGCAACGGCTTCTTCACCGATTTGGTTTTTGAGATAAGCTAACGCGATAGCACCACAGATTGAATCAGAATCGGGGATTTTGTGACCGACAACGTACATAGGCATTTCAGGGACTCTCCTTTAAATTTGTGGCAATTTTAACAATATTTCGTCGGATTCGGAAATAGCCAAAGCGCATATCGCTGCGCCTTAAGCGGCTATTTTTGTCAAAACTTAGGCATTGTTGACTCAGATTTTAGATTTTCACTTTTATCACGACTTTACGCACCGCTGTCGGTGTATCACTCGTGCCGGGCATATGCATGTCGCCAGGGAAAAAGAGCGCAAACATCCCAGCCTTTAATTGAATGTAGGAGGCGTTGGCTTTATTCGACTCGTAATCGAACTCGGCGTAATCGTGCTTTTCAAAATAAGGTTTTGAGGGTGTTTGGTCGGCCAATGGCAGATAACCAAACTCTTCTTCGCCGCTGACCACATACTGCACATCGATGTATTTTTGGTGTACTTCAAAGGGTTCCGTCGATTGTGGCTTGGTGTGGTAATCATTGACGATCACGAAAATATCCTCGCCATCGAGGGGATAATTGCCAACGGGCAGTTGGCTAAAGTCGGTGCTGGCAAGATGTGCTAATGCCGTGGCAATGCGTGGACTGAGTGATTGATAAATATGGCGATTAGCTAAGGTATCTACAATCATGGGGTACTCGATATGGCGTAAGTAAATGAGTGAATTGTAAAGATTATAATCAGTTCACCGCCGTTAGAACATAAGCGATAGATATAAAAAAACAGGCCATAAATGGCCTGTTTTGATGGTTTGCGGCTTAGTAAGTGTACTTAGCCTCGAGGAAGTAGTATCCCCCATTAAAGCCAAACGGCGTGTTGGTTAATGGATAGACGAAAATACCATTGAAGTTATTGTCATCTGGGCGTTTTTCAGGATACACATCAAACAAGTTTTGCACACCAGCGGTGAAGCTTAAAGCATCGGTTGCGGCGTAGCGTACGGATAAATCCATCACCCATTGGTCGCTGTAATTCACATCACCCGTTGAGTAACCCACAGTGTAATCACCGAAATAGCTGAGGCGAATGTTAGTCTTAAAGTCACCTAATTCATGGGTCAGACCTAGGTTACCCGTATTGTGCGGCGTGGCCGAGGTCATGCGGGTTTGTTCGATATTATCGAAGAGTTTAGGGCCGAGTCCGTCCAAAATTTCAGGGAAATGAATATCTTGGATTTCAGTTTTGTTATAGGCGTACGCCAAGTTGGCGCGTAAATCGCCCCAAGAGCCGATATCAAAATCTTGGCTCACTACTAAATCGACGCCGCGAGTACGGGTATCGACGGCATTAATAAAGAAGCGCGCCGATTCTGCATTGGTATTGGCCAGCGCCGCGGCAACTGCGGGTGAGTCGTTTGGCGTCACTGAGCTTGAGAGGATAATCCTGTCATCGATTGAAATCTGATAGGCATCCAAGGTTAACGCTAAACCCGTATCATTGGTGTAGACCAAGCCTAAGCTGAAGGATTGCGACAGCTCTGGGTCGAGTTCGTTAATGCCAAGGGCCTTAGTGACTGGTGATAAGGTGTTGAAGGTGCCTGATTCGATAGGCACTAACTGGCCCGTAGTCGGATCAGGATTGAACAGGGTCGAGATATTGCTGAAGTACAGCTGTTGTACGCTCGGCGCTCTAAAGCCTGTGTTTACTGTGCCGCGCAGCGCTAAATGGTCAGTGAAGTCGTAACGACCCGCGAGCTTCCAACTGGTGTTGCCGCCAAAGTCTGAATAGTTTTCGTAACGTAGCGCCGCTGCCCAATAAAACTCAGTGGTTAATTGGTTTTCAAGCTCAACATAAACACCAGTATTGTCGCGAGTTTCATCGACTTCTGACTCAGGTGTAAAGCCGGTAAAACCTTGGCTGCCCGCTGCACGGTTATCATAACCGCCATTGATGTAAGAACCCGGTTCGCCTGCGTCAATCTGATAACCGTTTTGGCGCCAAGAGACACCCGTTGCCACTAAGATCTCTGAGTCATTGGCAAAGTTATAGTAGCGCGAGATATCGATGTTCAGGTTTGCTTCGCTGGTGGACAGGGTGCCCGCATCGAATTCCGTCGGGCTATCTGGGCCGAGTGATGCGTTTAGGGTGTTTACAATGTTGTATTCGAACGAGTTTCCGCCATAGCCCGCTGAAGTATCAATATTCCACTCGCCGAGATTGAACTCGTAGCCCAACACGAATGATGAGTCGATGATCTTAGGATTGATCTGCGGTAAAAAGCCGTCGGGATAAAGCTCGGTCAAGTTACGGGCATCGAGCGCGCGGCGATAAAATGCGCCGGATTTGGTTTCACGTTGGCTAATGCCACCAAATGCATAGAGTTTACTGTCGTTTGAGAAAGGCTGCGCCGCGTTGATAAATAAGCCTAAGTTATCGTATTCGGCGTCGCCCACTTGGTGGCTCTTACGGTTGAAAGTCGCTTCACGCGGATCAGTCGAACCGTCTGGCAGCTTAGGATATTGTTGGCGTGGATCTAAGCCAGCGCGGTTGGTGCTGTCTTTATGGTGGGCTTCGACGCCAATATTCACAAAACCGTCGTTGTTAAAACTCATCCCGTGGTTTACGCCAACGCGCCATTGTTCACCGTCACCCAGATAGGTTTGTCCGGCTTGAGCTGAGACGCTACCGCCTTGGTCGTTGTCTTTTAAGACTACGTTGATAACACCGGCAATCGCATCTGAGCCGTATTGTGCCGAGGCGCCGTCACGCAGGATTTCAATGCGTTTAATGGAGGTCATCGGGATTGCGTTCAAATCGACGTTAGATGAGCCCTTGCCGACAGTGCCGCTTAAATGCACCAGCGCTGAACCATGGCGGCGTTTACCGTTTACCAGTACTAGCGTGTGATCAGGCGACAGGCCGCGTAAGCTGGCAGGACGCACCGCATCTGAGCCATCGGTCACCGATGAGAAGGGGAAACTGTAACTTGGCGCGGCAAATTGCAGCGCCTTAGCAGTTTCGGTCATACCTGTGGATTCGAGTTGCTCCGCGGTAATGATATCGACGGGAGCAACGCTGTCGGTTGCGGTGCGCAGAGCGATCCGCGAGCCGACGACTTCAATTTTCTCAACGTTGCTGGCCTGTTCTTCTGCGTGTACGACAGGAAAAACCAAAGTTGAAGATACTGCTAATGCGATAACGGCTGGACGCATAAAACCTCTCAATGTGGATTAACCTTAAGCTGGAACGAAAACATTGAACCAACGAAAGTAACAATTCGATAGGGTGAAGGTTATCACTGTAACAATTGTTACATTTAGACGGAAAAGAACTAACTCAGAGCTTACTGTTCTAGATAATCATTTAAAGCTAGTCGAATATGTTGCCACTGCTCATGTGATTGGCTAAGTGAATAAAATCATCTAGATCCATTAGGTTTGCTGAAGGTTTATCGCGCTTGGCGGCTGTGTTTTAATGGCAGTAAACCTCAGGTTTGAGGCACTTTAAGGAGTTAAGTTTTGCCCGCATTACGCTTTCTTGCAGGTCCTACGGCCTTTAACATTATCAGGGAGCAAGGTCTGCATCCCGATGCTTTTACACAACTATTGGCGGCATCCGGTGGACCCAAATGGTTAGGGATTGCGGGGCTTGATAAGTATCTTTTTGCTGAATTTTTTAAAGATAGGCAAACGCCGCTATACACCTTAGGGGCATCCTCTGGCGCCTGGCGTTTAGCCTGTTTAGCACAGCAGGATCCACTACAAGCCTACGCACGTTTAGAGGATTACTACATTGGCCAACGGTATGAAACGATACCGACACCGCATGCGGTGAGCGAGCAGGTAAAGGGCATAGTCCAAGGAATTCTTGGCGAGACGGGTGGGCGCGAGATAGTCAATCATCCCTTTATTCACAGTCACTTAATTGCCTGCCGCGCTAAACACATCAATCGTCTTAGCCATAAATTGCCATTAGCGGCTGGGCTGGCGATGGCGGCAGCGACCAACCTCATTAGCCGCAAAACCTTGGGCTGGCATTTCGAGCGGGTGGTGTTTAGCCAACAAGTGGCAGCATCACCTTTTAAGCAACTTGACGATTTACCCAGCCAACAGGCGAGGCTCACCGAGGCCAATATGGATGCTGTGATGTTGGCAACGGGATCTATTCCATTAGTGCTTGCGTCAGTCTCACGGATTGATGGCGCGCCCGCGGGGCAATACTATGATGGCGGCATCACCGACTATCACTTCGATTTGCCCTTATCCCATACTATGGGATTGAACCTGTACCCGCATTTTTATCCCCATATGAGCCCTGGATGGTTCGATAAATCCTTGACCTGGCGCCGAGCGCGCACCAATTACCATAACGCCTTAATACTTGCGCCTTCGGCGGAGTTTGTGGCGTCACTGCCTTTTGGTAAGGTGCCCGACCGTGAAGACTTTAAACAACTGGATACTGCGCAGCGGATGCAGTATTGGCGCCGTTCTGTTGCCTTAAGCGAGCGGCTTGCTGACGAATTTGCCGAAGTGTATGCAAAGGGAAATATCGCAGCACACTTAGCGCCGCTGTAGGGTGAGAGGGGTAAACTCGGCCTAAATGCTTTTTACCGTCAGCGACTTTAGGAAGGAAATTATTTCTCCTGCTACACTCTAAATTAATAAGGTGTGGCTGATTTTTGAGCACATTCTTGTATCAGTGGGCAGGAGGTTGCTATGCAAACACGAGAAATGGCGTTAATTATGCGCGATGCCTTGTTGCTGCCACAGGGAAGGATTGAGGTCCGCGTGGTCGAACCGGGCCAATTGCGCATGGTCGCGGATGTGTTAAAAGGCAAATACGATTTGGCGTTTGCGGCGAGTAAGCCCAGCGGCAATCCGCCCTGTTATCCGACTGCGACACAGTGCGAGATTATCGATTTTAATCAGTTAGAAGATGATACCCTCAGCATCGTTTTAGAGGGGCGCCAAAGGGTTAGCATTCTCTCCGCGGCGCAAGCAAAAGATAAGCTGTGGATGTCCCGCACTTTGCCCTGTCAAAATTGGCAGGAAGAGCCGATACAAGGGGAGTTCGAACTGATCAGTGCTGCCCTTGAACAGTTTTATGAAGTAAATCCTGACTTACTGGAGTTGTATTCTCAAGTGCATTTAGAGGATGCGGCTTGGGTTAGCCAACGTTGGTTAGAAGTGCTGCCCATGTATAACCGCGATAAGCTGGTGTTGGTGAATCAGCCCGACTGCCATAAAACCATGGATTTTGTATTGCAACTTATCAAGTCCCATGTGGACTGAAAAACCACACCAAGGCTAAAATAGCGGCTCATTATCGCCGCTAGTTGTTTCTATGACTCAAACCGCCCGTGCCGCCCAACCTTCTTTTGTGGTTCTCCCCCTAGAAGTGGTTGATAAACCAACCGTATTTTCTTTTTTGATCGAGCATTATGCCCATATTGGCGAAGCGGTTTGGCGTCAGCGCATCCTCGATGGCAAAGTGCATTGGCAAGACGGTAGCTTGATTGGATTAGATACCGCCTATCGCCCAACGGCGAGGGCATATTACTACCGTGAAGTCCCAGTGGAAGCGAAAGTCCCCTTCGAGTCGCCGATTTTGTTTCAAGATGACAACCTTATCTTGGCCTACAAACCGCATTTTTTACCCGTCACCCCCAGCGGTGATTATGTGAATGAGTGCCTAGTGCACCGTTTACGCTTAAGCACTGGGATAGACACTATCGCCCCTGCCCACAGGTTAGACCGGGAAACCGCTGGCGTAATCCTGATGACGACTCGCCCAGAGACGCGGCATATTTATCATCAGCTATTTATCGATGATGCGATCCGTAAAGATTATCAAGCGATTGCCAAACTCACCCCTGAACTTTTGGCACAATATGCCAGTGGCGAATTAACTTTACCAAAGCATTGGACGGTCAAAAATCGCATGCAACGCAGCGAACCCAGTTTTACTATGAAAATAGTTGAAGGCATGGCAAATACTCACTCGGAGATAAGCTTGGTTGCGATTAAAGGCGAGTTTGGTTTATTTCATTTAAGCCCTATTACCGGTAAAACTCACCAATTGCGGGTGCATATGCAAAGTCTTGGTATGCCATTATTAAATGATCGCTTTTATCCGACATTATTACCTAAAGGGCCGGATGATTTTACCAAGCCACTACAACTCTTAGCGCAGCGATTACGTTTTGTCGATCCAATCAGTGGTCGCACGCACGATATTCAATGTGATGGATTAACGCTTTAGTCAGCGGAAAGCATTATTGCCACAATGAAAAAAGTGGGCTAGTGCAATATGATTGTGTGGTTTTCTCAGCGATGATAAGAATACAGACGGAATTACGCTCGCTAGCAGTAAGGAGTCTTGTATTGGTTGTTTGAGGGAAGTAATAGCATGACCAAATCTGCAATCATTTCAATTTTGCTCTGTCTCGCAGTGCTTTTAGGCGCCATGTATGTTGGTAACTGGACGAAACATCCTTATGTTCATGAGTTGACAACAGAGATCCGTAAAGCGAGTGCGGTAATCGAACCCAAAAAGCCAAGTGCAGAAATCATGCAGGAGGATGAGAGTAAAGCCGGATCGTCATCCTCACCAAAGGTCATTTGGGATCAGATGTTAGATAATACCTCGCCGCCAAAGCGCCCCGAGTCACAGCTATTTAATCAAAGCTTGCCCAAGCAAGAAGATAGCATGATAACGCCAGCTAATTCGGCAGTGGTTGAAAAGCGTGTTGAACCGTTGCAATAAACTATTCTTGCCTCGGTGGTTCGAACCGAGTTTCGCTCATATCCCCATGTAATACGGCAATTTTTGTGGGCTCGCCATTATCCGCTAATACCAAAATGCCGATGCCGCTGCGGTTGACTAAACGCTTGCTCCGTTCTCCATTTGGCCGTCTGCCCCGTAATGACATTCGCTTTCGCTTGGTAAATAGGTTCAATGGTGAGAAGTGGCCGTAAAGCCAACCATTGAGCTTGTCGAAAAGTGGCAGCAGTTTTTCGGGGAACTGGTTTTTAATCCCGCTACAGGTAATTTGGTAAATCTTTGGGCTGCTACGGCGAAAGCGAATGCTGATGTCATAGGCAAAGGAATAGTGCACATCCCCCGAGAGGATCACAAATTGCTCTGGGGTCTTGCGGTGCATAAAGATGCTTAGCAAAGCATTGGCTGCGCCCGGATGCGCCATCCAGTTTTCCGCATCAACCAGCAGCGAAGCGCCCATAAAAGTGGCCATGCGTTGCACCGCCTCAATCACTTTGACACCAAACATCGGCGCGGGCGAGACGATAATGACCTTAGATTGACCCAGTAGCGCCTGCTGTAAATCCATTAAGGCTTCCCAATCCATCAAGCCCGAGGGTTTGGCGAGATTCGATTCACTGCGCCAACGGCGGGTGCGAGTATCGAGTACAACCAGCTTGGGTGAGGTGTCTAAGCTGTAATGCCATTGCTCAAATGTCAGTAAGAGATCAATCAAGGCATCCTGAGTGTTAGGATCGGGGCGATTGAAAAACGCATCTAACTTTGGGCGAACCTCGGCATTAAATTTATCCGGTGCATTACCTAATCCTTGGAATAGGGTATAGGCAATCAAGGCATTACCAATGATTCGTTTAGAAAATGCATGACCGTAGGCGGCTTGTTCCCACTTGGCGGTGAGATTCCAATCATCGGTAATATCATGGTCATCAAACATCATATACACAGGGATATGCGCCATAAGGCGCCTAACCTGAGTGAGTCCCGCTTTAAAGGCCAGTAAGTTTTGCCATTCTTTTTGCCACCGCAGCTTGTTGGCGGCAGAGAGACCGTCGACATCCTTGGGTAAATCAACCAACTCCCATAGTTCGGGCGACCAAGTGAGTAGGTATAGGGCGATCATTTCACTCAGGCTAACTAAATGGTTTTCTGCGATGGATGAGGTAAATATCGGATGGTTGACATACCAGCGCCAAAGCGCAGTTTTGGCGGGATATTCGGTACGTGGCAGCAGCGTTTTATGGCGTAAGTACAAGCTATCGGCTTGATAACGGATTGCCTCGCTTCCCGCAATAGTGGCGCCGTGAAAGGCTTCATGGTGCAGGCCGAGTTTTTCGATCACCTGACCAATGGCGCATAACATGGGGCCAGCCACATCATCCACATAAACTTGATCGCCACTGAGCATTAACAGGGCTGGGCGCTGCTGCGAATCCTTATCGATAAGTGTTGCTAGCTTAGTATCGGCGGCGACTAAGGCATCCTCGCTATGGTGGTGGGGGTTGCGGCATGAGCCATGCCATACCTGTTTGAGTTCGGTGCAAAAGTAAACCTGGGGTGAGTCGGCACCGCTATAGTGCAATCCATTGACACCATTGAAAATATCGCCAATCCCCTTAGCCGAAACGCGGTATGGAATAGCCGTTTCAGGCGTAAGCAGTGTAGGTCGCGACACACTAATCAAATACTGAAAGGCGTGCTTGCCGAGTGGGATGCAATGCACTTCTTCCTCTGCTAACCCATAGCTTTGCTCCCCTAAGGCCAGCTGTAATTCAGTCAATGGCTCGCGGCTCACAAACCAGAGGGTAAAGTACGAGGCATCGCAGTGGCGCAGCATCGGGCCTGCGAGGATAAGGGGAAGTGCTTGAGTCAAATTCAGCCTTTTGTTGTTAATCAGGTCGAGTGGGATAAACCCAAATCAGCTTAAGTACGGGCAAATAAGAGTAAACAAGTGCGTTGAATATGAAAAGCTTTTAGAATTATCCGCCAAATGGGTGGCTAAGGAGTTTGGGACAATATGGCAAATATTATGGTGACGGGCGCAACCGGATTACTCGGCAGGGCGGTCGTTAAACAGTTAACTGCCGCAGGGCATCGGGTGATTGCCACCGGCTTTAGCCGCGCCGAAGCGAATATCCATAAACTCGATTTAACCCAAACTGTTGCAGTAGAAGCCTTTATTGCCCACGAACGGCCAGAGGTTATCGTGCACTGCGCCGCAGAGCGTCGCCCCGATGTGTCCGAGCACTCGCCTGAGCAGGCTTTGGCGCTGAATTTGAGCGCTAGCCAAACCCTTGCTAAGGCCGCTAAACAGCATGGAGCTTGGCTGCTGTATATCTCAACCGACTATGTGTTTGATGGCACAACGCCGCCCTATGCCGAAGATGCCGCACCCAATCCGGTTAACTTTTATGGTGAGTCTAAATTACAGGGCGAAACCTGTGTGCTGAATACCGACAGCAGTTTTGCGGTATTACGTTTACCGATCCTCTACGGCGAAGTGACTCAACTGAGCGAATCTGCGGTATTAGTGTTAATCAATCAATTGTTAGATAGCAGGCCACAGCGGGTAGATGCTTGGGCCATTCGCTCGCCGACCTCGACGGCGGATATTGCTGGCGCCATCGCTAAGTTGATCAAGCGGCAGTTACATGCTGCCGATGTGTCAGGGATTTATCATTTTAGTGCGCCGCAAACCATGACTAAGTACCAAATGCTACTGGGCTTAGGTGAGTTATTGGCAATTGATACTGCGCATTTAACTCCAGAAATGACACCGATGGATAGCGCTAAAAGGCCGCAGAACTGCACCTTAAGTTGCGGGCGTTTAGCGGCGCTGGGCATTTATTCTGAGTTGGAATTTAGCGCAGGGCTTAATCAGGCGCTCGCTCAATCCAGTGCAGCACTTGCGGCTGCTGGCCTTAAGCTTAAGGAATAATGATGGTTAAAATTTTAGGAGCGAATCTGCAAGCGGCCGACCAAGTCGCGCTGCTGCGCACCTTAGGTTTATTGCTGCAAATTGGTTTGACGTTGTTTGCCGCCGATACCTTTGGCCTGAGTTTGCAAATGGAGCCGCTCATGCACGTGTTTGTGCTGGAGGTGCTCTATCTTTCGCTCACATTAGCATTACGTAAACCCTTGTTTGCGAAAGAGCGCGGCCTGTTTATTGCCCTGAGTCTGGATACGTTGTTTTGGATTTCTTGGCTGTATTTTTCGGGCGGGGCGACCAATGCGTTTATTTCGCTATTATTGTTACCTATCGCCTTGGCTGCGGTCACATTGCCTATTTGGGCGCCTTGGAGCTTGACCGCGATATCAACGCTTGCCTATAGCCTGATGATTTTTACCGTGCCAGAGTCGCAGATGCAGCACCACGGCATGGATATGAGTTCCCACTATTTAGGCATGTGGTTTAACTTTGTGATTTCAGCTTTAGTGCTTACCACCAGTGTGGCGCTGATCGCCAAACGCATGCGCCGTCAGGATGCGCAGCTTGCCTATATGCGCGAAGGACAACTGCGGCAGGAACAGTTAGTGGCGCTCGGCACTGTATCGGCGCAAATGGCCCATCAATTAGCGACGCCACTCTCAACACTGCATTTATTGCTCGATGAATTAAGGGAAGAAACCCCCGAACCCTCAATAACCTTAGTTGAAATGGAAACTGCACTAGGGCGTTGTGAGCACACCTTGGCGGAGCTGCGATTGGCGACCGAGTCGATTCGTGACCGTCGTCAGCGGCCTCAAAATCTCACTGAGCTGGTGGCTGGATTAAAGCAGAAAACCCAGTTATTGATGCCGCAAACAGAACTCAATTGGTTGATAACCTGTGAGCCTAAGCTGCTAGAAGAAAAGCAGATCTTAACCGATATGAGCTTAACCCCCGCGATTATGGCCTTGATTGAAAACGCCGCCCGCGCCAGTGTCGAAACCATAGGTACTTCGCAGGTGGATATTAGCGTCGATTGTTCGCCAAGCGAGGGGCAGGCTTATTTGCAGATCCGTGATTATGGCGCGGGTATCGCCCCTTCATTATTGCCACAATTAGGCACCTTATTAATCGAAAGCCCTAAAGGCTTAGGCGTAGCCTTGTTACTGAGCCATGCTAGCTTGGAGCGTTTAGGCGCGGAGCTTATTCTGGCAAATCATCCCCAAGGCGGCACAGTGGCGCAAATTCGTTTTACACTCTTGGCGCCTAAAGTGCCAACTGGAGAAACAGTATGAAACGGCTATTGATTATTGAAGATGATCAAGCGCTTGCAGGTATTTTAGCGCGGCGTTTGACTCGCCATGGGTTTGAATGCCGTTTAAGTCACGATGCCAGTAGTGCCCTGCTGGTGGCGCGTGAGTGTTGCCCAACCCATATCCTGCTGGATATGAAATTGGCCGAGGCCAACGGCCTGAGTTTAATTGTGCCGCTGCGTAATTTGTTACCCAAAGTGGTGATGGTGCTACTGACGGGCTACGCCAGCATTGCCACCGCGGTGGAGGCGATTCGTCTTGGCGCGGATAACTATTTGGCTAAACCCGTCGATACCCAAACCCTGCTAGCTGCCTTTGAGCTTGATGCTTACCCTAATACCTTGCAAGAAGATGATGTTGACGACTCACCGCTTAATCCTAAACGGCTGGAGTGGGAACATATTCAGCAGGTGCTCAATGCTAATCAGGGCAATGTGTCGGCTACCGCTCGGCAACTGGGTATGCACCGCCGCACCTTGCAGCGTAAGTTATTAAAGAAACCGGTGAGTGAAACGGGCCGCTAAAGTAAACGAGCATTCGCTCAAGGAAGGAGGCGTGGAATGCGTGAGTATGATGGTGTTGAGGTGCGTTATTGCAGGCCCGATGCCGATTTAGCTAAAAGCTTGCAAGTGGTTGAAAATCTATTGGACTTTGCACCCGATCCGCTGCTGTTAGACTTTGATTTATCCTTTTGGGCGGGCGGTGCCGGGGTGCTTGATAAACTGGCGATCTCCTGCAATATCACGCCCGAGCAGTGGCAAACACTCAAGCAAAAGCTGGACTTATATTCCCCCGAAGAGATGGTTGCGAGGGATGATTGCCGCGAGGACTTTATCTGGTTAGTTGCCGACGATGAGGAGTGCAGTGATATTTTGGCGGCTTCGGCGCAGTTTATTAACGACAATAAAGCTGCCTTCCAAGAAACTTGCCTTGAATCCCATGCCATTTATTTTAGCTATATGAGCGATGTGAACGGCTGGACCGCCGTATGGGAGCAGGGCGGCCGCATCAATTATGCCTACTTTTGCCAGGGTTAAGAGGTGCCAAGGTTTATCTGTATCAGTGCTAAACGCTTGTCTCGCTACCAAGGCAGTTCTACCCCATCGTAGGCCAAAAATTGCCCTGTTTGAGTTGGGGTGGCATTGGTAATAATGCCCACTAAACACTGGGCTACGTACTCTGGTGTAAACAATTTATCTTTGGGCACACTCTGCTGAAAAGGTTTGGATAGTGGCGTATCCGTGGTGCCGGGATGCAGTGACAGCACCACGCAGTGTTTGATGCTTCTTTGCCATTCAATCGATAGCGTTTTGAGGAACATATTCAGCGCAGCTTTCGAGGCTCGATAACTGTACCAGCCACCCAAGCGGTTATCGCTAATGCTGCCGACTCTCGCCGAAATCACCGCAAATCTTGCCGACGCACTGCGTTTTAACGCTGGTTCAAAGTGCTTTGCCAGCATCATACTCGGCAGCGTATTTAGCTGGATATTGTGCAGGAAAAAGTCCCCATCGAGGGTCTGTAAGCTTTTTTCTGGCCCCTTATCCTCGGTGTGCAGCATGCCAATACAGTTAATCAGCCAATCTAACTGGGGGATATTTTGACTCAGTTGCTTAATTTCCTCCTCAAGGGTGATATCCAACTGATGCCAGATAACGCCATCGTCTCGCCCAGTATCTGGCCGATGCTGTTTATAGGTCGCATGAATAGTGGCTTCGGGATAGGTTTCGCCAAGCTTATTGACCATCGCTTGACCTATACCACCGCTGCCGCCCAGTACTAGAATATGCATGGCTTTTCTCCTCAATACTCAGTGTTATAGCCGTTCAAGTTGCGCTAGATGCTGTTCCGCAGTGGCCAACATCGCCTGTTTAACCGACTCCTCGGTGTTATCCCAAGTGCGGTAAAGCATGGCGATGCGTGGATTATGGGTGAGCTGTGCGCGGTGTTTATCCATAAAGCGCCAATACAGGCTGTTCAATGGGCAGGCTGATTCGCCGCTACGTTCTTTTATCTTGTAATGACAACTGCCGCAGTAATCACTCATTTTATTGATATAACTGCCGCTTGCGGCATAGGGTTTAGTGCCGACGATGCCGCCATCGGCGAATAGCGCCATGCCACGAGTGTTGGGCATTTCGACCCATTCAATCGCATCCACATACACGCCTAAGTACCATTTATCCACTTCATCGGGGGCGATTTCGGTCAATAAACAAAAGTTGCCAATCACCATTAAGCGTTGAATATGATGGGCATAGGCAAAATCCAGTGACTGAGATAAGGCGTGGTGCAGGCAATTCATTCGAGTCTTACCATGCCAAAAGTAGTCGGGCAGCTTGCGCGTGGCCTCGAGGGCATTAATGTTGGCGTAGTTGGGCATATTGGCCCAATAGATACCGCGCACATACTCACGCCAGCCGAGGATTTGTCGAACAAAGCCCTCGACCTGAGCTATCTCAATAAAAGGATTGGCATGATAGTGCTCAATCACCGCATTGATTACTTCTAATGTACTGATAAGTTTAGCATTTAGGCTAAAGGACAGCCGGCTATGGTACAGGCTCCACTGCGCCGGATGTTGCTGGGTCATCGCATCTTGAAACCGGCCAAAGGCGGGCAGGCAGTATTCACAAAAATACTGAAGTAATTCGAGGCTTTGTGCGCGGTTTATCGGCCAGAGTAAATGCGTATCCGCCTTGCCCATAGTATTAATCCCATGGCGTTGAAGACGCTCGAGAATGTCTTGCACATTGTGGCCAAACATCAAGGGTGTGGGTAATGATTTAATATCTTGGGATTTAAGCTTTTGCCTGTTGCTCGCATCAAAGTTCCACTGCCCACCAACGGGCTTGCCATCTGTCATTAAGATATTGAATCTTTTGCGCATTCGCCGATAAAAATGCTCCATCAGCCTGTGTTGCCCTTGGGGAAATTCCCTATCAATTTCGTCAAAGGGTAATAAAAAGTGCTCAGTATCGACGCAATTCACAACGGCATTGGCCAACTTCAACTGGCTTAATTGCACTAGGAGTCGATATTCGTCAGGCCGTTGATATTCAAACTTAATCGCCCCCGTTTCGGCGACAAAATACTCTAGCAATGCGTTGAGGTCGGCAAAGTCTTGGGTATCGTCGAGGGTGAGGTAACGCACTCGATGCCCCGCCGCGCCAAGCTCGCTGGCAAACTGCGGCATGGCACTGAAAAACGCGCAAATCTTTTGCACATGGTGGGTCAGATAGGTGTTTTCTTGATGCAACTCTGCAATTAAATACAGCACCTTGGGATCGACTTGCTGATACCAAGTATGCTGGGCATTAAGCTGATCGCCTAAAATCAGCCTAACCGTATGGAAGTGTTGTAATTGCTGCTGTGATTGCTGCCGTAATTGCATTAAGTGGACTCTGGTGGATGGTATTTGCAATTGAGGATTACGATGATATGGGTAGTTGGGATCAATCTGAAGGTTGCTTTAGGAGGGTAGTTTTATCACTGTGATTTGGGATTGATTTACTTCTTTGAGTGCCTAGGGCGTGTTGACGTTTCAGGGTTATTTTTGCAGCCAAATGCTGCCCGAAGGGCTCGTCTGGTAAGTGCTTGCGCTTACTTTCTGTCATAAGAGCCGCTCGTCATTTGAGTAGAATAACGACACATCATTCCTCGTTTCACGAGCATGTGCTTGCCAGAACGAACAAAATCCAATCTCGAAACGTCAACACGCCCTAATTTAGCTGACATTATTTAATCGCAAAGTCAAAATTGTGGAGCTTCACCCTCCTGATTTTCAACTTACTTCGATTAAGCATATCCTCCTTGCTAATGTTTTCACTCGCAGCCAAGACGCCCCTCACGGAGTTGAAAGCTCCTTGAGCATTAAGCGTGAGAATGCTATCGCGTCAGAGGTTTGTCTCTGATTTGACTAATATTATCTGGCATCTAATAGTCAGGATGACTGAATGTCGTGAAGTGCATGGTCAAAGATCTTCCATATATCATGCTGATATTCTCCATTACCCTTTGGAGCAGATACAAGATAAGGCCACGACTTGCTCACGCTACTAACGCTAATGTCCTGCGGCGACCTCGAGGGGATGGTATATCCTTTAGCCTCTGAGGCTATTAAGTCATTGTTCTGGCGTAAAAGTATGCCCGAACTTTCTCACTTTATTTTTGACGAATTTACGTTGTATAGCTCACAATAAAAAATAGCGATCACATGTTACATATGTAGTGAGTTGAATCCTCTAGTGTATGAAGAAGGTTTATGAGCTTAATGCATTGAAAATATTAATATTTAACTTGGTTGCATTGCGTTCTACCAAAATGGCTAAAAGTATCGATTGAAGTATTAGATCCAAATCACCGTCTCTTTATTATCAGTTGTAATGACAATAGTCCTTTAGAGGCCAAAAATTTTAAAAAGAGAATTTATTACGCTATGAAGGCATTATCGAATGAGAAAAAACAGACATTACTTACGAGGACCCGCCAATTTAAGGACTCTGAGTTAGAAAGTCGTTTTATTGGCGTAAAAATAAATCAAGACAAGCACATTGCTAGACTGCTACTTGCCGTCATTGCATTAGTGTTATCTATCCTGCTCTGTTTTGACCATATGGTTATCAAGCAGCAGTACTGGCCTGCGATAGCCTTAGTTTGGCGTGGCGGATTAGTCATTTGCTGTATAGCGCTGAAGGATCCCCTCATAAATCAGCCATAGCATAGCCATATTTGAGCAACTGATTGGCGAATAATACCCAGGCCGCCAGCAATTCTTTCTCCGTGATTTGATAATCAGGCCGCCTGAGCACCTCCAATCCCAAGCGAATCGTTGAGAGTACCGTTCGATGCCCAATGGTATTGGCCTGAAAATGCTTATCCCAGCCCTGTTGCTGTGCGTGTAAACCAACTAGCCACAACAGGCATTGAACCATCAACGCTATCAGTAGGATGATGTCGAATCGCTCTGGACTGTTGGTACGACTTTGGCGTAAGCCAAAGCCGTATGCCGGGCTTTTGAGGTCACGAAAGGTTTCCTCTATTTGCATACGTTTGGCGTACAGGTTTACCAGCTGCTTTGGGCTCCGAGATTCTGGTGGTAAATTGCTGGCTAACACCCAAGGCTCTTTCGCCGATGTTGAGTACGTTTTTGCCGATGGATGGTGGCAATTAGTCCTCGTTGAACGCTGATTTGTACGCCCCTTAGGTTTGCTACGATAAAGCGTGAGATGGCAATTGATAGGGTTAGTTTTGGTCAAGGTCTTACAACCCAGGCTCTTCGCTTGACCGTTGGCCAAGTCATGTGTACTGCGAACTGCACGCCAATTTTCAGCGCCAATATCTGCAAATTGAACTGTACCGCGAATACGGCTTAGCCAAAACCAACCATGCGCCTCAACCTCTTTGTACCAAGGCACTTTGAACCCCGCGTCAGTCACGATGAGAGGGGTAACATGCAAAGGTAAAATCTTGGCTAAGTCCGCTAAAAAACCGTTGTGGGAGGCCTTAGAGCATTGTTCTGATAGGGGATAGGACTTCTCATACAGGGTAATAGAGCGGCCATTGAAGGCTATTGAGGCGCGCAGAGCCATGATGCGTTTATGCTCTCGGATGTCTGACCAATCGACGAGCACAATCGGCATAGGGTTACCAGAACAGATGAGGCTGGCATGCCATTGGTAGACAGCTAACCGTTCTTGATGCAGATGCGTGTTGCCGAGCAAACGATCAATGCGCTTGATGTTGTGCTTGGTTCGGGCCGTGGTTGGTAAATTTCGACCTAACTCAGTCAAGGTCAGTGTCTTACATTCAATCAGTGCCTTAGAGGCCAGCATCAAGCTGTTTAATCGTTTTAGGTGAAGTTCTGGGCAGTATTGGTGTAAAGAATGTTGTAGGATATTGGCTTCGCGCATCTTGTTGTCCAAGTGTAGTTTTTAGCGAAACCATTTGATCATGCAACAAGATGCGCTTCCACTCTAATTTGATGATTTATTTGTAAATCATCAGGGGATTCTTCAGTGTATAGCGGCTATTTTTATGTTGCGTCATTTAAAAAATGTCGCTTCCTTTAGGGTGGTGACTTTTATACTGACAGCATTTATTTTTGCGAATTTACAAGGCATGGTATTGATTTATAAAGACGATTATTTTCTCCATGCTTTATTTGATATTATCATTGTAATTGCAATTTATTTTTCAACACTATTTAATGTGTTACTGTCGATTTTTTTATGTTCTTTATATTCCTTGACCGGTTTTTTAATTATTTATGTATCGAAAGATATTGACGCCTATTCTTTATTTATTGTTGGCATGGGATATCTTGCTACAAATTTAACCGGTGTGATTATCTCTATTCATGAGCATACCCTAAAGCGACGTTTTTATTACAGAAAAGAGTGTCTACAAAATTTTGCCGCAGATATGAAAAACATGGCATTTCAGGATCCACTTACTAAGATTAACAATCGAAGAGCATTCTATGAGTCGTTTGTGACATATCAGAGAATGGCAAACAGGTTTAGAGGCTCTGACAGTGATGTCTACTTTGTATTAGCAGATATTGATTATTTTAAGAAAATCAATGACGAGTATGGTCATGACGTTGGCGATCAGGTTTTAGTTTGTTTTGCCCATTTCTTAAAAAATTCAATCCACTCAACCGACCAAGTGTATCGATTTGGTGGTGAAGAGTTTTTGCTTATATTTGAAGGTTATTGCTATCAAAGTGCAATACAACGGACTGAAGAATTAATTAAAGCGCTTAATGAAAAGCCGCTGAAGCTTGATGATTTATCCATTGCGGTTACAGCGAGTTTTGGCTTGGCTGTGTTGAAGGATTCTGACACTGATATCAGCGTAGTATCACGTGCCGATAAAGCATTATATCAAGCAAAGAGAAGTGGGCGTAATCGACTTTGTACAATGGAATAATATATGCGTCTTTTTATTTTCAAAAAACAATAATGCAATATGGACACTCAGCCTTAATGACGACTTGCTTATACCAAGTATGCTGGGTATTAAGCTGATTGCCTAAAATTAGCCTGACCGTATGGAAGTGCTGTAATTGCTGCTGTGATTGCATTAGGTGGACTCTGGTGGATGACTATTGCAATTAAGGGTTACGGTGAAATGGGGAGCGGGATCAGCGCAAAGTCGTTTTAAGCGAAACCCTCGCCCTTTATTCGGTGAGGGTTGGCGGCAAAATTTAACCTTGATTCTTGGTCAATTCAACAGGTATCAGGGCTTTCATCGGCGTTGCACTAACCGAGAGTAGCTCACCTTTGTGGTAAACAAATAAGGTGAGGACGCTCTCCAACGTTGTCTCAGTGGCGTAGGTTGTCAAAATTGTCGTTGAGCAGCTCTCTTTAGCACAATCAATCGGCAACAGTTTTGGGGAGAAGGAAGCTTGACTGATATCTACCGATTCGTTGTCGCGAGTGATATGTGCTAACTTTGCTGTTTTATCCAAGTCAAGGCTATTTGAATAAATCACTTTGCCGTCTTCAGTCCATACCTGCAGTGTTGCTTTATCATTACCTATATCTTGAATAATTTTCTGGCAGTACCCTTCTTTGCAGGGCGGTAACTTATCGTTGGCCACTGTTTGGATGGAAAAGCATGTACCCCAAAAAACAGTGGCTAGCATCAAAATTAAATTGTGTGATTTCATATAATTCCCTTTAATGATGAGTAGATAGAGACTGTGTTATCTGAAACTGCTCGAAAAATGCCCAATATGAATATCGTTATCATAGCAATTTGTCAATAAGCGTTGGTGTGGCTTAAGCGATTAAGCACCTAAGTTCTTAAACGCTGCCAGCAGTGGTCGCTAGGAGTTACTTTGGTGCCGCTTTGCATTGAAATGGGTAGTGCGCCTTCGCTGACCTAAAATAGTGCTACGAAGGCAAGGGTTTCATGCCGTTTCATTGGCTGACAATGACGCTTCATTGAAAGATATGGAAAGATAGGACATGCAAAACTCTTTTAGATTAAAGCTTACACAGAAGTTACAGAATACACATACCCTCGGAGTTGCCATAGGGCATTTGCGTTCGTTGCGTGAGCGAGGCATGGTCGTTCATGTGCATCTGATCCATAAGGAAATGGAAAATGTCAGTATGATGTATGGAACATCATTGACCATGCACTTCACGACATTCAGTCATCCTGCCTATCAGAGGCCGAGATAGCGTCAGTCGAATCAGGGCCGAGCGTCTGACGCGATAGCATAAGGATGCTTAATGCCCAAGGGGCTTTCAACTCCGTTGGGGACGCCGGGGGATATCCAAAAGGGGAACAGGCGCTTTTCTCCTTTTGGTCGGGTATGGGGTGAAGCCCCACGACTTTAAACTTAAAAAGACTACTGAAAGGTATTGCTTAATTACTTGCGTAAAGTATTCAAAATAAACCCGCAATCATTCGATTGCGTTAACCAATCCAGTTTGTATTGCATAGCTCTCTAGCTTGATATCAAGATTATCCAAATCTTGATAAAACTCATCATCGAGTTGATTGAGTCGGGCTTCGGCGACTGAATTATCGGTTGCGGCGAGGCGTTGGTCTCTGTCAGTTGGCACGGGAAGGTCGCCAAATACCGCCCGTTTAGCCTGTTGTAATAGAGCTAATGAGTGCAAAGCGCCAATTTGCTGAAGGCCGCGCTCGGCAACAGCATAATGCTCACCCGATGAGTTATCGAAATACTGGATAAAGCCGCCGTTGTAGACTTCGCCCGAAAGACAATTGACTGCGTAATAGTGCTGCGCCGCTTCGCTTAGCGTGTGAAAGCCCTGCTTATCGTTATGCACCTGCACCACTATCTCTCGCCACAGGGCTCTAAAAGGGCAGGTTTTATCTAATTCCCGCTCCTTTTGGTAATAGGCTTTTGCCTGCTCGATATTTTCACGATTGCCAGTTTTGCAGGGCATACATAAGCCCGCGTTGCGCTCGGCAGTGCTGGGCATGATTAAGGTTTGGCAGGCTGTGCAAGGGACTTTTTCCGACATTATCTTTCCTTAGATATTCAGGTCAGCAAGAGAAGTAACAGATTCACAAACGACCCATTGTAAAATGACCTGTTTTTAGAGTTAAAGCATACGCAGAGATTAGTGGAATTAAGCATTGGTATGGAAGTGACCGTTGGCGGCATGGATGCCGCCGTCGAGCCTATAGGGATATATTTACGGCGTGTCACTGGAATAACTGTGCTTAATCTATGGCCGAATACTCTTAAACATCTGTCGTTAGCTGTAATGTAATTGTTTAAATATCACAATTAACAGCCAGCTATCCTAATTTATTAGTTGTACTTTATTTTCATCGCAATCAGGGGTTCGCGAGAAGCCTTTTCGGCTCGCAGGCGTGCTAAGTACTTTTCCCATAATTCCACTTGGTGAGTGGCGAGATCGTAAAGCACTTGCCAGGAAAACAGCCCGGTATCGTGGCCATCGTCGAAGACGATTTTTACCGCGTAGTTACCTACGGGTTCGATGCTGGTGATATTGACGTTTTTCTTATGGGTGACCAGCTTAGGGTTACCGTGACCATGCACTTCGGCGGAGGGAGAATAGACGCGTAACATCTCACAGGTGAGTTGATACTGCTCGCCGTTATCGAAGCTGATTTCTAAAATGCGCGATTTACGCTTGAGCTTAAGATCGGTGACATTGGGTGTGCTAGTGGTCATAGGTAGTGCCAAGAAAATGCTGAGAATGGACAAGCTGTAACATAACAATTTGTGGCTAAGGTTACAAAGTGTAAGCCTTAGCCACTGTCACAATTTCGAACTTATCTCCGCCATATATGCATGGCAGATGTTGTGTGCTAATCGCTTAGAGGATAAAGCGGCTTAGGTCTTCGTCTTGAACCAGATTATCTAAGTGAGCACTCACATAATCGGCATCAATCACAAATGAGCTGCCAGACTTGTCAGACGCCTCATAGGAGATATCTTCCATCAGCTTTTCCATTACGGTATGCAGACGACGGGCACCAATGTTTTCGGTGCGCTCGTTCACCTGCCATGCCGCTTTGGCGATGCTCTCAATACCTGATTCGGTAAACTCAATGGTCACGCCTTCGGTCGCCATCAGCGCGATATATTGCTCGGTCAGTGAGGCATGTGGCTCAGTTAAAATGCGTTTAAAATCATCGGCTGATAGCGCATCTAGCTCAACGCGGATCGGTAAACGGCCTTGTAGCTCAGGGATTAAATCCGATGGTTTTGACATCTGGAATGCGCCCGACGCAATAAACAGAATATGGTCGGTTTTCACCATGCCGTGTTTAGTGGTTACCGTGCAGCCTTCGACTAAAGGTAATAGGTCGCGCTGTACCCCTTCGCGGGAAACGTCTGGGCCTGAGGTTTCGCCACGCTTACAGATTTTGTCGATTTCGTCGAGGAACACGATACCGTGCTGCTCAACCAATTCAATGGCTTGCTCTTTTAAATCTTCTTGATTTACCAGCTTGGCCGCTTCTTCTTCGATCAACAGCTTAAAGGCTTCTTTGATCTTCATCTTGCGACGTTTTGCCGGTGCTTGGCCCATGTTTTTAAACAGGCTTTGCAGTTGGTTGGTCATTTCTTCCATGCCGGGCGGTGACATGATTTCAATACCAATTTGTGGCTGGGCCACGTCGATATCGATTTCTTTGTCATCTAATTGGCCTTCGCGCAGCTTCTTACGGAAGATTTGACGGGTATTGGAGCTGGTATCGCTTTCCGTGTTATCCCAGTCATTTTTCGGCTTGGGCAGCAGGGCATCGAGAATGCGCTCTTCAGCGTGTTCTTCGGCGCGTTGGCGGCATTTGCCCATTTGCTGCTCGCGGGTCAGCTTGATGGCGATGTCGGTTAAATCACGGATGATTTGCTCGACTTCTTTACCCACGTAACCCACTTCGGTGAACTTAGTGGCTTCAACCTTGATAAATGGGGCATTCGCGAGCTTTGCCAAACGGCGGGCGATTTCAGTTTTACCTACGCCGGTTGGGCCAATCATCAGAATGTTTTTTGGGGTAACTTCTTGACGGAAATCGGCATCTAGCTGCATGCGGCGCCAGCGGTTACGCAGGGCGACGGCGACGGAACGTTTGGCCTTTTTCTGGCCGATAATGTGGGCATCCAGCTCGTGGACAATCTCACGGGGGGTCATTTCAGACATAATATTCCTCACGCCCTGTTAGTAATTAAGTTCTTCAATTGTCTTGAATTGATTGGTGAATACGCAGATATCGCCTGCAATAGTCAATGACTTTTCAGCAATTTCCAGCGCCGATAATTCGGTATTTTGCAGTAGTGCTAACGCCGCCGCTTGGGCATAGTTACCGCCCGAGCCAATGGCGACTAAATCATGCTCTGGCTGCACTACGTCACCATTACCTGTGATGATAAGTGAGGCTTCGGCATCGGCGACCACAAGCATGGCCTCGAGTTTGCGCAGCATACGGTCGGTACGCCAATCTTTGGCAAGTTCAACAGCCGAGCGTAACAGGTGACCTTGGTGCATCTCGAGTTTGGACTCGAAACGCTCAAATAGGGTAAAAGCGTCGGCGGTGCCGCCAGCAAAACCTGCCAACACTTTGTTGTGATACAAGCGACGCACTTTTTTGGCGTTACCTTTCATCACGGTATTGCCTAGGGAGACTTGGCCATCGCCGGCGATGACAACTTGGTTATTACGGCGTACTGATACGATAGTGGTCACTTTTGAATCCTCTTCTCTTGCCCGCAATGAAAATCCTGCGGTGGATGATGGAGTAAATATGGGGATGGATAGTCAGAATTCAAGTTATTGCAGAAAAAGCCAATGGGGTTTACGTGTTCGCGCGCCTTTTGCAACAAAATAACAGCTTACAGAGAAATGGCGGCCTGCTTCAGTCTTGCTACGACTGAAGCGTCGGCTGATTCGCAAAGACTGCCGTTGGCGCTATTTCGGCAGTCTCTCCTGGGCGATCACGAGGTTTTTAATAGACTGATGGCGGCGGGAATACTATCAATACCACATTCTTGTAGGGTCTGATTGATGCCCTGGGCAAATTTCGCTTTATGTTGGCGCACAACGCTATAGAGCTGAAAACACAGCACTATGTCACTTTCTGTCAGTCCATTATTTTTAAATGCCATGGCAGATAAGTAACAGCGGATCATAAAGCAATCTATCACGAGCAGGCGAAATGCCATCCAAGGCTGCTGTGAATCACTCATGGGGAAATGCTCATGGTAAAGCGAATATAAAATATAACGGTCAAATAAATCCTGATAATTGCTCAACGCAGGCAAGGCTTTTTCTTCCCACGCTTTATTTAAATCGTCAATTTGATATTGATTACTATCATTACATAACAAACCAATTGCATCATTAAGCGAGGTAAAACGAGGCTTTAAGCTTCTTGAGTGAAGTTTGCATAATTGGTCATGTATCGACACAAAAGCATGGGTTTGAGGCTGTGGTGTGTAGGGTATTTTTTGATATTGCTCATCGATTTGATTGGTTTGGGCCAGCAAGATTAATTGTTCAAAACGCTGATCTATTTGTGCAATAGGAAGAGTATTTTGCCTCACTTGGTCACTGACTTTTACCAATAATCCTATAGCCATGAGTGCCTGTTGCCAATCCACACCCATATTAATTAATAAATCCAAACTGTAATCGTAGGTTTTTTCTAACCATGCAGGATTGGCCGCGGTTGGACGTTTGGCGCCACCGCTCTTTGCCTCAAATTGAAATGCATTGGCGTCAAATAGCACCTGACGGGCAGCTTCAGGGCAAGATATCGTTAAACTTTCGTATTTAGTGGTTGCGATAACATTGTCACTACGAGGATAGGTTTTACAGGTGTGGCTTAAGGCTGTTTCACCCGCAGCCGCATGGATGGCACACAACTTCTGCTCGTTTACAAACGGGCATATTCCATTGGCGTTAAGTTTGATTTTTGCCCACTGATTAGCATCGGTTTTGGTTTCAATAAATGCCTCTTTGGCAAGCGAAGCGAGTTTTGGATGGTTAAGGGTATTTTTGTAGCTTTTTTTGTCAAAAATGATGGTCCAGTCATGGCAGCAACTGTCTTCACATGCGGCACCTATACAACTGAATTGTGAAGCGTAGCCTGGTGTAACAATGAGATTATTCATTGGCGTTTATTCATCTGAGTGTTCCATAAACAAAAAGGTAACAAATCTATAGGATTAAGGCCAATCTTTGGTGAGTTTGACAACCACATGTAAAAGGAATCTTAGTGTCTGCCCGCAATGAAAATGATGCGGAGGAAAACAAAGTCACTATAGGATGGATAGTCAGAATTCAAGTTATTGCAAAAAAAGCCACAGGACTTTGTTGATTTTATGCCCTGTGGCGAAAGCGGATATGCTGGGTGGGTTAAGGTGCAGATAACGAGGAGCGGCCGACAACAGTTCGTCCATCGAGGGGATAGTATTTTAGCTCCCAATTCTCGCTGCCAAGGCGGCGATCATCCGACACATAGTTAAAGTAACAATAAGTATTAGGATCACTTATCGCGCCGCCGCTATACCAGTAGACGATGTCGATATTGGGTGCTTGTTGCGTTTCCCAATCCGTGTGTGTGGTAAGGACAAAGTCCTGATTATCGAGTAACGATTGCCACAGTTCTCCGCAGTAAGCGCCTTGTAATTGAGTGCCTTGGCTGCTGCTTTGAGCCGTGTCTTTTCCGAGTGGAAAGCCCGTGGTGGTCGAGTCGATAGTGCCATCACCATAGCAAGCGAGATTTTGGGTATATCCCGAGTGTCCGCCCGCAAGCCAACAACTGTGATACAGCTTGACGCCAGAGGTAAAAGCAGCAAAAGCAGCTTTTGCCCGAGTATCGTGAGCATCTTGACTTAGATTCATAAAGCGCGGGGCTGCGACTACAGCAAGAATGCCTAAAATGATGATAACCACCACCAGTTCGATTAGGGTGAATCCCTTAGATGTGTGTAAACGACTCATACTGCTCACCTGTTGCCAAGATAGTCGCATTCTAACTTCATTTTGAAAAATTATCATTAAGTTATTGATAGATATTAATTTAATTAACAACAATGCTACATTGATTGTTCGGATTTAGGGAGGCGAGGCGAGGTTTGTAGGGATAAAAAAATCCCCGAGGACACTGGCCGTACTCGGGGGAAGGTTCAAAAGCAGTGGATCGTTAATGCCTACGGAGCATAAATGACAGAACCTAACTTGAGTGTGGCAGTGAATGGTGTTTGATACAAAGCCAAAGATGCAAACTGCGACAGCTTGTCGCAGTTTGGATGAAAACGTCGCCATCAGCGCATTCTAAATGGTCTGAGTTATATGGAATTAGCGGTTTAATCGTGACAAGCGTGGCGAGAATATATTGCGATTGTTTAGCGTGCTGGTCACTGATTTATAAAACAGAATTTAGATTTCCTAAGTGTTGTACTAACTCTGCCATATTGTTCACTTCAAGCTTTTTCATAATCTTTGCGCGATGCACTTCGATGGTTCTTAAGGATAAATACATGGCTTCGGAGATCTGTTTGTTGGTCATGCCTTGAACCACATGGGCTAATACTTGTTGTTCGCGCTCAGTCAGTTGGGCAAATTTCTGCTGCAGACTCTGTTGCTCAAAGCTGGATTGGCTTTCTTTATGTGCTTTTTCAATCGCTTGTACAAGGGCTTTACCCGACACAGGTTTTTGAAAAAAGTCGCATGCGCCTTTACGAAAAGCGCTTAATGCCATGGGTAAATCACCGTGCCCAGTGAGAAAAATCACTCCTAATGGACTTTGGGTTTCAAGCAGCTTTTGCTGCACTTCTTGGCAGCTGATCTCTGGCATTCGGCTATCTAAGATCACGCATCCCGCTTGAGTTAACGGGCATTGGGCTAAAAAATCCCGTCCACTGCTAAAGGTTTGTACTTGATAACCAAATTGCCTGAGCATAAATCCTAAAGAGTCGAGAATCGCTTCATCATCATCGACTAAATACAGCGGCAGCATAGTGGACATGGTTTTCCTTTTGGTGGTGGGACTCTTTATCAGCTTAAGCCTGCCTTGTCGTAGGCTCAATTTTAAGCCTAGGTCTTGGGAGGTTTATCACTAAATTAGTCAAATCACTTTAGGGGGAATGCCAGAGTTTGGTGTTATTCACAGCATCATTTTGGCCTTGTGTATAAAGTACTCCGAATACAAAAGCATACAAGACAAGGCGATAGCAATGAGAACTTGGTGTAGGGCAATACTCGTGAGCTGCATATTGAGCGTAATGATGCTTAATTTGTCCTATGCCGATGAAGACATTCCCGTTCATGAATTTAAAGTGGGAGTGCTGGCGAATCATGGGGTGTTGCAGGCAAAACAGCGCTGGCAGCCTATGATGGATTACCTTAGCGAAAACGTCCCTAATAGCCGTTTTGAAGTAGTGCCCGTCGACTTTAATGGTATGCGTAGCCAGTTACTGAGCAATGAATTGCAGTTTATTGTGACTAACCCCGGCCAGTATCTGCACTTGAGTAATAATTTCCCCCTCTCTTGGCTCGCGACCATGAAAAGCCGTAAACATCAGGGCAGCACTTTCACCATAGGCGCGACCATTATTGTGCGTGCCGATAGCCCTATACGTAGCTTGCAGGATTTACGCGGTAAGAATGTGGTTGCTAGCGATCCGCAGGCACTTGGCGGCTATCAGGCTGCGATGGGATTACTGCATAAAATGGGTTATTTACCGGAGCAATTCTTTGGCCAAGTGCGATTTTTAGGATTTCCCCTCGCGCCGCTGATCTATCAAGTGCGCGATGGGAGTGCCGATGCCGCCATTGCGCCTTTTTGTACCCTAGAGGAAATGATTGAAACAGGGCTTATCAATAAGACGGACTATCGTGTCATTCATCCAACCCATCCTCCTGGATATGACTGCGAGGTGAGCACCCAACTCTATCCTAATTGGTCATTTGCGGCGGCGGATACGGTTTCGCCACGGATCACCATGCAAATCACCCGCGCCTTGTTTGACCTGCCCCCAGACCATGTGGCGGCGATTACCGCCGATACTTTAGGTTGGACTGCGCCGGTAAGCCAGCTAAAGGTGATTGAATTATTTAAAGAATTACAGCTGCAAGGTGCATCACCTCCCTTATATCAAACCGTGTATAAATGGATGGAGAAAAATAAAGAGTGGGGTGGGGTATTACTGCTGATCTTTATTGTGTCGACCATTTATCACCTGTGGCTCGAATATAAATTCCGCCAAAAGAGCGAGTTTTTAGTCAGTACTGAGCGGCAATTAAAAGACAAGGCATTGCAGTTAGAACGCTTACAAAGTGCGGCGATTCTCGGGGAGATTGGTGCCGGGTTGGCCCATGAGCTAAATCAACCGATTGCGGCGATAACCCAATACAGTGAGGGCGCTATGATACAGCTAGAAAGGCTGGGACAGGACAACCCAGAGCTCTATGATATTTTGGGTAAAATCAACGCACAATCGATACGGGCTGGGGCGGTTGTGCACCGTATTCGTGGCTTGCTTAAACGCCGTCAGTCGAAGGCTGAACCGCTGGATGTGACGTTAGTCGTCAAAGAGGCACTGGCCTTATTACGCCGAGAATTAGACCGAGCGGGGGTACAAGTTGACGTACAGGTGCAAGGTCGTCCCTATGAATTGATGGGGGATAGTGTTGGCTTAAGTCAAATGTGGGTCAATTTGGTGAAAAATAGCCTCGATGCGCTGGAAGCATGTGAGGATAACCGTGCACGTAAGTTAAGGATTGAGATCCACTATCAACCCACTGAAATCAAAGTATTGGTAATTGATAATGGCCAAGGTTTACAGGGGCAAGCTAATGAGTTGATGGCCTCTTTTGCCTCTACCAAAGATGCAGGGCTCGGATTAGGTTTAGCGATTTGTAAGGATGTCGTTAGCCGTCACCACGGCAGTATTGAGATTGAAAACTGCAAGCAATCGACACAAACGCCATTGCCTTGGCAGCAAGGCTGTGTGGTGACGGTGATATTACCTCGGGGCTAGAATGAATCGCCGCAGAGTTTTTAAGTATCTATCTTCAGTTGCGGGTGCAAGCTGCTTTTTATCAAGCCCAATTATCGTTTAAGGCGCGGGATATTCTTGGCTAAATTGCAGCAGTTTTTGGGCTAAAAATTCAATAGTGCGGCGGATTTTATGGCTAGGATAGTCGGTTTGTAGATAGACTAATTGCAGTGGCACCGCAGGCGCGAGTTTATCGGCTAGGATAAGCTGTAGTCTGCCTTCGGTGACATCCTGCGCCACATCGAGCCAACTTTTATAGGCTATACCTCGCCCCGCCAGTGCCCAATCGCGCACAACGGCGCCATCATTGCAAAAGCGTTTTCCTCTTACTTCAATCTCTACGGTTTCACCATTATGGCTGAATTTCCATTTCTGCCATGGCTCGCCGCCACGATTTAAGATCAACACTTGGTGTTGGCTCAACTCGTTCAGTGTTTGCGGTTCACCATATTGCGCAAGATAAGCGGGGGAGGCGACGAGCACCCTTGGCGTCATCGACAGTTGGCGCCGTTTTAGATTGGAATCTTCCAGTTGGCCATAACGCAGGGCTAAATGGATATTTTGATCGATGAGATCTGTCATATGGTCGCCAAAGTACAGCTGAATCGACAGCTCAGGCGCGCTATCCATCAGCTCATCTAGCCAATTGCGGATCCGACTGCGGCCAATGTCCGAGGGCAGAGCAATGCGCACTTCGCCCTTAAGCTCGCCCCTATGCTCGGCCAAATTAGCGGAAGCGGTTTCGAGTAACGCAAGGGCTGGTTTAGCTGCATCGAGAAATATTCGCCCTTCTTCCGTGAGTTGCAACCGCCGAGTTGAACGCGCAAATAGTTGGCATCCTAACTTTTTTTCAAGCCGTTGCAGTGCCGCGCTCGCTGCTGCGGGCGTCATGCCGACTTCTTTACTGGCGGCGGACAGGCTTTCAAGCGCAGCGATACGCAGGGCGAGTTGCAGATCATTTATATGGTACATATCAAAATATTTTTGAAAATGATTTAAATAATAGGCTAATTATCAATATAGATTAACTAATGCACAATTGCACCTAGATATTCAATCATCATTTATGGTTCGGGAGTGCATATGAGTTTATTTACAGCCTATGAGTCAGCGGCACTGACACTGCAAAATCGTATTGTTATGGCGCCGATGACAAGGGCGCGTACCACGCAACCGGGTAATATCCCTAATGATTTAATGGCGCAATATTACGCCCAGCGTGCGTCAGCAGGGCTTATCATCACCGAAGCGACCCAAATTTCTGACGACAGCCAAGGCTATTCTTTTACCCCTGGAGTTTATACCGAGGCGCAAATTGATGGCTGGAAAAAGGTTACTGCGGCGGTGCATCAAGCGGGTGGAAAAATCTTTAATCAAATCTGGCATGTAGGCCGAGTGTCCCATCCGATTTTTCAGCAGGGTGCAGCGCCGATTGCACCTTCAGCGATTGCTCCTGTTGGTACTAAGGTATGGATCGTTGATGAGGAGCATCCCGAGGGACAAATGGTAGATTGCCCCGAGCCGAGGGAAATGACGCAAGCGGATATCGACCGCGTGGTGGCCGACTTTGCCAACGCAGGGGCAAATGCCGTTGCCGCGGGTTTTGATGGCATCGAAATCCATGGCGGCAATGGTTATCTCATTGACCAATTCCTGCGGACTAATTCTAACCATAGAGCCGACGCCTACGGCGGTACGCCGGAGAAGCGTATTCGGTTTTTATTGGAAGTCGTTAAAGCGGTAAGTGCCCAGATTGGTGCCGATAAAGTGGGCGTTCGCCTTGCACCCTATGTGACCTTTAAGGATATGGCCTGCCCAGAGATTGTCGATACTATCCTGTTGGCCGCCAAACACTTATCGGCGTTGGGCGTAGCGTATTTGCACTTGTCTGAAGCCGATTGGGACGATGCGCCACAGGTGCCTGAGTCCTTCAGAATTGAGCTACGCAAAGTGTTTAAAGGCAGCATTATTGTGGCGGGGCGTTACGATGTCGAGCGTGCCAATGAGGTTATCGAAAAAGGTTATGCCGACTTAGTGGCCTTTGGTCGTGCCTTTATTGCTAACCCCGATCTGCCTTATCGATTAGCCAATCAATTGCCCTTATCGCCCTTCGATAAGGGGCCATTATTTGGCGGCAGTGCGGCGGGCTATACCGATTATCCTAGCTATCAAGCGGCACTGCGCGCCGTCATCCGCTCTAGTGATGATGAGGTGGCATAATGCAAAACCGTATTTATTGCCCTGTTTCTCCTTGGATAAAAGTAGGTTTGTGGAGCTCAGGATTACTCGGCTTAGCGCTTTTGGGTTTTGTGCTCGCCAGCCTTAGCATGACGGTGTTTGCCGCTCAAGGTGGTTCTACTCAAGCCAGTGTCGATGTCAAAACTGCCCTTACCCCTAAGGTGACGGCAATGGAACTGATCAGTGATGGTTCACCACAGGCTGAATCGATTGCCCACGCCGCTTTGCTATACGCTAGTTTTTGGGATACCGGTGACCCGACATTTGCCCGCTGGGCATTAGCGACCAGTTTTATTGATCGCACCTTGCCCGAAGGTCGTGCACAGGGGATTAGCGGACCGCTCGACGCCTCTAAAACCTTTAGGGCGGCGGTGCCAGATCTCTCGGTAACCGTTGAGCACTTGCTGGTGGTCGGTGACCGTGCGGTTGTGCGCTTCCGTTTTAATGGCCACTTTACGGGTACCTTTGGTGAACAGCGTGGTCAAGGGCAAAAAATTGATTTTCGCGCCGTAGATATGTACCGCGTGCGTGAGGGTTTTATTACTGATAACTGGCATCTAGAGGATTATCAAACGCTATTTAACCAGCTTGCCTCTAACGCTGTGACCACAGGAGCGAAGTCATGAATCAACGTCGACAATTTTTAAAGACCAGTTTACAGGCGGGCGGCGCTTTGATTGCAGGGGTAGGGCTGAGTCAGTCAGCCTTTTCAATGGGAGTTCCGAGCTTAGTGGCGGTCGATGATCAAACTCAAACTTCGGTAGGAGGCAATATGAATAAGCGTTTTTGGCCTAATGGCGAGCAACTAGTGATCTCGATATCCATGCAGTTTGAGGCTGGCGCGCAGGATAAAAACGCTGAAGGGCCGTTTCCACCAATGGAGAAAGGCTACCCAGATACGATTACTCCCAGTTGGTACGACTACGGGATGAATGAAGGGATACCGCGTTTGCTGCGTATATGGCGTAAGCACAATATTCAGGTGACATCCCATATGGTGGGCCGCGCCGCCGAATTACATCCACAACTTGCTAAACAAGTGGTGGATGAAGGCCATGAGATTTCAGGCCATGGGCAGATGTGGATGCCGCAATACAGTATGTCGCCAGCGCAGGAGCGTGATTCTTATATCCAGAGTATCAATACCTTAGAAAAGATCACTGGTCAGCGTCCTGTCGGGTTTAATGCATTTTGGATGCGCCACAGTACCCAAACCTTAAATATCCTGCAGGACTTAGGTTTTATCTATCACATTGATGATTTATCAAGGGATGAACCTTCAATTATCCCTGTGCAGGGTAAACCGTTTGCCGTGGTGCCTTATACATTGCGCAACAATGATATAGGTCGCTTTGATGGTAACACTGCGATGACGGCTGCCGCCTTCTTACAGGAGCTTAAAGACGAATTCGATATGCTCTATCAGGAAGGAGCATCGCAGCGGCGGATGATGTCGATTAGTGTGCATGACCGTATCGGGGGCACGCCAGGTCTTGCCAATGCCTTAGACAAGTTTATTCAATACGCGAGAGAACACTCAAAAGTGGGTTTTATGCGTAAGGATGCGATTGCTAAATGGGCGCTGGCGCAAAAGGATACGCCAACCAATCCTGCAAGAACATTTTAAGAGATAAAAACACAGCACAGGGATGTGCTGTGTTTTTTACTTTCTTGGGGATATTGGCGCTTAACGCATCGCGAGCATGGCCCAAGTGCGGCGACCTTGCTCGAGAAGAATCCCCACGGCAAGCCCTGCCGCGGCGTTAATGGCTAGGCAGGTCACAGCGGTAGATAAGATCACAAAGATACAGAAGGGCTTACCATCGATTAGGCGTTTTGACCACGCCAGTTGTAAACCGCCGATGGACAGCAAACTGCCGAGAATCGCCACAGGAATAAGTCCGAGCAACCACGCAATTTGGCTATCCCAAAACAGGGCAATCACCACACAAGTACCACCGAAGATTAATGGCGCGAGGTGAGTGCGCGCGCCAAAGTGATACTGCACCGCAAGGCCTCCCGCGCCATGGCACATGGCCGCCGCCCCAAAAGGCGCGAGTAACAAATTGGCCAGCCCAGAGCTAATGGCCAAGTTTTTAGGCGTGAGTTTGGCGGCATCTTCGGGGAATTTTTCCTGCGCCATGGCCGAGGTGGCTATCACTGCATTGGTTAAGGTGAGGGCGAGCTGTGGCAGTACCAGTAAAATTGCTGCTGAACTCCACTCGTTAAGGCTAGGCCAAGCTAAATGCAGTGAGGCGCTTAAGGCGGGAATCGTCAGGCTGCTAGTTATTTCGGTTTGGCTGTTGGCTTGCCACAACATCCCAGCTGCGATAACGAGTGGCATGGCAAGGTAACGCAATGGTAAGAATTTACTCACAAACAGCAAGGCAAACGCGCCGAGTCCGAGCAACCAAAAGTCACTCATCATCTTAGTGCCCATCCACATCAATTGCAGACCAATCGCTAATTGAATCCCCACACTCACTGCTTGGGATAATTGCTTGGCAAGCCAAGTGATGGCGCCACTAAACGCTAACATTAACAGTATGATACCCATCAGCATGGCACTGGCTTGGAGCATCCCTGGCGTTAAGCCTTGGGCGATCACAAGGGCGGCGATGACCTTCATGGGCTGGACGGGGATCGGACGGCGATAAAATAAGGCGCTTAAGATGGCGAATAGGCCAAAGCCTAAAAATATCCCTTGGGGCGAAAATTGGTTTAGGGCAATTAAGCCCAAGACTAAAGGTAAAAATGTGCCTAGGTCGGCGAATGCACCGCTGGTTTCACCGAGTAAACGGTTGAGCGGTTGAGTGGGGTGCTGTGTTGGGGTTTTGCCCGCGGTCATAGAGGTTGCCACAATTGAACATTGCCTGCTTAGGCAAAATAAATGCCATAAAAATCAGTTGATTTGACTTATAAACAGAGCCAAACTCCTTTCCACGCCAATTGGTTGAGACAAACTGGGACAGTATTGTTTTTTCTCTGTGCCGATTTGTCTTTGTTGGCAGAGTATAGCTGATAAAAAAGAGAGCTTAGCCAACGGCATCAGCTCTCGAAGGTTGCAGGGGAGCGATAATCGCTTTAGCCTCGGATAGGCTTTCAGCGAGTCAGTACAATTATTGTTGTTTGTGTTTAGGGCCTTGTTTGTTTTTCATCGGGTCGCCTTGATAGCCCAAGGCTTGCCAATCGAGGCGAGTGCCTTTGTTGTGGCAGTCATTACAATTAAGTGCTTGTTCTTTTGGTGAGACCATGTGGTTGATCCGCCACCACATTTCGGTGGCAGCAAAGTCATATTCACCACTGTATTTGATGCCTTTTTCAATCATGGTGGTGTTAACCTCCATGCCCAGTTTCGCCGCTAAATTCCAATCAAACTCGCTCCAATATCCGCCTTTGCCGTAGGTTTTCGGGGTGATAAAGATATTGAGTTTTTTGTCGTAAATCTGCTTACCTGTATGTACCTTAAAGGGATAAATCTTGGCTTTAGCGTCGTTAATGTCGCCCATAGGGTAGGTCAGCTTGGTGACGACTTTCGGGTCCATCTTGTCCCCCGCCATATAAGCGTTAGCCGTGCCGTTGTACCAAGCGTACTGTGGCTTGACCATTTTTTCCCACACAAAGTCACCCTTTTTCTTCTGATAGGTGTGTTTGCCGTATTGATCTACGGTCTCAGGTTTATCATCGCCCGCAGTTGACCAATCCCAGTGCATCTTGGTTGGCTCATTCTTAGCGAAGAATGGAATATGGCAGGTTTGGCAGGCCACGGTTGCGGTATGGGTATTGAGCTTTTTGTTGCTGTGCGGCGCGCTATCGTGGCAGTTCTCACAACCTATATGGTCGATACCACCTGGAGATACCCCCATAGCATTACCCGAAATTTTATGTTTTTCAGTGGTATGACAGTTTTGGCATTGGAAGTTATTGCCGTCGCTGTCCATGTGCACATCGGTGGCTTTATCGGGATAGGCCATAGAAGAGTCGAGATCCCCGTGCTTGACCGCATCACCACCGCCACCATAGAAATGGCAGCTACCGCAGTTATCCCGCACGGGTTCACCCACGTTTTGCGCGATCTTCACCAGATCGAGTTTAGCCATAGGCTCGCCTGCACCAGCGGGGTCTTTCACATAGGTACCTGTGGTGTCGTGGCAGACAAGACAGTCCACTTTAGTTTTGTCTTTAAAGTCAAAAGTGTTGTCCTTCCAGCCATAGCCTGCGTGACAGCTAGTGCAGCGAGGCTCGTTGCTGGAAATTGACACACAGAAGTTATTGATACTGTTTTTCTTACCGCGTAATACGGTTCTATCGGGGAGCTTTTGTTCTAATTCCCATGTCCAGTGGGAGGTTTTCATCATATCTGTGGCTTGTTCTTCGTGGCAGGTTAAACACTTAGTCGTGACCTCAGAACCGGTTGCGAAGGGGCCTTTAAGGACGTCTTTATGGGGATTAGCGGCCTGCGCTTGCAACGCTATACCCGCCAAGGCAATAACAATGAGTTTTTTCATTCTGTACTCCTGCCCTCGGCGATACCGAGGGCTGAATGGCGTCTAGGTTAGAAGTTAATAGTCAGTGAGGCGTTCACATCGAAGGCCTTATCTACCACAGGCAGCATTGAGTAGGCTGAGCCCGCTAACACGTCATCGATTTTTTGTGGTGCGCCCACAGGCGTGCCGCTACCTGTGTATTCGTAGTCGTAGTAGAGTCCGGCCAGTTTGATAAACATCTTGGGATTGATATCAAAGATGTAATAGGCTTCGCCAACGTGGCCACGGGTGGCTAACTTGCTGCCAATAGGGTCATCTTGAGCTTGGGTGAAGGGCGTCCAGTATTCGGAACCATAGTTATATTCCAAGCCAAACTTGCCGTAGGGCGCGGGGATTTGAATACCCACATAGATGCCATAACCATCTTTGGTCTCGGTATCATCGCTGGTTTTCGGCACCATGATGATTTCGGTCCCAGTGCTGTTGAGTTCCGCTTCAAACACCGCATCGGATAACATGCCGCCGAACATGCCGGCATTGCCATTTGGCTCTGCGCGCGTCCAACCCAGTGACGCAAACCATTTGATATCGTTAGCTTCTTCCCGCGCAAAGCCAATGCCGCCAAGGTACATATCACCAATGACGCCGCTAGGTTGTACTCGGGTGACAAAGTTAAAGTTGTCAAACTTTTGCATATCCTGGTACATGGTGGGGGCAAAAATCCCCGCCAGTTGGGTCGGGAAGGCCATTGTGCCTTTAAAGCCGTCGTTCACGTCTTTGGCACCAAACAGGGTAAATTGCAGGAAGTTAGTGCCATCGTTAATGGCATCGATATTAAAGCCGCCGAGGTGAGTATCTTTGGTAACGATATCGCCAAACATTTCGCCATTACCCCATTGGGATTCAAAGCCTTGGCCATAACAGAAGCGAACCACTTGCCCCTCAACGCCAGTGATTTCCCCTAGGTTGTAGCCTAAGGTGGCACCGTCGAAGTTAAAGTTAACTAAATGGCCTGAAGGCGTGCCGCCACGCAGTTCGTTTTCACGGTAGTGGCTTGGTGGGCCATAGGTGGATGGGCGGCGGCCAATGGAGAGGTAAAACTCGGAGCCGTTGATGTTTTTCCAGTCGAAATAGGCGCGCTCGACCCGCAGCCAGTCACCACTGGTATTGCCGCTGCTGGTGCCATCCATTGTGAATGAGCGCCAAGAGTCGAACACTTGTACGCCGGTGGAGTCGCCCCAGTTTTTGTACATGCTCAGACGACCGGCAAAGCTGACGTTATCCCATACCTTGGCCTTAAGATTTAACCGCAGGCGAGTGGTGTAAAAGATATCGTTATCAATATCTTGGATATGTTGCTGCGCGAGTACATAGGGCATCACGCCCTGTAACATGCCATTTTGAAAGGCGGCGGCAAGGTCTGGGTTGGCTTGCATCATCTGGCCGAGTGGTGAGTTAGGATCGTTTGGCATCCCAAAGGCGCCGGACATGGCCTTGGCGCCAAAGTCATTAAAGTCCACCTTAATGGCGGGGTTCCAAACAACATCGCGGTAATGCAGTGAGTGGGCCTTGGTTCTAAAATCTCCGGTGATTTCAAGGCGGTCTAACGAGGTGTGGCGTTCGGTTTTATCGACGCGGCTATTGAGTTCATCGAGCTGTTCGGTGATATCGGCAAGCTGTTGTTTCAGCTCGGCCATTTTTTGGGTGTCGGCTGGCGTTTCGTTGGCTGCGGCAAAGGTTTGGCCGGACATAAACAGCGCATTAGCAACCAATATCGAAATGAGTGTACGTGTACGCATAGGGTTTCTCCCTGAGTGTTCCGCTGGCACTGGCTCAAGGCTCTGTGCCAAATTTACCCAACAGGAGGCCCTGAGGTGTGCTCCCCATTTTTCTCTTATTGGGCTTGGATTTTATTTCAATGGGTTAACTTGCAGTTGCAGGCCTGCGGTTATCCCTTTGATTTAGGCTTAGCAGCAATTAACCGCAGGTTTGCGGTTGCTCCGAGTCGGCGGCATGGTCATACAGGAATTGCTGTATATCTTTGAGATCTTGCTCGGTGAGGCCGTTGAATACCTCAGGTTTGAGTTTGTGTTTATCTTTGTCGAAGAAGCGATCCCATTGGCTCATGGTTTTGCTCATTGGGGTTAGCTCGCCACCTTCACCACCTTGGCTATGGCAGGCTTTACATTCTTTTTTATAGAGGTGTTTCCCTTTTTTAGGATTACCCCCTTCGGCGGCATAGGCTTGGAGGCCTAAGCTGCTAATTAGTGCGACGGCAATTGCGATCTTAGTTGAAGTTTTCATCATCTCATCCTTTCTTAATTGTCATTCACATGACTTTGTTGGTGGAATGTGGCTATTGCTTCCACCTTGTGAATAAATTTATCAAAGGTGATGGGATGTTTATTTGAGGTATATCACTTCCATTAAAAAAATCTAATTGATAAAAATTTCATTGATAAAAATCTAATTGACTGATGAGGGAGTGACTTTGACAGATATTTACATTTTCAAAAACAACAGGTTGTTTTTACAGCTAAATTAGTGTTTTGTGTAATAGAGTGGATTTAAGGTTGTAAAGGTCTGAAAATGGATAGTGATCGAGTTAACACTTTGTAAAATTTGCAATATCTAAAGTAGTTGTTCGAAATGATTTAGCTCCATTTTCGCTTTATGGAGGGGGAGATTTTGCCTACTAGGTGTTGATAACGCTTGACTGAGTTTTAAATTTTTTAACGCAGCGGCACTCGCACACTGCGTTTCACCCATGATTCTGGCGAGGTCGCGCCAAGTAAGTCGCTTAAGGTTGCTGGCGTGTCGGCGCTAACACTATCTCACGCACACACACATTTTGCGGTTGTTGCCAAGCAAATAATGCTGCTGCGGCAACGTTTTCGGGGGCAATCACCCCGCCCATTTGTGTTTTCCAATCATGGTAACCCGCTTTGATAGCATCATCCGTGGTGTGGCTTAAGAGTTCTGTCTCGACCGCTCCCGGTGCAATAGTGATTAGGCGTACATCGTCCATTGCCACTTCTTCGCGGATGTTTTCGGTTAAGGCATGCACGGCAAATTTAGTCGCGCAATAAGCCGCATGGTTGGGGAAGGTCTTACGTCCCGCCACTGAGCTGATGTTGATAATGGTGCCCGTTTTGCGCGCCTTCATTCCGGCTAAAACTGCATGGATACCATTGAGCACGCCCATTACATTGATATTGAGCATACGGCTCCACTCGTTAGGATCTTGGGTATCGATTTGCCCAAGCAACATGACGCCTGCGTTGTTGATTAGGCAACCCACAGAGCCAAACTGTGCTTCCGCTTGATTAATCGCCGCCTTGATAGCGTCTGCATCGGTTACATCAACACTGATAGATAAACTGTTTGGTAAAGCAAGGGCTTGCATTGCCTCGACTCGGCGCGCTAACAGTAAGAGTGGGTGTCCGGCAGCACTAAAACTTTTAGCGATAGCTGCGCCAATACCAGATGAAGCGCCTGTGATCACAACGAGGGATTTAGTGGGCTTTGTCATTTGAGTTTCCTATCTTTATCTGCGAAGAATGTGGTTAATTGAGCAATATCTAGCTTGTTCATCAGTATAGAAGGGGATTTTTAGGCTGGAAAATACTTATTCCCACTGGATATGATAGGATTTGCCTATGACATATGCTGGGCAGACTGGTGAAGGCAAATGGTTGATTTACGCCTATTAAGGTTTTTTATCGCAATTTATGAAGAAAACAATATTACCGCGGCGGCAACACGTTGTTATGTCAGTCAACCCTCGCTTTCCGCTGGGCTTAAACAGTTAGAGGAAGAGCTTGGCGGTGCCTTATTCGAGCGCAGTAAAAAGGGCGTAAAGGCCTTAGACAGTGCTCACTATCTTTATCCACTGGCGGTTAAGTTGGTGGAGGAGGCCAGTAAATTACCTGCTCTATTTATGGCTAAGGCGAGTCGGCAAAAGTTGCGCTTAGCCGTGATGCCCGATCTGAGTCAGCGTCGTCTTGCAGGATTATTAACTCAAATCAATCAGGCGATTAGTCATTTAGATTTAGAACTGCTGGATTATCAAAGCCCTGCGGATTGCCGATTAACTTTAGACAGTTTACGCCATGAGGATGAAGTGTTTTTTCCGCTTTGGGAGGAGGATTATGTGCTATGCGTGCCGACTGAGCATCCGCTTGCGCAGCTCAGCAGTATTCGTCCCGAAGAGTTAAGTCAGTACGATTTTATTGAGTGCCCACCCTGCGAAGCGCATCAGCAAACCATAGGCTTACTCGCATGCAGTAATTTGTCGCTTAATTTGGTGGCGAAGGCAGAATCTAAGTCTTTAGTGATGTCGCTGGTATTGGCGGGATTTGGGGTGAGTTTTCTTCCCGATGGATTAATCGAAGACGAGCCTCGGCTTAAACAGATTAAATTCGATGGGCCTCGGATGTTTCGCCGTATTGGTTTGTGTTATCCATCCCATCAAACCGTTGCGCCTACGTTGGCAACATTGCTGCGGCATTTGAGCAAAACCACGGCTTAAGCCGTGGTTTTTAATAATAGGGTTTGGCCAAACGGCTAAACCCTAGTAATCAGCAATTTAATCCTTATTCATTACTCTGTAAGTAAGGTGCTAGCTGAGTTTCAATCCTCTCGATTTCATCTTGGGCATACAACAACTCGGACTCTGTTAAGCGCGGCAGGACTTGTTGTTGATACAAAAGCTGATCGCTATTCATCCCGTATTTGCCAAAGTTGCGCAGTAATATGCTCGACCAAATATATGTCTGAACCGGTTTATCAATCGACTCATGGCGGTTGATATCAACGAGGGCTTGCATACCATCTTGGCTGCCCAAGTCGGCAGCTTTACGGTACCAAGTCTCTGCGGTTTGCAGCGCTTCGCGGCTCGGATGCTCACCCTTGCGGTAGATTTCTGCTTGGTTAAGGTAGTAATAAGCCTGCTGCTCATTGGGGATAGGATGTTGATGTAGAAAGTTATTACACAGGCTTTGGGCTTCGCGGATCTCTAAGGTTCCTAAGCGCTTACTGAGCTTCTCATATGCGTCTTGATAGTCCCTGATATGGCTCATCGCTGCGAGTTGGTAATACATTAAGGCTTTAATCGGTTGGCGCGAGACACCTAAGCCTTCTTCATAGATTTTACCTAGGCCGAATAGTGCTTCCTCTTGCCACTGGGACGCTAGCGTCTCGAATTCTGTTCTTGCCTGCTGGTAGTCATTATCCGTTTGTGGGTCGAGTAGTTTAAGGTGTGCCAGCGCTAACTTGGCAAAAACATTGTCAGCGGCGCAGGATTTTTCTAACCAATAGCGAGCCTTACCATAGTCGACGGCAAAATCTTCACCATAGAGGAAACGTTTACCTAGGTAATACTGACGAAAATCATTTTCTACGGCATATTCGCTGAGTAGGGCTTCGGCACGGACGAGATCCTTAGGGCCGCCTTGGCCTGCGGCAAGCATATGGCCTAGGTTATCTTTTGCGAGTTCATCACCGGCGGCGACGGCTTTCTCAAAGTATTCCCGCGCTTTAACATAGTCAGAAGTGACACGTTCATCGTGCCAGTAGAGTGTACCTAAGTGGTAATAGGCATCTTGGTTTCCTTGGGCGATGGCTTTTTCAAACCAGTAAATGGCTTGGCTTGCATCGGGATCGAGAAAGGGTTGTCTGAGATACAAATAGGCGAGCTCATATTGAAACTCGACTTGCCCCGCTTCTGCACTGGTTTTGAGCTGTTCTACCTGTTCGCGTAACTGCTCGGGTGTTTGTGCCTCTGTGGCGACCAAGCTAGTTAGGGTGAGCATGGGTAAATATTGCGGATCGATCTCGGCGGCTTTTCGATACCAATATTCAGATGCCTTGGGATCGGCGGGGACTTGTTGGAATCGACCCGAATACAGCTCGGCCATGGCAATGGCGGCCACGGCAAAGCCCTTATCAACGGCTTGCTGAATATAGTCTAGGCCTGAGTTGACTTCGCCCTGATTGATTAATGTGAGTCCATGATTGAGTAGCGCTGAGGGTTCCCCTGCGGTAAGCGCTTCGGCTTGAATCTTCTTTTTTTGGTACTTTGCGAAAAAAACAAAGAGTACGATAAAGGCTATAATGATAAGTATCAACAACATAGTATTCCGTCACTATCGATATTTTGGCAGCACAGTAAACTTGTAACAGACTAAAATTGCAAGTGTAGTGTTTGAAGTTAGGTCGCTAAGTCTGATATATCCCATGTGAGTGGACGTCTTTTAAAGACGTATTCGTGATGCATTGTGAAGCGTATCATGTAATAGCTCGGATTAAATGAGCGGGTTACCAGACTCGGGTATGCTATTGCCCGTATCTAAAATGGAGCTAAGTGTTTATGAGAAAGCTGTTGTTGTGCCTGTCCTTCCTTTTCACTCCCATGATGGCGTTGGCTACAAGTTATGTAGCGGGAGACGCGATAAGTCCTATTTCATTGCAAGATCAAAATGATAAGGCGGTCAGTGTTACCGAACAAACCAAAGTAGTGCTCTTTAGTCGTAGCATGAAAGGTGGCGATATCATTAAAGAAACTCTAACGCCTTTAACGGGGGATAAGTTTCCTGCGCATTTAGTTTATGTGGCTGATATCAGTGGTATGCCATCGCTGATAGCCAAATTTGTGGCTGTACCACAAATGCAGGAACTGCCTTTTGCCATTGGTTTAGACAGGGAAGGGCAGATTAGCCGCCTATTGCCCGATACCAAAGATATGGCAACCATGATTTTATTGGATAATCTCAATATTCAAGATATTGCTTACTTTGACTCCAGCGAAGCCCTAGGCCAAGCCTTAGTCAAATTAAATGAGTCACAGCAGTAAAGTCGTAGGACTACGCCCTATCTGAGGGGGAGAGATTTCCCCTCTTTTATATCTGACTAATCCTTATATAACACTACAGATGTGTTTTCTCGCTCGGTATTACTACGCCGTGGAACTTAAGGTTCATCCTATCGTTTTCTCCCTGATAATCTGCCCTTAGCTAAAGCGGGCTGCCATCTTAAAAAATTCATTTTTAGCGTTAATAAAGCTTAAGATTCTTTGCTGAACTCTTATGCATAATTATTTGTTTTAAAAATAGTTTTTTTAGGTCCAACTCGGCTTAATATTTGTTGGAATAAAAAGTTAGTTATTAAGCATAAAAATTCGTTGCGTTAACTAAAAAAATAGCGTTTACTGCGCACGTTTTTAAGACACATAACGACTTTTTATCATCTGACCCAAAGGAGACTCTGGCCCAATGAGCCAATTTCAATCTATTGATGTTGCTGACTATTATGATGCTCAAACCTTCAAACGTATTGAAGAGTTTGCGAAGGATAAAGCGACCCCGTTCGTAGTGATTGATACCAGTATCATTGCGAAACAATACGATGACATGGTTAATAGTTTTCCTTATGCCAATGTTTATTATGCAGTTAAGGCAAACCCAGCGGCTGAGATCCTGACATTACTAAAAAATAAAGGGTCAAACTTTGATATTGCCTCGATTTATGAGCTAGATATGGTTATGAATGTCGGCGTTACAGCTGACCGTGTTAGCTATGGCAATACCATTAAAAAGCGCCAAGATGTACGTGCTTTTTATGAGCGTGGCGTGCGTATGTATGCATCGGATTCTGAAGCTGACTTACGTATGATCGCCGAAGAAGCACCAGGTTCACGCATCTATGTGCGTATCCTGACCGAAGGCACAGACACCGCCGATTGGCCACTGTCTCGTAAGTTTGGTTGCCAAAATGAGATGGCTTATGAGCTGTTAGTGTTGGCGAAGGAACTCGGCTTAGAACCCTACGGTATTTCATTCCACGTGGGATCACAGCAGCGTGATATCGGTGCTTGGGATTCGGCGATTGGTAAAGTGAAAAGTATCTTCGATCGTTTGCGCGATGAGCACAATATTGTATTGAAGATGATCAACATGGGGGGCGGTTTCCCTGCGAATTATATCGACAAAACCAATCAACTCGGTGTCTATGCTGAGCAAATCACTCACTTCCTGAAGGAAGATTTTGGTGATGATCTTCCCCAAATTATTTTGGAGCCGGGTCGTTCGCTGATCTCTAACGCTGGGGTGCTGGTGTCTGAGGTGGTGTTGATCAGTAAGAAATCCTACACCGCATTAGAGCGTTGGGTATTTACCGATGTGGGTAAGTTCTCTGGTTTAATCGAAACCATGGATGAGGCAATTAAATTCCCAATCTTCACCCATAAACAGGGTGAGCTGGATAAGTGTGTGATTGCTGGCCCAACCTGCGACAGCGCCGACATTATGTATGAGCACTACAGCTATGGTTTACCGAATGACCTAGCGATTGGAGACCGTATGTACTGGTTAACCGCCGGTGCTTACACCACGACTTATTCAGCGGTGTGTTTTAATGGCTTCCCACCCCTGAAGGATTACTATTTGTAATCGGTCTTAGATAGCAACAAAAAGGGCGCTGCGGCGCCCTTAGTTTTTCCCGTGATAGCAGCTTAGCTGTGGGATTTGAGAATTTGATAGATCTCTTCTTTTAAGTGGAGTTTTTTGCTCTTGAGCTCTTTCACTGCGGGATTGAAATCACTACCGACACGTTTTTCCAGTTGTTTGATTTCCTCATCTAATTGATTGTGCTCGTTGAATTTACGTTGAAAATGAGCATCTTGGGTCTTTAAGGTGGTAATCAGATCTCGGTACTCTGGAAACATTGGCGTTCTCCTTGTCGTCTTTCTACTGTGCTTTGGTCTCGTCTTAACCCTAACCTTAGGCATAATGAATAAACGTGATATGGATCAATATTTGTCCTTCTACAGGTTAATACTAAAGCGTGATTTCAGCAAATCAGCTATAAATCAATGATCTATATCTTTTATATTGCTTGATGTGGCGATTGAGTCAGATCTGACTCACACTTTATTCCACGTAATTGATACAAGCTCACAGAAGCATCACAGATTTGCTATCTTTGTGATCAAGCTGTAATAGATTTGGTAATTACATTACGGATGAACAATTCTTCTTGCCGATAATTCTGTGATCAAGTTAACCTTCACCGCTTCGATACTAGGTTAAAGTCGATTATATAAGAATTTTACTATCAAAAATGAAAGGGGTTTTCACGATGGCTGATGTATTTCATTTAGGTTTGACCAAAGCGATGCTCGATGGCGCTACGTTGGCGATTGTGCCAGGCGATCCTGAGCGTGTAAAACGTATTGCTGAGTTAATGGATAATCCAACGTTTCTTGCAAGCCACCGCGAGTACACCAGCTACTTAGCGTATGCTGAAGGTAAGCCAGTGGTGATTTGTTCTACCGGTATCGGTGGTCCATCAACATCGATTGCGGTAGAAGAGTTAGCGCAATTAGGCGTGAATACCTTCTTACGTGTTGGTACTACAGGTGCGATTCAACCCCATGTGAATGTGGGTGATGTGATTGTGACTCAAGCGTCAGTGCGTTTAGATGGCGCGAGCTTACATTTTGCACCAATGGAGTTCCCAGCAGTGGCTAACTTTGAATGTACCACAGCTATGGTTGCTGCGTGCCGCGATGCGGGCGTAGAGCCACATATTGGTGTTACCGCATCTTCAGATACCTTCTATCCAGGTCAAGAGCGTTACGACACTGTCACTGGCCGTGTGACCCGCCGTTTTGCTGGTTCAATGAAAGAGTGGCAAGAAATGGGCGTGCTGAACTATGAAATGGAATCAGCCACCCTATTTACTATGTGTGCGACTCAAGGTTGGCGCGCTGCCTGTGTGGCGGGTGTGATCGTAAACCGTACTCAACAAGAAATTCCTGATGAAGCAACAATGAAGAAAACCGAAGTCAGTGCGGTTTCTATCGTGGTTGCAGCGGCTAAGAAGTTACTCGCGTAATCTTGGTTCAATATCACTCCCCTGCAAAGCGAGTGGCTCAATAACAAAAAAGGTGCCTTGGGCACCTTTTTAATTTTCAAAAGTAACTTTGACTTTTGCCAGTCACTGTTAGAAGTGGTACTGAGCAATCACAGAGTAAGTGTCTTGGTCGATACCTTTCACGCCGTATTTATTGGTCCACAGATCGTACTCAATACCTACCAGCAGTTTATTTGCCTTATGGTCACCAAATAGGCTCTTACCTAAATCGTATTTAAGCTGAGGGTTAAAGTGGAAGTTCTCTTCATAACCACTGTTGTCTGTTGCAAATACCCAATCGATAAAGCCATCGAGAATGATGTTAGCAGACCCTACAGGGATATCGATTCTGAATACTGGGGTGAACTGCCAACCATCACTGATGTTGCCTGAGCTCATCGCATCGCGACGATAGGTGTTGAAGTTAAGGTAAGTAAAGTAAGGCACGGCAACATCGACCCCTAAGCCATAGAGCAAGCTATGCACAGGGCCTTCACCTTCTTCGTAGGTGAGGGCTAATGAAAGATCGGTAATTGGGCCGAAGGCAATCTTTTCGCCGAGGATTTTACTCGCGCTAAAGCGCGGTGAAATCTCTCCGTAGGTGGTGCTATCCATGCCCGTGTGGTCGCCTTTGAAATAGATAAAATCTTGGAAGGCAAACCAATCACCGTATTTCCATGCACCAGCGGTTTCGAGTGTGACTGTCGTTTGCTTGTCCGAAGGAGCCAAGTCGTAGTCTTCGCCATAAAGGGCGGTTGCACTGAAATCCCACCACTGTACTAAGTCACCAGCAAATGCTTGAGGTGAAAGCATTAATGCTAGACATAGGCATGTCTTTTTCATTGTTATTTCCTGTTGTAGGGGTAGAGGTTAATAAGGTTGTACTCAGTTCCTGCTCTGTGCACTGTATGGCAAAGCGACTCAGGTGTTGTGTCTTGAGTCGACCCCCGACAGAGAGCTAGGTCAAAAGTGCGGGCAATATATGCAAAAATTTACAATTATTCAAAGTTTTTATCGAATGTTGTTGTGAAAATCACATAATCATATTGTGGGTTTGTGTTTGCTTAATTTATTGATTTTGTATGATTATTTATTGTTTTCATTCTTGTTTGTTGATGTTTTAAGCTAACTTTTTGAATTGATTGTGCTTAATTTTAGAACAGAAACCCATAGCGTTTTCCCTATAAAGCGATTCAGCCTATTAGTCAGCTTCAGTTATTTCCCTTGCTGTCGTTTAAAAATCGGCGTATAAATTTATGACATATTATGTCGCGCGTCTGTTGTTCTGCTGCTATAGTGCTGCACTGGATGCTCTCATTTCAGGGGGAAATATGGAGTTTTCGAATCTGATTGTCATCTGGTCTATTATCGGGATTATCTTGATGCTAGCGGAACTGGTGATACCCGGAGGTATAGTTGTGCTTCTTGGTGCCGCCTGTTTAGTGGTCGCAGGTGCCTTAGGTATTGGCCTAGTGGAAGGCTTAGTTCAAAGTCTGACACTGTGGTTTATGTCGGCCATTGTCCTATTGCTTGCCTTTCGGCAAGTCACACAAAAATTGGTCGGTGGGGATTCCCATGTGGACAACACCGATGAAGAACTTGATATCTACAATCAAATCGCTCGAGTGAAACAAACCATAGGCCCAGGACAATCGACAGGAAGAGTCGAGTTTCAAGGGAGCGAATGGCCCGCATTGGGGGATGGTAGTGTCATTGCTGCGGGCTCTGAGGTCAGGATTATCTGCCGTGAAAACATTGCCCTAGTGGTTGAGCCTGTTCATCAGGCAACGTCTCAAAACTAAAGGATGAGTCTATGTTTGTGTTTACCTTAATCATTTTATTTGTCTTGTTTATTCTCTATAAGCTCATGCTAATAGTGCCAATGCGTGAGGTGCATGTCATTGAGCGTTTAGGGAAATTTCGCACTGTGTTACAACCGGGATTTCATTTCTTAATTCCCTTTTTCGACCGTGTGGCCTATCGCCACGATACCCGTGAGCAAGTGCTCGACGTGCCGCCACAAAGCTGTATCTCCAAGGATAACACTCAGCTTGAAGTGGATGGTTTAGTGTATCTCAAGGTTATGGATGGAAAACTAGCGAGCTACGGTATTGAAAACTATCGTAAAGCTGCCGTCAATCTGGCGCAAACTACGATGCGTTCTGAAATCGGTAAGCTCACTTTGAGTGAAACCTTTTCCGAGCGTGACCGCTTAAACGAATCCATAGTGCGCGAGATTGATAAGGCGTCTGAGCCTTGGGGGATCAAAGTGTTACGTTATGAGATCCGCAATATCACGCCATCGCGCCACGTGATCCATACCCTTGAAAAACAAATGGAAGCTGAGCGCCGTAAACGCGCTGAAATTACCCTAGCCAATGCTGAAAAGGCCGCGATGATCAATATGTCAGAGGGTGAACGCCAAGAAGCGATTAACATTTCTGAAGGCCAAAAACAGAAGCGTATCAACGAAGCTAAGGGCACAGGCCAAGAGATTGCCATTATTGCTAAGGCAAAGTCCGAAGGCATGGCAATGATTTCCCAAGCGTTAGCGGTTAATGGCGGTACCGATGCGATGAATATGTTGTTAAAAGAGCAGTTTATTGCTCAGGTTGGTAAGATCCTCAACGATTCGCAAGTGTCGGTCGTCCCGGCTGAAATGGCAAAACTCGAAGGATTCTTCGAAGGAATGGAACAAGTCACCCAAACCGTGGCTGGCCATAATGCAACTAGCAAAGGAGCACGCTAATGGAAATCCCATTGAATACTGATGTCGCAGTAATGGTTATTTGGGGACTGATTTTCGCCATATTTGTGATTAAGCTGTTCCAATCCATTCGCTTAGTCCCGACTAAATCGGCTTATATCGTTGAGCGTTTAGGTAAGTACCACTCGACGTTAGATGCGGGTTTCCACACCCTGATCCCATTTGTCGATAAAGTGGCTTATATCCATGACTTAAAAGAGGAAACTATCGACGTGCCACCACAGGAGTGCTTCTCGAGCGATGAGGTAAATGTGGAAGTCGATGGGGTGATTTATATCTCTGTTACCGATCCTGTGAAGGCAAGCTACGGCATCACCGACTATCGTTATGCGGCTATCCAGCTGGCACAGACCACCACGCGCTCTGTGATCGGCACTTTAGATCTCGACCGCACCTTTGAAGAGAGGGATGTGATTTCGGCCAAGGTAGTCGAAGTGCTCGACCAAGCAGGCGCCATGTGGGGGATCCGCGTGCATCGTTATGAGATTAAGAACATCACGCCGCCCGAGACGGTGAAAAACGCCATGGAAATGCAAGTGAATGCCGAGCGTGAGCGCCGTGCATTACTGGCAAAGAGTGAGGGTGATAAGCAGAGTAAGATCAATCGTTCCGAAGGGATTAAAGCGGAAACGATTAACCGTTCTGAGGGGGAAATGCAGCGTCGTATCAACGAGGCCGAAGGTAAAGCGGAGGAGATTTTAACGCTGTCGCGCGCAACTGCCGAATCGATTGAACGTTTAGCAACAGTGATTGCCGCTCCTGGTGGCCATAACGCACTGCGTATGCAACTCGGTGAGCAATACTTTAAGCAGCTTGATGGTTTAAGCCAAAAGTCTAGCCGTATTGTGTTGCCCGGTAATATGGTCGATTTCGATTACTGGATGAATAGCATAGGCTTAAAAGAGAAAGCTTAAGACACTAAACCATGCAGGTGCTTAAATATTCATAACTTAAGCACCAATAAACCTAAGGCCAAATAGTGATATTTGGCCTTATTTTTTGCGGTTTTGCATAGGATTGACAAGGATGATTGGTTGAAAATGTTTCGGACGAATGCATCTAATTGACGCGGTACAGGGGGAATTCAATGAAGCCATCCGTTGGCGTTACATTGTATTAAGACTAAGCGCGTTAATAGGCCAAACGTTCAGAGATTTCGGAGTGGGAATGGGTTTCGATAAGCCGCGCGATAGTGTCTTGTTCAAGTACTGCTAAGGCGGAAATTTCGTTGTAAATCTTATCCTGCACATCTAAAGGCATGTGAACATGCTCCATAAACATCCGGATACTTAAGGCGTCACCACTTTTGAACAGTTGGCTAAATTCAGAGGCTTCGATCTCGATTAATGCATTCATAATACTTCACCCTGAGGTTGGTTTTTGGAGAGTAGACAACAGGTTTTGCTGTTTATTAAGAGATACGCCTAAGTTTGATCTAGGTCAATTAAACGCCATATTAATCTTTCTTAATAAACAAATTTACTGTGTAAAAATAGGTGGTTATAAATTCTATAAAATGAAATTGTGACTTATACCAATCACATTAAATATCTAATCAGTTCAGAGCCTCACAGGCATCTCAATCCAAGGCGCATTGACGAAGAAATGGTTATTCCCTTTTAAGTCAATGTAACACGGGAGTGAGATGCCTGTGAGGCTCCCGAAGGGCGGGGTTGAACGTGCTTTATACTGCGTTTAAGGCTTTCGACAGAGCGCCACTATGCCTTCAAGCCTTCGCCTTGTCTAAAGCCCGTTTAACTCCCGCTGAATGAACAGATATTTAATACGATTGGTATTAGCTCAATGTTTAAAACGAGGCGAAAGAGGGTGGTTGGGAGCGGACTTCAGTTGGCAAGAAGATAAAAAATCGCGGCGCGTGATGGCTCACGCGCCGCGATTCAGAGACCCATTTCCGAGTAGGATTACTTAGGAATGGCTAAGAGTTGGCAGCCATTGATCCCTGCATTTTGCAAGGTGTGACGCTTACGCTCGGCATCACGTTTGCGCTCATAAGGCCCGAGGATGACTTTGTACCAAGTGCCTGAGGTGCCCTCAATTTGCCTGACCTGCGCTTCTAATCCTTGGAATGCAATCACGGCCTTCATCTGGTTCGCCTGCGACTCCTGACGGAATGAGGCGCACTGCAATTGATATTGCTGTGGCGCTCGCGTCGCCACGACATCAGGAATATCCACTTCGACGTGTTTATTCTCAAGCTCGTCCAGATAGGTCCATTCTTCCTTGGGTTTAGGCGGCAAGGCATTCGGATCTTTCTTCGGCACTTCAACTACCGGCTGTTCCTCTACCGGAGCGGCGACGGCGACCTCTTGGCGTTCAGTCTCTTTCACCTTTGGTGTAAGGAGAGCAGCAGGTTCTTTTGTCTTCACTTCTTTTTCTGTTTTGACTTCTACAGGCGCTTCCTGCTTGGCCGTGTCTTTAATGCTCCACAGAAAATAGCCAAAACTGCCTACAGCAATAAAGGCAAACAGGATCAAAGGAATAGGAAGCTTACGGCTAGGCGGGGCCTTTTTAGCCGCAGGCCTTGCGCGTGTCGCGCGGATCGGGCGCGGTTTTGCGCCCGATTGCGGTCTTCTGTTGGCATAGTCACGATTGCTCATGGCTTACATCCGTTCTAGGGTTTCGATACCTAGTAGATTTAGGCCTTTTTGCAGAGTGCTCGCCGTCAGTTGTGACAGCAGTAAACGACTGTGTTTTTGCTCGTCGTTATCGGCTGCAAGCACTGGGCAGGCCTCATAGAAACTAGAGAAAGCCCCTGCTAATTCATAGAGGTAACCGCAGAGCACATGTGGTTGGCCTTTGTCGATAACACGGCTTAGGATTTCACCAAACTGCGCCAGTTTGTTGCCTAGATCTTTCTCTTTTTCGTGGTCGAGTACGATTTTGGCTTGGCTTAAGTCAACATCGGTCGCACGCTTAAAAATGCCAGCGACACGGGTGTAAGCGTATAACAGGTAAGGCGCGGTATTGCCTTCAAAGCTCAGCATTTGCTCGAAGCTGAAGATGTAATCGCTGGTACGGTTTTTCGACAGATCAGCATATTTTACCGCGCTGATCCCAACTACGCGGGCAATCTCTGCAAGTATCGCTTCATCCATATCTGGATTCTTACTGCGAACTAATTCCAGCGCGCGGCTGTTGGCTTCGTCGAGCAGATCAACTAATTTCACCACGCCACCAGTACGGGTCTTGAACGGACGACCATCTTCGCCATTCATAGTACCAAAGCCTAAGTGCTCGAGTGACATATCCTCGCGGACAAACTTGGCCAGTTTGGCAAGGCTAAACACTTGCTGGAAGTGCAGTGCTTGGCGTAAATCAACAAAGTACAGCACGCGGTCGGCTTTGAGTACACTTGAGCGGTAACGCATCGCGGCTAAGTCGGTTGTGGCGTACAGGTAACCACCATCGGCTTTTTGAATGATAACCGGCAGTGGTTCGCCTTCTTTTGTGCGGAAGGCCTCTTGGAAGACCACTTTGGCGCCGTTACTTTCAGTCAATAAACCTTGGGCATCTAAATCTTTAACAACTTGCTCTAAATCGGCGTTGTAGGCGCTTTCACCGTGCACGTCGGCGCGGGTTAAACTCACCCCTAAACGCTCGTATACTTCGTGGCAATGGCTTAGCGAAATATCGTTAAATTCGCGCCACAGTTTGTTGCAGTACTCATCACCGGATTGCAGTGCAACCACAAGCTGACGGGCGCGGGTCGCGAACTCAGCCGATTCGTCGAAACGCAGTTTGGCGGCGCGGTAGAAGGTTTCGAGATCCGATAACTCTAATTGGGCTTGTTCGCCATTGGCTGCACGTAATTCTTCCATGTAAGCCAGCAACATACCAAATTGGGTGCCCCAGTCGCCCACGTGGTTTTGACGGATCACTTTGTGGCCTAAAAACTCGAGGGTGCGCACCACGCTATCGCCGATGATGGTTGAACGCAGGTGACCTACGTGCATCTCTTTGGCGAGGTTGGGTGATGAATAATCCACCACAACAGTTTGTGGTGCGGGTAATTTGATCCCTAAATGCGCATCGCCAATCGCGGCTTGTAATTGGTTAGCCAGTGCGCTGTCATCGATGAAGAAGTTGATAAAACCTGGGCCTGCAATTTCAACTTTTGCCACATAGGCGGAGGCGGGAAGGTTGTCGATGATCAGCTGTGCTAATTCACGCGGATTTTTACCCGTTGCCTTGGTTAGCATCATGGCTACGTTGGTTGCCAAGTCGCCATGGCTCTTATCCTTGGTTCGATCTACTTGAATTCGGGCCTCAAAATCCGCAGGTAAAATACCTTGTTGTTTAAAGGATTCGATGGTTTGGTCAAGTAATGATTGGATATGTGATTTCATGGGTTAATTAGCTACTAACTTTAAGAGTGAATACAGGGAATAACCGCGTATTTTAGCCGTTTGTGGTGACTAATTGCTATCTTCCCGATGATTTTTTATCAAATTATTGAATCACAACAGATCCTGCGGATCCCTATCTAGGCTCCAGCGGCAGCGTTTGGCTTCGGGCAGTTGTTCCACCAGCGGATAAATACGCTCGAACTCCTGCTGTAATCTATGTCTGTGTTTGGCCTGAAACATCAACTGGCGGCGGAACTTACCGGCCTTTCGATCGAGTGGCGCGGGCATTGGGCCGATAATCTCAAACTCTTTATCTTGGGGCAGCAAGGATGCAAACGCATTAAGAAAATTGTCAGCATCTAAGGCAGAATGCGCCTCGGCGCGCACCAGTACCATATGCCAAGCGGGTGGCAAGAGCGCCATTTGCCGTTCTTTTAATTGACTGCGGGCAAATTCGCCATAACCGCGGTGGAGTAAATCCCTAAGGATCGGGTTATCACTCTGGTGAGTTTGCAGAAGCACTGTACCGGGTTTATTGGCCCGCCCAGCGCGGCCCGCCACTTGGGTATAAAGCTGGCCGAAGCGCTCTGGCGCCCTAAAGTCGGCGCTAAATAGCGCACCATCGACATCGAGTAAGCCCACTAAGGTAACATCAGGGAAGTGGTGCCCTTTGGCCAGCATTTGGGTGCCAACCAAGATTTTATATTCGCCCTTATGAATCGCACTTAAATGGTTTTCTAGCGAACCTTTAAGGCGGGTGGTATCGCGATCGATACGCACCACTGGATATTTTGGAAACTCCAATTGCAGTGCTTCGGCGAGCTGCTCGGTACCAATACCTTGGCCCATCAACATGGTACTGCCGCAATTATGGCATTGCCTTGGGATGGCATATTGATTACCACAGTGGTGGCAGCGAATTTCCCCAAGGGATTGATGTACGGTAAAAAATGCATCGCAGCGATCGCATTCGTGTAAGTGGCCACATTCATGGCAGAGCAGTGCTGGTGCAAACCCGCGGCGGTTTAAAAATAGTAATACCTGATTGCCGGCCTCTAAATGGCTGCGGATCTCGTTGATCAGTGGCGCCGACATGCCCGCCTTGAGGGGCAGGTTTTTAATATCGATAATACCTTGGCGTACTTTTTTAGCATTACCAGCCCGCTCACCGAGTTGCAGATGATGATAACGACCACTGAGCGCATTTTGCAGGCTTTCTAAGGAAGGCGTTGCTGACCCTAAAATCACTGGGATTGATTCTAAATGCCCACGCATTACCGCTAAGTCGCGGGCATGATAACCAACGCCTTCTTGCTGTTTAAAGCTGCTGTCGTGTTCTTCGTCGAGGATGATTACACCGGGAAATGCCATCGGCGTAAACAATGCGGAGCGAGTACCAATGATGATGGCCGCTTGGCCACAGCGAGCTTGTCGCCAGGCTTCGAGGCGCTGATTGTCGGTTAAACCTGAGTGCAGCACGGCAACATTCACCTTAAATCGGCGTTTAAAGCGATTGATGGTTTGCGGCGTGAGGCCAATTTCAGGCACTAGAATAAGTGCTTGTTTACCTTGTTTAAGGATATGTTCGAGCAAGGCTAAATAGACTTCTGTTTTACCCGAACCGGTAATGCCCTCGAGCAGAGTACAGTGATATCCTTGTTGCTGCGTTAATACCGTTACGGCAATTGCTTGCTCTTTATTTAGCCTGTGGGGCGTTTCATCGAGCTCGAGTTGGCTGCGCCAATCGAGATTGAGCTCGGCGAGTTTTTCGTGGCGGGCAATCCAGCCTTTATCTTCTAAGGTTTTGAGCGCGGTCTTGTTCAGCGCTAGGCTGGTGACTTCTTCCTGGGTGAGACTGGTTTGTTTTAGCTGTTCGAGTAATTTTTTTTGAGCGGGCGCGCGTTTTAAGGTTTCTGGCGCAATATTGCTGCCTAGCTCTGTGATGTGCCAGTACTGGATTTTTTGTGGCGCGGCATCTAGGCCCTTGCGCAGTGCTACAGGTAAGGCTTGAGTGAGCATTTGGCCTTGGCTGCAAAAGTAGTATCTGGCCGCCCATAGGGTTAATTTATAGAGCGATTCTGGCAATAAGGGCGCGTCATCAATAAACTCTATAACGGATTTCAGTTGCGTTGGCGCCAGATCGCAACTGTCGGTAATCGCGGTAACGAGCCCAATAAGTTGTTGGCGTCCAAAGGGGACTTTGACCCGAACGCCAATTTGTGGCTTGGCTTGGGAGCTATCATCGCTTTGCTCGTTTGTCTTTACGCGATAAGTAAAGTTTTGCCGCATAGGCACAGGTAACGCAACTTCAACAAACAGTGACATATGCTGGGCGAGTCTAAAAGGGAAATGAGGTTTAGTGTACTCAGCGCGGCTAGCAAGGGCTAGTCCTAATGACAGTTTATCCAAGGATAGTTGAGAGTAAGTAAATGACTAAAATAGCGAAATCATTAGGACTCTTTGCCTTAGTATGCAGTGCTGCTGTGCAGGCACAGGTTTCCCATGTCAGCATCAACAATCGGATGTTTGAATTGGGCGCCTATCCCAAAATGCGCGTGAATGTGATCAGTGATAATCAGGATATGACGCGGCTTGAGTTTGTGTTGCATCAGTCCAGTGGTGAAGAAAAGCTGATGGCTGAACAGCTCAACCGTTTCTTGATATTGCTGACGGGAGTTGAGGATGTCACTGATCCTAAGGCACGCTTGTTAGTTCGTGAATATCGAGTCGATCGCTGGTATGAAGTGAAAAATCTGCCGCTGTTTGATAATACTTCCTCTGCGACGTCTTCAGTATCGCAAGCAAAAACCGCGGTTGTTAAATCAAGCAAAGCAGCCAAAGCCGAAACTAGTCAGTTGGCGGCAAGCTCTGCTAAAAGTGACAAAACCACAGTTAAATCAACTAAGGTTGTGCAAGAGGTGAATTTAGTCACCGCTGAAGCAGATGTTGCGCCCGTTATTGTGGCGGCTGTGACGGCAAACGTTGTTGCCCCCCGCGCTTCTGGATTTACCTTCCCAGAGGATAAGCCTGACGCGAAAGCATCCTCAGCTTCGAGTTTGTCTACGGAACCTTCTATCGCTAAGCCATCGACCGAATCATCTGCTGCCCAAGTCTCATCTGCAAACGCAGATATGGTAAAAGCTGATAAGAGTATAAATGGGATTGATGTGTCTGAAGCTAAGACAGCCGAAGTGACTAAGATCGCTAGCTCGACAAATGCCAATGCAACAAGCTCGGGTGAGTGTATGTTGGATTATCACAACGAGACCCTATGGCGGATTGCCAATCGCTATGCCCTTGAGTGGCAAGTCAGTGTATATGGTGCGATGTTGGCGATTCATGACGCTAATCCTAAAGCATTTGCTAAAAATCGTATCAATGCCTTAAAGAAAGATGCCATTTTAACTTGTCCATCGGCTGAGATACTCGCGCGTTATCCCGATGCACAGGGCGCTAAGGCGAGTTTCGAAGATAGGGAAGCTGGCCAATAAAAGCTGAGACAAATGGTCAGTAAACAAGTGGATTATCGTTAAAATGCTCAGATAATCTACTTGTATCCGCTTAGGTGATACTGTAATATCCTGCGCCCTAACATATCCGTTATTAACTGCATGTGGTGTCCGACTTCGGGTTGGAAGAGCGACATGGCCTTACTTTTGAGGTAATCCCAATGAAACCAGGTATCCACCCAGAATATGCAGTAATCACTGCAAACTGTACTTGTGGCAACGTAATCAAAGTAAACTCTACTGCTGGTAAAGACCTGCATTTAGACGTTTGTGGTGCATGTCACCCATTCTACACAGGTACACAAAAAATTGTTGATACAGGCGGTCGTATCGACAAGTTCAACAAGCGTTTTGGTATGCTTGGCAAGAAATAATTGCGTTAGCAATATTTCTCTCGAAGGCGCCTCTGGCGCCTTTTTGCTTTTTGTCGTTAGCTGGCACGTAATCGCTACTTTTTAGCCTTTCTGGTACGATTTCAATTAAAAAAACACCACTATCACTTTCTTCCTGTTAAATTGCGCAAAATCGACTTATTTATAGTAATTAACGATAATATAATGCTAGTTAGTGTCTTTATTGTAATTTAGTCAACATTTTTTAGGTTTAACCACAGTTTTACCCTTGTTTTATTGCATATTTTCGTTTGTTTTCTACAAAATTAAACAGGTAATCATCCGTTATCGACTAAGATAAGTTTGTAAAACTTAGCTTAGGGCGACAATTCAGCCGTAAAGGCGAAATTTCTCAAGATCTTATTTAAAATGTGACCTAATTGGCGTATCTTACCCCGACCTGCCACACTGTTTAAATCACCCATAAATGAGGTGATCTTGAGTCGGTCGGCCTTACTTCCATACTTATAAATGTCGCATTTCAGGATGTTAAAATGTCAGATATTCGTCAACAAGCACTCGATTATCATGAATTCCCCGTTCCCGGTAAAACTGCAGTATGCCTCACCAAACCTGCTGAAACGAGCCATGACCTCGCGCTAGCCTATAGCCCAGGTGTGGCTGAACCAGTACGTGAAATTGCCGCTAATCCTGAAAATGCCTATCGTTATACCAACAAAGGTAACACTGTTGCCGTTATTTCTAACGGTACGGCGATTCTGGGCCTAGGCAACTTAGGTCCATTGGCTTCAAAGCCCGTGATGGAAGGTAAGGCACTATTATTCAAACACTTTGCTAATATCGACTCGACCGATATTGAAGTAACGCATAACACTGCTGAAGAGTTTATTAATACAGTTGCGGCTATTGCTGGCACCTTTGGTGGGATTAACCTCGAAGACATCAAAGCGCCTGAATGCTTTGTTATCGAGCGCGAATTGATTGAGCGTTGTAATGTGCCTGTGTTTCACGATGACCAGCATGGCACAGCCATTGTTACCGCAGCTGGCATGATTAACGCTTTAGACATTCAAGGTAAACTGATTAGCGATGCCACTTTTGTGTGTATGGGTGCTGGTGCGGCTGCCATTGCCTGTATGACCATGTTAGTGAAGTGTGGTGCTAACCGCGCCAACATTTACATGCTTGACACCAAAGGCGTGATCCATGCGGGTCGTACTGATCTGAATGAATACAAAGCCTTGTTTGCGAATGAGACTGACAAGCGTACCTTGCAAGATGTGATTAAAGGCGCTGACGTTTTCTTAGGGCTATCCGGCCCAAATGTGATTGGTGCTGAAGAAGTGGCCATGATGGCGGATAAGCCAGTGATTTTTGCCTGCTCAAACCCAGACCCTGAAATAAAACCTGAACTTGCCCACGCGACGCGCAGCGATTTAATTATGGGCACTGGTCGCAGCGATTATCCAAACCAAGTGAACAACGTACTGTGTTTTCCGTTTATTTTCCGCGGCGCATTAGATGTGCGTGCATCGTGCATTAACGATGAGATGAAGATTGCGGCTGTACATGCCATTGCCGGATTAGCGAAAGAAGAAGTTCCAGCAAGTGTACTTAAGGCTTATCCAAAGGTAAGTTCATTAAGTTTTGGTCCTGAATATGTGCTACCAAAACCGATGGATCCACGTTTATTGCCGCGCGTGGCCCGCGCCGTGGCGCAAGCGGCCATTGATTCGGGTGTTGCTGCAATAACAACTTTGCCCCAATATGCGGATTAAGCGACAAGAGAATTAATAGAAGAAGAGGCTAATTAGCCTCTTTTTTGTTTTAACGTTGGCTGAAATCTCTGCTATTGGCGCGATTTTCAATGTCTTTGAAAATAAATCCTAGGTTGCCTTTTAGCTTATGCTACTGAATAATCTTGAGTAGCATTTGTTTAACTCATGTTAAGAGTGCACCAATAATTATAATAATCCTGCAGGATAGCGGCTCGATGAAATTCACTCGAATGTTAACAACAAAACTAACCAGCTTCTGGTTAATGTCTTTAGCCGCTATTGCCTTCGTGTTTTTACTCAGCGCAATGATGAGTTTTGTACAATTAACCTATAAGTTTCAGCAGCAGAAAGTGTCTGAACTTGAATCCCTTCTAATAGAGCATTATCACTCCCAGCCCGATTGGGAGTTGGAGTCTTGGCTGCCTCCCATGTTGCTGGCGTATAACGCCGTTGAATTTCGTTTAACCATGAAGAGCGAAGTGCTTTTCGCCTATCACGGCAATGTGCAGACGCAAAATGCCATGGTGTATACCCATTTGCTCGATCCTCAGTCGGGTCTCACAATGGCTCTGAGCTTGCCACAACCTTTCGAACATTACAGTGTGAGTTGGTATGAGTTGCTTATCTTGGGCATTGGCTTACTAGCTGTGATTGCTTTGGTTCGTTTCGGACATATATGGTTTTCGCAGCAGTTGGATGGTATTGAGGAACTTGCTCAGCGCAGTCGATTAATTTTACAAGGTAAACATGAACAAGCGCTGGCAACCCCTGGTAATGGTAAGCCAAGGCTAATCAATAGAGCCTTAACCAAACTGCTTGAGGAATTGCAGGATGCCCATAAGGAACGAGGTCGTTTCGATAAGTTTATTCGCTCCAATACCTTTTTAGATGCGCAAACCCGTATTGGTAATCGGTTGTTTTTAAATAACCGCCTCGATGCCATGAGCCATGACCAAGGTATGGTCGCTCATGGGGTGATTTATCTGTTAGAAATGGATGATCTCGATTTGATACAGCAGGCAAAGGGTGAAGCTGCTGTTAAAGAGTTACTCCATGCGACGGTCAATAGTATTAACTCTATCTTGCAAACCTTGCCGAACAGTATTTTTGCGCGGCGTAACCATAATCAATTTGCGATAGTTGTGCCCCACGTCTCTTTGATTGAGGCAGATCAGCTCGCCAGTAAGTTACTTAAAGTCTGCTTGAGTCAAACCTTGCCCGATGATGTGGACAATAGAGATAACTTTTACCACTTGGGCTGTGCTTATTTTACCGCCGGGGATAATGTTAATCAGCTGCTTGATGAGGCCGATATGGCGTTACGTGCTGCTCAATTACAAGGTAATAGTAATTGGTTTATGTACGATAAGGGCGCGATTGATGAGGAGTTTGCCAAAGGCTCGGTGCGTTGGCGCAGCTTCTTAGAGAATGCCTTAGTTCAGCGGCGTTTTTATCCCTTTAGTCAGCCCATTATGGATTTAGATGGGAGAGAGCACCATAAAGAGATCTTTACCCGGGCGCGGGATAATCAAGGGACATTAGTGCGGGCGACGTTGTTTATCCCCATGGCAAACAAATGTGGTTTGATGCCACAAATTGAACGGCAGATGATTGAGCGTGTATTGGGGTTGCTCGGCCAAGAGCAGCATAAAGATCAAATCTATAGTGTGAATCTTAGCTTAGATAGTTTGATGAGCCGGGCCTTTACCCAGTGGCTTAAAACGACCTTACTTGAGCATCGCCATCTGACACCTCAACTGATTTTTGAGGTGTCAGAGGATATAGTGATCCAGCATCAAGACAAGCTTCAGCCTAAACTCGATATGATCCGTAAGATGGGAGCTCGTCTGTGTGTCGACCATGTTGGACAACAGGTTGTTGGCACTTACTATATCCGAGAGTGCCATTTCGACATGATTAAACTGCACCGTTCTATCGTACGTCATATTCATTTACGCCCTGAAAATCAATTGTTTATTCGTAGTTTAATCGGTGGTTTGTACCGTACTGAAGTGCAAGTGTGTGCGGAGGGGGTTGAAGTGTTTGAAGAATGGCAAACTTTGCAAATTCTCGGGGTGGGGATGGCCCAGGGCATGTATTTTAGCGATCCAGCAGAGGTGTTATAAGTCGTATTGTTTTCCCCGAGTGATGTGATCCTCGTGGAAGAATAGGGCTGGGTTGTTGAATTTCTCTATAAAATTCACAGATTAGCGGATAAACTAGCCTGTGCCAAAATTATGACGCTGGATATGACGAATTTCGCATTCTAAATGCTGTGAGCTTATCTCCGTCTGGTGGTGTAGAAATAGCGCAATTCGCTGGCTTATCACTCAAGCTTAACTTTATCGGAAGACAGGCATTTTTATGGATAAAGGACTTTTTGCTCGGTTGGCCTTTTGGCGAGCCAAACAGACGGGTGTTGCACTGGGGGTGTATGTCTGTGCTGATAAGCTGTGGGTCTATGCACCTGCCACCGAACGTCTGCATGAGCAGTGGGTTTCTTTTGAATTACAACAAGATCAATGGCAAAGTGTCTTTGCTGAACTTGCCAGCACTTTCCCCCATGCCGCTTTACAGATCACTCTTAGTAGTGGTCGCTATCAATTGCTCGTCGCCGATAAACCGAATGTCGATAGTGAAGAATTATCTCAAGCTTTGATTTGGTCTATAAAAGATATGGTCAATATTCCTGTGCCGCAAATTCACTTGGATTATTTTGAGCCCCCTTTGCCAAGCAATAAACTCAATGTTGTTGTGGTCGATAAAGACAAATTGATCAATATGGTTCAAGCCATCAGTGAGCAAGGCTTGACTGTTTTAGGGATTAGCATCGAAGAACTCGCGATGACCAACCTGTTTATGGATGATAATCAGGCAAGATTGGTCGTTAGCCATCATTCTGGGCAGGAGTTGTTACTGACGGTGGTAAAACAGGGGCTGTTATATATGCAGCGCCGTGTACGCGGTTTTAGCCAATTAGATAAGGCTGAAGTGGATGAACTAAACTATGGATTGGCAGATAACTTAAGCCTAGAAATTCAAAGATCTATGGATTATTTTGAGAGTCAACTGCGCCAGCCTCCTGTTAACTCCATTGAGTTATTTGCCGACGGTGCGATCGATGCCTTAGCGAAGTTGGTGTCAGCCAACTTTAATCAAGCTGTAAACGTGGTTAATAAGACCTCCGTTGGCGCGAAAATGGCGGGATTGGCCTTTAGTGAGCTTTCACGAGGTGACGAGTGATAAAATCGAGAGTCAACCTATATTCTGCCGCCCTATTGCCGCCAAAGCAGAGCTTAACCTTCGCTAAATTAATCAGTTATACCGTAGGCTTGTTAGTTGTCTGCGGTGCAGTTGCCGGTTTTAGCTATTGGACATTAAATGAGTCTGTGCAGGCGCTAAGCCAAGCGTCAGCGCAAAAACAGCAATTTGACCAGCAAAAGGCGGAGTTTGAAGCACAAATCGCCGCCCGTAAACCCGATCCTGAGTTAGTTGCGCGCGTCGAGTTAGAGTCACAGCAGCTCGAGCTAAAGCAATTATTAATGAATGAGCTGGCACTGCGTTCCTCCCTCACCAGCCGAGGTTTTGCACCTGTATTGAAGGATTTGGCTATGGTGGCCGATGCGAGTGTTTGGCTTAACCATATTGTGATTAACGAGCAGCACTTTATGTTTGAAGGATTTGCTGATCATCCACAGAGTATCCCGCTTTGGGTGAGTAAGCTAAAAGCGACCCAGACCTTAAAAGGGCAGGCTTTTTCGTCTATGACTATGGATCGCGGTGAGGATAAACCGCTGGCTTTCACGCTGACGAGTGAGACCCCAGAGGAGCAGGCGCGATGAAAGCCCAATTTGAACAATTAGCGCAAAAGTTTGATGCTCTCAGCCAACGCGAGCGTGGGCTAATCGCCATTGCCCTGTTAGCACTGATCGCTATGTTGGCTTATATGCCTATTGAGTCGCTTTGGAAACAACAGCATTCGACGGCGCAGCAGTTAAAGGTCATAGAGCAAGAAAATCAGGTTTCGGTGCAACAGATTGATTTATATCAGCAGCGATTAGCACTAGATCCCAATCAGGACTATCGCCAGCGTTTAACCTTGCTACAGCAACAAAACCAACAGCTTGATACTCAGCTTAACGAGCAGATGGTCGATATGGTGCCCGCCGATTATATGCCTGAACTATTGGGTAATCTGCTTGGGCAGGTTCAGGGAATTACCTTACAGAAGTTTACCTCTATCGCGCCCGTACCACTGCTTGCGGTGGGTGAAGAGAAAAAGTTGAATTTGTATAGCCATGGGATCCGCATGAGCTTAGAAGGTGATTATTTCTCGGTCTTGCGTTTTGTTGAAGCAGTAGAAGCCATGCCCGACAAACTTTACTGGAAACGCCTCGACTATAAAGTGGCTGATTACCCCAAAGGGAAAATCGATATCGAGCTTTATACCTTGAGTATTAATAAGGACTTTATCAGTGTTGCTCAATAAGCCTTATATTTTCATCGCATTACTGGTTATTTCGGCACAAGTGTCGGCTGAAAACTTACGGGACCCTACTTTGCCCGGTAAAGGCTATTCGGCTGTAAGCGCTGCGAGTCAAAATCAGCATCAAGCCTTAGTGCTCAACAGTATTGTCAGCTCAGGCAACACGGCTTACGCCGTGATTAATAATAAAATTGTGTCCGTAGGTGATAGCATCCAAGGGGTCAAAATCGTGCGTATTACCCCCTCGTCAGTATTACTTTCTGATGGACGAAAATTAGCATTATTTCAAGCAATAACAGAGAGATAGGGAATAAGACTCAGATGACCGCCATTAAATACTTCACACCTCTACTCTCACTTTGTCTTATGGCTTGCCAAACCACAGATAGACCGCAGCCTATGGCATCAAAAGAGGCTCTTTCTGCGTCGATGCAGGCCGCGAAGCAGTCAACGCCACCTCCGCCAGCCGTTATGCCAGACGCGGTGCAGCGTGAACTAAATACTAATACCTTAATGGGCAGTTTAGCTGCGCCCATGGAAACCGAACGTCGTATCGATGTTTCTGCCCATGATGTCGATGCGAGGGTATTTTTCCCGAGCCTCGTTCAGGGCACCCCCTTTAGTGTGGCGGTGCATCCCGATGTGCAGGGCACGATTTCATTGTCGCTAAAAGGCGTGACATTGAGCGAAGCCATTCAAGTGGTTGAAGATATTTATGGCTATGAAGTCAGCCGTGAAGGACGTATTTTGCGAGTATTCCCTGCGGGGATGCGTACTGAGACTTTTCCGGTCAATTACTTATACATGGTACGCGATGGCCTGTCGTTAACCTCGGTGAGTTCGGGCCGAATTTCCGATAACAGCAACTCGAATAACAATAACGGCAATAATAACTCGAATAACGGTAACCTTAGTGGCAATAACAATTCGAGCAACGGTAATAATGCCAACAATAACAGCAGCGATAGCAGCAATGGCACCTTTATCCGTTCGCACACTAAGACCGATTTTTGGGGCGAGTTAAAAGAAACCTTAACCGCCATTGTGGGTGACACGGGCGGTGGTCGCCAAGTGGTCGTCACTCCACAGGCGGGATTAGTGACGATTCGTGCCTATCCGAATGAATTACGTCAAGTGCGTGCTTTTTTAAGTTCGGCAGAGACACATTTACAACGCCAAGTGATCCTTGAGGCAAAGATCCTCGAGGTGACTCTGTCTGATGGTTATCAGCAGGGGATTCAATGGCAAGCGCTTGGCTCAGCGTTAGCAGGGGGAAATACTCAGGTAGGCGTAAGTACGTCTGCGGGGCCAGGTTTGAGTGATCAAATTAGCTCAACGCTGGGTGGCGTAACGACGATTAGTTTCAAGGGTGCGGATTTTGCGGGGATGATTAACCTGCTCGATACCCAAGGTGATGTGGATGTATTATCCAGCCCAAGGGTGACGGCATCGAATAACCAAAAAGCGGTAATTAAAGTCGGTACCGATGAGTATTTTGTTACCGATGTTTCATCAACTACTGTGGCTGGCACTACGCCTATTACGACACCTCAAGTTCAATTAACTCCCTTTTTCTCGGGGATTGCGTTGGATGTAACTCCGCAAATCGATAAAGACGGCAACGTATTACTGCATGTTCATCCATCGGTGATCGATGTCAAAGAACAGGAAAAAGGCATTGTAATCAATGACCAACCTTTAAAATTACCCTTGGCGCAAAGTGAAATTCGCGAATCTGATACTGTGATCCGTGCGGCTTCTGGCGATGTTGTCGTCATTGGTGGTTTGATGAAGAGTGAAAACTCAGAAGTGGTATCGCAAGTACCGTTGCTTGGTGATATCCCTTGGGTGGGTGAACTGTTTAAAAACCGCAGTAAGCAGAAGAAGAAAACCGAGCTGATTATTATGTTAAAGCCGACCGTGGTGGGCGGGGATACGTGGAAAAACGAGTTAGAGCGTTCTAAGACCTTACTCGACCGTTGGTATCCAGAAAATAAGTAAGCTTTCATGTATTTGAAGCACTTTGGACTCAGCCAAACGCCATTTTCGTTAACCCCTAATACCGGATTTTTTTTCGGGTTATCCCCGCACGTAGAGGCGCTGCAAGTATTGCAGACCGCCCTACAAACCGGGGAGGGTTTTATCAAAGTCACAGGCGAAGTGGGCACGGGCAAAACCTTAATCTGCCGTAAGTTGATTAATGAGCTGCCGCAGGGTTTTCATTGTGCGTATCTTCCTAATCCTTATCTCACCCCCGCCGAGCTGCGCTGGGCGGTGGCCAATGAACTTGGATTAAAATACACCAGCGAAATCGATCAGCAGCAACTCACTGGACTTATTCAGCAACAATTACTCGCCCTGAGCGCCCATGGTCACGCCATCGTATTAGTGCTGGACGAAGCGCAGGCCTTGCCCGATGAGAGCCTCGAAGCGTTGCGGCTGTTTACCAATCTTGAAACCGAAAGCCGTAAGCTGTTGCAAGTGGTGCTCTTTGGTCAGCCCGAGTTGGATGAGCGATTAAAGCGCCAAGCCTTTAGACAATTACGTCAGCGCATCACCTTTAGCTACAGTCTGCGGCCGTTAACCTGGGATGAAACCGATGCCTACATTCGTTACCGCTTAGCGGTGGCAGGCTATGCGGGGCAAGCATTATTTAGCCCTAAACTGACGCGTAAAATCGCCGAGGCATCACGAGGCATTCCAAGATTGATCAATATTTTAGCCCATAAAGCCCTGATGCTCAGTTTTGGCGAAGGGGCAACTCAGGTGCGCATCGCCCACATTAAGGGCGCGATACAGGATACCGAAGATGCCAGTCGCGGTTCGCAAAACTGGCCGACCTATATGGCGATCGCACTGATAGTATGTGCAGCGGCAATTGCGGCATTGCTGGCATCTGGCGTTAACCTACAACAGTTGTGGGGAGGCGCCGCATGAGTGTGATCAACAAGATGCTGCAGGATCTCGATAAACGCCAGCAGGGGCATTCTCTCAGTAATGTGGCTGTGCATCAGGCCCAGTTTCTGGGGCGCCCCAATCCATCGCGTAAATGGTTAGTCATCAGCTTAGTGTCACTACTTGTAGGTGGTGTGTCGGTTTATGCCTTTCAGGCCATGTACGACTCAAGGAATGCCACTGATAACAGTGTTAACACTGTGGTGAGTGCGCAAACTCCGTCGGATAACACAAACCCACAGACAGATACTCCAGCAAAGGATATGTCTGCGTCAGTAGAATCTGCCCCAAGTGTGGCTCTATCTCCCCGTGTTAATGCGAGTGAACCGACAACAGAATCGGTTGCTGCAAATACCTCACCTGATATGCCTAACAGGGCGGCATTACCTCAAGAGTCGGTGCAGGCACATACTGAGCCACAACAGGTTGCGGTTAAAGCAAATCAAGCGGAAGTTAACGTAAATCAGAGTGAAGTAAAAATAACCCAAACAGAGGCCAAGGCGAGTGAGGCAGTCGAGTCTGCTTCGACTCAAGCTTCGATCCAAGCTTCGAGCCAAGCTGCGGCTCAGCCAACAGGGCAAATGGCGGTGACGGAAGTAAAGCTTTCTCCAAGCCAGTTAGCACAAAAACAACTGGTATTGGCGAGCGATGCCGAAAAGCAAGGTCAGTTGGTTAAGGCGATGGATTACTACGCTAAAGCGCTCAAGCTCGACCCGAGCCTACATGAGTCGCGCAAACAACTGGCGGCGTTGCACTATGGTCAAGGTGAGCAGCCCCAAGCGGCCGAAGTGTTAGCGCAGGGACGGTTACTCTATCCGCAAGAGTTTGAATTTGCTTTGTTATTGGCTAGGGTGCAACATGCGATGGGCGATACTGACGCAGCACTTGCTAGCCTTGCGCAAATCCCCGATAGTCATCCTTTAGCTCGGCAAAAGTGGTTAGCGCAGACGGATTTAGCCCAAAAACAGGGGCAATATCCGTTAGTTGAACAGGCTTACCGCAAGTTATTGCAGCAGGAGCCGCAGCAGGGGAAATGGTGGATGGGATTAGCCTATGCTCTTGACTCTCAAAAGCAATTTACCCAAGCCAGTCAAGCCTATCGTACAGCATTAAGCTATTCCGGTTTATCAACTCAGGCCACGGCTTTTATTGAACAACGTTTACAACAACTAGGAGATAGCCAATGAAACCCAGATTAAAGATGCGTTTGGGCGATCTGTTAGTTCAAGAATCGATTATTACCGAAGAGCAGCTACAACAAGCCTTGGGCGAGCAGCGTAAGACGGGCCATAAACTTGGCCGAACTCTGATTGAGCTGCGCTCTATTACCGAAACTCAACTGCTGCAATTTTTGTCGCAGCAGTTAAATCTACCGCTGCTGGATATCAGCAAACGCCCAATTCCCACCGAGGTGGTGAATCTGATCCCTGAGGTGCAAGCAAGGCGTTTTCGTGCCCTTGCGGTTGAAGATCGGGGTGATACGGTATTAGTGGCCATGAGCGATCCGGCGGATTTGCAGGCGCTCGACCATTTAGAAAGCTTAATTGCGCCGAAAAAGCTCAGTGTCGCAGTCGCACCCGAGCAGCAATTATTGCAAGCCTTCGATAACCTGTATCGCCGCACCGACCAAATCGCGCAAATCGCTGGTAAGCTTGAAGAGGAATATGCCGCAGATCAAATGTTTGATTTGGCGAGCCTGACCTCGGGCGATAGCGATAATGAAACCACAGTGGTTAAGTTGCTGCAGTCGATTTTTGAAGATGCGGTGCAAATGCGCGCTTCGGATATTCATATTGAGCCCGGCGAAAAAGCCCTGCGGATCCGCCAACGTATCGATGGCCAGTTACACGAGACCATTCTAAATGAAGTCAATATCGCAGCGGCCTTAGTACTGCGGCTTAAGCTTATGGCTGGGCTGGATATTTCTGAAAAACGTCTGCCGCAGGATGGGCGTTTCCATATGGAAATTAAGGGCCACAAGATTGACGTGCGGATGTCGACCATGCCGATTTACCACGGCGAATCTGTGGTGATGCGTCTACTCGACCAATCCGCAGGCTTGTTGACCTTAAATGAGACTGGGATGCCGCCACATATTTTGGCGCGTATTCGTAAACAGATTAAACGTCCCCACGGCATGTTGCTGGTGACAGGGCCTACGGGTAGCGGTAAAACCACCACCTTGTATGGCATCTTAAGTGAGCTCAATACTGCGGATCGTAAAATTATCACGGTAGAAGATCCGGTCGAATACCAATTGCCGAGGATCAACCAGGTTCAAGTTAACCATAAGATTGGACTCGATTTTTCGAACGTGCTGCGCACTACTTTGCGTCAAGACCCGGACATTATCATGGTCGGTGAGATGCGTGACCAAGAAACCGTTGAGATTGGTCTAAGGGGCGCACTTACGGGTCACTTTGTGTTATCCACATTGCACACTAACGATGCGGTAACCAGCGCGCTGCGTTTACTCGATATGGGCGCCGCCAGTTACTTAGTGGCGAGTGCGTTAAGGGTGATTATTGCCCAGCGTTTAGTGCGCCGCGTTTGCCATAACTGCGGGGTGGAATATCAGCCTACGGCGCAGGAAAAAGCTTGGCTGAATAGTGTGAGTCGTCAGGACTTTTCATCGGCCAAGTTCCGCATTGGCACGGGCTGCCAAAGCTGCAATGGCAGTGGTTATCGCGGCCGTATCGGTATTTTTGAGATCCTCGAGTTGGATGAAAAGATGATCGATGCGATGCGTACCGGTAATCCACAGGATTTTGCCCGTGCAGCCCTGCAAAGCCCAAATTTTACTCCGCTTGCCGAGTCAGCACTGCAATATTTGAGCGAGGGCATGACGACCATTGAAGAGGTGGCTAAGCTAGTTGAGGATGTGAGTGAGTCGCAGGTGCCACTCTCGCGGGATATTATCAGTCAGCAAGGCGTTGAGGCGTAATTATGCCGGTTTATCAATACCGTGGACGCAGTGGACAAGGTCAGGCCGTAACAGGTCAGCTCGATGCTGCCTCCGAGGGGGCGGCGGCCGATATGCTGTTAGCCCGCGGCATTATCCCGTTAGAAGTCAAAGTCGCGAAGGAAGCTAAGTCCTTTACCTTGGCGCAGCTGTTTAAGCGCAAAGTCGGCTTGGATGAATTACAGATTTTTACCCGGCAAATGTACTCCTTAACGCGCTCGGGGATCCCAATTCTGCGCGCCATTGCAGGCTTATCCGAAACCGCCCACTCCCAACGGATGAAAGATGCGCTGAATGATATTTCAGAGCAGTTAACTGCGGGGCGCCCACTGTCATCGGCCATGAACCAACATCCAGATGTGTTTGATTCTCTGTTTGTTTCTATGGTTCATGTGGGCGAAAACACTGGTAAGTTAGAGGATGCTTTTATTCAGCTCTCCGGTTATATCGAGCGTGAGCAGGAAACACGCCGCCGGATTAAGGCCGCGATGCGGTATCCCATATTTGTATTGATTGCCATTGCGTTGGCCATGGTGATTTTAAATATCATGGTGATCCCCAAATTTGCCGAAATGTTTGCCCGTTTCGGTGCCGACTTACCTTGGGCGACTAAGGTGTTGATCGGCACATCTAACTTATTTGTTCACTACTGGCCTTTGATGTTACTGCTACTACTCGGAACTATTATTGGGATCCGTTATTGGCATCATACGGAAAAAGGTGAAAAACAATGGGATCAGTGGAAATTACATATTCCCGCCGTGGGTTCGATTATTGAGCGCTCGACCCTCTCCCGTTATTGCCGCAGTTTTTCGATGATGTTAAGTGCGGGCGTGCCGATGACGCAGGCGCTCAGTTTGGTCGCCGATTCGGTAGATAATGCCTATATGCACGACAAAATTGTCGGGATGCGCCGTGGTATAGAGTCAGGCGAATCTATGCTGAGGGTTTCGAATCAGAGCAAATTGTTTACGCCACTGGTACTGCAAATGGTCGCCGTCGGTGAAGAAACCGGCCAAATTGACCAACTGTTAAATGATGCCGCCGATTTTTACGAAGGTGAGGTTGACTATGACCTTAAAAATCTTACCGCTAAGTTAGAGCCGATTTTAATCGGTATTGTGGCCGTTATTGTGTTGGTACTGGCGCTGGGTATTTACCTGCCGATGTGGGATATGCTCAATGTGGTTAAAGGCGGGAAGTAATGCCAAGTCGAGAGTTTAACTCAATTAGGATCAAATAGATGCAGAGCCAACAGAAGGCTGAAAGCAATCTGTTACGGGTTTATGGGCGGCTCGTTAGCTTGACCTTGATGCTGATTATTCTCGCGGTGATTGGGGTTAAATATTTTACCGCTATGCCACAACTTGCCGCCCGAAGTGTGGAGGTCGAACATAGTCGCTTCTTAAATGTGTTGGCTATGGTGCGCTCCCAGTGGCTATCCCTTGGCAAACCACAACAAATGCGACTAGATTGGGAAGTGTTTAATGAGCAAAACACTCATAATGAGCAGCAAACACTGGTGATCATGAGCGCTCAGGGATGGCCGCAACCGACCGAACTTAGTGACCAAGGTTGCCAAGCCTTATGGTGGCAACTCATGGGGCAGGAGGCGGCGGATAACTCCCTCATTGGTAGCTATTTTCGCAAGGATAATAGCTGCCGTTATCGCTCACAAAATGGGGATAGTATTGGCTATCAACTAAACTCTGGCAGGGTCATTTTTTTGACGAACTCCTAAAATATTTTTAAGTAACGGGCTTTTATAAACTGATTTAGCTGTTAGAATGGACTTTCATCAAGTAGGGGGAAACTAATGAAGACTAAACAAAATGGTTTTTCATTGATTGAACTGGTCATAGTGATCGTCATTTTGGGTCTGTTAGCGGCAACGGCAATCCCACGTTTTTTAAACGTCACCGATGATGCTGAAGATGCCAGTGTGGACGGTGTGGCGGGTGGTTTATCTACAGCCGTGAGTTTTGTGCGTTCACAATGGGAAGTCGATGGTCGCCAAAATAGCAGTGTGATCTTAGATGGTACTTCTGTTTCACTCGACCCACGTTTTGGCTATCCAACGGGTACCTCTGGTACCGATGCAACGGCGATGACGGATGCAAGCTGTCAACAGGTATTCAATACGGTATTGCAAAGTGCGCCGCGTAATGTGCTCTATTCGCAAGATGCGCGAAATCAACGCTATACCGTACGCGTTATCGATGGTGCGGGTGGCAGTACTAATTCAATTGCGGGTACAGCCGTGAGCGGTTTGGATTTATGTGTTTATCACCAAGTGGCCTCTCTGGTGTTAAACCAAAATACAGGTGTGCCAACTCCAGCACCAGATTTATCAACCACTGGCGCTAAAGGCGTGGTTTATAATCCAGGTACAGGCAAAGTACTAAGTTTCACTCAAACACCATTTACGCCTTAATTTAATGTTTTAATTGGTTTATCTTTTAATTAGTTCTAGTTAATTGGTTCTCAAAAAAGGGTAGTTTTATATGAAAAGACAACAAGGTTTTACCTTAATCGAATTAGTCGTAGTGATCATTATCTTAGGTATTCTTGCTGTCACAGCGGCACCTAAGTTTATTAACCTGCAATCAGATGCACGTGCTTCAACAATTCAAGGTATGAAGGGAGCTATTCAAGGTGCCAATAGCCTAGTTTATTCAAAAGCTGCATTGCTCGGAATTGAAGGTACTGCAACAGGTAGTGTTGATGTGCTCGGTAATACAGTTGCAGGGACTCCTGCGACAGCTACTGACGATGTTCCGGTAGTATATGGTTATATGGCTGCAACTAAGGCTGCTTTAGAAAAGGGTATGGATGTTAAGTTTAATACTGGAACTTCCCCATCATCAGCAGTACCTTCTGGTGAAGTTGCTGCTGATTGGATTATCGATGAAGCTACAGGTACCATTTGGCAACGTGGCGCACCTGCTGATGTAGCTGCTGTTGGCTCTGAACCAGCGAAAAGCTGTAAGATTGTTTATACACAAGCAGCAAGTGCAGGTGCCTTGCCAACGATTACTGTTACAGATAATGGTTGTTAATTTGAATTACGGAAAAGGCCTGCCTAGCAGGCCTTTTTTTTAGGTAAAATAGGTGGGTGATATCAGCTGCAACAAAATGAATTTACTTAGAATTTATCTCCAAATTTATAGAGATTTATTTGCCTTAATCAAACGGTTGGCAGAAACTGAACCTAGAACCTAGAACCTAGAACCTAGAACCTAGAACCTAGAACCTAGAACCTAGAACCTAGAACCTAGAACCTAGAACCTAGAACCTAGAACCTAGAACCTAGAACCTAGAACCTAGAACCTAATATGGACAATGGTTAATTTTCCCATGGCGAAACAGACTGGATTTACCTTAGTTGAGTTAGTGACGACCATTATCTTGATTTCGATTTTGGCTGTGACTGTCTTGCCGCGTCTGTTTACTCAATCATCCTATAGCGCCTATAGCCTGCGTAATGAATTTATCGCCGAACTGCGTCAAGTGCAGCAAAAGGCCCTCAATAATACCGATAGATGTTATCGCCTCGCCGTATCGAGTTCAGGTTATCAGGCGAGTCAATTTGCGGGCCGTAGTAGCACAGGTTGCACGGGGGCGGCGATTTCACCCGATCCACTCTATGTCCAAGCATTCGAAGGTGGAGCGAGCCTTGCGTTAGTGAGTAATGGTGCCAGTGGCTTTAATATTGATTTTGATACCAATGGCCGGCCTTCGTTAGGTTGCAATGGCCACTGTATTAAAGTCACCGCTAATGAGACTGTGATCATCAATATCTCTAGCGAGGGTTACATCTATGCCAATTAGCACTAGAGGTATTCGATTAAGCCCGGTTCACCCTCGGGGATTTACTCTCATTGAGTTAGTGGTCGGCATGTTAGTGATCGCCATTGCCATAGTGATGCTCAGCAGCATGTTATTTCCCCAAGCGGATCGCGCGGCGAAGACCTTACATAGGGTGCAAAGCGCCGAACTGGCCCATTCGGTGATGAATGAGATTTGGGGTAAACGTTACGATGAAAATACTAACGCCAATGGCGGCGTACCCGCCTGCGATAGCCCACTAGGCTTGCCTTGCTCAAATGTGATTAGTCTCGGACCAACGGATTGGCAATGGCCCAATGAGGGAGAAAGTCGCAATGACTATGACGATGTTGACGATTACCACGGCTTAAATGAAACCGCAGCTATGCTTAACTCCAGTCAAACCTATGCTGATGCTTATCCTAACTATCGTTTAAGTGTCACTGTTGCTTATGGGGCCGTGCCCAATACCAAGTTAGTGACGATTAATGTGACAACGCCCGATGGCGAAGTGATTACTTACAATATGGTGAGGAGTAATTACTGATGTCTTCACACTATGCTGTAAATAAAAAATCCGCGCGGGGATTTACCTTAGTTGAGATGGTTACGGTTATCTTGATCCTTGGCATTCTTGTGGTTGGGGTCAGTAGCTTTATTATTTTTGGCACGCGAATTTTTGTCGAATCGAGCTCGGTCGATCAAGTGCTCAGTCAGAGCCGTTTTGTGGTCGAGCGAATGACGCGCGAATTACGCAGCTCAGTGCCTAATAGTGTGCGAGTGAATACGGATTCACTCACCTATCAATGTATTGAATTTGTACCTATCCAAGCCAGCACCTCCTATTTATCTATGCCAATATCGCCGAGCGCCACAGCTCTCTCGGGAACGGTGATTTTAGACGATGTGACCAGTAAGATTGCGGTTAACCAATATGCTTGGATTTATCCTTTGACTGATAGCGATGTGTATAACAGTGCGAGGCAAAAACGCGCTCAGATTAACACCATGGCGCCTTTGGGTAATCAGGTAACGCTGACGTTTACTGCGCCAGTACGTTTTGCTGAAGCATCACCACGGCAGCGGATCTATTTTGGTTCAAATCCTGTGAGTTATTGTTTTGAAAAAGCGCCATCCAGCAATGAGTTAACTCTTAAGCGTTATACTGGCTATGGATTGAATGCCAGCCAGCCAACACCTGCGGATATGAGTTCGGGCGTGCTAATGGCACAGAGTGTGGCTAATGTGTTGAGTAATAACGCCGATTTACCGCTGATCTTAACACCATCGAGTCTAGTCAATAATGCGATGGTGCATCTACAACCACGATTTAATGTCAACGGCGAGACATTTCAATATCGACATCAAGTGCAGGTGATCAATGTCCCCTAACTTAGTTAGTCTATCGCGCTCAAAGTATTGTCAGTCTTCGGCTCGTCGCCAAGGTGGCAGCGCCTTGGTCATCGGTATTTTTGTTATTACCGTGATGTTTTTATTGGCCGCCGCCTTAATCAACATTGTGGAAGATGCCGATAGCGGATTAACCCAAGAAGTGTGGGGAACCCGGGCTTTAGCCGCGGCGAATAGCGGTGCCGATGCCGCATTAGCGCAATTATTCCCATTAAACGCCCCCGCTAATGCGACGGCGACATGTGCAAGTGTTTCAAGCAGTTGGACACCCCCCGATGTGGTGGGCTTTCATGCCTGTAGCGTCAGTTTAAGCTGCACATCCTATGCGGTCGGCACAGTCACTCAGTTCCGCATTAATAGCAAAGCGATATGCGAGAGTGGCGATACCCGTGTAAGCCGTCAAGTAGAGGTAGAAGCCCGTGGTTAGATTGCTAGGGATGTTTATTAGTTTGCTGTTATGCAGTTATTCGACTCAAGCGTTTGAGAGTGTTGACTATAACAAGTATTTTCCTGCGGTGGTTCAAGGACACCATGGAACGGCCAGTGGATGTGCAAGCCCTGCTTCAAACTTAACTATCTATCGCGGTTTTATTGATGGAACGGGCGGGCAAAATCTCGCTTATTGCAGCAGCAATAAGGCGGGTAATAGTATGCAGAATAATGTCTGTGATGATGGTGCCGGAGGGGTTCGATATTGTGATATTACGGGTTCTGATATTGCAGGCCTTAATTTGAATTCTCCCGCTAATCAGTTTCAAACGGGTAATGGTTCTGTTGGAATTGGTTATGGTCAATGCCAACCCAGTACCACCTTTGGAGCTGATAGTACAACGGAATTTGGTTCAATTATTTTAGATAAAAATGGCTGTCAGCTAGCGTTTTCTGCTAATCACTCTACTTATAAAATTAAAAATCTGATTCTCGATAAATCGACTGTGCTTAATTTATCCGCGGGAGATTATTGGGTTGAGAATTTTACCGTTACTGGTGGTTCACCCAATATTAATATCGCGGGCGATGTACGATTTTTTGTTAAAAATGCCGTTAACATTTCAGGCGCCCTAAAGTTTAATGCATCTGGCGCCGGTGAATTACTGTTTTTGGGGTACAGTAATATCGCTCTAAATACATCTAATATTGATATAAATGCTTATATCTACAGCGATGCAGAAGTCACTATTAATGGCACTAATACCATTTTTGGTCGTATAACTTCCCGTAAGTTAACGGTTAATGATGATTCAAAAATTATTGGTGGTTCAAACTTACAATTGAGTTTTGGTAAGGCGACATCTACTTCAGTGGTTTTTGATGAGGCCTTTCCTGCTGGAGTGACTCCCCTCGTATTCTTGATGCCTACCATTTCGAGTTCATCCATTAATGCTGATGGACCTGCTTCGGTTTTCTTGTCGAATGTGAGCAATACAGGTTTTACTTGGTACCAAGCAGAGCCTTCGAGCCCAAACAATCGTTACATTCCATCTTCGCCCATGCCAGAAGTGCATTGGATTGCGGTAACTCCGGGTAGCTATACATTATCAAACGGTAAACGTTTTACCGCAGGGACAGTGACGACCAATAGTGCTTTAAACATGTCTTCGTCGGCCTGGGTTAATCAACCTCTTGCCAGTGGATTAACGGTAAGACTCAATCAGTTGCAAACCCGCAATAATAATTGCTGGCTAACCAGTATTTCTCAGCCCTATAACGGCGGCATGCAATTAAATTTAGATACTTCTGAAGTGTATTCTAGATCCGGTAATAATCGGCAATGTCAGCCTAGTGGTGTGAATTCACTTAACGATGAGACAATCGCTTATCTTGCCATCGAACCGGGTGTTGGCACTATGGCGCTCGGTGGAGAAAATGTTCGCTATCAATTCGCTAACACCATCACCCATCAATCAGGCACTTCATTAACACAGCAATGTGCTTACACCACGGCGTTAACAGGGTTTGACAATGCTCCAACCTTTGTGGCGGGTAAGTCATCTCGTAATGGTAGTGATGGTGGTTGGTTAAGGCGTTGTACACTGACATCGACACTGGTCAGTGTCGTCAATGACGAAGATACTTATCAAGATACTGACCGGACGCATGTTTCGGAAGATTATGGGTTTATCGCGCTCGAAAAAGTCGCCCCTGTTGAAGAATGTTTTACTGACGATTTTTCCCGTTCTAGCCTTGGAAATGACTGGGCAATAAAAGTATTAGGGAGTTCAACGCCACCAAGTATTGTGGGTAACAGGCTTAGAATTACTCCTGCATCGGGTAACCAAGCGACATCAAGTACCTTCCAGCGGCTATTTCCTGCTGAGGATAACCTAGTCACTGTTGAGTTTGACTATTTTGCTTGGTCTCCATCGTCAGGTACCGGGGGGGATGGTATTGCGGTTATTCTCTCTGATGCATCAGTGACTCCTCAACCGGGTAGTTTTGGTGGTGCCCTAGGGTATGCTCAGCGTAATGATGGTACATCGGGTTTTGCTGGTGGTTGGCTAGGTGTTGGTTTAGATGAATATGGTAACTTTTCGAGCGGTAACGAAGGTAAAGTGGGGGGGCCTGGATTTAGGGCGCAATCCATTGCCCTACGTGGTTCCGCTGCATCAAATTATAGTTATTTAGCTGGAACAGCTGCAAATTTAAACCCTGCTATTGATGTGCGAAGTACCCAAACGGCGCAACCTAACCATAAGTATCGAATCAAAATTGATTCAACGATCAATGGGCAAGCGTGGGTCTCCGTTGAACGGGATGTTCGTGATGGAAGAGGCTATCAAGCACTTGTTTCGGCTTTTGATGCAAGGGCAAAAGCTGGCCAGGGTGCGGTACCTGAAGATTTTTATTTGTCATTCACGGGTTCTACTGGGGGAGCAAATAACAACCATGAAATCGATAACTTCAAAGTGTGCGCCATAAAATCACGGCCTGTTGGTCAACAAGTGCATCATTTTGAATTTGATTATTCGAACTCGCCGTTGACCTGTAAAGCTGAAACAATGGCCGTGCGTGCCTGTGCAAATGCTGATTGTAGTCAGTTATTTACCGATCCTGTTGTTGCGCAGTTGTCGTTAAATCCCAATACCAATGGCGCTTGGTATGTTGGTGGAGTAAATACTTCGAGTCTTAGTTTTGTTAATGGCATAGCAACCGCAAGCCTACGTTATAATGTGACAGCTTCGCCAGTGACGATTGGCGTCAGTAGTTCTATTCCATCTACCATTGCTGGAAGCGATACTCTTTGCCGTAAGGGGACTGGTCCTTTAAATACGGCTTCATGTACTTTAGCTTTTGCTGATAGTGGATTTATTTTCGACGTCCCTGATAAATTGGCAAACAAGCCTACTTCCATCAATATTTCTGCAGTAAGAAAGTCAAATTCGAGTTTGGAATGCGTACCAGTATTTGAAAATACGACTAAGAATATTGGTTTTTGGAGTAGCTATATTTCCCCCTCTTCCATCCCAAGCACTTGGCAGCAACCTCTTAGTATTAAAGGGAATGTATCTGGCTCGACAACGACTGCTATCGGCAAAACTGAGGTTTCACGTACCCAAATTCCGTTACAGTTTACTAATGGCGTTGCATCCCTCGAGATAAATTATCCCGATGCCGGACGAGTACAACTTGATGCTAGGTTTGATGGCACGGGTGAAGATGCGGGTCTTTTGATGACTGGCTCAGATCAGTTTGTCAGTGTGCCTGCGGGATTATGCGTCAAACCCGTGGACGCCAGCGCCAGTTGCCCGAGTGCGGATATGAGCTGCAATGCTTACCGTAAAGCGGGGCAGAATTTCGGAATGACAGTACAAGCTATGGCTTGGGAAAAGGACGGTGATACGGACTTTTGTTCGGGCAACGTATCTACGCCTAACTTTAGTGACCAAACCATAAAGCTTATCAGTAAAGTTGTTGCGCCTAGTATCGCCAGTGGTGGCCATGATGGGGTTTTAGGTGTGACTACCTATAACCATAGCGCGCAAACTAATAATCTCAACACCATCAGTAATCAAAGTATTAGCGAAGTTGGCGTATTTCAAATTACGGCGCAGGCGAGTCCTAATTATCTAGGTGTGGCCAGCAGCTTAAATATTCCGATTGGCTATTCAGCCAATATTGGCCGCTTTGTACCCGATAGATTCTTAGTGGGCGATATTTCCGTCTTACCTGCCTGTGGCAGTTTTAGTTATATGGATCAACCTTTTCCCATGTCAATGAGCATCAAAGCCTTGAATATCGGCGGCGCGGTGACACAAAACTATTTCCCACCATTCTCCCTCGCAACCGCGAAATTGGTCGGAGAAAACAATAACAATGGTGTCGATTTACAGAGTCGCTTAAGTGCCTTGCCTGTAAAGATTGATAGTTGGAGTCAGGGTGTGGCGATGGTCGATGGTACTTATCGCGCTTATTTAAACCGAGTAACCCCAAATGTGACGACGAATCTTTATCAAGACGGTCCCTTCGAGCTGCTCGATATTGGCGTGCAGTTGATGGATAACGATCCTCGGCCAAATGGACTTTACAGCTATGTGGCCTCGCCCGATATGGATGCGGCAACCACGGGTAATTGCACTAACTGTAATGCTAAGAAAATCACCACTCAAACCCTACGCCACGGCCGAGTGGTGATGGATAACACTTATGGCCCAGAGACTGAAATCCTTAAAATGCCGACAAGAGCTGAGTATTGGAATGGCACTAGTTGGGTTATAAATGGGAATGATAGCTGCACGATTGCCACCTATGGCCTAGGTTCGCAGGTGGATAATACAGGGCTGGGTTATAACTTTGACCCGGATTTAGCCACGGGGCAGAGTATTACTCGCACTGGCGCATCTTCAGCATTTCAAGCGGGGCAATTTGATTTGCTGTGGCGAGCTCTCACCTCTAGTGGCAACTTATATCGCGGTCAAGTGACCGCGCCTTTAGAGGTACCGACTTGGTTAGAATGGTATTGGAATTGGAATGGGGTGTCTCCAACCAGCTTATCCGATCCCCGTGCGAGTGCATTTTTTGGGCGTTACCGAGGTCATGACAGAATCATCTACTGGCGAGAAGTTAATTAGGGGAGATCGATTTTGCTGAATTGGAATTAGTCCGTAGTGATTTATCGTTATGCGATGCGTTTTGTCGCATGAACTCAAAGCATCATGCTGAGGCTAAAATGCAAGATACAGGTTTTACGCATGTTGCCAGCTTGTATTAAATGGGGTTTTGGGTTGTTTGATTTTTGTTCAATAAGGCGCGTTTATCGATTAAATAGTGTTTTTGAGTGGTCTATTTGAAAAAAAATCACTCCATTAGCGATTGTTAACCTCAACGGTCTTGTGGAATCAGGGTGGCATTGATAAAGTTAGCTGATTTTTCTTTTCTTCTGACTCCACAGAATACAGGCTAGTTACATGTTCAAGAAGCTGCGTGGCATTTTTTCTAATGATCTATCGATCGATTTGGGTACAGCTAACACCTTAATTTATGTTCGTGATGAAGGCATCGTCCTCAATGAGCCTTCAGTTGTTGCTATACGTGGCGAGCGTAACAGCTCTGGTCAGAAATCTGTAGCGGCTGTAGGTACAGAAGCTAAACAGATGTTAGGCCGTACTCCTGGCAATATTCAAGCAATCCGTCCAATGAAAGACGGTGTGATTGCAGACTTTTATGTGACAGAGAAAATGTTGCAGCACTTTATTAAGCAAGTGCATAACAACAGCTTTTTTCGCCCAAGCCCACGTGTTTTAGTCTGTGTTCCCGTTGGCGCAACGCAAGTTGAACGCCGTGCGATCCGCGAGTCAGCCATGGGCGCGGGTGCCCGTGAAGTGTATTTGATTGAAGAACCAATGGCCGCGGCTATCGGTGCAGGTTTACCTGTGTCTGAAGCCACAGGTTCAATGGTTGTTGATATCGGTGGTGGTACCACTGAAGTTGCCATTATCTCCTTGAATGGTGTGGTATATTCTTCTTCTGTGCGTATTGGCGGTGACAAGTTTGATGATGCCATCATCAATTATGTTCGCCGTAATTACGGTAGTTTGATTGGTGAAGCGACCGCTGAGCGTATCAAACACACTATCGGTACTGCTTATCCAGGTGATGAAGTATTAGAGATTGAAGTCCGTGGTCGTAATTTGGCCGAAGGTGTACCTCGTAGCTTTACGCTCAACAGCAACGAAATTTTAGAAGCGTTGCAAGAACCATTATCGGGCATTGTGAGTGCGGTTATGGTGGCACTAGAGCAATCACCACCAGAATTAGCTTCTGATATCTCTGAGCGCGGCATGGTGTTAACCGGTGGTGGCGCCTTATTGCGTGATTTAGACCGTTTATTGATGCAAGAAACGGGAATTCCAGTCATGGTGGCGGATGATCCATTGACCTGCGTAGCGCGCGGTGGTGGTAAAGCCCTTGAAATGATTGATATGCACGGCGGCGATCTGTTCTCCGAAGAAACCTAATCTAACTTCGGTATAGGGCGGCTAATCACCGCCTTAGCTTTCCTATGAAGCCAATTTTTGTTCGTGGTATTTCGAACCAGTTCCGTTTAACACTGGCAATTATCCTGTCGGTGATTTTGCTTGCGGCAAATCACCGCCTTGAGCCTGCCCGTGAATCCCTTTCATCCGCTTTAAGTCCTATTCAATACCTCGCGAGTGTCCCCAGTGCGATCCTCGATTGGTCTTCTGAGAGTTTTGCGACCCGCAATATGTTGGCATTGCAAAATAAAGAGCTGTTAAGGCAACAATTATTAATGAGTGAACGCTTACAGCGTTTCGAGCATTTACGTCAGGAAAACGAACGTTTACGCGCCTTGCTAGGTTCGCCTGCCTATCAGGATTCTCTCAAGATGGTTGCAGAGGTCATGGAGGTTGCCAGCGATCCTTCCCATCATTATGTAGTTTTAAACCGAGGTTCCCGCAGTGGCGTCTTTGTTGGTCAGCCTGTTGTGGATGCGCAAGGTGTGGTGGGGCAAGTTGTGCAGGTCAGTGAGATGACTAGCCGAGTGTTACTACTGTCTGATGTGTCCCATGGCTTACCCGTACGGATTACCCGTAATGATGTGCGCCTTGTCGCCAACGGGACGGGGGAACTTGATGAAATTGAGTTACGCCATGTTGCCAAGAGTACCGATATTCGTGTGGGCGACCTGCTGGTCACTTCTGGCTTAGGTAACCGCTTCCCTGAAGGGTATCCGGTTGCGCGGGTAGTGGAAGTCTTTACCGAAGATGGCCAAAGTTATGCGCGAGTCACGGCTCAGCCTCTGGCGGCACTCGACCGTATTCGTTATCTCCTGTTAATTTGGCCATCGCCAGATTCGGGGGTGACACTGCCTAATCAAGTGCCTGTACCGGCCGCAGATCATCCTGCACAAGACGTTAAGCCTGATACCAGTAATGGAACGCCAACGACTCAAGGCGGTACTCAGGGCACAAATGTCAATGTGGTACCCAGTAATCCCAATGCAGCATCCAGTAACGCGAATGGGGCATCTAACGCTGCTACTACCCAACCGCCAGCAGAGGTGCACTAATGAGTTTACAAGCTGCTAATGGACGCATCGCGGTTTGGCTAACCCTATTTGTTGGGCTCTTAAGCCAAATTATGCCACTGCCAGTAATTGTTGAGGCCTGGCGTCCTGATTGGTTACTGATGATTTTGATCTATTGGTCCATTGCGTTGCCCCACAGATATAACATTCTGACGGCTTGGGTTATGGGCTTAGCCCTTGATATTCTCTTGGGCGCGACTTTAGGTGTTCGCTCTTTGGCAATGTCGTTGGTGATTTATATTGCTATTTTACATTGTCAGCGTTTACGTAACTTCCCGAAATGGCAACAGTCGCTGGTCATAATGCTGTTAATTGCTATCTATCACCTCATTGTTTATTGGGTTGAGTTTGTGATGGATGGTGCAACATTCCACTCTGAACTGTTTTTGCCTGCACTATCGGGCCTCGTTTTTTGGCCTTGGATTTTTTGGATTTTACGTCGCATTCGACGTCATTATAAGGTTCGTTAGTTGTGAATTTAGTTTTAGCCTCGACATCGCCGCGCCGGAAAGAATTACTGACTCATATTGGATTCGGACGGGCTGATTTTACGTTTGCGCAAGTAGCACCAGATATTGACGAAACTCCGAAGACCGGAGAGTTACCACGGGATTATGTTCAGCGCCTTGCGGCTGAAAAGGCCCAGGCTGGGCTTGCATTATGCTCAGGTATGTCACAGCCTGCTGTATTAGGTTCTGATACTATCGTGGTGCTTGAAAACGAAATATTAGGTAAGCCTGTTGATGAAGCCGATGCTAAGCGGGTACTACGTGCGCTTTCTGGCAAGGTGCACACAGTAATGACCGCCGTCGCCTTAGCAAGTGTCAATCATACCGCAGTGCGTTTAGTTGAAACCTTAGTGCGTTTTTGTGTGCTTTCTGATGCAGATATCGATGCCTATGTTGCCTCACAAGAGCCCATGGATAAAGCGGGCAGTTATGGGATCCAAGGATTAGGTGGCTGTTTTGTTGAGTCAATTGATGGTAGTTACTCCTGTGTTGTCGGTTTGCCATTAGTCGAAACTCGCCAACTCTTATCTGAGGCGGGCATTATCTAGTCTGCGGTATTGGTTTTCAGGCTTAGAACATACTGAGATTAATTTAATTTCCCTAATGGGGTGAGTCGTGAATACCAGTCGCTTAAATCCGAATAAAATTCAGCGCAAGATGGGTTCAGAATTACTGATTAATGTAACCCCCTCTGAGGCGCGCGTTGCCTTAGTCGAGCACGGCGTGCTGCAAGAAGTCCATATTGAACGGCGCATGAAGCGTGGTCTGGTGGGCAATATTTACAAGGGCAAAATCAGCCGTGTGTTGCCCGGCATGCAGGCCGCCTTTGTGGATATTGGCTTAGATAAAGCCGCGTTTTTACATGCCTCCGACATTGTGCCGCACACTGAATGCGTGGCCGATGTGGAGAAGGGCCATTTTGTGGTCCGTGATATCGCCGAGCTGGTTCGCCAAGGGCAAGATATTATGGTGCAAGTGGTGAAAGACCCTCTGGGCACTAAAGGTGCGCGCCTAACCACAGATATCACACTGCCTTCCCGTTATTTGGTGTTTATGCCTGGCTCTAGCCATGTTGGGGTGTCCCAGCGGATTGAGCAGGAAGAAGAGCGCAGTCGTCTTAAAAAAATCACTCTGCCATTCGTCGATGAAGACGGCGGCTTTATTATCCGCACCGCCGCCGAAGGCGTAGGTGAGGACGAACTTGCCCAAGATGCGGCTTTTTTGCGCCGAGTATGGTCTAAGGTCTCCGAGCGGCGTCAGCGCCGTGGCGTAGCATTACTCTATCAAGATCTGGCCCTGCCGGTGCGCATTGTGCGCGACTTTGTGGGAACCGAATTAGACCGAATTCAAGTCGATTCGCGCCGCACCTTTGCCGAGCTGCAAGCCTTCGCCCAAGAGTTTATGCCGGAAATCGCCGACAAGATTGAGCACTATTCTGGCCCAGCGCCAATTTTCGATTTGTACGATGTCGAAAATGAAATCCAGCGTGCTCTGGGACGTAAGGTGGAGCTTAAATCTGGCGGTTATCTGATTATCGATCAGACTGAAGCTATGACTACGGTCGATATCAACACTGGTGCCTTTGTGGGCCACCGTAATCTTGAAGAAACCATCTTTAACACTAACCTTGAAGCCACCCAAGCGATTGCACGGCAACTGCGGCTGCGAAATCTCGGCGGCATCATCATTATCGACTTTATCGATATGCTGAGCGACGAGCATAAAACGCGGGTACTCAATAGCTTAAATAGTGCGCTCGCCAAGGACAGAGTTAAGACTAATGTCAGTGGTTTCTCTGGGTTGGGTCTAGTTGAAATGACCCGTAAGCGCACCCGCGAGAGCTTAGAGCATGTGCTATGCAGTGAGTGTCCAGCCTGTCAGGGCACGGGTAGCATGAAGACGGTAGAAACTGTTTCTTATGAAATCTTCCGCGAAATTATTCGCTTGAATCGGGCCTATGACGCCGACGAGTTTTTGCTTTACTGCTCGCCCGCTGTCTATAACAGCTTAAGTGGAGATGAAAGTCATTTGGTCGCCGAGCTTGAAGTTTATATAGGTAAGCGTATTCGCCTGCAAAATGAGCCTATGTATTCCCAGCATAAATACGACGTGGTGATGATGTAGTGGCAACGCTTTTTACTGCTAAAAAACTAAGCCGTTTTTGCTGGCAATTACTGGCACTGATCTTAGTCTTGTTTGCCTTGACGGTAAGCTTGATCCGTGGATTATTGCCTCAGGTCGATGAAGTACGCCAGCAGTTAGTTGAGTATGTAAAAAGCGAATATCAAATTGATATCCAAGTTGGCGAGTTATCCGCCCAGTGGCAGGCCTTTGGCCCAGCGGTAACGGTTGATAATCTAGTGATCCCTACGCAGGACAAGCTCCCTGTTACCGTGTTGGTGAAGCATGTCCAAATCAAATTGGATTTTTGGCAATCGCTACTGACCACCAGTCCACGCATTGAAGATGTCAATTTCGATGGTGTTCATATTGCCCTCGATATCGATAAATTATCGGGTAATAAGGCGCAGGGGAGGTCCAATCAAACGGCGCAAACCGATTGGTTGTATAAATTACTCTTAAAGCAGCTCGAGCGTTTCTCGCTGACGGATGCTTCGGTGCAACTGCTTAGCTTGCAACATGAATATCGACCCATTCATATTCGTCACCTCAATTGGCGTAATAGTGGTGAGCGCCACCGCGGCGCGGGGGAAATTTACCTCGATAACAATACCTTGGTTAAGGAATCGCTCAGCCTGCAACTCGATATTAACGGCGATGCTACAGCGCCCGAGAGTTTAACCGGACAAGTTTATCTGGCGGCTCAGTCCTTAGATTTGGGCGAATGGGCATCACGCCAACCTAATCCCTATGATCCAAGCAAAAAACTGCCCTTAGAAGGGATAGTCAATCTTAAGGCGTGGTTTGATTTTGCCCATCGAAGTTTACGTTCTGGACTCGTGCAGTTTGAGCCAAGTTGGTTGCAATGGTCGATGCAAGGTCAACCGCAAAAGTTTGAGATCCAGTCCGGTAGCATTCATTGGGAGCCAAACGCGGCAGGTTGGGAGATCAGCAGCACTCATTTGGATTTTGTCACCAATGGGGTGCATTGGCCCGAGCTGAAGTTTGCGGCCAAGCAGCAAGACGATGCTTTATATGCCTATGTTAGCCGTTTGGATTTAGACACGTTATTTCCATTGCTACCGCTTTTCCCTGGTGTCGATTTAGCCGTATTGCAGCAATGGTTTCAGCTCGCGCCCGAGGGTAGCGTCGGACCGATTCGTCTCTATCAAGCGGCAGATCAGCCTTTGCTCGCAAGCACTAGCGTTAAGCAATTCCACTGGCAGAAAGTGGAAGGAATACCCAATATCAACCCCTTGGATCTGAAGTTGCAATGGCAGGATGAAAAGTTAATTTTTTCGCTTCCCGAGCAAACTTATACCTTCGATTTTGGCGATCAATTTTCAGCGCCTTTAGTGCTGCATGGCGCGGCGTTAACCGGTGCCTTCGATACCCAAAGGGCAACCTTATCTGTGCCTCAGGTGCAGTTCGAAAACGACGATATTGGTCTTGCTGCTGCTCTAAAGCTGGATTTTAGCGCTGCTACCAGTATGTCCCTTGCCGCCAATGTTGAAGTCAAAAATGCCGCCAATGCGGATAAATACTTCCCGATCAAAGCCATGGGCGAGTCACTGGTTGAGTATCTGGATGGTGCGATTAAAGCGGGGCAGAGTCAAAACGCCCAAGTATTATGGCAGGGGGCATTATCGAGTTTTCCCTTTGAGGATAATAGCGGTGTGTTCCAAGCGGCATTTACCTTAAACAATGCCGAATACCAATTCCAACCGGATTGGCCCGCAGTCACTGATCTTTCCCTCGATGCCTTGTTTGAAAATGCCCGCATGGATATCTGGGTTAACCAAGGAAAGTTGATGAATGTGGTTGCCGATGGTGCCCACGTGTTTATTCCCGAGTTAGGCGAGCATTCGCTGTTAAAAATTCAGGCCGATCTTGCGACCCAAGGCAGTGCTGCGACTCAAGTGCTACAGGCTTCTCCCCTTGCCGATACTGTGGGCAAAACCTTAAAGGTTGTGCAAGTGCAGGGCGCGGTAACGGGGAATTTAGATATTAGTATTCCCTTGTATGAGGGTGAGGCTGAGGATATCCGCGGTCAAATTATGTTTGATAACACGCCGGTGTTTATTGCGCAGCCAGGGTTACAACTCAAGGCGGTGACGGGCACAGTGCAATTTGCCAACGAGATAGTCGAAGGCAAAGGGATTAAGTCTCGCCTGTTTGAGCAGCCCTTGGAGTTTAGTTTTGTCACTCAACCCGAAGGTAAAGATTTTGCGCTGAATGTGGATATGAAGAGTCGTTGGGATCTCAGTCGTTTACCCTTAGAGTTACAAAATCCCTTAAGTAAGTTTTACCAAGGTAAAGTCGCTTGGGGCGGTAACTTGAGCATGATATTCGATGAGCAAGGCTATCAAATTCAAGCCAATTTAGGTTCCGATCTGGTCGGTGCCACCTTAACATTACCGGGCATTTTCGCAAAACCTGCTGACGAGCCTAGGCCTTTAATGGCCGAGTTTTCTGGTGATCACCAGACTTCAACCCTGAGGGTAAAACTCGATAAACAAGCTGAGTTTATTGGCGGCTTCGAGGCTGAAAAAGGTACGCAATTCAGTTATTTCGATCTGCTATTAGGGCGACTCTTCGAGGCTACCGAGGTGCCCAATACCGAGCTTGGACACATTAAGATCGATGTAACCAGTGGCAAGTTAGCTAATTGGTTACCCGTAATTAATGCCTTTGTTGCTTCAGAAAACAAACCGACTCGCACTGGTATTTTGGTGGAAGAGGCAAATAACGCTAACTTATTCCCTTCAGTGGCTGGGGTTGATGCAAATATCGGCAAGTTTGATTTATTAGGGCAAGGGCTTACAGAGTTGAGACTCAGCGCCAAACCCAATGAAAATGGTTGGCGCTTCGATGCCAAAGCTAGCGAGTTTGAAGGAACGGTAGATTTTTACCCTAATTGGTTGACGCAAGGCTTAAAAGTGACTGCCAGTAAGTTCTATTTTTCACCCAATGTGAAGCCTGAAGGTGAAGCGGATTTTGCGGCGGAGCAGGTGCTCACTAATTTGCCGCCCGTTGCGGTGAATGTAGAGGATTTTCGTTTTTTCGATAAGCCATTTGGCCAGTTAGTGGTGCAAGCAAGTCCGCAAGCCTCGGGTTACCGCATTCAGACGTTATCTTTAACCACTCCTGAGGTGTCTTTGCAGGGGAATGGGATTTGGCAACAGCAGAATGGCCAAAATCAAACCGAGTTATCCGTCAGTTTGAATGCTAGTCAGTTTAGCTATTTGAGTCACCAACTTGGGATCGATCCGGGTGTAAATGAAGCTCCATTGAAGGTGAATGCCGAGCTAGCTTGGCAAGGTGCACCCTATGCGTTTTCCCTTGAAACCTTGAATGGTAAAGTCAAATTTGAATTGGGCAAAGGCCATTTATCCCAAGTGAGCGATAAGGGCGCACGGATTTTCTCACTGTTTAGCCTCGATTCATTAGTACGTAAATTGTCCTTAGATTTCAGTGATGTATTTGGTCAAGGCATGTACTTCAATTCCTTTACCGGTAATCTGCAAATCGATAATGGTGTAGTGAAAACTACGGACACTGAAATGGATGCGATTGCAGGTAATATGAAGGTGCGCGGCTATACGGATCTCACCAGCGAAAGCTTAAATTACGATATCCGTTTTGTGCCGCAACTGGCCTCAAGTGTGCCAACTGTGGTGCTGCTCAGTACCAGTGCGTGGACGCTCGGGCTTGGGGCGTTTGCCTTAACCAAAGTGTTAGAGCCTGTGATTGAGGTGATCTCTGAGATCCGCTTCCGAGTAACGGGCACTATGTCTGAGCCTGTGGTAGAGGAACTGGAACGTAAGAGTAAAGAGATTGAAATCCCCGAGTCGATTCTGCCTATGGTGGGGGGCGAATTGCCAGCGCTAACCGAGGGTGCAGAGCCGAATGATGCGCCACCCGTCAAGAATAGTGCCCCGACCAAGACAGAGGCTAAGCCGCCCGTCGAGCCCGAAAAAAACAACGAGCAACCTGTAAAAGCTGTTAAGGAAGAGACATCGCCGCAAGCGCCGACGCTCCCCAAGGTAGAGCCTGCTGAGCCGCCTAAAGCCGAACCAGAACAACCTAAGCCTGTGAGCCCCAAGGTGGTATTGTCGATAAACACAATTCAAGGAGATAGTCATGCGCATCAGCCTGTTGCAATGTCAGAGCAGTCGCGACGTCAGCGCGAATCTGTTGTTTATCGAATCGCAGCTTGAGGAATTAACCCGTGATCGCCTGCAATGGGACAAAAATGCCCCGCATTTAGTGGTGTTGCCAGAATGCAGCCTGCTGTTTGGTGGCCATGAGAGTCAACAACTCGCCTATGCGGGTGATAGTCATCTTAGCCCGTTAAAATCCGCCTTAAGTGCCTTAGCCGCCCGTTACTCTGTATATATGGTGGCGGGGACCATCCCCGCGCTGGCGGAGGATGGGCGCGTCTACAGCCGCTGTTATCTGTTTGATGATAAAGGTGATACCTTAGGGCAATACGATAAACTGCATCTGTTTGATGTGGATATCGCCGATGGCACTAAGCAATACCGCGAGAGTGAAACCTTCTGCCCCGGCAATCATATCAGTGTCATCGACACCCCTTTTGGCAAAATTGGCTTGACCATCTGTTATGATTTACGCTTTCCGGACTTATTTAGGGCGCTGCGCCTTGCGGGAGCCGAGATTATTACCGTGCCTTCGGCCTTTACTAAGGTCACGGGAGAAGCCCATTGGCAGGTGTTATTACAGGCCAGAGCCATTGAAACCCAATGCTTTATTTTGGCCGCAGCCCAATGGGGCGCCCATAACGAAGGCAGCCGCGAGACCTGGGGGCAGAGCATGGTGATAGGCCCTTGGGGCGAGGTAATTGCCGAGCAGAAAACCGGTACAGGTTGGGTGCATGCCGATATCGATGTGGCCGAGGTGCACAGCATCCGCAGTAAAATGCCCGTGGCGCAACATAATTGTTTTACTGCACCGAACCTTAAACCTTGAACAGATTAAGCCTTCAACAGATTTAGATGAAATAGACTCACAGCGAATTTTAGTTATTTAAAAATGAGTGAGTTGCCAATTTTAGCCAAGCTTTCAGAGAGAACCGCGATGCCTTTTTTAGCACAAGTAGAGCAAAGTTTATTAAAGGGTGGCTTAGCCCTAGATGGGTTACAAAGTTATTTAAACACCATACATCAACATAAAGTCGATTTTTCCGATCTCTATTTCCAAGGCAGTCGCCACGAATCTTGGGTGCTCGAAGATGGCATTATTAAAGATGGTAGCTTCCATATCGAACGTGGTGTCGGTGTGCGTGCTATCAGCGGCGAGAAAACCGGTTTTGCCTATGCCGATGATATTACGCCAGCGGCCTTAAGCGCTGCGGCCGAGGCGGCGCGCGGTATTGCGGGAGCGGGTGAGCAGGCCAAGGTTCAGGCATTTAAGCGCCAGCAAGCTTTGGCACTGTACGATAGTCTCGACCCTATCGCCGCCATGGAGGAAGTGAAAAAAATCAACCTGCTGAAAGAGGCCGATGCTTATGTTCGTAGCCTCGATAGCCGCATTATTCAAGTGGTGATTAGCCTTGCTGGTGTGCACGAAGAAATCTTGGTCGCTGCTAGCGATGGCACCTTGGCTGCCGATATTCGTCCCTTAGTGCGCTTTAATTGCAGCGTGATTTTAGAAGAAAATGGCAAGCGTGAACGTGGCAGTGCTGGTGGCGGTGGTCGTCACGATTACAGCGTGTTTATGGTGAATGATGAAACTAGTTTGCCGATGTGCTTTGCCTTTGCCCGTGAAGCGGTGCGTCAGGCACAAGTTAACCTCAATGCCATTGATGCGCCCGCCGGAGAAATGCCCGTGGTGCTCGGTAATGGTTGGCCAGGTGTGTTATTGCACGAGGCTGTAGGCCATGGTCTGGAAGGTGACTTTAACCGCAAGGGCAGCAGCGCCTTTAGTGGCATGGTTGGCCAGCAAGTGGCTTCGAAATTGGTGACTGTCGTGGACGATGGCACGCTTGCGAATCGCCGTGGCTCACTGAGCATCGACGATGAAGGCGTACAAACCCAGAGAACCGTGTTAATCGAAGACGGTATTCTCAAAGGCTATATGCAGGATAAATTAAATGCTCGCCTGATGGGCGTGGCACCAACGGGCAATGGTCGCCGTGAATCCTATGCGCATCTGCCTATGCCTCGTATGACTAACACTTATATGACGGCGGGCGAGTCAGATCCGAGCGAGATCATCAAGTCAGTGAAGAAGGGCATTTATGCGCCTAACTTTGGTGGCGGTCAGGTGGATATTACCTCGGGCAAGTTCGTGTTCTCCGCCTCTGAAGCCTATCTGATTGAAAATGGTGAAGTGACTCAAGCAATTAAGGGCGCTACCCTGATTGGTAATGGCCCAGAAGCCATGAGCCAGATTTCCATGGTGGGTAACGACATGGCGTTGGATAAGGGCGTTGGTGTATGTGGTAAGGATGGTCAAAGCGTGCCTGTGGGTGTCGGTCAACCGACCCTTAAGCTCGACAAGCTGACCGTAGGCGGTACTGCGTAAAACGAGAAGCTAGAAGCTAGAAGCTCCTACGTTGATTGGCTAAGTGCTTATTTTAGAACCCATCTTACACTTCCAGCGGTGGGTTCTAGCCGCCTTCCATGATGGATGTTATCATTTGCAAAGGAAATTAGAGTAACTACTCTAGAGGTGTTAATGAAACTATCACGTTTGGCATGGCTGTGTTTATTGCCTTTGCCCTCACTATTGCCGTTAGCGGCCTATGCCCAGCCCAGTAGCTTTACTGAGGCTTGGCAGCAAGTGCTTAAGGTGAGCGATAAACTCCAGGCTCAATCCCAAGAGGTGAATCGCGCCAAGGGCGAGCAAGAGGCGGGCGAAAGTTTAAATCTGCCGTCCCTCAGTCTGAATGGCAGTTATACCCACCTCGAAAAACCAATCGAATTAGATTTAAGGGATCTCAACCCCTTAGCCTCGCTTGACCCTGCGACTTTGCCACCCGCACTTGGCGGTGCACTGGCGAGTATTCCGGGTTCATTATTTGTCACGCCCTTTACCGAGCAAGATATTTTCCGCGCCAGCTTACAGGCGATGTGGCCGATTTATACCGGCGGCCAGATCACTGCGGCTCAAGGCATTCATGCCGCCATGGTGGCCGAGAAACAACAGGAATTACAGTTAGCAACCCGCGACTTATTCACTCAGTTGGTTGATCGTTATTATGCCGTTGATGTGACTCAATCCCTTGTCAGCACCCAAACTGAGCTGGTGGCCTCCTTAACTAAGCACGTTGACCATGCGTTGGCGCTGGAGCGCGAAGGGCAAATCGCTAAGGTCGAGCGCCTCAATGCTCAAGTGGCCTTAGACAACGCTAAGGTCAATTTAGGCAGCGCCCGCCGCCAACATGAAATGGCCGTTATCGCCCTATCGCGTATGTTGCAACGAAGTGATGTCAGTACTAACTCGCCGCTATTTGTGCTGCCACAGGCGCCGTCATTGGGGGACTTGACCCAAATGACCTTAAATCAACACCCGGCGCTTAAGCTACTTGAGGCTAAAGAGGCGCAGGCGAATGGTTTGGTTTCCTTAGAGAAAGGTAAATATCACCCCACGGTTTTCCTCTTTGGTAATTACACCTTATACGAAGATGACAGCTTGTTTTCTAAGGTAGAACCGGACTGGATGGTCGGTGTCGGTGTAAAAGTGCCCTTGCTGAGCCGCGATGGCCGCAGCGGTAAAGTGGAAGCGGCTAAGAGTGCCTTGCTGCAAGCCCGTTACACTAAGGCGCAGACACGCCAAGACTTAAGTTTGCTGCTCGACCAAAGTTACCGCCAGTTATTACAGGCCGAAGAAGAGTTCAAGGCCCTGAATACCTCACTTGAACTAGCCACCGAGAACCTGCGTTTAAGGGAAATCGCCTTTAATCAAGGGCTTTCAACGTCTATCGATAGGGTCGATGCCGAATTAAAACTGAGCGCCGTTAAAACCCAGCAGCTCGGTGCCAGTTATCGCTATGTGCAAGCCTATGCCAGATTAATGGCCATCAGTGGTCAATTAGATGAATTTATCGGTCGCAGTGCCACAGGCACTCAATCGCAGGAGACTATCAATGCGCGCTAACAGAATTTTTGCTCTCACAGCGTTGGTCGCATTAGGCCTTATTTTAGCCTATGGGCTCAAACTGGCTTATAGCCCAAAGCCGAGTGTGCTGCAGGGGCAGATTGAAGCCCGCGAATATAACGTATCCTCTAAGGTGCCAGGGCGGGTCGAACAAGTGCTTGTGCGCCGTGGCGATAGTGTCAATGAAGGTGATTTACTGTTTGCTATCCACAGCCCTGAGCTAGATGCCAAGTTGATGCAGGCCGAAGGTGGCCGTGATGCAGCTAAAGCCTTGCAACAAGAGGCAAATAATGGTGCCCGTAGCCAAGAAGTGATGGCAGCTAAAGAGCAATGGCTTAAGGCGCAAGCCGCGGCAACACTGGCAAAAACTACCTATACCCGCGTTGAAAACTTATTTGCCGAAGGAGTGGCTGCACGGCAAAAACGCGATGAAGCCTTTACCCAGTGGCAAGCGGCAAAATATACAGAACAAGCGGCGTTAGCCATGTATCAAATGGCCGAAGAAGGCGCGCGGGTCGAAACCAAAGCCGCTGCGGCGGGGAATGCGCGTATGGCCGAAGGCGCGGTGAAAGAAGTCAGTGCCATTATGGCTGATAGCCAAATGCGTGCGCCTAAATCTGGGGAAATTAGCGAAGTATTATTGCAAGCAGGTGAACTGGCGCCGAGTGGTTTCCCTGTGGTGAGTCTGATTGATATGCAGGACGCTTGGGCGGTATTCCAAGTACGTGAAGATCAACTAAAGCGTTTTAAAAAGGGCGATAAACTGCAATTAACACTGCCAGCGCTGGATAAAACGGTAGAGTTTACTGTCTCCCATATCAGTGTGATGGGGGATTTTGCGACTTGGCGTTCGACCGAAAGCGGCCACGATTTTGATATGCGCACCTTTGAGGTTGAATTACGCCCAACGGCGCCAATTGCTGATCTGCGCGTCGGTATGTCTGTGTTGCTCAGTGCAGAGTAACGACTGTGACCAAGTTACCGAGCGAGCCTAAGCCATTGAGCGAGCATGGCACTAACGCCGATGCGACAGAGTCTGCCTCCGTAGGCTTTATGGCGTTGTTCATGGCATTGGTGCGCCGCGAGCTTAAGGCGCTATGGCGCGATCCTTGGCAACTAGCCCTTATCAGTTACATTCCGTTACTGGGGATTTTGTGCCTGTGGTGGTTATTTAGTGCGGGTTTACCGCGGCAGTTACCCGTGGCGATTGTTGACCAAGACCATAGCCAACTCAGCCGGATGTTGACCCGTCAACTCAAAGCCAATCCTGTGACCGATCCCCAGAGTTTTACCGATCTCTCCTTGGCCGTCGAGGCCATGCAGCAGGCGCAGGTCTATGCGGTGGTAGTATTTCCCTATGATATGAAAAAGGATTTGCTTACCGGCCATACACCCACAATCGATGTGCGCTACAACAGCCAGTTTTTGTTGGTGGGTAAGCTGTTGTCGAGTCAAATTCAGTTGAGTCTCGGCGATGGGTTGTTGCAGGTCGCAGGCCTTAAGCAACTGATGACGGGCACACCAAAATCACAAGTGGCGGTGAATTTGAGCCCGGTCAAAAGCCAAACCACGGCATTATTTAATCGTAACAATAACTACATTGGCTTTTTAGTGCCGCCAGTATTGGTAGCCCTTTGGCAGTTGTTATCTATGCTGGTGATGGCTAACAGCTTAAATCGCGAGTTACACCTTAATGCCGCACAGTCAGAGGAGGGGATCTCCAATCAATTGACCGAGCATTTTTGGCCTAAGGTGTTGGCTAAAATCCTGCTGTTTACCCCTATCTTGATGCTGCAAGGCGGGTTTATCCTCGCTTGGTTGTATTTGTATCTGGCCCTGCCTTTTGCGGGCAGTATAGCGCTGCTGCTGTTTGCCCAGTTGATCATGCTGTTGGCGGTATGGAGTTTGGTGTTACTGGTGTTTGTGCTGATGCGTGATAGCGCGCGGGTCATCAGTTTTTGTACCGCATTATTTGCACCAGCCTTTGCCTTTATGGGGATCACTTTTCCTACCCACGAAATGCCACAACTTGCCCAGTGGTGGCGGCTCATTATGCCATCGAGCCATTATATTGAATCCCATGTGAGCGTGGTCAGTTATGGTGCTACTTGGTCAACGATGGCGCAGCAATTGAGTAGTTATTGGGGATTTATTTGCCTGCTCCCCGTGATTTATGCCTTGGCGAGCAAACTACTGCCGATAACGGTAACCCCCAATTCGGTAGCGGCTGACACCGATACATCTCTATCAGTGAAGGGGCAATAACATGAATTTATGGCAGTTAGTGCTCACTGAATTAAAGGCGATTATTAGCGATAAGGCTATCGCTGTGACCCTATTTGGCGGTGTGCTGTTTTATTCGGTGCTCTATCCCTTGCCTTATTTGCACCAAGTCCCAACAGAACAGCAGCTTATCGTGGTGGATTTAGACCATTCTTCCCTGAGTCGTCAACTTATTCGCCATGCGGATGCCAGTGCAAAAATCCAAGTGATAGGCCAAGTCGGCTCTATCTCCGAGGCGAAACGCTTTATCGAAACCGGTAAGGCACACGGTTTATTGGTGATCCCCGAAGGATTTCGCCGCGATTTGTTGTTAGGTAAGGGCGTAACCTTAAGCTACGGCGGTGATGCCAGTTACTTCTTGATTTACTCCGCTGTGGCCGAAGGTCTTGTCAGTGCGGGGATGGATGCAGGTAAGCAAATACAATGGATTGGTATGCTCGCTCAAGGGAAAAATCCTAAAGAGGCCGAACAGAACCTCAACTCGCTGCACTTAAATAGTGTTCCTGCGTTTAACCCAAGCCTAGGCTATACACCTTATGTCGTGCCGGGGTTATTTTTACTGATCCTGCATCAAACATTGCTGATCGGTACTGGCATTTTAGGTGCAGGCCAGTGGCGCCATCAGGGCTATTGGCAGCAGGTGTCGCCGCTGCAATTGGTTTGCGGTCGAATTATGGCGTTTATGTTGATTTATATGGTGTTTACCAGCTTTTATGTGGGCTATTGCTACCACTGGTATAACGTGAGTATTCAAGCGCGCTTTGGCCTGGTCGCGCTGTGGCTATTACCGTTTTTACTGGCGACGGCGGCGGCTGGAGTCGCAATGAGCACCTTGTTTACCCGCCGCGATTTGCCTACTCAAGTATTGCTATTAATTTCAATGCCAATCCTGTTTGTCTCAGGCTTTGTCTGGCCGATTGCCTTAATCCCTGAGCCGCTTGTGCTGGGCTCGCAGATGATCCCTGCCGTTCCGGCCATTATGGGCATGTTAGAACTCAATCAAATGGGCGCTAGCTGGGCGAGCGTGTTACCAAAGTGGTTACAGCTTTGGGGATTATTTGCGGCATTTTTTGGCCTTGCCATTTTAGGGATTAAACGCCGAGCAAATGTATTACAAACATCGATATAGGCTTTAGATTCGCTCGTTTCTTGCCTGTGTTGAGTTATTCTTCTACAGATATTGTTGCCATTGTTAGGGCGTGTTGACGTTTCAGGGTTATTTTTGCAGCTTTATGCAAGGCAACGTCCGTGCAGTGTAGTTATTCTACATAAACGGATGATCACGCTGCAGAAAAGCCAGCCAAATGCTGCCCGAAGGGTTCGTCTGGCAAGCCCTTGCTCTTACTTTCTGTCGTAAGAGCTGCTCGTCATTTGAGTAGAATAACGACACATCATTCCTCGTTTCGCGAGCACGTGCTTGCCAGAACGAACAAAATCTAATCTCGAAACGTCAACACGCCCTAATCTAGGACACATAAAAGGCACTTAATGTGCTTATTGGGTTGTCTTCTACCCTGTTTTGGGCGAAAATGCGCGCCGAAAAAATAACCGAGGTATTCATTGCCTCGGTTATTTTCTTTTTGAATATATGGGTTTTAAACCAATAGAGGCCGGTAAACATCCGGAAATGATACGAGGTTCGCTTGAACCTACTTTACTGAGGACAATTCAATGGGGCTGTTGTTTACCGGATTTTCGGTCATTGCCGTCAATCAAGATGTTGCGTTAGTCATTCCACCTACTTTACTGGGAGGTGGTGTATGAGCCAACAAAAACCGGGCTTAAAGCAAAGCCTTAATCTGTGGCAGGTGGTTGTGATGGGGCTTGCGTACCTCACGCCTATGGCCGTGTTTGACACCTTCGGAATTGTCTCTGAGATCACCTCTGGCCACGTGGCCACCTCTTACTTGCTCGCATTAGCGGGTATCCTGTTTACCGCTTTTAGCTACGGTCATTTAGTGCGTAAATATCCCTATGCGGGGTCGGCTTATACCTATGCCCAAAAAACCTTTAGTCCAAATGTCGGTTTTATGGTGGGTTGGTCATCGCTACTCGATTACATGTTTATGCCGATGATCAACATGCTATTGGCCAAAATCTACCTTACTGCCATGTTCCCCAACGTGGAGCCTTGGATTTTCATCTTTGGTTTAGTCACCGTCATGACGGTACTCAACCTGAGAGGCATTGATTTAGTTGCGAATTTTAATGGCGTTATCGTATTTGCTCAGATAGCCATTATCTTAGTCTTCATCGGTTTAATGGCCCATAGCTTGTCCCTTGGCGAAGGTGAAGGGGTCATTGCCAGCGTGCGTCCATTCTATTCGGAGCAGATAACCTTAGCGCCGCTCTTTACCGGTGCGACCATTCTGTGTTTCTCCTTCTTAGGCTTTGATGGCTTAAGTTCATTGAGTGAAGAAACCAAGGACGCTAAGCGAGTGATCCCCCGCGCCATTGTACTGACAGCGCTGATTGGCGGGGTGATTTTTGTGAGCGTGTCCTATTTCTTACAACTCTATTTCCCTGATATTTCTCGCTTCCAGCAGTTAGACGCTGTGCTGCCTGAGATAGCCCTGTATGTGGGCGGCAATTTATTCCAGTCTATCGTGCTGGTGGCGACAACGATTGCGGTGCTAGCATCGGGCATGGCGGCTCATGCGGGGGTGGCGCGCATCCTCTATGTGATGGGGCGCGACAATATGCTGCCCAATAAAGGTTTTGGTTATGTTCACCCTAAATGGCGTACTCCGGCATTTAACGTGATTCTGGTGGGGTTACTGGCGCTTTCGGCGGTGTCATTTGATTTAGAAATGGCCTTGGCTTTGGTCAATTTCGGCGCCTTAGTTGCCTTTACCTTTGTTAACCTGTCGGTGATAGTGCAGTTTTATATTAAAGAAAAACGTAATCAATCCCTTAAGGAACATTTGCAGTATTTCATCTTGCCCCTGTGTGGTGCGGCGACCATTGGCGTGCTGTGGATAAACCTCGAGCCTCAGTCCTTAGAACTTGGCTTAATTTGGGGAGCTGTAGGGATGTTGTACTTAGCGCTGCGCAGCCTACGTTTGCGCAAAGCGGTAGAGTTACAGAGTTAACTAAGGTATTGACTCATAAAGTAACAGCACTGAGGTATGCTAATGTCGTTCGCTTAAGAGTGAACGACATTTTTTTACGCTGACTGGCTAGGCCATGTTGTTCGTTTGCAAAACTCGTGGATAAAATTTTCCCAGTTTTGTTGACCCATAGAAAGCAAGGTTAGAGACATTACCTTTTGCTAAATCGCGCCTAGCGCCTAAGGTAATATTCCGAAGTGCGGGGATTGGGGCGTGTTGACTTTCAGGGTTATTTTGTAGCCATATGCTGGCCAAGAGGGTGTTCTGGCAAGCTCTTACTCTTACTTTTAATCATAAGAGCCGCCCGTCATTTGAGTTGAATAACAGTGTGTTATCCCTCGCTTCGCGAGCTAGAGCTTGCTTGAACAGTAAAATGTAATCTCAAAAACTCAACACGCTAGTCTTGGATTTCGCTGCGTAAATATTTAAACAGCTCTTTTGAGGATTTAGACTCAGGACCTTTCGCCAGCTCTTTGGTTGCTTGGCGCACTAAGGTACGCAGTTTTTGTCTATCCAACTGTGGGTAATGTTCCACTAAGGTTTGGATTTCACCGTCGCCTTGGGTGAGTAAACGCTCACGCATTTTCTCGAACATTTGCAACTTGGCGGTTTCGTTGCTGTTTTTGTTAAGCACGACCGCGAGCGACGCCTTGATAGGTTCAATATCGACGTTACGCATCAGCTTGCCGATATACTGCATATGGCGGCGATAGGCTTCGGTCTTTGGTTTAATCTTATGAGCTTGCTGAATGCTGTCGTACAAGTGCTCGTCCAGCTCGATTTTATCTAGCTGGGTTTTGCTGAGTGAGACCAGTTCCATACCGACTTTTTGAGCCGCTTCGCAGTCACGCTTATCCTCAGTTTTACTGACATAATCGTCGTTACTGTCATAGGGCTGTTTAAAATGTTCTGAATCACCAACAATCTTCATATAGATAAAACCTCAGTTAAATAACGCGCTAATAATAACATCTCCCGCCAAAATTCGCCTAGTTAAAGCGCGATTCAATCAGTAAAGCGCGCAATAAATAATGAGAATGGGATAGGTGTTTGTTATGCTAGCGGCATTGCCTATAACGAAAGAGTTGCTTTGTGTCTTTGAACAGAATCGATAGTGAATTGACCGCGCTGAAAGATGCGGTTGCTGTGGCCCTCGAATATGCGAATAAATTAGGGACAAATGCCGCTGAAGTGGCGATCAGTAAACAACAGGGATTATCGGTTTCAACCCGTTTAAAGGAAGTTGAAACGGTAGAGTTTAATAAAGATGGCGCCCTCGGTATTACGGTTTATCGCGATGGTTGCAAGGGCAGTTCATCTACCTCAGATCTCAGTCCTGAAGCCATTGCTCTTGCGGTTAAAGCGGCAGATGATATCGCCCGTTACACCTCGGCCGACCCGTTTAGCGGTTTAGCCGATAAAGCCTTAATGGCGACTGAGATCCGCGATCTTAAACTCTATTATCCTGAAGATATTTCCCCCGACGAATTAGCCCAATTGGCCATTCGCGCCGAAACCGCGGCGCTCGATGCCGATCCGCGCATCAATAATTCTGACGGCGCCAGTGCAAACGCCCATACGTCGGTTAAGGTTTACGGTAATAGCCACGGCTTCTTAAATGGCTATTGCAGCTCGCGCTATAGCTTAAGTTGCAGCGTGATCGGTGAAGACAGTGACGGCAATATGCAGCGGGATTACGATTACACTATCGCCCGTAAATTCAATGAGATGCTTTCACCTGAATTGGTGGGGCTAAAAACCGCCGAGAAAACCGTGAGCCGTTTAGGGGCACGTAAGATTGCCACCACCCGTTTGCCAATATTACTGGCGCCAGAGATTGCGACTGGCTTAATCGGCCATTTGATTGGTGCCATCAGTGGCGGTAGTTTGTATCGTAAATCAAGTTTCTTACTCGATGCCATTCACACCCAAATCTTCCCTGACTGGTTCAGCATTGAAGAGCAGCCGCATCTATTAGGCGCACTCGCCAGTGCCAACTACGATAGCGAAGGTGTGGCGACCCAAGATAGACGCATCATCGACAGTGGCATATTAGAAACCTATTTACTAACCAGTTATTCGGCGCGCAAATTGAGCCTACCTAACACAGGTCATGCGGGCGGCATTTACAACTGGACGCTGGCGCACACTGGCCAAAGTTTCGATGAGTTAGTCAAAGGCATGGGCACGGGCTTGATTGTCACAGAAGTGATGGGCCAAGGCGTGAATATGGTAACGGGGGATTATTCCCGCGGCGCTGCCGGTTTTTATGTCGAAAATGGTGAAATCCAGTTCCCCGTTGAAGAAATTACCATTGCTGGCAATCTTAAGGATATGTTCCGTGGGATTCAGGCGGTCAGTAAAGACTTCGATTTACGTTCGTCTATTCGCACCGGTGGGATCTTATTATCCGAGATGAAGGTCGCAGGTAACTAGCCAGCGGCATATAACGGTTCAGTCAATTGAAACACAAAAGGGCAAATGCAGCTGCATTTGCCCTTTTTGATTTAACTGATCCGCCCTAAATTGCATCACCACTTGTTAGCGGCGGTGCTCATTAGAATTTGTAGCTGGCACTTAATTCAAATGAGCGACCCGAACCTGCGACTTGGCTAAAGCCACCCGTGCTATCAGCCTTAAACTCGGCAAGGTTGACACCACCCAGCGGTAGTTCGTAGTAAGTATCAAACAGGTTGTTGATTGCAAAGGTTAAACTCAGCTCTTGCCATTTAACACTACTGCTTAAATTTAACAGCGAATAGCTGTCGGTCTCATTTTCTAAACGGCGCTCATCGACTTTATCCTTAGTCGCTACCCATTGCCATGATAGGCGGTTTTCCCAATCACCCAGTTGATGGCTAAGGGCTAACTCGGTTTGTAGCGGTTTGATTTGATAAAGTGGCTCATTACCCTCATCACGCTCGCCGCGGGTGATATCGAGCTTACCCTGCATCTGCCATTTACCGCTGTCGGTATTGGCTAATAGGTAGACCGCACTAAACTTAGCGCCATATAAATTGGCATCTTCGTTGGTGAATTTAAGGATATTGCGTTTACCACTGGCAAGGCCAGTACGGTTAAAGCTGCCAATCACCTCGGCATCAATATAGTCTGTCACCGCGCTATACCAAGCCGTGGTAGAGAATTGCCATTCATCGCCATTAAACTTGTAGGCCGCGCTCAGAGTATGCGCCGTTTCGGGCTTAAGATCGGGGTTGCCGACATAGCCGTTACCGTCGCCATACCAGCCAATCATAGTGGTTGCCATCACGCCGCGGCCCCAGCTGTAACGCTCGTACAGGTTTGGTGCGCGGTTTTTACGGGCTAAGCCAAATTCCAATTGTTGTTTGGCCGATAGCTGATAACGCGCCAGCAGCGTAGCATCGATAAGGTTATCGTCACGGCTTCTATCCATGGCATTAAAGGCTTTTGCCGCCTCGGCATCCACATTGGGCATGCCCATCATGGGCATATTGCTGTAAGCCTGCACTTCGCCCGTATCTGTGGTGACATATTCATAACGCACCCCAGCAGACAACCACCAGAGTGGCGTGAGGTTTTGCTGCCACTCGCCATAAACTGCGGCGCGGCGGCGTTCACCGTCATTGATATTGATATAGTCATTGGGTGCCATCATAGTGCCGGGCACAGCTGGCCAAGTATCATCGAGTTGATAGTTATAAAATTCCTGACCGACGAGTAGCGTGCTGTTATCGCCCATGGGTAGGCGCCAATGCAGTTGGTAGCTGTAATCGCTACCCTCTGTATTCATTGGCATCTTGCCGGTTTTTTCTGGGGTGAAGAAGCCCATTTCATGCTTCACACTGTGCCAGTTTAACTGGGCACTAAACTCGCCGTCGTTGTCTAAATCCCGCAGATAGCGGACTAGGGCACCGTAGCTCTTGTTATCCGTCATATCCATGTATTGGTTAGGAAAACCTTGGAATGGAATTGCCTGGTGCGTTAGCTTAATCGCCAGTTGTTGTGTGTCATCGCGCCATGCCGCTGTTAACGCATGGTTTTGGGCGCGATAGAGGGTATCGAGTACTTTATCGCCGTGACCATCGTGGTAGCTATTGGCGTCTTCATAGGCGCCTTGATAGCTGAAACTTAAGTCCTTACTGGCAATCCCTGCCTTAGCGCCGAGTAGGAATGCATCGCTGGTGCTGCGGTATCCCGATGAGATTTCACCGCTTTCAAAGCTGAGGTTTTCGCTGTCGTTAAATTTAGGATTCAGGCTATTAACCTTAATCACTCCGGCGATATTGTCACCGCCCGCACTGACGGGGGACACGCCCGCGACCACTTCTACCGAGCTGATTTGATTAGCAGAAACATAGGAAAGTGGTGGGTTCATTTGGTTAGCGCAGGAGGCGGTGATATCCGCACCATCGACTAACACTTTAATGCGATCGCCCATCATGCCATTGAGCACAGGCAAGGCGGAAACGCCGCCCGCTTCGGAGAAATCGACGCCTTGATCTTTCAGCAAAGCATCGGCCGAGCCTAAGGCATTACGGCCAATACTCTGTTCGCCATGGACTTGAATACGTTCAATTTGAGTTTGATTTGTCTCGTCGGCCATGGCCTGTGAGGCAACTGAAGCGCCTAATGCTAAGGTCAGCGCGCTGGCGATTGCGGAGCATTTAAAGCCGTGGGGAATAGTTGAAGCGTTTGCAGCCATCTTATTGTCTTCCATTCACTTAGATAAATTGCGCTGCATTATAAAGATCATCTAAGTGTGACAAGTGCGGCATATTGTCGCAGAGCTTATAAAGATAAAGCTGAAATAGCGGCCTGAAGTTCTCGCTAGCACCAAGATGAGGATAAGCTAGCGCCAAGGTGAGGATATCAAGCGGCGCGGTTTAACACGCCCTTGGATTAACCGAAGTGATTAAAGTAGATACGCTGGGTTTCCCCTTCTGCATCCATCGCGGCGAGTGCTTTGGCAAATTCGTATGCCTTTGAATCTTCAGCGAGTACGCTTGGGCTGTTATTCGGACTTAAGGGAAGATCGGCGCGATAGTTAGGGTTATGTTGCCCACGAAAATGGCGGCTTTTTTTCGAAAATCCCAGATACATAGCTTGAGGTTGCTGGCAGCAATTAGGGTGTAGCTTAAATTGGCTTGTATCTCGATTTTTAAGGTAATAACTGATGGTTGCTTGATCGTAGATAAAAAAGTCCCCTTGGCCACTAATAAGGTAATCTAAGGCCTTAGGCACATTGAGTTCAGGCGGTTTACGGACCGACATAGTTTCGGATATACCATTAAAGTCGTAGCTGCCCGGGGCAATTAATAGCGTCATACCGCTCTGTGATAACTGCTCTAATGAACCAACATTTGCCGCACCCGCTCGGCTAATTCCAATAATGCGCTCCGACAGACCATTAGGAATAAAATAGGTAAATTGGGCTCGTTCTTCACTAAAATGCAGCCCAGGATAAAAATCGATATTTCCGAGTTTGAGATCCCGCAAAATACGCAGTTTAGGTGCTCGAATTACCCGTAATTTACATCCCACTCTTTCGGCCGCGACTTGGTAAATATCGTAGTAAAACCCTTGGTTATTAGGTTCCTGTTCGATAAAGGGGCGGCGTTCACTGGTGCGATAGCCCATGCTAATAACACACTCAGAGCTTGAAAAAGCCTGCGCTAGGCTGGGGGATAGGATGAGTAATAGGCAAAGTAGGCTCAGTAATGGCCGATAAATCACTGCAAACGGCAAAATTAATCACTCCCTATCCTGTGATTACAAAGGGTAATCGTATCGCTAAATAGCGACTTAAAATGAAGGCTTGTTAGCCTAATGTATTATTTTTGTTGGATTAATCTATCATACTTTTTGATAATAAAAAGAGCGATTCTTTGCGGTTTTGCACAAACTCTGTACATCTTTTTAGATTGGTTTATAGTGTCGCCGCTGGCTGAGAATGATTAACTTGGCCCTTGACCAATATAGGATGAATTGAGGAGTCATTATGACGAAGGTAAATGTGGCAAAAGTAACAGCCCAGAGTGTGCAAGAGCATGAAAATGGTCGCGGCACCATTACAGACAATGCACTTAAGGCGCTGGTGACCAGTCCGTTATTTCGGATGCGTACCGAAAAGCCGAAAAAGGGCAAAGGGTCTTATAACCGTAAAGCAGCAAACCGAAAGGGGTATCAGCACAGGGGCGATACCCCTTTCGACTTTATGGGGATGATGTTTTAACGTTTTTGCCGCGTTAGTCCTGCTCATTTTATCCCTGCTAGACTCCTCCCTCACATTGCCTTGCGATTTCCTTTTCAATCCCTTTTGTCGCACTATCTAGCCTTCAACTATTGAGAGTTAGCCTTCACCTATTGAGAGAATTAGCCAGATTTTGCCCATAAAAAAACGAGCCACAATTGAGATTGTGGCTCGTTTTATTAAAACTTGAATGATTTGAAGGCTTAAGCCTCGACTTCATCCTCTGCATCGGCATCCACTAACTCGGCCCACAGATCGTGCTCGTCCGAGTGAGTGATCACCGCGCGGACTAACATGCCGGGTTCGAGTTCAGTTTCACCGTTGATAAATACCATGCCGTCGATTTCTGGGGCATCGGCGAAGCTGCGGCCAATGGCGCCTTCTTCGTCAACATCATCGATCAGAATATCCATAGTACGGCCAACGAAACGCGCTAAACGCTCAGCGCTGATCTCGGCTTGGACTTCCATAAATCTGTGGTATCTGTCTTCCTTCACTTCTTCACTGATAAGTTCAGCGATGGTGTTGGCGACAGCGCCTTCCACTTCTGAGTACTTGAAGCAGCCAACGCGGTCGAGGCGCGCTTCACGCAGGAAGTCGAGCAGCATTTCGAAGTCTTCTTCGGTTTCACCTGGGAAGCCCACGATAAAGGTTGAGCGGATCACCAAATCTGGGCAGATTTCGCGCCAACGTTGGATGGCTTCTAACTGACGGTCAACACGGCCTGGGCGCTTCATCATCTTCAGGATGCGTGGGCTGGCGTGCTGCATTGGAATGTCTAAGTAAGGCAGAATTAAACCTTCGGCCATCAATGGGATCAGATCGTCAACCCATGGGTATGGGTAGATGTAGTGTAAGCGTACCCATGCGCCCATCTTGCCCAGTTGGCGAGCAAGGCTGGTGATGTCTTGCTTAACTGGCATACCGTTCCAAAAATCGGTGCGGCCGCCCTTGTCTTTACCATAGGCAGAGGTGTCTTGGCTCACGACTAAAATTTCTTGTACGCCAGCTTCAACTAAACGTTTGGCCTCATCTAATACGCTACCTGCTGGACGGCTATCTAAATCGCCACGCAGTGCAGGGATGATGCAGAAGGTACAACGGTTGTCGCAACCTTCTGAAATTTTTAAGTAAGCGTAATGCTTAGGCGTTAACTTAACCCCAGTTTGTGGGATTAACGAGGTAAATGGGTTGTGCTCAGGTTTTGGCACGTACTTGTGAACGTGCTTTAACACGGCTTCGTAGCTGTGTGGGCCAGTGATTTCGAGCACGTCTGGGTGCACTTCACGGATTTGGTTTTCTTTAGCGCCTAAACAGCCCGTTACGATTACTTTGCCGTTTTCCTCTAGGGCTTCGCGCACCGCATCTAAGGATTCTTCAACCGCAGCGTCGATAAAACCACAGGTATTAACGATTACCAGATCGGCATTGTCGTAGCTGTTGGTGACTTCATAGCCGTCGATGCGTAATTGGGTCAGAATGCGCTCTGAGTCCACGAGGTTTTTTGGACAACCTAAAGACACAAAACCGATGCGATTGCCTGTGGCAGCATTGCCCGTATTAACAGAGTCAGCACTGGCGGCTTCCAATGTTTTGGCAGGGGTCTCAAGCGTGGTAGTTTGCTTAGGATGAAAAGTTTCAACTGTCATGGTGTCTCGCTGATGCTGATAAAAGAGCGCCGTAAAAAGAGCGCGGATTATACCTGAAGTGATTAAAAGGTACAGTGTCTTTGGGTGAAAAGTGTACAGCTAAGAGTGCGTTTCTACCAGTTAGGGACTGACTGGCTCGTATGCCTGCTCGTATAGGAAGTCACTACAGCAGCTTGAGTGCTTGTGGAAGAGGATTTTAGCGATAGGCTCATAAGTTTTGCCAATTTAAAACGTTTTAAAAAAATTAACCCTTTTTATGTTTACCCGCGTTTATAGGGATAGTTTGTATGATTCGTTTGTATGGCTAGTAGATGGCGAGTCACACTTTTAGCTGATAGCCATCGCATTAGAATCAAGGCAGTCTCGCCTTAAATGATTTAGTTGGAGTTAATAATGAAGCATTCTCTTTTAGCTGTATTAGTTGCTGGTGGTCTTTTCTCTGGCGCATTTACTGCCACCGCACTTGCTGCCGATGTGGACTTTCCCCATATCGAAACCATGGGCGTAAGCCAAATTCAAGTCGAGCCGGATATGGCTGAGCTTAATGTCGAAGTGGCTGTCACCGAGAAAGACGCTAAGGCGGCTAAGGATAATTCGGATGCGGCGGTGGCGAAATTTATCGCCCGTTTGACGGCCGCGGGGATTACTAAAGAGCAGATCCAAAGCGCCAACTTAAATCTGCAACCCCAATATGTGTATGCGCAGGATAAAGCACCTGAGCTAACTGGTTACACCGCGAGTCGCCAAGTCACTGTGACTATTAACGATTTGGCACGTTTAAATACGATTTTGGACTCCGCCTTAGAGGAGGGGATCAACAGGGTTAATAATATCGCCCTTAAATCGAGTAAAGAGGCCGAGTATGTGGCCAAGGCGCGCCAAGCGGCGATTGTCGATGCCAAACAAAAAGCAGAATCCTTAGCCAAGGGATTTGGGGAAAACCTAGGTAAGATTTGGCAAATTCGTTATTACGATCAACGCCCAGTGCAACCGGTGATGTTACGTATGAATGCTAAGGCCGATGCCATGGGCGCCGCCGAAAGCTATCAATATGGCCAAGTGACTATCGAAGATAGAGTCGAAGTGGTTTATAAACTCAAATAAGTCATAACGAGATGCAATGGATGAGGATTCTTTGGCTCATCCATTGCTGTTATGGGGCGCAATCGGTTAATTCTGAGTCAACATATTTACAATATTGCATGTTTTATCAGAGCAAAGGCACTAAACGCTGGCAAAATTAGCGATTTATCCCCACACTGAGAGAGGATAAGGTTATGGAGACCTATGATGGATTTTCCCTCTCGAATCAAGCAACAAACCTGTATGGACTGTTTAAGTGGTAAGTCACTCGGATTTGAAATTCGTATGGCATTTCAGCCCATTATCGATTGGCCAAATCAACAGATTTATGGTTATGAAGCCCTAGTGCGCGGCCCAAATGGCGAAGGTGCGGCTTGGGTGTTTGAGCGTATAAACGAAAGCAATAAGTACTACTTTGATCAGGCTTGTCGGGTCAAAGCCATTGAAACCGCCGCTAAGCTTGGCCTTGATAAAATATTAAGTATCAACTTTTTACCTAATGCGGTTTATAACCCTGAAACCTGTATCCGCGCCTCGATTGAAGCGGCCGACCTCTTTGGTTTTAATATTCATAACATCATGTTTGAAGTCACTGAGGGTGAGCAAATTGTCGATAGAGCCAAATTGAGCCGTATCTTTGACAGTTACGCTAAACGGGGATTTATCACCGCCATCGACGACTTTGGCAGTGGTTTCGCTGATTTGAGTTGGTTAGAATTTTTGCGCCCTCAGGTATTAAACCGACTTTCCGCACCTGATTTAGGAATAAATTTGCCGATACCGTTCGCCTAACACGTCGAGAATGATCTGCTGGTCCACTGTGAGTCCTGTGACTTGAGGTGGCGCCTCTCCCAACTGGTACTCGTGCACCCCGCCAAAGCGTAAAAAAATCCACCGCGCAGTCGGTTTTTGCGTGGGTTTCTTTTTCATGTCCGCCACACTCCGGTTCTGCTCTACTAAGCCCTGCCGGATCCGGTGCTCCAGCGCCGCATAAATCATCAGGCTACAGGTCATCACCATCAGCAACGCTTCGATACGTTCCGGTTTTTTAAGATATAACGAGGAGGTTAAAAATTCGGGACTTTTCAGAAACCTAAAACCACGCTCGACATTCTGCTGGGCTTTATAGGTAGCCAACAGCTCAGCCATGGTGAGCGTTTCACTGTGATCATTGGTCGCGAGGATGAACACCCCTGTCTGGTTGCGCGCCTCAGCCACCCGCGCCAAGCTACTTGCGGCTAACCCCTTGATGTGAAATTGGTAGTTCACCGGCATTTCACCCTTTTGGGGCCTTCCGCGCCCTGCATAGATAGGTTCACTCACGACTTCTGCTTCTAGTTGCAGCAGATTTAAGCTGACAGCAAAACGGGCTAATTCAGCCTGCGCATCGGTCTCGCAGGCAAAACGCTGGGCACATAATTTGTTGAAGGCTTTCAGTTCACGCGTGCTGTCTTTCAGTAGGTTTTTGGCTAATGTTTGCTGCTCACGGTGGCTGGCCTGTTCGCTGCGCACCAGCAACCAACGCTGCGCGACGTCGGCATAATTGGCGCTTTGCCAACAGCCATGATAGCCATTGCCCAGCGCAACCAGCGACTGGGTGCCAATGGTTGCCACGGCTCGCTTGGCTTCATTGAGGGTGACAGGCACACGAGTCACGAACAACTGTTGCTGTTGTGCCAGTAGTTGCAAGGTGTCGGCGCAATACAGCGCCGCATCGCCGACCAGATAACGACTCTCCTGCGCGGCCTTGAGACTGCTCAAGTGGCGCCGTACCGTCTGGGCAAAGGCCTTGGTATCATTAATATTACCACTCAAGGCTTGCATGTAGATGGGCAGGCCGGCCTGATTTTCACAGATAAGCTCCAGGATAACCTGGTTTAGCTCTGGCCGATGGTCGCGGCTATAGCCCCGTACCAATTGCAACTTACCGAGCTGCTCGCCATCGGCTTGGTCATAGGCGCCATCGACGTGGAAGCTGGTGATATCGAGGTGTACTGCAGTACTTTTGAGCCCCAATCGTTCAACGACCTGCTCCGCCATCACCTGATAAAGCGTGCTGACATCGGCCTCAAAGAGGGCATCAAGGCAGCGGCCGAGCACATCATCATTGAGGTCATCGGCACAGATCCCCGGGCCAATCAGGCGTTCTACAGGCTTGTTGGCAAAGAATTGCGGGAACATGTGCAAGGTCGAACTATGAAAGCCAAGACCGTTCAGTATCATCGCCACCAACGCTTCACCATGTGAGACTTTGTAGGGCGGCGTTTTGGGTAGCACCGCATCAATCATGCGAGCAATGCCGAGTTCTTGGCAAAGTGCAGCGACCAAACCAAGGTGGTCGAGGTTACGGATAGAGATAGCGGGAGCGGCCATGATGAATTACCTGCAAAAGAGAGTAATAGATCAGAATGACCGATCGCCGTCAAGTTTTTTAAATCGAAAATTAGGTGCGGAATGACGGATTAAAACTCGATATGGAGTTGATCAGAGATATCCATTTAGACAAACAAAAACAGTTTGTTATCGATGAGGTGATCGGGATTTGTAGCACACTTAACACTCAGGTGTTGGCCGAAGGGGTCGAGAGTAAAGCGGAGTTAGACTATCTTGTTGGCCGTGGTATTAATTATTTTCAAGGTTACTACTTCGCCAAACCCCAACTCGAGTATTTAACTACCTTTGACGCCTTAGATTGTTATGCTGCGCTGTAGTATTGTTTTATTGAATTAATGTGCTCCAAGTGCCTTGCACTCACATTGGTTGTGGAATTGTGTGTATCGGTTCTGGGCTAACTGATATATCATGCGCCACCCTTAATTGCCCATGCCTTCTCTTTGCTGCTATGTCTTCTAACGCGCTTTATACCGATCTATCCGGTTATTACGATTTAATGTGCTCCGATATTAACTATCAACAACAGAGTGCGAGCATCCATCGATTGCATCAGTTCTTAGGGAATAATGGTAAACAACACCTTGATTTAGCCTGTGGCACAGGCCCACATGTACGGCATTTTATCGACCTTGGTTATCAGTGTAGTGGTCTGGATATTAATCAGCCGATGCTCGATATGGCCATGCGTCGTTGTCCAGAAGCGCAGTTTAATCTACAGGATATGACCGCCTTTTATCTTGAGCAGCCAGTGGATTTAATTACCTGTTTTTTATATTCCATCCATTACAGTGCGGACATAGAGCGCCTTAAAAGTTGTATCGCCAGTGTGCACAGTGCCCTGAATGACGGTGGGATATTTTGTTTTAACTCGGTTGATAAGCACCGCATCGATAACCGCTTATCGATTAAGCATTTTGCCGAGTTTGAGGGGCACCATTTTGCCTTTGAATCTGGCTGGCATTACAGTGGTCAAGGCGAAAACCAGTCACTAAACCTCAGTATTGCAAAGCGCCAGCAGCCTTTTACTCAACTCACTGATTTAGAAGCTGATGTTGATACATCTGCGCATCAAACTGAATTATGGCAAGACCAACACACTATGGTCGCCACCAGTTTTACGGAGCTGCAAGCCTTACTCGCGCCATATTTTGAAGTGCATATCTTTGAACACGATTATGAAAAAATCGTCCCGTGGGATTTAAGCTCAGGTAATGCGCTGTTTGTCTGTGTGAAGATTTAACCTTGGGTTGAAGGTGTTACAACTTTCTTACTTTCATCAGTCTTCTTTAGCTTATTTAGACTGTTGATGGTTTCTTTATAAAATCAAAAGCAAAGTCAAAGTCGTGGGGCTTCACCCCACACCCGACCAAGAGGGGAGCAACAGCAATTCCCTCTTGGATCTCCCTTGCCGCCCCCAACGGAGTTGAAAGCCCCTTGTGCTCATTGCCAAATTTGCTATCGCTTCCGAAGGATGCGTCCCTGCACCTGCGAAAGCTAGCTTGCCATCCATGGCAAGACTCACGCAATTTGTCTATTCGCCCTGCGGCAACTCCGAGGGGAGGTGAACTCCTGTGAACTCGGCGTTTGCTGTTAATCCAAAAGAGTTATGCCCAATCTTTTTTCTAGTTATTGTGGTAGTCGGTCTCTTATCCACTTAGATATATCTGCGGTATATTGATCCCAATATTCACTTTTTTCTGACAACAAATCTATTACCTTTTCGGTGATGTTTTTTATGTTAGTTTCTTCTTTGATTTTTGAATAAAATAAATGCCAATCGTTTAATCCGACAACACTTTTTGAAGCAACTACAATTTCATTTTCATCCATGTTAGGAATAGCTTCTAGCATTTTCTTATGATTATATTCAGGAAGTCCTTTATCATTCCTATTTATAAAGTCAAAAGGTAAGTGAAATTGTTTTATATGTTCTAAGGCTATGTCTCTTTCCGCTTTTTTATCATGACCGGTAAGAAAAGATTTTATTTGTATTTCTTTCTGATGATCAGTGGTATAAACATCTCCATCTAAAATGCAGAGATGATTATTGATATCGATTTTTGCGAGTATCAGGCCTGTTATTACCGTGAATGCGTTGTCAGCAGCACCGAATTTTAGAACCTCACAATAACGATGAGCAGATAAGTTTTCTATGATCTTTTCTACAACGGTAGCAGCTAGGTTATCCTCAACCATAATGGTCATTAATGGTTTATTTTTATTTGTTAATTGTGTAATTATTCTTGGGTCGACATGAGGCAAAGTACTGAAGAATCCCCTGATGATTTACAAATAAATCATCAAATTAGAGTGGAAGCGCATCTTGTTGCATGATCAAATGGTTTCGCTAAAAACTACACTTGGACAACAAGATGCGCGAAGCCAATATCCTACAACATTCTTTACACCAATACTGCCCAGAACTTCACCTAAAACGATTAAACAGCTTGATGCTGGCCTCTAAGGCACTGATTGAATGTAAGACACTGACCTTGACTGAGTTAGGTCGAAATTTACCAACCACGGCCCGAACCAAGCACAACATCAAGCGCATTGATCGTTTGCTCGGCAACACGCATCTGCATCAAGAACGGTTAGCTGTCTACCAATGGCATGCCAGCCTCATCTGTTCTGGTAACCCTATGCCGATTGTGCTCGTCGATTGGTCAGACATCCGAGAGCATAAACGCATCATGGCTCTGCGCGCCTCAATAGCCTTCAATGGCCGCTCTATTACCCTGTATGAGAAGTCCTATCCCCTATCAGAACAATGCTCTAAGGCCTCCCACAACGGTTTTTTAGCGGACTTAGCCAAGATTTTACCTTTGCATGTTACCCCTCTCATCGTGACTGACGCGGGGTTCAAAGTGCCTTGGTACAAAGAGGTTGAGGCGCATGGTTGGTTTTGGCTAAGCCGTATTCGCGGTACAGTTCAATTTGCAGATATTGGCGCTGAAAATTGGCGTGCAGTTCGCAGTACACATGACTTGGCCAACGGTCAAGCGAAGAGCCTGGGTTGTAAGACCTTGACCAAAACTAACCCTATCAATTGCCATCTCACGCTTTATCGTAGCAAACCTAAGGGGCGTACAAATCAGCGTTCAACGAGGACTAATTGCCACCATCCATCGGCAAAAACGTACTCAACATCGGCGAAAGAGCCTTGGGTGTTAGCCAGCAATTTACCACCAGAATCTCGGAGCCCAAAGCAGCTGGTAAACCTGTACGCCAAACGTATGCAAATAGAGGAAACCTTTCGTGACCTCAAAAGCCCGGCATACGGCTTTGGCTTACGCCAAAGTCGTACCAACAGTCCAGAGCGATTCGACATCATCCTACTGATAGCGTTGATGGTTCAATGCCTGTTGTGGCTAGTTGGTTTACACGCACAGCAACAGGGCTGGGATAAGCATTTTCAGGCCAATACCATTGGGCATCGAACGGTACTCTCAACGATTCGCTTGGGATTGGAGGTGCTCAGGCGGCCTGATTATCAAATCACGGAGAAAGAATTGCTGGCGGCCTGGGTATTATTCGCCAATCAGTTGCTCAAATATGGCTATGCTATGGCTGATTTATGAGGGGATCCTTCAGGGCAAAGTAATGACTTTGGAACCGGTATTCCATACCCCTGTAATATTAATTTTGTCTCGAAATTTCTCTATGGTTTCTCGGTGAGTAGTGAAGACTACTTCATTTTTATTTTGTTTTGAGGCTTCTATTAATGTGTCAACCAATCGACAAAATGCGGATTCATGTAAAAGTACATCAAGTTCGTCAATCAGCAATAAGCCACCATTAGCTAATTTTTTTGCATATAACCGTCATTCCGCAGCTAATTCCAGAATTTAAATAGTGTGATCTGGCGATCAGCTTTTCATAAAAACTACGACACCATCTTGACCGCGATCGACAGTTTTGATCTATTACTGCTATTTGACGGTCTCAAAATATGTCTACCCATCCTGTTATTAAACGCTTAGATCACCTTGGTCTCATTGCCGCCTTTTGTCACGAAATTGGCCTGCCACGGATGATAGATGCCGTTATCCCAAAATATTCTGACCACAATGTTTCTCATGGTGACGCGGTATTGGCCATGCTCCTAAATGGACTTGGCTTTCATAGCAGAACACTGCACATGTTCTCGGACTTTTTTAAGACCAAGCCTGTATCTAAGCTACTCGCCAAAGACATTGAAGCACACCACCTGACTGATGATGTACTAGGCCGCACATTAGATGCTCTATACGAAGCCGATGTCTCAGCGCTCTATCAGGTTATTGCTGAGCGTGTTGTTGATAAACTGGGCTTGACGACCGATTCTGTTCATCTTGATATCACTAGCTTCCACGTTGATGGTGAGTATGCACAAGATGAAAACACCAACGTGATTAAGCTTGTAAGAGGTTATAGTCGGGATCATAGGCCAGAGCTTAACCAAGTCGTGCTTGAACTCATCTGTGAAAACCAAGCAGGTATTCCTGTTTACATGCAAGCACTGAGTGGTAACACCAATGATGCCAAGGCATTCGCTGAAGTCACTAAAAGACACATACATTGCCTAAAAGCCGCGCAAAATAGTCGTTACTTTATCGCTGATGCCGCTTTGTACACCGAAGAAAGCATCTCCTCGCTAGATGAGCAAAATCAAAAATTCATTACCCGTGTCCCCATGACCATCAAGCTCGCAAAACAAGCACTACTTGCGCTAGAGCCAGAGCAATTAAGCACTATCGGTCATGGCTACTCAGGATGTTGGATAGACTCGGATTACGGAAAGGTCAATCAACGTTGGTTGCTCGTTCACAGTGAACAGGCCACCAAGCGGGAAGAAATCACTTTCTTCAAGAACTTAGAGAAAAACATAGCAAAAGAAATCAAAGCGTTGGAAAAGCTAAGTAAAAAACCATTCGCTTGTGAAGTTGACGCAGAATTAGCGTTTAACGATTTCAAGAAACAATGTGACTTACTTGGGTTTGAACAAGGCACTCTCATCAAACAGCCGACTTACTCTCATTCGGGCCGCCCAAAGACAGATGAAGCACCGACAGGATACCAATACTTTATCGAAGCCGCCCCCTTCACCGACCTAGAAAAAGTAAAACTGGCTAAGCTCAAAGTAGGCATGTTTATCCTCGCGACGAATGACACCGACAATGAAGCACTCACCATGGCGGCTCTTCTAGCACATTACAAATCGCAACAAAAAGTCGAGCGCGGCTTCCGTTTTCTAAAAAGCCCTGAGTTTTTAACCTCTTCCATCTTCTTGAAAAAGCCTGAGCGCATTGAAGCGTTGCTAATGATAATGACGTTGAGCTTGCTTGTTTACGCTAGTTTAGAACACAAAATCAGAGAACAACTCGCACAAACCGAAGCGTTCTTCCCAAGTATGGTAAAGAACAAGACGACCTCCAGACCGACGGCACGTTGGGTCTTCTTGCAATTCGAAGGCATAGATACGCTAGAGATTAACGGCCAAAGGTTCATCACTGGACTTCAAGATCACCAAACACAACTACTCAAATTACTCGGTAGATTCTATGAGGTAGTTTATTCCTAAATTAGCTGCGGAATGTCGGATATAATTCTAAAAGTATTTCTAATACTCGTTTTTCACCAGCACCCATTGTATGTTCACTATAAACAACCCCATTGTATTCCAGACCAAGGAACTCTTTAGACTTTGTCTTGCATAATTTTATGTCTGTATAATCTCGCCCGATTATGTAAGATAGTTTTTTAATTATTGTTTCAAGATTTTCGTGAGGGTGTTTTTGTGATGTGTAATTGGCATAACGCCCCGCACCTCTATTATCAGATAATGTTGCAAGCTCTTGTAAGCCAACATAGGTACTTTCTCGTTCTGGGCGACGTTCATAAATAGGGGTCCATCGTTTATTTTTCGCATAATCAGTGGTTGTTTTTTCTATTTTGGATGCACCAGTATCATTATCAAAAATACTAAATTCATGAGTTAGACTAAATTTACTATCAGTCCATGTTGAATGGGTATGTGGAGTAAAGAAATCTGAAAACCGATTATAAGGTTTTGATGTCACTCCTATGGGTTTGAAACAGCAAGCAAGTGCATGAAGAATAGTACTTTTACCTGACCCATTGATGCCCATTATTGCCGTTACTGCATGGGGGGAAAATACAACTTTACAGTCAGAAACACCCTTCAGTTTTCAATTTCAAATTCAGATAATTTAAAATCAAATTTCTTTACTGCTTTTGCCGGTTTTTTAGGCTTTTTGTCTGCCATGTTAATCTCAATATTATTAAAAACTAACACTTTATTAGTGTGTGCCTGTGCGTTAACTTCTTTAGACCTGTGGAACACGCGTAAAGTTAACTATTTGTATGTAAAGAACTTATCAGCTTTTCACCTAATACACCATCCTGAAAATCGTGCCTGTGCGTCTTCTAAACCTATCAATTAACACCAAATTTTTGTAAATTATTGATATTAAGTGGTTTTAACGAGCCACTCATTGTTAATTTTGCAAAGGGTTTGCTTGTAAAAAGACATACAGATTACTGAAGCGTTGGTTGAATTAAGCATTGGCATGTAAGTGACCGTTGACGGCATGGATGCCGTCGTCGAGCCCTCATGGACGAGTTCACGGCGTGTCACTGGAATGACAGTGCTTAATTATCAGCGTTGTATTGGTTAAGTGTTTAAATGACTCAAACAAAAAGGCGCCTAAGCGCCTTTTCTACATTCTGGGGTTAAGGAAAAACTCCCTACCTCATCGAAATCTGATTAAACAATCAGATCATACTCTTCCCGTAGGATCTTAATAATATCTGCCTTAGGATTCGCTGGCAGCGGAATTGCTGCGCCGGTCACTTTCTCGGCGATGCCGGTGTAAGTGCGTGACACTTGCGTCATCGCCTCTAATGGCAGGGCGTTATCGCGGGCAAGGGCTTCGCGCTCTGGCATTCTGTCCTTGTTGAGCAGAATGTCCGGATCGGGGAAGTGGTTCAGCAGGAACTGACGGAAGCCTTCCTTAGAGTTTTCAAGGATTTTACCATCGCGGTAGGCGGCGCCGTCCCAAATGCGGGATGAGTCTGGGGTGCCCACTTCATCCATATAGATCAGTTTGGAGTTGCCGTTTTTATCGGTCACATAACCAAACTCGAACTTGGTATCCACAAATACTTGGTCAAGGTCGGCCAGTGCTTTAGCGATCACCTTAAAGCCATCTTTTAACAGCTTCTCGTACAGGTCGATATCTTCTACCTTTTCAAAACCAAAGGCTTGGTAGTTGGCTTCGATATCGCTGCGGCTGATGTTAACGTCATCCTGCGCGGGTACACCGGGGATCCCAGTTAAAATGCCTTTGGTCGAAGGGGTGATCAGCAAATCTGGCAGTTTTTGATCTTTCTCTAAGCCTTCTGGCAGGGTGATACCGCAGAATACGCGCTCGCCCTTGGAGTAGGCGCGCCACATGGAGCCGGTAATGTATTGGCGGCAAATGGCTTCAACTTTAATTGGGCGGGCTTTTTGGACTATCCAAACGAAGGGATGCGGAATATCTAAAATATGGCTGTCGGCTAAACCATTTTCGGCAAATAGCTTAAACCAATGATTAGAAATGGCATTTAATGCCGCGCCTTTACCTGGGATGCCTTTTAATCCGCCTTCACCGTGGAAGATGCAGTCGAAGGCGGAGATGCGATCGCTAATTACCATAATGGCAAGCGGCGTATCTTCGGGCACATTGTAGCCCTTGGTTTTGATTAAACGGCGGCTGTCGGCGTCGGTTAGCCAGTAAACGCTACGTACCTTGCCGCTATGAACTGGGCTATCGGTGCGGATGGGCAAATCGTTGTTTACGGCTAATACGGAATCAGCAAGACTCATGACGAGTATTCCTTTGGATAGAGAGTGTAGGGACGAGTTTTTTATTCGTTGCGGTGTGCTTAAGCATGGGATGCTTAGCCACCTTTTTATTATTGACCAATAGCTTATTGCTCAGTTTGCGTAAAGCCTTGGTGAAGGTTAAGCGTAAAGCGAATAGTGGATTTTCGGGCGATGGGGAGAATAACGTTTGTCTAGATATGGGGTGAAAATGAAACGCAGAGCAAGGTTGGCGCCAGAGTAATACTGGTCTGCTCAAGCGGGGAAACCCCGTGCCATTTTGCTCGAAAAGGCTAACCATTAATCCCAGAGAACCTTGTTAGACAGCCGCGAAAAGTGGCGCCATTTTACCTTTATTCGCAAAATTTTCCACGGCTATTTATGCGCATCTGTGCGGCGTGTCGGCACAAAGTGAAGGCTAGTAAAGGTAAAAGCTGAAAATGCCTAAAGCGGGAGCGTCGCTCGCAAGCGTTTGAAGCTAGATTGTGGAGCTAGGTTGTTGAGCATAAGTGCTAAGCCCTGAAGGATCCCCTCATAAATCAGCCATAGCATAGCCATATTTGAGCAACTGATTGGCGAATAATACCCAGGCCGCCAGCAATTCTTTCTCCGTGATTTGATAATCAGGCCGCCTGAGTACCTCCAATCCCAAGCGAATCGTTGAGAGTACCGTTCGATGCCCAATGGTATTGGCCTGAAAATGCTTATCCCAGCCCTGTTGCTGTGCGTGTAAACCAACTAGCCACAACAGGCATTGAACCATCAACGCTATCAGTAGGATGATGTCGAATCGCTCTGGACTGTTGGTACGACTTTGGCGTAAGCCAAAGCCGTATGCCGGGCTTTTGAGGTCACGAAAGGTTTCCTCTATTTGCATACGTTTGGCGTACAGGTTTACCAGCTGCTTTGGGCTCCGAGATTCTGGTGGTAAATTGCTGGCTAACACCCAAGGCTCTTTCGCCGATGTTGAGTACGTTTTTGCCGATGGATGGTGGCAATTAGTCCTCGTTGAACGCTGATTTGTACGCCCCTTAGGTTTGCTACGATAAAGCGTGAGATGGCAATTGATAGGGTTAGTTTTGGTCAAGGTCTTACAACCCAGGCTCTTCGCTTGACCGTTGGCCAAGTCATGTGTACTGCGAACTGCACGCCAATTTTCAGCGCCAATATCTGCAAATTGAACTGTACCGCGAATACGGCTTAGCCAAAACCAACCATGCGCCTCAACCTCTTTGTACCAAGGCACTTTGAACCCCGCGTCAGTCACGATGAGAGGGGTAACATGCAAAGGTAAAATCTTGGCTAAGTCCGCTAAAAAACCGTTGTGGGAGGCCTTAGAGCATTGTTCTGATAGGGGATAGGACTTCTCATACAGGGTAATAGAGCGGCCATTGAAGGCTATTGAGGCGCGCAGAGCCATGATGCGTTTATGCTCTCGGATGTCTGACCAATCGACGAGCACAATCGGCATAGGGTTACCAGAACAGATGAGGCTGGCATGCCATTGGTAGACAGCTAACCGTTCTTGATGCAGATGCGTGTTGCCGAGCAAACGATCAATGCGCTTGATGTTGTGCTTGGTTCGGGCCGTGGTTGGTAAATTTCGACCTAACTCAGTCAAGGTCAGTGTCTTACATTCAATCAGTGCCTTAGAGGCCAGCATCAAGCTGTTTAATCGTTTTAGGTGAAGTTCTGGGCAGTATTGGTGTAAAGAATGTTGTAGGATATTGGCTTCGCGCATCTTGTTGTCCAAGTGTAGTTTTTGGAGAAACCATTTGATCATGCAACAAGATGCGCTTCCACCCTAATTTGATGATTTATTTGTAAATCATCAGGGGATTCTTCAGTGCTAAGCCTATATTCGATTTATGCCAATTTAGCCATGTAGTGAGTGGCGTTAATCGGGGTATTATCTGCGGCTATAGTGCATCAGCTTGAGGCGCCGCTTCTCGCTTTAACAGCTATTTGTTGTAGATTCAAAAAGACAATTTGCCTATCAGGACGTGCCTAAGCCGTGATGGGGAGTATGGAGCGAGTATGACGACAGATGCAAAAACGCCAATGATGGCGCGCGTAGCCTCACAGGGGCGGTATTTTTTCTCGCAGCAATTTATCGCCTTAGCCGAGAGCCAAAGCCAGTGGCAAGACCTTGAGTTTGAAGAATGCGAGTTCCACGATTGCCAATTTAGCGACAGCACATTCCGTAACTGCAAGTTTATCGATTGCCGTTTTGTCGGCTGTAATTTAAGCCTGCTCAAGGTGCCCTTAAGCCAATTTAACGGTGTGAGTTTTGAAGAATGTAAGCTGGTCGGCATAGATTGGACCCGTGCCGCTTGGCCTAGATTATCCTTTGCGGCGCCTTTTAGTTTTAGAACCTGCATCTTAAACGACTGCTCTTTTATGGGCCTTAAGCTCGATGAAATGGTACTTGAGGGCTGTAAGGCGCAGGATGTAGATTTTCGTGAGGGCAAGTTTAATCGCGCTAACTTTAGTTACAGCGATTTTCGCCATAGCTTATTTGGCCGCACTGAGTTAATGGAGGCGGATTTCTCTGAGGCAACCGATTACGACATTGATATTTTTAACAACAAAATTAAAGGTGCCAAGTTTAGTCGCGATGAAGCAATTCGGCTGTTAAATGGCTTAGATATTACCTTGGTGGATTGACCTTATACCAACCTCATACTGACCTCATATCAGCACCTGTTCGCGCTAATAGGTGCTGGTATTTTATCCTTTTAAATTAACGGGTTTATTGTGACAGCGATATCGCGGTATCACTTTTAAACTTATTGTTTTTAAAATTGCTTTTAGGTTTTTTGATAACTTTTTATTGTGGTGCGTATTGTAAAAATACCTCAAGCGTACGCATCGATATGGCCAATCAACACTATTGATCTTATTCACGAATTTTTAGAACAATTTTAACTTTTAGTTGCCACAGATCACACTCAACTTGCCTATGTGGTTTACCACAATATCCGCCTACTCCTTAAGGGATAACAATCACTCCGGAACAGCAAAATGCCAGCGTTTCTTAAGGCATTGGCATTAATAACTAAAAACCTGTGAGCAAATTTAGTGTTTCACCGCAGTGGTGACCCAAAGCCTAAGTTTGCGTGTGCCAATTGGCGCATAAGGGTGGATGAGTGTGATGGAGGTAACCATGATTGAGCTTAATAGGCGAACCTTTTTAAAGGGCGCAGGGGCCAGCGGTGCAACATGTGCATTAGCTAGCTTATTGCCGGGCAGCTTAGCGGCATTAGAGAGCAAGCAGCTTAAGGGCATGGGCAAAGAAATTGCCAGTATCTGTGAGATGTGCTCGACCCGCTGCCCGATTTCAGCGCGGGTGATTGAAGGTAAAAACGTCTTTATCAGCGGTAATAAGGCGGCTAAATCCTTTGGCGGTAAAGTCTGTGCCCGCGGCGGTGCTGGTCATAGTTTGCTGTACGATCCACAGCGGATTGTTAAACCGCTAAAACGGGTGGGCGAGCGTGGCGAGGGTAAATGGGCTGAAATCAGTTGGGATGAAGCCTATCAACTGATTGCCGATAATCTCACTAAAATCAAGCAAGCTCACGGCCCAGAGGCGGTAGCGTTTTCCTCTAAATCTGGCTCGCAAGAAAAACACTTATTCCACCTCGCCACGGCGTTTGGTAGCCCAAATACCTTTACCCATGCCTCTACTTGCCCCGGCGGTTATGAAATTGCTGCTATGGCCATGTTTGGCACTAAGGTGAAACGCGATTTAAGTAACTCAAAATACATCATTAACTTCGGCCATAACCTGTACGAAGGTATCAACATGTCCGAAACCCGCGGCATGATGGCGGCGCAAATGGATAAAGGCGCCAAGCTGGTGGTGTTCGAGCCAAGATTCTCAGTGGTTGCCGATAAAGCCGATGAATGGTACGCGATTCGTCCTGGCACCGATGTGGCCGTCGCTTTAGCCTTATGCCATGTATTGATTGAAGAAAACCTCTACGACAAGGCCTTTGTTGAGCGTTATGTCGAAGGCTTTGACGCCTTCGCCGCTGAAGTAAAAGCCTATACCCCTGAGTGGGCCGAAACGATCTCCGATGTGCCCGCCAAAGATATTCGCCGTATTGCCCGTGAATATGCGGCTAAAGCGCCCCATGCGGTGGTGGATTTTGGTCACAGAGCCACCTTTACCACCGAAGAGTTTGAAATGCGCCGCGCGCTTTACGCTGCCAACATCTTGATTGGTAACATCGAGCGTAAGGGCGGTATTTATCTTGGTCAAAAGCCTAGCGATTATAACAAGCTCGCCGGTGAAAATGTGGCCCCCGTGCTGGGTAAGCCCGGCGTAAAAGATATGCCAAAGCCTGCGGCAAAACGTATCGACCAAGTGGAAGAACAGTACGCCATGATGTGGTCTGCGGGCGGGATTTATCAAACCGTCCTCGATGCGACCTTAAGCGCGGTGCCTTATCAGTTACATGGCTGGGTGATGTCCCGTACTAACCCAATGCAAACCATGACCGACAGAGCGCGTGTGGTCGAAGCCTTGAAAAAGCTCGACTTTGTTGCCGTGTGCGATGTGTATATCAGTGAAACCGCGGCCTATGCCGATGTGATTTTACCTGAGTCTACCTACCTTGAGCGTGATGAGGAAATCGCTGACAAGTCCGGTAAAAACCCTGCCTACTATGTGCGCCAACGGGTGGTTGAAACCCTAGGCGACACTCGTCCGTCATGGCAAATATTTAAGGATATTGGCCACAAACTGGGGCTAAGTGAATTCTATCCATGGGAAAACATGGAGACCCTGCAACTGTTGCAGGTAAACCGCGACACAGAGCTGCTGCGCCGGATCAAAGACGAAGGTTTTGTCAGCTTCGGTAAGCCGATTATGTTGCGTGAACCTAAAATGGTGGCCGAATTTACCAAGGCCTATGCCAATGCCAAACCTGCGGATGAAGACGGCACCTACGGCAGTTTACTCAGCTTTAAAACCCCAAGCGGCAAGATTGAATTGACCTCCGCCAAGGTTGAAGCCATGGCGCCAGGACGCGGCGTCATTAAGTTCCGCGAAGTGCAGCTTAAAAAGCCAAATGAACTCTACTTTATCCAAGGTAAGGTGGCGGTGCATACCAATGGCGCGACCCACAATGTGCCCATGCTGGCGAATTTGATGTCGGATAACGCTGTATGGGTTCATCCAGATACTGCGAGTAAATTAGGCATCAGCAATGGTGACCCTATCCGCTTAACCAGCAGTGTAGGTACAGAAGAAGGCCATGCGTTAGTCACCCCGGGCATTCGCCCCGATACCGTGTTTGCTTATATGGGCTTTGGCTCTAAAAACAAAGAGTTGGTTAGAGCGACAGGCAAAGGTATCCACTGCGGAAACTTACTGCCCCACGTTACCGCACCTGTGTGTGGCATGACGGTACATACCACTGGCGTCACGCTGGCAAAACGCTAATTGGAGGCTCAAATGACGAAAAGATATGTGATGGTGCACGATGAGAACAAGTGCATCGGCTGCCAAGCCTGTAACGTGGCTTGCCGCAGTGAAAACGGCGTTCCAGAAGGGGTGACCCGTTTGCAGGTGAGAGTCGAAGGGCCCTATGGCGAAATGCCCAATCTGCATTTTAAGTACCACAGAGTGTCTTGCCAGCAGTGTGAAGATGCGCCCTGTGTGAAGGTGTGTCCAACGGGCGCGGCCTATGTGGGCGAAGATGGCATTGTCTCCATCCACGGCGACAAGTGTGTGGGTTGTATGTACTGCGTGGCGGCGTGTCCCTACAAAGTGCGTTTTATGAATCCCGAAACCAAAGTGGCTGACAAGTGTAACTTCTGTAAGGACACGCGTTTGGCCCGGGGTGAAGAGCCTGCCTGTGTGACTGTGTGCCCGACTGATGCCTTGGTGTTTGGCGATGCTAACGATCCACAAAGTGAAGTGGCCACATTGCTCAACACTAAGATCACTTACCAAGATAAGACCCATTTAGGCACTAAACCTAGGGTATATCGCGTTCCTACCAAAAGAGGGGGGATTTGATTATGAACAATACTTGGGGCGATATGGCGCAATATGATCCCGTCACTTGGCACTGGGTCATCGCCGTGTATCTGTTTATGGCGGGTTTATCCGCCGGAAGTTTGCTGATTGGTATCGGTTTGCGTTGGTTTAATCAAGAACAAACACAAGTTGAGAGCAATATCCTCAAGGCCGCGGCGATTATTGGCCCTGTGGCAATCAGCTTAGGCTTGGCTTGTTTAGTGTTTGATTTAACTAAGCCTTTCCACTTCTGGTTGATCTTAATTAACTACAACTTCCAGTCCGTTATGGCGATTGGGGTATTAGCGCTGCTGGCTTACTCACCCTTGGCATTTGCCTACGCGATTTTAGTACTGCGTGACGATTTGCCAAAGTGGGGCTTAGGTTTCCTCGCGCCTATCGCTAAGCTGCTGATGCCCTTTAGAAAGCTGATTGAAGTGCTATTGTTTGTCCTCGCCATTGGTGTGGGCGCTTACACAGGCTTCTTAATCTCGGCGATGAATGCCTATCCGATGCTAAACACTGCTGTATTGCCTGCACTGTTCTTGGTATCTGGTTTATCAGCGGGTGCGGCGGCCAATGCGGTGCTGGCGCTGGTGATGTTCAAAACCGATAGCCACGACAAGACCTTAGCTAAAATGCATGGCTTAGAATTGCCTGTGATGGCAATCGAAATCATGTTCCTGTTTATGTTGTTCTGCGCCTTGTACTTTAAGGGCGGAGCGGCGGCTGCGGCGCTGGCATCACTCACCTCTGGCGTGTGGGCAAGCGTATTCTGGATTGGTGTCGTGGGGATTGGCTTTGGTGTGCCATTGCTATTTATGCTGCTTCCCGCAGCGACTCGCCACACTAAGGGCGCAATGATTATGGTGGCCTGTGCCAGCTTAACCGGCGTGCTCGCCCTGAGACACTTTATTGTGTATGCAGGCCAAAGTTACTTAAGCTAACGTATTGATGCTAGCGCAATAAGTATCACTTAAATGCGATTAAGTGATGCTCGAATGGATGACAGCTCGTATCCACAGCAACAAAAAGCACCGTTAAACGGTAATGCCGATCAGTTAAGACAGATCGCTTGACGATCTCGCTGAAAAGATCAAAATCCGATGACCTCATGTCATCGGATTTTTTATGCAACTCTCAGAAGCACTCGCCCGTACCCATATTACCCGCCTAACCGAATTCACCTGCTTAGCTGATGTGTTAGAACCTGAGTTAATTCAATCTTGCCTAGACTCCCAGGGCGTTGCGACGTTAAGACGGCGTAAATTGCCGATGGACGCGATGATTTGGGCCGTTATCGGAATGGCTTTGTTCCGAGGGGAGTCTGTTCGGTCACTCATCAACAAACTCGACATTGTTTTGCCGCAAGAGATTGATTATGTTGCACGCAGCGCCGTGACTCAGGCGCGTAAACGATTGGGCAGTGAGGTTATTAGAGAAGTATTTAGCCGCAGCGCCAATACCTGGCACGCGAGAGCTGAACATCCTCATTGGTGCGGTCTTAACTTGTATGGTGTTGACGGTGTCGTGTGGCGGACACCCGATAGTGTTCAAAATCAAGCCGCCTTTGGACGAACCGCCAACGCTTTAGGCGAAGCGGCTTATCCGCAAATTCGCATGGTTTGCTTGATGGAGTTAAGCAGCCATTTATTGGTCAACAGCGCCTTTGATTCGGTTGCCGAAAATGAAATGAACTTAGCGTCCCAGCTCATTCCTAGCATTCCCAATCACAGCCTAACCCTATTTGACCGAGGATTTTACTCGCTCGGCCTGCTGCACGCTTGGCAGCAAGCGCAACCTGATAGCCACTGGTTGTTGCCACTGAAGAAAGGCACTCAATATGAAGTAGTGCGAACGCTGGGGAAACATGACCAGTGGGTGAAACTCACCACGACACCTCAAGCCAGAAAGAAATGGCCGCAGCTCCCAGATACCCTTGAAGCGCGTTTACTCACTAAGACAGTGAAAGGTAAGTCAGTCGCCATTTTGACCTCGTTGACAGACCCGATGCGTTACCCCAGCGAAGACATCGTCGACTTATATGCCCATCGATGGGAAATCGAACTGGGCTATAGAGAGATGAAACAACATCTACTGGAGAGCCGTTTTACGCTCCGCAGTCAACTACCGGAGCTGGTGACTCAAGAGTTATGGGGCGTGCTACTGGCCTACAATCTCATTAGATATAAGATGTTGCTGATGGCTAAAAGCTTGCCATCGGTCCATCCCAATCAACTGAGTTTTCGGGATGCGGCGAGTTATATCATCTTCAAGTTGACACAACTGTCATCACAAACACCGGGGAATGTCCCGAGAGACGTATTGGATATAGAACGAAATGCACGGCAATTTAAGCTGGATGGTAAACGGGAAAGGGCATATCCACGAGTCCTTAAAATGAGCAAAAACAAGTTTCCGGTTAGACCAAAGAAAAATGCCGTTCACTCTTAAGTGAACGGCATTACCGTTAAACGGTGCTTTTTTTATGGCTGCGATTGGCTGCAATTGGCATGAGGTTATTGCGGTAATAACTCAATCACTGATTTGACCGTGAGCACTAAGGCGCTGATAGCACAGAGCGCTAAGGTCGCCATCTTGGTCTTATGTTTATCCACATTTCCCACCAGTTTGCCCGCCACGAGATAGCCTAAAAAGACCGAGGGCAATAGCATTAGCGACAGCCAAAAGTGCTTGATTTCGAGTAGGCCCGTCACACCAAGAATCGCCAAGGCAATGGTCGAACTAAAGATAAAGAAGGCCGATAACGCCGCGCGAAACTGCGAAGCATCCTTACCCGCCAATAAAATCGCCATCGGCGGACCACCAATGGCGGCGATATTGCCAAAGATCCCCGAGACGACTCCCGCGCCAAACAGAGTCGCTTTGTTCACCGGCAGGCTGAATTTATACAAACTGAGCACCACGGCAACCGTCACAATCGCGGCAATTGCTAAACCAAGAATCGGCTGCGGCGCAAACAGTAATAGGCTGGCACCGATAAAGCCACCGGGCACCCGACCGATGAGCGCGTATTGCAAGCCATTGAATTCTAAATGGCCGCGTTCACGCAATAGGGTGAGTAGCGCGATGGAAAATCCCATCACAATCACGGGGGCGGGCACTAATTGGGGATCGACGATATACAGCAACGGACTGGCGACCACGGCTAAGCCAAACCCAATCAGACTCTGGGTGAGGGCACCTAAAAACACAATCACAGACGCAATAGCAAGCGTTTGTGGATCGATCAAGGAGAACATAGGATTCCATCAAAACAAAATAGGGATCGTTACTTTAACCCACCACGCCGGATGAGTATTAACGATCCCTAATAATTAGTTACGGCAGGATTATGGACGCTTAAGCGTTATTCCATGTCTTCCCACTCGATCCCCATTTCGTCCATCAACCGCTTCGCTTCAGCGGGGATGCTGTCTGGGCACTCTTTCGACAGATCGGCATCATCAGGCAGAGGCTGGCCGGTGTAGGCATGCAAAAATGCTTCGCACAACAGTTCGCTATTCGTTGCGTGGCGCAGGTTGTTGACCTGACGACGCGTACGTTCATCCGTGAGGACTTTTAGCACTTTGAGCGGAATAGACACAGTAATTTTCTTTACTTGTTCATTCTTCTTGCCATGTTCAGCATAGGGGCTGATGTATTCCCCATTCCATTCAGTCATTGACTCACCTGTTATAACGCTAAATTCGGGGCAGATTTTAAACCCTTACAGATTACAGTCAAATTATTGCTACTATTTCTTAGCGATTGCAAACAGATTTCTTTATGTTTAGACGTCTAAACGTCTTAACGCCTATTGACGATACCACTGGGCTTAGGTACATTTAGACGTCCAGACATCTCTATCAGTCTACCGAATTTAGGAGTCCACCCATGGCAGAGCGTCAATTAGCCACACTGGCAGTGCGTCAGGGTATCGAAAGCGATACTCAATATGGCGCAGTTGTGCCACCGATTTATTTGTCGACTAATTACGCCTTCGATGGTCATAAAAATCCTCGCGAATTTGATTACAGCCGTTCCGGCAATCCTACCCGCAGCATCTTAGGCGATGCCTTAGCTAAGCTGGAAAAAGGCGCAACCGGTGTCGTGACTTGTACTGGCATGGCAGCCATTACCTTAGTGACCACTTTACTGGGCCCAGATGATTTACTGGTGGTGCCCCACGATTGCTACGGTGGCTCTTACCGTTTATTTACTAATTTGGCGAAAAAAGGCCAATTTAAACTGCTGGTGGTCGATCAAACCGACAGCCAAGCACTTGCGCAAGCGATTGCCCAGCAACCTAAAATGGTGTGGATTGAAACCCCGTCCAACCCATTACTGCGGGTGGTTGATATTGAAGCTATTGCCAAGGCAAGCCATGGTGTGGGCGCGTTAGTGATAGTGGACAACACTTTCCTCTCGCCGATTTTGCAGCAACCGCTATTGCTCGGCGCCGATATCGTTATCCACTCCACCACTAAGTACATTAATGGCCATAGCGATGTGGTGGGCGGCGCGGTGATCGCCAAAGACCCTCAACTCGGTGAGACCTTACATTGGTGGTCGAACACCTTAGGCTTAACCGGTTCTGCCTTTGACAGTTATCAAACCCTGCGCGGCCTGCGTACTTTAGCCGTGCGCATTCGTGAGCACCAACGCAATGCCGAGCGGATTGTGGAGTTACTGAGTAACAGCCCAGTCGTGAGTAAAGTGTATTACCCAGGTCTTGCAGATCATCCCGGTCATGCCATTGCCGCCAAGCAACAAAAAGGCTTTGGCGCTATGCTGAGTTTTGAGCTTAAGGGCGGCGAGGCTGAAGTGGTCGCCTTTTTAGATGTATTAAGTTTATTCAGCGTGGCTGAGAGTTTAGGCGGCGTCGAGAGTCTCGTAGCCGTGCCCGCGACCATGACCCACAGAGCGATGGAGCCGCAGGCGCGTTTTCAAGCTGGCATTAAAGACACCCTATTACGTTTGTCGGTTGGTATTGAAGATGCCGACGACTTAGTTGCAGATATTCAAGCAGGATTGGCCGCCGTAGCGGCTTGTCAGTAGAGGAATAATAGATGGCACGTTGTCACTTACATAAATTTGGTGGTTCCAGCTTAGCCGATGCCGATTGTTACCGCCGAGTCGCCCATATTCTGTTAACCCATGGCCACAGTGATGATCTGGTGGTGGTGTCTGCCGCGGGTAAAACCACTAACTTTTTATATAAATTACTGTCCCTGCGCGATAGCAACCAATTATGGCAAGAAGAATTACAAGTCCTTATCAGCTATCAGCAAGGCTTGATTGAGCAATTATTATCTAACGAGCAAGCGCGGGATTTACGCGAACGTTTGACCACGGATAAAGCTCAGTTAATCAGTCTATTATCTTTAGATGTACGCAATGATTACCAAATTAACCATGTGGTGAGTTTTGGTGAGCGTTGGTCGGCGCGCCTGATGGCAGCGCTGCTGCGCGAATCGGGCGTGGCCGCAACTCATGTGGATGCCTGCTCGATTTTAGTGGCAGATGAGGCCGCCGTGCCGCAAATCCGTGTGCAAGAATCCCGCGCTAAAGTACAAGCCTTACTGGCCGCACACCCTAACGAGCGTTTAGTGATCACCGGTTTTATTTGTGCTAACGAGCGCGGTGATACCTTGCTATTGGGTCGCAATGGCTCTGACTTTAGCGCCAGCTTAATTGCCAGCCTTGCCGACATTGAGCGCGTGACCATTTGGACCGACGTTGAAGGGGTCTTTAACGCCGATCCAAACAAAATCAACGATGCAAAATTACTCAAGAGCATGTCCCTCGCTGAAGCCGATCGCTTGGCGCGTTTAGGCTCACCCGTGTTGCATTCACGTACTTTGCAGCCGCTGTTTAACACTGAGGTGAGCCTAGCTGTGCGTTCAAGCTATGCCTCCCATACCGACTTTACCCTGATTGCGCCGCACAGTTCCTCAGCGAGTGCGCCCGTGGTGACCAACCTCAATGCCGTGGTGTTATTTGGCTTTAAGATTGCGGGTGATGTCGCCAGTCTGCTCGAGCAATTGGTGGAGGCGGGATTAACGCCACTGGCACATTGGGTATCGGCGCATCAACGGCTTGAGCTTGCCTATACCGCTGAAAACCAAAAACAAGTACAAAAATTATTGGATGCGCAGGCCGAAGCCCTCGGCATTAAAGAGCTGCAAATTAATACCGAACTCGGTTTAGTTGCGTTGGTGAGTGCTGATGCCGAGCATTATCGCCGCAGCTTTGCCCGTTTACTGAGCCGCGATGCTAAGCCCTTGTTCAGTGGTGACTTAAGTTTGGTGACCTTAGTGCCACAGTCGCAGGTTAATCTGCTGACGCAAAAAGTGCATCGCCGCTGTGCTGGCCCGCGTAAACGCATTGGCGTATTGCTGCTGGGTGTGGGCAATATTGGTGAGGCGTGGGTGAAGCTGTTTAAATCAGTTTCTCCATCGTTAAATCAAGAGCTTGAAGCGCAAGTCGAGTTAGTCGGTCTGGTTACTTCCAGTAAAGCTTTGATTAAGTCCACTGGTGTGGATTTGGAAAGCTGGCAGCAGGAATTCGATGCTGAGGCGACTCCTTGGCAGTACGAGCATCTATTTGAACAATTAGAACAACTTAACTGCGACGAACTGATTGCATTAGATATCAGCGCCAGCGCCAGTTTAACCCTGCAATACCCAGAGTTTTTCGAGCGCGGCATCCATATGGTCAGCGCAAACAAACTCGCGGGCTCTGGCCCACTGCCTTTTTATCGGGAATTGAAGGAACAACTCGGTTATCGCCGTCTATTCTGGCGCTATAACGCCAGCTGCGGCGCGGGTTTACCTATTCAGCACGCCTTAAACGATCTGCGTAACAGCGGCGATAGCGTTGAGGCCGTGGGTGGGATTTTCTCTGGCACTCTGTGTTGGTTGTTTGAGAAATACGATACCAGCAAACCCTTCTCGGAATTAGTGATTGAAGCACGTGGTTTAGGGATTACCGAACCCGATCCCCGCGACGATCTTTCTGGTCGCGATATGCAGCGCAAGTTGCTGATTTTAGCCCGTGAAATCGGTCTGGAAATCGAGCTTGAGGATATTGAGCTGCGCTCCTTAGTGCCTGCCCATTTAGCGGATATTCCACTGGAGCAATTCCTTGCCCGTATCGGTGAGCTGGATGATGAATTGCTGCAACAATACGGCGCGGCGGCGGAACAAAACAAAGTGCTGAGATATGTCGCCTCCTTGGATAATAGCGGGGCAGTCCTTAAAGCCGAGGTGGGATTACAGTGGATTGATGCGAGCCACCCCTACGCCAACCTCACGCCCGGTGACAATGTGTTTGTGATCCGCTCAGCTTTCTATCAAGGTAATCCTTTGATTATCCGTGGACCTGGTGCGGGCCGCGAAGTGACCGCGGCAGCGGTACAATCGGATCTAACACAGATCTGCCGCGATCTGCTGCAAGAGTAGTCATAAACCAAGACACTTGAAGAGACTAAACCCCGTATCTTCAAGTTGATTTTGCCTATATTCATAAACTTAAAGGACTCATTCGAGTCCTTTTTTATTGTCTAGAATAAATAGACTCATCTATGGGGCAGAAATTACCACAAATGGGGATTTTTGGGCTTGACTTAACAGCCAGTTTCTCTAGTATATGGACATATAGACGTCCAAACGTCCATATGGATTAAACTACTGCATTAATAGTCGTACCAGTCGCGATAAGTGTCGCACTCGGGCGGTTGAGGAAATACACATGGCTTTTCATCACGCACAACATTCACATTCGCTAAACCAAAGTTTGTCTGAACTTAATGGCGATATTAATGTTTCTTTTGAGTTTTTCCCGCCATCAACCCCCGAAATGGAACAGATCCTGTGGAACTCTATTCGTCGTTTAGAGCCGCTGAATCCTAAATTTGTGTCTGTGACCTATGGGGCAAACTCGGGCGTGCGTGACCGTACCCACGGTGTGATTGAACGTATTCAACAAGAAACCAACCTAGTTGCTGCGCCGCACTTAACCTTAGTGGATGCGAGTGATGAAGAGCTGTTAGATCTGGCAAAGCATTACTGGAAATCGGGTATTCGCGATATTGTGGCGCTGCGTGGTGACTTGCCTGCGGGCAGCCCAAAACCGACTCGCTTTGCGGTGGATCTAGTGCGTCTGCTGCGCTCAGTAGCTGACTTTGATATTTCGGTCGCCGCTTACCCAGAGGTGCACCCAGATGCGGCTAACGCTCAGGCGGATTTGATTAACCTTAAGCGTAAAATCGATGCCGGTGCGAGCCGCGCTATTACTCAGTTTTTCTTCGATGTGGAATCTTACCTGCGTTTCCGTGACCGCTGTGTTGCGGCGGGGATTGATGTCGAAATCGTTCCCGGCATTCTGCCCGTGACTAATTTTACCCAGTTAAAGCGTTTTGCGGGCATGACCAATGTGAGCTTACCAAGCTGGTTACATAAGCAGTTCGATGGCCTTGAAAATGATGCCGGAACCCGTCAGCTGGTGGGCGCAAACGTGGCGATCGATATGGTGAAAGTGTTGTCCCGCGAAGGGGTGAAGGATTTCCACTTCTACACCTTAAACCGTGCGGAATTGACCTATGCGATTTGCCATACCTTAGGGGTGCGCCCAAAGGCGGTATAACGTTAACAGCATAAAAAAACGCCGCTATTTAGCGGCGTTTTGTTTTGCTTGAATCCTAAATCCTAAATCCTAAATCCTAAACTGAGCGAGAAGTGTGGTTAAGCGCATCGACAACTGTGCTAACTCGTCTCCTGCCCGCGCCGTTTGCTCGGCACTCTCGGTGGCATTGGTCGTAATATCATTAATATTATTGACGTTTTTATTGATTTCCGCCGACACAGCACATTGCTCGTTGGCAGCGCTAGCGATTTGAATGTTCATTTGACTAATGGTGGATACGGCTTGGGTAATGGCTTCGAGCGCTTCCCCCGCCTCGTGCACCAACGAAACACAGTTTTGCGTGGTGGCGGTACTGGTATTCATGGTACTGACGGTGGATTTGGCACTCTGTTGCAAGGCTTCAATCATCTGCTGAATTTCGCTGGTTGAAGCTTGAGTACGGCTGGCGAGCGTACGCACTTCATCCGCCACCACCGCAAAACCACGGCCTTGTTCACCCGCACGGGCAGCCTCAATGGCGGCATTGAGGGCGAGCAAATTGGTTTGATCGGCAATATTACGGATAACGACTAATACCGAGTCAATCTGCGCGGTATTACGCTCGAGTTCGTTGATGGCCGTGGCAGCATGGGCTATTTCATCCGCCAGCAGACTTATAGTCGAAATGACCTTTTCAACCAGCAACTTACCATGTTCAGTTGACTCGCTGGCGTGGGTTGCTGCGTCAGCGGCATCAGTCGCATTGTGGGCAACTTCTTGTACTGTTGCCGCCATTTCATTCATGGCGGTGGCGACTTGTTCGGTCTCGAGGTGTTGCCGTTTTGCCATTTGCTGAGTTTCATGGGTAATGGCGGACATTTCTTCGGCCGATGTCGCCAGTAAGCTAGTAGAGTCAGAGACTTGAGCAACAGTCGCGTGGATTTTCTCAGCAAAGCGGTTAAAGGCGAGTGCAAGTTGGGCGATTTCATCTTTGCTCTTCACTTCAATCCGGCGGGTTAAATCGCCTTCACCCTCGGCAATGTCATTGAGCGCATTGGTTGTTTCGGCAATTGGGCGGGTAATACTCTTAGCGATAAACCAGGCAATGGCGGTGCCAATTAGGAAGGCGATAAAGCCTATCATGATGAGTTTAAAGCGAATATCGGACATCGCTTGCTCAGAATGGCTTCTGTCCAGTGCAATATCGAGCACACCAAAGGTTTTGCCCGAGTAGTCTTTCATCCCATGACGATACAGGGCGTAGCTCTTGCCGTCTAAATCGATGGTACGAATCACTTCAGTACCTTGCATTACCTTGTTGAGTTCGCTGGAGGCGCTGGTGTCGGTGGTAAAGGTGCCACCAAAGGGGACAAAGTTGCCATCCTTAGGCAGCAAAAGAGTTATCTCTGCTTGGTAGGCATTTTTAAAATTGTCGAAGAAGGGCTGTCCAAATGACATGCCAAACTCCACTGAGCCCGTATGCTGCCCTTGGTAATTCATCGGCACGAGACCGCGGATGCCTAAGCCTTCAACCCCGTATTCTAAGCCGCTGAGGGGATGTTTTTGGGTGTTAGTTTCGACAATGGTTTTACGAATTGCGGTGAGGTCATCACCAAATTTTTCAGGGCGATGCAGGCGTAAAAACGAGGTCGCTGGAGGGGTGTGAAACTGAAATTGCTGCACGGCAAAATCTTGTTTAAGGCGCGTAAATAGCGGTTGGGTGCGTTGAAGTAGTGCTTCACGGTCGCGCTCGGCAAAGTTACTTTGGATCTCAGGAGTTAATGAGATTAAGGTTGCCATCGCCTGTGCTCTTTGTCCCGATGAGACGATATTTGCCACCGCGGTTTCGTATAACTTATGTAATTCCCGTTGCTCAGACTCCCTTATTTGGCGACTGAATTCCGATAGCACTAGCGGCATGATAAAGCTCATCACCGCAAATAGCAGTAGGCTGATGCCTAACACTATCCGAGTGCTAATGTTTAAATTCTTCACAGTAAACCTCCCAGTATCCGTATGTCTGTCTGAATATCTTTTTGAATATTATAGAGATACTGCTTGTTATATTTGCGAGCTGGTGAACCTTTTTCAGTTGTTTTTCGGTTTTTTGCGGATTTCGTGGCAGCGTGCACAGATCTTTTCTGAGCAGAAAATATTTACTTAGCCTGCTAACTAAGTATAATGCTTAGCAGGCTAAGTAAATGAGTAAGCATCATGTATAAAGAACTCGAGCGCTTAAAGGAGTTATCCCTTGCTGAACACTTAGGTCGCCTGCACCGCTTATGGCGTACCGTGGCGGATGTGGAATTAGCACCACTTGGGTTAACCCATCCTCGTTGGACCGCGTTGTGGAAGTTATTGCGTCTAGGTGACAACGTGAGCCAAAAGGTGTTAGCGGATGCGCTGGAAATTGAATTGGCTTCTTTGATGCGTACCTTAGGGCAACTTGAGGATCAAGGTTTAGTCGAGCGTCATTGCTGCACTAAAGATAAGCGCGCCCGAATCGTGTCGCTAACACCTGCCGGTAAAGACGTATTAAAGCAAGTCGAAGCGCGGATTATCCATGTGCGCGGTGAATTATTAGCGGGCATTAGCGCCACTGAGCTTGGCGAGTTTGAACGCATCATTAGCCTAATTAGTGAAAACGCCTTAGCCAAGTTGGCTAAGAGCACAGATATTCTTGAGTGAGAAATAAGATGACACCGGATCAACAATTTGCCCGTCTTGTCAAAATCGCCATGCTCGGTTTTGTGGCCGTGTTTGGCTATTTTATGTTTGCCGACACTATAATGCCATTAACCCCACAGGCTATGGCAACCCGTGTAGTGACTAAGGTGACTCCACAGATCAGCGGCAAGATTCAAACGATTAATGTGAAAAATAACCAAGTGGTCGCCAAAGGCGATTTACTGTTTCAAGTCGACCCAGCGCCCTTTGAGTTGGCTGTGTCACATGCCAAATTGGCCCTAGAACAAGTGCGTCAGGATAATGCCGAACTTGATGCTGCACTCTTAGCCGCTAAAGCAGAAGTGAATGCGAGTGCGACGACTGCACAACAAAAACGCCGCGAGGCCAAACGTTTAGATGCACTTTATGCGACCCATGGCGTTTCGCAGCAGTTGCGTGATCAAGCCGATAGTGATGCGGCGGCCGCCGAGGCGAATGTGTTAGCCGCTAATGCTCGCCTCGATAAACTCAAAGTGAGCCGTGGTCTCTATGGCGAAGATAACCTTAGAGTTCGCCAAGCGATGAATGCGTTAGAGCAAGCTGAGCTGAATCTGTCTTACACCCAAATCCGTGCCGACCAAGATGGGGTGGTGACCAACCTGCAACTTGAAGTGGGCAGTTTTGCCGCTGTGGGCCAACCACTACTCGCCTTAGTCTCTGATAAATTGGATATTATTGCCGATTTTCGCGAAAAAACCTTACGAGGTGTGAATGCTGCTTATCCCGCATTAATTGCCTTTGACGGTGAGCCTGGTCGTTTGTATCACGCCCAAGTGAGCAGTGTCGATGCAGGGGTGAGTGCGGGGCAGTTTGATGCCAATGGTCGTTTAGCCGCGCCGCAGGAGTCAGACCGTTGGGTGCGTGATGCGCAGCGCTTAAGACTGCATTTAGTCTTAGATGACAGTGTGTCAGACAACAGTGCAATGAATAACCTACCCGCAGGGGCGCGCGCCACAGTGCAATTGCTGCCCGACAATACGCTATTTAGCCTGCTAGCCAAGGTGCAGATTAAGGTTATCAGTCTGCTTCATTATATCTATTAATATCAAGGCAATTTGCATGTTGTTACGCCACAGCCCATTAACCGCCAATGACTTACGCCAGTGCTTGCGCATTGCCACTGGCGGTACCATTGGTTTTACCCTGTGTAAGCTATTTGGTTGGAGTAATGGGGTGTTTTTTACTGTAACCCCAATGTTATTACTGGGTTTAGTCCCTGTGATAAGTGGCCATGCGGTAAGGCAATTATTGGCATCATCTGCCATTGCGGGGCTTGAAGTCGGCCTGCTCGGAGGCTTCTTCGGTAGCCACCCAGGCATAATGACACCTATTGTCTTTCTGCTGTTTTTGTATCGTTTTGCGGCGATGTCCCGCGGTAGCCTGTTCCTCTTTGGTGCCAATGGCGTGCTGAGTTTAAGCATTATGCTGCACTTTGCCAGCTATCCGGGCACAGATCTGAATGATCTGATTTTTAGTAACTTCTGGGCGACAGGGCTATCAGTCATTATCGCCTATTTAATGACTGCACTTTGGCCGGATGTTGAACCCCGCGCCGCCTATCAACCCGGCCCTAAGGCGCCGCACCGTATGCGCCATGAGGCGTTGCTCGGTGCCAGCATTGCCACGCTCTCTTTCTTAGTGTTTCAGATTTTCGATCTGCGTGATTCGATGTCGGCGCAGGCAACCACCTTGCTACTTTTATTCCCCATGCATTGGAACGGGGCGTTGGATTATGCCCGTAAACGTGCCATTGGCACCTTGCTTGGGGTGTCTTTTGGGGTGATGGTGCAACTCTTTCTCTACGATTGGTCAGGATTGTTGATCCTGATTGTACCGCTGCTGTGGCTTGGCTTAATGTTGTTTGCGCAGGCCCATGTGAAGGAGGCGAGCGGATCGGGTGTCGGTTTTGGCGCCATGACGACGTTAGGGATTTTGTTTGGCCAATATTTAACTCCAGGTAACGACTTAATTTTTAGTGCCCTGTATAGGGTGAGCAGCATTTTTGTGGCGATAGTGGCGACGTTATTCCTCTGTTATCTGCTGCATAAGTTATTGAATAGCTTTGAAGCGACCCGATTTGGTTACTAAAAGGTTAATATTAGATTTTTTTAATGCTTGTTCCGCTTCCGTGCAAGGAGTATGGTGTTTTGATGCGTTTAGTGTGGGCTAAACGTAGAACGCACCACTCAATTATCTCTTTTTTAGCGACCTTGGTTTAGCCGTTAACGCGGTTTTTCAAGCGTTTTCGTGTGATTCAAGGTTTGTTCAAGGATAGAAAATGAATAATAAAATTAAAACATTAGCCAAAGGCATCGCGCTCATTAGCGGCTGTGCCTTGACCTCTGTCGCCATCGCTAACACGGCAACTATCCCGCCAGCGGGACAAATCTGCGTGACTTGCCACGGCGTCGAAGGTGAGGGCATTGAGCCACTTGGCCCTCGCTTGGCCGGACTCTCAAAAGAATATATCACCACCCAATTACAACATTTTCAGGCGGGTGTACGCCAAAACGCGACCATGATGCCGATGGCGATGACACTGCAAGGTGATGGTATTGAGCAAGTGGCGAGTTATTTCTCCGCCAAATCTCCTAAGACTGAGATTAAGCCTGTGCTTAGGGGCGAACAAATCACCTTTAGCGATGATACCGCGCGCTTAGCCTATCAAGGTGATTGGTCTCGCGGCTTACCAGCCTGTGTCACATGCCATGGCCCCTCTGGATTAGGTGGCGGTTTGTTCCCGCGTTTAGCGGGTCAGCAGGCCAGCTATATCAAGACGCAACTGTTGGCGTGGCAAGCTGGCACACGTAAGGGAGATGTGGACGGCATGATGGCCAATGTGGCTAACAAGCTGACCGCCGCCGAGGTGGATGCCTTAGCGAACTACTTTGCGAATTTGAAATAAGGAGCCGACCATGAAATCTTCTGCCATCTTACTATTGGTCGCAATGGGCGTGCTGACAACTCAAGTGCAAGCGGCGCAAGAATTACCTGATAAACAGGCGCCATTGCCCTCAGTCCCTAAAAACCCAGATCAAACCTATCTTACGCCTAGACCCTTAAGCGCGATTCCCGAAGGTGCCTTCGGCGATAAAGTACGCTTGGGTTATCAGTTATTTGTGAATACCCAGCAGTTAAGAGATAAGTATGTGGGTAACGAGCTTAACTGCGCCAACTGCCATATGGATGCGGGCCGTAAGGCGAATGCGTCACCGGTGTGGGGCGCCTATTTTGCCTATCCCGCGTATCGTAAAAAAGACGATAAAGTAAATACCTTTCAAGAGCGGATACAAGGCTGCTTTAACTATTCGATGAATGGTAAAGCCCCCGCTGCGGGCAGCCCCGAACTGGTTGCGCTATCGGCCTATGCCTACTGGTTAGGGATGAGTGGTTTAATGGATGCGGCGAACCTTGATGGCCCTGTACCAGAAATCAGCGATGCCGAATTGGTTAAAGGCGCCAAACGTGAGGATTTCTCGCTGCCAGACGCCCTAGCCAAAGCCATGACAGTTGAGCAACGCGCAAATCTGCCGGGCCGTGGTTATCCTGAGATCCCAAAACCTGAACTTGCGTTCTCACCCGAGCGTGGCAAAGCCGTGTATACGGCCCACTGCCAAGCGTGCCATGGCGCCGATGGTCAAGGCCAAGCAATTGCTGGTGTTTACTCTCTGCCACCATTATGGGGCCCAATGAGTTACAACTGGGGCGCGGGGATGCACAGGGTCAATACAGCCGCATTCTTCATTTATGAAAACATGCCTTTCGGTAAGAGTATGCAGTTGACTAACCAACAAGCTTGGGACGTTGCCGCTTATATCAACTCCCATGAACGGCCACAGGACCCACGCAATAAGGGCGATGTGAAACAAGCGCAGGAAAAATACCATAATGACAATGACTACTACGGTGTCGACGTCGATGGCAAAGTGCTTGGCACCAGCTCTTATCCGGTGTTTCCGAAAAAGTCGTAGTTGAGTCGCTCTCATTCAGTGCTCGTGTAATGAAATAAAGCGAGTCACTGGATGGGAGGTTTATAAAATCGCCTTTTGGTGTTCAGTGAATATGTGAGTCATAGCGGCCTAACGGCCGAGGTGAATCAAAGTCGTGGGTCTTCACCCCACACCCGACCAAGGAGGACTGCTCGTCCTATCCTCCTTGGATTCTCCAAGACGCCCCTAGCGAAGTTACATGCATTGGTTACTAGCCTTGGTCTTATGGATAAATTGCTATCGCTTCCGAAGGCAACGTCCCTGTACCTACGAAAGCTAGCCGGACATATATGGACCCATCCGGTTTGCAAGACATTCGATAACGATTTTGAGAAGAGTTCATTGCACCCATATATCCGGCCTGTTATTGAGGGATCCCTCTGGCCCTGATGGATATCTGCTTCTACAGTCCTTATCATCCCTGCGGCTTCGTAATGAGCCTATGCCCGACTAAGGTTTTTAGTAGATCAGTCTGACTGTCTCATCATCAAATCAAGTGTCTTAGCAACTTGCTGGTTGGTTAATTATTCACGTTTATTGAATCTATTCAGTACTATACTGGAAGCCGATACTCTTCCTCACGCGCCGCGATAACCCATGCCATTCTCGCGAGTTTATTGGCGACGGCCACACAGGCTCGATTAAAACCTCGGCGCTCTGCTAACTGTATTGCCCAGCAGCTAAATTTATCCTGTTTATGACAACTGTGCTGCAACACCGCTCTGGCGCCGTGAATAAACAGGGTACGTAAATACGCATTTCCCCGCTTGCTTATCCCAAGGAGGTTATCTTTACCTCCGCTGCTGTGTTGCTTGGGAACCAAGCCACACCAAGCTGAAAAGTGTCTACCATTACTGAAGTCTTTACCCTCTCCAGCAGCCGCATAAAAGGCCGTAGCGGTGACGGGACCAATACCTGGGATAGTCTCTAAACGCTGGCAAATCACATTGTTTTTCGTTTCAGTGAGTACTTGGGTATCACAATCCTTAAGCCGTCTTTCTATATCTGTAACCTCTTCATATAACTGATAAAAAATTGTTCGACCTTTGGTAGTCAGCGCATTGGTTTCGTTAGTCAAAATCTCAGGAAACTGTACTTTAAAAGCCGATTTACTTTTGGCTATCACGATGCCGTATTCAGCTAACATACCTCGCACTTGGTTGATTAAGGCTGTTGATTGCTTAGTTAATCGTTCGCGCATTCGGTGGAGCAGTTGCACATCTTGCTGCTCGACGCTTTTGGGTTTTACAAACCGCATGTTGGGTCGCTGCGCAGCCTCCGCGATGGCTAAAGCATCATTGTAGTCATTTTTGTTACCTTGCCGAAAAGGCACGACAAATTGAGGAGCAATTAACTTGACGCTGTGGCCCAACAGCTCAAATTCTCTGGTCCAGTAATTTGCGCCACTACAGGCTTCCATCACAATCAGACAAGGCTCAATTTTCGCGATAAAGGGAAGCAAGTCTTTGCGTCTAAGCATTTTCTTTTTAATTAACTTGCCTGCTTTATCGACGCCAACAGCATGAAAAACAGACTTTGCGATATCTAAACCGATTGTAGTAATCTTCATAGGTGGACCCGTCCTCTTTCTGATGAGTTTTAGCGACTACATCGTGGCCCATTGTGAGGCCGATTTAAAGTGGATGGGTCCATTCCATTATCCATGTCCGGACTCACGCAATTTATTCCAATGCCCCGCGGCAACTTCGCAGGGGAAGGTGAACTTCTGTTGCCTTAGTGTTAGCTGTTAGTTCTAAAGATTTGTGCCTGTCCCATCTTTCATATTTGCTTGGATGTTCATGCAATTAACTGAAATTATTACTCTTTCACTTTGCCTAATACTATTTACCGCGCCAAAATGCTTCTCGGTAAATAAGGTCGCGATTTTTCTGGATGAAAAATGTTGATAGCCCACTGAAACTGATGCTAACTTATTGTCATAATTAACTTATTTACTCGTTTATTCCCATGTCTAACCATATTCGGGTTGGGTTTTATTAGAAGAGCAGGTAATACACTGTTATGTGTTCTAAGGAGTCAAAATTGAGCGTAGGAAAACTATCAAAATTTATTTTGGGTGGTGTGGTTTTTGTAGTTGCAAGCTATGCGATATTCCTACTCTGGATCACATGGCCGATATCAAGTCTGACAATTGGTCAGGCAGGGGTGTTTGGAGATAGCTTTGGTATAGTCACCTCAATGTTTTCCGGATTAGCATTTGCCGGGATGATTATCACAATTCTTTTGCAGAGAGAGGAATTAAGACTTCAACGCGAGGAGCTTAAGGAAACAAGGCTAGAAATCTCAGAACAAAAGAAAATATTTAAAATCCAAAATTTCAATGAGTCATTTTACAGACTTCTGGAGTTCCATAAGAGAAATCTGTCAGAGCTCTCTGTCTTATCTGATGATGCCGAAAGACTAAAAGGCATTGACGCACTAAGGTTTCTTCTCGGAAGGTTGAAAAAAAGCTATTCAAGTTACGGGTTCCAAGGTTTTAAAAACACTACAGAAGATGAAAAAACGGAAATGGCTTACGCGCTCTTTGTAGAGATTCAAACCACCCTGGCACGCCAGTCTAGGTATTTAGAAACAATAACTAGCATATTTACTCTAATAGAGTCCCAACTAGAGTCACAAAGAGAAAAAGAAATATACCTAGATCTATTTGCATCGCAGCTTACTGTGTATGAGATAAAGTATATTTTCTATCAATGTTTAGTTAGTGATCCAAATGATTCATTACGCGAGTATGTGCACAATGCAAACTTGTTTTCTGATCGGGGTCCGCATATTGGGGTATCAAACACCCACAGAGACATCTATACATTCATCCACAAAATAGAAATACCAAAGGCCAAATCTAAGTTTCATGTACCATTCGATAGGAAAAAAATTAGAAACATCAAAAAGAAGAACCGTCTTCGAAAAGAAACACATAACAAAGCCAGTCTGCAGGACGCTGCATAGCAGCGCCTCTGCTGGCGGCGTTAGGTGATCGCAGATGTTTTCTCCGTATTTTATAACTGATGAAAATTTGGGTTTGTACCCAGAAGTGGATGTACAAACAGATGCAAGCGGTGGTGTTGTTATAAAGCTAGCATTCCACTCGCAGGTAATAGAAATGTTCTTCTACCAAGTGATTGCATTCTATTGTGTTGAAGAAAGTAATTACGAGTTGTCTCCGCTACCGGGTATGCCTAGTGACGTTGACTTTGTGTCGCTGGAAAAAGGGGCAAAAACATCTCCAATTTGGAAGGCTTCAGCCAATTACCGGCGCAGTCTTTATGCTCATCTTGATTCATATCGTGCAGATGCATCATTAGAATCTTATTTAATTTTTGGCGCCGATTACGTGGTTTTGGTTGAGTCAATCGGTTTAGTAGATGTTAAGGTTGCAACTTAAGCACCTAACAATCCGCGTCATTCGGGGCCTGCGGCCCCTGCTACGCTCACAAGTTCGCGCGCATGCGCGGGGCGTTAAATTGCTGCCAAGTAAAAGTTGGGACAGGCACAGATTTTGGGGGGATTAATAGTTCGTACAGTAGCTACAGAAGTTCACCTTCCCCTGCGAAGTTGCTGAAGGGCGTTGAAGAAAATCGCGTGAGCGAGGCATGGATGCCTCGCTAGCTTTCGGGGTACAGGATGTACCATCGGAAGCGTTAGCCATTTTCGAATAAGCACGAAGCCACTAACTAATGCATGTAACTTCGCTTGGGGCGGCAAGGGAGATCCAAGAGGGAATTGCTGTTGATCCCCTCTTGGTCGGGGGTGGGTTGAAGACCCACGACTTTGACTTATCTCGGCCGAAGGCCGCAATGACTCACATACTTACAGCGATAACCTTGCCAATTCAAACGCTAAACAAACCAGCATTAGTGGGGTGAAACCCCACGACTTTGATTCACCTCGGCCGTAAGGCCGCAATCAATATTGCATTGTGCTAAACAGAGCCAATCTGGAAGCCCCACGACTTGTAAACTAAAGCATTCAAACGTAGTTTGAAAAGCTTTAAAGTCTAACCTTGGTGTAAATCAACTCAGCTTGAGTTGCAAAAAACCATTATTATTTCTGCCTTATCACTCCGATGCCATAAGGATTACCGTGCCTAAGCACTTACAAGACGTTCAGTTCGATAACGCGCAGCTGTGCCCTTTATGCCAAGGGGCGAATCAGTGTGCAATGACTCTTGGCGTCGAGATCAGTGACTGTTGGTGTGCTAAGCAGAGGTTTCCTTATCTGACTCAATTGCTATCTGGCGATTTGGCGGCAGGCTTATCAACAGACGCTACAGTAGGGCTGAGTGCTGATAAGTTAGCGCAACTATTATCGCAGCCTGCAACGGCTTGTATTTGTGAGACTTGTTTAAGCCGAATAAAGCGAGAGCTAGCTGTTTCAGTTACTTCAGAAAATAAAAACAGCCCATCGGGATTAGACGATGGGCTGGGATATGAGGTGAAGTAACCGATTAAGACTTATCGGTGAAATAGTCTATACGCACAGTCGTTTGTGCTGGCACGGGCTTGCCATGTTCAAACTTAGGCGCATAGCGCCATTCTTCGATCATTTTCAGTGTGGATTTTTCAAATAGTACACCGCCTTTGGATTCGAGCACTTCAGGATTTTTCACAAATCCCATCTCATCAACTGTAAGCGTAACGCCAACCACACCTTGCGGTGTGGCTGGTGATCAGTAAGGCAGGAGTTGCTGTAGTTTCTCTTGGGTGTTGGCTTTGGGTAGCTCGGTTAATAAGCGGCATAGGTAATCATACGGCTCCAGTCCGTTGATTTTTGAGGTCTCGACCAGGCTGTACAGTGCCGCACTGGCTTGTGCTCCCGTCTTGGTATTAGCGAACAACCACGCCTTGCGACCAATCACGAACGGTTTGATGGCGCGCTCCGCACGATTGTTGTCGATATTCAGACAGCCATCATCCAGATAGCGGACAAGCTTGGGCCACTGATTCAGGCTATACGTAATAGCCGCTCCCAGTAAACTTTCTTTCGTGACACTCTCGCTTGATTTATCCAACCAGCTTTTGAATTGCGCGAGCAACGGCTTGGCTAGCGTTTGCCTGGCTTCATATTTCTTATCAGGCGGCGCAGTTTTTAATTTACTCTCCAGCGCATAGAGTTTCTGGATATGGTTAAGGGCCACATCGGCCTTACCCGTTTTGCCTTTGCCCTGCGCTTTTTGGGCTTCGACGAACTTGCGTCTGGCATGCGCCCAGCAGCCGACTAAGGTTGCGTGGGTTTTCTCATATCCGGCATAACCGTCGACCTGCAGATAACCGTTAAACCCCGCCAGGAAGTCGGTGGGATGTTTACTGCTGCGACTATCCTGATAATCAAACAGCACGAGCTTGGGGCCGGTACTTTTTTCTAAGCCACAGCCATATACCCACATATAACAGGTGCTTTTCTCAACATCCAGCACATTAACCGTGGTTTCATCTGCCCACAGCACGGGCTGTTTCAGAAGCTCAGCTTTCATTAACGCCAGTAACGGTTTCAGTTTCTCTGCACAGCTTATCAGCCAGCGGCTCATCGTTTGACGGCTAAGCTCAATACCGGCCTGATTAAACAACTGCTCCTGACGATAAAGCGGTAAGCCATAGTGCATTTTGCTGCTGATGATTTGGGCAAGCAGACTCGGTGTGGTCATGCTCTTAGGGATAACCGCCGGTGGCACATCGGCAATTTTAATGTCGACCTTGGTGTCCGTGGTTTCACACTGCCGGCAGCTGTATTTCAGCCGCACGTTTCTGAGCACCCGGATTTGTGCCGGTACGAACTCGATTTGCTCACTGACTTCTTCACCCATTTGATGTAGCGCATGGCCACAGCAAGCACAGGTTTTATCGTCAATGTCATGGATAACATCAACGCGCGGCAGCTCAGGGGCAATCCGTGGGCGGCGTGGCTTAGCAGCTTTCTTAGCGCTCTCGGTCGTCTGAGTATCTGGCTCTGTCGCTACTGACTCGTCTTCAATAAGCTGTTCGGCCTCATTTAACACCTCGCCTTCACCTTCATAGGTTTCACTGCTGGGGCTAAATTTCTGGTACTTCTTCAGGTTGTAACGCTCCAGCAACTGCTGCAACTTGTCCGACAGTTGCTGGTTAACCCGCTCTAATTTGGCGATGCGTTTATCTTTTTGCGCCAGTTTGCGCTCAAGCTTTTGCGTCTGCTCAAGCAGCATTTTCTTGAGCAGTGCAACGTCATCAGGTAAGGATTGAGGTGTCTTTTTCATGGCCGCTATTGTAACGGCCAATTTAGCTAAGTGCTTGGTAAAATTTAGATTGTTTTGGATGCGATCATAAGGATTTATAGCCGATCGTCATATCAGCCCACACTCTGGTAATGCAGTGGCTGATGGGCGGTGATTTTTTGGATATCGACACCTTGCAACAGCCAATGCCATTGCTGCTCGCTAATAGACAGTATTTTGCCAGGCATCTGCCGTGGCCAGCGGAACTTGTCTTTTTCAAGCCGTTTGTACCACAGGCAAAACCCGGTGCTATCCCAGTACAGTACTTTTAACCGGGTACGCTGCTGATTACAAAACACAAACAGTGCGCCGCTAAATGGCGAGAGCTGCATCTCTTGCTCGACCAGCAACGATAAGCCATTAATGGATTTACGAAAGTCGACCGGCTGTTTATGCAAATAGACCTTAGGCACATCGAGGAACATTTTCATGGTCAGAGCGCTCTTAGCAAGGCTGCTAACCACTGTGCATCGGTGCCGGCTGGAAACTGCAATTCGATATCGCGCTTGCGTAGCAAAATGGATTGATTCAGCTGCAAACCCTGTGGCGTCAGCTCAACAAAGCCACCGTCATCATCCTGAAACGCCAACAACTGACGCTTGCGATAACTAAAATATGTAGGAATGATGCCCTGACGTTTTGCAAATTCAGTTTGGGTGAGACCACTTTGGGCTTGCTCGGCAAACAAGGCCAGCCATTGTTCTTTGGTACGGTGCATGATGATTACCCTGGCAGTTGATAATGGCAGACAGGGTAAAGTTGATCAGTTAGGATTGGAATGTGTGGTTGGCGTTACGCTTACCATCAACTGTGAAGTTAAGGGTCACATAGCCACTTTTACGTTGCATGAGGTAGGACTTAGGGTATTTGGGCACCGTGCGAAATAGCGGTTGCTGTTCCTGTGTGTCGGCCCAAGGTCGCATTTTACCGATGGCGATACAGTGGGCGGTGGACTCGTTACGCTTTCCTTGGCGCTCATACAGTTCGACTAAATAAGCGTGGGCACTTAAGGCATAGGGATGGCTAAAGTTAAGGGCGTCAAACTGCTTAACCACTTCTAAAAGCAACGGAATCGCCTTGTCATCATGCTTTTCGGCATATTCAACGGCACCGACGACATAGGTGGCTTTGACTCTGTCGAGGGCATTTTCGGGCAGGATTTCTTTGTAAGTTTCATAGGCCTCGAAGGCATAGTCTCTTACCTTAGCAGTGTACAATTCTGTGTTGCTGAGGCGAGCAAAGGTTGCCATTTTTACATCCGCCAACAGCTTTTTATTTGCATTTTTTTCAGCAATTTCAATAGCATCTTCAAAAAGCCCTTTCGCCACAGCCAGCTTAGGTGAGGTTTCCGCTGCGCCGAGTAGTGGGTCGATAAGCTCGGCAGCATGCTCGCCGTAATGCTTTTTATAATTGCTTAATGCGAGTTGATATAACTCATTCGCCTTAGCTGTTTTTGGCAAATTCTTTTCTTCAAACGGGTAAGGGGCGACTTGCTTCTCTATCGCTCCTGCCCAGTTGATGGCGAGGTTAGCTAAGTCGACACTGTCTTTGGCATATTGAGCTTCACCTAGTTCGAAGGCCCTTTTGGCACTGGCTTCTATTTGGGCGTTATCACCTTGTTTGAGTGCGGCTTGGTAGTCACTGTAGGCTTGGGAAAATGTGTTTTCCGAGGCATTTAAAGGTAACGAAGTACTTAAGGCTAAAGCAAATAGACTGGCTAAGGGTAATATTTTTCCGTCTAACATCTTGTATATCCTTATGTTTAGTTTCTTCGGATAGTACAAATGTTTCACTCTTGATACAAGTTTGTTTTCGGCAGTTGGTCGCTAGGGGAACGCTAAGAAGGTAAGCCTTTGCCTACCTTCTTACTTTGCCTATGGGTTTGGCACCCTTTAGGCAGTGACTTATTTAGTCACAAACTGCAAATCAAATTGGCCTAGCTCGCCGTAGTGGAATTGGCAGGTTTGATTGAGTGGCAAATCTAATACCCCCGCATAGGAGCCAGTAATCACATATTGTCCTCGGGTTAAGCCAATCCCTTGGGCGGATAAAAAGTTAACTAACCAATAAAGCCCAGCCTTAGGGAAACCATTTGGATGAACAGCGGCTTTTTGCAGTGTTTCGCTCTGTTGCTGCTCGTTATGAGCAATTTCAACACTCAGGGCGAAATGGCCTGTTTCTATCTTGGCTGGTGCAAGTAGTTCTGGCCCTAACCATAGACCTTGATTGACTAAGCCATCGGCGAGGGCGTCGAAGTGATTGGCTTCGCTTGGGTTTTGGTAGCGACTTTTGATAAGTTCTAAGGCGAGGCGGGTTTTACCTAGGGCGGCGTCGATTTCTGCCTCAGAATAGGGCGTGGCACGTGGCGGTAAATCGTTGCCGATTTCAAAGGCGAGCTCAGGTTCGATACGGGCTAGCCCTTTGCTTGAAGGATAAAGCTGGCACTCGGCGGTTTCGATATACACATCGTGTTGATAGATGGGCGCCACTACGGTTTTTTCTGCCGTTGGGAGCAGGCACTTCCAACCCGCAATCGGGTTGCCTTGGGCGCTAAATTGCTGCGCAATCGCTTGTTGGATGGCAAAGGCGTGGGGGAAATTCTTGGGCCTTAACGCTTCTTGCAACAGGTCGCCCGCTTCACCTTTAGCGCGGCGCTGCGCGAGTTCTTGTGCTGCTGCGTTAATGGACTCAAGCTGTGCTTTCGTGTCTATTGGTGACATTTTTTATCCTAACTGACTTATTTTTAAAGACTTATATAGAGTGGCTTATGCCGCAATAAATGTGTACATAAGATATCAATTGACTCTATAAATCCAATCTGGGCCAAAAGAGAAATTGCGCTCAATATACCTTTTTGTGTTGGCAAAGGCTTGATAAAACTTATCTTCAAATGCTGAGCATTTATCGCCGAGCAAGATTGATTGAGTGTCAGCTTAATTATCCAAACAGGCGGATAAGTTAATCGCTTTTTAGGCTAGATCTTAGCGCGGTGCGGTGCCAGAATGGCGTTCCTTTCTGCTGTACTACTGGGACTTTTCCGTGAATCAAAGCCACTCTGGATCCTTGGCAAATAACCATGCTCAATTGGGGTTATTGTTTATTTCTGTCGCCGTGTTGTTTTGGGGGATTTTACCTATAGCACTTAAGCTATCGGGGAGTTTTATCGATCCGGTGACCTTGACTTGGTTTCGGTTTTTGGTGGCGCTCATCGTCAGTATTTTGGTGCAGTGGAGTGCTGGGAGTTTGAAACAGTTTGCGGCGCTCGATGCCAAGGTTTGGCTCAGGCTTATCCTCGCCGGACTGTTTTTAATGCTTAACTATGTGTCATTCGTCTATTCCCTCGACTATTTAGCCCCGGGCGCGGCGCAACTTAATTTTCAAACCTCGCCATTTTTCCTCGCCTTTGGCGGCGTGTTATTTTTTAAAGAACGCTTGAATGCGGTGCAGCTCAGTTGTTTTGCCGCTTTAGCCTTAGGGATGTTAATGTTTTTCCATCCCTTTTTAGATTTTTCCGCCACCGATAACCATGAGATCTGGCTTGGGGTGATGATAGTGCAGTTTTCTGCATTGTCATGGACCACTTATGCGCTGCTGCAAAAGTCACTGTTGAACCGTTTGTCCCCCGCCAACGTACTCTTAGTTATCTATGCCTTAGGTATTTTTGCGATGGCGCCCTTTAGCGACTTTAGCCAATTTGCGCAAATGGATAGCTTTGACTGGCAAGTGGCGCTGTTTTGCGCCGCCAATACCTTGATTGCCTACGGCTGTTTTGGGCAATCAATGAAGTATTGGCCGACGGCACAGGTGAGCGCCATGTTGGCGTTAACGCCAGTATTTAGCTTTAGTGCCACGGCGTTAGTGGTGAGTATCGGTTGGTGGCCTGACGTGTTTAAGGCCGATGAGTTAGATGCTTTATCGCTCTTTGGCATAGGTGTGATTATTGTGTCAGTGATGGTGGTGCAGTTGCTGCCCCTGTATCGCCAGCGCCGCGCGAGACGTTTACAACCCATTTAACTGGCAGCTGAATAGGTATCCTAGTGATCACACGCCTGACCGATATTGAATTAGAACAGATCCGCGGGGTTATCTTCGATCTCGACGGTACGCTTGCCCATTCAAACCCTGACTTTAAAGGCTTAAGAGCGGCATTAGGTATTGGATCGGGTACCGATATTCTCGAGCATATACATAACCTTGAGACCACTATGGCCAAGATGCAGGCGCTGGAAATTGTCCATGACTATGAGCTTGCCAGCTCGCGCCAAGCGAGCTGGATTGAAGGCGCGCAGGCGTTGATTACGTTTTTAAAGGCAAGACAACTGCCGCTGGCGATTTTGACCCGCAATATGCCCGAGGCAGCCAAAATCACCATTGAAAAACTCGGTATTGATATCCCCTTAGTACTGACCCGTTACGATGCCGAGCCAAAGCCTCACCCACAGGGGATCCACTTGATTTGCGAGCAATGGCAGTTGAGTCCGGCGGATATCTTGTATGTGGGGGATTACCTATTCGATCTGCAAACTGCGCAAAACGCCGGTAGCCGCTGCGCCCTCTACTGCCCTGAAGATGTGCCCGACTATGCACTCGCGGCGGATTTACTCATTGGCAATTATCAGAGTTTTATTGAAGCTTGGGCAGTGGCAATCCCAAAAGACTAAGTGCACACGATGCCAGATTGATAAGGTTTTATATCACTTTATGTCAATTCTCACTCGATGTGTTTGCGGTTAGGGAATCTTGCTTATCTTGTTTAAGCCCAAGCCGAATACTGTCGAGTAATGCCACTAACCAGCAGAGTAAAAAGCCATAGAGCAGTTCATTGGCATTAGCAATTGTGGTCTGGGTTTGTTGGGTGATTTCGGCAGAAATAATGCCGATATCAAGCGGTAAGGTGCCGTTTTGAATATCTAAGGCGATCACTTGCGCCACTTGATAGATTTGCATGAGTAGCAGTACAAGGCTCACGACCGCTAAGCTAAAAAATACCAGTGCAGTGCGTTTATGTTTTAGGTAAAAATGGCCGCTGCCGGGGGCGACAAAGGCGGATAACAGTCCGGCGTTAAAGGCTTTTTTCATCGAAATACACTAGATGCGTTGTTAAAGTCTACGCCGACACTAATAGACATGCAGGCTTAAGTGCAAGTTAATTTGGGCCAAGTATGAGTTAATTTGGAAAATATTGGATAACAAAAAAGGAGCCGAGGCTCCTTTTTTTATGCGCTTGACCTAAGGGTTTAGGTTTGCGGATTACTCTTCGCGTGGTTTACGTGGTCTACGTTCGCCTGCTGGCTTGTCTGAACGTGGTTTGCGGTCTGCAAACGGCTTGTCACCCGACGCTGCACGTGGCTTACGATCACCGGCTGGGCGGTCGCTACGTGGACGACGGTCGCTACGGGCACCACGGCCAGAGTCAACAAAGACTTGGTCGCCAGCTTCACGGATATTCAATGGCTTACCACACACACGCACTTTCTTCAGGTGTTGTAGTACATCTTTTGGCATGCCGTCTGGCAGGTCAACAGTTGTCACTGAATCATAAAGTTGGATTGCACCGATATAACGGCTGTCGATATTGGCTTCGTTTGCGATAGCGCCAACGATATTGCCTACACCTACGCCATTTTCACGACCTACGTCGATCACATAACGGCACATTTTCAGGTCTGGATTGTCTTTTAACGCTTCAGCACTGCCTAAGCTTGCTGGCATTGGACGAGATTCACGGCTACGACGTTCGCCACGGTCAGCACCACGGTCTGAACTACGTTCGCTACGCTCACTGCGTTCATCACGAACACGTTCTTGAATCGCAGGCAATTGCAGTGGACGTTCCTGCTGAACTTGGTGTAGTAGAGCTGCTGCGAGCAGATCGGTATCCACTTCAAGCTGCTGGCATAACTGAGCAACGGCTTCACGCATAAATTCGAGATCGTTGTTCATGGTTTGAGCGAGCTGCTCACCCAAGCGTGACAGGCGACGTTCTGCAACGGTTTCTGGGCTTGGTACTTTCATTGGCGAAATACGGCTGTTAGTCGCACGCTCGATAGTGCGCAGCATACGCATTTCACGGCTAGTGACGAACAGAATTGCCATACCATTACGACCAGCGCGGCCAGTACGACCGATACGGTGAACGTAAGCTTCTGTATCGTATGGAATATCGTAGTTTACTACGTGGCCAATACGCTCAACGTCTAGACCACGGGCCGCAACGTCAGTCGCGATCAGAATGTCTAGCTTGCCGTTTTTGAGTTGTTCAACTGCCCGCTCACGGGCTTGTTGGTTCATATCACCATGTAAAGGTGATGATGCATAGCCACGGGCTTCAAGTTTTTCAGCTAATTCAACGCATGAGTTACGAGTACGAACGAAGATGATGATACCTTCAGTATTTTCAACTTCTAATACGCGTACTAACGCTTCTAATTTATTGTGCTGTGATACCTGTACGAAACGTTGTTCGATTGATTCAACTGTCGTTTGGCTAGACTCGATACGCACATGTACAGGGCTACGTAAATGCTGGTTAGCAACACGTTTAATTTGCTCTGGCATTGTGGCCGAGAATAGTGCCAATTGGCGCTCGCTTGGCGTGTGCTCAAGGATCCATTCGATATCATCGATGAAGCCCATTTTTAGCATTTCGTCGGCTTCATCGAGCACGAGTGCTTTTAATGAATCGAGTTTTAATGTGCCACGACGCATATGGTCCATTACACGACCAGGCGTACCCACGATAACTTGTGGACCACGTTTGAGGGCATTCAACTGTTGTTGCATGCTTTGACCACCGTAGATCGGCAGTACATGGAAATTCTTAATAAATTTGGCATAGCTACTGAACGCTTCAGCAACTTGAACTGCAAGTTCACGCGTTGGTGCTAATACTAAAATTTGTGGTGTGGTTTGGCTGGTGACTTTATTCAGCAGCGGCAGCGCGAAGGCGCCAGTTTTACCTGTACCAGTTTGCGCTTGACCTAAAATATCTTTGCCAGCCATAAGTGGATCAATACTGGCTGATTGGATTGGCGTTGGTTTTTCATAACCTAGCTCGTCAAGAGCACGCAACAAATTCTCGGATAGGCCGAGTTCACGGAAAGTTCTTTCATCGGATGACATTGAGTTGTAGCCTTGTGGATGCGCGCGGATTGGCGCTTAAGTTTCACAGACAGAAAATCAACCCCGTGTCGATTTCCCGCGAACGACGGATTATAGCAGCATATAAGCCGCTTTACCAATCCGGATAAGGATAAATCCACCGTTTGGGAAGGTTTTTTTACAAAAACTGAGCAAGAAACGCGCCACTTCGGCTAATTTTTCAAAAAGTTGCCATCGAGTTTAATTAATTCAAAAGCCGATTCTGTTACCGCGGCGAGAAAAACATAGTCCAAGGTCTCGTAGGTATCCTCCGGCGTATGATATTGCGGATGGGTGGGCACACCAAAATATAGCCAAGGGATTTTAGCCTGATGAAAGGGATAATGATCCGATGCTCTTAGCCAATTAGTGCTCTGGATACTTCTCCCCACAGGCTTAGGGTGACTGAGTTTGATACACAGGCCGTTAGATTCATTCAACATTGGCCTAAATTGAGGAAATTGATAAAAGTTGCGGCTGCCCTCAAGGTAAATCGCGTAAGGGCGACTTGGGTGGCCAATCATATCCAGATTGAGCATCAGTTCAAATTGCGCTTCAGGCATTCGCTGTTTGAGTTGCTCCACTAAGGCAGTGCTGCCAAACAGTCCAGGTTCTTCGGCATCGGTCGCGACAAACATTAAGTTAATGTTGGGGAGTGAGTCGGGTGCAGCGCGTTGCTGCGCTTGCCAGTGGTTGGCGATGGCGAGTAATGCGGCAACGCCGGAGGCATTGTCATCGGCACCGTGGTAAACCTTGCCGCCTTTTATGCCGAGATGATCATAGTGGGCGACTACAATACGCCATTTATCCGTAGGTTGTCGCGCTGGCGCTAAGGCGACCAGATTGCTTCCCACCTCTTGGCTAAATAGGGTGGAATATTCGAAGGGAACCTCGAAGGTTGTTCCCCAAGGCTTAAGGCCTAGTTGTTGAAACTGGCGGTTTAAATAGTCGCGTGCCTTGGCAGCACCTTCCGTTTGGGTTTTACGCCCCATTAATTCTGCTGAGCTGAGTGTTGCTACTGTTTGCTTAAGATCTGCGGGGGCAGCCCAATTCAATCGAATCGCCTCTGGCGAGCAAGTATATTCGGCAGGTTGGCTAGTGCAGGCCATGAGTCCCATACATAGGCTAAGGGTAAAAAAGCGCAATAAGCCCGTGCATGGAGACCATGAGCGGATGATTGCAGTGAGTGCGTGTGCCAAATTGCCCATGATTATCCTTAAGGTTGGCAATAGGAACGATCAATCCTAAGCCTAACAGGGATTTAGCTAGAGTGCATGGGCCCTAATGTGGATTTAATCTAATACCTGGATCTCGGGGGAGAGCGCCGCCTCTTGGTGCGGGCTTAAATTAAAGTGCTCTAAGCCTGAGACCAAATGTGTGCGCGAGCACAGGGTGACCTGAGTATTTTTGGTGAGTCCACCTTGGGCAAGCGTGGTGACTCGGCCATCGGGTAATGCCAGTAGGCTATTTTCTGCGGTGCTATCTAAGACAGTAACTTGTAAGCGTGTGGGTTGACCGATAATCGGATCGATAGCCGCGATAGCAAGTGCGAATAGCATTAGTCCTAAACAGGTAATGAGCATGACATTAACGCGACTTAAGCTGGTTAAGTTGGGGCGATGTTCTAACAAAATATCCTCCTCGATGGAGTGCGCCTTGGGAGTGTTCTCCCAAGGCGTCGTTGAGGTTGAAGCCTTACTTGATTATGACTGCGTTGCTAGTTGTGCATCCCGCTCCAGCAGCGGCTTTAAGAAGCGTGCCGTGTGTGAGGTAGGATGCAAGGCTACTTCTTCTGGTGTGCCTGTGGCGAGGATTGTACCGCCGCCACCGCCGCCTTCAGGGCCTAAGTCGATAATCCAGTCTGCGGTTTTAATCACATCCAGATTATGCTCAATCACCACAATCGTGTTGCCGTGGGATTTGAGTCGATGCAGTACATCCAGCAGCAATTGGATATCGGCAAAGTGCAGGCCTGTGGTTGGTTCATCTAATATATACAAGGTCTTACCGGTATCGCGTTTAGAGAGTTCCTTGGCCAGTTTTACCCTTTGGGCCTCACCGCCAGATAGCGTCGTCGCGCTCTGACCTAACCGCACGTAAGACAAACCCACATCCATTAGGGTTTGCAGTTTGCGGGCAATCGCAGGCACGGCATCGAAAAATTCGCGGGCATCCTCCACCGTCATTTGCAGCACTTCGTGGATGTTCTTACCCTTGTAGCGCACCTCTAAGGTTTCGCGGTTATAGCGTTTACCTTTACAGGCATCGCAAGGTACATACACATCGGGGAGGAAGTGCATTTCGACTTTAATTAAGCCATCGCCTTGGCAGGCCTCGCAGCGACCACCTTTGACGTTAAAGGAGAAGCGCCCGACCTGATAACCACGGGTACGGGATTCCTGCGTTCCGGCAAAAATCTCCCTAATTGGGGTAAAGATGCCAGTATAAGTGGCGGGGTTTGAGCGCGGAGTGCGGCCAATCGGGCTTTGGTCGATATCGACCACTTTATCGCATTGCTCCATGCCGACAATCCGATCGTAAGGCGCGGGCTCATCGACGGTGGCGCCGTTGAGTTGTTTGTGGGCAATTCTAAAGAAGGTATCGTTAATCAGCGTCGATTTACCTGAGCCCGATACTCCAGTCACACAGGTGAATAATCCCACAGGGATGGTTAAATCTACATTACGCAGGTTATTGCCGCGGGCGCCGTAGAGCTCAATCACTTGTTTCGGGTCGAACGGCGTACGTGGGGTACTGATATGAATATTGCGTTTACCCGAAATGTACTGCCCAGTGACGGATTCGTCGCAGGCGATAATTTTCTCAATCGGACCGTCGCAAATCACTTCACCACCATGGACGCCAGCGCCTGGGCCGATATCGATAATATGATCCGCCATACGAATCGCGTCTTCATCGTGCTCTACCACAATCACTGTGTTGCCTAAATCCCGCAGGTGGATCAGGGTTTGCAGCAGACGCTCGTTATCCCGCTGGTGCAAGCCGATAGAAGGCTCATCGAGCACATACATTACGCCGACAAGCCCAGCACCGATTTGACTGGCTAAGCGAATACGCTGCGCTTCACCGCCCGAGAGGGTCTCGGCCGAGCGTGATAGGCTTAAATAGTTAAGGCCAACATTGACGAGGAAACCTAAACGGTCGCGCACTTCCTTGAGGATTTTTTCAGCAATTTGTGCTTTTTGGCCGTTGAACTCGAGTTTGTCAAAATAATCTAGGGCTTCACCAATTGACCAAACGGTCAGTTTCGGCAAGTTAAGATCGCCAATAAATACGTGGCGAGCCTCTTCACGCAAACGCGAGCCGCCACAGCTTTGGCAAGCTTGGGTGTTGATAAACTTGGCCAACTCATCGCGCACCGCGTTACTTTCGGTCTCACGGTAACGCCTGTCCATATTATTTAAGATGCCTTCGAAGGGATGATTGCGCACCACCACATCACCACGGTCGTTGATGTATTTGAAGGCGATGCTGTCTTTACCTGAACCGTAGAGAACGATTTTTCTCACCTTATCCGACAACTGTTCGAAGGGAACTTCGACATCGAACTTATAGTGGTCGGCCAGCGAACTTAGCATCTGGAAGTAATAGAAGTTACGTCTATCCCAGCCGCGAATCGCCCCGCCAGCCAGGGATAACTCAGGGTTGGTGATCACTCTGTCAGGATCGAAAAACTGTTGTACCCCTAAACCATCGCAGGTTGGGCAAGCGCCCGCCGGGTTATTAAAGGAGAAAATCCGTGGCTCAAGCTCGGCCATCGAGTAACCACAGTGCGGGCAAGCAAAGTTGGCCGAGAAGATTAATTCTTCAGTGGCGCCTTCATCCATGCTGGCGACCACGGCAATCCCACCCGAGAGTTCGAGCGCAGTTTCAAAGGATTCGGCGAGGCGCTGCTGGATATCGCTGCGGACTTTAAAACGATCGACCACCACTTCGATGGTGTGCTTAACGTGTAAGTCGAGGGTTGGCGGATCGGTTAAATCGCAGACTTCACCGTCGATACGGGCGCGGATATAACCTTGAGCGGATAAACCCTCGAGTAATTTAACGTGCTCACCCTTACGGCCGTTGACCACGGGCGCCAGCAGCATTAAGCGGCTATCCTCGGGCATTTCGAGCACTTTATCCACCATCTGGCTCACGGTTTGCGCCGCCAGCGGTTGGCCATGAGTCGGGCAGCGCGGTTCGCCCACGCGGGCAAACAGCAGACGTAGATAGTCGTAAATTTCGGTGATTGTACCCACAGTCGAACGTGGGTTATGGGAGGTTGATTTTTGTTCGATGGAAATCGCCGGGCTTAAGCCTTCGATATGGTCGACATCGGGCTTTTCCATCAAGCTTAAGAATTGGCGGGCATAGGCAGAAAGAGACTCAACGTAACGTCGTTGGCCTTCGGCATATAAAGTATCAAATGCTAGGGAAGATTTGCCTGATCCCGATAACCCTGTGATAACGATTAACTTATCCCTTGGGATAGTCAGGTTGATATTTTTGAGATTGTGGGTCCGTGCGCCGCGTATTTCAATCTTATCCATCTATCGCTCAAGTCTTATGCTTAAAAAAATGAGCCTAAGTATCGCACAGTTCGGCGGCTGAGTTTAGTCGATTCTGTGATCTCTATTCTGGGTTGGCGATAAGCCAATGCTTGGCCGTGGTCGATATAATCGTGATGAACCTAGCGAATTAACTAAGATTAATCCAAGTATGAGGGCAAGCCTAAGCTTATCTCTGTAAGTATCAAGTTAACTATTTGTAGCGAATCGACTTTTAGATAAGCCTTTAAAATAAAGACCTAAGGCCGTAACCGTGCCTTTTAAACGGCGTCGCGATGGGGCTAGACAACCCGTTAACTACGAGTGCTTAGGACGGTTTTTCCTTTTGAGCAAATGCTTTGTGGTGTGCTAACATGCGCCCCCTAAAAGACTTCAATCCAAGGCAAAATCATGGGTAACAACGGACTTTCAGGAACCGAGACAAGAGTCGCGTTTTCTTTAGCCAGTGTATTTGGTTTACGCATGATGGGCTTGTTTATGATCATGCCCGTCTTTGCACTTTATGGTCGGCATTTAGAAGGTTTTTCACCCCTCTGGGTGGGCATTGCCATCGGTGCTTATGGCTTAACTCAGGCCATTTTACAGATCCCTATGGGGATTTTATCAGACAAATATGGCCGTAAACCTGTCATTCTTGCAGGCTTAGTGGTGTTTGCCATCGGCAGTTTAATTGCCGCCAATGCTGAGACTATCTATGGCGTGGTGTTTGGCCGTGCTGTACAAGGGATGGGCGCGATTGCCGCCGCTGTGCTGGCGCTTGCGGCTGACTTAACACGGGATGAGCAACGTACCAAGGTCATGGCGATTATTGGTATGTGTATCGGTGGCTCGTTTGCACTGTCGTTACTGGTTGGCCCGATTGTGGCGCAGCATTTAGGCTTATCAGGGTTATTCTTTTTAACTGCTGGGCTTGCGGTGTTAGGCATGTTGATTGTGCAGTTATTGGTGCCCAATCCCATTTCCCACGCACCTAAGGGCGATACCTTAGCGGCGCCCGCGAAGCTTAAGCGCATGTTGACTGATCCGCAGCTGTTTAGGCTCGATGCGGGGATCTTTATTCTGCACTTAGTGTTAACCGCCGTGTTTGTCGCCTTGCCACTCGACTTAGTCGATGCGGGTCTGGTGAAAGAAAAACATTGGATGCTGTATTTCCCTGCGTTTGTGGGCGCATTCTTCTTGATGGTGCCGTTAATCATCATCGGGGTGAAGCGCAAGAATACTAAGGCGATGTTCCAAATTGCTTTAGTGATCATGATGTTTGCCCTTGCGGCCATGGCGATTTTTGCCAGCAACCTCTGGGTATTGAGCGTGGCCGTGCTGCTGTTTTTTACTGGCTTTAACTACCTTGAGGCGTCGCTGCCGAGTTTGATTGCGAAATTCTGCCCAGTGGGTGAAAAAGGCTCGGCGATGGGTGTTTATTCGACCAGCCAATTCTTCGGGGCCTTTTGTGGCGGTATGCTCGGTGGCGGTGCGTACCAATTAGTCGGTGCCGTGGGCGTGTTTATTGTCGCGTTGGTGTTAATGGGCATTTGGTTATTGCTCACCTTAGGGATGGAAAATCCTGTACTGCTTAAGAGTTACACCTTAGAGGCTGCCGTTAAAGACAAAACCCAAGCCCGTGATATGGCGGCGCAACTGTCACAATTGATGGGTGTGGTTGAAGCGATTGTGGTGCTAGACGAGAAAGTCGCTTATCTCAAAGTTGACGAGCATTTCGATTTAAGAGAAGCCCGAGCTGTGTTAGGCTCTGCTCAATAATATGTGTTATTGCCGCGAATACTTAGGGATGCGGATTTTCCCTTGCGGCAACAATTATAAACAACATACTGAATTAACAGATTATTTAAAGAATCGCAGGAGATTTCAATGGCCAGTCGTGGTGTTAACAAAGTAATTTTGGTTGGCAATTTGGGACAAGATCCAGAAGTGCGTTATATGCCAAACGGTAACGCAGTCGCAAACATCACCGTTGCGACCAGCGAATCGTGGAAAGACCAACAAGGTCAACAGCAAGAACGTACTGAATGGCACCGTGTGGTTCTGTTTGGCAAGTTGGCTGAAATTACGGGTGAGTACCTGCGTAAAGGTTCACAGGTTTACCTCGAAGGTAAATTGCAAACGCGTAAGTGGAAAGACCAAAGCGGTCAAGATCGTTACAGCACTGAAGTGGTTATCGACCAAAGCGGTAGCATGCAAATGTTAGGCGGCCGTAACCAAGGTCAAGGCCAAGGTGCCCCAATGGGCGGTATGCCACAAAACGGCGGTTACCAATCAGCCTCACAACAAGCAGCTCCTGCGCAAAATCAATACGCGCCAGCACCGCAAGCGGCTCCGGCTTACCAAGCACCAGCGCCACAACCTCAATCTGGCTACAATCAGCAGCCAGCTCAGCAAAGCTATGGTCAGCAACAGGCGCAGCCCCATGTTCAGCCTCACGCTCAGCCACAGCAGGGCGGTTATGCGCCTAAGCCTGCAGCTCCTGCGTATCAAGCGCCAGCGGCTCCTGCACAGCGCCCTGCACCACAGCCACAGCAAAACTTTACTCCAGATTTGGATGACGGTTGGGACGACGATATCCCGTTTTAATTTTCCAACTTTTACAGTGGAAACATAGTTTTTTAAAAGCCCTGCAATATTTTGCAGGGCTTTTTGTTTATATGTGGCTTATCTTTCTTTGAATAATTTTATTTGCTTAATTGTTAACAGTTGTTGCTGTTTAGGGTAGATTGTTTGAGTCCGCTAAAGGGCTTGAACTTTTGAAAATAAATTAACGTTATGACGACTACTAAAAGAAAGGAATTCTTCCATGGAAGATGTAATAAGTCAGGAAAATAATCCATTAAAGAGCGATGAAAAACAAATAACAGTAGATAGCAATATTCATAGAGTACCACTGTTTCATGTTTCACTTGCTAAATTTGTTATTATGTTTTTTGCTACCTTTGGTCTATATCAAATATACTGGTTTTATAAGCAATGGCAGGCATTAAAAGAGTATTATGATTTAGATGCATGGCCAATTGCTCGATGCATTTTTACGGTATTTTTTACACACTCTTTGTTTGTTTATGTTAATGAATATATTAAAGAAGATAATAGAAGTTATCGTTGGAATCATTCTGCTTTGGCGACAGTTTACGTTTTACTTGTCGTAGTCTCTAGTGTTCTCAATCAAATTGAGACTTTACCGACATCTTTGATTTTAATTTCTATTGTTATACCTTTAGCCGTTTTGTATCCATTGTATGAAGCTCAAAAAGCAATTAACTTTGCGCTTGAACCTTTAGACTACGAGGATAATTCAAGTTTAACTTGGTTGAATTGGGTTTGGATTGTTCTTTTTGGTTTTTATTGGGCTATGGTTATCTATGCATTAACTGTGTTAATCAGACTAGCTTAATTTAGAATAGAACAGGCTTTAATTAAGCCTGTTCTGAATATCTTTTTATAAAGTTAACAACGAGTTTTCCCTCATATACTTTCAATTTCTAATGTCGTTTTCTCTATTAATGCATGTTTTTTGATATTTTAAGTACGCTGTAAGGTATTGATTTTGTGACTTAAAGCGTTTTTGTGGTTATAGTGAAAAGTCAATTTATCAGTATTGAGGTAAGCATTTTCTCTGGTGTATCAAGCAAATTTCAGGGAGAAAATGAATTTTTATGAGCAATTTCAAGAAAATCCAGTTTAAACGCCTATGGCTATGGCTGTTCCTTATCAGCATGGCTTTACCATTAAGTGCGGTTGAAGCGCCTCTGTGGTCTGAGTCGGCCAACCTGCCTTTAAGCGAACGAGTGCACAGTAGCACGCTTGCTAATGGGATGCACTACCTGTTAGTGAACAACAAAACCCCTGAGCAAGCCGTGATTGTCCGTATGCGGGTGGATGTGGGATCTGTGATGGAAACGGATGCCGAGCAGGGTCTGGTGCATTTTTTAGAGCATATGGCGTTTAATGGATCTACGGGACTCGCGGCGGGGGAGATGATCCCTACCTTACAACGCATAGGTTTAAGTTTTGGGGCTGATACCAATGCGGTGACTGAATTTCAGCAAACGGTTTATCAGTTTAATTTACCGAGCAATAGCCAAGATAAAGTCGATACCGCTTTGTTTTTAATGCGCGAAATCGCCAGTAATCTGTTGCTTGACCCCGCGCTAATCGAGCGCGAAAAAGCGGTGGTCTTGTCTGAACTGCGTGAACGCAGTAGTGCCGATTTAGAAAACTATCGCCACCAGTTAGCCTTTTTAATGCCGCAAACCTTGCTGTCGCAGCGCTTTCCCGTAGGTGAGGCGACGAGCATTCAAAATGCAAATCGTGAAACGTTATTGTCCCTTTATCAGCGTTTTTATACGCCATCTCGCACCACCTTAATCGTGGTGGGTGATATCGATGTCGGTCGTATCGAGCAAAAGATCAAGCAGCAATTTACCGACTGGAAAGCTGCGCCACAGGCTGCTGGGGTGAAGGCACAATCCATAGGCGTGGTACAGGCTAAAACCGCTATTGAGGCGGCGGCATTTTTTGATCCAAGCCTGCAAACCTCGGTTTCCCTCGGGCTGTTAAAACCGCAAATCCCTAAGCCAGATACGATTGCACTGCGTGAGCAGGAGATGTTATTAGATATTGCCCACGGCATTTTGTATCGTCGTTTAGAGTCACAGTTGCTACATAGCCAAGGTTTGTATGGCGTGAGTCTACAAATTGGGCCGCAATACAATATTGCCTACGGCACGCAAATGACGCTGGGAACGCAGGAAAACAACTGGCAGCAAGGGCTTACGTTGTTGGAACAAAGACTACGTCAGGCGCTGGAATTTGGCTTTAGCCAACAGGAAATCGATCAGCAACTTAAACGAATTCACAAGGGCTATCAGCTCAGTGCCGCAGGCAGTAACACTATCCACAGTGTGAACATTGCCGACAGCTTAGTGAGTGCGGTAGCGGGCAGGCGCGTGCCTGTGGAGCCAGAGTGGCAATTGGCGATGTTTGAAAAACTAATGCCGAGTATTACGCCGCAAAAACTGCATCAGTTGTTTAAACAGACTTGGGAAGGGACGCCTTATCTGTATCTAACCAATAACAAACCCATTGAAAATATTGAAAAGCAACTCTTAGCCGCCTATAGCGCGAGCCAAAAGCAAGTCGTGAAAGTGCCCGAAACCAAGAGCATTGCCGAGTTTGGCTATAGTCAATTTGGTGAGGCTGGACAGATTGTTGCCGATCAGCGCGATGCCACAACTGGCATACGAAAGCTAGAGTTTGCTAACGGTGTGCGTCTCAATTTAAAACCTACATCCTTTAATCAGGGGCTGACGTTGGTGAGTCTCAATATTGGCTTTGGTGAGGTGCCATTCCCCGAGCTAGATGGTTTGTCTTACCTGTTTAATAGCGCCTTTGTGCAGGGCGGTTTGGGACTTCACGATTTAGACAGCTTGCAGGAGATTTTTGCAGGCCAAGATATCTCGGTCAGTTTGAGTTTACGTGAGCAGAGTTTTGGTGGCGAGATCAGCACCAATGCAGCAGAGCTTCGCACTCAATTAGGGGTACTGACGGCCTATTTAGTCGACCCGGGGATGGATAAGCAAGCCGAGCAGTTATTCCGTGAGCAAGTGATTGCCGAGCAGCAGAGCATTCATAGCAATCCACAACTGGAGTTTTCGAATCAATTTGCGCGAATTGCCCATAATGGCGACAAACGTTATGGCTACGGCAACCCTGATGAAATCCTCAAGCGTCAGTTTGCGGAACTCGCACCCAGCTTCCATTCTGCGGTGCAGCAAGGGGCGATTGAGCTGGCCATCGTTGGTGATTTTGAGGAAAACCAAGCCATTGCTGAGGTTGCACAAACTTTAGGGGCGATTTCCCGTCAGCCGATCCCTAAGGGGCAGACTATCGTGCCTGTGTTTCCCAACGTGCCAGCACAAATTAGCCTGACGCATTATGGTCAGGTCGATATGGCGGCGCTGGCGCAGGTGTGGCCGACTGCGGATATGAGTAATCCCCGTGAGTTGGTGGGGTTAGGTTTGCTTGAGCAGGTACTAAGTATCTTACTTACCGAGAATGTGCGTGAGAAAGCGGGGGCAAGTTATTCGCCTTCAGCATTCTCATATAATGATTTAAATCCAACGGGATATGGTTATCTCGGCCTATTTAGTGTGACCACCACTACCATGTTGCCTGAGGTGGCTAAGCATTACGCCGCCGCAGTTAAGCAGGTTAAAATGCCTTCGGGGATCAGTGAGGATTTGCTCAATCGCGCCCGCCAGCCAGTACTGGAGTGGATGCAGATGGCGCCGCAAAGTAATAATTTCTGGTTAGATCTGGCCTCAACCGCCCAAAGCCAACCGGAGCGTTTTGCGACCTTTAACCAACGCTTGGCGTTGGTACAGCAGATCTCGCCCGCCGAGTTAAGCCAATTGGCGCAGAAATACCTCAAGGATGATAGGCGGTTAACTATCGAAACCTTACCTGCACCCGTCACGGCTCCGTGAGCCATTAAACCGCAATTTATCTGAAGACCTACCTCCTGTGATACTCGTGTCACAAGAGGTTTGGTTTTTATTGGTGATTGAAATATTTGTCGGTCGCAATTGGAAAAAACAGTTGTCGAAAATGCCACTCACGCTTAAGCGAAACCCGCATTAGGCTAAGCGCCATATTCTTGTAGAGTGGTGATGTGAGTGGTGATGTGATGTTTCGATATCTGTTATGTAGTTTTGGCTTGGTCCTAATGTACCCGACGGGGATCGATATGTACTTAGTCGGGTTGCCGCAAATTGCTAATGAACTCGGGGCGAGTGAGGCGCAGCTGCACATTGCTTTTTCTGTGTATCTTGCTGGCATGGCGACGACTATGCTGTTTGCGGGCAGTTTAGCCGATAGGATTGGGCGTAAACCCATTACACTTTTTGGCGCCTTACTGTTCGCGCTAGCCTCCTACTTTGCGGCGGGCTCACAGACCAGTGATCTGTTTTTAATCGCGCGCTTTGCGCAAGGCATTGGTGCGGGTTGTTGCTATGTTGTCGCGTTCGCGATTTTGCGTGATGTCTTAGACGATAAGCGCCGAGCCAAAGTGCTCTCAATGGTGAATGGCGTGACCTGTATTATCCCTGTGATCGCGCCTGTGATTGGCCACTTAATCATGCTTAAGTTTCCATGGCCTAGCCTGTTTTACACTATGGCGGCGATGGGATTACTGGTGTTCGCCCTGTGCCTATTGGTATTACGTGAAACTTATTCTAAAGCAGCATTTCACACGCAAGCAGTGCCAGGTGTGCAAAAGGAATCCTTTAAACAAGGCTTTTTTATCAGTCGCGTGGTCATAACGACCTTAGGTGTGACCACGATTTTAAGCTATGTGAATGTGTCTCCCATGCTGATTATGGGGCAGATGGGGTTTGACCGTGGCCAATATTCCAATACCATGGCAATGATGGCATTGGTGAGTATGTTAGCCTCATTTTCGACGCCCTTTTTGCTTAACCAGTTTAAAGAAAAATCATTAATTTTGTTCTCCCAAGGGTTATTCGTTGCGGCCGCCTTAGTGTTTATCTTGACTCAATTGGGCGGAGTTAGTCATTCATTTAACCTCTTAGGGTTTGCTTTTGTTTGTTCTGGTTTTTCAATTGGATTTGGGGTGACCATGAGTCAGGCGCTTAGTCCATTTGTGGCTCGGGCTGGGGTAGCTAGCTCATTACTGGGGATTGCCCAAGTGTGTACTTCTGCTTTGTATATTTGGGTGATGGGTCTGCTCGAAGTGAGCGCGATTAATATATTATTAGCTATCCTCAGCGTTGGTGCGCTGGTAAGTATCACGCTAATGTTAGCGGTACCTAAAATGTCGGAAATGGTAGTTAATGAGCAAATCCCTGAGTCGGCTTGACCTCAATCTGTTGTTTACTTTTCAGCTGCTATCGCAGGAGCGGAGCGTGTCTAAGGCCGCTAAAAAGCTCAATGTGACGCCATCGACCGTGAGTAAATCCTTGGCGAAATTGCGCGATTGGTTTGACGACCCACTATTCATTAAAACGCCCCAGGGATTGCAGTTAACGCCATTAGCCCAAAGCATGGAGCAAGACTTAGCCGATTGGTTGCAAAGGGGCAAACAGCTTATGGGCAAGCGCGGGGATGATATGGCGAAAGGGCTCAGTTTTGAGCTAATGCTTGAGTCACCTTTATCGCTCATTATGCTTAATCAATTAACGCAGGCGATTTACCAACACTACCCTGATGCAAAAGTGAAGGTGCGAAATTGGGATTATGATTCACTAGAGGCCATTATTCGCGGTGAGGCTGACATAGGTTTTACTGGCCGAGAAAGTCATCCTCGCTCCAAGGAGTCCCTTGATTTATTGCCTTATTTTATCGATTTTGAGGTTTTATTTACCGATCTTCCTCAGGTGTATTTACGCCGCGATCATCCCGCCTTGCAGGAAGAGTGGAATGTAGACACTTTCTTAAAATACCCGCATATCAATATCTTGTGGGAAAAGAGCGAAACCTGGGCCTTAGATGATGTGCTTATTGAGCTTGGGTTAAGTCGCAATATTGTGCTGACCTTGGCCAGTTTTGAGCAGTCACTGTTTGTCGCGGCAGAGCCTCACCACAGCATGCTGGCAATAGCGCCGCAATATTGTGAGCAATATGCCCGCCAATTACACCCTGACTTAGTCACTCGCCCAATCCCGATAAGTGGCGAATATCTTAATAAACTCGCCATTCCTTTTACCTTGATTTGGCATAAGAGAAACAGCCACAACCCCAAAATCACTTGGCTGCGAAGCAAGATAAAAGCGATTTATCAGCCGCGTGGGTGTGATTAAGGCTGTTATTTGCAGCATTAACTCGGTTGGTTTATACCCAATTGCTGGCAAATATATTGGATGCACAATTCTTGCTGCTGACACCATAATCCGTAGCTGACGGGGATAAGTTTAATCCCTGCGCGCTGTAACAGTTTATACAGTTCAATATCGAAAAAGTCCGCCCATGGCCCTGGGTAACCGATTAAATCTATTGCTAAATATTGGTTACCATAGCGGCACAGAATATCCAGTTCTAGCCCTGCCATATGGTAGGCGCGCCAGACTGTTATGCCTTTTTCTTCAATCGCGAGTGCCACCGACTGGCCGAAGCTATCGAGGGCATCGACATAATTATGTGCCGCTTGAAATTGGCCCGCCGATGCTAAGTAAGTTGCCAGTAAATTATTGTTGGGGAGCTCATGCGCTTGTACCGATAAAAATAGCCACTGCATTTGTTTAGCGCGGGTGATGGCGACATTGAACATATCTTCGCGATTTAAATACACGGCGGCGCGGCTGTCGTTGGCCGTAATGCTAAACGACAGCAGCATAATATCGCGCTCTTCCCCTTGAAAACCAAAGGGCGTGGCAATCCGTAATTGATGACGTTCTATTTGCTGCGTGCTAAAGCGTGCGAGGATCTGCTGGGATAAATACTCCGTCTGATTGCGAAAACAAGAGAGTACACCAATGCTGGCGGGCACTAATGCATTCTCTTGTTCATCAATCAGTTGAGCTAACTTTTCAATTAATGCCTCCGCTTCTATGGCGTTAATTCCTTTACTATCACGGCTGCCAGTCACCTGGACTCGGTGTAAGTGCCCTGAACTTGTGCAGGGTCTGTGCTGCATAATCTTCAGCATACCTTGATAAAACTGCTGATTACTAAATTGGATCAGCTCAGGTTTACTCCGAAAATGCTCATTTAAAAATACCACTTGGGATTGGCTCGCAAGGGATTGCGATACTAAGTCGAGCATACTGGCATCACGGTAGCTCATTAGGCCGCGGCAATCCGCAGCAAGTCCAAGTTGGGTCTGGATTTGGGTTTGTTTTGCGCGGGATAAAAACGAGAAATGGCGCAGTTGTTTGCTGTCGCCCACCACCAGTGCCGCTTTTGCCCGCTGTAAGGCCGGTAAACAGGCGGCAATATTGGCTTGAGTGGCTTCATCAATAATGACTAGATCAAACATTTGCTGCTCCATGGGCAGCACTTTATGCAAGCTGGCAAGGCTCGATAACCAAATGGGAAAGGTTTGCTTTAAGGCATCAAAATCCGTTTTGTCGAAACCGTCGAGTTGCTTAGCGGACTGCCGAGCGCGAAGTGCACTGGCAAAACTCACCAGCGTACTGCGCTTATGTTTGAGCAATTGGTGTAATCGATAGTGAGTGGCTAATTGTAAGTATTTGAGGCTTAAGTCTTCTTTTTGGGCGATGAGGGCCGTTAATTTATCGAGCACATCCCATTGCTGGGCAAACCTTTTGATACCTGCACGGTAAGCCCAGTTGTAAAATCCTAAGCGCCAGCGCGATTGTCCTTGTTGTAAGGTCGCCAGTTTTTGGCCGCGACGTATGGCGTGGCGGCAATGGTGTATAAAACCGGCTTCCATTTTAGTTTGCTCGCGAGTCACAGTATTAAGTTGCTGTTTTGCACTTAATAGCAATCTATCCGAGATGGTTTCATCAGTCGCTGGATGCTGGCCATGGAGCATTTCATCTATCTGGTTTTTAAGGACTTTAATAAACTGCGGCGAGCCAGCTCGAATAAGACTGCTCCCAAGCTGGAATTGCTGCTGCAACTTGTCGGCAATCACATCAACGGCAACGTCGGTGTGGGCGACGATAAGTACCGATTTACCCCTTAATACCTGCTCGGCCGCCACTGTGGCTATGGTGTAACTTTTACCCGTTCCCGGTGGGCCCGATATCTGCCCCAAAGTTTGATTGGCCGCCACCTTTAAGGCTTGAATTTGCGCGCGGCTTAATAGCCCTGGAAGATAAGCTTCTTGGGTGTCGACATTGTGATTAACTGAATCTCGAGTTGGCGCTTGCTCAAATAGCGCTTGAAGCGGCGCAGAGAGTGAGGGTGCTGTAATGAGATTGTCGAGTTCGTGCAATATGCCGCGACTGGCCTGCGAACGCTCTGCAAGAATAATTTGGCTGCGACTAACCATAAACTGCCCACGTTTACGGCATAAGCCAGTGAATTCAGCCTCATCGATCAGCTTGGGAAAATGCAATAAATGACTGGTATCAACATCGGCTTGGCCTGCCCGCAGCCAAGCTATCCAGCCACTGACATCCGTTGGATTATCGCGTAGCTCTTGACTTAAGCTGTGTCCCTCAACGACTAATTTTTCTAACAGGGCTTCGTTGATGGTGAATAGCCCGCCGCCAGAGAAGCTGTGATTAGATTCGAGGTAAATGCTATCGCCATCGGCCTGCAATTGGCATTCGCGGTACAGCAATGGCGTGACGACTTTACGTTTTTCGCCATTAAGCTCGACAGTGCCACAGAAAAACAGACAACAGTGCAATAATACTTTTTCTCGTAGATACAAGGCACTACGCGCCATTAATGCCGAGGCGGGAGCAAATAGCACCGGCAAGCGAGGCAGAAAGCCACTGCTTAACTCGTCTTCACCTTGGAGCAATAGCTTTTCTTGCTCAGCAAGTTTGTGGCTAGACCAAAGGTTAATTTCAGCACTATCGTGTTGAAAACACTGTTTGTAGTAGTTAAGAATCCCTTGCAAACCCTATCCATCCCTAAGGCTTAATTGGCGATGCGAGAGTAACCCAATCGTATAAGACGAACAAGGTTGTCGCGTATCTTGGGATGGAGCCAAAGTAGGTTAAAGTCCGAACGTCTGTGCTTAAAGCCAAATAATTTTTAGCGTAAAAGAAGTTATTTGAGTTGTAAGTAAACGTATCGCAAAAGGTATTTGTATCAATTCAGCGCTCGAAAAATGTGATTTGTATCAATATTGGCTTGGTTGCTGAAATGTTTGTTAAGTGTTTGAGTTTGTAAAATATTTGTTTTTGTTTTGAGTGGAAATTGCCATTGTTGTCATTGTATAACTGCGTAGACTGAACTGAAATTTTGTCTGCAAATGAGGGATACAATGCTTAACAATAAACTCAAAGGATTCGCAGTAATGACCTTCGCCTGTTTAGGGGTTACTGCTTGCGGTGGCTCCGATAATAACAAGGATGAGGATACCTCCAAAACCGATACCTATGTGCAATTTTACAACGCGACAGTTGGCAGCACTGATACCGCGCTGAAGATTGGCGATAAAACCTATGAAAGTGTGAGTTACGCCGATGCGATGCCACGCTTTACATCAACTCCCGGCGTGAGTGCTGTCGAGGTGATGGGTAAGGATGCGGCAAATAAAGATATTTCACTCTATAAAGAGAATATCGATTTAAAAACGGCAACCGACCATTTCTTTGTATTACATGGGGATTTTGCCTCGCCAGCCCTTTTGAATATCAATTACTCGCGCACCGAGCTTGATAAACAAAATGCCGAGGCAGACAAGAGCAAAATGCAGTTGTTGATTGCCCATACCGCAACCAATGCACCTGCTTACGATGCGTATATTGCCAAAGCGGATAAAGGCTTTGCTGATGCGGTGATGCTTGGCAGCGTTTCCTATGGTGAGGTTTCAACGCCACAAATTTTGGATACGGGCGACTACAAAATTTATCTGACCGCGGCGGGTACGACCAATATCAGCTATACCACGGCGAGCATTAACTTTAAAACCAAGGTGCCCTATAAGTTGATTTTAAGGGAAAGCTTTGGCGCATCAGCGGCTAAAATCAGTTTAGACAGCGTCGATTCTACCACCAATGTGCGTAACCATGTCGCCCTCGAAAGCAGTGTTGATTTTAGAGTGTTCAATGGCTTGGCCACACATAATGTTGATGTGAAAGTGGTGAGTAGTAAACAAGAAGCGCTATTTAGCAATGTGGCTCCCTTTGGCGTAACGGCCTATAAAGGCGCCGAGTTTAATGACTTTGGCGTGAGCGTATTTGACCATACTAGCCAAGCGAAATTGCTCGATAATGTGCTGATCACCCTTAATCAAGATGATATTAAAACCATCTTTATTTACGAGCAGGGCAGCCAAGTGAAGGCGATGGAGATGAAACAAACTCAAACGCCAAGTCCCTACAGCTTCAAGTTCGATATCGTGAGTTTTGCCGATAAGAGTAACCTTACTTTGTACTTTTTAAAGGCGAACGACACTATTGATACGGCAACCTATAAGATCAGTGCGGTTAATCCGACAGCACCGCAATCATTAGTGGTGCCTAAAGGTGAGTATTCTATCAAGGTCATCTCGGTCGAAAATGGCTCAAAAACGGTGGTTTACGCCTCTGATATGATCGATTTTAATAATCAAGACAACGTCACTATGGTGCTGAATAAGGATGCCTCAACTAGCTTTGGCTATAACCTAGTTAAGCTTTAATCGCAGCGGTTGAGCTGTAAATAAATTGGACAATAAAAAAGCACTACCTAGGTAGTGCTTTTTCGTATTAACAGTCTCTATTCTGACAGTTTTAGCTCTTGGCCGGGTTTAATAATGCTCTTGGCATTGAGCTGGTTCCACTTCATTAAATCGGCGAGTTTCACCTTGTTTTTACGCGCGATTTTATCCAGTGAATCCCCTGATTTTACTTTGTAGGTTTTGGCTTTAGCCGCTGGTTTATCGGTCGATTTTGAGGTGGCGGCTTTAGTGCTACTCGCATTCGCTTTGGTCGATGATTTGTCTGTTTTAGCCTTAGCTTTTGCGGGCTCTGGCTCATTATCATTAGCCGCCATTGGCGTTAATAGCGTGAGCTCTTGGCCGACTTTTAGGCGATCAGAGGTCAGATTATTTGCCTGTTTTAACTCTTTGACTGATAAATCAAATCTAGCTGCGATCGAACCTAAGCTATCACCGGATTTCACGATATAAGTTTGGCTGTCGTAACGTTTTTGAGCATAGAGCTTGTGCTGATTTTCTTGATAGTGGCCAATGTTTTCAATCGGCAGGGCAATTTGGTATTTGCCTTTACTGGGGATCACGTTTTGACGGTATCCAGGGTTATAGGTTTTGAACTCCGCTTTAGTGAGCCCCGCAGCATTGGCGATTTGGCTTATTTCAACGCCATTGGGCGCGGGTAAGCGTTCCAAAAATGGGCGATTGGCAATCGGCATTACTTTGAGATTGTAATGGCTTGGGGCGCGGATAATTTGGATAAATGCCAGCCACTTAGGCACGGTTTGTACTTGGCGAGCAGGAATATTCAGCGACCAGAAATCCGTAGGTTTGCCTTTAGCTTTGTTTCTATCGATAGCGGCTTTAATCACTAATTCGCCACTGTTGTAGCCCGCAACGGCGTTAATCCAGTCGTTACCTAAGGTGTCGTGTAAGTGCTGCAAATAGTCGAGTACGGCATCGGTCGAGGCCAATGCATCTTTGCGACCATCGTAGGCTGAGTTGATCGTTAGGCCAAAGTTTCGGCCCGTAGCGGGGATCATTTGCCAAAGTCCGGCGGGGCCATTTGCTTGCGCCAGCGGGTTATAACCACTTTCGACAATTGGTAATAGTGCCAGTTCTAGTGGCATATTGCGGGCTTCGAGTTGACTCACAATATAGTATAAAAATGGCTCGGCACGCTGGGTCACCTGAGTCATAAACTTTTGCTTGTCATCGAAAAAGTTACGCTGTTTGCGCACTTCTGCATCGTCATGCACATCAATAGTACGGGCGTGTTGAATTTTCTCCCATACATCGGCATAGCGCTCGTCGACAACCTCTTTTTTATCATGATGAGATTGTGTGGTATCTCCGCTATCACCTTCAGCTTCTGGGGCTGTGGTGGCAAATTCCATGGGCGAGGTTTGCGCCGACGTTGTCGCACAGCCACTGAGTTGGGCTGTCAACATGGCGATCATTAGCACTGCTAATGCACTCGGTTGGCGAAAGGTTTTCCGCATGATTATCCTGTCATTTTTGCTAACTTGGCGTTATACCCAAACAGCCTAACTCGATGCAGGCTTCTGTGTTTAAGACTGCCGAAACGGAGTGTTTGTGTACGCCATTTCTGTATTGCAGCAATTCAAAATGTGGTCGACATTTGTCCTTGATGCACCTTGAATGAGAGCACCCTAGGCGCTCTGAAACTGATATCTTTAGGTTGCTTGGGTATAGATAATGTTGCACATGCTAATCTGTTTTGCGGTTTCTGGATAGCTTTGCTGATAATTTGACCACCTAGGTCACATTTAGATTTACCACTAAATAAGCTAACATAGCAGCGATTTTTCATTGATGTGGGTTAGAGAGTGCAGACGTTAACGCAGTTAAAAGCAGGACAATTACAAGGGGTTACTCGATTACAGTTGGTTGAAAACCTCACTGAGTTTCCGCAGGAAATCTTTGATTTAGCCGATACGCTGGAGATCCTCGATTTATCCAATAACCAGTTAAGTTCACTGCCCGATGATTTATATCGTTTAACCCATCTAAAGATTTTGTTTGCCTCCAATAACCGCTTTGAAGTGCTGCCAGAAGTGTTAGGTCAGTGCCCCAAATTGGAGATGATTGGCTTTAAGGCTAACCAAATTCGTGTTGTGCCAGAGGCATCGTTGCCCCCACAAACCCGCTGGTTGATTTTAACGGATAACCAAATCACCGCCTTGCCCGAGCGCATGGGGCAGTTGCATCGTCTGCAAAAATTAGCCTTGGCAGGTAATCGCTTAACTTCGCTGCCCGCATCTATGGCCCAATGCCATAACTTAGAATTAGTTCGTTTGTCGGCTAATCAACTGCAAGCGCTTCCAAGCTGGGTGCTTAAGCTACCCAAACTCACTTGGCTGGCGTTTGCGGGTAATCCCTTTAGCCATACCTTGGTTGATCCCCATGCCGATGTGGCGAGTATGCCAAATGTGACATTAGCGGACATTGAGCTCGGTGAAAAACTCGGTGAAGGGGCTTCTGGCATTATTTACCAAGGTCGTTGGTTAAATCCTGCTATGGTGGCTGCTACTGGGTGCGAACATATTGCGGTTAAGTTATTTAAGGGAGAGGTGACCAGTGATGGCTATCCTGCCGATGAGCTGGATTGTTGTTTAACTACGGGCGCACATCCAAATCTCATCAAAGTCTTAGCGCATATCAGTCAACAGGATCAACTTGGTTTAGTGATGGAACTGATTCCTCAAGGATTTAGTAACTTAGGTTTACCGCCATCTCTAGCGACTTGTACCCGAGACACCTTTAAAGCGGGGACCGAATTTAGCCTGAAGGGCATAACTGAAATCGCTTTGCAATTAGCTGACACCCTAGCGCATATGCACGGGAAGCAAGTGAGCCATGGTGATGTCTATGCCCATAATATGATGGTTAATCAGCAAATGGCGCTGTTGTTCGGTGACTTTGGCGCCGCCTCAAACTTAGCAAAATTGCCTACATCGGAACGTGATGCCATGGAGGCTATTGAGGTGCGCGCCCTAGGGTGTTTACTTGATGACTTATTACCCTTTGCCGATAACGATGAAGACGACGCGCTGCGAGTTCAACTGCGGCAGTTAAAAGCACACTGTATGCAGCCGGCGTTATCTTGTCGCCCACGCTTTAGTGATATCGTGAAGACATTAGCTGCACTGCGCTAAGTTTACGTATGTGGCATGCAGCAAATGCAAGGGATCATGGGGTGAAAACCAACGCAGAGACATTTATTCAAGAGCGACTAAATCTCATCAGCAATGGAGAGCTGGCATTATGAGTTCTATTTCAAAACTGGTTTGGCTAAGCTTATGCTTAAGCTCGTTTCTCTCAGCGCCCGTTTGGGCGGGATTTTGGGATAGCCTGTGGCAGCGAGAGTTGCCTGTTGACCAAACTACACCACCCAAGAATGCACAGCGTTTTGAGTTTATGGGGAGTTTACCTGCTCATACCCAACTAGAACTTGTGGGCTATTACACTTCCTCTGTTTGTACCCGTAAAGAAATCCGTTTCCCGAATGGTGATATTGCTAATCCCTATCGCGCCACACTGAATAAAAGCTCGGTATTGCGTCAATCGCTTGAAAGTGGCGCTGTCGCTAAACCATTCACCCTTACGTTAGCCTTGCAAGGGGGCGGAGATTGCGATTGGCAGTTGGAGGACTTAGTCCTTGACCTTAACTTGATGCCAAGTCATCCCATATGGCAAAGGGTTAAGTCATTAAAAGATAACTATTTACATACGTCACCATTATTAACATCGAGCGAGCCACCGGCCAAAGCCTCGCCCCATGATGGATTTTATTTAAGCCAAGAGCTAACTATCGAACCGATACATGCTGGCAGTGAAGAAGATACTAATCTGGTTGCCGCGTTACCGCTTACCCTTAATCCTGTGTATTACCCAGTGGTTATCTATAGCCCCAAAACAGATAGCCCCTTTGAGGTAAAGCTTAAGAGTAATTTGCAGTCGACCAGCAGTTTATGGTCGAGCAGTGCAACGCAAATGGTGCGTTTCGATAAAGAGGCTGTGCTGCGGGTGCAGTTTAATCCAGAGGTTTTGCCTGATTATCAAGTGAATGTGTGGCGCCAAGCTGACGATATTTCGGTGCATTACCCCGATGGTACCGAATATCGTTATCCGCGTGGAGATGTGCATCTCTATGCCTATGGTAAGCCTGAATCTATGCTCAATACCTTAAGCGCAAGCACCAAGGCCGAAGATAAGCGATTGCTAGCGCACATCTATTGGGCAGGTCATGCACTGGCGAAGGATGAAGAAAAAGCGCGTAAATTCTACCGAGAGGCGGCCGAGGGTGATGACTTAATTGCTATTCAGTGGATGCGATCACAGGCCGCCTATGCGGGGGAGGTTGATCAGAGCCAATATTGGTTACAACGTGCTGCTAGGCTTGGGGATATGGATGCCAAAATGGCACTTATTCGTAAGCCCTTTGAGACCATACTGCAAGGCAAGTCAAATACCGCCGAGGCAAAAAGCGCAGAAGTTAAGGCTTGGGAGCAGTTAAAACAGTTGGTTAGTCAAGGTGTGCCAGAGGCTATGAGTATGATGGCTCTCTACCAAGTATTGCCTTGGTCGCCCTACCATGATGCAACGGCGGCATTAGCCAATTATCATTTGAGTGCACAGGCTGACCCCGCTTTGGCCCTTAGCGCTGCCAGTGATTACTATTATTGGCTAGAGGATTTTGAACAAAGCCAAGAGTTTTGGGAGATTGCCGCCGAGCGGGATTTGTATGCTGCCGCAGAATATGCCGATATCTTATTGAAACCAGCGCAGCGCAACCCACAAAGAGCTCGTTATTGGCTTGATAAGGTTGCCTCTCAAGGTGAAAAGCAAGGTATTCAACAAGATGTGCTTGGTAAGGCTTATTTTCAATTGGCCAGTTTACTCGATGCAGGAGAGGGCGGCGATGCCGATCCCAAGCGTGCACAAATCCTGTACCAGCAAAGTCTCGTATTGGCTGAGCGTTTTTCAAATGATTATGCCGCTCAAGCGAAAGAAAGACTCAAATCCCTTGAAGAGCGCCTGTAGCTAAGTTAACAGGGATAACTCGATAACAGGCTTATTCAAGCCATAGGCAAGACAGGGAGATTAAGCTATGGCTTTTCAATTTGATACCTATCGTTTTAATACCGAAGATGCGATTCAAGTGTGTGTAGGTGCCTTTGCGCTCGCTGTGCCCATCGGTTTTTCTGAAGAGGCATGGCAACTCGGAGAAACCTTACCACTACTGAATTTGCTGATGTTATTTGGTTTGTCGTTGCTGTTTCTCGGAGCGTTTACTTACCAGAGTGTGTTCCAACAGAATATTCGTCACCGCCTGCCGGTATTTATTTTCCGGATTATTATTGCCTATTTGATAAGTGCTTGTGTCGTCAGTTTAGTGCTCTTGTGTCTCGATAAATTGCCCTTAATTGACGACACCATGACTTCCTTTAAACGGATTATCGTGATTAGCATGCCCGCTTCTATGGGAGCGATTGTAGTAGATAGCTTTGATAAGGAATAAGTTTGGGCTGATGTCATGACTTTTGTCACTGGTGCATTTAGGTTATGTTGCTCATACTGGAACCCAATAGATCGATTGTAAAAGGACGCATTATGAACCCAGCAACCCTTGCATTACTTATCCCGATTTTTGCCATTGTGGGAGGATATGCGGTCGCGATTATGAAAATCCGCGAGCGCGGTAGTTCTGCCAATAATAAGCTTCAGGCAGATAACCAGTTGTTACATATTGAACTTGATAAACTTCGCGAACGGGTTGAAGTATTAGAGCAGCTAGTGACCGATGAGAGTTTTCAATTAAAGCGAGAATTTAAGCGAGTCTAGTCCTAACAAATATGGTCATGGTGCAGCCGAGTGCCATGACTCTAGCTTGTATCTGGTTGCTCAAGTCATCGGGTGAGTGAAATGCCAAAACTGAGGTAGACTCGTGACCATTATGTTGTTAGCCCAATGTTGAGCCATTAAAGAACGAGTGAATATGTTTCTATCGCCTTATTTTTCAAAGCAAAATCAATCAATTTCTGTTTCTGCACAACAAGCCAGTGACTTCGCTAAAAAAATCGCTCAAGACTTTAACCCTATCCACGATGTGGGCGCAAAACGTTTTTGTGTGCCTGGCGATTTGTTATTTGCCTTAGTCTTAACCCAGTATGGGCTAAGCCAAAGCATGAAGTTTACCTTTGCTGGCATGGTCGGTGATGGGGTTGAGCTGCAATTTCCTGAACAAGTGAACGATAGCTTTTCGATTTGCGATAACCGCGATAAAACCTATTTACATGTCACTCGCCAAGGTGATGCTAGCCGTTGTGATGCACAAACCGAATCTTTTATTCGTAATTATGTGGCCTTCTCGGGACACAATTTTATCGACATTCTGATGCCCTTAATGAAACAACATCAAGTGATGATCAATCCTGAGCGTCCCTTAGTGATCTACGAAAGCATGTCATTCGACTTGACGACACTCGACTTTGTTGAAGTAAACCTATCGCTTGTAGAACAAGAGCTTAAGATTGATGGCAAGCGTGGCGATGTGACGCTGCACTTTGAACTGCACAGCGGTGATATCTTAGTCGGTACCGGAATTAAGACCTTAGTGATGAGTGGCCTTCGCCCCTACGAAGAGGCGCAAATGCAGCAGATGTGTGCCGCTTACGAAGGGCGAAAAACCGAGTTTTAATTTGATCTAAGGCCCGCTTTATCGGTCAGGTCTCTAGGGCGAGATAATTGGGGATAAACAGTGGTTTGGGATAATGATTGACTGTATCCCAAACCAAGGCGTTTTAATGCTAACGATGTTGCTCATCAATCGACAGTTGGGATACGGTATTGGCGACATTTTCCGCGCCAGTACGAATATGGCTCATCACAGTTGTCACTTCTACTAACTGCTGTTTACCTTGTTCAGCGATTCGCTCCACCTCGTTCATCATGCTGGTGGCACTGGCGGTGAGCTGGCTATTTTTCTCAACAACGGCGGCAATTTCATTGGTGGATTTACTGGTCCTTGCGGCAAGCTGACGTACCTCATCGGCCACCACAGCAAAGCCTCGTCCCTGTTCGCCAGCACGGGCCGCTTCTATTGCTGCATTAAGTGCCAGTAGGTTCGTCTGGTCAGCAATGGAGCTTATGGTAGCGACAATCGCTTGAATACTTTGGGATTGCTCATTGAGTTGGGTAATAGATTTAGTGGTTTTTACCGTTTGTTCCGCGATAGCATTTGAAGTATTAACTGTCGCATCCAGTAATTTAACACCTTCAATAGCTTGCTCTACTGTGAGTTGGGATGTCTCAAGTGCAATATCCGCCGCTTGTCGTACAGCATGACTTTGCTCAATTCTTTTAGTGATATCACTCGCAAATTTAATGACTTTAACCACTTTGCCATTTTCATCCACCACAGGGTTATACACGGCCTCTAGCCATATAGAATTCCCATAGGCATTTTTACGCTCGAAGAGTCCTTGTTGATATCTACCGTGTTTGAGTTCATCCCAAAAGCGCGGATTCTGTTGATAAAAGGCATCGAAACATAATATTCGATGGTGTTTTCCTACGATTTGCGCAGCTTGATATCCCATGGTTTTTAAGAATTTTTCATTAGCCTGCAAAATGGTGCCATCGGGTTTAAATTCAATAATGGCTTGGGCACGATTAAGCGCTGTAAAAATGGCCATTTGATCATCGAGTTTGTGTTTATCTTGGGTGATGTCAGAGGCAATTTTCATAATTTTGATGACTTTGCCGTCCATCTTGATCGGAAAATAAGTTGCCCTTAACCAGACCTCTTCGCCATCTTTACGGAACCGTTGAAAATTGCCTTCTTTAGGTTGGCCAGATTTTAGGCTTGTCCAAAACTGCTGGTAGCTAGGTGAATTGGCTAATTCTGAGGAGCAGAATAATCTATGGTGTTTGCCGACGATCTCATGCAGGCTATAACCTATTTCATTCAAAAATATATGGTTAGCATCAATGACAACGCCTTCTGGCGAGAATTCGATAGTGGCAATACAATCCTTTATTGAGTCAATAGTGGCTTCAGCTTCCTTGCGTTTAGTTTCACTGATTTCAAGGCTTTTACGTAATGAAGAATTAAACACTGAAGTACTCCTAATGAGTTTGGCAAACTCAAAAACGGCTATGCGACATAATGCCCAAAAATCTGAACCACATGGATAGTGTTAAATATAGCTAGGATTTTAGTCGTTGCTTGATTTCTGAGTCATTTATTAACAAGTAGAATACTCCCAAAGAGTTGGGGTAGATCATTTTTTATAAAACGGGGCAGGATAAATTGATAGCCAAGGTAACCTCCTTGTTACCTTGGCTTAGGGGTTAAGCGATTTTCTCTATCTTGGCGGGAAGTCCTTGCCGCGCCGATGCACCGCTGGCCCAGTCCACCAGCGGATAGCGCCCATGGCGGCTTGGGTCGAACAGATTCAAGTCGTTCATATTGACCCCGACGCGGATCAGCGGATTGGCGGCAATCTTTTTATTATCGATGACTATATCCCGTGCGCCTAACTCCTTATGGCCATAACCGTGTTCGATGGCAATGCAGTCGGGATGCACGCCCGCCACACATTCCACCAAGGCCACCACACTGCCATTTGGCGTGCTGATCTTGACCGTATCTCCGCTCTTGATGCCAAAACGTGCGGCAGTTTGCTCATTGATGCGCACCGGATTATTGGGGTGCACCTGGCGCAAACGGTCCGAACCTATGCTCATCGAACTCATGGTATGCGACTTATAACTGCTGATCAGCAGCGGCCACTGTGACTTATCGAATGCTTGCTCCAAGGGGGTACCGTTGGCGAGCGCAGGGTGATAACGCCGTGGACAGCCACTCATATATTCACCGCTCAAGCTGTTGCGCCGACTGCCGACCTCAGGGTTCCACAGCATTAAAGGTTTTGGCCAAACCTTGCTGGGGTTGCCCGCCTCGTCACGCCCGGCGCTGATATTCTCAAAGCGGCCGCCACGGGCAAATAAGTAACTGACTTTTTTGACTTCTTCGGGTTTGAGTCTGGCATTGAGTTCCGCTTGAATGCGCCCAACACCACTGAAGTACATATCTTCGGCATTGATATCGGCAACGGGTTTACCAAGGTAGGCCACGTTTGCCGCGCCGTAGAGCGAAAAATCGGCCGCGCGGCTCAGGGGATGCAAACTGCCATCGGCGGCCTTGACCGCATTGGCGCCAAAGCCGGGCAGATTGAGCTTTATCGCCACTTGGCTAAGGAAGGATTCCATACAAATCACATCGCCATCGGCGGTTTTGGCGACCCTCGGCTCGACAATCGGCCAGCGCCCGGTGGCTTCTTTGGTGAGTGTGCCATGCCACGCGGCGCTCCAGCCCCAAGATTCATAGGTTAAGGTGTCGGGCACTATGTAGTCCGACAGCGCCGAGGTCTCATTGATAAAGCTGTCGATGCTGATAAATAGCGGTAATACTTTAGGATCTTTTAATTGTGCACCAATGGCTTCGCCGAGACCCGCCTGACCATAAATCGGGTTACCCATATGGTTGATCCACGCCTTGAGTCGATAGGGATAACCGTGCACCGCCGCAGTTAAATGCTCACCGAGTAGGGGCGATGAGATAGGGAACCAAGGCTCCTTCGACGGATAGGGCGACTCTCCCGTCTCGACTTTACGGCGGTATTCAGAGGTTTTCTCGTAGGGAAACTTAGAGCGGGAAAGGAATACGCCCTTAGGTTCGACCATGCCGTCAAACTCCTGCAAATTGTACCTTGGGCCAGCTCCAAAGGCGGGGAAGGTGCCGCCCTTAGCCATAGCGCCGCCCTTAAGATTTAGGTTACCAATCATGGCATTAAGCATCATGATCGCCCATGCACTGTAAAAACCGTTAGCACTCATGGTGCCGCCGTGGGAAATCACCGCCGCCTTAGTGCCGTGATCTGTGAATTTGTGGGCTAGGGCGGCAATTTGCGCCTCGCTAATATCGCACTCCTTGGCGTAGTCGTCCATCTCGACGCTGCGCGCGGCTTCACTGAGCAGCTGAAAACTCGATTTCACCCTCAGCTCGCCCTTTGGCGTATTCACGATTTGCTCAACCTCAAGTTGCGCTTTGGCGCATTGTCCGGCGGGTAGGATCTGCCCAGTAGCGGCATCGACAACCAGTGGTGAGTCTTGCTCGCCGTAGGCTTTACCTTCGAAGGGCAGGCCGAGATCACTGGCATACAAATATTGGCCGTATCTGGGGTGATTTGGTGTGCTGATGATTAAGAAGCTGGCATTACTAAAGCCGCGATAACCCGCAGCTTTCGCCGCCTCTGCATTGGGCGCGGTCAAAAAGGCACTGGCGTAGCGCTGGTTATCGATAATCCAGCGCAGCATGCCCATGGCGAGGGCAGAGTCGGTTGCGGGGCGGATCGGCAGCCAAGTATTGTTGCCCGCGCAGGGCTGGTTCGAGGTGTTGGGCAACATGGGCGACACCACCACATAACTGAATTCTCGCCCGTCGACCCGAGCGTTGGCCAACTGCCGTGCTTGGCGTTTAAAAGGATTGCCGGATTGCTGCGGCGAGGTGCCGATAAACAGCAGAAACTCGCTATTGTCCCAATCGGGCTTAAGATGAGCGTATTTCTTTAAATCGTCGAGCAGGGCACCCGCACCTGCGCGATAGGTAAAGCCGCAATAGGCGCCGTGGTTGGCAAAATTTCGTGTACCGAAACTATTGAAGGTAAAGCGTTTAATGATGACATCGCGGCCCTCATCCGAAGCGTTCGACACCAATAGCTGGTTGGCCTTGGGGCCATATTCAGGATTATTGGCATCGAGTGGTGTGCTGATATCGCGAATCGCTCTTAAGCCTTCGACACGGCCTTCGCCAAATAAGTCGCCGCCATCGACGACCTCGGTCAGCAGTTGCTCGAAACTGATGCTTTGCCATTGACCACTGCCGCGCGGCCCGACCCGTTTAAGGCATTGGGTAACGCGATACGGGCTATCTAGTTGTTCTAACATGGCATTACCACGAGCGCAGGCGGTAGAGCGCCCTTGTAAGCCTTGCTCTTGATAGGCACTCAAGCCCACAAAGGCGGTTTTGATCGGCGTATCGAAGTCGATATGTTCCCGCGCAGAGAGCGGATGATAGGGATTGCCGCTGATGCGGAGAATTTTATCTGTCTTATTGTCGATACGGGCGCGCACGCCACACTTGGTCCAGCAACCGAGACACATCGTATTGGCGATGCGTTGTTCATCGTTGCCAATCAGCTGGCCTGAGGTTAAATCCACTTTATATTCAGGGGCTAGCGAATTGCCATGGATGGGATCTTGGGTGGTTTTTCCCGAACTGCCATTCACGACCCCTTTGCCCATTTGCGCTAAGGTATGGCTGTAACCTGCGGCAAATAATCCCACGCCACCCGTCACAGCTGCGCCTTTGATAAAACGACGTTTACTCTTATCCATTACGGACTCCTTAATGCGGTAACTTTTCTTAATATGGACGGTGCTGTGGCTCAAGAGGCCAACTGAGTTGAGCGTGGTTGATGGCGAATAAATTCAGACACTAACACCATCAGTGCGAGCCAGAGGCCAAAGGTGCCAGCGATACCTAATAGGCCCTCTGGCCCCCATGGCAATTGATAGAAATAAGTGCCCGCGCCGTATTTAGGGTCAGTTTGCGCTTGGATAAGTACAATCCAGCGAAATCCCCATGCCAGATGCACCGCCGTTAAACTGACGACTAACATCAATACCGAGGGGAGGCGGCGCACTGCCAATACCAATGCCAGCAAAGCGAGGGTAACCAATACCCAGATAGCGGCGAGTTGCCAGCTTGGGCTGCTGTCTAATAGCAACGCGGCTTCGTGCGCCGAGCCGTTATCGAATAAGGCCCAACCGATAAGACACAGGGCGAAGAGACCAAAGCTTGCCCTGACCCATTGCAGCAACCTGTCTTGGGTGCTGGCTTGATAACCGTGCAAAACACGATTGAGCAGGGCGAGAGTGCCGCAGGCGGCGAGTAGGGCACTGGTCGCCATCAATGGCGGCAACCAATAGGTATGCCAGAGCGGCCGCGCTTTGATCGCCATGGTTTCCATTCCGGTATAAAGCGCAATACTGCAGGCGCTTAGGCTAGCAATCAGTGCGATTGGCTTGATCCATTTATCGCTATCCCAGTCTCCTAAGCGGATAAGTTGGGCAATACGCCTCACCCAATCTTGGGACGATTCCCCGTGTGTCGAGGCTTTGGTTGGCAAGTATTGGCGCAGTAACAGCCAAGCAAAAAGGGCACTCGCACCGGAAAATACCGGCAGTAAAAAGGCGCCGTACCACATCCACGAATGCGGTCTGATTTGGGCATAGAAATGCCATGCCCGCAGCGGTTGGTGCAGGTCCGCAAGTAGCGCAATCGGCGCGACTATGCCGGCGGTAAGCATCAAACAGGCGCAGAGTTTGAGCAGTCTGGCATCTGTTTGTTTCGCACTGAATAAATGGATGGTCGCCACCCATACACTGGCGTAGGCCAAACCCATCAGAAAAAAGTATTGCACCGCCCAAGGCAGCCAAGTGATGGCAATATCGGGGGTAAAGATTTCTTTAATGACCATGGTGGATCTCCTCGCCAGAGTCAGTCAGTAGGGTGCGAACAGGGGCTTGGCCGTTGATACGATCTTCAAAGGCGCTGTTCATGCCGATATAAAATACTCTGGGGGCCGTATTGGCATCGGGCTTGAGTACCTTGATATCTGTCTTATTGGCTGTGAGTAACTGACTGATTTGACTATTAGGATCGTTCAGATCGCCAATCACCCTCGCTTCACCAACGCAGGTTTCGACACAGGCGGGCAGTAGTCCAGCTTCGAGCCTATGGGCGCAGAAGGTGCATTTATCGGCACTGTTGGTCTCATGGTTGATAAAGCGGGCATCGTAGGGGCAAGCCTGCACACAGTATCCGCAACCGACGCACCATTCGTTGTTGACGACCACAATGCCATCTGGGCGTTGGAAGGTGGCTCCCGTGGGACAAATAGGAATGCAAGGCGGGTTCTCACAGTGATTACACAGTCTTGGCAGCATTAAAAATGCGGGTGGCGTGGTAGCATCCTGTTGTGACACTTCGTATTGCTGTACCGTGGTACGAAATTGCCCCAAAGGTGGCAGGTTTTCGAAGGTGCATGCCACGGTGCAGGCTTGGCAGCCGACGCAGCGGCGCAAATCGATGACCATACCGTAGCGTTTGCCTGTAGGTGCAGGTTCAGTCTGTTGTGCCTGCACTTGCACGACGGGAATGAGCGCGGCGCCGACACTCACACTGGCCATTTTTCCGAGAAACTGACGTTTACTCTTGTCCATAGGATTTCCTTCACTCTTACAGATAAAACGGGTCGAAGACCGCGGGTTTAGCGTTAAGCGCATTCTGTAAAAGGGGAGGCGGCATCTCTATAGTGGTTTTCCACATATCGGATAGGGACTTGATCTAGCGCAATAAATATCAGTTAGAATGACCTTTAAGAGTTTAGGGGTTATTGTTTAGGATTGAATCTTAAAGCTTAGGAGAATGGATACAGTGTTGGGTTTTGTCGTATCAACCAATGGCTGGAGAATGGCGGTGAAACTCGTCATCGTATTGTTTAGCCTACTGAGTATCTCAGCCATGGCAGAAGTTTTGGCCACTCAAGATAAAACTGTAGGCGCATTAACTGTTGCTCCTGCGGGAGAGTTGATGGATGAAGCTGGCGCAAACTATCAAGTGGTCGATGTCGGCGTATTGGCAATACGGGGCTATAAGAGCACAGTCAATCGTTGGCAACCTTTGATGGGCTGGCTAGAGTCGCAAATACCTAACAGTTACTTTAGATTGCATCCCTTAAGCCTTGAAGAATTAGCCAAAGGCGTTGAAACCGAAGCTCTTGACTTTGTTATCACTAACCCTGGGCAGTCGGTGATGTTGGCGCGGCAATTTTCCCTGTCTTGGCTCGCTACCCTTCGAAGCCCAATCAATAATGGCGCTGCGATGCAGGTGGGGTCTGCGCTGGTGGTCAGAGCCGATTCGCCCTATCAGACCTTAAAAGATCTTAAGGACAAGCGACTCGGGATTGTTTCTAAAAATGCCTTCGGCGGTTATCTCACTTTAGTTTATGAGGCGCAGCTTAAGGGGGTAGATTTACCCCATTTTGTAGGAGAAATTATTCCCTTAGGTTTTCCACTCGATAACCTTATTTATCAGCTCGGTGCGACAGATAAGCCAAGCGATAAATCCCCAAGTTTAGATGCGGCAATTGTGCCCGTATGTCAGCTTGAGCAAATGCAGGCCGAAGGTTTGATCAAGCTGCAAAATTATCGGGTGCTCGATAATCAGGCGCCTGCGGGGTTTCATTGCCAAGTCTCGAGTCGGTTATATCCCAACTGGTCTATGGCTAAAACCAACCGTGCGACCCAATCCCTCGCAAAACAGGTGACTCAAGCCCTACTAGCATTACCCGAAGACAGTCCCGCCGCTAAAGCCGCCGAATCTGCGGGTTGGACCACGGCCGTGAGTCAACTGGCGATAGATCAACTGCTTAAAGATCTGGATATGCATCCACTGCAAGCCCCTTGGTGGCAGCGGGCATGGCAATGGGTAAAACTACATCAACATTGGGCTTGGTTTGCGTTGACCATATTGGTATTGCTCAATGTCTACCACTTCTGGCTCGAATACCGCTTTAGCCGCCGCGGCCGAGAGTTAATCAATACCCAGAGGCAGCTCAGTGAAAACCGTGCCCTGCTGGAGCACGCTCAGCGCATTGCGATTGCGGGGGAGCTTGGGGCTAGCCTCTCCCACGAACTCAACCAACCTTTGGCGGCGATTGGCCATTATTGCCATGGCGCCGAGGTACGTTTACAGCGTGGGACCAGCCCTGAAGAATTACAATCCGTGCTGACTTTAATCCAGCAAGAAGTCAGCCGCGCCGACAGTATAATCAGCCGTTTACGTAATTTATTGAAAAAGCGGCCTGTGTCTAAGCAGCCTCTGTATTTACATCAGTTAGTGAATGATACTGCGCCGCTGCTCGCCTATGAGCTGGAGCAGCATCATATCCAGCTTTCAACCAATGTGAGTGGCGAAGCCTATCAATTGCCTTTAGATGAAGTGGGCATGCAGCAACTATTGCTCAACCTTTTGAAAAATGCCGCCGATGCCTGTGTGCAACGCCAACAGAGCGAGGCCGATGCGTCGAAACCCTATCAGCCCACGATTGATATCGACCTGCGTTACCAAGAACACAAGCTACTGCTCACGGTCACAGACAATGGCACAGGTTTAACTGAGGATGCCAATCTGCTGATGCAAGCCTTTTATTCGACTAAGTCCGAGGGCTTAGGGCTAGGGCTGGTGATTTGCCGTGATATCGCCGAGAGTCATGGTGGCCGTTTTAGTCTCGAAACCGCTTTAAGTGGCGGCTGCCAAGCGCAGGTATCCTTACCCCGTAAGTTTGATGGAGCACCAGCATGAGCCACGAATTGCCCGTGTATTTAATCGATGATGATGAGTCGGTGCGCCGCTCGCTGCGGTTTATGCTCGAAAGCTATGGCTTGAATATCCGTGACTTTGATAGCGCCGAGGCATTTTTTGCCGCCATCGATTTAAGTCAGCCGGGCTGCGCCTTAGTCGATGTTCGTATGCCGGGCTTAAGTGGGCCGCAGTTACATGCGCAATTAGTGCAGCACAATAGTCCGCTGGCGGTAATTTATTTGACTGGCCATGGCGATGTGCCCATGGCGGTGGAGGCGCTAAAACGCGGGGCGGTGGATTTTTTCCAAAAACCCGCCGATGGCGCTAAGCTCGCGGATGCTGTGGTAAAAGCCTTGGCGAATGCTAAGGAGCATTATCAAAATAATCAATATCTTCAGACTTATCAGGCGCTCACACCGCGGGAGCGGGAAATCCTTACTCTGATCGCCAAAGGCTATAAGAATCAGGAGATCGCCGATACGCTGTGCATCGCCATGCGCACAGTCGAAATTCACCGTGCGAACTTGATGAAAGGCATGCAGGTCAGCTCGCTCGCCGAGATGATGTTAATCTACGGCCGGATTGCCGATCGCCTTCCCCCCGCATAAAACTCCCCTTTGTTGGGGCGAATTGGCGTATCCTTGGCCGTTTGATGTGAGCTAACGCATTCAGCCCTAGGTGCTTAATTGCCAAGGCTCGACGATTGCCTTATTTTAGGGGCTTAATTTTAAGGCCACGATTTTTAACATCACCATGTTTGAAGTTCGATGCCGCTTTTGGATGACCTTATCGTTCGCTTTTACATAAGGTGCTCCCGTTTGGATAAGGAATGAAATGCCAAGCTTGATTCGTATTGTGCTGATTGATACGCACCTTCCGGGCGTTGTGGAACTCGCCCTCAATGGCCATACCAATATTTGTGGTACTAACGCCTCGGGTAAAACCACGCTACAACGTTTAGTACCGGTATTTTATGGCGAATATCCTAGCCGCGTGGTGCCTTCAACCCGTGACAGTTTCGAGCGTTGGTACTTGCCACACGATTCAAGCTACATCATTTACGAATACCAAAAGGCCGATGGCTTGCTCTATCAAGCCGTGCTCGCCTCGGCGGGTGATGGCAAAGGCGTGAACTACCGCTTTATCGCCAAGGGTTTTGAGTTAAGTGATTATATTAAATCGCAAAATGGTGACACTATTTTATGTCACAACATGGCGGAACTTGGCCGTGATTTAAAACGCCAGGGCGTAGCCACCACCAACTTGCTCAACACCCGCGAATATCGCGCGATTATTCAAAACGATCGCACTTTGTTAAGCACGGGCAGCAACCGTAGCGAACTGCGAGCCTATGCGCGCCAATTTGCCCTGTGTGAAGGTGAGCATTCACTGCGCCATATCGAAAAACTCGCTAAAGCGGTGCACTCCAAAGAAGGCAAAATGGAAACGGTCAAATCCATGATCGCCGCCATTTTAGAAGAAGACGGGGTAAATCCACCTAGCTCACGCCTCAATCCGCAACGCGTTGAGGCGTGGATCCGCGAGAGTCAATTAATCCAAGGCTTTGAAGTGATCCGCCCCGAGTTTGAAAAGCTCGAGCAGGAATTTAACCAACTGCTCAGCGCCGAGATGCGTCTCTCGAGTCTGTCCCGTGGCTATCGCAATGATGAAACCCTAGAGGCCGATCGGTTAGAGATCCAACAAACTCTGTCTAAGGAGCTGAATTTAAAGCTTCGAATGTTGGATGACGAATGGAAAGAAGTGCGCGATGAGCTTAACCTCGACCTATCCGCCGCCAAGGGTGACGTAGCCAAGTGCGAGTACGAGTTAGATGCCATTGAAGATCAGCACGGCGCCTTTTTAGATGCCAATATCGAGCAAGCTAAGGCCGACCTGGATATGCTGCCAAACTGGCGCGCTGACATGGAAAACTTAAGCGAGCGCCATAAGTTACAAACCGAAAAACACCAAGATATTGAAGCGGCTTACAATGCCCGTCGCAGCAAAATTGGCGAGCAGTTAAACCGCGAGCTCGAAGGTTTGCACGCCGAACAGGACAAACAGCGCGAAGCGCGCGATAAGCAGCGTGAAGTGGCAAGAGCCGATCTCGATGCCCTCGAAGCCCAATGGCGCAGCCAAATGGATGCGGGCAAGGCGAGCTTTAGCGAGCAGGAATACCAATTCAAACTCAATGCCGCCGAGCTTAAGTTACGTGTCGATGGCGTAACCTACACCGAGGAAGAAAAGTTAAGCCTTGCGATTTTCGACGAGCGGATTCACCGCGCCGACGAAGAGCAAGAAAGCTGCAATACCAAGGTTGAGCGCTTAACGGGCGAGGAGCGTAAATTACGCGCCAAACGCGACCAAGCCAACGAAGCACTGCGTATCGCCAGCCTGCGGGTTAACGAGCGGCAAACCGCGCTCGATGAACTGCACCATATGCTGTTCCCGCAATCCCATACTTTACTTGAGTTCCTGCGTAAGGAAGCCCAAGGTTGGGAGCAAAGTCTGGGTAAAGTGATTGCGCCAGAGTTACTGCACCGCACCGATTTACACCCAACGGTCACGGGCGAGAGCGACACTGTGTTTGGGGTGCATTTAGATCTTAAAGCCATTGATGTGCCTGAATATGCTGCCTCCGAGCAGGAGCTGCGTATTCGTTTAAGCAAGGCCGAAGAAGCGCTGCAAAGCGCGCAGGAATTACAGGCTGAGGCCGAATCACAGCTGGTGGCGATTAACGGTGAGCTGGATAAACTCAGCCGCGAACTCACCTTTGCTCGCACGGCTTACAAAAATAGCCGCGATGATTTACGTCGTCTGTTCGATGAAAAACGCAGTGAGCAGGATAAGATCAACAAGGCGCTGGCCGAGCGTAAAGCCTTTGCCCAGCAGCGCTTAACTCAGCTCGATGGCGAGCTAAAGCAGCTTAAGCACCAACATCAGCTCTGGCTCGAAGAGCAAAAAGAGCAGGCGCTCGAAGCGCGGATGGAAAAACAAGCCTACTGGCAGGAAGTCATCGGCGCGCTCGACAATCAACTCGGGCAAATTAAGGCCACTATCGACGCCCGCCGTGAAAGCGCTAAGGCCGAGCAGAAAGCCTGCGAAACCTGGTACAAAAACGAGCTTAAATCCCGCGGTGTGGATGAGGACAATATCCTTAAGCTCAAGCAACAAATCCGTGAGCTGGAGACCAAAATCAGCCGCGCCGAGCAGCGCCGCAGCGAAGTACTGCGCTTTGACGATTGGTATCAACACACTTGGCTTATCCGTAAGCCCAAGCTGCAAACCCAGTTAAGCGACGTTAAACGCGCCGCCTCGGAAATCGACCAGCAGCTTAAAGCCAAGACCCAAGAGGTGAAAACCCGTCGCCAACAACTCGAGACCGAGCGTAAGGCCTCGGATGCGGCGCAGATTGAAGCCTCTGAAAACTTAACTAAACTGCGCGCCGTGATGCGTAAGTTGGCCGAGCTGAAACTGCCCGCCAACAATGAAGAAGCCCAAGGTAGCCTCGGCGAGCGTTTGCGTCAGGGCGAAGATTTACTGCTAAAACGCGATTATTTGATGGGCTCGGTTAAGCAATATGTGGAGCATTTCGACTCTGTGATTGCCAGCAAGTCAGGTTCAGGCTTAGCCGAAACCTGGGAGCGTGCCCGCGAAGAGTCGAGCTTTATCAACGACAAAGGTATTCGCCTGCTGGATTACCGCAAGCTTGTGCCGCAGCTTGAACAGCTACTCAATGTGATTGTGCCGCAATCCATTATGGCGCTGCGTGAACAGGGGCGGATCTTCGGTGTTGATTTAACCGCCTTTTACGATGTGCTGGCCGATATCGACCGTCGTATCGCTTCGCAAAGTGCGCGCATTACCCGCGAAGTGGGCGAGGAGTTATTCCTCGATGGCGTATCGGAATCTGCGGTTCGTATTCGTTCTAAGATCAGCGAATTAGAGTTTTGGCCCGAGCTTGAGCAGTTTGTTAAAGCCTTCAAAAATTGGAAAGCCGATGGCTTTAATGGTCTGCCCGATGAGGAATACACCAACAGCATGCGCCGCGCCTTGGATATTATTGGCCGCGCGGCACTGACGGGTGGCATTTCTAAGCTACTGGAAATCGAGCTGCGCCTTAAAGAGGGTAACAGCGACCTGATTATCCGCACCGACAGACAGCTGAACGAATCCTCCAGCCACGGTATGGCTTATTTGATCCTGTGTAAGTTCCTGTTGGCATTTACGCGCTTGTTACGTGGCCGTGCCGATGTGACCATTCACTGGCCGATCGACGAGCTTGGCACGCTGCACCACACCAACGTGAAGAAGATTTTCGATGCCTGTGGTAACAACAATATCAGCGTGTTAGGCGCTTTCCCGAACCCAGAGTCAGAAGTGCTGAACCTGTTTGAGCACCGTTACATTATTAATAAACAAACTAAGAAGTTGCAGGTGGTGAAGCCCAAAGCCAATCCGATTGCCGATTTGTTGAGTAAACGCCTGAGCAAGGAGGCCATCTAATGAGTGCCATGAATGAATCTAATCAAACCGTCTTAGTCGGCACGGGCGCCATTATCGAACTCTTGCTCAAGGGCGAATTTATTTGCCGCACCACCAATGAAGATGGTTGGCGCGCATTGAAAAATAACAGCACCCGCGAGCGGGTCGAGGCTTATCTAAATCAAATCAACCGCACCGTGGCCTCGGCCGCCGAGGGTGATGTGTTTTTCTGTGGTTATTTGCAGTTAGGCGAGAGCGAGCGCAAGGTGATTTCATCGCAGTTTAAGGATATTTGTCAGGCACTTATTCCTATGGTGGAGTGGCTGGTATTAGTGCAGGAAGCCAGCGGCCAAGATGCCCCCTTAAGCGAAGGTGCGCCAGTACGGTTAACCGAGCTGCAAAGCCGAATTGAAGATACGCCCGCGTTTCGTGAGCAGTTGGCCAAACTCAGCCAATACCGCTTATTCGGCTCAACCAGTACCAATAGTGATGCGCAAATTAAGTTAGTGTTCAAACGCTTAGTGGAGCTTGGCTATCTGGTGCGCCCTAACGTTGAAAAACAAATTTATATCGCCACCGGCAAGCTGGATTATCTGTACGAAGTGATCCGTTTTATTGACGAAACTGAAGGCCTAAGCCTAGAGGCGCAGGCGGAAACGGCGACCCAGCGGGATTTACTATGATGCTTTGGACAATCATCCGCGGTGTAAACCAAGGAGGCCATGATGAGCAGTAACTTACATCAGGCTGGGGTTAAGCTACTCAAGCAGTTAGGCCGCCATGCTGACATCATTATGGACGCTTATTTAGCGGGCTCGCTCAATGAAGATGCCCATGATCCCGCCGTGGTTGAAAAACTCAAACAGGCAGGGATTTTATGGCGCCCAGAGCCAGATCAAGAGCTGCGCCTTAAACGCTCGGTGCGAGCCTTGCTCGAAGAAGGCTTAAGTGATGAGCGTAATCGCCAAATCGACTCCAACGTCGGCTCGGCGCTCGCTACCATTAAAACCTTGGCCGACCATTATAAAGAAGCGCGCCACAGCTCAGATTACAGTGCTGCCGAGGCGTATCTGTCTGATTTAAGTGAGCATGTGTATAGCTTTGCCGACAGTTTGCGCTATTCGATCCGCGTGTTGTGGGGGCGGATCAATAACGAGTTCGGTTATGTCGGTACCATTAACGCTAAGATCCGCGAAAACGAACTCGCCCAGAGCCAAGTGTCTGAATTGCTAAATGGTCTGGAGATGTTCCAGTTTAGCGAATTAGGCGAAATCGCCGGTGATATTCGTGAGCTGCGTAAGCTGCTGGTGACCACCTTGCAGGAAACCATGAGCGACTGCGCTCAGGAGCTCAGTGTGGTGCAGGGCAGGTTGTTGGAACTACTCGGCCGCTTTAGGCAAATTCGCGGCCGTACTCGCTTGCTTAAGGGCTGGTTACTGTACACCGATTTGCATCCGGATTATCGTCCTGCGGACCATGTGTCCCACAAGGAAATCCCGAGTCTTTTCAATCGCGCCGAAGTGTTATTGGCACCAGCGTCTGTGGATGTGCATAACGCCAGCCAAGAGCTTGAGCTGATGAATATCGTCGCCCATATCAAGTCGATTAGTCGTCAGGGCATAGTTGAGACTGTGCGCGAGCATGATGTCAGTGTATCGCTTACCCAAAGCGAAGACTTTGATATTCCTGATAATCCACTCAAGCAAGCGGTCGACACTTACTTTGTCGACGTGATTGAGTCGGGCTTACGTCAGTCGGCGCTCGATTACTTAGCCGAAAAAGCCCTGCCATGGGATGCCGAAAGCTGGATTTATCAAGTAATTGGCGGCTACGAAGGCTTACCCGATGAGCATAAGGCTTACTTTGAGTTAGAGCCCTTAGGCGAACCACACCCCATCTACAGCGGTAACTTTATTATCCGCGACGTGGAATTATGGCTCGCCTAGGTAAACAGCAGTTGCAACTCTTGGAGAGCGTTTATCTTAATCGCGCTCCAAGGGTAAAACTTAGCCCGAATTGGCGAACGATTTACCGCGAGTTAGAGGTAGGCGAGCTGGATGGTGCGGAAAAATATTTGTGTTTTGCGCCAAGGGATTTTGAGTTGCTGCGCCAAGGTGTATTGGCAAAAGAGGGCGTGGATTTACAGGCACTGGACTTTAATCTAGACCGCATCGCCATGTCCGCCCAAAGCCAGAATGAGAAGCTGGCGAACATCCGCCCCGAAGCCGAGTATGTTTTGTTGAAGTATCTCGGTTTTGAATCGCCGCCCTTGGTGATGTCTGCACGAGCCTCGTTACGTACTCCCTTAGATGAAGCACAACAGCTTTGCCATGAGCTTGATGTTAACACCATCTTAGTGGTTGAAAACCTGGATATATTCGATGCAATAACCCAAGCGCGCTTACCTGCCGAACTTAGCCGCATTATGGTGATTTACCGTGGCAGCGGCCACCATTCCCCCATTGGTGTGCGGCAGTTTTTACAGGCGATGGCGGGTAAAATGCCGATTATTGCCTTTACCGATCTCGACCCCGCAGGGCTGCAAATTGCCCATACCTTAACGGGCATGACCCATTGTATCGTGCCGCAGTTAGCGCTTTTTGCGCCCAGCGAGTTACTCGCTATCCCACAGATTAATTCCGCTGATGACTTTGCTAAGCAAGCGCCTCAGGCTAAATATTTACAGTCAGCCGACTTAAAAAATTGGCAGCAATTAAGCCGTTGGTTAACTCAGCAACGAATTAGCATTAAACAGCAGCACCTGCTGTCACATCGGCTTGAGCTAGTGCTACTGGCATATTGTTAGTCGTTATCCTTCCCCATCTCTCTGTTAAGTTTGATATCTGTAGTTTTTAATACTATTTAAAGCATTTATTCAGTTTTTAAATCTAGTCTTATTCGGTATCAATCGATTAATTGTGTTTATTTGGTTTAAATAGTGTTTAATTTTTGATTTTTTTAACTTATGTATTAATAGCGTGATTATTAATTGATGATTTTATTTTTGTTATAAATCATAGTAATACAAAATTTTTGTGATGAATTTGGCTTAATTTAAAATGAAATAAGTAAATTTATTCATTGAATTTGCTGCCAGCATGTTTCACTATCCCCGCCTGAACTTAAAAGGGAATGGCGATGTTGCTCATTAGGGAAGATGAATATCAAAAGATGAGCTATCTGGGAAAACGATCAGCATGATGAAATCACTTTCGACACGGATCTTTATCGGTCTATTTGCGGGACTTATTCTTGGCACTTTAGTGCAGTATTTTTTAAACGATATTGGCTTTTTTTCAGGCAATTTAGTCGAATTGGCTAGCGGCGTCGGCACTATGTTCGTCAACATGATCATGATGTTGGTCGTACCTCTGGTATTTGTCAGTATCGTTTGCGGTGTGTGCGAGTTGCAGGACTTAAAAAGCTTTGGGCGCCTTGGGGGCAAAACCTTCGGCTTTTACATTATTAATACTGTGGTCGCCATCTCGACCGCTCTGTTAGTGGTGCTACTGCTCGACCCTGGTAAAGGCGTCGATATGAGCAGCACCGATGGTGTCGCCATTACCGCGACTGAACTCCCCAGCTTAATGGCGCTGTTGATTGATATTGTGCCGCGTAATCCGGTAGCGGCTTTTATGTCGGGCAATATGCTACAAGTGATCTTTATGGCGCTGATGTTAGGTGGGGTGATGAAGTCCCTCGGCGAACATGTGGCTGGTGCGGTACAAGGCTTTCAAACCGCCAATAAAATCATGATGAAGCTGATTTCTGTGGTGATGAGTCTTGCGCCTTTCGGGGTGTTTGCGCTGATGTTTAAGTTAGGTGCTACCTTAGATGCCGCGGTATTTATGAGTGTGCTCGAATACCTAGTGATCATTCTGGCCCTGCTGTTGTTGTGGATTTTTGTGGTCTATCCGTTGGCGGTCGGTATGTTTACACCGATTTCGGCCAAGACCTTTCGGGCGAAGACGCAGGAACAAGTGCTGTTTTCACTGTCTACCGCCAGCTCCAATGCCACGATTCCTGTGACTATGCGTACCTTGACTGAAAAACTCGGGGTTAACCGCGCAGTGGCTGGCTTTGGCGTACCGCTCGGGGCGACCATGAATATGGGCGGCGTGGCGATTTATATCACGATTGCGATTTTCTTTGTTGCCAATGCCTTCGGTATGCCAATCACCAGCGAGCAATTGCCATCGCTGCTATTTAGTATCTTTTTATTATCGGTTGGCGCGGGTGGGGTACCCGGTGGCGGTATGGTGATGATTGGCGTGTTAATCCATCAAATGGGCTTGCCGATTGAAGCCTTTGCGATTGTGGCGGCGCTGGATCGCATCATCGATATGGTGCTGACCTCTTGCAACGTAGTGGGCGATACCGCGGTATTGACCATAGTCGATCAAACCGAAAAAGTGCATGAGCTTGAGTTAGCCAAGAATTAACGTCCTCAAGCATCTTTTTAAATACTAAAGCCACTGATTAAAGTGGCTTTTTTGTTAAATAAATCAGGATTGATATTGGTCTATTTACTTGCCTTTTGTTGTTGCGACAACAATCAATCCTCTGAGCTTGTTCAGCCTAAATACGGCCTTTATTTGAGCTAAAAAGTAGCTAGTCCCAAGGTGAGTTGTTACAAATCCATAGAGTACTTTTATCAAATTAAAAGTGGCTAAATAAATGAAACTTCAACCATACTGATTTATACGCTTGAATCACTTGGAATATTAGGAGGCACCATGGCTGGATTTTGGCAGACAGTCGGAGGCCGATTACTCAGCATTCCGTTACTCGCATTGTTGGGCTTTGTGGTATTGGGTCTAATGGAGCTAAATACCCTTAACCAGAGTTTGATTAAGGGGAGGGAAGATCGTGTTGTGGCGATTATTGATAGTGGCCTGAGCGTCGTTAAACATTATCAAGCTCTGGAGCAAAGCGGTTCGTTAAGCACTGAACAGGCGCAGCAGCAGGCCATGGCGACCATTAAGGCCATTCGTTATGATGGCGCGGAATATATTTGGATTAACGATACCGGTCGGCCTATACCCAAAATGGTTATGCATCCAACGGTATCGGCTCTGGACGGTACCGTATTGGATCGGCCAAACTTTTATCACGCCACCTTAATGCGTAACCGTGATGGCAGCCAACAACAGCCCCTCAATAATGCTAACTTGTTCGTCAGTTTTGTTGACGTGATCACCCGTTATGGCAATGGCTTTGTTGAATACCAATGGCCTAAACCCATAAAAGGCGGGGGAGTAACCGAGGAGCGCTACGCTAAGTTGTCTTACGTGGCTAAGGATGATAAATGGGGTTGGGTGCTGGGTTCTGGTCTTTATATTGATGATGTTAAGGAGGCCTTTTGGGCGGTGGCTATCCGAGTTGGATTAGTTGTCGTGGTTATTATGGCGCTGACCATAGGTGTGTCGTTATTTATCCGTCGCTGGTTATTACAGGCACTCGGCGGAGAACTGGCGACAACAAAAGCACTGGTACAGCAGGTCGCAGCAGGGGATTTTTCGGTGAACTTTGGCTTGAAAGCGGGAGATCACGATAGCCTGTTAGCGGCATTAAGTGGTCTTATCAAGCAATTACGCAATATTATCGGTCAACAGTCGTCGATGGCAGAGCAATTGGTCGAGCAATCTGAAGCGCTAGATCATACCAGCCAACAGACACAGCACATTTTACAAAATGTGATGGATCAAACTGCCCAAGTCGCCACCGCGGTAAATGAAATGACCTCGACCTGTGAGGACATGGCTCGCAGCGCGACTATGGCCGCTAAAGCGACAAGGGACGCCGACAATGAAGCTCAAAATGGGGTAATGTCCGTCGGGCAAACGATAACAGCGATTGATGCGCTTAAACTGAAACTGGAGCAAGTCTCTGATGTGATCGGGCAGTTATCTAAACGTGGTGATGAAATCGGCGCGGTCACCGATGTGATTGGTGCTATTGCGGAGCAGACGAATCTATTGGCTTTAAATGCTGCGATAGAAGCGGCACGTGCTGGCGAAATGGGGCGGGGTTTTGCGGTTGTGGCAGATGAAGTTCGCACCCTTGCTAGCCGCTCTCAAGCGTCAACTCAGGACATTAATAGGCGTATTCAAGGGATTCAGCAAGACTCAGTCAACGCTGTGCAATCAATGGCGCAAAGCCGAACCGAAACAGAACAAACAATTGCCTGTTCTCAACGGGCCAATGAGGCACTAACGCGTATTAACGCCGCGGTGTCGAGCATTACCGATGTGAATGACCAACTTGCTAGCGCAACAGAACAACTGGCCGTTGTGTCGGGGACGATTAATCAGAATATGGAAAATATTGCGCAGGCGGTAGAAAACACCAATATCAAATCTTCAGAATTATCGACTGCTAGCCATCAACTGCGGAAAATGGCTAATGAGATGAAAACATCTCTGAGTCGTTTTAGGTTATAAAGGGCTGATAACTATAAATGTTGATGGTGCTGCTAAGCCAATACCAGGCCGAGCCTAGGCTGGAGTAAAAGGGGCGGGAACTGATGCTAACCTCCCGCCCGTGTTGCATGCTTATTTGCGGGTCATTTTATCCAAATAGCCCATGGCAAAAGCGGATAATACAAAGGTGATGTGGATTAACAGGTACCACATGATTTTGTCGTTATCGATGTTCTTCACATCCATAAAAATTTTCAGCAGGTGGATCGACGAAATTGCCACAATCGACGCCGCCACTTTGTTTTTCAGTGAGCCTGAATCTAATTTACCCAGCCAACTGAGCTTCTCACTGTCTTCGCCCACATCCAGTTGCGAGACAAAATTCTCATAGCCAGAAAACATCACCATCACAATCAAGCCGCCGACAAGGGTGATATCAATCAAGGACAGGGTCACCAGCACTAAATCCACTTCAGTCATCTCAAAAATGATCGGCAGAATATGGAAGATCTCTTGGAAGAATTTAATGCCTAAGCCCAATAGCACTAGACTCAGCCCTAAATAGATCGGCGCCATAATCCAGCGTGATGCATACATGAGTCTTTCAAATATTTTTTCCATTTGGAGTAAACCCTTAGTGGTTAAAGCACAAAAATAGAATCTATGATGCTAAAACAATAACATACTGGGTTAACGCCGCGCTATCGGCCAATCGCAAAGGCGTGAGGTATATGCGGCTAAGCCCAAGTTGCGGGCTTAGCTGATTTGGTTTTTGCAGTCTTACAGCCAAGGTGAGTTAGGTTAGTGGGGTTAACTATCCCATCTTATCCCTTGCGGCTTCTGGCTAAAGCATTAACTCATTGCCTGCCGCAGGCTTTCGCACTGTTACACCAGTGACTCGCTGTAAATACGTCCCTGTAAGCTCTACTAAAACATCCTGTTTTAGAAGGTCACTGGTGCAACAATGCCAGTTTTGGTGTAACCATTGAGTGAAAAGTTATACTTGTGCTGTTTTTTGATGCCTCGCTCACGCAACGAACGTCAATGCCCTGCGGCAACTTCGCAGGGGATGGTGAACTTCTTTTGCCTTGGTGTTAGCTGTTAGTCCTAAAGATTTGTGCCTGCCTATCTTTCCCCTCTCCTGTTTTTTGAATGACATTTGTCATCCGTAATTGCTGACAACTCACACTGCCGTGATTTAGCGGATGCAAGGATACTTAAGCCATACCAACAAGGAGGCTTAATCATGCAACATCAATCACTGGATCAACAACTTATCGAATACCGCCAAAAACGTGCTTTAGCTATGCCCTTATCAGGCATGATTGTATGGACGCTATTGTTTATCTTGAGTTTTATTCTGCCAGCATCGCAAATGGTGATGACAACATTTATCGGCACGGGTTCTATTGTCTATCTTGCTATGGGAGTCTCGCGTCTCACCGGTGAAAATATCTCCTTCAAGAAAAGCACTGATCGTAATTGGTTTGAAACAGTGTTTTTGGCTGCCATGGGGATGAGTTTTTTAACCTTTAGCATCAGTATTCCCTTTTTTATGGAAAACTATTTAGCCTTGCCCTTCGCCCTTGCAGTACAAACAGGGTTAATGTGGTTAGTTTTCGGCGTGTTAGCGGCGCAAAAGGTGGCGATTGTACATGCGATTGTGCGCACTGTGGCTTGCGTGGCTGCCTTTATGTTGTGGCCTGAGTTGAGTTTTCAGCTTCAACCTTTGATTGTGGTGGTATGTTATGGGTTTTCGATTCCACTCATGGAACGTCGTTGGAAGATTCAGCAAAATCTTTGTGTTGCAAGTTAGTTGGGCGTTTCAGTTTCCAGTGACGTGTAGAAGAGCAATACGGCCTTCGGCCGAGGTCGGTTAAAGTCGTGGGGCTTCACCCCCCTGATTTTTTAATAAAGAGTCGACCAAGAGGGGATCAACAGCAATTCCCTCTTGGATCTTTGTTAACAAGAGTCCTTGCCGAACAACGTCCATGTCTAACTGCCAGTTCGCCATCCGTGGCCCTCGTTCGTAACGCTGCTATGCAGCTCTCACCCTAGCGAAGTTACATGCATTGACTCTCTATTTATAAAGCAGGGCTTCGTGCTTATTCGAAAATAGCTAACGCTTCCGATGGTTCCGCTTTACATCCATGTAAAGCCCTCCAGTTCGGCAGTCCCTGCCTCTCGCTCATAAGCGCGAAAATCACCGATTTTCATTCGCCCCTGTACTTACGAAAGCTAGCCGGTCATCTCTGACCGGACTCACGCAATTTATTCCAACGCCCCGCGCAACTTCGCAGGGGATGGTGAACTTCTGTTGCCTTGGTGTTAGCTGTTAGTCCTAAAGATTTGTGCCTGTCGTCCCATCTTTCTGGGAAATTTATAAACTAATTTTAAAGCGAGCCTAAAAAGGTATCGGTTTTTGCTTGGGTTTTTATGCAATTAACTGAAATTATTACTCTTTCACTTTGTCTAATACTACTTACCGCGCCAAAATGTTTCTCGGTAAATAAAGTCTCGATTTTCCTGGATGAAAAATGTTGAAAGTCCACTGATACTGATGCTAACTTATTGTCATGATTAATTTATTTACTCGTTTATTCCCATGTCTAACTCTATACGGAGTGGGTTTTATTAGAAGTGCGGGTAATACACTGTTAGGCATTTCAGGAAGAATTGATGCATTCCGAACTTACGAGAAATATTCCGGGCAACACGAGATGGGAAGGCTCTTTTTATGAGCGACTTACCGAGTACGGTGAGTGGGACTCAAAATCTTTTTGGGCACTTCATTTTGATTTGTTGGAAATTGCTAAACATCAGAATACCGATTTACCTGTTGAAAGAGAGCTGGCATATATGCTTTTGTATCTTCAGCAAAGAGTTCTCAATTTGATATCAGCCCACTTCAATAAGAACGATGTATTTGAGATAAGTAATATTAACCCAGAGCAGCTTTATGAATTTAAGGAACGTTTCGAAATGGCTATATTGGGAGCAATTTCAGGCGAAGTTTTATCAGAAACATCATTTGATCTAGTTAATCCATTGGTGAAAAATGCCTAACAAACGCAGTCACAATCGGCCACTGCGTGGCCTGGACCTCAACCGCTGCGCGGGTTTCGGCCTGTGCTGCGAGCGTTATGTGGTATTCAGAAATGGCTAAAATTATCAGCGCTGCACTAGGAGCTTTAATGTGCGGTTGCGCAGCTACTAAGCCAACAGAACTTGAATTAAACTTCTCGTATCAGGATAACTACGATTATTTTGGATACATTACAAATTGGGTTAAAAACCTGGATATACCTCCGACTCCCGAAAATACAGACGGAGCAGAGAAGGATTTTTCACTTTGTAAAAATGATACGAAGGAACGCTTAATTGATAACAAAATACCAAGTCGTGAAGTCCAACTGGCGTTCATTGTGGAATGTATGTCTAAAAAGGGCTGGTTCCTTTCTGTCGACACTTATATGGTTACAAGGTAAGCCACATAATGTTCTGGTCTAATCCCATCGGACACTTAATTTTGAGACAGTATGGTCAATAAATTAAGAGGTCTATATGAGTCTGAAGAAATCACATAAGAGTTATCCCTAGGCATTTAAAGATGAAGCTGTCTTTAAAAGTTGTGACAGGCACAGATTTTTAGGGATTAATAGTTTGTACTGTGGCTACAGAAGTTCATCTTCCCCTGCGAAGTTGCCGCGGGGCGTTGATGAAAATCGAGTGACGCAGACAGGACGTCTGCGTAGCTTTCGGGGAAGGGGTAAATGAAAATTGGTGATTTTCGAGCTTATGAGCGAGAGGTAGGGATTGCCGAACTGGAGTGCTTTACATGTATGTAAAGCGGAATCTTCGGAAGCGATAGCAAATTTGGCAATGAGCACAAGGGACTTTCTAAAAATTTGTGCCTGTCCTATCTTTCCCAAAATGCTTCTAGGTTAATAAGGTCTCGATTTTTCTGGATGAAAAATGTTGATAGCACACTGAGGCTGATGCTAACTTATTGGCATGATTGAATTATTTATTCGTATCATTCCAATATCCAACTCTATACAGTTGGGTTTTATTAGAAGTGGGGGGAATACACTGTTATGAGTCTTATGGATAACGAAAAATATAAGAATTATCTAGGTGATCTCGGAACGATTGCAAAAGAGTATGCGCGTGAATCGATAAGCGAACATAAGGCTGCAAAAGGAACTAGTGAAGAAGATTATAAAACCGGCTATATGATGGGGTTCCATCGTTTCATTACGTTAATGCAGCAGCAAGCAGAATCATTTGATATACCACTAAAAGAAATCGGCTTGGCTGATATAGATGAAGGTGACTTTTTTAAGTAGTCCCCAACACATAACAAGGCCCAAGCAGCATCGCTCCTATGGGGCTGGACCTCGCTACGCTCGGCCGCTGTTGGCGGCGTTATAGGCACATTATGAATCGAGTCGGCCTTTTACTCTCTAGTATATTTCTCATATTTGGGTGCTCAAATGAGCCTCAAGAATTGACGCCTGAAATGCGAGAGCTAGCTACGGCTACCGTGGTTAAATATCTAAATGGTCACAACCTTCCGAATGAAAATCTAGAAGTTTCAATTTCTCAAAATAGAGATATTGCTGACTTCTCTTTTATGTATAAAGGCGGTGGCCGATGCATAAACTTTATTGTTAAGTGTTATGGTAGTACTTGCACTGAACTCCAGTCCTATCCCTATGATAGACATGGCGAAAAGTGCCCATAACAAGTATGAAAGATCGGACTGGTACAATTCTTTCTGAATTTACAGTCCACACTGTAGCTACAGAAGTTCACCTTCCCCTGCGAAGTTGCTGAAGGGCGTTGAAGAAAATAGCGTGACGCAGACAGGACGTCTGCGTAGCTTTCGGGGAAGGGGCGAATGAAAATCGGTGATTTTCACGATTATGAGCGAGAGGCAGGGACTGCCGAACTGGAGGGCTTTACATGGATGTAAAGCGGAGCCATCGGAAGCGTTAGCGATTTTTGAATAAGCACGAAGCCACTAACCAATGCATGTAACTTCGCTAGGGGCGGCAAGGGAGATCCAAGAGGGAATTGCTGTTGATCCCCTCTTGGTCGGGTGTGGGTTGAAGACCCACGACTTTCTCGGCCATTAGGCCGCATTTTAAAATGAATGTCGCATTCCGCGACAATAAAAAAGCCACTGCGGTCAGTGGCTTTTATCATAAAAATCAGAATCTAAGCGATTTGCCTTAGTCTAAATCAGGTTCTTCACTGTAATCGATACCATGGTAGCTTAGGCAAGCGTCCACTTCATTGGCGCTACCGAGGATAACCGCTACGCGTTGGTGAATTTGCGTTGGTTGAATATCCAAAATGGTTTCATAACCGGTAGAGGCTTTACCGCCAGCTTGCTCGACTAACAAGGCCATTGGGTTGGCTTCGTACATTAAACGCAGCTTGTATGGCTTTTTCGGATCTTTATTGTCGGTTGGGTAAGTAAAAATACCGCCGCGAGAAAGTACGCGGTGTACGTCACCGACCATGGCGGCAATCCAGCGCATGTTGAAGGATTTTTCGCGCGGGCCAATTTTGCCTAGCAGTAAATCGGCGATATAGGTCTGCATTGGCGCTTCCCAAAAACGTTGGTTCGACATGTTAATGGCGAATTCTTGGGTGTCTGGGCTGATGCTCATGGCCGCGTTGGTCAGTAAAAATTCGTTGGTTTCTGGGTGCAGGGTAAAGAGTTGCACGCCTTGGCCTGTGGTGAGCGCGAGCATGGTTGATGGGCCGTAGAGCACATAACCTGCGGCTAACTGATTGCGACCCGATTGCAAAAAGCTTGTTTCAGTCAGCTCGCCAGCAGGGGCGGGCAGGACTGAGAAAATTGTGCCAACAAGTGAGTTGATATCGATATTCGATGAACCATCTAGAGGGTCGAAACATACCAGATATTGACCACTGGCGCTGACTTCAACCACATGATCTTCTTCCTCAGAGGCTAAGCCGCGCACTGTACCGTCGGCTTTTAATGCATCTTTGAGCATATCGTTGGTGATGATATCCAGTTTTTTCTGGGTTTCACCTTGCACGTTTTCCTGTTCGGTCGCGCCTAACACACCGGCTAAGGCACCGTGACGCACGGCATGGCTGATGGCTTTGGAGGTGTCGGCTAAGGTCAAAATCAGTTGCGCGAGGGATTCGTTCACTGCCTTTGAGGTTAAGTGCTGGGCAAGAGTCTGCATGTTAGGTCCTTTAGGGGTTCAACATTGAGGTCAATTTCATTATTTGCCGCGAATAATAACTCAGTTAGTCGACAATTTCAGCGATGTTGCTGCGGGTTTTAATCAATTTAAGCCAAGAGGGTTATCCCTTTGTATCAGGCTGAGTGAGTTATCTTGAAAATTAAGCTAACTTAAGGAGTTTGCCTGCTAATTTGTATCTGTATATTGCCTGCGCTTTTTATTTAACCTCAGATCTGGTTAAGCCAGCACTAAATTAGAGCTATCTAACAGTTCAAGCTCCTGAGCTGTTAGATTTAACGATGGCTTTTCTTCTTTTAAACAATATGCAATCAATCCACCAAGTAGATTGAGCATGAACCCATGCTCGCTGCGGTGTCTTGAGTGTTCAATATAGGAAATGTTCTTCAATTGGTCATTCACTGTTTCAATGATGAATCGCTTTTTTAAGATTGCTCTATCCCATAGAGAAATAAACTTTTTCTTCATGTTCTTACGAACTGTGGTGATTAACTCAACGCCCTTTTCCAAAAGCTCACCTGTTAGGGCTTGGCTAATATAGCCTTTATCACCATAAAGCTTACCAAAAAGAGACTCAGCCATTTCACTGACAGGTTGCCTGTCATCGACATTACCTTTCGTCAGTTTTAACGCTACAATTTCACCCAAGTGATTGATAATAAGATGCAGTTTAAATCCAAACGACCAGCCCATAGTTCCCTTTCCATGTTCGGCAATGCCTTCAAAAACCTTATTTCGCTTCGCTCGAATAATATGACAGACTTCAATTTTAGTGGAGTCGACAAACTGAATTCCCGTTGGCTTTCCAAGCTTTGAAGTCAGATAGCTACACATAGGGACAACGACGCTAGGCATTAATGCAAGGAAACGAGTGTAGCTCAACAACTCTGGAAAATAGGGTTTTAGCTGGCGACAAACATAGTGCAGATAATAATTTTTGAAATCTCGGTAATGTGATTGATGGAAATGAATGATAATGGTCATCACTTCTGCGGGAGAAAGGCGACAAGGTCTATTACGCTTCATTTCACCATTATCAAGCAATAAGCGTTGCCAATGTGGGATAAATAACTGACAGAAATCATCGACATCACAGTAAGTTTCAACTAGTTTGTTCATGCTCGTTCCTTTTTCTAATCACTCTTGGTCGAATGATCGGATCAGGGAACGAGCATTTAGTTCCTTTTGGGAGCTAAATTCTTATCCGAAGCTCAGGTTATTTAGGCTGTGCCTTGGCACAATGGCGGCAGTTTTTCATCGTCCATCAAGGGCGAATATGCTTCCAAGGAATAATAATGACTAAAAATGGGTTAGCTTCTTCCCTGCGCTCGGTGACATTGGGCGCCTCATCCCTACTGATAGCGAGTCAACTGGCCATGGTTTCTAGCGCGATATTTACCCCCGCCTATGCACTTGAGGGCGGCACAACGCCGCTGACTATCGAGCGCATGAATGCGTCTCCTGCCTTGGCGGGCACGAGCCCCCGTGGATTAAAGTTATCCCCCGATGGCCAAAGGGTGACCTATCTTGCGGGACGTAAAGACAACCAGAACTTTTACGATCTCTGGCAAATGGATGTGAAGACGGGCGAATCTAGCCTGTTGCTGAATGCCGATAAGTTGGCGAGCAATGAACTGTCCGATGAAGAAAAGGCCCGCCGCGAGCGCCAACGTATTTATGGCGACGGCATTATGGAATATTTCTGGGCGGACGATAGCAAGGCGCTGTTGATCCCTGCCTCGGGTAATCTGTATTACTTCTCCTTAGCGGATAACAGCGTTAGCCAACTGCCGATAGGCGAGGGCTTTGCCACCGATGCGCGCCTATCGCCCAAGGGCAACTTTGTGTCCTTCGTGCGGGACCAAAATCTGTATGTGCTTAATCTTGCGACTAAAAAGCTTGAGGCCATGACCACCGACGGTGGCGGCGCGATTAAAAATGCCATGGCGGAATTTGTCGCCCAGGAAGAAATGGATCGTATGACGGGTTACTGGTGGGCGCCCGATGAGTCGGCCATCGCTTTTACCCGTATCGATGAGTCTGGCGTTGAGTTAGTCACCCGCAATGAAATCTACGCCGATGGCATTAAGCTTACCGAGCAGCGTTATCCGGCGGCGGGTAAAAACAATGTCGAGATCCAACTGGGTGTTGTGACCCTTAATAATAAAGCCATCAATTGGGTCACCTTAAGCGATGATAAAAATAAAGATATTTACTTGCCTCGCGTCGATTGGTTGCCGGATAGCAAGCATTTATCCTTCCAGTGGCAGAGCCGCGATCAACAAAAATTAGACCTGCAACTGGTGGCGCTCGATGCGCTGACCAAGCCGAAAACCTTAGTCAAAGAGCGCAGCGATGCTTGGGTGAATCTAAACAATGACCTGCACTTCTTAACGCAACAGTCGGCGTTTATCTGGGCCTCGGAGAGTGACGGCTTTAATCATCTCTATTTATTTGACCTAAAAGGTAAGCTGAAGACACAACTGACCAAGGGCAATTGGGCAGTCGATGAGCTGGAATATATCGATGAAACCGCAGGTTGGGTGTATTTCACCGGCCGCAAAGATACCCCCATCGAAAAACACCTTTACCGAGTGCCGTTAGCGGGCGGCAAGATTGAGCGTGTGAGCCGCGAGGCGGGGATGCACGATCCGGTATTTGCCGATAATCAAAGCGTGTATCTGGATTATTTCAATAGCTTATCTCAGCCGCCGCAGATCAGTTTACACGGCGATAAGGGCCAACATTTGGCGTGGGTGGAGCAAAACCAAGTCAAAGTGGGTCATCCTCTGTATGACTATGCCGGACTGTGGCAACTGCCTGAGTTTAAAGAACTTAAGGCAGAAGATGGGCAAATCTTGCAAACGCGTCTCTTTAAACCCGTGCCCTTCGATGCGAACAAAAAGTACCCCGTAGTCGTGCGCGTATATGGCGGCCCACATGCGCAATTAGTGACGAATAGCTGGAGTGAGCAGGATTACTTTACCCAATACTTAGTGCAGCAAGGTTATGTGGTATTTCAACTGGATAACCGTGGCAGTGCCCACAGAGGCACTAAGTTCGAGCAAGTTATTTATCGTCACTTGGGCGAGGCGGAAGTGAACGACCAAAAGGTTGGTGTCGATTACCTGCGCAGCTTGCCCTTTGTTGATAGCGATAATGTGGCGATTTATGGCCACAGCTACGGCGGTTATATGGCCTTGATGAGTCTATTTAAGGCGCCAGATTACTTTAAAGCAGCAATTTCGGGCGCGCCCGTCACCGATTGGCGCTTGTACGACACTCACTACACTGAGCGTTATCTTGCTCATCCCGCGAATAATGAGCAGGGTTACGAAGCCAGTAGCGTGTTCCCCTATGTGAAAAACTATCAGTCGGGGCTATTGATGTACCACGGCATGGCCGACGATAACGTGTTGTTTGAAAACAGTACTCGCGTGTATAAGGCGTTGCAGGACGAAGGCAAACTGTTCCAGATGATTGATTATCCGGGGTCTAAGCATTCGATGCGCGGTGAGAAAGTGCGTAATCACTTATACCGCTCGCTGGCGGATTTCCTCGATAGACAGCTTAAAAGCGGCAAATAACTCAGCGTTAGGTTGGCATTTATATCAGACTGGTATTTATGCCAGAGTGGCGTTTTTAAAAGAGTGGGGTAACGTCCTCACTCTTTTTTATTTTGTATGATTCTGAGTTAAGCCTATTTAACAGTACGCTGCTTAGTTTAATCACAACACACTCAATACTTATCTGGCGCTTAATATTCCAGTTCACTGAGTTGTATTTTGGATTTCCAGTTTGCTTTATTTCGTACAGCTAAAACCTTTTTTGCAGAGATAAAAAAACCAGATCCTAGGATCTGGTTTTTATGGCGTTCAAACGGTAAGTTGAAGATTAGTCTTCTAAGTTACCGCAGAAACGGTAGCCTTCACCGTGAATGGTAGCGATGATTTCTGGCGTATCTGGCAAGCTTTCGAAGTGCTTACGAATACGACGGATTGTCACGTCAACAGTACGGTCGTGTGGCTTTAACTCACGGCCAGTCATCTTCATCAGTAGATCGGCACGAGTTAAGATTTTACCTGGGTTTTCAACAAAGTGCAGCATAGCGCGGAATTCGCTACGTGGCAGTTTGTAAGATTCACCCTGTGGGCTGACGAGAGAACGGCTGTTGATCTCTAGGCTCCAATCGTTAAAACGATAGTATTCTACAGAGCTCTTTTCTTCGACTTCATTGCCTGCGCTATTAACACGAGTCAGAAGGTTGCGAGCACGAATCGTCAATTCACGAGGATTGAACGGCTTGGTAATATAATCGTCCGCGCCAATTTCAAGTCCAAGGATTTTGTCGACTTCGTTGTCACGGCCTGTTAAGAAGATCAGACCGATGTTGTTGATTTCACGTAATTCACGTGCCAACAACAGACCGTTTTTACCTGGTATGTTAATGTCCATAACCACGAGGTTAATTTTATTTTCCTGCATAGCCTTATGCATTTCTGCGCCATCATTGGCCTCAGTTACCACATACCCTTCTGCCTCGAAAATACTTCTTAGCGTGTTACGGGTAACGGCTTCATCTTCAACGATCAGAATGTGCGGATTTTGCATATTAAGTACCTAAATTTTAACCAATATTCTAACCATAAGAATCACTTACATCGGATTCTTATATTCATAAAATGTTGATACTTCCACTTACTGCTCTGTGCTTCAAAGGGAAGATCTTCACGGCTACACGTCAGGATGTATATAAGTGAACGTTTAAAGTGTAATACGATAAAACGTAACCAGTATCAACTTCGATAAGCAATAGTTAAAAATAGTTCCTTAACTATTGTTTTTTTTAAAATGTTTAAATGATAAATCAAATGTAGAACACATTTTAAAAGATGTCTGGCCAGCATAAGGTGATTTCGCAGAGGAATCTAACAAACCCTTGTCAAGATTAAGCAAACTTAATGTTATCTGCTTAACTGGCCAATGACGACATTGTACTCGTTTTAGGCATTTGTTAACAAATGAAATGTTAACAAATTTCAGGCTGAGACGCTGATTTACCATGATATTTACTTTAGTCATTGATTAGTATAACTAATGTATTTTTAATTCTTGTGAGCCAGTTCACGCCTCTTTGGATTTTTTAGGCTCTCTGTTAAACTAGCGCGGGTTCATTTTTCGACTAGACTACCAATGGACAACATGACTCAAGATTTGTGGCAGCATTATCAAACGCCGTTGTTTTTGCTTACTCAAGCATTATCCTGTGATTTTTCCTTTGCTGTAATTACCGCCCATAATCCCGCTTCAACCCTCCTCACTCCCAGCCAAAACCGATTACTCGACCGCCAACTTCTACGTGAAATTGAATTATTAGGCAGTCCCTATCGTGCACTGATTGGGGCATCGCCAGATTTATCCCATATGGAGAAGAGCTGGGCCGTGTTTATTGATCGCAGTATGGCCTTGCAGTTGGGGAAAAAGTTTAATCAATACGCTATCTACATGGTGGAACAGGGCGAGGTGAGTTTAGTGCCTTGTACATTAGCCGGGCAAACAGAGGTGTGTTTAGGTCGATTTAACGACTATGTGCGTTTGGTTTATGAGCTACCGGACTTGGTCACCTAACCGCGATTGACGCTTTTAATCGCTCCTCTGGCTAAGCTTTGCTGATCTCACGGCAAGGCTAGTTTGTTTTTCTTCTTTGCTAGATCTGATTGATTTTTCCCTATTCTCATTTGGCATGAGTCGCAAACGTTTTAAATTCCCATTGTTTTTAAATGCGTTTATTGAATTTGTATATAGTGTGTGAAATTAGCATTGACTTCATTAGGGGTTTATTGCTACTTTTTTCGTCCCTTTCCGGCGGAAAGGAACAGAAGAGGAGCGTTAACTAGGTAGTCAGTCAGAGGAGCACAAACTCCAGCGATGATTGATGAGGGAGATTAACGCCGAGGCATAGATATGGTTGCTGCATGTTTATGTCGGTCGCTTAGGCTGAATCCTAACGATTGTCACCTGTAATTGGTGGAGAGCTTCTGGTGACGATTGCTGTTTCCCTTCTATTGGGGTGCGTATCATTGAGCACCAGGCTCTTCGAACGAAGTTAGTTCGGAGCGTAATCATGTTAGTTAATCAATATCTTATCCTAGTTTGTGCCGTGTCTTCTGCTTCTGCGGAGGTGCGCTAATGTCTCTTGTTGTCGCAAAATTTGGTGGTACTTCAGTCGCCGATTACGGTGCAATGAATCGCTGCGCCGATATCGTACTGGGCAATCCCGATTGCCGTTTAGTGGTGGTTAGCGCCTCCAGTGGCGTGACGAACCTGTTGGTTGAACTGACCCAAGAGTCAATAAACGACGATGGTCGCTTACAACGATTAAAGCAAATTGCGCAGATTCAATACGCTATCTTAGATAAACTCGGTCGCCCTAACGATGTTGCTGCCGCATTAGATAAGCTGTTAAGCCGTATGGCGGTATTAAGCGAAGCGCTGGCGTCCCAGCGCAGTAAGGCCACCATGGATGAGTTATTGTCCCTTGGCGAGCAGTGTTCGTCGGCATTATTTGCGGCGGTATTGCGCGAAAAAGGCGCCAACTCAAGTGCCTTCGATGTGCGCCGTGTGTTGCGCACCGACAGCCATTTTGGCCGCGCCGAGCCACAGGTTGAGCAAATTGCTTTGCTATCGAGTGAGCATTTACTGCCGCTGTTATCTGAGCAAGTGATTGTGACTCAAGGTTTTATTGGCTCAGATGAAGCGGGGCAAACCACAACTCTCGGCCGTGGCGGTAGCGACTATTCTGCGGCACTGTTAGCCGAAGCGTTAAAAGCCTCAGCGGTTGAGATTTGGACCGATGTGGCCGGGATTTATACGACCGATCCGCGCCTCGCGCCAAATGCCCATCCGATTGCCGAAATCAGCTTTAACGAAGCCGCCGAAATGGCGACCTTTGGTGCTAAAGTATTACATCCTGCGACGATTCTTCCGGCCGTGCGCCAACAAATTCAAGTGTTTGTCGGTTCAAGCAAGGAGCCTGAAAAGGGTGGCACTTGGATCCGCCATCAGGTTGAAGATGCACCCGTGTTCCGCGCGGTGGCGCTGCGCCGCGACCAGACGCTACTCAATCTGCACAGCCTACAAATGCTGCATGCACAGGGCTTCTTGGCTGAAACCTTTGCCACATTGGCAAGACACAAGATCAGTGTGGATTTGATCACCACCTCCGAAGTTAACGTATCCCTGACCTTAGATAAAACCGGCTCCGATTCAAGCGGGCAAGGTTTATTAAGTGAAGCGTTACTGCAAGAATTATCGCAACATTGCCGCGTGCGCGTGGAGGATGGTTTAGCATTGGTGGCGATTATCGGTAATCGCATCGCTACGACTGCGGGTATTTGTCGCCGCGTGTTTGAAGTGCTCGAACCCCATAATGTGCGCATGATCTGCCAAGGTGCCAGCCCGCATAACTTGTGTGTGTTAGTGGCCGAATCCGAAGCGGCACAAGTGGTTAAAGCGTTGCACGAAAATTTGTTTGAAGGCGTTTAGTATGTTGCCGACAACATCGTCTCTGCAAATTGGGGAGCTTGCCGCAGGGCAGGCTCTGACGCTGCCGATTTATCACTTCAAGCCAAGTGGTCACGTATCTGGCCCTAAAGTGTATATTCAGGCTAATGTCCATGGCGCTGAGGTGCAAGGCAATGCGGTGATTTATCAATTGATGAAGCAGTTGGAAAATTGCCACATCTTAGGTGAGATTACCTTAGTGCCCTTGGCTAATCCGCTGGGGATTAATCAAAAAAGCGGTGAGTTTACATTGGGGCGTTTTGACCCTATCACTGGCGTAAACTGGAATCGTGAGTACTTAAATCACGCGATAGATTTACCCGCTTGGTACAGCGAGTATGCCGAGCTTAGCGATAGCGAACTTATTCAAGCATATCGCAGCACCTTGATTGAAGCTTGCCAGCAGCGGTTACGTAACGATTGGGGCGTGACCACGGGCCACAGATTGGCGGTTAGCTTACAGGCTATGGCCCATGCGGCGGATATAGTGCTCGATCTGCATACTGGGCCTAAATCCTGTAAACATTTGTATTGCCCTGAATATGATATTGCAGCGGCGCAGTTTTTCACGATTCCTTACACACTGGTGATCCCCAATAGTTTTGGTGGCGCAATGGATGAGGCGGCATTTTGTCCTTGGTGGCAATTGAGTGAAGTGGCAAAAGCGCAGGGGCGGGATCTTAATATCGCCGTTTCAGCTTTTACCTTGGAACTGGCGAGCCAAGAACGCATTTGCCTTGAGGATGCTTTAGTCGATGCTAAAGGCATTTTGGCCTATTTAAGCCATCGCGGGGTGATTGCCGAGCAAGTGGAACCCGTTAAGATGCCGCGTTTTGGCTGTTATCTTAAGGATTACAAAAAGTACCATGCGCCTATGGCGGGCTTGGTGGAATATGTGGCGCCCGTGGGAGAGCCGCTTGCGGCGGGTGAGACCTTAGTCAATCTGCTGCGACTCGACTTATATGGCAGTGCGCAGGAGCTGACGGCACTCAGTTTGCCCCAGGATTGTGTGCCTATACTCCATTTTGCTTCGGCGTCGGTGCATCAAGGCACAGAGCTCTATAAAGTCATGACCAATCTGTTTGAATTGCCATATTAACGGCAATCAGCAAAACAAAACGCCAATCTCGAGATTGGCGTTTTTTATTACAGTCTACAACCACTTAAAGCGATAGAATAGCGCCATTTGCAAGGCAACCAGCGATATTAAAATGCCGCAGAAGGTCGCAAAAGCCCATGCGTTATCCGCACCGGGAATACCGCCGATATTGACCCCAAGCAAACCGGTTAAAAAGCCCAGAGGCAAGAAAATTGCCGAGACTAAGGATAAGAAATACAAGCGCTTGTTTAGCTGCTCCGATTGCTGGCTGAGTAACTCTTCCTGGGTCACATTGGCCCTATCACGCAGTGCATCTAAGTCTTCAATTGTGCGAATAAGCTTATCCGTGGTTTCGCGCATCTTAAGTTTTTCGGGTTCATTAAACAGCACAAATTGATCGGACAGCATCTTAGTGAAGGCTTCTTTCTGTGGGCCTAAATAGCGGCGCAAGGCTACGGTTTGTCGGCGTAGTTCGGCAATATCAGTACGTAAATCTTTAACATTGCCAGAAACAACTTGTTCTTCTAATTCTGAAAGTTGCTCCTCTAGCGTATCGATAAAATCGACTTTACGTGTAGTCAGTTTTTCACAAATGGCGAGGAGAAAATCTCCTGTGGTGGTTGGGCCTGTGCCCTGAAGAATCCCCTGATGATTTACAAATAAATCATCAAATTAGGGTGGAAGCGCATCTTGTTGCATGATCAAATGGTTTCTCCAAAAACTACACTTGGACAACAAGATGCGCGAAGCCAATATCCTACAACATTCTTTACACCAATACTGCCCAGAACTTCACCTAAAACGATTAAACAGCTTGATGCTGGCCTCTAAGGCACTGATTGAATGTAAGACACTGACCTTGACTGAGTTAGGTCGAAATTTACCAACCACGGCCCGAACCAAGCACAACATCAAGCGCATTGATCGTTTGCTCGGCAACACGCATCTGCATCAAGAACGGTTAGCTGTCTACCAATGGCATGCCAGCCTCATCTGTTCTGGTAACCCTATGCCGATTGTGCTCGTCGATTGGTCAGACATCCGAGAGCATAAACGCATCATGGCTCTGCGCGCCTCAATAGCCTTCAATGGCCGCTCTATTACCCTGTATGAGAAGTCCTATCCCCTATCAGAACAATGCTCTAAGGCCTCCCACAACGGTTTTTTAGCGGACTTAGCCAAGATTTTACCTTTGCATGTTACCCCTCTCATCGTGACTGACGCGGGGTTCAAAGTGCCTTGGTACAAAGAGGTTGAGGCGCATGGTTGGTTTTGGCTAAGCCGTATTCGCGGTACAGTTCAATTTGCAGATATTGGCGCTGAAAATTGGCGTGCAGTTCGCAGTACACATGACTTGGCCAACGGTCAAGCGAAGAGCCTGGGTTGTAAGACCTTGACCAAAACTAACCCTATCAATTGCCATCTCACGCTTTATCGTAGCAAACCTAAGGGGCGTACAAATCAGCGTTCAACGAGGACTAATTGCCACCATCCATCGGCAAAAACGTACTCAACATCGGCGAAAGAGCCTTGGGTGTTAGCCAGCAATTTACCACCAGAATCTCGGAGCCCAAAGCAGCTGGTAAACCTGTACGCCAAACGTATGCAAATAGAGGAAACCTTTCGTGACCTCAAAAGCCCGGCATACGGCTTTGGCTTACGCCAAAGTCGTACCAACAGTCCAGAGCGATTCGACATCATCCTACTGATAGCGTTGATGGTTCAATGCCTGTTGTGGCTAGTTGGTTTACACGCACAGCAACAGGGCTGGGATAAGCATTTTCAGGCCAATACCATTGGGCATCGAACGGTACTCTCAACGATTCGCTTGGGATTGGAGGTACTCAGGCGGCCTGATTATCAAATCACGGAGAAAGAATTGCTGGCGGCCTGGGTATTATTCGCCAATCAGTTGCTCAAATATGGCTATGCTATGGCTGATTTATGAGGGGATCCTTCAGGCCTGTGCCTTCCATGATCAGTTCAGCCACATCTTTAACCGATTGCAACTCGCGATCACAGGTGGAGATAATGCGCTGTCTATCGGCGTAAATTCGCACGGCGACCATATCTTCAGGTGCTGAGTTTGGATTTAAGTTAATACCGCGCAGTGCCAGTAATACGCCTTCCCCTGCCAATACGGCTCGAGGGCGAGTATCTTGGGCGAGCAGGGCATCGGTTTCGACTTTATTAAGGCCGCTGTTTAACACCCAATGGCGAGCCTTTTTGTGGCGATAACGTAGGTGTACCCAAATCAACCCGTCCTTAGGGTCCCAATTTTCAAGTTGTTCTGGGCTTAAGGTTGAGCCAGCTCGTGCGCCGCTAAGCACTATGCTATAGATAAATCCTTCGTGCATGTCACATTCCATCTCATGCTAAATCATCGGGTAAAGCTAACTGATTTTACAGTGGAAATGAAGCCTAGCGTCGTTTCCTCTCACAATAACCTCAGCGCTAGATGAGTAAATTGCTGGCCAAGCAACTTATGATGAAATAGATTAAAATTAGCCTTAGTTGTAATGTATTGAGAAGATAAAATGGAATATGAATTTCGGCGTAACAGTTTGACTGGCACGTATTTAGCCAGCTTTAGCATGGACCATGAGGTACTGGGCCAATGGTTTTCAGAAGAGTTGGGGCCTGAGTTAGCCAAAATTCAGCAAGTGCTCGATATTATCAAAGAAATTCAAACAGGTAAGCGAGTTTCTTGGCGTTTTATCGGCAAAGATATTACCTTAGATCTGGATGAGGAGCAGGCACGAATTTACGCTAATGCCTTAGGGTTTGAGCAGGATTATGAACTCGAAGAGGCGATGTCCCTCTATGATGCTGAATCTGAGGCTTACTGTGGGCTAGAAGATTTAGAAGAAGCGCTACTTAGTTGGTATGAATTTGTGCAAAAAGGGCTATAACCGCTCGCTGTGAATATCAACTAATAATAAAGGCAATCTATTGATTGCCTTTATTATTTAATGGAGTAAGTCTATCACTTATCCAATATCAATTGTTCAAATATCTTACCGCCATTTCGGTTCTCGACTTGGCATTAGCTTTACGCAACAGGTTTTTGACATGCACTTTCACAGTGCCTTCACTGATGTGTAAATGCTCTGAAATCATACGATTACTTAATCCTTCCGCCAGTTGTTGCAGGATCTGTAGCTCCCTTGGGGTGAGGCTTGAAATCCATTCTTGTTCATCGGCGGCATTTTTGAGTTCATAGAGATATTCTTCAACTTCTTCGCTGATCACTCTGTGGCCTGACATGGCATTTTTGAGTTTATCGAGCAGCAAATCTGGCTCGGTATCTTTGAGTAAGTAACCGTCAGCTCCCGCACGTAATAGGCGAATAACATCTTGTTTTGCATCTGAAACTGTTAAGATCACGATTCGTGAAGTCACGCCTTCTTGGCGCATGGCATTGAGGGTATCGAGGCCAGTCATTCCCTTCATATTGAGATCGAGCAAGACGATGTCAGGTTCATCAGTTACTACGGCGCTTAAAGCATCTAAACCACTACCCACTTCACCGAAGAGGTTAAAGTCTGGATCTGAGGCGATCAATTGGCAGATACCTTTACGTAAGAGAGGGTGATCATCGACCACCAGAACAGAATAAGGTTTACCCATGTGTAGGCTCCTGTTGAGAAGGGAAGATTAAAGTGACTTTGGTGCCCTGTGATAAATTGGATGTGCTATGGGGTTCAAGGGGCGAGTCTGGATTTTCTGGCTCTAGCTGTCCAGTGATTCCTTTGCGACTAGTTTGCGGATCATTGCTGCTAAATACAACCGTGCCGCCTAATTTGCTGGCACGTTCATGCATGATGCCTATGCCGAAGTGCTGATCCCGTTCTTTAATATGGCCAATACCTACACCATCATCACTTACACTGATATTAACCATACCATGCTCATCTTTATAACAGCGAATATTGATATGGCTAGCACGGGCATGTTTGATAGCGTTGAGCGTTGCTTCTCGGGTGATCTGCAAAATATGGATATGTTGTTTCGCCTCTAGCCATTGAGGGGAAAGCTTATAATCGAGGTGGATCTTGATATCGGTTTTTGCTCTGAGCTGCTCAAGCATTGCTTCCATCGCATTCTTCAGATTGGGCTCCTTAATGGTTAATCTGAAGGTGGATAGTAACTCTCGGAGTTGTACATAGGCTGTACTAACCCCTTCGTTGATCTCTGTGAGTTGTCCCTCAATGGTAGGATTGCGGCAGCTAAGATCTAAATTTTTGCGCAGCAAGCTAATTTGGATTTTTAGGAAAGAAAGCACTTGCCCGAGTGAATCATGTAATTCCCTTGCGATAACACCACGTTCTTCCATTAGGGCTAACTGCTGTCTTTGTTCGGTAGCGTTATGAATAACGATGGAGCGAGTAAGCATAATGGCAAAGTTTTTAAACAACGGAGTATTAATATCTTGGGTTGAGATAAGCTCTAAATAACCTAAATCAGCCTGCTCAAATTGTAGCGGAAAGCGGATGTTGTTGTGAGCGCCTTCTGGCCAGCCACCATCGGCTTCTACGACTTCGAGCTCCTGCTCAGGGTATTGGATAATCAGCCTCAAATACTCGATCGACTCATAATCTTTTAGCTGATTTAATGCTGCTTTGAGGGCCTTATAGTCCAGCTTATTGGCATTAAGTGTTAACAGAGTGTCGTATAAAAAGGCCAGTTCATTATTCGCCCGTGTCAGTGCTAAGGTTTTTTCGGCCACTTGTGACTCTAAGTTACCGTAGAGTGTGGCTAGCTCTCGCGCGGTTTTTTGCAGTGCATCGGTCAGAGCCGTGAGTTCAATATATTCGGTCTCGGGCATTTCTATCTCGAAGTTACCCTTTGAAATGGTGTTGGCCGATTCCATTAACTGCTGCAAGGGCACTACGACTTTTCGCTTGGTAAAACGTACCGCTAAAAAGGCGATGGCGAGCATCAGTCCGAGTCCAAAAATCTGACTCGCGGCGAGTAGGCGCAGCTTAAAGGCAGCGTGGTGCTCCATTTCTAACACCAACAAATCAATGGTATCGACAAAGTCTTTAAGCGAGGCGGCGTAATCGCGGGAGTTTTCCTGCTCAATGTAGTACTTCATCACCAGCCATTTATCGATAACGAGTTGATACTGTTCGGCGATCTTTTTCGGGCTAAGCCAACCCGTGGAGGGTTGCAATGCCTCGGAATGCAAGGTATTTTCAAACTCGGTAATTTTCTCTTGGGCGGCGTCACTGCCGGAATTGGCATAAAACATCAGCCGGTAACTTTGCATCCGCAGTGAACCCGAGGCGTTGATGGCCTTTGCATCGCCTAAACTGTAAGACAAATTGATGATTGCGAAGATGGCTAGGCTGCTGGTAAGTAAAATCAGTACTAACATTAAACCCAAAATTTTTGAGGTAAGGCTGCCTCGTTTCATATGTCCATTACCTAATATATGGCCGTTGATTTAATAGCACTTTAGTCGTGTTTTACATTAGAAAATAATGTACTACATTAACAAAAACATAAAAGTGTGAACAACAACACTATTACATTTTGATCTAGCGCAAACTTCGCTCCAGATACCTCCTAAGGGGTATGTCTTTGGAGGGGTTAAGCCACTAACTTTGGCGCTGGAGATGTCGTGATTTATTAAAATAATGCAACACGGAGATGAGATGATGAAGAAGATGACAGGTAAGTCCTTTGCACTGAGTGCATTGGTTGCCGCGAGCTTCATGGCGGCGAGTGCGATGGCGAGTGATAAAACTGAGCCTCGCAATGAAGTTTATAAAGATAAATTTAAAAATCAATATAATAGCTGGCATGACACTGCAAAGAGTGAAGAGCTAGTTGATGCGTTAGCACAGGATCCTAATATGGTTATTCTGTGGGCGGGTTATAGTTTTGCTAAAGATTACAACGCACCTCGCGGCCATATGTATGCCGTGACTGATGTGCGTAATACTCTGCGTACAGGCGCTCCAGCCAATGCGGAAGATGGTCCAATGCCAATGGCCTGTTGGAGCTGTAAGAGCCCAGACGTACCTCGCTTAATCGAAGAGCAAGGTGAAGACGGGTACTTCAAAGGTAAATGGGCCAAAGGTGGTCCAGAAGTGACCAATACTATTGGCTGTGGCGATTGCCATGAAAAAGGCTCACCAAAATTACGTATTTCTCGTCCTTATGTTGATCGTGCTATGGAGGCTATTGGCACTCCATTTGATAAAGCATCCAAGAAAGACAAGCAATCAATGGTTTGCGCTCAGTGTCACGTTGAATACTATTTCGAGAAGAAAGAAGACAGAAAGAACTTCGTAAAATTCCCTTGGGATATGGGCGTAACCGTTGAGCAAATGGAAGTTTACTATGATGGTATTGAGTTCTCTGATTGGACTCATGCACTGTCTAAAACGCCAATGTTAAAAGCACAACACCCAGGTTATGAAACTTGGAAGATGGGTATTCATGGTAAAAATAATGTCAGTTGTGTTGACTGTCATATGCCTAAAGTGACTAGCCCAGAAGGTAAGAAGTTCACTGACCATAAAGTCGGTAACCCATTCGATCGTTTCGAAGAAACCTGTGCAACTTGCCATAGCCAAACGAAAGAATTCTTAGTGGGTGTCACTAATGAGCGCAAAGCTAAAGTTAAAGAAATGAAACTTAAAGCGGAAGAACAATTAGTGAAGGCGCACTTCGAAGCCGCTAAAGCATGGGAATTAGGGGCTACTGAAGCCGAGATGAAGCCAATCCTAACGGATATCCGCCACGCTCAATGGCGCTGGGACTTCGCCATTGCTTCGCACGGTGTTGCGGCTCACGCTCCTGAAGAAGCGCTACGAGTGTTGGGTACGTCAGTTAATAAAGCGGCCGATGCTCGAGTTAAGTTGGCACAATTGTTAGCGAAAAAAGGTTTAACAGATCCAGTTGCTATCCCAGATATCTCTACCAAAGCGAAAGCTCAGGCGGTACTGGGTATGGACATGGAAAAACTGAATGCAGAGAAGGAAGCATTCAAAAAAGACATGTTACCTAAGTGGGATGCCGAAGCGAAAAAACGCGAAGCGACTTACAAGTAATTATTGTTGAATATGAGCTAACCCCTCATAGTAAAGCCCCCACAATCTAGGTTGCGGGGGCTTTTTATTAGCGATTTTGCTCAGCTATTATGTCTTATGGGGGCTCAGATTGGTAACCTCATTTCGTTATCTTTAACGGCCCTGTTGGACGTTGAATGAAGCTTGCTCTAACGGTTTGTCTATCACTATCCCGCAGTAAAGTCCGTGACCTAACTATTCGTTGTCCTTAGGTTTGTTGCCAGTTTTCCAGCAATGTTGGTGACGCCCTGATTTACTCCTATCGATTGTTGTATCTGTAAATAACCGACTTTTTGAGACAGTTGGAGTACGAAGTTTTAGGGCATGGGAGGCTCATCCATTAAGCACATGGTTATTGATTCACTATAATCATTTCATCCCTTAGTTGTTTTTAATCAGCGTTCAACCTGTGGGGTTGTAAGGTTTTTGTTATTTTTTCGGTAAAATGTCTTAAGCTTTTGATAAGAATTTCTCCTTATCCTCGAAGCTATGATTTTGGTGATTGGATAAATAAGTGCATCAGAATATGAAAAGCAATGTTAGGACGACATTTCTTCAGTTTGCAAAGGGATATTTGTTTGTTCCATGGCTCGTATTTACGGTAATTATTTTGGGGCTTGAATGGACTCATGCTGATATGCGCTTTGCCAGCCTATTATTCAATTGGCAGGGAGGTGTCAGTTCATGGCCTTTACGAGGGCATTGGCTTACCGAAAGTATCTTGCATGTGACAGGACGTAATCTGGTGATTTTGTTCGCCATAGCGGTTGTTGCTTGCATTGGCCTAAGCTTTCGACTTGAGACGTTGCGTGTTTATCGTAAAGGTTTTATCTATTTATTCTGTAGTGTTCTTGCTAGCGTGTTGTTGGTTCGCTTAGGTAAGAGTTTCACTCATATGACTTGCCCTTGGGATGCCATTGAATTTGGTGGGCGTATGTTGCATAGCTCTCTATTTGCACGCTTACCAGAAGGGGCTGAGTTTGGTCAGTGCTTTCCTGGAGGGCATTCTAGTAGCGGTTTTGCTTGGGTCGCGAGTTATTATGTGCTCAAGGAGTACTATCCACGTTACGCAAAGTTTGGCTTACTCTTTGGGATTGGATTAGGGGCTATTTTTGGTTTTGCCCAAGAACTGCGCGGTGCTCATTTTTTAAGTCATGACTTATGGAGTTTGGCGATTGCGTGGACCTCAGCAAGCCTGCTTTATTATAGTTTTTTCCTACGTGTTCCTAAGGTTAAAAACAGTAATGTCGCGAACAAAGTCAGCCTTATCGATACTAAAGTTTTCGAAAAAGGCATCTCTAAGTGATTATATGGGTTAACTTTTCAATTAGAACCTAAATTGAAAACGAATATCTCCATGGCGCAGACGTAAACTTTCGTCCAGAAGATGGTTCTTCTCATTCAATAAAATATTTTTTTGCCTTAGTAATTCGGCTTTGTCGGTGAGATTGTTTAGTTTGTTATTGATACTGCTAATCTCGCTGTCGATAGCATTTAAGCGATCGGCGATTTCTGCTAAACGTTTATTAATCAGATATTGTTCATGTCCTTGATTGTAGCGTTCAACAAATTGATTGTTATTACAGACGCCGTAGTAATATTCTCCCGCCAAACCAATACGGTAACCATTTTCTGGCAAACAATAACTCATTAATCCTTGTTGATATCCTTGCTGCCATTGCGTCGCATCAACCTTGAGATTAAATTCACGGCAGTCCTGTTGATATTGGTTGAGCCTACTCGCAGCAGCACCGCGGTTACCATCGGCTAAGCCAGTGGCGTACCAGTCATTATCACGGCATTCTTCGAGTGAAAGACTCGTGCATTGAGTGAGGGAGAGGGCTGTCAGAGCGAGTGCAAAGTTTAGGTATCGCATTTTATTATCAAAAGAGTTGCAAAAGTGGCATCAGCATAAAGCTTAGTACTGAGGAGATCTAGCGCTATATTTCGCCCTTTGTGCGGTTATTTAGCAGCACCAAGCTGGCTTGGTTACCCTACTTTATCACAACATACTCGGTGGATAGTGCTAACGGGTTGAGTTTGTGATAATTTAATACTTTCAATAGCTTGGGGTAACACTTTGGCGATATCCCCTCATTTTTGCTCAAAATAGGCATTGATACCCCATAACAAACGTGGAAAACCATTTTAAGATTATTCTGAAGGTAGTTAATGCTTGGGTAACGGCTTAAAGCCGCCGTCACTTACGGCAGAGTGATCTCGTTGTGTGTTTAATGGTTGTGGGATTTAACATGTTGCTGATGAAGCGAGCAAGTATTTGTTTGGGGCAATCAAGGAGATAATGTGTCGTTCTCTGCAAATGTATTGGCTTTAAATCCACCATTTTTTGCTCTTGTGTTCCTACGCTAGGTGCTTTAGTTTTTACTGAAGTCGGGTATGCTTACCCTCATTTTGTTATTCATTATTGGTAGAAGGCTGCTTTATATATGAAGATTTGCCCGGCACATTCCATCTTAGGCCTAACTAAGGTATAAGGTCGGTATGAAAACTCCTAAACGAATCCAACCTCTGGTTGATGAAGGACTGGTTGATGAAGTCATCAGCCAGTTAATGAGCGGTAAAGAAGCTACTGTGTACGTTGTGCGCTGTGGTGAAGATATTCGCTGCGCTAAAGTTTACAAGGAAGCGGACAAACGTAGTTTTAAGCAGGCGGTGGTTTACCAAGAGGGGCGTAAAGTCCGAAATAGCCGTCGCGCTCGCGCAATGGAAAAAGGCTCTAAATTTGGCCGTGAGCAAATGGAAGAAGTCTGGCAAAACGCTGAGGTAGATGCATTGTTTCGCTTGGCTGATGCCGGAGTGCGAGTACCAACGCCTTACGGTTGCTACGATGGTGTGTTACTCATGGAATTAGTCACCGATAGTGAAGGTCATGTTGCGCCTCGCCTTAATGATGTCAGCCTTAGCGCTGAGAAAGCTATACATGACCACGCTTTAGTGATGACTTATGTCAAACGTATGCTTTGCGCAGGCTTAGTCCATGGTGACTTGTCCGAATTTAATGTCCTAGTCGATGATCAAGGCCCTGTCATTATTGATTTACCCCAAGCGGTAGATGCGGCAGCGAATAATCACGCTAAATGGATGTTGGAGCGGGATGTCAATAACATGACGCAATATTATGGCCAGTACGCACCTGAATTGCTCAAGACTCAATACGCGAAAGAAATGTGGGCCTTATTTGAAGCTGGTCAGTTAAAGCCTGATACGCAGTTAACAGGTCATTTTACTGAAGTATTAGTCGATGCCGACGTCAGTTCTGTCTTGGATGAAATTCAAGCTGCCTATGAAGAGGCTCAGGAGCGCAAGCAGCGACTTCAAGAAGCCAATGAAGATTATTAGTAGAATATTCTTCAATAAAATAGACGCCTTATGAGCGTCTTTTTTATTGGAATTAATTGCCTGGTACGAGTGTTAAAGCCTGTGACATTGCCATCCTTGGCACAGGCGTTATGCCCCTTCCTTTCCATTGAACCACTCAATAAAAGGACAAGACCAAAGGGAGAAATATGTTGATGGGCCACAGAGCACTATCGACATATTAATCTTTGGGGGAGACAACTCCCTCGAGCCTTGCCGAAACCTTCCCAATAACACAGCCATCCGTGGCGCGCTATCCTAGTCTAGCGCTGGATCGTCATTGATCCGTGAATAAAAGGACAAGACCCGAGAGGGTAATATGTTCATGACTTGGGGGAGCACAATTCACATATTTGATCTTTGGGGGAGATAGCTCCCTCTAAAGCCTTGTCAAAACCTGCCTCTTTTTCTCTTGCAACACGTTGAGTGTTAAGTTGACAGAGTCGGACAGTAAACAGCACAGTTATTATTGTTATTTTGTACGATTTATATCTTAGGTCGTTGGGGAGCGATAATAGATACCCATCCGACTCTGTCTAAACTGTTATTTATTGCTAATCCAATTAATTGGATGACAAGGCCGGACGTAAAAGGGCGCTGTTATTATTGTTTTTAGCACAACTTTCATATCGCGTTAGACCTACAGGGCAATATGCAATGGGGTCCGGCCTTGTCTATAAGGGCACTGGGCGAGGTTACCTCAACCTATATTGTGCGTAATTCACTGTTTAGCTGCTTAATACGTTTCTGCAGCTGGGCAATTTCATTTATTAAGGCGCATTCACGTTGCTGCGGCTGTTGCTCACTTTCCCTTACCCACTGGTAAACCGCTTTAGCCGAAAGACCATACTGTCGTGCGACATCAGAGAGTAATCTGCCTTTGACTTTTACTTCAAAAATAACGTCAGGTTTAAGATTATGATTGACGATTCCCATGGCCTATCCCTTTTCACTTTATGCTATCTGTATACGCTTTAACGGGTTCTTTGGGGGGATTCCTTCATGACTATTGGCGCTGCTCTATATCCCACTGACTATGTCCTATATGGCGCAGGGACAACCATTCGTGGTGATAATGACTAATAAGTTTCATCAGATGTTTCATCTCTTCCTCCTCAATCCACTTAGGGATTGTGCTTCGATTAACATGCCTCACAACGGGCACTTAGATTAACGTCCATTGATGTCAAACAGCTTACTTAGGTATCGAGTGAGTTACGCTTGGGGTCTCTACTCTTCTACCTATTTATTAGTATGTAAAATCCGTGCCAATTTTTTAATATATAAATTAATGTTTAAAATCAATTAATTGAATTTATGTTTCAAACGATTGGTTTTAGAAGTTATGTCAGAAACGGTGCAGCTTGCACTATTTCAGTGCTTTTACTCTAAATGTTGCATGAATAAGCCAAAGATGTTTTGGTTTGGTGTTTTTTGCGATTAAATTACTCATAAACTGAGCAAAGAAACGATTAAAGATTGTCTCGATAGAGAATGCTTATATACTGCGATTTTTCATGGTGTTTTTGGCGATTTACCACGCCCTTTGCCTTTCAAAGGCAAATCTCATCAATCATGTTATGAGGTCATAATGATGAAGCCTTCTCTGATTAAATCATTGCCAGCATCTAAGCTTGCTATTGTGGTTATGGCTAGCGCCTTGATTGCCTCAGGCTGTTCGACTGTCAACCCCTATACCAACGAACAACAAACGGCAAAAGCGACTACGGGGGCGCTAATTGGTGCCGTTGCTGGAGCTGCCGTTGGTGTAGCCTCGTCAAGTAAGAGTGACCGCGGTAAAGGAGCTTTAATTGGTGCAGCCTCTGGCGCCGCCCTAGGAGGTGGTATTGGCTACTATATGGACGTACAAGAAACCAAATTACGCCAACAACTCGCTTCCACGGGAGTTAGCGTAACTCGCAGTGGTGACAATATTATTCTTAATATGCCAAATGAAGTGACTTTTGGTGTGGATCAAACCGAGCTGAGTGAGGGTGCTAAGCGGGTACTGAACTCTGTTGCGCTAGTGGCGAAGGAGTATAGTAAGACCCAACTTAACGTGTTGGGTTATACCGACAGCAGTGGCTCAGATTCATACAATTTACGTTTATCACAGGTACGAGCCAGCGAAGTAGGGAACTACTTGATGAGTAAAGGCGTGGCTGCTGCTCGCGTAAAGTCTAAGGGAATGGGTGAATCGAGCCCAATCGCATCCAATGCGAGTGCCGAGGGACGCGCGCAAAACCGTCGTGTGGAGATAGTGTTGACCCCAACGGGTCAATAATCATTCATCAAGGTTAAAGTCGCCTGCGGGCGACTTTTTATTTTATCGTAAGGGACAAATTGTCCTTCCGTTATCTATCTTCAGTGATCTTGTCCGCAATCATCTCTATTGGGGCTTATCAGGCGAGTATTCGACTTGATCCTGCCGGTATTTTCCCGTTTTGTATGTAGTTAGTTAAATTAGGATAACTATTTCGCAGAGCCAAAGGAGAGCAATTATGGCAAAACAGGGCTTAGTACTGGCATTCAGTTTAGGGACTACAGTGATGGCAGGGATGGTACAAGGTGCGCCAATAAACACTGAGGCGACAGCCCCTATTGAACTAAGAGCCGCGGGCAGTTTAAAGGCGGCGATGAACGATATTATTGCGGCTTACCAAGCGAAATCCCAAGCTAATGTGGCAGCGCAGTATGCGCCTTCGGGTTTATTGCTTAAGCGGATCCAAGAGGGGGAGCGAGTTGATATTTTTGCCTCGGCGAATATGAAACACCCACAGGCCTTAGTCGATGCGGGAGTGAGTCTACAGGTGCAAATGTTTGCCCGTAACCAGCTCTGCGCCATTGCTCAAGCGGAAGTGCCACTCACTAGCGCGAACTTATTAGATACCCTGCTCGCGCCGCAAACTAAACTCGGGACTTCGACGCCAAAAGCCGATCCCGCTGGCGACTACGCTTGGGCAGTCTTTGCGAAAGCCGAGGCCTTAAAAGCTAATGCAAAAACTACATTAGAAACCAAAGCCATGCAGCTAACGGGTGGGCCTGAGAGTGCTAAACCGCCCAAGGATCGTAATCCCTATGCTTGGGTGATGGAAAATAAGCAGGCGGATGTGTTCTTAACCTATTGCATCAATGCGGTGCTGGCACAAAAAGAAGTGCCTAGCCTTAAGATTGTCGATTTACCGCCAGAGTTAGCCGTTGGTGCCGACTATGGCCTATTGGTGTTAAAGGATGCCAATAGTGCAGCCGCACCTCTGGCCGAGTTTATTTTATCCCCAGAGGGACAGGCTATTTTGAGCAGTTATGGTTTTCAGCCGCCTAAAAAATAATGTCTAATGGACTCATTAAAAATGGCGCTAAATGCGCCATTTTTGTTGCTCGCTTTAGCAAGGCTTAGGCCAGTGCTAGTGCTAGTGCATTAAATACAACGTCGCTAATCCGAGAAAGGCAAACAGACCTATCACATCGGTGACTGTGGTGAGCACCATACCGCCCGCCAACGCCGGATCTACTTTTAAGCGCTTTAAGATCAGCGGAATACTGGCGCCTGCTAGTCCTGCGACTGTCATATTGATGAGCATTGCACCGCCAATCAGGCTGGCAAGCGCCATATCATCTTTCCAAACTAATACCGCGATAAACACTAACATCGACCACATTAAGCCATTCAAAAAGCCAATCGCGAGCTCTTTGCCTATCAGCCAGCGGGCATTACTTTGGCCAATATGGCCTAGGGCTATCCCGCGGATTACTAGGGCCAAGGTTTGATTACCTGCGACGCCGCCCATGCTCGGTACAATCGTCATTAAAATCGCAATCGTGGCAAACTGTTCAATAGTGCCCTCAAACATATTGCTGACAGAGGCCGCCAGCAGAGCCGCAAATAGGTTGATAGTGAGCCAGAGCGAACGGCGGAAGGTACTTTTGAGTACTGGGGCGAAGGTGTCTTCATCATCGTCCATCCCCGCCATCCCCATCATAGAGTGCTCGGCGTCTTCACGGATAACATCCACCACGTCATCGATGGTGATCCGGCCGAGCAACTTGCCCTCACTATCGACCACGGGCGCTGACACCCAGTCATGGCGCTCGAACAGTTGTGCCACTTCACTGTCGGACATGCCCACGGGAATGCTCTCGATATCGGTATCGATAATGCTGCTGATATGAGTATTGGGATCGCAGGTGAGCAGATCCGCAAGTTTGACCCCACCAAGCACGCGATCGTGTTTATCCACCACGTATAAAGTATCGGTAGTGTCGGGCAGGTTGCCCCGTTGGCGCAAATAACGCAGTACCACATCGATATTGACATCGGGTCTTAAGGTTACTGTGTCGGTGTTCATTAAGCTGCCTGCGGTCTCATCGGGATAAGAGAGCGCTTGCTCGACTCGCTGGCGGTTTTGCAGACTCATCGACTGTAATACTTGTTTATACACAGTATCTGGCAGGCTTCGCAGAATATAAGCCAGATCGTCCGTATCCATGCTGGCGGTAGCCTTGGCGACTCGCTCTGGACTCATGGTGCTGATCAGCGGGTCTTTTAACTCTTCGCTGAGTTCATCGAGAATATCCCCGAGCTGATCTTGATCGACGAGTTGCCATAACACTTGCCGAGCTTTGGGAGGTGACGATTCTAAAATCAATGCGATATCTGACGGCGCCATATTTTGTAGCATTTGCCTGACATGCACAAACATACCACTGTTGAGGGCTTGACTCAGTTGGTCGAGGCGGTGTTCGGCTTGTAAACTGTCTGAGGCTTCTACAGGCATGTTTCCTCCATGGCGGCGGTGGATGGGTTGGCGTTTAGCTATTGAGGACTTAAGCCAAAGCGCAGCAGTACATTGTAATTTAGCGCACGGGAGGGCGTCGAGTCACAAATGTGTTTTACTGGTATAAGGTGCTGAAATCAAAACCAAACAGGATACTGAATACCGGCAGGGATCATCGAGATGATACCATCAGCAGGCTTCGTCAAACTTAGCGTCGATAAGGGCACAAATGGCATTAAGTGCAGGCTCGGCATCCGGGCCTTCGGCGATGAGGGTGATGGTTTTACCCATGCCCGTCTCGAGCATGAGTAGACCCAATACACTGGCGGCAGAGGCCTGTTTTTCACCTTGGATCAGCGTAATGCTGGCATCAAACTCAGAGGCCAATACCACGAGCTTTGTGGCGGCACGGGCATGTAAGCCGAGTTTATTGCAGATGGTGACTTGGCGCTCAAGTTTTGGCATGGCTCAACTCTCGATGGCGCGCATTGACTTTATGTTTGCCATTACTAAAACGTTTAGCTAGTTGCTCGGCTACATAGACTGAGCGGTGTTGGCCACCTGTGCAACCAATCGCAATCGTCAGATAGCTACGATTATTGCGCTCTAAATGCGGCAACCAGGTTTCGAGCAAATTCTCGATTTGCCAGATGAACTTATTCACCAGTGGCTGGCGATTTAAAAACTCCGCTACGGGTTCATCTAAACCGGTGAGAGGTCTAAGCTCCGGTTCCCAATGGGGATTTGGCAAAAAGCGCACATCAAACATAAAGTCAGCTTCGGTCGGCATACCATGCTTAAAACCGAAAGACTCGAAGTTGATCACCAGTTCCTTATCGACACTGCCAAGGAGTATTTGCCGCACTTGGTCGCTGAGTTCATAGATATTCAGATTCGAGGTATCTATATAGTGATCCATCTGCTGTGACAGCGGCTCCAGCAATTTGCCTTCAAGTTTGATGGCTTCTTGCAGTGACACTCGGCTCTTAGATAAGGGATGTAAGCGCCGCGTTTCGCTATAGCGTTTTAGCAGCACTTTATCGCTGGAGTTTAAGAAGAAGCTGGTGAGTTCAGTGCCCGTAGGCAGGCTGGCAAGCTGTTTAACCAGCACTTTGTCTTGCTCTGGTAAATTGCGCACGTCAACACTGATAGCAACGAGATCGTTACTGCCTTTGAGCTGTTCAAGCAAACTGCCAATCAAAGGCAAAGGCAAATTATCGACACAATAGTAGCCGAGATCTTCAAGCACTCTAAGTGCGACCGATTTGCCTGAGCCTGAACGCCCTGACACTATGACCAGTTTCATCCAATGATTACCTGATAGAGTTCCGTTTCATCATGCGTCTTGCGCAATTGTTTTAATATTTGCTTGTCACTGAGCTTTTCAGCCATGCATGACAAGGTACTTAGGTGCTGCTGACATTGGTCGGCAGGCACGAGTAGTGCAAATAAAATATCGACGGGTTGTTTATCGATAGCATCAAAGGCTATCGGCTCCTCACATTTTATCAATATCGCTATGGGTTGTGTTATATCGGTTAATCGACCATGTGGAATGGCGATACCGTTACCTATACCTGTGCTACCCATCTTTTCGCGCGCCACGAGGCTTTCGAAGATCTCTTGAGATGAGAGGGTGGGGTACTGGGCAGCGGCTAAGTCGCTGATGAGTTCCAGTACCTTTTTCTTACTGCCCGGAGTGGCGCAGGTTGTGCACTCCGGCCGCAGTATGGTACGAAGTTCCATTGCTAGTGTTTTGTTAACTTCTCTTTGTGTTTAATAACCTGACGATCAAGTTTATCAATCAGGACGTCTATGGCAGCATACATATCTGCATGCTCTGAAGTCGCGAAGACTTCACCACCGGTGAGGTTGATTCTCGCTTCGGCAATCTGTTGCATTTTCTCAACATTGAGCACAACGTGCACATTATTGATCTGTTCGAAATGACGTTCAAGTTTTGAAAACTTTTCCTCAACATATGCCCGTAACGATTCAGTAATCTCGATATGGTGTCCACTTAGGTTTATTTGCATAGAAACGTCCTCCGATACTCACAATAGGCTATAAACTTTTACGCTGATTGGAAGGGGGAATAAGCATCGCTTCTCGGTACTTCGCAATGGTTCTGCGCGCAACGTTAATTCCCTGTTCTGCCAGAAGTTGAGCCATCTTGCTGTCGCTTAATGGTTTTTTCTGGTTTTCCGCTGCAACCAGTTTCTTAATGAAAGCTCTGATTGCTGTGGATGAGCACTCACCGCCATCATCCGTCCCGACGTGGCTTGAGAAGAAATATTTTAGTTCAAAAAGTCCTTTTGGGGTATGCATGTATTTTTGAGTCGTCACCCGTGAAATGGTGGACTCATGCATTTCTACCGCTTCGGCGATATCGTTAAGGACCATAGGTTTCATGGCTTCTTCGCCATATTCGAAGAAACCCTGTTGGTATTGCACTATGCAGTTTGCCACCTTGAGCAGTGTTTCGTTGCGGCTTTCAAGGCTTTTGATAAACCATTTAGCCTCTTGCAGATGGCCACGAATAAATTGGCTATCAGCTTGATTTTTTGAACTTCGGGCCATTGCTGCATATTGCTGATTTACGTTGATTTTTGGCATGCAGTCAGGGTTTAATTCGACCACCCAACGGCCGTTTTTCTTCGACACCGATACATCGGGGATCACATATTCTTCATCGACAGGGGTGATGAGTAAACCGGGGCGAGGATTTAAGGTTTGGATCAGCGCAATACTGTCCCTTAACTCGTCCTCTTTCAGTTTGGTCTTACGCATTAACAGCCTAAAGTCGCGAGCGGCGATCAGATCTAAATGATCTTTGATCAACATGCGGGCGTTTTCGAGGTGTGGAGTATCCGGCGAGAAGTGGGAGAGTTGAATAAGCAGACATTCGCTTAAATCCCTTGCCGCGACACCAACGGGGTCGAAGTGTTGAATACGCTTGAGCACGGCTTCAACTTCGTCGAGTTCAATCTCGGGATTGCCCATGGCTTCGAGGATATCTTCAGTGCTTTGAGTGAGATAACCTTGATCGTCGATGGCATCAATAATCGCGGTGGCAATGGCTAAATCGGTTTCAGAGAAGGGCGTGAGGTTTTTTTGCCATTCTAAATGTTCGTACAACCCCTCGCTAGTTTCCCCTTGGAAGGGCATGTCATCTTCACGGCTAGCGCCAGAACCTGAGTTTGGCGATGCGGTAAAGACTTCATCCCAAGTGGTATCCATGGGTAACTCTTCGGGCAGAGATTCTTTGGTCAGCGACTCGGCAATGTCCACGGTGGAATTATCTTGTTCCTGTGGTTGGGCTGTCGTTTCGCTAAAGTCGGTATCGGCGATATCTTGCTTACGTTCGCTAGGCGCGTCAAATTGCTCCTCTTCCAGCTCGAGAAGAGGATTAGAGTCTAAGGCTTGCTGGATTTCTTGTTGCAGTTCCAATGACGACAGTTGCAGCAGGCGAATGGCCTGCTGAAGTTGTGGCGTCATGGTTAACTGTTGACCCAGTTTGAGCTGGAGTGACGCTTTCATGTTACCGCTGATCCCTAGGTTATTATTGTGAGTTTAGGTCGCTTGATATCATATGGATGGAGCCTAGCGCTCTCAAATTCAAGGCTTATTAGCTTTGTTTTAGTAACTATAGCCTGAATTGTTCACCTAAGTACACAGCCCTAACTTGCTGATTGTCTAAGATCTCTGCGGGTGTGCCCTCGGCAATAAGATTACCGTGACTCACAATGTAAGCATGTTCACAGACGTCTAAGGTCTCGCGCACATTGTGGTCAGTGATCAGTACACCAAGGCCTCGGCTCTTAAGCTGCTCGATAATTTTCTTGATATCGATAACGGAGATCGGATCAACGCCCGCAAAGGGCTCATCAAGCAGAATAAACTTGGGGTTGGCCGCTAAGGCGCGGGCAATTTCGACGCGGCGACGTTCACCGCCCGATAAGGACATGCCTTGGCTGTCACGAATATGGGTGATATGGAACTCTTCTAGCAGTTGCTCTAGTGCTTCTTCGCGCTGGTCACTATTGAGCTCTTTACGGGTTTGCAGTACCGCCATGATGTTGTCGTGTACGGTTAATTTACGAAAGATACTCGCTTCCTGTGGTAGGTAACCAATACCTTTGCGGGCACGCAGATGCATAGGATCGGCGGTTAAATCATCATCGTCGATAAAGATATGGCCTTTATCGCTTTTAACTAAGCCCACGACCATGTAAAAGGTGGTGGTTTTACCCGCACCGTTAGGGCCGAGTAGACCGACGACTTGACCCGTTTTTACTGTCAGGCTGACATCTTTGACAACCTGGCGGCTTTTATAACTCTTGGCGAGATTCTGTGCTTTTAAGGTGATTTGGGTCATTTAGAATCCTGTTTTTTCACAGGTTTATCTGTTGGTGTATTTTTGAGTTCTTCCTGATAATTATCAGGTTGAATAATGGTAATTACGCGATCATCACCATTGCCGCTACTTTCGGCGATCAGTTTTTGCTGAATAATATCGTAACGAATTAAATTGCCTGTAACTTGACTACCCGCTTGGTCTAGGGTCGCTGTACCAGTTAGGGTCAACGTCCGAGTGGCCATTTCATAGCGAATCTCTTTGGCGCTAGCAGATGCAGGGCGGCCATCATCAAGGATTTGGCTGTAGGTTGCTGGATTTCCTGTAGCCAGTAAGACTTTACTATTTTCGCCTTCGACAGAAAATGCACGGAGTTGATCCGCATGGATTTTAATTGAGCCTTGAACAACTTCAACGGGACCGAAGAAAATGATCTGATTGTTTTTAATGTCCGCAGTTTGACTGACGGCTTTAATTTTCACTTCTTGCTGTAAGTCACCGATCTTGGCGAAGGCATTCATGCTTATCATTAGCATTAGGCTGGCAAGTAATATGTTATTTTGCTTCATAGGTTCCTACTACCTGACTGGTCAATTGCACTTCCTGCGCGTTAAGGTCGGCATAAAGGCCTTGCCCTTGAATATTAAAATCTTTCCCTGTGACGTAAATGATGCGGTCAGAGGTCATTATCATTGTGTTGAGATCGAGTTCTAAAAAACTGGTGGACAAGGTTTGTATCGGTTCACCAGGGCTGATGGCATCGATAATAACATTATTTTCTAATACAACCTTGCCAGTATCTTTGTTGAGTCGACCTTGATCGGCTCTGATCTGCCATTTTGCTTTACCTTGGTCGGGATACACAAGATAGACAGGCTGAATAAAGTCGGTTTGGTTTTTAAGCTCATAGTGTTCCATGTGCTTTGCCGTGACGCGACTATTGACTTGTCCTTGCTCGTTAAACTCGATGCTGCGCAGATCTTCGATAATGTAGTCGGGTCTGTTTGTATCGTTCAGGCTGCTATCGGTATCGCCACCGCGTTTTTGTTGGACCTGCCAATACAGCACTAGTGCAGTACCAAAAAAAGCAATAATGGCGAGGGTCACACGACTCATATGCTCATCCCATGGGCTGAGGTAAATTTGTTTTGACTCAGAAGTAACAGATCTGTCAGCTCTCTGAGCGCACCATGACCACCATTTAACTGGGTCACAAAATGGGCGTGTTGGCGCACATAGGGATGTCCATCGGCGACACAGACGGCAAGACCGACGACATTCATCACTGGCAGGTCGACAATATCATCACCGATATAGGCAACTTCTTCTGGTGTGACATTGTAGAGCGACAGCAGTTCTTCATAGGGGACAAATTTATTATCCACACCTTGATAAATATGGGTTACACCGAGGGCCGTCATGCGGTTTTCAACAATTTTAGACTGGCGGCCTGTTATCACGGCCAGATTAAAGCCACTGGTCAATAAAGAGCGCACTCCATAACCATCGCGGGTATGGAAGGCTTTGAGCTCCTCACCCGAGTTGCTTAAATAAATGCGGCCGTCAGAAAATACCCCATCCACATCGCAGATCAGCAGTTTAATTTTTTGCGCTCTTTGCCACACATCATCGCTGATCGGGCCGTAAAATCCTTGCTGTGGCATTAAATGACTCCCGCTTTAACCATATCGAGCATATTGAGCGCACCGACAGGATGATTGTCTTTATCTATCACTATCAGGCCGTTGATATTTTTTGAGTCCATCACTTGCAGCGCCTGTGCTGCCAAGACGTTTTCAGTAATTGTGACACAGTTTCGCGTCATCACATCGGCGATAGGCGTGGTGCGTAGGTTGACTTGGGCATCGATAACGCGGCGTAGGTCGCCGTCGGTAAAAATACCCACGAGTTTGTTTTGTTCATCGATCACCGCCGTCATGCCTAGGCCCTTCTTGGAGATTTCATACAGGGCATCGGTAATACAGATATCGTGTTTGACGAGTGGCAAGTCATCGCCGCTATGCATGACATTACTGACTTTTAACAGTAGCTTACGCCCTAGGGCACCGCCTGGGTGAGACATGGCAAAGTCTTCCCGAGTAAAGCCTTTGGCTTGCAGCAGCGCAATGGCCATCGCATCACCCATCACTAAGGTTGCGGTGGTGCTCGAGGTTGGCGCAAGCCCGAGCGGACAGGCTTCTTCAGGCACTTCAATACATAAATGAATTTTGGCCAAACGTGCCATCGTGGACTCCGGTTTGCCAGTCATAGCAATCACGGGAATGGCTTTACGTTGGATAACAGGCATCAGTGCGAGGATTTCGCTCGATTCACCCGAGTTCGAAATGGCGAGGATAATATCATTATCAGAGAGTACGCCTAAGTCGCCATGGCTGGCTTCGCCAGGATGCACAAAGAAGGCTGGGGTGCCAGTGCTGGCGAGGGTAGCAGAGATTTTATTACCAATATGGCCAGATTTCCCCATCCCCATCACGATGACTTTGCCGGTGCAGTTGAGGATTAACTCGCAGGCTTGGGCGAATTCAACGGAATCGACATATTGATAAAGATTGTCGAGGGCCGATTTTTCAATATCGATGACTTTACAGCCCCACTGGCGCAATTGTGATTGGTCTACCATGTCTATCTCTCTTCTTGCATTGTCTTTGTCGCCCCGTCTGGGATTGGAATAGCACAATTTGGTACGCGATAAAGATGATAAAATTAACGGCTTGTTACTTTGAGTCGCATGCTATTGTTTAAGCTCTGCGCCTAGGCATTAGGGCAGAATATATCGTTTAGCCATTGAATGCCTTGAGCAATATCATCGTCTTTGGTATTTCCCTTTTGCCACCCGCAGTGAGTAAGGTAACTATGATGGCCAGTTTGATGCTTAATTGCAGAACTCAATAGCGTTTTTAAGTTAAGTTGTACTCACATTATCTTTGTATCAATTAGCTTATGTCTTGACCGTTTACAAAACCATTTTGCTAATTTATCAACACTGCTGAAAACATTAAGTAACACTTTAGCTTCACAGAGCGAAAACTTAGGGCGCATTCTCGCTGGAAATGAGGCAAATTGAAAGTATCGCAGGACGATAGTGTCGATTCTGTTGTAGGTTAAAGCGCAATTACGTACAATTTGCGGCTCTTCGATTGGTCTGGGCAGGAAGCGTAGGCCACCTCTTTTCAAATATCGGAATCAAGCATGACTCAAGAACAAACGCCGTTGGTTGAGATCCGTCATTTGGGCTTTCGCCGTGGCCAGCGTGTCATATATGAAGATATTAGCCTGTCTATCCCTAGGGGCAAAGTCACCGCCATTATGGGACCGAGTGGTATAGGTAAGACCACCTTGCTCAAGCTTATCGGCGGCCAATTAACGCCCGATAGCGGCCAAGTGTTGTTCGATGGACAGGATGTGCATGCGGCGAGCCGTAGCGAATTATTCGAACTGCGCAAGCGCATGAGTATGTTGTTTCAAAGTGGCGCATTATTCACCGATATTAACGTATTCGATAACGTTGCCTTTGCGCTACGTGAACATTCAGGCCTGCCCGAAGAGATTATTCGGACTATCGTGCTGATGAAACTTGAGGCCGTTGGTCTACGGGGCGCCGCGCAAATGATGCCCAGCGAGTTATCCGGTGGGATGCAGCGCCGCGCCGCGCTTGCTCGGGCGATCGCCCTTGAGCCAGAAATGGTCATGTACGATGAACCCTTTGCCGGACAAGACCCTATTTCTATGGGCGTGCTGGTTAAGCTTATCCGCGAACTTTCCGATGCTCTTAATTTAACCTCGGTTGTGGTGTCCCACGATGTGGATGAAGTGCTCGGGATTGCAGATTATGTGTATGTGGTTGCAGATAAAAAAGTTATTGCCCATGGCACGCCTGAGGAGTTAAAGCATGCGGATAATCCGCAGCTCAAGCAGTTTATTCAAGGTGCGCCAGATGGCCCTGTGCCGTTCCATTATCCGGCAAAGGATTACCAGCAAGAATTATTGGCAAAAGGAGTTGGCAAGTGAAGTTATTAGATAGTATTGCCGACCTTGGCCGCAGCGCTATCGAGTTAGTGCTCGGTTTTGGCCGTGCAGGCCTGATGCTGTGGGGCGCGATTGTTCGTTGGCCTCGGGTGCGTAAAGGTTTTCCATTATTAGTGCGCCAAATCTATGTGGTCGGCGTACAATCTATGGTCATTATTGTGGTCTCCGGCCTGTTTATCGGCATGGTATTGGCGCTGCAGGGCTACAACATCTTAGTCGGGTTTGGTACGGAGGAGAGTTTAGGCCCGATGGTGGCCTTAAGTTTACTGCGTGAACTTGGCCCCGTGGTTACAGCCTTGTTATTTGCTGGCCGCGCAGGTTCGGCACTCACCGCCGAAATCGGTCTGATGAAGAGTACCGAGCAGTTATCCAGCTTAGAGATGATGGCGATTGACCCACTGCGGCAAATCATTGCGCCACGCTTTTGGGCGGGTGTAATAAGCATGCCGTTGTTGGCGCTGATGTTTACTGCGGTAGGTATTTATGGCGGCCATTTAGTGGGCGTGGAATGGAAGGGGATCGATGGTGGTGCCTTCTGGTCGATTCTGCAAGCCTCGGTAGAATGGCGCCAAGACATAGTGAACTGCCTGATTAAGAGCGGTGTTTTTGCCGTGGTGGTGACTTGGATTGCGCTATATCGTGGTTATCAAGTGATCCCTAATCCAGAGGGGATCAGCCGTGCAACTACTTCAACTGTGGTGCAATCGAGCCTCGCCGTATTGGCATTGGACTTTTTACTAACAGCCCTGATGTTTGGCCGCTAACGGATTGCAGCGCCAAGGATACAGATCGACGGATTAACAGAGTGGTAACTGAGCATGTTGACACGAAAAATTGAATTATTAGTGGGTGTGTTTCTTTTAACGGGCTTAGCGGCCTTTTTAGTGTTGGTGTTTAAAGTCGCCAATATTGAAGTGCAGACCAGCGACAGTAGCTATACCCTCACCGCCAACTTCACCAATATCGGTGGCTTGAAGGTTCGCTCTCCGGTCAAGGTTGGCGGCGTCGTGGTTGGCCGCGTGAGTAAGATTGATTTAGATCCAGTCAAACTGGTGGCTGTGGTGACGATTGTGATGGACAAGCGTTTCGATAAATTTCCTGAAACCAGTAGCTTAGCTATTTTAACTTCAGGTTTGCTCGGTGAGCAGTTCCTCGGATTAACACCGGGCTTTGTCGATGATGACGTGAGTATGCTTAAGGATGGCGACAAGATTGACGATACTCGCTCAGCATTAGTGTTAGAAGATCTGATTGGTCAGTTCTTATATAGTATGGGTTCAAAGGATAAATAGGGGTTACCGCTATGTTTAAACGCTTATCGCGCTTATTACTGCCGTTAGTATGGATGTTTACCGCAACGACCGCACTGGCGGATGACGCTCAGGTTAACACTATGGATCCTTATGCCATGGTGAAATCTGTTGCCAACAAAACCTTCGATCGGTTCCACAAAGACAAGGCGTTGATTGACGCCGATGCGGATCATCTCAAGGTGATTGTGCGTGAAGAATTAATGCCTTACATCGACTATAAATACGCCTCTTACAAAGTGTTAGGTCAGTATTTAAAAGAGTCGACTGAAGATCAGCGCAATCGTTTCGTCGATGCTTTTGAAGGCTACTTAGTTTCAACCTATGCCCAAGCTTTTACCGAATACACTAACCAAAAAGTGGAGTTTTCGCCTGGTAGTGATTTCAGCAATGAGAAGATTGTCGATGTAAACGTACAGATTATCGAAGCGGGTCGTCCGCCGATTAAGCTGTTGTTTAAAGTTCGTCGCCTCAAGGATGACTCTTGGAAGGCGTTTGACCTAGTCGCTGAAGGCGTGAGTTTGCTGTCCTCTAAGCAATCTGAAATCTCGAACCTTATCCGCCAACAGGGGATTGATTCAGTGATTAAGATGCTGGAAGAGCGCACCAAAGACAAAGTGACTAAAAAGCCTAAAGCAGGGAAGTAAGCGCCGTGGTTGAATTTGTGCAACAGGGTAACATTTGCCACCTAAAAGGGCGTTTATCACAGGAGCAAGTGGTCGAGCTATGGCCGCAAAGGCAAAGCCTGTTAAGCCAAGATACCCAAATGTTGTCGCTCACTGAGTTGGAGTACAGCGACAGTGCTGGTGTGGCATTTTTGCTGGCGTTAGTGCGCCAGCATGGCACGCCACTGAAGCTGTGCTCGGCATCGGAGCAGTTAAAAAAATTAATCGATTTATATGATTTACAATCCTTCTTCAGCGAAGAAGCGAATTGAAAAGGTACCGAATTTCATGGAATGCAGCTTAATAGAACAGATTTTACGTGACGCGTTAGCACTCGATGAAGTGCACGCCAGCTCCGATGGCAGCCACTACAAAGTGATTGCCGTGGGTGAATGTTTTGACGGTATGAGCCGCGTAAAACAACAACAAGCCATTTATGCACCCCTGATGAGCTATATCGCCAGCGGTGAGTTACATGCATTAACGATTAAAACTTTCACGCCGACTCAATGGAAACGCGAGAAAATTTTCAACAGCTAGTAGTGAGGAAAAGTGGATAAATTAGCGATTCAAGCAAGCCCTCCGCTTGCTGGTGATGTGATTATTTCCGGTGCCAAAAACGCTGCGCTGCCGATTCTAATGGCAGGCGTGTTAGCCGAAACTGATTTTATTGTGTCGAATGTCCCCAATTTGCGCGATGTGAGCACCAGCTGTAAATTGCTGCGCTGCCTAGGCGCCGATGTGGATGAATTAGGCAATGGTCAAATCCGTATTTCGACCAAGAATCTTAATGAGTTCTGCGCACCTTACGATCTCGTTAAGACCATGCGTGCCTCGATTCTGATCCTTGGCCCGTTATTAGCCCGTTATGGCACCGCAGACGTGTCATTACCCGGTGGCTGCGCCATTGGTGCTCGTCCAGTAAACCTTCACTTACATGGCCTCGAAATGATGGGCGCTAAGATTGAAGTGAAAGAAGGTTATATAAAGGCCCGTGTCGATGGTCGCTTAAAGGGCGCCCATATTTTTATGGACATGGTGAGCGTAGGCGCGACCGAAAACCTATTGATGGCCGCGGCACTTGCCGATGGCGAAACCGTGATTGAAAACGCGGCCCGTGAACCAGAAGTGATCGACTTAGCTAACTGTTTGATTGCTATGGGCGCGAAGATCACCGGTGTCGGCAGTGCCACACTGCGTATTCAAGGCGTTGAACGTCTACAGGGCTGTGAATATCGTGTGATGCCGGATCGTATTGAAACCGGTTCATTCCTTGTTGCCGCCGCTGTGACCCGTGGTCGTATCCGTTGCTTAAAGGCAGACCCTGCTTCGTTAGAGTCTGTTATCGCGAAACTCGAAGATGCGGGTGCCAAGATCACTACAGGTGAAGATTGGATTGAGCTCGATATGGAAGGCAAGCGTCCAAAAGCGGTAAATATCAAGACGGCACCATATCCTGGTTTCCCAACCGATATGCAGGCGCAGTTCTGCGTGCTCAACGTATTAGCCCAGGGCACGGCGACCATTACCGAAACCATCTTCGAAAACCGCTTTATGCACGTGCCAGAACTTATCCGTATGGGCGCGACCATGGAGCTTGAAGGCAATACCTGTATTATCCAAGGCATTGAGTCTTTGAGTGGGGCGCAGGTAATGGCGACCGATTTACGTGCGTCGGCAAGCTTGGTGATTGCAGGCTTAGTTGCCGATGGTAAAACCATCGTCGATCGCATCTATCACTTAGACCGCGGCTATGAGCATATCGAGCAGAAGTTCCAAGGATTGGGCGCGCATGTAGAGCGTGTGCAATAACATTTGCGTAGGACTAGCTCCTAATAAAAAACCAGCCAAGTGCTGGTTTTTTATTGAGCGCAATTTATTTAGGTAAAAAGGAAAGAGACATCTAAATCCGTCATTCCGCAGCTAATTCCAGAATTTAAATAGTGTGATCTGGCGATCAGCTTTTCATAAAAACTACGACACCATCTTGACCGCGATCGACAGTTTTGATCTATTACTGCTATTTGACGGTCTCAAAATATGTCTACCCATCCTGTTATTAAACGCTTAGATCACCTTGGTCTCATTGCCGCCTTTTGTCACGAAATTGGCCTGCCACGGATGATAGATGCCGTTATCCCAAAATATTCTGACCACAATGTTTCTCATGGTGACGCGGTATTGGCCATGCTCCTAAATGGACTTGGCTTTCATAGCAGAACACTGCACATGTTCTCGGACTTTTTTAAGACCAAGCCTGTATCTAAGCTACTCGCCAAAGACATTGAAGCACACCACCTGACTGATGATGTACTAGGCCGCACATTAGATGCTCTATACGAAGCCGATGTCTCAGCGCTCTATCAGGTTATTGCTGAGCGTGTTGTTGATAAACTGGGCTTGACGACCGATTCTGTTCATCTTGATATCACTAGCTTCCACGTTGATGGTGAGTATGCACAAGATGAAAACACCAACGTGATTAAGCTTGTAAGAGGTTATAGTCGGGATCATAGGCCAGAGCTTAACCAAGTCGTGCTTGAACTCATCTGTGAAAACCAAGCAGGTATTCCTGTTTACATGCAAGCACTGAGTGGTAACACCAATGATGCCAAGGCATTCGCTGAAGTCACTAAAAGACACATACATTGCCTAAAAGCCGCGCAAAATAGTCGTTACTTTATCGCTGATGCCGCTTTGTACACCGAAGAAAGCATCTCCTCGCTAGATGAGCAAAATCAAAAATTCATTACCCGTGTCCCCATGACCATCAAGCTCGCAAAACAAGCACTACTTGCGCTAGAGCCAGAGCAATTAAGCACTATCGGTCATGGCTACTCAGGATGTTGGATAGACTCGGATTACGGAAAGGTCAATCAACGTTGGTTGCTCGTTCACAGTGAACAGGCCACCAAGCGGGAAGAAATCACTTTCTTCAAGAACTTAGAGAAAAACATAGCAAAAGAAATCAAAGCGTTGGAAAAGCTAAGTAAAAAACCATTCGCTTGTGAAGTTGACGCAGAATTAGCGTTTAACGATTTCAAGAAACAATGTGACTTACTTGGGTTTGAACAAGGCACTCTCATCAAACAGCCGACTTACTCTCATTCGGGCCGCCCAAAGACAGATGAAGCACCGACAGGATACCAATACTTTATCGAAGCCGCCCCCTTCACCGACCTAGAAAAAGTAAAACTGGCTAAGCTCAAAGTAGGCATGTTTATCCTCGCGACGAATGACACCGACAATGAAGCACTCACCATGGCGGCTCTTCTAGCACATTACAAATCGCAACAAAAAGTCGAGCGCGGCTTCCGTTTTCTAAAAAGCCCTGAGTTTTTAACCTCTTCCATCTTCTTGAAAAAGCCTGAGCGCATTGAAGCGTTGCTAATGATAATGACGTTGAGCTTGCTTGTTTACGCTAGTTTAGAACACAAAATCAGAGAACAACTCGCACAAACCGAAGCGTTCTTCCCAAGTATGGTAAAGAACAAGACGACCTCCAGACCGACGGCACGTTGGGTCTTCTTGCAATTCGAAGGCATAGATACGCTAGAGATTAACGGCCAAAGGTTCATCACTGGACTTCAAGATCACCAAACACAACTACTCAAATTACTCGGTAGATTCTATGAGGTAGTTTATTCCTAAATTAGCTGCGGAATGTCGGCTAAATGCTGGATCTGGTTGATGGATGAGTCATCCGACTTTCCGCACCTGATTTAGGAATAAATTTGCCGATACCGTTCGCCTAACACGTCGAGAATGATCTGCTGGTCCACTGTGAGTCCTGTGACTTGAGGTGGCGCCTCTCCCAACTGGTACTCGTGCACCCCGCCAAAGCGTAAAAAAATCCACCGCGCAGTCGGTTTTTGCGTGGGTTTCTTTTTCATGTCCGCCACACTCCGGTTCTGCTCTACTAAGCCCTGCCGGATCCGGTGCTCCAGCGCCGCATAAATCATCAGGCTACAGGTCATCACCATCAGCAACGCTTCGATACGTTCCGGTTTTTTAAGATATAACGAGGAGGTTAAAAATTCGGGACTTTTCAGAAACCTAAAACCACGCTCGACATTCTGCTGGGCTTTATAGGTAGCCAACAGCTCAGCCATGGTGAGCGTTTCACTGTGATCATTGGTCGCGAGGATGAACACCCCTGTCTGGTTGCGCGCCTCAGCCACCCGCGCCAAGCTACTTGCGGCTAACCCCTTGATGTGAAATTGGTAGTTCACCGGCATTTCACCCTTTTGGGGCCTTCCGCGCCCTGCATAGATAGGTTCACTCACGACTTCTGCTTCTAGTTGCAGCAGATTTAAGCTGACAGCAAAACGGGCTAATTCAGCCTGCGCATCGGTCTCGCAGGCAAAACGCTGGGCACATAATTTGTTGAAGGCTTTCAGTTCACGCGTGCTGTCTTTCAGTAGGTTTTTGGCTAATGTTTGCTGCTCACGGTGGCTGGCCTGTTCGCTGCGCACCAGCAACCAACGCTGCGCGACGTCGGCATAATTGGCGCTTTGCCAACAGCCATGATAGCCATTGCCCAGCGCAACCAGCGACTGGGTGCCAATGGTTGCCACGGCTCGCTTGGCTTCATTGAGGGTGACAGGCACACGAGTCACGAACAACTGTTGCTGTTGTGCCAGTAGTTGCAAGGTGTCGGCGCAATACAGCGCCGCATCGCCGACCAGATAACGACTCTCCTGCGCGGCCTTGAGACTGCTCAAGTGGCGCCGTACCGTCTGGGCAAAGGCCTTGGTATCATTAATATTACCACTCAAGGCTTGCATGTAGATGGGCAGGCCGGCCTGATTTTCACAGATAAGCTCCAGGATAACCTGGTTTAGCTCTGGCCGATGGTCGCGGCTATAGCCCCGTACCAATTGCAACTTACCGAGCTGCTCGCCATCGGCTTGGTCATAGGCGCCATCGACGTGGAAGCTGGTGATATCGAGGTGTACTGCAGTACTTTTGAGCCCCAATCGTTCAACGACCTGCTCCGCCATCACCTGATAAAGCGTGCTGACATCGGCCTCAAAGAGGGCATCAAGGCAGCGGCCGAGCACATCATCATTGAGGTCATCGGCACAGATCCCCGGGCCAATCAGGCGTTCTACAGGCTTGTTGGCAAAGAATTGCGGGAACATGTGCAAGGTCGAACTATGAAAGCCAAGACCGTTCAGTATCATCGCCACCAACGCTTCACCATGTGAGACTTTGTAGGGCGGCGTTTTGGGTAGCACCGCATCAATCATGCGAGCAATGCCGAGTTCTTGGCAAAGTGCAGCGACCAAACCAAGGTGGTCGAGGTTACGGATAGAGATAGCGGGAGCGGCCATGATGAATTACCTGCAAAAGAGAGTAATAGATCAGAATGACCGATCGCCGTCAAGTTTTTTAAATCGAAAATTAGGTGCGGAATGACGGGTCATGGCATTTGCTCGACGACTCGCAGCGAGTCCTTCCTTGGATGCTCGACCGCCCCATCCATGGGGCGGACGGTCGTCTCGCTAATCACCATGGCTTTCCCTTTTAGCATCGGTGTAGTCTGCAGGTTTTAAAGAAACACACAGCATGCTTTGGGACAAAAGCGTCATAGACCCTTTACTCTAACTCTTCAGTTTCGGATTAAAATTTCTATGGGTAACGCCGCAGTGAAATGGCCGAAAAGCGTAGCTTTTGATGGTTTCAGTGAGCAAAGCTAGCGATTTTCATTGCTTTGTTATAGTTAATTCTCAACGACTATCATTTTATTATTTCGTTCTTTTATTGCCGCACCTAGATTTACTGTAGCGGTATAATACTGATTTATTAGATCATCCAACTCCCCATTAAACCTTGCCTCAACTTCAGCATATACTTCTTCCGAGACTTTCATATTGGCTTTATCACACAAGAAATCCAAGTACCCATTAATTGCTGCATACTTTGATTGCACTATTTGGCAACACTCGCAAATCTCGGAATATACTCCATCATCAATAAATGGGAACCTTGAGCTTCCAAGCTCCTCTAATTTAACCTTTGAATCACAAAAACTAAAAAACTCCTTTTTATAAAATTCGAAGTTTGAAAGGTGTAATTTTAACAACTTTATCTTTCTTAAAAGAGAAGATGCTTCTTTCCAAATTTCCTCGTAGCTATTAAATTCGCGTTCATACTGGATTTTCCCGACATGAACATTCGACTCAAGCCTAGATGCTTGCACAGCCATTTGGCTATCAAGCTTAGCCTTTAATTCAGTTATTTTATGCTGAGTTCTTTCTATTTCACTATTTTGAATTCTGTTTGCCCACAATTTTCCCAGAAAGCTTGATAGGCCAATCATGAAGACTGAATAACCTCCAAAGAGAGTAACTGCCAGCGAATCTAATTCTTGCAAGATGCTTGTCCTTTTTTACTATTACGCCGTATTAAGCGGACAAAAATAGTGGGTTAAAATGTGCAACGAAGCGAAGCGTAACCCACTGTTTTTTTGTTCCGTTTAAATGCCTTGCTAGCAATGTTGATACATTTATGCATGCCCCATTTTTTCAATTTCATCCCTAACTTTGGAGATTACATCCGCAGATAGGAACTCTAATTCATTTCTGATTTCACGGAACCTAGGGGTATAATTCTGTAAAAACTCCAAATTAGGATTAATTTCCTTTTGTAACTCAGTAACCAAATCATCATATTTCTTTAATATATCAACTAACTTATCTACATCAATTTCGAAGTTCGGTAAGTATAGGCGCTGTATAAACATGAATTTTTTGTAATGGTGCCTATCGTAATCAGCATTAATGTCGAGGGATCTTTGACTAAATTCATCAGTAATGTGTTGTGGTAAATCCATGCATAAAATTGCAAACTCTTCCATTTTTTGACGACGTACTAATTCAAGTTCTTTTTTCCGCCAAACTTGATGCTCAATATCTTGTTTTACTTGTTCTGTGGCTTCTGCAATCTTCTTCTGTTGCTCCGCTAACTCCTTTATATTATCTGACATCGACTGAATTTCGGCACCTTTTTTAAAGTATGCGCCAAGATAACCACCAAAAGCGGCAACACACGCAGTGATTATAGTATCAAGACCAGACAAATTACTTTCTATCATCGAGACTCCAAAATATTGCTAACATTTTATTCGTGCGCATGCGCGTTTACCTTGTTAGACCAGTGAAAACGCGCACAGTTAACTACCTGTATGCAAAGAACTTATCAGCATTCAGCTAAATACACCATCTGGAAAAACGCGCATGCGCGTTTTCCAAACCTATTAACTAAAATTCAGTTACTATATTCACCTGATTTTATAGAGTTTTATTTATTGTAGATGGAATGAGTGGGCTTTGTTTCCTAAATCAGTTGAACTAAAACCATAGCTGGTGATCTGATCGACATAGCCCATCAACTCGCCCATCAATCGTGTCAAAACCTCAATATAAAACAATCAACTGGAAGCAATACAATCAAGCCCTGATCAATCGTGGCTCACTTACCTTCTGGATTGATGAGGACGCTATCGCCCAGTGGAAAGCTAAGGCCGAGCAACCAAGGAAAGGTCGACCACGCGTATTTAGCGACTTAGCCATTACCACCGCGCTGATGGTTAAACGTGTTTTCTCGATGCCACTACGAGCGTTACAAGGCTTTATCAACTCGGTGTTTAAACTGGCTGATATTCCGCTTTCGTGCCCACATTACACTTGCATCAGCAAACGCGCTAAAACCGTCAAGATTGCTTTTAAAACCAAGACGCGTGGCACCATTGAGCACTTGGCTATCGACTCGACAGGCTTGAAGGTTTATGGCGAAGGTGAGTGGAAAGTGAAGAAACATGGCACAGATGGCAAGCGCCGCGTGTGGCGTAAGCTGCATATCGCTGTCGATACCCATAGCCATGAAATTATTGCAGCGGAACTGAGTTTATCCGGTGTCACTGACGCTGAAGTTATGCCGAATTTGCTCAAGCAAACCCATCGCAAAATCCGCAATATCTCAGGTGATGGTGCTTACGACACAAGAGCCTGTCACGATGCCGTTCGTAGAAAACGGGCTTTAGTACTCATTCCACCGAGGGAAGGTGCCGCGCTCTGGGAACAAGGTCATCCGCGTAACTTAGCGGTCAGTTGGCAACAGCTTCATGGTTCAAATAAACAGTGGAAAAAACGGTATGGTTATCATCGGCGGTCAATCTCAGAAACAGCAATGTACAGAGTGAAGCAACTACTTGGTGGCAGATTGAGCCTGCGAAATTATAACGGTCAGGTAGGAGAAACTTACGCGATGATAAAGGCGTTGAACAAACTCACTGGGCTAGGCATGCCTGAAACTTACCGTGTAGTTTAATATTCAAACGATTATGAGGAGCTTTGCTCGCTGAATCGATTTAGGAAACAAAGCCTTGTATGGCAACAAGAGTAGGTATTTTCGATTGAGATAACGAGCTGAAACACGAAAAGGGGGCAAAAGCTTTTAGCCAGATGAACAGTTCAATGGTCGTAAAGATTGTCATTGTTGCAACTGTGACCGTTGGCGGCATGGATGCCGCCGTCGAGCCCTCAGGGATGAGTTTATGGCGTGTCACAGGGGAAACAATGACAATTCATCCTACACACCCGACGACAAACTCATCTAAATTTGGGGCAAAAGTAAGTGAAAAATCGCAGTGCGAGATAAATAGCTCTGCCATTTAAGGGGGAGGTAATAGGTGATTTGGACGATGACTCAGAATGAGGTTTTACATGCCTCATTCTGAGATTAACAAAGTTAGTTACAGAGCTTAATTATCGACGACGACTTTTTCATCGATAATAACGGGTAGTTCCTGCTGTTTACCTTGGCGAATAACCGTCATCATGATTTTCTTGCCGGGTGTGGTCTCGGCAATTCTATCCATCAGCATTTCGACCCCAGGCACATCTTCGTCGCCGTATTTGATGATTACATCCCTTGGTTGTAGCTGCGCTCGTGCCGCTGGACCATTAGGATCGACACCAGTAACTAATACCCCACGTAAATCGGGCAGGTTGAGGATTTGTGCCACAACTGGGTTAATCGGTTCGCCAGAGATCCCTAAGGCACCACGGATCACACGACCATTTTTAATTAGCTTACCCATAATGCTGTGGGCCAGTTTAATCGGGATCGCGAAGTTAATGCCGTGGCCGCCACCTTCGCCGCCCACTTGGAAGGCGGCGGTGTTGATACCAATCAGGCTACCGTTAGTATCAATTAATGCACCACCGGAGTTACCGGCGTTAATTGCAGCATCTGTTTGTAAGAAGTCTAAATAACCAGAACTTAAGCCGTTACGACCCGTGGCGCTGATAATGCCTTGGGTAATGGTTTGCCCAAGGTTATAAGGGTTGCCAATGGCTAATACCACATCGCCAACCTGTGGTGGGCTGTCGAGATTGACTGGCACAGTAGGAAGATTATCGCCTTCGATCTTAAGCACAGAAAGATCGGTTTCGGGATCAAAACCTACCACTTCCGAGGTGAATTTGCGGCCATCTTGTAGGGCGACTACAATTTCATCGGCTTTTTTAATGACATGATAATTCGTGAGAATATAGCCTTCTTTACTCATGATCACCCCAGATCCTAAACCTTGGAGTGAGCCAGAATTCAATGGACGGCTCTGATCGATACTTAAGCTGTAAATATTGACTACGGCAGGTGCTGCGCGGCGCACTGCCTTAGCAAAGGACAGTTCAACTGTATTATTACCGCGGTTTTGCAGAAGTGAATTGCCAAGACTCTTATTATCGAAGTAGTGAGTCACCAATAAAAACATGGCCGCCATGATAAGGCCGAAAAGCACGGCTTTACCGAGATATAACAGGGTTTCTTTTATTGTCATGGCAGGCTAAATATTGAAAAAGGTGAGTTAGATTAACATGTTTAACAAGTTAAAGCATAGGGAACGCGCGTTCCCTATGCTGATCCGCATCTGATAATGGGATATAAATCAGACCGGCGTATCGATTAACGCAGCACTAGGTACAATAAGCTCTTACCACGCAGGATCTTCAGGGCTACAGCACCTTCTTGATCTTTGAGCTGTTCCTTGAGTGATTTGAGATCTTTCACCGCAGAACGATTGATACCGACAATCAAATCGCCTTTTTGCAGACCACTCATTGCCGCAGGCGAGCCTTGCGCGACATCGGTAATTTCAACCCCTTTAGAGGCATTCTCTAATGAGGCTCCTTGCAACATAGGATGTACAGCACCAGCCGCTTTTTCAGTGGTTTGGCTAGCTTCGCCTAAGGTGACACTCACGGTCTTCTTATCACCATCACGGATAAGGCCCAGTTCGACCTTGGCGCCTGCGCCCATGGTTGCCACTTTAGCTCGCAGCTCTTGGAACGACTTAATCGCACGGCCATCCACGCTGACAATAATATCGCCCGCCTTAATACCTGCTTTTTCGGCTGCACTTTCCGCGCTGACTTCATTTACAAAGCCGCCGTGTTGAGTGTCTAAACCAAAGCCTTGGGCAAGTTGGCTATCTAAATCACGGCCAGAAATCCCTAATACGCCGCGGCGAACTTCACCATGCTCGGCAATTTGTGCCACGAGGTTCTTCACCATATTTGCGGGAATCGCAAAACCGATACCCACGTTACCACCGTTAGGCGCGACGATAGCTGTGTTAATACCGATCAGCTCGCCTTTAAGGTTAACCAATGCGCCGCCTGAGTTACCACTGTTGATGGCTGCGTCGGTTTGGATAAAGTTTTCAAGCATTTCAATACCTAAACCGCTACGGCCTAGGGCACTGACAATCCCTGATGTTACGGTTTGTCCTAGACCGAAGGGGTTACCAATCGCGACGGCAAAGTCACCGACACGCAGCTCGTCTGAGTCGGAGGTTTTAATTGCGACCAAATTTTTAGCTTCGATTTGCAGTAAGGCAATGTCGGATTCTGAGTCGGTACCAATCAATTTGGCTTTGACTTCACGGCCGTCATGTAAGCCAACTTGGATATCATCGGCACCGTCAATCACATGGTTATTGGTGACAATATAGCCTTTGTCAGCATCGATAATCACACCAGAGCCTAAGCCTCTAAATGGACGCTCTTGTACTTGTTCCTGCGGTGCATTCGGGCCGAAGAAATAGCGGAACACATCCGGAACGCGTTGTTTAGAAACATGGGTGCCGGACACCGCGACAGAAACCACGGCGGGCGTTGTACGTTCTAACATAGGCGCAAGACTGGGTATGGGTTGTCCCTCAACAGATTGCGGAATAGCGGCCTGTGAAACCGCAGGCATCATTGTCAGGGTTGCGGCTAACATTGCGGCTGAAAGTACAGATAATTTCGTTTTCATCTATTCATAACTCCAAATAAGGGATCAAGGATCTGGATGTAATGCGTCGTCAGTTTGTGTCCGCACCAGATCGAATCTGTATCGTTACCGGCTATTTGCCTAGGTAACCATTCGGACACGCACCTCATTGAAAAAGTTCATCAATATTAACAAAGGTTAATTTCTTAACGGTTATTTTATCAACATTTTATTGACTGTAACTGAAGTGAAACTTGTGGGCTTTTAAGGTATTTTTCAAGTCCTAATAACTTCCAATCATTGAGTTTAATCAGCTAACAGCATAGTTCTACCTAATCAGTTTTATCATATTAAGCCGTTGTGCAGAGCCCTTCCGCAAGCTCACTACAGATCCAAGTTGATGGGGTATAAATATATGCTGCGTCATCTTGGCCGTGTTAATATCGACGCAGTTTTTCCAAAGGATAAAAGAGAATAATAACGTGCCCCAGTTAAGCCCTTGGCAGCATTATCAAAAAGATCTTACTCGTGATGGTTTTTCCCATGATCCCGCGCAGGAAATGGCCGTAAAGGCGCTGCAACGCGTATACGAAGATTTAACCGCTGCAGAAGCGCCCAGCTCACTATTTGGCAAGTTATTGACCTCCTTTGGCCTTAAGTCTGCGCCTGTCGCGCCTAAGGGTTTGTATCTTTGGGGCGGTGTCGGTCGCGGCAAAACCTATTTGATGGACACTTTTTTTGATGCGCTGCCAGGTAATCAAAAACTAAGGGCGCACTTTCACCGCTTTATGCATCAACTGCATTTAGATCTGGATGCGCTCAAAGGCACGCGCGATCCTTTGTTAGTTATTGCCAAACAAATGGCAGCTAAATATCGAGTCATTTGTTTTGATGAATTTTTTGTCTCTGACATCACTGATGCCATGTTACTTGGCACCTTATTTCAAGCTCTCTTTAAAGAAGGCGTGGTCTTAGTTGCGACCTCAAACATCATTCCCGATGATTTGTATAAAAACGGATTGCAACGGGCACGATTCCTTCCCGCGATCGCCTTGATCAATCAACATTGTGAAGTGCTCAATGTGGATTCGGGCATCGACTATCGCCTGCGTACACTGGAGCAGGCAGAGATTTATCACCATCCACTCGATGAGCAGGCCGATACTAACTTACTGCGTTATTTCCGTCAGTTAGCCCCCGAGGCTGAAATTTCAACCGATGCGATTGAAATTGAAGGCCGTGAAATATCCATTCGCCAACAGGCGCAAGGCGTCTTACTGGCGGATTTTAGAGCCTTATGTGATGGCCCCCGTAGTCAGCGGGATTATATGGAACTGGCGCGGATTTATCATACCGTACTGGTGAGTGGCATTGAGCAAATGGGCGCATTTTTAACGGGTGATGATATCGCCAGACGCTTTTTGGCCATGGTGGATGAGTTTTACGAACGAAACGTTAAATTGATCGTGTCAGCGCAGGTGCCGTTAGAAGACATTTATGCCGACGGCTTATTGAGTTTTGAATTCAGACGTTGTCGTTCCCGTTTGATTGAAATGCAATCCCACGATTACTTAAAATCAGAGCATTTACCCTAAGTATTAGACTATTGCAGAGCGTGCTTTGCGGGGTTTTTCTCAACAAATCTTTAGTGGCTCATTCCTTAGCGTAGTAATGAGCCACATCGATCGAATTTTTATGATTTTTGTCAAAATATCAGGTGATTTTTAACTCACGTTTGTCTATAATCCGCCACCTGCCCACGTTACTCCACCAAACTAGGTGGAAGTTGTACGCCGAGTTAAGTACTCGAAGGGGTACTGAAAGGCAATTTTGTGTTGTTTGTCATTGCAAGCAACATGTGAGACAGAAAATTAACTTTGGGTTTTTGTAATAATGAAGACTTTTACTGCTACACCAGAAACTGTAACTCGTGACTGGTTCGTCGTTGATGCAGACGGCAAAACTTTAGGTCGTATCGCTACCGAAATCGCTCTGCGTTTACGCGGTAAGCACAAGCCTGAATACACTCCTCACGTTGACACTGGTGATTACATCATCGTTATCAACGCTGAGAAAGTTACTGTTACTGGTAACAAAGCGCAAGGCAAGACGTACTACTCGCACTCAGGCTTCCCTGGTGGCATTAAGCAAATCAGCTTTGAAAAGCTGCAAGCTCATAAGCCAGAAATGATCATCGAGAAAGCAGTTAAGGGTATGTTACCAAAAGGTCCACTGGGCCGTGCCATGTTCCGTAAACTGAAAGTTTACGCTGGCGCAGAACATAACCACGCTGCACAACAACCTCAAGTTCTTGATATCTAAACGGGATTAAGCAAATGGCTGCAACTCAGTACTACGGCACTGGCCGTCGCAAAACCTCTACAGCACGCGTATTCGCTAAAGCTGGTAGTGGCAACATCGTTGTAAATCAACGTCCTTTGGACCAATACTTTGGTCGTGAAACTGCTCGTATGGTTGTTCGTCAACCATTAGAGTTAGTTGAAATGACTGACAAGCTGGACATCTATGTAACTGTTAAAGGCGGTGGTATCACTGGCCAAGCAGGTGCAATCCGTCATGGTATCACTCGTGCCCTGATGCAATTAGATGAAGCTCTGCGTCCATCATTACGTTCTGCTGGTTTCGTTACCCGTGACGCTCGTAAAGTTGAGCGTAAGAAAGTGGGTCTACGTAAAGCACGTCGTAAGCCACAATTCTCTAAGCGTTAATACGTTTTGGAATCTCAAAAAACCCAGCTTATGCTGGGTTTTTTATTGCCTAAAATTGGTTATCCTCGTATTAATCACCGATTTTTAGGGTAGAAAAAGCTAAGAGAGAGGAAGATGAGCTTACAGTTATTTATGCTAGCCATGGCACTGGTGTTGATTTTGGAAGGTGTGGGACCATTGTTATTCCCCAATAAATGGCGCCGATATTTAAATGAACTTTCCAATCAAAATCAGCAAGTTTTGCGTCGAATCGGTGGCTCATTAGTCACTGCTGGTGTGGTCATTTTGATTATTTTTTCATAAATGCCTTACCACTTGCGGTTTAAAATCTGTTAGAATTCTTTTTTAACCACAACCTTGCAGCAAACAATGGGCAAAAACGTAGTTGTTCTCGGCACTCAATGGGGTGACGAAGGAAAAGGTAAGATTGTCGACCTTCTAACAGAACAGGCAAAATATGTAGTTCGCTACCAGGGCGGTCATAACGCAGGTCACACCTTAGTGATCAATGGCGATAAAACCGTACTTCATCTGATCCCATCAGGCATCCTACGCGACAATGTTAAATGCATTATCGGTAATGGTGTGGTGCTCGCACCCGACGCACTGATGAAAGAAATCAACATGCTCAAAGAGCGTGGCATTCCTGTTGAGGAACGTCTGCTGATTTCTGAAGCATGTCCGCTGATCCTACCATTCCACTGTGCCTTAGACATCGCTCGCGAAAAAGCGCGCGGTAACAAAGCTATTGGTACTACGGGTCGTGGTATTGGTCCTGCGTATGAAGATAAGATTTCCCGTCGCGGTCTGCGTGTGGGCGATCTGTTCAATGCTGAACTATTTGCTGAAAAGCTGAAAGAAGTTATGGCATATCATAACTTTATGCTGACAGAGTACTACAAAGTTGACGCCGTAGATTACGAGCAAACACTGAGCGATGCGTTAGCCTTAGCTGACTATCTGAAGAGTATGTGTGTTGACGTGACTGAACTTTTGGATAACGCGCGTAAAGCGGGTGAGCCAATCCTGTTCGAAGGCGCACAAGGTACACTGTTAGACATTGACCACGGTACTTATCCGTTTGTGACTTCGTCAAATACGACCGCAGGTGGTGTGGCGACAGGCAGCGGCTTTGGTCCACGTCATTTAGACTATGTCTTAGGTATCATGAAGGCATACACCACTCGCGTGGGAGCTGGTCCTTTCCCAACTGAACTCTTATGTGAAGTGGGTGATCATTTAGGGACTAAAGGTCATGAATTTGGTGCGACTACTGGTCGTAAACGTCGTCCAGGTTGGTTAGATGCAGTGGCAATGCGCCGCGCAGTACAAATCAACAGCGTAAGCGGCTTCTGCTTAACTAAGTTAGACGTACTTGATGGCCTGAAAGAAGTGAAGATCTGTGTGGGTTATCAACATCCAGATGGCACTATTTCCAAAGTTACGCCATTAGCTGCTGAAGGTTATGAGCAGGTCACGCCTGTTTATGAAACTATGCCAGGCTGGAGCGAGTCAACTTTCGGTGCGACCTCTTTAGATCAGTTACCGCAAGCAGCTATCAACTACATCAAGCGTATTGAAGAGTTGTTAGAAACGCCGATCGACATCATTTCTACTGGTCCAGACCGTAATGAGACGATGATTTTAGTTAGCCCGTTTAACTAAAATCGTAGAGGCCGTGTTTCACGGCCTTTTCTTCCTCTGCTGTTCCTTCCTGTTTGCTTTCGTGGTTAGAAATTCGGCTCAAGCTCAAGAAATAGGTTATACTGCCGATGCAAGTATTCACCTTATTGTCATTGAGAGTCGTTATGCTACGTACTGCATTAGTTGCGCTGCTGCCCTTAGTATCTTCAATGTGCTTTGCTGAAACACAGGCGGTGGATATTTATTCTCAAGATCAATTGCTTGAAATGATCCGCGGTGAAAAGTATTTGGCAAGAGTCAAACAAGATGACTGTCAGTTAGTGCAAGACATCGAAGCGCGCGCAGAAGTCTTAAAGCAGCCCCTGTATCAGTTTTTGTGGGGAGAAATGCTCAACCACGGAACCTGTGTAAAAGCCAATGCGGTCAAAGGGATGGGGTTATTGCGTGATGCAGCTGAGCAGGGCAGCCCCGAGGCCATGGTGAAACTTGCCGAATATTATCAAAATGGTAAGTTTGTTATTCGTAATAAAGACCGTGCGGTCAATTATTTATTGCCAGCCGCTGCGAGTGGGAGTTTAGCCGCGCGGATGATGCTGGTCCGTTTATACGGTGAAGGTTATGGTAGTCCAAGAGACTATGAAATGGCCTATAACTGGTTATACAACAATGTATTTACCGATGAGGCGACTAAGAAAAAAGCCTTGTCATTACTGCAGGTGTTAGCCGCTAAAATGCCCGCTAGTGCAGTGGCGCGGGCCCAGCAAGAGCACTTGCGAACCCGTTGAGTTGTCTCTATTGATTGAGACAAAAATATTGGATATTGAATGATCAAAGACCCTCATTTCGAGCGTGAACAGGATAAGTACGAAAACCCTATCCCAAGTCGTGAGTATATTATCGAGTACTTACGTTCTCAAAAATCACCTATTACCCGTGACAGCATCGCTGCTGCACTACAGATCCATGATGAAGAGCAATTAGAAGCCCTGCGCCGCCGTTTACGGGCGATGGAGCGCGACGGTGAATTGGTATTTACCCGCGGTCAAAGCTACGGCTTACCTGAAAAAATGGATCTGATATCCGGCATTGTTCTTGGGCACAGAGAAGGCTACGGCTTCTTTAAACCTGACGAAGGTGGCGACGATTTATTTATCTCAAATCGCGACATGCTTATGTATTTCCATGGCGATAAAGTGCTGGCACAAAAAGCCGGTATGGATCGTAAAGGTCGTCGTGAAGCCCGTATTGTCCGTTTGATCCAGCCCCGTAGTGCTGCGATTGTTGGTCGATTCCATGTCGACAGTGGCATGGCATTTGTGATTGCCGATGATAAGCGCATTACCCAAGAAATTTTAATCGCTAGTGAAGATCGCAATGGCGCCCGTCAAGGCGATGTGGTGGTGGTAGAATTAACCCGCCGTCCCGGTCGATTTGTTAAAGCCGCAGGCAAAGTGACCGAAGTGCTTGGCAAGCAAATGGCACCGGGAATGGAAATCGAAATAGCCCTGCGCAATTACGATCTTCCCCATACGTGGTCGGCCGCCATTGAAAAGAAACTGCGCCGTATTCCCGATGAAGTGACTGAGTCTGATAAAGTGGGTCGTGTCGATCTGCGTGATCTACCCTTAGTGACCATCGATGGTGAAGATGCCCGCGACTTTGACGATGCTGTTTATGCCGAAGCTAAACCCAGTGGTGGTTGGCGTCTGTGGGTGGCGATTGCCGATGTAAGCTATTATGTGCGTACCGATTCGGCCTTAGATACTGAAGCCCGTGCCCGTGGTAACTCGGTGTACTTCCCATCGCAAGTGATCCCAATGTTGCCGGAGAAAATCTCTAACGGCTTGTGTTCACTCAATCCTCATGTTGACCGCCTGTGTATGGTTGCAGAGATGACGGTTTCAGCCCGCGGTAAGTTATCGGGTTATAAGTTTTATCCGGCGGTGATGCATTCACACGCGCGCTTTACCTACACCCAAGTCGCTGCGATGCTCGAAGGTGGGCCGATTGCGCCTGAGCATGAAGCACTCTTTCCACATCTTAAATGCTTACAGTCGCTTTATTTAGCGCTTGATGAACAGCGCGCAGAGCGCGGTGCGATAGCATTTGAGACGATAGAAACGCAGTTTATTTTTAACGAACAGCGCAAGATCGATAAGATTGTGCCAAGAGCGCGTAATCAAGCTCATAAAATCATTGAAGAATGTATGATTTTGGCGAACGTGTCTGCCGCTAAGTTTGTGAAAAAGCATAAGGGTGAAATCCTCTATCGAGTGCACGAGTCGCCCTCTGAGCAGAAACTGGCAAACTTTAAAGAGTTTTTAGCTGAGCGTGGTTTGAGCATGGGCGGTGGGCTTGAGCCAACGCCTGCAGATTATCAAAATGTGATGTTGCAGATTGCCGACCGTCCCGATGCTGAACTTATTCAAGTGATGTTGCTGCGCTCTATGCGCCAAGCTATATACACGCCTGATAACGAAGGCCATTTTGGTTTGGCTCTTGAAGAATACGCGCATTTTACCTCGCCTATTCGTCGTTATCCTGACTTAGTGCTGCACCGAGTGATCCGCTATTTGTTGGCGAAAGAAAAAGGTGAAGCCAATGAGAAATGGACTCCCGATGGTGGCTACCACTATCAACTCGATGAATTAGATAAATTAGGCGAAGAATGTTCTACGACTGAACGCCGCGCCGATGAGGCAACACGTGATGTAAGCGACTGGCTTAAATGTGAATTTATGCAGGACCATGTGGGTGACACCTTCGAGGCCGTGATTGCCTCTGTCACTAACTTTGGTTTATTCGTTCGCTTAAATGACTTATTTATCGATGGCTTAGTGCATATTTCTAGTCTGGGCAGCGATTATTACCAGTTCGATCCTATGCGTCAGCGTTTGATTGGTGAGCACACAGGTCAAATCTATCAAGTGGGTGACCCCGTTACGGTAAAAGTGGCCGCGGTAAACTTGGATGATAGACAGATTGACTTAGTCATGATTGGCGACAGTGGTAAAGGCGGTCGCCGCAAGGCGGCACCTAGTCGCGACAAACCCATGACAGCCCGTGAGCGGGTAAACCGCGAAGGCGCGAAAATGGCGAAAACGGCTAAATCGACTGGCGTTAAAGCGAAAGCGGGTTCAGATAAAGCGGCGAGTAAGTCTAAGTCTAAAGCGGGCACTAAGCCTAAGAAAAGTGTAAAAGATACGGCGAAAAAGCCAAAGGCCGCGAAGCGGAGCACGAGAAAGAAGTAAATGAAAAAACAAGATATTATTTTTGGGATCCACGCGGTTGAAGCGCTGTTAAAACACAGCCCTGAGCGCATTATTGAACTTTGGCTACTGCAGGGCCGTGAGGATGAGCGTTTAACCCCGCTGATCCGTCAAGCGAAAGCCTTTGGCACGAGCATACAAGTGACTTCACGCAAAGTGTTGGACGAGAAAGCCGAAAGTACTCAGCACCAAGGTATTATTGCCCGTGTGAAAGCGGCTAAAATCCTTGGTGAGCATGACTTAGATGAGCTGTTAGCTAAGACCGACTTACCGTTTTTATTGATTTTAGATGGCGTTACCGATCCGCATAACCTAGGTGCTTGCTTACGTAACGCCGATGCGGCGGGCGTGCAGGGCATTATTGTGCCAAAGGATAACTCCGTTGGCTTAACGGCTGTGGTTAGTAAGGTCGCTTGCGGCGCAGCTGAAACCGTGCCGTTATTCCAAGTGACTAACCTCGCCCGCACTATGCGCCATCTGCAGGAAAAGGGCGTGTGGATTGTCGGCACGGCGGGTGAAGCGGATTGCGAGCTTTATCAAGCCGATCTTAAAGGGCCGCTGGCGATTGCGATGGGCGCCGAAGGCAAAGGTTTACGCCGCCTAAGCCGTGAATGTTGCGATACCTTAGTCTCTATTCCGATGGCGGGAAGCGTCTCTAGCTTAAACGTGTCGGTCGCCACGGGTATTTGCTTATTCGAAGCCGTGCGTCAACGCCGTAGCTAATTGATATATATCAATAAAAAAGACGGGCGAGCCCGTCTTTTTTATTGCCTAAATCAACCCTTAATTGGTTTTAATAGCATCGAGGTTGGATTCGTCTACCTCGTTTGTCTCATCGTGGATAAAGCTGGGCGCTGGGTGAAATTCAAACTCGAATGTTAGCTGTTGCTCATTATCATTCTCTGCATCTTCAACAAGGGCATCGGCACCTAAATCTTCTTCATCTTCCTGCTGTGTTGGTGTCATGTGTTCCTGCACCGATTCAACATCCACCCTCGGGTCAAGCGCCGCAGCCAGTGGTGATGAGACTAAGTCACCGGTCGCCATGATGTAGTCTTGGGTGACATTGGTTTCGGTTTTTTGCTGTGAGTGAACATAACGTAGCCGTAAAAATAGGATTAAGGTACAGGCCGACATAAAGCCATAGAGCATGCTGTTGCCAAACCATTGCATAAGAGTCGAGGCGATTAATGGGCCGATGCTGGCGCCCATGCCAAAGGTGAGCAAAATGGTTGCCGATAGTCCTACCCTTTCACTTTGCTCGACACGGGAATTAGCCAGTGCGGTTGCCAAGGGATAGAAGGTAAAGCCAAGAATGCCGAACAGAAACGTCATCACCAGTGAGAGTGTCGGATGATAGGGAGTGAGGGCGATAGCTAATGCTAAGATCCCAAGCAGTACGCAGTTGATGCGGATCAGGCGACTGCGGGACATAATGTCAGATAATTTTCCCATTGGCCATTGGGCGAGTAGGCCCGCGAGAATGGTGGCCGTCATATAGGTGGCCACCTTCTCGGGCGGTAAACCTAAGTTGCTCGCATAAGCAGGCGCCAAACCGTAAAAGGAGCCGACAATCATGCTGCCAATGGCAATGGTCGTTAGTGCCTGCGGCGCTTTGCGCCAATAGTGAGCAATTTTTAAGGGGGCGGGCACCAGTGGTGCTGGGTGAATACGCCGCGTTAAAGAAATCGGGACAATACACAGGGCAAAGCAGATGGCGATCAGTAACAGCGGCTCTAGACCGAGTTCAGGATAGAGGCTGATGGCACCTTGGCCCAAGATCAAACCGAAGTACGAGACGATCATGTAGCTGGCAAACACTGTGCCGCGTTGGCTGCTTTCAGCCTGTTCATTGAGCCAACTTTCGAGCACCATGTATTGGCACATCATCCCCATACCGACGATAAGTCTTAGCAGGATCCAAATCGCTAACTCATCTACGAGTGCGTGACCAAGTGCGGAGGCGGCAACGATCCCTGCACTAGCGACAAAGGCACGGATATGTCCGACTTGGGCGATTAGCCGGTGGCCGATCTTAGATCCTGCGACAAGGCCGACATAGTAGGCCGACATCATGCTACCTATCCACAACTGCGGAACATGCATCACCGAGAGCCTAAGGCCTAAATATGTGGTGAGTAAACCGCCAGCCAGCACTGTTAATAACGTCGTGCTATATAAAGAGGCGAAAGTACGTAGCGGGTTTGTCATTAACTGCTCCTTGTATGATTGCCAGGGAGAGTATATCAGCAGTCGGTGTTTATTCCGTGTTGCAAAATGTTGGAAGTTATCGACTAATTTATCGTTTTTATGTGTGGGTCACTAAATTGTGCTGAAATGGGATTTGGCTGAGTGGGGAATTGTTGTGCCAGCCAAATCGTTTTATTGCTTGTTTATCTAAAGGTATACAGCAAGTTAAAGGTGGTGATGGTATCCGTCTGCTGGCTGCCCTCAGGAACCACTTCGGTGAACTTGATGTTCATGCCGATTTTAAAGGCCCAATCCTGAAATACTAAATTTTTGTAGTTCATATCGAGAGTCAGGGTGTTGTTATTTTCGCCCACCTCGGCGGTAAGATCGGCATTGATACTGGTGTATTCCTGTAATTTTTGAGAAAACTTTGCCGCAGTACGTAGGATCACATCCTTTTCGGGAGCGGGGTCTGGCTCTGCGACTGACTCGGCAGGCAAGTTGTATCGATAACCTGGGCCGATTTCGAGACTGAGTTTGGTCTTGTAGCTACTAATTGCGTTAAAACCATAACCCGAAGAAAGAGTTGAGATTTGGGTATAACTACCAAACTGATCCCAAGTGAAGTCGCCACGGCCGAAGATATAACCTTTGTTGAGTTTATAGTTGCTTTGAAGCTGGAGTTCGTACTTTTCTGAGGTGGTTTGATTTTTTTCAGAAGCAAAATACGCTTTTAGCGTCGCTTCCTGCTTAGTTTGTTTAGTATCGTAAATCAGTTGGGTTCGACCATTAAAACTGCTCGATTCGGTATTGCCTGTGTTCAATTGTAAGCCAGCTTCGACTTCTGCAGTCAAATCACTTGGTGGTTCCTGATAATCGGGAGGGACAAGCGCAAGTGCAGGAAAAGATAGGCAAAACAAACTAACTGGTGCGATAACTTTTAGCATTATAATGGGTTCTTGAGAGGCTGATGTCTGATATCCGAATAGGGGTGAGGCGTCATCATACCTGTATTGGGTGTTGAGGCAAAGTTATTGCTTGAGTTTCGCGTCTGCTTTCTGTACTATCTCGCGCTCAAATCAGTCACTATTTTCGTTCCTTGCCTCTATTTGGTTTGACTGAGCCAATAACGAGGCTACATAACCGTAAGGAGCAATAAATGCGTCATTACGAAATCGTATTTATGGTTCACCCAGATCAAAGTGAACAAGTACCAGGTATGATTGAGCGTTACACCGGTGTTATCACCGAAGCTAACGGCAAAATCCACCGTTTAGAAGATTGGGGCCGTCGTCAACTGGCTTACCCAATCCAAGATCTGCATAAAGCTCACTATGTTCTGATGAACGTTGAAGCACCAGCAGAGACGATTGAAGAGCTAGAAACTGCTTTCCGTTTCAACGACGCAGTTCTGCGTAACATGGTAATGCGTACTAAAGTTGCCGTTACTGAAGCATCTCCAATGGCGAAAGCTAAAGATGAGCGCGATTCACGTCGTGGCCCAGCTGGCGACCGCTCATATGATGAAGCTAACGCTGAAGAAATCGCTGAGTAAGTTTTTCTGTGACCACCAATAACTTGGTGTTGTCAGGAACCATAACCCGTTCCAGACGCTTTAAAAGCCCAGCAGGCATTGCACATAGTGTGATCATGCTAGAACACAAATCGCAGCGTTATGAAGCAGATATGCTCCGCAATGTCTACGTTCAAATACAAGTGATATTGAGTGGACCACGTTTTGAAAGCGTGGCAGATAATCTGAAAGCAGGTGTGGAAGTACAAGTACAAGGTTTTATGACGCTTCAACAGGGGCGAAATGGCCAAAATCGCTTAGTCATCCATGCCGAAAATGTCGAATTGAAAACTTAGGAGACTGTCAAATGGCACGTTATTTCCGTCGTCGCAAGTTCTGCCGTTTCACCGCTGAAGGTGTTGCAGAAATTGATTACAAAGATATCGTTACTTTAAAGAACTACATCACTGAAAGCGGCAAAATCGTTCCAAGCCGTATCACTGGTACTAGTGCTAAATATCAGCGTCAACTAGCTCGCGCTATCAAGCGTGCTCGTTATCTTTCTCTACTGCCATACACTGATTTACATCAGTAATTGCAGTATTCCTAATCGAATATAGAGGATTTGATAATGAACGTTATTCTGCTTGATAAAATCGCTAACCTGGGTAACCTGGGTGACCAAGTTGCAGTTAAAGCTGGTTACGCTCGTAACTACCTGCTGCCACAAGGTAAAGCTGTTGTTGCTAACGAAAGCAACGTTAAAGTATTTGAAGCTCGTCGCGCTGAATTAGAAGCTAAAATCGCTGCTGATCTGGCTGCTGCTAACCAACGTGCTGAGAAAATCGCTGCTCTGGAAGCTGTTGTTATTGCTTCTAAAGCGGGTGATGAAGGCAAACTGTTTGGTTCAGTTGGCAACCGTGACATCGCTGATGCAGTAACTGCTGCTGGCGTTGAACTGGCTAAATCAGAAGTTCGTTTACCATTAGGCGCTCTGCGTACTACTGGCGACTTCGAAGTTGAAGTTCAGTTACACACTGAAGTTAAAGCTGTTGTTAAAGTTTCTATCGTTGCAGAAGCTTAATTACATACTGCTTTAAACTAAAAAAACACCGCTTAGGCGGTGTTTTTTTATGGGCGCGATTTAGCATTGCTGTGTGAGTGGCTGTTTGTCACGTATTAACGCTAATCAGGCTTAGCCACTTGAGCGCAGTCAAGCCAGACGCTAAAACACATGCGCTATTGCTGAGGATTGCGGTTAAAAGGCGTAATACCAATCACATTAAATATCTAATCAGTTCAGAGCCTCACAGGCATTTCAATCCAAGGCGCATTGACGCAGAAATGGTCATTCCCTTTTAAGTCAATGCAACACCGGAGTGGGATGCCTGTGTGGCTCCCAAAGGGCGGGTTTCAACGCGCTTTATACTGCGTTTAAGGCTTTCGACAGAGCACCACTATGCCTTCAAGCCTTCGCCTTGTCTAAAGCGCGTTGAATTCCCGCTGAATGAACAGATATTTAATACGATTGGTATAAGCACTCGCGGTAGCACGCCCTGTAATTTAGAAATCGCCACCCCATAGTTAGTGATAGGCACCTGCCGCCGTTGACATTCACGGATGCGACGGAGCATTTCATTGCGGTTAAACATACAAGCGCCGCAGTGGATGACGAGGGCATATTGTTCTAAATCATCGGGAAAGTCGTGCCCAGATGTGACTATAAACTGGAGTTGTTTGCCGGTGTAGCTATTTATCCAGCGGGGAAGTTTAACTCGGCCAATATCGTCCTCCTGCACATTGTGACTACAGGCTTCGGCGATGAGCACTTTATTACCATCTTGCAATTTATCTAAAGCATCAGCTCCCGCAGCGAGAACGGCTAAATCGCCTTTAAATCGGGCAAATAAGGTTGAGAAGGTGGTGAGGGGGACAGCGTCTGGCACTGTGGCGGCGACTTGCTTAATCGCTTGAGCATCAGAAATCACCAGCTTAGGCGTAACCACTGATAATGCCTGCGTTAGTTCTGTTTCTTTGACGATCATTGCGATGGCGCTGCGATCAAGCGCCTCACGCAGTATCTGCACCTGTGGCAGGATCAATCGTCCCTTAGGTGCGGCCATATCGATAGGGACGACACAGAGAATGACATCCCCCGCTTGGTAGAGATCGCCCGCTAGGAGCGGCTCCTGCTTATACTCCGCAGGTGCTAATTCGACCATCAACTGCTTAAGTTGTTTACCCGCAAGACCTGTTGCGGCTGAGACCACAATAAAGGGTAAGGATTGAGTCTGGCAAAAGGCAATATCCTCAGCTTTGGGGAGGCAGATATCGGCTTTATTGAATACTACGAGTATTGGCATTTCTAATTGCTGTATTTCATCGATTAATGCCATGTCTGAGGGGCACAGCCCGTGCTCATCAACGACTAAGAGTGCCATATCGGAGCGAAACAACACTCTGCGAGTGGCGCTCACTCGCATCATTCCTAATGTCCCTTCATCGTCTATGCCAGCGGTATCGTAAAAGGTCACCGGCCCTAAGGGTTGTAACTCATAGGCCTTGGCCACGGCATCTGTGGTTGTGCCTTTAATATCGGATACTATCGAGATCTGTTGCCCTGCGATCATATTAAGTAGGGAGGATTTCCCCGAATTACGCCGACCGACCAAGGCGATATGGTAGCGCATTCCTCTTGGTGCCGATTGGGTTTGGCTATGCTCTTGTGGATTAATGCCTTGACACATATTGGGTCCTTTTTGAATCACCACGGCTAAAGGAGGGGATTAGCGCGTGGCGTTGAATTTGCTGGCAGACTTGGTTAAGTCGCTCTGCGGCTGGGTTTTGTTGCTGGTTTTTTCCCGGATAGATGCTGTAATCGCCACTGACTTGTGCTGGGGTGAAGGAGGGCATAAGCACATTACATCCGCGTTTGAGTGCCAGTTCCCTTGCGCCTTTTTCGAGGGCGTCGAGGGAACTGGTGGCAGGAATATTCGCCCCCGGGTTCATCAGTCGCAAAATAGCGCTAACCCTATGACTCTTAAGGGCGCTGCCATTGGGGGAAGTCGCAAACGGTGTTTGGTGATGGGCAATAAAGGGGCCACAGGCCAGCATATCGAGCTGCAACTCCGATAAATGCTGAATATCACACGCTAAAATCGCATCCGTCATTCCCGGTAAATCGACAATAATCCCTGAGCCAGTTTGATATCCCAGAGACTTAAGATAATTGAGCCTTGCAATGCGCTCGTCAAAATTGGCTTTAGGGCGACACCGAGCAAAGAGGGCGCGGTCAAAGGTTTCCATCTTGAGCAAATAGCGATCTGCGCCCGCCTCGCGCCATTTTTCCAGCTCTTGATGTTTGCGATCACCCAGTGACAGAGTGATTGCTAGATTGTGGTGACGTTTAATTTCAGTAATAAGGGCACTAATACGATTGCCGCTGTAGTTAAAGTCATCCCCCGATTGCAGCACCACAGTACCTAGTCCCAGCTCGGCAATGCTATCCACTGCGTTAAGGATTTCTTCGTTCGAGAGTCGATAGCGTGTTACCTGCCGATTTTCGGTGCGTAAACCACAGTAATGGCAGTGGTTACGACAGTGATTCGAAAACTCGACAATGCCGCGTAAATACACCTGTTGATTAAATTACCTCAGATCTGGTTAAGCCAGCACTAAATTAGAGCTATCTAACAGTTCAAGCTCCTGAGCTGTTAGATTTAACGATGGCTTTTCTTCTTTTAAACAATATGCAATCAATCCACCAAGTAGATTGAGCATGAACCCATGCTCGCTGCGGTGTCTTGAGTGTTCAATATAGGAAATGTTCTTCAATTGGTCATTCACTGTTTCAATGATGAATCGCTTTTTTAAGATTGCTCTATCCCATAGAGAAATAAACTTTTTCTTCATGTTCTTACGAACTGTGGTGATTAACTCAACGCCCTTTTCCAAAAGCTCACCTGTTAGGGCTTGGCTAATATAGCCTTTATCACCATAAAGCTTACCAAAAAGAGACTCAGCCATTTCACTGACAGGTTGCCTGTCATCGACATTACCTTTCGTCAGTTTTAACGCTACAATTTCACCCAAGTGATTGATAATAAGATGCAGTTTAAATCCAAACGACCAGCCCATAGTTCCCTTTCCATGTTCGGCAATGCCTTCAAAAACCTTATTTCGCTTCGCTCGAATAATATGACAGACTTCAATTTTAGTGGAGTCGACAAACTGAATTCCCGTTGGCTTTCCAAGCTTTGAAGTCAGATAGCTACACATAGGGACAACGACGCTAGGCATTAATGCAAGGAAACGAGTGTAGCTCAACAACTCTGGAAAATAGGGTTTTAGCTGGCGACAAACATAGTGCAGATAATAATTTTTGAAATCTCGGTAATGTGATTGATGGAAATGAATGATAATGGTCATCACTTCTGCGGGAGAAAGGCGACAAGGTCTATTACGCTTCATTTCACCATTATCAAGCAATAAGCGTTGCCAATGTGGGATAAATAACTGACAGAAATCATCGACATCACAGTAAGTTTCAACTAGTTTGTTCATGCTCGTTCCTTTTTCTAATCACTCTTGGTCGAATGATCGGATCAGGGAACGAGCATTTAGTTCCTTTTGGGAGCTAAATTCTTATCCGAAGCTCAGGTTAAATTGCAATTCAGTGGCGAGCTGGGCGCGACTAAATAACCATTCATCGTCTTGCCCCTGAAGTAGCGAAAGGATTTCGGCATAGGAAAACGCTGTGGACTTAAGCAACGTCGGTTTAATGGATGTTGGCTGAGTGACTGGCGCTGGCGGTCGAGGGCGAGTGATCATTAGTTACGCCCTTTATCTAGCTCAATCAAGCTCTGATACCAAAGATCGCCCACTGCGCGGCGGCATTCATCAACATAACGGCCTAGGGCTACTTCTACCGCTGAGTTTTGCTCACTGGGGATGCCTGTATCAAACCAATCGATTAAGCTGTTTGGCGCAAGACCTAAAGCAAGGATGTCAAACTCCAACCAAAGTCCTTGAGCCGAGGTGCAATTACTGTGGGCGTAGTGGCCGACAAAGAGTCTATCGCCAATCAGCAATATAGGTTGCAGTGGTAGCGCTTGGGTCGAAACTAAATTGACTGTCTCAGGAAACTGCGTTTTAAGCTCGGCGCACCAGTGGCGGGAAATCTCATACAGCTGCTCAACCTCTTGCAGCGGCATCTCGGGCCTTAGGATGGTGGCAAACTCATCCCGCCATAGACGAGTGGGCTCAAGTTTAATGAGGGTGAGTTGCTTTAAGCTGGCGTATTGTAGCCGCTGCAATAACAACTGCCCTACGGCATTATCGGCAAAATTACTGTAAATGGCCGCGTGTAGCACGATTTCATCAGCGCGTTCTATCGCATTCAGTAAGGCGCTAGTGTTAAGGCCGAAATGCAACTGCACGCCGAGATCTGAGAATAGATAAGATGCCATTTATAGATAGATATCCCGTTCACCCGCATCGGTTTTTTGCAAGCAGCCGCGCACATTGCGCGCCCGTGACGGGCTCATTTTAGCCAGTTCTCGCTCTATCAGCGCATTGCCAGCCTCGCGAGTCTTTTCACTGGCGTAATCGTTCAAATATTCCTTAAAGGTGATCAAGGCATTGGGCTGGCAGAATTTGCCAATAAACTGCTGTTTGGCTAATCCCATAAAGTGATCGCCAGTTCGTCCTTTGCGGTAACAACCCGTGCAGAAAGAGGGAATAGCATCTGAATCAGTCACTAGCTCATAAATAATATCGTCCATCTCTCGTTGATCACCAAGGCTGAATTGCTCGGCATCATGTTGATTTTGTTTGCTGTCTTGATAACCACCCGGTGCGGTACGCGAGCCTGCGCTGATTTGTGAAACCCCGAGTTCTAACAGTTCTTTGCGCAGCGCCGCACTTTCCCGCGTGCTCATAATCAGCCCGGTATAAGGCACGGCAAGGCGAGTGATGGCTACAATGCGCTTAAAGCAGTCATCATCGACCTCATAGGGCGGTTTTTCACTGATAGCCGAACCATGGGCAGGTTCAATCCGCGGAAAGGAGATGGTATGTGGGCCAACGCCACAGTCTTTTTCGAGTTGCTGAACATGGGTGAGCATGGCGAGCAGCTCAAATCTATGGTCATACAGGCCAAAGAGCGCGCCGATACCGACATCGTCGATTCCTGCTTCCATCGCCCTGTGCATGGCGTAGAGGCGGTATAAAAAGTCGGTTTTTTTACCTTTAAGATGGACTTGGCTGTAGGTGTCTTGATGATAGGTTTCTTGAAAGCATTGATAAGTGCCTATCGCCGCGGTTTTAAGTTGCTTAAAGTCCTCCACACTCATTGGCGCGCAGTTGACGTTGATACGACGAATTTCTCCGCCCTTGCCCTGCTTAACGCTGTACATGGTTTGAATACTTTCAACAATGGCTTGCACATTATTGCGTGGATGCTCGCCATAAACGGCAAGGATCCGTTTGTGACCCATTTCTTCAAGGATCGTAACCTCTTGGCGGATCTCATCCTGTTTTAAGGTTTTACGTTTGAGCTCATGGTTATCGGCGTTAAAGCCGCAATAACTACAACTATTGGCGCAATGATTCGACACATATAGCGGTGCAAACATCACAATACGATTGCCGTAAATGGTGTTTTTAATCTCACGGGCGACGGTAAAGAGTGCTTCATCCAAGGCCTTATCTTGGTTTTGCAGCAAAATGGCGGTCTCGCTAATGCTTAAGCCTTCACACTGGCGCGCCTTGTCGAGAATGGCGAGGACTTGCTCGCGACTTGGATTACTGGCGTCGTCAATGGTCTGCCAAATCGCTTTATCGTCGATAAAGCTGACGTTGGGATTATAGTCAGTGACGGTAATGGAATGATGCTCGTGTGTGCTCATGGTTATCTATGCCCTTGAGTATGAATGCGAAAATGCGGCAGTTGTGAGCAACTGCCGCTGGAGACTTAGCTATTTGCTTGTCAGCTGTTCACCATTAGTGGCGACGGGGGCAATTTCATTTTTAACCCACAGAGGGGTGTACTCAGCGGCATCATGGTAAGGCACATTACCGTGGAGCATCATGGCCTTGAAATCATCAAAGCGGTACACCGCGAGGAAAAGATGCACGGGTAAAAAGGCGGTTAACACTAAGCCTGACACTAAATGAGCCTGACCTAAAAACCACACTATATCCCGCGGCGCAGCGTGGGGGATAAGCCATAGCACTAGACCTGAGAGGATAAGCACTGTGCCGCCAATCAGTACGCAGGCACCAAAGAGTTTTTGGCCTGAGTTGTATTTGTTCATCGGTGGAATAGGCACTTTTTTACCCAGTAAGAATTTCTGTGGGTAGCCGCCTAACACCATAAACCATTTCACATCGCGCCCTGAGAAACTAAACACACGGGCGATAAACAGTACCACTCGATCGAATGCCATGATGGTAAATGCCACGGCATCGAGGGCCATAACAATCCCTGCAATAATGTGCACATCATAGGTTAGCTGCATACCTTCTTGGGAAAGCGGTTTAAAAAACAATAACAAACCTGTCGCGGCTAATGGCAAAAAGCTGAGCAGCAGGATGTAGTGGAAGATCCTGACGTTTAGCGGATGTTTTAAAATGGGTCTCATATCATGTTCTTGATGCATTTCTCATCTCCAATCAAGAGCTTAATTTAGTGCGATCGACAAAGTGGGTGTGTAGCAGCTCGTGGGACATATGTCCTAATGGCTCGCCACCGAACTCTTTGTAGTACTTTTCAACCGCGGGGTTGGCGTGGCTGACACGTTTTTTCGCTAGGCTATCGTCCTTATATAACCCTTGGCTTCTGGCCTTAATGTATTCATTCCGGCGCTCAAGCTTGCTGGTAAACCAGCCGATAGGGATCGCGAGCGCAGCCACAAACGCGGCACCGACAGCCATAAATTTACGGCGTGACAGAAAGAAACTGTCCTCGGCAAATAGGTGTTTTTTCTTGTTCATTTCTGTTTCCCGTTAAATGTTACCAAGCCATGAAGAGCCTTTACCCTCAATAGGTTGACCTCCACCGTTAACGCAACCACCTGCGCAGTTCATCACCTCAATAAAGTGGTAGGGAGAGGTGCCTGCCATCACATCGCGTAGCACGGGTTCGATGTTGTTGCCCATGTCATGCACTACGGCGACATTGACGGTCACATTTTGTTTAAGCTGGGTATCAAACAGGCTGACAGAGGCTGATTTCACCCCTTTTAATCCACGTACGGGTTCAAATTCCAACTTAGCCATTTCAGCGCCAGTCAGCACTTTATGGGCGGTACGCAGTGCCGCTTCCATCACCCCGCCGGTTGTACCAAAAATAGTGCCCGCGCCTGTGTATTCAGAGAACAAACTATCACCTTGATATTCCGCGGTATTAGCGAGATTGATATCAAGCAGTTTGAGTAACTGTGCCATTTCCCTTGTGGTGAGCACGGCATCAATATCTTGGTACGAAGGCGTGTTAGCCCCGTGTTCCTGATGATATTGCCAAGCCGAGTTAAATTCGGGGCGTGAGGCTTCGAGTTTTTTCGAGGTACAAGGCATCACAGAGACGGTGAAAATATTCTCCGGCTGCATTTGATACACCTTGGCGCCGTAAGTTTTGGCAACCGTTCCGGCCATTTGCTGGGGCGATTTGGCGGTTGACAGGTTGGGTAAAAGTGCAGGGTAGCGGGTTTCGAGGTAGCGTACCCAGCCCGGGCAGCAGGAGGTGAACTGCGGCAATGCACCTGCATTTTCTTCACCTTTCACATTGGCATGGAGGCGATGAATAAACTCACTGCCTTCTTCCATAATGGTGAGATCGGCGGCAAAGTTACAATCAAAAATCTTAAAGCCCGCCTGATTCATGGCGCCATAGAGTTTACCTGTCACCAGTTCGCCCGTGCCTAAGCCAAATTCTTCACCAATCGCCACCCGTACCGCAGGGGCGATAATGCCAACGACGGTGGTATTCTTATCGGCGAGTTTTTTAATCACGGTTTCAAGGGCGCTGTGCTGAAGAATCCCCTGATGATTTACAAATAAATCATCAAATTAGGGTGGAAGCGCATCTTGTTGCATGATCAAATGGTTTCGCCAAAAACTACACTTGGACAACAAGATGCGCGAAGCCAATATCCTACAACATTCTTTACACCAATACTGCCCAGAACTTCACCTAAAACGATTAAACAGCTTGATGCTGGCCTCTAAGGCACTGATTGAATGTAAGACACTGACCTTGACTGAGTTAGGTCGAAATTTACCAACCACGGCCCGAACCAAGCACAACATCAAGCGCATTGATCGTTTGCTCGGCAACACGCATCTGCATCAAGAACGGTTAGCTGTCTACCAATGGCATGCCAGCCTCATCTGTTCTGGTAACCCTATGCCGATTGTGCTCGTCGATTGGTCAGACATCCGAGAGCATAAACGCATCATGGCTCTGCGCGCCTCAATAGCCTTCAATGGCCGCTCTATTACCCTGTATGAGAAGTCCTATCCCCTATCAGAACAATGCTCTAAGGCCTCCCACAACGGTTTTTTAGCGGACTTAGCCAAGATTTTACCTTTGCATGTTACCCCTCTCATCGTGACTGACGCGGGGTTCAAAGTGCCTTGGTACAAAGAGGTTGAGGCGCATGGTTGGTTTTGGCTAAGCCGTATTCGCGGTACAGTTCAATTTGCAGATATTGGCGCTGAAAATTGGCGTGCAGTTCGCAGTACACATGACTTGGCCAACGGTCAAGCGAAGAGCCTGGGTTGTAAGACCTTGACCAAAACTAACCCTATCAATTGCCATCTCACGCTTTATCGTAGCAAACCTAAGGGGCGTACAAATCAGCGTTCAACGAGGACTAATTGCCACCATCCATCGGCAAAAACGTACTCAACATCGGCGAAAGAGCCTTGGGTGTTAGCCAGCAATTTACCACCAGAATCTCGGAGCCCAAAGCAGCTGGTAAACCTGTACGCCAAACGTATGCAAATAGAGGAAACCTTTCGTGACCTCAAAAGCCCGGCATACGGCTTTGGCTTACGCCAAAGTCGTACCAACAGTCCAGAGCGATTCGACATCATCCTACTGATAGCGTTGATGGTTCAATGCCTGTTGTGGCTAGTTGGTTTACACGCACAGCAACAGGGCTGGGATAAGCATTTTCAGGCCAATACCATTGGGCATCGAACGGTACTCTCAACGATTCGCTTGGGATTGGAGGTACTCAGGCGGCCTGATTATCAAATCACGGAGAAAGAATTGCTGGCGGCCTGGGTATTATTCGCCAATCAGTTGCTCAAATATGGCTATGCTATGGCTGATTTATGAGGGGATCCTTCAGGGCGCTGTGGGTTTCTTCAATGGCGCTAAAGGGGCAGTTGATTAAACACTGTCCGCAACTTAAACATTTATCTTCATCGATAGAGTGCGCTGCACCCGAGGCACCATTAATGGCGTGGGTTGGGCAGAACTGTTTGCAAGCATCACATCCTTTGCATTTGGATGCATTAATCTTGATCAGCCCTTGGATTTCTCCTGGTTGATAAGTTGTCGCTGTCATAGAATTTTGCGTTCCTCATTTTCAACCTGAATTATATTTTCAGTGTTATTTAATGTGTTTGTTAAGTGCTTATGTTGACGGTTACATTTAATTTGTGAAATTTTAGGCGGCTGGATGATAGGAAATTGAACCTATGAAAAACATGATGGTGATCAAGTTTTATGGTTTTTGATAAAACAGGTGTTTTTAATAGTTTTATTTGCGTTTTTTGAGTTTTTTTGAGAAATAAAAATAACAATCTTGGTTAGTTTTATAGTGGTGATTTTTATATTTTTTTATTTAAATACAGTGTGTTATTTTTCTTTTTGTGTTTGCCTACCACTATTTGTGATGTTTTAAAGGCTTAGATTGAAATTTGTTGGTTAATGTGGCTTTTATCACTGGATTTTATTTTTAGGTTGGACAAATTGTCCATGTGTAGTCTTGCTTTAAATAATACTAATTAAGACGCTTTGATTGAGTTTTTGGTGAATTGATAATGCGGTAGATCACAAATTGATAAATTACATAAAATAAAAACCGTCCAAGGAATATTTCTTGGACGGTTTTTAAAGATGCTTAATTTATATTGATTAAATTAAACGGTTCATATTAGTTAATTCCATTATCATTAATCATGACAGATTAATAATAATTAGTTTCTTACTAAATCCAGTTCTTTAATCAGATTATCGGCATGGTCAACTTCATCCATCATCCATAGGATATAACGAATATCCACGTGCACGGCACGGGTGATGGTGGGATTGAAGAACCAATCCTTAGTAATCGCTTCGTAGGTGGAGTCGAAGTTAAGTCCTACAAGTTCCCCTTTGCCGTTAAATACGGGTGAGCCTGAGTTGCCACCTGTGGTATCTACGCTCGATAAGAAGTTAACTGGTACTGAGTTGAATTCTTCTGGCTTGTCCAAACAAGAGAACAGACGGCAAATCCAGCCACGGGGATCTTGGTAGACAGATTTCACTAAGTGATCGCCAAAACGTTGCTCGTGAATCGCATCGAGCAATTTTTTCGGGGCATTATAGGGCTCAACACCGGTGTGCTTAGCTACTATCCCATCAAGACGTGTAAATGGCTGTTTGTACAGCGCATCGCGGGATTGATAACCATCGACCATACCGTAGCTGATGCGTAGCGTACCGTTAGCATCGGGATACACTGGCCAATTGTTGGCTTTGTAGTAGTCGATAACGGCTGCCATGTAGGCTGGGCGAGCGGTAGACAATTTACCTGCAAGGATTTTTTCTGCTTTTTCCTGCGCCATATTGGTGTCATACAGCGCGACTGCAAGGCGGATAAACGGATCGCTGCTGGTTTCGAAGGCCTTGGCATCGGCGTTCATCCAGGCCAAACGTTGCGCTTGGTCTGTCAGAGTGGTCAGCGAATACAGGCCGTCGAGTTTAGCCTCTAGACTGACGTTTTTATCGTCCAAATTCAGCATATTGTCTAAGGCCGCAACACGGTTTGGCTGCGATAAATAAGCATTTAAATCTTGTAACCAGAGGGTTTTATCGACTTTAACATCAAAACTAGAGTCGATACGTTTTAAGCGCGAGCTGAACATGGCTAAGTCGCGCTCTTGGTAACCGATTTCACGCTCGGCATCGCTCTTTTGCTTTTCTTTCGCTAAGCGGTAGAGGTTGTTGGCCGCAGTGAGCAGTGTGCTCGATTGGGCGTTGGTGAAGTAATAATTGGTTTGGGTTTGCAGTTGCTGCTCGGCCAGTAACACTTCTAGTTCGCTGATAAGATTTTGATTAAGGCTAGGGTTTTTCTTTAACCAAGCCAGAAAGTCATCTTCACGTTGCTGCTTAATGCCGACGATATCCGTGGCTTTAAAGCCAGCCAGCAGACCATTGAGTTTTTTCATCCGGTTCGCCATAGACGCCATATTGCCCGCATATTTAATCGCGATGTCGGCATCTTCCTGACCCATGGCTTCGATAGTATCAATCTGTAATTGATAGCGTTTTGCCTGAGTTGGATACAACCAATCACTAGCAAATTTAAGCTCGCTAGTGAGATTGTAACGGTTGGTCGTGCCAGGATAGCCTGCCACAAACACGCCATCGCCGGCTTTGACGCCATCGGCGTTCACTTTTAAATAGCTTTTGGGCGTATAAGGAATGTTATCTTCGCTGAAAGCCGCAGGTTTTCCGTCTTTACCCACATAAGCCCGTAGGAAGGCAAAATCACCCGAGTGGCGTGGATACTCGTAGTTATCAATATCACCACCGTAACCACCAACACTTTCAGGTGGTGCATACACTAGGCGCACATCGCGGATCATCAATTGCTTGATGAGGTAATATTCCAAGCCATTGTGGAAGCTGCGAACGTTACAGCGGTAGTTATCATCGGCTTCACAGCTTTTGATTAAGGCTTTACTGTGATTCTCAATCTCTTCGTAGCGTTTGAGTGGATCTTGGCTTAAGTCTTTAGTTACCTCAGCGGTGACATTGGTCACGGCTTCGGTGATGTATAAACGCTCATTGGGACCGGCCGACGGTTCTTTATCCATTGAGCTGGCTAAAAAGCCTTGTTCGAGATAGTTATGCTCTTTCTTAGTGTTATATTGTATCGCCTTGTAGGCACAATGATGGTTTGTCACAACTAGCCCTTGGGGCGAGACAAAACTGGCGGTACAATAGCCCAGCCCGACAACGGCGTTCATTGGATAACTGGTGAGATCGGCCAGCTTATCTGCGGGAATATCGATTCCACGCGCGCTGAGTTTGTCTGCAATAGAAGGCATTTGATAAGGTTGCCATTGCCCTTCATCGGCTGTTGCAATGCCAGAGGTCAGTACTAAGGCTGCAACCAATGCAATACGCATGTTCTTTCCTTATTTTTAGTTTGAGTATCCGTTGGGTGAGATAACAGGCCTGTGAAACCACCTGTTTGCTTGACGGGGTTTTATATCATATTTTGTTAAGTTGTTGGAAATCGGGAGTGTTAATGTCACAACAAGGTGCTTTTAAGCCTAAGAGTAAGCCAAGGGATTTGCAGGTCGATAGCCTCAAGCTACCGCCGCATTCAATTGAGGCTGAACAATCGGTATTAGGCGGCCTCATGTTAGACGCCGACGCTTGGGATAAAGTGGCTGAAACCGTAGTGAAGGAGGATTTTTATTCTCGCTCGCACCGGATGATTTTCGCCGCCATGCACCGTTTAGTCGAAACAGGCCAACCTATCGACTTAATTACGGTTTCTGAACAGCTTGAGCTTGAAAACCAACTTGAAGAAGCGGGCGGCTTTGCCTACTTGGGCGAGATTGCCAAAAACACCCCGAGTGCGGGCAACATTGTTTCCTATGCTGAAATTGTCCGTGAGCGCGCAGTCGTACGCGAGATGATCCGCGTTGCTCATGAGATTGCCGATGCGGGTTATAACCCTGAAGGCCGCGATTCCAGCGCTCTACTCGATTTAGCCGAGAGCAAAGTCTTTAAAATTGCTGAGCAGCGCACCAATGCTAACGAAGGCCCTGAAGGCATCAAAACCATTCTGGAAAAAACCGTTGATAAGATTGAGCAGCTCTACAACAATCCACACAATGGTGTAACCGGGGTATCGAGTGGCTTTACTGATCTCGATAAAATGACAGCAGGCTTTCAATCCGGCGACTTGATCATCGTGGCGGCGCGTCCGTCGATGGGGAAAACGACCTTTGCGATGAACCTGTGCGAACAGGCGGCGATGAATGAAGACAAGCCCGTGCTTATTTTCAGCCTCGAGATGCCCTCAGAACAGATCATGATGCGTATGTTGGCCTCTTTAGGGCGGGTTGATCAAACCAAAATCCGTACCGGACAACTCGATGATGAGGATTGGGCGCGGGTATCCTCGACCATGGGCATTATGCTTGAGCAAGGTAAGATGTATATCGATGATGGTTCAGGCTTAACGCCGACCGAAGTGCGCAGCCGTGCCCGCCGTATTGCCCGCGAGCATGGCGGATTATCGATGATCATGGTCGACTACTTGCAGCTGATGCAAGTGCCGGCATTATCGGACAATCGTACCCTTGAAATTGCTGAAATCTCTCGTTCTCTTAAGGCATTAGCTAAAGAATTAGAAATCCCCGTTATCGCACTTTCCCAGCTTAACCGCTCGCTCGAACAACGTGCCGATAAACGCCCTGTGAACTCGGACTTACGTGAATCAGGTTCTATTGAGCAGGATGCGGATCTCATCATGTTTATTTACCGTGATGAGGTGTATAACAACGACTCTCCCGATAAGGGCACGGCGGAAATCATTATCGGTAAACAGCGTAACGGCCCAATTGGACGTGTGCGCTTGACCTTCCAAGGCCAGTTTTCCCGTTTTGATAACTATGCAGGTCCTCAGTTTGAAGAAGATTAATTCCCGGTGTTAGAAGATAAGCAAAGCTTATGTATTCTTTTTATTTCCAGACTTTTCCAAATAGACAAGGCAAATTTTGAAACCTTTTCCTCGAGCAGAAATTAGCAGTACTGCACTGCAAAACAACCTCGCCGTTTTACGCCAGCAGGCGAGCAGCAGCCAAGTGATGGCGGTGGTGAAAGCCAATGGTTATGGTCATGGATTATTAAATGTCGCTCATTGTTTACATACTGCCGATGGTTTCGGCTTAGCCCGTTTGGAAGAGGCATTAGAACTGCGCGCAGGTGGTATTAAGGCGCGTTTATTATTGCTGGAGGGATTTTTTCGCAGCACCGACTTACCTTTGTTGGTGGAGCACGATATCGATACTGTGGTGCACCACGAATCGCAAATCGAGATGTTAGAACAGGCAAACTTAACGAAGCCTGTCACCGTGTGGCTAAAAGTCGATTCGGGGATGCATCGTTTAGGGGTCACGCCTGAACAATTCACTGCGGTTTATGCGCGTTTGGCAGCTTGCGAAAATGTTGCCAAACCTATTCATTTGATGACCCACTTTGCCTGTGCTGATGAGCCAGATAATCATTACACTCAAGTACAAATGCAAACCTTTAACCAGTTAACTGCGGATTTACCTGGGTTTAGAACCTTAGCCAACTCGGCGGGTGCGCTTTATTGGCCTAAAAGCCAAGGGGATTGGATCCGTCCAGGCATTGCGCTCTATGGCGTATCTCCTGTCACAGGAGATTGCGGTGCGAACCATGGTTTGATCCCCGCGATGAACTTAGTCTCACGTTTGATCGCGGTGCGCGATCATAAAGCGGGTCAACCTGTAGGTTATGGTTGTTACTGGACAGCCAAACAAGATACTCGCCTTGGCGTTGTCGCTATTGGCTATGGTGATGGCTATCCGCGGAATGCGCCTGAAGGCACGCCTGTATGGATAAATGGTCGCCGAGTGCCGATTGTTGGCCGCGTATCTATGGATATGTTAACCGTAGATTTAGGCCAAGATGCAGCGGATCAAGTCGGTGATGATGTGCTACTTTGGGGGCAGGCTTTACCCGTAGAGGAGGTGGCCGAACACATTGGTACCATCGCCTATGAATTAGTGACTAAACTGACTCCAAGAGTAGCTGTTTGCTTAGCATAGTTTGCTCAAATTAGAATGACAAAACGGCGCTAATGCGCCGTTTTTCTTTATCTAGCATACAGTTAATCGATTTACTGATTGGCTATCAGGTTTGCTCTAGTGGAGCAAAGCGTACCCGTTACAGCCAACCAAACATCCAATGTTTTCCTACAAACTTATGATATTTAATTAATTTTCGAAGCAAACTTCGATAAATGCAGTTCCGTAAGAACTGGTAAATGGCATGATAATTTTGGTGCCGTTGGCTTTATGGGAAATTGTATGCCCTTGACCTGAAACGACCATTGGTGTTGCCATTTCGAATTCGTAACCCTTTTGTCCTAAAAGATTTTTTGCGCCCCCCGTAACCATATTAGTGATTTCACCCACCAGATCGGTTACTTCTTCATTTATTTTGCCGGGGTTTTCGCCCAGCATATTTTGCATGATTTGCAGTACCAGTTTTTGCTCAAACGTAATTGAAAGTGAGCCTTTGGTTTGTGGCCCAACCATACCAATCAAACCTGATACATCGCCTTTGGCTAAGTTGTCAGTTTTGATTTGGGGTTTACCTGGCGTGAGCTCTAGGCTGGCCATGGTCGAAATAACATTGAGCAGCGACTGCAAAAAAGGATTAATAAAATTGACGTTCATGCTTCAGTGTGTCCTCTTATGAACTTAAGCCTTATGGTCACCACGTAATTAAGGGTAGTCGAAAAGTGGCTTGACCACAGCAATCTTAATCACACTCTATCAGCTTAGATGACACAAATGGAAATGTGAGGTTAATTTCACGATTTTCTTGTTATTTATCGTAAAAGTCTTTTTACCAAAAGCCACGCTACAAGCGGTAAAAGAGTCGCGTATTCTGCATGCCCCCTCAATGAGTCCAAAGGCACGTTTCCACCGAAAGGTTGATGATTCGAATGAGCATGCCGTTAGGCTATAGTGCGATAGCTTGAATGTATGCGAAAGATTTTTGAAGGAAATTTTCATTTCTATCATAGGCGTATCTTTAACCCTACCAATGTAGCTACAGTCGTTTTGCTGTGCCTAACAACTATAAACGGCTTAAACTGTGATTTACATTAAATTATAATGTAAATGATAATAATTATTGATCACAAAAATAATTTTACATATATTAGCGGGCGATTAACAGGTGGGGGACATCTGTTACAGGGTTTAGTCCGCAACAGGAATGCTTTAAATGAAATTTGCAAAACGTCGCAATGGTCGAGTCACGCTTGGTGCCCATGTTTTAGGTTCGTTAACCATAGGGATGGCGGTTTCTGCTATCCCTGCTATGGCCGCGGAGCAGGCACAAGTCGCAGATAAAAAAGTTGAACATATTGAGGTCAATGGTGAGTACTTGGGTTATAACACCCGCAAAGTACAATCGGGTAAATTTACCGAAGACCTGCTCAATACTGCGAAAACTGTAACAGTCATCAATCAAGATCTGATCAAAGATATGGGCGCGCAGAGTTTTACTGATGCGCTACGAGCGACGCCTGGTATTACCTTGGGTACTGGCGAAGGGGGGAACCCCTACGGTGATAGGCCGTTTATTCGTGGATACGATGCTCAATCCTCTACTTTTATCAATGGTATGCGTAATGTGGGTTCACAAAGCCGTGAAACCTTTAACATTGAACAAATTGAAGTCCTGAAAGGCCCAAGCTCTGTCTATAACGGCCGTGGCGCGGTTGGCGGTAGCATTAACATTGTGACCAAAAAAGCTCAGGCTGAAGATTTTATTAACGCCGATGTTGCCGTGGGGACTGATGCCCTCAAACGTGCCAATGTTGATATTAACCATGTGATTACCGATGAAGCTGCGGTTCGTGTCAACATGATGGCTCACGATGCTGACACTCCTGGGCGTGATGAGGTCACAGGTAATCGTTGGGGCGTTGCACCGTCAGTTACTTTTGGGTTAACGACGCCAACTAAAGTGACCCTTGAATATTATCATTTTGAAAACCATGATATTCCTGATTATGGTATTCCCTACGATCAGGCGACAGGCAAACCTGCCGATGTCGATCCAGACAATTTCTATGGCTTATTATCGCGGGATTTTCGCGATACGATGGACGATACAGCTTCGGTGTTGATCAGCCATGATTTTAACAACGACATGCAGTTCACTTCGACGTCTATCTATAGCCGTAACAGCAATTACTATATTGTGACTAACCCAGACGACACCACTGGCAACGTGGCTAATGGTTATGTTTGGCGAAACACTAAGTCGCGCCATTCGGTCACTAAAACCCTAGCGACTCAATTGCAACTCTCGGGTGAAGCAAAACTTGCAGGAATGACTAACCGTTTTGCAGTCGGGACTGAACTCAGTAACGAACGTACTAGCAATTTGAGTTACACCGTCGATACGGGCAATGGTCGCAACGCGGGTTGTAATCAGGCAATGCTGGATAACTACAACTGTACGTTGCTGGATAACCCGAATCCCCACGATCCTTGGGTTGGTACGATTACACTTGGTACCGATGCGACAGTGACTGAAACCGATACTCGCTCTATCTATGCCTTTAATACGATTGAGTTAACTGAAGCATGGATGGTTAACGCAGGTATCCGCTGGGATGACTATACCACCAGTGCTGAGAACTCAACCTCTCGATTCAGCAATGATGCTGATTTCTTCAACTACCAATTGTCGGTGCTATATAAGCCCGCAGAAAATGGCAGTATCTACGCTGCGTGGGGCACTTCCTCTAATCCACCTGGCACGTCCAACGGAGATGGGGCAGATCGTCTTGGCAGCACTAATGCCGATTTAGAACCAGAAGACACCGAAAGCTACGAGTTAGGCACTAAATGGGATCTTTGGGAGGGGCGTTTATCTCTGAATGGCTCTGTATTCCAAATCGAGAAAAACAATGCCCGCGTTGCGACCTCTGGCGATCGTAATGCACCGCAGGAAAACGTCGGCGAGCAAAAAGTCAAAGGCTTTGAAATCGGCTTTTCCGGTGACTTTACTAAAGATTGGCATGGTTTTGGTGGTTATACGTATTTGGACGCTACCCTCGAAAGCAATGGTTACAACGCAGCGCAAAATGGTAATCGCTTCCCTAATACAGCCAAAAATAGCCTAAGTTTATTCACCACTTACGATATTACCGAGCAGTTAACGGTCGGCACGGGTGCCTATTATATGGACAAAGTGTATGGCAATACGGCTAATACGCTGTCAATTCCGTCTTACTGGCGTTTTGATTTGACCTCATCCTATAAGATGAGCGAATTCTTGACCTTACGCCTGAACGTTCAAAATCTAACGGACGAGCGTTATTACGATAAAGCGTACACCGCGCACTTTGCCAATATGGCGCCTGGACGTTTGGTGATGTTAAGTGCCGATATGCACTTTTAATATCAGTGAATGACGATTTGAATGGCAGCCCTAGGGCTGCCTTTGATGTTTATGCTTTCCTTAAGGTTTGAAGATGCTTATTGAAATTCCTCATGTTTTTTCTAAACAAGAAGTCAATCAGTTACGTGAACAACTCGATGCTCGCACTTGGATTGATGGCAATCAAACATCAGGCGTGATGGCGAGTACCCGTAAGCGCAATCAGCAGTTGGATAAAGACGATCCCGTTGCGATTGGCATCGGTGAATTGATTATGGAGCGCTTGTTAGCTCATCCTTTATTTGTCTCGGCAGCACTTCCATTACAGTTTTATCCGCCCTTGTTTAATCGTTATCAAGGTGGAGAAACCTTTGGTTATCATATCGACAATGCAATTCGCTCGACGAGTGACGGTATGGTGCGTACCGATCTGTCTGCCACCTTATTTTTAAGCGAACCAGACACTTATCAAGGTGGTGAGCTGGTCATCCAAGATACCTATGGCCAGCAAAGCATTAAGCTGGCGGCGGGATCTTTGGTGTTATACCCGTCAACGAGTTTACATCAGGTTACGCCTGTCACATCAGGTGAGCGAACCGCCGCCTTTATGTGGCTACAGAGCATGGTGCGCGATGAGGGGCAGCGCCGCTTGTTATTTCAACTCGATCAATCGATTCAATCTTTGACGTTGCAGGCCGCGCCTGAACAAGAGCTGTTTAATCTAACGGGTGTTTATCATAACTTGCTCAGGCGTTGGAGCGAGTTGTAGCTTTGGTTCAGAGTCGGCTCCTGTTCCTGCATTATCTCCACAAAGCAGGCGGTTTAGGGTATAATCCCGCTTGCTCTGAGGGGCAATAAAACAGTAAACGTTAACTCGTTTACTGTTTTTGTATTTTTACGCTGGCGCTGTATTGCTCATCTGCTGCTTAAGTTAAGGCGCTTTATCCCTCAAAGTTTGAACTTACTGGCAAATTTTAATTACTTGAGTCGATAGTCACGTGTTGAAAAATAATCTTAATGATGGTCTACAGCTCGACCGCACCTTTTCCATTGCACCGATGCTCGATTGGACGGATCGTCATTACCGTTATTTTGCGCGCTTAATGTCGGCTAATGCTTTGCTGTATACCGAGATGGTGACCACCGGCGCGATTTTGCATGGCCGTGGCGATTATCTTGCCTATAACCAAGAGGAACATCCTCTGGCATTACAATTAGGCGGCTCTAATCCTGCTGAACTTGCGCGCTGCGCCAAACTGGCCGCTGAGCGCGGTTATGATGAAGTGAATCTCAATGTGGGCTGTCCTTCGGATCGGGTGCAAAATGGTCGCTTTGGAGCCTGTTTGATGGCTGAACCTGAGCTGGTGGCTGAATGTGTCGATGCCATGAAGCAAGTGGTTGATATTCCTGTGACGGTAAAAACGCGCATCGGGATCGATGAGCAGGATAGCTATGAGTTTTTGACTCACTTTATTGATACTGTCATGGCTAAAGGCTGTGGTGAGTTTATAATCCATGCGCGTAAGGCTTGGCTGCAAGGCTTAAGCCCGAAGGAAAATCGCGAGATCCCGCCCTTAGACTACGAACGTGTTTATCAACTCAAACGTGATTATCCGACGCTTAATATCAGCATTAACGGTGGCATCACTAGCCTTGAACAGGCCCAAACCCACTTGCAGCACTTAGATGGTGTGATGGTAGGACGTGAGGCTTACCAGAATCCTTATATGTTGGCGCAGGTTGACCAACTGCTCTGCGGCAGCCAGAAGACGGTGATTAGCCGTGAGGCTGTGATTGAAGCGATGGTGCCCTATATCGAGGCTCACTTGCAGGCGGGCGGACGCCTAAATCATATCACTCGCCATATGATTGGCTTATTCCAAGGTTTGCCTGGTGCCCGTGCGTGGCGTCGTTATTTAAGCGAAAACGCCCATAAAAACGGTGCGGGCATAGAGGTGGTAAAGCAGGCTTATTTGAGTATTCAAACAGAAATAATTGCTCAATAATCATTCGATTTAAAAAGTGGTGAGATTCACTAAACGTTGTAGTATTTTTCACCACTTTACCTTTCCTAAATATCTCGCTTATCTCGTTCTAGCTTAAAATAAATTTTTAAATCTAATTAAATTAGTGCGTTAGGTTTTATTTGATAAGTTGGCACGCCCTTTGTAATAGTCCCTATGTCAAGTTAATCAATCGAAAGGGACGACATCATGTTTACTTCAAATGTTAAAAAATCAGTTCAAGCAAGTGTGTTATTCGGTGCATTAATGGCGAGTGTTACAGCACATGCTGAAGCGGCTCCTGTATCTGATGTTATGAGCGCCATTGAGCAAACTCTTAGCACCCAAGCGCAGGAGTTGTTAGTGAATACAAAGCGTGAATTGGTGTTATCGCTGCAAACGCAACTGGCTGAAAGTATCTATGACTTTAACAGTCAACTAACACTGAGCGCGGATACCCAAACTGATTCGGCAACCACAGGTGAATTGAGCGCGAATAAGTAAGGATCTGCCTATGTGGTTTGTAGCACCTCTAATGACTTTGCTACTGCTACCAGTGATTAGCCTCGCGTTGTTTTCAGGCATTATCTGCTGGTTTCAGTGGCATAGTGTCAGCGATAAGTAACTCATAAAATTTTGGTGTTCAAAATGAAACGAGCGCAAATACGAATGAACAATTCACAACGTTTGGTCTGTGGTGTTGCATCAGGTATGGCGTGGCAATTTGGTTGGTCCTGTTTTTGGACGCGAGTGGTATGGGCGGGGGCAATTCTGTTTATGCCAGGCGTGAGTCTACTGGTGTATTTTGTGTTGGCTTTGCTTGTAGAACAATGGAAAAGACCGATTTAAGCCAAGTTTTTGTACTCTAGATTGTGGGACATTAATGGGACAGCCTATACACGTTTATGGCCACAATCGTTAGCGAGATGCTATCAACAAGAGGGCACATTGACCCTCATGCCAATAATGAGCACTTGCTAAGTGAGTATCACTTTTTAAGAAAAGCCTGGAATCTGGCTTTTGCTTCATCACTTTTAAGTCTTGCACTAAATTGTTCTAATTCTTGATGCATTTGGTGTTGCACACGGTTTTTATGCGGTCGCATCAATTGACGGGTAATTTGCAGCGCCTGCGGTGGTTGATTGGCTAGTTTTTTCGCTTGGTTAAAGGCATAAACCAATAACTCTTCTTGGGCGATCACATCGTTAATGATGTTCAGTCTGTGGGCGGTATCAGCATCAAAACTTTCTCCGAGCAGCAATAATTCAGCTGCTTTTTGATAACCCACTAATTCGGGTAGGAGTAAACTCGCGCCCGCTTCAGGGACCAAGGCTAAATTAACAAAGGGCAGTTGAAACTTAGCTGTATTGTCTGCGTAAACTAAATCGCAATGAAGTAGCACAGTGGTACCAATACCAACAGCCGCACCAGAAACGGCAGCGACCAGTGGTTTTTTGAGCTCTAATAAACAAAATAAGAAGCGTACCGCAGGATGGTTTGGCCCTAAGTCACTATTTTTCAAAAAGTCTGCAACATCATTGCCCGAGGTGAAACAATTATCTTCACCATGGAGCATAAAGGCACGAATGTCGTTGTCTGCTTCACCTTCGATCAGGTATTCTGTCAGTTGTTTATACATATTAAGATCAAGTGCATTGCGTTTATCTGGGCGATTAAAGCTGATAACACGAACGCCCTGATCATCCCGAACCTGTATATGACTCATGGGTTGTTTTCCTTTACGACGACATTGGGTAGACATGGAGTTTAAGACATTGAAACCGATATTCAAACAGATGTTTAATTGTGTTGCCTTATCCTGTGCTTCATTTTCTGTTTTCGCCAACGTAGTGATGACTGAAGGTCATGTACGTGCAATGCCTGATACCGTTCCAAATACTGCCGCTTACTTTACGCTCGAAAATCACAACGATAAAGCCGTACGCTTGATTGGCGTGACAACCGACGTAGCGAACGAAGCGCAATTGCATGCCATTATTGAAGAGCAAGGTATGGTAAAAATGCGCCATGTTGAAGGCTTTGATATTCCATCCCATGGAAAATTAACCCTGATGCCATCGGGGGAGCATGTCATGCTAATTGGGCTTAAGGCTCCATTAGTGTTAGATCAGCAAGTTAAGCTGCAATTAGAGTTTAACGATGGCGAAAAAATGACGATTACATTGCCTGTCGCTAAGCAGGCCGAGAATGCTGCTGAACCCGAGCATCATCACCATCATTAAGGAGTCGCTTGATGCAAATCACATGGAAGAAGGTCACTGGAGTTAGTTTATGCGTTGTTTTAATTGGTTATGTTGTGAGTGTCTGGTGGAGTATCGAGCCTGATCCGCTGACGCCACAACAGCTTACTGCCACAGAAAAGAATGTTGTTGGTTATGCGACCACAACCTCTTTGATTATGACCGTTGAAACGCTGCTGGATAAGCAAGGTGGTTGGCTATCGAATGATGTTATGCCACCCTCAATCTTTATGGATAACATGCCCGCCTTTGAGTATGGCGCTTTAGAGCAAGCGCGTGATTTGGCGCTGATTATGCGTAAAGAGTTTAGCCGTTCACAGTCGCAATCTACCGCTGATAAAGATTTGAGTGAAGCGCAGGCTAAGTTAAACATCGACCATACCAGTTGGTTAGTGCCGAGTGCTGAAAGCGAATACCGCGATGGTATTAAGCTACTTAAGTTGTACCGGGCGCGAATGATGGATCCGAATAATCAAGATGCACAGTTTTATGCCCGCGCAGATAACCTTAATGAGTGGCTCAAAGAAGTGCAAAAACGTTTAGGCAGTATGTCGCAACGGTTATCTGCAAGTGTAGGTCAAGAACGTCTTAACACCGATTTAGCGGGGGATAATGCTGCGCGTCAATCAACCCCTAATTTAGCCAGCCATCAGGTGAAAACCAGCTGGTGGAAAATTGATGATGTGTTTTATGAGAGCCGAGGCGCCTCATGGGCATTACTGAATTTTATGCGTGCAGTTGAAGTCGATTTTGCTGACGTGCTGAAAAAGAAAAATGCTGAAGTGAGCCTAAAACAGATCATTCGTGAACTAGAGGCAACTCAGCAAACGGTTTGGAGCCCTGTTGTGCTTAATGGCAGTGGTTTCGGTCTAGTCGCTAATCATTCATTGGTTATGGCTAACTATGTATCCCGTGCAAATGCCGCGGTGATTGATTTAACGAACTTGCTATCTCAAGGTTAATTATGAAAAAAATACTCCTGGCCAGTGCAGTATTAGGCTGCATAATGGCTACATCAGCTCACGCGGCCACTGTGGTTGGTTTTAAAATAGGTGGCGATTATTGGCGCGCCGATACTAGCGGTACTTTTTCCGATAAAGGTCAGCCACAACAAGGTTTTGACTACAGCTCATCAGCGCAGGGTAGCTATTGGTTTGCCGTTGAACACCCACTGCCTTTTGTGCCAAATCTGAAAATTCGTGAAAACAGTCTTGATCAAAAAGGTAGCTTGGCGAACGCTGATTTCAGCTTTAATGGTCATGATTTTAAAGGTAATGTGACCAGTTATACCGATCTGAGCAACACCGATTTTGTGTTGTATTACGAACTGCTGGATAACGATATTTTATCTTTTGATTTGGGCGCAGCTTATAAGTTGATGAATGGCTCTCTGCGTGTCCAAGATGCAGGTCATCCAGAAGAGAAAGACGTAGATAGCGGAATTGTTATGGGGTACGCCAGTACCCATGTGAGCATGCCGGGTTTAGGCTTATTTGGCTTTGCAGATTTAATGCTTGGGGTGAATGAGTCGAATGTACACGATTATGCGGTCGGTTTAGGCTGGCAGTTTGATGGTGTTGCGGTGGATACCCGTGTGCGCGTTGGCTATCGTGAGTTTGCCTTTGATGTGAATAATTTCTCTGGCATTAGTGCTGACTCAAAGTTTGATGGCTATTTCGCTGGCGTTGAAATTGACTTCTAAGTCGTAATTCTGACAATAAAAAACCGCCAATCTTGGCGGTTTTTTTATTGGACAATATTGCTTAACTTATTCAGCTTTTAGGCCGTTGTTAATAGCAATAACATCATCTTCGTTTAATGTACCCGCTGCTTGTTTCAGTGCAACAATCGAGTTGATGTAGCTGTAACGCGCATCTGATAATTTACGTTTTGAGTCGTACAGATCGCGTGTACGGTTCAATACGTCAACAATAGTACGAGTACCAACTTCGAAGCCTGCTTGCGTAGCCTTTAATGCACTTTCAGATGAAATTACAGACTGTTCGTAAGCACGGATAGAGCTGATTGACGCCCCCACGTTGTTGTAGTTATTACGAACGTTTTTCACTACGCTACGGTAGGTTTGTTCCAACTTCTCGCTTGCCTCAACATATTGGAACTGCGCTTCTTTGACTTGTGATGAGACTTTAAAGCCTTCAAAAATCGGAATACTTAAGTTAATGCCTGCGCTCATGTTGTCAAAATCAGGTTCATTCGAATTACCTAATTTTTGCTCTAAACCTTTGCTATAACCAGCATTTAAGCTTAGTGATGGCATATGGCCTGCTTTATAGAGGCTAATGGTCTCTTGAGCGATATCTTTGCCAATACGTTGAGTCATTAGATCGACGCTATTGGTCTCGGCAATTTTTAACCAATCACTAGATGAACTCGGTGCTGGTGTGACTGCTGAGAAGCGGTTAGTGTCGAGTACGTTTAAGGCTTTGTGATCGATACCCGTGATTTCGCGCAGTGCTTCATAACTATTGGCAAGGGTATTTTCTGCCAAAATTTCAGAGGCTGAGGCTAAGTCATATTGTGCTTGAGCTTCATGAACGTCAGTAATCGCAGTTAAACCAACGGCAAAACGTTGTTTAGTTTGCTCAAGTTGACGCTCAATCGCGCGTTTTTCTGCACCTTGGAACTCGTAGTTATCTTTGGCCGTTAATACATCAAAGTAGGCTTTAGTCACGCGAGTGATCAAATTTTGCAGTGCCGATGCATAGGTTGAGTCAGCTTGAGAAGCGGCTTTCTCCGCAAGGCTTAAACCTACCCAAGCACTATGGTCATAAATGACTTGATTGAGCTTTAGGTTGCCAGTCAGGCCGCTGCTATCATCTCGAGGATCATTCCATGCCTTGTCATAACCCACGTTTGCACTGATAGTCGGTAACAGTGGCGCACGATTTTGTTCAATCTTTTCAAACAAAGCGTTACGTTGCGCTTGCGCTTGCAACACGAGTGGATCACTTGTCAGTGCCTGTTGATAAATTTGCAGTAAATCATCTGCTTGAACCGCAGGAGCGGAAGCGGCTAGAGTTAATGCTACGCATAGAGAACGGATCTTAAATTTCATTTGCTGTCCTTATTAGACAAAATCTCCAAAAGGAGAAATATATAACTTCGTTTAGACTAAGTAATGCCTTTACCAAGGCGGTTTGCGCTTCCCGACGCTTCCCGATACAGCTAAAACTTAATGACGTAGAGTCTAAAAACTCCCACACGTTCAAGTCAACTGCGAAGTGTAACAGATTTTATTTAAAAATGAGCCAAATTGCCTTGATAATAGGCGAAAATTTAACTGTTAAGGATAAGATATGAAGCCTCAGGTTTTTTCGCAAACAGATATTGAAATCCTCGAAAAAAAATCGCTATATCAAGGTTTTTTTGCCTTAGAGCAATTTACCTTCAAACATAAGCTATTTGCTGGAGGCTGGAGTCAGCCTGTCACCCGTGAGGTCTTTGAACGTGGCCATGCAGTCGTTGTGCTGCCCTATGATCCTAAGTGCGATAAGGTTGTGTTGATTGAGCAAGTTAGATTTCCTGCATTAGCAACCACTAAATCTCCTTGGCTTATGGAGTTAGTCGCGGGTATGATTGCGCCCGACGAAACGCCAGAGGATGTCGCGCACCGCGAATTGTTAGAAGAAACTGGCTTGACCGCTCGCCACATCCATTTTGTGAGCAGTTATCTTGCAAGCCCTGGTGGCAGTACTGAACGTTTCTATTTTTATTGGGCTGAGGTGGATTCATCACAAGCTCAAGGTTTGCATGGATTAGCTGACGAACACGAAGATATTCGATTGCATGTTGTAGACCGTGAGGTTGCCTATCACGGTGTCGTTAATGGCGAAATAGACAATGCATCGACCGTTATTGGATTGCAGTGGTTGCAATTAAACTATCAGCAACTGGTTTAGGTTGGAAAAGGTTTGGCGCATTCAACATCACATCAAAAACCGCGTTATCAACCCAACGTGAGCGACTTTTTAGCGCTATGCGGGCGTAACTATGGCTATATGCAAAAGTGGTTGCCACTGGATATTGCTGTGGGTCAATCTTGGCAACTTGAAGGTGAATTTGGTGTATTAGTTATCCGTATTTTAGAAAATACCAAATATACTCAATTAGTTGAAATCTCACGCCCACTACAAATAGTGGAGTTTGTTAATATTCCCAAGGTGTTAGTGAGAATTTATCATGATGCTAAATTAGCAGAAGTGTTAACTGGTCAACAGATTTACCAACTGCGCCCAGTGTATGATTATCCCAATTTACGTATGTATCATAGTGATGAGAAGTACCAGGTAAATGCATTCCTGGGAGAATTATTGAAGATTGGTGGCCAACAACGTTTGGTTTGCCAGTCTTAGAATTGGGTATTCAATGTGCTGAAAGAGGCTATCTCTTACTCTGTAGCTGATGAAAGTGTGCGCATAGTGCAAGTCACCGACCCGCACCTCTTTGCCGATCCTGAAGCTCAGCTACTTGGTGTTAATACCAGCAAAAGTTTGGCCGCGGTACTCAATACCATCCGTGCCGTCAATTACCCTGCGCATCTTATGCTTGCCACAGGTGATTTAAGTCAAGATTATTCCCCTGAGTCCTATCGCCAATTTGTGTCAGCGGTCGCCCCGCTCAATTTACCTTGCCATTATCTTCCGGGTAATCATGATGATCCGCGGATCATGTTTTTGCATATGCAGGGCGAGCGGATTTTTGGCCAGCAACGTATCTTAGTTGGTAAATGGCAAATTTTGATGCTGGATTCCACCGTGAGAGGAAAACCTGGTGGTCATATGGCCGCGAGTCAATTCGAACTCATTGAACAGGCTATAGCCGCACATCCAGACCGCCATACCTTACTGGTGATGCATCATAATCCTATTTTGGTTAATTGTGCTTGGTTAGACCAACACTGCATGGATAATGGGACGGAATTTTTAAAGCGTGTCGCTAAATACCCGCAAGTCAAAGCTTTGCTTTGGGGCCATGTGCATCAACAATTGGATAGCCTTTACGATGGTCCCCATGGTGCGTTGCAATTAATGGCGACACCTTCTACTTGTATCCAGTTTAAACCGCAATCGCCTTATTTTGCCCTCGATGGACTGCAACCCGGTTATCGTTTGCTGGAGCTCAAGGCCGATGGTAGCATCAGCACTAATGTGTATCGCGTACCGGGAAATCTGTTTTCCCCCGATAAAGATTCCAGCGGTTATTAACGCGAGTGACCGCAGCTTGAGGAACTATGCTGCTCTATATTCACGGATTCAACAGTTCTCCTTTCTCTGATAAAGCGGTGATGACGGCACAATATATGGCCGAGCATCACCCGTCCGTCACTTTTCATCAGCCACAGTTACCCAATACCCCCAAAGCAGCGATGGCCTTACTACAGCGCTATGTTGAGGAGGCTTTACAAGCGGGTGAGCCGCTTAACTATATTGGCTCGTCCTTAGGGGGTTATTTTGCCAGTTACTTGGCTGAGCATTATGGTGGCCGAGCCGTGTTGGTGAATCCGGCAGTAAAACCCTTTGAACTGTTTGATGAATTTATGGGGTCGCAATTTAACCCTTATACCGAAGAGCATTATCAGGTATTGCCAGAGCATAAGCAGGAAGTGGCTGAATTTAATACGGCTGTTATCCGCAATCCCGATCGTTTTTTGGTACTATTGCAAACGGGCGATGAAGTGCTGGATTATCGCGAAGCACTGCATAAATATCATCATTGCCAATTACGGATTGAATCCGGTGGTGATCACAGTTTTGTGGGTTATGAGCGATATCTGCAAACTGTAAGCCAATTTTTACACTTACCTTGACAAATCGTCATCCACAGCCGCAACATGGCCGGATATAACAACCTATAGCGTACACTATGACTAATCAATACACCTCTGACGCCATTGAAGTTCTTAACGGACTTGACCCAGTTAAACGCCGTCCAGGTATGTATACCGATACCAGCCGACCTAACCATTTAGGCCAAGAGGTCATAGATAACAGTGTCGATGAAGCCTTAGCTGGCCATGCCACTAAAATCGAAGTTGTGCTCCACACAGATAACTCACTGGAAGTCACTGACGATGGTCGTGGTATGCCAGTGGATATTCATCCCGAAGAAGGTATTCCTGGGGTCGAGCTGATCCTGACTAAACTCCATGCCGGCGGTAAATTTTCAAATAAAAATTATCAATTCTCTGGTGGTTTGCATGGTGTAGGGATTTCAGTCGTTAACGCCCTGTCTCGCAGAGTTGAAGTCACTGTGCGCCGAGATGGCCAAGTGTATGATATGGCTTTCGAAAATGGCTTTAAAGTCGAAGATCTACGAGTCAGTGGTACCTGCGGTCGGCGCAATACCGGTACTCGAGTACATTTTTGGCCTGATGCGAGTTATTTTGATTCGGCGAATTTCTCCAATTCCAAACTCATCTATTTACTGCGTGCCAAAGCAGTATTGTGCCCCGGTCTTAGAATTAAATTCACTAATAAGCACACTAACGAAGTGCATGAGTGGTACTACGAGAGTGGCTTAACCGATTATCTTAAGACGGCAGTAGGCGATAATATCATGCTGCCGGAAGAGCCTTTTATCGGTAGTTTTAAGGGGCAAATTGAGGCGGCAGATTGGGCTATTACCTGGTTGCCAGAGGGCGGGGAGTCGATCAACGAAAGTTATGTCAACTTGATCCCAACGCCATTGGGTGGAACCCATGTGAATGGCTTTCGCCAAGGTTTGCTAGAGTCGATGCGCGAGTTTTGTGAGTTTCGTAATCTCATCCCCCGCGGGATTAAGCTCTCTCCTGAGGATATTTGGGATCGCGCAGCCTTCATTCTGTCAGTGAAAATGCAAGACCCGCAGTTTGCGGGACAAACCAAAGAGAAGCTTTCGAGCCGTCAAAGCTCAGCCTTTGTTTCAGGTATCGTGCGTGATGCATTTTCGCTTTGGTTAAATTCGAATACCGAATTAGCCGAGTCATTGGCTGAAATGTGTATTAATAACGCGCAAAAACGCTTAAAAGCAGCCAAAAAAGTCGCCCGTAAAAAAGTCACATCAGGTCCCGCATTACCGGGTAAATTGACCGATTGTAGTGGCCAAGATCCAATGCGCGGCGAACTCTTCCTTGTGGAAGGGGATTCTGCGGGAGGCAGTGCTAAACAGGCTAGAGACCGTGAGTTTCAAGCTATTATGCCGCTACGTGGTAAAATCTTAAATACGTGGGAAGTGGATGCATCTCAGGTATTAGCGTCGCAGGAAGTACATGATATTTCGGTGGCAATTGGTTGTGATCCCGATAGCAATGATATTTCTGAGTTAAGGTATGGCAAAATCTGCATTCTCGCCGACGCCGATTCTGATGGATTGCATATTGCGACTTTACTCTGTGCACTGTTTCTGAAACATTACCGAGTGTTGGTTGAGCAGGGGCATGTTTATATCGCCATGCCGCCACTGTTCCGTATCGATATAGGTAAAGATGTTTATTACGCTTTAGATGAGGCTGAAAAAGAAGGTATTCTCGATCGTATCAGCGCTGAGAATAAAAAAGGTAAAGTTCAAGTAACACGCTTTAAAGGTCTGGGTGAAATGAATCCACTGCAATTGCGTGAAACGACAATGGACCCTAATACTCGCCGTTTAGTGCAGTTAACTATTGATGATGCGGAAGAAACTGATTCTCTTATGGATATGCTGTTAGCTAAGAAGCGTTCACCCGATCGTAAAAACTGGCTCGAAGATAAGGGTGACATGGCGGTACTTTAATGTTGTGCACTATTGCCGATAACAATAACACTTAGGCATAAAGAAAATTACCATGTTGTATATTAAAACGAATAATTATAAATGTTTAAAGGTGTTCTCTGCCTATTGGACCCTACTGGTGAGTCTGGCTTTGTTACCGATCCAGACGGCGATTGCAGGGTCTCAGTCGATCATGATTACCGTCTCAAAGGGATTTGGTTTATCGCTCTATGCTTCCGATCTTGGGGATGCCAAACAGCTTGCGATGGGGGCAAATGGCACCTTATTTGTCGGCTCCAATAAGAGTGGCACAGTGCATGCGCTTGTTGATAGTAATCAAGATGGTCGTGTAGACAAGCGTTATGTCATCGCCAAGGGGTTAGAGTCTCCCGATGCGATCGCGTTCCATAATGGTGATCTGTTTGTGGCAACTGAAAACCGAATTGTCCGCTTTATTGATATCGAGCAGCGCTTACGCCGTCCAAGTCGTCCTAAAGAGATTTATAGCGATTTACCAGAGTCAGATAAGAAAAGTGCACGAGCGATGAATTTTGGTCCTGATGGCAGGCTCTATGTCTCTATCGGTGCACCTTGTAACGTGTGTGAAGCGAGCGCACCCTATAGCAGTATTATTGCGATTAATGTGGATACCGGCGCCAGTGAGCAAATTGCGTCAGGTATTCGCGATGTGACAGGTTTTGACTGGTCTCCTCAAGACGGCAAATTGTGGTTTGCCGATCAAGGACGCGATTGGATGGGCGATAACTTACCCCCCGATGAGATTAACCGCATCGATGTGGCGGGCAGCCATTATGGCTTTCCGTATTTACACGCATCATCCGTGGTCGAACCTGCCTATGAAAAGCCAAAAAATTTAAAAATTTCTGTACCGATATACGAACTGCCTGCACACGTTGCACCAACGGGACTGGCATTTTACCGTGGTAAGCAATTCCCAGAAATCTATCATAACCAATTGTTTGTTGCTGAAAATGGTTCTTGGAACCGTTCAAGCAAAGTCGGTTATCAAATCGTCATGTTGAAGCTTGAGAATCAACAGGTGGTCAGTCGCGAAACCGTAGTGAGTTTTCTCGACGGTGAGTTTCCTGTCGCCCGCCCCTATGGATTATTGTACGGTGAAGATGGGGCCATGTACATCTCGGATGATTTGAAAGGTAACCTGTATCGACTGTTCTATAGGGATGGCGATAATACTGAAGAACCACAGGAACTAGAAGAAAATGAGTGACGCAATCAAGTTAAGCTTGGATGGCGTAGAGCAGATGCCATTGCGGCGCTTTACCGAAGAAGCTTATCTGAATTATTCCATGTACGTCATTATGGACCGAGCCTTACCCCATATTGGTGATGGCCTTAAACCCGTACAACGACGGATTATTTATGCTATGAGCGAGCTTGGTTTATCGGCTCAATCAAAGCATAAAAAATCAGCTCGTACAGTGGGTGACGTATTAGGTAAGTACCATCCCCATGGCGATAGTGCCTGCTATGAGGCGATGGTGCTGATGGCGCAGCCATTTTCATATCGTTATCCACTCGTAGATGGTCAAGGAAACTGGGGGGCACCAGACGATCCTAAGTCATTTGCAGCAATGCGTTATACCGAGGCGCGCCTGTCAAAGTTTTCTGAGTTGTTATTATCTGAGCTGGGACAAGGTACGGTTGACTGGGGGGCGAACTTCGATGGCACGTTAAAAGAGCCCAAAGTGCTGCCTGCACGTTTACCTCATATTTTGCTGAACGGCATCACTGGTATTGCGGTGGGCATGGCGACAGATATACCGCCACATAATGCTAGAGAGTTAGTGAATGCCTGCGTTGCGCTTTTGGACGATCCCAAACTCGACCTTGCGCAGTTGATGGCCTATGTGCCAGGGCCTGATTATCCTACAGAAGCTGAGATCATCACCCCGTCTGCCGATATTGCCAAAATCTATGAAACTGGGCGGGGCTCCTTAAAAGCCCGTGCGGTTTATACTGTCGAAGCCGGTGAAATAGTGATCACCGCGCTACCACATCAGGCGGGTAGTGGTAAGATTTTAGAGCAGATTGCTGCTCAAATGCAGGCGAAAAAATTGCCTATGGTTGCTGACTTGCGTGATGAGTCTGACCATGAAAATCCCGTTCGCTTAGTGATTGTACCGCGCTCAAATCGCGTCGATTGCGATCAACTGATGGCGCACTTGTTTGCGACTACCGATCTTGAGAAAAGTTTTAGGGTAAACCTTAACGTACTGGGCCTTGATGGTCGTCCAAGAGTTAAGGGCCTAAAAGACTTACTCACCGAATGGCTTGAGTTTCGTGTCGATACCGTAAGACGTCGCCTAGAATATCGTTTAGATAAAGTGTTGGCGCGTTTACATATCCTTGAAGCGTTAATGATCGCTTTTCTCAATATTGATGAAGTCATTGAGATCATTCGTTTTCATGATGAGCCCAAAGCGGAGTTGATGGCGCGTTTTAACCTGACAGACAAGCAGGCTGAGGCCATCCTCGAGTTAAAATTACGCCATTTAGCTAAGTTAGAAGAATTTAAGATCAAGGCTGAGCAGGACGAACTCGAAGCTGAACGTGAAAAGTTAGAGCAATTATTAGGTTCTGAGCGCCGTTTAAAAACCTTAATTAAGAAAGAATTAATCCAAGATGGTGAGACCTATGGCGATGATCGCCGCTCTCCTATTGTAGAACGCCATGAGTCCCGCGCCTTAACAGAGCAAGAGCTTACCCCGAGTGAACCTGTGACTGTGGTGTTATCAGAAAAAGGTTGGGTGCGTTGTGCTAAGGGCCATGATATTGATGCCGAGTCTTTATCCTATAAGGCGGGCGATCAATATCTCTGTAGTGCCATCGGGCGTAGTAATCAGGTGGCAGTGTTTATTGACTCATCCGGTCGCGCCTTTGCCACCGATAGTCATAGTCTGCCATCGGCTCGTACCCAAGGTGAGCCCATTACTACGCGCTTTAATATGGCATCTGGTGAGACCATGCAGCATGTTATTTTGGGGGAAGACGAGCAATGCTTCCTCTTAGCAACCGATGCAGGTTATGGCTTTATTTGTACTTTCAATGACATGGTGTCTCGTAATAAGGCGGGTAAAGCGCTATTGAGTTTACCGACGAATGCCAAGTCTTTATCACCCAAACCGATTGATCGTAATCGAGAGATGTCTATCCTTGCCATCACCAATGAAGGTCGTATGCTACTGTTTTCATTGGAAGCATTGCCGCAATTATCTAAGGGTAAAGGTAATAAGATTATCGGTATTCCAAGCGAGCGCGCTAAAAACCGTGAAGAGTTAATGACACATTTACAACTTGTGCCAGCAGATACTCCAGTTACCTTGTGGGCGGGTAAGCGCAAACTCACACTTAAACCAAGTGATTTAGAGCATTATCGCGGTGAGCGCGGACGTCGTGGGGCAAAATTACCACGTGGATTACAGCGTGTTGATAGTGTGGAATTAGGCGAAGGTGCTGAGGTCTTGCCTAGCATTTAACTGTTAATTTGAGGCTGCGTAAGAGGTAGCCAGCAGAAGTTATCAAAACCGTTAATCAAAGCCACTCAAGTTTCACTGGAGTGGCTTTTTTATTCTCAGAGTTATGCGCTACAGAGTCACTTTTCTTAAATACAAGGCATAAAAAAACCTACCGCTTGCGGTAGGTTTTTATTAGCGAATATCCGTAAGGATATTAGAAGTCGTAACGTACACCAACAGAGAATACGTTGTCGTCTTGTAGGTCTACTTTGTTACCTGCTACGACATGGTCACCACGGTACATTGCGTATTGACCGTATACCATAGTTGATTTAGAGAAACGGTAGTCAGCACCCACGTTGAAGTTTTGCACGCTGATATCAGTACCTGACCAAGACTTATTGGTGATAACATCTTTACCTGTTACTGGATCAGTCGAAGTAACAGTATATTTGTTTACGTTTTTGTAGTAATTACCAAAACCTGCTTCATCAAAGCCGTATTCGGCTTTCAGGTTAACACCGTTTAAGGTGTAAACTACGTTTACAAAATAGGTGTTACCATCTTTATCGCTATTCACAACATCTTCAGATTGTTGGAATAAACCGCCCACTTTGAAGTCACCAAATTTAACTTGAGCAACACCGCGGTATGCGTCAACACCAGCGATACCTTTGTTGTAAGCTACAGCGACATAGTAGTTTTGATCTTTGAACTTGCTATCACCCAGAGTCGCGCTCAGAGCGTATAAGCTTTCGGTGGTTTTTGCAGTAGTGTCGTTATCATCAAATAGATAAGTGGCGTTTAAGGTCACTAAATCAGCGATTTTTGGAGAGTAGTACCAAACACCGTCTGCGCTACGAGTTTGTGCGCTGACTAAACGGTCGATATCGGCGTTGGTGTTACCAAATACGTCTACGTTACCTTCTGCTTGTTTGAATACAGTGTCATTACGACCTACTAATACAGTACCTGCATTAGTTTTTAAACCTAAGAAAGTGTTACGAGCTTTGAACACATCACCTGAGCCAGAAGTGTTTTCAACTTGGAATTCCATTTGATAAACAACATCATAGCCATCAGCGATCTTCTCAGTACCTTTAACACCTAACAGTGAGAAGTTATTTTCTAAATAGGTACCAGCATTGTTTTCATCAGCATAGTTTGCTGTGTCAACACCATTGGTGCCTGATTGTAGAGTTGCACCTGTTTCAGTATTAGTTAATGCAAGCTCTAAACGACCATAGAAGCTTGGGCCTTCGGCTAGCGCACCGAATGAAGCCAGCGCTAATACTGATGCAACTGATGCAGAGATGAATGTCTTTTTCATGTTTTGTGCTCCCTCGAACCTAAGTTCTTATCCATTTTTCATGGTTTTTGTGTGGTTTAACACGTTTGTTACAGAAATAAGTAACAAAGTTGCCGCCGATTTTTACAGTTTTATGCCTTGCAGGCTGTGTCATAGATCAAGTTTTTAGCTCTCCTTGCCTGTATTCGGGGTTTTTTAGGACATTTCCCTATCACTTGACCGAAAATCGGCGTGTAAGAGATAAAACTGTATTTTTGGCATACTACTAAAGAGGTATGCGAAGTGCCGTAGCATATACAGACCGGCGGGCCTAACTGTAGCATATACTAATGTTGTCGCAAGTTTGTCATATACGCGTGAGTTGGTGTTATTGGGTACCGAGTACAATAAAAAAAACAAGTAAAGTTACTTTTTAGCAACAAAATACCTGCGAGGCTCTTGTTAAATGCGTTTAAAATCAATTATTTAGTTGATGCTGCTGTTCTATTGTTTAGATATTGTATTAACTCAGCTAGCATAAGCATAACTTCAATGCGATAGCCATGATCCTAGACCATAGTATTAGGACGTATTGACGTTTTGAGTGTGAATTTTATTCGTTCTGGCAAGCTTGTGCTTGCGATACGAGAAATGATTATTGACGAGTAAAGCCGTCAATCAACGTGGGTTTAGCGCTTACATTTGCATTCGTGCAAACATGTCTGCTCAGTGCCTTAGGAAAGCCGAGTGGTTTAATTTAATATCTAGCTGCATCTTTTAGCTCATGGGTTGAGTTTGATTTCGGTTTTTGGCTTAAATCGTTTAGAATCTTCGGCGCATTTTTCATGCATTATGCTGCGTTGGTAAGTGTTTCTCCTCATTCTCGTTGCGGCCGGGTTCGCTAGATATAAATAAGGTAAGTATTGATGACTGAAGCCTATCAAAATCGCTTTGGTGGCATAGGCCGCTTGTACGGGCAAAAAGCGCTTGCGAAATTTGCAGCATCTCATGTCGTGGTAATTGGTATTGGTGGTGTGGGCACTTGGGCGGCTGAGGCATTGGCAAGGAGTGGTATTGGTCAAATTACCTTAATTGATTTAGATGATATCTGCGTGACCAATACTAACCGTCAAATTCATGCGCTTACCTCAACTATTGGCGATTCTAAGGTTGCGGTTATGGCCAAACGGATCCGCGAGATTAATCCTGATTGCCAAGTCAATGAAGTAGAAGATTTTATTACGGTCGACAATCTGGGTAACTATTTACTAGGTTCTCAGTCAGACGGCAATATTGATTATGTTGTTGATTGTATTGATGCGGTTAAACAAAAAGCAGCGCTTATTGCTTGGTGCAAACGTCAAAAAATCAAGATAGTGACCGTAGGTGGTGCTGGTGGGCAAGTTGATCCAACACAGATCCAACTGACTGATTTGGCTAAGACCTATCAAGATCCGTTGCTTGCAAAAGTGCGTAATATTCTTCGCCGTGAATATAACTTCTCCAAAAATTTACAACGTCGTTTTGCTGTGGATGCCGTTTTTTCTAGTGAACAGCTTGTTTACCCTCAAGCTGATGGCTCGGTTTGTAGTACCAAAGCCACCGCCGATGGTAGCATGCGGATGGATTGTGCTTCGGGGTTTGGTGCTGTGACTATGGTCACTGGTACTTTTGGATTTGTAGCGGCGAGCCGTGTCCTTTCTCGATTGGCACAATTAGCTAACGAATAATCCAATTTGTATGTTTTTGTTCTAAATATTTTCAAATAGTGAACTCGTGGTGAGTGGTTATCTTAGGCGCATCGCATTGGTTAAGAGGAATGCGAATGTTAAATTGCGCGCCGCCAAGTGAAGAGTCTGCTTGATAGCTCATTGAACCTTTTAACAAGGTGACTGCATTAAAGGCAGCGGATAAACCTAATCCCGTGCCGCCTTTACTTCTATTGGTGGTAAAGAAAGGCTCGAACATATGTTCAGCGACTTCGGGGGGGATTGCGACGCCATTATTTTGGATGCTGATATTCACAAAGCCCTGCTCAATACTGGCGGAGATTTGTATCTGATTATCTTCTCGGTCTTGAAATGCATGGGTATAAGCGTTGGACAATATATTACTGACGATTTGGTTTAATAGACTCACATTAGTTTGAATATTTAAGTTGGGATCGACTTGTAGGTCGGTTTTTGCGTTGAGTTTAGGATGCATTATCAAGCTAGACGCTAAAATCTCTTTAAGCTGCCTTTGCAGATTGATGCACTGATGCTCTTCGTGGCTGCGGTCGATAGCAATAGTCTTGAATTTTTGAATTAGGCTGCTGGCTTTGGTGATATTACGAACTATAAGCTCACAGCTTTGTTGATACTCGTCCAAAATCGCATTGATTTCGTCGAGTGTCGCGTGCTCACTATGGATAAGCTCTATGAGTTCTTCTATATGGTTTAATTGCGCGCTGGCCGCCGTTAAGCAAATACCAATGGGGGTATTAATTTCGTGCGCCACACCAGACACTAACCCTCCTAAGGCGGCCATTTTTTCCTGTTCAACTAACACCTGTTGTGCGCGCTTTAGAGCGGCTAAGGATTGCTCTAACTCTTGGGTTCGCTCTTTAACTTGTCTTGCTAGTTCTTCCTTATAACTACGTTCGAGTTTCAGTAAACGCTCTCTATCTTCTAATGCTGTTTGTAACTCTGCTTTAGAACTTTTCAGTGCTTCAAATGAGTTGCGAAGTTGCCCTTGCATGCTGTTAATCGCATCAGCAACTTGTTTAAACTCATCGATTTTCTCCTTACGTTCAAATTGAAGGGGTTCGAAGTCCGCGTCTAAGTTAATCCGTTTGCAGTATTTACTGAGTTTATCGAGATGTTTAGTGATGTTGTACCAGACTAAAAATAGAATAAATCCAGCGACTAAGAAGGTTTTTATGCCATTGGAGAGTAAAATAAGGATGGCTTTATCGTAAAGGCGGTCATAAATGGCATCCATGTCTACTTGTACTTCTAAAGTACCAACGTTGATATTGTCGGTCGGTGATTTATACACCAGAGGAAAGATTTTATTTAAAGTATGAGTTGGTTTTGGGGTTCCTCCGTTCCACGACTGGCCACTATCATCTTTGATTGAAATGTAGTTAATATCAGGTAGTTGGATGAGACCATTCAGTTGGGTGTTAATCAGTCTTTCATCTATTACCCAAATACTTGCGGCTAATACATCCAGGTTAGCTTTCTCGATATTAGAAAATACCCGATCAATCCGACTAACATCGCCACGATAATCGCTAATGAGTTGGTAGGCTGTCGTCATTAGCGTGATTAAGGAGCTGAATAGCACAATTGACAAGGTGAGGTGCCTACCAATCGGGCTTTTTATAAATTGACTGAAGAATGTCAGCATCTTAAATAATCTTTATCTGATAGCAAGTTGGATGCTTATAAGCATAGACTCAAGCTTAAAAAATTTCGCATGTTATCCCAGTGAAAAATCCCTCAATATTGAATAAAGCAATGGCATCAAACTTGCTTGGGCTTGGCTAAGTTCAATTTTTTGTCACTGGGATAACACTATGATTAAACTCAAATTCGATTCAGTGAAGTTGTTTAACCCTAAGAAGGTAATGTTTCGGGTTATGCTGTGGCTAATGGTGAGTTGTGCAGTTTTATTGGCGATGCCGTCAAATATTCTTACTTTGCTGGCACTGGATAAGTTTGTACCCGAGCACGCACATTTTGTCGGGCTTGGACTTATTATCTCGATCGCGTATTTTTTAACTCAGTTATTGAACTTGGGATTAGATGAGTCGATTCGTCATTTAAGTGATAAGCGCATCACCGAGACCATTGAAGCAAAAGTTAATTTGCTGGATCGTGCAGAGCGAGCATTATTACGAGAATTCTTTTTGCAAGGAGCCACTATTTTGACATTGCCGCAAAACGAACCCGCGGTCAAAAGTTTGCTCAGTGCTTGTATCCTCGAATGTTTAGGTAATGAACGTCATTACGCAATCCAAGGGCCCACAGCAGACTATAAAATTTCGATGAAAGCACGTATCTACTTAAATCGGGGCGTTTTACGTTTACCTGCAGGGGAACCAAGTGAAGAAGAAATGCAACATCTGATTAAAGCGCGCCCGCAGTTTCTCAATGGCTTAGTTCAAAACCGTAAACACGCAGCTTAAGTGTAGCGTTGGCTCTAACGCGAAATTACAGGCATAAAAAATGGGGGTTAATGGAACCCCCATAACAACGTGCAATTTTTACAAGCTACAATGAACAGAATAACAATTTGGAAGCAAAAACTACGATTGTTGCGCTGACTTCACGATAAACATCCAAGTGATATAAGAAATTATCCCTATAGTGCTAAAGATAACGATCATTGAAAGTAAACCAATTGGGTTACCGAACATTAAATCTAACCAAAATGCCATGATTGAAATCCTCTTTCTTGTGAAGTCATCCATACACTAGCGCTCTTACTGTCAGCAAATACTGATCCTGATCAATAAAAAATCGACGTCCTAAAACAATCTTGTAACCAAAGATTAACCCTGTGATCTACCTCAAATTTAGCGGGTGATGAAATTTTATCAAACTCAATCTTTTGGGCTTTGTTTCTTACTTCATTCGGGACTAGTCTTAAGAGTAGTAACTATTAAGTGGTACCAAGAACAAGGTATTTGCTAATCCGTTTTAGCATTGATTGAAGTTAGACTGCATTTTTGAAGGAGCCAAAAATGGCTAGCACCACTGTTAAAAGGGGCACTATGGGATATGGTATTATTTTCGCTCCCATGGTCTTACTTTTATATCCCCTTTATTGTTTGCTTAGTAGCGCGCATTGGGTTGCAACCTTATGTTTAATTGCACTTGCCCTTATTCTATTTTTTAACATTAACAAACTTATCCGTAATCTGAGGCACCTCGAGCGTGCGGCTCATCACTTGGGTGACGGTGATTTGAGTTACCAGCTTGATGAGAAAGATGCGGGAGTGTTTCACACTGTCGTTCACAGCATCAATCGCATGGGCGAAGATGTGAGTCGTACTATTCTATCTCTAGTTGATACCAGCGAATGGATGAAGAAGGTCGCCACCGACATCAAGACGATTAGTGAGCAGGCAAAACAAGGCGTTCTGGAGCAAGAACGTCAAACCGAGCTTGCGGCAACGGCCATGACCCAGATGGTTTCAACCGTACAAGAAGTGTCACACAATGCGGCTAATACCGCGCAAGCCGCTGATATTGCGCAGACTTCAGCTAAACATGGTGATGAAGTCATGGGCGCTATTGTCAATAAAATCAGCGATATGACGTCGCAAATTCACCAAACAAAAGCAGTGATTGAGCACCTAGCTGCCGATACGAATAGCATTAGCAGCATTATTGAGACTATCTCGCAAGTGGCCGAACAAACCAACTTATTGGCTCTTAATGCGGCGATTGAGAGTGCTCGAGCGGGTGAGCATGGCCGTGGATTTGCGGTTGTTGCCGATGAAGTCCGTAATTTGGCAAAACGTACCTCAGAGGCGACCGCTGAAATTCAACAGCAGATAACCGCATTACAAAAGGGCGCTCAACAAGGGGTTGAAGTGATGTTAAAAAACGTCACTATCGCCGATGAAACCGCCTTGATGGTAGAGAAAGCGCACCAATCTTTGGGGGAAATTGTCACTCACGTTGAAAGCATTACTGATATGTCTCATCAAATTGCCACTGCATCGGAAGAGCAGCATGCCGTTGCAGAGGAAATTAACAAAAATATCAACGCGATGACTGAATTAGCGTTGAAAAATGCACATCATACTAATCTAACCAATCTATCTAGTCTTAAGGTTTATAATATGTCTCAGGAGATTGGTTCACTGCTACATCGTTTCCATGTGGATAAGCAGCTATTTACCTCTAATCAAGCCCAAAGCCAACTATTTGTAAAATGGGGGCCAGAACTTGATATCGGTATGCCGGAGATTAACCGCCAGCATCAACGCTTAGTCTCTCTTGTTAACGAATTGCACCGTACCTTAAGCGAAGCCTATGGCCTCGAAGCGATTAAACGGATTGTTCAAGGACTTGTGGATTACACCGCGAATCATTTTTCCTATGAAGAAGAACTGTTTGCACGCTTTGGTTATCCTCAAACAGCTGGACATAAAGAAAAGCATGCTCAACTTGTCGGTCAGGTGCTGGATTTCCAGAAGCGGGTAGCGAGAGGTGAAGATGTTGCCGATGAACTTATGGCATTTTTAAAATCCTGGTTAGTTAACCATATACAAAAAAGTGACAGGGAATACGCGCAATTTTTGCTTTCCCACGGAGCTGAGTAGAATCAGGCGTGATAAATGTCTTCTTATCGAGCTATGTAGGGCTTTAATCCTATATAAGACTGATTTTTGAGCGGTTAAAACTAATTTGCCACCCAGCCTTTCAAAAGGGCTTGCCATTGTCAAAGGCAAAGGTATAATTCCCAGCACTTAGAGCCAGCTAGTTGTTTTTGTTAGCTCTAAATCTTGATGCCAGAGTGGTGAAATCGGTAGACACAGCGGATTCAAAATTCACTGTATCAATGACATTAAATTCACTAAGCTGTTGTTATTAAACGTTAATTTGAAATAATTAACACGCAAAAGCCTTGCAAAGATTTGCAAAGTTTTTGAGAAACGAAAATTATGCCAGTGTGGTGAAATCGGTAGACACAGTTGATTCAAAATCAACCGCCTAATAAGCGTGCCAGTTCGAGTCTGGCCACTGGTACCATCCCTATAATAGGGACTAAAACCGACATCAAAGTCGGTTTTTTTGTATCTAAAATCCAGCATTGTTAGATACTTACCAACACGCTTCCTTGCTAGAGTTCTTCCAGCAAAGCACCACACTGAACATCCTGTGCTAGGTTAGATCTTTAATCGTCGTGGTTTTCCCATTCTCCATTACCGACTTGATCCCGTTGTCCCTTGCTGCGGTACTCGAATACATTTGGCTGGTGCCAATGATCTGATGGTTCGCAGCTTTCAGGTTGAAGTACGGCTTATCGTTTTTCGCCACTTCTTTGGCATATCGGGCTTCGATAGGGGAGTTGGTTTGAACGGATTCGATGCCATTCATTGCACCACTCTTACCCGTGTAGAGTTCGCTGGTGAGGATGACTTCTCCGTTACCAGCCTTAAGAACAAACTTAAATTGATCGTTACTGCTTTTGCTTAATTCATACCATCCTGACATGGAATTGCTCCTTCTTCTTTAAGGCATTGCATAGCGCAAGCGAGGAAACTATTTCCTGCTCGTGCCTCAGTCTAGTCGACTTTATCTGGTTTGATATGTGCCGATGCCACATTTTGAGTGTTTTGAGGGTTAGTCTGTCGAAATACTGACATTAAAAACGTCCATTTCCTGCCAGTAACACAAGAAGTTTTGCTCCCAAATTGGATAAAGCTCTGCTGCCGCTTCAATCACTAATAGTCCGCTAATGGACTGAAACACGCCGCAGCTAAAGTCAAAGTCCAACTCTTTCACTAATTCCCATTGCCCCGCATAGCCGACATAGCAAAAGTCGGTGATGTAGCATAACTGCCATTGGTCTGCACCTTTCTCTAGCCTGATTTCCACAGGATGAAACCCTCCTGTTTGTGGACTGTAATCAGGGTCGCGAAAGTTAATGGTGACAGCGTTGCTATCAATATTTTTCACGAGTTCTGACAGTGCTTTGGCAAAGATAGGTGACACGGGTAATGGTAGGTCGGTATTAATGGTTTTCATTATTTAACCCTCAAAAGTGGCAAAACAAAGGGGGCATCGTGTCCCCCTGTTGTTGGTATGGAATGTGGGTGAGGTGAGTTGTCACTTACTGGCTTTCGAGCTGGCTTTATCGGTGGTGGGCTTATCAGTGGTGGCCTTCTTACCTATCTTGGGTGCGGGGGCGAGTAACTGCTCGTCTAACTCGCCTTTCTCCACGGCATCAATTACCACCTTAATTACCGCTGGCAAGTTGGCCTTTTCACCCACATCAATAGCGGGGCAGCCTTTTTCCAGTTCGATGGGTTTGTTACTAATCCGCACTTCAAAGTAGTAGTGCTCGTTGCTGTCATAGAACCAAGGTCGGACGATGTAACGGCGGCGAATTTTCTTACGCTCACCAGTCTCTGGGTCTTTCACCGAACGTTCTTTGTAGGCTTCAAATTCACGGCCTTCAATCATGCATTCGGCTAACGACAATTGCTGGTCTAGCTTATCGAGTAGCTTCATCCGTTTGCCGAGCACAGGTGGCTTAGGGGCAATTTCAGGGCGAGCGATTACCTTGAGAGAACTCAATACAGTGGTCATGGTGTATTTCCTTTAGTGGGTGTTAGCGGATAAATCCGATACGGGGTTGCCCTTGTTTGCGGTTGTTCTCGGTGGTGAGTAGCGCTAGGGCGGTTGCGCGGTGGTCGCGCTTGGGTTCAAAACGTTGGCGTCTTGCTAAGATGGCAAAGTCGCCGGGCGTTAATTGGTTTAGGGTGTTTAGGGTTGAGACTTCTTCATGGGTCAGGCGCTTAATGCCAAGGACTTGCCGATAGAGCGCTTGGCGTTGGTCACTCGTTAAATAGTCACACACCAACTTGAAATCAAAGCGGCGCATGACCGCACTATCAATACTGGCAAGGGCATTGGTTGCAGCGAACACGGGCAGGGTGTTGCACTCAAGCTGTGATAGCAGTTCGTTAACAAGTTGCACTTCATGCAGCGCTTGAGCGCTATCGCGTTTGCTGAGCAAGCTGTCGACTTCATCAATGAGCATCAGCTTTTGCTGTCTGTGCGCTTCTCTGAAGAGCCTAGCGATGTTTTGCTCGCTGTCCCCGACATACTTACTGAGTACATCAGAGCATTTGATGTGCATCAGCTCAAAGCCGTGGGTTTCAGCTAAGTGATGTACCCATGCTGTCTTGCCTGTACCAGGGGGACCACTCAGCATCACCCTAATCGGCATGGCCTGCTTAACCGCATGATTAATCGAGGCCAACATATCATCGGTAGTCATACTTGCTGCATCATCACCGCCTTTGAAGTTGACCATGTTGCTATCAAACGCAAGCTCCCCTTGATACTTTGGCGGTGGCGCTTCTTCACCACAGGCTTCTAGGGTGGCATCAATCACTTCATCGATAAGGACTTCTGCCTTGGCACCTTTGAGCTTGAGTGTCATCGCCACATGGGCAGCATTACCAACCATGGCGGGGGTGACATTGGGCTTCTCTGCCAGTAGCAGGTGATAGTCCTGTGACACCTTAAGCGGTGTCAGTAAGTGCTCATTGATGGCATAGGCAAAGGGTTCATCGGGTACTGGGACTTCCATCACCAACTTAAAACGGCGAATAAAGCTGGGTTCTAGCAAGCCAACATGGTTGGTAATCCAAATCGCAGGAACAGGGTTTTGCTCTAACGCCTGCATCAATTGTTCTTTGGAATACTGTTCATCGGCTTGCACGAACAACGCTTCACACTCATCGACCAATAACAAGCTGTCATTGCTGTGAGCCAGTAGACCTTGTAACAAGTTCAGGTGAGCAAGGCGTATGCTGGTTGCCTTTGCAATGTTGTCATTTCGGTATTGGCTCTCGATTAACTGCTGGCTTTGGACTTCCAGTAGATTGCGCTTAATCGTCTTTGCCAATGTCCGAGCCAGCTCAGTTTTACCAGTACCCGCTTTGCCATAGAGCAGGATATTGACGCCTACCGAGGGCTTTTGAGTTATGGCCGCAAGGTAGTTAGCCAGTAAGTCAGTGTTCACATGCTCAAATTGCGACAGACTAAATTGTGCCACGGGGCTTTTGCTGAGCATGGGGGCTAAGAAGTCGACTGCACTGGTTAACTTCTGCGACACTAAAATGGATACCAGTACGCTTGGGAACAGCAATCTGTAAGGTGCATCCAAAGTCGCTTCTGCAATCAGTTGATAGCGCTCGAACACCGCCAACTGCGACAGGATGACCTCTAAATCGAGGGTTGTCTTAGCCTGTAACATGCGTTCTAGTACATCAAAGTCATCATCAATTAGGAGTTCGGTTAACTCCCTGAGTCCGGCATTGGCATTGATGACAATCAAGAACTCAACTACAGGTTGCATCTGCGGCATTAAGCCAAACAGCTGACCAAGAAACTGCGCATTATGCTTAACCGTTGCCGTGTTGAGCGGTGCGCGGTCTTTGCTTGGTAGCTTGAGTGATGCATCTTCTAGGCTAAGGCGTAGAAACGGCTCAATCTGCTCGCCTGTGATTGCGCCCAGTATTGAGGATGGCACCACCATGTCGGTGGTAATGGCGGCAAACATCAATGCTTCACTCAACTGCGAGGCGAGGTAGTGGCAATGATTGGCGCGCCATTTACGGGGTGATTTTGCACGCTTTAGCATCTTGTTTTCCCACCCCGTTCGTTCGGTGTTGACACATAGTTCAGGGTGGCAGCGGCTTCACGCATAAACGCATCACCGCGTTTGTCATAAATGGTGGTGGTGCTGATATCTGCATGGCCTGCCATTTGGCGTACGGTGTTGATATCAACGTTTTGCTCCAGTAGCCGAGTAATAAAGGTGCGGCGCAAATCATGGGGTGATGCACCCACAACACCAATCGCTTCCAGTTTATCTTTGACTAACCGATAGAGCGCATCCCGACTCACGGGGCGGTAATGGACCATAATGCCAGTCGTGCGACAGTGGCAAATGAGTGGTCCTGAGTGCATCTTGCGCACGTTGAGCCAAGCGATGACATGCTGTTCAACCCAATCGGGTAAGAACAGAATACGGCTCTTGTTGCCTTTACCTGCAACCACCTTAATCGTTGACGTTGCACTGTCATAATCAGCGAGCATCAGTGCCGCAAGCTCACTACGGCGCAACCCCGTTCCGAGGAACAGCGCAAAGATAGCTAATGTACGAAGTCCATACGTGTCTTGGCGTTTGGAAAGTAAGGCGAGTAGCTTAGTGACTTGCTCAGCACTCAGGGGATTGCCCTGATGGGCACCGTGTTTCATGTTAGCGATGCTATTGATATGCGCGACTTGCTGCATATCAGCTTCACCCATTAAGGCCGCAACTTTGACAATACTCTTAATCGCGGTCATCGCACGGTTAATCGAGCGTGCCGACCACTGCTCGTGTATCAGCAATGCCCGTATCTGCATCGCTTGTTGATAGTTAATGTTGCTGAGTTGCTTGCCTATTGTCGCGTCAGGCCAGTCCATCAGTTGTGCAATGCTGCGCATCTGCGAAGCAATCGAGCGCTGACTGTTGGGCGCAAGACGGCTCAAATAGAGCGCATAAGCAGTCGCTGTAGTCATAGATAACTCCAGTAAGAATAGATTGATATGTTGCTAGGGGATTGAAACAGAAGGGAATAGTGATACCACACTGTAAGAGTATGGTATCACAAGTGCGGCTATTTTTCAGCCGCTATATTTGACACGGTTGTTGTGACTGTAAATAAATACTTAGCCCCATTCGATATTAGCTTAAATCTAATGGGGGGGGAACTTATCTTCTAACTCAGTAACTTTCGTTCTAAGTGATTTTATTTCAAGGTGAAGAATTTCATTTTCATCCTTTAATTCATTGTTGATTATTTCTTTTATGTTTCGCAATTTTTCAAGGCTGTTTATGTTGTTTTTCTTTAGTTCTTCAAGTATGGTGTTAATTATTTTGTTATTTTCGCCTTGGTAGTACTCAACATTTGGTGCGTTGTAGATTATCCGCTTGACATTTATTAATGTTTCAATATTTTTTTTTGCTTTTTCGTCTTTAGTTCCGTTACTTTTAGTTTTAGTTTCTTTGCGGATTTTACTTATCGCTTTTTGTAACTCATCTGCTTTTGGGGAACTGAGTTTCGGTCTTTTTTGTTCAAAGAGCTTTTGGTTATAATCCTGTTCAATTGTGGTAGGCTTGTATTTTTTTAGGTTTTCAATTATTTCATACATCTCTTTAGTGTTTTCTATGCCATAGCTGTTTAAATGCATAAATAAAGTATCAAATATTGCTTCATCACTGATGCCTTTTTTTAGCTTTATTTCTGGTGAAAGGCATATGAAATTAAGTATATTCTCGAATGTCGATTTTTTAATATAGAACTTGGTTCTTTCTGCGTCCTTTGGAGTTTGCTTTATTTTCTGTGTCCATTTACGCCAGTGGTCTTTTAGTTCGTATTTGTGGTTATTAAGAGTATGCGTAACCGCAGCCTTGTTAATATCATCTTCTTGAACAGTTAGTTTTGTGATTAACCTTGCTATTTCTTTATATAATTTGTGTTTCTTTCCTATCATGTCTAATAGGTGATGACCAAACGTTGCCCACTCTTCTGTGGTTCTGTCCTGCCTATCTCTCCCCATATTAATATTTCCTTATGTATGATTTGTACCGCTTGCCCTGCTAAAGTTTTACCTAAACGACCATCTCTCTATCGTCTTAAATTTTAGCATGGACATATGTATGTCCACTGTAAAAATAGTGTTTGGTTCATGCTATATTGATAGCATGTCCACGCTATAAAAACAGTATGTCCTGACTGAAAAAAATTGTTGAAATTCACATGGAATCTAACTTTTTACTGAGTTTAAGCACTTTTTGGATTATTGAAGTCATTACGATGCTCTACTTTTGATGATTTATCAAACATTGATGGAAAGCAACGATTGCTTGCCGTAGAGAAGCATTTTTATGACTCTGGGGACTCACACGCCGTTGTGCTCTTGTCGTGCATAGTTTGCTTCATGTGGATGTGAAAGTAGTGGTGTAAGTTGTTTGTTAGCAGTAATATCAACTATAGAAACTTGTTTAAATGTCAGATCATTATTCAATAATATAGGTATTCATGGATGAGTAGTTCTAAGCCATCTAATAATCATTCCAATAGTTCTAACAGTGGTTTAGACGAAACCAATATTTTTGAAAACTTCGTTCCGAGTAAGATTTTTGATATATCAAGAACAGATAAATACCCATTAGTTCAGCCAGAACTTAATTGTATAATTGCAGACCTCACAAATTTCAAGACATTAAACTACACAACTAATATCGCAACGATTATGAGTGTGCTGCGAAACAGAGAAATTGTTGAGTACCAACAAAATCTCATGGAAGCAGCAATCCATAACATCAGCGAAGATACAGTTGATATAGATTTCATTCGTATCGGTTTAAATCTCTCTATCACTGATATCGAGAAACTACTTGATGGCGAAAATGGCCTAATTAGGGTGAGAACCCAAAATAGGCAAGACCGCCTAACAGTAAAAAAGCTGAATGTTGGTAATGAAAATGCTGGTTTCAAGAAAAGTGATAATAAACCATTTTTTACACAGAGATTCCAGTTGGTCGCCGACCACGACGAATACCGATATATTAATATCTATATTGCAGAGCCTTATCATGATAGAAATAAAGGTAGAGCATTAAAATATAACTGTGAAATTGAATACATTCCTACTCGTGTCTCCCGCCAAATGGCTTCTTTTATGCTTTACCAGCTCCAATCATTATTAGAAACCCGCCGTTACAAGCAACTTATAGATAATGCCCTGCTATTAGAATTACACACCGGATATATCATGTACGGCGTGTCACAGCTTTTTGGCTTTATGCTTACTAAGCAAAATAGGGTTAAAGTCGGCGAAGTTTTCCCAAAAGAAAAGGATATGGCGACTGAAACGACTTACACAGGGAGCCGAGGCAACGACCACCTTATTGGCTATGACAAAACGCTCAAAGAGAATAAGAAGTTTGTTGAGGAAGTTGGATTAGGTTGGTGGCTTGTAGCGTCGTCATTAGACGGTATTAATGATTGGTTCCCTAATCAGGTTTGTAGTCTCCGCCTAGAGTCTCGGCGCAGGTTTGACAAAGACCCTTTTAAATTGGCTGATATCAACGTAGTAGGGTCATTATTAGAAAATGTTCGCCTAATACGACCTAAACGGTTATTCGACCTCAATGATTCTGAGCTAAAGACGTTGGTTATTGATAAAAGCCTAAAGAATCGCCGAGCAATTCACGCTCGTTTGGGAGAGCTGAACGAGGCTCGTAAAGAGGCTGGAAAGAATGCTCGTTACCTTACTTTCAGGTTCAACGGTAAGAAGTTGAAAAAGGCCATAAGCACATTATCAGAGCGATTACTTGAAGCAATCTGCAACCCTGCTAAGGAACTCGCTGCTACCAAGGGGAATTACACTCAAGCCGTTGCTGATGTTCGTGAAACAGTGGAACCACGCATTGAAGAGGTCGCTAGTAAGAGCCATAAGCTCCCTAACATTATTAAGGCTAAAGAAAGGGCTGTTTATGTGGAGGGATGCCCGGGCTCTGGTAAAACATTGTTAGTAGTCAAACGAGTTGAACATCTGCTTAAGCAAGGTACTAAGGAGAGTGAAATCTGTGTGCTTGCCTTTACGAATAAAGCTGCCGAGGAATTTGCTGAACGCTTGAAAGAGGCAGAGCTACACAGTGAGAAGATGTTCGTGGGCACCTTTAGTAGTTGGTGCAACAAGCTGCTTAAAATCAACGATGATCAACCAATACTTAACGCCGAAGCTGCGTCAAAGGTTATTGAAAACTTGATCAAGCCAAAGAGCAAGATAGCCCAAAGCTACTCGTCTGATGATATTAGCCGCCGTTGTCAGACGATCTTTAATCACATGGCTAACTTTGATGAGCCTCTTCTTGGTCGCAGCATCATGAAAGTAGCACCAGATTTAGCCGAATTTGAAGATGAAATTGATGCCCTACTAACAGCTTACAACCAATACAAGGACGGCAAATGTCGTGACTTTAATGACCTCTTGGTACAGCTACGACAACGCTTGAAAGAGAGTAAGTTCTGTAAGAAGGTTACTAGCGAGACTAAGCACCTGATCATCGATGAAATCCAAGATACGAATAGAATTCAATGGGATATCATCAAAGCGCTATATGATCACGGTATTCATTTTTTCTGCGTAGGCGATCCTGCCCAATCCATGTATGGCTTCAGGGGCGCTAAACACGAATACCTCGACAAATTCGCTGATACTTTCAAAAACCACAAACGCTTCCAGTTAGCCAAAAATTATCGCTCATTGAAGCCCCTAGTTAGGTTGGCTAACGACATTCGCTACAAGATTAATCCTAGCTACAGCATTTCAGTTTCGGTACATGATCCGAAAGATAGTGATAATCCTCGTTTAAAGAGCTGCGACAAGCTACAGGACGCTATTAAATGGTTGGTGGATGACATCAAAGAGAGACAATTGACTGATAGCCTACTTATTCTGTGCCGATACAACAAGCAAGTAGAAACTGTTGAAAAAGCCCTTAAGAAAGCCCAAGTTAAGTATGGTGAAGATGAAGCTATTCAAGTGCTTACTTATCACAAAGGGAAGGGCTTAGAAGCAGAACATTGCTATGTGCTTGACCCTCAGTTCAGTCAATTCAAGTTATCTAGCTACAAAGAAGAGCTATGCAATGCCTATGTAGCACTGACACGTGCAGAGAAGACGCTAACCATACTGGCATGTTGCAGTGGTTCATCGGTCTACGGATTGGATGAAGAACGCAGCAAACGCTCTGGGCGCAGCATATTCCTTGATCTGCCTGAAAATATGCTTGAAATCGTCGACTAGCAAAACTCAAAGGTATCTCACATAGGCAATATTTGGACAATGACATATTGCTCTAAGGTATTGACGTTTATATTTAAAATGTGTTTCATAACAGTTTAGGGGACGGTATTTTATTTACCATCAATACTATAGTGGGTTTGTAACTAAGGGACAGTAAATGAGTGAATTGCTAAAATGGAAGTTTGGCGCCATCAATGATTCTCTGGAACAATTATTTGTTTTGGTTGAAAAAAATGAACCCCCTCATAGGTTGGAAGACTTAAAGTCTTATGTTAGCAAGACGGGCAAGCTCGAATTCGATGATGATAGTTTTATACACATTTCTGATTGGTTCGATGTTTTAAGTGATGAAACCCTAAAGAGCTTTAAAAAGGCGATGTATGAAAAAAGCCGTAAGAGAGTCAGCGTGGCAGCTGGTACTCAGGAAGCACTTCAGACATTGAAGGAAATGCATCAATTCAAAAATACTAATGATGTTATTACATATTTGTTGGATGTATATAACGAATGTCATGATCAAAATGACCCAAGACCCTATGTTAATATTATGCCTGAATCAGTTTACAAAAAGCTTAAAGAGCCAATTTTGCCTTTAATACCCCGAGCTAAATAGTTGCTCTGAAAAGTAGACACTACATGAGTGCAGTGTCTACTGGTTAAGGGCGAGAATAACCACATTAAGGGAATGAATGTCATGGGACGACGATACAGACGCAGAAGCAATGCCAGCCAGATAATCTCTGACTCGGTCGTTATCGGCAGTCGATTACCTTGGTATGGTGCATTGTTGTTTGGTCTCATATCCTTTTTCATCTTCTATTACGTAGTCCCCCATTGGTTTTTCCAAACACATATTGAAGAAGCTGGAAGTCATGTGTCTGTAGGAGCTGAAGCTTTGAATGCTCGTGGTGTTAGACTCTGTCATTATTTAGGTATCGCTACAGGCGCGATAGGGTTGTTTTTCAGTATCAGGAATTACTTCTGTATGGGAATGCCGGAACGCAGCCACAGAGGTATTGTAGCGTTTTTGGCTAGAATGTTAGGCCGAGAGTTGGATTAGTATCCTCTTCTTGATGGAGATCAGATGTTACCTGAAGATAAAATGCCCGAAGCAGAAGTCACTCTTCGCCTCGCTATTTCTCTGATAGAGAATGGCCATGTACAGGGCGACATTATAGTGGCCATAGATGGGGCGCAGGTTCGGACAAAAAATACTATTCACTTTCAGCTTGTTGAATTTTTGAATGAACGCGGATGGACAAGCCCTGTTCAACAGAAGCGTTGGCAGTCGAAATATTCTAATAAAAAATATGCAGCTTCAATCATTGTTCGCTCAAGCTCTGGGGTGGGTGATCTTGTTGCAGAGCTTCGAACAGGCCAAAGGCTGAGGGTTGAATCAAAGAAAGGGCCACTAATCCGCAGTAAGTCATCCCAAGAATATTCTCTTATTAGGGAGGCCATAGGGCAGCTTGTAACAATTGAACATCTTGAACAAACCGATGTTCTAGCTGTTGCTGTACCAAAATCAGAAAAATTCGATGCGCTTGCAGAGTTGTGGAGAGTCAGACCTTTAATGAAAAGCACAGGGATACACATCCTCACAATTGGACGTGATAATTCTGTTTCAGGGTTAAGTGATCTGATCCAGTAAAGGCGGACACTGTACTGTACGCATTACTAGCTCTACTTGCACTGGTAGAAATCTATACTATCGTCATATTGATAAATGGTATTTTGATTCTGCGCTAAGGATGGCTAACCTATGGTTTTCAGACCTATACGTGTTCTTGTCGCGACAGCTGCGTTAACCATTTTCGGTTATGCTGCTATGTTTTTTATACTCCCTAACGCAGCCACAATGTATTGATGACTTGTCGGAGGTTTCCGATGTTGCGTTGCTCAGAGCTAAGCAGGGCGACACTTCACCAATGCACATTAGTGCTACATTCGATAAAGAAAAGAACCAATGGTGTTATGTCGAGGTCGTTCAATAGATCTTGCTAGCTGCTATTCTGCGACTATAATTACTGTATATATTAACAGTGGTTCGTTGCTATGCGTGTTATCCCTATTCCTGCCCGTGCTGGCATTACAGGTTTTGAGTCACCTGCGGCTGAATACACTCAGCTAGGTCTAAGCTTGGATGAGCTATTGGTCGACCACCCAAGCTCAACTTTTATGGCTTATGCCCTAGGGGACTCGATGCAAGATGTAGGTATCTTTGATGGTGATATTCTCATTGTTGACCGCCACGAGACTGTGCGAAATGGCGATGTCATTGTAGCCAATTTAAATAGGGAGTTTGTCTGTAAAATCATTGATATTCCCCGCCGTTTACTGCTTTCCTCTAATCAGCAACACCAGCCTGTCATTATTCATGAATACGACGAGTTTAGTATTGAAGGCGTAATCACTCGTTCTATTCGTTGCCACCGTAAAAGTCCTGTATTGAGTAAAAAGTAGATGTTTGCGCTAGTCGATGCCAATAATTTACTGTAGTGCGGAACAAGTGTTCCGGCCTGATTGGCGTGGTAAGCCTGTTGTTGTGCTCAGTAATAATGATGGGATGATTGTTGCTGCCAATAGGCAGGCAAAAGAGGCGGGTATTCAGAAGTTTGTGCCTTACTTTCAAGTCAAAGCGCAGTGTGCGGAGCGTGGTGTGATTGCGTGTTCATCTAATTATGAACTGTATGCTGACTTGTCGAGCAAGATGATGGATATCATTGGCCGCTTTGCGCCTGAGCAGCATGTCTATAGCATCGATGAAACGTTCTTGTCGTTTAAGAACTGCTATCCAGCGATAAAATGTCTTCATACTCAAGGTCAATTGATAAGACGGGCAGTTTGGAAAGAAGCTCGCTTGCCTGTTTGTGTGGGAATTGCGGAAACCCTGACCTTGGCAAAACTGGCTAACCATGCTGCTAAGAAGATTGAGGGTTATGAAGGGGTTTGTGTTATCGACAATGACCAAGACCGAACCGCTATTCTAAAGCAGCTAGCAGTAGGCGATGTTTGGGGGATTGGGCGCAGGATTAGTGCAAAGCTTGAACTGATGAATATCTGTACTGCGTTTGACCTAGCAAACATGCCAGCGGGGTTAGCCCGTAAACAGTTCAGCATTGAAGTCGAGCGGACAGTACGAGAGCTTAACGGCCAAGTATGCAAGGTGTGGGATGAAGCGAGGGCTGATAAGAAGCAGATATTCTCGACAAGAAGCATGGGTGAGCGCATCACTGATTTTGAATCGTTACTGCAAGCACTGAGTAAGCATGTGGGGATTGCAGCAGCTAAATCACGCAAGCAAGGCTCGGTTTGCAAGACGATGCTGCTATTTGCGAGTAACTCCCCCCACGATGAGCGTCCTGTAAGCTACAAAACCGTGGTGCATTTCCCTTGTCCGACGAACTGTACGATAGAGCTGACTAAAGCAGTATGTGAAGCCGCACCCAAGCTATTTCGTGAAGGTGTACGCTATTACAAGATAGGCGTAGGTTTGATTGATTTAGTGAGCGAGAAACACAGCCAATTAGACTTGTTCAATCCTCCCACCGCAAAGCCGGCACTAATGCTTACACTCGATCACATTAACCAACGCTATGGCAGTGATACTCTGTTTATCGCGGCTCAAGGCATAGAGCAAAAATGGGCAATGCGGAGGGATTTGTTAACGCCCCAATACACTACTAAATGGCGAAGTATGCCGATCGTTAAGTGCTAACGAAGTTATGCCCCCTTTCCTCGTTAGCAAAATGACCTCTAGCTAATTCCAACATCAAAACATTAACCTAATTTTAGTAATGCTACAGAGTTCTGGCCTTATCAGTCATCAACCGCAATTACCCTAGCTAATAAGAAAATGTGGTACGCGTGTTAGTCTGAATACGAGGCCAGAATGTAGTCAATCAAGATCAATAATCAGTCAAAAGGGCGTAAACGAATAAGAAAGCTAAAAAATATCAAGTGATTACCCATCAAACTGTATAAAAAACCGCTACCGGAAAAAAGCAAATTCCTATAGCATAATTTGTGTCAATACACATGGATTTGGCTGCCACCAAGTATATCTAGAAATTCGTGCCCTATAGATAATGTTCAGATCCTAAGATGTTACGCTCTCAATTAATCAGCGAGATTTTATGAAGTACGACAAAGTAATCGATCGAATTAAAAGTGGAAATATAAGTCGCGCCGATCTCGTCAAGCTGAAACGGAACGCAGACGAAAAATATAGTAAAGGTGATACTGATGCTAAGTATGTTATTGATGCGATAAACAATTCCACGCCAACTGATTCTTACATACTTTTCATGGGGTTTTGTCCTGGAGCTGACTTCAATGAACGCCTTGATACCGAATGGAAAGAGAAGGGAATCTGTAGATTCGATTATCATGAGAGCGAGCATCAGGTAGAACGTTTCAACAGCATATGTAAAGGCGACCTAGTTATCTTAAAGAAAAGAGAGCAATTTGGTAAGACCATGAAACTATACGGGTTTGGTCGAGTGAGTGGAATAGCCTATGATAATGATCAAGTGCGATATCTCAAAATGGATTGGTCAGACCAAGAAGAAACTATCGAAGTTCCTTTGATGGGGTGTAATTCCACTGTTGACATCAGAACTATTGAGGCAGTGGAAAACGAAATGACAGAAGAATTCTATACATGGCTAAAAGCGTAACAAAGCGCTGTTGGCTACTATATAACCTAGGTGGAAGCATGCACATGACTAGAATAGCAGAGATTATTTTTGAAACGGCAATCTCTGAGGATAAAGAACTTTCGCTTATTGCTAATCAAGGGATTTTTCATATGCCAGAGTTGGCATTTGCTTATCAATGCGGTAAAGCCATTTTAAAAGAAGCTCATGCAATCTTTGATGGTCTAAGTGTTACTTGGATTAGAGAGGGAAATCTTGGTAATGGTGGTCCTACAGATCTAGTTTTTAAACTTGAAAATGGAGATACCTTAGCGATAGAGTTCAAACTTCGAGGTACTGCAACTGCTTACAAAAAGGATATAATTAAACTCTGTAAAATTAAACAACCAAATACATCAAAGATATTTTGTGCATTAATTGATGTTTTCGATTCGAAATTACCTGATGATGGAAGGCAATCTTATATTGAGTCAATGGCTGGATATAAGGTTACATCGTTATTGATAAAATCATTTAAGACAAAACAAAATTGGTATCAATCGAAAACTTCTTGTGTTGTGGGGGCGTGGTCAGTTTCTTTGAATGAAACAGATGAATTAAATAGAGTGCTTTGTGACAGTTGCGAGTAAATACCCTTTTGAAGAAAGAACCCAAATGAATCAGAGCGAAGATTTTGGGAAGATTCTAAAGCCGTGGCCAGCTTCACTTGACCACTACAATCTGATAACACATATATGGAATAATTTAGTATCATGAATGATATAGAATTGGCTTTCAAAATAGACTCGACAGTTGGATTCAACTATGAAAAAGCTCATACAATAAGGAATATATATAAAGGAGCTGAGGTCCAGTATATCCGCAGAGCCCTTGAAGCTCTAATTATTAATACACTAAATGAATTTCAAGAGGCTATTACCCCTAACCTTTATGAGAATATTGAAACATTATCTAGAAGCAAGTTAATTTCATCAGATATTATATTTCTTTGCCATACTGTTCGCCGTGAATGTAATCAGCAGCTACACTTTACTCCTAACTTTAACGAACTAAACTCAACAAATGATAATTGTGCTTTCGATACATTTGAAAAATTAATTTGTTTATATTACATATCATTAGGTGGAAAACTAATTGACTATGAGAAATCTAAAATTACAGAGAATGATATTCAGGCGTCACTTAAAAAAATATACTTAGAAGAAGAACTATCTAGTGAACAAATACTTAGAGTCGCTATGTATTGGTTCGAAAAGCACAGAGGAAAAAGGGAAAATGGAACATCAAAAGTTACCTCTATAGGTACACCTTTTTTCTTAGATTCAGCAGTAACACTAGTACGACAAGTATTAAGAAACACAAATGACGCATTATTTGACCTATCAGTTACATTATATTTAATTATATTACGCGAGCCTGTGTTTATCGATAATAATTACGAAGAAATATATAGATATGTCAAGTATAAAACTGAAAAAGGTGATTACCAATCGCTAGATGCTTTAATTGACGTTACTATTTATACCGATCATTTAATACCAGAATCTGCTGAAATACTCAAATTAGCTTTTGAGTCAGGAACATACCTCTCATTAAAATCATTAATTGCTATTTATTGTTACTATAATGGTATTAATGAAAAATTTTCAAGTTTAGTTACTGAAAATATATCAATTGCTAGGGATGCTCTTTTACAAGCTGTTAATCATGAAGATGCGGACCATTCAGTATTTCAAATATATGCAATTGACTTATATCGAGGAATAACAGTTGAGCAAGACTTCAAGAAAGCATTCGACATTCTAGATAAACTAGCGTCCCTCAACCCTGTTGTTGCAAAGGAAACCAAATCAACTCTTCTAGGTATGTTTGAATCAGGCCATATTGAAATAAAGAAAAACAAGACAGAAACACCCTTTAGCTCCAATAAGTTAGGACGTAACGATATTTGTTTGTGCGGTTCAGGAAAAAAATTTAAGAAATGTTGTTTAAAATAGTCATTACACTCACTCTGGCACACAACCACAGTCTCTTCTGAGGCGATAGATATGAAGTGAAAGTAGAATAATATATGTTTATGAGCTTAAAGAAGTGCTAAAAAAGTATGCTGTGTACAATTATATTGGAGTCCGATTGAGCCGAGATATTTATTATGTTTGAGCTTAGTGGTAATGCGTTGCCATCCACTTAGGCGGGCGTTACTCCATAGAAAAATTAATCTGAGACTCAGTAATTCGAGCTTAAAATCTAACTCGGAAATGCCCCAAAGTGAGCTTGTGAATCTGTCTCTCACAGACAGATTCACGCATAAAGCTCAGCTATCTCGTGTTCGTTATGTGCTGACGTGTTTCTGCACGCCTAAGTTAGTTAGAAGTCAGATATGAGTCAAAATCTGAATGTTTATGCAGTTTTGTGTGCATAAGTGAAGACTATCGACAAAATCGAGCAATTCGCTTCAAAAATAGCAAAAAAATGCGCGTAAACACACGATTTCTGCATGTTAAGATTTATTAAAGTGCAAATGCTATAGCTTGTATCAACGTTCGATAGCTACATTGTGTGTTCGCTTATCATCTGCTTTTTTAGGATGCTAAAAGTTTTATAGTGAAGTATTGGTGATTCACGATTAAGTAGCAGTTGTAGGTTTAAAGTTGTAAAAAATAAATTTTTTAAAGCTAAATTTTGTATCGGTGCTTTTTATATGAAATTGATTAATACCACGACGAATTTTTCATACATACATAGTGAACAACTAAAGGAACACTTGAAAATTTTTTTTGCAACTAAAGAATTATACGATTTTAGCTTCAGTGAGGAGGCCTATGAGGCTAAGTTAAATGACTTCTTATGCAGAATTGAAAATGCAGGGGAAAACTATTTTTATGAGCTTCCTGAATTTAATGATAAAAGTGTTGTTTTAAGAAATTTTGGAATTTTTCCATTACTTGTTGTTGCTAGAATAAGAAATTTTAAACAGTCTAAGATTTTTGAAAGAATAAAAGTTTCTGTCGACGGGTGTAATCGGATGGTTTCCTTTAAGTATTATTTGTCTCCATTGGAAGTTTGGCTCAATTCTAATAAAAATAGAAGTGGAATTATTTTTAAGACTAAATACCCTGAATATCATCCATTTTGGTTAAAAAACACAGATGGTTTAAGTTGTTATAAAGACGCAAAAGCACGGTATAGAAAATCTAACTCTAGCTGTAAATCAAATTTTGATACACAAGTTAAAAATTACTTAGAGATTATTGAAAGTGTAGTTGGGAGCGATGTTTTTGACATTTGTTTAAAATCAAATTCGGATAAGATATTTCAATTGGTTGAATTGCTTGTTTATACAAAGAATATATATGGTGTCAGCTTGAAACCAATTTTTTCTCGACTAAGAAAAGAGCTTTCATTTAGTTTTTTTGCTAAGTCTTCACCTATAGGATATCACATTCCATCTGGTGTTGATGATTTGGATTCAATAGTTAAATCCTTTATTGAAAATTTCTACTCGCCATCAGGTCTGAATAAGAATAATGCAAATTATATTCCAGCAATTTTGAAAGAGATATTAACTTATTGTATAGATGCTATAGCTGATGATAATAAAAGAAATTTAGTAAAAATATTGCCGGATATTTTTGAAAAAACAGCAGAGATTATTTCTTCTGAAAATTCTGAAAATTCTGAAAATTCTGAAAATTCTGAAAATTCTGAAAATGCAGGTATCTATTGTGATATTGGTTCATTTTTAACGGCAAGTGATGATATCTTCGTTCTATTTTCTTATAGGTTACAGATGTTGTTAATAGGCACCTACTATCGAAGTAAAATTGAGCTTTCTAAAGATGTTGCTAGCTTTTTAAGCGTAAGAATATCTAAAGATATATATAAAAAATTTGAAAGTGATTTTGATAAATTGAGCGATTTATTTATTTCCAATAGAAAAATTTATCTTCATGATAGGAATGCTATATATTCTAAAGGAGCAAAATTTTTTTTACAAGTACTAGGTGTATTTTGGATAATAAATGGATATAAAAATTTTAATGAAATAGAAAATTTTGATCTTTCAATATCTATAAGGATAGTGCAAATTCAAAGAGAAATCGAAGAGGGTAATCATAATTACGTTTTTTTTAAAAAATACTCCCCTTCTAAAATTAAAGGTTTGGCAAAATTTAGTGGTAAGGTTTTGAATGAAATTGAACGATGTGCTAGGTTAGCATTGGACTCAGGTTTAGATATATTTTATTTTATGGAGCCGCTAAGCTTTAATTATGTTAGCCTACTTTTTTTAAATATTTTCAATGAAGATCTGAATGGTGAAAAAGGCATCTATTTAGTGGTTTCAAAAACAGGTGATATTTTATTCCCAGACTCGGGGTTTAAGGATTTTTTGTAGTAAAGCAAATATTTTTCAAGAGCCAGTCGAAAAATAGCTGACTCTTGAAAGGGATAAATCTTAAAGTCATTTATACTTTTTTAGCAATGGCTCCTGATGTAGCGGCTCCAGAAATCCCGCCAACCGCTGTAACGATTGCTGTACCTCCTGCCATACCTGTCCCTCCAGCTGCTAAACTGCCACCTCCAATAGCTGCTAAGCCAGCAGATGAAGCCGCAGCGCCTGAAAGAGTCCCTCCAGCAACACCAAAACCTGCTGAGCTAACTACTGCGCCTATCACTGGTGCATAAGCTAGTGCCATTCCTCCCGTAGCGATTGTTGCCGTTACAACAGCTATCGACTTAATAGGGTTATCAGCGATAGTTTCAACAGCAGACTCTAGACTTTCACATATCCAATCAAACATAAGAACCTCGACGTTTATGATGAGCTATATTGCTCGATTTCATGATATATATCGCAGCTTGTATGGGTCATCTAAAAAAAACACGTCAATTTTCTTTTGTTGTAACGCATTGAAATATAAAACATGTTTGTGATTATTATAAATTTCCTTAGGTAGGGAACAGTTTTTAGCACAGGTACAGTTAAACTCGATTTTTCTCACTGTTACGATGTCGCGATGGAAATGCTTTTAGGGGCTATTCAGACGACATTATGATTCTGAAATTTATCGACGGCGACCTTTCTATTCTTTTCTATGGTGCTATCCAAGTCGCTACAGATGCTGCACGTCACTATCCGGAGAAAAATCGTTTCGAATTAGACATAAGCATAGCTCAGCGATTAAGCATTGTAATGCATCATCACTGATGTCTGCAGGGGGCGTTGCACTATGAGCCGCGATCGTACACATTCATCGAATTTTATATGTATAACTGCAGTTCAGATGCTGTTTTATGTCGATGACTGCTGAAACAGCTCAAATATGCGCATAAACGCGCGATTTCTGCATGTTCAGTTATTAAAGCGCCTTTAGTCAGGGTTAACGATTTAAACTCTCTCAGTAGTGTATATTCACTAACGTGACTACCAATTTGCATCAATATCTTTTAGCTTTAAATTCAGTATCTTGTGAAATTTAAGAAAATCCCGCCAACTGCACGGCCGTAATCTACTAAGCAAGATTGTATTTTTGGTTAGCCCTAATTTGGGGCTTAACTGAGGAAAAAGCAATGAGTAAACAAAGTTCATCTCGCCCGCCATCAAACCAGCCTGCTAATGGCGGCAATTGGCCAAGTACTACCGGAAACCCATCTGGTACTGGTCGGGGTAATGCGATTCCTGCACCTGCTAAGCGTTAGTTAATGACTGCGGGGGAGTGTTCCCCCGCTTAAGGGGGAGCCTATGAAAAAATTTAGCTCAAATAAAGACTTTCATGTATATATTAAGCAACTTTGCAGAGCAGGCTGGACATTTATCCAAGGAAAGAAACATGCAAAGCTTTTATCTCCCTCAGGTAAAAGGGTTGTAGTTCCAGGTTCACCTAGTGACAAGAGAGCCTTTGATAACTTTAAACGTGACGTTAGACTTTGCTACGCCATGGGGGCTATATGAAGTATGGATACATTCTACCAACGCCAGTTGAAATCATTCGCGAAATAGCCGGTTGTTTTGGTATTCGAAATACTAAAACAACAAAGTATCTTGATGACAGGGCTAGGGAAGCTGTTCTTCACCCTGTTCAGATCAGCGAATTAATCAATAGTGTATTCTATGAAAGCTTTGCCAAAAGCGACTTGAACGATTTTGCGGTATTCACGACACATGCAGTGAATTCCAGTATCAATACGTACTGTCAAAAAATGGCAGGGCGCGGATTTTTTATAGGTTCGAGCCGTGAAAGAGCACTTATCACAATCAACAGTCACTTCTTCGCTATACAACTAGAAGCCGCACTAACAAAAGTGCTCGATCCGTTAAAACGCTATTACGCCCCTTCGACTCTCGATTTATTGAGTTCAAATTCGGCCTTTGATCAAGTTTGGCGTTGGTGCCACGACACGTTTTTGGGCTGGAAAACATTTACCGAGGCATCAAAAGAGGATAAAGATAAAATCAGAAATTGGCGTTCAGGAAAGCATATTCCTGATTATCAAAGTCTGAGAACGCTTATCCCTCACGAAAACCAATCTTTTACTTTCCCACTGTTGTTAACAGCAAGATTCATCGATGTACTCAAGACAAAAAGTTGGGGTAAACGACTGATTAAAGGGGTAATCGACATTGTCGTTACGGGCAACTGCGATTTAACAGCTAAGATGAATAGACACCCAAATCGTTATCTTTCAGCATTTCCGAGTTTTCGAAATGAGCTATCGGCTTTAGAGAAAATTTTAACCAAACGAAACAAAACATTGGTTGACTTGGATTTTGCGGCAAAGCAACTACTGCTCTGCAAAAACATCACCACAGCTCTAATTCCAAGAGGTGGCGAAGGATTACTAAGCTGGTTTGAAGCAAGATTTTTAGTTTTGTCAGGCCATTTAGTGCCTGCCCAAATAGTATATGAAAAAGCATTTGATTCTTTATTGTGCTGCGGCGGGTCATTCATTGAGCTGGTAATAAACGAGTGTTTAGTGGTTTCAAGTGCGGCAGCTAATCCTGATAACGTTTTTCTAAAAAAGCTTAAAACAGCGCAAATTCTTTATGGCTATGACATCCCCTCTGCTGAAATCGAATCAGCGAAAGGACAACTACGCATTAAAGACACAGTGGAAGATTGGGAAATCGATATGTGGCGTAAAGGGTTCGAGCAGATGTTCTTACCTCGCACTTTATTTCCTGGAGTCTCTTATCCTTTCTCCGCGAACTATGGGCCATTAATGCTAGATCTCAACTGCGAGATTAAGCCTGATTTAAGATATCCAGATAAAAAAATCAATGTTGGCAGTACATGGAAACGAAGAATGCCTCAGCTTAATTACTTCATTATGATTGACGACATATCAGCTGTTAGCCTACTTCTTCACCGTGGTGCAAATATAAACGTTATCTCAGAGGTTGGTGACACTCCACTATTGCTGTCACTCTATAAACTAGATTTACTTGAAGTGCCCTATCAGTCTCTTAATAGGGGCTTTTACGACGCCATAATCAAGAATCCAATGACCTCCGACACAGTGAATCAAAAGACGTCAAAACAAAAGCACCTTGCACTGATACAAGCTGTCAGAACGGGAAAACTCGAAATAGTAAGTAAGATTATTGAGTTAGGAGCAGATGTCGGCAAACGTGGGTTAGCAGACCATCAAACTGCACTGAATGAAATCATTAAGATGATCGGCGTTAAAAAGAATCCTAAGAAATTTCGAGAAATGTTACTGCACCACCCTGTAACCCCTGAACTGATTGATGCAGAAAGGCGTCTATTAACAGGTGTACTTGGTCACAGTTTTTCTGAGTTAAAAGAGCAATTATCCGAGCGAAGAAAGACTCAGTTATACAAAGATATAGCAGAAGAAATGGCAGATCTGATGATTGATCGAGTATGCAAAAATACCAACATTGATGAACTCAGAGACATTGCGAGATTGCTAATAAGGCAAGGCGCAGATGTAAATGCCGAGCATAACAGTCCAGCTAAAGGGTATACCCCACTAATGTTAGCCGCAGAGTTGGATGAGGGCGATTTATTTTCGCTAATGCTTGAGTACGATGGCAAGCCAGATAAGATATTCATTGACCCATACACCAAGACTCCTAACAATGCATGGCAGATTGCGGCTTTCTGGCGCTCCCGCTCAATTTTGGCTTTGAGGCTCTAAAGGAATTTGTTCTGGATGATGCACTTTAAGTTCAATAGCGGATTGATTGTAGTTAGTGAATCGAACTTATTCTGACTGAATTGACAAGAGGTTCCTAGTTCCGTATCAGCAATGCTCTTTAATACATATTAAAATCCAAGCCCATCATCTAGTAATCAGCTTGTCTATTCGTATCAGCTAAACATCATTGGGAATTATTTATTATTTACAGTGAAAGGTCATTGAAAGTTTATTTTAATAAAAAATAAGAAAGGAGGTCATGCCTCCTTTAAGGTGTTGTTGAACTTTTAGTTACAAGCTGAAGGCTTTTGAGCATGTTTTGAATCTACGGCTTGCCAACCTTTACAATCACCATTTTGACACACCCTTATGGCGTAATCTCGGACTGAGGGCATCACGTTGTGCAGTATCACTGTTCCAGTACTGAACTCACCTTCAAATTGAGCACTTTCCCCCATAGCATCTCCCATAGGCACTGAATATAAGCGGTACCTCACACCATCTTTGGTGATGCCATTCATCATTGTCAGCTTATACATTTCACACAGACGGGCAGCGTGGCCGAAGTGATCTAAGTACCATTGTTGCTCACAAACGTCTTTGTTTGCCAAAACGTGTTCTAGGCGATTGGCGGTTCCCGCTGCCACAGCTTTAGCCACTTGGTAAAGCTTTGACGCATCCATAATGCCATCACCACAAACACCAGACGCACAGGTCGAACCCCAAGTGTCAGTACGGGCTGTGATTGATAGTGCTGTGCCTAATTCAGCAGGAGTTACTTTCGAAGCATGTTGAGTCACAGTTAGTGCTGCTGATACTAAAGGGGCTGAGTAAGACGTGCCTTGACCATAACATGCACCGCTGTTTGTCGCGCTACAAATTACTGCCATTTCGTCACCTTGCACCACGATATCAACTTCGTCACCATAGTTACTAAAACCAGCCTTGTCACCAGTGCGATCTACTGATGCAACAGTAATTACGTTATTGCATTTCGCTGGCACATACCCCACAGTGTTAGAGCTATAGTTGCCTGCGGAATTGACCACAACAAAACCTTTCGCAGTTACCTCGTCAATTGCGGTTTGCAAGTAATTGGGGCAAGCTTCACTTGAAGAGATTGGTGCACTAATACTCATGTTTATGACACCGGGTTTACCTGCATATGGAGTCACGCCTTCGTATGCGACACCACTTGCCCACCATAATCCGTCAGCGACGTCAGATAAGAAGCCAGTACCACAGGTTAATGCTTTGATAGCATGAACCTTAACATTGTTTGTTACCCCAGCTATACCTGCGGCATTATTAATTTTGGCTGCAATAATGCTGCTGACGTTCAAACCATGACTTTGACAGCCTGTCAGCCCTGCAGGTGGACGATAGTCGTCACTGCGTTTTTGTGGCTCACCACCTGAGGTCAGTGCTGTGGTAGAAAAATTTCGCCCACTGAAGTACGGCACTTCACTGTTCGCGACAAATTCAGAATCAAACACCAATACGTCAGGTGCATTAGTTGATTGCTGAGTGATATTAGGCATACCCGCCGCATCCCACAATCCAACAATGTTAGAACCAGAAGGAGTAACATCTGCACTTTCAAAGTAGTAACGTTGATAGGTGCTGTATGCGGGGTCATTAGTAGCGCTGCTGATCACGCCGCCTTCACTGGTAACTATATCATTACGAGTGGATACCTCTAGATCAGCCTCAACATATCCCACGTTACTATGAGTGTTCAGATGCTGCGCGACTTCTTCTGCGGTATAGCCGTAGCTAGGTAAGCTAACCACTTGCATCGGACTTGCATTAGTGGCTGTTAACGACTTTGAACGCATCACTCCCAAAGTGGTACCGCTGATACACCATTCACCTTCATTTTTCGGCGTTGGTACGCATGTGGTCGATTGTATTGCAGGGAGTTTGGCTACACTATTTAGATTGCTAGTAGCACTTTGGCTATTTACAACAGGATCTTTGGTGATCACAACTCGAACCGTACCACTCGCTACCGCGGATATTGATACAGAAAGAGCCACCATTGCTAACGCCACTACAGACAGTTTATTTGTTATATTTTTCATATCATCATTCTCGTTCAAAATTTGAATTAGTTGACTGAGCACATATTGACGTCAGTGCCGACAATGGCTGCTAAAAAGGAGACAGGGGCTGCATACTTCCACACACCATCCTGATATGAACCAAGGTTTGGGTTGCCTTCAAACATCGATAGGCTATAGTCCATCGGGTTTAAATACACACCCGTTACCGCAAAATTACCTGTCGCCCAGCTCGCTATTGAAATCACTTCTGCTAACACTTGTGAACCCGCTTGAGAGTGCTGCTGCGCCTTGACAAGAATGTCGGTCATAGCATCACTTAAAGCCATCTCACTTACTTGTCCTGCGTTGTATGCTGACACCAAGTTAGGCCCATGAGTCGACCACGCTAACAACGATGCTTTCGCGGTGCTGCTATTCACTGCGGATTGGAATTCTTTACCGTAGTCGCTATAAACCGTTTCCCCCATCACCATGGCGATTTCAGAAAGCTTGTTCACCAAGGATAAGGTTTGTGCTCTTTCAGCAAATGACTTGATTTTGGCCGCCGAACCAGTGATTTTAGTGATCACTGGGGCTGCAGTTGTATCCTTTAACGCTGTCTTGCTGGCTTGCTGTACTTGCCGATTTTTACCATCAGTAATCGTCACAACATTGGTGAACGTGGAAGTTGCGTAATCCACATCCCCCACAATAATCGTGACTGTCACCTTGTCATCTTTAATGGCATGCTGCACCGTCGCTACACCACCATTTACTGTTGGCGCGGTTTTTACGCTAAAGCCATTCTGAGCACCAGTCACAGTAAGTACATACTGTCCCTCACCGCCTTCTGCAATCGCCGCAGGCAGCGCGGAGGTGACGGCAACAGTTAATGCTGGCGTCGTAGTGCCCCCTCCCGTCGAACCGTCATCAGGGTTGGTTGGGGTTGTTGTTCCTGAATCACCGCCACCACCACAAGCAGATAGTGCAAAAACCGCGGCCATAGCAGTTATAGATAAATGCCGATTATTTATTTTCATGCTTTACTCCTACTGATTGTTAAATGTCAGGTGCTTTGAATATGATGTTGGCTTAATACAAGGTAAATAAAGGCCTATACGATAAATGGTGAACTTATCGCTAACATCGTTACAATTTGGTATTTATTTATAGGATCACTTTAAAAAATAAAATTTATTTAATATTGTTAATTCATCACCTCCCCCCAAATACATGCTTTTTGCTGAGTATATTTCAATAAAAATGTTTGTTATATGCTTGCGATAATTCAACAGATACTTATCAGGTGGAAATATATTTAATTAAACCTTTTTTCTTGTAAGGCCTCTGTGAATTTAAATTAAATTTACGTTCCAGCGCCTTATTTAAAACAGCTAGAATTCATTATGCTGCACGTCTAGGAGATTCTTGCCAAAGTGGCTTTGACTCTCTTGCAGCTAAAATATCTGAAGCGGCAAGATGGCACTGTTTGCCTTCGCTCATGCCTCTGATAAACAGCTGACCTTTCAATTCAATTAGGGATATACGGCTGACTACAATGTTAAGGTCAGGGGTTTTAAAGTGGAGTTCACAATCAGAGCATATCGCGGACTTCACAGTATTAAATACATCAGGCCTAATATTGTTAAGAACCGTATGCATGTTCAAATCGACATTGCCCACTGCTCGCTCAAATCGAATGACCTTACTTTGGTGATTCGCTGTGCGTTTTTTCTGGCAAGTGGCATTTGCCGCATCAAAAACATGCTCAATAGACCTATATATCTCTGGAGGTAATATTCTCTGCACAGACTTACTCACGAGACTCAGTGCTATCGCCAATTCAAGGGTCATTTCTAACGAAGGAGAATTCTGTACCGCAAACCAGAGCTGTGGCTTACCATTTGGATTGGCACAGTAAGCAACCCCCTGAGATTCCAGCTCAAGCAGATCGTTTTTGGCTGTATTCTCTGATACTCCAAATTGTTCCACTAACTGTTTAATAGTCGTGGGATTAAATACTGACAATACTTCTTTAGCTATCATGAATAAACGCTCTGTGTTTTTCATTTCATCAACCCTTTTGGAAGATTGAAGGTAACTAAAAATCAATCAATTAGGCCGCAATTCCGAGCTCTTCACAGTTAATTAAAAACTGATCAGCACAATAGTCTTCCCAAAGATTTATGATGCGCTCAGTAGAGCATCTGGATTTATCTAGGCCGAATTCAAAGATATCCCTCAATTCATCCAAAACCTGAAACTCAGAAACTCCATAAGTGGCACAAATAATACGTGTAGCATTATTCAGATTTTCAACATTGAATTTGCTGCAACAGCTGCTGATTGTGAGTATTGTGACCGATTTCATGTTCCACCTCTTGCTGCTATGTGACTTTTGGCTGTGTGAACTATAGTGCCTAAAGGTATAATCAAAAAGTGCATGGTTTTGCTATACACTTTTTGATAACTTGTGTGGTTTTTACATGCATTGTCTCTAAAATGTTAGTTTTAGATATGTTTTCAATGAGTTAAGTTTTAGCTGGTCATAAATATTGAGATTTTCTGAAAGGAGCAGATTTTTTATTTAACAGTGTCTATCGAGACTTGTATTGCTGCTGGTTGCCATCAATTATTTGTTTTAGACTGATTTCGCTATTACATCAGGATGAAGCTTTAAGAGCCCTTTGATGGAGAAATCTACATGCCTCGTAAACACGTTTGTACCAATCGCACTAAAATTGATGGTTTCACCACTACAAGGTTAAGTATTTGGGGATGTAAATTATGGAATTAATGGACGCACATGTTGTTCTATGGAATGAGATTAACTCTCGTCTAGGTGGTTGGGAAATTAACGAAAGTGTATGGGACTGGCTTGTTCGGAAAACTAACCTGCGACCTACAAAGGCCAACATTAAAAAGTTAGCTGACGATATGTATATTGGGGAGGCAACACTTCATCGTCTGAAAAAGACAAAACAACATTCATTAAACAGAGAAAGCTTGCGTAAACAATTATCTAAATACACTTTTGAAATATCTGGTTTCAACATAAAGTCCAGTTTAGGTTATTATGGCTACCCACCAGACACAGTGTATGTTAATAGAAGTTCAGAGGATCTTAATGATGAGCAAATAGGAATAAATAACGTTATAAAATCAGACTTTTTTAAAGTCATCAGCAATACTGAAAAAGAGTGTGTGCTATGTGATTTTTGCAATGCTAAAGATTATGACTTTAATTTATATGAGACCACCAAAGAAATCGATGGATATTACCTATTTTTGAGCACTCATAGACATAAACAATATGGTGCAGTTTCTAATGTAGGTGGTAAAGGGTTTGAGTTAGAGTTTGCATTTTGTGAAAAATGCCTGCATGATTATTATGCTGTATTGTTAATGCCAATATCTTCCCTTATTAAATTGATTACTGAAAAGCATAAGTTAAATCAGCATCAAATAGCAATTAAGTTAAATGTTTTGCAAGGGATTATATCTAGAGTTGAAAGTAATAAATTGGTGTTTGTTAATCATAGGTTATTAAAGAAGTTGTATGGATTGTATCTAATTGGAGACTATTCTGAGAATCAATCTAAGTATAATAAATTATTGTCTATAATAGTTGATTTTGCTGCGAGGAAAATAGATTTCGATACTCTTTGTGAAAACATGGGTGAGGTTGATGCTTGTTTCAATCTAATGACTCCTTTGGGTGATTTTTACACTCCATCTGAATGCGAACAGATTCCATTTTCATTAGATTTTTTGATGGAATATGGCTACGTAGATGTTATTGATAAAAATTTTGATGGAGGAGCTCCTTCCTCTTTAGTCGAGTATACTATTAAGAATAAAATATTAGGGGTATATGTTGATTCAGAAGAGATATCCTGCTGGTATGAAATAGACTATCGTTTTGAGGGGAATACTGGCTATCCATATTTCGAAGGAACTTACTACTCAGGAAATGTCTTCATAGAGCATAAGCTCATTAGTATGGGGGGCCGCCGTACTAAGAGTATCAATAAAATCGAAGGAATGAGTTATCATAATTCGGAGAAAGTAAAAAGGTTTCTAATTAAAAATAACTTTGATCTTGGTACTCAGAACGGCGAGTGTGAAGTCAAAAAGTATAATTGGTTAGAAGGAATTGAGTATATTTATTACAGATGAAAATTATCCCATTCTAATTGTGGTTAGAATGGGATAATTCAGAACTCTACGCCAAAAGCTTATACCTTTGAGCTAGTCACAGTTCGCTATGCAGCATTAGTTATCTGGTAAACAGACAGCAAAGATGAAAATAATCTATCTATATCGCTCTTATCCAATTGTTCTTTTTCTATAAGCGCATCACTCACCTTATCTAACAGTAACTTATTGTTTGATAGTAAGTCGCGAACGTCATTGAATGCAGACGTTAACCAGTCATTGATTTCAGTGTTTACTTGAATATTACTGGTATTGAGCTCCGATGGAATCGCTAGACCAAACTGTTCTGACATGCCCCAGTCAACAATTGCCCGCTTGGCGAGAAGTGTGGCTTTTCTGCGATCATCCGTTCCGCCAATAGTTTGTGCATCATCTTTGAGGCCAATCATTTGCTCAGCTGCGATACCAGCCAGTAGTACTTGAAGATAGGCTTTAATGCGATGCTTCGAAAGCAAGGGCTCATGTTCAGACTGGCCGGGTACTACCATACCCAATGCAGCCCCCCTAGGCTGAATGGATGCGAAATCCACTGGTACATCAGGGAGCAGTAGCTTATGAGCTACCAAATGTCCTGCTTCGTGATAGGCTGTATTGGCTAGCTGCACTTCAGACTGCTTCAGCGAGAGAGTCACACTGCCGAGCTTGGCAGCCCTTATTTCCTCTATTAAAGATTGAGGGTGCCAAGGTGTGTTTTCTTCCACACTGCATAGGACGGAGTGATTAAAAATTTCACGGATGCGGCCAATCGTCGCGCCCTCCAGCATGGTAACTAATTCTTCTTTAAGACAAGGAGTTAACTCTATAAGCTGTTTATCAAACCATTGCTGGATACAGACAGATCTAGCCTCTTTACAGGGAAGGTTAAAGTAAATCGTTCTGTCGAATCGTCCCGCTCTTTTTAAAGCCGAGTCCAACTCATCCGCATTGTTTGTTGCCGCTAAGATAAATATCTTGCTGTCATCTTTATGAAAGCCATCCATTGCAGTGAGTAGCGCGTTAACAACAACGGCATGTTGTGCACCAGTCAGTTGCCGTGACTTAGCGATAGAGTCAATTTCATCAAGGAATATAATGCTGGGCGCGTATCTTCTGGCTATGTCAAACAACTGGTTTATGTTATCGACAGGGTTACCGAGCAAAAGATCTGCCGAGTTGACAGCAAAAAAGAACATGTCGCTTTCTGCTGCAAGTGAGCGAGCCAAATGGGTTTTTCCTGTTCCGGGTGCTCCAGTTAACAGATAACCTTTTGGCAAACTAAAATGTTCAGCAAGCTGTGAGTGTTTATCTTCCATAGACCTTGCTATTAAGCTTAAACGCTTTTTAACACTTTCAAGCCCAACCACATCATTTAATGAACCTGTGGGTTTACCTGCAAAACTTAGGAAAGGTAATTTGGCATCTTTTGCGCTAACCCTTTGCTTTTGGGAAAAACTACAAAATCTAACTTCAATGCCGTCGTTCATCAATTGATACCCAAAATCAAAGGTCACGCCGATATTTCGGCGAAGTGAGTTTTCTGTTGCCATGATTAATCTATTCTGAGACTGAACCTCTGAAATAACTTGATTAAAAATTTCAGCACAAGCGCTTTCTTTCATTCCATAATGCGATTGGATGGTTTCACTAAAGCTTGTAATTTTTGAAGATTGAGACTCAAAGCTACAAGTATAAATCACCTTCTCGGGATGCATTTTCATTAATTGGATGACTGAGGACGTCTCAACTGTCATGCTTGACTCGTCAATTAGTATCGCGTTTGCTTTACTGGCAAATGCAGCTTCAATACTAGTCAACTCACTACCAGAAAACACCTCTACATTAGAATCGTTGCAAATTGGTATGAAAGTTTGTGATGACACTATGCTGAAACTGACCATCTCTTGCTCTATTAATTGCGTTGATGAAAAACGTATTTTGTTTAGGTGATTCATCTGATAATCAGGTAGCTTATCTATTAGTTCATTAATAATCCTTCCTTCGATTTTATTTAACTGAGTCGCAATCGACCTTGGGGTAGCACTGCCCCCCAAGCTGGCAAGGATTATTTCTGGCAATGTGCTGACTGGCCATTTTATCTTACTACGCTGATGAGAATTAATAGCTTCTCTATAGGCAATTTTAACGAGATCTTTTGCTTTAAATGGCTTAAATACTGTAATATTTCCGGCCGCAAGTCGGTTTGCCATTTCAGGGGAAAGTACTCTGTCTTTATCCTTGTTTCTTCTTGTTAGGATTTCCACTGGATCAAATTCAAGATTGGCGTTTGCAGCGGAAAACTCACCGCTACCGATGTTAGAAGTAAAAATAAAATAGCAAAGAGAAAAATCGATTTTTCGTTTGGTTGTCTGATCCAACGCATACCCTTTATCAATAAGGGTGAGCAGTGACTGTACAACCTGAGGATGCGCTTTTTCGATTTCGTCAAACAGAATTATGGTTCGTGGGTTTTTAGTCACTGATAATGTAAGGTCTCCCAATGCTGAGTCGATATATTGTGCTCCCGAACCAAACAACTTCATGGCATCTCTAGCATCAGAATATTGTTCCATATTAAGGATCTTTACTTGGTACTCCAGCGACAAAGTATTGGTAAATATATCTCCAATACAACCTGCTAAGTAGGTTTTTCCTGTACCACTGGTTCCTAAAAAGGTGGACACGCCAAGATGTTTGGTATGGTGTTTACCTAGTAATAAAGCACAAAGATGTGCTGATATATTTTCTGTAGCTAGTGGTTGCCCAATCACTTTGTTATGTAGATGTTGTTTAACCTGCTTTGCTTGTAAAAACGGCACTGTTTCATCTTTTATCATATTGATATCAATGAAATCCTTGATTAAATGATTCATTGATGATGTAAGGTGATGTTTATTATTTTGCTGTTTAATCCAAGTGTTTAAGCTCGAAATATCTACTATGGATAGTCCAATACGTTGGTCATCTTCTCTCATTAACAGCTTTGTCATGAATGCTTGCGTTTCATGTTCAAACATAAGTTTGTGCTTATGGGCATCCTCAGCAATAGCAAACCAATGCTTGCTTACACCACGAACAGAATCTACAGTACTTTCTGTTGTTCTTTCAAGCACCTGTTCCATAAGCATTTTTCGCAATTGAATGCATGCTTTTGGAAAACGAAGTGTAAATGTTGGAATACCAAATACCTTAGCGAATTCATTGGCAAGGCCAATGCAACCAACCGCGGCCGCCAGAAACAGCTCTTCTCCAATAAATATTGGGGCTGTTTCCTGACGTCCGCTAATTAAATCATGTTTAGCTTTTATCATCCAAGCTAGGTTGTTAAGCAACTCTTGAACACGTTCATCGCCGAATTTGATGAGCTCTGCAATATCTATATGGCTAAGTCGATGATTTTTGTGCTGGGTGAAATGTATACTTGGTGTGTGCGTTCTATTTTGTGAATCATTATTGTCCCAACAATTGCTTAAATAGTTACAACCCAAGTCTTCATAGGGAGGGATATCATTTAAAATATTGTCACTTATTTCTGACTCCGATATTAAATGATCTGCTAAAGCATTATATGAAAGTCCATTTTTATGAGTGATCGATGAGGTGAAAGCGCAAACGTCTGCAAGATATTCACTAAAATTATAGTCGCGACATTTGTGAGCAGCTTGATGTCCTACTTTTTCAAGATCTTGTTCTAGTTGAATAAAGTCTGAAATGAATAGGTTGTTAACCTCGAAGTTAAATAATGCGTCGGGATTCAATTTTATGCTAAATGAAACTTCATCATTTGGGCCAATAGCTTTGCCTTTATAATGTGACAGGCAAACAGCAAGCAACTCATTCAGAGGGTGTAATGAAGTATTGAGCATGCTTTGCTTAATAGCATTAGGAAAACTCTGGTAGTAAGCAATGAGTAGGCTTTTACTTTGTGATAAAGTGAGGGTCATACTATGGCTCCGGTGTGTGTAAAGTCATTTTTCATTGCCTATCTTACTCAGCTATCCGCAGCCACATTGCGGATAGCAAAATTAATGTGTTACTTCTAAAAAGTTAGTGAAACATCATTACAATTCAGGATTGAGCCCAAATGAATCAGAGAGAAGCTTCTAAAACTGTGGCTAAATTTAGTCAGTCACAACACTTTGCAGATGTCAGTGATACTATTCGCTCTAATAGAGAAATAGTGAAGCGTCTTGCGTTATAACACTCGATAATTGACTAGTTATGCAGTTTATTTGCGTAATAGCGGCTAAATCGCGTTTTACTGTAGTTTTCTGCTGAAACAGCGAAAATATGCGTGTAAACACACAATTTCTGCACGTTAATGTATATTAAAGTGCAGGACGTGTTGTGTGAGTCGCATACATCCTAATGTACCTCGGCAATGGTTTGATTAAAGTGCAACGGACGCTAAACTGTGTACTAGTTCAGACCTGAACTAGTACACAGTTAAAAGGTGACCCAATCATATTTCTTAGAAAGAATGTTCTTAACCTCTTGGGAAAGATGTGGATTATCAGCAAGCGCCTGAATAACAGAGTTTCGATTGTCTTTGGCCAAAATATTCTGCGTCTCATGGTATCGAGTATCTCGGGCAAGCGACTCTCTTAAGCTGCTCGGGCTGTCAGAAGCTAGTATATTTTGTTCCTCCTTTGTGAGTTCAGGTTCATCTCCAAAAGACATCATTAATTGCGTGTGTGTATAGTAAAGAGCTTCAGTAATGTAATCATATTTAAGTATTTCAGGTGAAACGTTGTGGTTAGAATAAAGTGCAGTTCTCACATATTTTTTGACGTCATTTGCTAGAATGTACCGCGTTTCTTCAGAAATGTTTGGATTCGCAGCAAGAGCCTCCCTGATGTCACTATCATTATCGTGTACAAGAATAGCTTGGATTGCATGGAGACATTTGTGGTTCTGTGCAAGAGCTAGCCTTACATCACTGTTATCGTCCTTTGCAAGTATGCTTTGAAGCGCCAAAGAGTCCGTAGCTTGACGTGCAATCCGATATCTATTAGTTTGGCTGCAATCATTTAAAAGAGTAATCTGAAATTCCAATGCACATTTTTTGTTTCTGGCAAGAGCTTCCCGAACATCTTTATCAGGATCATTTACTAAAACACCTTGCAACACATGCAAGCAATTAGGGTTTTCAGCAAGATAACTGCGAACACCCTTGCACTCATCCTTAACCAAGAGATTTTGTAATTCAGGGAGGCAGTTAACATTTTGTGCAAGGCTTTCCCGAACATTACTTTCACTATTCTTGATAAGAACTAGCTGAATTTCTTTTGTTATTTCAGTATTTCGAGCAAGAGAAGCTCTAACTCTATCGTCACTATCTGCCGCTAGAACATTCTGATTATTGAAGGAAATTGTTGGATTACAAGCCAAACTGCTGCGGACATATTCTTCTCTATCCTTAGTTAGAATCTCTTGAGTCGATTGAGTAAGCCTTGTATTTTTAGCAAGTTCGGAACGAACGTATTCTTCCAAATCATTAACTAAAATATGTTGTGTTTCTTCAGAAATTGTTAAATTGGCTGCAAGTGACTCCCTTACGTAGCGTTCTTTATCTTTTGTGAGCAAGCTTTGAGTCGATTGAGTAAGCCTTGTATTTTTAGCAAGTTCGGAACGAACGTATTCTTCCAAATCATTAACTAAAATATGTTGTGTTTCTTCAGAAATTGTTAAATTGGCTGCAAGTGACTCCCTTACGTAGCGTGCTTTATCTTTTGTGAGCAGGCTTTGAGTCGATTGAGTAAGCCTTGTATTTTTAGCAAGTTCGGAACGAACGTATTCTTCCAAATCATTAACTAAAATATGTTGTGTTTCTTCAGAAATTGTTAAATTGGCTGCAAGTGACTCCCTTACGTAGCGTTCTTTATCTTTTGTGAGCAAGCTTTGAGTCGATTGTTTAAGGTTTGTATTTTTAGCAAGTTCAGAACGAACAATTTCTACATTATCACTTAAAAGAATTTTTTGAGTATCAGCTGATATTATTGGGTTTGTTGCTATGGATTTCCTTACAATATATTCGTTATCTTTTGCCAAAATATTCTGAACATCTTGACAGATATATTCCTTTTCAGCTAATACCGCTCGTTTTAATAATCTTTCGTTATTTGATTCCAGAATTTGTAATTCTGGTGAAGATTGTAATAAACGATCCCGCAACTCAACCGTGATTGACGAATTGCTTTGTATACCCCACCAGAAGTTTAGTGTTGGATTTAACCGCTTTTCTTGTAGCATGACTTCGACTAAATCTAGCGGGATATTCGGATGTCTTGCTGCTAACTTCAGCGCTTTATCTCTTAATTTTATTTGCGCCGCCGATATTTCTTGATTTACCTCTGCAGGGCAACATTGAGTAATAACCAAAGCCAATATTTTCTCTGTACAACATGGATTTTTCAGAACAGCCTCAATAACGCTTTCTTCAATATCCAGAATAAGCTTTTCATGTATTGACTCTGGACAATCTGGATGTTCTGCAAGCTTACGACGACGGAGATGATTTGGATCATCAATCCACTTTTTCATTTGCGCCAAACTTTCACCAATTTGGCGAGATGCACTACGAAGTTTGAGTTGTTCGAACAAAGTTTCGTAGCTCTGAATCTTATCGTACTGACTCTGGCTCAATGGGACTGTAGCAGCGATAGCTGCACGCAAGTTGTCTTGGCTTACATATTGACAGCTACCGAGCACAGTTTTTTCCAGTGCCAAATTGACTGCATTATGGATGTCGGCACCGCAATAATCGCGGCAGACTGCTGCCAGCGCGATGAGATCGAGTTCATCAAGGTTTTGCTGCGATTTCTGTAGCCTGACACGCAAAATAGCTTCACGTTCCTGCTGGTTTGGAAAGCCAACATAAAATACTTCATCAAAGCGTCCTTTCCTTAACAATTCAGGTGGCAATGCTGTGATGTCATTGGCCGTGGCAAACACAAATACAGTTCCCGGTTTGTCTTGCATCCAGGTCAAGAAATAGCCAAGTAAGCGTGAAGTTACTTCGGATGCCCCGCCACCATTACTGGTCTGGGCAAAGGCTTTTTCCAATTCGTCGATCCATAATATGCAAGGGCTGATACTTTCAGCCGTGGCCAGTGCTCGGCGCATGTTCGACTCACTTTCACCAACGTATTTACCGAGAAGGCTACCCATGTCGAGACGTAGCAATGGCAATTGGAACAGATTAGCCGCCGCCTTAGCTGCAAGTGATTTGCCACAGCCAGGCATGCCAGCTAACAATACGCCTTTGGGAGCAGCTATATTAATTGATTCTAGTTTTTCTATTTGGCGTATCAGCGCCGCGCGTTCACGCAGCCACTCTTTCAATTCTTCCAAACCGCCTAGGTCGTCGATACTTTCATTGACTTTGACCATTTCCAGCATTCCACTTTTGCTGATAAGGTTTTCTTTTTCGTGCAGGATGGCTGTAATAGCGTCACGATCAAAAGAAGAGTGCTTTTTCTTAATCCGCAGAATGACCTGACGAATCTGCAGCAGGGTAAGTCCAGCACAAGCATTGCAGACAGCTGTTCGTTGTTCATCCTCAAACTGCAATCCGTACTGCGAGGCCAGATGATCGATTTGCTTGCCTATATCATCGCGTGAGGGCAAAGGTAAGGGCAGAATCTGGGTACCAGCTTCGATTTCCTGTGGCAGTTGCATAAATTCGCTGATAATCAGAACTGCACTTAAACCTTCGTGATTACGATGGATACGATTAATTAGCTGCTGCAGACGAGCACGGGCATGCTGATCTTCCACCAATGCTGATTTAGCGTTCTTGATGACAATCAGTTTATTGTCGAGATCTTCATCTCTTAAACTAGGCAGAGATTGCGAGAGCGTAACTAACTGGTTGATGTCATTCCCGGGAAGTGGTTGTTTGTTTTGTGGATTAACCCAGCCATAGCCAAGATTCCATTCAAGAATATGAAAACCTTCCGTTTCAGCTAATTGCGCCAGCAACGCATCAAGACGGACTTCCTCGCTGGTCTGAATAAACACACAAGCACAGCCTGAATGTATATAGTCCGTCAGCTTCTCAGTAAAGTTAGGCTGGCTCATTTTGTAATTGTCCTTTGTCAATGACTAGTCTTAGTTTGCTAATTGGGGGAGTTCATCAGTTAAAAATACTAGAGAATAAATTTCTCACTGAGTTAGCTGAATTTGAGATGGCATCAATGGTCGAACTAACGACCGAGCTAGCAACGTTAACTGCAGTTTTGACTATAGCCTTGCTACCTTCATAAACCGTTTCACCAAACGTACTGCCAGCAATGCCTCCGACCATTCCACCAACAAATCCTCCGACAACTGTTCCTGCCGGCCCCAATACACTCCCCCAAGCTGCGCCAACTGCAGTACCTTCAACTGCTCCATATAAGCCAGCTACTGTTACAACCGATGTACGTCCGCAGTGTTCCAGAGTTTCCTGACCGCTTATTTCGCCTTTTGCATACTTGTACATAGCTTTGGCACTTTCCATACCAATGATCGCCATCTGGGCAATTTTACCTGCAGGCGTTGCTTTAAGCGCATCCCCTAGCCATCCATTACGACAAGCCACCATCAGACCGCCTGAAACAGCAGTTTGCAAACCAACATCCGCGGCCCCCTTAAGACTACTACTAAAAAATTCCTGCATATCCGCGCTAGCGCTTTGATTTTTTTGCCCCGTGAGGGAGTTCCATACACGCCGACTTAGAATACGCACACCATGAAAACTGGCGGTGATGCAAGCGCTTAATAGAGCTTGTTTACCAATGTGCTTAGCAATTTCAATGCGGTTGACCCCATCCCATTTGTATTGCCGAGCTTCATGCTCGCGCTGCGCTTTTTCTTGCAATACCTTGGCTTCTTCCTTGGATAGAGGAGTGGACGACACACCGTCAGCTTCAATTACTTCTGTGTTCCTTTTGCTAATATCATTACCTTGACCTTTGGGAACAAGCTTTTGCTGGCCGCGATAATCGCCTTTTTTAAATAGTTCAGATGTCGCGTCTGCGTCTTTCCCATATTTGGCTTGATAGCGGCGAATAACTTTGCCATTCCCGTCCTTGATGACGATGTCAACCGAGTTTTTCCCATAGCACTGGCCCGATTCAGGGGATAAGACCTCAGCGCGCAATTTGCTGCCTTTGGTCACAGCATCAATGTTGAAGGTATCAGCGTGGTGTCTTTCTGCAATAAAACCATCAAGATTGCGTGTCTGATTGATACTACCATCGAGATTACGAATAGCATTCCAGTTGTCTCGAGTGGCGGTTTCCAACTGCTGATCGATGTCTGATACATATGCACTCACACTGACGGAACCGCTGGCTTGTGCGCCTTCCTCGATTTTTTTCGCGAACCAGCTTTCTTGACTCATTCCCTTATCAAGGTGCTGTTGTAATTCTATTCGGTCATTGTTTCGTTGTTTCACGCTTTCGACTATATCGTGAGCCGAATCCAACAAATCTGTTTCGCTCTCCCAGATGCCGGTGTGCTTGCGCAATTCCTGAATCAACCACGTTTCAAGTTCCATGGAGTGTTTATATTGTGAATAGGAATCGACAAAGTCTCTGATGCAAACTGCGGTGTTCTTGGAATTCTCTTCGCAACCAAAGATTTCCGCCTCAACTCTTGTAGCAAAAGTCTCCTGATACTCACTACTGTTGAGCAACTCGAAATCATTTTCTGTGAACACGATATTTTGTACTGTGATTGAATCCATGATTATCCTTGTCTGCCAATTGAATCATCCAGATTTTTAAAAATTGTATTGCACCCAAATACTGGGACAACACCCCGCTATTAATTTGCGATTTGCGTTTTCAATATCCTTATCAACTATCGCATTGGTCTTTGGATATAACTGTTCTAATTACGATGTATCAGTCATTGAAATTTGATTTTTATTCAGCAATACACAAAGGTGTTCAAATAGCTTTCGGAAAAAAATAAATGCACGATTCATTTAATATCTCTTTAAATAGTATCAAAACTAAAACTATGCTTTTGAGATATTTGTTGCAAGTGCAGAGAAAGTTGCTCAAGAAAAGTTTCTGCCTCTATTTCAGGTTTCAGTATTCGCACGTTTGGAAGCCAAAAACGCAGTGTTGGGAATAACTGATCTCGGTGAGCTATTTGAGTTGTAACAATCAACTTACCTTCTGTCGTTTTACTGATGATTTTTTGCTGTGGCAAAATGTTTCGCCGTTCAAAGTAGCGAGCAATCGCTGGTTGAATTTCGACTGTCACTTCCTTTTTCTTCAAGCTAAACCAAGCATCGTCTTCAGTATCGAGATAGCCATTGATATCGGTATCAGCTACGAATGTTGCCTTTTTCACATCTAACCATTCAATGCCACTGACTTGGTAAGCCTTGATGTTGAGTTCGATGTCAGTTGCAGCTAGATACCAAACGCCTTTTAAGCTCATCAATCGGTACGGCCGGACTGTGCGTAATTTACCTTTGTATTGAATTGAACAAATTTTGCAGTCCTTGATTGCCGAATCTAATCGACTGAAAACTTTTTTCTGATGTTCTGAAGTTAACTGTTCAGGTGGCAAAGGCAAAATTTTGATTCGTTTATATTCTATCGCCGACAGTAAACTAGGTAGTGGGCTTGTTTCAGAAACAGGTAATAACTTTCCTAAACCTGTTTTTTCACTGAGGCTGCTAATATCTGGAAGTTCATCTTTCTTTGGTTTTTCAGTTAATATCCTGTAGACCCCATCCTTTGAGCATGAAACGACCGATCCAATGCGACTCAAATCGCGGTAGATAGTTCTTTCGCTAACATTGAATTTGTTAGCCAGTTCATTTCGTGAGACTTTACCACTCTCGAACAACTGCAGCAGAATCTGAGCTAGGCGTTGTGCTAAAATCTCGTTGCGCGATAGATTATCCATAACCATCTCTCGTTTATTATTTAGATCCACATTATCACAGTATACTGACAGGGTATGTCAGTTCAGAAGTTGTTCATGAACTTTTTTTAGCATCAATATTTCTTGGCTGTATTCAGTGGCTCCACTTCGAAATGAGTCTATAAGACTTCTAATTAAGGAGTGGCGATTCACCTTTATCAAAACAGGTAACCCTCATCTTTTCAAGATGATGTGTCAGATCTCGTATAAGCTAATACACCTTATTATTCATCGTCATTCGCTGAGTCAGAATTTGGATGCGCTTTTACTAATTCATCAAGTCTTTTCTCCGACAACCATTTTAGACGTACCACTTGAGTAATAAGAGTGTTCCGTAATCCATTGTTGACCTTGCGTTCACTAATTATGTGCGAAAGACTCGCAATTGTTGCTGCTCTACGGGCTATTCTTGAGTCCGGATGACTTCTAAGCGCTAGCACTTCAGGGGAAATGATTGTCCCACTAAATGATTCTGGGAGTTCAATATCTAACAGGGGTTGTGGAGGTTCTTTTTCGTTAAGAATCGCACGAAACTTTGACTGTTCTATAGCTAAGTCATGTACTTTTCTTTCTAAAGCATCAAGTACTAACTTCTGATCTTTACCTTTAAAGTCTGTAATCGGCCAGACGCAAATTTGGTACACTTCCATAGGATCAAGCACTGACATTGCCACAGCATCTGTTCTTCGATTTGTTAGGTGTCTTCTGATACGAGTTCTTAAACTTTCTTTGGTCTGTCCAACATAGATAGGTTCTAATTCATAGTCGTAAAATGCATAAACACCAAATTTGTAATTTCCGACCTTTTGCCCATGAAACTCACTATCTAGAAATTTTGATAGGGACTTACGTAATTCTTCAGTCTCAAATGGACTACTTCCTGTACCATAATCAATCACTTCGACAAATCCTCCATTTCATTTTTGGAGTCATTTAATCCTATAAAGAGTAAGAATTGAAGAAGAATTTGCACAGTCAGGCATTTAGTTCGCTATAGTCGCTAGGATTCCGATAGCTGCAATGGAGAGACTTATTTTTCAGTAAGCTTTTTCAGATAAATGGGAAGCAGACGGCGAAATGTTGGGAGTAAATAGAGTATCGAGAGGAAAAATGAAACTTTGGTGGGTCGTGAAGGATTCGAACCTTCGACCAATTGGTTAAAAGCCAACTGCTCTACCGACTGAGCTAACGACCCCTGTCAAAGTGGGAGGCATGTTACCCTGAACACACCCCTCAAGCAAGAGGATATTTATGATTTTAGATACAAAATTGCATGTTTTGGGCACGATAAAGTGTGACTGGGTGAAATTTAACCTGCCAGTTTGTTTATCTTCTGATCTAATTTTGAAATCGCATTTAAAAAATCCTTTCTCATCTCATTCTGATTGGCAATGAAGTATGCATTCGTCTTTTCTGCTAAAGGTAAGAGAAGATGCTTACTTAGGTAGCTAACGGCGGGTACAGCTACTGCATCACCCATCGCTTTGTAGCCTTGGTTGTATGTGCCAGGGATGATATAAGTATCACCTGCCCCCATCAGTCTTGCCGTCTCTTTTATTGATAGTAGTCGTGTACCTAATTCACCATTTCTATAAATTACGAGGTATTGCCTACTACTACCCCCTGATGGCGTTCTTAAGCATCCAGCTACATTATCAAAGCGAATTTCTAATACCTGCCTACCATTTCTAATTCTTTTATAACCGGGAAAAACAGTATGACCTTTGCTAATGGCGTCTTTTAGTTTGGCCATATGGTTTTCAGGGATTAAGCTGATGTTATGTTTTACTTTTTCTTCTGAATCGAAAGGTAGGTCTATCTCGATTAGAGCATCTAATCCAATTGTTCGCTTCGTCGGAGGGGTTAAGTTCCACCATATCCAGTTTTGGACTTTTGTTGAAACATTGATAATGGCCTTTGAATGAGCCCAATTTGGACCATCACTAATAAACCCGTCGAGAGGGATGTTCTTATCGATACCAATCACAAAAACTCTTGGACGGGATTGTGGAACCCAATTCTCAGCATCGAGCATGACTGCGCCAACATTGTACCCTCTAGCCAATAAGGAGTTGTGAAGCGCAACGTAATGCTCTCCTTGTTTCGAAGACACTAAACCAACCACATTCTCAGCCACTACGATAGGAGGTTTTTGTGGAATTTCATCTATTATGCGTAACCACTCCCAAACCATCCCACTTCGGCTGCTCTGAATCCCATTCATATGTCCAGCTAAAGACAAATCTTGGCAGGGAAAGCTCGCCCATGAAAGCTCATGTTCTGGTAAATCCATACCACTAACTTTCTCAATTGAATCAAGGTGAAATACAGCAGGGTTGTGATTGGCAATGAAAACTTTTTGCTTTTTTTCGCAAATGTCATTTGCCCACACAGTTTCGAATTCAGCTTTGATTGCTTCAGATACAAGGCCGCTCCCAGCAAAGAAGTCGACACATCTAAACTTAGAATTATCATCTGATACTGAGACTGTCTGACTTGTAGCGTTTTGAATTTTAATGTTATTGCTCATTTTCATAATCTTGTGTTTATTCTTGCTTCAGATGAGAAGTGTAAATATCGGAGATAAAGTGCAATCAAAAGAGTTTTTCGATCTTACATGAGTGAGCTCTTCAGTTGCACCACTTTTGTATCGCTTTTGAGTTCTGTGTTGACAGATGAAGTTGGGGGTGGTCTTATGTAATTGATATTATTTGACATTATAGTGATTGTGAAAATGACTTTTGATTTATTAGTTTCTCATAATTAATCTTTTGAATGTTACTCCAAAGATCTCAAAACCAAACAACTCCTTACTGAATATCTTTGGGATTACATTGCATTAGTTCAGTTCTGGTGTGGTATGTGACTCATAGTCGGTTGCGCCTAAGGCAAAGATTTGGGAGCATCCTGTCTATTGTTATGTGTAGGACTGACTATGAGTATTAAACTGGCAACAGCGGTAACGTTAAGGCTATTGCGCAATGAGGCAGGGTTAAGCCAAGAACAATTGGCAAGGAAATCTGGCATTGACCGCACCTACATTTCGGGAGTTGAACGCTCCGTTCGTAACATCACCCTTGATTCGCTTGAAGGGCTTATTGGCGCGCTAGGCGTGAGTTCTGAAGAGTTTATCCGTAGGTTACATGATGAACTGATTAAACAGACGTCATAGCTGCTCAGTTTGAGTCACTTTCATAGGCTGCCAGCATTTCAGATAATACGTAGTACTAAAGTGACGGGGTTAAGCCAACTCATTAACTAACACAATCATAGAGTTATCATATTTTTTGTTTCCTTGAATAACTCTATTGGCTTCGGTCTCCGCAGCGTACCAAGCCTGACCCAGCTCAGAATCCGGTGCCTGCTTGTAGGCGAAATAACATTCAGCGGGGTCTAAATCGTTTTCCTCAAAGTAAATAACCGCTAATTCCAATCCCTCCTGTGCCAGATAGTCTGGAACATCACCAACACCATCAGCGCCTAACTCAAATTTATTCATCATATTTTTCCTATACTTAATTTCGATTCAAATGCTTGCAATAGCCAGCGCGAAATCCATCTGGATTGTATGTCCATGATTAATGTGCTGAGGCTAATTGTCTCAGATACGCCGTTAATTCTGATGGGCTTTCTGTTGCTAGCACCACTTCGCTCCCTTCATCTGCGTATATTTCTGGCTCGGTATCAGTTCCTTCATTGGTGGCTGTCATTACTACATAGCGCTCTTGCCCAAGTTCGCGTCTATCAGGTTCTTCATAGTCCACCCAAAGGACTAGGTACTGGGAACCTGCTTTAAAAGTAAAGCTAGGGCAGACATCATTGTGCCAACTCTTATCAACCAACCAAGGGAATTCGGAATGGTCAAAGCCTAAATTAAAGCTTTCACCAAACTCGCGTTTATATAGTGTCATTTTAAGTTCCTGAATTTGTGAGGTATATTATGGTCTAGAATGGTAATGGATAGAAGAACTTACTGTTAATAGGAATGTAAGTTTATATGCCGCTCTGTTGACGAAATTGCTATCTGATGTGACTCGGACTGTCCAAATGCCCATGCTCACATATGTCAGTAACGGCCATGTAATGTGGCTATAGCGCAGGGGAAAGTGCCATAACACCTTATTTTTACTATCTTAATCCTACTTTTTATGAAAATTACCTGCCCGCATTATTTTCAAATTTACGTTGTTCTCCAATTACGCTGTTGAGCAGTAGATTTTGTATGGTAAGGAGTTCTTGAACACTCAAACTGAGTTGATTACGATAAATATCCACCAAAGCATTGTCTATTGTTATATAACGTTGTGAATGAGTTTGCCCGAGATCAAAATCCCACAAGACATGGCTTACAGTGTAAGAGTTATCATGGTTCAAGGTAAATGCGACTTGTAATGAGGCAGCGTCTAAATTTTGAGGAACCCCTTTTTTTTCATCACCAGTCATTCTCAGGGCGGCAGTATGCAAAGTTTTCTTGAAGACCGATAGGTCTGTCAGGCAATGATATGTCACCGTCCTGATGCCATTAGTGCTTTGTTGTAATTCCCAATTAACTTTTTTACAAGGTGACCAGTTATCAAAGGCTAAGCCTACCGTGGTTTGTTCGTATCCATTGAGATAACTGTCTTTGACGCTACTGGTTCCCCCTGATTCTTCTGCTACAACACTTAGGAAAGCCGCTCCCAAAAGGATTGCTAATCCAAAAAAATACGCAACTAAAATTCCCCACCAGTTTTGCATCCATTTTGGCATCCAAGACCATATTGTTTCATTGAGCTTGTAGTAGCGGTAATAGTCATAATTAGCCAGCACACCAAAAATAGCACAGTTAAGCGAAGGTAATAGCCTATCAATCAACTCTGAGCCAGAAAACAGCTCCCAAACCATATAGATACCAATGTTTGCCATGACTAGCATTAAGGTGAGGTAAAGTCCTTTCTTCCACATACCTTTGGCAATGTAATACAAAGGACCAAACAGAAACGCAAGTATGTTAAAGTTAACAACAAAATTTGCCTTTAGCTGCTGACTTTTAGGTCTCGATGTATGCGCAGGATGTTTAGCGCAAGCCAGTAGCCCTAATTTATCTGCTTCTCTAAGGTCAAACTCAGCAAAGACCTTTTGCCAACCTTTACTTAACTCATCATAGGATTTCACTGCTGGCTTTACGGCTATGACAGGCTTTGTCTTAGTTGGTGTTACCACTTTAGGCTGTGTTTCAGACGTTATGGCGACAGGTTTTTGAGCTGGCGCAAGTTTGGTGTAGGTAATAATACCCACAGAATTCAGCTTTGCTTTTAGTGCATTAGCCTCACCCTCACTTAAGGCCTTCTTAATGCATATAGGGTTACCAGAAAACAGTAGGTGTGCTTTTTCTTCTGGAATTTTAAGAAACTTTGCTAAGGCCACACTCAGTTTCTGACGGTCTTTTCCTTCAGCTATCTCACCTTTAAAAATTACGTTATAGGTGTTCATTACTTTTCCTTGTGATGTTAATAGAGCTATTGGTTGCGGTATATGCAGAATCCAAGTGTGCTCAATGGCTTAAAAGAGGACTATAAGCATCAAATGCAGATTGTAATCCGTGGTTAGTTGGTAAGCAAATTCACATAGTGGTTGCCTTGTGATCAAGGAGACACTATGAAAACTTTAGCGACTGAATTAGGTCATGCGATGCGTAAAATGAGAAAGCTCAGGGGCTTATCTCAGGATGAGTTAGCGTTAAGGGCAGAAATTGACCGTAGTTACATCGGCCGTATAGAAAGAGCTGAGGTAAACTTAACGCTTGACATGTTGTATAAGATTGCAGACGTGCTCGACTGTGAGCCGCATGAGTTGTTACCAACTCGTGCATCTCTTAGAGTTTAAGCGTTGTTTTATATTTAAATACAACCCACTTTTTTGTAGTGTGCTTCCCACTCTTTATACTTTTCCTTCAATATATTAAGGTGCTTATCACTGCGTTTTCTAATCGATTTTTTGACTGTTACTTCACCGAGGTCAACACCAGACAACTCCTTACTGAACATCTTAGGGATTACATGGCTATAGTGTTTTTCAATCATTGCAACACTAGTACCACATTGTTTCGCCAAGACTTCCATATTGACCCCCGCTAAGAGTTGCCAAGTGATATAACTGTGACGTAAGGAGTAAAGTGACCTATCACCATGTGGGGAGTTCTTTAAACCTGCGTTTTTCAACGCCTTTTCAAAGGTCTTCGTTAGCTCATTAGTTGTGTTTCCATCGGCTAAACGGAAGAGCTTGTCTGTGGGCTTCCGGTTTGGGAATCGTTCGCGCAATGATTGTAAGCTCGACAGGACCTCTTCACGGCACACAATCTCACGAGTGCCAGTATGCTTTATGGTTTTGCCCTTGGTGACGGTGATAAAGAACTGAACAGCAATGCCATTGGTCTGGAAGCGGATATCGCCCCACGTTAAATTATCCATTTCAGTACCAGCCCTGATACCTGTGTAGACAGCAAATTCCATATAATCGATGAGCAATTCACGGATTTGTCTGGTCTTTTCTTTACGGCTGTTTTCCTCCAAGGCAACCACTGCATCAAAGGCTTTTTCATACTCTTCTGGTGTGAAGTGTGCACGTCGCTGTGACTCAGCACCTTTAGTCGATAGAGATGGCACTTGGGCTGCCAGCATCCACTTGTTGTCGACAGCTTCTTTGAACACTAACTGCATGGCAGCATTGTGGTTCAGTAGCGTCGACTTTGCTGGCTCACGGCCGAATTGCTCTATTCGCCATTTATCAAATTCACGTAGCTTGTCACTGTCGATAGAGGTGATGTAAGTTCGGTCGAAAAAGGGGATATGGTACTTGCGAAGTACCTGAATGTAGGTTGTTAGTTTGTGCTTTTTTGGATTCTGTTTGTCTTTGTCTTTGTCTTTGTCTTTGTCTTTGTCTTTTTCTTCATCCTTTTCGATTATATCCTTCATAACTTGAATGACTTTATCTGCTACGTCACGAAAACGTTTAGAGCTAACTATAATGTTATGTTCATCCATGAACTCGAATTCCACTTGTAGGCGGTGAGCCATGGCTATGGCTTTCTCTTTTTCCTTTTGCTTTGTGGCTTTAGCAATCCACTTGCCAGCAACTTTAATCCGCGCGTACCAACGCTCGCTATTATCCTGCTTATAGACGTATAATTCGTCTGAAATATCGTGTCGTTCGAGTTGTTTGCTCATGGTCAGCGTCTGATGTGGGTTTTGCAAAGAATTTGCAAAGTGCGATAATGATGTCGTAACTTGCTGAAAAATAAAAGTGGTTTTAAGCACTATCTTTTCAAAATCCGCCGCCCTTAAAAGCGTGACGGTTCGAGTCCGTCCTCTGGTACCATCCCTTCAAAGGGATTAAAACCGACCTAGAGTCGGTTTTTTTGTGTCTGAATTTTGCGCTAAATATTCCACTCAGTGGGACTCAGCAATATCCATTTGCGTCATAGTCACGCCTTTGATTTGGGCATAGATATTTTTGCCGGGAGTTAGTTGTAACTCGTCACAAGCCCATGGGGTGATGTTGGCCCACAGTTCGTCTTTACCTAGGGCAATTTTAAGCTGAATTTGCTCGCCATTATCGCTGGGGTAGAGCTCTTTTATTTTTCCTTTGAGTAAGTTACGGATACTCGAGCCTTTAGGCTCCTCAGTGCAAACCGAAACATGGTTCGCTTGAATGCGCACCTTTAACTGTTTATGGGTGGGCGGCAATTGGCCGCTGACCCAGAGCTGATTGCCGTCATCCATCAACAGTCTGGTCATTGGATAATCAGGATGTCTGTCGGAGATTCTGGCGCTCAGCAGCGAACTTAATTCCTGCAATGGTACCCAGGGGCGCATTTGTTCACTATTCCATACCTGTGTTAGCGGTCCTTGGGCGATCATTTTTCCTTGATGCAACACCAACATATGGTCGGCAAGTTGTAGGATTTCATCCAAGCTGTGGCTCACATAGACGATTGGTAGCTTCAATTCCTGCGCTAGGGTTTGTAGGTAAGGCAGCAATTCGCGTTTTCGGGGTAAATCGAGGGAAGCTAAGGGCTCGTCCATCAATAGCATTTGCGGCGAGATGAGTAGGGCTCGGCCAATGGCGACCCGTTGTTTTTCACCGCCAGACAGTGTGCTGGGATAGCGGCTTAAAAGTTTTTCTATACCCAGTAGCGAGACCACTTTGTCGAACAATTCAGGTGCTTTATAGCGCATTCCATAGGTGAGATTGCCCTTCACACTGTAATGGGGAAATAATCTCGCTTCTTGAAAGACATAGCCAATTCGGCGTTTTTCAGAGGGCAGATTAACGGTTTTATGCTTGAACAATAGTGTATCGCCCAAGCTAATCTCGCCTTTGTCTGGCGTGGTTAATCCGCCGAGTAAATTCACTAAGGAGGTTTTGCCCGCTCCTGAGCGGCCGAATACGGCGGTGACGCCCTGTAAAGGTAACTGGGTGTTCACCTTAAGTTGTAGTTGGCCGAGTTGTTTTTCAATATTGATGTTTAACATACACTTGCCGTTCTTTTGAGGGCTTTTTTCGTGAGCCATTGGGAGGCGAGCAAAGAAGCCAGGGCTATTACTATCGAGATGATACACAGGCGCATTGCCTGATATTCCGCTCCCGGTGTTTCGATAAAGGAATACATGGCCAGCGGAATGGTGCGAGTTTCGCCGGGAATATTAGAGACGAAGGTAATTGTCGAGCCAAATTCCCCTAGGCTGCGGGCAAAGGCGATGATCATCCCAGAGACTATGCCGGGCGAGGTGAGTGGCAGGGTAATGGTCAAAAATACCCGCCAGCGGCTGCTTCCCAAGGTGCGCGCCGCCTGTTCGAGGCGAATATCAACGGTTTCGAAGGATTGACGTATGGCTCTGACCATCAGAGGAAAGGAGACCACTGCGGCGGCGAGTGCCGCACCTCGCCAGCTAAAGCTAAAACTTATGCCAAACCAGTTATAGAGCCACTGCCCGATTACGCCCTGACGCCCCATACTGATGAGCAGCAGGTAACCCACCACCACGGGCGGTAACACCAGTGGGAGATGTAGGAGACTGTCGAAGATAGCCTTACCGGGAAACTCCACGCGCGCTAGCAACCAAGCGCATAAAATGCCTAAGGGTAAACTGGCGAGCACGGCAACCGCCGAGACTTTGAGGCTCAGCAGTAGCGCGGCGGTTTCGTATTCGCTGAGCAGTGGCCCGTTAAACAGCGAGCCACTTACTAAAACATCACTCAGCACTAGTTCACTCCAAAGCCATATTTTTCAAATACTGCTTTTGCACTTGAGCTTTGAAGGTATTGATTAAAGTCTTTAGCGCTGGCGGTTGATTCCTGCTTTGTTAAGGCGCTGGGATATTCAATCGGGCTATAGCTGGTGGCGGGGAAGGTTGCCACAATTTTAATCTTTTGCGCGACTTTGGCATCGGTCGAGTACACGATACCAAGCGGTGCTTCGCCCTGTTCTACCAATGCTAGAGCGGCGCGGACATTGTTTGCTCTCGCCAGCAGTGGCTCGGCGGTTTTCCAAAGATTCAGGTTTTCAAGCGCTTGCTTGGCGTATTGTCCGGCTGGGACATGATCTGGGTCGCCCACCGCTAAGCGGCTGCCATTGACCGCGGCCTTAATATCCCAATCGCTGTTTAGGGTGACTTGGTCTACTGGGCTATTCTTTTCGGCAATCAGCACTAAGGTATTTTTTAACAGGGTAATGCGGCTATTGGCATTGACCGCCTTGGCCTCGACGAGGTAATCCATCCATTTTTGGTTGGCGGAGATAAACAGATCGGCGGGCGCACCATTAGCGATTTGTTTGGCGAGCGTTGAGGAGGAGGCGAAGGAGAAAATCACTTTCGTTTGATGTTCCTTTTCGTACTGCTGGCCAATCTCATTAAGCGCATTCGTGAGGGATGCGGCGGCAAAAACCGTCACTTGTTCTTTGTCTGCGGCAAAGCTGATGCTGCAACTGAGGGCTAAGCCAACGACTGAGGCTGTGGTAAAGCGTAAAAAGTGTTTGAGCGAGCTCATGATGTTCCTCCGTGATAAAAAGTATATCGATATATACCAATCTACATATCGATCATTCAAGTCCCGATGCGTAAATTAGTGATCTCGGCTCGGTTTATTGGCGAAAACGCTAATACCTCGGCGGAGAATTCCGACCGTACGTATTGGTATCTCAAGATTGATCGGGGACAATAGCATTCACTTAAGCTAAGGCGCGCAGGAACATGGACTTACACGCACTATTGACATTGTCATTGGGGGACAAACCCTTCGCCAATCCTCGGCGGATAGCTTTGCTACGCCAAGTGGCTAATACTGGGTCTATCAGCCAGGGCGCTAAGTTGGCGGGGATCAGCTATAAGGCCGCGTGGGATGCAATAAACGAGATGAACACCACTATGCCCGAGCCCGTCGTCAGCAGCGAAAAGGGGGGTAAGGGCGGTGGTGGCGCCAAACTTACCGAGTTTGGTGAGCGTTTACTTAAGGTGTATTCCATCACCTCGCAGGTGCAGGAAATGGCGCTGTCAGCGTTGCTGGATGATTCGGTCGATATGCACAGTTTGTTGGATGTGATGGCGCATTTCTCCCTTAAAACCAGTGCCCGCAACCAGTTAACGGGGCGTATCCACAGCATTGAGTCACTCGGTTTGAATGACAGCCTGAAGGTGACATTGGCGGGGGGGCAACAGATCCAAATCTCAGTGACCCATGCCAGTTTTGAGCGTCTGCAGTTAGCCTTGGACCAATCGATTTTATTGTTGTTTAAGGCACCCGCAGTGACGGCCAGTCGTTATGCCTGCCAGAGCATTGGGCAAAACTGCGTCAGTGGGCACTTACTGAGTGTGACTGAACTTGCCGATAAGGCTGAACTAGCCATAGAAATTGGCGGTAAAGAGATTATCTATTCGGTGATGCCATTGGCCGATATTCAAACGCTCAAAGTAGGCGAGCCATGCTTTGCCTGTTTTGATGCCACGCAAGTGATTGTTGCCAGTATGAATTAAAGCATGCAGCAAGGATGCTAGGCATCCCGTGGCAGGCCTTTTTGAATGACCCGAACCAGTCGTTCGGTTTTTCGGTTATTGGCTTGTGAGCCGCCCGCATGTTGCCGCGCTAGGGCCCAATCGATATGTTCTTTCACCATATCATCGATATCCGCTTGGGCTTTACGTTGCTCGAGGGCGGCAATGATTTGTGGCGAACTCGGCGCATTGCCGAGTGCTACGGCGATATTGCGTAGCCAGCGCTGATGACCAATACGGCGAATAGCGCTGCCTTCGGTCTGTTTGAGAAACTCGGCTTCGCTCCAAGCGAATAAGGTAAGCAGTTCTGGCTGCTTGAGCTTAGGCCGAATATGGAAATCACTCTCCAGGGTCAGTGGTGCTTCGCGATTGACCGGGCACACCAACTGACAATCATCACAACCGTAAATGCGATTGCCCATCAAAGGGCGAAACTCTTCTGGAATGGCACCCTGCAATTCGATTGTTAGATAAGAAATACAGCGCCGAGCATCCACGGTATAAGGCTCAACAATGGCGCCTGTCGGGCAGGAGGTGATGCAGGCCACGCAGGTGTGGCAGTCTTCTTGAATCGGAATGTCTACGGGTAAGGGCAGGTTGATCAGCAATTCTCCGAGGAAGAACCAGCTACCGGCATCGTGATTAAGGATAAGTGAGTGCTTACCTGTCCAACCTATGCCAGCTTTTTCGGCGAGTGGACGTTCCAGCACAGGGGCAGAATCGACAAAGGGCCTAAAGTCGGCGGCATCAAACCCCAAGGCGACAAGCTCGCTACTGATTTGATCGCCCAGCTTTTTTAAGCGGGCACGGATGAGTTTGTGGTAATCCCTGCCGCCCGCATAACGCGAGATATAGCCCATATTCGGTGAAGCTAAGTTAGTGGCAAAGCCCGCCTCCGGTGGCAAATAATCCATCCGTGCTGAAATCACTCGAACTGTGCCTGGATGCAATTCATGGGGGCGAGCGCGCATCATGCCATGGGTAGCCATGTAGGCCATTTCTCCGTGATATCCTTTATCTAACCACGCTTCCAACTTAGCTTCTTCCGCGGTTAAATCGGTGTCACAAATCCCTATTTGGGCAAAACCGAGCGCCTTTCCCCAGTTCTTGATTTGCATGGCAAGACGACTAAGTGTTGCTGCGTCGGGAATATTGGCGGGAGAGGTTGCTGTGGTTGACATGGAAGCTGCGTTGAACTTAATAAGATGGCTCTATGATAGCAGTTTTAAGCCGCTACGGACGAGTTTAGTGTTTCGGGGATTTAAGCCAAACAGCAATTGTTACTTTCTTCTGTGCGTAAATTAGATCTATGATTAAGATTAACCTCCCCTTCGGCCTTGCCTATGTTATCCGCCATTTCCAAGTACTGCTATCGATTGTTATTAGGTGTGAGCTTAGGTTATTCAGGGCTAAGCTTTGCGGTAGCCGCTCCAGTGCGTTTAGTCACAGAAGCTTGGCCGCCTATGAGTTTTGAGCAAGATGGTGTACCCACTGGTTTTGGGGTGGAACTGGTGAATATGCTGCAAGCTCGCCTTGGACAGCAAGAAAAAATTGAAGTATTGCCTTGGGCGCGGGCGTATTCGATCGCGAGTACAACGGCAAATGTGCTGCTGTTTGCGACATCTATTAGCGATGAGCGGGAAGCCAATTTTGATTTTATTGGCCCCATCGCGACTAGCAACATTACTCTTTACACCAGAGCGGACGATCCTATCAGCATCAATCACTTGTTAGATGTGAATACGGCGGGAATCGTTGGTGTGTATCGAGAGTCTGTGGGGGCACAACTGTTGCAACAGCAGGGAGTTAATGCCCTCTTAGTGGCAAGTTTTCCACAGCAATCGGCTAAACAGCTGTTGTTTTCGCGGATACGATTCTGGTGTCAGGCTGATCTGGCGGTAAAGCATATACTTGAAGATGTTGGGGCGAAGGAGTCGGCTATTAAACCTGTTTATATTATCGCTGAAATCCATCTTTATCTTGCTTTCTCGAAGGGGACACCTGCCGAGACTGTGCAGCGTTGGCAAGTTGAGTTAGAAAAGCTAAAAGAGTCAGGGGAGTTTGCAAAGGTCTATCAAAAATGGTTTGGCGCACTGCAGCCCCCCCTCGACAATCAGATTTTTTGGCGTAAAAATAATTCAGCTAGCAGGTAAGTTCTGCAGCTTTAACACAGTTTCTTCCGGCATTTTTGGCTTCGTACAGCGCGCTATCTGCCCGTTTCAGTAAACGGGCAAAGCTTTCATCTTGAGGCTTTGTCTCTGGACATAAGGTGGCAACTCCTGCACTGACGGTCAGTTTTAACTCTTCCGGTAAATTAATGGTGCCGTAACGGCTGATTAAGCTTTGTAATTCATGGGCCAGCTCCCAAACGCGTTCAGCGCTGGTATTGGGTAATAAGATCAAAAACTCCTCACCGCCGATCCTGCCGACTTGATTGCGGTCCGCGGCAAATTCTTTGCAGGCCTGGGCTATGGTTAAAAGTGCTTGGTCGCCAATTTCGTGGCCGAAGTTATCGTTGATTTTTTTAAAATGATCGGCATCGAAGATGATGATCGAAAAAGGCATTTGCTGTTTAATCGCTTGCTGAAAATACTGTTCTGCTTGGGCATATATATGCCTGCGATTAGGCAATTGGGTGAGATAATCGGTTAAGGCGATGGTTTGTAGTTGGCGGTTTCTGTGCACTTGCTTATAGGCAAATAGCGACACTATGCCCAAAATACAGCCCGTCAACAGCAGAATGATAAGCTGTAGTGACTTATTTTTTTCGAGCAAGGCTAATTCTTGCTCTTTTAATTTTTGGTTATCAATCAATCGCTTGTTTTCAGATTCGATCCTACTGGTATCAAATTTTACTTTTAATTCCGTTGTCTGGTGAGCCGTGGAGTTGTTATCAACTTTCTTCGTTAGATCAACAAATTGCTGCAGAGTATAGTAGGCTTGCTGTAAGTCCCCCATCGCAGCATAGATATCACTCTTGAGTTGTAACAGTTGAACAAGACCACGGTCATTATGCATGGTCCGAAAAGCATTTTCGGCTGAGGCTAGTTCAGTTAGCGCCTCTGGGTAAAGAGCTTGTTGAAAAAGGATTTTTGCCATAAACAGCTTCATAAAACTATAAGCTCCGGGCTCTTTCTCTGTAATGTCGAGTGCAGCCTCCTTTAAATAGTTTTCCGCTTCCTGTAACCGGTTTAATTGAATAAGACTGTAGGCAATATTCGTTGCATTTATTGCAGCCACAAGCTTGTACTTGTGATCTTTAAAATATTGGTAACTAAAGCGAAAGTTCTCTATTGCTTGCTCATGCTCCCCTATTTCATCTAGGGCGAGTCCAATATCTGAAGTTACACCAGCAACTTGATCCATATTGCCATTTTTTAAATATAACTCTTTGAGTTTTTGATAGTATTTTATTGCGCTTTCAGGGTCGCCATAGCGTCTAAAGCTGGTGGCAATATCGGTCAAGTTTATATTGGCCCAGCCTGTGAGATTTAATGATTCATAAAGCCCTTGGGCGGTGACAAGATCGTCTAATGCCTCTGAAAAGTCACCAATATAGGAGTGTAGTGCTCCACGAAGACTGCGGGCATCGGCAATGAGTTTTATATCTTCATGCGCGTATGCGCTTTTCACGCCTTTATTATAACCTTCCATAGCTCCGCTAATATCACCACTTAGCTGTAAAAACCAAGCATGGCAAAGGGTTATATCGGTAATAAAATGGGCCGAAGCGGTAGATGGAATATGTGAGAGCATTTGCTCGGCATAATTAAGCGCGTTAGTTATTTGGCCTTCATCATCTGAAGGTTGGCTCCAGCACTTGATTTGGTTCAGTTTTTCAATACGTTCTATATCATCACTTGAGATGTACTGCTCTAGTAAAGCAATATTTTTCTCGATGGCTTCACGGGACATTGTCTCGCCGCTATCAAATAATTTGAATATTTGTTCGACCTGTGGCGGCTCTTCAGCTAAAGCTAGGTATGCTTGCCCAGTGAAGAGGAGTAGTGCTATGGCAAAGAATCGTCGGCAATATCGCAAGAGATAGATTTCCTGTTCACTTTGAAACAGATAGCTAACTATTATCCTAACATAAGTTTTTCACTAATTGTTTACATTGTGTATTGGCAATTTTTGCATTCATTCCGCTATCAAGGTATAAACGTCGCCTTGGATCTCACCCAATAAGGAAAACTCTTGAAAAAATTACTCTGTGCCGCACTGTTACTGTTCACGGGAGCGAGTTGGGCAAACTCGGATGATATCGAGACCTCGGGCGATGTGGTTCATTTACTCCTGCCGGCGACGGCTTTGGGCGCGACCCTATTCTATGAAGAGGGTAATGAAGGCTCATGGCAATTACTTAAAGCAGCAGTCTCGAGCCGAGTCATAGTCGAAGGGCTTAAGCTGGGTGTCAATAAGGATAGACCCGATGGCAGTAGTGATGATTCTTTCCCATCCGGACACACCTCGGATAGTTTTATGGCAGCCACGTTTATTCAGCAGCGTTATGGCTGGCAATATGGTCTGCCGGCGTATCTTGCTGCGACTTATGTGGGTTATACCCGAGTCGAGAGCGATAAGCACTATTTAGAAGATGTCCTCGCCGGCGCTGCGATTGGTGCACTGGCGGGTTGGTATTTTACTGAGCCCTATAAAGGGATCACAGTGACACCGTTAGCCCATAATGGGGTTTATGGTTTATATATTAGCGGTCAATTTTAAGTTGTTTATAAAAGAGAGTCATTATGGCTGAAGTATCAGTTGAGTATCGCGAAACTGCCGAGCGCATTTCTTACAATGTTGCCAATAAAGTGTTACCTATGGCGAAATTGCCCGAGAGCCTATTAGCGGCCTATCAAGGTTTATGTGCCGAGCTGTTAGAAGACAGAGAAACTAAATTTAGCCAAGCGTGGGATGCGTTACCCGCCAGTGCGCGTAATTTAATGCCACAGGCTGAATTCCATGGTTTTTATATCGCTAATGCTTGGTTGCAACTCAGCCGTGTTGCACAGGAGATTTCTGAGCAGGCGGATACGGACGAAGCGATTAACGAGAAGGAATACAACGGGATATTTACCCGTTTGGCCGATGAGTCGCTCAAAGAAAGCCTGCGTAAGTTGAAAAAGGCCCGCACCGATCGCTCTATGCTCAATAGCTTTAAACAGGTGATGGCGCCTTAAGCTGTGAGTTTTACCCAATAAAAAGCCCGTCGATTGACGGGCTTTTTATTGGAATAATGTCTGAAATTAGAAAGAAGTACGCTTATAACGGCGGTACTCTGGCTTCCAGAAATTATCTTCGATAGATTGCATCAGCAGCTCATCACTCGCAGGCAAGGATAGTCCTTGTTCAATCGCTACTTTACCGACGGCAAACGCAATATGCTTACTCACTGAGTGAATATCTTCCAGTTTTGGCAGTAGTGGCCCTGAGCCATTAATGGCTAACGGTGAGCATTCGGCGAGCGCGCGGCTCGATGCCATTAACATCGCATCGGAGACATGGCGGGCACCCGAGGCGAGTACACCTAAACCAATGCCTGGGAAGATAAAGCTGTTGTTACATTGCGCGATTTCATAGGTCTCGCCATCAACAACCACAGGTTCGAACGGGCTACCCGTTGCCACTAAGGCTTGGCCAGACGTCCAGTGCAGAATGTCTTTTGGCGTCGCTTCAACACGGCTGGTGGGGTTCGACAGTGGGAAGATAATTGGACGTTCGCAGTGGCTATGCATTGCACGAACAATTTCTTCGGTAAATAGACCCGGTGCGCCCGATACGCCAATCAGTACCGTTGGCTTAGCGTTATTGACCACATCGAGCAGTGAAATATTATCGCTGAAGTTATTCCAGTTGCTGATATCGGCACATTTTTGAGCCAATTTTTGTTGGAATGGCAACAGGTTCGGCATGTTGTCTAGCAGCAGGCCCCAACGGTCAACCATGCAGACTTGGCTGCGGGCTTGCTCGTCGCTGATACCTTCTGACACCATCTGCGCAACGATGGCTTCGGCAATACCGCAGCCCGCGCTACCCGCACCTAAGAAGGCAACTCGTTGTTTGTTAAGTTCAGTGCCCGCGGCTTTACAGGCGGCGAGTAATGAACCCACAGTCACAGCGGCGGTGCCTTGAATGTCATCGTTAAAACAGCAGTAGCGATCCTTATAACGCTCAAGGATTGGCATCGCATTCTTTTGGGCAAAATCTTCGAATTGGATCAGTGTATCTGGCCAACGTACATGCACGGCTTGCATAAAGGCTTCGATAAACTCGGCATACTCTTCGCCGCCAATACGTGGATGGCGCCAACCCATGTACATAGGATCTTCCAGCAACTGTGGATTATCGGTACCTACGTCTAAGGTAATGGGTAGTGTGTATGCGGGGCTGATCCCACCACAGCTGGTGTACAGTGACAATTTACCAATCGGGATCCCCATGCCACCAATACCTTGGTCGCCTAAGCCTAAGATGCGCTCACCGTCGGTCACAACGATGATTTTTACTTTTTGGCGAGTTGAGTTATTGAGGATGTCGTCAATTCTGTCTTTGTTTGGGTAGGAGATGAACAGACCACGGTTACGGCGATAGTTTTTCGAGAAGCGCTCACAGGCCAAACCTACCGTTGGGGTGTAGATAATTGGCATCATTTCGCTGATATGATTTTGCACTAAACGATAAAACAGGGTTTCGTTGGTGTCTTGAATGTTGCGCAGATAAATGTGCTTATCGAGATCGTTATTGAAACTTCTGAACTGATCGTAGGCGCGCGATGCTTGTTCTTCAATAGTTTCAATGGCATAGGGTACTAAGCCTTCGAGGTTAAAGAAAATACGCTCTTCTTCAGAAAATGCACTGCCCTTGTTAATCAATGGCGCTTCAAGAATGGCAGGTCCTGCAAACGGAAGATAGAGGGGGCGTTTATTATCGTCCATGGGTAACCTTTGAGTTATTGTTTAAGTGGTTCGGTACGTGCTTGAGACGTGCTATAGGTCACGTAAGGTTATCACGAAATGTGATCTTTGTTGCCTGTGTCGTGCGCTATTTGTGGCTTTTTTTGCAGCACAGGCAATTCTTACTGTTTAAAACAGAGTTCTGTTAATTGATTGTAAATACATCTGCCAAGCGAAAGCTTGTTTAACGGCGAGATAAAAACAAAAACGCAGCCAAGGCTGCGTTTGTTATTTTAAGCGGAAGAAACATTAGACTCCGCGGTATTTTAGCGATAAGCCACGGATAAAGTTGCGCAGGATCTGATCGCCACAGGCTTTGAAGTTTTTATGGTCCGGGTTGCGGAACAGGGCACTTAATTCAGATTTAGACATTTGCACTTCGGCGAGCGCTAGGGTGGCCACAATATCTTCCTCACGCATTTCGAGGGCAACACGTAATTTTTTGAAGATTAAGTTATTGTTTAATTTTGATACCGGTTTAGGAATTTCAGCACCTTCACGTAGACCACGCTTTTCGATGATTAGACCATCTAAAAACTGACATAGGGTGGTGTCGTTACAGGCCTTATAGCCTTCTTCCTCTTCTTTGCGCAGTAAGTTAATCATCTCTTCGGTGGAGACTTCTCTACCCACTTTGGCAAAAATCTTAATCATTTTGGCGTTGCTAAAATCGAATACGAAGCGCAAACGGCGCAAAATATCATTGTTTATCATGGTCATCTCTAGGCGCGGCTGCGCAGTCTGGTTTAAGAGCAGATAGTATATACCCAAACAACCTGAAGATGCAGGATTCAGCAGCATTTGTGGTGTTAATCATTAATATCACGCTAGCGTTGAACACCTGCTAGGCCTTTACCCAGTACCAGTAAATAAAAAGTACGGCAAAAATAAGTAAATAACTTAAGCCTATCCAAGAGAGGCATTTCATTTTTGTGCCGTAGCGGTCAGCTTCTGGGAGTTGGCTGCTGGTCATTAAGCGATAATTTAACCATGCAAAGACCACTGTGGTCATAAAGGCCAAGATCATCACAAACTCCAGTAATGGCAGCAGTGCGCCCTTAAAAAACAGGATTAATAATAATCCTAACGCACTGACACTGAGCATGATGCCTGTCAGGCGTTTATCCGACTGGACTTCGGTGACTGTTGCGCGAGCGAGTAGTTGCCAGCCCATGTTCAAGGTGCGGCTATAGCCATCGATGACGGTGACAGTGGTGCTGAAAATACATAAAAACGCCACTATGCCAATCAAATAGCGGCTTTCACCGCCCATGACTTGGCTATATAAGTTGATTAACTGATTTGCAAATTGGGCACCGGATTCAGAAAAATGTTCGCCGCTGCCATGCATTACCAGGGCGCCCAAGGCTAGAAAGACCACTGCCAGCAGGGCGGTGACGATATAGCCTAAGTTAAAATCGAGCAGAGCTTGGGATGGTGTTACCAGTGAAGTCTTTTGTTTTTCCAGCAACCACAATGAATTCCATGCGCTGACTTCAATCGGTGCAGGCATCCAGCCCATCATGGCGACTAAAAATCCTACATGGGCCCACTGCCAAGGAGAGGGGGATATAAACTGGCTTGCTAGCGGTTTTACATGATCTAATGCCAAGGTGACGGCGATTAATGTGGTGAGTGTCAGGGCAAACATGATGATCTTAGTTAGCCTGTCCAACAATGAATAGTGACCTAAAATCAATAACAACAGTGAGCTTATTAGCACCAACAGCGCCAACACATCAATAGGTAAGGGGATAAACTGGGTGAGCATGGCGGCAGTTAACATGCAAACTCCCGCGGTACTGGCGATAGAGGCTATCACATTGAGGCCTGTGAATAGCCATAGATAACCCCGACCTTGCTTAAGATATCCATGCAGTAAACTTTCGCCCGTAGCGGCGGTGTAGCGCGCACCCGCGGCAAAGAAGGGGTATTTCAGCAAATTTACGCCAAGAATGACCCAAGCCAATTGCCAACCAAATTCTGCGCCGGCGCGAGTGGATGATACTAAATGTGAAGCCCCTATCGCGGCGGCGGCCATTAACACACCGGGCCCCATTGCTTGTATGCCAAGGGCGAGCTGTGCAGTCCAATTGATGGAGAGTGGTTTAACTTCAGAGTTGTCCATGGCGTGGTGCGTACTTCCTTATCGGTGAAAATTTATCTGTTTGATATTAATGCATACATTCTAAATTTGGATCGAATTAACTGTTAAGCATCGTGTTTGGATGCGAGTAAGCCTTCGATACGTTTTAAACTGGCGGTTATTTCGACAAGCTGGCCGAGTAGCGCATTATCGTTTGTAGCGGGTAATACTTCAGATTGCGGATGCTTGTCACTCAAGCGCTCCTTCTGCTCCAAAATCTGTGCTCTAAAACTAGGGGCATCGACTATGCCCACTAGACTGATTAAGGCACCCGTTCCCGATTGTCCAGCAGTTTCGACTGTGAGTTTATGTAATCCCATTAGGCGCATTATGGGACCTTGGATTAAGGCAATATCGGTGATTTTATCTAAGGGAACGGTATTTTCGGTGCGGGTTAATATGCCTCTACGCACAATAAGTTTTTTGCTGGTGAGACGCGCGCTCATATTGTTGATATAGCGACGCGTCCCCCATAAGCCAATAGGAAACCAAAGCAATAACAAAGGTATACCTACAATGCTTAGGGTGAAGTAAGCGGCCCCAGCGAGTAACCAATACATGCCTAAGTTGGCTTCAAATTCGGCTTCATGAATCGTTTGTTCTTGCATTTTCGTCCCTATTTTATGCAGTGAGTTGTTAACTATCTTGAGATGTTTGTGCTGAAAAATACATGGTTTTTATTAGTAACAAAAGTTTAACTTTTTTCAGTGGGCCATTGACTTTGTTTCACAACACATTACCTTGAATATTGTTAATAAAAAGTTGAATTAAAGTAAATTAATTCCAACAATACTAAAGTTAGGGAATGCAAATGAAAAGACCTCAGATTCTACCCAATGCTTGTGCTATCGCGATCGCAATGGCGTTTGCCCCGAATGTTAGCTATGCAGCTGAAAATGGTGCTGATAAAGTTGAACGTATTGAAGTGACGGGTTCTCGTATTAAGCGTACCGATATTGAGGGACCGTCGCCGATACAATCCATCGGCAAAGAAGATATTGCTAACATGGGGTTTGACAACCTGCAGCAGTTACTCGAGCGGATGCCTGCGAACGGTGCAGGTGCTTTCTCTACGCGTGGTAACAGCCAAGACTCGACCGCAAACGGCGGAGCCTCGATCAGTTTACGTGGCTTAGGCCCTGACGCCACTCTGGTATTGATCAACGGTCGTCGTGTCGCGGCAAGTGCTTTTGCTGAAGGTATCACTAACTCCTTCGTCGACATTAACAACATTCCGGTTTCAGCGATTGAGCGAATAGATATTCTGAAAGATGGTGCGTCGGCGATTTACGGTTCCGATGCGATTGCGGGCGTAGTCAACATTGTCTTGAAAAAAGATATCGAAGGTATTGAGGTTAACTTAGGTTACGGCGACACCCCTGGTACGGGTTACGATGAAACCACTGCGAGTGTTGTCTGGGGAACCAAATCCGAAAAGGGCAGTGCATCTATTATCCTTGATTACTTTAAAAACGAAACGCTGTCAGCGACCGATTTAGGCCGTTTTGGCACTGCGGATCAAAGTCCTTATGGTGGTGAGGATTTTCGTTCTTCCCGTGGTTTCCCCGGTTATTTTTATGTTGATGGCGTGAAGACTATCGACCCATCCTGTCCGCCCGATCGCGCAACAGCCAGCGGCAGTTGTCTATTCGACTACGGCCCTTACAACCTAGTGATCCCTGAAGCTGAACGTATCGGGGCTATTGGTCAATTCGATTACCATTTCAATGACGATTTAACTGCTTTCCTCGAGTTAGCGGCGCAACATAACTCCTCTATTGCGGGTGGTGCGCCCACACCTCTGGATGAAGATGCGGCCTTAACTGTACCGGGTACCCACCCTAATAATCCTTGGGGCAAAGATATTGAAATCGGTCGTTTCCGTACTGTGGATGCGGGCGCACGCCGTTGGGATATTGAGTCTGATACCCTGCGTTTAGTTGCTGGGTTACGTGGCACTATCAAAACTTGGGATTGGGAAGCCTCGGTACAACGCGGCCGCAGTGAATCGATGCAAACTGGCGATCGTAGCCAAGGTTGGGTCAGAACCGATTATCTACAAGCTGAGATCGATGCTGGCCGCTACAATCCTTTTGGTGGCACGATGAACTCGCAGGATGTGATCGATGCCATCACGACTAGCCTTGTCCGCCAAGGTTTGTCGAGCATGACTTCATATGCGGCGAACATTTCGGGTCAAGCGTTCACGCTGGCGGACCGCGATACTATGATGGCAGCGGGTGTAGAATACCGTGAAGAAAGCGTGAGCGACGTGCCGGATGAACAATTCCAACGTGGGCTGATTTTCGGTACCGAAGCGGTTTCTGCGGCGGCCTCTCGTGACCAATACGCGGGTTATGTGGAGTTCTCTATTCCAGTGACGGATAACTTTGAGCTGCAACTTGCGGGTCGTTATGACCACTACAGCGATTTTGGTTCAACCACTAACCCTAAAGTGGCGTTCCAATGGGGGATTACCGATGAGCTGACGAGCCGTGGTTCTTGGTCAACGGGTTTCCGTGCACCTTCATTAGCACAAATCGGTTTAGGCCCATCTCGCGAAAGTAGCTTCTTTATCGATACTTATCGCTGCGCCGCCGATGGTGTGGATTGTGAAGCGCTCGACTACAACACTGAATTCCAAGGTAACTCTGAGTTGGATGCCGAAGAGTCAGAAACATGGAACTTGGGGATGATTTGGGCACCAAGCCAGAAGTTTGATATCGGATTCGATGTTTACAGCATTACTCAAGATAACAAGATCGATAAGCAGCCATTGGGTGATATTTACACCGCAAACTGTAATGATCAAAACAGTACTGTGTGTGAGCGTTTAGCACCGCAAGTGGGTCAAACCTTAGGTCCTATCAGCATTATTCACTCAAGCTTTATCAATTTAAGCTCGCAGGATGTGCAGGGTGTTGACCTGTCAACCCACTATGGTCTTGAGTTAGATAACTTTGGTGATTTGAAGTTTGGTCTAGAGTACAGCTACTTACATAACTTCGAAAAAGACGGTCTCGATTACACTGGCGAGTACAAGTTCCCACAACATCGCTGGTTACTCACCACGAACTGGACCATGGATAACTTCGCGGCCAACGTAAACCTGAGTTATATCGGTGAATTCGAAGATACTCCAGATATCGACTTTGATGGCGTGTTAGACTTCGAAACCAACAAGTCTCGTATGGTTGATGCACAGTTATTAGTTGATATGTCAGGTAGTTACCGTTTCAACGAGATGTTTAAGCTGACATTAGGCGTGAACAATGTGTTCGATGAAGAGCCACCGTTTGCGATTGGTGACGGTGATACCGACCTCTATGGTTATGTGATTTCTGTACACAACCCTATGGGACGTTATATCTATACCAAACTGACAATGAACTTCTAATGAGTCATTGGCCGAGTCATTTGAAACGGCGCTTCGGCGCCGTTTTTGTATTTTACTCTGCCGCGACAGAGTGTATCTTCGTTCTCGTTAATCAGTCATCACTAAAAGGACGTTAATATGATCACCTTATATGGCATGCCCCGCAGCCGTGCATTACGAGTCGCCTGGGTGCTAGAAGAGTTAGGCGCCGAGTGGGCCTTTTCGTTTGTGGATATGAATAAGGGCGAGCACCGAAGCGCCGCTTTCTTAACGCTCAATCCCTGTGGCAAAGTGCCTGTGTTAACCGATGATAATCTTGTGTTGTCTGAGTCTGCGGCTATTTGCCTGTATCTGGCGGAGAAATTTGGCAAGTTGTTACCTGAAGCGGGCAGTGCGGCATCGGGTCTGCATCATCAATGGGTGAGCTTTATTATTACCGAACTCGAGCAGCCTCTATGGACCCTAGGCAAGCATAAATTCGCCCTGCCGGAAGCGCAGCGTCATCCTTCTATCATGCCTTGCGCTGTGTGGGAGTTTGATAAGGCGGCGGCCTTGGCTGAAGCTATGCTGCCCGATAGTGACTTTTTACTCGGTGACACCTTATCGGTTGCCGATATTCTGCTGGCACATACATTGATGTGGGGCACTTTATTTGAGCAGCAGATCCCGCCTAAATTGGCGGCGTATCGCGATAGAATTGCAGCGCGTCCTTCGCGTAAATCGGCGTTGGCCAAAATGGATGCTGTCGCTGCTGCGACGCAGGCTTAATCTGATTTAGGCATTAAAAACAAAAGGGTAGAAGATTCACTTCTGCCCTTTTGATTAAGTTATTTTGCGTTTATAGCTGAGTCGCCGCCCATTTCGCGCGGCTTTCACGGCTCTCACTTAAGCCATTTTGCTCACGGAATGCCTTGTAGGCTTCGACATCGAGATTGACTAAGCTAACATCCACTTCGAGCACCAGTTTACACTCTTTCTTAATGCGCCATGCCGCTGTGTTGTACAGCTCAGTTAACGGCAGCGAGCTTAAAAATTCCGGATTATATTGGGTGTAAACGGCCTGGGTTGGATACACCACGAAGGCCAAGTGACGCTTAGGCTCTTTCTTAAATAAGGCTTCGATGCCGTCTGTGGTATTGAGCACTTGCATCTCGATAATATCGTCGAGATCTAACAGCTTTTTCTGCGCCAGTTCAGGGGCCTGTGTCTCAGCATTTTCCCAGGCTAATACATCGGCTTCGCTGTGGTTGGTCAGTTGTCCTACTTGAGCCGCACTGAGGCTGAGTGATTGGCGTAAGTAGCTCATTTCGATGGCGTTCAAGCCAATATTTTTAGACATAATGCGGTTCTCAAGTTGATAAATATAAAATCTCGGTAAAATCAGTATTTGTTTTTAAGCCAAATATCTTCGACCCATTCCCAGAAGGATTCCCAATAAGTATCGGTAAAGTCACCGTTTTGCCAGAAATGAACTTGGCCATCCTGATCGATACAGTAAAAGTCATCGCCCAATTGGCAGATGGCAATCAAGTCCCTCGGCAAGCCGATTGACCAAGCATAGCAGGTGACTTCGGGTAAATAGGTGTGTGAATAGGGATCGGCTGCGGTCACAGGCTCAATCGCACCATAAATCACATCACTGGCATGGAGTAGGTATTCCTTTAATTCCCGTGGCAGCGGGATCAAAATCTGTTCCTCAACCTCCACTAACTGCTCGAATGTCGGTAACTCGAGTGGCACAGGTACGGTTTCACTGCGTTCTTGGAGTTGCTCAATAATGTCGTGCATGGAATGTCCTTAAGGGTCGCCTTATGGCGCGGGATTATATAGGGAAACAAGGCTGGATGCGAGGGAAGGGCAGTGAGCTTGTAGCTGGGATAGTTCGGCTTTTGTTTGCGTATTTGCAGCAGTGACGCTTTGGGCTAAGTCTGGTGTGACTCCGTAAAAAAAGCGCTGGCATCTGTTTTCACAAATAGCCAGCGCAACAGTGGAAGTGGTACAGCGTTAAACAGTTAAGCGATTAAACAAACGGGTGATTAAGCAACTGAGTTAGTCAGCAGCAGTCTTTCATCGACGCGTTTGTAGTTAAGCCAAGCTTTGTGATACAGCTTATGGGACTCTTGGCGCAGCTTAGCGATTTGTGCCGTTTCAAACTCACTTAATGCACGTTGCTGTTTTATCGCATTCGCTTCAATCTGCTGAACCTGTTCATAAACCTTGTGTTCTGGGCCGCTTTTAATGTCGGCAATATCCTTAAGGTGTAACTGGACCTCGGCAATCATGCCGCTTTCGGGCAAACGCACCAGTAAGTTAAGGTCGCGATAACCTGAGGCTTTAGGCTCGGCGAAACGGTTTTTCTGTTTTACGACCTGAGCTTGCTCGCTTAAGGCGTAATAGCTTTGCATCAGCTCAGAGATACTGTTACTGACGATGCTGGCACGGGCAAGGTCGGTGATCTGGCTTGCATCCCCCTTAAATTTACTGGCGACTTTCTCGGCGGCGCGTTGATAGCTTTTTACGTCGGGCAAAATCACCTGCGCCTGTGTATCCGCAGTGACTCGTTGCAATAAGTTACCTAGCTCATTTTGGGCAATAGGGGCATTTGAATACAATTTATCTAAACAGCTTAAAGATTGGCGTGGTGTGTCGAAGGTTTGGGTATTTAGTGCATATAGCCCTTGCAGATCATGGCTTTGAGCTTGCCTTGCGCTATAGCTGCTACGTTCGGCTCTGCTGTCATTGATATCTAGAGGATTGGCTACACCGGTGCGGGTCGATAATAAGAGTAGAAAGATAAAAAAGGTACGAAACAACTTATTCATAACGGCCTACTTCCTTATGGGAGTGATACACATCACAGGGATACCATAGGCTGACGTGGCTTAATTAAAGCTGAATCAATGATGAAGACTTGTTCATGTTTGGTTTATACCAATCGTATTAAATATCTGTTCATTCAGCGGGAGTTAAACGGGCTTTAGACAAGGCGAAGGCTTGAAGGCATAGTGGCGCTCTGTCGAAAGCCTTAAACGCAGTATAAAGCACGTTCAACCCCGCCCTGCGGGAGCCTCACAGGCATCTCACTCCCGTGTTACATTGACTTAAAAGGGAATAACCATTTCTGCGTCAATGCGCCTTGGATTGAGATGCCTGTGAGGCTCTGAACTGATTAGATATTTAATGTGATTGGTATTAAGTTCACATTTTTCGCACCTAAAAAAATGGCACCGCTATTGTGAGCGGCGCCATTGCGCTTTCATGATTATGTCGCGTTAACTACAATCTTGAATTAATTTGGCATTACCAAATTTTCACGCGTTTCTCTGGCGCGATATACATAGCATCACCTGGTTTTACATCATAGGTGGTGTAGAACTCAGGCATGTTAGACAGTGCACCCAGTGCGCGGAATTCCGCTGGTGAGTGTGGATCTGTCGCTACGCGGTTACGCAGAGCTTCTTCTTTGGCTTTTGCACGCCAAATTTGCGTGAAGCCGATGAAGAAACGTTGGTCGCCAGTCAGGCCGTCGATAACCGGAGCTTCTTTACCATTGAGTGACTTTTTGTACGCGCGGTAAGCAATCGTCACGCCTGATAAGTCACCGATGTTTTCACCTAAGGTCAGGCTGCCGTTCACGTGCAGATCGTCAAACACATAGTAACCATCGTATTGTGCGATCAGGGCTTTACCACGGGCAGAGAATTCTTCTAAGTCTTTCGCTGTCCACCAGTCACGCATATTACCATCGCCATCGAACTTAGCACCTTGGTCATCGAAACCATGGCCCATTTCGTGACCAATTACTGCACCGATACCACCGTAGTTGACAGCGTCATCCGCTTCCATGTTGAAGAATGGTGGTTGCAGAATGGCCGCTGGGAACACGATTTCGTTCATGGTTGGGTTGTAGTAGGCGTTAACCGTTTGTGGGGTCATATGCCACTCGTCTTTATCGATTGGTGCACCTAACTTAGCCAGTGACTTAGCGTGCTCAACTTCGCTTGCGCGTACCGCGTTACCAATTAAATCATCGGCTTTGATGGTCAGCTTGCTGTAATCTTCCCACTTGTTTGGATAACCAATTTTCGGGTTGAATTTCGCTAATTTTTCGGCCGCAGCTTGTTTAGTCGTATCGCTCATCCAAGTCAGATCTTTGATGCTGTCGCCGTAGGCTCCGCGTAGGTTTTCAACCAGTGCTTGCATGCGCTCTTTAGCTTCAGGTGCGAAGTGACGCTTCACGTAAACTTTACCAACCACTTCACCTAATACGCCGTTAACTGCGGCAACACCGCGTTTCCAACGAGGCTCTTGTTCTTCTTGACCGTTAAGGATTTTAGAGAAGAAGGCAAAGTTTTCGTTGTCGAAGTCTTCGCTCAAGTTGCTCGCCGCGTGGGTCAGCACTTGCCATTGCATGTAGGTTTTCCAAGTTGCTAGCTCGGTCGTTTTGAGGACTTCGTTCAGGCCTTGGATATAGCTTGGTTGGTTAACGATAATATCGGTTTGTTTGTCAGCACCTAATGCCGCTAAGTAGCCTGTCCAGTCGATATCTGGCGCTAAGCTTGGCAGATCTTTAACTTGATAAAGGTTATAGGATTTAGTGCTATCGCGGGTTTCAACCACATCCCAATGTTTAGCGGCAATGGCGGTTTCAAGTGCGAGGATAGATTCTGCACTGGCTTTTGGATTGGCAAGGCCAGCTAGCGTGAACATTTTTTCGATATGAGCCAAGTAAGCTTTACGAATATTAACGAAACGCTCTGACTCGTTAAAGTAGTAGTCTTTTTCTGGCAGGCTTAGGCCGTATTGATACAGGTGAGTCGCGTAACGGCTAGAGTTTTTTGCATCGATATCGATGTAGAACGCCATTGGTGTGCCTGCGCCCATGATCTGGCTATGGGCGAAGTATTTAACCAGTTCGTTTTTATCTTTTAAGGCGTTGATGGCATCAAACTCGCCTTTGAGTGGTGTTACACCTAGTTTGTTTAATGTGGCAGTGTCCATAAATGAACGATAAAGATCGGCCACTTTTTGCTCGTCAGTGCCTTCGGCCAGGTTTGGCGTAGCTGCGACTTCTTCGATAATCGCTTTGACATCGTCACGGGATTTTTCACGCAGATCGTAGAAGGCTCCAATGCTAGTGCGATCGGCTGGAATTTCAGATTTTTTTAGCCAAGTACCGTTAACATATTTATAGAAATCGTCCTGTGGACGTACTGATTTATCAAAGTTTTCAAATTCGATACCAGAACCCAATGCTTTAGTGACAGCGGCAGCTGTGGCGGTTTTAGCGGTTTCGGGCGCGCTAACTTGTGCTGGTTTGTCATTACAGGCAGTAAGGCCCGCGATAAGTGAGGCACACAGTCCCCCAATGAGTACTTTTCTCATGTCGTTTCCTTCGAGTTTGTTATTGTGCCCATATCTGGGGCTATTTGGGTTCTAAATGGGATTGCTTCAGGCGCAATGCAACGTATGTTAATGCTTTAGTGGGAATCGAAACAAGGTGATTACACTTTTAAAGATGGATTTATTATCTGGCAGTTGTAACTAAAAATTACCATAACTTAAATTGACCTAAAAAGCAGCAAACATACCGTATGCAAGCATTACCGAGTTAGTAGGTACTTATTTTATTTACGCCGACGCACTGATGTCGTTTTAGTTTAGGCTTTGTCCTTTTATTGATTGGGCTCATAATACGTCAGTTTTCATTTATTGAAGTTGAGTCATCAAGTGCGTTTAGACAAATTTATCTGTGAAAGTACCTCACTTACACGTTCCCTAGCTAAAAAAGCCTTACACCGTGGTGAGATTACCTGTGACGGCGTTGTGGTCAAAGACTCAGGCTTTAAAGTGCTTGAGGGGATGCAAGTATGCCTCGACGGCGAGCCTATTTCCCTCGTTGGTGAGCGTTATCTTATGCTCAATAAACCCGTTGATACGATTTGCTCGACCATAGATGAAGCCTATCCATCGGTACTGAGTTTGCTGGATATCGAAAAGCCTGAAACATTACACATTGCTGGCCGTTTAGATGCCGATACGACAGGCTTGGTGCTTATCACCAGTGATGGCCAGTGGTCGCACCGGATCACTTCGCCCAAAAAAGACTGTGGCAAGCGTTACTTAGTGACGTTAGCCGAGCCTGTGGATGAGAGTCTGATTGGCGTCTTTGCCGCTGGAGTGGAGCTTAGAAACGAGGACGGCCTGACAAAACCCGCGGTGCTTGAAATCATTGAGCCACAGTTGGTGCGTTTAACCATTACCGAGGGTAAGTATCATCAAGTAAAGCGGATGTTTGCCGCGGTGGGCAACCATGTGGTTGGCTTGCATCGTGAAAGTATTGGTAGAATTGAATTAGATTCCGAACTTGCCCTAGGCGAATGGCGCTATCTGACGAGCGAAGAAATCGCTTCGATTTAACACCGTTTGGCTAAAAAAATGCCGCTCCTGATGAGCGGCATTTTTATTGCTATTTTTATCGCTAATTCGTGTTTTCTGATAAGGCTATTGTTTTTTCAGGATCAGATTACCGCTAATAGTGTCCATCTTCACACTGGCGCTACCAGCACCCGTTTGGAAGCTTAAGGATTCATTCGGCACGTATTTTTGTCTTTGTGGCACATCTTGGCTCAAGCTGTTTTTGATTTTGCCGCCTGGGCCGCCATTGAGCTCGAAGCTGGCATCGGGCACATCGGCAAAGCTTAAAGTCATATCGCCACTGACACTTTCAAGATTGGCTTTATTAAAGGCTTTGGCTAGCGACACTTGGGCGTCGCCGCTAACGGTACGTACATTAACTTCTTTAGCGGTTTTAAAGTCGCCATTAATTTCGCCTGAAACCTGCTCGACGTTGACTTTGTCGGCTAAGGTTTGGCTGCTGAGATCGCCACTGACTAAGCGGTATTTTATTTCGCCTTTGCTTTCAGAATCTTTAATCTCGCCAGAAACTGTATCTAACATCACTTTACCTGTTAATCCTTTGGTGGTGATATCGCCTGAGACAGTGTGTAACGTCGGATTACCCCCTAAATTATCGGCGCTGATATTGCCACTAACGGTATTGAGTTCAAGCTCGCCTTGAGTCTGGCTGATTTGTAGATTAGCTGAAATCGTATCGGCATTGAGCTTAACGGTTTTAGGTACTTTAATGGTGAGCTTTGAGCCATTGTTGTCACTGCCGTTATAGTGGCGTGGCATTTTATCTTCGATATTCAGATTGTTACCTTTCTGCTCAAAGACAAAACCTTCGCTTAGCTCATCCAAAGTGCCGGTCACGCTGACTTCATTTTTATCCCAGCTTTGAATTTGCACGCTGCCCCGTTGGATTTTGATTTGCAGCAGAGTATCGCTGCTAATGGGTAACTGCTTATCCACACTTTCAGCGGCGAACACGCTGCCCATAAGGCCAAGGTAAAGTGTTGACACTAATAGACTGGTTTTCGTGAGGGTAAAATGGCTCATATGCTATTTCCTTGTGTTGAGTTTTGAATCGGAAGTTTTTGGCCTTGTTGTAGCAAATCGAGTTCACGTTGTTGCACCCAAAGCCAGAGTTGCCAAAGTTGTTTGTCGGTGGGATTAGCCTGTAATGCTTGATAAATCTGTTCGCCTGCACGACGTAATTCCGCTAAGCCTTGCTCTAACGGAGCGCTAAAGCGGCTCGTTTGCCAAGCGACTACCGTTGGGGTCTGTGCGAGGCTCGTCACCTGGGCTTGATGTGTCTGGGCTATTTGGCTTAGCAAAGCTTGCAGCACTTGCTCATCATCCGCAGCTTGGCTGGCGATTTGTTCTGGGAGCGAGGTTTTTACCGGAGCTTGAGTGTAGAACCCGAAGAACACCGCCAGCACTATAGTTGCGGCAATCGCCCATTGCGCACCTTGTAGTCGCGGCGCTTGGCGACTCGCTGGTTGCGACGCTAATGGCTTATCCATACGTTTTTCGATGCCTTGCCAAAGATCCCGTTCGGGCGTTAGTGTTTTGGGAGCATCATCAATCAACTGCTGGAGCTTGGCCTCGCGAGCATTATTAGATAAGGACATTACAGCATCTCCTGTAGTAATTGCTTGGCTCTGTGGTACTGGGTCTTACTGGTTCCCACGGCAATACCAAGTAATTGTGCAATTTCTTCATGTTGATAGCCTTCAATCGCGCAGAGTACAAACACGATACGCGCCCGCTCTGGCAGTTTTAGGATCAACTTGTCTAACCCTTGATAATGTTCATCGGCGCTTGAATGTTCATCGTCACTCTCCATTGGGATAAAACGTGCCCAAAACGACTTTTGCTTACGGATAAAGCTCAGTGCCTGATTTACACAAATACTGTGTAACCAAGTGGAGAACTGACTCTCTCCCCTAAATTGCGGCAATTTCTGCCACACCAAAATAAAGCACTCTTGGGTGATTTCTTCTGCCTGCGAGGCTTGGCCAGATAATCGCAGTGATAGGGCATATATCCTTGGATGATGGTGTAAATACAGCTGCTTAAATGCGGCTCTATTACCTTGGCTAGCCAAGGTGATGAGGTCAAATTCTGACATTGCATTGTTGAGTGGGAGTCTCCCTGCCGTCACAGCCTTTTCCTGTCATCTGAGTGAATGTTTATAGATTGGACGCTCTGAAAAGCACAAAAGGTTTGTATCCGATAAAAATAAATTTTTTATCAGTTCATTTAGCATCACTTGTTCGAGTTTTATAGTAAAATTAGCGGCAAAAATTTAGAGTTAAGTTTATGAACTTACAGGTTTTATACCAGTTGGTATTCTGAATGATAACTCTATGAAAGTAAAATCACAGATTATACTTCCATAGTTAGACACTTTTCTTGGCTGTTAATGTGAATCGAAAGATGGAGAAAGTTCAGAAGCGGATAAAACAATAAATGAAAAATGAACTTTTTATGTCAGGACAATATTTTCTGTAAAAGACGTGACTCCCAACTATCTTTTTAAGAGATGTTATTTATTAGGGGCTTTTTATGTTAATCCGCTCGAAATTGTTACTCAGTGCTGCCGTATCTGTAACGGCCGTGATAGCCATGTTTGGATTGCAGCTTTATACAAATTCAGTTGAGTCGGAACTCTCCCACGCGGCGCAAAACGTGCTCGAACTTGAGCGTGATGTGTTGTTACTGCGTAAAAATGAAAAGGACTTTTTTGGCCGTAAAGATATTCAATATGTTGAAAAACATAAACAAGTTCATGCCTCAATTGATGACATGATTCCTAAGCTTGAAAAAATCTTTAAAAAATACGATGTACCTATTACTTCCCTCGAAAGTTTTGACCGCAATTTAAATCAATATCAACAGGCCTTTAATGAGGTTGTTCAACTGCAACAAGAAATTGGCTTAACACCCAAAACAGGTCTCTATGGCACCTTAAGAACTGCGGTGCATAATGTGGAATCCATGCTGAAGGAATACGATCAACTTTCTTTGCAAGTTGCCATGTTGCAGCTTAGACGCAATGAAAAAGATTTTATGTTGCGCCGCGAAATGAGCTATGTCGAGACCTTCGATGCCAATATTGCTTTGTTTAATAGCAGCTTAAGGGCATCAAGTTTAGATATTGATGCGCAAAATAAAATTGTTGCATTGATCGAACAATATCAAAAAGACTTTAAAAGCCTCGTTAGTAAAGAGCAGCAACTGGGTTTAGATGAAAAACAGGGCACGATGGCACAGTTAATCGCCGCGAATAAATTAACAGAATCTAGCGCTGATGAGCTGCATAAACTTGCTCTCAAATCTATCGAAGATACAGAAAAGAGCAGCAGGAATATTGGAATCGCTGTCTTTCTGATGATTGCATTAATCCTCGGCATAATTACTTACTTAATAATCCGTAGCATTATTAATCCCGTTGCGCGCATTACACAGGTTATTTCACGCATCGAAGTGAGTAAAAACTTAACCCTAAGATGCGATGCATCAACGCAAGATGAGTTAGGCGAAATTGCACAGCATTTCAATAGCATGGTGGGCAGTTTCCAGCAGCTTATCGAGCAGGTTATTGACTCTGTCTCTACTATCAACACCTCAAGTAAGAGTGTCTCAGAGAATGCCATGCTTGCTTCTGAAGGTGTTGCGCAGCAACTTAACGAAACCGATATGGTGGCTACCGCGATTACCGAAATGGGCGCCACCATTGATGAAATCGCTAAAACGACCGAGCTTGCGGCACTCAAAGCGGGTAAAACCCATGATAACGCTCAGTTGGGGCAAACTGAGGTAGAGCAGACGATTCTTAAAATTAGACAGTTATCTGAGCAAATTAATACGAGTGCTTCAGTGGTGGACGAGCTTGAGCGCGATAGCGAAACCATTGGCAGTGTGCTTGATGTGATCCGCGGCATTGCTGAGCAAACCAACTTACTCGCACTCAATGCGGCGATTGAAGCGGCGCGTGCTGGAGAGCAGGGGCGTGGATTTGCTGTTGTGGCTGATGAGGTGCGTAGTCTAGCGATGCGAACCCAGACATCGACACAGGAGATTGCTAATATTATTCAAACCTTGCAAAGCCGAACCCGTTCTATTGTGCAATTAATGGATGCGAGCCAAAAACAAGGTGCAGAGAGTGCTGAGCAGGCCGCAGCAGCGGGGGAATTACTAAAGCTTATCAATAATGACGTTCGAAACATTATGGATATGAGTACGCAGATTGCTGCTGCAATTGAAGAGCAAAGTATGGTGGCTGCTGAAGTGAATAAGAATGTTGTGGTCATCCGCGATATCGCGGAGCAATCTTCCCATGCAGCCGATGCTAATGCTTCGGCATCGGACGAGTTAAGAACCCGAGCCGAGTATTTGGTGAGTGCTGTGAGCCATTTTAAGATCTAGACGATTATGCATGAGGCGCACCTTGGGGGGCATTTCTATCGCATTTTGAGGCGCGTTTGTGGATGGATAAGGCAGAAGTCGATTCAATCCTAAAATGTAAACTAAGACCAAAGCTAAAACGCGCAAACAAAAAACGCACCTTGAGGTGCGTTTTTTTATGCAAGTGCCGTAAGATTAGTGGCTGAACATTGCAGAGATAGACTCTTCGTTGCTTACACGGCGAATGGCTTCCGCCAATACAGCCGACATCGTCAGTTGAGTCACTTTCGCCACTTTCAGCATTTCAGGGCTTAAAGGTACGGTATCTGTGACGATCACTTCATCGATCACTGAGTTGGTGATATTTTCAGCCGCTTTGCCAGAGAACACTGGGTGAGTTGCGTAAGCAAATACGCGGTTTGCACCATGTTCTTTCAAGGCTTCAGCCGCTTTACACAGAGTGCCGCCTGTGTCGATCATATCGTCAACGATAATGCAGTCACGGCCTTGAACATCGCCGATAATGTGCATGACTTGTGCAACGTTTGCCTGTGGACGACGTTTATCGATAATGGCCAAATCAGAATCGTCTAACAGTTTTGCCACTGCGCGAGCACGAACCACGCCACCGATGTCAGGAGAGACAACCACAGGGTTATCTAACTTCTTCGCAACCATGTCTTCTAATAGCACTGGGCTACCAAATACGTTATCAACAGGAACGTCGAAGAAGCCTTGGATCTGCTCAGCGTGTAAATCACAGGTCAAAACGCGGTCAACACCGACGCTAGACAGGAAGTCAGCAACCACTTTTGCCGTAATAGGTACACGTGCGCTGCGGACGCGACGGTCTTGACGAGCATAACCAAAGTAAGGAATAACAGCAGTGATACGACCAGCAGATGCACGGCGTAGCGCATCAACCATCACGATCAGTTCCATGAGGTTATCGTTAGTCGGCGCGCAGGTGGATTGGATGATAAACACATCGGCACCACGTACATTTTCGTTGATTTGGACACTGATTTCACCATCGCTGAAACGACCAACCACTGCGTCTCCGAGTTTACAAAATAGACGATCGGCTATCTTCTTAGCGAGACTGGGGGTGGCATTCCCAGCAAAGAGCTTGATGTCGGGCACTGTATGAACCTCAGGCGTTTGCTTTATATTTTAGTGGCTAGAGCAACGACGATGCGGGGACGGGAGCGGACCCGTGGGCGATCGTGAAAAAAGTTGCTCTAGAAGAAAGTAGTTTATGGACGATTGAGTCGCACTATGAGCGGCGAAATATTCATCCCTTTTGCAACAAATCCTTGCATATCAGACGGTAATTTCGCCAAGGCTGCGAGAGCTTGCTGCTGCGACGAAAACTCCCCAAACACGCATGCGCCCGTTCCGGTCATTCTCGACGGCGCATATTCTAGCAGCCAGCCTAAGGCCTTGGCAACTTGAGGGTATTTAGATACGACCAGTTCTTGGCAATCATTTCTCCAAGGTTGGCTCAGTAAAGTGTCAATGCCAAGCTTAGGTGTATTACGCGGCAGCTGCGGATCTTGGAATACCGCTGCGGTAGAAACATGAGCGTCAGGGGCAATGATTAAATACCATAATTCAGCGGGATTAACCGTCTGTAAACACTCTCCAACTCCCTCGGCAAATGCAGCGAAACCATGAATAAAAACAGGGATATCGGCACCGAGTTTTAATCCAATTGCCGCTAATTCATCATGAGACAATTGGGTATTCCATAACTGATTCAAGGCGACAAGTGTGGTGGCTGCATCCGAGGAGCCACCGCCTAAACCGCCGCCCATGGGCAGACGTTTATCGAGCCAGATTTCAGCACCGCCACGATAACCTGTAGATTGTTGCAGTGATTTTGCGGCTCGCAGAATTAAGTTATCGCTATCCGCGACAACGTTTGACATGTCCGAGTGCAAAATCAGTTCAGGTGTGTCAGTGACTCGAAAGTCGAGTTGATCGCAACAGTCAACAAATTGAAACAGGGTTTGCAACTCATGGTAACCGTCACTGCGGCGTCCGTTGATATGCAAAAACAGATTGAGTTTGGCGGGAGCTGGCCAATTTCGTGAAATCTCTTGGGACATGCTAAGGTTTTTCTCCGAGCAGTATTGAGGGTTTACCTAAGGCTTGCCATTGATTGAGCTGAAGCTTGAGCTGTAAATCACCGCGTTCGAGCGTTAATTGGTAAGGCACCTTAGCGCCACTTTGGGATTGCCAGCTTAAAAATGTGACTAACCAAGGTGGTGGCGTTTGCACATTTTGCAGTTGCTTAGTTTGACCTGTACTATCAACGACGATAACACGATCTAAACTGCCAGTTTGTCCTGTGATCCACAGGGGCAAATCATTAATCGGGATGGACCAGCCGCTGACGCGTTCAAGCAAGGCTTGGGCGTTATTATCACGAAAATCTTTGCCATCAATATGTAGGTGAGCCGAGTGAGGCGTCGCCTCCAAAGTCAATACTGTAGTACCTAACATCGTCGTGAGCGTGAGCTCGTCGCGCTCCTCGCTGTGGCGCCAATAGAGATTGGCACTGAGCTTATCTTCAGGTGTGCGGATAGCGAGTTTACCCTGTAGCTCCCACGCTTTAGCTTGGGCTGCATTATCGACCGTAATAGGGCTGAGATCGGTCATAGGCGGCAGTGTTTCACAGCCGCCTAAAAACAATAGTCCGCTCAAGGCGATACAAGAGAAAATGGATTTTGTGAAGCGCTTCAAATTATTCATCTATAACTGATATACCAAAGTCCTTATGATACGAGGGCTTGGAAAGAATACCAATGCCATTTGTAAAATTTCCATTGGCAGTCACTTGGGATAACTTCAGTCGTGCTAATCGGTAATTGTCTATCATTGATAGAAAATTTAGGTAAGAAGTTAGACCTTTATTCGGTTTTGTTAAGCGTATTCTGTTTTTAGTTGGGCCAATTCAGTAGAATGCCCTTATTAAGATAGACGCCAAGAATCTAGAAAAGAGTCAGATGAGCCTTGTAGCAATCGGTATTAACCATAAAACAGCCACGGTAGACCTGCGTGAGAAAGTCGCCTTCTCTCCAGACACAATTCATGATGCCATGAAGAGTCTGGCCAGTCGTACGCGCTCCGGTGAAGCCGTTATCGTCTCGACCTGCAATCGCACTGAGTTGTATTGTAACAATGGCGATGAGGCCGATATCATTGAATGGCTTGAAGAATTTCATGGCCTAGAGCATAAAGATGTCGCGCCCTGCCTCTACAATTATCACGGACAAGAGGCGGTGAGGCATTTGATGCGCGTTGCTTCGGGTCTTGACTCGTTGATCCTGGGTGAGCCGCAGATTCTTGGTCAAGTTAAACAAGCCTTTGTCAAAGCCAAAGAAGCCGGCACTGTCGCCTTAACTATTGACCGCTTGTTTCAAAATACTTTCTCTGTTGCTAAAAAAGTGCGTACCGAAACCGAAATCGGTGCCGCTGCTGTATCGGTCGCTTTTGCGGCCGTGAGCATGGCAAAACATATCTTCTCTTCGCTGTCGACCACTAAGGTACTGTTAATCGGTGCGGGTGAAACGATAGAGCTAGTAGCTAAGCATCTTAAGGATAACGGTGTTGCCTCTATGGTGGTGGCAAACCGTACTTTAGAGCGCGCTCAAAGCATGTGTGAAGAGTTCAATGCCACGGCAATTACGCTGGCACAGATACCAGATTTTCTCCCTAAAGCCGATATCGTGATATCCTCTACCGCCAGCCCGCTACCAATCCTTGGTAAAGGCATGGTAGAAAAAGCGCTAAAGCAGCGTCGCCATCAACCTATGTTATTGGTTGATATAGCAGTTCCCCGGGATATTGAGCCGGAAGTCGCCGATTTGGACGATGCGTTTCTGTATACAGTGGACGACCTGCATAGCATTATTGAGCAGAATAAGGCTTCCCGTAAGGAGGCCGCCGAGCAAGCTGAATTAATTACTGAAGAACAATCTCACCTCTTTATGGAGTGGGTGCGTTCTTTAGAGTCGGTCGATAGTATTCGCGAGTATCGCAGCCAGAGCATGGCGATAAAGGATGAGTTAGTGGAACGCGCCCTGAATAAATTAGCGCAGGGGGGCGACACTGAGCAGGTATTGATTGAACTAGCCAATCGCCTGACCAATAGACTCATTCACGCACCCACCCAAGCCCTCACGGTGGCGAGCCGTCAGGGGGATTTGAATACATTAGGTCAGTTAAGAACAGCGCTCGGATTAGATAAAAACTAAGGTTAGCGAGTTAAATGAAGGAATCCGTTATCCGCAAGCTGGAAGGCTTGCTTGAGCGCAACGAAGAAGTCTTAGCTTTGCTTGGTGATGCGTCTGTCATTGCCGATCAGGATCGTTTTCGTGCGTTATCCAAAGAATATTCTCAGTTAGAAGAAGTGGTTGCAGGCTTTAAAGCCTACCAGCAGGCACAGGCGGATCTCGAGTCTGCTAAGGAAATGCTGGAAGAAGATGACGCTGAAATGCGTGAAATGGCGCAGGAAGAAATCAAGGCTGCTAAAGCTGAACTTGAACGTCTCGAAGCCGAACTGCAAATTCTGTTACTACCAAAAGATCCTAACGACGACACTAACGCCTTTATCGAAATTCGTGCTGGTGCGGGTGGCGACGAAGCGGCGATCTTCGCGGGCGACTTATTCCGTATGTATAGCCGTTATGCTGAAGCCAACCGTTGGCAGCTCGAGATCATGAGCTCGAACGAAGGCGAGCATGGCGGTTTTAAAGAAATCATCGTTAAAGTCAGTGGTGAAGGCGCCTACGGTAAACTTAAATTTGAATCCGGTGGTCACCGCGTTCAACGTGTACCTGAAACCGAGTCACAAGGCCGGGTTCACACCTCTGCCGTAACTGTGGTGGTGATGCACGAAGTGCCTGAAGCAGAAGCGATTTCCATTAATCCTGCCGATCTTAAGGTCGATACTTTCCGCTCATCGGGCGCCGGTGGTCAGCACGTTAACAAAACCGATTCCGCCATTCGTATTACCCATATTCCAACTGGGATTGTGGTGGAATGTCAGGATCAACGCTCGCAACATAAAAACCGCGCACAAGCAATGAGCGTGTTAGCGGCGCGTATCCAAGCCGTAGAAGATGAAAAACGCCGCAGCGCTGAAGAGTCAACTCGCCGTAGTCTGGTCGCCAGTGGTGACCGTTCTGAGCGGATTCGTACCTATAACTTCCCGCAGGGCCGCGTGAGTGAACATCGTATTAACTTAACCCTATATCGCTTAAACGAAGTGATGGAGGGTGACTTGGATGCGATTTTAGGACCGCTGATGCAAGAACATCAGGCAGATTTATTAGCCGCACTCGCTGATGAGCAGGGGTAATTTTGGCTGATCAATCCTGTATCGCCGAGGCTCTGCAATGGGCCTATGTACAGCTAGCTTCAACCTCTGAATCCGCCCATTTGGATGCAGAGGTTTTATTATTGTATTGCCTCAATAAGAATCGTGCTTATCTGTACACTTGGCCTGAAAAAGCCTTGAGCGTAGAACAGTGGAAACGTTTCCAGCAAATGGTGCAACGGCGTCAGCAAGGCGTACCTGTGGCTCACATTGTTGGCGAGCGTGAGTTTTGGTCACTGCCCTTTATTGTGAATGACACGACCTTGATCCCTCGTCCTGATACTGAGATCCTCGTCGAATCCGCCCTCAACCTACCCCTTGAAAGTCACGCAAAAGTGCTCGATCTGGGAACGGGAACCGGCGCGATTGCACTGGCTTTGGCTTCTGAACGCGCCGAGTGGCAAATTACCGCGGTGGATAAAGTGGAAGATGCGGTCGCGCTGGCAAAGGCGAATCGCACTAATCTGAAGCTTGAACAGGTTGAGATACTACAAAGCGATTGGTTTAGCGCTATCACTTCCCGTGACTTTGATTTAATTGTTTCCAATCCGCCCTATATTGATGAGGCCGACGAGCATTTACATCAAGGTGATGTGCGTTTTGAGCCGCAAAGTGCGCTCACCGCCGCCGATGAAGGGTTTGCTGATCTTTACTACATTGCAAAAACTGCTCGAGATTATTTAAAGCCCAATGGTTATATATTGCTTGAGCATGGTTTTGAACAAGCAGTAAAACTCAGGGCAAAACTCACAGAGCTAGGTTACCAAAATGTCGCTACCGTGCGGGATTTTGGCAGCAACGATAGATGCACTATGGGTAAGTGGATGGGATTGATTGGAATTTAATATTTGCTCCAATCCAGCTGAGTGCCAAAAAACGCCATTGATTACCCGTCAATGGCGTTGTTGTCTATGTATCTGTTGAGATTATTAGTCTTTATAAGATCATGACAAGACGTCTTAAAATCACATTTTATCTTTAAGAAGCTACAGCACCTTGACCATAAAGAATTTACTGCCGGTTTCGGGATAGGCTTGCTGTACCCACTGCACACGATATCCGTGGCGCTCATAGAAAGGTTTTGCTTGAAAATCTAAGGTATCGAGCAGAACAAATTGGCAGCCGCGTTGTTTGGCTTTGCTTTCTGCCTCGAGTAATAAGCGTGAGCCGATGTTTTGCTGGCGTAATGCTTCATCCACCCACAGATAGTCGATTAAGAACCAATTGCCGAAGGTCTTGCCGCTTAAGCCCGTAAGTAAGGTGCCTTGCTCATCCTGCAACTTTACGCCTAGGTTTTGGCGTTGCAGCGTTTGCCAGTGCTGCTGATTAAATTCGACGATTTTTTGCTTTACCGTGTCGGCAAACTCGGTGGACTCATCGTCAATTATCATTAAATTCATCATGGTTTCCTGCAAAGTGCGCGACGGGGCCCGTCTGTGAATCTCGAGTGTTAGGCATTGGTCTGGCGTTATGATTAGGGTAAACTAGCGCCTTTGTCACTGGCCATAAGTATCACAATGGAAACTTTTTACAGTCTTTATCCTGCTGTTAAGCACCTGCACTTAACCTTAATTGCCGTGAGTGTGCTGTTTTTTGTCGTTCGTTTTGTGTTGCATTTACGTCAGTCAGCACTGATGGGCAAGAAGGTCTTTAAAGTCGCTCCCCATGTGATTGACACTTTCTTGCTACTTTCTGGTTTAACTTTGTGCTTTATGATCAAGCAATATCCCTTTGTGGATCCTTGGTTGACCGAAAAGATTGGCGCTGTCGTTGCTTATATTGCCTTGGGTGTAATTGCAATAAAAGCCAACAGAAACAAACTTTTCAAAGTTTTCGCCTTTCTCGGCGCTATAGGTTGGTTGGTTTACGCGGCTAAATTGGCGCATTTTAAACAAGCGGTATTATTGGGTTAATGGGTAAATACACTCTGCAAGATGGCATTTCTTTGCCCGAGTCGGCATTGGATGTAGGTGCTCACCTTGGCTTTTCAAACCTCGAAGCGGCGAAATGGGCTTGGTTTGAATTGGCTGGAGCCGTATTAAGTCATTATCTGGTAGATCAACAGCAACGCTTAACGGCTTTGTTTCGTTGGTTTTATCAAGATTTGGGGTTCTGTGTTCGCGATAATTACTTCAGCACCGAAGCGGCGGACTTAGGCACTTGTCTTATCACTAAACAGGGTAATAGCACCACGCTGGCAACGGTATTGATGCTACTGGCCAAGCAGCTCGATTTAGAGCTCGAGGCCCTGCTATTACCGGGTAATACCGTGCTTCGCAGTAACGTTGGTGGCGTTGTTCGTTATCACGATCCGCTGACGGGTAAAGAGCTGACGAAACACCAGCTGCATGTGTTAGTGCGCGGTGAGTTGGGTAATGCGGCTGAACTTAAGCCAAGTTACTTAAAGGCGGCGTCGGTAAAGAAGCTGATTTCGCGCATGCTGCATGAGCTTAAGGCGGGTTGTATCGTTTCCCATCAATTTGAGGCGGCGATGGAGTGTTGTAACTTGTTGCTTCAGTGGCATCCCGATGATGTGCATTTGAACCGTGAGCGCGCTTTTATTGCGCAGCAACTTGGATGCATTAATGTTGCTGCGGCCGATCTACAACATTTTGTCGATAACAGCCCACACGATCCTGTTATCGAAATCGTTAAGATGCAGCTCAAAGAACTCAGTGAACACGCTGAAATCTATCATTAAATCTTAAAGGAGAGCCTTACAGGCTCTTCTTGTTTTTCTAAAACAATAACTAACCGGGCGAATGGGAAGTTTGCCCACTAACTGCAAACGGCAGTTTTTAGCATAAATACAATAACAACTGTACCAAACAGGGAGAACACACATGGCAAGTACGGCATTAGTTACCAATGACGCGGTAGCGCTGGGGATTTTAGCGACGATTCTGGGATTTGTGTTTTATACCAGTACGAGCAGTCATCCATTTTGGCAAAAGTTTTACCGTTTCATCCCAGCGTTATTACTCTGCTATTTCTTGCCTTCATTGCTAAACACCTTTGGGGTGATTGATGGCCATACATCACAGCTTTATCCTGTTGCTTCTCGCTATTTATTGCCCGCCTGTTTGGTGTTGTTGATTTTAAGCGTGGATTTAAAAGCCATCTTAGGACTTGGGCCCAAGGCTGTGATCATGTTTTTAACGGGCACCATCGGTATTGTCATCGGCGGCCCGATTGCTTTACTCCTGGTGTCATTGATCGAGCCATCGCTGATTGGTGTTGATGGCCCTGATGCGGTGTGGCGCGGTATGACGACCCTTGCGGGTAGCTGGATTGGCGGCGGTGCTAACCAAGCGGCGATGAAAGAAATTTATGAAGTCGGTGGCAATATCTTCTCCGTGATGGTGACAGTTGATGTAATTGTGGCCAATATTTGGATGGCGGTATTGTTGTTTATGGCGTCAAAGGCCAAGGAAATCGATGCTAAAACTGGTGCGGATACGACGGCGATTGAAACTTTAAAGAACAAAGTTGAGCAGTATCACGCTGAAAATGCGCGCATTCCAAGCCTACGTGATCTTATGCTAATCGTGGCAGTTGGATTTGGTATTACGGGCGTAGCCCATATTGCTGCCGATTTCCTCGGCCCGTATTTTGAGGCCAATTATCCTTGGACCGAGGACTACAGTTTTACCTCGAAGTTCTTCTGGTTAGTGGTGATTGTAACCACCATAGGTTTAGCGATGTCTTTTAGTCCTTTGCGCCATTTGGAGGCTGCGGGGGCATCTAAGGTTGCATCGGCTTTCCTGTATATTCTAGTGGCGACCATTGGTTTGCATATGGATGTAAGCAAAGTCCTTGATACACCATTATATTTTTTAGTGGGTATTATTTGGATGATTGTGCACGCTAGCTTTATGTTGTTGATTGCTAAGCTAATTAAAGCGCCATTATTTTATATGGCGGTAGGTAGTCAGGCTAACGTGGGCGGCGCGGCATCAGCGCCCGTTGTGGCTGCTGCGTTTCACCCTGCATTAGCTCCCGTCGGGGTGCTGTTAGCCGTATTTGGTTATGTGTTAGGAACGTATATGGCTTGGATTTGTGGCCAAATTTTACAGCTAGTTGCGGTATAGTCGCTCTAGTGCCAATATTCAGTTTTCCGCTGGACAGAGTCTAGTATTTGAGAGAGATGTTGCGATGAGTAATAAAACCATAAAGTTAGGTTCAATCGAAATTGCAAACGATAAACCTTTTGTGCTATTCGGTGGCATGAATGTGCTTGAGTCTCGCGATCTCGCGATGTCGATTGCTGAAACCTATGCCGAAGTGACTCAAAAACTGGGGATCCCCTATGTTTTCAAGGCATCGTTCGATAAGGCTAATCGCTCTTCTGTCAACTCTTACCGTGGTCCAGGCATGGAAGAAGGCTTAAAGATTTTTGAAGAAATCAAAAAGACCTTCAATCTGCCACTCATTACCGATGTGCATGAGCCTTACCAATGTGCGCCTGTAGCTGAAGTGGTTGATATTATTCAATTACCAGCTTTCTTAGCGCGCCAAACAGACCTTGTTGTCGCGATGGCGAAAACGGGCGCTATCATCAACGTGAAAAAGCCGCAGTTTTTAGCCCCCCACGAAATGCGCCATATCATCACTAAGTTTAATGAAGCGGGTAATGATGAAATTATCCTGTGTGAACGTGGTTCATGCTTCGGTTACAACAACCTAGTAGTAGATATGCTGGGTATGGACGAGATGAAGCAATCGGGTTATCCGGTGATTTTCGACGCCACCCACGCATTGCAACGCCCAGGTGGCCGTGCTGATTCAGCGGGAGGCCGTCGTGCTCAGGCGACTGAATTAGCCCGTAGTGGCATGGCATTAGGCTTAGCAGGTCTGTTTATCGAAGCTCACCCAGATCCAGATAACGCTAAGTGTGATGGTCCATGTGCGTTACCTTTGCACCAGTTAGAAAATTATCTGAAGCAGATGAAAGCGATGGATGATTTAGTCAAATCCTTCGAGCCAATTGATACCAGCAAGTAAAAAAAGAGAGGTTAAATTAACCTCTCAAAAATAGCTGGGGAGCTTTTGAAGTCAGGCAATAAATTGATTGCCAATAATCATGATGAATAAAGCTTGCGATGAGATGTGACGAGAGGCGATTCCCACGCCTCTCTGAACTAGTACATCTGAGCTTGAGTTACTTAGTTTCTAACGCATGTTTTGCCGCATTAGTGCCTGCAATTTTTCCAAAAATCACAGTGTCTGCAACGGCATTGCCACCTAAGCGATTATACCCATGTACACCACCTGTGACTTCGCCAGCAGCAAACAAGCCGACTAATGGTTTACTTTGAATATCGAGCACTTCAGCTTTGGTATCAATGGCGACACCACCCATAGTATGGTGGATACCAGGAGCCACTTTTACGGCATAAAAAGGCGCCTTTTCTAGTGGCAATGGCATTTGTTCGCGAGCAAACTCTTCATCTTTACCTTGTTTAAAATAACGATTGTAGTTTGAAACCGTTTTTTCTAATGAGCTTTCTTTCATGCCTGTAATTTTAGCAAGTTCAGAAACTGTATTTGCTTTTTCAAGCATATCTAAATGGTCATATCCCTGAACCATTTTAGCTTTTTTATAAAGCTCATTATCAAAGACTAACCAAGCATATTGTTCAGGCTGTTTAAGAATGGCATCGGATGCTTTATCGCGAGTCGTTAATTCACTGACAAAACGATTACCATCTTTATTAACCATAATTGCACCTACCCCTCGAACAGTTTCGGAGATTAAAATGCGGCTATCTTTTCCCACAGTTGGATGAGCTTGTACCCAATCAATATCGGTCATACTCGCTCCGATTGCTTTGGCAAGCTCAATACCATCACCAGTGGAAGTAATGTTATTAGAACTAGTCATCCCTTTAAACGTTGGACGATAAAATGCGACCATTTCCTTATTAAAACCATATCCACCGGTTGCTAGAACAACTGATTTAGCAGCAATCATATAGTGGCCAGAATGTTTTCCATGGACGACTACGCCGACAATTTTTTGGTCTTCATCAATCACAAGTTTGACAACTTTAGAATTAAGCCGAGTATCGACCCCTTCTTTTACTGAAGCTTTTCTCAATACATCAATGATATGTGGACCAACGCTTAAACCTCCTGTGGGTCTATGGGTGCGGTCAACTCTTGCGCCACCTGAGCGTTTTAAGTCATCCATGTTTGCACCTAAAGATTCTAACCATTTAATACCATCAGCAGATTGCTCAGCTAATATTTGCACTAACTTTGGATCATTGGCATAGCGACCACCTTTCATTGTGTCTTCAACAAACCATTCAATTTTATCATCCACTTTATGTTCTTTTTGCTGAGCAGTTCCTACTGCATTGTAACCGCCAGCTGCAAGCATAGAGTTACCACCACTAAATGGGCCTTTTTCGAGTAATACTACTTGCGCTCCTGCTTTTTTCGCTGCGATAGCAGCATTAAACCCTGCGCTTCCCGCTCCGACAACAATGACATCCGTCGTTTCTTTTGGACCAGCTGCAATCGCCTTGCTGATTGCATCATTGTCCCAACCTTTATCCCATGGTTCTTTAGATTGTGCACTATTAAAAGGCATCTCAAGCCCTTTAAATGAGTGGCACTCATTACAGTATAATTTGGGTTTTTCATGACCTTTATGGCAGCTTGTACAGTTAATATCACCTAAATGTGATGCGTGAGGATCTAGCTTTAGTTTAGGATTAGCCAAAGCACTGTATTCACCATGACATGATTTACATTGCTGATTTTCATAAGTTTCACTGTCAGATACTTTGCCAGGTTGAGTGTGGCAGCTCTTGCATCCTCCCATTTCTTTATGAAAAGAGGCCAGATCATTTTTGTCATTTGCAGCCCAAGATGCTGTAGAAAAGATGGAGCACAAGACAAAACTTAAAAGTGTTAACTTCATATAATTCTCCAATTATAGTTTTATTGAGGTAATCATCACTTATGATATTTTTTTATTAATTGCTAAATGGTGATGTTGCGCAATAAATTGTTGTGGTTAAATAAAATTGAAATTGTTTTAAATAATTTTTAATTAATCATTTTTATATTAGAGGTGTGATTAAAGTTCAAACGGAATCTTTAACATAGAATTAGCATAATTACGTTTTTATGTTAAAGGATGAAATTTATGAAATATACCAATTGTTTTGTGCCTGTTGCTTTATTACTTTGTTCTAATCAAGCTTTATCTGAGCCCTTAGATTTTTATGGGAGATTGTGGCTTGGTGTATCAAACTCTAGTCATGGTATTTCTGGTAATGAAAAGGTTAATGGTTTTTCACTTGAGAATTTTGCCTCATACGTTGGAATTAAAGGTGATTATGATGTGCATGAAGATTTTAGTTTGATATATAAGTTCGAAGCCGGAGTTGAAAGTTTTGATAATGATGATACAAATATTTTTAAACCGCGTAACTCATATTTAGGCTTTAAGGTTAAATATGGTAGTGTCGTTTTTGGGCGAAATGATACTGTATTCAAAACTTCAGAAGGTAAAGTCGATCTATTCAATATTACATCAAGTGATATGAATATGATTATTGCAGGTAATGACCGGTTAGGTGATTTAGTCACGATCAATACTGCAAAAGTTGCAGGCATGTCTCTTGGCATTACATATGCTTTCGATGATGATTTTAATCAAAAAAATCCAATGCTTGCTGACAATCAAAACAATTATGCTGTTAGTATAGTATATGGTGATCCTTCATTTAAAAAAGGAAATAGTTATCTTTCTCTTGCCTATGCTGATGGACTAAATTTGTTAGAGGCAACAAGAGTTGTTGCTGGTGTTTCTATTTCATCTATAAAAGTGGGGGCGATATATCAGTATTCTAAATCCAGTATTTATGAAAATGTTAAAGGCAATTCATATTTATTAAGTATGAGTATTCCTGTTAATAAATATGATTTCAAGTTTCAGTACCTTAAAGATGATGCTGGTCTGGGGAAAATTACCAAAAATGCTGGTGCAGATCTTAAAACATTAAATAATAGTGATGCGAGTCAATATTCAATTGGTGTCGATTATAATCTGATGAAGGAATTAACATTTGGTGCAGCAGTAAGCTACTTTGAAGGCGAGTACTCAGATTCAAAAGGTAATAATGAATTTGACGATACTTTGATTTCGTTTTCAACAAGATACCTTTTTTAGAACATATCAAATAAAGCGGTCTAATAGACCGCTTTATTAAAATTAGATATCAGTCATGTTAAAAAATGTATCTTTCATTTATCTTGTTCCAACTGGAGTTTATTGGGGATGTAGATGCGCATTACGTTAAGGCAGTTAATGATCTTTAAGGCTATCTGTACCGAGAGGCAGATCTCAAAAGCGGCAAAACTGATGCACATGTCAACTCCTGCAGTGAGTATGGCTCTGAAAGAATTAGAGAACTCGCTAGGATGTCGACTGTTTGAAAGAGCTGGTGGTGGCTTGGAGCTAAATGCCCATGGAAAAATTATTCTGCCTTATGCTAATGAAATGCTTAGTAAGGGAAATGAATTAGAGAAGCTTTTTAATTTTGCTGAGGATGGGGTTAAAGGTTGTTTAGTGATCGGTAGCAGTAAAACGGTTGGTAACTATGTTTTATCCAGAAAGATCCCATTATTTAAAGATAAATATCCAGACGTAAAAATTAAACTCATAATAGAGAATAGTCTGGTGATTGAAAAAATGGTATCAGAAAAAGAAATCGACTTAGGTTTCATTGATGCCAAGCCGGCAAGTAGAAATCTAATATGCGAGCAATGGATGCAAGATAAGCTTTGCATTGTAAGTGGGTGCTCACATCCTGTAGCAAAGCAAGCATGTTCTAGTCATATTTTAAGTGAACAATTGTGGGTTTTTGACCATGAGTCCTCTCTGTCACATATTAGGGCTGTTCAATTGTTAAAAAGTTTAAACGTGTATGTCAGAAATGACATTTGTATGTCTACTATTGGGGCGATTAAACGTGCAATTGGAACGGGTATAGGTTTGAGTGTTTTACCCTATGTGGCTATAAAAGAAGAGTTAGAGCGGGGGGAGTTATGTTTGATCGATTTGAAAGGATGGGATTATAAACGCACTTACTGGTCAATCCAGCGAGAGTCTGATGAGCTTTCATTACAGTCTAATATTTTTTTGAATTTTTTAAATAATGCTAGTTAGAAAGTGGGTGAAATAAATGATTTCTTCAGAATGTGGAATCGTTATGTTTTTAATCTCACTTCTTGTCGTTGTGTTATATTCAAACTCTTCATCTTGTCTTTTTTTTAAACGCTTTTATAGTGTTTTTCCTGTCATGTTCATTTGCTATACCTTACCTGCTGTATTTAGTTTTTTTAATGTGGTAGATGCAAGTAGGTCAAGTGTTGATGACTATTTTAAAGCGCACTTAATTCCATTTAGTTTATTTTTGCTAATTGTGAGTACGGATTTTATTACATTAAAGTCAGTCGGTGGAAAGATTTTATTGATGTTTTTCATCGGAACTGTTGGTGTTTGTATTGGAGGGCCAATTAGTTTATGGATTGGCTCTAAATTATTTCCAGAAGAGCTTTTATGGCAAGGTGGCGATGCAGCATGGCGTGGCATGGCAACATTAATGGCGAACTGGTTGGGTGGTACAGCAAACCAACTTGTAGTCAAAGAAATTCATCAAGTTGGCGAGGCCATTTTTGCAGTAATGATGACGATAAATGTGGTTTTTTCTGGCGTATGGATGGCTATTTTGTTGTTTTTGGCTAAAAAACAAAAAGCGATTGATAGAATGTTGGATGCTGATTTGAACAATTTACCTGTTTTTATTGAAGATGATATAACAAGGTTAAATGGCAAAAAACATTTTATTGGCTGTATGTTACTCATTTCTTTTTCATTATTTATTTTTTTGTTTTGTCATTCGGTCTCCGAATTTTTATCCCTAACAGTGAATAATTGTTTTCCTTATTTATTGCATTATAACCTAGGGTCAAGTTTCTTTTGGTCTATGATTTTGTCAACACTTTTAGGTATTTTACTCTCCATGACCTATGCAAGACATGTGTTTGTTAAACAAGTCAGGTTTGTTTCATTTTTTTTGCTGTACTTTATGATTATGAATATTGGATTAAATATTGAGTTTGCTTCATTTCAATCCATATTCTACTATTTTATTATTGGGTTGATTTGGTTTTTTACTCATATAATTATTCTACTATTATTTTGTTTATATTTTAAACTGCCCATATTGTATTTTGCTATTGCAAGTCAGTGTAATATTGGGGGCGCAGCTCTGAAGGATCCCCTCATAAATCAGCCATAGCATAGCCATATTTGAGCAACTGATTGGCGAATAATACCCAGGCCGCCAGCAATTCTTTCTCCGTGATTTGATAATCAGGCCGCCTGAGTACCTCCAATCCCAAGCGAATCGTTGAGAGTACCGTTCGATGCCCAATGGTATTGGCCTGAAAATGCTTATCCCAGCCCTGTTGCTGTGCGTGTAAACCAACTAGCCACAACAGGCATTGAACCATCAACGCTATCAGTAGGATGATGTCGAATCGCTCTGGACTGTTGGTACGACTTTGGCGTAAGCCAAAGCCGTATGCCGGGCTTTTGAGGTCACGAAAGGTTTCCTCTATTTGCATACGTTTGGCGTACAGGTTTACCAGCTGCTTTGGGCTCCGAGATTCTGGTGGTAAATTGCTGGCTAACACCCAAGGCTCTTTCGCCGATGTTGAGTACGTTTTTGCCGATGGATGGTGGCAATTAGTCCTCGTTGAACGCTGATTTGTACGCCCCTTAGGTTTGCTACGATAAAGCGTGAGATGGCAATTGATAGGGTTAGTTTTGGTCAAGGTCTTACAACCCAGGCTCTTCGCTTGACCGTTGGCCAAGTCATGTGTACTGCGAACTGCACGCCAATTTTCAGCGCCAATATCTGCAAATTGAACTGTACCGCGAATACGGCTTAGCCAAAACCAACCATGCGCCTCAACCTCTTTGTACCAAGGCACTTTGAACCCCGCGTCAGTCACGATGAGAGGGGTAACATGCAAAGGTAAAATCTTGGCTAAGTCCGCTAAAAAACCGTTGTGGGAGGCCTTAGAGCATTGTTCTGATAGGGGATAGGACTTCTCATACAGGGTAATAGAGCGGCCATTGAAGGCTATTGAGGCGCGCAGAGCCATGATGCGTTTATGCTCTCGGATGTCTGACCAATCGACGAGCACAATCGGCATAGGGTTACCAGAACAGATGAGGCTGGCATGCCATTGGTAGACAGCTAACCGTTCTTGATGCAGATGCGTGTTGCCGAGCAAACGATCAATGCGCTTGATGTTGTGCTTGGTTCGGGCCGTGGTTGGTAAATTTCGACCTAACTCAGTCAAGGTCAGTGTCTTACATTCAATCAGTGCCTTAGAGGCCAGCATCAAGCTGTTTAATCGTTTTAGGTGAAGTTCTGGGCAGTATTGGTGTAAAGAATGTTGTAGGATATTGGCTTCGCGCATCTTGTTGTCCAAGTGTAGTTTTTGGAGAAACCATTTGATCATGCAACAAGATGCGCTTCCACCCTAATTTGATGATTTATTTGTAAATCATCAGGGGATTCTTCAGGGCGCAGCTTCAGCGCCTGTTGTCGCGAGTGCTTTCCATCCTAAATTAGGATCTATCGCGGTTTTAATGGCTGTGTTGGGTTATACATGGGCGTCATTTATTGCATCAATTATTGGCTCTTTCATGCAATTTATACATCCATAATTAATAATCAAATTATTATGTATATTTTCTATTCGTTTTTATAGCGATTATTTAATCGATGACCATACTAGCGTATGATCTCAAAGGCATTTATCAGTCTTTGTGTCGTGTCTAATGTTTCCATGTGGGGTATGATGCTTGTCTTATCTTTTGCGTCGAAGCAAGAGAACATGCTTTGGTGGAAATAGGTTTATGTGGATTTTGTTTACCTTGCTCGCTGCGTTTATGCAGGCGTGGCGCAATGCCTTTCAGAGCCAACTGAGTAAAGAGGTTAAGGTCGCGGGCGTCACCTTAGCGCGGTTTATTTGGGCAGGCCCAATTGCGGCCTTGTATCTTGCACTATTATATCTTTGGAATAATGTCGGCTTACCACATTTTACGGCGGAATTTTTCGGCTTTATTATCGGCGCATCCATGATGCAGATCCTTGCGACCGGCCTGATGGTTAAGCTATTCCAGCAGCAAAACTTTGCTATTGGTGCCGGGCTTGCTAAGAGTGAGGCAATAGTCGCGGCAATCTTAGGAACATTGTTCTTTGGAACCCATTTATCCTTACTCGGCTGGGCTGGGGTTATCTTGGGCGGTATCGCTGTATTTTTGCTGAGTGCTAAGCAGGGGCTTAGGCAGCTCTCCCTTAGTACCGTCATACTGGGCATTGCCAGTGGCAGCGCCTTTGCGCTGACTTCGCTTTGGGTGCGAGAAGCTAGTTTGAGGTTAGATGTCGGTTTTCCTCATAGTGCGGCTTGGGTGTTGTTGTTGGTGATTAGCCTGCAAACAATCGTGCTAGCCAGTTATTTGGTTTTAAAGGATAAAGAAACATTAATCGGCCTGTTACAACGGCCTAAGTTAACCTTGCTGACCAGTACTACAAGTTGTTTTGGATCTATTGGTTGGTTCAGTGCGATGTCGTTACAAACTGTCCCTTATGTGAAAACCTTAGGCCAAGTGGAAATCTTTTTTATGATGTTGATTTCCGCATTCTGGTTGAAGGAACGCGTAAAAATAAAAGAAATGCTTGGTCTAGCACTCATTGCAGTTGCTGCCATACTCGTGATGTGGGGATGAGTATTTGAGCTGTTTTATATTTATCATATGCAACGCAATGTTTAACCAAGATAAATCGCTATAGCGGCAACAAGATAAGGATTCCGGATGCAGAATCGTATTAACAGCCTGTCGTCACTTTTACGCTTATTCATCTCTCAGTACGATCTTTCAGGCAAGCATTTATTCATTATGTTGTCTGTTCCTGTTGTCTTGGCTATCGCATCCAGTTTTATGGTGACGAGTTATTTGGTTGAGAAAAAGGTGCATGAAGTTGGTGAGTTTAATCTCAAACGGCTTGAGGATTTATTAAGCCAGTCTGAGTCAATTGGCCAGTATGCCATCACTCTTAGTCAAGGTGATTGTAGTGACCTTAATGAGTATATGAAGTTTAAGCCCTATTATCGTGGTGTACTGCTTTTTAATGCTTATGGTTTTTATTGTTCATCCACAAATGGTGAAATTGATTTTCCACTGAACACACTCTTACCTGAACCGACCCTAAAAGAGCCTACTTATTTTATTGTTCCTGAAACGCCTGCGCGTTTAGGTGTCCCTGCCATCATTGTTATTGCTACGCAGGCCAACCAAACGAGTGGAGCGGTTGTGATTATTGAAGGGCAATATTTTATCGACAGCTTTATTCAGCCAGAGGTGTTTCCTCGTCCTGTGCTGAATGTGGTATTGGGGTTGAAGGGCGCGACATTGCCGACTGTGCCACAGTTTGGTGATGGGAAAGTTGTTGCCGTAAAGGCTGATAATTCGGAATTGGTGATCCTACTTGAGGTCTCGCAAGCGTTTTTTTGGTACTTCTTCTGGATATCTTTTGGGCTATCGCTCCCCGTTTTTTTGGCATTTACTTGGTTAGTCGGTTTACATCTTTGGCGTAAAAATAACCGCTATTCACTGGCCGACGATATTAGAAGCGGGATCGAAAATAAAGAATTTTTCCTTGTATACCAACCTATTATTTGTACTGAAGACGGTAAGGCTAAAGGGGTTGAGGCATTAGTGCGGTGGCTACATCCGCAAATGGGCTTGGTGCGGCCAGATCTATTTATTCCCATCGCGGAGCAGAGCCAACTGATCGTGCCGCTAACTAATTATATTTTTGAACGCGCTTTAGCCGATTTTAGTCTGTTTTCCGTGCAGCCAGGGTTTCGAATTGGCTTTAACGTAGCGCCTGAGCATTTTATTCAAAGTGATATTGAAGCTAAATTTCGCTATTTAAAGGATGCTTTTTCTCAAATTGGTGTTCAACCTTTGATTGAGATTACCGAGCGGCAGCTATTAACGGCGGATATGTGCGAGCGAATTACAGCATTGCGTGAGCTTGGCATTTTAGTCGCTATTGATGATTTTGGCACCGGACAGACGACCTTATCGCTGCTGCAAACCTTTACCTTGGACTACCTTAAAATAGATAAGTGCTTTATCGATACCATAGGCCAAGATTCGGTCACTTCCCATGTGCTCGATACTATTATCGAACTCTGCCATAAAATGAATTATGTCGCTGTAGCAGAAGGGGTAGAAACACAGGAACAGGCGGATTATTTAATCAGTCGTGATGTGCATTTTCTGCAAGGATATTTATTCGCTAAACCGATGAAATTAGATGAGCTTGCCCTTTGGCTGAAGAAACGCAACTAACAACAACCGTCAGGATAGGTATCCTGACGGTTATAGGTTTTGCGCAGAGGTTGATGTGCTTACAGGCTGTAACCCGTTTCTTCATGTTCAGAAAGATCGAGCCCATTCACTTCTTGCTCACTGCTGACACGCAGTCCTCCAAGGAGTTTGCTAATAACGATAAACAAGAGCCAAGTCACTACTGCGGTATAACTAAAGGTCGCCGCGATACCAATCATTTGGACGCCGAGTTGGTCAATCATAGTGTCGTTAACAGTGGCAAAACCATAGCCGCTAAAGATCCCAAGTTGAGTCGAACTAAAAACGCCTGCGAGCAACGTACCGAGGATGCCGCCTACACCATGGACAGGAAATACATCGAGAGAGTCGTCAATCTTCAATTTTTGTTTAATGTAAACCGTTGAAAAGAAACAGACCACCCCGCCAAGAAAACCAATCACTAAGGCTCCTGCTGGGCCAACATAACCCGATGCAGGCGTGATTGTTCCCAAACCCGCCACCATACCTGTAACGATACCAAGTGCGCTGGCTTTACCAAATTTATACCATTCAATCCCAGCCCAAGTGATGGCACCCATCGACGCCGCCAAATGGGTCGCGAGTATCGCCATTGCCGCTGTACCATTGGCGCCTAAGGCGCTGCCGCCATTAAAGCCAAACCAGCCCACCCACAGCATGCCCGCACCTGTGACAGTCATGGTCAAGTTGTGGGGCATAATCGCTGAGTTTAAAAATCCCCTGCGTGGGCCAAGTACTTTTGCCGCAACCAGTGCCGCTACTCCTGCGGTAATGTGTACGACTGTGCCGCCGGCAAAGTCATAGAGCCCAAGCTCAGCTAACCAGCCGCCACCCCATACCCAGTGGGTGATAGGTGCATAGACTAACAGCAGCCAAGTGCTTGAGAATATGAGTACCGCAGAAAATTTCATTCGCTCAGCAAAGCCGCCGATAATCAGCGCTGGCGTGATAATGGCAAAGGTCATTTGGAATAGCATAAACAAAGGTTCGGGAATGTCACCGCTCATACTCTCACGACCAATGCTGGCTAAAAATGCTTTATTTAGCCCACCGATAAAACCATTGCCTGTATCGAAGGCGATGGAGTAACCCACGACAAACCAGAGTATTGAGGCAATAGCAGCAATCGAAAAACACTGCATTAAAATGGAGAGCACGTTTTTGCTACGCACCAGTCCACCGTAAAATAATGCCAGTCCTGGGAGCGTCATCAGTAATACTAAGGCTGATGAACTTAAAATCCACGCGGTGTTGGCACCACTTAACTGCACCTCATCGGCGAATACTGGAGCGGTAAAGCTACTCGCGATGAGGATAAGTAACGCTTGATAACTGCACTTAGATTTTGGATTGATCATATGGCATCGCTCCCTTCTTCAGAGGTGCGAACGCGGATCACTTGTTCGAGCGGAGTGACAAAAATTTTACCGTCACCGACTTTGCCTGTGCGAGCGGCTTGGATGATGGCTTCGATTACAGCTTCTTCAAGCTCTGAGTGGATCGCGATTTCAAGCTTCATTTTGGGAAGAAAGTCGACAGCATATTCGGCGCCGCGATAGAGCTCTGTGTGCCCCTTTTGCCGGCCAAAACCCCTCACTTCAGTCACTGTCATGCCGTGGACGCCCAGTTGAGTGAGCGCTTCACGTACATCATCAATTTTGAAAGGTTTAATAATTGCGGTGATGAGTTTCAACTTTATTCTCCAACGAACATCAGGCATCAGTTCGTTGGATATAGCAGGAATTAGGCCACAACAATAAACGTTTTATTATCATTATGTTAATAATGTGGTGCACCCAAATAAATCTTATTTTTGCTGCAAAATAGTGCAAAAATAGATGAGCACGCCCTGACTTGGTGCGCGCCCTTGGTGCGTTAAATGTAAAAAAGCCAATTAGGGTGCATTTAAACACTGTTAAGTATTATCGAAAATGATTTTCTACGGCAGGCTTATATTAAATCTATTTAAAATCAATTGAATATGCAGTTATCGTGGTAACGTTATTGCCGAAAGCTGTTTAATAGCGCTGACCATCTTGGCATTAGTTGCTGCACTTAAACTGTGCGCGTTGGCGCGGTCACAAATATAGCCATTAATTTGGTCTATCTCGGTGAGTCTGTGGTTTGCAACATCTTGGTGCATCGATGAGAAGTTTGCGGCTGTGAGTTCAATCACTCGATAGACGCGCTCCTCTAAGAAGTGCCTGTCGAGCTCAATCCCATCATGTGTGGCAACGTCGACTAATTCATCTAGGATACTAGCAATGGTGTCACTAAACTCCGCTTGAGCCAAAGCGCCGTTGGGGCATTGATGCAGCGCCGTAAGAGGATTGATTGCGGCGTTTACGGCCAGTTTTTGCCAAAGACAGGGGATAATCGCCTCAACCCACTCACTGTTTGGGATGGCATGTAATAGGTTATCTCGCAGCGTTTGTGGTAACGCCGGGCCGGTAAAGTGACCCAACTGGGTTAAGCCTTGGCCGGTTTGCTTAACTTGCCAACATGACTGACGTAATACGCCCTGCGAGGTCGTGCCTAAGCTTAGGCCGCGGCCATTTAACATTGGTGCGAGCGCGAGATGTGGCCCCATACCATTATGTAATAATAGGATATGACATTGTGGCGATAACTTGTTGAGTAAAGGACCTATTGCATCAATGACTTGATAAGCTTTTACGCACACAATCAACAGTTGTACTTGCTGTAAGTGGGCTTTGTCGGCGCTAAGCAGCGGGACTCGATAGGACACAGAGTCAGTAACGGCATCGCTTGGGGACAAAGGGCTAAATACCAAGTCTTGCCAATCAGTTGCTTCAAGGTTTGATACCGAGGAGTCCCGTGCAATTAAGCCTACCGCTAATCCCGCCGAAGTCAATTGATGGCAAATCAATTGCCCTACAGCACCTGCGCCTAAAATCGCGATGTTAGTGACTTGAGACTCTATAGCTAATGGCACATCTTGGCCTAACATTATTCTTCCTTGAGTTGTGCGGCACTAACATATTTTCGATAGGCCCAAAGACAAAAATAAAACAAGGCAATACCCGCAAAATCAGCCAACACATCACCTATTGAAGCGCTGCGATAGGGTAGGCGGGATTGCACAATCTCAATTAACATCGCGTAAGTTGCAAGTACCAGTGAGAGCCAATACCACTTAGGACGAAAGGCGAGATAGGTCAGATACGAGAGGCAGAAAAAGCTTCCAAGATGGCCTACTTTATCGATATGGGGGATGCTTTGCGAATAGGTTGGTCTGGAGAACACCAGATAACTGATCACGACAAAGGCTACGGCTAAAGCCAGTTTGAATAGGGTGTGTTTAGTTATCACAAATACAATTTGATTATCTTAGTGTGACGCCATAATAGGAAAATGTGTCGCCAAAGTCATCCCTAAGCCGAGTTTTATCTTGCTGGGACAAAGTTAACCTTCAACTTGGGGGAGGGAGTCGGTAAACTATGGGTATTTACAATCACCTAAGGGGCGGCAACTATGCCTTCATTTGATATTGTGTCTGAAGTTGACGAGGTTGAGTTACGTAACGCGGTCGAAAACTCTCGCCGTGAGCTCAGCGGCCGATTTGATTTTCGCGGTAAAGATGCAAGCATCGATTACAAAGATCATGTGGTGACGCTCACCGCAGAAGACGATTTCCAGTGCAAACAGTTAGTAGATATTTTACGTTCCCAATTGAGCAAGCGTAATGTTGAGCCTTCGACTATGGATGTCGACGAAAAGTCAGTTCACAGTGGCAAGACTTTCTCCCTGAAAGTGCGCTTTAAGCAGGGCATCGAGACGGATATCGCCAAGAAAATCGTTAAGATGGTCAAAGATAGCAAAATTAAAGTGCAATCGCAGATCCAAGGCGACACAGTGCGTGTGACGGGCAAAGCCCGCGATGATTTACAAGCTGTGATGGCGTTAGTGCGTCAAGCAGATCTTGGTCAGCCTTTCCAGTTCAATAACTTCCGCGATTAATCATGAAAATTGGCTTGAGTTCGCGTTAAGCTAACTTAAGCGTGGAAAATACAGTAAGCCCCAAACCTTTACGGTTTGGGGCTTTTTTATATCTGATTATTCTTGGTCTGGTCTGGTTTGTTACTGACGTGGGGGGCGTATTTATTCACTAAATGAATAAGTAACAACACAGGAAAGCCTATCACACTGGCAGCGACAAAGAAGTTCACATAACCAAATGCGTCGACATAGGCGCCCGAGAAACCCGCAATAAACTTAGGGAAGAGCAGCATAATCGAAGAGAGCAGGGCGTATTGGGTTGCGCTATAGCCGCTGCTGGTGAGGCTTGATAAATAGGCGATAAAGGCCGCGGTGGCAATCCCCGCACTGAAGTTATCCACCGAAATGGCAAAGGTTAAAAAGCTGACGTTATAACCAATGACCGCTTGCCAAGCAAAGAGCAAATTAGTGACAGCAACCAACAGCGCGCCAAGAAATAATATCTTCATGGTACCGAAGCGGGCTAACAGGACTCCGCCAAAGGCTGCGCCAACCAAGGTCATGATAAGGCCATAGATTTTACTTAAATAGGCAATTTCTTCCTTAGTGAATCCCATGTCCACATAAAACACGTTGGCCATAATCCCCATCACAATATCCGAGATCCGGTAGCAGGAAATCAGCAATAAAATCAAGATAGCACTACGGCCATAGCGTTTAAAAAAGTCGATAAAGGGCAGGATGCTGGCGGTATAAATCCACGAGAGACTCGCAGCTATAGGTTTAGGGTAACGCTCGCTTAAGCGTTGTTTGACCGCTAATTCGGTCTCATCGGCGGCGCGAGTATCGACCTGTGGCTCTTGGCTAAAGAGCGTAGTCAAAACCCCAATAAACATCAGTCCAGCCATGACTAAATAGGAAGTTTGCCAAGCGATTAAGTTATATTCGGTATTACCTGGCTCAACCCAAGCAGCGATGGTCAGCGCGCCTGCGGTCGCCACAATCATGGCGCTGCGATAACCTACTTGATAGGCCGCCGCTAAGGCTGCTTGCATTTTTTCGGGAGCCGATTCAATCCGAAAGGCGTCAATCACGATATCTTGGGTTGCAGACGCAAAGGCAACCATTAATGCAAACAAAGCTAAGCGTTCGAGATCTTTAACGGGATCACTAAAAGACATCCCCAAAATTGCACCGACCAGTAACAACTGGGCGAACAACATCCAGCCGCGTCGCCGGCCTAAAAAGCGCGTCAGTAAAGGGAGTGATAATCTATCTACTAACGGTGACCAGGCCCATTTGAAGGCATAGGCTAAGGCTATCCAACTGAAATAACCGATAGAGGTGCGATCGACACCTGCTTCCCGTAACCAAAATGACAAGGTTGAAAAGACTAGCATTAATGGTAGGCCAGCAGAAAAACCGAGTAATAGCAGGATCAAAACGCGTTTATGGTAATAAACACTCAAGGAATCTAAGGTGCGACGAGTAAAGCTGGGTACAGACATATGTATTAGCCGAAGAGTCGAATCCGCCTAGCTTACGGGTAAGATGTGGTTAGGTTCAAGGGGCAAGGTATCTCCTTTTGATACTCAGAGCGATTTTGTTTGCAAAAGCTAAAAATAAAAAGACTCAGCAAGCTGAGTCTTTTAAGAAGGGATTGTTCAAGGTCGGATACCGATACAACCCGAGGGCATTTGGCCTCCCAAACAGAGGAAGTCACAGCACGCATGCAACTGCTGACACAGGTACTGATTGCCGCGGATCATCCAGTCTGGCCACTTACTAAAGCTATGGAGCAAGTGCCAAAACACGGTTTCCATTTCTGTTTGCGCTTCACTTGTTGGAATGAGTTGTTGCCATTCTTCAAGTGTGTCCCATAAATAGAGCTGGATCTCGCAGAAATCGAGTTCATCACTCAAAAACGCTTTCCCATATACTGCAAGTTGGGGCGCTTTATTATCGATAAATTCTTCAATCGTCACCCTTGCCTCCTTTCTTTCTGCTTGTACAGTATAGATGCAGGATTAGGGCTTTTGCTCAAATTTTTTTCGATTATTTTTTGGGGAGTAATTTAGCTGTTTTCAATATGATAGGTGTTACTGGCACATCGGGCCAATTCAGTTTGGCATTAGTAGTGGTCTCTACCACAGCCATGGCTTCGAGGACTTGCTTTCCTTCGATCACTTCACCAAATACCGCATATCCCCAACGACGTTTTGATGGGTCAAGCTTTGTATTGTCCGCAACATTAAAATAAAACTGACGGGTGGCAGAATGGGGCTCATTATCGCGCGCCATGGCGATGGTGCCCATGCTATTTGATAAACCATTACCCGACTCGTTGACTATCGGCTTGCCCGCTGGCAACTCTTCTAATTGTGGATTCAGCCCACCGCCTTGCACCACAAAGTCACTGATCACGCGATGGAAAATCGTGTTGTTGTACTCGCCTTTGACCACATAGGTGAGGAAGTTATCAACCGTAATTGGCGCGCGAGTTCTATCGAGTTCGACGACAATCTTACCTAAACTCGTATCAAACTCGACCTGTGGATACAAGCTATCGGGTTGAATGTCGATTGCCGCCCAGCTGCTATAACTTGCACAGAGAACTAAAAGTGCGGATATCCAACGAAACATCATTCTTTCCTTAATCATTATAAACTTGCGCAATTATTGTTGTAGAAACTGGTTTAACTCTGGGTCATTTAGAATCTCCCCTGTGAGTTGACCGAGGAGCTTATTCATATCCATTTCTAAGGTGGCAAAGTCAGGAGTTAATGGGCCTTTTAAGACGCCCTTGGCTTTATAGCGTTTGACCAATTCTTGATTGGAATTACGTGCTTGGACTGCGATACGGACGCTGTGTTTGGCTTCGTAGCCAAAGGTCTTTTTGGTGACATCCATCTGTAATTCTTCTAATTGAATTTGAACAGAGTTGGTTGCACTGGGATCGATTTGGTATCCCGCTTGAGTGAAACCGTTACGAAATACTTCGTCGAGCAATAACTTAGGGGGCTCGCTTGGGCCGACTAAACGGGTTTTGGTGCCTTCTTCCATAAAACGCGCAACGTATTCGGCGTTACGAGTGTCGATTGTGTCTAGTGAGATTTGCAGCGGTCTTGAAGTCTGTTGGCTAATATCTGGAACCTGTGGACTAAATGCCATATGAGTCGGATTTTGGCTCGCGCAGCCTACAAAAAGTAAAGGAAAAGTCAGCGTCAATAATAACCGTTTCATGTGGAATCTCATGCTAGTAAAAAGTGGTTACAGCATACCAGAAATCATCTCTGTTGCCACAATGCATAGGTGTTCAGTTTTTGTACAGGGTTGGGGGCTATGATATGACTACCTTATAATAATGGAATATTAACAATATGAAGTACTTAAAAATAAATGTTTGCGTGTTATTTCTCGCTTTATGTGCTGGTTTTGCTGGTAATGCCAATGCCACCGATTCACCCCATGTGTTAGGCGGCAGCTTAGGCTATGGTTCCCAAGAGTTTGAAACTAAAAGCGGTAAATATGATGCGGGTGATACATTTACTGGCGACTTGTATTACCGCTATATGCTCAACGAGCATTTTGGATTTGAAGCGGGATATTTAGCGGGCTCTGGTGGCGTGGCGAGTGCGCTTGTTAGTGCGATCAGTGATATAAAAGACTTAGATTACCAAGGCGTGAGAGCTACTGCTTACGGTGAGTATGCTCTGTCTCGTGGTAATAGTCTGTATGCCAAACTTGGTGCAGCCTACACTAAAGTGAGTTATGAGTTTGAAAAGCAGGAGATGGATTCGGACGATGTGGGCTTTTACGGCGCTATCGGTTGGCAATATCGTTTTCGCTCTGGCTTTGGGCTAAATCTCGAATACCAATATGTGCCGATGAAAGAGCTAGAGTTACAAGGGGTAAACTTTGGTATCAGCTATCGATTTTAACGACTGAGGTGTTCCACTGGATTCGTCAACATTTGATTAAATAGGTTTGTCTCAACTAAGCGCCTTTGGGCGCTTTTTTAATGGCTTTTTGAGGAAACTAAACCGAACTCCTCTCGGCAACAAAATAACAACAATTTGAGCTTGCACTCTTTTAATGCAATGAATGACAGGTTAGAGTAAAAATTCAACATTAAATAAGAGAGCATAAATGCTCCCTCGAGTGCAAAAGCAAAGGCGAAGTTATGTCTAGGATTATCACCCAAATCGCCCCCGACAGTTTGATCAATGCCAAAGGTCAGCCACATTTTGGTCATTTCGACGGTATAGTCAGTCGCTTAGGTTTAGCGGATTTTGCCTATTTCGATACTATGGATAAGCCCGCATCGGCTTGGGAGAAACGGTTTGACTATAAGCAGTTTCAATTTATTTCTATCGTTACGCCCCGTTATATTATTGGTGTTGCGCTCGCGGATATCGCCTACCTTGGCAGTGGATTTTGTTATTTATACGATATTAAAAACAATAGGTTAACTCAGCAGGACTGGCTAAAACCCCTTGGGTTTGGCTACCGGATGACGCCTTCTCCAGCCAATGGCACGGCAACCATTGGCGGCAAAGGTAAGCGCATAACCTTTAAAATCCAAGAGGGGAGTTGGCATTTAGTCATTGATACTAAAAGCATTCAAGCCGATTTAACCTTACATGCATTGCCTTTAAGTTTACCTATGGCCATGTGTAGCCCCACGGGATACAACGGCTGGACCTATACCCAAAAACACAATGGTTTGTCGGTCAAAGGACAACTCACCGTAGATCATGAACCGCAGCCATTGAATTTCGCCCTCGCAGGCTATGATTTTTCCGCGGGATTTATGCGCCGAGATACCAGTTGGCGTTGGGCATCGCTGAGTGCGCAAATTGACGACGGAGTGATTGGATTAAATCTTGCTGCGGGCGTGAATGAAACTGGTGCTAATGAAAATGTGTTTTGGATCAATGGTGAGCGGCATTTACTCGGATCAGTACAATTTGAATTTGACCGTCATGGCCACCAGGGCACAGATCTCTGGCGTATTCATAGTCACGATGGCCGCGTCGATTTAGAGTTTACCGCGCGAAATTGCCGGAGTGAGAAACGCAATTTTATCTTGCTGAAGAGTAACTTCCGTCAATATCTGGGGCTTTTTAGCGGTTTTATCATTGACAATCAGGGGCGGAAATTCCAACTCAACAATGTATTGGGATTAACTGAGGATCATTACGCTCGCTGGTAGACCATGGGCGGATTTACGCTTTAATACAATAATAACAATAGGATAAAGGTATATGGATATCGCTGCGTTAATTAATCATCCCGAAGTGCTGTTACTGGTATTGGCTCCACTGTTTTTTGTCTGCATGTTGCTGGAATGGTATTTCGGTGACAGAAGACAAAAACTGCCCGTTAGCGCCCGTTACTATCCAAAGGAAGTGTTGTGTAATTTTAGCCTCGCCGCCATGCACCAAGGAATGGATATTTTGGCGGGCTTGCTGATCGCTAAATGGTATCTTGCGGTATTTGGTTGGAAATTATTCGATATTCAAATGGGGCCATTCAGCTTTGTGCTGCTGATGATTGCCCAAGATTTTTGCTATTACTGGTTCCATCGTGCGAGCCATAGAGTGCGTTGGATGTGGGCGGCCCACGTGGTGCACCATAGTTCGGAGAATATGAATTTTAGCACCGCGTTTCGCCAGAGTTTGATGTATCCCTTCGCTGGTATGTGGGTGTTTTGGTTGCCGTTGGTAATTTTGGGTTTCGACCCTAATTGGGTGGTTTTTGTGGTGCTGCTCAATTTGGGATTACAGTTTTTTGTGCACACCCAAGCGGTGAGAAAACTCGGCCCATTGGAATGGCTGTTTAATACGCCTTCCCACCACAGGGTACACCATGGGCGTAATCCGCAATATATCGATAAAAATTATGCCGGTATCTTGATTATCTGGGACAAACTTTTCGGTACCTTTGTTCCTGAAGAGGAAACCGTGATTTACGGCATCACTAAACCCGTCAACAGTTTTAATCCAATCAAAGTGACCTTTAGCGAATGGCGCGATATGTTTAGTGATGTCACGACTAAGGGGCTGAGCTTTTCAGAGCGGCTTAAGCTGTTATTCGCCCCTCCTGCCAGTCAGCAAAAAGATAAGTGAGTTGCTTAAATTCAGGAATCATCCATCTTCAAATAGTGCAAATGGGTAATTGGAGTCAGATCTTAACCTTGCTAGCCTACTTTTCTTTTTTTGCAAATTAATCGCTGAAAAAATATACAGAATCACGCTTTGGTGGTAATTTTTTGTACAAGTGATTCATCTGAGTAGGTTGTCGTATGGTTGATGAGCCGCATTTAACCTTAGAGGAATTAGCTTGTTTTAGAGAGCTATTTTCCCCCAATCGCATAACCCATAGCACTGAGGACGCTCATCCTGAGCCTTTGGTTAACCATGTATTAACGGTCAAAACCGAGGTGCCACAGGCGCTCGCCTCGCTATTGGGTAAGGCCAAGCTGACCCTATTGGCTGAAGTCGGCTCCTATAAACTCTGGTTTCCCCTTGAGATGCGCCTCGATGATTTTGGCCAATTACAGCCAACTCTTGGGGTGCCTGAAGTGTTAGACGCAAAAGGGGCTGAGCGGAGTTGGCGTTTGACTCAGCCTGAAGATGTGTGGATCTTCGACCAAGATCAGGGTGAACAATGGTCTGTGGTGTCTTTATCTAGTTCTGGCATGGCGATTCGTGCTAAATCACCGCAACAGTTTGAACAGTTGGTCGATAGCCAAGAACTGCAATTACAGTTACCCGATGGTGAAACCATGCGGGTTAAAATCGAGCCTATCCGCCATGAAGAGGGACTGGCGATTGTCAGATTTCAGGCCGAAGCCGAAGAGCGAGAAGCCCTACGTCAATTCCTCTTTAATCGTCACCGCAGTCAATATCCCAAGCTCTATGCCAGCTTGCGCGGATAAGTGAGCCTAGTGGCATAATTCTGTTAGTTAAACTTCAGCCAATTGTTAAAATTTATTCCACTCTCAGGATCTTTGCCAAAGATGTGGCTTTTCCTAGATCCTAACCTGCCAATCTGCTGTGCTATGGATTAGAATAGCCTTGAATTCAAAAACATCAGAGCGAGCGGTATGCACGTACATATTTTAGGAATTTGTGGAACCTTCATGGGTGGTCTTGCACTCTTGGCTAGGGCAAAAGGGCACAGAGTGACAGGCTCGGATGCCAACGTCTATCCACCGATGAGTACGCAGCTTGAAGAGCAAGGTATTGAACTCATTCAAGGTTTTGATCCAAGTCAGTTAGGTGAAGCGGGCAGTTATCCCGATCTTGTGGTGATTGGTAATGCCATGAGCCGAGGTAATCCTTGTGTCGAAGCGGTATTAAACCTTGGGATCCCTTACACCTCTGGACCACAGTTTTTAGCCGATCATATTCTGCCTGAGCGTTGGGTATTAGCCGTATCTGGTACCCATGGAAAAACCTCCACTTCAAGCATGCTGGCGTGGATCTTAGAGGACTGTGGTTATCAACCCGGTTTCTTGATTGGCGGCGTGCCACAAAACTTTGGCGTGTCGGCCCGTTTAGGGGAATCGGCATTTTTTGTGGTCGAAGCCGATGAATACGACAGCGCCTTCTTCGATAAGCGTTCTAAATTTGTGCATTATCATCCCCGTACGCTGGTGATTAATAACCTCGAATTTGACCATGCTGATATTTTTGCCGATTTAGCGGCGATCCAAAAACAGTTCCATCATTTGATCCGAACTGTGCCAGGACAAGGCAAAGTGATTTGGCCAGCCGATTTCCACGCGGTAAAGCAAACCATTGATATGGGCTGCTGGAGCGAACAAGAGACCTTCCATACCACTGATGCGACTAAAGGTTGGCATGCTAAGGCCTTAAGTGATGATTGCCATGAGTTTGAAGTCTTCTTCGACGGCGAATCACAAGGCGTGCTCGAATGGACGCTGATTGGTCAGCACAATATTGAAAACGCTATGATGGCGATTGCAGCCGCGCGCCATGTTGGGGTTAAACCGAGTGCTGCGATTGATGCATTAACCCGCTTTGTACCGCCGAAACGTCGCCTAGAGTTGTTGGGCACTGTCCACGGCGTCAGCGTATACGATGATTTTGCACACCATCCAACGGCGATAGCGACCACCATTAAGGGTATGCGTGCCAAGGTCGGTCAAAGCAAAATCACTATCGTATTAGAACCTCGCTCGAACACGATGAAGAGTGGAGTGCATAAAGACACTTTGGCCCATTCAATGCTGCAAGCGGACGAAGCCTTTTTATATCAAGCCGATACTATCGATTGGAATATGAAAGAGGCGATGGAAGCAGCGGTGATCCCTGTGACTGTCCTACATCAAATTGATGATGTTGTCGCTAAAGTGGCTGCCTCGGCAAAAGCGGGTGACACTATCGTGGTGATGAGTAACGGTGGTTTTGGCGGATTACATAAGAAACTGTTGGCGGCGCTTGAAGTCAGCCCTCAGTTTGTTCAGCAGGCGGACTAATATGGCCTATGCCAAATCAGATAAAGCCATTAGCTTAGCCTGGACAGGGGCCTCGGGCGCGCCCTATGGTTTGAAGTTATTAGAATGCTTATTAGCCTCGGGCTACCAAGTTTTTTTAATGATCTCAAGCGCTGCACGTGTGGTGCTGGCGACTGAACATGGCTTGCAACTCAGTGCTAACAGCGATAAAGCTAAGGCGCAATTGTTAGAGGTGCTTGCAGAAAAGAATGCAACTTTATCTGGCGAGTTAGTGGTATTAGGCAAGGATGAGTGGTTTTCGCCGCCAGCCTCAGGCAGTGCTGCACCCAAACAAATGGTGATTTGTCCTTGCTCAACGGGGACACTGGCAGCTGTTGCGACGGGAATGAGCAATAATTTGCTCGAGCGCGCAGCGGATGTGGTGTTAAAAGAACGTGGTCAACTGATCCTCGTTCCGCGGGAAACTCCCTTTAATGCCATACACTTAGAGCATATGCTCAACCTATCGCGCTTAGGTGTCACTATTATGCCTGCGGCGCCTGGCTTTTATCACAATCCCAAATCGGTTGAAGATCTGGTAGACTTCATGGTCGCTCGAATCCTCGATCATTTGGGCGTTGACCATGCATTAACGAGTCGTTGGGGTTATGACAAACACTCCCCCTACTGACATCGACAATTGAGACTGATATGAAACACACCACCGAAGTGATGATCTCCGCTGAAGAGATTAGCCAAAAATTGGATCAAATGGCTGAGCAAATCAATGCCCACTATGCCAACAGCGAGCGTTTGCTGATGGTGGGATTATTAAAAGGCTCAGTCGTATTTATGGCTGATCTGTGCCGCCGTATTAAAGGCCATGTTGAAATCGATTTTATGTCGGTTTCGAGTTATGGCAATTCCATGACCAGCTCACGGGATGTGAAAGTGCTGAAGGATGTGCAATCGGATATCGCGGGCCGCGACGTGCTGATTGTGGAAGACTTGATTGACTCGGGCAACACCTTAAACAAAGTGCGCGAAATGCTGTTATTGCGTGAGCCAAAGAGCTTAGCCCTGTGCACTCTGTTGGATAAACCCGAGCGCCGCGAAGTGGATGTCAAAGTCGACTTTATCGGTTTTACTATCCCAGATGAGTTTATTGTGGGTTACGGCATCGATTATGCTGAGCAATATCGCAACTTACCTTATATCGCCAAAGTGGTGCCGCTCGAATAAGCTCAGATGCGTTATGACTCAAACTCCCGTCTAGGCGGGAGTTTTGTTTTGTGTAGAAAGTTGGTCACACGAATACGATTTGGTGTAACTGACCTATGTGTGTGGAGATCTATTAGTTATTTTTAATAACTATTTTTTCAATCAATTAGAGTCATAATTCGTTTTTATACAGCTTAGCGTATTGCAATTGCTGTTTTCGTCACCATTTTAGTATTTCGTTTATTCTTTCAGGATCAGGTAGCACTATGGCCAAGCATGCCCATGCTCTCGTACTCGAGGGGCTAAAAAAAACCTACAAAGGCGGTGTAGAAGCGGTAAAGGGCATTAGCCTTACCGTTGAACAGGGAGACTTTTTTGCACTGTTAGGCCCTAACGGCGCGGGTAAGTCGACTACCATTGGGATTATCAGCTCCTTAGTGCAGAAAACTGCTGGCTCTGTGCAGGTTTTTGATTTTGATATCGATAAGCAACTCGAGGAAGCCAAGCTGTGCATAGGTTTAGTGCCACAGGAATTTAACTTCAACCAGTTTGAAACTGTGCTGCAAATTGTGGTGAATCAGGCGGGTTATTATGGCGTACCTAAGGCCGTGGCTCTTGAGCGAGCCCAAAAATACTTAAGCCAGCTGGATTTGTGGGAGAAACGTAATAGTCAGTCCCGCACCTTATCGGGTGGGATGAAGCGGCGGTTAATGATTGCCCGCGCCCTGATACACGAACCTAAGTTACTGATCTTAGATGAACCAACCGCGGGTGTGGATATTGAGCTACGCCGTTCAATGTGGGAATTCCTCAAGCAAATCAACCAGCAGGGTGTGACTATCATTCTGACCACTCACTACCTTGAAGAAGCAGAAATGTTGTGCCGCAATATCGGCATTATCGATAAGGGTGTGCTGGTGGAGTGTACTAGCATGAAGGCCTTGCTGAGTAAGCTGAATCTTGAAACCTTTATCCTCGACCTTCGCCGCGATATCAATGTCGCGCCCACACTCGATGGCATGGTGTGCCGTTTAACCGATCCGCATACCTTAGAGGTCGATGTGGCAAAGGATCACAATCTCAACGATGTGTTTACCCAATTAACCGCGGCCAATGTGGAAGTGTTGTCGATGCGCAATAAGTCCAATCGGTTAGAAGAATTGTTTGTGGAGTTAGTGAAGAAAACCCAAGGAGCTAAGGCATGAAACAGCTGTATTTTATCGCCTTCAAAAGCATATTAACCAAGGAAATCAACCGTTTTACTCGGATCTGGATCCAGACTTTAGTTCCGCCTGCAATCACTATGACCTTGTATTTTTTGATTTTTGGTAACTTGGTCGGTAGCCGCATTGGTGATATGGGGGGTGTATCTTATATGGAGTTTATCGCGCCAGGCCTAATCATGATGTCGGTGATCACTAACTCCTATTCGAATGTGGCGAGCTCTTTCTATAGCGCGAAATTTCAGCGCAATCTTGAGGAGTTAATGGTCGCTCCCGTACCTCACTATGTGATGATCGCAGGCTATGTAGGGGGCGGTGTAGCTCGGGGCTTATGCGTTGGTTTAATCGTGACGCTAGTCGCCATGTTCTTTGTCGACATCAGTTTGCACCATGCAGGCTTAGTCGTCATGACGGTATTTTTAACCTCAGTGCTGTTCTCCTTAGGGGGATTAATTAATGCGGTATTTGCTAAGAGTTTCGATGATATCAGCATCATCCCGACGTTTGTGCTCACGCCATTAACTTACCTAGGTGGCGTATTTTATTCACTGTCGTTACTGCCATCCTTTTGGCAAGGCGTGTCGGCACTGAACCCTGTGGTCTATATGATCAACGTCTTCCGTTACGGTTTCTTAGGTTTTGCCGATATCAGCATTCCGGTTTCTATTGGCATCATGGTGGGCTTTTGCGCTGTACTTTGGGGTGTTGCGTATTACCTGATATCCAGAGGCATAGGGCTGCGTTCGTAATCCGGTTCTTGTTCATACCATCAATGTCTCACGTATTTCAGGACAGGACACATTGAATAATAAAAAGGGAGTCATTTAGACTCCCTTTTGTTTACTTACTTATGTGAACAGATTACTTCATACGACGACGCATTGCCGCCAGAGGTAATAACAACGCCGTTAACCAACCCAGCGCACCGCCGGATGGGTTATCTAAAACTGTCACTTTTACAGTTCCAATGTCACTCTCAAGCTTTCCATCAGTTGCAATTACAGAGAAGGTTAACTCTTGAGATCCATTTGGCGTAGTAAAGGTAATTTGGTTTCCACCATTCGTGAACGATACTGGCGTACCACTTGTTTGCACCCAGTTATAGGTTAATACGTCATTATCGGCATCTACGCCATTTGCCTTGATTGAAGTTGCTGTATTCTCAGTAATAACTATGTTTGTCGGGGCAACAGTTGGTTTAGTGTTATTAATCAACACTGTCACTTTGGCTGGTGCAGAAGCATTCCCCATCGTATCTAGAGCAATAACTTCAACTTCCATAGTTTTGCTTTGCTGATTAATTACAGCGTCGTCACTTAAGCGTACTGTTCCATCTTTAGCAACTAAAACCATACTGCTATTCGAGCCTGTAGTCACAAATTCGGAGAACGGGCTTGTCAGCATATCAGGGTCAGTCGCTTTTATTTGTCCTAATACGGTTCCAGCAGCAGTACCTTTCTTAACTGATAGTGTTAAGTTTTCTACCGTTGGCGCTGAGTTACCTTCATCAGTGGTATTAGCTACAACAGACATAGAGCCTGAGTCCGACAGGAACATAAAGCCTTTAGCGTTATCACCAACTTGAGCTTCTAAAATCGCACTTTCACCTGGTTTGAGTTCAGTGACTTCTTTTCCATCGCTATCCACTAACATGGCTGATGTTCCTGAGCCATCAAGTACAAGCGATGCAACAACACTGTCTTCATCACCAGAAGGTGTCGGAGCCCAATCACTGTCTTCTACACGGTAACGAACTTTAATGGTTTTACCTAAGTCTGCTTCAGTTAACCCCATGTCTTCAAAACACACTTTGCTAGTTAGGAAGTCATTACCTGTGACGTGGAAAACAGGCTCTAGCGTACCTGATGAAGTGCCATATTTAGCCACTAAACCATAGATTGATCTTGGATAGGCATCATTAAACCAGTTTAGGTTTGCGGTGGCTGCTGTGTAGTCCCAAACACCGTCATTGTTTAGGTCATAGTCTACGTCATAACTGGCCACTAACGCATGAACGATAGGATCGCGCATTTGTAAGGTGTTATAGATTGCAATGCCAGTATCACATGAGCTACTGAGCAACAGTTCACTCGATGCATTTAACAAGTCATGGCGTTTAGATTCGTCGACAGGGCTTGTTGCGATCAATGGAGCTGTAAATGGATCGGTAATTGAGGTTGCACCAACGTTGGTTAGTGTACGAACTAAACCGTCTTCAGTGACTTCAGTTTCAACTGAAATTGCCGCCGCTGCTTTAGGTAACACGTGGTATACCAAGTGGAGTGCTTTCGATTCACCATCCATGAACTCAATTGCACCATCGTATTCAGATAGCGTCAGTGCTACTGATGCATCTGCAGCAGTTCCGTCTAGTTCATATGATGAGGTTAGCGTCCATTCTGGCAACTTAGTTGGATCAATCGTTGCAGTAACATCAAAATCAACGGTTTGTCCGGCAGGAATAGTGACACTGGCTGGTAATGCAAAACTTAAGGCGCCTGAATCAAGATCGTTTTGGAAACGTTGAGCGACTTTTAAGGCGTAAGTTTTTTCAGCCGTAGAGAAGTTTTTAACAGTAACTGTCTTAGTGATTGATGTGGTTTTGTTGAGCGCTAATAAGCCAAAGGCTAACGCCGCTTGTTTAGTGTCTTTATTCCAAGCCGCAACGGGCAGATTAATGGCTTTTTCTACGTCAACTAAACCTGAACCGATATAGCTGATAGGTGCAAGCTCTGTATCAGGGTTGATTTCTTTAGGTTCCAGCGTTACATCAAGGTTAGCCGCGTTCATGATGGTCGCTTTTACCTCAAATGCATTGCGATGAGGTAAGGCTTCACGAATGATACTGACGGCACCTGCTGTAATCGGGCTAGAGAATGATGTGCCGCTGATTGGACTTAATCCTTCACCTAATCCTGGGTGTGCGGTGAGAATATCAGTACCAGGTGCGGTGATCTCAGGTTTTAAGGTTCCGCCGATTGATGGACCTCTTGACGTAAAGGTCGCAATGGCACCTGCGGTAGTGACTTCAGTTGATGTAATACTAAATGGAACATCGCCAGATGCGAGTGCAGCTTTTATTGCATCGCCATCTTCCTTAGAAACCATTACCGAAGGAATGGTGATCTTGTCGTCGGTCCCGCCCATCACAATCGCACCAGCATTGGCTGCGTTGTTAGCCACAATAACAAATGAGGCTCCTTTTAGTTGAGCATTTAGTACCTTAACTGTAAAACCACAGGTTCCGCGGTCAATTAGCACCGTTTTGCCTGTTAAATCTTCAGTATAAGCCGCGCAGCCATTTTTATTGGCAGCAGGGTAAACAATCGGTGCAACGGTATTTGTGAAGCTATAAGCATTGGATTTATTAAATCCAGCACCAATTGCTGTGACTGTATTACCCGCTATGGATGCTTCAATTTTGCCAACTTTAGTCGTTGGATGTGTCATTGCGCCAACGGAAAGAGCGCTATTAGTGGTACTTGGGCCACCGACCACAAAAGGTGTTGGACCATCGTTACCGGCTGAGATCACAAGGTTTACACCTAGTTTGACCATTTCATTGATCATGGCTTGAACGGCGCCGTCCTCAACATCACCAAAATCACCGCCTAACGACATGTTAACTGTGTCGACGCGATCGCTGATGTCTCCATCACCGTTTGGATCCATAGAGGCTTCAAGAGCGTTTAATTGAGCGATACCAGAACAGCCAGAGTTACATACTGAATATACGAGCAGCTCAACATCTGGAGCTATTCCAACAACAGAATGGCTTACATGAGTACCATGATTGGTTCTGACATCAATTGGGTTTGGATCATTATTAACAAAGTCCCAACCTCCAATGACTTTGCCTTGTGGCCAGTTTGGCATTTCACTTTTTGCTGCGACGGCTGCTTTGTAGTCAGCAACTAATCCTGAGCCACCTAAGGCTTTGTGGGTATAGTCAACGCCAGTATCGAGCACAGCCACTCGTTGACCTTTACCCGAGGCAATACCTGCATCAATCACTGCTTTTGCTTTGATGTATTCAGCGCTTGCGGCAACATCTAGTTTGTAGTCATAGATTGGCAGAATAGCCGCTACTTCAGCGTTGTTAAGCAGGGATACAATTTGCTTATGATTACCTTCCACAACAATCGAGTTTACTAATTTTGATGTTGTTGCAACAATTTTTAAATCAGCATCCATGCTGTTAATTGCATTTTTGACTTTGGTTTGAGAGCTTTCAATTTGGCTCATGACCGATTGCTTATTAAATCCCTTTAGCTGGCTTTGTTGCGCAAGAGAAGGTGCCTTTAATTTTACCATCCAAGCTACAGCTTGTTTTTGTTCGTTACTATCATTTTTAGTAACGCTTAAGCCTGCATACTTATCAGTTGTTTGATTGGTTGTATTGTACTGAGCAGTTGTACCTGCAACAGCAGCACTTGATAATAGTGCCGCGGAGATAGCGATAGATAGTTTTGTCTTCACAACTTCATTCCTTGTCAATTAATGCTTGTAGTGCAAAATTAATCGCACTTGTAGCTAAATTGTTATAATTATGCTGCGCATTTTGTGGCTAGCAATGGAATTGTAACACAAAAATATCGTACGGTTAACACTTTTGAAGTAAAAAAGACTTAAGTCATACTTTTGCAATATATCGTTCTGTTTGTTGAGCTTTATATTCGTGGGTTGATTAAGGCTTTACTGCCCGTGTAATCGGGTTTTGCAGGCTGATCAGGGTTTCAGTCGATTGAATTTCGTCGATTGATTGGATGCGGTTAATCAGCACATGTTGCAGGCCATCGATGGATTGGCACATGACTTTGACAAAAATGCTGTAGTTGCCAGTGGTATAGTAGGCTTCAACCACTTCTTCTAGGGCGTTTAGCTTGGCGATGGCGGCGGGGTAGTCGCCAGCACTTTTGAGATTAATTCCAATAAAACAGCAGACATCGTAACCCAGTGCCTTGGGATTGATGGTGATCTGGGCACCCGTGATAATCCCCGCTTGTTTCATTTTCTCGACACGCACATGAATGGTACCCGCACTCACGCCGAAACGTTTGGCAAGTTCGGCAAAAGGTGTGCGCGCGTCTTGCATTAAGGCTTCGAGGATATGGTTATCTAGCTGATCACGCTGAAATGCGGTTTCCATAAATAAACTCTCTATAACATAATGAATTGTCATAAAGTTACGTTTTTTTATAGGGAATGGCTACTGCTTTTGCGTTTTTTAATTGTTTTTAATGATCATTGCTCACCTTCTGGTTCGCAAAAGGAGGCATTAGCGCTGAATGTCATAGGTTCACCCGTATATGGGTGTTTGATCGTAAGCTCTGCGGCGTGGAGTAATAATCGCGGTGCTAAGGATTTGGCCAGTGGATCGGCGTAAAAGCCATCGCCTAGGATCGGATGGCCGAGTGCCATCATATGTACTCTGAGTTGGTGTGAGCGCCCAGTAATCGGCTTGAGTTTAACCAGCGTCGAGCGCTTGGCGCGGCTTAACACTTCAAAATGGGTCAATGATGGCTTGCCAATGTCGTGGTCAACTTTCTGTTTTGGGCGATTGGGCCAGTCGCAGATCAGCGGATAATTTACGCTACCTGTATCGTTTTTGACATGGCCGGCGACTCTGGCGAGATAGGTTTTGCTGGTTTCTCTATCATGAAACTGGCGTTTTAATTCGCGTTCGGCGCTACGAATGAGCGCAACCACTATTACACCTGAGGTCGCCATATCAAGGCGATGGACGATTTGGCAATGCGGATGCTCAGCTTTTACTCGGGCGTACACACTGTCGTAATGGGCGGGATCGCGACCAGGCACTGATAACAACCCCGAAGGCTTGTTGACGACGATAATGTCTTTATCTTGGTAAAGCACATCGAGCCAGGGAGTTGTTGGTGGTTGGTAAATAAAATCAGTCATAATCGCGCCTATTCAATAATGCGCGGCAAAGATACTCCGCTCGGCTCTGGGGTGCAAGTTTGTTGTCTCTCCTCCTGAGTTCGCCTCGCTTTAATCCAGCGAAAAATGATTTGCAGATAGAGCTGGATTTGAGTTTTTGTTATACTCGTCACCTTTTTCGTTATTGTTCATTTTGAGCCTGTGAAGTATGAGCCAGCCAGAGATTTACACCCCTGAGACACTTTCTCACGTTAATAACCGTCTAGAGTTATTGGCGCCAGCAAAAAATGCCGATTATGGTATTGAAGCCATTCGCCATGGTGCCGATGCGGTTTATATCGGTGGTCCAGCATTTGGGGCGCGTGCAACGGCGGGTAACAGTGTGGAAGATATCGCTCGCCTATGTGCTTTTGCACATAAGTATCATGCTCAAGTGTTTGTCGCCCTCAATACGATTCTGATGGACGATGAGCTCGAAACCGCAGAAAAACTGATTTGGGATGTGTATAACGCGGGCGCCGATGCGCTGATTGTGCAGGATATGGGGGTTTTACAGCTTAACCTGCCGCCGATTGCGCTGCATGCTAGTACGCAAATGGACAACCGTAATCCCGAAAAAGTTGCCTTCTTAGAGCAAGTGGGATTCTCGCAGGTGGTACTGGCGCGCGAGTTGGGCTTAAGCCAAATCCGTGAGGTTGCGGCTCATACCAATATGCAGATTGAGTTCTTTATCCACGGCGCCCTGTGTGTGGCCTACAGTGGATTATGTAACTTAAGCCATGCCTTTAGTAATCGCAGTGCTAACCGCGGCGAATGTTCGCAAATGTGTCGTCTGCCGGGCAATCTTAAGACCCGCCAAGGGGATGTGTTGGCGCAAAACGAGCACTTACTCTCATTAAAAGATAATAACCAAACCGATAACCTCGAAGCTTTGATTGATGCCGGTGTTCGCTCCTTCAAAATTGAGGGGCGTTTAAAAGATTTAAGTTATGTAAAAAACGTGACTGCTCATTATCGCCAAAAACTCGATGCCATTATGGCGCGTCGCCCTGAGTTTGTGGCTTCATCCCATGGCCGTACTGAGCATACGTTTACCCCAGATCCCGAAAAAACCTTTAATCGTGGCAGCACCGACTATTTTGTCCATGAGCGTAGCCAAGGGATTAAAGATTTTCGCTCGCCCAAATATATTGGCCAAGATGTGGGTAAAGTGGTTGCTCTTGGTAAGGGTTTTATTCAAGTCAGTTCAACCCACGAATTTAATAACGGTGATGGGTTGGCTTACTTTCCACCCAATTATGCGATGGCAAAGCAGTCCGACGACAAGTTGCAAGGTTTACGGGTAAACCGCGCCGAAGGCCATAAGCTGCATGTGTTACAAGTTCCACGGGATTTACGTGTTGGTATGACTTTATACCGTAACCATAATCAGGCATTTGAAGCCTTGTTAGCGAAAGAGTCGGCCAAGCGAATTATCGGTGTAGATATGCGTTTAACCGATACCGCTATGGGCGTAGCGCTGACTTTAACCGATATCTACGGCCTCAGTGCTACGGTTGAGTTGGAAGTCGAAAAGACACCCGCCACCGACGCTGAAAAAACCTTGCAGACGATTCGTACACAATTATCGAAGCTTGGCAGTACCGATTTTACGGCGCGCCAGATCAGTATCGAAACCGCTCAGCCTTGGTTCCTGCCTGCTTCAACCCTTAACGGCCTGCGCCGTGATGCGGTAGCGGCATTAGAACTTGCCCGTGTTGAAGGTTACCAGCGCCCAAAACCTTGGAAATATAACCAAGATGCTGTGTATCCATTCAAACACTTAAGTTACTTAGGTAACGTGGCAAACGAAAAGGCGAAGGATTTTTATCAACGCCATGGCGTGATTGAAATTCAAGATACCTACGAGAAAAACGGCGTGACTGAAGACGTGCCTTTGATGGTGACTAAGCACTGCCTGAGATTTAACTTTAATCTTTGTCCTAAGGAAGTGCCGGGAATAAAGGCCGATCCTATGGTGCTCGAAATCGGTAACGATGTACTTAAGTTAGTATTTGATTGTCCTAAGTGCGAGATGCTGGTTGTCGGTGAAAACCGTCAGGTTCGCGGCCAAAAAGCGCTTTAATTAACGCCTTCATAGTAAGGGAGCATTGAGCATTCAATGCTCCCTTTTTTATTGTTTTTCAGCTGCTCAGCTTTCTCATTGTTGCCTATGGGTTACTGAAAGGATACTTTATTGAAAAATTTTAATAATAAAGGATGTCAGCATGGGACTATTAGATGGGTTGCTCGGAAATGCTTCTGAGGTGAATTTACAGGAGCTGGCCGAAGAGCTGCGCCCAATCATGGGGATTCAGGAAGAATTAAAGCTGGCCTATAAAGTGGTCCGTGATCTGTTTGTATTTACCAATAAGCGCTTGATCTTAATTGATAAGCAAGGGCTCACGGGCCAAAAAACCAGCTATCACTCCGTGCCCTATAAATCCATCACCCATTTCGAAGTGGAAACTACAGGCCATTTCGATATGGATGCCGAGCTAAGAATTTGGATTTCAGGTCGAAGTGAGCCACTGGTAAAAGAGCTTAAGCGCGGCACCGATGTGGTCGGGATCCAAAAGACTATCGCCACTTTCGCACTGTAGTCTTTTGATTTAATACTTTTATATCAAGATATTATAAGCAAGCAGGTGTGCTTGCTTATATCCAATCAATTTAATACTCGGTAGTTTAGGTCGTTAGACTGTTCTATCGGTTTGCCGCTCATAGTGTAAGTTTCTGATAGTGTGATTCGACCTTGCTCATCATATTGATTATGGATGCCGACCCAAAATTGCTCTTCTCCTTGGAAGTGTAGGTTACCCTCCTCAGCGATTTGGCTGTTGGGGTGATAGCGCTTCATGGCGTAGAGTTGGCTATCTGGGTCAAATTTTAAATGATAAGAGAGGATAGGAGCGGGTTGTTTTGCTTGCTGCCAGGTTGCGGTGTCTGCTCCAGTTGAAGTCACTTCTGTAAGATTCAAGTGAGTTTTATCAGCACCAGCTTGAATTGTTGCAGTTTGTTCCTGTGTATCCTCTGCGCCATCAAAATAATGGCGGCTTTCATTGAGCTTACCATCGTCGCTGAGCCACGCTTCACGATACAGTTGCCCTTGAGGCGTAAATCGTTGCCAATGGCCGACATCAAGGTAATCACCATCGATATAGGTGATAAAACCCGTTTCGATGAGTTTGCCTTGTTCAGAAAAGGATTTTGAGCTGTATCGTTCCCCTTCTAAGCGAGTCAACAACCAACGAATTGTCCCATCTTGATAGTATTCTATCCGAGTATCAGGAGTGCCTTCTTGATAGTATTGCCTTTGATTATTCTCAAGATGATAGCCGCAGCGAGTATTTGAGTGGCTCTCAAAGGATTCAAGGATGCCCTGCTTGTTGTAGGCGCTACTTTGTTTGAGATAACCCTGTCCCTCTCGAACGACATATTCTGTAATAGTGCGGATGGTGCCATCTTCATAAAACCAGCGTGCTGTGCCATCACGATTGCCTTGGGTATGGGGCAAATACATTTGAATTTGTTGGTTTTCATAGTATTCAATAAAAGGCGCGATCGAGAGATTATGTCGATATTGACCTTCGGCAGATAGGACACCGCTTTCATAGTAACTGCGAAATAATCCTTCTCTTAAGCCCTTTTCAAGGTAGATTTCAAGGGCGAGTTGGCCATTTTCATGGTACCAAGTGGCAAGGCCCTGTTCATGGCCATTTTCAAAGGGAATGCACTGTTCTAACTGCCCATTGGGATACCATTGTTCACTGTTGCCATGGGCGATACCGTTACTAAAATTGAGCTGTTTTGCAAGCACGCCATTGGGGTGCCATTCTTGTCGCAGGCCTTCATTTACTCCCTGTGAATTGAGTTGTACTCGCCACGCGAGTTGGCCATCTTCATAGTAAGTCTCAATGCGTTTGCCTACCTGATTGAAGTGGACCTCTTGCTTAAGATTGCCATTGGGATGATACCAAAGCTCGTTAACAGGCTGACCCATATCATGGGTTAATTCGGCTTGCAGCTTGCCATCCTCATAGTACATATACTCAATTCCGTGGATGTGATTTGCCACCATTGGGCGCGTCAGCCATAGATTGCCAGATTCATAATAGCGTTTTAACTGATTGATATAATTGCCTTCGCTATCCTTTTCTGCGGTTTCCCTTATCTGACCATTACTATGGTAGTAGGTGAGTAACATACCATCGAGCTGGCGTTCTTCGACTTGATTGATTTTTCCTTCATGGTCGTACCAAGTTTGGCGGCCAAGTTGTTGGTCATTAACGAAATGCCCCTCAAATTGCAGTACACCTAAGGCATTGAGCTGGCGCGTTATCCCGTTGCGCTCACCAAAGTAATTGCAATCTACCGCCTGAGTGATGTTAGGGGATAGGGTGATTATCCTCAGCAGCGAGCGCCCTTGCTCGGTATGAATTTGATGTAAAGTACGCTGCAATTTCCCTGTGAGGCTGGAGAAATCTTGCATATCGCCTTGAACGGTATGAGCTGAGTCGATAATAAAATGGCAAGTCACTAAATCTTGTTGGTTATAGAGTTCAACTTGCCATAGTGTTTGCTGGGCATTATTGGGATGAGGGAGCAGACTACAGGTTTTATCTTTGCCTAGATAAAAATATTGCCCAGGTCCATTGACCTCAATGCTGTCAAACTGAGTATCGTGAAAAGTACAGGACTCATGTTTATGTTCCCAGCCAAGGAGTTCAATGGTTTGCGGGTTATCAAAATAATATCGATTTATCGCTGCCTGAGTATCCACTCGATTGGCTTGCGCCGGAGTGGCTTGGATGGCAAGGCTAAAATAAGGCTTAAACGAGGAGGCTGCTTGAGTGGCTTGCGGCCGAGCTGCTTGAGATGGAATGTCTTGCTGGACGCCGCGTTTTTCTTTGGTATTAAACAACTTTGCTTTAAATGCGTTCAACAACGACATAGGTCAACATCTCCAAATCCATATGATACAACTGACTTATCTGGTAAATTTCTTAAGTCAAATAGGCCTATGATAACGGGTTATACTTTGGTTTCTCAATAGATTATCTTGCCCTTAAGTCGAGATCTGGATTCATGATGCTACAAAATTTTTATCAGTCACTCCCAAGTGATCTTTCACAAGAAGTGTTTGAAACCCTTGCCGGAAATGGCAATGTGAAGATTGAGCGCATTATCTCTAAAGGCCATTCGACCCCCACAGGAGAGTGGTACGATCAAACCCAATATGAATGGGTGATGTTGCTCAAAGGGGAGGCACAACTCGAATTTGAACAAGGCAGGTTGTTAACGCTTAAACCAGGGGATTATCTCACCATCACGCCCCATGAAAAACACCGCGTCGCTTCGACTGGTTTAGAGGGCGAAACCCTATGGCTGGCGGTATTTTATGATGCTTTGGTATAAGTAATGTTTTCTGTAGAGCGATAGCGCTGCTTAATCAATTGGATTTAGATTAATACTTGATTTAACACTCGTTGCCAGTTGCCGCCCATAAAGCGGTCGCGGTCGGTCGACTTAAAGCGGGCCTTGGCTAGGGCATCATCAATCCGACTCATGCGTTCGATATGATTTAACTCAGGGATCACTACATGCCTTGGCTCAGCATCAAAGCCTAATACTTTTTTGGCCCTTAGGCTGTACCACCAATCCTGGTATTCCTTAACACCTTGAGTATTCTCGTTATTCAGGGCTAATAGGTTTTCTTGACCTCTGAGCGGAAAATCGTTGGCGATGGCAACGCAATCAACTCCACCGACCCGGGCCACATATTCTAATTGGCGGATATAGTCATTGATCGTTGGGACGGCCTTATTGGTGAGCCAAAAACTCATCATAAAGACACCAAAAACACCGCCTGAATTAGCAATAGCACGGATCACTTCATCTGGGCTACAACGGGCATGTTTAACGATCCCGCGCGCCGCGCCATGGCTTTGAACGATTGGCGCGCGGCTCAGTTTAGCCACATCTAACGCGGTCTGGGCGCTTGAGTGGCTGACATCGATTAATATATTGGCTTGGTTGAGTTTTGCGATAAGCGCTCGCCCATGATTCGTCAGCGGTTTATTGAGTCCGCCATTGGCATCGTTATCTAGCGCTCCGCCCGCAAAGGTATTGCCATAATGGTGAGTGAGTTGCAGTGCGCGTAGGCCTTGGCGATGAAACTCATCGACACGGGCCCATTGGTTGGCATCACTATCATCTTCAACACAGTCCGCACCTTGGATTTGAAAGAAAACTGCCGTGCGATTGCTCTCCCTCGCAAGCTGGATGTCGCGTCCTGTTAAGCCTTGTAAGAGGATATCGGGATGCTCGCTCACCCGTTTTGCTGCTTGCTGGATGCTGTCCAGGCAGGCTTTATAGGTTCGCTTGTAGTTTAAGGTGCCGTCGGCTTGTTCAATGGTTTCAATGGCGGAGATATCACACAGAAAGGCATCGAGGCCTGAGGCGCGAACATCGGCTAAATCATCGGGCAAAAAGGATAAACCATCGATATATAAGCGCCGTGCACGTGGAGGAAGCGGCGCTGCAAGACTAGAGAAACTGGCAAAAGGGCTTAATGCACTGGCGGCGCTCAATCCAGTAACTGCACTGAGGCCTTTGAGCAGAGTTCGGCGACGGTGATTGATAGCCTTCATGGACGTGCACTCTCCTTGAGATTAAGCTCATTTGTACTTCTTTATACCCTGTTAAAGCATAGAAGTCTTTGATTAAATCCCTCTTTTGTCGATTTAACCCGCAGATTGATTTAGGGTTTTACCGCATCAATCATTGCCTTAGCTAAGGCATGTAAGCCGTTGGTTCGCGAGGGACTTAATTGGCCCTCTAGCCCTAATTGTTTGAAATAGGCGGAAGGGTCGAAGGCGAGTATCTTGTCGCTCTGTTTGCCGTGACAGGCACTCAACAGTAAACCGATTAACCCCTTCACGATGCGCGCATCACTATCGGCCAGAAAATAATGCTTACCGTCTTGCTCAATATGGTACAGCCAGGCATCACTCTCGCAGCCCTTCACTTGAGCAGACTCAAGGCGAAGCTCATTGGTTAAGCTCGGTAATACTTTACCTAACAACATGATTTGGCGATATCTTTCCTGCCAGTTTGGTGCCTGCTCAAACCGTGCTAGTAATGTCGCAGCATCCTCAACTTGGTAAGCAAAATCGGTTACTGGGGGCATGATTGGCAATGTCATGGGAAACTATCCTCTTTTTATCTGTTTTGCTGATGGCTTTCAGGATAAAGCTTAGAGTAGCAATTCTTTAACTGAGGCCAATGCGGCAATAAAGCGGTCGATATCGGTTTTATTGGTGTAGATACCAATCGATGCGCGGCAACAGCCTTTAAGGTTAAGGATTTGCATTAAGGGCATGGCGCAGTGATGGCCGCAGCGAACTGCAACGCCTTGTTGATCTAATAAAATGCCCACATCCTGATGATGTTCATCGGCAAGGTTAAAAGCGACTGTGCCAATATTATCGCGATGCGCGCCATACAGATGCACATCGCCAAGGGCGCGTAGTTGGTTTTGCAAATACTCAAGCAGCTCTGCTTCATGGGCCTTAACCTCTGGGGTAAGACTTAGCTGTAAAAAGCGGATAGCGGCGCCAAGGCCAATCACTGCACTGATCGGCGGTGTGCCAGCCTCTAAGCGATTAGGCAAACTGCCAAATTCGGTGCCATCAAAACTGACGCGTTTGATCATTTCGCCGCCCGTAAGCAGCGGTGTAAGGCTATCTAGTATCTCGAAACGGCCATAAAGCACGCCAATACCCGTCGGACCGTACATCTTGTGGCCAGAAAACACATAAAAATCACAATCGATGGCGGCCATATCAACGCTTAAATGTGCCACGGCCTGCGCGCCATCGACTAAGGTGATGGCGCCCTGTGCCTTGGCTTGCTGCACTAACTCGATAACAGGATTCACTGTACCTAAGGCGTTGGATACATGGCACAGAGCGACAACCTTGGGTTTCAGTTCCAGCAAGGCTTGGTAGGCATTAAGATCAAGTCGGCAATCTTGAGTCAGCGGAATAGGTTTAATGATAGCGCCCGTGCGTTTGGCCAATTCCTGCCACGGAACAATGTTGGCGTGGTGGGCGGCGCTGTCGATCAAAATAAGGTCGCCAGATTTGAGTTGGGGCGTTAAGCCAAAAGCGACTAAGTTGATGGACTCAGTAGTGCCGTGGGTGAAAATGATTTCTTCACGGCGCTTGGCATTGATAAATACCTGCAATTGATCGCGCACCTTCTCGTAACTTGAGGTGGCGCGCGCCGATAACTGGTGCGCCGCACGGTGCACATTGGCATTGTCGTATTGGTAATACTGTGCCATTGCCTCTAACACACACTGCGGCTTTTGGCTGGTGGCCGCAGTATCAAGATAACAAAGGGGATAATCGCCCAACATTTGCGAGAGGGTGGGAAATTGCGCGCGGATTTGGCTATGGCTATCGGGCAATAGCGTGTCGGTCGAGGTTGAGTGTGTCATCTAGGGCTTAACGCAATAAAAAGGCGTTGGGATCTTCGGATATCTTCCCGTCAAATGCAAGTTTTCACAGGCGTTTATGGCATCCCACTCTCTTATTATGGCGGTTTAGCTTAACCAAGATTCAGTCTCAAATTTTCCTTATGCTTAAGTCGTAGACTCAAACGTTAAGTTTGCAGATTGCCACTATTTTTGTTTAGTCATGCTTGCTCGTCACTGCAAAGCCAAAAACTCCGACTATGCTAAATAAAGACAAATAAGACATTGGCAGTTGGAGTAGCATCCTTATGCTTGGCTTCTTAAGAGATTTGCAGATCAGATATAAAATGGGCAGTTTAATCGGCATTATGCTGCTACTGATTCTGTTATTAGCAGGATTTAGCTTGCTTAAAATGAAGCGGGTTGCTGATGAAATTCACACAATTGCATTAGAAAACATACCATTAGTGAAATTATCGAATGAAGTTACTATCTTGCAGCTTGAGAGTTCGATTAGCCTTGAGAAGGCTTTCAGAGCCTCTGAGATACCCGTTTCAGCGCAGGAGCGATTAATTGACGGCTTTATTGGAGAAGTTATTCAACATAAAGAGCGGATTAATAATGAGTTGATGTCGACCCAAACCATGCTCAATGAGGCGCTAGCATATCCCCAATCTTCAGAGTTACGAGATAAAACACAACTGTTAACCCAAGAAATTACCAATATTATTCGAGTTTATCGAGATTACGATCTAAAGCTTGCCACCGTGGTCGCCGCAATCCAGCAACGCACTAATCCTGCGGCATTGGTGCAACAGGTGAATGAACTTGAACAAACCCAAGGTGAATTTAATACCCAGCTAAGCCAGTTTGCGTTGCGTTTAGAGCAAATGACACAAACAGCAGTCACTGTTACCGAGAACGAAGAGCAAGACGCCATTTACGGCTTAATAGTTATTTCTTCTATCGCTTTGATTTTAGGTTTAGTTATCGGAATCGCCTTTAGTCAGTACATAGTGCGTTCGATTATGCGCCTGCGTAATGCAGCAGCCATGATGGAGTCGGGAAACTTTAGCCGAGAATTAACAGTAGAATCGAAAGATGAACTGGGCGAGCTGACTATTAGTATGAATCAAATGGCCCTAACCCTCAGTAAAACCGTTGGGCAAGTGATTGGTCGCAGTGAAGAAATCGCATCTATGGTTACAGAGCTTAATGCTGTAGCTGAAAATAACCGTAAAGCGATACTTAGTCAGCAGGAAGATACAGATCAAGTTGCCACCTCCATGACCCAAATGGCGGCGACAATTACTGAAGTTGCTAGCAGCGCCGAGAGTGCATCCTACTCCTCTGGACAAGCGGAAAGCCGAGTGAAAGAAAGCTGTGCCGTTGTTGACGCGAGTGAGAAAATTGCTCAACAATTAGTAGCTAGCGCTCAGCAATCCAGTCAACTGATCCAACAGTTACAGGCCAGTACGGGTAAAATTTTAAATTTTGTGTCTGTAGTTGATGCGATTGCAGGCCAGACCAATTTGTTAGCTTTAAATGCCTCTATTGAGGCGGCAAGAGCGGGTGAGCAAGGTCGAGGGTTTGCCGTGGTTGCCGATGAGGTTCGTGCATTGGCAACTCGTAGCCAAACGGCTACACAGGAAATCAGTGAACTTATTCAAACTTTAGTGCTTGATGCGAAATCAGCTGTTGATTCATTTGGTAAAAATGAATTACAAATCAAAGACTCCTCTCTATTAGTCAATCAAATCAAACAAAACTTGTTTGAGATTTCGGATGCCTTAACCCAGTTATCGCAGGCTAATGCGCAAGTGGCTACCGCGAGTGAGGAACAAGCTGTCACGGCTGAGGATATCAGTGAACGGATCAATACCATACGGGATTCAGGTGAGTCGGTGCTTAGCAGCGCTTTTGAAACGGCTAAAGCTAGTGAGTCACTCTCCCAACAGGCAAATTCATTACGTGAAGCGATGCTGCAATTTAAGGTGCGCACAGTCTAGGGATTTAGCACTATCGATATCAATTTGTTTAGTAAAATAAAAATGCCCAGCGCTTAGGCTCTGGGCATTTTTATTGTGTATTTTAGGATAACTGGCTGAAGCTTAACGGCGATTATTAGTTAACGCGATTAAGGCTTAACACGATTCGGGCGGTTATCTGCGCGATGTGAGTGCTGTTTCGGCTCATTCGAAGCTGGTTTTGCACTGTGTGGATGGCGGCCTTTGGGTTGCTCTTGGCGGCGTCCATCATTGTTTGATTTGTCGCTTCGTTCTGCATGGCTACGTTGCTGTGCACCTGAATGCGGTTTCGCTTTTGCATTGTTCCCCGCCGTTGCACTGTTAGTTGTGCCGCCATCGCGCTGAGGATGCTTACTCTTTGGTTTTGGCGAGCGTGCAACTGCTGCCTCGGTATTATGATGTTCATTGCTGTTGCGTGATGGCGTGCTGTGCTTATCGTGGCAGCCATCTCGAACGCTTGATGTTTGAGACACATCACGGCCAGAACCAGATCGTGGGGCAGGTTTTCCTGCACTGCGGTGTTTACGCTGGCTTGCCACGGCTTTTACTTTATGATTTTTGCCTTGGGGAGTGAGCGTTGTTTCGGGCAGAGCATGCACGGGGCCAAAACCTGCAACTTCTTGGCGCTCGAGCACGCGGTTAATTAATCGCTCAATATCTTTAAGCAGTTTAATTTCTTCACTACTGACTAATGAAACGGCTTGGCCTGTGGCGCCAGCACGGCCGGTACGGCCAATGCGATGCACATAATCTTCAGGCACGTTAGGTAAATCAAAGTTAACAACTTGCGGTAACTGATCGATATCTAAACCGCGGGCGGCAATATCGGTCGCAACCAATACGCGAACTTCACCGCTCTTAAAGTCGGCGAGGGCCTTAGTGCGCGCACCTTGGCTTTTATTACCGTGGATCGCGGCAGCGCTAATGTCGGCTTGGATAAGGCTCTTCGCGAGTCGGTTTGCGCCATGTTTAGTACGCGAAAACACTAACACTTGCTGCCAGTTTTCCTGTTTGATGAGTTGGATCAGCAGGGCTGATTTTTGCGTTTTATCAACGGGGCAAATCCATTGCTTAACCGTCGTTGCGGCGGCATTGCGCGGCGTGACGGAAATCTCAACCGGATGATTGACTAACCCTTTTGCAAGCTCACGGATCTCATCGGAGAAGGTGGCTGAAAACATCAGGTTTTGTCGCTTAGCGGGTAAGAGTGCAAGGATTTTTTTGATATCACGGATAAAGCCCATATCCAACATACGATCCGCTTCGTCGAGCACTAAGATCTCAAGTTGATTAAACTTCACTGCATTTTGTTGCACAAGATCTAATAGTCGCCCTGGTGTGGCAACTAACACATCAACACCATGACGTAATTTATTGATTTGCGGGTTGATAGGCACGCCACCAAAGACCACGGCTGAACGCAGTGGTAGATATTTACCATAGGTTTCAACACTTTCACCAACTTGTGCCGCCAGTTCCCTCGTAGGCGTTAAGACTAAGGCGCGAGTTTGTCCTGACTTGGCTTTTTGGCCTTTAGCGAGTAATTCCAGTAATGGCAGCGTAAAACCTGCGGTTTTTCCTGTTCCCGTTTGGGCCGCAGCCATGACGTCTTTGCCCGTTAGTACAGCTGGAATTGCCTGCGCTTGGATGGGAGATGGCGTGTCATAGCCCTGTTCGGATACGGCTTTTTGGAGTGGTGCGGATAAACCTAAGGCGGAAAAACTCATTAATGGATCTCTTGTGGCAACATCGCATCGTTGCTTTGGTATAGCCTGAACGGCGGGCGTGCAGCTTACATTAACAGGGGCCTCAGTGCTACGACTGAAAGCATTTTGTTGTATAAAGGCATAAAAATCCTATTTCATTAGTGGCTAATTTATCGACCTATCAGTATCTTGTTCAGTATTTAGCGAAAGATCACGTTTATGTTAATTTGATTGCTTATAAGTAGTTCAACTTGAGGTAAAATTAACAAGATTCCTCAATAGGTTGCCAAAGTGTTGGCCAGACATATTCATAAACGGGATATGTAAAGATTCACGGGATGTTTTTCCGTTTGCAGGTTGAATTCTGCACCATTGCATTCTTAAGATAGTTCTGCTCAGGAATATTAACGCCTCATGGCGGGTGGATTATGACAGCAATACAGCATATTGAACGCCTTGCACGTGGGCGAAGTGAGCAGGCCGTGGCTGTGATTAAAAACGTGCAGCAGATGTCGAATATCCCCATGCAGGAGATGCAGTTAGCACTCAAGCAATTATTTCAGTGTGGCCGCGTTGCACTGCATTTCCATCCCGACAGAATCGACAGCCGAGGTCTAACAGTCGCCGAAGGGCTTCTACGTGATGGGCAATACCGTAGTCAGTTCGAGACCCATATTTCCAATGGGCAGTTATCACCTGAGCTTGGAGGACCAAGGGATCATTGGGAAAATCAGCTATTTGGCGATGTGTATAAAGGAACCAAATCCCGCCCTAAGTATGGCGCTTTAGATTTAGGCATGTGGCAGGATGGCCCCGCCCCGCGTTTTGGCAGTTGTTATCTGCTCACCCACTCACAATTGCTCACGCGCTCGACCTTTACTTACCTTGATTCTTACCGTAATCCTAAGGAAAAGGGGACATTATCTTGTTTTGATGATGTGCTAGCGGCACTGCTGACCGAGAGTTTTGAGCGCCACTATGCCTTGGGTAAGGCGGACTTTAAGCCTCTAAATGTGATTCATTATTTGGCGCATCAGCTTAATTCGTCATTGCTTACCCGCTTTGAACGCCCGATGTCGACAAATCTTGATCATTATATCGAAGCGCAAATTCACGGTGACGTGTCACTCGATGAAGATATTGCCATGCTGGTGGCCGATCCGAGTTTTAAAGGGACTGAAATCGGGGCAACGTTAACTAAGTTGTGCGACCGTTACGACATTGAGCTGCAATACCATAATGGTTTTAGCCTGCATATGGCACAGATCCCTAGCGATTTCCGTGGACCCACTATGCCATCTCTGGCCGAACGTATTGCGATTGACGATAGCGTCGATGCTTATGCCATTGGGGTTGCTGCGCGGGATTTATACCATTCGCCCCAGCATTGGCGAGATCGAGGTAATCGTGCTCAAGTAGCCCATGAACTCAAGCTACTTTGGCATGTGTTAGTCAAATACGGTGGTATTCAGCCTTAGCGCTGAAATAGGGTCACTAAATATGGTTACATGCGCACTATTGACGTTTTGATTGCGCCCAAAACGTCAACAAGCCTCAGTGATTAGCAACCTGTGTCAACCTTAGTATAGGTCGGAACACCTGTTGTCTCCCATTTATAGTCTATATAACAATTAGTTGCAGATACCTCTGCTTGAGTAGGGGTCGCGAGATTTAACTTTTGCTTTGGGGTTGCAATGACTTGATAGGTGCCGTTGGATGTATAAATACGGTAGGACCAATCATTCACGCTTAAGCCTGCGGCATTAAAAATTTCAGGTGGTGTTGTGTAGCCCGCACTAGGTGCTGTGCCACTACTGCTTGCGGCCCAAGGTTGGTAATTCTCGCCCCGAATACCATCGAAAACCACACGATTAGTCGTACCTGTGTTGGCGATTTCTGATTTTGCCTTGAATAAGGTGACCGCAGACTTCATTGATGCCAATGCACCCGACAACTGACTTTTGTACGCATCAGACTGTAAATTAACAAATTTGGGGGCAGCCACTACAGCCAAAATGCCCAAAATAATAATCACAACAACAAGTTCTATTAACGTGAAACCGGAATGTTTGTTTGTCATTGCTATCTAACTCCTTGAAAATTATTCCTATCTTATCCAACAATTTCGCTAATGACCAGTTAGCTAATATTTTAGTCTTTATCCTCGTTAAATAGGGTTATCCCTAATCAACAAAGATTTTTAAGTTTGATGATATGTGAGAGTGCGAATACGTGGTTCTAGATAAGTGTTTATAGGCGTGAAGTATTTATCTGTGTGAGCTAAATCTGAATTTATTGATCATCATCGCATTTTCGTGAATCTTTTAGCAAAAGATACGTCCAAGGTTTCATCTGTTGGGGATGCCTGCGATACTGCGTCCCTATCGAAGCTTTTCGCTTATTGCAAGTCCTTGGCATTGATTGGTAAGCGTTAGATCGATTTCTACAATTTACTGCAGTGTTGGTTTTGTTGGAGCACCATGGATAAGTCGTTAGAAAAGTCCCTTCTTGTTTGGCTCAAGTCGCAAAAAAAGGCCTGTGGCTGGTTTCTTAAACTTTCGGTCTGGTGTGGAATATTAAGTGCTATTGCATTGATCGTGCAGGCTTATTTAATTGCTACTCTCCTCGATGGTGTGATTATTGGTAATGGATTGCTCGGATTCGGCGCCGATAGCGCTCAGACTGTTATCAGCGCGAGTGATTATCTGCCGCATTTTATGGCCTTGATTGGCTTAATGTTATTGCGAGCAATACTTGCCTATGGCCGCGAGCGTGCCAGTTTTGAAGCGGGTAGGCGTTTACGCCAACAGATCCGCAGTGTGGTAATGGATAAATTAACTCGGCTCGGCCCTGCGTTTATTAAAGGCAAACCCGCTGGCAGTTGGGCAAGCATAGTGTTAGAGCAAGTTGAAGATTTACAAGATTTTTATGCTCGTTATTTACCGCAAATGACGCTTGCTGGCGTGATCCCCTTATTGATCCTCATCGCCGTGTTTCCCATCAACTGGGCGGCGGGGCTGATTTTGCTGTTAACCGCGCCCCTTATCCCGCTGTTTATGATCCTTGTCGGTATGGGCGCTGCTGATGCCAATCGTAAAAACTTCAATGCTTTAGCCAGATTAAGTGGCCACTTTATGGATAGATTAAAAGGGCTTGCGACCTTAAAGCTATTCAATCGAGGCGATGCTGAGCTGAAGGTGATTGAAAAGGCATCGGAGGAGTTTCGCAGCCGAACCATGTCGGTGCTGCGCATGGCTTTTTTAAGCTCGGCGGTACTGGAGTTTTTTGCGGCGGTGTCGATTGCTGTATTAGCGGTTTACTTTGGTTTTAGTTACTTAGGTCACCTCGATTTTGGCTACTATGGCGCGCACGCTCAAATTGGGCCTAATACGAATGAAGGTTTACCTTTTAGCCTGTTTGTCGGTTTGTTTATCCTCATTTTAGCGCCTGAGTTTTATCAGCCGTTAAGGGATATGGGCACTCACTACCATGCCAAAGCGCAGGCGATTGGTGCCGCGCAGGCTTTAATGACTCTGCTTGAGCATCCCGAGCCTCAGCCAACAGACTCAGTCGTTGGTGATACCAGACTTGAGAAGATTGAAAGCCTGATAGCTGAAGAACTTGAGGTCTTTAGCGTTGATGGCAGCCGCTTATTAGGGCCCATTAGTTTTGAATTGAAACAGGGGGAACATTTAGCCTTAGTTGGCCCAAGTGGTGCAGGCAAAACCAGTTTACTCAACGCGCTATTAGGATTTTTACCCTATGAAGGCAAGTTACTGATTAATGGTGTTGAGCTCTCCAGCATTGATTTTGCCTACTGGCGGCGCCAATTAGCGTGGCTTGGACAAGAGCCACAGTTATTCCATGGCACAGTGCGGGAAAACGTAGCCCTAGCCAATCCTAATATTACAGACGAGCAGGTGTGGCACTTGTTAGAGCAAGCCAATATCCATGAATTTGTGCGCATGCAACCCCTTGGTTTAGCGACAGCTATCGGTGAACAATCATCAACCCTATCGGTTGGGCAGGCACAACGTATAGCTCTGGCGCGGGCGCTAGCACAGGCGTCGCAGGTGTTTATCCTTGATGAACCCTCCGCGAGTTTAGACAGTGTTAGCGAGCAACTATTAACGCTCACCTTGAACCGTGCGATGGCGGGCAAGATGTGCATTATGGTGACCCATCGATTAGATCAGCTCGATCGGATGCAGTCGATCTTAGTCTTAGATAAGGGATTGATTGTCCAGCGAGGCGACTTTGCGACTCTTTCTATGCAGGCGGGTTTATTCCAAACCATGTTGCATGAAAATACCGAGTCGGTAGCCGATATTGAGCTGGATACACCAATGCCTGATACTCGCGTCGATATTGCGTTAGGGACAACAGAGGGAGGTGCACAATGAGAATACTCCTTCCCTTCATTCGATTGTTCTCCCATCAATGGTTAATGATGGTTATTGGGCTAGTGCTCACCCTTACCACTTTGATGGCGGGGATTGGCTTATTGTCGTTGTCGGGTTGGTTTTTATCGGCGACGGCGGTGGCGGGATTAACTATTATCGGCTCCCAATCCTTTAACTTTTTTACTCCCGCGGGGGGCGTGCGTTTCCTTTCTATCGCGCGAACGGCCAGTCGTTACGGTGAGCGCTTAGCAACCCATGAGGCAACCTTTAAATTATTAACCGAACTACGGGTGTGGGCGTGGCGAAAACTCTTCCCGCTCAGCGCTAAAAATCTACAAGGATTGCGCCGCGCGGATATGCTCAATCGTCTCGTGGCGGATATAGATACGCTCGACCATCTGTATTTAAGACTACTGACGCCGATGGCGGCTTCCTTGCTGATGACGGCATTTTTGTATCTGTTCCTCGCATGGTTTGATGCCAAGCTGGCCTTAAGTTTGTGCCTGTTTTTAGTGGTGATTTGGCTGCTGCTACCACTGTTGTTTTATCGTCTCGGGCATGCGCCTAGCCGCAATATGCTGGAGACTAAACGCCAATATCGAGTGCAGTTACTCGATATATTACAAGGCCAAGCGGAGCTGAGTTTATTTGGTGCAAACGCCAGATACAGACACAAGCTCGACGAGGCTGAGCAGGCGTTATTTGCTAGCCAAGGGGCGATGGCGAATATCACCGCCTTAAGCCAAGCCATGCTGATCCTGGCGACGGGCTCGGCACTCATCATGATGCTATTTTTAGCCGCCAATGGCGTGGGCGATGCCGTGCCTCCCGGCCCGATGTTCGCCTTGATGGTGTTTGCCACTATGGCCTGTGTGGAAATGATGATGCCGATTGCGGGCGCCTTCCAACATTTGTCCGGTTGTGTGCTGGCGGCAACGCGTATTAACGAAATCACCGAGCAAGAAAGCGATATTCGTTTTAGTACAGATACAGATCTTAAGGCGACCTCTGGTGGATTGCTGATCCGCGATATCCAATTTAGTTATAGCGAAAGCCAGCACGTGCTTCAGGGCTTATCCCTCGAGATAAAGCCGGGCCAAAAGGTGGCGCTATTGGGCTCCACTGGCTGCGGTAAATCCAGTTTATTGTCCTTAATTACCCGAGAGTGGCAGGCGCAAAGCGGTCAGATTTACCTTGATGGTCATCAATTGAGTGACTATAGCGAGGGCGCATTAAGATCGGCGATGACAGTCGTGAGCCAGCGGATTTACCTGTACGCGGGCACGCTGCGGGAGAACCTTGCCATTGCCTTGCCTGTGCCAGAAGGGCAAAAGCGTACCGCCAATGACGAGCGTTTTATCCAAGTATTACAACAGGTTGGTTTAGGCGAATTACTTAAAGGCGACAAGCCTCTCGATATGTGGATTGGCGAGGGCGGCCGGCAGTTATCGGGCGGTGAGCAGCGCCGAATTGGCGTGGCAAGGGCATTGCTGCGTGATGCGCCTTTGTTACTGTTAGATGAGCCAACCGAGGGCTTAGATAAGCGCACCGAGCGGGAAATTCTAAGTTTACTACTTGAATTTGCAAAGGATAAAACTCTGTTCATGATTAGCCATCGTTTAACGGCGATGGCCAAGATGGACCAAATTCACCTTATGGCTGAGGGTAAAATCGTTGCTTCAGGAAATCATCAAAGTCTGCTCAAGGAATGTGCGGCGTACCAGGCTCTTTATCGTCGATTAGGTTGAACTAGGTTGTAATCATGGAGATAGTTGATGAATAATTTTATGCCTGCACAGCTTGCGCCGCAAATTAACGCTCATTTTAACGGCAAGTTTGAGGTTGAGCTTAAGTATCGGCTTACAGACCGTGAAGCCTTTTGGGCACGCCTAAGCACCAAATCCCCCGAGGTGATGCTCGAGGATAATCTTGAGCATGACTGCTATTTTGATTCGCCCTCAGTGTCGTTAGCGGCGGAGCATAAAAGCCTGTGTATTCGTGAGATGCAGCCCTCTGGCATCATGCTGTGGATTGTGAAAGGACCCGAGAAAGACCGTTGTGAGGCGGTCAATATCACGGATGCCAACAAGGCCAAAAGTATGCTACGGACTTTAGGCTATCAATGTGTGCTTGAGATTAAAAAACGCCGCAGCGTGTATTTTCTCGGGGAATTTCATTTAACGCTTGATTGGCTCGAAGGTTTAGGAGACTTTGCCGAGCTTGCAATCATGACTAATGATGAAGCTAAGTTGCCCATCTATGAAGCGCAGCTCCTCGCCTTAGCCGCAGAACTTGGGCTAGAGGAATCACAGCGAGAATTCTTATCTTACAAACAGTTACAGATGGCTATACAAGGATAAGCGAGGCATCCCAAGTCCATTTGGGGATGAATCGACAAAGGCGCGGCGGCTTATCTTCCTAAGCGCTGCGAAAAGGCTAAGTAACGTTTGACCTCTTCTTCGGGGAATCGCAATTCTTCACCGTCTTTCACGCTGCTGAGCAGGTTTTCCCGCGCATAGCGTTTAATCGTCGCAGGGCTCTTATCCAGCAACTTGCACACTTCATCCACTGTTAACAGATTATCACTCATGGTTCACTCCCATTATTGATTGGTGATTAACCCAATGAGTATAGAACAAGAATTAGACTGCGCTTTACTGGCGCAGTCTCAGGCTAAATGACGACTACTTGGATTGACGCTGAGTTTCTCGCGCTTGGTATTCGGTTCCTAAATGTGCCTTCGCAGCGGTAATGGCCATAACAGCACGGGATTTAAATTCGCGGCGATAGAGGGTGACCACCACAAACAGGCTAGCCAAAATAAATAGGATAGGGTGCACGAACCAGCAGAGCACGGCCATCGAAAAGTAGTAAGCCCGCAGGCCATAGTTATAGGAGTGGGCGGCTTGGTCTTGCACCGTTGCCATTTGCCGCGCGTAGGCTTTGAGGTTGTCGTTGGCGCCTTCGCTATCCATTGGGCCTGCGCCTATCATCACGTTCACAAAGCCGTATTGGCGCATCGACCAGGTAAATTGGAAAAACGCCATCACAAAAATGACCACTAATAACGCTAATTTAACTTGTACCAATGAATGATTTGGTGGCGTCGCATAGGGAATAGTGGCAATCACGGCCTCAAGGCGTTCAACCTGCGCAAATAGGGTTAGTACCCCTGCGAGCACGAATAGCGTGGTCGAGGCAAAAAAGGCAATATTGCGTTCAAGGTTCGCTAATAACGCCGCATCGCCTACCCGCACGCCTCGAGTCATCAGTTCGAGCATCCAGTAGATCCTGTGCTTATGCAGGCCACGGGCAATACAGTCGGTATCCTTCGCCTTACGTCGGGCAAAAGCGGTATAGCCAGCCCAAGAAACGATAAACCACGTCAATGCAGAAATATCTAATAGCGAGAATGTCATAGTTGCCTTGAGAAAGTGACGTTGAGAAAGTAAAAAATCAGTTGATTGAACGGCGATTATGAAGGTTTTTATCTCTTAGGCGCAATCCCCTCATATCGCTTTCAAATCTCGCCTATTCACAATTTGAAGCCGCTCACATTGGCTTTGAAACCTCTTGCTTAGTGAGACTCAGTTTTGAGGAAATTCTTGTCAGGTAAGTGAGTGAGAAAAATGTGTTGGGGTTGTGTCACGAATCTTGAATCATGGCCTAACGGCCGAGGTGAATCAACGTCATGGGGCTTCACCCCCTGATTTTTAATCAAGAGTCGACCAAGGAGGAATGCTCGTCCTATCCTCCTTGGATGCTCCAAGACGCCCCTAGCTGAGTTGAAAACCCTTTGGGCATTAAGCGTTTTTATGCTATCGCGTCAGACGCTCGTCCCTGATTCGACTGACGCTATCTCGGCATCTGATAGGCAGGATGCCTGAATGTCGTGAAGTGCATGGATGCACGTGAACGACCATGCCTCGCTCACGCACGCAACGAACGCAAATGCCCTGCGGCAACTCCGAGGGGATGGTGAACTTCTGTAGCAACTGTGCGAGCTATTAATCTCCAAAGATCTGCGCCTGTCCTGTCTTTTTAATCAAGGCTCACATTACACGAGCTTGAAATTCAGACAATTAATATGGCATCTTCAGATTGAGCAAAGCATGAGTCGTGGAAATTGTTGGGATAATGCACCAACGGAGCGTTTCTTTAGAAGTTTGAAATCTGAATGGATACCCGCAAGTGGTTATGGGAATTTTATAGAAGCACATAAATAGATCACAAACTACATCACTGGATATTACAGCAAGACCAGACCTCATCAATATAATGGTGGGTTAAGGCCAAATGAGTCAGAACGTTTATATTGGAATGACTCTAAAACCGTGGCCAATTTTACTTGACCACTACACTATCCATCCCATGTCACATCACTACACTCATTAGTGTTTGCCTCTTATCCGACATTCCGCAGCTAATTTAGGAATAAACTACCTCATAGAATCTACCGAGTAATTTGAGTAGTTGTGTTTGGTGATCTTGAAGTCCAGTGATGAACCTTTGGCCGTTAATCTCTAGCGTATCTATGCCTTCGAATTGCAAGAAGACCCAACGTGCCGTCGGTCTGGAGGTCGTCTTGTTCTTTACCATACTTGGGAAGAACGCTTCGGTTTGTGCGAGTTGTTCTCTGATTTTGTGTTCTAAACTAGCGTAAACAAGCAAGCTCAACGTCATTATCATTAGCAACGCTTCAATGCGCTCAGGCTTTTTCAAGAAGATGGAAGAGGTTAAAAACTCAGGGCTTTTTAGAAAACGGAAGCCGCGCTCGACTTTTTGTTGCGATTTGTAATGTGCTAGAAGAGCCGCCATGGTGAGTGCTTCATTGTCGGTGTCATTCGTCGCGAGGATAAACATGCCTACTTTGAGCTTAGCCAGTTTTACTTTTTCTAGGTCGGTGAAGGGGGCGGCTTCGATAAAGTATTGGTATCCTGTCGGTGCTTCATCTGTCTTTGGGCGGCCCGAATGAGAGTAAGTCGGCTGTTTGATGAGAGTGCCTTGTTCAAACCCAAGTAAGTCACATTGTTTCTTGAAATCGTTAAACGCTAATTCTGCGTCAACTTCACAAGCGAATGGTTTTTTACTTAGCTTTTCCAACGCTTTGATTTCTTTTGCTATGTTTTTCTCTAAGTTCTTGAAGAAAGTGATTTCTTCCCGCTTGGTGGCCTGTTCACTGTGAACGAGCAACCAACGTTGATTGACCTTTCCGTAATCCGAGTCTATCCAACATCCTGAGTAGCCATGACCGATAGTGCTTAATTGCTCTGGCTCTAGCGCAAGTAGTGCTTGTTTTGCGAGCTTGATGGTCATGGGGACACGGGTAATGAATTTTTGATTTTGCTCATCTAGCGAGGAGATGCTTTCTTCGGTGTACAAAGCGGCATCAGCGATAAAGTAACGACTATTTTGCGCGGCTTTTAGGCAATGTATGTGTCTTTTAGTGACTTCAGCGAATGCCTTGGCATCATTGGTGTTACCACTCAGTGCTTGCATGTAAACAGGAATACCTGCTTGGTTTTCACAGATGAGTTCAAGCACGACTTGGTTAAGCTCTGGCCTATGATCCCGACTATAACCTCTTACAAGCTTAATCACGTTGGTGTTTTCATCTTGTGCATACTCACCATCAACGTGGAAGCTAGTGATATCAAGATGAACAGAATCGGTCGTCAAGCCCAGTTTATCAACAACACGCTCAGCAATAACCTGATAGAGCGCTGAGACATCGGCTTCGTATAGAGCATCTAATGTGCGGCCTAGTACATCATCAGTCAGGTGGTGTGCTTCAATGTCTTTGGCGAGTAGCTTAGATACAGGCTTGGTCTTAAAAAAGTCCGAGAACATGTGCAGTGTTCTGCTATGAAAGCCAAGTCCATTTAGGAGCATGGCCAATACCGCGTCACCATGAGAAACATTGTGGTCAGAATATTTTGGGATAACGGCATCTATCATCCGTGGCAGGCCAATTTCGTGACAAAAGGCGGCAATGAGACCAAGGTGATCTAAGCGTTTAATAACAGGATGGGTAGACATATTTTGAGACCGTCAAATAGCAGTAATAGATCAAAACTGTCGATCGCGGTCAAGATGGTGTCGTAGTTTTTATGAAAAGCTGATCGCCAGATCACACTATTTAAATTCTGGAATTAGCTGCGGAATGACGGTCTTATGTCTACACCTGTCAATGTATCTGAATAAATTCACTTACACCATTTGGTTAAATGTGGCTAACAAAAAAAATCAACATATCGTACCAAGAGCCTATCTTAAGCACTTTATTGATGATTCTATATCAAAAGATAGAGAAGAGTTTGAAGCTGGTGTGTTCGTTAATTCATCTGACCTTGATAAACCTTGGAAAATGAGAGGATTAGGGCATAGTCTCTTTACAGAGACGAGGTTTTACAATTTAGAGTCTGATAACCCTGAAAGCCCTATTATCGAAAATTATCTTGCTGTAATTGAGAGCCATTATGCTCAAGCAGTAAAGAAGCTACTCGACGGAGAATTTTCTAATGAAATATTTTCGATTCTTTCATTGTTTGTAGCTGTTCAGTTTTTTAGAACGAAAAGCTCAGTAAAAACATACCAAAAATCATGGGATAAAGTATCAGAGTGGGCTGATATGTTTGAAGGAGGGGAGCTTAATAGAACTCTTTACGGTGAAATTTCATTAAAACGGCTTTTATATTTAGCTAATACAAAGGCTATAACTCGATTACATAAATGTGCGGTGATTATTATTAATAGCACTCGAATCCCTTTCTTAACCTCTGATAAGCCAGTTATACGGAGTTTTTATAACCGAGAAGATATTACAAAGTTCTTCTACCCGCAACAGCTAAAAACGTACATAGGCGAACAGCTCGAAAGTCCATTTTACTTTATGCCATTGACGCCATGGTTAGCTTATATATCACACAATGCTTTTGAAAGTGAAATCAAAGGGGTAGAGTGCGAAAATCACAATATTATTGTACAGTTAAATGACTTGATGCTACTGAACGCAGATGAACATATATACTCTTGTATAAATAATCCAGTAGCAAGCTTGCATGTTGTGAACAATATGAGTAGTAATTCCGACTACTTAATGGTCAAAGCTTTTACTAAATCGAGTAGAGTAATTTTTGAGGCAAAAGACTACCGGCGCGATAGTGGTTTACTTATCTTGGATTTATTCAATGTTTGTGATGAACTAATTGAAGGTGAACAGTTAGTTTCTGTCGAAGTTTTTGAACACAATTTTAGTAATCTTATTGGAGTAACTGGGTTACGCAACTGTAGAATAAAAACTATAAATAGAGCAAGTAAGCAAATTGTATTCGAAAGTAACATAAGTAGTTTTTGCGTGTAATTATAGAAACGATTTATCGAGACACCCATTGTTAAATTTTGCAACGAAAAGACAAAATTGAAGATGAGGTCAGGACAGGCATTACTCGACTATCAATGGTTGCACCAAATCAAGCATTGTTGCGCCAGTGACCTTCTAAAACATGGATGTTTTAGTAGAGCCTACAGGGACGTATTCACGGCGTGTCACTGGTGTAACAGTGCAAGGGCCTGCGGCAGGCAATGAGGGAATACGATAGCTAGAAACCATGATGCCGCCTATTGGCTCCACGAACCATTACCAAAACTACTGGCCTGAATTGAGACAGAGAAAGTCTCAGAGGATGAAAAAAGAAGCCACGACTGAAAGTGTAACGGCAGAAAAGTTCAGGGTGCCGCTGATTTCTGTGCTCATTTCTCGAATTGAATTTAAGGTATAAGCATTCATTAGCCAATAAAAAAGCCAGACTCCGTCTGGCTTTTGTTCAACTCTCACAGGTGAGAGAGCTTATTCTTCACTATCACCCAGTGACAACAGGGTCGCGTTACCGCCGATAGCGGTGATGTTATTAGTGCGGGTCTTTTCAGTCACAAAGCGAGTTAAGTAGTGTGGACCACCGGCTTTAGGGCCAGTACCTGACAGACCTTGACCGCCGAAAGGTTGTACGCCAACGACTGCGCCGATTTGGTTACGGTTGATGTACACATTACCTACGTTAACCTTGTCAGCGACTTCTAGGGCATGGCCTTCGTTACGGCTGTGGATACCTAAGGTTAATCCAAAACCTGTGCTGTTGATTTCATCGATCACATGGGCAAGTTCAGATGCCTTGTAACGGATCACGTGCAGGATTGGACCAAAGTGTTCTTTTTCAAGCACTTTGATTGAGTCGATTTCAACGGCAGTCGGCGACACAAAGTGGCCATTCTCAGTACCAGCAGGCAATGGCATTTGCTTGATCAGCTTGCCAACTTGCTTGATATGGTCGATATGGGCGTCAAGGTTAGCCTTCGCGGTCGCATCGATAACTGGGCCTACGTCGGTTTTCACTGAACTTGGGTTGCCAATCACTAACTCATCCATCGCACCTTGCAGAACATCGATAACGCGGTCTGCAATATCTTCCTGTAGGAAGAGTACACGCAGCGCCGAGCAGCGTTGACCTGCACTGGTGAAGGATGAAGACACTACATCGTTAACCACTTGTTCTGGCTGAGACGTAGAGTCAACCACCATAGCGTTTTGACCACCGGTTTCGGCGATTAACGGAATGATTGCGCCTTCACGGTTTGCCAGTGTGCGGTTGATGAGTTTGGCTGTGCCCGTTGAACCGGTAAAGCATACGCCACCGATGCGCTCATCAGCCGTCAGTGCGTTACCTACGGTAGCGCCAGTGCCTGGTAGATATTGCAGCACGTCCGTTGGAATACCCGCTTGATGTGCTAACTGCACTGCACGGTAACCAATGATAGACGTCTGTTCAGCGGGTTTTGCGACCACAGTGTTACCTGCAGCGAGGGCTGCTGAGACTTGGCCCAAGAAGATAGCTAATGGGAAGTTCCATGGGCTGATACACACGAACACACCGCGACCTTGGAGGAAGAGTTCGTTTAACTCGCCCGTTGGGCCTGGGAGCAGTTCAGGTTTTGACATCAGCTTCTTAGCTTGTACCGCGTAGTAGCGGCAGAAGTCTACGGCTTCACGCACTTCGTCGATACTGTCTTGAATGCTCTTGCCCGCTTCACGGGTACAGAGGGCAATCAGTTCTTCGCGGTTTTCTTCTAACAGATCCGCAAGCTTTTGCAGTGCCGAGGCGCGCACTTCAACAGGCGTACGGGTCCAAGAGGCGAAAGCTGCATGAGCAGAAGACACGGCTTGTTCGATAGCCGCTTTGTCGGCAAAGGCCACTTGGCCCACGGTTTGAGTGGTATCGAATGGGCTAACCACGGTTTTGTGCTCGCCAGTTAAGGTTTGACCATTAACCAGAGGGCCCGCTTGCCACTGCGTCGATTTGAATTTGTCTAAGGCCGCGAAGAATGGCTCTGCTTCTGAAATGATGTTCATATTGAGTCCCTTGGAATTTTTGCGATCGCTACCGAAAATATCGGTAGGTAAAACGATTTTGTTGTTAGCCAGGGTTTTGTAGCCTGTCAGGGTTTTCAGTGGGTGAACCACTAAAGACTCAATAGGCGTTTTCGGATCGACCAGTTTGTGCACGAACGAGGTGTTCGCACCGTTTTCCAGTAGGCGACGCACTAAGTAGGGCAGCAGATCCTTATGGGCACCGATGGGGGCATAGATACGTACCGCTTTCGCGCCCGCTTCCGACAGAATGGTGTCGTACAGCTCTTGTCCCATGCCGTGTAGACGTTGGAATTCGTGGTTACGATCGCCCGCCATATCGGAAATTGCCGCTACAGTTTGTGCGTTGTGGCTAGCAAATTGGGGATAAATCGCGCCGCGAGTGGCGTCGGATAACAGGTAACGCGCACAGGCTAAGTAAGAAACGTCTGTCCCCGCTTTGCGGGTGTAGAGTGGGTAAGCGGCTTCGCCAGCCTGCTGCGCCCATTTCAGCTCGCTATCCCAGTAAGCGCCTTTAACTAAGCGAACCGGGATTTCATCGCCTTGCTCTTTCGCTAGGCGAGTTAACCATACCAGCACAGGCAGGGCGCGCTTAGAGTAAGCTTGAACAACGATACCCAGTAATCCCCAGCCCTTAGTGGCTTCAGAATTAAACAGTTTTTGGAACAGTTTTAGCGACAGTTCGAGACGGTCAACTTCTTCGGCGTCGATAGAAATACCGATATTTAACCCGCGCGCGAGTTTAATCAGGCGAATAACTGTGTCATACAGTTCGGTTAGTACACGGTCTTCGTTAGCGACTTCGTAACGTGGGTGCAATGCCGACAACTTAATTGAAATCGTTGGGCGTGGTGATTCACTTTCGTTATAGCTTTGGGCGCCTAACTCGGTAATCGCATTGGCATAATCGGTAAAGTATTTTTCGGCATCTTTACGCGTCAGCGCGGCTTCGCCCAGCATATCGTAGGAGTGGGTGTAACCTAATTTACGCTTGTCTTCGCTGTTCTTGAGCGCTTCTTTCATGGTGCGGCCGAGAACGAACTGCTTACCCATGATTTTCATCGCAGCCATCATGGCTTGACGGATCACGGGTTCACCTAAACGATTGACTAAACGGCCTAATAGGCTACTTGGGCTACCATCGATTTTTTTATCTAAGCTAACAATTTTACCCGTGAGCATTAGGCCCCAAGTGGAGGCATTAACGAGCACCGAATCGCTTTTGCTTAAGTGTTCATCCCATTTTGCGCCTGAGAGTTTATCTTCAATCAAGGCGTCGGCGGTGGCCGCATCGGGAATACGCAGCAGGGCTTCGGCTAAACACATCAGGATAATCCCTTCCTGTGTTTCTAAGCTGTATTGCTGCAGGAAGGCATCGATGCCAACCATTAAGCCTTTTTTCTCAAATTGACGAACTTTGTTTACCAGTTCGTGGGCACGACGAGTGACGCGCTCGATGGCTTCATCACTGGAGGGTACTAGTTTGATTAGCTCTGACAAGTATTGTTCTTCATCGACAATGTAGTTGTCGGTGACGGCTTTGAACAGTTCGTCGAGATTGGCAGAATCGTAGCGGCCTGCCAGCACTTCACTCGCTTTGAACATAGTAATCGCTTCCATCTTGGCCAGTTGTTTTCGGCTCTATTGTTGAAACAAAAATGGGGGGCGCGAAACGCATTTGATATTTTGTATACAATATGAAGCTTTGCGCGCGCAGATTATACAACCAAAATGTGACGGACAACACTATAGCGTGAAAGAATGTGAGGATTGTTTGATTGGCTTGTTAAGTGTTAGTTGTAACGCTTGATTGACAAAAAGCCAGTGTTTGAAAACACTGGCTTTAGCTTTGACTTTCAGATTATTTGCGTAAAAATTTACATCCAACGCTTCTTGTTGCGGCGTTGTGGTCTTGGTAGATATACCAAAATTACCCCAACCACTAAACCTGCGGCGGCAATAAGTCCGCCCTCACGCCATAGCGCAAATTGTGCCTCTTGGGCGCTATGATCAACCGCTACTTTGAGGTTATCACGCTCTTGAGTGGTTTTGTTCAGCATAGCTTCGGCTTCGCTTAGCTTGGCTTTGAGTTCATCCACTTCATCGGAATGGTTATTCGTCGAACTTAAGACTTCTGCAAGCTTGGCTTTGGTTTCGTTTAACTCATTAGTGAGTGTTGAAACTTGCTCACGAAAACTAGGCGTTGAACTGATTAAGTTGGTTGGCACCCAACCTTCACGACCTTTATGGTCGATTATTTTTGAATAATCACCCTGAGTTTCGCCAAGTAACGTAACGGGTTGTCCCGCTTCAATCGAACCCAAAATACGATAATCAGTACCAGGGCCGTTGAGAATATAAAGAAACACGTTATCCGAGATATAGCGGGGTTGGCCTTCGGCCAGCAGGTTAGGGGAGAGTAACATCATTCCCACCAGAGTCAGCATTCTTAACACTTTTGTATTCTCATCAACGAAATAGTGACCACATGCTAGGGATTTGAGGCCTGCAATGCAAGAGGGAAGTCATAGACTTCCCTCAACTTTGCCGCATCCATGCTAGCAATTCCTCTGTGTTTAGTACATTTCTACGGCGAGCTTGCCATAGTCGTCATGTGCTTCTTAGTTAAAGATGCCTTTAATCATATAGAAGAAGATGATCGATAGACCTGCACCCGCAGGTAAAGTAACCACCCAAGACACAACAATGTTACGCACCACACCAATATTAATTGCCGCAATACCACGGGCCATACCCACACCTAATACCGCACCGACTAACGTTTGTGTGGTAGAGATAGGTAAACCAGTACCAGAAGCAATCACTACAGTAGAGGCTGCGGCTAATTCGGCAGCAAAACCGCGACTTGGGGTTAAGTGAGTAATATTTTTACCAATGGTTTGCATTACGCGCTGACCGAAAATCGCCAGACCCATAACGATACCGACAGCACCTAAAGGTAGGATCCACCATACTAACGGTGATTTAGATGCAATTTGGCCACCACTATTAACTACAGATACCACCGCAGCTAAAGGACCAATCGCATTTGCAACATCGTTTGAACCGTGGGCGAATGCCATACAACAAGCGGTTAAAACCATCAGGATCGCAAACACTTTTTCGACGTTAGCGTACATGGTTTTGTGGCTTGCTTTCTCATCCATTTTTAGACGAGAAATAAACACTTTACCTATGATACCAACGACCAATGCTATTACGCCCGCCAGGATATAAGCTTCGGCACCTTTTAAATGAATGCCAACGTGTGACAACCCTTTGAGGATCGTGACTAATGACATCATAAAGCCTGCGAACGCCATGTAGAAAGGTACATAACGTTTAGCATTAGCAAGTGGGTTATCGGTGTTGAAAATCAGTTTTTGAGTGCTTTGGAACAGAATGAACGCCATAAAGCCAGAGATTGCTGGTGTAATGACCCAAGAACCAACAATACCGCCTACTTTTTCCCAAGCGACAGACTCAGTGCCAACGCCTACAGCCGCGAAGCCGATAATCGCGCCTACAATTGAGTGAGTCGTTGATACTGGCCAGCCTAATGCCGATGCCACGACTAACCAAATCCCCGCAGCTAACAATGAGCCAATCATGCCATATACCAGCAATTCAGGGGTTTGGGTAAAATAACTTGAATCAATAATACCGTTACGGATTGTACTGGTCACTTCGCCGCCGGCCAAAAAAGCACCTGCAAATTCGAAGATCATAGCGATAATAATCGCTTGTTTAATCGTAATAGCGTTAGAACCAACAGAGGTTCCCATCGCATTGGCCACATCGTTTGCACCAATGCCCCACGCCATTAGAAAACCAAACGCAGCCGCAATGGCAATAAGCCACGGCCCATTAGTGGCTAATACGTTAGCCACCTCCATACCTGCATCAACCATATTGATACCTTGATAACCTTATTTATTAAACGCGAGCAAGCATAAGCTCAAGACGCGAACCGACGCGTTCGGCCAGATCTGCAAGACCGCCGACCCATTCAATCGTTTTATAGAGGAACATCACATCGACAGGATTCAATTCTGATTCCAATGCGAATAATTGACGACGAAGTTGAATTTGTAAATCGTCAGTATCTTCTTCGATGATATCGAGTTCGTTGATCATTTTGGCCACTAAGTCGACTTCACGACCACGGAAACCTGCTTCGAGCAAATCTTCGAGTTCGTTAATGACTTCTTTTGCAAGACCAACAGCGTCGATACAACGTTGTAAGTATGCGATAAAGGGGACTTGCATGACCTGAGGGATAAGCAATTGACGGCCGATTACACGACCAGAGATATCTTTTGCTTTGTTAGCGATTTTGTCTTGTTGTGTCAGTAGTTCCAATAGATCTGTACGCTCAACAGGCATAAACAAACCGCTTGGCAGAGTGAGGCGAATTTCACGTTTGAGTGAGTCCCCTTGCTTTTCCGCTAAACTAATTTGTTTACGTAGTTGAACTGCAGCATCCCAGTTACCTGTGATGGTGGCTTCGAAAAAGGGGACCAGTAACGATGCGCAATCGTAGACTTTGTCCATGTGCTCTTGAAGAGGCTTAATTGGCGATTTTGCAAACACGCCCAAAATAGAGTTTACTGGCATTGCCGTTTACCTATTTAGATTGTTCCATGATTGGAAAAAGCGGGCGCATGTTACCCTATGCGTCCGCGTATTGAAACTGTGTTTTTTGAGAAAAAATCACAGCTTTATTCTAACGGGTTATATACCAACTTCAAAACCAAATCCTACGGGATTTTTATGACACATTTGTGACATTATGAACTAAAAATGACGCGTGAATGAATATTTGATGACAAAATGAGCGGTGCAGTAATGAATGCTGAGATTGAATTAAAACTGTTTTTCCTACCTAAATTTCTAGAAACCCTGATAAATAAGCTAGATAGCTTAGAAAATGCTGCTCCGCAAGGCACACGTCGTTTAACCAACGGTTACTTTGACACACCCACATTGCAATTGCGTCAATGGGATATGGGATTGCGGGTTCGTGGCTATGATGGACACAAAGAACAAACCATCAAAACAGCAGGGCAAGTGATTGGAGGGATCCATTCACGCCCCGAATATAATGTCACTATTCAAGCTGATAGCCCTGATTTAAGCCTGTTTCCGGCAAACATTTGGCCCTTAAATGCTAATCTAACCGCTGTACAAACTGAGCTTGGTTGCGTGTTCCATACTGATTTTTATCGCCGAGCTTGGCATGTAACTGTGGGAAATAGCCTAGTGGAGGTCGCCTTAGATACTGGCGAAATTACCGCCAATGGCAAGCACGAGGCGCTCTGTGAACTGGAATTTGAGCTGTTAAGTGGAGATGCTAATGCACTATTAGTATTGGCAACGGAAGTGGCTGATACTGTTCCAGTGCGTTTAGGCAAAGCCAGTAAGGCGCAGCGGGGCTATCGACTCGCGGGGCAATCTAAGCCGTTAGCCTTAAGTGCGCTGGAGTTTTTGCCTCTGCCTGTGCCTGAAGATTTGAATCTACATCAACCCCATCAACAGGATTTAACGGCGACCTGCCAAGTGTTACTTGAAACGGCACTTGAACGTTGGCAGTTGCTTGAGGCGATGATAGCTGATGAACAAGATAACGAAGCTCAGATAGCCCTTTGGTGGCGGATGCGTGCTTGTATTCGTTTATTGCGGATGACTCTGAGCCAGTTTGGTCTCGCTAATGCTACTTTGATGCAGCAATTTAATCTTATTGAATCACAACTAACGTTTATTGAAGAGGCACAGGCCTTAGCAGCCTTGCTCGGTAGTCAAAAAGGCTTATTAACTCGGCACGACGCCCGTCAAGCTTTGATGCAACAACTACAGCTGCAATTTGAAGCCATGGATATCTCTGGGCGGTTAAATTTACTCTGGCAAAGAGTTGAATACGGTCAATTGCAGTTAGCGATTGTCGAGATCCTATTGGCACTCAGCGCGGGGAATATCGAACTGCCCGCAGAGCTTGGATTATCCCACCATGCTGATCATGCTCAGGAAGCCTCATGGCAGGCGATTTTAGCTGCCATGCCTAGCGATAAAACAATGACCGCCGAGGATTATTTGCAGTGTGCCGCGTTGCTGGATGAGAGTATTCAAATAGGGCAAGCGTATGGGCTTTTATATGAGGCAAAATCCCGTGATGCCTTTAGGGCGCCATGGCAGGATTTAGTGTTAGGGATTAGAACCTTAGCCTGTTATCGACAATTAACACTTGCGGCCAAATCGCTTGGTGTCGATTTAACCGATTGGCTTGAGGACAAGCAGCAAAGCTTACTTTTTGCGATGGAGGCATCGAGACAAAACGCGATTGAGCAAACGACCTATTGGTAAACGGCCTGTTGGAATCGCCATATTGAACGAAGCTTAGGAAGGCAGTGCCTTCCTAATTTTTTTGGGCTTCTAAAGCTTGTTTTAACTCAGCAATTTTGGCCAGCATCTGTGCCTGATTTTGCTCCATTTGCCGCTGGTTTTCTTCCATTCTGGCAAGCGCTAGTTCAAGTTCTGACTTGATTTCTGCCTTATGGGCATCTTGGCGCTCCTGTCGTTCGCTTTCATCTGGTGCAACAAACACAGAAGCCATATAGCCCGAAATTACCCCGAAAAAACTCACACCACTAACGATCACTATGCCACCCACAATATGCCCCGCGGTGCTGACGGGATAAAAGTCGCCGTAACCTACGGTCGAAATGGTCACTAATGCCCACCAAATAGCCTGCTCGGCGGTTTGGATATTGGCGCCTTCAGTGCCGCTTTCGACAATCAAAATGATAATTGAAGCGAAGGTTAAAATGGTCACCATCGCCACCAGCAAACTGGCAAGGGTGGCTTGTTTACGTTGTTTTATCAGTGGGATAAGGAAGGAACGGCTCATACGGATTAAACGGATCACCCGTAGGATTTGGAAGACCCGTGCAATGCGTAGCGCCTCAATAGCAGGAATACTGGCGATGAAATCGATCCAATGATGGCGTAGGTAAAAGAGTTTATTCCGCGAGCGTAATAGGCCAGCAAAAAAGTTGACCATAAAAATCATGCAAATCGTGGTATCGATGAAAAAGAGTAATCGATAGGTTTCTGTATCGAGACGGCCAAAGGTCATCACTAGCACTATGATCACCGATAGCAGCGATAGCAGCATCATTGCAACTTCGATGGGTGAGGGATTACCAACGGCGCGGAGTGACCAAGAGGTTTTATCTGTCATGCCTAACATGATCCCTGTGTTTTAAGGCGAATGTTTAAGGTAAAAGAGTTTACGCTATGAGTAAATTAACTTTGTGATAAATCGCCCGAGTTAGTCCAGTCAGGCCATTTGACGCCGATTTTTGTGCAGGATTAACGCTGAAATTATTAGTCCTTTGCGACAAAGCGCACGAGATCTTCAAGCACTCTACGTTTAATTTCAAGCTGGGCATCAGCACTTAGGCCGTATTTTTCAGCAAGTTGCACATAATCGTCGGCGTTAAGTGACACGGTTAAACGGGGGCGAGTCGGACGTTTTGAAACACTTAAGCCCAAAATCGTTCTGATCTGATCGGAAGGGCTAACGCCCGCATCGAGCGCCGCTTTACGAATAGAATATTGAAACTTTTCATCGAGGTCGAAAGCCACTTGAGTCGCCTTTGCAGCATCTTGGTTCTTCTGCCATTGCTCTGGAAGAGGGTGTTTCATTTTACTCATTGGGTTTTACCTGTTGCTATCAACCGTATATTGCGAGCCAATTCAATGGGGATTGTAATGGCTTAAGCGATAAAGTGCGAGTCACGCACTTTATCTTTTGCCAAATTTTACTGACCTGGCCAGTAGTCGCGAATGTCCGACAAGGGGCGGTATAAGGTCAGTACCACATCGGTATCGCCACCCTCATACACTTCAACTTCTACTGCGCGGCTTTCGTCATCATCGAGCAGCAAATAATATTCGAAGGGTTCACCGCTGGCACCATTGGCATCCTGCGGCGGTTTAAGTCCTCGATAATCTTCACGGTGGAAGTAGCCAAAGAGTGCAAAACTCACTTGGTGGTATTGCTTGCCCAACCATTGTTCGAGTTGTTCTGCTACATCTGGCGATAACTCTTGGGTGGTGAGCTCGGCGTGTCCAGGCTCATCGAACAGGGTGCTAAATTGCTCTAGGTCGAATATTTGCTCAACCTGGGAACGGGTAATTTTAAGGGAAAAAGCAAGGTAAGTTTCATCGTCTTCTTCGATGCTTAAAAACAAGGTGTCACTACCATGCCCTTTGAGTACCCATTCGGTTTGTTGTTTACGTTCAAATTCGTAGGTATTAACGGCTTCGACTTTGAGTTGTTGGCCGCGCAATTGTGGTGGCAGTGCAAAACTATTGTCGATGGAGATCATGTCACCGATCTTGAGCGCGGAGGGATGATTGAGTTCACGCGCTGGTGGCGCCTTTTTACCAAAAATACTGTTAAAAAATCCCATATTCGCTCCTAAGCTGTGCGCCAATGTTCTGAACTAACCCATGAGTTAGCTTAGACTTGGGTGAATGTTGGTATACCTAAAACAAAAAAGCCGAGCACAATAGGGGGGGATGGTCCCATCAGTGCTCGGCGTTTGGTCAATCTTAATTAGCTTTTACGTGCCTTGATACGTTCGAGCACAGCGTTAGCATTGGATTTTTGCTCACCAATGCCCGCTTCAGCTAACTTAGCCTGCAATGATTTATCGCTGCCTTCTTCGGCTAAGGCTTCAGCTGCTTTTAATCTGTCATCAAACTGCTGCTGACGCGCTTTGATACGCTCTAAAGAGTCTTTTGCATTCAGTAGCTTAGAGTTGCTTGATGCGAAAGAGTCGGTAATCGTTGCCGTGGCTTTTTGCACGCTTTCGGTGGTTTTTACCATGCTTAACTGACGTTGATAATCAGACAGTTGACGCTCGGTTTTCTTCACCAAATCTTTTAAGCGTACCGCATGGGCGCTGAAGCTATCATTGGCGGTCTGCTGCTCAGATAGTTCTTGCTCCAATTGGGCAATTTTTTCCGCCACTTCAATCGCTAAGGCTTCATTGCCTTTGTCTAACGCTTGGGCGACATAGCCTTCGTGCTCAGCAATCGAACGCTTTAAGCGGTCAACTTCGCGGCTGGCTTGCATTTCTTTGGCCATGACATCGGTCAGTTCGCGCTTGGCGTTGGTTAAATGTTTCTCGGCATCGCGGATTTCCTGTTCGAAAATTCGGGTCGAGTTTGCGTCTACGATGCTTTGGCCAACTTCGGTGGCACCACCGCGAAACGCTGTTAAAATTTTATTCAGAATGCCCATGTTGTGGCTCCTTATTTCAGATAGTCGACCATTTCATCGATAACTTCTAAACAGTTATCGGATAATACTGCTAGCTCTTGCTCGATTTCGAGCATGCTAGATTGCAGAGACAGTGCACCGTAAACCACGTATTTGTCATCAATCTTGGCAAAGGCTGACAATGGCATTGGAATGTTCAATTCGAGCATGGTTTCAAACATTTCACTGCGACGTTCTTGGTTTACTTCATTTTCGCCCCACAGGTAACTGATGCAGAGAATTTGGTTATCCGTAACCGATACGAATACCGGGATTTCTTCACGGCCGACCACATTCACTTGCAACACTTCGACTTCACCATCAATTGGATAGCAATCGAATTGGAAGCCGGTTTGGCTGTTATTGCCAAGGCTGTTGAGGTGATTAGCAAGAGTATGGATATTCATATTTGTCCTTATTGACATATTATGTCTGTGTTCAAAGATAGCACTGAGACATAATATGTCAAGCACTATCTTCATCCGTTAAAAAAGATCCAGTCCTTGGGTTTCGGACCAAGCCTGTTGATGATAATGGTACAACTGTAATGACCCCAGTTCATTGGGCTTTATATTGGTCGCATCCTGATAAAAATTGGCAGGAAATTCAAACGCGCCTTTAACTAAACCTAAGGTTAGCCAGTCATCCACAATAGGCAGCTCTGTCAGCTGTGCCAAACGATGTTGAGCATCTTTGCCATTTAAGGTGGCAATACTCCAACCCCATTCGCCAAAACTAGGGACATTGTGGTGATATTGTTTTACATCAAATCCCGCTAATGCCAAGGTTTTTGCTACTGAAATAAAGGCTTTTTGCGCATGATAGGGTGACGTTGACTGTACTGTCAGAGCGCCATCACTGCTCATTAGTTCCTTAAGTTTTCGATAGAAATAATCCGAGTAAAGCTTATTCAGATCTGGATGGCTGGGATCGGGTAAATCCACAATAATCGCATCATATTTATCCCCTTTCGCAATCAGTTTATCTACTCCATTAAAAGCATCATCGTGGATGACCGTTACTCGAGGATCGTTAAACGCATTGCCATTGAGTGATAGCAGGGCTTGGCTTAAACGCGCAGGCATATCAGAATCGGGGGATTTAAACAGTTGCACCAATGCTGCATCAAGGTCGAGTAGGGTTACTTGTTCAGGTTCCCAGCGCAATACTTGTTTTAGGCCCAGCCCATCACCGCCGCCAATGATTAATACCTTGTTATGACGAGCGCTAGCAGCAAGGGTTGGATGAACTAAAAACGCATGGTAAATGTGTTCATCGCTACTCGAAAACTGTAAACGACCATTGATATACAAGGCATATACGGGGAGAAGACCATTGCCGCGTAGGCGCTCTGTAAAGGTCAACTGTTGAAAACGCGTTGCCTTGGCATAGACCACCTTATCTTTGTAAAGCAGATTGTTGAACTGTTGCTCCCAGCTTGGCCCTCGAATGGCGAGCAGCAACAATACGCCAGTGACGACTAAGTGGCCCACTAACAGTAATTTCGGTCTTTGGATCTTTGGCCAAAAGCGCCAGATAAATACAAACCCAGCTAACAAGTTAAAGCTGGCGGTGAGTGCTGCGGCCAGTTGTATGTCAATAGCCAGCATAAAGCCGACCCAAATGGCTGCGCCAATGCCCGCGCCAATATAGTCGGCGCCATAAATAGTACCAGCATTATGCAGTAAGTGTTCATCTGACAGAGATTGCCTCACCCTCGCGATCAGCGGGATTTCCATCCCAATCATCAAGCCGAGCAGTACGCCCCAAACATAGGGTAGATATTCGCTAAGCTTTTGTAGCGTGCCAATCATCCCACCTTCGGGTAGTTGATCCGGCGGCAAGCCCAAGGTGCTGGCGATGATCATCGGTAGTTGTTGGCCAAAACCTATCACGGCAGCGGTAATTAGAATTGCCAGCGAACCACAGAGCGCGACGGTGAGTTCGAGCACCACAAAGCCAGTGAATGCATCCTTAATTTTACGCGCGGCAAAGGCTCCAAGGCCCATGGAGACGATCATCAGACCGATCATGGTATAGATGGCGGCCTCAAGTGCGCCTAAAATCCGCCCTGCGTAGTGGGATAGCAGATATTCGTAGATAAGACCGCACCCAGCGAGCACGGCCATTATGCCCAGTAATAGGACATCGTCGAACCAGCCTAGGCGGCTAGGTTTAGCCGCCGAAGTGGTTAATTGTGACTCGTGCATTGGATTACGCCATTAGGGCCGTGAGGATAAGTGCGATTGCAATACTGATGGCCATTTCCACGGCTGCGATACCAATATTATGTTGTCTTTCGACTTCATCCGCTAAATTGATACGTGCTAAAACCAGCTTTTTAATGATAAACAGCAGCAGTGTCAGTACGACTAACATTATGATTGAAAACACCAACCAACCAATGATGTTAGTGACATAGGCCGTTGGATTGAAAAGAATAAAGTGACTCGCAGCATTAAAGCTGAGCGCCATAGCGATCATAAATCCGGCGTGGCGGATGGCTAAAGCGGTATGACCTTGAGCGAGTGCCTGTTGCATTGATGAATCTTGGTTACGGCTTGCGAAACGTTTTTCACGTAAGCGGGTGAGAAGCACCAGCATGAGTTGTGAAATCGCAAAGGCGCTAAAGATGGCAATAAAAGTGTCGATTGTTAAATCTTCAGCCCATAACAGTACTGCGCGAATAATGATTGCGGTGGCGATAGCAACACTGGCATCCACAATGGCGACAGACACGTTACCTTTAACAATTTGCTGATTTTTATCGAGTTCATTTAACGCGATTTTATCGTGTAGAAAGCGCCCAAATTTAATCAGTATTAAACCAAATAAACCATAGGCACTCATGCCTATCGCTTCAGTTAAATAGGAGGGCGCTGCGGCACCAGTGATGGCGCCTGTGAGCACAATGCCTAACGCAGCAACTGCGCCAGCAGTGCTGATCCCAAAGGCAAAGTTATCGCGTTCAGCCAGTTCTTTACTGCTGTTGACGCTAACGCTCCATCCTTGTAAATAACGCATTAATGTCAATAGGATAACCGCAATCGTGAGGTCGATTGCGAGTATAGTGATTAGCTCTGGTGTGATACCGAAATCCTGAAATAGTGTCATGGGAGATCCTTTACGTTACTTGCCTCGGCGCACACTGCGGGTCGTGCGGTTGCTGGAATTACGGAAACTGCTGTCTTTAGAATAATTTGAGCGGAATTTACTGCCCGATTGCGCGCCTGACTTATTTGCTGAGCTCGAACCAGCAGTATTTGCTTTGGGGGCGCTAGTGCTCTCGCGGGAGAGAGCGGTTGAGCCTGTACGTGATTTTGCATAGGGGCTATCGAAGCGCTTTCCTTGAGAATCGAAACGTTTTTTCGTTTCTGCAAAGACTCTAGCTTGAGCTTCTACCTGTTTTGGCGAGGTGTAGCGATATCTGCCAACGTCGTTGTAATAACTATATCCACGGTTACCTGACCAGCGGTCGTAGTAGATTGGACGCTGAAAAATGTTGGAGAACATGGAATATATGCCGTACCAAGCCCAGAAAGACATGCCACTAGAGTCAGTCTGCCAACTTCCATAGGCTGGGTTACCCACTAGTTGACTACCAGGGCCATAGTCCTCGGCATTATTGGCAAGGGCCGCCGCTTCACGGCTGATGGCATTGACACGGGCAAGCTTACCCTCTGACATATCTGCGATCACGTTCACCGGATCGGATAGCATGTCGTTATACAGGCTAGGATCGGCTGCTTGATAGAGATTCTCAACCTCGGCTAATTGTTGGTCGAGATCGGTAAAGTTGGCCGAATTTTTGGCATCAGCTAAGCGGCGTTTGAGCGAGGCATACATGGGCCCTTCGGCGGTTGCATCCTTGGCTAATTCATCCACTAATGGCGCCAAATCGGGCTTTTGCTGTTTTAGCAAGCTGCTATATTGCTTGAGCAGATTAGCATTACGCACCTGACCGTCATCAAGCATGGTATTGAGGGTTGTGAGACGCTGCTCTGTGAGTTGTTGATACTTCTCTATTTTCTCCGGCCGATCATCGCCACAACCCGTTAGCGATAAGGTCGCGGCCAAAATGAGCATCGACGTGAGAACACGCATTAGCATTCCTGCCATGTTTTCTCCAAAAGTGCTGAAATAAAACTCAAATATGGGCGGACAATAATAATCAACTTGCCCAATATGTTTGCCTCGCAGGTTATAGTACCCTAAACAGCCAAGAAAGAGGGGTTGCTCTCTTGAGGGAACTTAAGTTTTGCCATTTATAGAAACACGCGTTAAGGCATAGCAACTTTGTTAAACCTGATGCGATTTCATTCTATATCATTTGTGACATAATATGTCGATGTTTAAATTTGTTAGGGATTATTATGGCCGTACAAAAAGACAGTAATAAGTCATTGTCTCCCCTCATCACTCAAGCCGCAGAGCGCCATTGGGCACGTCTCGCTGAAGTATGGTCAGAAGGACTGGCAAATTTAACGCCTGCGCAGCAGCAGGAACTAAAAAACGTTTTAGGATTAAGCGATTATATCGCGGCGCAGTTAACTCGTTCTCCTGAATGGATCAACACCCTGTTTGCCGATGATTTGCAGCAAGTCGAACGAAAATTGTTTGATGCCCAGTTACGCGAGCTATTAACCAGCGCCACTACCGAAGACATGGCAAAACGCCTATTGCGGCGATTCCGTAATTATCAAATGGTGCGGTTAGCATGGCGAGACTTTTTAGATTACGCCAGCTTAGAGGAGTCTTTGCTCGATCTTTCTGCGCTCGCAGAGGCGTTAGTTATTGGCGCAAGGGATTGGCTTTATAAAGAGATGTGCGCGCAATACGGGACACCAATGGATAAGGCGGGTAATCCTCAACCGCTATTAATTTTGGGTATGGGAAAACTCGGTGGCCGAGAGTTGAACTTCTCTTCTGATATCGATCTGATTTTTACTTTCCCAGAACATGGTGAAACCGTTGGTGGTCGTCGTAGTCTTGATAATCAACAGTTTTTCATCCGAATGGGACAGAGGCTCGTTAATTTACTCGACCAAATTACTGTTGATGGTTTTGTATTCCGCGTCGATATGCGCCTGCGCCCTTATGGCGAGAGCGGGCCTTTAGTCGTGAGCTTTAGTGGTCTTGAGGATTATTACCAAGAGCAAGGGCGTGATTGGGAGCGCTATGCCATGGTTAAAGCCCGCTCGCTCGGGCCTTGGGATCATTTTTCCGACGAGCTACACAGTTTGTTGCGCCCCTTTGTTTATCGCCGTTATATCGATTTTTCGGCGATTGAATCCCTGCGAAAAATGAAACAACTTATCGCACAAGAAGTCCGCCGTCGTCAGTTAACCGACAATATTAAGCTCGGTGCGGGAGGGATTCGTGAGGTGGAGTTCGTTGTACAAAGCTTCCAGTTGATCCGTGGTGGTCGTGAACCCTCGCTGCGCCAGCAAAGTCTGTTTGGTGCTATGGGCACCCTTTATAGCCTTGGGCAGTTTGAATATCTGGCGGTCGATGAGCTAAAACACAGTTATTTATTGCTGCGCCGTGTCGAGAATCTTTTGCAAGCGATTGATGATAAACAAACGCAAACCTTGCCGAATAATCCTCTCGATTGGGAGAGGCTTTGTTATGTGCTAGAGATAGCTAATGAAACTGATCTTCGTACCCATATCGAGGCGGCGATGGCGAAAATTCATCGTCACTTTAAGGCTACCGTTGGCGGCGAAGAAGGCGAAGAAAAAGCCGAGCATTGGACAGCGCAGTTGTGGAACGTACAGCAGGATGATCACGCAATCAACTTGTTAGCTGAGCAGCAGATTGATGATGAAAAACTCTGGCCTTTACTGAGTCGTTGGCGTGAAACCGTGACGAAACGCTCGATTGGCCCGCGTGGACGTGAAACTCTCGATAAATTAATGCCAAGGTTGCTCGACGAGTTGCTTAATCAACCTAGCCCTTCAGCGGCTTTTGAGCCCGTGTCTAAAGTGCTTGAGCAAATTTTAACGCGTACTACCTACCTTGAGTTACTGTGCGAAAACCCCGGCGCCCGTCAGCAACTGGTGAGTCTGTGCTGCGCAAGTCCTTGGATTGCGGTGCAACTTGCAAAGTTTCCTATGCTGCTTGATGAGCTTATCGACCCAGCGCATCTATACGATACAACTTCGCTGGATGATTATCCGAGTGAACTGCGCCAGTATCTGCTGCGGGTACCAGAGGATGATATGGAGCAGCAAATGGAGGCGCTGCGTCAATTTAAGTTATCGCAACAACTTAAAATTGCCGCCGCCGATGTCACCGGTGTATTGCCTGTGATGCAGGTGAGTGACCATTTGACTTTTTTGGCTGAAGCCATTATCGAACAAGTGGTGATGCAGGCATGGCAGCAGATAGCGGTGCGCCATGGCGTGCCAAGTTATCTAGCGGAAAGCAGCGACACGGGCTTTGCGGTGATTGGGTATGGCAAGTTAGGGGGTATTGAGCTGGGTTATGGCTCAGATTTGGATTTGGTTTTTCTGTATGAAGCGCCGGAAAATATGACCAATAGCCTAACCAATGGTGATCGACCGATTGAAGTTGGTCATTTTTACCTTAAACTTGCTCAACGTATTCTGCACTTATTCTCGACCCGAACGACCTCGGGTGAATTGTATGAAGTGGATATGCGCCTGCGTCCTTCTGGGGCATCGGGTCTTATGGTGAGTGAGATCGCCCGCTTTAGTGAATATCAAACCCAAGAGGCGTGGACATGGGAACATCAAGCGTTAGTGCGTTCACGTTTTGTGTTTGGTGATAATAGCTTGGCTGTCAAGTTTAGCCAAATCCGCGCTTCAGTCTTAGAGCAGCCAAGGGACAAAGACGAGCTTAAAAAAGCGGTTCGTGAGATGCGGCAGAAGATGCGCGACCATTTGCTTAAGGTTGCCGAAGGTGAGTTTGATTTAAAACAGAGTCCTGGCGGGATTGCGGATATTGAGTTTATTGCACAATACTTAGTGCTCGCCAATGCCCATGAGTACCCTGAGTTGTCAATTTGGTCAGATAATGTGCGTATCTTCGGCGTGTTGGCTGAGCTTGAGCTCTTGCCACTGATGAGCGCTCAACATTTAACCCAAAGTTATTGCTGGTTAAGGGATGAAAATCATCGCCTAACTCTACAGCAAAAATCAGGGAAGTTGGCTTACGCCGATGTAGCTGCTCATGCGGAGCGGATACTCGCCATTTATCAGACGATACTTGAGTAAGTAAAAACAAGTGAATCAAGTAGTGAGTCGATGCTTGATATAGAATTGGAGCGAGCTATGCAATTACCTCCTATCCCTGAGAATGAGTTGCAACGTTTAGCCACCTTAAGGGCATTGAATATACTCGATACCGATGCCGAGGAAAGATTTGACAGGATCACTCGGCTGACTCGGCGGATCTTTGCTCTGCCGATTTGCGTGGTGACCTTAGTTGATGCAAATCGTCAATGGTTTAAATCCCGCCAAGGATTAGCGGTGACGGAGACATCAAGGGATGTTTCGTTTTGCGCCCACGCCATTAATCACGATGGTATTTTTATCGTTAACGATGCCTTAACGGATCCCCGTTTTCACGATAATCCTTTAGTCACTCAGTCTCCCCATATTCGTTTTTATGCTGGTTATCCTTTGACTATTCATAGCGAATATCGGGTGGGGACGTTGTGCTTAATTGATAATGAGCCGAGGGAATTTAGCGAAGATGATATCGAAACCTTAACGGATTTGGGGCAGATGGTTGAGGCTGAGTTGTTGTCTATTGCACAGAATACTTTAGATCCTTTAACGATGATTTCTAATCGGAGAGGATTTGAACTCCTTGCTTATCAATCTCTTGCTAGTTGTCGACGCATGGATTCTCAGGCAGCGTTAGTCTTTTTTGATCTGGATTTTTTTAAAGAGGTCAATGACCGTTTTGGCCATCGCAAGGGCGATCAGGTACTTTATGATTTTGCCCATATTTTAATGGCGGCATTTCGGGAATCAGATGTAATCGCGAGATTAGGTGGCGATGAGTTTGTGGTGCTATTAAGTTTAGTGCAGCCCGATACCGTTGGCTTTGCCATCAAACGATTTCAATTATTACTTGACCAATATAATCAACAACATCCACAGCAAAACTCCTTAAAAACCAGTATAGGTATCGCCCATTGGTCGCCTGATTCGGATATCAATCTTGAGGATTTACTCGATGCTGCCGATAGGGCAATGTATCAGGATAAAGCCGAACATCATTCAAAAAAACCTTAATGGCGGATATAAAAAGGGAGACCTGAGTCTCCCTTATGACAAATTGTTATCCGGTAATTTGCATTATCCAGTGTTGGTACAAGGGTAAACCGATTAACACGTTCACCGGAAACGTAATCCCGAGGGATGCTAACATAGCGAGTCCGATATTCGCTTCGGGAATTGCGGCTCGTATGGCGGCGGGTGCGGCAATATAAGAGGCACTGGCACTTAAACCTGCAAGCACTAAGATGCTTCCGGCAGGTAACTCGAGCCATAACCCCACTCCAATCCCACACCATGCCAAGATAAAAGGTGTGACGGCGGCAAACACTAATAAGCGCCACTGCTGCAATGGGAGTGGTAAACAGACTTTCGCTGTGACTAATCCCATCTCCAGTAAAAACAAGGCCAGTAGCGTTTTAAAACCTCCTAGTAATACAGGACTAATGGGTGCAAGCCCTGTCGGACCATAAAGCCAACCGATGACGACTCCACCCACTAGGAGTATTACGCCGCGGCTGGTCAAGGCCTCATGCAGTATGCTCGATTGCTGAGTATTAGGCACTGTAGCTTCTAGCGGCTGTTTAGCGCTTAAATATCGGTGTAACCAGAGCATAACCACAATCGCTGGGAGTTCGAGTAACACCAAATATAAGGTGGTTTCCGGTCTTAATATCATCCCTGATTTTTCCACCATGGCGATAACAACGGCAAATGTGCCTGCGCTGACCGATCCATAATGGGCTGCAATACTAATGGCATCCGTGCGTCCGAGCCGAACTAAGCGCGTGAGCACAGGGTAAAGTACTAATGGGATGATCAAACCCAGTGCAACAACAGCAACGAGTTCAGTGATCACTAAGTGTTGAGTATGACCATGCAGTGCCATTCCGCCCTTTAACCCTAAGGTCAGCATTAACAAAATGGATAGGGTTTCGTAAATGGCGGGTGGCACTTTAAGGTCGGATTTGACTAAGCCTGCGAGCAAACCTAAGGCGAAAAATGCAATGACAATATCTGGCATAAGTATCTCATTAATAAAGGCATTAATATTTTAAGGCTATCATTTTATTTGAAAACCATTGAACGCTGGAGATTCTGAACCTAATTCGATATATTGAAAAATAAATTATTTGCTAATTAGGTATAGATAATTATCTATGGATAAATCTTCTCAAGGTCAATTAAAACTACGGCATTTGAGTTTTCGGTTACTTGAGGTTTATGTGCAGGTGGTTCGATTGGGCAATATTTCGGCGGCGGCTCGCACCCTGCACCTTACTCAGCCCACAGTGTCACTGCAACTTAAAAAGTTAGCGGATATTTTGGGCGAACCTTTGCTGAACAGTATTGATGGCCGTATGTCGCCAACCTTAATAGGGCAAGAGCTTTACCGAGCCGCCTGCGATACTTTGAGCCGCTTTGAAGATTTCGATGCCTTTATCCAGCAAGCCAGAGGTGGCAGCATTGGCCATATCAATATCGGTTTAGTGACTACGGCAAAATATGTGGTACCACGGATTTTAGGGGCGTTTTATCGGCAATTTCCGCAGGTCAAAGTGACCTTAAATATCGGTAACCGCGCGCATATTTTGGGACGATTTGAGCGCCAAGAAGATGATTTATATCTCTTCAGTCATCCACCCAGTGGTGAGCAAGTATTATCGGCGAGGATCATTAAAAATCCGCTGCAGCTTATTGCGCCTAAGGATCATTGGGCGGTTGGCCGTCAACAAGTTCGCTTTAGTGAATTGAAGCAAGAGCGTTTTATTATCCGCGAGCCCGGCTCGGCAACCCGCCTGATGTTTGAATCTTGGTGTAGCGCTCAAGGGATCGCCTTGAGTGAAACGATGCAAATTGAGAGTAATGAAGCGATCCGCTTGAGCGTGGCATCAGGCTTAGGCTTATCGGTTATTTCAGCGCACACTTTGCAGGAAGGGCGTGAAAAACCCGCAATCTTGTCAGTGAACGGATTTCCGCTGGAGAGTAATTGGTATCTTGTTGGCCGTCGGGACAAGCGTTTGCCCTATGCCGCAATGCAGCTTGTGGCGTTTATGGCGACCCATCTTGCCGAGTGTATCGAACCAGAGTGGGTTGCGGCGGATATCCAGCAGTTAAGTGCTATCTTTGCGCCTGAAAGTTTGTCTTGGTAAAGGGTTACGGCAGAGGTTGACCGCTGCCGCTTCTTTGGGCGTGTTGAGGGTTCAGGATTGTTTTGTGCTGTGGCTCATTTCGATTAGCCGACTATAGGTGCGTCGAAACTCAAAACTGAGGGCGCCGCCTTGGTAGAGGTCCATCAGTGGGACGTCGCAGCTTAAATATAAACTGACATCTTGATCGTATAACTCATCGATAAGGCTGATAAAACGCCGAGCAGGATCATCGTTGGCGGCGTAGGAAAGTTGCCGCTCTCCCGTAGTGGCCGCTTGGTTTGCACCAGTGCCATCCTCAGTGCCGCGGGCACGGATCCAACTTTTTACTTCGCCGCCCAGTTTGGGAACACCGCTCAGCATTACGATCTTAAATCGACTGGCAATTTCGATGTAATCGAGTTGTGAGCGCGGGCCATCACACAGGGCATAAAAGTCGAACCAAGCGACGGAGGGGAGATGGCCTTCAGCTGTGGCGCGCACGACGGGGATATCCCGCTGGCAGACTCGCAGAGTTCTTGTTTGAACAGTGTTTGCGCCTTGAGTGAGTGTGGTAAAAATACCATCAAAATCCAGTGTGCCACTTAGTCCAATATGGTTTGAGATGGCGGCGATGGCCTCTGCCGACGGTTCGTGATTCAAGGCGTGCAACCTGTGGTCTTGCTCGCCATTCAGATGCAGCATTTGGGTATGGGCCAGGAGCTGGGCAATGCAGGGTAAAAATCTGTGCCTTGCTAGGCCATTTTCATATAAACGTTCGATGGGAATGTTGGATGTGGCAATCAGCACGACTCCTTGGGCAAACAAGGTTTCAAACAATCCGGCGAGGATCATGGCATCGCCAATATCTGAGACAAAAAACTCATCGAAGCAGAGTACCTTACACTCCTTTGCTAAATTTTTTGCAATCAATTTAAGGGGATCGCGCTGCCCCGCATGTTCCTTTAAGGCTTGGTGCACTCGCGCCATAAAGCGGTGAAAGTGCAATCTCAGTTTTCCTTGCTGTGGCAGAGCATCAAAGAACAAATCCATCAGAAAGGTTTTACCGCGACCGACATCGCCCCATAGATATAAACCTTTGAGTGGCTGAGCGTCTGTTCTACCAATAATCTGCTGATACAACTTATCTAAGGCGAGCACTGCCTGCGCCTGCGCGGGATCTTCAATCAGCTCGGCGCCGATTTTGGCTTGATAAATGGCTAATGGTGTTTGGTTTTGAGTTGAGGGTGACAACGGGTTGAAGGTCATGGAATTTGTCATAAATTGAGTCAATTTTAGGCGGTGCTAGGACCAATATGGGGTGGGATATCAGCCCAATCGTCTTCAGCCTAACATAGATTGTTGCAGGGCTAAAATCTTGTCTAAAACACAGCCTAGTTAAATATCAAAGGAATCCAATGCTTTATTATTGAGAACTTTTAACCTAACATCTTTTTCACAAAAATAATGATCTGGAACTAAACCTATGGGTAGCAAAGGCCATAGTGCCACATTTATCAGTGCCTCAACCGCAATTGAAGGTGAGATGCAACTTGCGGGCACGGCATTCGTTGCGGGGGCATTAATAGGTAAGATCCGCGGTGCTGGACTGATTAAAATCGAGTTTGGCGGTGAGATCACGGGTGACGTGAGTTGTGATGAACTGAGAGTTTGCGGGGTTTTTCGTGGCAAAGTGCGTTGTAATAAGTTAGTGATTGTGAGTTCTGGTGTCGTTGAAGGCGAAGTGTTGAGCCATCAATTAGAGATTTATGAGGGCGGACAATTTATCGGTCAGCGCCTAAAAAATACTGAATTGGATCATTTGCCCGATTTACTTCAGACCTTAGCGCCAGACGTTATTGCTTCCAATGCGAAAACCGATCACGTTAACGCCTTATATGCCAGCGAGCCTAAAGATCATCGGCAGGGAGTACACAAATGGTTGTCCTATGGCGCTGCCGCAGTTGCGCTCATCACGGTTGCTGGAATGATGGCACCAACACCGTTGACTTCATGGTTCACAACCCTTGGTCAAACGGCTTCAACGTCAGTGAGTACTGAGCAGAGTCCGTCAGTGACAACTGAGTCTATGTTGTTATCGCCAGTAAAAGATGACTCTTTAGCGCCGAATGGCGTTATGGCCGCTACCGATAACGAGTCGCAAAATGCTGCATTGATAACCTCGGATAAGGTCGAGACCAGCAGTGCTGAAAATCATCAAGCCCATATGAATATCGACTCGGGCGCTGCTATGGAAGACTTAGCGCAAATGGAACAAGGCCATGCCCAAATGTTACAGCAAGGCAACGCGAGTGATGTTCCTAAGGATAAATTATAACGAGATCAATCATTCACCTTGACCTCCTCTAGTTGCCATCCCGGCAGCTTAGCTGAGAGATCCGCCGAGATTTTGGCGACATCTCCCCGTAAAATGATTAGAGGTTCACCATAAAACGCTTGTTGTGCTAATTGCATCAACTGATTGGGCGATAGTGCCTGCAGTTTAAGGTTTATGGCTTGTATCGATTGTGGATCTAATCTAAGCACCTGTTGATGAATAAATTGGGTTTCGCTCAGGTTAGGATTATCTTGCGTTAACAAGGCTTCGCCAATCAGATAGGTTTTGAGGGCGGCTAATTCCCCTTCGCTTGCAGGCGTTGAAGCCAGCAGTTTCAAATGATCTAAGATCCCCACCACAAAGGCGCCCGTATGTTCTATTGCCGTGCTGCCATAAAACTTGATGCTAGTGGAGAGTGGTGCATTGGCGCACTGACCATAGATCCCGTAGGTCAAACCGCGCTTTTCTCGCAAATCGTAATAGAGTCGTCCGGAAAAACTGCGTCCTAAGAGTGCGGCTAAGCTGCGGCAAGCTAACGGCATATCCCGCGCTGACAAATGCTTATCGTCGAGGGCATACCCTATTCGCATTTGTGTTTGCACACTACCCGGTGCATCAATCAAATACAGCGTGCGGGATTGTGGTGGCTTTTGAGTGTTGATGAGGTGTGATGGAGAGTCCGTATTTATGCGAGTTGGCCACTGGCTGAGGCTCTGCTTAATATCAAACTCGGTTTGCGCATGATTAGGTAAAAATAACTGCCAGTTTGCCTGAGCAAAGGTGTTCTGCTGTAGCCGCGACAGTTCGCTTAGGCTAAGTGAGTCAAACAAGGCCTGATTGTTGATGTTCTTGTTGTAGGGATGTGCTGTCCCTAGGAGTTTGTCCCGCCAGACTTTATCGATTTCGGCGCCACTAAAGGCATTTAAATGCTTATTAAGCTTCAATTGACGACGAATATTATCGATATCGATTGCCGCCGCTTCACTAAATGCATCGGGTTGCCAAAACTGTATCAGTAACTGGTAGAGATGATTAGCTGATGCGGGGCACGTTAAGCTGATATTAATGCTATGCAGCGTGACTCGAGTTTCGAAGGTTTCAAGGCAAGCATCGGCTTGGGTCAGCGCTAGGCTACGAGCTTTTTCCTGAAAGGCGACTTGTAAAATATCAGGATTATCAAAGGGTATAGTGGGGCTAATTGCTACTAGGCTCATTCTGTTACTAAGGTTTTGAGTCGCGCTAGTCGTACGCTGTAACTGGTAAGGTAGGGTGACGCCATTGGGGGTGACATCAATAAAAGGTTGCTCATTGGGAAGATAAATATTCCCGACTTGAGGTAGGTTGGGTTGGGTATCAAAGTTTGCCAAACTGGGCGCTTGAGTTGGGGTAAAGCTAAGCGGCGTCTGCTGACAGGCGCCAAGTATGACTGCAATAAGCCCAATACTCATGGTTTGCAGTGCGTTAGATAATCTTGATGTTGGCATTAAGCAGTTGTATCTGAATGTTTTCATCATAGCACTGCATCCTCTAAATCGTCGCTAACACCTGTGGGTAACCATTCGAGTAAGGTTTTTCCAAAGCGGATATACCAAGGCGGTAACAGATCAACCCTGACCATATTGGGAGTAAAGTATTGCAGGGCAACGCGCTGGATATCCGCTGTGGTTACTGCGTTAATCCTTTCCCATTGCGCCGTTAAGGGATGGGCTTGATCCTGTTTGTCGGTGGCGGATAGTAAGGTGGCTAGGGATTGAGTGTTGTCGAGCTGCCCCAAACGCTGGTTTAACCAGGTTTGCTTGAGCTGACAAAGCGTTGCATCACTTATGCGAGTTTGTTGGGTTTGCTTAACTAACGCTAAGACCATGTCGGTTAGCGCATTAAGGGAGGTTTTTGCCCTTGGCACTAATACCAGATTGGTTATGCCATGATTTTCTAGCTCAAAGGGCAGTGAATAACTCAACATTTGTGCCGGATCGTGCAGGCTGATTTGTGCGAGGGCGCTGCGAGTATTTTGAAATAAATAGCCTTCTAGCAGGCGTATAGCGGCAGCATCGGGATGATTTTTACCTACCGTATGCCAAGCAAGCAGTAAACCGGGCCAAGGGCCACGTTCATCGATGAGCTCCGCATGCACGGGCTTAGGGTTGATTTTTAGCTCGTCAAATTTTGCAATCGGCTGATTAGGCGTGGGCCAAGCACTAAAGTGTTGTGCTATAAGCGACTTGACGTCGGAGGGAAGTGTGCCGACCAGAGATAGCTGCATCGCATCGGGACGATAATGGGCGCTATGAAAGGCGATTAACCGCTCGGGACTTGCCTGAGTAATATCCTCACGGCTACCGATAATACCGTGGCCATAGGGCGTATCTTTAACCTGTGCTAGCAGAAATTCCATCGCACTACGCACATAGGGTTGATTATCTATGGTCTGCGCCATCTCTTGGAGCACGGTTTCTTGCTGATTTTTCACTGTGGTTTCGGTCAAATTGGGGCGAATAAAACGATCGGCCTCGAGGAACAAGCCCAAGGCGAGGGCTTGGCTCGGCAGAGTGACATAGTAATTGGTGTAATCGAAGTGGGTGCTGGCATTAAAGCGGGCGCCTAAGGCGCTTAGCTGTTGTGCATAGGTGTCGCCGGGTGCCTGTTCACTGCCCTTGAATAACATATGCTCGAATAAATGCGCGTATCCCGTTTGCCCCTTAGTCTCGTTGCGCGCCCCCACAGTAAATTGGCTGGCAATGGTGAGGGTGTGTTTATCCTCAAGGGGCAATAAGTGTACGGTAAGGCCATTCGCGAGGGAGTAAGTTTCGATGCGTGATTCTAATTGATATAGCGTTGCAGCGCCTTCGATTTGACATTGTGCCTTGAGCGCTGGACTAAGCAGCATTACCAATATAGCAAGTCCAAGGCGGGTGTGTGTGTTCATTTGGCATCCCATCTCAATTTCCGATTGATGGCATAACGCAGTGATGGTGTTGGCGCGTCAGACACTCGTCGGATTTCATCTAAATCAGTTGAATAGCATTCAGTTTTTGTAAAGAGCTGCTATGATGGCACAGTTCTTTTTCTGGCATAAGTACAAGATATGGTAAGCAGATCTCCGTTCGAATCCTTTCAGTGGAAAAGCGATATTTTTAACTGTGAAAGCACTGATATCGATAATTTTTATCTACAGCTTGAGCAGGAAATGTCCCGTTTGGGGATGGTTGAGAAAAAACTCGGTGACGTGGGCAAATACAGTGTCAGTCTGTATCAGTCACCTGCCGCGAAATCTGGCTTACCTTCGTTATTGATCAGCGCAGGATTTCACGGTGAAGAGTCAGCGGGTCCTTGGGGATTACTGCACTTTTTAAGTGAGGCATCAGTCGAATTATTCGAACGGGTAAACTTAAGTATTTTGCCCTTGGTGAATCCAACGGGGTTTAAACGCGGCCACCGATTTAACAAATTTGGTGAAAACCCTAACCGAGGCTTTGTATTTGAAAACGGAAAACCTAAGGCAAATGAGAGCACCTCAGTTGAAGGTAAATTACTGTTAGAACACGCACAATTACTGATTGCGGCGAGTCGTGATGGTATTTTAACCTGCCATGAAGACGTCTTAAGTCATGAAGCTTATGTTTATTCTTTTGAGCCAAGCCAAGTGCCAGGGCGTTTTAGTCTCGATTTACGCGATACGCTGGCAGGATATTTCCCCATTGCTGTTGATGGTGAGATTGATGGTTGCCCGGTTAAAGATGGCTTGATTTTCAATCATTTCGATACCTCGTTTGAGGCATGTTTAGTGCGCAGTGGCGCGCGTGTTGGCGCCTGTACCGAAACGCCAGCGTTGCAAAACTTTGATCAACGGGTGTTAGCAAATAGCGCGGCAATGACCCACTTCTTGGCGCTATGCGCGCCTTTATGTGATTGATTACAAAGCTTGATTGCAACCAATATAAAAATACCCGCCAAGGCGGGTATTTTTATAGAGTAAGCAGCGTTAACACGCCCTAGCCATACAACTATTGATTAATAATTGTCGGTACGCCTGTGCGCTCGTCCAGTAGCTTTTTGATCACGCTGGAGTCGGTATCAGCTTTGGCAATAAACTTAGCGATGTCTTTTGGTAAAGCAATTGCCACAGGCTCGTTTGACTCAAACTCAGCAATAGTGCGTGATAGCGGCTGATGCACGGCTAAATAACGCTTTCCATCTGGCTCTTCGGTCGCTTTAATCGGTTGGTTCACAAATTGTACACGTGTTCCAACTGGCACTGTTTTGAACAGATGTTCAATGTCATCGTGACGTAAACGCACGCAGCCTTGGCTAACACGTAAACCAATACCGAAGCTTGCGTTGGTACCATGGATGGCATACAAGTTACCAATGTAGAGTGCATACAGTCCCATTGGGTTATCTGGACCTGCTGGCCATACCGCTGGCAGAATCTCGCCCCTTGCCGCATATTCTTTACGAATGCGTGGCGTTGGTGTCCATGTCGGGTTAGCACGTTTACGTTGCACGCTGGTTACCCAGTTTTCTGGCGTGTCTTTACCAATTTGGCCAATACCGATAGGTAGAACTTCCACGGTATTTTTGCCTTTTGGATAGTAATACAGACGCATTTCAGCAACGTTGATAACTATGCCTTCACGTGGCGCATTGGGCAGAATTAATTGTTTAGGAATTAACAATTTACTGCCTGGCTTTGGAAGAAACGGATCAACACCAGGGTTTGCTTCCAGCAAGTTGCTTAGGCCGAGTTGGAACTGAGCGGCAATATCTTCGAGGGTATGTTTACCCTCTGGCACTGTGTAATACAGGTTCTCGCCAACTAACCGGCTCTTAGAAGACGGTAAAGGGTATTCCGTTGCTAAAGCGGAGAGACTTGGAAAAACCAAAGTCAATAATAAAGCTGTGGTGCGAAGCATACTCATAAGCGGATACTACGATTCCTGTTAATAAAATAACCTGTTTTACGCGGCAGTTTCTTCCCAAAATCGGGCGGCAAATTGTAATACACAATGCACTGGCGCGCGAAGCTCGCATCCTTCCTTATTTTGGATATTATTTCAACTGAAATATGGTTCATAAAGCGTATTTATTGCTTATTTTAGCTTTAAACGTTTTGCGAGCCGATGCAGATTACCTGGGTCAACTCCTAATGTCCTTGCCGTGGCAGCCCAATTGCCAGTATGTGTGGTAAAGACTTGTTTGATGTAGTTGCGCTGAAATGTGTCGGTTGCTAGGGATAAGCTAACAAACTCTTGCTGGATTTGCGTTGCATTGCTCAACGGCGTAATTGCCAATGAACTCATTTTTGAGGTGTTAAGTGTAACAGGTAAATCGAAATGTTGTGGCGCAATGGTGCAGCAGCCGTCCTGTGCGGTTACGCGTGCTAGAACCGTCGCCCTATGGATAGCGTGTTCTAGTTCGCGTACATTACCCGGCCAAGTATATTGATTGAGCAAGAGTAGGCTACTGTTGCTGAAGTTAAGTTGTTTCATCCCGAGTTTTTGCCTGTAGCGTTCAGCAAAGAATCCGCTCAGAAGTGTGATGTCCTGTTCGCGCTCCCGTAAGGGCGGAACCAGTATCGGAAAAACACTTAACCTATGGTAAAGGTCTGCCCTAAAACGACCTGCAAGCACTTCTGTCTTAAGATCTTTATTAGTTGCGGCTATGATGCGGACATCGACTTTTAGGCTGCGATCATCACCTACCTTTTGTATGTCGCCATATTGTAAGACCCGCAATAACTTGGCCTGGAGTGTGAGGGGCAGTTCGCCAATCTCGTCTAGAAAGAGTGTCCCTTTGTCGGCCATTTCAAATTTGCCACTGCGATGGCTAATTGCACCTGTAAACGCACCTTTGATATGACCAAAGAGTTCGCTTTCGGCAACCGATTCGGGGAGTGCTGCACAATTTAGATAGACCAATGGTTTACTGGATCTTGCAGATTTTTGATGTATCGCCTGGGCGACTAACTCCTTGCCTGTGCCGGTCTCGCCCAAGATCAGCACATTCAGATCACTATGGGCTACGACTTCAATCTCTCGGTTTAAACTTTGCATTAAGGGCGAATGGCCAATGATTTCGGCATTCTGGCTCAGGTTAGGGCTATTTTCTTGTGCATGGGTTGAATGGCTGTTTAGGGCCATACGTTCAAGTTTTTCAACCAGTAAAGCATTACTTAAAGATGCTGCGGCAATGGCACTTAAACTGCGTAGCTCGGCATTGCTGAATTGATCAAATTGCAGAGGATTAAAGGCATCGATAGTTACGGCCCCGATAAGCTGTTCATCGGCAAATAACGGTAGTCCAATACAGGCATGCACTTTTAATGCGCCTGTTTGATTGGGGATTAAACCATCGTAAGGGTCTGCAAGTTCACTGTCAGCCGGGAAGCGTACTATATCCCCCGCACGGGCAATAGCCTCAAGCCTTGGGTGCTCATTAAGGATAAAACGTCTGCCTAGTACGTCATCATTCAAACCATCGATGGCGAGTGGGGTAAAATACTGACCATGAAACGTGAGTAGCGCAGCGGCATCACAGTGTAAGTTTTCTCTAACGGTGATGAGGAGCCGTGAGAAGCGGTCTCTATGGGCTAAACCTGAGGTGATATCGAGGGCGATACGGGTAAGATCGGTTTGACTAAGGGCCATAAAAACTCCAGCAGCTAGATTACCCTGATTTATACCATTGATTGTTATATTGACACATGTAGTTTAAACACGACTAACAGCAAAATGCATGCAGGAATGACTCACCGCAACGTAGCTGCTAGAGATTAGGCAACCAAGGTGCCAGCAATGGCACCTTGGTGTGGGACTAACCGGTTTTTAGTATCGTGTTAGTGGTCTGGTAATAATTGCTCCCCTTGTAACTTTGCAGGTTTATTCAGGGCTTTTCTAATTAAGTCAAATAAGAAGGTGCCCATCAATAATCCGCCGATACTGAAGATGATATCCCCAAACATACGCATCCATACCAGTCTTTCAACCAGCGGACTATGAATGACCTCTGGTGAGCGGGCATACCAATAGCCGTGGTCGATGACCGCAAAAAACTGCGTAATCCCCACAGGTAATAGTGACATAAACACCATAGCCGCTAGGCCAATATTGAGGCTCCAGAAGGCGCCTTTGAGCATTTTGTCATTCCACTGCATATTGCCAGTTAGACCGCGCAGACAGAAAAGCATTAGCCCCATGCCGAGCATGCCATAAACCCCCATAAAGGCGGCGTGACCATGGGTGGCAGTGGTGTTTAATCCTTGAATGTAATAGAGCGAGATTGGCGGGTTGATTAAGAAGCCTAGCATACCGGCACCGACCAAGTTCCAAAACGCGGTAGCCACAAAAAACATAATCGCCCAGTGATAACGCTGCATCCATGGACTGGCTTTACGCAAGCGGTAGGTTTCCATTGCCTCAAAACCTATGATGGCTAAAGGCACCACTTCTAAGGCCGAGAAAATTGCGCCCCAGGCGATAACCGATGTTGGTGTGCCAGTAAAATAGAGGTGGTGTAAAGTGCCGATTAAACCACCAGTTAAGAAGATCACTGTTGTAAACAAGACCGCACCGTTGGCGCTACGGCCACGGATTAAGCCCAAACGTACCAGCATTAAGGCGATAACGGCAGTCGCAAAGGTTTCGAAGAAGCCCTCAACCCACAGATGTACTACCCACCAACGCCAGTATTCTGCAATCGCTAAGTTGGAGTGTTTGCCCATAAAGAGCCCAGCGCCATAGAACAAACCAATTGCAACGCAGGAGGCATAGAGTACCCAAATAACAGGGCGCATCTCGCCTTGAACTTTGAGGGCGGGTTTGATGGCGGCGGTGACGAGGGCGAGCCAAATCAATAATCCAACGAGAAGTAAGATTTGCCATACTCGACCAAGATCTATGTATTCATATCCTTGATGACCAAAGAGAAAGTTCATATCGAGGTCAAAATACTGTTGTACCCCAATCCATTCGCCCGCCATTGAACCGAGCACAACCACCACTAAGGCTACCCAGAGTACGTTAACGCCTATTCGTTGATATTTGGGTTCATGGCCCGATAACGCAGGAGCAATATACAGCCCTGTACCTAACCAAGCAGTGGCGATCCAAAATACGGCTAATTGGGTGTGCCAAGTACGCGTTACTGAATAGGGGAGTATTTCCGCAATAGGTAAACCATAAAACTCTTGGCCTTCTACCGCATAGTGAGCGGTAATGCCTCCGAGTAAAATTTGCAGTAAAAAGAGGCCTATCGCCGTAATGAAGTATTTGCCGACGGCTTTTTGTGAAGCGGTTGGTTTAGTGAAAAACAGCGGGTCTTGTTCCGACGGCTTAGGCAGACTTTCGTGCTTACCGCTGGCATGGTGCCATAGCAATCCACCAATACCCGCTATCAGGGTCACGATACTGAGTATCGACCAGACAATATTATCCGAGGTGGGAGTATTGCCTAATTGAGGATCGAACGGCCAGTTATTGGTGTATGTATAGGGTGCATCTGGGCGTTCAGTGATGGCAGCCCAAGCCCCCCAAAACAGGAACGCATTAAGTTGTTCTCGGCGTGTAACATCGGGCACTGTACCCTCTTTCATGGCGTATTGTTCGCGTAGTGAACTGAGTTTAGGGTCATCACCAAACAAGGATAAATAGTGTTGATTAACCGTGCGAATTGCTTCTACCCGTGTGGTCGATAGCCTAATAAGCTGAGTGCCATCGATCTGTTGTTCAACACTGTTATGGCGTAAATCATCCCTTAATGCTTGTTCAAGCCCCGCTTTTTCTTGGGAGCCTAGTTGCTCGAAAGGCGTTTGATATTGTTGCTTGGCGCGCAGGTCGAGCCAAGCTTGGGCTTCTCTGTGTAACCAGTCTGCGGTCCAATCGGGGGCGACATAGGAGCCATGTCCCCAAATCGAACCGAGTTGATGGCCGCCCATTGAGCGCCATACTAATTGACCTTGTTCTATATCATGTTCACTAAAGATAACTTGGCCATTCACATCGACAAATGCACTGGGAATGGGTGGTTTTTCTCGATAAATTTCACTGCCTACGCTCAGTAGTACAGTAAATGAGGCAATCAACACTAATAATAGTGCGATAGCGGTGAGTTTTTGTTTGCTCATAAATCCCCTTAATCCAACGTCATTTTGATACCTGTAATTTGCTATTGCGCAATATGTGCCAAGTATTTTTGTTATTGAAAATAAAGGAAAAAAATTTAATTTAAATTCTTAACAGTGTCTTTTTGATAGCAATAAAGGTTGTCACAATGACATTAATTGTCTTTATGACAGTCATTGGTGGGCCAATGTTGATAACACAATGAACTATTCAATTTAATGTGCTCTTTCAAGGTATTGCGGCGATAAATATGGTTAGGTGTATGTTTTTATCGATATAGTGTCTTTTTAGATGGTTACCGATATTTTTTTGATTAAAAATGGAAAGTTTGTATTGGATTTATTTTTTAAAGAACTTGATAAATATAAGCTTTATTTTATTTATGCTTATAGTTTGATGTTCTGGTTGTATTTGTCTTTTTATGTGTTTTTATCTGAAAATTAGCCTAAAGTTACTGTTGATGATTATTTTAGTGTAGATGATTGAAATTTAATATTTAAAACTCCAATAATCTGCATTTTTTATGCTAGTATAGAAACACTGAAATTTTTAATTGAGTCATTTTTAATCTAGGTGTTTTTGCTATCGTTTAGCTGAGCCAGCAGCATTTAAGGAGGCATGTGTGGATGCAGATTCCATCAATAGTTTTTTTCTGATCGGTGCCTTACATACTGCCGTGAGTGTTTTGCTTAGTCCCATGTCATCCCGTCTTGGGATACCTATCTTATTAATTTTCCTCGCCGTAGGTATTCTTGCTGGTGAAGATGGTCCCGGCGGTATTCTCTTCGATGATTATTCAACCGCTTATCTTGTCAGTAACTTAGCCTTAGCCATTATTTTGCTCGATGGCGGTATGCGCACTCGGGTCGCGAGCTTCAGGGTCGCACTGTGGCCTGCGTTATCCTTGGCAACCTTTGGGGTGGCGATCACCACCAGTATCACAGGCATTATGGCTGCGTGGCTATTTGACTTACATTGGCTACAAGGTTTGCTGGTGGGAGCGATTGTCGGCTCTACCGATGCGGCGGCGGTATTCTCACTGTTAAAGGGACGCAGCCTTAATGAGCGGGTTGGAGCAACGCTGGAAATCGAATCGGGTAGTAACGACCCTATGGCGGTATTTTTAACTGTCACCTTGATTGCCATTCTCGGCAATGTCGATGCCGAGCTATCTGCAAGCTTTATGCTGATTAGCTTTATTAAACAATTTGGGCTGGGAATTTTATTAGGCTTGGGTGGTGGCTGGCTGCTATGGAAATTGGTGAACTTAAGTCAACTCGCTGAAGGTCTATATTCGATTCTCGTGCTCAGCGGTGGCCTTATTATTTACGCTGCATCGAACAAGCTAGGTGGCAGTGGCATTCTGTCGATTTACTTAGTTGGCCTATTCCTCGGTAATAAGCCAACTCGTGGACGTCATGCGATATTAAACGTATTGGATGGAATGACTTGGGTGAGTCAAATCGGCATGTTCCTCGTCTTGGGACTACTCCTAACCCCCTCGGATCTATTAGATATTTGGCTGCCGGGCTTAGCACTGGCCTTTGGGATGATCCTGTTTGCCAGACCTTTAGCGGTATGGCTAAGTTTGCTGCCATTTAAGAGTTTTAGCAGCCGTGACCGCTGGTTTATCTCTTGGGTCGGGCTTCGTGGCGCCGTGCCGATTATTTTAGCGGTATTCCCAATGATGGCCGGGCTTCCTGGGGCTCAATTGTATTTTAACTTGGCCTTTTTTGTGGTGTTAGTCTCTCTGCTAGTCCAAGGGGCGTCACTCACTACGGCTGCACGCTTAGCAAAGGTAGAATTGCCCCCAAAGCCTTTGCCCGTTTCGCGTTCGGGGGTTGAAATTTACCCGAGCAGCGAATGGGAAGTGTTTGTCTATCGTTTGAGTGAAAGTAAGTGGTGTATTGGTGAACCGCTAAAACGCTTAGCAATGCCCGATGGTACTCGTATTGCGGCAGTATTTCGCAATAATAGGTTATTGCATCCTTCGGGAAGTACGTGCTTAGAGGCGGGTGATATTCTGTGCGTACTCGGGCAGGAAAAGAGCCTTGAAGCATTGAGTAACCTCTTTAGCCAAGCCCCTGAAACCAAGGAGGTTCCACGTTTCTTTGGTGACTTCTTTATCGATACCGAGGTTAAATTGGCGGATCTTGCACCTATCTATGGCTTAACATTAGACGATGAAACCGGCGGCATGACTGTAGCTGATTTAGTTGCTTTAGAGCTAGGTGCGCATCCAGTACTTGGGGACCAGTTTCAATGGCAATCACTCCATTGGGTCGTTGCGGGACTCTATGAAGGCAAAGTCACCAATGTGGGTATTCGCTTACCGGCGGAGGCTTAATCTGGTTTAAGTGTTGTGCTTAACTACCATGTTTAAGCGCTTAGAGCCCTACAAGATGCCTTAGGCAGAAAGATATAAACAAAATGCCAAGCGATTGCTTGGCATTTTGTATTCTCTTTTAAGCGATTATCTCGATGTGATTAACCAAAAGCTTACTTATATAAGGACTTATCCGTTGGATCCGGGCGCGTCTTAAAGCGGCGATGGAGCCACATATATTGAGCACGATTTTTATCGATAATCTGTTCAATAATTTTGTTACCACGGATGGCATCGGCGACTTCGTCTTCACCTGGGAAATTATCTAATGGAGGCATGATTTCAATCCGGTAGCCCGTATCTCCTTCTGTGCGCTCAACAAAGAAGGGTAATACCTTGGCCTTACCTAACTTTGCCAGCGTGGTTGCGCCAGTAATAGTGGCGGCATCGGGCACGGCATAGAAGGGAATAAACACAGCACTGGAGCGGCCAAAGTCTTGGTCAGCGGTATACCAAATCACATCGGGGTTACGTAAACAACGCACCATCTGGCGTAGATCGCGTTTCGGCACTAAGGCTTTATTCGAACGTAATCGACCTTTCACTTGCAGGTATTCCATCACGGGATTGTTATGTGGGCGGTACACCCCTACACCGGGTTGGAATTGACCAAAAATACGTGCGCCCATTTCCAGTGGTAAGCAGTGCACTGCAAACAGTATCACCCCATGGCCAGCGTTCAAGGTGTCTTGAACGTATTCTTTGCCGGTTATCTGCATATGTTGTTGGATTTTTTCATCGGACCACCACCAGGCATTGATGGTATCGAAAATCGCTTTGCCCGTTTCTTCAAAGTTACGGGTGAGGAGCGCTTCTCGCTCGGCCTCTGGCATATCCGGGAAGCAGAGGGTTAAATTTCGGCGCGCGGTATGGGTTCTACTGGCCGCAAGTGCCTTGACTAATCGGCCCATGCCTTTGCCTAATTTCATCTGCCATGATAGAGGCAACACTTGGGTAATCCGCATCACTAACACCCCAAACCACATGGGCCAGTGTTTCGGATGATATAAAGATGATGAAAACTCAGCTTTCTCGACCACAAAAATACTCACTACTTTTGAAAATTACTGCTTATTCTAACTCATCTTTTGCTGAAAATTAGGTACAATCACGGTTTAATTTCTGCAACTGATAAGAGCGCTATGAAGGTTTCTCTGCCAGCATTTGAAAAAGCCAAAGTGTTAGTCGTCGGCGATGTGATGTTAGATCGCTACTGGGTTGGGCCTACGGGACGTATTTCCCCCGAGGCACCTGTGCCCGTGGTGAAAATTAACCAAGTCGAAGATAGACCGGGCGGCGCGGCAAACGTGGCGCTAAATATCGCGACCTTAGGTGGCCAAGTGCAATTGGCGGGCTTAGTCGGTGAGGATGATACGGCTAAAGCGTTAACGCTTGGCGTACAAGCACTTGGGGTTGAACCACAATGGTTGAAAATTGCCGATAAACCGACCATTACCAAGCTTAGGGTGTTATCGCGCAATCAACAGCTTATTCGCCTCGACTTTGAAGAGTCCTTCGATAAGCAGGATAGTGCGCGCTTACTTAAGCAGTCTGAAGCCTTACTCGATTCGGTCGATGTGGTCGTGCTATCGGATTATGCGAAGGGCGCTATCGATAAGCCGCAGGATTTTATCGCGCTGGCTCGTTCCAAAGGCGTAAAAGTACTGGTTGACCCTAAGGGTTCCGATTTTAGCCGTTATCATGGCGCCTCGCTCATCACACCGAATATGAGTGAATTTGAGGCCGTGGTTGGCGCGGTAACCTCTGAAGCAGATCTACTCGAAAAGGCCCGAGGCTTACTCTATAAACATCAATTCGACGCTATCTTAGTCACTCGCTCCGAAAAGGGCATGACCTTAGTGACGGCCAATGCCCCAGAGTTACACATTCCCACGGTGGCCCGTGAGGTGTATGACGTAACGGGTGCTGGCGATACTGTGATTTCAGCTTTAGCGACGTCTCTAGCCGCGGGTGCTGAGTTACCGCAGGCCTGTGCGATAGCCAATACTGCCGCTGGCGTTGTGGTGGGTAAACTGGGTACTTCTACGGTTTCTCGTATTGAGTTGATTGAGGCCCTAGCACTGCATCACGGTGAGTCTGGTTTTGGGGTGGTGAGTGAAGATCAACTTGCTTACGCTCTAGAGCAAGCCAAATTACGTGGTGAACGAGTGGTGATGACCAACGGTTGCTTCGATATTTTGCACGCGGGACACGTCAGTTACCTCAAGCAAGCCAAAGCCTTAGGCGACAGATTGATCGTGGCCGTGAATGACGATGCCTCAGTCAAACGCTTAAAAGGCGAAGGTCGCCCAGTTAATCAAGTGGATAGACGTATGGCGGTGTTGGCAGGATTAGCAGCCGTCGATTGGGTGGTGCCTTTTAGTGAAGATACACCACAACGGATCATCGCCAGATTACTACCGGATCTTTTAGTGAAAGGTGGCGATTATAAGGTTGAAGATATTGCGGGTGGCGCCGAGGTCATTGCTGCGGGTGGCCAAGTGCAAGTATTGGGATTTGAAGACGGTATCTCTACTACGGCAATTATCCAAAATATCATGGCAAAACAGTGAGTTTAATTGCACTGACTCTGATATCAAGCTTAACTTGGGTGCCTATTGCCGATAAGCAGGCGTTACTTTGTCCTTTAGCGCAATTGAGTCAGTGTCTGGCAACATTTCCACCTCAGGTTCGTGAACAGCTCCCACACAGCGAGGCTCAGTTTAAAACAGAGCTTGGGCTTCGCAGTGCCATGGTATTACCTGTTGAAGATAGTCATTTCTCCGGCCTAATACTCGTCAATGAGCAAGAAACACCAGAGATCCAACTGGCCAATATTGATGGTATTACCTACCAATTAGATCTAAAAGAACAAGCACAATTAACCCTTTGGCATGAACTAGGCCACCTTGAAAACTTGGCGTTGCAGGGGAGTTTATTACCTAAGGAATTAACACCTTATCAGCATGAATGGTTAGCGGATCTGTATCTCATCTGGTGTATTGCCAATGCTAAAGGCAATTTTGATTTAGCTTGGCAGCAGTATCATCGGCGCAACCTAGCGGCGCTTACAAGTTCGCAATATATGTCACACTGGACGGCACCAATGATGATACAGGTGTTAAATAAATATCAAGTCACTCAAATCGTTCAATATACTCACTATCGTGATTTTGTAGCCGATTTTTATCCTCAAATGGTACAAATTGAACCGCAGGTTTTGCGTGAATATTCGAGTTTAATACAACGAACTTTTAGTGATACCGTGCTACAACCCCTGCCAGAATACCTGTTTTGGCGTAAATCCGATCTTGGGCGTTATTTAACGCCTACCCTAACATTGTTAATGGGGGAGCAAAAAGCACACGACTGGTTAGTACAAAATTTAATGTTATAAATATGTAAACAAAAGCAATGAAATCCTCTGTTTAAAACTGAACCCTAGCTGAACAAAAGTGAAATACACTTGTTTCACGTTTTTAAACAGCAGTAATCCCTGAAAGGCTTTGGTAAGCTCTATCCCACAAAAAGAACAGTGGGAGACTTTATTATGGCTAAGCGCTCGCGAGTACAGACTGAGCAAACCATCAATCAGATTATGGATGAAGCGTTAAGACAAATTTTGACTATTGGCTTTGAGACTATGTCTTATACCACGTTATCTGAAGCAACGGGGATTAGCCGCACAGGTATTAGTCACCACTTTCCGCGGAAGAACGACTTTTTAATTCGCTTAGACAGCCGTATTGGTAATCTTTTTGTTGCTGCGCTCGACTTCTCTAGCCAAGAAGCGCTAGAAACCTCTTGGATGCAAGCGATGCAAGAAGAGCATTACCGCGCAGTGTTAAGATTATTCTTTAGCCTTTGCGGCGGCACCAATAATGAAATCACTCTGTTTAGAGCGGTAAGCACTGCACGTCAGCAAGCCATTGCAGAATTAGGATTGGTTGGCGATCGTACCATCAACCATTTACTCGGCCGTACAGCTGTGATGTTGTTATCTAATTTTGATATTGCTAAAGCGGCATAATCAAAAATGAATTGCTATCAAAAGGAGCCTTGTGGCTCCTTTTGGTTTTTAGGGGCTAAATTAGTTCGCGATGGGGGAAGTGATATTTGCCTGCTTTAGCTTTTGCTGGCTAAGGTAAACGCCAATCGCCATAAAAGTAAGGGCGGCTGCAATCATTGCGCAGAGTGCATGATGGAATACCAAATGACTGATTAAAAAGGCTGGAATATCCTCTAGGCTATCGATCAGGAAGAGTTTTACGATAAGGCCTAGATACAGCAGCAGATGTAATATCGCCCCACTGATAAAAAGCCGTCTAAATTTTTTGACCAGTAGGTCTGCAAGATTAATGTGGTAAAAACGGCAAAAAAGATAACCCCCAACGCCGATACCAATTGATATCCAACCCAGTCCTAATAACGACGTTTTGATTAATATTGCCGACAGCATAAATAATCCAAGCAGCATGATATCTCCTTTTACCTGAAGCGATAAACTGCGAAGAGACTAGCTGAGCAGGCTTAAAAGTATGTGAAGCCTAGCGCAATAAAACCCTCTAAAAAGCAAAGGGAGCCAATGGCTCCCTTTGAGTTTTGTATCGAGTGATTCAGTGCTTAAACGGATTACAGCGCTTTTAAAATCGCTTCAACACTGGCCTTAGCATCGCCGAACAACATTTGGGTATTGTCTTTGAAGAACAGAGGGTTTTGTACACCCGCATAACCCGTGTTCATTGAGCGTTTAAAGCCAATCACGTTTTGCGCTTTCCATACTTCAAGCACTGGCATGCCCGCAATTGGGCTGCCCGGATCTTCCATCGCCGCAGGGTTGACTGTGTCGTTCGCGCCAATCACCAGCACTACGTCGGTATCGCTAAAGTCTTCGTTGATTTCGTCCATTTCAAGCACGATATCGTAGGGAACTTTAGCTTCGGCCAAGAGTACGTTCATATGGCCAGGTAAACGACCTGCTACCGGATGAATACCAAAGCGCACTTTTACGCCGCGGTCACGGAGTTTTTGGGTGATTTCAGCCACAGGATATTGCGCCTGTGCCACTGCCATACCATAGCCAGGGGTGATGATAACGGAAGAGGCATTTTTCAGCATATCCGCCACATCTTCGGCGTTGGTTTCGCGGTATTCGCCCATTTCTTCATCACCAGAGGAGGCCACACCATCGGTACCAAATCCACCTGCGATAACAGAGATAAACGAGCGGTTCATCGCCTTACACATGATGTAAGACAGAATCGCACCCGATGAGCCCACGAGCGCACCTGTCACGATCAGCAGATCGTTTGACAACATAAAGCCCGCTGCCGCTGCTGCCCAACCTGAGTAGGAGTTCAGCATTGAAACCACAACCGGCATATCCGCACCACCGATAGAAGCCACTAAGTGCCAGCCAAAGGCGAAGGCAATAAGTGTCATCAACAGTAGGGCTGGCATAGTGCCACCGGTTTGCACGAAGTACACTAACAGGCCAAGTGATACCAATACCGCAGCGAGGTTTAGCTTATGGCGATGTGGCAACATCAACGGTTTAGATGAAATTAATCCGCGTAATTTACCAAATGCGACGATAGAACCGGTAAAGGTTACCGCGCCGATAAAGATCCCGAGGAAGACTTCCACTAAGTGAATGTTGAGCATAGCGCCAGTCATATGCGCGTTTTCAGCCGCTTTTGCCGCTTCGCTCAGCGCATTCTGCACGGCTGCGAGAGTGGAATTCATGTCCCCACCCACGGCTACAACCACTTGTGATACTTTTTCTGGATGTAAGTCGATAAAGCTGTTAAAGCCCACTAACACCGCGGCCATACCCACAAAACTGTGGAGCACCGCGACGAGTTCAGGCATTTCCGTCATTTCGACTTTAAGTGCTAAACGCACGCCGATGGCACCACCAATCACCATGGCGATAATAATCCACGCGACACCGCTGGTGTCTGGATTAAAAATGGTCGCCAGTAGGGCGATAGCCATACCTGTGATACCAAATAAATTGCCGTGTTTGGCTGTTTCTTGTTTCGACAATCCAGCGAGACTGAAGATAAAGAGCACGGCGGCAATGATGTAAGCTGCTGTTACCAGTCCTTGAGACACGTTATACCCCCTTAATCCTTACGGAACATCTTCAGCATGCGCTGAGTGACGGTAAAACCGCCGAAGATGTTAATACTGGCGATCAGCACGGCGATAAACGCCAACACAGTGACCAAGGTTGAGCCTTGACCAATTTGCAGCAAAGCACCGACCACGATAATGCCTGAAATTGCGTTAGTCACTGACATCAAAGGCGTATGCAGTGAGTGGGACACGTTCCACACCACGTAATAGCCCACCACGCAGGACAGAATAAATACCGTAAAGTGGGATAAAAACTCGGCTGGCGCGACTGAGGCCACAGCGGCAAACCCCGCAGCACCAAGGGCGGCGAGAATATACTTAAGTTTGGATGGCTTTTTGGCCTCTGCCGCTTTGGCTTCAACCTTAGCCGCAGGTTTGGCGGGCGCTGCCGACACCGAAATAGGTGGTGGCGGGAAGGTGACTTCGCCTTCTTTCACGACTGTCATGTTGCGCATGACCACATCATCAAAGCTGATGCTGGCAATACCGTTTTTCTCTTTACACATTAACTTCATCAGGTTGACTAAGTTAGTACCGTAAAGCTGAGACGATTGTGCTGGCAAGCGGCCGGGAAGATCGGTAAAGCCGATGACTTTGACGCCATTCTTGGTGACAAAGAGTTCGCCAGGCTGGGTGTATTCACAGTTACCGCCCGCTTGTGCTGCCATATCGACAATCACAGAGCCGCTCTTCATGCTGTCGACCATGGCTTTGGTGATGAGCTTAGGTGCAGGACGGCCTGGGATCAGCGCTGTAGTAATGATGATATCGACTTCTTTGGCTTGCTCGGCAAATAGCGCCATTTCGGCAGCGATAAACTCGTCCGACATGGTTTTAGCGTAACCGTCCGATGAGCTGCCATCTTCATTGGTGAAGTCCAGCTTAAGGAACTGGCCACCCATGGATTCGATTTGTTCGGCCACTTCTAAACGCGTGTCGAAGGCGCGAACGATTGCGCCTAAAGAACCTGCGGTACCAATGGCTGCAAGGCCTGCCACACCGGCACCAATCACTAGCACTTTGGCCGGAGGGACTTTACCTGCGGCGGTAATTTGTCCGGTAAAGAAACGGCCAAAGTGGTGCGCGGCTTCAACAACGGCGCGATAACCGCCGATATTTGCCATAGAAGAGAGAGCATCGAGGGATTGGGCACGGGAAATACGTGGCACCATGTCCATCGCCATCACATTGATGTTGCGTTTAGACAGTTTCTCGACCAACTCAGCATTTTGAGCGGGCCAGATGAAGCTGATTAAGGTCGCGCCTTCTTTAATTTGCGCAATTTCAGCATCGGTCGGTGCATTGACTTTAAAAATCAGATCCGCTTGCCAAACCTCTGTCGTGATCTTCGCGCCAGCTGCTTCAAAAGCGGCATCGTCAAAGCTAGACAGTAAGCCAGCATTGGCCTCAACAACAACTTCAAAGCCGAGCTTTTTAAGCTGTTCGACGGTGGCTGGAGTCGCGGCGACCCGAGTCTCACCGACGAGACTCTCTCTCGGTATTCCAATCTGCATGATTACTCCCTGATGGTTTATATAATCGTTCCGCCTGAGTGCTTCCCTTGAGCTAAACCTAGGTAGGGCTAGGCCGCGGTAAGAATGAACTCGTCTATTCAATTGTGGCAGTTAGTTAGCGCATTCAATCTTGGTATGAAATTTGTGTTTTAAAACAAACTTCTTCGCGAGCCACAAAAGGTCACAGTACAGCAGGCTTGTCACCATTGTGGCAATACTTTGGTTTGACACAAGCGCATATTGCTCAAGCTAGTCGATTCTGCACTGGTCGTATCAAAAAGTTTTAACCAGTGCACACTTTTGTAGCTTAATTTTTGCACTTTGTATATTCCAAAATGGAATTAAAAATCAAATTTTATTCTTTTTTGCTTTTCCAAATCCACGTTAATCTGCTGGGTATTACACTGTCATAGGGCCGTCTCATGTTGTTAAAAGAACTTTCATCACTGGCTTCACCCCTGTCGCAACCGCAGGTCGACAAGCTGAAACAACTCACCGCGGAATTAAATGCCGTGCAACTTGCTTGGGTGAGTGGTTATTTAGCCGCAACGGCCAATGCGGGAGGGAATCAAGCCCAGCTAGTGCCAGTGTCTGATACACAGGCAGCGCAGACTGTAACCATTCTCTATGGCAGCCAAACCGGCAATGGTCGTGGCATTGCCAAAGCCTTGGCCGAAAAGGCTAAAGCACAGGGCTATAGCGTGAATTTAGCCTCCATGGGTGAATACAATGTGCGCCAGCTCAAGCAAGAAACTTTGTTATTGCTGGTGGTCAGTACCCATGGTGAAGGTGAAGCGCCGGATGATGCGATTGAATTACATAAGTTTTTAGCATCAAAACGCGCACCTCAATTAAACAACTTACATTACTCTGTGTTGGCGCTGGGTGATTCGAGCTATGAGTTCTTCTGCCAAACCGGTAAAGACTTTGATGCGCGGCTTTCGGCATTAGGCGCTAAAGCCTTATTGCCGTTGGTTGAGTGTGATGTGGATTATGAGGCTGCGGCCGGACAGTGGCACGCCGATGTGCTTACTGCGGTTAAGCCACTCATTCAAACCACGGCTAATGTGGTGGCAATGAATGAAATTAATTCAACTTCGGCGCAAGTTGCCAGCGAGGGCGAATTTACTAAGCAAAACCCTTACAGTGCCGAAGTGTTGGTGAGCCAAAAGATCACCGGACGCGGTTCAGACAGAGATGTGCGCCACGTTGAAATTGATTTAGGTGAATCAGGCTTACGCTATGAAGTCGGTGATGCCCTTGGGGTGTGGTTTAGCAATAGCGAAACCTTAGTCGATGAGATTTTAGCGGGCTTAGGGTTAGCGGCCGATACCAAGGTGACTGTCACTAATGAGTCAATCAGCCTCAAGCAAGCCTTGATCGAGAAGAAAGAACTGACGCAGTTGTATCCTGGTTTAGTCAAAACTTGGGCCGAGTTGTCCGCAAGTCCTGAGCTGCTTGCTATTAGCGAAGATAAAGAGCAGGTTCGTCAGTTTATCTTACATCATCAGTTTGCTGACTTAGTGGCTAATTACAAGCTCAAGCCTGACGCTAATCTCGACGCTAACAAGTTAGTTGAGTTACTACGCCCATTAACGCCAAGACTCTACTCCATCGCCTCTAGCCAGAGTGAAGTCGATACCGAAGTGCATCTCACCGTGGCATTGGTGGAAGATGAACATCAGGGGCAAACGCGTTTTGGCGGTGCTTCTCACTTCTTAGCCTCGGCGCAGGAAGGCGCCGAAGTAAAAGTGTATGTTGAACCGAATAAGCATTTCCGTTTACCTGAAGATCCACAAACGCCAGTCATCATGATTGGTCCTGGCACCGGGGTTGCACCGTTTCGCGCCTTTATGCAGGAGCGCGTGGCACAAGGCGCTGAGGGCGATAGCTGGTTATTCTTCGGCAACCCGCATTTCGAACAGGACTTCCTGTATCAAACCGAGTGGCAACAATATTTGAAAAACGGCGATTTAACCCGTATCGATGTGGCATTTTCGCGGGATCAAGCCCATAAGGTTTACGTACAGCACCGTATCAAAGAGCAGGGGCAAGCCCTGTGGCAATGGCTGCAAAACGGCGCGCATCTTTATATTTGTGGTGATGCCGAGCGTATGGCTAAAGACGTACACCAAGCCTTATTAGCGGTTGCGGTGGAGTTTGGCGGACTGTCGAGCGAGGCGGCGGAAGAATATTTCGAGACCCTGCGCAGTCATAAACGTTACCAAAAAGACGTGTACTAATTAATCGATCCTAAAGATAGAGAGCAGTATCCACTGAGATACTGCCGCCGACCGAATTTTAAGAGGCAGTTGCCATGAGTGAGCAAAAGTTAGCATTAAACGAATACCTAAAGACCGACAGTGATTATCTGCGTGGCACCATTAAAGAGGGGTTAGATTCCTCGGTGACGGGCAGTTTTAGCGACGGCGATCAGCAATTGATCAAATTCCACGGTTTCTATCAGCAGGATGACCGCGATTTACGTAACGAACGCAAGGAGCAAAAACTCGAGCCTTTATATAGTTTTATGTTACGTGCCCGCGTGCCAGGCGGTGTGTGTACGCCTAAGCAATGGTTAGGCGTGGATGAAATTGCCTCGACGCTCACCAGCTCTAACAGCATTCGTTTAACGACGCGTCAGACATTCCAATACCACGGCATTCCAAAGCGTAACCTGAAGACCATTATCCAAGGCTTGGATCGTGAAGCTCTGGATTCTATCGCTGCCTGTGGTGACGTTAATCGTAACGTGATGTGTAACCCCAATCCGGTGGAATCTAAGCTGCATGCGCAGGCCTATGAAGTGGCGAAAAAGCTGTCTGATCACCTGCTGCCGCACACTCGTGCTTACGCAGAGATTTGGTTAGACGAAGAGAAATTACTGACCACAGAAGACGAAACCGTAGAACCTGTATACGGCAAAACCTACTTACCACGTAAGTTTAAAATGGCCGTGGCCGTACCGCCTGATAACGATGTTGATGTCTACACTAACGACTTAGGCTTTATTGCCGTGGCTGAAAATGGCGAATTAGTCGGTTTTAACCTGACCGCAGGTGGCGGCATGGGCTCGACCCACGGAGAGGTAGAAACCTTCCCACGCTTAGCCGATGACTTTGGTTTTATCAAAACTGAAGATGTGATGAAGTTTGCCGAAGCTGTGATGACAGTGCAGCGTGACTGGGGTAATCGTACCAACCGTAAGCGTTCACGCCTGAAATACACCATCGTCGACCATGGCTATGAAAAGTTTAAGGCCGAAGTGGAAGCCCGTGCCGGCGTTAAGTTTGAACCCAAGCGCGATGTGGTGATTGGCGATCGCGGCGATCGTTACGGCTGGGTAGAAGGTGTTGATGGTAAGTGGCATTTAACCCTGTTTATCGAAAGCGGCCGTATCAAAGACTTGCCGGGTAAGAGCTTACAAACTGGTATGCGTGAAATCGCTAAGATCCACAAGGGTGATTTCCGTATGACCTCAAACCAGAATATGATTATCGCGGGTGTGGCGCCTGAGGATAAAGCGACTATCGAAGGGCTTGCCCGTAAACACGGTTTACTCGGCCAAGTGCTGACTCAAACCCGTGGTCATTCGATTGCCTGTGTGGCCTTACCAACCTGTCCATTGGCGATGGCGGAAGCTGAGCGTTACTTCCCTGAATTTATTGACCATATTGATGCGCTGCAGGCAAAAAATGGCATTAGCGATCAAGCCATTGTGGTGCGAATGACAGGTTGTCCAAACGGTTGCGCCCGCCCATTTGCCGCTGAAATCGGTTTAGTGGGTAAAGCGCCGGGCCGCTACAACCTGTATCTCGGGGCGAACTTCGAAGGTACTCGTCTGAATAAAATGTATAGAGAGAATATCCAAGAGGCTGAGATCCTTGCTGAATTGGATGCATTATTTGCCCGCTACGCGATTGAGCGAAATGCAGGCGAAACCTTTGGTAACTTCACTGTCCGCGTGGGCGTGGTGAAGGCGGTTATCGATGCCGCTAAGGATTTCCATGGCTGATCTTCATTCAGGGGCAACGGGTTCTGGCTTGCCGAACGTGTTGCAGAGCGTGGTAAGTCACAGTGAACTTAAAGCGCTGCTGACGGCGCCTAAAGATGTGCAGCAAGCAGAACTGGAGCGCATTAATCGCTTCTTAGCTGGCTTGACGGCTCAAGAGCGAGTGCTCTGGGGCTTAGCCTATTTGCCGGGTAATCACGCGCTGTCATCCAGTTTTGGGATCCAGGCGGCGGTGATGTTGCATATGGTGAGTCAGGTGCAATCGGATATTCCGGTGATTTTAACGGATACTGGATACCTCTTTCCTGAGACATATCAGTTTATTGACCAGCTTACCGAGCGTTTATCCTTAAACCTTAAGGTTTACCAAGCGCCGATGACGGCGGCATGGCAGGAGGCGCGCTTTGGCCAATTGTGGGAGCAGGGCTTAGAGGGTCTTGAACGTTATAATCGCCTCAATAAAGTGGAGCCTATGCAACGCGCCTTGGCTGAACTTGAAGTCGGAACTTGGTTTGCGGGACTTCGCCGCAGTCAGTCGAGCACTCGCGAAGAGTTACCGATATTGGCTATCCACGGAACTCGCTTTAAGTTGCTGCCGATTATCGAATGGTCGAATAAAGATGTGCATCTGTATCTGACGCAATTTGACTTGCCTTATCATCCTTTATGGGAGCAAGGTTATGTTTCTGTTGGGGATACTCATTCGAGCAAACCCTTAGAATTAGGGATGACAGAGGAAGAAACGCGCTTTAATGGCTTAAAACGTGAGTGCGGTTTGCATTACGAAATATAGCCAATTGTTTGATTCTATAGAAAAATGCCACAGTATTCCCTGTGGCATTTTTTATTTTATGCCGCCAAAAGAGTGTTTTGCTTAATTTTAAAGCAGCTTGGCCGTTAAGGTGTTTTGTATGTCATTCTGCCGTCATCAAAGTCAGATAAATTGTATTTTCATAGAGTTAGTTAAGATGTGTTTGCCTGAATTAAATTTTTTGTACATTTTTACTCACAGGGTTATGCACATTAGGATGTTCTGAGCTATATTTCAAAGTTCCCGTAGATGGTTTTGAGGATGTTTACTGCGCAGATACAGATTAGTCGGTATTTTGCCAAGTTAAGTTGTTGAATATCGTTATTTATGGGCTTAGTTTGCTGTGTAACGATATAACGAGACCCAAAACAGTAGATATTCCAAAAGACCTTGCTCGCAGCCGCGAGTATCCAGCAGTTTGATTGACTTGCTAGCGCTTGTTAATCAGTCATTTTCACCTCGGTCAGCTGTAGTCAAAGCTGCCGAGGTTGAGCCAAATTTGTGACATCATTAATTTATCTCCCTAAATCAATTCAGCTCGGTTTTTTGCGGTTTATGACTTACTATCATCGGCTTACACTTTGCTATTCTACTGTAAGCAAAAAATCTCTTAGACTAACAGTCAGTTTGGATGGCTTGATTGATGAGGATAATTAAATGACCGCCCCTTTGTATGCCATGCGCGATCATGTCAATCGTCCCCAAGTTAATCTTCCTGCCCCAAAGCCTAAGATGCGTGGTGTAAAGCGTGTATTCACTTGGTTAGCCAAATTGGTTTTGGGTTTATTTTTTGCCTCTATTTTAAGTGTTGTATTACTTCGTTTTATTGATCCTCCGATGTGGAGTTGGCGAATGGAGCGGGCGATATTTCCGCCAGCGCCGATTACTGAAGTGAGGCATCAGTGGCGCTCGCTTGAGCAAATCTCCCCTGAGCTACAATTAGCCGTGATTGCCGCAGAAGATCAAAAGTTTGCTGGTCACAGTGGTTTTGATTTAGACGCGATTAGTTCGGCAATCGAATACAATCAGAAAGGTAAAAAGGTTCGTGGAGCCAGTACCTTAAGCCAGCAAGCCGCAAAAAACCTCTTTATGTGGTCGAGCCGTAGTTTTATCCGTAAGGGAATCGAGGCTTGGTTTACCCTGTTAATGGAATTGATTTGGGACAAGGCGCGCATTCTCGAGGTGTATCTCAACATCGTGGAATTTGGCCCAGGGATATATGGCGCTGAAGCAGCATCTAAACATTATTTTGGTAAGAGTGCCGCCAAACTCACCCGTTATGAAGCCTCATTACTTGCAGCTGTTTTACCGAATCCTTGGCGTTATAAAGTCTCCCCCCCTTCACCTTATGTTGAGCAGCGCTCCGCTTGGATCCGCAAGCAAATGCGCCAGTTAGGTGAGGTGACGCTCAAAAAAGTCAACGAGGCACAATGAACTGGCGATTGTGATTTTGTTGTTAAATTGTAATTATGGTCTTTCTAATTAGTGGGATGAGCTTAAGTGCTTGGATGAACCAAGGAATAAACGATGTTTCAGTTTAATTTTGAGCGAGATATGGCTTCACTGCGTGAAGAATATGCTAAAGATGCAAAAATCAATATTCAACACGTCTGGCAGAATGAAACCGCAGCTGTCATTGCTAACACACTTGCTAGTGAAGTGAGTTTTGATAATGCAATGTTTGTCGACAATAAGCCAATGAGAGTGTCGGATCAACAAATACGTCAATTACCCGTTGAAGCTCAGAAAGATTTACAACAAAAAATATTACAAAATGCTGCCAATGGAATTGGTTTTTTATATGGAAGTCATCTCGTGGGGGGCTTAGATGGAAAGCCGTCACCGGAATTACTCACATCGCTACATCGTTTTATTAACAGCCCTGACATGTTTAAATTTATTCAAACGATTACGGGTATTGAAGGTATTTGTTATGCCTCACTGCAGGCGAGTCGTTATATTCAGGGGAATTTCTTAACAAGACATAATGATGTTGTGGAAAGTGAGGGTCGTAAAGTTGCATTTGTTTTTGGCTTTACGCCAGAATGGCATCCTGATTGGGGTGGTCTGCTGCAGTTTTATACTCCTAAAGGCGTGCTGACTGATACTTGGGTGCCCACATTTAATAATTTGGCATTATTCGATGTCCACCATCCTCACTCTGTTTCATTTGTCGCACCGTTTGCAAAACGCCCACGCTTTTCCGTAACAGGATGGTTTCGAACGATTGCGCCGAGTAAATAGGAAGCTTCTGACACATGTCGCGATTAGCGCCAAAGAGGTTTTAATGGTAGATTATCGCGGATTTTTGCAAATTAATGAGTTCTTATTCGCTATTAGTGATTTCTTAGCTTATCCGTTCTCAAAATTAGTTGTAATAAGCTTTTGATTTTGCAATGTTGATGTAATAAGGAATGACAATAGGTCAGTATTTAAATGCCGAAGGTAAGTGCTTTCGGTATTATTTTTGTCACTTTGACGGTAATTAAATGGAGTTTTAAATGAAAAAGATAGTTATTGCTGCGGCAATTATTGCAGCGGGGGCGGGTGCTTATTGGTACACTCAACACGGAAGTAGCTCGAGTGCTTCAGCCAATCCTTTGCTAGATTATATTCCAGCCGATACCCCTGTGTTTACTGGCCAGTTAAAGCCGTTTCCACTGAAAAACTACATACAATCCATTTCTGGCAATTACCAGCAATACTCAACTGATTCCTTAGCTCAGTTAGGCGATTTGGATAGCCCAATGGCTAAGTTTTTTGTGAGTATTTACAAGCAATATATGGATGGAATGAAAGATCCTACCGCATTGCTTAAGACTTTCGGTTTACCGAATGAGATCAAGCCTTATTTTTATACCTTAGGTGTAGTGCCTGTTCTTAAAACAGATATTAATCAAATTGATGCATTCTGGGCTGTACTGGATAAAGCCGAACAAGAAAGTGGTTATACCCACGAAAAGCGTACTTTAGCAGGGATTGACTACCGTGCTTATTCGTTTGCCGAAGAAGGTTCAACTGATAAAGCTGACCTATTATTTGCCCATAAAGATGGCATTTTAACGGTCACATTCTCGGCTTCCTCTATCGAGCCTGAAGTATTGGAAATGGCTTTAGGATTGAAGAAACCCGCCCAATCTTTAGCCGCATCTGGCATGTTGCAAGAGATCATTAAAACCCATGGTTTTATGGACGATAGCATCAGCTTTATCAACCATGTTGAGATTGTTAAAGCGATAACCTCTCAAGATGGCAATATGTTAGCTAAACAGCTCACCAAGTTCTTAGCAGAAGAAAGCCAAGGTGAAGATCCGTTAGCGCAAATCCGTACACCAGAATGTCGCACTGAGTTAACCGCGATTGCGGCTAACTGGCCGCGCACAGTGGGAGGTTTAACCGCATTCACGTCGACTGAAAAAGAAAGCCATATGGCGGCTTCTTTTGTGATTGAAAGCAAAAACCAAGCAATTTTAACGGCATTACAAAAAATGCGCGGCTTTATTCCTGCCCATTTAGCGGATATTAACAGCACTATTTTCTCGATGGGCCTTGGGATTGATGTTAATGAAGTAGCGCCTTCGCTCACCGCGATTTGGGATGATCTGCAAAAGCCGCAGTTGACCTGTGCGCCTCTGGCCGAGCTACAGGCTGAATTAAGCCAGCAAAGCCCTGCGATGTTGGGTATGTTTACCGGCATGGCTAATGGTGTTAAAGGCCTGAGTGTGTCATTACTCGACTATAAGATGAGTTCACAGGATCAAGAGCCTAAACTCGAAAGTTTAGATGCCTTAATCAGTTTAACCGCTGATAATCCTTCAATGTTATTCAACATGGTTAAGCCTTTTGCACCTATGTTGGCTGAACTGCAAGTCGCGGATAATGGTGAACCCACTGATTTATCTCCACTATTAATGTTGCCGCCAGAACTTAATATCAAACCGATGTTGGCGATTAAGGGACAACACTTAGTGGTTTACTCTGGCGATAAAGGTTTAGCGTTAGCCAATAAACTGGCGAGCGAAAAACCATCAGCCAATGGCCTTTACAGCATGTCAGCCGACTACGGTAAGATGTTTACCCCAGTGCTGACGCTGTTAGAAATGACCGGTGAACCAGTGCCTGAAGAGCTGCAAGCATTGAAAGACTATAATATGCGCGTGCAAATGAGCTTTGATGTGAATAAACAAGGTCTGGTTTTTGGCTCTGTGATGAACTCAAAGGCAAGCGATAAGAAATAAACTTATCACTCCACCGCATTTTAAAGCCAGCAAATTGCTGGCTTTTTACTAGGGCGTGTTGACGTTTCATGGTCATTTTTGCAGCAATTAGGCTGGCTTTTATGCAAGGCAAAGTCCGTGCAGTGTAGTTATTCTACATAAACGGACGATAACGCGGCAGAAAAGCCAGCCAAATGCTGCCCGAAGGGTTCGTCTGGCAAGCCCTTGCTCTTTGTCACTCGTCATTTGAGTAGAATAACTACACATCATTCCTCGTTTCGCGAGCACGAACTTGCCAGAACGAACAAAATTTAATCTCGAAACGTCAACACGCCCTAATGAGATTGGGCTAATTTGGTTTGTCGACCGTTAGTTGGATCTACGGCTTTGGGTTTGGCTGATTTAACTAAACTTACGAGTCCTTGCCATTCAATATCATTGTTTTGTGGTAACCAAATATCGGGCTCAGTGCCTTTTCCTGACAGCAACTCACCTTTAGCATCATAGGTGAGAGAGCTACTAAATCGAATCTCTAAGTCACTATTTGGCAAGGTAAATTGATGTTGTCTGGCAAAATCCCCTGAGGTTTTTTCGCCGATTAAATTCACTCTCGACCATGCTTTTGTCCGGTAGGCGATCCACTCGCATTCTTGCTTACACAAGGGACTGACAAGCAGTGCAAGACGATTATTGCCTTCGGTGAGTACTTCAGGTTTGGTGCGAACAAACCAAGGACTAAACCGGGTTTTATCGATAGTTGGTAGCCGCCGTGTCAACACGTTAAGTCGCGCAGGGCTGAGTTCAAGTTCATCAAGCGGTTTAAAATTCAACGGTTTTAAATAATCGTTTCTAAGTTCTGGCGAGCGTCGATAATGGGCAACCCCCATGATTTTTTCGACCGCTGAATGAGGTGGTATGTCCATGGCGGGCATATCCTGATAACGCGAGAGCATGGTCAGTAACTTAGGACTAAATCCCTTCGCTTGCCTGAGATCGACAATCAGTAATGGCTGCTCCATACCTTTACGTAATTCTTCTTGTTGTATTTTATCGAGTTCAAAAGCATAGAGGTCATCTATTTTGAGTCGAGCCGTGGTTGGATTTATCTGTTCTAGTGAATAGTCAGGTTTTGAGACCGTAGTCGGCCCTAAGTCATCAAGTTGAGTGAGTAGGCGTTCAAAGCTTATCTCTGTGTCGTCTTCAATCGGTTTAACTATCGTTTTAGAAGGGGGAGGCAGAGCAATAGTGACCTGCGTTGTCTGCAAATCATCATTTATCAAACTAATAATCACATAAGGTTTGATGCTTAAGCCTAAGTCTTCCCGCAGTAGGTTGAGTCGTTTAAGCCAAATCAGCTGCATTTCTTGGCTATTTTTTGCAGGCTCTGACAGATAGGCTTGGCTGGCAGAAATCCACTTACTTAAGGGGATGCCATCAATATGGGTGATAAAAGGATACTCGGCACTAATAGGATTATTTTTATGGTCTAAGGCAAGCCATTGTTCGTTGACGGGTCTCAGTGTTAAGGGTAAGTCGGCGCTACTATTGTCAACCTTCGCAACTTGAGCACCAGGATCTTTTAAGGCGTTAAGCAGTTTTGTAAGCTCCGCTGCGAACCGTTCTGTAGGAACAAGATCTTGGTATTGCTCAGTCATCAGTCCAGCAAGTCGTTCGAGTTGGTTGTCATTATGTTGTGGATCCAACGCATAAAATGCGGAGTGTTGTTCAATTTGATTGAGCAGAATATAGAGATCTTGGCGAATATCTTTTGTCGTTAACGTGGGTTGTTCTTTTTCAGGAATAGCAAAAAACGCGAGCCTGATAAGGCTCGCGCAAATAATCATGCTCAGCAAAGTTATTACCGTTCGATAGCTAAAACTCATATTCCTCCATGACGACCCTTACTGCTAAAAAGGTGTGCGACTATCGATGTAAATGCCGCTGTTGGCAATACAAATCATCATTAAGCTCCCTTAGGTTGCTCGCACTTGAGCAATTTAGCAGCAGTTTGTTTGTGTCAGCATAGAATTATGGCTGTTTTTTGTGCTGTGTCACGTCCTAGAGAATATCGTTGAGTGATACACCGATCCCAATACGTTGATTATGATGGTTATAGTCGATCAGGCTTTCACCGTAGCCATTAAAGTATTGAGTATAAAGGCGTAAGTTACCTATGATGGGATAGCTCCAAGTGATCTCTGCTGAACCTCGGTCAATATCTTTAAAGTTAGTTTTAACGGTGAGAGTGAATCTATGCTCATCAATCCCATACACGCCAACAAATTCAGCATTGCCAATATACTCATCAATATTGGGATTATCATCGCCACGGGCTTGGTGGATGTCTGTTTTTTCATCCTCAGGAATGCGCCACCACACCTTAGTTGAAAACGCCAGTGGGCCAGCATCAAAGATCATCGTGCCATAGATGCGGTTCCAACTACGGGATAATAAACCTGCTTTACCATTAGATTGGTGGACAGCGCCCAATCCCCAAAACGAGTTTGTCACACTGCCAATTTTCCAATCATTATTGAATAGCATAAAGATTTCGGGTTCGTGGTTTGTTTCACGAAAGGGTGAAGATATTTCCTTATTGTATACCTGCCAATAGGATTGATTGGTATAGGCAAAAAATAGGTGACCATTATCACCAAAGACATTGTACCAAATTGGAAACTTAAAGCTTATCTGAAACTTAGCTTCCATCTCATCGAGTTCATAGTTTGTTCCGGCGGCCTCCCCTGCATAGGGTTTCATATTCGGATCGGGATTATAGGTCGCGGGTAAAATGTAATTGACTTTATGCGGCGTTATTACAAATGGACGCTCTGAAGTCGCCAGTTCATCCTTAACGCGATCTTTGATTAAAGATTCCTCTGCCTGTAACCCTGCACAAGTTAGCAGTCCGATTAATGCGATACCTTGATAAAATGGGGACATCGACTCTCCTTGATGTGTCTGTTTGCTTTATCTTTATTTACCGAGCTTAACATTAGTCTGTGGATCTTTTGTGAGAAATACTGTCACTTGTACTACTTAACTTGAGTGAAACTGCATCTCTTCTTATGCGTTAACGCGCTGACTGAGTAGATTTTTTAGCAATAACATAGTGCTGTTATGTGAGGTGATGCAAGTTTAGGTTGCATTCCTATTTGCCCTGTTATCATGTTTTATTTAGTTATTTCAAATAATTAACTTATTTTAGTCAGTATGGTGCTTTTGCCAACCTCGTTTATAGTTAACTGGCTTAATTCAAATTTGGTTGTTATTTCTTTTTGATATAACAATTAATGATTTTATATTTATTATGGAATATAACTGGCGCTATATTGCTACACATTGATCTCATATCGGGGAATGTGATGGAAATTTTATCTTTACCAGGCCAAAGCGCTAAGGGCAAAGTCTGGCTGGTTGGTGCGGGCCCCGGCGATGTGGAGTTATTAACCCTTAAAGCGTGGCGCATTCTAAAGTCTGCCGATGCGGTGTTATACGATGCGCTCGTTAGCCAAGATATCCTCGATTTGATCCCTAAAGATGCTGAAAAAATTGCCGTCGGTAAACGTGCAGGCAAGCATAGCGCGGCGCAAGATGAAATTAATCAGTTACTGGTGACGAAAGCCTATACCCGTAAAAACGTGGTACGCCTCAAGGGCGGCGATCCGTTTATTTTTGGTCGCGGTGGTGAAGAGTTACAAACCTTAGTCGAAGCGGGCGTCGAATTTGAAGTGGTTCCCGGGATTACCGCCGCCAGCGGCACTTCGGCCTATGCGGGCATTCCATTAACCCATAGGGATTACGCCCAAGGGGTAACGTTCATCACTGGCCATTGTCAGCTCGAAAGCCGTCCGATGGATTGGCAGGGTTATGCTAATCCCAACAATACCTTAGTTGTATATATGGGGATTTTAAACGCGGGCATTATCCGTCAAGGGTTAATCAACGCAGGTCGTAGCCCAGAGACACCAGTGGCCATCGTCTCGAAGGCGACCACTCAGTCGCAGCAACGTTTTATTGGGCAATTAGATTCACTCGAACAACTTGCTGCTGATCCGCAGTTGCAAATGCCCGCATTAATGATTATTGGCGAAGTGGTTGGGTTGTCCGAAACCTTAAATTGGTTTCAGCCCAAGGGCGAAGGCCTGCTGCCGCTTGACGCTTTAAATACGACCAAAGTTGCAGCAAAAATTTAGTTAAATCAGAACATTTTTTAGAAATAGTTAAGTTAAATTAAATCCAGCTGCCTGTCGCAGCCCATTTTAGGTAAACGGAGAAGAGTATGGCCGGGCGTGAATTAAGCCACTTACAACAACTGGAAGCCGAAAGCATTCAGATCATTCGGGAAGTCGCAGCCGAATTCGATAATCCAGTCATGTTGTATTCCATCGGAAAAGATTCTTCGGTGATGTTACACCTTGCGCGTAAAGCTTTTTATCCCGGCAAGATCCCATTCCCCTTGCTGCATGTGGATACGGGCTGGAAATTCAAAGAGATGATCGCCTTTCGTGATGCGCAGGCGAAAAAATTTGGCTTTGAATTATTAACTCATACTAACCCAGAAGGCGTTGCCCAAGGGATTAACCCCTTCGACCATGGCAGTGCCAAGCACACTGACATCATGAAAACCCAAGGCTTAAAACAAGCATTAAACCAATATGGTTTTGATGCCGCTTTTGGTGGCGCCCGTCGTGATGAGGAAAAATCCCGCGCGAAAGAACGGGTGTATTCGTTCCGCGATCGCCACCATCGATGGGACCCTAAGAATCAGCGCCCCGAACTGTGGCGCACCTATAACGGCGCGGTGAACAAGGGCGAAAGTATTCGTGTCTTCCCATTATCGAATTGGACTGAACTCGATATTTGGCAATATATCTATCAAGAAAACATTGAGTTAGTACCCCTGTATTTTGCGGCTGAGCGTCCTGTGGTTGAGCGTGGTGGTCAGTTGATTATGGCCGACGATGAGCGCATGAAGCTCGAAGAAGGCGAAACCATCAAGCATGAGATAGTGCGTTTTAGAACCTTAGGTTGCTATCCATTAACGGCGGCAATGCATTCGCAGGCGGACAATCTCGAAAAAATCATCGAAGAAATGCTGCTAACTCGCTCGAGCGAACGCCAAGGGCGGTTGATTGACTCGGACCAGAGTGCATCGATGGAGCAGAAGAAACGCCAAGGTTATTTCTAAACTAAGGCATTTCGAGCGAAGGTTCAGAGACAGATTAAACCGATTTCGTGAATGTCCCGATGAAGGCTTTTAGATCAACCAAGTACCAGCAGACTTCACGAACAGTTGAGCAAGATAAGAGTGAGATAAAGATGGATAAAGCGGTCAATAAAACTAATCGTATGGCGGCTGAAATCAGCCAGCATGGGGTTAAAGAATATCTAGCTCAGCAGCAACATAAAGGTTTGTTGCGCTTTTTAACCTGTGGCAGCGTCGACGATGGCAAGAGCACCTTAATTGGTCGTTTATTGCATGACAGTGCGCAGATATATGAAGACCAACTCGCCAGCTTAAAAAATGATAGCGCTAAGATGGGTACAACGGGCGAAGCAATCGACTTAGCTTTGCTGGTGGATGGTCTGCAAGCCGAGCGTGAGCAGGGCATTACTATTGATGTGGCTTATCGTTATTTTTCAAGCGATAAGCGTAAGTTCATTATCGCCGACACCCCAGGTCATGAGCAGTACACCCGTAATATGGCGACTGGCGCCTCAACCTGTGACTTAGCGGTGATCTTAGTGGATGCGCGTTACGGCGTGCAGACCCAAACCAAGCGCCATGCCTTTATTGCCTCTTTGCTGGGTATTCGCCACTTTGTGGTCGCGGTCAATAAGATGGATTTACTCGGGTTCGATGAGCAAGTATTCAATCGTATTCGTAATGATTTTAGTGAGTTCGTTAAAGGCTTTGGTGAGTTAGATATTCACTTTGTGCCCTTATCAGCACTCAATGGCGACAACGTGGTCGAGCCAAGTTTACATACCCCTTGGTATCAGGGCGGTACATTACTGGAATTGTTGGAAACCATTGATACCCAACGTGAACTGAGTGCCTTACCCGTGCGCTTCCCTGTGCAATACGTGTCGCGTCCAAATCTGGATTTTCGGGGTTTTGCCGGTACTTTAGCCTCTGGTGTCATCAAGGTGGGTGATGAAGTGGTAGCGCTGCCTTCGGGTAAACGCAGCAAGGTTGAGCGTATCGTGACCTTCGATGGCGATTTGGCCGAGGCAACGGCGGGGCAAGCCGTCACTCTCACCTTAGAAGATGAAATCGATATTTCCCGTGGTGATTTACTGGCTCTGCCAGAGAGTGCGCCACAGGTTGCCAACCAAATCGTGGCTGACCTCGTGTGGATGGATGAAAAACCACTACAACTCGGCCAGTTATATGACATCAAGGTTGCGGGTAAAAAGACTCAAGCCTCAGTCTCGACCATAGAATATGTGGTTGATGTGAACACACTTGCGCGCAGCAGCGCCGACACACTAGGGCTCAATGCCATCGCTCGCGTGACCTTAGAGCTGACCGAAGATATCGTTTTCGATGCCTATTCTCTGGTACGTGATACTGGCGGCATGATCCTGATTGACCGTTTATCCAATGCCACTGTGGCGGCGGTGATGGTTGTGTCAGGTCAACATGTGAGCAAGCAAGTGTCTTCACAATTTAGTGCCTTTGAAATTGAGTTTAATGCGCTAGTACGTAAACACTTCCCGCACTGGCAAGCGATTGATATTTCAAAGCTTGGAGCCTAATTTGTGAGTGACTTGTGGCTATTGGCGATAGTGTTGTTTGGGTTGTTGGCAGGCTTAATTGCTGGCCGCATAAACCCTGCGGTGTTGTTTTTATTTGCTTTTTTAATATGTTACCTCCTAGGTATGGTAACGCTCGACGCAGCGCTCACTAGCTTTACTAATACTGGATTAGTCACATTAGTGTTATTGGTGCTTGCGGCGACAGCGCTGGAAAAGACTTCATTGCTGGGAAAGTTAAGCCAAGTGATTGGTAATAGCTCGTTGGCGATGACAATGGCAAAGTTGGGATTTTCCACGGCTCTGCTGTCATCATTTACCAATAACACTGCCGTTGTGGCATCTTTGATTGGGGTAGTGCGTCGTAATCAGGCCCATGCGCCCGCTAAGTTATTACTGCCGCTTAACTATGCGACGATTCTTGGGGGAACGCTCACACTGATTGGTACCTCCACTAACCTTATCGTTAATTCGTTTGTGGAGAATGCGGGCTTACCTGCGCTGGGTTTCTTTGAGTTTACCCCTGTTGCAGCGTTGATTGTACTGTTAGGCATTCCGCTACTGATCATGCTGGCTAATACCTTGCCCGACAGACGGGATGAAACGACAGAAGAAGCACTACCCTATTTACTTGAGGCCCATGTCGCTAAAGGCTCGTCTTTAGTCGGTCGCAGTGTGGTGGACAACAAGCTCAGAGCCCTAAAAAAGCTTTATTTAGTGGAGCTTGAGCGAAGCGGTATTTGTATTTGCCCGGTTCCGCCACAGTTAGTATTGCAAGCGGACGATGTGCTGCGGTTCAGTGGCGCGGTGGAGTCGGTGGAGCTATTGCATCAATTCGATGGCCTAGATTGGTTTGGTAAGCATCAGGCCAAGGGACAAAACCTAGTCGAAGCGGTATTGGCCCCTTCGTCGAGCCTAGTGGGTAGCAGCTTAAAGGAATCTCGCTTTCGCGAACAGTTTGATGCGGCGGTTATGGCGATTCGCCGTGGCCATCATCCGTTAAAAGGCGGCTTGGGCGATATCGTATTGCAACCGGGCGATGTGTTACTGCTGACGCCGGGGGATGGTTTTAGCACCAATGCTAAGCTGAGTACCGAATTTGCCGCTGTCAGCGGACTCGATTTGAATGTGCGTTTAGACACTAAACGCAGTCGTATCGTGTTAGCCGGATTTGTGTTGACGATTGGCCTGAGTCTGGCGGGGATTTTACCCTTGGCAAAAGGATTGGTGCTATTGCTGCTCAGCTACTTTGCCATTGGCGCCGTAACCTTAACTGAATTTAAGCGCCGTTTCCCGCTCGAGTTAGTCGTGATTGTGGGCAGCGCTTTGGGGTTGGCGAACCTGATGATGAGCACAGGTCTTGCTGAGGGACTCGCTCAAGGCTTACTCGGCGCAATAAATGGTTACGGGGTGTTTGGGGCGTTTGTGGGGGTTTATTTAGTTACCTTGTTGTTGACTGAACTGGTCACCAATAACGCCGCCGCGGCCTTGGCTTTTCCTATTGCCTATGCGGTGGCGCTGAATTATGGCGTCGATCCAAGGCCCTTTATTATGGCTGTGGTGTTTGGGGCTAGCGCTAGCTTTATTTCGCCCTATGGTTATCAAACCAACTTGATGGTGTTTAATGCGGGTAACTATCGTTTTAGTGATTTTGTACGGTTAGGGCTGCCCTTATCCCTACAGTATTCGCTGATTGTGATTTTTATGGTGCCGATCATCTTTCCGTTTTAACGATGCCTTTAGTCGTTGGTTTATTAAAGGTTTGAGGAGTTTTTATGAGCAATATAGTGTGGCATCAACATAGTGTCGACCAAGCAGCCAGAGCCAAACTTAAGGGGCAGAATCCGGTATTGCTTTGGTTTACCGGGCTTTCTGGCGCAGGTAAGTCGACCCTAGCAGGTGCGCTTGAGCGTGCATTATTTGAAGCGGGCTTTCACACCTATCTGCTCGATGGCGATAATGTGCGCCACGGTCTATGTAAAGATTTGGGTTTTAGCGTGGCCGACAGGGATGAAAACCTACGCCGTGTTGGCGAGGTAGCAAAACTTATGGTGGATGCGGGCTTGGTGGTGTTATCAGCTTTTATCTCTCCCACCCGAGAAGAGCGCGATAGCATACGTGCAAGATTCCCCGCTGGACAATTTATCGAAGTGCATGTATCGACGCCACTTAGCGTGTGTGAAGCGCGCGATCCCAAGGGATTGTACGTTAAAGCACGCAAGGGCGAAATCGCACATTTTACTGGGATTTCATCGCCCTATGAGGCCCCGCTCTCCGCTGAGTTGACGATTGATACCAGCAAAGGGGATTTAGCATCTCAAGTTCGGGCTTTGATTGATTATTTAACCGCAATCGACGTTATTAGCCCAAATCGCCTCACTGCGCTGGCATAGAAGCAGTCTATAACAGCTTGTTATTCAATCTTAAAGTCCTTGGCAAATAGGGCTTGAAGGGCTTTAAGGTATTCTTGGTCCTGTTTAGGAAGCACAAGCTGCGCTAGTTCATCGCCAATAGGTGTTAATCGATAATAACTAAAGAGCAAATTACCGCTCTTAGGGGTTAGCTTCATTTGAATACCGGGCATAGTGAGTTGGATGGGGGTTTTACTATTGAGTAAACCCGTTTCAAACTCACTGCTGTGGAGTATCCCCGCATCAACTAGGGTGAGAATACTGGAGTAGGGCAGACCAAATTGCGAGAGACCTAGGGTGATGTTGGTATGCTTGCGAAAATATTGGCCAATCCCGCCCGTGAGCCGATAGCCGCTAATGAGTTTTAAGCGCTGCTCATTATTCACTTTTGCTGCCATGCCTAGGGCTTTTTCGAGGATTTGCGCTTCTCTGTGCGTTAATTGCTTAAGTAGCGCTAAGGTGCGCAGGCTAAAGTTTCCTGGGTTGATGATTTCACTAGAGAGAATACGTGCCCATAGGTCCTGCATTTTTCGATTATGGATTTGCTCTGCCATCAGAAAAAATTGATGACTCCAGTCGGGATCGAGATCCACCCCCGTCATGTCGGAAGAGGTATAACTTAAGGCGAGGGCGAAAATGGTTTCAACATTTGCCTGATACTGGCTGGCGAGTTTACGCTGCCGATGCTGGGCGCGTTCGGCAATCGAGGCATTGGCTGGACGATATTCTTCCTCACTGGCGAGACCGAGTTGACGGCCAAGTAAAAGGGCTTTTTTACGGGCAGAGACCTCCGCAGCGGGAGCGGCTTCATCCGCAAGCATTAAAATATCCGAATCCTTCATGCCTTAATCCTGTATCACTTGTCTGCTAATTTACATGGCAAATTAGGGAGAATACCCGCTCTGCCAAAAGTGTCCAGCTTAGTCGATAGTTAGCTTTAAGTCTCCGAGTTGGTTTGCTTTTATTCACGCCTGCTAGACTAGGGCTGGAATTGCTGATTTTGTAACATTTTGATCCTCAGAGTGGTGATTTTTATTTTTGTGAGCAAGCTAGAATTACCGAATATCGAGGGATGGTTTGGCGCTAAGCCCGTGATCTATTTCATGTAAATAGATGACTAAATCACCTAGTATGCAATATCGTAATAGGCAGTTTGCTTTTTGCGTGGAAAACCTAAATATCGCTAGCGGACTCGCTATCCATAGAAGCGCATTGTTTATCTTGTGGTTACCTTCTGGATTGCGAGGCATTGAGTATCATATTGATCGGTATATTTAGGTCAACATAAGGCCGCCGTACTTGTTTTTCTTCTGGCCGCTTTTTCTTATTTTTGTTGAGATAATAGAGGCTTAAGTGAAAAAAATTCTGATCATCTTCTCCAGTGTTCATGGTCAAACTCGTAAGATCACGAATCAGTTAGCCCAGCAACTCAAAGAGTTAGGTAATTCGGTGGTGATTGCTGATATAAAAGCCGTCCCCGCGATGGAGTCCTTCGATAAGATCATCATTGGCGCCAGTATTCGTCACGGAAAACATAATCCTGCGCTGTATGAATTTATTCAGAAACATCAGCAAATCCTGACACAAAAAGTCGGTGGATTTTTCTCTGTGAGTTTAGTTGCCCGTAAACCTGAAAAAAATACCCCTGAGACCAATCCCTATATGCAGGCGTTTTTAACTAAAACGACTTGGCGTCCTCAGTTGTTGCAAGTGTTTGGCGGTAATTTGAATTATCAGGGTTATAATGCATTTGATAGGAATATCATACGTTTTATCATGTGGTTAACTAAGGGGCCCACGGATCCTGTTACTAATGTTGAATACACTGACTGGCAAAAAGTGCATGAGTTTGGATTACAAATCCACCAAGCCTAAGCGAGCGGTTGAGGCTAACGTTGATTATCGAGGATAAACCTATATGTCGAACAAATTAACCTTGATATTCGATTTTTTGTTGGCGCGTTTGCATGTTTGGCTGGTGTTGTCCGCAAGTCTACTCATCTGCACCAGTCCGTGGATTTTTATCGGTCGAAGCCTGCGTGCTAATGCTAGCATTTGGGATTATCTGCATGTTTACCTAGGATTTGTGTGTGCTGCGTTAGGGATTTTATTTTTGTTACGTAATAGCCTCCAAGGCAAATGGCACCAGTATTTTGCCTGGCTGGTGGGCGATTGGGAACAATTGGTGCAGGATATTAAAGGCCTTTTTAAAGGCAAGCTCCCCGTAGCCGGTGGCAAAGGCTTGTTTAGTTGTATCGAAGGGATTGGCATGATACTGCTGGTCGCGACAGGATTAACTGGCGTTGTATGGTTTATTTACCAAGGAACACCACTGGCAATGACTTGGCGTGGTTATCATCAAATTTGTGCCGATGCTTTTATTGGCTTTTTAGTACTGCATATCATATTGGCTGCAACGCATATTATTGAATTTATTAGGCAATAATTTCTGCTACTGCTGAGCGTTAGGTCCAACCTGAGTGAGTTTATCTTGCTCTAACTTACTGAAGGGACTGACTAGTATCGATTCATTTTTGATTGAGACTTGTCAGTCCGCTAAAGCATCCATTCGCAAAAAACAGAAGCTTATATTGTTACCTTAAACGCTTTTGACGGCCAAGAGCGACGGCAGCGGTAAAGGCTAAGAATAACCAGTTTAGGCTACCACCAGAACTTTTAGGTGCCTGTGCATCTTTTTCAACGGCAAGATAGTTAATTAAGCCAATCAGTTCGTCTAAGGTTCTGATGCTGCTTAAGTTAACTGCATATTTGTCATTAACAATAAAGGCTGGCACGCTTTCAACGCGGAATTGGTTTTGCTGGGCACGCCAAAGGGCTAGCTTTTCATCTGTGCTTTTACTGTCGGCAAGTTTGTCGTACTTCGCCGCGTCTATACCGAACTTAGCAAAGACTTGTTTTATGTCGTCACGGCTATTGATTTGCGATTCGTGCTTATGTCCAGGGGCGCTGTGGTCGTGACCATTAGCGCCTTCTTCTCCTTGGATCGCGGCGAACATGGCATGGGTTAGAGCGTCTTTATTATCCAGCTCTTGGATGACGGCCAGCGAACGCATGACTTCAGTCCCTAAAGCACTATTCATAAAGTCGACATGCTTAGTATCAAATGCAATGCCCTTGTTTAAGTTAGCTTTGATATCAGGCAGATAATTGGTTTCCATATTGAAGCAATTATGGCAATAGAAGGAGAAAAACTCGGTAAGTTTAGGCTCACTACTCGGCGCTTTATCAGAAATTTGAGTGTAGTGAGTGCCTTCCACAAAGTTTGCGGCCAAACTGCTGAATGGTGCAACGATTAAGGCGACAGCCAAGGCGATTGGTTTGATCATAGAACCCTCAAAGTCGGTTAGATTGAATCCAGTACATTAAGTGCTATGCGTTGTGCCTAATGCTAATGGATAAGCTGATTCAATCTTGAAATTACGCTTGTGTTATACCAGCGTGAAGATGGTTTTAGGTTAGTTTGAAATGCTTAATTATCGCTGAATTAGTGCGCCGATATTGAACTAAATCTGTGATCCCGTGGGAGTTTAGACCTAGAAATTTGCAAGACTGCAAAGGGGATCACAGATATATCAACATTCGCTAAGCAATATCCCGCAGGGATTGCCAAGCCTCGCAGACTTCGCGAAAGCGGGCAGCATCACCCTCGGGTCTATCAGGATGCCATTTGAGGGCTAAACGACGCCATTGTTTGCGGATATCTCTTGGGGTTGCACTTTCATCTAACTCAAAAACTCTTAGGGCATGTCCTTTGTGCATTAAATTTACATTGAGGCCAATGTAGCTCTTATAACTGCTCCAGAAAGCCTCTAATAATTCCCTCACCACGTTTTCGCTGGTGTCGTAGTTATTCCAGTCAAGATAATATTCTCGCAGGGAAGTCTCTTCCATTATCAATAAGTTAACATTTGATGGCACGAGGCGGAAAATCTGGATTTCCATTGCTTTAACTTGTAACCATTGCTTAGGAAGAAGCATTTCTTGCAGTTCGAACAGGGCATTCATCAGTAGAAAGTTACGCTTAAATAAATCATTACCCGGGTTTTCATCTAAAGGATGGATAAGCCCTCTGCTCTGTAATTCGGTGGCGAGGTGATGGATTTTCCAACTTTGATTGGAAGCTTGTAATACCGATAGCACTGGCCAGATTAACGGATTGTCCCCCTTAGTGGTCGAAAGCTTTGCCGATTGAGCTTCTGCACTGAGTGAAGGTTTTGCGAGTAGCATACTGACAGTCCCATCCTAAGTTGTTATCAAGCGAGTGTGGCGATTCAGCTGAGTGTACATCTATCCATAAGATTTTTAAGGTTTTTACCTTAAATTGGCCGCTAATTACAGCGTGCTAGATGTACACTATGCCACAGTGCAAAGTGTAGGCAAAGATGGATTTTAGAGCAATTTTCCTCAAGGTTGCTTAGGCTTTGCTGGCGGGAATGGTGTTAATTTTTTTACGATGAGTGATGTGACGAGGTCGAAAATACCCTTGTTCACTTATGCAAAACAAGGGTACTTACGGTTAGCTTAGGCGTCAGGATTTAGATTTCAGTAAAGATAACTTCTTGTGCTAAACGTGACTTAGGTAATTTAGCATTAAAGTCTTCTTCAGAGCGATAACCAAGGGCTACAATCACAGAAGCGCACAGACCTTTTTCTCGTAAGCCTAAGACTTGATTAAGTTTAGTCGCATCGAAACCTTCGATCGGGCAAGCATCAATATCGAGCACACTGGCACCTAACATTAGGGTGCCGAGTGCTAAATAGACTTGTTTTTCCATCCAATGCTGGGCGTCTTTTAGCTCAAATTTATGCATATTGGCAAAGAAAGAGCGACCATTATGTTGGCCTTGTTTGGCTTCTTCATTGGCAAAACGGCCATCTTTGGCCTCTTGCTCTAGCACTTGCAGTAAATGGGCTTCATCGAGTTGAGTACGGGTACACAGTACTACCACATGGGAAGCATTGAGAATTTTTTGGGTATTAAAGGCGTAGTTCTCAGTCGCTTGGGCGATCAACGCTTTGCCTTCTGCCGTACCGGCAAGCACAAAGTGCCAAGGCTGTGAGTTGGTTGATGATGGGCTGAACTGTAATAAGGTTTTGATGTCGGCAATCTTGTCGGCAGGAATTGTCTTGGTTGGATCAAAGGCCTTAGTGGTGTAACGCTTTTTAGCGAGAAAACTTAAATCACTCATGTAACGGCTCCAAATCATCTAGGAATACAAAATCAACCTCAGCATTTTAAGCAGGTTTAGGCAAAAAACAATGTGATCAAAACGGCTATCAGTTTCAAAATATTTTTGAAACTGACGGTTGGTTCAGCCACTGCAAACGCTTAGGGCACCAACACGCCCTAGGTATTAAGTGAGGATATTTAGCGGTCAAAATAAACAATCTATTCGCGATCGAATCTAATGTGATGTGTTTCTATTTTATTGTTTATATGTGCTTTTTATCTTTTGTTGGCCGTTAGCTGTGCACAATAGCATTGTGAATGCATGATGTAGATCAATGATACTTGATAACAACGTTGTCTCTCATGTCGCTAACGCTATTCCTTTGCTACATTTTGTTATGAAGCTTTAGTGACGGTTTCATTTGTTGGGAGGACGTGTGACAAGATTACTTATGTTGTTTATTACATTCAGTTTATTACCCGTATCCTCTGGCTATGGAAAAGATCTGAAATTTGCTGTTGTGCCGAAATTTTATAGTGTTTTTTTTGATCAAAGTAAAACGGGCTGTATAGATGCCGCCGCTGAAATAAAAGGTGTGGAATGTGTATATCGAGGGCCAGAATCAAGCAGTGTTAGATTGCAAGACGAGGTCATAAACCAACTGATTGATGAAGGTATCGATGGGATTGCTGTCGCGGTTACGCAATCTAAGTATCTTTTCGAAAATAGCTTAAAAAGAGCTAAAGAAGCCGGTATTCCAATTGTCACCTATGATTCAGATTTTGATGCTTCCATCAACCAAGACCCCAAGAATTTTCGCTCAGCCTATATCGGTACAGACAATTTCGAATTGGGTAAATCATTAGGTGAACAATTAAAAAAATTACGGCCTAATGGTGGGACGCTTATCATGCAATCTGGGCGCCCTGATTCTCCCAATTTGAATTTAAGACTGATGGGAGTTCGCTCTGCGTTGTCGGGAAAAAAATACGATATTCCTCCAGGGAAATTACTTAATAACGAGCAGGGCTGGACAGAAGTGAGAGAACCTTTGTTTAATTTTGACCAACTTAGTCAAGCGGTTAAACAAATGGAGTCTGTTATGAAAGGCAAGCCGGTGAAAGCAGACTCATTTATTGCTGTTGGTGGTTGGGCTCAAAATGATGCAGCGCTTTACCGTGAGATGATTGCCCCATACCAAGGAAAAATTAGCAACAAGGAGGTCGTCGTTATTATTACTGATACCTCTCCAGAGCAATTAATGATGTTGAAGGATAATCTTGCGCATATCAATATCGGTCAAAATCCCTATGAAATGGGCAGGCAGGCAATTTTGACGCTTTATAAAATTGTCACAAAACAAAAGTATCAAGAAATAATCTATACACCGGTGACATTTTGCTCTCCACAGAACTTCAATACCTGTGAAAAGCGTACAGGAATGTAATGTTAATGAGCCTCTATTACTTAGGGGGACTCTGCAAGAACTGAGCGATTACTGCGAACATCTCGAAAAGCGACGACGGCACTTTGCGGCAAGCTGCCAGCATTTTTAGTGCAACTGACAACAATGTATATTACTTCGACAGCAATCATTGCCGAACATCTCCCAAACACTAAGGGACAATATACCTCGTCTGAAATACACCCTTTTTTAAAGGGATTAGCGCAATTTATTGCCCTGATGCTGTCCTTGCGACTGCTGATGGTTCTTTTTTCACAATGTTAACTTTTACAAGTTGTAGGCAAACTGAAAGTGCATTATGTTGTTGATTTAAAATGGGTGGTCGGATCTACTACAATGCAATATCTTTGGACAGTTTGTATTATATGCCTTTTTCCTATTACTGTTTGGTATTTTATTTCCTTTAAAAAAATGTCGTTACTATTGGAAAGTAAATATCCTGAAAAGTGGGAAGCGTTAGGTAAAGTTGGCTATATTTACAACAATAGCCTTAGTAATTCAAATAAAGTAATTATGTTCTTATTAAAAGAGGAATATCATCAACTAAATGATGGAGATTTAAATAAAATTGCTTCCTCATGTCGAATACTGTTGATTATAGGTACTACATTAGCTGTATTTGCATTCATGATGCCAATCTTAATAGGTAAGTTTGGCTGATTAATATAAGACTAAAATCGGGTTATCTAAACCTTTCTAAACCTCAGACGATTCTTGAGTTGCTTAGCCCAAAGAGATCAGTTTTCATTGGAGGGCTGGGTAACTTTTATCATGAGGGTGGTTGCGTTAGGATCGAATTTACGATTGTATCTTCCGTCTTTTTACCAGATTTCGATTTTGTTTGGCCACACAGGTTAGTGCCTTATACGTACTTGTTGATGTTTGGCTCGGTGGCAATTAATGATTTCAATGAGTTCATTACAAATTTTAATCTGAAACTCATGAATTAGAGCTTGGAATCTAGCTCGCTTTTGTCCCAAAGCATGCTGTGTGTTTCTTTAAAACCTGCAAGCTACACCGATGCTAAAAGGGTGAGCCATGGTGATTAGCGAGACGACCGTCCGCCCCAAGGCCGCTCTTTGGCATCCATGCCATCGCGGCATTCGTGAATCCATTCACATCAGACGGGGCGGTCGAGCATCCACGGATGGACTCGCTGCATGTCGTTGAGCAAACACCATAGCTCGCCTTTCAATATGGGCATGAATTTAATAACTAAGCAGTGATATTTGCCTTTCAATTTTTAACGCTCTTCTGTCTCAAAGCATGCTGAGTCTCATCAAGCAAATACCATTGTTCACCTTTCAATGTTGTATAAGTCTTTATTACCTCAACACCTTACTTAAAAAGCTTTGGGTTCTGGCTTCTTTAGGGCGGGTGAATAATTCCTCGGGTATATTGGACTCCACCACATAGCCGCCATCCATAAAGATGACTCTGTCGGAAACATCGCGCGCAAAGCCCATTTCATGGGTCACTATCACCATGGTCATGCCTTTTTGCGCTAAGTCCTTCATCACATCCAGCACATCGCCGACCATTTCGGGGTCGAGTGCTGAGGTGGGCTCGTCGAATAGCATGAGATCCGGCTCCATCGCTAGTGCGCGGGCAATGGCAACCCTTTGTTTTTGTCCACCCGAGAGGCTCGAAGGATAGGCATTAGCTTTATCCTGCAAGCCCACTTGAGTAAGCAGCGCCAGCGCCTTGTTATCGGCTTCGGCTTGGGTCATTAACTTTAGGCTCACTGGCGCTAAGGTAATGTTTTGCAATACGGTTTTATGGGGGAATAGGTTGAAGTTTTGGAACACCATGCCCACTTTTTGCCGCAATTTATCGACACAGGCATCCTTGGCGGTAATAGATTGCCCTTCGATTTCAATATCCCCTTGGGTGGGTTTTTCTAACAGGTTGATGCAACGTAAAAAGGTGCTTTTACCGCTGCCGCTGGGGCCGATCACACTCACCACTTCGCCTTGGCGAATATGTTCGTTGATGCCCTTAAGGACCGCATTATCGCCGTAACTTTTGTGTAGGTTGGTTATGTTAATCACTTTGCTTCAACCTCTTTTCGAATTTCGACAGCATAAATGTGAAGCTGTAGGTCAGGAACAGGTAAATCAGTGCACAGGTAAAGAGTGGGATACTGTCTTCAAAGGTACGGCTACGGATAATCTCACCCGCCCGCATTAAATCCACGCCGCCAATAAAGCCAATTACGGCAGTTTCTTTGAGTAGCACGATAAACTCATTGCCTAACGCGGGCAGAATATTCTTAATCGCCTGCGGCAGAATAATCAGCTTCATGGTCATCGCCTGTGACAGGCCGAGTGAGCGTGCCGCTTCGGTTTGACCCTTATCGACGGCTTGGATCCCTGCGCGAATAATCTCAGAGATATAAGCGCCACTGTTTAAACCAAAGGCGATAATGGCGGCGGTAATTTTATCGACATCGAATGCGGCCAGCACGATGAAGTAAAGGATCACTAACTGCACCACCACAGGCGTGCCGCGGATCACGCCAACATAAAGTTCGGCGGGAAAGCGTATATACCACTTAGATGACATCTTCATTAGTGTGGTGCCCACGCCTAATACTGCGCCTAATAACATGGCGAAGAAGGTCACAATCAAGGTGACTTTTAAGCCGTTTAAGATCAGCAGTATGCCTATCATGCCGTCGTCGCCAATGGGACTAAACAGCGAAGTATTAATTGCTTCTAACATAGGGATCACTTGATATGGGCTGAAACGAGCGTCTGATATTGGCCGCTTTCTTTCAAGTTTTTCAGCGTGTTATTAATGCTAGTGAGGAGTTCTGGCTGCTGCTTTGACACCGCAAAGCCATAAAACTCAGCGGGGAAATCCAGCTTGATCAGTTTGAGATCGGGGTTTTTCGCCAGATAGTTCGCCGCAGGCTCGCTATCAAATAGCACTAAGTCGACTTTACCATTCTTCAGCTCCATGATGGCTTCAAAGCCTGTGTTAAAAGCAGTGACATTTTGGGTGTATTTTTTAGACATCATATCGGCGGTTGAGCCGAGCTGCACCGCAAAGTGTTTGTCTTTAATGTCATCAAGGGTATGAATTGTGTCGTTATTTTTATTCACGAGCAGCACTTGAGTCGCCTCGTAGTAGGGCTCAGAAAAGTTAACGCTGGCCTGGCGCTCTGGCGTGATGGTCATGCCCGAGGCAATAAAATCAATCTTGCCTGAGTTTAGCGCGACGATCAGTGAATCGAATTTCATGTTTTCGACTTTAAGCGTTTTGCCGGCATCTTTAGCGATTTGTTTGGCAAGCTCAATGTCGAAGCCTTTGATTTCGTCACCACTTTGTCCGCCAACGTATTCAAAAGGCGGGAAGGCCGCATTGGTTCCCACCACTAAAACATCGTTGCTTTTCCCACATCCAGCTAACAACAAGGTGGCACTGAGGGCTAGGCCGCCTAATAACATGGATTTTTTCATTTAAGACTCTCTTTTGGATAACTGGCAATGTGGCGACTATAGGAGGATTGCGTATTCGTGTCAATAATTATGCTTTATTTATGATTAAAAATTCACAGTTGGACTGGCGGTTTAAATAACGAACATCATGTTTATTATGATTGTGGTGTTTGATATCAATAGTTTTTTAAAAGGTTGTGAAATTGTTTAGGGTGACCGTGAATAGCAATTTAGCGCTTTAAAGTGATGAGGTGAGCTAATTTTTATTCACTTTAGTGAATAGGCTGGATTTTTATGAACTATCTCAGATACAAATGATGCAAAATTGATTAAATTAAACTTAAATAATCTAATTGGCAGTTTTAAATCGCAATTGATGGAGCACTATGTGAAATACCAAATTTTGGCGCCTGTAGCGTTGCTTTTAAGTTTAGCAACCTCTGTTTATGCAGAGGAATCAACCCAATGGCATTACACTATGGGCATTCATGATTTTATTGTCGAACAAGAAAATTCGCATACCTTTGGGGCCAATGGCAATATCATTATTGAACATACCACCGCATCGGATATTTATCTGTCTGCGGTGCTGGATATGTTTATCGATATTGATAGAGATAAGCTGGATCCTGACCATATTCCGATGTGGTTTAAATCGGAATATGCCGCTCTTGGGGAACTTTATCGTTTTTCCCCGCAGTTATCCTTAGGTTGGCAAGTGGATTTGCAGGGCAAGCGTAATACTGTGAGTTCAGTGGAGAAGCAGGCGAAGTTTTTTCCAGGACTAACAGCCAATTATCAAGGCCAACAAACCCAAGCCCAGCTTAAGGCGGGTGCGGGCTATTACTTTTTGGAGATCGACGATGACGTGCCCCGCACCCGAGGTTACGATAGAGGCGATTTTGGTAATAGTGAGTTTGCTTACACTGTAATGGGTAGCGTTGGTGTTGATTTAACGCCCAAATTAAACGTGAACTTAGCCGCGCAAACTTGGAACGATGGCGATCAATGGCTTGAAAATCAATATCGCTTCAGCATGAGTTACGATACTGATTACTGGGAGAAGGGCAGCCAGTGGTTACTGTATGTGGAACACACTGAATACAATCTAGACCACTATGCTAAGGAGAGTGTGCATTCACCTAACTACTTGCCCATCCTGCCTTGGGATAACGATACCTTAGTGCGTTTTAGCTTAGTCGTGCCTTGGTAGGAGGTTATTTTTGCGTTAAGTGCTTTTTAACTAACGCGATCATCGCCTGTGCCGCAAAGGACAATACTTGTTCTTTGCGCCAAAATAGCGATAACTCCCAGCGCAATTCGTCACTCGCCAGTGGAATATTGACCACCCCCGCCACACTATAACGCCGCGCGATCGAGCGCGGCAGTATCATCACGCCAGTTCCCGCAGCCACCAGTGCGATACCAAAGTCCGCTTGGCTAACACGGGTGATATTTTGAGGGGAGAATCCGGCTTGCTGACAGGCGTTGAGCACCAATTGATGCAGGGTGTATTCAGTCTCAAACATCACTTGTGGCTCATTGATTAAGTCATGGACTGAGAGTATTTCCCTGGTAGTGAGGGGATTTTCCTTGGGCAGCACTACCACCATAGGATCGTTAAACACTCGAATGCCGTCATAGCCATCATCAAGGTCGATTATGCCAGTGGCCAGTTCTATTTCGCCCTTTTGAATTGCCAGCGTTTGCTCAACGCCACCACGGACTAACAAGTGCATTTCGATTTGTGGATACTGCTGGCGATACTTGGCAATAATAGGGGCAAAAATTTCAGCACTGCCGAGCGGCGCGAGACCGAGTTTTAATTCACCCGCAGTCAAACTGCGCTGGGCACTGAGTTCGGCCAGCATACGTTGGCGTCCGGCCAATAACTCCTTACCATGGCGATAAACCACTTCTCCTGCTTGGGTGAGTTTGACTTGAGTGCCACGTTTGCCGCGCTCGAGTAGTACCAAATCGAGTTCTTCCTCTAGCTGGCGCAGCGCCTTGGAGAGGGCGGGTTGGGTGAGATGAACCTTTTCACTGGCTTTACCAAAACCGCCAGCATCGATGATCTCGATAAAATAGCGCAGCACTTTGAGATCCATTCTCGTCCCTATAATGCATTCTTAAAATTCATGGATTACATGCTTAATATTCATTTTTTTTATTTAATAGGCAAGCCTAAAATGATCCCATAGTAACTTTTGGTGTAAATCGAGAAACCGCATGTCTTTCCTACAAGCCGCAATACGTCGATGCCGTCATGGGGCTTTATTGTTAACTCAAATTGGCCTCTTTTGTTTATTGTCTTTTGCCTGCCATTGGTTTGCCTCTTGGGCGCATTCACCAGTGCCTGGTAGTGTATTAGGTTTAGGTCTGTTGCTGATTTTGTTAGCGACTAAGTTAATTCCTGAAAATGCTGTGCAGCTCGGCGCGGCTTGGCTTATCGGTGAGTTGCTGCTGTTTTTTATTCCGCCAGTGATCTCAGTTATCAAGTACGAAGGCCTGTTTGAGCAATATGGGTTGAATATCCTCTTCACCTTAGTGATGGGCAGTGTGTGCGTGATGGTGGGTACGGGATTTGTGGTTGATAGAGTGTTTCGCTTCGAGCGTCAGCTCAATATCAAAAAGCATGCGCGTCGCCATGCTAAGGCCGTGTAATGTCGAGCGTTAGCTTTAGTCCTGCGGTTGTCTCTGAGTTAGTGTTTTCGCAGACGGGATTGGCACTTATCAGCTTGTTATTAACACTATTTTGTTATTTTGCGGCGAAGCGTTTGTATAAGCGCCATCGGGTATGGTGGTTAGCGCCGATCGTACTTGCGCCTGTAGTGATCACGCTCTTGGTGTTTAATCTCGATATTCCGCTGCCGACTTATTTTGAATACACCCATTGGTTAATGGCGATGTTAGCACCTGCGACAATCGCATTTGCCTTGCCGATTTATCGGGAGCGTAAACTCATTCGCCAATATCCGCTGACCATTGCCCTTGGCGTGGTGGCTGGACTGTTGCTGGGCATGGTGTCGAGCTGGCTATTAGTTAAATTTGTGCCTCTACCTGTGGAGCTTGCAAAGAGTTTGTTGGTGCGCTCCGTCTCGACGCCCTTTGCGATGGAGGCCACAAGCGCCTTTGGCGGTGTGCCAGAACTGACCGCCATGATGGTGCTCATCACCGGTATTATCGGCATGTTAGTCTGCGAGCCGCTGTTCAAGTTGATGCATATTCGCACCTCTTTAGGTAAAGGCGTGGCCTTAGGCGCTTCGGCCCACGGTGCGGGCGCCGCCAAAGCCAGTGAGTTAGGCCAGCAAGAGGGCGTCATTGCCAGTTTAACCATGATTTTTATCGGGATTGCTATGGTGCTGGGCGCGCCCGTATTTGCCGTGATCTTCAGTTAGTGTGAGTTAGTGATTTGCTGAGTTTGCGTTAACCCTCCCCACCTTAATTGTGATTTTGTTTGTTTAAATGATGTTGTTTTGCCTCTTAGGGCGCTAACCTCTGCTTGGGTTATGCGCCCATTTTTTTAGCTGACGGCGAATGTCGAGATGTCATGATGATGAAATTGAATAGAGATATAGGATGGATAAGCAAACACACGTATCGAATGTGACGTTACGGCCGATCATGCAGAGCGATTTGGAGCTGATCTTCGCCCATCAGCAGGATCCGATTGCATCCCAATTGGCGCAGTTCCCCTCGCGGGACCGTGAGGCGTTTTACCTTCATTGGCAGCAAAATATCCTTGGGCAGGCGTCGGTACTGGCACGGGGGATAGAAGTCGATGGTTTGCTGGTTGGCAATATTGGCCATTGGCATAGGGATGGTCAGGCGATGATTGGTTACTGGATTGACCGCGCATTTTGGGGGCGCGGGGTCGCAACCTTAACCTTGAGCACATTTTTACCGTTAGTGACCTCAAGGCCGCTCTTTGCCCATGTGGCACTGCATAATGTTGCATCCCAGCGGGTGTTGCTGCGCCATGGATTTGTAAAGACGGACAGACTCATTCAAGAGGAAGATGATACGGCGCCATTATTCGAATTTGTGCTGCGTTAAGGCTTAAACAAGCTATACAGCCAATCGCTGAAACACTTATAGAGAAGATTGGATTTATTTTTTACAGACAAATTATTTGAAAAATCTATTTAGATAAGTGAGTCTTATCGTAAATTTAGATTTATCAACCCGACTTTAGTCTAGTATGTGATGGCTTGATCTCATTGGCTAACTCAATGAAACTCTCTAGTTAATCACCTTCTACTAAAGTATGGATAGTTAAATAATGTTAATTTTCTTCTTATGTCTTGCGCTCTTAGTGCTGGCATACAAGTTTTATAGTCCGTTTGTTGAACGCCAAGCTGGGATTGATCCTAAAGCGCAAACACCCCAAGCAAGATTCGAAGATGGCGTGGACTATGTACCCGTCCACCCAGCTAAAGCGTTTTTAATCCAATTTTTAAACGTTGCCGGTGTCGGGCCTATTTTTGGCCCTATTCTAGGGGCTTTATATGGCCCAGTAGCCTTACTCTGGATTGTGTTAGGCAACATTATCGGCGGCGCGGTGCACGATTATTTCTCTGGGGTGTTAAGCATAAAAGAAGATGGAAAGAGTCTGCCTGAAATCGCGGGCCACTATTTTAACATCTATTTTAAAGGCGTGATGCTGCTGTTTACTGCGATGTTACTCTTTTTCGTGGGCGTGGTGTTTATCATGAGCCCTGCAGGACTACTCAGTAATCTCGATTATTTTAAAGATACTATTTTTGGCAATAACACCTTCTGGGTATTAGTGATTTTGGCCTATTACTTCTTAGCCACTATGCTGCCAATAGATAAGATCATCACTAAGCTGTACCCCGCGTTTGGCCTATTAATGATCGTGATGACCACTTCGATTGCAGTGGCTCTCCTCATCAATGCACCGCAGTTACCCGAAATGGGCGATGTGTTCGCGTACTTCAACCACAGCCATTACAACAATGAGTTATTGGAACCTAACCCCGATGGTTTACCGATTTGGCCATTACTGTTTGTGACTATTACCTGTGGTGCTATCAGTGGTTTTCATTCAACTCAAGCACCTATCATGGCTCGCTGCCTGACAAACGAGAAATACGTTCGCCCAGTTTACTACGGCGCTATGGTGGCTGAAGGTGTGGTGGCTTGTGTATGGGCGACTGCGGGGATTGCGGCCTTCCCGGGCGGATATGTTGAGCTTAAGAGCTTACTAGACCAAGGCGGCCCTGGCTTAGTGGTTAACCAAGTGGCTACGAGCTATCTTGGGGTATTAGGCGGCGTGATGGCAATTATTGCGGTCGCTGTATTCCCGATTACCTCGGGGGATACTGCGTTCAGATCGCTGCGTCTAACCATTATCGACGCTTTTAATATCCCTCAGAGTATGCGTAACCGTTTGCTGGTAGCGGCGCCTATATTGACCATCGCTTACTTTATGACCAAGATCGACTTCTCCTTGATCTGGCGTTATTTTGCTTTCTCAAACATGCTGCTATCGACCAGTGTGCTATGGTTGGCGACAAAATACCTGTTCGATAGAGGCAGTTTTCACTGGATAGTAAGCTTGCCTGCGATTGCGGGCACCTGTGTGACAGTGTCTTACATTGTTACCGCAGGTATTGGTTTAGGTTTACCTCAATCCCTGAGTCAACCAGTGGGCATCGCCGTGGGGGTGGTGTGTTTAATCGCCTTGATTATTGCTCACAACAAACGCAAAACAGTAATAGATACAAAGTTATAACTTAATTGGCTTTATGACCATAAAGGGCTGCATTTTGCAGCCCTTTTTAATACTATTTTCATAAACTGGCGTCAGTATTGAATATTGTCACTGTGACATATTCCATTGCGTCGAAATTATGTTAGATTCTGGCGAACTGATGAAGATAGAGTTATTGTTATCACTGTCATCAACAGTTCTCCACAGGGCAGTCACTGCAATAATGCTTACTTTTGCAGAGAAGTGTCAGGAAGTTACACCAATTCAGAGTCTGCTTATGCAACCCAATTTATTTCCCGAACAAAGACATTTAAATCCTGAGCCGATGGTGATGCCATCGGTAGAAGCTCAGTCTACTCGTAGCCGCTTACAACGGATGGTTGGTAGCGTACTGCTCACCTGTAGTGTGTTGTTAAGCTTATCTGCTTGTGCAGCGGGTAAAGCCAGTGCGCCGCAGGAAGAAGAGTTTAGCTACGCTTGGTTAAAAGGCTATGCCCATACGCTGGCGACAGAGTCCTATGTAAGCCACAAGGGTGAGTTACCAAAAAGCTTACAGGGCATGAGCTGGGATGATTACCAGCAATTCCATTTCAAGAAAAAAGCCGCACTGTGGCATGAGGATGATTCGGAGTTTCGCGCCGAGTTGTTCCACTTAGGCCTGTATTTCGATACACCAGTGCACATTTACCAATTGGAAAATGGCAAGGCTAAACTGATTGAATATTCTCCTTCTATGTTCGATTACGGTAAGTCGAAGGTAAAGGGTAGCCAGCTTCCTAAAGATTTAGGTTTTGCTGGCTTTAGAATGCAGTTCAACACTGACTGGCAACGTGACGTTGTTGCTTTCTTGGGCGCAAGCTATTTCCGCGCGGTCGGTCAGGAAATGCAGTATGGTCTTTCAGCCCGTGGTTTGGCGGTTGATACTGCGTTGCCTAAGCCTGAAGAATTTCCGATGTTTACCCGTTTTTGGTTAGAGAAGCCGCAACCAGGTTCTAATATTGCGACTGTGTACGCTCTGTTAGATTCACCAAGTGTAACAGGGGCTTACCGTTTTGATATCGAGCCGGGTGAGCGTTTGAAGATGAAGGTTGATGCGGCGATTTATCCGCGTAAGGCTATCGAACGTTTAGGCGTTGCACCACTGACAAGTATGTTCATGGTCGGTGAGAACGATCGCCGTACAGGTTACGACTGGCGTCAAGAGATCCATGATTCAGATGGACTTGCCATGCATACGGGGAACGGTGAATGGATTTGGCGCCCACTGGGCAATCCAAGTAACTTGAGATTCAACGCCTATAGCGATGAGAATCCAAAGGGCTTTGGGTTAATGCAGCGCGACCGTAATTTCGACCACTACCAAGATGACGGCGTATTCTACGAGAAGCGCCCAAGTCTGTGGATTGAGCCAACAGGTAATTGGGGTAAAGGTTCGGTGCAGTTAGTTGAAATTCCAACACTGGACGAAACCTTCGACAATATCGTGGCTTTCTGGAATCCTGCAGAGCCCATTCAACCAGGCCAAGAGTTGCTCTATAGCTACAACATGTACTGGGGCGGTACTCCACCTGTGCAGTCACCCCGTGCCCGCGTAGTGGATACCTTTACTGGTATTGGTGGCGTAGTTGGTCAAAAGCGTAAGTACTATAGCAAGCGCTTCGTGATTGATTTTGCTGGTGGTTCTTTACCAATGCTGGGTAAAGATACTCAAGTGAAAGCGGTTATTTCAACTTCACAAGGCCGTGTGGAAATCGACTCTGCTCGCCCACAACATGCGATCAATGGTTACCGCGCTATGTTTGACCTCGTGCCGCCAGAGGATAGCGTTGAGCCGATTAACCTAAGAGTTTACTTAGAAGTAGATGGTCAACCTTTGTCTGAAACGTGGATGTACCAATGGACACCACCGCCGATGAACGAACGTGAACTGCATAACGCAGGTCATCTACAGTAAGCTATATGGGTGAATCAAAACGCCAGCCTCAGTGCTGGCGTTTTTGTATTAAGCGATTTGTTAATTGCAAGTTGGATTCAAAGTTATTGAGCACTAATTCACTTTTTGAAAATCTAAATAATTTTTCACTGTCAAATACCCAACCTTGGGCGTAATCTGTGGCGTCCTCGTCATAGGTTCGCGATTTATGTTTGAGATATTTACCTCTATCGGCTTTGGTTGGTCGGTGGCTTTAGTGCTGGCAGTGTTATTTGTGTTGGCCTACGAATTTATCAATGGCTTCCACGATACCGCCAATGCTGTTGCGACGGTGATCTACACCAAAGCTATGCCTGCAAATTTAGCGGTGGTTTCATCGGCCCTTTTTAACTTTGCGGGAGTGTTACTTGGCGGACTTGGCGTAGCCTATGCCATAGTACATCTTCTTCCCGTTGACTCCTTATTGGGGATGGACTCCACTCAAGGGCTGTTAATGGTGTTTTCACTGTTATTTTCCGCCATTATCTGGAACTTAGGTACTTGGTACTTTGGTATTCCAGCTTCTAGCTCCCACACCTTAATTGGTTCGATTATGGGGGTTGGTGGCGCATTTGCTTGGATACATCACCAGCCTATATTGCATGGCATTAATCTCACTAAAGCCACGCAAATCATGTTATCTCTGATTATTTCGCCCACCCTTGGTTTTGTGCTGGCTGGAGTACTGCTATTGCTGATGAAGTTCATGTGGCAAAAGCATAAGATCCACCGTACGCCCGATGAACAATTTCAGATTAATGGTAAACGCCATCCACCATTTTGGGCGCGCGTGAGCCTGATAGCTTCGGCCATGGGGGTGAGTTTTGCCCACGGCTCAAATGATGGGCAGAAAGGCATAGGTTTAGTGATGCTGGTGCTTATCTGTATGGCCCCAGCGTATTTTGCCCTCGATATGAGCAGCCAGTCCTATGATTTGGCAAGGACGCAGGATGCAAACCGACGGATTATGGCTATTTATAGCCGCAATCAAGCGATAATTAGCGATTTAGTTGATGTAAAAGCGCAGCTTGAGGCGAGTGATGAGCTGTTGAGTCATTGTTCGGCACAGACCGTGTTACCCGCGATGTCGTTGCTTGATCGCCGTTTGGATAAGGCGAATAGTTTTCAAGATATGACGGTAGAAGAGCGCCGTGAAGTGCGTAGATTGTTGCTGTGTATCGATGATACCGCTCGTAAAGTGTCTAAATTAGACTTACCAGCCAAGGAGTTAAGCTCTTTAGCTAAATGGCGTAAGGATTTGACTAAATCGACCGAATACGCGCCGCTTTGGGTGATCGTGGCGATTGCGACTGCCTTGGGTTGTGGCACGCTTGTGGGCTGGCGGCGAATTGTTTATACCGTGGGAGAAAAAATAGGCTCGTCTGGAATGACCTATAGCCAAGGTATTGCTGCGCAGGTGACGGCTGCGGCTTCGATCGGGATTGCCAGCGTTACGGGTATGCCAGTTTCAACTACGCATATTCTATCTTCGGCGGTTGCGGGTACTATGGTTGCTAATCGCTCTGGGCTGCAAAGCCAAACCATTAAGCAAATTCTATTGGCATGGGTACTCACGCTGCCTATTACGATGTTCTTGTCGGCATTGGTCTTTATTCTCGCTAACTCAATTTGGGGCTAAGCTGAAGTTGATATGCAGCCTCTTACCAAGAGAGTTGCATTTGCGCGGTAGGATCTGCCAATGGTGGTGTGTGTAACTTGATTGTTGGTAAGCAAATCTCAGCGGCGATTTGCTGCTGTAACTGCTGATATAAACGAACTGCGAGCTCGGGAGCCGTTTGATTGTCGGGTGTATGGATAAAAAGATAGGGTTCTCGACCTTCTTTAATCCAGAGGGGAAGTTGCTGTAACCAATTTTTGAAAAAGCTATCGTTGTTTTTGATCTGTAACTTATCGTTATTGGCGGCTAAGGCTTCGATAGTACCATCGGTTTGTCCGATAAAGCGAACCACTGGCGCATTTGCAGTTGCGATAGCATGTACGGGCAATTGTGGTTTTTTCTTATGGGCATCAATAATTGCTTCGCTAGCGGGCGGTAGGGCAAACAAGGGCCGACTGTCCATAATGATGCGATTTACCTGTTTACCCATCAGCAAGCGGTTTAGTGCTCGCTCAGCCTCTCCCTTCGCAAAAAAGGCTAAATGCCGTACTTCAACGCCATAGGTCAAGCCTTGGGGAAGCATTTCTAAAAAATGCGCCAAGGTTGTTAGTTGCTCCGGGCCAAAGTAGGCGGGAAGTTGGATCTTCCATAGCCCAGTTTTTTCAGCCAAGGGCGACATCACCCGAAAGAATTCCATTAGTTCCTGCTGACAATGTTGCAGCTGTCTTTGATGGGTGATGAGCTGCGGTAGTTTAAAGGTAAAGCGAAAGTCATCTGGTGTTGCGCTGTGCCAGTTCATCACTGTTTGTGTATTTGGCGTGGCGTAAAAACTGGTATTACCTTCTACAGTGTTAAAAATGGTTGCGTAGCGGGCAAGGCGATCGGCTTGCTTAGTTGTTACACCATAAACACTGCTTTGCCAATGCTGATGAGACCACATTGCAAGCCCTAGGCGAAAATGATTCGCTTGGTGTGAAGGTGACTTAAGCGCCGTCAAAATAACTCCAGATATAATCAACTAAATTTGAATTGGCTATTGTGCTCAAAGAGTTTTATCTCAGTCAAATACTAAGCATCTTGCGGATGCTGTTATTGGGTTAAGCTAATGTCCAATCCGGCTTTATGTATGGAATGTTGTAATAGTGGAACTGCCATGCTAATTACCCTACTCTAATAGTATGATATTATGTACTATTAACCTTAATCATCGAGTATTCGCGCGTTGGTTCTATACAGGGATGCAAAGCTTAGCTGCAATAGTCAGTTAGCTATTCTCGTTTTGTCTGCAGGCGTGGTGGGAGAGTCGTGTGAAAAACGAAGGTTATACTTCACTTGGTCGCTTTATTGATTTGCTATTAGATGCCATCTGTGTGGTGGATAAATCGGGGCGATTTGAATTTGTGAGTGCGGGTGCTGAACGTATTTTTGGTTACACGCCAGATGAAATGATTGGTATGCAGATGTTGGATTTGGTTTTACCAGAAGACCGTGAACGTACGCTTGCTGCGGCCAATGAAATTATGACAGATCACTATAAAATCGATTTTGAAAATCGTTATATACGCAAAGATGGCAGCATAGTGGATATTCTGTGGTCAGCCCGCTGGTCTGATGAATATCAACAACGCGTTGCGGTGGCTCGCGATATTACCAAAAATAAAAATGCTGAGCGTCGGCAAGCCGCGTTATACGAGATTTCTGAGGCGGTTCATGTGGCCGAGGATTTGTTATCCCTCTATAGTCATATCCACCAGATCATTGCAAAACTTTTACCCGCAGAAAATTTTGCTATCGCGCTTTATGACCAAGATTCAAATCAATTAGATTTTCCTTACCAGTTATCGGTGTCCGATCAAAATATCGCATATATCAGTAATGCTAATTATTTTGCTGAGCAGATCATTCAAACGGGACAATCCTTACTCTTTTGTCCCATGTCGAACACGCTTTCATCGCCATTAGCAGTAACTTTTAAAGATTGCTGGCTCGGCGTGCCGTTGAGATTGCACAAAGGGGTGATTGGCGCGTTGATAATGCATAGCAACCCAGGTTCGAGAAGCTATACTACACAAGATTGTGAATTGGTGGAGTTTGTCTCGACTCAAATTGCGTTCGCCATCGAACGTCGTCAAATGTTGGCTCGCTTAGAGCAGATAGCACTCTACGACCAGTTGACTCATCTACCCAACAGAGAGTTATTTTACGATAGGTTTCAAAAGGCTTTATCTCGAGCGCATCGAGATTCGAGTTATTTCTCTTTACTTTATTTAGACTTAGATAAATTTAAATGGGTTAACGATACCTACGGACATAGTGTGGGAGATTTGTTGTTACAAATTACCGCGCAGCGGCTTCTTAGCTGCGTGAGAGTTTCTGATACGGTCGCGCGTTTTGGTGGCGATGAATTTGTTATCTTACTGGAGCGAGTTGATTCTGCACACAATACCTTGCTCGTTGCTCAAAAAGTGCTGGATATATTGAATCAGCCTTTTGAGCTTGTAGAGCAGCAAATTCATATTTTTCCAAGTATTGGTGTCGCTTTGTATCCTGAGCATGGCAAAGATGAACAGCAACTTATTTCCTGCGCCGATGCTGCCATGTATAAGGCTAAAAAGAATGGTGGTAATCGTATTGAGTTGGGGTATCAAGGTTTGAAGGGAAAGCACTTATAGGCCAGTGTTAAGACTCTAACTAAAACCCGCTGTAACGAAAATCGCTACAGCGGGTGTTTATATCAATGCAACAAGTGTATTTATAGTTTAAAACGTGATACTTCCTGTTGCAGTGAGGCGGCTAAGTGAGCCAACTCCTGTGACTGCACCATCGCACTTTGGGCCTCAATAGAGAGGTTTTCTGAGACTTCACGAATTGATTCGGTATTGCGATTAATTTCGCTAGTAACAGAGGTTTGTTCCTCTGCGGCCGTTGCAATTTGGCTTGCCATATCAGATATCTCATTAATTGCTTTGCTTATCTGCAGCAGGCTCTCGCTGGCTGAGTTGGCATCAGCCACACTCGTTTCTGCCATATCATGGCTTTGAGTCATGGATTTTACGGCTTTGCCAGCTGTTTGTTGCAAGGTTTCAATCATTGCCTGAATTTCTTGGGTTGATGAGTGAGTGCGTTGCGATAATACGCGAACTTCATCGGCAACCACGGCGAAACCACGACCTTGTTCACCCGCTCGAGCGGCTTCAATGGCTGCGTTTAACGCAAGCAAGTTGGTTTGTTCTGCAATCCCACTGATCGTTAATAGAATGCTATTAATTTTTTGTGAGTGCTCATTCAGCTCGCTGATAATACGTCCTGCGGTATCAACCTCATTTGCTAAGTTACGAATAGATTGCTGACTTTGCATCACTTGTTTTTGACCATGATTCGAGAGGCTCACGGCATTTTGCGCTGTTTGCGCTGTATGTTCGGCGTTGCTGGCAATCTCTTCTGTGGCGCTGGCCATTTCGGTCACTGCGGTGGCGACCATGGTCACTTCATCCTGCTGAACCGCAATGCGTTGGCTGTTATCTGCCGCAGACGCACTGCTGCCCTTAGCTTGGTATTCAAGTTGGCCCGCAATATTGTGCATTCTTGAAATCATGCCGTGTAGACGTTCGACAAAGCGGTTAAAACCTGAGGCTAAGATCCCAATTTCATCATGGCTGTTTGCGGTGTGAATTCTCACCGTCAGATCGCCATCGCCCTCTGCGATATCATTTAGTGCCAAAGCAACTCGTTCTAAGTCTTTGAATTGCATTTTGAAGATTGCGACTAATACTAAACCAAACATTACCAGTAACCCAGCGCCTACGGCGGACATCCACCAAGCGAGCGTAGTCGCTTGCGACATGATTTCTTGTTTGTTCATCACAAATATTAACGCCCAGTCGGTCGACGGAACGTTCGCTACATAGACTAACTGAGTCTCACCATCTAATTCACGCTCTTCCATAGTATTGGCATTGGCGCGTTGTGATAGCCAGGTGGGGGTAAAATCAGAGTCAATAGTAGTAAGTTGTTGATTATTTAACTTACTATTTGGGTGACTAATAATTAGTCCTGTGTTGTCTACCATCAGGGTGTAGCCATTACCGGGGACTTCGAGCCGCTGTACCGCATCGGTGAGTTGGTCAATGGTAAGGTTTGCCGCGGCGACACCGAAGAGTTGGCCCGCAACCATCACTGGCTCAGCGATAGTCACAACTTGTTTTTTAAGGGTGGCGCTGACATAGGGAGCTGTCATAACCATGCTATTAGCGGCTTTGGCATCCATATACCAAGGGCGGACACGTGGGTCATAGTTTGCGGTATTGAGCGCTGGATCTTGGCGGTACATGTTGCCTTGCTCATCACCAAAATAGGTGAGTGCAAACCCCATTGCATTATGTGCTTGTAACAAATAAGGGGTAATTTGCACACTCGGGTCAGCCTCTATGGTCTTTTTAAGGCTTGTAATGGCTGTTTTTCTATCTTTCATCCACAGTCCAATACCTTCGGCAAAAGTATTCGCTAGTTGATCAATCTCGCCTTGGGTATTGCCTATAGCATGATTTCTAATGACGTAGCTTGAAATACTAACCAGTACTGCAACAGTGATGAATACGGCTAAGAGACTACTAAAAAGTAGGCGAGTTTTAAGTGTTGAACGCATATTCTATTCCTTTAAATTCCGCTAGCAACCTAACGTTAATAAAGTATAGCGGCTGAAATAGCTAAAGCATTAATGGTTGTTCATTCAGATTTGATAAAGTTGTGGCAGCTAACAGTATTTTGTTTTGTATAAGTATTTTCAAAAGTTACTTATATCATGGTGAACTTGTTTTATTGCACAGTTTTGAAAGGCTTTTTAGCATAGTATTCCTAAAGTGTCATAAGCAAGTGCACCCAAACATAAGTAAGAGAGTAGTATAGATGAAATGGAGTTTTCCTCGCTGGTGCTTTAATCCTTGGTTACATTCATGCTTAATCTTTCTTTTACCAATACTTTTAGCGAGTACAATTTATCCTTGGTTGACGGCCTATAGCATAGAAAAAAGGTTTAATCGTGATTTTGATGAAATAACACTTACTTTTGCAAATGGTGTTGATGATTTTAAGCAAAAAAATATTGAACGGGCATTTGCTAAATTATCTTTTACCTGCAATGAAGATGATATTGCGTTACTCAATAGTCAATCCTTGAGTCCAGCAATTGTTCGTTTTATTCAGCTAGAACTTGCCGATGGTAAAAAATGCTCCAATATCGGTCCGCCAGTCAATTACCATCTTGATCGATCTCGAAGTTTATTTTTTGGCACACAACAGGTCGATATTGCGACAACGGTCGCGGCCACCGATCGTGCTCGTAGTCTTGCCTATGCTTTTCATTTAGGTGAGCAGAAGTTAGTCGTGCTGACTAATAGCTCTGTTTATAACGAAACCCTATCTAACCTTTGCCACGGTTGTTATCAATTACTCATCAGTTATCAAGGGCTTTCCCCCATGGTTAGGGGGACAGAAAATCTTGATGAAAACCACAGCATTATCAAGAAATCTCGTTATATTAAAACGTTAGATGTCACCTTAACCTTAAAGGCGGGTGATGATCTCTACTGGCAAGAAGCTTATCGCATTGGTGTCGTACTCTTTATTGCAGCGTTAATTGCAGCATTTTTAGCTGTGATTTTTTATTGGAACTGGCAATCTGCCCGAGTGTCGCTTGGTATGTTGCTGCAAAAAGGAATGAGTCGAAAAGAATTTATTCCCTATTATCAGCCCATTATCGATTGCCGTTCAGGCGAAGTTGTTGGGCAGGAGATGCTGGTACGTTGGCGTCGATTTGATGGTGTATTAGTTCAGCCCAATCAATTTATTCCCTATGCTGAGGATTCGGGGCTCATATTACCGATCACCGATTTATTGCTAGATCAGGTGTATCGCGATTTAGCTCAACTAAAAGGCTGGGTAAGCATCAATATTGTTGCGCAGCACTTAGAGTCTGGCTTGCTGAGTCAATGGTTCTCTTTAAACCGAGATCCCATGGTTAAGCGGATTGCATTTGAGCTGACGGAGCGCAAACCTATCACTCAATTTGAGCTAGCCTTAGCTGAAATAAAAGCCGTTTTACCATTGTGCCATGACTTTAAACTGGATGACTTTGGTACGGGTTTTGGCGGTTTTAGCTATTTACAGCGACTTGGAATTAATAGTATCAAAATTGATAAGATGTTTATCGATACCATTGGTACAAAAGATCTTAAGGGAGCTGTACTTGATGCCATTATTGCCTTTGGACACGAGTCGAATATGGAGATGATTGCCGAAGGCGTGGAAACCCAAGAACAGGTAGATTATTTAGCGGCTAAAGGGGTGTATCAACATCAGGGCTATTTTTATTCTAAGCCACTACCATTGAAAGAGTTATTACATTTTTATCTACAGGTTTCCCATGTAAGGTAAAGATCAAGGCAAAAAGAAGAGGCTCATCAGAGCCTCTTCTTTTTTCAACTCATTATCAGTGGGTCATTTTATTTTTGATTAGCACGCAACGCTGCTCTGCTTGACGCGTTTCTAATAAAGTACGACGGCTAAGATTAGATAAGCCTGTTTGGCTGTCTAATACTTTATCCAAGGCGGTAATACTATTGTAATTACAGTCGGTTGGGATCAAGTTACGGCTGTAGCTACGCATAAACACTGGGCCCTTTTTGTCCATATCGGCTAAGTTTGCGAGGCGCTCTTCAGCTGTGGCTGCGCTTAAGAGTTTTTGCTCCGCAGGATAGAGGTTTTCCATGATGATGCGCTGTTTGGCAAACGGTAGGACATCGGCGTGGACTTTACTCAACCAGCGACGTTTTGCGGCAGCTTCAGGACGGATCACTTGAGCGGCTAATGCCGCTTTTTCCCCAGAATCTGAGTTATCACGTGCTATTTCCCGTGTTATACGTTGCTGCGCATTCGGGAAGTCGTAGCGATTAAGCTGGATTATGATAGCCCAGCGCAGATCTTGATCTAAAGTTAATCCTTTGATTTTAGTGGTGCCGTCTAGCAATTGCGCTAAATGACGTAAACTGTCACGATCGCTGGCTAATTGGATATAGGCATCGAACCAGCGGCGCTGGAAGTCATTATCCCCTCGACTCTCCATGGCCTTACGAAGGCTCATTTGCGCTAAGCCTTTGACTGCATTTTCAGCATAGTTTTGCTGAATAGGCGCGATCTGCGCGAGGTATTCTTTACTGCGTAGCAAGCTAGAAATAATTTGGCCGACTACAGTGTAGTCATTCTCCGCTGGGGCGTTGACGAATACTGTGCTGAGGTATTGATCTAAACTCAGGTTGCCCTCACGTACACTGTCCCACAAGCTTTGCCATAACATTGAGCGCAATAGCGGATCTGTAACTCGGCTTAACTGTTGCTTGGCGGTATCGAAGGATTTTTCATCGAGTTGCACCTTCACAAAGCCCCAATCATCATAGTTGGGGTAAACCAGATCGGGACAACGCTCACCGACTAATTGTTTCACCTCGGTACGCTCGCCCTTGTAGGTTACTGGTACTGTGGTCTCATGCCTTAAATCGAAACGTCCTTTAGTAAACAGTGCAATTTGGACTTTTTGCTCCCTCAGTGTCGGTAGTTCGCTGCTAGCGGGATATTGCAATAGGCTAAATTCGCTAATGCGGTTACCGTCGCAGCGGTATTCGGCTTTAATGGTGTTTACCCCAGCGCTGTATAGCCATTCCTGTGTCCATGCGCTTAAGTCTCTGCCCGCAGCTTTAGCGAGGCTATTGATAAAGTCATCAAGCTCGGCATTTTGGTAGCTGTATTGTTTGAGGTAGTTGCTCACGCCGCGGCGGAACACCAGATCACCAAGTAAATGGCGTAGCTGCTTGAGCGTCGAGGCGCCTTTTTGATAGGTAATAGCATCGATATTGTCGAAGGCATTTTGGGTGGTCGCTACAGGCACTTCAATCGGATGGGTAGTGACTAAGCTGTCTTGCTCATAGGCGCGCTGTTTGCCTTGAGCATAAAAACTGCGCCAAGCATTCGTAAATTCTGTGGCTTCTTGGGTCGCGAGTGTACCCATAAAAGAAGCAAAACTTTCGTTTAACCACAGGCCATTCCACCACTTCATCGTGACCAAATCGCCAAACCACTGGTGGGCCATTTCGTGCATAATAACACCCGCCAAGCTTTGTTTTTGCTCGGCGGTCATTTCTGCTTTGTGGAGGAAATGATCTTCGGCAAAGGTCACTGCTGCTGCGTTTTCCATTGCGCCATAGAGAAAGTCTGGCACTAGGATTTGGTCGTATTTTTTAAAGGGATAAGGAATATCAAAATAGGCATCAAAGAAGGTTAACCCCTGTTTTGTATAGGTAAACCAGTCCTGTGGGGTCACTTGGTGAGCAACGGATTGTCGTGCAAATAATCGCATAGGATAACGGCCGGAATTATCCTGCCACATATGGTACGGGCCAGCATGCATAGAGAAATTGTAAGGGCTTAATTTAGGCGTTTCAGGAAACTCCCAACGATTAATGGTCCCCGCAGGTGTGACAGAGGACTCGCGCATGGTACTGATCACTTGCCAATCCTTCGGCGCGGTCACACTGATTTTGTAATTGGCTTTTAAATCGGGTTGATCAAATACTGCAAACATCTGTTGAGCAGCGGCAGGCTCAAAGTGAGAGTAGAGGTAGACCTTGCCATCGACGGGATCTTGGAAGCGATGCAAGCCTTCGCCATTAGTGCTGTGCGCTCGGGTAAATTGCACTTCAACTGTGTTATCACCCGAGGTCAGTAAGCGGGTGTTTAAGCTGATATAGGCACCATTGTAATTGGGGTAAATGGCGGTTCCGTTAATCAAAAAACGCTTAATTTGTGCTTTGCTTAGATCCAAGCTCAGTTGCTTAGGAACCTCGCTAAGATTGAAGTGGATCTTAGTTGTTGCGCTGAATTGCGTGTCACCCGTCAGTTGAAAATCCAACTCATAATGCACATCCGATATTACCTGTGAACGTAGGCTTGCCTGATACTGGCTGATATAGGGACTGGCGTCCCTTGGCCCTGTATTTAAAGGACTTTTAACGGCGCACGACATTAATGCAGAGCAGGTGAGGGCGACTAGGCTAGCTTTAAACAAATTCACTACTTAAATCCTTCAACGATTTACTTTATTTGTGGCGTAGATGCGGCGTCGTGGGGCAAGAGTCGGCCTGATTGTGTCGCGAACTCTTCTCCATACAAAAGCGGCATCATTGCTTAGTGTTTTGGGCGAGTACACTACCTTATTTAGCATGGATAACCAATGTTAAAAATGTAAAAAAAGCCAGCAAAAATGCTGGCTTTTTTTGGATATTTCGGCATTAGCCTATCACTTTGAGCGGGATTACATGCCCAAGAAAGACTTAGATTTGGTCTTACGGATTTCTTTTTCGTCAGACCATTCGATAAGACCTGTTTCTAAGTCCATTAGACGCATAGTCATTTTGTAGTAAACGTCTTTGGTGCTGCCATCTTGCTTAACGATGCTAGACAGGTTGCCATACAGCATGTACTGGGCACCGATTTGACGACCAAACTTGATGGCGGTTGATGGGTCAACCATACCGGTATTGTTTTGGTAATCCAGTTGCTTACGAACTGAATCGACTTTAGTCATGTCGATGAAACGGAACTTGCCTGAGCGCAATAATTTGTTGCTGATAGAGTCGGTTACTGACTCAGTATCGATATGCTCAGAGGTTTTGTTTTTGATGCTATCGACAAACAAAATTGGGCGGTTATTCGCTGTCATGGCCACAATCGGTGGGAAAGTCATCATGCTATCAACCATTTTAGCAGCAATGGCTTGCAGATCCGTTGAGCCAAAGTTTTCGTTAACGGTTTCAACCTCTGTGGCATCACCATACTCTACTTTAGATTGACATGCAGCCAGACCCATCACGGCAGCCAGCACAAAAATCAGTTTAAATTGTTTCATAGTCAGTTCCATTTTGTGATTGTAAAAACTTAATGACACTCGTTTTATTCAAACATTCACCGCTCGGTTAAATGATTATTGAATAAATTCGGGTGTAATTACCAGTATCAATTGCCCAGACCAAGGTGGTCTTGCCTGCGGCAACGTCAATTTTGGCCGGTGGTGCTTTATCCAATTGCAGTGTGTATGCGCCAGGATTGAGATAACGCCTGCCAATTTGTGCCTGTTTCGGCAGTGTTAACCAACTACGGCGATCCGCCTGTTCGGTAACAACGTTAAAAATCTGCATAGCAATACTGCCAATATCGGCGGCATTATTGCCGGGTTTACCACTTTTTTCGACTTGATAAGCCATTTCCGATTTGGCATAAACCCTTGCAACTTGGCGGACTAAGGTTCCGGGTAAATCTTCTTTCAAGGCGGTAATCGCTAAGGCATCAATATTGGCGATAGGTTCAGTTTTAAGCACTGTGCCTAAGCCCTGTACTTGTGTCTCTGGCACATAGCTATTGTTTGGCTCATAGGTCGCTAGAGACACGGTTTGCCAGTTGCCATGGATAGTGAAGGGCACTGTGAGCGCTTGTTTTTCGGGGACAAAGCCCTTTTCGACCATCAACACTACTTGGCCTTCACCCGCTTTAGGCAGTTTGGCATCGCCCCAGCGCTTTTTAAACTCATCGTATTGCGGCATGCCGAGTTGTTTGGCAAGGCGGACCAAATCCTGTTGTAGATACGTGTTATCAGGAGTGATTTGTGCTGCTTTACGGTAATCGATAAAGGCATCGTTTGGTTCACCAAGCACTTCGTGTAGTACGCCCGTCGTGTAATAGCTATAAGCATTGAGGAAGGAGCTGGTGACAGTGCCTGCCGCTTGCCCAAGTTTATTCACTTCGGCATCGACCGTACCATTAGCCATAGCTTGTACCGATTTTTGCGATTTTTGATAGCGTTCTTGCTCTGAACTTTGCAATTCGTTACTACGACGAACTTCCACTAGCGCGCCTTGATAGTCGCCGCTGAATAGATAATTGAGCGCCTGATATTGGTGCAGCATAATGCGCTCAAAGCCCGGGCCGCGGTAGGGAATCGCATTGTCATTTAACACTAAGCTTGTCGCCGTCGCGCCGATATCGCTGGCGCTAATCTTGGCTTTATCATCAAAGGCGGTGTAGGCCGCCACCGCTTGCTCGTAGTATTTTTTACTGCTGGCAAAATCCCCCGCAACTTGAGCGATACGCCCCGCTTCTTGAGCGTAAAGCAAACCGTCATTGCCTTGGATATTACTGGCTAATTTGTCGATATCCGCCATGGGCGTCGCGGTATTGAGATCTTGTTTGATTGGCGCGATTTGTGCCGGATAATTGATAAAAATACTGTTATAGGCACAGCCGCTCGAACCTAAGATGGCGGTGAGCATCAATGTGCTGATGGTGGGTCTGATAAAAGAGTGAATGAAGGTGGTGTTCATGCCTGTGGGTTACCTTCTTGTGCCATTAGTGTTTGCTGTGGCATTTGTGAACGCTCAAGCAAAGTGATCCCTTGAAGATGATCGAATTCATGTTGGAAAATACGTGCAATAAAACCCGTTAATTCGGCGTGTTGCCACTGTCCCGCTAGGTTTTGATAGCGCACAACTATACTGTGGTGACGCCAAATGGTAAACCGTTGTCCTGGGACAGATAAACAGCCTTCCTCACCTTTCTCGAGTTGTAAAGATGCCAACTCGATGTGTGGATTAACCACCACAACGGGCTCCATTAGCGGTGCATCGGGATAACGCTCGTTTGGCCGTGATGCCATGATAAATAGCGCAAGCGGGCTGTGCACTTGTGGGGCAGCGATACCGACGCCTTTTGCCTCTACCATGCTTGCCACCATTTGCGATGCTAACTGACTGAGCGTTTCATCAAAGTCGCGTACTTCAATTGCCCGTTGTTTTAAAATGGCTTCCCCTACCTGGGCAATCGGTAGCGGCTGACAGGAGTGTTGTATCTCATTTTTAAACATCGCATTCCCTGGATATTTAGTCTTCATCGTTTGGCTGACGATTTTAGTTCGTTATTAATAATGGGGTGGCGGCGTTTCTTCAGCTTGGGTAGCAATATTGCTCGGCTCCATTGCCTGCAACTTGCCAACTAATAACTGGATCTGGTGCTGTTGATGGGCCACGAGTCGATTCAGCTTAATCACCTCTTGGTTTAATTCTTCGACAGTGAGTTCTTGAAAAGCTAATTTAGTTTGCAGCTCTTCAATTTGTTGTTGTACACCTTGCATGGCTAACCTCTATTGTTGCCAAGTCTCAACTAAGCCTTGGCTACTGATACTAACGACTTTATTGGTATCTCGAATTGCCACAGAGTATACAACGGCTCCTCGGTTTTGGCTGTTTTTCGTCAACGCAATTTGCCATTGTGCAATAGGTTTACCCGAACTGCGTTGCCAGAGTATGACTTCGCGGGCGGGAGTTCCCGTTAATAACTGCTTGTCTTGCTCAGTAAAACGTACTGCTGAAAAGGTCATTTGGCGACGATTAATTGCTAATTGATTTAAAAGTTTACCGGTTGAGTTGTCCCAAATTTTTGCTTCATTCGTACTGCCATTGGTAAAGCTTAAACTACCACTGTCGTTCAGTGCCACCTTAGTCACCCGGCTACCAAGATCCCAAGTGTGGATTGGTTGTCCGGTTTGTGCCTGCCATAAAATGGCCTGCATATCATTTGACCCTGTGAGTGCGATGCGACCATCCGCCGACAGTGCAACCGTATTGACGCGTTCTTTATGGCCTAAGAATTTAATCAGTGCCGTTTTTGCCGCATTCAGAGACATTACGCTGCCATCGTTTAAACCAATAAGCAAAACCCCATTGTTGGCTACCGCAACACTTTCTCCCGATGCGGGCAGTGACCACCAACCTACGGATTTTCCGTCGCCTATTGTCCATAGTGCTACTGAATCGCGGCTTAACGATGCAGCGAACTCTCCATTAGGTGAAATGGCTGTGCTGGCTACGCCTGTATTAAGGTCGCCATGCACCCATTGGTATTTAAGGCTGTGCTGGGTTAAGTCCCAACATTGGACTCCTTGATTCTGAGTTGCGACAATTGCGAGAGTGCCATCACTCGAGAGACTTGCGCTGTAAGAAGGGTCTTTTGAGAGCACGCGAATATCTTCGGCTTTAGGATAGCAAGCCGTCAAAAAAATCGTGCAAATTACCAGCAGTAGGGTTTTCTTCATGAACTTGCTCCTAAAGTTGGTGTCTCTAACTCGGTAGAGTGAAATTAATCACAGTTAACCCATAAAGAATCTAGTTGGTATAACCCAGATAACTAGTATAAAGTTGTCGCGCTTAGGTTATTGTAACCGCTTGAGGATGCTGAGGAAGCTTTAATGAAATCGATTTATAAATTATCGTTAGTTGCATTGGCTGTTATTGGCCTATCTGCTTGTAATCAAGAAGAAAAAGCAACAAATGCAAGCACAAATGTTGAATTAACGACAGAAGCACAAAAAGAAGCCTACAGTGTGGGTGCTTCAATCGGTCGTTATATGTCTGGTCATATTAAAGAGCAAGAAGAATTAGGCCTACCAGTTGACCGCACGCTGATCGTGACAGGTTTTACTAATGGTTTGAATGATCAGCTGAAGTTAACTGAAGAAGAAATGCAAACCATTCTTCAAAATTTAGACAAAAAATTAAACGACAAGCGTACAGAACAATCTAAAGCCATTGCGGCGAAAAATCTCGAGGATAGCAAAAAGTTCCTTGAAGAAAACAAAGCTAAGCCAGGTGTAGTCACCACTGAATCAGGCCTGCAATACGAAGTACTCACTCCTGGTTCAGGTGAAAAGCCAGCGGCTGAAGACACGGTTGAAGTAGATTACGTGGGCACTCTGATTGATGGCAAAGAGTTTGATAGCTCTTACAAACGTGGTGAAACGGCTAAATTTCCATTGAACCGTGTTATTCCTGGTTGGACCGAAGGCGTACAGTTAATGCCTGTTGGTGCTAAGTACAAGTTTGTTATCCCTGCAAACTTAGCTTACGGTGAACGTGATACTGGAACGATTCCACCAAACTCAACGCTGATTTTTGAAGTTGAGTTGAAATCAATTGAGAAAGCACAAGCTGCACCTGCTGCTGAACCCGCTAAGAAGTAATTTTTAGTTACAGTATGCTTTTATAAAAATACCGCCTTTGGGCGGTATTTTTTTTTGCTGTTAAATCCTACTTTTGTTTTAATTCATTAGCAAACCGAGTTGTAACAGGCTATTTAGCTTTATTAGTGTTTTATTTTGTTATTTGAATAACAAGATATTGCCGTATCAATAAGCCATTATTTTAGAACGATGGAACACTGATTAAGTTTTAAATGAATAACGCATATTTAAAGCAACAAATTTAATACGCTTATTCAGAATGACATGTTTAAAAATATCATAAAAATATCATATTTTTTTTGCGATTATTATTTGTTCACTTAGGTTAACTAGGGAGACTGGATGTCTTTTTCTTACTTATTGTTTTATCGCTGTTTAATAATTTTGTGTTATGGCACTGTTCTGAATGTAAGACAATTTACTCTGTAAAATTACATTTCCATCAATATGTTATGCATGCATAGTGAGATCTTGCCCCCTTTTTTTAGCCCTACAACTCTGGAATAATCCGCCCGCACGTTAATAAAAATTAGCGGCAATATTATAATAATGGGGTTGTTGATATGGAAAATGTTAATAAGTTGACGGCTATTTCTTTAGCTGTAGCCGCGGCGTTGCCTATGATGGCAAGTGCCGATGTCATAATCACCGAGTATGTTGAAGGTAGCTCTAATAACAAAGCTATCGAATTGTATAACAGCGGTGATGCGGCAATTGATCTCACAGGTTATAAGCTCGTTCGTTATAAAGATGGCGCAACAGATGCGTCAGATATGCAAGTATTAGATGGCCAGAGCATTGCGTCTAAAGCCACTAAAGTGATTCTCAATTCAAGCGGTGTTATTACCCTGCCACAGGGCGTCGATAGTTTTTCTGGTAGCTTAAGCTTTAACGGCGGTGATGCTGTCGCTTTGGTTAAAGATGGCGCCGTGGTTGATATTATTGGTGATGTGCCAACGCCAGTCGGTTGGGGACTCGATGTTACCCTTAAGCGTAAACTAGACTCATTAGTCGCAAATACCGTCTTTAATGCTGCCCAGTGGGAACAATTACCTAAAGATACTTTCACTGGTCTTGGTTCTCTGAATACGCCAACCGCACCAGAAACACCTGTATTTAGTTGCAGTGGCGCGAAAATTGTTCCAATTTATCAAGTACAAGGTGCTGGCGAATCTAGCCCTTATGTTCCTCAAGGTGCATTTGAGTCTGAAAGTGAAGTGACGGTTCGCGGGGTGGTGGCTGCCCGTGGCGAGAGTTTGTTCAAAGGTTTTTATTTGCAAGAAGTGAAGGGTGATAACTCGCCATATACTTCCGATGGTGTATTTGTCTTTTTAGGTGAAACACCGCCAGCAGCGATCCAACCTGGGGTTGAAATCTGTGTTCAGGGTAAGGTCAAGGAATACTTCGGTCTAACCCAAATTGATATTAAAACCGATAAAAAATTTGAAGTGGGCGCGAAGGGGGAAGTTCCTGTCGCAGCGCCTTTCTATGTTGCCGAGGGAGAAACGTTAGCACAGGCTTTAGAGCGTTATGAAGGCATGAACGTGCTATTAGATGCGGGCAGTGATCTGAAGATCAGCCGCACCTTTAGCTTCGACTATGCGGGCAAGCGTAATAACATGTTGGTGTCTTACAAAGAACCCTTGATGAAGCCAACCCAGTTATACCCAGCGCTTTCTCCAGAGGCAACGGCATTAGTTAAATCTAACCTAGAAAATCAGCTGTTTATCGAATCCGATTACAAACCTGCTGACGGTGTAATTCCTTACTTCCCTGACTTTAATGCTGAAACAGGTTATATCCGCGTCGGTGATCAATTGACCAATCTGCAAGGGGTGATTGGTTATAGCTACGGGGCTTACCGTTTAGTGGCTACGAACACTATTACTGCTGGCGATTTTATCCGCGGCGATGATAGAACAGATGCACCAAGTGTGGCGACTAAAGGTGATATCCGTGTGGCCAGCTTTAACGTACTGAACTTCTTCAATGATGTTGTGGGTGGTGATACTAACCCATCGGGTGGCAACCGCGGCGCATTGACCGAAGAAGAAATGCTGTTACAACGTGCGAAAATCGTTAGTGCCATTACTGCCATGAATGCCGATATCGTTGGCTTGATGGAAATTGCTAACAACGGTTTTGGCGAAAAGAGCGCGATTAAGAACTTAGTCGATGCCTTAAACGAGAAGCAAACTGCTGAAAATGCTTACAGCTATATTGAAATCGCCGATGAAGATAAATACGACGGTAAGTACTTCGGTAGCGATGCGATTACCGTTGGTATGCTATACCGTGCGGGTAAAGTAAGCCTTGCAGGTGCCGCTCGTACTATTGATACCCCAGAGCAACATGCGAGTGCAGGCAGTGTGACTCGCATTAAAGAGGGTAAGACTGAGACTAACCCAGGTAACGACGCTTACCAACGTCACAGCTTAGCGCAAACCTTTAAGATCCATAATGAAAATCTAACCGTTGTTGTTAACCATCTGAAATCAAAAGGCTCAGGCTGTTTGGAGGATTGGGTAAACTTCGAAGAGTCTGTTGATCCTGCGGATCAGCAAGGTAAGTGTAATGCTTTCCGCGTGTCAGCAGCTAAAGTGATCGGTGAAGCGTTGAAAGAAGTAAAAGGCGATTTACTGGTTATCGGTGATATGAATGCCTACGGTATGGAAGATCCTATCCGTGTATTGACCGACTACGATGCGAGCAAGTCTGATCGTGCAATCATGACCGCCTCTTGGACAACCTTAAATGGCAAAGTGTTTGAACGCCAAGGCAGCAAGATTGAGAAAGGTTATGGTCTTATCAATCTCAATACTAAAGCTCACGGTACTGGAACTTACTCATACAGCTACAATGGTGAGTTAGGCAACCTTGACCATGCCTTGGCAAACACTAGTCTCGCCAAGCGTTTAGTCGATATTGAAGATTGGCATATCAACTCTGTGGAGTCTAACCTGTTCGAATACGGCAAAAAATTCTCAGGTAATCTCGTAAAATCTGAAAATGCGTTTTCTGCTTCAGACCATGACCCTGTGATTGTTGCATTAAGCTATCCAGCGCCTGTTGAGCCACCAAAACCTGAGCCAAAGCCTAAGGATGATGGTGGTGCGCTAGGTTACTTAGGCTTAGCCTTGTTATCACTATTTGGATTACAACGCCGTCGCCGTTAAATACGTGTTAATACGCTCACATCTTATTTTGTGAGCTAAACTCAGAGCTAGGGGATGGTTTTACCATCCCTTTTTATTGAGCTGGTTTTATCGTGTTTTCATCGTATTTCATGGGAATGAGTCTTGAGCCCAACGGAGAAAAAGATGGTTGTGAGTGCACCCCTGCATTCCATTGGTGTTACCAAGGCACCATTGTGGTTTTACGTTATCGCAGTCGTTAGTTTGCTTTGGAATATCATGGGTTTATTGGCTTTTGTTATCCAAATGACTATGACGCCAGACGCCATGGCGCAGATGAGTCCTGATCAGATTAAGCTCTATGAATCGACACCCGCTTGGCTCAACTTTGTGTTTGGTTTTGCGGTGGTTTCTGGCGTTATCGGTTGCCTGTTTCTACTGATTAAAAAAGCCTTCTCTTATAAAGTGTTGCTCGCGTCACTGGTGGCGGTATTGGTGCAGATGGGTTATGTATTTGGGATTCAGCAGGCGGCAGCGGTATTAGGCTCTGATGCTCTTGTGATGCCAAGTGTAGTGATCCTTTGGGGGATTTTCTTAGTTTGGTTTAGTCGTTTGGCTGTCACAAAACATTGGTTAAGTTAGTCGTAGCGTTTCCTTGCCGTACAGAACAGGTTAAGCGATGGCTTATGTGTTGAACTTCAGTCACTTCTTAGTAAACTGCTAGCTGGTTTTCTTTACTAGGATGTGGAAATGAGTATTTGGTTTAGACCGGTGAGCTTAGAGGATTGTGCCCGTTTAGATGCTGGTATGGGGGGCAAAGGCACCTTGATGCAGACCCTAGGGATTGAGATCAGCGAGATTGGCGATGACTATATGAAGGCGACTATGCCTGCCACGCCCGCCGTACATAATCCCTTAGGCATTGTCCATGGGGGCGCGAACGTTGCCTTAGCCGAAACGGTTGCCAGTTATGCGGCAAACTTTGCGGTGGATTTCGAGCAATATTATTGTGTTGGACAAGAGATTAACGCCAACCATTTACGTGCTTCACGTAATGGCGTGCTAACCGCAACGGCAAAACCCATTCATCTGGGGAAACGCAGCTCGGTATGGGAAATCTTAATCCATAATAGTGCAGGGGAGTTGACCTGTATCTCACGGATGACAGCAGCGGTAGTTAAACGCTAATGCAGATTAACCAACCTGTTTCAATGTATAAATCGATAAATAAGGTTTTAATATGGATAGTGCAATGATTTGGGAATGGGTTGGTTATTTGGCGTCTGTGGTAGTAGCTATCTCTTTGATGATGTCAAACATCAAGAAGTTACGTTGGTTGAATTTGCTGGGGGCTACACTGTTTGTTGCTTATGGGATGGCGATACAGGCTTATCCTGTTGCAGCGGTTAACTTTTTTATTGTACTCATCGATGCTTATTATCTTGTTGTTATCTACCGTGAGCAGCTAAGCCAAAAGTAAGTTTGGAGGTTGGTTTCGATGCAAGTCCTAACCAATCTGCTTATTTTTTCATACCTTTAATTTTAGTCCTCAGTGTAAAAACTCATATATTCCATCAGTCGGGGATACCCTTTAATGGGTTTTACTCTCCAGATATTAAACAATAATACTGTCTGCACTTAAGTGATGACAGTGAGTATTTCTTAGTCTTAATCTTTAAAATAGATTATTTAAATCTATATTAATCGTTTTATTAGATTTCATCTTTTCTCTATTCTAGCTCCATCGACAACACGTCGCCTGCCAAGGAGATAAGCCATGGCTACTATTTTCGATTTAATTGAATCTTGGATTCACACTAAAAAAGACTAAGGAGCAAGATATGAGTCAACAGTATTTAACCAGCCAGAGCGGTTCCCCTATTGCAGACGATCAAAACTCGTTGTCAGCGGGTGAGCGTGGCCCTTTACTCCTACAAGATTGGCATTTAATTGAAAAGCTTGCTCATTTTAACCGTGAGCGTATTCCTGAGCGTGTAGTACATGCTAAAGGTACTGGTGTATACGGGACTTTCACTCTGACCAAAGACTTAAGCGATTACACCATTGCTGACCATTTCAATGGTGTGGGTAAGCAAACTGAAACCTTCGTGCGTTTCTCAACCGTTGGCGGTGAAATGGGTTCTGCCGATGCAGAGCGTGACCCACGTGGTTTTGGTCTGCGCTTCTATACTGCTCGTGGTAATCACGACATAGTGGGTAACAATACGCCGACCTTCTTTCTGCGTGATGGCATTAAGTTCCCGGATTTTATCCATACTCAAAAGCGCAACCCATTGACCAACCTTAAAGATCCACAAGCGATGTGGGACTTCTGGTCATTAAACCCTGAAGCCATGCATCAGGTGACGATTTTGATGTCAGACCGTGGTATTCCGGCAAACTATCGCCAAATGCACGGCTATGGTTCGCATACTTTCTCGTTCTGGAATACTAAAGGCGAGCGTTTCTGGGTGAAGTTTCACTTTAAATCGCAGCAAGGCGTAGTGAACTTAACTAACGAACAGGCTGATAAGTTAAAAGGGATTGACCCTGATTCATCACAACGCGATATGGTGGTGGCGATCACCGATGGCAATTTCCCGCGTTGGACAGTGAATGTGCAGATTATGCCTGAAGCTGATGCCAACACTTACCATATCAACCCATTTGATTTAACTAAGGTTTGGCCACATGGTGATTACCCATTAATTGAAATCGGAGTGTTAGAGCTGAACCGTTTACCGCAAAACTACTTTGCGGAAGTCGAGCAAGTGGCCTTAGCACCGAGTAACTTAGTGCCTGGTGTAGGCGCATCACCTGATAAAATGTTACAGGCACGTTTGTTCGCCTATGCCGATGCACAGCGTTATCGTATTGGCGCGAATTACAACCAATTGCCAGTAAACTGTCCACATGCGGCTAAAGCCAATCATCATCAACGTGCAGGCGCAATGGCAGGAACTCAATGTCCTTATCATGGCAGTCAAACAGGTGGCGATGCTTCAGCAAACTATGGCCCTAATAGCACTGCGGGCGCCTTGGTAGAACCAGCAAACTTTGCTGAGCCACCACTGCGTTTAGATGGCGAAGCGGCGCGTTACAGCCGATACAATCAGGATGATTACACCCAAGCCGGTAATTTGTACCGCATCTTCAGCGAAGATGAAAAAGCCCGCTTAGTGGAAACCATTTCAGGCTCACTGCGTCAAGCGAGTTTAGATGTACAGCAACGTATGCTGGCACTTTTCCAAAAAGCTGATGCTGATTACGGTCAACGGATCCAAACCGCATTAGGGCTATAAGTTAATCTACTAACCCATAGCAAAGGCCTGTGATATCACAGGCCTTTTAATTATTTAAAATTCAATTCATTAGTTGAATTAATAGATTAAGGTTGCGACCCCAAGTAGGGCAAACAAAATCGCGCAGCCCCTGTGGATCCACTTCATCGGTAATTTTTCGGCACTAAAATGGCCCGCAATCACCACTGGCACGTTCGCCAGCAACATACCCAAAGTGGTACCTGCAACCACCATGGCTAAGGCATCGTATTTTGCGGCTAACACGACAGTCGCGATCTGGGTTTTATCGCCCATTTCGGCAATAAAGAACAGAATAAAGGTCGCGACAAAGGGGCCCATTTTATAGAAACGGCTTTCTTCAGCATCCACTTTGTCGGGGATTAACACCCAAAGGGCAATCGCGAAGAAGGAGGCGGCAACCAAGTAACGCGCTACATCAGGACTCACCCAGTTAATGGCCCATTGTCCAAGCCATGCAGCGGCAAAATGGTTAAACAGGGTTGAGAGTAAAATCCCCATAATGATCGCGGTTTTATTTTTAAATCTTGCAGCGAGTAAGAGGGCAAGCAGTTGAGTTTTATCGCCAATCTCGGCGATAGCAACCGTAAAGGTTGAGGCGAGTAACGCTTCCAAGTGTGATCCTTTTAGGGGTGGTTTTTGACATAAGCACAATAGACCGTCCACCCCTAGGTGCGGTTATTGTGCTCAGGTCTTGCAAGACAAATCGATGATTTGCTGTGAACACCATGGCATGTGGCCAAGTATGTTGACGTTCACCCTAGATGTTGATGACTCAAAATCCAGTTAGCTACTCCCCCGAAGCGAGGTGGGCATTATACCCAAGTCGCGATCCGTTTCAAGGTTAAACTTATCAAGATTAAAAGTATAAAATCTGGCAGGTGCCAAAAAAATACCGATTCACATTCTGTAATTCATTGAATTGTAATAATTTAATTTTTGACAACGTTGTCTTTTGTTGTTAGTTTAACCGCATCTCAGTCTTTGAGTTACATCCTGTTAACTTAATCAATTGAGATCCACCGTATTGGGCAAACTAATTGAAAAATTAGGACGCAAAGCCTCCGGTCTAAGGTTGTAAAAGGATGTTAACTAAGATAGCGGGGTTGCTGTAGAATTCAGCGAATATATTGAATTCTTTAAAAAATAAACGGCTTTGCTTAATGCTGTTTTGCCTAAATACCACTTTTATACCAATGCCAATCTTTTATTGAATGGCCCCTACGGAGTACATTAAAGTGGAACATCTGACTGCTTTTTCTCAATCAACTGTCCCTAAATTTGCAATTCCTAAGCTTACTCAGTTAAGCCTAGTTGCATTAGCCTTGACTGCCGGAAGTTCGTTGCTGAGCCAAACGGCATCGGCTCATGGTTATGTTATATCACCAGAGTCTCGCTCCTACGCCTGTAAAACGGGCAGCAACGTCAACTGTGGCGCCATTCAGTGGGAGCCGCAAAGTGTTGAAGGTCCTTCTGGATTCCCTGAGTCTGGCCCTGCTGACGGTAAAATTGCTAGTGCGGCAAATGGGGCATTTTCTCCTTTGGATGAACAGAGCCCAAGTCGTTGGTCTAAGCGCGATATCAAAGCGGGTTGGAATGACTTTTCTTGGCAGTTTACCGCTAACCATGTTACTCGCAATTGGCGTTACTATTTAACTCGTCAAGGCTGGGATCAAAATCAAGCTCTGAGCCGCGCAAGCTTTGACTTAGCCCCCTTTTGTGTGATCGACGGTGGCATGGTGCAACCGCCAAAGCTAGTGACTCATAATTGTTATGTGCCTGAAGATAGAACGGGTTATCACGTTATCTTGGCCGTGTGGGAAGTGGGTGACACCACCAACAGCTTCTACAATGCCATCGATGTAAACTTGAGCTCAGGCGCTGTGGTGCCGGGCGAGTGGACCGATATTGGTGATATTAATCCGTCACTCGATCTTAAAGCGGGTGATAAGGTAATGACGCGGGTGTTTGATGCTAATGGTGAACAAAGCGCTAAGCAAACCCAAATTACCATTGCCGATGCCACCCAAGGTGCTAAGCAAAATTGGCCATTCCTGTTAGCCAGTGCCATTAATGCCCAGCAACCACAACTTAAGGCGGGGCAGAAGAATGCGGCTGGTGTGATTTCACCTGTATATGGCAAAAATGAGATTTTTGCCGCGCCTAAGTCGGGCTTAGAGCGAGTGGAAGTGAGCTTTGATATTGCGCCAGCACCGGGAAATCAGCTTAATGTCACCTCCTTGGCCGATGATTACACCATTGTTGATGGTGCCGCACAGGTCAGTTTTGATGTGAGCACCAATGCGGATATGCAGGTTTCGGCCTATTTATTTAGCCACGATGGCACCGCAGCAGGTTATGTGACGCAGGCGGTAAACAATACCAGCGCGAGTTTTGTGTTGGATGTCGTTGCCCCTAAGGCAGGACATTATCATTTACAAGTGAAAGCCGAGCCTAAACAAGGTGAAGTTATCCAGCAAAACTTTGATCTTTTCCTAAAAGATCAAACCACTGCACCGGATGCTGACTTTATCTTCCCTGAGGGAATAAAAAGCTATGCAGCGGGCACTAAAGTGCTACAACCTAAAACTGGTAAAGTCTATCAATGTAAACCTTGGCCCTACAGTGGCTATTGTGTGCAATGGTCACCAACTGCAACGGGTTTTGAACCTGGCGTAGGTAGCTCTTGGACCATGGCTTGGACTGAGCTGTAATTGAACATTTTGAGTGATTGTTAAATTCAACGGAATGGACTTAAGCATATGGAAGATGTTTAAGTCCATTATCAGCGCGTTTGTGATGTTGCAAAGGCCAAATTAACCTTTAGGTGATTTTAATCGCGCATTTGGCGTATTTTCACAAAGGTAGCGATTTTGTTGGTTTGTATGTTTTCGTTTATCACTGCGCTATTGAGTTGTTACCATTAGGCGCACCTTCTATCTTTGTTCACAACTGGCTTGCCCACTGGGATTGGCTCTGTTAATGTCCCTAGCTATCTTCTATTACGCGCGTTGTCGCTGTTTTGCTAAGGCAATCACGGTTGAAATTAATGTCACTTTTCTGCAAACGATTTAGTTAGCCTCAATGGCGACTGGGTTGAAATATTCAAAAGCTATTGGGGCCAATTGATCTGCTCTATTGAGATCGGATTGGATGCTTTAAGTTTAGTGACGCTTTTCGTTTGAGATTGCTGTTGGCTTAATCACAGAGTGCGCAAGGCTTTATCCTTCAAATCTACTCAAAAACCTTAAAAAAATAATTAATACTTGAACAGGATAATTGTGTGAATTCAAAAATGTTAGGCTCGATAGCCATCGTCGCGGGAACCGCCATTGGCGCGGGAATGTTAGCCTTACCCTTAGCCACGGCTGCGTTAGGTATGATCCCCGCTATTTTATTGATGGTGGTTATTTGGGGGCTGTCAGCCTATACCTCATTGTTAATGCTTGAGATTAACCTTCGTTCTGGTGTGGGCGATAATGTCCATGCGATTACTGGCAAATTACTCGGTAAGAAAGGCCAAATGGTGCAAGGCGCATCGTTCCTTAGCTTACTCTTTGCCTTAACGGCGGCGTATCTAACAGGTGGCTCATCGCTATTAGTGCTCAAAGCGCAAAATATGTTTGATATCGTGTTAGATAACCAACTGGCGGTGGTGTTATTCACCTTAGTACTGGGCGGGTTTGCGGCATTAGGCGTGGCTTGGGTCGATAAAGTGTCGCGCTTTTTGTTTTCATTGATGATTTTATTGCTGATTGTTGTCGTGCTGTTTTTATTACCTGAAGTCAGTATTTCCAGTATGGCAACCAATGCGATGACGCAATCCTTGACCAGCAGTTGGATGGCGGCTATCCCAGTGGTATTTACCTCCTTTGGTTTTCATGTGTGTATTGCAACTTTAGTGCGTTATTTAGACGGTGATGCCGCCTCGCTGCGCAAGGTATTGTTAATAGGTTCAACGATTCCGCTTGCCTGTTATATCTTTTGGTTGTTGGTGACCTTAGGCACTGTGGGGGGCAATGAAATCAGTGGCTTTAATGGTTCTTTGCCAGCGCTTATCAGTGCGTTACAAGAGATTGCACACACGCCTTGGATCAGTAAATGTATTTCGCTATTCGCGGATTTAGCTTTAATCACCTCTTTCCTCGGGGTGACCTTAAGTTTGTATGATTTTGTGGCAGAACTCACCCGCGCTAAGAAGACCTTTTTGGGGCGGACGCAAACCTGGTTATTAACCTTTGTGCCGCCATTGTTATGCGCGCTCTATGTGCCCGAAGGCTTTGTTGCCGTATTAGGCTTTGCTGCGGTGCCGCTGGTGGTGATGATTATTTTTCTGCCGATTGTGATGGCGTTACGTCAACGCCAAGCTGTGCCCCAAGGATACCAAGTGTCAGGTGGAATATTTGCCCTTGGACTTGCAGGTCTGTTGGGAGCCATCATTATTGGTGCTCAGCTATTTGTCGCACTTTAAACTGCGGCAATTGAGCACATTTAAACTTGTAGTGCTTAGTTAATGTATTTGCTTTGTAAGCGAATTTTTCTGAGTCTGTTATAAAGTGCGTACGATATGCTAAAGTCAGGCTCTGTGCCTGACTTTTTACTTTCTGGCTGTCGGGTAAGTGATTCACATCATACGTAGAAATAGCCTCGCAAGCGCTCGGCTTTCTTTATCAAAACGGACTTAAGACAATGAAAAAATGGTTACTCTCAGTTGCTGTGGCGGCGAGTTTTGCTTCCCATGCTGACGAAGGTATGTGGCAGCCGCATCAATTGCCCGCAATGGCCGATGAGCTCAAAGCGAAAGGCTTAGAAATTGATGCTAAATCAATCTCTAAACTTACCGAATTCCCGATGAATGCCGTGATAAGCCTTGGTGGCTGTACGGCATCTTTTGTATCACCCAAAGGCTTAGTGGTGACTAACCATCACTGCGCCTATGGTTCGATTCAATACAATTCTACTGCTGAGAAAAACCTGTTACAGGACGGTTTTTTAGCTAAAACCTTTGCTGATGAATTACCCGCAGCCCCAGGCTCACGGGTATATGTGACTGAAGATGTGACTAATGTTACTGAGCGCGTTAAAGCTGGGCTAGAAAACAAAACGGGACGTGAGTTTTATCAAGGGATTGAAAACCAAGAGAAAGCTCTCGTTGCCGAGTGTGAAAAAGACGAAGGCTATCGTTGCCAGGTGTATAGCTTCCACGGTGGCTTGGAATACTATCTGGTTAAACAGCTAGAAATCCGCGACGTGCGTTTAGTCTACAATCCTGCGGGTAGTGTGGGTAAATACGGTGGCGATATCGATAACTGGATGTGGCCACGTCATACGGGCGACTATTCTTTCTACCGCGCCTATGTGTCTAAAAATGGTAAACCCGCAGAATTTAGCGCTGACAACGTGCCCTACGAGCCAAAGAGCTTCTTAAAAGTCTCTGCTAAAGGCGTGAGTGAAGGTGACTTTGTGATGGTAGCGGGTTACCCCGGCCGCACAAATCGTTATCGCACCGCGACTGAAGTTCAAAATGAGTTTGAGTGGGCTTATCCCGAAGGCAAAATGCTGCGTGAGCGCTTTATTGAAATCATTAAAGCAACTGCGCCAGAGGGCAGTGACGAGCGGATTAAGTATGAGAGCCAAATCGCGGGCTTAGCAAACTATGCTAAAAACTTCACTTCGATGATCGAGTTCTACGGCAAATCGACTATGTTGGCCGATCGTAAAGCCCTTGAAGCTAAACTGGCTGAGTGGATCGCTAAAGACAGCAGCCGTGAGGCTAAATACGGTAAAACCTTAGCCGAATTAGATGCCTTGATTGCTAAGAGCAAAGCGCACCAAGAACGGGATATGATTTTAAGCTACATCAGTAGCACCACTATGTTACCAACGGCGACGAATCTGTACCGTTTAGCCCATGAAAAGCAACTGCCTGATATGCAGCGTGAACCAGGCTTCCAAGACCGTGATATGACTCGCTTTAAGGCAAGCATGGAACGTATTGATCGCCGTTATGCCGCGAGTGTCGATAAGGCCGTACTCTTAGATATGCTAAAACGTTATGCCGCGTTACCTGAAGCGCAGCGTTTACCTGCGATGGATAAAGCCTTTGGTATCGATAACAAGGTTAACGAAGCTAAGCTTGCTAAAACCTTAGATAAAATGTACGCCAAAACCGAACTCGGTAATAAAGATGTGCGTTTAGCTTGGATGGAAAAATCGGTCGACGATTTTAAAGCCTCTAAGGATCCTTTTATTCAATTTGCGGTGGCCATGTATGACACCAATATGAGCGAAGAGAAGAAAGAAAAAGAATTAGACGGCGAGATGATGAAAATACGTCCGCAATATATGGATGCCATCATTGCCTATAATCTTGAGCAGGGTAAGCCCGTTTACGCCGATGCAAACTCTAGCCTGCGTGTTACGGTTGGCCATGTAAAAGGTTATTCGCCAAAAGATGGTTTAGTGGCTGTGCCATTCACTCGCCTCGAAGGCATAGTGCAAAAAGACACGGGAATTGATCCATTCGATGCACCGAAAAAGCAGTTAGAGCTTATTAAACAGAAGCAATACGGTGATTTCTATATGAAATCCATCGATTCTGTGCCTGTAAACTTCCTGTCGACCTTAGATACCACTGGTGGTAACTCAGGTTCACCTACCTTAAACGGCCGCGCCGAATTAGTGGGTCTGCTGTTCGATGGTGTATATGAAAGCATTATCGGCGGCTGGGCATTTGATAATGAAATTAACCGCTCTATTCATGTCGATAGCCGTTATATGTTGTGGGTAATGAAATATTTGGATGGTGCCGACAATCTCTTAGCTGAGATGGAAATCGTTAAATAATCCATTGCCGGATTAGCGTCACTGCGGTCAAAGCAAGACAATAAAAAGCGATAAACCCATAGGGCTTATCGCTTTTTCATTTTGAGATGATAAAACGACCCAATGCCTGCGTATGGTGGAAAGCGGTTTGGGATAGATATTCATTAGGTTGAGTTGCACACGCCCTAGTGCTCGCCAAATATCAAATACTGGCTTTCGTTGCATTCACTCAACGAGACAGTAAATAGAAACTAATCTTGATACTGGCTTAGGGTTTCTATTAGGGACTAATTCAGCAGTATCCAGTTTGAATTTAGCCCTAAATGTCTTGTGGTGTAGCGCTGATGTATTCACCTAAAGTGATCTGTAAGATAAGAAGATCACTGCAGCTTTGGTGGCACAAAAAATAGTGTGCCACTTCACCCTTAGCAGATTATCAGTTCTTAAAAATTTGGACAGAATCATCTATCTCTGCGGGTTCTTCCTGCATAACGGGTGGGTTGGCGATATGGTCGTCTAAATTATCACTCAGCATTTCACGGTATTCTGCGCTAAACCAGTCGAGTGCATTGTCTTTTTCTGCACCTAAATCGGCTGATTTAATCGCCGCTTCAAAAGCATTAAAACGGGCCGCCGCAAAACGCAGGGCGGTACCTACTTTGCCTACATCACCTTCTTGCTGGCTTAGCTGATTGGCTAAGGCAATAAATTGATCGGCAAGTTCAAAAATAGTGGTGTTGCTCGTGTCTGTCATAGCGCTTACTCAAAATAATTTATTGGTGGGCGATTCTATCCTAATTTCTATGGGAAAGAATCGCTAACTCTTAACTATTGGGATCTAAGTCTGTTGTGACGGTTCCCGTTCTTGAATCGTAATAAATGGATAATTTATCGTTAGCCCGATAAAAATATCGGCATTGATTAGGGTTGAGATAACTGGCTTTATAGTCTGTTTCCGTGGCATCAATATTGAGTCGTGAGACGCTCGGCTGCGCATTTTGGAATAACACTTCCCATACAGAGACACAGTCTTCCACATTATCTAATGAAGGTGATGCCTCATTGCCATAAATATAGTGTTGGGCTGGCCAACCGTTAGCATTAAAGTCCACTTGTTCAGATTGTGCTGTGCCAAATACGGGCAAATCTTCCTTGGGGCCTGAGCCTACTTTCACTGCCCAAACTGAACGCGCTAAATTTAAACCGGATTTAAATCCTGCGCCTGCGGCTTTGACTGTAGCTATCTGCGCATCTTGCTGCACATTGATAAACTTGGGCAAAGCCACAACGGCTAAAATTCCAAGCACAATAATCACTACAACGAGTTCAATTAAGGTAAAGCCTGCGGATTGTGGACTTGAGCCTTGTAAGCGGTCGCGGATCATTTATCTGAATGAATAGGGGATAAGTGCCGACACTATAGCACTTAATTGGTGGCATTTTAACTTGAACTATCAGCAGTTCTGGCGAATTAATCGCACAGTGAGCTTGTCATGGTTGCTTATCACTTTTAAGCTAACGGCATTGTAACTTAAGTAAGAGAAACTGATTTTGGCGACTTGGCAAGCATTTATCGACCATCAACGTACGCAGCCTTACTATCAACAGCTGATCGCATTTGTGAATCAACAGCGAGAAGCAGGCAAAGTGATTTATCCTCCGAAAGAGGATGTGTTTAATGCATTCAAAACAACGCCGCTCGAGCAAGTGCGTGTAGTGTTAATTGGTCAAGATCCCTACCATGGCCCCAATCAAGCCCATGGTCTATGTTTCTCAGTGAAACGAGGGGTTAAACCGCCGCCTTCGCTTGCCAATATGTATAAAGAATTGGTTAACGATATTCCGGGATTCCATATTCCCAACCATGGTGATTTAACGGCCTGGGCTGAACAGGGGATTTTGATGCTTAATACTGTCCTCACGGTAGAACAGGGGCAAGCGCACTCCCATGCCAATGCGGGCTGGGAAATTTTTACGACGGAAGCGTTAAAGCTGCTTAATGCGCAGCAACGTCCAATTATCTTCGTGCTGTGGGGGAGTCATGCCATCAAAAAAGGTGCTGTGATTAACGCGCCACAACACCAAATTCTATCGGGACCGCATCCATCTCCTTTATCGGCGTATCGTGGTTTTTTTGGTTGTGGGCATTTTTCAAAAGTGAATCAACTACTGATGGCTCGGGGCGAAGCGCCGATCCAATGGCAAGTTTAAGTTCCATGTTGTAAAGAACGTTAAAAATAAAAAGGCCTTGCTAAGCAAGGCCTTTTTATTGATTGTTCACAACAGCTTAGTGGTTGCGGTCAACAGATATTTTCGCCAGTGAGACTAATGCGGTTTTAAAATCACTGTCAGGTAATGCAGCAAGTGCAGCAATCGCCTTATTTGATTCCTCAATGGCCTTTTGCTGAGTATAAGTGAGCGCGCCGCAATGATGCAGAGCGGCAACTATCTTCTCAATAGCATGGGTGCCATCACCTTGCTCAATCGCATGACGAATGAGTTGCTGCTCTTCTTCTGTGCCATGGGCAATGGCATAGATCAGCGGTAAGGTCGGCTTGCCTTCGGCGAGGTCATCACCGATGTTTTTACCTAACTCTTCACTGTCGGCGGTGTAGTCGAGCAAATCGTCGGTCAATTGGAAGGCTGTACCTAAATACTTACCATAATCGCCCAACGCCGTTTCTTGTTCAGGTGTGGCGCCCGCTAATACAGCGGCAAGTAAGGTTGCGGCTTCGAATAGCTTTGCAGTCTTACAGTAAATCACCCGCATATAGCTTTCTTCGGTAGTATCTGGGTCATTACAGTTCATTAGCTGTAATACTTCGCCCTCAGCTAATACGTTGGTGGTATCGGCTAGTACCCGTAATACTCGCATATTGTCGAGTTCAGTCATCATTTGGAATGAGCGGGTATAAAGGAAGTCACCCACTAATACACTGGCGCTATTACCAAAGAGCGCGTTGGCGGTTTCGCGGCCGCGTCTGAGGGTCGATTCATCGACCACATCATCGTGCAGTAATGAAGCGGTATGAATAAATTCAATAATCGCGGCAAGCTTAAGGTGGGCTTCACCTTTATAGTCGACGGCGCGAGCGGCGAGGACGGACAGTAAAGGACGAAGACGTTTACCACCACCATTGATAATGTAGAAACCTAGCTGGTTGATCAGGGCGACATCTGACTCCAGCTGTTTATAGATCAGCTGATTGACTGCTTGCATATCAGTGTCAGCCAGTTGACGAATAGCGTTTAAATCCATAATAGACTCTGGTTGTGGGGCCATTACGTACCCGGCCTGTATTTTAGGCTCACGTGTTATATAGAATGAATTTTACCTAAAATTCTGACATATGACAGTACTCACACTACTAATGTGCGAGTTATTCCGGCCTTTTTTTATTCTTTCCTAATTAGGGCTTGCCAGATAAGGATTCTTCGCGTAAACTCCGCGCCCATTGTCAATAAAGTTTTTGTAGCATCCTGCCCCCAAGAATGTGGGCCAGCATGTTAGGAATATCGGAGTAAAATAGCTATGTACGCTGTTTTTCAAAGTGGTGGTAAACAACACCGTGTAGCCCCAGGCCACACAGTTCGTTTAGAAAAATTAGAAGTTGCTACTGGTTCAACTGTTGAATTCGATCAAGTTTTACTGATCGCTGACGGTGAAAAAGTGCACGTTGGTGCTCCTTTAGTGGCTGGCGGTAAAGTCGTTGCTGAAGTAGTAAGTCATGGTCGTGGCGAGAAAGTAACTATTGTTAAGTTCCGTCGTCGTAAGCACCACGACAAGAAGTTGGGCCACCGTCAGTGGTTCACCGAAGTTAAAATTACTGCTATCAACGCATAATAGGAGTCTAACTCATGGCACATAAAAAAGCTGGCGGTTCTACTCGTAACGGCCGTGATTCAGAAAGTAAACGTCTAGGTGTTAAGCGCTTTGGCGGTGAATCAGTTCTAGCTGGTAACATTATCGTTCGTCAACGTGGTACTAAATTCCACGCTGGTGTAAACGTGGGTATTGGTCGCGACCACACTCTGTTTGCTCTGACCGACGGTAAAGTAAAATTCGAAGTTAAAGGTCCTAATAACCGTAAGTTTATTAGCATCGAAGCTTAATTTTCGAGTCTAGCTTATACTGTAAAGCCCCGCCTTTGGTGGGGCTTTCTGTTTTTTGTGCTTCTACTTACCTACGTTTCTGGAGCGATTTGATAAATCTTTATCAAATTAAGGGCGTTGACTGGTAAGATTGGGAGCAAGTATCTCGAGTTTTTTGGCGACCGATGAAGTTAAACGGTATAATTCCTTCATTCAGTGATGCCAGGAGTAAGTATGAAGTTTGTCGATGAGGCAGTAATTAGGGTCGAAGCAGGCGACGGCGGTAGCGGTTGCGTGAGTTTCAGACGCGAAAAATATATCCCTGATGGTGGTCCTGATGGTGGTGATGGTGGTGACGGCGGCAGTGTGTATCTGGAGGCCGACGAAAACTTCAACACCTTGATTGAATATCGTTTTGAACGTTTCCACATGGCTGAACGCGGTGAAAACGGTCGTGGCCGTGATTGTACTGGCCATAGTGGTAAAGATTTGATTTTAAAAGTGCCTGTGGGTACTCGTGCGATTGATCATGACACCGAGGAAGTGCTTGGTGATTTAACTACCCATGGCCAGAAGTTATTAGTGGCAAAAGGTGGTTTCCATGGTTTAGGGAATACTCGCTTTAAGAGCAGTACAAACCGTGCGCCCCGCCAGAAAACCTTAGGTACACCGGGTGAAGTGCGTAGCTTAAAATTAGAACTGCTATTGTTAGCCGATGTTGGCTTGCTTGGTATGCCTAATGCGGGTAAATCGACCTTTATTCGTGCAGTGTCTCGTGCGACACCTAAGGTTGCGGATTATCCCTTTACGACATTAGTGCCTAACCTCGGTGTGGTTAACCCACGTCCAGGCCAAAGCTATGTGATCGCAGATATTCCTGGTTTGATCGAAGGCGCGGCAGAAGGTGCGGGTCTGGGTATTCGCTTCTTAAAGCATTTAGAACGTTGCCGTATTCTGTTACATATCATCGATATCGAGCCAATTGATGGCACAGATCCTGTCGACTCTGCCCGTGCAATCGTCGGTGAGCTTGAAAAGTATTCGCCAAAACTGGCAAGCAAACCTCGTTGGTTAGTCTTCAATAAGGCCGATCTACTGCTCGAAGACGAGCTAAAAGAAAAGGTTGACCGAGTTGTTAAAGAGCTTGGTTGGGAAGGTGAGGTTTACACTATTTCCGCCTATGGCCGCGATGGTACTAAGGAATTAGCGACTAAGCTGTGGGATTTCATCCAAAGTCTTCCTCCTGAAGATAAAGATGCAAATCCAGACGATGAAGTCGAATTCAAGTGGGATAATTATCATCAAGCTAACATTGAGTCCGTCAATGAAGATTATGATGATGACTTCGACGATGACTTTGATGATGATGACTACGATGTTGAAGTCATCTACCAAAGATAATATCCATATCTAAGTTTTGAGAGTTTCGTGTACGCAGATACTCAAAATGATATTACTCGGCAAGTTGTGCGGGTTGCACAACTCTTGCTGGCCTACGGTGCTGAATCTGATTTAGTTGAAGAAATCAGCCAGCGCCTAGGTCAGGCCTTAGGCTTAGCAAGTATCGAGCTTTCTATTTCCTCCAATTCCCTCGTGTTAACGAGTTTAGTTCATGGTCGCTGTATCACGACAACGCGTCGGATCCGTGAGCATGGCATTAACATGACCATAGTGTGTGAGTTACAACGTATTTGTTTACTTGCAGAAAAAGGCCTCTATGGCCCCAATGAAGTGCGCAAACGTTTAGCCCGCATCGAGCCTAAGACCTATCCTCCTTATCTTGTTATATTGATGATAGGCTTATCCTGCGCGAGTTTTTGTCACCTCTTTAATGGTGATGTCGCGGCTTCAATCATTACCTTTTTCGCCTCTGCGGTGGGAATGTCGGTGCGCCTTGCGATCGCAAAGCGGCATTTTAATTTGCTGGTGAATTTTGCGGTGACGGCATTTGTCACTAGCATGTTGGCGCAGACGGGTTATGTATTCAACTTGAGTGAGACTCCGCAGGCGGCCATGGCGGCCAGTGTATTAATGCTGGTGCCGGGATTCCCAATGATCAATGCGATTTCTGATATGGTTAAGGGGCATATGAACGTGGGCATTTCCCGTTGGGGACATGCAACATTACTGACGGTTTCTTCGGTCATTGGGATTACAATCGCAATGCAACTTGGTGGTATTTTTCTGTGATGGAATTACTGACTATTTTGCTACACGATGCCTTTTTTTCAGCGATCCCTGCCATCGGCTTTGCCATGGTATTTAATGTACCTAAACGCTTTTTAGTCTACTGTGCATTAGCTGGCGCAATTGGTCATAGCTCTCGCACACTTATGCTGCAATTTGGCTTACCCATTGAGTGGGCGACCTTTGCCGCGGCGGCGTTAGTGGGCACTATTACTATCGGGTTTGCAAAGCGTCATTTAGCGCCGCCGTTGATGTATGCAGTTGCTGCCATTATCCCCATGATCCCAGGTACTTATGCATTCAATACTGTGATTGCCTTAGTGCAACTCACGGCACAATCGCAGGTAAGCCAAGAGCTAACAGGCCAAGTGATTAGTAATGGGCTAAAAACAGTCTTTATTCTAGGGGCACTATCGGTTGGTTTAGCCTTGCCGAGTTTGCTGTACTTTAGAACCCGTCCAGTTATTAAATAAAAACAATTCCACAGGAGTGACCATGCGCATTGCTATGATAGCCGCGATGGCAAACAATCGAGTCATCGGAAAAGACAATAAAATGCCATGGCATCTACCCGAAGATTTACGCCATTTTAAAGCCATGACCTTAGGTAAGCCAGTTGTGATGGGCCGTAAAACCTTTGAATCAATCGGTCGACCTTTACCTGGGCGTCATAATATTGTGATTTCTCGCCAAGCGGATTTATTAATCGAGGGCGTAACCTGTGTCACATCATTTGAAGCTGCCAAAGAGGCGGCTGGCGATTGTGAAGAGTTGGTGGTCATTGGCGGTGGACAATTGTATCAACAGCTATTACCCCAAGCCGATAGGCTCTATCTAACTCAAATTAACTTAGACGTTGAAGGTGATACCTTTTTCCCTGCTTGGAAAAACGATGAGTGGCAAGAAACCGAATCCGTAGCAGCTATAAATGCTGATGGGCTGGAATATCGCTTTATCAATTTGGCAAAAAAATGTTAAATTATGTCGTTATGTTGTGTACCCTGTGCGTATGGATTGTCAATATGTCGAAGGTATTATACCGGCTAGGCGCCAGTAGGCTGAGATAACTGTGTTATCGAGAGCTATCTGAACCTGAGAGGTCAATTATCGTTAGAGATAGACGCAGACCATACAAACCATAAAAAAATTATAAGAAAGTATTAAGGAGTATCGGATGCGTCTAATGCCTGTAGCCTTGGCTGCACTAATCGGATTTAGCTATGTTTCTGTGCCAACCTCGGCTAAAGCGAATGAAGCAGATCCGCTTGTTGCGAGTATTTGTGATTACGTTAAAGCGAACGATAAAAACCGCTTACGTAAAAAATTAAAAGAAAGTCGTGTTAAATTGCGCCAAGTTTACAGCGGAATTAGTTGTGACGGCCAAAGCTTACTACGTACCGCCTATGCCGTGAATGCGAATGATGCGGGTGAGTTTGTTGCTAAGCGGTTATCCGCCAACGAGCTAAGCGTACCAGAAGCGGATGGCATGACTATCCAAGCTTGGGCTGAGGCAAATGGTCATAGTGCCAGTCCTATCACTGCAGCGGTTAAAGAGCGTTTAGGTGCAGGCGCTGGCGGTGAAGAAGAGTAATAGCCTGTTTAATCATTTTCTCGCGTGCTTTTACATAGGCAAAGAATAATACGTAAAAAATGCCGAACTCAGTTCGGCATTTTTTATGGGTGTCGTTTAGGCCGTTTTTACCGAATATTGAGCTGAGTTCCGAAATTGCATTTATAGCATTTGGCTGCGGTATAGCCTGATAACCGAGTACAAGGGAAAGCGCAAGCCAAAGAAAAGGGCCGCGACAGCGACCCTATTTATACCTGAGTGTTTGCTTACACTCTAAATTCACCGACAGAAGCTTGTAGCTCTTCGGCAAGCTTAGCCACCTGATGGCTTGATTGGGCGGTTTGATCTGCGCCAATCGCGGTCTCTTCCGAAATTGCTGCAATATGTTCTAGTTTTTCAGACACTTGTTGGCTTACTAAATTTTGTTCCTGCGCGGCGTGGGCAATATGAGTGCCTGCATCATAGGCTTTATGCACCGACTGGCTGATGGTCTCTAGGGCAAGGTTGGCTTGTTCTGTTTTTGCTACGCAGGCATTGGCTTGGGCACGGCCCATATCCATCGCAGCCACTGCTTGCTGTGCCCCTTGCTGCAATACCTCAATCATTTGTTGAATTTCACGGGTCGAGACTTGGGTTCTTGATGCTAGGCTTCTTACTTCGTCGGCGACGACCGCAAAGCCACGGCCTTGTTCACCCGCCCGCGCGGCTTCAATGGCCGCGTTCAATGCCAATAGGTTCGTCTGTTCGGCAATGCCGCGGATCACATCCAAAATCGAGCCAATTGAGGCGCTATCCGATTGGACCTTGTTAATCACTTGGCCCGCTTTAGCCACTTCTTCCGCTAAGGCCAGAATAGTGTGTTTATTTTCCTCGGCAATAGCACGCATATGCTTAGCTTCTTGATCAGCTTGTTTAATTTGTGCGAGGGCATCATCGGCACTCATCGACACTTGTTGCGCGCTGGAGCTTAATTCTGTCGTTGCAGTAGCCACTTGATCGACTTGATTCTTTTGTTCTTGGATACCCGTGGTGGTTTGTGCGGTGATTGCAGAGGTCTGTTCAGCTGCGGCGGCAAGCTGGTTTGAACGATCTAAAATACCCGCAATTAAGCCGCGTAAACTATCGACCAAACGATTACAGTTTTTGGCAAGTTCAGCAAACTCATCGTGACCTGAATCATCTAATTTGTGGGTTAAATTACCTGAAGCGAGCACATTCAGCGCATTGTTTACTTGGTTCAGCGAGCGTTTTAGGGGCGTGACTACGGCAAAGCTGATAATAACGGCGACAACAATTGCGATAAGCACCACAATCATAGTGCGGATACTTGCTGCATCAATTTGAGCAATGGTTTCTTGGCTCATTTGTGCCGCAACCGCTTCGATATTATTGCTCACTTCTTCCATGTTACGATCGATGATTTTTGCGTCTTTCTCAATAATGCTGAGTTGATTCGATGCCGCCAGTGCGTGGTTCAGCTGGCTCGCTTTGAGTTGCACCATAGAATCTGAGCCTTCGAGGAGTGCCAGTACTTTTTTAATATCTTGGTTAATCGATTCTAAGGTATCAGCTTCAATAATACCCTGCGCATGGCGGTTAACGTATTCGAGCTTATTTTTGCTTTCGCTAAGAATGTAATCAAGTTCCTTGGAAATGAGTTCGTGTTTACTCATTTCTTCGTTTGTCACCAAATCAGCAATGGTGGTGATGATATTCCCCATGCTGCTATCAATTGCACTGGCTGAAGCTGCAAGACTCTGGGCATCAGGGTTTTGGCTATTTTCTAAATCGATAATATCGAGCAGTACCGATGAGGCATCATCGGCGGCATTTTCGAGTTTCTTTTTTAAATTGATAAGCTGTTCTTGTTTGCTTAACGCGGCTTCTCGCTCGGTAAGCATGGCCAAACTATCCCGCTCAAAGGTAGAAAAGCTTGTATTTAATTGAGAAATCAATGATGACAAGTTGTTTTGCTTTTGAACAAGCTGGTTGAGATTGCTGATCTCATTTTTAAACTGGGCGCTATGGTCGTTAAATACTTTACGGATATCGGGAATGAGCCGGGATTTTGGGGCATGGTAAGCGATTAATACTTGACGCTGTTGCTCACTCAGGGACTCGGTTAAATGATTGGTCGACTTTAGGGCTGGCAGGCTGAGTTCTTGCATCATCGCCGAACTATCTTTGAGGCTAATGTTTGTCAGGTAAGAGGTAAATCCTAACAACACAAGTAAAAGCGTGACTATGCTAAACCCGCCAATGACTCGGGTGGCTACATTAACTTTCATAGGATACTCCGGTTATTATTATATTATTCCGAATGAAAAGATTATTAAATTCAGGGCTTAGACGCACTGTCGTTTATCGACCAAAGTTAAGGTTAGTTTAACTCTTTTTTAACTTTTTTTGGGTAATTTTTTGGTCTTTTTCAAGATGCCATAGGGTGAGGTGTTCTCCCCAGCAACAGCCTGTATCGAGTGCTTTTAACTTAGGATCTTTCACTTTTCCCATCAATGCAGCCCAATGTCCAAACACTAATGTGTGACTTTGGCGTAATGCCGACGTAAATTCAAACCACGGGCGAAGCTGTGGATTACTGCAATTTTCTGGTGGCTGTTTACAATCAAAATCCAAATGACCATCGATATACAAATAACGCATGCGGGTCAACGCATTAATACAAAATCGCAGCCGATTTATACCAATAGCACTTGGGTCCCAACGTTCTGCAGTGTCGGTATACATTTGGCGAATGAGAGCATCGAGATAATCATTTTGCTGTAGGGCTTGGCTAACTAGTTGGGATTCTTGCTTTAATTGTTCTAATGACCATTGCGGTGGCACGCCAGCATGGGTCATGATGACGTTATGTTCTGGCAACTCCCGCATTAGGGGTTGCTGCCTAAGCCAGTCGATAAGGCTCGAAATATCCGGTGCGTTTAATAGTGGTGTGAGGTTATCACTGGGTTTATCCCGCTTAAGTTTGCCATGCAGGGCCAGTAAATGCAGATCGTGGTTCCCGAGAACCGTTTTGCCCGCATCACCTAGAGATTGAAAAAAGCGCAGTGTCGCTAATGAATCTGGACCTCTAGCGACAAGATCACCCACCGCCCACAGTTCATCGCGGGATGGATTAAAGTCGACTTTAGCAAGTAATTTTTGGAGTTCGGCAAAACAGCCTTGGACATCACCAACAAAATAATGGGCCACAGTATCCTTTCTTAAATTAAATCAGTGTAATAAACCAGGAGTCGCTAAACGGAAGGGCTTAATGGTTGCCTTAAAACGTTCGCCAGATTCGCTGACCATACCATAAGTACCATACATAATGCCAAGAGGCGTATCGAGTACTGTGCCACTGGTATATTGGTAGGCGGTATTGGGTGGAATGCTTGGGGTTTCGCCGACGACTCCTGCACCTTGTACTTCAGTCATTTTGCCGTTCGCGTCGGTAATGATCCAGTGACGGGTTTCGAGTTTTGCGGTCTGCTCACCGAGGTTAATAATGGTGATAGTGTAGCTAAAGAGGTATTTCTGATCCTCTGGCGAGGATTGTTGTTCAATATACTCGGTTTTGACTTCGACTCGGATAGAGTTATCCAATACGCTCATGTGAGTTCCTACAATGATATTGGGCACCTAAGTGCCCATCAAACTTAACTGCTTAAGCCTGCTTATCACATACCATATTCGCCATTGCAACATATTGTTCAACGGAGATTTGTTCTGGACGCAGGTTGTGATCGATACCTAACTGTTCGAACTCTTCATCACTTAACACTTGTTTGAGGTTATTACGCAGTGTTTTGCGGCGCATATTGAATGCCGTGGTACATAGCTGGCGTAGCACATTCACATCTTTACAGGGGAAGGGTTTTTCTGCATAGGGCAAAAGGCGCACTACGGCAGAATCCACTTTCGGTGGCGGCGCAAAGCTATGGGGTGGTACTTCGAGTACGGGGACCACTTGGCAAAAATATTGTGCCATAACCGTTAATCTGCCATAGGCTTTCGTGCCTGGACTTGCAGATAAACGCAGCACTACTTCCTTCTGCAACATAAAGTGCATGGTTTCAATCAGTTCGGCAAACTCGAACAGATGGAACATTAACGGAGTTGAAATATTGTAAGGTAAGTTACCAAAAACTTTGAGTTTTTTACCTGGGACAACCAACTGACTAAAATCAAACTGCAATGCATCGCCCTGATGAATGGTGAGCTTATCCTTAAGTACTGGGTGATGCTGCAAGCGCTCAACCAAATCGCGGTCTAACTCCACTACGGTGAGATTGTCTATCGAGGAGGCGACTGGCTCCGTTAAAGCGCCAAGGCCTGGGCCGATCTCTACCATCACATGGTCGTTATCGGGGGCGATCGCACCCACAATGCGGTTAATCACATTGTTGTCAGTTAAGAAGTTTTGTCCGAAACGCTTTCTGGCCGTGTGGCCTAAATGTACTTTGCTACTCATTAATATTTAATCGTTTAGTTTTTTGAGGATAACTCAATGGCTTTATTCAAGGCGCAGACAAAACTGCCGATATCGGCTTTGCCAGTTCCCGCAAGATCGAGCGCCGTACCATGGTCAACCGAGGTACGGATATAAGGTAAACCTAAGGTAATGTTTACCGATTTGCCAAATCCTTGTGACTTTAGAACGGGTAAGCCTTGGTCATGGTACATGGCCAGTACGACATCCGCGTCCTGTAAATATTTAGGTTGGAACAGGGTATCGGCAGGGAGGGGGCCGACAATGTTCATTTGATATTCTTCACGCAGTTCATTCAGTGCCGGAATAATCACATCGATTTCTTCCCGGCCAAGATGGCCGTCTTCACCCGCATGGGGATTTAAGCCACAGACATAAATCTTAGGCGAAGCAATGGCAAACTTGCTGATAAGGTCAGCGTGTAAAATCTTGATAATATGATGTAAGCGTTGGCGTGTAATGGCTTTAGCAACATAAGCCAGTGGAATATGAGTGGTCACCAGTGCCACTTGTAAACCTTGAGTTGCTAACATCATCACTACATCGGGGCAGTTAGCCTGATGGGCAAAAAACTCGGTATGACCACTAAAGGAAATCCCTGCTTGATTGATGATCCCCTTATGCACTGGGCCGGTGACAACGGCATCAAACTCGCCACTCATGTTTTTTTCACCCGCGTAACGCAGAGTCTCAACCACATAGGTACTATTTTGCTCATCAAGTTGCCCACAAACGGCTTCAGTGACGAGCTTGAAGGGGGCTATTGTCAGCGTACCTGCTGCTTGAGGTTTTGGGGCCTGATCAGGCAAATAGGGGCGAAAGGTAACATGAAGGCCAAGTCGTTTAGCCCGGCTGGCTAATAATTCAGGATCCGCACAAACGACTAACTCAGCAGGCCAAGCCTGCTGAGCCAGTTGCACGACTAAATCGGGGCCGATACCCGCAGGTTCTCCGGGGGTAACGGCAATACGTTTAGTGGTCAATTTACCTTAACCTCGATTAGACTCAGGCTGAAAGACTTCAATGTATGCGTCGGCACGCATTTCGTCTAGCCAGTTTTGCAGTTCTTCGTTAAATTTGCGACGGAAAATCAGTTGGTGCGCACGGTTAGTATTAAATTGATCCGTGGCATCGGTTTTTCTACGCTCTTCTAACTGAGTGATATGCCAGCCGTGGGTAGTACGGAAAGGCTCACTGATCTGATCAGGGCTTAAACTATTAAGTGTCTGCGCAAATTCTGGCACATAAATACCTGGCTCTGCCCAACCTAACTCGCCCCCCTTAGTCGCTGAACCCGGATCTTCAGAGTATTGACGGGCTAAATCTTCGAATTTAGCTTCGCCTGAACGAATTTGCTTCAGGAACTGTTCTAACATGGCCTTAGCGCGATCTTCCGACAGAATTGGCGATGGCTTGAGCAGGATATGACGCGCTCTCACTTCTTCAATTTCTTTGGTTTGTAAACCACGAGCATCCATAATCTTGATGATATGGAAGCCAGCACCGCTTTTAATTGGGCCGATAATATCGCCTTTTTTGGCGCCATTAATGACTTCAGCAAACAGGGTTGGCATCTCGTTGATGTTCATATAATCCCAAATACCGCCTTCAAGTGCTTTAGGGCCAGATGAAGAGGCGATAGCGGTGCGGCGGAAATCCTCACCACTCTTTAAACGTTCAAGCACGGCATTGGCGCGTTTGCTTGACGCTTCGAGTTGTTCACTAGTGGGATTATTGGGTACATCAATCAGGATATGGCCGATTTGGTATTCGACGTCCTTCATGCCTTGCTCTTGGATCAGTTTCACTAGGCCAGTGATTTCCTGTGGTGAAACTTGGATACGGCGTTGTACTTGAATACGTTGGATTTCACCTAAGGTGATTTCTTCACGCAGTTGCTCACGGTATTGTCCGAAGCTTAAGCCTTCGCTCTCAATTTTTTGCTGCATTTGCGCCACGGTCATTTTTTGTTCGCGCGCAATGTTTTCAATTGCTTGGTCTAACTGTAGGTCACCAATATGTAGACCAATGCGATCCGCCATTTGTAATTGCAGACGAGTCAAAATTAATCGCTCAATAACCTGGGTGCGCAGTGCACTGTCGGAGGGTAACGATTGATTCGCGGCCTTAGCATTGGCTTTAACCGTGTCAATCATATTGGTGATTTCACTTTCGAGCACAATACCGTCGTTGATTTGAACGGCAACACGGTCGAGTGGCTGGGGAGCTGCCATGGTTGGCTGGCTGATAGCGAGTGCAAATAAAGCAAAAATCAGATGTTTACTGGGTTTCATCCACAAAATCCTTGGCACGTTCTAAGGTCAGATTCGACGGCTTATTTAAGTTAACTTTACCATTTATATCGAAATTACAGTGAGTTGCCTAAATGTTCTTTTGTTGGTAACTCTTAAAAGATGCGTCACTCAATTCAGTTATTGGGTGAACGCACAGCTTTCATTAACTTGTTTGGACTCTCAGTCCTTGTTGAGGTTCAGCAATCTACCACAATTCTTTGCTAATTCCTCAGATAAAGCGGTTTTCTGTAGTTAAACAGACCATCATTGAGCATATCCGTTACACCTAATGGACCAGAACCACCGAGCCCTTTGATGACTAAGTTGAGGTACACACCACGCTCAAATTGCTCGCGCTCATCGATAATGGCTGAGCCGATGTTGTCATCGTAGTTGGTTTTAATGCGATAGTGATAACTGAGGCGGATTGCATAACAGCATGATTCATATTGGAAACCTGTATAGGTTTCTATGCTACGACTCTCGTTGAGGTCATAGTACCAGTTGCCAACAAAATAGAGGCTGTCATTGATAGGCCAAGCTCCGCGAACACCTGCTTGGGAGATATTAACCAAATCGTTAGTGTTAGAGTTCAGTAGATCGGGTACATAACGATAGCTTAATTGCAGTAGTTTGTTGGCTTCAGGACGGAAGTCTAAGGTGACTTCGGTCTTTTTATTGTCACTGGTGTTGGTATCGTACTGAATGGCTGCGCCTAAATACCAGTCTTGGCTTAAACGAGTATCTAACTCGGCCGCCAATACTGAAGTTGATTGATTTTGCTCAAAAATATTATCTTCGAAGCCTAGCTTACTGTCTTGAAGATAGAAGATTTGTCCGAGACTGAATTTGGTCGCTTCTTGGTTATGGTCATCGAAGAAACGAGTTGTAATACCAAGAGTCACTTGGTTGGCATCGGCGATACGGTCAAGGCCAGAGAAGCGGCGATCCCGGAATAGACCAAAGTAGTCGTCCTGCAATTGGGCGGTATCGTAAATACCAATACCCCGTTGATCCTCATAACCTACATACAGATACTGGAATTGAGGTTCGAGTGTTTGGCGATAATTTTGCTCAAATATTTCGGTAAAACGTTCGAAGTTGATTTGTCCGTTGATACGCACCTGAGGAATGGTACGGCTTACAGTGTCATCTAAGGTATCAAATTTAGTGTTATTTTTGTCCTGCCAATAGTTAGTTTGCATTAACTTTAATTGGCTCGTCAGTGAGCCTGAAGGACCATGGATTGGCAGTGTTAGGCTGGGAGCCATATGCAAACGGGTTGCCGTGTTTACATCGTCATCTTGGTGGGCAAAATTGGTCAGCTCTGAGTTAAAACCAAAGTCCAAGTTGTTCCAAAAGTCGGCGGCACGGTAGTTAAAGTTAACCTGTGGCATCACTTGGTATGGCTTTTCATCTTCGCCCAGTACTTTAATATCCTGCACCCGAGTGCTGATATCCCAATCACGTTCGAAGTAACTGACTTCGCCAATCCGTGATAATTGGTTATCGGTCGCACGGTTAACATCAGACTTTAAGTCGTTGAAATAGTTGTTATCCGAAACTTCAGTAAAGTTAGTCAATACTCGCCAGTTTTTATCGATAGCTCCCTGGTGTTGCCAGTTATACAGGTAACGATTTGGGCTGCCGCCGATCATTCGATCACTGCCTAGATATTCAAAATTCAAACGGCCATTTTGAGCTTCACCCGCGAGATAACGAAACTCAGTTTTAGTGAATAACCCGCGGTTAGTCATATAGTTTGGCGTAAATGTCAGGTCGTATTCCGGTGCAATATTCCAATAGTAGGGCGCTGACACCTCAAAACCGTTGGTGGTGCTGGTGCTAAAGCTTGGATAGAGGAAGCCTGTTTTACGTTTGTCTGAAACCGGAACCGTCATATAAGGGATGTAGAACACCGGAATATCGGCCACTCGCAGCTTGGCATTCCAGATCTCGCCCCATTCTTCTTCGCTGTTGATCTTAATTTTTTCGGCTTCAAGCAACCAAGAGACGTTGTCAGGCGGACAGGTGGTAAAGTTCGTATTGGTTAAAATCAGGTTGTTGTTTATGGTGATTTGCAGTTTTTCTGCATCACCGTGCACCTGTTGCCCGTGCAGCCAATACTGTGCGCCTTTGAGGGTGGCACGATTGCTGCGCATTTGCGCCTGTAGCGAATCTGCGGTAACGGTAAAATTGCTGTCTTGGAAGACTAAGTTGCCATTAGCATCAAATTGTTCTGTGGCTTGATCGAGGATGGCTTCATCGGCAGCGATGTGTCTATCGCCTTGGCTGAAGACCACATCACCGGTAAAAATCGCTTGCTTACCCATTTCAGCTTTTGAGCGGTCTGAAGCTATTCGAATTTTTGCTTGTTCAGCCGCACTCAACCCCGGTTGAGATACGATACGAGGTACTGGCGGTTCGATTAGGCATTGTGATGCTGAGGTTGCGGGAGATTCGTCTGCCAGGACTAATTTAGGTAACAGGCTCAAGGCCAGAAGGTAACGGATCTGCATCTTAGGTCAATAATAATGATTTCTTAGTCTGGACAAGTATCGACGGGGAAAGTTGCAAACTACAAGTGCAACGCAGCAAATAAATCTCTCAATTTCTTAGCTGTTTCCAAATTATATGCCAGCTATAATAAAGCAATTTTTCTATAAGAGCCATGAAATGACTTTATCCGATCCGAGATTTATTTCCCTTAATCAGTGGCTGAACCGTTATTTTTCCTATGATGTGACCCCGATATTGATTTCGGGTGATGCTAGTTTTAGACGCTATTTCCGCGTCGTTGCGCGTGATGCTAGCTATATTGTCGCCGATTCTCCGCCCGCCTTAGTGCCTATCGCGCCTTTTATCGCCCTCGCTAGTAGCTATGCTGCGGCGGGACTGACAGTTCCAAAAGTGATTACTTCCGATGCCGAGCAAGGTTTTATGCTACTGAGCGATCTGGGGGATACCCAGTTATTGTCTGTACTTACGGACGATAATGTCGCTGATTATTACTGCCGCGCATTGGCATTATTGCCCCAGGTGGCCTCAGTGGTTGAGAGCCTTGATCCTGTCACAGGCAACACGCAGCCCTTGCCTTTATATGATGAGGCGTTTGTGCGCCGCGAGTTGGGGATCTTTACTGAGTGGTTGTTAGAGAGGCATTTACAACTCGAACTTAGCCATGAGGAACGCTTACTGCTGGAGAAGAGTTTTGGCCTCTTAGTAGAAAATGCCCTCGCTCAGCCAAAGGTGGGGATGCACCGGGATTTCCATAGCCGTAACTTGATGCTCAAAGAGGGCGAGCTGTGCGTGATTGATTTTCAAGATGCGGTGCTAGGGCCTGTGACCTACGACGCTGTGTCTTTACTGCGGGATTGCTATATCCGTTGGCCGCAAACCATGGTGCTGGAATTAATGCAGCAGCATTATCAGCAAGTGCTTGAGTTAGGGCAAATTCCGGCGCAGACATCCTTTACCCAGTACCAAACTTGGTTTGATTTAATGGGGCTGCAGCGCCATATCAAAGCTGCGGGTATTTTTGCCCGTTTACACTATCGTGATAACAAGCCCGCCTATATGGCCGATATTCCGCTAACCTTGTCCTACATTGTGGATATTGCCAGTGTTTATCCTGAGTTGGCACCATTTTCCGCTTGGGTGCAATCGCGCGTTGTGCCTGCGTTTGCGGCCAAGGAAAAGGATACTCAGCAGGGAGACAAGCAATGAAGGCGATGATCCTGGCGGCAGGCAGGGGAGAGCGTTTACGCCCATTGACTGACTCTTTACCAAAACCCCTAGTACCGGTGTTAGGTAAGCCGCTGATTGTGTACCATATCGAGAAGTTAGCGGCGGCGGGTATCGTGGATATCGTGATAAATCACGCTTGGCTTGGGCATAAGCTGGTCGAAACCTTAGGGGATGGTCACGACTTTGGGGTCAAGATCCAATATAGCGCCGAAGCATCGGCTCTCGAGACCGGTGGCGGAATTAAGCAGGCCATATCTTTGCTGACTGACGGCGATTCGGATGCGCCGTTTTTAGTGCTCAATGGTGATGTGTTTATCGATGCCTTGCCGACGATTGTCCCCTTAGCGGATACAGCTCTGGCGCATTTATGGTTGGTGCCGAATCCCGAGCAACATCCTAACGGCGACTTTGCCTTAGAACAGGGCCTTGTACGTGAACAGGGTGAGCAAAAATACACTTTCTCTGGCATGGGCTTATATCGCCCATCATTATTTGACGGTACGCCGGATGGTGCCTTTGCCCTTGGGCCTTTGCTGCGGGCTAAGATGGCCGATGGCCTGATCACCGGGGCACACTTTAATGGACTCTGGTGCGATGTTGGGACGATTGCGCGTCTGCAAGCATTAGAGTCAGCGCTAGCGTAATGGCATATCGCCTAATGTTTAGCGCCCTGACTTAACGGTTTCACTCGCGATGTCGATTGAGTGACTGAATAAATTATCAAATTGGGAATTAAGATGCGCCTTTGGGGTAAGTTTTTTGGATTTGTTATCGGGTTTATGTTTGGCCGTATTTTCGGTGCTCTGCTGGGCTTATGGCTTGGGCATCTCTACGACAAGCGCGCCGGTGGTGGCGCCAGTTTTAGTCAGATCTTAGGTCAAGCCAAGAATCGACAGGGGATATTCTTTAACACCACCTTCGCCGTGATGGGCCATGTGGCCAAGGCGTCGGGTCGAGTGACTGAGACCGATATTCGTATCGCGACTATGTTGATGGACCAGATGCGCTTAACGGGTGAAGCCCGTAAAGAGGCGCAGCAGGCGTTCCGTGAGGGTAAAGAGCCCGACTTTGACCTGCGTAGCAGCCTGCAAGCCTTTCGCGCCGTGACTCAAGGCCGCCAAGAACTGGTGCAAATGTTTATCGAGATCCAAATTCAAACCGCCCTATCGGACGGTGAGCTCGATGCCGCAGAACATGCAATTCTGATGACGGTGGCCCAAGAGTTAGGTTATGGTCGTGGGCAACTCGATGAATTACTTAAACGTTGGCAAGCGGAATATCGTTTTCACCAAACCTCTAATGGAAATAAAACCTCGATTACCGACGCCTACCATTTGCTCGGTATTAATGCCGAGGCGACGGATCAAGAGGTCAAGCGGGCCTATCGCAAGTTGATGAATGAACATCATCCCGATAAATTGGTTGCTAAGGGGTTACCACCCGAGATGATGGAAATTGCCAATCGTAAAGCGCAGGATATCCAAGCTGCGTACGACAGAGTGAAATCGGAGCGCGGCATGCGCTAATGCTTCGGTTAGCGTTGTCGACGCAAGGAATAATAACGATAGATAAGGGATTAAGATGAAATACGTTAACCGATTAACTGTGATTGCAGGTTTATTACCTCTAACCCTCGCATTACCAACCTATGCCGAACCCGAGCTGTTTGTCGCCCCCTACGGTGGTTACAGCTTTGGCGGCAGCTCGTTCGATATCAATGAACTCGATGCGAACAACGCTGAAACCAATAATAAGCAGAGTGTGGGTATTGAAGAGGCGAGCCATTACGGCCTCATGTTAGGGATTGGCACTAACGATCCCGGCAATATTTATCTGCTTTACAGTCGCCAATCCTCCGAGCTGAAAAGCGGTGGCCTGTTTACCCCAGACTTAGTCGCCTCCTTAGATGTGGACTATATCCACCTTGGCGGCACTTTATTCTTCCCAAGTGGCGATTTTCAGCCCTACATTACCGCCAGTGCCGGGGTGACTCGGATGATGCCCGATGATTGGTCAACTGAAACCCGTTTCTCCATGGGCATTGGTGGTGGCGTCGAATATCGTATGATGCAAAACTTTGCGTTGTTTGCGGATCTGCGTGGCTACGCGACCTTTATTGACAGTGACACCTCACTTTTTTGTAATGAAGACCAATGCTTATGGCATGTCACATCGGATGTAATGTGGCAAGTGCAAGCCAATCTTGGGGTCAAACTCAGTTTTTAATTTTCCTGCTTTATGGGCAAGGCGCAAACGCAGTTAAGAGGTAAAGATGAAAATAGTCGTACTCGATGGTGAAACCTTAAATCCTGGGGATCTAACCTGGCAAGCGGTCAGCGCATTAGGGGAATTTAGCTGTTTTGCTCGCACGCCCTCGGCGGAGATTATCCCCCGCGCTCAGCATGCCGAAATTGTGCTCACCAACAAGACGCCCCTCGATGCCAACACCTTAGCCCAACTGCCTAAGCTTAAATATATCGGCGTGCTCGCCACCGGCACTAACGTGGTGGATCTTGCCGCCGCAAAAGAGTTAGGTATTGTGGTCACCAACGTACCCGCCTATGGCCCTGATGCCGTTGCGCAAATGGTGTTTGCCCATATTTTGCATCACACGCAAGCGGTTGCAGCGCACCATCAAGCCGTTGCCGCAGGGCAATGGAGTAATTGCAGTGACTTTTGTTTGACCTTAATGCCGCTGCAATCCCTTAAAGGTAAAACCTTAGGCTTGATTGGTTATGGGGATATTGGCCAGCAGGTGGCTAAACTCGCCTTAGCCTTCGGTATGAAGGTGTTAGTCAATACCCGCTCCGAACCCCGTGATTTACCCCAAGGTGTGAGTTGGACATCCCGCGATACGGTATTTAAGGAGTCCGATATTCTCTCGCTCCACTGTCCACTTACCCCTGAGACCACCGAGCTGATTAATGCCCAAACCCTCGAATTAATGAAGCCGCAGGCGCTACTGATCAACACCGCGCGCGGCGGCTTAATCGATGAGGCCGCGCTGGCTACGGCATTAAAGCAGGGCAAAGTCTTTGCCGGCGTCGATGTTCTCTCAACCGAACCACCGAGTGCAGATAATCCGCTACTAACAGCGCCCAATATCAGTATCAGCCCCCACAATGCTTGGGCGACCAAAGAAGCGCGGCAGAACTTACTTAATATCGCGACGGCAAATCTCAGCGCTTATTTAGCTGGCGATAGAGTGAATTGGGTAAATCCCTAAGGCTTGTGGGTTAGCTTGTTCCTGTAGGAAACGTTTTCATTCCAAAGAAATGCAGTTGGAATTGAAGGGGGAAAAATGTGTTGGATAGTTCCCTTAACGGCATAAAATTTGGGGGAGACGATATTTAAGTGCTGAGTTATAGGTGAGCCATGGTATTCGCTCATCGACACGCAGCGAGTCCGTCCGTGGATGCTCGACCGCCCCGTCCATGGGGCGGACGGTCGTCTCGCAAACCACCATAGCTCACCTGCTTAGCATCGGCGTCGCATGTAGGTTTTAACAAAGAAATAAGCAACACAACTATAATTTTCGAATTTCGGATTAAAACTTCTATGTAGATAACGCTTGCCACACACGCGAGCAACGTGTTGCGAGTCGAGTGCCCAAAGGGCTTACGTTTGATGGCGTTTTTTAAATTGCATGACTTTACTCATGAGCTTTTTTAATTACCAACTGCTCACAACCTTTAAAGAAAATACCTTTATCAGCAAATTTTCTGCATAGACTTGGAGCAATGTCTGAAGCCATCGGACCTTCAATACCGCAAGAGCCACATAACAAATAAACAGTACCCTCTATATTCCGAACACATCAACTAAATGGAATATGTCTCTTAGTACTGTCGTGCAGGATTTTTATGCCACACGCATCGCATTCATACTCGGTCAAGTTATTCACAGAACTTCCCCAATGCAATTTATCGCCCTGTTAAGGGGTTAGCAACGCAAAACTAAACGCAACGCATAGCAAAAATGCCACGCGTTGCGAATCACTCTTAAACAGTTTGTATAGCTAATTTCAGTTGACAATGCTCTAATACGAGCTTGCCTAAGACATCCCAAAAACGTGACAATACGTCGATAAAATCAGAAATGAAACCATCATGAATAATAAGGCGATTACCTGAAGTAAGAGATAATAACTTACTATTTTTGACAAAATTCTGAGCATGAGACTTATCGATTATGGAACCATTATGAACAATGAAGTTCCTCAGTTTGTTTACATTAGAAATAAACTCTTTCTCTTTTCCAATAGATTCAAAAGATAGGCTAACTACTTTTTTAAGATAAGAAAATGACCTAGTAATACCTCTATCTTTTAGGTCAGCAGCTTTAACACTAAATGCGAATACATCACCAAACTTTGTACAAAGAACATTCAGGTGGTGCTCTAATAAGTTAAAGATTGATATAAGCAATGATTCTCGATGAATACTGGGGAAGAGCTCAACCAATGTTGAGTCCCATTGATAAAAATCAATAATATCCTCATGAAACTTACTTTCAGAATGGCTTAACTTTGAAGATATTTCTGAGTCTAGTTCTTTAGATTTGGTACGCGATAACTCTTCAAGTTCGCAATTGAAGTGTTTAAAGTAAGTTAGCTCTTGTATTACTTGTTCGCAATAGAAAGGTAATCTACTTTTAAAAATTGTTAATGAATCCATTTCACCTTCTTACATCAATTGCCTTAGCTTAACGCCCGCTTAAGTGCTGAGCAACGCTACCACAATACTAAATTATTGTGCCGTAAACACAAAAGCTAAATCAAACCAAAATAGCCGAGCGTTGCGAATTAGCCTTGAAGCGTTTGTATGGCAACAGTAGTAGGAATTTTCGATTGAGATAACGAGCCGAAACACGAAAAGGGGCATAAAGCTTTTAGGCAGATGAACAGCTCGATGGTCGTAAAGATTGCCATTGTTGCAACAGTGACCGTTGGCGGCATGGCCACTCTTTCACATCCATGTGAACGCGGCATTTACACTTACATGTGTTACAGATGCCGCCGTCGAGCCTATAGGGACAACTCTTGTTAAATAAAGAGGCGGCGTGTCACTGGGGAAACAATGGCAATTAATAGCAGTGTTAAGGTTCGTTAGAGTATTTCTAATCTTGAAATAATTTGAGTCTTTAATATTCAGAATCATGCTTTATAACTTCTGCACTTAACCGCATAAGTGAAGAGGGTGGAATATTCGCTCTGCTTTAGCGCCTTTCTTTGGTGATAAGAAAGGCGCTTTGTGTTTTTACTGTTTACGCTTTCTTCTGCGCCACGCGTAAGCGCCGAGTAGGGCGGCGATGATGGCAACGCTGACGGCCGCAGGCTTTTTCAGTTTGTGGTAAATCGCATTCCACTCGGCGATTTGGTTGGCTTTTTCCCGTTCGACGGCGCGGTCAAAGTCTGGGGGTTCACACTGCGTACCAAAATTCTCCGCCCAAGGCACAAAGGGGCCGTTGGCGACGTATTTTTTATAGTAGCGTTGGGCGAGTTCATCATCGCGATATAACACCCAACCTGTGGCTTGGCACAATAACGCCGCATAGGCTTGGCTGTTGTGGGGCACGAGATCGGCGGCCTTGCTTGCTAGCTCGGCAGCTTGGTAGCGATAGTGGAAACGTTTATCGGGAATCGCTTGGCTGGCGCTAATGCGTTGCTGCTCTTTATCGCTGAGCTTATCCGCAGTATACCAATCTCTTAAGTCGAACATCCCGGCGTAAATCGAATAATCCGGCGCTAATTCAAAGCCTAAGATTTCCATACCTTGATGACGCGCGAGTTCGGCGGCAGCCCAATAGGCGCGGGCGCTCTCAATACCCTTGCTACTCTTGGCTGTGGTCAGTGCCTTGCCATACTCCTGCACATTGGCATTGAGTGTGGGATTACTGAAATAAGCAGGGGCTTCGGCAATCGCGCCTTCACGCAGTAAGCGACGACCCAGTAAGTAACGCAGGCGATTGTTGAGTGGCTCGACACTGTCGTACCAATCGCTGTCCTTGGGATACTCGAAGTTCATTACCGGCACATGCTCGTCGATAAACAGCTTAAGCTCGGCGGTGGTGAGCACGCGCTCGGCTACATAGGCGATATCCTGCCAATACTCATCACCACTGGCGAACAGTTGGTTTAGGGCATCGACATATTCGCCCCGCTCAAGGGATAGCACGCCCTGCTCGGCGCGAATACGGCAATAGGTGGCTTGCTCTGCATCGGCTTCAATGGCCTGTTGTTGGGCATCCTGTTGGCTGGTAGTTGCGGTAGCAGCGTTCATATCCGTTGGGAAATGGCGCACCGCTTCGGCATAGGCCTTAGCGGCTTGAGCTTGATCACCCTTTTGCATCATTAATTTGGCCGTGAGCCACCAAGTCAGGCCGCTGGGTTTAGCGAGGGCAATGAGGCGCTCGGCACTGGCATAGTCGCCCAACTGATAGTAAATCGCGGCTAACTTATCGCCTTGGCTCAGCATGAGGCCATCGGTTGGGAAGACGGTCAGCGTTTTAGCGACCTGTTGCCCCATTTCTGTAAGCTGTCCATCAAAGGCGAAGTCATTGGCGCTGCTCTGCCAGTAGGCGATAAGCAGTTGCTGCACGCTAGGCTGCTGCAATAAGGGTTTTAACTCTAAGATATTTTTTGCCATTAGCGTGCGGCTTAACATCAATAACGAATCATAGCCACTGCTGTCGCCCTCGGCCGATTGAGTGGCATATAGCTCAATAATCTTATCCAGCGTGGCGGGATTTAAGGCCACATCAATTTTTGGCGGCTCATATTCCCCACGAGTGACTTCAATTTGAGCTTGGCCTTGATGCAGCAGAATATAAGCCTGCTCGCCAAGGCCGGCTAAGCTCAAGCGCAGCGGATCGGCGGCGCCTTGAGTCACCTCAGCTTGTAGCTGCTGCAAGTAAGCATTGGCTTGGACAAAATGGCTATTATCGTTGGCGGTTTTGCTCTTAATCAGCTCGATACGAGACAAGCTATACAGCGCCCACAGGCTGCGGCCCGCACGCTCACTCTCAGGTAGGGCGATGACCTTTTTAAAGTAATCGCTGGCTTTATCGTACTTTTTGGCATCAAACGCCATGGCGCCAAGGCTGTACCAAGTTAAGGCGGATGGTAAGGTTTCTTTTAACTGCGCGGCGATTTGCTCGGCTTCTGCCAAGCTTTGCGCATCACGCAGGCTATTAACTTGCGCAAGTTGAGCCTCGGATAACTCACTGTTTTCATAAGCGCGAGTCTGGGAAAGATAGCGACTGTGTGCCTCATCCCAAAGATACTCCTGCGCCGCTGGCGCACCCTGAAACTGCCAAGCCAGTGGTTTGGCTAAACCGCTTAGCTGCTGGCTAAAACTGGTTTGCGGTAAATAACTTAGGTTATTTTGCCTGTCTTGAGTCAACTGTAATGGGAAGTCGGGGCCACAGGCTAATAGCATAGGGGAGAAGAGACTTAACCCAATCAGGCTGGTTTGTTTTAATTTGGTTTTCCAGCGTGGAATAGCCTTCGCTGGCAATGAATTTGACTTATGGCGCATAAATTCCCTGTAAATGTAATGACTCACAACGTGCCCAACCTATGACTCTGCGTCCATTTGGGCTTAGCTCGACCGCTGAGATTAAATTCGGCGCAAACTGCGAGGAGGCTGGTGCGGCTGCGCGCTCCTTTGAGGTGGCTTGCGGTAACTGCCACACTAATATTCCTTGGTTTAATTTGGCTTGATAACCGTTTTGGGCATCATACCCGCTGCACGCCTGCGCCGCTAGGGACAACTGGCCCGGCAACTTGCCCGCAAGATTGCCCTTATTGACTAGCACCAGTTGAAATAAGCGGCTTCCCGGCGCCTCCTGTTGGGGCGACTCGGTATTGGCTTGGCTTAAGATTTCTAGCTCAATGTGCGGGGCGAGTGGTTGCTGCTTGGCGACGGCAATCAGGGTCGAGAGTGGCCAAACCCGTTTATCCCCTTCGAGGGGTAATCGAAACCAAATCATTCCCTTAAGCTTTGGGTCGGCAAAGGTATGCAGTTTTTTTACAAAGGACTGCAACACCAGTGGATCGGCCATTAGCTCCTGCCGCGCTAAATGCTGTGAAGATACCGTGTCTGCCAAAGGCATTTGCATCGGCACTTCACTCTCTACCCGATAACCCGCTGCCGTGCTATACACCGCCGAGCCGTAGGAGGGCAGGGCGATGAGATAGGGCACCTTAGCTAACCGTGACAGCTGCTCGACCCATTGCCAACCTTGGGTGGCGTCGAACAACCCTAAACGCGGATCGCTGACACTGTGAATTTGCAGTACCAGCTCATCGATATTGTCAAACAACGCCGGAAACTCCGAGCTGCTCATCCAAGCGGGCAATGAAGTAATACTGAGTTTTAGCGAGTGAGGTAATTGGCTTTTTAACTCGCGTAAAAAAGCGTTATAGGCCGCGAGTTTACTGCTGGCGCTATCGTGGTCGATTTCAATTCCCGCAAGCCTTGTGCCCTTTGCCTGCCAGTCTTGAATGAGCGCGAGGATTTTTTGGAAAGCTTCGTGATTATTTAGGCGCGTTAGTTGACCATCTAATCTTATCACCGCCACTTTAGGGCGAGGATCGGCCTGTAACCAGGTATGGTTGACCTGCACTTCAAACCAGATATCCGCGCCATTGGGTTTGGGATGGGCTTGCAATGCTAGGATGCGAACGCCATTAAAGGTGTTTTGGCTTTCGACCAAGGCGCTTTGATTGGCATCGCGCCATTGCCGCTGCCAAACATACACCTCTTGGGTTAACTCACGCGGGGCGGCGGTATCTGCCTTTATGCTCGATGTATCTTGATTCGCAGGTTGACAGGCGCTAAGGAACACTAAGCCCAAGGATAACGCCAGTAACTGGGATAACCTGAGCAAAAGTGAAAGGGTGCGATGTATCGCTTGCAAGGATTTTGAGTGCTTGGGCTCAAAGTGCTTGGACTGAAAGCATCTAGAGTGAAAGCGCTTAGAGTGAAAGAGAGTGGAATAACGACTACGTAAATCCATGGGATAAGAGTAAAAGCCTAGCGTGGATTGTGCCAAATAGAGGGCTACTATGCCTCAAAACCACCTTGGATTGCATCAGGCTTTTGCATTAGACGCGAAATCAATTTGGCTGGATAAGATATGGCTGTTAACTCGGCTTTGATGCCTTAATAACGCGCCCAGCAACAGGCTGGGCGCAGTCATTATCGCCAAGGTATTGGCGACAAGTTGTTAAGCATTCATGCCTAGAAAATCACTTTTACCTTAGATGCACTATCCAGCGCTTTGTTGACTGCGCTTTCGATATCTTTATCGCGGGCGAGGGCAACCCCTAAACGGCGGCGACCATCGATTTCAGGCTTAGCGAATAATCTGAGCTGAGTATTCTCCGCCGCCAAGGCATCGGCAAGACCTTGATAGCGAATGTTTTTCGATTTGCCTTCCACCAATACTACCGCTGAGGCGCTGGGGCCATGTTGGTGGATATTCGGGATCGGCAGGCCAAGAATCGCCCTGACATGCAGTGCAAACTCGGATAAATCTTGGCTAATTAAAGTGACTAAGCCGGTATCGTGCGGACGAGGCGAGACTTCAGAGAAGTACACATCACTGCCCTTCACAAACAGTTCTACCCCAAATAAGCCGTAACCGCCGAGGGCTTCCACCACTTTGCTGGCGATTGTTTGGGATTTTGCCAGCACGTCGGCCGACATGGCTTGAGGCTGCCATGATTCGCGGTAGTCGCCGTCTTCTTGTCTGTGGCCAATCGGCGCGCAGAAGTGGATACCGTTAACCGCACTAATGGTTAATAGGGTGATTTCGTAATCGAAGGGGATAAAGCCTTCAACAATAACGCGACCACCGCCCGCGCGGCCGCCTTCTTGGGCGTATTGCCAAGCTTTGGCGCTTTGAGCCGTATCGCGGATAACACTTTGGCCCTTGCCCGATGAACTCATCACCGGTTTTACCACGCAGGGCACCCCAATTTTGCTAATCGCTTGATTAAATTCGGTTTCAGTGTCGCAGAAGAAATAGGGCGACGTCGGTAAACCTAAGGTTTCGGCGGCGAGGCGGCGAATGCCTTCTCTATCCATAGTGAGCTTAGTTGCGCGCGCGGTCGGCACGACATTGAGGCCTTCGGCCTCCATCTCAACTAGGGTTTGAGTGGCAATAGCTTCAATCTCGGGGATCACTAAGTGGGGTTTTTCTAGCTCAATAACGGCGCGAAGGGCCTTGGCATCGAGCATATTGATTACATGGGAGCGATGGGCTATTTGCATGGCGGGGGCGTTGGGATAACGATCAACGCCTATCACTTCAACACCTAAGCGTTGTAACTCAATGGCGACTTCTTTACCTAGCTCACCGCAGCCAAGCAACATGGCGCGTCGAGCGCCCTCGGTGTAAGGAGTTCCTATCATGGTGTGGGTACCTTTTTATATTGGGATAATTGACGCCTTGGGACGTTCTTACGCCATAGTCTACCCCGATTGGCGGCAAAGCATGAGACTGAAATTAACAACTGTGTTTTTGATCAAGCTATTTAAGGGGGATTAGGGCGTGTTGACGTTTCGAGATTAGATTTTGTTCGTTCTGGCAAGCACGTGCTCGCGAAACGAGGAATGATGTGTAGTTATTCTACTCAAATGACGAGCGACAAAGAGCAAGGGCTTGCCAGACGAACCCTTCGGGCAGCATTTGGCTGGCTTTTCTGCTGCGTTATCGTCCGTTTATGTAGAATAACTACACTGCACGGACTTTGCCTTGCATAAAATCTAGCCAAATCGCTGCAAAAATAACCCTGAAACGTCAACACGCCCTAGTGCTTGGCATGGTAAAAATCCTGTTTGTAGCGGTGTTTTATGTTAACTTTTGGTTTCATAACGGATTATGGACTTAAGATATGCAAGACATTCGCGATTTGACCGCTGTACTACGCTCTAAAACGCCCATCGTGGTGATTGAAACCTATGAAGAATATCGTGTTGTTGACATGCTTAAGCGAATCGCGAATGTACTCTATCAGCCGCTATTTACTTGGAGTATTACCCAAGGGCTTACGCGGATTGATAAGCCGATGCCTGCACAGAAATTTAATACTGAACCCAGCGATATCTTGGGGCAGATTAAAGCGACGACCCAGCAGGGGATTTATGTGCTCTGTGATTTTCATCCCTTTGTGATTGATGCGCCAAAGAATGTCCGTCTGCTGAAAGAAATCGCCCTCGAATACGATGCGCTGCAACATACGCTGGTGCTAGTGAGTCATGCCTTTGAGATCCCGCCGGAAATTAAGCGTTACTGCGCTTATTTTCAGCTTACCCTGCCGAGTACCTCGCAGCTTGAGAACCTGATTTATCTTGAGGTGGATAAAGTGCGCACCCAAGGCATGCCATTGAATGTGGATGATAAAGCCGTGATTAAACTGGCGGAAAATCTGCGCGGTGTGACCTTAGATGATGCCAGGCGATTGATTCATAAAGCGATTGTGGATGATGGCGCCATTACTCACTCAGATGTTGACCTGATCAACAAAGCTAAATTTCAGTTGCTCGATCTTAACGGCATATTGCAATTTGAGTACGACACCAGTGATTTTTCGCAGATTGCCGGATTACATAATCTCAAAAAATGGTTAAAACAGCGCGCACCAGTGGCACAGGTAACCACCGATGCTAAGGCTGCGTTACAACCCGATGCGCCAAAGGGGGTGTTATTACTCGGAGTGCAGGGCAGTGGCAAGAGTCTTGCGGCCAAAGCGGTGGCGGGTGTGTGGCAGCGGCCCTTGCTCAGACTCGATATGGGCGCCTTATATAACAAATACATAGGTGAAACAGAGAAGAATCTGCGCAATGCCCTTGAGTTGGCCGATATGATGTCGCCCTGTATTCTATGGATTGATGAAATTGAGAAAGGCTTAAGCGGTAGTAGCAGTGATGAGGGCACCTCCACCCGTATTCTTGGCACACTATTAACTTGGATGGCAGAGCGTAAGTCTGAGGTGTTTGTGGTCGCCACCGCTAACGATATTCAAGCCCTGCCGCCAGAACTGATGCGTAAAGGGCGAATGGATGAAATCTTTTTTGTTGATTTACCCGACGAAACCATCCGCAAGGCGATTTTCTTGATCCATTGCCAGCGCCGCGGTATCGATGTGACTCGGCTCGATCTTGCCCAGCTTTCACGCCATAGCCAAGGGTTTTCGGGGGCTGAAATCGAGCAGGCGGTGATCGCCGCCATGTACAGCGCCCGCAGTTTAGGGCGCAGTCTTGACCAAGACTTGTTATTAGAAGAACTGACCAAAACCAGACCGTTATCGATTGTGATGGGCGATAAGATAAATGCCCTCAGGCAATGGGCCGCAGGCCGCACAGTCAATGCCCATGAGTAGCAACTTATTTCGCTATGACTGATCGCGTTCTGGTGACGTATGGGCGGCGTATGGGGCGGCTGAGCCTTATCCACCATAAAGCGACTTTAGATTTCAGTGTTGGCTTTTGGTTGGGGAAAGTTGGATATCATCACAGTCGATGTTAACTTGCTGGTGGATATGGATTATTTTTCAGTTTCTAATGGCAAGTTTTTAGTGTGAGTAATATTTGCCGTATGTGTTGTACCACATGATAAGCAGGGAAGAGATGAGTTTCGAGCAAGAGTTTACAGAAAAAGTCGATGGCTACTTAGCCAAGCTCACCGATAAGTTACAGCCCATTCTTAAGCAACTGATTGAGCATGACTATCCCCAAGAGGTGGCCACGCTGGCGTTTGAAGTTTTTGTCGATCGTTTTTCATCCCAATTCCCGGTGCGGGTATTTTTTATGGATAAAGATAACACCGAGTATTTTGTGGAGCTCGATGGCAAGGCTGCATACCCAGCACCAGTCAATCCGAATTTGCTCGATATAGACTATGTCTATCCTGATGAGTTTGAAGAGGAATATATCGACAAGGATGAAGACCTTGACCCTTGGCAGATTGCGACAAACGCGCTTATCGAATGGTTCTCCAAGTGCTGGATTGCGGCAGGTGGCAAAAGCTTTAAACTAAATGCCAATATCGCCCCCCATGACAGCCACTATGAGTTCAATTTAGTTGAAATTCAGTGGCAAGAACGATGCTAACTCGCTTGAAGTCAAAAGCTTTTAAATCAAACGCTTGGCTGTTGTGATTCTTGGGTTAATGCCAGGCTGAAGCCGTGATATCGTTATCCAGCCTTGGTTTGCTCGCCTCTACATCGGGAGTAACCCCATAGAAATCTAAGCTGACATTACCTTCCTGCAAATCTCGTCTTTGCTTACTTTACGCGTTGCCCACTCTCGCTAGCCTCTTTTCGATACAAGACATAAAGGCCTAAGCTTTTGAGCTATCCCAGTCTCGTCTCTTGCCGTATTTGGCAAGCCATAATTCATATCTTAGCGATAGCAATTTGTCGACACTGGCCGCCTTTCCTTGGATGCCATTTGTCGCATCGCAATAAACCATTGTGTTTTTGATCAAGCTATTTGGATGGTTTTGTTGCGAATTTGTCATTCTGGTGTAGATCTATATTGTGTCGCAAATTGAACGACACGGCTTGACAAAGCACGATTTTGGTATGGGTGGTTTTACCGAAATTAAGATCGGGAAGGGAGTGGGAGCTGAGCATGTTTTTGGACTATTTTGCCTTAGGCATTTTATTTTTTGTCATTGTGGTGATTTTTTATGGCGTGATTGCGATTCACGACATTCCCTATGAAATTGCGAAAAAGCGCAATCATCCCCAGCAGGATGCATTGCATATTGCAGGCTGGGTAAGTTTATTCACGTTACATGCAATTTGGCCTTTTTTATGGATTTGGGCGACCTTGTATCGAGAGGACCGAGGCTGGGGATTTAGTAGTGTGATGAAGCGCGAGCAGGCATTGGAGGATGATGTTAAAGCGCTAAGGGAAACAGTAATGGCCTTACAGGCAAAGCTTGAGCAACTTGAATCGGCGCCTATTCCCACTCCGGCAGCAGCAAGCGTTGAGACCATTGCTGCAACTTCCACTGTCGTAAGCCCAAAAGTCGAGGTATAACATGGATTTACTATTGATATTAACCTATGCCTCCTTTTGTATTGTGATTTTTAAAGTATTTAAGATCCCGATGAACAAATGGACAGTGCCAACCGCCGTATTAGGAGGCGTGATTCTTATTGGGGCGCTGTTGCTGATAATGAACTACAACCATCCCTATTCACGTTTTGCGCGGGAATACTATGTGACTATTCCCATTACGCCTGCTGTGAAAGGTATAGTCACTTCTGTTGATGTCAAACCTAATACGCCGATTAAACAAGGGGATGTGCTGTTTCGCATCGACCCAACGCCCTATGAAGCTGTTGTTAAAACTAAAAAAGCAGCGTTGTTAGCAGCGGAGCAAGAGGTGCCACAACTAGAGGCAGCATTGGAAACCGCTAAGGCAAATGTGGCGAGAGTTGCCGCAGATAGAGATCGCAATAAATCAGCCTATGACCGTTATGAACAAGGCCATCGTAAAGGTGGGGCTAACTCGCCTTTTACTGCGCTGGAATTAGATAATAAACAACAATTGTATTTAGCCTCTGAAGCACAACTTACTGCGGCGCGAGCGGAAGAGTTACGTGCACGTCTTGCCTATGAGTCCAATGTGGATGGGGTAAATTCTAAAGTTGCCGGACTACAGGGTGATCTTGAAAGTGCACTGTATAATCTCGAGCAAACGGTTGTGCGGGCGCCCGCCGATGGTATTGTCACCCAAATGGCGCTGCGTCCAGGGGCGATGGCGGTTCCCTTACCTTTACGGCCGGTGATGAGTTTTATCCCCGATGAACAGCGGTATTTTGCCGGTGCATTCTGGCAAAATTCGCTGCTGCGTTTACAGGAGGGCGATGAGGCCGAAGTGGTATTAGATGCGGCGCCTGGACAAGTGTTTAAGGGCAAAGTCGCTAAGGTACTCCCTGCGATGGCAGAGGGTGAGATCCAGATGAATGGCACGCTGCAATCGTCCAATCAGCTATTCCAAACAGGGCGGGTTATCGTATTAATCGATATTGAAGACGATGCGATACGCCGTCAATTCCCAGCTGTAGTAGCGGGACAAGTGGCTGTGTATAGTGAACATTTTCACCATGTCGCTGTGATGCGCAAAGTGCTGCTACGGATGCAGGGCTGGTTAAACTATCTGTTCTTCGATGGTCACTAGTAGGGGGGAATCTAACCACTTTGCTTGGATCTGGTTTTAAGCTGCTCGAGAGTTAACAAAAAAGCGCTGACAAGACTGTCAGCGCTTTTTTGTTGTATGCAGTAGGTGAATGCTGGCCGCGATTAAATATCAAAGACCAAGCTGCCCGGTGGGAGGAAGGGCCAGCTTTGACGAATAGGCGAACCATCACCTTGTTCAGCAAAGAAATAAGCCGTTCTTGGGGTGGCGTAGACCACACTGCCTTTTTGCAGCCCCAATTCTTGTAGATGGTAGTGGGTAAAGGTGGCTTCCCACAGTTCTTCACTCTGCCAGCCGATAGGCGCCAGTTCGACACGCACTTCTGCGCCAACCGGTGTTATCGCCACTATGGTAAAAGGAATATGGGCTTGGCTATTGGGTTTATCCGCCAGTGCCAGCTCATGGCTACGCACATAGAGCGCGCCGTTTTGTTGCAGTGGCGCTTGCTCAGGAGGCACTAAGAAGGCGTCACCATTAGTCCAACGATTCTGTTGCCAGTTCGCCTCAAACCGATTGACGTTACCTAAGAAATCAAACACAAAGCGGCTATTGGGTTGGGCATACAACTCAATAGGGGTATTGACCTGCTCAATATGGCCGTTGCTCATTACCACTACTCTATCGGAAAGCTCTAAGGCCTCGTCCTGATCGTGGGTAACAAACACGCTAGTGAATTTCAGCTCATCGTGAAGGCTGCGCAACCAGCGGCGCAGTTCTTTACGCACCTTGGCATCGAGGGCGCCAAAGGGCTCATCGAGTAATAGTACTTCGGGCTGAGTCGCTAAGGCGCGGGCCAAGGCGATACGCTGTTTTTGTCCGCCCGAGAGCTGCTCAGGGTAACGCTGTGCTAGGTGCCCAAGTTGCACCATTTCGAGTAAATGGCTGACGCGCTTTTGGATTTCGGCTTTTGACGGGCGCTGTTTTTTCGGAATGACTTCGAGTCCAAAGGCGACGTTGTCGGCGACTGTCATATGGCGGAACAGGGCATAGTTTTGGAAAACAAACCCGACTCTGCGGTCGCGCACATGCACTTGGGTCACATCGCGATTACCGAAATGGATTTGGCCGCTATCTGCGCCCTCAAGGCCAGCAATAATCCGTAATAGGGTGGTTTTACCCGAGCCGGAAGGGCCGAGAAGACCTATCATCTCGCCTTCTTGAATATCCAGATTGAGCGGCGAGAGCGCCTGAAATTGGCCAAATTTTTTGGAAATATTAGTTAAACGAATACTCATAATGATTGGCTCTGCTCTTGGTTGTCATTGGCGGATAAGCTGCGTTGTTGGCGCCACTCTACTAAGGCTTTTAGCAGTAAGGTAAATAGGGCGATCAAGGCAAGCAGTGACGCGCTCGCGAAGGCGGCTTCGGCCTGATAATCTTCGTAAAGTAATTGCACATGCAAAGGTAAGGTGTTGGTTTCACCACGGATATTGCCAGATACCACGGCAACGGCACCAAACTCACCCACGGCTCTGGCGTTGGTGAGGATCACCCCATAAATCAGCGCCCACTTGATATTGGGCAGAGTCACGCGGCGAAACAGTTGCCACCATGAGGCGCCAAGGATGACTGCGGCTTCTTCCTCCGATGCGCCCTGTTGTTGCATCAAGGGGATTAATTCTCGGGCAACAAAGGGGCAAGTCACGAAAATGGTGACTAATAAAATGCCCGGCCAAGCAAACATGATCTGTAAATCGTGCTCAAACAGCCAAGCGCCAAGCCAGCCGCTGTTGCCGTAAAGTAGTAGATAGAGTAAGCCTGCGACCACGGGCGATACGGCAAAGGGGATATCTATCAAGGTAATGAGTAACTTACGCCCTGGAAACTCAAAGCGTGTCACGCTCCAAGCGAGTAGTACCCCAAACACTAAGTTTATCGGCACAGTGAGCGCCGCGACCATAAGGGTCAACCCAATCGCGTGGAGTGAGTCGGGTTGGCTCAGATGCTCGATATAACGCTCCCAACCACCAACAAAGGCTTGCTGGAAAATACTGACTAACGGCAGCAGTAATAACACCATGGCCAAGAAGACTGCTAGGGTGATCAGGCTCCATTTTATCAGGGGCGCTTCACCGACTCTTAAAGGTTTAAATGAGTTCATGGTGGCTCCTTATCGGCCGTGAATACGGCGTAAATAACGCGCTTGCCACAGGTTAATCAGCAGTAACAGCAGTAAAGATGTTATCAGCACGATAGATGCAATGGCACTTGCGCCAGCAAAATCAAACTCCTGTAAGCGAACAAAGATCATCAATGAGGTGATTTCACTGATGTAGGGCATATTACCGGCGATAAAAATCACCGCGCCAAATTCTCCAAGACTGCGGGTAAAAGACAGTGCCGTGCCAACCATTAAAGCTGGCCACAGTGAGGGCAAAATCACCCGCCAAAACACCGCGCTATCGGTTGCGCCTAAGGTCATGCCAGCTTCTTCTTCATCGTTGGATAACTCTTCCAATACGGGCTGGACGGTGCGCACCACGAAGGGAATGCTGGTGAAGATCATCGCGACCACAATCCCCAATGGCGTGTAGGCCACTTTGATGCCAATTTCGGCCAATAGGCTACCAATCTGACCATTTTCAGCATAGAGAGTGGCTAAGGTAATACCCGCGACGGCTGTGGGTAAGGCAAAGGGTAAATCGACTAAGGCGTCGAGGAGGCGTTTACCTGGAAACTCATAACGAACCAATACCCAGGCGAGTAATAGCCCGAAAAGACAGTTAAATAGGGAGGCGGCCAGTGCCGACAAGATAGTGATTTTGTAGCTTGCTAGTACGCGGGGATCGGTAATCACGCCCCAATACTCGGCCCAGCTCATCTGGCTGGTTTGCATAATCAGGCCTGTGGTGGGGAGTAAAAGAATCAAGCTGACAAACAGCAAAGACACACCCAGGCTGATACTAAACCCCGGCAAAACCCGCTTGTGGCGTAAGCGCCCATTATTAAATATCACTGAATAACCACCCGATAAGGTTAATGGAGTTAATCCAATATTATTATGCCATTAGCACGTTATTGCTCAATCACGATAAAGACTGCTGATGTTTATCTTTATTGCGATATAACCACAAAACCCGGGACATTGCCCGGGTTGTAGGTTTGATGACTTAGGTACCCAAGCGGATGATCAACGCTTTAATAACTCATCCAGTTTAGCGCCATTGGCAAATTGGGTCTTCATCGCGTTGTCCCAGTTACCAATGATTTGCTCAACGGTCATTAACTCAACCGCAGGGAACTGTTTGGTAAATTCGGCAACCACTTTCTCATTGTGAACGCGGTAGTTAAATCCGGCTAACAAACGTTGTGATTCTTCGCTGTAAAGATAGTTTAGATACTCGGTCGCTAATTCTTGCGTGCCGTTACGCTTAGCATTTTTCTCTACTACGGCAACGGGGAATTCTGCCAGAATCGAGGTTTTAGGCACGACAACTTGGTAATCATCGGCGCCATATTGCTGACGAATATTGTTAACTTCAGATTCGAAGGTGATCAACACATCGCCGATGCCACGCTCAACAAACGAAGTGGTTGCACCACGGCCGCCTGTGTCAAACACGGCAACGTTACCAAGGAACTTTTTCAAAAACGTATCTAAAGAAGCCTGATTATCTTTGCCATAGTTTTTCTGGGCATAACCTAAGGCGGCTAAATAAGTGTAACGAGCATTACCTGAGGTTTTTGGATTCGGGAACACCAGCTTAACGTCATCTTTAGCTAAATCATTCCAGTCGCTGATTTGTTTTGGATTGTCCTTACGCACTAAAAACGCGATGGTAGAGTAGTAAGGTGAACTGGCATTAGGCAGCAGTTGTTGCCAGTTTTCAGGGATCAACTTGCCGCGATCATGCAGAATTTGTACATCGGTGACTTGGTTAAAAGTCACCACATCCGCGGGTAAGCCTTGCAGAATCGAGCGAGCCTGCGCTGAAGAACCTGCATGAGACTGTTTGATTTCAACCGTTTTACCGGTTTTTTCTTGCCAATGTTTAGCAAATACTGGGTTATAGGCACTAAATAATTCCCGTGAGATATCGTAAGAGGAATTAAGTAAGGTCTGATCGGCGGCTGCGGCATTGAGGGAAGCGCCCAGTAATAGGGTTCCTAGCAGGGCCTTAGTGAATTTTACTGGCATTTTGTGCTCCTTAATCTGGCAACTGTGTCAGGGTATAGAGATAGAGTAATTGAAGTTTTTACTTATAAAAAGCTAGTTAAATAGAACTTTTTTGAATAACTATGAGCAATTAATTGTATGCCATAGGTGATATTCATCGTGTTTGTTGTGGCTAAGCCCCTTAAAATATCCCTATGCGAGTTGCTTTTATCAAATAAAGGATAAACCCTGTGTCTGACTTTATGACTATTGAAGCCTGTATCGGGCAAACGCCGCTAGTTCGTCTGCAACGGTTGGATTGCGGGAGCTCTACGGTACTGTTAAAGCTAGAGGGCAATAATCCTGCTGGCTCGGTAAAGGATCGTGCCGCACTGAATATGATTAACCAGGCGGAGCTTCGCCAAGAAATCGCCCCAGGTGATACTTTGATTGAAGCCACCAGTGGTAACACTGGGATTGCCTTAGCGATGGCCGCAGCGATTAAGGGCTACAAGATGATCTTGATTATGCCGTCGAATTCGACCCAAGAGCGTAAGGATGCCATGCAGGCGTATGGCGCCGAGCTGCTGCTGGTGGACAATATGGAAGCTGCGCGGGATTTGGCCTTAGATCTTCAGGCTCAAGGCAAAGGTAAGGTACTGGATCAGTTCAATAATCAAGATAACGCAAATGCGCATTTTCTCACAACTGGCCCAGAGATTTGGCAGCAGAGCCAAGGCAAGATCACTCACTTTGTTTCCAGCATGGGTACCACAGGTACCATTATGGGCGTGTCGAAATACCTAAAAAGCCGCAACCCCGATATCACCATTGTCGGGCTACAACCCGCTAATGGCAGTTCTATTCCGGGGATTCGCCGCTGGCCGCAGGAATATTTACCGGGTATTTTTGATGCAGCCCGTGTCGATGCCGTGATGGATATAGAAGAGCAAGATGCCAAAGCAATGGCAAGAACTTTAGCGCGTGAAGAAGGTATTTGTGCTGGCGTGAGTTCTGGCGGCGCGGTATTTGCAGCGCTTGAGATAGCGAGGCAGAATCCGAGGGCCGTTGTGGTTGCGATTGTGTGCGATAGGGGCGACCGTTATCTATCATCTGGGTTATTTTCTTAAGCCGCGTTTTATCCACTGATCCTCGCATTTGGGATTTCTTCTGCAATAAAAATGGGCGTGTATCGCCCATTTTTATCACTTATTGCTTAAGCACTCATAGTTTCAAGCATCGCTTAAATCATCATGGCCCAATGATTATGGCTGCGGTGGAAACTGCGCCAAAATCCGGCTTACCGCCTTAGCGGTGTCTTGGGCTTTTTTATCGCCGCCCGCATCAAAATCGAAACTATCGGTACCGCGCCAAATCAGCTTATTGGTTTTAGCATCGATAATATCAATTTGAATGGTTTGAATTTTTGCTGTGTCACTGCCAAGAGGCACGCCAACGCTGGTGCCTATGCCAATGCCGCCAGAACGGCCAAAACTGCCCGTGCCTAAGCCTATAGATAGACCTGAGTCTTTAGGCTTGTCTTGGGTCAGTAAGCCATAGGCGACTTTAAAATCGGGGGAAGAAGCATTTTCGGTAAAGCCTTTTTGGCTTAATTGCTGGGTGATTTCGGTTTGAATACGCTGGGCACTGAGCGGATCGTCGTTGGGCTGTGGAGCAAGCTGCGAGAAACTCTGCAATGCCTTAAAGTTATAATTGAGATCGTAATCGTTTTTCGGCTTAGTGCTGCAAGCACTTAAAAAGACCGTGGCGATGAACAAACTGGCGATGTATTTGTATCTCATCATTGCACTCCAAATTGTACGAACAGTATTCAATGTGCCTTGATTAACAGTAAGACTGCAAGTAATTTAGTGAAAAGTGTTTGATTTTTGTTAAGTATAGAAGGTCACACATTTTACGTACTTAAACTGGCAGAGTAGCCCAAGATCATGGAACAGTTAGCCTTTTTCGATATTCCTAGCCCTTGTATCGGTGTATGCCAAACCGATGCGCGGGGCTATTGTAAAGGTTGCCTGCGCAGTCGTGATGAGCGGTTTAATTGGTTGCATTTTACCGATGCCGAAAAACATGATGTGATCCGTTTATGTCATCAACGGAAACGTCGGCGGGAGCTGGCCTTGTATAAGGCGCGTCAGCAAGCACTTGAGCAGGAGCGGGCCGCTATCAATCCACAGCTTGATTTTGCGCCACAGACCGCCACAGAGTTGGATTTAGGCGATCTTGCTCTCGACGAATAATCTCAATGAGCCTTTTTGATAAGATGATACAAACTAGAGGTGCTAAATTTGCCGCTTTTTCGGCCAGCTTAAGGTGAAACGCGTCTGGGCTGGATGGCTGGTGACATTGACCTCACCCTGATGACGCTGCATGATCCGCTTGATAATCGCTAAACCCAAACCATGACCCTTATTGCCATTTTGCACCGATTGGCTGCGGTAAAAGGGCTCGAACACTTTAGGTAAATCCACCTCAGGGATAGGCTCTCCATCATTGCTCACACTTAGTGTTACCCGTTGCTGGGTTTGGCTGACTTCAATCAAGATTTGATGGCGAGCAAAACGCTGTGCATTGGTCAGTAGATTTTGCAGTGCTCGCTCAATCAATGCTGGTTCGCCAAATAAGGGCAGGGTATCTATATCTGTATGCAAGGTTATTGGGGTTTCACTCAATGCACCTAAACGTTTAATGGATTGATTAATCAAGGTGATAAGATCGTATTCATCTAGAGGCATTTCACGCTGGGATTCTAAACTGGCGTAGGTGAGTAATTCTTGCAGTAGGTTTTCCATTTCCTTAATGTCGAGCTGCATTTCATTGAGAAAATCCTGACGCTTTTGTTCGTCAGAGTCAGGTTGGCAGTACATGGGCATTAAGGCGAGGGCGAATTTAAGTCGCGCAAGGGGCGTGCGAATCTCGTGGGAAACCGCATTGGACAAATGTTTTTGGTTTTCAATCAATGCGCTGATATGCCTCGCCATTTCATTAAAGGTATTGGCTAAGGGTTTTACCTGAGAGCGGTTCGAGAGATTGATGCGAGTATCCCATTTGGCTTCGCCAAAATCCTTTGTGGCCTTACGCAATATGCTTAAGTCCCGCGAGAGTGGTCCAACCCAAATCAAAGCGACGAGTGCGAGTGACAAATAGAAAAACAGAGTGAATAAATTACGCAGATCGGCTCTGGGGTCTATCTCAATAGGACCCGCCATTAATACTTGTTCACCTACCTGAATAAACTGGAATTGTTCGCCCTCACTGGTTGTGGTGGTGACTACATGATTGGGTGTCAGAACTTGATCTTTCGCCAGTGCAATTTGATCTGGACTGAGTAGATTTAACGGCAGCTGACTATCGGTTGTGAGTGCTTCTAAGTAATCGTGGCGGCTCTCCTCTGGAAGCTGGGTCAACAGCTGGGCAAATGCAACCAGAGGAGCATCTAAGGGATTATTTTCATCTACATTTTTCTTCCATAGGCTGTCCAGTGTCCAGCCTATGCCCAGAAAACTGAGACTCAGCAGTAAATATAAGCTGATAAAGAGACGTTTCACGGGAGTTCTTAGTTGTTCCAAGCCTCAGGGGCGAAGAGATAGCCTTGTCCCCAAACGGTTTTGATTCTGAAGGGGGTCTCAATATTGTCGTTGAGCTTTTTGCGAAGTCTTGAGATCCGCACATCGATCTTTCTGTCTTTACCATCAAAATCAATATTGAGCAGTAATTGATAGATATATTGACGACTCAGTACTTGTCCTGCCTGTGATGCCAGTAACCACAGGAGTTCAAACTCATGGCTGGTGAGGTCGACTTCTTTGTTGTCGAGTCGAATTGCATGGGTATGGGGATCGATACTGAGTTTACCAAAAGTCAGGCAATGGGATTCGGCCTGAGGCGGTTGGTTTTGGCGGCGTAATAGGTTGTTGATACGGGCAACCAGCAGGGCAGGATCAACGGGTTTAACCACATAGTCGTCGGCACCGAGTTCTAGTCCCTTGATCTGATCTTCGCTCGAGCCTAAGGCACTCATCAACAGGATCGGGCCGGCAAAGTAATCGGGTAACTTTTCGCACAGGCTAAGGCCATCAATTCCTGGCAACATAATGTCTAGCAGGATGATATCAGGCTTATAGTTGATTAAGCGGGTTAACACTGTGTCGCCACGACGCTCTACTTCAACGTGCATGCCGTGGGATTTCAAATAATCTACGATTAAATTCGCGAGACGGACATCATCTTCAACCAGTAACACTCTGTGGGGTGATTGTGGATTCGTCATTAAAATAAACTCCAAGGGTTACGGTAACGTCTGCGCACCTGAGGCTGCGAGGTCGACGTGATTTTTAATTTGGCTCCAGCCAGTGTTTGGTTGGTATCCTTACTGACCAGAACAAAGTGAATATCGTTTAGCGTACTGACATTCAATGTGATTTCATGTTGTTCTAGCGATTCGCTGCACCATTTAGGATAGGCATTGTTGTCAGATAAGATACAAACCAGCTCATTTTTAGCGAGTTGCCACTGCAACTCTACACGGATTTCACAGGCTTGGTTTTCATCCCCCGTGATACAGATTTCAGGGGTCAGTTTTAATTTTGACTCTTCATTTGGAGCGGCAAGTGCATGAGTCGGTCCCATTAAGCTAACGCTTAGACCGAATATGCATAGCATCCTAATATGAAGGGGCGTCACTCTTGTTAAAACCTATACGCTGCGCCAATAAAATAAGTGCTGCTATAGTCTTGATTGAGCAAGGGACTGGCGGCTATTTCATCTGCAATTTGTGTGTAGCGGAACGCAAAGAGGATATCCCAGTTATCAGTTAAGATATAACGGGCTGTCATTTCGACCCCTTTATTCCAGCCAGCATCAGCATGGTAATGTTTGCTCCAATAATCATTTTCACTCGGGCGTACACCATAGTAATAGTCGACGACGTTGGTACTTTTCCAATCAAATACGAGTGACATATCCATTACCCAGCGGGTTAAATGCCAACCATAGGTCCATTTAATTTGCGCTTCAGCGCCTTGATGCACATCAAACATATCATGGGTGTAGGCTAACCTAACTACGCCTAATGGGGTATAAATAAATGCTTCAGCGCCACCTAATAACGTAAAGTTACGCGATTCTAAGGAATTAAACACGGGTTCGGGTTCACTGCTGAGAACTGTCTTGGTCGAGAGCATTCTCGCCCCATCCTGTGAGCTTCGCTCCAAAAAGATATTCGAAGGGTCCCAGCGATAGAAATAAGCTCTATCCATACTATAGCTGGTCACTAAGTTGACGCTGAAATATTGCTGCTCAACTAAGCTATAGCCTAAGTTACCGTTATCAAAAAACCAATGATCACCATAGTAAGCTACAGTTGGGATAAAAAAGACCGGAATATCATCAAAATCCCTAAGAGGGTTGGTTTTTTGCCCCCAACCGACCGCCACGCCTAAATCCCAGTTGCGCATTTCAATACATTCATCTTTAGTGACGCACGGTTCTTTGGCCATTCCAATTGAAGGTAGGCTAAGCGCGGTGAGTAAGATTAATAATGTTCGATACATGATATGCGTTCGGATTTAATGACAGTCTGTAATGGGCAACAGATTAGCATTTTATGCTTAATTCCACAGTGCTTTCACCTGAAGGGATGCAAAATGATACAGATATCATACAAATAGCATATATGTAGATCTCGTAATCAATTGAAAGACATCATAAAAGCATAAAATGCACTTGCTTAGCGCTTTTGTCGACGTTGGTGTGTTGTATTTATACTGTTTTTCTTTTTGGGTGTTGGTGTTACTAATTTGGGTTGGTGCAGCAAATAAAATGCCATTCATTGTCGGAATGGCATTCGTAAAACTCGATGAAACCTGATTACAGCTAGGAGCTAAAGGAAGTAAAACCGATCAGTTGAGTTCTTTTAGTGTCTGATAGCCCATTTCTGTTAGCTGGTCATTCACGCAGTCGAGGACATATTGTTTAAGCTCGGCATTTTCAATCTGATCTTCAGATGCCATCTGTTGGCATACTTCGGTCAGTTGAGCGATATCATTTGCAGGCGCAGGAGGAAGTGTTGATTCATCGGCAAAGCTAGCAAAACTGATTAGCGCCGACAGGGTGATAACAGCTGATAACGTTTTCATTTTATTTCCTTTAGTTATTGATAGTTAACAACAGCCTAACTGGTTTCCCATCATGCCGCTGTGTCAACAGATAGCAATTTATCATTGCTATTATTTTTTAGATATAAATAATTTTTCACTCATTTTGTCAGCTATTTTTTGTCGAATTATCATGGTTGTTTTATGGGCAGGCTTAAGTGCCTAAGCCAGTCAAAAATGCCGATCTCATCCTTCGTAAACCGCGCGAATCCCCCTGATTTTCCACTACCAAGCTGAGCTTATTTTACTATGACGTTCTTACCACCCTTAAGTTTCATCATCCAGAGCAGCATATTTGTAATTAATATGTTTAAAAATAGACTTATCTCAACTTTGGTCTATTTATGGGATGAAGTTAATCTTTTTGATGGTTTTTACGGATTACTAGAGAGTGCATTTGTTGATAGGAGTGTAGAAAGTTTGAACTATAGCAAAATTGCCCTATAAATGAGATTTGGCGCACTATTTTTACCCATGTGTTATAGATATTTGAATCTTAAGAGATTAATTTTTAGCCTGTAGATTTTTTTATTTATTAATTTTTTATCTTGATGATTTTAATGGTTAATTTGTTTATTTGTTATGATTATAAGATTTAGATTGTGATCTTCTTTGTTGTTATCTAAACTTCGCCGCTTTTTATCGAACTATAAGTGCAAATTATTGTACTGAAATTTACTTATCATTTTGGGGACTTTCTGTGTCGACAAAACTGGCGAATCCGGCTCCATTAGGTTTAATGGGCTTTGGTATGACGACTATCCTGCTAAACATTCATAATGCAGGGTACTTTCCGATTGACTCGATGATCTTAGCTATGGGGATTTTCTATGGCGGACTGGGTCAAATTATCGTGGGCATTATGTGCTTTATGCGTGGTGATACCTTTGGTACAACCGCCTTTACCTCTTACGGCTTATTCTGGTTGACCTTAGTTGGGCTTATTTTAATGCCAAATGCTGGGGTTGCGGCGAGCCCAACCTATTTTATGGGATGGTACTTAACCCTTTGGGGAATTTTTACAGCCTTTATGTTCGTCGGTTCGCTACGTTATCCAAGGGCTAAGCAGTTTGTGTTTGCTTCGTTGACGATTCTATTCTTCCTTCTGGCGGCGAGAGATTTTACTGGCAGTGCGCTTATTGGCACCATCGCGGGTTTTGAAGGGATTATCTGTGGTGCGAGTGCAATTTACTTTGCCATGGCGCAAGTGCTTAATAATGAATATGGCCGCACTATTTTACCGATAGGCGAGCTTAAAGCTAAGGTCTAACTGGGTTCTTAGTTTATGCAAAAGGCTGAATCATTCAGCCTTTTGCATTTTTGACGGGTCAGTAATGTTAAAACTTACGACATCAGATTTTGGTTTGGATAAATGCAATACAGGCATTATCTAGACTACGGTTAGAGATATAGCTGGTCCCCGTTTTATGGGTGATTAGGAACCCTTTATCCGTTTGCACAATACGATAAATATCCGTCCAGAGAATTTGAGCGTTTACATATTGTGATTTTGTGTGGATACCTTGCTCATCAACGATAAGGGTGACTTCATTATTGGCGGCTTTGCTCATCATTTGCCGCATCAACCACCACGCTTTGTTGTATTTTACATTTAATGCTTCAATCACCCCGAGCCCAACAAAGAAATAGGCCAGATAGAGGCTGACATCCGCAAAAATCAGCGCAATGCCAATGAGCCCGAAACCTATGGCTTTATAATAAGGTTTGAGAGTGGGATCGGGTTTGACGGACTGGGTATAACACTCGTCAAAATGCGCTTTATCTAAGATGTAAGTTGTGGAATAACAATAGGGTGTGGTCATGTCTTATTTACTAATCAAAAGTTTAATTATCTAAAGCCGGATAGCGCGCTAGTTTAGCGGGTTAGCTGCGTAAAGTAACGATTTTTGGGATAAGTCTGCAGTAGCGATAAGGCGCAAAATACCGTGTTATCGTACCTGCGCCCGTACCTGCGCGATAGTTCGCTTATGGTTTAATAGCGGTTTCGCTCTGCGGGAATATCACTCAGATACTCAACAAACTCGACTTCAAATCCATGGGCATCAAAAAAGTAAATATTGCGGCGATAGGGATCTTCCATGCCCTCTTTTGTTATCGGAAAACCTGCTTGAGTCAGTCTGGTGATGATTGTATCTAAATCACTTACGACAAAAGCAAAATGGGCTAAGCCAATTTGATGACCCGTTAAGTCGCGGTTTTCCCCTTCTCCGTTATCACTAAAAGCAATATATTGATAATCATCACCAAAGTGGATCCAGTTACGCGGTTTGCTATACCAAGTGCTTTCCCCTCCACCACGAATACGCCAATGGGGGAAGGCGGCTTGGTAAAAGGTTAATGCTTTAGGGATATCGTCGACAACGAGGTTGATGTGCTCTAAATGGATCATAATGCGTTCCTTGTTATGGGTGTTATTCATCCAAGCGGCTTACATACCGTAGCAGTATTCCTGCTGCTTGGGATAGGGTTGATGAGTATGGCGTTGGCGAATAGGTGCTAAGGCTTGGGCGTATTGGTGCAACATAAACAGGCTGTATTCCACTCTCTCTCTCAAGGCGATATCGCGCGCACCCTGGGGCGTTGCATTGAGCACATTCTCAACATCACGAATAATTAAGTGGTCAGGAATAGGGACCAATTTATTGTTTTTTAATGCATTCATTTTGACTTCCACAATGGGGTAAGCACCGCTAATGCCGCTGCAAACTGAAATCAGCAACACCGGCTTATGGGCAGTTTCCTGACGGCTACACATCAATAGGAAGTTTTTAAGCAGTGGCGATGCCATTCCACCCCATTCGGGCGTAATCAAAACGAGGGCATCCGCAGCATCGACTCTTTGCTCTATCTCAGGCCAATGTTCGCCCTTGTTGTCCTCTTCACCATCCCAAAATGGCAAATTGAACTGGCAAAGTTCTAAGTGATGGATAGCGTCGTAACCGACACTATGGGGCGATAAAAAACTGGTTTCGGCTATGTATTTCGCGACTTTAGCGCTTTGCGAGTTGGCTCTTTGACTGGTGCTGATGATGAGTAAGTTCATTATGTAAACCTATTTGTTTATAAATTATTTGTAAGGTAATTGCTTTATTTAATCTTGTAAAGGATAAAATAAATAAAAAACTTTATTTATTCTGTTAAAAGGTAGGCGATTGAGGGATAATCCGAGGCGAAGAGCGGAGAGCGCATATGAAAACTACTGATAAGATTATTCAATTACTCAAATTGCATGGCCCGTTAACGGCTAAGACCCTAGCGGAAGAGCTTGCGTTGACCACTATGGGCGTTCGCCAGCATTTGCAAGCCTTAGAAGAGGCGGGTGATGTCGATATTGAAGACAGAGTTGAAGGCCGCGGACGCCCAACCCGGTATTGGGGATTAACGGAGCAGAGTAGAACCCACTTTGCCGATCGCCACAGTGAGCTTAGTTTGCAATTGATTGATTCCGTAAAAACGATATTTGGTGATCAGGGGTTGGATAAACTGATTGAGCATAGAGAGCAAACTGCTATGCAGCAGTATCGTAGCGCGTTGCAAGGTATGACGGATATTACCAGCCGTTTAACTAAATTGGTGGAGTTACGTACCCTCGAAGGCTATATGGCGACGCAGGAACAAGCGGATGGGGTGTTCTGGTTACTTGAGAATCATTGTCCAATTTGCAGCGCAGCGACGAAATGCCAAAATTTTTGTCGCTCCGAACTACAACAATTCCAGCAGTTATTTGCCGATATCGCTACTGTAAGCCGTGAAGAGCATATCATCGACGGCGCTCGTCGCTGTGCCTATCGCATTGCGCCTTTATCTTAGAGCAGGATGGTGTGATGCAATCAAAACGCGGTCGTCTCGATAGATACCTAGCTGTTAAGTTACAAATTCACCGTAAAGCCGTGCGAGAACTCTTGCTGGCGGAGCGAGTATATGTGGATGGCACGCCTGCGAAAGCGCTCGATCTGCTGGTGGATGAATTTTCCCACATAGTGTTTGATGGGCAAGTCTTACAGGCCAACCAGCCCGTGTACTTGATGTTGCACAAGCCCGTTGGGGTAGTGAGTGCGACCAAAGACAAGGAGCACCGCACTGTGATTGATTTACTCGATTGCGAAGCTCGCCATGAGCTGCATATTGCTGGGCGGTTAGATTTAAACTCATCGGGTTTATTGTTACTGACCAATGATAGTCGTTGGTCCGAGGCGTTAATGTCACCCGAGCAAAAAGTGGATAAAGTGTATCGAGTGACTTTAGCCTATCCCTTGAGTGAGGACTATGTCGCGGCATTCGCGCAGGGCATGTATTTTGGCTTTGAAGATATCACCACACAGCCTGCAAAGTTGACTATCCTCGACACTCATATTGCAGAGGTTACTTTAAGGGAAGGGAAGTACCATCAAATCAAGCGGATGTTTGGTCGTTTCCGTAATCCAGTGGTGGGATTACACCGCCTTTCCATTGGTGAGATTACCCTAGATAAACACTTAAGCCCTGGTGATAGCCGGATGTTGACTGCACAAGAAGTCGCCTCTATCTATCATTCAAAAATGAAGTAACTCGAGACGGTGCATAAAGCGCTGATATGCACTTAAAAACATAACCCTTAAGAGCATGTTGACGTTTTGAGATTGAATTTCGTTCTGGCTCGCTCATTAGGTTAAGTAAAATAGCGATACTGCGCGGACTTTATCTTGCATAGATCGTGAACCAAAGGGTTGCAAAAATAATCCTGAAACGTCAATACACCTCGGCATACGATTGTTTGAAGGACGCTGTAACAAACACGTAAGGATAACATTAGTCTGGCACAGCACGGCTACGGCTGTGCCAGTGAAAATGTGTTAGAGCCTGAATGCACTGACTTGATTACGCATGCTGCTAGCCAGTTTGGTTAGGTTTATAACAGACTCGCTTAGCTCATGTGCTGAGCGAGTCGAGTCATCGGTAATATCACTGATCGCAATAATGCTACGGTTAATACTTTCGGCCACACTACTTTGCTCTTCAGCTGCAGTCGCAATATGGGCGTTGAGCTCAGCAATGTTATCTACTGAAGCTACAATTTCTTTTAAGGCCTGACCTGCTTCATTGGCTTTATTATTGGCATCATCGACTTGTTTGATACCAACTTCCATTGCATTAACTGCTTCTTTAACCCCTTTTTGTAGCGTTGCGATCATCGCTTCAATTTCTTGGGTGGACTTTTGAGTTCGTTGAGCTAGCGTTCTGACTTCATCGGCGACAACGGCAAAACCTCGACCCTGTTCGCCTGCGCGAGCAGCTTCGATCGCGGCGTTTAATGCCAATAGGTTGGTTTGTTCGGCAATACTCTTTATCACATCTAAAACTCGACCAATACTTTGGCTTTCATTGGATAAAAAGCCAATCACTTGCGCCGTTTTTTGAATTTGTTCTGAAAGTTGAGACATGCTGCTAATTGAGTCAATGACGATACGGTTACCATTCGCCGCATAAGTATCCGCATCCTTTGCCGAATCCGCAGCGGCTGAAGTACTCTGCGCGACCTCTGCCACAGTCGCCGTCATTTCATTCATTGCTGTTGCAGTTTGTTCAGTTTCAGCTTGTTGCTGTTGCATGCGTTTATTGGTTTCTTGGGTAAAACTACTTAGCTCGGTCGCGGAGCTATTAACCGTATTTGCTGCTTCAGCGATGGAGTGCAAAATCCCTCTCAAATGTTCAATAACTTGAGTGAGGCTAGTCGAAATAAGTCCGAGTTCATCATTATTAAAAGTACGGAATTTAACTGTGAGATCGGAGTCTTGGCGGATCGTTTTTAAATTGCGCACAATATCATTGATGGGATTCATCACACTGCGATTAACCCAAAGTCCAATCAAAATACTGATCAGCATTGCAAGCCCTGCAAGAGTGGCAAAGATGGCAATCGATGAGTGATAAATCTCGTTAGCGGTAGCTCTTTCCTGACCTGCAATTTTGATTTGTAGTGCGATAAGTTCTGATATTTTGCCACTTATCGGATCGATTGCTTGGTAAAGCGGTAATATTTTGTCATTCAGTTGGTAAGCTACATCGCCATTCCCCCCCCTAAGATATGAAATGAGTAGCTCAACTTGTTGATTAGCTGGTGAAAATAACTGTTCAGCTTGTTGTGCAAGTCGAGATTCTTCTTGGGTAAGTTCAGTTGCAAGGTATTTGGGCCAGTACTGATTGATCGTTTTGCTGGCATTTTCAAGCGCATTAGCCGCTTGCGAAGCGCTAAATCCGCCAGCATTGGCTTTATTGATCGCGTCAATTACATCAACGGCATATTTATCGGCGATGACTTTAAGATCTTCTAAAGGAACCACTCTGTCGTTATAGATACGCTCGACGCCATATTCGATTTTTCCCATCATATAAATGGCGATAAAACCAATGGTTACTAGCATTAGGAGCGGCACGAGAATGCCAATAAACATTTTTTGTTTTATTTGAAGACCATTCATATGGATTTCCTCAGTGTATTCTGGGAGGCTTTTAGGCAGAACTCGAGCAGTCCATGATGAGTCTGTATGAATAGTTATAGCAAACATGCCAAATGAGGTTGGAGATTTAAGGAAATAAAATCGCAGAAACAAAAAAACCTCGCTTAGCGAGGTTTTTATGTTGGTACAGATGAGAGGACTTGAACCTCCACGCCCGCAAGGGCACCAGCACCTGAAGCTGGCGTGTCTACCAATTCCACCACATCTGCATTGGTATTCGACAGGTTGTCGAACTAAGTTGAATCGCAATTTGGTACAGGTGAGAGGACTTGAACCTCCACGCCCGTAAGGGCACCAGCACCTGAAGCTGGCGTGTCTACCAATTCCACCACACCTGCACTGTACTTTAATTGCAATCCTTTAACACTGGTCGCTAAGGCAACCAACTTAAAGATGGTGCCCGAACCCGGAATCGAACCAGGGACACGAGGATTTTCAATCCTCTGCTCTACCGACTGAGCTATTCGGGCGACGGGCGCAATTTAAAGGCTTTTCGGCTTTTGAGTCAACTGATTTTTACTAAATAATGTAAAAAGTGATGCGGTTGGGTAAGTTTTACTCGAATCGAGTATTTATTGAGTCCTAGCGGGAATGACAAGAGAAAATACTCAGTGCCACTTAAAGGGGATAAACGTAAAAAATGTCCGTAGAAGACGAAAAAATGCCCCTTTAAAAGGGGCATTTCTATTTAGTTAGATAATATTTCATTGTTTGGGAAGTTAGCTTGCATTACCATTAGCACGTTTTGCTTCAGTTGGTTCTGACCTAACTCACCATAAGCTTCTGCCATAATCTCCAGTGCTCGCTCAGTTGACGGTGTACCGGGATACGTTTCTAACACAGATTGTGCACGAACAGCAGCAGCACTCCAAGCGTTCATTTTGATATAGTATTCAGCAACTTGAATGGAATATTTCGCTAAACGGTTTTTTAGCGATAGCATGCGTTTTTGTGCATCAGCGGCATATTTGCTGTTGGGATAGGTTTTGATTAGACGGTCAAAATCCTTAAAGGCATCTTGGGCATTTTTCGGATCACGATCGGTTCTATCGATATTCAACATATCGTGGAAAAGATAGCTATCCGCCTGCATATTGACGAGTCCTCGCATATAGTAGACATAGTCGATATTGGGGTGGGTTGGATTGAGACGGATGAATCTGTCAATGTTAGCAATGCCAGAGGCAACATCGTCCATTTTGTAATAAGCATAAATCAGATCCAATTGAACCTGAGTTTTATGTGGTCCGAACGGGAAGCGAGAGTCTAGCGCCTCCAATGAACGGACAGCTTTAGAGTAATTGCCAAGCTCCATGGAGGTTCTTGCCTGAGAATAAAGCTCGTCAGGTGAGGTTTTGGCGGCAATATCGTTATCTTCAGGACTGCTACTACAGGCTGATAACGCTAGTGAAAATAGGACTAAGGTTAAGCCTTTGGAGAATTTATACATACTTGAATTCAATTCTTTATAAGTTGTAGTTAAGAATTTTTCCATTTCACGATAAAATAGAAAGCATTCGATTGTAACAGATAGCACACATTTTTTGACCCCAAAATGGGGATACGGTTCCTATGACACAAGAGATTAATCTAAAAAGCGAGATTTCGGCAACACAAACTGGTTTGAGATTGGATCAAGCGCTGGCTGAGTTGTTCCCTGATTACTCGCGCACGCGCATCAAGGAATGGATCCTATCTGATGCAGTCTATGTTGATGGCGTAATGGTAAACAAGCCGCGCGAAAAAGTTTTTGAGCTGCAGCAAATTGAAATTAACGCCACGCTCGAAGAAGAAGTGCATGCGGCTGCGCAAGCCATTGAGCTGGATATTGTCTATGAAGACGATGATATTTTAGTGATCAATAAACAGGCGGGACTAGTGGTTCACCCCGGTGCGGGCAATGCCGACGGTACGTTGATGAACGCATTGCTGCATCACTGCCCTAATATTGAGCACGTGCCACGTGCGGGTATTGTGCACCGTTTGGATAAAGACACCACAGGTTTGATGGTGGTGGCCAAAACAGTTGAAGCCCAAACCCATTTAGTGGCCGCACTGCAAGCCCGTGAAATCACCCGTGAGTACGAGGCGATTGTCCTCGGTACTATGACGGCGGGTGGCACTGTCGATGAGCCGATTGGCCGTCATACGACGAAACGTACTCATATGGCGGTGCATCATTCGGGTAAACCCGCGGTGACCCATTATCGTGTGGCGGAAAAATTCCGTAATCATACCCGTTTAAGATTACGTTTAGAGTCTGGACGTACTCACCAAATTCGTGTGCATATGGCGTATATCGGCCATGTGTTGGTGGGTGATCCTGTATATGGTGGCCGTCCAAAACCACCGAAAGCAGCAAGTCCTGAGTTTTTCGAGATTTTGAAAAACTTTAAACGCCAAGCACTGCACGCGGTGCGATTGGAATTAGCGCATCCTGTGACCTGTGAAATCATGAGCTGGACTGCGCCGATCCCAGAAGATATGGTGATTTTGACTAAAGCGCTGCGTCAAGACACTTTAGAACATCCGATTGAGTACTAACTGATGTTGATGCACGATTGGCCAGTACCTGACAATGTGGCAATTGCAATGACAGATCGCCATGGCGGTGTGAGTCTTGCCCCCTACGACAGTCTGAACTTAGGATTGCATGTTGGAGATATGCCGCAGCAAGTATTGGTTAATCGTGGCTTACTAGCACAGCAGTTACAGTTTGCGACTGAGCCTGTGTGGTTGGAGCAAGTCCATGGTACTCGAGTGATTGATTTGGCCGATATCGTCCCAATTAATCTTACTCAAGAAGCTCAATCAGAGTGTGTGGCCTTGCAAAATACGCCACCTTTGGTCGCCGATGCCAGCTATACCGACCTCGCTGGACGGGTTTGCGTGGTGATGACCGCTGATTGCTTGCCGGTGCTTTTGTGTAATCAACAAGGGACTGAAGTTGCTGCTGCCCATGCCGGTTGGCGCGGACTGTGTGATGGGGTGATTGAGGCGACCGTGGCGCATTTTACCTCAAAGCCAAACGAACTTATCGCCTACTTAGGGCCGGCTATTGGTCCTAGCGCTTTTGAAGTTGGCGCCGAAGTGCGTGCCGCCTTTATGGCAAAAGATCCTAATGCGGAAAGTTGTTTTATTGCGCGAGGCGATAAATACCTTGCCGATATTATCGGATTAGCCAAATTACGCTTAAAGCAACAGGGTATTACACAGATCTACAGCGCCGATATTTGCACTGTATTGAACCAGGATTATTTCTCCTATCGCCGCGATAAAATCACTGGTCGTATGGCTTCCTTGATCTGGCTTAAGTCTTAAGTTTATTCCCCTATAATTTGTATTTATTTCTAGCCATCTAGCTTGAAATTGGTCAAATAGCCCCCATCTTTTAACTAACAAAATGCTGTACCTTATTTGTGAGTTTTAGGAGGCTGTATGCGACTCGATCGTATGACTAATAAATTTCAGCTTGCCATCTCAGATGCCCAGTCGTTAGCACTTGGGCGTGATCATCAGTTTATCGAACCGCTACATTTGATGATGGCGCTGCTTAACCAGGATTCTGGTTCTATCCATCCCTTATTAACTCAAGCTGGTATTCGGGTGAGTGCGCTGCGCTCGCTGTTGAGCCAAGAGCTTGAGCGTCTTCCCCAAGTAGAAGGGACTGGCGGTGATGTGCAGTTATCCCAAGGGTTAATTCGTTTATTAAACCTTTGCGATAAATTGGCGCAAAAGCGTAAAGACAAATATATCTCCAGTGAGTTGTTCGTTCTCGCGGCGCTTGAGGGCAGCGATGCACTAGCACAATGCCTTAAAAAATCCGGCGCGACCAAAGAGCTAATGGAACAAACCATTGAGCAAATGCGTGGTGGTCAGAATGTGGATGATCCTAATGCGGAAGACCAACGCCAAGCGCTGAAAAAGTTTACCGTTGATCTTACTGAACGTGCCGAGCAGGGCAAACTCGATCCTGTCATTGGCCGTGACGATGAAATCCGCCGCACTATTCAAGTACTGCAACGTCGTAGCAAAAACAACCCAGTGCTGATTGGTGAGCCTGGCGTGGGTAAAACCGCGATTGTTGAAGGCCTCGCTCAGCGCATTGTGAACGGTGAAGTCCCTGAAGGGATTAAAAATAAACGCGTTTTATCCTTAGATATGGGCGCATTAATTGCGGGCGCTAAATATCGTGGTGAGTTTGAAGAGCGTTTAAAAGCCGTGCTTAATGAGCTTGCGCAGGAAGAAGGCCAAGTGATCCTCTTTATCGACGAGTTGCACACAATGGTGGGCGCGGGTAAAGGCGATGGCGCTATGGACGCGGGTAACATGTTAAAGCCTGCTTTGGCCCGTGGCGATCTCCACTGCGTTGGGGCGACGACTCTTGACGAGTATCGTCAATATATTGAAAAGGATGCCGCCCTTGAGCGTCGTTTCCAAAAAGTATTAGTGGATGAGCCAAGCGTTGAAGACACCATTGCGATTTTACGTGGCTTGAAAGAGCGTTATGAGCTGCATCACCATGTGGAAATTACCGATCCGGCGATTGTAGCGGCGGCCACTATGTCGCACCGTTATGTGTCGGACCGTAAATTACCCGATAAAGCCATCGACTTAATTGACGAGGCGGCGTCGAGCATCCGTATGCAGATGGATTCTAAGCCTGAATCCCTCGACAGATTGGAGCGCCGTGCTATCCAGTTGAAACTGGAAGAGCAGGCATTGGCCAAAGAAAACGATGAGGCGAGCCGTCGTCGACTCGAACATTTACGTGTCGAGTTGCATGAAGTTGAGGCTAAGGCGTCGGAGCTTAATGAAATCTGGCGCACCGAAAAAGCGGCGTTGGCAGGTACTCAGCATATTAAAGCCGACCTTGAGCAAGCGCGGATGGATTTAGAAGTCGCGCGCCGCGCCGGTGATTTAACGCGTATGTCCGAGCTGCAATATGGCCGTATTCCAGAGCTTGAAAAGCAATTGGACTTGGCATCGCAAGCTGAAATGCAGGATATGACACTGCTGCGCAATAAAGTTACTGACTTAGAAATCGCTGAAGTGTTATCAAAGGCGACGGGTATTCCGGTTTCTAAGATGCTTGAAGGCGAGCGTGAAAAACTGTTACAAATGGAAGTTGCACTGCATGAGCGCGTGATTGGCCAAAACGAAGCTGTGGATGCGGTCGCTAATGCGATTCGTCGTAGCCGCGCAGGGCTTGCCGATCCCAATCGTCCTATTGGTTCGTTCCTGTTCTTAGGACCAACCGGTGTGGGTAAAACTGAGTTGTGTAAGTCGTTGGCTAAGTTCCTCTTCGATACGGAATCGGCCTTAGTGCGCATCGACATGTCTGAATTTATGGAGAAACACGCAGTTTCCCGTTTAGTTGGGGCGCCTCCAGGCTATGTCGGCTATGAAGAGGGCGGTTACTTAACTGAAGCGGTGCGTCGTAAGCCTTATTCGGTGATTTTGCTCGATGAGGTGGAAAAGGCTCACCCAGACGTGTTCAACATTTTGCTGCAGGTGCTGGATGATGGCCGCTTAACCGATGGTCAAGGTCGTACCGTCGACTTTAGAAATACGGTGATCATCATGACCTCAAACTTAGGCTCTGACATTATCCAAGAAGGATTTGGCCACCTAAGTTATCGCGAAATGAAGAGCGCGGTGATGAATGTGGTAACCCATAGCTTTAGACCCGAGTTTTTAAACCGGATCGATGAGTCTGTGGTATTCCATCCCTTGGATGCGGAAAATATCAAGCATATTGCTTCTATCCAAATTGCTTCATTGCGTAAGCGTTTGGCAGAGAAAGACTATACGCTGGAGATCACCGACGAGGCATTATCGTTAATCGCCGAAATTGGTTTCGATCCAGTCTATGGCGCAAGACCGCTGAAACGTGCCTTGCAGCAGGAGATGGAAAACCCATTAGCGCAAAAATTACTGCGTGGCGATTTACTACCCGGCAAACCTATCAAGGTCAGTTGCGCTGGTGGTGAGTTGGTATTCGAGCAATAATTTGCGCGGATATTTTCTGTGCTAAATGCTGCTTTACCTAAACAAAAAACCGAAGTCTTGGACTTCGGTTTTTTTTGCCTATATCGGTTACAGATAAAATAGCGGTTAGCAATAGTGTGGCATTGCCATCAAGATTTTTAGTGGTGCCTATTACAAACTCTGGGCGTTATTTTTTATTGCAAAATAGTTTGATCCGCTGTTGATTCTCAGTAATGGCTGCTTGGCGCTCTTCTTCTGTCATCGCGACAGGTTCTTTATTACCGTCTTCTTGGCGGGTGAGTTTTGTATGCGTCGTTAACACATCTAAATTATGTTTAGCGTTTTCACAAATTGCTTCTGCTTGCTTGGCATCTTTCTCTTTAATTAAAGCCGCCGATTTTTCGGACTCAGACATTTCAGGAGGCGCTTCCTTTTTAACGGGAGCTATATAGCCAATTTTACTCGGTTCAAGATCATTGCTATTCAACTGCTGCGCTTGTTGTTCCTGAGTCGGTGGTTGTTGACTGTAATGAGTCACCCCGTTCTTATCGACCCAAATGTAAATAGCGCCCGCCAGCACGGGTTGTGTGAGCAGCGCTAGGTATACAAAACCTAAAAATACCACGCTCAAATTTGTTTTCATTAACATAAACATCATCCCTTAGGGCACCCATCGACATGATAGTAAAATATGCTATCTTGAAGCCTACTTCCATTCCTGTTCATAGCTTTATAAGTGTATGCAAAATTCTTCTAATCAAACAGTAAAGAATAAGGGTATCTATTTACTGCCCAATTTATTCACAACCGCAGGCTTGTTTTCCGGTTTCTACGCTGTGATTGCCTCGATGAATGCCAACTTTGAAGCGGCAGCAATCGCGATTTTTGTGGCTATGATCTGTGACGGTCTTGACGGACGAGTGGCAAGGCTGACGAATACTCAAAGTGACTTTGGTGCTGAATACGACAGCATGGCGGATATGGTGTCCTTTGGCATGGCTCCAGCACTGCTCGCCTATAATTGGGCCTTGGCGGATTTAGGTAAAATCGGTTGGTTGGCGGCGTTTATCTATTGCGCAGGAGCAGCATTAAGGCTTGCACGTTTTAATACCCAAGTCGGTGTTGCGGATAAACGTTACTTCCAAGGTTTAGCAAGTCCTGCTGCTGCGGCCGTTATTGCCGGCAGTATTTGGCTTGGTAATCAGTACAATCTCGATGGTAAGAATATCAGTTGGATTGCCGGATTGATTACAGCAATCACGGGGTTATTAATGGTGAGCAATTTCCGTTATCACTCTTTCAAGGAGATTGACTGGCGCGGCAAAGTGAACTTTATCGCCATCCTATTCGTTGTGGGTGTATTTGTTGTGGTTTCGGTTCAGCCAGCTTTAATCCTCTGCATTGGTTTTTATCTCTACGCCATCTCGGGGCCTGTGATCACTATTCGTACCGTGAGAAAGCTAAAAGTAGCCCATATTGTGGGTGATGGAGAGCATGAAAAGGAACAATAAACAGCAGAGGGCACCAAGGGTTCAAAAAGTTCTACGGATAATCCTTAGTCCGACAGTTCCTACATTCTCAATCTTTTATGCCATGTTAGTTCTACGGTTCAAGAGTCGCCATTCCCTATTCTTGAACCGTTTCTCTGCACCGGACATACTCATCTATATATGTAAAAGTTTTAAAGCGCCCTTTCTTAAGGCTATTCGATCTATAGAATTTCCTGCACATCCTTTCTACATATGCCAAACTTACCAGCCGAAGTGAGAAAAATAGCAGCATATCCACCCAATACTTGAAGATTTGTTGGTTATTTGTCCATTAGGCAGGTTTTGTTAAAAAAGCCCTTGCACAAAAAGTTTCGCTGCCTATAATGCGCATCCACTGACACGGCAGACAGCGAAAGCCAACGCGGTTACAGTGCGAATCGAATGCAAATTGTGCAGTTGATTCGAAAGCCTCAAGAAGTTTGTAAAAACGCCTTGACGCGACAAGGGAAATGCGTAGAATACGCAGCCCTGACCCAGTGAGCGGTAACGTAAGCGATGAGGTCAAACGCTCTTTAACAATCTAAACAAGAAATCTGTGTGGACACTCACAGGTGTTGAGTTAATCGAAATTACTCTGCCGTTTGGCGAGTAATCAAAGAATTAAATCAATGAATGAGTGTTCATAGCAATATGTACAACGACTTATTAAGTTAAGTCGATTCAGAATTCATTGAGCCGAATCTTCGGATTCAAAAAACTTTAATTGAAGAGTTTGATCATGGCTCAGATTGAACGCTGGCGGCAGGCCTAACACATGCAAGTCGAGCGGCAGCACAAGGGAGTTTACTCCTGAGGTGGCGAGCGGCGGACGGGTGAGTAATGCCTAGGGATCTGCCCAGTCGAGGGGGATAACAGTTGGAAACGACTGCTAATACCGCGTACGCCCTACGGGGGAAAGAGGGGGACCTTCGGGCCTCTCGCGATTGGATGAACCTAGGTGGGATTAGCTAGTTGGTGAGGTAATGGCTCACCAAGGCGACGATCCCTAGCTGTTCTGAGAGGATGATCAGCCACACTGGGACTGAGACACGGCCCAGACTCCTACGGGAGGCAGCAGTGGGGAATATTGCACAATGGGGGAAACCCTGATGCAGCCATGCCGCGTGTGTGAAGAAGGCCTTCGGGTTGTAAAGCACTTTCAGTAGGGAGGAAAGGGTGAGTCTTAATACGGCTCATCTGTGACGTTACCTACAGAAGAAGGACCGGCTAACTCCGTGCCAGCAGCCGCGGTAATACGGAGGGTCCGAGCGTTAATCGGAATTACTGGGCGTAAAGCGTGCGCAGGCGGTTTGTTAAGCGAGATGTGAAAGCCCTGGGCTCAACCTAGGAATAGCATTTCGAACTGGCGAACTAGAGTCTTGTAGAGGGGGGTAGAATTCCAGGTGTAGCGGTGAAATGCGTAGAGATCTGGAGGAATACCGGTGGCGAAGGCGGCCCCCTGGACAAAGACTGACGCTCATGCACGAAAGCGTGGGGAGCAAACAGGATTAGATACCCTGGTAGTCCACGCCGTAAACGATGTCTACTCGGAGTTTGGTGTCTTGAACACTGGGCTCTCAAGCTAACGCATTAAGTAGACCGCCTGGGGAGTACGGCCGCAAGGTTAAAACTCAAATGAATTGACGGGGGCCCGCACAAGCGGTGGAGCATGTGGTTTAATTCGATGCAACGCGAAGAACCTTACCTACTCTTGACATCCAGAGAATTCGCTAGAGATAGCTTAGTGCCTTCGGGAACTCTGAGACAGGTGCTGCATGGCTGTCGTCAGCTCGTGTTGTGAAATGTTGGGTTAAGTCCCGCAACGAGCGCAACCCCTATCCTTATTTGCCAGCACGTAATGGTGGGAACTCTAGGGAGACTGCCGGTGATAAACCGGAGGAAGGTGGGGACGACGTCAAGTCATCATGGCCCTTACGAGTAGGGCTACACACGTGCTACAATGGCGAGTACAGAGGGTTGCAAAGCCGCGAGGTGGAGCTAATCTCACAAAGCTCGTCGTAGTCCGGATTGGAGTCTGCAACTCGACTCCATGAAGTCGGAATCGCTAGTAATCGTGGATCAGAATGCCACGGTGAATACGTTCCCGGGCCTTGTACACACCGCCCGTCACACCATGGGAGTGGGCTGCAAAAGAAGTGGGTAGCTTAACCTTCGGGGGGGCGCTCACCACTTTGTGGTTCATGACTGGGGTGAAGTCGTAACAAGGTAGCCCTAGGGGAACCTGGGGCTGGATCACCTCCTTACCTATACGACTAACTCGATGTTTGCTGAGTGTTCACACAGATGGCTTGTTGAACTTCCTGTAAGGGAAGGGAGAGCGACATGCACCGCGAGCCGGTATGCATTGTTCTTTAACAATTTGGAAAGCTGATAGTAATTAACGCAATGATGTCTGTCGTTGTGTTAATACGAAAAAAATTGAGTTCTTAAAACACTTGTTAAGTGTCTTGAATATTCAAGTCTAAGGCGAGTCCATCTTCTTGGTCGAAGATGAGACAAGTAAAACCAGCTGGTCGCAACGACGCAAGTGATGTGAAACTCATTTGGGTTGTATGGTTAAGCGACTAAGCGTATACGGTGGATGCCTTGGCAGTCAGAGGCGATGAAGGACGTAGTAACTTGCGAAAAGCGTTGGCGAGCTAGTAACAAGCATTTGAGCTAACGATGTCCGAATGGGGGAACCCGGCCGCATAAGCGGTCATCATTAAGTGAATACATAGCTTAATGAGGCAAACGAGGGGAACTGAAACATCTAAGTACCCTTAGGAAAAGAAATCAACCGAGATTCCCCTAGTAGCGGCGAGCGAACGGGGATTAGCCCTTAAGTCAGAGGGGTGTTAGTGGAATGGTCTGGAAAGTCCAGCGGCACAGGGTGATAGCCCCGTACACGAAAACTAACCTTTGATGAAAACGAGTAAGGCGGGACACGTGATATCCTGTTTGAATATGGGGGGACCATCCTCCAAGGCTAAATACTCCTGACTGACCGATAGTGAACCAGTACCGTGAGGGAAAGGCGAAAAGAACCCCTGTGAGGGGAGTGAAATAGAACCTGAAACCGTATACGTACAAGCAGTGGGAGCGGTTCTTGAGACCGTGACTGCGTACCTTTTGTATAATGGGTCAGCGACTTACGTTTTGTAGCGAGGTTAAGCGAATAGCGGAGCCGTAGGGAAACCGAGTGTTAACTGCGCGTTTAGTTGCAAGGCGTAGACCCGAAACCCGGTGATCTAGCCATGGGCAGGTTGAAGGTTGAGTAACATCAACTGGAGGACCGAACCGACTAATGTTGAAAAATTAGCGGATGACTTGTGGCTGGGGGTGAAAGGCCAATCAAACCGGGAGATATCTGGTTCTCCTCGAAAGCTATTTAGGTAGCGCCTCGAGCGAATACCATTGGGGGTAGAGCACTGTTAAGGCTAGGGGGTCATCCCGACTTACCAACCCTTTGCAAACTCCGAATACCAATGAGTACTACTCGGGAGACAGACGGCGGGTGCTAACGTCCGTCGTCAAAAGGGAAACAACCCAGACCGTCAGCTAAGGTCCCAAAGTGTATGTTAAGTGGGAAACGATGTGGGAAGGCTTAGACAGCTAGGATGTTGGCTTAGAAGCAGCCATCATTTAAAGAAAGCGTAATAGCTCACTAGTCGAGTCGGCCTGCGCGGAAGATGTAACGGGGCTAAACATACCACCGAAGCTACGGGTGCAATTCATTAGAGTTGCGCGGTAGAGGAGCGTTCTGTAAGCCGTTGAAGGTGAAGGGGTAACCCACACTGGAGGTATCAGAAGTGCGAATGCTGACATGAGTAACGATAAAGGGGGTGAAAAACCCCCTCGCCGAAAGACCAAGGGTTCCTGTCCAACGTTAATCGGGGCAGGGTGAGTCGACCCCTAAGGTGAGGCCGAAAGGCGTAATCGATGGGAAACAGATTAATATTTCTGTACTTCCGCTAACTGCGATGGAGAGACGGAGAAGGCTAGGCTAGCGCGGCGTTGGTAGTCCGCGTTTAAGGTGGTAGGTGGGTGACTTAGGCAAATCCGGGTCACTATACACTGAGAGCTGATGACGAGTCCCCAAGGGGATGAAGTAGTTGATGCCATGCTTCCAGGAAAATCTTCTAAGCTTCAGGTTAGCGGGAATCGTACCCCAAACCGACACAGGTGGTCGGGTAGAGAATACCAAGGCGCTTGAGAGAACTCGGCTGAAGGAACTAGGCAAAATGGTACCGTAACTTCGGGAGAAGGTACGCTCTTGTTGGTGATGAGACTTGCTCTCTAAGCTGACGGGAGTCGCAGATACCAGGTGGCTGCAACTGTTTATCAAAAACACAGCACTGTGCAAACTCGCAAGAGGAAGTATACGGTGTGACGCCTGCCCGGTGCCGGAAGGTTAATTGATTGGGTTATCGCAAGAGAAGCTCATGATCGAAGCCCCGGTAAACGGCGGCCGTAACTATAACGGTCCTAAGGTAGCGAAATTCCTTGTCGGGTAAGTTCCGACCTGCACGAATGGCGTAATGATGGCCACGCTGTCTCCAGCCGAGACTCAGTGAAGTTGAAATTGCGGTGAAGATGCCGTATACCCGCGGCTAGACGGAAAGACCCCGTGAACCTTTACTATAGCTTGGCACTGAACATTGACCCTACATGTGTAGGATAGGTGGGAGACTATGAAGTTGGAACGCTAGTTCTGATGGAGTCGTCCTTGAAATACCACCCTTGTAGTGTTGATGTTCTAACTTGGCCCCATTATCTGGGGTAAGGACAGTGCCTGGTGGGTAGTTTGACTGGGGCGGTCTCCTCCCAAAGAGTAACGGAGGAGCACGAAGGTTGGCTAAGTACGGTCGGACATCGTACGGTTAGTGCAATGGCATAAGCCAGCTTAACTGCGAGACAGACACGTCGAGCAGGTACGAAAGTAGGTCATAGTGATCCGGTGGTTCTGAATGGAAGGGCCATCGCTCAACGGATAAAAGGTACTCCGGGGATAACAGGCTGATACCGCCCAAGAGTTCATATCGACGGCGGTGTTTGGCACCTCGATGTCGGCTCATCACATCCTGGGGCTGAAGTCGGTCCCAAGGGTATGGCTGTTCGCCATTTAAAGTGGTACGCGAGCTGGGTTCAGAACGTCGTGAGACAGTTCGGTCCCTATCTGCCGTGGGCGTTGGATGATTGAGGGGAGTTGCTCCTAGTACGAGAGGACCGGAGTGAACGAACCGCTGGTGTTCGGGTTGTCATGCCAATGGCATTGCCCGGTAGCTATGTTCGGAATCGATAACCGCTGAAAGCATCTAAGCGGGAAGCGAGCCCCAAGATGAGTCATCCCTTGGACTATAAGTCCACTAAAGAGCCGTTCGAGACTAGGACGTTGATAGGTCAGGTGTGTAAGCGTTGTGAGGCGTTGAGCTAACTGATACTAATGACTCGAGAGGCTTAACCATACAACCCAGATGGGTTTTGCTAAGTAGCACTTAGACGAATAGCAACACTTAAGAAGTGGTACTCAATACAGCTTTCCAAATTCATTTACTGCCCACATAAGATGGGGAGTAGATACCAAATTTGCTTGGTGACAATAGCATTGTGGTCCCACCTGATCCCATCCCGAACTCAGAAGTGAAACGCAATCGCGCCGATGGTAGTGTGGGGTCTCCCCATGTGAGAGTAGGTCATCGCCAAGCGCCTAATTAAACAATGAAGCCAGCTGAACAAGCTGGCTTTTTTGTTTTTGAAATTTCAAACTGCCTGTTTGTTGTAATACCAATTCCATTAACTAACTGGTCAAAATTGTCCATGGTCTAGTACACAATTCTATCACTCTTGCTTTCTTCTCAATGAAGGTATTCCATGCGATAGAGCACTGTTCGACAATATCGTCATAACCACTAAAACAACGATTGGCCAACACATTTTGACGCAGCCATTGCCATACCTGCTCTATTGGATTCAACTCCGGTGAATAAGGTGGCAACTTGAGAAGCGTCAGATTATCAAAGTCATCGGCCAAATCCTGTTGATGCCAGCCTGCGCCGTCCATGATGACCAGCGCATGGCGCCCAAATGCGGTGGCGGCTGAAATCAGTTTTAAATGCTCGTTCATATATTCGCTATTGGCATGCGGGGCAATAATCGCTTGTGTCGCCCCCGTTGCCGGACACACGGCGCCATATAGATACGCTGATTCAAATTGTTGCTGCTTGACGGCCCGTGGACGGGTCCCTTTCTCAGCCCAAATACGGGTGGTGGTATTCTGTTGGCCAAAGCGGGCTTCATCTTGAAACCAAACGTCAATGCGATCGAGTGCAACGTGCCCAGGTGTGTTAAGGATCGTTGCCATCCGGAAGTTTTTTAAAAGCCTCTTGTATAGCCTCAGATTGTTTCGGGTGGCGAGAGCGAGTGGTAATCCATGAGAAGCCAAGTTGATGCAGCAAGCGGTAGATATTTGCTTGCTTGAACGTCACACCAAATTCAGACTGAATAAATAGGCCGACATCCTTGGCCATCAACCTGCCACCTTGTTCAGATAGACTTCTGTGCTGTACGAACGCTTTAAGCTTAGCTTGTTGTGTGATGGACAGTGTCGCAGGACGGCCCGGATTGGGCGCATTGTCAAGGCCAGTCAGCCCATGGGTTAAATAGGCGGTGACCCAGCGATTGACACTGGTTCTACTGACCTTAAGCATGCTTGCGATGGCGGTACGAGAATGACCTTCAGTGAAATGGAGTAAGGCAAGATAGCGCATACGTTTGCGTGCACTTTTCTCCGATTTTACTAAGGCTGCGATGTGGGGATTATTCATATTTTGTATGATTAAAAACTGATGACCAATTAGATCACATAATTAATATAATTGGTATAACATAGCGATCCCATATTCAAAACATCTACATATTCAAAACATCTAAATGTTATTAGATGATTATACCATTCCGCATTGAAGTCTGATCTAATAGCAAGCAACCCAACAGCTTAAAATTGGATTATGAAATCTAAAACTGCTGAAAGTCTGCTTAGCCTCTCCAAAAGAGAAAAAAATCCGCATAAGCGCATGCGATTGCTCGCTGTATCGCTATTTTTGCAATGCCATAACCGCACTCAGGTGGCAAACCAGTTGAAGGTGGCCAGATCTAGCGTCAACTTATGGGTCTCCAGCTATCTTGAGCAAGGACTGGCAGGACTTGAAGATAAACCACGCCCTGGGAAGAAGCCGTCATTGTCAAATGAGCAAAAAAGGAGACTCGCCAGATACATTGAGTTCAAAGCACAATCAGATGAGGGCGGCAGACTCACTGGGGCAGACATCCAGCAATACATCTCGAGTGAGTTTAATGTCGAGTACCATCCCAATCACATCTACAAGCTACTCAAGAGCATGGGATTCTGTTGGATAACCAGCCGCTCTAGGCATCCAAAACAAACTCAGAGGTTACAGGACGCTTTTAAAAAAGTTTCCTCTGGAAACGATCCTTCACACTCCCATTCATATACAACCCCACCAGATTGATATTTGGTTTCAGGACGAAGCAAGATTCGGCCAGCAAAATACAACGACACGCCTTTGGGCCCCCAAAGGTAGTAGACCAAGAGCGTTAAAACAGCAGCAGTTTGAATATGCGCACCTCTTCGGCGCTGTCTGTCCTGCAACAGGAGAAACGGAAGCCATCATCACGCCATTCGTCAATAAGGACATCATGCACCAGCACCTGGAGCTAATTGCAAAACGCACCAAATCTGGCCGCCATGCAGTCGTGGTAATGGACGGTGCGGGTTGGCATACCAATGACATTGCTGCTGATATCCCTAACCTGTCGATCCTCAAACTGCCGCCATATTCCCCAGAACTAAACCCTATCGAACAGGTATGGAGTTGGCTGCGCCAACATTATCTCGCCAATCGCTGTTTTAAAGGATATGAGGACATAGTGGATGCCTGCAGCCAAGCATGGAACAGCTTTATCAGTTGTACAAAACGCGTGATAAAGATGTGCTCTCGGGAATGGGCGAAGGTGACTGAGCTTTAATACGGAATGGTATAACGAATAAGCTTATTGCCCATTAATTTTGGCTTTGAACTTTGCTTTAGTGACGTCATCGGCGAGTTGATACCAATAATCCAGCATATGGCTGATTTCGGCTTGAGTTGGTGAATCAGGCGCTGTGCTTTGTGTTATTGCAGCTGTGGATGCGACTGCTGTGGTGGTCACTGTAGTGGACGTCGCAGAAGCGGTGGCAGGCAGAGTTGGTGCACTCGTTGTCGCTGATACTTGAGGCAGGCTTTGCTGAGTGGTAAACGTTATCGAGGCGGGATGTTGTCCCTGATTATACTGAAAGATTTCCTGCTCGAAGTTTCGGCCTATCTGTAACCCGTTTTTCACTAATCTATCTTGGTCGAACGCAATCACTTGATTATGCTTATCTAAAAGCATGAGTAATGGTAACTCATCGAATTGCTTTGCAGCCTTAGCCGAATCTATATTGGGCAGTTTGAGATGTAATTCTTGGTCTGTTTGATTAAAGCGAATGATCAGCACGTCCGATTGATAGCGTACTGAATTTGCCTGTTTACGGTATTGAGCATTGTAGCGAAAAGCGATTTGGTTCAATCCATTACTTAGCGTAACAGGTGAGGTGTTTAATGGCTTTTGTCCATTTACGGTGAGCAGCTCGACATCGCTTGGAAGCTGTAGAATTACTTCGGCACAAGCGGGTTGTAGGCTGGCAAGCAATAGGGTTGATGCACACAGTATAGAAGGGGATTTCATAAGCTTTCTCTTCGTTTATATCAAGTATTAATGATAAGTGAGATAGCGGATTACACAAAACCTTAGATGGCAAAGGAATAAACTCATTTAGTTTATTTTGTTAAGGTTTAGAGCATGCAGGGATGAAACTAAAAGAAAAGGCTCACGAAGAGCCTTTTCTGATCCAAAGCACGAAGCTAGGTTAAACCTACTTCTCTTTAACTTAATCTAAGTGGAAGTAACGCAAATTACTTTGTTTTATCTTGGCTTAGGTTGATGCGGTACACGGCAAAACCAAGTTCATCTTTACTCAGTTTGGTCATTTCGCGTTGTTTATTCGCTTCGATAAAGGTTGCGGCTTTATCGCTATCTTGGGTTTGGAAGCGAATATCAAGGGTCACATTCGTGTTGATGGTTTTGAAATCCCAGTTGTAGTCAGCACTTGGGTTTACCATGCCTTCGTACTTGCCTGTTGTTTCATTGTACTTAGATTGCGCTGTGATATAGGCCGCTAAGGCTTCACGGTTGGTATCTGGCAGTTCCAGAACCACATGGTCACTGCCTGTACCGGCGAACTTACCACCAAAGGCGCGATAGTTATTTGAGGCCACGATAAATTCTTTGGCTGCAAATTCTTCGCCAGTGAATACTTTGCCATTTTCATCGGTATAGCTTAAATCGACGATACGGTTAGCATTGGCGTTGACAACAGCGCAGTCACGGTCGAACTTACTTGGTTGAGTGACATCAATTTTATAAGTTAAACCATCGAGTACGTCGAAGTTGTAGGTTGGATGACCGTCCCAGTTGATTAACTCCTGTGGCGTTGTTTTACTTGGGTCGATTTGCTTAAACTGGTTAGCGGAACATTCCAGCCAGTCTTTCAGCTCTGCACCTGTGGCCTTTACCGCCACCATGGTATTAGGGTAGAGATAAAGATCGGCAGCATTTTTAAAGGTCAATGCGCCTTTATCCACTTGCACGTATTGGTCTGCATCGCTGGTTGTGCCATGGCGTCCGCCGGCTTTGAATGGCGCAGAGGCCGATAATACAGGCAGATCTTTTAACGCCTCTGGGAGTTTGGCTTTTACGTTGGCTATTTGTGCATCGGAAACGATTTGCACCGTTGGATCGTCCTGCACTAAGGTCAAGAAGCTATACATATCGGCGGCAGCAACCCCAATTGGCTCATCCACGAAGGCAAGTGTGCCTTGGTGCTCGGCGGCGACTGCATCATGAATGGCAGCGTCTGCTTCCACTAATGGCGTTTTAGTTGTGCCATCATAGATAGGACGAGCCTTAGTCGTTGCACTAAGTACCACCCATTTACCGTCTTTACGCTCTAGTTTAAAGTCAACCACACCTAAGTTATCACCCCAACGTCCAGGCATGACGGCTGGGACGCCGTTTAATAGACCCTTAGTCACATCTGTATTAGGTAGGTCGGCATATTTGGCATCGGGGAAGATGGAGTGGCTGTGACCAAACATAATGGCATTAATATCTTTTACATTCGTTAACGCGTAGGTAGCGTTTTCCGCCATTGGATCGCCAGGATTCTCTGTTGAACCGATACCAGAGTGGGGGATCGCGATAATCAAATCAGCGCCTTTCGCCTTCATTTCAGGCACATATTTCTTTGCTGTCTCGACGATATCTTCAACCTTAACTTTGCCAGTAAGATTTTGTTTATCCCACAATAAGATTTGTGGCGGCACAAAACCAATATAACCAATCTTAATGGTTTGGTTATTTCCTTCGTTATCGATAATTTGTTTTTCTTTAATGATATATGGGGTGAATAAATGCTCACCTTTTTTCACATTATTCCAACAACCGTTTTCATCAGCACAATATACGTTGGCGTTAATATAAGGAAATTTAGCACCATGAAGTGATTTATTTAAAAAATCTAAACCATAGTTAAATTCGTGATTCCCGATATTTCCCACTTCGTAATCTAGTAGGTTCATCGCTTTATAAGCCGGGTGAACATCGCCCATTTGCAGACCGACTTTAGCCATATAGTCGCCCATTGGACTACCTTGAAGTAGGTCACCGTTATCAACGAGCACACTGTTTTTGGACTCCTGACGAGCCGCATGAATTAAACTTGCGGTACGCGCTAGGCCAATTGTTGGATCGACTTTGCCGTTGTAGTAGTTGAAATCCATGATATTCGTGTGCAGATCGGTGGTTTCTAATACACGTAAATCCGCTTGAACAATTGGCTCATCATCTGAGCCACAGGCGCTTACACCAAGGGCGGCAGTGATCATCACTGCGAGTAGTTTTTTATTTAACATAGTTTTCTCTATTTATATTTATGTGACCCTAATACATGCTCTATTTTTGAGCATACCCATCATCCAGTTAACTCATATTCTGAAAACTGTTCTGAAAACGATTAGTTACAGAAGCATTAAGTTAACGAACAGGATTATAAAGACATTTGATGATCTGAATGTGACATTAATTGGATAAAGGCTGTATTAAATTGTGACAATGAATTTGATTGGTTAAATTACAGTCGATATATGACGTGATTTTTGTTTGTCTGTTGGATAAACACTTGGATTGGTTGTTTGTTAAAGATAATTAATATTTGTTATTAAAATGGTTTGATTTTAAACCGGTTTTTATATCATTATTGCGTTAACCTTTAGCGTTTTTATAATTGTTCTTAGGTAACTTATTATTTTTAAATTAAATTATTTTTATATTTATCATGTTGTTTATGATTTTTATTATTCAGATGTAATGTGGGCATGGCACTGAAGGATCCCCTCATAAATCAGCCATAGCATAGCCATATTTGAGCAACTGATTGGCGAATAATACCCAGGCCGCCAGCAATTCTTTCTCCGTGATTTGATAATCAGGCCGCCTGAGTACCTCCAATCCCAAGCGAATCGTTGAGAGTACCGTTCGATGCCCAATGGTATTGGCCTGAAAATGCTTATCCCAGCCCTGTTGCTGTGCGTGTAAACCAACTAGCCACAACAGGCATTGAACCATCAACGCTATCAGTAGGATGATGTCGAATCGCTCTGGACTGTTGGTACGACTTTGGCGTAAGCCAAAGCCGTATGCCGGGCTTTTGAGGTCACGAAAGGTTTCCTCTATTTGCATACGTTTGGCGTACAGGTTTACCAGCTGCTTTGGGCTCCGAGATTCTGGTGGTAAATTGCTGGCTAACACCCAAGGCTCTTTCGCCGATGTTGAGTACGTTTTTGCCGATGGATGGTGGCAATTAGTCCTCGTTGAACGCTGATTTGTACGCCCCTTAGGTTTGCTACGATAAAGCGTGAGATGGCAATTGATAGGGTTAGTTTTGGTCAAGGTCTTACAACCCAGGCTCTTCGCTTGACCGTTGGCCAAGTCATGTGTACTGCGAACTGCACGCCAATTTTCAGCGCCAATATCTGCAAATTGAACTGTACCGCGAATACGGCTTAGCCAAAACCAACCATGCGCCTCAACCTCTTTGTACCAAGGCACTTTGAACCCCGCGTCAGTCACGATGAGAGGGGTAACATGCAAAGGTAAAATCTTGGCTAAGTCCGCTAAAAAACCGTTGTGGGAGGCCTTAGAGCATTGTTCTGATAGGGGATAGGACTTCTCATACAGGGTAATAGAGCGGCCGTTGAAGGCTATTGAGGCGCGCAGAGCCATGATGCGTTTATGCTCTCGGATGTCTGACCAATCGACGAGCACAATCGGCATAGGGTTACCAGAACAGATGAGGCTGGCATGCCATTGGTAGACAGCTAACCGTTCTTGATGCAGATGCGTGTTGCCGAGCAAACGATCAATGCGCTTGATGTTGTGCTTGGTTCGGGCCGTGGTTGGTAAATTTCGACCTAACTCAGTCAAGGTCAGTGTCTTACATTCAATCAGCGCCTTAGAGGCCAGCATCAAGCTGTTTAATCGTTTTAGGTGAAGTTCTGGGCAGTATTGGTGTAAAGAATGTAGTAGGATATTGGCTTCGCGCATCTTGTTGTCCAAGTGTAGTTTTTGGCGAAACCATTTGATCATGCAACAAGATGCGCTTCCACCCTAATTTGATGATTTATTTGTAAATCATCAGGGGATTCTTCAGGGCATGGCAGTGGTGCTCGCTTGATGATGTTATTTGAGGTTCGTCACACATAAAGCGATACAATTTAGCCTTGAATACGTTGGTCGAAAGCTTGGCTGAATGGCGGTTAACTTGCTAAGGTTGTGCGTCGACGACAGTGCCTTGAAGATGCACTCGTTGGAAGAGAAGCCAAAATCCGTTACTCGCACCTTTCACTTAAAAAATATAAAGACAGGGCAGTGACACTTAAGGGAGTTAATATGCGTAAGTCTGTTATTTTTACCGCTGTTACCGCGGCGTTGTTATTGGGCGCCTGTTCTGAAAATTCTGCTGTAAATTCTGAAGCTACTAATGCGGTCGCAGCCAAAGCTGCTTCAACACCAGCTCAAATAGATGCGACCAATGTGTTATTAAGCAAGAGTCCATTACAAGATCAAGCACCGCAGTTTAATTTGATCAAGAGCTCGGATTATGCCCCCGCCTTTGCGCAGGGGATAAAAGAGCACGAGGCTGAAATCGCCGCCATTATTGGCAATAAACAGGCGCCGACCTTTGAGAATACCATTTTAGCTATGGAAACGTCGGGTGGGTTGTTGACTCGAGTGTCACGCACCTTCTTTAACCTCGCGGGTTTGATCTCCGATGATAATTTTCAAAAAACGGAGGCGGATTTAGCGCCTAAGTTATCGGCTCATCGCGATAACATTTATTTAGATCCAAGCTTATTTGCACGTGTTGAAACCGTGTATCAACAACGTGACACGTTAAATGCTGAAGATAAGCGCTTAGTCGAGTTTTATTACGATCAGTTTGTGCGTGCAGGGGCCAAATTATCCGATGCCGATAAAGCCCAAATGCGTGATTTCAACGCTGAGTTGGCCACCCTAGCGACTGAGTTTTCCCAAAACAGTTTAAAGTCATTTAAAGACGATGTGATTGTCGTGACCGACAAGGCACAGCTAGACGGTTTATCTGATAGTGAAATCGCGACCTTAGCGGCCGCAGCGCAAGCAGCGGGTAAAACGGGTTACTTGATTACCTTAGTGAACACGACGCGTCAGCCTATTTTAGCCAGTTTAAATAATCGTGAACTGCGCCAAAAAGTCTGGGAAACCTCGGCCCACCGTGCCGTTGCTAGCAATGGCCCTTTAATCGTGAAGATGGCGCAGCTGCGCGCCAAGAAAGCCAATTTACTCGGCTTTGATACTTGGGCTGCCTATGCCGTGGCCGACCAAATGGCTAAAATGCCAAGCGCAGTGTATGAAATTTTAGATGACTTGGCGCCTAAGGCGTTGGCTCACGCTAAGGCCGATGCGGCGGATATCCAAGCTGAAATCAAAAAAGCTGGCGGCAATTTTGAATTGCAACCTTGGGATTGGGCTTATTACGCCGAGAAAGTGCGCCAACAAAAGTATGCCCTCGACGAGAGCAGCATCAAACCTTATTTTGAATTCAATTCAGTGCTCAAGGATGGTTTGTTCTTCGCAATGAACAAACTCTACGGCATTAGCATTAAACCTCGCACCGATTTACCAGTATGGCATAGCGATGTGCTCGCCTTTGAGGTTTTCGATAAAGACAACAGCTCAATTGGCCTGTTCTATCTCGACCCTTATGCCCGTGAAGGCAAGGGCGGCGGCGCTTGGATGGATGAGTTTGTCACTCAGAGCGGGCTACTCGGTACTAAACCGGTTGTGTATAACGCCCTGAATATCCCGAAACCTGCTGACGGCCCAACCTTGATGACCTTCGATGAAGTGACCACTATGTTCCATGAATTTGGTCATGCGGTGCACGGTTTATTCTCCAAGGTGAAATACCCGAGTGTGGCAGGTACCTCTACGGCGCGCGACTTTGTGGAGTTTCCGTCTCAAGTTAACGAAGATTGGAACATTGACCCAGCAGTCATTGCCAATTACGCCAAGCACTATCAAACTGGTGAACCTATTCCTAAAGCCTTACTCGATAAAATCTTAGCCTCGAATAAATTTGGTCAAGGTTTTGATACCGTTGAGTATTTAGCGGCTGCATTACTGGATATGGAATGGCACTCGATTGGTGCCGACACCCAAATTAAGGATGTGGAACAGTTTGAGCATCAAGTGTTAGCCAAACACGGCCTCGATTTCGCGCCGATCCCACCGCGTTATAAGTCGAGCTATTTTAGCCATGCCTTCTCGGGTGGCTATTCAGCCGGTTATTACGCTTACCTGTGGACAGAAGTGTTTGCCGCCGATGCCTTCGCCTATATGGGCCAACATGGGGGCTTAAAAGCTGAAAACGGCGATAAGTTCCGTGAAGCGGTATTGTCTAAAGGCAACAGCGAAGATTTGATGCAGAATTACATTCACTTTACTGGTCAAAAACCTACGACCGATGCCTTATTAAAACGTCGTGGTTTAGTCGACTAAACGAGTCATTGTAAAAGGGCCAAAGGCTTGGTAGGGCAACCTATCAAGCTTTTTTTATGCTATTGTTTTTCGATAATCTTTACTCTAAAATCCCGCCAAATTTGACTGTGGGATAACTTCTTTATCCCGTATCGACGCCCCTCGAAAATCAGGCTCAGTTTCCCCTTCCTTTGAGCCCTTGAGTACAGCTAAAGCGTAGCCTCTTATTATTGGATGTAGCATTAATGGTTTCGCAATTAAGTGAAGCAGTGCTGGATGTGATCGCTGACGCCTTGGTAGACAAAGGCTATATCTTTTTACCCGAGTTAGTGCCTGCCCATATAAGCCAAGTTTTATTGGAAAAAGTGCAAGCGACAGAAATACATGAGCTAAAAGCGGCCTCCATCGGACGTGGTGCAGAACAACAACTTAACCCCGATATTCGCCGTGATCGGATTCAGTGGTTGGACGAGCAGCATGAGCCTGACTCGCTTTATTTAGATTTGATGATGCAATTAAAAGAAGGGCTCAATCGTCGCTTATTTATGGGCTTGTTTGACTATGAAAGCCATTATGCGGTGTACCAACCTGGTGCCTTCTATAAAAAGCATGTGGATGCATTGAAAGGTAGCCAAAACCGTATTTTAACGACAGTTTTTTTCCTTAATCCTGACTGGATACCCGAACATTGTGGTGAGTTAGTCATTTTTGATGAAGATGATAACGAGATTGAGCGCATCGCGCCTAAAATGGGGCACTTTGTGATTTTCTTAAGTGAGCGTTTTCCCCATGAGGTGACTAAAACCTTGGCTAAACGCAACAGTATTGCGGGTTGGTTTAGGGTGAGCAATAGCGTGCATGGCTTTTAAAAGGGCGAAAAAAACCACCTTAGTTAAGGTGGTTTTTTGTATACAGTTATCCAATCCTAGGTATTAGTTAGGCTAGTGATGCTTGTGTATCCTTAGCATTAAACTGTTCAACATCTAGTTCATTTTCTGACTTACCTATCACGACGGCTGTCATCATATCGCCAGTGACGTTTGTCGTGGTTCGGATCATATCGATAATTCGATCGATTGAGGCAATAAAGGCGATACCTTCGAGCGGTAAACCAATCACACCTAAGGTTACCGTCAACATTACCATGGCACTACCTGGAACACCTGCGGTGCCAACAGAAGCTACGGTCGCGGTCACTGCGATCATCACATAATCTAAGGTATCGAGTGGAATACCGTAAATCTGCGCGATAAAAATCGCGGCAATCGCAGGGTAGATTCCACCACAGCCATCCATGTTCATGGTGGCCCCAAGAGGCATGACAAAGGCACTGTAACGCTTAGAAACACCCATTGTTTCAACCGCTCTAGTACTTGCGGGCAGCGTGCCAAAGCTTGACGAAGTGCTGAAGGCAACTAATTGAGCTGGCAATGCTTTACGGAAAAATTGTATCGGGCTTAATCCTGCTAATTTCACAAAGCCACCATACACAAAAATCATATGTACAAGGGCAGCAATGTAGATTGCGGCAATAAATTTGCCTAAGGGCAGTAAGGTTGATAAACCATACTCACCAACCACCCAAGCCATTAAACCAAATACACCAATAGGAGTGAGTTTGAGCACCATGCGGGTTAGTTGGAACATGACTTCGGCGCCCGCTTCAATCGTGCGGTTTAGCGGCTCAGCCTTCTCGCCAACCTTGTTGATGGCAATCCCGACTAAAGCGGCAAACACAATAATTTGCAGTACTTTACCTTCGGCCAGTGAGGCAAATGGATTGACAGGGATCATATCGAGTAGCACCTGCGCAAACCCGGGTATATTGCGCTCACGGACTTCAGTGGTGGCCAGCTGCATCGTGCCGCCCATATCAATAAGCGAACCAACGGCTAAGCCGATTAACGAGGCGATTGTACCTGTTAGCATAAACATGCCTAAGGTCTTAAGGCTTAGGCGTTTTAGATTGGTTTGAGAGCCTAGCGAGGTAATACTTACCACGATAGCGCAGAAGACCAGTGGCGCAACTAGCATCTTAATCGCGCTAATAAATAGATCGCCAAGCGGTTTAAGCACAGTTGCGCTTTCGCCTAATAACACGCCAACGAGCGCACCTAAGATAAAGCCTGTGAGGACTTTTTGCCAAAAAGGGATGCGGCTAATAGTTTGAAGGATCATGCGTTTTCCAAAAATATATCATTACAAGCCCATAGACCTGAGATGCTAGTATGTGTATCCACTTGAAGTAAATGAACTTATACCAAGCGGCGCGTCAGGTACAGGACAATTTCTGCCATTAAAGGCATTGTATCGGCAGTGACAGGGTTATAACAAACCGATTTTCTTATAACTTATTGTGATAAATGAGTTTGTTGTGAAACAGTTGGTTTTTACATCGTTTTAACGTCAAGGTTGTAACCCAATATTTAATGTAAAAAATTATTAATTTCATAGAGTAAGTTTTTATGTCGGACTTAATTGTCATGTTTTCGGGAGCTTTTTTGGCGGCCACCTTGTTACCGGGTGGATCTGAAGTTTTGCTCGTCGCCCTGTTAAATAAAGCCCCGCAAGCTTGGTTAGTATTAGTTGCTGTAGCCAGTATTGGTAATACCTTAGGGGCGATGACAAGTTTTTATCTTGGACGTTTAGGGCGGTTTGCTAAGTCCCCAGAGGCATTGAGTGAAGGCAAACATGTCAAAGCCTTAACACTTATCGAGCGTTATGGCGTGTGGTCCTTATTACTGTCGTGGGCACCGATTATCGGGGATATATTATGTTTACTTGCGGGTTGGTTAAAGCTACCCATGTTACCCGCGTTGAGCATGATTTTTATTGGTAAAACAGTTCGTTATCTTATGGTAGCTGCAGTGACATTACACTGGCTTGGTTGATTTATTAACGCAGTTGTTCGGTTAAAGGGCGGGATTTAGTAAAGGAAGTCATTGTATTAATTGGAACTTTGCTGATATTTAAGCGTCTTAAGTGATTATGGATAAAAGGTTTTGAGCTGAGCTAATTTTTAGCCCATTGATGTATAAGGGGAATACTTTGAAAAAATGGATACTAGCGGTTGCGATTTCCGCTGCACTTGCAGGCTGTGCCTCTGAAACTTCAACCCAAATACCTACAGGTATAAGGTTAATTGAAAATGTGCAACTCACAGATTCACAAGTCGGTATTCCCTATAAAAAATATCAGCTTGCTAATGGCCTTACCGTAATTTTGCATCAGGATCGCTCTGATCCTCTAGTGCATGTTGATGTGACTTATCATGTCGGCTCAGCCCGTGAGCTGGCCGGCCGCTCAGGATTCGCCCACTTATTTGAACATATGATGTTCCAAGGCTCAGAGCATGTTGCCGATGAGCAGCATTTTGAGGTGGTGACCGAGGCGGGTGGAATGCTTAACGGTTCCACTAATACTGATAGAACCAACTATTTTGAGACTGTCCCTAGCAATCAGCTCGAAAAAATGCTGTGGCTTGAGTCTGACCGTATGGGCTTTTTATTGCCAGCGCTGACCAGTGAGAAATTTGAAGTGCAGCGCGAGACGGTAAAAAATGAGCGCGCTCAACGGATTGATAATCAACCCTATGGCCGAATGAGCGAGCGTTTTAATCAAGCTATGTTTCCAGTTGGACATCCATATTCCTGGCCTGTTATTGGCTGGCCAGAGGATCTTAACCGCGCCACAGTGGATGATGTTAAGCACTTTTTCCAGCGCTGGTACGGCCCTAATAATGCCACGCTGACGATTGGTGGCGATTTTGATGAGCAGCAAGCTTTAGCTTGGGTAAATAAATACTTTGGCGAAATCCCCCGAGGCCCAGAGGTTCAGTCCGAACCTAAGACCTTAGTTACGCTTGATAAGACCCGCTATATTTCGATGGAAGATAACGTACATTTACCGCTGATCCGTATAGGGTTTCCGACCGTGTATGCCAGTCATCCCGATGAGGCTGCGCTGGATTTATTAACCAATATTTTAGGCGGGGGGAAAACCTCATTAATCTATAAAAATCTGGTGAAGGATGGTTATGCAGTGCAGGCCAGCGTGAGCCAACCCTGTCAGGAGTTGGCATGCCAGATGTCGATTTACGCCCTAGCTAATCCACAAAAAGGGACGACGCTTGCTGAGCTTGAGCAGCGGATCTTAGCATCTATTAATGAGTTCGAGCAGCGCGGCGTGACCGACGAAGACTTGCAAAAAGTGAAAGTCCAGTTTGAGGCCGATAGCATATTTGGTCTGCAAAGCGTCAAAGGAAAAGTATCGACTTTGGCGCTAAATCAAACCTTGTTTGGTGAGCCGAATAAAATAGCTTCTGACCTTGCTCGTTACGCTAATGTCACTAAAGACGATGTGATGCGCGTATTTAAAAAATACATCAAAGACAAACCTATGGTGGTGATGAGTGTGGTGCCACAGGGTATGAAGGCCTTAGTTGCCCATCCCGATAACTTCACAGCCCAAACGCTGCCGGTCGCCCAAACGGCGGTTGAAGGTGAATTACCTACCGCTAAATTGGTTTCAAGCTTTGATCGTTCAAAAATGCCCGCAACGGGGGCTGCGCCTGTGCTGAAAGTGCCGCAAATCTGGACCAGTAAGTTAGCCAATGGCATTGAAGTTATGGGCACTCAAAGCGCCGAGACACCAACGGTTGAGTTGGTGATTTATCTTAACGGTGGTCATCGACTCGTCCCCGTCGAAAAGGCGGGACTGGCAAGCTTAACTGCGGAAATGCTCAATGAATCGACCCAAAAGCGTAGCAGTGAACAATTGTCACAGGCGCTTGAGATGTTAGGTAGTACGGTCGATTTTAGTGCTTCGGAATATCAAAGCACGATTAAAGTTTCAGCACTCACCGAGCATTTGGATGAAACCTTAGCCATCTTAGAAGAAAAGCTATTTATGCCAGCCTTCGATGAGGCCGATTTTACTCGCGTGAAGCAGCAACAATTACAGCAAATTCAACATATGCAGTCTGATCCTAGCTATCAGGCCAATGCTGCGCTGTATAGCTTGCTCTATGGTAACAATAACGCCCTTGGGGTGAGTGATGCGGGAACGTTAGATTCAGTAGCCGCGCTGACACTTGCGGATGTGAAGGCATTTTACGCCGAGCAGTATCGTGGTGCTAATGCCAAAATTATTACTGTGGCAAATCTGCCTGAAAGCGCATTGCTACCAAAACTTGCAGGATTAAGTCAATGGCAAGGTGAGGCCAGTGTATTGCCGCCACTAAAATCATTCCCTGCACTTAAAGGGGGCACTATTTATGTGATTGATAAACCCGGCGCTGCCCAGTCGGTGATCAATATTGCGAAACGCGCCTTACCCTATGATGCAACAGGCAATTATTTTAAATCGTATCTAATGAACTACCCTCTAGGGGGGGCTTTTAATAGTCGTATTAACCTTAACCTACGTGAGAATAAGGGCTATACCTATGGCGCGCGTACAAGCTTCTCGGGAGCGGGTGAAGCGGGGGAGTTTATCGCCTCTAGCGATGTGCGTACTGATGTAACTGCTAAAGCCTTAAATGAGTTTATTAAAGAAATCAAAGCTTATCAGCAGCAAGGGATGACTGATGCGGAGCTGACCTTTATGCGAAACTCGGTTTCCCAAGGGCAGGCGTTGGATTATGAGACGCCTTATCAGAAGGCGGGTTTTATGCGGATGATTCAGCGTTATCAATTAAGCCAAGATTTTACTACCGAGCAGGACAAAATTATAAATACTGTAACAAAAGATGAACTCAATGCCCTCGCGGCTTCCGAGCTAGATATCTCACAAATGATCATCTTGGTTGTGGGTGACAAGGCTAAAATTGAAGCGGATTTGGCAACTTTAGGCTATCCAATTGAAACTTTAGTATTGTAAATTAGCTTTTTGGCCTTATATATACCTAACAAACCCAAAGATACGAGTTTCAACCTCTTTAGGTTGTTTGGGTATAAATTGCAGACAAGTTAATCGTGCAGCACAAAGTGGCTGTTGTCTAAAGCGTTAAAGTGTATGGCGGTGACAGCATTAGCTGTCACCGTCTGCGTTTAATCGCAGAAGAATGTAATTTGGCTTGCCCCATGGACAGGTTTAGATTTATTTTGAGGCGTATTTTGAAAGATAAGCCTCAAAATAAAGGTCTGACTGTTAACCTTGTCGCGATAGCGAACCACCAATCAGAGAAGCGCAAATTGAAGCCATTCAATGAATTAGTACAACATTTCTCGGACGCTCAAGGGCGTGCCGCACTCCTTGGCATGCAACGTGGAATTGAGCGTGAGGCGCTACGTATTGATGAATCTGGCTACCTTGCGCTAGATGGTCACCCCATCGAGTTAGGGTCGGCCTTGACTCACTCGCGTATTACAACTGACTACAGTGAAGCACTGCTTGAATTTATTACTCCGGTGAATAATCAGGTTGAGCCGCTATTGCAAGGCTTGACCCAGACCCATGCCTATAGTGTGCGGCATTTGCATGGTCAGCGTCTTTGGCCCGTGAGCATGCCCTGCTATGTAAAAGATGAGGCGAATATCCCCATTGCTCGGTACGGTACGTCGAACACGGGTAAGATGAAAACCTTGTATCGTAAGGGCTTAACTTATCGTTACGGCGCTTTGATGCAGATTATTTCTGGGGTGCATTTTAACTTCTCGGTATCGCGGGAATTGTGGCAACGCCTCTATGAACTGAGCGATAAAGGCTTGAGCTTTGAGGATTTTATCTCCGAGTCTTACTTTGGACTTATCCGCAATTATCGCCGTTTGGTCTGGGTGTTGCCTTATTTGTTTGGCGCCTCTCCAGCGTTGTGTAGCTCATTTATCAAGGGTCAAAAGACCGATTTACGTTTTGAAAAGTCGGGACGCGGCACACTGTATTTACCCTATGCAACGTCGCTACGGATGAGCGATTTGGGCTATACCAATAAAGAGCAAGAAGATCTCAATATTAGTTATAATTCTCTGCCTGAGTATTTGGCGGGGATTAAAGCGGCAATTAAGATGCCATCGGCAAATTTTGCCAATATTGGCGTCAAGGTGGATGGTGAATATCGTCAACTCAATGCTAATGTGCTGCAAATTGAAAACGAATTTTACTCGCCTATCCGCGCTAAACGGGTGACAAAAAGTGGTGAGAAACCCTCTGAAGCCCTTGCCCGCGCAGGGGTGGAATATATTGAGGTACGTGCATTAGATGTGAACCCTTTTAGCCCGATTGGGATTGAGGCTAGCCAAGTGCGTTTCCTCGACTTGTTCTTACTCTATTGTTTATTAACAGATTCTCCTAAATCAGATGCGGCAGAGGAAGCTCGTTTAAGTGCTAACTTAAAGTCAGTTGTGCTTGAAGGCCGTAAACCAGGGCTTGAACTGATGACCGATTCGGGTACGCGGCCATTGCAGACGTGGCTCTTGGATCTCTTTGAGCATTTGGACTCATTGGCTAAGTTACTCGATGGTGATAAACACGATTACCAAGTGGCCTTAGCCCATTGGCGTGAAGCTGTAAATGACCCACAAAAAACCTTGTCGGGCCAAGTGCTTCAGCAATTGGTAACCAAGGGGCAAGATCATGGGCAGTGGGTGATGTCATTGGCACAGCAATATCATCAATATTTTATGGATTACCCCTTATCAGCTGAGGTTGTCAGCGATTATCAAGCTGAGGCACAAGCATCGCTTAACAAGCAAGCGGACATCGAAGCGGCGCAAAGTGCGGTATCCTTTGATGATTATCTGACTGACTATTTCGGCGCGCCAGCCTAATGAGTCAAGGTGTGAAGATGCGGACATTTATTCTCGCTGCCAGTTTGCTTGGGTCTACTGCGTTACTCTCAGGTTGCGCTTCATCCCCTGAAGATGATTTAAGTTGTGGTACGGTATCGGGCTATTTACAACCCGATGCTAGTACCCATTGGTATCGAGTGGTGGTGACTCATCTAGATGGTAAGCCTGTGGTCTCAAAGCCTAATTATCAATTAGCACCTGGGGAATATGAGTTTACCGTTGCCGAGTTAATTGATGCTCCATCCCTTGGGGTGTCCCTTAGCGCGCGAACGCCAAAAACCTTTACGTTAGTGGTCGAAGGGCACCAGCGTTACCACATAGGGGCATTATTCCACACGGATAAACGCTACATGGGTAAAGATACCAACTATTGGGAGCCTGGTGTGTGGCAACAAGAAAATCATGAATGCCAGTTTGATTTAAGTCCTGAAACAAAATAGTTCGTTTTAACAATGGATTGTCATTTCTGTTAATGAGTATGACCTGGAAATAGGCGCGAAGGTGATCTTAGCGCCAAAAACAGGATTGGTGCTTTGCCTCATTCTATCACTGTGCGATGATGGGCAAGTTTTACTTCTTTGGAGAACAAGCGCTTAATGAAATGGCTTTCGACAACTCTGTTATGTGCATCCATAGGTTTTCTGTCTGGTTGCGCCACTTCTCCGCCAAAATCTCCTGACAACCTTTGCGATATTTTTCAAGAACATCGTTCATGGTACGAGGCCGCTAAGGATACCCGCGATAAATGGGGCGTACCCGTGCATGTGCCTCTGGCAATGATGTATCAAGAAAGCTCGTTTAAACATAATGCGGCGCCGCCTATGCAGTACTTTTTAGGCTTTATTCCCATTGGCCGAGCCAGTGATGCCTATGGTTATGCGCAAGCCAAATCCATGACGTGGGATGACTATGTTCGCGAGACTGGTAATAGTTGGTCTTCGCGCAGTAATTTTGATGATGCCATGGATTTTATGGGCTGGTTTATTTACAAGACCAATAAAATCAATGGAATTTCTAAATGGGATGCGAAGGCGCAGTACCTCAATTACCACGAAGGTTGGGGAGGTTATCGTCGAGGCTCTTATAAGTCTAAGGCTTGGTTAGTCAAGGTTGCAGCTAAGGTGGATGATAGAGCCAAACGTTATGCGGCTCAGTATAAAACCTGCAAGGAGGATTTAGATTCTTCTTGGTTATGGCGACTATTTTTTGATTAACCTTGCGCCCATGTACGAGGAGCTTATTGACTATAAGCTGTTGCCGAATGTTTATTGCGGCAGCTGATTATTAGCCGCTATGGCTTCGAGTGCATTAACGGCCTGTTTTTTACCGCGCTTTTGCTCATACATTGCATTATCAGCCTGTTTAAAAGACTTAGCCCAATCATTATCGTAAGGGGCGATGCCTACACTAAAATTGAGATTTAGCGGCGACTCATGATGTAACTTAAGGCGCATGGCATCCAGATCGTTTTCGAGTAATTCAAGCGGGCCATGGCATAGGGCGACAAACTCATCGCCACCAAACCGAGAGATAATGCCTTTGTGTTTCCAGAAACCTAGGATTGTTTTAGCGACTTCTTTTATTGCCACATCGCCGACCTGATGTCCCTGTTGATCATTGATAATTTTGAGATTATCCATATCAATGATCACTAAAAAGCTGCCTAATTGAGCCTTAGGTTGCCAATGTTGCAGGGCATCTTCGAAGTTTTTACGGTTATAGAGTCCGGTTAAGTTGTCGAAGTTGGCGAGTTTAGTGATTTGTAATGACTTTTGATACAGGGCAATGGCGTTGCTGGCCTCGTGGGTAAGAATAGAGACCAAATTACGGTCGTAGTCGTTAAAGGCGCCAACACTACTGCTATCGAGATTCAGCATACCGTAAAGTTTGCCATCAATCCGTATTGGGCTTGAGAGTGTGGAGCGTATCGGTTGCTTGGCTGCTGTAAGCAGCACCTGTTGCTGTTCATCTGTTAGCGTGCTTGCGGCATTGATATTTTTCATATCATCCACAACGACTACACGGTCACATTTACCCTTGGTGAGTCGATACTCGAAGGATTGTTCAAGGGAGAAATTCAATTGTTTTAGCTTGTTAAGATCGAGTCCAACTACTGACTCGAAATGCAGTCTATGGTTATCTTCATTGACTTTGATAATGCTGCCCATTTCTGCACCGTTAATAATACAGACGGCTTTATTCAACAGGGCATCGAGAAATGCATGTTCATTTTTATACTGACTCGACAGGTGGGCAAGTTCGTAAATGGCATCGTTAATGTTCACGACTTGCTCTAGATGTTGCCATAGGCGAGTTAAACGCCCTTGGTGGAGATAGTAGATTAAGCTGTAGGCAATGACATAGATAAGGCACACAAACAGCAGAGGTAGAATAGTCCAGCCTTCTGTCGGAGCATTAAAAACGAACAATAAAACGAAAAGCACTATCGGTACAATCAACAATAAGAGGTGATAGCGATAGTCTAAGCGGTCAATGGTTTTACGTTTAAAATTATCCCTTAATTTCACTCGGCAGTTCCTTTATTCGTGCTCCGGTTAGTCTGATTGAATCGCCACATCACTAACTCATTCACGCTGAGTAAGAATAAGTATATAACGAAGTTGATAAATTCACTGATAAAGGAATAAATATATTCCCTTATCAGTGAGTTGCGCTGCTCGGTTAGGCTTTAGCAAACTCGGCTAAAATCCACGCAAGGGGCGCTTGGTATTGGCTTGGCATCCAAGTTTGCAACGCGCCAATACTATCTGTTAACACGCTAGTATTAGGCACTGAAAGATTTAAGTGCCCGACTTTACGGCCTGGGCGAACCTCTTTGTTGTACCAATAGAGCTCAGCATTAGGCAAGCTTAACCAGCGAGGATCGTTATCAATACCGATCAGATTGACCATCACGCATTGAAAGTTAACCTGTGGCTGCGGAATCGCAATCCCACACAAAGCTCTTAAATGCAGTTGGAATTGATCCATATGGGTACCCGCTTGGGTCCAATGGCCTGAGTTGTGTACCCGCGGCGCTAACTCGTTAACCAGCAGCTTATCGCCAACTCGGAAACATTCCATCGCCATTACGCCGACATATTCCAGCTCATGCATAATAGCGCTCAGCATGCCTTCCGCTTGCGCTTGCAGGTGATTCAGACGAGTCAGTGGCGAAATTGAGGCCATCAAAATGCCATCTTGGTGCAGGTTGAGTGTTAATGGATAAAACACGCATTGACCTTCACGGGTACGCACGCCGACTAAGGAGACTTCTTCATCGAAGTTGATTGCTTGTTCGGCAATGGCTAAGTTGCGCCAATCTTGGGGGATGTCACCCGCTTCAGCTTGTTTGAGCCAATGTTGGCCCTTACCGTCGTAACCGCCCGTGCGACGTTTCATCAACACGCGTGGGCCAAAGGCTTGATACAAGTTTTCGACGTTGGTCTTATCATCGACAAGTGTCCAAGGTGCCGTTGGGACTTGGAGCTGATCGAGTAAGCTTTTTTGGCAGTAACGGTCGGCCAAACGGCTAAATACTGGGCCGTTAACAAAATGCGGATGGCTACTGAGTTGTAAGCTTAAGGCTGATTCGGGCCACTGCTCGCGTTCGGCGGTGATAATATCCTGAGGCGCCAGCGGCAGGATTTCATCGGTTGGCGTCATGATATCGACGGCGCGAACATCAATAGCCAGTGGCTCGCCTGCGTGGGTCAGCATAGCGCCGAGTTGACCATTCCCTAACACCCAAACCTTTGATTTTGCATTTTCTTGGGTCATTAGGCTTCCCTCGGATCGGGATTGTCCAGTACTGCGCGGGTTTGTTCTTCTCTAAAGGCTTCTAAACGTGCGGCAAGATCTGCATCGTTATTGGCTAAGATTTGGCAGGCGAGTAGACCAGCGTTAAAGGCTCCAGCGGTACCGATGGCGAGTGTGCCTACGGCGATACCCTTTGGCATCTGCACGATAGACAGTAAGCTATCCATGCCCGATAGCGCTTTGCTTTGTACTGGTACACCTAATACAGGTAAGCGAGTTTTTGAGGCAATCATACCGGGTAAATGAGCTGCACCGCCCGCGCCACCGATAATAATTTTAAAACCACGGTCAGCGGCTCCGGCTGCAAACTCCATCAGCTTATCTGGCGTTCTATGGGCTGATACAACTTCAACATGGTAAGGCACTTGCAGTTTATCCATGATCTCAGCGGCGGCTTCCATTGTGGGCCAATCACTCTTAGAACCCATAACAACAGCAACAAGGGCTTGCATGATAACTCCTTAACTCACTAATTTTAATTATATTTCGACCTTGTTTCAGGTCTGGGTACAGTCGATGTTCGCGGCTCCTGTAAGAGCTGGGAGCATCATGGCGCAGAATAATACCATGTAAAGCCCGATTTCTGGCGTTTTTTGCGCGTAAAAATAGTGCCTTTAGGATGGATAAAGTGTTCGTTGAATTGGCCTAAATAAACCCTATACCCCAACGTAGATACTGTGCGTTGGGGATAAAATATCAATTTGCAATTAGTGGGTTGCTGCTGGATTAGATTCGACGATATGCTCAAATGATGGCGCTTCGGCTAAGGCTTCCCGCAGGGTAGGATAAAACTTCAGTATCCCTTCAATCGGTTGCACTTTAGCCCTTGCAAGGGTGCGAATGGGCTGAAACTGCAAATCGGCAATAATCAACTTAGTATGGTTATGCTTACATTTTTCAATCAGTTTATTGAGTGCTGCAAGACCGCCTGCATCCAGAATCGATACCCCATCTAAGTAAAGTACAATCACTTGTTTATCTTGAGTGAGGCTGGCTATTTCGGCAAAAATACGATCGGCAGCGGCAAAAAATAGCGGGCCATTAATTTTGAGCACGGCCCAGTCGGCGGGCAGAGGCTGATCGATATAACGCTTGTTGCTACTGATATCATACAGCTTGGTCATCTCCGCGATTTCTTTCATAAATAGTAGCGCGGCTAAAATAATCCCCACGCTGATGGCGATCACCATATCGAATATCACCGTGAGTGAAAAACAGCTTAAAAACACCAATATATCGCTGGTGGGCGCAGTTTTCAGTAAGTGCACTGCTTTTGGGGCTTCACTCATATTCCAAGCTACAACCAGTAATAATGCGGCCATGGCCGACATAGGTAAGTAGGCAAGTACTCCTGCGAGCGCGACTAAACCAACCAAGACCACTATGGCATGGATCATCGATGCGATCGGACTCTGAGCACCCGCTTTAACGTTTGCCGCACTGCGGGCAATCGCCGCGGTTGCTGGGATCCCGCCAAAGAAGGGGGCGATAATATTGCCTATCCCTTGGCCGAGAAGCTCGCTGTTCGCGCTATGGCGCTTGCCTGTCATACCATCAAGCACAACGGCACATAGCAGCGATTCTATGGCACCTAACATGGCAATCGCGAAGGCGGCGGGGAGTAAGGCTTGAAAAGTGGCCAGATTAAATTCAAAGGTTTGACCATTGGCGCCAGTTTGTAACCAAGGCCATTCAAAGTGGGGGAGAACCGCGGGGATACCTGTGCCGACACTGCCGTCGCTTAATTGGTAATGGAAACGTGTTCCTATGGTCTCAATATCAGCGCCCATAGCATTTAACACTAAAGCGAGAATACTGCCCAAAACGATGGCCGGAAGGTGGGCTGGTACTGGGATTTTTAATCTAGGCCAGAGTAGCATAGTGGCTAAGGTAGCAGCAGCCACTAATAAGCTTGGTAGGTGAAGTGCAGGCAATGCCTGACCTAGTGCCATGAGTTTGGCAAAATATTGCTCTGGCATGTGCTCTATATGCAGACCGAAGAAGTCTTTTAGCTGCAAGGTTGCTATCACCACCCCAATCCCTGCGGTAAAGCCTAAGGTGACCGATTCAGGAATGTATAGGATTAATCGACCCAGTCTTAACATCGCCATGGCAACCAGCATCATGCCAGACATGACGGTAGCGATCAGCAGTCCCGCCAACCCAAATTGTTGGGCGATGGGATAGAGTAAGACGACGAAGGCGGCCGTTGGTCCCGAGACGCTATAACGGGAGCCTCCTGTCATGGCAATAATAAAACCACCGACAATGGCGGTGTATAAGCCATATTGTGGGGCGACACCGCTGGCTATCGCCAGTGCCATTGCCAGTGGTATCGCAATGATCCCTACGGTCAGACCCGCCATGAGATCTTGTCCAAAACGTTTAAACGAATATTTATCTTTTACGCACGCTTCGCTAAGGGCGTGGGCAATTCTTAATGAAAACAAATGAGCAGAGTGTGACACGAGTGGGTCCATAAACGCGGCTTATTACAAGGCTCTATTCTAGAGTCCAGAAGAATGTTCTTGTGTGATCATGGTTGCAAAAGACGCTTAAATGTCTTTGTTTTTAATAAATAGTATGCTTGGCAAAGTGAGTGTGGCGATTTCTCTTATCAAATAACCCTTTTGTGCTTAGGCTGCGTTTATAGGGATATCAACCATTGGGGTCACAATCACTAGGTCACTATCATGAGATATCCATCTTCAGTCTTTCGCCATAAAACGCATTTAAGCTTTGTTGTTTCGGGATTAACAGTCGCTGTACTATTAGGCTTGAGTGCTTGCAGTGATAAATCCGCGAAGCAGCAAAACCCTACTGAATTAGCAGTTCAAGCAAAAATTGCCGCGGAGCAACAAGCAGCGCTAAAGCAAAGTGCTGAACTTAAGCAAAGCGCAGAGCTTAAGGAAAGTGCCAAGCGTCAGGCCAATCGGCAATTGGATGCTGCAATCGCCATACAGGAGCAAGCCTCGTTAGCTAGGCTGCAAACAATGAATGCTGAGGGGCGATCGTATATCGCTCAACCTGCGGCCAGTATCAGTGCGGCGCCCGCGTTAAACGGCGATTGGTCTGGGTCAGTGCCACCTGAGCGCAATCGATTTGAGAAACAAGTGCAAAACGGCATCATGGTTGCGGGGGAAATCCCGGTTTCCACCTTTGCTATCGATGTCGATACTGGTAGTTACACGACCTTAAGACGAATGTTGAAGGAAGGGCGTTTACCACAGAAGGACACTCTGCGGGTTGAAGAAATGCTGAATTATTTTTCCTATGATTATCCACTGCCGGGTAAAAATGAGGCGCCCTTTAGTGTTACGACTGAGCTTGCACCATCGCCCTATAACGATGACATGATGTTACTTCGCATCGGTTTGAAGGGATATGAGCAGAGTAAAGCCGAACTCGGCGCCAGTAACTTAGTGTTTCTGCTGGATGTGTCAGGGTCGATGGCATCGCCCGATAAATTACCTCTGCTGCAAACTGCCTTGAAAATGCTGACTCAGCAACTGGATGCTCAGGATAAGGTATCGATTGTCGTCTACGCTGGCGCCGCTGGAGTTGTGTTAGATGGCGCGGCGGGTAACGACAGTCAAACCCTTAACTATGCGTTAGAGCAGCTCAGTGCGGGTGGTTCTACCAATGGGGCACAGGGGATTCAGCTTGCCTATCAGCTTGCGAAAAAGCACTTTGTTGAAGGCGGCATTAATCGAGTGATACTTGCGACCGACGGCGACTTTAATGTCGGCACGACCAACCTCGATGAATTAATCGATTTGGTTAGCACGCAGAAGCAACTGGGCATTGGGCTAACGACGCTCGGCTTTGGTATGGGTGACTACAATGACCATCTGATGGAGCAATTAGCCGATAAAGGCAATGGACAATATGCCTATATCGATTCCCTCAATGAGGCGAGAAAAGTGCTGGTGGAACAGTTAAGTGCAACTTTACTCACCATAGCCAAAGAGGTGAAAGTGCAGGTCGAGTTTAATCCCGCCCTTGTGGCCGAGTATCGTCTGATTGGTTATGAGAACCGTGCCCTCGCGCGGGAGGATTTTAATAATGATAAGGTGGATGCGGGCGAAATAGGCGCAGGGCATACCGTCACGGCGCTTTACGAGCTTCGCTATGTTGATGCGGGTAATTTGGCTAATGATAAACTTCGCTATGGCTATAATTCCAAGACTGGCAATGAAAAATATAGCCGCGACGAAATCGCCTATCTTAAATTACGTTATCAGCTACCGGATGCGACTCAGAGCCAGTTACTGAGTTATCCAATCCGTGCCCACCAAAGGGTAAACTCATTAGCGCAGGCGAGTGATGATTTTCGTTTTGCCGCTGCAGTGGCAGGATTAGGACAGTTGCTGAATCAAAGCCACTATTTGCATCAATTTGATTATAATAAGCTTAGTGCGCTCACACGTTCTGCGCTGGGGGAAGATACCAGCGGCTACCGACATGAGTTTATGCAACTTGTCGATACTGCTGCGGCACTTGCACAAACACAGCGAGTAGCAATCAAAAAATCCTTTGATGTCGGAGATAAACCTTTCCCGCCCGAGGATAAACCGCATCAACAATGAGCCAAATTATTATGTTTCAGTTAGTTAACCATTAGGGAGCTGCCATGGCCCTGGCGATACCGCAAATGCATGCCCATGAGCATACCGATGAACAGTTAATGCAACGCTATGCCAAAGGCGATGGCAAAGCGTTTGAGCAGCTTTATCTCAAACACAAAGGCGCCTTGTACCGTTACTTTGTGCGCCAACTCGGTGACAAACAGTTAGCCGAAGATTTATATCAAGAAACCTGGGGACGAGTGATCCGTGCCGCCGCCAATTATGAGCCGAGTGCTAAGTTTAATACTTGGCTCTATCGGATTGCCCATAATCTGTTGATTGACCACGTCAGAGCTGTCAAACCCGTCGACTTAGTTAGCCATGATAATGAGGAAGGGCTAGATACCTTTGTGGGAGCGGAGCAGGAACAACCCGATGTACATTGGCAGGAAACGCAAAAGAGCCTGTTACTGAAGACCTGTATTGCCCTGTTACCCCAAGTGCAGAAAGAGGCCTTTATTCTCAATATCGAAATGGGCTTTACCGCAGCGGTGATCAGCGATATTGCGGGGGTGACACTCGAAGCGACCAAGAGCCGTATTCGCTACGCGTATCAAAGCTTAAAAGATTGTGTCAATGCTAAATGGCAGGAGGTTGGTCATGAGTAATTCCACTCTGTCATCGGAAGAAGAGGCACTACGTCAGGAAGTCTCTGCTTGGTATCACAAGCAAGCACTGGAAATGCCACCAGAGCGGCTCGACCAAGATATTTTGCGCCTATCACAAGCTCATTTGGCTGAAATGAATGTGAGCCAGCTAAAGCCTGCTGCTACGCCTGTGTGGCGCCGTTTCCCATGGGCGTTATCGAGCGCAGCTTCTTTAGTGCTGGTTGTGGGTTTAATCGTACTGAATAGAGGCTATTTTGAGGAGGAGTTAGCCGCTCCAGCAGCGTTGACTATGGGGGCGCCCATGCCCGCTCAAGCACCGTTAGATCACGCTGATCAGCAAGCCGAAATGGCGCGTCAAGCGAGAATGGAAGATGCCGCAACACAAAGTAGGCAAAGGGAAGCGATGAGGGCCGAAGCTAAGATGTCAGCCCCGGAAAATCAGCAAGCAGAGTCTCAAGCATTATCGCAAAGGGCGCGTGCATTGCCTCAAAGTGATGTAGCCGCAGCTGCGCTGCGTGATAAAGATGTGTTGATGGCGTCGTTAACACGTTTGCAGGCGTTAATAGACTCGAAGCAAATACAGGAAGCCTTAGCTCTTGAGCAAAGTTTAGTGAAGCAGTATCCCGAGTTGTCTAAAACCAATGCTGAATCTACCGATGGCACAAAGGCAATTGAGAAATTTAAAGCTTTACAGCATCAGCTTCATTCTGTGAGCAAATAAAGCGTAAATCAGTGGGCTGGTCTCATTAAGGCCACTCACTGATATTAATATCTTATTCTTAACGTTGTCGTATTAATCTAGGACACTTTTTACAGATCGTAATGTTAATTACTTGATCATGGTCATAAAGTGCACAGGAACTCGCCTGTTATATTGGATATTGATAAACGACTTGACTAGTATCAATAGTCAGTCCTAAGTTCAGGAGGCGATATGCTCAAAAGACTCATGCATGATCATAAACATATAGCAGTGCTATTGAATGTCTTGAAAAATAAACAGATGAAATTAGTTGAAGGCGAGGCGATTAATTTTATTGTTGTGAGAGACATCGTTGAGTATATGCAAGGATATGCTGAGCGTAGCCATCACCCCGTTGAAGATATTATTTATGCTTATTATTTGGCACATAAGGCGAATGATGACATCGACAAGCTAAGTGCCGAGCACCAAGTTGTGACTGCGGCTTCATCGGCATTAATGAATACTTTAAACCTGATATTAAGTGACATTGTTGTCGCAAGGGATAAACTGATTGCCGATTTTGCCGAATATGTTGACTTACAAGAAAAACATATGCAGATGGAAGAGCGGGAGATTTTCCCCTTACTTGCGAAGTCTTTAACCGAGCAAGATTGGAAGGAGATTGAACAACAATGCCAAGCATCGTTAATTGATGATCCGCTATTCCTTGACCGAGAGCAGCAAGCCTTTGATGACTTACGTTCCTATTTAAAAGCGTCCGATTAGGGGTTGTAAGTCATCTGAAGGGTAAAAACAGAAAAAGCGCCATAAGCGCTTTTTCTCTATATCCTGTCAATAAAAAAACAGCAGGTTACAACTGGATGGTGTCTATATCGTAATCAAAGTTGTTATCAATCTCTTGCAGTTCCTTGAGTAAACGATGTTTGTCCTTTAACGCCTCGATTTCGCGCCACTTACGCTTTTTATTAGCACCACGCGAGCGGTCGGGTCTTTCTACAACTTCATCTAGCGCACAACCATAATCTAAACGATCCATGGTAACCTCCTGTTGTTGTATGTTTTGTCAGCGATTAAATAACATATTTTCAAAACAGGGTGCAAGAATTATGTTTCATTTGTGTTAACTTGAAATGAAATTTGGATGATATGTCATTGATCTTAACTATCACTTTAGTGGTGGTTGCTTCTTGAAATGTTTATTTTATTAATGAGATACAATAAAAAAGCCAGCAATTGCTGGCTTTTTGTTCGATCAGATTTTGCCCCGTCGATAAAGATTGATTAAGCCATTGCTTGAAGCATCTAACGCAGTCGCTTCTTGATCTGCACCTATACGGGCGAGGACGTCGTTACCTAAGGTTTTGCCAAGCTCAACACCCCATTGGTCGAAGGAGTTGATGTCCCAAATGGCGCCTTGGACAAAGGTTCTGTGCTCATAGAGCGCAATCAGTGCGCCTAAGGTTTCTGGAGTCAGCTTATCCATTAACAGAGTGTTGCTTGGCTTATTGCCCGGCATGACTTTGTGTTTGGCGATAAGTAACTTTTCTTCATCACTCAAGTTGCTCTTGCTCAATTCAGCCAGCGCTTCATCTAAGGTACGGCCTTGCATGAGTGCTTGAGTTTGTCCAAAGCAGTTAGAGGCTAACTGATCATGGTGTTCACCGATAGGGTTATGGCTTTGCAGCGGCATAATGAAATCAGCAGGAATTAATGCAGTACCTTGATGCAGCAACTGATGGTAAGCGTGTTGACCGTTTGTGCCTTCGCCGCCCCAAATCACAGGACCCGTGCTGTAATCCACATGAGTACCATTGAGCGTGACTGATTTACCGTTACTTTCCATATCCAGTTGTTGGAAGTAGGCAGGAAGTCCGCGCAGATAATGATCGTAGGTCAATACCACATGGCTTTGAGCATTAAAGAAATTGCCATACCACAGTGAGAATAGTCCCATGATGACGGGCATATTTTCCGCTAAAGGCGCAGTGGCAAAATGGGTATCCATTTGGTGCGCACCCTTTAATAGGGAGCGGAAGTTATCCATGCCGATGAGTAAAGCAATGGGTAAACCAATGGCAGACCACAGAGAATAGCGACCTCCAACCCAGTCCCACATAGGGAAGATATTAGCGGCATCAATACCAAACTCAGTTGCTTTTGCCACGTTAGAGGTCACGGCAACAAAGTGTTTCGCGACATCGGACTGTGAACCACCTTTAGCTAAGAACCACGCTTTGGCCGTTAAGGTGTTGGTCAGCGTCTCTTGTGTACCAAAAGACTTAGACGACATGATAAAAAGCGTGGTTTCAGGATCGAGCAGCTTGAGTTTTTCACTGATCGAGGTGCCATCGACGTTTGCAACAAAATGGCAATTGAGACCTGTTATCCAGTATGGGCGTAAGGCTTGGGAAACAATTTTAGGGCCAAGGAATGAACCACCGATACCGATACTGACAATATCGGTAATGGCTTTGCCTGTGTAGCCTTTCCACTGTCCTGAGGTGACTGAAGTGACAAACTGCTGCATCTTGTTCAGCGTTTGCTGTACTTCAGGAACGATATCTTGACCTTCGGCAATGATGGATTGGTCCGCGGTACTGCGTAGTGCGGTATGCAAAACGGCACGTTTTTCGGTGGTGTTAATGATATCACCGGCAAACATCGCCTTGATTTTAGCGTCAAGCTTGGCTTCTTGCGCCAGTGTCAGCAGCAAGTTGAGAGTCTCAGGTGTTGCTCTATTTTTTGAATAATCTAAAAATAAGCCACAAGTAGAAAGCGACATGTTGCTAAAGCGTGCAGGATCGCCTGCAAAGAGTTCTCGCATATGCGGGATCTGCTGGCTATGGGCTGCTAATGCCTTCCATGTTGTGCTTTGGGTCAAGATAGTCATCGAATCGTCTCCGAAGATACTTAGTTTGCCAGTTTAGCCTTGAGCATGACTTCGAGTTTGCCTTGGTCGATGGCGAAGTTACGGATGCCTTCTGCTAGCTTGTCAACGGCCATAGGATCTTGGTTAAAGTCCCAGCGGAATTGCGCTTCGGTTAAAGGCTCACCCGCAGCAACTGTAGTGCTGGCAGGAATGAGTTTAGGTTGAATAGCGACTTGAGAGTTTGCTAGCTCTTCGAGTAATGAAGGACCAATAGTCAGGCGGTCACAACCCGCTAATTCGATGATTTCACCGATATTACGGAAACTTGCCCCCATGACTACCGTGTTATAGCCATGCTGCTTGTAGTAGTTGTAAATTTCAGTTACAGAAACGACACCAGGATCATTTACTGCGTCATAGTCTTTACCTGTGTCTTTTTTGTACCAGTCGAGGATGCGGCCAACGAATGGAGAAATTAAGTACACGCCAGCTTCAGCACAGGCACGTGCTTGAGCGAAGCTAAATAATAGGGTTAAGTTACAGTTGATGCCTTCTTGCTCTAACTCTTTGGCGGCACAAATGCCTTCCCAAGTTGAGGCTAATTTGATCAAAATGCGAGATTTATCTATTCCTGCTTCTTGATATAGACGAACAAGCTTATGCGCTTTTGCAATGGATTTTTCTTTATCGAAGGATAAGCGGGCATCCACTTCAGTTGAAATTCGGCCTGGAACCAGTTTCAGAATTTCCACGCCAATGTTCACTGCAAGTTTATCGCTGGCATCATCAATCTGTTGCTCAATATCAGCACTTTGTAATTTAGCCCATGCAATAGCATTGTCGATTAGAGCGCTATACTCAGGGATTTGAGCGGCTTTTAGAATGAGTGATGGGTTAGTGGTTGCGTCTTCTGGTTGATAGCGCTTAATTGCTTCAATATCGCCAGTATCGGCCACAATAGTAGTGTATGACTTGAGTTGCTCTAATGTATTTGCCATGAAAAACATCCTTCTCAGATAGCGGTCAAAACTCAGAAATGAACTGATGACTATTAGAAGCGATTTTGCCAACTTTTCCAACCATCAATGTAAAAAAATTACAAAAATGGTAAAACTACATCGTTTCTTGCTGAACATAGTGGTGAGTGCCACTTAATCAGTCTTAGCGCCATCAGGTTAGATAGTGTCGATGCCTTAAAAACAAAAAGTCGCTGCAAGCAGCGACTTTTTTATTCTTAACAGTGCAATTACTTCAGAACAGGTTGTTTTTCAGTAGTTGTCACGATGGCTTCGATGCGGCGGTTAGCTGCATGAGCTTCTTTAGAGTCACCAGCCACTAATGGCTTAGTGATACCGTAACCGTTAGAAGTTACGCGGCTTTGGCTGATGCCATATTTTTCAACAAGGATCTTAGCAACAGCGTCAGCACGCTTGTCAGACAGAACCATGTTGTATTCTGGTTTACCTACGTTAGAAGCGTGACCCGCGATTTCAACAGTGAATTCTGGGTTCTTGTTCAGGTAGTTAGCCAGTCTTTCGATGTCTTTGTAGTACTCTTTCTTCACTACTGCAGAATCGTTAGCAAACTGGATAGAACCTACATCTTCTTGCTTTTTAACGTTTTCATAGATAGTACAGCCAACAGAGTCAACTTTGTGAGTTGCAGGCGTTGCTGGGCACTGATCTTTATCGTCGTATACACCATCGTTGTCTGAGTCAACTGGTGCTGCTGCAACAACGGCGGCAGCTACAGGAGCCGCTGCTGCTGGAGTACCAAAACGGTAGCTTAATTCTAAGCCCCAATAGTTGCTGTCAGCATTTACTGGAACGATAGCGTTAGCGCCAGCGTTATCATCTAAGTTTTCATAGCGGCGGTATTTAGCTTGTAACTTCAGGTTATCAGTGAAGTTATAGCCAACACCTGCACCGAAATATGGTGCGAAGTCGTTTTCGCTGTAAGAAGTTAATACGTTACCAACGCGTTGGTTGTTTTCTAAGGTGTAGTACATTGCGCCAGCTTCAGCAGACAGGCTCCAACGGTTACCTAGTGGCCATACGCCAACTAGGCCAAGAGTTGCACCTTTTACATCTGCATCATTGCTAATGCCTGCATAGGTCCAATCTGCACTACCTAGATCACGATAGCCGATTTCTGCACCAAAGTAGTCATTAAACATATAGCCTGCGAAAATATCCCATGCGTATGGGTTATCATCGCCGTTATCAGTTGCAATGTGTTCATAGTTATTAACGCCTAAACCTGCACCAACATACCAAGGAGTTAACTCTTGAGATGCACTGGCAGCAAGTGGAAGCATTGATGTAAGTAAAACTACTTTTAATGTATTCTTCATCATTTTTTCTAAGTCCATTGTTTATGATTCTCCACCAATATGCTTTGCGGGTTTTAAGCAAAACATTGCTAGCACTTAGTGTGGGGATCCTTTGGTATTGTAGCCAGCGGTTAATTATCACTGCATTTGTTAAAATTTTCCAGTGCTTAGTCTGAAGTTTTTTTATGGGACTCCATCTTGTAATTAACTTGAGATGTTAAAAAGGCATCCTTTCGGATGCCTTTAAATTGTATTTATTTTGTTAATTTAATTAACTGCTAGCGAGTCCAAACCCAATTTTCGATTTCAGTTGGGTCAACACCATGTGCTTTAATATAGTTACGGTGATCAACAAGTCTTTGCAACATATCTGTTGTGATTGAAACGTGTTTAGTCTCATCAATGACGCCTTGTTGGAATAGTTTATAAGCCATATCAATAACAAGGTGGTAGCGAGAGGTTCCATTACGCACACCCATATCAAATGGTGTAGTTGTTGAGCCTTCTTCTTCATAACCTTTAATTCTAAAACGGCGGCTTCCTTTGTAATCAAAAATTAACTTTTTGATTGTATTTGGATAACCGTGATAGTTAAATACTACTCCTTTATCTTGAGTAAATATTTCATCCATCATCCATGGTTTTTCTTTAAATTTACGGCTACCTAAACCATCACTGCTTAATTCGGTGACGCTCACAAAACGGATTCTGACTCGAGGCAGCATTTCCCGAATGATCACTAAAGAGGCCATACATTCTTGAGTGACATAATCACCACAGCCAGCAAGGACGATATCTGGATTTTCATCTGAAGCAAAATCCCACACCATGACACCATCTTTGGCTTGTTTACGTGCTTCATCTAAGCTTAGCCATTGTGGCAGCTCTTTTTTACCTGCGACTAGGATGTTTAGTTTGTCACGATCCGCAAAAGCACGTTCGGTATACACTAAGGTGCTGTTTGCATCAGCTGGTAAATAAGCAGAGATAATCTTTGGATGTTTTTCTAACATCGCACCTAGGAACGATGGGTTTTGATGCGAGTAACCGTTGTGATCCTGACGCTCTAATAATGAAGAAAGTACTACGTTGCACGCTGGTAAAGGTTTACGGAAATGCACCCCTTGACTGGCATAAACATACTTACAATATTGGTCGGCCATGGATGAAACTACTTGCGAGAATGACTCGTAGGTTGGGAACATGCCGTGGCGACCCGTTACTGTGTAGCCATGTAACATACCAAATAGTAAGTTCTCAGAAAGAAGCTCTAGCACACGGCCATCGCGAGACATATCTTCATCCCAGCTTTCAATTGGCCATTGCCATGCACGGTCGGTTTCTTCAAATACCGCTTGCAGTTGGTTTGAATAGGTTTCATCAGGGCTGAAAATGCGTAAATTGCGTTGATCACGGTTCAGTTTGAATGCGTCACGCATCCATTCACCCATTTTCAGCATGGAGTAACCGCGGTGTCCGCGTGGTACTTCTGGACCGTAACTGAGTTTTTCTAGATCAGGATTGGATAAAGCTCTAACAACTTCACCACCATAAGTGAGATGTTGGCGACCACAAGCTAAGTGTTTTGGTGGGATCAATGAGCTAATATCCGCATCAAAAATCAGTTCACCTTGAGCATTGATTTGATAGAGCTCTTGGAACTGGTAGCTAGCTAACCAATTATCCAATGCGGCTAGATGGCCTTTATCGGTCGCGCATTTATTGACAATCACTTGGTGTGATTCGCAGTTGCCTTCTAACTTCTTACCATTATATTCGCTTACGCCAGTCCAACCTTTGGCTGTGCGCATTAAAATCACTGGCCAGCGAGGTTTTACAATATCTTCGCCTTTACGTGCTCGGGCTTGGATATCATTAATCATGCTATAAGCGGTATCCATGGCGGTTGCCATTTGAACGTAGATATCTTCTTCCGCTTCGCTGTCCACAATAATGGGGTGGTAGCCAAGACCGCGGAATTCAAGATCTAATTCTTCATGACTCATGCGTCCCATACGGGTTGGGCCAGAAATTTTATAGCCGTTAATATGGACGATAGGTAGCACAGCACCGTTGGTGGCGGGTGATACCAATCGGTTTGCATACCAAGATGCGGCTAATGGGCCTGTTTCTGATTCTCCATCACCTATTAATACCGTCGCGATAAGATCGGGGTTATCAAGCACTGCGCCCCAGCCAACGGATAATGAATAACCTAATTCTCCACCCTCCAGAATTTGTCCTGGTGCTTCAGGATTAGCATGTGAAGGATAACCGTATGCTGCTGAGAACTTTTTACAAATATCCTCAATGCCCGTTTCATTATAAGGAATGGTTTCTGGATAGTAGTGGCTTAGAGAGCCTTCAATGAATAAGTTAGCTTGTACGGCAGGGAAGCCATGTCCTGGACCAACTAAGTAAATAAAGGGACGATTATGTTTTACAATGAGTCGGTTAACGTTCGCGTAGACAAAGTTGATACCAGGACACGTTCCCCAGTGACCGAGCAAGCGAGGCTTAATGTCCGAGTGCGCTAGTGGGCGCTTATGAAGTACGTTTTGCTTTAAGTAAATCTGGGAGGTGGCTAGGAAGTTAGTGGCTCTTACGTATTTTTTAAGAGCATTTATCTCATGTGTTGTCGTCATATTAAGCCTCACTAGAGCAGACGGAAGTAAATAATGTTTTCTTGGAGTTACTATATTTGTAATTTTATTACAAAAATGTGCCCTGCATCCAAATTTTAAAACTTGTGTTTGTCGTTAACGCATGTGAATGAAGTTTGTTAAATTGTTAATTTAATATTAACAGTGACTTATCTAAGCTTTATGATCGTGAGCTTGTAGCTATTTAACAATGTAAACCTAGGCTTGATCACATGAGTAATTTCGAATACTGTGCTATTTTGCTGCGTTGAATTCGGTAGCCGTGATGTTGTAAATTCACGGAAGGATAATTTGAAAGAATAAATCTACCGATATTCTTACCTTTATTTGGAAGGATTCATTCACCACAAATGTTGCACCTCGCTAAGTATAGGTGGGGGAGGGCATTTGCTACGGGAAGAAGTAAAATAATATGTTAGAAACGATTGTAAACTTTTTGAACGCACTGCTCTGGGGCAAATTGCTCGTTTACGGACTGGTGGGTGCGGGGCTCTATTTCACCTTACGACTTGTATTTATTCAACTTACACACTTCAAACACTCTCTAAAAGTCATGACCATGAGCCGCCAAGGCTGTGAAAGTGGTTTGTCTTCATTCCAAGTATTCTGTACGAGTATGGCTGCCCGAGTGGGTGCCGGAAACATGGCGGGTGTAGCGGTGGCCATTGGCTCCGCCGGACCTGGCGCTGTCTTTTGGATGTGGTTAATTGCCATGTTGGGTATGGCAACGGCTATGGTAGAGTCCACTCTTGCGCAGGTTTATAAGGTGCGTGATACCAACGGCCAATTTCGTGGTGGCCCTTCTTATTATATGGAGAAGGGACTTGGTCAGAGATGGATGGGGGTGTTGTTCGCTTTCTTCCTGATCATCGCTTTTGGTTTGGTGTTTAACGCGGTGCAAGCCAATACCATTACGGGGGCGATGGAGCGCGTGTTTGGCTTCGATCCGACCTATGTCGGTATCGGCTTAGTGTTAGCCAGTGGTTTTGTTATCGTCGGCGGCTTACGTAAAGTTGCGCGAGTATCTGAGTTTATCGTGCCAATTATGGCGTTGGCTTATATTCTAATAGCTTTCATTATTGTGTTGTTCAATTTAGAGCAATTACCCGCAGTTATTAGCCTGATTGTAAAAAGTGCTTTCGGTTGGCAAGAGGCAGCAGCAGGTGGCGTTGCTTATACAGTCGCTCAGGCGATGCAAGCAGGTATTGCCCGTGGTTTGTTCTCAAATGAGGCGGGGATGGGCAGCGCGGCAAACGTGGCGGCGAGTGCCTCACCTAATCCTAATCATCCAGCATCTCAGGGCTTTGTGCAGATGATGGGAGTTTTTGTTGATACTATTGTTATTTGTACCGCAACGGCTGCCATTATCTTGTTGTCTGGTGACATAGGTTCTAGTGATGATGGTATTCGTCTTACTATTAATGCGATGTCGAATCATGTTGGTGATTGGGGCGGTGCCTTTATTGCGATAGCGATTTTTCTATTCTGCTTTACCTCAATCATTGCTAATTATTCCTACGCCGAAACCAATGTGATGTTCTTAACGGGTAACAGTACTAAGGCGTTACCGTTATTTCGCCTGTGCGTATTAGGCATGGTGATGTTTGGTGCCGTAGCCAAAATCAGCTTAGTGTGGAACTTAGCCGATGTGTCAATGGGGCTAATGGCAACGGTCAATATCGTCGCATTGTTGCTGTTATCTGGCTTGGCGATACGGGTTATCAACGATTACTGTGAACAATTAAAGAGTGGCAAAATGCCTGAGTTTGACCGCAGTAAGTTCCCCGAATTGATGGAACAACTTGATGATGGCATTTGGCAGGACAATAGTGCCAATGAGTTGGCTAAATCGCGTACTGAATCAGCGGTTAGTCGTTAAGCTCAAGTTCACTGATTAGCGCTATCGGAAAAACCACGTCATCCGTACGTGGTTTTTTTATGCTTGTTCAGTATCATAGTGGCGTATTTTATTTGTTGGAGTGTGTTAATGTTGATTTTGGTTTCACCGGCGAAAACCCTAGATTTTGAGCAACCTTCCTTGACTCAAACCCATACTCGGCCCGATTTTTTAGCTTATAGCCAAGAGCTCATTCAAGTTTGCCAACGGTTAACCCCCAGTGACATAGCAACATTAATGAAGGTCAGCGATAGCATTGCGGGCTTAAATGCGGCACGTTTTGGCGAGTGGACACCCGATTACAGTATTGATAATGCTAAGCAAGCTATTTTCGCTTTTAGAGGCGATGTTTACACAGGTTTTGATGCTGATACCCTGACACCTGAACAGCTTGAACGTAGTCAGTCGCAGTTGCGCATTTTATCTGGGCTATATGGGTTACTGCGGCCATTGGATTTAATTTTACCTTATCGCTTAGAAATGGGGACGGCCCTTGCCAATCCTAAAGGTAAGAATCTCTACGATTTTTGGGGCAACACTCTCACCGTAGCGGTCAATAATGCGGTCGCTGCGCAGGGGGATGAGATCATTATCAACCTTGCATCCAATGAATATTTTAAGGCGATAAAGCCAAAGCAATTAGCAGGACAATTAATCACTCCTGTTTTTAAAGACTTTAAAAATGGTCAATACAAAGTCATTAGTTTCTTTGCGAAAAAAGCGCGGGGAATGATGGCAAGATATATTATTGATCAGCAAGTGAGTTCGATTGATGAATTAAAAGCATTTGATGTGGCAGGTTATTACTACAGTGAAGAATTGAGTAAACCGAATGAGCCAACATTTTTACGTGAAGCGCAATAACGTATTACGGCTTAAATAAAAAGAGCTGCTTAGGCTTAATGCCAGTCAGTTAAGCTGACTGGCATTTTTCTTTTTATGGGTGAATGATTTACTTATGAGGCTTATTTCGATTCAGTGCTAATGGGCGTTAACACTAAATTTGAGTTTGCCATGATATAAGCAAATTGAGCATATGCCGCCACATTTTGTGCCAAAGCCTTAGGATCGATTTTATCTAAGGTATCGTTAGGTGTGTGGTGATAATCGAAGTAATCGTGGCCATCCTGTCTTAACGATGCAACAGGTACGCCTAATGCGGGTAGCATAGAGACATCAGGTCCGCCAGAGGCCTGATTATTACCAAGGGCGACACCGTTGTATGTCATTGGTTTAATGCTCTCTTGAACTTGGGCGAAAACGTTGTCACTTACCTTAGTGTCGATTTGATAAATTGGACCCGCGCCGAAATCTGATTCTGCAGCAATATAATGTAGAGGTAACTCGGCTTTGTGTGCTTCAGCATAAGCCTTACCCCCCACTAAGCCAATTTCTTCGGCTGCATATAGTACTACTCGCACCGTACGAGCGGGCTTTTGTGGAAGATCTTGAATATGTTTTGCTGCCGCTGTCACAATCGCAACACCAGCGCCATCATCAATTGCACCTGTACCTTCATCCCATGAATCTAAATGGGCACCAATCAGCACGATTTCGTTAGGTTTACTACTGCCAGTGACTTCTGCAATAACGTTGTAAGAGGTATTCGTACCTAAATCCTTCGGTGACATATGCAGCTCGAGCACCGCATTCGGATCGCGTTTTAACATGGCATCGACTAAGTCTGCATCGGGATTAGACATCGCCGCAGCAGGGATTTTAGTCACACCATCTTGATAACGCATCACGCCAGTGTGTGCCATGCGGTCATGGTCGGTGCCTATTGAGCGAATGACGATTGCTACGGCTCCCTTTTGTGCTGCTGCGACAGCGCCCTTCGAGCGGCCGCCGACACTTTTTCCGTAACCTTCACCAGTTATATGACGCTCCGTTTTTTGATCGATAAAGGCAATTTTACCTTTTACATCATCAGGGTTGGCTTGTTGTAATGCTTCTAGGCTATCAAAGCGAGCTATTCTAGCCCTAATGCCCGTTACTGGCGTTGCAATGCTGCCACCCAATGCAGTAATCACCAAAGGTTGCTCTACCGGAGAGATAATCTTGGCTTTGGCTTCTCCACGTTCCCAAATAGGAACCTGTACTGGCTCTTTATAAACCTTATCAAACCCGAGGCTGGTTAACTTATTCATTGCCCAGTTCACGGCAATAATGTCTTTTGGACTACCAGCAAGGCGCGGTCCTACTTCTACCGTAAGAGATTCGACAATGTCATATCCAATCGAAGAGGCTAAAGCGGTTTGTTGTAATTGAGAAGGGATATCTGTTTTGACTGGTGTTTCGATATGAGTTTGGCAAGCGCTCAAACCACTAATAAAAAGGCCTGTTATCAACGTTGTTTGGTAGGGTTTCATAGGTTTCCTTTGTTTTTATTAAGCATGTCCCACTTTTGAAAACAATCTAGCAAAAAGTGTGCTTTATGTCCCGACTATATCTGTAAGGCAACGCTATATTAGCGCAGGGGTTAGTTTTAGGAGAAAATGTGCGTAATGAATATTGAATTAATGCAGGAGCGAGCCGATCATGCCGTGGTGCTATTAAAGGCACTCGCAAACGAACGTCGTTTATTTATCCTTTGTTATTTACTGAATGAAGGAGAAATGTGCGTTGGCGAAATGAATAAAAAATTAGGCTTAAGTCAATCGGCACTATCACAACACCTTGCTTGGTTACGCAAAGATAATTTAGTAACCACACGCAAAGAAGCGCAGACCGTATTTTATTCACTGAAGAGTGATGAAGTGCGTGAGATGATCCATTTACTAAACAATATTTATTGTCATTAATGGTTTTCAGCAGATATAAAAAAACCGGCAATTGCCGGTTTTTTTTATTTACTAAGATAATTAAGCAACAAGCGCTTTGATCTTAGCGTTCAAACGAGCCTTATGACGAGCAGCTTTATTCTTGTGAATAAGGCCTTTAGTCGCCATACGGTCAACGATTGGTTGTGCAGCAGCGAAAGCTTCGGTTGCTGTTTTGTGATCACCAGCTTTGATAGCTGCGATAACTTTTTTAACGTATGTACGTAACATTGAGCGACGGCTGGCGTTATGCTGACGACGCTTTTCAGATTGAAGCGCGCGCTTCTTTGCAGACTTGCTATTAGCCAAGGTGCAACTCCTAAAAACTGGATTTGATACTTTTAAAGGCCGAGGAATATGCCTGCATTTAGTCACTTTGTCAATGACTATGATTGAATAATCATCATAAAGATAAATTAATTCAACCTGCCTTGGCTATCTTCAACCCAACTCGTGTAATATGTGGCGCAATTCTAGCAGCTATTACCGCAGTGTGACAGAGCCTGAGTCGATTTTTTGAGATGAATCACCTAATCCATTCGATATAGGTCTGGGGGACGTTTGAGTAAAAAATTATTGAAGTCAGGCATGATTGTTAGTGCTATGACATTGATTTCCCGTGTTTTAGGTTTGGTTAGAGATGTTGTCGTTGCCAATTTAATGGGTGCAGGGACAAGCGCTGATGTTTTTTTCTTCGCGAATAAAATTCCTAACTTTTTACGTCGATTATTTGCCGAGGGCGCCTTTGCACAGGCATTTGTTCCTGTACTGACCGAATATCAAGAAAAGCATACCTCGGACGAAACTCGCGAGTTACTCAGTAAGGTGGCGGGGACCTTAGGGCTCTTAGTGACGATTGTCACGCTTGTCGGTGTGATTGCATCTCCTGTGTTGTCCGCCTTATTTGGTGGCGGCTGGTTTATGGCCTGGCTGAATAACGAACCTGATGGCGCTAAGTTTGAGTTAGCAACGGTCGTACTAAAAATCACTTTTCCTTATCTGTGGTTTATCACCTTTACTGCTTTAGCGGGCTCAATCTTAAATACTCGAGGACGCTTTGCTGTATCGGCTTTTACGCCAGTGTTTCTAAATGTGGCCATTATTGCGGCGGCAATGTTTTTCGCTCCGACGTCTTCTCAGCCCGAAATTACCTTGGGATGGGGAGTATTTTGTGGTGGTTTAATTCAGTTTTTATTCCAAATTCCGTTTCTGCTCCGAGAGAAAGCGTTAGTAAAACCTTCGTGGGGTTGGCAACATCCCGGGGTTGTGAAGATTAGAACTTTGATGATCCCTGCATTGTTTGGGGTTTCTGTCTCACAAATCAACTTGTTATTTGATACCTTTATCGCCAGCTTCTTGATGACTGGTTCTATTAGTTGGCTCTATTATTCAGACCGATTATTAGAGTTTCCACTTGGTTTATTTGGTATTGCTATTGCAACCGTGATTTTACCCGCGTTATCGCGAAATCATGTGAATGCAGAAGGAGATGGCTTTGGTAACACCATGGATTGGGGAATTAAAGCGATTTTATTACTCGGTTTGCCTGCTATGATGGGGTTGATAGTGCTCGCGCAGCCTATGTTAATGGTACTGTTTATGCGCGGCGCCTTTACTATCAATGATGTGCAAATGGCCTCTTACAGTTTGATGGCTTACGGAAGCGGTTTACTGAGTTTTATGTTAATCAAAGTTTTAGCGCCAGGATATTATTCTCGCCAGGATACTAAAACCCCCGTACGCTATGGCATCATCGCTATGATCACCAATATGGGCTTTAACTTAATATTTGCAATCCCATTTGGTTATGTGGGTTTGGCGATTGCTACATCCATGTCAGCCTTGCTTAATGCCACATTACTTTATCGCGGCCTGCATAAAGCAGGGGTTTATCGTATTACCAAACCGACTATGGTGTTTTTCCTTAAAGCCGTGGTCTCTACGGCATTGATGGTGGTAGTCTTGTACTATTTATTACCCACGCAATCTCAATGGATAGAATGGCATTTAGCTTTACGAGCTAAGGCTTTGATTGGTTTGATTGCTGTTGGGACTATCACGTATTTACTTGGGTTACTGGCGTTGGGAATTCGTCCTTGGTCAATGAAACGGGGAGTTTGATTGCTGATTCTTATCGTTAGCTGTTATATAATCAGCCGATTTGCGCTTGGCAGTTGTCTAAAGTTATGGAATTAATCCGTGGTACACATAACATTTTGTCATCTCACCATGGCTGTGTGCTGACGATAGGTAATTTTGATGGCGTGCATCGCGGCCATGCACAGGTGATTGCTAATCTGGTGCAAAAGGCCAAACAGCTGTCGTTACCGCCAACAGTGATGACATTTGAGCCTCAGCCACAGGAGTTATTCCGAGGTGAGAATGCCCCCGCGCGTTTGAGCTTACTGCGGGATAAAATAATCCTATTGGATGAGTTAGGCGTTGAGCGGTTAGTGTGTATTAACTTCAATCGCGCCTTTGCTGATCAACCTGCTGAGCATTTCATCGAAGAATTGCTGGTGCGTAAACTCGGGGTGAAGTATCTCGTCGTGGGCGATGACTTTTGCTTTGGACAAGGTCGAAGAGGCAACTTTGAAATGCTGATGCAAGCTGGAGCCCGTTATGGCTTTACCGTGGTCAGCACCCAGAGTTTTATGGTGGGCTCGCAACGTGTGAGCTCGACCGCGGTAAGAGAACAATTGGCTAAAGGAAACCTGGAGCAGGCGAGACGCCTACTCGGTCACCCCTTTACCTTAAGCGGCCGTGTGGCCCATGGCCAAAAAATTGGCCGAACCATAGGTTTTCCCACCGCCAATATCGCCCTCAAGCGCAATGTGGTGCCAGTGCGCGGGGTGTTTGCGGTGAAACTCTATTGGGAAGATAGCGATATTTATGAAGGGGTTGCCAACATTGGTTTCCGCCCGACCGTAAATGGTCAAGTTTGTCAGCTTGAGGTGCATCTTTTTGATTTTGAAGGTGACATTTATGGCAAGCATGTTGAGGTTGAGTTAGTGGCAAAACTTCGCGATGAACAACCTTTTGATTCATTGGATGCACTAAAGCAACAAATTTTGAATGATGCAAATGAGGCCAGAGCTTTATTTGGTAACGATGCAGGCTGATATTTATCAGTTTAATTAACGGTATAGGATCAATGAGCGACTATAAATTTACTTTGAATTTGCCGGAAACTGAGTTTCCGATGCGTGGTAATTTGGCAAATCGCGAGCCAGAGATGTTAGAGCGCTGGACGAAAGACGGTCTGTATCAGCAGATCCGTGATAGCCGAATTGGCCGCACACCTTTTATTTTGCATGACGGCCCACCGTATGCGAACGGCAGCATTCATATTGGTCACTCAGTCAACAAAATTCTTAAGGACATTATTGTTAAGTCAAAAACCATGTCTGGTTTTGACGCGCCTTATGTGCCAGGTTGGGATTGCCACGGTCTGCCAATTGAACTGAAAGTTGAGCAAAAAGTCGGTAAGCCTGGTCAAAAAATTTCTGCGGCCGAATTTCGTGAAGAATGCCGTAAATATGCTGCCGAGCAAGTCGATGGCCAACGCGAAGATTTTATTCGTTTAGGCGTGTTAGGCGATTGGCAAAAACCTTATCTAACAATGGATTTTGCCACCGAAGCCAATATTGTTCGTTCTTTATCAAAAGTGATTGAAAACGGTCACTTACATAAAGGTGTTAAACCTGTTCACTGGTGTACAGACTGTGGTTCTGCCCTTGCTGAAGCCGAAGTTGAATACGAGGATAAAACCTCTCCCGCTATCGATGTGGCCTTTACTGCAACTGACAGCAAAGCCGTTGCCGCTCAGTTTGGTGTAAGCGATTACTCACATCCAGTCGCTATGGTGATTTGGACAACCACACCTTGGACGCTGCCTGCGAACCGCGCGTTATCTATCAGCCCAGAGCTGGATTACAGCTTGGTTGAATTTGTGAAAGAGGGGGCGACTCACGCGGTTATTCTGGCTGACGTGTTAGTTGAAGCTTGTATGACGCGTTACGGCGCCGAGAGCCATAGCGTGTTAGGTAAAGTTAAAGGTGTAGCGCTTGAATTGGTTCGCTTTAAGCATCCATTCTTAGCCTTTGACGTACCTACAATTTTAGGTGACCACGTGACGACTGACGCGGGTACGGGTGTGGTCCACACAGCACCTGGCCATGGTCAAGACGACTTCGTGGTAGGTCAGAAATACGGTTTAGAAGTGGCAAACCCAGTTGGCGATAACGGTGTGTACAAGCCAGAGACTGAGTTCTTTGCTGGTCAACACGTATTTAAAGCAAATGACAATGTGGTTGCATTGCTGCAAGAAAAAGGTGCGCTATTACACCATGTTGCGTACCGTCACAGCTATCCACACTGCTGGCGCCATAAGACACCCATTATCTTCCGCGCAACGCCACAATGGTTTATCTCTATGGATAACCATAACCTGCGCAAGCAAGCATTAAGCGAAATTGAGCAGACTCAGTGGATCCCTGACTGGGGGCAAAGCCGCATCGAGAAGATGGTTGAGAATCGCCCAGATTGGTGTATCTCCCGTCAACGTACTTGGGGCGTACCAATTACATTATTCGTACACCGCGAAACTGAAGAGCTGCACCCTGACAGCGTGTCGTTAATGGCGCGTGTGGCCAATCGTATTGAGCAGGAAGGCATCCAAGCTTGGTGGGATCTCGATGCTGCTGAATTACTGGGTGAAGAAGCCGAACAATACCGCAAAGTGACCGATACCCTAGACGTATGGTACGACTCAGGTTCAACCTTTGCTTCTGTGGTTGGCGCGCGCCCAGAGTTTCATGGTCATGGTGTAGATTTATACCTCGAAGGTAGCGATCAACACCGTGGTTGGTTTATGTCATCTCTGATGATTTCTACCGCTATGACAGGCAAAGCACCTTACAAGCAAGTGCTGACCCACGGCTTTACCGTTGATGGTAAAGGTCGCAAGATGTCGAAATCTATCGGTAACGTGATTGCGCCGCAGCAAGTGACTAACAAACTAGGTGCGGACATTTTGCGCCTTTGGGTTGCGGCAACCGACTACAGCGGTGAAATGACAGTATCGGATGAAATCTTAAACCGTAGCGCCGATGCTTATCGCCGTATTCGTAACACCGCTCGTTTCTTACTGGCGAACCTTAATGGCTTCGACCCTGCGAAGGACTTAGTGGCAGTAGAAGATATGGTGGCGTTAGACCGTTGGGCTGTGCGCCGCGCGGCCGCTCTTCAGCAAGAAATTATCGAAGCTTACGAGCAATATAACTTCCATATTGTGACGCAAAAGCTGATGCAGTTCTGCTCGGTTGAGCTAGGTAGCTTCTACTTAGACATCATTAAAGACCGTCAATATACCGCTAAGCAAGAGGGCCATGCCCGCCGTAGCTGTCAATCGGCATTGTTCCATATCGCCGAAGCTATGGTGCGTTGGATTGCGCCAATCCTGAGCTTTACTGCCGATGAAGTGTGGCAATTACTGCCAGGTCAACGTGATGCTTACGTGTTTACCCAAGAATGGTATCAAGGTCTGCAATCTATCACTTTAGATACTGATTTAAGTGATGCGTACTGGGAAAATCTGCTGACTGTACGTAACGAGGTCAACAAGGTCATCGAGCAAGCGCGCCGTGATAAACGTATTGGTGGCTCCTTAGAAGCCGAAGTCACACTGTTTGCTGATGCGGCTTTAACTGAACAGTTAACGCACATTGGTGATGAGCTGCGTTTCGTCCTGTTAACTTCAGAAGCCAAAGTATTGCCATTGGCAGATGCGACAAGCGATGCCGTTGAAACTGAGCTGGCGTCATTGAAGTTAGTGGTAAATGCAACAACAGCAGAAAAATGCGAACGTTGTTGGCACCACAGGGAAGAAGTGGGCACGATTGAGGCTCACCCAACGCTGTGCCATCGCTGCGTAACCAATATTGAAGGTGACGGCGAAGTTCGTCTGTTTGCGTAAAGGATCTGTATGCCATTAACTTGGAAAGACAGTGGCTTACGTTGGTATTGGGTAGTTGTATTGGTGTTTTTGGCCGATCAACTATCCAAACAATGGGTCTTAGCCAATTTTGATTTGTTCGAATCGGTGCAGTTATTACCTTTTTTTAATTTCACCTATGTACGTAACTATGGCGCCGCATTTAGCTTTTTAAGTGAAGCGGGCGGTTGGCAACGTTGGTTATTTACCTTAGTGGCCGTTGGTTTTAGTACCTTGTTGACTGTGTGGCTGCGCAAGCAAGCGGCATCCCTCTGGAAGTTAAATTTGGCTTACACCTTAGTGATTGGTGGCGCCCTAGGTAACTTAATCGATCGATTGATGCATGGTTTTGTGGTGGATTTTATCGATTTTTATTGGGGTAAGAGCCATTATCCCGCCTTTAATATCGCCGATTCCGCGATTTTTATCGGCGCAGTGCTGATCATTTGGGATTCGTTTTTTAACAGCAAATCCGAACAAGATAAAACCGAAGAGGTGAAGTAGTGACTGTGACACGTTCGTTATTGTGCCATATGAATATTGTGCTTGAAGATGGTTCGACCGCCGATAGCACTAAAGCCTCGGGTAAGCCAGCACGTCTTAATATCGGCGATGGTACTTTAAGCCCTGCATTTGAAGCGCAGCTTGCCTCCTTGAATGAAGGCGATAGGCACAGCTTTACGCTTGAAGCGGTCGATGCCTTTGGTGAGTCAAATCCCGATGCGATTCATTATATGGATAGAACCCGCTTTCCAGCCGATATGGAGCTTGAAGTTGGCGTTATCGTGAGTTTTGCTGGTCCTGGCGGCAGTGAGATACCTGGAATTGTGCGTGAGGTTGCGGGTGATTCGATTACCGTCGATCTCAATCACCCTCTAGCGGGACGCAAAGTCACATTTGAACTCGACGTGGTGAAGGTACTGTAAGATGAAATTAGATCCTACCAGCCCAAGTTTAAATATTATGCTGGCAAATCCTCGCGGCTTTTGTGCTGGTGTGGATCGTGCCATTAGCATCGTTGAGCGTGCGCTCGAGTTATTTTCACCACCGATTTATGTTCGCCATGAAGTCGTGCATAACCGCTATGTGGTGCAAAATTTGAAAGACCGCGGTGCTGTTTTTGTAGAAGAGTTAGACCAAGTACCTGATAACAATATTGTTATCTTTAGTGCTCATGGGGTTTCTCAGGCGGTACGTGCCGAAGCTAAAGCGCGTGGGCTGCGAGTATTCGATGCAACTTGTCCATTAGTCACCAAAGTGCATTTGCAGGTCACTCGAGCAAGTCGCAAGGGTATTGAATGTATTTTGATTGGCCATGCGGGACATCCTGAAGTTGAAGGCACAATGGGACAATATGATAACCCTAATGGTGGGGTTTATCTGATTGAATCCCCGGCAGATGTCGAGACTTTAGAAGTTCGCGATCCTAATAACCTCTGCTTCGTGACTCAAACGACCCTCTCGGTAGATGATACTCTCGATATCATCAGCGCCTTATTAAAGCGTTTCCCGTCCATTGAAGGCCCTCGTAAGGATGATATTTGCTACGCGACGCAAAACCGTCAAGATGCGGTGCGTAACTTATCGGCCGATGTGGATCTGTTAATTGTGGTCGGTTCGAAAAACAGCTCTAACTCTAATCGCTTACGTGAATTAGCATTAAAAACGGGTACAGAGTCTTATCTGGTTGATACTGCAGATGATATTGATTCATCTTGGTTTGAGGGTGTAACTAAAGTTGCTGTAACGGCTGGCGCGTCTGCACCAGAGGTTCTTGTACAGCAAGTGGTTCAAGCCATAGCGAAATTAGCGCCAAGTGTGGTGACTGAAGTCGAAGGACGAAAAGAAGATACTGTCTTTGCCGTACCCGCTGAACTACGCTAATTAATGTAGAAAATAGTAGTCAATTGAAAGAGGCCAATGGCCTAATGCCGATCAGTTAAGACAGATCGCTTGACGATCTCGCTGAAAAGATCAAAATCCGATGACCTCATGTCATCGGATTTTTTTATGCAACTCTCAGAAGCACTCGCCCGTACTCATATTACCCGCCTAACCGAATTCACCTGCTTAGCAGATGTGTTAGAACCTGAGTTAATTCAATCTTGCCTAGACTCTCAGGGCGTTGCGACGTTAAGACGGCGTAAATTGCCGATGGACGCGATGATTTGGGCCGTTATCGGAATGGCTTTGTTCCGAGGGGAGTCTGTTCGGTCACTCATCAACAAACTCGACATTGTTTTGCCGCAAGAGATTGATTATGTTGCACGCAGCGCCGTGACTCAGGCGCGTAAACGATTGGGCAGTGAGGTTATTAGAGAAGTATTTAACCGCAGCGCCAATACCTGGCACGCGAGAGCTGAACATCCTCATTGGTGCGGTCTTAACTTGTATGGTGTTGACGGTGTAGTGTGGCGGACACCCGATAGTGTCCAAAATCAAGCCGCCTTTGCGCGTACCGCAAACGCTTCAGGCGAAGCGGCTTATCCGCAAATTCGCATGGTTTGCTTGATGGAATTAAGCAGCCATTTATTGGTCAACAGCGCCTTTGATTCGGTTGCCGAAAATGAAATGAACTTAGCGTCCCAGCTCATTCCTAGCATTCCTAATCACAGCCTAACCCTATTTGACCGAGGATTTTACTCGCTCGGCCTGCTGCACGCTTGGCAGCAAGCGCAACCTGATAGCCACTGGTTGTTGCCATTGAAGAAAGGCACACAATATGAGGTGGTGCGAACGCTAGGAAAGCATGACCAGAGGGTGAAACTCACCACGACACCTCAAGCCAGAAAGAAATGGCCGCAGCTCCCTGAAACTCTTGAAGCGCGTTTATTGACTAAGACAGTGAAAGGTAAGTCAGTCGCCATTTTGACCTCGTTGACAGACCCGATGCGTTACCCCAGCGAAGACATCGTCGACTTATATGCCCATCGATGGGAAATCGAACTGGGCTATAGAGAGATGAAACAACATCTACTGGAGAGCCGTTTTACGCTCCGCAGTCAACTACCGGAGCTGGTGACTCAAGAGTTATGGGGCGTGCTACTGGCCTATAATCTCATTAGATATAAGATGTTGCTGATGGCTAAAAGCTTGCCATCGGTCCATCCCAATCAACTGAGTTTTCGGGATGCGGCGAGTTATATCATCTTCAAGTTGACACAACTGTCATCACAAACACCGGGGAATGTCCCGAGAGACGTATTGGATATAGAACGAAATGCACGGCAATTTAAGCTGGATGGTAAACGGGAAAGGGCATATCCACGAGTCCTTAAAATGAGCAAAAACAAGTTTCCGGTTAGACCAAAGAAAAATGCCGTTCACTCTTAAGTGAACGGCATTAGCCAATGGCCTCTTTTTTATTGTCTAAGTATGACTAAATTCAAACAAAGCATAATGAGATTGCAGCTTATATGCTATTGTTACTGGCCACTTACATTTTACTCATCTATTATTAACTGTTAGCAATGGTTTTATCGTAAGATTAAGATTTAAAAGGGTAAATAGCTGAAAAGCATGTCAAAAATATGACTAAATTCGAACGATTGACACATCAAGGATTTCAACGAGGCTTCTCACTAATAGAAGTGCTTGTTGCATTAGTGATCTTAGTGATTGGCCTGATCGGTATTTTTAATTTACACATAGTGGCTAAGCGCGGCAGCTTTGAATCTTTTCAGCAGACACAAGCTTCTTACTATGCCAACGATATTATTAACCGTATGAAGCTTAATCGAACGCAATTAGCCAATTATAGCGGAGAATATACTGGAACGCTGGCTAAGCCGGCTAAAGAGTGTGATGTTGCTGTTGGCGCAGTCAGTTTATGTTCTCCAGCTGAAACTGAAGCTTGGGACCTTTATCAATGGGAACAGAGTTTCATGGGCGCTGCGGAAATCGTTGATGGCCAAAATGTCGGTGGATTAGATACTCCAACAGCTTGTATAGCCATTGATGGAACGACGGTGACTGTTGCCGTGGCGTGGAGAGGTATTCGTGAGGGCGCCGGCACAACATACACAGGGAATGAATGTGGTGAAGATCTTGGCACTCGTCGACGTATTTTTGTCGTATCAACAGTGATTATTTAGGCGAGCAGACAAAATGACGAATTTTCAAAAGGGAATGTCGTTAGTGGAGTTAATGGTTTCGATGCTGATCGGGCTATTTCTTACGCTAGGGCTGTTCGCTATGTTTAGTATGTCATCTTCAAATGTGGTAACGACTAGTCAATTCAACCAATTACAAGAAAATGGCAGGATTGCATTGGCGCTGATGGAAAGAGATATTACCCAACTCGGCTTTATGGGTGATATCACTGGAACCGATTTTGTACTTGGCACCAATATGACATTAAGAGATGGCATCGCGAATGATTGTATTGGGGCTGGGATAAATAATGGCACATTGCCCAATAATGAACCTGCACACTTTAGAAGACTGTGGGGATATGAAGCAGGTAAAAGTGCTGTGGAGTTAACGTGCTTAAATGGTGTTAATGCAAATACGGATGTGATCCAAATAAAAAGGCTGATCGGGCCTCCAGTTACAAATCCCAACGGAGAGCGCTATTACATGGCAGCAAATTCTAGTCAAGCGGTGTTATTTAAAGGGGGTAATCCTCCGAATCCTGCGCTTGAAAATGCACGATTTTGGGAATATCAACATCATATTTATTTTATTAAGAATGATGGTTTAGTACCGGTGTTAAGACGTAAAACGTTAACAAAAAACAATGGTATGAACAATGAAGAACAATTAGTCGAAGGCATAGAAAATATGCGTATTCTCTATGGTTTTGATAATGATGGCGATGATACCGCTGATAGTTTTATGCCTGCTGAAAATGTTACACCTTTAATGTGGGATAACGAATTATTTCAGCGTTTAGTTGCTGTTAGAGTTTATTTATTAGTTAGAGCAATCGATGAAGATAAAAGCTATACAAATGATACGACTTACACTTTAGGTGACAAGGAAATCAAAGGATTAAATGACCACTTTAGACGAAAAGTGGTTTCAACCACTATGGTGCTTGCCAATCCTGTGTTAATTCGCAATTAGAGGACGAATAGATGAGAAAGCAGAAAGGGATAGTATTATTTTTCGCACTCATTGTACTGCTTTTAATGACAATAATAGGTGTCGCCTTAGCCGTCAATTCAACCCAAGCCATACGTATGTCTGGAGCCGGAGCTGAGCGGATTGAAGCTAAATCAATTGCTGATGGTGGGCTACAGCAAGTGATACTAAAATATGAAGGCATGCTATTGGCGAATCTAAATGTTGCTACTACGGAAAAACTTTTTAATGGTGTACAGCAACTTACCCCATACCCCCTTACAGGAGTTAGAAATGTAGCCTGTCAGCGAACAGCAAACGCAACTGGGGCTAATTTAGTGAATTGTCGCCGAGTGGAAATTAGTAGTACAAGAACATTTGGTCGAGATGACTTAGGTCAACTAACCGTTGTATCAGGTGTAGAGCAGCAAGTCTTGCCTTAATAGGATTAATATCATGTTAAACAAATTGCTCATTGGAATATTTATAGTTATCACTTTTTCAGCAGGCTTGACGTTTGCTGATGATACTGAACTCTATTTGGTGGATTCAACAGTTAGAACAGGCAAACGCCCGCAGGTACTCTTTATTTTTGATAATTCTGGCAGTATGTCCACCGTGGAAGAAAATGCTGTAACTTCTTATTGCTCTGAGGCAGATAAAAATGCAGGAGTTTGTACTTATCCTGATGGATTTGGAACTTTTTTGGAGAATTACTCAGGTTATATTAACGACAAGGGAACCTACTGGAATGCAGGGGGAATTGATAATACTAGTAATATGCCTACTCCCGATAAGCCTAATGATGGGAGACGATTTTATAAAGATAATAATAACTGCAATACAGCTGCAAAGGCTTTAGTTTCTAAAGGACGTTATACTGGTTATTTAAGAGAGTTTAGTAGCAACAGAAATACATGGAATAATCTTGCTGATAATAATGGTTTTAATCAAAATGATATTGTTGATTGCTATGAAGATATTTTAAATGCTGATCCTGTTAATCCGGGTAAATTGAAAGGTAACTCTTTTGCAAATGGTTATCCCATAAACAATAAATCGATGTATACAACCAGCGCTACCGAAACCGACCGCTTAAATAGTTTAAAAAACACTCAGTTTGGCTCAGGGCAACCAGTGACGCTTTATACTGCTCATTATCTAGTCTGGCACAAATGGGTTACGACAACTAAAGAAGGACAAGAGAGTGGTGGTGTTGGTACTCGTCTTGATGTTGCCAAGAAAGCATTAATTTCTGCTTTAGACTCACTTGCTGTACCAATTGATGCTAGTCTGGCTGTATTTAATCTTAATTTTCCTGATGAATCTAATGCTGATGGTGGCCGAGTTGTTTATGACTTGGCTGAAATGAATTCAGTGAATAAAACAAGTTTAACCAATTTAATCAAAGGTATGCCGGCGCAAACAAATACGCCATTATGTGAAACTCTTTATGAGGCTTACATGTACTTTAGTGGTGGTCCAGTAACCTTTGGAAATAAAGATACTGATTATAAGTCTTTAAATTATAAAAAAAATACCCCGCCAAGCATTCTAATGACAGGAAATTATTCAACTCCTTTTAAAAAATGTCCTGATACAGCTTATGTTATTTATATTACTGATGGTGCACCAACAGTTGATAAGTCAGCTGATTTACTAATTAAAAATTTAACTTCGACAGCTAAAAATAAAGATGCTGATTATACTATATTTAACTTTAAAAATCCTCAGAATGAAAATGATACTAGTTACATGCCGGCTTTAGCTGCCTATATGTACAACAATGATGTAGTTATCGGAAATAAAGATTCTATGGGAGTTGATAACAAACAAAATATTCGTATTTTTACTATTGGTTTTTCGGACGGTGCTGATGCGGCAGCAGATTTATTGGAAGAAACAGCTTTTAGAGGTGGAAATCCGCGCAATAGTGATGGTATTTCTAAAGGATACTATGTCCTGAAGGATCCCCTCATAAATCAGCCATAGCATAGCCATATTTGAGCAACTGATTGGCGAATAATACCCAGGCCGCCAGCAATTCTTTCTCCGTGATTTGATAATCAGGCCGCCTGAGCACCTCCAATCCCAAGCGAATCGTTGAGAGTACCGTTCGATGCCCAATGGTATTGGCCTGAAAATGCTTATCCCAGCCCTGTTGCTGTGCGTGTAAACCAACTAGCCACAACAGGCATTGAACCATCAACGCTATCAGTAGGATGATGTCGAATCGCTCTGGACTGTTGGTACGACTTTGGCGTAAGCCAAAGCCGTATGCCGGGCTTTTGAGGTCACGAAAGGTTTCCTCTATTTGCATACGTTTGGCGTACAGGTTTACCAGCTGCTTTGGGCTCCGAGATTCTGGTGGTAAATTGCTGGCTAACACCCAAGGCTCTTTCGCCGATGTTGAGTACGTTTTTGCCGATGGATGGTGGCAATTAGTCCTCGTTGAACGCTGATTTGTACGCCCCTTAGGTTTGCTACGATAAAGCGTGAGATGGCAATTGATAGGGTTAGTTTTGGTCAAGGTCTTACAACCCAGGCTCTTCGCTTGACCGTTGGCCAAGTCATGTGTACTGCGAACTGCACGCCAATTTTCAGCGCCAATATCTGCAAATTGAACTGTACCGCGAATACGGCTTAGCCAAAACCAACCATGCGCCTCAACCTCTTTGTACCAAGGCACTTTGAACCCCGCGTCAGTCACGATGAGAGGGGTAACATGCAAAGGTAAAATCTTGGCTAAGTCCGCTAAAAAACCGTTGTGGGAGGCCTTAGAGCATTGTTCTGATAGGGGATAGGACTTCTCATACAGGGTAATAGAGCGGCCATTGAAGGCTATTGAGGCGCGCAGAGCCATGATGCGTTTATGCTCTCGGATGTCTGACCAATCGACGAGCACAATCGGCATAGGGTTACCAGAACAGATGAGGCTGGCATGCCATTGGTAGACAGCTAACCGTTCTTGATGCAGATGCGTGTTGCCGAGCAAACGATCAATGCGCTTGATGTTGTGCTTGGTTCGGGCCGTGGTTGGTAAATTTCGACCTAACTCAGTCAAGGTCAGTGTCTTACATTCAATCAGTGCCTTAGAGGCCAGCATCAAGCTGTTTAATCGTTTTAGGTGAAGTTCTGGGCAGTATTGGTGTAAAGAATGTTGTAGGATATTGGCTTCGCGCATCTTGTTGTCCAAGTGTAGTTTTTAGCGAAACCATTTGATCATGCAACAAGATGCGCTTCCACTCTAATTTGATGATTTATTTGTAAATCATCAGGGGATTCTTCAGTACTATGTCGCAAAAAATGGTCTTGATTTAGTAACGGCTTTGGACGATGCGTTAAAATCAATTTTAACGATTGACTCTACGTTTACATCTCCAAGTATTGCCAGTAATAATTTTGATAAAACTCAAACCTATAATGCCGCATATTATGCTATGTTTCTGCCTGGAAATGGTCCGCGTTGGAGTGGTAACCTTAAAAAGCTAAAGGTGAACTCAGCAGGGGAGATTGTCGGTCCTGGCGGTAGCGCTAATGCTATTGATACAAATGGTAACATTTCTATTGATACATGTACCTATTGGAATGCTTGTTCCGGTGTAAACGATGGAAATAAGGTGCTGTCTGGTGGGGTATTACCGACATTAAGAAGCCAGCTTAAAAATCGCAAAATTTATACTAATAGCGGTACCAATCTAGTGAATTTGGCAACGTCTTCCTTCGTTTCTAGCTATTCACAAACTGATTTGGATTGGTTGTATGGTGTGGATGTCGATGATGATGATAATGACGATAGCACTTCAGATCCTAGGGAGGATATGATGGGCGATCCTCTGCACTCTAAACCTTTAGCAATTAATTTTGGATCTGCTACCACTATGGATGTGAGGATTATTCTTAGTACTAACCAAGGTTTAGTGCATATGTTTAAGGACTCCGATTTGGGTAGTGCAGATTATTCTGTGGGTTCAGTTTCTGAATCCTGGGCATTTATCCCTAATGAGCTTTGGGGCAATATTCCTAAACTAAGAAATAATCCTGCAACGGGTGTGCATTCTGTTTATGGGATGGATTTATCCCCAGTGGCTTACACAAAAACAGATAGTACGGGCAAAGTAAAAGATGCTTGGCTTTACTTAGGTATGCGTAGTGGTGGTACATCTTATTATGCTTTAGATATTTCAAAACCAGATTCACCAACATTTAAATGGATGATTAATTCTGATTCAACTGGCTTTGAAGATTTGGGCCAAACTTGGTCAGAGCCTGTTGTTACATTTTTAAAAGGAATTAGTGATCCTGTATTAATTTTTGGTGGAGGTATGGCATCGGCTCAAGGTTCTGGACAAGCGGTTTATATCGTAAATGCAAAGGATGGCACGCTTATCACAAAATTTACCGATACAGGTATGGGGAGTGTTGTTGCTAAAGTTGCTATACTCGATAGCGATAATGATGGTAATACTGACCGCATATACTCTAGTGATATTTCAGGCAATGTTTGGCGTATGGATTTATTTGGCACAGACAAGGATAAGTGGACAGTATTTAAGTTCGCATCCATTGCCGGGCCTGCACCGGATAATCGTATGTTTTTTGCGGGTCCAGTGGTTGCTCAGACTGAATTTAATAATGTGCATTCAGATGGCGCAACTTTAAGTTATCAAAAAATTCCTTATGATGCTGTGACGATTGGTTCGGGTAATCGTGATAACCCACTAGGCTTAAGTATTAAAGATAAATTTTATGTATTCCAAGACCGTAACGTTGTAACGCAAAATTTTACTACAAAGCCTGTAACATTGACTTCTATGGATCTTTATGATGTCACCAATTCAGCTCCTAGTGATAAAGATGGTGATATTGCATTTGGAAAAATGAAAGGCTGGCAGTACAGCTTTACAGCTATTGGAGAAAAGAGTTTATCAGCATCACTAATTTTTAATGGTAAAGTCTATTTTACCTCTTTTGTACCGCCAACTAATCAATCAGTTGATTTGGATTCAGGTGTGTGTGGTTTTTCAGGGCAAGGTAGGTTGTACGTGTTCGATTTGCATAAGGGGACTCGTTCTTATAGCCAAGTTTATTACGAGGTAGGTGAGCGGGTACCTGATACCCCCCAAATAGTTATTCCTAAGCCTAAAGATGGAGAAAAAGCTGAAGCGTATATTATTGGTGTAGGAAAAGGGGAGTGTGAGAATGGCGAATGCAAAGGAACCATTGGATTGGGTGGTGGTTTAAATACCAATAAAATTTATTACCATATAAATGAATAAGTAAATATGAAGATTAAAGATAAAGGATTTACATTAATTGAAGTGATGATTGTTGTTGTCATTATTGGCATTTTATCGGCAATTGCATATCCTTCTTATACTCGATACGTTGCGCAAAGTACGAGAGCTGAAGGATTGTCGGCGTTGATGAGATTAGCTAATTTACAAGAACAGTATTACTTAGATAATCGTAAGTATGCTACTGATTTAACTAAGCTGATAGGCGCAGATCCCTATATTACTGAACATGGTAATTATTCTGTGACATCAAGTGGTACAACATCATTTACGCTAAAAGCAGTCGCTCAAGGGATACAGGCAAGTCGTGATTCTTCCTGTGCTCCTTTGACCTTAACAGATACAGGGGCTAAAGGTCCAAGTGCGGAGTGTTGGAAATGAAACGAGTCATTCTCTCCACGATTTTGGTGTTGATATCGAGCAAAGTTTGGGCTGTTACTGGAAATCCTCAAGTCGAACAGGATTTCAAATGTTATGTAACGTTTAATAATAATGCTGAAATTGCTTTTTATCGTTGGAAGATGAGTGAAATGCCGTTACGAATGGCTAGCCTTGTAGGCACTCTTCGTCATCACTCAAATGATGGTAAAAAGTCATACATCAATGCAGTTGAAGAATGCGTTGAACTTAATGCTTCTTTCAACAGCCTTAAGGCTCAAGAATTGGATAAGTTGACACCTAGATAAACACTTTTAGTGATTCATTTTAAGCTTAATAAAAACTTAGCGCCAAAACGATGTTTTTAAACTCAGTATTAAAAATGCCAAATCGTTTCATTTGATTTGGCATTTTTGAAATTTAATATAGTGATAATTTGTAAGTGGATGCTCAGTCAGTTATAAGCAACTTTGGTTATCACTTCCCTCTTTAATTAATCCTGATGTACTAATTTTTATGCTTTTAGAACCATCACTTTCTCCACTTGGGCAATATATAATAGATGTTTCAGTAGATACTAGGCCATCAGAAGTAAAGTTCACGGTTTTATCTGTCGGGCCAGTTAGTGAAATCGTATCTTTAGAGTTAAATCCATCTATTACCTTTAGGACTTTTTTTGAACCATTTTTTTCAATATACACACTAAACCCCTTACTCCAGTCATTACCACAGGGGGAGGCTGCATAGGGGCATACTGTGACTGTAGAACCGTAATTCACCGCTTGATTTCGCGCAAAGGCAAAAAGGTCATTAATTTTTTGTATTTCATTTGCGCTACGAGTCGCTTCATACATTGCTCTGAAGGATCCCCTCATAAATCAGCCATAGCATAGCCATATTTGAGCAACTGATTGGCGAATAATACCCAGGCCGCCAGCAATTCTTTCTCCGTGATTTGATAATCAGGCCGCCTGAGCACCTCCAATCCCAAGCGAATCGTTGAGAGTACCGTTCGATGCCCAATGGTATTGGCCTGAAAATGCTTATCCCAGCCCTGTTGCTGTGCGTGTAAACCAACTAGCCACAACAGGCATTGAACCGTCATTCCGCACCTAATTTTCGATTTAAAAAACTTGACGGCGATCGGTCATTCTGATCTATTACTCTCTTTTGCAGGTAATTCATCATGGCCGCTCCCGCTATCTCTATCCGTAACCTCGACCACCTTGGTTTGGTCGCTGCACTTTGCCAAGAACTCGGCATTGCTCGCATGATTGATGCGGTGCTACCCAAAACGCCGCCCTACAAAGTCTCACATGGTGAAGCGTTGGTGGCGATGATACTGAACGGTCTTGGCTTTCATAGTTCGACCTTGCACATGTTCCCGCAATTCTTTGCCAACAAGCCTGTAGAACGCCTGATTGGCCCGGGGATCTGTGCCGATGACCTCAATGATGATGTGCTCGGCCGCTGCCTTGATGCCCTCTTTGAGGCCGATGTCAGCACGCTTTATCAGGTGATGGCGGAGCAGGTCGTTGAACGATTGGGGCTCAAAAGTACTGCAGTACACCTCGATATCACCAGCTTCCACGTCGATGGCGCCTATGACCAAGCCGATGGCGAGCAGCTCGGTAAGTTGCAATTGGTACGGGGCTATAGCCGCGACCATCGGCCAGAGCTAAACCAGGTTATCCTGGAGCTTATCTGTGAAAATCAGGCCGGCCTGCCCATCTACATGCAAGCCTTGAGTGGTAATATTAATGATACCAAGGCCTTTGCCCAGACGGTACGGCGCCACTTGAGCAGTCTCAAGGCCGCGCAGGAGAGTCGTTATCTGGTCGGCGATGCGGCGCTGTATTGCGCCGACACCTTGCAACTACTGGCACAACAGCAACAGTTGTTCGTGACTCGTGTGCCTGTCACCCTCAATGAAGCCAAGCGAGCCGTGGCAACCATTGGCACCCAGTCGCTGGTTGCGCTGGGCAATGGCTATCATGGCTGTTGGCAAAGCGCCAATTATGCCGACGTCGCGCAGCGTTGGTTGCTGGTGCGCAGCGAACAGGCCAGCCACCGTGAGCAGCAAACATTAGCCAAAAACCTACTGAAAGACAGCACGCGTGAACTGAAAGCCTTCAACAAATTATGTGCCCAGCGTTTTGCCTGCGAGACCGATGCGCAGGCTGAATTAGCCCGTTTTGCTGTCAGCTTAAATCTGCTGCAACTAGAAGCAGAAGTCGTGAGTGAACCTATCTATGCAGGGCGCGGAAGGCCCCAAAAGGGTGAAATGCCGGTGAACTACCAATTTCACATCAAGGGGTTAGCCGCAAGTAGCTTGGCGCGGGTGGCTGAGGCGCGCAACCAGACAGGGGTGTTCATCCTCGCGACCAATGATCACAGTGAAACGCTCACCATGGCTGAGCTGTTGGCTACCTATAAAGCCCAGCAGAATGTCGAGCGTGGTTTTAGGTTTCTGAAAAGTCCCGAATTTTTAACCTCCTCGTTATATCTTAAAAAACCGGAACGTATCGAAGCGTTGCTGATGGTGATGACCTGTAGCCTGATGATTTATGCGGCGCTGGAGCACCGGATCCGGCAGGGCTTAGTAGAGCAGAACCGGAGTGTGGCGGACATGAAAAAGAAACCCACGCAAAAACCGACTGCGCGGTGGATTTTTTTACGCTTTGGCGGGGTGCACGAGTACCAGTTGGGAGAGGCGCCACCTCAAGTCACAGGACTCACAGTGGACCAGCAGATCATTCTCGACGTGTTAGGCGAACGGTATCGGCAAATTTATTCCTAAATCAGGTGCGGAAAGTCGGATTGAACCATCAACGCTATCAGTAGGATGATGTCGAATCGCTCTGGACTGTTGGTACGACTTTGGCGTAAGCCAAAGCCGTATGCCGGGCTTTTGAGGTCACGAAAGGTTTCCTCTATTTGCATACGTTTGGCGTACAGGTTTACCAGCTGCTTTGGGCTCCGAGATTCTGGTGGTAAATTGCTGGCTAACACCCAAGGCTCTTTCGCCGATGTTGAGTACGTTTTTGCCGATGGATGGTGGCAATTAGTCCTCGTTGAACGCTGATTTGTACGCCCCTTAGGTTTGCTACGATAAAGCGTGAGATGGCAATTGATAGGGTTAGTTTTGGTCAAGGTCTTACAACCCAGGCTCTTCGCTTGACCGTTGGCCAAGTCATGTGTACTGCGAACTGCACGCCAATTTTCAGCGCCAATATCTGCAAATTGAACTGTACCGCGAATACGGCTTAGCCAAAACCAACCATGCGCCTCAACCTCTTTGTACCAAGGCACTTTGAACCCCGCGTCAGTCACGATGAGAGGGGTAACATGCAAAGGTAAAATCTTGGCTAAGTCCGCTAAAAAACCGTTGTGGGAGGCCTTAGAGCATTGTTCTGATAGGGGATAGGACTTCTCATACAGGGTAATAGAGCGGCCATTGAAGGCTATTGAGGCGCGCAGAGCCATGATGCGTTTATGCTCTCGGATGTCTGACCAATCGACGAGCACAATCGGCATAGGGTTACCAGAACAGATGAGGCTGGCATGCCATTGGTAGACAGCTAACCGTTCTTGATGCAGATGCGTGTTGCCGAGCAAACGATCAATGCGCTTGATGTTGTGCTTGGTTCGGGCCGTGGTTGGTAAATTTCGACCTAACTCAGTCAAGGTCAGTGTCTTACATTCAATCAGTGCCTTAGAGGCCAGCATCAAGCTGTTTAATCGTTTTAGGTGAAGTTCTGGGCAGTATTGGTGTAAAGAATGTTGTAGGATATTGGCTTCGCGCATCTTGTTGTCCAAGTGTAGTTTTTAGCGAAACCATTTGATCATGCAACAAGATGCGCTTCCACTCTAATTTGATGATTTATTTGTAAATCATCAGGGGATTCTTCAGTACATTGCTGTAAAAGAGGGGACGCCAATAGAAAGAAGTAAAGCCGCAATTGCGATGGTGACCATTAGTTCAACTAAAGTAAAACCTTTTGAGAGAGTAAACATTGAATAATCCTCGCGTTAACTCGGTTAAGTATATGCGAGAGAGCCTACAAGATCAGTAACTATCTAAGATATTCAATATAACCAATAAGTTGTTTTACAGTGTCGTTTATAATTAGCACAGCCAATACACAAGGTTTAAATGGTTTTAGTTATGTACGAGTAATTTATATTCAGTATAGAGAAAGCTGATGCTCTGCATCTCAATACTGTGGCAGTGCATTAACAACTTAGCTGCATTCAATGGGTCGTGTACTAGCATATTTATCAATATGCATTTATTTACAGTCAATATTTTTTGCGGTAGATAAGCGAACTCGTCCCGCTTGATTGACCACTATTGCTTTAGAATTTTTGTTATCTATTGTTCGTGGGCAATATTTAAAGGTTCCGTTACTGCCTGATGCAAGCCCATCTGGCTGAAATCTTACAGAGCTACGGTTGTACTTTATAAAATCTTTGCTATCGAACTCATCAATAGTCATTATCACTTTATCATTTAAATCAAGTGTTTCAGCTGCACCTGAGTCAGTAAAAACTGAGATACCTTGCTGCCAGTTATCAGTGCAGTGTCCATTAACGAGAGGACAAGCAGTTACCCTATATCCGTAGTTTATTGCGGTGTTACGTGCAAATGCGAATGTTTGTTGAACAGTTTTTATATTCGAATCTGCTCTAAAATGGTCAGTTATGTCAGTATACGATGGAGCCCCAATCGTAAGGAGAAGTGTTGATATGGATAAAGTGGTGAATAGTTCTATCAGGCTAAAACCATTTTGATGGGTTTTCATAACAGTTCCTTTGTCATAAGTGTCCCGCGTCCAGCAGGGGTTTAAACATCAACAGCTAACTCCAAGTATAACTGTCAGGCTAGGATCTGCGATGTAATTTTTAGATTTTTATGTGCTAAGAACCGTTTTATAGAAACTGTGTTTTATGAGTAAAGCGATGCCAATGCTTCAATAATGCCTTAACCACGTGTAAGCTAGTGTTATTCTGTTTGATTATCTGTAAGCAAGTGCTGAGGAATGTTTGATGAAGAAAGTTGAAGCCATTATTAAGCCTTTTAAATTAGATGATGTGCGCGAGTCACTTGCTGAGATTGGGATCACGGGAATGACTGTGCTCGAAGTCAAAGGTTTCGGTCGTCAGAAAGGACATACGGAGCTTTATCGTGGTGCTGAGTATATGGTTGATTTTTTGCCAAAAGTAAAAATTGAGCTTGTGATCCAAGATGATCTCGTTGATCAAGCTATAGATGTGATTGTTGAAACTGCACGTACTGGTAAGATTGGTGATGGCAAAATATTTGTGACAGATGTTGAGCGGGTTATCCGGATTCGAACTGGGGAAGAAAACGAAGAAGCGGTTTAAATCTATTCTTTTAAAATTAGGGCCTGAGGGCCCTTTTTTGTTGCCTAAATTTTATCACGTAGCTCATTAAGTCGTTCGATTTCTGAAATATCTTTAATGTAAAATGGTCTGCTTAGTTAGACTAAAGTAGTTATCTCTTATCTGTTCCATGGTATAACTTAGCCACTTAAATGAGCTTGTGAGGTTGTTATTTTGGCTACGAAACGAATCGTTATTGTGGGCGGTGGAGCTGCAGGTTTAGCGCTGGCCTCAAAATTAGGCCGTAAGTTGGGCGGTGGTGATGTCGTCGATGTCTGCTTAATTGATAAAAGCCCTATTCATATCTGGAAGCCAAAATTACACGAAGTTGCTGTGGGGGTTATCGATCAGTCGATTGAGGGATTACTTTACAGAGATCATGGCCTTAAAAATGGATATCGTTATATTCGTGGTGAAATTGAGCAGTGTGAACCAGATGCAAAGACTATTCAGCTTGCTGCTGTATATAGTGATTCAGGAGAATTATTGCTTGAACCTCGTCAGATTGAATATGATTATTTAGTTCTGGCCTTAGGTGGAGTATCCAATAGCTTTAATACCCTAGGAGCGGAGCAACATTGTATTTTTCTCGATAGTTTAGATAACGCTAACTTATTTCATCAAAAGCTCTTGGATGCCTTGTTACAACTCAATGAAACACAAGAGAAAGTCAGTATAGGCATTGTTGGTGCAGGCGCAACAGGCGTTGAGTTAGCCGCTGAACTTCATCATGTGATTGAATCAGTTAAAGAATATGGTTACCTTAATATCTCAAAACATCATCTTGATGTGCATCTTATTGAAGCCTCTCCCAAAATTCTTCCTCAACTGCCAGAGCGTGTAAGTGCTAGAGCCCAAGCTGTACTTGATAAAATCGGTATTCGTTTACACATCGGGGTGCAGGTAAAGGAAGTGACGCGTGACGGCTTCATCACTCAAGATGGTGATGTGATTGAGGCGGGCCTAAAGGTTTGGGCGGCTGGCGTTAAAGGTCCAAAAGCCTTCCGAAATTTTTCTAAACTGCCTATTACGCCGCGAAACCAAGTCGAAGTTGATGCTTGTATGCGGGTGAAAGGCCATCAAGATATTTATGCCATTGGGGATTGCGCGCTATTAATTCTGGAGTCTGGTCAACCTGTTCCGCCACGCGCTCAAGCCGCTGCTCAGATGGCAGATACGCTATATGAGAATATTGTGAACCGGCTACAAAATAAGGCTGAAAAGGCTTTTGTCTATAAAGATTATGGTTCCTTAGTTTCATTAAGCCGCTTTTCGGCCGTGGGTAATTTAATGGGGAATCTGCGCTCTGGTACTTTCTTCGTTGAAGGCCATATCGCAAGGCTGATGTACATCTCTTTATATCAGAGGCATTTAGCGAGCCTATATGGTTGGTTCTCTGCGATTATTTATCGCATCGCACAAAAGCTGCTCAAGTGGCAAAGACCAAAGCTGAAATTACACTAACGGTATAAACACGAGTGAGCTATGATCTCTCGTGTTTTTAGTATGGCATTTTTCGATATTGGATTTGATATTACTGCTACTAGAGAATCCGTTTACGTACTACGACGACAATGCGCCACTTTTGTATCACGCACTACTAATATAAGTCTAAAACGTCAATATATCCTAGTGTTTAGGTGAGGCAGAAGAATCGCGGATAACCGGCTCTGGGGTAAATGTTTTTGCAAATTTAGCATCTAGCTCACGACGTTTATCGATTAACAGTTCTGTCGCAACTTGGGCAATTTCAGAATTGGGTTGATGAACTGTGGTAAGCTTCGGCCAAGTTTGGCGTGAAAATGGGCTATCTTCGAATCCTACAATCGACAAGTCACCAGGAATATCAAGCCCTGCTAAACGTGCGGCAAAAAGTGCTCCTGCTGCAATTTCGTCGTTACAAGCAACAATCGCAGTAGGACGATTTTTAAGTTTAATCAGGATATTTGCGCCTTCGACCCCCGATTCAAATGAGTATTTCCCTTCAATTATGTAATCCTCATTCAGAATTAGATGGTTTTTTGTTAATGCTTGTTTATAGCCAAGTAATCGTTCTTTCGTGGATTCGTGGTGCAAATCACCACTTATAAAAGCGATATTTTTATGGCCCAAATCAATCAAATGCTGGGTTATTTCAACCGCCCCCGACTTGTCATTCACTAAAATGGTGAGCCCATCTGGCTCTTTAACTCCTTCCCCTGCAATAATGCGGACATAATTTGCATCGATCTCGTTGAGAGATTTCAGTACTTTTGGATCTTCTGAAAGTGGCGGTGTTAACACTAAACCTGCGAGCCTCGAATGTTTAACAAGCTGAGTCAGCTCATCACAAATTGTGTCAGATTTAGCATTACAAGGGTGGATAACAAGCTCGTAGCCTTTATCTTTACATGCCGATAAAATCCCATTTTGCATATCAATAATGTAATACGCGTTAGGATTATCATAAATAAAACCAATAGCATAGGATTTTGTCCCTGCCAGATTTCTTGCGGCAAGATTGGGCTGATAATTTAATGCTTTAATGGCCTCGTTCACTTTATCAATCGTGGCTTGTTTCACCGATGGCTCATTATTGGTTACGCGGGAAACTGTCTTGATTGACACTCCAGCATATTTAGCGACGTCGTTGATAGTGACTTTCATTGATCTAAAAACTCTTTATTCGAATTTGCGAAGGGCTAGCAGATTGATGAACCTCAATCCTTTAAGCGTAATTTACAAGCCGACAGCGTTGTCAGTTAACTTTTTATTATGTTGCTTATAGTGCGAGCATTTATGCCGTATAGCAATGCTCATTTGTTACAAACTGCGGCATTTTTCAACTGTTAACACTCCGTTATAAGTTGTAATTTTACATCAAATTATTTAAGTGATTATTTTTGCTTAAATATATTCAGATTCTATCCTGCCAAAGTCAGTGTTATGACTTTTTTTTTCGTCCAGAGTTATTTTGTTGTGGCAAGGCTGTTAATTATTGTGTAATGTTTGCTCTAGACATGACAGCGTTGTCATTCCATCGGAATGGTTATGAATACTAAAACGATAATAAAGTTATGGAAGGGAAACGAGATGCGACCATCATCCTTTAAGAAAAGTGTACTAGCTACAAACATTGCTATCCTCCTCGGCAGCGCGGTTTCAATCAGTGCTGTCGCTGCAGAAGCGGCTGCAACTGCTGCCGCTCCTGAAAATATTGAAAAAATTGAAGTGCGTGGTATGAGAGCTTCAATGAAAGCTTCTGTTAACGACAAACGTTTTTCTGACGCTGTTGTTGATGCTGTGACCGCTGAAGATATTGGTAAATTTCCTGACGGTGACGTGGGGGAGTCTTTAGGCCGTATTCCTGGTGTTGCGGTAAACCGTCAGTTTGGCCAAGGTCAACAAGTTTCTATTCGAGGTGCTTCTAGCCAACTTACTAGCACATTATTAAATGGGCATTCTGTCGCCTCAACAGGATGGTTTGATCAACAAGCCATTGATCGCAGTTTTAATTACAGCTTACTTCCTCCCGAATTAGTTGGTGGTATAGAGGTCAAGAAATCTTCTCAGGCTGATGTTGCAGAGGGCGGTATTGGCGGCACAGTGTTAGTTAAGACTCGTAAGCCGCTTGATTTAGAAGCTAATTCTGTATTTTTAAGTGCAAAAGGTGATTACGGTACTGTTTCTGAAGCGACAGATCCGCAGACCTCAGGTTTATATAGCTGGAAAACTGAAGACGAAAAATTTGGCTTTTTAGTGGCTGGCTCGTTAGATAAAACTGAATACCAACGTAATGGTATTGAGTCGTTACTTGGTTGGGGGGAAATTGTTCCAACAACTTTCCAACAAGACCGTGAACGCACAGCTGTTAATGCTGCTTTCCAATACAGACCAACTGATAGCCTTGAGTTCGGTCTAAATGTTATGAGTTTGCAGCTTGATGCAAACAATGCCAATACGTCAATTTTCTTATTCCCGACCCAACAGGGTGAAAACAAGTGTCTTAAGAAAAATGCCGCAGGTGTTTGTACTTTAGTTGAGCATACCGATAAAGGTGGTTTTGCATGGGCACAAACTTGGGCTCGTAAGGCAAGCATGTCCTCTGATACAGTGGACCTCGATTTTGCATATCAAGCTGATGCCTATAAGTTAGAAGGCCGTATCGGTAAGACTAAAGCTGAGGGTGGTACCGATTTGACATCCAACTATGGTCAGTCAATTGGTAAAGCGGCAGATTTTGCGGGTATTTACGATGCAACTGGTGATGTTATCAAAATTGACATCGCTAATAATGCTTTCGATGCCAGTGATTTTAATGGCAAGTTGGAAACTGCGGGTTGGGCATTGAAAAAACAACCTAATACTGATGAAGAGTCATTTGCGACCTTTGATATCACAGTTCCAGTTGAGTTTGGTGTTATTACCTCAATTAAATCAGGTATTAGCTATGCGGATCATGACGTAACTCAAACGACTGAAGCTGCGCAATCATCAAATATTACTGCAAAAGACGCCTCTGAATATTACTCAGGAACTATATCATCAGGTGCAGGTTTTACCTTACCTAAGCCTATCTTTGACAATATGATCAGAGATGCTTACGCCGCCATTGATGGCTTTACTTTAGACAAATCTGGTTACGGTACGCTTCAAGAGAAAAACTTAGCTCTATACACTATGGCCACATTTGCTGGTGAAGGTGTACGGGGGAATTTCGGTTTAAGATATATCTCTACCGATGTTGAATCGGATTATTACGCATTCAGCACAAAAGGTACTTATGCAGATGATTTAAGTACAGATAAGGCAAGCTATAATGATGTTTTACCAAGCGTAAACATTGCATTTGATTTAGCAAGCGATTTAATTTTAAGAGCATCAGCAGCACAGGTTATGTCTCGCCCTAACTACGCAGATCTTTTTGCGACTTCTAAATTACCTGGTTTTAACGACGGTACTCCAGGTAACGAAAAGAAAGTAACTGGGAGTGTGAATCTGTTGCCATTTAAAGCCTCTCAAGCAGATTTAAGCTTAGAGTGGTATTTCAGCGGCGAAGGTTTATTTGCAGCAACTTACTTTATTAAAGATGTTAGTTCATTTATTTCAACCCGTGAAAAATTAAATCAACAAATTGGTATTGAAGATCCAAACTTAGTGCTGAAGAATCCCCTGATGATTTACAAATAAATCATCAAATTAGGGTGGAAGCGCATCTTGTTGCATGATCAAATGGTTTCGCCAAAAACTACACTTGGACAACAAGATGCGCGAAGCCAATATCCTACAACATTCTTTACACCAATACTGCCCAGAACTTCACCTAAAACGATTAAACAGCTTGATGCTGGCCTCTAAGGCACTGATTGAATGTAAGACACTGACCTTGACTGAGTTAGGTCGAAATTTACCAACCACGGCCCGAACCAAGCACAACATCAAGCGCATTGATCGTTTGCTCGGCAACACGCATCTGCATCAAGAACGGTTAGCTGTCTACCAATGGCATGCCAGCCTCATCTGTTCTGGTAACCCTATGCCGATTGTGCTCGTCGATTGGTCAGACATCCGAGAGCATAAACGCATCATGGCTCTGCGCGCCTCAATAGCCTTCAATGGCCGCTCTATTACCCTGTATGAGAAGTCCTATCCCCTATCAGAACAATGCTCTAAGGCCTCCCACAACGGTTTTTTAGCGGACTTAGCCAAGATTTTACCTTTGCATGTTACCCCTCTCATCGTGACTGACGCGGGGTTCAAAGTGCCTTGGTACAAAGAGGTTGAGGCGCATGGTTGGTTTTGGCTAAGCCGTATTCGCGGTACAGTTCAATTTGCAGATATTGGCGCTGAAAATTGGCGTGCAGTTCGCAGTACACATGACTTGGCCAACGGTCAAGCGAAGAGCCTGGGTTGTAAGACCTTGACCAAAACTAACCCTATCAATTGCCATCTCACGCTTTATCGTAGCAAACCTAAGGGGCGTACAAATCAGCGTTCAACGAGGACTAATTGCCACCATCCATCGGCAAAAACGTACTCAACATCGGCGAAAGAGCCTTGGGTGTTAGCCAGCAATTTACCACCAGAATCTCGGAGCCCAAAGCAGCTGGTAAACCTGTACGCCAAACGTATGCAAATAGAGGAAACCTTTCGTGACCTCAAAAGCCCGGCATACGGCTTTGGCTTACGCCAAAGTCGTACCAACAGTCCAGAGCGATTCGACATCATCCTACTGATAGCGTTGATGGTTCAATGCCTGTTGTGGCTAGTTGGTTTACACGCACAGCAACAGGGCTGGGATAAGCATTTTCAGGCCAATACCATTGGGCATCGAACGGTACTCTCAACGATTCGCTTGGGATTGGAGGTACTCAGGCGGCCTGATTATCAAATCACGGAGAAAGAATTGCTGGCGGCCTGGGTATTATTCGCCAATCAGTTGCTCAAATATGGCTATGCTATGGCTGATTTATGAGGGGATCCTTCAGAACTTAGTGAGTCAAGGTGGTAGCTCCTGTGGTGCAGGTATATATGACTGTTGGACAGTGAGTGAAAACTATAATGCTACAGGTGGTTCAATCGATGGTATTGAACTGCAATTACTAGATTCATTCGATAACGGTTTTGGTTACTCCGCTAACTACACCTTTGCCGATGCAACCTCACCTGCTGAAAATTATGCTGATCGTGTAGGAGTGTTCTCAGACTCATCTAAGCACACTGTAAACTTAGTCGGTTACTACGAGATGGATGATTTCTCTGCTCGTATAGCATATAACTGGCGTTCAGAGTATATGATGCGTGAATTACCTGGTTTCTACGGTAACCGCGAGCATCAAGCTTATGGCACAGTAGATTTAAGTGCTAACTATAATGTGACAGATTATCTATCTGTAACATTTGAAGTCGTTAACTTACTTGAAGAAGACAGTATTCAGAAAGGTGTTTCACCTGTTGATGCAGAAGGTGTTATTAGTGAATTTAAAGATAACTACCCAGTATGGAGCTTCGATGGTGAAGCTCGCTACAAGCTTGGTGTAGCGTTACGCTTCTAATTCAATTTAATCACGAAAAAGCCTAGCATTCGCTAGGCTTTTTATTATCAATAAATTTAATAATAAACTTAGGTTTCTCCAATTTAGAGGCTCGTGATGACAATCAGAAAAATAGCTATTATAGGTGGCGGTACTTCAGGTTGGTTAGCGGCGAACCACTTAGGCCGGGCGTTGAAGGGGCGTTCTGGGTTATCTATTTCAGTGATTGAATCTCCTGATATTCCTATTATTGGTGTCGGGGAAGGTACTGTGCCTTCGATTAAAAAATCATTACAGAGTTTTGGTATTAGTGAGTCAGAATTTATTCGAACATGCGATGTCACGTTTAAACAGTCTATTAAATTTGTGAACTGGTTAGATAAATCGCGTCACGGTAAGCATAATTTTTATCATCATCTATTCGATATCATTAATTTACACCAAGGTGACGCTGTATCGACGTGGTTGGCCGAACAAAGCGGACATTTTGCCGATTTTGTTTCCCCACAGCATTTAGCTTGCGAAGCGGCTAAAGCACCAAAGCTCATTACTACGCCAGAATATGCTGGTGTTTTAGGCTATGCCTATCACCTCAATGCAGCAAAGTTTGCCAAATTACTCGCTAAAAATGCCATTGAGAAATTTAATGTAGAGCATATTTTAACGACGGTACACGACGTGTGCTTAGGTGTAGATGGCGCTATCGAGTCATTGCAGACTGAGCAGGGGAATCTATCTTTTGATTTCTATATTGATTGCAGTGGCTTTGAATCTATTTTGTTAGCTAAGGCATTAAAAGTGCCATTTATCAGTAAAGCGCTGCAACTTTTTATTGATACGGCATTAGTTGCGCAAATTCCGACTCAGCCTGCTGATGTTATTCCTCCTTATACTAAAGCAACAGCACATCAAGCCGGGTGGATTTGGGATATTGCGCTTACCCAGCGCCGCGGTACAGGATTTGTATATTCATCAGCGCATATGAATCAAACTGAAGCTGAACAAAAGTTTGACCGTTATCTTGGTGGTAAACTTGCCGATATTCCCCATCGCAAAATCCCTATGACGGTAGGTTATCGTCAACAATTTTGGGTCAAAAACTGCGTTGCATTAGGGCTGGCACAGGGCTTTTTAGAACCCATAGAAGCGACTTCAATTTTATTAACGGACTTTTCTGCTCGATTTCTTGCTGAACGTTTCCCTGCTAATAAAGATGAGGTGGATTACTTATCAATGCGTTTTAATCGCACTGTTAACCACGCATGGGAAAGGGTCGTCGAATTTGCCAAATTGCATTATTGTTTGTCAGATAGAAATGACTCGGCATTTTGGCTTGATAATCAGCGTGAAGAGACAATTCCTGAGCCGTTAAAAGAGCGGCTTAACATGTGGAAGTCATTTAGCCCTATTGCAGAGGATTTCCCCTCAAAGTTTGAGGTGTTTAACTTAGATAATTACTTATATGTTCTTTATGGGATGAAATATCCGACTCAACCGCATGATAGAGGTTTAGTCGCAAAAGCTAATTTGAATGCTTATATGAGTAACATGTCTAATGTGAAGCGCCAAATGTTTGAGGGGTTACCAGAACATAGAGAATTGATTGATAAGATTTGTACTTATGGCTTGCAAGCTATCTAAGCGCTTTATTTTAATGTGTAAAAAGGAAAAATAAAATGAAAACACAATTTGTACCTTTAAATGACGCAAGTCATAAAAATTTAGCGATTGGGGATAAGGTTGATTACAGCCTTTTTGAGACTATGCATATGCTCCCTCTTCAGGTTCAAGAGTTTATGTCTGCTGCGACCAGTTTCCCTATCGTGTTTACAAAAAACGCTCAAACTGGTGAGTTCCTCTCCATTGCGATTACTGCACTTAAGCCTAATACTAATAAGTTGCTCAAAAACGGTCAGTGCTGAAGGATCCCCTCATAAATCAGCCATAGCATAGCCATATTTGAGCAACTGATTGGCGAATAATACCCAGGCCGCCAGCAATTCTTTCTCCGTGATTTGATAATCAGGCCGCCTGAGCACCTCCAATCCCAAGCGAATCGTTGAGAGTACCGTTCGATGCCCAATGGTATTGGCCTGAAAATGCTTATCCCAGCCCTGTTGCTGTGCGTGTAAACCAACTAGCCACAACAGGCATTGAACCATCAACGCTATCAGTAGGATGATGTCGAATCGCTCTGGACTGTTGGTACGACTTTGGCGTAAGCCAAAGCCGTATGCCGGGCTTTTGAGGTCACGAAAGGTTTCCTCTATTTGCATACGTTTGGCGTACAGGTTTACCAGCTGCTTTGGGCTCCGAGATTCTGGTGGTAAATTGCTGGCTAACACCCAAGGCTCTTTCGCCGATGTTGAGTACGTTTTTGCCGATGGATGGTGGCAATTAGTCCTCGTTGAACGCTGATTTGTACGCCCCTTAGGTTTGCTACGATAAAGCGTGAGATGGCAATTGATAGGGTTAGTTTTGGTCAAGGTCTTACAACCCAGGCTCTTCGCTTGACCGTTGGCCAAGTCATGTGTACTGCGAACTGCACGCCAATTTTCAGCGCCAATATCTGCAAATTGAACTGTACCGCGAATACGGCTTAGCCAAAACCAACCATGCGCCTCAACCTCTTTGTACCAAGGCACTTTGAACCCCGCGTCAGTCACGATGAGAGGGGTAACATGCAAAGGTAAAATCTTGGCTAAGTCCGCTAAAAAACCGTTGTGGGAGGCCTTAGAGCATTGTTCTGATAGGGGATAGGACTTCTCATACAGGGTAATAGAGCGGCCATTGAAGGCTATTGAGGCGCGCAGAGCCATGATGCGTTTATGCTCTCGGATGTCTGACCAATCGACGAGCACAATCGGCATAGGGTTACCAGAACAGATGAGGCTGGCATGCCATTGGTAGACAGCTAACCGTTCTTGATGCAGATGCGTGTTGCCGAGCAAACGATCAATGCGCTTGATGTTGTGCTTGGTTCGGGCCGTGGTTGGTAAATTTCGACCTAACTCAGTCAAGGTCAGTGTCTTACATTCAATCAGTGCCTTAGAGGCCAGCATCAAGCTGTTTAATCGTTTTAGGTGAAGTTCTGGGCAGTATTGGTGTAAAGAATGTTGTAGGATATTGGCTTCGCGCATCTTGTTGTCCAAGTGTAGTTTTTAGCGAAACCATTTGATCATGCAACAAGATGCGCTTCCACTCTAATTTGATGATTTATTTGTAAATCATCAGGGGATTCTTCAGCCCTGAACGTCTGTATGGAATCGACCTATCAGTTTGTCGATAAAGTGATTGATGAAATTGCCAAATTACACCAAGCCGCGGGTCAACTATTAACTCGATACCATATCGGCGCCGACGAAACCGCAGGAGCGTGGAAGCAATCTCCTGAGTGTTTATCCTTTGTAGCCAATAACGATAAAGGCGTGAAATCCATCGAGGATTTAGGCGCTTACTTTATTGAGCGGATATCGAATCAACTGGCGGAAAAAGGCATCGAAGCCGCAGGTTGGAGTGATGGCATGAGCCATGTTCGCCCAAGTTATATGCCAGCTAAAGTCCAATCTAATATTTGGGATGTGATCGCCTATAAAGGATATGAGCATGCCAATCAGCAAGTGAACAACGGTTGGGATGTGGTGCTCTCTAATCCTGAAGTGCTGTATTTTGATTTTCCCTACGAAGCCGATCCTAAAGAGCACGGCTATTACTGGGCAAGCCGTGCCACCAACGCGCACAAAGTGTTTAGCTTTATGCCTGATAACTTAGTGGCGAATGCAGAGCAGTGGACCGACTTGCAAAATCTGCCTTTTGAAGCCGACGATAGGGCAAGAATCGATGAGAAAGGCAAAAAATCTGGACCACGGGAGCAAGGTAAAAATTTTGCTGGTTTACAGGGGCAGTTGTGGAGTGAAACCATTCGCAGCAACGATACCGTTGAGTACATGATTTTCCCGCGTTTATTGATGCTGGCTGAGCGTGCTTGGCATCAAGCAGAGTGGGAAGTGCCTTACCAATATCAAGGTGCATTATATAACCAAAGCACTGGGCACTTTACTGCGGCAATGCGTGACGCGCAGGCACAATCTTGGCAGCAAATGGCCAACACATTAGGGCATAAGGAGTTTATTAAACTCGATAAGGCAGGTATCGATTACCGAGTGCCGACTATCGGCGCCGAGATCCGTGACGGTAAACTGTTTGCCAACGTGGCTTATCCAGGACTTAAGATTGAGTGGCGACAAGCGAGTGGGCAATGGCAATCCTATCAAGCAGGGCAGGCGGTAACTGCGCCTGTTGAGATCCGTGCTATTGCTGCTGATGGTATCCGCAAAGGCAGAAGCTTAATCGTTAATTAATCTGTTATGTATCTGGCTGTATTTTAAAAGAAAAATACAGCCTTTTTCTTTTTCACTTTCAGTCAATTCTTTCGCCTGACATTTGATTATAAATTGCTTCAAAAAGTAAATGACAACGCTGTCATTTTTGCTGTAACATTGAGTTAACTAAAGTTGAGTGTTGTATTAACGGCATAAGTATAAGCAACGGTAGCGCTGCATTAAGAGATGAAGAGGGATGTCATGGGGTTAGTCCAGACAAAAGATCAACAACTGTTTATCGGTGTTGATGGGGGCGGCAGTAAGTGCCGAGCCACTATCTATACTGCGGACGGTACCGTTTTAGGGACAGGTGTTGCTGGGCGCGCTAATCCGTTACATGGTCTTGCGCAAACATTTGAATCCATTGAAGCATCGACGCATCAAGCTCTGTTAGATGCCGGGATGAAAGCGACTGATAGCCATTTGCTGGTGGCGGGATTGGGCCTCGCGGGAGTCAATGTGCCGCGCCTGTATCAGGATATTGTTAACTGGCAGCATCCGTTTGCCGCCATGTATGTCACCACCGATCTGCATACCGCGTGCATTGGTGCACATTGTGGTGCGGATGGTGCGGTGATTATTACCGGCACGGGTTCTTGCGGTTATGCCCATGTTGGTGATGCTAGTTTGAGCATTGGCGGCCATGGTTTTGCGTTAGGTGATAAGGGCAGTGGTGCATGGCTAGGGCTCAAAGCTGCCGAGCATGTGCTACTCGCGCTCGATGGGTTTGCCACGCCGACCGCCTTAACTGAGATGTTGTTAAGCCATTTAGGGGTGAAAGATGCCTTGGGTATCGTTGAGCACCTCGCGGGCAAGTCTTCAAGTTGTTATGCGCAGTTTGCGAGAAACGTGCTCGATTGTGCTAACGCCGGGGATCAAGTTGCTATCGCGATAGTACAAGAAGGTGCTGATTATATTAGCGAAATGGCGCGAAAACTCTTTACGCTTAACCCTGTACGTTTCTCGATGATTGGTGGCTTAGCTGAACCTTTACAGGCATGGCTTGGTAGCGATGTGGTGGCAAAGATTTCTGAGACCTTAGCGCCGCCAGAATTGGGTGCTATGTACTACGCACAGCAGCAATTTAATTCAGCAACAGTTTAATAAACAAGTCGTTTTAGCACATGAGTACTAAAACTGAATAAGTATCAGATCTGAAGGTAAAAAACATGACAAACACTATTATGGAACAAGAAGCGCGTACCGCACCGCAGAAAATTGCGGGTCAGTTAGCTGCTAACGCCGATCTTATGCAGCAGTTAGGTGAAAAACTGCGTGCTTTTGATCCTCGTTTTGTGATGATCGTTGGCCGTGGTTCCTCGGATCATGCCGGCGTGTTTGCTAAGTATCTGTTTGAAATCGAAGTCGGTGTGCCAACGTTTGCCGCTGCACCATCGGTAGCCAGCGTTTATGGTAAAACCTTGAAGTTAGAAGGCGGATTAGTGATTGTAATTTCACAATCTGGCCGCAGCCCTGATATTTTAGCCCAAGCGCGTATGGCGAAAAACGCTGGCGCGTTTTGTGTGGCGTTAGTGAACGATGAAACTGCGCCAATTAAGGACATCGTCGATGTGGTGGTGCCATTACGTGCAGGCGAAGAAAAAGCCGTTGCTGCAACCAAGAGTTACCTCGCAACTCTGTCGGCGATTTTACAATTAGCTTCGGCATGGACGCAGAGCCAATCCCTTGCCGCAGCGGTAAGCTCTTTACCACAAGCGCTGCAAATGGCGGTTGATGCTGAGCCACAACTGACGCCTGAGTCAGTTGAAAACGTTAAAAACTTAGTCGTGTTAGGCCGTGGCTTAGGTTATGCGGTGTCTAAGGAAATTGCGCTTAAGTTAAAAGAAGTGTGCTCAATCCACGCTGAAGCCTTTAGTAGCGCAGAGTTTCTCCATGGTCCAGTGACCTTAGTTGAGAAAAAACTCACGATTGTGGATGTGTGTATTGGCGATGAGTCTTACGCTAGCCATATCGAACAGATTGAAAATGTGAGCCAACGTGGTGCCGATTTAGTCCATTTAAATCAAACATCGACGGATATTCACCCACGTGTAGCGCCGTTAGCTTTGTTGCAGCGTTTTTATATTGATGTTGCCGCAGTAGCGATTGCCCGTGGTATTGATCCAGACCAACCAGCAGGGCTGAAAAAAGTCACTCAAACGCTGTAGAAGATGGTCGTTGTCGCCGTGTTAATTTAAAAAAGAGGTTTGGGATGAAATTCACTTTAATTGCCGAGCAATTATTTGATGGCGAATCCTTCCATCAGGATGTGCCTGTCACCATTGAGGATGGCCTGATTGCAAGCTTTGATACCGCTCTTGGTGCTAAAGAAGTCCGCTATACAGGAACGCTGGTGCCAGGTTTTATCGATGTGCAAGTTAACGGCGGCGGCGGAGCATTATTCAATACTAGTCCTACAGTCGCTTGCATCGAGACCATAGGCAAGGCGCATGCGCGTTTTGGCACCACAGGTTTTTTACCCACGCTGATTACCGATAATGTGCAGGTGATGGCTAAGGCGGCCGATGCCGTTGCTCTTGCGGTTGCGCAAAAAAGTGCTGGTGTATTAGGGGTGCATTTCGAAGGTCCACATTTGTCTGTGCCTAAAAAAGGCGTTCATCCACAAGGCTTTATTCGTGAGATCACCGAAGCCGAACTGGCGATATTTTGTCGTCAGGATTTAGGTATCCGCGTTGTCACCTTAGCACCTGAAAACGTTTCTCCTGAGGTGATCCGCTTATTAGTCGAGTCAGGAGTTAAGGTCTGTTTAGGGCATTCCAACGCAGATTACGATACGGTTGTTGCGGCTTTAAAGGCTGGGGCGACAGGTTTTACCCATCTATATAATGCGATGTCGCCCTTAGGTTCCCGCGAGCCTGGTGTGGTGGGTGCGGCAATTGAGAGCGAAACGGCTTGGTGTGGTTTGATTGTCGATGGTCACCATGTGCATCCTGCTGCCGCTCGAATTGCCCTACGCGCTAAACCCCGTGGCAAGATGATGTTAGTGACTGATGCCATGCCACCTGTGGGTATGGATGATGAAACCAGTTTTGAGTTGTTTGGTACTCAGGTGCTGCGAGTCGGTGACCGATTAAATGCGGTCACCGGTGAGCTGGCCGGTTGTGTTTTAGACATGGCAAGTGCAGTCCGAAATACGGTGAATATGCTTGGCTTACCGCTAGGTGAAGCGTTGAGAATGGCGGCCTTGTATCCTGCCGAGTTCCTTGGCATTGCCGATAGTGTTGGTCGGTTAGCCGTAGGGCAGCGCGCCGATTTATTGCTGCTGGATAATCAGCATCAAGTGTTGGCCAACTATATTGCTGGAAATGCGGTTTATGTTCGCCCTTAGTGTGTTGAGTCCGTAAAGCGTTAACCTTGGCCCTTGTCAGATTTTGATGACAGGGGCTAAGTTTTTTTATTGTACAGTCTGCATTTTGCTCAACATCTCGAAAAATAATTTAAATAACAATAATAAAGGATAATGGTATGAGTACGACTGCGCCGGGATCTATCGCCAATACGGGCGTTAATGCTCAGGTGGCTGCCGCGAAAAAGAGTCAGTCAAAACCGCGGTTGATGTCCCTTGATGCCCTGCGTGGCTTTGATATGTTTTGGATTTTAGGTGGCGAAGCCCTATTTGGCGCCTTGCTTATGTTGACGGGCTGGGCGGGCTGGCAATGGGGTGATACCCAAATGCACCATAGTGAGTGGCATGGGTTTCGCTTCTATGATTTGATTTTTCCGCTGTTTATTTTCCTCTCCGGTGTTGCCCTTGGATTATCGCCAAAACGCTTAGATAAACTGCCGATGCATGAGCGTATGCCTGTGTATCGCCACGGGATTAAGCGGCTGTTTCTTCTTTTATTGCTTGGGATTCTTTATAACCATGGTTGGGGAACTGGGGCGCCTGCCGATCCTGAAAAAGTCCGTTATGCCAGCGTATTAGGTCGAATTGCCTTTGCGTGGTTTTTTGCCGCCTTGCTGGTGTGGCATACCAGTTTACGGACCCAAGTGTTGGTGGCCTTGGGCATATTAGTGGCCTATGGCGCGGTGCAGCTCTGGTTGCCGTTTCCTGGTGGGCAGGCTGGAGTGTTATCACCGACTGACTCTATCAATGCTTATGTGGATAGCCTATTGCTGCCGGGTGTGAGCTATCAAGGACGAACGCCCGATCCTGAAGGCCTGTTATCGACACTGCCCGCCGTAGTCAACGCCTTAGCGGGTGTATTTGTTGGCCACTTTATTGTGAAATCACATCCTAAAGGTGAGTGGGCTAAAGTCGGCTTATTGAGTGTTGCCGGTGGTGTTTGTTTAGACTTAGGTTGGTTGCTGGATGGGGTTATTCCCGTCAATAAAGAGCTGTGGACAAGCTCTTTTGTGTTGGTCACTTCAGGTTGGAGTATGCTGCTGTTAGCGCTGTTTTATGCCCTAGTGGATGTACTGAAATGGCAAAAGCTCGCCTTTGTGTTTGTGGTAATCGGTACTAACGCCATCATTATTTATCTAGCCTCCAGCCTAGTGGATTGGAAGTATATCGCCCAGAGTGTGTTCGGTGGCGTTATCGCGGCATTACCGGAAAATGCTCAGCCCTTAGCGGCCGTGATTGGTTTGCTCACCGTTCAATGGTTAGTGCTGTATTGGATGTATCGTCGCAATATTTTTGTGCGAATTTAATTTCTCATTATCTTGTGCTTTTATCAGGCCGCAGAGCGATATCTGCGGCTTTTTTATTTCATGTTTGATAGTTGCCATACGCATCTTTGGTTTTAAATCAGGATCTAGCTAAGCGTTTAGGGTTTATTGTGATGTTTAACGCGGTATTTTAGGATTAAATTGCAAATGACAGCGTTGTCTTTTTGTGTTGTTTGTTTTAACATCACTGAAACAATGGTGAGTTCGAATGATAACATTAGCCATTGCAGATGAGTTGCAATAGGGATGTGTGCAATACTCAGCGGATTTTTGTCCCGCAATCACCTTAAAATTAATTACTATAAGAAGCAGGTTTATGGAAATGACACTCGATAAAAGCCAGCAGAAAAGCAGTTTTATCCCCATGGCGATAGTGGCAGCCCTCTTTTTCATCCTCGGGTTTGCAACCTGGTTGAATGGTTCTTTAATGCCCCTATTTAAAACAAATTTTGCAACTCAATCCCTTCCAAGCTTCATTAATCCTGTTTTCTTTCTATATCGCGGTGACCTTTACTGCACTGCCCTCGGCGTGGCTTATCCGTAAAGTGGGCTACAAAAATGGGATGGCCTTGGGCATGGGCGTGATGATGCTCGCGGGTTTACTGTTTATTCCAGCGGCGAAGACCCAAGTCTTCGCCCTATTTTTATTTGCCCAATTAGTTATGGGGGCGGGGCAGACGTTACTGCAAACCGCAGTAAATCCTTATGTTGTTCGTCTTGGGCCTGAAGAGTCAGCGGCGGCGCGTGTTAGCGTGATGGGTATTTTGAACAAAGGTGCGGGGGTGATTGCACCGTTAGTGTTCTCAGCGTTGATTTTAGATAGTTTTAAAGACCGTATCGGCACAACATTAACGCAAGTACAAATTGATGAAATGGCCAATAGTTTGGTTTTTCCTTACTTAGGCATGGCGGTGTTTATCGGTGTTTTAGCCTTGGCGGTGAAAAAATCCCCATTACCAGAATTATCTAATGAAGATGAAGTCGCTGAGCATACAGATAAAAGCCAGATTAAAGCGGCGTTATCTCACCCTAACTTAGCATTTGGTGTGTTGGCATTGTTTGTGTACGTAGCGGTAGAGGTGATCGCTGGCGATACTATAGGTACCTTTGCGCTATCTTTAGGCGTTGAGCATTACGGGGTCATGACCTCATACACTATGGTTTGCATGGTGCTGGGTTATACGCTGGGGATTATCCTTATCCCTCGCATTATTTCTCAACCGACAGCGCTGATGATTTCCGCAATTTTAGGCATATTACTCACCTTAGGCATTCTGTTTGGGGATAACAATTCCTACGCTATTGCTAACACTTTGTTGGTGCCTTTTGGGGGCGTAGCTTTACCTGATACCTTGCTATTGATTGCTTTCTTAGGATTAGCCAATGCGATTGTATGGCCTGCCGTATGGCCTCTTGCTTTGTCGGGCATGGGCAAATTGACGAGTACGGGTTCAGCACTACTGATCATGGGGATTGCCGGCGGTGCCTTTGGTCCAGTGTCTTGGGGTTTAATGAGTTCGGCAACCGAAATGGGGCAGCAGGGCGGGTATATGGTGATGTTACCTTGTTATCTGTTTATTCTCTTCTATGCAGTCAAAGGCCATAAGATGCGCAGTTGGTCTTCAAATTAATAATACATTCATGACAAAAATAACTAAGCCCTCGAAAGAGGGCTTTTTAATGACTTTTGTACTAGGGTGTTTTGTCTAATGAGATAACCCTATTAGAAAGCGTAACTAACGCTCGCGAGGACGGTATCGTCGTTTTGGTATACACCGTCGGAGACTTTTTGATCGCCACTTAAATCTGTGCCAAGCCAAGCAAGTGAAAGGCCAAATCCCATTAATTCCGTGGAGACACCAACAGAATAGTCGGAGTAACTATCGAAGCCTTCACCATCATCTAATGCATCGCCAACGTTGTAGCCGTAATGCAGATCGAGATTCCAGTTTTCGACAAACTCATAGGAATAATTGACTTCACCGTAGTGGTAATCTAAATCAGTGCCACCGTAGTCATTGGTATACCAATAGGCTACGCGAAATCCGCTAAACTCGACGCCAGCCGTTACTTCGAAATAGCCAAGATCACTCTCGCCCGAATAGTTATAGCGGTTCAGTGTCACGTCGTAGCTGACGTTATCATTGATATCACCGCCGTAGGCAACATAGAAGTCATACTCAACATCTGGGCCATTATAACCAGGTTCATCAAAGTCGACGTTACTGGCCCAGGCGCCGACGGAAAATCCTGATTCAAAACTCCAGTCTATTCCACCTTGTACAGCGGGATCTCCAGCGGTTTGCGAGACACCGCGGAAGCGATAATCGTTAGTTAAGCTAATCTCACCAGACACTTCTGCACTGGCTATGCTGGAAAATAAGCTGGTAGTAAGCGCGAGTCCAGCAAGTTGTGCTAGCCGTTTTTTCTGTAGGTTGTTATTCACGGTATTTCTCCCATTTTCTTGATTGACACGGATGCACAAGCTTCTTTTATGTTTTAAAACAGGTCTGTACATCCGATAATTTGCCAAACAACAGCCAAGGAAACTCCGTTGCTGTGACCTCATGGCGGTAAAGCTAACTCACTTTAACTTTGTTCATTGAGGCAAAATGCACCTCTGTATTACTGTGAGTTTTGTTCGAAGATGACATACACCTTGCGACAGGGGGTGACGACTTGCCACACACCTTGAAATCCCGCTGGAATAATAAAGCGATCACCTACGCTAAAGGTTTGAGATTGTCCCTCAAGATCGGTGATCACACTGGTTCCTTCGAGAATTTCACAATACTCATATTCAGTGTAGTTGATTTTCCAAGCGCCTGATTCACTTTGCCAAATTCCACTATGGAATTGATTACAAGGGCTAGAATAATGATTTTGCAATTGCTGGGTGGGATTGCCTGCAATACGCTTTTCAGGGGCGACTTGATAGCTCTCCACTGGCGATTGTGCGCTGGCAAAGCGAATGATCGACGTGACGCTCACTGTCATAAATGGCTCCGGATTATTTCATGGTGGGCATAACAAACTCAGCTTGAGTCTGTTTGCCTACAGGCCAGCGAGCGGTAATGGCTTTGCGTTTGGTATAAAAACGAACACCATCAGGGCCATGCATATGCAAAGGTCCAAAGAGTGAGCGTTTCCAGCCGCCAAAGCTATGGAAAGCCATCGGTACGGGGATTGGCACGTTAACGCCGACCATACCCACTTGCACATGGTGACAAAAATGACGGGCAGCCTCACCGCTTTGGGTGAAAATGGCGGTGCCGTTGCCAAATTCATGTTGGTTGATAAGCGTAAGTGCAGTGGGATAATCGTTGACTCGAACAATAGATAGCACAGGGCCAAAGATTTCTTCGCGATAGATCCGCATATCCGGCGTGACATGGTCGAATAAACACGCCCCTAAGAAGTAACCTTGTTGATGATCGGCAACGGTTAATTGTCGGCCGTCTACCAGTAAGGTTGCTCCTTCCTGAACTCCAGTTTCTACATAGTCAGTGACTTTGGTTAAGTGTTGTTTGGAAATAAGGGGGCCCATTTCCATCTCTGGCGTGAGGCCATTGCCCACTTTTAATTGTTGGATTTGTGGTAATAACTTGTCGACCAGTTTATCGCCCACATCGCCCACAGCCAACACCACCGATATCGCCATACAACGCTCGCCTGCACTGCCGTATGCTGCGCCCATCAGTGCACTTACCGCTTGATCTAAATCCGCGTCTGGCATCAGCAGCATATGGTTTTTGGCACCGCCTAAGGCTTGTACTCGTTTACCGTGTGTGGATGCGGTGCTGTAGATATACTCAGCGATTGGAGTGGAACCAACAAAGCTTATGGCTTGCACATCTGGATGAGTGAGCAGGGTATCGACGGCCTCTTTGTCGCCATTGATCACGTTAAACACCCCATCAGGTAAGCCAGCTTGTTTGAGCAACTCGGCAATCCGCATCACTGAACTTGGATCTTTTTCTGAGGGTTTCATAATAAAGGTGTTGCCGCAGGCAATGGCGATTGGGAACATCCACATGGGAACCATCACGGGGAAGTTAAAGGGCGCTATGCCAGCGACAACACCTAAAGCTTGATTAACGGACCAGGAATCCACACCACCGCCAACCTGTTGCGTGTGTTCCCCTTTGAGCAAGTGTGGGATACCACAGGCAAATTCAACGACTTCGAGGCCGCGGATAAGCTCTCCTTTGGCATCATCGAGCACTTTGCCGTGCTCTAGGGTGATGAGCTGCGCCAGTTCATCCATATGTTGTTCGACTAACGCTTTGAATTTAAAAAGCACACGGGCGCGATTAAGGGGCGTTACCTGTGACCAAGCGTCAAAAGCCGTTTTGGCGCTGGCAATAGCGGCAGCGACTTCATCGCTGCTGGCGAGGGATACTTGACCTCGGCATTCGCCGGTGGCTGGTTCAAAAATATCTTGGCTTCTTGTACTCGCTGGAGTGTGTTGGCCATTCACATAGTGGGTAATCTTAAGCATAGCTAACCTTTATTTTCCCTAATTTCTGGGCGTGTGATTGAAAATTGTGCATCATCCAACGGCATGAATGGCATCGCTGAGACTATTTACCATTTGGTCAATTTGATGTTTATCAACAATGAGTGGTGGGGACATGGCGATAATATCGCCCGTTGCCCGCACGAGCGTGCCTTGATGAAAACAGCGCTCGAACACCCGATAACCGCGTTTGCCAACGCCTTCGTTATTAGGTGCAAGCTGGAAACCCGCAACTAATCCGGTGTTGCGAATATCAATCACATTGGGTAACCCTTTGAGGCTATGAACGGCATCCTCGAAATAACGCTCAAGTTCGAAGCTGCGTTCAAACAACTGCTCATTTTCGTAGATTGAGAGCGTGGCGAGTGCTGCGGCGGCAGCGACTGGATGGCCCGAATAGGTATAACCGTGGAAAAATTCAATCAGTTCGGTTGGCCCTTGCATGCAAGTATCGTGGATATAATCCTGCACAAACACGGCGCCCATGGGGATGGCGCCATTATTAATGGCTTTAGCTGTGGTGATTATGTCGGGGATAACGCCCCAACGTTGGCTGGCGAATGCGGCACCTACACGGCCAAATGCGGTAATAACTTCATCAAAAATCAATAGGATGCCGTATTTTTGGGTAATTTCGCGTAGGCGCTTTAAGTAACCTTGTGGTGGTAAAATCACCCCTGCCGAACCCGACATGGGTTCAACAATAACGGCAGCAATATTTTCGGCGCCATGGAGTGTGACTAATTGTTCTAATACCTCTGCTTTTTCAGCACCGAGGCTTGGTAAGCCACGACTAAAGGCGGAATGTTGAATGTCTAAGGTATGGGGGAGATGGTCCACCCCTTGTAAAAGCTGGCCGCTGAAGGCTTTGCGATTATTGCTTAAACCTCCCACGGAGATCCCACCAAATCCTACGCCATGGTAACCCATTTCTCGGCCAATAAAGCGGGTGCGTGACGCTTGGCCATTAGCTCTGTGGTAGCAAAGTGCCATTTTAAGGGCGGTATCTACCGACTCAGAGCCTGAGTTGGTAAAGAAGACCTTATTAAGTCCTTCTGGGCTGAGTTCGGTTAAACGCTCGGCCAGTTCAAAAGCGATGGGATGGCCCATTTGGAAGGAGGGGGCGTAATCCATTTCTCGAATTTGTTTGCTGACGGCCTCACTTATCTCACGTCGACCATGGCCCGCATTACAACACCATAACCCCGCGGTTGAGTCTAATACCTTGTTGCCATTGATATCGGTGTAATACATGCCTTCAGCTTTGGCGAGTAATCGAGGGCTCGCTTTAAATTGGCGATTGGCGGTAAAAGGCATCCAATAGTGTTCAAGTGAAGGATGCTCGTGGGCGAGATTGTTGGGTGAGTCGGCCATAGATGTTTACCTTGTCCTTTTCCTTGTTAAATGGGGTCAGGTCTTCGTTAAGGGTGGCTAATATTTGCTATGCTATGTTAGAAATAATGAACATGGAAGAGTGCTGTGCAGTTATTTGTGGCAAAAATGCTATTTTTGTAAAAAATATTGAATTTTGATGTCTTAAAAGCGTAATCTAGGCAGCAGTTACAGCCTTAGGTCATCTTTGGCAGTTGTTAGTCGAGATAGCCCTTATCCTAATAAAGATAAAATAAACGAATACAAACGATTAAGAGGTCATCATGAGTACACCTAAAACACGGAGCGATTGGGAAAACCTCGCTGCAAGCCTAACAATCAATGGCAAGGCTTTTATTAACGGCGAGTATCGGGATGCTACATCAGGCAAAACCTTTGATTGCATCAGTCCAATCGATGGTCGTTTATTAGCACAAGTTGCCAGTTGCGATTTGATGGACGCCAATATCGCCGTGGCTAATGCTCGTGAGGTTTTTGAGTCTGGGGTATGGTCAAAGGCTACGCCTGTTAAACGTAAACAAGTGATGATCCGCTTTGCCGAGTTATTGGAAGAAAATGCCAATGAACTCGCTCTGTTAGAAACGTTGGATATGGGTAAACCGATACGTTTTTCAAAGGCGGTAGATATTGCGGGCGCTGCCCGTGCCATTCGTTGGTCGGGGGAAGCCATTGATAAACTCTACGATGAGCTGGCGCCGACGGCACATAATGAAATCGGCATGATTACTCGCGAACCCGTGGGCGTGGTGGCAGCGATTGTGCCTTGGAATTTCCCGCTGCTAATGGCCTGTTGGAAGTTAGGCCCAGCACTCGTGACGGGGAACAGTGTTATCCTTAAACCCTCTGAAAAATCACCGCTCACCGCCATTCGTATTGCCGAACTTGCCGTTCAAGCTGGGATCCCTAAAGGTGTACTAAACGTGCTCCCCGGTTATGGCCATACCGTCGGCAAAGCACTGGCGCTGCATATGGACGTGGATACCTTAGTCTTTACTGGCTCAACAAAAATCGCTAAGCAATTAATGATTTATGCGGGCGAGTCGAATATGAAGCGGGTCTGGTTAGAGGCGGGTGGTAAAAGCCCGAACATCGTATTTAACGATGCGCCCGATCTTAAAGCAGCGGCTGTGGCTGCCGCTGAAGCCATTGCTTTTAACCAGGGTGAAGTTTGTACTGCGGGCTCACGCTTGCTGGTGGAAGCTGGTGTTAAAGATCAGCTGATTGCACTTATAGCAGAAGAGCTCGCCTCGTGGCAGCCTGGGCATCCACTGGATCCTGCTACCGTTAGCGGCGCAGTGGTCGATAAGCAGCAATTAGATACCATCTTAAGCTATATCAAGGCGGGCCAAGATGAGGGCGCGAGCTTAGTGCATGGTGGACAACAAGTGCTGGCCGAAACGGGCGGTGTGTATGTGCAGCCAACGGTATTTTCAAATGTGAAAAACCAAATGAAAATTGCCAGTGAGGAAATCTTTGGCCCTGTATTATCTGTCATTGAATTCAATGGTATGGAGGAGGCGATTGCGATCGCTAACGATACCATCTACGGCTTAGCGGCAGGTGTTTGGACAGCGGATATCAGTAAGGCGCATAAAACGGCTAAAGCATTGCGTAGTGGTATGGTGTGGATTAACCATTATGATGGCGGCGATATGACGGCACCTTTCGGTGGATATAAGCAATCGGGTAATGGCCGAGATAAATCTCTACACTCCTTTGATAAATACACTGAAATCAAGGCAACGTGGATAGTCCTATAAGTGGATAGTGCTATAACGCTTTAACGCATACTTGGGCCTCTTTCAATGTTATTGGAAGGGGCCTTTTATTGCCTTTTTTACTTCGATGTTTTGGATTTTCATTGGTTTGCTGTGCAGAATAACTGACATTTATAGCGATTTTATTAAAACCTTACACTCTAGATATCTAGGTTAAACCCATACACTGACTTCCTAACCTGACTTTATAAACTGTGATCTTAGCTTGTGACTTTTTATGTTAACACCATTAGAATAATCTGATTGAAATAAAACTAATGGAGTTTGTTATGGCTGAAAAAGTTGTTGAAGTCACCACACATATGGCAAGCGGTTGGAAGGTTACAGCGCAGGTGCGTGAGCATTTGCTGGTTATTGATCAACCCAGCGCTACCAATGAAGGAGCTAACCCTTTAGAGACCTTTTTATTCTCGCTTGGTGGCTGCATTTCTGCGATAGCTAAGATGGTTGCGCGTGAACGTAATATCACTATTCACCAGTTTGATGTGCATGTGAGAGCCGTGATGAATTCGGCGGGATTATTAGGCCAACCCTCGGACGATCCTGTTGGATTTAAAGAAATCGCCATCAATGCCAGCATAGACGCCGACTTAACCGATGCAGAAAAGAATGAGTTTTTAGATACTGTGTGTAATCGTTGTCCCGTCCATGACAATCTGCTGCGTCCAAGTCTGGTCACTCATCAAGTCCAGTGTTAACTCGATACTCATCTCGATTTTTTAGCGTCTTAAAAGCATAAACCCCAGTGTTCACTGGGGTTTATGTCAATCGTTATATGCTAATCGTGCTATTACGGGTTATTTTTCGGAAAGTTAGCTAATACTAACTCAGCCACTTTACGTAATTCATTGGGGCAAATGCCATTGGTTGCTTGTACGGCCATGCCTTGTAGCACTGTGCCAATGTATCGAGATAGCAGCAGTGGATCGGCATCTTCGGGGAGATCGCCCTCATCCTTTGCGCGTTGCAGGCGTTCGCATAATGCTTGCTCACCATCACGGCGACGGGTGATCAGGGTTTCTTTAATGGCTTGTCCAGCTTCACTACAGGCGAGAGCGCCTTGGACAATCAAGCAGCCATGGGGTTGGTTTTCATCTACTAAGGAGGATGCTGCGCCATAGAGCATGGACTCAACCACTTGATAGGCTGTTTCTTTTTCAAGCGAAGGATAGAAAAATGCACAGGGGCGCTGCTCGTATAACTCGATCGCTTTCAGAAACAGCTGCTCTTTGTTACCAAAGGCGGCATATAGGCTGGGTTTGTTGATGCCCATGGCCTGAGTGAGATCGGTTAACGATGTACCTTCAAAACCTTTACGCCAAAAGACTTCTAAGGCTTTGGCCAATGCATCGTCGGCATCGAAGGCTCGTGGGCGACCTACGCAGGGCGTCTGGGTGACGGTTGACATCATTAGGCTCCTCAATTCTCAATTGCCCCTAGGATAGACATGGGTTTAGCTCATGTCCAGCCACTCTTGCCTGCTGTCTGCGGGTTAGGTGCGTAACTCACCAAAATATATCGTCCATTCAAGCCCACATAGCACGTTCGCTGTGGCTAGGGCGTGTTGACGTTTCAGGGTTATTTTTGCAGCAATTTGGCTGGCTTTTATGCAAGGCAAAGTCCGTGCAGTGTAGTTATTCTACATAAACGGACGATAACGCAGCAGAAAAGCCAGCCAAATGCTGCCCGAAGGGTTCGTCTGGCAAGCCCTTGCTCTTTGTCACTCGTCATTTGAGTAGAATAACGACACATCATTCCTCGTTTCGCGAGCACGTGCTTGCCAGAACGAACAAAATCTAATCTCGAAACGTCAACACGCCCTAATAACCTCAAAGGCTTAACTACAAAGTTTCAAGCTGGCACAAAAATTAAATACCTATCGGTACAAAATAAGTTGACAGGGTCATTTTACACTATATATTACCGCTCAGTACATAATATTTTTTACCAGTCGGTATTTATTGGTATTGACCGAGTGTCCATCACTGATGTCTGTCTTAAACGAGATAAATGCCTGCCACATGAGGATTGTAAGATGAAAAGTAACCCACCTTTACGGATATTGATGTTGACTGCCGTGGCGGCGTTTGTCCTTTCGGCCTGTGGTAAACCAGCTGCACAGCAAAGCCCTGCTCAAGGTGCACTTAAGGTCGATGTTGCGCAGGTATTGCATGAGCGCGTTACCGAGTGGGATGAATTTACCGGCCGTTTGCAGGCGCCAGAAAGTGTGACCTTAGTGCCACGCGTGTCTGGTTATATCGCGTCGGTAAACTTTAAAGAAGGCGCCTTAGTGAAAAAAGGCGATGTGCTATTCCGTATCGATGCGAGTGTGTTCGAAGCGGAAGTGGCCCGGTTAAAAGCAGATCTTGCTAGCGCGATCTCTGCTGAGCAACTGGCCGCTAACGACTTAGAACGTGCCCGCAAACTCTTTGCCCAAAAGGCAGTATCGGCAGAATTACTCGATACCCGCGAGTCTAACAAACGTCAAACCACGGCGGCCGTAGCCTCTGTGAAAGCGGCGCTGCTGCGCGCCGAGTTGGACTTAGATTACACCCAAGTGCGCGCGCCGATTGATGGCCGAGCCTCCTACGCCAATGTCACCGCGGGTAACTATGTGTCTGCGGGGCAGAGTGTATTAACCAGCTTAGTGTCGACCGCCAGCATGTATGCCTACTTCGATGTGGATGAGCAAACCTACCTGAAATACGTCAAGTTAACCGCCGAGAAAAAGCGTAACGACCCTCGTGCTGGCGACAATCCCGTGTATATGGCGCTGGCCAACGAGCGCGAATATCAACACATAGGCCTAGTGGATTTTGTCGATAACTCGATGGATAGGCAGACGGGCACTATTCGAGTACGCGCCACTTTTAGCAATGAAGACAACAGCTTGCTCCCTGGTCTGTTCGCCAGATTACGTACCGCTGGTAGCGGTGCCTACGACGGCATCTTAATCGATGATAAAGCCGTGGGCACGGATCTGAACAACAAGTTCGTCTTAGTGGTGGCAAACGATGGCACAGTGGAGTACCGCGGCGTCACCTTGGGTGAAAAAGTTCAAGGTTTACGCATTATTAAGCAAGGTTTAGCGGCAAACGACAAGATCGTCGTCAATGGTATGCAAAGGGTTCGTCCTAAGATGCAAATTGAGCCACACCTGGTTGATATGGCCGATAGCGAGCAGCTAGATGCGCTTCGTCAAGCTCAATTACTACTTGATAAACATCAAGAAAATATCACTACCCCAGACGTTGAAGTAGCGAGCCGCGGTTAAGGAATCCAACAGAATGTTGTCGCAGTTTTTTATTAAAAGACCGATATTTGCAGCCGTTCTCTCGCTGCTATTTTTTATCACAGGGGCGATTGCCGTCTGGCAATTACCTATTACCGAATACCCTGAAGTGGTGCCTCCGACAGTCGTGGTGACCGCCAATTACCCTGGCGCTAACCCTAAAGTCATCGCCGAAACGGTTGCCTCGCCCTTAGAGCAGGAAATTAACGGCGTCGAAGACATGCTGTATATGTCATCGCAGGCGACGTCCGATGGACGCATGACCTTGACCATCACCTTTGCCATTGGCACCGATGTGGACAGGGCGCAAACTCAAGTGCAGAGCCGGGTTGACCGTGCTATGCCACGTTTGCCGCAGGAGGTTCAACGCCTCGGGATTGTGACCGAAAAGTCCTCGCCCGACTTAACCATGGTGGTGCATTTACTGTCGCCGGATAACCGTTATGACATGCTGTATTTGTCTAACTATGCGGCATTAAACGTAAAAGATGAGTTAGCACGGATCAAAGGTGTGGGCGCGGTGCGTTTATTCGGTGCGGGCGAATATAGTCTGCGGATCTGGCTTGACCCGAATAAGGTCTCGGCGCTTGGCATGTCGCCAGCTGAAATTATCGCCGCCGTACGTGAGCAAAATCAGCAAGCGGCAGCGGGCAGTTTAGGGGCGCAGCCTAGCGGTAATGCCGACTTCCAACTCTTGATTAACGTTAAGGGGCGTCTGACTGAACTGTCAGAATTCGAAGACATTATTATCAAGGTCGGTCAAAACGGTGAGGTGATCCGTCTTAAGGATGTGGCGCGCGTCGAACTCGGTGCAACTAGTTATGCGCTGCGGTCATTGCTGGATAATAAAGATGCGGTCGCTATCCCGGTGTTCCAAGCATCAGGTTCAAATGCGATTCAAATTTCCGACGATGTGCGCGCCGAAATGGCAAGACTGGCGAAGTCTTTCCCCGAAGGGCTGCAATACGAAATTGTGTACGATCCGACCGTATTTGTGCGTGGCTCGATTGAAGCTGTGATTAAAACTTTACTTGAAGCCGTGCTCTTAGTGGTACTCGTGGTGGTGCTGTTCCTGCAGACTTGGCGCGCCTCGATTATTCCGCTGGTGGCCGTGCCTGTGTCTTTGGTGGGGACCTTCGCCTTTATGCACTTGATGGGCTTCTCGCTTAATGCTTTGTCGCTGTTTGGTCTGGTGCTGGCCATCGGGATTGTGGTCGACGATGCCATCGTGGTGGTAGAAAACGTCGAGCGAAATATCGCTTCGGGTTTAAGCCCAATTGCCGCAACACAAAAAGCCATGAAGGAAGTGACTGGGCCGATTGTGGCAACCACCTTAGTGTTGGCCGCGGTGTTTATTCCAACCGCCTTTATGAGCGGATTAACGGGGCAGTTTTATAAGCAGTTTGCGCTGACTATCACGATTTCGACCTTTATTTCGGCCATTAACTCGCTCACCTTGAGCCCAGCGTTATCGGCGTTGTTACTCAAGGGGCATGATGCGCCTAAGGATGCGCTCACACGGTTAATGGATAAGCTGTTTGGTGGCTGGTTATTTACGCCATTCAATCGCTTATTCAACCGTGCATCAGAGGGTTATGGCTATCTAGTGCGTAAGGTGATCCGTTTTGGTGGCATTATCGGACTGGTGTATCTGGGGATGGTTACACTGACGGGCGTGCAATTTGTGAATACCCCAACGGGTTATGTGCCAGGACAGGATAAACAGTATTTAGTGGCATTTGCCCAATTACCGGATGCGGCCTCACTCGAGCGTACCGATGCGGTGATCAAGAAAATGTCCGACATCGCATTGAATCACCCCGGTGTGGCGCACTCTATTGCCTTTCCCGGTCTGAGTATCAACGGTTTTACTAATAGTCCTAACTCGGGCGTGGTGTTTGTTGCCTTAGATGATTTTGAGTTACGTAAGCGTCCTGAGCTGTCGGCGAATGCGATTGCCGGCCAATTAAATCAGCAATTTGCTGGTATTCAGGATGCGTTTATTGCCATCTTCCCGCCGCCACCTGTGCAAGGCCTCGGCACTATTGGAGGGTTCCGTCTGCAAATTCAAGACAGAGCCAACCTTGGTTATGAGGCCTTGTATCAGGTGACCCAACAAGTGATGTATAAGGCGTGGGCCGATCCACAATTAGCGGGGATTTTCTCTAGCTATCAAGTGAACGTGCCACAACTTGAACTGGATATCGATCGGACTAAAGCGAAACAGCAGGCAGTGTCGCTCGATCAAATTTTCCAGACATTACAAACCTATATGGGCTCGACCTATGTCAACGACTTCAATCGTTTCGGTCGAACCTATCAGGTGAATATGCAGGCCGACGAAGCATTCCGTCAAAGCCCGCAGCAGATTAGTCAGCTAAAAGTGCCGAATGTGAATGGCGATATGATCCCACTCGGCTCCTTTATCAATGTGAGCCAGAGTGCGGGGCCCGATCGTGTGATGCACTATAACGGTTTCACCACGGCTGAGATTAACGGTGGCCCAGCACCCGGTGTGAGTTCGGGTCAAGCGCAGGCGGCGATTGAGAAAATCCTCGCCGAGACCTTGCCGATAGGCATGACCTACGAGTGGACTGAGCTGACCTATCAGCAGATCCTCGCCGGTAACACTGGCTTGCTCGTGTTCCCGTTGGTGATCCTGCTGGTGTTTATGGTGCTGGCGGCGCAGTACGAGAGTTTGAGTTTACCATTGGCGATTATCTTAATCATTCCAATGACCTTGCTCTCAGCGCTCAGTGGTGTGCTTATTTATGGCGGTGATAATAATATTTTCACCCAGATTGGTCTTATCGTCCTCGTGGGCTTAGCGACCAAGAACGCGATTCTGATTGTCGAATTTGCCAAGGAAAAACAAGACCATGGTATGGAAGTCATGGAGTCAATTCTCGAGGCGGCGCGTTTACGTTTACGCCCCATCTTGATGACCTCTATCGCTTTTATTATGGGCGTTGTGCCTATGGTGTTTTCGACAGGCGCGGGGGCTGAAATGCGTCAAGCCATGGGGGTTGCGGTATTTGCCGGTATGATAGGGGTGACGCTGTTTGGTTTGATCCTTACACCATTGTTTTACTATGCCTTAGCAAAACGCGCCCGTCATAGTACAGCATCAGAGGTCTAACTTGGCTGTGTTATAAGTTCTATTTTATATCGATAAAAAGACCTGAAATTTCAGGTCTTTTTTGTATTTTGCAGCTAATTATCAAGGTATTGACTATATTTTAGTGAGGGACAAATAATTTATTAGGAAAATTCAATGAATGCCTTTCAGCCCCATGACTTCAAAGTCAATATTGATGTAAGGCATGCTTTATTAGCCGTTGCGACGGCATTGGATTTTGTTGGGGTGGACGATTTGCACCACGGACATCGGGTTGGCTATATGGCTTACGAATGTGCGAATGTGCTCGGCTGGCCCGATGAAAAAAAGCAGTTCGCCTATTTTGCCGGACTTATTCATGATTGCGGCGTTTCTTCCTCCGAAGAGCACTTACGTCTGCTCAAATTAATGCAGCCAGAAGATGCGCAGTGCCATAGTCAACGTGGCTATGAGGCATTGCTTAAATGCCCGATTTTAGATGTTTTTGCGCCTGTCGTTCTTTACCACCACACACCTTGGCTTGAGTTGCAATCTCATGAGCTTTCCGTATTTGACCGTGATATTGCAGCACTGATTTTCTTAGCGGATCGTACCGACTTTTTAAGAGCCAGATATACGCATGGTTGTCATGAGGAGCTGATTACATTGCATGAAAGTATGGTCGCAGAGAATTTATTGGCCCACAGTGGAACTTTATTTGAAGCAGAAATGGTCAATGCAATGTGTCAACTGGTCAAAAAGGATGGCTTTTGGTACAACATGGATGCAACTCATATTGAGTTATTAGGTCTGGAGTTCAAAGCTAATCACTTTTACGACAAAGAATTAGATATTGACGGGGTAAAGCAGTTAGCGCGATTTTTAGCTCGAATAGTTGATGCTAAGAGTCCCTTTACATTTCACCATTCAGAAAAAGTCGCACTGTTAGCAAAATTAGTGGCAAAGGACTGCGGTGTATCAGATACCGATGCTGAATTATTGTACGTTGCGGGATTGTTACATGATGTCGGTAAGCTCAAAACGCCTGACCTGTTGCTGCATAAAGAAGGCAAATTAACAAAGGAAGAGTATTCGATTGTCAAACGTCATACCGTTGATACAGAGCATACTTTACATCGTTTTTTCCCTAAGTCTGTAATAGGCGAATGGGCCTCAAATCACCATGAACGTCTCGATGGTTCAGGCTATCCCTTCAGTAAGCAGCAGGAACAATTAGATTTACCTTCGCGTATTCTTGCTGTGGTCGATGTTTTTCAGGCGTTGACTCAAAAGCGACCCTATCGAGGCTCTTTATCGCTATCAGAGATTGGCGACATTATGCAGCCCATGGTCGATAAAGGGCAGTTAGATGCAGGTGTTTACAGCATTTTGTTGGCAGATATAGATAATTTTTATCAATTATCAACCCAAGAATTTTCAGCTTAATATTCATTGTTGTTAGAGCAGTAAAGCATCATCAATCGGATTAAACTGTGTTGCTGCATCCATCAGTGATTTTGCTGTCAGTTGGGGGACGCCATAGACTTCTGTCTTAACATCATATTTTTGCGTTATTTTCTCAAGCAAGATTGCAAAATCCCCATCGCCAGAAAGCAGTATTACGGTATCCACATTGGGAGCGGTATCGAGTACATCAATTGTGATCCCCACATCCCAATCTCCCTTTGCTGATCCGTCACTGCGCTGGATAAAGGGCTTAAGTTTTAACTCAAAGCCGATATGTCTCAAAGCATCTTGAAACTTAAGCTGGCCATCATCACCTCGATGAATGGCATAGGCAACAGCACTGACAATATTTCCTTGCGCACTCAAGTGTTGCCAGAGTTTACGATAGTTAAACTGGCGCTGATAGGCCTCACGGCAGGTGTAATAAATGTTTTGCACATCGACAAAGAGGGCGATTCTTTTCAAGGGATAAGTTATGGCTATCAGTTGGAAGACTCTGCGCACTATAGCACAGCAAGGTAGCTAATGGCGCGAGCAGGCAAAAACAGCAATGGATCTAGTCGGTAATGGCCGAGTTTAGCTTTGCTTAACGGATTTTTAGTTAGGTTAATGGATTGATTATTTAAAGTATTGCGCCGGTGTGGTGCCGGTATATTGCTTAAAAAAGCTAATGAAGGCACTGTCGCTGTTATGCGTCGGACTTGATTTTGCAGATCATGTAGGTTGGATAAAACATAGAAGGAACTCATCTGAAACCTAAATGAAAAAGCCAAGGGACTGCTCCCTTGGCTTTTATGATTTAAGCAAACGCATTATTTCGCGCCTGTTTACATCATGGCGATAAATTAGGCTTTTGCCGTTTGTTCCTGCTGTTTGGCTGCCTCTTGTGCCGCTAACTCTTGTGCTTTGATGGCCGCTTCGAGCTTAGCTTCAACATATCCCGGTGAATGGGTCGCGGCCGAGATTAAACGGTACATTGCAGGGATGACAAACAGGGTGACAAAGGTCGCAAAGGCCATGCCGAAAAACACCACAGTCCCCACCGCAATCCGGCTCTCAGAGCCTGCGCCAGTTGAGAAAATCAGCGGTATCGCGCCGACTAAGGTGGTGAAGGCCGTCATCAAAATCGGGCGTAAACGGCGGGTTGAGGCATCGATAATGGCTTTATCTAAGGCTAAACCTCGGTCACGCAGTTGGTTGGCAAACTCGACAATTAAGATCCCGTTTTTGGTCACCATGCCAATCAACATGATCATGCCGATCTGGCTATAAATGTTAATACCTTGACTGGTCACTAACAGGCCGAGGAAACCTCCAAATACTCCCATTGGTACGGTAAACATCACCACTAGGGGGTTGATAAAACTCTCAAATTGCGCAGCGAGTACCAAGTAAGCCACCAGTAGTGCTAAACCGAACACAATAAAAATACTGCTTTGGTTTTCTTTAAAGTCTTTTGATTCACCTGTATAGCCAATGGAAATATCCTTGGGTAATAACTCTATGGACTTGTTTTCTAAGAACGTTAAGGCCTCGCCTAAGGTGTAACCTTTACTGATGTTGGCCTTAAGGGTGATGGATTTTTGTTTATTGGTATGGCTCAATCTTTGCGCTGAGGCCACTTCTTCGATATGGGTGACCGTATCGAGCGTGACTAATTCGCCCTTGGCTGAACGCATATAGATTTGGCTTAAATCGCCGACGTTGTTAAAACTGTTTTCATCACCGCGCAGATACACATCGTACTCTTCGCCGCGATCCACATAGGTGGTTTCTTTACGACCGCCGAGCATCACTTCTAAGGTTTGTGAGACGTCATCGACGCTGATCCCAAGTTCTGCTGCGCGCTCTTTATCAACGCTGACAATCAGTTCCGGTGTGGTTTCGGCGTAATCCAGATCCGCGCCTTCCATCATCGGGCTGGCATTGGCTTGCTCTTTTAACACTTGTGCCCATTTAAAGAGTTCCGCATAATCAGAGCCACCCAGTACAAATTGTACTGGCTCACTCGATTGCCCCCTAAAGCCTGGCATCATAGGGCGAACCATCACATCGGGAATATCTTTCAATGCTTTACTTATAATCCCGAGCGCCTGTTGCGCCGTGACATTGCGATGTTCCCAATCCTCTAGCTGCATGATCACATAGCCAGTTTGATCGCCAGCACGACCACCAAAGGCAGGGGCTTGCACACTGAAAGACCGCAATACACCTTGGCCAAGGAGTGGCATTAATCTGTCTTCGACGATATCCATGTTCGCCGTCATACGGTTATAGCTAGTGCCCTCAGCGCCTTTCACAAAGGCGTAAAGTACACCGCGGTCTTCCTGTGGTGCTAATTGCGAGGGGACTTGCTGCATTAACCATGCGCTACCGCCAATACAGGCGAGAATGACCAGTGGTGCCAGTAATCTAAAGCGGATCGCATGGGTTACACCCACACGGTAAACCCTTTCCATGCGCGCAAAACCACTATCCACAATGCGATTGAAACGGTTAGGTTTTACATTGGCTTTGAGTAATTTGCTACTCAATACTGGCGTTAGCGTGAGGGCAATGAGGGATGAGAACAGTACAGACACTGCCAGCATCACGGAAAATTCGGTAAAGAGTAAACCGACCATGCCATCCATAAATGAAATCGGCAGGAACACCATGACTAACACCGCGGTGGTTGCCACGACCGCAAAGCCCACTTCCCGCGTGCCTTTGTAAGCCGCAAGCAGCGGCTCTTCGCCTTTTTCGATATGGTGGAAAATGTTTTCGACCACCACAATCGCATCGTCGACCACGAGACCAATGGCGAGGATTAATGCCATTAATGTCAGTAGGTTAATTGAATAACCTAGCATGTTGGCGGCAATAAAGGCGGAGATTAAAGAGACTGGAACCGTTACCGCGGGGATAAGGGTTGCCCTTGCTTGACCGATAAAGATATACAGCACTAACACCACGAGGGCGCCAGTGACATAGAGGGTGTTGTAGACCTCGTTGATTGAGCGGTCAATAAAGACGGTGGAGTCAAAGTCGACTACAAGACTGGTGCCATCGGGTAAAAAGTCTTGAATTTTATCGACTTCTTTATGGACTTCCTGAGCGACGACCAATGGGTTTGCATCGGATTGAGTGATCACCCCTAAGCTTAGGTTAACAATACCATCACTTTTAAAGGTGGAGTTTTCATTCTGTGCGCCCACGGCAACATCGGCCACATCTTTTAAATAGATAGGTGTCCCGTCGCTGGCTGTGCGTACGACTAAATAGTCAAAATCCTTTGGGGTGTAATAGAGCCTTTTGGTACGCACCGACATCACTGTGGTATCGTTACGCACTTGGCCGCCAGGGGTTTCGATGTTCTCTTTACGTAGGGCGCTAGTGATATCGGTGACGGTGACGTTGCGCCCCGCCATTTGCTCGGGTCTGAGCTTGACATACATGACCTTATAAAGACCACCCGAAATACTGATGGAACTCACGCCGCTGATCAGACTGAATCTGTCTTCTAAAACCCGCTGGGCATAATCGGTCAGCTGGGTTCTGTCCATCACGGTTGAACTTAAGTTCACATACACGGACGGTTCGCCTGAGCCATTGTCCTTCGATACTACAGGATCGTTAGCGTCTTCCGGCAGACGGCGCTGGGCGCGGGCCACGGCATCACGCACATCACTCACCCCTTCGGTTAAGTTCCAACCGAGGAGGAATTTGACCGTGATCCGCGAGCTACCATTACGAGTTGTAGAGGTGATTTCATCGATACCGCTGATCCCCGTGAGTTCATCCTCAAGGGTCTTGGTGATTTGACTTTCCATAATCGCTGCCGATGCACCGGAATAACTGGTGCTGACTGTCACCACTGGGCTTTCAACATCGGGCATTTCCCGCACTGAAAGTTTAGTAAAGGACACTAAGCCAAACACGCATAGCAGTAAGCTTAAAACAATTGCAACGACGGGGCGTTTAACTGAGACATCGGACAGCCACATTATTTCGTCTCCGCAGTGTTGACGTCTGACTTGGCTGGGCGGTTATTACTATTCTTAGCTTCAAGAGCGACTTCATTGATTTTTAAGCCATCGCGCATATTCACAAGCCCTTGAACCACCACTTTATCGCCAATTTTAAGGCCGCTATCGATAAGCACTTGGTCGCCAACACGGGCACCCAAAATCACTTCGGTGCGATGGGCGATATGATCCTCACCAACCACATACACATAGCGTTTAGTGCCTGAATATTCTAGGGCTTGCACTGGCACTATGGGGGCTGAAATCGGTGGGAAGGTGATGGTTGATGACATCATCATGCCGGGTTTTAAGCGATTATCGCTATTTTCAAATTGTACGCGGATCTTCAGGTTTAAGGTTTCTTCATTCACGCGGGGATCGATGGCGACCACTTTGCCGATAAAGGTTTGTCCTGGCCAAGCTCGGCTGGTGGCTGATACTGGCATGCCAATGCTAAGTTGTGACAGAAAATGTTCAGGCACTTGTAAGTCCAGTCGCATGCTGGATAAATCATCTAAGGTCATTAACTCTGTGCCAATACTTACCATCTTACCTTCACTAAAGTTAATCAGCCCGGTTTTACCGGCAAAAGGTGCGATAAGGGAATGATAATGTAAATCTGCCTGCGCAGAGGCTAAGCGCTGAAGAATCCCCTGATGATTTACAAATAAATCATCAAATTAGAGTGGAAGCGCATCTTGTTGCATGATCAAATGGTTTCGCTAAAAACTACACTTGGACAACAAGATGCGCGAAGCCAATATCCTACAACATTCTTTACACCAATACTGCCCAGAACTTCACCTAAAACGATTAAACAGCTTGATGCTGGCCTCTAAGGCACTGATTGAATGTAAGACACTGACCTTGACTGAGTTAGGTCGAAATTTACCAACCACGGCCCGAACCAAGCACAACATCAAGCGCATTGATCGTTTGCTCGGCAACACGCATCTGCATCAAGAACGGTTAGCTGTCTACCAATGGCATGCCAGCCTCATCTGTTCTGGTAACCCTATGCCGATTGTGCTCGTCGATTGGTCAGACATCCGAGAGCATAAACGCATCATGGCTCTGCGCGCCTCAATAGCCTTCAATGGCCGCTCTATTACCCTGTATGAGAAGTCCTATCCCCTATCAGAACAATGCTCTAAGGCCTCCCACAACGGTTTTTTAGCGGACTTAGCCAAGATTTTACCTTTGCATGTTACCCCTCTCATCGTGACTGACGCGGGGTTCAAAGTGCCTTGGTACAAAGAGGTTGAGGCGCATGGTTGGTTTTGGCTAAGCCGTATTCGCGGTACAGTTCAATTTGCAGATATTGGCGCTGAAAATTGGCGTGCAGTTCGCAGTACACATGACTTGGCCAACGGTCAAGCGAAGAGCCTGGGTTGTAAGACCTTGACCAAAACTAACCCTATCAATTGCCATCTCACGCTTTATCGTAGCAAACCTAAGGGGCGTACAAATCAGCGTTCAACGAGGACTAATTGCCACCATCCATCGGCAAAAACGTACTCAACATCGGCGAAAGAGCCTTGGGTGTTAGCCAGCAATTTACCACCAGAATCTCGGAGCCCAAAGCAGCTGGTAAACCTGTACGCCAAACGTATGCAAATAGAGGAAACCTTTCGTGACCTCAAAAGCCCGGCATACGGCTTTGGCTTACGCCAAAGTCGTACCAACAGTCCAGAGCGATTCGACATCATCCTACTGATAGCGTTGATGGTTCAATGCCTGTTGTGGCTAGTTGGTTTACACGCACAGCAACAGGGCTGGGATAAGCATTTTCAGGCCAATACCATTGGGCATCGAACGGTACTCTCAACGATTCGCTTGGGATTGGAGGTGCTCAGGCGGCCTGATTATCAAATCACGGAGAAAGAATTGCTGGCGGCCTGGGTATTATTCGCCAATCAGTTGCTCAAATATGGCTATGCTATGGCTGATTTATGAGGGGATCCTTCAGGGCTAAGCGTGCTCTGGCAATATCGACACTGGCTTTTTGAGCATCGATTTCGGTTTGAGTGATGGCATTGCGGCTGATAAGTTTTTCAAACTCTCTGAGCTTGCGGGTTTCATCATTTAAAAAGGCATTGGCTTCAGCCACCGCGGCTTGAGCTTTCATATCATCGAGTTCGATAAGGAGCTGACCTTTTTTCACTGTTTGATTCGAAGTCACGGCAATTTGTTTAATTTTGCCGGTGACTTGCGGCGCGATCACCACTGCGCGCTCAGCGGCCAGTTTACCAATCAGTGAAATAGATTGAGCCAGTGGATGTTCAACCACTTCCCCTGTGACAACTGGCACGGTACGCATAAGCTGGGGGGCACTTTCGGGTTTGGCAGCCTGCAATACATCACTAAAGCTCACAGCGGCGGCAACCGCCGCAACTAAGGCAATGGCTATTATGGTTTTTTTCATTGGAATAATTATCTCGCACAAAGACGGTTAACAGGCGTTAGCACTAATGGCGCTATTCTAGTGAATAACCGTCATCAGGTGGGTAAAAGTTTGTAAAGTTAAGCACTCGAAAGTGAAAGAAATTGTGTTTTGTGTCGAGATACCCCATGGCAATCTCATTCGCCCCATTCGAAGTGCATACGATAGCTGAGTTATTCTGCTAAGGATGTGCTTGTGTTCGTATTTTTTCTATCGGATCTACGGCGATTGAATTTGCGGATACTGGCTTAAAATTGCCTCAAGACGACCATCTTGGCCCATGCTTTCAAGGCCTTTGTTAAATTCGTCGATCAAGGTGGACTGATCCGTTATCGCCAAAGAGACGCCCAGATGGAATACCTCTGTGGCGATGGGGTCTCCTACCTGCTCGAAAGTATCGGCATATTCACTTTGATTTTGCTTGATTAAATATTGAGCAAGATTGTGGCCGATTAACACTAAGTCAATGCGTTTTAGAAACAATTTCTTAAGATTCATTTCGTCGGAATTACCTTCCTCTGTCGTGAGTCCTGTGGCGGCTATTTCGGGTGGATTGGCGTAACCGCGGCCAATGCCGATGGTAAAGGGCTTAAGTTCGCTTAATTGACTAAAACGTAACGGGTTATCTTTACGTTTGTAGAAGACAATCTGTACGGCTTGTATCGGTGCAGAATAATGCGCCCATTGCTCACGTTCTTTGCGGTACCAAAGTCCAATAATACCATCGGCTTGGCCGGTTTTTACCAGTAATGCTGCTCGCGCAAAGGGATAAAACTTAACACTGGCATTGTAGCCTTGGCGTTTAAAGGCCTCTTTAACGACTTGGGCAACGCCACCTTGCTCGGGTAACGAATCGGCATAAAAGGGCGGATAATTGGTCGCAACTAAGTTTAAATCTCGTCCTGCAAAACTGCGGGAAGGCAATCCTAGCAACAGCAATACAAGGCTTAAATTTATCAGCAGTTTGAAGTCCATACGCATCCCTAACGTTAAAGCGTTATTTGCTGAGTATAGGGGGTGTTAAGCCGATGAGTTGAATTTTGTATAGATAGGTAAGTTATCGCTTACTCGATATGGAGTCGACTCGTTATCCTTTTATTGAATAATAAAAAGGGCTTATGGATTAAACCTATAAGCCCTGAATCGATTTAAAGTGCTACTTGCTCGCCCTTATATAACCCGCGGGTGAGTTTATTGTCATCTATCAGTAATAATTCTCCTGACTGACCATCCTTAATACTACTATCTATTGCAATGATTTTATTATGGTAAAGTCCAAGTACTCGTTCCTGTGAAGTGTGGCCGACGATAATATGATCAACCTTAAAGTAGTTTAGGATTCGGTCGATTTCGGGTTCAGCGAGTGCATCTTTAAAGTAGCCACGGTACCAAGTGGGGCCATTAGTGAAAAACAGGAAATTCAACAGATCGTTTTGTTTTAAATCTTCTTTTTTATCGTCTAAATGTTGACGGAATAACTGATTAGCATCGCTGATATTGAGTTTACGCTCGACCCATTCAGGGCTTATTCCACCGTGCATAAACAGCAGATTATTGATCTTTACTAGAGTATTTTTACTGCGAAGCCAACGGCCGATTTCGGTGTCTTTGTTGTACAGCGCATCATAGCTGCGATTGAGTAATTCCGCCGAGGTTTTATAGCGCTCATTCACATAACGTAAGTCGCCGCGAAACACCATTTGCTCGTGGTTGCCCATAAGTAAATGTAATCGACCACCGGCGGCTTGGGCTTGCTTATCTAACTTATATAAAAACCACAGAACTTCGTTAACTTGGTGACCACGGTCGAACATATCTCCCGTCATGACCATATGGCCGTCACCAAAGGCCCAGTGATTATTTTCATCGATAATCTGATGGGCTTTCAGTAGGTTAATCATCACATCGAATTGCCCATGCACATCGCTTAAGGCCACTATCTTGCCTGCATGAGTGTAGGTATCAGCTTCAACTTTGGGAGCATCGGTATGGCGTTTGGGCTGTGGCAAGTTGCCACAATCATTTGGGCGAGCCAATTGATTGTTTGCGATAGGGGTTTGTTTTAACTGACTCTGGCAGATCCAGTAGGCGGTATTTTGGTTACCTTGGTCGAGGAAAACATAAGGACCATCGGTCACGGATGATGGCGTAAGTTCAGTGCTAAATGCGCCAACAGAAAATAAACTTAGCAAAGTAAACAGTGAAGCCTGACCCGAAGTGAGTCTCTTCTTCAATGTGAGCGAAGATATATTCTGTGGTTGAGGTGTCGAGTGACCTAAACCATGGCGGAAGAGCGCGTGCATTCAAAGCTCCTGAGTTATTAAACGTGGTTGGTTAGCATAATGTTAATAACTTGGTAGGGCAAGGGATCCTATGTTGGGATATTTTCATGGTGAGAACGCTTTATCTCTATGTTTGTTGTTCAGCCTGTTTTGTTTTGGCAAGTTAAATTAATGGTATAGCATTTTTTTATATTTTTTTGGCAGGTGTTCTCCTTTATTTCCTATAACGTAATAGCGCATTCTCAATATCATAAGTGTCACTGTTTTTTATTTTTAGCTCATTACTATGATGGTGATATTTTTATTGGTTACATTTTTTATTTATTTGTTGTCAATTCGGTGTGCATAATGGTAATAATTGCTGAAAGTAGCCTAAGTTTATGATTTTACTGTTTTACGTTCGGTTAACTTACTGTTTGTTGTGCGGTTAACTTGGCCTTTTTAAACAATTTAAATCCTAGTTTTGTAAATGCAGGTGCTTTTATTATTCCTTAATAACAGATGCGCATACTGTATGAGTCAGTTTTTATTTAAATGTCAGAAAAACTCGTTGATGATCTTTTCGCTTAATTACGTTTTATTGAAACATATTTGTCAATCTCGCCTTCAAAACGTCCGCCATACGTTAACTTCAATAGTCGCTTTTATTATTTCGAGCCTCGTTGTTGGCGTGGTGAGTTTATTTACCGCGTCAAGCATTGCTGATGATACAGAGCTTTATGTGTTCGAAGCGTCCGCCCGTAATGGCTCGCGCCCGCAGGTGCTGATCATTTTCGATAACTCCGGCAGTATGAGTAATCTTGCCTATGGGGTCGATGCTCCTTACGAGAATAAACGTAATGCTAACTATGCCCAGTCGGGAAAGCTATTTTATAGCCGAGGTTCGGCTGATAATGCTGAGTTACCTAATCCTGCCTCTCAGCGTGAAATGCGTCAGTTTAATGCCGCACTCAATGGCTGTGAAAGCTCGTGGGATTACCTCAATCGGTATGGCACCTTCACTGGTTTCTTTCGTGAGTATGGTTTTTCGGGGGGGACTGGTGCGTGGAAAGAATTTTCTGAACTAAATGGTAGCTCGATAGCTGCTGTCGATTGCTTTGAAGATATCCAAGAGGAAAGACTCGGTAATGCAGCAGGAGAGGCTAACGGTTTACCCGTTGACAGTTTAGGCTCTGCGGCTAAACCCGTTCGGTACACGGCAGTCAATATTCACTCATCCGAGAGTGCTAAGGCAAGCGCGAAGGCAAAGGCGCAGAAAACGGGATTTGGCTCCGGCAAAGTGGTCACTGTTTATACCGAAGATTATTTAAAATGGCACCATGGTACTAAAAAGAAGGTCAATAAAACCCGTCTAGAACTGGCGCAAGATGCGATTGAAAGTGTGGTTTTAACTACGCCGGGTGTGGATTTTGGTTTAGCTATTTTTAATATGAATGGGCCACGTGATGGTGCGCGTGACGGTGGGCGGATTATCTCTGGGATTAAGACTATGTCCGCCCAAGCCAAAATTGATTTATTGAAAAGGGTCAATCTTATTAGTTATGCCCAAAATACGCCGCTATGCGAAACGCTCTACGAAGCCTATCGTTATTTTGGTGGGCAGGAACAGTATTTTGGTGATGATGATAGCGATTATAATTACTACGATAATTGGGGGCGTTACCAAGGTACCTACAACGCCAGTTCTAATCCCTTTACTGACCCAGCTGCGCTTATTATTGGAAGTAATACGTACAATTCGCCGTTTAAGCCTTGCCAAAATGAAGCGTATATCGTCTATATCACCGACGGCGAGCCGACGCTTGATAACGCGGCCGATGGCATTATTGAGCGTTTAACCAATGGTGTGGGTAAGCATACTTCCAATCCTAAAAGTTATCTCAGTGCGCTTTCTGGCTGGATGCGAACTGAGGATGTGAATCCTAATTTAGCCGGAAAACAAACCGTTAGAACCTTTACCATTGGGTTTAGTGAAGGTGCAGCCAGTGCCGAGCACCTACTGAAGCAAACCGCCGATAATGGCGGTGGTAAGTATTTTGATGCCACCGATGCCAGTCAATTACGTTCTTCATTGCAAACGGCTTTAAATAATATCCTCGAAAAAAATGCCAGCTTTACTTCCCCCTCGGTAGCGAGCAATAACTTCAATCGTACTCAAACCTTTGATTCAGCTTATTACTCTATGTTCTTGCCTAATAAGGGACCAAGATGGCTAGGGAATATTAAAAAGTTCAAGGTGACCAGTGACGGTGATGTCGTTGATAGCAAAGGCAAAAATGTGATAGGTGAAGATGGTAATATCAAAGCCGATGCTTGCTCCTATTGGACATCAGCTGAAGAATGCGGAAGCAGCGGTGATGGTAACGATGTTAAGCGTGGCGGGGTGCTAGCCGCGATGCAGCAGGCGACTAGTCGCACTTTATACAGTAATTTTGGCAGTGGATTGAGCGCTTTTACTCTGTCAAATGCAGCTCGAAAAGCTGGGGATAATGTGCGTTTAGCCACCTATATGGGGGTCGATGAAACAGAACTCACTGGGCTATTTGACTGGGCGAAGGGAATCGATGTTGATAACGATAAAAATCAGGACTTAAGTACTGTCAGGAGCGCAACCCCAAATTGGCGCGCTGATATTATGGGAGATGCTCTACATTCCAAGCCCTTAGCACTCAATTTTGGTTCTGAAGCTAAACCTGATATCCGAATTCTTGTCGGGACGAACCATGGGTTCCTGCATATGTTTAAGGATGAAGGTGATAGCGTGTCTGAGACTTGGGGATTTATCCCCTATGAGCTACTGCCGAATTTTCGCGATCTCAAGGCTAACGCGCCGACGGGCGTACACTCGGTATACGGTATTGATGGCTCGCCAGTTGCCTACACCAAAATGCAGGGCAAACGGATTGAAAAGGCATGGGTATTTGTGGGAATGCGCCGAGGCGGCAATGCGTATTACGCCCTCGATGTGACCACACCTGATAACCCCAGTTTTATGTGGAAGATAGATGCCAGCTCACCCGGTATGGGCGAGTTAGGGCAATCTTGGTCGACGCCTGTGGTGACGACAATTCCGAGTGCGACTGGCGATAAGCCTGTATTGATTTTTGGTGGCGGATATTCCCCTTCAACTAAAGATGGCGCTGAGATTGGTACTGATGACAGCAGTGGCCGTGGCGTGTTTATTGTCGATGCGCAAACGGGGGCGTTAATCCATCAATTCGGCGGCAGTGGGGCGAACACGCCATTGCCAGGTATTGCCACCAGTATTCCAAGCAGTGTTGCTGTATTAGACGGCAATGGTGATGGTCATACCGATAGAATCTATGCCACAGATATCCAAGGTAATGTATGGCGGATGGATATGCCCTCCGCGAATGTGTCGACCTGGTCGGGATTTAAATTTGCCGCATTAGGGGATAAGAGTTCAGTGGCAGGAGATAGGCGATTCTTTTCTGGGCCTATAGTGGCCCAGACCTTGATCTCCAATACCTTTGAGCTGACTAAAGTCGTTAATGGAACATCGACCAAAGTTGTCACATCACAGAATATTCCTTACGACGCAATTGTTGTCGGGAGTGGCCACAGGGCAAAGCCAAGTGATGTCTCCCGCTCGGATATGTTTTTTGCATTGCAAGATAGAAACATAGTCACTCAATCATTCCAAGGTAAATCAAATCAAAAGCCTGTGCCTAAAACACTACAGTTAAGTGATTTATATGATGTCAGTTCGGCTGCGCCCAATGATCAGGCCAGTGAAATCGTCTTTAGTCAAAAACGAGGTTGGTACTATAACTTCTCTCGTAAAGGCGAAAAGAGCCTGTCGTCTGCGACCATAGTCGGGGGGGAGGTGTACTTCAGCAGTTTTGTGCCTGGTAGTGATGGCTCAGTCAACCAATGTTTGAGTTCGGGCAAAGGCTATCTTTATAAAAAGAATTTGCACAGGGGCACTCGTGGTTACAAAACAGATTATTTGTATGCAGGTGAGTTGGTACTGGATACGCCGCAGTTGGTGATCCCGCCTGCCGAGCAGCCTAAGGACCCGAATGCTAAAGTACCAACGCCAGATATGTTTTTGATTGGTATCGGTAATGCGGTGCCAGATGAGGCGACATGTGAAAGTGGTAACCCTAAGTGTATTGGGGGCGGGCCAACAACGAACAAAATTTATTATTACATCAGTCAATGATGTAAAGAGTTAACGAGTCGAGATGAGTAATAGCCTTATGATGAAATACGGTACCCTTGGTTTGTTGCTGCTAGCGGGATTCCAATGGTCAGCGCTGGCGACAGAAACTGAGAAGCGACAGGATTACAAATGCTATTTAGATACTAATCAGGGGTTTAAGCTGATTCGTTTCTCGTGGTTTGAATCTAAAGTCAATGAGTATCTGCTTACCTTGCCCGGGACACAGCTACCGCGTTTACCTCGGGATAAGCCGATTCCACTCTATGCGAAAGCAGTACTTGAGTGTGTAAAAATGAGTGAGCCTTTTACGCTCGAACAGGCAAAGCAAGCCGAGCTTGCGCTCGATAATCAGGGTTAACTTGGCCTGTGGTATCAACATTGAAAATGCCGATGGGATAAATCCTATAGTGACTTATCCCATCGTTTAAGGGGGAAACCCCAAACTCAAAAAGCCAAGGTTTGAGTCTTCATAAGTAAAACGTAAGACTGGCGCACTTTCAAGAAAGTGGCGTGTTAAGACACTTGTTCATTCAGATACTCAAGCCACTTGCTCGGATGACCGTAAAAATGGCTGTGATTGAGTAAACGCAGATTTCCCTCACTTGTCGTGAGTGCTACTGAAGGGAAACCTTGGGCACCCAGCTGATTCATCAGCGCCCGTGATGCCAAAATGTGCTGGTAAAACGTGTCTTCATTTTGGGCAAATTCCTTCGTAAAGGCAGCGCCATCTATTCCCATTTTTTCCGCTAAAAGATGTAGATTCTGTTCATCGCTGGCGCTTTTGCCATCGCGATAATGGGCGAGTTGCACTGCATGTAGGTAAGCTAGCTCATTGCCCCCTAAGGCTGCAACGGCAAGCATAGCTCTAATGGGGGGCGCAGAATCCAGTACAATGCTGGTATCACGTAATAAGCCTTCATAATAGTTTTCACCAAAGGCTTGTCCGGTTAACGCGGCAATCCGTTGATCATGGGGCATCACATAATCGCGCCATTGGTTATCAATCTGTTTGCGCCTTGGGCCGGTGAGCATGCCACCTGCGTGGAGTTTGATGGTAAATCCGGCAGCGGCTGCTGCATCAAACAGCGGTGCGGCTGCGTAACACCAACCGCACAAGGGATCGATAATGGCATGTAACACGGCCTTAGCTTTCATGGTGGTATTGATAGTTGGGTTCATCGCAATTATTCCTACAAAAAACAGTCTTTTGTTCTGGCTTTTTGGCTTAAGGGCTAGCCTAAGCGCGAATGTCAGATTGAATGGGACATGGAGATATCCATGCCCCTATTCCCTTACATTGGCCAGCGCATTTCACCCATGATGACTTTGGCACTGATCTCAAGCCCTGCATCTAAAGGAATTTGTGGGTAGAGCTTGAGCATCTTGGCGATTAAGTCCGCAGAATCTTTTGCTGTTTTGGCTGCCTTTTCAAAGGCATTAATATAATCGCGAGTAAAATCGATGGCGCGCTTATCAAATCTGGCATCACCGAGATAATGTCCAGGGATAACCTCTTTGGGAGATAAGGCTTCCATCTTTTCTAAATGGGTTAACCAAGCTTTACGCGACTCAACACTTTGGGTATCTGCCATCCAAACATGGGTGTTATCAAACACTTCAACGCCACCAGTGATGGTTTTAGCCGACGGTATCCACAGGTAGGTATGCTTAGGGTGAGCATCCTCTAGTCCTTCAATCAGTACTTGTTCACCGTCGATACTAAAGCGATTGGTGGTGACCACCTTAGGCAGCACTAATTGTCTCGGGGCATTGTCCTTTAAAATCGGTCCCCAGTAGGCCAGTTTGCCTTCCATCGAGGCTTTAATGTCATCGACTGTGGTTTGAGTGGCAACGATTTCGACCTCGGGGAAGTTTTGCTTAATCACATCCAATCCAAAGTAAAAGTCTGGATCGCTATGGCTGATATACACCAAGGTAAGCTTTTTACCGCTGGCTTTAATGGTATCCACTAAGGTTTGGGCATCATTTTTTTGAAATTGTGCATCGACCAGCATCATTTCATGTTCACCGCTAATAAAGCTTGAAGATACCGCAAAAATACTGTTTTCGCCTGGATTAAAATGGCTCACTTGCAAAGGTGCTGCCTGAGCAGTAGCCATTCCCGCCACCAGCATGGTTGCGGCTAACTGGGGTTTCAAAGAGGTTAATTTTAGAGCATTCAATAGTGTCATTTCTGTTCTCACTTATTCATTCAAATAGGATTCGGTGATTTGCACTGCTGCAAAAGTGAGCTTAGTTTAGGTTGCAAAAAACGTTAGATAAACACGGAAACTTGCGCTTATTTGTTGCATAATCCGGATGAATCAACGTTTGAAACTGATTATTTAGTGCAAGGCAATCAACACAAGGGACGGATAAACCATGGATAGACTCGAAGCGGCAAAGGTTTTTGTGACTATTGTTGAACGAGGCAGCATGATTGGCGCCGCCGAAGCGCTGGATATGTCGCGTTCTATGGTAACCCGTTATTTGGCCGAGATGGAGGAATGGTCGGGGGCACGCTTACTGCACCGTTCGACAAGACGTTTGAGCCTGACCAGTGCGGGCGAGCAAGTGCTCGATTATTGCCAGCGCTTGCTTGAATTAGCGCAGGAAGTCCCCGCGGTCAGTCATGTACAAAGCGCCCAACCGCGAGGATTGCTGCGGATCAGTTGCTCACAATTTATAGCGCATTTACTCCTTCCCACGGTCGTGCGTCCTTACTTAGCCCAACACCCGCAGGCGAGTGTGAACTTTCATGTTAGCAGTCAAACCGTTGATTTAGTTGCCGAACGTATTGATCTTGCCATACGTATCACTAATGAGCTCGATCCTAGTCTAATCGCCAGACGTTTAGGGGAATGTGAGTCCGTGGTCTGCGCCGCACCGCGTTATCTTGCAACCCATTCACTTATTAGCCATCCCGAGGATTTGACTCGGCATAACTGTTTAACCTATTCCTATTTTGGCGATGTGATGTGGCGCTTTACTCAAATTATTCATCCTGATGGTATCGAGGCGGGGCAGCTTTTTAATATTCCCGTAAGAGGTAACTTAAGTGCCAATGATTCTATGGTGGTACTAAACGCTACTTTGGCGGGGGAGGGGATTGCCATGCAGCCCTTGTGGGCGGTTAAACCGCATCTCGACTCGGGGGCATTAGTGCCACTGCTGCGGGAGTTTAAACCTCAATCCTTGGGCGTATATGGGGTGTATCAATCCCGTAAACATATGCAGCCCGCCTTAAGAGTGATGATGGATATGCTAGTGGCCTACTTTGCTAGCATGAACCAGCATGAATATAGTGTCAGCCTGAAATAACGGAAAATCCTCACCCTAAATTCAATGCAATAAAAAGGAGCTTAACTCTTTCGAGTTAACCTCCTCAGATACACGCTTGCCTAGATTCTAGATTCTAGATTCTAGATTCTCGATCTATTTCGTCATGCGCTTGTATTTCAGGCGGTGTGGTTCAACCACATCGGCACCATAGGTGTTCTTCAACCATGCCGAGTATTCGGTGTAGTTACCTTCGTAGAAGTTCACTTGGCCTTCGTCGCGGTAGTCCAGAATGTGGGTCGCGATACGGTCTAAGAACCAACGGTCGTGCGAGATCACCATAGCGCAACCTGGGAATTCGAGAATCGCTTCTTCCAGTGCGCGCAGGGTTTCAACGTCTAAGTCGTTGGTTGGTTCGTCGAGGAGCAGTACGTTACCGCCAGCCTGCAACAGTTTGGCTAAGTGAACACGGTTGCGCTCACCGCCCGATAGAGTACCGATAATCTTTTGCTGATCCGCACCACGGAAGTTAAAGCGGCCAACATAGGCGCGACTTGGAATTTCCATGTTGTTGATGCGCATGATGTCTTGACCACCAGAGATTTCTTGCCAAATGGTGTTCTTGTCATTCATCGAATCGCGGAACTGTTCAACCGACGCCAGTTGTACTGTTTCACCTATCTCAATGGTGCCACTATCAGGTTGCTCGCTGCCAGACAGCATGCGGAACAGGGTCGATTTACCTGCACCGTTGGCTCCGATAATACCGACGATCGCGCCTTTAGGAATCGAGAACGACAGGTTATCGATTAGCACGCGATCACCATAGGACTTGGTTAAGTTTTTCACTTCGATGACTTTATCACCTAAACGTGGTCCAGGCGGAATAAACAGCTCGTTGGTTTCGTTACGTTTTTGGTAATCTGTGGTGTTCAGCTCTTCGAAGCGCGCCATACGGGCTTTGCCCTTAGACTGACGGCCTTTCGCACCTTGGCGAACCCATTCTAATTCTTTTGCAATGGTCTTTTGACGCGCGCTTTCAGCGGCCGATTCCTGCTTCAAGCGAGCATCTTTTTGCTCAAGCCATGAAGAGTAGTTGCCTTCCCATGGGATACCCTCACCACGGTCAAGTTCTAAAATCCAACCAGCAGCATTGTCGAGGAAGTAACGGTCGTGGGTAATCGCCACAACGGTGCCCGAGTATTCCTGCAGGAAGTGTTCGAGCCAAGCGACTGATTCGGCGTCCAAGTGGTTGGTCGGTTCGTCGAGTAGCAGCATCTCTGGCTTTTCCAGCAGCAGACGGCAAATCGCCACACGGCGGCGCTCACCACCCGATAAGACTTCAATCTTTTCATCCCAATCAGGCAGACGTAGCGCGTTCGCCGCGCGCTCAAGGATGTTGTCTAGATTGTGAGCGTCCTGCGCCTGAATAATCGCTTCAAGTTCGCCTTGCTCTTTGGCAAGCGCGTCGAAGTCCGCATCGGGTTCTGCATAAGCGGCATAGACTTCGTCTAAGCGTTTGAGGGCATTTTTTGCTTCAGAAACCGCTTCTTCAATCGCTTCACGCACGGTTTGCGTTGGGTCGAGTTTGGGTTCCTGTGGCAGGTAACCAATCTTCAGCCCTGGCATTGGGCGCGCTTCACCCTCAATCTCGGTATCGATACCGGCCATAATGCGCAGTAGGGTGGATTTACCTGAACCGTTAAGACCTAACACACCGATCTTGGCGCCGGGGAAAAAGCTTAAGGAAATGTCTTTAAGGATCTGCTTCTTAGGCGGAACAACCTTGCCCACCCGCAACATGCTGTAAACAAACTGAGCCATTTTTCTGCATCTATAAGTGACTAATGATGCGGCTAATTCTACTCGATTGCGCGCCGAACTCAACTCGGCATTGAGGCGCATTCAAGCTAAAACTGTAGGATTTTCATGTTTCAGAGACTGGGATTGTCGGCTCGTTACGAGTAGAATACCGCGCAACCCTACCTACAAGAATTGGCAGCTGGAGTAAGCAATGCTGAAAAAAGATATGAATATCGCAGATTATGATCCGGAACTGTTCAACGCAATTCAGAACGAAACTCTGCGTCAAGAAGAGCATATTGAGCTGATTGCTTCTGAAAACTACACCAGTCCACGCGTGATGGAAGCGCAAGGTTCACAACTAACGAATAAGTACGCCGAAGGCTATCCAGGCAAGCGTTACTACGGCGGTTGTGAGTATGTGGACGTAGTTGAAACCTTAGCGATTGAGCGTGCAAAACAACTGTTTGGCGCGACTTACGCAAACGTACAACCTCACTCAGGTTCTCAAGCAAACAGCGCCGTTTACATGGCATTGTTAAAACCAGGCGATACCGTTTTAGGTATGAACCTCGCTCACGGTGGTCACTTGACCCACGGTTCACCTGTTAACTTCTCCGGTAGACTGTACAACATCATTCCTTACGGCATCGATGAATCAGGCAAAATTGACTACGACGAAATGGAACGTCTGGCGGTTGAACATAAGCCTAAGATGATGATCGGTGGTTTCTCTGCTTATTCAGGTATCGTTGACTGGGCAAGAATGCGCGAAATCGCAGACAAAATCGGTGCTTATCTGTTTGTCGACATGGCACACGTTGCGGGTCTTATCGCCGCTGGTGTGTATCCAAACCCAGTGCCACACGCGCACGTTGTGACCTCAACCACTCACAAGACCTTAGCCGGTCCTCGTGGCGGTATCATTCTGTCTGCTGCCGATGATGAAGAGTTATACAAAAAGCTGAACTCTGCGGTATTCCCAGGCGGTCAAGGCGGTCCTTTGATGCATGTTATCGCGGGTAAAGCGGTAGCCTTCAAAGAAGCTTTAGAGCCAGAGTTCAAAGCTTACCAACAACAAGTGGTTAAGAACGCTAAAGCTATGGTTGAAGTGTTCTTAGAGCGCGGTTACAAAATCGTTTCTGGCGGTACTGACAACCACTTAATGCTGGTGGACTTAATCGGTCGCGACCTGACGGGTAAAGAAGCCGATGCCGCTTTAGGTAGCGCGAACATCACAGTAAACAAAAACTCTGTGCCAAATGACCCACGTTCTCCATTCGTGACCTCTGGTGTACGTATTGGTACGCCTGCGATCACTCGCCGTGGCTTTAAAGAAGCTGAAGCGAAAGAGTTAACCAGTTGGATCTGTGACATCCTCGACGATGCTCACAATCCAGCGGTCATCGAGCGCGTAAAAGGCCAAGTATTGGCACTGTGCGCCCGTTTCCCTGTTTACGGTTAATTCGTTAATTTATCCGAATATATCGGCTAAGTTCACAACAGCTTAGGTCGTTAAGCTTAGGTGGTTAACCTCAGCCGATAAATAGGATAAAATCCCATGGCCGCATTAAGCGGCCATTTTTATTGCTAAAATCTTAGACTTAAACCTGCTCGGTTTAAGCAAGATAGGCTTTATTCCATTCACGGCAGGAGGCTCAATGCATTGTCCATTTTGCAGCGCGACAGATACTAAAGTGATCGATTCCCGATTAGTGGCGGAAGGCCATCAAGTGCGTCGTCGCCGAGAATGCACCGAATGCCACGAAAGATTTACCACCTTCGAAGGCGCCGAATTAGTCATGCCACGGGTGATTAAACGTGATGGCACGCGTCAACCCTTTGATGAAGAAAAGCTGCAAGCAGGTATGTTACGCGCGGTCGAAAAACGCCCCGTGTCCATGGATGAAATCGAGCAGGCCTTAAGTAAAATCAAGTCAACGCTGCGGGCGACTGGCGAGCGTGAAGTGCCATCCGAGATGATAGGCAACTTGATGATGGAACAGTTAATGAGCCTAGACAAGGTTGCCTATATTCGTTTTGCCTCGGTTTATCGCGCCTTTGAAGACGTCTCCGAATTTGGTGAGGCGATTGCGAAACTGCAAAAGTAACATGGGTTATCTTAAGTTAGTGCTTAGGTTCGTGCTTAGGTTCGTGCTTAGGTTCGTGCTTAGGTTAGTGCCTCGTTTTGCGCTGCATTCGGGCACGCTTCCTCAAGATTTCATAGGGTTTATATGAATTGGTCAGAACTCGATAACCAGATGATGAGCCGAGCCATACAACTGGCTCGCAAAGGATTTTATACCACTCGCCCCAATCCCAGTGTGGGCTGCGTTATCGTAAAAGATAATCAGATTGTCGGTGAAGGTTATCATCAAAAAGCCGGCGAGCCCCACGCCGAGGTGCATGCACTGCGCATGGCTGGCGAGCTTGCCCGTGGCGCGACCGCCTATGTCACCTTAGAGCCTTGCAGCCATTATGGTCGTACGCCGCCCTGCGCCTTGGCGCTGATCAATATCGGTGTAAAACGTGTGGTGGTGGCGGTTGAAGATCCCAATCCTCAGGTCGGTGGTCGCGGTATTCAAATGCTGCGCGATGCGGGCATTCAAGTGGATGTCGGTTTACATCGCGATGAGGCCTATGCTTTAAATCTTGGTTTTATGAAGCGCATGGAGTCGGGCCTACCTTGGGTGACGGTAAAGCTTGCCGCGAGTCTCGATGGTAAAACCGCATTATCCAATGGTGTCTCTAAGTGGATTACAGGCCCCGAAGCTCGCCGCGATGTGCAGCGTTTACGTTTGCGCGCCTGCGCCATAGTAACTGGGATTGAAACCGTACTGGCCGATGATCCATCCCTCAATGTGCGCTACTCAGAGCTTGGCAGTCTTAACTCACTATTGAGTGAGGCGCAAATTTTACAACCGCTACGGGTGATTTTAGACAGTCGCTGCCGCATGCCGATTAAGGCAGCTTTGCTTGCGATTGAATCGCCGATTTTATTAGTCTCAACTGAGCCATACTCGCCAGCCTTTATGGCGCAGTTGCCGTCCCATGTGACTTGTCTTCAATTACCGGCGATTGATGGTCGCATCTCGCTGCCCACACTCTTAAGCTATTTAGGCAAAAACTGTAATCAGGTGCTTATCGAAGCGGGCGCGACCTTAGCAGGTGCCTTTATCGGCGCGGGATTAGCCGATGAGTTAGTACTGTATCAAGCGATGAAAATTCTTGGCGCACAAGGACGTAATCTACTCGAATTACCCGATTATCAAATGATGGCCGATATTCCGACCCTCAAACTGGTCGATGAGCGTAAAGTGGGCGCGGATACGCGTTTCACCTTGCGGCTCACGTCCAATCCATCTTTAGCGAATAAGTGAGTTAACCATGTTTACTGGGATTATTGAGGCCGTTGGCACGCTGCGAAAGCTTGAACGTAAAGGCGATGATATTCGTTTGACGGTCGCCAGTGGCAAACTGGATTTAAGCGATGTGCGTTTAGGCGACAGTATCGCCACCAATGGTGTGTGTTTGACTGTGGTTCAGCAATTAGCCGATGGCTATGTGGCGGATGTGTCGGCTGAAACTGTCAGTCTCACAGGCTTTGCTAACTACAAAGTGGGTACTAAGGTTAATCTTGAAAAAGCCGTTACCCCGACAACTCGCCTCGGCGGGCACATGGTGAGCGGCCATGTGGATGGCATTGCCACCGTTGAGCAGCGTTTGGCGCGGGGCCAGGCGATTGAGTTTTGGTTAGCGGCGCCTACGGAGCTGGCTCGCTATATCGCCCATAAAGGTTCTATTACCATCGATGGCGTGAGCCTCACGGTAAACGAAGTCGATGGACACCGTTTCCGATTAACCATAGTGCCCCATACCGCGGGTGAAACCACGTTGGTGGATTTGAAAGCCGGCGATAAGGTGAATATTGAAGTGGATTTAATTGCCCGCTATTTAGAGCGTTTAATGCGCTTTGATACTAAAGAAACCCAAGGCGGTGGGGTGACCATGGAAATGTTAGCCCGTGCTGGCTTTGTGCGTTAGGGCACTGGCACTTAGCTCACTTAGGTATAGAATTTCATAACAACAGTAAAATCATAAAGGTCCTACAATGGCGCTGCACAGTATAGAAGAGATCATCGAGGATATTCGTCAAGGCAAAATGGTTATTTTGATGGATGACGAAGACAGAGAAAACGAAGGCGACCTGATTATGGCGGCCGAGTTGGTGACGCCAGAAGCGATTAACTTTATGGCGAAATACGGTCGTGGACTCATCTGCCAAACCATGACTAAAGCTCGTTGCCAGCAGCTAAATCTGCCCTTGATGGTAACCAATAACAATGCGCAGTTCTCGACTAACTTTACGGTATCGATTGAAGCTGCCGAAGGCGTAACCACCGGGATTTCGGCCCATGATCGCGCCGTAACGGTAAAAGCTGCCGTGGCTAAAGATGCCAAAGCGTCGGACTTAGTTCAGCCTGGGCATATCTTCCCATTAATGGCGCAGGACGGCGGCGTGTTAACCCGCGCTGGCCACACAGAAGCAGGTTGTGATTTAGCCCGTTTAGCGGGGCTTGAGCCGTCGGGCGTGATTGTTGAGATCCTCAATGAAGACGGCACCATGGCCCGCCGTCCTGATTTAGAGATTTTCTCTGAAAAACACGGCGTTAAAATCGGCACTATTGCGGCGCTGATTGAATACCGTAACACCAAAGAAACGACCGTTGTGCGTGAAGCAAAATGCAAACTGCCAACCCGTTTTGGTGAGTTCGATATGGTGACCTTTAGGGATACTATCGACAACCAATTGCACTTTGCCTTAGTGAAGGGCGAGGTGAAACCTGACTGTTTAGTGCGGGTGCATTTACAGAATACGTTTAACGATCTACTCCATTCTGAGCGCGATCAGCAACGCAGCTGGCCGCTCGAAAAAGCGATGGCGCGGATTTCTGCCGAAGGTGGTGTGTTAGTATTGCTTGGCAATCAAGAACATCCCAGTGAAATCCTCGCTAAAGTCAAAGCCTTTGAGGCGGAAGATCAAGGTCAGACGCCCGTGTCAGCCAAATGGCAAGGTACTTCACGCCGTGTCGGTGTAGGTTCACAAATTCTGGCCAGTTTAGGCGTGACCAAAATGCGACTCTTAAGCTCGCCTAAGCGTTACCATTCACTCTCAGGCTTTGGGCTTGAAGTGACCGAATACGTGGCGGAGTAACAGGCCGAGCTTGTTAGACGTTACACTAAGGTAAAATTAATCATTTGTATAATTTGCATAGGGCTGTGGGCGATTGACTGTGGTATTATGTCGCCACTTTTCGCCCAAGCCGGGTGCTTTAGCTAAATTAGGTAAGAAAATGAACGTAGTTCAAGGTAATATCGAAGCGAAGAATGCCAAAGTTGCGATTGTAATTTCGCGTTTTAACAGCTTTTTAGTTGAGAGCCTGCTTGAAGGTGCACTTGACACGCTGAAACGTTTTGGCCAAGTCAGTGATGAAAACATCACTGTCGTCCGTGTACCTGGTGCGGTTGAGTTACCACTGGCTGCACGTCGTGTTGCCGCAAGTGGTAAGTTTGACGGTATCATTGCACTTGGTGCTGTGATCCGTGGTGGTACCCCTCATTTTGATTTTGTTGCAGGCGAATGTAACAAAGGTCTAGCTCAAATCGCATTAGAGTTCGATCTGCCCGTTGCCTTCGGTGTATTGACGACAGATACCATTGAACAAGCTATTGAGCGTTCAGGTACTAAAGCGGGTAACAAGGGCGGCGAAGCTGCGCTAAGCTTGCTTGAAATGGTCAACGTTCTGCAACAGCTTGAACAACAGTTGTAATAGTAGGAAAAATAATGAAGCCTTCTGAGCGCCGCAAGGCCCGCCGTTTAGCCGTTCAAGCCATTTATTCATGGCAACTAAGCGGGAATAATATTGCCGATGTCGAGCATGAGTTTTTAACTGAACAGAGTCTCGATGGTGTAGACGTAGCTTATTTTCGTGAGCTATTTGCAGGCGTAGCAACTAAGAAAACCCAATTGGATGAGTTGATCATTCCACACTTAGATCGCCCCATTGATGAGGTGTCTCCAGTGGAGAAAGCCATAGTGCGCCTAGCGGCCTATGAGCTGACTTTCCGTAAAGATGTGCCATTTAAAGTTGCCATTAACGAGGCGATTGAACTGGCTAAAGCTTTCGGTGCGGATGAAAGCCATAAGTTTGTTAATGGATTACTCGACAAACTGGTTGCACGTAAGTAATAAGGACAAACGGTATCTTAGGATACCGTTTTTCATTGCTAACAAAGGTGGCCGATGTGAGTCGCGCCAAACTGTACAGTGAAAGAATTCCAGCTTATTGAATGTTATTTCAATCACCGCGGCCCAACACGCCGTGATGTCAAATTGAGTATTGGCGACGATTGCGCCCTTGTGCAGCCCGCCGAAAACAAGTCGATCGCCATTTCCTGCGATACCTTAGTCGAAAATGTTCACTTCTTCCCCGATATGCCACCTCAAGCCTTAGGTTACAAAGCCTTAGCGGTAAATCTTTCTGATTTAGCGGCAATGGGGGCCGAGCCTGCGTGGATGACGCTTGCACTCACTTTGCCAGAGGTTAACGAGACCTGGCTGAGTGGTTTTAGTGAAGGCCTGTTTGAAGCGGCAGAATATTATGGCATCGCCTTAATAGGTGGTGACACAACTCGCGGGCCTAGGGCAATTAATATCACAGTGCACGGGCAAGTCCCCCATGGTAAAGCCTTGACCCGTCATGGCGCTAAGGCCGGTGACTGGATTTATGTAACGGGTACGCTTGGTGATTCTGCGTTAGGGCTGGACTTGATCCGCGGCGTGCAACATGCGCGAGCGGAGCATAAAGAGTTTTTGATTAATCGCCATTATCGACCCACTCCTCGAGTATTGGCTGGGCAATCATTGCGCTCTTTGGCATCCAGTGCCATCGATTTATCCGATGGTTTTATCTCGGATATTGGGCATATCCTCAAGGCATCAAAGGTTGGCGCTGTAGTCGATGTGGGGGCGATTCCTTTGTCGCGCGCGATGCAAGATACCGTGAGCGAAGAACATGCATTAGGCTATGCGCTGACGGGGGGCGAGGATTATGAACTGCTCTTTACCGTGCCTGAGTCACAAAAAGGTGCGTTAGAAACCGCCCTCAGCCATGCTGGTACTAAGTTTGTCCGTGTTGGGCAAATCTGTGCGGGCAGTAAGCTTAAGTTGCAACTTAATGGTGAGCTATTTACGCCACCGTACCACGGTTTTGAGCATTTTTAATGAAGTTGTTATCCCAAGATCAGGCGCTGTCGCGCCTGTCCCTTAAAAATCCTATTCATTTTTTAGCCCTCGGTTTTGGCAGTGGTTTAGCGGCTAAGGCGCCAGGTACTTTTGGTACTTTGGCGGCAGTCCCGCTCTATTTATTATTGGCCCAGTTGCCCTTGTGTTGGTATTTAGCCGTGACCTTAGTGTGCGTACTCGCGGGGATTTATATCTGCGATAAGGCCGCTAAGGACATGGGCGTACATGACCATGGTGCGATTGTGTGGGATGAAGTTGCAGGCCTATTAATCACTATGATTGCCGCTCCTGCTGGTATTCTGTGGCTTGCTGTCGGTTTTGTGCTGTTTCGGCTATTCGATATCCTAAAACCTTGGCCGATACGTTGGCTCGACGCCAAAGTTGAAGGTGGTTTCGGCATTATGATAGACGATGTATTAGCAGGATTTTTTGCACTTATTTGTCTGCAAGTGATTGTCTTTATTAGCCAATAATATCTTTAGTTAACCCAAACTAAAGTTCGTTACCCTATAAATGCCAATGCCTTATCTGCTGTAGATAAGGCATTGGTTATAAAGCTTTATTTTCGTTGCAGTGGCTTACTGTATTTTTACTGTAATAGTTCTCGTGCATTGGCGAGAGTGTTAGAAGTAATTGTATCGCCACCAAGAAGTCTGGCTAATTCTTGGATACGTTGCTCCCTATCCAAAGGCATCATTGTGGTTTCTGTACTGCCCGCCTTGTTGAATTTATTCACAAACATATGTTGATGGCCATTACCAGCAACTTGAGGTAAATGGGTTACACAAAGTACTTGAGTCGATTCTCCTAGACTACGCAGCATTCGTCCAACCACAGCTGCGGTCGGGCCTGAAATTCCGACATCCACCTCGTCGAAAATCAGGGTAGGAGTGGCAACCTTTTTCGCGGTAATCACTTGGATGCCTAAACCGATACGCGACAATTCACCGCCAGAGGCTACCCGTGAAATCGGTTGTAAAGGCTGGCCTGGGTTGGTGGTGACCATAAACTCTATATTATCGCTGCCATTTACCGACATAATCTCGGGATTAAAATTCACTTCAATGGTGAACTTACCCTTGGGCATGTTGAGTTCGTGGATAGATTGAGTCACTAACTTATCCAGTTCTTTCGCATAACGGGCGCGGCTCTGGCTCAGTTTTTGTGCGTTCGCTAAGTAAGCGGTTTTACTCGCTTCAACTTGGAGTTGGATTTCCTCTAACTTAGTTTCATCGTCATCGAGGGTTGTGAGTTCCGCTTTGAGTGCCAAATGATGTTCGGCTAATTTGTCAGGGCTAACATGATGCTTACGGGCCAGTTGCATAGCCTTTGAGAGTCGTTCCTCTAAATAGGCAAAATGCGCGGGATCGAGTTCGAGTTTACTCAGGTAATGCTGTAATTCTCCCGCGCTCTCTTGTACTTGAATTAGGGCCTCATTCAACATAGTACTCACATTGGTTAATGCGGGATCATAGCTTTGCAAATTTTCAGCAAGGCTTACAGCCTTGTTAAGCAGTGACTCAATATTGCTCTCTTCGCCATCTGTGAGTAAATATAGGCTGGCTTGGCAGCTATCCACCAGTTCAGTGCCATTGGCGAGGCGTTTATGCTCTTGCTCAATGTCCTCAAATTCACCGACCTTGAGGTCGAATTCATCTAGCTCTTCAACTTGATATTGCACCAGCTGTTTTCGGGCAATACGTTCATGCTGTGAGGCTTCTAATTGCTTGAGTTCGGCTTCGATTTGTTTGCAGCGTTGATAGCTTGCTGCCACTGTGTCTATCAGTAGTCTGTGATTGGCGTAGCTGTCGAGCAAGGTGAGTTGATGCTCACTCTTTAGCATAGCATGGTGGGCGTGCTGCCCATGGATACCGACCAGCAATTGCCCGAGTAATTTCAGTTGAGTTAACGGCACAGGATTGCCATTAATGTAGGCGCGTGAGCGGCCATCACTGCCAATAGTTCGACGCAGAATACACTCATCATCAAGTTCGAGATCGTTATCTTCGAGCCAACGTTTGGCAAGGGGAACATCGTGTAGTGAAAATCGAGCACTGACTTCGGTTTTACTTGCACCAGGGCGAACACTACTGGCATCGGCACGATTACCTAGGCACAAACCTAAGGCGTCGATGGCGATGGATTTACCTGCGCCAGTTTCACCAGTAATGCTGGTCATACCGGGACGAAAATCCAGTTCGAGAAAACGGACGATAGCGAAATTATTAATGCTGAGTTGGCAAAGCATAATGAGTTCCTGTCGAATAACTTACCAAATCACTGTATTGATAAACAGTATATACTGATTTTATATACAGTAAAGTGGCTTTGGGTAAATATTCGACACATTGCAATAAGCTAGAGTTTAATCGCTTGTTTATGAATAGGTTTTAACAAGTTGCTCTAAAATAGGTAAGCTAAAAAAAGTCACTATAGTGCCAAATAATATCCCCTGCGCACTGGTTGAGGCTTGGGTGTTATAGCGCTGAGCAAGTAAATAGACGCTGGCCGCCGTAGGTAAGGCACTGAGGATTACACCCATCACTAAGTAATCTCCACTAACACCAACGCTTTTAAGCATGAAGAAAACCAATGCGGGTTGTAGGATTAATTTAAAGAGGTTGATAAGGCTAAGTTCGATAAGATTCGTCAGGCTAAATACCTTGCTATCTTTTTGGTAGCGCATGGCTTTGGCTAATACCATACCAACGGCAAATAAAGCGCAGGGGCTTGAGGTATTGCCAATTTGTTGGATCATCATGGCTACGCCAGAGGGCAGTGTTATCCCCAATGCCGAAATTGCAATGCCGATAAAGCAGCCGATAACGATGGGATTTTTAACCACAGCTAAACACATGATCACTACGGCGTGGTGTTGTCTGTGGGTATTTGTCGTAAGCTCCAGCGAGACCAAGGCCACGGCAAACATAAGCACGGACAATAAACTGGCTATGGCGGCGGCAACTAGGGCGCTTTGTTGTTCAGGAAATATAATCACCAGCAGCGGAATACCAATAAATGCGGTATTGCCAAAGGTGGCATTTAAGGCGCGCACGGCGGCAATTGCATGCTGTTTAGGATTGAAAAGTAAGGATATACCAACACAAATCAGATAAATCATCAGCATGGCGGCGCTATAGCCTGCAATAAATCCCCATTGCAGAATTTCTTGAATCGGTTGCTGCGCCAGTGCAATCAAGAGAATGGCAGGAAACGCAATATAGTAGACATATTGATTGAGCACTTGGTCGGTTTCTACTGGGAGAAAACGCAGTTTTTGTACAAGTGTGCCGAGCAGCATGATCCCGAAGACGGCAAACAGAGGGGTTAAAATGGTCATATCCCTCACTCATCCTTTTGTGTTTTTGCTTTCCCGCAAGAAGACGTTGTGGGTGCGCTAGCAGGGAATAATACCTAGGGTAATTGACGATAATCGGTGTTAGCGCAGTAAACTTATTGGCAAAATAGCATAGGATTAACCTTGGAAGCTATTGCGCTATGGTCGTAGAAATGAATAATTCTACGTTTAAAACACAATGAGTTAGTGCCTTATACCTGTGAGCGGCACTCACGCTAAACGATGGGATTGAACATGGCTGATGATGTTGGCGCTGAGCTGCAGTTAATTTATCTGTTTGTGCATTTGGTGAATGCGGGCAGTTTTTCTCAAGCCGCGAAAGTGCTCGATATGCCTATCGCCACCGTGAGCCGTAAGCTGGCCAAGCTTGAAGAAAAACTCGATAAGCAATTGTTTATGAGAAGTACCCGTAAGCTGAGGTTAACCGAGGAAGGTTTAGCGTTATTTCAGCGATATCAGAGTGCGATTGCGCAGTTCGATGAGCTCAGTGGCATTGGCAGCGATAAACCTGAAGGCACATTGCGGATAGCTGCGCCAATCTCAATTATTTCAATTATCTTTATTCACGCATTAAACGAGTTTGGCCGTTTATATCCCGATATTCGTTTACACATTTCCCAAAGCAATGAGTTAGTGGATTTAATTGATAAAGGGATTGATGTCGCGATTGTCGGTGGTGCACAGCCTGATTCTTCTTGGGTGTCGAGTACTTTAGGTGAGCTTGATTATCGTTTGTTTGCAACGCCGGAATATTTAGCCCTTGCCCCTGAATTAACCCATCCCGATGATCTTGAAAACCATCAGCTGATCAAAGTTTGGCCGCTGTTTAATTGGCATTTAAAGCATCCTAATGGCGAGTCTTTCTATTTTAATGGCCCAACAAAACTCACGCTCACGGATCTCCATGGCGCGATTCAAGCGACCTTAGACCATGGTGGTATTCTGTATGGGCCAGAATTATTCGTAAAACAACAGATTAAAGAAGGGCGTTTAAAAGTGCTCTTACCGGAATGGATTGGCGAACAACGTAGAATTTCGATTCTTTATCACCAGCGTAGTCAGCAACCGCTGAAAGTGAAGGTGTTTATCGAGTTTATGCAATCCAAAGCGCCCGAACTTTTTTCAATGGCTTAAGATTAACGTTTACGGGGTTTTAAAGTATTTTGGCTCATGGAGTTTTGCGTTTGCTTAGCATCTTGCAGGCTCGCGCGGGTGGCGGGCACAATCCCAAGCTCACGGTAATAATTCACTAAACGGCGTAATTCAAATAGAGAACCAATACGGTTTTGCCCGCCTATGGTGAGTTTCCAGGTATCGGTAAGGCCTTCGCTGTTGGTTAAAATAAAACCTTGATAAACAATTTTTTTCATATTGAATGGGTTATAGAGTTGACTCTATCCTCCGGTGATTCAAACCCGTCGCTGATGCTACCTAAGCAGTAAAAATGTTAGGTAACATCACCGGATTTTCAAGGCAACTGAAGAGATAAACCCTAGACCTTAAAAGGGTTTATTATGCGACGCTGATCCCGATATTCGATACACCCGCTTCGATAATCTCTTTGCGTAAACCCTTCACTAATTCGGCAGTAATCTTAGGGTTTTCTTCGATAATTTCCAGCAGGGTATTTTGTAGCGCGCGCTCTTCTTCCATCACTTCATGGGCGAAGACGTAGTCATCTAAGGCATCATCGGTTAACTCTACATCGCTGATAGTCTCGATATAGTTCGCCACAGTGCTTGAGGATAACTTGCTGATATTGGTTATATCTTCCTCAAGGTTGGTTTGAATCGCCCCAAGCAAAGTGGAAAGTGCAACCACGGCATCCATTGCTGGGTATACGCCATAGCTATCAAAATCGGCAGGATCTGGGGTGTTATCTTCTAAGCGTTGCAGATGCACATCGATGTTGAATTTCAGCTTATTGTCGTACTGGGATTGCCAAAGAAGCTCGAGCACAGTGCTTAATACCGCAGGATCACCAAACTCACAAACCTCTGAAAACAGTTGATAGTTAGGCAACATTCGTTGGCAAAGGGCAATGGCAAAGAGTTTTTTCTGTGGTAGTTCTAGCGCTTTTAAACGCTTAAAGAAGCCCGTTTTTTTGGTCATCTGTTATTTCCGCTGATAGCTGTGATAGCACTTGTTTTGCCGCCGATTCTACCTTAGTTAGCTCATCAAGTAACTCTAGTATTTCCGGTTCGAGATCTTCGACACGGGCATCACGTTTCAATGCCGATTCAATCTCTTGGCATAATCGCTGTGTGGTCGGCACCCCGCAATAGCAACTGGCGCCATGAAGTTTATGGATAGTGCTGAGCATCGTGGTTTGATCGTTTTGACTCAGTGCCGTCTCTATCGCTGAGACCGTTTGAGGTAACGATTCCAATAACATGCGTAGCATATCTAATGCTAGGTCAGACTTATGGTTAGCTTGGGTTAAGCAAAGATCCCAGTTGAGGGTATGTAAATCAAAGTGAGTGAATTTGGGCCGAGTGATCCAGCGGTTTATCTCTGCTTTAAGTGCGGCTTCATCTATGGGTTTGGGCAAATAACCATCCATGCCACTACCTAAAATTAGCTCACGTTCCTCGGCAATGGCATGGGCGGTCACGGCAATAATCGGCGTATTGCGGTTCATCGACCCTTGGCGAATTTGCTTGGTCGCACTGATGCCATCGGTGCCAGGCATTTGAATATCCATAAAGATAAGATCAAAAGTGCGAGTCTTTGCCTGTTTTACCGCTTCTTCACCGCTATTGACAGCGATAACGGTAGTGACTAGTTCGTTAAGCAGCGTATCAATCAGTTTTAAATTGGCGAAGTTATCGTCCACCGCTAATACGGTAAGCGATTGGCGCGCCGCTGGAACTGTAATATTTGCGGGTGGTAATAGGTCATATTCCATTGGTGGATAGAGCATATTACGCGCCAGTTGGTGCTCGCTTACTGGCAGAGACAATACCACGTCAGCATTGGGGCGAATAAACTGACTTAACATGTCTTGCTCTTGGCAGTCGAATAGCACGACTAAACAATCTGTTTTTGTCTTGGCTAGATTTAACGTACTCACCAATTGATTGGGATTGCTAAATCCATGGCAACTCAATAACACATAATCAAACGGATGCTCAGTCGTTGATAGGGTTGTCAGCAAACTAGGAATATGTTGATGATGAGTGACCTTAGTATCCCACTGTGTTAGTTGGCGACTAATCACTGAATGGGTGAGCACTCTGGGCTCATAAAAGAGCACGGTTTTATCTTTCAGTTTTTCAAGCGGTAGTGAATCACCAATTTGGAATTGACCAAGGCCCAAAGGCAGCGTAAACCAGAAGTTCGAGCCCTTATCCACCGAAGAGGTAAAGCCAATTTGGCCGCCCATTTGATTGACGAGGCGTTTGGTGATGACTAATCCAAGCCCTGTTCCGCCAAAGCGGCGGGAAATCGAGGAGTCCGCTTGACCAAAGGCTTGGAACAGGAAGTCTTGCTGACTTTCATCAATCCCAATCCCGGTATCGATAACATCACAGCGCAGTACCACTTGTTCATCGGTCTGCGCTTGTAATTCTAATTTAACCAGTACGCTGCCTGAGTCGGTAAACTTGATAGCATTGCCCACTAAGTTATTGATAATTTGGCACACTCGCATGGCATCGCCGTTAACGTTGTCGGGGACGTTGGGCGCAATATCGACGACCAATTCCAGCCCTTTGGCCTGCGCGCTACCGGAGATTAAAGTGATTGTCTCACCTAGGGTTTCCCTTAGGCCGAATGGCATGCTTTCTAGCACCATTTTGCCGGCTTCGAGTTTCGAGAAGTCGAGAATATCGTTGATAATCGCCAGTAGGTTGGTGGCGCTACGCTCGATGGTGTTAATGTAATCGACTTGGCTCGAGTGCAGCGGGGTTTTAACGAGCTGACGGGCAAATCCTATCACGCCGTTTAATGGGGTGCGCAGCTCGTGGGACATGTTCGCCAAGAATTCCGACTTAATACGACTGGCCTCCAGCGCGCGTTTTTTGGCTAAATCGAGCTCGACGTTTTGGATCTCAATCTGTTCTAAGGTTTCCCGCAGATCCGATGTCGCCTGATCGATATTTTGCTGCATCTCATCGTGGTATTCCGATAACGATCCTGCCATGGCATTAATGCCGCGTTTTAGCAGATCCAGCTCGCCGATAAGATTGCCTTCGAGCCGCGCATCCAGTTTACCCTCACGGATTTTGGCGACCACCCGCACCATTTCGGTAATCGGCTGGGTGACGTTTTTAACCAGACGAAAGGTAAACAACAGGTTCAATTGCACCCCAATCAACACGATAATAAAGGCGGCCACGGCGGCTCTGTGTTGCTCTAGCAAGGCGCGTTCTTTATTGATAATGACCGAAATATAGCCGAGTAACTCGCCATTATCGGTTTGGATATCAAAATTTGCAGGCTCGCCACCCGTAGGCTGAGCGGTTGCAAAGATAGGTGTGCGTAGAATAAGGCTGTCGCCTACATGTTCAATTTCGGTTTTATGCAGATTGGTTAGTGCCTCTTTGTAGCGCATGATCTCGAAATCTTTATGGTAGTGCGATGTAACAAAGAGTTGATTATGGATATCAAAAATCGCAATCGATTTAACCAGCGTGGATTTATTGAGTTGGGCTGCGGCAAGGAGTCTTTTCGTTGCTTCCCTATCATTACCGACCAGTCCCACTTCGCTGGCAATCGCTAAAGGCTCGATAATATTACTGCCCTGCTCAATCAGCGTATCTTCGAGTTCATAGAAGCGATTTATGGTAAAGTAGCTGCCCAGCAGAATACCGACTAAGATCGTCGGCGCAAGCGCAAGCACCAGAACCCAGGAACGTAAGCTGTATTTGGTCATGTTGTTGACAGGGTTCATAGCCGCAGCGCAGTTTCCTAAGTTCTAGGGACGATATAATTTTATAAGACTGCCAGAAAAAGGGCAGTCTTGACCAGTTTTTTATTGATTTAGAGGCCGAAATGGCACAATTTTTTAAAGCAAAACCAAATAGTTCCAAGCAATTGTCCGCGAAGCAATCCTTTAGCGTGCAACAGCTCGATCACCTTGGGGCAGGTATAGCACAACATCAGGGAAAAGTCGTATTTATCCCCGGCGCCTTGCCCAGTGAAACCGTGCAGGCGCAGCTGACCGAACAAAAGAAAAACTATGCCCGAGCCAAGCTGATTAAAGTCGAGACGCCAAGCGCTGAGCGAGTCACGCCGTTATGTCCACACTACCAAAGCTGTGGTGGCTGTGATTTGCAGCATATGTCATTAACGGGGCAGCGCGAGCATAAGTCGGCGGCCTTGATTGATATTATGGCCAAGTTTGCCGGCGCCGAAGGCAACTCCGTGCCCGCATTGACAGGCGAAGGCTGGCACTATCGCCGCCGCGCACGCCTTGCGACCCTATTTGATAAAAATACCAAGCAGTTGAGCTTAGGGTTTCGTGCATCGAGCAGCAACCAAGTCGTGCCTATTGATAGCTGTTTAGTCTTGGCTAAGCCCTTAGCGGATTTAATCGCCCCGTTTGCTAAGTTACTTAATCAACTTGCGGCCAAATCGAGTCTTGGGCACTTAGAATTGATTGACGCCGACAATGGTCATTTTGCGGTAATTCGAATCACTAAATCCTTAAACGATAAGGATATGGCAAAGCTTGCGCAGTTTGCCGAGCAGCATCAAATCCATATTTGTTTACAAGACAACAACGGCGAGTTCCATGGAGTAAATGGCACGCTGTTATTGCCCGTTTACCAGTTGCTCGATGATAAAGCTGATGCAACCCCTGTGAGCTTAACCTTTACCCCTGGCAACTTTGTGCAAGTCAATGCGCAAATTAACAAGGCCATGGTGGCGCAGGCGTTAGACTGGTTAGCACCGCAGCCGGGTGAGCGCATTCTCGATCTCTTCTGCGGTATGGGGAACTTCAGTTTGCCTTTAGCTAAACTGGGCGCCGAAGTGATTGGGGTTGAAGGGGTGCCAGAAATGGTTAGCCAAGCCCGTGAAAACGCGGCTGCAAATGGCTTAAGCAATTTAACCTTTTACCATGGCGACTTAAGTGCCGATTTATCCTGCGAGCCTTGGATGGGCAAGATTGATAAATTGCTACTCGACCCTGCGCGCGCGGGTGCATTTGAGAGTTTGCAATGGCTTAAGAAGATGAAGCCCCGCCAAGTGGTGTATGTGTCTTGTAATCCGGCGAGCTTAGCCCGCGACAGTGCGGTGTTGCTCGAACGTGGCTACAAGTTACAAAAGTTAGGCTTAATCGATATGTTCCCGCAGACACATCATATCGAAGCCATGGCGTTGTTTGAGCTTGCAAAATAAGGCTTATCGGTGGGGCAAGGTTTTCTCACTTGCCCGCGTTATTTGAGTGTAAAGTAAGCAAAGCGTTTGAATAACGTAAAAAATGTGAAGTTTCGTCTCGTTGGGTTTGACAAGTCCGTGCCAATGCTGAAGATAGGAGTGCCGAGGTGGTGCCACTTTTCTCTGAGCACGAATAAGGAAACAAATTAAGATGGTCTCTGTTCGCGAAGCGCACTTTAATGATCCCGATTTTCATCTTGAAGAGTGGGTGGCTCGCTATGTTAGTCATGTCGATGAGGCGCAAACCTTACTCGCCCTGATTGAGCAGGTCGATGCTTTACCCGCTAAGAGTCCTGCCGCGAAAAGAGAACTGCTCGAACGTGCCCGCGAGATGATTGAAATCCTCGCGCCGCTGAATATGGACATTGAGACGCTGCAAGCGGCCATCCTGTTTGTGGTGTTTGATGCCGGTTTATTAGATGAAGAAGCGATCAAAGAAAAGTTTGGTGAGCCGCTGGCGCGGTTAGTCGCCAGCGTGGTGACCATGGATGCCATTGGCGCGTTAAAAATCAATCCCAATAGCCGCTCAACTGAGCCGCAAATCGACAATATCCGCCGCATGTTGCTGGCGATGGTCGAAGACGTGCGCGCCGTGGTGATAAAACTGGCCGAGCGTGTTTGTTTGCTGCGCGCCGTGAAAAATGCCGACGAAGAAACCCGCGTCTTGCTGGCCCGTGAAATTGCCGATATCTATGCGCCGCTCGCTAACCGTTTGGGGATTGGTCAGTTAAAGTGGGAATTAGAAGATATTTCCTTCCGTTATCTGCATCCAGATACCTACAAGGACATTGCCAAACAGCTTGATGGTAAGCGGTTAGACCGCGAAGTCTATATCGAAAAATTTGTCGAGCAGTTGCAGCAGCGCCTCGATGAGGATCATATCCGCGCTAAGGTGTATGGTCGTCCAAAACATATCTACAGCATCTGGCGCAAGATGAAGGGCAAACACCTCAAGTTTGATGAGTTGTTTGACGTGCGCGCCGTGCGGATTGTCACCGAACGTTTGCAGGACTGCTACGGCGCCTTAGGGGTCGTGCACACGCTATGGCACCATATTCCACGCGAGTTCGACGACTACGTGGCCAACCCTAAACCTAACGGTTATCAATCCATCCATACGGTTGTGGTGGGGCCTGAGGGGAAAACCGTTGAAATTCAAATTCGTACCCAAGATATGCATGAAGATGCAGAGCTTGGGGTTGCCGCGCACTGGAAATATAAAGAAGGTAATCACTCCGGTAAGCAAAGCGGTTACGAAGAAAAAATCAATTGGCTGCGAAAAATTCTGCAATGGCAGGAGGACGTGGTCGAAAGCGGCAACTTGGTCGAAGAAGTCCGCAGCCAAGTGTTTGAAGACCGAGTCTATGTGTTTACCCCAAGCGGTGAAGTGGTTGACTTGCCACTTGGCTCAACCGTGCTCGACTTTGCCTATTATATTCACTCGCAGGTCGGCCATAAGTGTATCGGTGCTAAGGTCGATGGCCGCATTGTGCCGTTTACTTATCAGGTTGAAACGGGTGAGCGTATCGAGATCATTACCTCGAAGCACCCTAATCCTAAGCGCGATTGGCTCAATCCAAACTTAGGTTATATCCGCACCTCGCGGGCGCGCTCGAAAATTCAGCATTGGTTTAAGCAGCAAGACCGCGATAAAAACATTATCGCCGGTAAAGAAATGCTCGAAGCCGAGCTGGCGCGAGTGAGCCTTAAAATCAAAGATGCAGCCATTGCCGTTGAGCGCTTTAATATGGCGAGTATGGACGACTTACTTGCGGCAATTGGCGGCGGTGATGTGCGGTTACATCAAGTCGTTAACCATATCCAAAGTAAGTTGCGCCTCGATGAGGCTAGCGAAGAAGATGCAGTTGAAGAATTAGTTAAGAAGAGCCAACCCAAATCTGGTACCAACAGCCGTGGGCAGGTGGAAGTGAATGGCGTGGGTAACTTACTTAGTCATATCGCCCGTTGCTGCCAGCCCGTGCCAGGGGATGAGATTTTAGGCTTTATCACCAAAGGGCGTGGTATTTCGGTGCATCGCTCCGACTGTGAGCAGGTGAAAGAGTTGATGCGCGTTCACCCAGAGCGTGGCGTCGATGTGGTTTGGGGCGAAAATTACTCCGGCGGTTATCGTATGCGTCTGCGCGTATTAGCCCATGATCGCAGCGGCTTATTGCGGGATCTCACCTCAGTACTCGCCGCCGAAAAGTCCAATGTACTTGCCATGAGCTCGTCATCGGATATTAAGAATCAAACGGCAGCCATTGAGCTGGAATTAGAGCTTTATAATCTCGATGGCTTATCGCGGGTGTTATCTAAGCTCTCCCAAGTTGATAGCGTGATAGAAGCAAGACGGCTTTAAGGTTAGCAATACCTTTCGAAGCGATTAGCCTCGAAATTAGCAATATGGAAAACTTTGATAAGAGATATAGATTGGGGGGGCGGAGGCTGTTCACCATTCTGAGCAATGGCATTTGCTCCCCGACGCGCAGCGAGTCCGTCCTTGGATGCTCGACCGCCCCATCCGTGGGGCGGACGGTCGTCTCGCAAATCACCATTGCTCAGCTTCCTAGCATCGTTGTTGGCTGTAGGTTTTAAAGAGACACACAGCATGCTTTGGGACATTCCCGAGTTAAATCCTTAACTCTAACTAGTTTGTTTCGGATTAAAAATTCTATGGAGATAACGCCGCCAGCATGAGCAGCTTTGTCTTGGGGGCGAAGTCGGAGGAAAAAAGACGTCGCCATGCCTAGCCTTGGTAACCATACTTTACTTGAAGAACTCATTGATCCAAGCGACATGGCTTTTGTTGACATTTTTTAGAGGAGCCAAAGAGTTAAAATCTAGCTCCCAACGTTTAAATAATACGAACAACTGGTTTATTGTACTCTGCGATACTGGCTCATTTAGCTCAATTATTAAATCCAAGCCGCGGCCAGTTACCGACTGATAATTTGGCAGAGAGTAAATCCACTCAAAAAACTTATCTTCATCTTCCTGACACCAGAAACTTGGCCCTTTTACTGTAATCTGCACGCATTTTCCTTGTATGGCTAACGTCTTAGTATTTATGCGCTGCACTGTTTGCAGGGCATAAATCGCTTGTTGGACTTGGCCGCTGCCACATCCATTTCAAGTGATATCAATGATGCTATAGGAATTAACTTTTTTGCGGTAGCGATTTTTATATACAGTTTGATGGTAATTACTTGATATCGTTTTACCTTTTTCCATTCTTTCACGCTTATTTTTTGCAGATGAATCGCTATCTAACGACTCAAAACTCCAAGGAATACACCTCCCCTCGGAGTTGCCGCGGGCGAATAGACAAATTGCGTGAGTCTCGCCACGGATGGCGAGCTAGCTTTCGCAGGTGCAGGGACGCATCCTTCGGAAGCGATAGCAAATTTGTCAATGAGCACAAGGGGCTTTCAACTCCGTTGGGGCGTCTTGGAGCATCCAAGGAGGATAGGACGAGCAGTCCTCCTTGGTCGGGTGTGGGGGGAAGCCCCACGACTTTGATTTTGATTAAAGTATTCAAACTACGAAAAAGATGGGATACATAACTTCTAAGTCGAACCATCAACTTTTCTATAGGCAAAGCTTTACTTGGTCTATTTCCCTTTTGAACTGCAAAACACACTTTGGGGCAAAAAGCTTTTAGCCAGATGAACAGTTCGATGGTCGTAAAGATTGTCATTGTTGCAACTGTGACCGTTGGCGACATGGATGTCGCCGTCGAGCCTATAGGGACATATTCACGGCGCGTCACTGGGGAAACAATGACAATTCATCCTACACACCTGACGACATACTTATCTAGTTTTAGGGCATATCCTCTTCGTTAAAGCCTAATATCAGACTCAAAATAGCACTTTGAGCTTGGCTACTTTATCATTGGCATTTATTGCCATTATTACTGTCTTAGTTGCGACACGACTCTGCTTGAGTGTATTCCTTTGTGCTCATTCTGCGTATTAGTCTGTGTCGACTCTCTTTCTTGAAAGGATATCTGCATGACTTCCCATACCACGCCTTCTACTACTGAGCTTTCAGCAACAGAGCTATCCACAAAAGAACTCTCTTCAAAAGTGCCATCACCAAACAAGCTTCCCGCAGCAGTTTCAGCAACCGATGTCGCTCCACTATTGAAGATTATGGAGAAGCTACGCGATCCGCAAACGGGTTGTCCTTGGGATAAGGCGCAGACTTTTCAAACCATAGTGCCTTTTACCCTCGAAGAGGCCTATGAGGTGGCCGATACGATTGAACGTTTAGCCTTAGACGAATTGCCCGATGAGCTGGGGGATTTATTATTCCAAGTGGTGTTTTATTGTCAGCTTGGCAAAGAGCAGGGCAGGTTTGATTTCAGCACAGTCGTCAATAAAATCACTGATAAGCTGACCCGCCGTCATCCCCATGTGTTTGGTGAAGCCACGTTTGAGGCCGATGCCAGTAGTCAACAAATGAAAGCCAATTGGGAAGCAATCAAAGCCAGCGAGCGTGAACAAAAGGCATTAGCGGCTGGGGTGACTTCACCAAGCGAGGTTTCTGTGCTGGATGATATTCCGCGCGCACAGCCAGCGTTATCCCGTTCTATCAAAATTCAACAGCGGGTCGCGCGCGTTGGGTTCGATTGGCCTGAGCTTGAGCCCGTTGTCGCAAAAATCCATGAGGAAATTGAGGAAGTGCTGGCGGAGGTGAACCAGCCAACGCTCGACCAAGCCAAAGTTCAGGCCGAAATGGGTGACTTATTATTTGCAGTGGTGAATTTGGCGCGTCATTTAAAGGTGGACCCAGAACAAGCGCTGCGCCAAGCCAATGTTAAATTTGAACGCCGTTTTAAAGGTGTAGAGGCATTTGCGAGACAAAATAATAAAGCATTAGAAGAACATAGCTTAGAAGAGTTAGATGCCTACTGGGATAAGGTTAAACAGGGCGAGCCAAGATAAAGGGCAAATTATCCTGATTGGTGTTTGTCGAATGGCAACACCTTTGGTATACTACTGCCCCGTCCTAGTGCTTTCTTACAAGCACGTATTTTCAAACTCATTTTCTCAGGTTCAGCATGACTACAAGGTATATCTTCGTTACTGGTGGTGTGGTTTCATCACTAGGTAAAGGCATTGCAGCCGCTTCATTAGCCGCAATTTTAGAGGCCCGTGGTCTCAATGTAACCATCATGAAACTGGACCCATACATTAACGTTGATCCAGGTACCATGAGCCCAACGCAACATGGTGAAGTGTTTGTGACTGAGGACGGCGCAGAAACAGACCTCGACCTAGGCCACTATGAGCGTTTCATCCGCACTAAGATGAATCGTCGCAACAACTTCACCACAGGCCGTATTTACGAAGAAGTATTACGTAAAGAACGTCGCGGTGACTATTTAGGCGCGACAATTCAGGTGATCCCGCACATCACTAACGCGATCAAAGAAAAAGTATTAGCTGGTGGCGAAGGTCACGATGTGGCTATCGTTGAAATCGGCGGTACTGTGGGTGATATCGAATCACTGCCATTCCTTGAGTCTATTCGCCAATTAGGCGTTGAACTGGGCCGCGATCGTACCCTGTTTATGCATTTAACCTTAGTGCCATTCTTAGGCGCTGCGGGCGAAGTGAAAACGAAACCGACTCAACACTCTGTAAAAGAGTTGCGTTCTATCGGTATTGCACCAGACGTATTGATCTGCCGTGGCGACCGTGCGATTCCTGCCAACGAGCGTGCGAAGATTTCGTTATTCTGTAACGTTGAAGAACGTGCGGTTATTTCATTAAAAGACGTCGACAGCATCTACAAGATCCCAGCGCTGCTGCGCTCACAGGGCTTAGATGACTTAGTCGTTAAGCGTTTTGGCTTAGAATGCCGCGAAGCTGACTTGTCTGAGTGGGAAAACGTCATTTACCAAGAAGCTAATCCAAACGGCGAAGTCGTGATTGGTATGGTGGGTAAATACATCGAACTGCCAGACGCTTACAAGTCAGTCAACGAAGCATTAAAACACGCAGGTCTGAAAAATCGCGTATCTGTGACTATCAAGTATATCGACTCACAAACCGTAGAAGCCAAAGGCGATGAAGTTCTGCAAGGTTTAGACGGTATCTTAGTCCCAGGTGGCTTCGGTGAGCGCGGTGTGGAAGGTAAGATTCAGGCGGCTAAATTTGCCCGTGAAAACAACCTGCCATACTTTGGTATCTGTTTAGGTATGCAAGTGGCACTGATTGAATTTGCCCGTAACGTTGCTGGCATGGCCGATGCTCACTCAACCGAATTCAATAAAGCAACGCCATTCCCAGTGGTTGGCTTAATCACTGAATGGGTTGACGAAGAAGGTAATGTTGAACAACGCCATGAAGCCTCTGATTTAGGTGGCACTATGCGTTTAGGTGCGCAGTTATGTCACCTGTTGGAAGGCTCAAAAGCGGCGCAAGCGTACAAAGGTAACACTTGTGTTGAGCGTCACCGTCACCGTTACGAAGTGAACAATAAGTACAGAGAACGTTTAGAACAAGCGGGTCTGGTATTTAGTGGTTTATCTTCTGACCGTAAACTGGTTGAGATGATTGAGCTCAAAGATCATCCTTGGTTTGTAGCGGGTCAATTCCACCCAGAATTTACTTCGACCCCACGCGATGGTCATCCATTGTTCGAAGGTTTCGTTGCTGCCGCGAGTGCACATCAAAAACGTGATCTGAAGAAATAAATTTTAAGGCCGGACCCGCGACAGTGGGCCCGGCCTTTTGTTACACTCAGGCCGCGTAAACATGAGTCAAAACTCATACCCATGTGTATAAACGACATGCGTATAGACGGAAATAGTAAACGGAATTTAAAGATTTTGGTCGTACTCTACATCTGTTAATTCCCATTGGTATTGGTTTTTTCTTTTCTCTTTTAAACTTAAATCGAGGGTAATATGGCTAAGATTATTAACGTGATTGGTCGCGAGATTATGGATTCTCGTGGTAACCCAACAGTTGAAGCCGAAGTGCATTTAGAAGGTGGTTTTATCGGTATGGCGGCTGCGCCATCTGGTGCTTCTACCGGTAGCCGCGAAGCACTAGAACTGCGTGATGGCGACAAGAGCCGTTACTTAGGTAAAGGTGTATTAACTGCTGTGGCTAACGTAAACGGTCCTATCCGTGCTGCGTTAATCGGTAAAGATGCGACTGCCCAAGCCGAACTTGATCAAATCATGATCGACTTAGACGGCACTGAAAACAAAGACAAGTTAGGCGCTAACGCGATTCTCGCTGTGTCTTTAGCGGCGGCTAAAGCGGCTGCAGCATTCAAAGGCATGCCTCTATACGCTCACATCGCTGAATTAAACGGCACACCTGGCCAATACGCTATGCCAGTGCCTATGATGAACATCCTTAACGGTGGTGAGCACGCGGATAACAACGTTGATATCCAAGAATTCATGGTTCAACCTGTTGGCGCGAAAAACTTCCGCGAAGCTTTACGTATGGGCGCTGAGATTTTCCACACCCTGAAGAAAGTACTGCACGGTAAAGGTTTAAGCACTTCTGTGGGTGACGAAGGTGGTTTCGCTCCTAACCTGTCTTCTAACGCTGATGCATTAGCGGTAATCAAAGAAGCTGTTGAATTAGCGGGTTACAAGCTGGGTACCGACGTGACTCTGGCATTAGACTGTGCGGCTTCTGAGTTCTACAAAGACGGTAAATATGACCTGTCAGGCGAAGGCAAAGTATTCGATTCAAACGGTTTCTCTGACTTCCTGAAGTCACTGACTGAACAATATCCAATTGTCTCTATCGAAGACGGCCTGGACGAGTCAGATTGGGATGGTTGGGCATACCAAACTAAGATCATGGGCGACAAGATCCAATTAGTGGGCGACGATTTATTCGTAACCAACACTAAGATTTTAACCCGTGGTATCGAGAATGGCATTGCTAACTCAATCCTGATCAAGTTCAACCAAATCGGTTCATTAACTGAAACCTTAGCGGCTATCCGTATGGCAAAAGCGGCGGGTTACACTGCGGTTATTTCACACCGTAGCGGTGAAACTGAAGACGCTACTATCGCTGATTTAGCGGTAGGTACAGCGGCTGGCCAAATCAAGACCGGTTCATTGTGTCGCTCTGACCGTGTGGCTAAATACAACCAATTGCTGCGTATCGAAGAGCAATTAGGTGAAAAAGCACCGTATCGCGGTTTGAAGGAAATCAAAGGTCAGGCGTAATTTAGCCGACCGATGTAAAAAGGCCACCACTTGGTGGCCTTTTTTGTTGTACTATCTGCAGTATCTTTTTTTAATCCAAGACATTGACGCTAATTCCTCCATGAAATTTTTTGTCATTGCACTCATAGTGCTACTCGGTTTACTGCAATACCGGCTGTGGTCGGGCGATAACAGTCTGCCCGAATACTTTGTTCTGCAAAAACAGATTGCTGCTCAGCAAGATGGTAATGCAAAACTCAATGAGCGTAACCAAGTGCTTAAAGAAGAAATTATCGATCTTAAGAGTGGTACCGAAGCGATTGAAGAGCGGGCGCGTAACGAGCTTGGCATGGTGAAAGAAGGCGAGACCTTCTATCGCGTGGTGGGCGGTGACCGTGCAGTATCGAGTCCCTCGCAGTAACGGAGCACAAATGGATATCGTCTTAGAAGCCGCGCCACAGACTGAAACAGAAGTCGCTATTCAGCTGGATCCTTTTTCACCTAATGTGGTTGCGATTGTGCCAGCCGCAGGGATTGGCAGCCGCATGGGCGCGGGTAAACCCAAGCAATATTTAACTTTGTTGGGGCAAAGCATTCTGGCTCATACCTTAGACAAGTTATTGTCCCATCCGCAAATTAACCAAGTGATTGTCGCGCTGCATCCTGAGGATACCGAGTTTGCCGCGTTGCCCCAGGCCAAGCATCCCAAGCTGGTGACTGTTATTGGCGGCTCTGAGCGCGCCGACTCAGTGCTGGCGGCACTCGATAAGGCGCCCGACAATGGTTGGGCTTTAGTACACGATGCGGCTAGACCCTGCTTAACGGCGCAAGACATAGATAAATTGCTGGCTTCGCGGGTGCACTTTCCCCAAGGTGCCATTTTGGCGATGCCAGTCCGCGATACCATGAAGCGCGCCAATAGCTTAGGTGAAATCAGCTCGACCGTTTGCCGCGATAATCTCTGGCATGCCTTGACGCCGCAGTTATTCCCAACCTCCTTGTTGCGATTGCATTTAAAAGCCGCGCTTGCCGCAGGGGCCGTTGTGACCGATGAAGCCTCGGCGATGGAATGGGCGGGAATTTCCCCTGGATTAGTCGCTGGGCGGGCGGATAACATTAAAGTTACCCATCCCGATGATTTGGAGTTAGCAGAACTTTTTTTACTGCGTGCTAAGGCTTGAAGGCAAGCTGAGTGAATTGCGCAATTGATTAAATACGTTAGGAAATAAGTCATGAAAATCCGTATCGGCCATGGTTTTGATGTTCATAAATTTGGTGAACCGCGCCCGTTAATTTTATGCGGGGTCGAAGTACCCTACGAAACGGGGCTGGTGGCTCATTCCGATGGTGATGTGGTGCTGCATGCCATCTCCGATGCCATTTTAGGGGCGATGGCCCTTGGGGATATAGGTAAACATTTCCCTGATACCGATGCCGCTTATAAGGGCGCCGATAGTCGCGTTTTGCTGCGTCATTGTTATGCCTTAGCGCGGGCGAAGGGATTTGAGCTGGGTAATCTGGATGTCACTATTATTGCCCAGACGCCTAAAATGGCACCGTATATCGAGGATATGCGCCACGTGCTGGCAGCCGATCTCAATGCTGATGTTGCTGACATTAATGTAAAGGCCACTACTACAGAAAAACTCGGATTTACTGGCCGTAAAGAAGGTATCGCGGTCGAAGCCGTCGTATTACTCAGCCGCCAATAGCCTGCAACTTTAAGAGATAAGAAAGACCCATGAGCGAACTACATTACCTGTACGGCAAACCGACGGGCACCGCAGATTTAAGAACCGTTAACAGCGACTTTATCGTCAAAGAGATTTTGCCTTTTAGCCCGTCGGGCGAGGGCGAACATCATTTAGTCCACATTCGTAAGGATGGATTGAACACGGTACAAGTGGCTGAAATGCTGGCGAAGTTCGCTAAGGTTCATCCCAAAGAAGTGACCTATGCAGGACAAAAAGATAAAAATGCCATCACAGAACAGTGGTTTGGCATTCGTATCCCAGGTAAAGAAACCCCTGCGTGGAGCGAGCTAAACAGCGAGCGTTTAACCATATTATCCAGTAGTCGCCACAGCAAAAAATTACGTATTGGCGCGCTCTTGGGCAACCGTTTTATCCTTACCCTGCGCAATGTCACAGACGTGGAAGACATTATCAGCCGCATCGAGAAAGTCAGCCAAATAGGTGTGCCCAATTATTTTGGTGAGCAGCGTTTTGGGCATGATGGTAAAAACCTGGTGATGGGACGGCAAATGTTGGCGGGCAAAAAGGTGAAAGACCGTAATAAGCGCAGCATGTATCTGTCTGCGGTGCGCTCCAATCTATTCAATACCGTTGTCTCCTATCGTTTAGCCAATTATGGCACTAAACCCTTAGCGGGGGATTGCGTGATGCTGGCGGGCAGCAAAAGCTTTTTCGTTACGCCTGAATGGGATTTAGTGGTATTAAAACGTTTGATTGAGAAGGATATTCAACTTTCTGCGCCACTTTGGGGTCGCGGAAAAATGCTGCCGCAGGGCGAAGCCGCCGAGGTTGAAACCCAAGCCATGGCTGAGCTGGGCGACGATTGCTACGGCCTTGAGCACGCAGGTCTTGAGCAGGAACGCCGCCCATTGCTACTGGAACCTCAAGGACTTAAATACGAGCAAACCGCGGATGGATTGGTACTCGAGTTTATTTTACCTGCGGGTAGCTTTGCGACATCGCTGTTAAGAGAGCTGGTTGATTATCAAGATGTGAAAGAGCTGCAATGGCAAGCAACAGTTACGCCGGATACGAATGCTCCTGAGGCAAATACTGCAACTGAAAGCGATGTTGCAGAGGTCAATCTAATCGATAATGGCGAGTCCACTTTATGATCCGCATCCTTGTCAGCAATGATGATGGGGTGAATGCGCCGGGAATAAAAGCCTTAACGGAGGCGCTTGCCGAAATCGCCACTGTGATGACGGTCGCACCTGATCGTAATTGTTCCGGTGCAAGTAACTCTTTAACCTTGACTAATCCATTAAGAATTAATAGGTTAGATAATGGTTATATTTCGGTGTACGGTACACCAACAGATTGCGTCCACTTAGCCATACGGGAGCTCTGTGATGGTGAGCCGGATATGGTGGTATCGGGCATCAATGCTGGCGCGAATATGGGGGATGATACTTTATATTCGGGTACGGTCGCGGCGGCAATGGAAGGGCGTTTTTTAGGCTTCCCCGCGGTAGCGATTTCGCTTAATGGCAAAGCCTTTAAGCATTATCACACTGCCGCCGTTTACGCGCGGCGAATCGTGCAGGGGCTATTAGCGCACCCGATTGCCAGTGATCAGATCCTCAATATCAATGTGCCGGATTTACCGTTGGATGAGATTAAAGGCATAAGAGTGACGCGCCTTGGAGCGCGGCATAAAGCTGAAGGCATTGTGCGTACGCAAGATCCCGCAGGACGAGAAATTTTTTGGCTCGGCCCACCGGGTGTTGAACAAGATGCGAGTGAAGGTACCGATTTCCATGCCATTGCTCATGGTTATGTGTCGATCACTCCGTTAACCGTAGACTTGACCGCGTATAAACAATTATCGATATTGCAAAATTGGGTAGATAAAATATGACTCGAGTTGCCTTAACATCGGCGGTGAATTTAGCGAAAAAGCTTCAGGATGCGGGGATCCGCAATCCAGCCGTGCTTAAGGCAATATCCTATACACCACGCGAATTGTTTCTTGATAATGCGTTAGCCCATAAAGCCTATGAGAATACAGCCTTACCTATTGGTCAAGGGCAAACCATTTCTCAGCCTTATATCGTCGCGCGAATGACTGAGTTACTGCTGCAGCATCAGCCACATAAGGTGCTTGAAGTTGGAACGGGCTCAGGTTATCAAGCGGCGATTCTCGCCCAATTAGTACCAGAGCTTTGCACTGTGGAACGTATAAAGACGTTACAGATCCAAGCAAGGCAAAGATTAAAGCGGCTCGATCTGCATAATGTTTCCTTTAAGTATGGCGATGGCTGGCAGGGCTGGCAGAATCGTAGTCCCTATAATGGCATTATGGTCACCGCAGCTGCCGCAAAGGTTCCTGAAGCGTTATTATCCCAGTTAGCCGAAGGCGGTGTATTAATTATCCCTGTGGGTGAAGAAACGCAGCAATTGATGCGGATTACGCGTCACTTGGATAGTTTTAGTTCTGAAGTGATAGAGACAGTCAAATTTGTTCCTTTAGTAAATGGTGAGCTTGCATAGCGCGTTTATCGATTTATAAATTACTAAAACAGTAAGATAGCCCCAAAAAGGAGTTTTTATTGTTGAATGCGGGTTTACTTTTAAACCTCAGTTTACTGTTGTTGCTTGCGGGCTGTAGCTTTCAGGCGAGTCGCCCCGCACCTGTCGAAAGTCTTTCCCACAATTATTCAAAGCACAACAAAGGCAATATTAAATCCAATTCATATAAAGTTAAGAAAGGCGACACTCTTTACTCTATTTCTTGGGCTGCAGGCAAAGATTACGCCGAAATTGCTAAAATTAATCAATTAGATAAATCGTATACCATCTATCCTGGTCAGGTTTTGTATTTAACATATGACCATAATCAAAATAGTAAACCTTCTACGACTTTAGGTGGAATTAATTCGGTAAATAAAGGTGGATATCAGCATAATAAAAATAAAAAACAATCAGTTAGTGATGATTTTTCTCAGAATTCTGTATCTAGTGAAACACCGAAAAAAACACTTGATCAGAAAGCAAAGCCTGCGTATTCTGCAACAAGTTCCCAACAAAATATTAACCCTTTAATAATTGCTCCGACATCGACACTACCCGATAGTGTAAGCCAGTGGCAATGGCCTGTAAGAGGTAAATTGATAGGAACATACTCTGCCAATGAGCAGGGAAATAAAGGTATTAAGATCGCAGGAAAACGTGGAGATATCATCAAAGCTGCAGCAGATGGGCGGGTGGTATACGCAGGTAGTGCGCTTAGGGGTTATGGTAATTTAGTTATTATCAAACATAGTGACGATTACCTTAGTGCTTATGCTCATGCGGATCAGATCGTAGTCGATGAAAAGCAACATGTCCTCGCTGGACAGACGATTGCTAAAATGGGTAGTACAGGTACTAATCAAGTAATGTTACGTTTTGAAATTCGTTACCATGGTCAGTCTGTTAACCCACTCAACTACTTACCTAAGCAATGATTGTTTAGGGCCTTGTTTTGGCATGGAGGATAATAAATTGCAGTAATACAAGCAGTTAAATTAGGTTTGGGAGATTCGATCATGAGCCGCATAAATAGCACTGCCGTAGAAGAACTAGTAGATTTTTCCGTTGATGCCGCAGAGTTTGATCTCGATAAAGAGGATATCGCCGCTGATTTAGTTCAAGAATTAGGACTCGAACAACAGGTTCAAGATGACCTGCAAAAAAATCTTGATGCCACACAACTCTATTTAGGTGAAATAGGGTTTTCCCCACTGCTTAGTGCAGAAGAAGAAGTTTACTTTTCCCGTAAAGCCTTAAAAGGCTGCGAAAAATCCCGTAACCGCATGATCGAAAGCAACCTGCGACTCGTGGTTAAAATTGCCCGTCGTTACAATAATCGTGGTCTTGCGCTGCTGGATTTAATCGAAGAGGGTAATCTTGGTTTGATACGTGCTGTCGAGAAATTCGACCCCGAAAGAGGTTTCCGTTTCTCAACCTATGCGACTTGGTGGATCAGACAAACCATCGAACGTGCAATCATGAACCAAACTCGCACAATTCGCTTGCCTATCCATGTAGTAAAAGAGCTTAACGTATATTTACGTACAGCTCGGGAATTAGCGCAAAAACTTGACCATGAACCTACGGCAGAAGAAATTGCCGAGAAACTACAAGTATCCAGTGTTGACGTCAGCCGTATGCTGAAGCTCAACGAGAAGATCACTTCTGTCGATATTCCCTTAGGTGGCGATAACGACAAGGCATTACTCGATGTGCTTGCTGATGACGATAACGTAGGTCCAGACTTTAAAGTACAAGACGAAGACATCTCTAACTCAGTTGTGAAGTGGTTAAATGAACTTAATACCAAGCAAAGAGAAGTGTTAGCGCGACGCTTTGGGTTATTGGGTTACGAGCCATCAACTCTTGAAGATGTTGGCGCTGAAATTGGTCTCACTCGTGAACGTGTGCGCCAAATCCAAGTGGAAGCCTTAAAACGCATGCGCGATTTGCTGGGGGCGCAAGGGCTATCTGTAGAGGCTTTATTTAGAAACTAATGCTTAAGGTTGTTTAATCAACCCATAAAAAAACGCCCACTTTGTGGGCGTTTTTATTATTAAGTTACGATGAACAAAGCTATTTAACTCAAGCGTTTAAGCTCATAGAGTAAATCCAGTGCCTGTTTTGGGGTCAGGTTATCGGGATTGATGGCTTTTAACTTGCTTATGGCCGGATTCTCCACTGGCTCCGGCAGGGCTAACAAGGTTTGAATCGGTGCCTTTGTGCCCTCTACTTGATGGTCGCGACTCTCAAGCTGATGTAGTTTATGTTTTGCCGCCTTAATCACCCGAGCTGGTACACCAGCAAGGGCCGCAACTTGTAAACCGTAACTCTTACTGGCGGCACCTTCTTGCACCGCGTGCATAAAGGCGATGGTGTCTTCGTGCTCAATCGCATCGAGGTGCACGTTATAGACCCCAGCCATGAGTTCCGGTAACTGTGTTAACTCGAAATAATGGGTCGCAAACAGCGTCATCGCGCCGACTTGCTGTGCTAAATACTCAGCCGCAGACCAGGCTAATGACAGGCCATCGTAGGTTGATGTGCCGCGACCAATTTCATCCATCAAGACTAAACTCTGCGCAGTGGCATTATGGAGAATATTGGCCGTTTCAGTCATTTCCACCATAAAGGTTGAACGGCCTGAGGCGAGATCGTCTGAGGCACCAATACGGGTAAAAATTCGATCGATAGGACCAATAATGGCGCGATCTGCGGGTACAAAGCTGCCAATGTGTGCCATTAGGGTGATCAGTGCAACTTGACGCATGTAGGTCGATTTACCGCCCATGTTTGGACCTGTAACAATCAACATCCGGCGTTGATTGTGCAGAGTGACAGGGTTGGCGATAAAAGGCGTTTGACTCACACGCTCAACCACAGGGTGACGACCCGCTTCAATTTTTACCCCGATTTCGCTGCTCAGTTCTGGGCAGGTATAGCCTAAGGTTTCGGCACGTTCGGCAAAGTTACTGAGCACATCGAGTTCGGCGGCTGCTCTGGCAAAGGCTTGTAGCTCATGCAATTTGGGGAGGATTAAATCAAACAATTCGTCCCACAGTTGTTTTTCAAGAGCGAGCGCCTTACCTTGGCTCGACAGCACTTTTTCTTCATATTCCTTAAGCTCGGGCGTGATATAACGCTCCATATTCTTAAGGGTTTGACGGCGTTGGTAATTTAATGGCACTTGCTGTGATTGCAGACGGCTGACTTCAATGTAGTAACCATGGACTCGGTTGTAGCCTACCTTCAGCGTAGCAATGCCAGTGCGTTCTTTTTCCCGCGCTTCGAGTTGTACTAGATAATCGCTGGCACCTTCACTTAAGCCACGCCATTCGTCTAATTCGGCATTGTAGCCTTCACGGATTACGCCGCCATCACGGATAAGCATGGGCGGGTTATCGACAATAGCGCGCTCAAGCAGTTGTTGCTCTTCGGGAAACTCGCCTAAGAGTTGACCTAGTTTCACCGTATGGGGAGCACTTAACTGTGCTAATGATTGCTGTAATTGAGGCAATAGGTTTAATGCTTGGCGTAGGCGGGCAAAATCCCGTGGACGAGCGGTACGAAGCGCCAGTCTTGCCATGATACGTTCGATATCACCTAGGGCTTTAAGCTGCTCATGCAATGACTCATGGGCCGCGGTCGCGAGCAACTCATTGACCGCCGTTTGGCGAGCAAAAATCTGTGCATGGTCCCTCAACGGCTGATGGATCCAGCGTTGTAACATACGGCTGCCCATGGCTGTGGCAGTATTGTCGAGCACGGCTGCTAGGGTGTTATCCCGACCACCACTCAAATTTTGTGTCAGCTCGAGGTTGCGGCGCGTTGCCGCATCCAAGACAATCGTATCGGTTTGATTAAAACGGGTAATAGCATTGATATGGGGCAGGGCGGTGCGCTGGGTGTCTTTTACGTACTGCATCAAGCAGCCTGCCGCTTGCAGCGATAGGCGAGCATCGGTTATGCCGAAACCGTGTAAATCCTTAGTGCCAAACTGGGCCAACAGCAGTTTGATACTGGTATCGTAATCAAATTCCCACTCAGGGCGGCGACGTTTGCCTTTAAAATGATGCAATAACTCCAGTGCACCAAAATCTTCGCTATAAAGAATTTCGACCGGATTCGTACGTTGCAACTCGGCTTCGAGGGACTCCTTCGTCTCTAATTCGGCAATCACGAAACGGCCAGAAGACACATCTAGAGTCGCATAGCCAAAGCCCACTTTGCCTTGATAAACCGCGGCCAACAGATTGTCTTGCCGCTCCTGCAATAGCGCTTCATCGGTTAAGGTTCCTGGGGTGACAATGCGTACGACTTTACGCTCAACCGGACCTTTTGAGGTGGCAGGATCGCCAATTTGTTCACAAATCGCAACCGATTGGCCAATTTGAACCAATTTTGCGAGATAGCCTTCAACTGCATGGTAAGGGATACCCGCCATCGGGATCGGGTCGCCACCACTTTTGCCTCGGGCCGTAAGGGAAATGCCCAATAATTCAGAGGCTCGTTTGGCGTCATCATAGAAGAGTTCATAGAAGTCACCCATACGATAAAACAGCAGCATGTCGTGATGCTCTGCTTTCATGGTCAAATATTGACGCATCATCGGGGTATGTTTTTCTAAATCATCGGTATCTATAGGATTCATTAAATCGTTATCGTCCGCTATGCCGGCCCTGAAATAGGGAATAAAGTCATACAGTAATGGGAGATAAAATCAGTTGATTTGCACTATTACTGTCTAAAATCAATTGGCGCCAATCTTAGCAACAATTTACAGAAAATTGATCCTCAAAGCGTGGATATTCACTGATATCTTGATAAATCTGCAGTATGGGTGGGTAAAAGCTTGTCTAAATGGGAAAATTTTCTGACTGAAAAATAATTCATTCACAGGTATTGATACTGTATGATTGTACAGTATACTAGTCAGCAGATTACGACAAAGAGCCTCGCTTTTTGATCACCCGCTTTATTAAATTGAATATCACTTTTGACAGTACTGATGCTGTCTAGATGAGGGAACAGGAATGAAGGTCGATCCAAACAAAGAGAAAGCACTTGCTGCGGTATTGAGCCAAATTGAGAAGCAATTTGGTAAAGGCTCCATCATGAAGCTGGGCGAAGACCGCTCTATGGATGTCGAGACCATTTCTACTGGCTCACTTTCCCTTGACGTCGCCTTAGGGGCTGGCGGTTTACCAATGGGCCGTATTGTTGAGATTTATGGTCCTGAATCATCAGGTAAGACAACCCTGACATTAGAAGTGATTGCCGCTGCTCAGCGCGAAGGTAAAACCTGTGCCTTTATCGATGCTGAGCACGCTCTCGATCCTATCTACGCGAAAAAGTTAGGCGTAGATATTGATAACTTATTGTGTTCACAACCCGATACCGGTGAACAAGCTCTTGAGATCTGTGATGCGTTAACCCGTTCTGGCGCGGTAGATGTGATCATCGTTGACTCGGTCGCGGCATTAACACCCAAGGCAGAAATTGAGGGCGAAATCGGTGACTCACATATGGGCTTAGCAGCGCGTATGATGAGCCAAGCGATGCGTAAGTTAGCGGGTAACCTCAAGCAATCGAATACACTGTTAATCTTCATCAACCAAATTCGTATGAAGATTGGTGTGATGTTTGGTAACCCAGAAACCACAACGGGTGGTAATGCTCTGAAATTCTATGCTTCTGTTCGTTTAGATATTCGCCGTACTGGTGCTATCAAAGAAGGCGACGAAGTGGTTGGTAACGAGACTCGTGTCAAAGTCGTTAAAAACAAAGTGGCTGCACCATTTAAGCAAGCTGAGTTTCAAATCCTTTACGGTCAAGGTATCAACCGTACTGGCGAGTTAGTCGATTTAGGGGTAGCCCATAAACTGATTGAGAAAGCTGGTGCTTGGTATAGCTACAAGGGCGATAAAATTGGTCAAGGCCGTGCCAATGCGGGTAAATATTTGACTGAAAACCCAGCCATTGCCGCTGAAATCGATAAGACATTGCGTGAGTTATTATTGAGTAACCCAAGTGCACTGGCATCATCAGCATCCGATGATGATAATATCGAGGGGAATATTGATTTAGAAACAGGCGAAGTATTCTGAGCCAGTCTGCCCGTCAAATTGCGGTCGCGCTGTTAGCGCGCCGCGATTATTCCCGCCAAGAAATCCGCACAAAACTGCTCGAAAAAGGCTTTGAGGTCGCTGATATCGATCCTGTGCTTGATGATTGTGAAGCGTCAGGATTTATCAATGATAAGCGCTATGCCGAGCTTCTCGTTCGAAGCCACATTGCCCGTGGTCATGGACCAATACGCATTCGTCAAGCTATTGCTCAAAAGGGGCTGACTAAAGATTGTATCGAAGCTGCCTTATCTGCAAATGAGCATGATTGGTTTGAGTTGGCAAAAGCGAAAGCCATCAAAAAGTATACGGTCCCTAAAGTGTTTGAAGTAAAAGGCTCACTATCCCGCGAGCAAATTGCAAAAGAAAAAGCCAAACGAGTACGGTTTTTACTGAGCCAAGGCTTTAATTACGAACAAGTCACCTATGCCTTAGATTATGATCCTTTGGAAGATAATGATGACTAGGGCGTGTAGACGTTTCGAGATTACATTTTGTTCGTTCTGGCAAGTTCGTGCTCGCGAAACGAGGAATGATGTGTAGTTTACTCAAATGACGAGCGGCTCTTATGACAGAAAGTAAGAGCAAGGGCTTGCCAGACGAACCCTTAGGGTAGCATTTGGCTGGCTTTTCTGCCGCGTTATCGTCCGTTTATGTAGAATAACTACACTGCACGGACTTTGCCTTGCATAAAAGCCAGTCAAACTGCTGCAAAAATAACCCTGAAACGTCAACACGACCTAATGTAATCATATAAACTTGCCCTGGTAAGTTTGTGCTTATCATTCTTAACTCAGTTCATCTCCCTCACAGAATTAGTCCTTTTTCACCACTTTCACCTTGGGTTGTTGTGATAAGCCCTGTATTAGATGAAAACTCATCGAAAATATTAGACTCCGAAGCGCGATATCGCTATTCAAGGCTGGTCGTCTTTCTTCAGTCTGCTTATAATGCTGGGCAAATAGAAATACGGCTACCTTATGGTGTAGCTGGTCATGCTTACCCAATTCAGGACGATTTCATGTATCAAACGACAGCAGCGCTTAGAAGTGCTTTCCTCGAATTTTTCCGCAGCAATGGTCACCAAGTTGTGGACAGTAGTTCTCTTGTACCAGGCAATGATCCCACGCTTTTATTTACCAACGCCGGTATGAACCAGTTCAAGGACGTGTTTCTTGGCATGGACAAACGTAGCTATACACGTGCGACCACTGCCCAACGCTGCGTCCGTGCGGGTGGTAAACACAACGATTTAGATAACGTTGGTTACACCGCGCGTCACCATACTTTCTTCGAAATGCTGGGTAATTTCAGCTTTGGTGATTACTTCAAAGAAGATGCGATTCGTTTTGGTTGGACCTTCCTGACTGAAGTATTGAAGCTACCAAAGGATCGTCTGTGTGTAACTGTTTATCAAACAGATGATGAAGCCTTTGAAATTTGGAATAAAAAGATTGGCGTTGCTGCTGAGAATATCATCCGTATCGGTGATAACAAGGGCGCGCCATATGCTTCAGATAACTTCTGGCAAATGGGCGATACTGGTCCTTGTGGCCCTTGTACCGAAATTTTCTATGATCACGGCGACCACATTTGGGGTGGACGTCCTGGTAGCCCAGAGGAAGATGGCGATCGTTTCATCGAAATTTGGAACATCGTATTCATGCAATACAATCGTCAAGCCTCTGGTGAGATGTTGCCGCTGCCAAAACCTTCAGTCGATACTGGTATGGGGATTGAGCGTATCGCTGCGATTATGCAGGGGGTTCATTCAAACTACGAAATCGATATTTTCCGCGCCTTGATCGCCAAAGCAGCCGAAATCATCGGCGTGACAGACTTATCTAACAAGTCACTGCGCGTGATTGCCGACCATATTCGTTCATGCGCCTTCTTAGTTGCAGATGGTGTGATGCCATCGAACGAAGGTCGTGGTTATGTACTGCGCCGTATTATTCGCCGTGCCGTGCGTCATGGTAACAAGTTAGGGGCAACTGAAGCCTTCTTCTACAAGTTAGTTCCGACGCTAATCGAAGTGATGGGCGATGCCGCTAAAGGTTTAGCCGATACTCAAGTGATTGTTGAAAAAGCCCTTAAAGCTGAAGAAGAACAGTTTGCCCGTACGCTTGAGCGTGGTTTAGGCATTCTGGATAGCGCGTTAAACGAATTGCAGGGCGACACCTTAGACGGTGAAACAGTCTTCAAACTGTACGATACCTATGGCTTCCCAGTGGATTTAACCGCTGACGTATGCCGTGAGCGCAACATTATCGTCGACGAAGCGGGCTTTGAAGCGGCTATGGCTGAACAACGTAGCCGTGCTCAAGCCGCGGGTAACTTCGGCGCCGATTACAACGCAGCACTTAAGATCGATGCTGAAACCGCATTCTGTGGTTACTCAGAACTTACTGGCAATGCTAAAGTCACCGCGCTTTACCTGAACGGCGAGTCAGTTCCTGCAATCAATGCGGGTGATGATGCCGTAGTGGTGCTCGATGTAACGCCTTTTTATGCTGAATCGGGCGGCCAAGTCGGTGACAAGGGCGTATTAGTGGCTCAAGGTATTGAGTTTGCTGTTAGCGATACGCAAAAGTTTGGCCAAGCTTCAGGCCACAAAGGGACCTTAATGGCTGGTAGCTTAAGCGTTGGTCAAATACTTGAAGCGAAAGTGGATAAAAAGCTACGTCACCGCACTCAGTTAAACCACTCTGTGACTCACTTATTACATGCTGCGCTGCGTCAAGTGTTGGGTACTCACGTTACTCAAAAAGGTTCGTTAGTTGACCCAGAGCGTTTACGTTTCGACTTCTCTCATTTCGAAGCAGTCAAACCTGCTGAGCTGAAACAGGTTGAAGAGTTAGTTAACACCCAAATTCGCCGCAACCATGAGCTGAAAGTCGCTGAAATGGCGATTGATGAAGCCAAAGAAAAAGGCGCTATGGCACTCTTCGGTGAGAAGTACGATGCTCAGGTGCGTGTTGTCACCATGGGCGATTTCTCTATCGAACTGTGTGGCGGTACCCATGTTGGCCGCACCGGTGACATTGGTCTGTTCAAAATTACCTCTGAAGGCGGTATTGCTGCGGGCGTTCGCCGTATCGAAGCGGTAACCGGCGCGGCAGCGATGGCCTATGTGGCACAGCAACAGGCACAACTTGAAGAAGCGGCAGCACTACTGAAAGGCGATACTCAATCCGTTGTGACCAAGCTTAAAGCCCAGCTGGATAAAATGAAGCAGCTTGAAAAAGACATGCAGCAACTGAAAGATAAGTTAGCTGCGGCAGCCAGTGCGGATTTAGCGGGTGATGCGGTTGTGGTTAATGGCGTTAACGTGCTGATTAAGAAGCTGGAAGGCGTTGAGGCGGGTGCACTGCGCGGCCTGCAAGATGAGTTAAAGCAAAAGCTGAAATCTGCCGTTATCCTGCTCGGTGTTGCTCAGGAAGGCAAAGTAAACCTTATCGCGGGTGTGAGCAATGACTTAGTTAGTAAAGTCAAAGCTGGTGAACTGGTTGCTATGGTTGCTGCACAAGTGGGCGGTAAAGGTGGTGGTCGTCCAGATATGGCTCAAGCGGGTGGTAGCCAACCAGAAAATCTGGATGCGGCTCTATCTCAAGTATTACCTTGGATTACTGAGCGTTTAGCTTAAGAGGTTGCTGTGCTCGAAAAACGAAAGCTTAGTGGTAGCAAGCTTTTTGTGAAGAAGTTTGGCGGCACTTCGGTGGGTTCGATTGAACGCATCGAAGTAGTTGCTGAGCAGATTGCAAAGTCCGCTCACAGTGGTGAGCTGCAAGTATTGGTCCTTTCTGCTATGGCAGGTGAGACAAATAGGCTATTTGCGCTTGCGGCGCAAATCGATCCCCGCGCAAGTGCGCGGGAACTCGATATGCTTGTCTCTACGGGTGAGCAAATCAGTATTGCGTTAATGGCGATGGCGTTGCAACGCCGTGGTATCAAAGCAAGATCCCTGACTGGCGATCAAGTGCAAATCCATACAAATAGCCAATTTGGTCGGGCGAGTATTGAAAGTGTTGATACGGAGTACTTAACCTCCTTGCTGGAACAAGGCATCGTGCCTATTGTGGCTGGATTTCAAGGGATCGATCCTAATGGCGATGTCACCACTTTAGGTCGTGGTGGTTCGGATACGACGGCTGTGGCGCTAGCGGCGGCGCTAAGAGCCGATGAGTGTCAAATATTTACCGATGTACCAGGCGTTTTTACGACAGACCCTAATATCGACAGCAGTGCTAGACGTCTCGATGTGATTGGCTTTGATGTCATGCTCGAAATGGCTAAGCTCGGTGCTAAGGTGCTTCATCCTGACTCGGTCGAATATGCGCAACGGTTTAAAGTACCGCTGCGGGTGTTGTCGAGTTTTGAAGCTGGTCAGGGCACATTAATTCAATTTGGTGATGAGTCTGAGCTTGCGATGCCCGCATCCGTACAAGGAATTGCGATCAATAAGGCCTTAGCAACCTTGACCATTGAAGGGTTATTTACCAGCAGTGAGCGTTATCAAGCCTTATTAGCCTGTTTGGCTCGACTTGAGATAGACGTTGAGTTTATTACTCCTTTGAAATTGAATGAAACGTCACCAGCGGAGTCTGTCAGCTTTATGTTGGCCGAGACGAAAGTGGATGTTTTATTGCATGAGCTTGAAGTTTTAAGTGAAAGTCTTGATCTAGGCCAATTGAATGTTGAGCGTCAACGTGCAAAAGTGTCCTTAGTTGGCAAAGGTTTACAGGCAAAAGTTGGATTATTGACTAAGATGTTAGATGTATTGGGTAACGAAACAATCCATGCTAAGTTACTTTCGACATCGGAGAGTAAATTGTCAACTGTGATCGATGAAAGGGACTTACACAAGGCAGTTCGAGCGTTGCATCACGCATTCGAGCTAAATAAGGTGTAATTAAATAACTGTTTGAGTATTGAATACTATTAATTTGTACTCAGCTGACCCTATAATAAGCCCATCTACCGGATGAGTGCCGTGTGTAAGCTGAATTAAGACATAAAGGAGCTATCGAATGCTGATTTTGACTCGTCGTGTTGGCGAAACACTGATGATTGGTGATGAAGTCACAGTTACAGTGCTAGGGGTAAAAGGCAATCAAGTGCGTATCGGTGTGAATGCACCGAAAGAGGTTTCTGTTCACCGTGAAGAAATCTATCAACGCATTCAATCTGAAAAATCAGGTACGCCTTCAGAAGGCGGTAACTTTTAATACGAAGCTTATGCGAGTATTAGTCAGATAAAAAAGTCAGTTTTTAAACTGACTTTTTTATTTTTGAAACCGAAAGATTGGCGTAAATCAACACATTGGCTTGATATAACCGCAATGTGATTAAAAACAGTTCAAATGGAATCGGTTTCAGAAAAAGGGTTTGACTTATTTTCGTCAAACAGTAATATGTGCGCCAAGAAAACGGAGAGGTGGCCGAGTGGCCGAAGGCGCTCCCCTGCTAAGGGAGTATGGGCTTTATCTCCCATCGAGGGTTCGAATCCCTCCTTCTCCGCCATTTCTTACAAATAAAAAACTGCGCGTGTAGCTCAGCTGGATAGAGTACCTGGCTACGAACCAGGCGGTCGGAGGTTCGAATCCTTCCACGCGCACCATTTTTTATTGAAGCAAGATAGATACAAGTCGCGCATGTAGCTCAGCTGGATAGAGTACCTGGCTACGAACCAGGCGGTCGGAGGTTCGACTCCTTCCATGCGCACCATTTCTGCATCAGTTATGTTTAACTCATCAGGTTTGAATTTCAGAAGAAATTTTGTAATTAGTGCTTCAAGTAAGTGTTTTAAGCGCGTGTAGCTCAGCTGGATAGAGTACCTGGCTACGAACCAGGCGGTCGGAGGTTCGAATCCTTCCACGCGCACCATATTCAATCTTAATGCGAATGTGTTGAGATAACTGTTAAAACTGCGCATGTAGCTCAGCTGGATAGAGTACCTGGCTACGAACCAGGCGGTCGGAGGTTCGACTCCTTCCATGCGCACCAATTAGCTGACAGAGCAATTGCTTTGTTAGCAAAACGCAAAAATGCGCGTGTAGCTCAGCTGGATAGAGTACCTGGCTACGAACCAGGCGGTCGGAGGTTCGAATCCTTCCACGCGCACCATTTTAGTAAGCAATAGCTTACAAATGCAGACTTTGCGGAGAGGTGGCCGAGTGGCCGAAGGCGCTCCCCTGCTAAGGGAGTATGGGCTTTATCTCCCATCGAGGGTTCGAATCCCTCCTTCTCCGCCATTCTATTCCTAGTGAATAGATTTAATTTGCGAGACTTAAGTGCTTCTTCTAGACTAAAGTCTGTCGGTAAGGTAGCAACTTACCCAGTATTTAAGCGCGTGTAGCTCAGCTGGATAGAGTACCTGGCTACGAACCAGGCGGTCGGAGGTTCGAATCCTTCCACGCGCACCATCTACTTAGTTAGATTTAGATAAGCCTTGCAAGCAATTGCAGGGCTTTTTTTATGGGATTTTTCTGGATTATATTGCTTCAATCCTTATCTCTTGTTGAGCTTTACGCATTGATAGCCCGTCTTTTACGCCACGTTATGCTTGTTGAAATGCCAACGCCTTAAGCGATGATGTTTATCGCTCTGGCTTGCTATTTTACGTGTGATAAAGAGATAGCAATGGGCTAGCAATATCTGCCGTAAAAGAGAGAAGGGGAGATAAGCATGGAACAAGGGATCGATGAGCTTCTTTGGGTCTTAGGGGGGCGAGTTCTGAGAGAGGTTTGAAGAGTGTTAACGCGATTTAGGATGGAACAGGGGAAATAAAAAGGGCTGTAAAATACATAATGCCACTCGCTTAAGAGCGAGTGGCATTTTTACTTGGATATTTCACCGTTTTCTTTAGCACCACACGCGGGTAGCTGGGCCGCTTCCTCTTCGGGGGTAAAATCAACCGCTTGCCATTTTCCCTCAGTCGTTTTAAGTGCTGTGGGATCGCTCCAGGACTCCCTCTATCGCTCCAACCGAACTCATCCTGGATTAAAAACAGGGCATTAATGAAACTTATTCTCTGTGGCTCAACTTTATGCTGCACTGCCATGGCAGCCATCTCTAGCCGAACAATGTTGTAGGTCGTCAAGATCCCCCATAATTCTTGATACACCCCATCCTTCTTCTTACTGCGCAGGACCGGTTTATTTTCCAATTGATATTGCTTCAGCTCACCATAACCCCTCTCTACCTCCCATCGCTGCCAATACACCTTGAGCAAATCGTTCACTGGATAAGTGTCGGGACATAGGCAGGACGTGATAAACCCTTTGATATCACCTTTGGGTGATGGAATAAGGATAAGGCGGGCTTGCCAGCGCTCCCCCAGATAAGGCGCTTGTTGTTTAGCTTGGGGTGATACCGGCATCTCAACCAGATGGTCATACTCTGAGAATGACTCGATAATGCTATAGCGGGTCTTAGACTTTATCGGGGTTAACCAATGGGTGTTAGTCCCGCTTCCTTGCCAGCTGATGAGCAATTCGGCAGACATAAACCCACGGTCAAACAACGTGAGCGAATGCTCGGGAGCTGAGCCAACCAATTGCTGTGCGTAGTGAATTTCACTGTGGGTAACAGGCCCGAAAGCCGCATCAGAAAGTAAGTGGCTGCGAGTAGACATTAAAGTAACCGCCAGCACAGAGGGAAAAGAAGCCGTGCTTTGTGCAAAGCCAAAGTGATGGTTTTCTTCAGTGTTATGCGTCTTAAAATACGTCCCATCAACACTGAGCAATTTCAATCCCGCTATCTCATCAAATTCACACTGTGTTTCCCACTGTGCAGCGGTTGTTTTGAACAGATAACGCATGGGCTCTGAACCCAACTTTTCTTTGGCTTTGATGATGCTACTAGTCGCCAGTGGCGGGAGCTCCCCCTTGGCGTCGGGAAACGCCAGTGAGAGCGTATCACAGACTTGCTGAATCGAGCGGTTACGCATCAAACCAATACCTAGAACCAACCAAACAGCTTGCTCTGCAGGGAAACGACGGGTTCGAAGTGATGCCCTGCCAGTTTGTTGCACAGCCTCAGCCACCCAATCCATGGGAACATGTTTGGCGAATACATCAATATCCTGCGATTGGCAAAATTCAGCAGTAACAAGTAGCTCTTTAGAAAATTCAGACATAAAAAAATCAGCCGCAACTTAAGTTGCGGCTGATTATGAAGCCCTTGAAAGATCATTCAACTACTTAAAACGATCGGCATTATGTAAAATACAGCCCTTTTTAGCGTAGATGCCGTGATTAGGCTTCTAACTTAGCAAACTCGGCTTTTTGCTCTTTTAGTTTGTCCATATCGCGGCTCAGATCGGCCATCTTGGCGCGCTCTTTATCGATAACTGCTGGCGGTGCTTTCGCCACGAAGCCTTCATTGGATAATTTACCTTCGATACGGGCAATCTCTTGAGTCAGCTTTTCAAGCTGTTTGTCGATACGAGCCATTTCGGCTGCTACATCCACCAGACCTGCCATCGGAATTAATAATTCCATTTCGCCAATCAGACCTGTGGTCGACATTGGCGCCGTTTCACCTTCACCAAGAATTGTCATACTTTCTAAGCGTGCAAGCGTTGTGAAGAAGGCTTGGTTAGCTTCAACACGGGCTTTGTCTTGGGCACTCACGCCACGCAGTAGGGCATTTAATGGCTTAGAAGGCGCTATATTGAGCTCTGCACGGATATTACGAACCGCAACAATGACTTGCTTAACCCATTCGAGATCGGCCATCGCGGTCGCATCTACTTTGGCAGCATCATAGCTTGGGAATGGTGCCAGCATGATGGTGTCGCCTTGGGCGCCTGTCAGTGGTTTAACGCGTTGCCAGATGGTTTCAGTGATGTATGGCATCATCGGGTGCATCAGACGTTGCATCGCTTCTAACACATTGACCAGTGTATGGCGGGTGCCACGCATTTGCGCTTCATTGCCGTTTTGCAGCACTGGCTTAGTTAACTCTAAGTACCAATCGCAGAACTGGTTCCAAGTGAACTCATACAGTGTGTTAGCAGCGAGGTCGAAGCGATAGTTTGCCATGTGGTCGTCATAGGTTTTTACGGTTTGGTTGAATAAACCGATGATCCAGCGATCCGCCAGCGACAATTCCATCTCGCCGCCTTGGTAGTCCGGAGAGTTCGGGCCGCAATCTTGGCCTTCGGTATTCATCAATACGTAACGTGACGCGTTCCAAAGCTTGTTACAGAAGCTGCGGTAACCGTCCAAACGCTTCATGTCCCAGTTGATATCACGGCCAGTTGAGGCCATTGCCGCTAGGGTAAAGCGCAGGGCATCAGTACCGTGGGCTTCGATACCATTTTCAAATTCTTTACGGGTGATCTTTTCGATCTTGGCGGCTAGTTGAGGTTGCATCATGTTGCCGGTGCGTTTTTCAACGAGGGCTTCTAGATCGATACCGTCGATCATATCCAATGGGTCAAGTACGTTGCCCTTAGATTTTGACATCTTGTTACCCGCTTCATCGCGGATAAGGCCGGTCACATAAACGGTTTTAAATGGCACCTGTGGCTTACCGTCTTCATCTTTGATGAAGTGCATGGTCATCATGATCATACGGGCAACCCAGAAGAAGATGATGTCAAAACCCGTTACCAACACATCGGTAGGGTGGAAGGTTTTTAAATCTTCAACATTGTCAGGCCAGCCTAAGGTCGAGAATGTCCACAGGGCAGAGCTGAACCAAGTATCCAGTACGTCTTCATCTTGGCGCAGGGCGATAGCATCATCGATATTGTGCTTAGCACGCACTTCAGCTTCGGTGCGGCCCACATAAACTTTACCGTTCGCATCGTACCAAGCGGGGATGCGGTGACCCCACCATAATTGGCGAGAGATACACCAATCTTGAATGTCGCGCATCCAAGAGAAGTACATGTTTTCGTACTGCTGCGGCACAAACTTAATATCGCCATTTTCAACGGCTTCGATGGCAGTTTTCGCCATAGGCGCAACGGCAACGTACCATTGGTCGGTCAGCATCGGCTCAATAACTACGCCTGAGCGGTCACCGTAGGGCACTTTTAGGCTGTGTGGCGCGATTTTTTCGAGCAGACCTAAGGTTTCAAACTCTGCCACGATTGCATCACGGGCTTTGAAACGATCTAAACCTGCGAAACGCTCAGGTAGGCTGCCATCTAAGGTGGTGTTGATGGTGCCATCGGTATTGACGACTTCGGCTGATGCGCGAATGGCCGCATCTAAGGTCAACACGTTGAACATGGGCAGCTTATGGCGCTTACCAACTTCATAGTCATTAAAGTCGTGGGCAGGGGTGATTTTCACGCAACCTGTACCAAAAGCCATGTCCACATAGTCATCGGCAACGATTGGGATGCGACGATTAACGATAGGCAGCAGAATAAATTTGCCGATCAGTGCTTGATAACGCTCATCGTCTGGATGAACTGCAACCGCGCTATCGCCTAACATAGTTTCTGGACGCGTGGTGGCGACTTCGAGGTAATCTTTACCGTCAGCAGTCAGTTCGCCATCGGCTAATGGATAACGCAGATGCCACATGTGGCCTTGCTTTTCTTTGTTTTCCACTTCGAGATCAGAAATCGCGGTATGCAGCTTGGGATCCCAGTTTACTAAGCGTTTACCACGGTAAATCAAATCATCTTCATAGAGACGGACAAACACTTCTTGAACGGCTTTAGACAAGCCTTCGTCCATGGTAAAACGCTCACGGTCCCAATCCACAGAGGCGCCCATACGACGTAGCTGCTTAGTGATGGTGCCGCCCGATTGCGCTTTCCATTCCCAGACTTTTTCCATAAAAGCATCGCGGCCAAGATCATGGCGGCTCTTGCCTTCTTCGGCTTCAAGCTTACGCTCAACCAGCATTTGAGTCGCAATACCCGCATGGTCAGTACCGACTTGCCACAGGGTGTTTTTACCCTTCATACGTTGGTAGCGGATCAGGGTATCCATGATGGTATCTTGGAAAGCGTGACCCATGTGCAGACTGCCCGTCACATTGGGCGGTGGGATCATGATGCAATAGTTGCCCTGTGAGGCATCGCCGTGGGGCTTAAAGTAACCTTGCTCTTCCCAGTTTTGGTAAAGAGTCTGCTCAATGGACTGAGGATCGTATGTTTTTTCCATGGGAACGTATCTGTCTCAAGCTAAATTAAGTGGATGTGTTGCTAAATTTTGGGTTGTTAATTCAATCCCTAAGCCACGATATTGGCGGTAGCGTTCACGTGCTATCGCCTTATGTTGGTCGTCATTAGCTACAAAATCGAAGATTTGACCAAAGTTTACCGCAAATGGCGGTACTTGGTCTGCAAGATTAATCAGAAGTTGACGACTTTTGTTAGGTCCAAGTCGATCAAAACCGATTTCAACGGGGGAACCCGTGGTTGGGCCTTCACCTTTGAGGTTATGGGGGACAAATGCACTGGGTTCAAACTGCCATAGTAACTCGTCGATTTCGAAGGCGATGTTCTTGTCCTGACAGTGAATATAGACCTGCTGCTGGTTTATAAATCCCTGTTGGGCCAAGCGGCAAGCCAATTGATACATGTCACTAAAGGCCGTGTTCACGCCCATCGGCGGCAGTAGATAAAACAGCGCTTGAGTCATGATTTCAATGCCTTGCTTTGAGTTATGGACGAACGGGTAAGTCTACACTAAAACTCGAGCTGGGTTAACGCTTCGCTCTGGGGTTTTTAGCGGTAGATTAAGCTACGGGGGACAGGTGTTTCACTTAAACAGTTACTGTGCGAAATGTTCACTAATTTGAGAACAAGCTTAATACTAAGTGCTTATATAAATGGTTGAACGACTATGGAGTATAAAAGCAAAGCGCACCCGAAGGTGCGCTGGTTGAAAGACTGGTCAAACAAACTATTCCTCCTAGGTTATTGAGCATTGTTATTAAAGGATTCATTGACGCTTTGTGAATAAACAAACAGATATTGCATTAGATTTGTTTATTCAGCATGTTAACTCACTTTTCAACTTACAACTTTAGCTTACATTTTCACTTACGATTACACTTTAGAACATAGATAAAGAAATCTGGCCGATATTAGTACTTAAAAAGGTACTGGGTATTTTGCTGTTAAGCAGCTCGCCTTGTTCCGTGTTATCTAAATTCTTTTTACTCACTATTTGTAATATGCCCAATTGCTCATATTACCGATAACGCTATTAACCTCCTCATATTGTTTGACTGTTAAGAAGCTAATTCACCTAAAGTGGCCTTTCATGGTACCTATGTGGCTCTATTGCTAACGTCCTCCTCTTGGTTGTTACATTTGTGCTTGAAGAGTGTGTAAGACTTAAACTGGCAATATGATGTAGTAGGTTACTCCTTAATGATCGACTCGTGAGTTAACACCCCTTAGTGTATTTGTCGTTAGTTTTTGGTCATCGGTTTGTACTTTTAGTAACCTCGCATCTCATTTGATAACCAGATGGGAAACGCATAAACATTACAGCTTGGCGTTACCGAATTTATGTGGCTGCTTTAATGCTTTATGTGACTACCTGTGTCACTGTTTTTGAGTGTGAGTTTTGTATGGCGGCGTACTCCTTCTTGTGGTGGTATTAAATGCTATTAAGCTGAAATTCACATCACTTCGATTCTGCTGTCACTTAGTAAAGTGTAGTAGTTATTTAAAGGTTCACACTCTTTTTACTGGCCATTAGGATGGCCTATCAAACTTTTGCTAAAAAATGTGACCTATTAAACCTTATCTACTTTTATGCTCTCGAAGTGATGTGGTCTCGCACTACATCGAGTAACTTAAGCTGCATCTTCCTCCTCGTAATCATCCTCGACATTAATAGCCTCTTCGGGATGAGCAATGGATGTAAAACGTTGTGCTTCAGGTTTGTGGGTTAATCGATTGAGTTGCTTCTCTAATTTTTGGCCCATAGCAGTGATAGCTGCATAAAGATTATCGTGTTTAGCTTGAGCAAAAAGTTCTCCATTTCGGATGCCAACCGACGCTTCAATTTTGAAACCAGGTTTCTCCTCGGTAATAATGACATGGGGATTAATCAACTGCACATCATGTCTAGAAAGTTTCTCCAAACGGCTTTCAATGCGTTCACGGATTGGGGCAGTTACTTCTAATTGCTTGCTCGTAATCTTTAGCATATGTCGAACCTTCTATTTATTTTCTTCAGTTTCAGATTACCAATCTACACCTTTAAAAACGAGATCTAAATCACATTTTTTGTCCGGTTAGATACTGTTCGTTGGATATTTGATCGCTTAGACAAATCTCGGTGATTCTTAGCCAAAAAGGCTTGTATTGGCTATCAGAACAGGCCATATTTGATGGGATAACTCTGCAGTCTTTCCTATCATTTACCTATCTTTACTTTAAGTTTTTCATTAGATCCCGATAAAATACCTTCACTTATTTCATTGTTTCGTCGAGTGGCAGGTATTATGGAAACCGAACATATCAAAGTTAAGGTCTGGGATTTACCCATACGCTTTTTTCACTGGGGCATGGTGGCCCTAATGGCCTTATTGTGGTGGAGCGCCGAAGTGGGCGAAATGCAATGGCACCAGATCTTTGCTTATAGTCTGTTGATCTTGATTGGCTTTCGTCTTTTGTGGGGCTTAATTGGCAGTGATACAGCCAGATTTAGCCACTTCGTGCACCACCCTAGGGTTGTGTTTGAGTATTTAAACGAAGTTCGATCAAAGGGCGTGTCTGTGGTATTAGGACATAATCCTATGGGCGGTTATATGGTAATTGTGTTGATTGCCATTATTAGCTTACAGCTAATTACTGGACTGTTTGCTACGGATGATGTGTTTACCGAAGGTCCGCTATACAGCTATGTGAGTGCTGATACGGGTTCGTTTCTCACTTGGTTACATAAGATGAATTTTAACCTGATCTTAGCCTTAACTGCCGTGCATGTGTTGGCGGTTATTGTGCACGCGCTTAAAGGTGACAAGTTAGTAGGTGCGATGGTTAGCGGTTACAAGCGTGTATCTAAGCTTGAGTACGCAAAGTTAGAGTCTCAGTTGGTTTTTAAATCACTGTGGCTGGCATTAATCCTGCTGTTAATCATCGCAGGGGTTGTATTTACTTATTTGATGTGGCCTGTAGTGCAAGTGCTTTAGCGAATGCTCAGGAGTAAAAAGCCTGCATATTGCAGGCTTTTTACAAGCGATTACGAGAACATTAATCTTTTTTGTAAACGTCATGGCAGCCTTTACAGCTCTTGCCTGTATCCATAAAGGCTTGCTTGATTTCAGCTTGGTCACCTTTCTGAGCAACAGTCGCTAAAATTGCAGCATTTTCTTGGAAGGTTTTCATCTTAGCGTCAAAGTCAGCCTTGTCTTGCCATACTTTGGCTAGGGCTTCGGTATCGCCTTTATCTGAACCTTCAATAAAGCCTTCGAAAGGGATGTGTGAAAGCGCAGCGACATTTTTTGCGCGCATCGCAAAGGTTTCAGCATCGAAAGGCTTTTTACCTTTCATCATGGCGCCCATATCACCAAAGTTATAAGCAATTAAGCTGAATCCAGATTGGCGATATTGAATCGCATCTTTTGCATCTTCAAAATTGTGTGCTTGAGCAGTTGAAGCCAATAAGGTACCGGCAACGAGAGTTAGGAGTAATTTTTTCATCGTATTCTCACAAATTAGCGTCGAAGTGTGACATTGCTCTGCTATTGTACACAAATTAACTCAATGTACTAGAAGCAAATTTGTCAGTTTTTGTCTAGATAAGAGGGATAAACGTAACAAGTTATTTGCCGGCAGAGTAAATCTGCTAAACTGCCGTTGTAATGCTTAAACAATACTTATGGGGCGATTATGCGAGCCAATTGGGACTTAGTATTAGAAAAAATTTTGAGCCATGGGAATTATGAAGAGCTGTCGGTATTGTTTCATTTATTGCTGACCGAGGAAGAGCGCAGCGCTATTGCCGGTCGGCTAAAAGTCTTCCAGCTATTGCTAAATGGAGAAATGAGCCAGAGACAAATTGCTGCCGAGTATCAGGTGAGTATTGCGACTATTACCCGTTGTTCTAACTATTTAAAGAATATGGCACCCAGCCATAGGGATAAAATCCAACAGCTTATCAGTTAATTATTTGGGCTCCATTGGACTAGATATTTGATTAAAACTGGGGAGTTGTCGGTATTTTATGTCGGCGGTGGATGGAGCGTCTAACGAGAATATAAAAACTATAACTGAGTAACATAATGGCCAGCAAAGGATAAAGATTTTTAGGGAAAAATTTAAAAATAGCTAAGGCAGAAAAGAGATAAATAAAAGGCAATAAATCGTAAATTGTCTTAGGTAGATATCCAGATTTTCGGCGTTTTACAGGATCGGTTCGGCGATTTTGAGAACGTAAATTGTAAATTCTGGCGCCCAAAACAAACACAACAAGAGCAGCAATCAGCGCATAATCAGGTTCTAGCAGCATAAAGCTTAAACAGCCTAGTACCATATAGCCAAAGGGTAAAACTTCATATACTGGTTTTGCTAACATATGCACTCCGTTGCGTGATGTTTATATCGATTTGAAAATATTGTTTTTTCAGCTGAAAATGCTGTTTGATTTTAAACTTCCCTATTTACCTGCTGATTATAATCATTTGGCGATAAAAAAAGCACCTCCTTATTTAAGGAAGTGCTTTTTTATCAGCTCCTCTGGGAGGGCTATTAGGCTTGTGAACCTACATTAGCCGCGGCAGCCGCAGCCACCGTTGCCATCACATCCCGCTTTAGGTGTGTCACAAGCTTCGTGATCATGGTCATGGTGGTGATGCCCATGGTCATCAGAACCCCCGCAGCAGCCACCAACATCATGACCTGAGCCACCACAGCATCCGCCGCCATGGTCATGTTCATGGCTGTGTCCATGACTGCCACATCCGCCGTGTGCATGAATATGTCCATGGGCAATTTCTTCAGCTGTCGCTTCACGTACATCGATGACTTCAATGCTAAAGCTGAGTGCTTGGCCTGCTAATGGATGGTTGCCATCAACAATCACAACATCATCTTTAACTTCGATGACTTGAACTGGACGCTGGCCCATTTCAGTTTCTGCAATAAAGCGCATACCTGGCACGATGTCTTCGATATCACCAAATGCTTCTAATGGTACTGCCTGGCGAAGGCCATCATGGTACGGACCATAGGCCTCTTCGGCACTGATCGTCACGTCCAGTTTTTCGCCCTTAATTTTACCTTCTAATGCGGCTTCTAATCCTGGGATTAGGTTTTCTGTACCATGCAGATACAACATTGGTTCGGCATCAAAAGAGTCTTCTAAAAGTCTGCCTTCTTGATCTGATAAACGGTAATGAATGGTTACCGCGCTGTGTTGGGTGATCTTCATATCGCCTCCGGTTCGGAATGTGCGCGCATAATAACGCGCTTTTAGGGTGCTGGCGATAATTTGAAGTTGCTTATGTTAGATATCGCACAGCTTTTTGTGAGTTCGATTTACTGAGATTAATGACGATACAAAAGATGAATTGTGGTTTTTTATGAGTTGCCCTTTGTTATGTGTGGAAACAGACTGAAATGCTTTAATTTTCGAATGATGAAAAAATATCATTATAAATTATTTATTTTTTAATAGGTTAAATTGATTGTAATTGTCTAGCATTACGTTTACGTAAACAGTTTTGTATTGATGAAAACGTATTTTTAGCCTATGAAAACTTGATATTTATTAATCTTGAATCACTAATTTACTCAAGTGAAAGATTTGTGCATAAATAATCCAGTTTGGGGGTTGACAAGGTTAGGTGAAAAAGGCAATTCTGTTTAACATCACATTGACATAGATAAGTCTAAACGTATGCATAGCCTTGGTTTCGTAGTAATTACCATTATTACAACCACCACTACAACCAGAGTGGGGGCGGGCTGATACACCCTAAAGAATTTTAACGACGAGCCCGCTTCCCACAAAGAAGCGGGCTTTTTTGTTTTTAGCTTATGTTTCTTAGTCGGGCGCGGTACAGGAGATCAAGATGAAAGTGATGAAATTTGGTGGTACCTCGCTTGCAAATTGGCAGCGATTTTCAATGGCGGCGGATATTGTGGCCAAGGCAGCGAAAGCTGAGCCAGTCGCGACAGTGCTCTCTGCGCCTGCAACAGTGACAAACGCTCTGCTTGAAATGGTCGATGTGGCGGTGAAAGGGGAAGATTATTCACCAGTCATTCAACACGTTGAGCGGGTGTTTACCTCGCTCTATCAGGATGCGGTCAGTTCTGGACTCTCTAGTAGCCAGAGCGAAGTGCTGTTCGCCGGACTAAGCGCGCAGCTTGCACGTTGGCATGACAGATTACGCGGTATTACGCTGTTGCAGGAATGCCCTGACGGGGTGCGCGCCGAGATCGTGGTTGCGGGTGAGCGTTTGTCTGCTGCGTTGATGGAGCAAGTCATGCTGGCAAAAGGCATTACTTCGGCGCAGCTAGACCCACGTGAACTATTTTTAGGCCGTGGTCGTCCGCTAGAATCCGTGGTCGATATTGCCGTCAGCAAACCGCGATTTAAAAATCTTGCCCTCGATGAGAAGCGGGTTTGGGTGATGCCCGGCTTTACCGCCGCCGATGAAGACGGCAAGGTTGTGACCTTAGGCCGTAACGGTTCTGATTACTCTGCTGCCGTGCTGGCCGCTTGTTTAGATGCTTCAAGCTGCGAGATTTGGACCGACGTTGACGGCGTATACAATACCGATCCTCGGGTTGTTACCGATGCTAAGTTGTTGTCACAGCTCAGTTATCAAGAGGCGATGGAGCTGTCTTACTTTGGGGCTAAGGTGCTGCATCCTAAAACTATTGCGCCTATCGCCCAGTTCCACATCCCCTGTTATATCAAAAACAGCTTTAATCCCGATGCGCCCGGCACTCTGGTATCGAATCAGGCCGATGAAAGCGGTTTGCAGGTGAAGGCCATTTCTAATCTGGATAATCAAACCATGTTTGATGTATCAGGCCCTGGTATGAAAGGCATGGTCGGCATGGCGAGTCGCACACTGGCTGCAATTTCCCGTAGTGGCGTTTCTGTGTCACTCATCACCCAGAGTTCTTGCGAATACAGCATCAGTTTTTGTGTGGCGACCAGTGAGTCCGCCAAGGTGAAATCGGCGCTTGAGCAAGAGTTTGAGTTAGAAATTAAAAGTGACTTGCTAGAACCGATTGCAATGCGCCATGACTTAGCCATTGTCTCGTTAATTGGCGATGGCATGCGTACCCATAAAGGTGTGGCGGCGCGGTTTTTCCAAGCATTAGCACAGGCGAGTGTGAATATTATCGCGATTGCCCAAGGCTCTTCTGAACGTTCTATTTCAACTGTGATTGAGCAGCGAAAGACCAAACATGCGGTTGCAGCCTGTCATCAGGGCTTTTTCGATGTGCAGCAGTATTTAGATGTGTTTTTAGTGGGGTGCGGTAACGTTGGCGCAGGCTTACTGGAGCAGATCAAACAACAGGCGAGCGTGCTAAAAGAGCAGCACATTAGCATTCGTGTCTGCGGTATCGTCAATTCAAGCAAGATGTTACTCGATAGTGCGGGTATTGATTTAAACAATTGGCAAAACCTGCTTGCCGACAGTCAGCAGCCAAGCGATTTATCTGCGCTATTGGCGTGGGTGAAAGAGCAACAGTTATTAAACCCTGTGCTGGTGGATTGTACTTCAAGCGATCAAGTATCGAACCAGTATTTAGAGGTGATGAACGCGGGCATGCACGTTGTGACGCCAAATAAAAAGGCTAACACTCGCGATTACGCCTATTACCAAGCTTTGCGTCAAACAGCATTAAAGCAACGTCGGCAGTTTCTGTATGAGACCAACGTGGGCGCAGGATTACCCGTTATCGATAACTTGAAAAAACTGTTATTCGCCGGTGATAAATTGCACAAGTTTAATGGCATTTTGTCAGGCTCCTTATCCTTTATCTTCGGTAAACTTGATGAGGGGATGTCACTTTCTGAGGCGACTAAACTGGCGCGGGAAAAATGCTTTACTGAACCTGATCCTCGCGATGATTTAAGTGGCATGGATGTGGCGCGTAAGGTACTGATTTTGGCCCGTGAAGTGGGTTTGAAACTTGAACTAAATGATATTGTTGTCGACTCAGTCTTACCCGCAGGTTTTGATGATTCAGGCGATGTGGAAAGTTTTATGGCGCGTTTACCCGAGGCTGATGCGGCGATTGCGGCGCGAGTGGCGGAGGCGAAAGCGCAGGGTAAAGTGCTGCGTTATGTCGGGCAGATTGAAGAAGGCGCGTGTTATGTGCGTATCACCGAAGTCGATGTTACCGATCCACTTTATAGCGTAAAAGGCGGTGAAAACGCCTTGGCATTCTACAGCCGTTATTATCAGCCGATTCCCTTTGTGCTACGTGGTTATGGTGCGGGCACAGAAGTGACTGCGGCAGGTGCCTTTGCCGATGTATTAAGAACCTTAAATTGGACTCGTGAGGTGAGTGTATGAGTTTGACCATTTACGCTCCCGCCTCTATGGGTAATGTGGGTGTGGGTTTTGATTTATTGGGCGCTGCACTTGCGCCCATTGATGGCAGTTTACTCGGCGATAGAGTCACGATTGCGGCGGCGGATGCTGGGGTGAGTCTCACTCAAGTGGGAGCTTGGGCGCATAAGTTACCCAGCAATCCCGAGGAGAATATCGTCCATCAATGCGCGGTGTTTTTCTTAAAAGCCCTTGGGAAAGAAAACCAAGGCGTGGCATTAACCCTAGAAAAAAACTTGCCCGTCGGCAGTGGCTTAGGTTCGAGCGCCAGTTCAGTGGTTGCAGCGCTTTACGCGCTTAACGAGCATTTTGAGCGTCCATACGATAAGCAAGCGCTACTCGAACTCATGGGCGAATTTGAGGGCAAGATTAGCGGAAGCGTGCATTACGACAACGTCGCGCCCTGTTATTTGGGCGGTATGCAGCTGATGCTCAATGTACCCGGCGCTATCTGTGAGGCTATTCCCAGTTTTAAACAATGGTATTGGGTGGTGGCGTATCCTGGGATTTCACTCTCAACGGCCATGATGCGTAAACTCATGCCAGAACAATACGATAAGTCTGTGGCCATCGATTTTGGGCGTTATTTGAGTGCTTTTGTGCACGCCTCTTATCAGCAAAACGCCAAGCTTGCGATTCAAGTATTAAAGGATGTATTGGCTGAACCTTACCGCGCGGCGGCGATTCCGGGTTATGACAATGCCAGAGCAGCGCTCGCCGAATTAGGCATGTTAACTACTGGCATCTCGGGCAGTGGGCCAACCCTGTTTTCTGTGACTGACGATCTCGCGATCGCTAACGCCGCTAAGGCGTGGTTAGAGGCTCATTATCTGACCGAAGCGGGGGGCTTTGCCCATGTGTGCCGCCTCGATGAGCAAGGCACGCGCCGAGTCGATTAATTTTTCTTACTTTTAAAAGCATTAAGCCCAAGCCTTAAAGGTTTGGCAGATAAGGTCGAGTGAGCATGAAACTATATAATTTAAAACACCCTTCGCAGAAAGTGAGCTTTAAAGAAGCGGTGCAATTAGGACTTGGTAAAGACAGAGGGCTGTTTTTTCCTACTCAAATCCCAGTGTTGCACGACATCGAGGCGCTGCTGGCGATGCCTTTTGTCGAGCGCAGTAAAAAAGTGCTCGGCGCTTGGCTTGCCTCAGAGCTTGGACAAGACGCGGTAGATAAACTGGTCGAGCGTGCCTTTAATTTCGATTTGCCCTTGGTGGCGGTCGATGACCAGCGCTCGTGCCTTGAGCTTTTCCATGGGCCAACTTTAGCATTCAAGGATTTTGGTGCGCGCTTTATGGCGCAATGCATCAATGCCTTTGCCCATGACTCGCGCTTAACCATTCTAACCGCGACCTCGGGTGACACTGGGGCGGCTGTGGCCGATGCCTTTTACGGCCTAGATAAAGTCAATGTTGTGGTGCTTTATCCTAAGGGCAAGATCAGTGAGCTACAGGAAAAGATGTTCACCACCTTAGGCAAGAACATCCACACAGTCGCGGTTGAGTCAGATTTCGATGCTTGCCAGCACTTAGTCAAACAGGCATTTGAAGATAGCGATGTGCGAGATGGTTTGCATTTAAACTCGGCTAACTCTATCAACATCAGTCGCTTACTGGCACAGATTTGTTATTACTTCGAAGCGGTTGCTCAGTCAAAACAGCGTCATAAGGCCGATCCTGTGATTGCCGTGCCCAGTGGTAATTTTGGTAATCTCACCGCGGGTTTGTTTGCTAAAGCCATGGGGTTACCCGTTAAACGTTTTATTGCCGCCACTAATGCGAATGACACTGTGCCACGCTATTTAGAGAGTGGCGATTGGCAGCCTAATCCCACTCAAGCCACTATGTCCAATGCGATGGATGTGAGCGAGCCAAGTAACTGGCCGCGCGTTGAAGCTATTTGCGAGAAACTCGGTTGGCCATTGGCAGACTTAGTGGGGATTCGCCTGTCAGAGGTGCAAACCTCGGAGGCGTTGGCAGATCTTTATGCTAAAGGTTATGTATCTGAGCCCCATGCAGCGATTGCCGCTAAAGCGTTAACCCTTAACTTAGTGCCTGGTGAAGTGGGGATATTTTTAGGTACGGCTCATCCCGCTAAGTTTAAGGATGTGGTCGACAGGGAGCTTGCCCTTAACTTACCCCTTCCGCCTGAATTAAAAGCGGTAGAGCACAAAACAATATTATCGGCTGAATTAGCAGCTGATTTTGCCCAGCTAAAAAACCATTTATTTGCGGTATTAAAATAGGGCATGTTGACGTTTCGAGATTAAATTTTGTTCGTTCTGGCAAGCTCATGCTCACGAAGCGAGGAATGAAGTGTAGTTATTCTACTCAAATGACGAGTGACAAAGAGCAAGTGCTTGCCAGACGAACCCTTTGGGCAGCACTTGGCTGAAGTTTCTGCTGCGTTATCGTCCGTTTATGTAGAATGCTACACAGCACTGACTTTGCCTTGCATAAACATCAGCCAAATTGCTGCAAAAATAACCCTGAAACGTCAACACGCCCTAATCTTTTAAACGACGATAAACAGGAACTTGATGAAATACAAAGGGAGTCGTTTGACTCCTTTTGTATAGATGTTTTTATTATTGTTCACGCTAGTTCGACCAATGGACTGTACAGAGCAACTTGATGGCATCAAGTTGGGATGCCGACTAAGCTTAGATCGAGTCATAAATAAGCCGTAGTAGCTTACATAGCATTAAGCCGTAAAAACTGAGCATTAAGCCGTAAAATCATCGAAGAATAACTCGCGACGGGGCAACGATAATGCCAAAGTGCATTTTTCAGTTTAGCCATATCTTGCTGTTATATATTTTTATTTTCCCCGCTTGGAGTGTTCCATCCGAAGCGAATGCTTCCGCTTGTTCGAATCCCATTAAAGTCGGTTATAACGATTGGCCTCCCTATGCCTGGCAAGATATGCAGGGGGAGGCTCAAGGACTGGATGTTGAATTACTGCGCGCGTTTGCTGAGTTTTTGGGATGTGAGATTAACTTTATCAATGTCCCTGCGAAGCGTTCACATCAAATGCTGAAAAGTGGCTCACTAGATATAATGATGGGTGCTACAAAAACCGTCGAGCGTGAAGAATATTCATTTTTTTCAGATCCCTACCGTGATGAAGAAGTGCGCTTATTCGTATTAGATGAAAACAAAGACAATGTTAAGTTAGAACGATGGCAGGATATTTTTACTCAAAAGTTGCGGCTATTAGTGCCAATCAGTGGTTGGTATGGTGCCGATTATGAGAACACTCGAGAACGTTTAGCACTGGAAAACTTATTGATACTGAGTCCTGATGTCGACAAATCAGTGCAAATGCTCACTTATGACAGAGCGGATCTGATGATTGGGGATGCTATAGCGATGCCCTATATTGCGAGTCAACACCAAGGGATCAGGTTATCAGCACTTAAACCGATATTGGACCATAATCCGATACACTTAATGCTAAGTAAGCAGAGTATGTCTCCCCTACAGTTAGCGCAATTTAATCGTGCCATTAAGGCGTTAACAATCAATGGTGAAATTGCGCGAATTGTCTATAAATGGCAGCAAATTTCGCTGGCACAGCAATCGAAAATCAGCAATCAACATGGTCCATTTTATCGCTTGTATGCTGGGTTATTAACGTTTGATATAGCAAGATAAGCGCTATTCTAATGAGTATGCAAAATGGTAAGTCTATGACACATTTGCTAAAACATCTCTTATTTTAAGTTACTGCTCTCTCTATCAATTTCTGCTAGCTTGTTGGGTTACTGGGTTAGACTTTGGGTCATTATTGGTGAATTTTGCCCACTTGAAAGTCCATTGCTAACAATAACAATAGGATAGAGATTACACATGAAACTTCGTCACTCCGTTGCCTGCTGCATGCTCGCCCTTGGCACTTTGTCTGCAGCGCAGGTATTTGCAGCACAATCGACTAGCAATCAAGGTTATTACCGCGCGCCAGCGTTGCATGACCAGACCTTAGTGTTTACCGCTGAAGGGGATCTGTGGACGCAAACCCTAGGCCAAAAGGCGGCGACGCGCTTGACTACCTTGCCAGCTGAAGAACTGGGCGCGGCAATGTCTGCCGATGGTAAATGGGTGGCCTATGTGGCCAATTACGAGGGCGCGAGTGAGGTCTATGTTATTCCTGTGACGGGCGGTGTTGCAAAACGAGTGAGTTTTGAAAATAGCCGAGTGCGCGTGCAAGGGTGGACCAGTAAAGGAGAGGTGCTTTATTCCACCGACACTGGCTTTGGCCCCGCGAATAATTGGATGCTGCGACTGGTGAACCCTGAAACCTTGGCGACGACCGACTTACCACTTGCCGATGCGGTGGAAGGGGTGATCGATGCCAATAATCAGTATGTCTATTTTACCCGTTTCGGCCTGCAGGTGACGGGCGATAATGCAAAAGTATATCGCGGCGGCGCTAAGGGCGAATTATGGCGCTTTAAACTGGGTGGTAAAGACGAGGCACAATTACTTAGCAAGCAGCACCAAGGCTCGGTCCGCCAACCTATGCTATGGCAAGACAGACTCTATTTTATTAGCGATAGCGATGGTAATGACAATCTCTGGTCAATGGCGCTTGATGGCAGTGATGCTAAACAGTTGACTCAGTATAAAGATTGGCAAATGCGCGCTGCCCGTATGGATCAAGGCAAAGTGGTGTTCCAGTTGGGCGCAGATATTCATGTTTTTGATATCGCCTCCGCTAAAGACTCATTATTAGATATTGAATTAACCTCCGATTTTGCCCAACGTCGCGAACATTGGGTAAAAGATCCGATGGATTATGCGACCTCCGCTAATCTTGCCCTTGCTGGCGATAAAGTGGTGATTACCGCCCGCAGTCATGTGGCGATTGCTGGGACTGATGGCTCGCGGTTAGTGCAAGTCGCGCTTCCTGGCACTTATCGGGTACGCAATGCCATTCTGAGTCAGGACGGCAAGTCGGTTTACGCCATCAGCGATATGAGCGGCCAACAGGAAATTTGGCAATTTCCTGCCGATGGCAGCAGTGGTGCTAAACAGCTTACTAAAGATGGTCATACTTTTAGAATGTCGCTGAGTCAGTCAAGCGATGGTCGTTATCTTGCCCATGACGATAACGACGGTAATGTGTGGCTATTGGATTTAAAGAAAAATACAAACCAAAAAATCATCAGCAACGGTGAGGGACTTGGTCCCTACGCTGATATTCGCTGGTCTAGTGACAGTCGTTTTATCGCGCTAACCAAAGCTGAAATCGGCAAGCAAAGGCCACAAATCGTACTCTATTCGGTGGATGAGAATAAGGCCCAAGCACTCACCAGTGACAAGTATGAATCCTATTCACCGACTTTTAGTAGTGATGGCCAGTGGTTATATTTCCTCTCCAATCGCCAGTTTACCGCAACGCCAAGTTCACCTTGGGGTGACCGCAATATGGGGCCAGTGTTTGATAAGCGCAGCCAGATTTTTGCGATCGCCTTAGTGAAGAATGCCAAGTTCCCCTTCAGTAAACCAACGGAATTAGTGGCAAAGGCGGCAGAAAAAGCTGACTCAAAAGATAAACCGACGCCTGTAAAAATTGATTGGGCGGGAATTAGCGAGCGTTTATGGCAAGTACCTGTTGATTCGGGTAATTACAGCCAGCTATCCGCCATTGATGGTCGTTTGTATGTACTCGACCAAGCGATTGGTGACGAAAGCCAACCTAATCTCATGACAGTTAAGTTCACTGAACAGCGCCCTAAAGTCGAAGTGTTTGCTGAAGATGTGGCTAACTACAGTGTCTCTGCTGATGGTCAAAAGTTGTTGCTGCGTAAACAAAGTGATGAAAAGTCGCTGATGATTGTTGATGTGGGCGATAAACTCGGCGATACCGACAATGCCAAGGTACAGACTGACCAATGGCAATTAGCGATTTCGCCAAGCTTAGAATGGCAACAAATGTTTGAAGATGCGTGGTTAATGCATAGAGATTCCTTCTTCGATAAAAAAATGCGCGGTCTCGATTGGCAGGCAACCAAGGCTAAGTACCAACCATTACTCGCACGTTTAACGGATCGTAATGAGCTAAACGATATCTTTATGCAGATGATGGGCGAGTTAGATTCGTTGCACTCGCAGGTGCGTGGTGGTGATTTGCCGAAGGACCCTGACGCGGCGAAGGGCGCGAGTTTAGGCGCTCGATTACAGCAAACTAGCGACGGGGTGAAAATTGCCCACATTTATCGAAATGATCCCGAACTGCCGAGCCAAGCATCACCTTTGAGCCGTATTGAAGTCGATGCGAAAGAAGGCGATGTGCTACTCGCCATCAATGGCACGCCGGTGGGCAATGTGGCTGATGTGACCCGCTTATTGCGTAATCAACAGGATAAGCAAGTGTTACTGGAGCTTAAACGTGGTAGCCAAAGCCATAAAACCGTGGTGATGCCTGTGAGCACTCTGGTCGATGGCCAATTACGTTATTTAGATTGGGTTAATCATAATGCTGAGGTCGTGACCAAGGCGAGCCAGGGCAAGATGGGTTATCTGCACTTATATGCCATGGGCGGCGGCGATATTGAGAGCTTCGCCCGTGAGTTTTACACCAATTATGATAAAGACGGTCTGATTATCGACGTTCGCCGTAACCGCGGTGGCAATATTGATAGTTGGATTATCGAAAAACTGTTACGCCGCGCCTGGGCATTTTGGCAGCCAACCCATGGCACGCCTAATACCAATATGCAGCAAACTTTCCGTGGGCATTTAGTGGTGTTAACCGACGAGCTGACTTACTCAGATGGTGAAACCTTCTCGGCGGGGATCAAGGCGCTGGGGATTGCTCCGCTGATAGGTAAACAAACCGCAGGTGCTGGCGTATGGTTATCGGGTCGTAACTCACTCACAGATAAAGGGATGGCGCGGGTCGCCGAATATCCGCAGTATGCGATGGATGGTCGCTGGGTACTCGAAGGTCATGGTGTAACACCGGATATCGAGGTGGATAACTTACCCTTTGCGACCTTTAACGGCCACGATGCACAGCTCGAAACCGCCATTAGCTATCTTAAGGATGAATTGATTAAGCAGCCTATTCCAGCATTGAAGGCGCAACCTATGCCAGCGAAAGGTATGGCGGAAGATATAAAGGCTAAGTAGTTGGCTTAACGTAAATTTTTAACCGAAATTTAAGCTAATTCAGCTAAGCTGAGTCTGTTCAATGTTAGGGCGTGGTCTTGTAGTTCCCAAGACCACGCCCATTTTTTTGCCTATAGATTTGGTGCTGGTTAACGGTTCATCGTTATTTTTGCGGCAAGGTAATTGGTCTATGGCAAGTCTATCTGCATGAACTTGCCTATAACCATCAAAACTTTATTTGAATATCCGTTGCTAAGCTATTAGCGATAAAGCAGTTTGCATGGGCTTTTTCGTGAATTTTCTCAAGTGTTTCCTGAGTGACTTCCACACCTTCAGCAAAAACGACCTTAGGATTTAAGATCATTTTAGTGACGGCAAGTTTACCAGCTTCATTTTTTCCTAGTTCCGCAGATGCTTCATCGACATAGGACACGACGGGGAGGCGTTTGAGGTGCGCAATAGCGAGGAAGGTCAGCATATGGCAGGAAGACAGCGCCGCGAGTAGGCTTTCCTCTGGATTGACAAAATGTGCATTGCCCTTGTATTCAGGGGCTGAGGATGCCTGAATCGTTTGACCGCTGCCAAACGTAATACTGTGGTCACGGCAGAATTCGCCTTCTTCGGCTGGAGAGGTTTGCCAATTCACCGTTAAGTTAAAGCCCATGTTTTTCTCCTCATAGCAGGACATCAGGGCACTATAGCTTAGCTAAAAAGACTTCTCCAGCATGGGGCGCACAGTTTAGTGCGCCACCTGTGAAACGGCTTAGATCCCACCACTTAACAGCAAGCTGCCAGTCAATACACTGCCGGTGACTATGCCAATGGGAAGGTGGCGTGGGCTGTAGCTTAGGGTCAAAATCACTAACATTGCGGCTAGCGAGATGATCCCCATAAACAGAATACTGCCATAGGCCCAGCCTTGCCCGTGGGCGCAGGTGCTTAAGCTGATGATTAATAACAGCCAAGCAAACAGGGTTAACAGGCGGCTCTGCCATTGTGACGGAGGGCGTTTAAACACATCCTTAAAATGGCCAAACTTGGCTAACGCAAACAGCGCAAGGGAGAGATAACTAAGCCCGAGAATGCCGAGCATAGGGATAAATTCTGGCATCATGATTTTGCTTCCTCCAAGGGAGACGACGAGGCAAGTTCGTTAGCATAACTCGGATCTGAGTGTTTTCTTCTGACTTTTTCAGCAGTAGCCGTATTTTTTCGACTCGGTTTTTGCAGTGTTTTGACCACAGCTGAGAGTCGTGTACTGGCAAATAACATCGCACTGCCCAGTAGTAGAGCGACTATATCAAACCCCACCAGTGCCCATTGTTGGCTGCGGATATTGTCAATAAAGTGGCTTGGCGAGGTAAATGCGTTCAGTACCGGCATCGCACAATAAAGTGCTCCAATGAGCATTAAGGCCAATTGCCAATGGCGTCTGCTTCTACCGAAAAATGCCCAAACGCCCATTGCCGCTAGGGCGATAAAGAAGCTGTGAACCTCCCAAGCAGAGCGAGTCGCAAAATCGACGGGTAACAGGCGGTTGGCATAAAAAAACGCTGCCGCTCCCAAGGGCAAGCCTAAGATAAACATGAAGTTTAAGCCTTCGACTAAGCGCAGACCACAGCTTGCTTTTTCACCTTTATCGATAGTTTTTTGCTGCTTCTGGCGTAGACGAATCGCCCACATTAAGGTGCCAGTGGCCACCATGGCACAGCCGAGTAAGCCGCAGAAGAAGAACAAAATACGTAGCAGTGGCGCGGCAAAACGCGCTGTATGTAGCGACATCATAGTGTCGTAGGTGGCAACCGTGGCAGACACTTCATGGGGGCTGGCGTATTTGAGTTCACCAGTCACACCGTTAAAGACTAAGATTGTCGACTCGTCGGTGACCTCTTTGCCAGTATTTTGGTAGAAGGTGACTTGGCTATTTTGATCTTTAGGATAAGAAACAATCACCTGCTTAATAGGCGCATCGCCCCATTCTGCCTGAACTTGGGGTAGCAGTTGGCTTAAGCGCACTTGCTCTGACTGAATTCCCGAGGCTTTTTCGGTTTGTCTCGCCGGATTGAGTTCTTTTAAAAAGGCTTGATTATCCTCAGGATAAGCTGTGCTCACCGTCCATGGGATATAGATCAGCATCAAGGTAATAAGGCCGGTATAGGTGATCATCAGATGATAAGGCAGCGCAATAACAGAACTGACATTATGGGTATCGAGCCAAGAGCGTGCGCCCTTGTTTTGACGAAAACTAAATAAATCCTTAAAGATACGCTTATGGATAACGATACCGCTGATAAGGGCAATCAGCATAAACATAGTGCAGACGCCCACAATGTAGCGCGCTGTAATGGCGGGCATATAGTGCAGGTCGAAATGTAAACGATAGAAGAAGTCACCCCCACGACTATCGCGGACGTCAGTGATGACGCCACTCCCATCAGCAAGTGCCGTATGTTGCTCGATTTTGCCACGACGTTGCCCTTTTTCAGGCGGCAGTTGCCAAGCAAAGCTAAGCATAGGACTGCGCTGGGTCGGAAAGTTTATTAACCAGCGTTGTGTTTCCGCTGGCGAATGACTCTCGATATAGTGTTGGCCCTTATCAAGCTGGCTTATTAATTGATTTGCTTGATAGTCTTGAAATGTACCGCGGTGAAGTTCTGGCTCAGCCCATAGGCTGATTTCATGGCGAAAATAACTCAGGCTGCCTGCAAAAAAGATCAGCAATAATACCCAGCAAACGAGTAAACCCGCCCAAGTGTGTAGCCAAGATAAGGTTCTAAAAAAGGTTTCTTTCATCTTACTGTCCACACACCTTAAGCAGAGTAAAACACAGGAGGCTAAATAACATCAGATCCCGCCACGCATGCCAGGTTTTACGCACGCAAAAGGCATAAATAATGGCGATGGCATAAAACAAGAATGCCAGCATATTGGCCGTTAATGTGCTCTCAAATCGAGACATTGGCAGTATTTGAGTCAGTAAACAGGCCAGCGTTGCCGCTGCAATATAGCCAGCAAATAACGCAGCACTCGCGCGAACAAATACCTGCAAACCAAATTGAGTTTGCTCTTGTTTTAGCCACCGAATGGCGGCTTGAAAATAACCCAATACAGGACGTACAGCTAACGCTGAGAGGGGGGAATTTGATGCTGGGATATGTGACATAAGTGCTACTTATTTCAGTCAATATTAAACGGTTAATCCAAATGCCAATTCAGCCATAGCTGAATACAGCGGGCATTCTAATGAGCTATCAGGCTATTGTTTTGATGATTATAACGCAGTTGATTTAAATGATAAACAATATCATTTGCATTTATTGAGGCGGTGCACAAAATATCCTTAACGCATTTTGAGTGCTAGCTCGCGTTATGCGTAACCCTGTGCAATATGTCACAAATGTTTGGTTTTATTGATGAGATTGATCTTACTTGTTTAGCATTTGGTTAAATTTTCTGCTTTCAGTGTGAACTTAATCAAAGTAGGTGTTCTGTCATTTTGGCAAAATCCCCTGCAACTTTCACTTGGAGTCATTTTGATATCCCTATGCAAACACATTCAAAAAAAGGTGAAAAACACCTATCTGAAAACGCAATCCTACTCTCTACGACCGATTTGAAAGGAAATATTAAGTACGTTAATCAAACCTTTTCGCAGATAAGTGAATATAGCGTTACTGAGTTGCAAGGGAGTCCTCACAATATCGTTCGTCACGAGGATATGCCTGCCGCTGCGTTTAAAATGCTTTGGGATAGAATTAAAAGCGGCAAACCTTGGATGGGCATAGTCAAAAACAAGACCAAAACTGGCGGTTACTATTGGGTCAATGCCTATGTTGCACCTGTATATGAAGATGGCAAAATTCATGAATATCAATCAGTACGTCGCCAGGCGACACCTGAGCAAATCAGAGCAGCTGAAGATGTTTATCAAGGCATTAATCAAGGTAAACAACCTAAAGCATTAAAAAAAGATAGATTAGGATTTCGGGGGAAAATTCTCTCCTCCATGTTTTTAGCTATTGCGGCGACGGCGTTTTTGGCATGTTACTCCCCTTTATTAGCCGCACTTGTGGGGGCTTTAGTTGCTTGGGTATTGTGGTACAAGCTTATGCAACCATTACAAGCATTAGTTAGCGTTGCTACTCATATTATTGATGATCCCGTCGCGATGGGGATTTATACCGGTAGACAGGATGACATCGGGAAAATTGATCTGGCTCTGCGGTTTTTAATTACTGAAATCGGTGGGGTTGTTGGCCGGATGGCGGATTCAGCAAGTGAAATACAAGAGCAGAGCGTCAATCTCAAACAAACCATCACTAATACCTGGGAGCATGCCGATAGTCAGAGTGTGCAAACCACCCAGGCGGCAACGGCAATGGAACAAATGAGTGCCAGTTTTGCTGAGGTAACAGATAATATCCATCGCACGGCATCTGAAATGGTCTCCAGCCATGAGGCTGCACAGCGCGGCCATTCACGGCTTGAAACTGTTATCGAAGCTATCCATCAACTGAGTGTGCAGGTGAGCCATTTTTCAGATGTCGTCCAAACCATAGAGCAGGATAGCCAAGCGATTTATCAAGTGTTAGAAGTTATTCGCTCTATCGCCGACCAAACTAATCTACTGGCGCTTAATGCGGCAATTGAAGCGGCACGGGCTGGGGAGACTGGCCGGGGATTTGCTGTCGTTGCCGATGAGGTGCGGCAATTGTCTAGCCGAACCAGTCAGTCAACTTCACAAATTGAGCAAATTGTCAGTCGCTTTAAAGACAGCACGCAAAAAGCGACATCGACGATGACGGCCGGACAGGAGCAGGTTAAGCGCTCAGTCTCTTTAGCACAGGATGCCAGTGTGGCTTTTGGTGAGTTGTTATCCTCTATCGCTCGGATCAACTCTTTAAGTGATGACAATGCCGCAGCAATGACTCAACAGACATCTGTAGCGGCGGAAATTAGTCGTGCTATCCATGTGATCAGCGATTTGGCACAGCAGAGTTTAGAGCAGACTCAAGATGCGGCGGCAAGGGGCGAGCAGGTTTCGCGCTTATCGACAAAAACTCATCACCTATCGCAGCAATTCTGGCAACAAAGCGTGCAGCGTAAGTATTAGCACTTAGCATTCAACTGGTTGGTTTATTTTTTTGTCGGTTATAAATCAACCAGTTAATTTATTTTAACGTTCCCGTATTGTGCCATTTCTTTGATGAGCCTCACATTTAGCTGCTGCTAATACCTGTTTCATTCGAAATATTTGTCTAGGGGGCTTGTGTTTTATTTGCCATGCCCCAAGCTCTAATAGTGAAGCGAAAAAAAAGTAAAGACACTAAAAGGGACAACCTATGAAAATTAATCTTTCTGGTCACCATGTCGATGTTACTGATTCTGTCAAAGAACACGTTAACGAAAAGTTTTCAAAAATCGCCACTCATTTCCCCACTCTCATTGGGCTTGATATCATTATTGCTAAGGAGCATGGCGAGTTTCAGGTTGAAATTCGAACAAATTACGAAGGCAGTCGCATCTCCGCCTCAGGTACGGATGAAATCATGTACCCCGCGATTGCTGCAGCAGCTAAAAAATTGGATGCTGCACTAAAACACCGTAAAGGTCAGTTAAAGGCCGATTTACATGAAAAGCCGACCTGCACAACGCCACCTATTGCCCATGAAATTATCCAAGAGATGGATTTACGCTAGTTTTTTTGCGGCAGTAATTACATTGAAAAGGGCCTTTAAGGCCCTTTTTCGTTGGTGTGATCCGTCCTAAATTAAGCCGATTTGTAAGCCTCTTAGTACTGCTTGAGTACGGTCTCGGCAATTGAGCTTAGCCAAAATGGTTGAAACGTGGTTTTTCACGGTTCCTTCGGCCAAAAATACTGCATCGGCGATTTCTTTATTGGAAAACCCTCCCGCCATATAGCGTAAAATCTCTTGCTCGCGAGCTGATAACAACGTTTGAGCTGCAATGTTGAGAGGCGCAGGAGATTGGTGCTGCATCTGTTCAAGTACTGAAGGTTCTATTAGATACTCGCCTTTGGCAACTGTTTCAATGGCATGCAGTAACTTATCCAGAGACACATCCTTCAATAAGAAGCCATTTGCGCCGGCATGTAAGCTATTTAAAAACAATTCGCTGTCATCAAAGGTGGTTAACATTATTACTGGTAAGGGATTTTGTGCGGCGCGAAGCTGTTTTAGCAAACTAATACCATCGAGCACTGGCATGCGAATATCGCTTAATAGCAAATCTACGGCTTCAATTTCCAGCAGCCTAAGTGCTTCTTGACCATTCTCGGCTTGCCAAGTCACCTTGATATGCTGAGAAATGGCAATTAGGCTCGCGATCCCCTGACGAACTAACTGTTGGTCTTCCACTAATCCCACCTTGATAGAGTGAGGTGCAGATGGGTTATCAGTTGTGATTGCCGATTGAAATTTTTCCATAAGTAGCGACTTATTCCTTGTAACCCGTTTTGTTGGGATGTCTTTTACATTGTTGTATTTTGTGGCAGCCGGATAATAAGGCTACAACCTTGAGCATCTTCATTGGGCTGCAAACACACCTTTCCATTAAAGGCTGATAACCTTTCCTGCATGCTATTGAGCCCTATACCTGTTGAAGCGGTTTGGTTGATACCTTGACCATTATCGTTAAGTTGAATGATAAGTTCGGTTTGTTGCTGTTGCATCGACAGCGTGAACTGATTGGCCTTGCCATGGCGCACCCCATTACTGATCCCTTCCTGCAATACCAGTAATAAGGCTTGAGCCAGTTCAGTCGACTGTAGCGGCACTAATGATTTATACCGCAAGCTAACATTAGGTAAACGGCTTGCTATTGCATCAAGCGGAGGCTTTAAGTCGAGGCCAATATTAACCCGCTGCGCACGAACCACGGCGCGGATACTCTCTAATAATTCCTTGGCAAGTGATTTACTCTGATTGACTGTGGATTTGAGCTCCGTAGGTGCTTGATGACTTAATAGCTCAAGTTGCAATGATAACGCAGTGAGTTGGTGGCCGAGAATATCGTGCAAATCCCGTGAGATCCTCAACCTTTCTTGCTGCTCGCTGGTTTGACTCAGCAAGGCTCTCGTGGCGATAAGTTGTTGATTAAGATGTTCCTGTATCCGGCGAGACTCGCGCTCAGACAATCTCGCTTGACTACTACTATAGGCAAATAGCTGGAATCCCATATAAATAAGGACATTAAAAATAATACTGTTTGAGGTGTGTGAGTGCAGAATGAAGTAATAGCTAAGATTGGCTAACAGGATTTGTCCTATCGCGGCATTGCGGCTAAAGAACTCGGGTAACAGTGACGCCCATATTACGAGCAAGATGGGTAACAAGGAATGCTCACTTAACAGCATTAAGCTGAGGGTACAGCAAACAAGTACTATGGTTAAAAGCCTATTTATCTTGAGACTTTTACGAGGATGTTCGAAGATTGTCAGCAATAAAAACAATAATATAAACAATGTATAAAGTGCTATATGGCAACTTTTGTTGAGCGTGGGTAGCTTGGCTTGAATATCTTGATTAAATCCCAGCCAAGCGACAAGTGCCCAAGTGAGGGTACCCGCACCAATTAGCATCGTTTCTGCTTTGGTTAATCGATTTCCTTGCACCTATTTGCTTCCTTCAATCACAATTTATCATCCATTCTAAGGCAAGTATTCCATAAGAGACTATGTCTATCACGCAGGTAAAGTCTTAATCCGCTAAGTTATTCGAATTATTTAATTCAGTTTGCGAAGTTTTATCTGATATGTGGTTTATTAACCACGCCTAATAACGCCAGCTATATAGTAATGTCATATATTTATTTTAAATCAATTACTTAGTGAAGTAGCTCAATGTGGGCAGCGTTTTTGATAAAACCAAGCTACGTTGTTTTATTAAGCGGGAGTGGCGGTGTCGTTAGCCTATGAGGTAATGAGTTAGTGATAGTAGGAATGCAACCTTGGCATTGCGATACCAATTGCCGGATGCGGTAACGCTTTGTTACTCGCAGGTGTTAGTGGTCGGTGGGTATTGTATGGATATGGCGCTGCTTTCGGCAGTGACAACTATTTTCCATAATGATTATGGCCCATCGCGATGATGAGTCCCTCCCTGAAGCGCGGTAAGAGATCTGGCGCGTTTGGCCAAGTGTGCTGCGATTGAATTTCATGCATGATCGCAAATAAAAACGCAGCTCATTGGCTGCGTTTTTGTTAAGTACGATTTTAATTAATCTTGAATTTCTGCATTGTGATAAACGTTTTGCACGTCGTCACAATCTTCTAAAGCGGCGATAAATTTATCGAATACTGCCACATCTTCACCGGACACTGGGGTCATGGTTTGAGGCACAAAAGTGATGTTCTCGACTTCAAAGTTGATGTTAGGCATTGCATCTGTCAGTGCCGTTTTAACTTTGAAAAACTCGGTGTGTGGTGCGATAACACTGATCATGCCATCTTCCACTTCAACGTCATTCACATCGACATCGGCCATCATTAGAATTTCGAGGATGGCATCTTCATCTTCACCGGGGAAAACGAACACGGCAGATTGGTCAAACATATGGCCTACTGTACCGGGTGTACCAAGTTTGGCATCGTTTTTTACGAAGGCTTGACGTACTTCAGTAAAAGTACGTTTTACGTTATCGGTTAAGCAGTCGACGATGACCATACAGTTACCTGGGCCGAAACCTTCATAACGGGCAGTATCATAATCTTCACCGCCACCACCTTTGGCTTTATCAATAGCACGTTCAATAACGTGTGCTGGTACTTGATCTTTCTTCGCGCGTTCAATTAAACGACGGAGTGATAAGTTGCCGTCCGGCTCGACACCACCTTGTTTGGCGACTACGTAAATTTCTTTACCGTAGCGTGAGTAAAGGCGGGTTTTCTGGCCAGCTGTTTTCGCCATGGATTCTTTACGGTTTTGATATGCTCTGCCCATCTTGATCTCGTTAGCTCAAAAAAATTGCGCCGATAGTAGCAGTTTTCTTGCCGTATGTGCAGTCACTCGAGTTGGAATTCTTGTCAATAAAGCGATAAGCACCACATTTTGTCAGCTAAAAATGGCCAGAGGATTTTAGGAAGGATTTATTGGGTAATTCGGCGAAATCTATACTAATGTCTAATGCCATAAGCGCGTTAGAGCGCTGAAGATAGACTATAGGTTTTAGGATGAATAGTTCAATTTAGTCAGAAGGATAGACTCACTACGCAGTGTTTGAATTTGTCTATTCTGCTTACTGCGGCCAATCAAATAGCAATGGATAGCAAGTGAATACTCACTTCTCTCACTTTGCATGTGCGTTTTCTTGGTGAGATACAAATATGGAATTACAACATAAAATCGTCATTGCACTGAGTTTAGTCTTAGTTGTGTTTGGCAGCCTTTTACTTAATGCCATCTCCTTATCCGGTTTGACACATGCCTTGGTTTTAGGCGGGATAGTTTGTGTGTGGGTATTATGGATTGTTAAGCGTTTTTTGAGTATCAAGGCGCCAAATCCTGATGAAAATGCTCTTAGGCTCAATCGGTTAAGCTCTCCTGAGCATGATATCAGCGTCCAAACCAGTAAGATTGCAATTGGTGCAGCTGAGGTATCACATTTTATTGATTTATTGAATAAATCGATTGAGTCCAATGGTGAACATGCGAGTGCTATCGCGGTGGCTGCGGCGCAATTGAGTAATACAACCGCTTTGCTTGGGGATAATGCCAGCAGCATTTTAGTCCAAACCCAAGAGGCTGAGCGCTTGAGTGTGCAAGGCAGAACTCAAGCACAAAAGGGCGTATCTGCTATCGAATCATTAAATGCTGATATCAACACTGCTGCTCAGCAAGTGCAGGCCTTAAAGTCAAAAGCTGAACAAATTCAAAAAATCACCGAGGTCATTAATTCGGTTGCGGAACAAACAAACTTACTGGCATTAAATGCTGCTATTGAAGCGGCAAGAGCTGGAGAGCAAGGGCGAGGCTTTGCTGTGGTAGCTGATGAGGTTCGAAGCCTTGCCGGAAAAACGGCTGGAGCGACCCAAGATATCGGTAAGATGCTGCTCGAAATTCGTGCTGAAACAGACAAAAGTTCAGCGTTAATGGAACGAGTGGTTTTGCAAACTGCTGATGTTGTCGGTGCGATGGGGGAGTTGGATGGTCACTTTACTGATATCTCAACATCTGTAACTCGTTCTGCGCATGCCCTTGGAGATATGGAAGACTCCCTTAAGCAATACAATCATACCACCAATGAGATTAGTAACTCGGTAGCGCAGATCCGTGACTCGCTGACTGCAACAGGAAGACAAAGCATGACAGTTTCTGAGCAGGCGTTTACCCTATCATTAACGACAGAGGGTATATTTAAAGCACTGTCTCATTGGAATACTCAAACCTTTGATCAACAAGTGCTATTAGTCGCTAATGAAGCGGCAAAAGCTTGCGGAGAGAAACTTGCGCAAGGATTAGCTAATGGTAGTTTTACGGAAGCAGAGTTGTTTAGTCCCAAATATCAGCCAATTGCGAATACCCAGCCACAAAAATATACCACTGCATTTGACCGTTTCACCGATCAACATTTTCCCGCGATTCAAGAACCGATTTTAGCTAAGCATAGTGAGATCATTTATGCTGGAGCCGTTGATAAAAAAGGTTATTTCCCAACCCATAATAAACGCTTTAGCCAAGCATTAACCGGTAAAGTTGAGGTTGATATGGTGCACAATCGCACTAAACGCTTATTTAATGACCCAACGGGCAGCCGTTGTGGGACACATACGGATCCTGTTTTACTGCAAACCTATAAGCGAGATACCGGGGAGATTATGCATGACTTGTCAGTACCCATTTATGTTAATGGTAAACACTGGGGCGGTTTTCGAGTGGGGTTTAAAGCGAAGTAACTGTAGTTTAATATAGAATTAACGCTTTTATTTTGTAGATAAATATTCATCTGTCCTTGTTGCTTAAGTGTGATCGATTGCGCGGATTTGATTAACAAAATAGAAATAGATTGGCATCTATTTGCCGAAGTGCTTAAATGGTGTGATATTCATGGCGCGATGATGTCTTTATCTTTTGTACAAAGTTATATCGCTTTGAGTTTTTAATTTGTTGATTTTAAATGGTAAAACAAGTTTTGGGTTTTGTTTTCATAAGAGATGAATGGAGACTCTTGCCACTTTGATCGATAGCAGTAGATTCTGCTTAATGTGAGTTAAAAGTTATGCAAGCAACACAAGCGACTGTTACAGTTTTGTATTATGATGCGCCCGTTGGGTTAATTATGCACAATTCGGTGTTACAAGGTTTACCTGTTAGCGAGTCAGGTCGTGTGATGATTCCTGCAAGTTTTCGCAAAGGAAAATCCATTATTGCCGTATTAGAAGGTGAGTGTAAGATTTTGAACTCACTCGGTGAGCGTGTTTTTGCACAGGCAAATATAGGTTAAGAAAAAATATACTGGCAAAACATCATATTGAAAGGACGATAAGTTGATTTATCGTCCTTTTGCTTTATGTGTTCGGTTAAATAAGCGTCAGGTTCGACTGTTATCTGCAAACATCATCAAACAGTTTATTGGCTAATTGCTGCAATATCTCCGCCTGCGGATGAGTGTGGGCGAAGGTTCGTAAGCCATAAATTCCCATCATTAAATATTGTGCTCTCTGCTCGCTATTGAGCTGCCCTTGTAACATTCCTTGAGAAGCTGCAAATTCAAATTGTGCGGTGAGTGCGTTTTGCCATAGATGGAGATTCTGACTGATAATATGTTGAATCTCATCGTCTTGCTCGGCGATTTCATTTAACGCCTTGGTCAGTAAACAGGCTTGCTGGCTATCGCAGCTGATACATTCGACGACTACATTATCTAAGTAAGTTTTTAAATTTTTAAGCACTGGCTGGTTGTTGGAGAAGATAAGCTTGAATTGCTCGTTTCTATCCTGTTGATATTGCTCGATAGCGGCAATGAGTAATCCACGTTTATTACTAAAAGCACAGTAAATGGACCCAGGGTGTAATCCGGTGGCTTGGGTGAGATCTTGCATGCTGGTCTTGGTATATCCCTTACGCATAAAGGCCGCCATTGCCCCCCTGAGTACTTGCGCCCTATCAAACTCTGCGTTTCGCATTGCATTCTTACCTCTTACCGATACTTGCCGGAGATTCTAACTAATTTTGAACAAACATTCAAAAATGTTCTTGAATGATCATTCAAATAGTAATATCTTGAACGTACATTCAAGAATGGGGTTTAACCAATGACGATTGAAAATGCAGTGAACTCTGTAGGTAATCTATTCGACACCTATAAGCTTAATGACACGATAACCTTAAAAAACCGTATTTTGATGGCGCCATTAACGCGCTGCATGGCTGATGCCGACTTGGTTCCTACCGATGATATGGTGGCTTACTATGCACGCCGTGCTGAAGCCGGATTGATTATCTCCGAGGCCACGATTATTCGCCCTGATGCCCAAGGCTACCCAAACACTCCCGGTATTTTTACCCAAGGGCAAATTGCAGGCTGGCGCAAAGTGACTGATGCTGTGCATGCCAATGGCGGTAAGATTTTTGTGCAATTATGGCATACAGGCCGTGTTGCTCATCCACATTTCTTCGGTGGTGGTGATGTGCTGGCTCCTTCTGCCCAGAAAATTGAAGGCAGTGTGCCAAGAATGCGTGAATTGACCTATGTAACGCCAAAAGCTGCAACGGTTGAAGATATTCAGGGGCTGGTGCGTGATTATGCAAAAGCGGCTGAGAATGCGATTGAAGCCGGCTTTGATGGCGTTGAGATCCACGGTGCTAATGGTTACTTGATTGATGAATTCTTACACCATGATAGTAATCGTCGTACCGATGAATATGGTGGCACACCAGCCAATATGTCACGGTTTGCCTTAGAAGTGGTCGATGCAATTGCCGCACGTATTGGTAAAGACAGAACGGGTTTACGTATTTCCCCTGGCGCCTATTTCAATATGGCAAGCGATAGTCGTGACCGTGCGGTTTTTGATTATTTACTTCCTGAGTTAGAAAAACGCGATCTGGCCTTTGTGCATATCGGTATTTTCGATGACAGTATGGAGTTTGATTACTTAGGCGGCTCTGCATCAAGTTATGTTCGTGCACACTATGGCAAAACGCTAGTGGGTGTGGGCAGCTATAGTGCACAGACGGCGAGCAAGGCCATTGCTGAGGATAAATTTGACTTAATTGCAATTGGTCGCCCCTTTATCGCTAACCCCGATTATGTTGCTAAAGTGCGTAAAGGCGAGGAGCTGGTGGCTTATAGTGACGAGATGTTAGCAACCTTGATTTAAGGTTTAGATTGCTACGGTGGTAAAAAAGGGTTAGCTAAGCTAACCCTTTTTGCTTTTTGTATCTGTTGTTCAATCGAGACTATGAATTCGTTTTGCTGAGTGCTCTCAAAGCATTAAGTTTGTGTTGGGCAATGCCGAACACGCAATCTGATGCATAGTGCTCTGTGTGTTTACTCTCATCGGTTTGCACTATCGCAGCGGCTTTACCTAATAGCAAAGTCATCGCTTGAGTAACATGGTTAATCGCCCAAATATGGAATTCACCACGCTCAACCGCTTCCACAATATCTTGGCGTAGCATTAAGTTTGCAATATTCGACTCGGGAATAATCACTCCTTGACTCGAGGTTCTACCCTTGATTTGACACACATCGAAAAAGCCTTCAATTTTCTCATTAACCCCGCCGATAGGTTGGGCTTCGCCAAACTGATTCATTGAGCCAGTAATGGCAATATCTTGTCTTAAGGGCAACTCACTGATGGCGGAGATAATAGCGCAGCATTCGGCCATTGACGCACTATCACCATCGACACCGCTGTAGGATTGCTCGAAGGTGAGGTAAGTGGTGAGAGGAATTTGCGCGGTTTTACCTAACACAGAGGCTAAATAGGCGGTGAGGATTAAAACGCCCTTAGAATGTATTCGCCCACCCAGTTTGACTCTATGTTCGATGTCCAGCACTTCTCCTTTACCATACGCGGTCGTGGCGGTGATGCGATTAGGCAGACCAAATTGATGATCTGAAGTAGAAACAACAGATAACGCATTGATTTGACCAACGACTTTATCGTGAGTATTAATTAGTGTGGTGCCATTCACGAAGCTTTCCATGATGTTGTCATGCAGGCGGGAGACGCGTTTCTCTTGATTTTTAAGTGCCTGTTCAACATGTTGCTTTTCTATTTGTGCACTTGCTACGGCTTTTGCGCAAAAGTTAGATTCCCGTAATAGGTTGGCAATATTGGCAGAGTGCAGTGAGAGCTTTTGTTGATCCTGTGCCTCACGTGAGCTGTATTCAATGATGCGTGCGATGGCGCTACGGTCGCAGTGCAGCATGTTGTTATCGTGGACAATACTGGAAATAAATCGGGCATAATGGGCTTCGGAGTCGTCGGTTCTATCCATGACATCTTCAAAGTCGGCAGTTACCCTAAATAACTCACTGAAATCAGGATCATAATGCTGTAATAGTTGGTAGGTTTCATGGTCACCGAACAGGATAATTTTAACATCTAACGGAATCGGTTCCGGTGCTAATGAAATGGTGCCTGACAATGAGACTTCCCGCTCTAATGAACTCAGATCCAACTTGCGTGAACGCAATGCTCGCTTTAACCCATCCCAAACATAGGGGCGTTCAAGCACTTTGATGGCATCCATTAACAGCACGCCACCGTTTGCCTTATGTAAACTTCCTGGGCGGATCAATGAAAAGTCGGTAAACACTGTGCCTCTGAAGGTGGCGTTTTCAACATAACCAAACAGGCTGTGGTAGCTTGGACTTTCTTCGACCACGATGGGGAATTTCTGTTCGCCTTGGCATACAAGTACATTGACCTGATAGCGGCGGGGCATTTTCTTTTCAAGTGAAGCGTAGGCAAGGGCGAGTTGTTCTTCGCTTTCTTCAAGGAAAATATCTAAATTACTTAAGATATCTGCCTGCATCCCAGTTAAAAATGCTCTGACATCTGGTTGATGTTTGTACTTATCCTTCAAGGGTTTAAAAAAGTGGATCAACACATCCTTGGCAACTTGTTCATCATGTTCCTGCTGAGTATCACTAAATTCTTCTTCCCATTCAGTGTTTTGGCGAATAATACTCCTGAGTTTTACTTCTAGCCCATTGATATTGCTTTCGAATTGACTACGCTCGGCTTCCGTGAGGGCGCTGAAGCTGGCTTCATCATGGGGTTCATCACCATTGAGGGCGATCATTTGATAATCTCCCTGCATGGTTAAGCTCAGACTAATATTTTTTTGTTTGGCCTCTTCGCTGAGCTCTGTGAGTGCGGCTTCTTGCTTTTGTATCAGTTGGCTTTTAAGTTTTTCAGCTCTGGCATAATACATTTCATTATCAAAGGCTAAGGGTAATGCTCTTACCAGTTTGAGCATAAGTTTCTCGATGGATTTCTTAAACTCTTGCCCCGTGCCTGCGGTGAGTTTTAGCACTTTAGGGCTGCGGGTATCGTCAAAGTTGACCACATAGCACCAGTCAAATAACGCGGGTTTTATGGGATCGTGGCGATTGAGATAGCGCAGCATCATGGTTCGTTTACCGAGACCATTTTGGCCGATCGCATAGATGTTATAGCCCTTTTCTTTTATCCCCATGGCAAATTCTACCGCCTGTTGGGCACGTTCTTGGCCAACAATATCATCGAGTGGCGTGAGCTGGGCTGTAGATTGGCACTCAGTATTAAGCTGTTTAAGTTCTGACTTTCGGTAAAGCTGCTGGCTCGTTAGCGGGATGGCGGGTGTGGCTGTAGGCACGGTAGGCATAAAAATCCTTGTTTTTCTTTCTGATTATTTCCATTGTAGACAATAGGATAATGTTATTGTCAATGAAAAGACGGTAATTTCTACTTAAACAATCCTTATGCGAGGGGGCTATACCTTGGGATTCGGCCCTGTTTGTTGGCGTGAATTTTTTGCTTGCGAAACGAAGATGAAGATGTTTGATTTTTATTCAAATGTTTTATTGATAAGCTTTTATTGACGAACTCATTTTTGAGTAGCTTTGAGCCTAACCTTTATCGACAGTGAGTCTGTTGGCGATAATGGTGTTTAAATTTCGTTATCTGAAACAAACTAATCTGCTAATAACTCAAATAATTATGTATTAGTGAATGACGATGATTGAGTGTCTGCGGTAATATCTGTCAATTGAGCGTGGGATTGTACTGGTTTTGTACTTCAGCCTAGGCTCAGATTTTATTAAGACAGTGGGTGGGTATTGTTGTCGGTGTAGTGTTTTTTAGGGGGGGCGCTTGTTGTCCTTATTTAACATGGAATTGTAGAGGCTATAGTTAGCAAGCTTATGATTGATTTTGCAATTTCACAAAAGCAGTTAACAGATTGGGCAAACGACTTACAGTTAGTCGCCAATATCACTCAGTCGCATGCGGTGATTTTAACTGCGAATGCAGCGGGTGAATATCGTCAGTTAATTCAGTCTGAACGGTGCCAACTTATTGATATAGAAGCTCTTGTTCGGCATTTTAATCATAAAGCTCATTTAAACCTCTATCAACATGCGACACCTAAAGTTAATACCCCATCCACTCGCTCCGCTTCCCATTATCCCTTCAACGAATCAAGTACCTTTAGTCATCATCAGGTTAATATTCCGTTGGATGTACGTCATGCTGCTGCATTCAAGCAAGCCTTGATCCCTGATGTAAAATCAACGCCAAAATGGCGTGATACCGGACTTGGAAGCTTAATTTATTTGCCTATCATCTGGAATTCTGGAGCGCATTTCGGGGTATTTTGTTTATATCATCATACTCCTTTACAGTTAGATGATAAGGCACTGCAACTCGCTTCCCTAACGGTTAATAGCCTACAGCTTAATTTGAGTGAGTTGCACAGGGCCCAACGACTGCAAATGGCTGCCTTGCGCGGTGATGCGAAGTCGGTGGATGTTATTGACTTGCAGACCTTTATCGATAGTTTTGAAGAGCATATTTGGGTCAAAAATATCGACGGTGTTTACACCATTTGCAACCAAAGTGTTGAAAATGCGTGGGAGCTACCCCGTAGTGACATTATTGGCAAGACCGACGAAGAGTTATTTGGCAAAGCGATTGCGGATATTTTTCTTAATGGTGACAAACTTGCTATTGAGACTGGGGCGCCAATTATTGTTGCCGAATGTTTAGATGGTGAGAATCAAAATAAACACTTATGGCTAGAGACCCTTAAAATCCCCGCCTTAACGCCCGAGGGTGAACTGGCGGGCGTGATAGGCATGACCCGTAATATCTCTAAACATAAAGAAGTGGAAGAACAACTTACCCTCGCTACCAATGTCTTTAAACACTCCCTTGAAGGTGTTGTCGTGACTGATAGGCACGGTAATATTACCGATGTTAATGGTGCCTTTTACGAGATTACAGGTTACTCGCGAGAAGAGTTACTTGGGCAAAATCCACGCTTATTTAATTCCGGCCGTCACGATAAAGCTTTTTTTGAAACCATGTGGAATCATTTACTCGATGCTGGTAAGTGGAATGGTGAAATTTGGAATCGACGTAAAGATGGCACTATTTTTCCGCAAAATATCACTATTAGCGCCATCTACGATGAGGTTGGGGAGATCCGCTATTTTGTCGCAGTCTTTGCCGATATCTCCGCTCAAAAGCAGAGTGAAGCGCAACTTGCTCATTTAGCTTATTTTGACCCACTGACTCATTTGCCGAATCGCATGAAGCTGATGATGCAGCTTAAGCAAGAACTCAGACATGCGAAACGACTCAATGCCCAACTAGCGACAGTCTTTATTGATGTGGATTTGTTTAAACACATTAATGACAGTTTTGGCCATAGTATTGGCGATGAAATGCTGGTGGAACTGGCTAAACGTCTTCGCAGCCAATTACAGGAGCAAGATGTGTTGTCACGTATTGGTGGCGATGAGTTTGTGGCGCTGATTTCCGGCATTCAAGGCCATGAGGATGCTACAGCGGCAATTAACCAATTGCGCCAAGTATTTGATCTGCCTTTTGTGGTAAGCACCGGGGATCATTTACGCCTTACCGCCAGTATGGGGATTTCCCTTTACCCAAGTGATGGTAGTAATGCTGATACGCTGCTACGCAATGCCGATGCCGCCATGTATCGCGCTAAGAGTGAGGGGCGAAATAATTATGCCTTTTACACTGAATCATTGACCAAAGAATCGATCGAGCATTTAAAGTTGCAGAGTGCGCTTTATGGTGCACTTGAGCAAAATTCTCTGTATTTGATGTATCAACCGAAATTAAATTTGGTGACCCGCAAAACCGTTGGAGTTGAGGCGCTATTGCGTTGGAACGATCCGATTTTAGGACAAATTTCCCCAGGGATGTTTATTCCCGTCGCCGAGAAAATAGGCTTAATTTACGATATTGGTTTATGGGTGCTTGAAACGGCTTGCCAGCAAGGTGTGCGTTGGTTGGCTGACGGTAAACAGTTTGGCCGCATTGCGGTTAACGTCGCAGGACAGCAGTTGCAACGTGGCTCCTTTGTGGAGGACGTGAAACGTATCCTAACGCAAACAGGCTTACCTGCAACTTGCCTTGAGCTTGAAGTGACAGAAAGTGTGATGATGAATAATCCGGATGTCGCGATTCGTGATTTAAAATTGTTAGGTGATTTGGGCATTGAGCTTTCGGTCGATGATTTTGGTACGGGTTATTCATCACTGAATTATTTGAAAAAACTTCCAATTCATAAGCTTAAAATCGACCAGTCTTTCGTACGAGACATTCCCTTCGATACCAACAATACCGCGATAGCTAAAGCTGTGATTGCCCTTGGCCATGCCTTAAAATTAGATATTGTTGCGGAAGGGGTAGAAACCACCGAGCAAGCCGAGTTTTTAACTCAAAATTTTTGCGACCAAGCACAGGGATATCTCTTTAGCCGCCCACAATTACCAGCGGATGTTGAGGCCTTTTTTACCGAAGCGTAATTGTTTACCAAACCTAAGTAGTAGTGTGGCTGTGACCGATAAGCATGATATTAAAGGCGCGATCGTAAACTGGTCGCAGTCAGTCCGGTCTGCTAACATTGCGGCATGATTGTTTTTGGTGATGTTTCATGTCTTTTAGCGCGCTTTCCTTAAATACCCAATTAGTTAACACCTTAGCTGAACTTGGTTATCAACAACCCACGCCTATTCAAGTTGAAGCCATTCCCGCCATTTTAGCAAAACAGGATGTGATGGCGGGGGCTCAAACGGGGACGGGGAAAACCGCAGCCTTTGCATTACCCATTCTGCAACACTTAATCGCTGATAACGAAAACCTTAAGGCGCCAAAAGCAATCCGCGCCTTAGTTTTAGTGCCAACGAGGGAGTTGGCACTACAAGTTCAGCAAAGCTTTGTAAAATATGCGAAAGGCACAGATATTCGTGTGGGTATTGCCTACGGCGGAGTGAGTATCGAGGCGCAGCAAGCGGTGTTTAACGCCGGGATCGATGTGTTGATTGCAACCCCAGGCCGCTTGCTTGATCATTTGCGTCAGGGTGCATTCAATCTTAAGCAATTGAACACACTGGTGTTTGATGAAGCCGACCGGATGCTTGATATGGGATTTATGGATGAAATCAAAGCCGTGCTTAAGCAAGTGCCCGCTCACCGACAAACCCTGCTATTTTCCGCCACTTTGGATGATTCGATTTTTAGTTTCAGCAAAAACCTTCTGCGTAATCCCAAGCTGATTGAAGTGGCTAAACGTAATACGACCGCGGCCCAGATAGAGCAGCGAGTCTATGCGATAGATAGCGATCGTAAAACTGAGTTTGTCAGCCATTTAGTCCGTAGCAAAAATTGGCAGCAAGTGTTGATATTTAGTCGCACTAAACAGGGAGTCGATAAGCTGACCACTCAGCTCAATCAACTCGGGGTGGCAACGCAAGCTTTCCATGGCGACTTGTCCCAAGGTGCGCGGGAAAAGGTATTGCAGGAGTTTAAACAAGGACAAGTGCAAGTCTTAGTTGCCACCGATGTGGCTGCAAGAGGGCTTGATATTGTTGAGCTAGAGTATGTGATTAATTTCGAATTGCCGTTTATTGCTGAAGATTACATTCACCGTATCGGTCGTACTGGTCGCGCTGGCAGTGCCGGGGTGGCTATTACGCTTTTTAGCCAAGAGGATGCGCTACTGCTAGAAGAAGTCGAAGCCTTGCTCGATAAGCGTTTGCCACAACAATGGTATCCTGGCTTTGAACCCGATTTTAACAAAATGGTCTCCGAGCCAAGGCGCAATAGCAAAGCTGCTCAAAAACAACGGGCTAAAAAACGCGCCTTAGGTGGTAAAAAGCGCTAATTAAGGCGACAAGGTTGTTTCTGATAGCGAGCCGCCCTTTGATAGGGCGGATAATCATTTCACCAATGGCTTTGCATGATGATTAAGTTGGGCTTGTTGTGCTCGCCATACCGCTCGCGTTATTAACTAAAATACACTTCAGCCTGGTTATTGCGTTGTCGTTCTTCATTTTTCTCAGTAGCTTCTTTAATTAGCTCCACTTTTTGAGCTTGAAGTAATTCAATTTTTTTTGCTTTTTCCTCTTCGGATAAGCTGTCATCACCGGCTATTTTTGCTATCTCCGCATCTAGCTGTTTAAGCTTATCCCTATCAATGCCTGTGCGTTTATCGAGAATCGCCTGCATTGCGTCTTCTAATCTATTATGCGGCTTTTCAGTCTCTGCCGTACCGGCAATATGTTGCACATTAGCGGTGTAATGTTGTTTGGCATTAGGCGCAAGCTGACTATAGGTATCACTGGTTTCAGCATCTCGAGTCACGCCGCTAGATAGGGTGACTGTATCTTGCGGGGCTGTCATTTGAGCTCTCGGATTTTCCGCAGGGCTTGATACACCTTGCGTTTGCTGAGTTTGCAACGATTTTACTTGGTTCAACGCGATGGCCGCATAGCTATTGGGATTGATGACAGTCATTTCCTTATTTTTCCTCGTTGATTTTCACTTTCAGATGCCGCGCCAATAGGGCAAATAAATTAAGCAATATCAAGGCCAAACTCTGGCGACTTTCGTTGGATTTTTAGTAGAAAAATATTTTTATAAAAAATTGTACAAAAACTTGATCCTTGTACAAGAGTGGTCCGTAATAGTATCTAAATTGATACAAGGAATCTCATTATGTACAAGTTTAATCCGCAACGTATTCAAATAGGGATCAGTGCGTGCCTGTTAGGGGAGAAGGTACGTTTTGACGGTGGTCATAAAAATTCCTCCTATTGTAATCAAGAAATTGCCCCATTTTTTGATTATGTTCCTATCTGCCCAGAAATGGCGATTGGCCTAGGCGCACCTCGTAAAAGTATTCGTTTAGTACGCGATGGTGAACAAATACGGGTACAGAGCGCGGATGGAAGTTTAGATGTCACCGAAAAACTCAATGATTTCAGTGAGCGCAAAGTAGAAGAGTTAGATTTTTTAGGCGGTTATCTACTATGTGCTAAATCCCCAACCTGCGGTATGGAACGTGTGACAGAGTACAAGATTGGCACCAATAACGGCTCTAAATCCGGTATTGGCGTATTTGCCCGCAAATTAATGGAGCGTTATCCCCATTTACCGGTTGAAGAAGAAGGGCGTTTGCACGATATGGTGCTGCGGGAAAACTTTTTTACTCGGGTCTACGCCTATCACGACTGGCATACAATGCGTCACGAGGGGCTGACTAAGCATAAGTTAGTGAAGTTTCACTCCCGTTATAAGTACTTATTAATGGCCCACAGTCCTAAATGGTATCGCGAGCTTGGACCGATTGTGGCCAATATTGAGGATATTGAAGCGACCGCTGACCGCTATTTTACAGGCTTTATGACCGCCTTAAAAATCAATGCGACCCGTAGAAATCATACCAGCACCTTGCAGCATATTCAGGGCTATTTTAAAAAGCACTTAACTAAGGAGCAAAAACAAGAACTATCTGAAATGATTATGAAATATCGTCAAGGACTCTTGCCTCTGTTAGTGCCTATCACCTTGATTAACCATTACTTAAGACAATTCCCAACGCCATATATTGAAGATCAAGTGTACTTAAATCCCCATCCGGAGGAGTTAAAACTGCGTTATGCCTACTAGGTTTTTGCTGATATGTGCGTTTGATAAAAATGGCTTAGCAGATACAAACCACGATTGGCGAAATGGTTTAGCACAACATGCTTAGGCCAACCAATCTGATTCATGAGTTAAGAGACAAAAATGGAAGATCATAATTTAGAGCTTGTAGCTGATAATCCCAGCAGTAGCGAATTACTGCCGATCGGTGAGGTGTCGCGGCTTACTGGCGTTAATGCGGTGACATTAAGGGCATGGCAGCGGCGTTTTGGGCTTGTTATCCCTGAGCGTACTCCCAAGGGGCACAGGCTGTATTCTGCCGAAAATATTCAACAAATCCATGAGATTAATGCATGGTTAGCAAAAGGCGTTGCCATCAGTAAGGTAAAGCCATTATTGATGAGTTCGGCTAAAGCGATAGATGTCGCGAGTGTGCAATCTCAATCGTCTGATTTTTGGCATGAGCAGATATTGGCGTTAAACACTGCATTTTTTGAGTTAGATCAGCTCAAGTTTCACCAAATCTTAGATGAAGCCTTGGGCTTATATCCATTTCAATTGGTTAAACAAAAACTGCTACAAGCTTGGTTTGCACAATTAATGCCTTTATTGGAGCCGCGTTTAGATGTGGAGCTGCTGCTTGCTTGGTTAGACAGTGAGTTAGCTAGCCGTATCGGTGGGCGTTTAAGCGTAGCGGGGCTAGCAAGCTCGCCCCAGATTGCGTTAGTGCGTTTGCCTTATGTTACATCGCAAAAAAATACAGAGCCTACGCTTGCGCCCAGTTCAAGCCTTACTAACCGTTTGTATTGCCTTGCACTATTACTGGAACTTGCCGATTTAAGAGTCTCAGTGGTCAACTTAGGCGTGCAACATGTCAGCAGTCTTGGGCTAATCAATAACAGGCTTAAGGTTGATGCGTTAGTGTTATTGCCAGAGGCGAATCACTCACTATCAAAGCAGACAGAGCTGCAAATGTTGCTGGAGACTAAGTCTCTTGCTTGCTATCTCGTTGGCCCTTTCGCGCCGACATTAACCACTTTATCGGACTATATCGCCCCTAGTGTTACAGAGATCATTAGGCAAATAACGGCCGCAAAGCAGCAACATAAAAAACAGTATCGTAGACAGAAAAGCCAGGCTAACGCCGCACTGATTGAAGGAGAGATCGCCGATGAGCATTAATCAATGCGGTTTGGAGAAACAGGCGTTAATGTGGTTTCGCCAAGATCTGCGCCTTACTGATAATCAAGCGTTTACGGCCGCCTGTGATTGGGTAAGGCAACATCATGCCACCAAGCTTAAAGCGATTTACATTGCCACCCCAAGCCAATGGCGTCGCCATGATATCGCGCCAATTCAACTCGACTTTATTCAGCGGCATGTGAACCTACTGGCCCAAGGACTGGCGAGTTTAGGGGTTGAATTTGAACTCATTCAACTTGATAGCTTTAAAGATATTCCCGCATTTTTAACGGGTTATTGTGAAGAGCATAGTATTGGACGGGTATTTGCAGGACGAGAACCTGAGATCAATGAGCAAAAGCGCGATCAAGCTTGTATTGAGGCGGGGATTCCTTTGGTGCTTAGTGATGAACATTGCTTATTACCACCGGGAACGGTGCTTAATTTAAGCGGTGACATGTATCGGGTGTTTACTCCTTTTAGCCGCAAGTGGCGAGAGGTTGCCGCAAAGCAGCCTATTGTGCCGCTGGGTGTGCCAGCACCGCTTGGTCCTATCTTGCCAGAGCCTAAGCCATTATTTTTTAAAAATATCGGCTTTGCTGATTCTCCGACTAACAAGGGCACTACGCCATCAGAAACAGGTTTAAATCAAACCATATCAACCCCGCTTATCTCGAGTGAACAGTGGGCGGCAGGTGAGGGGCAAGCCAAGCGGCTGCTTAATCAATTTATTCAGCAAAAAGTGCAAGACTATAAGCAAGATAGAGATTTCCCCGCCATTGATGGCACCAGTGTTATCTCCCCTTATCTGGCGATTGGTGTGCTCAGCCCAAGGCAATGTGTCGCGGCGCTTTTACAACGTTTCCCTGAGGTAATGGTTGATGACACTAGCCCTGGGCGTACATGGCTAAATGAGCTGATTTGGCGGGAGTTCTACCGTCATTTGCTGGTGGCTTTTCCTGATTTATCCAAGGGACACAATTTTAATCGCCAAGCCGATCATGTGTCGTGGCGCAACAATCACGATGAGTTTTTAGCTTGGTGCGAGGGCAAAACCGGCTATCCGATAGTGGATGCAGCTATGCGCCAACTTAATCAAACCGGCTGGATGCACAATCGTCTGCGCATGGTGGTGGCGAGCTTTTTAACCAAACATCTGCTCATTGATTGGCGTTGGGGCGAGCGGTATTTCCGCCAGCATCTTATCGACGGCGATCTGGCGGCTAACAACGGCGGTTGGCAGTGGTCGGCAGGATGCGGTTGTGATGCGCAGCCGTATTTTCGGATTTTTAATCCTATGAGCCAGAGCGAAAAGTTTGATCCAGATGGCCGCTTTATTCGTAAGTACTTACCAGAACTCGCATCTTGGGGCGTTAAGCGATTGCATCAACCGAATCAGCAAAAAATGCCTTCGTTGTTTGAAGCACCGTTATTTGCATCGCAAGCGGATTATCCCTATGCGATTGTTGAGCACAATGCGGCAAGAGCAAGAGCGCTGACGGTACTGGGTGTGCTGAAAAAGGCTTAGACCACAAGTTCAACCTTAATACTTATCCCTTAGGGAGTGTCTGGATGATAAACCAAGCGAAGATTGAGCATAGCGGATTAGTAGATGATTTTATCAGCCTCTATCAAGCGTTAAATAAGGATAATCTGCATCTACTTGCAGAGGTCTATGATGACAATATTTGTTTTATCGATCCTATGCATCAAGTGAATGGCTTAAACGCGTTGACACAGTATTTTGCCAAGCTTTATCAAAATATTGGCTATATTCATTTTGAAATCAAAGAAGTATTACAGGATAACACTCAAGCATCGCTGTTTTGGCAAATGCAATATCGTCATCCTAAGCTCAATAAAGGAGAGATAGTTCAGGTTGATGGGATGAGCCAGCTTAAGTTTCATCAGCGCATTTATTTTCATCGGGACTATTTCGACCTCGGGCAAATGCTGTATGAACATTTGCCTTGTATGGGCGGACTTATTCGCTTGCTTAAAGATAGGGCTGCTAAGTAATGACCTCATTGCTCACAAAAAAAATCAATACAGTGCTGATAACTGGGGCAAGTTCAGGTATCGGTTTGCAGTTAGCAAAGGATTATTTGGCCTTAGGTTGGCATGTGATTGCCTGTGGCCGTGACGCCTCAAAACTTGATTTGTTGGCGCAGAAGGAACTGATAGGCGCCACTTGCTTGAGTTTTGATATTAGCGATCGTGTTCAAGTCCAGCAGGCTGCTACTGAGCTAGGTGATATGCTCTCGAGCAGTGAATGTCTATTGGATATCGTGATCCTCAACGCCGGTAGTTGTGAGTATATCGACGATGCAAAACATTTTGATGATCAGCTCTTTGAGCGAGTCATACACACTAACTTGATTGCGATGGGCTACTGTTTAGGGGCATTTTTGCCTCTAATGCCAAAAGGATCGAAATTAGCCTTGATGAGTTCCAGCGCGATTTATTTACCCTTTCCCCGAGCCGAGGCTTACGGCGCATCTAAAGCGGGCGTTAAGTATTTGGCTGCGAGTCTGTCACTCGATGTTGCGCAAGATGATATTGGTGTCAGCGTGATTTGCCCTGGATTTGTAGCAACCCCCTTAACCGCCAAAAATGACTTTGCCATGCCAATGCAAATTGATGTGCATGAAGCTTCGTTGGCGATTCGTGTTGGTATCGAACGCGGCGACGCAGAGATCCATTTTCCAAAACGATTTACTTATTTGTTGAAATTGATGTCATTTTTACCAGCATTTGTATGGCAAAAAATGATCCAAAGAGATAGCCAAGCAAAAGCGCTAAAGGACACCGGAAGATGAAAAATATTGCCATTGTAGGTACTGGGATTTCAGGGCTGACCTGCGCTCATCTATTGAGCCAGTCACACAAAGTGACTGTATTTGAGGCTAATGATTATATCGGTGGTCACACTGCCACTGTGGATGTGGATTATCAAGGTAAAACCTATGCGATAGATACTGGGTTTATCGTATTTAACGATAGAACTTATCCCCGTTTTGAGCGGCTGTTAGCCCGCCTTAATGTCAGTATTTTGCCGACAGAGATGAGTTTTAGCGTGCACAATGCGCTCACTGGGCTTGAATACAATGGCCATCATTTTGCGAGTTTGTTTGCCCAAAAGCGTAACCTCCTGAATCCGCGCTTTTGGGCCTTTTTAAATGAAATTGTTCGATTTAATAAAAGCTGTAAAGCCATTTATCAGCTGGACCAATATCCTGATGCTAATTTAGGGGATTTCCTCGACAGAGAGCGCTTTTCAGCTTTTTTTGCTGAGCATTATATTTTGCCAATGGGCGCGGCGATTTGGTCATCGAGCATTGAAGATATGCGGGCTTTTTCGCTGCGCTTTTTTATCCGTTTCTTCGAGCATCATGGACTGTTAAATGTGACGGACAGACCACAATGGTATGTGCTTAAGGGCGGTTCACGCAGTTATATTCCTGAATTAATTGCACCATTTAAAGATAATCTCCATTTAAACAGCCCAGTTAGTGCCATCGAACGCCATGATGATTGCGTCAAGCTTCAGGTTAATGGCGAGTGGCATGTGTTCGATGAAGTGATTCTAGCTTGCCATAGCGATCAAGCGCTTGGAATGCTAAGCGATGCAACCTCCGCTGAAAAAGCTATTTTAGGCGACTTACAGTATCAAAATAATGAAGTGGTGCTGCACACGGATACCCGCATTTTACCTAAGCGTAAAGCGGCTTGGGCAAGTTGGAATTATCGCTTAGATGGCGATAAAAAACGCCCTGCATCAGTGACATATAATATGAATATCCTGCAGCGCCTACCTAGCGACGCGCCAACGTTTTGTGTGACGCTTAATCAGAGTGAGCTCATTGATGAGTCGAAAATTCTGCGTCGTTTCAACTATGCTCATCCAGTCTTTAACGAACGTAGTTTACAGGCACAGGCAAGGCGGGAGGAGATTTCTGGCAAAAACCGCACCCATTTTGCAGGGGCCTATTGGCACAATGGTTTCCATGAAGATGGTGTACGTAGTGCGTTAGATGTTTGCGACCATTTTGGGATCAGCCTATGAGTGAGCTCAATAGTGGTATTTACTACGGCACAGTGACGCATAGTCGCTTTACCCCAATAAAACATCACTTTAGCTACCAAATGGCGTTGCTGGCGATTGATTTGGATGAAGTTGATTCTATCAGTCGTATGGGGCGGATATTTGCTAGTCAGCGCCGCGCCTTGCTGAGATTTAATCCTGCGGACTATCTCACTACGTTTACCTCAAAGGACAATCTTAACCGCAAACTCGATATAGAGGAGCCGAGTGCTTCAGCCCTCAAGAGCCGAGTGTTGAAGCAAGTGGCAGAATTGGGCGGTGAAGAGCGATGTAATCGAGTGCTATTTGTTGGGCAAATTCGGCATTTTGGCGTGTATTTTAGTCCGGTAAATTTCTATTTTTGTTATAAAAATCAACAGTCTTTATACATGCTTGCCGAAGTGAGTAACACCCCGTGGGATCAGCGCCACTGCTATTTAGTGGATTTATCGGCTCCTGAAACAACGGATAAAGTGTTCCATGTTTCGCCTTTTATGAATCTTGATATGCGCTACCAGTGGCATGTGGCCCCCCCCACTGAACGCTTAAATATTGGTATTGAAAATCTGCCGAATCATTCAGGCAAGCGTTTATTTAATGCAACGCTTTCGATGACTCGCCAAGACATTAATGCCACATCACTTAGGACGCTGTTGTTTCGCTTCCCTTTTATGACGTTGAAAATTTTCGGTGGGATTTACTGGCAGGCGTTAAAGCTGTTCTACAAACGAGTGCCTTTTGTGCCACATCCTGCTCAAATGGAGAAATAATATGGAAAACACTGCATCGCAATCTTCAGTTGTTACGGCAAAATTGCCTGACAGTCTTGCCCGTAAGCTACTGCTCAAGGCCTTAGAAAATCTCCCTAACGGATGTTTAACCTTAGTCGAGGGGGATAAAAGCTATCGTTTTGGTGAGCACCACAGTGAGCTACATGCAACGCTAGTCGTGAAGCATCCGAGCTTTTATCGTCAAGTGATGTTTTCAGGCTCCATCGGTGCAGGTGAGGGGTATATTCAAGGCCATTGGACCAGCCCTGACTTAACCAAAGTCGTGCAACTTTTTGCTCGAAATTTGCCGTTGCTTGACCAGATTGAAGCTAAATTTAGTTGGCTTACTGGCTCGATTAATCGCTTTAAGCACTTGCTTAACCGTAATTCTCAACAGGGCTCTAAGCGTAATATTCTTGCCCATTACGATTTGGGCAATGCGTTGTATGAGCAGTTTTTAGACCGTGAAATGCTGTATTCCAGTGCCCTGTATCCCCATAGCGAGGCAAGCCTTGCTGATGCGCAGCTACATAAGCTCAAAACCATTTGTGAACGGCTCGATTTAAAGCCGGGGCAAACCCTATTAGAAATCGGTACTGGTTGGGGCGCTTTGGCGATTTATGCAGCTAAACATTATGGCGTGCACGTTACGACCACCACCATCTCCGATGCTCAATATACCTATGCTAAAGCGCGGGTCGAACGTGAAGGGCTAAGCGATAGTGTTACCTTACTGACCGAGGATTATCGAAATCTTAGCGGTCAATACGATAGATTGGTGTCTATCGAGATGATTGAAGCCGTAGGTCATGAATATTTGCCTGGATTCTTTAAAAAGCTGGAATCATTGCTCAAACCTGAAGGACGGATGTTATTACAGGCAATCACTATTTCAGATCAGCGTTACGATAGCTATCGTAAAAGCGTTGATTTTATTCAGCGATATATTTTCCCTGGCGGCTGTTTGCCTTCGGTTCATCAAATGGTTGGCCATTTGGCGAAGCGCACCGATATGCAGGTCTTGTCGATTGATGACATGGGCTTAGATTACGCCAAAACCTTAAAGGATTGGCACGACAACTTTGATCGTTCCGTCGCCCAAATCCAAGCCCTTGGTTATGGTGAAGATTTTATTCGCATGTGGAAGTTTTACCTCAGTTACTGCGAAGGCGGATTTTTAGAGCGCACCACAAGCACTGTGCATTTAGTGGCTGTACGTCCCGGGTATCGTTTACCTAATACGATTAACCGTAGTTAACGTCGCGCAGAGATGCTCCCTATGGTCAGATACATTCAAAATATGTCTAAGCTTCAAGGGGTTATTATCTACAACGCCTTGAGCTTTCAGTGTGTTTGGTGGAGTAGCATCTTATGGGGTAATCGAGTGTTGTTACTCAATATCTCATTGTTATTGATTCATTTTTTACTGTTGACTTTGGTTGAAAACCGACAAGCAGTGCTTCGGGACTTCAGTACCATGATTAAGGTGGGATTGCAGGGTATCGTGATTGATACCTTGCTCACTTTGTTCGGGGTATTTGAGTTTACCGTTTTACCTTGGTGGCTCGCTTGTCTATGGCTGCATTTTGCCTTGAGCCTGCACCATAGCCTCATTTTTATGCGTGCTTTACCTATTATTTTGCAGGTTATATTGGGTGGTGTTTTTGGCAGTCTTAGCTACATTGCGGGCGCGCAATTTAATGCGGTGACGCTTCCTTTTGGCGAAAGTATTTCTATGATTATCCTTGCTGTTGTTTGGACTATCTTATTGCCGCTGTTTATCAAAATATCCCGTAGTTATAGGCAGATAAGGCGTTATGGGCTAGAACATCGTCGCTTGTGCGATCGTTAATTTTCAAGTGGAGGAATCGGATGTCTATGCTATCGACTAAAACGTATCTTAGCGCCATCTTTGGGTTGTTACTCCTTTTTCCTGGATATGCAAATTCAACCGCTACGGTCGATAACTCGGTGACCCAGGATCTTGTTGAGGTTGGGCGCGGCGAAATGGATTGGCTGTGGTTCAACTTATATAAAGCTCGTCTGATGACGCCAACCGGTCAGTATCAGCAGGGGGAGTATCCGCAACTGTTAGATATTGAATATTATCGTGATATTGATGCTGCAGATTTACTGGAAGCCACAGCCGACCAATGGCGACATCTAGGTTATGCCGATAGTGATATTGGTCGCTGGCTTAATTTACTAAAAGGTATTTGGCCTGATGTCACGCCAGGTGATCATTTAAGTTTTAAGATTATCGATGCAAACCAGAGTCAATTTTATTTTAATCAACAACCCCTCGGGCTTATCCAAGAACCACAATTTGCACAGGCTTTTTTAGCGATTTGGTTATCGACTAAAACCAGTCGTCCAAGTTTACGAGCGCAATTACTAGGAGAAAAATCATGCGATTGTTAAAGTTAAATTGGACTAAAAATGTCATCTTAAGTTTATTGATGCTCAGCCTGTTATCTAGTTGTTCCTCGGTTGAAGTAGCTGATTATCAAGGTACAAATCCACCATTAGTATTGGAAAAATTCTTTAATGGCCCGCTTAAGGCATCGGGCATCGTTGAGGATTTTAGTGGCAAAGTGATCCGTAAATTCAATGTCACTATGGAGGCGAGTTGGCAAGGGAACGAAGGTGTTATCGATGAATGGTTTGTCTATGATGACGGTGAAACCCAAACCCGTATCTGGCGTATAACCTCCCTAGGTGATGGACAGTATACCGGCACGGCAGGCGATATTATTGGTACTGCAGTAGGTGAGGCGAGGGGAAGCGCGCTGCGCTGGCGCTACGATATGTTATTGCCTGTTGATGGTGATGAATACCAAGTGCATTTTGATGATTGGATGTTTTTAGTTAATGACAATACCATCATCAATAAAAGCGACATTATTAAGTGGGGGGTTACCGTTGCTAAGGTGACTTTAGTGATCCAAAAGCTAGATTAAGCGGCTTGCTGCCATGGTTAACGGTATGGCTTGGCTAATAATCGCTCTCTGACTGCTCTAGACTGGCTCAAAGCAATCTATCGTGAATCATATAATGAAAAAGTATTGGATGTTACTGGCTGTGTTAGCAAGTATTTCATTAACAGCTTGTTCTAACATTGATTTTCGTTTCGAAGACACTTCAGAGGAACAAGCAGATCCTCATCAATCGAGTAGCGATCCTATGGTGCAAGATAATGAGCGCCGTGTTCGTGATGCGCGGGAAGATGGAAAGCTAGAGCCAAAGGATCCGATTAAATTCTAAGATTGATCAATCTCAATAGAGTTTGAGTGGATTGTGCAGCCCTTACTTTGACATAAGGGCTGATGATTCGGAAAATTAACCCGCTTGACGACTATTATCCACTGTCTTCTTATCGTAATACTCAAAGGGAAATTGATTACGGATCCTTTGTTGTAGATTGTCATTTACATTGGCAGATATATGTAGTCGGACGTCGGTATTTTTCTCGGCTCTGATAGTACAAGTGAGTTTATCTGCTTTAGCAAGATGTCGACATTCCTTCTCGAAACGCTCGGGGATTTTGCCTTTGTGGTGAGTCATACGGCCGTCTTTAAAGTGCATTTCGAAAATAGTCGATCCCTTCTTACCACCAAATATCAGCTTATAAACCAGAAACAAACCAATTGCGATAAAAATAAGTTTAAAAATCGTAGCTGTCATGATGTCTCCTATCTTATGTTTATAGAATAAAGATACTCTGGAGTAGCAATGTTTAACAGTGCGCTAACACGCAATTTTAATTTGGCAACGTTAGGTTTATGACCTAGTGTTAATCAATTAAGGAAATATCATCCCCTTCGTTAAGGAAAACGCTATGTACCTATCAAATGCAGACCGTTGGTCGTTATTGTGTAAAATGCAAATTGAAGTGATCGACAAATTATCTTCGCACTTTCCTGAGCGAAAAGAGCCGCTAAGCGAGTTAACTCATGGTTGGCGACACTTGCAGCATCAAGTCCAAACGGGAGATAGGCCGATAGTGCATGAGCTGATAAAGTAAATTGCTAAAATCACAGATACAAAAAAGCCACTCAAAGAGTGGCTTTTTTGTTTTTTATGGTGCCGGCACCAAGAGTCGAACTCGGGACCTACTGATTACAAGTCAGTTGCTCTACCAACTGAGCTATGCCGGCTAAACTTTTACTGCTGAATAATGGTGCCCGAACCCGGAATCGAACCAGGGACACGAGGATTTTCAATCCTCTGCTCTACCGACTGAGCTATTCGGGCAACTAAACTAAGTGTTAGTTGTCTACTTCAAACCGTGAGCTTAACACCCCATTCGTTCGAAGTGCGCGTATCATATAGTGCACGCTTTCAGTGTGCAAGCCCTTTTAATTCGACTGACCAAGTATTAAACAAAATGCGCAATATTTATCGCTTTACTTGAATGTGAAAGGCTTACTTAGCCTAACTATCAATGGCTTAATACAATTAAATAGTGGGAGGCGCGAATAACACCTTAGTCTCTGCCTCCGAACTTTGAAAATTGGCAAAGTTTAAGTGTAAAGCCGTAAATCAATATTTGTTTGAATGGTGTCAGGAGCAAAAGTCGAGCTTGGAAACCGCTGCAATTATCGAGAGCAGGTTGGTTGTGACTTAGAGTGGAGTTATATGATTTGACTGAAATCCCAGATACAAAAAAGCCACTCATTGAGTAATGCCACTCGCTTAAGAGCGAGTGGCATTTTTACTTGGATATTTCACCGTTTTCTTTAGCACCACACGCGGGTAGCTGGGCCGCTTCCTCTTCGGGGGTAAAATCAACCGCTTGCCATTTTCCCTCAGTCGTTTTAAGTGCTGTGGGATCGCTCCAGGACTCCCTCTATCGCTCCAACCGAACTCATCCTGGATTAAAAACAGGGCATTAATGAAACTTATTCTCTGTGGCTCAACTTTATGCTGCACTGCCATGGCAGCCATCTCTAGCCGAACAATGTTGTAGGTCGTCAAGATCCCCCATAATTCTTGATACACCCCATCCTTCTTCTTACTGCGCAGGACCGGTTTATTTTCCAATTGATATTGCTTCAGCTCACCATAACCCCTCTCTACCTCCCATCGCTGCCAATACACCTTGAGCAAATCGTTCACTGGATAAGTGTCGGGACATAGGCAGGACGTGATAAACCCTTTGATATCACCTTTGGGTGATGGAATAAGGATAAGGCGGGCTTGCCAGCGCTCCCCCAGATAAGGCGCTTGTTGTTTAGCTTGGGGTGATACCGGCATCTCAACCAGATGGTCATACTCTGAGAATGACTCGATAATGCTATAGCGGGTCTTAGACTTTATCGGGGTTAACCAATGGGTGTTAGTCCCGCTTCCTTGCCAGCTGATGAGCAATTCGGCAGACATAAACCCACGGTCAAACAACGTGAGCGAATGCTCGGGAGCTGAGCCAACCAATTGCTGTGCGTAGTGAATTTCACTGTGGGTAACAGGCCCGAAAGCCGCATCAGAAAGTAAGTGGCTGCGAGTAGACATTAAAGTAACCGCCAGCACAGAGGGAAAAGAAGCCGTGCTTTGTGCAAAGCCAAAGTGATGGTTTTCTTCAGTGTTATGCGTCTTAAAATACGTCCCATCAACACTGAGCAATTTCAATCCCGCTATCTCATCAAATTCACACTGTGTTTCCCACTGTGCAGCGGTTGTTTTGAACAGATAACGCATGGGCTCTGAACCCAACTTTTCTTTGGCTTTGATGATGCTACTAGTCGCCAGTGGCGGGAGCTCTCCCTTGGCATCGGGAAAGGCCAGTGAGAGCGTATCACAGACTTGCTGAATCGAGCGGTTACGCATCAAACCAATGCCTAGAACCAACCAAACCGCTTGCTCTGCAGGGAAACGACGGGTTCGAAGTGATGCCCTGCCAGTTTGTTGCACAGCCTCAGCCACCCAATCCATGGGAACATGTTTGGCGAATACATCAATATCCTGCGATTGGCAAAATTCAGCAGTAACAAGTAGCTCTTTAGAAAATTCAGACATAAAAAAATCAGCCGCAACTTAGGTTGCGGCTGATTATGAAGCCCTTGAAAGATCGTTCAACTATTTAAAACGATCGGCATTAACTCATTGAGTGGCTTTTTTGTTTTTTTATGGTGCCGGCACCAAGAGTCGAACTCGGGACCTACTGATTACAAGTCAGTTGCTCTACCAACTGAGCTATGCCGGCTAAACTTTTACTGCTGAATAATGGTGCCCGAACCCGGAATCGAACCAGGGACACGAGGATTTTCAATCCTCTGCTCTACCGACTGAGCTATTCGGGCAACTAAACTAAGCGTTAGTTGACTACTTAAAACTGACAACTCAATGCTGTCTTGTTCGAAGTGCGGCTATATTAGCGAGGGTATTTAGCCGCTGCAAGTGCTTTTTCCTGATAAATGATGTGTTCGACTGTTTAATGTGCACTTTGGCTGTTTTTTATCTATAAACCTATCAAAATCGGTTCAGTTTAATATCACTAAGTTGTATTTCCACTCGAATATATTGCCTTTACTAACCTTGCTATCAGCTTCAAAACGTTAAAATGGCAAACATTCTAAATTTTAGAAAGATATGAGCTATTTTTACTGATTTTAGTTTTTAATTTTCGTTCTATGATAATGACTATTATTTAATTATGTGGCAGAAGTATAAAGGTTCGGAGTGGCAGTATGTTTAGAAATACTAAGTTAAGTTATGGACTTATTGCTATTGCAAGCCATTGGTTGAGCGCTGTAGCCGTGATTGGATTATTTGCCATGGGGGTTTGGATGGTTGAGTTGACCTACTACAGCCCATGGTACAAAACGGCGCCACATTGGCATAAAAGCGTCGGGATTTTGCTGCTGGCGGTAACGTTATTTCGTTTAGTTTGGCGTTTGATTAATCCAAAGCCTGCACCAGAGCAAAATCATCAGCCATGGGAAAAGGTTACTGCCCAGATTGCCCATGGCGCGATTTACTTCTTATTACTGCTGATTATGGCCGCTGGTATTTTGATTTCAACGGCAGAGGGGCGAGGAATTATGGTGTTTGATTGGTTTGAGTTACCTGGTCTGACGCCGCTGATTGAAAATCAGGCTGATATAGCGGGGGATATTCATCAATATGCCGCCTATAGCTTGATTGCTTTGGTTGTACTGCATGCCTTAGGTGCTCTAAAGCACCATTTTATCGATAAAGATTCAACATTACTCAAGATGATTAAATTTAACCGAGGATAATATAATGAAAAAACAACTATTAGCGGCTTTGATTGGCGGGTCTTTACTGGTTCCTATGGCTGCGTCTGCTGCCGATTATGTGATTGATCGTGAAGGTGCCCATGCCTCTATTACCTTTAAAGTGAGTCACTTAGGTTATAGCTATGTGGTTGGCCGTTTTAATGATTTCAGCGGTGATTTCAGCTACGATGCTAAAAATCCAGCTGCAGCCAAAGTGAATGTAAAAGTGAACACCTTAAGTGTGGATTCAAACCATGCTGAGCGTGATAAACACATCCGTAGCGCTGACTTTTTAAATGCCGCTAAATTTGCCGAAGCGACTTTCGTTTCGACTTCGGTTGAAGATAAAGGCAATGGCGATATGGTTATCAAGGGTAACTTCACGCTAAACGGTGTGACTAAACCACTTGCTATTCAAGCGCATGCTGTGGGTGAAGGTCAAGATCCTTGGGGCGGATATCGTGCCGGCTTTACCGGTACTACCACGTTTGCGATGAAAGATTATGGCATCAAGATGGACTTAGGTCCGGCATCTGCCAATGTTGAATTAGATTTAGTGGTAGAAGGTGTGCGTAAGTAAGCACGCCATTTCTCCTGTAACAAAAAAGCGCCCTTAGGCGCTTTTTTGCTATTTATGGATAGGCGCTTAGGCTTATTCTTGATCTTTTTCAGGCACAAAGCCTTCAATTTCAACGTCTTTACCTTCGAACAGGAAGGATGTCATTTGCTCTTCTAAAAACTTACGATCATCAACATTCATCATGTTGAGTTTCTTTTCGTTAATCAGCATGGTCTGTTTTTTCTGCCATAGGCCCCAAGCTTCTTTACTGATGTTATCAAAAATGCGTTTACCTAAATCACCTGGATACAGTTGAAAGTCTAGGCCGTCGGCTTCTTTATTTAAATATACGCAATTGACTGTACGCGCCATGATTATTCCTTACTGCTTACTGACTGTAGCTGTTATGAGTGACTCCAAATTGGCTAGCACACGCTCGGTTGCGGCGGCGAGCCCCACTTTGGAAGGTTGATTTATGTTATACCAGAGAGACTGATTTTGTTCCATGACTGCGCCCACGATCTGTTTACCCGCGGTTTGCTTGTCGTAGCCATTCGCGTGGCTATCTAAATTCAGTAGCATGGGCTGAATATCTAAATGAAAATGGCTAAAGGTATGTCTAAAACCAATTAATGGTTCGAGTTGAGCGGCTTTATAACCTTGGGCTTCAAGCTCTGCATTGAGTGCGGCTTGAGTATTAAACTCGGGGAAGCACCAGAGTCCGCCCCAAATGCCTGCAGGAGGGCGCTTAGCCAAGAAGACTTGATTATCTTTGAGCAAAACCAACATCCAAGCAGATTTCTCTGGGATAGTTTTCTTCGGTTTTTTACCCGGGAAATCGGTTTGCCTACCCATAAGTTGGGCCTTGCAATCGATAGCCACAGGGCAAGCGGCGCAATTGGGTTTGCTGCGAGTACAAATACTGGCACCAATATCCATCATGGCTTGGTTATATTTTTGAATATCCTGCTCTGGCGTTAACTGTTCAGTTAATTGCCAGAGTTGCTCCTCCACTGGTTTTTGTCCAGGCCAGCCCGCAATCGCGCCATGTCTTGCTAGGACGCGCTTAACATTGCCATCGAGGATCGGATGCTGCTGCCCAAGTGATAGGGATAGCACAGCACCTGCTGTCGAGCGGCCAATACCTGGCAGTGCTAGCACTTTCTCAAAATCCGTCGGGAATTGTCCTTGATATTCATCGCGGATCATCTTAGCGGCTTTATGCAGATTGCGAGCCCTAGCGTAATAACCAAGGCCAGTCCAATGGTGCAATACTTCATCATCCGGCGCGTTAGCGAGGGCTAATACATCGGGGAAACGCGTCATAAAACGCTGGTAATAGGGAATAACAGTCGCCACCTGAGTTTGTTGCAGCATAATCTCTGAAACCCATACACTATATGGGGTTTTATCTTGCTGCCAAGGGAGGGTTTTACGACCGTGGGTGTCGTACCAATTAACGATACGTGTTGCAAAGGAGGCTGTAGATTTCATCGGCGCAGTGTAGCGGGAGATAGGGCGGCAAACAAGTCACTCTCACAGGAAAAACAGTGCTAGATTCGCTCCGGCGAAGAATCTTGTTATACTTCGCCTCCATTAGTGCTTGCACTGTAAGTTGAACTTTGGATAATGCCCTTCTTTTTAGAGGGTGTTGTCCACGAGACGAGGCAAAAATGAGCGAAGTCACTACCGCTGAATTTAATGAAGAAGGCAAGTATCTGCGTAAGATCAGAAGCTTTGTCCTAAGAGAAGGGCGTTTGACTAAAGGTCAAGCGCAAGCCATTGAGACTCAGTGGCCAACAATGGGCTTAGATTACAGCCCAACACCATTGGATTTAGCCGAAGTTTTTGGCCGCGAAGCTGACACTGTACTGGAGATTGGTTTCGGTATGGGCGCTTCTTTAGTGCAAATGGCGCAAGAAGCACCAGAGCTGAACTTTATCGGTATTGAAGTCCATAAGCCTGGTGTTGGCTCATGCTTAAGTGATGCCGCTGCTGCGGGCGTGACCAATCTTCGTGTATATCACCATGATGCGATGGAAGTATTAGAACATGCGATTGCCGATGGCAGCCTGACGCGTGTGCAGTTGTTCTTCCCCGATCCTTGGCATAAAAAGCGCCACCACAAACGCCGTATCGTACAAGCTGAATTTGCCGAATTGATCCGCCGTAAGCTGAAGATCGGCGGTGTATTCCACATGGCAACCGACTGGGAAAACTACAGCGAACATATGCTGGAAGTGATGAATGTGGCGAGCGGTTACAAGAATCAATCTGCTGATGGTACTGTTGTACCGCGTCCGGATCATCGTCCACTCACGAAATTTGAAGCCCGCGGTCATCGCCTTGGCCATGGCGTATGGGATCTGATGTTTGAGCGTATCGCTTAATATCGTTATCTTTTTATTGGTTTTTTAACACAACGGGGAAAATCACTATGGCAACGAATCGTAGCCGTCGTTTACGTAAGAAAATGCGCGTCGATGAATTCCAAGAGTTAGGTTTTGACATCACTTGGACGTTCGATGCATCTGTCTCTGAAGCTGAAATTGATGCAACTGTCGATAAGTTTATTGATGAGGTGATTGAAGCCCGTAAGCTAGGCTTCCATGGCGGTGGTCATATCGAATGGGAAGGTATTATTGCGACCCAAACTATCGGTAAGTGCACCGAGGAAGATATCGCTGCTGTTAAGGCATTCTGGGCGGGTCAAAAAGTGACTCAACTCGAAGTTAGCCAACTGTACGATATCTGGTGGAGTTAATGCCAGAACAGGCGTTATTAGAGGAAGTGGTCGACAAAGTTCGACCCTTGCTCGGCCAAGGAAAGGTTGCTAATTATATCCCTGCGCTCGCCAATGTTGATGCTGGCAAATTGGGCATAGCCGTGACCACTATTGACGGTGAAACCATAGGCGCAGGCGATTACCTTGAGCCATTTTCAATTCAAAGTATTTCTAAAGTTTTCAGCTTAACCTTAGCGCTAACTTTATATGAAGAAACCGAAATTTGGAGCCGCGTCGGCAAAGAACCCTCGGGACACTCCTTCAATTCATTAGTCCAAGTCGAACTCGAGCGGGGTAAACCTCGCAATCCCTTTATTAATGCTGGCGCATTAGTCATCGCTGACTTATTACAGAGCCGTTTAGGGGCACCTAAGCATCGGATGTTGGAATTGGTCAGGGCGCTGAGTCAAAACGATAAAGTTTGTTTCGATAAGCAAGTGGCGGATTCTGAATATCAGCACAGTGCTCGCAATGCGGCCATCGCCTATCTGATGAAATCCTTCGGCAATTTTCAAGGTGATGTCGATACAGTGCTGCGCACTTATTTTCATTACTGCGCCTTAAAAATGAACTGCGCCGATCTATCGCGGGCGATGCTGTATTTAGCTAATCGCGGTAAAACTTTAGACGGTACCGAGCTTATTTCGCAAGTGCAGACTCGGCAGTTAAATGCCCTGTTAGCAACCTCTGGCTTGTACGATGGCGCTGGTGAGTTTGCCTATCGTGTCGGAATGCCTGGCAAAAGTGGTGTCGGTGGCGGCATTATTGCGGTGATCCCTGGGGAGCTCTCGGTCTGCGTTTGGTCACCCGAATTAGATAACCAAGGTAACTCCCTCGCGGGGACGGCGATGCTTGAGCATCTCAGCCAGCGTCTCGGACGTTCAATCTTCTGATTTACCTCTTTTATTAGCCCCCTTAGGCTAAATATTGGTGAAAATCACTAATCATCTATCGGTGCTAATTTTTATAACTCCATACTAATCATATTGTTACAAAGTTGGCACATCTTCTGCTTTTTTGTCTTTTAGCATGTTAGCTTAGTCGAATTACTCAGATTAAAGGATGAACCACAATGAAAATAAATACGCTATTAACTGGAGTGGCATTATCGGGCGTTATTTTAGGTGCTTCTGGCTTGCAATCAGCACAAGCGAAAACCGAGCCGCAAATTGATGAGCGCTGTGAGGTTTCCCTTAATTATGATGTGAAAGTCGAACCTAAAAAATTAGTGATGAGCGAGAAGGGCGCCGAGAAGTATCGTATCGAGGTTGACAAGTTATACGTTGAAGGCAAGCAGGTAACCTTAACTGATAAGCAGAAGAAGCTAGTTAGCCAATATGCCGATGAGGTGTCAACTCAGGTACCTGAGGTGATTGAATTAGTCAATGAAGCGGTTGCACTGGCCTCTCAAGCTGTGAGTATGGCGTTAACGCCATTGATGGGCGATGCCGCTGGCGCTAAGTTTGATGAAATGATGGCAGGTGTGCAGAAGCGTGTCGATGCCGTAGCCTACAACCAGGGCGATAGTTTTTACCTTGGTGCGACCGAAGAGTCGATGCAAAACACTTTTAACGATGAGTTTGAACAGGAAATGGAGCAAATCGTGCAAAACTCCATTGGCACCCTGATGATGAATATCGGTGGCCAAATTCTTGCCGGCGATGGTGAGTCCTTCGATGCTAAGATGGAGGCATTTTCACAAAAAATGGATAGATTAGGCGATGATATTGAGCAGCAAATTGAATCCCAATCCAAGGGGATTGAAGCGAAAGCCGACCGTTTATGTGACCGTTTTGAAAACCTGCTAGTGCTTGAAAATCAACTGCGTAAAGAAGTGCCTGAGTTAGCACCTTACGTGTTGACGCAAAACACTCACCACGAATTGCGTGAGTAGATATCGCAGAAGATATCTAAGGGAATAAACAGGTTTTTACGCTAGAACGTTTGCCTAGCTGACAAAATGAATAAAGCAGTATAAATGATCAATGCCTCAGCACCTTTGTGTTTGGGGCTTTTTATTGGGGAATTGTTACCAAGCACCTTGATATTAATCCCAATGCTTGCGGCTATTTAGTGTGGAATGTTACATTCTTCAGACTAATGTTTGGTATACTCTTAAAATATAATGAAAAGCTGGCAACTCAGTCAGATAAAACACTCTACTTTAGCTGACTTTTTCGGTTTAAATCTCTACAACGAACCCATTTGCTGTGAGATATTAAGGCGTTATGGAATGCTGCATTCCTGCGTTATTCCGAAAGTTTAAATCACTGTCGAAACTGCTTAAGGCGACTTTCCATGTTAGAACTGTTAGAACCTATTGCGATTTTTACTCATGTGGCCAGAGCCGGAAGTTTCAGTGCGGCCGCAAGAAGGCTTGGGATCTCTAAATCTAAGGTTAGTACGCAGGTAGCCGATCTCGAGCATAGACTCGGTGTTCAACTGATCCAGCGTACTACTCGCAGCTTAAGTTTGACTGAAGCTGGGCATTTGTTATATCTGCAAGGTGAAGAGTTACTCCGCGATGCTGAGCAGGCCATTGCTAGCGTGCATAATTTAAACGATGCGACCCGCGGCGTGTTAAAGGTGGGTATTTCTCAGTCCTTTGGCGCTATGCATATCATTCCCGCACTGCCATCCTTTATGGCAAAACACCCTGAGCTCGAACTGCAAGTCAGTTTGCTTGATCATAAGGTGGATGTGGTCAGTGAAGGTTTAGACTTACTGTTAACTATGTATGAGCAGCTTCCCCTTGGTATGGTGGCGCGACCTTTGATGAAGTGTCAGTTCCTACTCGTTGCCTCACCCGATTATATTGCTAAGCATGGCGAACCTTCGCGTCCAGAGCAATTAGTCGACCATAACTGTTTGGTGTATCAAGGTGAGTGGCATGAGCACAGCATGTGGCAGTTTAAAAAGGGCGATGATTACTGTGAGATAGGTGTCTCTGGTAACTTTAGGGTAGATAACGCTCCTGCTTTAAAATCAGCTGCGATCAGTGGCTTAGGGGTTGTATATCTTGCTAGTTACTTGATGGAAGATGAGATCGCTAAAGGTACCTTGGTGCCACTATTGAGAGATTGGCAATTGACTCATCATTTACCGCTACAGGCGGTCTACCCACGTCGTAAGCATTTAGCGCCTAAGGTGAGTGCCTTTATTGAGTTTATTAAAGACCATATTGGTAATCCGCCTTATTGGGATATCCCTTATGCTGAACTTTTCAGTGAGCGTCAGTAATTTTGGAAACATTGTTCTTAAAATGCGTTTAATGCGTTTTGGAAACGTTTGATGATATTTTAAGTTAAGTAAAATCAGTCGTTTATATGTTTTTGGTCTTGCATTTTAGTTTGGTTTTTTAGCATTATCTAAAACAAGTTTTTGAAGCTTGTATTGAAGTCTGTTCTTAAATGAATACAATGATTGCCAGATGATTCGGAATGACCTGAGTCCTATGCTTTTATTGGAAATGACCCCTTTCGATATGAGTGTACAGGTCTGCAATATTGCGGTTTCGAATCACCGCCAACAGAAGTTTGCGAACTAAAACAATGTTGGCTTTTAAACCATCATCCTAGTTTTTGGTTTACCTCAGCTTATTAGGCTGAGGTAATTTTTTTCTGATGGTTTAATCGTGGGAAATGAGTTTTGTCTCTCTGTACCCTAAAGTCACACCGAGTGTTAAGTATTGAGCTTAATTCATCAAATATAGTGATCCACAGTGAGATAGGGTTTTATGACCAAGCCGGTGATAAATCCAATAAAAAAGCCACTTGATAGTGGCTTTTTTATTGGCTGCGATTTAATCACTTCATTCGCAACGGTGTTCAAGGGAGGCTAGCGTTAGCCTCCCAAGGTTTCACGCTTAGGCTTTGTTAACGCTGGCAATCCATTGATCGACTTGCTCTTCCAGCACATCCAAAGGCAGCGCGCCATTTGCCAAGACTAAAGTATGGAAATCCCGGATATCAAACTTATCACCCAGTTGTTTTTCCGCCTTGTGTCTCAGTTCGAGTAACTTAATCATCCCAACTTTATAGGCTGTGGCTTGCGATGGCATAACGATATGACGCTCCACCATTTTCTTCGCATCGGATTTTGCGTTAGGGGTATTATCGACGTAATAAGCAATCCCTTGTTCGCGGGTCCATTGCTTGGCGTGGATCCCTGTATCGACGACTAAACGGCAAGCTCGCCATAACTCCATCGCCAGTCGACCAAAATCGGAGTATGGATCGGCATATAAGCCCATTTCTTTCGGGAAAGACTCACTGTAGAGCCCCCAACCTTCGATATAGGCGGTATAGCCACCGAACTTACGGAACTTAGGAATATCCTTCAGCTCCTGCGAAATGGCGATTTGCATATGGTGCCCAGGGATCCCTTCGTGGTAAGCCAGTGCTTCCATTTGGTATTTGGGCATGGCCTTCATATCGTAGAGATTAGCGTAGTAGCTGCCAGGGCGAGAGCCATCGGGCGCCGGTTGTTCATAAAAGGCTTTACCCGCAGATTTCTCCCTAAAGGCTTCAACCTGTTTGACTATCATGGCAGCCTTTGGCTTGACCTTAAAGACTTCATCCAAGCGTGAGCGCATATTATCGATAAGCTTGGTAGCATCGGCTAAATATGCCGCCTTGCCTTCGGCGGTATTTGGATAATAGAACTGTGGATCATCGCGCATAAAGGTGAAGAATTCTTGCAAGGTGCCGTTAAAATTCACCTTTTTCATAATGGCGCGCATTTCATTATGGATGCGTTCCACTTCGGCAAGACCGAGCTGATGGATTTCATCCGCCGTCATGTGGGTAGTCGTCGTGCGTGCAAGGGCATTGTTATAAAACGCCTCGCCGTCTGGGAGTTTCCAAACCCCATCGCGGGTATCGGCCTTGGCTTCTAAGGTTTTGATATAGGCGATAAGCGTCTTGTATGCAGGCTCAACTTGCGAGACTAGTGCTTTTTCAGCATCGGCAATCAGTTGGGCTTTTTCTGCTTCGGAGATGCTGAGTGCATTCACTTTTTTGCGAAAATCCGCCAACAGTGCACTGTCTTCGCCTTTATCGAAGGGGGCGCCTTTAATGATGTTTTGGCTGTCAGATATCACGTAACCGAACACAAATTTAGGCGCAATAATGCCTTTATCAGCGCGCACTTCTAGCGCCTGTTGCAGTTGGCTTAGGCGTTTGGGCACGCCATTTAAGCGGCTGATATAGGCCTTAGCATCGCTGACATCACTGATCTGGTGTTGATTAATTAGGAAGGAGGCGATCATCGAGTGGCCACCATGCATCTGATTTACTGGGTAGTTATGGTAACGCCACTGATAGTCTTTGATATCGTTATTCAGGTTTTGGGTGAGTAACGTCAGGCTTAGGCGAGTTTGGGGGTCAAGCTTACTCGTATCTAGTTGATTCACTTCGGCTAGCTGTTTCTTGGTTCGCGCCAACTCACGGGCATCCGCCTCGTCGCCAATGTCATCCCACTTATCATAATCCTGCTTAATGCCCATATAGGTTTGCGCAATTGGGCTTGCCATGATGTTTTCCATGAAGATGGCTTCAAACAAGGCATTGGCTTTTTCTGACTCGCTTAGGGCTGCAACACTTGTACTGGTCACATTATGTGAGTCATTTAAGCTGGGCACTGCATAGGAGGGCTGTGCAAGCAGGGCGGAGAGGGTAAATGCGACTAAGCTGATGTTCGTTTTTATTGGCATGATCAGGCTTCCTTAACAATGTTCAGGCAATTCTAAAGAAGCAGGGGAAAAATGTATGAATATAAATGTTAGAAAATGTGTTAGCCATAAAAGATGCTTCATCGAGAAACCTAGGCTAACACATTATTTATACGGGGAATTTAATCAGTGAATTAACAAAATTGCGTTAGTAAATCGTTCACAAACATGTGACCTTTACTGGTTAATTGCCAATGTTCAGCTGATTCGGTGAGTAAACCCCGTTGTTTGGCCTTTTCCATCCCATCCTTTAAGGTGTCTCGGTGTAAACCGGTTCTGTCTTCAAACTCTTGTTTAGGGATTGGCGTCATTAGGCGCAGACGATTCATCAAGTATTCGAGGGCGCGATCTTCTTGAGCGACTTCAGTTTGTTCGAAGGTATAGTTGCTGGCCACTAAATAACCTTTAGGGTGTTTGATTTTGACCGTGCGAATGATGCGATTTTCTTCAGGTAAGGTCACTTTGCCATGGGCACCGCATCCTATGCCTAAATAATCGCCAAACTGCCAATAGTTAAGGTTATGCCTGCATTGATAACCGGGTTTGGCATAGGCCGAGATTTCATACTGCTCATAACCTAGTGCCGCTAACTTTTGTTGCCCTTGTTCGTAGATCTGCCAGAGATCTTCATCGTCGGGCAGCTGCGGCGGTTTTGAATGGAACAGGGTGTTAGGCTCAATCGTCAGTTGATACCAAGACAAATGTGGCGGATTGAGCGCCGCAGCGGTATCGATATCCGCCATGGCCTCAGCAAAACTTTGATTCGGAAGTCCGTGCATCAAATCCAAGTTAAAACTTAAATAACCCGCTTGGCTGGCTTTTTGGGCGGCGGTTTGGGCTTCGTTTTGATCGTGAATTCGCCCCAGCAGATTAAGCTTATCCTTAGAAAAGCTTTGTACCCCAATCGATAACCGAGTGACCCCGGCGGCGCGGTAGGCACTAAAGTCATCGTGCTCTAGGGTACCGGGGTTGGCCTCCATGGTGATTTCAATATCGTCACTAAAGGGAATTAGCGCGTTGGCGCCATCCAATATCCGTTTGATTTGATTGGCATCAAATAGAGACGGTGTTCCACCACCAATAAAAATGGTGTGCAGCTTACGGCCCTGTACTAAGTGCAAGTCTTGGTGTAAGTCCGCTAGCAGCGCATCCACATAGGCCTGCTGGGGTAATTCACCATTTTGCCCATGGGAGTTAAAGTCGCAGTAAGGGCATTTTTGTACACACCAAGGGATATGGATGTACAAGCTCAATGGCGGCAGGGTTAACTGAGATGACACATTAACTGACATTATTGGGCGTTCCCGTCGGTAAATACGCCTTTTTCCTGCATGGCAGCAATCAGTTGTACTAACGCTTTACCACGGTGACTCAAGGCATTTTTCTCGTCACTGCTCATTTGGGCGGCGCTGCAATCATGGTGTTCTGGAATAAAAATCGGATCGTAACCATGGCCGTTGTCACCCCGTTGCACGAAATCGATTTGGCCTTCCCACGCGGCTTGGCAAATGATTGGCGTTGGGTCTTTCGCATGGCGCATATAGACTAAAACGCATTGGAATCTTGCCGTACGCGGCGCAGGATTATCCTTTAATGTGTCTAAGAGTTTTAACACATTTTCTTGATCCTTGGCATTCTCCCCCGCATAGCGCGCAGAGTAGATGCCCGGTGCACCTTGGAGTAAATCGACTTCTAATCCCGAGTCATCGGCAATGGCGGCAAGTCCAGTAATTTGTGCCGCATGTCTGGCTTTGATAATGGCGTTTTCGACAAAGGTGGTGCCCGTTTCGGCCACTTCGCTAACGTTAAATTGGCTTTGTGGCAGTACTTTTACGCCGTAGGCGGCGAGCATTTGATCGAATTCGGCAAGTTTACCTTTATTGCCACTGGCGAGGACGATTTGTTGCATGGGATACCTATTTCATTGAGCGATGTTTACGGCGGCAATGATACCCAAGCTTGGCGGTAAAGGACAGAAAAAGGCAGGACGATAATTGGTATCGTCCTGCCTGTGAGGCTGAAATTATTCGACGTAGAACTTTTGTTTAAACTGTAGGTTAGTATTCAGCTGGTTCCTATACTTGATGGCGATGTTGAAATTAATCTCTTGATCGTCGCGGTATGGGACTTCAGCAATATAGTAAATGGCCTTACCTTCACGGATTTCTCTAAATTTTAAATCGATACGCGCATCGAGTAAGTTATTGGCAACACCGGTGATTTCAACAGGCACGGCGGGTGAGCCTTCTTCACTCGTATCTAATACCGCGATGTTGATAATACCTTTGTAGCTACTACGCTCAATGCCATAGGTTTTAGCAATACTGGGGGTCAGAAAGGTACTTCCTAACGCGATATAATGAATATCAAAATTACCGACGGTTTCTTTTTGCTCGGCATTAGCGACACCACAAAGGCTAGCTGTTAATGCGAGCATGATTAGGAGGTTACGTAACATAATGTTGTACCTTAACTTAATATGAGAGATTGCTTGATTATATGTATCGGAACCTAGACTTCCAACGCTGTGTTTATTCGAGCAGTGTCGCGATTTCTGTCGGGACGTTTTTAGGAGCGCTAATCCGTACCAGTTTATGGCGCCCCAATTCGCCCTTAAGGATGTGAACATCGCTTTTAGGGACTTTAAAGGCCTTGGCTAAATACTTGCTTAAATGGGCATTGGCCTTGCCATCAATAGGCGGGGCGGTAATGGCGACTTTTAACTCATCACCATGAAGCCCAACTATCTGATCGCGACTCGCTTTAGGTTGAATATACAAATTAAGCAGCAAGTCGCCTTGCTGCATAATGACTGCGCTCATTAAATCATGGCCCAAAAAGGTACGTATTGCGCCAACAGCATGTTGATAAAGTTCATGCCGATAATCACCAACATTACCGACAGATCTAAACCACCAATTGGCGGAATGATGCGGCGCACTGGGGCCAAAATGGGCTCGGTTAATTGCCCCATAATCATCACGATCGGATTATAGCCTTGATTGAACCAGCTCAAAATCGCCCGGATGATCAACATCCAAAACAGCAAAATGCCCGTCTGTTTGATGACAGTGACAAGCGCAAATACAAAGAACAGCACAATATCAATAGCGCCACCGGCGATAAGGCTCAATAGCAAGACTTTTACGATGACAACCAATAATGCCAACACAAACGAGGCTGTATCAAATCTTCCTATTGATGGGATCACTCGGCGCATTGGGGCGATGAGTGGGTGAGTTGCTTTCACGATAAATTGACTAAAAGGGTTATAAAAATCGGCCCGTGCCAAGGGGAGCCAGAGCCGCAAAATCACTACCATCAAATACAAATCGAAGAGTGTGCTGATCAAGAAGGTTAATGCATTCATCGAGATTTCTGCCTATATGAGTCCAATTAAAAACGCCCGTTATCTTTGTTTGAGCCGTCGGGAAAGTGGTTTAATTAAAATGTTTTTGCCATTTCTTCTGCGCGATTAATGCAGTTTTCCATGGCTTTTTTTACGACGCCACGGAGATCTGCTGCTTCGAATGTGGCGATGGCTTGCGCCGTTGTCCCACCTTTAGAGGTGACATTTTCCCGTAAATTACCCAGCGTGAGCTCAGGATTTTGTTTAGCCATCATAGCAGCACCAAGGGCGGCTTGCTGCACTAAGCTTCTGGCTTTGGCTTCGTCCATGCCCATTTGTTTACCCGCATCAATCATCGATTCCATCAGCAGGAAGAAATATGCTGGTGAGCTACCAGCAAGGGCAATGACTTGATTAATTTCAGATTCTTCATTTACCCACACTATTTCACCGCCGCTGGACATCAATCGTTCAGTAATCGCTTTTTGTGCATCCGATAGGGGGTGCGGTGCGTAGAGTCCCGTCATGCCGACGCCGATTTGCATTGGGGTGTTTGGCATAGTGCGAACCAGCGTGATGGGTTGTGCTAAATACTGGCTGTAGCGTTCAGCTTTAATCCCCGCGGCAATAGTAATGATCAGCTTGTTTGACATATCAATGTTTTGCAGTGCTTGGCAGACTGGTTCCATCAACTGCGGCTTAACGGATAATACGATGACATCGGCATCTTGGGCGGCGCTGACATTATCTTGGGATACAGGCACACCAAAGTCGTGAGCGAGGGCGTCGAGTTTACCTTGGCTTGGGTTGGTCGCCTGAACCTGTGATGCTGGATAACCGCTACGAATTAAGCCGCTGATAATACTACGGGTCATATTGCCCGCGCCGATAAAGCAGATTTTTTGTTGACTCATGTGTACCCCATAATGTCTGGCCTAGGGCTGAATCCTATGGTTCAGCGATGACAAAATTAGACCGGATAAAAATTTCTATTTAATGTTTCTTTACAGTATTTGGGCTTTAGCCTGTAAAAACAAGACCAAATACCGAGTCAGTCGCTATACCTTAGTTTTCAATCTGTGATAGCGACAGTTGGCAATGACCTCTTTAATGGCAATGGGTTTGATACTTATCGACTCAATTGATCGTTTCTTTTGAGGAATAATCCCGCTCTCCAAAGATGGCGCTGCCAATTCGCACCATGGTTGAGCCGCACTCGATAGCGATGTCCAAATCATTACTCATGCCCATTGATAGTGTATCGACATCGGGATAATGCTGTTTCAGTGTTTCGAATAACTGCTTTAGCTCGGTAAGTTCCCGGGTTTGCTGGGTAATGTTATCGGTTGCAGTGGGAATAGCCATTAAGCCTCTGAGCCTTAACTGCGGCAGTTGGCTGATGATATTGGCTAGCGGTAGCATTTGCTCGGCATCGATACCAGATTTTGTGTCTTCATCACTGATGTTGATTTGAATACACACATTAAGTGGCGCAAGGTGAGCGGGGCGCTGTTCATTGAGCCGCTGGGCAATTTTTTCTCGGCTAAGGGTGTGCATCCAATCGAAGTGCTGGGCAACTAATGCGGTCTTATTGGATTGTAGAGGCCCAATAAAATGCCATTCAATATCGGGATGAGTATCTTTTAGCGCTTCAATTTTTGTCGCACCTTCTTGAACATAGTTCTCACCAAAGCAACGCTGGCCTGCATTATAGGCGGCTATAATATCTGCGATAGGTTTAGTTTTACTGACGGCAAGTAAGCGAATAGTGTGAGGTAAGCGTGCGCATTTTTGCGCCGCTTGCGCGATCCTGCTCTGGGCGTGGGCGAGTCTGTCTGCTATTGTTGTCATGATGTAATTATCTAGTTGCAAGGATATCCCAAACTATGGAAATCACTGAGTTATTAGCTTTTAGTGTAAAACACAAAGCCTCGGATCTACACCTCTCTGCAGGGATATCTCCCATGATCCGTGTCGACGGTGAAGTGAGAAAAATCAATCTGCCCGCGCTTGATCATCAGGGTGTACACAGCCTTGTTTATGACATTATGAATGATAAACAACGCAAGGACTTTGAAGAACATTTAGAAATCGACTTTTCGTTCGAAGTCCCTAATTTAGCGCGTTTCCGTGTGAACGCCTTTAACCAATCTCGCGGCGCTGCGGCGGTATTTCGTACCATTCCCAGTGATATCTTGTCACTTGAGCAGCTAGGTGCGCCTGAAATTTTTAAAAAAATTGCCAGTTTTCCCCGTGGGTTAGTGTTAGTCACTGGGCCTACAGGTTCCGGTAAGAGTACCACACTTGCGGCCATGGTCGATTACATCAATGAAAACCGCCATGATCATATCTTAACCATTGAAGACCCAATCGAATTTGTTCATCCCAACAAGCAATGTTTGATTAACCAACGGGAAGTGCATCGTCATACCCACAGCTTTAACGCGGCGCTGCGTAGCGCATTGCGTGAAGACCCTGACGTTATCCTCGTGGGTGAGATGCGTGACCTTGAAACCATTCGTCTGGCGATGACGGCGGCTGAAACGGGTCACTTAGTTTTTGGCACCTTACACACCACGTCGGCGGCTAAGACTATTGACCGTGTGGTTGACGTTTTCCCTGCCGGTGAAAAGGACATGGTGCGTACCATGTTGTCTGAATCATTACAGGCGGTTATTTCGCAAACCCTGATTAAGAAAATCGGTGGTGGTCGTGTTGCTGCCCACGAAATTATGATGGGTACGCCCGCTATCCGAAATCTTATCCGTGAAGATAAAGTGGCGCAGATGTACTCAGCCATTCAAACGGGGATGGCCCATGGCATGCAAACACTCGAACAGTGTCTGCAAAACTTAGTGAACCGTGGCCTCATCACCCGTGAGGATGCCATGGCGAAGAGCTCAAACAAACAAGCGACGTTTTAAGGATTTATGATGGATGTCCGTCCGTTTTTAAAAGTCATGGTGGAGCGTAAAGCCTCGGACTTGTTTATTACCGCAGGTTTTCCGCCTAGCGCCAAAATTGATGGCGAGTTACGCCCATTAGCCGAGAGCGCCTTTACGCCCGCGCAGTCTTTGGATTTTGTCGAGTCCGTGATGACGGAGGCGCAAAAGAAGGAATTTCACACGACTCGCGAGTGTAACTTTGCTTTTGCGGTTAAGGAGTTGGGTCGTTTTCGCGTCAGCGCATTCTGGCAGCGTGAGTCTCCGGGTTGTGTTATGCGCCGGATTGAGACCAAAATCCCTGAAGTGGATGATTTAAAACTGCCACCGATTTTAAAAGATCTGGTGATGAGTAAGCGTGGACTTATCATCATGGTGGGGGGGACAGGGACCGGTAAATCGACTTCCTTAGCTGCATTAGTCGGTTACCGCAATGCCCATGCCCGCGGGCATATCTTGACGATTGAAGACCCTGTGGAATTTGTTCACGATCATCGCAAAAGTATCATTACTCAACGTGAAGTGGGCATAGATACAGAGTCCTTTGATGCGGCGCTGAAAAGCTCGTTGCGTCAGGCGCCTGATGTGATCCTTATCGGTGAAATTCGAACCCAAGAAACCATGGAGTTTGCGCTCTCCTTTGCTGAAACGGGCCATCTGTGTATGGCGACACTGCATGCTAACAATGCTAACCAAGCATTAGACCGGATTATGCACTTAGTGCCAGAGAGTAAACATCAACAGCTATTATTCGATTTGTCACTCAACCTGCGCGGTATTGTGGCGCAGCAGCTGGTGGCTAAAGTTGATGGCACAGGGCGCCGGGCGGCGATTGAAGTCTTGATCAATACGCCACGTGTCGCGAGTTTGATTGCTAAAAACGAGCTGCATTTGCTCAAAGAAACCATGGCCAAATCGAATGAGCAAGGAATGCAGACTTTTGACCAAGCTCTGTTAAAGCTCTATGTCGATGGGGAGATCAGTTATGCCGACGCGCTTCACCATGCTGACTCACCCAACGACTTGCGGTTAATGATTAAATTGCAAAATAAAGAACCCGCCAGTTCGAGCTTTATGGAAGGCGTGACCTTGGATATGGATTAATCCTATTTTGTCGTGTGTTAAAGCAGCTCGATTGAGCTGCTTTTTTATCAGCTAAAGCAATCGATAACTCCTTGTAGCTTTTATTTTTTTATTCAATATGATCTTTACCGTAGCAAGTGACGTAATAAGAATAAGTTCGCCTATCTTGCATCATTGAATAAGAAGGACATTATGATGAAACTCCCGCTATTTATCTTGACTAGCTTGATGAGCACCAGCGCTTTGGCGGCAACATGCCCAAGCTACCTTGATGTTGAAGTGCGTAAATTGCACTCAGAACAGAGCGTTAACTTATGTGAGCTCACTCAGGGTAAGCCTGTGCTGCTGGTCAATACCGCCAGTAATTGTGGTTATACGCCGCAATTTAAAGCCTTAGAAGCACTCCATCAACAATATAAAGATAAAGGGTTAGTGGTAATTGGTTTCCCTTCGGATGATTTTTTCCAAGAGGAGAATGATGAAAAAGACACGGCTAAGGTGTGCTACATCAACTATGGTGTCACCTTCACCATGCTCGCGACGTCTCCCGTCCGAGGTAGTGATGCTAACAGTGTATTCAAATACTTAGGCGATAAAGCTGGCTCACCCAAGTGGAATTTCTACAAATACGTAGTGAGTGGTGATGGCAATACTGTGCAGCAATTTAATTCTAAGGTTAAACCCGATAGTGCCGAGCTTAAGCAGGCAATAGAATCCGTGCTTTAATGCCCAATTTATTCATTTACAAATTTTAAGAGGCTACTTTGGCTAGGTTTTCAGGATTATCAAAAGAGATTGGCCACGCAACGCGTGGCAAAGTGGGTGTGTTGTTACTTAACCTTGGCACGCCAGATGCGCCAACGGCATCGGCCGTAAGGCGTTACCTTGCAGAGTTTTTATCCGACCCTCGGGTGGTAGAAATTCCAAAACTCCTCTGGATGCTGATTTTACATGGCATAGTGCTTCGCGTTCGCCCAGCAAAGTCCGCGGCACTTTATCAAAAGGTGTGGACAGAAGCAGGGTCGCCACTGATGGATATCAGTTTGCGGCAAACGGCTAAATTGTCCGATAAATTAACCGCCGATGGTTATCCAGTGTCGGTTCACTTAGCTATGCGCTATGGTAACCCTTCAGTGGCAAACACGTTACAGGATATGCATAAGCAAGGGATTGATAAGATAGTTGTTTTACCCTTATATCCCCAATATGCTGCGCCGACAACGGGTTCGGCTTTTGATGCTATTGCCAAGGAACTTTGTCAATGGCGCTATTTGCCCTCGCTGCATTTTATTAATACTTATCACGATAACCCTGGGTTTATTGCTGCATTAGTCAATTCGATTCGTGCCGATTTTGACAAACATGGCAAGCCACAAAAGTTAGTGCTGTCTTACCATGGTATGCCTGAGCGTAATCTTCATCTGGGTGACCCCTATTATTGTTTTTGCATGAAGACCACTCGTCTTGTGGCTGAGCAATTGGGTTTGGCTAAAGATGAATTTGCGATTACATTCCAGTCACGTTTTGGTAAAGCTAAATGGTTACAACCTTACACGGATGCGACGATGGCGGCTCTGCCGAGTCAAGGTGTGCGTGATGTTGCGATTGTATGTCCAGCATTTAGTGCCGATTGTTTAGAGACGTTAGAAGAGATCGTGGGCGAAAATGGACATATCTTTACTCATGCAGGGGGGGAGAAGTTCCGTTATATTCCAGCGCTAAATGATAATGATGACCATATCAGCATGATGGCGAGCTTGGTTAAACCCTATCTGTAGACACTAATATCGTAGAAATAAAAAAGGATAGCTCAGGCTATCCTTTTGTTTTGATATCGCTCATTAGTCGCCGAAATGATTTTCAAAATAGCTTTCGACAATCAATACGGCTGACACAGCATCAACTTGACCTTTGGTGAGGGCTTTGAAGCCACCGAGTTCAAATAGCCTAGCTTTTGCATCTGTGGTGGTGAGTCTTTCATCCTGAGTGACAATTTTGACCCCAAACTTAGCGTTTAGTCGATTGGCAAATTTTCTTGCTCTGTGGGTCATTTCTTGTTCTGTACCATCCATGTTGAGCGGTAAACCCACGACGACTAAATCGGGTTGCCACTCTTGGATGAGTTTGGCTATTTCATCCCAATTTGGAATGCCATCAACGGCCTTAAGAGATAAAAGTGGTGTTGCGCTGGAGGTAATTTGTTGCCCTACGGCAACGCCGATGCTTTTTGTACCAAAATCAAAACCTAACACGGTTTTAGTATTCATCTGATATTAACTCGTTAAATAAAGTGAGATTAAGCGTGGCCTGCCTGTGTTGAAAGTTGCCAAGCCTCAAATCCCAGTGAACGGCTAGCTTGTTGCCATCTATCTTCGTGGTTTACTTCAAAGAGTAAGGTGTGATCAGCGGGGATCGTAAGCCAAGAGTTATCGGCAAGTTCTTGCTCTAACTGATTTTTACTCCAGCCAGCATAACCTAATGTCACGAGAAACTTATCTGGCGAGCGCTTACTGCCTATAGCGGTTAATACGTCTCGAGATGTGGTAAGCATCAGTCCCGAGCCTAATTCCGTACTATTGGCCCAATAGGGTTGGGAAGTATGTAGTACAAAACCTCTATCTTGGGAGACTGGCCCGCCCATTAAGACTTGCGCTCCCATTGCAAAATCGGCAGACACTTGCTCTGTTGGGAGATCCATCTGCTCGAGCAAGGAGTTAACTTCAATGCCCAGCGGTTTATTTATCACTAGTCCCATGGCGCCTTTTTCATCGTGCTCACATAAATAGATGACGGTGCGCTCAAAAAAAGTGTCATCGAGTGATGGCATGGCGATTAAAAAATGGTTCTGCAAACTCTCCATTAAATGCTCCGTTCAGCCCACATGCATTGATCGATAGATAAAATCCAGCTACTTAGGATCGTGGCGTATCAACCGCCGGCTAATTTGACTTTATAGTTTTGTTTTTCAAGCAACTGTTTGAGTAGTTCACGGTTATCGGTTTGCACTTCGATCGTGAAATCTTTAACCGTCCCACCACAACCACATTGTTTTTTAAGTGTTTGTGCTAGTGCTTTTAGGCCAGTATCGTCAAGCCCTAGGCCTGAAATGACCGAGACACCTTTACCTTTACGGCCTTTGCTGTCTCTGTGGATACGCACAATGCCATCGGATGCGGGGAGTGCTTTTGCTTCTGGTTCGGCAGTAATGCGACCTTTATCAGTGCTGTATACTAAGGAAACGTTGGGATCTACTCTCATAAGTCATCTTTTATCTGAATGTAAACTGCTTAAGTCTATCAAATTCATAATGCTTCGTGGAGGTAAAAAGTAGAGGTAAAAAAAGGCCACAGACAGAGACTGAAAGTGGCCGAAGGTAAATGCTAGCTCTTTGCAGGGAAGTAGCATGTTTTCAAACGGAATTTATAGATGCTGCAAAACCATAGCGATTAATGCCAATGCGGTGAGTAGGGCGCAGGGCATAATAAAACGATGTAATTTGGGAAGTGCAATTAAACAGGCTGTGGCAACAAAACCAAATGCGGCAATAGTGGTGTAGTCTGCACCATTTGATACAGCTTCGAATATCAGCCAACTCATTACAATCAAAGGCAAAAACAATAACATCATCGGGAGATGAGGCGTGAGTTTATTGTTATTGGTGTCGATTGAGGCTTTTTGTGGCGCTAGCCAGAAAATTGCTGATGCAACAATCAATGCGCTAATGAACCAGTACATGTTATTTATCCCTTAATCGCTTTAAGTGATAATCATTATCATTTAAAGCGATTGCTGAAGTCAAGCTGAATAACGCTCTGCTTTTCATTATATTGAGTTGTAGAATCGGCCATTGCTCTGTAAGCTAAATTTATTTATCGGCTCATTTGTGTTCTTTACGAAATCCAAGGAAATCACCATGAAAAATTTTATCGTAGGGTTAGCAGTGCTGGCCTTGAGTGCTTGTAGTTCTCTTAAGTCTGGTTGGGACTACGATCCCAGTGCCAATTTCTCTCAATACAAAACCTATGCTTGGGTAGCACAAAAGACCGATGCTTCAGGTTATCATCTCGATGGTCTGATGGATCAGCGAGTGCGTGATGCAGTTAATGCTCAGCTTTCTGCTAAGGGCATGACGTTAGTCGATGCAAAAGACGCTGATGTCCTAGTTAACTATCTGACTAAAATCGACAAAAAGATTAATGTAGATACTTTCAATACCAACTTTGGCTATAACCCTTACTATGGTCCTGGTTGGGGATGGGGTGGCAACATGCAAACTCAAACCACGGTGAGAGAATACGAAGTTGGTACGTTGATCATTGATTTAGTTGATAATAAAACAGCTAAGTTAATATGGCGTGGTTCGGTGGCTGACACCATTCGTGATAAAAATACTCCTTCTGAAAGAGTCCAGCTCATCAATGATGCCGTTGGAAGTGTCATGGCGAATTATCCTCCGAAACCTGAAAACAAATAATTTACTTTTAGTCTAAAAAAGCGGCTATTAGGCCGCTTTTTTGTGGCCAAAAATTAGGCTTGAATGACGTGATGTTGAGTTTTCTACAAAATTTCAAAGTTTAATTGATTATGCTTTATTAAAACTTATCAAAAAATAAGCTTAATTGAATGTGGTGGACTGCTATCTATTAGTTAATTTATTGTTATTTAAGGATTGTGGCGTAGCGTGATATTGAAGGTTAGAAATGACTAATGCATAAATGGTATCAATAGATTAAATATTCTAATGACAAAATTTAAATAATCTCATTATCCAGCCCGTGGATTATCAGGCAAAATCCGTTTTTTATGCATGGGTAATAAGTAGTTTAAATGCAAGAAGCGCAATTTATCGGATTATTATGGCTGATTGGGATTTTGGCTGAGGCCATGACTGGGGCATTAGCAGCTGGCCGTAAGCAGATGGATTTATTCGGCGTAGTCATTATCGGTTGTGCTACCGCTATCGGTGGCGGCACCTTACGAGATATGTTACTTGGAAATTACCCTTTGATTTGGGTCGAGAATGTCCACTATCTAATTGCGATTGCATTTGCATCTTTGTTAACCGTCGCGATTGCGCCAGTTATGCGTTATTTGTCTAAGCTGTTTTTGGCAATCGATGCCTTAGGCTTAGCGGTATTCTCAATTGTTGGCGCGCAAAAGACCCTGATGCTTGGTTTTAGTCCAACTATTGCGGTCGTTATGGGATTGGTTACCGGTGTTTTTGGTGGTGTTATTCGCGATATTCTTTGTAATCAAGTGCCTTTGATTTTTAAGAAAGAGCTCTATGCGGTAATCTCACTCTTTACGGCGGGGTTATATATCACGCTAAACGCCTATCAATTGGCTGAATGGATTAATCTATTAATTTGCTTAAGTTTTGGATTTAGCTGGCGGATGTTAGCATTACGCTATCATTGGTCTATGCCTACCTTCGACTATCAAGCCAACGGCGACCAACATACGCACTAGTAAAAAATAGGGCATTAAATGCCCTATTTTTATGCTTATTACTGTGCTTGAATGGTTTTTAGCGCCTCTAGCGCGGCATCATAGTTTGGATGCTGGGCAATGTTGGGTACTAATTCTTGGTACTTGAGTTTACCTTCGGCATCGACGATGAAAATCGCCCGTGCAAGTAAGCCATAATCTTCAATTAACAGACCATACTTCTCGCCAAAATCACGCCAAACAGAATCTGATAACACTTTAATATTTTCGACATTCTCAACTTTACAAAAACGTTTTTGCGCGAAAGGTAAATCCGTGCTGATGGTTAGCATGACGACATCATCAGAAAAGTGGCTGACCTCACTATTAAAGCGTTTAGTTTGTAACGCACAAACACCCGTATCCAAGCTAGGCACTGCACTAATCAGGATGGTTTTTCCCTTAAAGTCGGTTAAGTTGATTGGATTGAATTTATCATCAACGACTTTAAATCTTGGGGCCATTTGCTCAAGTTGAGGTAATTTTCCTTCTAGGGTGACAGTCTTTTCACCCATCATTACTTGGGTTTTATTGCTGGCAATCGCCATTGGGCTGAGCAGCATTAAACTAAAAACACAGCCAGCGGCCAGAAATGAAACATACTTTGGCATATTCTCTCTCTTACTCAGATATGTGTGCATATTCGGTTAAGGTACGCCAAAATCCGACTTATCACCATAAAAAAGGCCGGTTTTCACCGGCCTTCTAATATCACTGCTGATTATTTGCTCTCGGGCAGTTGTTTTACATGAATATCCATTTGTGGAAATGGAATTTCAATATTGGCTGCATCAAGCGCATTTTTGATTTGTTCTAAAATCTCGAAACGAGCTGTCCAGTAATCCGCCGTTTTTACCCAAGGACGAACTACAAAGTTAATTGAAGAATTTGCTAGTTCAGACAGACCCACGGTGTAACCCGGTTCTTTCAGCACATATTGGTTGTTATCTAAAATCTCGGTTAAAACTTTTTTAGTCTGGGCAATATCCGCAGAATAAGACACGCCAATGACTAAATCGATACGACGATTTTCTAAGGCTGAGTAGTTGGTGATCGTGCCATTCATGATTGAAGAGTTGGGCGCAACGATAACCTTATTATCTGGCGTGCGTAATTTAGTTGAGAAAATGGTGATTTCATCAACAGTGCCAGCAATACCAGCAGCTTCAATATAGTCACCCACGCGACATGGGCGGAATAACACCATTAACACGCCTGAAGCAAAGTTAGATAATGATCCTTGCAGCGCTAAACCTATCGCTAAACCGGCGGCACCGATAACCGCGACTAAAGATGCGGTTTGCACACCAATTTGGCCTAAGGTGGCGATAATGGTGAAGACAAACACAACAGCCCACGATAAGTTGGCTACAAAAGAGACCACCGTTGGATCAACTTTGCGGCTGTTGAGTAGCTTTCGCACTACCTTTTGCGCAACGCCGGAAAAATATTTACCGACAAAAAAGATAACAAGGGCAAATAAGATCTTCACTCCATAGGTCATGATCAGATCTGGAGCCTGCTTTAATAAGCCTTCAAGGTTTTCCATTAAATTACTCCCTAAAAATACGCTAACAAAACTACTTATTATTGACGAAAAATTGTACTCGTCGATTTAATCTGCGACCTTCGCTGGAACGATTATCTGCTACTGGTTCAGATATACCTTTACCGACAACGGTAAAGCGATTTGGGTTGAATCCATAGTCTTCAACCAAAATTTGTTTCACATTTTGCGCACGTTGAAGTGATAACTGATAATTAAACTCAGGTGTGCCGACAATATCTGTGTGCCCAACCAAGATTAAATGAACATCAGTATTTGACTCTAAAAATGCTTTGACTAAGGCTAATGCTTTCCACTGCGATAAATCTACCTCTGCTATCGCAAACTCAAAATACACAATGGCTGTCTCAATATGATGACAATCAGGAGCTGAATAGGTGCTGGGGTCATTGAGATTACATTGAATAGTTGTGGCCGTGGCTTCGACTTCATAAACACAGCCATTTGCCATCACCGTAGTGTTAGCGGTTGTGTTGGGGCAGGCATCTTTAATATCGGGCACGCCATCTTGATCTGTATCCTGCCACGCATAAGCTGGTAGCATTAGGGTTAAACTCAATGCTAAAGAGGCTAGTTTAATCCATTGCATTACGGATATATTCACCACAAATCACCTTATGTTTAATATCTAGCAGTCAAAATCACTAGGAGATTGGCATTGCTTTAGCAGGAGCATCCTAGTTGGCTATTGTAGCTTTTAAACGTTCTAACGCCAAGTTTTGCCATTTATTCGATATAAATCAATTATATCAGATTAAATTCCACATTAGGTTGTATGTTTTATCGGCAGCTATATCAGCAAGCTATACAATTTTTTCCTTTAAGGCTAGAGTCGCTAGGCGTATTTGACATGCGCATAGGGGATAGGCAGAAGAAGTTGAGGACAAAATGATAGATTTACGCAGTGATACTGTAACCCAGCCTACTGAGGCAATGCGTTTAGCCATGTCGAGGGCTGAAGTGGGTGATGATGTTTATGGTGATGATCCGAGCGTTAACCGTTTACAGGACATGGCCGCCGAGATGTTTGGTTTTGAGGGAGCACTTTTTACGGCATCTGGCACCCAAGCCAATCTACTTGCATTAATGTCGCATTGTGAGCGCGGGGATGAATATCTATGCGGTCAGCAAGCTCATAACTATAAATTTGAAGGTGGTGGTGCGGCGGTGTTAGGTAGTATTCAACCACAACCGCTAACAAATCAATTAGATGGGACTATTGCTCTTAGCGAAATTGAAGCGGCAATCAAGCCTGATGATATTCATTTTGCCCGAACGCGCTTGCTGAGTTTGGAAAATACTATCGGGGGGAAAGTGTTGCCCCAAACCTATCTTGCCAATGCGCAGGCACTGGCTTTTCAGCGCGGTTTAAAAATTCATTTAGATGGTGCAAGAGTGGCTAATGCCGCAGTGGCACAAGGGATCGCTATTGCTGATATCGCCGTACACTTTGATTCCGTTTCGATCTGTTTATCAAAGGGATTATGCGCGCCAGTCGGATCGTTACTCTTAGGCGATGAACGCCTCATTAAAAAAGCGACGCGTTGGCGAAAAATGCTTGGTGGCGGTATGCGTCAAGCTGGGATTCTAGCAGCTGCGGGGGAGTTAGCTCTAACTGCGCAAGTTGAAAGGTTGGCAGATGATCATCAAAACGCTGCATATCTGGCCCAACAGTTAAGCCTATTAGACGAGTTTGAAATTGACTTGCCATCCGTTCAAACCAATATGGTGTTTGCAACCTTAGCTTCTCATATCGATGAACAGGCCTTAGCGCAACGCTGTCGTAATGAGGGCATTTTGATTAGTCCTGGACGTACCATACGTTTTGTTACCCATAAAGATATCTCGCGCCAGGATATTGATAAAGTACTGCGGGTTTTTAAATTACATCTGCAGGCGTAATTGATTAAAGTCCAAGTTAAACCTTGGGCTTTTCTTTGTTTTCAGTTCAGCCTATTGCGGATTTAAAAATCAATCGTTGAATTGTGAACCAGATGCAAGGCGAATTTTTTAAGCCTATCTATACTAAAAACAATAACATTAAACCATCAAGGGAAAGCTAGGTTGAAACCTAATAATACTAATAAAGGGGTTGATTATTGGACAAAACGGATAAGTGAGTTGGAAATGCCAGCGCTTTGTTCCACCGTCCAAACGTTAGAAAAGCTTGCCAAGGATGACGTTTCTTCACTTGCCTTATTAGGGCGTAGCGTGATGCATGATAACGCCCTCACATCACGTATTTTACGGGTCGCAAATAGCGCTATTTACCATAAGGGCAGTACGCAAATTTCTACTGTAAGCAGAGCCGCTATTGTGCTTGGTTTTGATGCAGTTCGTAATATTTGTATCACTGCACAATTATTATCTAGCTTGTTAGAAAGTAAAAACCTCTCGCCTGCTGTATATCAAAGATTAATCAAATTAATGGCTAAGGCATTTCAAGCTGCCATGTTAACTCGGATGATGCTGAGTCATTATGATGATGATATTCAAGAGGAGGCCTTTATAGCCTGTTTGCTTTTTCATATTGGTGAGAGTGCGTTTTGGAGTATCGGGGGAGAATTTACCGAAACCCTCGATAGCCAATTAACGAAATGTGAAACTCCAGCAGAAGAGCGAACTCTTATTCGTGAATCATTAGGTACCTCTTTTTCACAACTAACCCAGAGTATTGCTCGCCATTGGGGATTGGGGGAATTATTGATCCAAGCGGTAAATAATCCCGATGACGCTCGTCCTGAAATACGCTGTATATTTTTAGCGGATAAACTTTGCGAAACGCTCTCTGTGGCGATACCAGATCAGATCGATCTTGAGAAATTTATAACTCAAGCGGCCAACTTTACCGTGCTGGATGAGAGTGAATTTACCTTAAGAATGCAGCGTTGTACCAAGGCGACCCATAAATTAGCTGAAGCCTATGGCGCTAAAGTGTTGATTGACTATCTACCTGATCCCAAGAGGCTCGATAAGCTTGAGTCTCGGTTGCCTGAAGTAGAACTACCGATTTTTGCCGCCAATTTAAATATCCAATTAGCTAAACTGCGTGAGCTTACCGCTTTTGCAATCAATAAAGCCGATTTTAATCAAATCATGCAAACCGTACTTGAGGGTATTTTAGAGGGGGTTGGAGTTGATCGCTGTGGTGTGTTGCTGTTGTCTCCTAGCCGTAAACAGCTACAGCCAAGGATTATGCTTGGCAGAGATGCAGAGGAAATGAAGCGATTATTTATTATCGAACTTGGGGATAAGAAGGGGTTATTTCCAATGGCGATGGAGCATAAGGAGTCACTTTGGGTTGATAATCCGAGTGCCAAAAAATGGCAAGAACAATGTCGAGAGTTAAAAGTGCAATTGCCTGAGTCGGGTTTTTTAGTGGCACCCTTGTTGGTGGATAATAAAGTGATCGGCTTTTATTATGCAGATAGAGGACCATCTGAGAGGTGTTTTACAGAAGTGGATTTTCAAGCTTTCATCCACTTCTCACAGCTGGCAAATGTGTGTTTTACCGTGTCCTTAAAATAACGATTTACTGTGCTTTTTTAATTTCAGCAGTGATTTTTTTCGCTATACCATTGGGGATGGGAAAACTTAAATGATATTGAGCTATTTTCCATTCTCCATTGGTTTTGATTAATGTTCCTGTACCACGACTCACGCCATAACTCGGACTATTGAGCAGTTCGTCGAACAGAATTACATCACCATGTTGCACTAAATGGCGCGAAGTTAAATCGTAGCGCCAGCCTTTTGTTGGACGGGAATAGTGTTCAAATTCTGCCATTCCCCAGCGCTCATTCGCATCCGTTCCGATAAAAATCCCATCCTGACGATACAGTGAAAAATATTTATCCCAATCGGCACTACTGGAATATTGATTCAATTGATCAAGTACTTGAGCTGCGGCTTGTTCATCGGCTGATGGGGCTGATATGCCGCTTGTTGCTAGTGTGATGGCATTATTATCATTAGCATGGTTATTCGAGCTGAAGAGTAACGCGACCACAACAAGAATGAACATAGTGGTACAGAATCGACTTGAATTTTGCCGAGTGGCATTATGCGAAGTGGCTGAAAGATGTTTGTGTTTAGCTATTGTCATAGGGTATTCCTTGTGTTTATTACTTTGTAATGACATCAGTGCCAATTGAGCGGATCGACTTGATAGAAATGACTTAACTCTCGATAAAGTGCTGGATGTTCTTGGTTGAGTTCTGCTGGTTTTTCAAAAAAAACTTCGGTCGCTACGGCAAAAAATTCTGCTGGGTTGGTAGCCCCGTAGCCATTAAATAGGGCTGGTTTACCGACGGCAGTATCTTCAACTAGTTCATTAAATGCTTGATTAAATACGCTTGACCAAGACAGATAATCTTGGCCACGAGCTAAAATTGGGGCGCCATTGGCGTGGCCATCCTCTTGATCTAATTGATGGGCAAACTCATGGATGACAACATTGTTGCCATCGTGTGGATTGGCAGCGCCTTCAAGCGTATTTTTCCATGAAAGTATTACTTGTCCCTGCTCCCATGATTCTCCAGCGAGTACGTTACGTTGCTCCCTGATTAAGCCTGATGGATCTTGTCGTTGGCTGTCGACTATAAATGCATCGGGGTAGACCAAAATTTGTCTTAGTTTAGGGTAAAAATCGGTCTTGCGATTAAGTAGCAGTAGGCATGCTTGGGCAGCAATAGTGACTCGAATTTCATCGGTTATGAGTAAACCATCGCAGCCAACAAAATGCTTTTCATCTAAAAATACCTGAATATGACGTTTAAGTTGCAATTGAAGATCTGCAGGTAATGCATGAAAAAATGGAAGTCTTCTTTTTAGTATTGCTCGCCAAGTCTTTGGAAAGGGGCTTGCCATCACTTGTTTACGACGGAGGTTTTTGCGCCAACGACTGGAGGCCAACCAAGCAATCGCACTGAGGCCAAATATTAGAATCGTTAAACTGGCGAGCATAGTCCCTCAGTGTGGTATTGGTGTCAGTTATATTAGCTAATGGGGATTGAGCGTACTGAACTCAATCCTTTGGTTAAAAATAAAACGCTTTCAGTGAGCGGCTTAATGCGGAATGAGTGGTGTTAGTGAGCGCCAATGAAGACTTCTGTGCGATTTCGCCCTGCTAGTTTGGCACGATAGAGCGCCTCATCAACATGGCTTATCAGCTTGTTTGCATCGAGTAATTGCGGAGGTTGCCAGCAGGCAATTCCTAAGCTAATGGTGACAATCCCCATGTTTGATGAGCCTTGATGGGGAATATGCAAGTCTATAATGGTTTCGCGCAGATGTTCGGCAATTTTGTAAGCATCTTCAATATGGCTTGAGGGCAAGAGTAACATAAATTCTTCACCACCATAGCGAGCTAGAATATCTGTGGGACGTTGTAGAATTGCTTTGGTGGCCTCGACGATCTGTTTTAAGCATTGATCACCGACAACATGGCCATATTGATCATTAAATTCCTTAAAGTGATCTAAATCGAACATCACAATACTCAATGGCATATTATGATCGTTGGCGTAACTCAATTCTTTTAGTATTTGGCTATCTAAATAGCGGCGATTATAGCATCCAGTGAGTCCATCGGTTTCTGCCATCGCTTTAACTTGAGCTGCGTAGGTTTTTAGGGTTTCAAGTGAACTCACCATTTGTTGCAGTTCAAGGTTATCGGTAATCGGCATTTGGGTATCGAGTTTTTCATTGGCGATGGCATTCATTGCATCACGAGTCTCAATCACGGGTTTAATAATACCTTTAGCAATAAAGTGCCAACTGGTGAGCCAGATAAAAAAGCAATAAAGAATACCTCCACAAAAGATGAGGATGACAAACGAGGTACTATCACTCTTGAGATCGGTGCCTGCGATCTGAATTTCATCTTCAACATGGTTGACTAACTCTTGGGTGAAGGTTGCTATTTGCCTCGCTGCACTGGCTTGATAGCCAAAATGAGCATTGGCTATCTGAGTACTTTTTAAGGCATTACGGGATAGCTCAAATAAGTTGTCATTGCCAACCATGTTTTGTTTTATTTGCGATAACCAGTTGATATAAATTGTATTACTCGAATGCATAGACGCGACGATATTTTCCATTTGAATAAGTCGTCGCATCGCTTCCCGTTGAAGGTGATTTAACGTCGCTATATTTTGGGTATTTTTTTCTTCATCTAATAACACAAACAGGTGCTCACCTTGGTGCAGGTATTCCGAAATAGCTTGATGTTCTATCTGATTGTCGGTAATTCCACTGAGATCTTTATGGTCAACTAATAGAGCGAATCGTTCATGGGTCTGATTCAGTTGAGTCTGCATTTCATCAGAAAATGCTGATGACATACCGGCCAAATTTGTTTGAATATTTTGTGCCTGTAACTTTGCCTGTAAAGCACTGTCCGTAAGCGTATTGAGCAATGGGAGTTGTTGCTGATAATAAAGCTGAGTATCAATCGTTGTGTTTAGGGCTTGATACATCTCGGGAGTGGTTTCAAGACTTAGTAATACTTTTGTATCTTTTAACAAATGCTCCCATTGATTAGTTAACTCTGAAAGTAGGGACAGTCGTTGTTGCTCAGTATCATAGTGGTTTAATTCTGTGGTGATAATTTGCAACCTTTCACTGTTTTTCGCTAGTTGCAGCGCAGTGGTGACTTTCACGACATCACTATTTACCAGTTGCTCAATTTCAGTTCTCAATTGTTGTGACAATAGGATAGCGATAATGCCATTGAGTAACGCCATGCCGAGAATAATATAGAAGGCTAGCGTAATTTTCTGTTTAAGACTGGTCAGTCGTTTTGAGTTCATTTGTTTTTCTTGTCGATTGCAGGGACTTCCCCGTAGGTGTTCTGCAAATGTTTAATTTTGGTGCTTAACTCAATAAAAATATCTGTACTATTGGCTTCATGCTGGCTTGCGGCATAACAAGCATGACTTAATTCTGGATAAATCTGCCCCATTGCTGTAGTGGTAAAGTGTCCTACTTCCAATACTTTAGTCGACCAGAACAAGTTAGCAATGTGGCTTGCCTCAAATGCACCAGCAACAGACCTTTTTGAAGCTTGTTTAAATTCGGGAGCCGTAACGACATCCATTCGGCATGGATTTCCGCCGCCAAGCGCATAGGCATATTGGGCTTCAAAAGTGCCCATATATTTGAGTAACCAATAGGCGGCTTGTGGATTTTTACTGTCGTAGCTCACCGCAAAGGCATAGGCACCATTGTAAGGAGTTCCTCCGGGGACTTGAGATACCCCAAGTCGAGCACCAGGTATATTGGCTTCAACTTTAAAAGAGGCTGGCCAAAGGTTGTTATAGGCAAAGGGCCATATGGCTACCTGTCCCGTCGCCATAGCATTCGCGGCTTCATTAAAGGCAAACTTATCATCAGCAGGATAGGCATAGGGCATTAGTTTGCGATAGATTATTCCAGCGGTAATTGCCTGTTGATTGACACTCGGAACTTCAAAGTGAGTCAGTTTTTTTTGTTGATCATAAATAGGCCACATCCAAACGCCGCCTAAACTCTGAAGAATCCCCTGATGATTTACAAATAAATCATCAAATTAGGGTGGAAGCGCATCTTGTTGCATGATCAAATGGTTTCTCCAAAAACTACACTTGGACAACAAGATGCGCGAAGCCAATATCCTACAACATTCTTTACACCAATACTGCCCAGAACTTCACCTAAAACGATTAAACAGCTTGATGCTGGCCTCTAAGGCACTGATTGAATGTAAGACACTGACCTTGACTGAGTTAGGTCGAAATTTACCAACCACGGCCCGAACCAAGCACAACATCAAGCGCATTGATCGTTTGCTCGGCAACACGCATCTGCATCAAGAACGGTTAGCTGTCTACCAATGGCATGCCAGCCTCATCTGTTCTGGTAACCCTATGCCGATTGTGCTCGTCGATTGGTCAGACATCCGAGAGCATAAACGCATCATGGCTCTGCGCGCCTCAATAGCCTTCAATGGCCGCTCTATTACCCTGTATGAGAAGTCCTATCCCCTATCAGAACAATGCTCTAAGGCCTCCCACAACGGTTTTTTAGCGGACTTAGCCAAGATTTTACCTTTGCATGTTACCCCTCTCATCGTGACTGACGCGGGGTTCAAAGTGCCTTGGTACAAAGAGGTTGAGGCGCATGGTTGGTTTTGGCTAAGCCGTATTCGCGGTACAGTTCAATTTGCAGATATTGGCGCTGAAAATTGGCGTGCAGTTCGCAGTACACATGACTTGGCCAACGGTCAAGCGAAGAGCCTGGGTTGTAAGACCTTGACCAAAACTAACCCTATCAATTGCCATCTCACGCTTTATCGTAGCAAACCTAAGGGGCGTACAAATCAGCGTTCAACGAGGACTAATTGCCACCATCCATCGGCAAAAACGTACTCAACATCGGCGAAAGAGCCTTGGGTGTTAGCCAGCAATTTACCACCAGAATCTCGGAGCCCAAAGCAGCTGGTAAACCTGTACGCCAAACGTATGCAAATAGAGGAAACCTTTCGTGACCTCAAAAGCCCGGCATACGGCTTTGGCTTACGCCAAAGTCGTACCAACAGTCCAGAGCGATTCGACATCATCCTACTGATAGCGTTGATGGTTCAATGCCTGTTGTGGCTAGTTGGTTTACACGCACAGCAACAGGGCTGGGATAAGCATTTTCAGGCCAATACCATTGGGCATCGAACGGTACTCTCAACGATTCGCTTGGGATTGGAGGTACTCAGGCGGCCTGATTATCAAATCACGGAGAAAGAATTGCTGGCGGCCTGGGTATTATTCGCCAATCAGTTGCTCAAATATGGCTATGCTATGGCTGATTTATGAGGGGATCCTTCAGGCCTAAACTCCAAATAATGCTGGAAAACTCATCGTTAATATGGGGTTTATTACCCGACATCAACGCTAGGCCATAAAAGTTATGGGTCAATGGTTTGTCAGCAAGGAGTTCACCCGCTTTTCGCGTAAAGAAGACGGCTTGATCTTCTAATTCTTGAAAGTTGGTCGCGGGTTTGAGTGGGTAGCCAAACCGTTGTTGAAAATGAGACTGTTCGGTTTTATTTTCAAATAAATCGGCGCGGTAATGACTTCCCATTACGTAGTTATTATAGGGAATTGCGTGCAATTCTCCGTGGTAGGATAAAATATTCAGTAATGATGGATAGTAGGGTTCGAGGTAGCTTTCCATCGCTTTTTCACCATCGGGATCATAGAGTTTTGCTAATTCCAACAGGGGGACTGTATAGCCGTTTGCCGCCCATTCTTTTGCCCAGCCAGCCTCCATAGTGAGCAGATCGTATTTTCCTTCCCCCATTAATAATGCGTGGGTCTGAAGTTCGAACATGCTTTCAAGTTCGGTGCTAATCACATTGACTTTAACACCGGTTTTTTCGGTGAATTTGGGTAGCATTTGCTGGGTGAGATAGTCAGTCCAAAAGCCTTTTTCGGCAACTAAAGTGATTGGCGTTTTATTCGGCAAGGGGGGAATTTGATCCAAAGAAAACTCCGCTAAGGCGGGAGGTGCTAGCGTTAATCCCAGTCCGAATAATAGGATTGACAAACGTGTTAACAAGAATAACTCCTTAAATACTCGGGCTATTGATGCTAATCAATAGCATTAATCAGCTCAGCTGTACATTAAGGATAGATTTGTAAAAAAAATTGACTCAATTTTTTTATCGGTTTTTTAGACAAAAAAAGTCCGATGACCTAATTAATTCAGATCATCGGTAAAGGGTGGGAGATGGTGCGCAATTAAGCTTGTTTTATTTGCTGTTCGCGCATCTGCCTCAATGCGGTTGGCAAAGCATAATGTTGTTCAATTAAAAAACGGATCAATTTAGATTTAGAAATATCACTTTCCTCTGAGAGCGTTGCTAAATGGGCTATTGCCGCCTCACTCAGTGAAAATGTGGCTTTGCGGTAATGTGGCCGTTCGTCGTCAATCGTGGTATCAAGGGATCTTGATGCTGTTTGTGGTCGATGCAAAGTTACCACATTGGAAGTATCCAAGGTGACTTCAAGTGGTGATTCTTTCACTCGCTCCATCGCCGCCACTGAGTTGCCCGTGCTTGGAATATGACTTTCTCCCATAGCATAAAGGGTTGCGGCATCAATAAACTCATCGAGGGAGAGGGGCTGGACGCCTCCCCTAGATGGCATAGCGTTTTTCTTGAGGTCGCTGAGTCCCATATTGTCCTCTCAGATGATTCGGCTGAGGTTGATTGATAGCGGCACGATGCGCGGCTATTGGTGTGCTTGGTTTGAGTAAGGCCGTTAACGAGGCTGTGCAGTCCACTTGAAACATTTCACAGGCGATAGCACGGATTTCAGCTGCGGCTTTACCCTTTGGTTCTATCTCCATCACCGACAATCCAGACTCTTCACTGTCATCATAGATATTACGACTATAGGTAATTGCATCTAATACATTGATATCGTAGGTTTTACAGACCTCTTTAGCCTCTAAAATACGATTCGCTTGATTGGGAAGGTTGGGGCATTGCGTGATAACGAAAGACGCGTGTAATTTAGGGTTAATCATCTTACAAGTTGCGACGATATCATCCATATGACTCACGGTTTTTAAATCTCGGCGTTTGGGTCTGAGCGGCATTAATATATGCGATGCAACTGACATGGTTGCCCTTAATGCAAGATTATCCTGCCCACCACAATCAACGAGTACAAAGTCATAGTGTTGTTCTAAGCTCAGAAGATCGTTACGGATCTTGCCATAAAGTTGTACACAGTTAATGCTTGCCAGTTTCGGATTATTGTTTCTGGCTTGGATCCAATCCGATGTGGTTCGCTGTGGATCGCAATCCACCATGATGACAGAGGCACCACATTCGGTGGTGAGAAATACTGCGATATTTTGTGCGAGGCAACTCTTACCGCTGCCGCCTTTTTCGCCGCCGACTAACACTATCATGACGAGTTCCTCAATGCTTAGGCTATCACTTGGGCGGTAATATGTTGCTTATGGTTTTTTTACCGCACCTTGTTGTCATAAACGAATGTAAACCCTGTGTTAACGTTGGTCAATTATCTGATTTTTGACGTTTTTTTATAAAATGTCGCGTGATTAATATTTGACGCCACCATGTAATATGCCGTTAATTTGACTCTTTCTGCTAGCGGGATTACTTAGGCGATTTTGAATTTTAGTTATCTGATTATTAAGGTTTTTAGTGAATTTTTAACATCAATTGATTATGAATGTTTGTTCTCCATTGCGGCAATGATATTGAAATTAAGGCTTGGTATAGTTTACTTTGAACGTTTATTTTGATTTTTTATGCAAAAATATTATTAAAACATTGGCCTCTCACGACTACTTTTCAAACGAAAGTTGTCTTGCATAAAGCTTGAGTGTCATCAAATTGCCACCTTGTTGAGTTAGTCTTTCCCATTAATGCCGTCTAATCACCTTGATTTTTCTACCATTCGTGAAGGGATGCCCAAATGGATATTAAAATGTCAATGCCTATTGAATTTGAGCTGGTTGAAACTGCTCCTTTATTTCATGAGTTGCTGAATCTACGCGATGCGGCTGGGTATCCTTCTATCGGCGTTGAGATGGCTGATGGGCATCCGTTACAGCCTTTATATTGGGTATCTATTCGCTTAACGAGTGATCAGTCAAAAAATACCTGCGCGATAGTGGCAACAGCCTGCGTATATGGTGATAAGGCTAACCATCTGGCGATTGAGGATTTTATTGTTTTACCTGAGTATCGGCATGTGGGGCTGGCAAAAATAATGTTAGAGCGAGTCATGACTTTTGTTGATGAGCATGCGAGTCAAGGAACTTGTGTGAGCATTAACGCCCACGGAGAAGAAGAACGACTCTGTATTGAGTACGGTTTTGAGTATTCACATTGTGCGAATCTTGGACCGAATCTGCGTAAAATCTACGCTTGATGCCGTATCAACTCAGGGTAAGCCTGCGGTTTGCTCTGAGTTTATCCCCCCTTAGTCGTTCTCAGCTTGTATTAGCCATAGGCATTCATCGGGTATTAGGGTAGCATCCTCAATCTAGTTTTCTGTCTGAGTTCAAGCTAATACTGTCATGGATCAACAACAGCTTATCGATGCCGTAAATCAGGTCATGCCCTTTGGCAAATATGCTGGCCGCCGCTTACTCGAATTGCCTGAACCCTATCTTGTGTGGTTTCATCAACAAGGTTTTCCAAAGGGAAAATTAGGGGAGCAGTTAGCGCTGATTTATGAGGTAAAACTCAATGGCCTTGAGGGCATGTTAAAACCGCTATTGAAATGAGTTCCCTACTAAGCGATAAAAATCCTACTTTTGCGATAAGTGTTGTATTTCGTGATAGAGATTGGCGATTTATTACCTATGGCATGTTTTAATGCTGCATATTAGTAAAACACAAGGAACAAAAGGCATGATGGCAAAATTGGTAAAATTAGCTGCTGTAGCAACATTAGCGTTAGGTATGTCAAGTGCTTGGGCACAGGGCGTAGTTCATGAAGGTACTGTGGTTGATACTATGAATGGTGGCGGCTACACCTATGTTCAAATTAAAGAAGCTGACAACACGTTTTGGGCAGCAGGCCCAGAAGCTGAAGTCAAGAAAGGTGACAAAGTAGCTGTGGTTGAGCAAATGTGGATGAACCAGTTCACCAGCAAAACCTTAAACCGCACCTTCGACAAGCTGTTGTTTGTTGGTCAAATCGAGAAGAAATAATCGATACCTTAGCAACGTTCATGTTGCGATGAGTTCCTAAACCGCCTCGCCTTGTTAGAGGCGGTTTTGTTTTCAGCGGTGTTCGGCTTAAATAAACGTCAACGCTATCACTTCTCAATAAATAACTGCAAAATACGGCAAATACTCGCAATGATATTTGAGCATACCGTGCCAACGTCTAACCAAACTAACGAGAAAATTGAAGTCGTCGCTTATCAGCGTTGCTATGCAAGTGCGGTCAGTCAGCTCTTTCATCACTGTGTTCATCAAATACAGCATGAGCGTTATACTACTGCGCAGTTAAATGCCTGGTCACCCTCGCCCCGTTCCAGTCAACATTGGCATTTACGTTTAAGTCGTTCCCAAGCTTGGATTATTTTGGTGACAGATGCGCTGAGCTTAACTAAGATTTGTGCAGGTTTTATCAATGTTGAAACGGATTTTCGCCATAGGGGATATATCGATAGTTTGTATATTCATCCTAATTGGCAGCGCTGTGGACTCGGTGAACTGGCTATCAGACAGTTAGAGCAATGGGCGAGGAAGCAAGGTTACAGCCAATTAAGTGCCGATGCTTCTTATCTTTCCCGTGGGCTGTTTATTAAACTCGGATTCGTCCAACAGCAACGCAGCTATCAACAAAAACTGGGCCAAGTGTTGCCGAGTTTTTATATGACTAAAAAACTGTAACTGAATGGGAATGCACTGCCTGTGTGCCCATTGGTCATGATTAACCCATAGGAGTGGACTCCAATGCAGATACGCTTATTTTCTCCTGCTGACGTGGCACAGGTGGCGGCGGTATTTAACGCCAGTGTGATGGAGGGGGCGCAGGAATATTACTCGCTTACCGAACGTTTAGCTTGGGCGCAAAATCAGGGTGAGGCACGCAGCGATGCCTACTGGCTGGCCAAGTTAGAAGATACAACCACGTGGGTTGCACTTGAAGACGATAAGCTGGTTGGTTTTATCAGTTTAAGGTTGTGCCCCGATAAAGAGCTTGATTGCTTAGTCGGCGAAGTTGATTGTCTGTTTGTTCATCCTGAATATGGTCGTGCTGGTGTAGCGACACATTTATACTTGGCACTACTCGAAGAGTCGAAAAGGCTAAACCTTAAAAGACTCACAGTTGAAGCCTCCTATCAGGCGCGGCCTTTCTTTGAAAAACAGGGCTTTAATTGCATTCGCCGTAATGAACTACGCCGCTATCTCACCGCTGAAGACAAACAAAACGACAGGGCGCAGGTGTTAGTGAACTTTAGTTTGATCATGTCCTTATCATAGGTTCGCGCTTGAAGAGACTATTCTGTTTTAGCCATACACCATACACAGAGTAATAAAAAACCGCCTCGTTTCCTTGGCGGTTTTTATTGGTCAGTAAGCATCATCAGGCTAAGTCAAACACCAGTGCTGTGACTGGGCTGTCAGTGGCGCTAAATCTAACCACTTCTTCGGCGGTGATATGCGCGCCATCCCCAGGGGTGAGCACTTGGTCATTGACCTTAAGCGTACCTTCCACCAGTTGCACATACAGCTGACGCTGCGGCTTAAGCTGCGGCATATGCACTTGCTCTTGCGGTGCCAGCATTAGGCGATATAAGGTCGCATCCTGCTGCACTTTTAAGGTGCCATTTTCACCCGTTGGCGTGACCACGGCTGTGAGCGCCGAGGTTTGCTCGAAGGCTTTTTGCTGATAACCCGCATCAATGCCTAAGGTGTCTGGTTGGATCCAGATCTGCAAAAAGTGCAGTGGCTCAGTGTTTGATGCATTAAACTCACTGTGATAAATCCCTTTACCGGCGGACATTAACTGAAACTCACCCGCTGGTAAGGTCTTAATATTACCGAAGCTGTCCTTATGAGCTATGGTGCCTGAAATCACATAACTGATGATTTCCATGTCTTTATGGCCATGAGTTTCAAACCCCGCGTTCGGCGCGACTCTGTCATCATTAATGACTCGTAGGGAAGACACACCCATATGCCGCGGATCGTAGTAACTAGCAAACGAGAAGGTATGTTGACTCTTTAACCAGCCTAAGTCTGCCTGTCCTCGGTCCTGCGCTTTACGTATACGGATCATCGTTAACTCCTTATTTTAAGCGTGCGGCTAACAGGTTGTCGGCACTCAGTTTACCTGCACCTGACACGGCCAGAGATACCGTAGCGGCTAACAGGGCTAAACCAAATTCATAACCGTTATTGCTAAGGAACAGACCGTTACCAATGTGAACCGAGAAAATCGCGACCACCATAGTAAAGGACAATACCAGTGCCGTTGGGCGAGTCAGTAAACCGATAATGATCAGCAAGCCACCAAAGAATTCGCTTGAACCTGCCATCAGCGCCATTAAGTAACCTGGTGTTAGGCCGATGGAGGCCATCCATTGTCCTGTGCCTTCTAGGCCATAGCCGCCAAACCAGCCGAAGAGTTTTTGTGAGCCGTGGGCCATGAGGATGATCCCGATAGGAATACGCAGGGCCAATGGGGCGAAACTAGGCGCAGAGGTCAGTAATTTTGTGATAAGTGCTTTCATGGGATGTTCCTTAATTCAAATTTTTTAACTATGTCGTTAATGGGGTAGTCGGTCGAGATTTAGCGTCAATCTCTCCATTGGTTTACAGTCTAGACTTGACCTTTAAGAAAGAAAATCGGAACATTTTCAAAGTATATTTCAAAAAATTTGAATATGGAGCGGTTATGTTGCCAGTGATGAGTCTCGATGGATTGATAGTGCTAGATGCTATTGATAAGAAAGGCAGTTTTTCGGCTGCGGCTGAATCCTTATTCCGAGTGCCATCGGCGCTGACCTATACAGTGCAGAAATTAGAGAGCGACTAAGGGGTAAAATTATTTGAACGTAAGGGGCAGCGCGCCGAGCTGACCTTAGTTGGCCAACTGGTATTACGCCAAGGGCGGGAGATCTTAGCCGCCACCGCAAGGCTTGAAGAGGCGGTTCGGCAACTCGAAACCGGCTGGGAGTCGGCGTTAACCTTAGCCATAGACACTGTAGTGCCCGATTTACCACTGTTAAAACTGATTGCTGAATTTACCGAGTTAGGTAAACAGGTGACCATCAATATCACTGAGGAGTCATTGGGTGGCGGTTGGGATGCACTGTATTCGGGCCGCGCCGATATTGCCATTGGGGTCACGGGGGAGTTACCTAAGGGGCAATATCACTTAGTTGAGATCGGTATGCTTGAATTCATCTTTGCCCTTGCGCCTCACCACCCCTTAGCGCAGTTTGACCATCCAATCCCGACCGAAGCCTTGTTGCAATTTCCCTCCGTGGTGGTGGCCGACAGCTCAACGGCGCTCGCGCAGCGCTCCACTGGGTTATTTGATAGTCGACAAGTCATCCGCGTGCCGAACATGCAGACCAAGATTAAAGCGCAGCAACTTGGGCTAGGTGTAGGTTATCTTCCCAAGCATTTGATTCGCGAAGAACTCGCTTCAGGCGCATTAGTCGCGTGCAAGGTTGAGATCCCAAGACCAGCGCAGCCAGTGTTTCTAGCGTGGCGCAAGGGCAGCCAAGGCAAGGCGCAGGCGTGGTTTGCCGAACGTTTGCCCCATTGCGACTGGTTGTTTTAGTGGGATGTAAAGTGCACGTGCTGCTAGTGGATTGAGTTAATCACAGTACTTAACCTTTCGGCTAAGTACTGTGATGAATTAAGAGGGCAGGGCTTTGTGGCAGCGCTGATACACATCCCTGACACCGGGCGCTTACACTGAGCGTTTTACATGGCTGGTGTAATGCACATGGGGTGAGAGTAAGTCCGCTAAATTGGGGTTTGGTGCCCGATTGAGGAAGCGAATAAAAGCCTGGGGTAGGGTGAGCGTCTCAATCGGCTCTTGCCAGCGTGCCTGTAACAGTGGGTGATAACCTTCTTTCCCCGCAGCGGTATAAGAGGTCGATACCCCCATATAGAGCGCATCGGGTTGCACTGGATACCAGAGTGATAAGCCATCCTGCTGCATCATTTCGAGCTTGAATAAACGTTCCCCTAAGGGGCGTCTACCATCGTAGTAATAACGCAATCCATAGGTATAGGGGAAGCTGCCAGCGCCTGTGCCGCGTACACTGTTATTGGTGGCGGCGTTAATCGCCGACTCCAGCGCCTGATATAGAAATTGGCCTTGGATTTCGTATTTGACTAATGGCAGTTCGAAGGGCAGCAATTGGCCCAACACATCGGCGAGGGTCAGTCTGCCTTGGGCGACCGATTGCCTGACACCACCCGCGTTATGCAGGGCAAAGTGGATGCGAGGGTCTTCAAGTTTAGCCTCTTGGAACATACTGCGACTTACCCAAGGCGCGATTTCACTGCCATGGGGCAGCGCCTTAGAAGGTAGTCTGGTATGTACCAGATTCTTAGGCACTAGAGCTAAGACTTTGTTTTCCATCTCGGCAATCGCAGGGCGATAGATATCGTGGATCACGCCATGAATATCTTCATCGGCTTCATCCCACAATATATAGGGATGTTCATCAAAGCGTTGGCGCACGGCTTGATAGTCGGTGTCATCCACTTGCTCACTCGAACTCAACATAAACTGCTTATCGAGCATAAAGTAGTTGCCACCGCTTAAACTTATCGCGCGGCCAGCTTCATCAAACTCAACTTCGGCCAAACCTAAGGTTTCGGCGTATTTCCCTGCATGGACAATTGGCGTGCCATTGATGGTTTCGCCATAGGGAAGATTGCTTAACCCCAAGGCGCTAAAGTCGCCCTGTAGAGTATGGGTATGGCCGCCAACGATAAGGCTGATACCATCGACTTGTTCTGCGAGCCGTTTATCCTGATCTAAACCTAAATGACTCAGCACAATAATGTGCTTAATGCCTTTGGCATGCAGATGCGAGACGGTTCGCGCCGTGGTCGCAATCGCATCGACAAAGTGGGTATCGGGATCGGGTCTGGCAATGTCCTTCATCTGATCCAGAGTAATGCCGATGACGGCGAGCTTTTTGTCATAGAAGGGTTTTTCGAGATAGCTGGCAAGCTGTGTTTTTTCATCATAGGCCAGAATATTCGTCACAGTACGCAGGTTACCCGGCTTGCGGATATCCTCTTGGCTCAAGTCCATATTCCCCGCTAGCAGCGGGAAATCGATTTGCTTGGCAAATTCGGCGAGTCGCGCATTACCTTCATCAATATCGTGGTTGCCAATTACCATGGCATCGGGGGCAAGTAAATTCAGCAGATGGGCGTTGGCTTTACCCTTAAAATGGCTGAAATACAGTGTGCCTTGGAAACTATCGCCCCCATGCAAAAATAAAAACGGGGTATTGCTTCGGGTGGCTTGCTCGCGCGCTTGGCTAATTTGATATCCCAAACGAGCGTAACCACCACTGTGGCTAGTAATATCTAAGGACTTAAGCCCAAGATTAAGGGAAAAATGTACGCGGCTAGGCTCAAAATTCGAATGGGTATCGTTGATGTGCGCGAGTGAGAGAGTGTATCTCTGTGTCATAACTTACCTCTTTTACGGCGGGAGATTATAACCTTCTCATCAAAAACAAGAAAGGGAGCTAAGCTCCCTTTACTTTAACAATGACTAAATCAAGATTAACCCGAGCGTGCTTCATCATCGTCGGCTGCGGCTTCGAAGTCGCCATCATCGGAGAGGCGAATGCCTTTTTGCTTCATGCGTTTGGTCCAGAGTTTACGCGCCAATTGCTGCATGTCGGTCGCGGGGTCATTCACATCGACAATCTCTAATCCCAGTAGCGACTCGATAATATCTTCTTGGGTCACAATACCTTGGCTACTGCCGTATTCGTCAACCACCATGGCAATTTGGGTGTTGCGCTTAATCATCCGCTCAAATAACGGCAGGATTTTGGCCGTTTCGGGTACGACAAACAGGCTACGCTTGAGTTCGCCAATTGGCGCGTCAGGAGTATAACGCTCAGCCAACAACACATCGGTGCGGGTGATATAGCCGATAATATCGTCGTGGTCCTGATCGTATACCGGAATACGCGTAAAAGGCTTGTCACGATATTCTTGCACAAACTCATTTTGCGTCAGTGAAATAGGCAAAGAGAACATCACGGTGCGCGGCGTCATAATCGCGGTAACGGGCACATCACGCACCTTAAGCATTTGGGTCAAAATCTTGGATTCTTGTTCGTCTAACTCACCGGATTCTTGACCGATTTTGGCCATCGCGCTCATTTCTTGGCGAATATATTGGCCTTCTTCACCTTTACCTAGCAGGCGAGTCACTTGCTGCGACATCCAAATTAATGGCTGGGTAGCACGCTTCATCCACGTAATGGCAATCGATACGCTTGGGGCTAAACGGCGCCAGTGGTTGGCTCCGACAGATTTAGGAATAATCTCTGAGAAGAACAGAATAATAAAGGTTAACACTCCGGAGAAAACGCCGAGCATATCATCCCCAAAGACCTTAGCGGCTTGCGCACCAGCAACGGCGGCACCTACGGTATGGGCAACAGTATTGAGGGTCAAAATAGACACCAATGGCGCTTCGATGTTCTCTTTCAGTTTACGCAACCTTGTCGCCGCAGCACTGTCAGTTTGTTCGAGCGTAGCGATATAACTAGGGGTAACCGAGAGCAACACTGCTTCGAATACACTGCACAGAAAAGAAACTGCAACAGCGACAAGCACTATAATGATGAGGGTTAACATATTGGTGGTATTACAACTCCATAATTTAGGCCAACATTGACCCTCGGCGATTCTAGCATAGGAGAATGGAGTTGCTGGCTAAAATTTTTCTGCGTCTGTATAATTCGCCGCCCTGTTGCAGGTTTTGGTGTTGAGGTTAGTCCTATGAGTGAAAAAAAGATCAATTTATTAGACCTTGATCGTAAAGCGATGCGGGCATTATTTGCCGATCTGGGTGAGAAGCCTTTCCGTGCCGATCAGCTGATGAAGTGGATCTATCATTTCGGTGTCAGTGACTTCGAAGAGATGACTAACATCAACAAAGTGTTACGCCAAAAACTGGCGGCGCGCTGTGAGATTGTGGCGCCCGAGATTTCCAGCTATCAAAAATCAGCCGATGGCACCATTAAGTTCGCCATCCATGTCGGTAAAGGCCAAGAGGTCGAAACTGTTTATATTCCTGAAGATGACCGCGCTACCTTGTGTGTGTCGTCTCAAGTGGGCTGTGCCCTCGAATGTACTTTCTGCTCTACGGCGCAGCAAGGCTTTAACCGCAACCTAACTGTCTCTGAAATCGTTGGCCAAATTTGGCGTGTTTCGCATTTCTTAGGATTCGCGAAAGATACTGGCGAGCGCCCCATTACCAACGTGGTGATGATGGGGATGGGTGAGCCTCTACTTAACCTTGCTAACGTGATCCCTGCAATGGACATCATGCTAGACGATTTTGGCTTTAGTCTGTCAAAACGTCGCGTAACGCTATCGACCTCAGGCGTTGTTCCAGCATTAGACAAATTAGGTGATGCCCTCGATGTCGCATTGGCCGTCAGTATTCATGCGCCAAACGATGACCTGCGCGATATTCTGGTTCCGGTGAATAAAAAGTATCCACTGCAGGAGTTCCTTGCGGGGATACGCCGTTACATAGCCAAATCTAACGCTAACCGTGGTCGTGTCACTGTGGAATATGTGATGCTCGATCACATCAACGACAGTACCGAACAAGCCCATGAATTAGCACAATTAATGAAGGATACCCCCTGTAAGGTAAACCTTATTCCGTTTAACCCATACCCAGGTTCACCCTATGGTCGTTCGTCAAACTCGCGCATCGACCGTTTTTCGAAAGTGTTAATGGAATATGGCTTAACCGTGATTGTGCGTAAGACCCGTGGTGACGATATTGATGCCGCCTGTGGACAGCTGGCTGGGGATATTCGCGATCGAACCAAGCGTTTAGCAAAAAAACGCATGCAAGAAAATCAGATTTCGGTCACAATGAATTAACTCTTTGTTTGCACAGATTTATAGGCTTGCCCATGAAGCATGGATTGTCAGGGTTTTCATTAGCAATAGCCCTGTCATTATTAGTGACAGGATGCGTAACTGAGCGTACCTATTCAGGGACTGATATTCCGGTGTCGGAGCGAAAACTGGATAAAGTTGCCGCTGCGCGGGAGCGTATGCAGCTCGGTTTAACCTACCTTAATCGAGGTAACTCGGAACAAGCCAAGTATAATCTTGATAAAGCAATCGAATATGCGCCAGAGCTCGAAGATGTGCATGTGGCAATGGCTTATTACTATCAAACCGTAGGCGATTTAGTACGTACCGAACAGGCGTATCAGGACGCTATCAATACTAAGGACGCCTCTGGCGATTCCATGAATAACTTTGGGGTGTTTTTGTGCCAACAAAAGCAATACGAAAAAGCTGAAAAAATGTTTTTGGCTGCAATAGAAATGCCCAAATATACGCGTACCGCATCCAGTTATGAAAACTTAGGTCTTTGCAGCAGAGACGCGGGACGAGCAGAAAAGGCACGACAGTATTTTCAGATGGCGTTAAAGTATGACCCGAGACGCTCGGTGTCTTTACTGGAGCTGGTTGAGCTTGGGATAGATAAAGGTGATTATGTTGATGCGCGTAACCAGTTAGCGCGTTACCACCAAGTTGCGGCCCAGACTCCAGAGAGTTTAACGCTCGGAATAAAAATTGAGCAGGCGTTGAATGATGATGCTGCCATGAAACGATTTGGCATTTTATTGCTTGCCAAATTCCCAGCATCGCCTCAAGCCAAGCAATATAGAGTTAATTTGCATCAATGAAAGATAACGAAATGAACGCGTCAGTAGAACCAGTGACAACAGAAGAAGCTGAGTCGACGCCTAATGTAACGCTCGGAAGCGTACTCAAAACAGCTCGTGAACAGATGGGCTTGAGCATTGCGGAGACAGCTGTGAAGCTGCATTTGCGGCCTGGTATTGTTGAAAATCTCGAAGCCGATGATTTTTCTAATATTGCCTCATCAACCTACGTACGCGGATACGTTAAAAATTATGCGCGTATGCTGGGGGTCGACAACACGCTCATCGAAGCCTGTCTTGCAAGGCAGGTGCCCTATGTGACACAGCCTGCGATGCAAAGTTTTTCCCGTAAGACCACTTATCAAGCTCGTGACACTAAATTAAAGTGGCTGAGCTTTTTTATTGTCATCGTGTTGCTCGGTCTGTTTGTGCTTTGGTGGATGCAACGAACGACGCTAGTGACTCATGTCGATATTTCAAAACCAACCGCTGAAGAGTTAGCCGCGGCGAATCAAACCTTGCCGGGTGATGTTTTGCTCACCGAAACGGATGCGAGTGCACGTTTGAGTGAGATCGCGGTCAACGGTTCAATGGCGACCGATGGTCCAGTAAAAGATACTGATGCTAGTACTATTGACCCGAATATCAGTGATATGGCGGCAATGGAAGCTGGGCAGGTGTCTGCCAATTCGACAGTCAATGCGAGTGAGCCTAATAATCCCCAAAGTGCATCAGGTGCGGTGCAAACGACAGGGGTGACTGCGCAAAACACGCTTTCTACACAAAATTCTTCTGCAACAAACGCAGCGGCTCAAAATGTACCAACAGCCAGCGCGCCGGTGAACAGTGTCACGCCAGCGGCTTCGAGTGAGCAAACCATGCCTGTGGTTGCTGGACAATCCAATATCAATATTCAACTCACGGGTGATTGCTGGATCAATATTGTCGATGCCAAGGGCAAGGCGATTGTTGACGGGGTCCGAGGTGCTGGCGCAACTATTCAAGCCAGTGGAGTGCCTCCGTTTAAAGTGATCTTAGGCGCGCCGACTGTTGTGTCTAGTTTTACGGTTGATGGTAAAGTCATCAGTCTTGCTGAATTTCCTAAGGGTCGTGTTGCGCGTTTGACTATCCCACAGGCTTAAGTCTCACGCTTAGCGCAGAGTACCGAAAAGAGCGTATTGAGTATGTATAACGAAACACCCATAAAGAGACGTCCTTCAACCCGCATTTATGTGGGCAATGTACCGATTGGTGATGGTGCACCGATTGCAGTGCAGTCAATGACCAACACTAAAACGACTGATGTTGAGGCGACCATTGCCCAAATTCGCGCCTTAGAAAAAGTGGGTGCCGACATTGTGCGTGTCTCTGTGCCGACCATGGACGCGGCCGAAGCTTTTAAAGTGATTAAGCAATCGGTGTCAGTGCCGTTAGTCGCGGATATCCATTTTGATTACCGTATCGCCTTAAAAGTGGCGGAATATGGGGTGGACTGTTTGCGTATCAACCCAGGCAATATCGGTAACGAAGAGCGTATCCGCAGTGTGGTGGAGTGCGCCCGCGATAAAAACATTCCAATTCGTATTGGGGTTAATGGTGGTTCATTAGAGAAAGATCTGATGGACAAATACAAAGAACCTACGCCAGAAGCCCTGCTCGAATCGGCCATGCGCCATGTGGATATTCTCGACCGTTTGAACTTCGACCAATTTAAAGTCAGCGTAAAAGCCTCCGATGTGTTCTTAGCGGTAGAATCCTATCGTTTATTGGCTAAGCAAATTCGCCAGCCATTGCATTTAGGTATTACCGAAGCGGGTGGTGCCCGTGCTGGTGCGGTGAAATCTGCCGTCGGTTTAGGTATGCTGCTTGCCGAGGGCATTGGTGATACGCTGCGTATTTCCTTGGCGGCCGATCCGGTCGAAGAAATCAAAGTCGGCTTTGATATTCTAAAGTCACTGCGTATCCGTAGCCGTGGCATTAACTTTATTGCGTGCCCTTCTTGCTCACGTCAAGAGTTTGATGTGATCAGCACAGTAAACGAGTTAGAACGCCGCCTCGAAGATGTGACGACCGCGATGGATGTGTCGATCATCGGCTGTGTGGTCAATGGCCCAGGTGAAGCCTTAGTGTCGCACATTGGCTTAACGGGTGGACATCGTAAGAGTGGTTACTACGATGAAGGCGAGCGTCAAAAAGAGCGTTTCGACAATGACAACCTAGTCGATTCCCTCGAAGCTAAAATTCGCGCCAAGGCGAGCCAAATGGCTAACCGCATCCAAGTGAAAGACACGACTGAGTAACAACCGCAGCCGAATAACCTCATAGGTTAAGCGTTATAAAAACATTCAAGGCTTGAGCTAGACCTCGAAACTGACGGGGTCATTTTACGTTTAGTGTTGAACAGCCTATAATGCCTGACATTTTTTATTAATTTAGCGAAATCGGACGAGTCGATACAGTGGCAAAACAGATCCAAGCGATTCGCGGAATGAATGACATTCTGCCAACTCAAAGTCCTCTATGGCAAAAAGTGGAAGCGGTACTACGTTCAAGCGTTGCTGCTTATGGTTACAGTGAGATCCGCACTCCAATAGTGGAAAATACCGATCTTTTTAAACGCTCTATCGGTGAAGTGACTGATATTGTTGAAAAAGAAATGTATACCTTCGAAGATCGTAATGGTGATAGCCTAACGTTACGCCCCGAAGGTACTGCCTCAACCGTGCGTGCGGGTAACGAGCATGGTCTGCTCTATAACCAAGAGCAACGTCTGTGGTATTTGGGCCCCATGTTTCGTCATGAACGTCCACAAAAAGGCCGTTACCGCCAATTCCATCAATTTGGTGTTGAAGTCTACGGTATTGGTAGCGCTGATATCGACGCCGAAGTGTTGATGTTATCTGCCCGTCTATGGGAAAAGCTCGGCATTAGCGAGCATGTGACGCTTGAGCTGAACACCTTAGGCGATCCTGCCGAGCGCGCCGCTTACCGTGAAGCCTTGATTGCCTTTTTAGAGCAACATAAGGACAAACTAGACGAAGATAGCCAGCGCCGTATGTACAGCAATCCGCTGCGCGTATTGGACTCAAAAGATCCCCAAGTGCAAAGCATTTTAGGTGATGCGCCTGCGCTGATGGATTACTTAGGCGAAGAATCCTCACAACATTTTGCACAATTGCGTGAACTCCTCGACGCGGTTGGCATCCAATACCGAGTTAACCCGCGCTTAGTCCGTGGTCTGGATTACTACAATCGCACGGTTTTTGAATGGGTTACCAATAGCTTAGGCTCTCAAGGCACAGTACTTGCGGGCGGTCGCTACGATGGTTTAGTTGCGCAGCTGGGTGGTAAAGAAACGCCAGCAGTGGGTTTTGCGATGGGATTAGAGCGCATCGTTTTACTGCTTGAAACCTTAGAGCTGACTCAAGATATCCCAGCGGCTGTTGATGTGTATGTCGCGGCGATGGGGGATAGCTGTTTGGTTGAAGCCATTAAAGTGGCGCAGGAGTTACGCTCAGCGTTGCCCACACTGCGAGTGATGAGTCACTGCGGTGGTGGTAACTTCAAGAAGCAAATTAAGCGTGCCGATAAAAGCGGCGCTCAAGTAGCCTTACTGATTGGCGAAGAAGAACTCGCCGAAGGTGTGGTTACCGTAAAATACTTACGCAATGACAACGAACAACAACGGGTCGCTCGAAATGCATTAAACGCATTTTTAGCTGAACTTAGCAAATAAGGGGACGTGCGCGTGGAAATTTATAGCACAGAAGAACAACAAGTTGATGCTATCAAACAGTTCTGGAAAGACTATGGAACCTCGATTGTTATCGGGGCGGTCGTTGGTTTAGGCGGCCTGTACGGTTGGAACACTTATTCCGACATGAAAATCGTGAAGGCCGAAGAAGCATCACAGGCGTTCCAAACCTTAACCACCAAATCAAGCGACGAAGCGGCCATGATTGCTGGCGTGGCTGAGTTTTCGAAAAATTACGACCAAAAGGGCTATCAATCACTGCTAGACCTGATCGTTGCGAAAACGGCGGTGGAAGCGAAAGATTTTCCTAAGGCCGAAGAAGCACTGAAGAAAGTGATTGCTGCGAAACCAGGCGCCGGATTAGACACTATTGCAACATTGCGTTTAGCGCGTATTCAGGCTGAACAAGGTCAAGTTGACACTGCGTTAGCCACACTAGAGCAAGTGACTGATAAAGCCTTTTTAGCACAACGTGAAGAACTGAAAGGTGACTTCTTTGTTCGTCAAGGCCAAGCTGATAAAGCGAAAACTGCTTATCAGGCAGCAATGGATAACGGTGGTGTTGTGACCAGCCCTGCACTTAAAATCAAACTTGATAACTTAAATCAAGCATAAGGGATCCCTTGATGAAGTCTTGGTGCAAGAACCTGCTAGCCGCTGGGTTAAGCCTAGCCATGTTATCCGCCTGTTCTTCTAGTGATGTAGAAGAAGAACCGGTAAGTGAGTTAACTGCGATTCAGGCGACAGTATTTCCTGAAGTAAGTTGGAGCGCCTCTGTAGGTGATGGTGTTGGTGATTATTACTCTCGCCTTACCCCTGCAGTTCGTTATGGTAAAATTTTTGCGGCCGACCGTTATGGTGAAGTCGTTGCTTTTGATGAAGCAACGGGTGAACAGGTTTGGAAAAAAGATTTTAGTGAAGAGTTCCGTGATAACGCCTTAGCCAAAAACAAAGGTGCACGTTTGGCCGCTGGTGTAACAGCGGCACGCAATAAGCTCTTTATCGGCGGTGAGAGTGGCCTTTTGGCTGCGCTGAATGCAGAAGACGGCCAAGTATTATGGCATGTGATTGCTGGTGGCGAATTGTTATCTAAGCCAACCGTGGCTGACGACGTTGTGGTGGTGAGCACCAGTTCAGGTTCATTTGAAGCCTATAACGTTGATACTGGCGCAAAACTGTGGGTTTATAACATGCAGTTGCCTAACCTGACGCTCCGGGGAACGGGTTCAGCAGCTTATGAAGCGGGTGGTTTCTTTATTGGTACCGCCGATGGCAAAGTGGCTGTTGTCGTCAAAAACAACGGTCAAGCTGCGTGGGAGCAAGCCATCTATAATCCTACAGGTGGCAATGAGTTTACCCGTATGGCCGATGTGGATATAACACCGTTGATCCTTGGTGATAATTTATATGCGGTGAGCTACAACGGTAACTTGGTGTCGATGGAACTGCGCACCGGACGGATTATTTGGACTCGTAAGTACTCAAGCTTCAATGAGTTAGCTACGGCGGGTTTAAGTTTGTTCTTGGTTGATGACCATAGTCGTATCTATTCAGTGGATAGACGTAACGGTTTAGAGTTGTGGAGCAACTCTGAGTTGGTCAATCGCACACTCACTTCACCAGAGGTATATAAAGACTATTTGGTCGTGGGTGATTTTGAAGGTTATCTGCACTTTATCGACCGTAGCACAGGCAGTATTGTCGGTCGTATCCAAGTGGACAGCTCTGGATTATTCAGCCAGCCATTAGTGGTGGATGATAAAATCTACGTGCAAGGTCGCAGCGGAAAGTTAGCTGTTGTAACACTTCCTTAGTTAAAAGTGTTATCCTTGTAGAGCCCCTGGAAGTGTGTTCCGGGGGCTTTTTATTGAAAAGTTTTTTAGAGGCGAAATCATGATCCCTGTAGTGGCCCTTGTTGGTCGGCCGAACGTCGGTAAATCCACCTTATTTAATCGCCTTACGCGTACGCGTGATGCGCTGGTTGCTGACTTTCCTGGCCTAACACGTGACCGTAAATATGGTCGAGCATTCTTATCCGGCTATGAGTTTATCGTGGTGGATACCGGCGGTATCGACGGCACTGAAGAGGGGATCGAAACTAAGATGGCCGAGCAGTCCCTTGCCGCTATCGAAGAAGCCGATGTTGTCTTATTTATGACCGATGCGCGTGCTGGGTTAACCGCTGCGGATTTGTCTATCGCTCAGCATTTACGTAGCCGCCAAAAAACCACCTTTGTGGTGGCTAACAAGATTGACGGTATTGATGCCGACTCGGCCTGCGCCGAATTTTGGTCTTTGGGTTTAGGTGAAGTCTATCAAATGGCTGCCGCCCAAGGCCGCGGTGTAACCAATATGATTGAGTACGCCTTAACTCCTTACGCTGAAGCCATGGGCATTGAGCGCCAAGGCGAAGAGGAAGAAGTTGACGAGCGTCAGTACACTGAAGAAGAAGCTGAGGCTGAGCAAAAGCGTCTGCAGGACTTACCGATCAAACTCGCCATCATCGGTAAACCTAACGTGGGTAAATCGACTCTAACCAACCGTATCTTAGGTGAAGAGCGTGTGGTGGTTTACGATGAACCTGGCACCACTCGCGACAGTATTTACATTCCGATGGAACGCGATGGTCGCGAATACGTGATTATCGATACTGCTGGTGTACGTCGCCGCAGTAAAGTCCATGAAGTGATTGAAAAGTTCTCGGTGATTAAAACCTTGAAAGCGGTTGAAGATGCTAACGTGGTGTTACTTATCATCGACGCCCGTGAAGGCGTTGCCGAACAAGATCTTGGCCTATTAGGGTTTGCCCTAAACGCAGGCCGTGCGTTAGTGATTGCCGTTAACAAGTGGGATGGCATCGACCAAGGCATTAAAGACCGTGTTAAGAGTGAACTCGACCGTCGTTTAGGCTTTATTGACTTTGCCCGTATTCACTTTATTTCGGCGCTGCATGGCACGGGTGTTGGCCATCTGTTTGAGTCGATTGAAGAAGCTTACGACAGTGCGACTCGCCGCGTGAGCACCTCAATGCTGACCCGCATTATGCAAATGTCGCAAGATGACCATCAGCCACCATTGGTGAACGGTCGCCGCGTGAAACTGAAATACGCCCACGCCGGTGGTTATAACCCGCCAATCGTGGTTATTCACGGTAACCAAGTCAGCAAGCTACCGGATTCTTACAAGCGCTACATGATGAACTACTTCCGCCGTTCATTAAAAGTGGTTGGTACGCCAATCCAACTGCGTTTCCAAGAGGGTGATAACCCGTTTGAAAACAAAGTGGAAAAGCTGACCATGAGCCAAGAGCGTCGCCGTAAACGTGCCTTGAGTCATATTAAAGACCGCAAGGCAAAATAAGACTCAAACGAAAAACCGAGTCATTTATTTAAGTGAATCAATAGAAAAGGAACCCTAGGGTTCCTTTTTTTTTTGTTCAATTGAGTGGAATTATTGGGGTGTTTGACTGGGTATCAGTCAAGTTGTGCATTATTCCCCTTGAATAACCTCGGTGACGGTAGAAACGACTTGTCCGTGCAATAGGCGGGTATGCATACTATCACCAACGTTTAGCAGGGCTGCATTCTCTATTACTTGATGATTTGCATCTGTTGTGATGCTATAGCCGCGACTTAAGGTGGCTAATGGACTGACAGTTTCCAGTTGATGGGCGGCATATTTAATTCGCTGCTCGCTTTGATTGAGTGTATCTTGCATTGCGTCCCGCAAACGCGTTGCTAAATAGCTCAAACGATTGGCCTCAAGTGCGAGTTTATGTTTTGGTGATTGTTGCTCGAGGCGACTTGCCAGTTGCTGCTGACGGCGACTTAAGCCATGCAGTTTGTTAGAAAGTGCGGCTTCGAGCCGTAATTGCATCTCATCGAAACGCTGCTCAAATTGCTGTAAGGTGCGTTTAGGGTCTAAGCGTTGCAGTCTGTGCTCGAGCAAACTTAAGCGTCTCTCTTGCTTGAGTTGATAGTGGCTTGCGCTTTGTTTAAGGCGGGCAAGTACTGTGGCTAAACGTTGGCTTTTATTGTCACTGTCCTGTGAGAGCAGCTCTGCGCCTGCTGAGGGCGTGGGGGCACGCACATCGGCGACATAGTCGCTTATTGTGGTATCGACTTCATGGCCCACGGCACTCACTATGGGCAGTGCGCTGTTATAAATGGTATGGGCGAGCGCTTCGCTGTTAAAACACCATAAATCTTCTAACGAGCCACCGCCGCGGGTAAGTAGTAATACATCCACCTCAAGCCGTTGATTGGCGATATTTATCGCTTGGCAGATATTCATATCCGCATTTTCACCCTGTACTTGTGTCGGATAAATAATCACTTCAATCGATGGGTCACGGCGGGCAAGCACATGCAAGACATCACGGATCGCCGCGCCCGTGGGGGAGGTGATCACCCCGATGCGTTGAATATTTTTCGGAAGCTGGCGTTTAGTGTCGGCGGCAAATAATCCCTGCGCGGCGAGCTTCATTTTCAACGCTTCAAATTGTTGTGCCAGTAAGCCGTCTCCTGCGGGGAGCATTGACTCAATCAATAATTGATAGTCGCCCCTAGGCTCGTAAACACTAATCGCACCTTTTACGATCACCTGCTGGCCATTCACAGGTTTAAAGCTCACGCTTTGGTTGCGTCCCTTAAACATGGCGCAGCGAATTTGTGAATAATGATCTTTAAGGGTTAAATACCAATGGCCTGAACTGGGGGCTGAAAAGTTGGAAATTTCCCCATTTAGCCAGATCTTACCCAGTTGTCCCTCAAGAATTTGCCTGACTTCACCATTGAGGCGTGAGACGGTATAAATATTATTTTTAGGGACTTGCATGTGTTTTCTCGCGCAAATGGGATTTTTTCACTATTTTCCATTTACCGCTCCCTAGATGCAAGGTATAATCCCGCCGCAATATTTCACCTCTAAAATCCTACTCAACTGGGGAGATGTTGCCTATGCTACGTTTAATTAAAGAAGCGCTAACTTTTGACGATGTGTTACTTGTTCCTGCGCATTCTACTGTACTCCCAAATACCGCCATTCTTAAAACTCGCCTGACCAATACCATTGAACTGAATATTCCGCTTGTGTCTGCCGCTATGGACACTGTGACCGAAGCGCGTCTTGCTATCGCCATGGCACAGGAAGGTGGCTTAGGTTTTATTCATAAAAACATGAGCATAGAAAAGCAGGCCGAAGAAGTTCGTAAAGTTAAAATTTACGAAGCAGGTGTAGTTCAACAACCTGTAACGGTAACGCCTTCAACCACACTTGCCGATCTTAAAGTGCTGACCGCTAAGAATGGTTTTGCGGGTTATCCTGTAGTCAACGACGCCAATGAGCTGATCGGTATTATCACTGGCCGTGACGTACGTTTCGTGACTGACTGGAGCAAAACCGTAGAAGAAGTGATGACGCCTAAAGCGCGTTTAGTCACGGTTGCCGAAGGCACTAAGTTAGATGAAGTGCAAAAATTAATGCACTCTCACCGTATCGAAAAAGTATTAGTTGTTGATGATAACTTCAAGCTGAAAGGCTTAATCACAGTTAAAGACTTCGAGAAAGCCGAGCGTAAACCTAACGCCTGTAAAGATGAGCTAGGTCGTTTACGTGTGGGCGCAGCCGTTGGTGCGGGTGCGGGTAACGAAGAGCGTGTCGATGCGCTGGTGAAAGCCGGTGTCGACGTGCTACTGATTGACTCTTCCCATGGCCATTCTGAAGGCGTACTCCAACGTATCCGTGAAACCCGCGCTAAATACCCAGATTTACAAATTATCGGTGGTAACGTGGCGACAGCGGAAGGCGCATTGGCCTTAGTTGAAGCCGGCGTTAACGCAGTTAAAGTCGGTATTGGCCCTGGTTCTATCTGTACCACACGTATCGTGACGGGTGTGGGCGTGCCACAAATTACTGCGGTTTCTGATGCGGCCGAAGCCGTAAAAGGATTAGGTATCCCTGTTATCGCCGACGGCGGTGTGCGTTTCTCTGGCGACTTAGCCAAAGCGTTAGCGGCGGGTGCATCATGCATTATGGCGGGCTCAATGTTCGCAGGTACTGATGAAGCGCCGGGCGAAACCGAGCTTTATCAAGGCCGTGCCTATAAGTCATACCGCGGTATGGGTTCTTTAGGCGCCATGTCTCAAGGTTCTTCCGATCGTTATTTCCAATCTGACAATGCTGCTGACAAGCTTGTGCCAGAAGGCATTGAAGGCCGTGTACCTTACAAAGGTAAGCTGAAGGAAATCATCCATCAGCATATGGGTGGTTTACGTTCATGCATGGGTTTAACAGGCTGTGCCACTATCCAAGAGCTGAATGAAAAAGCCCAGTTTGTGAAAGTTACTTCAGCGGGCATGGGCGAGTCCCACGTGCACGATGTGACTATCACTAAAGAAGCGCCGAACTACCGTTCAGGTTCTTAAGCGTTTGTAATACCGGGGCGGCAGTTAGCCGCCCCGGTATTAAGATCCGTATGCCCTCAAGATTGCACCTCTCGTCTTGAGCTAAGTTAAAACAATAGATGAAATAAAGGTTATCCATGAGCGATATTCATGAGCATAAGATACTGATCCTCGATTTTGGATCTCAGTACACCCAACTGATTGCCCGTCGTATCCGTGAAATTGGTGTTTACTGTGAGTTATGGGCATGGGATGTGACAGAAGCCCAAATTCGTGAGTTTGCCCCGAACGGCATTATCCTCGCGGGCGGCCCTGAAAGCGTGACTGCGGATAACTCTCCCCGCGCACCTGAATATGTGTTTAATGCTGGCGTACCTGTTCTTGGTATTTGCTATGGCATGCAAACCATGTCTGAACAGCTTGGCGGTAAAGTGATCCAAGGTGTGGGTGAAGGTGAATTTGGTTATGCCCAAATTGAAATGCTTGCCGAATCTGCCCTGTTTAAAGGTATTGAAGATGCCGTTAGCAGCGATGGCATGTCTCTGCTGGATGTATGGATGAGCCATGGCGATAAAGTGTCGGCCATTCCTGAAGGCTTTGTGGCCGTAGCGAAAACCGATACTTGTCCATTTGCGGCCATGTCTTGTGAGGAAAAACGTTTCTACGGTGTGCAGTTCCACCCTGAAGTAACCCATACCCGTCAAGGTATGCGTATGCTGTCGCACTTTGCCTTAGATATCTGTGGTTGTGCGGCCAACTGGAAACCTTCTTCAATCATCGAAGACGCTATTGAACGCTTAAAAAAGCAAGTAGGTGACGATGAAGTGATTTTAGGTCTGTCTGGCGGTGTGGATTCATCTGTCGTGGCCATGCTGCTGCACCGCGCAATTGGTAAGAAGCTGACCTGCGTATTCGTTGATAACGGCTTACTGCGTTTGAACGAAGCCAAGCAAGTGATGGAAATGTTTGGCGACCACTTCGGTCTCAATATTGTCCATGTGGATGCGGAAAACCGCTTCCTTGACGCGCTGAAAGGCGAAGCCGATCCAGAAGCGAAACGTAAAATCATCGGCCGTGTATTCGTTGAAATTTTCGACGAAGAAGCCAAGAAATGCGTTAACGCTAAATGGTTAGCCCAAGGCACTATCTATCCAGACGTGATTGAATCTGCAGGTAGCGCAACTGGTAAAGCACACGTGATCAAATCGCACCATAACGTTGGCGGTTTGCCAGATGATATGGAGCTAGGTCTGGTTGAGCCACTGCGTGAACTCTTTAAAGATGAAGTGCGTAAGATTGGTCTCGAGTTAGGTCTGCCATACAACATGCTTTATCGCCATCCGTTCCCAGGCCCAGGCTTAGGTGTACGAGTACTTGGCGAAGTGAAGAAAGAATACTGTGATTTGCTGCGCCGCGCTGATGCGATTTTCATCGAAGAGCTGCACAAGGCTGATCTTTATAACAAAGTCAGCCAAGCTTTTACCGTGTTCTTACCGGTTCGCTCTGTCGGTGTAATGGGCGATGGCCGTAAATACGATTGGGTGGTGTCACTGCGTGCCGTTGAAACCATTGATTTTATGACCGCGCACTGGGCACATCTGCCATATGATTTCCTTGGCCGCGTATCAAACCGCATCATCAATGAAATCGACGGTATTTCCCGCGTAGTTTACGATATTTCAGGTAAGCCACCAGCGACTATCGAATGGGAATAATTGCTTGTCTTGATGACATGTGAATTAACGAAAGGCGCCAAGAGCGCCTTTTTTATTATTCCAGCTCGTCAGCGCTGACTATGCGGTTTCGTCCCAGATGTTTGGCTTGGTATAATGCTTTATCCGCAAGATTGATGACTTCATCTCGGTTTTGATTGTTAGCGCTGACATGTGCAATGCCAATACTGACGGTGAGCTGTAATACATGTTTTTCAACCGTAAAATAAGTTTTTTCTATTAATGCTCTTATTTTTTCGGCGATGATCTTAGCCGTGTCGGTATTACAATTGTTGATTTCAATTAGAAATTCTTCACCACCCCAACGGGCAACTCGGTCTTCTTTTCGTAAACATTGCCTGATGTAGTCAGCGACTTGAGTAAGCACTTCATCACCAGCAGAATGACCATAAGTATCATTAATTTGTTTAAAGTAATCGATATCGAGCATTAAGTACGAATTGACTTCAGTCTTGGTTGGTTTATTCGATGTTTGGTTAAAGCTACGTCGATTTAATAGTCCCGTTAATGGGTCTGTATTCGCCGCAATATCAAGTATTTGAGTTCGGATTATCTGCTGTTGGATCAATTTATATAAGCCGAACCAAGCGTATATTATTCCTAGGTTAAAAAGTAAATCTTCAACTTCTTGATAGTAATGATCTTCTAATGAGGCTACCTCATCCAAGATATTCATATTGTTTCCAAAAAATAAACAGCCACAACCAGTCAATAACCAAAAGTAGATTTGGTTGCAACGCCGGATATGGGCAATATAGAACATCATAAATAACCATATAACAGTGCGTAGCAGTTCAAGATTGAGCTCATAATAATTAATCTCAGCTTTGAGAGGTTTGCCATATAGCATGGCGAACGAAAAGCTCATACTAATCATAAGAATGAAGAACTGCCAAATGTATCGAGTCATTTGAATATTCGTATCAGTTCAGGATGTTAGGTCAAGTATAGTATGGCGATAGTTTTGTGCATCAGATTAGCTATCGCCATGAATTATCAATATATTGCTGATATAATCTGTCATTATTTAAGCTTGATAAATTGAGTACGTGAGTGGATACAAATCAACAAGATGAACATTGGATGCGGATCGCGATGGCCATGGCCGAGAAGGCCGAGGCTGAAGGCGAGGTGCCAGTGGGGGCGGTGTTAGTGAAGGATGGCCAGCAAATTGCGGCTGGGTATAACTTGTCTATCAGTCAGCATGATCCTTGTGCCCATGCTGAGATCCTCTGTTTGCGCGCCGCTGGGCAAACCGTTGAAAACTATCGGCTCCTTGATGCGACCTTATATGTGACCCTCGAGCCTTGTGCCATGTGTGCAGGCGCTATGGTGCATAGCCGTATTGCTAGAGTAGTATTTGGGGCTCGGGATGAAAAAACTGGCGCCGCGGGCACAGTGCTTAATCTCTTGCAACATCCCGTTTTTAATCATCAAGTTGAGGTAACATCTGGCGTGTTAGCGCAGGATTGTGCCGACCAATTGAGCCGCTTTTTTAAACGTCGTCGGGAGGAAAAGAAGGCTTTAAAACAGGCTCAAAAGGCGCAGCAGGAGAGGATTTCTTAAGGACTAAATTGAGTTATTGTTTTGATTTAGTCTTGCGCTTGCAGAAAGGTAAAAAACAGTTTGTGACGATTCAGCACTCGGCGATGGCGAATTTTAAGTAAAGTACGACGGCGAGACGCATTGTTATTGATGGTTTTTCTTCTCATATAGACCCCATTTCAATCTTGTTATTGTTTAAGTTAAGGCTACTTTGCTTGGGTTACCATTTTGGTTGAGAGACAATGGTTAACGCGGCAATCATTTTTGTCTTTATTTGTCATTACGACAGTATCAGTAGAGATCTCATGCGGCAATCCCCCCAGGATGCATCTGCTCTATAAAGCAGCATTTTTACCTCAAAGTGGCTTCACTTTAGCGTGTATTCACTTAATCTAAGATTAAAAGCTAAGGCTTATTCTGTTGGCGTTTCAACACTGTGGCGTAACTCAAACTATTTGGCAGATATTTGTTGGGCTACTTTGGCTTATCAGGGCTTAAGGTGCCAGATACTGGTGCGGGTGTATCTTCTGAAGCGAGATCGCTGGGTTCGACGTCATCACTATTTTGCTGTTGAGACTGATTATCGACCCAGACTAAGGTGTCGTAGTAGCGACGAATGCTATCCACATAATGCACGGCTTCACTACCGCGGGCATAACCGTAGCGGGTCTTTTGGTAGTATTTGCGCTTTTGCAGCAGTGGTAACACCTTTTTAAGATCTCGCCACGCGTTGGGATTTAACTCCATAGATTCAGCAAGTTTACGGGCGTCTTCCACATGGGCATAACCGATATTGTAAGATGCCAGTGCAAACCACATGCGTTGACTCTCGGGAATCGACTCGGGTAAACGGTTGATCATATCCCGTAAATAGGCGGCGCCGCCGCGGATACTTTCTTCCGCATCGAGTCGGTTGGTGATGCCAATTTCTTTGGCGGTCGGTTGTGTCAACATCATCATACCGCGCACGCCAGTCGGTGAGCGGGCATTGGGATTCCAATGGGACTCTTGATAACTGGTTGCTGCTAATTTTCGCCAATCTAAGTCACCGGCGTGGGTTTCAAATAACTGGCGGTAGCGTGGTAACACAGTTTCGATGGCGCGTAGGAAGGCGCGGGTGTCGATATAATCGAAACGTTTAACATGGCCAAAATATTTTTCGTTTAGATGATCGAGTGTGCCAGCTAATTTCTCTTGGTGCCAAAATGCTAGCAGTTGACTCATCAAACCATCGCTATGATTGGCGGGTAATAACCAGACTACATCGAGCTTCTCTTCAAGTACTAATCCAGCGCGGAGATCGGGTAAGTAGCGGCGGTTTATTTGTACGCTACTGGAGTCGGCTATGGTGTAGTCAATTTCTTTATTGGCGATCATTGCCAGCAGTTCTTCGCTGTCTTTATCTGTCACTTGATCCCATACCAGCGTCGGATGGCGTTTCTGCAATTGAGTCAAGGTTTCGACAAATGCTGAGTCGGCAATAACAGTAATTTTACCTTTTAAATCAGTAATATCTTTTGGGGTAGGCATACCTTCACGGTAAACCAATACTTGATTAACCCGATAAAGTGGCGGGCCTAAACGGAATTGCTCGCGCCGTGTTGGGGTTTCTGTCATCCCTGCGGCGATGATATCTATCTCGTTTTTTTTCAGTGCTTCATAGAGCTCTACACGACTGGTATAGGGCACCATTTTTAAGGGAACATCGAGGTATTCGGCAAAGAGCACGGCCATATCATAATCGAAACCGCTGTTGCCTTGGCCCGAGGTCATATAAATTTGTGGGCCATAGAGCGTGCCGACTCTTAATTCGGTGAGTTTATGGGGGACGTATTCTGTTTCTTCCACGGTAACTTGCTGACAGGCAGTCAGTAAGAAACCCAAGATAGTCAAGAACAGAAATCGAGCCATTAAGTACACTTTATTAAATAAAATCAAAAAGATGAATAGTAGAAGGTCAGTGAGGTAACTAAGATAAACTAGCTGACGTTGCTGTGATTATATCCGTTTGTCACCGATTACGTAAAAAAATCGTATCGAATGGGGTGCGAACCAAGAAAAAAGGTTTGCTTTTTATCTTATAGGAAACACTGTTTTGCGTAAGGTCACAGGTGATTTGTGACAGACATTTCCCTATAATAGCGCCATCTCTGACCCCTGCAATTATAAATATAAGGTGAATTGACGTGATGGAGATCATCCGCGGAGCCCCAGCACTCTCGACGTTTAGAGTGCAAAAGCTAATGGAGGCCTGCGTAAACGCTGCGCTTCCGGTACGCCAAATCTATGCTGAGTATGTTCATTTAGCGGATTTGAGCGAGTTGCTTGAGACCAATGAGCGCAAGCAACTTGAAAAAATTCTCACCTATGGACCTGCTATCGAAGCCCATACCCCCCAAGGTTCACTCCTGTTTGTTACTCCCCGCCCCGGCACAATTTCCCCATGGTCTTCAAAAGCTACTGATATCGCCCACAATTGTGGTCTAGGTAAGGTAAAGCGTTTGGAACGTGGTGTTGCCTATTATGTGGAGTCAGACACTTTGACTGCCGAGCAGCAACAAACCCTTAAAGGGTTATTGCACGACCGTATGGTTGAAGTGGTTCTGGACGATTTTGCAAAGGCCGATGTGCTGTTTAAACGCACTGAACCGGCGCCTTTCAAGAGTGTGAACGTGTTGGCTGAAGGTCGCCGAGCCCTTGAAGTGGCCAACGTCGAAATGGGTCTGGCGCTTGCTGAAGATGAAATCGATTATTTAGTCGAAAACTTTGTCCGTTTGAACCGCAATCCAAATGATATCGAACTGATGATGTTTGCTCAGGCTAACTCTGAGCACTGCCGTCACAAGATTTTTAACGCAGATTGGACAATTGATGGTGAGGCGCAGCCTAAGTCTCTGTTCAAAATGATTAAAAATACCTTTGAAACCACACCCGACCACGTGTTATCTGCCTATAAAGATAATGCTGCTGTGATGGAAGGTTCGGTTGCGGGACGTTTCTTCCCCGATCCAAACGGTGTTTATAGCTATCACACTGAACCAATGCACGTACTGATGAAAGTGGAAACCCACAACCATCCTACGGCAATCAGTCCATACCCTGGTGCGGCGACGGGTTCAGGTGGTGAGATCCGCGATGAAGGTGCAACCGGTCGTGGCTCTAAACCTAAAGCGGGTTTAACTGGCTTTAGCGTATCGAATTTAAAAATCCCAGGTTTTGTTCAACCCTGGGAAGGTAATTATGGTAAGCCGGATCGCATCGTTAGCGCTCTGGATATTATGACCGAAGGCCCATTAGGCGGCGCCGCGTTTAACAACGAGTTTGGTCGTCCAGCCCTGTTAGGTTACTTCCGTACCTATGAGCAAGAAGTCTCTAGCCACAATGGCGTAGAAGTGCGTGGTTATCATAAGCCTATTATGTTAGCGGGTGGTTTAGGTAATATTCGCGAAGAGCATGTACAAAAAGGCGAAATCACCGTCGGTGCTAAGCTGATCGTACTCGGTGGCCCTGCGATGAACATCGGTCTTGGCGGCGGCGCGGCTTCTTCGATGGCGTCAGGTCAATCGAGCGAAGATTTAGACTTTGCATCAGTACAGCGTGAAAACCCAGAAATGGAACGCCGCTGTCAGGAAGTGATCGACCGCTGCTGGCAGTTAGGCGATAAAAACCCAATCCAATTTATCCACGATGTGGGCGCGGGTGGTTTATCTAACGCTTTCCCTGAGTTAGTGAATGATGGCGGCCGTGGTGGTATCTTCAATCTGCGCAACGTGCCATCGGACGAGCCGGGCATGAGCCCGCTGGAGATCTGGTGTAACGAATCGCAGGAACGTTATGTATTATCAGTTGCCGCGGCAGACTTACCGTTATTTACGGCAATTTGTGAGCGTGAGCGCGCGCCGTTTGCGGTAGTGGGTGAGGCGACACAAGAGAAACATTTAACCCTAGCCGATAGCCATTTTGATAATAATCCCATCGATTTACCACTCGAAGTGTTATTAGGTAAAGCGCCTAAGATGAGCCGCGATGTGGTATCTGCCAAAGCGGTATCACCAGCGCTTAAACAAGACAACATTGATGTTAAAGATGCGGTTAAGCGTGTATTGAGCTTACCGACTGTCGCTGACAAAACCTTCCTTATCACCATTGGCGATCGCACGGTAACGGGTCTAGTGAACCGTGACCAAATGGTTGGCCCATGGCAAGTACCCGTTGCAGATTGCGCGGTAACTGCGGCAAGCTTTGATACCTACGCCGGTGAAGCCATGTCACTGGGTGAACGTACGCCGCTGGCACTGCTCGATTTTGGCGCCTCTGCCCGTATGGCGGTGGCCGAATCGATTATGAACATCGCGGGTGCGGATATTGGTTCGTTCAAACGTATCAAACTGTCGGCTAACTGGATGTCGGCCGCAGGTCACCCTGGCGAAGATGCGGGTCTTTATGAAGCGGTTAAGGCCGTCGGTGAAGAGCTGTGTCCAGAACTTAGCCTGACCATTCCTGTCGGTAAAGACTCCATGTCGATGAAAACCGCATGGCAGCAAGATGGTGTGAATAAAACCGTGACATCACCAATGTCATTGGTTATCACGGCCTTTGGTGTGGTGCAGGATATTCGTAACACCGTGACGCCAGAGCTGCGCAGCGATAAAGGTGAAACCTCTTTATTGCTAGTTGACTTAGGCGCTGGTAAAAATCGTTTAGGTGGTTCTTGTTTAGCACAGGTTTACGGTGAGTTAGGCGATATCGCGCCAGACTTAGACGATGCTGCACTGTTACGTGGTTTCTTCGAAACCATGCAAAAGCTAGTGGCTAATAAGTTAGTGATTGCTTACCACGATCGTAGCGACGGTGGTTTATTCACGACCTTGGTGGAAATGGCCTTTGCGGGTAACACTGGCTTAGACATTGATATAGAAGATCTACAGGGCACTGATTTAGAAATACTCTTTAATGAAGAGCTCGGCGCTGTGCTGCAAGTGAGCCGCGATAACGCTGCCAAAATCGCCGCTCAGTTTGCTATCGCAGGCGTTCCTTGCCATGTGATCGGCACATTAGCCGATGATCAACGCATCACCATTAAAGAGGGTGAGCGTGAAGTGTTCAGTGAAACCCGTGTTGCACTGCGCACTGTGTGGTCAGAAACCACTTACCGTATGCAAGCACTGCGTGATAACCCAGCCTGTGCATTAGAAGAATTTAAGCTTAAGCAGGATGAAACTGACTTAGGTTTAACGGTTAAGTTAAGCTTTGACCCAAGTGAAGACGTTGCTGCGCCTTATATCCTTAAAGGTGCTGCACCTAAAATGGCAATCCTGCGTGAGCAGGGCGTAAACTCCCATGTCGAAATGGCTGCTGCGTTTGATCGCGCAGGGTTTGAAAGCCGCGACGTGCATATGTCTGACATTCTGTCAGGCCGCATTAGCCTCGAAGAGTTCCAAGGTCTGGTGGCCTGTGGTGGCTTCTCCTACGGTGACGTATTAGGTGCCGGTGAAGGTTGGGCTAAGTCGATTCTGTTTAACGAGCGTGCTCGCGATGAGTTTTCACGTTTCTTTGAACGTGACTCAAGCTTTGCGCTCGGCGTGTGTAACGGCTGTCAAATGCTGTCAAATCTGAAGGAAATTATTCCTGGTAGCGAGCATTGGCCACGTTTTGTGCGTAACCGTTCAGAGCGTTTTGAAGCACGTTTCAGCTTGGTTGAAGTACAACAAAGTCCGTCATTGTTCTTCCAAGGTATGGCGGGTTCACGCATGCCAATCGCTGTGTCCCACGGTGAAGGTCATGCAGAATTTGCCAGCGCTCAAGCCTTAGCGTTAGCCGAAGCATCAGGCACCATTGCGCTGCGTTTTGTGAATGGTAAAGGCGAGATCGCGACTCAATACCCACAAAACCCGAACGGTTCGCCAAACGGGTTAACCGGTATCTGTACTACTGATGGCCGTGTGACCTTGATGATGCCACACCCTGAGCGTGTATTTAGAACGGTTGCGAACTCGTGGCACCCAGATAACTGGGGTGAAGACAGCCCATGGATGCGGATGTTCCGCAATGCGCGAGTCAACTTAGGCTAAGGTTTTTATTGATAAAACTATCACTTAAGTGACTAAAAAGGAGCGAAAATTTTCGCTCCTTTTTTATATATAAAACGCATCTTTTAAAAAAATAATATATTTTAATATGTTAGCTTTGCATGCGTTTATTCTAATGCAGTCAATTTGAAAAATACCGACTTAATCAGCTAAATACCTCTTAATAAGTAGTTCACACAAGTGAAACAAAACCTTATTGCCATTTTTTAACTGCTTTAATGCCAGCCATCTGCGGACAATAAAAATAAAAAGCCCCCAACTCATCGAGAAGGGGGCTCGTTTTGCGCTAACAAAACTTCAAATCAAATCAGTATTATTTCAGAGTAAGCGGTGAACGATTACAGCTCATGCGCTGTATAAAGTTCAACAAAAACACGCTTATAGCTGTTAACCAGACGTTCAAATAAGTTTGTCATATCTCTTTCTCCACACCAAAGTTAGACCTATGTGCGCGGAGTTGGGCTTGTCTGGGACACTTCACCAGTCGTACCAAACCGTCTCCTTAACACAGGAGATATATTAACCAATCCCATCGTCACTCTCAAACGAGAAAAAATACAATTAATCATTAAAAAAACTAATTAATGTTAGTTGGTTTATTTTTGGGTTAAGCTTTTTTATCTTTTCAAATTATTGTTTATATTGGTTTATTTTGCATATTTTCATTTTTTATGATTATTGTTTTATTAGTGTTAATGTTGTTTTTTATTTGTTTTTTGTTGTTTTTACTGGTTATGGTATGAATTTGTTTTAAAGTGCTTAAAAGTTTATTTTTTAATTCTTTCAATCTTGTTCTCTACTTCATATTTGCTTTCCTGTCAACAGGGTGTCAAAGTGAAGTGTGTGCCCTGCCGCAAAACCCATCTAAACCCCTGAGTTTGATTGATTTGAATCAAAGGCGGGTGGTATAAAATACTCACAAATGAAAGCGATTAAATATCTTAACTATCTGATATTTATATCGATGGGATCATTTGTAGGATTGGGTGGTGAGGTGGAAGTCTCAAAGCCGAGCGATAGTGTGACTAGGGTCTCAGTATGCAAGGAAAAAGGGGATTTTTAGGCCTTGCTGCCTCGATGTAATGAAAAAGATGATATTTAACGGTTTATACTGGCTTCAGCTATAAACACAAAATGAAAACTCACTATCCTACAAAGGCACTTGCTATGAATGGCTCATGTTGTCGTAGCAATTGGACGCACCACGTAAGGAGTCACCGATGATTGTTGAAGAGGTTGTTGAGCTATCGCGGCTACAGTTTGCGCTGACAGCCATGTATCACTTCCTGTTTGTTCCCTTAACCTTGGGGTTGGCATTTTTGCTGGCTATCATGGAATCACTCTATGTGATGACTGATAAACAAATTTATAAAGATATGACTAAGTTCTGGGGTAAGTTGTTTGGTATCAACTTTGCCTTGGGTGTATCAACAGGTTTAGCAATGGAATTCCAGTTTGGTACTAACTGGTCTTACTATTCACACTATGTAGGTGACATCTTTGGTGCACCGCTGGCCATCGAAGGTTTAATGGCATTCTTCTTAGAATCGACCTTCGTAGGTATGTTCTTCTTCGGTTGGGATCGTTTCTCAAAACGTCAACATTTAGCGACAACTTGGTTGGTGGCTTTTGGTTCCAACTTCTCCGCTCTGTGGATTCTGGTAGCAAACGGTTGGATGCAAAACCCTGTGGGTAGCGTGTTCAATTACGAAACCATGCGTATGGAAATGACCAGCTTTGCTGATGTTATCTTCAACCCTGTTGCACAGGTGAAGTTTGTTCACACTGTGGCTTCTGGCTATGTAACAGGTGCAATGTTCGTATTAGCGATCAGCTCTTACTACATTCTGAAGAAACGTGACTTACCTTTTGCCCGTCGTTCATTTGCGATTGCCGCCAGCTTTGGTATGGCATCTATCCTGTCTGTTATCGTTTTGGGTGACGAATCAGGTTATAAAGTGGGTGAAGCGCAGCGCGTTAAGTTAGCGGCAATTGAAGCTGAGTGGCATACAGAGCCAGCTCCAGCGGCCTTTACTGCAGTTGGTTTCCCAAATCAAGAAACCATGCACACCGATTTCGCGGTTAAGATCCCTTACGCTATGGGTATCGTGGCAACACGTTCTTTAGATGAAGAAGTGACTGGTTTACGTGACTTAGTGGCAGAACACGAAGTGCGTATTCGCAACGGTATGAAAGCCTATGAGATGCTGGTGAAACTGCGCGCTGGTGATAAGTCTCCAGAATTACGTGAAGCGTTCGAAGCGGCTAAAGTTGACTTAGGTTACGGCTTACTGCTGAAACGTTACACCGACAACGTAGTTGATGCGACAGAAGAGCAAATCAAAGCGGCTGCAAAGGATTCTATCCCGAACGTGGCACCGATTTTCTGGAGCTTCCGTGTGATGGTTGGCTTAGGCTTTGTGATGTTGATTGTGTTCGCTGCGGCCTTCTGGCAAAGCACACGTCATCAAATCGAAGAGAAGAAATGGGTTCTTAAAGCGGCGCTCTTTAGCTTGCCATTACCTTGGATTGCTATCGAGTGTGGTTGGTTTGTGGCTGAATATGGCCGTCAACCTTGGACCATCTCTGAGGTTCTGCCGACCTTTATGTCTGCCTCGAGTCTAACGACTGGGGATCTGTGGTTCAGTATTATTTCGATTTCACTGTTCTACACTGTGCTGCTGGTGATCGAGATATTCTTGATGCTTAAGTTTGCCCGTCTTGGCCCTAGCAGCTTAAAGACTGGTCGTTATCACTTCGAGAAACTAGAAGCCTAAGCAGAGGATTTCATTATGTTTGATTATGAAATATTGAGAGTTATCTGGTGGGCTCTGATCGGCGTACTGTTCATCGGATTTGCGGTCACTGACGGTTTTGACATGGGCGTGGGTGCACTATTACCGATTATCGGTAAAGACGATACTGAGCGCCGTATTATGGTCAACACTATTGCCCCCCATTGGGATGGTAACCAAGTATGGTTAATCACCGCAGGTGGTGCCTTATTTGCGGCATGGCCTATGGTATATGCAGTATCTTTCTCTGGCTTCTATGTGGCCATGATGTTAGTGCTGTTTGCCTTGTATACCCGTCCAGTTGGATTTGACTATCGCTCTAAGATTGAAAATCCAAAATGGCGTAAATCGTGGGACTGGGCGTTGTTCTGTGGTGGCTTTATTCCACCGCTGATCATCGGTGTGGCCTTCGGTAACTTACTCCAAGGTGTACCATTCAATTTCGATGAGTTCCTGCGTGCGACTTATCACGGTGGTTTATTTGGCCTGTTGAACCCATTCGGTTTACTGGCGGGCTTAGTGAGCGTGAGCATGTTTATGATGCAAGGCGCTGCTTGGCTGCAAATGAAGACCGACGGTGAGCTGCGTGTACGTGCCGCGAATGCGACTCAGCTATGTGCACTGTTAGTGGCAGTATTATTTGCCGCTGCGGGTGTGTGGTTAGCCAATGGTATTGATGGTTATGTTATCACTTCAACCCTTGACCACCATGCATTGTCAAACCCAACGCTGAAAACCGTAGCCGTTGAGTCTGGTGCTTGGTTAGCTAACTACGATAAGTATCCTATTACTATGCTGTTCCCAGTATTAGGTGTGGCATTACCACTGTTAGTGATTGTGGTGAGTCGCTTAAATCGTTCAGGTTTCGCATTCTTATTTAGCTCGCTGACTGTGGCGATGGTGATCTTAACTTGTGGTGCAGCAATGTTCCCATTCGTTATGCCATCTTCATTAGATCCTAACGTGAGCTTAACCATGTGGGATGCGACTGCGAGTGAAATGACATTAACTGTGATGACTTGGGCGGCGATTATCTTCGTTCCAATCGTGTTAAGTTACACTGTATGGACTTACTTCAAGATGTTTGGTCGTTTAAACCGCAAACATATTGAAGATAACAAAGCCTCACTCTATTAGAATTAAGGAGCATCTACTATGTGGTATTTCACGTGGATATTAGGGGTTTTGTTAGCCTGTTCTTTTGGTGTGATCAACGCCCTGTGGCTTGAAAACACTGAGAATATGGACCGCTCAAGCGATGACGCTGAGTAATCGCTAAACTCCAACAGCGTAAATCATCTAAAACCCTGCATCTGCAGGGTTTTTTATTGGAATAAAAAATACCAGTACGCTAATCCTAAACACGCTGCTTATTCGCATGCATAGACAATAAGCCTGTTTAAGGAGGAAAGATTATGACTGAAATTATCGATAGCAAGGGATAAGTCTGTGCCGTTGAAAATGGTTAAATCAATCGTAATAACATGAGAGGCAAAGTTTCCATTGCGTGCTGATGTGTTAGGTGATCAGCGGTTGGAGGGATGCAAGGTAATGTCGGATTTTGATGTTACCTAAACGAACGAGAATGCCGCAGAAACGCTAGTCAAACATTGTCCAAACAGGCGTCTGGCTCGTTCGCTATTTGTCACTTGCTGTGTGAGGAGAGTAACGGCACATTGCTGCGCGTTTTACGAGGTCGAAATGGCTAGAGCGAACAACATCTTGCCTCAATACATCAACTAAGCTTTGATAAAGTGATAAAAAATACCGCCCTGTTGGGCGGCATGAAAGCGTGGGGCTTAATTTTAGCTGTATTGGTTAAGCCTTAAACTGGCTAATTTGCTGCTTAAGCGCGACGGCGAGGGAAGATAACTCATTTGCTGAGTTTACTGTTTCAGCCGCTCTATGCTCTCCTTCATTGGCAAGCTCACTAATTTGATGCAGATTATGGGTGATCTCTTGGGCAACACTGCTTTGTTGCTCAGTCGCAGAAGCAATATTGCGCGAGCTAATCGCAAGTTCTCCAATCCTGCGGGTAATTTCCTCAAGTTGTTTGCCTGTTTCTTCCCCTTGATTTGCCGATGCAATACCCAGTTGATGGCTTTGCGACATTTGGTTTGTTGTCGTTTTAACTTGGCTTTGAAGCTTATCGATTGTTTGACCAATTTCCAAAATCGATGATTGCGTCCGTTGAGCTAAAGTTCGAACTTCATCTGCGACCACGGCAAAACCACGCCCTTGTTCACCAGCTCTTGCCGCTTCAATGGCTGCGTTGAGAGCAAGTAGGTTGGTTTGCTCGGCAATACTGTTAATCACTTCTGTAACTTTGCTGATCGCTTCACTTTCTTGGCTAACTTTCTCTACGGCTTGGTGACTTTGACTAAGTTGTTGGCTTAATTTAAGTAGGTCTTGTACTAAGCGTACTTGTTGCTGTTGACCTTCTTTCGCGGCGATATCGACCTGTTGGCTTTGAGTTGCACCCTCTTGAGCGTGATTTGCTACATCGCGGATTGAAGTGGACATTTCCTCAATTGCTGTAGCAATTTGATCCGTTTGTTGCATCAACGCTTGAGCTTCTTCGCCATTTTGTTTGGCAATACGCTGCGCTTTTGATGCCTGCTGTTCAATACTCTGCACCGACGCTTGCAAGGCACTGATTAATTGACGCAGTTCCGATGACATAGTGGAAACACTTGTGGTGATCTTATCGACTTCGTTTTGACTATCTAAAGCTGATGCGGGGAGGTGGTGACTAAAGTCTCCTGAACCTAAGATTTCCATATGGTGTTGGAGTGTGTGCAAAGGCTTGAGTGAGCGCAGTAGCACTAAGGACAGTAGTACGGTAATTAACACTATGCCTGAGACGGCCACAATGGCATTAATCGTCAATAAGAGAAGGCTTTCTTCATTTAATTCATTTGCGTTAACTTGACCAATCAGCATCCAGTTCCAACCGCTAACACTTTGACTGTAAGCAAACATCGGTTGGTTTTTGCTGTTGCTATAACGCCATTCAGCTTGATCTTGGGTGGCTTGGCTGAGGGTTAAGCCATCAAGCATAGACTCTGTCACAGGTTCGCCAGTATTAAATTTGGGATGAGCGACGAGAACGTTGTCTATCTTACGCATTAAGAGGAAATGGCCAGTTTCTTCTAAATAGCTGTTCCAAATAGTAGATCAAAGGAAGGGAACTCAGTCCTGTTTGAGCGATCTGATCTATCGCCAAACAAACCCACCACTCGCCGAGGACTGAGAATGGCGATCTTACCACCACTTTGTCGCGCAGAGCGCAAACAACTGCAGAAATTGATCCATAAAACCAAGGATAAACACTTCGCTCGACGTCTTATCGCTATGCTGATGCTGCATCAAGGGCTGTCGATTACTGACGTTCATCATGCTACTGGTGCAGCACGCTCCAGTATTGGTCGTTGGTTAGGCTGGTATACCGAAAGCGGCGTTGATGGGCTTAAATCTCTGCCGCTGGGACGGCCGGCAAGCTTGCCCATAGACCCCATATTGCTCTGTCTATCTTTGCTTATTCAGCTATGCCCACAGGACTTTGGTTACCAACGTAGCCGCTGGAGCAGTGAACTGCTTGCCATGGTGATTAATGCACAGCTTAAGCTCAACATCGCTGCATCTACCGTCCGCCGATTACTACCCAAAGCAGGAATGGTCTGGCGCCGCTCGGCTCCGACATTGCGTATCAAAGACCCACACAAAGAGGAGAAAATGGCCGCGATAAATCAGGCACTTGAGCAGTGTTGCGTCGAGCATCCGGTTTTCTATGAAGATGAAGTAGACATCGACTTGAACCCAAAAATCGGGGCAGATTGGATGCCAAAAGGACAACAAAAACGCGTTGTCACCCCAGGCAACAACCGTAAGCATTACATAGCTGGAGCCCTGCATGCCAGCACCGGGAAAGTGCTTTATGTAAGCCGCGATAGCAAAGCGTCAGAGCTGTTTATTGCCATGTTGGAGAAGCTTAAGCGTCATTACCGCAAAGCCAAAACCATCACGCTCATCCTGGACAATTACATTATTCATAAGAGCCGTAAGACCGTAGCTTGGCTCAAGCATAATCCCAAATTCAGATTACTATTTCAGCCGGTATACTCGCCGTGGGTCAACAAGATAGAACGCTTATGGCTCGCACTGCATGAAACGGTAACCCGCAATCACGCTTGCAGGAACATACGGGAACTGCTTGGCATGGTATGGCATTTTATGGGAACCGTTTCCCCATTTCCTGGCAGTGGGCATGGCACGGCGAAAATGTAGCAGTATTCGGATCAGCTATTTAGAGTGATTTTATTCACCGCATCTTGTAATTGAGTTAAGGATTGCGTGATTTCAAAACCGATATATAAGATCCCAATCACTTTTCCTTGGAGATCCTTAATGGGTCGATAGACGGTCATGTAGTCTTTACCAAAAAGTTTGGCGTAACCTTCATAAACCTCGCCCTTGATTAAGGTCGGATAACCTGGATGGGTTTTACCTAAAAAGGTACCTAAGGCGCGGCTGCCATCGGGTTTTTTAAGGGAGGTTGCAATACGAACAAAATCATCTCCAGCGAGAGCAAAGACCGTAGCTGTGCCACCTGTGAGGTTAGCAAAACGGTCAACTTTACTCTTTGAAGAGTTGATTTGTTCTTTTTCATGTAACAATGCTGGCGTGTTTACGCCAAGTACATTGACCGTTTTATCCAAGATACTGAATTGACCAGGATACATTTCTTTAAATACATCGGCATTGCGTCTTGCTAGTTGCAACAAGCTATCGTATTGAAGCTCAAGCATATCGGATACAGCGTGCATTTCGGCTTTCATGGCACTAATGCCTTTGTCCTCGAGCACATTTGAAGCGGATTTATAGGAAAGAGTACTGAGTATACAGAAAATAATAAGGGTAAGGGCAAACGCGAGAGCACCGATCTGTTTTGCAATAGGCCAATTTTTATAGTTCATTCTGCGATCCTATAGGGTAAAGGTTAACGCTAATGTAACCTAACTTTTACGTCATGGTCTTGATATGGGTCTAAGATTTTCTATTATTTATAGATAGTTCGCTGACATATTGCCAATTCCTACCACGATAACCTTGCTTTATTTTAGCGGATAGGAATATAGCACTTTGCGATAGGGAATGCGGTCTAGAGTGATAAGTTTTGGGGTAAATGGATACTTCCCATGGCTTATCGCAATCGAACCAATACAAGACGACAAGGAGTGACATTATGTTGGGTGAAAATCATGCGTTAATTTATGAGTTTCCAGATTTTGCTGACCATATTCATCATCTTAAAAAAAACAATGCAATTTTCGCGACCATGGCGCAGCGTTACCATGAGTTAGACCATAAAATTCGCGCTCTAGAGTTAACCAAAGTGCCCACCAATGATGAGCACTTTGTGGCCTTAAAATTAGAACGGCTTCACCTTAAAGATAAGTTGTATCAATATCTGGTTCATGATGCTATTTGAGGCGACAACGGCGATGTATCTAACCTATTGCGGTTTTTCATTAGTAGTAGATACATGGTTGGCACCCAAACGAGTGATAGTAAGGTTGTTAGCAAGGTGCCTCCCGCGATAGCGATGGCAAAGGGCGGCCAAAATCCGCCACCTGCAATAATCAGCGGAATAAATCCCCCCACCGTCGTGATTGTGGTTGAGCTGACATGCCGAACACAGCCGCTGACAATATTGATAATTACAGCTTTATCTCCCGCTCTGCCATTTGGTGTATCTTCCAGCTCAGCCAAAATCACAATCGCCGCGTTGATCGCAAGCCCCATTAGGCCGAGTAGCGCGATGATCACAGGGAAGCCAAAGGGATAACCAAAAACATAGACCGCAAGTAGCCCAAGCCCCGCCGACTGTAATGCGCTCAGTAAAATAATCGCTGTTAGCCTAAAGGAGTTAAAGGACAAGACAACTGTGGCCAGCAATAAGGTAACCACTAAAATGATATTAGACAGTAGATTACCTACCGCTTCATTGCGTTTAGCGCTTTCGCCGCCAATTTCAATCCGATAACCTGCCGGTAGTTTGATTGCGGCCACTTTATCTTTTACATCATTTAAAACTTGGGCAGGTAATACCCCGCTGACGATATAGGCTTCGATCGTGTTGACGCGTTGACCATTACGCCTAGGGATCGCCCCGCGACTGACTTGCACCTCGTTGTGGGACAGTGCAGATAACGGAACGGCAGTGCCCGAAGGGGTCATGAGCTGGATTTCCGCAATACGGCTCGCCTGCTCGCGGCTACTCTCACCTAGACGCACGCGTATAGGAAGTGACTCGGTTTGTTCTAACACGCTGCCGCCAATCACTCCAGTTGTAGACATTTGGACTTGTCTAGCAATATCCGTAAGGCTTAATCCGCTGATTAAGCTCGCATCTTCATTCACTTGTAACCACACCTTAGGAGCGCCGGCGCTCAACGTCGCGCGGGTATGAAGCACATCGGGCGTGGCGGCTAAGATATTGCGCACTTCATCGCCGAGTGAGCGTAAGGTTTCCAGATTAGGGCCAAAAATCATCAACTCGACCGGGGCATTAAAGGGCGGGCCTTGCTCCAGTTTACGCACCAGCACCTGCGCTTCTGGAAAGTCTTTATCCAAGCTTTGCTGCAACTCTGGGATAAGGGCGTTGGCGCGCTCAAAGTCGCTGGCTTTCACCATAGCTTGGGCATAGTTAGTGGCCCCCTGTTGGCGCTGAGTTAAGTTGTAATAAAACGAAGGGGTATTGCCACCCACAACCCAATCGACTTGGCTGATACCCTCGATTTGATGCAACTGCTTATCCATCAATAGCACTTGGTTTAAGGTGTTTTCGAGGCTGACATGGGGGGCGAGATACAGCTCAATTTGGAACATATCCCGATCCGATGGCGGGAAAAACTGCTCAGTCATCTTGCCTGAAGCGTAAAAACCTAACAGCGGTATTATCCCGATAAGCGTAGCGCTCAGTAGTGGGCGATTGAGCGCAAATCTTAGGCTTGCTTGAAAGTAACCGCTTACTAAAGGCACATTGATACCATGCTGATACCAGACAGGATGTTTACCTTCGAGGCTAAAGCGTCCCGCAAGACCAGCGATCAAAGTATGGGATATTACATAGGAGCCAAAGAGTGCAAACATTACCGATATAGCGATGCCACTCACAAATTCTCCGGCTGCGCCTGGCATTAATACGATCGGCGCAAAGGCTAGAATAGTGGTAATCGTTGAGCCCGCCAAAGGCAACCACAGGTGATGTAAGGTCTCAGTCACAGCGTTTAAGCGACTCATACCCTGTTGGCGGCGCTGGGAAATGGCATCAACAATTACAATGGCATTGTCCACCATGATCCCAAGGGCGACGACTAGACCTGTGACCGACATTTGATGAATGGGTAGGCCGATATACTTCATGCAGGCTAAGGTAAACAGGGCGGTTAAGGGAAGTGATAGGGCAACGATAATCGCGTTTCTTAAGCCCAAGGTCAGCAGTAAGACTGTGAGAATAATCACAAACCCTTGTATTAGGTTGATAACGAGTCCGCCAAGCCGGTCACTGGTGTAACTGTTTTGCTCAAATAACCATTGCACTTTGATATTTGCGGGAAGCTCGTTGTTGAGCTCATCGACCAGTTGCTTGACTTGTCCTTGCCAGATATCAACACGGGTGTTATTCAACATGCGCGCTGCGACAAACACGCTTTGCTCACCGTCAACGAGAGCGATGCTATCTGCTGGTTTTTTAGCTTGGCGGCTGATAGTCGCAATATCGCCCAGACGAATGATTTGCCCATCGTTATCGACTTTAAGTGGTACTTGGCGAATACGGCTCTGCGAATCGAGCTCACCCGAGACTTCGACAAGGGCGCGAAAGTGATTGTTATTGATCTCACCAGCGGCAATTTTACTGTCGGCGCTGCTTAAGATTTTCGCTATGGTACCCGGCGTTAATTGCAACTGGCTCATCTTATAGCCATCGAGCTGGACTATGATTTCTTCCTCGGGTGCGCCGTAGAGTTTAACGAAATCGGTGCCGGATAAGAGTCTGAGCCTGCTTTGTAATTCCTTGGCATAGCGGTTGAGCATATCCACCCGTGGTTGACTGTTATCGTTCCACACTAGGCTTAAAATCGCGGTGTAGGCGTAGCCGACTTGATCGTCTAAGGTCGGTGTCTGTATGTCATCGGGGAGGGTGTTTCTGGCATCGGCCAGCAGATCTCTTGCCCTTGACCACACAGGCGCAGTATCTGTCACTGTGTCTTTGAGCTCTAACTGGATCACCGAGATACCGGGTCTTGAGGTGGATTGAATCAGCTTTATTTCCTCAAGGTGACGTAATTGATTTTCTAATACTTCGGTGACAAGTGCCTCGACCCGCTCGGCGGATGCGCCGGGATAAGGAGTGATGACAGAGGCAAAGCGGTTGGTGATATGTGGATCTTCGGTGCGCGGTAAACTGGACATCGCGCCAAATCCCGCGACCAGCAGTAGGGCGATCACTAGGCTGACTAAGCGACCATTTTCGACGAAGGCTTTAATCATGATTACCTCGTCGTTGCGATTGTTGTGGAAACGGCTTGGCCAACGACTAATTTATGCAAACCTTGAGTCACATATTGTTCGTCGGCTTTAATCGCGCCTTGGATATAAGCCATATCCTGCGTGGTGTAGAGGATATCGACATCGCGACGTTCTATTTGAGTTGAAGCGTTATCAGCTGTTTGTTGCGCCGTAACATAGATATTCCAGCGTCCTCGAATACCGTCAATCAGTGCTGAAATTGGCACCCAGTAGCCTGCTTGTTCAACGGTTTGTTGTTGATGTAAATAGGCTATTTCTCCATTTATCACCTTGGCCTGTGCTGGTAGGCTAATCCGCAGTTGTACCGTGCGGCTAATGGGGTTGACCTCGGCACTGATCCCAGCGACTTTAGCCATAAATAGTTGATTCTGGACACTAACCTTTACTTCTTGTCCGGTAGTGAATTGGTTAGCAATGGCAACCGGGACACCGATATAGGCCTCGGTATTGATGCTACCAACTAAGGTAAAGACGGGGTTACCCGCGGCAACGACTTCCCCTAAATTATGTTGGCGCAGACTGATGATGCCATCAAAGGGGGCGAGTAAGTGTGATTTGTCGAGTTTGAGTTGATTGGCATGCTGCGAGGCCAGCAGGCGTTGTTTAGCCGCCTCTAGGCTGGTGAGTTGGGTTCGAGTTTCATCGAGCAATTGTTCAGAGACATAACCGGACTTCTTCAGTTCTAGATTCCGTTTGAGAGTGCTGGTGGCAAGGTCAACATCGGCTTGGGTTTGCGCTAAGCTTGCTTGGATTTCTTGGCGCTCGGCTTCAAGCAAGCGGGTATCCAGTTTGGCCAATACTTGCCCCTGAGTCACCTTAGCGCCGCTATCGACAGTTAACTCACTGAGCTTACCCGATAATTCAAATCCGACGCCCGTGGTATTGCCCGCACGGATTGTGCCAGTGAATACTTGCTCACTCTGATAGCTAGTCGACAAGCGCAGCGGCGCCGTCGTCACGGTTTGTAATTGCGCAGTATTGGCATGCTCTGTCACTTCCTTTTGACAGGCCGTTAAGGTGGTGACGGCAATCACGCAAACGCAAAATACACGCCAAAAACATCGGGCCGCTTGATCCATTTGAATCCTTCCGTTGTAAGCTTAAGGTTAATTTTATGTAACTAGACTTGCTAGTCTAGTTGTGCAGAACTGGACTGTCTAGTCTATTTTATGCTTAACTAATACGAATTAATTATGTTGCTACCTTGAGTGAAGATATGACTCAGTCCACCGAGATCCCGATGAGCCGCAGTGAACAAAAGAAACAGCAAGTGCTAGTGGCGGCCATTGACTTGTTTTGCCGCCAGGGATTTCCCCATACCAGTATGGATGAAGTCGCTAAATTGGCGGGTGTTTCTAAGCAAACCGTTTATTCTCACTATGGCAGTAAAGATGACCTGTTTGTGGCAGCGATTGAGTCAAAATGCGTGGGTCACAATTTACATGACGACTTGCTGAGTGATCCAAGCCAACCCGAAGCTACTATCACCGAATTTGCGTTGCAATTTGGTGAAATGATTGTCAGCCCTGAGGCTATTACCGTCTTTAAAGCCTGTGTGGCGCAATCGGAAAGCCACCCTGAAGTCTCACGCTTATTTTTTGAGGCGGGCCCACAGCATATGCTTACGATGCTGACAAAATATTTAGTGGCGGTTGAGGCGCTTGGATTGTATCGATTTCCACAACCGCATCACTGTGCGGTTCGTTTATGTTTAATGCTGTTTGGTGAATTGAAGCTCAGGTTAGAGTTGGGGCTAGAAACCGAGAGTTTATTGGGGGAACGTGAGCAGTATATTCGGGGTTGTGCCGAGATGTTCCTAAAAGCCTACCGAGTGTAACAACATTAAGCGGTTGGTATCAGTTTGTATCTTCTTCGAAAAGAGTTTACTTTTGTTTGAAATCGAGCGTATTATCCGCAACAAATGACTTAACAGTAACGCAAGGAGCAGGCGTGACTAAATCACTTGATTCTCGAGTTAGCATAAAACATAGCCTAGTTTGCATGGGAGTGAGTTTAATACCGCTTTTAAGCTTTTGTGCATCAGCGGCAGAAGCACCTAAGCAATATAAACCCTTTAAGTTGAGCGTATCGCAGATTAGTACCCAGAGAGCCTCGGTTGCCAATGGCGATACCGAGTTGCAGCGGGACAGTTTATTACTCAACGCCAGCGTCAATATTCCCCTAGATAAACAGTGGTCTATTGGAATGCGTGTCGGTTACGATAGGCTTGATTACGATTGGCGCAATATCCGTTTAACGGGGGCGAATAACGCCGCTGGCCTGTTTAGTGATGCGGGTGAAACCTGGGAAAATATCGACCGTTATCGCGCGGGCCTATCCCTTAGCTATCGGATGGATAAGCATTGGTCCTTTATGTTGTCGCCACAACTTCAATATGCCTATGCCGATACCGCATCGGCGAGCCATGCGCAGAGTTATGGTGTGGTTGCGTCGGCCATGTATGCCTTCGAGTCGGGCAATATGCTCGGTTTTGGCGTTGCGTATTTAAACGATATTGATGAAGTACGCACTATGCCTTATCTGGCGGTGAGTTGGCAGATTAATGATCGTTGGCGGTTAGCGAACCCATCCCAAGCGGGATTTAGTGGCCCTGCGGGTTTGGAGCTGAGTTATCAAATGAGCCCGGCATGGAATGTTGGCTTTGGTCATTCACGTCGCACCGAGCGATTTTTAGTCGCCGATAAAGATACCGTAGTAGAGACTAACGAGTGGGTGAGTTATTTGCGTGCTGGTTGGCAAGCTACGCCGGCCATTGCGCTGAATCTTTACGCGGGTTACTACTTCAATGGCGAATTAGAAGTCACCGATCAAACGGCGCTCGACATTGATAACCAAGGCGCTGCCGCCTTGGATCTCGAGTTCCGATTTTAATTACTGGCCCAGCATGGCCTCTTTGAGGCTCTTCTGGGCAGGTTTTTCCCCTAGCCAAATTTTGAGTAAGGCTTGGCGGAACATTTCCCCTTCAATCGTGGCTTGTTCTTGACCGTTTTTATAGGCGGTAACACCACGGCTCTTGTTGGCGATCAAGGTGAATTGGTCGCCTTCTTTGATTTCATCCTTAAATAGCGCCATAAAGGCGTCAATTTGTGGCTGAATGTCGGTCGTATTATCGGCGGTTGCGTGCTCAAAACCTTCGGTTATCGCATCACGCATTTTCTCTGAGGTGATCATTCCTGAGGTGATATTAAGACGAATCGCCGCAACTGGGGCATTGATCACTTCGGCGGTGGTGTTGCTGGGGGTAGGCACGTACAGACTCCCCACATACAAATCCATAAAAAATTTGCTACGTACCCCTGCGCCATTTAATTGCAGTGTCTGAGCATCGAGCGTGATACTGTCGGCGACTTGGACTCCGGAAACCTCTTTAGCGTGAGTCAGTAGTGGGAAAAGTAAAGCAGTGGTAAGCGTCAGAGTTGAGAGTAACTTCATCATACACCTCATATTTTTTAGTTATGGCCGTTGAGCGTATCAATAATCTTGATTACTCAAACGGGGATTTATCTGTAGATTGCGAAGCGATACTAATCGAAACCAAAGAGGAGCGATAGCCTTATCTGTGCAAGCTATCGCTGGTGACTTAGGCAAAACAAGGCGACTTTCCCTTGTCGAGCGCATTAAAAAAGCGATATGTGTGAAGCAATATTCGACCTGTTTAGTTTATTAGCTGACAGGGTCAGCCACGAACGCCTAATTTATATTGGCCGTTCTGTTCAAACATGACTGCTTGTTTTTGTTTTGGAGAGATCAGAATTGGACCATCATCAAAGAACAAAAAGCACTTCCAATTGCGGACAAACACATCCCAACGAGTCTCAATCACTTGATATTTTTCGTAGCAAAAATAGACCTGAGTATCCTCTGGCCACTGAATAAACTCTGCCAACAACTCGGGTAGACAGTTATCTTCACTGTCCCACGCACTCTGCCAATGATCTGTTTTGACCCATGCGTTGGCTTTGGCGGCCCAATCCCCTTTAGTAAACTGTTCGGCGCGGCTACTTTTATTGCTAATCCACTGATTCCACACCAGCATGGCGCTTTTATCCGTTAGCGGCAGAATGACAGTCTTGTCCTCATCGCTCACAGGTAAGTCTTTGTGGTTAAAAATCCACTTACGGCGATAGGTGTCTAAAGGTATGTAGGTATGAGCCAAGCAATATCTCCTAGGAAATGGCAAGATTGAAACAGGCTCATTATAAGATGCTAAGCATGAATAATAAAATCGCCAAGTGGAGATATCACCACTTGGCAACTAGGTTATTGTGCTTCAGTCATGATTCGGGTGAGTTCTGCCACATAATGTTGTGCTACCTGATTGTCAGGATCCGCATTTAAGGCATGTGAAAACGCAGTATGTGCACCCTCAGCTTGATTGAGTTCAACCATAAATAAACCAAGTTTTATCCAAGTCTGCGTATCTGAAGGATATTTTTCTAAGTAGTCTAGATAGACGTTGACTGACTCTTGGATTTTTCCGCGTAGCTTAAGGATATGCGCATACTGTGGCATATACTCGTCGCTATAGGCCAAAATTTTGACAAGGGTTGACTCGGCCAGCTCAAGTTTGCTCAATTTTAGCGCAAGCAGAATAATGTGTTTTAACTCCATTTCTGTATAGAGATCTTCGGGTAATGCTAATAGTGCATCTAAGGCTTGCTGATGTTGTTGCTCTAGGCTGAGCTGAAAGGATAATGCAAGATGATATAGTCGCTTAGCTTCAGGATCCTTTTCTATTAGTGGAGCAAGATTATGCGCAAGTAATGCTAAGCCCTGATGACTTTGAGATTTATTTAACCGTAAAATTTTTGTGTAGACATGCTCCATAGCAGAGCCAGAATGGAGAGTATCAACATAGGCTTGCCTAACTTGAGTTAAGCTAAGCTGGTATAGATTATTTAGTTCCGTCCAAAGTAATTGTTCATCTGCTGAGAATGAATAGGCAGGGTGCATCTTTTTCCATATAAAGCACCTTCCTGGTTGATTATCTCTTTTCCATTGCTCTGCTAATGTATTAAATGGAGTAGTTCCCAGTTCGTTTATTCTATCTTGCAGTTTGTTACAAGCACTTTCTACTAGTTTAAAAACTTGATCACAGCTAGATGAAAATGCCTCATAATACCTTTCCGTCATTTGGTTTATTTGCGGTTGTGTCCAGCTTTCTACTTCTCTAGTTGTTAAAAATTTAGAGAACTCAAAGTAACCATAAAACTTGATTAATTGAGATAGTTTTTTATATTTTTTGTTTATTTTAAACTCGATTTTATCTACTTTATCAAGAGTGTTAGATGTTTTTTTTGCGTCTAAGTTAAGTTTCGATGTGAGTTTTTTTGCATCAGTGATTAAGTGTTGCAACTTGATAAGTTCATTTTTTATATTTTTACATTCAGAATAAACTTCATTAAGATCATTTTCTTTTGTTGTGATCAGGCGACTATCGGATAGTAGTTTGCTTTTTACTAATGGATTAAGTGTTATTTTTTCCGTAGATTGATGAGTAATTCCTTCAATACATGCAGCATGTGATGACAAATTGATTAAATCAACATAAGGGTATGTTTTAGCTTCATTTTCAAGTGATTCCATTGCTTGTTTAAGTTGAATTAAGGTCTCTGCTTGATAACCTGCGTAAGTATTTACCCATAATGTATCGTGCCCTAAACTCGGCCCTAAACTTGCTTCTACTGTACCTCTTGCGTGGCTATATCCAGACTTGGAGTAACAAAAATCCACACCACTTAACAAGACCTGCCTGAACCCCATCTCTATAGCTAAACGAATAGCACTATTGGTGACTGTTGGTCCCACAGTCGGTATATTGTCGAAGTCATTCTCAATATTCCATGGAAAGCGTTGCCCCATATAGAAGCATTCACCTTGCCATTGAGATAATATTTTGGGATTGACGTGATATGAATGTACAAGTAGGGTTTCATCGCTTAACTCAAACATACCTCTACTCACATCAAAGCTAACATCTTGAGGATCTACACAGACAATAATATCAATATTGATACCAAACTTTGCCAGCTTTCCTGCAATCCGCGATACAGCAATTACATATAAATTATCTTGATTTTCCTTTATCCAATGTATAGTGTCATCAAGTGACGGACCACCTGCGATAACTATACAAACCATTCCTTTACACTTATTTCTAAGCTCTTTTGCTTGGGTATGATTGTCGGCAATATTCTCTAGCTGAGTTCTTACAAATATTTTTTGTGTAAAGTTAATGCTGTTGTCAAAATATTCATTCTGCAATCTAGATTCAACAGTATTTAGTAATGTGTTGTAATCATCAAGATGGCAAGAGGATACAGAAGATGAAGCGATTAACCTGTATTCACCTTTTGCTATGAAGAGTTTTATATCATCTTGTTTAAATAGTTCATCTAAACCAGATTCATCTATGATAACGAGTTTGCTTCGTAGCTCACTAGGTATATCTATAAGTAATAAAGGTAAAATAGTAGATAATTCAATAATTACAAATTTACTGCCATCAGGTATACCTTCAGTTAGCTCAAGTATATAGTTAGCCAACAGACCTGAATCCATACCAATGATTATGTTCAACTTATCTTGTTGGCTGAACAGTGTTTTAAATTTCCTATTATAGAAGGTTTTTGAATCGATTACCTCGAATGTATTGCGATTGATACTGGGTAAGTAGTACTCATTAAAGCGACTAATAGCAAAATTTTTAAGAATGTTAGATTGTAATTGCATGAAATTCTTACCCTGATAGCAATTGAAGGTAGTGGTTATAGCTATATAAGACTATGTCATTGCGATTCTTGCAAGCAACTCCTATACCAACGGTTAATTGACACAGTATACGTAACGCGAGGAGGGTATGAAAAGCGAACAAATGTTATCTTAATCCCAATAGAACTATGAAAAACTACATATATTATATATAGTTGCCTAAGATATGTTTGTAGGTCGCACCATGAACGTCAACATTTGATCATGCACAGAGTTGGCAAGAATCTTGTATAGTTACTGTATTGAAGTATTTAATCATAAGTGTCGCAAGTAGTTAATTGAAGCTAACAATCTTGAGTGGGGAACTCTATGTTTGATAATAAAACAATTTTGATTACGGGTGGCACGGGGTCATTTGGGCAAAAATACACCAAAACCATTCTCGAACGGTATAAACCGAAGCGGTTGATCATTTTTTCTCGAGATGAATTAAAGCAGTATGAGATGCAGCAAGTGTTTAACGCGCCATGTATGCGTTATTTTATCGGTGATGTGCGCGATGGTGATCGCCTAAAGCAAGCCTTTAAAGATGTGGATTTTGTGATCCATGCCGCCGCACTTAAACAGGTTCCCGCTGCCGAATACAACCCGATGGAATGCATAAAAACCAATATCCATGGAGCCGAAAATGTGATCCGGGCTGCCATCAGTAATAATGTTAAGAAGGTCATCGCCCTCTCAACAGACAAAGCCGCGAGTCCTATTAACCTATATGGTGCGACTAAGTTGGCCTCCGATAAGCTGTTTGTCGCTGCTAATAACGTTGTTGGAGACGGCCAAACTCGTTTTTCAGCAGTACGTTATGGTAATGTTGTGGGGTCACGTGGCTCAGTCGTACCTTTCTTTAAACAACTGATAGCTAATGGCGCGACTTCCTTGCCCATTACCCATCCCGATATGACACGTTTTTGGATTACTCTTCAGGATGGTGTTGATTTCGTTTTAAAAAACTTCTCCCGTATGCAGGGCGGAGAAATTTTCGTACCCAAAATTCCTTCCATACGCATCACTGATCTTGCCGCAGCCTATGGGCCAAGTTTGGAGCCGCAAATTGTAGGTATTCGTCCTGGGGAAAAAATGCATGAGGTTATGTGTCCAGGGGATGATTCCCATCATACGATTGAATTTGATGATCATTTTGTAATTACTCCCAGTATTATGTTCTTTGGTCGTGAGAATGACTATTCGAAAAATCTCTTAGGTGAGATAGGAAAACCTGTAAAGCAGGGCTTTGAATATCATTCGGGAAATAATCCACACTTTTTAAGTATTAGTGAAATACTGAATTTGGATTCTCAAGCATGATCCCATACGGTAAACAAGATATTAATCAGTCAGATATCGATGCAGTAGTTGATGTTCTATTGTCCGATTATTTAACTCAAGGGCCTAAAGTACCTGCATTTGAGTCTGCAGTTGCTTCCTATTGTTCAGCTCGCTATGGCATAGCGGTAAATAGTGCGACTTCCGCCTTACATATTGCATGTCTCGCTCTTGGGGTTGGGTCAAATGATTTAGTATGGACTTCTCCAATTTCCTTTGTCGCCTCGGCAAACTGTGCACTTTACTGTGGCGCTGAGATTGATTTTGTCGATGTGGATCCTCTAACGGGTAATCTCTGTCCAAATGCATTGGTAATTAAATTAGAACAAGCGGCTCGGATAGGAAAGCTCCCTAAGGTTGTTATCCCTGTACATTTATGTGGTCATAGTTGTGATATGGCAGCGATAGCAACTCTTGCTGAACAATATAACTTTCACATCATTGAAGATGCCTCGCATGGGATTGGTGGGAGCTATCATGGATACCCTTTGGGTAGCTGCCAATACTCTGATATTACCGTTTTTAGCTTTCACCCCGTCAAAATTATCACCAGCGCCGAAGGCGGTATGGCCATGACAAACAGCTCAAAATTAGCTGAGAAAATGGCCCTTTACCGCAGCCACGGTATCACTAAAGCCCCCGATAAAATGTTAAGACCTGATGAAGGGGACTGGTATTATGAACAGCATAGCCTAGGGTTCAATTATAGAATGACAGAACTGCAAGCGGCACTGGGTTTAAGTCAAATGTCTCGTATTGATGAGTTTGTTCAAGCAAGAAATAAACTTGCATCTGACTATATGAACTTATTAGACAATCTAGACCTTAAATTTGTTGTTCCCTCCAATGATGTGTACAGCGCTTATCATCTGTTTATTATAATGCTGAACGATTGTGAAAAACGTAAGATGATTTTTGATGAAATGCGTCAGGCAGGAGTCACTGCACATGTTCATTATTATCCAATCCATTTACAACCTTTTTACCTTCAAAAAGGTTTTAAAGAAGGGGATTATCCAAATGCAGAATTATATTATAAATCATGTTTAACACTCCCTCTTTATTCCAAACTTAATAAGGATGAGCTAGAATATATAGTTAAAAAAATATCTTACCTAATTAAAAGCTAATTTTTTATAATTCATAAGGATCTATTATTGTTGATGACCAATCGCGAGCAACTTTTTTCATTCTTTCCTTTGTTGGGTCATAGGTAGGGGTTAAAATCACCTCAAAAGTATTCTCTTCAAAAACTGTACTGGATAAAATCTTTTGTCCTAAGAACTGATGATTAGCAAGATTGTAATCATAAAGTAATATGCTTTTAGATTCTATATATTGATTTAAATCTCTATGGCTCGATACAAGATTGTAAAAGTCTCCTCCCACTCCCCAGAGATGTACAACTTTATTATTTTTTAAGCTACTTATAATCAAGTTATATAGATTAGTTAGATGTTTAGTGTACTGTGTGAATCTATCAATGACCAGAATATCTGAACAAGGGGTAATCACTTTTCTGCTATAATGCTTTCTCGTACATTTTTTTAGAAGTACTTGTAGTCTTGGGATATTTCCAGTAATTAATTGATTCGACTTTATTATCTTTAATCCGGCAAGATGTGCTATCATATCTAAAGAAGCTAATGTATAGTAGTGAATGTGTTGGCCATGAACGATATTTGTAGCGGCTATATTTTTTACATTAATTTTGGGGCTGCAATTAGGAACCTCAATGAAAATTAAACCTTCGTCATCCAGGTAATTAGCAATGTTGCTTAAATATTCAATAGGATTAACAATGTGTTCTAATACATGAGTACTTATTGCAATGTTGATTGGATTACTTGTAAAAAAAGATGAGATCTCACATAGATTATTTAGGTCAGCTGTAATATGGGTAATCGATTCTGATTGAGTATGATTATGAAAGTCGATGCTAGTTAAAACAGAACTATTAACTTTTTCATTTATCAGCTTTAGTGCTGAAGAATCCCCTGATGATTTACAAATAAATCATCAAATTAGGGTGGAAGCGCATCTTGTTGCATGATCAAATGGTTTCTCCAAAAACTACACTTGGACAACAAGATGCGCGAAGCCAATATCCTACAACATTCTTTACACCAATACTGCCCAGAACTTCACCTAAAACGATTAAACAGCTTGATGCTGGCCTCTAAGGCACTGATTGAATGTAAGACACTGACCTTGACTGAGTTAGGTCGAAATTTACCAACCACGGCCCGAACCAAGCACAACATCAAGCGCATTGATCGTTTGCTCGGCAACACGCATCTGCATCAAGAACGGTTAGCTGTCTACCAATGGCATGCCAGCCTCATCTGTTCTGGTAACCCTATGCCGATTGTGCTCGTCGATTGGTCAGACATCCGAGAGCATAAACGCATCATGGCTCTGCGCGCCTCAATAGCCTTCAATGGCCGCTCTATTACCCTGTATGAGAAGTCCTATCCCCTATCAGAACAATGCTCTAAGGCCTCCCACAACGGTTTTTTAGCGGACTTAGCCAAGATTTTACCTTTGCATGTTACCCCTCTCATCGTGACTGACGCGGGGTTCAAAGTGCCTTGGTACAAAGAGGTTGAGGCGCATGGTTGGTTTTGGCTAAGCCGTATTCGCGGTACAGTTCAATTTGCAGATATTGGCGCTGAAAATTGGCGTGCAGTTCGCAGTACACATGACTTGGCCAACGGTCAAGCGAAGAGCCTGGGTTGTAAGACCTTGACCAAAACTAACCCTATCAATTGCCATCTCACGCTTTATCGTAGCAAACCTAAGGGGCGTACAAATCAGCGTTCAACGAGGACTAATTGCCACCATCCATCGGCAAAAACGTACTCAACATCGGCGAAAGAGCCTTGGGTGTTAGCCAGCAATTTACCACCAGAATCTCGGAGCCCAAAGCAGCTGGTAAACCTGTACGCCAAACGTATGCAAATAGAGGAAACCTTTCGTGACCTCAAAAGCCCGGCATACGGCTTTGGCTTACGCCAAAGTCGTACCAACAGTCCAGAGCGATTCGACATCATCCTACTGATAGCGTTGATGGTTCAATGCCTGTTGTGGCTAGTTGGTTTACACGCACAGCAACAGGGCTGGGATAAGCATTTTCAGGCCAATACCATTGGGCATCGAACGGTACTCTCAACGATTCGCTTGGGATTGGAGGTACTCAGGCGGCCTGATTATCAAATCACGGAGAAAGAATTGCTGGCGGCCTGGGTATTATTCGCCAATCAGTTGCTCAAATATGGCTATGCTATGGCTGATTTATGAGGGGATCCTTCAGGCTTTAGTGTTGTTCCTGAACCAGCGCCAAAATCAGCAATGTGCAATCCCTCTCTCAGATGCTCATTAATAAACTCATACATCTGTAAATAAGGAGAGCATTCTAAAGTGAAGTCACACCACATATCTGGTTCAATATTATTAGAGAAGTATAATATCTTGAAAATATCATTTGTATAGTGATTCGTAATTTGAACGTGATTGCAATTGATGCACTTTCCAATATTAAAATCAATATTAATACGGCTAATTTCAATGCTTTCAGTGTTCCAAACCCCAGATTTTAATGCTGCCAAAATATTCCATTGACTATTTTGGCAAATGCCACATTTAACATAATTGCTCGATGATGCCATGTATCACTCCTTGTTAAAGAAATTCTTAGAAAAATTTTACATTTAGTCACACCTCTCATATTTAATTAATGATGTGTAAGTAATAATTTATTATATAGTCTATAAGGTTTTTTTTCAATCTAATAACAGTAGTCTATAATGCATAACTAAGAATAGCTTATCTTTTTATATGAAAATGGTATTCTAAGTTTGACTTTTATTCAATAAGGTATAAAGGTTTTAATTCACGATTCAGAATAAACCATTTTCATAATATTAATGTCTGAGTTATTTAAACGTTCTGCAAGATTTGATAGTGAATTATATACTGATATTAGTGTTTTTTTACAAAAAAGCGTTTAGGTTATTTTCAAAAAAGTATTTTTATAGCTATTCATTATTAATGAAGCTTGTGGATTTATGTAATTATTGAATAGTTGCTGTCTAATCGATTTTTAACCTGATGTTATTGCCGGTATCGTTAATAAATCTATAGTAAAATAATGAATATGCTGAAGATTGACTAAGTTACTCATTTCTATTTAAGGTCAGGGTGTTATAATGAGAAATCAGGAGCTTAAAAAGTTCCTTATTTTTAAGTCTATTTCCTATTTCCTATTTCCTATTTCCTATTTCCTATTTCTGTTAGAAATGAAATAGGATCTAATACATGTTATAGAACATGTGATGCTATAGCAAAATCAATAGTTTCAGCCCAATATGAATTATTAATATTAGTTAATTTATTTAAATTGAATTAAATGTATTCGAACGATTTATTATCCGTCATTCCGCAGCTAATTCCAGAATTTAAATAGTGTGATCTGGCGATCAGCTTTTCATAAAAACTACGACACCATCTTGACCGCGATCGACAGTTTTGCTCTATTACTGCTATTTGACGGTCTCAAAATATGTCTACCCATCCTGTTATTAAACGCTTAGATCACCTTGGTCTCATTGCCGCCTTTTGTCACGAAATTGGCCTGCCACGGATGATAGATGCCGTTATCCCAAAATATTCTGACCACAATGTTTCTCATGGTGACGCGGTATTGGCCATGCTCCTAAATGGACTTGGCTTTCATAGCAGAACACTGCACATGTTCTCGGACTTTTTTAAGACCAAGCCTGTATCTAAGCTACTCGCCAAAGACATTGAAGCACACCACCTGACTGATGATGTACTAGGCCGCACATTAGATGCTCTATACGAAGCCGATGTCTCAGCGCTCTATCAGGTTATTGCTGAGCGTGTTGTTGATAAACTGGGCTTGACGACCGATTCTGTTCATCTTGATATCACTAGCTTCCACGTTGATGGTGAGTATGCACAAGATGAAAACACCAACGTGATTAAGCTTGTAAGAGGTTATAGTCGGGATCATAGGCCAGAGCTTAACCAAGTCGTGCTTGAACTCATCTGTGAAAACCAAGCAGGTATTCCTGTTTACATGCAAGCACTGAGTGGTAACACCAATGATGCCAAGGCATTCGCTGAAGTCACTAAAAGACACATACATTGCCTAAAAGCCGCGCAAAATAGTCGTTACTTTATCGCTGATGCCGCTTTGTACACCGAAGAAAGCATCTCCTCGCTAGATGAGCAAAATCAAAAATTCATTACCCGTGTCCCCATGACCATCAAGCTCGCAAAACAAGCACTACTTGCGCTAGAGCCAGAGCAATTAAGCACTATCGGTCATGGCTACTCAGGATGTTGGATAGACTCGGATTACGGAAAGGTCAATCAACGTTGGTTGCTCGTTCACAGTGAACAGGCCACCAAGCGGGAAGAAATCACTTTCTTCAAGAACTTAGAGAAAAACATAGCAAAAGAAATCAAAGCGTTGGAAAAGCTAAGTAAAAAACCATTCGCTTGTGAAGTTGACGCAGAATTAGCGTTTAACGATTTCAAGAAACAATGTGACTTACTTGGGTTTGAACAAGGCACTCTCATCAAACAGCCGACTTACTCTCATTCGGGCCGCCCAAAGACAGATGAAGCACCGACAGGATACCAATACTTTATCGAAGCCGCCCCCTTCACCGACCTAGAAAAAGTAAAACTGGCTAAGCTCAAAGTAGGCATGTTTATCCTCGCGACGAATGACACCGACAATGAAGCACTCACCATGGCGGCTCTTCTAGCACATTACAAATCGCAACAAAAAGTCGAGCGCGGCTTCCGTTTTCTAAAAAGCCCTGAGTTTTTAACCTCTTCCATCTTCTTGAAAAAGCCTGAGCGCATTGAAGCGTTGCTAATGATAATGACGTTGAGCTTGCTTGTTTACGCTAGTTTAGAACACAAAATCAGAGAACAACTCGCACAAACCGAAGCGTTCTTCCCAAGTATGGTAAAGAACAAGACGACCTCCAGACCGACGGCACGTTGGGTCTTCTTGCAATTCGAAGGCATAGATACGCTAGAGATTAACGGCCAAAGGTTCATCACTGGACTTCAAGATCACCAAACACAACTACTCAAATTACTCGGTAGATTCTATGAGGTAGTTTATTCCTAAATTAGCTGCGGAATGTCGGATTATCACATCGTTTATTAAAATCGATACCAATTAAAGTGCTAGTGGGATATATTTCTCTTGCTATTTTTAACAACTTCCCGTCTCCGCAGCCAAAGTCTACGATAACATTAGGTGAGATAAGTGGGGAAGAAAAATTAAGCATGTCCATATAGGGAACATTCGACATTATATGTTCCTCATCCCACATGACTGCTTCTTGCGCGGAATGAAAATAAAGTTGGTCTAACAGAGATTGAGTATATTCAATACTAACTTGAACATGTCCACAATCATTACATCTTGATAGAGGATAGTTGTTATATTGGCGCTCTAAAGTGTGAAAAACTTGATGCCAGAGACCAAATGTGATTTCTGAAAAATCAGTCCATTCTGATTTTCCACATAGTTGACACTTTATTCTATACATGCTGGTGTCCTAATTTGTAATTCCGCCATCAATAGTAATAGTCTGGCCAGTAATAAAGGATGCACCATCGGATAGTAAGAAGCCGACTAGAGGTGTTATGTCATCCACATGACCAAGCCTGTGCATTGGTGTTCGACGAATAATTTGCTCGCGTTTTTTATCACTTAGAGTAGATGACATTTCGGTATCTAAATATCCAGGGGCAATAGAATTAACAGTTATATTTCGTCGTCCATTTTCTCTAGCCAGTGCCCTTGTTAAACCATCTAATCCTGCTTTTGATGCAGAGTATGCGGCTAGACCAGTATAACCACGGCTTCCTATAATTGAACTAATGTTTATAATTCTTCCAGCACTATTTTGTCTTAAAAATATACGCAGGGCCTCGCGAGCTAAATAAATAGCGCCATGTAAATTTACTTGTAATAAAGAATCAGTTTCTATATTAGGAAATGTCGCTAAAATTCCTTCCTTTGCTATACCTGCATTATTAATAACACCCCAAAGTTTGGCTTCATTAGCCCAGGCGCATGCTTCTCTAACAAATTCAGCAGTTTGTTCTGCGTTACCTATTTCGACTTGAAACCATTGAAAAGTTGAATGTTGGGAAAGTAATTCATCAATTGCGGAGTTTTTTTGTCGGCTACAAGTTGAAACTGTATAGTTTTCGGAAAGAAGATACTTAACTATCGCTAATCCAAGTCCTTTACTTCCGCCTGTCACAATAACATGCTTCATTATACTTTCCTTAATTTCTTTCCTGCTTCAGTCAAAGAGATATTTGTTACGAAGGTTACAATTCGAGGCTTTTCTGCATTGTCTAAATTATTATTTAGAGTGGCTAATGCTGCTCTCACTTTAGATTCATCATGTGTGGCAATTTCGGCACAAACAATCGCATTTGTGATAGGGTTACTCTTGGCATAGACTCTTGCGTCGATAACTTCATCTATTGAAAGGATTTTTTGTTCAATATCTTCTAGATTAACTTTGACACCGCCGATATTGACAATGTTGTCTTCTCTGCCAATAAAATATACACGATTGCCAATTATTTTTACTGTATCGCCTGTTTTAATTGTGATATCTTTTTTATGTAAAACTAATGACTCATCAAAAGTTAATTCCCATCCATTTAAATGTGAGTTTCTCCACTCTAATGGAAATCCTGCAATTCCATCTTTGACTGTGAAAACTACACCTGCTTCAGTTGTTGCATAGATATGCCTTAATTTAGCATCTGGGAATGTATTTTTTAGGGTATCTAGAATTGCTTGAGTCGCAATTTCACCACCTAAAGTGATAATTTTAAGTGGTGGAAGTTGTTTCGTCCATGACAGCAACAAACTTCGTATTAGTGATGGAGTTGCGCTGATAGCATCAATATTATATTGGCATGCAAGTTGAGCTTTTTTAGTCACGTTTGCATCTACATCAACGACAAGCACATTATTTGAAATAACAGCTTGTAATATAACCTGTAGACCAGCAAAGCTCATTGGGTGATAGCACAAAAGCCACCTAGAGTTATTTTTTGATTGGTTAGTTCTTGGTAATAGATCACTCAATAGATGGAATATTAGCTTTGGTGTACCTGTTGTACCTGAAGTAAATAATCCGACAGAAAAATTTTTTGGGATATTATGGAAGTTAATCTGTTGATTAGTTCTGTTAAAAATTACAGGTATATCAAGATGCTGTCCAACATAAAGGGCGTGAAGCATTTTTGATACGAGTTTTTCATTATCAGAGGAGCAATTAACTACTATAGAGGTTAAATCTTTATTATATGGTAACTCAACAATCTTATCTAAAGTATAGGTAACATTGTTTTCAATTAGATTGAATTTACCATTTTGTTCAAACATTAAGAATTCGCCTCTGTGTAAAGACTAATCAGCTCATCAACAGTATGGAAGGTTTTAAAACCGTCTCTAAATGGATCTAAACCAGTTGAAATTTCTAATGAAACTATCAAAGTTGCTAGATCTAATGAATCCATAGGTAAGTCATTTAGAAACTCGCTATTGAGGGTTATTGTTGGGCAGTCAACACCCTTTTCCGTGATAATTTTACGAGTCTCTTCTATTATTAAATTCTTTAGATTTTTCATGCAGAGTTCCAGTCATTAAATGATTTTGATATTTTATCTAATGTGAAATGTTGTTTTTGATTGATCCAATCTTCTCTAAGTTGTTCGAAAATGTAAACGTCTAAAAACTGGCCATTTTTAAAAATATGCTGCTTTAGTTGGCCTACAAGTCTAGTTTTATGCAACTTTTGCAACTTGACCACTTTGTCATTAGCATCTAAAACATGGTTGACAATCTTGTTAAAATTTAACTGGTGAAAAACATAATTACAAATATAAGTATGCATTGTCACACCATATTTTAGTCTCGCATGCCGTTCATAGATATACGAACCTGTACTACAACGTCGATGGAAATAATCAATGTCACTGAAGCATAAAAAACCTATTGATGAACCGTCATCTTGAATCATGTAACCTCGGTAGTCTTTGCGATCTTTTAAAGACCTTATCCAAGTTCGTTGTTTCTCGATCGATGGTTCGACTAGATCTGTGAACATATGCTTTGTTATCTCTGGCGTTGTACGCCATTTCAATAATAATTCAGCATCTGTTTCATCTATACGTTTAAAGTTTAGTGCCATGCTTTACTTCTTAGTTTGCAAGATAACCACCCTCTACCGGCAATGTTATCGCATTAATCCATTTTGCCGCATCACTTATCAGAAAGGCGACAGCATTCGCTACGTCTTCTGGTTGTCCAATACCCATCGGATGTTGGTCTAACATATGTTGGAATTGAGATTCAGTCATACTCTCTTTAGTTCGCTGTGCCATTTCAGTGGCTATTAATGCAGGAGCAACACAGTTAACTCTAATATTATCTCTAAGTAATTCCATTGCTAATCCACGCGTAAGTGACATTAAACCCGCTTTACTCGCTCCGTAGATTGTATTACCAGTCTGGCCAATAAGGCCTGCTATAGATGATACAAACACGATAGAACCCTGTTTGCTTCTATCACGCTTCGTGCGAAATCCTTTGGCAATAGCCATAGCACTGGCAAGATTTACGTGCATAGTTTGGTCAAAAAATGCTTGGTCGAATAGGCGTATCGGTTTTGTTTCTTGAATTCCTGCGCAGTGCACAAAACTATCAAAGTAACCTTCGGTTTTAGTTAAAGATTTAAACCAGTCATATAGCTCGTCGGTTTTTGCCATATCAAACACTGCAATTGAATGGCCTTCGCCTGACATTAACGCTAGGGTTTGATTAAGTTGCTCAACTTGGCGTCCATTGAGAACAACTCGAGCGCCAAGTTGGGATAGTAATATAGCACAGGCACGACCAATTCCTTTGGATGCTCCTGTGACTAAAATACGTTTCCCACTTAAATCCATGGGATTGTTTAACGTCATGGCTATAAACCTTAAACAGAGAGATGCTCTTGTACTAGTGCAACAAGATCATCTACAGTCTTGATTTGTTCCAATTTGTCACCCTGAATGACAATGTCAAAATGTTCATCTGCCATGGCGATAATGCTTAAAAATGCTAATGAATCCCATTGTTCTATATCCAGTAATACTTCATTTCCTTTAAGTGTATTGGTGTCTAGTTCTAAAATTTCTTCAAGTTGATTTAAAAATTCTTGCTTGTTCATAGTATTTACCTTCTGTTGCTTTATATAGGAGAATATTTTTCTATCGGCCTAAAACCAAAACTTTTGAGTTTAATGGACTGTTTTTTGTATTACACCAGAGTTTAGCAAGGCTATTTCTGGGTGCGAGGCTAATAAATTACAGATCTTCTCAGAGCTCGAATGCAACCAGTCTTTGCCTAACTTATTGATTAATTGATTTATTAGCTCTAAATCATCTGCTTCGTCTACACAGAGACGGTATTGGCTCCATTTTACGTTACCTGACTCAATCGGTACTATCGTCATGTTGGGTTGACTGTATAGGTATAGCGTTACATGTTCTCGCTCTGCTGGTTTAGTTGCAAAGTTATACGCCTTAGTGAGATTCTCCATACTGAAGACTTCAACGTCAAAGCCACGAGGGAAGTAATCTAAGCTAACATGTGTGTATTGATTGCTAGCGCCTTTCATATGCATCAACACTGTTTCGTCGATTAGTTGTCCCGAAACAAGTGGGCAGTCAGCTGTTAATCTAATAATAATATCTTCAGGTTGAGCATTTAACTGAAGCGCTGCCAGATAAAATCGCGAAAGCACATCGTCTTCGTTTCCACAAAAGAAAAGATGATTATTCTCTATACAAAAATCGACAATAGGGTGATCACGTTCACTATCCGTTGTGGCAATTATATGATGATCAATGAGTGTAGATTCATGCACTCGTGAAACATGATATTCGAGCATTGGTTTACCATTGATCATCGCTAACACTTTGCCAGGTAATCGACTAGAACCCATTCTTGCTTGGCTTATACATATCACTTTTGGCATTTTAAGGTGCCTTTTTAAGAGGAATGCTTAGGTGTTGTTCCGATAGCGCTGTACCAAAAGGGATATCCATTACGGCCTGTTGTCCTAAAACCTGTGGCAAATAACGAGTATGTAATCCCTTTGCCGGACGTACTGAGCGAACATTTTGTTCAGTAAATATCTCGCCTTTTTTGATATTTTTGCAAACATATAATGAACGTCTGTACTCGCGTCCTCCTTGCTCACTGGGTTTTATATCATAACCTGCCATCCCAAGAGCGCTATAGGCTTTAGTGGTTTCCTGCTTAAGTAGAATAAACTCATCTGGTTCTAGCGAAAAAGCAGCATCAACTGAACCATCTGTTTTATCAAGTGTAAAATGCTTTTCTATGATAGATGCACCTAGAGCTACTGCTGTAATTGCGGCAGTATTGTCGACCGTGTGATCACTTAGACCAATAGGGAAGTCGAATCTTTGACATAAATCGGAAATGGTTCTCAAGTTACAATCTTCGATTGGAGTTGGGTACCCACTAATACAGTGTAATAAAGCAAGTTGAGTGCCTCCAGCATTCGCAATGGCGGTTACGGCCTCATTGATCTCTTCTAGTGTAGCAAGCCCCGTTGACATAATTATTGGTTTACCTGTTTTGGCTATAGCAGTGATTAATCCAATGTCATTAATTTCAAATGATGCAACTTTATATGCAGGGCAGTTAAGTGATTCAAGTAAGTCAATGGCAGTCTTATCAAATGGAGATGAAAATAACGTTATGTTATTTTTTTTTGCTCGCTGAAACAATTCTTCATGCCATTCCCATGGTGTGTGAGCTTCTTGGTATAAATCATAGAGAGTACGACCCGCCCAAAGCCCACCTTCTAACCTAAATTCAGGGCCATTGTGGTTAAGTGTTATTGTTTCAGCACTATAGGTTTGAATCTTGATAGCATCTACACCTGTTGAGGCAGCCCTATCTATCATGGTAAGTGCTTGAGATAGATCTCCTTTATGATTACCTGATAATTCGGCAATCACATAAGGTGGTTTAAGAGAACAGATTTCTCTGCCTTGAATGAATATACTTGGCTTAAACATGCTTTATAATTCCAGTAGGTTTATTTATATCCTCCCTCCAAGCACTATGAAAGTAACGGATTCGATCTTCGCATTTACCGAGTAAGCCTGGAGTATTATTACAGGTCATATTGCTTTGGCAAGATTCAGCTACAATTCTGTCTTCTTCTAAAATAGTATGATTAAATTTTGTGAAGTTCATACAAACTGCAGCTTTTAATGCTTCACTTGATTTAATTTCGCTTGGTGGATTTATCATCCTCAAACGGAAATTTAAAAGGGTCGTTACTGAATCTACAGGTTCATAAGTTTGTAATGACATGAGTGAACCATTTGTTAACCCAATGGCAAGATTCGGGTAAATAAAAAAATGATTATACTCATCAAATTTATCATGTGGGTTAATTTTCAAATGTTTTCTCGCGCCATTCCACCATTTATGGGTCGCTTCTTGTAACGGCGTATTGCCTGTGGTATGCCCGTTGAAATAATGAATTTCACATTCTGCTCTAGCAAATTTTGCAAAAGTTTCTGGATGAGTACCTGCAACATGATAAACTTCTAAAACAGTCTCGCAAGCTAATTTCCAGTTCGTTTTCCAGCTATAAATGCCTTCTTGAATATGATCATTAAAATCTGTTGATATTGTTTCTAATATAGAAAAGTACGGTCCTAAAAATTCTGATAAAGAGGGACCAGTTTGACTTACTCTAACGAAAAGCAGTTCACCACAACGCTCGAGCGCGAATTTTTTTAGAGATAAATGTTTTTTTGTTGCCTCATTTAACCCAAAATCTGTTTTATTTTGTGGAACACCGGCTAATGCTCCATTGCTTTTGTAACTCCAGCAATGATATGGGCATATTAGCGAGCGGTTACCTTTTTTTTCTTGCTGAAGTTTAGCTTTTCTGTGACTGCATATATTCAATAGTGCAGAAAGTTCGCCATTGAAGTTTTGAACAAGAATCGGCGTATTACCAATTGTAATCGTGATGAAATCATTATTTTTTGATAGTTCATCTCTAAAGCCAACAAAAATCCAATTATTCTCGAATACTGCGAACTTTTCTTGTTCAAATGTATTCGTGGCGTAGTAATATACTGGATGTAGTGATTCCGTAGTAATCATTGTTGTTCCTGCTCAGTTTTTAAGCCAATAAGTAGCTTCTGGATAATACGTTGGCAGCCTTTCGAGTCAATTAATTGGCGAGCTTGCTCACTCATACGTTCTCTTTTGCATATATCATGCCAGAGATTGGTGGCTTCTTCAGATACTTTGTCAAGCAAAGAAAATGTTCTTTTGCATTTTACTTCCGACGTACAGGCAGATCTGAGATCGATAGCAAAATACCAAGTGTTGTTTAACGGCGACTCTAATGCAGGTGTTTGATTATCTACAGTTATCAATGCGATTGTCGGAACTCCCATCGATGCCAGCTCTCCAAGAGTCCCCCCTGCAGCTGATATCGCTAATCCGGCTTCTACCATGATACTTGCTACAGATGCTGGATTATAAATTAAGCTAAAATTGCTATATTGTTGTTGTAATTGTTCTAAATTTAACTGATCTTGATGCTGTTTTCCTAATAGTAGTTGAATTGTTGTCCCTGAAAGACGGGATAGCAAACTCTTTGATAAAGGGTACGCGAGGGATTTACTATCAGTACCACCTAATGTAATAAGTATATTTTTTCTTTCATTGAGTGGTTTAAAAGAACATATTGAGAACTCTTTTCTAAGATATGTATATTTTGGACCTAAACAAAATTGGGAAGATGGAAAACGTTTGGCGTAACTTTCTAAATTGGCATTTGGTGCAGGATTTATCACTAGGTCAACAAAATACTTTGAGCAGTCTAGTCCATCATCAAGCTTAACTTTAAATAATTTTAGCTGTTCTAATGTGTGCCATTCACCTGATGTTAGATCATAATCGTCTATAAAGATAACGGACGCAGAAAAGGATGATAACTCGTTAAAAGCAAGCGGCGAGGAAAGAATTCGGGTTGAGAATCCTTCTTCTTTAAGTTTATCTAATAAAGCATCTGGACAGGTTTTATAGATAAAAAGTATTTGGAAATAAGCTTTAGCAGCTTGAGCAAGTGCAAATAAGCGCATGATATGCCCAGCACCAATTTTATGGCTACTATTACCATAAAAAACACATAGAGGTTTAGCCAGCAAGAAAGCCACCGTCTACCGCGAGAGTACTTCCCGTAATCTTGTTACTCATATCACTTAATAAAAAATATACGCAGTTAGCAACATCCTCCGGTTCACTTAAACCTAGCGGATGTGAAGCGAGAAGCATTGATGTTTGCTGTTCTCCAATTGTTAAAAATTGCTTATTTGATTTTGCTCCTTTTACAATTGCTGGAGCAACACAATTAACCCTTATTGATTTTGATGCAAGTTCTAATGCTGCCGATTTGGTCAGTGAGGTAAGTGCTGCTTTTGATGCTGCATATAAAGTGCGTGCTTTTAACCCTCGTTGACCCGCTGCTGATCCAATATAAACAAAGCTTGCCCCTGGCACAAAGTGTTTTTGCCGAGAAAAAGCGGCTGTAAGCATGACTGCTGCGGAAAAGTTAATGTCGAAATAATCTCTGATCTGTTTTGGGGAAATATTTCGAAGCGGACTGTATCCTTGAAAACTAGCATTGTGAATAAACCCATCGATCGGTCCATATTTTTCAACTATTGTCATCGCGAGAGAATTGATATGATCCAGTTGGCTCAGATCGAACGGAATCACATAATGCTCGTTGCCTAATTGTGCTTTTGTTTGTTGTAAGGGCTCTTCTCTACGACCTACAAGAATTAGTTTAGCACCTTCAGCATCCAATTTTTGGCAGATGGCAAAGCCTATTTCAGAGTCAATTGCTGCGCCTGTAACTAGGTATTGCTTATTCTTCATATTCATTTTTATTGTTGCACCAAAGAAAGTGGCTCGAAATCATCTTCAATTTCAATTATTTCTGGCGACACAATGGGGCCTATATCCGTGATTATTGCTCCCCAAGACCAACCAACACCAAATCCTCCTAACATTACCTTTTTAGTTTGATTATCAAAAAAATGTTGAAGCTTATGACATATGGCTAATGGCACTGATGCACTTGAAGTATTGCCAAAATCTTTCATATCTATGAGATACTTATCACCCTGGATTTTTGATTTTTTTCTGAGGTGTTCGAGGATAAACTGGTTGGCTTGATGCATAACAACCATATCAAGCTCATCAACTATTAGATTGGCTAATCTAAGAGTATCTTTTACGAGTTGAGGTACGACTTTCAATGTGAATGAAAATACAGCCGCTCCATTAAGATATAGACGAGAGTCATTATAGAGTCGTTTTTCTTCTTCTTCTGATCTTGGCGTTAATTCTGGTATGGTAGGATTACGCCTCCCGCCCGCTTTTACGGCAATATGCTGTCCACCAGTGCCATCTGTCCCAAAAATCGCATATGAATTAGGCCAATTCTCATCATATTCAAGAGCAGTAGCTACTCCTGCATCACCAAACAAAGGAAGCGTACCGCGATCTTCAGGGAGTAGGTGTCGGCTTGATGTATCTCCACAAAGTACTAAAGCACGCTTACCATTTGAGCTGTTTAGTAACTGACTAGCGATCCAAGTTCCATAGACAAAACCAGAACAACCTAAACTAACATCAAGGCATGCAGAAGAAGTTGGAAGTCCTAATCTGTTTTGAATTAAGCAGGCTGTTGAGGGAAGCGCATAGTCGGCATCTTGCGATACGTAAATGAGAACATCCACCGATTCTGGTGACCAGTTCAAGCGTTGAAGTAAAACCTCTGCGGCAGCAATACACATATCAGATGCACAAAGATGTGGAGGTAAAATCCGGCGACTATGTATCCCTGTGCTAGCATATATTTTATCTGCTTCTTCTTGAGTAAAGATCTCTGGAGTTTCAACATAGGAATGCCTATGGGGAGGCACGGCAGCTTGCATTCCTGCAATTTTGACTGATTTGATCACGGCTTCCATAAATAACCTTGTTGAAGTAAGAATGGGTATTGGTTTTAACTATAACATTGAATAATATAGCTTGAAAGTACCAAACTTGTTTTGGAAACACTCTAACTTCTTGCTTATAAGGCAAATTTTAGGAATACAGATGACAGTCACTCGAGTTGAAAATGTTACTATCTCTGGAATAGTATCTGTGCTACCCGAAATAGAAAAGTTGAACCGAGACGCCGTTTCTTCTCAAGACTCGCAAGAAATGGCGCGTATTGTTGCTGCTACGGGGATTGAATCGAAACGTGTTGTCAGTCAGGGGCAAACTGCCCTAGATCTTGCCACTAAGGCTTGTGAGTTACTTCTAAGCAGTATGGATTGGGCTGAGGATGACATCGCTATTCTTCTTTTTGTCACTCAAACGCCGGATTATCCTTTGCCTGGTAATGCTGTGCAACTCCAGCATAGACTTGGTTTAGATAAAAACACTTTGGCTTTTGATATTAATTTGGGATGTTCCGGTTTTGTATATGGACTGTGGCAAATATCACAGCTATTAAATACTTTACCGCGGAGCAAAGCTTTACTTGTTGTCGGTGATACAACCAGTCAACAATATAGTGAAAATAATCGTTCAGTTTCTGCACTGTTTGGAGATGCTGTTAGTGCGATTGCGATTGAGAATTGCAAAGATTGTGATGACATGGTTTTTTCCCTTGGAACTGATGGTGCTGGCACTCCTTATCTGATTCAGCCTTTCGGAGGCGCAAAAAAACCTGATGAAAAATTCGAACTGTTTATGGATGGTATGCAAGTTTTTGTATTTACCCTAAGAGAGGTTCCAAAATCAATTCAATCATGCTTATTTGAAAAAAAATGGCAAGTGAATGAAGTTGATTTCTGCGTAATGCACCAAGCAAATGAAATGATGTTAAAGCGATTAGGTGATAAAGTCGGATTCGCCGAAGAGCAAGTGATTATATCTATGCGAAAAGTGGGTAATACGAGTTCTGCATCGATCCCATTAGCCTTATGCTTGTCTCTTTCTGAAGAGCTGCTTACCCGAAAAAATAAACTAGTTCTTTCGGGGTTTGGTGTAGGCTGGTCCTGGGGAAGTGTTGCATTGACTTTAGATAAATTATCCGTTTGTACTTTAATAGACCTATCGCTCAACTCTAATTTGTAAATAATGCTCCATTAAGATATGTTAGTTAGCATATCGGGGATTTCAAACTCTAGATAATCAGCCAGTGACAACCAATCTGATCTTTCATGTGCAGACAACATTTGAGGTAATAAAGATGCGATTCTGCTTTTCTCCATGTCAGTACTGATAATAGTCTCTAGTTTATCAAGACACATTCGAAGATGCTTAGCTCCTTGAGCTTCTTCCCCTAGCCTAAGATGTTTTGATGTGATTAGTAAGTCATTTATTAGCAGAGTTATTTCAACATTCTTATTCATTTGTGAAGTCCTTGTACTGCGCTCCTAGTATTCTGGCGCCATCTAGCGAGGATTGATAAAATTTTATGTTAGGTTTAATTTTTATATAGCGTTCTAAGCTTCTCAAATATCCTCTAAAGTTTAAATCAGTTTCCACTCTATCACCACGTCCATTAAGGACCCAATGTTTGGCATTATTTATTTTTGGTCCCAAAGAACCATCAGGCCAGAATGCATGAGTTTTATTCTTTGCATAACAAAAGTCACAACCAAACATGGATATCTCATAAGCACCTAAATAAGCTGCTAGATCTATAATAGGGTGAATTACACTACCATTAGTATATAAGCGCAATTTTGGTTGGTAGTTTGATAGAGTATCGTATCTAGCATGTTTTGAATATGCACAATATCTAGTTCCCCTCCATTCTCTAATAATGTCAGGTGATATAGTTGGAAAATACACTAATGAAATATTTTCTGTATCCTCAATAGGCATATGGTCTAGACGAATATTTATATCAATACTAACAACAATATCTGGATAGATGCCATGATTTACTAACCCTTTTAATGAAGTGTCGGCAGCAATCATTAATGGTCTTGTGTTGTCTGGTAACTGTCGCTGTTTTAGCAAAAAATCATAGTGATCTTCTAGTGTTGGGCCTGAGGCTATAACATGACACCGAGGTTTCTTATAATACTGTATAAGCAAGTCTGCACTTGGATCATTTTCAATATTTTTTGAATTACTGTTAAATCGAAACTCAACTTTGTCGTTATTAAGGTGTTGCTGATTAGCATAATTACGATTTAGCTCATATACAATTAAATCTCGAATAATAGCATTTTCATTGCTAACTAAATTGAGTTCTGGTGTGATTGCAATATAAGGAAAACTTAGAGTTTTTCCTGCTTGCTCATACAAGTTCACATTCGGATGACTGAGCCATTCCCTCTGATCGGTGTAACAAAGCAGTAATGCGAATACGGCTAAGTTTAAAATGCAAACTTCGATTTTTTGATATTGCGAATTATCCGTTAATAGACTCGGCACATCTCCCATTCCTACCCCATAAACCGTGACTTGGTGAACATTTGAGGGAAGGGTACTAATAAACAGCTGTGCTTCAGCGATACGGTCATGGCGACTGCTGAGCTGAATGCCATTAACACTGATAGTTTGGTTTTGGCCTTGGACTAAGTGCGCATCAAGATGGTCAATTGATTGGCTTTTTATCGCTGCAGCCACAATTGGCCAGCGTTTAGCGATAATATTCAGATTAGTGGTAAATAGTTCAGTCATTCCGTTTCCTCGGAAGCTTTCGTGTTGATATTACCGACATCACTATCTGGTCTCTCCACAGGGACTCGAACCCCGATCGGCCGCTTAGGAGGCGGCTGCTCTATCCTGTTGAGCTATGAAGAGACGCTGGTGATTATACTGGTTTTATCTTTGATTAAAAGGCTTATGATTTAGTTGCTTAAATCTTAAGCGCGATGTCGTTTATCTGTACATTGTAAGCCGCATTTTGGTCAACGAGGACCGCAGTTGCACTTTCTTCGCTGACTTGTTCGATTTTTACCGTTGCTCGGCTCTTGGTGGCGACGGCACGCATTTCGTTGAGTCTATCGGGCAAGTTTTGTTGTAACACGACCTGGAATTTATCGCCAACTCGAATGCCGTGTTTGCGACCTAAGTTGAGGATAATTCTATCGCCTTGACGGCTGACAACTTGCCCTAACAGTGGTCTGCAATTGAGCGTCTTGTCTATATCTCGGGTTGCTTCTTGCATGATTTGGCTGATATTTCTGCCATAGGATGAACGCCAAAATCGGTCACTATTAGGGGCTATGATGGCCTGTTCTTCAAACTCCCACGGGGCAGAGGTACTGTAGGTTTTGCTCCACACTTCCTCGCCGCTAATGCCGTGAAAGAGGCTGAGTTTAAATTGGAATTGTCTGAGTGGTGCTTCATCCCACCATCCCATAAAGGTTGATTGCACAGGCTCAGTCGATATATCGATGATTTGTGGCAATAAAATATATTGGCTATCGGTGATTTCACTCAACCAACTGGGGAGTCGATAGCCGCGGATATCGACGAGTTCCTGTGCAATATCAAGCCGTTCTTTGGCATGGATATGGCTAAAACCAGTAGATGAGTAGCCATCAATACTATTACTCAGTTTCTCGGAGATGACTTCTTCAAATCCCGATAATTGTCCGTAGCGTAACTGTGCTCGGTCTTTTATTTGCGCTTGGGGAATTAAGATGGCGGCCTTTAATTGGCCTGCCGGGCATTGCTGGGTTGGGTCATCATTGAGATCTAGCCTGAGGGATACATAGATTTTATTGCCTTGAATACGCTCGCTCACCAATTGAATGCTAATCGCCTGGGCATAACGATTAATCGCAAAGCTGTTTTGCGTTAAGTTGCCGTTAGTCGTTTGCTGCTCGCTGGTGATTTGGATACCGGTACTGAGCGTGGCATAACTCACCGCTTGATTGATGGCTTCTTCACGTGCTTGGGCGATGTTGCCATTGGTGATCACCGCTTCTCCACTGGCCTCGACCCATTCGGCGTTTGTCTGTGCAGCAAATAGCAGTAGGCTGCTGATTATGAGCAAGTTCTTTCTTAGTATGTTCATCAATAAGCCCTTAACTAAAATTGCTGGGATGAGTCAGTTTACTGGCAGTACTTTATTGCTCTAAGCAAATTGTATGCCTGATTTATCGTGGTCTAGGGATAAAGTTATCAATGGATTTGTCGATAATCTGAAGAGTTCATTAAGCGCAATATTTTGACTTGGTCTAATATTTGCTTGATTTACGCCAAAGACCGCGACTTCATGTGAGTCGCATTGATTTAGACGATGAGGTTATTCCAATGCTGAAGCGTGCATTTATTCCTCTGGCACTTGTGGTGCTGGTAGGTTGTACGACGAAACCCGTTGTACCGCCCAAACCTAGCCTAGTTGATGGCAATGGTTTGCCGCCGACAGCGGTGATTAATCATTTAGCGCAGCGTATTGTGACTGAGCTAGTCAAGCAAAATGATGCATTGCGTCCTGATCAACCTATTGTTGTAACTACACCAGTATTAGTTGGCGACATGACGAGTACGAATGCGGTTGCGCTGCAATTGCAGCAGGGACTCATGGCATCGTTGCACAGTTTTCAATTTAATGTGGTGGAGTTAAATCTCGCTGATGGACTGCGTGTTACTGGTGAGGGCGATTTTATTTTGACGCGTGACTGGCAAAAATTGTCTACTAATTTGCCTGTTGACCATATTGTGGTATCCACAATGAGCCCGACGACCAATGGCTTAGCCATTAATACTCGAATCGTTACCTTAAGTAACAACCGAGTGGTGTCAGCTTCACAGACCTTTGTGACACAAAAAGAATTAAGCAATTATATGCAGCCCTCTGAGCAAGTGATCTCCCACGATGGGATTTTATATCGTCAGTCGGCTCCCGGTATGAATGAAGTGCGTGTATTAGGAGATGGAAAATGAAACGCTACCTGTTAGTGATTGCGGCGCTTCTACTGACAAGTTGTGCCTCTAGAGACAAGTATGTGCAGTGGGAAGATGTTCCTCCATCTAGCTTCCCTAAACTAACGGCCATTGGTTATGCCCCGTTAGCGACTCAACCAGCGAAAGAGCAATCTCAAAGAATGTTGATGGCGATGCAAGCATCCAAAATTGTGGCTTACCGTGAGCTAGCTGAACAAGTATATGGTCAAAAGATCACCGCTAACAGCAGTGTCAGTGATTGGATGCTAACCGATGATAATGTTAAAGCTTCAGTCACTGGGGTGATCCGCGGCGCAAGAGTAGTTAAAAGTTATCCCGCAGGTGAGCATTATGTTACTGAGTTAGAACTTGATTTTTCTAAGGTATGGCAAATCTATCAGCAGCAGAGTCGGCCACAGAGAATTAAAGAAGTCACTTACTTTTAAGGTGTCATCTCCTATCAACCAGAAGACAAGCATGTCAGATGGTTTGGGTACGGATCATCGATAAACAAAAACCGCGCTTACTATGCGCGGTTTTTGTTAGAAATCCGTTTGTTCTTATAACGCTTTACGCTTTTAGATCATTGCCTAAGCTTGAGATTGTCGAGGTTTTACCTTTATCGTTATACGTCAGCGTGGTGGCATTTCGGCTCGCCTGCAAGGCTTGTGCAAAGCGGTTTAGGCTTGCAAGATTCATCTCGATCAAACTAGCATTTTGCGCGTTGAGATCTTTGCATTCCGCGAGAGCCTCTTTAATCACTGCCATTTTATCGGATAGCTCAACTTGCTCCGTGAGTAAGGCTTTATCGCTGTGACTAGCCAGCAAGTCATCATTTGCTTTAAGGGCTTGTAGACATGTTGATTTTTGCTCAGCAAGCGACAAAAGGAAATCGGCGTTTTGGTCAACCAAAGCGCCTTTTTCCTTAAGAATAATTTGTTTAAGAACAGCCAAATGGGCGTGTTGTTGATCTACCAGTTTAGCTATTTCTGTCATAGTTACTCTTTATTAAGCTCATTTAATTCTGCTTCGAAGCTGGCAATATTCGCAGCCAACTTTTCGGGATCAATTTTATAACGACCTTCGGCAATGGCTTGTTTTATTTCGGCCACCTTCTTTTGGTCGACTTCAGGTAGACTGGCCATTTTGGTTTGAGCTCCTTGTAACTGTTGAGCTTGAGCCGTAATGACAACAGAGTCACCTTTTAGTTGAGTTGATTTAGCCGCTACCTGAGAGGTTTTCTCGCTTTCGCTGCTTTGTTTAGTGCTGTTTGAACGGACTTGTGCGGCCGCTCCGGCGTTAAATTTGCTAATATCAATTGCCATTTTAGGCTCCAGCGTCATGTATACGGATTTCTTAACTGGGGTATCGGCAGCTTATCGAAAAGCTTTAGCTTATTTTACATTCTAACTTCTACTTCGCCAATCGCCGTAATTATGGCATCTAGCTCTTTGTTAGAACTGCTATTTTTGATTCGAATTTGGTCGCCGATATTACCATCTTGCAGCGCCTCTCCCACAGTTTTTAGTACGAAGTTATTTGAACGCACATAAATCGACACTGTGTCATTTTTACAGACAAAGCAAAGGTTGTTCGCAAAAATAGGATAATTTTTCGCGACTCGGCGTTTAACTCTAACGCCTGTAAGCTGATTAGTATCGCTAAATTGCATACCACGCAAACTATTTTGGTCAACATAGCGGATCTCGACCTGTGAAGGACTGATTAATTCACCTGGCGCTAAGGTTTCGGTTGCGACCACAACAGGAAAAAGAATGTCTACTCTAACAGACATAAAAATCTGCCAAGGGTAGGCGAGATCGGGGGTATCACAACTGACTTTTATGGTGTTATTACGGCTAATTTCGCGTTCTGAAGCTAATTCGACCCTTATTGGTGATGTGCACTGTGCTGGCAGCATTCGGTTATCGACCGTTTGTGGATTAATGTCGACTTTCGCATTTGCAGGTACAGCAATCTTTTCATTAATAAGGGCTTTAGCTAATTCGGATATCGCCGATACGCTAGGTATCACGGGTTCAGCCTTAGCTGCCGTGGATAGAAAAAGTGCGAAAATACTCAAAAAATAGACTAAATTTACTTTCATAATGAAGAGACTAGCTTGTAACGCCAGAATACACCTATACTTTTATCAAGCGTGAAACTGTTCAATGCTTCTTTCTTAGATTTTTGGTGTCAGAAGTTTGACTTAGTTTCAACTATGTTTATCGATAACAAGACGTAAGCAATTAATATGCCTATACTCAAACGAGTTTTAGGGCCGTACATAAACAGAACAACAAGGCAGAGTTATGTCGAGTATTCTTGATTCAGTCAACAAACGAACCCAACTCGTAGGTCAAAACCGGCTAGAACTATTGCTATTTAAGTTAAATGGTCGTCAACGGTTTGGGATAAACGTATTTAAAGTGAAAGAGGTTTTGCAATGCCCGCCATTAACGACATTGCCTAAACTCAATCCTTACGTCAAAGGAGTTGCCCATATTCGCGGTACAACTATTTCTGTTATCGATCTGAGTGCGGCAACGGGGGGGCGTCCGTTAGCGAGCACTGAAAATTGCTTTATCATCATTTCGGAATATAACCGTAGTGTGCAGGGGTTCTTGGTTAGTTCTGTTGAACGTATTATCAACATGAACTGGGAAGCCATTATGCCGCCACCGCAAGGTGCTGGGCGTTATTCCTATTTAACCGCGGTTACCGAGATTGAAGGTGAATTGGTTGAAATCTTGGATGTTGAAAAGATTTTAGATGAAATCTCACCTGTCAAAACGGCCATTAGTGAAGAGGTTAATGAGCAACTTACTCTCGATAGAAGTCAGCATTACCATATTATGGTGATTGATGATTCTGCGGTGGCACGCAAGCAAATTATTCGGTCGTTAGAGTCGTTAAATTTACAAATTGACACGGCAAAAGATGGTCGTGAGGCACTTGATAAGCTCAAGGCCATTGCAAGTGAAATGAATAACGTTGCCGATGAAATTCCACTCATTATCTCCGATATTGAGATGCCCGAAATGGATGGTTATACCTTAACGGCTGAGATCCGTGATGATCCTAAGCTTAAAAATATCAAGGTGGTACTGCACACCTCATTAAGCGGTGTCTTTAACCAAGCCATGGTACAAAAGGTTGGTGCCAATGACTTTATCGCAAAATTTAACCCTGACGAATTAGCTGCGGCAGTGAACAAGCATTTAAGTTTGTAGTGAGAGTGTGGGTTAGTGCCTAGTTGAGCTTTACGCTATAATCTAGCCCTTATTACATGATTGTTGTGCACTTATTTTGGTGCTTGCTATAGGATCTAGGACGTGAATGTGCCTGATAAATCACTCGCTGAAGCAGAATATAATCAATTTAGGTTGTTCTTAGAACAACATAGCGGCATCGTGCTAGGTGAAAATAAACAATACCTCGTACGTAGTCGTCTCGCGCCATTGATGGGCAAATATAACCTTCCTTCGTTATCCGATGTGGTAAAGCATTCGATGAAACCCACGGAACGAGCTTTACGAGCTGAAGTTATTGATGCCATGACCACTAATGAAACCTTATGGTTTCGTGACCGTTATCCATTTGAATTGCTTAATAATGTGCTATTACCAGAATACAGTAAGTTAGGTAGACCTTTAAAAATATGGTCTGCAGCTTGCTCGTCGGGTCAAGAGCCATATTCTTTAGCGATGACCATATTAGAGTACCAGCAAAAAAAACCTGGGGCGCTGCCTGGTGGTGCCTCGATTCAGGCAACGGATCTTTCGCCTTCTATGTTGGAGCGTTGTAAAAATGCTGAGTATGATAGTTTAGCGTTAGCACGTGGATTGTCTGAAGAACGTAAGCGGCAGTTTTTTGATGCTTTGCCTTCTGGCAACATGCGCATAAAAGATAACGTTAAACGTCTCGTCAATTTCCGAGCTCATAACTTGCTCGAGAGTTACACTTTGTTGGGTAAGTTTGACATTATTTTTTGCCGAAATGTGTTGATCTATTTTGCCCCTGAGGCAAAAGCAAAAATTTTGCGGCAATTTGCTGCCGCGTTAAATCCCAAAGGTATCCTCTTTTTAGGCGCATCCGAATCCATTGCTGGCCTTACTGATGAATTTGATATGGTTCGTTGTAACCCTGGCATTTATTACCAAAAGAAAACTTAAGGATTTGATTTTAATTGATAATTACCGGCATAGTTCGGTAATTTTTTTATCTGCTATATCCCTCACAAACTTTATTACCTCCCATAAAAGTATTGGCACATGAATTGCTTTGTTCCCGTGAGTGACACGATGGAGGCAATTTTATGGCGATTAATTTTGATAAGGCACTGGGTGTTCACCAATTCACGTTGGGGATCCGTGCTGAGCGGGCTGAAGTGATTTCAAGCAATATCGCAAATGCTGATACGCCACATTATAAAGCCCGTGACGTCGATTTTTCTGCCGCCTTAAATGTTGCTAAAACCCAGCAACAACAGCGTAATAGCTTAGAGATGACCGCTGATGAGCAGCATTTTGGGCTAGCGCAGCTAACCGGGCAGTACGTTAAATTTCGAGTGCCGAATCAACCCGATACTGGGGATGGCAATACTGTCGACGTTCAACAAGAGCAATCAGCATTTATGCAAAATGCTCTCGAATATCAAATGTCTCTGGGGTTTTTAGACAGTAAATTTAGCGGTATGAAAAAAGCGCTGAGAGGGGATTAATCATGAGTTTATTTAATATCTTCGATGTTGCGGGGTCTGGCATGTCAGCCCAGTCTCTGCGGCTAAATACTACCGCGAGTAACATTGCTAACGCAGATTCAGTCTCCAGCAGTGTAGATAAAACTTACCGTTCTCGTCATCCTATTTTCGAAGCAGAAATGGCCAAGGCGCAAAGTCAGCAACAAGCTTCCCAAGGTGTCACGGTGAAAGGCATAGTCGAGAGTGATAAGCCCCTATTAAAAGAGTATTCGCCGGATCATCCGATGGCGGATGCTGATGGCTTTATTTACAAACCAAATGTCAATGTCATGGAAGAAATGGCTGACATGATTTCAGCTTCTCGCTCATATCAGATGAATGTTCAAGTGGCTGAGGCGGCAAAATCTATGCTGCAACAAACACTTGGGATGGGTAAATAATATGCGTTATTTAGGAGGTACGTTGTGAGCCTCATTAACCAACTGAGTCAAACCTCATCGCAGCTGACTCAAACAAACACTCAATCGAATACGGTATCAACCAATACCACGAAAACCTCGACTAGCTCGACAGGTAACCCATTTTTGGATGGATTACGTTTGCCGAATAGTTCTGCTGTTCCAGAGGCTAAGAGTCAGCAGCTCACTCAAGAGGATTTTTTCTCATTACTCAGCCAGCAGTTATCGATGCAGGATCCCTTCAAGCCCGTTGATAACGACCAGATGATTGCACAAATGGCATCTTTTTCTACAGTCGATGGCATTTCTAAGTTAAATGATCAAATCGTTAATTTAAACAGTGTGATGACATCAAGCCAAGCTTTGCAAGCATCGGGATTAGTTGGGCGAAAAGTGCTGTTACCGACAGATACGGGTTATATCTCTGCAGAAAGCCCAGGCTTAAATGGTGTGATCAGTACTTCAGAGAAAATTCCCGTCATTAATGTTCGAATCGAAGATGATAAAGGGCAAGTCGTTAGAACATTTACTGTTGATGGTAGTAAGGGTGGTAACACTGATGTCAAGTGGGATGGTTTGAATGATAAAGGAGAACCCGTTGCTGCAGGTAATTACTCGATTAAAGCATCGGGTTTGGTGAATGATAAATCACAAGCGTTAGCTGTATCGACCTATGCGCATGTGACCAGTGTTTCTTTAGGTACTGCAGCGACTGGCGCCATTTTAAATCTCAAGGGTGGAATGGCCTTTAAACTGTCGGATGTACTTGCGATTAGTGAAGTTTAATCGTTATCAAGATTGTAAATGGACATCACACTTGTCCATCATTGAATTGAGCAAATGTAGAGGTGAATTATGTCGTTTAACATTGCATTGAGTGGCATTTCTGCTGCGCAGAAAGATTTGAATACTACTGCGAACAATATCGCGAATGCTAACACCATTGGCTTTAAAGAGTCGCGTGCTGAATTTGCGGATGTTTACGCTAATTCAATTTTCTCAAACTCAAAAACCGCTGTGGGTGGCGGTGTGGCTACGAGCCAAGTGGCGCAGCAATTCCACCAAGGTAGTTTGCAACTGACGAATAACTCGTTAGATTTAGCGATTAAAGGCGGTGGCTTTTTTGTAACTGCGTCCGAGATAGGTACCTTGGATCATCAGTTTACTCGGGCAGGTGCTTTCAAAGTCGACAAAAATAATTATATGGTTGACTCAGCAGGGAATTTTTTGCAGACCTTTCCAGTAGATAAAGATGGTAACTCTACCTCTGTCAGTTTAACGACAGCTAAGCCAGTACAAATTCCTGATACTGCAGGTAGCCCTGTTCAAACTGAAAACGTGACTTTGCAGATGAATTTAAATGCAAAAGAAGGTTCACTCGATCCTGCTGCTTTTGATCCCTTAGACTCCAAAACCTATAACAGTGTGACATCCATGACGATTTATGACTCTCTGGGTGAGCCACATATCATGACGACCTATTTCGTCAAGCCAAATAATGGCTCATATAATGGTGAAAACAACTGGGTTGCATACTATGCCATTGATGGTAAACAAGTTGATATTTCTGGCCCTGCTGGTACATATCAGACTGACACCAATGGTGATGGCACTCCCGATGCCTCTGGCACAGCTCAAACGGCTGGCGGCTGGAAGGGATCGGTTCTGAAGTTTAATTCTGTCGATGTGTATACTGGGAGTGATCCGGCAGTCGTTGCCACCGAAGCGCTAGGGGTTGGCGGCGCTGGTGTGTTAGGCCCTGGTGCTGATGGCACTCAAGCCGTGACTATTAAATTTAATGCACCAACCCAATATTCAGCTCCTTTTGCCGCCACTGAATTGTCACAGGACGGTACCACAGTAGGGCGTTTAACCAATGTCGAAATTGGTGAAGATGGTTTGATCACTGCCAGTTATTCCAATGGTTCAACAGTGCCATTAGCCCGCGTTGCTTTAGTTCGCTTTGCAAACGAGCAAGGTTTGACACAAGTGGGTAATACCTCGTGGAAAGCCAGTTTATCGTCAGGTCCTGCGCTGGCTGGTGAGCCTAACAGTGGTACGTTTGGTAGTCTCAGTTCTTCAGCGTTAGAGCAATCTAACATTGACTTGACGACTGAGCTGGTGGATTTGATTTCGGCACAACGTAACTTCCAAGCCAACTCACGTACGCTGGAAGTGAATAACACTCTGCAACAAACTGTTCTGCAAATTCGTTAAGTTAATCTTGCCTCTGCTAAGTGTTGCCGCAAGCGGCAACACTTAGCCTCTTTCTGTTGTGCATTCATTCGTTTATTAAAATCTCCTAATTTATCAGTTAACTAGCTGCTTATTTTATTGGCATGATGCTTGCTTTGCTATTGTCAGGTTGAAACTTTGACGGAGCAGTCTGTGGACAAATTCCTTTATATCTCCATGAGCGGCGCTAAGCAAAATATGAATGAGTTGGCGTTGCGTGCCAACAACTTAGCCAACGCAAATACCGATGGATTTAAGTCGGATATGGCGCAAGCCAGATCGATGCAAGCCTTTGGTGAAGGATTGCCGACAAGGGTCTTTGCCATGGTTGAAACCCCCTCCGCCAATTTTCGTTCGGGCCCGATTAAATCTACTGGACGCGATCTTGACGTTGCCATTAAAGGTGACGGTTGGTTTGCCGTGCAAGCACAGGATGGTAGTGAAGCTTATACCCGTTCTGGCAGTCTCAGTTTTGACTCAACAGGTTTATTGCATAACGACCGTGGTAATCCCGTGATGGGTGATGCCGGACCGATTGTGTTACCGCTGCCAATTGAAAAGGTCACTATTTCACAGGATGGGATTATCTCTGTTCGTCCTCAAGGTGCGACGACAGAAGTCGTCGAAGAGGTAGGAAGATTAAAGTTAGTAAACCCTGGCAATGCACAAATGATGCGCGGCGAGGATGGGTTGTTCCGTTTGGTATCCGGTGATCCGGCGCCTGCCGATCCTAGTGTATTTGTTGAAAGTGGTGCTGTAGAGGGCAGTAACGTCAACCCCGTGGATGAGATGGTGTCCTTAATCGACCTACAGCGACAATTTGAATTGCAAGTGAAGATGATGAAAACCGCGGAAGAAAATGACCGCGCTTCATCCTCATTAATGCGGATTAGTTAGGAGATAAATTATGCATCCAGCGTTATGGATTAGTAAAACTGGCTTAGACGCACAGCAAACCGATATTGCGGTGATTTCAAACAACGTCGCTAACGCCAGCACTGTGGGCTATAAAAAAAGCCGCGCGGTATTTGAGGACTTACTTTATCAAACTGTTAACCAAGCGGGTGGGATCAGCGCCTCTAACACTAAGTTGCCAAACGGTTTGAACATTGGTGCGGGTACCAAGGTGGTAGCCACCCAAAAAATGTTTACCCAAGGCAATATGCTGACCACGGATAACTCGCTCGATTTGATGATTGAAGGCCCAGGATTTTTCGAAGTGCAGCTCCCCGATGGGACTACGGCTTATACCCGTAATGGTCAATTTACCTTAGATGATACTGGGCAAATTGTCACACCGGGTTCGGGTTATGTGTTGCAACCTGCGATCACTATTCCTGAGGATGCAACCAGTATTACTGTCTCTGCTGAAGGGGAAGTCTCGGTAAAAACACCAGGTGCGGCGGAAAACCAAGTCGTTGGGCAGCTCAGTATGACCGACTTTATTAACCCGTCGGGTTTAGATCCTATGGGACAAAACCTATACACCGAAACTGGTGCGAGTGGTACGCCTATTCAAGGCACTGCATCACTTGATGGTATGGGAGCGATTCGTCAAGGTGCGTTAGAAACCTCTAACGTGAACGTGACCGAAGAGCTAGTTAACCTCATTGAAAGTCAGCGGATCTACGAGATGAACTCCAAAGTGATTTCGGCGGTCGATCAGATGCTGGCTTATGTGAATCAGAATCTATAGAGGCACATGATCATGGCTAGATATCTACTATTGGCTAGTACGCTCTTGCTGGCGGCATGTAGTTCAACTCCAAAGAAGCCGATTGCGGATGATCCCTTCTATGCCCCAGTTTATCCCGAAGCACCACCGACTAAAATTGCTGCAACGGGGTCGATTTACCAAGATAGCCAAGCGGCGAGTCTTTACTCGGATATTCGTGCCCATAAAGTCGGTGACATTATCACTATCGTGTTGAAAGAAGCGACTCAGGCGAAAAAGAGTGCCGGTAATCAGATCAAAAAAGGTTCTGATATGACACTCGATCCCATTTATGCCGGTGGGAGCAATGTGTCTTTAGGCGGTATTCCCCTCGATTTACGCTACAAAGACAGCATGAATACTAAGCGTGAATCCGATGCAGATCAAAGCAATAGCTTAGATGGCAGTATCTCCGCCAATATTATGCAAGTGCTCAATAACGGTAACTTAGTTGTGCGCGGTGAAAAGTGGATTTCAATCAACAATGGTGATGAGTTTATTCGCGTGACCGGTATTGTACGCTCGCAGGATATCAAGCCAGATAACACCATTGATTCAACCCGTATGGCCAATGCGCGTATTCAATATAGCGGTACTGGTACTTTCGCCGAAGCGCAAAAAGTGGGCTGGTTAAGCCAGTTCTTTATGAGCGATTGGTGGCCCTTCTAAGGAGTCATATCATGAAATATAAACTCATTTTGGCCGTTGTTATGTTAGCGTTTTCGATGCCAAGCCAGGCTGAACGCATTAAAGATATTGCTAATGTGCAAGGGGTACGAAATAACCAGTTAATTGGTTATGGCTTAGTCGTGGGGTTACCTGGTACGGGTGAGAAAACCAATTACACAGAGCAAACATTCACCACCATGCTTAAAAATTTCGGCATCAATTTGCCTGAAAATTTTAGACCCAAAATCAAAAACGTAGCCGTGGTTGCTGTGCATGCCGATATGCCAGCGTTTATTAAACCGGGCCAAGAATTGGATGTGACCGTTTCAAGCCTCGGTGAAGCAAAAAGCTTACGTGGTGGGACGTTATTGCAAACCTTCCTCAAAGGGGTTGATGGCAATGTATATGCGATTGCCCAAGGCAGCTTAGTGGTAAGTGGTTTTAGTGCCGATGGTTTGGATGGTTCGAAAGTGATTCAAAACACGCCAACGGTTGGCCGTATTCCTAACGGCGCAATTGTTGAACGCACTGTGGCTACGCCGTTTTCTACTGGCGATTATTTGACGTTTAACCTACGTCGCTCGGATTTTTCGACCGCGCAGCGTATGGCCGATGCGATTAATGATCTGCTCGGCCCTGATATGGCACGCCCATTGGATGCAACGTCGATTCAGGTCAGTGCACCAAGGGATGTATCACAACGGGTGTCTTTTTTAGCTACGCTCGAAAATATTGAGGTGGAACCTGCTGAGGAGTCTGCCAAAGTGATTGTGAATTCGCGTACTGGCACGATAGTCGTTGGGCAGAACGTCAAGTTATTACCTGCGGCTGTGACTCATGGTGGTTTGACTGTGACGATCGCCGAAGCGACTCAGGTGTCTCAGCCAAATGCGCTAGCCAATGGCCAAACAACAGTGACCAGCAATAGCACGATAAATGCGACTGAAAGTGATCGTCGGATGTTTATGTTTAATCCCGGCACGACCTTAGATGAATTAGTGCGCGCCGTGAATTTGGTCGGTGCAGCCCCTTCTGATGTCCTTGCCATTCTGGAAGCGTTAAAAGTGGCAGGAGCTTTGCATGGTGAACTTATCATCATCTAATTTCTGTCGGGAAAATCATGGAAAAGCTTTCAAGTTCATCACATTTTCTTGATCTGGGCGGGCTCGATAACCTGCGCGCCCAGGCTCAGAAAGATGAAAAGGGCGCTTTGAAAAAAGTTGCCCAGCAATTTGAAGGCGTTTTTGTGCAAATGCTGATGAAGAGCATGCGTGATGCTAATGCGGTGTTTGAGTCTGACAGTCCCCTCAATAGTCAATACACCAAATTTTATGAGCAGATGCGGGATCAGCAATTATCCGTCGACTTATCGGATAAAGGTGTGCTGGGGCTGGCTGACATGATGGTGCAGCAGTTGTATCCTGAGTCAAGCCAGCTAACACCTGCATCGGTGCTACGTAATGATGGTGGCATGAAACTAGAACATGACGCTAAAGCCTTTAATATTCCTGTTCAAGCCCCATCGACTGCTGAAGCTATAAATAGCAACACTTCAGAACAAGCCGCACAAGGTGTACCTGCATCGATAGCGCGTCCAAATGTTGAATTTGAAAAGGCCGATGGTGTCACTTCTTCCTTAGACATTGACCGACCTGAACGCTTGTTGGCGATAGATACACCTAAGCCTACCTGGTCTGAGCAACCCTTATCACCGATAGAACCTGTTATCAGCGGCCAAATATTGCCGACAGTGGCATTTAGAGAAACGCAAAAGACGCTTAAGTTTGGTAGCCGTGAAGAATTTTTAGCGACGTTATATCCCCATGCCGAAAAAGCCGCTAAAGCCCTTGGCACTAAACCCGAAGTGTTATTGGCTCAATCGGCTCTCGAGACTGGTTGGGGGCAAAAAATTGTTCGCGGAAATAACGGCACTCCTAGCCATAACTTATTCAATATTAAAGCGGATCGTCGTTGGTTGGGTGATAAGGCTAACGTGAGTACCTTGGAGTTTGAGCAGGGTATTGCCGTTAGACAAAAAGCCGATTTCCGGGTTTACAACGATTTTGAGCATAGTTTTAACGATTTTGTTTCCTTTATTGCTGACGGTGAGCGCTATCAAGATGCCAAGAAAGTGGCAGCGTCACCGACTCAGTTTATCCGTGCATTGCAGGATGCGGGTTACGCTACCGATCCAAAATATGCTGAAAAAGTGATTAAAGTCATGCAGTCCATCAGTGAAGAGCTGAAATCGATACTGCAAGGAGAAGACAAATGATCATTCTTCATAAGACATTAATGTTGAGGAGTATCGGCTAATGGCTATCGATCTATTAAACATTGCCCGTACAGGGGTGCTCGCTTCTCAGTCGCAACTAGGGGTGACCAGTAATAACATTGCTAACGCCAATACCGCGGGTTATCACCGACAAGTGGCAACCCAAACCACCTTAGATTCTCAACGTCTTGGAAATGGTTTTTACGGTACTGGGACATATGTGTCTGATGTAAAACGTATTTATAATGACTATGCCTCGCGCGAACTGCGTATTGGCCAAACGACCCTGAGTGCGGCTGAGGCTAGCTATGGCAAGCTTAGTGAGCTGGACCAAATTTTCTCCCAAATTGGTAAAGTGATACCACAGAGCTTGAACGATTTGTTTGCAGGCTTAAATAGCTTGGCAGACTTACCTGCTGATTTAGGTATTCGTAGCTCAACCTTAAATGATGCCAAACAACTGGCAAATAGCTTGAATCAAATGCAGTCAACCTTGAACGGGCAGCTAAATCAAACCAATGATCAAATCACTGGGATGACTAAGCGCATTAATGAGATCAGCACTGAACTTGCTAATCTCAATCTTGAGTTGATGAAATCGCCTAATCAAGATCCGATTTTATTAGATAAGCAAGACGCGCTTGTGCAAGAGTTAAGTCAGTATGCGCAGGTGAATGTGATCCCCTTGGATAATGGGGCAAAGAGCATCATGTTAGGCGGTTCTATCATGTTGGTTTCGGGGGAAGTGGCGATGTCGATGAGCACGACGACGGGCGATCCCTTCCCCTACGAATTGCAATTGGTATCGACCGTTGGCTCACAAAGCGTAAAAGCCGATCCTAGCAAGTTAGGAGGGCAGTTGGGGGCATTGTTTGAATACCGTGACCAAACCTTGATGCCTGCGAGCTTAGAGCTTGATCAATTGGCCTTAGGGGTTGCAGACAGCTTTAATAAACTGCAAGCGCAAGGATTTGATCTTAATGGTCAAGTTGGCGCAAATATGTTCAAAGATATTAACGATCCTCTAATGTCCTTAGGCCGTGTTGCTGGTCTTTCTGGTAATACAGGTAACGCGACCTTAGGCGTCAATATTGATGATACCAGTACCTTAACGGGTGGCTCATATGAGCTGTCGTTTACGGCGCCGTCGACCTATCAACTTAGAGATACGCAAACCGGCGCGATAACGCCGCTTACTTTAAACGGCACTAAGTTAGAAGGCGGTGCTGGATTTTCAATCGATATTAAAGCTGGGGCGATGGCTTCAGGTGATCGCTTTGTTATTCGCCCTACTGCGGGCGCCGCTAACGGCATTACCGTTGAAATGACGGATCCAAAAGGCATTGCCGCCGCTTCGCCTAAAATAACCGCTGATGCAGCGAACTCAGGTAATACCCAAGTTAAGTTGACGCAAATTACGAATCGCAGTGCAGCCAATTTTCCTATTACTGGCAGTGAATTGACGATCCAGCTCGATACCACCGCGATACCTCCAACCTATGAAGCATTTGATGCCTCCGGAACCTCCCTTGGCGCTGCCGCTCCTTATACTCCCCCAAGTATAAGTGCCTTTGGTTTTACCTTTGAAGTTGATAGTACCGCAGCCGCCAGTAATGACAGATTTACCTTTAACCTAGCCTTTGCTGAAGGCGACAACTCTAACGCCGTTGCTATGGCCAAATTGAGTGAAAGTAAAGTGATGAATGGGGGGAAGTCAACCTTAGCGGATGTATTTGAAAATACAAAAATTGACATAGGCAGTAAGACAAAAGCGGCCGAAGTGCGTGTAGGGTCTGCAGAGGCTATTTACCAACAAGCCTATGCCAGAGTAGAAAGCGAATCGGGCGTCAACTTAGATGAAGAAGCCGCCAATTTAATGCGTTTTCAACAAGCTTATCAAGCCTCAGCCCGTATCATGACTACGGCACAACAAATTTTTGACACCCTATTAACTTCAGTGCGTTAGGAGATTTAATCATGCGACTATCATCCGCGCAGATCTTTAATCAAAGCATTACGAGTGTACTGCAAAAGCAAACGGCAACTAGCAAGATCCTCGAACAGCTCAGTAGTGGCAAAAAAGTCAATACTGCAGGTGATGATCCTGTCGCGGCGCTAGGTATCGATAACCTGAATCAACGCAATGCCTTAGTCGATCAATTTATGAAGAATATTGACTACGCGACTAATCGATTAGCAGTAACTGAAAGTAAGTTGGGGAGTGCCGAAAATCTGGCATCTTCCATACGTGAACAAGTTATGCGAGCGGTAAACGGCACTCTCGCGGATTCTGAGCGGCAAATGATTGCCGATGAAATGAAAGGCAGCTTAGAAGAACTCTTATCTATTGCCAATAGTAAGGATGAATCTGGCAATTATATGTTTTCTGGCTACAGCACTGATAAAGAGCCTTTTGCTTTCGATAACTCTACACCACCCAAAATAGTTTATAGCGGTGATTCTGGCATTCGAAATAGTTTAGTGCAGTCTGGCGTTGCACTAGGAACTAATGTCCCTGGCGACACCGCTTTTATGAAAGCCCCCAATGGACTTGGCGATTATAGTGTCAATTATTTGGCCAGCCAGCAGGGCGAGTTTAGTGTTAAAACGGCGAAGATTGCTGATCCAGCAACTTATCTAGCTGATACATATACATTTAATTTTTCAGATAATGGTTCTGGTGGAACCAATTTACAAGTACTTGATTCAGCCAATAATCCAGTGGCGAACATTGCTAATTTTGATGCGGCAACCCCTGTAAGTTTTAATGGTATTGAAGTCAACATTTCTGGAAAACCCAGCGCTGGCGATAGTTTCACCATGGAGCCACAGTCTGAAGTCAGCATTTTCGATACAATCAGTCGTGCGATCGCATTAATTGAAGATCCTAATTCAGCTAACACACCTCAAGGTCGATCTCAGTTGGCACAGATATTGAATGACATCGATAGTGGCGTCAATCAGATCAGTTCTGCCAGAAGTGTGGCGGGGAATAATCTGAAAGCCGTTGAAAGCTACAAAGATACTCACATCGAGGAACAAGTGTTGAATACATCTGCTCTTTCTCTACTTGAGGATCTTGATTACGCGTCAGCGATTACGGAATTTGCAAAGCAGCAGCTTGCATTGAACGCAGTCTCTAGCGTGTTTAGTAAGGTGGGTTCTGTTTCCCTGTTTGACTTTATTTAACAGAAAGCAAAGACCTATCCATCTGTAAGATAAATTGTTAAAAATTTAGCCAAGCTCCAAGCCTTGGCAGTATAACTAGGAAGAGGAACTCAACATGGCTATTACAGTTAATACCAACGTGACTTCGATGAAGGCACAGAAAAATTTAAATACCTCCAGTAGTGGTTTAGCAACCTCTATGGAACGTCTATCGAGCGGTCTGCGTATTAACAGTGCGAAAGATGACGCTGCGGGTTTAGCAATTTCAAACCGTTTAAACAGCCAGGTTCGTGGCTTGGAAGTCGGTATGCGTAACGCAAACGATGCAATTTCTATTGCCCAAATTGCTGAAGGTGCAATGCAAGAGCAAACTAACATGTTACAGCGTATGCGTGACTTGACCGTACAAGCAGAAAATGGTGCGAACTCAACTTCTGATATTGATGCAATTAAATCAGAAATTGATGCATTAGCCTCTGAAATCTCAGCAATTGCAAACTCTACAGCATTTGGTAACACTAAATTACTGGATGGTTCATTTTCTACTGGTAAGACATTCCAAGTGGGGCACCAGAATAAAGAGGATATTACGGTTTCTGTGTCTAAAGTGACTGCAAGTGCTCTAAAGGTGCAGGCTTCGGATGTTAAGGTTTCTACTGCAGCCCAGAGAAGTACTTCACTAACAAATATTGATGCAGCAATTAAAGCCATTGATAAGCAAAGATCAAACTTGGGTGCGATTCAGAATAGGTTAGCTTATAACATTAGTAATAGTGCTAATACTCAAGCTAACGTTGCCGATGCGAAGAGCCGTATTGTGGATGTTGACTTTGCGAAAGAAACGTCAGTTATGACTAAGAACCAAGTACTGCAACAGACTGGGTCTGCGATGCTCGCTCAAGCAAACCAATTACCACAAGTGGCGTTGTCATTGTTGGGCTAAGCTTAAGTTAGCGTATCTTTTGTAGAGTACTTTTGCCTACTTTTTCTAGCTACGATTAGAAAAGTAGGCAAAGTTTTTAATTGAAAAGCTTTATCTTTATGAAAAAAAAGATTTTTTTATAAACATAAAAATTTTTTAAAAATAATACTAAAGATAAAAAAAAGATGGCCGTTAAATATACTGTAACCACTAAGACCCGCCTGGCTTAAGCAGACAGGCAAGTTTAGATAAAGCCAGGTATAAAGAGGAAACAATCATGGCCATTACAGTAAACACAAACGTTACATCTTTGAAAGCACAGAAAAACCTAAATACTTCAGCAAGCGGCTTGGCCACCTCCATGGAACGTTTATCCAGTGGTCTGCGTATTAACGGTGCAAAGGACGATGCGGCTGGTTTAGCCATTTCTAACCGTTTAAATAGCCAAGTCCGTGGTTTGGACGTAGGCATGCGTAACGCAAACGATGCAATCTCAATTGCCCAAATTGCTGAAGGTGCGATGCAAGAACAAACTAATATGTTGCAACGTATGCGTGATCTGACTATTCAGTCTGAAAACGGTTCAAATTCTACATCCGATCTTGATGCGATAAAATCAGAGCTGGACGCGCTTGCAACTGAGATTACTGCTATTGCTAATACAACAGCATTTGGTAACACTAAGTTACTGGATGGTTCATTTGCTACTGGTAAGACATTCCAAGTGGGACACCAGAATAAAGAGGATATAGCGGTTTCTGTGTCTAAAGTGACTGCAAGTGCTCTAAATGTACAGGCTTCGGATGTTAAGGTTTCTACTGCAGCCCAGAGAAGTACTTCACTAACAAATATTGATGCAGCAATTAAGTCAATTGATAACCAAAGGGCAAAATTAGGTGCTATACAAAACCGTTTAGCTTACAACATCAGCAATAGTGCTAATACGCAAGCTAACGTTGCTGATGCGAAGAGCCGTATTGTAGACGTTGACTTTGCGAAAGAAACATCGCAAATGACCAAGAACCAAGTGTTACAACAAACGGGTTCTGCGATGTTGGCACAAGCTAACCAATTACCTCAAGTGGCCTTATCACTACTTTAATAACATACTGAAGTATAAGGCTCTAAGGGAGGTTCGGCGACGGATCTCCCTTTGCCACATAAATGGTCATTAAAGTTATAGTGTTTGTTAGGCAGTTAAAGACAAATGCTTAAGATGGTGAGGTATCGCTATGGATATTAATATAGCAAGCACATCAATGGCGGCTTCAAACCGTGTTGATTTGGCTCAAGTACCACTGAAAACACCTACGGCGGATGTTGAATTAAAACGCGATGCTGCCGTATCTGCGGTTGAACAGTCTACAGAGCAAAGTGCGGCAGAGAATGAACAAAATCCCGGAAAGTTAACTCAAGTGGTATCTGAGCTTTCTGATATGATGTCTATGATGCGTAAAGGGCTTGCATTTAAAGTTGATGAAAACTCAGGGCAAGCGGTAGTGACAGTCTTGGATAGAGATACTGGCGATGTCATAAGACAGATGCCGAGCGAGGAAGCGCTGAAATTAGCGGAAAAACTGTCAGAAGTGACAGGTCTGTTGATGAAAACAGAGGCTTAAGTCTCACATTGTGATTTATCCGTTGATGAGAGAGAGGTATTTATGGCATTAACAGCGACAGGTATGGGTTCGGGTTTAGATGTTGCTAACATTGTAAAAGTATTAGTGGATGCTGAAAAAACTCCTAAAGAAGCAATGTTTAAAGCACAAGAAGATAGCATTAAAGCTGAGGTTTCTGCTATGGGAACCTTAAAAAGCGCACTGACGACATTTCAGGATGCCGTAAAAAAATTACAAACCGGTGAGGCTTTAAATCAACGCAAAATATCCGTTAGTAATAGTACATATTTAACTGCAACTGCTGATAAAACAGCTCAAACAGGTAGTTATGCTATTAAAGTTGAACAGCTCGCTGTCAATCATAAAATTGCTGGAACGAATGTAACTGATCCTGCATTAGGTGTCGGTGAGGGGAGTCTAGCTTTTGGGGTCAATGGTAATAATTTTTCCGTGGACGTATCGGCAACGGATTCTCTTGATGCGATAGCGAAAAAAGTCAATGAAGCACCCGATAATGTCGGTGTCACTGCCACCGTTATAACCAGTGACGCCGGAAGTCGATTAGTTTTTAGTTCCGATAAATCTGGCGAAGATAACCAAATCAGCATCACGGCTACAGATACCACAGGCTCTGGCCTTAGCAATATGTTTGATGCAATGAATACCACAACGCTTCAAGATGCAAAAAATGCTGTCCTCTACATTGATAATCAAAAAGTCACCTCGCAAACTAATGAAGTTAAGAATGCGATTACAGGTGTGACTTTACAGTTAACAGATGCTGATCTTACTAAAACCACTTCACTCAAAATAGAACAAGATAACGATGCAGTTAAAACAAACGTTAAGGCATTTGTTGATGCCTACAATAGCTTAGTTACAACGGTCGATAAGCTGTCATCCTACGATCAAGATACAAATACTGCAGCGGCATTGCAGGGCGACTCGATGATCCGTTCGATTGAATCACAACTCCGTAGTATTGCGAGCGAACGAGTGCCTACCGAAGATGGTGGTTCTATAGCTTTGTATGATATAGGTATCACAACAGATAGATATGGTAAGTTATCTATTGATGATACTAAGCTTGATAAAGTGCTTTCTGAGGATATGTCTAGTGTTGAAGCTCTCTTTGCTACACCAGAAAAAGGCTTAGCTAATCGGTTTTACGATGTTTCTGAAAGCTATGTTAAATCCCGAGGCGTGATTGCAGATAGAGAGACAAGTTATACTAATCAGCAAAGTAGGTTAGCAGAACAAAGAGAAGCTTTTACTCTTAAAATGGACCAGTTAACTGCCCGTTTAACAAAACAGTTTAATGCAATGGATCTTGTCGTAGGACAACTTAACCAGCAGAGTAGTGGTTTACTTGCTAGTTTAAACTCGCTTCCTGGAGTAGTTAAAAAGAGTTAGTAAGTAAGGAAACGTCTAGTGAAACAACTTAATGAACTTAATGAACTTAATATAACGCTCAGCGACACATTGAATCAGTTAACTCGCATCCCCGCAGAATATCCTCAAACTGACGAGTTGGTGTCAAATTTGCAGGTACTCGTTGGAGAGCGTCAACTTTTACTCAATGTATTAGTGGCTGATGCTAGCATGACGGACGCTGATTATCTTCAGTGTCAGCTTGACCTCACTAAAGAGTTCACTATTAAGGCAAATCACATCATGGCGGACAGGCAAGCATTATTACATGCGGGCAGTAAGAATAAGCGCCAGATTAGTGTTTACGAGACAATAGATTCAAACAGGTAGGTATTTATGAGAGGATCGCTGCAATCATATCGTAAGGTTTCGTTAGAAAGTGAGATCACTGTAGCTTCACCGCATCGAATCATTCAGTTAATGTTTGCTGGAGCGCTGCAACGTTTGGCACAAAGCCGTTACGCTATTGAGCAAAATGATTTGGCCAATAAAGGTATTTATATTAATAAAGCTATCGGTATTATTACTGGTTTAAGTAATAGTTTGAACATGGATGCCGGTGGGCAAATAGCAAAGAATTTAAGCGAGCTCTATGATTTCATGCTGCGCAAAATTTCAGAAGCTAACTTGAATAATGATGTGAAAGCAATAGATGATGTGTGCGATATTTTACGAACCATCAAAGAAGGGTGGGATGCCATCCCTATAGATAAACACAATATCTCTTCCCATACTGAAGAAGCTCGTTAACCCTACTTTTAAGTAATGAAAAAGACGCACCCTAAAGTGCGTCTTTTTTGTCTTGTGTCAATTAATTGACCTTTTTAGCTAGAATCATAGCTTAAATGAACTAAAATCAATTCAGTTTGGCAGAATCGGCATTCGAGGCTTGCTTCTCGACTGCTGATAATACAATATTCATCACAGTAGTGATGGTGGCACAGATTGTTACATTGAATTTGTTAAGCTTTTACAGCAACTAATCATAAATAATTAATGCGAATTGATACCTAATTAGCGCTTTACGGCCTACTGAATGATGCAAACAGATCAACGAATTTTACTTGTCGGAACCCCATCAGAGCGCTTAAGTCGCCTGTGTTGCATTTTTGAATTTTTGGGTGAGCAGATTGAAATCGTCGCCATCGAAAAGTTAAGTATTTGTCTGCAAGATACCCGGTTCCGCGCTTTAGTGGTCAGTGCTGATAATATGCCTGCTGATGCACTCAAGTCACTTGCGAGTCAGTACCCATGGCAACCCATTTTGTTATTTGGCAATGTAGATGATCTGCAAGTGTCGAATGTGCTGGGTCAGATTGAAGAGCCACTAAACTACCCACAACTAACTGAACTCCTGCATTTTTGTCAGGTTTATGGGCAAGTCAAACGTCCACAAGTCCCAACCAGTGCAAATCAAACCAAACTGTTTCGTAGCTTAGTGGGTCGTAGTGAAGGCATTGCCAATGTGCGTCACTTGATTAGCCAAGTCGCCACCTCTGATGCCACTGTATTAGTCCTGGGTCAGTCGGGGACGGGTAAGGAAGTGGTTGCTCGGAACATTCATTATTTATCTGAGCGCCGAGATGGTCCTTTTATTCCGGTTAACTGTGGCGCGATTCCGCCTGAGTTATTGGAGAGTGAATTATTTGGCCATGAAAAGGGCTCTTTTACTGGGGCAATTAGTTCTCGTAAGGGCCGTTTCGAACTTGCCGAAGGTGGCACACTGTTTCTTGATGAAATTGGTGATATGCCCTTACAGATGCAAGTTAAATTGCTACGTGTGTTGCAAGAGCGAGTTTTTGAACGAGTGGGTGGAACTAAGACAATTAACGTCGATGTTCGAGTCGTCGCGGCTACCCATAGGGATCTAGAGAGCATGATCAGCAGCAATGAGTTCCGTGAAGATCTTTATTACCGCCTCAACGTTTTCCCGATTGAGATGCCTGCGCTAAGCGACCGCAAGGATGACGTTCCTCTGCTGTTGCAAGAGTTGGTAAGCCGAGTCTATAACGAAGGACGTGGCAAAGTTCGCTTTACCCAACGTGCGATTGAATCGTTAAAAGAACACGCTTGGTCGGGTAACGTCCGGGAATTATCTAACCTTGTTGAACGCCTAACGATTTTATATCCGGGCGGTTTGGTCGATGTGAACGACTTACCGATAAAGTATCGTCATATTGATGTGCCTGAGTATAGTGTCGAACTCAGTGAAGAGCAGCAAGAACGTGATGCGCTGGCATCTATCTTCACCAGTGAAGAGCCGGTTGAAATCCCTGAAACCCGTTTCCCGAGTGAATTACCGCCAGAAGGGGTCAACCTTAAGGATCTGCTGGCTGAGCTTGAAATCGACATGATCCGTCAAGCGTTAGAGCAGCAGGATAACGTCGTTGCGCGCGCAGCAGAAATGCTCGGTATTCGTCGTACTACTTTGGTTGAAAAAATGCGTAAGTACGGAATGACGAAAGAATAGTCATATTCACGTTGTTTATCTTATTGTTTTACCTATCTAAATTCATTTCTTAATTTGGCATAGAATCTGCAAACACTCCGTCAGAAGCAATTTTTTGACGGAGTGACTATGTCAGCCCATCCACTAGCGCAACTTGAAACATTCAAGCACACTAGCAAACAATGGAACCAACTGCGTGAGGCCGCCAATATGTCCAATCGGATGGAGCATATTTTACAGGCTATGCCCTCTGGCGTGGTGATTTTGAACGGTGACGGTATTGTTACTGATGCAAACCCTGTTGCCGTGGAATTGCTGGAGCAGCCGTTATGTGGCGCCCGCTGGATTGATGTGATCCATACGGCGTTTGCGCCACAGGATGATGATGGTCATGAAGTCTCATTACGCAATGGCCGCCGAGTCAAATTTGCGATTACCCCATTAACGCCCGAACCAGGCCAATTAATTGTGCTGACGGATCTAACCGAAACTCGTCTACTGCAAAAGAATCTTTCCCATCTGCAGCGTCTGTCAGCCCTCGGCAAAATGGTCGCGACGCTGGCGCATCAAGTGCGTACGCCACTGTCGGCGGCACTGCTCTATGCTGCGAATCTGGCCAGTCCTAAACTATCGGAATCTGCTAAGGCAAAATTTCAGCAGAAGTTAGTGGATAGACTCAATGAGCTTGAACGCCAAGTTAACGATATGCTGCTGATGGCCAAAGGGCGGCAGGATGAATTGGGTGAGTTAGTTAACCTTGATGAGGTGATCAATACTGTCATTGCGAACTGTGAGCCGATTGTGGCTCAGCGCGGCGCAGCATTGACTGTCACCAATGCGTCCAACGGTTTAATGCTGGCGAATGTGAACGCGCTCAGTTCAGCCGTGAATAATCTGGTGATGAACAGTCTTGAAGCAGGGGCAACGCAGATCCAAATCGTTGCTAATGATAGCAATGAACAGTTACATCTCAATGTCATCGATAATGGCAAAGGATTGGATGCCAAAATGCAGCAAAAAGTGCTGGAACCTTTCTTTACCACTAAAGCTCAGGGGACAGGTTTAGGCTTAGCCGTTGTGCAGTCAGTGGTTCGCAATCATGGCGGACAAATCCAATTGAGTTGTATGCCTAATAAAGGTTGTACTGTGTCGCTAACCTTCCCGCAGGCGAAATCGGCTGCAGTATTGCTGCTGGAGAAACCCTATGTCTGAAGCCAAATTACTCTTAGTCGAAGACGATGCGTCCCTGCGTGAGGCTTTGCTCGATACTTTAATGTTGGCGCAATACGACTGCATCGATGTGGCCTCCGGCGAGGAAGCCATTATCGCATTGAAGCAACATCAGTTTGACTTAGTGATCAGCGATGTGCAGATGCAGGGCATTGGCGGCTTAGGCTTATTAAATTACTTACAGCAACATCACCCCAAGCTGCCAGTGTTGCTGATGACGGCATATGCCACCATTGGTAGTGCTGTCAGTGCAATTAAATTGGGCGCCGTCGATTATTTGGCTAAACCCTTTGCTCCAGAAGTATTGCTCAATCAAGTTTCCCGCTATTTACCACTCAAACAAAATAGCGATCAACCTGTAGTTGCCGATGAAAAGAGTCTTGCGCTCTTGTCTCTGGCACAGCGGGTGGCAGCATCCGATGCTTCTGTGATGATCCTTGGGCCAAGCGGCTCGGGTAAAGAAGTATTAGCCCGTTATATTCATCAACATAGCAGCCGTGCCGACCAAGCATTTGTGGCCATCAACTGTGCGGCCATCCCCGAGAATATGCTCGAGGCGACCTTATTTGGTTATGAAAAGGGCGCCTTTACCGGTGCTTATCAGGCATGCCCCGGTAAATTCGAACAAGCACAGGGCGGAACTTTATTACTCGATGAAATTTCAGAGATGGATTTAGGGTTACAGGCCAAACTGCTGCGCGTATTGCAAGAGCGTGAAGTAGAGCGGTTAGGCGGCCGTAAAACCATCAAGCTGGATGTGAGAGTGCTGGCAACCTCAAATCGTGATTTAAAAGCCGTGGTTGCCGCAGGGCAATTCCGGGAAGATCTCTATTATCGTATTAACGTGTTTCCACTGACGTGGCCTGCACTGAATCAACGCCCTGCGGATATTTTACCCTTAGCTCGGCATTTACTCACAAAACACGCAAAGGCACTGAGTATCATCGACGTACCCGAATTTGATGAGGCCGCATGCCGCCGTTTACTTGGCCATCGCTGGCCAGGTAATGTGCGAGAGCTCGATAACGTTGTGCAGCGAGCCTTGATTTTGCGATCAGGTACGGTGATTACTGCCAATGACATTATTATTGATGCTCAAGATGTGCCGTTATCATCCGATGATGCTGAATATTGCAGTGAGCCAGAGGGGTTAGGTGAAGAGTTAAAGGCGCAGGAACATGTGATCATTCTCGAAACCCTAGCGCAATGCCAAGGCAGCCGTAAGTTGGTTGCCGAAAAACTTGGGATCAGCGCACGCACCTTAAGATACAAGATGGCCAGAATGCGCGATATGGGGATTCAATTGCCTAACTAAGTCGAGTTTTGCAACCTTTCTAGCACCATTGCCACTGGTTACCCTTTGGCAATTTCATATCTGACGACTCCCTCAATTCTTTTTAACACGGCTGAGTAAAAACTTGGCCGTAGTTTTGCATATCCTCGTTATCTTGAGAGTTTAATCGTCAATAACTCGACGATGGGGAGCACGACATGCAAATTGGCGCGAATTCATTACTGCAAGAAATGCAGTCACTTCAAGGTGAAATCAAACCTTCTTTTGGGATTTCACCTAATAATATTGTGCAGCAAGTGAATAACACCAGTGGTGCTGACTTCGGCCAGCTACTTTCACAAGCCATTGGTAATGTGAGTGGTTTGCAGTCAACCTCATCTAACCTCTCGACTCGCTTAGAAATGGGTGATACCACCGTGAGCTTGTCTGATACTGTTATCGCCCGCGAAAAGGCCAGTGTTGCCTTTGAAGCCACTGTCCAAGTGCGCAATAAGCTCGTTGAAGCTTATAAAGAAATAATGAGCATGCCTGTTTAGGCCTTGAATAACGCAATTAGCAGGTACGAATCGTGAGCACAGAAATGATTGTCGGATCGAATGCCGGCGTAATGGACCAAGGGGTCCAACAGGAAAATAAATCCGGCGTGCTGGGGAGTCTCGGTGGCGTCGATATGATGCGTCAAATCACCATGATTTTAGCCCTCGCCATTTGTTTGGCGTTAGCCGTGTTTGTCATGATCTGGGCACAGGAGCCTGAGTACCGTCCATTGGGTAAAATGGAAACTCAGGAAATGGTGCAAGTACTCGATGTACTTGATAAAAACAAGATAAAATATCAGATCGAAGTTGATGTTGTTAAAGTGCCAGAAGATAAATACCAAGAAGTCAAAATGATGCTTAGCCGTGCAGGGGTTAATAGTCCTGCTGCATCGACCCAAGACTTTCTTACCCAAGACAGTGGTTTTGGTGTGAGCCAAAGAATGGAACAGGCTCGCCTCAAGCATAGCCAAGAAGAAAACCTTGCCCGCGCGATTGAACAGTTACAAAGCGTAAGCCGCGCTAAAGTGATTTTGGCACTCCCCAAAGAAAACGTATTTGCCCGTAATACTTCTCAGCCAAGTGCAACAGTTGTAATTAACACTCGCCGTGGTGGCTTAGGCCAAGGTGAAGTTGATGCCATCGTTGATATCGTCGCTTCTGCGGTTCAGGGCTTAGAGCCTTCACGCGTCACGGTAACCGATTCTAATGGTCGCTTACTAAACTCCGGTAGCCAAGATGGTGTTTCTGCTAGAGCTCGTCGTGAGCTTGAGTTGGTACAGCAAAAAGAAACCGAATACCGCACCAAGATTGATTCGATTTTATCGCCTATTCTCGGGCCTGATAATTTCACCTCCCAAGTGGACGTGAGCATGGATTTCACCGCCGTTGAACAAACGGCCAAACGGTTTAATCCAGATTTACCGTCACTACGCAGTGAAATGACGGTCGAGAATAACTCTACTGGTGGTTCGAGCGGGGGGATCCCTGGCGCATTATCGAACCAACCTCCGATGGAATCTAATATTCCTCAGGAGGCTGATAAAGCAACCGAAAGTGTTACCGCAGGTAACTCGCACCGCGAAGCCACTCGTAATTTTGAATTAGACACCACCATCAGCCATACCCGTCAGCAAATTGGCGTAGTGCGCCGCGTCAGTGTGTCTGTAGCCGTAGACTTTAAACCGGGCGCTGCGGGTGAAAATGGCCAAGTGGCACGCGTTGCCCGTACCGAACAAGAGCTGACGAATATCCGCCGTTTATTAGAAGGCGCGGTAGGCTTTAGCGCGCAGCGGGGTGATGTTTTAGAGGTAGTCACTGTTCCCTTTATGGATCAATTGGTTGAAGATGTACCTGCGCCTGAGCTTTGGGAACAGCCTTGGTTCTGGCGTGCAGTAAAGTTAGGTATTGGTGCCTTAGTTATCTTAGTGCTGATCCTTGCTGTGGTGCGCCCAATGCTCAAACGTTTAATCTATCCTGATAGCGTTAACATGCCAGACGATGCAAGATTGGGTAATGAGCTCGCCGAGATTGAGGATCAATATGCTGCTGACACCTTAGGGATGCTCAATACCAAAGAAGCAGAGTATAGTTATGCCGACGATGGCTCAATTCTTATCCCTAATCTGCATAAAGATGATGATATGATTAAAGCTATCCGTGCGCTTGTGGCCAATGAGCCCGAGCTTTCAACCCAAGTCGTGAAAAACTGGTTACAAGACAATGGCTGAGAATAAATCAAAAGACGCCGCTGAAACCTCAAGTTTCAATATTAAGGATCTCAGTGGCATCGAAAAAACGGCGATTTTACTGTTAAGTTTGAGTGAAGCCGATGCCGCCTCTATTTTAAAGCACTTAGAACCTAAACAAGTGCAAAAAGTGGGTATGGCAATGGCGGCCATGGAAGACTTTGGTCAGGAAAAAGTCATCGGGGTGCATAAGCTGTTTCTCGATGATATTCAAAAGTATTCTTCCATTGGCTTTAACAGCGAAGAGTTCGTTCGTAAGGCGTTAACGGCGGCTCTAGGTGAAGACAAAGCCGGTAATTTGATTGAACAAATTATCATGGGCAGCGGCGCCAAAGGTTTGGATTCCCTCAAATGGATGGATGCGCGCCAAGTCGCGACTATCATCCAAAACGAACATCCACAGATCCAAACCATTGTTTTATCGTATTTAGAGCCAGATCAAGCCGCAGAAATTTTCGGCCAGTTCCCTGAGAATACCCGCTTAGACTTAATGATGCGTATCGCCAATCTTGAAGAACTGCAACCAGCAGCATTGCAAGAATTAAACGACATCATGGAGAAACAATTCGCCGGCCAAGGTGGCGCGCAAGCAGCGAAGATGGGCGGCCTAAAGGCGGCGGCCAACATTATGAACTACCTCGATACCGGTGTCGAAAGTCAGTTAATGGAAACCATGCGCGAAACCGACGAGGAAATGGCGCAGCAGATCCAAGACTTGATGTTTGTATTTGAAAACCTTATCGATGTGGACGATCGTGGTATTCAAACCTTACTGCGTGAAGTGCAGCAGGATGTATTAATGAAGGCGCTGAAGGGCGCAGACGATCAGCTCAAAGATAAGATTTTAGGCAATATGTCGAAACGGGCAGCCGAGTTGCTGCGTGACGATTTAGAGGCGATGGGCCCAATACGGATCAGCGAAGTGGAAATCGCCCAAAAAGAAATTCTGTCAATTGCACGTCGGTTAAGTGACAGTGGTGAGATCATGTTAGGCGGCGGTGGTGGCGATGAGTTCCTCTAATCGGAGCGACAATAGCGACAATAAATTGTCCCACAGGGTGGTCAGCGACGCTGAGCTTGAGTTTAGCCATTGGCAATTGCCCGATGTGACAGAAGCCGAAGACGATAGTATTTCTAATCTATTCGGTTATAGCGCCCAACAAGTACCCAAAGCGGCAGTCATCGAAACGATTTCGCCGCCGACTATGGCAGAAATCGAAGATATTCGTGCTCAAGCCGAAGCTGAAGGTTTTGATGAGGGTAAAACGCAAGGCTATAGCGAGGGCCTAGAACAAGGTCGACTAGAAGGTCTTGAACAAGGCCATAAAGAAGGCTTTTCGCAGGGGCATGAACAGGGCTTAGAAGCAGGTCTTGCTGAAGCTAAATCATTGCTTTGCCGCTTTGAGGAGCTGTTAAGCCAATTTGAAAAACCACTGCAATTACTCGATGGCGACATTGAGCATTCTTTAATGACGCTCACTATGGCACTGGCGAAATCTGTGATTGGTCATGAACTCAAAACTCATCCCGAGCAAATCCTGTCCGCATTGCGTTTAGGGGTCGAATCTCTCCCGATTAAGGAACAAAGCGTCAACCTTCGTATGCATCCTGATGATGTTGCCTTGGTTGAAACCTTATATTCCAGTACCCAATTGAACCGTAATCAGTGGCAATTAGAGGCCGATCCTAGCTTAACGGTGGGGGATTGTATTATCAGTAGCCAACGCTCGTTGGTGGATTTAACCCTTTCCTCACGGATTGATGCCGTGTTTGAATCGCTGCGTAATCAGCAATCTCACTTAGCGTTACAGCAACAACAGCGACAAGCTGCTCTTGATGACGAAAATGCCGCTAAAATCGCCCCTAAATCAACACTGGACGATAATGAACTGTTAGCACAACCGCAAGCTGATGGAGAGCAAGATGCACAATCGCCGCCATCAACTGCTGAATAAACTGAATCATTGCATCAATAAAGTGCCCCCATTTCGCGCCGTTGCCTGTGGGCAATTAGTGCGCGTTGTCGGCTTAACCTTAGAGGCAAGTGGCTGTCGAGCACCCGTCGGTAGTTTGTGTTCTATTGAGACCATGGCTGGAGAGTTAATTGCCGAAGTCGTTGGTTTTGATGATGAATTATTATATCTCATGCCAATTGAAGAGCTGCGTGGCGTGTTACCTGGTGCGCGGGTTGTTCCCCTTGGAGAGCAGGCGGGTCTGAATGTGGGCTTATCCCTGTTAGGGCGCGTGCTCGACGGTAATGGTGTGCCGTTAGACGGCCTCGGCGCGTTATCTACTGAACAGCAGGCACCAAGACACAGTAACGCCATCAACCCACTTTCTCGCCGTGCGATCACTGAACCACTCGATGTGGGCGTACGCGCCATCAATGCCATGCTAACTGTTGGCAAGGGACAACGTATGGGCTTGTTTGCGGGCTCGGGTGTGGGTAAGAGTGTGCTGTTAGGTATGATGACCCGGGGCACGACCGCAGACATTATTGTGGTGGGGCTCGTTGGGGAGCGTGGCCGCGAAGTCAAAGAATTTATTGAAGAGATCCTAGGTGAAAAGGGCAGAGCGCGTTCTGTTGTGGTGGCGGCACCCGCCGATACTTCACCGCTGATGCGTCTTCGCGCCTGTGAAACCTCGACTCGTATCGCCGAGTATTTTCGAGATTTAGGTTATAACGTGTTGTTATTAATGGATAGTCTGACTCGTTACGCCCAAGCGCAGCGTGAGATTGCCTTGGCTGTCGGTGAACCTCCAGCCACTAAAGGCTATCCACCGTCGGTATTTGCTAAATTGCCGCGTCTGGTTGAACGGGCGGGCAATGGCGGTCCTGGACAGGGGTCTATCACCGCATTTTATACTGTGCTGACCGAGGGTGATGATCAACAGGACCCAATTGCTGATGCTTCTCGGGCTATCCTCGATGGCCATATTGTGCTTTCTCGATCGCTTGCTGATTCTGGGCACTATCCTGCCATTGATATTGAGGCTTCTATTAGCCGTGTGGCACCAATGGTGATTTCCAATGAACATCTTGAGGCCATGCGCCGCGTCAAGCAAACCTATTCCCTTTATCAGCAGAATAAGGATCTGATTTCGATTGGCGCTTATGCACAAGGGAGCGATCCTCGTATTGATAATGCGATACGTCTACAACCTGCAATGAACGCTTTTCTGCGGCAAACCATGCGTGATGCCTTTAGCTTTGCTGATAGTCAAATGTTGCTCGGGCAACTCGCTGCGCAATGTAAATAATTGAGGCCGTTATGGCGAATGCCGATCCCCTATTACTCGTATTAAAGTTAGCCCTCGATGCCGAGGAACAGGCTGCGCTGCTGCTAAAGTCGGCACAACTTGAGTGCCAAAAGCGCCAAAATCAGCTTGATGCGCTAAATAACTATCGCTTGGATTATATGAAGCAGATGCAGTCGCAGCAGGGGCAGGCCATTAGTGCGAGTCATTACCACCAATTCCATCGTTTTATTCGGCAAATCGATGAGGCTATTGCTCAGCAAAATCGTGTCGTAGCCGATGGTGAAAAGCAGAAACACTACCGTCAGCAGCACTGGCTAGAAAAACAAAAAAAACGTAAGGCTGTAGAACTACTGTTAGAAAATAAAGAGAAAAAGCGCCAAGTCATTGAGCTCAAAAAAGAGCAAAAAATGACGGATGAATTTGCTTCGCAGCAATTTTTCCGTCGTAAGAAGTAATTAACCAATCCGACAATCAATAATACTCGAATTTTTAATATCCATTTGTTGGCATTTTATTTGCTTGATTTATGCCAGATATAGCCAAAGCCGTATAAATTGACGTTTGCCCACGCTCTTTTTCCTCTGGGCGGATGTTTAGGAGCTTTTATGCAACAAATGAACAATATCCTATTAGTATCTAATGCGAAAAATAGTGCTGGCTCAAGTAAAATATTGGGGCAAGATGCTAATAGTGAAGACTTTTCTGCCGCTTTGGCTTCAGTGACATCTATTAGCTCATCCTCGACTAACACCAATGTTTCTCCAGATGTTTCTGCCAAATCGACAAAACAGAAAACAGATATTGATGACACTAGTGCAGATGATGAAGCTGATATTAGCTTGATTTTTGCTCAAATAGGCATGGCAAACGAGATGAAAAAAGCGGCCGCTCCTAGCGACTCTTTGCCGCTTGAAGCTCAATTAACGACAGAAGATGCCGCTAGCATCTTAGCCCCTGCAACAGAGGATGGCGCTTTACCAACGGAAGAGACTATCAAGCCAACTTTTTTAGATGATCTAGCGAAATTTGCACAGTCGCATGAAGCTACCTTAACGAATGACTCATTAGATGAAACAATAGGTGAACAAGTTTTAGATCAAGCTAATGTGGTCGAACATCTGCAACAATTACCACAAAATCAACCATTGGGATTTCAGCAAGATGAGATATCTGGTGATCAAGAAAATATAGCCTCCTCTCTGCAAGATATTGCACCTAGGCAGGCACCCCCTATTAATACTGTAGGTTTGATTGCAACGGCGAATACTGAAACTGTGGATAAGACTGGCGCTTCGACCGATGATACGCTTATAGATGATGCATCAATGCTTGCAGAGATGCGAACTGAAAAATGGGTTAAACCGCCAGAACCCCCCATTTTACCGATTGAAGGGGAATCTATCTCTGAAGCTAACAAGTTAGAGGTGAAAGAGGCTGAACTAAGCAATAAGTCGATAAATCTGTCGCTCCCATCAATTGATAAAACGATTGCGCCAACGGTTGGACAGTCACCGTCAGTCAATACAGCTAATGTGTCAGTTACCGATGCTGATGCCGTGATATTAAACTCTACGACTAAAGAGCTTAATGCCTTAGGTGCGGTTTCGGTTGAGCCTAATGCTATTGACGACAATCCTTCACGCGCCGAAATTTCGGCAGGATTATTGTTAAAAGATGCCAAGTTAGCCGTCACACTGGATTCGCGGCAAGAAAACGCCTTATCTTCGCTCGATACTGGCCATGAAGAATCTGTTACAGAATTTAAGCCTGCTGATTTTAAAGCGGTATCGATACAACACTCTTTAGCTAACCAGCAAATTCAACGCCAAGAGATACCACAGGTTCATCTTTCCTTACGTCAAGGCGTTGAAAACCAAAATCAGATGCAGGAAATGATCCAGCGCTTTTCTCCTGTGATGAAACAGCAGCTTGTTACTATGGTTAGCCAAGGTATTCAACAGGCGGAAATTCGCCTAGATCCACCCGAACTTGGACACATGATAGTGAAAATACAAGTTCATGGTGAGCAGACGCAAGTACAATTCCATGTTGCTCAGGCGCAGACCCGCGATGTGGTTGAGCAAGCGATTCCTCGTTTACGTGAATTATTACAAGAACAAGGCATGCAACTCGCTGACAGTCACGTCTCTCAAGGTGACCAAGGACAACGCCGTGAGGGAGGATTTGCAGACAGTGGCGGTTCAAGTGGTGGAAATGTGGATGATTTCTCGGCAGAAGAACTCGATTTAGGTTTAAATCAAGCAACTAGTTTAAATTCGGGTATAGATTATTACGCTTAAGCAGGTAACCTATAGTAACAAAGTGGATTATAAACTGAGCCTTAATCCCATTCCCAAATTTAGCCTATTAAAGAGAACAGAAAATGGCCAAGGAAGAATCACTAGAACTTGAAAGTACTGAAGCACCAAAAAGTAAAAAGAAGCTATTTATTTTTATCGGTGTGGGTGTCTTTGTTGCGCTATTAATTGGTGGCGCGCTTTGGTTTTTCCTTGGAAGTAGTGAAGAGGCTCCTGTCGAGGCCGAAGGTGCTAAAACCGAAACGGCAGCGCCGGCTGCTGAGCCGGCATTGGCAGCTTATGTGCCGATGCCTCGCCCATTTTTATTTAACCTTCCAGGACCGGACCGCGCTCGGCTTGTCGAAATCAAAGTGCAACTTATGGTCAGAGGTCAAGATGATGATGTGTTGACCCAAAAGCACATTCCATTGATTGAAGATGCGCTGCTAACCACTTTTAGTGGTGCCGATGTGCAAAAGCTAAGTACACAGGCGGGTAAAGATGAATTACGACAATTAGCCCTGTTGAGCGTACAAAACACGTTGCAATCTGTAACGGGACGTAAAGTCGTTGAAAAAGTGCTCTTTACTGGTTTTGTCATGCAATAACCTTTCATCTTCAGCACCTTAAAGAGGCGAAGACAATACTGTGAGTGATTTATTAAGCCAAGACGAAATTGATGCGCTCTTACACGGGGTCGATGATGTCGAAGAGGATGATGAGCTTGATGCCGCTGGGCAGGAGGCTCGTTCCTACGATTTTTCTTCCCAAGATCGGATTGTGCGTGGTCGTATGCCCACGCTCGAAATTGTTAATGAGCGTTTTGCCCGTCACCTGCGGATCAGCATGTTTAACATGATGCGTCGCGCGGCCGAAGTGTCGATCAACGGCGTGCAAATGCTCAAGTTTGGTGAGTACGTACATACCCTATTCGTCCCAACCAGTCTGAACATGGTACGTTTCCACCCCCTAAAAGGTACTGCGCTGATTACCATGGAAGCGCGACTGGTATTTATTTTGGTGGATAACTTTTTTGGTGGTGATGGCCGTTTCCACGCCAAGATTGAAGGGCGGGAATTTACCCCCACTGAACGGCGTATTGTGCAGTTATTACTTAAAATTATCTTTGAAGATTATAAAGATGCTTGGGCACCAGTGATGGATGTGGAGTTTGATTATCTAGACTCCGAAGTTAACCCAGCGATGGCTAACATTGTCAGTCCAACTGAAGTCGTTGTCATTAACTCCTTCCATATCGAAGTGGATGGTGGTGGTGGTGATTTCCACATCACGATGCCATATTCGATGATTGAGCCAATCCGCGAATTACTCGATGCGGGCGTACAGAGTGATAAACAAGATACCGATATGCGTTGGTCACAGGCGCTTCATGACGAGATTATGGACGTTAAAGTAGGCTTTGATGCCACCGTGGTTGAGCACGAACTCACACTCAAAGATGTAATGAACTTTAAGGCTGGGGATATTATCCCTATTGAATTGCCAGAGTACATTATGATGAGAATTGAGGACTTACCGACTTACCGCTGTAAAATGGGACGTTCACGCGATAATCTAGCACTTAAAATTTACGAAAAAATTCCTCGTCCTGAGACGGTCAAATCCGAATTACAATTAGTGACGCGTAAAGGCAAAGCCAGAGACATATCAGAATTATAAAGGTGGAGTGAGATGAGTACAGATGATGATTGGGCAGCTGCGATGGCCGAACAAGCTCTGGAAGAGGCTAATGCCGTTGATCTTGATGAGCTAGTGGATGACTCACAGCCGATTAGCAAGGCAGAAGCGGCTAAGTTAGATACCATTTTAGATATACCTGTGACGATTTCGATGGAAGTTGGTCGCAGCTTCATCAGTATCCGTAACCTGTTACAGCTGAACCAAGGTTCAGTGGTTGAGCTCGATAGAGTTGCAGGTGAACCGTTGGATGTGATGGTTAATGGCACGCTTATCGCCCATGGTGAAGTGGTGGTGGTAAACGATAAATTTGGTATTCGCTTAACAGATGTAATTAGTCAGACTGAGCGAATTAAAAAGCTTAAGTAATATCACTCATTAAGAAAAAGCCTGAAGGAGCGAGATGAGCACATCGGTAATTCTCAATGCCGCGTCAGCAGCTCAGGCGAGTGTCGCTGAAGTGGCCACCCAAGGTGCAGTGGCGACAGCAAAAGTGACTGAGCCATCACAAATGGCAGCAGCGGCGAGTATGCTCGGTGGGCTTATTTTAGTTCTATTGCTTATTTTCGCCTTAGCTTACCTGCTAAGGCGATTTAATTTAGTGCCAACCAATCATAGTGTGCTGAAAACCCTTGCAGTAACATCCCTTGGTCAGAAAGAGCGCCTTGTTTTAGTTCAAGTGGGTGAACAGCAGTATTTACTTGGCGTGAGTGGGCAACAAGTTAATTTAATTGATAAATTAGCTGAGCCTATCGAAATTGAGTCCGTATCTTTTGCGGACAAGCTACGGCAGGCGAAATTAAAACAATGATGAAGTACATACTCACTTTTATAGGGATCAGTGCACTGATGTTTGCGACCTCGGTAGGCGCTGCCGATGGTGTACTGCCTGCGGTAACCGTAAAAACCGCCGCCGATGGTTCGACCGAATATTCGGTTACCATGCAAATCCTATTGCTAATGACTTCGCTGAGTTTTTTACCCGCCATGGTCATTATGTTGACGTCCTTTACCCGCATCATTGTAGTGCTCTCCATTTTGCGCCAAGCGATTGGTTTACAGCAGACACCGTCTAACCAAGTCTTAATCGGTATGAGCCTGTTTATGACCTTTTTCATTATGGCGCCGGTATTTGATAAAATTTATGATCAAGGGGTAAAACCTTATATTGATGAACAGCTTACTCTGCAACAGGCCTTTGATAAGGGCAAAGAGCCGTTAAGGGCATTTATGTTGGGGCAAGTGCGTACCACGGATCTCAAAACCTTTATCGATATTTCGGGTTACCAGAATATTAATTCACCCGAAGAAGCACCAATGAGTGTGCTTGTGCCTGCATTTATCACCAGCGAGCTCAAAACGGCCTTTCAAATTGGTTTTATGTTGTTTGTGCCTTTTTTAGTACTCGATTTAGTGGTGGCCAGTATCTTAATGGCCATGGGGATGATGATGCTCTCGCCTATGATTGTGTCATTGCCCTTTAAAATTATGCTGTTTGTACTTGTTGATGGCTGGGGGCTTGTGATGGGCACCTTAGCCAATAGCTTTGGTTAGACAGGCGGAGTACTGAGATGACGCCAGAAGCGCTAATCGATATTTTTCGCGAAGCTCTAGCCGTTATTGTGATGATGGTTTCGGCTATTGTTCTGCCTGGGCTCGGCATTGGCTTAATTGTGGCGGTATTCCAAGCTGCGACCTCAATTAACGAGCAAACTTTAAGTTTTTTACCTCGACTTATTGTGACCTTGCTTGCTTTGATGTTAATGGGTCATTGGTTAGTACAGACCTTAATGGATTTCTTTATTGAAATGGTTAACCGTATTCCTCAAGTGGTAGGTTAATCCCATGGAGTTGCTGCTTGATACGTTAATGCAAACCATTGCTTCGTATATGTGGCCACTGTTTCGAGTCGCCAGTATGCTGATGGTTATGGTGGTGTTTGGCGCGGCAACAACTCCCACTCGTGTGCGTTTACTTCTTGCTATTGCCATAACCCTCGCAATTGCCCCCGTGTTGCCGCCCGTTAAGGATGCAGAACTCTTTTCCTTAAGCGCCGTTTTTATTACTGCACAGCAAATTATTATTGGTGTTGCCATGGGTTTTGTGACCCAAATGGTGATGCAAACCTTTGTGTTAACGGGTCAGATTATCGGCATGCAGACCAGCTTAGGTTTTGCCTCTATGGTTGATCCGAGCTCTGGACAACAAACTCCAGTGATTGGTAACTTCTTCCTGTTGCTCGCAACCTTAATTTTTTTAGCTGTTGATGGTCATCTGTTGATGATCCGTATGCTTGTGGCCAGTTTTGATACACTGCCGATTTCTAATGTGGGATTAACGTTGACCAGCTATCGCGCGTTGGCGGAATGGGGGTCTTATATGTTTGGTGCGGCATTAACTATGTCGCTGTCAGCAATTATCGCGTTATTGGTAGTCAATTTATCCTTTGGGGTTATGACCCGCGCTGCACCACAGCTAAACATTTTTTCGATTGGTTTTCCGATTACGATGATCGGTGGATTGTTAATTTTATGGTTAACCTTAACTCCTGTTATGGCTCATTTCGATGAAGTATGGGCATCGGCACAGCTTTTGCTGTGTGATATTTTAGGGCTTCAGTGTCAAGCCGATGGCATACTTTAACCGGATAGGAACGCGTAATGGCTGAAGAAAGTAGCGGCGAACGCAGCGAGGAACCCACCGGGAGGCGCCTCGAACAGGCGCGGGAAAAAGGTCAGGTTGCCCGTTCCAAAGAATTAGGTACGGCCACAGTTCTGCTTTCGGCTGCAACAGGACTGTATATGCTCGGTCCTGGAATTGCAAAAGCACTTTCCAATGTGTTTGAACGTGTGTTTACCATGGATAGAGCTGCAATTTTTGATACTAATCAAATGTTTAATGTCTGGGGCGTTGTCGGCGGCGAAATTGGTTGGCCGTTACTTAAGATTATGCTGCTGATTGTGGTGGTGGCATTTATCGGTAACGTGTCCCTTGGTGGAATGAATTTTTCTACCCAAGCCATGATGCCTAAAGCCAGCAAAATGAGCCCGATTGCGGGTTTTAAACGGATGTTTGGTGTGCAAGCCTTGGTTGAATTAATGAAGGGCATTGCTAAGTTTTCTGTTGTCGCGTTGGCGGCATATTTTCTTCTAAATCATTATTTTAATGATATTTTACTCCTTTCTGCCGATCATCTTCCTGGGAATGTCTACCACGCCTTAGATTTACTGGTATGGATGTTTATCCTACTTTGCTCTTCCGTACTATTCATTGTAGTGATCGATGTGCCATTTCAGATCTGGAACCATAATAAACAGCTGAAAATGACAAAGCAGGAGGTCAAAGACGAGTATAAAGATACCGAGGGTAAACCTGAGGTCAAAGGGCGAATCCGCCAAATGCAGCGTGAATTAGCGCAGCGACGCATGATGGCCGAAGTTCCCAATGCGGATGTGATTGTGGTGAACCCTGAGCACTATGCAGTGGCGATAAAATATGATGTTAAGCGCTCTGCAGCACCTTTTGTGATTGCTAAGGGCGTCGATGAGGTTGCCTTTAAAATTCGTGAGGTAGCAAGGGCGCATAATATAGCCATCGTTACTGCACCACCACTTGCGCGGGCGATTTACCATACCACTAAACTTGATCAACAAGTCCCCGAAGGCCTATTTACCGCGGTAGCACAGGTACTCGCTTATGTATTCCAGTTAAGGCAGTATCAAAAAGGGCGTGGCCGCAAACCTATCCCTATTCCCGTTAATCAACCTATTCCTGAAGATCTGAAGTACTAGGGCGTGTTGACGTTTCATGGTTGTTTTTGCAGCAGTTTGGCTGGCTTTTATGCAAGGCAAAGTCCGTGCAGTGTAGTTATTCTACATAAACGGACGATAACGCGGCAGAAAAGCCAGCCAAATGCTGCCCGAAGGGTTCGTCTGGTAAGCCCTTACTCTTACTTTCTGTCATAAAAGCTGCTCGTCATTTGAGTAGAACAACCACACATCTTTCTTCGTTTCGGCCAGAATGAACAAAATCTAATTTCGAAACGTCAACACGCCCTAGGAACGATAGATGTTTCAGTATTATTTTTGCAGCCAAATGTAGCCCTCAGGAGTTATCTGGTAAGCCCTTACTCTTACTTTCTGTCATAAAAGCTGCTCGTCATTTGAGTAAGACAACCACACATCTTTCTTCGTTTCGGCCAGAATGAACAAAATATAATCTTGAAATCTCAACAAGTCCTAGTAACGAGTAAATAGTGCTCTAACGTAAAGTTAGCTAGCTACATATTAGCTTCACTACCTGATTGTTAGTTGTTGGCGTGCTTTTTGCTTTTAGGCTGTTATACGTCAAAGTTTAGGTATCTGTGAATGGATGTTAAAGCCTCCCTAGGCCAAGTAAAACAGTTGAAGCTAAGCTCTTTTAAGGGCATAGGTACGCCAGCACTAGTGCTTGCAGCATTGGCGATGATTGTACTGCCAATTCCCCCGTTTCTACTCGACATCTTATTTTCCTTTAACATTGCTTTAGCCTTGATTGTGCTTTTGGTCGCGATTTATACCGATAGACCTTTAGACTTTGCTGCCTTTCCAACCGTTTTATTAGTTGCAACACTGCTTCGACTTGCACTTAACGTGGCCTCGACCCGTGTGGTATTACTCGAAGGTCACAACGGTGGTGATGCGGCGGGTAAGGTGATTGAGGCCTTTGGCTCCGTAGTGATTGGTGGTAACTATGCCGTTGGTCTAGTTGTATTTATCATTCTGATTATTATCAACTTTGCTGTTGTTACCAAAGGTGCTGGCCGGATTGCTGAGGTGAGTGCTCGCTTTACCTTAGATGCGATGCCCGGTAAGCAAATGGCAATTGATGCTGACTTAAATGCGGGCATTATTAATCAAGATCAAGCCAGAACAAGACGGGCTGAAGTCACCCGCGAAGCTGACTTCTATGGCGCAATGGACGGTGCGTCTAAGTTCGTTAAGGGCGATGCTATCGCGGGTATCATGATTTTAGTGATCAACATTCTCGGTGGTTTTATTATCGGGATTGTGCAGCATGGTTTGACATTCTCTCAAGCCGTTGAAATTTATACCCTCTTAACAATAGGTGACGGGTTAGTCGCCCAAATCCCAGGCTTATTACTGTCAATTGCTGCGGCATTGATGGTAACTCGCCAAAATGAATCTGGCGATATGGGTCAGATGTTGATGAGTCAGATGTTTGACAGTCATAAATCGCTAGGGATTGCTGCTGGCGTATTGTTCGTTATGGGGATTGTGCCTGGAATGCCGCACATGGCGTTTTTAAGTTTCGCCGTTTTAACGGGATGTGCGGCTTATTTTATATTTAAACGTAATGAGGCTAAACGTGCCAAAGCCCTCGAACAAGTCAAAACGGGCCCAACGGAAAGAGCCGAAAGAGAGCCTAAGGAACTTAGCTGGGACGATGTGCATCATGTCGACACTATCGGTCTTGAAGTGGGTTACCGTTTAATCCCCTTAGTCGATAAAGGTCAAGGTGGAGAATTACTCAGCCGGATCAAGGGCGTACGTAAAAAGCTTTCGCAAGAATTGGGATTCTTGGTTCCTGCGGTTCACATACGTGACAATTTAGACCTTTCGCCTAATGCCTATCGTATTTCTCTTATGGGCGTTGTTGTGGGTGAGGCGGATATTCGCCATGACTGCGAGCTCGCCATTAATCCGGGACAAGTGTACGGTAAGTTAGATGGCATTGAGACCCGTGATCCTGCCTTTGGTCTCGAAGCCGTGTGGATTGCCCCTGAACTGCGTGAACATGCCCAAACCTTAGGGTATACGGTAGTGGATGCCGCGACGGTAGTGGCAACTCATATCAGCCAAATATTGACGAATAATGCAGCAAAACTTTTAGGCTACGAAGAAGTGCAACAACTGATGGATATGCTTGCTAAACACTCGCCTAAGTTGGTGGATGGCTTTATTCCTGATGTGATGCCGCTCGGAAATGTCGTAAAAGTGATGCAAAACCTATTAAATGAAGGAGTTTCTGTCAGAGACTTGCGTACCATAGTGCAAACTTTGTTAGAATACGGCACTAAGAGTAACGATACTGAAGTGTTAACGGCGGCGGTGCGTATCGCATTGAAGCGCATGATCGTTCAAGAGATCTCTGGCCCTGAACTCGAAATCCCCGTCATAACTTTGGCGCCAGAGTTGGAACAAATGTTGCATCAATCAATGCAAGCAACGGGTGGAGATGGCCCCAATATCGAGCCAGGTCTTGCGGAGCGTATGCAACAATCCTTAGCGGATGCCGCTCAAAAGCAAGAAATGGTCGGACAGCCTGCCATTTTGCTAACGTCTGGTATGTTACGTGCGACCCTGTCTCGCTTTGTTAAATATACTATTCCTAATCTCAGAGTGATTTCTTACCAAGAAATCCCCGATGAAAAGCAAATACGCATCGTATCTGCCGTCGGCCAGTAGAGGACGCATAAGTGAAGATTAAACGTTTTTTTGCCAAAGACATGCGTGCTGCACTGGCCCAAGTGAAGGACACGCTCGGCTCCGATGCGGTGATTATGTCCAATAAAAAGGTGAACGGCGGTATTGAGATTGTCGCTGCCGTTGACTACGACGAGCCAAAAGCGAAAGCGCCTGCTGCGACTCCGACCTTTATGGATGTGAGTGATGACTTAGTTTCGCTCGGTGCCAAAGCGCCTATCCGCGCTGAAACTAAGCTAAAACCCTCGGCGCCAGCGGACTCACTCCAAGCCTTGCTTGAGAAGCAACAAAATCGTTTAAACCAACAACTCACGCATCAACAACAAGATGCAGAGCTTCCTGCATGGGCTAAAGGATTACAAGCTACCGCAGCTGCGCCTAAAGCTGAGCGCCGTGATATGGGCAATCCCTTCGATAAAAAGTCACAGAGTTCGCAAAAGCAAAATGCCGATCTTGAAGCCATGCGCGACGAGTTATCATCCTTACGTAATTTGTTGACCCATCAGGTTTCAGCATTGATGACTGAGCATAAAAAGCGTATCGACCCTGTCGGTGCCATGCTGGAGTCAAAGTTGTTGGAGGCCGAGTTTTCACCAGCGGTGGCAAACAAATTAGCTGCGCTGAGCCAACACTATACTCCTGCAGAATTAGTTCGTGCACTGCCGCAAAGTCTTGCGAATATGCTTGATAATCAAGGTGATGATATTGTTAAGCAAGGCGGTGTTGTGGCATTAGTTGGTCCCACTGGAGTGGGGAAAACCACTTCCTTGGCTAAACTGGCCGCACGCTTTGCTGCTCACCATGGTGCTGACCAAGTGGCATTGATTACCACAGATCATTATCGTATTGGCGCCTATGAGCAATTGGCCACCTATGGCAAAATCATGGGCTGCCCAGTCAAACAAGCCCATGACCTTGCTGAACTAGAGCAAATTCTGTATCAGTTTAGAAATCGCAAGCTAGTATTGATAGATACCGCGGGTATGGGCCAACGAGATATGCGGCTTTACCAGCAACTTGATAATTTAACTGCAAATAGCAGAATACCTATCCGCAGTTATCTGGTACTGTCTGCCACAGGACAGCGCCGCGTGCTGCAAGATGCTGTAAATCACTTTAAACGCATTCCCTTATCTGGTGTTGTACTCACCAAACTTGATGAATCTGTGTCTTTAGCGGGCGCATTAAGTGTGTTGATCCAAAGTGGATTGCCATTAAGTTATGTTACGGATGGGCAGCGAGTGCCCGAAGATATGAAAGTTGCTGATACTTTGATGCTCGCTGAGCAAGCATTAGCGGCCTTAGAAAACACAGAACAACAATCGTTACCAGACACAGCGTGGTCAGATAATATGACCTGTGCATTTGAGTAGAGTTATGACCCTGGATCAAGCAAGTGGTTTACGTATGATGAATCAACCCTATAACGAAAAAGTGAAAGTAATCGCGGTTACGGGTGGTAAAGGTGGTGTGGGTAAAACCAGCGTATCCATCAATACTGCCGTAGCATTAGCCGAGAAGGGCAAGCGTGTCTTAGTGCTTGATGCTGACCTTGGCTTAGCAAACGTCGATGTCATGTTAGGGATCCGTGCTGAACGTAACCTTTCCCATGTATTGTCTGGCGATGCTGAGTTAGATGACATTATTGTCCGGGGGCCTAAAGGTATTGGGATTGTGCCAGCCACATCGGGTACTCAGGGCATGGTAGAGCTAAGTCCTGCGCAACATGCTGGCTTAATTCGTGCTTTCAGTGAGATGCGCACCCAGTTTGATATCCTCATCGTGGATACTGCCGCGGGGATTTCTGACATGGTACTCAGTTTCTCCCGTGCGTCACAGGATGTGTTGGTTGTTGTTTGTGACGAACCAACGTCTATTACTGACGCCTATGCATTAATCAAAATCCTCAGCCGTGAACACGGCGTCTTCCGCTTTAAAATTGTTGCAAATATGGTGCGTAGTTTACGCGAAGGTATGGAATTGTTTGCTAAACTCAGTAAAGTGACCGACAGATTCTTGGACGTGGCACTTGAATTAGTTGCGACCATTCCATTTGATGAAAATTTGCGTAAATCGGTTCGCAAGCAAAAGTTAGTGGTTGAAGCTTATCCTAAGTCTCCCGCTGCAATTGCTTACCAAGGCCTAGCGAATAAAATTATGAGCTGGCCAGTACCACAGCAACCTGGTGGGCATTTGGAGTTTTTCGTTGAGCGCTTAGTTCAACGACCAGATTTTCAAGAGGAAAAAACGAGTGAATAAAGCCGCAGCGTATACTTGTTTAGACAATAAAACGTCAATCGTTGAACAGTATGCACCGTTGGTTAAAAGAATTGCACATCACTTGCTCGCCAGATTACCTGCCTCTGTGCAGTTAGATGACCTGCTACAGGCGGGGATGATGGGATTATTAGAAGCATCATCTAAGTTTGATGGCGGTAAAGGTGCAAAGTTTGAAACCTTCGCCGGCATAAGGATCCGTGGCGCCATGTTGGATGAAATCCGCCGTGGCGATTGGGTTCCTCGTTCTGTCCACCGAAATAATCGTCGAGTTGCCCAAGCTATTGATGAATTAGAGCAAGTGCTAGGTCGTGATGCGCGCGACACAGAAATTGCAGAAAAACTTGATATGACGCTCGATGAGTACCATCATATTCTTAACGATGTTTCTGTTGGTAAAATCATAGGGATAGAAGACTTAGGCGTATCACAGGATATACTCACTACAAGCGATGATATTAGCGATGGTACGTTTGAGGTCTTGGCAGAAACCCAGTTTCATTCTGCACTTGTTGAGGCGATAAAATTATTGCCCGAAAGGGACGCGCTAGTGCTATCGTTATACTACGATGAAGCATTGAATTTAAAAGAGATTGGCGCCATTCTTGAGGTAAGCGAATCGCGTGTTAGCCAGATATTAAGTCAGGCAATGTTGCGACTCAAAGGCAAACTCAAGCATTGGACATAAGTATAATTATTAATTGAGCACTGAATGTCAGCTCACCGGAGGAAACCTTGGACAAGAATATGAAGATTCTCATCGTTGATGACTTTTCGACAATGAGACGTATCATCAAGAACTTGTTGCGAGACTTGGGCTTTAACAACACCCAGGAAGCGGACGATGGCTCAACCGCCTTGCCAATGTTGCAAAAAGGCGATTTTGATTTTGTCGTTACAGACTGGAATATGCCAGGCATGCAGGGTATCGATTTACTTAAAGCCATTAGGGCCGATGACTCCTTGAAGCATTTACCGGTATTAATGGTCACTGCCGAGGCAAAACGTGAACAAATTATTGCTGCAGCACAAGCGGGTGTGAATGGGTATGTGGTAAAGCCTTTTACCGCAGCAACATTGAAAGAGAAGCTAGATAAAATATTTGAACGACTCGCTTAAGCAGGGATGAGCTATGAAGTCACATACATCAGGGCTCATCACGCTCGAGCATGCTCAGCGTTTAGTCGAACTGTTAAGCGCGAATGAACAAAATCAAGCTGATGATTTATTAAGAGAACTGGCAGCTCCTCTTCAGAGGGAACTTTTTGATGAGGTGGGCAAACTCACTCGCCAATTGCATAGCGCTCTTATGGATTTCCAAATCGATAATCGGTTAGTTGAGTTAGCCAATACAGAAATACCCGATGCTAAGGAACGGCTAAGTTATGTCATTGACATGACTGAACAAGCTGCAAATAAGACTATGGATGCTGTTGAGGAGTGCTTGCCGTTAGCGAATGCATTAACCGCGAACATCCAACAAGTGATGCCATCGTGGGACAAATTAATGCGTCGTGAAATTGCCCTCAGTGATTTTAAGGTGCTTTGCCATAACGTTCAGCATTTGATGTCGCGAAGTGAATTGGACTCAAACCGATTACGCGAATTGCTCAACCAAATATTGATGGCGCAGGATTTTCAAGACCTGACTGGACAAATGATCCGCAGGGTAATCGATCTAGTGATGGAAGTTGAAAGTAATCTGGTGTCTATGCTGACGGTGTTTGGTGAGCAGCCAATGATTGAGAGTCAGATTACTCAGAAAAATAATATTGAAGCTGAAGGGCCGATAATGAATGCCGAGCTTCGTCAAGATGTAGTAACAGGTCAAGACGAAGTGGATGATCTGCTATCGAGTCTGGGTTTCTAACTGGGAGTCAATTTGATGGCCTTTGATGTAGATGAAGAGATACTCCAGGACTTTTTAATCGAGGCGGGGGAAATATTAGAGTTGCTTCAAGAGCAGCTTGTTGCCCTTGAGAATAATCCTGATGATACTGACTTGCTAAATGCCATTTTTAGGGGGTTTCACACCGTAAAGGGCGGCGCAGGTTTCCTAAGTTTGACTCCCATGGTTGATGTCTGCCATGAGGCAGAAAACACATTCGATTTATTGCGTACTGGCAAGCGCAGTGTCACAGCAGAATTAATGGATATTATTCTTCAGGCTGTTGATGCGATTAACACCATGTTTGCTCAAACCCAGCAGGGAGAGCAACAAGATCCTGCTGATGCTGCATTACTTGCAAAGTTAAAGTTACTTAGTTCTGGTGAGCCTCTGCCGTCAGAATTAGGACAAACTGCGTCAGAGCCTCAATCTATTGCTGAGCCCGAACCCGAGTCCGTTATTGAAACTGTTGTTGACGTTGTCGCAGTTGAAGAGATGCCTGTTGAGGCTGTGAGTTCTTCAAACTCAAGTATTGATGAGATTAATGAAGCGGAGTTTGAGGCTTTGCTTGATGCACTGCACGGTAGTGGAAAAGGTCCCGGTGTGACTAACACTACTAATGCTGATGTTGTGGCAGCACCCACTGCGTCAACTCCCTCTGTATCAAATACAGCCAAGCCTAAAGTACAACAAGCTACCAGCTCGGGTGATGATATCACTGACGATGAGTTTGAAGCCCTGCTTGATGAGCTTCATGGTTCAGGAAAATTTAATGGCAAAGTAGATACACCTATATCACCTCAGCCTAAGGTTGAAACTGTTGCTGTGCCAGTGTCAACACCAACACCAACTGCTGTTGCTGTCGATTCAGACGAAATTACTGACGATGAATTTGAGCGTTTACTCGACGAACTTCATGGAAAAGGTGGGGCACCAGCCAAAGCTGTTGCAAAAGTGGAATCTGCGAAACCGACTCCCACTCCTGCCACATCTGCTGCGGCTCCTGCTGTGCCTAAAGCCAGTGTTACTCCGGTAACCCCTCCAGCGGTTAAACCTCAGGCCGAAGTTGCGCTCGCCGAGAAGGCTCCTGTTAAAGCTGCCGCTGCCGCATCAGCAAATGTTCCTCAAGGTGAAACGACCGTTCGCGTAGATACTGCACGACTCGACCAAATCATGAATATGGTGGGAGAGCTAGTATTAGTACGTAACCGTTTGGTGAGTTTGGGCATTAGTCGTGATGACGAAGAGATGTCTAAGGCACTCGCGAATCTAGATTTAGTGACTGCTGACTTGCAAGGCGCGGTCATGAAAACCCGTATGCAGCCTATCAAAAAGGTTTTTGGCCGTTTCCCTCGCGTTGTTCGTGATTTAGCCCGTACGCTCAATAAAGAAATTGATTTAGTGTTGGTCGGTGAAGAAACTGACCTTGATAAAAACTTGGTTGAGGCGCTGGCGGATCCTTTAGTGCACTTGGTTCGTAACTCGGTCGACCATGGTATTGAAATGCCAAATGACCGTGAAGCCTCTGGTAAACCCAGGACGGGGACGATTACTCTATCGGCAAGCCAAGAGGGTGACCATATTCTGCTAAAAATCGAAGATGATGGCGCAGGTATGGATCCCGAAAAGTTAAAACAAATTGCCATTAAACGTGGCGTGCTGGATGAAGATTCCGCTGCGCGTATGACGGACAATGAAGCTTATAACTTGATCTTTGCCCCAGGCTTTTCGACCAAGGTCGAGATTTCAGATATCTCTGGTCGTGGAGTGGGGATGGACGTGGTTAAAACCCGTATCACCCAACTCAACGGTACTGTGCATATTGACTCGATGAAAGGCAAAGGCACCATACTTGAGATTAAAGTGCCGTTAACCTTGGCAATTATGCCAACACTTATGGTCGATGTGGCTAAACAAGTTTTTGCTCTACCATTATCAAGTGTTAATGAGATTTTTCATCTCGATCTTACCAAAACCAACATTGTTGACGGGCAGCTCACTGTCATCGTTCGCAACAAGGCCGTGCCGCTCTTCTATCTAGAGCATTGGTTGCATCGAAATAAAACTACCTTCAAACATGGTGACAAGAAACATGGTCATGTTGTGATAGTGCAGTTAGGTATGATGCAGATCGGTTTTGTTGTGGATGCACTGATTGGCCAAGAAGAGGTGGTGATTAAGCCACTGGGAGCCTTGTTGCACGGTACGCCAGGTATGGCTGGGGCAACGATTACATCCGATGGTGGTATTGCGCTTATCTTGGATGTTCCTGGGCTATTAAAGCATTATGCGAAAAATAAAAGTTAGTTCCCAAGTTAAGGAATGGAATGGCCATTAAAGTATTAGTCGTTGATGACTCAAGCTTTTTTAGACGACGTGTTAGTGAAATAGTCAATCAAGATCCTGAACTGGAAGTGATCGCGACGGCTGCTAACGGGGCTGAAGCGGTGAAGATGGCTGCTGAGCTTAATCCCCAAGTAATCACTATGGACATTGAAATGCCTGTCATGGACGGTATCACCGCCGTCCGTGAAATCATGGCAAAGTGTCCAACCCCGATTCTGATGTTTTCATCATTAACCCATGATGGCGCTAAGGCTACCTTAGACGCCCTAGATGCGGGTGCGTTAGATTTTTTACCTAAACGTTTTGAAGATATCGCGACCAATAAAGATGAAGCGATTTTGTTATTGCAGCAAAGAGTCAAGGCTCTTGGTCGTCGTCGAATTTTCCGTCCAGTGGCGCGTCCTAGCGTTACCCCAATTACCCCAAGACCAAGCACGGGCTCGGTATTAGGGAATGTGGCCACACCTGTTCAAAGTGCACCTGCGCCAGTGCGTACGTCACCAGTATCGTCTATTCGTGCTAGTGGTAAGCAATACAAATTATTGTTAATCGGTACGTCGACGGGGGGGCCTGTCGCCTTACAGAAAATTTTGACTCAGTTTCCCGCAAATTATCCGCATCCTATTTTGCTGATCCAACACATGCCAGCCGCTTTTACCCCAGCATTTGCAAATCGTTTAAATGGTTTATGTAAAATCGAGGTAAAAGAAGCGGCAAATGGCGATATTTTGCGTCCAGGTTGTGCGTATCTAGCGCCAGGTGGAATGCAGATGATGGTAGAGCGTACAGGCGTCACAGGCCGAATAAAAGTGCTCGCCGGTAGTGCTGAAATGAATTATAAGCCTTGTGTCGATATCACTTTTGCTTCAGCCTCAAAAGCCTACGGTGGAGATGTGCTTGCTGTAGTGTTAACTGGAATGGGAGCTGACGGCCGAGAAGGAGCACGCATGCTCAAAGCTGCCGGTGCGACCATTTGGGCGCAGGATGAAGCGAGTTGCGTCGTTTATGGCATGCCTCAAGCAGTGGCCAGTGCGGGAATTGCCACTCAATCCATTTCACTGGAGCACATGGCTGAATCGATTTTAAAAGAGTCTGCACGTGGCTAGTAGCAAGTCACAGATAAGCACAAATATTGTGCTTATTATGGTGCTAATGATGATGACGATCGTTTGTCTTGGTGCCTTAAGTTTCGATTATCATCGAAAAAACATAAAATTGCTTGCTGATGTTAAACGCTTAGCATCGACCCAAGTCGTGCTCATGGTGCCTGATGAACAAGCTAAGGTCATTGCTGATTGGCTTGCTACACACCCAGAACAAACTAAGGCTATGCTAAAAATGGTGGCGCCTGGTGAACATAATGCGGTGACTCTTGGGCCTGAAATGCGAGCGGCGGATGGTAATAATATTCCGCCTTTACTTGAAAAAGTGCCTGAGATGGATAAACAACAGTTATCCTCTCAGTCACCTGCTGAATCATCAGTCTCTTTGCGTTTGCAAAATGAAGCAGCATTGACAACAGAGGTTCAACAGGAGTCGACTCAAGTTCCTGTGGTGATTTCGGAAAATGCCGACGGTGTTAAGGTGATAAGTCTGCCTAACGGTGGCATAAGAGTCACGACAAGGGAAGAAGAGTAACGTGGTGGGCCGCGTAATCATTCCACTTGTAAATGGCACAGAATCAACATTTAAGAGGTCAGTGCTTTGAAAGTCTGGACCATAGCGAATCAAAAAGGTGGGGTCGGTAAAACCACTTCGGTAGCAAGTTTAGCGGGAGCACTCGCTAAACGGGGTAAGCGCGTCTTGATGATTGATACCGATCCTCATGCTTCACTCGGTTACTACCTTGGGGTTGACTCAGAAGAGGTGTCCGGTTCTCTTTTTGATGTATTTGTTGCGCACAATCATCTTACAAAAGAGCTGGTTAAATCGCATATCGTACCAACTTTGGTGGATGGTTTAGATTTATTACCGTCGACTATGGCGCTAGCAACACTGGATAGAGCTTTAGGCCATCAAGAAGGAATGGGACTTGTCTTACGTAATTTGCTTGCCCTTGTTGCTGATGAATATGATGTTGCCATCGTCGACTGCCCGCCCGTCTTAGGTGTGCTGATGGTGAATGCGTTAGCCGCGAGCCAACATATTGTCATTCCTGTGCAAACCGAGTTCTTAGCGATTAAAGGGCTGGAGCGCATGGTCAAAACTATGGAAATCATGGGGCGGTCAAAGAAGACTCGTTACAGTTATACCGTAGTCCCAACAATGTTTGATAAGCGTACTAAGGCATCTCCTGCTGCGTTGCAGGTGTTGAGTGAACAGTATGGTGAGAGTCTATGGCGTGATGTTATTCCTGTAGATACTAAGTTTAGAGATGCAAGTTTAGCGCATTTACCCGCCTCCCATTATGCAAGCGGTTGTCGTGGTGTGAAGGCCTATGAAAGATTATTAGATTTTCTTTTAGCTGGGGAGTTTGGCCATGTCAAAATCGGTTGATGAAACTGTTTTTGATTTTTTTGAATTATTATTGCACGAAGATGATAGTGCCTTTGGTGCTTCCCCAATTAAATCTCAAGAAAATGTTGCGACCGCTTTTGATAGCAGTAAAAAAACGGAAACTCAGCAGCTCAATAATGCCATTTTGGCAGAGCATGAGCGGTCTAAAGCGGATGTTAAAGCTACTCTAGAACCTGAAGTACAACCTATTCGGGCAAAAAGCATTGTTACTGTCTCCTCTAAGGAGAGTGCTGAGCCGTTAGTGAATAAACAGTCGCTAGAGCGCCTGCTTGCGCCAGTCCTAAAAGCGGAAGCTACAGTTGTTGATAAGCCAACGGAGGTTATCGAGCAACCTTTACCAGCACCCAAGCAACCTGTAGTAATAACGGTTGCTGAAGTTGATGAGACTGCGGATGTTGCGCCGACGCAAGTCGATAACTTATCGACTGTGCCCGACACCCAAGTCGGCTTTGCGCCTCCAAGTGTGACAAAAGATCTGCAAGAAGTGCTCGATGATGAGTTTCAAGTACTATTCTTTAAGGTAGCTGGGTTGACGTTAGCGGTTCCATTAGTCAGTCTCGGTGGTATCGTCAAAGTAGAACGGATTAATCATATTATTGGCCGTCCTTCTTGGTTCCTTGGTGTACAAACTCATCGAGAAGAACAGTTAAATCTAGTGGATACCTGTGCGTGGGTTATGCCAGAAAAATACACAGATAAACTGGCGCAATCGGTAAATTATCAATATCTTGTATTATTAGAGGGCAGTAATTGGGGATTAGCTTGTGAGTCCCTTCTTAATGCAGTAAAAATTACCAAATCGCAAGTAAATTGGCGCAGCAAAGCAGGGAAACGTCCTTGGCTAGCTGGTGTGGTTAAAGAACAAATGTGTGGCATTTTGCACGTACAAGCCTTAGTTGAAATGCTTGATGCGGGTTTAGGCTGTCAGGACTCCATTGGTTGAGGTAAACATGAAAGATACAAGAAATGTCGCAGCCGTGGCTGCAAGTAAAGATGATGCAGTATTGCAATGGGTTACCTTTAAGTTAGACAACGAAACTTATGGTATTAATGTCATGCAAGTGCAAGAAGTGCTGCGTTACACCGAAATTGCTCCCGTACCTGGTGCACCACACTATGTTTTAGGGATTATCAATTTACGCGGTAATGTGGTTACTGTTATTGATACCCGCTCACGTTTTGGGTTGCAATCAGCGGAAGTGGATGATTCGACACGTATCGTGATCATTGAAGCGGAAAAGCAAGTCATTGGTATTTTGGTCGATAGTGTTGCTGAAGTCGTTTACTTACGCCGCTCTGAAATTGATAACGCGCCTAACGTTGGTACAGAAGAGAGTGCGAAGTTTATTCAAGGCGTTAGCAATCGTGATAATGAGTTATTGATCTTAGTTGATTTAGACAAACTATTATCCGATGAAGAGTGGGCTGAATTAAATCAACTCTAAATATTCATCGGAGGCGGCAGATAGTGTCTATCTGCCGCTTTGCTTTTTGTTATGCGAACGATTCATTTGGCTTTAATTTACTCTTTTAGAATGCCACTTGATGAGTCGGTGCTGATTTCAGCTGATTGTGATGCGTAGGGATGATGAATGGGCGATGAATTTTTAATCGCAGCCTTAGTTTATGTGATTGCGTGTTTAGGTTTAGTTCTTTACCTTCAGAAACAATTAAGTAAGTTGCGCAGTAAAGTTGAAGCGTTAACCGTATTAGTGAAAGAGGGCGATCGTCAGCGCGAGGGCTTTAAGCGTGAAATGCAGGAGCTTCGAAGCGGTACCATTGGTATGGGACGTCGTGTGATTGAGCTTGAAAAACGCTTACATCAACAATCTGAACGCATTGAAGAATCTACTCAACAGGATCCCCAAGCAAAGCTTTATACGCGTGCGATGAAGATGGTTGCCCTCGGAGCTGGTGTAGATGAGCTAATCAAAGAGTGTGAATTGCCTAAAGCTGAAGCTGAGTTGTTAATTCGTTTACACCGTAAATAGGCGAATAATTTGGGACGCACTTCGTGACTCTCGGCCTGCTGCTCTAGAACGCCACGTTGTGGCTCTAGGAGCTAGCCACTTTTGCTTTAAGCCTTATCAACAATCTTCTTATGCATATTGTTCCATTGTTCTGGGAATTTTCCGTCCAACATATACACAAATGCGATTAATTCGGCGATGAGCAGATACAGCTCTCTTGGAATTTCTTCGCCTAATTCAAGCAATCGAAGAAAGTTACTCAGGTGCGGATCTTGGTGAATATAAACGCCTGAGGCCTTTGCTAGAGCGATAATTTCGTCAGCGATTAGCCCTTCACCCGATGCGACTACTTTAGGCGCATGTTTTCCGTCATAACTCAAGGCAACTGCTTGCTGGGTTTTGTATTCTTCCGCCATAGATAGACTCTTTAATTATGCTCTTGTTTTCACATGAAAATGATCACCAGGCAGCAACGTTGCTGGAACTGGTGCTAATTGGGTGGATAATTCACCCGGTGTAAATCCTAATTGCGATAGTTTTTGTCCCAGTGGAGCCAAAAAGTTATCTACTCGGCGAAGTAATGACTGACTGTCACCTTTGAACTGAATATCTAGTACTTGTTGGTGAAAACGTGCCGATATCAGTAATGGACCCTGGGCGAGATTAAACTTCAATTGTAAATTCCAGCCTTTATGATGTTGCTGTTCATCGCTATCGGCTTCTCGCTCGAATTTACCTTCTAATTGTTCATGACGTTGATTAATCCCATAGGGAAGGGCAAAAAACCACACTAAATTGCCATTATTTTCACTACTGGCTTGTTGATAAAGCTGTAGGCTTGAAGCTAGTTGTACCATGCTTTCTAGGCCGCCAGCTTTACTAAATTGTCCCAGCTGGTGGTTAGATAATCCGATTTTAGTTTGGAGTTGCTCTAAGTAATCGGCCAATTTAGCACTCATTTTACTATTGGCATTATTTGCCCTAAACCCCAATAACAACTGAAACAATGAGCTAATGGCTCCCGCATTTAATAGCATTGAGGCTTGAGCGAGCTGCGGCGTTGCTAAATTTAAGGTTGCGAGACCAAGGATGCTGTCTTTTAGTTCGTTTGGATCGCTTAATTGGCCTAAAGGATGTGGGCCTAGATGAGGCAAATGTTTTAACAGCTCGGCAGCTAAGTTTGTGCTAGCTCGAGAGACCATCTGCTCGATGGGGAGAGCACCGGCCTTGGTAAAGGCTTTTTGAAGCACTTGATTAACATTGATATTGGCTTCGTTGAGTTTATTTTGTTTGTCAGCACCTAACGAGTCTGATGGGGTTTTAAGATTTAGCTGTGTTTCATTAGTGGAAAAATTTTTGGTCATCGCTAACTCATTAGCGGGGACCTGTGGTTTAGTCTGTAAGCTGCTAAAGTCCGATTTTGCATGTTGACTTTGCAAAGCAGTTGACACCGTTACGGTATTTTTTACATCCGATGCGCTTGCATCTTTAGTCAGTGCCTTAGGTTCAGGAATAGCCGTTTTGGGATCAATTTGTTGATTGGTAGTTTGTCCTGTCGTCAGCTTTACTTCAGTAGTGGATTGTAAATTGACGCTAATAGCAATCTTGGATGGTGAGTTTTTTACGGATGTCACTTCATCCGCAATAGAACCCGTTTGAGTCTGGGATATTTTTATGTCGGAAATTGATCCACCTTGGGTGCTAGACGTATTGACTTTTGCAGCAGTGCTATCCGTTTGGGGGACTAAGCCCTCAAGTTTCCGTAAAAAACTCGCAATAATCTGAACGGGTTCCATTTTGCTTATCACAACATGACTCGCTTGCTTGTCAATAATGGGAAGCTGAGTTTCATTTATCGGAGCGCCAATTTGGATTTCGAGTTTGCTCAGTATTGGGGTCAACACTAAAATAGGTTTCCCTTGTAAAAGGGTAATTTTTGCTTGATATTCACCCGCATTAAGTCGTGTTCCTGGATCCTGTGGCACAACAGTTCCATTAGTAAATTGGAATTCTTTTGCAGTAACAATGACATTAGGGAGGGGGTAGCCCTGTGGGCGGGCAGAGAGAGCGTATAATTTTGTCTCTGAAATCCCATTTTGTTGGGCAAGTAATGTGATCGCTTCTGGGAGCTTAAGGTTGACTGTCGAACCCAAGGCAATCAGTTGCGAGGTTTGGATCATAGCACTCGATTCAGAGGGGCTATTCACGACTTGATTGACTAAAAATTGACTAGCAATAATTAATGCTTGGCGCTGCTGAGCATTAACGAGCTTTAAATTATATTCTGTACCGTTTAGAATAATACTATCGCCTTCAGGAGATAGTTGGACTTCAGCGGGAATAGGACGCGCATTGGTGCTCAGGGCAGTGTTTTGAGTCCCTGAAGTGATTAATGGTGCGTTGGTAATCTGACTAAGTGGAATCGACTCCATACTAAACCTTTGTTGGAATAACTCGCGGTGCGTTATTTAAAAAATTAACAATTGACCAAACTGTTTTGCCAAGTATGCTTATGCGCTTTGTAAAGTCAGTGGCATTTTGTCTGTCATACTTAGTATACGACTCGGATGACTAATCTTTTATCGTCACTTGTTGATGGTCACTTTAACGAAAACTCGTGAACTCGGCAGTACATTTATTTAAGAGAGCAATATGAAGTTGAAATGGATAGGGGTACTTTTAGGCTTTGCATTACTGCCCAAGGTTTATGGCGCAGAGGTAGCCGTACCCGATAGCACTCCAAAGGACGGGGCTTCAGCTGTAAAAATTACTTACGAAGATCCAAGAGATCCCTTTGAAGGGTTCAACCGCGCCATGTGGGACTTTAACTATCTGTTTCTCGATAGGTACCTATACCGGCCAGTTGCACATGGGTATAACGATTATATCCCGTTGCCTGCTAAAACAGGGATTAATAACTTTGTGCAAAACTTGGAAGAACCCAGCAGCGTGGTAAACAACTTATTGCAAGGCAAATGGGGTTGGGCGGCGAATGCGGGTGGTCGTTTTACGGTTAACACGACGATAGGGTTACTAGGCGTTATTGATGTGGCTGATATGATGGGAATGCCACGTAAGCAGGACGAGTTTAACGAAGTGTTGGGCTATTACGGTGTACCTAATGGTCCCTATTTTATGGCACCCTTTGCTGGTCCATATGTTGTTCGTGAACTCGCATCAGATTGGGTTGATGGTCTATACTTTCCACTATCTGAACTCACAGTGTGGCAATCCGTGGTTAAATGGGGCCTTAAAAGCTTACATGCTAGAGCCTCGGCAATTGACCAGGAAAGACTTGTTGATAATGCGCTCGATCCCTATGCCTTCGTGAAAGATGCGTACTTACAACACATGGACTATAAGGTCTATGATGGCAATGTTCCTCAAAAACAAGAAGATGATGAGCTACTCGACCAGTACATGCAGGAACTTGAGTAAGCTCATGCGCTAACTTGGCTGCAGGCATGAATATGCAGCCAAGCCCATGCCGTATAAATGATTCTTCCCATGTCATCATTGAATGATTGCTGTTGCAGTAAACGTTACGCGGGAATCTTTATGGCGTTAAATGGTGTTTCAATTCTGTGGGTTGAAGATGACCCAGTATTCAGGCAAATCGTTGCTACCTTTCTAAATGGTCGCGGTGCACAGGTAGTGCAGGCTGGCGATGGAGAGCAGGGGCTGATTCATTTCAAGCAACAACGTTTCGATATCATACTTGCCGATTTGAGTATGCCAAAGCTTGGTGGCTTAGATATGCTTAAGGAAATGAGCAGGTTAGAGCCATTAGTGCCTTCTATTGTTATTTCAGGTAACAATGTTATGGCGGATGTTGTCGAGGCGCTGCGCATCGGTGCGAGTGATTATTTGGTTAAACCTGTTGCCGATCTCTTTATTATCGAGCAAGCCATTCAACAAGGGCTGCAGCGAAATCACCCCGATGATATTACTCAGGCAGACTTTGATGCTTTATCTCACCAAGAGTTGAATGATAATTTAGCCTTATTAGAGCAAAGTGTTGAAGCGGCTAAGCAAGTTCAGCAGCAACTTTTCCCTGCTTCAAATATCAGTTATCCCGCCGCTAAAGTTGATTACAGCTTATTTAAAAGCAGTGATATCAGTAGCTACTTTATTGACTCAACAATGGTGGGCAGCGATCATTTGATCATGTATATGGCTCACCTCTATCCCGAAGACAATCGTGCGGCGTTTGCTTGTGTTTTGCTACGCAGTTTTGTCAACCAAAAGCTGAAAAGTTATCGAAGTGGCCAGAGTAAAACCATTATCGAGCCGTTCAATATGCTGAGCTACTTGAATGAGCGTTTAGCCAAGTCCGGTTTAGATATCACCGTAGATATTGTTTATGTCGCAATCGAACTAACTCGTTATCGTGCCGCCATTGCCTTAGCAGGCAAGGGACTGAGGTGCTATTTACGTAATGACAAAGGGTTAAGTCCATTGGCTATTTCAGAAAGTTTACCACTAGGGGTATTAGATTGGGGTAAACCGAGTGTTCAGTTTCGAACGATTCTGCCCCAGGAGCAGCTTTGTATTGCAACCAATGAGCCTGAACATAAGCAGCAGTTATTAGATAATCAATTTAAAGGATTAGTCTACAATTCAAACTTGCCTGCGGGTGGTTTTATTCAATTAAGTTTATAAGAAGATAAGGTGCTAGGACGCAGCCAAAAGCGCTGCTAGAACGCCACTGCGTGGCTCGAGAAGCTAGACTCTAGCACCTAGAACTTAGCACCTAGAACCTAGTCCCCATATTCTAATTTGTCTGTGTGCGAAACATCCCATCTCTAAACTCAACGTGTTTTGGGAGCAAAGCAATAAAAAACGCTGCATTTCTGCAGCGTTTTTATCGAATATAGAATTATTCAGGATGGGTAGAAGCGTCCTATCAGGACGAAGCCCGATCTGCTTTTTCTCGCAGCTAAGTCACCTAGAGCAGCGCATTTGGCTGCGTCCTAGCTTCTAGCTGCGTTATCTTTTAATGGCTTCGTGTTCAGCGGTTACCGCAATTTCATCTTCTAATGCTTCGGCTTCATTGTGATGCTTGCTTTCCGCACCGTGCATCCAATCGACTAATTTGTCAGCCATAAAGTATAAGATCACACCAGAAAGTGCTGCGGTAATTGCAATACCCGAGAAGATAGCCATTGCATTGGCAAGTTGTTCTTCTTTTTCGCCGCCATGGCCAATAAAGGAACCCACCACACCACCAATTTTGTTAGCTGCAGCCACAAAGAGGAACCAAGAACCCATCATTAACGAAGCGATGCGTAGTGGAGCTAACTTAGTGACCATAGATAAACCAATAGGCGATAAGCAAAGTTCACCCATGGTATGGAAGAAATAAGCGCCAACCAACCACCACATGCTTGATTTAGCTGTAGCGTCACCGCCCATTTCGACAACGGCACCGATCATAAATAAGAAGCCAACGGCTAACAGTACTAAGCCTAAAGCAAACTTAATCGGGGAGTTAGGTTCGTTCTTACCTAAACGTACCCAAATCGAAGCAACAACAGGGGCGAAAATAACGATAAACATTGCGTTTAAGGATTGGAACCAAGTGGTTGGTACTTCCCATGTGCCGATCATGCGGTCGGTAAAGTCGTTCGTGAACAAGTTCATCAGGCCGCCAGCTTGCTCGAAGCCCGCCCAGAAAATAATAGTAAATAAACCCATCACCATGATGACTTTAATACGGTCACGTTCAACCTTCGTCAGTGGTTCTTTACGGACTTCTCCTTTTTCTGCTGCTTTTTGCTTTTCAAGCTTAGCAGCAGGAGTTCTACCGATATCACCAAGTAACTTTTGTGCAAACACAAGCTGGATAATTAACGACAGGATCATACCGATACCTGCGCAGATAAAACCAGCTTGGAAATTACCATCATAAGCGGCAACTACTGAGCCTACGATAATACCTGAGAGGAAAGCACCAACGTTGATCCCCATATAGAAAATGGTGAAAGCACCGTCACGGCGGTGATCTCCTTCTTGGTACAGATCGCCCACCATAGTAGAAATATTCGGTTTAAACAGGCCGTTACCTAAGATTAACGTGCCTAAGCCGACGTAGAATACTTCGGTTTCCATCCCAGGTACCCACGCATGGGGCGTACCTAAAATAAATTGACCAGCCGCCATTAAAGTACCGCCAATCATAATGGCCCGGCGTTGGCCTAGAAAGGTATCTGCTAACCAACCACCTAGAAGTGGGGTCAAATAAACAAGCCCAGTGAAGGTGCCATATAACGAAATGGCATCAGCTTGGCTCCAACCTAAACCGTGTCCACCTTCGCTTTGCACTTTATCAACTAAGTACAGTACCAAAATGGCACGCATTGCATAATAACTAAAACGTTCCCAGAGTTCTGTTGTAAACAGTAGGAACAGACCTTTGGGATGGCCAAGCATTGTCCCTTGTGGTTTTGCTACGCTCATGAAGTTTCCACCTTAAGCTCGTGATTGCCTGTGGCGCCCCTGAAACAGGATGATGTCACCACAGAAAAATGATTGTTGCTCTTCTCATTTATCTTGAGTCAATTCGATATTTAGCTCTAGCTTAAAAGCATGAGTAAATTGTTGAATTGCTGAGATTTAAGTATGAGTTATTGTTACGTTCTTATAATAAAAGTAATATTTTAAGCGCTAATTAGGATATTTTCGCTAAAATTCCCACCTTATATACCCTTTAAAAGTCACTAAAGTCAATTTTGACTTGCTAACTGGTGAGATTATCTGCAACTCGCCGCCAAATATTGATTTATGTTGATTTTCCTAATATATCGGTACTTTGTTTAGATACCGAACAGCAAGGGTTTTAAGGCAAAAAACTGCTTCCATCGACATTAACATCTTTGTTATGATTGCCGCCCATGAATGGACGTCACTTGACATAGGGTAATGAGATAAACAAATGAAGGCATGGTACCTTTTGTATTGTAAGCCTCGTAATGAAGCGAGAGCGCAACAAAACTTAGCACTTCAAAATTTAGAGACCTATTTACCTATGGTCTCTGAAGAGAAATCTCAACGCGGTCAGAAGCGGATCTGCCGTGTGCCTCTGTTTCCAAACTATTTGTTTATCAATTTCGACCCAAGCCAGACTAGCGTCAAGCAGGTTCACTCTACCCGTGGTGTGAGTCGTATCGTCAATTGCCAAGAAAAAATGACACCAATTGACGACCGCATCATTCACGCCATTCGCATGAAAGAATTAACGCCATCCCTATCAGTTTTAGACAATGAATTAGAGCTAAAAACCGGGGAAAAAATTCGCTTTAAAGATGGTCCGTTTGTTGATTTAGAAGGCATTTTCCAAGAAAAATGTGCAAACAAACGCTGTCACGTTTTATTCAATATTATGGGCCAGATCAATACTCTATCTGTACCGGAACATTCGGTTGAACGGGTGTAATTAGTAACGGGTTTTACTTGCTAAGTAGGATTTTTACTTAGAGTCTTGTAAGACATTTGCTACAGGTCATTTCTACTGGCTAGTAGGAATTGAAATTAAAATATTAACATATTCAGTATGTTATTTTTTGTTTTAACAATCGCGCTTTGCAAATAACAAAGTTTGCGTCATAAAAAATCAAACATGAATCGTGTGCAGGTTTTTTGAACAAACGATGTAGTGGTTAGGCAGTACAATGTGCGGCAAGTTTATAGTAGCTAAAAATTCACTATACAACTAAAGTTTTACTTGATTTTACGCTGTTGCAGTATGAGGTTTAACCTTAACTGCAAGTATTAGATTCTGACTCTTAATACTGAGCACTTAGAAGATAATGACAAGCTACCGAATGCTTAGCGTGTGAAGGGAGTACCTTTACATCATTTACATGAACAGTAGACTTCATTGTTAACTGAGTTATTTTTAAAGTATTGAAAAATTTAAATATTCGCAGTGCGAAGGGCAATATAGGGGCCGCAATCTATGGGCGGTAGCGTGCCTGAAAGGCATCGAATGAATAGTTTCATTCGTTAAGCGAACGCCGAAGGCTTCTGGCCGCCACGCGGATCGGTAGCGTGTCTGAAAGCAATTGTTAGGAACAGTTACTAACATTTTTAGCTGTCTCACAATACGAAATACTGGATGTATTGATAAAGGCATTGATGACTAGCTTCACTTGAAAGTGTGCAAAGGGAGACAGCTTTCTTTCGTGTATGTACTGATATAGTACCTGTGAAAACGGTTGATGAAAGCCATGCTACCCGCTTATGCAAAGCGGTCAAAGTATGTTCTAGATTTAGAGCACATTAATTAGTTTAAACTGTAAAGCATTTTTGCCTTGTGCACCGCGTCATGTACCGCGTCGATTTAGGTTCCTTTGATTAATATTGCTTGCTCAAACAATCTGCAAATCCTTAAACAGGTATAAACTAAAAATCACTACCAATTGAGTAGTGAGTCATGCCTATAACTGATAGAAATATTTAATAATTGGGATCCTACAATGACGTTTCGCTACAAAACACTCATTACATCTTTCGTGCTTGTGACTATGTCTGGATGCGCTCTTGTGCCTGGTAGTCATTTTGAAGGTATCGAATCCGGAGAGCAGACTCAAAATCTTGAGAAAGATCTGGATAAAGTTAACATTCAAATCATTGATGCATCATTAATTTCACAGCAAAATCAATTACGCAAAACTCCTAAACCCATGTCAAGTAATGCGGGTATTGATACTAGCCATTATCAATACAGATTAGGTGTAGGTGATGTGTTAACTATAGGTGTGTGGGATCATCCTGAATTAACGATTCCAGCGGCGGTTCAACGTACTGCGGAGTTTGATGGTTTTAGAGTTCAAGAAGACGGCACAATTACTTATGCTTATGCGCCAAATATTCCAGCAGTTGGCAAAACGGTTAGAGAGCTTCATAAAGAGTTAGTTAAGCGTTTAAGTAAAGTAATCGAAGATCCTCAAGTCGATATAAAAGTGGTCGGGTTTAGAAGCCAAAAAACCTATATTACAGGGGAAGTCACCAAACCAGGCGTTTATCCCGTCACCGAAATTCCATTAACGCTAATCGATGCATTAAATCAAGCGGGTGGTTTATCTGAGTCTGCGGATTGGCGAACAGTAACCTTCACTCGCGGTGATACGACTGAAACCATCCAGTTAGATAAGTTTTATGCTCAGGGTGATATTTCGCAAAACCGTTTATTGCAAAATGGCGATATAGTCCATGTTAATCGCAACGATACACAAAAAGTGTTTGTATTAGGTGATGTTAAAAAAGCGGGAACAGTATCCCTTAATCGATATGGACTCAATCTAGCTGAGGCATTAAGTGATTCTGGTGGCTTGAATGAGAATACAGCAAATGCAAATGGCATTTTTGTATTGCGTAAACGTGATTATGAGCAAAGCGGTATTCTGGCTGATGTTTATCAATTACATGCCAGAAACATTGCTTCTATGGTGTTAGCGGAACAGTTCGAATTACAACCCCACGATATTGTCTACGTAACTTCAGCACCTCTGGCTCGTTGGAACCGCGTAATTAGCCTACTCTTGCCTTCTGTGACTTCAATTGAACGTGTAAATAGTATAGGCAATTAGTTTTCGAATAGGGTAATCAATTATGTTTGATTCTATTTTAGTTGTTTGTGCCGGTAATATTTGCCGCAGTCCAACTGCTGAATATGTATTAAAAGCTAAACTAGCAGATAAACAAATAAAGGTATCATCTGCTGGTTTAACTGCATTAGTAGGAAAGCCTGCTGATCCAATGGCTCAAAAAATTGCAGCAAGTCATGGCGTTGTAATGGATGAGCATAAAGGCCAACAATTATCATCGCAATTAGTCGGTTCTAATAGTGTTATTCTCGTTATGGAACAACGTCATTTAAATGATTTGCACAGCCGTTATCCTGAGGCCCGAGGTAAAACATTTTTATTAGGGAAATGGATAAACAATGCAGAAATTCCCGATCCATATCGTCAAAGCCAAGAAGCTTTTGAACACGTATATGCATTAATCGACAGCGCTTGTAGCGCTTGGCAAAAGTATCTATAAAGGAATGGCAATTTAATGAGTGTTCAGCCTACAACAAAGAAAACTGATAATCTTGCACAACAAGCACAAGAAATCGATTTGATGGCACTTTTTGGTGCATTGTTAGACCGTAAATATTTTATTGTTAGCCTTACTGCCTTATTCATGTTGATAGGCGTGACGTATGCGATATTTTCTACACCTGTTTATCAAGCGACGGCAATGATTCAGGTTGAAAAGGGCGGATCTTCAGTCCCAGGCTTAGACGACATGGCGGGCATGTTCGAGAGTACCTCAGCTGCCGTTACCGAAATTGAATTATTAAAATCGCGCTCAGTCATTGGAGAGGTTGTCGATGCGCTGAACCTTGATATTATTGCCGAACCCAAAATATTTCCTCTTATCGGAGAGAGAGCTTTTAGAAAGTTTTCTTCAATCAATGAAGACGATATCGCTGAACCAAGTTTTGGTGCCACAAGTTATGCTTGGGGTGGAGAGCGTATTGATATTTTTCGTTTCGATGTACCAGCATCAGCTATCGGAAAGGAGTTCACTTTAGTTGCTCTTGAGAACAACAGCATAATATTACTGAATAGCGATGGAGAACAATTACTCAAAGGTAAGGTTGGTGAGGAGCTCAATAACGCGAGTTTTAATTTAACTGTGCGTAGTCTTCATGCTCGTCCTGGTACTGAATTCACGCTAGCTCGCAAAGATAGGTTGAATACTATTTTAGACTTGCAGGCGGCGCTAGGGGCTAGTGAGAAAGGTAAAGACTCAGGTATTGTTAACTTAAGTTTAGAAAGTGACAAACCAAGCTATGCTGAACGAGTACTTAATAAAGTCGCAGCAATATATGTACGACGCAATGTAGAACGTAATTCAGCTGAAGCACAAAAATCACTTGAGTTTTTGGAGGTTCAGTTACCTGAAATTAAAAAACAACTCGAGTTCGCTGAGCAGCGTTTTAACGATTACCAAATTAAGCGCCAATCAATTAACATTACTTTAGAAACTCAAGGTGTACTTGAGCAGGTTGTTAAACTGGAGACACAACTACAAGAGCTTGAGCTTAAGCGAGTAGAAATGGGTCTTAAATTTAAAAAAGACCATCCAGTCTATCAAGGTCTGGTTGAGCAAATTAGTGCGGTTAATGAACAGAAAAAGCGTTTAGTTGGTGAGGTAGGTAACTTGCCTGAAACTCAGCAAGAACTATTGCGCCTTAAACGCGATGTTGAAGTGAGTAATCAAATTTACACTATGCTATTGGGCAAAGTGCAAGAGCTAGATATTGTCCGTGCGGGAACCGTTGGTAATGTACGTGTTATCGATTCTGCAGAAGTCAATACTTCAAAGCCTGTAAAACCAAAGAAACCTTTAATTGTCGTATTGGCAACTCTGATGGGTGGCATGTTTGCTGTTGCTATTGTGCTAGTGCAAAAAGCTTTGCATAGAGGCATTGAAGACCCTAGTGAGATTGAGGCAATAGGCTTACCAGTTTATGCAAGTGTGCCCTATTCAGAAAATCAGGATAAGCTCTTCGGTTTCAGTAAATCACGTAAGTCAAAGTCTGTTGCTAAAGCAAAATCAATTCTAGCAATCAATAATCCTGCTGATTTATCCATCGAGGCATTACGCAGCTTACGCACCAGTTTGCATTTTGCCATGATGGAAGCTAAAAATAACATTATTGCAATCTCTGGTCCAAGCCCTGGCGTAGGTAAGTCTTTTATTTCCGTCAACTTAGCTGCTGTGTTAGCTCAAAGTGGTAAGCGAGTCCTAATTATCGATGCGGACATGCGCAAAGGTTATTTGCAAACTCAGTTTGGTCTGAAATGGGATGAAGGTCTAAGTGATTACTTGTCCGGTCGTTTAAACTTAGCGCAAGTTACCAAGCCAAGTACTGTAGAAGGTTTAAGTGTGATAACCCGTGGTCAAATTCCACCGAATCCTTCTGAATTATTAATGCATGCTAATTTCAGTAGATTGGTGGCTGAAGTCAGTTCTGCCTACGATTTAGTGATTATTGATACGCCGCCGATTCTAGCTGTGACCGATCCAGCGATAGTCAGTGCTCATACGGGTACGACGTTATTGATTACCCGCTTTGGCCAGAACCATTTACGTGAAATAGAATTGACTCGAAATCGCTTTGAACAGAATGGCATTGATGTTAAAGGCGTTGTATTCAACGGTGTTTTGAAAAAAGCCAGTAACGCCTATGGGTATTATGGTTACTATAATTATGAATATAAATCGGATAAAAACTAACATTTTATAGATAAATTTTTTAAAAAAATGAGCCTGTTGGGACTGTTTCAAGAAAGCAGCAAGACCAAGTAGTTACAAAAGATAGCGGAGATTAGACTGTCTCAAAATGGATAAAATGTGTCTCAGCATGGTTTTAAAGGCTGAGATACGAAAATGAAAATTTTCAGTATTTATAACTTTAAGATAGCTATTTATTATGGCTAAGCTCATCGAATTTGGTATTCAAAAATGAAAATTCTAGTTACAGGTGGAGCAGGTTTTATTGGCTCAGCAGTTGTTCGCCATATTATAAAAAATACTCAAGATAGCGTAATCAATGTTGATAAATTAACTTATGCAGGCAATCTTGAGTCACTTGCAAGCGTAGACAAAAATGAAAGATATGTTTTCGAGCAAGTTGATATTTGTGACCGTGCTGAGCTGGATAGAGTCTTTTCACAATATAAACCTGATGCAGTAATGCATTTGGCGGCAGAGTCCCATGTAGACCGTTCAATTACCGGCCCAGCTGATTTTATTCAAACCAATATCGTAGGTACTTATACGCTTCTTGAAGCAACGCGTGCTTATTGGAATACGTTAGCCGAAGATCCTAAAAAAGTATTTCGTTTTCATCATATCTCAACAGACGAAGTGTATGGTGATTTACCGCATCCCGATGAGCAAGAAGGACCGCTTCCATTATTTACTGAAACAACTTCTTACGAACCAAGCAGCCCTTACTCTGCTTCAAAAGCCTCAAGCGATCACTTAGTAAGAGCATGGTTACGTACTTATGGCTTACCAACGCTAGTAACTAACTGCTCTAACAACTATGGTCCATATCACTTCCCTGAAAAGTTAATCCCTTTAGTGATTTTAAATGCATTAGAAGGTAAGGCATTACCAATCTATGGCAAAGGAGATCAAATTCGTGATTGGCTCTATGTAGAAGATCATGCTCGTGCACTCTACAAGGTGGTAACTGAAGGTTTGGTTGGCGAAACTTATAACATTGGTGGTCATAACGAGAAGCAAAATCTCGAAGTCGTACAGACTATCTGCAATATTTTAGATGTTCTTGTACCAAAAGATACGCCGTATGCAGAACAAATCACTTATGTAACAGATCGTCCAGGCCATGACCGTCGTTATGCGATTGACTCATCGAAAATGAGCATAGAGCTAAACTGGACTCCTGTTGAAACATTTGAAACAGGCCTACGTAAAACCGTTCAATGGTATTTAGATAATCAAACGTGGTGTCAAAACGTACAAGATGGTTCATATCAGCGTGAGCGTCTGGGCGAAATAAATATGACAGCTAAAGGAAAATAGCATGAAAGGAATTATCCTTGCCGGAGGCTCCGGTACACGCCTTTATCCTATTACTATGGGTGTATCCAAGCAGTTACTCCCAATTTATGATAAGCCAATGATTTACTATCCGCTTTCTGTGTTGATGTTAGCGGGAATACGTGAAATCTTAATTATTACTACACCTGAAGATCAAGAATCATTTAAACGATTATTAGGTGATGGCTCACGCTTTGGCATTGAGCTTAGTTACACGATACAACCAAGCCCAGATGGCTTGGCTCAAGCGTTTATTTTAGGTGAAGAGTTTATTGGTTCTGACGACGTTTGTTTATTGCTAGGCGATAATATTTTTTATGGGCAAGGGTTTTCACCTAAGTTAAAGCATGCGGTTGAGAATGCTAAGAACGGACTAGGGGCGACTGTATTTGGCTATCAAGTAAAAGATCCGGAACGTTTTGGTGTTGTTGAATTTGATGAGAACCAAAAGGCTATTTCCATTGAAGAAAAGCCAGCTAAACCAAAGTCTGATTTAGCAGTAACCGGTTTATATTTTTACGATAATTCTGTTGTAGAAATAGCAAAAAAAGTTAAGCCCTCGCATAGAGGTGAGCTAGAGATAACGTGCTTAAATGAAATTTATTTAAAGCAAAATAAGCTTAATGTTGAAATACTTGGTCGCGGCTTTGCTTGGCTTGATACTGGCACGCATGAAAGCTTACTTGAAGCGGCTCAATTTGTAGAGACTATTGAAAAGCGACAAGGGTATAAAATAGCTTGCCTAGAAGAAATTGCATTAAATTATGGCTGGTTAACAAAGCAAGAAGTTTTAAGACTAGCTAAGCCACTAGAAAAAAATAGTTACGGGCAGTATTTAAAAAGTATTGCTAGCTGAAATTATAAAGTGAGTTAGTTATGAAAAAAATAGCCGTAGTAACTGGTGCTACAAGAGGTATTGGCTTAGCTATATCCCAGAAGCTAAGTCAGGATGGATTTTTTATTGTTGGTATTTCAAGGGCTGATAATCAAGAAGCAAATGATTCTTGGGTAAATTCTCTATCAAATGATTGTCGCTTATTTAAGTGCGACGTCACAAGTTTATTAGCTGTTGAAGAGATGATTGCTAAAATTAGTGAGCTTGAAGGTTCAGTTCATTTACTTGTAAATAATGCAGGTATTACAAGTGATAGTTTTTTTCATAAAATGTCATTGGAATGTTGGAAAAGTGTAATCGATACTAATCTAAATTCATTATTTTATATTACACAACCAATATATAAAATAATGAAAGAGAACGGCGGTGGAAAAATAATTAACATTTCATCTGTTAATGGTCAAAAGGGACAGGCAGGTCAAGTAAATTATTCATCTTCGAAGGCTGGTGTCCATGGATTTACAATGGCATTAGCGCAAGAAGGCGCTAGAAGTAATATTTTAGTTAATACAATATCCCCGGGTTATACAAACACCGAAATGATGAAGAATATTAGAGCTGATATATTGCAAGGCATAAAAGACAACATTCCACTAGGGCGACTGGCTGAACCAAAAGAAATTGCTAATGTAGCTTCATTTCTTGCGAGTGATTGTTGCTCATACATTACAGGTGCGAATATTCCTGTAAATGGCGGCTTATTCATAGGGTAATTATAAAATGGCATATTTAACAGATATTGAATTACAAAGTTTTGGCTTTAAAGCGCTTGGTAAGAATGTCAAAATTAGCGACAAAGCTTCAATATATAACCCAGATCAAATTGAGATTGGTAATAACAGCCGAATTGATGATTTTTGTGTTATTTCAGGTAATGTAAAAATAGGTCAATTTGTCCATATAGCACCATTTTGTCTAGTTGCTGGCGGTGAGAAAGGTATTCAAATGGATGACTTTTCAGGTTTAGCTTATCAAGTACAAGTATTCAGTCAGTCAGATGATTACTCTGGTCGAACTTTAACAAACCCTACAATACCGACTAAATATAAAAAAGAGACGAAAAAACATGTGCATTTAGCTAAGCATGTAATTGTCGGTGCAGGATCAATTGTTTTTCCAGGAGTAAAGCTTGCAGAGGGCTGCTCTGTAGGTGCCATGTCTCTAGTTAACAAAACTACTGAGCCTTGGGGGATTTACGTTGGAAATCCAGCAAAGCGTGTAAAAGAAAGAAAGAAAAATTTACTTGAACTAGAAATTGAATTTTTAAGAGATAGCAATGGTTCCTTTTAATATTCCTCCTAAAGTTGGTACAGAATTAGCGTATATCGAGCAAGCGATTGCATCAGACAAGTTATGCGGCGATGGTTACTTCTCTAAAAAATGCGAAAAATGGTTTGAAGACAGCTTCAACACAACAAAAGCATTACTAACTCCCTCATGTACAGCTGCATTGGAATTAGCGGCAATATTAATAGATATAAAAGAAGGTGATGAAGTGATTATGCCTTCATATACGTTTGTATCTACCGCAAATGCATTTGTACTGCGAGGTGCAAAAGTCATTTTTATTGATGTACGCCCCGATACCATGAACATAGATGAATCATTAATCGAAGCAGCCATCACATCTAAAACTCGTGCGATAGTGCCCGTGCATTACGCTGGTGTTGCATGTGAAATGGATGCTATATTAGCCATTGCTGAAAAACATGAACTCTGGGTAATAGAGGATGCTGCTCAAGGTGTGATGTCTACCTATAAGGGACGAGCATTAGGAGCGATAGGTCACATTGGCTGTTATAGCTTTCATGAAACTAAAAATTATTCATCGGGTGGTGAAGGCGGAGCAATATTAATTAATGACACTAAATTGGTTGCTCGAGCTGAGATTATACGTGAAAAAGGCACTAATCGAAGCCAATTTTTACACGGTATAGTTGATAAATATACTTGGCAAGATATCGGCTCAAGTTTTTTACCTAGTGAATTGCAGGCAGCTTACCTTTTTGCGCAACTAGAATCTGCATCTACTATTAATGAATTTCGTCTGGCTTTATGGAATAACTATTACACTGAGTTTAGTAAGTTATTGCTACCAGAACAGCTCCCGCACATACCTAATGATTTAAAGCATAATGCACATATGTTTTATATAAAATTAGCCTCTAGCGAGGAGATAGTTAGATTCATATCTTTCATGAAAGAATATAATATTGTTACTCCTTTTCATTATATACCTCTTCACTCAAGTCCCGCTGGTAAGCAATTTGGTGAGTTTATTGGTGACGACCACTACACAACTAAGGAAAGTGCAAAGTTAGTACGTTTACCTATCTATTTTGGAATGACCGATGATGAGCAGCAGAGTGTGGTTAAAGCTGTCAGGATGTTTTTTCTTAAGCGCTAAAACATTATTACAGTTCTAAAAATAGCTTATAAATACTGCTTAGGTGATAAATGTCAAAAAAAATATTACATATTGCGGGTTGTGATAAGTTTATTCCGCCTTATATTCAGTTTGTTAATGAAAATTTTAATTCCGAGGAGCATGATTTTATAATTAATAGTGGGATGGCTTCAGGTGAACTTCAGAGTAGTAGTAATATCTATTTTTCTGGTAACTCTACTTTTTCAAAGCTGAAACATTACTTTCATTTAATTATAGAAATGCACCAAGCTGATAAGGTTATTGTACATGCTTTATTTAATATAAAAATTGTTCAGATCTTGTTTTTCGCTCCATGGTTACTAAAAAAATGCTGTTGGGTTATATGGGGAGGCGATTTATATACATATCAACTTGGTAAACGTAATAAAAAATGGCAAATAAATGAATTTTTTCGGCGCCCTGTGATAAAAAGAATTGGTCACCTAGTTACTTATATTGAAGGTGATATAGCGCTTGCTAGAAAGTGGTATGGCGCAACAGGCAAATACCAAGAATGTTTAATGTACACTAGTAATTTATACAAAGAGTATGAAGTATCTGAAAATAAAAAAACGAGTATTAATATTCAAGTAGGTAATTCAGCTGATCCAAGCAATAATCATATTGAGGCGCTTGAAAAGTTACTACCTTTCAAGGATGAGGATATATGTATCTTTGTACCTTTATCATATGGTTCCAAAGAATATGCCAAGCAGGTAATAACGCAAGGTAAAGAATTGTTTGGTGATAAATTTAAGCCCCTTAGAGAATTTATGCCATTTGAAGAATACTTATCTTTTTTAGGCTCAATCGATATTGCTATTTTTAATCATAAACGCCAACAAGCAATGGGTAATACTATTACGTTGTTGGGTCTTGGGAAAACGGTTTACCTTCGTAGTGATACTTCTCAATGGCAATTTTTTGAGACGAAAGGTATTAAAATTGGTGATGTAGAAATGTTTAATAGCTTAGAGCGTTACGAAACAAAAGAAAATATAAAGATCGTAAAAGAATACTTCTCTCAAAAAAATTATAAAAATCAACTTGCTAAGTTGTTTGAACTATAATTTGTTTAATGTATGCAAATTTTCTACAATATTCATCATACAAAAAATTCATCATACAAAAATTTCATGAAATTAAAAGCGTGGTAAAAAATAAAAGGTTATGACTCCAAAAAAAATAGCAGCATTTGCATTAGGTCCTGTTGCTGGGGCTGCGTTAGGGTTTATTGCTTTGCCCATTATTACATGGTTTTTTTCACAAGAAGACATTGGTCGTTTAGCTATGCTAAACGTTGTAATTAGCTTTAGTATCTTACTGTTCAGTTTAGGTCTTGACCAAGCATATGTGCGCGAATTTCATGAAGCAAAAAATAAACCTGCATTGTTTAAAATTACACTTCTACCGGGGTTGTTACTTTTAATTATTACACTGTTATCACTACTTTATTTTGATAATATTATCTCGCGCTGGCTGTTTGAGGTTGACAGCTTATTGCTTAGCTTACTTGTTACTGTCGTTGTTTTATCAGCTTTTTTGTCTCGCTTTTTATCTTTAATTTTACGTATGAATGAACAAGGTTTGGCTTATTCTATGAGTCAGCTACTCCCTAAACTACTTTTGATTTTAATTGTTGGGGGGTATGTAGTATTTTCTGTAACGAAAAATATAACTAACCTTGTATTAGCTAATGTGTCAGCTATATTATTTACATGTGTGATATATGCGTGGAATACTCGTAATGAATGGTTGTTAGGTATAAAAGAAAATATTGACTACAGCTATTTAAAAAGTCTTATCAGTTTTGGTGCACCACTTATTTTTGGTGGTTTAGCTTTTTGGGGGCTCACAGCAACAGATAAAATTTTACTAAAAGAACTGTCAGATTTTGAGCAATTAGGGCTTTATTCGGTTGCTGTTAGTTTTGCTGCTGCTGCGACTATATTTCAAAGTGTTTTTTCAACTATTTGGGCTCCTACAGTTTATAAGTGGGCCGCAGCTGGCGAGAACTTCGATAAAATATATAAAGTAAACCGTTATGTATTATTAGCTGTTATCGTACTCTTTTGCTTGGCCGGTTTATTTTCGTGGGTTGTAACCTTTATGTTACCTAGTAATTACAATGCTGTTCAATGGATTTTAATACCATGTTTGGGGTTTCCATTACTTTATACTCTTTCAGAGACAACGGTAGTGGGGATTGGTGTTACTCGTCGTTCAGGTTTTGCAATGCTCGCTGCAGTGTTAGCTCTTGTCATAAACTTACTTGGAAATTGGTGGCTAATCCCTAAATTGGGATCCGCCGGGGCAGCTGTAAGCACTTGTGTATCATTTTGGTTTTTCTTTTTACTTAGAACTGAGTTCGCTATATATCTATGGCGACCCCTACCTCGCTTTATGTTATATACTTATACTTCTTTGTTGGTTATCGGTGCAGTAATAAATAGCATATATGGTGAGATATATGCTATTGAATTAAAATTATTTTGGTTGATTATGTTATGCAGTGTATTTGTTTTTTTTAAAAATGAAGTTTTTGAAATTAAAAATTGGATTACACGCAGTAAGATTAAATAATAAAATCGTCCAGAATTTCTTGGTTGAGATTGGTTTGTGTATAAATGTACACTAATAGAATTTATTGGCTTGTGGTATGCATTATTTATATAATAAAATGCTTTTTTTAGTCGGTAATGTTTTTATATGTACTCTTTTTTATTTAGAACTTCTAAACGGAAGGGTGATATATTGAGAAAATGGTTATACTAAATTAGGTTATGTAATGATCTAGAGCGTAGTTCGATAAGGATAAACATCCTAATTATTTAATGTTTTTTGGATAAAAAAGACAATACAATATTTGCATTAAGGATTTCAATAAAGAAACTATCGCTTTAGTTGCTTAACAAGGCTATCATTATAGGCCAAAGATTGTGAAGCACTTAGAAGGTGCGGGGGAAATAACGGTTATTCAGTTTGTGAAAAAGTACCTTTATGGAAAGGCTGTTTAAACAGTAATAATGTTGTTTTTCTTATACTGGGAGCGGGATTTTAATATACCAAAGCAAGTTCATTTTACTCTTGATATTTATAATAAGAGCAAAATGTGTTGCTTTTACTATTTTTTAGGGTGAAAGAGTTTTTGGTTGTATATTATGGCTAATTATTTTTTCGAGTATGTTTTATTTCTTATACGTTATTTCTGGATTTTATGATTTTTTATTTTTTATTAGCTATTTTCCTTTTTTTTATTTTGTACTTAGCAAGTAGAAAAGGAGATAAGTATCATAGCTTATTCTATTTTTTATTCTTTTTTATTATTTTTCTTATCGCTGGTTTAAGAGGGGATGTAGGCCAAGATACTTATAGTTATCAGCTTCAATATGACTCGTTGACTAGCCCCGAAGCCTTTCTTTTTCAATTAAACCGTGCAGAGCCTATTCTGTATTTAATTATGTATCCGTATAAATTGATTTTTGATCATTTTTTTGGTTACACTGGTTTCTTACTCCTCATTTCTTTATTACAGACCATATTGTTATCTTATGCGACAAAAGAAATGTATCATCGTTCAACTTTCCTAGCTATTTATATTGTAATTATTTACTTAGATTACCACTTTAATGTGTTGAGAGCATCACTGGCACTTTTGTTTTTTCTATGCTCTTTACGTGTAGTGAATAATGATAGTAAAAAAAGTATAATATTTTATATTTTAGCTTTGTTTTCTCATTTTAGTGCTTTGATTTTTTTACCTGTGTTACTGGTTTCCTTAAAATTGAAGCCGCGGCATTATATAGTTATTGTTGGTGTATTCGTAGGCATTGGAGCTGGAATAGCTATATCTTTTGGTGATTTAATAAATAATAAAATTTTAGGGTATAATTTATTGGATAGGAGTAGTTTTAATTTTCCTTTTCTAGTTTTTGCTTTGTTGTGTTTTTTATGGCTAACTTTTCTATATAATAAGAAAAAAAGCTTTCAGCTCATTGTTGCTTTATCTGTCTTTAGTATCGCTTTTTTTTCATCTTCTTTTTCCGATATTGCCTATAGACTTTATTTTATAACATTCACTGTTTTAGCTTATCTGACGTTGTATGAAAAATCGTTTAATGTGAAGGACTTTAGAAGCCAGCCCCAATTCCTATCAATTTTTTTATTATGCTTATGGCTTGGATATATTTCGATAAAGTTTGTAGTGCAAGAGAGAGATAATAGAGTTCAGACCGGAAATGGTATACCTGATTTTTCTTTTGCTCCCTATAGCCTGTATTCTGATAGTAAATATAGACAAAAATGAAGGGGCGCCAAGTGTTTTTATATCTATTTTTAATGATGTTTGACTTTAACTATTAGTATATACCAACTCAAAAAAGTTAAGTCATTTAAAAATAATAAGAGAACTTAAATGAAAAAAAAACCTTTAATCACTATATATATGGCAACATTTAATAGAGTTGAGCTTTTAAAACGAGCTGTTAATTCAGTTATTGCTCAAACATATTCAAATTTTGAGCTAATTGTTGTTGATGATTGTTCATCTGATGAAACAATTGAATATCTAATGGCCATTTCTAAAACCGATCCCCGTATTCGGTTTTATCAGAATGAAAAGAACAGCGGTGCCTGTGCTTCAAGAAATAAAGCTATTGCTGAAGCCAATGGAGTATTTATAACGGGGTTAGATGATGATGATGAGTTTATGCCGCTTCATATTGAAGGTTTGCTTGCAGCATTTGATGAAAAATATGCCTTTGTTGCCTGCAGTTTACTGGAAAATACTGGCGGTTGTGTAATTGAGCATGCGTTAGATTGTGGAATAATTAGTCTTGACAGTTTGCTTCATTACAACAAGGTAGGCAATCAAGTTTTTACATTAACTTCAAGATTGCAAAGGATAAATGGTTTTGATGAATCATTTCCCGCTTTTCAAGACTATGATACATGGGTTCGTCTTGTCTATGAGTTCGGTCAATGTAAAAAAATAAAACAGTCTACTTATGTGTGGCACACAGGCCATGAACAGGAGCGTATATCAAATAATAATAATAAAAGGTTGATGGCTTTAGAGCTATTTATAAATAAGCATAAAGGGTATATGTCAAAGAAACACAGTCAGTCAATGTTCATTATGAAGAAAAAATTAGAAAAAGGACCGTTTAACTTTATTGATTTGATATTAAATGTTAATAAACTAAATTTTAAAACAGCTTTAGCTACCTACATTAATATAAATTTTTACAGTTTAGGGGCGAGGTGGAGAAGATATAAAAGAACATGATTTTTAGAGAGAGTGTTCAGTGTTGTTAATTGATTTTATTGAAGGTGGTTGTATTTATTGTTATTAAAAATAATTTAATGCTCCAGAATTTATTTGATTGTGAAACCTTTTGAAACGTATACTTAATTTAAGTTGCGCAGTTGTCTTTTAATGGATATATTTTAAAGTTAAATGCTTTTTATTTAAGGGGATGAATGAGAAAATTAACAATTGCCATATCTACAGTTAAAGCTCAGCGGAATGCTGTTATAAAAAAAATAAATGCTTTAAATGATATAACTAAAAAAAAAGTAAGTTTTTTAGTTATATCACAGTTGGAGGATGAGTATGGAAATACTTTTATTGATGGTATTAAAGTTATTAAACTTACAAGTAAAGGTTTAAGTAAAAGCAGAAATGTTGCAATTAAAGAAACATTTACTGAGTGGATTTGGTTTCAAGACGATGATTTCTCAATAAATGAAATTCAGTTATCTTCTTTCTTAGAGTCTTCATTGACTAATAATATTGATATTGCGCTTATTAGAATTGGCTCTCTAGAAAATTGTGAAAAGTATTATAAAAATTATGTTGGTTATTCAAGGTTCACTCGATTATTATCTTTAAAAGTTTCGTCAATAGAAATCATAGCAAAAGTAAACTTTGTCAAAGAAAATTCAATAGCATTTGATGAAAGGCTAGGGTTGGGTACTGAATTACCTTGTTGTGAAGAGAATAAGTTTATGTTGGATAGCTTTGATAGCGGCGCTAATATCAATTTTTGCAGCCAAACGCTTTGTTATCATACCACTTTACCAGAAAACCGTAATGTAGATTACGTTAAAAACTTACAGGCAAAAGGTTATTTCCTTAAAAACTTTTCTTTTCCTATAGCATTGATTTTGATTTTTAAATGGACTTTCACTATCAAGAGTAAATTTAATTTTTTGAAAAATCTCAAGTTACTCATTAAGGGTTTTTTATCATAAAACTAGGATAATAAAAGAATGGATATTCTATATCTTCACCAGTACTTCGCCACTCCGGAATCGAATGCGGGGACGCGCTCTTACGAAATGGCGAGACGATTAGTTAAAAATAGCCATAATGTTACATTTGTGACTAGTTCGGCCTTTTTTTCTGATAATTATAATTTACGAAAGGGGTGGAACTTAATTGAAATTGACGGCATTAAATTACATGTGTTACACCTTAATTACTCTAATAAAGATAGTTTTTTAAAACGAATTTTGAAGTTTATAAACTTTTCAATTAGGTCTACGTTAAAGTCGCTTTCGATCAAAGCTGACGTGGTTTTCGCTACTAGCACGCCATTGACAATTGCAATTCCTGGTATTATTTATTCAAAGCTGAAAAGCGTCCCCATGGTTTTTGAAGTTCGCGATTTGTGGCCTGAATTGCCCATTGCTATTGGTGCGATAAAAAATCCATTTGTGATCAAGATTGCAAAGTGGTTAGAGCTTTTTGCTTATAAGAGCTCTAAAAGATTAGTGGGTTTATCCCCTGGTATGTGTGATGGAATTGTTAGAACAGGTATTGAATCTGAGCGAGTTATTCTTGCAACTAATAGTTGTGATACGGCATTATTCGATGTTGAACCCAATGTTGGTAATATCTATAGAACTGAAAAGCTTTCTTTTGTTGGTCAACGTAAATTAGTCGTATATACAGGCACTTTTGGTGTTATTAATAATGTTAAATATATGGTAGATATTGCTCATGCTGCATTAGAGGCCAATATGCATTTATGTTTTGTCGCAATCGGTGATGGTATGCAAAAAAATGATGTACTTGCATATGCCAAAGAAAAAGGGGTTCTAGGGATAAATTTCTATGTTTTAGAACCCGTACCTAAAACTGAGATTGTGAGTTTGTTGTCTGCTGCTGATTTGGCATTGTCATTGTTTGGCCCCATTAAAGAGATGTGGCATAACTCAGCCAATAAATTGTTTGATGCGCTAGCTGCAGGAACCCCAATAGCCATTAATTATGGCGGTTGGCAACATGAGTTAATACAGAAAAATCAGTGTGGTATAGTTTTGGATGCCAATAATTTTTCTAAATCAGCTGCATTATTAAATGAGTTTTTATTTGATGATGATAAATATCAAAATGCAAAAATGAGTTGTCGTCATCTTGCGTATAATGAATATTCTAGAGATATTATGGCTTCAAAATTAGAAAGTGCATTATTACAAGCTGTAAATGATTAATTTTAGGTAAGAATTTAATGAAAATTGCTATTGCAGGTACTGGTTATGTTGGTCTTTCTAATGCAGTGTTATTATCTCAGCATCATCAAGTTACTGCGGTTGATGTTATCGCGAATAAAGTGGAGATAATCAACGCTCGCAAATCACCGATTGTTGATGCTGAGATTGAAGATTTTCTAGCACATCGAGAGCTTAATTTAATAGCTACTTTGGATAAGCAACTTGCTTATCAAGATGCTGAGTTTGTGATCATTGCAACTCCAACGGATTACGACCCAAAAACTAATTACTTTAATACTTCCTCTGTTGAATCGGTTATTCAAGACGTGTTAGCCATCAATCCTAATGCTGTTATGGTGATTAAATCCACCGTGCCTGTGGGGTTTACCGCTAAGGTTAAGCAAAAATTTAATTGCAATAATATTCTGTTTTCGCCAGAATTTTTGCGTGAGGGTAAAGCGCTTTATGATAATTTGCATCCTTCACGGATTATCGTGGGTGAGCGCAGTGAACGCGCAAAGGTGTTTGCTAATCTTTTAGTTGAAGGCGCGGTTAAACGAGATATTCAAGTGTTATTTACGGATTCGACCGAGGCCGAAGCGGTTAAGTTATTCTCTAATACCTACTTAGCCATGCGAGTTGCTTACTTTAATGAGCTTGATACTTATGCTGAGACTCATGGTTTAGATTCGCGCCAAATTATTGGAGGGGTGTGTTTAGATCCGCGTATTGGTAATCACTATAATAATCCATCCTTTGGTTATGGTGGTTACTGTTTACCGAAAGATACAAAGCAACTTCGCGCTAACTATACCGATGTTCCTAATAGTATTATTGGTGCAATCGTTGAATCAAACACTACCCGTAAAGACTTTATTGCTGACTCTATTTTAAGCCGTAATCCTAAGGTCGTAGGCATTTACCGCCTAATTATGAAATCGGGGTCTGATAACTTTAGAGCCTCAAGTATTCAAGGGATTATGAAACGTCTTAAAGCTAAAGGTATTGAGGTGATTGTGTATGAGCCAGTACTAAAAGAGAAAGAGTTTTTCCATTCTCGTGTTGTGACTGATTTGACCGCTTTTAAAGCGCTTGCCGATGTGATTGTGTCAAACCGAATGGCCAAAGAACTGGCGGATGTAGCTGATAAAGTGTATACCCGCGACTTGTTTGGTAGCGATTAACTTAATGGTTCTGAATTTTATGGGTAAATAATGAAAAGGCTGTTCGATTTTTTGGTTTCACTCATAGCACTGATCCTGCTCTCACCTATTATTGCGTTGGTAGCATGGAAAATACGCAAAAACCTTGGCTCACCGGTTTTGTTTCGCCAAACGCGTCCGGGCTTACATGGCAAGCCTTTTGATATGGTGAAGTTTCGTACCATGAAAGATGCCGTTGATGCCATGGGCAACCCATTGCCAGATTCTGAGCGCATGACTTCGTTTGGCAATAAACTGCGTAACTCAAGCCTAGATGAGTTGCCCGAGTTGTGGAATGTGCTCAAAGGGGAGATGAGCTTGGTTGGCCCGCGTCCACTGTTGATGCAATATCTGCCTCTTTATAGCCCAGAGCAAGCACGCCGCCACGAAGTGCGTCCGGGGGTTACTGGTTGGGCGCAAATTAATGGCCGCAATGCCATTAGTTGGGAAGAGAAATTTAAACTCGATGTTTGGTATGTAGATAATTGTTCTTTTTGGCTTGATTTCAAAATTTTATTGTTAACGGTTAAAAAGGTATTTGTCAAAGAAGGCATTTCGGCCGATGGTCATGTCACCATTGCCCCATTCACAGGGCAAGCGCAGCAAGGCACTGGCAATGAACGCTAAGCCCCTTAATAAACAATCGCTTGGACCCTGCGCGATTCTCGGTGCCAGTGGCCACGGTAAAGTGATTGCTGAAATGGCTGAGCTCAATGGTTATCCTGATATTCATTTTTATGATGATCGCTGGCCAGAGCTCAAGCAAGTCGAACATTGGCCAGTATTGGGTAACAGCAATGCTTTAATCAATCATGTGGCTAACTACTCCAATGTGGTTGTTGCTATAGGCCATAACGCCACTCGTTTAGAGAAATACCATCAACTCTTTGTCCAAGGGGCGCACTGTTTGCCTTTGATTCACCCAAGCGCGATCATCAGTCGTTATGCTCATCTCGAGTGTGGCACTGTGGTAATGGCTGGAGCGGTGATTAATCCATTTAGCTGCATTGGCAAAGCCTGTATCATCAACACTGCCGCAACAGTGGATCATGATTGTGTGATTGCTGATGGTGTGCACATTAGCCCAGGGGCACATCTTGCCGGAGGTGTTTCTGTGGGGGAGGCGAGTTGGCTTGGAATTGGCGTTAATATCAAGCAACTTATCAACATTGGTTCAAATGCTGTTGTTGGTGCGGGTGCAACAGTAATAAATAACGTTTTAGATAATCAGACTGTGGCGGGTGTTCCCGCCAAACCCATTTGTCGTAAGGAATAATGACAGTGTTAAATACGCAATTTTCCCCTTGGCCGAGCTTTACCCAAGAAGAGGCCGATGCAGTCAGCCGTGTGCTGCTGTCAAATAAAGTCAATTACTGGACGGGCAACGAATGCCGCGAGTTGGAAAAAGAGTTCGCAACTTGGGCTGGTTGCGAATACGCCATTGCGCTGGGTAACGGCACGCTTGCACTGGATGTGGCGTTAAAAGCGTTAGGCGTTGGCGCAGGTGATGAAGTGATCACCACGTCGCGTACTTTTTTGGCTTCTGCTTCTGCGATTGTGACTGCAGGTGCTCATCCAGTGTTTGCTGATGTCGATCTCAACAGCCAAAACATCACTGCAGAATCTATTGCTGCCGTCGTCACCGAAAAAACCAAAGCGGTGATTGTGGTGCATTTAGCAGGTATGCCAGCCGAAATGGACGCGATTATGGCGCTAGCGGCTGAGCGTGGTTTTTTCGTCATTGAAGATTGTGCTCAAGCGCACGGTGCCAAATATAAAGGCCGCAGTGTCGGCACCATTGGCCATATCGGTGCGTGGTCATTCTGCCAGGATAAAATCATGACCACTGGCGGTGAGGGTGGCATGGTGACGACCAACGATCATTCACTCTGGTCAACCATGTGGTCTTATAAAGATCATGGTAAGAGTTATGATGCAATTTATAATCGGCAGCATCCCCCTGGGTTTCGCTGGTTGCATGAAAGTTTTGGCACCAACTGGCGCATGACTGAGATCCAAGGCGTGTTGGGCCGTATTCAGCTTAAACGTATGGCGGATTGGACTGCAAAACGCCAGCACAACGGCAAACTGATTGATCAAGCGGTAGCGGATTTAGCCATTGTGCGTTGTGTGGAAGTCGCGGATTACATTGAACACGCAGAGTACAAGCATTATCTATTCGTCAACCCTGACCAACTTAAAGAAGGTTGGAGCCGTGATCGCATCGTTGAGGAAATCAACGCAGCGGGCGTGCCAGCTTATCAAGGCAGTTGTTCAGAAATTTATCTTGAAAAAGCTTTTGATAACACGCCGTGGCGCCCTGCTGAGCGCTTACCCAATGCTGTGCAGCTCGGTGAAACCAGTTTAATGTTCCTTGTTCATCCAACATTAACTGCAGCAGAAATGCAAAAAAGCTGCGATGTTATTCGTTCAGTGCTTCAGTCTGCTCAAAAGTAGTCCCTTTAGGCTTATCTATTTGTGCTTTAACGCTAGGCGGTTGTTTTGTAACGTTTAGCGTTTTTGGGATCTGTCTCAAATTTGATGAACAGCCGAAAAAACTGTCTCAGGGCTGTTTTGTGCAGCGATGTGTTCTGCCATGTTGCGCCGATTTCGGAGCCTATTTTCGCCGCGAGCTCTATGAGTCAGTCAGTCGGTGGCTGGTGCGTTGAGCGGTGTTTTTAGGTGGCAAGATCTGGTTGTGGTTTACTCGCGAAGGATGCATCCTTCCCTGCTTGGTTTGCGTAGCCAAAATGTTGAGTGTGGTAACGCTACATTCGACCCTTTTTAAGAAATGAATGTGGTGAACTGTTGAATACCTCTCAGACGGTGCCACGGTGTTGCATCTTAAATCCTATCAGGGTGCTATAATGCGGCTCCCTGATGTATCGGGCGGCGTCGTGTACACGACAGTGTTATTGGTTAACTTATGAAGAAAATGTCATTGGAGCAAAAGATGGAATTTTTGCAGTTTTTATTCTCGTTAAAACGGTCACAAAAGCGTGTGGTCAGTGTCGCTATTGACTCTGTTTTTCTGCTGTTTGCCTTTTGGTTTGCGTTATTGGTGCGTTTAGACTCTGTTGAAGTATTACTCAAGGCCCAATATTGGGGGCTAATAGCATTAACAATACCCATTAGTATTGCTGGTTTTGTGCGGTTGGGGCTGTATCGCGCAGTGCTGCGTTATATCGGCTCGCAAGCGTTTACTGCTATCGTTGCGGGTGTAGTTATTTCTACCATAGCCCTTGTTTTACTAGCCTATTATGGCGGTGTTGATTTACCTCGTACCGTTCCCTTTATTTATGCTGCCTTTGCGCTAGTGTTTGTTGGCGGCGCGCGCTCGCTTATGCGGTCTTTAGTTGGTGCGGGTATGAATCGTCGTGGTGAACCTGTGATAATTTATGGTGCCGGTGTGAGCGGCCGCCAAACGGCAATTGCGCTAGCGCAAAGCCATGAATATCATCCAATCGCTTTTGTTGATGATGATGAATCGTTGCAAGGTACCGTGATCCAGGGCCTACATGTGCATGCACCACAGGAATTACGTAAGTTAATTAAGCAAAAAGCCACTGCACGAGTATTGTTAGCGATGCCAAGTGCCTCACGCTCTCGCAGGCAAGAGATTATCAATCAGCTTGAGCCGCTTAGCGTTAAGGTGATGACATTGCCCGCGATGGCTGATTTAGTCAGTGGTGATAAGTTATTTAGTGACGTTAAAGAAGTCGAAATTGAAGATTTATTGGGGCGTGATTCTGTTGCCCCAAGACAGCATTTATTGACTGCGAATATCAAGAATAAAGTGGTTATGGTTACAGGTGCTGGTGGCTCTATTGGTTCTGAGTTATGCCGCCAGATTTTAAAGCAGCAACCTAAGCAATTAGTTTTATTCGAGTTATCGGAGTTCGCACTTTATTCGATTGACCGTGAACTTTCTGCGACTGCTAATGAGCTTGGTATTGATGTTGAAATTGTCCCTATCATGGGTTCTGTTCAGCGTGAAAACCGTGTGCAAGCGGTAATGCAGGCGTTTAAAGTGCAAACGGTTTACCATGCCGCAGCTTATAAGCATGTGCCTCTAGTTGAGCATAATGTGGTTGAAGGTGTTCGCAATAACGTATTTGGTACTTTGTATACCGCGAGAGCGGCGATTGCGGCAAATGTAGAAACCTTTGTTTTGGTCTCTACCGATAAAGCCGTGCGCCCTACAAATGTGATGGGTACCACTAAACGTATGGCGGAACTGGCATTGCAAGCATTAGCAAAAGAGGTGCATCAAACGCGTTTTTGTATGGTGCGTTTTGGTAATGTGCTAGGGTCTTCTGGTTCAGTTGTGTCATTGTTCCGTAAGCAGATCGCTAATGGCGGTCCGGTAACTGTTACTCATCCTGAAATAACCCGCTTTTTTATGACGATTCCAGAAGCATCACAGCTGGTTATTCAAGCGGGTGCTATGGGTAAAGGCGGCGATGTCTTTGTACTTGATATGGGAAAATCGGTCAAAATCGTTGATCTCGCAGCTAAAATGATCCGCTTAAGTGGTTATGATGTGAAGGATGAAGCAAATCCCAATGGTGATATCGCTATTGAATTTACCGGCCTTCGTCCTGGTGAAAAATTGTATGAAGAGTTACTGATTGGCGATGATGTAACAGGTACAGACCATGAGCGGATTATGACAGCGAATGAAATTTATCTGCCATGGTCCGAATTAGAGTTAATTCTTAATCGTTTAGACAAAGCATGCCATGAGTTCAACCATGAGGCGATCCGTGAGATTTTACTTGCGGCGCCAACCGGTTTCGCCCCAACTGATGGTATTTGTGATCTAGTTTGGCAGCAAAGGAAATTATTTAAACCAGCTGATACAAAACCGAAAGTGGTAACGTTAGTTTCTTGATTCAATGTCTTATGTCGTTTAGATGTTGCAAAGTTAAATCTTTTTAAAAGCCAAATCCCCATGGATTTGGCTTTTTGTCTTTTAGCGTTTTTAAGGATTTTGTATGTCTAGGAAGTATTTTGGTACTGATGGTGTGCGTGGCAAAGTAGGTAAATTCCCAATTACGCCTGATTTTGCGATGAAGTTAGGTTGGGCGGCAGGTACAGTGCTCGCATCCACAGGCACTAAAGAGGTGCTAATTGGTAAGGATACCCGTAGTAGTGGGTATATGCTGGAATCCGCAATGGAAGCGGGTTTTTCTGCTGCGGGAGTAAATGTGGCATTAATTGGCCCGATGCCAACGCCCGCAGTGGCGTATTTAGCTTCAACTTTTAGGGCCGATGCAGGCGTTGTTATCAGTGCTTCCCATAATCCTTTTTATGATAATGGTATTAAGTTTTTTTCAAACACAGGCACCAAGCTAAATGATGCACAAGAGCTTGAAATTGAAGCGCTATTAGAGCAAGCACTTGAGCATAATGCGTTGCAATGTGTTGCTTCTGAAAAACTGGGTAAAGTGCGTCGCATTGATGATGCTGCCGGTCGTTATATTGAGTTTTGTAAGGGAACCTTCCCGAATCATTTAAGCTTGGCGGGATTAAAGATTGTTGTCGATAGTGCCCATGGTGCTGCCTACCATATTGCCCCGAATGTGTATCGCGAGTTAGGGGCAGAGGTGATTAGCATTAATGACAAACCCAACGGCGTGAACATTAACGATCATTGTGGTGCAACACATTTAGATAGCTTGCAATCTGCGGTGATGATCCATGAAGCGGATTTAGGTATTGCGCTCGATGGTGATGCCGACCGAGTCATGTTTGTTGATCATAATGGCCATGTAGTTGATGGCGATGAGATTTTGTTTATTTTGGCACAAGCGGCATATCAAAAAGGTGAAATGCAGGGCGGGGTGGTTGGTACGCTCATGTCTAATCTTGGATTAGAACTGGCACTTAAACAAATGGATATTCCTTTTGTGCGGGCTAAGGTTGGTGACCGTTATGTGGTTGAACAGCTCAAAGAAACTGGTTGGCAGCTGGGGGGGGAAGGTTCTGGCCATATTTTGAGTTTACAGCATACCTCTACAGGTGATGGTATTGTGGCTTCTTTACAGGTACTTAAAGCCATTTTAGAGTCAGGCAAACGTTTAGCTGAACTAAAAGCGGGGATGACTAAATTACCACAGGTGCTTATCAATGTGCGTTTAACATCGGGTTGCGCAGATAGTATTTTAAGCAAAGACAGTGTTAAACAGGCAGTGATAGCCGCTGAAGAAGTATTAGGAAATCAAGGTCGTGTATTGCTACGAAAATCAGGAACAGAGCCTTTAATCCGGGTGATGGTGGAGTCAACGGATAATCTGATGACACAGACTCAAGCCGAGTTTATCGCAGAGGCAGTAAGAGCGGCGTAAAGCGGGCGCTTCGGGCGAGAATCTAGGGCGTTGCTTCGCAACTGCTAGGACGCAGCAAAAAGCGCTGCTGCTAGGAGGCCTTCGGCCCTAGGACGCTACTATGTGGCTCTAGGCTTTTAGCTTCTACGAACGCCGCTTTGCGGCTACGGAACGTCACTGCGTGGCGCGAGAATCTAGGGCGTTGCTTCGCAACTGCTAGGACGCTCGCAAACTCGCTCTAGCTTCTACGAACGCCGTTTTGCGACAACCGCAGGGTGAAACAAGATGAAACCCATATCCTACGGATATTCCACACGCGATTACGCTTGCCTAGTCAGTGTTAATAGTTTGATTTAATTAAAAAAAGCCCTATGAGCTCCTCAGGGCTTGTTTAAGCGGCTTTAGGCAAGAGTGATTCAATAACTCATTCTTGGACAAAATTTTATCACTTCAATAAATTGCTCAAAATCCTCAAGATGATGCTGTACAACATGCACAACGATATCGAGGTTGAGTTCTTGATAGTCATGTACTGCGATGTTTCTTAGGCCAACCATCTTCTTTAAGTTGTCTGCAAGCTGCTGATTAATTATTTTATTTTGTGAAAGTAGTGTAAAGCTATCACGGCTACTTTGGGGGATACCCAGTTGTTGTTGGCGGTTAATATGGTTTGCTATGTCGATACTGGCTTCGCAGCAGCGTTGTAAATTGAGGATAACGCTATCTTGCAGGGTGAAGTCTTGTTTGAACATGCTGCCATCACCATAAACTTGTTGGATACGTTTTATACAGCGTTTGATGGTTGCTATTTTGTTGATAATAATGTCATTCAAAGTGACGTCCCCTGTGATCGTTGGCTGTTGTTTTGGCCGTTGCATCATCAATAATTGCTTGTCTTTCAGCTTGTAGATGTTGGTACATTGAGATGGTTTTCACTGCAAAAATCTCATCATCTTGTCGCGTTCCCCAAAGTCGCTTTCCTTGGGTGACTACCTGCTGACATAACACTGTGGATGCCGTGCGTAAATCAACAAGATCAACATCAGTATCTAACACTGAGGCGAGTTTTTGGGCAAGTTGCCAGCGGGCGATATTGTCTAAAGTGACATCGGCGAGTACCGCAATATCGATATCACTGTTGCGGTGTTGCGTGCCCTGTGCATAGGAGCCAAATAGGTAGATCAATCTCAACTGCGGGATGTTATCTTGTAGTAAGTTGATGATAATGCTTTCATTTAGTTGTTGCATAGGCCCATTGCACGATTTAATGAATACAGGGTGAGTATATAGCATATAAGGCGCAGCAAAAAGGACGGCCTTCGGCTGGGAGAAACTAGGGCGTTGCTCGATAACTGCTCCTGCTTTATTCTACCTCCTGCATCCATGCAGTCGTACGCAACTGCTAGGACGCTCGCAAGCTCGCTGCTAGGGGCTAGGAATGCCGCTTTTTGCGGTTACAGGTTACGGAACGGGCTGCGCCCTGACGGTGAGTGAGCTTGCGAGCGTTCCGTTATCCGTAATCTGTCAACCGTCAGCACGGCGTTAAGCGTTTTGATGTCTTTAGTCTTTTTTTGGTCTTTAATCTATCGCATGATATGATTTTGGCTTAGTGAATGGGTTTTCTTATTTTCAATTAATCAACTAGGCATCAACCTATGAACATAGAAACAATCAGTTTTTTGAAGAAAAATGCCGCGAGCTTAACCCTCGATGAACCGATGATTATTACTCAAAATGGTGTACCTGCTTACGTTATCGAGTCGGTAGCGGATAGAAATCGACGTGATGAGGCGATAGCTTTACTCAAGCTAGTCAGTTTTGCAAAAAGCGATCAACAAAATGGCCGCACTATGTCATCAAGTGCATTCAAGGAACGCTTGGCGGGTCGTAAAATGGCTTTAAAGGATAATAAGTAGTATGTCTGTGGTAAAACTTGAATATACCAAGACATTTGAAGATACCGTAGATAGCGCTATATCTCACTATTCCCAATGGCATGACGAGATCACTATTATTGAGAGAGTTGAGGCAGTTATTGAGGCATTTGAAGCATCTGTGACGCAAAATCCTTTGAGCCATGCATTATGTCAAGAGTTAGTTGAACTTGGCATTACTCAAGTAAGGCACGCGATAAAAGAGGATTTTAGAATACTGTACGAGGTTAGCTACATTAATGATGAGTCTCTTGTTACTGTGCTACTTTTTTTGAACCAACGACAAAGCATACAGAATCAACTGATCAATCATTGCTTGGTTTATAAGTAATTGCTTGCGGCAGTGAGAATCGAGGACGGCCTTTAGTCGCGAGAATCTAGGATACTCACAAGCTGGCTTTAGACTCTAGCTGCGAAGCGCTCTAGCGTTCTTCTAACGTCGCTTTGCTAAGGATGTCGTCACGTTTTTCGCTATATTGGTATGCGAGTTTTGTACTTTGGGTCACTCGGGTTTGTAAACATTTCATCAAAAGAAAATATTTATGTCATTAATGAACATCATCAATACTTCGGCTTCAAGTCAATCACGTAACCGCTCGCAAAAACTCGAAAAATTGTGGCAAGACTACGAAAAAAAACAATTAAGAAATAAACGTTATCAAACAAAATTAGAGGGTTTTTATCGCGAGTTCACCTCACAATTACTTGAAAAAGAGCAGGCCGTATGTGATGCCTCAGCCCAATGGGTGCGTCATTTATTGACTTTTGTGCCGCGTAAATCCATTAAAGGTCGCCAACGGGAGGCGCTGCTAGAATGGATTGACGAAGAAATAAGTATTATTGAATCGAACCCGTTTAATCCTATCAATACTCACGAAATACGCGATAGCTTCACTAGCTTGCTTATGGCTTATCAAGCAACCTTGCCTAAGCAAGACATTGGTCAGCACGAGCTTGATGCTTTTCGTGAAGAGTTAGAATCTATGTTTGGCTTTGAGTTGGATATAGACGATGCGCAACTGTCTGAACTCATTGATGAACCGGCGAAGTTCCAGGCATTTTTTGATCAAAAATTGGCTGAGCAGCACAATAAGGCTTTTGATGACGGCGACGCTGAAAATGCGTTTGAGCAAGATGAGGCTGAGTATGATGCCCAAGAGGATGATTTTTTCTTTGAATCGAGTCAACCAGAGCAAGCATTAAGCCTTGAGTTATTTAGCGATAAAACCATGACCAAATTGTATCGACAATTGGCGAATCAATTTCATCCCGATAAAGAGCCTGAACCTGCTAAAAAGGCGCTAAAAAAAGAGTTGATGCAGCAACTATCTCAAGCCAAGAAAAGCAAGGATGCTGTCGCCTTGCTGATGTTGGCCCTTGAATATCTGCCAGAGTATAAGCTTGAGGCCGATGCAGATATGATTAAACGTATTGAGGCTGCGTTGCAGGTTAAAATTAGTTTATTAAATCAAGATTATCAATCAATGCAGAATGGCGATGATATTAAAAGTATGATTTGGCAACGTTTTGGGAGTGGTTCAAAAGCATCACGCGCTAGGGAGTTGGCCCAATATGGTGATCATCTCACGATTGAAACTGAAGAGTTACTCGCAAAAGTGACTAAGATCAAAACAGTACAAGCGATACAAAAGGAATTAAACCAACGTAGCCGACGGGGGAGTTTTAACGACATTTTTGATCTTGCTATGTTTAATGACGAAACTTTTGATGAATTTTGGCAATACAAATAGCGCAATGATGATGCTTCGTAACGGCTAGGACGGCCTTCGGCCGCAAGTACGCAGCAAAAAGCACTGCTGCTAGGATGCCTTCGGCCCTAGGACGCTCGCCAGCTCGCTTTAGAACGCCACTACGTCGCTTTAGACTCTGGCAGCGAAGCGATAGCTTCTACGAACGCCGCTTTGCGGCTACGGAACGTCACTGCGTGACTTACGGATAACGGAGCGGGCTGTGCCCTGACGGTGAGTGAGCGCGCGAGCGTTCCGTAATCTTTCTCTTTTCTGTCATTCCCGCGAACGACTGCATGGTCAATTTTGTTCCATACAAAATATGACATTTCCACCCTCCATGGTAGTTAGATGCAGGAGGTACGAGCCCAGGGACGGGCGAAGGTAGAATAATGCAGGAGCAATTATCGAGAATAACGTAAGCGTCCGCCGAAGCACACCTTCATAACTTGACCATATGTCGCCATCCTTGTTCTTCTGAATCATAGGAGAGCGATATGTTTGGTAACTGTAGTGGCTTGCACACATAATCCCTTCGGCGCGATTACATCCGCCAAACTGGGCTCACATTAGCTGATAATAAGCGGGACCACCGACTCACATTAACTGCCAATGGACGCAGATTAATTAACAACGGGCTTACATTTATCTTGGCGGACTCACATTAATTGCCAATAAACAGCCATGATCCAACAAGCTCGTAGAGAGTCGAGATATGCTGTATCAGCGGACAAGCAACAAGGCCTTAATGTAGGCTAACTTTACATTTTTGGCGCGTTGGGTAAATTCGGTATGATTAAAACTGCTCCCTGAAGCCTTCGGCTATTTTCTCCAGTTGGTTCATTAAGCCGCTATCACGATCGGTATTATCGACATCATTCGGCTTGTTCTTATCCCAACGTTTAATGATGGCTATCAGTAGGTAACAATGGCTGTTGAAGAAGCCTGGACAATACACCAGAACATAACCGCTGGTCCGTTTGAATTGCACTAGCTTGAGCTGAAAACCTGCAGCTTTGAAATGCAGATGTTGTAATTCAAGATACGAGCGGTTATGGGTAAACAGGTAAGGAACGTCGCGGCCAAAGGCGGTAGGCAGGCCTTTACCTTCCTTATACACCCGAAAATCATCTACTAATGCTTTGGTAGCCAGCTCACCTAGGGCCTCTTTTAAATAGGGATGCGTAAATATGCGTACCGCCTTTACTTCCATTCCTCAAATTGTCACTTGGCACCTTGCTTCAGTTTGTTAGCCATCTGAGTCGAAACCTTATCCATGTTCAGATTGGCAGCAGTAAACTGGGCAGGGATGCTTTCCAATGTGGTGGTGCCACGTTGGGCAAACTCACAAAACGCCGTCATTTCTTCAAACAGTGACGCCGGTACCGCATAAAACTGGATTTGGTTATTAGATGACACCGCAATTGCATCTCCTTGGGCTTCGGCTAATGCAGCACTGGGGTTTGATTTGAACTTGCTGATCGGTGTGGTATAGCCACATAAAATTTTCTGTAACATCATAGCTCCATTTTCTACTGTTGCGACAGTTATACTAAGACCTAAGTATAGACCTAAATTTAGACCTATACCAGTATCGGATTATTCATCCATCAAGTTCAAATAAACGACGGATTTAGTGGTTACCTGCAAGTCGATGGTTACGCCGGTTATGCTAAAACCGATGCCGAACTCGTGGGCTGCTGGGCCCATGCTCGTCGTAAGTTCACAGAGGCTGAAATCGCTCAGCCTAAAGGCAAAACGGGCAAGGCAAACTGGGCTCTGAACCATATCCAGAAAATCTACCGAATCTAAACCTTGGATAAAGACTCAAGTCCCGAGGTTCGCCGCCAACAAAGGCAGCTGCACAGCCAACCCTTACTGGATGAGTTGCATCGTTGGCTGGAGAAATCACAACGCCATGTGCCACCTAAAAGCAGCTTTGGGAAGGCAATAACCTACTGCCTTAATCAATGGCCCAATTTGAACCGCTATCTTGAGGATGGGCGACTGAATATCGACAATAATCGCGCAGAGCGAGCCATAAAGCCGTTCGTCATTGGCCGTAAAAATTGGCTATTTGCCAATACGGCCAATGGAGCAAAAGCCAGTGCCATACTGTACAGCATGATAGAAACTGCCAAGGCTAATGGGCTTATGCCTTTTGACTATCTCATGTACTGCCTAGATCAGCTGTCACTCAAGCCAGAAAGCCTGGATCATTTGTTACCTTGGAATGCAAAACTAGGCTAGGTGCAGATCACCGGACGGATACTAACATTCAGTTTGGCTGATAAGCCAAACATGGCAATTTATCCTCAATCAGTGTAATGTAGTTTGATGTATACATTGTATGATGAGGTTTACCATGAGTGTCATGTCAGTGCGCTTATCCGATGAAATCGAGCAAAAGCTGGTACAGCTTGCCCAGTCAACTGGCAGAACTAAATCGTGGTTGGCCAGCCAAGCGATTCAGGATTATTTAGACCGGGAAGCTTGGCAAATTGCTGAAATCCAAGCCGCATTACGTGAAGCCGATGCCGGTGATTTTGTGCCAGAGAACGAGATGAATGCCAAGTTCCAGCGTTGGGGGAACAATGCGGGTTAAATGGTTGCGCAAGGCCGCGCAAAATCTTGAAGATGCGTATGATTATTTAGCCAAAGACAACCCCAAGGTCGCTCAAGCATTCGTGCAAGACGTTTACCGCTTAGTGAACTTATTGCCGGTGCAACCCGCCATGGGACGGGCTGGGCGCGTAGTTGGTACACGGGAACAGATTATACAGGATTACCCGTTCATCATCCCGTACAGGGTTAAGCAAGATGAAATCCATATTCTACGGATATTCCACACGCGATTACGCTTACCTAGTCAGTGGTAAAAAAATTGATTTAATTGCAAAAAGTGCTACGAGCTCCTCAGAATTTTTTAAGCGGCTTTAGGCAAGAGTGATTCATTGACATCCTCCACCTCCTTTAGGGGGGGAGGATGTCAATTCCAGCAGAACCTTCTTAGCTACACAATCCCACAATCCCAAAATCCCACAAATACCCGAGCATGAAGGAGAGTACACGCTTGCTCGCAGCAATATGGTAAAAATCAAAAAATTAATATATTTTCCCAAAAAGGGAAATTAAATATTGACTATCGTTTATGCGTTTCCCATAATGGGAAATATAGAAAAGGGGATTGCATGAGAGTTGTTTCAAGAGTCGCATTGCGGGAGTTTTGGGAGCCGCCCATTTATCAAGATAGTGAGCAACCTCTCAAGTCATGGTACGAGGAAGCTAAAAACGCTAACTGGCAAAATCCGCAAGACATAAAAGCGTTGTACCGCAACGCGAGTTTTGTTGGCAATAACAGGGTGGTATTCAACATCCACGGCAATAAGTACCGTCTTATTGTGGCCGTGAATTACAAGTTTGCAATGGTCTATGTTCGCTTTGTTGGTTCTCATGCTGAGTATGACAAAGTTGATGCAACCACAATTTAGGAGGTTTGCAATGCAAATTAAACCGATCAGAACCGTGGCTGATAATGAAGCAGCCTTAAAGCGTATTGAACAGCTTTTTGATGCTGAACCTAACACGCCAGAGGGTGATGAGCTGGAAGTGTTGATCACGCTGGTGAGCGCGTTTGAGGACGCTCATTTTCCAATTGAAACGCCAGATCCAATCGCGGCCATTCAGTTTCGCATGGAACAGCAAGGGCTTGTTGATGCCGATATGGTGCCGTTCCTTGGGCAACGTAGCCGAGTATCAGAAGTGCTAAACCGCCAACGTCGACTTAGTCTGAACATGATCCGCAAGCTGAATGAGGGGCTTAAAATCCCGCTGCCTTGCTTGGTCAAAGAATACCAATTAGCTAAATAACGGAATGTCTATGACCAAAATGCGCGACAAGCCCCGTGCTTTTAGCGCGGGGAAGGATAGCGCAAGTTGCGAAGCAACTTAATGCGGCCTATCTTGTTGCTCAATATATTGCCTTAATACGTCTATTGGAGCGCCCCCAACAGATCCTGCAAAGTAGCTGGGCGACCAAAGTGCATTTTTCATGTAGGCTGGCTTATGAAGATTTGGATAGTACTGTTTCAACTTCCTGCTAGAAACCCCCTTTAGACTATTAACCAGCTTCGATATAGCCACTTTCGGTGGGTAGTTCACTAACAGGTGAACGTGGTCTTGCTCCCCGTTAAACTCTACGATCTCAGCCTCAAAATCCGCACAGACCTTTTCCATGATGTCTCGCATCGTTTTTAGATGCGCATCCGTAAATAACTTGCCACGATATTTAGCAATAAAAATAAGATGCACATGCATCATAAATAGGCTTTGTTTCCTAAATCAGTTGAACTAAAACCATAGCTGGTGATCTGATCGACATAGCCCATCAACTCGCCCATCAATCGTGTCAAAACCTCAATATAAAACAATCAACTGGAAGCAATACAATCAAGCCCTGATCAATCGTGGCTCACTTACCTTCTGGATTGATGAGGACGCTATCGCCCAGTGGAAAGCTAAGGCCGAGCAACCAAGGAAAGGTCGACCACGCGTATTTAGCGACTTAGCCATTACCACCGCGCTGATGGTTAAACGTGTTTTCTCGATGCCACTACGAGCGTTACAAGGCTTTATCAACTCGGTGTTTAAACTGGCTGATATTCCGCTTTCGTGCCCACATTACACTTGCATCAGCAAACGCGCTAAAACCGTCAAGATTGCTTTTAAAACCAAGACGCGTGGCACCATTGAGCACTTGGCTATCGACTCGACAGGCTTGAAGGTTTATGGCGAAGGTGAGTGGAAAGTGAAGAAACATGGCACAGATGGCAAGCGCCGCGTGTGGCGTAAGCTGCATATCGCTGTCGATACCCATAGCCATGAAATTATTGCAGCGGAACTGAGTTTATCCGGTGTCACTGACGCTGAAGTTATGCCGAATTTGCTCAAGCAAACCCATCGCAAAATCCGCAATATCTCAGGTGATGGTGCTTACGACACAAGAGCCTGTCACGATGCCGTTCGTAGAAAACGGGCTTTAGTACTCATTCCACCGAGGGAAGGTGCCGCGCTCTGGGAACAAGGTCATCCGCGTAACTTAGCGGTCAGTTGGCAACAGCTTCATGGTTCAAATAAACAGTGGAAAAAACGGTATGGTTATCATCGGCGGTCAATCTCAGAAACAGCAATGTACAGAGTGAAGCAACTACTTGGTGGCAGATTGAGCCTGCGAAATTATAACGGTCAGGTAGGAGAAACTTACGCGATGATAAAGGCGTTGAACAAACTCACTGGGCTAGGCATGCCTGAAACTTACCGTGTAGTTTAATATTCAAACGATTATGAGGAGCTTTGCTCGCTGAATCGATTTAGGAAACAAAGCCTCATAAATATGCAGTGCCTTCCTCTTCGTAATTCCATAGGCCAACCTTTACAATCAAGCTTAAAGAACCTATATTAGTGCATTATGAGCATTCAGACCAAAACTTTAAGTGTTAGGGTAAAAGATAAACATGCGAAGCTGTTAAGACAGATGGCGTATGAAGTAAATCAATGCTTTAACCTGGCCAACGAACTAACCATGAAAGCGAGTCGCAACTATAGCGATGCTGGCGCGGTTAGACCTGTCTGGATGTCGGCTTACGATGTGCAAAAACCGATTCTAAGTTTTAGGAACGAATCTGGATTTATTATTCCATCCCACACAGCTCAAGAGGTCTGCGCCAAACACGCCCAAGCAAGAAAACAATTCAAACGAGCGAAGTTACGTTGGCGAATAAGCTCAGGCTCTAAACGCTCTCTTGGCTTTGTGCCGTTTAAAAAAGGTTCTGCTAAGTGGAAGAGTGGGCAAGTCTTATTCGCAAAACAGCACTTTAAGGTTTGGGATACCTACGGGCTTTCACAATACGAGTTTACTTCAGGATCTTTCTCTGAAGACTCAAGAGGACGCTGGTACTTTAATGTGTGTGTTCATGTAGGCGCCTCAGCGCCCACCTCTGGAAAGACAGCCATCGGTATCGATCTAGGGTTAAAAGATACGGCAACTTGCAGTGATGGGGCTAAATTAGAACGGGGGAACTTCTACCGCGATCTAGAGGCGGATTTAGGCGTTGCCCAAAGAGCAAATAAGAAAAAGCGAGTCAAGGCCATTCATGCGAAGATCAAGAATCGTCGCAAAGATGCTTTGCATAAATTTAGTACGCGGCTGGTCAATGAAAATGCCGCAATATTTGTTGGCGATGTGAGCAGCTCCAAGTTAGCGAAAACTAAAATGGCAAAATCGGTTTTAGACGCAGGCTGGTCAATGCTCAAAACACAATTGGAATATAAAGCGATAGCGCGGTCAGTTGTGTTCGAAATAGTCAATGAATCCTACTCCACCCAGACCTGTTCGAGCTGTGGGGTGATCCCCGTCAGCAGTCCGAAAGGTAGAACTGGTCTTGGAATAAGAGAATGGGTGTGCTCTGAGTGCGGAGCAGAGCACGACCGCGATATAAACGCGGCAACCAATATTCTCGCGGCGGGGCATCGCCGTCTAGCTGTAGGAATCCCCGTGCTTTAGCGCGGGGAGGATGTCAACAAAAACAAGTCCTAGAGACCCTGCATGCTCAAACGCGTGACGGGCTTGTTTGTGACCGCATTAAAGCAGTACTTCTTGCATCCGAAGGCTGGACCGCGGCAATGATTTCTCAAGCATTACGGATAAATGAATCAACGGTCCGCCGTCACCTTGCCGATTACACCTTGTCAGAGAAGCTCAAGTCTGAAAATGTCGCGGTTCACAAAGCCTGTAATCTGTTGAGCAAACCGCAGAGTTAATTGCCCATTTAACTCAGACTCAGGCAACCAAAATCTCACACGGCTGGATATGTACAGGGCAGGACAAAGCCAAAGAAACCAACGGCAGTCGTAGGCGGCGTAAACTGATTGTAAGCTTACGGCAGCATAGCTGAACTTAATCAACATAGTCTGATTTACTAAATTAGCGCGAGCATTCGCTGCTTTTTCATGGCATTTGGCGACCATCAATCTAGTTTTTGCTTTTCTTGATAGCTGGCGCTGCTTACGTCTGAGGTTTTTCTCAGCACGCTTTACAAATCTTCGGTTGGCTATCTTTTTGCCATTCGATTCGATGGCGAAATGAAACAGCCCCAGATCAACACCTGTGACCTTGCTTGCAGTGTGAAGTAAAGTTGGTACTACCACTCCATCATCAGTAAGAATTGATGCGTATGTCAAATTAACGTTTGGAGAAGAGAGAAAGGGATGCGCTCTTGTTCCAGTCGTAAGTTAGGTTGCCAATGGGCCTTGAGTCGTTGGTATAGCAGTTGCTCTGTCTCATTTAAGTTGGGGAGCTGTTCGGCTCTGTGGGCTGTGGCAGAAGGCTCGCTTCCCCACCAAGAGCGGCAGGCAAGTAGGGTTGCTTCATCCATTAGTAGAGAACGGGTACGCGGAAAATAGCTGCGTAGTTGCGATAACATGGCAAAGCCATGGCTGTCGATATCGCCCCAGTAGTGGATCTGGCAAGCGCCCAGCCAGGGCACCTCTTTGAGCAGTTGCACGCCATAACCCAGGCCGAAAATCACCAGTCCATTGCGTACCCCAGGAAATGCCAGGCCGTTGATCTTGTTCTCGGTAATAAAAACCCGATCCACCAGCAGGTCCAGCTTGGCGAAGTCGCGCACCGTCAAGGTGATGTCGCTGGCCCCGGCAAACTCGGCCGCCAGTTGCGGGTCAAGTAGACGAAAGCGGACCTGCGGCTCCTCGTAGCGCAGGCCAAAGCGCCGTTCGAAGCCGTGATCGCGCAAGCTGGTCACGGTCGGGTCAATCGCCTGCTCTGGTAGCAGCTGATCCAGCAGACTCTTCAGTATGCTTTTGTGTTGCTCGATAAATTTGGTATCGACGCCGGGTATGTCCAGTTGGCGCAGGTAGCAATCGGGGCGTGGGTGAGCACAGAAGTGGCGGCAGACGGCGATGAGCTCAGGCCAATGACCCGCCTGCTTTTCTAGTTGTGCCGGATTGTCCAGCAACCAGGCCTGCAGCGCCGGGAAGGCGGCGAGCAGCCGTGCGTGCTCATCGCAAAAGATCCGCCAAGCCTGTGCCTGCCCGACAAAGCGGGCCAAGGCGGCCATATCGGCAAACTCGACGGCAGCAGGCAGCCATTGGCGCCCCATGGTCGGGTAGTTGACCTCCTGCTGCTGCAACGTGATGCCGGGCAGATCGGTCAGTCCCTCCTGCAGGCGGGCGATCTGCTGGCGCAGGGCGGCAAAGTCGTGCAGCAGTGCTTTGTCGGTGGGGCGGGATAGTTTGATGGTGAGGGGGAACAGTGATTCCCCCTCAAGCCAGGCCCGATGCAGTCCATAACCTTGCCATTTCTTCAGTAGTTTCTGCTTGAGTGTCTTGAGTTCGATCATGGTCATGTCTCCACGGAACCATTCACGTCTGAAGCCTGCACCTCAACAATCGGGACCTCAGAAACCAGCGTGCTGTAGCTGCCGAGAGCCTGATGTTGAGCCAGCCGTTGCCGATACTCCTCGATGGTCATGTTCAGCAGCATGGATCGATTCTGCTTCAGATCGACAAAGTGCACATGGCGGACATAGTGCTCGATGACATCGAGTTTTTGCAGGGGGGTGACCAGCAGCAGTTGCAGCCCCAGCTTCTTGAACAGCTCCAGCCCGAAGCGGGTGCTGTCTTTGGAGCCACGAGCGAAAGCTTCATCGATCACCACCAGATTGAAGCGGCGCTCGGCACGGGTCTGGGTAGTCTCGCTGCCGACCAGCCTGTATTGCAGCAAGATAGCGGCGGCCAGAATGGAGTAGGCCAGTTTCTCCTTCTGTCCCCCCGATTTACCACCGGAGTCGGAGTAACACTCCTTCTCGCTGCCATCCTCCCGGTAGCGTTCGATAACGTTGAACAAATGCCAGAAGCGCACATCGACGACCTTCTGGGTCCATTTTGCATCTTGTCGCATCTGCTCGATCAGTGACTTTACTTGTTCGAACTTCTGCTCCGAGTAGAGGTTGTCATCCAGCGTGTGCTCGACACACTGTTTGAGACGCTGCTTGAACTCGCGGATCTCCACATCAGGGGAGGAGACGCTGTCAATCTCGATAAAAGTGCCGATCTGGTAGTCCAGTGCATACAGCGACTGGTTAATGAGCCGGATGCGGGCACTGATCTCCTCTTCATGTTTGTCGAGCTGGCTGCGAAACAGCGCCATGGCGCGGATGGTGTCGCGGTTAAGCATCTCCTTGAAACGCGCTTCGTGGCGTGGCAGATCCTCCTGCTGCAGTTGTTGGAGGAGCTGTTGATATTCCTTCAATGCCGCCAGACTCTTGTCCAGTTCACTGGCATCGTTGGGAAAGCGGTAGTGGAAGGTGCTCATGGCATCGATCATTTGCCCCTCCTTCTTGCGCCGTTTCTCCTCCAGATGTTGCACCCGCTCGTTGAGTTTACCGCGCAGCAAGCTGGTCTGGTTAGTCAGCATGTCGAAGCGCAACCCGGCGCTGGCACCATACTCCTGATAGAACTGGGTCAGGGTCGCAAAACAGCGCTCGCGCAAGATCGGCGGGACGCTAGCCAGCAAGGCCTCTTTTTCCGTCAGGGCAAGGGTATCGGTCTCAATCTCACTCTGTTGTTGCCCCACGCTGGTTAGCAGGTTATCGCGCTCGCTCCCGAGTGCCTTGAAAGCTTGCTTGGCCAAGGTTAATTGTTGCTGCAGCGTCTGAAGCAGGTCCGAACTCTGCTCCAGTATCTGTACTTCTTGCTGTAACTGTTCTATCTGCTCGCTAAAACGTGGCCAGTTAATCTGTTCAAACCCCAGATTGAAATCGGCCAGTCTTAACGCCTGATGACGCAGTTTGTCGAGCATGATGCGGCGCCGCTCCTGTTGTTGCAGCTGCTGCTGGCGTTGTTGGATTTGCTGCTGCAACTGGCTGTACTGTTGGGCCAGCAGTTGGATCTTCTCCTTGTTGCTCCAGCCCAGCACATAGCGGCTCTTATCCTGCAGGGCGTGCCTGTCGTCTTTCTCATGACGTGAGGGGCCGGATTTGATCTGGCCGTTGATGGATAACGCCTTGTCGCTGCGGCGAAAGGTGGCCAGATCCTCGCAGCAGAGATAGTCAAAGCGTTGCAGCTCTTTGTGCAACCAGTCGTATTGCTCACAGGCCGGTTTTATCTCCAGCTTGCCCAGCAGCGAGCCAGGCGTCGCCGGGCTTGGCAGATAATCGGCAGGCTGGCGTACCCGGTAATAGACCAGGCGACTGCCCAGATGGGTTTTTTCCACCCATTCGCTGATCGTGGGGTAGAGTCGCTCCGGCACCAGCAGGCTCAGGGCAAAATTGTGCAGCACCCGCTCCATGGCCCCTTGCCAGGCGAGCTCCTTACCCTTGACCTGCAGTAGCTCACCGACAAAGGGGAGCTGGCTCTCATCTAACCCCAGTTCGGCACAGAGTCGCTCGCGTATGGCCAACTGCTGAGCGGGAATGTTGCTCTGGCGTTTCTTCAGGGCGGCGAGTTCGTCGCCCAGTTGCTGCAGTTGGGCGCTCTGCTGCCACTCCTGCTGCTTGAGCGTATCTCGCTGCTGCTCCAGTTGGGCCAACTCGCCCATCAGTGTCTCGGCCCTTTCCTTGGCGGCGGCCTGGTTGCTGACAAAGCAGTCGAGTTCCAGAGTATCCGGCAGGGCCAGGGCTTGGGTCAGATCGCGATAGTCTTTGTAGTGATGGCGAGCCGTGTCGCGCGCCTGACTCAGGCGGTGCATCTCCCCCTGCAGCTGTTGCAGGCGGCTACCGCCATTTTCCAGGATCTGTTGATGCAAGGTGGCAACCTGTTGCTCCTGCTCACCGAGCCTACGATCCAGGCTCTCGCGCTGCAGTTGTAGCTTGTCCAGGTTCTGGCGGCTGCGCTGCAGTCGCTTCTGATAGAGGGAGATGGCATGTTGTGCCATGAAGCCATCGGTCAGCTCCCGACACTGCTGGATATGCTGTTTCTCCTGTTCGGCCTGCAGCACGTCCTCCCCCAGTCGGCTGACAGGCTCCAGCAACTCGACCTTCTGGCGGGCTGCGACCACCGCATCATGCAGCCGCTTGAGATCGTCATAGTTGCGCTCCAATTCCTGGATCAGCCCCTCGACATCGGGCTGGGTCAGCATGTTCTGGCGTACGAAGTCAGTGACCGAGCCCACGGACTTCATCGAGATGGTCTGATTGAAGAGATCCAGCGCCTTGCCATCGTTACCCAGTCCCAGCGCCTTGCAAAAGGCTTGCTGATAGGGGCCAAAGCTGTCGAACAGCTCGCAGCCACCCTGCTGTTTTAGTTGCTTTTTCAGTCCGGCTATCTTGTCACCAAAGCCGCTGAAGTGGTTGGCGATGGTAAGGGGCTGCTCGGCCACCAGAAACAGTCGCTTGACCCGCTTCTCTGCGGGTGGCAGCCAGCATACCTGGGCCAGGGTCACGCTCTGTTGCAGGGCGGCGGAGTGGAACTGGGCCAGCAGAACGCTGTAGTGATCCTTGCCGCGCAGGCCGACCGGACGCGCCTTGCCATAGTCATCCTGCTGGGAGGTATAGAAGCCATGGAAGTAGGACTCCAGCGAGCGTTCCTTCTCCTCGGCGCCTGCCGCCTTGTTGAAGGCCAGCTTGCGGGTGGGAACCAGCAGGGTGGTGAGACCGTCCACCAGTGTCGATTTGCCACTGCCGATGTTGCCGGTCAGCAGGCTGTTGTCGCCCTCTACGGCCAGATGCCAGATTTGCTGATCGAAGGTGCCCCAGTTGAACACCTCGAAACGCATCAGGCGAAAGCCCTGCAGGGCCTGGTTTGGCAGGCTGTGCTTGGCTGAGATTTGCGCGTTCAGCTCACTATTCACTCGGTGTTCTCCTCGTTGTACTCTTCAGCGTTCTCTGTCGTATTCCCGGCGACAGCCAGTTTTTGCGCTAGTAGCTGGTTGAATTCCACTATCTGTTCGGCGGTGACAAAGGCCTTGAGAATGCGCGGCACCTCGAAGTCATCCGGATGCTTGGGTAGCATTGAGAGGAAGCCCATCTCATCGCATTTTTTGATCAGCGCATCCAGCTCGCGGCGTTGCTTTACCTCATTACCCACCTCGGGGTAGTAGGGTAACAACCACTGGTGGATCTCCTGCCGGGTGACGATGAGGCGGGGCGCACTCTCTGCGCTGTCGTGCTCGGCCAGCCGCTTGCGCAGGCAGACCAATAGCAGTGTCTGGCCAAAGCTCAGGTTACGGCGGCTGATCAGGCGTGGTAACTCCTGACCGGACTCTTCTTCCGCGCTCTCGGGCTGCTTCAAGAAGGCGTACCCTTCGGCCTCGTCGATCAGCAAGGAGAGGCCAATCTGCTGGAAGTAGTCGCGGATGCTGTGTTGTTCGCGCAGTAATACCTGCCAGAGATCCCGTTGCCGATGCAGATAGAGAGGGCCCTTGAGCAGCCGGATGAGCACGGCAGACTTGTCCCGTTGGGCATCCGCCCCCAGTGCGCTTGTTTCATGGATGGTCGACATGGTTACAGCTCCCTGACAAAGGTGATGGCTGGAATGCGCAATATCCGCCAGAGTTCAGGCTCGGCCTGCCAGCGGATCTGTTGTTCCCGGGTGGTGTCGATGTGAGCAGGCAGCGTTTGCTCGCAGGCCAGCTTGATATAGGTGAGCACCTCATCCAAGCCATGGCGTATCGGGTAGTGTTCGATGACCTGGGCCAGGCTCACCTGACCTTGATAGTCACTCAGACAACGTTGGATGTGGCGTTGCAACTGCTGTTCGTCGATATGGCTCACCTCGAACAGGGTACGCAGATCCACTTCTGCCTGTGGCACGGCTTCGGCTACCGAGTTATTGAACTGTTCGCTCTGCGGCGGATGGTAGAGACCGCGACTCAGCAGTACAGAGAGCGTGGCCTGTTGCTCTGACACAGAGGCAAAATCCGGATAGCTGCGGCTATCAAGCCCTTCCAAGCGATGCGCCTGTGCCTCGAAGTCGCGGATCAGTTCCAAAATGCGTTTATTGTCCTGGGATTGCTCTTGGATGTAACGGCGCAACTGGTCGGTGATCTGCTGGCGGGTGATGTTCACCTTGGTTCCCGCATCCAGCAGGTAACTGTAGAGATGGCTGAGCAGGGTGTCCTGTTGCACCAGATTTCTCGCCTCTTCATGTTCTAGCAGTGACTGCAGGTTCTGGCGCATGGCACTGCGCATCTGTGGCGTCATCAGTAGCTCGAAGAAGGCGCTGAAGGACAGTCCTTCGTCCGAGCTGTCGATGACATCCTGATCGCCAAACACCTGATCCAGTACCAGTCCCTTATGCAGGCCACTCTGGGTGATGGTCTTGCGTGTCTCCTTGTCCAGACTGCGGAAGTTGGCTTCCACTTGGCGAAAATCCCCCAGCAGTTGGCGCGAGAGATCGCCCAGAAAAAACAGCCGTTCGCGGATCTGGGTCGCTGACATCCCCGTATCCTGTCCCTGCTCGACGGCACAGATGGCCTGCTCGATCTCGGCCTTGCGAGCGCTCAGGGTGGCGAGCTTGGATGCACTGTCTTCAGTGGTGCCGTGGACCAGCTCTCCGATCAGATCGAGCAACAGTTTGAGCCGTGACTCGGTGCCGACAAACCGGCGCCCCTGCATCTCCTCGATCCAGCGCAGGGCTTTTTCGATCTCGGGCAACAGGTCGCACTCGGGTTCATCGCTCTGCAGTGGCAGGTATTTGCGCAGATAGCCGCCCCGGCTGTTGATCCAGTCGTCGACATAGGCGCGGGCACTCTTGGGAAACAGCTCGGGACCATGGCTGTCGGCAATGTCCTGCAGATGATGTTCCAGTGCGTCGATCAGTTCCTGATAGGGGATGGCACGGCGGTTTTTAGCCAGAAAGGCCCGATGCAGAAAGCTGGCGAGCAGGGCAAAGTGAGGGGAGCGCAACAGACGCAGCGCCAAGCTTTGCTCCTTGAACTGCTCCAGAAACTCAAAGCTCAGATCCTGATTCATGGGGCAACTCCAGGCAGCAGGCGGCAGTTGGTCAGTGTGGCGACTACGTCATGGTTGGCCAGTCTGAGCGGATGGGAACGGGGATCGAGCCGGGCATCTGGTGAGCAGTCGACTCGCCACTGTTGCAACAAGTAACCCACCAGCGCCTCGCGCACTGTCAGCGTTAATTGTCCATCGGTCATGCCATAGTCCAAGGCTATGGCTTCTGGGTGGACAAGCGCGGGGTGGGGGACGAGTGTCAGCGTCATCTGTCGCTGCCAGGCGAGATCTGCCTCGCGCTGTTCTGTGTTTGGGGCTTGCGCCAATTCATGCACTTGCAGCAGGCGGGTGGTGACGAAGTCGCGAAACTCACCATGCCGCCGGTCGTAGGCGCGGACATGCCAACGGTGGCCGTTGTTAACCAAGACATGTGGGACCAGCTCACGCTCTGTCTCACCGGAACCTAAGGAGTGATAGCGCACGCTGATGGCCCGCCGCTGCGTGATGGCGCGCATCAGGGTGGCTATGGTGTTGCTGTCTGGATGGATGAGGCGGATGGCATCAACACAGTGTTCGCCGGGTGGCGAGATCTGTTTTACGCCTTCACCCATACCCTGGCTCAGGCGGCTGAGCAGGGTTTCCGGCTCATGGTTAAACAGCGGTACAAATTTTTGCGTTATGTGATAGCGCTTGGTTTGGTGTTTGAACTCTAGGTTTTCCGGAGCCAGTTCACGGTATAGCGCCAAATCCCGGGTACAGGAGGCAGATCCGACCGCAAACTGGCGTAGCAGATCGGTTTTGCTCACCTCGCCAAAGTAGTAGAGGCAGAAGTCTATAAACTCCAAGCGGTTACGTTGAGCATGAGGATAGAGATGAAAATCACCAAGTCTTGACATAGGACTTCTCATTTTGCTTTAGTGCGCTTTATAGTATATGGCTAATCAAAATGATGCAATCATTTTGATTAGATGGTGGCGGTTTTGCTCACCAACCCACGAATTGGAGAGCAACTGTTCCAGTTTGAGCCCTGTGAGGTTAGGAGGATTTTGGTTGGGGAGTACGATGTTCGTTATGAGATCCTTGATTCGATTATCTACATGCTGCGACTATGGTATACGCGAGAAAATCGTTGAACAAAACGCCCGCGCAATCCCGCTCCTTTAGGTGCGGGCCAAGCGGGAGGTGTATTGTAGTTGGTAACACTGCTTCAGTTTGAGGGGTAACTACCTTGAAAAACACCGATCTTGCTGTAGTGCAGCAAATTTGGGGCCACTGGCAACTGATGGTTGCTATCTGTGGTCACCTTGAACTTACGACCTGCTTTGGCTTTTAACCCTTGTCTTTTCACGCTGTTCAATATTGTTTTCAGGTCTGCATGGTCGCCATTTTCAGCCAACGCAACCTGAATACGGCGCGCACCGTCACGTTGCTTACCTTGCGTAAAAGCCTTATTGATTTTCTCGTCCAGCGCGGCCCGCCGTAGGGCTTTCTCGCCAGGTTCTTCACCGGTACGACGCCACTGATAATACCCACTTCGCGATACACCAAACACAGCGGCCATGCGCAGCAGGCGGAACCTGTGTTGGTGCTCCAGCAAAAATTCAAATGCAGCTACTTTTGATTTTTCGCGAAGTAGGTTGCGGCCTTTTTTAAGATGGCTAAATCCTCAGCCTGATCAGCCAGTTGGCGACGTAACTTAGCTACTTCGGCCGCTAGTTCAGCTTCACGCTGGCTGGTAGTGGATTTTTTCTCTGATGCATTACGCCAGTTGTAAATCTGGGTTTCGTATAGCTTCAACTGCCGTGCTGCTTCGGCCACGCCAACACGCTCGGCCAGTTTCAGGGCTTCGGTTTTAAATTCTGCGGTATAAGTCTTACGGTTCTTTTTAGTTGTCATAGGCACCTCGTTATGTGATTTTACTCACTTAGCGCGGTGTACAGAACTACTGGATCAGATCACACAAAAGTGTGATTTGGTTGCCTTTGAAATTCAGGGATTCACATCATCGCTTTGGCCAACGCGCAATCTAAACCTAAAAGTGGGATATAAATCCTATAATATTCAGTAAAGTGGGAATATAGTCCTGCCTTTCACATGTTAGAGTTGCTTTGATTTCAAAGTTGGACTATATTCCCATTAATGGCTGAATAGTGGGAATATAGTCCCTTTGGTTGGTGATGTGGCTAAGCGTGATTTACACAATGTACTGTTTCCAAAGCAACGCAAAATCCTGACTCATTTTGGTGAGGACTTGTTGTTGGCGATGAAACGACGTGGTTTTACAAAAAAGCTGCTGTGTGAACGTACTGGTTTTGATCATAAAACCGTGAACAAAGTCTTCGCAGGTGATCCGGGCGTTGCCATAGGCACTTACTTAAAAGTAATGGCCGTACTTGGCATGGAAAGCAACTTTGCGGAAATGGCCGCTCATGATGAAGTGGGTATCAAGCTGCAAAACATAAAATTGCTGGAAGGTTCAAGATGAGCCGTGAAATCGTCGAAGTCTATGCCGACTGGCAGCCAATCGAAGCGCCACTGCTAATAGGGCGGCTTACTTATAGCGATTCAAGCCGAGGTGGCGTGTTTAGTTTTGCCTACGATAAAGCATTTTTAACCTCAGCCTGTCGCTTGCAAATTGATCCAATCTTGACGCTTCACTCCGGTGAACTCTACAACGATGAAGCCGATAAAAACTTTCGCGCATTTCTTGATTCATCGCCTGATAGATGGGGACGTATTTTAATGCAACGGCGTGCGGCGATTGATGCGCGCAAAGGCATTCGAGCAACAAGTCGATTAAACGAATTGGATTACCTGTTGGGCGTGCACGACTCTTACCGGATGGGTGGTATTCGATTTAAGCGAGCAGGCTCGAATGCTTTTTTGGACGACAATTCTGAATTTGCTGCGCCGCCAATGGCTTCTTTGCGAGAGCTAGAGCACGCAGCCATGCAGATTGAAAAAGACGATGACATCGACAGTGACGAGTATTATCGCTGGTTGAAAATGCTGATTTCTCCAGGCTCATCATTAGGTGGTGCAAGGCCCAAGGCTTGTGTCACAGATGAACAAGGCCACTTGTGGATTGCAAAGTTTCCCAATCTAAATGATACCCATGACGTGGGCGCATGGGAGATGGTCTGTTATGAATTGGCTTTGGCGGCAGGTGTTGACATGTTTCCAAGTGAGATCAAGCAGTTTTCGTCACAGCACCATACCTTTTTAACAAAACGGTTTGACCGCGATGGCGAAAAGCGACTGCATTTTTCATCGGCCATGACACAGCTTCAATACTATGATGGTGAACAATTTCAAGGTGCCAGCTACTTAGAGATTGCTGAATTTATTTCCAATTATGGTGCGCAAACCGAAGCTGATTTAGCACAGTTATGGCGACGTATCGTGTTTAATATTGCGGTGTCCAACACGGATGATCACCTGCGTAACCATGGGTTTTTATTAACAAAGAATGGTTGGAAGTTATCACCCGCTTATGATTTAAACCCGATAGTGGGTAAGCATGGCCTGCATCTGAATATTACCGATACAGACAACGCTCTAGACTACCAATTAGCCTTTGACGTAAAAGACTTCTTCCGACTTTCGCAAACCCAAGCCACGCAAATTTACGATGAAGTATTAATGGCGGTTAAGCAATGGCAAACCGTTGCTAAGCGGCTAGGGGTCAGCCGAGCCGAGCAAACCATGAAACAATCAGCGTTTAACGTTTAATGGTGAGCTTACGGCAGCGTAGCTCAACTTATTTCAATTAATAATCAACAGATCCTTTTTACGTATCAAAGCGCCTCTGCCAACTGATTTGAACCACTGACTTTTTTGTATCGATCTTGTAATTGTAAACTATACCCTTTTTCTAGTAGCCATGAAGAGTTCAGTACAACACCTTTAAGTGCTATAAAAAGTAGTTGGTTTATTTTGCTTTGATTTTCTAAACTCGTAGGATAAAAGTAACTTAAAGCTGTGGAACAAGGAGGCGCAAAGGATATGCGCCCTGTCATTGAGAAAGAACTTCTTCATTACGACATCTTGTATGCACTGGATGAAGCTTGGGTACTCGATAACTTGGTTTTTCAGGGCGGAACTTCACTGCGTTTGTGCCGAGAATCAAATCGATATAGTGAATATCTTGATTTGCAGGAGGTAGGGACTTCAATAGTAAGATGTTAATTGCAATGAAGCAGGTCATTGAAAAGTATATCGGTAATCGGTATGGGCTTGAGTTGTAGCTCGTAGCATGTTCAGTGACATATGATGCAAATTAGCGACATTTTATGCCGCATTCTCCCGGTAAATTTGGCAGGCATCCTCGCCAAATATTACATCTAACTGTTGACGGCGAAACTATTCATGGTGACCCAGAACGTATTCACGAATGTCCGTCCAAACACGAGCCCCTGCAATGACGGCACTGAGTGCACCAAACTGAGCATCAAATAATGCTTTCATTTAGTTGTTGCATAGGCCCATTGCACGATTTAATGAATACAGGGGGAGTATATAGCATATAAGGCGCAGCAAAAAGGACGGCCTTCGGCTGGGAGACGCTTTGGCGTTGCGACGCAACTGCTAGAACGCCACTACGTGGCTCTAGGGTTTAGACTCTAGTAGCGATGCGCTTAAGCATTCTACGAATGCTGTTTTACTGCTGCAGTTTATAGATACACTCAGCGCCATCTTTGATGGCTTGTTATATATCCTATCCATACTTATAATTTATGCGCACAAACAACGCGCATGGGTTATTGTTATGAGAAACAAATATAGCAATCAAGTACACAAAAAAGCTACAAATTTAAGCTTAAACAGTGAGTTATTAGCGGAAGCTAAACGCCTGAACATAAATCTTTCAGCGACAATGGAAAAGGCTCTTGAGAAAGAAGTAAAGCATCGCCTAAAAGCCGAATGGTTAGAACAAAATGCCCAAGCGATTAACGCTTGCAATGAATTGGTTGAAAAACAAGGCTTATTTTCTGATTCTTACCGAGTATTCTAATTTGACATCCTCCCCGCGCTAAAGCACGGGGATTCCTACAGCTAGACGGCGATGCCCCGCCGCGAGAATATTGGTTGCCGCGTTTATATCGCGGTCGTGCTCTGCTCCGCACTCAGAGCACACCCATTCTCTTATTCCAAGACCAGTTCTACCTTTCGGACTGCTGACGGGGATCGCCCCACAGCTCGAACAGGTCTGGGTGGAGTAGGATTCATTGACTATTTCGAACACAACTGACCGCGCTATCGCTTTATATTCCAATTGTGTTTTGAGCATTGACCAGCCTGCGTCTAAAACCGATTTTGCCATTTTAGTTTTCGCTAACTTGGAGCTGCTCACATCGCCAACAAATATTGCGGCATTTTCATTGACCAGCCGCGTACTAAATTTATGCAAAGCATCTTTGCGACGATTCTTGATCTTCGCATGAATGGCCTTGACTCGCTTTTTCTTATTTGCTCTTTGGGCAACGCCTAAATCCGCCTCTAGATCGCGGTAGAAGTTCCCCCGTTCTAATTTAGCCCCATCACTGCAAGTTGCCGTATCTTTTAACCCTAGATCGATACCGATGGCTGTCTTTCCAGAGGTGGGCGCTGAGGCGCCTACATGAACACACACATTAAAGTACCAGCGTCCTCTTGAGTCTTCAGAGAAAGATCCTGAAGTAAACTCGTATTGTGAAAGCCCGTAGGTATCCCAAACCTTAAAGTGCTGTTTTGCGAATAAGACTTGCCCACTCTTCCACTTAGCAGAACCTTTTTTAAACGGCACAAAGCCAAGAGAGTGTTTAGAGCCTGAGCTTATTCGCCAACGTAACTTCGCTCGTTTGAATTGTTTTCTTGCTTGGGCGTGTTTGGCGCAGACCTCTTGAGCTGTGTGGGATGGAATAATAAATCCAGATTCGTTCCTAAAACTTAGAATCGGTTTTTGCACATCGTAAGCCGACATCCAGACAGGTCTAACCGCGCCAGCATCGCTATAGTTGCGACTCGCTTTCATGGTTAGTTCGTTGGCCAGGTTAAAGCATTGATTTACTTCATACGCCATCTGTCTTAACAGCTTCGCATGTTTATCTTTTACCCTAACACTTAAAGTTTTGGTCTGAATGCTCATAATGCACTAATATAGGTTCTTTAAGCTTGATTGTAAAGGTTGGCCTATGGAATTACGAAGAGGAAGGCACTGCGTATTTATGATGCATGTGCATCTTATTTTTATTGCTAAATATCGTGGCAAGTTATTTACGGATGCGCATCTAAAAACGATGCGAGACATCATGGAAAAAGTCTGTGCGGATTTTGAGGCTGAGATCGTAGAGTTTAACGGGGAGCAAGACCACGTTCACCTGTTAGTGAACTACCCACCGAAAGTGGCTATATCGAAGCTGGTTAATAGTCTAAAGGGGGTTTCTAGCAGGAAGTTGAAACAGTACTATCCAAATCTTCATAAGCCAGCCTACATGAAAAATGCACTTTGGTCGCCCAGCTACTTTGCAGGATCTGTTGGGGGCGCTCCAATAGACGTATTAAGGCAATATATTGAGCAACAAGATAGGCCGCATTAAGTTGCTTCGCAACTTGCGCTATCCTTCCCCGCGCTAAAAGCACGGGGCTTGTCGCGCATTTTGGTCACAGTTTGCCTTATACCAAAACCACGATAAGAGCACTGCAATTGCATATCCTTACTTTGTTGATGTTCAAAGTGAATTGCTTAATATCTTGAATACTCGGTTAGTTATTCCGCTAACACCTGTCGAACTATTGGAGAAAAAAGCCCCTAGGCATTTATGCCCTGTGATCCATATCGATGAGGGTGACTTCGTGATGTTAACTCACCAAATGGCAAGTGTACCAACGAAGATTTTACGTGAGCCTGTCAATGAGTTGAGTAGTTTCAGGGATGAGATCGTAGCGGCTATCGATTTTTTGATTACTGGCATATAACAGAAGCTGGAGCGTTGCTCGAGATGTATGGACTCCTTTGGCTAATCTTTGAATCGATTAAGACCGTATCCTCTTAGTGGGAGGGAGTCCATACATCTAGGAACGCCGTTTTACCGCTGCAGGTTACTGAACGGGCTCCGCCCGGACGGTGAGCTTGCGAGCGTTCAGTCAACCGTCAACGTCTTTGCTTTTCCTTCCATCTTATTTTCTCTGACTGTTTTTGCGTTTTTTAGGTGTCATTAATTAGTATTTTTCTTAATTGCTGAGTGCTGTAGGTTGCATTAATTAGCTGTTTTATCTATTTTTGAGTGCTATAGTGTTCATTAATTGTCGTCTGCTTTTAGGGGTTAGGTAATGCAAATTTTAACGGTGCAGATGAACATTGCCGGAGAATGGCGTGATGTTGCTTTGGTGGAGTTTTATGCGCCAGATAAGGGCACTGGCGGGCCATGTGTATTAAATTATGAGATCGAACATGTCACGTCTTACTTCCATCAATTTGCGCAAACTGCAGTGAGTGTATCGTTACCCGTTGATAATATCCCGTTGCGAAGCCCTCACTGGCATCGTTTTTTAGAAGATATTATGCCAGCAGGTTCCAGCCGGGATTATTGGGTTAAGCGGCTTGGATTGCAGGATTTGCCTAATTTGGAACGTGATTTCCAATTGTTGAAATATGGAACTATCGCGCCAATTGGCAACTTACGTATAAAAGAATCGGTGCCTGAAAAGGCTAAAAGATCATTACCTGTTACCTTTAGTATCGCTGATGTCAGTGAGTTGCAGATTGATTTTATTGAGTATGCCCAGTCTCGCGGTGCAGCAGCAGGTGGCGCTTCCGGCGCAGGCGGGGCCGCACCTAAGTTATTAGTGCGATTAAATGCGCAGCAAGATGTTTGGATTGATACCTTTCAAGATGATCCGCGTAATCTCGATCAGCCTTATTTAGTTAAGTTTCCAAGGGGTAAAACCACTCTGGATGGCGATATTTTGCGAGCAGAGTATCATTTTTATCATGAGCTTACACAATTGGGCTTTGAGACTATTTCCGTTGAGTCGATGAAGCTTATTGAAGCTGAACGTGGCCCTTCTTTATGGTTGCCACGCTTTGATTACGGTGTTGAGGCGGGAGCAATGGTGAGTTATGGCATGGAGTCGGTTTATGCCATTTTAGGTGAGCCGACAGCAAAGCCTTTGCTACATGCCGATGTGATTAGACGGCTTTTGGCCGCGTTTAATAAAAAAGAAAATTATGGTAATACCAGGACGCTACTCGACGTTGAGGCTGAGCTTGAAGGCAAGAGCGGCATTGAGGCGTTTGTGATTGAATGGGTACGTAGAGATTTATTAAATATTGCCTTTGGAAATTCAGATAATCATGGCCGAAATACCTCTTTTATCAAGTATGGAAACCGCGTCCAGCTGGCACCCATTTATGATTTTGCGCCAATGAAAGCAGATTATGAGATGATCACTCGTACCTTTACCTGGGGTGAGGGAATGGAGTTAGGTGGCGTGTATAACTTTCCTGCAATTGCAGAACATTTATCTGATTTACTGTCGCCTAATGAGTTAATGAGCGCTTTGAATGAAACCGCTGCTCGTTTGCTTGGTCTTGAGCAACGTTTACGTCAGCGGGGTGTGCCAGAATCGATTCTTGCGCATTCGGGAATTGGTTTTGCCACGTTAGAAGCGAGAATGCAGCAATGGGGGCTATTATGACGGTTTCATCTAATGTTGCAACGGATTCGATTGAAACAAAAGGCAGAGGTGGTCGAAAAAAAATTTCGGTTAATCGAAAGCCTTTGACCCTTAAAGATAGGGAAGATTTATTATTAGCCGCTACATTGGATCTCTTTTCGGGGAAAAAGACTCAAGGTCAAGTACTTAAATGGCTGAGAGTTGAGTTGTTATCACTGAGCCAGGACCAATATGCCAAAATGGTTGGCGTTAGCCGTAAAGCATTGTCTGATATCGAAAGTGATAAAGGCAAAAACGGTGTTGAGTTGATTAATCGAGTTTTTAGCGGAGTCGGGTTTCGTATAGCATTAATGCCAAAGGATAGTGTCGTGCTGAAAATGGCGGTAGAGGCGATTTAGAAGCTAAGATCTAGAACGCCGCAAAGCGACGACTGCCTGGGTGCAGATGCAAGTCAGGAATTAGATCGCCAAGCCCATGCTTTAATTGACATGGTGAACCCCGTTTAACATTAGCTACATGCCAACACTTGCATCCCCGCAAAACGAGGAACAATTTTCCGTCCTACGCTGAATGTGCAATGTAGTCATTGACTGCATTTTCTACCGCTGCATTCAAACTAATGCTTTGCGATAGCGCAATTTCATTAAGTCGAGCGTGAACCTCTGGCGAGATCCGAACGTTGAATTTGCCAGAGAAGTTTTTGTAAGGCTCAATGCCACGCTCCTGACACATCTCTAAAAAAACGCTTAATGACTTCGCGCCCTCGGCTTCCAATTGAGCGACGCTTTCACCATAGAAATCCGCGCCGCCGTTTAAGCCTACGAACTCACCACGGAATGTTTCAGCGTCTGGATCATAATCAATAAAGGCTTTTACCCCGTTGATCATCATAAGATTTTTCATGCTTTCACCCCGTTCCTTTCTAACCATTTTTTGATGCTTATCACTGCGTCTTTGTCAGTTTCTTTCTGAGGATGTGGGCGGTGATATACCTGAACTTCACCAAACAGCACCACACCAATTCGAGACCCCTCACGCTCTTCAATGTCAGCCCCTAGAGCAATAAACAGCGCTTCAATATCAGACCACTTGATAGCTCCGCTGACAGGCCTAGCAAAGATAGCCGTCAACGTTCTTAAATGTTTTTTGTTCATAAAGTCTCATAATCCGTTAAATCGATAGTACTACTTTTTAGTATCATTTCAAGCGAATTTGGTACTATTTTTTAGTACCACCAATCAAAATGCATTAGCGGCAATTGCCCACATTGATACGGGGTCTGTAGTTAGTAATTTTTGTGTTGTGATCTGATCCAATACTTTTGGACACCACGCTAAGTGAGTAAAATGACTTAACGAGGTGAATATGACAACCCAAAAGACCCGCAAGACTCACACTGCTGAATTTAAAGCAGAAGCCCTTAAACTAGCCGAACGTGTCGGTGTTGCTGAAGCGGCTAGGCAACTCAAAATCTACGAATCACAACTTTATAACTGGCGCTCTGCCATTGAAAAGAAATCGACAACCAGCCAACGCGAAGCAGAACTTGCTGCTGAAGTTGCCAAGTTAAAACGCCAGTTAGCTGACCAAGCCGAGGATTTAGCCATCCTAAAAAAGGCGGCCACCTACTTCGCGAAGAATCAAAAGTAAACCGATTCGAATTTATGCTCGAACACCAGCACCAGTTCCGCCTAAAACCAATGGCGGCGGTGCTTGGCGTGACGCGAAGTGGGTATTATGCCTGGCGAAAATCAAGCAAAGAACCGAGTGCGCGCTTGCTCAAACAGCACAGCCGTGATGAGCAAATCAAAGCTTTTTTGTCCAGAGCAAAGAGCGCTCAGGCGCTCGGCGTATTCAAGCCGACCTCGCGGAGGATGGGGAATGCGCTGATCTGAAAACCATTATGAACAGCATGACAAGGCAGAATTTAGTGGCTAAAGCTGCGCGTAAATTCAAAACCACAACCGATAGCGATCACCAGCTTCCGGTAGCGCCAAACCTATTGGAGCAGAACTTCGATGCCACTGGCCCGAACCAAAAATGGGTCGGTGATATCACGTATCTGATGACAAGCGAAGGCTGGCTGTATCTGGCGGTGATTATTGATTTGTACTCGCGAGCTGTGATTGGCTGGTCAATGAATAATCGTATGACGGCTCAGTTGGCTTGTGATGCACTGACTATGGCATTGTTCCGCCGTGGGTTCCCGAAAAATGTAATTGTTCACAGCGACCGCGGTAGCCAATATTGTTCACATGCCTATCGAAATCTGATTGAAAAACATTAACTTACCAAAAGTATGAGCCGCAAAGCCTGCTGCTGGGACAATGCCTGTGCAGAGAGCTTCTTCCATTCACTGAAGGTTGAGGCGATTCAGTACGAGCCAATCATGGACCGGGAAACCATGCGACAGACCGTTTTTGAATACATAGAAGTTGATTACAACAAAACCAGAAGGCATAGTTCACTTGGCTATTTAAGCCCTGAGAATTTTGAACTGAAACACAGTGCTTAGTTAAGTGTCCAGAGTTAGCGGATCAGATCAAGTTCTTCTTATTCTGCCAGCAAGGCATCGGCGGACCATCTTGTTCGCGCCTGGCATCGTACCTATGGTTTACCGATAGTTATTACTAACTGCTCTAATAACTATGGCCCTTTTCAATACCCTGAAAAGCTGATCACCTTTAATGGTGAATAATGCGTTATTGGGAAAACCACTGCCCGTTTACGGCAATGGCCAGCAGGTGCGGGATTGGTTGTATGTGGATGATCATGTTAAGGCGTTATTTTTAGTCGCCACTGAAGGGCAACTAGGGGAAACCTATAATATTGGAGGCTCAAATGAATACACTAATCTTGCTGTGGTGCAGCGAATTTGCGATCTCTTAGAAGAGTTAGTGCCCACTCATCCGCAGTCTCTGACAATGAGTGGCATGGGGTTTCGTGATTTAATACAACATGTTGCTGATCGTCCAGGCCATGATGTGCGCTACGCCATTGACGCGAGTAAAATTCAACGTGAATTAGGTTGGCAACCACTCGAATCCTTTGATTCAGGCCTTAGGAAAACGGTCGAGTGGATAGTGCAAGCGGTCTAAAAACCACCGCGTAATTGATGTCAGAGTACTTTTAGGATCTAATTTAATTTGATAAACCTGGTGCATGTAATTTGTATCGACATACCACCGCTACCGTAATGTCAGAAAATGGTGCCGACATTCGCTATATCCAAGAGCAGCTAGGCCATGCAGATATTTCGACAACACAAGTCTATACCCAGGTGACGATTGGTAAGCTAAAGGAGGTTTATCATCATACGCACCCTGCAGCACGAGAGGGGGAATGAATCTTGAAGAGTGTTGGTGATGATGCAGAGGAAATAGGAAAAGCCCCTAACGGGGCTTTATTCACAAAACCAATGAATTACACTGCCATGGATTTGGCTTCAATAATCATTTTATTCTGTGACTCAGTCGCTTTCTTGATAACTTGAGTATACACACGTTTTTTCTCTGCTGAACTTGCGTTCATAACAAAGGCTGAAAGCTTGGATGTAGTAACGTTAATTTTAGCTGTATTGGTCGACATAGATTTCTCACATAAAACAGCCTAAAAAATAGGCTCAGGTGGCAAGTTTAGCAGTCTTATTAATTCTGTGCGAGAGTATTTTTTCTTTATATGATGCTGAACATCCGTAATGTTATCATGGTAAATACGAGTGCTACCATCATTGTTCTTTATCAGTAAATCTATCTTGATTGCCGCGCCATATTTGGCTTTGACTTGCCGGACTACCTCTTGCGAATTTAAGAATTGATCGATAAATGTAGTAGGTAAAATGCGTCTGCCTTCAAGCTTTTCTCTTGCTTGGACAAACTCCCAGGCTAGTGTAGGTTCTTGATAAAAAAAGATGATGAGCACGGCTCGATTTCGCTTTAGTGAGCGCTCGATATTTTTACAAGCGATATCAAAGTTTGAAAAAGTACCATCTAAGATGAAACTTTGGTTGTTGTTAAAAATTCTGTCTAGGGTTCGTTCAACAATAAGGCTGACAGCTTTCTGAAAGAGGAATGAATTTTCACCAGTGTACTCTTGGAAGAAGACTCTTAGCTCATCAGGGTCAAGCCTAATAATTCCCGTTTCATCAAACATTTCAAGAAACGCTTTTGAAGCTTCGGTTTTTCCAGCGCCAGGAGAGCCGCACATAAAAATAGACACAGGTTGTTGATCAGCTGGAAACTTGTCCAAATCGGTCAGTTCTCGAGCTATCCGAGTACTATTTGCTTTCGCATAGGTGACCGCTTGAGTTTCAATTTCTGTTTCTTGCTCTGTCATAGTCAGTGATAACGTTACCAGATTTAAACAACATGATATCAGCCAACTCAAGTTGAGTATAACTTACGGGGTTTTACAGCATGTTTTCGTTGCGCATGAGTTTATCAAATGCGTTGCCATCGCTTCGAGATGCGTTTGCAACATAAGGTGCATAGACATCAAATAATAACCGAGTATCACTGTGGCCAAGCATTTGTGAGATATACAGTGGATTTTCTAGGGCTGCGATATGCAGCACTGCCGCGGTGTGACGAGTTTCATAAGCTCGTCGACGTTTCAGTCCCGCTTTAATGAGTGTCGGGTACCATAATTTTTTGCTAACAAAATGGGTATCCAGTGGCGCATCTGATTTGCCAGTAAACACAAAGCCTGACTCTGACAATGCCAAATTTTTAATGCGTTTAAAGGCATCGTATACCGTGTCACACATCTTAAGATCACGCCTAGATTTTGGTGTTTTCACATCACATACTTCACCATTCACCCAGTTTTGCCGTATGCGAATTAAGCGGTGATTAAAATCAACATGTTGCCACTCTAATCCATGTATTTCACAGCTGCGCATGCCGGTCCAAAACCTAATGATGAAGTAATCTTTCCATTCGGGAGGGACGTGGGATAGGAAAAGTTTAACCTCCTTTATCGTCATCGGATGAGACTCAGCCTTTTCTTCTTTAAGTGAGCGATAGCGCCTCAATGGGTATTCAAATTTATATTCTTCTGCCGCGAGGCTTACCATGGAGACGATGGGCCACAGTAAGTTATTAATGCGCCGATTAGATAATTGCCGGGTATTATCTGCCTTTACCATTTGCATTAACTGCTGACGATAAAAATCGATCTGCGATAGGGTGATCTCATTCATCAATGTATTGCCAAATTGTGGGATCAGATACTTATCTAAAACGTTTTGCATGGTGTTTCTATAGCTATTTTTCCACGTCGCCTTTTTGCGTTCAAACCACTGATAGGCAAAGTCATTGAAAAATGGATATTCACGATCAGGATGTTTCTCACGCTGCAACTGCTCAAATTGAGCAACTTTTTTACTTTTGGGGAAATAGTCACGGTATTGAAAGCTGCCTAAGTCTATTTCAGCGTTCATTTTTTTGAGTGTCGTCTTGGCAGTTGCAAGGTTTTTAGGTGTGGCAAGCATTTTTGTGCCTTCACGAAAACGGCAGCCATAAAGATGCATGTCGAACTGAATACGCCCATTGGGGCGCACACGAATATGAGCCATAGGTGGCCTCCATCAAATAGCACTGTCCCTATCCGATGGAATTCGTTAGAATTTCGCCATCGGCTGGGTCTGTGTTAATAGCTAGTGCAGCCGATACGGGGGAGAGTGGTTGCCGCCACTCTCTCCCAACTGCTTATTTATTAGGTTAACCGCACTTTTACATCGCGCAACTCAACCTGAAATGTCCCTTTCCAATAGTTGCAGTTTGCCAACTATTGGTTAAAAACACACCTATCAATATAACCAATACTGTTTATTTGTCCAGTGGTTTATTTTAAATTGCTGTGCTTTTTAAATTGACCATTTACCAATGAAAATTGTTGAGCATTTTAGCGGAAGCTTGTTGCCGTCATTTACCCCACTTCACACACAACCACACGCAACCGTATTCAGTTTACTGTTTGAGAGCTTACTTAATCATCGGCAAACCCATATTCATCGATATTGGCTAAATCGCCACTGTTTTCTGTGATGTTTTCGGAATGCTTATTGTTCGGTTTAGGTGCTAAATCAGGATAAGTCGTTGGCGAATAAACACGAGCGTTCTTGAGTTTATCTTCTGTTTGGGTTTCTGTCGTGTCGGTGTATTGCGCATGCGACTCTATGTCATTAACTGGAGTATCAATTTCGTCTGGCACATCGCTTGGTTGTTCGGCAAACAAATCGAGTTCTCCTTGGCGCGATGGCGGCAAAATGTAGCGGTCATCGTAAGTGTTCAGGTACTCGTTTTTCAATTTTTGATATGCAGCTAACTGTGATTGTTCTGATACTAAGTTAAGGCTATCAAACGGTGAAATATCTTCTGGTTTATCAAAGAAATTGAGTTTCAGTTCACCATTTTGATTTTGAGTTAACGTAATGCGGATCTCGCCTCCTTTAGCAAAAATTTTTAATTTCATGTCTTTGAGAGTGCGAGGCGAATAGGAAAATAATAATGCGTTGTGATTATGAAGGTGTTTAACGCTGACTTCGCGAATGAACTCCCGACGTCCGGGCAACATGCATGAGAATAACCTGTTGCTGTCAAACAGTAGCATCGCAGTATTGAGCGATCTAACGCTGGTTTCTTTTAAGATCATGTTATTTAACTGTTTGAAATCGTATAAATTAGATGCAAATTCAAGGAGTAACCTGCTTTCCTGAGCTATTTTTCGATGAAATTGCTCTATGCCTTCCAGAGAGATACTTTGCGTGTGCTGGTCAGTTTTAAACGTGAGTAGTTCTCCTTCTAAGCTAAACGCTATGCTCTGAAGAATCCCCTGATGATTTACAAATAAATCATCAAATTAGGGTGGAAGCGCATCTTGTTGCATGATCAAATGGTTTCTCCAAAAACTACACTTGGACAACAAGATGCGCGAAGCCAATATCCTACAACATTCTTTACACCAATACTGCCCAGAACTTCACCTAAAACGATTAAACAGCTTGATGCTGGCCTCTAAGGCACTGATTGAATGTAAGACACTGACCTTGACTGAGTTAGGTCGAAATTTACCAACCACGGCCCGAACCAAGCACAACATCAAGCGCATTGATCGTTTGCTCGGCAACACGCATCTGCATCAAGAACGGTTAGCTGTCTACCAATGGCATGCCAGCCTCATCTGTTCTGGTAACCCTATGCCGATTGTGCTCGTCGATTGGTCAGACATCCGAGAGCATAAACGCATCATGGCTCTGCGCGCCTCAATAGCCTTCAATGGCCGCTCTATTACCCTGTATGAGAAGTCCTATCCCCTATCAGAACAATGCTCTAAGGCCTCCCACAACGGTTTTTTAGCGGACTTAGCCAAGATTTTACCTTTGCATGTTACCCCTCTCATCGTGACTGACGCGGGGTTCAAAGTGCCTTGGTACAAAGAGGTTGAGGCGCATGGTTGGTTTTGGCTAAGCCGTATTCGCGGTACAGTTCAATTTGCAGATATTGGCGCTGAAAATTGGCGTGCAGTTCGCAGTACACATGACTTGGCCAACGGTCAAGCGAAGAGCCTGGGTTGTAAGACCTTGACCAAAACTAACCCTATCAATTGCCATCTCACGCTTTATCGTAGCAAACCTAAGGGGCGTACAAATCAGCGTTCAACGAGGACTAATTGCCACCATCCATCGGCAAAAACGTACTCAACATCGGCGAAAGAGCCTTGGGTGTTAGCCAGCAATTTACCACCAGAATCTCGGAGCCCAAAGCAGCTGGTAAACCTGTACGCCAAACGTATGCAAATAGAGGAAACCTTTCGTGACCTCAAAAGCCCGGCATACGGCTTTGGCTTACGCCAAAGTCGTACCAACAGTCCAGAGCGATTCGACATCATCCTACTGATAGCGTTGATGGTTCAATGCCTGTTGTGGCTAGTTGGTTTACACGCACAGCAACAGGGCTGGGATAAGCATTTTCAGGCCAATACCATTGGGCATCGAACGGTACTCTCAACGATTCGCTTGGGATTGGAGGTACTCAGGCGGCCTGATTATCAAATCACGGAGAAAGAATTGCTGGCGGCCTGGGTATTATTCGCCAATCAGTTGCTCAAATATGGCTATGCTATGGCTGATTTATGAGGGGATCCTTCAGCGCTATGCTGCCTGTTTCAGAGTTCATGTACAGCGTTTTAAGCGTTTGGCTTGCGGCTTCAGTCAAGGGGAGGGTATGAGGTAAGTCGATATTGTCTTGTAATCGTTTGGTCGTGACTTCACCATTTTTCTGGAAGCGGATCTCTTTTTCATTTTTTCTAAATTCAACAAAATCAAAAGGTATGAGTGAATTGGTTGAATTGATAATGTCAACAATCGAGCGTCTGTTCAGCTCATGATAAGCACGTTGAGTATTGGCCACCTGATATTGAATATGATTTTCATGAGCAGCGTCTAATTCAAAACGGGACATTGGGAAATGTATTGAATCATCAATCTTTTTGTCGTCTCTGAGTAATAAACAATACTCGATATTGATGTATTTGCCATTTTTGTACCTGAGCTCAAAAATATACTGATTGGCTAGGGTATTAAACTCTTGCTGTTGCTCTTTCATGCACATGAAAAAATCGAAAGGGATTGAGAATTCAGCATTCTTCAAACCATGGCCTTTTTCGAGAGGTATTTCAATTTGTCCATATTGACCAGGGGCACCACCAATAAGGAGCATACGGCTGTTATCGCTGTCGATAAACACACTGATACATGCATCCGAATGATGTTTGTCTAGTGCATTTATCATATTGATAAACAAGGGAGATTTTATTTTCGGGATTAATATCTTTGACATAATACACCTAGTTGTTCTGTTGAAAGTGTGAGAGATATAGCTGTGTTTGTTGAACGACAAATTGCAGATCCACTAACTTAGCGTGCTGCTTATGAGGGTTTAGTTTGGTTTCACTCAATTTGGGCGTCAGAGTGATGGTCAGTTCGCTTTGACCAACAGATTGTTTTTGAAGCGTTATTGTTTCACCCGATTGAGCAAAATGGTCTTTTAACCTGTTTAATAGAATGTCGATTTTTGTTTTTCTATTCACGGTTAACACAAAGCTGGGCGCTAACCAGCGCCACAGTGGCTGACGAAATACTGCTGCAAAATGTCGTGCATTTTTGACATTACACGCCAAGGTTAATGTTAATGCTGGATGTATGCCGTTGCTTAGCACGATTGCTGGCAAATTACTGAGTGCTGTGATTTGCGCTTTGGTCATTGGCAAGAATTGATATTTGCCTGGAGATTGCGAGATTTGGCTTAATAACGGCCAGTTAACCTCTTTTACTTTTCGCATTTCAAGAAATAGATATTGAAGAAAGTCATGAGAAATTTTGTTGGCGTTACCAAGCCATTTTTGATGATACTTGACGGTGTCTTGTGCAATCGAGACTGTATGAAAATCGCTGAGCGGCTTTTGGGCGACACTATTTTTATTCGTCTTAAATAGATGTTGTCTCAGTGCTGTCTCTGTGAGTAAGACGTGGTTTTGACGCTTCTGGTTAATGTCTTTTGCTTGGTAATCAGGGCTGATTAAAGCGAGTTGACGTGATAGATCATTTGAGTCGTTTTTTAACCCCAGCAAATATCGCAATTCACTATGCGAGAATTCTCGAGGCTGTGATTCACCAAAGCCTGGCCGATAGAATGGGTAAAGCCAGTCTATATCGTGCAGATAGGACCATCGAGTTGTTGCATAGTACTCGTGTCCGATTTGACGAGTCATTTCATCTAACAAAATCCCATCATTGCACAGTGAAAATGGTTGCCCTTCAAGCCAATAGTCAAATCGCGCAGCAAGCACGTCATCATGGAGTAAGCGTTTCATTTGCTCTGTATTCGTGGTTTGCTCTGGCGGCAGATTGTATGCAAGGTGCAGTGCTTGCAGCATAAATAAATGTACACCGCTATGACGCAGGTGATGAAACCGCGCTTGCTGGCCGCATATTGCTTTGATGCATTTAGTGGCAGGTAATAAGTATTGCAACTGCCGTGAATGGTATGGCTCTTCTGTGAAGCCGATCAAATGCTGGTGAGGTTCACAAAGTTCACTGTTTTTTATCACAATTCTGACTAGAATTGCGAATTCTTCCGGTATGACGGTATAGACAACGCGTGAATGTCTGCTTTTGGTCGTCCCCTCCTTAGTATTTGTGATATTGAAACGAAACAATTGTTTATTCGCTGGATCAACAAATACATCCTTTAAACGAAGACGCAGTAACTCTCCTCGGCGCAACATTGCGAAATAGCTGATAATGACAGTGACTGCGCAAAATAACCTCTGCAATAACCCCCCGGAGGGCGGCGCGATGAGCTTTGCGACGATTTCATGCAACTGTTCTATTGAGATCCGAAATGGATCAACACCTGGAGGGCTGAGTGGTGGTTCGAACTGGCTAATGTCTAAATGGTCTGTGAGTGATTGGTGACGCATAAAGCGAAAAAAATACAGCATGATCAGTTGCTCTGTTTCAGTCGCTAAATTGTCATAAATGTTGTGGCTCCATTGTTGTAGTAGTTCTTGGTCTATTGCTTGGTCATAACTGAGCGGGCTCGTGAGTTTTAATTGAATATTGCAGTATTTTTTGATGGTGCTGTCTGCGAGTTTTTGCTTTTTTACCCCACCGAAATTGATGAGTTCTAACGTGTATCGATAGAGCATTGTTGGCAGGATATTGTCTACAGGCCAATGACTAAGGTCATGGACACATTCTGTAATCTTATTGCGATTATTTTGCAGTTCGAGGTGCGGCCATTTCTTCGAGGCTTGATTGGCTTTAGGTATTGCGGTAACTGCCATTTCGTCATAATCGATGCCATAAATTCTCACTAATTGTCGTTGTTGGTCCTTCTTGTCAACCGAGACTAAAGGGGTTGCGACATGACGTTCTGGGTAACTAATATCTTTTAAGAATGTAGGAACGACATGATCGCGATAGTGCCAAACGGCTTGAAAAAGGTGCTGGTAATGACGAGAGACCTGAGTTGATATGGAGAATGACGTTAATAAGGTTTCTAATCTTTTTAGCAACTGCTTTTCAGTTAGCTTGCTATGCGAATATGCCTGATATTCCGTCAATGATTGATAGACAAATAAGGGCAGGTGATACCGGCTTGATTGCGGTAGATCGTCTTGGTTTGATGACTTGTCTAAGTGTTTGATATTCAGATATGTTTGTCTTTCAATATGCTGAATACTTTCTTTGTCGTTAATGATGTTGACGAGATGTGCAATGGTTAGTGGCGCAATTTCAAGTGCAATAATCAATGCCATAAACTCAGCTGACAGTGCGGAGCGCTGTTGCAAGAACTGAGCTTTGACGTTTTCATACTCTGCTTGCAGTTTAAATGCATCATTTGCTTGAGCGGTGATGCGTTCATACCATCTTAAATCAGGATCTGGCCAAGGCAGCTTTTCAACTCCAGGAGTTTGCCACTTCAGTACTTCTTTGAGGTAGACAATAATGGCTTCTAGCGCACTTTTATAGTGACGTTGCTTGCCTGTAGGAACCGAGCTAATGATTTTATTGATGACTTGTAAATCTTGAAGAGTGATTTCACGCCTTTGGGGTTGGCAGATTGATATGTTAGTCGGCTTTTGAGCTGAAAGGTTTGAGGCTTTGAGTGTTGGGTTCGGCCACTGGCTGATCACCCAGCTAATGGCATCTATGCCAGCGTTTGACAAGCCCTGACGTTGGTGATAATTGTAAATCTCAACAGGGTTTAATTTGTTGAATAAACTAGACATATTTCAACTCCTTTAACCCGTATCGAGCCGGCAGACTATCAAGAAATAAGTCTTGTTGTTTTATGCTTGCTGGAAATGTATGGTCACTGCCCAGATGTTCACCGTACTCCGCGTGTCCCATTAAGCGATCAATTTGGTGTGTTGTCAGTTTATGTATAATGCTGGTAGCGGCACTTTGCGCAAATTGATGACGCAACACATAGGGGACAATGCCATTGGCTCTTTGATGTAAAAATTGTCGCAGCGATTTTGCTGATATTGCAGTCGCTTGATTATTTGCATCATATAAACTCCATGCCCAGGGAAGAGCATTGCTCAAATTCAGCTTCAAACTGAGTTTTTGTTGCAGCGTGGTGTAATGCAGAATTTGTTGTCTCAGATAGTCACAAATTCTGATTTCGCGTTGAAAGCCTTTATCAGATACTGTCGTGCGGCGGTAATCATAGTGTGATTGTTTATTGATAGAGATAGCATGGGTAGGGCGCATGCCCGTAAGCAGTATAAATAACAGCGCAGTATGGTTAGCGCAGAGATTGTGATAATGAATTAAAGCGGCTTGACCAGCTTTGTTTTCAGGCTTAGATGAAGTTATCTCGTCATGAAGATGACGAAAAATCGCAACAATCTCACTCTCGGGTATAAGTCGACTACTGCCGTAGCACACAGACTCGTCTGCGTATTTTTCTAAGTCGTCACCAACCCATTTACTATGAAAACTCACACCCACTTTTGAGCTTGTAATGTCAGCAGGAATGTTTCTTTTGGCGTTATCATTTAATAGCGAAATGTTGGGAAGTGTGGCTTTACCTACTTTTGAACTCGACGAGAATGTGAGTGTCAGCAGTTTGCTCACACCTAGAGAGTTTGCATGAGTGAATAATCGACTGAGATACCGATCTTGTGCGTGAAATAGCTCAGCGCGAACTTGTTCACTGTTTTTTTGCTGATAAACCGCGGCATGGCGATGGTGCCGTATATCAGTAGGTAATAATAATGATTTAGTTAAACTAGACAGTTTATTATCTGTGCGAATACAACTTGTTATGTACTTAAAAAACAATTGCTTTCTTATTGCTGGAAAGTGTTCGATCTCAGCAGGTTTTCGCCATTTGGCCATGAGCAGATTAAGCAATTGTTGTTTTTCAGCTGCCGTTAGCCATGAAACGTTATAGCTGTGATTGCTAACGAAGGGTTTGAAAATGTGGATTAAGCTATTAGGGATGGGTTGCCATTCGAATTTTTTCTCGCCGTTTTGAGTAATGGTTGCACGCGCGTAATAGGTCCAGGACTTGCCATCCTCAAACTTATGATTTTTGAATCGATGTGCTTCGCATGTATCACTGTTTTTCACTTTGTGGCAGTCGGGAATATCATCTACTGTGAGAGGCTTTTCATTGGCGTGCAGGAGAAAGTCATCTAACTGCTGAGTAAGCCACAAATACAACAAAACAACTAATAATTTGCCTGAGTTGGTTTCATGACTCTGTTTTTCGGCTTGGTAAAACATCTTCATTAACGCTGTGTTAGTACCGAGTCTATCGGGCATGACACCGCCGGAATTTTTTAGTCTATTACTTTTAGCATTAGCTTGTAGCTTTCCCATTACTCATATCCTTTTCCGATATCTGAGGTATGAATCGCACTGGGAGAGAGTTGCGTTAAGTGAGCTAGTTGCATTTTAGATACAACTGGGGATTCTGCTTGTTTTGCAGCTTGAATTTGATGAGCCTGCGTAATACGGCATCGTGCAGACTTTGGGTAAGATAATGAAGGTGTAAGCGTGTTTAATGTGCTGATGACATGTGGAATAGTGCTTTCATTTAACGCTACTTGAAGTGCAACAAAAGAGGCGGAGGTGCGGTTCTGCGGGACACACTGTTTAACCTTTTCATTTGCCAGCAGTCTCACAAGTGCTGGGTGTTGGTGCTGTGAAAATAAATTGGGCAGTACTTTTTTAGATTTCTCGATACTCATAACCAAGCTCCAACATTCAAGCCTTTAGATTAAATCACAAAAAAATGGTAAATATCGTCAATTCATGAACTAATTTCGTCGCCGGAATAATTTTTATTTATGTCTCTGTTTTCAAGTTTATGTTTTTAATTGGTCTATTGAGTGCATTTAAACCGTTGCATTAATTATGGCTACTAAATACTGAAGAATCCCCTGATGATTTACAAATAAATCATCAAATTAGGGTGGAAGCGCATCTTGTTGCATGATCAAATGGTTTCGCCAAAAACTACACTTGGACAACAAGATGCGCGAAGCCAATATCCTACAACATTCTTTACACCAATACTGCCCAGAACTTCACCTAAAACGATTAAACAGCTTGATGCTGGCCTCTAAGGCACTGATTGAATGTAAGACACTGACCTTGACTGAGTTAGGTCGAAATTTACCAACCACGGCCCGAACCAAGCACAACATCAAGCGCATTGATCGTTTGCTCGGCAACACGCATCTGCATCAAGAACGGTTAGCTGTCTACCAATGGCATGCCAGCCTCATCTGTTCTGGTAACCCTATGCCGATTGTGCTCGTCGATTGGTCAGACATCCGAGAGCATAAACGCATCATGGCTCTGCGCGCCTCAATAGCCTTCAATGGCCGCTCTATTACCCTGTATGAGAAGTCCTATCCCCTATCAGAACAATGCTCTAAGGCCTCCCACAACGGTTTTTTAGCGGACTTAGCCAAGATTTTACCTTTGCATGTTACCCCTCTCATCGTGACTGACGCGGGGTTCAAAGTGCCTTGGTACAAAGAGGTTGAGGCGCATGGTTGGTTTTGGCTAAGCCGTATTCGCGGTACAGTTCAATTTGCAGATATTGGCGCTGAAAATTGGCGTGCAGTTCGCAGTACACATGACTTGGCCAACGGTCAAGCGAAGAGCCTGGGTTGTAAGACCTTGACCAAAACTAACCCTATCAATTGCCATCTCACGCTTTATCGTAGCAAACCTAAGGGGCGTACAAATCAGCGTTCAACGAGGACTAATTGCCACCATCCATCGGCAAAAACGTACTCAACATCGGCGAAAGAGCCTTGGGTGTTAGCCAGCAATTTACCACCAGAATCTCGGAGCCCAAAGCAGCTGGTAAACCTGTACGCCAAACGTATGCAAATAGAGGAAACCTTTCGTGACCTCAAAAGCCCGGCATACGGCTTTGGCTTACGCCAAAGTCGTACCAACAGTCCAGAGCGATTCGACATCATCCTACTGATAGCGTTGATGGTTCAATGCCTGTTGTGGCTAGTTGGTTTACACGCACAGCAACAGGGCTGGGATAAGCATTTTCAGGCCAATACCATTGGGCATCGAACGGTACTCTCAACGATTCGCTTGGGATTGGAGGTACTCAGGCGGCCTGATTATCAAATCACGGAGAAAGAATTGCTGGCGGCCTGGGTATTATTCGCCAATCAGTTGCTCAAATATGGCTATGCTATGGCTGATTTATGAGGGGATCCTTCAGTACTAAATATTAATATGAGATTGCGTTGTTGCGCTACAGTTTTGTAAGCGTAACGCCAACCACACATTCCAATCCTAACTGATCAACTTTACCCTGTCTGCCATTATCAACTGCCAGGGTAATCATCATGCACCGTACCAAAGAACAATGGCTGGCCTTGTTTGCCGAGCAAGCCCAAAGTGGTCTCACCCAAACTGAATTTGCAAAACGTCAGGGCATCATTCCTACATATTTTAGTTATCGCAAGCGTCAGTTGTTGGCGTTTCAGGATGATGACGGTGGCTTTGTTGAGCTGACGCCACAGGGTTTGCAGCTGAATCAATCCATTTTGCTACGCAAGCGCGATATCGAATTGCAGTTTCCAGCCGGCACCGATGCACAGTGGTTAGCAGCCTTGCTAAGAGCGCTCTGACCATGAAAATGTTCCTCGATGTGCCTAAGGTCTATTTGCATAAACAGCCGGTCGACTTTCGTAAATCCATTAATGGCTTATCGTTGCTGGTCGAGCAAGAGATGCAGCTCTCGCCATTTAGCGGCGCACTGTTTGTGTTTTGTAATCAGCAGCGTACCCGGTTAAAAGTACTGTACTGGGATAGCACCGGGTTTTGCCTGTGGTACAAACGGCTTGAAAAAGACAAGTTCCGCTGGCCACGGCAGATGCCTGGCAAAATACTGTCTATTAGCGAGCAGCAATGGCATTGGCTGTTGCAAGGTGTCGATATCCAAAAAATCACCGCCCATCAGCCACTGCATTACCAGAGTGTGGGCTGATATGACGATCGGCTATAAATCCTTATGATCGCATCCAAAACAATCTAAATTTTACCAAGCACTTAGCTAAATTGGCCGTTACAATAGCGGCCATGAAAAAGACACCTCAATCCTTACCTGATGACGTTGCACTGCTCAAGAAAATGCTGCTTGAGCAGACGCAAAAGCTTGAGCGCAAACTGGCGCAAAAAGATAAACGCATCGCCAAATTAGAGCGGGTTAACCAGCAACTGTCGGACAAGTTGCAGCAGTTGCTGGAGCGTTACAACCTGAAGAAGTACCAGAAATTTAGCCCCAGCAGTGAAACCTATGAAGGTGAAGGCGAGGTGTTAAATGAGGCCGAACAGCTTATTGAAGACGAGTCAGTAGCGACAGAGCCAGATACTCAGACGACCGAGAGCGCTAAGAAAGCTGCTAAGCCACGCCGCCCACGGATTGCCCCTGAGCTGCCGCGCGTTGATGTTATCCATGACATTGACGATAAAACCTGTGCTTGCTGTGGCCATGCGCTACATCAAATGGGTGAGGAAGTCAGTGAGCAAATCGAGTTCGTACCGGCACAAATCCGGGTGCTCAGAAACGTGCGGCTGAAATACAGCTGCCGGCAGTGTGAAACCACGGACACCAAGGTCGACATTAAAATTGCCGATGTGCCACCGGCGGTTATCCCTAAGAGCATGACCACACCGAGTCTGCTTGCCCAAATCATCAGCAGCAAAATGCACTATGGCTTACCGCTTTATCGTCAGGAGCAGTTGTTTAATCAGGCCGGTATTGAGCTTAGCCGTCAAACGATGAGCCGCTGGCTGATAAGCTGTGCAGAGAAACTGAAACCGTTACTGGCGTTAATGAAAGCTGAGCTTCTGAAACAGCCCGTGCTGTGGGCAGATGAAACCACGGTTAATGTGCTGGATGTTGAGAAAAGCACCTGTTATATGTGGGTATATGGCTGTGGCTTAGAAAAAAGTACCGGCCCCAAGCTCGTGCTGTTTGATTATCAGGATAGTCGCAGCAGTAAACATCCCACCGACTTCCTGGCGGGGTTTAACGGTTATCTGCAGGTCGACGGTTATGCCGGATATGAGAAAACCCACGCAACCTTAGTCGGCTGCTGGGCGCATGCCAGACGCAAGTTCGTCGAAGCCCAAAAAGCGCAGGGCAAAGGCAAAACGGGTAAGGCCGATGTGGCCCTTAACCATATCCAGAAACTCTATGCGCTGGAGAGTAAATTAAAAACTGCGCCGCCTGATAAGAAATATGAAGCCAGGCAAACGCTAGCCAAGCCGTTGCTCGCGCAATTCAAAAGCTGGTTGGATAAATCAAGCGAGAGTGTCACGAAAGAAAGTTTACTGGGAGCGGCTATTACGTATAGCCTGAATCAGTGGCCCAAGCTTGTCCGCTATCTGGATGATGGCTGTCTGAATATCGACAACAATCGTGCGGAGCGCGCCATCAAACCGTTCGTGATTGGTCGCAAGGCGTGGTTGTTCGCTAATACCAAGACGGGAGCACAAGCCAGTGCGGCACTGTACAGCCTGGTCGAGACCTCAAAAATCAACGGACTGGAGCCGTATGATTACCTATGCCGCTTATTAACCGAGCTACCCAAAGCCAACACCCAAGAGAAACTACAGCAACTCCTGCCTTACTGATCACCAGCCACACCGCAAGGTGTGGTTGGCGTTACGCTTACACAGTTTTTTAATGTTTACGTAGATATAAATATGTTGTTTCCAGTTGTTGACACTATTCATTAGTTATATTCTGGTTTTAAGGGAGGCTATTTACCCCTTTATTTTATAAAATCCCGCCCGTCAGAGGAATAAGGTAATAAGCACGGCTTTAGTGAGTGTATTTGTACATCTTGAATCATCTGTTCTTGCTTGGGGATAGGCTAGGGTGCTGTTATTGGCTAGAAGTACTGAGGCAATTTACTCACATTGACTTCTACTTCTAGCGATCATTAAAATGGACTGTTATCTAATTTGTTAGGAGAGTTTTTGTTAAATAAAGTTTTGCAAGGTTACAAAATAAAGTTTCTCAAGGTCACAAAATAAAGTTTCTTAAGGTTACAGAATGTAAAGTATCGCTCTCAATTTTAAAGAACATTAAATGTAAAATACCTAATAGTGTAAGATGGACCAGATTGTTGTGGAAACGCTAAAGAAGAAAGGGCAAATTTAGAGTATAACTAACTGATCTATATGGACCATAACCATTTTTAAATGATTGATTTTTTCGTTGCAAATAACATCTATTGGCCTTGTGCCATTAAAAGGTTCATTATGATTAACCATGTTCATAAACCCATAAATATTTTCAGGGTTACTAAAAAGCACACTTAAACCAGCGTGAATATTCAGTATATAGCTGATCCTTTCGACTTGGTCTTGACTGAAGTTCACCTTTTCAATATCAAGGTTGTTATACTTTTCAGGCAACTTTAGCAAAGCCTGAATTTGCTGTTGGTTGCAGTTCCATTTTTTCAATATTAGCAAGGCAGCTCTCATGCCAATCCTTGCTGCGGTTGATTCGTTACAATTTATTTTTTGCATATTCTTTCCTCTGCATTTATCTAGTAGCTTGTTACGTTTTGACTTCTCCCCCAGCTAAAGCAAGGGAATTCTAAGAGCCATTACAGCTCAAAGACGAGGGCAGTGTTAAGCTGCTACCTTTTCTTCTGTAAGACGGTCTAGTCCGACCGCAAGAATGTGTTCGAAGCCTGTAAGCCCTGCTCTGGCATAGATGGGTATAACGCGCATAATTAAAATCACTGTTAAAATATACAGTGATTTTAGCAGTAAAAAGGAAAGACGCAACCTGGGGTTTATTTGCGGGCATAAAAAACGCAGCTTGGTTGATATCTTGCTGCGTTTAATTAACTAGGCATTGAGGTTCATACAGGAGATAACAAATACCCTGTCGCCATTGCCCCAAGCTATGGGTTCGTAATGCTCATAGAAGACATCCGAGTCAGAAATTTCGAAAATAACGGGCACCAGTTCATCATCAAGTTCGCTTAGAACGATGTAATAAACATGGCGATTATTCATTGAAATAGCTTCAAGAATGCGTCTTTCCCAAAATCTACGGCCGTCAGGTGTTTGGTCTTTATCAGTCACCATAATATTGTGTGTCTGTAAAAGATAAGCAAACACCTTTGAAGCAAAACCATTTAAAGCATTTTCATGATTCGGAGCAGCAGTTCTCCATACAAGCAACTGAGTCGCATTGGTAACGTTCAAATATGCGTTAGGCGTTTCGCGAACCAGCACTTTAACTTTGTAGACGGTTTCGCTATAAGTTGCGGTGTCAGCAATCAAGCAAATTGTGCGCTCATTGCCCTCATGGGTACCGCGAATCTTTGATTGAAGCAGCCGATACCCGTGTTGCACGACAAAGTTGGGCAATGCTAAGGGGGTAGGCTGATCGTGCAAGAACGCTTCGGTTTCCGCTATGTTAGTCGGTAACCTTCTGAGTTTTTGCTCGAAGTCATCACTAAAGATTTTTGGCATTTTCTCTGATATTCCAGATTAGAAGTGTCGCACGTAATGCACAGATAAAGTATATCAGTGATTAATACTCTATCAAAGAGCAATGAATACGGTGTAAATCAGGGACAATTAGGGAAAAAACTCCCCTCAGTGAGGCAGGGTGAGATTATGCTTTGTAAATTCTGTTAACATTTAGCTATTTTGTTCTTAAGTCGACTTAATGCGAGATTATTGATTGATATAAATCCTCCATAATCGAATGAAATTCGTTTGACTGGTTAGGTTTGTTAACCAATTTAACAATGTATAATCCGGCCCTGGCTAAAGAGTAACCCATACTTGTTTGACATTGTGAATCAACATTTATTTCATCTGTCTTTAAAAAGTAGTGATGTAGTAGACGCTTCTGCCCTGTTCGATGGTTGTACTTAGATTGTCGCTAATGTTTAGTCATTTTGCATTAACGCTTATTGATGGTTGGAAGTTAGGGGGCATCCGTAACTCGATATCTTCAATTTTGGTAACATATTTACTAGATATTGGAGTGGCGTTGCTCGGTGTTTACCAAGGCTTTTCACCAATGGTAAGTGCAATCATGGTGGTATTAGCGGGAAACCTTATTGTTTTGCATTTTGGTCTGATTTGGTTACTGAATAAGTATAACGGTGGGTCGCCTTGAACACTGTTAATTGCTCGAAATTGAATCAAATGCTAAAATCTAAGGTAAGGACATCCTTATGAGTAACTGCATAGTGTCACCTGAAACGTTTATTTTGTATTCATTAGCTGGTTTTTCTGTTGCGACTTTAATGCTCGTAGCAGTAGGTTGTTTCGCCATCAGGCAAGATAAAAACAAACAACCTAATAAATAACACAGTTATAAACAACTTACCCTTGAGGGACACTCCCTCAAGGGCGTGTGTTCCTCTAAATTTAGAGAGAAACACACGAACAATGATGCTTGGCCACATGGCATTAGTTCAATATCTCCAGAACTTCCCAATGCGTCTTATCTGTCGTCTGCAACTAGGGTGAAAACTATGCTAAATATTGATGATCCTACACAAACCGAACGAACTCATGCGTTATGGCGACTAGGCTTTAGACCTTTTTTTCTTGGGGGAGCAATATTAGCTGCGTTATATATCCCTTTGTGGTTACTAACTTGGTTTACTCCTCAATATAGTTTTTTTCCTTCATCTTTTTGGAGTAAAGTATTGCCTCTATGGTGGCATCCACATGAAATGTTGTTCGGTTTTGCAATCGCAATTGTCTGTGGTTTTTTACTTACTGCTGTTCAAAATTGGACAAATCAACCCACATTAAAGGGATGGCCACTTGCATTGACCTTTAGTTGTTGGTTGCTGGCACGATTATTACTTTTACTCCCTATTCAAATTCCACTCATCTTACCTGCATTGTTTGATTCATTGTTTCTTGGCTTGGCAAGCCTTACCCTATGGCGCTGTATTTATAAGGTTAAGCAATGGCGTAATATTGGTTTTCCAATTATGTTGTTTGTTGCACTCGTGATTAACAACATCAGCTATTATGCTCTATTTGAACGTGACTTCATCCTTGCCAATCAAATTTGGCAGGCCATGTTATGGTGGTTAGCCTTACTTATCACAATTGTTGGTGGGCGCGTCATTCCGTTTTTTACTGCTATGCGCATTAAGGCAACCAAAGCTGAACCCTTAACTTGGATTGAGTACCCACTTATCGTGACTATGATCTTGCTTGTTATTCAATCACTCATTCATTTCATCCCTCTTGAAGTTGCACGAGGCTTATTGTTGATTGCCGGGCTTTTGCAGCTTGTCCGATTTGTACGCTGGTTACCCCATAAAACACTGACGGAACCTATGCTGTGGTCCTTGCATCTTGCCTATTTAATGTTGCCACTTAGCCTGTTAGCCATGAGTTGGTATCTCGATAATGAATATGCCTATCGCAGCCTGCTTCACCTATTTGCTATTGGTTGTATGGCTACCCTGTGTCTTTCGATGATCTCCAGAGTGTCACTCGGGCACACAAGTCGAAATATTTATGAAGGCCCGAAAATGATCTTAGCATTTATCTGCCTACCATTAGCGGCACTGCTCAGGGCATTGATGCCCATCTGGTTTCCGGCCCACTCCCAAGTATGGTTATGGTTGGCTGGCACTTTCTGGTTTATCGCATTTGCACTGTTTGTATGGCACTATTTGCCAATACTCTCTCGCCCTCGTATTGATGGGCGCCCAGGTTAATATTGATGTTAGGACAAAAGGTTACAAAGTGAAAACTTATTTTAAAACAGTTACATTGCTAAAATTGATTTGCTTGTTCGTCATCACTACATGTACATCTGTAGCGGCTTCCGATACTAGCAATCAACAAAAATATCCTAACCAATATCAATCTTGGCAAGCCACCTCTGAACAAGTTGAACGCGAGGATATGCTCGCCAATTATCCCGCCAGCATCATACTCTGGGCAGGATCTTCCTATGCCAAAGAGTACCATAGCCCACGTGGACACCATTTTGCCGTTGCCGATGTGACGCATACTTTACGTACGGGTACGCCACCTAAAGCAGGAGAGAATGGGTTATCCGCCAGTTGTTGGACCTGCAAGACACCGGATGCCCCTAGATTGATTGAACAACTGGGATTTGAAGGATACTCCGCTAAAAACTTTACCGATCTGGGCAAAGAGATCCAAAGCGTAGTGTATTGCAGTGACTGCCATGAATCTGGCACTCATCAATTAGCCTTACCTCGCCCTCATGCGCAAGATGCGATGGCTAAAATTCATCTGCCATTCGATAAACAAGATATTAATATGCAAGGTGCGCAGGTTTGTGGTCAATGTCATGTCACTTACTATTTCCGTCCGGAAAAAAGTAATGTCGTTAATATTCCTTGGATTTTTGGTAGTACCGCCGATGATATTGAAAAATATTACGACACTCGCCGCTTCTTCGAATGGATCCATCCTCTTTCGAAAACGCCCATACTCAAAGCACGGCATCCTGAGTTTGAACACTGGAGTCGCAGTAAACATGCCGAAGTCGGTGTCACTTGCATTACCTGCCATATGCCTACCCAGCAGGATGCAAAAGGTGTTGAATTTACGAGCCATAAAGTTGATAAGGCCTTACCGCACTTTGATAGTAGCTGCAGCGGCTGCCATAGCAGCAAAACCAAAATCGAAACTAAACTCGCGGCGAATAAGTTAACTATTGAAACAAAAGCCCGCGAAGTGGAAGCTTTACTCGTCAAGGCTCATTACGAAGCCAAAGCAGCATGGGATGCCGGTGCTAAATGGGATAATATGAATGAGCCCATTATGGCGATACGACACAGTCAGTGGCGCTGGGACTTTGCCATGTCTTCACATGGTTTGTATGCACATAATCCACAAGAAGGTAAGCAGCTTTTAGATAAAGCCATTGAACAAGCGAACGAAGCTCGTCATCTGCTCGCTGGAATATTGAAGCAACTTAACGTTACTCAAGTTAGCTATCCAGATATCAGTACTAAGGAAAAGGCCCATCAAGCAATAGGGTTAGTTGAGACTGATTTAATTAAAGAAAAACAAAAGTTTATTGAGAATGATGTTAAGAAACACTGGCAACCAGTTAGTCAATATGGTTATTAGTGAGATTTAGTATTGCTAGTAGGGCGTTCGGAATTCAGCATCAGGCTAAAATTAAATGTCTAAGCATGCTGTCTAAACGCCCTTTAATGTATTAGTTCAGACTAGATCTGACACATCGTCTTCAAAATATGAGAGTTGGAGACTATAAAAGGCTATTTATTATAACGACACACGGTTGCTGTACATGAGCATAAACTGCCTCATGGCAGGCTTCCAATCTCGTAGTGGCATTGTCCACTTTTTAGCAATCTGGTGTAAAGCTAGATACAGCAACTTCGGCGTTTTTCAAGCTAGTTGTCACCATCGACCGTTTTAAGCGGCCTTTTTTTCCACTTCTTTAACTGACTCTTTTTCCGGATTCAGTGTTGTCGGTCCCACAGGTTCGCAGTTCCGTACTTCTCGTTTTCCCCAACGACTTGGATTTTCTGCTTTCGCCGCTTCAATCCGTTCTTTGCGCTTTGCCAGCAGGAGTTGATACTGACCGGTATGACGTTAGTGCGGGGTCACGAACCGTAGTTTGCTGTGCTTGTGTTCGTAGTTGTACCAGCGCGTAAACTTCAGCACCCAAGTCCTTGCTTCATCGATACTTTTAAAACCTGCTGATGGCCAATCAGGCCGATATTTACAGGTGCGGAACAACGACTCTGCAAACGGGTTATCGTTGCTCACTCGTGGCCTGCTGTACGATGTCGTTACACCAAGCTCATACGCCTTCATTCGCATGGTCTGCGATTTCATTGGCGCACCGTTGTCCGAATGCAGCACGACTCCACTGTGTAAACATTTCTCCCGGACCAGTGTCTGCTCTAACAATTTCGCGGCGTTTTCTCCACTTTCCTGTTCAAACACTTCACAACCAACAATTTTCCGGCTGAACAAATCTTCCAGCATGTACAGGTAATAAAACTGCCCACGCACCGTGCTTGGCAAGTAGGTGATATCCCAACAGAGCACCTGGCCAGGCCCGGTCGCTGTGTAGGTCGTTGGCAGCGTTGACCCTTTCGGCGCTAAACTCCGGCCGCGATGATGCAGCTGACCAAAGGTTTTTAATACCCGATAAAATGTTGATTCAGAACCATAATATTCATCTTCATCCAGCAGCGTTGGGACGATTTGCGATGGCGGTAAGCTGGCAAACTTTGGCCAATTACACACCTCGATGATTTTCGCCTGTTCTTTTTCCGTCAGCTTATTCGATGGCTGCGGCCGAATCGCATCCGGCCTTTTGTCTGCGGTGATCTGGCCATCCCGATACCAGCGCCGATAAGTGCGCAGTGTAATGCCAGCTTCTTCGCAAGTCAGATGAAGCCTGGCGCCAGCCTGGTTCGCTTCCTGTATCAAGTTTACACATTCAGTGCGCTCTGAGACCAAGGTTAATCGTCCTCGTTGTCGTTCTCCCAAAGCGCATTTAACTTTTTTCTAAGCACCAACAAGGCTGCGGTTTCAGCCAAAGCTTTTTCTTTGCGCCTCAACTCGCTCTTTAACTGTTTAATTTCCTTATGGTCGGCTTGGCGCTGCCGTTTAGCTTCCAATTCCTGCTCGCGGGAGCTCATAAACCCTCGCAGTGCATTGGCTTTCCAGGCCTTTACCTGATCAACATACAGACCTTTAGCTCGACAATACTCACTCAATTCGGCTTCATTTAAACTGGCAGTTTCAAGCACTGTGGCAAACTTAGCTTCTGCTGACCAATGTTCTGAGGTTGGTTTACTTCCGGGCACAGGACGACCTTGTTGTTTGGCTTTATCCCGCCAATTATACAAAGTTTGTACGCCAATCCCTTCTTGTCTGGAAACTTCTGCTACGGTCATGTTCGAAGGAGGCAGTAACTTGTTCAAAATCTGCTGCTTACGTTCTTCACTATAACTCGGCACAATTAAGCCTTAACGCCCCAACTGGTTAAATTTTAAGTAGTGACAACTATCCTGCCAGAGCGGGCTGAGCGTAAAACACAACCATTTATATAGTGTAATTTGTATATGTAAGAGCTAATCTTATTATTAACAACGATAGCTTTTATGCAGGTTAAGTATGTGTGTTGAATATGATAAGTTGGTAGAGGAAAAAAAGAGACGGCAGTTGGTTTATGCAGAGCTTGTATTGAGTGGAGAAAAATCGTCATGTTCACGGCCAAAATCTAGCTCAGAAAGCCCTAGAAAAAACAAAAATTTACTAAAAATCCCTAACTTTAAATTTTACTCAATGGAAATGAACTAACTAGATTGCCGAATGCCCTCTGCGTGTTGGAATAATGCAGTTGTTGAGCGTTTCTTTGGTAGTTTGAAACACGATTGGATTTTTAAAGTTGCTCAACCAACAAGGTAGTTTATGAAGCAAGATGTAACGGCTTACATGAAATATTACAACTTGGAGAGACTTCATTCTGCTAATGACGGGCCTTTTCAGCAAAGCCAAAAGAACACAGGCGGAGCGCCTTCAGCAGACAGGAAAGCTGATCCAGTCAAAACTGTCTTCCAAGTGGCTGCATTTAACCCCGATAGCACGATTGCTTTTAACCGTAAAATCAATCGCCCAGCATTACTTGATATGCTTAGGAAATGTGAGTCAACACTCGTGGTCATGGAGGCATGCTACAGCGCTAATTACTGGGGACGGGCGGCCATACCTTTAAGCTTGTCCCCGCTATAATGGTAACAGCCCTCGCTATATGTGAAGTGGTTTTCAGACCTAATATCCACATGGTTCCTGTTAAAACTTTTGAACAACAAGACATTAAAGCATTACATTGTGTACTTAGCCCTGAAGGATCCCCTCATAAATCAGCCATAGCATAGCCATATTTGAGCAACTGATTGGCGAATAATACCCAGGCCGCCAGCAATTCTTTCTCCGTGATTTGATAATCAGGCCGCCTGAGTACCTCCAATCCCAAGCGAATCGTTGAGAGTACCGTTCGATGCCCAATGGTATTGGCCTGAAAATGCTTATCCCAGCCCTGTTGCTGTGCGTGTAAACCAACTAGCCACAACAGGCATTGAACCATCAACGCTATCAGTAGGATGATGTCGAATCGCTCTGGACTGTTGGTACGACTTTGGCGTAAGCCAAAGCCGTATGCCGGGCTTTTGAGGTCACGAAAGGTTTCCTCTATTTGCATACGTTTGGCGTACAGGTTTACCAGCTGCTTTGGGCTCCGAGATTCTGGTGGTAAATTGCTGGCTAACACCCAAGGCTCTTTCGCCGATGTTGAGTACGTTTTTGCCGATGGATGGTGGCAATTAGTCCTCGTTGAACGCTGATTTGTACGCCCCTTAGGTTTGCTACGATAAAGCGTGAGATGGCAATTGATAGGGTTAGTTTTGGTCAAGGTCTTACAACCCAGGCTCTTCGCTTGACCGTTGGCCAAGTCATGTGTACTGCGAACTGCACGCCAATTTTCAGCGCCAATATCTGCAAATTGAACTGTACCGCGAATACGGCTTAGCCAAAACCAACCATGCGCCTCAACCTCTTTGTACCAAGGCACTTTGAACCCCGCGTCAGTCACGATGAGAGGGGTAACATGCAAAGGTAAAATCTTGGCTAAGTCCGCTAAAAAACCGTTGTGGGAGGCCTTAGAGCATTGTTCTGATAGGGGATAGGACTTCTCATACAGGGTAATAGAGCGGCCATTGAAGGCTATTGAGGCGCGCAGAGCCATGATGCGTTTATGCTCTCGGATGTCTGACCAATCGACGAGCACAATCGGCATAGGGTTACCAGAACAGATGAGGCTGGCATGCCATTGGTAGACAGCTAACCGTTCTTGATGCAGATGCGTGTTGCCGAGCAAACGATCAATGCGCTTGATGTTGTGCTTGGTTCGGGCCGTGGTTGGTAAATTTCGACCTAACTCAGTCAAGGTCAGTGTCTTACATTCAATCAGTGCCTTAGAGGCCAGCATCAAGCTGTTTAATCGTTTTAGGTGAAGTTCTGGGCAGTATTGGTGTAAAGAATGTTGTAGGATATTGGCTTCGCGCATCTTGTTGTCCAAGTGTAGTTTTTGGCGAAACCATTTGATCATGCAACAAGATGCGCTTCCACCCTAATTTGATGATTTATTTGTAAATCATCAGGGGATTCTTCAGTGCTAAATGAAACATCACTCTCTAAATGCCGAGCCTCAAATAGACTTCCGTGAACGTGATAAACCTGAGTTGAGCCTGCTCGTTCGTGAAGATTATCCACATTACTGGTTACAACACTAACCCGGTATTTTTTTTCAAGTTCGGCAATGGCAATGTGTGCTGGATTAGGGTGTGCTGACAACACTTCCTGTTTGCGGAAATTATAGAAATCGATAACTTTTTCTGGGTACGCTTTTAAGGCCTGAGCAGAAGAAACCTCTTCAACCCGATACTTCAACCACAGTCCATTATCATCAGTAAATGTCGCTAGCTGATCCGCTGATATTCCTGCTCCAGTAAAAACGACAATATGGTTTGGATCAATCTCTGGTTTACTCAAAATAACTTCTCCTAAGATGTCATGATTTTTAATCGCAATGTGGAGTTATATATTGTTTTTTAATGGAACAGTTTTGTACGTACTTCTGAGCATTGAGGCACGCTTAAATACGGATCCAATGATGATTAGGGACTTCACTCTTACTGTTGGCTCCAGGATTTGAAATGCTGCACCCGCGAAATTTGGAGGCGCATTTCTCTGGTTGATGAACGTGACCTGTCAGTAACCATACAAGAGACAAGGTGCCTGATTTAATTGCCGTTGTTAGGTCCCTTGAGCCAAAATCTCTCCCCGATTGCTTCGCGACACTAAGCCCTGAAGGCGGCTCGTGGTGAAGCAGTACATTGCATCGAGAAAATGGTGTGAAGTCAGATGTACCATATGACGCGCTGCCGAATATCACCCCATTGATTGAGGCTATAGCCTGATCTGCGTAGATCCCCTCAATTTCCCTTAACCAGGTTGAATTGAGTTCATCACCTAATTGGTCATGATTGCCCGAGCATACAAAAATAGGACGATTGAACTGTTTTAACCAGCATGAGATAACGGCCACTTGCTCATCGATTGGTGTAGGGCAGTTGTATCGACTATCAATGAAGTCACCTGTTAGACAAACAACGTCAGCTTCGGATGCAATGTCGGTAACCCATAGCATTTGAACTTGGTTGAAATGCAGATCGGAAACATGGAGCAGTTTCATTGTCAGTCCTATTGAATAAAAGGCATATCGGTTGGTGTGAGTAGTGGATCATACAAACATATCGAGCCGTCAATGTGGCTATAGACTTCAGCCGTTACTAACACCGAATAACCTAACTTAATCATTTCGTTAGCCTTCTGTTGATAATGCATCCAAGCGTCGCGATCTCTCTGAAACGTCAAATAGATTTCAACATCAAAATTCTCAAAACAATTATATGCCTCTGCGATGATCCGCAATTCAAAATCTGCTGCGATCATGGGGATGCCAGCATGACTCGAGACAGTTCGACCAACGTGAGCTGGCAGGATTTGTTTGAGCCGACAAATTAGCTTCAGACTATGAAAGGCTGAAAGTTGGCCAAGCAGATGAAATGGATCGCCGGACAATAAAAGTAAAGGTGCAACCGTAGGTACAGTCATTGTGATTTCATTTCAGCTAAGCGGTTGATCTGTTCTACTGCAGCAAGCATTCTTATTCTTGCTGCAGGATTACTCGTATGTACATAAATTTTCGGAGGCTTAAAGCCTGTATCAACAATAGCTTGCTCAATCCAAAGCAGCACATCGTAGCCAGTACCTCTAGCATCATCCCCTAAATCATGGTCTAGGCTAATATCGGTTACCATGCCTTTGGCTAAACAGGAGATAACTTCATCTGGCCATCGAGCGTGTAGCCAGCCAGTAGGAGCGAGTCGTTCATCATCCAAAAATATTTTCATCTTAAGTAGTTTTCATCGTCCATTCTCATTAATGAACATAGTGTATTCAGCGAGACGACAAGTAATGTCGTTTGTCTATTTCTATTGTTCATAGCCAAGCAGTTTTGCTAACGGGAAGGGTATGCTCAAGCGAGACTATAAAATTTTCGGTGTAAGTGGCCTTCGAGGTCATGTGGATGCCAAGGAGGGTAATATGTCAATTTGGATCTCATTAGGGCGCAACAGACGCCGGATATATGTCGTAAGAGTGTGAACCATTAACAACTGATACCCCGTTGTGAAAGGTGAATTATCGACTAACGTAAATGTACTAGCCCAGACCTGCTTCAGAACAATGCCTGAATCGTTAACTCCTTAGGGTGATCTAAGCGTGATGTTTATCGTCAATCAATGGCACAAGCTATTGTGCGCATTCGCCTCAGTGTTCGCTTCGCCCTGCACAGCTTGTATATTTCTCTTGCTCCTCATACTTAAAAAGGTCACGTCGCTCTACTGGTAAAGTTGTATACTTTCGGGGCTTTTATTTTTCTAACCTTTTACTTTGGGATAGGCGATATGCGAATACTCATTACCGGTGGTGCAGGGTTTATTGGATCGGCATTAGTGCGAATGCTGATTGAGCAAACGATGTGCATCGTGATCAATGTCGATAAGTTAACCTATGCCAGTCATCCAGAGGCTTTAGCGGCTATTGCCGATAGTGAGCGCTATCATTTCATACAGGCGGATATTTGTGATGGAGCGACATTAGAGCAAGTCTTTCAGGTTCATCAGCCCGATGTGGTAATGCATTTAGCGGCTGAAAGTCATGTTGATCGCTCAATTGAAGGACCCGCTGCATTTATCCAAACCAACATTGTGGGCACCTATACGTTGTTAGAAGCTTCGCGCCGATATTGGCAGCAATTAGCGGATACGCGAAAAGGGTTATTTAGATTTCATCATGTTTCTACCGATGAGGTTTTTGGTTCACTGACCGAAACTGGATTGTTTAGTGAAACCTCAGCTTATGATCCGAGCTCGCCTTATTCAGCAAGTAAAGCTTCAGCGGATCATTTGGTTCGTGCTTGGCATCGAACTTATGCTTTACCGATAGTGATGACCAACTGCTCCAATAACTATGGCCCTTTTCAATACCCTGAAAAGCTCATTCCCCTAATGGTCACCAATGCGTTACAGGGTAAACCGTTGCCAATTTATGGTAATGGTCAGCAAGTGCGTGATTGGTTGTATGTGGATGATCACGTTAAGGCGCTCTATTTAGTTGCGACTCAGGGGGAGCTTGGGCAAACCTATAATATTGGTGGTTCCTGTGAGCAAACTAATTTGACGGTTGTGCGGCAAATTTGCGCCTTATTAGAGGAGTTAGTGCCTACTCATCCGCAATCTCTTGCAATGGGTAGTGCGGGTTTTGCTGATTTAATTCAGTATGTTGTTGACCGGCCTGGCCATGATGTACGCTATGCTATTGATGCCAGTAAAATTCAACGTGAATTAGGTTGGAGAGCGCAAGAGTCTTTTGAGTCAGGTCTCAGAAAGACGGTGGAGTGGATTATTAACCAGCAATATCCTATAACGAGCGACTAGTACTCGCGCAAGCTCACCCTAGAACATCACTATGTGGCTCTAGAATCTAGGTACGCCGCAAGCAGCTACAGAATGTCACTACGTGACTTACGGATAACGGAACGGGCTTCGCTCTCACGGTAAGCGAAGCGTTCTGTGAGTGAGCTTGCGAACGTTCCGTCAACCTTCAACGTTTCTTGTTCTGTCAACATCTTCACTCTGCTTTTATCACATCAATAAATTGCTCAAAATCCTCAAGATGATGCTGTACAACATGGACAACGATATCAAGGTTGAGTTCTTGGTAGTCATGTACTGCGATGTTTCGCAGGCCGACCATTTTCTTTAAGTTATCTGCGAGTGGCTGAGTAATAAGGTTATTTTGTGCGAGTAATGTAAAGCTATCACGGCTACTTTGGGGGATGCCTAGTTGTTGTTGGCGGTTAATATGATTGGCTATGTCGATACAGGCTTCGCAGCAGCGTTGTAAATTGAGGATAACGCTATCTTGCAAGGTGAAGTCTTGTTTGAACTGGCTTCCATCACCATAGACTTGTTGGATGCGCTTTATACAGCGTTTGATGGTGGCTATTTTATTGATAATAATGTCATTCAAAGTGACTCCCCCTATGGTCTTTGGCTGCGGTGTTGGCCATTACATCATCAATAATTGCCTGTCTTTCGGCTTGTAGATGTTGGTACATTGAGATGGTCTTTACGGCAAAAAGTTCATCATCTTGTTGTGTTCCCCAAAGTTGCTTCCCTTGAGTGACTACCTGTTGGCATAACACTGTGGATGCTGAGCGTAAATCAACCAGATCAACATCTGAGTCCAACGCCGAAGCGAGTTTTTGGGCAAGTTCCCAGCGTGCAATATTGTCTAAAGTGTCAGCGGCGAGTACCGCGATATCGATATCGCTGTTGCGGTGTTGTGTTCCCTGCGAATAAGAGCCAAACAGGTAGATTAATTGCAACTTTGGGATGTTGTCTCGCAGTAACTTTATGATTTTCTTTTCATTTAGTTGTTGCATAGGTCCATTGCTCGATTTGATGAATTCGGGGTGAGTATATAGCATATAAGGCGGAGCCAAAAGGACGGACTCAGGTTTTGAAGACGCGACTGTGTGGATCTATAATCTAGAACTTTTTAGTGCATTCTATAACGATACGCAGTACCTGACATTGTTTATGGTTTAGTAGGGACGGGTTTTCTATATGTGTGTGCTTAAGTATTGGTCGTTCAGCGTCTGAAGAGGTTGCATCGGAAGTTTCAATTTCTTCTAATCGCTGCATTTTTGACGGCTGCGCTTTTAAATTCTGGCCTCGTAGGCATTGCACCATATCATAACGCTTAAGTTGAATAATTTGGCCTTGGTAAACTAAGTTCAGCGGTTCAAGGCACAATAACCACTGTTGCAACTCGTTATTGTGTACATTCGATGTTTGATGAGCATCATCAATATTGCTGGTTTCTATAGACTCTGGGCTTAACGAGCCATACGACTCCGGCCATTCAATATACGCGCGATACTTGCCGCGTTTAGTCATTACATTAAAGTCGATAATTTGCTTATCTAAGAGTTGGCTTTCGATCTGAGTTTCGCCGCTAAAACAAAATGCGGGCTCATTGGGGCGAAGGATTAATTCATTTGCCTCAGCCGCATCATTAGACATCATCTTAAGTTTTACGCCTGCACCTTCTAATATACACAGCTGTCTATCTATGCTGGGAAATTGTGAGAAGGGTCCATCACTCGAAATGGTGGCAATGCTGATCCTAAAATCAAAATTACTGAGGTCAGCATCCTTTGGCGATATTAACAGTTGTTTAGTACTGCCACCGCCATTTTTCCATAGGCTCGATTCGCATTCTTCATAACGGATAATTTGGATATTAGAGTTCACGTGTTGGTTACTCTTTTCAATTTGGGTGGCGCCGACGCGAGAAGATAGGACGCTGACAAGCTTGCTCTAGATCGAGAATCGCAGCGCTCTAACTCTACGGACGCCGCTAGCAGCAATGGAACGTCACTGCGTGGCTCAAGGTTTACGAAATTGCTTATCACCGACGGTAAGCGAATCATTTTTCTTTTACCGTTATCGGTAAGCAGAACGTTCTGTCAACGATTTTACTGTGAGCGAATCGCTTAACTTCTCACTGTCACGCTGCAATGTTCTTTTTACATCCCTTTCTTTTTCAACATATAGTGCTCAGCCAGTTCGCCGCTGAGCCTGTTGCCTTCGTTATCTAGCATAAATAGCTGGTTTTCACCGACGAGGTATTTACTGCCATCGGATAAAGTAATTTTTGAGCCCTTGCCATCCCAGTCAAATTTTCCTGCCACCTTGAAGATGCTCTCATCTTTGCCCAAATAAATACTTTTTAATTCAAAGCGGTTATCTGCCAGTAGCGTTAGCGTGGTTTGAATACCTTCGCAACTCGCACAGGGTAAAACACCTTCATACGTGCCTGGCCAATCGAGTGCATTTTGGCTGGTATCGCCAAGGGGGATGGTCTTTTGAGTTTCTGTATTGGCTGTGGAGTTTTGATCTGTTGCATGTTGCGGATCGCTGCAAGCAGTTGCCATTATTGCGACTAAGGCGATAGTAAAGAGTGGACGTTGCATATTCATCTCAAGCCTCTGATTTATTGATATTAGGGATGATAACCGCCATCTACGATGGCACCAAACTTATTTACTATGGTAAGGGGTCATATTAAAGGCATTAAGGCTATGCTCGATATGGCATTTGGGAGCTTAATTTCAGCGGCGCTTACGGCTTCATTGCTATAGTGTTAAATCCGATAATATGGCGCGATCGCAGTTGAGCCGGGGGAGTGAGAAGCGCTGAAATGCTATTCTGTAGAGTAATCTACCTAGTGAGTTTGCAGATAGAATCTATACTAAAGACTATCACTTTAAGGTTAGTACTTAAGACTCTTGCATAAGCATTGGCCACTGAAGCTATTGTCAGATTTCAATGTCTGGTGAAGCCACGCGGAGAACTCCATCATTATGACGCGGATGTTAGATAGGATTTTATTTGACGTGAGTCGCTCCTCAATTATTGATGGTGGCGATTTAGCTGAGGCATCGCAACTCATTGTTGCTTCAGTGTGCCAAGGCTTAAACATCAGCCGTGCCAGTATTTGGTTATGGACTGAAGATCATCAAAGTATGCACTGCTTTTACCTGCTCGATAAAATGCAAAGACAAGAAGCTTTTGTCTTAACGCGTGCTGATTATCCTTATTATTTCAGTTTATTAGATAATGAAAGAGCGATAGTGGCTAATCAGGCTCAAACCGATAGAGCAACCCATGAGTTTGTAAAGGTTTACTTAGTGCCTAATGGTATTACCTCCATATTAGATAGCACTATCCGTCATCGCGGTAAGATGGTGGGCATTATTTGCTCTGAACATCAAGGTGAGCCAAGAGAATGGACCCGCGATGAAAAAGCCTTTGCTTCCGCCTTGGCCGATTTATTTGGTCGGGCAATGAGTGCAAAGGAAATTTTAGATTATCAGCAGCAATTAAAAGTCATTAATGCGGATTTGGAAGCGCAAGTTGAATTAAGAACTCAAGAATTGGAAACCGCATTGGCGGATTTACGTTCGACACAACATCATTTGATTGAAAATGAGAAAATGGCGGCTTTAGGGAGCTTAGTGGCAGGGGTTGCCCATGAGGTCAATACGCCTTTGGGGATTGCTGTTACTTCCGTAACTCATTGTTTAGATGAGGTCGCATTGCTAAAAAGTACATTTGAGCAAAATGAACTCGACGAAGATAAGTTTTTAAACTTTATCAATACGATGCAAGATGGTTTGGGACTGATAGAGCGAAATTTGGCGCGAGCAGCGGAGTTAGTCCACAACTTTAAGCGGACCGCGGCGGATCAGTCGGTACTTGAACGTGAGCGATTTAATTTAAAGGCTTATCTTTTCCAGATTTTTAGCTCATTAAGGCCATTAATGCGTAAGAAGAATATCACCTTAACCGTTGACCTTGATGACCAAATTTTCATCGAGTCTTACCCTGGGGCAATAGCGCAAATTTTTACCAATCTAGTTGCCAATAGCTTTCGGCATGGGTTTCCTGACAATTTTGCTGGTGATAAACAAATTACTATCCGAGTTGAACAGCAAGGCTCGAACGTTTGCATGAGTTATCAAGATAATGGTGTCGGCATGACTGATGAGGTCAAGATGAAAGCCTTTGAGCCTTTTTTTACCACCGCTCGTAAAGATGGCGGCACAGGCTTAGGAATGTCAATTATCTACAATTTGGTTACCCAAAAGCTCCATGGCAGTATTATTCTGACCTCTTCGCCTAACCAAGGCGTAAAAGTCGACATACAACTTCCTGAGAAATAAAGCGGAATCTAGAACCTATAAGCCTAGAAGTCGCATAGCAACGTTCTGCCTTTTCTCGTAAGCCATTGGCCGCGCTGCGCTTAGCTTGTATTTATATGCTACTATCTGTGCCTTAATTCAATCCACTAATCCTCGATATATCAATGAGAAAAGGCATTCTATTGGCGGGTGGTACAGGCTCTCGCCTTTATCCGATGACGCAGGTTGTGTGTAAGCAATTATTGCCTATCTACGATAAGCCAATGATCTATTACCCATTGGTGACTCTGATGCAGACGGGCATTAGAGACATTTTGATTATTTGTACTCCTAATGATTTGCCACTTTTTAAGGCATTACTGGGTAATGGTCAGCGTTGGGGGATCCAGCTTGAATATGCTGTACAGCCTTCACCAAGGGGATTAGCTGAGGCCCTTATCATCGCTGAACCCTTTCTTGCTGGCCACTCCTGTGCGTTAATTCTTGGCGATAACTTATTTTATGGCCAGCAACTTAACACAAACTTACAAAAGGCGACCCAGTTAGCCGTTGGCGCCACCGTATTTGGCTATCATGTGGCGAATCCTAATGCTTATGGCGTCGTTGAGTTTGATGCTAATGGTAAAGCCATTTCCATTGAAGAGAAACCGCGCGCAGCACGGTCTTCCTATGCCATTCCCGGTTTATATTTCTTTGATCATAGAGCCAGTCAACTGGCTAAAACGGTTGCTCCCTCTGCGCGAGGTGAGCTAGAAATTGTGGATGTGATCAATCAGTATCTGCTGCTTGGGGAGTTGCAGGTTGAAATCATGGGGCGGGGGACCGCTTGGCTAGATACAGGCACGCCCGATGCGATGGCTGAAGCGACCCAATTTATTGCCGCTATTGAGAAACGACAGGGCTTGAAAGTGAATTGCCCGGAGGAAGTGGCATTCCATTGTGGCTGGATTAATGCCTCGCAGCTAGCTGCCTTAGCTCAACCTTTACTTAAAAGTGGCTACGGTGAGTATCTTTTAGGCTTATTACATAAACAGGTGTTTAATGAAGTGCGTTGAAACCGAGCTGGCTGAAGTACTAGTCTTTGAACCTAAGGTATTTGGCGATGAGCGTGGCTTTTTTATGGAAACCTTTCGGCAAGCGTATTTTACTGAGTGCTTGCTGAGTCGCGGATTTGAAGCGCCAGCGTTAGTGCAAGATAACTATAGTCGCTCGCAGCAGCATGTATTGCGTGGATTGCATTACCAGCAACAATATCCGCAGGGCAAATTAGTCCGAGTGTGTGCTGGCAGTATTTTTGATGTTGCCGTCGATATTCGGCCACAATCCGCGACCTATGGCAAATGGGTTGGCAGGATTCTTTCTGCGGATAATCATTTGCAAATGTGGATCCCCCCAGGGTTTGCCCACGGGTTTTATGTGTTAAGTGAGTATGCAGATGTGTTGTATCGTTGCAGCGATTATTATGCGCCGGATGATGAATATGTACTTGCTTGGAATAGTGCCGAGTTTACGATTGAGTGGCCACTGTTAAATAACACACCCATTCTTTCCGCAAGAGATGCCAATGCCGCCGTTAGCGTCTAAACGCTAACGGCGGTTTCAATTATTTTACAGGCTTATTTTCAGTGCTGGGGCGAGTGAACCAAGGATCTCTTGCATCCATTACGTCATAAAGGCTGTACTTGCGCCCTAATGTTTGGCCACCATCGCGAGTAAGAGGCATCCAACTGATTGTCGCCCGACTATGGGTTGATTTAATGGTCATTAAATCAAATGGTACTGACACGTAGAAGCCTTTAGTAAAGCTACCCTCACCATATTCTTCTGCCGACAGGTTGGTTTTAGTCGCAAAGGCGCCCACAATCACACCACTATCGAATTGTTTCGAGAAATCTATGGTCACACCTTTATCTTCGGCTAGATATTGGCCTGCACTTATCCTGAGCAAGGTATTGGGGAACCAATCGGGTTGGTAATAGACTGAAGCATGCCCAGTTACACTGCCCGTTTGTACTCGATAGAAGGGGTTAATGAGCGGGTCAAATTGATTTTCTTCCGCAAAGAAGCCGAGCATGCTATCGGGGTCGCGTTGCTTAACGTAATTCACATCAACACCAAAAGCCCATTGGCTGTTTAGAGGACGGTAAAGAACCTCGCCACCCACGCCGCCATACATCATTTCTAAATAGCCACCATAGGCTTGGTAAGAAATATTATCGGTTAAATTATCCATCCAAGTCAGTTGCAGGTTATTCACTCTAACCGGATTATCATGAATATACTGGCGAACGAGGGTGCGAACCCGTTTTAAGTCAGTACCATCTGGTGGCACATCGTATAAAAACTTATCGTAGTTATCGTATAAGTTGAGGTAAAGAGAACCGCCAAATTCAAAGTTATCGGTAAACTTATAATTTGCGCTACCCGTTACTCCAATATTAAACATATAGAAGCCTTCAGAGCCTCCGAAGGATTGCACCATAGTGGGAGAAACATCAAATCCCAGTTTGTCTAGCCAGTCTGTGTTTGTTTGGGTCACGAGAGTGCCTTGGGGGGCACTCGGTACACTGACTTGGCTTGCATCACTCACTTTTGCGTTGAGATATGCAAAATTGGCCACTTTGGCAAATTTTTCAGCATCGATACGGGTTTCTGTAATCGGTTGACTGTAATGGGTTTCAATCAGACGATATTCTTTAATTTGGGATAGGGCGCTATTGTTGGCGAGTATTGTCGCTGCTCTGTGGTGAGCCTCGCTTCTATCGCGAAACTTAGTCTGTTCACCAACAACTGTGATTCTATCTGCTGCAAGATAAATTTTTGCATTGTTATAGCCTGCAATTCGTTGCAGATCCTGCGCAACCTTATTCCAGTCAGTCGTTTTTGTTGCTGCGGTTGATAGAGATGCAGTATTCACGGTGCTATCAATGTTTAGGGCCGTATCTGCTTGAATGCTGTCCGTATTGCTCTCTTGATATGAAGCAGTATCAATTGAGGCTACGCTTGATGGGGTATCTTCCGTCTGTGCTAATTGCGCTTGGGTCATAGGTGCTGCGGGTAGCGGTTTATATTTAGCCGCAGCAGGATCGCGTTTAATTTGCGTTAAGGTATTAAAGTTCGTCTGCAAGCTAAAGCCGAGCGTCCAAGTATTACCGCGCTCATAGCTTAAATGCAGATCTCCCCAGTTACCAAAACGATACAGTAAGCCGTAGTTAAACTTGCTGTCCTGAGTCATGCTTATGCCGTTGGGGGCAACGACGGGAAAATCAGACTCGTAATCGTTAGCGTCATATTCCACTTTTACCCTAAGTGGATCCCAAGGAGTTTGGTATTCCACACCGCCAAAGAGTGCTGCACAGCCTTTAAACCAACGCTGATAATCGACTTCACCACCTTTACCTCCAAAGGAGGTATCTCGGTCACAGTTATCGTTAAGATCTTTTTTATCCGAGGTTAAGTTACCGCTATTTCCGATATAGCCCCAGCCAATACCCAGCGTAAAATCTAATGGGCCGACTCTTTTTGTGGCGGCAATAAATTCGCCATCAAATAATCCTGTGCCGCCAAAGTCACGTACACCGATAGATGTTTCTGGTAGCCAATTGCTCTCTTCAAGCAGTCTAAATTTAAAGTCTATTCCTTTATCCGTGTATTTAGTGTTACCGCTAAAACTAGGATCATCGCTATATAATAGATCGTGCACTAAGGTGTATCGTACTGTGGTTTCAAACCAAGGAAACAATTGCACTGATGCAGTATAGTGTTGATATTCATCGTTATATGTGGTCGAAAAATTAAATTCACCCTCAGCGGTCATGCGGCCAGTGGGCATTTGCATTAAGCCAACACCGCCAAAATCCGATTGCGAAGGTAACAGCGTTGGATAAGCAAATTCATCAGCGGAGGCATGTAACAGTGGCAAGAGTGCCAGCGAAAGCGCAGATAAACGGCCTAAGGTATGGATGGAATGGCTAGGCTTTTTCATTACAGAGTCCGATTCTTGAGTAATTCAATGATGTTTTCATTTAAATTGGCGTAGCCATCAAATAGGCTTGAAAACTCAACAAAAAGTGTTGCACCAGGGGCGATATCCTGTGCTTGGTAATTCCAATAGGCGATAGGTTGTCTAATTGCGTTGCCATCGGGTTGAATAATCCAAACAAAGCTGGTTTCTGCGTTCTCGAGTAAACCCGCATGCTTTAGGTAATCTTTACTGCTGGCCCGCGATTGCCATGCTTGTTCACCGATTTGCGCGACCGCGCCAACGACAGTGACCGTAGTTGGGCGAGGGGGTAATACGAGTAAAAAATCACCATCGATAAGTGGATTATAAGCATCGGTGATACGGATTAAATCGAGATCTAATGGTTGATTAATCCGTTGACCAAGTTTGATGTTGCGTAAAAACTGAGCAAGCTTGCTCAGTTTTGCAATGTAGTTACCATTATCGATTTGCTCACCCATCGTAGCCAATTGCTGCAATACTTGCTGACGAGTGGTCTCTAATGCTGCAGTATTTTTTATATCTAAAAGTGCCGCACCTAGCCAATAAATTGCCACAGCCTCATTTTTTGTTGGCTGATTATAAAGAGGAAGCTGGGTTAACCCATCCTGAACTGCTTGTCCAACTCGAATGGCTGAGGGATAGGTAATGTGTAGCTGCGGCGTGTTAGACGCAGTGGTACTGACAGCAAGTTGGGTATTGGCTTCTACAGCGGGTAAAAACAGTGAACCTACTAGCAGTGCCAACGGGGTGATATAAGATCTCATTATGGCTCCACTAAGCAGCAAAAGGCTTCAGTAAGGTGATATCAATAAACGGCAGATTGGGCGCAATTTTCTGATGGCTTTTAATAACGTTGCCTGTTTGTGGATCTAGCCAAAACTCATTTTGATATTGGATATTGAGTGCATCCACAGAGACGTTTTCACTAAAATGCAAAGCTTGTGTGGGAGCGCCATTGATTAGAATATTTTCGTCACCAATCAATTTAAATTCTGATGTTGCTTTGTAGCCATAATGATAACCAGGTTGCCAATCGAGGGTTCGAGTCCAGGTTTTGGGGGTATTGCTTAAATGCAATCCTAATAACAGTGGATCTGGCTCATTACTTTCAACAGCACTTAAGTTACCTGCAAGCAGATTATGGGTTTTGACTAAACGGCCGTTAACCGTAATCAACATGCCTTTATCTGCAGATAACCACTTAAGTTCGAGTGCTTCGGGCGAGTTTTTTACTGAAGATAGGCTGATTTTAGGCTCTGCAAAGGCTAAAACCACAAATGCCTGAGCCGTATCTTCAAGTTTCACATAGATGCTGGCATACGGATTTGATGATACTTGCTCAGGGGAGAGAACCACATCGTCACTCCCCAAAAAGGCTAGTTTTGCGGTATCGTTTAATGCGCTAATTCGTTGACTGCAGCCCGATAGCCCTACGATAACTGCCGAAATGGCAATAATGGGGAAAATTCTTTTATATATACGCATCCGAGTTGCTTATTCTCAATAATAGTAGGTAACCAATGTAAATATATGATGTCGTGATTTCAAGCTTTCACTATTTTGCTTTAGGCGTCTAAATGCCCCAAAAAAAACAACCGCCAAAAGGCGGTTATTTACACACACTAACCAATCAATTAGTTAGAGTTAGTGGTGGTATTTGTATTTGTGGTGGTGATTGGGTTGCCATCTGAGCCATTTGCTGCAACTAAAACACCAGTTACAACTGCACCAGCTGCAATACCACCAGCAACGATAGTACCAGTAGCGCCACCGGCAGTTGTGCCACCAGTAGCTGTACCAGTGTTATTTGCATTAGCCGCAACTGAACCTAACATTGAAATAGCAGCAATAAGTGCTAATGAAGTTTTTTTCATCGTGATTCCCTTTTAGAAAAAATTAACCTAATTTTTAGCTAATCTAGTACAGCATGATAGGTGATTCAACTTAAATGATCAATGTTAAATCTATTCTGTCATTCAGACTTTAGACTGATTTACTGCTTAGCTGCTACTGAATAATCCTTAATTTTTAATGAGTTTCGCATATCTTGGTTAAGGAATTATGTCATCGCTTAATTTATAACACGGCAAGATGCGGGCTTCAATTCGATTTTACTCAGCCTTTTTATTATGAGTCATCGCATTAGGCTAAATTGAAAAATGCTTTCAATTCGTCAAGGTGCGCCATGCCGTCTTTATAACCTAAATCGATAAGTGCGCTGGTATAGGATTTTTCAAACAAGAGATAAGACACAATACTTGAGTCAGACTGCCTATCGATACCAAAAAATCCCAGTAAGGTTTTAATTGCCCAAGGCATATCGTCATAGAAGCGGGCGGCGATTTTACTTAAATCTTCACTGGGTTTTATCACTAAGGTTTTTATGGGGTGTAATGCTAGTTGCGCACGGCTTTCTTCTGGAATAAGGGAAAGCGTATGATTTATGCGCTCTAGGCGCTCTAAATCACTATTTAAGGTATCAGAAAAGATGGTATCCAACAGATGACCCGCGATGGTCGCTGTCTTCGGATGATATTCTAGCTCCATCGGAAAATGCTTATGGGGACTGTCTAGGTTTATCACTAATAGCTTATTAGCCCCCAAATGGATTGGACTTGAAAGCGGCGCGAGCTGGTGGACTGAGCCGTCACCATAATAAGCTTGATTAAGTTTAATTGACGGGAACACCATGGGAATGGCTGAGCTTGCTAACAAGTGCTCGGTATTTAACATGCGCCGCTCACCGCTGCGTCTGGCGCGGGTCCAGTTTTCAATATCCCGTGCCGCTTGAAAAAACGTCACCGAACGCGAGTTGTTATAGCAGGAGGTATCGACACTCAGAGCGGTTAAAGCGCCGTTGCGGATATTGCGATCAATTCTTTTAAAATCAATAAGTTCATTCAATAAGTGCCGTAAAGGTTCATTATCGAGCAGGCTGCCAGCATCTGTATTAACCTTATCGTCCTGTAAGCCCTTTAGCGCCATTTTTGAGAGGTGCTTTAACACGCCAGGAAGAGTGGCTCGGTACACTTTTCTAGTTTCAAAATGACGCCATACCCATTCGAGTTTTTTGACACCTAAATGAAAACATGAGGCATGGGTGGCGATTGAAGTACCATTAATGGCACCAGCGGAAGTGCCACATATGATTTTGAAGGGAATGCCATGGTTGCGAGGATAAAGCTGGACCAGTGCTTTTAACACTCCCACTTGATAGGCGGCACGAGCGCCACCGCCACCGAGAACTAATGCTGTTGATGTTGGCAATCTTAATACTCAACGACTTGTTATTATGATTTTATTAAAGCAATGCCTTGTCTAAAAAAGCAAGTCTGAGGAGTTATCTTAATGACATTTCTTTAGTTTTTGATGAGAAGAGGCAAAGGCAAGCACTTGAGAGCATGTTTGCCGTCAACAGACGGGAAATAAAAAACGCACTTAAGTTAAACCTAAGTGCGTTGCTGTATTGAGAGGTTAATGGTAAGCCATTAACTCACACTGGCGAATGTGTATTCAGCGCAAAAGACAGTGCTTAAGCTTGCAGATTCTTTAAGAAATCGACGATTTGGTCGAATGGCACGTCTTGTTTTTCACCGGTGCGGCGGTTTTTGTATTCAAATACACCCGCGTCGATATTGCGATCACCAATCACCACTGTGTGTGGAATACCAATCAGTTCCATATCCGCGAACATTACACCTGGACGCTCTTTACGGTCATCCAACAGGACATCGATACCCGCAGCACTTAAGTCTTTGTATAACTGCTCGGCGATATCGGTGACGCGGTGCGACTTGTGCATATTCATTGGCAGAATGCCCACACTGAATGGTGCAATCGCTTCTGGCCATACAATGCCACGGTCATCAAAGTTTTGCTCAATCGCAGCTGCCACGATACGGCTCACGCCAACACCGTAACAACCCATCAGCAGCACCTGTGACTTACCGTTCTCATCGAGAACAGTCGCGTTCATGGATTTAGAGTAGTTAGTGCCGAGTTGGAAGATATGACCCACTTCGATACCACGAGCCATGGCATAGGTACCTAAACCATCCGGTGTTGGCTCGCCTTCAACCACGTTACGGATATCGGCCGCTTGTGCCAGTGGCAGATCGCGCTCCCAGTTGATGCCAAAGTAGTGTTTATCATCCACGTTTGCGCCGGCAGCAAAATCGCTCATCACGCTAACACTGTGGTCGATGATGATCGGCATATTCAGGCCGACAGGGCCTAATGAGCCTGGACCTGCGCCAATGGCGTCACGGATCAGGGCTTCTGGGGCAAATTCTAATGGTGATGCCACTAAATCTAATTTATCTGCCTTGATTTCATTTAGCTCGTGGTCACCACGTACAATCAGCGCAACCAGTGGCGCCGCTTCAGTCGCACCTTTCACAATCAAGGTTTTCACTGTTTTAGTGATATCCAAACCGAATTGCTCAACTAACTCAGCAATGGTTTTCGCATTTGGGGTATCGACTAAACGTAATGCTTCAGTCGCCGCGCCGCGCGTTTCGGTTGGCATTGGCGATTCGGCTTTCTCGATGTTAGCGGCATAATCGCTACCCGTAGAGTAGGCGATTAAGTCTTCACCGCTTTGCGCTAATACATGGAACTCGTGTGACATGCTGCCACCGATAGAACCGGTGTCCGCTAAAACTGGGCGGAAGGCTAAGCCCATGCGCGACAGAATGTTGCTATAGGCTTGATACATCGCCTCATAGGTTTCATTCATGGTATCCACATCAAGATGGAAAGAATAAGCATCTTTCATCAGGAACTCGCGAGAACGCATCACGCCAAAACGTGGGCGAACTTCGTCGCGGAATTTAGTTTGAATTTGATAAAGATTCAGCGGTAATTGTTTGTAAGAGCTGACTTCTTTACGGATTAAGTCGGTGATCACTTCTTCGTGGGTTGGTCCCAGAACGAAGTCACGGCTATGACGGTCTTTAAAACGCAGTAGTTCAGGACCAAACTTGTCCCAGCGACCCGTTTCTACCCATAAATCAGCCGGTTGCACCATAGGCATTAGGATTTCAATCGCGCCCGCTTTGTTCATTTCTTCACGAACAATCGCTTCGACTTTACGTAATACACGCAGGCCCGTGGGCAGATAGCTGTATAGGCCTGAAGCGTTACGGCGGATCATACCCGCCCGTAGCATTAATTGATGGCTGATGACTTCTGCATTCGCAGGTGTTTCTTTTTGAGTAGAAAGTAGGTATTTGCTAACGCGCATTACCGATGTCCAAATTTGAGTTGAATGGGCGCCATTTTATCACCTGCTTTGATGATGTCACCTATGGATTTAGGTTAAATTCAACTAGCTGGGAGACAAATAGCATTTTTGATGCTGGATAACCGATAAAGCAAAGATAAGCGCTGCGCCGTTAGGGTGCGACTTCGTCATTGCTCGTATCTAGATTCTCGTCGCTGCTTACTTATTTCGCCGATCGCCAATCACCCGTGCAGGATTACCGGCGACGATAGCCCATGCGGGGACATCTTTGGTGACAATACAGCCCATGCCAATCACCGCATGGTCGCCAATGGTGACACCATCAACTATCCCGGCCTGTGCGCCAATCCAAACATCTTTACCTATCACGACGCCTTTAGAGTGAGAGGCTTGTTGATAAATGGGCGTATCGGGCGCCATGCCATGATTAAAGGCATAGATAGTGACATGATTAGCAATGCGAGTTTGGGAGCCAATTTGAATCCCCACTCGACCGCCATCGAAGGAGCAGCCATGATTGATGGCGACTTCGTTACCAAGGGTAATAGGGCCATGTAAAAAACATTCGGCGGCAATCATGCAATGATTACCTATCTTGATATCGCGATTGGGCTCGGCAAATAATTGTGCCTCGGGGGCGATAAAACAGTTATCACCAATGGTGACGGTTTCGAGGGCGCAAAGGTTGGTTTGAATTTCATCCTGCCAAGGTTTAGCCCAGACTAAGTGTTTTTCTTTGAGTGAAAAATACAGCCAGGGCATCCAAGACAGACGCTTTTTGTGTTGGCTCTGATAATCAGGCAATGCGGTTGTGTTTAGCGTCTGCATTTAGCCACATTTCCCCGGTTTGAGTTCGAGCACTTGAATATATTCCCGATCATCCTCATCAACCGCCATCCGCCAAAAGATATCTAAGTCATACAAAGCCACTTGATATAGCTTGGGATCATCCTTGGCTTTTTTATAGGCAGGGCGAGGGTCTTGTCCGAGTACGCCGCGGATAAGTTCGGCCAAATCAGTATAAGCGTCCTGTTTGCTATAGGCGTTAATCTGCGTTGCCGCGAGCTCGGAAAAAACCACGCTAATCAGCTTAGGCGCTTCTTGAGCGATACCGCCGACGGCACCTTCAATCGAATCTGAGAAGGGAATATAGGGCTTTATATCGATAATCGGCGTGCCATCGACAAGATCCATGCCTGAAATCTCCAGGCATACTTTGCCTTTACGTTGCACCACTCGGTGGAGTTTTACCACGGATTGGCCAATGCCGTTTGGGCGAAAAGTCGAGCGGGTTGCGAATACACCGAGTTTTTCATTACCGCCTAAACGCGGTGGGCGAACTGTGGTTTTCCAGCCTTGGGCGAGATTTTCATGGAAACAAAACAGCAGCCAAAGGTGGGAATATTGCTCGATGCCACGCACGGCGTCGAGATGATTGATATGGCCTTCCAGCTCAACATAACCGCGTGCTTCCACCAAACCAGGTTGCCTTGGAATGCCAAATTTTTGTTTGTAGGGGGTACGGCAGGTGGCCACAGCGGTAATTTGGTTGGTAAATGTCATGCAAAAAACACCTAAAGGAAGGAGCAACAACCCAAACTCAGATGGCTTAGGTTGTAAAGTACAACAAGAATGGCGTGCAGTATAATACACGCGATGAACTAGTCGGCGGTGGCCATTTTAATCGCTTGACCGACACATAACGCGCGGCTGATACAGCCTTGCGCAGCTTCTTCCATCATCACACATTGTTTGATGATGATACCATTAGCACCTTTATCAGCCGCAGCGCGGCGGGCTTCGGTTCTCGCTTCGCTTAAGGATGCTGGCACGCCATTTACATCCGCTTGGCAAGATTCTCCTTGCACTAAGCCTTTCAACTCGTAGTGGCCTTTAGGCAAACTATCACCTTCAAATAGCGTAACATCGCCCGCCTTGAAGTAGTCACTAATCGCCTCACCGTCTAAATTGCTATTAAAACTGTAGTCGCTGGCACAGGCGCTAAGCAGGAGCACTAATGCACTTGAGAGGATGATTTTCATGGTTTGACCTGAGATTAAGGGTAAAGAAGCGCAGTCCCATGGACTGCGCGGTGCTGTGCGATTTATCTCAGTAAATTCTATCGCTTAAGATACTTTTGATAAAGCTGCTGGTGGCGATTATTCAGATCTATTTGTCTTCCTTCAATCCAGATCGCATCAATTTTGTTACTCATGGGGTCGAGGATATCTCCGTCACTCAGCACAACGCTGCCCTGATAGCCTACTTCGATAGCGCCTAAATCGTTAATCCCTAACAGCTTTGCAGCATCTAACGTGACAGATTTCAACGCTTGCTCTGCCCTAACGCCATAAGCTGCGCTGTAACCTGCGGCATAGGGTAGGTTACGACTGTTCCAATCCGATGAAAAACCAAGGGCATAGGGAATGCCGGCATTTGCTAGCAACGAAGGGATTTTAAACGGTAAATCTACCGGTTCATCTGTGCGTTTAGGTAGGCTTAGGGTGTGCGGGTAAATCACACTGGCATTCACTTCCCTTAAGCTTGAGGCCAGTCGCCATGCATCATAACCACCAACAATGACCAATTTAAATTGATATTTTTTAGTCAGGGCAATCACTTGCTCGATTTGGTTAACACTGTCTGCGTGGGCAAATAGCGTCGCTTTACCTTGGTACAGTGGCAACATGGCCTGCCAACGCAGATTGGGCGTGTTGTCCGTATCCTGTGCATTTTGACTTAAGAAATAGCGGTAACCGTCCTCAAAGGCGTTGATTAGCTTATCAATAGCCTGCTGATTTTTTTCAATCGCTTTGGCTTTTCCTTTTTCATCCTCTGGCATGCGTTTTATCTGTGGCCAGTAAACATGAAATTGGCCTTCACTGGGGTGCAATGCATCTTCAATGGTCCACGCATCGAGATCGACGACCACCGATTGGCCCGCGAGTCCGTCACCACTAGGGACGATTTGTGCGTGAGTGATGCCATTATAGCGAATGGTTGGCAGCAGCTCCGAATCCGGGTTGTAAGCCGTTGCTGCAGTAATTTGCGGGTTAAAGTCACCGACTTCAGCGTTATCTACGGTCGGGCGAACCATCTCGATTTCCACTAAGCCAAGACTGGTATCCAGTGCAATAAGGCCGGGATATAAGTGTTTGCCCGTGGCATCGATAACCTGTGCTTTACCATCAGCCCCGTTGACGTGTAACTGTGGTCCTAGCGCACTGATTTTGCCGTTTTCGATTAACACATCGGTATTGGTTAGTACCCCTTGGCTGACCGTATGCACAGTGGCGTTTTTAATCAACACACCGTGAGTTTGTTTAGGCGTAGGGATGAGATTATGTGCCTGCACGGACAAGGTGATGGCCAGTGTCGACAGCAGCAAGGTTGTGGGTAAGTGCTTCATTATTTTGCTCCCTGATGATGTTGGCCCCAAGCCTGATAATGGGTATCGCAGTGCCATTGTGGCTCGTTAAGCGGTGTAACTTTTTCACCCGCCTTAGCGTTATCATCACTACTGAGAATTTTTTGGATAAGAGCGGCACGCTCAGCCACTACTTGCTGCTGGGCAAGCTGGTCTTGGTCGCGATCGAAGTAGCGTTTGCCTTCAACCCAAGCCTGGGTCACTTTGGCATAAATCGACAGCGGCTCGGCGTTCCAAAGCACAATATCGGCCATTTTGCCTGGGGTGAGTGAGCCAATATACTCATCGACTCTGAGCTGTTTCGCTGGGTTGATGGTCACCATATTCCAGGCATCTTCCTTTGACATACCGCAATACATCATTGACTTAGCTGCTTCTTGGTTGAGTCTGCGCTGCATTTCGTAGTCATCGGAATTGATACTCGTCAACACACCTTGTTTTTGCATTAGGCACGCGTTTTGCGGGATCGCATCATAAACCTCGAACTTATAAGCCCACCAATCGGCAAAGGTCGAGGCGCCCGCACCATGGGCAGCCAGTTCACTGGCAACCTTGTAACCTTCAAGCACATGGGTAAAGGTTTGCACTTTAAAGTGGTAGGCTTCGGCTAAGCGCAGGAACATTAAAATTTCCGACTGTACATAAGAGTGAATATGCACATCGCGCTGTTGCTTAAGCACTTCGGCCACCGCCTGCAGGCGATAACTTGGGCGCGGTGCGAGGGTTTTCTTCTTCTCACTGCTGCGTAAATCATCATAATCCTTCAGTGCATTCTCATAGGCGAGTGCTGCATCGAAGGTTTCTTCAAATAAGGCTTTTACCCCCATGCGCGTCTGCGGGAAGCGCTGCACAAACTTTTCGCCCCAGTTACTCTGTTTAACGTTTTCGCCAAGGGCGAATTTGATACTGGCAGGGGCATTGGCAAACTTTAGCTGTTCTGCGCTTTCTCCCCACTTCATTTTTATTAACTGGGATTGGCCACCAATAGGATTAGCGCTGCCATGGAGTAATTGTGCGCTGGTCACACCGCCCGCGAGTGCGCGATAGATGGAGACATCTTCAGGATTAATCACATCGCCAATCCGCACTTCAGAGGTGACTGCGTCGGTGCCTTCGTTGGTGCCGCCGTTGATGGCAATATGGGAATGCTCATCGACAATACCCGCTGTTAAGTGCTTGCCCGTTGCATCGAGGACTTGATATCCAGAAGGCGTGTTGAGTTGCTGGCCGATTTTTTCAATCTTGCCATTGGCCATTAGCAGATCCGCATGTTCCAAGATACCTTGTTTATCTGAGGTCCACAGGGTGGCATTTTTAATATGGAGTTTCTCGGCTTTGGGCGCCTCACTTAAACCATAGGCGACGTTAGGGTAGGTCAGTTGACTGACTAAGGTTTGCGATGCATCGGCTTTAGGCGTGCTTACTTGCTCCGTCTTTGGCAGAGGCGTAAGGGCAATACCAGCAACATTAATGCTACGACTTTGGGCGTCTACCATCCGGCCTTGAATGCCGTCTTTGGCAAACCAGAGGGTAAAACGGCTGATCCCATGAATGCCTGCATCAGTTAAATTGGCGTTAAAGCTGACGCGGCCGTCGTCTTCAAGCTTGAGGTTGGAGAGTGGAATACTCTTCTCGCCACTGCTCAGATTTCCTTGCAAAGTGGTTTTGCCTGCTTTGTCTGCTTCTTCAAGGTTCAAATCTAAAGTTAAATTATTCAACGTCAGCTGATAGTCACCCAACATCTTGGCTTGTGAAAGTGAGCGGATGGCTTGTTCTTGTCCCTGTAGCCAGACACTGTAAATTTGTCCGTCTTTAAAAATATTGCCCTTAGTAATGACAAAGTCCGCCATATAGCCCGGAGCAAGTTTTCCGGTCAAGTCAGCGGTTCCTGCCATTTCAGCAGCTTGAGTGGTGAGGGCCGCGAGGGCTTTATCTTCGCTGAGTCCTTGCGCAATCGCTTGACGAAGGCGTGGCCAAAACGCCTCGGTCTTAATGCCAAATTGGGTAAACGCAAAGGGGATACCTGCATTTGCTACTGCGGCAGGGTTTGTGGGCGCGCGCTCCCATTGCCTGAGTTCTGCAAGGGAGACTTCGCGATCGGCATCATCGGTACCCACATCGGGTGCTTGTGGGTAATTAAGAGGAAGAATTAAAGGATAATTCAGAGCCTTTAATTCGTTGATCCGAGCATACTCTTGGCCACTTGCGAGTAAGTTGGCGGGCTGCTTATGTTCTTTGAGTAGGTTAGCTGCACGCAATAAATCGTTCAGATTTTTTGTTTCAAATACGATTGGTTTCTCGGCTAAGTTATCTAAACGTTCGAAGGCAATATTAAATTCAATTTGAGGTGTAGCTGAACTATTAACCGATTTGTGCTTATTTTGGTTATACCAGTTAGCATCAGCAAAGGTTTGCCTGATAAGCGCGATGCTACCCATGAGGGAATTGGGATAGTCTTGTTCTGACGTACCTTTATCGAAGGCCATAAAAGGTTGGCTGTGCGCCCTATAAATTACCTCGTTGGCAGTTTTGTCCGCGAGTGAAAGACTGACACCCGTGCCTCGGAAAATACCATCGAGTTTACTACTTTGTACACTGGTAAAGCCGTTATTGATCCAATCTCGTGCGCGTTCTTTATTGGGGTAAATGTAATTAAACCATTCTTTTTCAGCGTGAATTGCACCATTTTCAGCATTCCCGCCAATACGCTTAATATCATATACCGGACGAGTGAGCTGCAATTTGGGATATTCAAACTCGATAGCATAATCGGTAAAAGGATCGATAAAACCGGGATAAATAGTATAACCACTGAGATCGACTTTTAGTGCTGCCGCGGGGATATCACCTTGGTCAATAATGGCTTTGATCCGATTGTTTTCAACTAATAATGTGGCATTTGAGAGTCGTTTCCCCGGTGCAAGAATTAATTCTGCATTGGTCAATGCAGTTAACTTATTGACGGGGGGGATGGGATTGGCCTCGGCAAAAATGGGTTGAGATACAAAACTACTTATTATGCCGCAGCTTATTATTATCTTATTGTTTATCTGCATTTTTTATTCACTTAGACGGAGGGTGAATAAAGAGTAACCTAAAGTAGATGTAAATACTAAAGATGAATTGTAACGCAATTTAAGCATTTACTTGAATGACAATGGGCGGGGTGGGATAGGCATAAAAAAGCTCGCAGGGCGCGAGCTTTTTTATGTTACTCAATGATAATAGCGAATGGCTATTGTCATTACCATTACGGTATTGGATTAGATTAAGAAATCATCCATAGAACGGCCTTTATTGACTTCGTTCTTAAATACTGTTGGCATACGGCCTTGACCTGTCCACTGGATCACTTCGCCATCAACTTCAATTTGGTATTTCGCTGGACGAGGAGCGCGTTTCTTGCTCGAGGCTTTAAATGCAACACCACCTAAATCGTCGATTGATAAACCAACGGCTTCCATTTGTTGACGGATTTCTTCAATTTTTGCATTACGAGCAGCAATAGCTTGCTGTTCTTCTGCTTCCATTGACTCACGCTCAACTAAAATTTTATCTAGTTTAGCCGCTAAATCACGCAGTTCTTCAACGCTAAGATCTTTTACAGCAGCTTTAAAACGACGACCGTGAGTTAATATCTCTAAAAATTCGCTCATATCTATTTTCGTCCCACTCTATTTTTATTACAGGATAATGGTGAACAACAGCTAAATGATAGAAACTAATATTGCTCGAATCAAATAAAATTATGCAATAAACAAAAATTAAATATTATTTAATTTTTGAACTTTTTATATATGGCAAATAAGTGTTCAAAAATGTGGCCAATACGACAGTCTTAAAAATGCAAACAAGCGTTTGACTTTGGTTGACGTTAACGTTAACAGGACGTAAAGTGGCTCTATCCTGCATTGGTGATCACCAATGTTTTGTCCATGTACATGAAAGTGTAGGAAGGAAGCCCTATGAAAGTATTGGTGCCTGTTAAGCGCGTAGTTGATGCCAATGTGAAGGTCAGGGTAAAAGCTGACAACACCAGCGTTGATACCGCAAACCTCAAAATGGCGTTGAACCCTTTTTGTGAAATTGCAGTAGAAGAAGCGGTTCGTTTAAAAGAAGCGGGCAGTGCTACTGAAGTAGTGGTCGTCAGCATCGGCAATAAAGCCGTTCAAGAACAATTGCGTACCGCATTAGCATTAGGTGCTGATCGCGCGATTCACATTGATACTGAAGAAGAGTTAGCACCAGTATCAATTGCCAAATTACTTAAAGCAGTACAAGAAAAAGAACAAGCGCAATTAGTGCTGTTTGGTAAGCAATCCATTGATGGTGATAATAACCAAACGGGCCAAATGTTTGCTGCATTAACGGATATGCCGCAAGCGACCTTTGCTTCAGCAATTAAAGTTGAAGGTAATTCACTTCAAGTTGCTCGTGAGATAGATGGTGGTATGCAAACCTTAAATCTACCGTTGCCAGCTGTGGTGACTGCGGATTTACGTTTGAATGAGCCACGTTATGCCTCATTACCTAATATCATGAAAGCCAAACGTAAGCCGTTAGATGTGCTGACGGTAGCTGATTTAGGTGTGACGCTCAAAGCGCATCAAACGGTGATCAAGGTAACGCCGCCTGCTGAACGTAAGGCCGGTATTATGGTTGCGTCGGTAGCAGAGCTGGTTGAAAAGTTAAAGAATGAAGCGAAGGTGATCTAAATGGCCATTTTAGTATTAGCAGAACACGATAATGCGGCGCTGAAACTGGATACCGCTAAAGTTGTCACCGCAGCTCGTGCGATCGGCGGCGATGTACATGTATTGGTGGTGGGCCATCAATGTGGTGCAGTGGTGCAAGCCGCTCAAGCTCTACAAGGTGTCGCGCAAGTATTAGTTGCCGATAACAGCGCTTATGAAGCGCATTTAGCCGAAAACGTGGCTAAATTGCTGGTGGACTTAGCACCAAACTACAGCCATATTCTCGCAGCGGCATCGAGTGCGGGTAAAGACACGTTACCGCGTGTGGCAGCACTTTTAGATGTGGCGCAAATTTCGGAAGTGATTGGCGTGGTGAGTAGCGATACCTTTGTTCGCCCGATTTATGCGGGTAACGCCTTAGCGACAGTTCAAAGCCATGACGCTATCAAAGTGATGACAGTGCGTGCCAGTGCTTTCGATGCGGTGACACAGGGTAATAACGCTGCTGTGACTACCTTGGATAAAGTGTTTGAAGCCAAAGCTCAGTTTGTGTCTCAAGCGCTGACAGTTTCAGCACGTCCAGAGTTAGGTAATGCTGGCATTATCGTATCTGGTGGCCGTGGCATGGGCAGCGGTGAAAACTTCGGGATGTTAGAGCAACTGGCTGATAAGCTTGGTGCCGCAGTAGGAGCTTCGCGTGCGGCGGTTGACGCAGGCTTTGTTCCGAATGACTTGCAAGTCGGTCAAACTGGTAAAATTGTCGCACCTAACCTCTATATTGCAGTCGGTATTTCAGGCGCGATCCAACATTTAGCGGGAATGAAAGACGCTAAGGTGATTGTGGCTATCAACAAAGACCCTGAAGCGCCTATCTTCCAAGTTGCCGATTATGGCCTCGAAGCTGACCTGTTCGAAGCCGTTCCGCAGTTGATTGCAAGCTTAAGTTGATTTTATTTGTGAGCTAAGTCAGAGTAAGCGGCTTCGCGGTGGTAACTGCTTAGCCGCTTATGTTTTTATGAGCCTCACGCCCATGTATGGGCGTTCTTAGAAGTAGAGGCGCACCAAATATCAGTAGTGATCAGTAGGGTGATTCCGTTGATCGTTCACGAAAGGATTTGGTGCCGAAGTAGTTTGATTTATCACGATCAACTGCTGGGGTTGTGTCTAATAGGTACAACACTGCCATAGTATTTCCAGATACGGATATTAGGAATAGTTACTATGGAGCGCTACTGATAGGACAGGTGATCTTGGGTATCTATTGCCTTTTCCCACCAGTTCAGTCGCCCTCCATTCGTATTTTGACGAAGAAATAATCAATGACTGTAGTTAGTTATGCCGATTCGGCGCTTTCTTTGCTCCCGCCTGTGGTTGCAATTGTATTGGCGATTTTTACTCGCCGAGTGCTTCTTTCCCTCGGTTTAGGAATTGTGATTGGAGTATTATTGCTCAATCAACTTTCTCCTGTGGCCAGCGGTGAGTTTTTATTTAACAGTGTAAAAGGACTTTTTTGGTCGGAAGATGGCGTAAATTCTTGGAATTTATACATTCTCGGTTTCTTGATTGTATTGGGGATGATCACCGCTCTAATTACTGTGAGTGGTAGTGCTCGGGCATTTGCTGATTGGGCAATGTTACATATTCGTAATAAGCGCGATGCGAAATTACTGACCATGTTTTTAGGCTGTGTTGTTTTTATTGACGATTATTTCAATAGTTTAGTCGTTGGGTCTGTCGCAAGGCCTGTTACCGACCGTTACCATATTTCCCGCGCTAAGTTAGCTTATTTATTAGATTCTACCGCAGCACCAGTTTGTGTCATTTCACCGGTATCAAGTTGGGGCGCTTATATTATTGCGTTAATTGGCGGAATATTAACAGCACATGGTTTTGCGGATTCAGGGCATTTAAGTGTCTTTATTCAAATGATCCCTATGAATTTCTACGCAATTTTCTCTTTATTATTACTGCTTTGTGTGGCGTTTATGGGCTTAGATGTTGGCCCTATGCGTGAACATGAATTAAATGCCATGCGCGGTAATTTATACGATGAGACTAAAGGTTTACCGCCAGGTGCTAATGCTGATTTACCCGAAGCTGAAACAGGTAAAATCCTCGGGTTATTCCTACCTATCACAGTACTGGTATTTGCGACCCTGTATTTTATGATCGATAGCGGTGCCCAAGTATTAGCTAAAGAAGGCATTGAATTTAATATTATTTCTGCTTTCGAGAAAACCGATGTGAGTTCATCACTGTTCTTTGGTGCCCTGATTGGTTTAGCGGTTGCGCTGGTACTTAACTTAGTGCAAGGCGTTGAAAAATCAATGGTATTAAAAGGTGTAGTGCAGGGCGCTCGCTCTATGTTGCCTGCGATTTACATCTTGTTATTTGCTTGGACCATTGCAGGTGTGATCGGCCAGCTTGAAACCGGTAAGTTTATGGCTAGCCTAGCCACTGGGAATATTCCCTTTGCTTTCTTACCTGCATTAATGTTTGTGTTAGCGGGCCTGACCAAAATGCGCGACAAGCCCCGTGCTTTTAGCGCGGGGAAGGATAGCGCAAGTTGCGAAGCAACTTAATGCGGCCTATCTTGTTGCTCAATATATTGCCTTAATACGTCTATTGGAGCGCCCCCAACAGATCCTGCAAAGTAGCTGGGCGACCAAAGTGCATTTTTCATGTAGGCTGGCTTATGAAGATTTGGATAGTACTGTTTCAACTTCCTGCTAGAAACCCCCTTTAGACTATTAACCAGCTTCGATATAGCCACTTTCGGTGGGTAGTTCACTAACAGGTGAACGTGGTCTTGCTCCCCGTTAAACTCTACGATCTCAGCCTCAAAATCCGCACAGACCTTTTCCATGATGTCTCGCATCGTTTTTAGATGCGCATCCGTAAATAACTTGCCACGATATTTAGCAATAAAAATAAGATGCACATGCATCATAAATATGCAGTGCCTTCCTCTTCGTAATTCCATAGGCCAACCTTTACAATCAAGCTTAAAGAACCTATATTAGTGCATTATGAGCATTCAGACCAAAACTTTAAGTGTTAGGGTAAAAGATAAACATGCGAAGCTGTTAAGACAGATGGCGTATGAAGTAAATCAATGCTTTAACCTGGCCAACGAACTAACCATGAAAGCGAGTCGCAACTATAGCGATGCTGGCGCGGTTAGACCTGTCTGGATGTCGGCTTACGATGTGCAAAAACCGATTCTAAGTTTTAGGAACGAATCTGGATTTATTATTCCATCCCACACAGCTCAAGAGGTCTGCGCCAAACACGCCCAAGCAAGAAAACAATTCAAACGAGCGAAGTTACGTTGGCGAATAAGCTCAGGCTCTAAACGCTCTCTTGGCTTTGTGCCGTTTAAAAAAGGTTCTGCTAAGTGGAAGAGTGGGCAAGTCTTATTCGCAAAACAGCACTTTAAGGTTTGGGATACCTACGGGCTTTCACAATACGAGTTTACTTCAGGATCTTTCTCTGAAGACTCAAGAGGACGCTGGTACTTTAATGTGTGTGTTCATGTAGGCGCCTCAGCGCCCACCTCTGGAAAGACAGCCATCGGTATCGATCTAGGGTTAAAAGATACGGCAACTTGCAGTGATGGGGCTAAATTAGAACGGGGGAACTTCTACCGCGATCTAGAGGCGGATTTAGGCGTTGCCCAAAGAGCAAATAAGAAAAAGCGAGTCAAGGCCATTCATGCGAAGATCAAGAATCGTCGCAAAGATGCTTTGCATAAATTTAGTACGCGGCTGGTCAATGAAAATGCCGCAATATTTGTTGGCGATGTGAGCAGCTCCAAGTTAGCGAAAACTAAAATGGCAAAATCGGTTTTAGACGCAGGCTGGTCAATGCTCAAAACACAATTGGAATATAAAGCGATAGCGCGGTCAGTTGTGTTCGAAATAGTCAATGAATCCTACTCCACCCAGACCTGTTCGAGCTGTGGGGCGATCCCCGTCAGCAGTCCGAAAGGTAGAACTGGTCTTGGAATAAGAGAATGGGTGTGCTCTGAGTGCGGAGCAGAGCACGACCGCGATATAAACGCGGCAACCAATATTCTCGCGGCGGGGCATCGCCGTCTAGCTGTAGGAATCCCCGTGCTTTAGCGCGGGGAGGATGTCAATGCATTCTCTACAGGAACCAGTTGGGGTACGTTCGGGATTATGCTGCCGATAGCTGCGGATATGGCGATGGGCAGTCACACAGCCATGATGTTACCTATGCTGGCTTCGGTATTAGCGGGGGCGGTATTTGGTGATCATTGTTCACCGATTTCTGATACCACTATTTTGTCGTCGACGGGGGCCAGTTGCCATCATATCGACCACGTAGTGACGCAGCTTCCCTACGCAGTAATCGTTGCGCTGATCAGCATGATCGGCTACGTAGTGCTTGGCTTTACTGAATCGGTCAATGCGGGATTAGTGACTTGTAGCATATTGTTTGTATTGACGATTTTTGGTTTGCACATTAAATCCAAAAGTACGGCTTTATAAGTCCGTGATTTAACTTCGCTCTTATATTGAGAATGTAAAACAAATCAGCCAGCAACTATGCTGGCTGATTTTTATCTACTCAGTATCTAAAATTACTGAGTCTGATTGAGCCCACGGCGGTTGAGTAAACCTTCAGTGGTAGGCTCTTGGCCGCGGAAGTTCTTGTAAGCTTCCATTGGCGCAATACTGTTGCCCACTTCGCGAATGGTCTTACGGTATTTCATGCCGATCTCACGGTTTAGGCCGCCTTGGGTTTGCACATAGGCAAAGGCGTCAGCCGCTAAAATTTCACTCCACATATACGCGTAGTAACTTGCTGAGTAACCACCTGGGAAGGCGTGGGCAAAGTAAGTTGACTTATAACGTGGTGGTACGGCGGTGATATTTAAGCCGTGCTTTTTCAGCGCATTAGCCTCAAAGGTCGCTACATCTTGCAATGGTGCATCAGGGCTTAATGAGTGCCATTCCATATCCACTAGCGCCGCAGCCATATACTCTAACGTATCGAAGCCTTGGTTAAAGCTGCCGGATTTTAACAGTTTTTGCAGTAACTCATCAGGGATAGGCTTGCCTGTTTCGTAGTGCTTGGCGTAGTTGGCTAACACTTTAGGGTGGGCCGCCCAATCTTCTTCGAAAGTCGATGGAAATTCCACAAAGTCACGGGATACCGAAGTCCCAGAAAGACTTGGGTAAGTCACTTTGGAGAACATACCGTGGGTACCGTGGCCCATTTCGTGGAACATCGTGGTGACTTCGTTATAGCTGACGAAGGTAGGTTGGCCATCAGGCGCCTTTTTAATGTTCATCACGTTAACTACGACAGGCTTAGTACCTTCGAGGAAGGATTGCCCTACAAACGAGCTCATCCATGCGCCACCGCGTTTACCTTCACGGGCAAAGTAATCAGCATAGAAAATCGCCATGCTTGAGCCATCGGCATCAAACATTTCATAGGCTTTCACATCTGGGTGGTATACAGGCAAATCTGGACGTGGTTTTAACGTCACGCCATACAACTCTTTAAGCGTATAGAACACGCCGTCTTCGAGGACGCGGTTAAATTCGAAGTAGGGACGAATGCTATTGGCATCAAGAGCGTATTTTTCTTGGCGGACTTTCTCTGCGTAAAACTCCCAGTCCCATGGTGCGAGTTCAAACTTGCCACCGGTCTTGTTGATCATCGCTTGGATATCGGCCGCTTCTTTCTCTGTGTTGGCGACTACGGCTGGCACCATAGAGCCAAACATGCTGTAAACCGCTTCTGGCGTTTTTGCCATTTGCGGTGTAAGGCGATAGCTAGCCCAGTTCTCATAACCTAAGAGAGCCGCGCGCTCGGCACGTAATTGGGCTAAGCGAGACACTAAAGATGCGGTTTCGTTTTCCCCCGTTAAGCCACGGTTTGCCGAGGCTTCCCAAATGCGCTGGCGCAGTTCACGGTTCTCTAAAGAGGCGAGTATTGGCTGGCGAGTAGTGTTGGTGATATTGATTAAGTACTTACCTTCATGGCCTGCTGCCTTGGCATCATTTGCTGCCGAGGTGATTTCGCTGTCACTTAGGCCTGCGAGTTGTTCTTTGTTATCGACAACAATAGCGATTTCTTTGGTTAAGCGTAGTAAACGTTGAGAGAACTCGTTGGTCAGCGTTGATTGTTCTTCGTTCAGGGCGCGGATTTTTACTTTCTGCTCATCGGTCAGCTTAGCGCCAGCCATGATAAAGCGCTGGTGATACACCTCAACCAAACGTACCGCTTCAGGCGTTAAACCTAAGTTATTGCGGTCGTTATAGATGGCTTCAATACGAGCGAATAGCGCAGGATTAAGGTTGATGTTATCCGAGTGAGCAGCCATTTTTGGGGCCATTTCACCTTGGATTTTACGCAGGGCTGGATTGCTGTTCGAACCTGCGAGGTTGTAAAACACGCTCGATGCACGGTTGAGCAGGGCGCCGCTTTTTTCCATGGCGACAATTGTGTTATCAAAGGTTGGCGCAGCAGGATTGTTAGCAATTGCTAAAATTTCTTGATACTGCTCTTTAATACCTTGTTCTAAAGCGGGCTGAAAATGCTCGTCTTTAATAACGCTGAAATCAGGTGCTTGATATTGCAGTGTACTGGCTTGGAATAAGGGGTTTTGGGTTTGTACTGCGGTGACATTTGCAGCTTTTGTATCTTGAGTGCTACAGCCAGCTAGTGCTCCGGTCATCAGTGTGGCGCCAATGGCGATGGCAATAAAACTTTTACGCATAGTTGAGTGATTTCCTTAGAATTGTAGTTTTTGTGACTCTAGCGTTACTAACTTAAATAGGACTGAAAACCTATGGGATGAAGTTGTAAGTAAAAGTAAACAAAAAAAGCGCCCCAAGGTTACGGGGCGCTTTGAACTATTTTCTTGCAGGGAAAATAGTGGGACGATTAACTATTTACGGGTGAAGTTGTGGTATTTGTCGATACCTGAGCTGCTACCTGTGTTATGGCAAACAGCACATGCTTCTCCTGTTGGTTGTTTGAACCAATCACCTACGGCAGGAACGCTGATCTCGCCACCATTGCTAGCCATGTGAGCTTTGACTGCATCGCCTGTGTGGCAAGCATAGCAGTTAGCGGTAACAGGGCTGGTCATTTTGTTACCAGGTTCAAGGATGTATTGGTTTGGTATTTTGTTTAAATCAATCGCGGTTTCGTGACAGGCAACACAGCTTGTGACTGGGTTGATTGCACCTGCACCGTTAGCGGTTTTCGCTTGAGTGCCATCGGCCTTCATCTCACCGACATTCGCACCGTTGCCCCAGTGCCAGCTGTGCACCATAGGACCAAAACCAGCACCGAGTGTGGCTGATGTCCGTGCCATACCATTATCATGGCAAGCTACGCAAGCCTTACCGCCTTCGTCAAATGCGCCATTTTTGTGGAATGCGGTGGCATCATTGTGACAAGTAGTACAGCTGTTATCACTGACTACGGTGCGACGTTCAAAGGCGGATACTTTGGTTGCAGTCGCAGGATCGACTACATCAGAGTATGCGGTGAACGAGACCCCCATTGAGCCGTCATAGCCATTGGCTCTGAGGCTGCCATTGCTTTGATAGCGTTGGTTACCGTCGTACTCCATCCAACCTGCGGTGCTGAAGGTCACACGTGCAGAGTAGACATAGTTGGCGTTTACAGGGCTGATATCGGTCAGCAGATGACAGATATTTTTAGTACCATCAGCATTGTAGCCATAGTAATAGTTAGTACGGTTACCTGGGCGACCGACTAAGCTATTTTTTTCGTAGGAATGCAGATAAGCACCTGCGTAAACAATCGGTTTCTTAGCATCAAATACCAGCGGATTTGAGTAGTTGAAGTTATCTTTAATGCTAAAGATATTACCGTCAGTATCTTTTACTGTCAGAGTGGTACACCAGCCTGGTGCGGTAACGGCAGAAGCTGCACCAGTTGGCGCATAATGATCTGTTTTTGTTGAAATATCATCAACTTTAACAGGGGTAGATAATTCAAGTTTATACTTAGCTCGTAATGCTTGGCGCTCAGTAATACCTGTTTTACCTTCATGCATCGGACGGACATCTGCACCATTACTTGGCACAATCGCGCCTGGTACACCACCAGTATTGTGACAGTCAATACAGCCTGGGCCTGAAACACTAATATTGGTTGGAGCTTCAACGTGGCAAGAACTACAGTTCATCACGCTGAAATCTTTAGTAAATTTCTGGTGATTAATGTGGCCAATCTTAGACAGTGTGTTGGTTGCATAACCGCCGATAGAGAAACCTTCGGCATTTTTTGCTGCAAAGCTAACTGAGCCGTGACAGACTAAACAGCCTTCAACGAAGGTGACTTCGCTGTCCATACCGGTTGCTACATAACTAGCGTGACGACGTGGGCTTGTTGAATAGTCTACGTGACAGGAATAGCAACTATCGGTCGTGGTTGAATGAGTTCCCTCTGGCTTGTTCACCACCAGCGGTGCTGAGCGAGCAATGCCAGTTTCAGCATTACCGCCGACTCTGAGCCATACAATACCTTCGGTACCTGCGTTAACACCTTTCATTGGGGCTTTAAAGCTATAGTGACCATCGCCTAATGAAGTGAGCAGAGCGCCCTCAGTTGCTTGAGTCGCAGCGCCACCGATATTGACGTTATCTTTGACAGGATTGCCACTTGCGTCTGTTTTGTCGGCTTCATTTCTATTATTGATAAAGCCTTTATCGGTTAATGCTGCAACTTTGGCTTCAGCATTTTTCAGTCCATTGATTAAGTTGCCATTTTCGTCAGTGATCTGAAATTCATAGGTGATATTGCCTTCACCAAAGCTATAGTTCAGTACTTTTACATTGGTGACTGTTGAACTCGTGACTGGTGGTGGAACCCAAGGTTCACCCGGTGTTCCTGGTGTGCCAGGTGTCCCCGGAGTGCCTGGCGCGCCATCTACACCATCTTTACCATCACTGCCGCAACCAACGAGAGCACCGGTAAGTGCTAACGCGACAACATATGCCAGTTTTTTAGAGGTGAATATTCTCATCATAATCTCCATTAATCCAATACGCATTTAAAGGCACGGATTGCAGCACTAACGTTTGCAGGGGAGATTAGTGCTTTGAACCGCTGATTTCATTTGCAAGCATCGAATACTTTTATTTTTTAAATTGAGTACTTTTAGTCTCAGATGAAATAATACTGTTATTGATATGTTTGTTTTTTTGAACCAAACCGCATTTAGGACTATAACTTTGGAGGTAGATCACATTTCTAAACTTTTGTTAATGCGATTTTTCTTAATTAAAACAATTTTTAAGGTTAAATTAAGGTTGTTGTAACAATTGCGCTTTTATGGCTTTATCTGTTTCCATATGTTGAGCGTTGAACAGAAATACGAACAATGATTTTCAAAGTTGATTGACCATGAAACCACTAAAATATCCATTCTAGATATTTAGATTGAGATTTCAGTATAAAAGCTGAGAAAGGCCTAGTGTGCTAGGGTCAAGCGCAATGCTAAACTAAGCGGCATAAACTCTGGTGACAGAGATATGATCAATCAGTTTGAAAAAGGGATTCATTTTGGCGCAATTGTACTTTTACTATTCAGCAATGAATGCGGGTAAATCTACCTCTTTATTACAATCTTCCTATAACTACCGTGAGCGCGGTATGAATACGTTAGTGATGACGGCTTCTATCGATGATCGATACGGTAAGGGCAAAGTAGCTTCGCGGATTGGTATTGAGACTGAGGCGCAGGTTTTTAGCCGTGATGACAACTTGATTGAAATGATTACCGCTGCCCATCAAGTGAATCATCTGAGTTGTGTGTTGGTTGACGAATGCCAGTTTTTAACTAAAGAACAAGTCAAACAACTTACATATATTGTTGATAATATAGATATCCCTGTATTGTGCTATGGATTGAGGACTGACTTTCAAGGTGAGCTTTTTAGTGGTAGCCATTATTTATTAGCTTGGGCAGATAAATTAATTGAGCTAAAAACCATTTGTCACTGTGGTCGCAAAGCGAATATGGTGGTGCGGCTAGATGGTGAAGGAAAAGTCATGCGCGAAGGTGAGCAGGTCGCAATTGGCGGTAATGAAAGTTACGAATCGGTATGCCGTAAACATTTTCGTGAGTTTATTTGGGATTAACCTAAGCTCGGTTAGCACTTAACCAAAATATAAGAATTTTTGTGCTAACCACTTTGAGGCTTGCTGCCAAGTCATTAAAATATGGTGAGATATAACACATATAATCCATCATCCAAGAGCAGTTAGATCTTGTTCGAGCAAGGTAATAAGAATGTATCGCGGCGATACGCTCAGATAAGCATAAGTGTGAGTTTTGCCGTTGTACTTCATGTTGATGCATTAAGCATAAGTTGGGAAAAATCCCACGTAGAAAGGATGTGTTAAGTGATTTTTTGGAGCCGTTTTGCCTAATTCTACGCAAGAAATGCAATTTGAAAACTATCGTCCTCGTCCGCCACAACCCGAGCCTAAGGCAAAGCGTGAGCGTAAGCCTAGATCTAAAGGGCGTGCTTGGTTTCTATTATTTATTCTGGTTTTTTGTTTAGCGATTTTGATTGGTCAGGAGGTCAAAACCTCTTATTACCAGTCTAAGTATATTCACCAATACGCTAAAACTCTGACCTATGAGCTGAAAAACGAGCCTACTCAGTCGATTATCTATCCAAGTTATGGCCCCTTCGATGAGCGTCATGGCTACAGTAAGTTGCCACAATATATTGATCGCTTATTGCAACGTAATTTCCAAGTGACACAGCAGGTTGAGTTTTCTCCTGCGTTGCAGGAATACGCCCAGATAGGCTTTTTCCCGCCTTACCATGAGAAAGCACAATCGGGTTTGACTTTGCTTGACTGTCGCAATACCGATCTCTACGAGTTCACTTATCCAAAACGTGTGTATCAGGATGACGATAAAATCCCTAATGAAATCGTCAATACTTTGCTGTTTATTGAAAACCGCGAGTTGTGGACCACAGAGCCAAAACTAAATCCGGTGATTGATTGGCCACGTTTTATTGTGGCGGGGATGAGCCAAATCGCTGAAATGGTGGGGATGAATGTCTCAACAGCGGGTGGCAGTACACTGGCGACGCAAATTGAAAAGTTCCGCCATTCTTCTCAGGGATTAACTTTAAGTATCAAGGATAAATTGCTGCAAATAGCCTCAGCAACAGTGCGAGTGTACCAACAGGGAGAAATCACTGAACCTGCCCGTAAACGTATCATCCAAGATTACTTAAACACAGTGCCTTTATCCTCAGCCCCTAACCACGGTGAAGTGCATGGCATAGGTGACGGCCTATGGGCTTGGTTTGGTACTGACTTCGATACAGCAAACCAGCTGTTGTCTTCCCCTCAAATTAAAGCTAATACAGCCAAACGTGGCCAAGTGTTTCGCCAGGTGGTAGCACTGATGATTGCTCAGCGTCGTCCTTCCTATTACCTATTACAGGGACATGAAGATTTAGAGAATCTAGTTGATAGCCATATCCGTTTACTCGGCCAATATTATCTGATTGACCGTAAACTCAGGGATGCCGCACTAGGACAAAAATTACAGTTTAAAGTCGCTAAACCTCAGCGTAATACCCAATCGGGCGCAGACAAGGGCGTTAACACTATCCGTATTCGTACAGCGGGTATGTTGAATGTCGGCTTATATGATTTGGACCGACTCGATTTAACCGTGAATAGTAGTCTACACAGTGAGTTACAACAGCAAGTAAGTAACTACTTACGCAGCCTTGGGCAAACTTCAACGGCTGAAAAAGTCGGACTTTTAGGTGAGCGTTTACTCGAACCTAGCCAACTGCAAAACGTACTCTACAGTTTTACGCTGTATGAAAAAACCGCCACGGCCAATCGTGTACGGGTACAAACAGACAGTACTGACCAACCTTTCGATATTAACGAAGGTAGTAAGTTGGAGCTTGGGTCGACGGCAAAGCTAAGGGTGCTCGCGACTTACCTTGAGATCATTGCTGAAATTCACGATAAGTATTCGAAAAAGCACGGCATTGAGTTGGAGTCGATTGTGATTGAACCTCGCGATCATCTCACGCGCTGGGCGATTGACTATTTGATTGTCAATCCCGATAGGCGCCTTGATCGCATGCTCGACGCCGCGCTGCAACGGGAATATTCCGCCTCGCCTAATGAGCAGTTCTTCACCGGCGGTGGTTTGCATGTGTTTAATAACTTTAAGAAAACGGAAGATCTTAAGGTTCCGACCATGTATCAAGCACTGCAAGACTCGATCAACTTGCCCTTCGTGCGCTTAATGCGGGACATAGTCAACTACAGCAGCAGCATGCAAAACGAAGGCAATATGGCGCGTTTGCTGCGCAATGATAAGGATCCGCGCCGAGAGGAATATCTGCGGGTATTTGCTGATCGTGAAGGCAATACCTTCGTGACTAAGTTCTACCGTAAATATAAGAAAGTGGCACCCAATGAGCGTTTAGAACTGTTTTTCGATGGTCAAACCCAAGCTGAACAACAACTCACTGCGGCTTATCGTTATTTGCAGCCTAATGAGTCTATCGCCGCCTTTAAGGCCTTTTTACAGCTGCGGCTACCACAAAATAGTTACACCGATAAGCGCATCAAAGAGCTATATAACAAGTACGGCCCCGAAAAATATAACCTCCCTGATCAAGGTTATATCGCGCGGGTGCATCCGCTTGAACTCTGGGTGCTCGATTATTTGAATCAACATCCTGAAGCTAACCTCAACGATGTGAAAGAGGCCAGTAAAGATGAGCGTCAGGAAGTTTATCGCTGGCTGTTTAGAACTCGGCACAAAAACGCAAGGGATGTGCGAGTACAAGTAATGCTGGAGGTCGAAGCTTTCCTTGATATTCATCAGCGTTGGGCGCGTTTAGGCTATCCCTTTGAATCTATGGTGCCTTCTTTAGGTTCGGCGCTTGGTAGCTCGGGCGACAGACCTGCTGCTTTAGCGGAATTAATGGGGATTATTCAAAATGATGGTTATCGTTTACCGACGGTGCGGATTAATCAATTGCACTTTGCTGAAGGTACGCCCTATGAAGTACGGCTCGAAAACCAAAATACCCAAGGCGAACGAGTGATGCGTCATGAAGTCGCACAGGCGTTAAAGGCGGCGTTGGCAAATGTCGTTCAAAACGGTACTGCACGACGTCTTAAGGGTATCTTTACCGATGATAACGGCGAGATGCTGGCCATTGGCGGCAAAACGGGTACGGGCGATAACCGTATTGTGACCCAGATGCAGCAGGGCCGAAAAGTCGCTACCACGGCGATGAACCGTACTGCGACTTTTGTGTTTTACTTAGGTGATAACTACTTCGGCACCTTAACTGCCTTTGTGCCGGGCAGTAAGTCCGATGATTTTAGTTTTACCTCGGCGCTGCCATTACAAGTGATGAAAGGGATGATGCCTATTCTGGCGCCTTATGTGAAATCATCAAAAGGCATGTGCGTGCGGTATGAGTAATGACTCACTTTTGCAATATGCGTTTTTGAAACATAAGCATTGTAATGCGAGTTTGAAGTTCCTTAGATAAAGCAAACCCCGCAGCCGTGAACCGGTTTGCGGGGTTTTTATTGGCACCGACAAGCTTATTCGTCGGCGTTGATATATTGCTTGCGGTCTAAATCGTACTTACGCATCTTGTCGTACAAGGTTTTGCGGGGCAGTTCGAGTTGTTCCATGGTTTGCTTAATACTGCCCTTGTTATGACTTAAGGCCTCTTCAATCAAGACTCGCTCAAAAAACTCAACCCGTTGCAGTAAGGACATACTGGTATGCAGACTCGGTGCATTACCTAAGCTGCCAGCGAAGGCGGCTTCACCACCGAGTAACACATAACGCTCTGCGAGGTTTCTAAGTTCGCGCACATTACCCGGCCAATCGTGGGAAGTAAGGATGGCATTTTGCTCGGCATTGAGGGCAATCAAGGCCTTGTGATAGCGCGCTGATGCCATACGAGCAAAATGTAAGAACAATAAAGGGATATCTTCGCGGCGATCCCTGAGTGGTGGAATTGGCACAGTCACCAGATTCAAGCGATAGAGCAAGTCTTGGCGGAATTCCCCTGTATCACATAGGGACTTTAAATCCACTTTAGTGGCGGCAATCACCCGAATGTCCAAATGGATGCTTTTATTGGAGCCTAGGCGTTCGACCTTGCGATCTTCGAGCACCCGCAGCAGTTTGACTTGTAACGACAGCGGTGTACTTTCGATTTCATCTAAAAAGAGTGTGCCGCCATTAGCGTACTCAAACTTACCTATCCGTAGCTTATCGACGCCGGTAAACGCGCCGGCTTCGGCACCAAAGAGTTCGCTCTCAATTAAATTTTCAGGAATTGCGCCGCAGTTAATAGCGACAAAGTTGGCCTGATTGCGACTACTGTGGTCATGCAGATAGCGGGCGACCAATTCTTTACCCGTGCCAGTTTCACCTTCGATAAGCACATCTGCGGGGGTGTCGATAACTTGGTCGATAATATGGCGCATACGCAAAATGCCGACGCTGTGGCCTAATATTCTCGGCCCTGGCACGTTATGGCTTTCTAACTCTTTCTTTAACTTGCGGTTTTCGAGGGTGAGGCTGCGTTTATCCAAGGCACGTTTCACCACATCTAACATATGCTCGTTGTTAAAGGGTTTTTCGAGAAAATCGTAGGCACCTTGCTTTAACGCATTGACTGCCATAGCGATATCGCCAAAGCCAGTGAGTAGTACGACGGGTAAATCGGGATCTTGCTGGCGAATTTGCTGCATTAGGCTGATGCCATCGAGTTGCGGCATATTCACATCTGAAATCACCACACCTGCCCAGTCTCTATCAAGGAGTTTAGCAATGCCTTTAGGATCGGTGGTGGCAAAGGCTTTGATGCCTTCAAGCTCAAACAGTTGTACCAGGACTGTGCCAATATGGGGCTCATCGTCGATGATCAGTACGCTATAGTCTTGAATTGAATTGGGAAGACTCATGATGACTGGCGTTCCTCAGCTAAATAAATCGGTAAAATAATGTGGAAAATAGCGCCGCCGTCCTCGGCATTGGCAACATTAATCTGCCCCTGCATAGACTCAATAATGCGCTGGGAAATGGATAAACCTAGGCCAAGTCCTGTACGCTCGCTAGTGGTAAAATAAGGCTCAAAAATTTTCTCCATTTGGCTTTCGCGTACTCCAGGGCCAGAATCTTGAATACTGATACAGAACTTGTCTTGGCAGTTTACCCTAATACTCAGTGTACGTTTTGGAGATTGCTGCATAGCGACTACCGCATTGCTCATAATATTGACAAACACTTGCTGCAGGCGCACTTTGTCGCCCCAAACCTGATATTGGCCTTCAGGTAGCAATACATCGAGTTCAACCCCTTGTTTGTCGATTTCGGGCTGCACTATGGTCAGAGCTTGTTTTATACAGCCCTTAAGATCGGTGGCACTATCCGCACCTTTGCTCTTACGGGTAAAGCTTTTAAATTGCCCAACAATATCGGCTAAGCGGTCGGTCAGCTCAATAATAATTTTCAGGTTATCCAGTGCCTTATCTTGCATATTGCGGGCAAGGAAAGTTTGAGTATTTTGCGCGTAGCTGCGAAGGGCCGCTAAGGGCTGATTAAGCTCATGATTGATACTGGCGGATAAACTTCCAATCACGGTCAGCTTAGCGGCTTGGATCAGTTCATCTTGGGTATCTTTTAGACGATCATTTGCCTGCTGCAGATCTTGGGTACGCTCCTCGACCCGTTGCTCTAACAAACTTTGTGCTAATTGCATACGCTGCAAGTTACGGCGCCGCTCGCTGCTAAAGAGTAAACCTAAGGCAAGCAGCAAGTAGATAGATGCCGATAGCAGCATCAGTGCGGGTAAAGAGTCATGTAGCGGTTTTAATGGTGCAAGAATATGTACTCGCCAACCCGCTTTAGTCATCAAATGGTGGGTATCCATATATTGCGCTTGATTATTGCCTTGGCGGATTTGGTAGATATGGCCGCTGCTGAGGCTATTTTCTTGATATTGCGGTTTTATTAATAGTTCACCTATCGGGCGTTCGGCGTAACGCTTTGAGGCATTTAAGGCATATTGTTTGGCCTGAGTCAGTGGTGTGAGTGAGGTTAAGCGCCATTCATCCACACTTGAAATAAACACGATATCGTCGGGATCGCTGATTAAAAATTGGTATTGGCCAGCCATTGCAATACTGGTGCTTTGCTGTTCAATATCGGCGATATCCACTTTTACAATAATGGCACCCAGAATGCCTTTTCCGCCTTGCTGATAAATAGGATAAGAAAAGTAAAAACCGCGTTTATCCGAGCTAGTGCCCACCGCATAGTAGCGGCCTAAATTGCCCGAAATCGCATCGGTGTAATAGGGTCTGAAGGAGTAGTCTTTGCCGTTAAATGAAAAGGGCTGTTGCCAGTTGCTGGCTGCGACTGCAATGCCGAGGGCATCGATAAGATAAATATCAGACGCCTCTGTCACATGCTGAATTTCCTCTAAATACAGGTTGAGCTCTTGCACCTTCTTGGCATTTTGTTGATCGTTGAGTACATTGGCGAGCATGGGATTGGTTGAGAGTACATGAGGGATGCTTTCATAGCGTGACAGGGCGCCATCTAAGAAGCTGACTAGCTCTTTGAGTTGTTTCTCAGATTGTTGTTGGATGTCTATTTTTCCCTGATAAAAATGCACCCAGTACGTTAATTTTAAGATGGCAAACAAACCCGCAAGTAGCACTATGGTCATGAATAGACGTTTTTTGGCTTTAGGCGTCATGGGCAACATAGCAGGCGATCCTGATCCACACTGAATAAAACAAAGCGAGCCTGAGTAGGCTCGCTTAAAAACTATCTAGAATCAAGGAATAATCTTTATTCCTGAAGATTAATATCCATTAAGCTTATCCAGTAATTCTGGCAAGAATAGCGAGATTTGTGGCACGTAGGTGATCAGCGCCAGGAAGGCCAACATCAGTGCTAACCATGGCAGTACGGATTGGATCACCCAACCAATGCTGCGGCCAGTGATCCCCGCAGTCACAAAGAGGTTAAGCCCAACAGGCGGCGTTAGCATACCAATCTCCATGTTGACCACCATAATGATGCCTAAGTGGATAGGATCAATACCAAGTTGAGTAGCAATCGGAAATAGAATTGGCGCCATAATTAACACGATTGCTGATGGCTCCATAAAGTTACCCGCCGCTAACAACAGTAAGTTAACAATGATTAAGAAGCCCCAAGCGGGTAGCCCCATCCCCACAATATACTCGGCAATAATATGGGGAATACGTTCAGTGGTGAGCACGTGTGCAAACAACATGGCGTTGGCAATAATAAACAGCAGCATGATGCTGACCTTGGCACCATCACGCACCACATGGCGAATTTCTTTGTCGATTGGAGTTTTTATCAGCCCCAGCACCATATGACCTAAGTTACGAGCGATCGCGCTTGGGATGGCTTCATTAGGGTTACGCCATGCGACATTTTTCAATGGACCAATATCACGATATCCAAATACCGCAATAAAGTATGCATACATACAAGCCACGGCAGAGGCTTCAGTTGGGCTGGCTACACCGCCGTAGATTGAACCTAACACGATAAAGATCAGCGCCAGACCGCCTAAGGCTTTGGCACTTGAAATTCCCAGTTGCTTAAAGCCAGGGAAGGGACGTGATGGCAGATTCTTAAAACGGGCGACGATATAAATCACTATCATCAGTAGGAAACCCATCATTAAGCCTGGAATTAAACCCGCCATGAACATTTTAGCCGCAGAGACTTCTGTCGCCGCTGCATATACTAGCATCACGATTGAAGGTGGGATCAAAATCCCTAAAGTGCCAGAGGTGGTAATTACCCCTGAAGCAAACTTTTCGGGATAACCTGCTTTTACCATGCCAACGATAACAATTGAGCCAATTGCGGCTACTGTCGCTGGGGAAGAACCTGAAACCGCGGCAAATAACATACAGGCCATCACAGAGGCCATGGCTAAACCGCCACGGATATGGCCGATACTATCCATTGCAAAGTCGATGATCCGCCTTGCCACGCCACCGGTTGATAGGAAAGCCGAGGACAGAATAAAGAAAGGGATCGCCAGCAGGGTATAGTGCTCTGACGATGACTCATAAAGTTTTAATGCCACAGAGGCGAGGGAATCGTTGGAAAAGAATAAAATCGTCAGCATGCTCGAGAAACCTAACGCAATTGCGATAGGCATACCTAAAAACATACAGACGAGTAGGGCAGTAAAGAGGGTCGCAATGGCCATTACTTCGCTTCCTTATTGTCTGTTTCTTGTTGTGCGTGCTGAGCAGCTTCATCAATTAAATGCATGCTTTCTTTCGCTTCATCGGCAAATTGGAACCCAGATACTTGGTTGCGCAGGATAGCGATAAACAGTTCTAAGAAACGCCAAGTCAACATGCTAAAACCAATCAATAGAATGCTTTGGGATAACCAAATTGGCACAGCGCCGTCTTCAATATCAATTTTTAATGTGTTCCAAGCAAAGTCAGGATCTAAGCTGTTTAACAAAAACTTAGGGAAATGAATATCTTCCATCGGAACGCCAATTTGGTACATCTGCGACAGATATTGCCAGCTACCTTTTAGAAATAGTCCGCAATAAGCCAAGCAAATCAATGCTGTCACTAGAGATGTGAGCTTTTTAGCTTTAGGTGGTAGATTTTTTACAAACGCATCAACACCGATGTGAGCGCCGACTTTCACCCCATAGGACATACCAAAGAGTACAAACCAACCACACATGGTTAAGGTGAGTTCTTGGATCCATAAGAAACCGGTATTGAAGAAAAACCGTGCCACTACCTCTGTAAACACTAAGAGTGTCATTAAGGTGATCAAGAGATTGAGCACCCCTTCTTCAAAGTAACCAAAAATTCGCGATATCACAGCTGTACTCCCCTCGCTTAAATACCGCTTAACCTCAAAATGAGATTAAGCGGCTTATTTCATTATTATTTATTTGCAGCAACAGCGGCTTCAATCACATCTTTACCGACTTGGTCTTCAAACTTAGCCCATACTGGTTTCATCACATCAACCCATTGTTGACGTTCTGCTGGGGTTAAGGTCACCAATTGAGAACGTTTTGAATCAAGAATTAATTGCTTGTCTTCGTTATCTTTTTCTGCAGCGATTTTGTTACCTAAAGCGATAGATTCGTCTAATGCTTCTTTGATCACTTTACGTTTGTCCGCAGGTAAGCTTTTCCAGAAGGCATCAGAGGTCACGACCATGTAATCCAATACGCCATGGTTACTTTCTGTAATATGGCTTTGAACTTCATAGAATTTTTGTGAGTAAGTGTTAGACCAAGTGTTTTCTTGACCGTCAATCGCGCGGGTTTGTAGCAGGGTGAACACTTCAGAGAATGGTTTTTTCACGGGGATAGCGCCAACTGCATCAAACTGTGCGGCTAATACGTCAGATGCCATTACACGGAATTTTAAGCCTTTAGCATCTGAAGGTTGCTTGAGTGGTGCGTTTGCAGAAAACTGCTTCATACCATTGTGTAAATAGCCTAAACCCACAATCCCTTTACGGCTCATTGAGTTGAGTAGTGTTTGACCTGCTTCACCCTGTTGGAAACGGTTTACTGCATCCATGTCATTGAACAGGAAAGGTAAGTCGAAAACTTGTAAGCGTTTGGTGTAACGTTCAAATTTTGAGAGTGAAGGTGCTACAAATTGCACATCGTTTAGCAATAGTGCTGCTAACTCGTTGTTATCCCCAAATAACTGTGAGTTAGGAAATACACTGACCTTGTATTCACCCGGTAAACGTTGCTCAACGAGTTCTTTAAACTTCAGTGCCATTTGGCCTTTGGGCGTATTTTCTGCCACAACGTGTGAAAACTTAATTTCAATCGGTTCTGCAAATACGTTAAAGCTGGTTGCGAATACGGAGGCAACGGCGAGCATTTTGACTAAGGTTTTGAGTGGACGGGTCAATCCAGTTTGTTGATTCAATGTCATTTTGAGTTCCTTTTTCTGTTGTTAGGATTTGTCCTCAGCCTTGGTTAGTTTGTTACCAAGTGTGAGTAGGAATACAGCCTTGATTTCCCTGAGGTCTGTCTTATTAAAGGCAAATACCACGCCAACTTACGATGGATTCTGTAAGTGTTTGGTTAATAAAGTGTAGTTCATTTGATGTTTGTCACACTTTTAGTTTTGTGGGTGAGATCTCGCTCACGTTGATTTTACCTATGGGGGGAAATCCACCCAAACTGCATTTTGTGGGGTATGAGCTGAGGTTTTTAGCTTGATGGTTAACTGAGCAAAATAAGTTGCTTTTTGATCAAAAATGGTTTGAAAAATGACTGTAGAGTAGGGAGACGGTGACATGGTTAAGATGAAGCACAGTGACGGTCAGCCATGATCTTCGCCTATTCGTTTTAAGATTTCATCACTTGGGAGTAACTCCAAATGTCCACGTTCATCGAAATACCAGCCAGTAATAAACCCTTTTTGGCGCATACTCAGAAGGTTTTGCATGACCTCACGGGCTTCTCTTAAGGCTGTTTGCTCGTCACAGGAATGAGTATGTTTAAGATAAGCGGCGATATTGGTGAGGGATGCGGATTGACTGACGCTAGCCATAGTGCTGATCTCCAAATTGCTCAAGACAATGAATCAGCGCGTTTTAGCCAAAATTAGGGTAAATGCTAAGTAATGGACTCAATTAACGTCATGCTGATTTAGAACAAGCATAGTTGAGATACTAAGGCGGTAAAGTTTTTGAGGTAAATATTGTGGTCGCTACTGGGATCGAAACAGTGACCCCCTCCTTGTAAGGGAGGTGCTCTCCCGGCTGAGCTAAGCGACCCGGGGTAAATCAGTAGTGCAGAATATGGTGGTCGCTACTGGGATCGAACCAGTGACCCCCTCCTTGTAAGGGAGGTGCTCTCCCGGCTGAGCTAAGCGACCCGGGGTAAATCAGTAGTGCAGAATATGGTGGTCGCTACTGGGATCGAACCAGTGACCCCCTCCTTGTAAGGGAGGTGCTCTCCCGGCTGAGCTAAGCGACCCGGGGTAAATTAGTAATGAAGAATATGGTGGTCGCTACTGGGATCGAACCAGTGACCCCCTCCTTGTAAGGGAGGTGCTCTCCCGGCTGAGCTAAGCGACCGGAATTCTTTCAATACAAATTTTTATGTCATTCACAAATATGGTGGTCGCTACTGGGATCGAACCAGTGACCCCCTCCTTGTAAGGGAGGTGCTCTCCCAGCTGAGCTAAGCGACCTGGGAATGACTACACAGTGAGGTTATATGGTGGTCGCTACTGGGATCGAACCAGTGACCCCCTCCTTGTAAGGGAGGTGCTCTCCCGGCTGAGCTAAGCGACCCGGGTATATAAAAACATGTAAACCATGATTAAATTTGCATTTAACACATGGTAGTCGCTACTGGGATCGAACCAGTGACCCCCTCCTTGTAAGGGAGGTGCTCTCCCAGCTGAGCTAAGCGACCTCTGCTGTGTGGAGCCGTATTATAGGGAGGTTCGATCGGGTGTCAACGCTTTTTAATGAAAAAAGCATTGGTCGCGCTATTTTTGTTCGCATTGACTTAATGTTAATCATGCGCTCATTTAAAGTGTTACTTTATTGGGCAATTTAAGATTGAGTGATTTAAGTAAGCTTTGTATGTCAGCCCATAGTGAATGTTACCGCGCAAATAACCACTAAACTTTATCAGGTTTTCTTTATCGACGAGACGATGGATTTTTAGGTCGGTTATAGGGCATGAGTTTAACGGTGCTGTTATATCTTTATGATCCTGAGTCGAGGTGAGTGAGCGCGTTTAGTTTCTATTATGATTGGTCAGCTAGCGATATCTATATCGAATTAATACATCGACTTTTGTGTTATCTGTATTATCAGCGGTTATGTTCCATTTGCAGCGCAGACTTAGGCTGCTAGAATAAGCCCACTTTTTATCGTGATTGTCTTTATCTAGACGACTTTATATAGGTTAGTGTCCCACTATGACAACTAAGACGCGTTTTGCCCCTAGCCCAACAGGCTTTTTGCACGTGGGCGGTGCCCGTACTGCACTTTATTCTTGGTTACAAGCCCGTGCCAATAACGGTGAGTTTGTTTTACGTATCGAAGATACGGATATTGAGCGTTCTACTCAGGCCGCTTGTGATGCCATTTTAGAGGGCATGAACTGGTTAGGTCTAACGTGGGATGAGGGCCCGTACTATCAAACTAAGCGTTTTGATCGTTATAACGAAATCATCGCGCAAATGTTAGAGCAGGGCACAGCCTATAAATGTTATTGCTCGCGTGAACGTATCGATGCGTTAAGAGAAGCACAAGCGGCAAATGGTGAAGCACAAAAATACGATGGTTGCTGCCGTGACTTGCCGGCGCGTGATACTGATGAGCCTTTTGTTGTACGTTTTAAAAACCCTATCGGTGGTTCAGTCGTATTTGATGACCATGTTCGTGGCCGTATCGAATTCTCAAACGACGCGTTAGATGATCTGATCATTGCTCGTACCGATGGTGTACCTACTTATAACTTCTGTGTAGTGGTAGACGATTGGGATATGGGGATTACCTGTGTAGTGCGTGGTGAAGATCATATCAACAACACGCCACGCCAAATCAACATCCTTAAAGCATTGGGTGCACCTATTCCTGAATACGCCCACGTATCGATGATCTTAGGGGATGATGGTGCCAAGCTGTCTAAGCGCCATGGTGCGGTAAGCGTGATGCAATATCGTGATGATGGTTATCTGCCTGAAGCACTGCTTAACTATTTAGTACGTTTAGGTTGGTCACATGGCGACCAAGAAGTGTTCTCTTTAGAGGAAATGAAGCAGTACTTTAAGTTAGATGATATTAACAAAGCCCCTTCAGCCTTTAATACCGAAAAACTGGTTTGGTTAAACCAACACTATATTAAGACGCTTGATCCTGAATATGTGGCTTCCCACTTACAGTGGCATATGGACGATCAAAAGATTGATACCTCAAATGGTCCAGCTTTATCAGCTGTAGTGACAGCATTAGCTGAACGTGCCAAAACGTTAAAAGAGTTAGCTGCATCTAGCCGTTACTTCTATGAAGATTTTGCTGAGTTCGATGCCGAGCAGGCGAAAAAGCATTTACGTGGTGTGGCACTTGAGCCATTACAATTAGTGCAACAAAAGCTAGCGGCATTACCGGAGTGGACCGTTGAAGGTATCCACCAAGCGATTGAAGCCACCGCTGCTGAATTAGAAGTAGGTATGGGTAAAGTGGGGATGCCATTACGTGTCGCTGTGACCGGAGCAGGGCAGTCTCCAGGCTTAGATATCACCTTATTCTTAATAGGAAAGGCACGCTCTGAACAAAGAATATCCAAAGCGATTGAATTTGTAGCAGATAGAATAAATTCCTAAAAAACGAGTTGACACATTTAGGTGCGCTGCATAGAATGCGCCTCGCAGTTGAGACACAGACGAGCAAATGCTTGTAGTGCACTTAAATGTGGTTTAATAAGTTTGGGGCTATAGCTCAGCTGGGAGAGCGCTTGCATGGCATGCAAGAGGTCGACGGTTCGATCCCGTCTAGCTCCACCAAACTTACCGCCGATATTAAGCGAGAGTTTTTAACGAAATTCAAATTAATATGTCCTTGTGTCCCCTTCGTCTAGAGGCCTAGGACACCGCCCTTTCACGGCGGTAACAGGGGTTCGAATCCCCTAGGGGATACCACTATGTTTTACGACATAGTGCTCCTACCAAATAGCTAACGAGTTGTCTGGTAAGAACAAATCTAAATTTCTGCGATATACTGAGTTTCAGTTTTGTCGAAAGAGTTTGGGGCTATAGCTCAGCTGGGAGAGCGCTTGCATGGCATGCAAGAGGTCGACGGTTCGATCCCGTCTAGCTCCACCAATTTCGCCATATTAAGCGAGAGCACTGTTAGTCATAATAGTTGTCAAATTAATATGTCCTTGTGTCCCCTTCGTCTAGAGGCCTAGGACACCGCCCTTTCACGGCGGTAACAGGGGTTCGAATCCCCTAGGGGATACCACTCTATCCCTAATAAGATAGAGTGCATCACAAATGACTAACGAGTTATTTGAGATAAATCGCAAGACCTCAGTTATGAGGGAAAACATAAGTCCTTGTGTCCCCTTCGTCTAGAGGCCTAGGACACCGCCCTTTCACGGCGGTAACAGGGGTTCGAATCCCCTAGGGGATACCACTCTATCCCTAATAAGATAGAGTGCATCCCAAATAACTAGCGAGTTGTTTGAGATAAATAGCAAGACCTCAGTTATGAGGAAAAACATAAGTCCTTGTGTCCCCTTCGTCTAGAGGCCTAGGACACCGCCCTTTCACGGCGGTAACAGGGGTTCGAATCCCCTAGGGGATACCACTCTATCCCTTAAAGATAGGGTGCATCACAAATGACTAACGAGTTGTTTGAGATAAATAGCAAGACCTCAGTTATGAGGAAAAACATAAGTCCTTGTGTCCCCTTCGTCTAGAGGCCTAGGACACCGCCCTTTCACGGCGGTAACAGGGGTTCGAATCCCCTAGGGGATACCACTCTATCCCTTAAAGATAGGGTGCATCACAAATGACTAACGAGTTGTTTGAGATAAATAGCAAGACCTCAGTTATGAGGAAAAACATAAGTCCTTGTGTCCCCTTCGTCTAGAGGCCTAGGACACCGCCCTTTCACGGCGGTAACAGGGGTTCGAATCCCCTAGGGGATACCACTCTATCCCTAATAAGATAGAGTGCATTCCAAATGACTAACGAGTTGTTTGAGATAAATCGCAAGACCTCAGTTATGAGGAAAAACATAAGTCCTTGTGTCCCCTTCGTCTAGAGGCCTAGGACACCGCCCTTTCACGGCGGTAACAGGGGTTCGAATCCCCTAGGGGATACCACCTTAACTAAGGTTAATCGCTAACGTTAGTTGAAGACAATAAACCATCGAAAGATGGTTTTTTTGTATCTATTATTTTATCGTGCCACAAGCCACAAGCCACAAGCCACAAGCCACAAGCCACAAGCCACAAGCCACAAGCCACAAGCCACAAGCCACAAGCCACAAGCCACAAGCCACAACGTTTATTGGTTTCCTCTGTTTCTATTGGGTTTAGACTTGCTTGCTGCATATTGGGATAAAGTCTTGGAACGATGTCTCGCTGTTAGTATGTAAACCAATCACATTAAATATTTAATCAGTTCAGAGCCTCACAGGCATTTCAATCCAAGGCGCATTGACGCAGAAATGGTCATTCCCTTTTAAGTCAATACAACATCGGAGTGGGATGCCTGGGTGGCTCCCAAAGGGCGGCTGATGTTCACTGTATGGCAACGCGCTTTATACTGCGTTTAAGGCTTTCGACAGAGCACCACTATGCCTTCAAGCCTTCGCCTTGTCTAAAGCGCGTTGAATTCCCGCTGAATGAACAGATATTCAATACAATTGGTTTAAGGTGTCAACGCTATTTAGGACGGGGCAGAACAAAATAAAAAGGCGACTTAATGTCGCCTTTAAAATCAGTTCATTAAGTTACAACTCGGCACTATTCAACCCCTAAAAATCCGCCAGTTTGGTGAGCCCATAACTGGGCATAGATACCGCCAGCAGCAATCAGCTCTTGATGGGTTCCTTGTTCAACAATCCGACCTTGATCAAGCACGATTAATCTATCCATTGCGGCAATAGTCGATAATCGATGGGCGATTGCAATTACGGTTTTGCCCTGCATCAATTCGTACAAGCTTTCTTGAATCGCAGCTTCAACTTCAGAGTCCAAGGCAGAAGTGGCCTCATCGAGCAGTAAAATAGGGGCATTTTTTAATAGCACCCTAGCAATCGCGATACGTTGTCTTTGTCCGCCAGAGAGTTTCACGCCGCGTTCACCGACTTGTGCATCTAAACCATGATTGCCATTAGGGTCGGTTAGTTCATTAATAAAATCATGGGCCTGAGCTTGTTTAATCGCATGTTCGAGTTGGGTTTCGCTCGCCCCTGGATTGCCGTACAGAATATTTTCACGAATCGTGCGGTGCAGTAGGGAAGTGTCTTGGGTGACCATACCAATCTGTGAACGTAGCGAATCCTGTTTGACGGACTTAATGTCTTGTCCATCGATACAAATTTGGCCTTTCTCAACATCGTAAAAGCGCATTAACAGATTGACTAAGGTAGACTTACCCGCGCCCGAGCGGCCAACTAGACCGACTTTTTCGCCCGCTTTGATCGTGAGGTTGAGTTCGTCGATTACGCCAGTATTTTCACCATAATGAAAGCTCACCTGATTAAAATCGATCCGACCTTGTTCCACTACTAAGGTGTTTGCATCTGGCGAGTCTTGAATGAGTGTTGTCTTGGAAAGGGTGTTCATCCCATCGGTGACTGTACCAATATTTTCAAATAATGAACTGATTTCCCACATGATCCACTGCGACATCCCATTGAGGCGCAGTGCTAAACTCACTGCAATTGCAATTGCACCCACCGAGATAGCATTGTCACTCCAGAGCGTGATTGATACGGCGGCAATGCTGAACGCGAGTAAGTAGTTAATGATTTGTACACTGACGCTGATCCCTGTGACGAGGCGCATCTGGCGGTACACTGTGTCGAGGAAACTGCGCATACTCGCCTTGGCATACTCGGCCTCTTTATCCGTATGGGCGAAGAGTTTCACCGTGGTGATATTGGTGTAACTGTCGACAATACGTCCTGTCATTGTCGAGCGTGCATCGGCCTGTTCGGTTGAGACTGTTTTCAGCCTAGGCACAAAATACCACTGTAAACCGATATAGAGCGCCAGCCAGATCAGCATCGGGACCACCAGACGCACATCGGCACTGGCCACCATCACCAGCATGGAAGTGAAATACACTAAAATGTACACCAGCACATCGAGGAGCTTCATCACGGTCTCACGGACCGCAAGGGAAGTTTGCATCACTTTAGTGGCAATGCGGCCGGCAAAATCATTTTGATAGAAGGACACGCTTTGCTTGAGCAGATAGCGATGCGCAAGCCAACGAATCGACATGGGATAATTACCCAGCAAGGTTTGATGCATGATCAGCGCATGGAATAGCACTAATAGTGGCATCACCACTAAGACCATTACACCCATTAATATCAGCGTTGAGCCTTCATCTTGAAAGAGTGTCTCAGGGCTTTTTTTCACTAACCAATCGACTAATTGTCCCATAAAGCCAAATAGCGAGACTTCGAGCATGGCGATTAATGCCGTCAGCACCGACATTAAGATAAGCGGTAATTCATAGCCCTTAGTGTAATGCCGGCAGAACGCATACACCCCCGTGGGAGGCTTGGTTGGTTCGCCATCGGGCAGGGCTTCAACCCAAGATTCAAATCGTTTAAACATGAATTGACTCTATTTTATTGAGAAAAGTGAATGGGGGAAAACGTCGAGGTGTCTAGCATATAGGATCTTGCACTTTAAAAGCACGCGATGATCCAGTTCCGTTTTCCGCGAGTGTGCTAGCATAGGGTGACGTACAGTAACCGACAAGTACAAAATTGTGAATAAGATTGTCGGATAGCCAAATGAAGCTGATAGCAGTGAGTCCAAAACCAACCACTAAACCACTAGTCGTGCCGGTAGTAAACGATTTGCAAGAGTGCTACTTATCCGCGACGATTTGCCGCGAGGCTCGCATCAGCCGTGATCCACGTTTTGACGGTAAGTTCTTTGTGGGCGTGTTAAGTACGGGCATTTACTGCCGAACGGTGTGCCCTGCCGTTGCACCTAAAGAAGAAAACGTACGTTATTTCGACTCGGCCATTAAAGCCGCACAGGCGGGGCTGAGGCCTTGCCTACGTTGCCGCCCCGACAGTGCACCAGGCTCTAATCCGTGGAAAGGGACAGGCACAACCCTAGACAGAGCTATAGGTTTGATTGAAGCTGGCGCCTTATCGGGTGAGCATGGATTAACGGTCGAGGCCTTGGCGGACAAACTGGGGATCAGCAGCCGTTATCTAAATAAGTTATTTACCGCTGGATTTGGCACTTCGCCTAAGCAATTTGCACTCTATCGTCAGTTAATGTTCGCAAAACAGTTGTTGCATCAGACGCAGCTGCCCATCACTCAGGTTGCGCTTGCCGCAGGCTTTAACAGTATTCGCCGTTTCAACGAGGCATTTCAACAGACTCTGCAATTAACGCCCACACAGTTAAGAAAATCCAGTCTGAAGTCGACTGCCAAGTTAGAGGAAGGGGAGAGAACTAATAAGGCTAGTCCGCAGCAGATGCCAGCGCACAGTTTGAGTTTATATCAGTATTACCGACCGCCGCTCGATTGGCCGGCGCAGTTAGCCTTTTATCGCCTGCGCGCCGTGGCGGGAATGGAGTGGTTTAGTGAGGGGGCAAATCATGACTCCAACGACATGATGTCCCAAGATACACTTGAGTATGGTCGCACCTTGCAACTTGAGGATATCCGCGCAGTGGTGCGTATCGCCCATGAGGCACATTTGCATCGCTTTAAAATCACGCTGACATTAACGCCCGACTCGCCCTTGGCGGGCCTACAAAAACTCATCACCCAAGTGCGGCGCATTTTAGATCTCGATGCCGATATGCAGCTGATTGAGCACAACCTACAGCGTTTGACCGATCTTAAGTTAATCCCTAAATCAGGTCTTAGGATCCCGGGAGCAGGATCTTTATTTGAGGCGGGTTGCCGAGCCGTTTTAGGTCAGCAGGTGAGCGTAGTGCAGGCCACTAAGTTACTCAATTTATTAGTCGAAGCCTATGGCGAACGCTTTAGCTTAAACGGGCAAGAGTATCGCTTGTTCCCTACACCGCAGGTGATCCGTCATGCCTGCCTCGATGAGCTTAAAATGCCTGGCGCGCGCAAACTGGCGCTTAATGCGCTTGCGGCGTTTATCTGTGACCACCCAGAAGCCACAGCCGATGAGTGGATTAGGGTAAAAGGCATTGGCCCCTGGACCATTGCCTATGCCAAATTACGTGGGCTTGGCGATCCAAATATCTTCCTGCACACGGATTTAATTGTGAAAAAGCAATTACTGGCGACGATGGGTGAGCAGACAGGGTTAGATACTGAAGCGCAAAAACAACTGGATTATTCAGCGATTGTTGAGCGGGTAAGTGCGGATATCGCCCCTTGGGGGAGTTATTTGACCTTCCTGCTGTGGTCCAATGCATAGGGCATTTCAGGCCATGTTTATTGATTCAGTACCGAGGCTCTATATGAGAGCCACTATTTGAAACACAGTACGAAAACACTGTACTAAAGCCGTTGACGAGAACCACTATGAGCCCGAATTTATCGCAACTGATTAGCGCCCCAACGGCCAAAGATTATCAGCCCTGCGCTGTCGATATCTTAAGTACCCCTGTGGGCGTACTACAACTTAATGCCAATGCCTACGGATTGAGCCATTTAACGGTCGTCGGGTCGAGTCGTACCGAGATCCCCCTAAAGGTCGCAAGTGATGACGAACTCGCGCGGGCTAAAAGTCATATTGAGCAGGCAAAGGCGCAGCTTCTGGATTATTTTCGCGGTGAGCTAACCCAGTTCCACTTAAGCTTAGCGCCCAAAGGAACCGAATTTCAGCAGCAGGTGTGGCAGGCCTTGGTGCAGGTCGGTTATGGTCAGAGTTGCAGTTATGGCGAGATCGCCCAGCGTATCGACAGGCCAAAAGCCGTCAGGGCAGTCGGTGCCGCCAATGGCGCCAATCCCATCGCGATTATTGTGCCCTGTCACCGCATCATTGGTAAAAATGGCCAATTAACGGGTTATGCCTATGGACTTACGATGAAACAACAACTGTTAATGCTGGAATCGACAAGCAAGGACGCGCATTTTACGTTAGAATAGCGGTCATATTTGTTATTGATGAGCCATGTAATTTTTTATGACCCAAGCTTCTTCCGCCGTTGCCAGCTTTGCCGAACTTGGCATTATTGCCCCCTTATGTAATCGACTCTCTGAGCTGGGTTATGTTTTTCCCACACCGATACAAGCGGCTACCATTCCTGCCGTACTCAGTGGACAGGACGTGTTAGCAGGGGCGAATACAGGTTCTGGAAAAACCGCTGCTTTTGCAGTGCCGTTATTGCAGCGATTGAGTGAAGCAAAAAGTGCTGATAAGTCAGCAGGCCAAGTACGGTGTTTGGTGCTCGTGCCTACGCGCGAATTGGCGCAACAAGTCGCCGACAGCTTTTTATCCTATGCATCCCACTTTAATGGTCAGCTTAAGATTGTCGCGGCCTTTGGTGGTGTGTCTGTCAATGTGCAAATGCAAAGTCTTCACGCTGGCGCCGATGTGTTGGTCGCAACTCCTGGGCGTTTACTGGATTTATTAGCCAGCAATGCGCTTAAGTTAAATCGCGTCTCGGCCTTAGTGCTGGATGAAGCGGACCGCATGTTAAGCCTTGGGTTTACTGATGAATTAAATCAAGTGCTTGAGGCGCTCCCTGCCAAAAAACAAACCTTACTGTTTTCGGCGACATTCCCCGAAGAAGTGCGCGCGCTAACGACCCAATTACTCCACCAACCGCTTGAATTTCATCTGCAAAGTGAGCAAGAAAGCACCATTGTGCAGCGTGTGATAACCGTTAACCGCGAGCAAAAAACAGCGTTATTGGCCCATTTGATTAAACAGCATCAATGGTCACAGGCGTTAATTTTTGTCAGTGCTAAAAATACCTGTAACCACCTCGCGCAAAAGTTGTCAAAACGGGGAATTAGCGCCGAAGTCTTCCATGGCGATAAAGCTCAAGGTGCGCGGACTCGCGTCCTTGATGGGTTTAAAAATGGTGACATTAGTGTGCTAATTGCGACTGATATCGCAGCCCGTGGTATTGATATTGATAAACTCCCCGTCGTGATTAACTTTGATTTACCAAGAAGTCCAGCCGATTATATGCACCGTAGCGGTCGTAGCGGTCGTGCGGGCGAGGCGGGCCTCGCGGTGACTTTAATTTCCCATGAGGAATATCACCACTTTGGTGTGATTGAAAAGAAAAACAAAATCAAACTAGTGCGTGAACAAATCCCCGGATTTGAAGCCAATGCTGAAATACCGCTGGATGTGTTAGCGCAGGAAAAACCTCAGGCCAAGCCCGAAGGTTCTGGCAAGAAAAAGCGTAAACAGTTACCCGTGGCGAATGTTGAGTTTTGGGGTAAAAAGTCTTAATTCCTCAGGTGTGAGTTATGCTTAGCATATCTTCAGGTTGTTTCGAATTGGTTTGGTAGAGGCTGTATGCAGCATTTATTTTGGTTAGTTGAAGGTAAAATCGCGGGCCGCAGTGGCCCTAATAAGGACCCTTGGGATTTAGCAGAGCTTAAAGCATCGGGGATCCGCGCCGTGTTATCCGTTAATGGCGGAGAAGGCTGCGAGCCCGGTAGTTTTCAGCACCATGGTTTGCGTTATGAATGTATCCCGTTTTCCAGAAACGTGCCGCCCCAGGAAGGGGATATCGCCATTTGTGTCGCCCAACTACCCAGAGCGTTAGCCTTTATTCAACAATGTGAAGCCGATGATTTACCCGTGTTAATCCATTGCCGTTCGGGCAAAGATCGTACCGGGCTCATTATGGCTTATTACCTCATGGTTAATGGTGCTGCGCCGTTGCATGCCGTTAGCCAAGTGCGCAGTATTCGCGACATTGCTTTTAGCGCTGAGGGGTGGGATCAGTTTGCTTTTGATGTGCTCTATGCTTTGCAGGATTAGTCCTTGAGAAGGGAAAATTGTTCCAAAGATAAAGTAATTGGCTGATTTGATCACATTTGACCTTAGTCATCACTTTTAAGGCATGTTAAGGTTAATATACTGGCAGTTTAATTTGAGTGAGCGCTTAGTTTTATCATGAAAAGTAAGGCAAATCAGTCACAAGGGCTACTCCTTTTTCGGTTATCTCAACATCAGGTCTTTGCCTTAGGCACGCTCAAAATTCGTGAATTAGTGCCTTACACGCCGCTGAGTAAGATCCCTAAATCTCATCCGACAATCATGGGTGCCGCGACCATTCGTGGTCATACCATCCCGGTGGTGGATATGGCGGCTGCCATTGGTTATCGGCCAATCAGCGATGAAGAACGTAAGCATTGCTATATCATCATTACTGATTGCCAGCGCATGATTATCGGTTTTTTAGTGCGCGCCATTGATAAGATTATTGAGTGCAATTGGCGTGATATTGAAGCGCCATCGGCAAATTTAGGGAGAAATGCCTTTTTAACTGGGGTGACGCGCTACGATAATCAGTTAGTGCAGTTACTTGACGTGGAGCTGTTATTGTCGAAGGTGTTCCCCGATGCACCCGAGGCCAATCGAGCAATCCTAACGGATGTGCAGCGGGAGAAGTTAAAACCCATGCGGATTCTGTTGGTCGATGATTCTAAGGTGGCCCGCAAGCAACTTTCCGATGCGCTCGATAGTATTAATATTCCCTATTTCGTGACCCCTGATGGAAGAGAAGCGCTCTCTATTATGGAGCAGGCGGCTGCTGAGCGTCACCCGATTGATATTTTAGTTAGTGACATCGAAATGCCGGGGCTCGATGGCTATGAACTGGCATTTGAAGTCCGAGATAATCCACTGTTGGCTAATGCTTATATTATTCTCCATACCTCGTTGTCCAGCGAAATCAGCGTCAGCCAAGCCCATCAAGTGGGGGCAAATGAGGCGCTGACTAAGTTTGATGCCCATGAGCTGGTGGAAGCCATGCTACGGGGGGCTGATTTAGCGGCTAAGCGGTCAAATTAGAGCGTGTTGGATTTTTGTAAGGGTTTTGCAGGGACTGGGTAATTTAATTCGCTTATTTCCCTGCAAAGCTAGACAAGTTCCATCACATCCTATAAAACCTTATTGGCCTCAATTTTGAAGGTGTGGGATGGGGAAACTCAGCCGAAATATAATAACGATAGGTTAAGTAATGAAACAAGAATCATCTTTTTTAGCCAAGTTGGCTAATAGCAGTTTGGTGCTGCAAATTCTCGTCGGGATTATCGCTGGTGTCGCTTTAGCCAGTTTTTCACATGAATGGGCCAAACAAGTCGCTTTTTTAGGTAGTTTATTTGTTGGTGCATTAAAAGCGATAGCGCCTATTTTAGTCTTTATTCTCGTGGCATCCTCCATTGCGAATCAAAAGAAAAATACTCAAACGAATATGCGCCCAATCGTGGTGTTGTACTTATTGGGTACCTTTGCTGCTGCATTAACCGCTGTGATTTTAAGTATGATGTTCCCGACTAATCTGGTGTTAGTTGCGGGTGTTGAAGGCACCAGTCCGCCACAGGGAATTGGTGAGGTGATTAACACCCTGTTGTTTAAACTGGTTGATAACCCCGTGAATGCCCTGATGACGGGGAACTATATTGGTATTTTGGCTTGGGGTGTGGGTCTTGGCTTAGCCTTACATCATTCGAGTGATTCAACCAAACAAGTGTTTGCGGATGTGAGCCATGGTATTTCGCAAATGGTGCATTTTATCATTCGGTTAGCGCCTATTGGTATTTTCGGTCTAGTTGCTGCCACATTTGCTGAAACCGGTTTTGCGGCAATTGCGGGCTACGCTCAGTTATTAGCCGTATTGCTCGGTGCGATGGCTATTATCGCCTTAATTATTAACCCGCTGATTGTTTACGTTAAAATCAAACGTAATCCCTATCCACTTGTGATCCGCTGTCTGCGTGAGAGTGGTGTGACGGCATTTTTCACCCGCTCAAGTGCGGCCAATATTCCAGTGAATATGGCATTGTGTGAAAAGTTAAATCTGCACGAAGATACTTATTCAGTCTCTATCCCGTTAGGGGCAACCATCAATATGGGCGGCGCTGCGATTACGATTACCGTACTGACTTTAGCAGCGGCACATACTTTGGGGATTCAAGTTGATCTGCTGACTGCCTTGCTGCTTAGCGTGGTAGCTGCGATTTCTGCCTGTGGTGCATCTGGTGTGGCGGGTGGTTCGTTATTGCTTATTCCGCTTGCTTGTAGCTTGTTTGGCATTTCTAACGATGTGGCGATGCAAGTGGTTGCTGTTGGTTTTATTATCGGCGTGATCCAAGATGCAGCCGAAACGGCACTGAATAGCTCTACGGACGTGATTTTTACCGCTGCTGCTTGTGAAGCCGCTGAAAACAAAGCTAAACTTGGATAAAGTGTGCTGTTGTTAGTGTAGAAGAAAGTATCATAGGAGCAGTCACTTCGGTGGCTGCTTTTTTTATGGGAGTAGTTATGATCCTTTTCGATTTTAAAGAGTTAAATGCGGCAAAGTCTTGGTATGGCGTTAATGATACTGTGATGGGCGGTTTGTCACGCAGTAAGCTCACCATCTCTCCGTTAGGCTATGGGATGTTTAGCGGCCATGTGTCACTCGCCAATGGTGGCGGGTTTGCCTCGGTGCGCTGTGAGTTTGAACCCAAAAATGTGAGTGAATTCACTGGGATTTATCTCGAACTCGACCGTGATAGAAGCAAGCACTACAAAGTGAATCTCAAAGATGCCGACACGCCGCAGAGTACGGTTTATCAAGCACCGATGCCCGATGCTAAGCATCAGTCTTTTGGCGTTAATGGTGGCAGTATTATTCACTGGCAACGTATTGAAATCCCCTTTACGGCGTTTCATCCCCAGTGCCGTGGCAAGCCGATTGAGCGTGCTGAGATTGATTTGAGCCGTCTGACAAGTATTGGGCTAGTGATTGGTGCGCAGCAAAGTGGTGATTTTGCATTAAAAATTAAATCAATAGGCTGTTATTGAGTCATAAGGGGATAAGCTAATGCTTGTCCCCTTAATCTACTGTTACACGCTCAACTAAGCGCGATTTAGGTTCCCACAATCCCTAGGGGCTTAGCATGTTCCCATGCGCCGCGGGTAAAGTCGGGGAAGTTTACTGAGTTACTGCGGTTATTGAGTGATTGCTCACTTAAAATATTGACCACAGACCAAGCCGCACCATCATAGACATCCTGATCGAGTGCCTCGCCGTTACGTAGGCAATAGATCATTCGCCAAAGCATCACAAAATCCATGCCGCCGTGACCGCCGTTGATTTCGGCTTCTTTACCAATACGTTGCCACAGTGGGTGATCGTATTTGTCATACCACTTTTGCATGTCCATATCCCACTCGTGGTAACTCTGACCAAAACCCCCATTTTCGATTGCGATACGATTAGGGAAGCCAGCAAACACACCGTTAGTGCCTTGAATTAGATTATGGCGACTGTAGGGTCTTGGGGTGGTGGTATCGTGTTGAACCATAATGGTTCTGCCTTTCACGGTTTTAATCAGGCTAGTGCTCATATCGCCATTAATGTATTTGAGCTGATTACGTTCATGATCGGCGGGAAATTCTCGCTTAGCATATAAAGCACGACCTAAAGCAGGCGAACTCATGGAGGTCAGGTAATCGAATCTGTCACCACGGTTGATATTCATATACTGGGAAATAGGCCCTAAACCGTGAGTGGGATATAAATTACCATTGCGTTTAGTATGCCAATAAGTGCGCCATGAGCCGGTTTTATGGTCAATTTCTTTCATTTGCCAGCGCAGTTCATGGATATAAGCGGCTTCGCCGTGGAGTAATTCGCCAAATAAGCCTTGGCGCACCATGTTAAGCACCATCAGTTCTTCACGACCGTAATTGACGTTTTCCATCATCATGCAGTTTTTCTGGGTACGCTCGGCGGTATCGATGATCTGCCAGCACTCTTCGACTGTGAGGGCGAGTGGTACTTCAACAAAGGCGTGTTTACCACTTTCCATAGTGTCGATAGCCATTGGAGCATGCCATTCCCACGGAGTGGAAATAATCACAATATCGATGTCATCACGGTTTAATAGCTCGCGATAGCTCAGATCATTGCCGGTATAGATCGCAGGTTTTGGCCGTTTTTGTTTAACGATATGCTCAACCGCTCTATCAATAACCGCTTGGTGCGTATCGCAAATGGCTTTTAGCTCCACGCCGTCTAAGTGACAAAACTGTTCGACATGGCTAAATCCACGCTCTCCCACACCGATAAAACCAACTCTAACCACCTCCATTTTAGGGGCAGTGAGTCCAATAACTGATTTCCCGCGACTGGGTTTCGGGGCAACGTTACTGGCAGTCGCATCGAGGGCAATATTGGCCGTAACAAGGCCGGCAGTGACGGCGCCTGCGGCTTTCAGAAAATGGCGGCGATGAATATTGTGCATAGGCTTCCTGCTTTATTGTTGTTTATTTGTAGGGCGATTTTAATCCATCTTGTTATATCAGAATCTCACGGTAAGTGGACATTAAAAGATGTAACAAACTCATTCATACGTAATTAAATAAACCGTATTGCAAGAGGTTATTTATCTTTACTTTAGCGATAGGTAAATAGTGATAAAGATCGCGTTTTTATTTTCTAATTAAGCTACACTGCCCATTAATTAATCAAGCTAAATTATCTTTTAGTTTTTAAATGTTTAGCAAATTAAATTTAACCAAAAAATTACATTTTTTGATGAGTTTGACGTAATTTGCGACTCGGGGGAGTAAAGCGGTATATGGGTTCTATGCTTAATGTACTACCACAACTGACGTTCACTTTAGGTGATTGGGTATTGCATAAGGATATCAGGATGTCTGGGATTGAAAAACGCCGTCGCCTACATTGGCGGGAGACAGATATGCAAAATCGTGAAATTATTGGTCGTTGGTTAGATGAGCGTCCACTGCTAGGTGACAAAATTACCCTCTATAAAGAAGCAGATAAATATTATTTAGAAACTTGGTTCAGTGATGGCTGCCATAGCTTAGATGAAGTCAATTTAACTGATACGCCACAGGGCAAAAAAGTAGAAGATGTGGGCGGTAATTTCTTCGGTGAGTATTTTATGGTAACGCCTAATATGCAACTGCAATTTTGCAACGAACAGGGTAGTTATTTTCAAGTAGATAAATTAGTTGTGGATATTGATTTTAATCAGCGCGTTGCTTAAAACGGTTGTGATTTTTTAATGGCAACTGAGTTGGGCGAATAATATTCCCTCTCAAGCTTATCCCTGTGTAGCGGGATGGTCAGGTTTGGTTAAAACAGAGGTCGCTTAACGCGACCTCTTGTATTTTTGCCGATTATTCATTGAAAGAATGCTGACTGTAAAAATGCATCCTTTTACCCGAATACGGATGGGTAAAGCTCAAGCTTTGGGCATGGAGACACAGTCTCGGTCTGGCCTTGATCACCTCAGCATTACCATAAAATTCATCCCCTAAAATGGGATGCCCAAGGGCGAGCATATGTACCCTAAGCTGGTGGGTTCGGCCCGTTTCTGGGGTTAATTCCACTAAGGTGCTGTTTTCGCGTCTTTCGAGCACTCGGTAATGGGTAAGAGCACTTTTCGCGCCAGCCGTCCCCGCCGCTTGCGTCTTTTGATAGGGTGGGTGCTCGGGATCGGGGGCGATAGCTAAATCAATCATACCTGCATCCAGCTCGACCAGTCCCATGACCTCGGCAATATACACTTTCTCACTTTGTCGATCTTGAAACTGGGTTTTTAAGTGGGATTCGGCTTTTTTATTGCGCGCAAAAACCATAATTCCTGAGGTGGCGCAGTCGAGTCTGTGCACCAGAATCGTTTCAGGATAAAGACGTTGCAGCCGAGTGAGGGCACAATCGAAGGTATGTGCGGCTCTGCCGGGATTAGACAATAAGCCCGAAGGTTTATTAATAACGATCACATCTCTATCTTGATAGCGAAGATCTAACCAAGGGACTGAAGGGGGCTGGTAATCAAATATCTGCATCGTATCCTCATCTTTTGCGTGGCCATACTAGCAAAATATCAGTTACTAAGCAGTATATTCTCAACAATGACATAGGGCATTAAAACTGCGCTAACCATAATCTAAACTTCATCCCCCAGGTAGACGTTACTCCTGAGGTAACGTAACGAATATTTCCTTGCGTATCGATAACATAAATGGCCGGAAATGCCATCGCGCCCCAGAGAGCACTTTGCGTTCCACTATCATCATTAAGTACCGGAAAGTGATATTGATGTTCATCCATAAAGGTTTGAATCTCACTATCACTACCTGAAGCAACGGCGACTGAAATCACTCGATGATTTTGGCTGATGGTCTCAACCATCGGCGATGTTACGCGGCATACTGGGCACCAGGTTCCCCAGAAATAGACTAATGTTGGCTCAGTTTGGGTTGTATTAAGTGCAAACTTGCCGCCATCAATGGTAATACCGCTTAATACTGGCGCTTGGCCTGTGACCATATCCCGTTGTAAATAGAGGCTTACCCCATAGAGCAGTAGCGCAATAATGGTTAAATCCCTAAGCTGCTTTAGCCAAAATCGAGGGCTTTGCAGTTTTTGTTTCCATCCCTTTGGATGAGGTGATTGCTCCCTTGAGCTTGCTCTTATCACTGAGATGGTCTCCTCGGGATTATTCGGGTAAATAGTCACTCGGAGTTTTACGGCTCCAAATACGGGTATAGGCCATCAACTGGGGGTAGAAGGTACGAAAGGCGGTTTCTGTCTCAATCTGCATTTGGACTAAAATTTTATCCGCACCGTTAAATAAAGCACTGTGCGGATGACCTTTGGCCCTTTGGGTTAATGCCTGTTGAATGCCCTTAGGTGTGGCGTAGCCGTTTAACCAATCTTGACGGCGCATATCGGCGATAATGTCTAGGCATGGCTGAGGGTGATACACATCGCTTTGTGCGGCAAATTCTGCCAGTTCACTATAGGCTTTTTGGCTAAAATCAGGCAGTGACAGATGATGATATTCTTCCCAGTAGAAGGCTAAATAATAATCGAAACTGATGAACATCAAATCTGCTGCTATACTTGTTAACTGTTTAGGAAACAATGCGATGAGTTCTTGAGTCAACTCATGGGTCGCGCAGAGCTGATTGATTTCATGGTTTAACCACAGTCCTTGGCGTAGTGCTTGTGGGGCATTGTCTATCGACGCGGTAATAAAATTGCCTGCTAGATTGGCACCAAGGTGGGTTTTACTGATATCAGCCAGATGTAAGTGTGTAAGAATGTTCATTTTTTGTGCTTGGTTAATCGCGTTGGTTCACGTTATCATGGGCAGGCGCGCTGAGGAAAGTGCAAATAGGCAAAAATCGAGTGCTTTTGTAAGGTAGTGCTAGATTCAGCATTTCTAACAGGAGTGTAAATGCTGATGCTAAAGACAGAAAATGCGCTAATCAACTAACCTGTTAAGGATCATGGACGATGTGGAACTGGTTCATCAAAATGCTTGGTAAAGACGAGCGTCCCAAACGTAAAAAAATGCTGGTTGATATTCCCTATGAGCAACATAGTTTCAGCATCGATCATTTTGCCCGCACTCGGGCTAAATATGATGTAGATGACGCATTGAGCTCAAATACGCTCAATGAGCAGGATGCAGTGACCGATATGGATATCGTGAACAAGTAATCTTGATCTTATTGGCCTCTAACCATAGACTAGCCGCCGTTCTAAGCTATCTAGAGGCCTTTGCATGCGCGTAACAGACTTTTCTTTCGATCTTCCCGACGAACTTATCGCTCGTTATCCCATGGCGCAACGTACGGCGTCACGTCTGTTAACCTTAGATGGCAATACTGGCACGCTCGCCGATAAACAGTTTACCGATCTGCTGGAGATGATTAATCCCGGTGATTTAATGGTATTTAACAATACTCGGGTGATCCCAGCACGTTTATTTGGCCAAAAGGCCAGTGGTGGCAAACTCGAGATTTTAGTTGAGCGTATGCTCGACGATAAGCGTATCCTCGCCCATGTGCGCAGCTCTAAATCCCCAAAAGTAGATAGCATTATTCATCTCGACGGCGGTTATGAGATGAAGATGGCTGCTCGCCATGACGCCTTATTTGAACTCGAACTCTTATCCGATCTCACAATTTTAGAAGTGCTCGAAGCGGTAGGGCATATGCCACTGCCACCTTATATCGACCGTCCCGATGAGGATGCCGATAAAGAGCGCTATCAAACCGTGTATAACCAGAACCCCGGTGCGGTTGCCGCGCCTACGGCGGGTCTACACTTTGATGATGTCATGCTTGAGGCATTAAAAGCCAAGGGCGTAAATATCGCCTTTGTGACTCTGCACGTCGGTGCAGGCACCTTCCAACCCGTGCGCGTCGATAATGTGCTCGAGCACAAAATGCATTCCGAGTGGGCCAATGTGCCGCAGGATGTGGTGGATTTAATTGCCCAAACGAAAGCGGCAGGCAAGCGTGTGGTTGCTGTGGGCACGACGTCTGTACGTTCACTGGAGAGTGCGGCCCGTGCAAGTGAAGGTGAGTTAACCGCTTTTAGCGGTGATACCGATATCTTTATCTACCCTGGGTATCAGTTCCAAATCGTCGATGCCATGATTACTAACTTTCACCTGCCGGAATCGACGCTCATCATGTTGGTTAGTGCCTTTGCTGGTTTTGATCATGTTATGGCGGCGTATCAACACGCTATCACGCAAAAATATCGCTTCTTTAGCTATGGCGATGCCATGTTTGTGACGAAAAAAGCTCACTAGACCAAGATTTTGTTTTAAAATAGCCGCCCACATTGAGTTTGGGCGGGGATTTTTTCAGCCAAAGGTTGAACCTTTTTGAACTGTCCCTATCTCTATTGTTAATCAAAATGGCGCTTGCCATTAAAAATGTAGTCAGACTGTTTATCTGGCGAGGTGAATGATGAAATTTGAACTTGACACTACCGACGGCCGTGCGCGCCGTGGTCGCTTGATTTTTGAACGTGGTACAGTGGAAACCCCAGCATTTATGCCTGTAGGGACTTACGGTACGGTAAAAGGAATGACGCCAGAAGAAGTGCGTGCTACTGGCGCCGATATTCTGCTCGGTAACACTTTCCACCTGTGGTTACGCCCTGGCGAAGAAATCATGCGTAAGCATGGTGACCTTCACGATTTTATGAATTGGCAGCGTCCTATTCTGACCGATTCGGGCGGTTTCCAAGTGTTCAGTTTGGGTGATATTCGTAAAATTACTGAAGAAGGTGTGCATTTCCGCTCGCCAATTAACGGCGAGAAAATCTTCTTAGATCCTGAAAAATCAATGCAAATTCAACATGCATTGGGCAGTGATGTGGTAATGATTTTTGACGAATGTACTCCGTATCCAGCAACCGAAGATGAAGCGCGCAAGTCAATGCAGATGTCACTGCGTTGGGCTAAGCGTTCACGCGACGAGTTTGACCGCCTGGAAAACCCCAATTCATTATTTGGGATTATCCAAGGCAGTGTTTATGAAGATTTACGCGACGAGAGCTTAAAAGGCTTAGTCGAAATTGGTTTCGACGGTTATGCCGTCGGTGGTTTGGCCGTAGGTGAGCCTAAGGAAGACATGCACCGCATTCTTGAGCATGTCTGTCCACAAATTCCTGCTGACAAGCCGCGCTATCTGATGGGGGTCGGTAAGCCAGAGGATTTAGTTGAAGGTGTGCGTCGTGGTATCGACATGTTTGACTGTGTGATGCCAACCCGTAACGCCCGCAACGGCCATCTGTTTACCAGTGAAGGTGTCATCAAGATCCGCAACGCGCGTCATCGTGATGACACTTCACCGCTCGATCCTAAATGTGATTGTTATACCTGTAAAAACTATTCACGGGCATACCTTTACCATTTAGATCGTTGTAATGAGATTCTGGGTGCGCGTTTAAACACCATTCACAACCTGAGATACTATCAAATGTTAATGGAAGGTTTGCGCGGTGCGATTGAGACGGGTACATTAGACGCCTTTGTGAAGGACTTCTATACCAGTCAAGGTCGCGAAGTACCAGAGTTAGTCGATTGATTTTTTGCTAATAAGAAGAGAAAACTATGTTCATTTCAAATGCATATGCAAATGCTGCTGGCGCTCCACAGAGTGGTGGCACTATGGAATTGATTTTCATGCTGGTGATTTTCGGCCTGATTTTCTATTTCATGATTTTCCGTCCGCAATCGAAGCGTGTTAAAGAGCACAAAAACCTGATGTCATCACTTGGAAAAGGTGATGAAGTGCTCACCAGCGGCGGCATTTTAGGCAAGATTGCAAAGATCAGCGATGACAATGACTACGTGTTACTGAGCTTGAACGACACGACTCAAATTACAATTAAAAAAGATTACATTGCAGCTGTATTGCCTAAGGGCTCTATCCAGTCGTTGTAAGCCAAGAGGGCTCAGGCGTGTTAAATAAATACCCAATGTGGAAGAACATTATGGTGGTGCTTATCATCGCCATAGGTTGTTTCTATGCCGTACCTAACCTGTTCGGTGAAGATCATGCGGTGCAAGTAGTGGCGACTCGAGGTGCTGAAGTCACGGCATCTACCCAAGCCAGAGTGAACGAGCTGTTAGCCAGTAAGGGCATTGCGGTAAAGCGTTCTGAGCTTGAAAAAGGCCAATTGTTGGTTCGCGTACAAAACGCGGATCAACAGTTGTTGGCCAAGGAAACCATCGCCGAAGACTTAGGTGATAAGTTTACCGTAGCACTTAACCTTGCCCCTGCAACACCTAAATGGCTCGAGTCTATGGGTGGTAGCCCAATGAAACTCGGTTTGGACCTTCGTGGTGGTGTGCACTTCCTGATGGAAGTGGACATGGGCGAAGCCATTCGTAAGATGGAAGAAGCCAAAGTGGCTGATTTCCGTTCACAATTACGGGAAGAAAAAATCCGTTACGCGGGCATTCGCAACAATGCTCAAGGTATCGAGATTAAATTCCGTGATGCTGAAAGTTTAGCCAGTGCAGAACGTTTCTTAAAATCTCGCAGCAACGATATGGTGTTCACCGATGTGAGCAAGGGTGAAGATTTTGCCCTGCAAGCCGTGATGAGCGAAACCTATCTCAAGCAGATTAAAGAAGAAGCGTTGCAGCAAAACATTACCACTATCCGTAACCGTGTGAACGAGTTAGGGGTAGCTGAGCCTGTGGTACAACGCCAAGGTGCTGAGCGTATTATCGTTGAGTTACCTGGTGTACAAGATACCGCTCGCGCCAAGGAAATTTTAGGTGCAACCGCATCGATTGAATTCCATATGGTGGACGATAAGGCTGACCCTAATGCGGCGCAATCTGGCCGTATACCCGCGGGTTCTGAGGTGTATCAACGCCGTGAAGGCGGTCAAGTGGTGTTGAAGAAGGAAGTGATGCTAACGGGTGATCATATCACTGGCGCACAACCCAGCTTTGACCAATATAGCCGTCCACAGGTAAGCATTAACCTCGACGCTAAAGGCGGTACCATTTTTTCTAATGTGACTAAGGACAATATCGGTAAACCGATGGCGACCTTATTCATTGAATATAAAGACAGTGGTGAACGTAACGCCGATGGCAGCGTCAAAATGCTGAAAATCCAAGAAGTGATTTCAGTAGCGACGATTCAAGCACGTTTAGGCCGCAACTTTGTGATCACTGGGTTAAGCCACGGTGAAGCACAAAACCTCGCGTTATTGCTACGTGCGGGTGCTTTGATCGCGCCAGTATCGATTGTGGAAGAGCGTACCATTGGTCCAAGCCTAGGTGCGGAAAACATCGAAAGCGGTGTGCAAGCCATGATCTGGGGTATGGCAGTCGTGCTTATCTTCATGTTGGTTTACTACCGCAGTTTTGGCTTTATCGCCAACTTGGCCCTAACGGCCAACTTAGTGATGGTGGTTGGGGTGATGTCTATGATCCCTGGCGCCGTGTTAACCCTGCCAGGTATTGCGGGTATGGTGTTAACTGTGGGTATGGCGGTTGATGGTAACGTACTGATTTACGAGCGTATCCGTGAAGAGTTACGTGCTGGTCGCAGCGTGCAGCAGGCCATTCACGAAGGTTACGGCAACGCATTCTCTACTATCGCCGACGCTAACATTACTACCTTCTTAACAGCATTGATCCTGTTCGCCGTAGGTACGGGCGCGATCAAAGGCTTCGCAGTGACCCTGATGATCGGTATTGCGACATCAATGTTTACCGCTATCGTGGGAACCCGCGCAATCGTTAACGCGATTTGGGGCGGTAAGCGCGTGAAGACGCTGTCTATCTAAGGGGAAGCGATAATGTTAGAAATTTTATCTTTAAAACGTACGGTTAACTTCCTCCGTCATGCGCTGCCTATCAGTATTATGTCGGCCATTTTGGTATTGGGTTCGCTTGTTTCTCTGGCGACTAAGGGTATCAACTGGGGCTTAGACTTTACTGGCGGTACTGTGGTTGAGATGGAGTTCACTCAACCTGTTGATTTGAACGTGTTGCGTACAAAACTGTCATCGCCTGAATTAGATGGCGCGATTGTGCAAAACTTTGGTTCAAGTCGCGACGTGTTAGTTCGTCTGTCGGTGAAAGAAGGCGTGAGCAGCGATGCTCAGGTTAAATCTGTGATGACAGCTGCTCAGCAAGTGGATGCAGGCGTTCAACAAAAACGGGTTGAATTCGTCGGTCCTCAGGTGGGTAAAGAACTGGCTGAGCAGGGCGGTTTAGCCGTGTTAGTTGCACTAATCTGTATCATGATCTACGTTTCGTTTCGTTTCGAATGGCGTTTGGCTGCGGGTTCAGTCGCGGCATTGGCCCATGACGTGATTGTGACCTTAGGGGTGTTTTCAGTATTTCAACTGGAGTTTGACCTAACAGTATTAGCCGGTGTGTTAACCGTTGTGGGTTACTCACTGAACGATACCATTGTGGTATTTGACCGTATCCGTGAAAACTTCCTCAAGATGCGTAAGAGCGATCCTGAAGAAGTCGTGAACGTTTCAATTACCCAAACCATGAGCCGTACCATTATCACGACGGGTACGACGCTGGTGACAGTTGTTGCGCTGTTCCTGAAGGGCGGCACCATGATCCATGGCTTTGCGACCGCACTGTTACTGGGTATTTTCGTTGGTACTTACTCTTCTATCTATGTGGCGAGTTTCTTAGCGATCAAACTCGGCATTTGCCGTGAGCATATGATGCCAGTTGAGATAGAGAAAGAAGGTGCAGATCAACCACCGATGATGCCGTAAATTGGTCTCAAATTAATCTATTTTAGATACCAATATTGTTGATAAAAATGCCACTTTTAAAGTGGCATTTTTTTCGCCATGATTACTCACTTTCGATAATCTGCTATCAAACTCACAACTTTATAGTGACTAATGCTGTAAAACGTAAATGTTAAATTGATTAACAACTGGCGTAAAAAACAGCACTCGACAGGCTCAGTTATTTCACTGTAGGATGTCGGCTGCCGCTATTTTTAAAAGATAAATGCAGTAGGAAGTCGCATGGAAGAACGTAAAACATTAATTGCTGGTGGAAACCTATTACAGGCCCATACATGGAAGGGATTATTAGAAGCCTGCGGTATTCATGTGGAGTTGCGTGGAGAGGCCTTGTTGGGTGGCGTTGGTGAGTTACCTGCCAATCTTCACAATGTTGAGCTTTGGGTTCGAGAGTCGCAGTTGGCTAACGCACAAGCGCAATTAAGCGGCTTGGATGTGGTTAGTCCCCAATGGCAATGTGTACAGTGCCATGAGATGAATGAGGGCAGCTTCGAATTGTGTTGGCATTGTAGTGCTGAGCGTAGCGAGAGCCATAATTAATTTACTCATCAATCCATCTATCGTCGGGATCCATATTCCCGACCATCATTGCATATTTTTATTTAGATAAAAATTTTCTAACTTATTCATATTATTAAGTATTTATTGTTGAGTATCGTGTTAATCTACGCTGACTTATCATTTAGTTAGTACGATAAGATATGCCTGCATTATTCTGTCAGATAATGCGTTTATTCATAATGTTGAGTTAACGCTGTTTAGAATCAGAGCCTTGATTTTTATAGGCCAAAACAGATGTTAACCCTGTGCATGAAAATAATTGAAGTTTGTTTTTACTCAATATTTATTAGGCTTATACGATGCAATATTTCCCGTTATTTATTGATACCGTTAATCTGAATGTGCTGCTTGTTGGGGCAGGGGATGTAGCGAGTCGTAAACTTGCCTTGCTGACGCGTACCGAAGCGAATATCCATGTTATTGCGCCAGAGGTAAATTCTGAGGTGCAAGCCTATGCTGATAAGGGACGGATATTATTGTCACAACGATCAGTCGTGCAGGCTGATATTCAAAATTACGATCTTATTTATCTCGCAACGGCCAACGATAAACTCAATAGTGAATTAGCGACCTTAGCCACTGAGCGTGGCATTTGGGTTAATGCCGTGGACAATCCCGCTTTTTGCCGTTTTATTACGCCGTCCATCGTGGATAGAGGGCGCCTTGTTGTGGCGATCAGTACGGCAGGGGCCGCGCCTGTATTTGCCCGTACCATCCGAGCGAGATTAGAAGCCAGTCTACCGCAATCCTTGAAACCGCTATTTGACTTTGTGGCCGACAAACGTCTCGAAGTACAACAACGCCTCACCAAAACCGCGACACGTCGATTATTTTGGGAACGTTTTTTCGATACCAATGGTGATAGGTTTGATGCACGTACGCTAGAGCATTACCAAAATGCTTTTAACCATATCGTCAGCCGTGGAGAAATCCTGTTATTGGATGAGGCCACCCCCGTCGAGTTATTGCCGCTGGCGGCCATGCCGTTACTGCAACGCCTTGACTGGATTTATAGCCAAGAGACCTTAACGGATGAATTATCAGAATTCGTTCGCCGTGATGCTAACCGCGGCGGATTACTCGCTCTTAGCGAAATAACTCACGAATATGAGCAGGGCACAAGAATGCTGATTGTTGCCGATACTCAGAAAATTAATCAGCTAAAGGCCCACTTTCCTGTCGCGAAGCATTTACGCCCCGGGGCGATTTAGTCTTCTTTATCGCAGTTTGTTTGAGCTGACGGCGAGTCTTAGGTAGACTCGCCGTTATTTTTTATCATTAAGCTTAGGATGTACTATGGCGCTTAAAGCGACCGTGTTTAAGGTCAATCTTCAGATCGCTGATATGGACCGGGGATATTATCAAGATCATCAACTGACGTTAGCGCAGCATCCTTCGGAAACCGATGGTCGCATGATGGTGCGTTTGCTGGCATTTATCCTCAATGCTTCCGAGACCTTAAGCTTTACTAAGGGATTGTGCGTCGATGATGAACCCGAACTGTGGGATAAGAGTCTCTCAGGGGAAGTCAACCTGTGGATTGAGTTTGGCCAAGCCGATGAAAAATGGCTGCGTAAGGCGAGCGGCCGTGCGAAAGCGGTGCAGCTGTTTACCTACGGCGGACGTAGTGTTCCTATTTGGTGGAAACAGAATCAAGCAGCATTAGAGCGCTATAAAAATTTGAAAGTATGGAATATTGCCGAAGAGTCAGTGACGGCGATGGAGGCCTTAGTGAGCCGGACTATGTCGCTGCAAGCTTCTATCAGTGAAGGGCAAGTCTGGTTATCGGATAATGAGCATAGTCTGCTTATCGAACCAGAGATGCTTAAGGATTATCAATAATAAAAGAGCCTGCGATTGCAGGCTCTTGTGTTAATTCGCTGTGATTATTGGAATTTCAATTCCCAGCTATCGATATAGCCTACGTCACCACGGCCGCTATCTACTGCTTTAAGTTTCCACACACCGCTTGACTCAACGCCAGTCATATCCACTGTGTAGCTCTTGTTGATATTGTCAGTGCCAGAACCTGTTCTATTGTGCAATGTTGAAGTTTGACCACTTGGGCTGATCAATTGCACTTTTAAGTCACCAATATAAGGGTGAACAATATTCACCACGGCAGTCACTGTGCCTGAGTTACCCGTGCGAGTCACTGTGATTGGGCTCGTGATACCTGCGGTCTTGTTATCAGGAATATTGTAGTTATCGGTGTTGGTGTAGCTTGCTGGCGTGGTAGGAGTACCACCACCGCTTTGGGCTGTGTAGCTTGCGGTTAACGATACACCGCTAAAGGCTGAATAGCCTTTCACCATCGCGTAGTAAGTACCTGATTGAACGTTGCTAATTGGGCAAGATTCACTGTTACCACCTTTGTATGGACGGCAATCGTAGTTTGAGGTCGTTGGCGCTGCGCCGTACTGTACGTACAGATCCGCATCACCCGTGCCACCGTTCATCACAAAGCCTAAGTTAGTTGCACCCTGTGGTACTTCAAAAGAGAAATGCAGTTCTTCACTGGCGGCGCCGCTTAGACCTGTTTTTGGCACACCGTTCACTAACACGCTGTCAGTTGGTGTAGGGTCAACCGGATCCGTAGGACCATTACAGGACGCATCTAAGAAGGTTTTCGCTGCAACGGCATTGACCAGACCATAACCATAGTAATCATCACGGCCAGCTGTGCCTAAGTCTTCAGCCGTTTGCTTGAGTGCATTACGCACCTGAGCAGCGCTACATTCTGGGTGATAGCTCCACACTAAGGTTGCCACGCCTGACACATGTGGAGTCGCCATCGATGTACCGTTGTAGTACTCGTAGTCTTTATTACCTTGGTTGCTCACGGTAACGGTTGCACCTAACTGGTTACGCAGTGCTAGACCGGTTGCACGGTCAACAGACACTGACACCATGTTGATTTCGCTGTTAGCATCGACCAAGAAGGGGTTTTGTAGTCCAGGTAAGGCGGTGTTACTGTACACGATAACAGCGCTAGCGCCCGCATTCTTACAGGCTTTTACCGCATTGATTTCTGGATAAGAAGTGCCTTGGTTACCCACTCGCTCAACTAGACAGACTTTGTTGGTCATATTGCCGCAGTTGAAGGTTGAGCCGCTAACCGTACATTCGGCTAAGGTTGCGGTTGCCGTGCCATTGTATGGATTGGGCGCATAGTTAGTGCCTGATGGCGTAAAGCGATTGTGTGGCACAACGCCGGAGTTAAAGTATGACTGACCACCGATAGTAATATCGGCTAAACGTCCTTCACCGCGTGTAACGGTAGAGAGAATGGCTTCACCAGGACCAGAGATCTCGACTTGGTTGGTGTATTGCGAGAAGGCTGAGTGGTCTTTGTGATTATCAACAGACGCTACTGACATTACCGCATCGTACGAAGCGGGGTAGCTATGGGTATTGTTACCATCGTTACCCGCGGCTGCAATCAAGAGTACGCCGTTATTGTAGTGGGCGGCTAAGGCATTGCGCTCGGTTGTACTTGAGCCTGCGCCACCTAAACTCATGGTGACCACATTGGCGCCATTATTAACACAGGTATCGACCGCCGATACGAGTGAAGATGAGTAACCCCAGCCAGCTTCATTAAATACTTTAATCACATGGATATTGGCATTTTGATTTGGCATCACGCCAATAACGCCGTCGTTGTTGGCGATCGCTGCGATAGTACCGGCAACGTGGGTACCATGGGCATTGTTATTGCCAGGTTCAAACCAATTACCGGTGCCGGAGTTATTGGTACCTGTGACATTGTTACCGCTTAAGTCGCTGTGACCACGGTCATAACCTGAGTCGATAATACAGATGGTGCGGTTACCCGCTTGGCTATCGCTTAATTGGGTCGCACCCACAAAGGTTTGTCCCCAAGGCGTTGTTTCGTTTAAGAGCCTACGTGGCATGTCCTCTTCCACATATTCCACATCGGCGCGGGCTCTTAATGCCTTAATGCCATTGTTATCCAGCTTAACTGAGTAGCTGTTACTGCGGCCAATACGCTTCATTTCTTTGGCTTGCGCCTTGTTCAGCACACTGTGCTGGGCGCTAATTTCAGCCACTTGAGGCTGGTAGTTCATGGTGGTGGGTAATTGGTCGCTGACTTGAGCACTATCTACAGACATCAGAGCGGGGGCATCGGCATTTTTAAATTTAACGATATAGCGCTTAGGCAAAGGAGAGGTCTGTGCTTGCATCGCTGCGTTGAAACCCGGTACGTCGGGGGCAGCATGAACACTTGCTGAAATTGCAATAGCTAAGCTGGATAAACTCAGGGCTATTTTAGTGGTTCGGTTGATTGTCATGTTTTTCTTCCATGTTCAATTTAGAGTTAATCATTATTATTTTGTGCTTTTAAAGAATAACTACGACTCAGATGCTACTCGGTTAGTGAATTTATCTTTCGTGTAAGTATTTGTAAATTAAATGTTAATGGTATGGCGGTTGGTAAAATTGCCTGAGGTAATAAGCGAATTTATTGAATAAATAATCAATTGTTACAACTTGTAACGAATGTGTTGGCGCTATTTATGTTTATTTATGTGGAAAAGGTGAATAAGTAAAAGTGAATTCTAGCGGCTTTAACAGCGAACAATGGGTTAATGTAACTGTATAGTTTGTTGAAATTTAAAGTTATATTTTTTTGGAATTAAAAGATGAAAAATCTATAGTATTTTTCAGTGTTTGATATTGAGTTTAATTCAAGTGATTGATTATGCAATTTTATTGAGTTAATGCGTCGGTGGTTTGGCATTTGCCAATTTATTGGCTTTTATGCATGAGCGCAACAGGATAATCGACTAGTGAGTGGTGGGTGAGATACATGAACCTCGGCAGAAATATAAAAAAGCGCCAACAGGCGCTTTTCCATCGTGAATCGAAACAGCAAGTTACTCTGTTTTAGGCTGAGCGTCGGCTAAGGTCTGATAACCGCCACCGTTATAGGTCTGAGTGTAACCCGCCGCGACCAAGGCTTCGGTCGCGATACTGCTGCGTCGACCGCTGCGGCAATACAACACCACTGGCGCATCTTTGGCGATACCGCGCTTAGCAAACTCGGCGGCGACTTGCTCAAAGGGAATATTAACCGCATTGGCTAAATGACCCGCGGCAAATTCCTCAGGGGTGCGAACATCAAGCACCATAGCCCCAGCAGCGATTTTCTCCCATGCTACTTGAGGCTGTTGATCTGTCGCATTTGCTGCATGAGGTACTATGGAGAGTGACAAAAGACTCAATAGGGCTACTCCAAGTAATTTTTTACTGCCAAACAGTAACTTGTTAAACACTGACTTTCTCCTTTGCAAATCTGCATTAACGTTGTTTAGCGATTTCAGCTTCGGATTTGACGCCGAGCTTGCGTAATACCATTGCCGCTGGGCAAAAACCCGTGAAAGCGCTTTGGAATAGGTTAGCGCCTACGAAGGCGGTTAACCACAAAAAGTTATGGTGAACAAAAGCGGTTAATACCAAAGACAGTAACACCATAAATCCGGCAAAGGCCATAATGCTGCGTTCGAGTGACATAGCTTGCTCCTAGAGGCAGCGCGATGGCTGCCTATTGTGGGTTAATCGGCTGTTTGAGTTAAGTTTATGCGATTTTTCATCGCCGCGTAGTAAAGCACAGGGATCACGATTAGGGTCAGTAAGGTCGAGATAAAAATCCCGAAAATCAGACTGATCGCAAGCCCATTGAAAATCGGATCATCCAAAATAAACAGGGCGCCAATCATGGCCGCCAAAGCGGTCAGCATAATCGGTTTGGCTCGCACCGCACCCGAGTGGATCACTGCGCGCTCAAAGGGCACACCTGAGGCGGTTTCCTGATTGATAAAATCCACTAATAATATCGAGTTACGGACAATAATCCCCGCCAAGGCAATCATGCCAATCATCGAGGTGGCGGTAAATTGCGCACCAAGCAGGGCATGACCCGGCATCACTCCAATCACCGTCAGTGGGATGGGCGCCATAATGATAAGCGGCACGAGATAGGATCTAAATTGGGCGACGACCAATAAGTAAATTGCAATCATGCCCACGGCATAGGCGATACCCATATCTCTAAAAGTTTCATAGGTGATCTTCCATTCCCCGTCCCAAAGTACGGCCACTGAGTCTAAGCCTGTTGGTTGGTGGATATAATGCTGATCGAAACCTAAGCCACCGTCGCCGTCGATTTTGCCCGCCATGTCGAACATGCCATAGAGCGGACTGTCGAGCGGGCCTGCCATATCGGCAATCACCATCACCATAGGGATCATATTCTTATGGATAATAGGGGCATCGATTTTACCGCGCTTGATGGTCACCAGCTCAGACACGGGCACGGATTGCCCAGTTTGGCTTTGTAACTTCATGTTTAGCACTTGTTCTAAATCGATTTTCGCCCCTTCTTGCAGTTGCAGGCGGATAGGCACGGGGTGTTTTTGCTGAGCAATATGCAAGTAGCTTACATCCTTACCGCCCACTGAGGTCGCAATTAAATCAACGATATTGCTATAGGGCACCGCCATCAGGCTAGCTTTAGAGCGGTCGATCATCACCTGCCATTTTTGCTGTGCTGCGGGTAAGAAGATATCAATATCGACCACATCTTGAGTCTCACGGAACAGTGACTGCAGATCATAAGCTGCTTGTTCACGAATCGCAGGGCTTGGGCCATAGACTTCGGCCACAATCGGCGACCAGACTGGTGGGCCTGGTGGTACTTCAACCACTTTTATATTGGCTTGATATGGCGCACCTATTTGCTGTAGTTCCTCTCTCACTGAGAGTGCAATGCTATGGCTATCGCGTTTGCGATGCTTTTTATCGACTAAATTGACCTGAATATCGCCTAGTTCTTGGCTATTACGTAGGAAATAGTGACGCACTAAGCCGTTAAAGTTCATTGGCGCATTGGTGCCAGCATACAGCTGCAAATGTTCCACCTCGGGTATAGTGGCAAGGTAACGACTTAAATCCTGAAGCACGCGCTGGGTTTGTTCCACTGGTGTGCCTTCTGGCATGTCCACCATCACTTGGAACTCTGACTTATTATCGAAGGGGAGCATCTTTAACACCACGAGCTGACCTATGGGCAAGGCCACGGCGATACCGATCAATACAAATACACCCGCAGCGAGTCCAATCCGTGCTTTACGGGCGCCTTTACCTAATAGGAAGGGGCCAATTAGACGGGTAAACAGGCGCACCATTTTACTTTCATTTATCGCGGCATCGTCGCTGTGGACAGTTTCGGTCGCTGGGCCACTATGGTGTTTGAGCAGCTTACGGCTTAGCCAGGGCGTGACCACAAAGGCAACCACAAGGGAGATCAGCATGCCCATACTGGCGTTGATGGGAATCGGGCTCATGTATGGGCCCATTAATCCTGACACAAATGCCATGGGCAGCAGGGCGGCGATAACCGTAAAGGTGGCGAGAATCGTCGGGCCGCCGACTTCATCCACCGCAACGGGGATGAGTTCACTAAAGGATTTTTTACCCAGCGCCATATGCCTGTGAATGTTTTCCACTACCACAATGGCATCGTCGACCAAGATCCCGATGGAGAAAATCAGCGCGAAGAGTGACACTCGGTTGAGGGTAAATCCCCACGCCCATGAGGCGAATAGAGTGATCGCCAAGGTGATAATAATGGCGACACCGACCACTAAGGACTCGCGGGCGCCCATGGTTAAAAATACCAATACGACAACGGCGCTGGTGGCAAAAATCAGCTTAAGAATAAGGGTGTTAGATTTATCCGCCGCCGTCTCACCATAGTTGCGCGAAACAGTCACTTCGACATTGCTGGGGATCAATACATTCTTGACCTTAGCAATGCGAGCAAGCGTTGCATCGGCGATATCGACAGCGTTTTGCCCCGGTTGTTTACCTATGGCAATCGTCACCGCAGGGTAAATATCTGTCTTGTCACTGTGCCAAACGCTTTGAGTGGGAATATCACTCTTTAAACTGATGTCGGCGATATCGGCCAAATAAACAGGGGTAGGCTTGCCGTTTTTATCCTGCGAAATACTCACAACGAGCTGTTTTACATCGTCTATTGTTTGTAAAAATTGCCCAGCCTGAACCTTAATCTCTTGATTACCTTGTACTAAAGACGCAGGCATCGAGATGTGATTATTGTCATTTAGGCTTTGTCTCAACTTGTCGTAGGTGAGATTAAAGCTATTCATTTTGGCGGGATCGATGCGTACATTGGCCACTATCTCATGTTGGCCGACCGTGTATATCTCCCGCGTGCCAGGGATACGCTTGATTTCGGTTTCTAACCCTTGCGCAACATGGGTCAATTGTTCGGCCGAGACCTGTTTGTCCTTGGACCATAAGGTCAGGCTAACAATAGGTACATCATCAATGCCCCGAGGTTTAATTAATGGTTCACCCACACCCGCGCCCTGCGGCAGTTTATCCATATTGGAATAAATCTGGTTGTAGAGACTCACTATGGCATCATTGCGGGTTACGCCGACTTTAAAGATCACAATGATCATGGCGCCATCGGGTTGGGAGAAAGAATAGAGCGTGTCTATCCCTTTGATTTCAGAGATCACTTGCTCGGCGGGCAGGGTGACTAAGTTTTCAACTTCGACCGGAGTGGCGCCAGGAAAGGGGATAAAGACATCGGCAAAGGTAACGTCAATCTGTGGTTCTTCTTCCTTTGGGGTCACTAAAATAGCAAATAAGCCGAGCAATAAGCCTAAAAGTGCCAGCAGCGGTGTGATGGCACTGTTTTGGAAGGCGGCCGCAATCCGACCCGAAATACCAAGTGTCATCGGAGATTCATTAGCGTGTTTCATTCAACAACCTCATCAAATTGATATCGCTAGGGAATTTATTGCTTTTGCTCAAGCAACACTTGGTAAGCATCCATGGCGACAATATCTCCGGATTTAAGTCCTGCGAGTATTTCCACTTCACCATTGACAGGTTCTGATACTCGTACCTGAGTGAGCACAAATTGCTCGCCTTTTTTCAGGTACACACTGCTGAGTTCGTTCATGGTGATTAGCGCTGAGGTCGGTAGCTGGATTTTTTCTCGCTCGCCATTTTTAAACAGCGCCTTGGCCCAAGTTCCGGGTTGCAGGTTAGGTTCATCCTTTGGCAGGTTAATCCGCACTTGATAGCTATGGCTCACGGGATCGGCAAAGCTAAAGATGGTGAGGTCCTTAGAGAGGATTTCACGACCATCATTTAAGCGTACTAAAAATTCAGGGGCGCTTTTTAGCTGTTGAATATAGCGTTGTGGCACTTGGGTGATGGCGCGCATTTGGCTTGGTGAAAATCCAGAGAGTAGCGGCTGACCGACAATCACGGTTTCACCTAATTCGACTAAACGCTCGGTGACTATGCCGCTAAATGGAGCTGATACGACAGTATATTTTAAGGATTCAGTGGCTTTAATGACCCGCGCTTTAGCCGCACTGACGGCTTGCTCGGCAGCTTTGGCATTGGCAGTGGCCTCATCCATTGCGCCCTTAGAAATAGCGCCTTGGGGAAAGAGTTCGGTATAGCGTTTGAATTGGGCCTGCGCCTCTACATTTAGTGCTGTCGCTTTGGCAAGATCCGCTTCATAGCTTGCTAGTTCAGCACCTTGCTCTTTACTGGTGATTTCGAGTAACGCTGCACCTTCGGGCACGACATCATTAACATCGTAATTCAGTTTGACGATACGCCCTGAGGTTTGCGCCGACACAGTCGCGGCTTTTACTGCCTCAATACTGGCGTCTAAGGTGACCCAATTGGCGTGCGGTTTGCTCATCACTTCAAGGGTTGCCAAGGAAGCAGCCTGGGTAGTCAAGGTAGAAAATGCGAGTAATGTGAATAGAGTACGTGAGATTGCAGTCATACCAAATCATCCCAAAAATAATTCATGAGTAAATTCTAATGGAGTTGGTTTGAATAGGCAATCAATATTTATTAGAAAAATATAATGTAATCGATTTTACTAATATAGGGAAAAGGCGAATGAATCTTCCCTTACATTAATCGCCATCATCATAAAAATTTCAAAAATCTTAATGCGTGTTGACGTTTCAGGGTTATTTTTACAGCAATTTGGCTGGCTTTTATGCAAGGCAACGTCCGTGCTGTGTCGTTATTCTACATAAACGGACGATAACGCGGCAGAAATGCCAGCCAAATGCTGCCCGAAGGGTTCGTCTGGCAAGCCCTTGCGCTTACTTTCTGTCATAAGAGCCGCTCGTCATTTGAGTAGAATAACGACGCATCATTCCTCGTTTCGCGAGTACGTGCTTGCCAAAACGAACAAAATCTAATCTCGAAACGTCAATGCGCCCTAGTCGTTTAAATAATAGGTCAGCGTGGACACGATGCGAATTTGTTTGATATATGGCGTGCTGCTATCGCGGTCTGAAATCGTGAACTGGCCTTGGCTGGCACTCTTAATTTTACCTAGGCGCGATTCGGAGTCTTTGGCGAACTTTTCTGCCACTTCACGCGCATTTTGAGTGGCTTCTTGCACCATAGTCGGTTTGACATCATTGAGTTGAGTAAATAAAAATTCAGTACGGTTTTCATAGTCTTGGCTGGCGATAGCAATGCCTTCTTTAACCAAATTAATCATTTGCTTACGAGTACTTAGCATTAAGTCAATTTGCGAGGTATAGACAGAGAGATTCACCTTTGCCGAATATCGATATCTGACGTTGGGGTCGACATAACCTTGAGCCTGTCGGTCTTCAATCGATGGTAGCGAAACGGTTATTTCACTGTCGCTAAAGCCGCGTTCCTTAAGGAACGCGACCACTTTGTCGGTTTTTAGCTGTACGGTTTCATAAAGCTTAGGAAGGTTGTTGTCGACCTCGGTGAAGTTGATCGGCCAGATGGCGATGTTGGCTTTGACTTCTTTTTCCGCAAGGCCTTTTACAGTGACGGTGCGCTCGAGCGCTTTCATTTCCAATAGCGCAGAGCTGGTGTTTTGTGCGATATAAACCATGCCTGCACATAAGAAACCACCGAGGATGATGGCGGGTAGTAGATAATTGCGTTGCATAACAGACTCTCTTGATGGAATACCTTGCGCTACCTTACTTCAATTCAATGGTTTTGTGCATAGGCGAATGCGTAGCACATTCAACTTTATACTTTATGCTCAGGTGCTATTCAGGATCCGCGTCGTGTTGATGCAAAAGCGACTTAAAACTTAACAACTTAGTTAATGGGTGGGATTGCGCTTGGTTGCCATAACTCGACTTTATTACCATCGGGGTCAATAAACCAGCCGAAACGGCCGAATTCAGAGTCTTCAATATCGCCGATTTGCTCGCCGCCACCCTGCGTGACTTGAAGTAGGGCTTGCTCAAGATCGTCCACGATAAAGTTCACCATAAAGCTTTTATTCGTGGGGGCAAAATAGGTCGTGTTATCGTCAAACGGTGTCCATACATGGTAACTCGGGATGGATTTATCACTATGATAGAACGCCGCGCCTCCCCAGTTTTCAATAGGGATCTCAAGGTGAGTTTTATACCAGGTTGCTAAGGCAACGGGATCGGTACTTTTGAAGAAAATACCACCAAGTCCAATGACTTTTGCCATAAGGGTTATAGAGTGAGAGGAATATGGATTAACTTTAGGCAATAAATACGCAAGATACAAAAAAGCCGCAAAAATGCGGCTTTTTTGTGTTCGAAACAGCTTAGAACTGGTAGCTGTACTGTACTGAGTAGTACATACCGCTTGATTCAGTTACCGCGTTCACAGGGCCTGTGATTGCGCTGTTTTCAATCAGGTGAACTTCTTCACCCTTAATAAAGGCAATACCAAAGTCAAGGGTGTTTTGTGGATTGATGTGGTAGCTCATACCTGCTGTGTACCAGTTACGGTCAGAGTCTGGGAATGAAATCGAACTAATCTCGTCTACAACGCCTTGGTCATGCATATAACCCGCACGAACGGTAAATTGTTCGTTGATGGTGTAAGTACCACCTAAGCTGAATAACCATGAATCTTTCCATTGGTATTCTTTAAGGGCGATATCACCTACGCTTTTAGTGGCGCCTACAGCTGCAATTGTTGCTGTACCGTCTTTAGCTGTGATTTGATCAAAGTTGCCCCACTTACTGTATTGCGCGGTATAGTGCAGCGCAAATTTAGGCGTAATTTGATGGAAGCCCGCAACTTGGAAAATATCTGCTAGCGGTACATCTAAACTATCAAAACTGGTCGTAACAGGAACCGTACCCACACCAGGTATTGTTGTTGAGGTGATGGTGTTGATATCCCCTTCAACATTGACCGTTGGGCTGAAACGGTAGCTGATACCGAAACGGTTATCTTTATCTAACTCAACAGTGGCACCCACAATACCACCAAATGCCCAGCCGTCTGCGTCTACGTCAACCAGAGGCGTGGTGCCCATATTACGGGTTAAACGACCTTCACCATAGACGGCATCTACACCCGCACCGATGCTGAACATATCGTTGATGCGGTAAGACACGCTGGCGTTAAAGTTGACTGTTGTTACTTCTGTTTCACCAAGTAGGTCATAAGGTGCTGGTGAGCCTGCTGGCAAACTTTTCGAAAGTGAGCTGGCATCGGTACCTGTGCCGAAGTTAGAGAATGCCGCAAAACCTACGGCTAACTTATCGTCGATGGGGTGGATGTAGAAAATGTTTGGGATAACTTTAGAGCTACCCGCATCATCGATGCTGCCTAAGTCATAGGCGCCACCGGCAAAGTTAACGTCTTTAACGTCAACAGTAATATCGGCATAGGTTAAGCCGAAAGAGATCGCATCTTTATCAAATAATGCCATCGCTGCGGGGTTACGCGATAACACGGAAGCGTTGTCAGCAATAACAGCATCACCTGCAAAAGCACGACCCATACCCGTGGCCGATTGACTGTTTAATTGGAAACCCGAAGCGAAAGTCTGTGAGCTCGCCAATGCAACAGCAACAGCAAGCAACGTCTTGTTGAATGATTTCATTATTATTCTCTCATTATTTTGATATTGGATTTTGTTCGGTCCTAGTTACCAGAACAACGCGCAAATCCTTTTATAGTCTTCGGCATGTTAGGGATTGTGTGTAATCTCAACAAGTCCGACCAGATTTGAAATTTGTTAAATTTCAGTTAATTAAAACTAGGTTGTACTTTAGCTTGAACGAATGGTCTGGCCAGATGCTTGGTATCTATGACTTTTAATTGGTGAGGTGGTTTTAATTGAGGTTAATACTTTGTAATGAGGCGAAGGTTAATAAAATTATACAAATTGTAAAAAGCGTACACTTGTACGCTTTTTACAAGAAGAAGCGATATTCGGCGGTTATAACGCTGACTTAAATTGCTCAAATTCGGCGGTGATTTCATCGCTTGGTCGAGTGAGTTTACTCACAATTACACCGGCGATAATGGCAAACATAAATCCTGGCAAAATTTCATATAAGTCAAAAATACCGCCAGAAAGTTGCTTCCAAAACACCACGGTTAACGCACCGACGATAATCGTTGCGATAGCGCCATTACGGCTATAGTGCTTCCAAAACAGCGACAAAAGCACAACTGGGCCGAAGGCCGCACCAAATCCCGCCCACGCATAACTCACCAGGTTTAATACACTGCTTTCAGGATTCAAGGCGATAACACCGGCAATCACTGCAATTGCAAGTACGCCCATGCGACCAACCATCATAAGTTCGCGATCATCTGCTTTAGGGCGTAACCATTTGCGGTAAAAGTCTTCGGTAATCACACTCGAGCACACCAATAATTGAGAATCAATGGTACTCATAATGGCCGATAAAATGGCCGCAATCAGTAAGCCTCCTATCCAAGGATTAAATGCCGCCTGAGCTAAGTGAATGAAGACAGTTTCGGCATTTGCGAGTGGTTCATTGGCAAAATACAATGATCCCGCCAAGCCTGTCGCTAGTGCACCGAGCAGGGATAAAATCATCCAGCTCATGGCAATACGGCGTGACACAGGCAGCGCATCGGCACTACCGATCGCCATAAAGCGCGATAAAATATGTGGCTGACCAAAATAACCTAGTCCCCAAGCCAAGAGTGATAACAAACCAATCACGGTAGTTTTATCGCTGATTAATGCCAGCATGGCAGGATCGATAGATTCAATGCCTGCATGACTCTCGGGATGAGAAAATACCGCAAACGGGATGATCAGCAGGGCAATTAACATCAAACAGCCCTGAAAGAAGTCGGTCCAACTCACGGCAAAAAAACCGCCAATAAAGGTATAACCTACGATAATGGCTGAGCCTATTACCAAGGCTACGTTGTAATCTAAGCCAAAGACCTTTTCAAATAGAATGGCACCGCCCACCATGCCTGAGGAAGCGTAAAAGGTAAAAAACACTAGAATAGTGATCGCGGAAACCAGCTTGAGATACCCCTGTTTATCGTGAAACCGTTTCTCGAAAAAGTCGGGTAGGGTGAGAGCGTTATCTGCTAATTGGGTATAAATGCGTAAGCGTTTTGCTACAAATAACCAGTTCAGCCAAGCACCTATCACTAAGCCAATACCAATCCACGCTTCACCTAAACCACCTAAATATACCGCGCCGGGTAAGCCTAACAGTAACCAACCTGACATATCGGAGGCGCCAACGCTGAGTGCGGTTACGGCGGGGCCCATTTTGCGGCCACCTAAAATATAATCATCCACAGTATCGGTAGCACGGTAAGCCCAAAATCCGATGCCCATCATCAATACTAAATAGCCAACAAATGTGATTAAAATTGGGGTTTCAATCGTCATATTGTTTTTATCCCATCTTGTTATTATTAAAAGTGGCAAGCATGCTACCAGATGTTTGAGCAAGAGCCCATTAGTAGATGGAGATGTGATCGAAATCCGACCTCCGATCGTGAAAAAATATCGGAGGTGGATTTAAGAAAGGTATATATATTAGTTGGTTAGATAAAGGTGTTGTTGATTTCGTCTTTTACAAAGCTAAGGTCTGCTTGATCCTCACCCACAAGCAAAATATAAGCATCGCGGGTTTCAAATCCCATTCCTTTATATTTGCCATCGGCAAAGGTGTTATCCAGCACCATGCGTTTTTCAATCGGCACAATAAACAGTGTGACTTTGCCTTTTTCTGCTTGTAAAACTAAATGCAGACTCTTAACACCTTGAAAATCACAGTAAGAGGTGTAGTAAACTTTGCCTGGTTGTTCGATAAATTTTGCATTTTGAAGGTTTTTCATCGAGGCAAGCTGCGCATTCACTTGGCTGAAATTGACATTCTGATCAACCTGCAACGCCACTCCTTCATGGTAGACATGGGCTAATGCATGCTCAGCTAAATCCACCGGACCTAAACGTAGCAGGCTAAAACTGATGCCTACGATAAAGGCGATGGAGGCAGCCATCGCCACTAAAAAGCCCGTTTGACGGCGCTGTTTGTGGTGTTGTTGTAGTTGTTGGCGTAGGATGAGTTTATCGGCTAAGTCTTCCGGTACTTCCACTTTTAAGGCTTGGTTGAGTTTAGCATCGAAGCGTTTAAGCTCAGAAACCAGGGCCTGATGCTCAGGTTTGGCACGCATTTGCTCAAGAAACTCTGGGTCTTGATTATGAGGATCTTCATAAGCTTGACGTCTAAATTTAAGCTCATCCATTGGATTGACCTCTTACCTCTGTTTTCTCAAGTAATTCTTTCAATTGGTTCCTCGCCCGAAATAAGCGCGTCATTACTGTGTTACGATTCAGTTCCAACAGTTCGGCGATTTCATCCCCACTAAAACCACCAATCAATTGCAGTAGTAATGGCTCTCGATATTCGATATCCAACTTAGCGATTTGCCTTCTCAACCAGTACTGCTCGGTTTGCTCTTCCGTGCTGGAGGCCATGTGATCTTCTAAGCTGTCTTGCTCGACATCGGCGTAATCAAATTGTTTGCGCTCGAATCGACGGGCATTTTCACGTCTTAAAATCGTGATCAGCCAAGCCTTCGCCGCTTTATCATCCTGAAGGGAATCTAAAGAGCGCCACGCCCGCAAGAAGGTTTCTTGGGTTATATCTTCAGCAACCGGCTTGTCACCGCACAACCAAAAGGCATAACGGAAAATATCGGCGTGCAGCGCCTTGACTAGGCTGTTATATCGTCGTTGTTTACTCAGCATGTCAGAAGAGACCGCAGGCTCAACGGATTTCTTTCGCCAGTTAGTAAACATTTTTTTGATTTTTTCTTTTTATTTTACGATTCAAAATATTACACCTTATTCATTCGAGTAAGCCGTCGCGCTGTTTAGGATTAGCCGTTTGGATTTAGCGGACGTAATGGCGTAGATGGCTGTACCATGGTTTTTAGATTGCCGCTTTTTACCGCGCTTAACAATGCTTTTACCGCGTCAGCCAGTTGTGTACCGCTATTGGCTTTTCCGCCGTAGGCCAATGCTTGTAATTGGCGAATCGCCTCTGCTAATTCATTCGATTGCGCGGCAATTTTATCGAGCGTCATAGGGCGAGCGGCCTGCTCACTAAAGTATTGCTGTAATTGCTGCAAAATATCGCTGACATGACCTCTAGCGCAGGCCTGCTCCAAGCCTTTAAGACCATTGCCAAGGACGAGTGGTTGAGGTTGAACCTGAGTGTTAACAGGTCTTTGTCGCTTAAGTGCACGGCGCCAAGCAACCAAGGTCACGCCCCATGCAATCAATGTTACTAGCCATAGCAGGGCAAACAGATTGGCGCTCCAACTACCTTCATTGCGGGTGCTGGTGTTTGCCTGCCAGTTGGGTTCGACGGGTGTATCGATAATGGCGCCACCTTTTACTTCAATAGTGCGAGCGGGCAGGGTCGCGATTTCTTGGCGTTTAAGATGTGGATTCCACCAAGGTACTTTCACTTCAGGTAAGGTAAAAGTGCCTGCTTTACTGGGCACAATCGCTGAGGTAATACTGTATTGGGACACTATCTGCGCGTCACGCACAAAGCTCTGGCGCTGGGGTTTTTCGGGATAGGATTTGAGCTCTGGCGGCAGCCCTTGCACAATATCCGGCAGACTATTTTCATCGGCATTGGATGCCAACAGGGTGATTGTGCGGGTAATGGGACTACCAACAGTAAACTCTTTTACATCCTCAGGAAAACTCTCTTTTAATACCACCAAGTCAGCTACAAGCCATTGCCCAAGGAAGCTTGCTGGGGCCGGATTTACTTGAATGCTTAAGGACGGCGCACCTGCTTGCATAGGACGGCTTTCATTAAAGCCAAACATGCCGCCGCGGCGTTGTGATTCTACTAATACATCACCAGAAAAGGTGGCGCCTTTAATGTTCACTTGGCCGGGCAAATCGGGAATGATGCCATAGGTGCGCTCAATGACGCGGTAACGACGGCCATCGATGATCTCCGAGCCGTCTTTATCTTCGCCAATTTGCTTAATCTGCGCGCCTTCGATAACGGGAGCATTAAGCACACCGCGTTGCAGTTCGACCGCAAGGTAGAGCTTCACTTTATAGGTGATAAGCTGGCCGACGTAGGCCTCATCACTCGATACCTTAGCATCGATAAACAGATTCTTAGCCTGCTCAGGTTGCGCACCGGCTTCGACTACTTTGAGGGGAATTTCGGCGGAGCTGACGCCATCAATACTAAAGGATGGAATGGTCAGTTGACCCTTTTGCTTTGGCGCTAGCAGCACTTGCCAGCGTGTTTCTTTAACCGCGTCAAAGTTCATGATCTGAGTGCTGCGGCTCACGCTGGTGCGGCCCACAATAAAATCCTTTAGCAAGATGGAGGTGTCGAGTTTACCTGTGTCGACCTCATCGTCGGCACTGACATTGAGCACAAAGTACTCTCCCTCCATTACTGGATTGCGATCGACCGACGCCTCGAGTTTGCTCAGGGCAAAGGCGGGATTGATAACCCCGATGCAAAGAATGAGGAGGATAAAAAATTGTCTGATTACCACTGTTCGTTATCCCTTGATATTTGGCCATTTTGACGGCGTTTTTGATATTCGAGTTGCATCTTGTTTCGCAGCAACACCTGCGGATCTTCACTCACGCCTCGCAGGGCTCGCTGCATCTCAGCGGGCAAAGGTTCACTGTTACTGGGAGGGGCTTCTAGTGTTTCACTGATGGCGGTTTCAGTGTCTTTATCTGCCTGCGACTGTTTCTCTTTATCCGCTTTTTGCGCTAGGGCTTGTTGTTCTTGCTCAGTGTTGGACTTATCATCTGCGACCTTTGCCTGCATTTGGGCTTCGTTGCTGGCTTGCTCTTCTGCATTATCTTCAGCATTGTTATCGGCGCTATTTTGCTGATTGGCTTCTTGCTGTGCCTGCTGTTGTTCATTTTTAGCTTCTTGCTGATCTCGTTGTGCTTTATCAGCATCTTGCTGTTTATCCTGCGCGCCTGGCTCAGCATTATCCTGCTGCTCGGATGAAGTGTCTTGATCCTGCGACGGTTTTTCGTCCGCTTGGTCGGCATTATTTTGCTGTTGGGACTGTTGCTCTTGAGACTGCTCTTGAGCTTGGTCGTTTTGCGAGGATTGCTGATCTTGCTGCTGATCGTTTTGGTTCTGTCCCTGTTGGTTTTGGTCGCCCTGAGACTGCTGATCTTGGTTGTCAGCATTTTGCTGGGATTGTTGCTGATCCAGCAGTTTTTCCGCTAACTCAAGGTTGGCCTTGGCCTGTGGGAAATCGGGTTGCTTGTCGAGCGCAGCTTGGTACCGTTCTTTAGCTTTATCGGGTTTGCCCATTTGCATCAGCGCGTTGCCTTGATTGTAAAGCCCATTAGCTGAATTATCTTGCTCAAAGGTTTTTAGCGCTTGTTCGAAATTGCCTGCCTTATATTGTGCAGCGCCTTGCCATTGGGGCGTCTCGAATTTTTGAGCGGCATTGGCATAGTCCTCGGCTTGGTAAGCCTGCATCGCTTGCTGCTCTTGAGTGTGCCAGAGCGAGTCCCAGGCGCTGGCGTGGGCGTTTTGCGGCAATGCGCCGAATAATAAACCAGCTAATCCCATCAACAGCCCGTTGGCGAGTATACCTTGCTTAAAGCTCAGCAGGGCAGGAATGAGTAAGAATAAGGCGAGGTAAGGGCCGAGATCCTGCCATGTTTCACCATCGAGATCCGTGGCTTTGGCATCACCACTATCGCTTAACCAATGTTGAAGTTGGACAAGATCCTCACCATCGGCGCGATTGGGGATCATAGTGCCATTATGGTTATCGGCTAATTTTTGCAGCAAGCCAAAGTCGGTTTTCGCGACGACAACCTCATTACTGCTATCTCGTTGTAGTTGACCATCGGGTAAGCGAATTGGTGCGCCTTGGGGGCTACCAAATCCCATAATCGCGAGGCGATATTGGCTGCCTGATAAGGCTGAGTTGGCCTCATCGAATTGTTTAGGCGTGATGCCATCCGTCATCACAATAATATCGCCACGAAGATGTCCACCCTGTGCCAGCAGGTTTTTGGCTTGGGTTAATGCGGCGGCTAAGTTTGACCCTAGCAAGGGCATTATCTCAGGGCTTAAGGTGGGTAATAAATTGAGTAGTGTGCCCGTATCGCGGGTTAAGGGGCTTATGGTAAAGGCATCGCCGGCGAAGGCGATGAGCCCGGTTTCCCCTTCTTTTAGGCCGCGTAATAAATCCGTCGCCCTAAACTTGGCTTGGGTTAAACGGTTAGGTGCCAAATCGGTGGCAAACATGGAGACGGACATATCCATCACCAGCACTCGGCCTTGCTCCGCGGCGAAGACGGGCAAAGATTGTTTATTGAGGGCGGGTCCCGCTAACGCTAACACGGCGATAAACCAAGAAAAGGCCAAGATATACAGCGGCCTGCGGGACTTTTGTGAACCTTCTGTGACTAATATTTTTGCCAAATGTGGCGCAATATAACGATTCCACGCACTGTTAGTTGCATGCTGGCGCCAAAGCGCCCATAAAATAATCCCTAACGGCAATAGGGCGAGTAACCATTCAGGACGAATAAAATGCAGGCTCATTAACGGACATTCCCCCGCGGTGTGGCTGATAAAACAAGGGTTTTAGCGCGAGTAAAAAACGGTAACTGCGCTAGTGCAATCCAGAGACTGGTGAGAAGTGCTAATGCGAGCGGCCAGTAAAATAGCTCCGCTTGAGGGCGATAACTGAGTTGATCGCGGCTAACGGGTTCAAGTTTATCGATTTCTTGATAAATCTGTTCTAACTCCTGACTATTGCGGGCGCGGAAATAGCGGCCGTGGGTGACATCGGCAATCTGCTGCAGTTGGTTTTCATCCAAATCCATTGACGGATTGACGCGCTCACGACCAAAGAGTGTGCGTCTTTCCATGACATCGGCACCCACGCCAACGGTATAAATCGTCACTTTACGATTGGCGGCAATTTGGGCCGCTTGCTCAGGATCGATATTGCCGGCGTTGTTTGAACCGTCAGTCAATAAAATCAATACTCTGTTACTCTCATCCATTTTATCGAAACGTTTTACCGCGAGTGCAATCGATTCGCCTATCGCCGTTTGTTTACCAACGAGGCCGATTTGGGCCTCTTTTAAGAACTGGGCAACGGAACGTCTATCTTGAGTCAGTGGTGCCTGTAAATAGGCGTGATCGGCAAATAAAATCAAACCGATGCGATCGCCTTTGCGGCGTTCAATAAACTCACTGACCACGTGTTGGATGAGGGTAAAACGGTCGACCACTTTGCCGTCGATCACCATATCTTCAATCTGCATACTGCCGGATAAATCCACCGCCAGCATGAGATCGCGACCTTGGCTAGGGAGCTCAATTGGATCGCCAAGCCATTGTGGACGGGCGATAGCAAGCACTAACAAGCACCACATTAACCAATAGCGTTTACGGCTTTGACGGTTGTGGCTAGTGATATTGGCCTTGCCCGTTTGACTAATACCGGGCAGTTGCAGGCGCGCACCTTCGGCATGTACTGATTGCCGACGCCAAAAAATAAAAGGTAAAGGCAGTAAAATCAATGCAAAAGGCCAGGCTAAAGTTAACATTGCTCCTCCGCAGGCTTTGCTGGAGCCGGTGTTAATGCTGCTGACGTAGCCGGGTTTGGGTTTGTAGCCGCGTGCATTATCGGTGCGCTTAATTTGGCTTTTGAGGCAAACCAGCTGCGGGCGAGGGCCTGTAACTCACGGGCCTCGTCAGCGCTTAGTGGTTTAGCCTGATGACGCTTTCCCAATAAGGGCCCAATGCGGCCACGCTGTTTTGCGGGCAAATGGCTATCTAACCAAGTTGCCCAAGCGGGGCCATCGAGTTTCGCTATTTCTTCCCTTGGTAAGTAACTCAGTGCAGTTCGTTTTAATAGCTGATTGACTTCCGAGGCGTACTGGCTTGAATTGGGGTCAAGTACTGCAAACAAACCTTGGGCGGCTTTTTTCGGCGCTAAGTAAGCGGCGCGTTTTTTAAGCCAAAGGATCGCGCTGATGATTAGCACCAGCAGGATAGCAAGTACTAACCAATAGCCTACGGCCCATGGCCAAGCACCAATAGGATCGGGGATAATAATATCCTGCAAATCCGCCAACATGGGATTTGGCGTTACAGCCTTATCCGAGGCTGGCGGTAAAGTTTGTGGGTTCACGCTTTGGACTCACTTATTCTTTCGGTTCATTGTCAACTGAATAGCTTCTCTGCCATGTGGTTACTGCAGCAATGCTAATTGCTCTGCAAGCGGTAAGCCTGCATCGATAAATTGGGTGTGTACCCTAAGCTTTTGCATCATGGTAATAAAGTCATTCTGTTGCTGGTGTTGCAGCGCAAGCCACGCCTGATAGCTATGGCGAGTCAACACTAAGTCTTGCTCCCCATCTCGGACGGGTAAACTGAACTGTTTAGGCAAATTCAGGTTACCTTGCCTCAAAGGGTCTGTTATCAAATACGCGCCAATATCACAGTGGCGTTTGAGTTCTGTCAGCGGCGCGATACATTGCGGCGTAAAATGGCTGCCATCGGTGATGATCCAAATTAATGAGCCCGGTTTAGCGATGCGTTGCAACCGCTGGCAGGCGCGCAGGATATGATCAGGATCGCGCGGATGACTGCCGAGCTGATTGAGTTGCTGCTCGTGCACTCGGCGCAGGCCTGAGATGAGCTGCAATATCCCTTGGCGGCGACTGCGGGGTTTTAATTCAAGGTGCTCCGATTCGCAGGCGATTAAGGCGCCGAGTCGGTCGCCGTGGTTAATTGCGTTCCAGCCAAGCGTGGTAGCCAGATGCCCCGCTTGAACCGACTGTAACAGCAAACTCGAGCCAAAATACAGACTCTGGCTTAAATCGAGCAGCAGCAGAATAGGGCGCTCGCGCTCTTCGATAAAGAGTTTGGTGTGGGTTTGCCCAGTGCGGGCTGTGACGCGCCAATCTATGGTGCGGACATCATCACCTTGCTGATAATGGCGCACTTCGGCAAATTCCATCCCGCGGCCTTTGATTAGACTGCTGCGATGACCTGCCAGATTGGCACGTGCTCGGCTGTGACGCTCTGGGATCGCCCGAGCTATGGTCTGGCAGGCGAGCAGTTCCTTCTCGGTTAAATGCAACCCGTCGGCAAACAAGGGCAAACCATTAAGAGGTAAGCCATGTTGTGCAACATCATTATGTAGGGATGCGTTTAGCGCACTGTTATTCATTCAAAGTCACTCATTTAAAGCCATTTATTTAACTTAACGTTAGTTTGTTCGCCACCTGAACACATAGCTATGGGACTGTTTTATGGCGTTCAGGTCTAAGGCACGGCGACTTGAGTCAAAATATGGTTAATCACTTGGTCGCGGCTGACCCCTTCGGCCTGCGCTTGATAGCTCAGCAGCAGTCTGTGCCTTAATACATTGGGCGCAACAGCTTGAATATCCTCGGGAGAGACAAAATCGCGCTCGTGTAACCAGGCTCTGGCGCGGGCGCAGCGTTCAAGCGAAATCGTCGCACGAGGACTCACACCGTACTCTAACCATTTGGCCAGTTCGTCGCTGTAACGCGCGGGTTGGCGGGTTGCCATAATAATTTCGACTATGTATTTCTCTAGCGGTTCGGCCAGATAAATTTCCATAGCTTCGTCACGGGCGGCAAAAATATCCGCCTGAGCAATCGGCTCAGTGGTTGGCAACTCGTGGGTGAGTGCTTCCTTACGGGATTGACGCAAGATTTCGATCTCGGTGTCGCCACTTGGGTAATCCAAATTCAGGTGCATTAAAAAACGGTCGAGCTGAGCTTCGGGCAGCGGATAAGTGCCTTCGTTTTCCAAGGGGTTTTGCGTTGCCATCACTAAAAATAACGGTGGCAATTGATAACTATTTTTTCCCACGGTCACTTGACCTTCCGCCATGGCCTCTAATAACGCCGACTGCACTTTAGCGGGGGCGCGGTTGATTTCATCGGCGAGGATCAGGTTATGGAAAATTGGACCAGCTTCAAATTCAAAGGTACCGGTTTGGGAGCGATAGATATCCGTTCCTGTTAAGTCGGCAGGCAGCAAGTCAGGGGTAAATTGGATCCGGTGAAAATCGCCTTCAACTCCGTCGCAAAGGGCTTTAACCGCGCGGGTTTTGGCAAGTCCTGGTGGACCTTCTACTAATAAATGGCCATTGGCGATGAGGGCAATGAGCAGATTTTCGGTCAGTACTGGCTGCCCTAAAACAACCTTATTTAGGTAAGTGCGTAATGCATGGAAGCGACTCAAAGGCATGATGCTACTCGTTTTTAGGTTGAAAATATCAATTGAAAATACGTGTGTGGGCTTAAGACAACGAATATGGTAAAGAATTCCCTAAGGGTTTGGCTAGTGTTAAAAAAACAAACAGGTGTTTAAAACTTGCTGACAAGAAGTTAGAATCAGATCACACTTTAATGGTCAGACCTGTTATTAGGCTTTTTTGGTGCCAAACAGCAGGGCAAACATGGAAATCGATAGCGCCGCCTGAAATCTCTCAGCGATAGCGCACATAAAGAGGGTGACAAATGAGTGATAGACAACAGGTAACTAATGCAAAGGGTGAGCGTATCGCTATTGTGGCGGGCTTAAGAACGCCATTTGCGAAACAGGCGACCGCATTCCACGGAGTATCGGCGCTCGATATGGGTAAAATGGTGGTTAACGAACTGCTTGTTCGTAGCGAACTGGATCCTAAATTGATTGAGCAACTCGTGTATGGTCAGGTGGTACAAATGCCTGCGGCACCGAATATTGCCCGTGAAATCGTATTAGGAACGGGTATGGATGTGTCTACCGATGCCTATAGCGTGACCCGTGCCTGTGCGACCAGTTTTCAATCTGCGGTGAATGTGGCCGAGTCAATCATGACCGGCAATATCGACATCGGGATTGCCGGCGGTGCCGACTCTTCTTCTGTATTACCTATTGGTGTGTCTAAAAAGCTCGCCCATGCCTTAGTTGATCTAAACAAAGCCCGCACTTTTGGCCAAAAACTACAGATTTTCCGCCGTTTAGGCATTAAAGATTTATTGCCGGTGCCGCCTGCCGTTGCCGAGTACTCTACTGGATTGTCTATGGGGCAAACCGCAGAACAAATGGCCAAGACTTACAATATTAGCCGCGCCGATCAAGATGCGCTGGCGCACCGCTCCCACACGCTGGCGAGTGAAACTTGGGCTTCAGGCCATTTACGTGACGAAGTGATGGTGGCCCATGTTCCACCCTACAAACAGTTTATTGAGCGCGATAATAATATTCGTGAAAACTCTGATTTAGCCTCTTACGCCAAACTGCGTCCCGCTTTCGATAAAAAGCATGGCAGTGTGACAGCCGCTAACAGTACGCCGCTCACCGATGGTGCCTCGGCGATCATTTTGATGAGCGAAGGTCGTGCTAAAGCCTTAGGTTATCAACCTATTGGTTACATTAAGAGCTACGCATTTACCGCGATTGATGTCTGGCAAGATATGCTAATGGGCCCATCTTATGCGACGCCATTGGCATTAAAGCGCGCTGGCATGGAATTAGAGGATTTAACCCTCATCGAAATGCATGAAGCTTTTGCAGCGCAAACCCTAGCGAATATGCAGATGTTTGCCTCCAAAAAATTTGCCGAAGAAAAACTTGGCCGCAACCGCGCCATTGGCGACATCGATATGAGCAAATTTAACGTGCTCGGTGGTTCTTTAGCCTATGGCCATCCATTTGCGGCTACAGGTACGCGTTTAATCACTCAGGTTTGTCGTGAACTTAAACGTCGTGGCGGCGGAACGGGTCTGGCAACTGCCTGTGCTGCGGGTGGTCTTGGTGCTGCAATGATTGTGGAAGTGGAGTAATGGCGATGGAAAAGACATTTAATTTAACCCGCCGTGAAGACGGTATCGCCATTCTAACGATGGACGTACCCGGCGAAACCATGAATACCCTCAAGGCAGAGTTTGGCCCTGAGATCAGTGAGATCCTGTCTGAGATTAAACGCGATTCGAGTATCCGTGGCCTAGTGCTGATTTCGGGCAAAAAAGATTCATTTGTTGCCGGTGCCGATATCTCTATGCTTGATGCTTGCCAAACGGCGGGCGATGCTAAAGCCTTATCCCAACAAGGGCATGTGGTGTTTAACGAGTTAGAAGCCTTAAATATCCCTGTGGTTGCCGCAATTCATGGCGCCTGTTTAGGAGGCGGTTTAGAGCTTGCGCTTGCTTGCCATCAACGTGTATGCAGTGATGATGGCAAGACCATGTTGGGCGTACCCGAAGTGCAACTCGGTTTATTACCCGGTGGTGGTGGTACTCAGCGTTTGCCTCGTTTAGTGGGCATTACCACTGCGCTGGATATGATGTTGACGGGTAAACAAATTCGTCCAAAACAAGCGTTAAAGATGGGTTTAGTTAACGATGTGGTGCCACAGACTATTTTACTGCAAACTGCAGTGGAGATGGCGCTCGCGGGTAAAAAAACAGCTAAGCCAGTTAAAAAATCACTAGTAAACCAATTGCTTGAAGGTACTGGCTTTGGTCGCAACATTATTTTTGATCAAGCCGCTAAGCAAGTCGCTAAGAAAACCCAAGGGAACTACCCCGCGCCTGCAAAAATTATTGATTGCGTGCGTCAAGGTATGGCGAAGGGAATGCAAAAAGGGCTTGAGGTAGAAGCCAGCCATTTTGCTGAACTGGTGGTGTCGAAAGAATCTGAAGCGCTGCGCAGTATTTTCTTTGCAACCACAGAGATGAAGAAAGAAACCGGCGCCGAAGGGGCAACACCACGTAAAGTCAAAAAAGCCGTGATCTTAGGTGGCGGTTTGATGGGCGGTGGTATTGCTTCGGTCACCACGACTAAGGCTAAAATCCCTGCGCGGGTAAAAGACATTAACGAAAAGGGCTTAAGCAACGCGCTTTCCTACGCCTATAAGTTATTGGATAAAGGCGTTAAACGTCGTCATATGACGCCAGCTGCACGCGACAATTTAATGGCGCTGATGACAACGACAACAGAATATAAAGGCGTTAAGGATGCCGATATTGTTGTTGAAGCGGTATTTGAGGATTTAGCGCTCAAACATCAAATGGTTAAAGATATTGAGCGTGAATGCGGTGAGCACACGATTTTTGCGTCTAACACCTCATCATTACCCATTGGCCAAATTGCACAAGCGGCAAGCCGTCCTGAAAATGTGATTGGCTTACATTACTTCTCACCAGTAGAAAAAATGCCGCTGGTGGAAGTGATTGCCCACGCCAAAACCTCCCCAGAAACCATTGCCACCACGGTCGCTTTTGCCCGCAAACAGGGTAAAACGCCAATCGTAGTACAAGATGGCGCGGGGTTTTATGTTAACCGCATCCTCGCGCTTTATATGAACGAAGCCGCACAATTGCTGCTAGAAGGGCAAAGTGTTGAACATCTCGATAAAGCGTTAGTGAAGTTTGGTTTCCCCGTTGGCCCTATTACTTTGCTTGATGAAGTCGGTATTGATGTGGGCGCTAAAATCGCTCCCATTCTTGAAAAAGAGCTTGGCGAGCGCTTTAAAGCCCCAACTGCTTTCGACAAGCTGTTAAATGACGATAGAAAGGGCCGTAAAAATGGCAAAGGTTTCTATCAGTATGGCGCTGCTAGCAAGAAAAAAGCCGTCGATGAAAGTGTGTATGGTGTATTAGGCATCAAGCCTGGTGTCGATAAAGAAATGAGCGCGGTAGCGGAACGCTGTGTAGTGCAAATGCTCAATGAAGCTGTGCGCTGCTTAGATGAAGGCATTATTGCCTCACCGCGCGATGGTGATATTGGCGCCATCTTTGGTATTGGTTTCCCACCATTCTTAGGTGGCCCATTCCATTATATCGATACTTTAGGCGCGGATAACTTAGTCAAAATACTTGAACGTTATCAAACGCAATATGGCGATCGATTTGAGCCTTGCCCACGCCTTAAGGCGATGGCGGCAGAAAAAGCTCGCTTCTTCTAATACTTAGATGTTTTGGTTAAAAAAGCGGCAATGCTATGCCGCTTTTTTATTGCCTCAAGGCTACGTTTTGCCTAAAAAACGTTCACATTTATTGGGGGGATCTTGTATTATGGCCACCTATTACGGCAGTTGTGCTGTTATACCGTATGTGCATATCTGATGTTGATTAATGCTTATAAGTAGCCTCGCTCGGGGTCTATTTGTATAGCGAATTGCTATTTTTGGTTTTCAATATCAGGACTTAGTCGATAAAGAGGTTGCTGTGGGATTGATGTTTTATATAGTTGCAGCCTTGTCGGTGAGTTGTTCGTGGTGTTTTGGGATTGCGGCTTTTAGAGCTGGGTTATCGGTAAGCTATTGGGCTGTAATGGGATTTATACTGGGTCCTTTAGCGTTTCCACTCTTTTCCTCCCATAAGCGTATAGCACTAAGAAGAGTGTCTCAGAGTTCTGACGGAAGTCTAACCGCTTAATATAGATATGATTTGTCATAAATGTGGCCAATAAAAAAGGAGCATCAAGCTCCTTTTTTATTGGCCTAGGCCGTGCGCTAGCAGAGTTGCTCTAGACTATCTAAACGTAAGGTTTCCACATTTAGATGGAATTAATTCCACCAACCCTTTGCTGGGATCACTTCAAGGTGGTTTAAGCCTTCTGGTAATTTTACTTTTTTACGAACAGGCTTTGCGAAACCAAGTGCTTTTTTGATTGAATTTAACATAGACACTCTCCTTCACATGATTAATATTATGCGATTTGCTCAAGAGATTTGAATTTCACATATGGAGAACCAGCGACTTCGAGAGGTTTGAATTTCACATATGGAGAACCAGCGACTTCAAGAGGTTTGAATTTCACATATGGAGAACCAGCGACTTCAAGAGATTTGAATTTCACATATGGAGAACCAGCGACTTCAAGAGGTTTGAATTTCACATATGGAGAACCAGCGACTTCAAGAGGTTTGAATTTCACATATGGAGAACCAGCGACTTCAAGAGATTTGAATTTCACATATGGAGAACCAGCGACTTCAAGAGATTTGAATTTCACATATGGAGAGCCAGCGACTTCAAGAGGTTTGAATTTCACATATGGAGAACCAGCGACTTCAAGAGATTTGAATTTCACATATGGAGAACCTGTGACTTCTTGATTAACTTCTTTAGTCGCTTCAGATGATACAACTGTTTGAGAGAGGCTTTTCTCTACAGTTACAGTTGTTTCAATGGCTGCGGCAGTTGTTACAAAGCCGATTGTAGATAGTAAAGCTGCTGCGGTAAGAATTCCTTTCATCGTTTTATCTCTCAGGGTAGTTGATAATATTTTATTTTTTGACACTGGACATCTATTTGCAGATGTTGTGCCAATGTTTCAAACTACTGACAGAGAGATAATTAGATGATCAAATAATGTTGTGGTGGGGCATGAATTTACTCCGGTCATCTTGCAGCAATTGAGTAAACTCGGTCTCATTAATCGCTTTGCTAAAGATATAACCTTGTATTTCTTCACAGTTTAGGGCGCGCAGGATATTTAGCTGTGCTGCTTGTTCAACACCTTCTCCAACCACGGATAGTCCCATATTATGAGCAATGGTGATAATAGAATCGACCATCTTCAAATCACGATCTGACTTATCAATATCATCGACAAAGGCTTTATCGATTTTTAGCGTATGGATAGGGAATCGTTTTAAGTAAGAAAGTGACGAATAACCCGTACCAAAGTCGTCTAATGCTAGATTGACACCCATTTTCGTCAATTGCTGCATAACGATAATGGCCATTTCCGGTTGTTTAATCACCGTCCCTTCGGTGATTTCGAGTTCAAGATGTGCAGCTGGCAATTGTGTTAATCGTAAAATAGATTCAATTCGTTGTTGCAGATCGGGCAGTGCAAACTGACGTGACGATAAATTGACGGCGACTCTCCCTTTAAACAGACCCAGTTCACGCCATTTTTGGGCGGCAAAACAGGCTTTTCTGAGTACAATTTCGCCAATTTCAATAATGAGGCCATTTTCTTCTGCAAGAGGAATAAAATCATTCGGTGGAATAAGTCCTAAGATTGGATGATTTAATCTCACTAAGGCTTCCATTCCGGTAACATGACCATGCTTTAGATCAACTTTAGGCTGGTAATACACCTCAAATAAATCATCTTTTAAACCTTCCCTGATAAGATTTTCAATTTCTAATTGCTTAATCGCATGTTGGTTAAGAGATTCTGAGTAGAATTGGTAACAATTACCGCCAGCCGATTTGGCATGGTACATGGCAATATCCGCCTTTCTCAGTAATGCTTGTTCACTCTGTTCATCCTCTGGATAAAGTACAATCCCGATACTTGCACCCAAAACAAGTTGCTCATTGCCTATTTCATATACAGCTTTAAAAGCTTCAATAATTCGTCCCGCAATTGCCGCGCAGGCACTTATATCAGAGGTTTTATCGAGCACAATGGCAAATTCATCTCCACCTAAACGATAGATGCTCGTGTTTTTCGGTACGGAGGATTTTATTCTGACAGATACCAGTTTAAGTAATTGATCGCCAATTTGATGACCTAATGAGTCATTAATACGCTTAAAATTATCTAAATCGAGTACCATTAATGCATGATTAATTTCTTTATTGACTAAGTTCCCTAATGTGACTTGTAAGTTTGAACGGTTTGGCAGGCCAGTCAGTAAATCATTGTTGGTGAGTTTTCGAAGCTCTTCTTCCTGCTGTTTACGTCTTGATATGTCGGAGAAAACACCTACATAGTGTGATAGTTCACCCGACTCATCGTAAATCGCGTCTATGGTGAGCTCCATATGGAAATGGCTTTTATCACCACGACTAGCTTCGACTTCACTCGCCCATCGACCTTGCTGCTTCAGCATACTGCGGATCTGATTTGAGAAGGACTCTGGATATAACTCAAAGGTAAGCAAGTTACCAATAAAATCAGTTCGATTTCGCTGTGAAATTCTACAACATGCTTCGTTGACCTCGACAAAACGATACTCGCTGTCGAGAATAAACATGCCTTCTGAAATATTTTCGATGGCTTTTTCGAATAGTTTTAATTGTTCTTCTTTTTGTTTAAATTGACTGATATTTTTAATAGTGCCAGTCATTCGAAGGGCATTATCTTTATCATCTCTTTCTACAATTTTGGCCCTATCTAAAATCCAGATCCAGCTATCATCTTTGCCCTTAACTCTATATGCCGCTTCAAAGTGATCTGTCTCACCATAGAAATGTTTATTAAGTGCTTCTCTGACGCGCTCCTGATCCATGGGATGAATGTTGCTTTCTTCATCATTATTACCTGAACGGTGGCCATCCCTTGGGAACTCTAATGCACCCCAAATATTCGAGCGGAAAATATTACCCGTTTCTATATCCCAGTCCCACATTTCATCGCCACTTCCCCAGAGAGAAAGCTTTAGGCGTTCTTCACTCAGCGCAATTTGACGTTGAACCTCACGTTTACGTAAGATTGATTTTGTAACTCCAAGGAGTATGAAAATTACAATAGCTAAATAAAGTGATTTTGCTAAACTCGATAACCACCAAGGTGGTGTAACTATAACTCTTAAAACCTTTACGGGACCATTTTTTTGTGTCAACGAATCAACTGCATACACTTTAAAAAAATACTCGCCTGGAGATAAGTTAGTATAGGTTGCTGAATTTATTTTATTTGATGCGATCCATTCGTTGGATAGACCATCCATTTTGTAATAATAAGATGTAGATGATGGCTCTGATGTTGGTGAGTTAAACGTAAGTGTGAATGGGTAATCTGAGTATTTCAGCTTTATACTTTCTGATTTACTTATTGAACCGGTAAAATACTCTCCGTCACCCACTATTATAGAGTTAAAAACACGCAATCCAGAGATGAGCGTCTCAGGTGGAGAGGATTTTTTTATATGTTCAATAATTATATCTTTAGATATTAAACTTAATCCATCAATACCGCCGAAGAAAATGTTTTCATTATCAACAACACCACTTCTGGTATTATATTCATATTGACTGCCATTGTTAGTTGAAAGAATATAGCTATTATCTCCTTCAATTAAAACTATTTGACCAAGGGATGATGCAAAAATATTACCATCTAAGGTTAATATCGAGTAAATTTCTTTATTGTCAGAGAATATTTTTTCTACTTTTTTACTATCGGGGTCATACTCCATTATTGATGTTGCAGTTCCAAATATAATTTTGTTTTTAAATTTTGAAATGCTGTAGGTTAGTTCTTCTGATAACTTATTAAAAATACCATCGACGTAATGATATAAACCATTCTGGCTTGCTAAATAAATGTTAGAATCTGATATGTAAAGTGTCTCGAATATGGGATCGCTTTTATTTGTTGTAATTGTTTTATTGATAAGATTGTTTTTTATGATGATAGCCTTGCCTGAAGTGGTTCCGGCGATAATATCTTGTTCTTTATTAATCACATCAATGGTTGTTATTTGCTCGTTTTCTAGTATGTTAGTTATACTTCCATCTTTATTTAAAAAAATTATTCCAGTTTCACTTCCAATATAAATTCCATTTTTGGTCATTACTGCATTTTTATAACCAATAATACCTGTTTGGTAAGTTTTTATTAAGTTAAGTCTATTGTCATAACATCGAAGAATACTATCGTTGGACGAAACTAGTATGTTGCCATCAAAGGTCTTGCTAATATGCCAAACATTATCTTTTATTAAATTTGTGCTTAGTATGAGGTTCTTTGACTTCCTTACTAATTCAAATCCTTGATTATTCATTCCTATTGCTAGATAATTTTTTGTTGCAAGTAAGTATGTTTTATAGCTTTTACCTTTCCCCTCACTTAGAGTGCCGATCAGGTGCGGCTCGTTATTAAGTGAGTATATTTTGTTTTCTTCTATTCCAAAAAAATCACTTTCACTTTGACTTAAAAATGTATATTTATCATTTGAAATCTTTGTTATTCCACTATCATTGTGGCTATAAAATCCATCATTTGTTGATACGTAAAGAGTATTGTTGTACTTTTCTATATCGAGTACATTGTCAATGATCTTGACTATGCTTCCATTATTTATTTCGTATAGATTACCACTATAACTTTTTATGAATATTTTTTTTCCTATATTTAAACTTTTCTTTACTTCAAAATATTCATTTTGGATGAATTCATAACTTATTTTTTGATTGTTTAAGTTAAGGCTAAGTATACCCTTATTCGTTCCTACTAAAATTTCTTTAGTCAAGTCATTGTTGGATAAACTCCATATTTCACCATTCAAATATTCATTTTTTATATTGATGCTTTTAAGTGATTCATCATATTTATCGTATATAACAAGTCCCTTGTCTGTACCGATAAGTAGCTCACCATCTTCAGTGATTAATAGGCTTCTAATGAAAGAGCTGGGTAATCCAGAAGCGCCTTCGTCAGCATAATAATGTTTAAACTCTTTCCCATCGAATCTGTTGAGTCCATTAAGTGTACCAATCCAAATGTATCCTTCATTATCCGTAACAATGGAGGTAACGGTGCTTTGGGAAAGTCCTTCTGGTACACCAAAAGATTGTGATTGGAGAATTATTGGAGATTTATTTGAAAAGGGCGACGCGTTTACGTCTTCGAATGCATAGATGCCAAAAAAAGCGAGCAAGACGATTTTTAAGAGTATTTTCGGCATAGTGTTGTTCTTAGTATTGTCCGAGGATGCCATGAAACAATTGTGTTACATCACTTTTCCAGAAATAGAAGCTTTTGTCAAAAGTGATAATGTAAAAATTCCTTTAAATTGCAGACAGATGGCGTTAGACAGTGTGCAGCATTTGATCTGAGGGATGGATTGACCATGTTTTACATTAATTTTTACTACAAAGACCAGAGATACTACTGCACAAATGCATGAATGCAGCGGTTTTGTTTGTTTACAGTAAATGCTGGATTAATGATCTAACAGCTTTTTTTAGGTTAAAAATTGAACTTTTCAGCGTTTTGTTTGAACAGTTTTAGATCGGTAATCATATTGTCAGATTTGAGGGCTGATTGAGATACATGCTCAGAACCGGTACTAAAAAGCACTAAGCGATCACTATGCTTTGTGCGCATTTTTTGCATCATAAACTTGATTAAATCGGGGCGGGTGAGCTTGCTGATTTCAGCCACAACCAGTTCCCGTTGATTGAACTGATAATCTCGATTACCGACACTCACCCAATAACGTTGGCCACGAGTTTTAAGATTGGCATCATGTTCCATTACCTGGTTGATGAGTCCTTGTTTTGTGCTTTCCCATTCTTCATTCGTTATTTGCATAACAGCATAGTTAAAGTCCGCGATAAACTCGTCGATTGCTTCCAGTAAATGCAGTGGACCCGTTGTGGGTGATTGAATATAGAAAATGAGCCCAGGATGGCGATTTAGCGGAAGGTAACCTGTGCCAACCATGTAGCCTAATTGTTTTTCAGTACGCAGTTCATGGAAGAAGGTTGAGGACATCGCGTGATTGAGTAAGCTAAACAGTGCCATTTTTTCTGGCGTTGCCCTTGCTGATTGATAATAGACGATAATGGCGCTGTCTTGATGATCTATCGCCAGTTCTCTTAAAAGGGTGCCTTGTCCGGTTAAATTAATTAATTCACGGGTGGATTCTGCGCTAGGGCTAGAGACCAGAGACAAGATATGCTCCAGACGTTTGCCGAGTGCCTGAGCCTCTGAGACTAACCAATCGCCGTAAATTAATCCTTCTAGATAAATTTTTTCGTAAAATGCCCTTACATGGTTATGTAGATCATTCAAGGTTATATTTTCAAGTGCTTGGGCCATTCTGGCTGGTTCGTAACTGCGCTTCTGTAATGTTGCTGTCAGGCTGGTAAACAGTTGTGAAATCGGTTTAGCTTGAGCCAAATTTTGCCAACTACGTAACAGCTGAGACTTGATTAAGGCAAACCGTTCTTCGGTAAAATTACGTTCTCTTGCTTTATGGATAAGCAAAGCTAACAGTGTCTCTTGATTACCGGTAAAACCGGATAAATGTAGCGTTATACCCCCTTGGTGTGGATAGATGTTGTAGCTTAATCCTGCGACTTCAGCTTGATAAGTAGGCTCGGTTAGATAATCGAGTAACATCTCGACATACAAGCGGGTGAGAGCGGCATGTTTGGGGGTTTTACTTGCTTGCTCAGAGTCGAGTGATAAATACATATGCCCTTTAGGGACATTAAATTCATCGTCTTTTTTATGCCAAATCCGGTATCCCGTGGATTCCGCAACGATAACAGGGACTGCGACTTCGCTTTTATCGGGACGAGCAATAGAATCAGCCACAATGAAGGGATTCGCTGTGGGTAACTGGAGTTCTGGACGAATCTGAGTGACTTGCCAACGGGCGAGGGACTGAGGCTTTATCGGCAAAATTTGGTATGGAGTGTGATACCAGTTAGCTTTACGGTCGTTCTTAACGGACTGTGCAATAAGTTGCAACCGCATATTTTGCGGTGTCATTAGTGCCAATAACTCGAGTGTTTCGGGCACGTCTAAACCATCCATACGATAATCACCAAAGAGCAGATCTTCCACTTCATAGTGGTGCATATTGATGCTTAAGTGGCTGGCCAAATCGAGGGATTTAACGTGTTCTTGATAGCGAAATGCCATTTTTAGCAGATTTGCTCGCTCCAAATAGCGCCAGTCTTCAAGGCCTTGAGTTTTGATTAACTCAATATACTCAAAACAGCTGCAAACAATGTCTTCAATATTGCTCATGCCTTTATCTGTGAGCTGTAGGCCAATGCAATAGTCCTTGAAGTTATAGCCATTGACACCGCCACCTGCCGATAAATTATTCACTAAACCTTGTTCTTTAAGATACGACAACAGGCTGCCTTTACTCTCATTACCGAGAATATGGCTAATGTAGGTGAGTGGTTTACGTTTGTAGTAGTGGTCGATGCCTGGGAAATTAAAGCTGATACTTAAACGTTTTTGTTCCTTTAATGGGACAATATTGATTTGCTTAAGCAGTTCATTTTGTGAAAACAGCGGAACATCAGGATACTGTTTGACTAAGTTTAAGTTACGGATCTCGCTGAAATATTGTATTGCAAGTGCTTGCAACGCATCTAACGACACAGGTGCAACTAAACACAGTGTCATTAAATTAGCACTGTAGTGAGTTTGATAAAACGCCAATAACTCGCTTCTAACCTGTGCCTGCGTTCCTCCTAAAGTAACTAAGTTTCCCACGGAGAACTTTGAGAATGGATGCTGTTGATTGACGGTTTCTTTTAGCACTTGATAGCTGCGGCGGATATCATCTTTCAGCTTTAAACTAAATTCAGATTCAATGGCTTGGCGTTCTCTATCCACCAATTCCAAGTCAAATTTCGGCGCGATAAAGAATTGGCTAAATCTGTCTAAGGAGTCGGCGAAAACATCAGCATTGATGGTAAAAAAGAAATTGGTATGCTCGGTGCCTGTCCACGCATTGTTACTGCCGCCGTGCTGATTGATAAATGAGTGGTATTCGCCTGAGTCGGGGAATTTTTCAGTGCCTAAAAAGAGCATATGCTCTAAAAAATGCGCCATACCGGGTCTATCTACAGGATCATCAAAATGTCCCACTGCGACCGCCATGGAGGCGGCGGCTTGGCTAGCGTCCAAATCTTCCACCAATAATACCCGCAGCGCATTATCTAACACGAGATAACGGTACTGGCGATGATCGTTTGGACTTTTGTAAATAGACTGAGAGGCTTGCAAAGAGACACTCCGATGACGATGGCTTGTTATATATTGATAGTCTTAATGGTTTTTGGCAAATATCTCTTGTGCTTATCGACTAAAGATTAACTCTTGCAAGGTTTGTCGAAATCCATTTTAGGGCTACAATTGGGATAAAACAAAAACAAGTATGGGTAACGAGAGACGTATGCAGCTATTTTTGATGCGACATGGTGATGCTGGATTTAATGCTCAGTCGGATAGGGATAGAACGTTAACCGATGTTGGAAGACACCATACAGTGTTTATGAGCAACTGGTTATCCCGAAGCGTCAGCGATTTTGATCTTGTTTTGGTTAGTCCTTACTTACGGGCTCAGCAAACTTGGCAAACATTGAGTCAACATTTTCCTGAGCCGCGCAAATGGCTGGTTGCCGATGATCTCGTGCCATCTGGCGATCCTGCTAATGTTGCCGCATTAATTTTGGCCTATGCCGAATTGTATAAGGCCGATAAAGTGTTGGTGATTTCCCATATGCCGCTTTTAGGTTATTTGGTGAGTGAGTTGGTAGCGGGTGTTGAACCGCCTTTGTTTGCTACCTCTGGGATTACATTAATCGATAAACATGCCGAGCAAGCCTCTCTTGTGTGGCAGCATGCTCCTCATAGTATTAGTTAATAAATTCAATATAAAACAAAGGGCTCACAGATGTGGGCCCTTTGTTTTAGCATGCTTTATTTATAAAGTTGGATAACTTAACGTCGATGGGGCTGGTCACCAATATCAATCAGTACCAATAACGCGGCATCGCCACCCCATTCTTTGGGCGCTTGGTGAAAGGCTTTTACCATAGGATGTTGCACCAACCACATCGGCACCTGTTGTTTAAGTATGCCAGTGCCATAACCGTGCATCACACAACAACATTGGCTTTGCTGTTTTACACAGGCTTGAATGAGCGCAGCTAATTCCAGCTTGGCCTCAGATTGGCGATAACCGTGTAAATCCAGCAACAAATCCGGTTGATAATCGCCACGTCTTAAACGTTTAAGCTCGAGGCTATCGACTCCTTCATCAAGCCAGCGCATCGGCCCTTGAACGGGGAGTAGCGGTTGATAAGTATCTGAGAAATAACTATTAGCATGCAACTGTTGCTCTTTTAGTTCAATTTCTTGTTTGGTTTTTAGGGGCGCGCGAAAATGCCGCTTATCTTGGGTGATAGGTTTTATCCCCTCGATTAGCGCCGAAAACATCGCCATGCCTTCTTTGTCATCGTCTTTATTCATGTCGGGTATTCTATTGAATCCTATGGTTTCTGAATAGAGTTCAGTTACAATGTTTGTGAACATACAAGCGGGAGAGCGTTTTGGATAAGATCTTTGTAGATGAAGCTGTGACAGAGTTACGCACCATTGGTGACATGTTGCGTTGGGCGGTGAGCCGCTTTAATGATGCCAATGTGTACTATGGCCATGGTACAGATAATGCGTGGGATGAGGCCATCGCATTAGTGTTTCATGCGCTGCACTTGCCCGAAGAAATCGGCCAACAAGTGATTTTAAGTAACTTAACCAGCAGCGAAAAACACAAAATTGTCGAGCTTATCATTCGCCGCGTACGTGAGCGTTTGCCTGTGCCTTATTTAACCAATAAAGCGCGCTTTGCAGGGCTTGAGTTCTATGTGGATGAGCGCGTATTGGTACCTCGTTCACCTATCGCCGAGATGATCGCCAATCGTTTTAGTCCTTGGTTATACGGCAAGCCAGTTAATCGCATTTTAGATTTATGCACTGGCAGTGGTTGTATCGCGATTGCCTGTGCCTACGAATTTGATGAAGCTGAGGTCGATGCGCTGGATATCAGTGATGATGCCCTCGATGTGGCGCAAATCAACGTTGAAACCTTAGGGGTCATGGACAGAGTGTTCCCTATGCAATCGGATCTGTTTTCAGCCATTCCTGAAGGTCCACAATATGATTTGATTGTCTCTAATCCGCCCTATGTGGATGAAGAAGATATTGGCGATATGCCAGATGAATACCACCATGAGCCTGCGATTGGTTTAGCCTCGGGTCGTGACGGCCTCGACTTAACAAAACGCATTTTAGCGAATGCGGCTCAATACCTGACACCAACGGGCATTTTAGTGGTTGAGGTGGGTAACTCTATGGTGCATCTGATGGAGCAATTCCCTGAAGTACCTTTCACTTGGGTTAACTTTGAACACGGCGGCGACGGTGTGTTTGTGCTAACTCGTGATCAATTGATCGAACATCAATCGCTTTTTGCCATTTATCGCGACGCGCAATAATCACAATAAGCACATAAATTAGGTTGAGTCTTTTCCCGCTGCCAGTTAGGCTTGCAGCGGGAAAAAGAATTGTCCAGCCATTGCTGGGCGCGGAGCGAGAAGCAAATCATTTAAGGTGTAAAAAGCGGATGTCTGGAAACAGTATTGGTCAAAATTTTGTGGTGACTACCTTTGGTGAAAGTCACGGTGTGGCGCTCGGTTGTATTATTGATGGTTGCCCCCCAGGGCTCGAACTCACCGAAGCCGATATGCAACATGATTTAGACCGCCGTCGTCCTGGCACATCCCGTTATACCACCGCGCGCCGTGAGCCTGATGAAGTTCGGATCTTATCCGGTGTGTTTGAAGGCAAAACCACAGGCACCTCCATTGGGCTTCTGATCGAAAACACCGATCAGCGCAGCCAAGATTACTCTAATATCAAAGATTTATTTCGCCCAGGCCACGCAGATTACACTTATCAACAAAAGTACGGCCTGCGTGATTACCGTGGCGGCGGCCGTTCATCCGCCCGCGAAACTGCGATGCGCGTTGCCGCGGGTGCTGTGGCGAAAAAGTATTTAAAACAAGTGCATGGCATTAGTATCCAAGGCTATATGTCGCAGCTTGGACCGATTTGCGCCGAGACCATCGATTTTAGTCAAATCGAGCAAAATGCCTTTTTCTTCCCCGATGCGAGTAAGCTCGAGGCGCTGGATGAATATATGCGCGAGCTGAAAAAATCCGGTGATTCCATTGGTGCAAAAATTTCGGTGGTGGCGACTAATGTGCCTGTTGGACTGGGTGAGCCTGTGTTCGATAGGCTCGATGCCGACATCGCCCATGCCTTAATGGGCATAAACGCGGTAAAAGGCGTGGAAATCGGTGATGGTTTTGGGGTTGTGACACAAAAGGGCTCAGAAGGGCGCGATTTAATGTCGCCCCAGGGTTTTGAATCTAATCATGCGGGCGGTATCCTCGGCGGCATCTCATCGGGTCAACCGATTATTGCTCATATCGCATTAAAACCGACCTCGAGTATCAGTGTGCCGGGTCAAAGCATGACGGCCCAAGGTGAAATGGCAGAAGTGGTGACTAAAGGTCGTCACGATCCCTGTGTCGGGATCCGCGCGGTACCGATCGCCGAAGCTATGCTGGCGATTGTGTTGATGGATCATCTGTTAAGACACAGAGCTCAAAATCAGGATGTTCGCAGTCATACACCGATTCTCGGCATGAGATAGGCGCGATGAATGAGACAGTCTGCATGGAATAAAGATGCATAGCGGCTGTGTAATAAATGGAATGCGTTAATGCCTACAATCTCTAGCACAAGCCAGCAGTTACGCTGGCTATGTGCCTGTTATTTTTTCTTCTTTTCAATTCTCGGCACTATGATCCCTTACCTTGGGGTCTTCTTCGAAAACCGAGGATTTAACCCTCAAGAAATCGGTTTTTTGCTCGCGATTTTAATGGCGACCCGTATCGTGGCTCCCAATGTGTGGGCGAAGGTGGCCGATCGCACAGGCATGCGCTCCGAATTGGTTAAGATGGGCGCGTGCGCGGCGATGCTGGCGTATTTGAGTTTCTTCTACCACGGTGGTTTTGTGTATATGGCGCTGAGCCTTGCGCTGTATACCTTCTTCTGGAACGCGATTTTAGCGCAGCTTGAGGTGATCACCCTCGAAACCTTAGGTGAAAATGCCAGCCGCTATGGACAAATCCGCAGCTTTGGCAGCATTGGTTATATCTGCTTAGTGGTCGGCGCCGGTTTTGCCATCGGTCAATGGGGCACCGAGGTATTGCCCTATATTGGTTTAGTTTTGTTTACGGGGATGCTGGTGTGTGCCTTGCCATTGCCTGCCAATCGGGCTGTGCGTCCACAAGGACAAGAGCGCCAGCCACTTAAATGGACTAAACCCATTCTGTGGTTCATGGTGTCGGCGATGTTATTACAGATGAGCGCAGGGCCTTTTTACGGTTTCTTTGTGCTCTATCTTAAGCAGGCGGGTTACACCGAAGCGGCCGCGGGGATTTTTGTCGCCCTCGGTGCTATGGCCGAAATCGTGATGTTTATGTTTGCGCCTCGCTTGCTTGGACGGTATGGCGTTAATACCTTGCTTGTCGTCAGTATTGCCATGACCGCCGTGCGCTGGTTGCTGGTCGCCTTTGGTGTTGAGAGCATGTTGTTACTGGGTTTAAGCCAAGTGCTGCATGCGTTCACCTTCGGCTTGACCCATGCGGCCTCGATTCAATTTGTGCATCGAAATTTTGATGCCAGTCATCGCAGCCAAGGGCAAGCCCTTTATGCCAGCTTAAGCTTTGGGGTTGGCGGCGCACTCGGCACTTGGATTTGCGGGTATATCTGGGGTGATGGTAGCGGCGCTGTATGGTCTTGGGTATTTGCGGCGGCCTGTGCCTTTACGGCCATGTTAGCGGTATTTTTGATCCCTAAGGATGGGGCGCAAGCGGTTACGTCATAAGCTGACATTGATTGTGAAAAATAACTCATTGTAAAAACTAAAATAATGAACAAGAGAGGTTAAGGTGATCCGGTTTCGTTTAGGCTTAGTCATCAATCCACTAGCGGGTTTAGGTGGCAGTGTGGGGCTTAAGGGCAGCGATGGCGTGGCCGAGCAGGCACTCGCCTTAGGTGCCGAGCCCAAGGCAATAAAACGCATGATGCAAGCCTTAGAAGTGATTGCCCCTTTTGCCAAAGATATCGAAATCATTACCGCCTCAGGTGTGATGGGGGAGGATGCCGCCAACGCCTTAGGTTTTAACACCCGTGTGGTGTATCAAACTCCGGATAAAACTCAAGCGATAGACACGCAAGCCGTTGTGCGTACCTTGCTTGATGAACCGTTAGATTTATTACTGTTTGCGGGGGGCGATGGCACGGCGCGTGATGTGTATAGCGTGTTTGAACAAGCCGTTATCGACGATAAATTACCCGTGCTTGGTGTGCCGGCTGGGGTCAAAATCCATTCGGGCGTTTACGGCATCACGCCCCATGCCGCGGGTATGGTGGTCAAAATGTTGCTCGAAGGTGAGTTAGTCAGCCTAATGAGCGCCGATGTGATGGATATCGATGAAGTAGCTTTTCGCCAAGGCACGGTGCGCGCCAAACGGTTTGGTGAGCTATTAGTGCCCGCTGAACCCCGTTATGTGCAAGCGGTGAAGATGGGCGGAAAAGAAGTCGATGAGCTCGTGCTCGCCGACATTGCCGCCGATGTTATCCAGCAGATGGAAGACGAGCTGTACATTATGGGCTCGGGCAGCACGGTCGCCTTTGTGATGGAAGAGCTTGGGCTCGATAACACTCTGTTGGGGGTTGATCTTATCCAAGATAAAACATTAGTGGCGAGTGATTTAACCGCCAAGCAGTTACTCGACCTTACCCAAGATAAGCCGGTAAAACTGGTTATTACCTTGATTGGCGGGCAGGGGCATATTCTCGGTCGTGGCAACCAGCAGTTGTCGCCAGAGCTGATCCGCCGCCTCGGTAAGGACAATATTATTATCCTCGCCACAAAAACTAAGCTAAAAGCACTTGAAGGACGCCCCTTAATTGTGGATAGTGGCGACCCTCAATTAGATCGTGAGCTTTGTGGCTATTACAAAGTGACGACGGGTTACCATGATTATGTGATGTATCAGGTGGCCAACCCCGACTAATCAGATTTATTCTCCTCGGAGATTGCAAGCACCGAGGGGCCAGCGGCCATTTGGGCGAAATACGTTATTGGAGAGTTTGACCCGATGTTAGAGCAGTATGAAGAAGCACTAGAACAGTGGATTGAGTCTGTCGTAAGCCATGGTGATGACGATGCCTTATTTGCCTGCGGTTATCTGCAAGGCCATGTGGCGGTGGTGTTATCGCAACTCGAAGACGAAGGCGAGAGCACGTTAGAAGCCTTACTTGAAAAAATGACCGACTGTTTAGCACTGGCGCGCCAAGAATTAAATGATGCCGATTTTGCATTAGTGGAAGCGGCGTGGACACAATTGCATGGCAAAATTGTTAGTCATTTAGCGGCCTAATTGATGAGTATATCCAAGACGACTTCGGTTGATACCATGGCTGAACCTGAGGGGCAGCAAGCGGTTTATATCGGTCTAGTCAATCCGAAAACCCCGACGAACGTAGGCGGCATTATGCGCGCTTCGGGTTGTTATGGTGTCGATGCGGTGTTCTACACGGGTAAACGCTATGAATATGCCGCCCGTGGGCCGCAGCAATATAACGCCGATACGCAGAGCGCCGCCGAGCGCATTCCGTTAACTGGGGTGGCCTCCTTACTCGATGCGCTCCCCTCTGACACTAAGCTGGTGTGCGTGGATTTAGTCCTAGGGGCGACACCCTTACCTGAGTTTGTGCATCCCGAGAAAGCCTTTTATGTGTTTGGCCCTGAGGATGGCACTATTGGCCAAGAGATTATCGATAGGGCGGATGCCGTGGTGTATGTGCCTACGGTAGGCTGCATGAATTTGGCGGCGTCGGTCAATGTACTGCTGTACGATAGATTAGCGAAAGCCCATCGTGAGCAAGTATCAGCTCAAACCGAGTTCGATGGTGATGCCTTGATCCGTCAAAGTCGCGACAATAATAATCGCACTCGTGTTAAAACCACTAAGCGTGAGTCTTCGAAGTAGTCTTAAGGATCAGCGTATTATCCCAAAAGGATTAAGCAATGGCTTAATCCTTTTTTGTTTTTGCACTTATATCTTTAGAAAATACCCGCATTGGAGTGCTTGGTTTTCTCTGAGCGATAAAGTTTAATTGCTGCAACTAAGCTCATTAATACGGTCACCAATAAAAACCACTAAAATCACGAAGCTCACATCCATTAAAGTGCTTTACCCTTTAGTAATTTGCGTAACCACATCCGATTTGGGTTGAGTTTATTTAAGGTTGGCCAATCCAGTGGCAGCGGCTCACCAGTTAATTGTGCCGCCAAGCATTCGGCCGCCAAGGGGCCGGAGCTTAATCCCCGCGATCCTAAACCGCCCAGAATATAAAGGCCATTGAGGATGGGAGCTGGGGTCGTTTGCCAATAATGCTTGCTTTGTTCGGCCTGCTGCTGATTGAGTTGATGCTGTTCATAGCGCGCCAATATTTCAGCCACATCGGGCGCGCAGCCCATCATCGGGAAATGATCCCGCGTTACCATGCGCACGCCAACTCGGGCGCTATTGCCGCTGATGTCGATATCGTCAACCCAGGCTTGATCGGGGTAGCTTTCTTGCATTTTCCCCAGGTTTTCCCGTTGCTCCTGCGGGCAAAAATCGAGGTGAGCTGCCGCTTTTACATAACTGGCGCCAAGACAATGCAACCCTTGATGACTCGGCGTGAGGTAACCATTCGCGCATAACACTGTCGCCAATTGGCTCAGTTTAAATTTGGCAGGGACGTGGCTCACTTGGCCGCGAAACGGACTTATCTGCAAACGTTCACTGGCTGAAAACTGTGTCACCTGCGCGCCATTGGCGAGCACGAGTTGGCTGTATGGTCCAAAACGTTGGCTTTGAGTGTGGAGATACCAAGCATTTGTATCACACTTGATTTCGGTGATGTCGGTATTGAAATGGCACAGCACATGGGCAAGTTGCGAGGCCTTATCTACCGCCGCCTTGGCGTATTCAAATGGGCATACCCAGCCTCCAAGGGGATAGAAAAATCCAGCCTTATCAATCCCTATTTGAGCTATTTCGTTGGCTTCATTCGCATCAACGGCGTAGGCGATTTCCACTGGCCAGTCTTGGCTTTGGATGATTTTATCCAGCCGTTGTTGACTGCGCTCATCATGACCTGTTTGCAGCACGCCACAAAAATCATGGGAAATTGGCGTCACACCAGATGTTCCGTTCGTGCCCATCGTTGATGCAAGACTCAGCGCCTCGATTCGGCGGCGACTGAATAGAAACGCCTGTTGGAAAAAACGGCTAAGTTCATCATTTTCTGGCGTGAGTAGGGGATAGATCGCCCCTTGGCGATTACCAGACGCGCCTTGGCCTAACTCATTATCCTTACAAAACAATATGCTACTTTGGCCTCGTTCGGCGAGTGATAGCATCAGATGTGCTGATGCGAGTCCCCCGCCTATGATGGCAATTGGCTGCTCTTTAGTGGCGAGTGCCGAAGGTTTTGGGGTAAATGCCTGAACGGTATCGGCTTGCTGACGCAGCAATTTACGCTCATGGATCAGAATATTGTCGCTGATAATATGGTTTCGCAGTGAGTCGCAGGCATTTTCATTGAGAGCGTCTTGGCTGACGTCAAGCGTGCTAAAGCCGCAGCTGTGGGCAAGGTGCTGTGCTGTTTCACTAAGATTAAGCCCAATCAGTAGGGCATCATCCGCACTCAAGCGTGCCATTTGCCAGAGCTGCTTACCATTTAGCTGCGCAGATATATGCGGTAAAACCAGCCATTGCTGAATGGGATGAGAAGTACTGTGGGGGTGTTGGCTAAGTGCTGTGTTCTGATCGCCAAAATGCAAATCGACTGTGATTAGGCCGTCATCAAAAATTAATCTCTGGCACCCTATAATGCGCGCAGGCTTTGCCTTAAGTATGGCATTGGCAATGGGTTGTAAATGAGGCTTGGAAATTAAACTTTGCGATTGATCCCAAAGTAATTTAAGTTCGTAATCGTTAATGGGATTGGGCTCAAACACTTTGACTAACAGACGCGTTTTGCCTTGAGGTTGAGTATGCGTTTGCCAGTGATGCAGTAAAGATAGTAGCTCGAGTCCATCGCCTAATCCCCATTGCCCCATGACGTGCAAGCCCTGAATGAGCTGGGTTGATTGCGTCGGTAAGCGAGAGAGTTGAAGGAGAGTAAAATTGTCCAGAGACTTTGCAGTAGTCAATGCGCATGGGGGATAAAGGTTGATTAGTTGCGGGTAATCACGCTTAAATTGGTAAGATTTTTGGGGCTTAGCAGTCAAAGAAATATACTCTCGGTCTCATATTAGGCATTATTTTACCCGCCTTTATGGAAAGCTGACCACTTAATTGAAGCAAAACAGATACTATTGGCTCAGCAAAAAGTAGGTACTGACATGTACACAATGGATAGCAATAAAATGAAAAGAGTCGTGATCACCGGAATGGGTGTTGTTTCAAGTATCGGTAATAACAAGCAAGAAGTGACTGAGTCACTTAAAGCGGGCCGTAGTGGTATTACACATTCCGCTCAGTTTGAAGAAATGCAACTACGCAGTCATGTATGGGGCAATATCAAATTAGATCCTTCAGAGCTGATTGACCGTAAAGCGCTGCGTTTTATGGGCGATGCTGCGGCATATGCTTACATTGCAATGCAAGAAGCCATTAAGGATGCTCAGTTAACTGAAGAGCAATATTCAGATCCTCGCGTAGGGTTAATTGTGGGTACAGGCGGCGCTTCGTCTTCTAACCAAGTTCAAGCGGCTGATATTCTACGCGAAAAAGGCGTAAAACGCGTGGGTCCTTATATCGTGCCACGCATTATGTCGAGCACGGCCAGCGCTTGTTTAGCGACACCCTTCAAAATTAAAGGTATGAACTACTCAATCAGTTCAGCCTGTGCGACCAGTGCTCACTGTATCGGTCACGCCGTTGAACTTATCCAAATGGGTAAGCAAGATATGGTGTTTGCGGGCGGTTCGGAAGAAGTGGATTGGACTCTGACCATGGGCTTCGATGCGATGGGCGCGCTATCGACTAAATACAATGCCACTCCAGAAAAAGCCTCTCGCACCTATGATGCTGACCGTGATGGTTTCGTTATCTCTGGCGGTGGCGGTATCTTAATCGTTGAAGAGTTAGAGCACGCTCTGGCTCGTGGCGCGAAGATTTATGCTGAAGTGATTGGTTATGGTGCATCATCAGACGGTTACGATATGGTGGCTCCGTCTGGCGAAGGTGCGGTGCGTTGTATGCAAATGGCACTGGCCGATGTGGACACACCAATTGACTATATCAACACCCACGGTACTTCTACTCCAGTAGGTGACGTGCGTGAATTAGAAGCACTACGTGAAGTCTTTAAAGACAAGTGTCCACCGATTGCATCGACTAAGTCTATGACGGGTCATGCATTAGGCGCCGCAGGCGTACATGAAGCGATTTACAGCTTAATCATGATGGAAAACAGCTTTATTGCCCAAAGCATCAACATCGATAACTTAGATGAAGCTGCGAAGGACATGCCAATCGTGCGTGAATACCGCGATGCAGAGCTAAACACTGTTATGAGCAACAGCTTTGGTTTTGGTGGCACTAACGCAACGTTAGTGATGCGCAAATATAAGTAAACTATTATTTTTGTTAAAAAAGGAAGCTTCGGCTTCCTTTTTTATTAGCTAAAATTGAGCAATGCGACTCAGGGATTGGGTTTATGATCAGAGTCTTGCTAGAATCCTTGGCTACTCACTCTCTAGCCCATTTTTATCAGAAAGGTCCCCATGAAGATTGTTGTCGATGAAAATATGCCCTATGTCGAACCCTTATTTGGGGCGTTAGGCGAGATAATCCCAGTTAATGGCCGCACATTAACGCCTGAGCAGGTGCAAGATGCCGATGTGCTGCTGGTGCGCTCGGTCACCCGAGTCAATGCCGCACTGTTAGATGCCAATCCAAAACTTAAGTTTGTCGGCAGCGCCACCATAGGGACTGATCATGTGGATCTGGCCTACCTTGCTGGGCGTGGCATTCCCTTTTCGAATGCACCCGGCTGTAATGCGACCGCTGTCGGGGAGTTTGCCTTTATTGCGATGTTAGAACTGGCGGCGCGGTTTAACTCGCCGCTCAAGGGTAAAGTTGTGGGGATTATCGGTGCGGGCAATACTGGTAGCGCAACGGCTAAATGTCTCGAAGCCTACGGCATTAAGGTATTACTCAATGATCCCATCAAAGCGGCCGAAGGCGATCCCCGTCATTTTGTGAGCCTTGAGACCCTATTACATGAAGCGGATATCATCAGCCTACATGTGCCCATCACTCGCTCTGGCGAGCATAAGACACTGCATTTATTCGATGAAGCGCGCCTGATGAGTCTTAAACCTAATACGTGGTTGGTGAACTGTTGTCGTGGTGATGTAATTGATAATCAAGCCTTAATTAAGGTCAAGCAGCAAAGGGATGATCTTAAATTGGTGCTCGATGTATGGGAAGGGGAGCCGAATCCCATGCCGGAGTTGGTGCCTTTTGCTGAGTTTGCCACCCCGCATATCGCCGGTTACAGCTTAGAAGGTAAGGCTCGTGGCACTTTTATGCTGTACCAAAAGTTGTGTGAGTTGTTAGCCATTCCGGCCACCAAACGCTTTTTCGAGCTATTGCCTCCATTTCATTTTAAGGCGGTTGAACTCGAACAAGTCCCCGATGAAAAAGCCCTATTACAGCTCGCAAGATTCGTCTACGACCTGCGTGATGACGATGCCGTATTCCGAAATGGCTTTGCAAGGTCGAATGGCTTCGACACTATGAGAAAAAATCACAAACATCGACGCGAATTTAGTGCATTGGCGCTGGCTTATCACGGCCAATCTGAGGTAGATTGGTTGTCCAATTTAGGTTTTTCAGGAGTCGGTCGGTAATTATGTCGCAGGAATTTAATGTTGTCGTTTTAGGTGCATCGGGTGCAGTGGGTCAAACAATGATTGAGATCCTCGAAGAGCGTAACTTCCCGGTTGCGAACTTATATCCTTTAGCCAGTAGCCGTAGCGCCGGTGAAACGGTCAGCTTCCATGGCAAACAAGTTACCATTTTGGACGTCGAAACCTTCGATTGGAGCCAAGCGCAGTTAGGCTTTTTCTCTGCCGGTGGTGATGTCTCGGCCAAGTGGGCGCCTATCGCAGCTGAAGCGGGTTGTGTGGTGATCGATAACACCTCTCACTTCCGCTATGACATTGATATTCCATTGGTTGTGCCTGAAGTTAACCCCCATGCGATTGCTGATTTCCGCAACCGTAATATTATTGCCAACCCGAACTGCTCGACCATCCAAATGCTGGTGGCTCTAAAACCGATTTACGACACTTATGGCATCAGTCGTATTAACGTGGCGACTTATCAATCGGTCTCTGGTACGGGTAAAAAAGCGATTGAAGAACTGGCAAAACAATGCACTAAGCTGCTGCAAGGTCTGCCTGCTGACGCTGAAGTTTATCCAAAGCAAATCGCGTTTAACGTATTGCCGCAAATTGATAAATTTATGGACAACGGCTACACCAAAGAAGAAATGAAAATGGTCTGGGAAACCCAGAAGATTTTTGGTGACGATGACATTCTCGTTAATGCGACTGCTGTGCGCGTGCCGGTATTCTATGGTCACTCAGAAGCCGTACATATCGAAACGCGTCAAGTCGCCGATGCAGAAGATATTAAAGCTTTACTGCGTAATGCCGAAGGAGTGGTATTGTTCGAGTCCGATGACGAATATCCAACGGCTGTGACCCATGCAGCGGGTACCGATCCTGTTTACGTGGGCCGTGTGCGTAAGGATATCTCCCATTCTCACGGTATTAATCTTTGGGTAGTGTCGGATAATATTCGTAAAGGCGCAGCCTTAAACAGTGTGCAAATTGCCGAGATTTTAGTGAGAGATTATTACTAAGTCTTAAGTAGCAATTGATGCCCAATGAAAAAGCCTGCTGCCAGCAGGCTTTTTTTGTTTTACAATTGTGAACAGTAGCAGGGCTGGGATTTCTAGTTTATAGTAATCTCAATAAATACAATTGCCTAAAGCCTGTTATCAGCGAGATAACTTAAATAGCGCTTCAAAGGGAAGGATTGATGAAATTTCGCACTTCGTATCTTGTGGGCCTGATGGCCACCGTTTTAGCTGTTTTTTCCACGACCTCTTTTATTGATCCTGCGATAGCTGCCGATACTCCCAAAATAAAACCTTTAAAAATCATGGGACCAGATGGACAAATCCGTCAGGTCAATCATCAATATGGGCCAACGACCGCTAAAGATACTTTCTGGAGTATTGCGCAAAAAGTCCGTCCCGATGCCAGTGTCAGTGTTTATCAAGTCATGGCTGCAGTATTTGATGCCAACCCCCATGCGTTTAACTCCGACAGTTACAATAGCCTCGAACGTGGCATGATTTTGCTGATCCCTTCGAAAGAAGTGATGTTATCCATTCCCAATAGTGTAGCGATTGCCCGCGCCGAACGCAGCGATAAGCAAGTCCGTAATACCGCCAAAGCGGCGACTAAACCAGTATCTAAACCGACTGTTGTCACTCCTGTAGTTGAAAATAAACCTAAGGTAGAGCCTCAACCTAAAGTCGATGTTAAACCCGAAGCGGCTAAGACCGAAGTTGCTAAAACGGATGCCGTTGCGACGCCACCCGCTGCGCCGAAAATGGTGAGTTCCGATGTGAATACTCGCCTTGAGACCGCGGAGAGCAAAAATTTATCCTTAACTGATGAGTTAGCCAGAGCACAAGATCAGCTCGCCGTGAGAAATGCCGATGTTGAAGCCCTTAAAGCCAAAATTGAGGATTTAAACCAACAAATTGCAGTATTAGAGGAAACCTTACAGGCGAGTAAAAAGCAAAATCTTGCACTGAAGGCCGAGGTGGAAGCTGCTCAAGCCCCATCAGATGCCGATGCGCAGCCGCAAACGCCTACTGAGCCTGAAGATCTATGGCGAAACTTGATAAATAATCCGCTGTTATTGGTTGCAGCAGCGGTGGTCCCTGCATTGTTACTACTGCTGCTTGTGTTCTGGATGCTTCGTCGTAAGCGTAATAAAGAACGCCGTGAGTTAGCAGCCCAGCAGGTAGCCATGGCGACAGGTGCTGCTGGTGTGGCAACGGGAGCATCAGTGCTGGCGATGGATGATGATGATCTTGACGACATGGCAGTGCATTTAGACACTGACCATGCCGATTCCATCGATAGCTTATTAGATGTCGGTAGCGTGAGTTTACAACCAGAGCATGAAATGACCGATGGCCATGAGCAGATGGACATCGCTTCTGAAATGTTTATTGACCCAGGTGTTAACACTGCGGCAGAACCACAATTTGAAGAGGACGAAGGCCAATCCTTAGATGATCTCTGGGCTGAGGCCATGGGCGACCAAGAGGAAGCCTTTGCGGAAGAAAAACCCAAATCAGGTAATATTCTCGAAGAAGAGGATCTTGATGCATTATTGGCTGGGCTTGGCTCCGAAGAGCCTGATGCGCCATCTACTAATGAAAACCTTGATGAATTAGCGGGATTTGATATTCCAGCCGACCCAGAGGTGGTTGATGCAGCTGAGTTAGATACCGATCAAGATTTAGCCGCATCGCTTGCTGCTGAATTAGATAATGAACTTGAAAATATAGCGTTAACTGAAACGGCTGAAGATGATATTGATGCCTTGCTCGCCGGGTTTAATCAATCTGAAATGACCGATTCGGTATCTGAGCCAGTGGCTGAGGACGACCTCGATGCATTATTAGCGGATTATGGTAAGGAAAACACCACTACAGCATCCGATCTTAGCGATGAAATTGCTGCTGAATTAGATAATGAGTTAGCAGAGCTAGGGGTCGCGCAAACCGACGATATTGATGCGTTACTGGCAGATTTTGATAAACCCGCAGCGCCGGAGCCTGATCTAAGCGATGAAATCGCCGCAGAATTAGATACTGAACTTAATGATATCGGTGTCATTGAATCCGACGATATTGATTCTCTGCTTGCAGGTTTGGATGCACCAACCGCGCATGACCCTGCGCTTGCAGCAGCCATTGCTGCCGAATTGGAAGATGAACTAAACACCGACCTGCCAGTCAATGATGATCTTGACCAGTTGCTCGCAGGTTTTGAGGCCCAAGATTCGGCGGAACAACAAACGTCTAGCGATGAATCCGACATCCCTCACGATATGCTGGCAGCAGAGCTCGAAACGGCATTACCTGAAGAGTTATCGTCTGCAGAGGATGATCTCGAATCTCTTCTCGCCGAATTTGATGTGCCAGAGCAGGCTGAAGCCGACGCGGATGAGTTTAATTTCGACCTCGAAACCACCTACCCTGAGACAGATGATAAGCTCGAGGATGAAGGCTTACTCAAGGGCATCGGTGCTGCCCATGCGATTGATGGTACGGATGATACCTTTGAGCTTAGCGATACGATTGCGAAGAGCCCAGATGATAATCCAAATGAAACCGCAATTGAGCCAACATTTACCGGTTTCGATGCTGATAATCAAGCGGATGATACGGTACTCGCCACAGCAGCTTTAACGGCTGCGACAGCTGCCGCCGCGGCAAAAGTTAAAGAGAAAGAGGCTTCTTTCTTTAACGACTTAAAAGCTAACAAGAGTAAAGATCCCCACGTACTGGATTGGGACACTGAGCTTAACTTTGCGCCTACGTCTAGCGCACAAACTGACAGTCCTAAATCCGAACCTGTTGCACCCGTGGATCCTATCGCTGTCGATCCGCAGGCGGTTTCCCCGCGTCAACCTCTGGAATTTGTTTTAGACGAACCGATTGATAAGGTCGAGCCTACATTCGAGCTTATCACTGACAAAGATGATGATATTGTTGATGAGGATGTCGCTCATGAGTTTGCCTTTAGAGCGGACTTAGATACTGATGACGATATCGATTTAAGTGACGACAATGTGCTTGCTGCTTTTAGTGCCAATACCGAAGTTGAAGATGATGAGGTATTAACACCAGAAGATAGCTTTGCCCTCGATGATGAGCATACTCTCACGGTCGATGAAGCATTAGCAGCGCTAGATGCGCAGGAGTCACGTCAGTCGAAGAAGTTTGTACCTGAGCATGATTTGACTAATTTCCAAAACGAACATGGCTATATCGATATTGAAAAACTGCTTAACGACGCCGAGCAGGATAACACAGAGACAGATCTCTATCCTGAAATGGATGTGGAGATGAGTGATGTGGGTGCCCTGATTGGTGATGCAGCCATGATTGATGTGGACGATGAAGAGAACTCTGTTAACGCTAAGCTCGATTTGGCCCGTGCCTATATCGAAATCGATGACAGTGACAGCGCCAAAGCGCTACTCCGTGAAGTTCAAATTGATGGTAATGAGCGTCAACAGGACGAAGCGGCTCGTTTACTTAAAGAGATCGGCTAAGTTTGAACTGGCATTAAGCTTTAATGTTAACGATCAACGGCGCTCACAGCGCCGTTTTTTTTACGGGCTGCTGTGATAAAATGCGCCGCTAAATTAATTGTGAGGATGTGTGATGCGGATTGCATTAGGTATTGAATATGACGGCAGTGGCTATTTTGGTTGGCAGCGTCAGGCCGAAGTCGATTCAGTACAAGGGCAATTAGAACAAGCCTTGTCTAAGGTGGCAAACGAGCCCATTAGCTTGTTTTGTGCAGGAAGAACCGATGCTGGTGTTCATGCAACGGGGCAGGTAGTGCATTTTGATACCAACGCCGTACGTAACGAAGGTGCCTGGACCTTAGGTGTTAATGCCAATTTACCCGATAATATTGCCGTACGCTGGGTAAAAGAGGTAGATGAGAGCTTCCATGCCCGCTTTTCGGCCACGGCTAGACGTTACCGCTATGTGATTTACAATCATAATCTTCGCCCAGGGATCCTACGCCACGGCGTCAGCCATTATCATGGTGATATCGACGTTGATAAAATGCATATTGCGGCGCAGGCGCTGCTCGGCGAGCAGGATTTTACCAGTTTTCGTGCTATTCAATGTCAATCTAAAACCCCGTTTCGCAATGTGCACAGCGTTAAAGTGACGCGTCAGGGCATGTATGTGATCGTCGATATATCTGCCAACGCCTTTTTGCACCATATGGTGCGTAATATTGTCGGTTCGCTGCTGGAGATTGGGCTTGGCAACCAGCCATTGACCTGGATGGCGGATCTGTTGTCACTAAAAGATAGAAATCAAGCCGCGGCAACGGCTAAACCGAACGGACTTTATCTTGTGGATGTGACATATCCGGAGCAATATCAATTGCCAAAGTTAGCGCTTGGGCCATTGTTTATGTTGGATTAATGGCTTTTATAGTGGCAGAGCTTAAATGCGTTTCGAAGGAAGGAAATAACCGATGACCATAGCCCCAAGTGAATTGACAGCCTTAGTTGCGCCAGGAGCAAACGCGCCACTGGATCAATGGCTCGCGTATTTATTATCGATTCACCCAACCGAAATCGACATGGGATTAACTCGGGTTTCTAAGGTTGCCGAGCGCCTTAATGTATTGGATTTAGGGCCAAGTCAAATTGTCACTGTTGCTGGCACCAATGGTAAAGGCACGACCTGCGCCATGCTAGAGAACATCCTGCGTTTATCAGGGTTGACGGTGGGCGTCTACAGCTCGCCCCATATGCTCAAATACAATGAAAGGGTGCGCATCAACGGTCAGGACGCCAGCGATGACGCCTTTGTTGCGGCTTTTGAACAGATTGAAGCGGCACGTGGCGAGATTTCGCTGACCTTTTTCGAATATGCCACCTTGGCGGGCTTAATCCTATTTAAAGCGGCCAAGCTGGATGTGGTGATCTTAGAAGTCGGTCTTGGCGGCCGTTTAGATGCCACTAACATGATTGATGCTGATATCAGCGTCGTGACCTCGGTTGATTTAGACCATGAGGCGTATTTGGGTAATACCCGTGAGCTGGTTGGCCGCGAAAAGGCGGGGATTTTTCGCCAAGGAAAACCTGCCATTGTCGGCGAGCCAAACTTGCCCCATACCGTCAATGATGTCGCCCAACACCTAGGCGCCAAGTTGTATCGAGTCGGGACAGAATTTACCTATCAGCAAAATGGCAACACTTGGGACTATCAAGGGCAAGTACTTAAATTAACACAGCTTAGTCTCCCCACATTGCCATTACCCAATGCTGCGACAGTGATTGCCATTGTCGAACAGGGTTGGCCACATATTTCTGCCGATATTATTGCCAAAGGCATCAGCAGCGCCCGTTTAACTGGACGTTTGGAGCAAGTCAGCGAACAGCCGCTGATTTTACTCGATGTGGCTCATAATCCCCATGCGGCAAGGTTTTTAGTCAAGCAACTCACGCCCATCGTCGCGGGTAAGCGAGTGTTTGCCCTGTGCGGTATGCTAAAGGATAAGGATATTGGTGGCGTATTACCTGTGGTTTCGCCCTTAATTGACACTTGGTACTTAGTGAGTTTACAGGGCGAGCGTGGCGCTAATGCCAGCTTGCTACGTCAAACCTTAGCTCAAGACTGCAAGGCCCTCGAATTCGAGGATATCGCCACGGCTTGGACGGCATTAAAAGCGCAAATTCAACCCGATGATGTGGTAATTGTGTTTGGCTCCTTTTACACTGTGGCAGGTTTTAAGTCTCTCTTTAAGCAGGATAACCGTTTTGTCTAGCCAGTTTCATAATCGATTAGTCGGCACTGTGGTGCTGGTCGCCCTCGGGGTGATTTTTTTGCCGGATATTTTAGACGGTAAGAAGGAGCGGCAAGAGGAGCAATTTGCCGAAATTCCCTTACGTCCTACCGCGATAGCGCATAAAAATGCCGATGACACGTTTGAAGTGCTATCTGCGCAAGACGTGGATGGCAAAGATGTTATGCCAGAAGAGCCTTCTCCCAATGATGAGGCGACATTAGCGCAGGCAGTGGGCGCGGATGCTAAGCCAGAGTCTAAACCTGAATCTGCATCTGAACCCGTGCAAGCTGCGGCTAAGGAGCAACTTAAGCCACAGGCCGTACAAACTGATGCCAAGGCTGAGTTGAAGGAAACGGCAAAAACTGAAACGGCAAAGTCTGAACCTAAAAAAGATGCACCTAAGCCTGCGATAGCTAAAACCGAACCTAAAAAGCCAGAGGTTAAACCAACCACGGTTGCAAAAGCTGAAAAGCCTAAGGCCGAAACGGCGAAAACTGAATCTGCAAAACCTGCCAAAGACGATGGCATAAAAGTGGTGAGTCGTGATTCATTAAAGCCCGGACTTACCCTGCAACTGGGCGCATTTAGTAATGCCGCCAATGTGAAAGCGCTAGTGGCGCAGTTGCGTAAAAGCGGTTACAAGGCGTACACAATTCCAGACACACCAAAGGATGGCGTGTTGACTAAAGTGTTTGTGGGGCCAGATGTGTCAGAAGTTAAGTTGAAGAAAATACAAGAAGAAGTTGAAAGTCTGACACGTTTAAAAGGTCGGATTGTGCCTTTTAATCCGTTGGAATCTTAATGCAGAACTGCCTAGGCTGAAATAATTTATTTACCTCTCTAGGGGTGAGAATCGTTTCAGTCTCTGGTAGAATCGCGCCGTCTTAAAGCCTATGCTGGAAAGCCATCTCAATGGTTTGGATTGATTACGCTATCATCTTCGTTATCGGGTTATCGACTCTTATTAGTCTGATCCGTGGATTTGCCAAAGAAGCCATGTCATTAGTGGTATGGTTTGCTGCTTTCTTTGTTGCCAGTCAATTTTACCAAGACCTCGCCATCCATCTGACACAAATGAACGATGAGATGCTGCGCAATGGCGTTTCTATTGCCATTCTTTTTATCACCACATTAATACTCGGTGCCCTTATCAATTACATCATTGGGCAATTAGTGGTTAAAACCGGATTATCTGGCACTGACAGACTTTTAGGTCTGTGTTTCGGTGCTATTAGGGGCGCGTTGATTGTCAGCGCGCTGCTGTTTTTTATGGATGCTTTTACAGGCTCACCTAACGCCCAATGGTGGAAGGATTCTGTATTAGTGCCCGAATTTGGCGTTGTCATCCAGTGGTTCTTTAACTATTTGGAAAACACCTCCAGCTTTGTACCCAAACTATAAAAAAGACAATAAATTTATCCTAAGTGATGAAAAATAAGTCTGCTTTGAACTCTGTCGCGCTATTGGTACAGACTCAAATCGAGGCGAAGGTCGCTGGTCAAATGGCTGGGGAGTTACTTCGTGTTTTACTTATATTTCACATGAAAGGGCATAGAACATCTTACAATGAGGAAGCTTACCCATGTGTGGTATCGTCGGAATAGTTGGCCAATCATCGGTTAATCAGACCATTTATGATGCACTGACTGTGCTTCAACACAGAGGTCAGGATGCGGCAGGTATTGTCACCGTTGATCGTGGTGCTTTCAGACTACGTAAAGCCAATGGTCTGGTCAAAGACGTATTTGAAGTCAAACACATGCAGCGCTTACAGGGCAATGCGGGCATTGGTCATGTGCGTTATCCTACTGCTGGCAGTTCCAGCGCGTCAGAGGCGCAACCTTTCTATGTTAACTCGCCATTTGGGATTTCATTAGCCCATAACGGTAACTTAACCAACACGCTTGAATTGGCCGAAGGCCTGATTAAAAAGCGTCGCCATGTGAATACCACATCCGACTCCGAAGTGTTGTTAAACCTGCTCGCCGATGAGCTACAAAAAACCACGAGCTTAGCACTGACGGCTGATGAAGTGTTTGACACTATCGCTAAAGTGCATGAGCAAGCCCGTGGCGCTTATGCCGTTGTGGCGTTGATTGTTGGCCAAGGTTTAGTCGCGTTTCGCGATCCTTTCGGCATTCGCCCCTTAGTGCTGGGTAAGCACGAAACCCCAACTGGCACTGAATATATGGTTGCCTCTGAGAGTGTGGCACTCGATGCTGTCGGCTTTGAAGTGATGCGTGATGTCGCGCCGGGTGAAGCGATTTATATTTCCCTCGACGGTAATCTTTACACTCGCCAATGTGCAAAAGAGCCAAGCTACTCGCCCTGTATCTTCGAATTTGTGTATTTTGCGCGTCCAGATTCGACTATCGATAATGTCTCGGTTTACGCCAGCCGCGTGAACATGGGGGCTAAGCTCGGTGAAAAGATCAAAAAAGAATGGTACGACCATGATATCGACGTGGTGATCCCAATTCCGGAAACCTCATGCGATATCGCATTAGAAATCGCCCGTTGCATGGACTTACCTTACCGCCAAGGTTTTGTGAAAAACCGTTATATCGGCCGTACCTTTATTATGCCTGGCCAACAAGAGCGTAAAAAATCGGTACGCCGTAAACTCAATGCCATCAACACTGAGTTTAAAGGTAAGAATGTCCTGTTAGTCGATGATTCCATTGTACGTGGTACTACTTCAGAGCAAATCATTGAGATGGCCCGTGAAGCAGGGGCGAAGAAAGTGTACTTTGCTTCGGCTGCACCGGAAATTCGTTTCCCAAACGTGTACGGTATCGACATGCCTACCTCGAATGAGCTTATCGCACACGGTCGTGATGCCGATGAAATTGCTAAGCTTATCGGCGCAGATGGCATTATCTTCCAAAATCTGCCGGATCTGGTCGAAGCGGTGAGAATGGAAAACCCAGAGATAAAACGTTTCGAAACGTCAGTATTTGATGGTCACTACATCACCAACGACGTTGATCAGTCCTATCTCGATCATTTAACGCAGCTTCGTAACGATGATGCCAAAGCTGACCGCAATAAGGATATTGGCACTAACCTTGAGTTACACAACGTCTGCCATCCATAAGACGAAACGCTTAAGATGAAAGAGTGTGCTTGGCGTTAAGCGTCGGCACACTTTAAAATACACAATAAAAAGCCAGTGATAAGTCACTGGCTTTTTGTTTGGAATTTTAAGCCTTAGGAGATTTTTGGATTCTCGTTGGATTGGCTCTGTGTTAGCTCATCCTGCGCATTTTTACGTTCAACCCAATAGTCCGCATGGTGAATACCGAGTTTTTCAGGATCAAACTGTGGCTCAATACCTTGTTTTTGTTGAGATTCATAATCTTTAAGACAAGTGAAGGCAATTTTTTGCAGGAGAATAATGGCAATAATGTTTAACCACGCCATAATTCCCACACCAATATCACCCATCCCCCAAGCCAAGTCTGCGGTTTTCACTGTGCCATAGACTGTGGAGGCCATTAGCACGACTTTCAGTACCACTGTAAGCCAAGGACGATTCACTTTGCGATTGATATAAGCGATGTTTGTTTCGGCAATATAGTAGTAGGCCACAATGGTGGTGAAGGCGAAGAAGAATAGCGCAACGGCGACGAACATATTACCAAAGCCTGGCATCATGCTTTCCATTGCGGTTTGTACATAACCAGGGCCCGCCGCAATCCCCGCAATCCCGGTATAAAGCGCTGCGCCATCAGGGCCCTGCACATTATACAGGCCTGTGATCAGCAGCATAAAGCCAGTGGCTGAGCAGACGAACAGGGTATCAACATACACTGAGAAGGCTTGCACTAACCCCTGTTTGGCTGGATGACTCACTGCGGCGGCAGAAGAAGCGTGCGGCCCAGTACCTTGACCCGCTTCGTTGGAGTAAATACCGCGTTTTACCCCCCACATAATCGCAAGACCTAAAATCGCACCAAAGCCTGCATCGAGTCCGAAGGCGCTTTTTAGGATCAACAGAATAATATCGGGCAGCTGGCCAATGTTAAGGGCGATAATCACGCAGGCGACAATGATATAGCCGAGCGCCATAAAAGGCACTACAGTACTGGCGAACTGCGCAATCCGTTTCACCCCTCCAAAAATAATAAAACCTAATAGCATCGCAAGAATGGCTGCTGTGACATTAGGGTCAATATTGAAGGCGGTTTTTAAGCTTGAACCAATGGAGTTGGCTTGTACCCCTGGCAGTAAAATCCCGCAGGCAAAAATGGTCGCAATGGCAAATGTCCAAGCGTACCACTTCATGCCTAAGCCTTTTTCAATATAAAAGGCGGGGCCGCCGCGGTACTCACCGTTGATTTTTTCTTTGTAGACTTGGCCTAAGGTGGATTCAACAAATGCTGAGCTTGCGCCCAGAAACGCTACCATCCACATCCAAAAAAGAGCGCCAGGGCCACCAAAGGTAATCGCCGTGGCAACACCAGCGATATTACCAGTACCAACACGACCGGCTAAGGTCATGGCTAAAGCTTGGAAGGAAGACACACCAGCATCGGTGCTTTTGCCATCAAACATTAGACGGATCATTTCGGGTAAATGACGTAACTGTAAAAAGCGTGAGCGCAGGGAGAAAAAGAGTCCTACACCGAGGCAAAGATAAACGAGCGCGGGACTCCAGACGATATTGTTGACCGCATTAACAATCTCATTCATATAATTCAACTCCAATATTCTGTTGTTTTTTGCAGAGTTTTTAAGATTTTTTTAGGTGATTTTGGGTACTAAACAGCCAATTAGGCCTAAGGTTAAAACGCGTGTGTGCGTCCAAGAGCTTCAACATAACGATTTTTTTAGTTACTTCATAGCTAAAGTTGTTAAATATTTGATAATTTAACGTTCTTTATTTGATGGGGTTACTGAGGAGCTTTATTTTGCAGCGTGTTATCTCTGCTGCATTGAGATTTGTAATCTAGCAACTTGAATCATTGAGAAAAGCGGGGGAGATAAGGCGAATTGATTGAGACTATTAACTCAGCCAAAGTGGATAGCGGGGACGGTATTTGTGCAAGGCAAAGAAAACTTGGCTTAAATTACCAGCCATAACAGCATCCACAGTCCAAAGAGCCATGCCAGGCTACGGCGGCTAACGCGATGTTTTAATAGCAAAGATAGACTTACAGCTACAGGTAGAAACAGGATAAAAGCCCAAGAGAGGAACGGAACCTCAAGATTTAATGTTTCAAGACCCATCCCACAAAGCAGACTTAATGCCAGTAATAAGAGGCTATGAAATAGCATTAATTGATTGAATCTTAATACTAGTGCAGGTTTAAATGCGGGTTTAGCATGATAGGGCAAGGTCAGCGTATTCATCTCTTTTTCCTGATTCCTCTTTAAGTGATGGAAAGAATAATAAATCTAGATGAGAACTATTCTCAACTAAATTTACACAGCTTTAGTGTTCAGTTAGAGCTTAACGAGCTAAATTGGCTCTCGATCTAAAGAAGGCTGTTTGCACTCTTGTCTGCTTTGGGCTAAATTACACTGTAATTATATCCAGTGTTTAATGTAGATATGATCCTCTATATTGCTGAAAAACCAAGTCTTGGGCGTGCAATCGCCGATGTGCTACCAAAACCCCACAAAAAAGGTGACGGGTTTATTGAAGACGCCCAAGGAAACTGCGTGTCTTGGTGTGTTGGGCATTTGCTTGAACAGGCCGAGCCCGATGCCTATAACCCCGAGTTCAAATCGTGGAAGTTTGAGCATTTACCCATAGTGCCCGAGAAGTGGCAGCTTAAACCTAAGGCCGCGACCCGTAGCCAACTCACTGTACTTAAAAAGCTGGTAAAACAGGCCGATACCTTAGTGAATGCGGGTGATCCAGACAGGGAAGGGCAATTATTGGTTGATGAAGTAATCGCCTATTTGGGCGTGACGGGCGATAAATTACAGCAAACGCAGCGACTCCTTATCAGCGACTTAAACCCGCAGGCGGTGAAACGTGCCTTGTCGCAACTTCGTAGTAACCGTGAGTTTATTCCTTTGTCTACTTCTGCACTTGCCCGGAGCCGTGCCGATTGGCTCTATGGCATGAATATGACACGGGCCTACACCATCCAAGGGAAAAAGGTCGGCTATCAGGGCGTGCTATCCGTCGGTCGAGTGCAAACCCCGCTCCTTGGGCTTATCGTGCGCCGCGATGAGGAAATCGCGCGATTTCAATCTAAACCCTTTTATGAAGTCTTAGCGCATTTAGTAACGGATAAACAACAATCTTTCACTGCGAAGTGGCAACCCAGTGAAGCCTGTTTACCTTATATGGACGAAGAAGGGCGAGTGCTTGCTAAGGGCTTAGCACAAAATGTGGTGCGTCGGATCACCGATAAACCCGCCAAAGTGACCCAGTTAAGCACTAAGGATAAACAGCAGAATCCGCCATTACCCTACAGCTTATCGGCACTGCAAATTGATGCAGCCAAGCGGTTTGGGATGAGCGCTAAGGACGTGCTCGATACCTGCCAGAGTTTATATGAGCGCCATAAGCTGATTACCTACCCGCGCTCTGACAGCCGCTATTTACCTACAGAGCAACATGGTCTAGCAAGCAGTGTATTAGCGGCCATTATGGGGGGGACGCCCGAGTTAGTCGCACACGCTGAGGCGCCGAATCCTCGGCTTAAATCTAAGGCGTGGGATGATAAAAAAGTCGATGCCCACCACGCTATTATTCCAACGGAAAAACAGCCCAATTTAGGCAGTTTAAGCCAGCGGGAAAGGCAGCTTTATCTACATATTGCCCGCCAGTATTTGGCGCAGTTTTACCCCGCCTATTGCTACAGTGAAACTGCGGTCGAAGTGACCATTGAAGGTGGTCTCTTTAAAACGAAGGCTAGACAGGATAAATCCCTAGGTTGGAAACAACTGTTTGCACGGGAAGCTGATGAACATAAAGAGTCTATGGGGCGAGAATCGCTTCAAAATACTGATGATAAAAGTACCGATAAGGATGCAGAAGATGAGGTGTTTTGTGGCATTTTACCGCCTTTAGCCCTAGGACAAATCCTTCACTGCAACCAAGGTGAATTGGTCGAGAAGCAAACTCAGCCCCCCAAAGCCTTTACCGATGCGACCTTGCTGAGCGCCATGACGGGGATTAATCGTTATGTGACTGACCCCGAGATCCGCAAAATTTTAAAGGAAACCGATGGCTTAGGGACGGAAGCGACCCGCGCAGGCATTATTGAGCTGTTGTTTAAACGGGGTTTTATTCAGCGTCAGGGCAAGTCAATTGTGGCAACTGAGGTGGGTAAAGGTTTAATCAATAGCTTACCCCTTAGTGCCACAACACCCGATATGACCGCGCTGTGGGAGGCAAGCCTAAATGGCATCTGCCATAAGGAAATCTCTTATCAAGGATTTATGCAGCCACTGCTGGGGACGTTAAATCACTTAATCGAAAATGCGGGCGCCCAATTACCCTCAGCTCTCAATGGCTTAAAAGGACAGGGTTTTAAGCGAGCAGCTAAAAAGTCCGTCTATCGAAAAGCTGGAACCAGAGGCGCTGCTGGCGGGAAAAAAGCCGGAACGGGCGCTAAAAAAGGAAATGCTAGAAATTCAGCCGCAGCATCTTCCACATCCACAACAGCTAAACCGACCGTCCCTAGACGGCGAACGAGCAAAGCGACCGCCCAAGCCTGATGACACAAATGTAATCAAACTGTCGCTAATGTTCGCGATTTGGTAACGATATTTAATTTATTCCGCGATATTTAATTACCGCCAATCACGTTATTTCGTGATTGGCCGATCCACTTCTAAAAAATACCTGGAAACTCAACTTTTCTGCTCCGTGGCATGCTAACTGCTTTGCCTTGGCCGGAGAATATAATAAGCCAATCAAATCATAAGATTATTTATGATTTAGCTGAATGAATAGGTATAGATGATATGAAAAAGAAATTGCTTGCAGTGATGATCCCCGCGATGTTATTCACAGGTACAACTCATGCGGTTGAGTTGTATAACGATCAAACCAATAGTGTCAATATGATCGGATGGTTAGGCTTTGCGGCGTTAAATGATGGTCATGAAACTTCAGTTATCGATAACTTTTCCCGGGTGGGATTTCGTTTTGACCGCCAAGAGAAAAACGGCTGGCGCTCCTTTGCCCATACTGAATGGGGTATTAATATGGTCACCAGCGACGATGGTCTAATTTATACCCAAGGCCAAGGTGGCGGCCAATTATCCGCTTCAAAAACCTCAGATTTCCTATTTAACCGCTTAGGTTATGTTGGCATGTCGCACGACAAATGGGGCACCCTCAGCTTTGGTAAGCAGTGGGGAGCTTACTACGATGTTGCCTATACCACGGATGTGCTCAATGCGTTTACTGGCTGGTCGGTCGGTGCTTATACCTTCGGTGATGGTGGGTTAACGGGGGCTGGACGTGCCGATGCGGCGCTGCAATACCGTAATACCTTTGGTAAACTGCATATCGCGGTGCAATACGCTTCAAAGCAAAATAGCGATGTAGCACTTTATGATAACCAAGGTCATGCCTTAAATGATGGTTCAGAGCTGAGCTTTGATCCTAGCTATGGTGCCAGCGCGACTTACTACATTACAGATAAATTTAAGGTGTTAGCAGGCTTTAACCGTGGCGACTTTACTGGAAACCTCGCCGGTAAAGACGTAGACAATACCAATCAAATCATTGGTATTGGTGCGCAGTACGGTCGTTTTTATCAGTATGCGCCGGGCCGTGATGCAGATGGATTATATGTTGGTTTTAACGCCCATAAGAGTGAGCAAAATGAGTTAGTGGGTGGCGAGCTTTACGATTCTACAGGTGCTGAATTTATCGTGGCTTATCAATATGACAATGGCTTTGTGCCGAGTGTATTGCTGACCTATCAAGATTTGGATACCGATGAAAACACGGCAATTCAAGGTAAGTGGACCCGCCAGTTTGCGGTACTTGGTCTGCATTATCGTTATAGCCGCGACACCATTATGTACGCCGAAGCCAAGATTGACTTCAGCAACATGGACGATAAGGCCTATGAAGATCTGCAAGACAATAACTACGCTGTTGGTATTCGTTATTTCTTCTAAGCTCAATGGCTTGACCGATTAATTCGGCAGCATAAAACAAAGGCCACATTTTTGTGGCCTTTTTATTTACGATCCATTTTTGAGTGTTACACAATCCCTAACTTCTTCATTTTACTGCGTAATGTATTGGCATTGATGTCCAGTAATTCAGCGGCACCACCTGGGCCATACAGTTTGCCCCCTGTGATCCTTAAGGCATGGCTGATGTATTTTTTGGTCATCACATCCAGCGGCACCAACTTATCGGTGGCATGGCTTGGGTCGATAATCACGGTCTGATTGGATGGGGTTTTCACTTCTTCACAGTGTTGCGGTGCCAGAAATCGAAAATCGAGTGGCCCAGCAGGATGCTGGATCATGGCGCGTTCAAGTACGTTGATAAGTTCTCGCACATTCCCGGGCCAGCCATATTGATTGAGGATATTCAGTTGGTCTGGTGCAATCCTTGGCAACTGCGGCAAATTAAACTTGGCACTCAGTTGCTCGATAAAATGTTGTACCAATAGAGGAATGTCCGTGCGTCTTTGTCTTAATGACGGGATTTCGATCGGGAAAATCGCCAGTCGATACCAGAGATCTTCACGAAACACCTCTCTGTGCACCATGGCTTGAAGGTTTCTGTGGGTCGCCGCGATTATACGAATATCGAGTTGCACCGCATCGTGGCCGCCAACGCGGGTGATACAACTATTTTGCAGTACCCTGAGTAACCTAACTTGGGCCGAAAGCGGCAATTCCCCTATCTCATCTAAGAAAATCGTGCCGCCGTTGGCCTGCTCGAAGTAGCCAATTTTGCGTGAATCGGCGCCAGTAAATGCGCCTTTTTCATAACCAAAAAGCTCGGAGTCAATCAAGGTATCAGGAATGGCGCCACAGTTTACCTTGATAAAAGGCTTACCCGAGCGTTCCGATAATTCGTGAATGGCGTTGGCGATGACTTCCTTGCCACAGCCCGTTTCCCCAAGCATTAACACTGTGGTGTTGATTTTGGCGATGGATTGCACCTGTTGCATTACCTGTTTCAGGCCAGAATTAGCGCCAACCACGCCATTTTGAACATCTAAGGTGCGGCGTAGACTCACGTTTTGCTTCGAGAGCGCTTCATTCTCTTTGAGTAAGTTGCGATCCCTTAAATTCAGCGCCGTGATCAGCGCGAGGTTTTGCATATGCGGTGCGATTAAGTCGGCATGGCGTGGTCTAAATACTCCAGTGGTTTTGGCATAAAAACCGACTATCCCAAGATGGGTGTTTTCAATCGACATTCGCAAGATAATCAGTGACCGAATATCTTTAATCACTTGAGGTGCGACTAATGCAGTAACAGGATCATGCTCAATATCGTTAACAATTCTAACCCTTGGTCGCTCGGGATCTTCTAAGTATTGCGCCATCTTCTCAGGAATTTGGACGCGCTTATCGAGCGTACAGCAATGGGTGTTATCTACATGGGCGATAAACTGTATATCATTAAATTGTTTGCGAAAAATATTCACAAATAGCCCATCAATGGGGAGTTCATCCCGAATAAACTCAAAGTAGCTCTGTAGGGATTTCTCCAGTTGCAGACTACTACAGAGCCTTAGGGTTGATTCGTAATAAAAGTGTTTTTCCATTGATATTTCAAGTTGATCACTAAGTATCGTGATTGTAGATCTTTATATTTCGTGATTTTGTGCCTGCAATCAAAATTCACCACTTAAATACTTCCTTTTAGGTGCTTGGCACAGCACCTGCACTTTCATGCTGACAAGTTCCAGTGATTATTGAAGGAAATCAGCATGAGTAAAACCCAAGATATTAATGCGGGGCGTCGCCAGTTATTAAAGGGAGGCATGGTCATGGCCGCAGGGCTGGGGGCGAGTATCGCGTTGCCTGCCTCTGCCAGCTGTGACTCGGCTCCTGTTAATTTCGATGAAATCGTAGATGTGCTCGTGGTTGGCAGCGGTTTTGCGGGCATGTCAGCAGCGTTGCAGGCCAGAGAAGCCAGCGTGAGCGTGATGGTTATCGATAAGATGCCCGTGTTTGGTGGCAACTCGACCATCAACGGCGGCGCGATGGCGGTCGCGGGGTCAGCCCTACAGAAGCAGGCAGGGATTGAAGATTCGGTCGATGCAATGGTGGCGGACATGCTGCGGGCTGGTCGCGGCATGAACGATGTGGAAATGCTCAAACTGGTATGTAACGGCACAGCTGAATCCTGCCAGTGGCTGATCGATTACGGCGTGAACTGGAAACCGTTTGTACAGCACTTTGGCGGCCACTCGGTACAACGAGTGCTACAAACCGTTGAAAGTTCAGGCGCAGGCATTATTCGCCCCCTAATTAAAGCCGCCCGGGACAAGGGCGTCATCATGAAAAATCAGACCAAGCTCGAAGGCTTTGTACAAGATGAGGCCGGACGGGTGATCGGTGTCGAAGTTCGCGAAGGTTTTTATTTTCCCAATGACCGCACGGGTAAAATATCTCGAATCGGCGCGCGCCGTGGCGTGATTATGGCGACTGGCGGTTTTGGCCGCGATATTGAATACCGCATGATGCAATTACCTGAGTTAAATAGTGATTTAGATTCAACCAACCATGCAGGTGCCACCTCCGAGGCGCTCAAGCAGATGATGCTCATTGGGGCCAATCCCATTCATTTAGACCAAATTCAGCTTGGCCCATGGGCATCCCCCGACGAGAAGGGATTTGGCACGGCTTCCCAGTTCAACACTATCGCTACTTATCCCCACGGCATTGTTGTGGATGTGCGCACAGGTGAGCGTTTCTTCAATGAATTAGCCGACCGTAAAGCCCGTGCCGACGCCATTATGACCAGACGAGATGAAAAAGGGCAACCTGTCTATCCCATTGGTTTTACTAATGCTGCCGGTGCCAGCAAGGCACAGACCTTAGATTGGGGCCTGAAATACAAGGTCATCAGCAAGGCCGAAACCTTAGACGAACTGGCCGCTATTTACGGCATGCCGGCCAAGGCATTAAAGGCGCAGGTTGCGCGTTGGAACGAAGCGGTGAAGACAGGCATCGATAAAGAGTTCGACCGCCCCATGCAGGAGGCAATAGTGCTCGACAAAGGGCCTTGGTATGCGGTGCGCATGTGGCCGAAGGTGCATTACTGCATGGGCGGCGTGAAGGTGAATACTCAATCCGAAGTGCTGCATTTGGTCAGTAATAAAGCCATTCCCGGATTATATGCCGCTGGCGAAGCCACGGGCGGTATCCATGGTGCCAGCCGTTTAGGGGCCTGTGCCGTGGCTGAAGGAGTTGTCACTGGGCGTAATGCTGGTCGAAACTGCGCTGCGGCGAGTGCTGTGACGCTAAAGCAAGTTTAGATTTTATTAAAAATAACAAAATGTTGGAGAATGATAATGAATAAATCCATGTTGATGGCCTCACTTACCTTGAGTTTACTTTCTGGCAGCGCGCTCGCGATGGAGCAAGTGGTACTCGACGGTAAACATTTAACTCAAGACCAAGCCTGGGCAATTGCCGATGGTGCAAAAGTGAAGATTGCTCCGCAGTCCAAGACCCAACTCGTGAAAGCACACGCGCTATTGATGGAAGCAGCGCGTCTGGGCAAACCTGTGTATGGCTTAACCGTAGGTGTTGGGCTAAACAAAGACCACAAGCTGTTCGATGCTAACGGCAAGCTGAGTGATTCGGTGCTCGATGCTTCCAGAAGTTTTAACTTTAGTACCTTTCGGGCTCACAGTGCGGGTGTGGGTGAAGCTGCGCCCATCCGCTTAACACGCTTAGCATTAGCCGTGCGGTTAAATACTATGCTAGCCGGACAAACTGGCGTTCAACCTGTGGTGGCCGAGCTTTATGAAGCCTATCTTAACAAGGGACTGACCCCTGTGATCCCTGCTAAGGGCACAGTCGGTGAAGCGGATATTCTGCTGTCATCCCATGTTGGTTTAGCCATGGTTGGCGAATGGGAAGTATTCTACAAAGGTCAGCGTGTGAGCAGTAAAGAGGCGATGGCCGATGCGGGCATTACGCCATTAGTCCCAATGGGTAAAGATGCATTGTCGATTTTATCTAACAACGCCTTTGCTGTGGCGTATGCGATGCAAGGTTACCGTGAGGCGAAGCAATTATTGTCGGTATCGCCCACCGTCTTTGGCTTAAGCTTGGAAGGCTTAAACGGTAACGTGGCGCCATTCTTGCCGCAAACCAATGATATCCGCCCGTTCCCTTACATTAAATCGGCCACCAGTGACATTCTCAAGCAGCTCGATGGCAGCTATTTATGGCAGTTAAATGATGAGCGTCCATTACAGGATCCGTTAAGTTTTAGAACCACAGCTTACACCTTTGCTGGCGCCGAGCAGGCCCTAGCTTCATTGGATGAAGTGATCAATATCCAAATCAACCATTCGGACGATAACCCAGCAGTGATTGTGGGCGCGTCGAACCAGTATGCCGAGTTCCCGCAAGTGGCTAAATATATGGTTGAAGGGCAGGGCGGTGTGTTCCCAACCACTAACTTCGAGCCGCTGCCGGTAGCGCTCGCGGTGCAAAACCTGAGTGTCGCCCTGACCCATGTGTCCCACAACAGTGTGATGCGTACGATTCATCTGTCCGATGACCACTTTACTAAGCTGACGCGCTTCCTAAGTGCGCCGGAGAATCAAGGCCATGCCTTCGGTGCGATTCAAAAAGCCTTTGTGGATATGCAAGTGCGTAACAAGCAGTTAGCCACGCCTGTATCCTTCGATGGGATTTCTATCGCCGGCGGGATTGAAGATACCTTCACTAACCTTAAGTTAGCGTCCGATAACCTGATCCAAATCGTCGAAAACACACGAGTGATCTATGGTTTAGAGCTGCTACATTCAACTCAAGCGATTGATTTACGTAAACAAGCGAACCCTGAGCTGCAGCTTGGTAAAGCGACGCAAGCCATGTACAAGGCTTACCGCGAGAAAGTGCCTTTTGTTGCGAAAGATCGCCCATTCACGCCAGATATCCAAGCGTCGACTGACTTTATTACACACTATTAATCTGCGACGCGGGGCACCATGCCCCGCCTAGGAAGACTCTGATGTTAAAACCCGTATTTATTCTATTACTCGGTGCCATACTGGCAGCACCTATGGCTGCTAATGCAATGAATATCAAGGATTACCATAAAGAGGTAATGACTGGAGCCGATGGTAAAGTCGATTGTGCGGCATGCCACGGTGATGCAAAACGCAAAACCGTTCCCGATGCTGCGACTTGCAGTCGTTGTCATGGATCACCCGAGGAACTGGCTAAGTTGACTGCGCGCCCTGCGGATGCGGGTCATTCGGTTGAGCCGAATCCCCATAACAGTCTGCACTATGGTACTGATCTGCCTTGTACTTACTGCCATCAGGAACACAAAGAAAGTAAAGTCTATTGCAATCAATGCCATGAGTTTACTTATCCTCAAATGAAACGTTAATTTCATCCTCGTTAAACACCCGCTCCCCTGTATTTTGACGATTATTGTCATGCACTCAACTTTGTTGAGTGCATTTTTTCAGCAAAAAAAAGAGTAATCCAACTCGGATTACTCTCACGGAAAATAGGTCGTTGAACGTTGTAGCCAAAATCACTCATTTGGATGAGGAGCCTGCACACAATGACAGCTTTTACTTAATTAACCCTTAAAATTAACATTTATCTTAAGAGTTCACCGCGGTTGAGACTGATGAGCTTATCTAAGATCCGCTCGCCATCCATTCGAATACCATTGTGTTCATATTCTGAGGTTAACCAATACTTTAGGTGCGCTACCTGTTTGGCGGTTTCTAGGCTGAAATCCATCTCGACATACATATCTTCGCTATAAATCGCGGCCGCAACTGGGACGCGGTTTTGGCTGAGCTGCTCAAGATTGTAAAGCGCTGGCCAGTCCGTTTTATGGGCAAGAATATTGGCTGCGGCTTTAAGTGGCGCTAAATGGCTAAATTGTTCAAACATCCAAGGGTAAATCATCTCGCCAGTAAACAGGAAAGGCTTACCCACTTGATAGTTAAAGGCCGGATACTGCTCCCGTACCCTATGGGCAGACCACTGTGACGCACTGTGTTGGCAGTAGATGGCCTCGTGTAACAGGGCAAAAATTGGGTTGGTGTTATAGTCGAGTAATTGGCAGAAATGATTTAAAAACAGCGGGTTGACATAATCACCTTGGGGCGAGTGCACTAGGGCCTGTTCAAGTAAATAGTAGACTGACTCAGGGCCTTGCTCCATGCCTAAATTAATGCCAAGCAGTTGCAGCATTTCAACCGTGAGGCGCTCACCCGTGGCTAACTGCACTGGATGTTCGAGTAAATGTTTGGCGAGGCGAGTCACCAGATGCTGCGCATCGTGGAAGCGCTGGAAGAAGTCCTTATTCTTGGCGAGTACGCGCTGATAGGTGGCTTGATAAACCTCATCACTGCTGCGCGTTAAGGAGGGAATACCACCTGTGATATAGGCTTCACTTACGCCCTGAGGCGCAGCACTTAAGTAGTGCAGCACGCAGAAACCACCAAAGCTTTGACCGAGGATAGCCCACTTGTCGGCGGGGCAGAGCTGGGTGCGAATGGATTCGGCGTCACGGACGATATTGTCGGCTCTAAAATGGCTTAAATATTCGGCCTGTTGCTCAGGGGGTAAGTGACTGAGGCTCTGATAATTGATGGGGCTAGAAAGGCCTGTGCCCCGTTGATCGAGCAATAAGACTCTAAACTCTTTGAGTGCTCGACGGATCCAGCCGCTATTGCTGGCGGGCCGCATAGCGGCAAAGCCAGGACCTCCTTGGAAAAAGACGATATAGGGTAATTTTTTATCTTTATTTTCAATGGCGCAAAGTTCTCTCGCAAACACAGTAATCTGCTCACCAATGGGTTGTTGGTAGTTGAGTGGCAAAGTAAATGTGTGTTTCTTGGCGAAAACACCAGCGAGCATCATATCGGGTTTCATCAATTGACCTTAAGGGCTAGGCTTGTTATTTATGGCAGATTGTATACAAAAGCCCTGTTGTCGCAAGTTAGGATTATTTGATTAGCCTTTGGTTGAGATCAATTTTTATTATAAAAAATTGAGCCATGATAACCCTCTTAGCGTAATCTATCGGCTATGGATAACACGAGATTGAAGCTATGAAGTACCAAATTATTCCTGTGACACCTTTCCAGCAGAATTGCAGCTTGATCTGGTGTGAAAAAACTAAGCATGCAGCGGTTGTCGATCCGGGAGGGAACGTTGACCGTATTTTAGGTGAAGTCACTAAATTAGGGCTGACCCTTGAAAAAGTGTTACTCACTCATGGTCATATTGATCATGTTGGCGGTGCTAAGTTATTAGCACAACAAACGAATGTACCCATCGTTGGTCCACATGAGGCGGATAAGTTTTGGATTGAAAATCTGCCTAAACAGAGTCAAAACTTTGGTTTTCCCCACTGTGATGCCTTTGAACCCGATCGATACCTGTGTGATGGCGATACCGTCACCGTGGGCGAGCAAAGTTTGACTGTGCTGCATTGCCCTGGCCATACACCAGGACATGTGGCGTTTTATTCGGCCTCATCCAAGCTTGCATGGGTCGGAGATATTCTCTTTAGAAGCTCGATTGGCCGTACTGATTTTCCTCAGTCAAATCATCAAAGCTTGATCCATTCAATCACCTCTAAACTCTGGCCTTTAGGCGCTGACGTGGAATTTATTCCTGGCCACGGACCTATGTCTACCTTTGGCGAAGAGCGTGAACATAATCCCTTTGTGGCTGATCAGTTACTGCTCTAAGTTGCATAACACTGCGTCGATTGACTTAATATCAGCCAAAATGCGAGTTTTAATCAGGTACAATTCATATTTACTGTGCCTGATTAAACCTGCAAACCTCATCTCTGCTTGACACACATCTTGGGTCTTTTTAGTTAGATTTATCCGCAACTATCTATTTTTAAGCATTATATTTTGACCTAAACCAAATATCGGTTATTTACGCAACTGAGAATCGCTCGTAACTCTGTGTATTATTCATCAAAATTCTGTTTTTTTTACTTTTTAGTTACATTTTACTGGCTAGACTTAAAGCTAACGTTGTAGGTGTCTATCGGGGTAACTATGAATACAAAAACGATGATGAGTGTTGTTTTTTCCACAATCGTCGCTAGTGCAGTGATTACGGCGGTGCTGAGTTTTAATGTCAAATCTAAGATTGAACTCTTTAATGATGCTGCGAATATTCGCTATCAATCCTACCAAATTGCTGATGAACTTCGGCAAAGTTCTGATGATTTGACCAGACTCGCCCGTACCTATGCGGTGACTGGGGATGAAAAGTACGAAAAAATGTATATGGATATTCTGGCCATTCGTAACGGTGAAAAACCTAGGCCGGAAAAATATCACCAGATTTATTGGGATTTGGTGCTCAGTTATGGCGATAAACCTAAGCCAGATGGCGCCAGAGTGGCCATCAAAAGCCAAATGAAGGCTTTGGGGTTTTCCGATGAGGAGTTCCATTATCTCGAGCAGGCACAGCAAAATTCTGATGCTTTAGTCGCCCTTGAGGTCAAGGCGATGAACGCGGTGAAAGGAATTTTTATCGACCCAAATACCCAAACCTACAGCATTAAAGGTGAGCCGAATCTCGCGATGGCGAGGGAATTACTACATAGCGATCAATATCATAGTGAAAAAGCCAAGATTATGCAGCCGATCGATCAGTTTTTTACCGCCTTGGATAAACGCACTGAGGGTGAGGTGAGTAATCGATTGGATTCTTTAAATATGGCACTCAATGGTTCGCAGTTTGTACTCTTTTTGGTGATTTTAGTTGCCGTTGGCGGCTTTATTATTGTTAAAAGTAGGATTGTGACTCCACTCGTACAAACCTGTCGCGAATTACTTGATATTCAAAGGTCTAAAAATCTTGCCCGTAGGATCTCAGTTTCGACTCAGGGTGAAATTGGGGAAATTGTTAGCCAAATTAATTTATTCATTTCATCTCTAGCCAGTTCATTAGCGACGACGGACAGTATTGCGAAGGAGGTGGCAGATCTCGCTAAACAAACCAAAGCTTCGATTCAAGTTTCCCGTCAAAGCTCAAACCGAGTCGCCAAAGAGCTCGATGCCAGTGCGAGCGCGATGGAAGAAATGACGACCACCTTAGTGCATGTTAGTGAGAGCACCTCGAACGCCGAAATTCGGGCAGCGGAAAATGAGACCCATGTGGGCGTTGGTCAGGATACGGTTTCAGAGGCATTGAATGCGATGGCGGTGCTCGAAAGTGAATTTACGACCACCCAAGATTCGATGCAGCATTTGGTGAATGAGAGCACTCAAGTCAGTAATGTATTAAGTGTGATTAAAGCGATTGCTGAGCAAACTAACTTATTGGCACTCAATGCCGCCATTGAGGCGGCGAGGGCGGGTGAGCAAGGGCGTGGTTTTGCGGTGGTAGCCGATGAAGTGCGTTCACTCGCACAGCGCACTCAAGATTCTACCAAGGAAATTGATGATATTGTTGCCAGTTTACAAAATCGCACCAATCAGGTGGGCAGCTCAGTCACCCAAGCGGCTAACTTAATGAAAAAAGCCTCAGGTGAATTGCAACGTATCGTGACGGTCTTTGATGATATTCGCCATAGCACTGCGGCGATTCATGGGATTAATACCCAAGTAGCGGCATCAACCGAAGAGCAATCTCTGGTGTCTAAGGATATTGCCACCAGTCTTATGGTGATCCGCGATAATTCCCGCGAAGTGTCACAAATTATTGAGCAAATCGAATTCACCTCTATTAGCTTAGATAATCAATCCCAAGCACTACGAACTAAGGCTGGAGAGTATCAGTTTTAACCCTTAGTTCAAGGCTATCTCACACTTGTTGACAGGGATGTCAGCTTTATCCTTTAGCTATTTTGTGCTTCCCCGCTTTTGCCCTTTTAAATTCAATTTTCCTTTGTTAGCTTGTTCTACATAAAGATAATTTTTTAATCAGTTACGCTGATTTCAATCGTGGATGCATTAAATGTGTCCCTAAGTTAGCGAAATAGAGAGGAGTCAATGTCGATGGATCACCAAATGGAAGACTTATTAGAACATTGGTTGCCCCTCGCGGATGATTCATGGGTGCTGGCGGTGATTACCCATATCCAAGGCTCGTCCTACCGTAAACCCGGCGCCATGATGTTATTCCACGAGTTTGGCCAAGGCGCAGGGATATTAAGTGGTGGCTGTTTAGAGGCCGATCTTCGCCGTCATGCACAGCAAGCCATGCAATCGCAACAGATTACTTGTATCACCTATGATGCGACCGATGAATCCGATGCAAGCTACCGCCTAGGTTGTGGTGGTAAAGTCGATATCATGTTGATACCTCTGCTTAAAGAAAATCATGATCTTGGCCTAGTGGACATAGTACAAGCGTTTCGCAAGGGGCTGTCGGGCTACTATCAATTGCCCTTAGTGCCTGCTGGCAGCGATGCTCGCAGTTACGCTGCACAGTTTTATCCGGCGCAAAGTGCCCCTTTTCCTACGGCGGATTTTCCAAAGGCGGGCATACTCAGTCAGCCTGAAGGGGAGGCGCTTATCATCCCACTCAGACCGCGATTTCATTTAGGGATTTTTGGGGGAGGAATAGATGCTAAACCCGTGGCAGCGATTGCCCACAGTTTAGGTTGGCAGGTGAGCGTGTTTGATACGCGCACCGCCTACGCGAGAAGTGCCGACTTTCCCCATGCCCATATCGTCAAGCAAAGCCTTGATGATGCCGAAGCGCTTGTCGCGCAATTAGATTGCGCCGTGGTCATGCACCATAACCTGAACTTAGATGCGGCGGCGCTCAAAGCCATTCAACCCTTTGATCTTAAATATGTTGCGCTCTTGGGGCCTGCCCATCGGCGGAATAAAGTGTTGGCGATGGCTGAACTCAACACGGAGTCGTTTAGTGGCTTTTTCTCGGCACCCGCGGGGCTTGCGCTCGGTGGTGAGTTACCGAGCGCCATTGCCTTGAGTATTTTGGCCCAATGCCATGGGGTGCTTCATGGCGCGGCATTTTCCTCGCTCGATGGAATGATGCCTTAATGCGCATCAGGCAAAGATTGCTCATTGCTGTTCTCGCGGCAGGTGAGAGCCGGCGATTTCAGGGGGCGAAGCTGGCACAACGTTTATCAACAGCGGCGAGTGAGGGGCAAGGGCATAGCATCTTACAACGCCATATCGACCGTTTGGCTCGCTTCACCTCGGCTCCATTAGTAATGGGAGCATCTAATCAAGTCACCGCAGACCTGTTGGTCGTGCTTGGTGCCCATCAAACATTGTTGCGTCCGCAACTTGACGCTCTCGGAGCGCTAAAACTGACGTTGCTTGATAATCCTAATTGGCAAACAGGTTTGGCGTCGTCGCTGCGAGTTGCGGCGGACTTTGCAAAAGCGCAGCAGTTTGATGGCATGTTACTCACCTTAGCGGATCAAGTTGCGCTGACATTTGAAGACTATCGGCAGGTGATTGAGACTTGGCAGACGAGTCAACAATCTGTGGCCGCTTTTTATACGAACGAAGCTGAGATGTTGAATGGACAAGGGACGTTGGATGAACAAGGAACGTTTGATGAATTAGGCGCCCCTGCTATTTTTAATGCCTCAATACTCGATTTATTAACGGATTTGACTGGCGATCGCGGCGCCAAATCTATCTTAAAACAACTGGCAAATGTGGGTGAGTTAGTGGCAGTTCCCTTACCCCATGCCGCGATTGATATTGATACTAAAGCCGATCTTGCGTCGTGGTTGGCACTTAAGGAGTGAGTTATGGCAATACCATCCTCGGAGGCGGCAAAGGACCAGAGTCTTGCGATGCCTTCCCTAAACCTGACCATTAATGGCAGATCTTTTACCTTAAATGCGGATCCGAATATGCCTATCCTCTGGGCGTTACGGGATATTTTAGGCTTAACGGGCACTAAATATGGCTGCGGCGCGGGGCTCTGCGGCGCTTGTACCGTGCATTTAGATGGTCAGCCTGTGCGCGCCTGTTTAACCAGCGTATCCCAGGCGCAAGGCAAGCAACTGACCACGATTGAAGGGCTGAATAATCAAAAGCTTAAAAATGCTTGGGCCGAACACAATGTACCTCAGTGTGGTTATTGTCAGGCGGGGCAATTAATGTCAGCAGCGGCTTTAGTCACTCAGCATCCAAAACCATCGGCGGAACAAATTGATGCTGCCATGTCGGGTAATTTGTGTCGCTGTGGTACTTATCCTCGGATAAAAGCGGCGCTGCAAAGCTATGCCAAGCAGGAGGGCTAAGATGAGTACATTCACCGCAGTTGAAAATATCAGTCGCCGCGATGTGTTAAAACTCTTCGGCGCCGTCGGGGGCGGTCTCGCCCTTGGTGCCAGTGGCCTCAGTTGGAGTCCAATGGCATTGGCACAGGACCAACAGGCGCGGCTCAATCTGTTTATCGCCATCGGTGAGGACGACAAGGTCTATTTGACCTGCCACCGCTCCGAAATGGGTCAGGGGATCCGCACGGGGATTTTACAAATCTTGGCCGAAGAACTGGAGGCTGATTGGGATAAAATTGTGCCTATTCAAGGGCTCGCCGATAAACGCTACGCCAGCCAAAATACCGATGGTAGCCGCAGTATTCGCGAAAACTATGACCGCATGCGTGAGATGGGCGCGATGGCTCGAACCATGCTTGAACAAGCCGCAGCAGCCCGCTGGAAAGTCCCCGTGAGTGAAGTGCAGGCTAAAGATCATCAAGTGCTGCATGCCAAATCTGGCCGTGCTGCGCGCTTTGGTGAATTAGCCCTCGATGCGGCGGGATTACCATTGCCCGCAGCCGATTCGCTGCGGTTAAAGGCGGTTAAGGATTTCAAGCAAATTGGTGCTTCGCGTCAGATAGTCGATATGCAGGCCATGCTCACGGGTAAGGCTGTCTATGGCTATGATATCCAAGTGGATAACATGCTTTATGCCAGCATTATGCGCCCACCCGTATTGGGGAGCGATGTGGCTAGTCTTGACGATAGTGCGGCGCGCAAGGTAGCGGGTGTGGTCGATGTGTACCGTTTGCCAACGTCCAAGGGCGCTCCCGCTTTTCAAGCCCTAGGCGGCGTAGCTGTGGTGGCGACAAATACTTGGAGCGCGTTGCAGGGGCGTAAAGCCTTGCAAGTGAGCTGGACTGAGTCTGCCAACAGCAGCCACGATTCTAAAACCTACCTGCAAGAGCTGGTGGACAAGGTACAAGCCCCTGGCAAGGTGGTACGTCAAGTTGGTGATGAGGTCAAAGCCTGGCCGAAGGACGATACCCTTAAGGCGATTTATACCGTGCCTTACCTTATCCATTCCTCCATCGAGCCGCCTGTGGCCACCGCCAATGTGACCGAGAAGGGCTGTGAAATTTGGGCATCGACACAAACACCGCAGAGTACCCAGCAAAATGTGGCCGCGGCCTTAGGTATCGCCGAGGATGCGGTGAAAGTGAATGTGACGCTACTGGGCGGCGGCTTTGGGCGTAAGTCCAAACCAGATTTCAGTGTCGAGGCGGCGCTACTCTCCAAGCAATTTAAACGGCCAGTTAAGGTGAGTTGGAGCCGTGAGGATGAGATCCAAAACGGTTATTACCATGCCATCAGTACCCAGTGTTATCAGGCCTTGTTCGATGCCAACAACAAACCGACGGCGCTATTAGCGCGTACGGGCTTCCCGTCGATAAGCTCCACCTTTGCCGAGGGCGTCGAGTATCCATCCGGCGGAGAGTTGGACTTAGGTTTTGTTGATGTGCCCTTTGCCCTCGCAAATTTACGCTATGAGGCTGTAAAGGCCAGCGCCCATAGCCGTATCGGTTGGATGCGCTCGGTATGTAACATCCAACACGGGTTTGGCGTGGGCAGTTTTGTCGATGAAATGGCCCATAAAGCCAAGTTATCTTGCCCCGATATGTGGCGCAGCTTACTGGGGCAACCAAGGCGAGAGACTTTTGAAAATCAAGGCTTTAAATATGGCAACTATGGCGAAGACTTAAACCGTCATCCCGTTGATGTCGGCCGTTATCTCAAGGTGATTGAGGCGGTTGAACAAGCCCAAGCCAAGGCACCTAAAGCGGGTAAGAATCAAGGTTGGGGCTTTGCGGTGCATCGCAGTTTTGTGAGTGTGGTGGCGGTGGCGATACGAGTTGAGGCCGGTGAGGATAAGCAGCTTAAAGTGCTGAATGCCATTGCCGCGATTGATGCTGGCACTGTGGTTAACCCCGATAGGGTGAAAGCACAGACCGAAGGCGCGATAGTATTTGGCTTAAGCTTGGCGCTTATGGGGGAGATCAGTTACCAAGAGGGTAAGGTGATGCAGTCTAACTTCCATGATTATCCCCTGCTACGTTTACCCCAAGTGCCAGAGATGGAGATCATCATTATCGACTCGGATGCGCCGCCTGCGGGTGTGGGTGAGCCCGGCGTACCGCCGGTGGCGCCTAGTCTGACTAATGCGATATTTGCCGCAACAGGCCTTAGGATCCGCGACCTGCCGGTTAATAAACAGTTAAAGGTGTGATGCTGTAAACGACACCTGAGTGAGCAAAAAAGCGCCTAATAAGCGCTTTTTTCGTTTTTTTACCACAAATAAATTGCTTGTTAGCAAATTTACGGGCATTAATGCCGAAAATTAGCAATAGATCAGGTTTTTGTTACCGAACTTGAGGTAATTTAACCAATATGTTTACTCAAGTGACTTAAGGTATGCGGACTCGCGTACACATTCATTTGAATCGGTTACTAGTCGGCCTGTGAGTCAGTTTTCGATTGCAGATCCCTACTAAAAATTGATCGACACGGAAGTGAAGGGCGCTATAACACCATAATACAGCCGCACCTTGAGCGCATTTGAGTATTAACTTCCGTGAAAACAATAAAGGGGTCATCATGGAAAATCGTTGGCAGGTCGCTATTTCTGCGGGGCTATTAGCCGCAATATGGTGTGGTATCGCAGATACTTTTCATCTTGTTACTTGGATTGGCTTTTTAGGTTGTAGCACGTTTTTTGCTCAGCCGAAGGCCGGTTTTCAAGGCGTGATGATGGCGTGGTGCACCAATCTCTCCGGTGTGTTTTGGGCTTGGCTCATTATCAGCGGTAGCAGTTTTTTCGTATCGCCTGTGGCGGGTTATCTGTTTACAGGTATCGCTACCTCGGCAATGTGCCTACAGGCCAGTTATCAAAAACTCAGTTTTATTCCCGGTGCCTTTATCGGCTGTTGTATTACCTTTGCTATGGCTGGGGATGTGGCCAATATTGTGCCGCCTTTAGTGTTAGGCGCCCTGTTAGGTTTTTGCATGAGCTTATTGACGGCGCAGTTAATCAGCCTTCGCCAAAAATGGTCAGCATCAACAGGTTCTGAAATCGCCAGTGCCGATTAATCTTCCATCACTTTTGTGTTCGCATGATAGCCATGCGGTAACTGAGTGATCGAATAGATGAGCTATAATGCTGATTTAGTACCCGATAGCTTTAGGTCTTAGGAAATATCAAGATGAAACAAATCCAGTTTCGCACCATTGATGCCATATTGATCAAGTTCAGTCTTAACGGCAAATTTTGGATTGTCTGTTCTATGGTGGCGTTAATCACGGCTACCATCGCACTTATCAATTACCAACATGCTCACCGTAACTTAGAAGCAGCATCTTTGGCTCGAGTTCAGGCGACGGTTGATGCCTTTGCCCAAGTCGCAAATGCGCAACAGTTGCAGGGCGATGCATTATCACAATTTGCCCGAGACAATGGGCTGAGTGTTGTCTCTCGCCAAACTGAGGCGCAGCGCCAAAGGGATAATGTCACCGCCAGCGCCACGGTGGCATCTGGCAGCGCGCTCGCACTGTCGCAAAATGTGTCCGAATGGGAAAGTGATGGCCGCAGCGATGCTAATTTGATGTTTTGGCTTGCATTAATCGGTTTATTGCCCTTATTCCAATTAAGCTATTGGATTTCAACTTCCCTCGGCGGTGGTCTGTGGGATATGTACATGGCCATCAAACGCTTAGCCGATGGCGACTTAAGTTTCAGATTAAACTTTTTCGGTACCGATGATTTCAGCTTAATCGCCCGCGAAATTGACCGCTGTGCCGACAATATGAGCGAAATGGTGAGCGCTATCCGCAATAATGCCCAAACACTTTCCCTCGCTGCTGATGAGTTTAATCAGCAAGCAAAAATAAGCGGTGAGTTAATTGGTGCCCAGCATCAATTTTTAGATTCAGTGGCTGTGGCCATGGCGCAAATGACTTCGGCGATTGAAGAAGTGTCGGTTAATGCCAGTAACACTTCACTACAGACTAAAGATAACGCCAGCCAAATGAGTGCCAGCCAAGGGCGTATTAGTCATACGGTGGACAGTATTGGTTTGCTCTCAACCAAAATTGGTGCAGCCTTTTCATCGGTAGAACAATTATCTAAGGATGCGGCGGCTATTGATGCGGTAGTGACAACCATCAATAGTATTTCTGGGCAGACTAACTTGCTGGCGCTGAATGCGGCCATTGAAGCGGCGCGCGCAGGTGAGCAAGGTCGCGGTTTTGCGGTGGTTGCCGATGAAGTGCGTACCTTAGCGGGACGTACTCAACAAGCGACAGTTGAGATCCAAGCGATGATCGAAGGATTGCAATCGGGCACTCGTCAGCTCTCCAATATCACCACTGAGATTGTGGACCGCGCCGATGAAGGCCGCAGTGCCATTGTTGAAGTGGGTAACGATGTTGAAGGGATGGCGCAATCGGTAAATGCCGTCTTTGATATGAGTAGCCAAATTGCCGCATCGGCGGAAGAACAAAGCGTTGCCGCCCGTGATATTGCTGGCCAGCTTAATGAGATCCGCCATCAATCCGATACCATTAAACAGACGGCGCAGCGCAGTGTCACCCTAGCGCATGATTTGCAGCAGGCTTCGGTTCAGCTTGAAGGCATTTTAAAGCAGTATCGAACCAGCTAAGCGATTGCTTTATGTGAATTAGGTTTATGAATCCTCATTAGTTTTGAAGCTTAACGCTCTATCTTTTGGCGAAGCGTAATAGCTAAAAAATGGCGGTTACATTTGATGTAACCGCCATTTTTATATTCTTAAAATAGGCAATATCGTTGATTTAGTTTAACTGTCAATTGACTGTACATTTGGCCAAAAATTTATACCCATGTCGTTTTGCTATTCAAAGGTAATAGGGCGAGTAACGTTGTCGAGATAGAAAGCCAAAGTCGCTAGTGCGACTTGGAAGTTATGTCAGTCTCAACTTTTTTCTAATGAATTAGCTCGATTTTTCCTCAGATGCAGTCCTGCGACTTTTGATGACTCTTATCCAAGCTATTTCGGCCTGTGTAGGTTGTGGAAGAACAGAAAGTGGATTATGTTGTTGAGCTAAAATGGATGGCCGGATTTTTCAATAGGATTTTTCTATAATATGAAAAAATTTATATCTCTAATCAGAGGGAGGGGAATTAACTATTTTTCGTATTTTTTATTAATCATTTTGATGACAATCATCGGAGCCAAGTCATTTATCAGGCCTATATACTTAACTGTTATTGATTCTAACCCGATAACTGGAAAATGTGACGATCTTTATCTTTACATTTTTAGTTTTGGTTTCTGCTCGTTTGCATTTGGGTTAGGAGGAATGACAGTTTCATTAGTCAAATTACTAACTAATTGGTCTAAACTAGGTAATCCTTTTTTGATTGCTGAAATTAAGGAGTACATTTTTATGGGCAGCGCAGTTGTGATTGGAGCACTATTGGTTTTGTTACTTTTGTATTTTCAGTAATTTCCCCAAATTTTAATGGACAGAACATAAGAACAGAAGCCATTAACTTTGGGCATAAAGCCTTCATGACCCAGCGAGCACTGTGCTAGATTTGACCTATTATTGCGAACATATCGAAAAGCGACGACGGCACTTTGCGGCAAGTTGTCATCATTTTCACATCAACTGACAACGACTTACATTACTCTGAAAGATGTCCTATACAAATGCCTCCCAAGCACGATGGGACGATATAACTTGTCTAAAATCCCCATTTTTTTAATGAATTAGCGCAAGTTATTGCCTTAGATACTGTCCCTGCGACTATGGTGGTTATTTTTAAGCAATATTAACTTTTACAAGTTGTAGGTAAACGGAAAGTGCATTATGTTGTTGATTTAAAATGTGTGGCCGGAATCCCATTTTTACAAATTAATTATTTTACGACTGTAACTCAAAAGGAATCGTCATAGATGAAAAAATCTATTCTGCTCACCATTGCAGCAAGTATGTGCTCATCATTTTCTTGGGCTGAAGTCTATGAGGACCACTCGAATCCAAATTTGCAACTTTGTAAAGATTTTAAGGCTTATCTCGAGCGTAATGTGGATAAACCATTGCAATGTGGTCTTGTAGCAGATGAGCAATTTAAAGGCTTTCGCTTGCCTAAGTTACAGCCTGCACCAGAGGGGCTAGGTCTACGTATTAATGTGCAAGCAAGAATGGTTATGAGTGATAGTTATCAAAAGCATTTAGATGAAGCAATCAGGCTAGAAAAAGGAAAGCGCTACCGAATAACTCGTTTAGATTTTAATAATGATGGTAATACAGAATCTGTGTTAGTTGAAGATTATCCGGATGAATGCTTACAAGCGCCACGTTACTATGCAGCTTATTCTTCATATGTTTATGATGAAAAGCATTTAAATATTGATTCGAGCTTTATTTCAACTCATAAGTCCTATGCTAACCAATCTGGTGAGCCGTTTTTTTATGATGGCAGAGTCTACGGCGCTGTGATAAGTAAATCTCTTGTAGAAATTTACGAGCCAAGAGGTTTTCGAGAGAATAAATTAGTTAGTACAAGACCAATTTGTTCATACAAAAAAATGGAAAACTAACAGTAGTTTTTTTTAACAGAAATTATGGACATTCAGCGTTAGTAACGCGGTAGTTAGCCTCTGGCTATGCTTTGGTTGAGCATTGAACAAGGAGGTTTGTATGCCGGGCCCTCGTAGAACCCAGATAAGTCTTGAACTGTAGTGCCATCAAGGCATTCGTGAATCCATTCACATCAGACGGGGCGGCCCTGCATCCAAGGATGGACTTGAACAACATCCGTGTTTAACGGCCATTTCGCCATCTGATAGGCAGGACGCCTGAATGTCGTGCAATGCAGGGACGTATGAGAACGACCATGGCTCTCGTTCATAAGCTTAGAAACCCAAGGTGTCTATTCATCGTGTCGTCGAACGAATATCATGGCTCGCCTATGAAGCCTGCACTTAACGTACTCATTCTTAAACAAAAACATCGGCCTAGGCCGATGTTTTTTATATCGATTAAAGTAGTCACTCAAGCGAGTTAGGCTTCTTTAAAGGTGCTCCAAATTGGCGCGTGATCTGAGGGTTTATCGATGCCGCGCAGATCGTAATCGACGTCGGATTCGATTAAACGTGCGGCCAGTGACGGCGTGGCTAAGATCACATCGATGCGAAGACCGCGGTTATCATCGAATCCTTTGCTGCGGTAATCGAACCATGAATAACGTTCGCAGCGGTCGGGGTGCAGTTGACGGAAGGTATCCACCAATCCCCAATCTTGCAGGGTTTTGAGCCATTCACGCTCTTCGGGTTGGAAGCTGCATTTTCCGGTTTTTAGCCAACGCTTGCGGTTGACTTCACCGATGCCGATATCCAAATCGATGGGCGAAATATTGATATCCCCAATAATGGCGATATCTTCATCGTTGCTATGATTAGCGTGCAAATGCGCCATTAAGTCCTGATAAAACTTACGCTTAGCAGGGTACTTAGTCGGATGGTCAATGCTTTCGCCCTGAGGGAAATAACCATTCAGCACAGTTAGCGGACGGCCATTTGCCTGAGCAAAGGTGCCGATAATCATGCGGCGCTGGGCATCTTCTTCATCGGTTGCAAAACCCTTTTGCACCTTAAGCGGGGCAACTTTGGAGAGCATAGCTACGCCATAGTGTGCCTTGCCACCGTGGTAATGCACGTGATAACCCATGGCCTCAACTTCGGCGAGCGGGAAGGCTTCATCGTGCACTTTGGTTTCTTGCAGGCCGATAATATCGGGCTGATGGCTGTCGATTAACGCTTGCAATTGATGCAGGCGAGAACGCAATCCATTGATATTGAAAGAAACGATTTTCATTAAGGCAGAACTCGTTTGAAGGGTTTTACCACAACGCTTTGATATACGCCCGCCGCGAAGTAAGGATCGGCATCTGCCCAGGCTTGAGCTGTGGCTAACGAATCGAAATCCGCAACCACTAATGAGCCGCTAAAACCCGCATCGCCAGGGTTTTCGCTATCAATAGCGGGGTGTGGACCCGCAACCAGCAAACGACCTTCATCGGCCAGTTCCTGTAAGCGTGCTAAATGCACAGGGCGCGCCGCTAAACGTTTTTCTAAGCTGTTCTCAACATCTTGAGCTGAAATCATATACCACATTATTTGAGTTCCTTGCGTTGATCTTCGGGAAGATGTTTATAAAGGTAAAAGACGGTGATTACGGTATTAATCAGGGTTAAGGCGGTGAGGCCAAACACTTTAAAGTTCACCCAAGTTTCTAATGGCAGACTAAAGGCGACATAGATATTGACTAGGCCACAGATGGCAAAAAAGCTTACCCAGTACCAAGTTACATGTGCCCAAATATTATCGGCCACCTTCATCTCTTTACCCAACATGGACTTTAAAATCGACTTGTCGAGTAGTTGGCTCACGCCAAGGGCTAGGGCAAATAACGCATAAATAATAGTGACTTTCCACTTGATAAAGGCATCGTCATGGAACACTAAAGTGAGGGTGCCAAACACTGTCACCATAGCGAAGGTAATCAGGTGCATCTTCTCCAATTTTTTATACAGCGCATAGGTCACGACTAATTGCAGTGCGGTGGCTGCGATTAAGGCGCCACTGGCGATATAAATATCGAAAAATTTATAGACGGCAAAAAAGATAACGAGTGGCAAAAAATCAAGCAGTTGTTTCATAAATAATCGTGTTAAGAAGACGTGGGCTTGAGTGTAGCACGGGGGGCTAGAGGGAAAAAGCCGTGAAAGGTGACCGATTGCTAACTGTTGCATGAAAGCGGCGGCAACGGCTGTTGTAATCCATATAGTCCATCAAGTCTGCGAGCTGCGACCGATAAGGCTAAGCGTGAGCAGCACATTTTGCTTGGGCGCGCGTGGCTAACGGGCAATCGCCGCAGCGATGACTATTCGTGAGTTGATACCTTAAGCAGCACACGCGGCGAATATTGCCCACGTCAGCAACTGGGGCGGGTAGCAGATTAATGCTGTTATAGAGTGGATTAACCTCGCCATCTTTAAAGGATTTAGTGTTAAACAGCTGCGTCTTAAGCTGTTCAAACTCAATTTCTGGCAATGCCATTTCGCCTAAATACCAGTGAATAAGATAGCCTAAATGGCTCCAATACAGCTTTGCGGGTGTTGGGCTTAGACCGGTTAATCGCTCAACGTTAGGGATTAGATGGTTTTGAATCCACTTAATAAGTTGTCGCTCGCGGGGTGGCGTTAAGACCGTGGTTTTAACTATGGCGGCTTTCACCTTAGGAGTGGGTGTTAATTGAAACTCAAAACCTGCGACTCTGCCTGAATCGTGGGGGTGAAGATAAAAATGCTCAGGCGCTATATCAATTTGCTCAATCTGCTCAATGGTGCTCGCGAGCGAGTGCGGCGCGTTAATAATCCATTCCAACATGGGTGGCACTAACAGACCGAAATACCACTGTCCCCAGAGCGAGTGCAGGGCTTTGGAGTTGCAGCTATGGCTGAGCAATATTTGCTCGGGAATATTTTCTGACGGGCTGGAAGATGAGGTTTTCCCCAAGGGTGGATAGGCCTTGGCAAAATCCAGTAATAGCGATTGATAAACGGCTGGCTGACTCCAAGTATCAAAACTGAGTCCTTGGGGCTTGGTGGTTGCCACAAAGTGCTGAGCATAAAAAGGGGCGCGCAGCGCCAGTCGTTGATTAAACTCCTGAGCTACTCGAGTTAAATCCGCAGGGCTTAGCGCTGTTAAGTCGGTTGTTTGCACGCCGCATGCAGTGTTTAAACTTTGCGAGCATTTGCTATGGCTGTGCTTGGCACTAATCGGTTTAGTCTCACTGAAAAGCTTGACTAAGGTCGGTACCGTTTCCCTTTGGCGCGCCATAATCACTCCTTTGGCTTGAATTGATTAAACTGCGGTGAACGCTAAACTCACCGCAGCTTTCATTGATTAACAGCTAGTTATCGATATTCCGTTAGAAGCGATAATCTACATTCACGCTCATGCTGCGTGGGGCGCCGTATTGGAACTGGCTATATTGCCCCACTTGGCTGTAATAGGTTTTATCTAAGGCGTTGTGCACATTGGCGCTTAGTTTTAGCTGCTCGGTAAAGGCATAACTTGCCATTAAGCTGGCTAACGCGTAGGAGTCTTGCTCAACCTCGACTCTGCCTAAGGGCGAGTTCACGGTTTGATAGACTCGGCTTTGCCAATTGACCCCAGCGCCAAGCTGCAACTTGTTCCAATCGCCGCTAAAGGTATAAGTGGTAAAGAGTTTTAGCTGCTGGCGAGGGGAGGTGGTGTTGATGCGATTGCCCTTAGGATCATCGGTACTGAACTGGGTGTAACCGAAGTAGATATTCCAGTCATCGGTGATTTTACCTGTGGATTCAAACTCAAAGCCTTGAGTTTTAGTGCCGTTAACCTCTCGATACACTGGGATAGTGGTGCCTGGCAACACATCGCCGGTGCGTTCACCAACATTGTCTTGGCGAATTTCAAATACCGACAACGACATATCTAAGCTTTCATCCATCAAGCTGGCCTTAATACCCGCCTCGTAGTTTTTGCCTTTGACGGGGTCGATGTAGCTTGCATCGATGCGCTGCAAGGTTTGCGGCGCGAAAATATCCGTATAACTGGCGTAGAGGGAGTATTGCTCGCTCAGTGCGTAGGTCAGGCCAAAATAGGTGGTGAGCTCATTGTCGACCTTAAAATCATACTTGCTGCCAAAGTTATCTTGGTCGGTTTGCCACTGGTTAAGGCGTAGCCCCGCAAGCAATGCCAAGGCATCGGTCAGATTGAGTTGCGTGGCCACATAGGCGGCGCTTTGCTCGGTTTCACCGAAGGATCCCGTGGTGTGAGTCTCCTTCCACTGAGGTTTTGGATACTGGAAGTTGGGATCGCGAAAATCACCCAAGGGCGGCACGGCGGCCGTAGGATAATAGTAAGGGTTGGCAAACTCTTGGCGCTGACCCGTCCAACCAAAGGTGAGCTGGTGCTCTTGGCCAAACAGGGTGAACATTCCCTGCGCCCGTAAGTCGAGGTTATGTTGGGTACGACTACCATCGACATAGGCGATTGAGCCTGCGGTTGCGCCTATGTTTGTTACCGGATCGGGATAGCCTGTAGCCCACAGCACATTATATTCCAGTGAGTTATCGCCATAACTGTAGGTGCCTTTTAGCTCCCAACCGTTATCAAAACGATGTTCAAGGCTGGCGAAGGTATTAAGCCCTTGGGTATGCGCCGAGGCCCAATCGGGGGCGGTGGAAGTGGCGCGATCGTAATTTGTTCGGCTGCCATCACTGTGGAACAGCGGCAGCCCGCCGGACATAGTGCCTTCGGGCGTGGTGTCTTGATAATCCATGCCTAAGGTCAGCAGTGTGCTGTCGCTAATATCGGTTTCAACAATGCCATAGAGGGTGGTGCGTTGCTGCTGGTATCTGTCTTGGAAGGATTCTTTATCCTGATAGGCGGCGACAACACGGCCACGAATACTGCCACTGTCGTTTAAGCCGCTGGATAAATCGACCATGCCACGCAGATTGTTCCATGAGCCGACACTCACTGAGGTGCTGCCCATAAATTCTTGTGTCGGGCGTTTACGAATAAGGTTAATCGCGGCCGAGGGATTACCCGCACCTGTCATTAACCCTGTGGCGCCACGGACAATCTCCACCCGCTCGTAGATGGCGGTATCGATAAGGTTATCGCCGTAGTTAAAACGGGTGTCATAGGTGGTTGGCACGCCATCGTACAGAATGCTGGTGACCGCAATCCCCCGCGAGCTGATGCTGTATCTGTCGTTATCCATCGGCCGGGCATTGATACCGGCAACGCTGGTCATGGCTTCAATCACACTGTTTAACTGCTGATCTTGCATCATTTGGCGAGTGACCGAGGTGACGGATTGCGGCGTCTCTAAATAAGACAAATCTAGGCCTGTTGCCGTGTTCATCGCTGGGGTTTTGTAGCGCTTATCGTGGAGATCCTTAGCACCAACGACATTAATGATTTCAATGTCTTTGGTGGATTTTTTCTGGGTATCGCTAGTATCTGCATAAGCATAGGGCATGCTGAGTATGGCTGAGCAGAGGATAAGCTCTGGGCGTGTGATGGCGAGTTGGCAGTGAGCAGCGAGTCGGTTGAGGGCGAAGGTTTTCATAATAATGATCTTAAATTCCATTTTGGCGGTTTGATTGATTAGGTTGTTTTTGGGCACAGATGAGTGCCCAGGGTGGGCGCAGGCCCACTCAAGGTTAAAAATGCTTTAGGGTTTTAGCTTCATATTTGCTGAGCCAAAGGCATGGCTTTGCCTAAAGGCCGCCAGCGGATTCTCTATTCCGCCCGCAAACCGCAGATTTTTTTCTCGGTCGGCAAGGTCAATCATCTGCTGGTTGTTATTGAGCTGAATGCGGTTCAGGCAAGTGCGGACGAAGCTGTCTTTAAAGAGATCGTATTGTGCAAATTTGTCCGCCAAGTGCGGATGCTGCGCTTGATAGTCGCGTACATTGTCTGCCACCAACTCCCAAAATAGCGCTTCGCTCACCGCGGTTTGCTTATCCAAAATGGGGGCTAAGTAACGGAAAATACAGTCAAAAATATCGAGCAAGATATAGTTGAGCTTCATCTCTTCCTCAAGCTCGACCGCAAGGCGCTGCACTTCTTGCGGCAGTGGCTCGCTGCCGTTCAGTACTGCGACTTCTTCGCCGATATCCTTCATCAATATTTTGACTGGGATGCCAGCATCGTGCACTAAAATCAGGTTCTCGCCATGGGGCATAAACACCAGATCGTAGGCAAAGAAGGCGTGCAATAGCGGTGATAAGTAGAGGTTGAGATAGCGCTTGACCCACTCCTTGGCGCTTAAGCCTGAGTGCTCAATTAGCGCAGTAATAAGAGCCTGTTCTTGATGATCTATGTGTAATAGCGCTGCCATGGTCATCAGGGTTTGCTGTGGCTCAATATGCGGTAGTGGGCTCTCACGCCATAGCGCCGACAGCATTTTCTTATAGGCGCTATCTTGGGTGAGTGCCTCTTCGTAATACCTGTGGTGATAACCAATCGCGGCGATTTCTTTGAGGATCACAAAACCTTGCTCGGCAAAATAGCTGTCGCTTTCGATAAGGTTGGCTACCCAAGCGTTGATCTGCGGGGTGCAGCTCATATACAGCGGCGAAAGCCCGCGCATAAAGCCCATATTTAAGATAGAAAGCGCGGTTTTGACGTAGCATTTTTGCGGCGCAGTTAAGTTAAAGAAGGTGCGGATCGATTGTTGAACTTGATAGCAATCTTGGCTTTCGCCGAGATAAATAATGTCGCCGCGGGCGATTTCGCCGGCAAAGGTGCGGGCAATTTTTTCACGCCACTGCCAAGGATGAACGGGCATAAAATAAAAGCTATCGGCCGCTTGCCCCAGTGCGCTCAAGTGTTGTTGAAACTCGGTGAACTGTTCGCCAAGCTCCTGTTTTAACAAGCTATCATGGTCTAATCCTTCGAGGGCGGAGAAGGTGGTTTTGTCCTTACGCACCGCAATCCACACTAGCCGAAGCGCGCTGGCACTCTCGGGAGCAAATTGGTAATAGTCCTGCATATCAAAACCAATGCGGCCATTGTTGGCGATAAACACTGGATGCCCCTCGGTCATGCCCGCCTCAATCGTTTGATAATCGGCGTTGGCGAGTGTTGCGGCGGGGATAGCTTGATGGGCCAACTTGTAGGCCTTGCTGTAGAGGGTACTGGTGATTTCCTCAAGGTAAGTGGGCAGCAGGGTTTCACTCATACCTAAGGCATCTTTCAGTTTGATAATCAAACTCATGGCATCGAGTGGCTTGTCTTGGCCCGCGCTGCTGACTCGAATAGAATCTGTCGCGATATCAAGGTGGTCGAGCTGATAATGGCGCGCGCTAAAGTAATACGTGCAGTCATTTAACCTGAGCTCATAGTGATTTACCTTTGCGCCTTGGGCGTAAATCTGTGGGGTGATGAGCTTCTCATGGGTAAACTCACAGAGGATTTTTTTCACTAAATGGCGATTGGCTGCCTGCCAATGTTGGGGCGTTAAATGGACGGGCACATGGGCGTAAGAGGGTAAGGCCTCGATATTCGGCAACTCGGTTTGGGCGCATCGTTTGAGTAATAAGGCGTTAGTGGCTAAGTTCATCGGTTCACCTACAAAGTGATAAGGTTAAAAGTGACTGGGTAACAGGACGATTTTTACTCGGCAATTGGGGGGCGGCTTGAGTTGCCGTCTGGCGGCTTTGGGCACTGCAAAAACCTAAAAACGCAGCTTTGGTACTGAGTTGGATGGCTTTTTGGTAGCGGATCCCAATCTGGCAATTTAAGCGGTGAATTTTGTGATTTTGCTGATCTGGCTCGACTACCAGTCGCGTAAACGCGAGGGTTTCAAGGACAAGTTGGGCGATAGCCTCCATCACTTGGCGGGATAAGCCATGAACGGGTTTGCCTTCAATCGGCGCAAGGATTAAATGCATACCGCAATCGAGCGGCTTAACCTGATAGTGCAGGCCAATTTCGTCATGGGAGGGATCGTATAACTCCACCATAAACAGCGGTTTGGTTTGCCATTCACCGATCAGCGAGAGCTTGTGCTCGCTTGGCGCCATCGCTTGAGCAAGTGCATCAAGACTCATCCCCTGCATGCCCCAAAACTTGGCATAGTCTTGGTTAAGCCATGATTGCAGCATGGCAATGTCTTGCTCAAGGTTCAGTGGTTTAAGCACAAACTCATTGATTACAATCTGTTTTGAGAGCAAATCTAAACAGCGTTGGCTCCATTGGCTGGCCATTACAGTGCCTCCTTATTCGGTGCCATTAAGGCCGAGGCACTGCCACCAGAAGGGCTTATCCGTAGCACGGTTTGTGGCTCATTACTGGGTTGTTGCGTGGGCTTGGCTGACGGATTTAACTCCTGACAAGACTTAGAAGACGTAACCGCTGAGTGAGTGTTGCTTTCGACGGGTTGGTTTTTCGCGTCGTTGATGTTGTTGGGGTCAAAGGTTTGGAAGGCGATCCGCGTTTCAATCGGATAGGGCGCGTAACCTAAAACCGCTTGCAGAATGATAGCATTGCGATAGCAGCCCATCCCCAAATCGGGTGAGCTAATGCCATGGGTATGTAGGCCCGCATTTTGGATAAAAATATCGCCTCTGACATCGATGCCATAGTCACGCTGGATGGCGAGTTGGCCACGATCATCAAATTCGATTTGTGATTTAATCCCTTGAATAAAATCGGGTAAACGATATTGATAGCCAGTGCCTAAGACGACGGCACCTGTCAGTTGCTCGAAGGCATATTCTTGCTCGAGGTGGTTGAACTTGAGTGTCAGCTTGTCGCCCGAGGTATCGATTGCTGTCAGTGCCACGTTAGTCAGCAGCTGGCATTGGATATCGCTGACTAAACGCTTTTGGTAAAGCAGGTCATAAATATCGTTGATTAGCTCGGCATTGATCCCCTTGTAGAGGGACTTTTGCTCTGCGATTAAGTGATGGCGTTTTTCCGGCGACAGTTCGTGGAAATAATCCACATAATCTGGCGAGGTCATTTCTAGGGTGAGTTTGGTGTATTCCAGCGGATAAAAGCGTGGCGAGCGGGTCATCCAATTTAATTGATAACCATAGGTATCAATATCTTGCAGAAGATCGTAAAAGATTTCCGCAGCACTTTGGCCACTGCCAATCACTGTGATAGCACTTTGGCTTTGCAAGTAGGCTTTTTGCCGGATATAGCTGGCGCTGTGCATCACACGCGGGTCTTGAATTGGGCAATTATCGGGTAGATAGGGAGTCGTGCCAGTACCTAATACCAGTTTGCGGCAGAGATAAGTGTGGGGTTTACCACTGCGTCTATCTACTCCCGTAACATGGTAGATGCCTTCACCGGCGTTGTAATCTAATTGTGTGACCTTAAAACTGAATCTCAGATTGGATAGTTGATTGCTAACCCATTGACAATATTGATTATATTCGTTCCTTGGGAGAAAGAAGTTTTCGCGGATATAAAAGGAATAGAGTCGGCCTGTTTGTTTGGCAAAGTTAAGATAACTAAAACGACTTGTCGGATCGGCCATAGTGACCAAATCGGACATAAAAGGTGTTTGTAATCGAGAGGAGTTGATCAGCATACCCGGGTGCCAATCAAACTCGGTTTTAGCATCTAAAAATAAACAGCTGAAGTTATTAAGAGGTTCACACAGAGCCGCCAGTCCTAGATTAAATGGGCCTATGCCAATGCCGAGTAGATCGTAAATCGTACGATCAGTTTCCTTTTTTGGGGTAGTCACTTACGCCTCCTTGAATCCCTATTAAAACGGTTGCAGCCACCATCGACTGATGGATGAGTAGATGAGTGGACCTCTCTAATGTTGCTTTATGAATCATTCTTTTGTGCTGCCGAACAGGAGCTTTACCGCTTGTTTTGCTATTACTCGCTCAGTGCAACGAGGAATAAATTAGCATCATAAAAATTACAAATGCAAATCATTCTCATTTGTACCTGTCGGATGAGTCGTACTTTTGACTGTTAAATAAAAGGCTGAAATACGGTTTGTCGGTGAGTTGATCAATGGGGAAGAAGGAAGGTCTAAGAGGTGTCTAAATGTATCACCAAAAATAATATTTATTTAAAAACAGTTGATTAAGTTGTTTTTTGGTTGGTGAGATTTTGCCACTAATTGCTTTTAGTGGCTTTTGAGGAGGCAACGAAAGTGTGAATAACTGCTGAGTGTAAATCGACTGTAAATCCGAATTAGTTCGTCAATTAACACTGCTAGTCAGCTATAAAAGATTGGATAAGCAAACGTAAAAGCCATCTTAAAAATGGCTTTTTGTGGAGTCAAAAGCAGAGGGAGAAGCAAAGGCCTAAGGTAATTGCACAAAAGCGGCGGTAAGTTTACGCACTAGGGGCAATACCATCAGCAGAGTCGGGAATGCCACCACCCAAGAGATAAACCATGCGCTCAACCAGAGCTCAACAAATTGTGCTGATGCGCCGACACCATTAAAAGTACTGATCCCAGAAACGATGCAACTCATTAAAATAGAAAGAAAAAATGGCATCACAACTGTGGCGTATTTTGCGGGTAACTTTGGTGTACCAAAAATAGTGCGGCTTTTATTTGTTGGTACAGAGTGTAAGCTGGACATGGAAACCTCAACAGAGTGTGACTTAGGCGAAAGAGCTTGCTGATTAGTGCTTAAGATTTACATGTATTTATGTAAACCCAAAGCGCAATCCGTTCGCCATTTTAGGAGCAAAACACGGCAAAAGCTATGGTGATACAGACCGATACTGGTCGTTTTGCGTTGGGTGAATAATCAGAACTAATCGTTTTATCGCCTAGGCTTGCCAATTGGTTGCCCATAATTCCCCAGTAACATTGACCCAATGACCGCGAGAAATTGGTGAGGTACCGAGTTCATTATCAAAGGGTAGGGTGAAACTTGATTGCAGTAAATACACAGTATCATCAGGCGTTTGGGTGATTTCAACAATTTGTCCCGAGGCCTCAAAGTGACAATTATGTTTGGGGAATTGCAGACTTTGGCGATGTTCAATAATGTCGGTTTGCAAATTTGCCTTGGCTAAACGGCCAAACAGTTCAACCGTCACCCATTGATTGACGGGGAAACGTTGCTTAGCTTGTTGATCATTGCCTTGATAGTAAAACCACACTGGAGCGCCATTATCCCATTGGGCAGCGACTTCACCTTGAAAACCACAGCCCCAAGGTGTGACGTCGAGAATATAGATCCGATACTGCATATAAAGTCCATTTACCATAACAAAAGCGTCGATATTATTTGCGCTATATTAACATTTATCTCGTAAACGCATGAGACATAGATCCTAATATAAGCCTTGGGTTTGACAGTTTTAAGATGCTGTTGATTCTGTGCTAGCCATGGTTGTTACTGCTATGGGGAATATATAAAAAAGGGCCAACTCTGCTGATTTGGCCCTAAATCGGGATGTTATTCAGATGAATAGATTAGGTTGCCGCTTTCATCGCGCGGGTAAAATCGCCTAATGCTGCGAGCAGTTTCACTTCATCCTGTTGATAGGTTTCGATAATTTTCACCACGGCCGAGCCAGAAATTGCACCCGCGGCGCCTGCTTGAATGGCGGCGCTCACTTGAGCAGGCTCTGCAATCCCAAAGCCTAATAGCGGTGGCGGCGCATTAAATGCTTGCAGCTTAGCTAAAATTTCTTCAACGGGCGTACCTGCCTTAGTGTCTGTACCTGTTACGCCAGCGCGGGACAATAGATAGGTATAGCCTTCACCACTTTGGCTGACCTTCGCAAGGGTGTCACTGTCGGCATTGGGCGGCGCAATAAAAATTGGCGCAATGCCATGGGCTTTGGCCGCTTGAATAAATGGTGCGGCTTCTTCAACTGGCACATCGGCAATTAACACTGAATCCACGCCCGCTTGCTGCGCTTTGGCATAAAAAGCATCTATGCCATTGGCGAATACGAGGTTCGCATACAGCAATAACCCAATTGGAAGTTCAGGGTATTTAGCGCGGATCTTGGCCAGCAATTCAAAGCAGGCTGTTGGTGTTGTACCCGCGGCTAAGGCTCTGAGATTTGCGCCTTGGATCACGGGGCCATCGGCGAGCGGATCAGAGAAGGGAAAGCCTAACTCCAGCGCATCGGCACCGTTTTGCACTAAGGTGTCGATAATTTTCAGTGACAGCTCAGGACTAGGATCACCCAAAGTAACAAAGGGCACAAAGGCGCCGCGGCCTTCGGCTTTTAAACGGCTAAAAGCGGCGTGATAACGGCCAGCTTGATGAGGGATAGTTTGGTTTGAAATGCTGCTCATCTTAGTTATTCCTCTTTACCGTTTAAAATGTCTGACACAGTGAAAATATCCTTATCGCCTCGGCCTGAGAGGTTGACAACCAAAATGGTCTCTTTGGTGCACTCTTTCGCCAGACGCATTGCATAGGCTAGGGCGTGGGCCGATTCGAGCGCCGGAATAATCCCTTCGCTGCGAGCCAGTAATTGGAAGGCTTCTAGGGCTTCATCATCGGTGGCCGATTCATAGCGGGCACGGCCGATGGCGTTCAAATGGGCATGCTGTGGGCCGACCGAGGGAAAGTCTAATCCTGCTGAAATCGAGTAAGACTCTTCGATTTGGCCTTCGTTGTCCTGCATCAATGGGGCTTTCATACCAAAGAAAATCCCGGTTTTACCATGTTTTAGCGGCGCGCCGTGCATATGGGTATCAATACCTTTACCCGCAGGCTCGACGCCAATCAGCTCAACATTGGCTTCATCAATAAAGTCGGCAAACATCCCGATAGCATTGGAGCCGCCGCCGACACAGGCGATGACCGCATCGGGCAGGCGACCTTCGCGCTCAAGTATTTGTTTTTTGGTTTCTTCACCAATAATACGTTGGAATTCACGCACTATGGTCGGGAACGGATGTGGTCCAGCAGCTGTGCCGAGCAGATAGTGGGCTTTTTCGTAGCTACCAGACCAGTCGCGCATCGCCTCGTTACAGGCGTCTTTTAAGGTGGCAGAACCAGAGGTTACAGGGATAACCTCGGCGCCCATCAGCCGCATTCTAAATACGTTAGGTGATTGGCGGGCAACGTCTTTCGCGCCCATATACACTTTGCATTTTAATCCCAGCAGTGCACAGGCAAGGGCGGTGGCAACACCGTGTTGGCCTGCACCCGTTTCGGCAATGATTTCTTTTTTACCCATACGCTTAGCCAGTAACGCTTGGCCTAATACCTGGTTGGTTTTATGGGCGCCGCCGTGGAGTAAATCTTCCCGCTTGAGGTAGATTTTAACCATGGGATTGGGGCTTAAATTGCGGGTTAAGGTGAGCGCTGTGGGGCGACCCGCGTAGTTTTTCAGTAAGTCGGTAAACTCGGCTTGGAAGGACTCATCGGTTTGTGCGTCGACAAAAGCACCCTCAAGTTGCTTGAGGGCGGGGACTAAAATCTGCGGTACATACATACCACCGTATTCGCCGAAATAAGGGTTAAGCTTTAACTGTGACATACCTTGTTCCTTATCCTATTTATTTGTTTCGATGGCGGTTTAGGTTAACGCCATCGAGTTTCAATTCTTGCTAGCCTGTGCTTTGCACAGTTTTTTATAAAAGTGGGTCTAGAGTCGTAATTGACTAAATGCCGCTTGGATCTTCTCTGCCGACTTAATGCCAGGGGCGGTTTCGAGGCCAGAGTTAAAATCTAAACCGTAAAACCCTTGAGCATTGGCACGGGCAGCATTGTCCGCATTGAGGCCACCCGCGAGCATGGCCTCGGCTTTATGGGCAATGGGGAGTTGCCAATCAAAGACTTGCCCCGTGCCACCAAAACCTGCGTCATTCTTGCTATCGAAGAGATAACGCTGCACCCCTCTTGGCATAGCAGCAAGTTCGCAGCTTTGAGCATCGACACTGATCGCCTTCCAAATTTGGGTGTTCAGTCCGGCCTGTTGCAGCAATTGGCTTAGCTCGGCAATTTCCAACTCAGTTTCGCTGCCGTGCAGTTGCAGCGCGGCTAAGCCACATTCTTGGGCGATACTCACCATGAACTCAGGCGTGCTATTCACACATACGCCAACAAACTCAATGGCGGGCAAGTTGGCGGCACGGTATTGCTCGACTAACTGTTTGGCGGCATCTTTTGTGAGTGCTCGTGGTGATTTTTCAGCAAAAATGAGTCCAGCATAAACTGCGCCCGCAGTGGCTGCTGCTTGAATATCCTCAAGTCGGGTGAGACCGCAGACTTTATTGTGACCGAAGATCAATTTACGACAGGCTAAATCAATGTCTTCTTCGGCCATAATCGAGCTACCGACCAAGAAGCCATCGACCAATGGACTTAAGCGGCGTACTTGATCGTTAGTGTAAATGCCCGATTCGCTGATCACCACGCGATCGCTGCCGATGTGTGGCGCAAGGGCTTCTGTGGTGGCTAAATCGGTACTTAAATCTCGCAAGTTACGGTTATTTATGCCAATAATTGGTGCATTTAAGGCGATGGCTCGTCTTAGTTCTTCCTCATTACTGACTTCGGTCAATACATCGAGTTGATACTTGGCCGCTTCGCTGGCAAGTTGCTGATATCGCTTATCATCGAGCACAGAAAGCATCAGTAGAATCGCATCGGCGCCCTGATGTGCGGCCAACTTGATTTGATATTCATCAACAAAAAAGTCTTTACACAGAATCGGTTGGCTCACTTTGGCCCGCACTTTCGGGATATAGCCCATGTCCCCTTGGAAAAATTGCTCATCGGTTAAGACCGAAATCCCCGCAGCATACTTGGCATAAATCGAGGCGATGGCTTCGACATCAAAGTCTCTACGGATTAAGCCTTTGGATGGACTGGCTTTTTTGCACTCTAAAATATAACCCGCCTTCGGGGCTTTTAAGGCGGCAAATAGACTACGGTCCGAGATTTTTGGGGTTAAGCTGTCTTCAGGAAAACGCAACTTAAGGGCGGCGATATGGGCGGCCTTAGTATCGACGATACGGGTTAAAACGTTGGCTTTTGCGGTACTGGTTTGCATGCTACCCCTTACATCCTGCGATGCTTGATTATCTTCCGAGCGATGCGCGTCGGGTTGTTGAACCTGTGCCATGGTCATTATTCCTGTGCTTCGCTGCTGACTTTAGCGAGTTGATTCAGTAATTCAAAGGCTTTGCCGCTTTTTATGGTATTGAGCGCAAGGGCGGTGCCAGCTTTGACTGAGTCCGATAGGCCACACAGATATAAGGCACAACCCGCATTGATGGCAACCGCATGGGTGTGGGCATCGCTGCCTTGTCCTTGCAAAATCGATTGCGTGATTTGGGCGTTCTGTGCAGGCTCGCCCCCTTCAAGCTCAGTAATGTGGGCTTGAGGCACACCAAAATCCGCCGGTGTTAATTGATATTCAATAATCTCACCGTCTTTGAGTTCGGCGACCTGTGTGCTGCCATGGAGCGCTACTTCATCTAAACCACTGCCATGTACCACCATGGCTCTTTGCGTGCCAAGGGCTTGCAGTACGCGGGCGATAGGCGTCACTAGCTCTGGGCTATATACCCCAAGCAACATAAATTCTGGGCGCGCTGGGTTAATCAATGGCCCTAACACATTGAATAAGGTGCGAGTTTTCAGGGCTTGGCGCACAGGCACTGCATGTTTGACACCGCCATGGTAGTGGGGCGCAAACAGGAAGCACAGATTGAGTGATTCGAGGCAGCGGCCCGCCAGCTCGGGTGACATAGTTAAATCGATGCCAAATTGGGCGAGTAAATCTGACGAGCCCGATTTGCTCGAGACGGAACGATTACCGTGTTTTGCAACCTTGGCGCCAGCAGCTGCGGCGACAAAGGCGGCAGTGGTGGAAATATTAATGGTATTAAAACCATCGCCGCCGGTACCGACGATATCGATAATCCCTTGGCTACGGCTTGAAGCTGGATAGGGGAAAGGCTTAGCGGCTGCGCGCATCGCATCGGCGGCGCCACTGATTTCGGCAATGGTTTCACCGCGAATTTTAAGCGCCATTAACATGCCCGCCATCACGGTTTCATTCATTTCACCTTGGATAAGGGTGCTAAAGAGGCTGGCGGTTTGCTCGCGTGTTAATGCCTTGCCCTGAAACAAAATATCGAGCAGGGGCTGAATCGATGTTGCATTCATTATTGCGCTCCTGCGGTATTGTGGGCGATGTCTTGAGTCAAAAAGCTTAAGGTTTGGGTTAACAATGTGCTGCCCAAGGTGGTTAAGATGGATTCGGGATGAAACTGAAAACCGACTGCCCTGTGCTCGGCATGCAAAATCGCCATAGGCATATCTTCTGTGGTGGCAATAACATCAAGACAATCAGGTACTTTTGTGGCTACTAAACTGTGGTAGCGGGCGACAGGTAAGGGCGAAGGTAAGTTAGCAAACACGCCTTCACCATTATGGAAGGTGGGACTGGCTTTACCGTGCACGACAAAAGGCGCGCGCTCCACTTTACCGCCGTAATATTCCACCATGGCTTGATGACCTAGACAGATCCCAAGCATAGGCACTTTGCCCGCGACTTTGTCTATTAGCGCCATCATGGAGCCCGCTTCATGGGGCGCACCTGGGCCTGGCGATAAGACTAAGGCGCTAGGCTCGGTTTCCGCCAACAGCTTGTCGGCAATATAGTCGGCGGCAACATCGTTACGGTAGATCACCACTTCACAGCCAAGGCTTCTAAACTGGTCGACTAAGTTGTAGGTAAAGGAGTCGAAGTTATCGAGTAAATAGAGTTTCATCTTAGGCTCCTTATCTTGGTTGTTCAGTCGAAGTGGTCGCAGTTGCTTGATGGCTATCATCCAAGCCTGCGCCCATCTTGATGGCAGAAATCACCGCCTGCGCCTTTTGGCGCGTTTCATCGGCTTCACTCTGGGGATCGGAATCAAACACCACGCCAGCACCCGCTTGGATATGGGCTACACCGTTTTTCACAAAGGCGGAGCGGATAACGATACATGTGTCCATATCCCCAAGGGCATTGAGGTAACCCACTGCGCCACCATAGCTGCCTCGGCGGGTCTTTTCCGCCTGACGTACGAGTTGCGAGGCGCGCACTTTCGGGGCGCCAACCAGAGTGCCCATATTCATACAGGCTTGGTAGGCGTGGAGTGCATCTAAGTCTTGGCGTAGTTGACCTGTGACGCGGCTGACTAAATGCATCACGTGGGAATAACGGTCGACTTTAAGTAACTCGGCCACTTTGCGGCTGCCGCTTTGGCTGATACGGGCGATATCGTTACGGGCTAAATCGACCAACATTAAGTGCTCGGAGAGCTCTTTTTTATCTAAACGCAGTTCGAGTTCGATGCGGCTATCGAGGTCGAAATCAATCTCGCCAGTGGCGGTTTTGCCGCGCTTACGGGTACCTGCGATGGGATAAACCTCGACCTGATTATTGCTGGAATCAAACTTCAGCGCGCTCTCTGGCGAGGCACCAAACAGGGTAAAGTCATGTCCTCTGAAATAAAACATATACGGGCTGGGGTTGGTTAATCGCAGCGCGCGGTAAGCTCCCAAGGTATTGGGGCAGGGCAGGCTAAAGCTGCGTGAAGGCACCACTTGGAAGATATCGCCAGCAATAATGTGTTCTTTTAAATCGATAACGGTTTGTTTAAAGGCCTCATCACTGATATTGACTTGCTCAGTCGCTGTTATCCCAACCAGCGCGGGCGCAGGTTCTATATCATTGGCTAAGGTTTGGCAGTCAGCGCTAATGTGGCTAGCTCGTTTGGCTAAGGCTTGGGTCACCTCAACCTGTTTTGCAGAACCTTCACTAAAGTTATGGGTGATGATTTCGGCTTGTTTTTGCTTGTGATCAATAAGAATTAAGGTTTCGGCAAGATAAAATAAATAATCAGGGCAATCATTTGCACCATTTGGTGCTTTAGGCAGTGGCTCCACTGTATCAATCAAATCGTAGGAGAGAACGCCACCTAAAAATAAGTCTTCGAATGCCGGTGTCTGACCACAGTCGATATGCTTTACAAACAAGCGCAAACCATCGAGTGGCGAGGTGGATTTTAAGCGCGCATCTTCATCCTTAAGCTCAGTGTTCTTTTGCAGCGTGACCACTAAGTTGTGACCATCGTGTTGGCATTGAGTTTGGCTTGAACGAGCAGTAAAAAATTGCTCGATGGGGGCGAGTAAACTGGCTCCATTGTCACTCAGTGCGCTAAAGCGTAAACGATAGCCGTCGCAGCGGATCATCAGCGCCGCATGGGTCATCACCATGCTCTTAAGATTTTCCTTGCTGTCGATTTCTGCCGATTCTAACAACATGGTATGGGGCGCATCTTGGGTGATGTGCTGGTATAGACGCAGTGGGTCGCTATGGTATGCCAGCGTTGCCTTGAGCGTATGTGAACGTGCGAATGTCTGTTGAGACGAGGTTAAATTCGCACCATCGACTTGGATTTCCTGATTAAATGTCTTTAAGGCCATGCTGTTATCTCGCTTTTATCCATTTACCGCGTTGCAGACATTTTTCACACCAACAAAAAAGCCCGCATTTCTGCGGGCTTTTGTTGATTCTGTTACTTTCAAATGAGCACAGAGCTTCACACCACCCGCTACGTTGGGAAGTGCCACCACCAAATGATGTTGAAAGAAGCGTTAGTATGAGTCATTCAAAAGGGTCTCAATAATTCGTTAGTTGAGCTATAGAAAACATGAGCCTGAGGCGAAAGTCAATTGAATATTTTTCAAAATGATGGATTCATGTGGCTAACTCACTGTGTCAAATGCGGTTCCTGCTGGATAAAGTGTGAGATAAATGCACATTTCATCTTAAATTAACGTACAATAACGGCATGAATACTCAAAGCATCTTGGCTGACTTGCACAGCCACACGACCGCATCTGACGGTCATCTCACGCCGTCCGAGCTGGTCGCCAGAGCCCTTGAAAAGGGCGTGCAGTTATTTGCGATAACGGATCACGATACGGTTGCAGGCTTAAGTGAAGCCCGCGCCTTCAATCAAGCGCAGACCGAACCGTTAAAGCTGATTTCTGGGGTTGAGATTTCAACCCGATGGAATAGTTACGATATTCACATTGTGGCGCTCAATTTTGATGAAACCCACACAGAGTTATTAACGTTTTTAGAAAACCAGCGTGAGTTACGTGAGCTTCGTGCCGAAGAAATCGGCCATCGATTGGCTAAAGCCGGGATCGAAGGCGCCTATGAAGGCGCAAAAGCAATTGCGGCAGGCGCAGCGTTAAGCCGTGGTCACTATGCTCGTTGGCTTGCCGATCACGGTTATGCGGTGGATATGCCCAGTGTATTTAAGCGTTACTTAGCCCGTGGTAAGACGGGTTATGTGCCCAATAATTGGGGCGATATGGCCAGCGCAATTAAGGTGATCCACAACGCGGGCGGGCTCGCGGTATTGGCACATCCGAGTGGTTATAAGCTGTCTGCCAAGTGGTTAAAGCGTTTAGTGCGAGAATTTAAAGAAGCAGGCGGGGATGCCATGGAAGTGGTGCTCGGCCAGCAAACGGTGGATGATAGGGCCAATTTAGTGGCGCTGAGTGTCCAAAATCAGTTGCTTGCATCGATAGGAAGTGATTTTCACTTTCCAAGCAATTGGATTGAATTAGGTAAAAATCTCTACCAGCCTCAAGGTATTGATTGGGTCTGGCAGTCGGGATCTTGGATGGAACGACCATGAGTCAATTTTTTTATGTACACGAAGTAAATCCACAGACACGTTTGATTAGTCAAGCCGTGGCTGTGCTGAAGTCCGGCGGCGTAATTGTGTATCCAACCGATTCGGGTTATGCCCTCGGTTGCATGATCGGTGAGAAAGACGCAATGACGCGCATTACTCGCATTCGTCAAATCGAACACGATCATAATTTCTCGTTAATGTGCCGTGACTTATCTGAATTAGCGACCTACGCCAAGGTGGATAATCAGGCCTATCGCATCCTAAAAAGTTGCACGCCAGGGCCGTACACTTTCATTTTTAAGGCGAGTAAGGAAGTGCCCCGTCGTCTGCAAAATGACAAGAAAAAAACCATTGGTATCCGCGTGCCAGACAATGTGATTGCCTTAGCACTGCTCGAGGCGTTAGATGCGCCGTTGATGTCGACCAGTTTGGTGATGCCAAACGCAGAATTTGCCGAGTCGGACCCTGAACATATTCGCGACCTGTTAGAGCATCAAGTGGATGTGATTATTCATGGTGGTTATTTAGGTGAAAAGCCAACCACTGTCATCGATATGTCGGAAGATGGGTTCGAAGTCCTGCGTGAAGGCGCTGGGGATGTGACTCCGTTTCTGTAAAATCAGGTTTGTCTCAGCGATAGTGTATGGCAGCGTATGTTAGCCCGATAAAACCGTCATTTGGCAGTTTTATCGCCATTAAATTACGGGTATAATCGCGCGTTTGCGAAGAAGCGAGTCAACTCGAGTTAATGAGGCTGATACTGCTTGCTTGGGAATGGCGGTTTCAAGGTGATTGTTTTACATGGGGATAGCGGATGCAGGGCACGCAACAAAGTTTACCCTTAGCCGTTGTTCGTGGTCAGGCGATGACCGAAATGCCGCAGGATTTGTTTATTCCACCTGAGGCGTTGGAAGTGTTCTTGGAGTCCTTTGAAGGGCCGCTAGACTTACTTTTGTATCTGATCCGTAAGCAAAAATTAGATGTTGTAGATTTACCCATTTCTCAGATCACCGCGCAATATTTAGAATATATCGCGATGCTCACTCAGGCGCGTATTGAACTGGCCTCGGATTATTTGGTCATGGCGGCTACACTGGCCGAGATTAAATCCCGTCTGCTGCTGCCGCGTATGGTGGCGGAAGATGAGGTGGAAGAAGATCCACGGGCCCAGTTGATCCGTCAATTGAAGGCCTATGAGGTAATCAAGGAAGCCTCGCAAAAAATTGATGATTTACCTCGGCTTGAACGCGATGTGTTTCAAGCAATCGCGGCACCTTCACCAAATATTAAACCTTTGGTGATCCCGCCTGATGTATCGTTATTTGAAATCGCCCGCGCCTTTGGCGAGGTGCTTAAACGTATTGATGCCAATGAAGATCATCATGTTAAGCGTGAACAGTTATCGACCCGCGAGCGCATGAGCCAAATTTTAGCCATGCTTAATAGCGAGACGTTTACGCCCTTTGAGTGTTTATTCAGTGCCGAAGAAGGCCGCGCCGGTGTGGTGGTGACCTTTTTAGCGCTAATGGAATTGGTCAAAGAATTATTAGTGGAATTGTACCAAACAGAGCCGTTTTCAACTATTTATGTAAAGGCCTATTAATTGATGCAGATAAATCCAATTCAATTAAAACAGCTTATTGAAGCGAGTCTGTTTGTATTGGGGAAACCCTTGTCGGTGAAAATGTTGAAAGAAACCGTGTTGGCGGATTTCAGTGTTTCCAGAGACAAAATCAAAGCCGCATTGGACGAGTTGCAACAGGATTATCAGGAACGGGGTGTTCAACTTGTGAAAGTGGCTGGAGGTTATCGCTTCCAGACCTTGGAAGTCCTGAGTCCGTTTTTGCAACCCCTGTGGCAGGAAAAAGCACCTAAGTATTCGCGGGCAACATTAGAGACTCTGGCGGTGATCGCCTATCGTCAACCTGTGACCCGTGGTGATATTGAGCAGGTGCGTGGTGTGGCCATTAGTAGTCACATCATCAAAAGTTTGTCAGATAGACATTGGATTAAAGTCGTTGGCCATAAAGAAGTCCCGGGGCGACCCGCACTCTACGCCACGACCTTAGAATTTTTAGCCTATTTTGGCTTAGATACCCTCGCGGATTTACCCGCGCTTACGGATACTGAGTCATTGCAGGCGGTATTTTCGGGTTTGAAAGTAACGCCTGAACAGTCAGAAGAGCAAGATACTAATGAGTGAAAAATTGCAGAAAGTCTTGGCCCGTGCAGGCCATGGCTCCCGTCGTGAGATGGAGGCATGGATTGCTGCAGGCCGAGTTAGTATTGATGGCGTGATTGCCAATCTTGGCGATCGTATCGAAGCTGATGCAAAAGTACGTATCGATGGTCGAGCCATATCGCTCAAGTCTGCCGATGATGTGATTTGCCGCGTGCTGGCCTATCACAAACCCGAAGGTGAGATTTGTAGCCGTAAAGACCCTGAAGGTCGTCCAACTGTGTTTGACCGCTTGCCTAAAGTGCGTGATTCGCGCTGGGTTGCGGTAGGCCGTCTGGATATCAACACTTCAGGCCTATTGCTGTTTACCTCTGATGGTGAACTGGCAAACCGTTTGATGCACCCGTCTAACGAAGTTGAACGCGAATACGCGGTTCGTACCTTTGGTGAAGTACCAGAGGCTGCGGTACAACGTCTGCGTACCGGCGTGATGTTAGAAGACGGTATGGCACAGTTTGATGCCATTAAAGCCGCGGGTGGTGAGGGTATGAACCAATGGTGGCACGTGTGTTTACGTGAAGGCCGTAACCGTGAAGTGCGCCGTTTATGGGAATCCCAAGAGGTGCAAGTTAGCCGTCTTATCCGTGTGCGCTATGGTATGGTGGAATTACCTAAATCTTTACCCCGTGGTGGTTGGATTGAATTGCCAATTGAGCAAGTTAACTACCTGCGCCAATTAGCGGGCCTTGAACCTGAAACTCGCACTATGCTGGCTGCAGATAAACACAGTGTGGCCCGTGCGCAGGTGAAGAGTGCCAAAATTCGCCGCGCTGTACGTAAGCATAAAGTCACCTCAACGGGTAAATCGAAGCCAACGCGTCAACGTAGTTAATCGGTTTATGTTACCCAGTTAAAAGGCCGCTTGCGGCCTTTTTTGCTTTCTGTAGCCTATGGTTATGCTATAACAAGCCTAAAGATGACGAGGAGATGAACCATGGAATTAATATCGGTCAAGCGAATTTGGGCGCAAGGTGAGCATAATGCTTTTACCGATCTGGTGTTATACCAAGGGGCATTATTTTGTGTATTTCGAGAAGGCTCTGCTCACGTATCTCCTGATGGCGCTTTACGTATTCTTTGCTCCCATGATGCCGGGGAAAATTGGCAAAGTGTGGCGCTGCTGACTTCGGCTCATGCTGATTTACGGGATGGCAAATTAATTGAATTTCGAGGTGAGTTGTTGCTATTGGGTGGTGGTACTTTGCACAATAAATCAGGTTTACAATCCTATCTTTGGCGCTCAAAGGATGGCGTAAATTGGTCCGAACCGCAGGCGGTAGCTGATATAGGTTACTGGTTATGGCGTTTAACTGAGCATCAAGATGCACTTTATGGTGTGGGATATCGGGCGGGGCCTGATGGAGATACCCGTTTCTACAAAAGTGACGATGGACAGCTCTTTAAACCTTGGATGCCTGTTTTTAACGACCAAGGTTATGTAAATGAAAGTTCGCTTGTATTTCACCAAGGGAGTTGTTTTTGTTTATTAAGGCGCGATCCCGTGTGGAGTGACGAGTTTTTAGGTTTACTGGGTCACAGCTTGCCACCTTTCAAGCAATGGACTTGGCAAACACTCGATAAACGCATCGGTGGGCCAGTGCTGTTTGTCTATCAATCCCGTTTGATGGCGGTTGTACGTCTTTATGAAGGGAACATTCGCACTGCACTTATTGAAATAAATCAAGATACGGGCGCTATTCATGAGAGGCTCACGTTACCTTCGCAGGGCGATACTAGTTATGCTGGCATTGTTCTGAAAGGTGATCATCTTTGGGTGAGTTATTATTCAAGTCACGAGCAGGTATCGGTTCCCGATAATATTCAAGTCCAAAGTGATAACTTGCAAGAGAAGTCTAAAACAATGATTTACTTTGCTAAAATTAGACTCAGCGACTGAGTAAAAGTAAAGGGAACCATTCGGTTCCCTTTACTTTTATACCACAGCGTTTAGTGAGCCTTACTTACTGGGCATTGAATTGCTGACCGTTAATATCGCTAGAGTCCTGTCCCATTAAATACAAGTAAGTCGGCATGATTTCTTCGGCCGTTTTTAAATCGAATGGATTTTCGGCAGGGTATGCTTTAGCACGCATTTCGGTGCGCGTTGCGCCTGGGTTAATGCTGTTCACGCGGACTGAAGTGCCATCACATTCGTGGGCGAGTACCTGCATCATGCCTTCGGTGGCAAATTTCGAGAAGGCATAGGGCCCCCAGTAGGCGCGGCCCTGACGACCAACACTGCTGGAGGTGAAAATAATCGAGGCACTTGGTGCTTGGCGTAGCACTGGCAGTAATGCCTTGGTTAGCATCACTTGTGCGGTGACATTGACTTTAAGTACATCTTCAAGTGAAGGAATATCGATGTGTTCAAACGGACCTAGGGCGCCGAGTAAACTGGCATTATGCAGTAAACCATCTAAATGGCCGAACTGTTCGCTGATCGTGTCGGCCATATCACGGTAGTTTTGTTCGGTCGCACCTTTTAAATCCAGTGGCACAATGGCTGGCATCGGATAACCCGCTTGCTCGATAACATCGTAAACGGCTTCGAGTTTTTTAACGGTTTTACCGAGTAAAATCACCGTGGCGCCATGCTTGGCAAATTCGATAGCCGCCGCGCGACCAATGCCTGCTCCTGCACCAGTGACTAAAATAGTTTTACCTTTAAGTAAATCTTTTGCTGCTTGATATTCCAACATGAGCCTTTTATTCCTCTTGGCGAAAATGCCCGCCACTTCTAGAGTCGCTGAACTGCTAAACGCATGTTTCAAACAAATGAATGAAACTTTGTTATAAATAGCTAAAATCTTTGTGACAAACTTGTGGCTAACTCAATATTTTTACGTTAACTTGAAATGAGTTAGGGGCTAACATAAGCCCTATTAGTCATAGCTTTTGCGCTATTGTGACTAATTTCTTGGGGAAAACAAAACTATTACAACAAGATTTGGGGAAAAAAAATGAAAAGACTCATTTTGTGTGTTGCGATTGCATCAGCACTGGGCCTCACAGGATGTGGCGAGGACAGTTATAACGAACTCAAGGATAAGACGGAGCCGCTCATCCCTGAATCCCATATGGTATTCGACCCTGCTAACTCTAAAGTTCCTTTGCCAAATGACCTCCTGTTCAGCGGCACTAAGGATGGTACTTTATCTATACCGGGTGAAAGTTCTGGTAATTATACCGATCCTCAGATTGCACTCGGTGCATTAGATGGATGGTCAACTACGTCGCCCATTTCAATCGATATCGATTTAGCAAAAGATCATGATGGCACCCAGCTCACCCTGATGGCGGCATCTGTTGCCCAGCCTGGCGCGGTAAGAATGTTTGAGGCTACCGTGGGGGGCGCTTTGTCCTCTGATCCTGAGTGTAAAGCCAAACCGTCAGTATCAGCTTGTAAAGTAGGGGCTGAATTACAATTTGGTGTGGACTTTGTTTCTACTGCCTCAGGCAATAAAGTCGTCATTATTCCACTAAAACCGCTTAAAGCGGGTCAGTCTTATATTTATGCGACCACTAAGTTAATTCAGGATTCAGAGGGACGCGGCATTGCCCCTTCAACAACCTATGGTACGTTGAAGATGGATATCAATACGCTGCCTCTAGAAACGCCAGATCAACTGATGTTGCAAACCTTAATCAATAGTTATGAGAAGGGGATAGCAGCTGCACATAATGTTGATACTTCAACAATTACCTACTCTGGCTTGTTCACTACTCAATCAGTCGCAAATGTTTATGAAACCACAAAACTATTGATGGCAAGAGGCGCTCCCTATGCACCTAGTTTTGCACAAATGCCGACTCCTACTGGGTTAACTGTGGCTCAGGCTGCGAGATTAAAACCAGCAGATGGTATGGCTTACGTGGTTTCAAATTTAGCGGATGTCTATACTGCAAAAATTAAATTGCCAATTTACGGTGATTGTTCTTCTGTCAGTTGTTTATCTGCAGAAGGTAAACCATTAATAAATGGGAGTTGGAAAGCCCAAGGCGATAGCCCAGTTTCTGTGCTATTAGCGCTGCAAGCGGGTACCTTAAGCCAAACTAACTTTGGTATGCAGGCTGTCGCTAATGGTATTGCTAACCCCGCTGATGCATTAGCTAATCCTTCGCTAATGGCAGGTAAAACCTGGCTATTAGACGATGGTACTGCGGTTGATAAAACCAAACATTTGACCAAATTTAACCCAATCCCTGCGATTAAAGGTTATGAAACGGTACCTGTACTGATTTCTATGCCTAATGCCACTAAACTCGCGGCCTTCTATCAGCAGCAAGGCTTAACCTTTACACCACCAACATCAGGCTGGCCAACCACGATTGCGCTGCATGGTTTAGGTGGCGGTAAGGAAATGTCTTTAGCTTATGCGGGTTCTTATGCGGCCATGGGCGTGGCAACGGTAGCTATCGATATGCCTTTACATGGTGCTCGTTCATTTGATGCCAATGGGGATGGTATTTACGAAGTTTCGGCAACCGATCCCTCTTTTGGCAATGTGATTGGTACTCCGGATGCCTTTAAAAATGGTAACCCGTTAGTCTTTGTCAATATCTCAAGCACACTTTCTGTGCGAGATAACTTCCGTCAGGCAACCATGGATCACCTTGGCGTGCGTTTAGCCTTAACTGGCTTCGCACAAGGGCTTGCGCAGGCTAATCAACCACAAGTATTTGATGTCTCTAAGATCAGTGCGCAGGGGTTAAGTTTAGGTGCGATTGTGGGAACCGATTTTGCTACCTATGCCAGCACGGGGATGAGAAATCCAACCACGGGTGAAGCCTTACCTAACCCTTATGTGATTAATGCGGCTTCTTTGGTTGCTCCTGCTGGTGGTTTAGCAGGCGCTTTTGCCGGTTCAGCCACCTTCGGTCCCGTACTGTTTAATAATGTCACTGCTTCGGCGACATTCAAAGCTTTAGTCGATAAGGCTAATACGGCAGGATATGAGCCAGGCAGCCCTGAATATGCGGCATTAGTTCAGGCGGTTTACGCGCAATTTATTCCTACTTTTGCCTTTGCTGTGCAAACGGCGGTGGACTCAGCAGATCCGGTTAACCATGCTGGCATGTTAAAAGCAACAGGATTACCTGTGCACTTAATTGAAGTCGCTGGTGATGGTAATGGTAACTTAGCGGATCAAGTGTTACCTAATAGTGTCGATAACTTCCCATTATCAGGTACTGAACCGCTGATCTCTGCAATGGGTTTACCTTGCGTCGATGCTACGACGAAAGGGCTTGGTGTGGTGCGTTTTGCCAAGGGCCATCACAGTTCTATTGTTGACCCAAGCGAGAAGAGTTCTACAGATGGTATGGCAGCTGCGGCAACGGTAGAGATGCAGACTCAAGTAGCAACCTATGCATCGACTGCGGGTAAAGGTGAGGCCACTATTTACGTCACCGATCCAAGTGTGATCGCGACTTGTCCTAACTAATCCGAGTTAAATCCTAAAAACCCAGCCTTTGCTGGGTTTTTTTATGGCGCTTTAGGCTGTTAGAATAGCGCGCATTAAACCGGATCACCTTAGGTCCCAACGGAGAGTACTTTGGAATTTCTATACGAATATGGCATGTTTTTGGCCAAAGCTGTGACTATCGTTGTTGCGATTGTTGCTGTGATTATTGTCGTCCTCGCGTCCACTGTGAAGCACAAATCGGATAAAGGTGAACTGAGGATCACTAACCTTTCAGAAGAACTGGAAGAACTAAAGCACAGTTTGAAGGAGGAACTGCTGACGAAGAAGCAGTTTAAAGCCTACGAAAAACAGCTGAAAGCAGACGAAAAGGCGAAGGAAAACGCGGCCGAAAAAGACCACAAAGGCAAGGTCTTTGTCATTGATTTTAAAGGTAGTATTGATGCCGCCGAAGTAGCATCTTTGCGCGAAGAAATCAGCGCAATTTTAACCATCGCCGAAAAGGGTGATGAAGTTATTGTCAATGTCGAAAGTGGCGGTGGCATGGTGCATGGTTATGGATTGGCATCGAGCCAGCTCGATCGTCTGCGTCAGGCCGAGATCCCATTAACGATTTGCGTGGATAAAGTTGCCGCCAGCGGTGGTTATATGATGGCCTGTGTCGCCAATAAAATATATGCCGCGCCATTCGCCATCGTGGGTTCTATCGGGGTAGTTGCTCAGTTGCCTAACTTCAACCGTTTGCTGAAAAAGCACGAAATTGATTATGAGCAACACACAGCCGGTGACTTTAAGCGCACCTTAACCGTCTTTGGCGAAAATACTGACGAGGGCAGACAGAAGTTCCAACAGGAGCTCGAAGAAACCCATGAGCTGTTTAAAGCTTTTGTAACCAAATATCGTCCTCAGCTCGATTTGGCAAAGGTGGCCACTGGTGAACATTGGTACGGTCAACAGGCGATTGAATTAGGCCTTATCGATGCGATTTCAACCAGTGATGATGTGTTAATGCAGTTAGCGGGCGAACGTACCGTGTATAAGCTGCGTTATCAGGTGCGCAAGAAACTAGCCGATAAAATCGCCCATGGTGCGTCCCTGTCGGTAAATGCGATTTTTAATCGATTAGTTGAGAAAAATCGTCCCATGTAAGCCGACGCATTGACTTAATACAGATGAAAACGCCTGCGAATATGCAGGCGTTTTTGTTTTGTTTGGGCGCGAAATGAAATAATACATTTTTTTAACATTAAGTTTGGTTTAAGACTATTCAAAATAAGCGAGATCTTATACAACTAATCACCTAGGGAATTAAAAGCTGAACAAATCACATTAAGGATATTCCATGTTACAGCGCGTCGATTACAAGACGAACCTGATGGTAGGCGATCAAACCTATCCCGCATTTGAGCTGCGTAATATTCTCGACTTTATTGCCTCACAGTTAGGCGAAAAAGCCTTACAGCAAGTCTGTGGTCATATTGGTGTTGGCCGGACTGAGCTTAATCATTGCCAGTTTGTCTTTGTCTGGCAGGTGGAATATGCGATGGAGTTTTTACGCTTACAGGGTGGAGATCCCGATATTGGTACTAAATTAGGGCTGAGTTATCGGGTGAGTAGCTTAGATGTATTGTTGCCCCATCTTGCTCAACTTAGCTCATTGCAGGCCTGCTTACAGTTTGTGATTAATCACCCGAGTTTAGTTGGTAGTTTTACTGATTCTTTGGTACGTCTAACAGATGACAGTGTTTGCATTCGTTGGCTTAATACGGGTCGTATTGATAAAGCACAATACGGATTTCAGTTTTTACACAGTATTGGGTCACTATTGGGGCTCGCCAGAGAGCTGACTGGGGAGGCGATAACGCTAAGTCAAATTAATTTGGTTGGGTCAGGTCGAGACTGCCATTTTTTAGAGGAGGCAACGGGTGCGAAAGTGCAGTTTAATTGCGAATATTACGAATGGAGTATTTCCCTTGATTATCTTGCTCTTGCAATAAACTATCCTTTCCCTAAATTTGCAGAGATAACGCCTTCAGCTTTTACCACCTCCTTTATCGAAACCGTATTGATAGCGATCCGCGCACATTTTCCCCATGTACTTCATTTAGATGAAATGGCGGCGCAGCTGCATATGAGCGACCGCAGTTTTCGGCGTAAACTTGCTCAGCTGGGATCGAGTTATCAGCGTCTCGTTGATCAGGTGCGCTGCCAACGGGCGGTCGAGTTGATTTTAGCCAACAAGCTAGATATTGAGGCGATTGCCGAGACCTTAGGCTACAGCGATGTGAGCCATTTCCGTCAATCCTTTAAGCACTGGATTGGCCATCCGCCAGGGTATTTTAGTCGGCTTAACTGCGGCTAAAGGATAGTGAACTAGCTTAATTGGTTAAAAACGGAAGCGATACTTTAAGGGAAACGGCGCTATCCTATATTCAATTTCATCCTTGTTTATCCCTTTTATTTTTTGTTTAACGTCACTCCATTGCTATGCAATGTGAGTGACATTAGGGCGTGTTGACGTTTCGAGATTAGATTTTGTTCGTTCTGGAAAGCACGTGCTCGCGAAACGAGGAATGATGTGTAGTTTACTCAAATGACGAGCGGCTCTTATGACAGAAAGTAAGAGCAAGGGCTTGCCAGACGAACCCTTAGGGCAGCATTTGGCTGGCTTTTCTGCCGCGTTATCGTCCGTTTATGTAGAATAACTACACTGCACGGACTTTGCCTTGCATAAAAGCCAGCCACATTGCTGCAAAAATAACCCTGAAACGTCAACACGCCCTAGTACTACTCAGCACTTTCCTAAATACAATTCCCTAAACTCGGTGCCAGTGAATCTATCCATTGACGAATTAATTCAACGCCTTCTTGGTGCTCAAGATTGCGACCGATAGGCGGCATGCGATCTTTCGGTTCAGAGAGCGTTTGGCGATACAGCAAAATCGAATGTTCAGCATTGCCGGGGACAATATCGTAATCAAGTCCTTTCGCACCGCCATCCCATCCCGGAGGCTGCTTGCAGATCCCATATTGATAACTGGTGTGATCAATATAAAAACCGAGGCGTAATCCAGAGATACTGGCAAAGCCTTTAGCGCTATGGCAGTGGGCGCAGTTTACATCTAAATAGCCCTTAGCGCGGGCGGTTAAATCGGCTTGAGGGTTGTCAATTGCATAGGTTTTGGCCACTTGGCTTAACTCGGGTAACTGCTCAAGCTTGCCTTGTTTGGCCCACAGGCTGAGTTGATTGACGATTTGTCCTTGGTCGACGATGTCGCGATTCAATAAGTGGGCTTTAAGGCCAATCGGAATGATTTGGCTGCTGTTATCTTGGTTGGTTTGGTGACAAATTTTGCACTCGGCGCGGCTCGGTATGTTGTAATCGAAGCTTTGGCTTTGGCCTTGGTTAATCAGGGTATGATGCACGCTTGCGCCGGCGGTAAGCAGCTTTGCCTCACCTTGTTGCCATTGATAAACCAGACTTGTCCAACCTTGAGGGCGTTTTATCAATAGCCGCGTTTCGATTAGCGTTTCGTTGGCTATGCCTGTGATAGCTGTATCCTGTGGAAGAGCAAAGGTTTTAACCAGCACGGCGCCAGTTGGAAACTCAAATGCCTCCTGCGCTTGGTACTGTATGCTGCTGCCCGCGGGTAAATAGATAAAGCGGTATTTGCTGGCATAGTTAGAAAACAGCTGCGTAGCGAGCTGATAGCTAAACCCCGGAGCTTGTGGCTGTATGGTTGGGTTCGTCGGGTCGATAAAGAGACCATATTGACTTAACACTGGGCAGTCTTCTGCCATCAAGGCGGACCAGTTAACTTGCCCTGAAGTATTCACACAAAGGCTAGTTGGTATCGTTGGATTGGTTGGGGTCGTGGGCGGCGGTGTTTGGCCGCTATCGCTGCTTTGGCTGTCACTTCCACCGCAGGCTGTGAGCAGCACAGTGATAATCAACACCAACGAAAGTGTTTGGCGATTTTTCATGGATTATCAGCTCGTTAAGATGTCATTAGAAAATAAGAAGGCCTCGAGTTGGCCTTCAATGTCAGGGTGTCGCTCTGTCTTGAAGTGGTAAGCAAGTGGGTGATTGCAAGCATGCTTTCACCCACTGTGACGTTAACGCTAGCGTGAGCAGCTTGCTGCGGGTAGACGTTTAATCCATTCGCTGATCAACGCGACGCCTTCATCATGGGCTAAGCTTCGGCCAATTTCAGGCATACGATCGCCCGGAGTCGTGCTTTGCATTCTAAAGTGCAGGATGGACTCAGCGGCATTGCCTGGGACTATATCGAAACCTAAGTTTCCACCGCCATAGGCAACCGGTGATTTACAGGTGCCATGGGAGAAACCTGCATCATCGCTGTAGCCACGCCAGTACTCGAGTTTTAGGCCAGTATTAGAGGCGTTGCCCTCGGGTCTATGGCAATGGGCGCAGTTGATGTCGAGATAACCCTTAGCCGTTTGCATTAATGCTGTATCGCTTAAGCTTGCGACGGTCGCTTCGTCACCATCGTGGTAGGCGGGCACTTGCGGCACTTGGCTTAGGTTGGGCAACCCTTGCAAAATACCAAGGCTTTCCCATTTCAGCAGTTGGTTCATACTGCCGTCTTGATAGCTGTAATTGCGGTTCAAATGGCGCGCCTTAGGACCAATAGGCACAAACACGGCATTGCTATTGTTATCGGCTTTAAATTGGTGACACTGCTTACATTGGTTCATGCTCGGGACCATGTAGTTAAAGGTCAGACTTTCCCCTTTATGGCTCAACGTTTGACTGCTAATCGCTCCCGCTTTCGCCAACGTGGCATCGGTTTTATCTGCATTCCACACATAGGGCAGTGCGCTCCAGCCCGTTGGACGATGGATGAGTAAGCGGGTTTCAATCAAGCTCTCGTTGCTAATACCGCGCTTACTGGTATCGCTTGGCAAGGCAAAGGATTTGACGATAACGCTCCCCACAGGGAAATCAAACGCTTCTTTTTCGGAGTAACTGGCTTTTTGTCCCGCAGGTAAATACACAAAGCGATATTTACTGGCGTAGTCAGTAAAGAGCTGCGTGTTGAGATCGTAAGGGACACCACCCGAATTCGGGCCTGTGGTGGGGTTTTTGGCATCGCTAAACAGGTTGTAATCCGACAGTTTAGGACAGTTTGCTTTCAGCAGTGCATCCCAACTAACATTTGAGCCAGTCGCTTTACACAGACTTTGATCGCCATCGCCTACTAGACCGCCTTCGCCTTCACCGATAGTACCACCGCCACCGACCAATACGCCGCCATCACAACCTGCGGTATTATCGTCAACCCCGCAGCCAAATACTTGGCCTGCAAAGGTGACGGTATGCACAGGCAGACTCACTTGAGTACATTTCAGTAGGGCGTTTTGGGTCTTTTCATATTGCACATCGGCGATGCTGATATCCGTATTGCTGTTGGCATAGAGCCGGCCATAGGATACGTTGCCGTTATCACTGGCGCAGACGTTATCGCTACCGTCAGTGGCAAAGGGCGTCTCTTTCAAACCGAGGTAAGCGGCGGTGCCGTTATTAGCAAGCATTTCCCCTAAGCCGTCGTAGAGTACGCCGGGTAACGTGCCATGATTTATGATATAGGCTCGAATAATATCTTGAATTAAATAACCTTTTGGCTTGCTACCATAATCGGTAATTACGTTGTCGTGTAAATAAATATTACGTGGTACAGGACGCCAACCATCCTCAATCGCTTGACCAGGTTGACCATAGTTGCCGACAAAGGAGGTCATATCGGGTTCTGCAATAAAAAAGCTACTCACAGTCACTCCTAGGGTGTCGTGACGGGTAATTTGGTTATTGAAAATTTCCACATCTGCGGTGGATAAAATGATCACTCCAGTGCCTGGCGGCACAATATGCACACCTGCGGGGTTAGCAGAAGCATTGGCGAAGTTCGGCGTGTTGTTGTCATACACTTTGTTGTTGAAAATCCGCACGCTAGAGCCGTATCTATGGTTGTTGATGGGTAAGTCGAACACTAAAATCCCACCCGTATTGCCCATCGCTTCATTGTTATACACGTCGGCATATTTGGAGTTTTCGATTTCAATCCCCGCCACGTTTTCTTTGGCGATATTGCGACGCACCACAATATATTGGGACTGCCCAACATAAATCCCCGCATCGGCACTGCCGCGAACATAACTGTCTTCAATCAGAATGTTTTCACATTCAACCGGATACAAACCATAGGCACCATTATCTTTATCGAGTTCGCCTTCCCATACTGCACCAACGCGGCGCAGGATAATGCCGTTAGTGTTTTTAAGTTTGATACCATTGTTTTTTGCCTCATTAACCGACAGATCTTGAATGGTAATGTTGAGAGCGTTTTGGACGAAAATCCCATCTCCCGAGTTCGCTTGGGCGAAATTAAGGATAGTGTCCTTCATCCCGTAGCCCATGATAGTGACGTTTTTGGCATAACTGCCATCCCCATCTACATCGCCATCGAACAGCAAAGTTGAGTCGATATTAAAGGTTCCTTTAGGAAGCACGATCACTGCACCACTTTGCGCGTTAATTAAGGCTTCTTGAATACGCATCGTGAGGTTATCGCCAGCGGGGATTTTGATTGCACCTTCGGGAAAGGTGGGTCCAGTTTCAGGTGGCTGCACCACGGGTGGCGTTACCACTGGTGCAGGATCATCGTCAGAAAAACAACCTGTTAGATTGAATGCCATTAATAGAGCTATGCCTGTAGGCATTAGCCAATTTGCCTTACGATTGGGGTTGCTCGGCAAAAAATGACGCTGTTTGGCTGTCGGTTCTTTGCCTGAGAGTGAGTGGATTGTTTTGTTGAACATAGGTGCTCCTGCTTTTGTTATAATTTCGTTAACAGGATGCGCTCGGAGCTGAAAAAGGCAATGTGAAATATGGCCAAAATCATACCGTGTACAGTGAAGGATAGGACATGCAACCTATTCATTTTTTTAGAATGGTTAAGCCAAAAAAGCTGACCACTTAATGGCTGTTTTAAACTATTCGGGTGATATTTAAGCCAGATTAGAACAAAGTGTTTACAAGATGAATAAAACATCATGAAGCGAATGATTAATTAGATTGCCTCTCCAAAATCACTATGTTAAAAATCGTTCGATTAAATAGGATTGAATAATAAAATAAAGTTAATTTTATTTTAATGTCCTATCAATGCTTATTGTTGATTTTATTTGCAGATTAAACAGCGCTTGGAGAGTAAAATGGGTAGGCGGATCCGTGTGATTATTAGTTTGATAATATTCACAGTCTCGTTGTTTCTGCTATATAACTTAGAGCAGGATTATCAGTTAAATGATATTTTTTTAGAGATTAAACAATTTGCACCATCAAAAATTTTATTAGCGGTTTTATTGACATTGGTCAGTTATCTACTATTAACATTATATGATTATCTTGCCATTAGAGAACTAAGATCGCCCTTAAGTTATCAACAGGTAGCTCCTGTTTCATTTCTGGCATTTACCTTCTCTAATACGATAGGTTTTTCATTATTGACCGGCACTTCTATACGTTACAAATTTTATTCTGAATTAGGTTTGAGTGGCAATAATATTACCCAGGTTGTACTCGCTTGCTCAGTGACATTTTTCCTTGGACTTTTCTTTATCTGCGGACTTGCGCTGATTAATTTTCCTGCAGAGCAACTTTCCGACTTACCGTTGCCAACTTGGTTTTTCTCTCTTAATCGAGTGATTGGTATCTTGATGTTGCTGGGTGCTGAAGGATCCCCTCATAAATCAGCCATAGCATAGCCATATTTGAGCAACTGATTGGCGAATAATACCCAGGCCGCCAGCAATTCTTTCTCCGTGATTTGATAATCAGGCCGCCTGAGTACCTCCAATCCCAAGCGAATCGTTGAGAGTACCGTTCGATGCCCAATGGTATTGGCCTGAAAATGCTTATCCCAGCCCTGTTGCTGTGCGTGTAAACCAACTAGCCACAACAGGCATTGAACCATCAACGCTATCAGTAGGATGATGTCGAATCGCTCTGGACTGTTGGTACGACTTTGGCGTAAGCCAAAGCCGTATGCCGGGCTTTTGAGGTCACGAAAGGTTTCCTCTATTTGCATACGTTTGGCGTACAGGTTTACCAGCTGCTTTGGGCTCCGAGATTCTGGTGGTAAATTGCTGGCTAACACCCAAGGCTCTTTCGCCGATGTTGAGTACGTTTTTGCCGATGGATGGTGGCAATTAGTCCTCGTTGAACGCTGATTTGTACGCCCCTTAGGTTTGCTACGATAAAGCGTGAGATGGCAATTGATAGGGTTAGTTTTGGTCAAGGTCTTACAACCCAGGCTCTTCGCTTGACCGTTGGCCAAGTCATGTGTACTGCGAACTGCACGCCAATTTTCAGCGCCAATATCTGCAAATTGAACTGTACCGCGAATACGGCTTAGCCAAAACCAACCATGCGCCTCAACCTCTTTGTACCAAGGCACTTTGAACCCCGCGTCAGTCACGATGAGAGGGGTAACATGCAAAGGTAAAATCTTGGCTAAGTCCGCTAAAAAACCGTTGTGGGAGGCCTTAGAGCATTGTTCTGATAGGGGATAGGACTTCTCATACAGGGTAATAGAGCGGCCATTGAAGGCTATTGAGGCGCGCAGAGCCATGATGCGTTTATGCTCTCGGATGTCTGACCAATCGACGAGCACAATCGGCATAGGGTTACCAGAACAGATGAGGCTGGCATGCCATTGGTAGACAGCTAACCGTTCTTGATGCAGATGCGTGTTGCCGAGCAAACGATCAATGCGCTTGATGTTGTGCTTGGTTCGGGCCGTGGTTGGTAAATTTCGACCTAACTCAGTCAAGGTCAGTGTCTTACATTCAATCAGTGCCTTAGAGGCCAGCATCAAGCTGTTTAATCGTTTTAGGTGAAGTTCTGGGCAGTATTGGTGTAAAGAATGTTGTAGGATATTGGCTTCGCGCATCTTGTTGTCCAAGTGTAGTTTTTAGCGAAACCATTTGATCATGCAACAAGATGCGCTTCCACTCTAATTTGATGATTTATTTGTAAATCATCAGGGGATTCTTCAGTGCTGGGTGTCATTAGCTATTTTGTATTTAGCCTGATGTGGAAAAGGTCTATTCATTTTCGTGGGTTCGAATTGGCACCCCCGATTTTTTCCTTATCTCTAAAGCAGTTTCTAGTATCGAGTATTGATTGGATCGTTGTGGGGACATTATTTTACTCTCTACTACCTGAGGTGGATGGATTAAGTTATTTACAGGTCCTTAGCATCTTTTTTGTAGCCAATGCAATCGGGGTGCTTGCCCATGTGCCTGGAGGGATTGGCGTATTTGAAACGGTAGTTACTGTTACCTTATCGCAATATTTACCTGCCGAACAAATTTTAAGTTCAGTAATTATTTATCGATTAATGTATTACATAGTGCCATTTGTTTTAGCGCTGATGTATTTTGTGGCAACCTTAGTATTAACTAATAAGGATAAGTTTTCTAAGTTAAATGTTAATTTACAGATTGTCAGGCAATTATTGCCACCATTATTAAGCATTAGTGTTTTTGGCGTTGGCTTAGTGTTGTTGCTATCGGTTGTTAACCCCTCCATTATTCATAAATATCATTGGTTAGGTGAGATAGTGCCGCTACCAATTGTGGAACTATCAAGTTTGATATTGAGTGCGAGTGCTATTTTACTCTTGCTATTATCACACGGTCTATTTAAACGTTATCAAAAAGCGTTTGAGTTAACGCAAAAACTCTTATTGGTAGCCATGGTGTTTATTGTACTAAAGGGCGCTCAGTGGCAGATATCCCTCGCACTTGGTCTTATCTATTTATTAATGCTGCCCTGCGAGCAGGTTTTTTATCGTCAAGGTTCTATTGTGGGAATTAAATATTCTTTTGGTTGGGCCTTATCGCTGGCGGCGGCATTATTTTTGATGATGTGGGTGCTATTTTTTGCCTATCAGGATGTGGATTACGATCATTCACTTTGGTTTACTTTTTCTCAAGATAGCCATGTGTCCCGTGCATTGCGGGGTGGGGCGGTTGCCCTAGTGATCTTGTTGATTTTTGCATTTCGCTACGTGTTAGCGATGAGAAGACCGCAAACCCGTCTATTGGATGAGCATACTTTAAGCTGCGCTATGGATATCGTCGCTAACGCTCCAAGTAGCCACGGATTTCTTGCTTTAGTTCAAGATAAGTCATTGTTATTTAATGAAGATAACGATGCATTTTTAATGTATGCCCGCGCAGGACATTGCTGGGTTGTGATGGGCGATCCGATTGGAAATCCAGATAAATTTGATGATTTACTCTGGCAGTTTAGGGAGTTATGCGATGCTTACGATGGTTGGCCAGTATTTTATCAAGTCACGCAAAGGTATTTACCCCACTTTTTAGAACAAGGGTTGAGCCTATATAAACTCGGCGAGGAGGCCATAGTGCCCTTAGCGGAATTTGATTTACAGTCGAGTAAGTATCGTAGCTTGCGTCAAAGTCATGCGAAGGCTTTAAGGGAAGGGTTACGTTTTAAAATTATCGAGGCCAGTGAAGTGAAGGCCCTATTGCCAACGTTAGAGGTTATTTCTTCGAGCTGGCTTAAGGCGAAGCAAGGTCGAGAAAAGGGATTTTCAGTTGGGTATTTTTCTGCTGCTTACCTGTGCGCCACGCCGATGGCCTTAGTGTATTTAAACGACGAGCTTGTAGCTTTTTCCAATGTGTGGGCCAGTGCGGCCAAAATAGAGTTTTCGGTTGATTTGATGCGCTATGAGCCTAGTTTATCGGGCAGTAATATTATGGATTTTTTGTTTACAGAACTCTTGCTATGGGGCAAACAGCAAGGATATCAGCAGTTTAATCTTGGCATGGCGCCCATGTCTGGATTGACTGATAGAGCCTTGGTGCCATTTTGGACTAAGCTTGCCAAAACAGTTTATAAGAAGGGGAATAAATTTTACAACTTTCAGGGGCTTAGAAGGTATAAGGATAAGTTTAATCCAAGGTGGGAGGCTAAGTATTTGATTTGTTATGGAGGGCTCTCTTTACCTGTAGTGGTGGGCAGTCTGGTGACCTTAACGAGTCGTGGTACAACTGGCGTGTTTAAAAAGTAGGTGCGAGATGACGAAATCCTTAATCAAGCTACTTAGCGTTTTACTTTTATGTTCTACTGCTAACGTCTTTGCTGATGAGTTTGCCGATAATTTGGGGCTGACCCTATTGCCTGTCGAATCATCAACTCAGGTAAAAGCTGCGTCATCCCATGCCAAACCACCGTTGGTGATTTTTTTAAGTGGTGACGGTGGCTGGGCAACGCTTGATAAAGCCGTAGGGGGCATTTTGCAGCAGCAGGGCTGGCCTGTCGTTGGCTGGAGTTCGCTGAAATATTATTGGAAACAAAAAGATCCTAAAGAGGTCACCCAAGATACCTTAGCGATTATTGATAAGTACCAGGCGGAATTTGGCACGCAAAAAGTGATTTTGATTGGTTATTCCTTTGGGGCCGAAGTGATTCCCTTTGTGTTAAATGATATGCCCGCTCAATATCGGCAGAATGTCTTGGGCGCTGTGCTGCTTTCTCCTTCACAATCTTCGGATTTTGAAATCCATGTGAGTGAGATTGTCACCTCGGATAACCAATCGGCTCGTTACTTAACCTTGCCCGAAGTCAACAAACAAACCACTGTGCCTATGCTTTGTCTCTACGGTAAAGAGGACGATGCGCCGCTGCATTTATGCCCAGAGGTCAAGCAGCCCAATGTCACTGTGATGGAATTAAGCGGTGGCCACAGTTTTGATGACGATTACGATAAAGTAGTCAAGCTGATAAAAGGTTGGCTGAAGCTAAGTTAGAGGGCTTTAGTGCATGGCATCGTATGAGCCTAATGCTTTGGAATAAAACATAAAAAGGGCGCAAATGCGCCCTTTGTTATCGGTCGTGCTACAGCGAATAATTAGAGCTGGTAGCTAATGTGCTGATGGAAGCGCACGACGAGATCTTCACGCTCAGGGTCTAGCCCAATCTCGGCGGCAAAGGTTTTCAATGCGGCTTCAACGTTATTCATAAAACGGCCATAGCCTGAGTCATCACAGTCCTTCGCACCCGCGACAATAGTAAAATGCGCGGCTTCGACTAAGTTATCAGCATCCCAGCGGCGAATTACTTGCTGCTCTGTTGCGTTCGGGTCAAAACCAATCATCTGCACTTCGGCCTTGCTGTCGAGTTTTTCAAACTTACTGTTACGCACTAAGGGAGTTAAGCCGTTGGCGATCATAGCCAAGCGCGTTAATTGCTTATTGGTCGCCGCCTTGATGAAATTATCCTCAAGGTGTTGATATAACGGGCTAAAGTCAGTTGCTGACTCTGGTAGTAAACCTTGTTTGAGTTTGCGACTCAGCGGCAGGCTGACGGTGACATAGGTGAGTGAACTGACATTTTCCGGCAGGTCACATTTTCTGGCCTTGTATCTTGGTGCAATGGCTCTGAGTTTATAGCCGTAGGTTTCTTTATTACCTTTTGATTTGGCGAATAAATCATAGGATAAATGCTGGTGGTCGCGGATCTTTACCTTAAGATCGTTAATCGGCAGCTTAGGCATTAATTCGTTTAATAGCTCCCGTACACGGGTATGGAAATTAGCTGAGTTGCTGCGGATTTCATCGCCAGTCGCTAAGAAAACAATACGCAGTTTGCGGGCGCGGTAGTTGTCCGCAGTGAACAGATTTTGTGCCTCGTGATAGGCGGGATTGTAAAAAAACAGAATTTGTTCAGCGGTTTGGAAACAATACGCTTCGGTATGGTAACGCACGACTGGCAGTTTATCGTTAGTGATCACATGGACGTTACGGAGATCGTGTTGTTCTGCCAAGTTAAAAATAATGCGGCTTAAGGTTTGATAACAGCTATGGTAATCGGGGTATTGCGCCAGTAATTCATCCGTGACTTTAATTTCGGCGGTGATGTACTGATTGGTACGAGCTTCCTTGGGTATGTACACTTTTTGCTGATGGCTAAGGGACATATTGACTCCTTGTTGGGTTAACCATTTGCTAACACGAATTTTACTGTTTATCTCAGGCGTTAATGTTGCGTTGGAGCATGTTTTTATCGCTTAAATACAAGTTTACATCAGCAAGCTGTTTATTAGCTTAAAATTGCAGCGATTTTATTGAGTTAAGGCTTTTTCAATCCAAGGTTGCATCCAAGTGGCAATCTTCTCTTGGGCCTTTTCATTGGGATGAATACCGTCTCTTTGCATCAACTCTGGATGGGGAGCGACCTCCTGCATAAAGAAGGGGATAAGGTCAATATCCTCATCTTTTGCAATCTCTTGATACACTTGGGTGAACTTTTGGCTATAGCGAGGGCCATAGTTAGGCGGTACCATGATTTCGGTCAGTAGCACTTTAGCACCGCTATTTTGGGCTAGGGTAATGATTTGGGTTAGGTTATTTTTGAGTTGCGTCGGGGGGAATCCACGTAGACCATCGTTACCACCGAGTTCGACTACTACCAAATCGGGGGCAACGGAATCGAGCAGCGCAGGCAAACGACGCAAACCGCCCGCTGTCGTTTCACCGCTCACCGAACCGTTGGTAAATTCATGCTCGGGTAAGTTTTTTTGCAGCAGCGCCACCCAGCCTACTTGTTCCGACATGCCATAGCTGGCACCTAAGCTATCGCCGAGGATCAACACTTTCGCCGCCTGAACTGGCGTGGTTATAAATAGACTTAACAGGATGCAGGCGCTCACGGCCTTTGCCATAGGCTTGCATCTTAGCAATTGACGCAAGAACGATTTGTATAAGAAGGATCCTATGTCTAACGTCGTTTCAAAAAATAGTGCCATTAATGTGGTTAACCTCGAAAAATCGGTGACTACTCAGGAAGGTTCGCTCACTATCCTCAAGGGCATTAACTTAGATGTCAAGCAGGGCGAAAGTGTCGCGATATTAGGACCCTCCGGCTCGGGTAAATCGACGCTACTTGGCTTACTCGCCGCGCTCGACACCCCAACGGCGGGGGAGATTTGGCTCGATGGCCAGGCCCTATCACCGCTCAATGAAGAACAGAAAGCCGCGCTGCGTAAGCAAAAAGTGAGCTTTATTTTTCAATCTTTTATGGTAGTTGATACCTTAACCGCCCTTGAAAATGTGATGCTACCGGCCGAGCTTGCCGGGGTTAAAAATGCCAAGGAGAAGGCCGAGGCCATGCTGGGGCGCGTGGGGTTATCCCACCGTTTGACTCATTTACCTAAACAGTTATCCGGCGGTGAGCAGCAAAGGGTTGCGATTGCGAGGGCCTTTATTTGTGAACCTAAAGTGCTATTTGCCGACGAGCCAACCGGCAATTTGGACAGTGTTAACGGCCATAAAATTGCCGATATGTTGTTTGAACTGAACCAAGAGAGCCACACCACACTCATCCTAGTCACCCATGACTTACAACTGGCGAAGCGTTGCCAAAGGCAACTGGTTATGGACAACGGCCACTTGCAGGAAGAGTTGAATTCGGCTCAATCGCACAATGTGAATAACAACCTTGAATTAAGCGCCAAGGAGGCCTAACCCATGGAGCTTAATTTGGCATGGCGCCTGTTTAAGCGCGAGTTGCAACAGGGGCAGTTGTTATTGATTATCCTCGCCATTACCTTGGCGGTGCTGTCGGTGAGTGGTCTTGCACGTGTCAGTGAGCGTTTGCAAGTTGCAATCAACGGACAAGCGACTCAGTTTATCGCCGCCGATCGTATTATCGACTCTCCCGTTCAAATTGACGCCAGCATTCTGGCCAAGGCCGATGAGCTTGGCCTTAAGCATGTCACCAATATGCAATTTAATTCCATGGTGTATGCGGGGGATAAGTTTCAGTTAGTTACAGTGCGTGCGGTTGAGTCCGGTTATCCACTTAAGGGAGACATCGAACTTAAAGCGGCCAATGGCCAAGATGTAAAAGCCCAAGACTTGCCCCACGCCGATGAGGTGTGGTTCGAGAGTCGCTTAGGGGGACTCTTGGGATACCCGCAAACACTGGAATTAGGCAACAGTGAGTTTCGTTTAAGTCAAGAAATCAGCCGCTTACCCGATGCGGGCTTTAATCCGTTCGCTTCTTCCCCCGTGGTGTTAATGCGGATTGAAGATGTCGCCAAGACTGGGGTTATCCAACCCGGCAGCCGAGTGACGTATCTGTATCAATTTGCCGGTGAAGAAAGCGCCTTAAGCGCCTTTGAAAATAGCGTTAAACCGCTGTTGAATAATTCCCAGCGCTGGGTCGATGTGCAGTCTGGCGACTCACCGATAGCGGGCGCGGTGAAGCGGGCGGAGCGTTTTTTACTGCTGGCAAGCTTGCTCGGTATTGCCCTTGCTTGCGCCGCGATAGGGATTGCCGCCCAGCGTTACTGCCAACGTCATTATGATGTGGTGGCTATGCTTAAAACCTTTGGCGCCTCATCATCTCAAATCCGTCGACTATTCGGCATCCATTTACTGCTAGTGACACTGTTTGGCATTGTGCTGGGGTTAATCGGCGGGGCACTGCTGGATTTAGGCATTAATCAATTGTTACCCCCTGAAATCGCTGCCTATTCGCCGCCATTGACGCGGCCGCTACTGCTTGGGATCAGCACAGGGCTTATCAGCGCCTTTATGTTTTCGGCCTATCCTTTAATGCGTTTACTGGCGATTCCGCCACTGCGAGTCTTACAAAGGCAACTCGAAGGCTTGCAGCTCGGCATGTGGTTGCATTTACTCTTAAGTTTAGGGGCGATGGCACTGTTGGGATATTTGTATTCCCAAAGCTGGGCGCTGACACTGACGGTAGTCGCGGCTGTGCTGCTACTCGGCGTATTGCTCAGTATTTTAGGTTTTGTGATGATCCGCCTTGGCCACAGTGTCGGCATGAAAACCACCAATCCCTTGCAACTGGCACTTGCGGGGTTACGCCGCCGTGCGCGGCAAAATGCGGTGCAATTGGTGGGCTTTAGTGCGGCTTTGGTATTGTTACTGACGATTTTGGCGCTTAGACAGGATTTACTCAACGAGTGGCAAAAACAGCTGCCCGAGAATGCACCTAACTATTTCTTGGTCAATATCGCCCCCGATGATGCTAAACCATTAAACGACTTTATGGCACAAAAGGGCATAGCAGCCACGGATATCTACCCCGTCATTCGTGGCCGGCTGACGCAAATTAATGGTGAGACCTTGATCTCTAACGAGCAGGCCGAGGCCGGAGAGAAGGGGCGAGTAGGGATTTCCCGCGAGCTTAATCTCACTTGGCGCAATAGCTTGCCTGCCAACAACGAGTTGATTGAAGGGCATTTTAATCAAGCTGCTGATGAGGTGTCGGTGGAATCCGGTGTTGCCGATCGTTTAGGGCTAAAACTGGGCGATACGCTGACTTATATGATTGATAACCAAGAGCTAAGGGTTAAGGTCGCCAGTATTCGTGCCGTGCACTGGGAAACATTACAGCCAAACTTCTTTATGATCTTCACCCAAGAAGCGTTGGCGCCCTTTGCCTATACCTCGATGGCAAGCTTTTACCTCGACGATAAAAATGCGGATGTGAAAGGGAATGATGCACCAAAGAACACAGTGATCCTCGAACTTATTCAGCAGTTCCCTACGGTATCGATTATCGATGTCGGCGCCATGGTGGGGCAATTGCGGCAGATCATTGAGCAGGTGTCACTGTCGCTGACGTTAGTCTTGGTTCTCGTCTTACTAGCGAGTTCCTTAGTGCTTATCGCCCAAACCGAGGCGGGAATGGCGACGCGCCAGCGTGAACTCGCGGTGCTGCGTACCTTTGGCGCCTCGGGCTGGTTACTGCGTAGTGCCACTGGGCTTGAATTTGCCTTACTGGGGGGCATTGCTGGTGTGCTTGCAGTGATAGTGGCGGAATTTGCGCTGTATCTGTTAAAGACCCAAGTGTTTGAACTCAATGTGTATATGCACTGGCCCTGGTGGGGGATTGCCCCAGTCTGCGGCGCCTTATTGGTCGCGCTGCTGGGTGTATGGCGCTGCCGCCAATTACTCAATCAATCCTGCGCTGAATTATTAAAAGTGGGCACTTAAGATGAGGTCAGTTTGGAGCTGAGGCAAACGCTGTAACACCCCATTTGTAAAATGAAAAGCACTGGCATAACCAGTGCTTTTTTATTGGCGGTGAAATCGTGTCTATCATTGGATGACAACGATGATGTCTTTACCGTTCATTTCATTACAAAGTCTTGTATGGTTACATTATAAAACTGAGGTAGCCCTGCAATACAATCAAATTGACGATATCGATAAAGAAGGCGCCGACAATCGGTACCACCATAAAGGCCTGAGGAGAAGGGCCAGTGCGCGATACCAGTGCGCCCATGTTCATCACTGCGGTTGGGGTGGCGCCCATACCAAAGCCACAGTGACCGCCAGTGATTACAGCTGCATCGTAATTGCTGCCCATCACTTTAAAGGTTACAAAATAGGCGAACAGCGCCAGCACGACGGTTTGCACCAACAGGATAATAAGCAGTGGGATCGCTAGATCTAAAATTTCCCACAACTTGAGATTCATCAATGCCATAGAGAGGAATAACGACAGTGCCACTGTGCCTATCACATCGATACTCTCAGTATGCGGTTTATAACCACGGGTGACTTCGGTGATGTTGGCGATGATTACGCCAAGAAACAGGGCATAGACAAAGTCTGGCATCTTGAGCCAATTCAGCTGATATTCGCTGACAAACACAGTAAACCATTTTGCCCCCGCAACGCAGATCAGCAGTACAAACAGGGTTTCGATGATTGTCTTGGCGGTAACTTGGTCCTCTTCGAGCTGATCATAGGTCACCAGTTGTGGATGCGTGGCGTGGTGCTTACGGCCCATGCCGTAACTAGATATCAGATTGTGCTTGCCAATGAGTCGCTGCGCGACAGGGCCACCGATAATACCGCCCATGACCAAGCCAAAGGTCGCCGCCGCCATGGCAAGTTCTAAGGTGTTGATGCCGTAGTTTTCGGCAAAGGTTTGTGACCAAGCAACACCTGTTCCATGGCCGCCAGAGAGGGTAATCGAGCCTGCGATAAGTCCTAAGATAGGGTCTAAACCAAGGAGGCTCGCGAGACTCACGCCAACCGCATTTTGAATAATAATATAGACCGAGGCCACGCCGAGAAAGATAAACACTTTCTTGCCGCCACTAAGCAGTAGCTTATAGTTAGCCGATAAACCTATGGTGCTGAAAAACATCAGCATTAAGGTATTTTGCATGGGTAAACTAAAGATGAGAGTGATGTCTTGGAAATGTAAAAAGGCAACGACTGCGGCGATGACCAGTCCACCTACGATAGGCTCTGGAATATTGTATTGTTTAAAAACACGCACATGGCGATTGATGGAATGGCCAATAAACAGCACGAAGATAGCAATTAAGAACGACTCGAGTTCGCCAATTGTGTAAGTGGTGTGCATGATAGTTCCTTACAAATGGTTTGTGTGGGAATACCGCTCGACTCAAGGTGAGTTAGGGTGACCCATCTCATTGTTTAGCTCTCGCTAATGCTAAGTGTTAAACGCGCTATCTAAGGACCGATTCTTGTCAATCCCCAAGGTTGGAGAAGAAATATTAAGCGCGAATATGAACCGTATTGGTATAGTTGATCAGCATCGCCACTGAGTGGGCGAATACTGAAGATAATGGTCTTGCTTGGGGCGTTAACTGTGCTTCAGTGCGGGTGCTAACACGACAATATCGATAAGCAAGAGGCGAAAGTGTAACAGAAAAATGGGTTCATGTCGCTAAATAGTCTTTAGAATCATTGTGTTGTATTTATGTTTTGATGCTGTTGCAAATCGGTCTAATCAGCCTTGTTGCACTAGGCTGATAAACAAATTCTATACTTGGTTTTTTATCTCTGATTTCTAAGTCATTCTTCAGTATCATATTAACGCTTGCCGATTGGCTTGATAACATTTTATTACCAAGCCAGTTACGGGGTATGAATGACGCCATATAACAGATTAACTTGTGAGTAGGTCTTTAAGTGCTGGCTCAAGTTGAGTAAAACGGAAACTAAAGCCTGCGTCGAGCGCATGTTTGGGGAGAACAAATTGGCCTTCGATCAGCAGATCTGCCATTTCACCCATTGCGAGTCGTAAAACTGGTGCAGGTGCTGTCATAAAGGCTGGACGGTTTAATACTCTACCAAGAGTTTTAGAAAATTCAGCATTACTGACAGGATGGGGGGCTGTGGCATTAAATATGCCTTGGCAAGTTTCATGACAAAGTAGAAAGTCGATCAGGGCCACCATATCGTGGATATGTATCCAACTCATCCCTTGACGACCATGGCCTATAGGCCCACCAAGGCCGAGTTTAAAGGGCGGGAGCATTTTAGCTAGCGCACCGCCATGCCCAAGCACTATACCCGTGCGTAGGATACAAACACGGGTTTTAGTTGCAGCCTCTAGCGCGAGTCGCTCCCATTCTTTACAAATGTCATGGCTGAATTCAGGGTGGGGGGCTGCGTGTTCGTCAATCGTATTCGCGCCTTGACGGCCGTAAAAGCCAATTGCAGAGCCGCTTATCATCACCTGAGGTGGATTACTGCTTTGCAAAATCAGTTGGCTTAGTCTTGCGGTGATATTCCAGCGACTATCGCAGATGCGTTGTTTTTGCTGCGCACTCCAACGTTTAGCAACAATCGGTTCTCCGGCGAGATTGATCACGGCATCGATATGATTCAAATCATCAATTTCGTCTAAGGAGCTTAGATATTGATGCTGTGGGCCCAATAATTGCCGACTATTGGCAGGATGGCGAGTCAGCAATAACAGTTGGTGATGGTTGGCTAAATGGGCCACTAATTGCTGACCAATAAACCCACTTGCTCCCGTTATCAAAATCTTCATCGTCAAATCCTTAGGTGAGGGTGGCTATCTTTTATTTCAAACCTTATAAGCAATATACGACAACGGACAAGTGGGGATCACTTTATTGATTTTTTTGGTAACACAGTTCCATCGATACCGAATCAGCAAAGCGCAAGGCATGGGGCTTATCGATTTCGACACTGGCAAATTCAACCCAAGGATGCTCGCTGGCAATGGCTAAGGTTTGGCTGGTAAGGTTTTCAAGTAGTGAGAAGCGATTGTTTTCAATCAACTCAATGATCTTTTTTGTGATAGTACGATAATTAAGCGCATCATCGACATTATCGCTGTTGCGAGCTTTGGCGGCGCAGTAATGGATAACGACATTAATGATTACATCCTGCCTATTTTGGATTTCATCTTCTTTTATGCCGATAAAAGTGCGCAGTCTTAAGTTTTTAATGCGTATAATCGCGGTTTCTGGTTTCATAATAACAATCTAGTATCTAATGCTTAGGTGATTGAGTTTGAGACATTTCTTAGGCTAGCCTAACAACTTTATCGAAGATCAAGAAGGATTTTTACTCCATGACACGATCCAATTCGCCGACTGCCGCCTATAAAGGTTTTGCAGTTATGGCTTTTGTAGTGATTATTTTGGCAGGGATAAAGGCCGCCAGCCCGATTGTTGTTCCCTTTGTTTTATCCTGTTTTATTGCGGTGATTTGTAATCCAGCGATTGTCTTGATGACTAAATATCGGTTGCCTAAATGGCTTGCCGTGATCCTGCTAATGGGGTTTATCGTGTTGATGGGCTTATGGCTCGCCTCTTTAGTGGGCAGTTCAATCAATGAGTTTTCTAAGCAGTTGCCGCAATATCGCGATCAGCTGGTGGAGCAGTTTTCTTGGGTGCTACATAAGTTACAGGCACTCAATATTCAAATCTCTAAGGAGCAAGTGTTAGCCTATTTTGACCCTGGCATGGCGCTATCTATGACCACCAATATGTTGTCGGGTGTGGGTAATGTGATGGCGAATTTGTTCCTTATCATCCTGACCATCGTCTTTATGCTATTTGAAGCGCAGTCTTTACCGAAAAAACTGCACTTGGCCTTGGATGACCCGGATATGCGCCTGCAACAGATTGACCGTTTTCTGCAATCGGTAAATCAATATATGGTGATTAAAACCCTCGTTAGTTTAGCGACGGGCTTGATCGTCGGTATTGGACTGGCCTTTATCGGTGTGGATTACGCGCTGCTTTGGGCGGTTATCGCCTTTTTGTTCAACTATATTCCCAATATCGGTTCAATTATTGCTGCTATTCCTGCTGTATTGCTGGCCTTTATCCAATTAGGCCCTGCCGCAGCAGGTGGAACCGCGCTGCTTTACATCGGCGCGAATATGGTGATGGGCAATGTGGTCGAACCTAAATTTATGGGCCGCGGTCTCGGGCTTTCCACTTTAGTGGTATTTCTATCGTTAATTTTTTGGGGCTGGTTGTTGGGTTCTGTTGGCATGTTGTTGTCGGTTCCCTTAACCATGGTGGTTAAAATTGCCCTTGAATCCAGTAAGAGTGGTAGCTGGTTAGCCATTTTATTGTCCGATGATGTGGATGATAAACTGGTGAGCCAATCGACAAGCACTACTCCGGTTTCTGAACCTGTCGATACTCATTCAACTGATAAGAAGTAGTAGATAATGCAAGGTTTTATAGATGCACTGGCGACAATAAAAGTCAGTGAAGATGCCACGCGCTTATTCCACGGCCGCGGTGGACATTATCCAGGTTGCGAGCATCTTTGCTTAGACTGGTTCGCGCCCGTATTGTTATTGACCAGTTTTTCGGCCCTTGAGGCAGCTGAGCTCGCCCTTTGCCAGCAGGCCATTACGGCACGTTGGCAAGTGATACAACCCAATCAGCCATTAAATTTGGTGTATCAATACCGCAGTGGTGGCGAAACCTTTAGTCAATTACTGGCGGGTGACGTGCCAGAGCCTCATATCGTGACTGAAAATGGTGCGAGGTTTCAGGTACATTTACTGCGTGGTCAAAACCACGGTTTGTTCCTCGACATGGCCAATGGCCGTCAATGGGTCAGAGCCAATGCACGCCACAAGAAAGTGCTGAATTTGTTTGCTTACACCTGTGGATTCTCGGTGGCAGCACTGCAGGGCGGCGCCGATGAAGTGGTGAATATGGACATGAGTAAGGGGGCTCTTGCGATAGGTAAGCAGAATCATCTGCTGAATGGCTTTACCGCTGGCGCGCGTTTTTTAGGGCACGATATTTTTAAATCGTGGGGTAAATTGCGTAAGTTAGGCCCCTATGACATCGTGGTTGCTGATCCGCCGAGTAATCAAAAGGGCAGTTTTGTAGCAACTAAGGATTATGTGCGTTTGCTCAGGCATTTACCCGAGTTGTTAGCCGATAATGCTGAAGTCTTGCTTTGCTTAAATGCGCCAGAGCTTGACACTCAATTTTTGCGTCAGCAGGTTGAGGAGGCGGCTCCTGAGCTTGAATACCTTGAACGTTTACCTAACCCTGCATCCTTTGCAGACATCTCTGAGGAGAAATCATTAAAGGTGCTGCGGTATCGTTTAAAAGCGTAAACTACAGTAGTCATCAGGGTTAAGTGGCCTTGATGACTACTTTTATAGCATCGATATTATCTTTCTACGCAATTGCTCCCAGTTTGCACTCATCTTCTTATATGCTTTATTTATCAACCACAATTCTTTAGCACATCATCCTACATCGACTGAAAGTCTTTCATGATTTAATACTGCTTTTTGGAATTTCCGACGATAAAGCACCGGTTTCATCTTTAAGTTGGAAACAAAACTGAAAGTTTTCTGTAATTGTTGATTTTGCTTTGGTATACTCAGCGCCACGGAAATTCCCTTTCCTCATGGGCAAAATGTCTGCATAGAACGACATGCCTTTGCGACCTTACAAAATCGAGCAGGAGTTGTTATGGAAGTTCATGAATACGAAAACGCTTACTACCAAGTTAAAGACGATGTGATGACTTCTTTACCTGCGCAGAACGAAGAAGAAGCGGTCTAAGTTCTGTAAGCCATTCGCTTACAGTACAATTCTGAGTCTGAAGTAACAAATACAAGCACATGAAAATAGCAACCTTAAGGTTGCTATTTTTTTATCTGAGTTTGGATATTAGATTGATGAGTTATCAAGATATTAGCCATTGACCTTACGTTTTTCAGGCATAATCTCAACGATAATCCATTTACCATTAATTTTATGTAGGCGAATGGTTCTGTCATCAATCCAAGGTTGCCCTCCCTTTAAGCCCTTCATCTTGACGACCACCATAACGTCTTTGGTGAACTTACGGAAAAAGTCGATATCAATATCATCAATTTCCATTTCGACATTAGTCATAGACAGGCTAAGCACATTACGTTGTACTGCGGCAGCGATATAGTAGTGGGTAAGTACCTCTTTGAGCTGCTCATTGACATACAGCTTGGCTTTTTCTACATCTCGGTCAACATAAATGGCGCTAAAAAAGCCTAGGCTGACTTCTTCGGGCGTGAGCACGTGTTGTTCTTTGTCTGTGGGTTCGCCACAGCCAAACAAAAACAGTAATGAAAGGAAAAATAAGGTTCTCATGGCTTTTAGTTATAGGAATTTGTCACGAGTATCGCGATTTTAGCGGCTATGTTCAAGTTTTGTAATAATGGGCATCTTTGGCGAGAATGTCTTGACTCCTGTCTAATGGTTGTGGCATACCTTAAAGGATTCGCTTTTTAGGTTATCCACAGAATCTGTGGAAAAGTATGTTGAAGACTAGATGGATACTTTATAAGTGTCTGATACTCTAGCGCTTTATTGGCTGGTTAAAAAGTGACGCCTTTCTGTTAAGCCTTATTTCTGGCCTTTCCTTGTGGATATTTTTATAAAACTTTCCAGTCTATTCACAGCATTTGTTTTTCATCAGCAACATTTTCACCGTATTTTGGCTTTAATTTAAGCGTTTAATGCTGTCTATTTTGCGACCATTTGCCTCTGGAAATAAAAAAGCACTGAACAAGTCAGTGCTTTTAGGTTGAGCGTGTTGTTAGCTCAATTTACGATTTTTTAGCATCGTTTTGTGACGCTTGAATTGCCGTGAGGGCGATAGTGTAGACAATGTCATCCACTAACGCACCGCGGGATAAGTCGTTCACCGGTTTACGCATGCCTTGTAGCATTGGGCCAATGCTGATGAGGTCAGCACTACGTTGTACTGCTTTGTAGGTGGTGTTACCCGTGTTGAGGTCGGGGAACACAAACACAGTGGCTTGACCTGCTACAGGGCTGTTAGGTGCCTTAGAGCGAGCCACGTTTGGCATAACGGCCGCGTCATATTGCAGTGGACCGTCAATAACCAGATCAGGACGTTTTTCTTTGGCGATACGAGTGGCTTCACGCACTTTATCCACATCTGAGCCTGTACCTGAGTTACCCGTTGAGTAGCTGATCATCGCCACTCTAGGCTCGATACCGAAGGCTTTAGCAGATTCTGCCGATTGAATCGCGATATCGGCTAGTTGTTCAGCATTAGGATCGGGGTTAATCGCGCAGTCACCGTAAACCAGCACTTGATCTGGCATCAACATAAAGAAGATTGAAGAAACAAGGCTCGAGCCTGGGGCTGTTTTGATCAATTGTAGCGGTGGACGGATGGTGTTGGCGGTGGTGTTAACCGCGCCAGAGACAATGCCATCGACTTCGTCTTGTGCCAGCATCATAGTGCCGAGCACCATGTTGTCTTCTAACTGCTCTTTGGCAACGACTTCGGTTAAGCCTTTACTACGGCGTAGATCCAACATTGGCTCTACATAGCGATCACGTACTTCATCTGGGTCGACAATAACAACGCCTTCACCCAGAACGACATCTTGCTGCGCCGCTATACGCAGAATTTCATCTTTTTTACCTAATAGCACGCAACGCGCGATACCACGTTCAGCACAAATGGCCGCGGCTTTGATCGTACGAGGTTCATCACCTTCAGGCAGCACCACGGTTTTGTGGGCGGCACGGGCAAGCTCGGTTAGCTTGTAACGGAACGCTGGTGGTGACAAGCGATGTTCCCGCGGAGAGTTTTTCGTGACACTCTCAATCCACGTTTGGTCGATATGGCTAGCGACATATTCCTGCACTAAGTCGATACGAACGGCATCATCGACAGGCACTTCATGGTCGAAGCGTTGGATATTTAATGAGGTTTGCCAAGTATTGGTATCAATCAGGAAAACCGGTAAACCTGTCTCAAAAGCTTGTTCACAGAGTTTAAGGATCTCTGGCTCAGGCTCGTAGCTACCAGTCAGCAGCAGGGCACCAATCTTCACGCCGTTCATGGCTGCAAGACACGCTGATACGATCACATCGGAGCGATCGCCTGAAGTCACCAGTAAGGAGTCTGTCTTAATATGGTTGACCATATTAGGCAAGCTGCGAGCACAGAAGGTGACTTTACGTAGACGGCGAATATTCATCTCACCGGCATTAAGAATCCGTGCGCGTAAGTGTTTAGCTAAATCAGAGGCGCGTGGTGCGACTAAGTCTAGGTTGTAAGGCACGCTACCTAAAATGCGCAGTGGGCTCTTACCTGGCAGTTGGAACATGATAGAGGCATCAGAGCGTTGTACACCTTGATGATCAAACACTTCTGATAAGTCTGGGCGTGCACGACCTTCATCGTCCACCGGTGCACCAATCTTGTTGATCACGGCACCAATCAGACGTTTGTTGTTTTTGCCGCCCCAAGAGTTGTAGGCAATTTCGAGGCGATTCATTAACCCTGTTGGAGTATCACTGCCAGGAGTGGCAATGAAAATCACGTCAGCATCCATGGCTTTAGCGATAGCGTAGTTAACGTCATCGGCAAAGGGATGGTTGCGGGTAGGTACCAGACCTTCAACAATCAGAGTTTCGGTGTTGCTGGCGCATTCTGCGGCGCGGGCAATGATTTGCTCCATCAGCACATCGGTTTGATCGGCGCGGATCAACGCTTCAGCATGGGCCATATCGAAGGGCTCTAACGGATTAACCGTTGGCGATTTGCTTAAAATCGTGGTTGAGCGTTCTGGACCGTTATCATTCGGACGAAGCTGTGAAATAGGCTTAAAGAATTGGACTTTTACCCCGTGGCGCTCTAATGCGCGCACCATACCAAGGCTTAAGGAGGTCAGGCCGACTCCTGTACCTATGGGGATTAACATAATATTTCGAGACATAAAAACCTCTAAGTTCGATGGTTTTTGGCAGAGTAGTCTCTGCGGATTTGCTTGTGTTTGTTTAGTTGTAGGTCACTAATAATAAAGCCGTTTGACGACGCAAACGGCTTAATGAGTCTTATTATTTACTAATGAGTTTAATTGAATCTTCGGCGATAACCCACTCTTCGTTGGTTGGGATGACCATGGCGACAGTACTGTTGTCGGCGGTGATAATGCCTTTCTTACCGAAGCGTGCCGCTTTGTTGCGCTCGCTATCAACATGGAAATTAAAGATTTGCAGCATGTTGAGTACTTTTTCGCGGATAATATCGGAGTTTTCGCCGATACCGCCAGTAAAGACTACTGCATCTAAACGACCGAGCGGCACAGTGTAAGACGCGATATATTTCGCTAGACGGTAGCAGAAAATCTCCAGTGCTAAGGTTGCACCTTTATGGCCATCGGCATAACCTTCTTCGATGCCACGGCAGTCGTTAGTCAGTTCAGAAATCCCCAGCAGACCACTTTGCTTGTTCATCAGATTGTTGACTTCTTCCAGCGTGTAACCGAGTTGGTGTACTAAGTGGTAGATGATAGATGGGTCGAGATCGCCACAGCGTGTGCCCATGACTAAGCCTTCAAGCGGCGTCAGTCCCATTGAGGTATCAACGCTCTTACCGCCTTTAACCGCTGTCACAGAGGCACCGTTACCTAAGTGCGCGCAGATCACATTGGTTTCTTCTAAAGGCTTGTTCAACACTTTAGCGGCTTCACGGCTGACAAACAGGTGGCTAGTGCCGTGCATGCCATAACGACGGATACCGTGCTCACGGTACAATTTGTATGGCAGGGCGTAGATGAAAGCGCGCTCTGGCATACTTTGGTGGAACGCAGTATCGAACACTGCCACTTGGGGCAGTTTAGGGAAAGACGCAATGGCGGCGCGAATGCCGATAAGGTGCGCAGGGTTATGCAGCGGTGCCAGTGAAGAACACTCTTCAATACCTTTGATCACATGCTCGTCGATGATCACAGAGCGGGTGAACTTTTCTCCACCGTGTACGATACGGTGACCTACGGCTTGAATTTGTGCGGCTAATTCAGGTTGACCCGCGAGGATTTTATTGACGATAAATTCAACGGCTTCACGGTGAGCGGTGAATGCACCTAAAGAGGACTCATGTTTTTCACCGTTGATTTTCCATTTAATGCGTGAGTCTTCTAAGCCAAAACACTCGGCGAGGCCAGAGATCTGATCGTCACCTGTTTGCGCGTCAATGACGGCAAATTTGAGTGAAGAGCTACCGCAATTGAGTACTAAAACCAGTTTATTAGACATGTGTAAACCTTTTGCCATTGTGTTTAAGTTAACGATTCAAAATCTTGGGAATACGCGAGTAATTTGCCATCACAGTCTTGGGGCGTAGTGCCAGATTGTGCTATGGTAAAAGCAGTATTCCTCTGTAGTAGGTGTCTAAAATTGAGTCTCAATATTCTCAAAACCTTAGGTGACGGTCGTCGTTATATGAAGACGTGGCCTATGGTTAGACAACTGGGTTTGTATTTTCCTGAGTATCGGGTGGTACGCGCCACTCAGCTTGCCATTCTGGTGATGCCAGTATTGGCAATTTTAGCGAGCGTGAGTCAGCTCTATACCTATGGTTGGGGATTTTTACCCCAAGCACTCACTATCGCGTTGTTTTTTATCAGCCTGCCATTGCAGGGCTTGTTATGGCTAGGCTGGCGTGCGCGCCATCCATTACCGTTATCGCTGTTCGACTGGAGTAATCAGTTGAGTGCGAAATTGTCTGCCATGGGCATTCATTGCCAATCCTTGGGCGCTAAGGCGTGTTACCTTGATATGGCGCTCATCTTAAAAATAGCCTTTGAGCGCTTAGATGCCAGTTATTGGGAGGAGCTTTAAGCCTCCTTTGGCGCTTAATATGCCGCGTTAATCCCCTGTGAGCTAAACACGGCTTTAATTTTTTCCATGGTTTCGCGACTAGGTGGTGCGACACCATCGAGTTGATAGCTTTCTCCCATCGCTTCCCACTTGTGTTTACCAAGCTCGTGGTAGGGCAGGAGTTCTACTTTTTCAATATTCTTCATGGGTTTGATAAATTCGGCCAGTTGTAATGCCGAGGCTTCATCATCAGTAAATCCACCCACGACCACATAACGTATCCATGTTGGCTGATTGCGTTTGGCGAGGTACTCGGCAAATTGCAGCGTTCTGTGGTTACTAACCTTGGTCAGTTCAATGTGTTTATCGTCATTCATCTGTTTGATATCGAGCAACACCAGATCGGTATTATCGAGTAGCTCATCAATCACTGGCGTGTACTTACGCACAAAGCCATTGGTATCTAAACAGGTATGAATGCCTTCTTTTTTACAGGCTTTAAAGAGTTCGGCGACAAACTCCGCTTGTAATATGGCTTCGCCACCGCTGGCGGTGACGCCGCCGTTGCTGGCATCGAGGAAGGGGCGGTAGCTAATGATTTGGCTCATTAACTCGTCGACTTGCACTTCCTTACCGCCATCGAGATCCCAAGTATCACGGTTGTGGCAATATTGGCAGCGCATTAAACAGCCCTGCATAAAGGTGATAAACCGTATGCCTGGACCATCCACTGTGCCAAAGGATTCCACTGAGTGGATCCGACCGGTAACTGCCATTGTGACTCCTGTTGAAATAAGTGAGGCTGTAGCACATTGTACTACAGCCTTACCTAATTTAGCTTACAGACCTTTTGTGAACGTACGCGTGATCACATCTTGTTGCTGTTCTGGAGTCAGTGAGTTGAAGCGAACTGCATAACCAGAAACACGAATGGTCAGTTGTGGATACTTGTCTGGGTTGACAACCGCATCCTCGAGCATTTCACGGTTCATAACGTTCACGTTCAAGTGTTGACCGCCTTCGTGTCCTTCGTTGTGGGCAAAATATCCGTCCATCAACGCTGCTAAGTTGGTACGACGACCATCTTCATCTTTACCTAGAGCATTAGGTACGATAGAGAAGGTGTAAGAGATACCGTCCTGAGCGTGGGCGAAAGGCAGTTTAGCCACTGAGGTTAACGAGGCGATTGCGCCTTTTTCATCACGGCCATGCATTGGGTTTGCACCCGGTGCAAATGGCGCACCTGAACGACGACCGTCTGGTGTGTTACCGGTTTTCTTACCATAAACCACGTTCGAGGTGATGGTCAGAATTGACTGAGTTGGGATCGCGTTGCGGTACATTTTACGGTCGCGAATTTTCGCCATAAAACGTTCAACTAAGTCACAGGCGATATCGTCAACACGTGGGTCGTTGTTACCAAATTTTGGATAGTCACCACTGATCTCAAAGTCAACGGCAATGCCATTTTCATCACGCACAGGTTTAACTTGAGCGTACTTGATGGCTGACAGTGAGTCGGCTGCGATTGAAAGCCCTGCGATACCACAGGCCATTGTGCGACGTACATCTCTGTCGTGCAGCGCCATTAGCGCAGCTTCGTAGGAGTACTTGTCGTGCATGTAGTGAATGGCGTTCAGTGCTGTGACATATTGCGTTGCTAACCAATCCATTAAACCGTCTAAGCGATTCATCACATCATCAAAGTTCAGCACTTCGTCAGTGATTGGGTCGGCTTTTGGCGCGATTTGGATTTTCAGTTTTTCGTCAACGCCACCGTTAATTGCGTACAACATGGTTTTGGCGAGGTTTGCACGGGCACCGAAGAACTGCATGTGTTTACCCACAACCATTGGGCTCACGCAGCAAGCGATCGCATAATCGTCAGATTGGAAATCTGGACGCATTAAGTCATCGTTTTCGTACTGAATTGAGCTGGTGTCGATAGACACTTTTGCGCAGTACTTTTTAAAGCCAACAGGCAGTTTTTCAGACCAGAGCACAGTGATGTTTGGCTCAGGGCTTGGGCCCATGGTGTATAGCGTGTTCAAGAAGCGGAAGCTTGATTTGGTCACCAGTGTACGGCCATCTAAGCCCATACCGCCGATAGATTCGGTTGCCCAAATAGGGTCACCTGAGAATAATTCATCGTATTCAGGAGTACGTAGGAAGCGCACCATACGCAGTTTCATTACGAAATGGTCAATCATTTCTTGAGCTTGTTGCTCAGTGATCACGCCGTTTTTCAGATCGCGTTCGATATAGATATCTAGGAACGTTGAAGTACGGCCTAAAGACATGGCTGCGCCGTTTTGGCTCTTAACCGCAGCTAAGTAGCCGAAGTAAGTCCATTGGATCGCTTCTTTAGCATTGGTTGCTGGGCGAGAAATATCGAAACCGTATTTCGCAGCCATTTTCTTCATTTGACCCAGTGCGCGGTGCTGCTCAGCAATTTCTTCACGTAGTTGGATAACGTTAGATAAATCTTCACCTGCTTCGAACTGCGCTTGCAGTGAGCTGAACTGGGCGAATTTATCCTTCATTAAGAAATCGATACCGTAAAGTGCAACACGGCGATAGTCACCGATGATACGGCCACGGCCATAGGCATCGGGTAAACCAGTTAATACGCCAGATTTACGGCACGCCATGATTTCTGGGGTATAGACGTCGAATACGCCTTGGTTGTGGGTTTTACGCAGTTCTGAATAAATGTATTTAACATCTTCATCTAGTACGCGATCGTAGGCGGCGCATGAGCTTTCCACCATACGAATACCACCGTTAGGCAACATAGCGCGTTTGAGCGGCGCATCAGTTTGTAAACCAACGATAGTTTCTAAATCTTTATTGATATAACCCGCGTCGTGGGAAGTGATGGTTGAAACCATCTTTGTGTCGAAATCAACTGGCGCATGGGTACGGTTTTCTTGCTTGATGCCTTCCATCACTTTGTCCCACAACTTGGTTGTGGCTTCGGTGGCACCGGCTAGGAATGACTCGTCACCTTCATAGGGAGCATAGTTTTGTTGAATAAAGTCACGTACATTGACTTCAGATTTCCAATCGCCAGGGGAAAAACCTTCCCATGCGTTGGCAAACAGTTCAGTTTTGTCGGTCATCGTACTAATACCTTTTGGTTGAGATAAAGGTCATTGGCGCTCATGGGGTAAGCCATGTTGAGTATAGGCCAATTGCTATTTCCTGATTAAAGCTCCCTTCAAGATGACGCCCTTTGATGGGAACTGGAACTTGGGGATGTTTATCGCGCCAAGTGTCTGTCTATTGATACCCGATAAGATGACAAATATACGTTTAACGTGGATTATCGGCTATCGATAACTCTTTTTATAAATTGGTAAGACCAATTATCCATAAACATATTAACATAGCTCTTACTGTCTCGCATCTTAAACGGGCGAGTTTGTCCTCTGTTAATCTTAAATTTGCTAGCGAGGTAGCATTTTTTTAGCACAATAAGGATTAAAGCACGCTTTTGTTGGCCCATTGCGGGCTGAAGCTATCGCTTATTTAACAGACTGTCGCGCTTTTAACCGGCGAAAGCTATCACCGTATCGATTGATTTTTAATGGTTACGATTTAATCTCCAATTGGCAGGTAAAGCTGCGATGAAAAAGGCCTGATTATACGGAATGCTTGGCGGTGCTAAAGCATTTAAAGATAAGGATGTTGATGCGGAATATTGTTGTGTCGGGCTTCGAATACTGTGATTTCTTGTTGAGCCGCTATTTAAAAGATTACAGCACTTAGTCAACAACCCGCCATCTCAGTGAAGGATACTTATGCTTCATTCACTCTGTATAAGGTTAAATCTGCTTAATCTAGTCAGTGAATAATGCTTAGATGGGCGGTGATAAATTGGCAAAATGCAAACAAAATTGGTATGACCAATTAACCTTTTGTGTTTGCCTCTTCAAAAATTTTACATTTTACCTGTGAATAACATCACGCTTTGGCAAACTCTGCTTCACGGCGAACACGATTTGTATGTTACAAAGCGTGACTTTAGTGAGTCATCATTTAAGCAAGTCTTAATGTAAATTTTGATTGGTTTGATCTGCGCCTCGGCGCTGTAGGAGAGACCTATGTTGCAAGTTCGCGTTTGTTTATCGGGTTTGGGAGTACGGTTATGAAAGACTCACATGCTAACGCTCCACAGACATCATCAAATGGCTATGAGCCTGTGCAGGTTTCTTCGCATTTTAGTTGTTATCACCAAGCCGAAATCTATGGCAAAAGTAAAGTGGTTAAGGCGCCTTGGCAATCCTTTGGTTTAGCGGTGTTTGCGGGAGCCTTTATTGCTTTAGCCTTTGTGTTTTACCTGACCGTCACCACGGGTGCGGGCGATAGTGCATGGGGCTTAGTACGTCTTGTGGGCGGTATCGCCTTTAGCTTAGGGTTAATTTTGGTCGTGATTTGCGGCGGCGAGCTGTTCACTAGTTCAGTCTTAAGCAGCGTGGCTTGGGCGCAAAAACAAGTGACTACCAGTGAGTTACTCAAATGCTGGACGCGAGTTTACCTAGGCAACTTTGTCGGCGCCATGTTGATGGTCGGCTTGATTATGGCTGCGGGCTTATATGAGCTTGATGGCGGAAATTGGGGGCTAAATGCTTTAAAGGTCTCACAACATAAGCTGCACCATACATGGATTCAAGCATTTAGCTTAGGTATTTTATGTAATATGCTGGTATGTCTTGGTATTTGGATGACCTTCGCCAGTCGCGAATCACTAACCAAAGCCATTTTATTGATCCTACCTGTAGCCATGTTTGTTAGTAGCGGTTTTGAGCACAGCATTGCAAACCTGTTTATGGTGCCGTTTGGGATAACAATTCAAGCTGTGGCAAGTCCGGAGTTTTTTGCTTCCTTAGGTATTACCCAAGAACAATTTGCCGATTTAACCGTAACAAATTTTGTATTCAATAACTTAATTCCTGTGACCTTAGGCAACATCGTCGGCGGCGGCGTGATTGTTGGCCTCGGCTATTGGTGGATTGAGCAAGGACAACTTGCCTTACCCGATCCACAAAAATCCCATCAGGCTCATTTTTTCGCGTCACCATTGCACACTGAAAAGGCGAAAAATAGCCAAGAGACTAAGTCATTAAGGGACTAAGTAATTAAGAGAAAGTAATCAAGAGAGTAAGTCACTTAGGTTTATGAGTCTCTCTTTGAGTGATATTTGCCTTAGGCTCATAAAAAATGCCCAGTTTTACTGGGCATTTTTTTGTTTTTTCACCGCAAAGGCTTTTTTATGCAGATTACTTGTTTGTGATAGATGTGACCATTTTGCATATTCATGCAAGTGAATGAAGATTTTATATACTGATTTAAAGCGCTTTAGTTTATAGTGCGGCCTTTTCCGTTTGACATAAAATGGCGCATCTATGACGACTCCACCTTCGACGAATCAGCCAACAGAGGCAGCTCAGACTGCTCCGGCATCATCCGCTTCACACACTCCCTCTCCATTTCAAATGCCCGATACCTTAGTGATCATCTTTTTTGTGGCATTGCTTGCGGGATTAATGACTTACTTTATCCCCATCGGGTCGTTTCAAACCCAAGAGGTGCATTATCTGGCTGATGGTGTCGATAAAGCGCGGACGGTGGTCGACCCTACTTCTTTTGCCTATCAATTGGATGCTGCGGGCGAGCCTAGGTTACAACCCGTGGCATTGTTTAAAGGCGAGGGCGGGGTTGGCTTTTTTAACTTCGCCTTTGAGGGCCTAACTTCAGGATCTAAATGGGGCAGTGCGATTGGCGTGATCATGTTTATGCTGGTGATTGGCGGCTCTTTTGGGGTGGTGATGGCCACAGGCACCATAGATAACGGCATCTTAAAGTTAATCGATAAAACCCGTGGCAATGAAAAGTTATTTATTCCGGTGATATTTACGCTGTTTTCCCTTGGTGGCGCTGTGTTTGGCATGGGAGAAGAGGCCATAGCTTTTGCCATTATCATCTGCCCATTAATGATCCGTTTGGGCTATGACGGCATCACCACTGTGATGGTGACCTATGTGGCGACTCAAATTGGTTTTGCCAGTTCTTGGATGAATCCCTTCAGTGTGGCGATTGCCCAGGGTATTGCGGGAATACCGGTTCTTTCAGGCAGTGAGTTTCGCTTTCCTATGTGGCTTGGATTCACCTTGCTCGGGATTGTTTTTACCATGCGTTACGCCCATCGCATTCAGCAGCAACCCAGTTTATCCCATAGTTTTCAGTCCGATGCTTATTTTCGAGAGCATCATGCCAATACGACATTAGAGAGTCGCTTTAATCTTGGCGATATACTGGTTTTAGCATTGTTAGTGCTCACTATGGTATGGGTGATTTGGGGCGTAGTGGTAAAAGCTTGGTTTATCCCTGAGATTGCCAGTCAGTTTTTTACCATGGGTATGGTAGCTGGCGTCATTGGCTGTGTGTTTAAACTTAATGGATTGACGCTTAACAAGGTGGCGCAGAGTTTTAAGGACGGCGCTAAAACCATGTTAGAGCCAGCTCTTTTAGTGGGATGTGCCTCGGGGATTTTACTGCTCCTTGGCGGCGGTGCACCGACTGAACCGAGTGTGTTAAATACGGTACTTAACAGTGCTGGCGGGGTGATTGGCCATCTGCCTGATGCGCTCTCGGCGTGGTTTATGTTGCTGTTTCAATCTGTATTCAACTTTTTTGTGACTTCAGGGTCAGGGCAGGCTGCCTTGACTATGCCACTGATGGCACCTCTTTCTGACATTGTTGGTGTGACGCGCCAAGTGGCGGTATTGGCCTTTCAATTAGGCGATGGCCTCACCAATATCATAGTGCCCACTTCAGCGTCTTTGATGGCCACTCTTGGCGTATGCCGCGTCGATTGGGGTAACTGGCTGAAATTTGTATGGCGCTTTATGCTGCTGCTGATGCTGGTCTCAAGCGTACTGGTGATTGGCGCGCATTATCTTGGATTTAACTAGGTGCGAGAATTTAGCTAGGCGCTAGGGGTAACCTGAAGCAGCGGGGTAAATAGGCGCTAAGGTTAACTCAGTTAATTGGTTAAACAGCAGATAAAAAAACGGCATCCGAGGATGCCGTTTTTGTTGTGGTTTCCTATCTTCCTAAAGGGAAATTAGAATTTCACTTTGTATCCTGCAAATACGACACGACCTAAGATATTATGAGTATCTGTATCGTATCCTGGATAGCCTAAGCTGTAGTTAACAGTTGGCATTGCATCAAACAGGTTACGAGCACCTACAGTGACTTTACCGTAGCTGTCGAAGTCGTAGTTCAGTGTCAGATCCCACGTGGTGAAAGATGAGAAGTCTTGTTTATTCGTGCCAACTTCTTGTTGTTGTGGCGTTTCACCATCGTAAGAATCAATGTACTTAGCAATCAAAGATGCAGAGAAGTCATCAATTGCATAGCTAAATGTCGTGTTGAAGCGTAGTGGCGGATAACCTTTAGTCCCTAACACATCATAACGTTTAGCAATTGGGCTTGCTTGTTCGGTGTATTCCAGGGCATAAGTACCTTCAACTGCAAACTTAAATGTACCAATTTCCCCTAAATCGAAGTTTGACGTGAAAGATACGTCAAGACCCGAAGTTTGTACGCCGTCCATGTTGATGTTGCCTGCACCAATCTCATCGATAGTGCCATCAGCTTTACGTTTAACATAGATGTATTTAGGGTCATAGGCACCTAAGCCACCAATTGCTTCTAAGTCAACGATAGTTTGTGCACCGATGTAGCTTACTTGATCAGTGATTTCAATGTTGTAGTAATCAACAACAAAATCGATATTCTCAGTAATATTCCACACTGCGCCGAAAGAGTATTGAGCAGATTTCTCTGGATCTAGGTCTTTATTACCTGAACTCTTACGCAGATATTGGTTATCTTCACAAGCAGGATTACCGTTTTGTTGATCAGGTGGTAGACTTTGGCACAGAGTAGTATCTGTGACTCTGTCGTAACTGGTTGCTGGTTTGCCTAACAGGTCATCTAGTGACGGTGCTCTAAAGCCTTGGCCATAAGATGCACGTAGCACTAAGTTATCTAAGGCTTCGTAACGTACGTTTACAGAGCTAGAAAGCTGACCAACATCTGGTAAGCTATATTGGTCGTAACGGCTTGCGAGCTTCACGTTCAAGTGATCTAAAACTGGTAACTCTAACTCAACGAATGCCGCTTTGTAGCTTCTATCGCCAGCAGAATCACCACCATAAGTCCCTAATACGTTACCTGCTGCTTGTTGAGCGTCACGGGAATCTTTGTATTCAATTTTTTGGTATTCCATACCAACAGCATAACCTAAGTCACCGCCAGGTAAGGAAATTGGAGCAAGTGCCGCCCATGACAATCCGGTGCCGGTTGTATTTGAGGTTGCTTTACGAGTAGCTGTGTGTAAGAAAGTATCTAAAGTGGCTTGAGTTGCGTTGCCACCTTCAACGAATGGGTTATACAAACCTTTATCAACCGCTTCTTGCAGCTTATCTTCGAAGACATAAGAGTCAGTTTCAATGTTTACAATTTGATCTGAGTATTGAACGTACCAGCTCAGAGAGCCTGCATCTAACTCAAGGTTTAAACCTGTTACTATGTCAACTACATTTGAGTCGAATTCCGTTGAACGGTCTGCTACGCCTTTCAAGCGATGATAAGCTTGAACTTCTGACGCATTAGCTGTGCCGAACGTTGGGTTTAATGGGTTATCGGCTGCTATGTATAGGTTAGGAGTCCACAGCGCAGTAGAAGATGTGATGGATTTATCACGCATTACGATAGCTTGACCAAACCACTCTAATTCATCAGTAATACGGTAAGTCATATTTGAGAATACAGAGTCTTTTGTTTGATCTGGGAGATAGTCAGTACCGTCAAACTGGTTAAAACCACAAGCTGAACCGTCTTTGGTGGTTACAATGCGATCGGCTGGACAATCTTTACCTGGAACCTGTAAGCCTGTATAGACAGGTGTGCCGAATGTGCCATCTGCGCCTTTCACTGGACGAGATTCAACTGGACGATATGTGCCTTCTGGCGCATACAAGCCGCTACGGCCGTATTTCTTATCCCAGTTAGCGGTTAAGTGAGGACGTTGGCCACCTTGCAGTGGATCAAATTGCTTGTGTTCGATGATTACTAAGCTGCTGCTTTTATCACTGGTATTACCAAAAGTGATAGAAGCCGACTTTTCATCTCTTCCGCCTTGAGTTGGGCTACCAAATTTGGCATCAAATGCTAAACCGTCGAAAGTCTTCTTAAGGATGATGTTGATTACACCACCGATAGCATCTGAACCATAAATTGCTGATGCACCGTCACGTAAAATTTCAATACGTTCAATTGCATCCATTGGAATTAAATTGAGGTTAGTGGCATCACCACCAAATGTAGCAGATGGCGCAATACGGCGACCGTTGATCAAGGTTAGCGTACGGTTTGAGCCTAAACCACGCATACCTGAGCTAGCATGGTTACTTGCAGAACTACCTGCATCGCTAATGAAGCTACCGGCAGTGTTAAATGGCATTTGTGCTAAAACAGCAGAAACATCACTTAAACCTGTTTTTGCAATATCTTCAGCAGATAAAACTGTTACTGGTAACGCTGATTCCATATCCGTTCTTTGGATACGTGAACCTGTTACTTCAATGCGTTCTACCTTAGCGTTATCTCCTTCTTCAGCGTAAACAGCCATACTAAATAGCTGTTCCAAATAGTAGATCAAAGGAAGGGAACTCAGTCCTGTTTGAGCGATCTGATCTATCGCCAAACAAACCCACCACTCGCCGAGGACTGAGAATGGCCATCTTACCACCACTTTGTCGCGCAGAGCGCAAACAACTACAGAAATTGATCCATAAAACCAAGGATAAACACTTCGCTCGACGTCTTATCGCTATGCTGATGCTGCATCAAGGGCTGTCGATTACTGACGTTCATCATGCTACTGGTGCAGCACGCTCCAGTATTGGTCGTTGGTTAGGCTGGTATACCGAAAGCGGCGTTGATGGGCTTAAATCTCTGCAGCTGGGACGGCCGGCAAGCTTGCCCATAGACCCCATATTGCTCTGTCTATCTTTGCTTATTCAGCTATGCCCACAGGACTTTGGTTACCAACGTAGCCGCTGGAGCAGTGAACTGCTTGCCATGGTGATTAATGCACAGCTTAAGCTCAGCATCGCTGCATCCACCGTCCGCCGATTACTACCCAAAGCAGGAATGGTCTGGCGCCGCTCGGCTCCGACATTGCGTATCAAAGACCCACACAAAGAGGAGAAAATGGCCGCGATAAATCAGGCACTTGAGCAGTGTTGCGTCGAGCATCCGGTTTTCTATGAAGATGAAGTAGACATCGACTTGAACCCAAAAATCGGGGCAGATTGGATGCCAAAAGGACAACAAAAACGCGTTGTCACCCCAGGCAACAACCGTAAGCATTACATAGCTGGAGCCCTGCATGCCAGCACCGGGAAAGTGCTTTATGTAAGCCACGATAGCAAAGCGTCAGAGCTGTTTATTGCCATGTTGGAGAAGCTTAAGCGTCATTACCGCAAAGCCAAAACCATCACGCTCATCCTGGACAATTACATTATTCATAAGAGCCGTAAGACCGTAGCTTGGCTCAAGCATAATCCCAAATTCAGATTACTATTTCAGCCGGTATACTCGCCGTGGGTCAACAAGATAGAACGCTTATGGCTCGCACTGCATGAAACGGTAACCCGCAATCACGCTTGCAGGAACATACGGGAACTGCTTGGCATGGTATGGCATTTTATGGGAACCGTTTCCCCATTTCCTGGCAGTGGGCATGGCACGGCGAAAATGTAGCAGTATTCGGATCAGCTATTTAGATAAAGCAACTGTTGTAGCACCACCAATTAACGCAAAGCGAACCGCTTTGGCTAATGTTGAATTAGCGCGCATATCATTCTCCCTTAACACTTGTTATTTGTTTAGTTGTTATTTTAATTAAATACGGAACGTTATATGAAATAAGTACCCATTTAATTAGGCTCCAGATATAACCACAAGAAAATAACAAGTGCAACAGTTGATATTGATGTTGGTTACGATGTGTAAAGGTGTTTTGTTGCAAAAATGTTTCTCTTGAGTTGTTTTTTATTGGTTGATTACTGGCTTAGGGTGCGTTTAATCTTTTTTGCTAATGAAAACATGGCTTTTGTTTATTTTTGTTTGTTAATTTGTTTTTTATTTGTAAAAATTGAAAGCATTTGTAATAAAAAAATAATCATACTTTTTCAGTATGTGTAGATTTAAATTTAAGCAATATTAAATATACAGATTTTTATGCGGTATTTTTGAATGTTTAATGTTGAAAATATCTTAACGAAAGGATTTAAGAATGGTTTTATAAAGCTGTTATAGCCTTTATTAAATTTTTGAGAGTTCTTTTTACTTTGTCAGTCTAAAGTTTTGTGAGTGAATTGATGGTGTGGATTTTAATTTGAAAAGGAGTGAATATAAATTCACTCCTTATTTTATTCTGTATGTAGTGTTATTAAATTTTTATTTAGTACGTTAAGTAGTCAAATACACTTACCGTATTTTATGCCTATTACTTAAGTTCAACTATAGTTGTGTCAATATTGGCCATTGGGTTGGGTAGATAATGAGTCAAATACCGAAGAGCGACGTAGGCAACGACGACAGTGGCTACACCGAGTTCAAAATCTGCCAACAACCTTACCCATTGAGTGAGATCGGTCATTTGACTAAATTGCTCAAGCCAGTGAGCGGTTTTAAAGAGTGCAGTAGCACCGATCACCATGGGGAAAGTAAAGGCTGCATAACCAGGGCTAAAGGGCAATTTAAGTAAATGGAAAAAAGCAAGGTAGATAACCGCTGTCATTAAGATGGCAATACTTGCCAATAAGGCGACTAAGGCGATTGATGGTTGCTCACAAACCGTTAAATAGCCTGCAAGGGATAAACTTGCGGGAGCAGCAAGGATGGCAATAGTGGGCTTAGCTGCGTCAGGAATCGCTTGACAAAAGATCAAGCGATAGAGCATCAGTGGCAGCATGACTAAATAGGCGATCATACCGAAGGCTAAAATGGTGTTAACTAACCAAGGTTCACCATTGCTGGGGAAAGACACAGCAGCCACTATGATGCCAATGGGTGGCACAAACCAGCTAGGCACCATATGTTCGAGTTTGAAGTCGATAGCACGATAGTAGATAAAGGCGCCTAAAAATACGATATGAATCGCAATGGCGGCTAACCAAAGGGCTAATCCCGCATGGGGAAAATAGTGACCGAGCAGGTTAGACACTACCATTAATGCCATGGCAAAAGTCGGTATTACGCTGCCGACGACGGGATGGCTAAGTTCATTTTTGAGCACTGTAGGATGCAGCAAAAACTTACCGGCTAGCATTAGTAACAGTGCTGAGGCAATAATTGCACCAATTAATTGACCCCAGCCATTCAGTGAAGGCATTACACTTTCCCAAGTCCACCCTAAGCTTGCGATTGCGAGTGCGAGTCCGCCCATAGGGCTAGGTAATTTTGCGGCCTGTGCGGTCCAACGTTTACGCTTTGAAGTCATATTACTTACCTCTCAACACTGACATTAATTCGATGTATCTATTTGTTAATGTCAGTGTATGACTAAGGTGTTAATAAATAAAATTGATTAATTTTATCCATTGATTCAGTTTTTATTAACTAGCAAGGTTTTCGTTTACAACGAAGCAAAGTATGCCCAAGCCCAATATTGTCAGTATCCTCATCGACGTATAAACCTGCTTGATGCAGCAAGGCCATCAAGTCCTTAGAGTGGTACATTCGACTATTGCCATTGGCCATTGCGGTGAAGTACAAGCTCGTGGCGTTAACACAATAGGCCGAGGCGGCAGAAGGCTGTCTATCCCAGAAGGTTTCGACAATAAACAACTGACTATTGGCTGTCATCGCATTTGCGGTGCGTTGCAAAATGCTCAAGATTTGCGCCTTAGAGAAGCAGTCAAGAAACTGACTCATCCAATAGGTATCAGCACCTTCAATAAAAGGGCGCGACTCATCGAGTAAGTCGGTGGCAAAGGTATGGACTCTATCGGTAACGCCATGTTTTGCAGCATTTTCTTTGGCAATGGCTAATTGCCCTGGAAAGTCCATCAGGGTCACTTCAACCTTAGGATCGAATTTGCAGCAGCTTAGAGCCCACTTTCCGGTGTTACCACCAATATCGACTAAGTGTTTTGGACTATGGGCAAAGACTAAGGGTAAAAGCTGCGGAAAAGCATGATCAGAATAATAATGATCAAATGCAAACCAACTCTCTTTTGCGGCGTGAGGCAGATCTTTCAATGCGGGATAGATAGTTTGCCAGTCACCAAATACACTCAGCCCCGCGGGTTTACCAGTGAGTAGCGCCTTATCCAGCGTAAATAATCCCTGATAACATACATCCTGCACAAAGTTGAGGTTGATTGCTGCCATATCATCATGCAGTAAAAAATGACCTGTTTTATCGAGGACATAGGCGTCTTCGTTAAGCCATACCAGCCCCATGCTTAGTCCCATATCCAATAACACCCCAAGGGCGTATTCACTCAACAGGTTCGTTTGGGCTAATTTCGCTAAGGTCACCCCTTGCTCACCAGCCTTATCAATAGTGGCTAGCACTTCAAATTTGAGTAAACAATGCGCGACCTGAAAACTCACGGGTCCAAAGGCAATTTTCTGTGCCTCAAACTTAGCATCAAAGGCGCTTAACGCTTTTGGATTTTGGTAGAAAGACATAAAAGACTGACGTTAATCTTGGAGAGGGCTATTTATAGCGGACTGAATTGTTAAAGCTAGCATTGCACGGAAAAACTATGAACTGTGTCCAATTTCACCAATAAATCAGGCTCTTGATAGAAAAAATATTCGTTCGAAAGAGATATGCATGGCAAGAATTAACTGGCAGGCATAAAAATACCCAGACGGAGCTGGGTATTTTTATCAACAAGTGATGAGATTACTGAATATTTTCTTCGTCGCCAAATTGGCCTTGGAACAATACTGATGATAAGTAACGCTCGGCAGCTGAAGGCAGGATAACCACAATGTTTTTATCCGCAAACTCAGGCAGGGCAGCGATACGGTTAGCAGCAACCACTGCTGCGCCCGAAGAAATACCGACTAAAATGCCTTCTTCTTGCATCAAGCGACGGGCCATGTCGATAGCTTCATCGTTAGTGACGGTTTCAACGCGGTCGATTAACTCAAGATCTAAGTTACCTGGAATAAAACCAGCGCCAATACCTTGAATTTTGTGTGGACCAGGTTGTACGGGTAATCCCGCTAAGGTTTGGGTGATAACTGGTGAATCTGCGGGTTCTACCGCGACAGAAGTGATGGCTTTGCCTGCAACTTTCTTCAGGTAACGGCTCACGCCAGTGATAGTTCCACCAGTACCAACACCCGCAACAAACACATCCACAGCACCATCGGTATCGTTCCAGATCTCAGGACCTGTGGTTTTTTCATGGATTTCTGGGTTAGCAGGGTTATTAAACTGCTGCAGCATAATGTATTTTTCAGGCGCTGATTGACGGATTTCTTCCGCTTTATCAATCGCACCTTTCATGCCTTTTGCGCCTTCAGTCAGCACAAGATTTGCGCCTAAAGCTTTAAGCAGCTTACGACGCTCTAGGCTCATAGTGTTTGGCATCGTTAACGTCAGCTTGTAACCACGGGCGGCGGCTACATAAGCTAAGGCAATCCCGGTGTTACCTGAGGTAGGCTCAATCAGTTCATGATCTTTGGTGAGCAGGCCTTTTTTCTCGGCATCCCAAATCATATTGGCACCGATACGGCATTTGACACTGAAACTTGGATTACGTGCTTCGACTTTTGCGAGCACTTTACCTTGGCTTACGCGGTTTAAACGCACTAACGGGGTGTTGCCAATAGTATATGAATTGTCTTCGAAAATTTTGCTCATGGATTGCTTGCTCCTATGTTTGCACTATTGAATCATAATCGCCTGTGGCGTATTTAGAAGTGATTGTTTGTTCTTCTTTATTCTATTTAGTTATTAAAGATGTCACTGTTATTCGCAAAGCCCGATTGGTCGTGGGTTTAACTGTGTTAACCTCTTGCTAACATCAATAAAAATTGCAATAGAACGAGAACAGTCATTTGATGTTTTGGTGATAAAAGCGCTTATCGGAATCGGATTTCAACCATTATGAAGCAACAACAAACAGATGTGGGTAAAGATCCTAGAACTATGGTCACCCCTAAGGCATTTACTATTGCCGAATCGGTACTTTATACCCCGTTAGCAACACCATTTAAGCGGGCTCTAGCGATATTAATCGATGGTTTATTTATCACTATTTTAGCCGAGCAAATGGATTGGCTGTTTGTTCTGCTGGTGGTGGGGATTATTTATATCGAAAAACGTAGCCGCCAGTTTGGCCGCTTTCTCAAATGGGGCCTCTATGCCGCCATGCTAGGGTTAATGCTCTTTAGCTCGGCGGGGAATTTGTGGGATTTGCATCAATCCAATCAATCCACCCGCGACAAGGTCTCCGCGCCCCAGGATAGTAAGACTGTTGTTAAGGCGATTCCTGGCCTTGTCTCCCTCGGACTCTGTGAAAATACGGATTGTGCCCGTGAACAAATCCGTTCTTTGCAACAGACGCTCGAAACTCAGACGCTGGAAAATGTACCCATTGAGGGCATGTCGGCACCTGAGCGCCGCGATATGGTATTAGATACTTTAGCTAGCACGGATTTATCCGAGGCTGATAAAACGCAGTTACGTGATGAAATCATGGCGGGCACTCTCTGGCCCGAGGTGAAAGTGTTTGAAGTCACTCTCGATTCAGCCACGGATTCAACAACACCATCACAATCACCAAAGCCAAGTCATTTGCTTGATGACAAGCTTGAACGTAGGGCGAACCCAGTGTCTGAACCACAAGCCGATGGATTAGCTAACGCGCATACCGATAAACAAGCCGCAGATGAAGATCTTAATTCCGTGCGTCAAACGGAAAGTAACAACACCGAAAACGCCGATGAGGAGGAAAGTGATACCCGCAGTGTGCTGGCGTGGATTAAAGGCTTTATGAGCGATATGGGCTTAGGGTTTGGTTGGGCGGCATTTTACTTTACCGTGTTTACCGCCAAATTTGATGGTCAGACCTTAGGTAAAAAACTATTAGGTATTCGCGTTATTCAACTTGATGGCGCTAAAATCAGCCTTTGGACCGCTTTTGGCCGTTATGGTGGCTATGCGGCGGGCTTTACGACAGGCTTACTTGGCTTTATCCAGATTTTTTGGGATGCCAATCGGCAGGGGATCCAAGATAAAATATCTTCCACAGTCGTGATAGACTTAGCGCAAATGCATAAAAAGCAACAATTAGAGCAGCAACAGGCGCAGGCTGAACACGCATTAGCCGCCGTGCCAACACAGAATAATGCGACGTCTGCTCACCTTACAACAAGCACCCGTTCGGAGCACCTATGAAACAGGTCGTTATTTCTGGCAGCGGTTTATTTACGCCGCCACACAGTATTTCAAATGAAGCTTTGGTGGAGAGCTTCAACGCCTATGTCGATATGTTTAACCTTGAAAATGCTGGATTAATTGAGCAGGGCCATGTCGCGCCGCTGTCTTATTCTTCCAGTGAGTTTATCGAGAAAGCCTCGGGCATCAAGCACAGATATGTGATGGTTAAAGACGGTATTCTCGATCCTGAAATCATGATGCCGCTTATCCCTGAGCGCAGCAGTGACGAGTTATCCATGCAGGCCGAAATTGGGGTTGAGGCGGCATTGATGGCACTGAAACAAGCGGACGTGAAGGCCGAGCAAATCGATTTAGTGATTGTTGCCTGTGCTTATACGCAGCGCGCTTACCCGGCGATGGCGATTGAAATCCAGCGGGCACTCGGTACCCGTGGCTATGGTTACGATATGCAGGTTGCCTGTTCTTCGGCCACCTTTGCCATTGTGGCCGCTGCCAATGCGATTGCGACGGGCTCGGCTTCACGGGTGTTAGTGATTAATCCCGAAATTTGTTCGGCGCAAGTGAATTACCGTGACCGTGACAGTCACTTTATCTTCGGGGATGTCGCGACCGCTATGGTGCTTGAAGAGCAAAGCCTAGTGGCCGCGAGTAAAGGCTTTAACATTGTTTCAAGCCGTTGTTTTACCGACTACTCGAACAATATTCGCAGTAATTTTGGCTTTCTCAATCGCTGCGATCCAAGTTCGGCGCATCAGGCAGATAAGCTATTCCACCAACAAGGACGCAAAGTCTTTAAAGAACTGTTGCCGATGATTTATCAGCATTTAGATGAGCATCTGGCCGAGCAATCCCTCACGCCGCAGTCCTTTAAGCGTTTGTGGTTGCATCAAGCCAACATCAATATGAACCTGTTTGTGGTGAAAAAACTGCTAGGGGATGAGGTGACGCCCGATCAGGCGCCCGTGGTGCTCGATGAGTATGCCAATACCGCCTCCGCAGGCTCTGTGATTGCCTTCCATAAATATTCCGCTGACTTTAATGCGGGCGATTTAGGGCTATTAAGCTCTTTTGGTGCGGGTTACTCCATCGGTAGTGTGATTTTGCAAAAACGCTAAATCGACAAAAGCCCCATTGCCAGCAATGGGGCTTTTGCTTTTATATCAGCACATTGGGTTAAACGGCTTGATGCCGTACCTTAACCGAAAATGCTTTTAATCAGACAAGGCAGTTAACAGCCTTAAAAACAGTTTTTTAAAGCCTCAGTTGCAGTACGAGAACCTGTCACCATGACGCTTCTTTACCCTGATTCGGATATTCCGTTCCATCCCAATCCTGGCTGGTTTCTTGGCGCCTTTAATTGTTATGACCGCGAGGAAACGCTCGGGGAAACACTCAATCGTTACGATCCTTTAGATCCCGCGCAGCTGCAAGCGCTGTACGATGCTTATGTATTTGATGAGTTTGGTGAGCAGTTGGGATTTACCTCTGCCCACAGGGTCGCGATGGCGACGAATCTAATCGCTGCGCTGAGTGAGGCAAAGCATGATTTTGCCGCCTATTTAGCGATTGATGAGAGCGAGGAGGAATGGTGTTTTCCTTCAACGTGGGCATTCCCGCGGCCACGCTATCCCTTTGAACAGGCGTATCTTGCGCTGCTGCGGCATTGGGGAGTGGAGCTCACCGCAATGGGGATTGCGCTTCCCAGCCCAAGCTTATTGGGGATCCATGAGTCTTAGCTAGAATTCTGATTTAAGCCCACAAGCCTTGTTGTGGGCTTTATGCTAAACCTTTCTGCCTAGAGCAACCAGGCGTAGCTTAGCTTCATAAAATAGGTCTTCTCGTCCCGAGTGAGCCGCGTGAGTTCATCATCCGAGGTTAAACTGTCGGAATAGCCCAAATAGAACACGCTCTGGGGATTAAGTTTGTAGCCGTAGAGGATTTCATTGCCTAAGTGCGCCGCTTCGCTATCGGGCGACGAATACAAATACTGCGTAAGATTACGCTCGATTTGGGTGTAAATGCTCGATAGGCGAATAAAGCTGTGCAGACTCAGTTGCCAGTGCAGGCGCACATCCGAAAGGTTTGCGGTAAAGAGTTTATCCTGCTCGACCTCCATATGTTGATAAAGATGAGAAATCTCCACCGATAAACCGTTGGCGATTTTCCAGTTCAATATTGGATTGATTAAGGTCTTTGTGCCTAATCTATCATTGAGAAAATCAATCTCATCGCCGTAATGGATCTCCAGCTCAAGGCTGAGGGCTGAAATCGGCGTAATGGCTCCGTAAAGCCAGCCTTGAGTTTCCTCATATTGATTGCTGTTACCTATTACGGCGAGTTGCGCTGTATTATGGCGTGGTCCGACCCGCTCACGGGTTTCTACCCCAAAGGACAATTCACTTTGTAGTGCGCCATACATTTCCCAAAAGATCTCAAATTCTTGCTCGAGCTGTTCTCCCGCTTGATTGTGGGTGATATCCCAGTCACCGCCAAATTTTATCTTGTTAAACACCACTTGCGGATACCAAATTAAGCCACCGCCAGCCATAAAGGTGCGATAGTCAATTTTCTCTACAAAGCCCAAATCGGCACGAAAATGAGGGGAAACATCGTGATATTCGCTGTAGGCAAACCAATCGCGGGCATTGTGTTCATAGGTAAGTTGATACAAGGCGCCACTAAAATCTTCATCTGATTGGCTACGTAATACTTGTTCATTCACTTGGCATAGGCCAAATTCACAGTTTAAGGGTGTTTGACCGCAGAGTAGCCCTTCTGTGAGTTCTCCCTCCACATTGCCACAAAATTGTTGGTACAGGGCTGTGGGGTAACGTGTCTGGGAATGGGCGACCTGAGCAGTAAGTATATCTTGCTCAGTAGGCTGGTATTTGGCATCTAAACTTATCACATAATTGTGGTAATCATTATTATCATCGGTTTGTGCAGCAAATTCAGTCAGTTGATTGTCGGCACTGCTCTTTGCCGTGATAAGACCCCCAAAGGAAAAGGTTTTATCCATATCGAAGCGGTAACGCGCAGCCAGATTGAGGCTTTCCTCTGCTAATGAGGCGACCTCTGAACTTAAATTACCCGGCATTAAAAAGGTGGCTTGGCTGTCATTGGCGGCCAGCAGTGCCCAGGTGTGTTGCTCGGTTTGGCTGGTGAGTTTGAGTCCGTAATCCGGCGATACGATATTGCGGGTATGTAGCAGATTCACTTGGGTATCGAAGTAGTCTTTATTATCGAGGAAGAAGGGGCGTTTTTCGTCGTAAAACAATGCGAAAGTACTGTTAATATCGAGCTGACCCGCATCGGATTCGACTTGAGAGAAATCGGGGTTAATGGTTGCATTCAACAAGGTGCGGGCATTCATTCCCCAGCGTAAATCAAACCCCGGTTCATAGTCCGTATCTGTTTGCCAACCATGTGCAGTTTTATGTTCATTGCGAGTTGCTACAAAAGCGGGAGTAATTTGCAGATCTTGCCCTTGCTTGGCGGAGGCTAAACCTGTGGCGACACCGAGCTGACAGAGCTGGCAACTGATGTTGCGGTCAATTTTATGGGTGGAGAGACGATGGTTTTCATTACGTGGATAGTAGCGAATAAGCTCAAATCCCCAGTCTTGAATAGGCTTTTTATCGTCAAAGTTGAATAGCCGTAATGGCAGCTCGACTTCCACCTGATAGCCATTGGCGGTGATTTTACCAGCGGTTTTCCAAATGCCATCCCATGCTTCGCTCTCTTCGCCCGTGAGTTCATTCTCTATCGAGTCTAGTTGCACGCCCAGCGGGTTGATAAAAAACTGATAGGCCAAGCGTGCGTTATTGAGGGTATCGAGTTTGATCCCCACCAGATCATCACCCCAGAGATTATCCCTGTCCTTGAGAGTGGCACGAATGCGTTGAGGTTGACTGTCTTTGGCGATAAAGGCCACAAATAGGCTGGTTTGGGTGGCGTAGATTCTGGCCTCGGTATAAACCGGAACGGCAGTGTTTTCTCCGGGCTGAGTCTCATAGCGTAACTCGGCCAGCGCCGCGTGCTGCCACACTGCCTCATCAAATTCACCATCAATCTCGGCGGCATCAGTTAAGGTTGGAATTGTTAACTGAAATTGGCTAACTGAGCCGGCTTGACTCGGTAAGCTCAGAAACATCATGCTCGATAGCAGAAAGGGGAGAAACGTCTTCAACAACAGGGCCCAAAATAATCCATAAATTACGCGCAGTGTGCCAGAAGTTTTGAGTTAACAAGAATGAGTAATTGTTACAAGGATTGTATTTAAATTGGATTGAGTTAGAGCAAAAGCGCACTGGATGGCATGCATCCAGTGCGATAAGGATGATTATTCAGGTGCGACCACAGGATTACGGTAGGCTTCACGGTACTTATCGACCCACATGGCGGTGGCACCACAAATAGCCACAGGCATCACAATAAAGTTCACCACAGGGATCATCGAAAACAGTGTCACTGTTGCGCCAAAGCTGAAACTGGTGCCGCGGGTTTGATTCAGTGCAAAGCGCATATCCTTGAAGCTCACCTTGTGGTTATCGAAGGGATAGTCGCAGTATTGAATCGCCATCATCCAAGCACTGAATAAAAACCACAGAATAGGCGCCAAGGTTTGCCCGACCATTGGCACTAAAAATAGCAGTAAAAATACCAATGCACGGGGCAGATAGTATTTAAGTTTGATCCATTCACGGCCAAGAATGCGCGGTAAGTCTTTGACTAAGTCCATGCCTGAACCGGTATGCATGGGTTTGCCGGTTAATAGTTGTTCAACCTTTTCGGCCAGTAAGCCATTAAAAGGCGCGGCTAGCCAGTTCATCACTGAGCTGAACACAAAGGCTAGCATCACCAACATAGTGACAACCGCCAGCGGCCAGAGCAGAAAGTTAAGCCAGCTTAAGTATTCGGGGAGCTGGGCATTCATCCAAGTAAAGAGCAGATCGAGCTGACCGACAGCCACATAAATCACGGCGGCAAACAGTAACAGGTTAATCATTAAAGGAATAAATACAAAAGTACGAAGACCTTTACGTGTGATCAAACCAAAGCCATCGAGAAAATAATTCACACCACTTTTAGCCTGTGAGGGCGAGGGAAATTTCTGTGTCATATCGTCATTCCAAAAAGTTGAGATACAGCGCGGGAGACAGATAACTGCGATTGTGATCAACTCGTCGCGAGATGACAAGCTAAAAGCCGCATGAATTCAATAAAAAGCGTTACAAAATGCGGCTTGCTTTGTTAAAGTTGGCCTCAGAATTCTATGACACGACTCGGGCTAATATTGGCCTGCACCGATATCTGCCATCGCCCTGATGGCTTTTTAAACTGAGACACGCTAACTGGCACTATGAGATTAAAACAAATAAAACTTGCCGGCTTTAAGTCGTTTGTCGATCCCACCAAAATTCCGTTTTTACAGGCATTAAGCGCCATTATTGGCCCTAATGGCTGCGGTAAATCGAACGTGATTGACGCCGTGCGTTGGGTGCTAGGCGAAAGCTCGGCCAAACATTTGCGCGGCGACTCCATGAGTGACGTGATTTTTAACGGCTCCAGCGCCCGTAAACCTGTGTCTGTGGCAGGCGTTGAACTGGTGTTTGAAAATAAAGAGGGCCGCCTTGCGGGCCAATATGCCAGTTATGAAGAAATCTCGGTCAAGCGTCAGGTGAGCCGTGACGGCGAGTCTTGGTATTTTCTCAACGGCCAAAAGTGTCGCCGCAAAGACATCACCGATCTATTTATGGGCACCGGGCTTGGGCCGCGCAGTTACGCCATTATCGAGCAGGGCACGATTTCACGTTTAATCGAATCTAAACCCCAAGACTTACGTACTTTTATCGAAGAGGCGGCGGGGATTTCTCGCTATAAAGAACGGCGGCGTGAAACGGAAAATCGTATTCGTCACACCCGTGAAAACTTAGAGCGTTTAGGGGATATTCGCAGTGAGTTAGCCAAACAACTGGAAAAGCTCAGTCAGCAGGCAAAAGCCGCAACACAATATCGCGAGCTAAAGCAGGCTGAGCGTAAAACCCATGCTGAATTGCTGGTGATGCGCTACCAAGAGCTGCAAAGCCAGATGGCGAGTTTATCGGAGCAGATTAGCTCGCTTGAGCTGCAACAAGCGGCAGCGCAATCCTTAGCGCAAACGAGTGAGTTAGAAAGCACTGAGCTGCAAGTTACGCTTTCACAGTTAGCCGAGCAAGAGCAGCAGGCGGTCGAAGCCTATTATCTAACGGGTACTGAAATCGCAAAGCTTGAGCAACAGTTGCAGAGCCAAAAGCAGCGCGACGCCCAGCTACATACTCAGCTCGAGCAATTGAGCGAGCAAATCACCCAAAACCAAGCCAAATTAGCCGCTTATCAAGCTAGTTTTCAAGCGCTTGAGCTAGAGCTTAGCCAACTTGCGCCGCAACATGAGTTGCAGCAAGAAATGCTCGATGAGCTGCAAGCCCAGTGGGAGATGAGTGTTTCGCGCAGTGAGGCGCAAAGTGAAAGCGCCAGAGTGCTGACGGCGACAACCGCTCAGCATAAGCTGCAATTAGAATTACACCGCAGCAAACTGACGCATCAGCAGCAATTAAATGCCCATAAAACCCAGTTACACCAAGAACAACAGCAAGAGTTAGCCTCACTCAATGAGCATGCCCTTGAAGATAACAGCGCATCACTCAATGACGAGATTACCCAGTTAGAGCAAGCATTAGCTGAACAAGTTGAAATTAATCAAGAGTTTGAATCCACTCTGGCTACCGATACTCACGCGTTAGATGTTGCGCGAGGTGAGTTTGAGCAGTTATCGCAGCGTTTAACTTCGATGCGGGCGCGCTTCGAACTGGTTGAACAATGGCTGGCAAAACAAGAAGAGTTAAGTGATAAGCCGCAGCTGTGGCAAAGCATTCAAGTGGAAAACGGCTGGGAAGCCGCGGCAGAGCTGGCGCTGCAGGGATTAATGACGCTGCCCGTGGGCGTTGACGCCAATGAGATAGGGTTTTATGCCGATGCAGCCTTGGCGGCGGATGCGCATCTCGATGGTTCTCCCATCTTAGGGACAAAATTGAACCTTGCCCCTTGGCTTAAGGGACTTAAATGGGCCGATAATCTGGCCAGCGCACAAGCACAAGTGGCGAGCTTGGCGGCCGATGAGCGAATTGTGACCGCTGATGGTTATCTGCTTGGCAAAGGTTTTTTGATTGCCAAACAAGACAATAGCCAATCGTTAGTGCAACTGAGTAAAGAACAAACTCAATTAAGCGAAGCGATTAATGAGTGTGAGCAGGCGCGGGTAATACAGCAGTCAAAGCTCGATGCGTTGGCGCAGCAATTAACCCAAGTGCGTGACAGCTTAAGCCAAGGTATCAAACGCTTACACCAATTACAGCTCGATAAAGCCACCAAATCTACCCAGCTTAATAACGCAGAGGCCCAGGCCAAGCAGCGCGAAGTGAAACGGGGACAACTAGCAGAAACCGTTGCGCGAACGCGCAATGAGTTAGCCGAGCTGGCTGAGCAGTTAGTGCTGCTTTCGGAACAAGAGGATGAATTGGCGGAGGCGCTAGCGTTAAGCCTTGAGAAACAGCAACAACAAAGCCTTGAAGCCCAAGGGGATTTAGCCCGTCACCAAGCGCTAAAGGCACAAATTAGCGATGCCGAGCGCCGCTTAGCGAGCCTCAATGCCAGTCTGCAATCGGTCACCACTCGGATAGCGGTGAGCACAGAACAAATTGAATTACAGCGGGTCCGTGTCAGTGAATTAGTCCACTCACAGGAAACACTGTCAGCCCAACTTGCCAGTGTTGTCGCACAGCAGGGTGATCAGCAAACGGCAAAGCTGAGTGAACAACTGGCGCAGCTACTCAATCAGCAACAAAGTCAGCAACAGGCACTTAAAACGCTCAGGGCACAACAAAGTTCGCTCACTGAAACGTTAAACAGTATAGGATTAAAGCAAAAACAAGAGCTTGGTAAGCTTGAGGGCTTGACTCAAAGCCTCAGCACGTTAAAGTTACGTCGTGAGGGATTAAAAGGGCAGGCTGACAGCCAGTTGGCAGCCCTGGCGGAACAGCAAATTGTGCTTGCTCAGGTGATTGATTCGCTGCCTAGCGATGGTCAGCCAGACAAGTGGCAGCGTGATTTGGATCAGATCCGGCAAAAAATTATCCGCTTAGGTGCAATAAACCTCGCGGCGATCGAAGAATTTGAGCAACAAAGTGAGCGAAAATCCTATTTGGATCATCAAGATGAAGATCTCAATAAAGGGCTTGCAACACTAGAAGAAGCCATTCGTAAAATCGACAAGGAGACCCGCACCCGCTTTAAAGCCACATTTGATGCGGTCAACGAGGATTTAGGGCGATTGTTCCCCAAGGTGTTTGGTGGCGGGCGTGCTTACCTTGCGCTAACGGAAGACGATTTATTAGAAACGGGCGTGACCATCATGGCCCAGCCGCCAGGTAAGAAGAACAGCACAATCCATCTTCTTTCCGGTGGTGAAAAAGCCCTAACGGCTTTATCATTGGTATTCGCTATTTTCAGGTTGAATCCAGCTCCCTTCTGTATGTTAGACGAAGTGGATGCGCCCTTAGACGATGCCAACGTAGAACGTTTCTGCCGATTATTGAAGGAGATGTCGCAGAGCGTACAGTTTATCTATATCAGCCATAACAAAATTACGATGGAGATGGCTGATCAACTTATCGGTGTGACTATGCATGAGCCGGGTGTATCCCGTATAGTCGCAGTAGATTTAGAGCAAGCGGTGGCGATGGCCGACGCGTGATAACTAGAAGAAAGACAGGGTAACCAATGGAAGATTTGCAACTAGTTTTGTTCGTTTTAGGCGCCATAGCCATAGTTGCTGTGCTGGTGCATGGATTTTGGTCTATCAGAAGACAACAGCCTAAGTCATTGAAAGATAGTCCGATGGGCAATTTCTATAAAAAGCAGGCAGAGCGTGGCGAGGCTGCCCCCAAGCGTATCGATGCCGATGGTTTCGACGCCGATGGTATTGGCGCCGTCAGAGTTCGTAAAGCGAATGAAGCTCATACCCCAGAGGCACCTGCGTTTAACCCTTATTTAAAGCAAGAAGCCAAAGTACAACCGCAACCAGTGGAACCCGTTCAAGTTGAACCTAAACCACTGTTTAAGCAAGAACCAAGCATGGCGCAGCCCGACTTTAATTTGCAATCACCGAGTGTGAAAGAGCAACACCGCGGTCCTAAAGCATCGCGCCAAGAGCCAGTATTGCAAAGCCATACAGCGCATTTAAATCAAGCTCACGTTGGCCAATCCCATGCGGCGATAGTGGCGCAAAAGGCGGCTGAAGAGCAACGTTCCCAAGTGCAAATGCCTACCCAAACCGCGTTGTTTGATGATGAAGAGGCGTATGAAGAAGAGCAACCTAAAGCCGTTGAACAGGCCGATGATGATTTAGGTGAACCACGTGATGTACTCGTACTGCACGTGGTGGCGAAAGAAGGCCAGCAACTTAATGGTGCCGAATTATTACCTTGCTTTTTAACCCTTAATTTTAAATATGGCGATATGAATATTTTCCATCGTCATGTGGATAATGCCGGTAATGGTAAGGTGTTGTTCTCCATTGCTAATATGGTAAAACCTGGTGTTTTTGACCCAGACAATATGGAGCAATTCAGCACCCAAGGCGTGGTATTCTTTATGACTTTACCTTGCTACGGTGATGCGCTAATGAATTTCTCTATCATGCTTAACTCGGCGCGCCAATTGGCGGATGATATCGACGCGGTTGTGCTCGATGGTCAGCGTCAACCTTGGGGCGAGTTTACTAAGCAAGATTATTTACACCGCATTCGCGCAAACGCTTAATGCACCGCCGCGAGACCGCGGTGATGGACAGATGGGGCCGCTAAATGCGGCCTCATTTTTTGCAACTTTTTGATGCTTAAGAATTCTGGATAATGAATATGCAAGACATTCAACTCGATAAACGCCTATCTGAACTGCTTTCACAAGCTGTTACGTCGGAAAATGCGCAGCCATTGATGCAGGCGCTCTGCCAATCTCTGAATGAACACAATATTCGTTATTATGTCGATGATGCGCCAAGCATTACTGACTCAGAATACGACAGGTTAATGCAGCAGTTGAAACAGCTTGAGGCCGAGTATCCTCAGTTTGTTGCTGCCGACTCGCCCACCCAAAGAGTGGGCGGTATGGCGCTGGCAAAGTTTGAACAAATTACTCATCTTAAACCCATGTTAAGTCTTGATAATGCCTTCGATGAGGCGGACTTTAGCGCATTTCATAAGCGTGTTAGCGACAGAGTTGGCCAAGTGAGTTTTTGCTGTGAGCCTAAGCTCGATGGTCTAGCGGTGAGTATTTTGTATCGCAATGGGGTGCTTGAGCGCGCCGCGACCCGGGGCGATGGCACTGTGGGCGAAGATATTACCGAAAACGTTAAAACCATTAAGTCGATTCCGCTCAAACTGCGTGGTGACAACTATCCCGAATTGGTTGAAGTGCGCGGCGAAGCCTTTATGCCCAAGGCGGCATTTGAGGCGCTAAATGAGCGTGCACGCTTAAAGGATGAAAAACTGTTTGTGAATCCGCGTAATGCGGCAGCGGGCAGCTTACGTCAGCTCGACAGTAAAATTACCGCGTCACGGGCGCTGTCTTTTTATGCCTACGCCTTAGGTGTGGTGGAGCCGACTTCCCACGAGTTAGCTAAGACGCATTACGAGCAATTGCAGCAACTTAAATCTTGGGGGCTACCAGTCAGTAGCGAGATTAAAGTCTGCGACGAACTCAGCCAAGTGTTTGCCTACTATCAAGATATATTGACTCGCCGCAGCGATTTACCCTTTGAAATCGATGGTGTGGTAATGAAGGTGAACGATATCGCCCAGCAGCAAACCTTAGGGTTTGTGGCCAAATCTCCCCGCTGGGCAATTGCCTATAAATTCCCCGCGCAAGAAGAAATGACGCTGCTCGAAGGCGTAGATTTTCAAGTGGGCCGCACCGGCGCGGTGACTCCGGTCGCACGCCTAAAACCTGTGTTTGTCGGCGGCGTGACGGTTTCGAACGCCACTTTGCACAATGCCGATGAAATCGAGCGTTTAGGTGTGATGGTGGGCGATACCGTGATTATCCGCCGCGCCGGCGATGTGATCCCGCAAATTGTGGCCATAGTGCCAGAGCGTCGCCCTGAAGATGCTAAGGCGATTACCTTCCCGCAACATTGTCCCGTTTGCGGCAGTTTGGTTGAGCGAATAGAAGGTGAGGCCGTTGCCCGTTGTAGCGGCGGCTTATTCTGTGAGGCCCAGCGTAAAGAGGCGATCAAACATTTTGCCTCCCGCAAGGCATTAGATATCGACGGCATGGGCGATAAAATCGTCGAGCAGTTGATTGATAAGGAGTTGGTTCAAAGCCCGGCGGACTTATTTAAACTCACCGCCTCTATGATGACCATGCTCGACCGTATGGGAATGAAGTCTGCCACCAATCTCGCGCTGGCGATTGAAGCGGCTAAAACCACGACTTTGCCACGTTTCCTCTATGCCTTAGGCATTCGAGAGGTGGGGGAGGCGACGGCGGCGAACCTTGCGACACACTTTGGTAGCCTAGAGGCACTGCGCGTAGCTACCATTGAGCAACTCATTCAAGTTGAAGATATTGGTGAAGTCGTTGCCCAGCACGTGGCGCATTTCTTTGCTCAGCCCCATAACCTAGAAGTGATCGATGCTTTGATTGCGGCTGGTGTCAACTGGCCTGCGATTGCAGCGCCAAGTGCCGATGAACAACCATTGAAGGGGCAGACTTGGGTGTTAACGGGTACCTTAAATCAACTCAACCGTAACGATGCTAAGGCGCAGTTACAGGCCTTAGGCGCCAAAGTAGCGGGCAGTGTATCGAAAAATACCGATTGCTTAGTCGCGGGCGAAGCGGCGGGGTCTAAGCTTTCCAAAGCGCAGGAGCTTGGCGTGAAAGTGATTGGCGAAGACGAATTGCTCGCGCTGCTCGCTGCCAATACCTAATGCGAGTTTGATTTGATGAGTAAAACGCCTTGCTTAGCAAGGCGTTTTTGTTGAGGGTTCATCTTGATTGGGCGCTGTTTTCTGGCGGAGCCATGATAAACTTGAGCTATCAGCGGATTGCACCGATAGCAATCATTGTGCGCTTATAAAAAGGAAAACCTATGACAGATCTCAGTGATATTCGCCGTGAATACACCAAAGGTGGCTTAAGACGCGCCGATTTACCCCAAAACCCGATGCAGTTATTTGAATTGTGGATGACACAAGCCAGAGATGCGCAGCTGAGTGATCCTACCGCGATGTGTGTTGCCACAGTGGATGAACATGGCCAACCTTTTCAACGAATTGTACTGTTAAAGCGTTTTGATGAAACGGGATTTGTGTTCTTCACTAACTTGGGCAGTCGCAAGGCACAGCAGATTGCGGCCAATAATAAAGTGAGTCTACATTTTCCTTGGCATCCGATTGAACGCCAAGTGTCGATTCTCGGTGAGGCGCAGCCGCTTTCTACCGCCGAAGTGCTGAAATACTTTATGACCCGCCCCAAGGATAGCCAGATTGCCGCTTGGGTGTCGCAGCAGTCGAGCAAACTGAGTGCCAGACAAGTGCTCGAAGGTAAGTTCTTTGAAATGAAAGCGAAATTTGCTAAGGGCGATATACCATTGCCGAGCTTTTGGGGCGGTTACTTAGTTAAGCCGTCAAGTATTGAGTTTTGGCAAGGTGGAGAGCATCGCCTGCATGACCGCTTTCTCTACACTCGCCAAGCGGATGAATGGATGATTGACCGTTTAGCACCCTAATGGCTTTAGGAGCTTAATGTGGAACAGTATAAGATTTGGGTGGATGCCGATGCTTGCCCAAACCCAATTAAAGAGATTTTATTTCGCGCAGCTGAGCGAAAGGCGCTGCCGCTAGTGCTGGTGGCGAACCAAATGCTACGGGTGCCACCGTCACCGTATATCAGTCAAGTGCGTGTTGGCTCAGGCTTTGATGTGGCGGATCAATATATTGTCGACTATGTTGAGGCCACACATTTAGTCATCACTGCCGATATCCCGTTGGCGGCGCAAGTGATCGAAAAGGGCGCGCTGGCGCTCAACCCCCGCGGTGAACTCTACACCACTGACAATATTCGCCAAAAGCTTACGATGCGTGATTTTATGGAAGATTTACGTTCATCGGGTGTACATACAGGTGGACCTGATACTTTGTCTGCGGCCGATAAGCAGGCTTTTGCCAATAGTTTAGACAAATGGCTTGTGCGGGTTAAATGATAGTTCACTGGTCGCTAATCAATAAAAAGAGTATCTTTAGTGAAGCTTAGGTGATCTTTGTCACGATTTGCTAAGTGCTGAGCAGCTTTGTACTTCATAACAAGGAACTGCCGGGTCTTACAACTCACAATTGAGGATGGATACGATGAATAAATGGATAGGAATCGCGGCATTATCGACGTTGATCAGCTTCAGCTCCGTTGCCCAATGGCAAGTGATTGAGCAGGATTCTAGGGTCAGTTTCGTGTCGGTAAAAAAGGGGGATATTGCTGAGGTTCATCATTTTAAGCAACTAAAAGGTATTTTGAAGGATACTGGCCAATTTGAGTTAACAATTCCGCTGATAAGCGTAGCAACGGGTATTGATGTGCGTGATGAGCGTATGCAGCACTTATTGTTTGAAGTGTCACTGTATCCTGAACTTAACTTGAATGCCCAAGTCGATAGTCAAATGCTCAAAGCGCTTGCCGTGGATGAGTCAAAGGTTGTTGACATCGAGGGCAAAATTGCCCTGCATGGAAAACAGCAAACAAAAACTTTTTCGGTAATTTTGACCAAAGTATCTGATAATAAACTGATGGTTAGTAGTTTTCAGCCGATAATTATCAATGCCAATGAATTTGGCTTGGTTGCAGGGGTTGATAAGTTGCGTGATATTGCAGGTTTATCTAGTATTAGCCAAGCCGTTCCGGTGTCGTTTGTACTAACCTTAACTCAGTAACAACAATAAGATTGGTTTAGATCAATACGTCAGCTGTTGTTTAAGATAAGGTTATGAGGTGGCTGACGTATAATGCTCATACTGACCACTTAATGGGTGGATGTTGAGGCTTTTTAGATGTTAACAGTGTCCTTAATGGCGCTCGATTTAGTTGTTTTAAGGGTTAAAAATGGTCACAGATAAAGACGGTTACATGCATTTAATCCAGTATTTGACTGAGCACCTTGGCTTGTTCGAAACGCCTGATACCCAAAATGTGTCCGACGATACTGTGATGGAATTGTTTGAGGAACAATTATCCGCGCAGATTATTATGGTCTGTGGTCAAAATCCGTCACTCTCCTTTAGTGAGCGTAATACCATTATCCGTGAGGTCGATGCCATTGTGTATGATCTCGAGGAAATTCTCGCCTCTGTAGCCAATCATAGGGCAACACCTGAGCAAACGCTGTTTATCACTGAATTTTCAGGACTCATCAAAAATTTATTTGATCAAGAGATCGCAAAATTTCAATCCCATGCTTAATGTTTGAGGCTAGTCATCGGGTTACTCTTACTCCCATTGCTTATCGTTAGCTCTTGGGAATTGAAGTCGTGTTTTAATCCCGTTCCTTGCCTTCAGCAATTGCATATTGGTTTTTCCATCATGGCTTGTCTCTTCACGCTGGATTGATTGCCGTTGTTAGTAACAACCCTTTGTGCTCATTTTTCTGTTTTCTGTCGATATTCGCACAAAAGCCTATTTGGTTAGGGGAGATAAGCTATCACTCTGCTTATTTTGCTTTCCGAGTCGTAGAAAAATCACCAGTTGTTTAAGCATCTTTGCTTACAGGGTATATCTTTACTCTATAACGATATTTTTGGGTGATATACGAAGGGAGATGCATGATGCTAACCATATGTCCTAGCTATGCCGATGATTTATTAACCATTGCTGTTTCCGGTCAGGTAACGCATCAGGATATTGAAACCATTTTGTTTCCGGCCATTGAAGCCAAGTTATTGGATCATGCTTGTATTCGTTTATGGTATGAATTTAGTGCTGATTTTATGGGTGTTACAGTTGGAGCACTTTGGGACGATGCTTTACTCAGTGTGTTCCATTTCAGTGATTTCGCGCGGGTAGTGATGATTGCGGACACGCAAATGCTTGGGACTATGGTCAATACGTTAGCTTTTATGTTGCCTTGTCCGGTTAAAGTCTTTGGCGAAAATGAGCGTGTACTGGCTAAGGAATGGCTAGACGACGACAAAGTGATTGCACTGTAACAGAGAGTAACTGCTCGGATTGTTGATGCTTAATTTGTAAAGCATACAGCAGGGCGGCAAAGAGCTGTTACACCGTAGCCAACGGCCAATAGCACTCGATTTGAGTGCCTAGATTGAGTTCGCTGTTTACGATTAGCTCGCCATTTAACTCATATTTTATCCACAAATTGAGGCAGGATAGCGTTCCTGTACATTGTCTTTGATGTATGTCATGCCTGAGTTGCTCAAGATGAGCTGTCGAGATCCCCACACCATTATCCTGTAGCAGTATATGTAATTCATTACCTCGTTTATCGAGTTGCAACAGTATTTCGCGGTGTTGATGATGCTCTTTAAATGCGTGTTGTAGAGTGTTATTAAGCAATCGATAGAAAAACTGCAAATATTGCCAAGCATTACCATCGATAATTAATAGTTCATCGCAGTTAAGATTTACTTTCACCTGTGCTTTGAGTAATTGTGGCTGTAATAGGCTGAGCAAATGCTGGAGAAACTGCGCTAAATGGAGCGGGCGTATTTCACTATGTTGATCAGTAAATAGCTGCGATATTTGTCTTAATCTTACGGCCTGTTGACTCATGAGATGCACCGCTTTAGCAGACTGGTCGACATATTCATCTTGACGAATCTGACATACTTGAGCGAGGAGGCGATCCTGCTCTTGCATCATTTGATTAATCACTTCGGCGAGGAAGTGCTGCATGAGTTTTAGACTTTGCTGTTTATTGAGGTTGAGTTGGATTTGCTGTGTAATTTCATGATTGAGCTCACCTATCTGCTCCCTCATTAAGGCGAGTTCTTGCTGGGCTAACTGAGTTTGATGTTGCTGTTCCTTCATTTGTTGCTGTTGTTGTTCTAGCAGTTTTTCTTGTGCTTTCTCTTGGCGCTTTTTGAGATCCATATTAAAGCCAATTGCACCAACGCCGATAGAATTATCTTCATCATCTCGGATATCAAACTTTGTCATCTGGTAAATAATTTCACCACGGGGAGTTGGTATTGGCTCTTCAAAATGCAGAGCATCGTGGCGATGGTTTACCCGTTGATCGTTCTGTTGGTAGAGTTGAGCGAGAGGAGCTGGGAAGAGTTCAAAATCCATGGCACCGATAATTTTTCGCCGTTCGATACCGAGTACTTCGCAATATTTATGATTGACCAAGGTGTATCTGCCATTTAAGTCTTTGATATAAATGATGGTAGATGCAAAGTCTAATAAAGATCTTAATTGTTCCTTATGTCGATTCAATTCCTGTTGAACATGTTGTTGACTAAGTAACTGTTGTTCCAGTGCGAGATTGCTGGCATCTAAACTCGCCATAGCGATTTCAAGCTGTTGAGTACGCGATAAAAAAGTCTTTGCGAGTAATCCGACTTCGTCATGGCGCTCTTTGGCTTTGAGTTCGATGGAGGCAGAGTCATTGCGTTTAAGCGCTCTGACCATTTCCATTATAGGAGCCATGATTAGCCTATGTTGCAGTATGAACAAGGATATAAGGCCTAGCATTTGGATTGCGACTAAAGAAAGCCCCACCTTTTCAATCAGTTTTTTAGCGGTGTCTTGTAACGGCGCGACTGGTGTGACGACTAAAATTTTCCAATAAGTATGGGGCATAAGAAAAACAGAAACGAGTGAAGGCGCCTTTAGGACAGGATCCATTGTCAATGCGATTGAAGCGATACGTCGGGGTGTTGTGAAATGGTTTTTCGCGTTGTCATTCACAATTGCAGAGAGCATTTCTCGCTCATTATCGCTGCTTAATCGAGTGAGATTATCCATTTGCTCTTGAGTAAAAACGCGCTCAGCAATTGCTTGGTCGATAAAACTGCGATCTGCCAACTGAAGCGCTGATGCTATAGGAGTAAAAGCGTGCTCTACTTTAGCTAACGCATCAAAGCTCATTAAATGGTGTGTCGTATCAGACTGAGATTGGCGTGTATTATCACGATTAGGAAAAGCCAGTATTTGATTTTGATGGTCAATAGCCACGACATAGCCACTGACATCCAACATGGCATTGCGTAACAGCTGGTTGAGTTTTTCTAGACTAATATCCGTGGTAGCTGCACCGATAAATTGATGATCTACCCACATGGCGCTTGATGCGGTAACCATAGGTTCATGGGTTGTGGGATCGACATAGGATTTAGACCAAAAGACTTTACCCGCGGGGAAAAAACGGGTTGGTCGATACCATTCTTCAGTATGATAACTTGGGAAGTTATCACTGTTGTAGCTGTCTATCGCTACCAACTCACCGCGAATATTGTGCGCCCAAAACAAGCTGTCACGGAACTTTTGCCGATTAAATGCGCCTGGCTCAGGCCAAATACCGCCACCAGAGATGATGTCTTTTTGACTTTCTATCGAAAGTAAAACGGGAATACTTTTACTGAGCTGTTCAGGTTCATGGCGGTAGAGCATGGCGATTTGACTAATCGCATTCACTTGATTTTCGACTTGTGAGGTCATCTCCTGCAGTTTAGCCAATAATTATTTGCCCGTGATTCTGATTAAGCAACGTCTGTTGCTCACTGATTTGTTGGGTCTGGATATTAAGGATGACCCAAGCAGTACTGAAAATCAGTATGCTGGCGATGATGAGTTGGAGCAAGCTGAGCTTAAACGGCAGGCTTTTTTGCCATTGGGTTAACGAGGCTTGTGGCGCAAAGATAGGCCGTTTATCCATGTTATACGGGGTCCAAATGCCGCGATCATTGAGCCAGTTTAGCTTTTTTTGATCTAATTGCCATTGGCTTAAATCAAAGTTAAGTCATAACACTAACTAAAGTTATAAATGGAGAGGCATAAAAATAAGGCAGACCTTAAGTCTGCCTATTGAAACTTATTTATAGAGTGACGGTTTATTTGAGCCGCTGAGAATTGGCACAATAAACAGTAATAACATCACTAGATAACCACTAAAGGCAACGACCATCCATTCGGCCATTGTCACTCCCATAAATTGCCATGGCACATCGGTACACATACCCGTCGGCATCATGATGGCAGGAAACCATTCATGCAGTGGCATCCAGGCTGGAAATTCGGGTAAAAACGAGCAGGTAGAAAACGGTGAGGGATTGTTTTGCATATCCACTAAGGCTAATGCTAGCTTTAGGCCCCATGTTGCGCTTATTGCCCAACCCAGTGCTCCCAAAATTCGAACGATACGGTACTTTGGCACCGTCATTCCCACAAGTCCTGCTGCCAAAATACCGAATACAGCGAGTCTTTGGTAGATACACATCACACAGGGATCTAATTTCATCACGTATTGAAAATATAAAGCGGCCGCTTCAAGGACAATCGCAGAGCCTGTCAGAATAAACCAAGATGCACGGGAATGGGCAAAGCGAGTGAATGCTGTCAAAAGTGAACTCCGTATCAACAAAAAACGCCCTTGAAGATAGGGCGTTTGTTTGACTGTACTGAACTCATAAAGTTCAGTCAACTCTGATATTTATGTTAGTGAGCTGCCGCAGGCGCTAAGGCTTCCTTAACACTGTGGTGCAAAATTGCATGGGAATCATAGAAATACTGCGTCATTTGCTCTAAGAAACCCATTTGAATCGCGATTACACCCACAACCGATAGGACGATCGTGTAAGGCAATGCCATCCATACCATTCTGCCGTAGGACAAGCGGATGAGTGGTGCAAGTGCTGATGTCAGTAAGAACAGGAATGCAGCTTGACCATTGGGTGTTGCAACTGAAGGCAAGTTAGTTCCAGTGTTAATTGCCACAGCCAACAGGTCGAATTGATCGCGGGTAATTTGACCATTAATCAAAGCCGCTTTGACTTCGTTAATGTAGACCGTCCCCACAAACACGTTATCACTGACCATAGAGAGTAAACCGTTAGCAATATAGAAAATCACTAATTGGGTATTGCCTTCGTGGTTCAGCGCCCATTGGATCACGGGAGCAAATAGTTGTTGATCAATAATCACTGCGACCACGGCAAAGAATACCGCTAACAGCGCCGTAAAGGGGAGAGCTTCTTCGAAGGCTTTTCCTAGGGCATGTTCATCGGTAATACCGTTAAAGGCAGTGGCTAAAATAATCACGGATAAACCAATCAAGCCGACAGAGGCTAAATGTAACGCAAGACCTGCAATCAACCAAACCCCAATAATGGCTTGAACAATAAGCTTCATTTTATCTTTATTGGTACGACGTGCATCTTCATAGGCTGCATAGTCACAGAGGATTTTATGAACAGCATCAGGTAATTGTGCACCGTATCCAAAGATACGGAATTTTTCGACTAAGTAGCAGGTTAAGATACCAGCAATCAGGACCGGCACGGTAACTGGTGACATACGAATTGCAAACTCACCAAACTGCCAGTTAGCTTGGGCGGCAATAATTAAGTTTTGTGGTTCGCCCACCATAGTACACACGCCACCTAATGCGGTACCGACGCCTGCGTGCATCAATAGGTTACGTAAGAAGCCACGGAAGGACTCCAGCTCAGCTTCGTTGAGTTGGGCATCACCTTCCTCGTTTTTATCTTCTGAAGTATGGTCATGATCGGCAGAGAAATCTTTACCCGAGGCAACTTTGTGGTAAATAGAGTAAAAGCCCACTGCAACGGTAATAATTACTGCAATAACGGTTAAAGCATCTAAAAAGGCGGATAGGAATGCTGAAGCTAAACAAAACATTAAAGACACTAAGATTTTAGATCGGACTTTGGTGATCATCTTAGTAAACACGAATAGCAGCAGTTGCTTCATGAAGTAAATGCCAGCCACCATGAACACTAGCAATAATAACACTTCAAGGTTAGCTTCAATTTCGTGTAGCACTTGACTGGCTGAAGTCATGCCAATTGCAACCGCTTCGATGGCTAACAAACCGCCGGGTTGTAATGGATAGCATTTTAACGCCATTGCTAGGGTGAAAATAAATTCAAGCACTAATACCCAACCAGCCACAAAGGGACTGACATAGAAAAAGAGTATTGGATTGATTATTAAAAACGACAGTATTGCGATCTTGTACCACTTAGGTGAGTTACCTAAGAAGTTTCCAATAAACGCCTGACTCATTGTCATCGGCATGGCATCCTCTCTTCTAATTATGTTTTAAATTTCACAAGTTATTGTTAGTGACATATGTTTTAGGATTCAGTCTAGCCTAAAGAGAATGCTAATGTAACGAGTTACTCAAACCCAGATTTCAAAAAGCGGAGCTAATCGGCAAAATTGGTACAATTGCTATTGATTTGTGTCGATTTATTAAACATTTTTGTGACAATTGTACGCTGATGAAGCGGGGAGTTTCAGTCAATGGTTTCCATTTTTTACCGCTCTGGTATGATCAGTGACCATTATTAAAGCACAACAACTGGATAAGTGGGCTGATGATTATCAATGCCAAAGGACCTGCAAGTTTTGCAGAGAAGTATATTGTAAGATCGATTTGGGAAAATAAGTTTCCTCCAGGGTCCATTTTACCGGCTGAACGTGAGCTTTCTGAATTGATCGGCGTGACCCGGACGACGTTGCGTGAGGTGTTACAGCGTTTAGCGCGTGATGGTTGGTTGAAAATTCAACATGGCAAGCCGACTCGTGTCAATAATTTTTGGGAAACTTCGGGTCTGAATATTCTTGAGACGATTGCAGATCTCAACCCTGAGGGCTTCCCTGTACTAGTGGACCAATTACTCTCTGCTCGTACCAATGTGAGTGCAATTTATTTCCGTGGCGCACTGCGCAACAGCCCTGATACTGCGATGGAAGTATTGGCTAAAATCCATCAGTTAGAGGATACCGCTGAATCTTTTGCCGAGTATGATTATCTGTTGCATCATACGTTAGCGTTCTCATCGGGTAATCCGCTTTATGTATTGATCTTGAATGGCTTTAAGGGACTATATAGTCGAGTTGGGCGTTACTATTTTAGTAGTCCAGAGGCTCGTCAGTTGGCACTTAATTTTTATAAAGAGTTAGAACTGTTAGCGAAAGCGAAAAACTATCTCGATGTGCCTGCATTAATGCGTACCTATGGGATCAATAGTGGCAAAATGTGGCTGCAATTGCGTGATGATATGCCGTCTTCAATTGCTCAACAGGATTCGCATTCGTAGCTGACGCTGAGCATTCACTATCTGGGTGCTTGTTAAAATCAGGTCAAATAAAATATGAAAGCCGTTTTCGCTAAAACGGCTTTTTTGTATGTTGTCTTACCACTGATTATCAGTCCGTTTTGGGCTGCTCAGGGCATGTAGCTAATAATGTAATACTATTATCAGCGTTGGCTTGTTCAAGGCTAACACTAAAACCCCAAAGACGGTGCAGATGCTTGAGCACTTCTTTGTAGCTATTAGCAAGCGGGATATCTTTGTTGGGAACGTACCTTAGCGTAAGGGATCTGTCGCCGTTTATTTCAACATTATGCACTTGAATATTGGGTTCAATATTAGACAAATTGTACTGCTGCGATAATAAGTTACGAATATCTTGATAGCCCTGTTCATCGTGGATGGCGGATACGGATAAATAGTTACGTTTTTCATCATCATGGATGCCAAACAGCTTGAATTGACGGATCACTCTTGGTGACAGGTATTGGCTGATAAAACTCTCATCCTTAAAGTTCTGCATCGCAAAGTGTAGGGTTTCGAGCCAATCACTCCCCGCAATATCCGGAAACCAGGCTTTGTCTTCATCAGTCGGAGCCTCACAGATGCGCCGAATATCGGTAAACATCGCAAACCCTAGGGCATAGGGATTGATTCCGCTGTAGTATCGGCTGTTATATTCAGGCTGCGCTACGACGCCCGTATGGCTTTGCAAAAACTCCATCATAAAGCGGTCAGTGACAACACCATCATCGTATAAATGATTCAAAATAGTGTAGTGCCAAAAGGTTGCCCACCCCTCATTCATGACTTGTGTTTGTTTTTGCGGATAAAAATATTGTGCCATTTTGCGTACGATCCGGATAATTTCCCGCTGCCATGACTCCAGCAATGGCGCATTTTTTTCAATAAAATACAGAATGTTTTCCTGCGGCTCGGCGGGAAAACGGCGCTTAGTGGTCGACGGTTGCTGTTGTTGATAGGTAGGAATTGTTCGCCACAGATCGTTTACTTGACTTTGCAGATAGGCTTCGCGGTCTTTTTGCCTCGCTTGTTCTTCCCTAAAAGAGATTTCAGCAGGACGTTTATATCTATCAACGCCATAGTTCATTAAGGCGTGGCAGGAGTCAATCACGCTTTCAACTTGCTCGACACCGTATTTTTGCTCGCAATCGCTGATATAGTTTTTAGCGAACACCAAATAGTCGATAATCGAACTCGCATCGGTCCAGGTTTTAAATAGGTAATTGTTTTTAAAAAAACTATTATGTCCAAAACAGGCGTGCGCCATGACTAATGCTTGCATCGTGATGGTGTTTTCTTCCATGAGATAGGCGATGCAAGGGTTGGAGTTGATCACGATTTCATAGGCGAGCCCCATTTGCCCACGTTTGTAGCCTTGTTCGGTCTCGATAAAGCGTTTGCCGAAAGACCAATGGGTGTAGCCTATGGGCATCCCAATACCGGCATAGGCATCCATCATCTGCTCTGCGGTGATGATTTCGATTTGATTCGGATAGGCGTTTAATTTGTAAATTGCTGCCACCCGTTCAATTTCCTTTAAATAACTTTGTAGCAGCTCAAAGCTCCAGTCTGGACCATCGCTTAAGGCTGTACGTGTTTTTGCTTCTTTAATCCCCATAGAGCCCCCTTAAACCGCCTGTTTTTTAAATAATTCTCTAAAGACAGGGTAGATATCTTCGGCTTGACGAATATGTTGTACCGCTATGTTGTCGTAGTGTTGTTTTAGGGATTCGTATTCACGCCACAGGGTTTGATGGGCACGATTGGTGATTTCGATGTAGCTGTAATAGCGCACCAGTGGCAATATTTTTTGTTCTAACCATTGCCTACAGGTTGGTGAATCGTCGGCCCAATTGTCGCCGTCGGATGCTTGCGCGGCGTAAATATTCCACTCATTGGCAGGGTAACGCGCCTGTTGAATTTCGTGCATTAATTTCAAGGCGCTCGACACTATGGTGCCGCCAGTTTCCTGGGAATAGAAGAACTCATGTTCGTCTACTTCCTTCGCTTGGGTATGGTGACGGATATAGACCACCTCGAGGTTTTTGTAGGTACGAGTGAGGAACAAGTACAGCAAGATATAGAAACGTTTCGCCATATCTTTTGTCGCTTGATCCATCGAGCCTGATACGTCCATTAAGCAGAACATGACCGCTTGGCTTGAGGGCACCTCGCGCCTTGCAAAGTTGTTGAAGCGTAAGTCAAAGGTATCGATAAACGGTACTTTAGCAATTTTCTGCTTTAACTCCTCAATTTGTGCTTTTAAATCCAAAATCAGCTCAGCTTTTGTTCCAGGTATATTTTCAAGCTCTGCCAGTTCCTGTTCCAACTCTTTGAGCAATTTCTTTTTACTCGCCGACATGGCGATACGGCGCGCCAAGGATGAACGCAGTGAGCGCACAATATTGATATTGGCAGGCACCCCATCATTGGTGAATCCCGCACGGTAGATTTGATACTCAACGAGCTTGTTGAGACGATTTTTTTGTAGATTCGGGAGCTCTAAATCTTCAAATAACAATTCAAGGTATTCATCCTTTGAGATTTCAAATGCAAAGTCATCATTACCTTCACCTGAATCGGAGGCATCACCTTTACCCGCTCCGCCGCCAGCACCTCCCGGTGGTCTGTCAATTTTATCGCCACGGGTGAATTGGTCATTCCCTGGGTGAACTCTGTCTCTTACGCCTCCTTTACCTTGATGGAACATAGGTTCACTGATATCCCGTGTGGGAATACTGATTTTTTCACCTTTATCTACATCCGTTACACTGCGACGCGTGACGGCATCGCTGACGGCTTTTTTGATTTGTTGCTTATATCGGTTGATAAAGCGTTGGCGGTTGACTGTGCTTTTTCCTTTCGCATTCAACCGTCTATCGATAAAGTTCGCCATACGCACCTCCCAAATCCCAGCGAAGGCTTTGGCAACACCAAAGCCTCGTTTTTTAGTGAGCGCAAGTTAAGAGGATTTACGAACCCGTAAATACCACTCAGACAGGAGTCTGACTTGTTTTTTGGTATAGCCTTTCTCCATCATTCGATTGACAAAATCATCGTGTTTACGTTGATCGTCAGTCGAGGTTTTGGCGTTAAAGGAAATGACTGGCAGTAAGTCCTCTGTATTCGAGAACATTTTCTTCTCGATCACAGTGCGTAGTTTTTCATAGCTGGTCCACAGTGGGTTATGGCCCTCATGACTTGCGCGAGCGCGCAGGACAAAGTTGACAATTTCGTTACGGAAATCTTTTGGATTACTGATGCCCGCAGGTTTTTCGATTTTTTCAAGTTCGGCATTCAGTGCGGCGCGGTCAAACAACTGGCCCGTTTCTGGATCGCGATATTCTTGATCCTGAATCCAAAAATCGGCATAGGTGACATAACGGTCGAAGATATTTTGGCCGTATTCAGAGTAGGACTCTAAATAGGCGGTTTGGATTTCTTTACCGATAAATTCGACATATTTAGGAATTAAGTAGCCTTTTAAAAACTCCAGATAACGTTCGGCGGTATCGCTAGGGAATTGCTCCTGCTCAATTTGCCGTTCAAGCACATAGAATAAATGCACTGGATTAGCGGCAATTTCGGAATGGTCAAAGTTAAATACCCGTGACAGGATCTTAAAGGCAAAACGGGTAGAAAGGCCGTTCATTCCCTCATCGACGCCTGCATAATCGCGATATTCTTGGTAGGATTTTGCTTTAGGATCAGTATCTTTTAAGCTCTCACCATCATAAACTCGCATTTTCGAGTAGATAGAAGAGTTTTCTGGGACTTTGAGCCTTGATAGTACGCTAAATTGCGCTAGGGTTTCTATGGTTCCGGGGGCGCAAGGTGCTTGAGATAGCTCAGAATTTTGTATGAGCTTTTTGTAAATCTGCAGTTCTTCTGATACCCGTAGACAATAGGGCACTTTGACAATATAAACCCTGTCGAGGAAGGCTTCGTTGTTCTTGTTATTTTTAAAGGTTGACCATTCTGATTCGTTAGAGTGTGCCAAAATAATCCCGCTATAGGGCAGGGCGGATAAGCCTTCCGTGCCGTTATAGTTACCTTCTTGCGTCGCGGTCAGCAGTGGATGTAGCACCTTAATCGGCGCCTTAAACATTTCCACAAACTCCATTATCCCTTGGTTAGCGCGACATAATGCGCCGGAGTAGGCATAGGCATCGGCATCGTCTTGCGAGAAATGTTCTAGCTGACGAATATCGACCTTACCCACCAAGGAAGAAATATCTTGGTTGTTTTCATCCCCAGGCTCGGTTTTGGCAATCGCCAATTGATCGAGAATAGAGGGATAGACTTTGACCACGCGGAATTTAGAAATATCGCCACCAAACTCGTGCAGACGTTTCACCGCCCAAGGTGACATGATGGTTTTGAGATAACGGCTGGGAATATTGAATTCATCCCGCAATAGTTGACCATCTTCGTCCACATCGAAGAGACAGAAGGGATGATCATTCACCGGGCTTCTTACCCCATTAGCGCTCAGAATATAAATGGGCACTTTTTGCATCAATGATTTAAGTTTTTCTGCCAGTGATGACTTACCGCCACCCACTGGGCCGAGTAAGTATAAAATTTGCTTAGATTCTTCTAAGCCTTGGGCTGAGTGTTTTAGGTAGGCAACGATTTGCTCAATCGCATCTTCCATACCGTAAAAGTCTTTAAATGCGGGATAGCGTGAGATGAGACGATTCGAAAAGATACGGCTTAGGGTTGGATTTTTAGCCGTATCGATAATTTCAGCATCACCGATGGCGAGCAGTAATCGCTCTGATGCTGACATATAAGCACTGCGATCTTCTTTACAGATATCCAGAAATTCCTGCAAAGTGTATTCTTCATCGAGTTTTTGTTCGTAGCGCTTTTGGTAATGCTCGAAAATGCCCATATAAACCCCCTGAAACGCCAGTGATGTTATGGAAGGGATAACTGATTTTCAGCTTCCTACACTAATCTTAGACACAAACTTGCTTGCTGTGTCAAAAAAATATCAAATAAAAACAATAACAAATGATTGCAATTGCAATTATTGCACTTGTAGTTATCAGGTGAAGTTTAACGGGAAGTCGAAGATGAATGATTTTTGAGGTAATAAAAAAGAGCCACTTGGGCTCTTTTTAAGGATCGCTGAGAGACGATTAACCCGCGAAGTTTTGGTTCACGAAGTCCCAGTTAACTAATTGCCAGAAGTGGGCCAAGTAGTCAGGACGTACGTTGCGGTAATCGATGTAGTAAGCATGTTCCCACACGTCAACAGTCAGGATTGGTGTCACAGTGCTGTCAGTCAGAGGAGTTGCAGCATTGCTAGTGTTGACGATAGCAACAGTGCCATCGGCTTTTTTCACTAACCAAGTCCAAGCACTACCAAAGTTGTTTACCGCAGAATCGGTAAACTGGGCTTTGAATGCGTCGAATGAGCCGAAAGCCGCGTTGATGGCATCAGCCACAGGGCCAGTTGGCTCACCGCCAGCGTTAGGCGCTAAGCAGTTCCAGTAGAAAGTGTGGTTCCAAACTTGAGCTGCGTTGTTAAATACGCCACCAGTAGAAGTTTTGATGATTTCTTCTAAAGATTTGCCTGCGAAATCGGTTCCTTCGATTAAACCGTTTAGCTTAACAACGTAGGTGTTGTGATGCTTGCCGTAGTGGTATTCAATGGTTTCTTGAGAAATGTGTGGTTCTAGTGCGTTCTTTGCATATGGTAATGCGGGTAATTCGAAAGCCATTAGTATCTCTCCATGGTCTTAGGTTATCGTTTTTTAAACGTGCTCACTGGACACTATTGTACCGATAAAATTTGTGATGTGAATCATTGTTTGGCTAATTGATTAGATAGGCGTCATCGAAAAACTAATTGCAGGCCATAACCATACAAACTGTGGGATTTTGTTCTGTGCTTAGCTGTCGTACAATAGCCAGCATTGAGTCAATGTCATCATACTTAGGAATTAAAATGGAAACAGTAGAGAAAATTAAACAGCAGATCGCTGAAAACCCAATCATTGTATACATGAAGGGTTCTCCTAAATTACCTAGCTGTGGTTTTTCATCTCAGGTAGCCCAAATCATGATTAACTGCGGCGAGCAGTTTGCGTTTGTGGATATTCTCCAGCACCCAGATATTCGTGCTGAATTACCTAAGTATGCAAACTGGCCAACCTTCCCACAACTGTGGATTGAAGGCGAGCTGATTGGTGGCTGTGATATCGTGGTTGATATGTACCAAAAAGGCGAATTACAGCCATTAATCAAAGCGACTGCAGAAAAGTACAAAACCGCAGAGTAATTACTCGTAACAGAGCGATGAAGAATAACAAAAAGCCGCTAAGTGAATAACTTAGCGGCTTTTTTATTGCGATATTCCTACTGAGTGAGGAATTGAAGGGCAACACTTAGTGTGATGCCGCATCTCGATCGTGGTGTTTGCTCGCAGGTAATAGCAGATTCATGGTAATGGCGACAATCCCGCAAAGACTAATGCCTGTAAGGCTAAAAGAACCAATACCAAAGGCCATACCGCCAATACCGAAGACTAAGGTGACACCGACAATGCTTAAGTTACGCGGCTCGGATAAGTCCACGTGATTACGGATTAAGGTATTTAATCCTACAGCGGCAATTGAACCAAATAACAAACACATAATGCCGCCCATAACTGGAACGGGGATAGTTTGCATCAGTGCCCCTAATTTACCTACAAACGCCAAGGTAATGGCAGTGATGGCTGTCCATGTCATGATCCTTGGGTCGAAGTTACGGGTTAAAGTGACTGCACCTGTGACTTCTGAATAGGTGGTGTTTGGTGGACCACCGAAGGCTGCTGCGGCGATTGTTGCTACGCCGTCACCCGTTAAGGTGCGGTGCAGGCCAGGTTTTTTCATAAAATCCTTACCAGTGACATTGGAAATAGCCAAGATGTCACCGATATGTTCAACCGCAGGAGCAATGGCAACAGGGATCATAAACGCAATCGCATGCCAGTTAAATTCGGGGGCGACAAATTTTGGAATGGCGATCCAACTTGCTGCAGTGACTACCGCAAAATCGACGATACCAAATGCTAGACTCAGGCTGTAGCCAACGATAATGCCAGCAAGAATGGGCATCACCTTGAGTAACCCTTTAGCAAAAATCGCTACGGCAATGGTGGTACAAAGGGATACAAGCGAAATGATTAATGCCGTATTGGTTGCGACTAAGGTTAGACTGCCGTCGCCACTTTTGCCCAGCGCCATATTCACGGCAACAGGCGCTAAGCCTAGGCCAATGATAATGATGACGGGTCCTACAACTACAGGTGGTAACAGCCGATGAATAAAGTCAGTGCCGCGTACTTTAACTAAGGCGCCTAGGCATACATAGACCGCGCCTGCGGCCATGATACCGCCCATGGTTGATGGGATCCCCCAAGTTTGTACCCCGTAAAGAATCGGGGCGATAAAAGCGAAGGAGGAAGCCAGAAAAATAGGCACTTGGCGTTTAGTGATTAATTGAAATAGTAGGGTACCAATACCTGCGGTAAAGAGTGCAACACTGGTGTCGAGTCCAGTTAACAGTGGCATCAGTACTAGGGCGCCAAATGCGACAAACAGCATTTGTGCGCCCTGCAATGGAATAGCAAGTCGTCTCATTTATTATTCTCGTAAATTTAGGGTAAACCGCGAGATGATAACAGTTTGTTGCAATATGATCTTTATTAAATGATATATTTGCGGGTGGCGATCACTGTTTTATGGCTTGTCAGAGTAGCGATCCTTATTCAGAGTATCGAATAAGGCTAAGACTCGCTAAAGGCGCGAACTATGGTACAATTTGCACTATCTGATGTTACTTCAACTACCCAAAGATGCTGAAATTTCTATTAAAGCCAAGCTTAGTCGCGTTTTTATACTGCCTGTTTACCGTTAATAGCCTGCAAGCTGTTGAAGTGAGTAAATTAGATGAGGCCGATGTACCGGTCACTTCCCGTGCGGTTCCAGAGCGTAATAGCGCGTTGAAAACCGCTTTAGAAAAAGTGATCATTAAAAACACGGGGACGGCCCGTTCTTTGGACAATAGCGTGATCCAATCGCAGTTGGCCAATCCTGATGCTTTGTTAAGTCAATTTGGTTATGTTGAACAAAATGGTCAATTGCTGCTGAAAGCAAATTTCGAGCATAGACGAATTGTGTCCTTGTTGCGTCAAGCACAACTCCCTGTATGGGGCACCCAGCGTCCATTGACCCTGTTTTGGGTGGCGATGCCCGGTGAAGGTGACACCATTTTATTAAGTGATTCTTCCACATCGACCGAGCGTCAGGCGTTTAGCTCTTACTCTGATGAACGTGGGATACCTGTGCTATTGCCTATCCTCGATCTTGATGAACTCATGGGGATTAACCCGAACGATGTCAAAGGCATGTTTGCGGATATCGTGGCCAGTGTCTCTGGACGTTATCAAGCTGATTTCTTAGCGCTTGTTGCCATTGAGCCAGCAGGGAACCAGGTGCGTTATCGCTTAAATCTGTATTCTAAAACTACGATTGATTCATTAACGCCACCATTGTTTAGTTTTAATGGCAGTGCTGAAAATAGTGCGCAGGCGATCACAGCGATGATGGCTGCCCTAGGGGATTACTATTTTACTAAGTATGCTATTGCGGATTCTGGTGAGCAGGTTGGCGCCAGTGTGACCTTTGTGAACATTGATAAAATGGCACAAGTTGTTGAGGTAGAAAAGTATTTAAAACAACTGAGTGCGGTTAAGAATGCGACTTTGTCGCGCATTCAAGGTAACACTGTGACCTTTTCGTTAGATCTATTTGGCTCACAGACAGACTTTGAGCGTTTATTAAGTTTAGAGCCGAGAATTTCGGTGGTCACTCCTGGAGAGTTTTCCGCCAGTGCGAGCCCTGCAGGTAAAACTGTCTATCAATGGCGGTTACCTTAAACTTCCCTCGTAGAGGCTGGGAAATACTCTACCCAGTCGCGTGGGGTTGATAATTTATTGATATTGAGACGTACGAGTGCCATTAAACTCACCGCTACAACTTTCATTGCCTGTTTATCTGCCAGACGATGAAACTTTTAATAGTTATTATCCTGCAGCGGGTAATGATGAACTTATTCAAAAGCTGCGCGCTAATGCTGAGGGGCATGGTGAAGCGGCTATCTATGTTTGGGGACCCGTAAAATCGGGACGTACTCACTTAATGCATGCCGCCTGTGCCCATGCGAATGAGCTCGACCGCCGCAGCTTTTATCTGCCACTTGGGATCCATGCGAGTATTTCGACGGCGCTATTAGAAGGTTTGGAACAACTTGATTTGATTTGCATTGATGATGTGGACGACATCGCAGGCCATCCAGTTTGGGAAGAGGCGATTTTTGATCTGTATAATCGTGTTGCTGAAAATAAACATTGCGCGCTGGTGGTGAGTGGTCGGTCTGCGCCTGCGGATGCCGGATTTTTATTACCCGATTTAGTCTCAAGAATGCAGTGGGGACTCAATTATCAACTCCAGCCAATGGCTGATGATGAAAAACTCGCAGCATTGCAACGCCGTGCTGCCATGCGTGGGCTACAATTACCTGAAGACGTTGGGCGTTTTTTGCTCAATCGAATGGCAAGAGACCTTCGTACTCTGTTTGATGTGTTAGATAAACTTGATAAAGCATCTTTAGTGCATCAGCGCAAACTCACCATTCCTTTTGCAAAAGAAATGCTGCACCTCTGAGCTGATACCGTATTAGCAAAAAGCCCGTCGCATAATTACGACGGGCTTTTTTATATCTTCAAATGAGCTGAAATACTGAAATCTTGTCTATCTGCTCGCTTAGATCAAGTGACTACTGCTGCGGATGGCGATGACGATCGCCACTGAAGCGCAGCTCTGGCTCGGCTATGCTATCGCGACTGGCTGCGGTACTACTTTGTTGTCCTTTCACAATGGCTGCATTGGGCGATATCCCTAATGTTTGACGCCAGCTTTGCCCTTGGGTCATCGGGATGGGCTCGGGCAGGCTTGCTAGCAAGGTAATACCATCTAACTCGGGTAACATACCATCGATCACTAAGGCGGCACGGTTGAGCAAATTATCGGCGCCAATGCGGCCTCTTTGTCCCCAGTTGACGATAATCGTATCCGCGGTGATTACATCGGGTGCATTTGTCACTGCTACATCCCGCAGGATCTGATAGCGATAGCTCATCATCGCTTCTTCAAATAGCATTGCAGTGTCTTCGCGGGTGCTGGAATAATTGTAAAAATCATTGGCGATATCACTGGAGAAAAACGTACTGACATCCGAAGGTTGGTAGGCTTTTTGGGTGGCAGTGGCTTTCGCACCCAAGAAGCTCACTCCAGCAAGCCCAGTCATTTCGGTACTCGTGAGGGGATAACTGCGGCTTACTTGATCTGAAATCAAACTCTTACTGGCATTTCGGCGACTATAGTCATCCAATAGTCTTGGACCTGTAAGTGATGCGTGCACGCTTCTTGGGAAGAAGTCATTAGCGTGGGCGAGCTCATGGTATAAGAGTGAGGCGAGGTCAGGGTTAATTTGAGCCAGAGTCCGTGTGGCGCGCGTAGTGATTGGGAAGCCCTGTGAAGCATATTGATTATTTTTAACGTAACGCCATGGCATGATGAAATTCAGCTCATTGCCAAAGCTACTGCGATAATCTGGCGCTTCGTTGATGGTATCGCGCTGCATAGGTGTCAGCCAAAGGTCGTTGGGGTCGAGATAAATCGCCCCTGTAACAACCCAATAGAAAGATGGGCGCACATCATAACTAATCACCACTGCGGTGACCGATTGTAGCAGGCGGGCAAAGTCACTATTAGGATCCATCTGCCGTAAAAATGCGGCAAAATTGTCCCCCATCCAATCGTGGGACACTAATACCCGATCAAGAATCGTATCGACATCAAGGTTATCTGAAACTTGGCCTATGAGTGGCAATTGATTGATTGTACAAGCCTCTTTTAACTGATTCGAGTACACACAGCTCGTTAACGCACTGGCATAAGGTGAGGTTGGATGATAAGCATGAGTACGCGCAAGTGGCGTATCAAAGTAACTGGAGCTTATCGTGGGCGCTGCCGTGGTTAATACAAAGGCTTCATCTGTCACTACATTACCGTTAATCGTGGCTGATGCCCTAAGACGGGTTAAGGTATCTTGAGCAACAGCGGGTGCGGTAAAGAGGGGTCTAAAGGGATCGCTTATGTCAAGGCTGACATCGGGGCCTTCGGCGATACACCAATTGACATTGGCGGCACTGAGGCCGGCTTGCTGACCAATTCGCAAGCTTACATCGTTACCCTCAACGGCTTGATGGTCTTGACGAATATTCAGCAATCCGCCCGTGTTGTTATCGGCATTAATGCTGATGTCACCCGTCACATTGGTATTGGCGCCGGTGATTTGTAAGCGAAAGCGGTAGCTGCCCACGGCCGGGAGCTCCATCGCTAATACAGGACTATTTTGACTAACGAGTTCAATGCTGGGGCCTTCGAGTTGTTGCCAACGGAAGGTGAGATCCTGCGAATCGCGATTACCTAGGCTGGCAATAATGGCACCGGATTGTCCTACACCATATTGAGATTCCGTCTTAAACCGAATTGCACCAGTATCTGTGGTCACTAATGGTGTGACTGAGGTACAACGTGGCACATTGGTTGTGGGAGGCGTAACTGTGCCGCCATCGCTGTTGCTATCACCTCCGCCGCCACAGGCGCTCAATGTTGCTGCTGCGGCTATGATACTGAATCGACGAATTGGGCCCCATATTTCCATCATGACTCACTCCAATTAATTCGCTGTTATTGTTTGTTTTTGTTGTTTGACAGGCACGATTCACCGTCATTTATTGGCACAAAAAATGACTATAGCACGCTCTTTTAGTTACAAAAAGCGATCGAAGGTAGCTTAAATGTTATGGATTGTTTGTAGTGATTATTGGAGATAGGCGGGGCATTGATCATTTTGACTAAAAATGGATGGACTGACGCAGAGAGTGTGTCGGGCAATAAAAAGCGCGGTGTAAATCAACCGCGCTTTACTATATTCGGAATATTAGTCTTGCTTATCGGATTTTTTCTTCAGACCTAGGCCGAGTTCACGTCCACGGATACGAGCATAAAACGGGAACGCGACTAACAGCGCGCCAATGAGCAGGACCTCAATAATGGCAAAGGCCAATGCATCGGTCGTGACATACAACAAGGTGAGGGCGTGCAGCATATATAAGCATAAAATAAAGCTCGCCCATGCGTAGGTGTAAGGATTACCTTTTAAAATGCCTTTGATGGGAAGCAATAAAGGCAATATCCATAATAGGCTGAATAATAATGTATATTCCCCATTTATGCCTTGACCAATAAACCAGCCGCCCAGCAGCAGAACAAGGGCAAGGTAGCCTAAGCGGCTAAGTGTCAGTAGAGAGCTTGAGGTCATGATTTTCCTAATCTAAACATCCTGGAACAGTGGTGAAATAGCCTGAACAACTTAGAGAATATTCAGTACATTTTCCGGTGGACGACCAATGGCTGCCTGTTGATTGGCCAGTACGATTGGGCGTTCAATCAATTTTGGCGTCTTGACCATGGCGTCGATAAGTTGTTCTTCGGTTAAAGCCGGATTGGCAAGACCTAGTGCTTGATACTCGTCTTCCTTAGTGCGCATTAACTCACGGGCGCTGAGTTTGAGCGTGGCTAAAATTCCACGAATATCACCGGCGCTTGGAGGATTCTTAAGGTATTCCACTATTGTGATATCGCAGCCTTGCTCCTCGAGTAGGGCTAAGGTTTCGCGGCTCTTTGAACAACGTGGGTTATGGTAAATCGTTGCTTGGGTCATAGTACTCATGCTCAATCGGCTAAAACAATGGCGCGGATGATAGCAAAAAAAACAGCGCCCCGTCAGGGTGTTCGGGGCGCGATTATAGGCTGTAGAGATAAAATGGCTGATTTTACTTCAGGGCATCCATTTCTTTATCTGCCTGTTTAAATTGGCGGATCCGTGCTTCAATTCGCGCCAGTTGTAATGGATTACCTTCCGAGGCGCGATAGGCAAAGTTCAGTTGATCGATTGCGCCTTTATAATTCGCCCCCAGTGCCATTAACTCGGCATTGGAGAAATACTCCATCCCTTGGTTACCAAGTTTCTTGTAGGCAAGATTTAGCAACTGATAGGGCAGTTGATTCTGCTTATCGAGGAAAATCATATCTTCGAGCAGCGGAATCGCTTTAGCGGGGTCACCAGCCTCGATATAGATATTGGCTAAGTTAGCGTTGATCACCTGCGAAGTGGGTTTCATTTTCCGCTGAGTTTCGAGTAACTTAGTTGCCTGGGCATAATCCTTACGTTCGTTAAGCAAATCCGTCTTAGTATCGAGATAAAACAAGTTGTTATCATCGATTTTTAATAGTTCATCGACAATTTTTTCGGATTCATCAAACTTCTTCAATCTAAACAGTGCTAATGCTTTGCCGTAGAGGGCCGCCTCTTTAAAGCTGTAGGTTTGCTTATTGAGCTGCTTTTCAAACATGCTTAATACCGCATCGTCGCTATAACTGGAAAAACGCACCTGAATACGGGCTTTAGCTAGCTGGAAGTTCAGATTATCCGGCACATAACGGTGGGGATATTGCTGGGCACGATCCCGCGCTTCGGAAATCCGTGATTCAGGTAAAGGGTGGGTTAACAGCATTTGCGGTGGCGTAGTAGTAAAACGGTAACGACTGGCGAGTTTGCCAAAGAAATCGGCGGAGGCATTAGGATCAAATCCCGCGTCAACTAAAATTTGCATGCCGATACGATCGGCTTCTTTTTCATGCAGGCGGGTGTAGTTGATTTTTGATTGTGTCGCCATGGCTTGGGTGGTTGCCAACGCGGCCATCCCTGCTTGAGGAACGGCAATCGTTAATAAAATGGCGCCGAGTAAACCAGCAACAGTCGCTGGTCCGGTTTTTTGCTGCGCTTCGAGGGAGCGTGCTAAGTGACGCTGGGTCACGTGGGTGATTTCATGGCCTAATACTGAGGCCAGTTCACTTTCGTTATCAGCATTAAGAAATAGCCCTGTGTGCACCGCAACGTGGCCGCCGAAAAAGGCAAAGGCGTTGATTTCATCATTTTGCAGCAAGAAGAAATAAAAGGGCGTTTTGACTCCCGTGGCGTGGGCGACCAATTTGTTGCCCAGTTCAGTTAAATATTGGCTCAATACCGGATCGTTCAGCATGGGCGCCGATGAGCGAATAACGCGCATATAGGCATCGCCATAGACCATTTCTTTTTCTAGGCTGAAGGTATTGACGGCGGCGGTACCCAGATCGGGCAAGTCGTTGTTGGCAAAACTCTTTGCGGCTCCACCGAGTAACATTAATGAAAGCACACTCGCCGCAAGGGGTTTACATCGGGTCAAAAACGTCAAATTACGCAAGTGGATCCTTTATTTCTTTTAAGTGTCTCAACTAAGGCTTAGGTAGCCCTTAGCTTGTAGTTTGAATTGCAACTTAGGATAATAGCCCAAGTTCGTTCATAGCAAGTTAATTATGATTTTTATTGATTTAACATCATTGCGCTGCCCCGTTCCCTTGGTTAAGGTCAAACTTGCGTTGAAGTCTGTGTCTGCTGGTGACAGCTTACATATCCTACTCTCAGACCCAGGTTCCCGCCGAGATGTTCCCACTTTTTTAAAAAAACAGGGGCATCAGGTCGTGACGTTACACGATGATGCGAGCCAGTTAGGCCTATTAATTACAAAAGTTGATTTATCGCAGGGATAATCATACACAAAGCATGATTCAATGCCGCAGTCAAAATGGCGAGTTAGCTAGCTGACTGCAACTTAACCTAGGCTTGTCAGTCATAGTTAGCAGTTAACTGATTTTCAAGCATATACACAGTTAATCTACTGCGATAAGGTTAACTCATAAGTCACTTTCCTGCCTGTTGGGAAAGCCAACCCCCATTGGAATGAATGCATGTTTAGTTTTTTTTCTCGTTGGTATCAAGAGCGATTTAGTGATCCACAGGCCGTCACCTTATTGGCCATTCTAGTGGGTTTAGCGTTAGTACTTTATTTTGCTGGTGGTTTGTTAGCCCCGCTACTTGTTGCTCTGGTGTTGGCTTTTTTACTCGAATGGCCCGTGGCGCAAATGCTGAAATTGGGGATTAATCGCACGACGGGGGCTTCCTTAGTGCTAGTGCTGTTTTTAGGGATAGTGGTGTTGCTGACCTTTGGGCTAATCCCCAGCGTGTGGCGTCAAGGGGTAAGTCTGATGACGGATTTACCGAATATGATAGATAAAGGGCTACTGACCTTGCAGGGGTTAGCGACCCAGTATCCTAAATTTATAAGTACTGAACAGCTCGATTTAATGGTCTCCGAGTTGAAGAAATTACTTGATACACAACATGTGCTCGACATTGCGAAACAGCTGATTGGTTACTCTGCGTCATTATTGGTGCTGATGGTGTACGCTATTTTAGTGCCATTGTTGGTGTTCTTTTTTCTTAAGGATAAAGATCAACTGATCCGCGGTAGTAAGCGTTTTTTCCCCACCAATCGCCAGTTGGCTCGAAAAGTGTGGTTTGAAATGCACCAACAGATCTTTAACTATATTCGCGGCAAAGTGATTGAGATTGTGATTGTCGGGGTGGCGAGCTACATCTTCTTTGCCTTTATGGGGCTGAGATACTCGGCCTTACTGGGGGTGTTGACCGGGTTGTCGGTGTTGATTCCCTATGTGGGCGCGACCTTAGTGACTCTACCCATTATGCTGGTGGCCTTTTTCCAGTGGGGTTTTAGCTCTGAGTTTGGTTATTTAATGCTAGGTTACGGCATTATTCAGGCCTTGGATGGTAACGTACTTGTACCTATCCTGTTTTCCGATGCGGTGGATTTGCATCCGGTGATCATTATTGCTGCTGTATTAGTTTTCGGTGGTTTATGGGGCGTTTGGGGTGTGTTCTTTGCCATTCCATTAGCTTCCTTAGTGAAAGCGGTGATCAATGCTTGGCCTAAAACCGAGATTGAACCTGTGGCGATAGCGCAGGTGAAGGCGGATTCGGCAGAAGCCTAAGCCGCTGGCAATAGATTAAAAACTAATAGATAAAAACTGGGCACGAGTGCTCAGTTTTTTTATACGCTAATGATTTGTACTAACAATTGTTTTACTCACTCTTGCTGCATTCATTATTGCTGTAATAGATGCTGTGCGGTGGCGGCAAGCGCCCGATAAACCAAAGTGGTTTGTTTCGCTTTGATATTCCAATGCTGCCAATAGAGGGGCACCCGAATGCGTTTTTCTGGGGTGAGCTCAATTAATATGCCTTTGTCTATCAAGGGTTTTGCCTGTAAGTGACCCACTAAACCGTAACCCAGACTTAAGTTAATCGCCTCTAAAAAACTCTCCGATGAGGGAATGCTGTGTTGCCACCATTGACCTGGCAACATTTGAAAATACTGGGCGAGATACTTTTCATGCATTTTATCTTTGGTCGAAAACACCACAGCCGGGGCTTTCGCAAGCTGCGCTTGGGTTATTTGAGCGCCGACATTATCGCTATTTTTTGCCCATTCGAAATAACGCGCCGCAAATGCTGGGGTGGCGACGCACATATATTCCATGGTTCCTAAAAACTCGCTGCTACAACCGGCCATGGGGTTGACTGTCGTGGTCACGCAACCGACGGCCTCACCGTTTTTCAGTAGGTGATGGGTGTAGGACTCATCATCGACAATCAATTCGAGCAGCCAAGCATGTCGGCTGAACATATCGGCCAATGCGGGCAAAAACCATGTCGCTAAACTGTCGGCATTGACTGCAATTCGCACCGTCGTTGGATGATTTGGGTCATCGGCATCTAACTCGGCTCTCAATTCACTCTCGAGTAGTTGCACCTGTGAATAGTGGCGCAATAAACGCTTCCCTGTTGGGGTCGCCACCACAGGTGTTGAGCGGATAAGTAAGGATTGGCCGACTCGTTCTTCTAATTGCCTAACGCGTTGTGACACTGCTGATTGGGTAATGTGCAGCACTTTTGCGGCGCGCTCGAAGCCGCCTTCGGAGACGACGACCGCAAGCGCTTTAAGATTGGCGTATTCCAACATGATTGCCGTCCTTAAGGTTATTAATTTTACTTATGATACATAAAAAACATTAGTTATATTAATTTTGTTGTTTTGTCTATGCTAGCGCCTTCTTCAGACATGAGAGGTAGTTATGCAAACGGCGTTTATACAAGGTATGGGCATTGGTGGTAGTTTGATCATTGCCGTAGGGGCGCAAAATGCATTTGTGCTAAAGCAGGGGATTAAGCGAGCTTATCCTTTGCCGATTGCGCTGCTTTGTTCAATCATCGATGCCTTAATGATCACTGCGGGGGTTGCTGGGCTTGGGCATATTATTGAAGCCTTTCCGACTATCAAACATGTGGCTAGTTTTGGTGGTGCCGCCTTTTTGATTTGGTATGGTGCGAATGCACTTAAAGCCTCGTTTGTCGCTAAAGGGATGGAGATGGATAATGCGCAAAATGCCGACACTTTGCGTAAGGCCATGCTGACCACACTTGGGATCAGCCTGCTTAATCCACACCTTTATTTAGATACAGTGGTGCTGCTGGGGAGCATTAGTACTCAGTTCGAAGATGCCCATCGTCCTTGGTTTGGTGCGGGCGCGGTACTGGCTTCGTTTATTTGGTTCTTTAGCTTAAGTTTTGGTGCGCGTTTATTGGCGCCGATATTTAGTCGTCCAGCGGCGTGGCGATACTTAGATCGCTTTATTTGGTTGACTATGTGGAGCATCGCCGCGGCAATTATTTGGCCATATATGACGGTAAATTAATGTGCCTTTTTGAAATTTTATGGCTGGTTGTCATGTTCAGGTCGATGGGGCTAATCCTTCGACCTTATTCTTATTAAGTTCAAATGGTTAAATCTACATATCGCAGGGAGTATGGGGTAGCGCACACGGCGGAAATGTTGACCTAACCGTTGAGTGTGCTTGATTTGTTTATCCCTCCCATTGAAATTACGCCAATAGGCACCATTTAATATTTATTGCTTAAGTTTTTACTTAATGGATTGCCGTTGAATTTTAGTCACATCACTTGGCTTGATGATAAAGGCCATATTAAACCGCCGATTTTTTTATATGTGATTTTGGCATTCCTCGCGCGAGGCTGGTGTATTTTTATCGCCTCCTTGACTCAAGCCAGTGATAGAGCTGAATTGGTAAGGCTCTTTTATCCTGAAAAATCAGACTTTTTACTTGCACTTGCGGCAGGTCTTGGTGCTGTAGTGCTTTATTTTGTCGTACTCGCGGAGCGGCGCCGCTCGCCCTCATGGATTCGGCCGTTGTTTGTCCATCTCAAATGGGGACTGTGGTTATTGTTATTAGTTGATGCGGTTTTACTGTCTCAGCGGTTAATTCACGGACAGTTTTTATTCCATTGGAGTTTGGCACTCGATGCCTTGGTGTTGTTTTGGTCCTGTCTTTATGTCTATCAGTCAAAACGACTGCGTTATTACCTCACGGATTGGCCGAAGGAAATAAAAACTTAAATAACATAGTAGTCTACATCTCTTTGTTATTACTGTTTTTTATGTCTTATTCGATGAAGTTAGCATAATTTATGTGTTCTATCCCTCAGTTTGATAAGCATTTTTTCACCAACAGCTTACTGATTTTGCTGAATCATCTATAGTTATATGTACTTAGCTTAAATGTACGCGCCAAGAAGTCATATTGCATTCTTGCGTGCATGAAAGGAGTCATATTGCGTGGCAAAAGCAGCTCATAAAAAATTACTACTCTCAGAACTTCAGCCCGGTATGCGGGTTAAGTTGCCTTTGTCGTGGACAAATCACCCATTCTTATTTAACCGAGTTGATATCAATAGTGCGGCTCAGATTGAGATGATCCGGGGGCTTGGTGTTCCCTATGTTTACCTCATTTCTGGCAGTAATGATGAGATTGATACTGCTGAAGAAGAGGAAGACATTGAAGATATTGAAGCCGCGCCACCAGAGCGAGATTTAAAAGCAGATACCCGTAAATCGATGCGTTTAAGTCAAAAACGTTTTTTAGAGAGTGTTAATCAGTGCCGGAATATGTATGGCAAGATAGTGAGCGATCCTGAAGGAGCATATCGCCTGTCTGCAGCGTTAGTTGAAGATTTACTCAGTCATTTACAAGAGGTGGAAAAACCCTTCTTGACCTTAGTTGGGATGGACGAAAAGGATGTGAGTGTGACCCAGCATGGTGTATCAGTGGCGGTGCTCGCCATGATGATAGGTCATGCACTGGATTTACCAGCGAGGGATTTGCGCGATATTGCCCTTGGCAGTTTATTCCATGATATTGGTAAGCTAAAAGTGCCCGATGTGATCCGTCGAAAGCGTGGTGCTCTGACTCCCCATGAAGCCAATTACTTACAGATGCATCCTAATTTTGGCTATGACATGCTTAATCGTTCAGGGCTGTTCCCCAAAGAAGTATTAAATATCGTGTTACATCACCATGAGTTTGTTGATGGTTCGGGTTTCCCTGATGGGCTCACAGGTCATAAAATTCCCATCGTGACTCAAATCGTTAGTCTAGCAAATGATTACGATCAGCAACTGAGTGGTCAGCAAGCTTCTTCTCCTCAAGTTGCCCTCGGTTACTTATTTAAAAATAGAGCCAGTAAACATTCGGAATCGTTGATTTCTGTCTTAGTCAAGATATTAGGTATTTATCCACCAGGGACCTTAGTTAAGCTATCGGATGATAGCGTTGCAAAAGTCATTATGACCACGAAAGAAGTGAGTCAGCCTCAGGTGTGGGCCTGTAAAGAAGATGGTAGTGAAGCCTCGTTACGCTTTTTAAGTGATGAGGGCGTGACAGTGCAAAAGTCTTTGCGAGTTGAAGATTTAACTGAGGGCGCAAGGCGAACATTGCAGGTCGATAAGGGGATTAGTTTTTATTTTAGTTCCTTACAAGCTTGAATCCCTTTACCAGAGTTCCGTATGCTATTGGCCAAAATATATGATTAGCAGTAAGTAGGTCAGAGATAATGGAACACACTGTGGTGGAGAAAAAGAGTGTTGCGGTTGTAGGCTGTGGGTGGTTCGGTTTTGCGCTCGCAAAACAACTTGTTCAAGCCGGTTATCGCGTGACTGGGGCTAAGCGCCAGTGTGAGGATCTTCCGGCGTTAACACACGCGGGTATTGAGGCATTCCAACTACAACTTGGTGATGAGGCTGATATTGTTCCCGATGCACAGCTGTTGCAAGACTTATTTCAGACAGACTTTCTTGTTGTTAATATTCCTCCTCGTCTAAAGCATGGTAATACAGCTTATCTTAACGAACTGAAACAACTCATCGACTTAACCCAAGGCTGGCAATATCAAGGCATAGTGTTTATTAGCACCACGGGCGTTTATCCCTCTCTTGATAAATCCATGACCGAAGCCGATGCCCAGGCCGAGTCACCTTCAGCGCAGGTGTTACTGGATGCTGAAGCTTTATTTGCTCACCAATCTAATACTTGCGTGGTGCGTTTTGCTGGACTCGTTGGACCAAAGCGTCATCCGGGGCGTTTTTTTGCAGGCAAAACCGATGTGGCTGGTGGTAATGTTGCAGTCAATCTCGTGCATTTACAGGATTGCGTCGCGGCAGTGAGTTTAATTATTGACACTAAGCTAAAGGGAGAGAAGATCGCCTCTATCTATAATCTATGCGCGCCAGAGCATCCATCGAGAAGCGAATTTTACGGTGCTGCGGCTCTGTCACTGGGATTGGCTGAACCGCAATTTAATACCCAGCTGCAACCCAGCAAAGTGATTCTGGGGGATAAAATCGTCCGCGATCTGGGATTTAAGTATCAGTTTACCTCCCCAATTACGATGCTAGCGGCCTGTTAGCGGCGGATTTACCACCTATTGTTAACAAATGTTTAAGAACAATAGCCATATTTTGAGGTATCTTAATGGCCTGTGCCTGTTGCAAACGACTTACGATTCAATGATGCGTGTTAATCATTCACTAATAAGAAGAGAATATATGAAAACCCTAACTAATCTTGTTCGACCTTTGGCTGCTTTGGCCTGTGGATTGGTCTTAAGCGCCAGTTTTGCGCTGCAAGCGGCCAGTTTTGAAGAAGGGAAGGATTATGTCACTGTCGCAGGTATGAGCGAGGCGCAAAAGCCTGTGCTGCGAGAGTTTTTTTCCTATAACTGCCCACATTGCTACAAACAGGAACCCTTTGTGGCTTCCACGGTAAAACTCTTGGGCAAGGATGTAGCCTTTGAGCGTACGCCTGTGGGGGCGGGGCGTCCTGCTTGGGAACTGAGCCAATTGGCTTATTATATCGCGCAAAAGCTCAATATGACCAAGCAAGTCCATGAGGCGATTTTTAAACAAATTCATGACAAGGGTGAGCAATTTACCCGCCCTGAGCAAGTGAAAGCCTTTTTTGTGGCTCAAGGTGCTAAAGCTGATGATGTGGATGCGGCGATGAATTCTGTTGACGCTAAATTTTCACTGATGAGTTACGATTCGCAAGCGGAATTGGCCGGGATTAAAGGTGTGCCATCATTATTGGTAAATGGCCGTTATTTAGTCACGTCTCAGGTTCATACTCCTGAAGAACTGGCTGAGTTAGTGAAGTACTTAGCCGCTAAATAATAACGTTGATACTGGCGTCTATGCTGGCGCCAATTTACCAGTTTCCCATAACCCAGCCATGCTGGGTTATTTTTTGCCTGTCTGCTGACAAATCTAAGTGGTATAGGTTGAGATGATAGCTCTCGTATTACACTCGAAGTAATACGATATTTTGTTTATATGACAGGCTATTACTACTTTCTAGTTGTTCCACTTATCACGCTAATTTGTCTCTTTCTAGTCTTAGGTTCTTCGACATTGGTCTAAGTTGCTCAAAAAACGACTTTTGCAACAAAATGTAAAATCATTGTTAAGTTTATGGTTTTAAATGATATTTTATTTTTTGCTATGTGAGGTATTTCGCAAATTAGACTAAGGTCTTGATTGTGGTCACTCCAGCTGTTGCTAGATTTAACGAGACTTAAAAATAAAACAGCACAGGGGAGTCGCTATGGCGTTTGAAAATAATGATAAAGCAAAAGGTTACTGGAACGAGAATTTACGTCTGGTTTTGGGCCTATTAGCTATTTGGGCCGCAGTTTCGTTTGGATGCGGCATTCTATTGGTTGATGTACTCAATGAAATCCATTTTATGGGATTCAAATTAGGTTTCTGGTTTGCTCAACAGGGATCGATGTATGTCTTTGTTGCGCTTATTTTTGTCTACGCGGCAAAAGCCAACGCCTTAGATAAAAAATATAACGTACAAGAAGACTAAGGAGCACAGAGATGGGTGTACAAGGATTAACTTATCTGATTGTAGGGCTGTCGTTTGCCCTCTATATTGGGATTGCAATTTGGTCCCGTGCAGGTTCAACTAAAGAGTTTTATGTAGCGGGTGGTGGTGTTCATCCTGTTGTAAACGGCATGGCAACCGCCGCCGACTGGATGTCTGCGGCATCTTTCATTTCGTTGGCGGGTATTGTTTCTTTCGTCGGTTATGACGGCAGTGTGTACTTGATGGGGTGGACCGGCGGTTACGTTTTATTAGCCCTGTGTATGGCACCATACTTACGTAAATTTGGTAAGTTTACCGTGCCTGATTTCGTGGGTGAGCGTTATTACTCCCAAGCGGCGCGCACGGTAGCAGTTATTTGCGCCATCTTCATCTGCTTTACTTACATTGCTGGCCAAATGCGCGGAGTGGGCGTGGTATTCTCGCGCTTCCTTGAGGTAGAGGTAGATACCGGCGTATATATTGGTATGGCCGTGGTGTTTTTCTATGCGGTACTCGGTGGTATGAAAGGGATTACCTATACTCAGGTTGCCCAATATTGCGTACTGATCTTCGCCTTTATGGTGCCTGCAATCTTCCTGTCTGTGATGATGACGGGTCATATCATTCCTCAAATTGGTTTTGGTGCTGAGTTACTCGATGCTGCGGGGAATAATTCTGGCGTTTATCTGTTAGAGAAACTGAATAATCTCTCTGTGGATTTAGGCTTGGCCCCTTACACCGATGGTTCTAAGAGCATGATCGACGTGTTCTGTATTACTGGTGCTTTGATGGTCGGTACAGCGGGTTTACCCCATGTTATTGTGCGTTTCTTCACCGTACCGAAAGTGAAAGATGCACGTATATCAGCGGGTTGGGCATTGGTGTTTATCGCCATCATGTACACCACAGTTCCTGCATTAGCGGCATTCTCTCGCGTCAATATGATCGAAACCATTAACGGCCCAGATCAAAAGGGTGTTGCCTATGAAACTGCGCCTGATTGGATCAAAAACTGGGAAAAAACCGGTCTGATCAAATGGGATGACAAAAATGGTGATGGCAAAATCTACTATGCCAAAGGCAAAATGGAAGATGCTGCTAGCCCTAACGAAATGAAAATCGACAACGACATCATTGTATTAGCAACGCCAGAAATCGCGAATCTGCCAGCTTGGGTGATTGCGCTGGTGGCTGCGGGTGGCCTCGCTGCGGCGCTATCTACCTCTGCGGGTTTGTTGTTGGTTATCTCAACATCAGTGTCACACGATTTAATGAAGAAAAACCTGATGCCAAATATTTCTGACAAGAAAGAGTTAATGTACGCTCGACTTGCAGCTGGTATCGGTATTGTAATTGCGGGTTACTTCGGGGTTAACCCTCCAGGATTCGTGGCGGCGGTGGTGGCATTCGCCTTCGGTTTGGCTGCGTCATCTCTGTTTCCTGCAATCATCATGGGGATCTTCTCTAAGACCATGAATAAAGAAGGTGCTATTTCAGGTATGGTGCTTGGCTTATTCTTCACCGCTGGTTATATCATCTACTTCAAGTTTGTTGATCCGACTGCAAACGTGCCTGCGAACTGGTTCCTTGGTATTTCGCCTGAAGGTATCGGTATGGTGGGTATGCTAGTGAACTTTGTGGTAGCAGCTATTGTCTGCAAACTGACCGCAGCGGCACCAGCTCATGTGCAGGAAATGGTTGAGTCTATCCGTTTCCCTAAAGGGGCGGGTGAGGCCAGCGGCCACTAACTTTCACCTAGATTAAGAGAAAAGGACGCGTTTGCGTCCTTTTGTTTTTGGTGTCAGTGCAGAGTTTGAGCCTGACTTTAGTCGTATATGGCCCAACAATCGAGCGCGTTATAGTGGGATAAAATTCACCTAAAATAAGGTGTTGCTATGAACGCCAGCGAATTACAACCCGTTGTGCAGTTTTTAACGTCTACAGCTCCCTTTGATACTTTGCCTGACGAAACCATTCGTCATTGTGCTAAGTCAGTCATCGTCGGGTATTACAGTAAAGCCTCAGGGTTTGTGACCTTTGATGCCGATGCGCCGAAATTGTATTTGGTCCGCAGCGGTGCCTTTGAGGTGCGCGATCCCGAAGGGGTATTAGTGGATAGAGTCGCCGAAGGGGAGTTTTTTGGTTTTTCGACGCTATTGTCAGGGGAAAAGGTAGTCAATCGGGTCGCCATTCTTGAAGACAGTTTGGTATACCACTTACCACAGGCATTATTCGATCAGCTACGAAGTGAGAGTCGGCACTTTGATAAATTTTTTACCCGTGCTTTTGCCAAACGGTTACGCCATGAAGCGCGTTTTAAGGCTAAAGATCTGACGACCACCAGTCGTATTAGTACCTTAATGTCATCTTCACCGATTATGATCGACGCCCACGCAAGTGTAACGCAAGCAGCCCTTTTGATGCGTAACTCGCGGGTATCGTCTTTACTCGTCACCGATAATCGTAAGCTGGTGGGGATTTTAACCGATAAAGATTTACGCAATCGAGTGCTCGCCGCTGGGCTTGATGGCCGAATTGCCGTGCATCAAGCCATGACGACTTCACCGATTTCGATTTCATCGAATGCCTTGATCTTTGAAGCTATGCTATTGATGAGTGAACATAATATTCACCATCTGCCGATTATTGATGAGCAAAATAGCGAGGAAGTGAAAGCCATTGGCATGGTGACTAGTACCGATATTTTACGCGGTCAAGGTTCGCAGCCATTACTCCTCATTGGTGAAATCGAGCGCCAACGTGATCTCGCTAGTCTCATTAGCGTTAGTAAACAAATCCCCTTGTTATTGCAAAATTTAATCAGTGCTGATGCACGGGCTGAGGAGATTGGTCGCGTGCTGACCTCGGTCACCGATGCCTTAACCCGGCGATTGATTGTGTTAAATCAGCAAATTCTCGGTGAGGCACCGATGGCGTTTTGTTGGTTAGCCTTTGGCTCGCAGGGGCGGCAAGACCAAGCCGCCTGTTCGGATCAAGATAACGGCTTGCTGGTGGCCGAGGAAATGGATGATTTTGCAAAGGGCTACTTTGATGCGTTAACCCATGCGGTTTGTGCAGGGCTTGATCAGTGTGGCTATGCCTTTTGCCCTGGTAATATCATGGCGCAAAATCCCAAGTGGCGTATGTCGCTCAAAGAATGGCAGCAGGTTTTTGAAAAGTGGGTTGTCACGCCAGAGCCTAAGGCATTGATGCATGCAAGTATTTTCTTCGATATGCGTTCGGTATTTGGCCCATTATCATTATTTGATGCATTGCAGGATAAGGTGTTGGCACAGACCAAAGACAACGATATTTTTCTCGCGGGTTTGACTGGCAATTCCTTAATCGAGTCTCCGCCCTTAGGATTCTTTCGAAAATTTGTGTTAGAGCGCGATGGCAGTGAGGTAAAAGGCATTGATTTAAAGCATAAGGGGAATGCTTTGATCAATGATATTGCTCGCGTATATGCCCTGTCTGCGGGCATTAAAGAAGTGAATACCGCCAAACGCATTCGGGCACTGATGGACGCTAATATTCTTAATCGTAAGGATGCGCTTAACTTAGCCGATGCCCATGAGTTTATCGCCCATATGCGGTTATCAAACCAAGGTTATCAACATACGCAGGGACTTGAGATTAGTAACTATCTGTTACCCGGACATTTATCTTCTTTAGTTCGGCATCAACTACGGGATGCCTTCAAGGTGGTTCATGACGCCCAGTCGGGCATGAAGATGAAATTTATGCGGAGCTTTTAATGGGCGCTTGGTTGATTAATGCTAAGTTGCAATGGCGAGCACTGCGCTGTCAGCATCAATTATTTAAGGATTATTATCAGTCCTTAATCCCGCTGATGGCGCTGCCCATCAATCGTGCTCCCTTGATGGCGATGGATTTGGAGATGACAGGGTTAGATCCCCTTCAGGATCAAATCTTAAGCATTGGCTTAGTCCCCATTGAAAATGGAGTGATCCCCCTTGGTGAGGCGCAGCAAAAATTAGTGCAAATTAATGGCAGCGTCGGCCAAAGTGCAACGATTCATGGGATTCTCGACAACCATTTAATCCAAGCGGTGAGCATTGAGGAGGCTATGGCATGGTTTATTGCTCAAACCCGTGGCCGAGTATTAGTTGCCCATCACTCCCCACTGGATTGTCGTTTTTTACAACAAGATATATTGGCTATCTACCATCAAGCCGTTTTACTCCCCGCTATAGATACCTTAGTACTTGAGAAACAGCGGTTATTACGTGAGCATTCGGTACTTAAAGAAGGAAGTCTAAGGCTTGGGGCCTGTCGAGAGCGTTATCACTTACCGATTTACGGTGCCCATAGTGCATTAACCGATGCGTTAGCTTGTGCGGAGTTATTATTAGCACAAGTTGCGGCCATGGGGGGAGGTGCAGATATTTCGGTCGGGGATTTACTGACCTAATCACGTTAAGCCACTTCATTCGCGATATTTTCTGGAACAGAAGGCTTTTCATATTTGATTAATGGCTCATTGACTACACTCACTACGAGTGAGGCATTTGCGATTGCTTAGCTTATACGGTGTTTGGTTGCTCTCGCCAAGTTATGTTGAGCAAGTGGTGCACACGAGTATTACTGCGTGGTTTGGAGTGTTAAGCGAATAGGAGAAGATCATGCCACTACCGTTACTATGGATTGGCGGTGCAGCGATGGGCGCATTGATGCTCGCCGATGAACGCGAAAAGCGACAACAGCTTGAACGCAATCGACTATTAGGCAGCGTTCCTCGCCAAGTAAGCACAAAGCAGGCGATGATTACTGCGCCGAGCCAATGGCAAAAGGGTTTTAAGCAAGTCACGCCACAACCTGGAAGTATCGTTTGTTGTTATGTGTTTGGGGTGATTGAGCATACTGGGATTTGGTTAGCGGATGATTGCATCGTGGAGTTACATGGCTCAGGGCTTGTTCGAGCCGTATCGGTAAAGCGATTTTTAGCGGGCCGAACAGGTAGCCAAATTTTTATTGCCTGTAATCATCAACATCAACCGCTTATCGCTAATACCATTGTTAATCGAGCCGAGCGGGCGATTTATCAGTACCGTGAATATGACCTGTTTGACAATAATTGCCACCGATTTGTGTGGTCATGTCTGTGCGGTGAAGAACGAGCGATTAAAAGCTTTAATGAGTTAAATCAAAAACTCGCAGCTTATTTTGGGCAGGGGATTTACTGGGATGAAATGCATTTAGCATCAGCGCTTACAGATATATAAAGGCCATCCAATGATGGCCTTTATATGCATAAACTTACTTACAGAAATAGTCTACAGCGCGTTTTACCAACTCGATTCCACTTTGATCGCAAGGCGGTAATTGGGCATCACTGATTTGCACTGGCGTGATACGTTCACCCCATTGCAATAGCAATGCAGCAGAGGTTAATCCCGCACCAAAGGCGCAAGAAAGAATGGTTTGGTTAGGTTTAATTAACCCTTTTTCGAGTGCATCACAAATCGCGATTGGAATCGTTGCCGCCGATGTATTGCCATAGTTAGCAATATTCACAAAGGCTTTTTCTTTAGGGATCTTCATGCGGCTAACGAGGGTATCAATAATGCGCTCGTTCGCTTGATGTGGGATCACTAAATCAACTTCATCCTTATCGACGCCGCATTTTTCCAGCACTTGAGTGCTTAACTTATTCATACCATTAATGGCGCGTTTAAAAATTTCTTGGCCATCAAATTGGATGTAAAAGTCTAATGATTCGGCGGAGAATCGATCCATCGCGGTACCAAAACCCGCTTTGAGGATGTCTCGGCCATCGGGATCATTATTCAGCTCATAGCCTAATACGCCACCAGGGATATCGGTCGCTTCCACGACAACTGCGCCCGCGCCATCACCAAACAATACGGCGGTTTCACGGCGAGACCAATCGAGGTAGAAAGATAAGCGTTCGGCGCCCACAACGAGGACTTTCTTGCATTGACCACTCTTGATCTGTGAGCTAGCTAAACCTAAGCCGTACAAAAAACCACTGCAGGCGGCGTTGATATCAAAGGCTGCGCAGCTTGCACCAATATTGGCCTGCACTGTTGAGGCTATATTGGGGATCAAAGTATCTGGGCTAGCGCTGGCTAAAATGATCATATCAATTTCGCTGCCCTCAATCCCAGCCGCTGCAAGCGCACGCTTGGCGGCAACTGAGGCTAATTCCGAGGTGTTCACATGGCTGATATGACGTTGACTGATCCCTGTGCGTGATTTAATCCATTCATCGGACGTTTCGATAAACGTGGCAAGATCATCGTTAGTCAAAGTGGCGGGTGGAACACATTTTCCCCAGCCAGTGATTGTGGCGTACTGCATGGTGTTTTCTCTCAAATAAAAAAGGCAGAACCTTTAGTGCTGCCTCAAATCGACAACAAAGCTTATCGGTATAACGAATGACAGTCCGTGATCTATACCACCTGTTTGGCGACCAGATCCCGAATTGTCATTGCGGCATGCAAAATATGATGTCGCAGTAACGCCGTGGCTTTCTCTGTTTCTCTTTGCTTACAATAATTGAGCAGTTCGCGGTGCTCGTGCTCTGCTGCGGGAATGCCTCCTGCGAGCAGTAATTGCAAACGAATATATCTATCGCAGTTGGTATTGAGGCCATGTACGACCTCTAGCGTATGTGGGCGATTGGCGGCTTGGTATAAACAGGTATGAAACTGTGTATTTAGCTCGCTCCAACTGGCGACGGCATCTTCATGTTTAAAGGCTGATTCCAATTGTTCTAATACGCGTTCAGCTCTTATTAAATCTTCTTCTTGAAGTCGTGGAATGGCTTTGGCGAGCAGATCCGTCTCGATCATGGCGCGCAACTCAAACAGCTCGGTCACTTGTTCAACGGATAATTCAGTCGCCGTTGCCCCTTTATGGGGTTCGAATTTTACCAGCCCTTCAGCTTCAAGTTGCAGCAAGGCTTCTCTTACCGGAATGCGGCTAACATTCAATGCTTCGGCTAGTGCGCTTTGTCTGAGTGGTTCTCCTGCGGCTATATCACCCGAAAGTATTTTCTCTCTGAGCACCTCTACAACTAACTGGGTGCGGGTTTTATGGACTATAGGCGTAGTTCGACTCATTATGACCGTCTATTTTTAGGTGTTTTATTGTTATCCGTGCAAGATTACCGTTAAAAACAGCACAAATAAAGGGAAAGCTCGATTGAGCTGCGCATCGACTAGATGGCTAAAACAATTATTCGCGGACGAATTCGCCCTTAAAGATGTGTTAATCGACCATTTATAGGCGTTACGATGGCAAATGAATTGTCAGAATATGAATCAAGCTCAAATTGCTAAGTGGTATCCGTCAACTTCGCGGTGCAATTTTTTGCAATGGATGGAATAATAGTAAAATTACGCATTAAGCGCTGTTTTTTGTGAGTGGAGTAGTACTGTGAGTGCAGTCAATCGAGCCGTATTTTTAGACCGTGATGGTGTGATCAACAAAGATCATGGTTATGTGCATCAGGTGGATGACTTTGAATATATAGAAGGTGTGTTTGAAGCCTGCCTTGCATTAAAGCAAATGGGATACAAATTGGTGGTGGTCACCAATCAGTCGGGGATTGCCCGTGGCATGTATACCGAAGATCAATTCCACAGTCTCACCGAATGGATGGATTGGAATTTTGCCGATAAAGGTGTCGACCTCGATGGTATCTATTATTGCCCGCACCATAATGAAAAAGGTCTCGGCGAATATAAAGTCGATTGCGATTGCCGCAAGCCAAAACCTGGCATGCTACTCGATGCGGCAAAATTCCTAAAAATTGAATTGTCGCAGTCGGTGATGGTGGGCGATAAAGCAGACGATATGCTCGCGGCTAAAGCGGCAGGGGTGCCAACACGTATCCTCGTCCGTACTGGTAAAGCCATTGCGGATGATAGCGAGGCGTCTGTGGTGCTCGATAGCATTGCCGATGTACCGGTTTTTTTAAAGAAGTAGCCTATTCTTGCAACTTAAAGCGTGCATCAATCTATTTGAGCCGTGAGATTGAACTTGAAGGGCGAGCTTAACAACAAAAAAGTGCGGTATTGGCTTTATCGTTTTGCTTAGTGACCGATGCTAACGGCGTTATCAGGCGATAAAGATAGCCAAAGTGATGGAAATTACAGCGAAATAGGCGCTAAAACCTAGGTTTGGTTTAAAAAATGCGCATTCACATCGCTTTTTCTAATTATTTTGCCTAAAGGGGTTGCGGTAAAATCTGACATCCCTATAATGCGCATCCACTGGCCCAGCGGGGTCAACGGTGAAAGCCAAAAGCGCTAAATGCTTAAGGTAAATAACCACGCTCTTTAACAATTTATCAAGCAAATCTGTGTGGACACTCACAGGTGTTGAGTTAATCGAAATTACTCTGCCGTTTGGCGAGTAATCAAAATTTACATCAATGAATGAGTGTTCATAGCAATATGTACATACAGTAATGTATGAATTGAAACGCGATGCTTCTTAGTGAGCAAAGCGAATCAAAACAGTAGAATTCATTGAGTCGTTTAACGCGAGTTAAACAAAAAACTTTTAATTGAAGAGTTTGATCATGGCTCAGATTGAACGCTGGCGGCAGGCCTAACACATGCAAGTCGAGCGGCAGCACAAAGGAGTTTACTCCTGAGGTGGCGAGCGGCGGACGGGTGAGTAATGCCTAGGGATCTGCCCAGTCGAGGGGGATAACAGTTGGAAACGACTGCTAATACCGCATACGCCCTACGGGGGAAAGGAGGGGACCTTCGGGCCTTCCGCGATTGGATGAACCTAGGTGGGATTAGCTAGTTGGTGAGGTAATGGCTCACCAAGGCGACGATCCCTAGCTGTTCTGAGAGGATGATCAGCCACACTGGGACTGAGACACGGCCCAGACTCCTACGGGAGGCAGCAGTGGGGAATATTGCACAATGGGGGAAACCCTGATGCAGCCATGCCGCGTGTGTGAAGAAGGCCTTCGGGTTGTAAAGCACTTTCAGTAGGGAGGAAAGGGTGAGTCTTAATACGGCTCATCTGTGACGTTACCTACAGAAGAAGGACCGGCTAACTCCGTGCCAGCAGCCGCGGTAATACGGAGGGTCCGAGCGTTAATCGGAATTACTGGGCGTAAAGCGTGCGCAGGCGGTTTGTTAAGCGAGATGTGAAAGCCCTGGGCTCAACCTAGGAATAGCATTTCGAACTGGCGAACTAGAGTCTTGTAGAGGGGGGTAGAATTCCAGGTGTAGCGGTGAAATGCGTAGAGATCTGGAGGAATACCGGTGGCGAAGGCGGCCCCCTGGACAAAGACTGACGCTCATGCACGAAAGCGTGGGGAGCAAACAGGATTAGATACCCTGGTAGTCCACGCCGTAAACGATGTCTACTCGGAGTTTGGTGTCTTGAACACTGGGCTCTCAAGCTAACGCATTAAGTAGACCGCCTGGGGAGTACGGCCGCAAGGTTAAAACTCAAATGAATTGACGGGGGCCCGCACAAGCGGTGGAGCATGTGGTTTAATTCGATGCAACGCGAAGAACCTTACCTACTCTTGACATCCACAGAAGATTGCAGAGATGCGGTTGTGCCTTCGGGAACTGTGAGACAGGTGCTGCATGGCTGTCGTCAGCTCGTGTTGTGAAATGTTGGGTTAAGTCCCGCAACGAGCGCAACCCCTATCCTTATTTGCCAGCACGTAATGGTGGGAACTCTAGGGAGACTGCCGGTGATAAACCGGAGGAAGGTGGGGACGACGTCAAGTCATCATGGCCCTTACGAGTAGGGCTACACACGTGCTACAATGGCGAGTACAGAGGGTTGCAAAGCCGCGAGGTGGAGCTAATCTCACAAAGCTCGTCGTAGTCCGGATTGGAGTCTGCAACTCGACTCCATGAAGTCGGAATCGCTAGTAATCGTGGATCAGAATGCCACGGTGAATACGTTCCCGGGCCTTGTACACACCGCCCGTCACACCATGGGAGTGGGCTGCAAAAGAAGTGGGTAGCTTAACCTTCGGGGGGGCGCTCACCACTTTGTGGTTCATGACTGGGGTGAAGTCGTAACAAGGTAGCCCTAGGGGAACCTGGGGCTGGATCACCTCCTTACCTATACGACTAACTCGATGTTTGGTTGGTAAGAAACTGCTCCATGCGTTTCTTACACACGGCACATCCATGTGCCTGAGTGTTCACACAGATTTGCTTGATAGAAGATAGAGTAAAAGATGGGTCTGTAGCTCAGCTGGTTAGAGCGCACCCCTGATAAGGGTGAGGTCGGTGGTTCAAGTCCACTCTGACCCACCAAATCTTCGTTCTCCTTTGTTAAATTAACACTCGTTTAGTGAACTAAACGTCGCGTTAATTTGCCGCGGATAACGTGATTTGGCAAACCAATCCTTTAAGAGGTTTGGAACATCTTATTTACTCGCACTGCATGTAAATGGGGCTATAGCTCAGCTGGGAGAGCGCCTGCCTTGCACGCAGGAGGTCTGCGGTTCGATCCCGCATAGCTCCACCATTTACTGCATTATGGTTAGAGATGCCAAAGATAAACTAAAACATTATCTTTGGCTTTTTTAAGCCCGCTCTTTAACAATTTGGAAAGCTGATAGTAATTAACACAATGATGTCTGTCGTTGTGTTAATACGAAAAAATTGAGTTCTTAAAACACTTGTTAAGTGTCTTGAATATTCAAGTCTAAGGCGAGTCCATCTTCTTGGTCGAAGATGAGACAAGTAAAACCAGCTGGTCGCAACAATTCAAGTGGCTCACGTAAGTGAAACCTATTTGGGTTGTATGGTTAAGCGACTAAGCGTATACGGTGGATGCCTTGGCAGTCAGAGGCGATGAAGGACGTAGTAACTTGCGAAAAGCGTTGGCGAGCTAGTAACAAGCATTTGAGCTAACGATGTCCGAATGGGGGAACCCGACCGCATAAGCGGTCATCATGTGGTGAATACATAGCTACATGAGGCAAACGAGGGGAACTGAAACATCTAAGTACCCTTAGGAAAAGAAATCAACCGAGATTCCCCTAGTAGCGGCGAGCGAACGGGGATTAGCCCTTAAGTCAGAGGGGTGTTAGTGGAATGGTCTGGAAAGTCCAGCGGCACAGGGTGATAGCCCCGTACACGAAAACTAACCTTTGATGAAAACGAGTAAGGCGGGACACGTGATATCCTGTTTGAATATGGGGGGACCATCCTCCAAGGCTAAATACTCCTGACTGACCGATAGTGAACCAGTACCGTGAGGGAAAGGCGAAAAGAACCCCTGTGAGGGGAGTGAAATAGAACCTGAAACCGTATACGTACAAGCAGTGGGAGCGGTTCTTGAGACCGTGACTGCGTACCTTTTGTATAATGGGTCAGCGACTTACGTTTTGTAGCGAGGTTAAGCGAATAGCGGAGCCGTAGGGAAACCGAGTGTTAACTGCGCGTTTAGTTGCAAGGCGTAGACCCGAAACCCGGTGATCTAGCCATGGGCAGGTTGAAGGTTGAGTAACATCAACTGGAGGACCGAACCGACTAATGTTGAAAAATTAGCGGATGACTTGTGGCTGGGGGTGAAAGGCCAATCAAACCGGGAGATATCTGGTTCTCCTCGAAAGCTATTTAGGTAGCGCCTCGAGCGAATACCATTGGGGGTAGAGCACTGTTAAGGCTAGGGGGTCATCCCGACTTACCAACCCTTTGCAAACTCCGAATACCAATGAGTACTACTCGGGAGACAGACGGCGGGTGCTAACGTCCGTCGTCAAAAGGGAAACAACCCAGACCGTCAGCTAAGGTCCCAAAGTGTATGTTAAGTGGGAAACGATGTGGGAAGGCTTAGACAGCTAGGATGTTGGCTTAGAAGCAGCCATCATTTAAAGAAAGCGTAATAGCTCACTAGTCGAGTCGGCCTGCGCGGAAGATGTAACGGGGCTAAACATACCACCGAAGCTACGGGTGCAATTCATTAGAGTTGCGCGGTAGAGGAGCGTTCTGTAAGCCGTTGAAGGTGAAGGGGTAACCCACACTGGAGGTATCAGAAGTGCGAATGCTGACATGAGTAACGATAAAGGGGGTGAAAAACCCCCTCGCCGAAAGACCAAGGGTTCCTGTCCAACGTTAATCGGGGCAGGGTGAGTCGACCCCTAAGGTGAGGCCGAAAGGCGTAATCGATGGGAAACAGATTAATATTTCTGTACTTCCGCTAACTGCGATGGAGAGACGGAGAAGGCTAGGCTAGCGCGGCGTTGGTAGTCCGCGTTTAAGGTGGTAGGTGGGTGACTTAGGCAAATCCGGGTCACTATACACTGAGAGCTGATGACGAGTCCCCAAGGGGATGAAGTAGTTGATGCCATGCTTCCAGGAAAATCTTCTAAGCTTCAGGTTAGCGGGAATCGTACCCCAAACCGACACAGGTGGTCGGGTAGAGAATACCAAGGCGCTTGAGAGAACTCGGCTGAAGGAACTAGGCAAAATGGTACCGTAACTTCGGGAGAAGGTACGCTCCTGTTGGTGATGAGACTTGCTCTCTAAGCTGACGGGAGTCGCAGATACCAGGTGGCTGCAACTGTTTATCAAAAACACAGCACTGTGCAAACTCGCAAGAGGAAGTATACGGTGTGACGCCTGCCCGGTGCCGGAAGGTTAATTGATTGGGTTATCGCAAGAGAAGCTCATGATCGAAGCCCCGGTAAACGGCGGCCGTAACTATAACGGTCCTAAGGTAGCGAAATTCCTTGTCGGGTAAGTTCCGACCTGCACGAATGGCGTAATGATGGCCACGCTGTCTCCAGCCGAGACTCAGTGAAGTTGAAATTGCGGTGAAGATGCCGTATACCCGCGGCTAGACGGAAAGACCCCGTGAACCTTTACTATAGCTTGGCACTGAACATTGACCCTACATGTGTAGGATAGGTGGGAGACTATGAAGTTGGAACGCTAGTTCTGATGGAGTCGTCCTTGAAATACCACCCTTGTAGTGTTGATGTTCTAACTTGGCCCCATTATCTGGGGTAAGGACAGTGCCTGGTGGGTAGTTTGACTGGGGCGGTCTCCTCCCAAAGAGTAACGGAGGAGCACGAAGGTTGGCTAAGTACGGTCGGACATCGTACGGTTAGTGCAATGGCATAAGCCAGCTTAACTGCGAGACAGACACGTCGAGCAGGTACGAAAGTAGGTCATAGTGATCCGGTGGTTCTGAATGGAAGGGCCATCGCTCAACGGATAAAAGGTACTCCGGGGATAACAGGCTGATACCGCCCAAGAGTTCATATCGACGGCGGTGTTTGGCACCTCGATGTCGGCTCATCACATCCTGGGGCTGAAGTCGGTCCCAAGGGTATGGCTGTTCGCCATTTAAAGTGGTACGCGAGCTGGGTTCAGAACGTCGTGAGACAGTTCGGTCCCTATCTGCCGTGGGCGTTGGATGATTGAGGGGAGTTGCTCCTAGTACGAGAGGACCGGAGTGAACGAACCGCTGGTGTTCGGGTTGTCATGCCAATGGCATTGCCCGGTAGCTATGTTCGGAATCGATAACCGCTGAAAGCATCTAAGCGGGAAGCGAGCCCCAAGATGAGTCATCCCTTGGACTATAAGTCCACTAAAGAGCCGTTCGAGACTAGGACGTTGATAGGTCAGGTGTGTAAGCGTTGTGAGGCGTTGAGCTAACTGATACTAATGACTCGAGAGGCTTAACCATACAACCCAGATGGGTTTTGCTAAGTAGCACTTAGACGAATAGAAACACTTAAGAAGTGTGAACTCAAACCAGCTTTCTAAATTAAAGAATCAAGGTTAATTACGCAGGTAATTGTGCGGCTGACAAAGCCGTGACGCGCGAAGGGCAGAGTGTACGGTAGTACATGAGGTCAAAGATGTTCCTTACATCTAATGACACTTCCTCCATCCATGGAGGTCGCAGTAGTGAGGAAACAATGCCGTCAGACGTAGAATTAACCAGTAAGAATTTGCTTGGTGACAATAGCATTGTGGTCCCACCTGATCCCATCCCGAACTCAGAAGTGAAACGCAATCGCGCCGATGGTAGTGTGGGGTCTCCCCATGTGAGAGTAGGTCATCGCCAAGCGCCTAATTAAACAATGAAGCCAGCTGAATAAGCTGGCTTTTTTGTTTTTAGTGTTTTCAATTTCAACGTTCTATTCTTCACAATACTTCTCTAAGTATCTTTAATTTTTCGCCTCATACAGAATATAAACAGAGAGCCCCTCTTTGCTCCGTTTTCTTCATTCTCCAACACCTTTAGCATCATTCATTTAAATGGTTACTTGGTCTAAATACTGTAGTGCATTGAGACCCCTTTGATTTTTGTCCTTATAGGACTAATCAGTAAATTTAAAGCTTGGACTCTTTGTATGCTTGTTTAAGGGTGAGTCAGAACCTTATTGTTAGCCCATTTTTGCTTTTGGTTTCATCTTGGCTGGTATCTTCATTCCGTCATTTCTCCTCAATAAAAATCTCTGCTTTGCCGTTTCATTAACGAATATTCATTTTATCGGTCGTTCACTAAGGATCTCTCAGACACTTGCTGCTGATCTTATGTAAATTGGTCTTACCAATTTACATTCGTCGATTAAATTTGTTATCAATGCAGATGTTGTGTGGTTGTTAATTTAAAACGCGAATGTTGGTTAAGGGCGAAGGAGGTAGGGCAGTGAAAGGGGAGTTAACGCAACAGTTATTAGACGCTGTTGGCATCATGTTATTGGGAATGGGGCTGGTCTATTTATTTTTAAGTGTATTGATATTAGCTGTGAATCTGGTTGCTAAGTGGTGTCGTGAAGAGCACAAAGCAGTAGAACCGTTGAAGGTCAATGATGCGAGCTCAACTGGAGCTTCAAGCACTTTAGAGCCTAAATTGGTGGCTGCGATCAGCTTAGCCGTCCAGCAGTATCGTTCTCAGGCTCAATAATGGAGCGCCATATGAACCGAGTAAATTCGATAGTGGCGTCTAAGCCATTACAGTTAACCGATGTTGTCTTGAGGGATGCACATCAGTCTATTTTAGCGACGCGTTTACGCATAGATGACATGCTTCCGATTGCACCGCTCTTAGATCAAGTGGGATTTTGGTCGCTAGAGTCTTGGGGCGGAGCGACCTTCGATGCCTGTATCCGTTATTTAGGTGAGGATCCTTGGGATAGGATCCGCGAACTGAAAAAGGTCATGCCCAATACGCCTCAACAAATGTTGCTGCGCGGACAAAACCTTTTGGGTTATCGCCATTATGCCGATGATGTAGTCACACGTTTTGTTGAGCGTGCCCATGCTAATGGTGTCGATGTTTTCCGTATCTTTGATGCAATGAATGATGTGCGTAACCTAGAGATGGCAGTTAAAGTGGTGCGTGATGTCGGTGGGCACGCGCAAGGTACAATTTCTTATACAACCAGCCCTGTTCATACGGTTGATACTTGGGTTGATATGGCAAAGCGTCTTGAGGACATGGGCTGTCACTCACTGTGTATTAAAGATATGGCGGGCTTGCTCAAGCCTATGGAAGCTTTTGAGCTGATTAACCGTCTAAAATCACAAACTCAACTCATGTTATCTCTGCATAGTCACGCGACTACAGGGCTGAGTACTGCGACCTATCAAAAGGCTATTGAGGCGGGAGTCGATGTGCTCGATACCGCCATTTCTTCCATGAGTCAAACCTATGGCCATACCGCAACTGAAACGGTAGTCGCTATGGTGGAAGATACTGAGCGTACAACAGGCTATGATCTTGTATTGCTTGAGGAGATTGCCGCTTATTTTCGTGAGGTTCGCAAAAAATACGCCAAATTCGAAGGTGCGCTAAAGGGGATTGATTCCCGTATTCTACGTGCTCAAGTCCCTGGGGGCATGCTGACAAACATGGAGAGTCAACACAAAGAGCAAGGTGCACTAGATAAGATGGATGCGGTGCTGGAGGAGATCCCTCGGGTGCGTCAAGATTTAGGTTTTCTGCCTTTGGTCACGCCAACCTCGCAGATTGTCGGCTCGCAGGCGGTTATCAACGTACTGATGGGACAAAGATACCAATCGTTGACGAAAGAGACTGAAGGCGTGCTAAGGGGCGAATATGGCGCTACGCCAGCGCCAGTGAATTCAGAGTTGCAGGCAAGAGTACTCAATGGGCAGGTAGCGATCACCTGCCGTCCTGCGGATTTACTCGTACCAGAGTTAGACAAGTTGCGTGCAGAGTTATTATCAAAGGCGCAGGATCAAGGGATTAGTCTCGTCTTAGAGAGTAAGGAAAAGTCTTCGGACGATGATTTACTCATTTATGCGCTCTTTCCACAGATTGGCTTACAGTTTTTGAAGAATCGCCATAATCCGGCGGCATTTGAGCCTAAACCTGAACTTGCGCCAATCTTACCAGCTACGCCGCGTGAGGCCGAAACCTATACCGTCACGGTTGAGGGGCAAACTTATGTGGTTGAGGTTGCCGAGGGCGGTGAAATTAGTCAGATCCAACCTCAAGGACAGGTAGCTTCGCAGCTTAATTATGCCCCTACTTCTCATTTAAACAGTGCTCCATTGGCTCAATCCGCCGAGATTAAGCTGAAGATGAGTGCGCCGCTATCGGGCAATATCTTTAAAGTGCATGTGGGGATTGGCGACAAGGTCTGCGCTGGCGATGTGGTGATCATCCTTGAGGCGATGAAAATGGAGACAGAGATCCGCGCTCAGGGGGATGGTGTTATTACCCATCTCTTTGTGAAAGAAGGCGATTCAGTTGTCGTGGGTTCTCAATTATTGGCCTTAGCCTAGGAGTCTATATGGATGGTTTACTGGCGTTTTGGGCCGAAACGGGCATAGCCCATTTTACCGCAGGGCAGGTCTTAATGATGGCCGTTGGCATGTTGCTGTTATACCTCGCTATCGTGCGTGGATTTGAGCCTTTGTTGCTGTTGCCTATTGGCTTTGGTGCAGTGCTGGCGAATATTCCCAACGCAGGCTTTACCGAAGAGGGAGGAATACTCTACTACGCCTATCATGTGGGGATTGAAACCGGCGTTTTTCCACTGCTGATCTTTATGGGAGTCGGAGCACTAACAGATTTTAGTGCGCTGATCGCCAACCCAAAAACCTTATTACTCGGCGCGGCGGCGCAGTTTGGGATCTTTGCGACCTTAATTGGCGCTATAGCGCTGAATTTGGTGCCAGGCTTTGAATTTACCATGCAGGATGCCGCAGCCATTGCCATTATCGGTGGCGCGGATGGACCAACGGCTATTTTCCTTGCCTCTAAGCTTGCACCTGAGTTACTGGGAGCGATTGCTGTGGCGGCTTATTCCTATATGGCGTTGGTGCCGATTATTCAGCCGCCGATCATGCGTTTACTCACAACCCAAGCGGAACGTGAGATAAAAATGGAGCAGCTACGGGAAGTCAGTAAAAAGGAGCGGATTATTTTTCCGCTGATGGTATTAGGCTTAACCATTCTGTTTTTACCCGCGGCAACGCCACTGGTAGGGATGTTTTGCCTGGGTAACTTAATGCGCGAATCGGGCGTAGTGGATAGGCTTTCAAAAACAGCACAAAACGAGCTTATTAATATCGTGACGATTTTTTTGGGCTTAGCTGTTGGCTCTAAATTATCGGCCGAGCAGTTTTTGCGGGTAGAAACCTTGGGGATCTTAGTTCTTGGTGCCCTTGCTTTTGGTATAGGTACTGCCGCAGGAGTGTTGATGGCAAAACTGATGTGTAAGTTATCCGGCGGTAAGGTTAATCCGCTGATTGGGGCGGCAGGAGTATCGGCTGTGCCTATGGCTGCAAGGGTAGTGAATAAAGTGGGATTAGAGGCCAATCAGCATAACTTTCTATTAATGCATGCTATGGGGCCAAATGTTGCTGGCGTGCTAGGTTCTGCGGTCGCTGCGGGGATACTACTTGCCGTACTCGGCTAATAGAATAAAACGAAAAATATAGTATTAACCCATAGTGTAAGGTTATCGCGCCGGCTAAAGCGAGTACTAGGGCGTGTTGACGTTTCAGGGTTATTTTTGCAGCAATTAGGCTGGCGTTTATGCAAGGCAAAGTCCGTGCAGTGTAGTTATTCTACATAAACGGACGATAACGCAGCAGAAACGTCAGCCAAATGCTGCCCGAAGGGTTCGTCTGGCAAGCCCTTGCTCTTACTTTCTGTCATAAGAGCCGCTCGTCATTTGAGTAAACTACACATCATTCCTCGTTTCGCGAGCACGAGCTTGCCAGAACGAACAAAATTTAATCTCGAAACGTCAACACGCCCTAAATACATTGATGTGTTGGTAGGCCATATTTACACGATCTAAATAGGCTGGAGCCCTAGGCTACAGCGTGCCATGTGCTAAACCATGGCAGGCTTATGCACCGATTCATTAACCTGTCATTTTCAACGGTGAAGCTTAAGAGAAACTTAGCTATTGTCCGGAATAAAATTTATATAATCATGTTGAAAATAGAGGTTTTTTTATTTTATATAAATGATAGGCTAGTAAAAAGTGTGCGCAATAGCACACTTTTTACCGCGTTAATGGAGACGAGATAATGGGCAATGATGATCTTTCAGCGTGTTTAAATGGTGAATATGTCGTTCTAGAGCCTTTGTCGTTATCCCATGTGGCGGCACTTAGCTTAGCGGTCACCGATGGTGAACTGTGGCGTTTATGGTTTACCAGTGTGCCTGAGCCGAGTGAGATGAAAGCTTATGTAATGAAAGCCTTAGCTGAAAAATCCCGTGGGGAAAGTTTTCCCTTTGCGGTGCGAGACAAAGTTTCTGGTGAGATTGTGGGTTGTACGCGCATTTGCCATTGGGAGAGTGAGCATCGCCATTTAGAGATTGGTTACACTTGGTATGCTAAGCGCGCCCAGCGCACAGGTATTAATACCGAGGCTAAATTGCTACTACTCACCTTTGCCTTCGAAACCCTTGAGGCCATTGCGGTGGAGTTTAGAACCCATTGGCACAATCAAGCTTCGCGCCAAGCCATCGCTCGTTTAGGAGCCAAGCAAGATGGGGTTTTACGGAATAATAAAATTCTTAAGGATGGCACCATTCGGGACACAGTGGTTTATTCCATTATTGATTCTGAGTGGGCGACGGTGAAACATCATTTAATCTTTCGCTTACAACAGCGACTGGTAGTGTAAGGAATGATGGATGCGTATCGCGCATATCTAATATGAGTAGATATAGCTTGATAAGACGTCAATATGGATATGGACTTAAGGTTGGTTAAGCCGATGGCAAATAGAATCATTCAAGCTAATGAGTCCCACAGTCATGATATAGCTCCTTTATTTAATGAGTATCGGCAGTTTTATGGCTGTAAGGATGATGTAGAGGCAGGTGAGCTGTTTATCCGAACTCGTTTGCATGAAGGGTCATCGGTGATTTTTTTTGCGCGCTCACCTCAAGGTTTAGGCTTGGGTTTTGTGCAGTTATATCCCAGTTTTTCATCCCTTAATTTAGCGCCGATTTTTATTCTGAATGATGTATTTGTCACGCAGCATGCGCGATGTGTCGGGCTAGGTCGGGCGCTGGTACAACGGGCAGCAGACTATGCTCGTAGCCAAGGAGCGCGTTATTTAGTGCTCGAAACCCAAAAAGAGAATTTACGTGCTCAAGGGCTTTATGAAGCACTTGGGTTTGTGCGCGATCAACAATTTGTAACCTATGAACTTGAGCTAAATCCTTAGCTTAAGTCGCTTACTCTTAATTACTAATAAAAAGGACAATATCAATGTTAAAAGCTTTTGCTATTGCAGGTCTTATGCTGACGATGAGCCACAGCGTGTTTGCGGATGAAGCCCAACAGGCTCTGGCTAAAGAAGCCATAGAATGTGCAGCCTATTATCAAATTAGCTCTGAAGCGATTGGCGCCATGAATGCTCCACAAATGCAAGCGGTGGGTGAACGCTTAAAAGCGTCTAAAGTTGAAGCCGAAAATCTGGCGAAGAAATACCAGTCAGAAGCCGAGGTGACCCAAGCCGTTGCCGATGCCAAAGCTCGTCAAATACAAAGCCTGGGTGGCTCTAGTAATCTCGGGGTATTGATGGGGAAATATAAAGAAGAGTGTAAAAACTTACTGGCTGATCCTCAAAAGCGTCTCGATTACTGGACAATGGCAACCATGTAACGTGGTTACTATGACTGACGTAAAAACCACCTTCGGGTGGTTTTTAGCATGCATTGCGATAAGGAGCGAAGAGGTCGAGCATCCACTCGATAAATGCTTGCACTTTTAACGGCAAGCTTGGGGATTTAGGTGTGAGTAGGTAATAAACGTATGGGCTGGTAAACGGTGCATGAAAGGGGATGACTAAACTGCCATTAGCTAATTGTTCTTCAATAAAAAAGCGTGGGATCAGCGCCGCGCCCATGCCACTGGCAGCTGCCTGACTCAACATGTAAAAATGCTCCACGCCAAAGGTTTGTTCTTGCGTGAGTGTTAAGCCTACCTTTTCAGCCCAATAATCCCAAAGTTCTGGGCGAGTGGTGTGTTTGAGTAAGGTGACATGATTAATATCCTCAATACATTTCAGTTTTGGGGCCAATGACGGCGCGCAAACTAAGCACAGATCTTCATCCATGAGTTTGATGTAATTCACTCCCTTAGGCAGCTTGGTACTACTGCGGATCGCGATGTCGTAGCGCCCTTGGCTGAAGTCAACGGCAAAGTCACCTATCGAGAGATCCACATATAGATGTGGATAACGCGACTTAAATTGCTCCATACGAGGGATTAACCAGTTGATGGTTAAACTTGGTAATACATTGATGGCTAAGGTTTGTGGCCGAGAACCTTGGCTACGCAAATCGGCGGTGGCGCTCGATAGGGTTTGCAGCGCCGCTTGTACATGGGGGAAGTAACGCTTGGCTTCGTCTGTGAGTTCGACTTTTTTATGTAGCCTAACAAAGAGGGCGAAACCTAAAAAATCTTCTAATACCCTGATTTGTTTACTGATTGCGCCATGGGTGACGTGCAGTTCTTTGCTCGCCAGCGTCATACTCTGTAAGCGGGCAGCAGACTCGAATGCCCGTAATGCATTGAGCGGTGGCAAGCTAGTAAACATATTCATATCCAAATCAAGGTGTTTAACAAACGGTTTAGTGTGAGCTTTACTCACGCTAGCGCGACAATAACTCCTTTGCATTTATAAGGCAAACGCAGTCTAATGCGAAGCCTTAGCTCCTATAACTCAATTATAAAAATCATGGAATTTGAATTAACTCTACAAGTTGCAGCATTACTGTTTGGCGTGGCGATGGTGGCGGGCTTTATCGACTCTATTGCTGGAGGTGGGGGATTACTGACCATTCCTGCGTTAATGTGGGCTGGGTTACCGCCAGCGGTCGCCCTTGGCACTAACAAGTTACAGGCATGCGGTGGCAGCTTTTTTGCGAGCTTGTACTTTGTTCGTAAGGGATTGGTTGATCTCAAAACTGTCAAACTCGCGCTGTTTTGTGCCTTTATCGGCGCGGCGTTAGGTACAGTGTTGGTGCAGTTAGTGGATACCAAAATTCTTGAATTAGTATTGCCGTTTTTAATCCTCGCCATTGGTTGTTACTTCTTGTTCTCGAAAAAGATTTCGGAAGATGATCGCCACCAAGTCTTAACCCCTACCGCCTTTGCTTTTACTGCCGCGTTAGGTGTGGGCTTGTATGATGGCTTTTTTGGTCCAGGAACTGGCAGCTTTTTTGCGTTGGCGTTTGTTACCCTCGCGGGTTTTGGCCTCGCCAAAGCGACGGCTCACGCAAAGGTGTTGAATTTTTCGACCAATATTGCCTCGCTGATTTTTTTCGCCCTTGGCGGAAAAGTCATTTGGTTACTCGGCTTAGTGATGTTAGCGGGCCAAGCCATTGGGGCAACCTTGGGATCACGTTTAGTGGTCACTAAGGGCACAAAGATCATTAAGCCCTTAGTCGTGACCATGTCGCTGGCCATGAGTGTGAAATTGCTCGCCAGCCAATACCAACTGTTTTGATGATGATTTTGGTACGGATCAACTTTCTTCAAGCTGAGCACTGACCTTATTTGCGCTAATAGTGATCTGTTAGCGCAGTCTTCGACCTCTTTGCTGTAAATCTCTCCACTCCCATTGTATTGACTATACTCAGCGGCATTTTTTAGGATAACCTAGCATTTTTTAAAGTGTTTTTAGGGTTTATTGGCGAGTCATTGGGCGAGGTTATCCGACAAGCAGCTTCGACAAATAACTTAACGACAAGCATCCCGCGCCATAGCGTTGGCTTAGCATCCATTAAGGTTTAGCAATAATGCGATTTATTCACACCTCAGACTGGCATATTGGCCGTCAGTTACATAATCAATCATTACTGGATGATCAGGCCTATGTACTTGATCAAATTGTTGCATTGGCGCAGCAGCACAGTGTTGATGCGGTGATTATTGCGGGGGATATTTACGATAGATCGATTCCACCCGCCAGTGCCGTCGCTTTGCTTAATGATGTGCTTAATCGCCTTATTAACCAATTGGGTATACAAGTGCTGATGATTGCTGGCAATCACGATGGCCATGAGCGTTTGGGATTTGCTGCTAAACAAATGGCTGCCAGTGGTTTACATATTATTGGGCCGCTACAGGCCGAATTAGTGCCTACTCGTTTAACCAGTGCCAGTGGCGACGCTTACTTTTATCCGCTGCCTTACGCTGAACCTGCTACCGTGCGCCAAGTTTTTGATACCGATGCCAAAGGCCTTAGCGTATCGAGCCATGAAGAGGCGATGGCGTTATTGCTAGAACAGGTCCGCTCCCATGATAGCCAAGGTTTACCTAAAGTGGTGGTGAGCCATTGCTTTTTGGATGGTGGCAGCGAGTCTGAATCCGAACGGCCATTAAGTATCGGCGGCGCGGATAAAATTTCCCCACGGCTGTTTAGTGACTTTGACTATGTCGCCCTAGGGCATTTACATGGTCCGCAATACAAAGGCTGCGAACAGGTGCGCTACTCAGGCTCAATCCTAAAATATTCCTTTAGTGAGCAACACCAGCATAAGTCTGTCACCTTAGTGGATATCGCTGCGCAATCTCCCGCTCAAATCCAACTCTTGCCCTTAACTGCGCTGCGTGATGTGCGGATAATTGAAGGTGAATTGGCACATTTATTAGCAGTAGGGAAAACCGATGCCAAGCGTGAGGATTATTTAATGGTGCGTCTGCTCGATAAACACGCCATTTTAGATGCCATGGGCAAACTGCGCAGTGTTTATCCCAATGTGCTGCATTTAGAACGCACCGGATTGATGGCGGGCGATCAGGCGGTGGTGCTCAATCGAGATCATATAAAAAAAGGTGAAATGGCCATGTTCCGTGACTTTTTTGCCCAAGTCTCGGGGGATGAATTAACGCCGGCGCAGCAGGCGGTGATGGAGGATATCCTAACCCAGCTTCATCGAGACGAACTTGAACGCAGCGAAACACATCGTGACGTAAAAGAGGAGCAGGCAGAATGAAGCCTCTACAACTTTCCATGTCGGCTTTTGGCCCGTTTGCTTCGACTCAGACCATTGATTTTACTGAACTTGGTGATAATCCGTTATTTTTGATCAACGGGCCAACTGGCGCGGGTAAAACGACTCTGCTCGATGGTATCTGCTTTGCGTTGTATGGAAAAACCACCGGCAATGAGCGTGAAGGCAGCCAAATGCGCTGCGATATGGCCGATGATAATCTGCTTACTGAGGTGACCTTTAGTTTTAAATTGGGTAACACTGCTTATCGTATTCGCCGAGTGCCCGAACAGGACAGACTCAAAAAGAATGGCGAGGGTTCGACAGTCCAAAAGAGCGAGGCGCAGCTGTTTAAGATCGCTCCCGATGGTACTGAAACCCTATTAGTCGCCAGTAAAGTCTCAGATGCAACGGCTGAAATTGAAGCGTTAACGGGCTTAGACGTAGAACAATTTCGTCAGGTTATGGTGCTGCCACAGGGGAAGTTTCGTGAATTACTCATGGCTGACTCCAAGGCGCGTGAGCAAATTTTTAGTCAATTATTTCAAACCCATATCTATAAACGTATTGAAGATATCTTAAAGGCGAAGGCGGCCGATATCCGCAGCTTGGTTAAAGAGCAGCGTGCGCGTCGCGATGGCATTCTACAAACCGCGGAGCTAGCGAGTGACGACGAGCTTGCCGCTGAATTTAGTCGAATAGAACCCGAATTGGCGGCCGCTATCGGCGCGAAAGAACGTAGCACGGCGGCGCATCTACAGGCGTTAAAACAGCATGACAGTGCGCAGCAACGGTTTGCTGAATTTACTCGTTTAAGTGAATTAGAATCCCAAGCCACTTTGCTTCATGAACAGCAAGCTCATATTGCAGCGCAAACGGCTCGCCTGAATGTGGCAAAGCAAGCGCAGCGTCTTAAGCCCTTATTGGATAATGCGTTATCGAGGGAGCAGGAAGCGACAATTGCTAATGATCAGCGCAGCCATGCCCAAATGGTACTTGAAGCGGCAAAGCTTGCGCTTGCCAAAGCTGAGATCGAAGCGCAGGAACTTATTCCCCTTGAACAACAGCTGCGCGATTTTGATCAACAACATAATCAACTCAGCACGTTAGTACCGCAGTTGGCAGAATTTTCTAGCCTTGAACAAGCTTTATCGCAGGCAAAAGAGATACTGCAACAAACCAAAGAGCAGGGGCAAGAGACTAAGACGGCGCTTGTAAGCTTAGTTGATCAGCGCAGCACCTATGAAAATCAATTGCCAGCATTACAACAGCAAAGTGAGCGTCAACTCGCGACCGCACAAGCCTTGCAGCAACAGCGCCACTTACTTGAGTTGTTCAAACAATGGCAACAAATCTGCGCCAAAGTTGCACAAACCGAAGAGGCGCTTATACAAGCAGGATTACAAGGAAAGATGCTGAACGCGCAGCATCAGGCAGCGCTAAGTGACTATAAGTCTTTACAGCTCAACTGGTTTCAAGGTCAAGCAGCCATTTTAGCGAGGGAACTCAAACTCGATGAACCCTGCCCAGTTTGCGGCAGTATCGAGCATCCTCATCCTGCAACCAGTCATGATCATTTACCAACGGACGCACAGCTGCAAGCTGCGCAGGATGCCGAGGTGAATGCACTCGAACAGCTCAGCAAAGCGAGGGCAGAGTATCGGGGGCTACAAAAACAGTTAGAAGCACAGCAGTCGCAGGCAAATGAACTGGCCTCCTCGCTGGGGGATACGGTTGAGTTACCACTTGAATCGCATGTCCACCGGCTTGAGGAATTAACACGCCAAGCAAAACAAGCTGAAGTCGCCACCCAAGCATTGCAGCAGTTACAGCAGCAAATCAAAGCGTTGCAGCAGCAAGAGTTAGTATTGATGCAACAATTAGAGCTTGAGCGTGAGCGGTATCATCAACAAGAAGGTGAAGTGGCGCGTCTATCCGGTCAATTAGCGGAAAAGGCGCTTCGGATCCCTGACGAATACCGCTCGCTTACTGCGTTAAATCAAGCGATTAATAATAATCAACGGCAGCTTGAGAACACTCGTGAACAGATTCATGCTCTTAGAAACTCACTAAAGCAGGCATCTGAGCATTGTGTAGCTGCGCAAACGGCGCTAGACGCGGCGATACAACGCTGCCATAGCGCAGATGAGCAGCAGGCTTTGGCCGATGGTGACCTTAACTCACAACTGCATTTAGCGGGTTGTACTGATAGGGACGCATTAAGGGCGGCATTATTAGCCGATGAACAAATTCAAGCGTTGGGCGAGCGTATTGAAACCTATCATCGACAGTGCGCCTTAAATCAATCACAGCTTGATCAGCTAAGAACTGAGCTTAGTGATGTCAGCGTGCCCGACCTTGATGCCCTAGAAGCCATGCTTGCAGAAAAGCACCAACAACTTAATCTCGCTGAAGCTACATGGAGCCAACTTAATACGCGGTTCTCTTTGCTTAAACAAACTCAAACACAGCTCAGTATTGTCGATCAAAAAGCGAAAGCCCTTGAGGATGAATACGCCATTATTGGCACCTTGGCCGATGTGGCCAATGGCAATACCGGCAACAAGATTTCTCTGCAACGTTTTGTATTAAGCGTATTACTCGATGATGTTTTACTCGCAGCAACTCAGAGATTACACCTGATGAGTAAAGGCCGTTATCGATTACTGCGTAAAGAAGACAGAGCGAAGGGAAATAAGGCATCAGGGCTTGAGCTTGAAGTCGAAGACGCTTACACCGCAAAAGTGCGTCCCGTGGCGACCTTAAGTGGTGGGGAGAGTTTTATGGCAGCTTTATCTATGGCGCTGGGTTTATCTGACGTGGTGCAAGCCTACGCCGGTGGGATAAAACTTGATACGTTATTTATCGACGAAGGTTTTGGCAGCCTAGATCAGGACTCCCTTGAACTTGCCATCCGTACCTTAATGGATTTGCAATCGGCGGGTAGGATGATCGGCGTGATATCCCATGTTTCTGAGATGAAAGAGCAGATAAATACCCGAATAGATCTCTTGAAAACCTCCCATGGGAGCGAAATCAAGGTGATTTTGCCTTAGTGTCAGTTAAAGGGATTGGTTTTTTGTTTAACTCATTGTTTTTTATTGTGATGGAAGACGTTGTTTTGTGCTATTTAACATCTGGATACAGAACGCACAATCGATTTAAAGTGCCAACTGACGCATGTTTTTGGGAAATAGTGCTGTTAAAGTGCAAAATAGCGTTTGTCATAATCGGTTTTTTGGGATAAGTTGGGAAAATTCGGGCTTCCCTAGGCGGGACTGGTTCAAAAATATAACGCAAAAACGATAACAAAAGGTGAAAGCGTTGCAGACAGGCAAACCCAATTTGGCTAATTTTCCGCAAATTCGTTTGCAGAATTTATCTTCAGCCCATAAAAATATTCTCCTCGTAGGTGGTTTATTGATCGGTGCGGCGATGTTAATGCCGAATGCTAATCATGTCGTACCCACAGCACAACGAATTCCCGTAGCTCTCGACATTGAAACTGTTTTACCGCAAGTTTCTGAGCCTGTTGATTCTACCACTGTTATTGACAATACCCCTGATTTTGAGCGTGTTATTGCCTCCGGTGATACTCTAAGCGCTTTATTCTCTAAGGCGGGTGTTGACCAGCTAACGATGTATAAAGTACTTGAGGCCGATTTAAATATTTTGGCACTCGATACCTTACTGCCTGGGAACCGGATTCAGTTTTGGCTCGATAATGATGGCCAACTGCAAAAGTTGGAGCTTTATTTTAACGCCGCACGCCAAGTCGTATTTACTCGTTATGAAGATGGTAGCTTCAACGTTGAAGAAATTAACGTTGAAGGCGTTTGGCAAAACCGCATTATTACTGGTGATATTAAAGGCTCATTTTACGTATCGGCTCAAAAAATGGGCTTAGCGGCAGCTGATATTCAGCGGATTGAAGATTTACTCAAAGAAAAAGTGAATTTTGCACGGGATTTACATGCAGGAGATAAATTTTCTGTTTTGGTAAATGATCAATATGTTGAAGGTGAAGCAACTGGTAGCAGCCAAATATTAGGCGTTAGTATTAAAACTGGGCGTTCAGAAATCAGTGCCTTTCAGCATACTGATGGCAGTTATTATGATGCAAAAGGGCGCAGTTTAGTGCGTGCTTTCCAGCGTATTCCATTGGCTAAACAGCCTCGCATGAGTTCACGTTTTAACCCTGCTCGTAAACATCCGATCACTGGCCGTATTTCCCCCCATAATGGTACTGATTTTTCTGTCCCTATTGGTACTAAGGTTATAGCGCCAGGTGATGGCGTGGTGAGTTTAGTAACGGATCACCAATTTGCAGGTAAATATATTGTGATTGAACATGGTGGTAAATATAGCACCCGTTATTTACACCTTTCAAAGGCATTAGTGCGTAAAGGCCAGAGAGTCACACGTGGCCAAGTGATTGCTTTATCTGGTAATACTGGGCGTTCAACTGGTCCGCATTTACATTATGAATTCCATGTAAACGGTAAACCCGTCGATCCAATGAAAGCCGATATTCCTATGGCAAGCCAATTAGCAAACCAAGAATTGCGTAGCTTTACGAATATGGTCAATAGTCGTCAGTCGTTGATGAATTTAGGTTAATTCCTTTTCGTTTGTCCCGTTCTGAGTATAAAAACGCCGATGAATACTGATTCATCGGCGTTTTTATTTCTATTGAATGTGCCTCAGCAACTAAATGATTTGAGTGGTGTATTTGTCAGGCTTTTTGTTGGGTTTGTTGTTTGGCTGCATATGCTTGGATAAGACGGCTTGCTTAAATTTGATTAAATTTCGCCCTTGTTATCGGTATTTAAAATAATAAATCGAGCCACTTTAGGCTTTAGTGAGCGTACAGGTATTGATTGAATGAGGTGTGAATAGCGAAGATAGCTAGCAGAAAATATCTAACCACTCTTACTTTGAGATATCTTCAAATTTATTTAATCAAGATCGATAAACAATATTAACTTGCCTGGCGTTTCTGCATCGCTTTTAACGCACATTTACATAGACGCCCCTTTAATGCAGGACATCCTCCACAGGGAGACTTTTTATAAGGACGAAGTGCAAAGCTTCGCTCTGTCGGTAAGGGGGAAATGCGTTTGATGGCTGCAAAGGATAAAAATTGTGCATCATTTGCGGCATTAAAATGCGCTTTGGCTAATTTTAATTGCTGCTTACGGGCTGCTTTATCAAGATCTTGAATGTGTTGTTTGGCAATATACTCAGCCAATAATTGATTTAAGTGCTTGCGTTGTGCTTTTTTACTTTTGCCCGCAGTCGTCTGTTTTATTGGTTCCGCTGAGAAAGATGATTTTGCAGCATAGTTAACTGATGCCGCATAGGACAATGTTGCCTGTTGCTTTTGCAGTTTCTTGGCTTGTTTCTTACACCATTTTTCTAGCTTTCTACCAATATTTTGCGTTTTCATACAGCCTAAGTACGTGACAGATAATACATGATTATTCTAAATGAAAACTATTATCAGTCAACTCTTGGGTCAATAAAAATAAGTACTTAAACTGAGTCTATTGAGTGCGCGATATAAGGGGATTGATTGGCATCAATACAGGTCAGCAGTAAGCGCAGATCAAATTCAAATTGGTGGTAATCTGGTTCCATATAAGTACACAGATTATAAAAAGCTTTATTATGGTCTTTCTCTTTTAGGTGGGCGAGTTCGTGCACCACGACCATTCGTAACAAAGGTTCAGGTACTCGTTTTAAGCGAGAAGAGATACGAATTTCATTCTTCGCTTTGATTTTGTTACCTTGCACTCTAGAGACGTAGGAATGTAAGCCAAGTGCATGATGACTCATACTAATTTTGTCATCAAAGATCACTTTCGATAGGGGAGAGGATTGGCGTAAAAACTGATTTTTTATCCCTTGGGTATAGTCGTAGAGCGCTTTATCGCTGCGGATCTGATGAATGTGCGGATGACGGCGAAGCAATACTTCCCCAAGCTTGCCACTTTGTAAAAGCTGTTCAACTTGGCGTTGGATATCTAGGCTATAACCACTGACATATTTTAGGTTTTGCATGATTCTTGCGATATCTAAGTGGCTTGGCGCTAAGTGATAGCGCCAAGCAAGAGCACTTAAGCTTTACCAAAAATATGGCGATTTTGCTGAGCGTAGGCAGCCTCAAAGGCGGGTTGTTGGAAGCGTTTCAGATCTAAGCTATCAAAGTCTACCTGAGGTGGATTGCGCTTATTTTGTTCCTTGATCGCCACTGGAGATAGCAAGGTTACAGGCAGCTCGCCTAATTGAATTGCGGCTTCGAGTTTGAAGCTAGTAGCAGAACCAGCCAGTTTGCCTTTTTGCTCACGCTCAATAATTACAATTTCATCGATCTTGTAATCTTCCATCAACTTATGGAAAGCAAAGTGAAACTCACGAATTGCCTCCGTCGATGCCGACTGTGCAATGCTAAAAGACACTTTACGGCAGCTGGGTACGTTGAAGGTTTCACCTTCGTAACTGAGCAGACTGATGATGGCTTCGCCACCTTTTAATTCAACACCACAAATTCGCATGTTACACCTTTAACTATTTCAAATTACTTATGTATCGCCGGAAGAATAGCTCCAGCGAGTCACTCATTTTGAGCGCTCAAGTTTCACGGACTTGAGCTATCTTTTGCGTTATTTTTAGATATCGTCGTCATTATCTTGTAGCAGTTGTGCCGCAGGTTTTTTGCGCATTGGCGCATCACCGACATCAACACCCGTGATAAAGCGTTTATCACGGGATGGCGCTGCTTTAACAAGGTGCGACTTAGGTTTAGATTTGGCTTTGGTGTTTGCCTTTACCACACCTTTAGTCGCGACGGACTTTGGCTTTTCTTTTAGACCACTAAATTTAGCTTCAAGCCCCTTAATTACACTGATCTCAAAAGTTTTTCTTAAGAAAAGTTGTACTTTTTTAAAGTTATCCCAATCCTTAGGACCAACTAAGGAGATTGCGTCACCTTTGGCGCCCGCGCGGCCAGTGCGGCCAATGCGATGAACATATTCTTCGGCAAATTTGGGCATATCGAAGTTAATGACTAAGGATACATTCAGTAAGTCTAAACCACGGGATGCCACATCTGTGGTCACCAATATTTGCTGCTGACCACGGGCAAATTGGTCCATGATCTGGTTACGTGCCGTTTGTTTTAACTCGCCACTTAAGGCGGCGGTTGCAAAACCTTGAGCCGAGAGCTTAGCGGCTAACCGCTCTGTATCGGCACGGGTGGCGGTAAAAATAATCACTTGCTTGTGCGATTCATCCGTCAGTAAACGACTGAGCAGGGCTTCTTTATGATCTAAATGATCACACAGATAAATTCGCTGCGAAATATCCTGATGTTCACTGTGGGCTGTGCCGATTGCCACATGTAATGGATTTTTAAGTAAGGCCGCCGCGATATCATTGATTTCACTATGATCTAAGGTTGCTGAGAACATTAAGGTCTGACGACGTTTATGATCGGCCGCCTCGTTGATAGCTTTTAACTGTGGCGCAAAGCCTAAATCCAACATACGGTCGGCTTCGTCCAAAACTAACAACTCTAATCCATTGAGGAATAAGTTTTTTTGTTCTAAGTGATCAGCGATTCGGCCTGGCGTTGCCACAATAAAATGCGGCTCTTTTGCCAGCGCTTTAGCCTGATCGTTAAAGTTTTCACCGCCCAATACACTAATCGCTTTATATTGGGTATTGGCCACCAATAAGCGTAACTGACTGTACACCTGATGGGCTAATTCGCGGGTCGGTAATAAAATTAATACTCTAGGGTCGCGCTTACTGAGGGCGCGGGTGGAGATAACCCTTTGCAATGCGGGCAGCAAAAATGCCAAGGTCTTACCTGACCCAGTCTTTGATGATGCCATTAAATCTTTACCTGCCAATGCGATAGGTAATGCTTGTTCCTGGATGGCGGTTGGGGTTGCAATCCCCATGTGCTTTAAGCTTTGTAACAGACGCTGGTCCAGAGAAAAATCAGTAAACTGCAAAGGTATATCCCCTAAATCTGAGTGAGGGCAGATTATAGCGCTAAATCACTATGGTCAGCTATCTTGATTGGGCATAATCTTGCGTAATCATCTAAATAGCCACTTATTTGCTTGGCTTGTGTCACGCTCGATATTTGCCCCGAGTGCTATGTTTAGCCAAATTGGCTATGAACTTACAGGATATCGAGCGACGATGTGGTTACTCTCTGCCCTTGAGTATGGCAAGGGGATAAGGCCGAGCGTAAACCATATAAATGTATCTAATGACTGGCTAGCATAACGGTTTATGTTGTCTAATGATTGACAACACTTTGGCTGGAATTTAGCTTTTTCACGTCATAGCGCTTCTTTAAATCATCGATTTATTAAGGGAATTTATTATGAGTAAGGGGACAACTCCGACGATCGGTATTGCCTTAGGCAGTGGTGCAGCCAAAGGTTGGGCGCATATTGGCGTACTCAATGGGCTTGCCGCCATGGGAATTAAACCCGATAAGGTCGCTGGATGCTCAATCGGCGCCCTTGTTGGCGCTGCTTATGCTCATAATCATTTAGCGGAACTTGAAGAGTGGGTGCGCAGCTTCTCTAGTTGGGATGTGTTGGGACTGATGGATATTCGTTGGCGTAAAGGTGGGCTAATTGGCGGCGAAAAAGTATTCGATGTGCTGCAATCGCGGATTGGTGATATCAATATCGAGGATTTAGAGCGTCCCTTTGCGGCCATTGCTACGGATCTGTATTCAGGTCAGGAAATCTGGTTTCGCCATGGTGATTTACGCCAAGCCGTACGGGCCTCTTGCTCTATGCCTGGGATATTAGCGCCTGTCCGTCAAGGTGAGCGTTGGTTAGTGGATGGTGCAGTTGTTAATCCTGTCCCCGTTTCGGTGAGCCGTGCTATGGGGGTAGATATTGTCATTGCCGTTGATTTACAAGGTTTTCATACCGGTCGATTACAAGTTTTACCCGTTAATATGACCAGCCATCGGGCACCTAAAGATGAAACCCAAATGCCCGCGCGCCAAGAAACGGGTTTTATGGATTTATTCGCCCGCGGGCGAGAATATGTCGGTAGCTTAACCGATAAGTTTTCCCTAGGGACTAAATCTAATCCCGGTATGATTGCGGTGATGTCCCAGTCGATGAGTATTTTAGAGCAGCGGCATAAACGGGCGCGTTTAATGGGTGACCCTCCCGATATCTGTGTTGTACCCGAAGTGGCTAATATCGGCACCATGGAGTTCCACCGAGCAGCTGAAGCCATTGCAGCAGGTGAAGCTGCCGTGGCAAAAGTGGCACATTTAATTGATGCGGCGATCTGGAAAGGCTAAAAATGTCAGGATGAATTTATCTGTTAATTACGATATGACACTACTTACTGCTTGATTGGCTTAGTTTTTGCTTTAAAACCATTAATCAGTATTAGACGCCGAATTATTGACGATGAATTCTCTTTTAAATGCCCTTAATCTAAATCGTAGCAGTGCTGCTGAAGCTTATGGCCTGAATAGCAAAAAGACGGAGACAGGTAAAACTGAATCGAGTACGGAGTCAAACTCCTCAGCCAAAGAACCCCCTAAGGTGGATACTAAACCGAGTGACGAGATAGCGCTGTCACCACGGGCACTGCGAGCACAAAAAATTCAGGCCATGTCGAAAGACTTTTTTGCTGATGGCAAATTTAGCGTGGCTGAGATACCCGCTTTAGTCTCGCGGTTACAAAAAGACGGTATTCTTTCCGATGCACAGGTGGAACGGCTCTCGCAAAACGGCATTAGTTTGCCAAGCCAAAGTACCAATAAGCAGTCTTTGCAGGATTTTATCGATGATGAGCTAAAGTCTTTGGCTGAAAAATCGCCTAATAGCCCGATGATCAACACGTTAGTAGATGCTAAAAATGTGTTAAAAAACATGGATGATGCCCAGTCGCCAGTGCTGGCACAAAAGGCGACTAAAGTGTTTGGTCAATTAACGGATTATTTGAATAGCAACCCCACCATGAGCGATAGTCAAAAACAGTTATGGCAGGGACTTAAATCAACGATGCAGGTGGCTTCATCCATGGGGATGCAGCAATCGGCGTTGGGACAATTGAGCAGTTATCTTGCCTTAGCTAAGCGCTAGTCTTATTTACAATATTCTTTCAAAAACAATAGACTTTGGCTTCTGGGTCAGAGTCTTTTGTCATTATTAGCGCCATTTCCTGCGTCTACTATCTTGCTTTAGCATCAAGGTCAAGGCCTAAAACTGAGATCATTGGGTTTGGCAGCAGTTCTTATTTGTTCTTTTTATCCATCCGATAAATCATGATCTGGATCATGGAATTTTAGGTGTCGATGCCGCTTAATTGCCTACATATTGTGTTGATAGGTTATTTAATCACTATATATAGTGTTAATTTTAATCGGGATGGAGAGGAATTAAACAATGCCAGTCGTGATCAAGCGGGATGGTTGCCGCACACCTTTTGATGAAACAAGGATAAGAGATGCAGTGGTCGCTGCTGCAAACTCGGTTGGGATAGAGGACGCAGATTATGCCGCGACGGTAGCCGCTTGTGTGAGAGAACGAGTGGCGAATATGGCAGAAGTTGAAATCCACCATCTACAGGATGCGGTTGAAAACCTATTGATGGAAGGCCCTTATAAATCATTGGCACGGGTCTACATTGAATATCGTCACGACAGAGACATTTGCCGCGATGCTACCAGTAAGCTCAATCTTGAAATCCGTGGTTTAGTTGAGCAGAGCAATGCCGCGCTGTTAAATGAAAACGCCAATAAAGACTCTAAAGTGATCCCAACTCAACGGGATCTGCTGGCGGGCATCGTGGCTAAACATTATGCCAAGAGCCATATTCTGCCTAAGGATGTGGTGGCTGCGCACGAAATCGGTGAGATCCACTATCACGATCTTGATTACTCGCCCTTTTTCCCGATGTTTAACTGTATGTTGATTGATTTGGCGGGCATGTTGACCCATGGCTTTAAGATGGGCAACGCCGAAATTGAGACCCCAAAATCGATCTCTACCGCTACGGCCGTGACGGCGCAAATTATTGCCCAAGTGGCAAGCCATATCTATGGCGGCACCACGATTAATCGTATTGATGAAGTGTTAGCGCCTTTTGTGGCCAAGAGTTATGACAAACATTATCAAGTGGCACTGAACTGGCAGATTAAAGATGCTAAAGCCTATGCCACTGCTCAGACTGAAAAAGAATGCCACGATGCTTTCCAATCCCTTGAATATGAGGTGAATACCTTACATACCGCTAATGGACAAACCCCGTTTGTGACCTTTGGTTTCGGTCTAGGTACTTCGTGGGAGTCGCGTTTAATTCAACAATCGATGCTGAAAGTACGCATGGCGGGGTTAGGTAAAAATCGTAAAACAGCGGTGTTCCCTAAATTGGTGTTTGCCATCCGTGATGGTATTAACCACAAAGTCGGCGATTGCAATTACGATGTAAAACAAATGGCCCTTAAATGCGCCAGTATGCGCATGTATCCAGATATTTTGAACTATGAGCAAGTGGAAAAAGTGACGGGTTCGTTTAAAACCCCTATGGGTTGCCGCAGCTTTTTAGGTTCCTATAAAGAAAATGGTGAACTCGTCCATGAAGGGCGCAATAACCTTGGCGTTGTTAGCTTAAACTTGCCACGTGTTGCGCTAGAAGCGAATGGCGATGAGGCTGAGTTCTACCGTATTCTGGATGAGCGGCTATTACTTGCCCGCCGCGCATTAGATACGCGTATCGAACGGTTAAACGGAGTGAAAGCCAGAGTTGCGCCGATTTTGTATATGGAAGGTGCCTGTGGTGTGCGCTTGCGTGCCGATGATGATATTGCCCAAATCTTTAAAAATGGTCGGGCATCGATTTCATTAGGTTATATCGGTTTACATGAAACCATTAATGCGCTCTATGGCACTGAAACCCATGTGTTTGATGATGCTAAGCTTCGTGAAAAAGCGGTGGCGATTGTTGCGCACCTTAAAGCGGCTACCGACGCATGGAAGGCCGAAACGGGTTATGGATTCAGCCTGTATAGCACCCCAAGTGAGAGTCTCTGCAGTCGTTTTTGTAAGCTCGATGCGCGCCAGTTTGGTGTGGTTGCGGGGGTAACCGATAAGGGCTATTACACCAATAGCTTCCATTTAGATGTGGAAAAGCACGTGAATCCTTACGATAAAATCGATTTTGAGCAGCCATATCCCGCCATCGCCAATGGTGGTTTTATTTGCTACGGCGAATATCCTAATATGCAGCACAATATCGAAGCGCTCGAAAATGTCTGGGATTACAGCTATAGCCGTGTACCTTACTACGGTACTAACACGCCGATTGACGAATGTTATGATTGTGGTTTTACCGGCGAATTTAGCTGTACTAGCAAAGGATTTACTTGCCCTAAATGCGGCAACCATGAGCCAAGTCGAGTGTCTGTTACGCGCCGTGTGTGTGGTTACTTAGGCAGTCCCGATGCCAGACCGTTCAACCATGGTAAGCAAGAAGAAGTGAAGCGTAGGATCAAACACTTGTAACATTTTTGCCTTGTTGTGTTTGTTGCACTGATATCAGCACAGTCGCTTACCATGGGACTGTGCTTTGATTTTTAGCCAGCCTGGCGCTCTTTGTATTTCGTATTGGACTTATACAATGAACTATCAGCAATATTATCCCGTTGATGTGGTCAACGGCCCAGGCACTCGGGCCACCTTATTTGTTTCAGGTTGTGAGCACCAATGCCGTGGTTGCTATAATCAAAGTACTTGGGATGTGCGCTCTGGCCATTTATTTGATAAGGCAATGGAAGATAATATCATTGCGGATTTGCAGGATCTGCGGATCGTGCGCCGTGGTCTATCACTCTCTGGCGGCGATCCACTTTTACCCGCCAATCTTGAGGGGATTTTAGCGCTTGTTAAACGCGTTAAAGCTGAGTGTCCCGGTAAAGATATTTGGCTGTGGACTGGCTATGTATGGGATGAACTGAGCGATGAGCAACGCGCAGTGCTCAAGTATGTTGATGTGCTGGTGGATGGCAAATTCGAGCAAAATCTTGCGGATCCGAGCCTTCCATATCGGGGTAGCAGTAATCAGGTGATCCGTTTCTTATAAAAGCGGTAACGAGGATCGCTAACTTGCTGTTATAATCCCACACCTTGACACAGTGACCCAGACAAACAGGCCAAAGATTAGGTAAATATCGACTGGGATTCGCTAAAGTAATTTAAGGTAACATAATGAATTTAAAGCAAGAACTGCAGCAGCTAAACGATAAGTTAGATAAGTTTCGTCGTAAACTGGCGGCGGCAGAGCAACGTGGCGATGTTGTCATCGTGGCGCAGTTTAAACGCGAGATTGAGGCTGTTACTAAGCAAATCAATAGCGTAAAAACGCAGCAGTCGCGTTTATTACAAAAGCAAGGGGTGGATATTCAGCACTTGCCATTTCACCGCGCCCTCACCAAAGCCGAGCAAGCCGATATGGGTCAACTGAAAAAGTCAGTAAAAGGCTTAGTTGTTGTGCACCCAATGACTGCTTTAGGGCGCGAAATGGGCTTGACTGAAGTAACAGGTTTTGCACCAGCAAAATTTTAAGCTACATTGCTAAGTTATTCAATAAGTTGCAAAATAGAACACTTATCTATTTTGCAGCGCCTTGGCTCGACATATTACCCATTGAGCTAAATGAGTCACGCAGTTAATAGCTTAGTTTTGTAGTTGATTAAATTACTAAAGTATTTCGTGATTGCTGAAAACACTTTAGAATAGGTGCGCCGTAGGCTAAGTACCTAATCATTGTTTTGTTTATGGATGTTCCTTCCGTCTCATGGAATGAGAGTTGTCGTTAAGGTTAAGTCATGTCGATAAAATATGTCGCGACGTCAAAATTACCCACTCCCTGGGGCGTTTTTGCCATGCACGGTTTTGAAGATACCGAAACCGGTAAAGAGCATGTTGCCCTCACATTTGGCACCCTAAGTAGCGATGCTCCTGTTTTAGGCCGTATTCACTCTGAGTGTCTCACGGGCGATGCCTTATTCAGCTTACGCTGTGACTGTGGATTCCAGCTGCAAACCGCGATGCAAAACATTGCCGAGACCGGCAGTGGGTTTATCTTATATTTGCGTCAGGAAGGTCGTGGTATTGGTCTGCTAAACAAGATCCGCGCCTATGAGTTGCAGGATAAAGGCGCCAATACGGTTGAGGCGAATGAACAGTTAGGTTTCCCTGCGGACATGCGTAAATACGATATGATCCAGCCTATGCTTGAGCAGATTGGCGTAAAGCATGTACGCTTAATGACCAATAACCCTCGCAAAGTCAAAGCGATGAAAGACATCGGCATCGAAGTGGTTGAGCGCGTACCCTTACAAGTCGGTAAAAATCGCTATAATGAGGCTTACTTAAAGACTAAGTCCACTGAGCTTGGGCATATGATGTCTGAGTATCATTTTACGGATGAACAGTAGTTCTTAGTGCAATAAATTTACCGATTAGGCTGCAAATTAGGATCTGTTTGCGTAAATTGAATATCATTTTTAGTCGGTTTATCGTCAACCTCTGCTCCATTTCGGCGCTATCAATGGGGATTGTTTTCCCGCTGTTGGCGTCGACAGAGCCTGTTTCAAACTCCAGTCACCCGCAAGATTTTGCTGCATTTGCCCCCCAATCTTCCCAAGCGTTTTCGAAGATTAGCCCTGAAACGCCGATTGATGGGAAAAATAATCCTAACTCTGTTTATGCCTTTGGCAGCTACCTTGGCACAGGGGTATATCGAGCTGCTGAGCAAAATGCCACCGTCGTTAGTATTCCGTTAAATTTTGATTTTTTGAAGGATGATAGTAGTCAGACTTGGCTGCGTTTACCCTTATCTTTCGGTTTTTTTGACTACTTAGCCAAAGACATCACCGACGGCGAATTGCCATCGTCAGTTGGCACCATGACGATAACGCCCGGCATTGAGCACCATTGGCAGGCAACGGCAAATACGCGGATGGAAGCCTATTTGGATGTGGGCTTTGGGACAAATTTTGAGACCGATGCGAATGTGGCGATTTTAGCCTCAGGTGTAAGCACCTTGTATGATTTTAGTCTCGCGGGTGAAGACAGCGTCTGGGTATCGAGGTTAAGGTTTGCGGGCTACAGTGAACGGGTAGGAAAGTTAACCGACCAATTTGCGGTATTGCAAACCGGGGTAGATATTGGCCTTTCGCCGCGCTGGCAATGGTTGAATATCCAAATGCAACCTAGATTATTTGCGGTTGGTTATTGGTACTTCAACGAGCTGGATTTTAGCCAAGATACTGAAGATGAAACCATAGTCTCCGGAAGCTATGAGTTTGGTGCCACACTGGCATTTTCTAAGCCTTTGGGCGGCGATCTCCTCGGCATAGATAGAATTGGCATCAGTTATCGAACCGGTGACGGGTTAAATATTTGGCGTTTATTGTTTAGTTTCCCAATCTAGTTCACAGCTACCAAGATTGAAAATGATTCTGTACTCAGATTAGCCTGCGGCTTTTTGTGCATCGCGCATTTTCTGGTCCATTAACACGGCAATTTGGTTACCGAGTTGCATAATTTGTTCCTGCAATAGCTTACGTTGCTGAGCCGCAGCCTCGGAATCATCTCCTTCCAGTTTCGTGAGCATCTCCTGCAAAGCTTTGATTTGCTCTTTCAGACGCTTAATTTGTTCGTCGATGATAGATTTGGGTTCTTCATTCTCAGCACTTTCCGTCTGTTGCCGTTTTTCCGCGGTTTGACCTCTGAGAGAAGCGCCTACTTCGGTAGCGAGAGCTTGTCTTCCGGCATTGGATATATTGACCGTTTCTTGCGTGCCGGTCTCTGCCGACGAATTCTCAGAAGCTGAGCTAGCTGTTGGCGTAGTGGTGATATAAGCGCTGGAAACAGATTTGAAGGCGCTGCTATTTGCGGTCGTGTTTAATCCATTAATGTTCACGATAGGCTCCATAAGTACCTGAAGGTTATTCATCGAATTATCGGCCTTGAGATAAAAAACTTAAGTGCTAAGCATCCTATTTGATACAAAAGGCGTATCTAGGATAGGTTAGGGGATTAATGGTTAAGGTCGTTCACTTTTTGACTGATAAGGATATGAAAGATATGGCTCGTAAACTACAAATAACATGCGCTGCATTTTTGGCTTTGAGTGGAATAAGTGTGCCTGCGATGGCTAAAAATATTTTAGATAAACTGACCGTTGCAGAAGGCTTTAACCTGAGCTTATTTGCAGATAATGTTGACAATGCGCGCGAAATTGCCGTATCCGAAAAAGGCATTGTCTATGCGGGCTCGATGAAGGCCGGGAATGTTTATGCCCTTATCGACCGTAACCAGGACGGTGTTGCCGATGAGAAAATTCTGGTTGCCTCGGGACTAAAGCTACCATCAGGTGTGGTGATCAAAGATGGCGATCTGTATGTCTCCGAAGTGGAGCGCATCATTCGCTTCAAGGATATTGATAACCACTTAAACTCACCAACATTTGAGGTGGTCTTTGATGGGTTTCCAACTGAAACCCACCATGGCTGGAAAGTACTAGGGGTTTCACCGACTGGCGAGTTAATCATTCCTGTAGGCGTGCCTTGTAATGTGTGCGCGGAGAATGAACGCTATGGACGTATTTTCTCGCTCAATCTGGAGACTAAAAAATTAACCACCATTGCCCAAGGGGTTCGTAATTCCGTCGGGTTTGATTTTCAGCCTGGCACTCAAACCCTTTGGTTTAGCGATAATGGCCGCGACATGATGGGCGATGATATTCCTCCCTGCGAAATCAATAAGGTCAGTTACTTGGGTGAACATTTTGGCTTCCCCTATGTGCATGCAGGTACAATTCTTGACCCTGAGTTTGGCCAAGGTAAAGATCCTACCAAGTACACCGCTCCTGCGCTCTCCTTAGGGGCTCACGTGGCGCCACTAGGCATTCATTTTTATCTTGGTAAACAGTTCCCTAGCGATTATCAACAGCAGTTGTTTGTCGCTGAACATGGTTCATGGAATCGCACTAAGAAAGCGGGTTATAAAGTGGCCGTGGCGACGATAGAGCAAGGCAAGGTGGTCAAATACACTCCATTTTTAACTGGCTTTATGCAGGGCGAGCAAACCTTTGGTCGCCCAGTGGCCTTTGCTGAATTGGCCGATGGCAGTTTACTCGTGTCGGATGATTATGCAGGGGCAATCTATCGCGTCACTTATCCGCAGACAAAATAGCCAATAGGTGAAGTCTTAAACGCTTATTCTTAGCCGTTGGCTTGATTAGCAGGGGACTCTTGCCAATCATGGTTGCCCACCGAAGGATATTGGATTGGCGCTAATCTAGCTGATAGACAGATTAAAAAATAATGCGCGGGATAATTGAATTAATTATTCCGCGCATTTTTGTCTGTTCCTGTGAATATGCGTTTGAATATTCGAGCGAAATTTAGTCGCGCTTGCCCCAGATATGGCTATTGATCTGGCCATCTGTTGCGGCTGTCGATGTAGCCGTACTTGCCTGAGCTGGTTTCTGTGCTGGTTTTGCAGGTTTTTTGGCCGATGTTTTCGCTGGTGCATTGGATGTTTTCGCGGCGGGCAACGGCAGTTTATTGGTTTTTAAATATAAATATTCTACTTTTTCCCGTGCCCAATCGGTTTTTCTTAAAAATCGTAGACTCGATTTGATACTCGGATCTTCGGTAAAACAGCGGATCTTGATGCGAGCTCCGAGTTCTTCCCAGCCATAGTGCTCAACGAGTTGTGTGACTATGGTTTCCAGTTTGATGCCGTGTAATGGGTTATTTTCTTGAGTCATTTTGTATAAATTACCGTGAACAATAATCGGATTATACCAGTATTATACCGATTGACTAAAATCATAGATAAAAAAACGGGCACTCATCAGTGCCCGTTTGCTTTGTATATCAATATTGTTAGAAATTAAGCTTCATCGGGTAATTCGCTGTCGCTATCAACTTCACCTTTGCCTTTGGTTTTCACAATCAGTAAGCCTGTGATGACTAGCGTTGAAACAGTCCCTGCGATGGTGGATAAGGTCATCGGTAAGCCTGCACCTAAAGTTGCAGAGTTAAGTAGGAAGGTGATAACTACTGTGGTCATAAACATGGCTGGAATGGTGGTGATCCAGTGCAGCTTATTGTGACGCAGTAGGTAAGCTGAGGCCGTCCAGAGCATTAATACAGCTGTCGCTTGGTTAGCCACACCGAAGTAGCGCCAGATCACGCCGAAGTCGACTTGAGTCAGTAAGCCACCAATCACAAACAATGGAATAGCTAACACTAAACGTTTAGGTAAAGCCACCTGCGGCATGTTAAAGAATTCAGCCAAAATCAGACGAGCAGAGCGGAAAGCCGTATCGCCTGAAGTAATTGGCAGAATGATCACACCAAGGATTGCCATAAAGCCACCCACTGCGCCTAATAGACCAGTTGATGCTTCGTATACAACGTTTGCAGGGTTACCCGCCATGCCTGTGCTTAATCCTTCAACACCGTGGAAGTAAGACAGTGCAATCGCACACCAGAGTAGGGCGATGATACCTTCACCGATCATGGCACCAAAGAACACAAAACGACCGTTCTTTTCGTTTTCAACGCAACGTGCCATCAGTGGTGATTGCGTGGCGTGGAAGCCTGAAATCGCACCACAAGCGATGGTGATAAACAGCGCAGGCCATAATGGCATATCTTTAGGGTTTAAATTTTGGAAGAAGTCGCCCGCTTGCACATTGGGCAGTAGCGTATGTTCGCTTGATAACATGATCGCAAAGGCTAAACCAAATGACATGAAGAACAACAGCGCGCCAAAGAAAGGATATAAACGGCCGATAATTTTATCGACAGGTACCACAGTGGCAATCAGGTAGTAAACGAAGATAATCGCAACAAAAATGCTAACATCCCAACCCGTTAGCTTGCCTAACAGGCCTGCTGGCGCAGAGATAAACACCACACCTACGAGCAATAATAGAATGATGGCAAACACATTCATAAAGTGCTTGGCACTTTTGCCTAAATACTTACCAGCAAGGTTTGGTACAGATTGACCACCATTACGGACCGACAACATACCGGAGAAGTAATCGTGCACCGCTCCTCCGAAGATACAGCCGATCACAATCCACAACATCGCTGAAGGACCGTAGAGCGCCCCGAGGATTGGACCGAAGATTGGACCCACACCTGCGATATTCAATAATTGGATTAAGTACACTTTGCCTTTCGACATAGGCACATAGTCCACACCGTCGGTTTGGGTAAAAGCCGGTGTTTGACGTTTTTCGTTGATACCAAATACCTTTTCGACAAAGGTACCGTAGATAAAGTAGCCGCCGATCAATAGACCGACACAGAGTAGGAACCACATCATTTTAGTTATCTCCCCATTTTGAGTTGTGCAGAGTGTAAACAAGTTGTTTACATAAAACAGGGGTAACTGGGTGAGAGGTCGATAATGCTGACTCAGCGGCAATAGAATGGGGCGAGCGGTTGTGTGAGGATGTCATTCATAAGTATTAACCGCCTCCAGCGGCTTAGATACGCGCATTAGTGGTTAACAATGGGGCTATTGGAAGCCGAACAATTGCTTAAGACTTTTTAAATAACGGCGAGAAACGGGCACTTTGTCGCCAAGCAGAGTCGTGACTTCGGCGCCAGTATCGAGCAGCTCTATTTCGGCAATGGCTTTGGGTGAAATCAGATATTGGCGATGGCAACGCACTAGCGGTGTTTTTTCTTCCAGCACTTTAAGGGTAAGTTGGGTATGGACTTTGCCCTTGGTACAGGCGACATGAATACCGCTTAAATCACTAAAAACATACTCAACATCTTGAATGGGGATCACTTTTAATTTACTACCGCTGTAACAGGGTAGGTGCTCGAGGCATCGAGGCGCGATCAGATTAACGGCTTGCGGAGTGAGGTCCTTACGAACACGTTTTAGGGTTTGGCTGAGTCGATCAGCATCTATTGGCTTAAGTAAATAATCAAAGGCATGATTATCAAAGGCTTTGACGGCAAATTCATCAAATGCAGTGACAAACACGATTTTAGGTAAGGTGTCGGGATCGAGCATAGCAATCAGTTCCATGCCTGAAATACGCGGCATTTGGATGTCGAGAAAAACTAATTGAGGCTTTTCTTTGGCAATGGTTTGCAATGCTTCTATGGCGTTGCTGCATTGGCCAATAATCTCAATGTCGGCTTCTTGGCCGAGCAAATCCGCAAGCTCCTCGCGGGCAAACAATTCATCATCGACAATCAAACAAGTGATCACGTGCTAGTTTCCGTCTGTTCTATGGGTAAGCGGATGGTCACCTTGGTGTATTCATCCGGCTTGCATTCAACTTGGATGCCATACTGTTCGCCAAACAGATTTTGTATCCGTTTATGAACTAAATTCATCCCCAATCCCTCAGAATCGATTGAGGGTTGATAAAGGCCGGCGTTATCTGTCACCTCAAGGGCTAATATATGGTCATCCATACGTCCCGTGACCTTGATTTGTCCTTGCTCAATCATATGGGAGGTGCCATGTTTTACCGCATTCTCAATGATGGGTTGTAGGGTAAATGCAGGCACTTTACAGTGGTAAAGTGATTCAGGTATAGCAATGTTGACCTGTAATTTATCAATAAATCTCGCTTTCTCAATAGTGAGATAAGACGCTATGTGATCGAGCTCATCCCCGAGTGTCACTAAACCCGTTGTACGTTTTAAATTGATCCGCAAAAATTGTGACAACTGCTGCAACAGTTGCTTCGACATATCGGGATCGCGCTTAATAATCGCACTGATGGTATTGAGAGCGTTGAATAAAAAGTGTGGATTCACTTGAGCTTGCAGTAATTTTAATTCCGCTTGGGTGAGCAGGTTTTGCTGCTGTTCAAAACGGCCGTAGAGGATCTGGTTCGACAATAGCCGAGCAATCCCTTCCCCTAAGGTGCGGTTAATGTTCAAAAATAGTTTATTTTTTGGCTCGTATAACTTGATGGTGCCAATGACTTCGGTGTCGCTGCGAAGTGGGATCACAAGGCTCGAACCGAGTTTACACTGGCTCGAAATCGAGCAGGAATAGGGCATCTCCACCCCATCGGCGAACATCACCTTGTTTTGGTTTATGGCCTCAAGGGTGATTTTTGAGGAAATCGGTGTTCCAGGGATATGATGGTCGGCACCAATACCGATAAAGGCCAAAAGTTTTTCTCTGTCCGTAATGGCAACAGCACCCACATTGGTTTCTTCAATGACAATTTGCGCGACCTTGCCGCTGCTTTCTTCGTTAAACCCCTTAGAAAGCAGCCCAACACTGCGCTCGGCAATTTTAAGCGCCTTGGTTGAGAAACTAGAGGAGAGCTTGTCAAACATGGTTTTTTGGTCGCGGATCATGCTCATAAACAGCGCTGCGCCAATGGAATTAACCAACAGCATAGGCGGAGCTATCTGTCGCACTAATTCCCATGCGGCATCAAACGGGCGTGCAATCAGCAAAATAATGCTCATTTGCATCATTTCGGCGTAAAAGGTCACCAAACAGACTAAGAGCGGATTGTAGATAAGTTCACTCTTACCCGCGCGGCGTAGGTAAAAACTGATCATTCCCGCGGAGAGTCCTTCGAGAGTGGTTGAAATCGCGCAGGCTAAATCGGTAAAGCCACCCATGCTGTAGCGGTGTAAACCGCCAGTGAATCCGACTAAAAATCCGGTGACAGGACCGCCGAGTAAACCGCCTAGCACGGCACCCATGGCGCGAGTATTGGCAATGGCCCCTGAAGTTTGCTCACCAAAATAGGTCGCCATGATACAAAAGCTAGAAAAAACCAGATAAATAAATATTTTATGAGGTAGACGCGGTGATGTTTCTGCAAACAGTTTAAAAAGTGGTGTTTTACTGACTAAATAAACAATCACTAAATAGAGTGACATCTGTTGGGTCAGTAGCAAGATCAAGGACATAGTGGCTCACTTTATCGTCACAGCGGTCAGCGCAGTTATTGACATTGGCAGTATGTGCGCGAGATCAGGGTTAAAATTCAACAGTTCGGTTATAAAGCCTAATCTTATTTGCATCTTTTGGAGAGACTATGTCCGATTCTGTTCACGGTCATGACGTTATGGCGCTGATGGTAGCGCAAGCTCATCCCGTTTTAAAGCCTCAGTTTATTGCTCTGATGACTGAAACCTTTGGTGAAGCAGCGCGTTATCACACTTGTAGTGCCGAAAACCTTACTGCGGAGGAGTTAATTTTTTTGTTGTTGAGTAAAGGGAAAATGGCAGAATCAGCGCAAGGGCTCGCCCTTGTTGCTGGGCGGCAGTGTCATCATTCTCATCATTAAGTATGGCTAATCTGGTCTATGAGCCGCGCAATAGCTTGGGGTCATAGGCCATAACTTGCTGTTAAAGAAAAGGTGAGCAGCGGATTGGTTTACCTTGATACTCATAAAGATTAATGCTCATCCTGCTTACTTTTATTTACCACTTCAAGCTGTTCTGCAATCGTTTTTTGACAGAATTCATCAATCAAGATCCGCAATAAGCGTGATTTGGCGATTTTAGTTCCTTTAGCGAGCCCATCTAATTGGGTAATTCTGGTTTCCGTTAAGGTAAAGGTGGCATGGCGATAAATTTTGGCTGACTTTTTATCTAAGCCTTTTGGCTCTGCGGGAGGCACCGCTAAAATACTCGCTTTACCTAAAGCATAGTTATTGGCATCTTCGATAAAATCCTCAATAGAAACCGTTTTGATAACTTGTTTTGGTTTCTTGCGTTTAAGATCAGTTAAGCTCATAACTATTTTCTGGTGGTAAGGTGAACAGCTCATCCACTATGGCGCGGATCTCGTCGGCCGCTTTCCCATCTGGCTCAATTTCCATTACGGACGATCCTTTTTCCTCACTGTCATCGTAGATATTTCGGCAAAAAGTCACCGAATTGAGTACGCGTAATCCAAAGGATTGGACCACTTCTTTGGCCTCTAAAATACGCTTTACTTGGGTGGGCAAAGCGGGACATTGGGTTAGCACAATGGTTGCCACCATTTTGGGATTAACCATCTTACAGGTGCTGAGCATATCTTCCATATGGGGTAAGGTTTTAAGATCGCGACGTTTGGGTCTAAGTGGGATAACTACGTAAGTGGCTACCGACATGGCGGCGCGCATGGCAAGGTTATCTTGACCGCCACAGTCAACAATGACGTAGTCGAAGCGTTCATTAAGACTGAGCAGATCGTTACGTATTTTGCCGTAGAGCTGAATACAATTGATTGCAGGGAGGCTAGGGTCGTTGTTTCGAGCTTGGATCCAATCGGATGTTGTACGTTGGGGATCGCAGTCTACCATTAGTACATTGGCGGCAAATTTTTGCTTTATATAAACCGCAAGATTTTGCGCGAGGCAACTCTTGCCACTGCCACCTTTCTCTCCCCCCACCAGCAATATCATAGCAATGTCCTTTGTACGAATAGTTCAACTAATTCAGTGTAGAACAGCTCAATCGACCCTGCGTAGCTAGATTGAAATTAAAGCAATTGCATCGCGACATGATAACTTTGATCATGACGTTTAGAGCAGCGGCAAACTTGGCCTTTTACGCTATTTTGTCGGGATGTTTCTGGATTGAATGTCACGTTAACTAATTCACCGAGTTCAAATGGGTTTTTATAATCAAACAGAATGCCTCTGCGGGCTAAATCGATACATACGCCTTCGTCCGTATGTTCAACGCCATTCTTATCAGTCCAATGCAAGAGCACGCGTTCAGCTTCCATATCTACTCGAAGTGAGCTGCGTTTTTCTTCAAATCCAACTGGATGTTCACCCATAACTCAATTGTCCCGTAAATAATTGATCTCAGTAAAACTAGCATAATTGCTTTTTGGCAGAATACCAATCTGAAAGCGAGGGATTTGGAAGGATTTTGCAGGTAAAGAATGGCGCCATTGAGCTTGGTTGGCAATGGCGCCCAGTAGTAATTAGTTATCGTATTCTTGATTTTTAGGATAGGGCATTTTTAATTGGCCCCAACGGATCACGATGACCGTTGCCGCAAGGATCAAAGTTGAAAGCGAAATTGCGGCGATGCGCCAGTCATCCATACTCTTCATATCTAAGATCAAATAACGTGCAAGGGCAACAATGGCAATATACAGCGGCATGCGCACGGGCAATTTTCCCGATTCTGCATAATTAGCAACCATGGCCAGTACTTCGAGATAAATAAACAATAACAACAGATCGGCAAGGGCGACTGCGCCGACATTAAATACATGGACAATTTCTTGACCAATAGCAACCACAGTCGCTATTGCTATGATGATTAAGACGAGATGCTCAACTGCTTTTAAGCCTTTGGCACCATATTGACGATAAAATGGCATGGGTACTCCCTACTCAATATTTTTGTAAATAGTAACAGTAAAAATACTTTAGTTAGGGAAAAGAGACGCGATTCTCTGTGACTCAATTCACAAGATAGTAATTGGTTGTCTGCTAAAGGCATCGCGCCATGAGTTTTCTCGAGTCACCTTGCTTAGCCTGGCCGTCCATCGGCTCTGACGCGACAAAGCATTGGTGCGTAGTAGTAACAGAAACACCCAAAAGCTAGCATCCAACAAATAATGGCTGCGAGCATTAATTCAATAAACCATGCACTGGGTAAACCCGCTAAGACACGGAACACTGTAGCCAGTAACATTAACCCAAAAGCCAGTGTCATTGGCCTAGCGGGTTTTAGTTGTCTGCCGGTATGGCCTAGCGATACCCTCGACATCATTGCGAGGATCATGCCGCCAAGTCCTCCAACAGTAATGGCATGCATTCCTACGGAAAGTGGTAGTCCTGTAGCAATCAGTATCAAACCAATGGGAATACATAAGTAACTTAAATGCAGTGACCATAACAGCGGCACAGACCAACTTGCCTGCCATCCCCAACGAGACCAACGTAGTAACAATACCAGACCCGCAATACCAGCCAGAGCGCGCGTCAGTAATATTATCTGCGGTAAAAAGAGACTCGCAACAAGCGTTAATAGGCTGGCAAAACTTAACCACTCCAGTACGGGAATGGCGGAGTGTCTTTGCCATTGGGTGGCGCGCTCAGTAAAGAATGGGATCACTCTACCACCAAGCAGAGCAACAATTACCCCAACAAGGATGACTGCTGCATAAAGACCATTATTAGCCCACTGTAATTGATTAGTTATTAAACCGTAATAGCTAAATCCATTAAAAAGCGTGAGTAAACTGAGAATAGGGATAAACACAAAGTTACGCCATTGGCGTACTTTAACCACAGATATTGATAATGCAACTGCGGTTAAGGGTAAAAACATCAAGTCGATGATCATGATCGCCACAAACGGAATATCTAGCGGCAATATAAATAAAAGCCTTGGTAGTAACCAGACCGTAAATAGCCCTATAAGAGGTAAGCCTTTCAACCCAGGTTGCCCTGTCCAGTTTTGCACTGCGGTGAGTAAAAAACCTGCGACGACGGCACAGGCAAACCCAAAAATCATTTCATGACCATGCCACCATAAAGGATTGATGTTGTTAGGAAGTAATGACAGACCGGAAAGAAATCCTCCCCAGATCCCTAAACTTAATAGACTAAATAGACTCGCAAATAAGAAGAAAGGTCTAAAACCTAAGCGGAAAAGCGGTAGTTTAGGTTGTAAATGTGCAGGTTCATCAATATTCAACATAGTGACAGCGTAGTAGTGAAACACGAAAAGTATTTTAAGCTGCAAATTAAATGAATGTATATATCTACTTATGAGTAGCTTGTAAGTAAGTGTCCGGGTGAAGGGATAAAGATAGTCTTATCGCCGTGGTTTAATCTATTGATAAGGTAAGAATAAATTGCAATAGAGGACGTAAAGGAAATACAGGGATGCAAACGCTAAAAAGGTGTTAATGCTTAACTTGTTCAATTAGGAAAGTTAATTTCTCTAACATAAAACAAGTTAAGCCATTGTGTCTGCAAGCCGCATTTATTTGGTCTTACGCTTTTGCCACTTAAACATGATCGAGTATTTCCAGAGGTTACTGATCATTAAATATCCTACAGTGGAAAACACGATCCCTAATACTAGGCAACCTAGTAGGAATGCTGGCCCAATTGTGGCTAATGAGGCTTCTATCCATTGCCAGCTTGCCTCAAAGGCAAATTCCTGCGGTGCGTGGCCCAGAATTTTTGCACCTAATAAATAAGCCCCATAAAACATAACTGGCATCGTAAGTGGATTGGTGATCCAGACTAAAGCGACGGAAACGGGAATATTGACATTAAAAAGGATTGCAAAGGCCGCGGCGACCACCATCTGAAAAGGCATTGGGATCCAAGCGACAAACAAGCCTATGGCAAAGGCCCCCGGTGCTGAGCGTCGATTAAGCGCCCAAAGATTAGGATTGTGTAATAAGCGACCGAAAATGCGTAGGTGTTTGTGCTCACGCAGGGTTTCAGGCTTAGGCATAAATCTTTTTATTAATTTTTTTGGCATAGGCTGAAATTGCTGTCTTAACTTAATTCACTATGAATGGATTCATGTTTGGCTTTAGTGCCACCTTACTGTCAGCGATGTTATGGCCTTCGCTGCCGCCAATTACTTATCTACCCTACTTTTGCTTTGGGGCTCTTATCTTATTCAAAAAAGCACCAAGCTTATCTGGCACACTCTTTGCGATGTTCTGGCTAACAGGATTTTGCTTAGTGTTATCTCGGCAGGATCTTCCTTTATCCCAACAGCCTATACAGGTGAGGGGCGAAATCATATCACTAGTTAGTCAAAACAGCGACTGGGTTAGCTTCGATATTGTTGTCGATAAACCAAATTTAATCTTTGGGCCAACGGCTAAGTTGCGTTTAACCTGGCAATCCGAGGCGACACTGCAAGTTGGGCAAGTTTGGGATTTCACTTTTATGCCTAAAAGTATATCCAGTGTTCTCAATCAAGGAGGATATAACGAACAAAAGCAATTGATTAGTCAGCATATTGTCGGTAAAGGCCGCGTTATGCATGCAAGACTTCAAGCTGAGCGTTTTTCGTTAAGACATCACTTAATCACACGACTTGCTCCAAAGTTATCTGCGTTAACACAGGGGGATATTCTGCTGGCGTTAATCCTCGGGGATAAACAACTTATCTCGCAAACTAAGTGGCAGGCGCTAAGGCAAACGGGCACGGGCCATCTGGTGGCGATATCGGGATTACATTTATCGGTGATCACCGCTTGGGTCTATGCTTGCGCTTTGTTTTTCCTTACGCGTTTGGCGCCGCATCCAAGTCGACGAAATATAGTTATTGCGCTCATTTTAGCAGGAGTGAGTGCTCTATTTTATAGCTATTTAGCCGGTTTTGCAGTGTCAACACAGCGGGCGTTAGTGATGATTTTATTGGTTATGCTGTTGAGTTTATTAAGACGCTACTCAAGCGCATGGGACCGTTTGCTGTTTGCCTTATTTGTGGTGTTACTCATTGATCCTCTCGCTTGTTTGAGTGCTGGATTTTGGCTCTCTTTTTGTGCTTTGGCGATCATTTTATATACCTTAGAAAGTGCCAAATTTACACAGTCTGTTGATAGTAAAACAACTTTTTTAGCCAAGTCGCGAGTCAGAGTCATACAGTTTTGGTCAATACAATGGCGCTTAAGCCTGATATTGGGACTGCTGCAAGCCATCTTTTTTGGTGGTGTGAGTATCCATAGTTTGTGGATGAATATGCTGGTGGTGCCTTGGTTTAGTCTTATCGTCATTCCGCTATCGATGCTGGCTTTTATCATCTGGTGGTTAGGTACATTTTTGGGGCAATCGTGGCTGGGATTATTCAATTTGGCGGATTTAGCACTATTACCCTACGGCAAGTTACTCGAACTCAGCGTCGATTTACCCGCCCATTGGCATGTGGTTTCCGAGACATTATTAGCAGGCGGCCTGTGCACACTTTTTGCGTTGATTCTGTGGCGATATGTTCCTCATCGGCGCCAATATTGGCACTGGCATTTATTGATAGGGTTACTGTTTCTTCCTCTGGCATTGTCTGTTTTTCAGCGCATTACAGCATCGAAAACCACTCAATGGACACTACATTTACTTGATGTAGGGCAAGGATTAGCCGTGGTGGTTGAAAAGGATGATAGGGCACTTATCTATGATACGGGCGCCGCATTTGGCGATGATTTTAGCTACAGTGACCGTGTGATTATCCCTTTTCTTAATACTCGAGGATTAACTGATATCGATTTTATTGTGATCAGCCACGGCGATAACGACCATGCTGGAGGCGCTCAAGTACTGGCAAAAGCGTATCCTCAGGCAAAATGGATTACTGATGTTGACCACTTAAATGCTCAGCCTTGTTTGCCACAACAGATTGATTGGCAACAACTTACCTTACGCTTTATTTCCCCACAAACCCAGGCGGGTGGCAATAATGCTTCTTGTGTGCTGCGGATTGATGATGGTCAGCAAAGTCTATTACTGAGCGGTGATATTGAAAAGGAAACAGAGAGTATATTGATTGAGCGAGTGCAAGCGGGCTTTATACTTAAAAGTCAGGTGCTTATTGCTCCACACCATGGAAGCCGCACCTCATCTACGCTGGCATTTATTGAAAGGGTGGCACCGGAGTTAGTACTTTTTCCAGCGGGGTTGAATAATCGTTATGGCTTTCCTAAAGCCGATGTCGTTGCCCGCTACCAAGCTTTGCAGATAAACCACTTAACCACCGGGATTGAAGGACAAATTAGCGTTACTTTTGAACAAGGGCGACTCGACGTAAAAACCTATCGGCAAGATTTAGCTCCATTTTGGTATAACCGCTTGTTTAGATTTGGTGACTTGATTAATCCAGAGTAGAATGAGCACTTTGCCATAATTTAGTGTTACCAATGACAGCATATCCTAAAGACGAAATGTGGACCGTATTCAAGCGATTACTGGCCTATCTCAAACCGATGAAGGGCATGTTTTTGCTTTCAGTTGCTGGCCTTATTGTGTATGGGCTTGTCGATGCGGCTTTTATTTCTTTTATTGGCCCTTTTATCGATAAAGGGTTTTCCAGCAGTACACCAGCGATAAGTAACGGTATTGCACTCCCCACGAACCAAGGCTTTCATGCCGATAACCAAGTGCTATTAATGGCGCCTATCGTGGTTATTTTAATGTTCTCCCTGCGCGGCTTTGCAAACTTCGTATCCACCTACGGCATTTCTTATATGAGCGCTAGGTTAATTATGGATATGCGCCAGCAAGTTTTTCAACATTATCTAAGTTTACCCGTGAGTTACATGGATAAGGAAAACACGGGCAATTTAATTTCAAAAGTGACCTTCGATACCGAGCAAATTGCCCGTGCATCGGGCAGCGCCTTGATTTCGATTGTTCGTGACGGTGTGACCGTTATCGGTATGCTGGGATTGATGTTTTATAACTCTTGGAAGCTTTCACTGTGTATTTTAGTGATAGGTCCGATTATGGGATTAGTGATGACTATTGTGAGTCGCCGCTTCCGTAAGGTGTCGAAACAAATCCAAACGGCGATGGGGGATGTCAGTGCCGCGACCGAGCAGATGATCAAAGGTCATAAAAACGTACTGGCCTTTGGTGGACAAGAAACAGAAACGGCTCGGTTTGCCAAAATTAATGACAGAAACCGTCATCAAAATATGAAACTTGCGATCGCACAGGCTATCAGCCAGCCGCTTATCATGGTGATTGGCTCCTTTGCCTTGGCCTTTGTGCTGTATGCGGCGAGCCTAGATAGCATGAAAGCCGATTTGACCGCAGGTACCTTCGCGACGATTCTGGGCGCGATGATGGCCATGCTGCAACCCATCAAAAACCTCACGCGTGTGAATGCCGAATTTCAACGTGGTATTGCAGCGTGCACCACAGTATTTGAACTGTTAGACACTTTGCCAGAATCGGATACTGGTACTTATACCGTCAAGCGTGCTAAGGGCAACTTACGTTTTGATAATGTTTCCTTTAGTTACGAAGGCCAGGAGCGCCGCGCTTTAGATAAAATTGACTTTGAAGTGTCCCAAGGGCAAACCTTAGCCTTAGTCGGGCGCTCTGGGTCGGGGAAGTCGACGATTGCAAGCTTGGTGACTCGTTTTTACACCGGACTAGCGTCTGGCGATATTCTGCTTGATGATGTGAGTATTTATGATTACTCATTGAAATCATTACGTAGTCAAGTGGCTTTGGTATCGCAGCAAGTGACACTGTTTAACGATACTATTGCCAATAATATCGCCTATGCCTATCCGGGCGAAGTCACCCGCGAGCAGATTATTGAGGCGGCGACCTTAGCTCATGCGATGGAATTTATTGAGCAATTGCCCGATGGCTTAGATACCCAAGTCGGTGAAAACGGCGTGCTATTGTCAGGCGGTCAGAGGCAACGGATTGCGATTGCGCGGGCAATGTTACGTGATGCACCAGTGCTTATTCTGGATGAAGCGACATCGGCCCTTGATACTGAATCTGAGAAAGCGATTCAGCAGGGATTAGACAATTTGCGCCAAAACCGCACCTCGGTTGTGATTGCTCACCGTTTATCAACGATTGAAAGTGCCGATCAAATTTTAGTAGTCGATCAAGGTCGCATCGTTGAGCGTGGCACCCACAAATCTCTACTCGAACTTGGCGGCATGTATGCCAAGTTATACCAAATGCAGTTTGGTAGCTAAATGCAGGCGTTAGTGAATAAAATTTGGTATCAAGGCCACCCATTACGGTGGCTCTTACTGCCTTTTTCTGCGTTGTTTGCGCTTATTACCGCAATTCGCCGTGGTTTATTTCGCTTAGGGATTAAATCACAAACCACACTGCCAGTCCCCGTGATCGTGGTGGGCAATATTACCGTTGGCGGTAGTGGTAAAACCCCCACAGTCATCTATTTGATTGAACTGCTGCGTCAACAGGGGTTTAATCCGGGTGTGATCAGCCGTGGTTATGGTGCGGATATCCAAGGGGTAAAAGTCGTTAGCGTAAAGGATGCTGCAACTGATGTGGGCGATGAGCCAGCTATGATTGTGGCGCGTACTGGTGTGCCTATGGTGGTGGGCCCTAAACGTGTTGATACCGCAAAAACCTTGCTGGCGCAGTTTGCCGTGGATGTCATTATCTGTGACGATGGCTTGCAACATTACGCCCTCGGCCGTGATATTGAGGTGGTGGTGATTGATGGAAAGCGCGGTTTAGGGAATCGTCATTTGCTTCCAGCAGGCCCACTACGGGAAGGTGCTTGGCGTCTTAATCAAGTGGATTTTGTGGTGGTCAATAGTGGACCCGCGCAGGCGAATCAATATGAGATGCAGCTGAGTCCAAGTGCGGTGTTGCCGGTAAATCCTAAGGCTGAGGCCGTGTTTGATCCGACCCAGCCCGTGGTGGCAATGGCGGGTATTGGTCATCCGGCGCGTTTTTTTGAAACCTTAACGCAGCAAGGTTTTCAACTCGCGTTATCCCATGGTTTTGATGACCACCAAGCCTACGATAAACACGTGTTATGCGAGCTTGCAGCATCTCGCCCCTTGATGATGACTGAAAAAGATGCGGTTAAATGTCGCGATTTTGCACAAGAAAACTGGTGGTATTTGGCTGTCGATGCCAAGCTATCGCCACAATTTGATCAACAGTTGCTGAGCCGATTACGCTCTGTGGCTGCAGCTAAAAAAGGAAAATCCCATGGCGTTTGATAAAAAACTGTTAGATATCGTTGCTTGTCCAGTATGTAAAGGAAAGTTGGAGTACGATAAGGCGGCGCAGCAATTGATTTGTAAAGCGGACAAATTAGCTTATCCCATTACCGATGGCATCCCAGTGTTATTGGAAAATCGTGCCTTACCGTTAAATGAAGCAGTTTGATTTTTAGGCATAAAACTCAGCGTTATTGAACTTAACGGTTTGAGCTAAGTCGTGTACTTGCGACACCGCCGTGCATAAGTGTAGAGAACAGGGCGATCATCTCGCCCTTTTCATGACTTAAAAGCGCACAAACTTTTGTTTATCTTCCTCAGTGGCGCCTTCTTTACATTCACCACGTATTTCTCCCCGTCCTGATTCTATTATTCGGCTCAACTCAAAGTAACCTTCGCGGCAGTAACCTGTCATTTCTAAGGTTTTCTCGAGTCCCAATTCAACTTGTCTGCCCCAGATATCGAGTGCATCCGCTTGTTGTTGGTATAAACGACGCTGCTCGCGGGGATCTTGCGCGACTTGACGCATACGTTCTTCGTGGGGGAAGGGGCGTTCGGTGACATCTCTTGGTGAGTATTCCTCCGCAAAACCTGCCTGATAGGTAAAGAGTTTAAGGCCATCTGCGCGGATATCAGTGGTGAGTTTGTCTTTAAATTTACCTGCAAATTCAGAGGGGTCTATCGGAGCGCTGCTGCAAGCGAGTAATGTTAAGCAGCTCAATAATGTCAGGCTTATCGATCTCAATGGCATATCAAGGATTACTCTTAGATGATTTACTTAGCGAAGAATACCTTAATATGTCGCTCAATATCATGCAATTATCGGTTTTATTCGCGATATACTGGTAAAGAAGTTTATTCGCCCGAATAGGTTGGTTAATCACCCTAATACCGAAACAACTTGAATCTGCTCTGAAACTTGTCGCGATAGGTTGAATGGGCATCTACTCCGGAGCCTTACTGATGCTGGATTTTTGGGCCAAGCGATTTGCTGAAATAGACTGGAATATCAGCCCATTACAAGGTTTAAGCCTGCTACTGCTGGGACTTTGGATTTATGCTATTTGGCCTAAGGAAGAGTTACTGCAGGTTGTTAAGGATAAAGGCTTGCAATGGCGGTTGTTGTTAACGCTGATTGCGGTAAATACCTTATGGCTCCTCAATGCCAGTATTCAAGTCGGAATTCATTTACATTTTCTAGGGATAGTCACTTGTCTATTGATGTTTGGTTGGCGCTTAGCGACGGTTGCCTTACTCCTCCCAAGTGCGTTTTTCAGCATATTTGTCCTAAAGCAGCCTGGTGAGTTTGGTGCATTTGGCTTGTTTGCAATAGCCCTCCCGTTATTCTGTGCGTTTATGCTTTACAGCCGCAGTTACCATTTATTTCCTAAGCATCTTTTTGTGTTTATTTTTGTTGGCGCCTTTATTAATGCAGGATTATCGACGTTTTTTCATCAATTTAGTTGGGCATTTTGGCTTTGGTTGTCGGCGGATTATGACTGGAGCATGTTAGTTGATAACTATCTGATGTTAATCCCGTTATTAGCCTTTCCTGAGGCGTTGCTCAACGGCATGGCGGTGACGCTGTTGGTGGTGTATCAACCCCAATGGTTGTTTGATTATTCTGACCGTGAGTACTTGTGGCGTAAATGAAAAGCGCGCCGTGGGGCGCGCATTGTTGTGCTAGGCAAAACGTTGTTCTAAGTAGCTGATGATATCCTTAGATTCATATAGCCATTGCACTTGACCATTGTCTTCAATACGTAAACAGGGCACTTGTTGCTTGCCACCTTGGGCGATGAGCTCGTCTTTATGTGGGGATTTTTTTGCATCCAAGGTTTGGATATTCAGCCCTTGACGGCGCATAGCTCGGCGCACTTTTACGCAGAAAGGACAAGCATTGTACTGATATAGCGCCAGTGCTTGAGTTTGCGCATCGATTTTTTGTTGTTCTGCTGATGGGCGTTTGAGTTTCTTTGGGGCGAACACAAAGTTAAGCAACAAAATGATCCGGCCTAAAATCCAGCGAATAATGAACATAACTACCTCGAGTAAAAGTGTTTTAGCGCGCCGCAATATTGGCTGTGCGAAAGGGGATTGACGCGCGGAATGTGATTCCGCTCGCATAAAGCCGCAGAGTTTAACCTAATGGATGTTTTAGGCCAAGTAATAGAACGAGGGGGCGCTACCTTAATCAACCAATAAAAATGCCCAGTGAATACTGGGCATTTGATTCTCTATGGTCTTGTACAACGCGTTATTTAGCTTCGATGCTCATATTCACTTGGGCAGCATCTTGATTGAGGGTGACGCGACTTTCGAGTAGGAAAATGCGTTCAGGTGCGATGCCCTTGCTATCAACAAGGTAGGCCTTGACTGATTTCGCTCTCTCCTGCGCTAAATCTCCCAACCTGTCTTGACCGACCGTTTGCGCTTTTAGCGAAAGGTTATAAAGCGCGATATGCCATCGGGTGGTCAGTTCCTCTTTACTCAGTGGTGTATCTTTGGTTTCAGCAATAATATTGTCTTTCACATCATCAGGATTGGCTTTAACTTCCTGCTCATAGAGTTTGAGAAGGGCATCGGCTAGAGGTCCTTGAGTCGGAAACTGACTCGGGCTGAGATCTGCCGGCAATTCCGTCAGCTGAATATTCGCTAAGGCAGCCAGCTTGCGTTTCATCATACGCTCGCTAATTGCTTGGCTATCGTTTATTGCATCGACACTGCCCTCAAGACTGAGCTGTAGCATGGGTCTATCCTCTAATCCTTTGGCGAGCTTATCTAGGCTTTCTTGCTCACGGGAAGTGAGGGTAAATTGCCCGGGATTAAAGGGGATTTTATCTAAGGTATCATCAGCGCCAATGAGACCTGCAAGGAAAGAGAAGGGGGCAGTGACGGCTTTAGTAATCACATTGGTAATGGCTGTCATGATGATGCTGCCAACACTAAAGCTGGGTGAGTCTAGATCGCCAGAAACTTCCATTCCTAGGTCAATTACGCCATGGCGATCCTGCAATAATGCAATCGCTAACGTTACGGGTAAACTGGTGGCTAAATCACTGTTACTGCGTTTCCCCAGTTTGAGTTGATTAATGACTAAATGGTTGCTGCCCTTGAGTTGGTTTTGCTCAAGTTTGTAGTTAAGTGCTAACGATAATTGCCCTTTATCAATGTAATAGCCCGCATAGGTGCCAGAGTATGGGTTTACTGACGTCAGCTCAACACTCTTAAAAACCAAGTCTAAATCAAGATAAGGTTTATCTAACAAGGGATTAATATCCCCCTTTAATGTCACTGGTGCATAGCGGTCAATTTTGCCTTTAATATCGACAGATGCCTTAGTACCCGGCTTGGAGGATAGGTGACTGATATACCTTCTAGCTGCTCGATGCCTGAGGCAAAGTTAGGTGTTAGCGAATTATCGGCAAAAAATGCTGATCCTTGGTTAAAGCTAATTTTTTGAATATCTAAGCTTAACTCGGGCTTTTTAGCTTCGGTTTGGGATGGTGCAACTGTATTGGTGCTGATTTCGGCTTGAATGCCAGTTTGCGCCATTTGTCCAGTGACTTTAGGCTCGGTAATGGCTTGCTGTTCAATAATCAGATTGCTGATATTGGTTGTACGATCCTTCGCGATAACAACCTTGGCATAAGGTTGCTCAAAACTTAAATGATCAATCTTGATTTGATTCTGTTGCTGGTCAAAATCGAGCTGATTAATATGCATTTTTTGCCATTTCACCAATGGCGCTTTGCGGATGCTGTCGAGGATATTCAAATCATCCAGCTCAACGTTACCTTGATAAATGGCTTTGCCTTTGCCATCGGCATGAACCTCGCCATCGCTACTGAATAGGCCGCTTTTTAGCTGCATATTGACATAGGGCTCAAGGTAAGGTTGAAATTGGGCTAAGGCCAACTGCTCCACTTTGAGGTTAGCGCTGATGGCTTGCCCAAGGACATCGACTTGCCCCTTGGAGGTAAAATGGCCTTTATCGTTTAGTCCAAAGGAGAGTTGGTATTCAATCGGGGCTTTTAAATCGCTCACTATGGTTTCAGTCGCAAAATCTAATGGATAGATTCGCCATTGCTGCGCCGTTTTGCTGAGTTTGTGCTCCTCAAGCTGAATATCATAGTTTTCGACATTCAGTCCGCCCAGTGTCACTAACCAGGCATCTTGCTGTTCAGTAACACTCTTATCCGACGTTGCTTGTGAAGGCGATCCGGCTGACGTGTTCGTTTCAGCTGACGCTTCTGCTGTTTGCGCTTCTGCAGGCGAGTTTGGCGTTCCGGTATCAGTGCTGGCAGCCATAGATTTTGGCATTAATAGTTGAACTAAATCAATACCTTGTTCATCTAGCTTAGCCTTAAGACTTAAGCCTTCAGTGTGGATTTGCTTAATATTGACCCGCTGCTTGGCCAGATTAGCGCTGATCCCATCTACAGCCAGTAGTGGTAAGGTGATAACCGATTGATCACCATTGAGCAAATTCACTTTTTCAACAATCACTTGCCCACGTTCGGCAGTGAGTTGTAATTCACCTTGTTCGGGTAAATCGACTTGGTAATGGGCGTTGATACTGAGCTCACCTGTCCCCAATTTGACATTGAATTGATCGGCAACAAATTGCCAGAGCGGCACAAGTTTGAGTTTGGCAAGCTGTACATCCCCGACGAGCTTAAAGGGAAAGAGCTGAAATTGTCCGGCAAGGCTCACTTCACCTGCGTGGGCATCCTGCAACTGGGCGACAAATTGGTTATGCACGATAGTCGTAGTGGCATTTGTCGCCGATGTTGCTGGAGTAGTATTCGCCGTAGTTGTTGCTGGAACGGCATTGTTTGTCACCGCATCTTTGGTTGATGACGTCTTAGCTACGCTAGCAGGATTAGGTAACATCAGGTATTCAGTATCTAATTGACTGAGTTTGAAGTTGATATTGGGGTAATCAATTTGCGCCTTGGTTATCTTGTCATCAAATTTGAACTGGGCTGCACTGACGGTTAACTCACCTAAGATGATGCGCAAAGGGCGTGTTTGTTCAGCACTCGTGTCTGGTTTGCTGGCGGTTTTAGCTTGGTTGAGGGTGGTAACGATGTCGTCAAAGTTAAACTGAGTTGCCCCATGAGTTTTAAACCGTTGGATATGAGCAAAGGGCGTTTGCAACTGAATATGATCAATCACTAAGGCTTGATTGAATATAGACTGCCAAAAATGCACCTCAAATTGGAGCTGTGCTAATCCGGCAAAATCCCGATTATCTTTCTCTTTAACGGCGAGCTGGTCGATATTGACGCGGTAGTTAAAAGGATTGATATGCATACCCTGTAAACTGACCGGACGTCCTAATAGCTGTGAAAGCTTCTCTGGGGCGAAGGCGACGATAGCCTTGGGGAGTATTAATCCGAGGGCGATAAGGTAACTTAAGTAGGTAATGGTTAAATAGACGAGAACTCGTTGGTATCGGGGGCGACTAAAAAACACGAGTTTTAACCGTGATAGTTGAGTTAGCATAGTCAGATTAATGCTCCAATACGCACGCTGGCGCGAAATCTATCAATAAATGTGGTTATTCTAGCGAATAATGCTTATCTCTGCATGATTTTTTTGGTGTTTTGTCAATTAAATCTGAGTGTTACCGTATGGCAACCAATGTGAGTCAGAATGTATGTTAACTCATAACCCTCGCTTTACGAGGGTAACATGTTGTGTCTCCAGTGGGCATTTTATGACCGCTAAGCTTTTTAATACGAATAGCTTAGTTTAAGTGGTGAGATAACTTATCGCGGCGATGACGGCGCCTTGTGGATCTTTTATCCAACAAAAGCGACCCACTTTCGGAATATCTTCTGGACCAAACAGAATATCGCCACCAAGTTTTTTAGCGTTAATCGCGACCAAGTCGACATCGGCGACCGTGACATAACCTGTCCAGTGCGAAGGTAGCGTCGGGAGCTGATTATCAGTGATACCGCCGATACCTACACCTTGGTTTTCAATCAAGTGGTACTGACCATGGGGCATCTTGACCGTTCTAAATTGCCAGCCAAATACTTCACCATAAAAGCGCATGGCCTCTTCAGTGTTGTGGGTTGTGAGTTCATGCCAGCCTAAGGCACCAGCGGTATTAAATGCAGAGTCCATAAGCGCGTCCTTTATGTTATTGAGCCTTGTGGCGAGGCTATTAGTATTTTGAGTGTAGACGATGCTTTTCAATAATTCCTAAGCAGATCCAGAAATGTGACATTATTTCTGCTGTAAATCATTAAACTAAGTTAATGTTAATTAATGAAATAACAAAAATCTGTTTATCGAGTTTGTCTTGATGTTGTGCTCTGAAGGATCCCCTCATAAATCAGCCATAGCATAGCCATATTTGAGCAACTGATTGGCGAATAATACCCAGGCCGCCAGCAATTCTTTCTCCGTGATTTGATAATCAGGCCGCCTGAGTACCTCCAATCCCAAGCGAATCGTTGAGAGTACCGTTCGATGCCCAATGGTATTGGCCTGAAAATGCTTATCCCAGCCCTGTTGCTGTGCGTGTAAACCAACTAGCCACAACAGGCATTGAACCATCAACGCTATCAGTAGGATGATGTCGAATCGCTCTGGACTGTTGGTACGACTTTGGCGTAAGCCAAAGCCGTATGCCGGGCTTTTGAGGTCACGAAAGGTTTCCTCTATTTGCATACGTTTGGCGTACAGGTTTACCAGCTGCTTTGGGCTCCGAGATTCTGGTGGTAAATTGCTGGCTAACACCCAAGGCTCTTTCGCCGATGTTGAGTACGTTTTTGCCGATGGATGGTGGCAATTAGTCCTCGTTGAACGCTGATTTGTACGCCCCTTAGGTTTGCTACGATAAAGCGTGAGATGGCAATTGATAGGGTTAGTTTTGGTCAAGGTCTTACAACCCAGGCTCTTCGCTTGACCGTTGGCCAAGTCATGTGTACTGCGAACTGCACGCCAATTTTCAGCGCCAATATCTGCAAATTGAACTGTACCGCGAATACGGCTTAGCCAAAACCAACCATGCGCCTCAACCTCTTTGTACCAAGGCACTTTGAACCCCGCGTCAGTCACGATGAGAGGGGTAACATGCAAAGGTAAAATCTTGGCTAAGTCCGCTAAAAAACCGTTGTGGGAGGCCTTAGAGCATTGTTCTGATAGGGGATAGGACTTCTCATACAGGGTAATAGAGCGGCCATTGAAGGCTATTGAGGCGCGCAGAGCCATGATGCGTTTATGCTCTCGGATGTCTGACCAATCGACGAGCACAATCGGCATAGGGTTACCAGAACAGATGAGGCTGGCATGCCATTGGTAGACAGCTAACCGTTCTTGATGCAGATGCGTGTTGCCGAGCAAACGATCAATGCGCTTGATGTTGTGCTTGGTTCGGGCCGTGGTTGGTAAATTTCGACCTAACTCAGTCAAGGTCAGTGTCTTACATTCAATCAGTGCCTTAGAGGCCAGCATCAAGCTGTTTAATCGTTTTAGGTGAAGTTCTGGGCAGTATTGGTGTAAAGAATGTTGTAGGATATTGGCTTCGCGCATCTTGTTGTCCAAGTGTAGTTTTTAGCGAAACCATTTGATCATGCAACAAGATGCGCTTCCACTCTAATTTGATGATTTATTTGTAAATCATCAGGGGATTCTTCAGTGTTGTGCTTCTGCTGCTCCGCTGAGTATTTGCTGAGTTTGCGCTCTGTTTTGCGGCTGATTGGTGGTGTTAGTATTGTTTTACAGCATTAGACCTTACTCCCCTTCGCTTGCTAAACTAGCGCCATTTGCAATCGATGAAATTGCGTAATAGGGGGGATTAACGATTGAATAAGAGTTTAGTGACCAATGTGTTGGCAGCCATTTGTGTGATCTTGGGATACGTACTGAGCTTACCCATTCTATTTAATGTTGGGTTGTTTGCATTATCTGGTGCGATAACCAACTGGCTTGCGGTGTATATGTTGTTTGAAAAAGTCCCTGGTTTGTATGGTTCTGGTGTGGTGCCTTCGCGGTTTGAAGAATTTAAACTCGGCATTGCTCATCTGATGATGAAACAGTTTTTTACCGCTGAAAACATTGATCGTTTTTTGTCTGAAAAAGAAGGTATAAGCCAAATCGATTTGGCGCCTGTGATTGAGAAAGTAGACTTAGCACCGTCTTTCGATGCCTTAGTCAATACTGTGGCACAATCTTCATTTGGTGGCATGTTAGCCATGTTTGGGGGGACTGAGGCGCTAATGCCGCTAAAAGAACCCTTTATTGAGAAGATGAAAGCTTCATTGGTCGATATGGCCGAGAGTGAACAATTCCGCGGCCTATTGAAGCAAGAGCTTGAACAGCCAAATGTGATGGCCGATTTACAACAGAAGATTGCTAATATCGTTGAGCAACGCTTAAATGAATTAACCCCGCAAATGGTTAAGCAGATAGTTCAGGAGATGATCCAAACGCATTTAGGTTGGCTCGTGGTGTGGGGCGGTGTGTTTGGTGGTGCCATCGGACTTGTCGCCGCCTTAGTACAGGGCTAATCTGAGATTAGCCACTATCGCGAAGGGAGCAATGGCTCCCTTTTTTATTGATTAAGTTATTCATTGGGCAGGGAAGATTATGAATCGTCATCACACTATCAATTATTTAGAGATTCCAACATCTGATATTGATTGTTCTAAAGCGTTTTTCAATACCGTATTTGGTTGGCATTTTGAGGATTATGGCCCACAGTACAGTTGCTTTATCGATGCGGGAATGACGGGCGGTTTTTATCAAGCTGAGGTTTGTTTTACCCTAGAAAAGGGCTGTCCCCTGATTGTGCTATACAGTAAGACCTTGGAAGAAACTTTAGCCGCCGTGATCGCGGCTGGCGGCGCCATTAGCACTGAGATTTTTAGCTTCCCAGGTGGTCGACGTTTCCATTTTATCGAGCCTGCGGGCAATGAATATGCGGTCTGGTCAGAATAACAGTATTTATCAGCCCTGTGTACGAAATTGCTGTCTCGATCAGCAGGATATCTGCATGGGGTGTTTTAGGCATCTTGAGGAGATTTTGGCGTGGCGAAACATGACAGAGGAGCAGCGAAGCGCATGTTATCTTAAAATGGCTGAGCGCAAAGTCGTTTTTATGTCAAAACGCCCCAGTAGCTAAAATAGGCCAAAGCATCGCGGCGCAACTTAAGTCAATACCGAAGTATAAAAACAGAAGCGCCGCGTTAACTGGCTAGATAGGATCAACCACAATATGTTCGAGTTCTATCGCGGCAACAGCATGCAATGCATCCATCGCTGCGCCCACTAAGCTGATTTTACCTTGGGAGGATTCCACCAATACCGCGCGGCGGATCTCACCAAAATCACGATTATGCCGAGTCAGATTCGATAGCGCCATTTGCATTGGGAGCATCGATGGGTTAAACGCGGCGTTTTCAGCGTAGCGACCACAGTAGGTTGCGCCATCCGCGGTTTCTAATACAACCGCCGCATAGCTTTGGGTATAAGGTGCATAGCTTAAGCCCGCATGATCTAAGGCTTCAATTACCATAGGATCACTGCTATCGAGTGCAAATTCAGTTTCCTGCTTGACTAATAGCGGTGACTGAACATTTAAGTCTTTTGGTCCAAACGCATAGGGCAGATAATAGGATAGTAAATGGCTATCCTGTGATGGCAAATGGATCTTGATTTGGCCGCCTTCGACTAATTCATTCATAAACTGACGGCAATGACCGCAGGGACTGGCGTTCACTATCATATCCACAATCTGGCTTTCGCCGCTAAGCCACGCGTGACTAATAGCGCTTTGCTCAGCGTGTACTGAGTGGAAGAGGGCTTCGCCAGGCAGTTCTAAGTTGGCACCCATATAAATGTCGCCACTTTTTCCTTTGGCAATTGCACCAACATAAAACTCACTAATCGGTGGTTTGGCCAAGGCGGCGGCAATAGGTAACAAAGCCAGTAACACCTCTGATTCGGTCATATTGCTGCTTTTGACTAACTCTGCCAGTTGCTGTGCATCGATATGTCCCGCAAAACCTTGATGTAATAAGGGAATTAATGCGTCAGCCAATGGGGTTGGCAGCTGGGTTATGCTTCGGATAAATCTATCTTGCATTTCCCGACTCCTTGTTTGTTAAGTTCATGGAAGAACATTCTAGTAATTTTGTTACAGTATAAATGCGAGTTAGTTCGCGTTTATGGTTCAATTAAGCGCCTGTTAGTTAACATCTGAAAGAAGTTATCAATCATAGGCGCTAAATCAACAAAAAACATGGGCTATTTTGTGGCCTACAATCCACGCAAATAGTGGCACAGGGCGGCGAGTAGTTTTTGTTTATGCTCATCGCCTTCGGTATCTTGCAACAAATTTTCAAGTTTGAGCAGATAATCCTGATCGGCCAAACGCTGCTGACAGAAGGTGCGCCAGCGATGGGACTCTTGATCATCAAGCAATTCGGGATAATTGCGCGCCCGATAACGGAATAGCATTTCTGGGATGCGTCCATCATCAAATTGCAAATCAAGTGCGGCTAAATTTTGAGGTAAGGTATGGCGAATGATCTCCATCTTAGCTTTATCGGCAGGGCTGAAAAATCCACCCGAATACAACATTAAGTCAGGATCCGTGGTGGTTACTTCGCCATCATGCTCAAACAGTTGCGCCAGCTTCTCCCGTAATTCCGGGTGAGACTTTAAGTGTTTGTATTGTTCTCTGGCAAAGGCTTTATCAATGTTGAGTCTTTCTGCCTGCACATCATCTAAAATTTTGGCCGAAGTAATAAAAGGGCATTTGTTAAGATGCACCTGTTTAACTGGGATGGGTAACTCATCCTCGGCAAGCTCCGCTCTGGGCGTGTACATGCGCGTTTTTATCTGCTCGACATCCAGCTCAAACAGTGGGCTTAAATCCATCGCTAAATTCACGCAAATAATGGCATTTTTGTTACTTGGGTGGTGTGCAACGGGGGCGATAAGGGTTGTACAACCGTGCATTGCACTTATCTTCGAACTGACATGGGCAAGCGGCAGCATATTTAATACGTCAATTTGCGCGCTGACGGCTTGTTTGCGGCGCAATTCAAAATAGTACTGATATAACTTAGGTTGCTTTTCTTTTATCAGTTTTGCCATTGCGATGGTGGCGTAAACATCTGACATGGCATCGTGCGCTTTTTCATGGCTTAAACCATTAGCTTGGGTCAGATGTTCCAGTTTAAAACTGGGTGAACCGTCTTCTTTTAATGGCCAATGGATACCGTCGGGTCTAAAGGCATAACAAGCCCTCACTAAATCAATGATATCCCAACGCGTATTGCCATTTTGCCATTCGCGGGCATAGGGATCGATAAAGTTACGGTAAAAGCCATAGCGGGTGACTTCATCGTCAAATCGTAACGAGTTATAGCCAGCGACACAGGTATTAGGTTGGCTGAAGAGAGTATGGATACGCCCCATAAACTCGGTTTCAGGTAAACCTTTTAAATTGGCTAATTGTGGCGTGATCCCTGTAATTAAAATCGCTTCGGGTGAGGGCAGGTAATCCGTTGATTGTTTGCAGTAAAAAGTCTCTGGCTCACCGATAATGTTAAGATCTAAATCGGTACGGACCCCGGCAAATTGGGCGGGTCTATCTTGGGCTGGGTTGGCACCGAATGTTTCATAGTCGTGCCAGAATATAGACTCTATTTGATTGTGTTTCATATTCATTAAAAATGGTTCTCTATACTACTTAACACAATGTTTTAATTGGTTTATATGCATTAATTTGGTTTAAATCTATTTAATACGGTTTATTTTGTTGTGAGTGCATGTGAGTACACTACTGTGTACATATCACGCTCTGTGGCGTAATATTCAAAAATAATATGTACACAGGTATCTAAAATGTCTTTATCTGACACAAAGTTACGAGCAATTTTAGGCAAGCCATATACGGGTAAACCTGAGTTAGCAGACAGAGACGGCTTAAGCGTTAGAGTTACCCCAACAGGGACTATAACATGGCAGTATCGTTTTAGGTTTGAAAACAAGCCCGGTCGGTTAACACTTGGTCGTTATCCTGATTTAAAAATCGCGGATGCTCGAAAAGCGGTGCCAGAACTTAGAGGTTCTATCGCCAATAATATCGACCCCCGCGTTTTTTGGAAACAACGCAATACCTTCGAGGGCGCCGTAACGGTTAAAGAATGCTGTGAGAAGTTTTTGCAGGTACGTGCCGACGGATTAAAGAAGGGCACGATAGAAAGCTATAAATCGTACTTTAGGGCCCATTTGTGCGACGCATTTGCCGACCGAAAAGTTGAGAGCATTACCCTTGGCGAGTGGATCGATTTCTTTGATAAAAAGGCGGCGGTGAGTCGAGTCACTGCAGGGGCGATATTGCGGCACTTAAAAACGGTGCTTAACTGGGCGGTTCGTCGGCAAATGATATCTGTTGTTGATGTATTGCAGCTGAGGGTGACTGATGTTGGCTCTCACTCGAAGGTTGGATCACGGGTACTAACCTTTAATGAGTGCGGCAAGATTTGGCGGGAACTGGATAAGCGACGGGCGACTAAGACAGTCCTTAACGTGATTAAGGCTTGTATGTTGTCTGGGGCGCGGGTTTCAGAGATTTTAAAATCTAAGCGAGCGGACTTTGATTTAGAGGCAATGGTTTGGACTGTGCCAATTGAGTACAGCAAAACCAACATCCCGATTAGACGGCCTATTAGTGCTGCCTTGCTTGAGATACTGCAGGAGCAATGGAGCCTATATCGCTCGCCTTGGTGTTTCCCTGCTGCGGATTTATCTAAGCCGGCTAATATTGCCGCGGTAAATAAGTTGGTTAGGCATATTAAGGATAATGTTGGCATCCCAGAATGGCGGATCCACGATTTTAGACGGACGCTATCAACCAGAATGTCTGAGGCGGGAGTGTTGCCCCATGTCACCGAGAAGATGCTGGGGCACTTGTTGGGTGGGGTAATGGCTGTTTACAACAAGCATGATTGGCTTGAAGAACAGGCGGAAGCTTATGAGCAGTGGACCAGCAAGATCAAACTTGCGGCACTTGGGGATAGAAGTGTGGTGGTGTTAGAAAGAAGAGCTTAAGCGGCTTGCTTTTGTTGTTCGCCCCACTTGTCGAGGGAGTCTTTGGCGTAATGACGGCCGTTATGGATTGGCTCAGGGAAGCCTGCTTCTTTGCGCCATTTCCAAAGAGTTACCTTTGACTTGATGCGATAGCGCTCAAGCACTTCTTTTGTAGTCAAAAACAGCGGTTCGTTTGTTGCTTGCTGGTGGTTCATGATGGTTTACCTTCTTAGAATTAAATCTTTGTTTTTGGCACGACTGTTAGCATTACCAGTGTGTTTTTTTTGCTTTCTGCATTTAGTGCATACAAAAATGCAATATTCAGTTCCAAAAATAACCTTTCCATTGGTATCGCCAGTTTTAAGACGAATAACCTGCTTTCGCTTTAATTTTTTAGCCTCCAAAAATGAATCGATAAGATTTGCCGCTCGGCCATAAAATCGTTCATTCCATCTTTGTATCGCGTGGTTGGTGATATGCAAAATAGTTGAATTTAATCTTGCCATCATCAAGCAGCCTCATCATTAGGTAATGGCTTAAATTCAACTTCGGCTTCTCTAACTACTGGCTTGCTTCCAGTATAAAAATTATGAATCCAAATAAGTGATTCGTATTTTGCTATAACTTTGCACATACACCAATTTAGAGCACCTTTCCTTTTGTAAAGGCAGGATTTACCTGTTTCAGGAATATATTCATCCATCATGCAACTCCCTTGTTACTTACCAAACCTTGTATTTTAAGCCTTTCAATCACTGCTTGTTCGCGGCCTTGTGTGGTCGATAAATCGTATTTAGGGCGCTGGCTGAGGATTGAAACTTGATTCTCAAGTTCTGCAACTTTGGCTTTAAGCTGCTGGTTTTCTTCGGTAAGCAAATTCATGCGATCATTTAGAGTCATGCTGCACCTGCCTTATTGCTGTTTGCCTCATGCTCAAGCATTAAGCCTATGGCTAAATCCAAATTCTCTTTTAGCTCAAGCGCAGCCTTCTTGGTAAACCAAAATTCCTCACCCTTTAATTCAATATGTACTGGGAAGCTTTTGTCTTGCCCTTTAAATTCAACTTTTGCTGCCATCACGCACCATCCTTAGCCGCTTGGCTACTTGTTCCCATGCTGCACTTGATTATTTTTCCTGTTTCAGCATTAAAAGATGGAGCAATACTTCTACCCATGCCTGATCCAGAAACGACGTATAGAACGTTGTCGTGACACTCATACCCTGTACCTACGCGCTTACCGTTTACAACAGGTGATCTGTCATGTTCACACTTAGCAACAAACACTGTGAAGCCTATGAATAGTGCAAAGAAGAAAAGCGCCTTGATTATGTTTTTAAGCAGATCCATCACTTACCTTCCTTTGCCAATTCTTCGGCGAGTTGTTTCATAAACTGTTGGCAGCTACCAGCTTGTTTGCGTGGCATGGCGTACCACTTTTTAAGCGCTTCGCGGATTGCGGTTGATTGCTTCATTTTTTGTACCCTTTTGGCGTGTAATCTGGCAACGGTAGCCAGCCTACTGGGGTTTGTTCGTAGTCGTTTTCAAAGTAGATATCATTACCGTCGCCATCGTTGCAGTTAAGCGCTGCAAATACCCAGCACTCTTCAAGTGCGTTCCAGTGGGCTATTTGTAAAAAGCCCAATCCGGTGTCGATAAGGATTTGCTGATTCTTTGGTGCTGTTTCCACCGGGTTGAGTTTGTTCATGCTGCCTCCCGTTTGCGCTTAGTGGTCGCCATTTTTATACGGGCTAACAGCAACACTGTTTCTTTCGCTTCTGGTAGCGCACGGCCTAAACCCATCTTGTTGACAACGGCATGCTCTGCTGTGGTGACTAGCATTAAGTTGCTAATGTCGCAGTTGGTGCGGTCGTTATCGATAAACCATATTTTGTGGTCGTCTGGCACTGGGCCGTGATGCTTTTCCCACTCGAGGATATGCTTTAGGCGCCAAGTTCTTGGCTCAGCCACTTTAACCATGACAAAACCATCTTTATTGTCGATTCGCTCAGAACCTACAGGGCGATGGTTTTGCGGGATAATGCCTTTTTTAAATTGGGTAGACGTTGAATTTCCGCCAGCTTGCCAGCCTTTAATCCCTGCATTCCAAGTTTTTTGGCCTTTTACAAACCTGCCTGTTCTACCTGATTTCATACCGTGATTTCGGGTGAGCGCGCGGATTTGATTAACCGTTTTGGAGGTACCGAAAACTTGGTTAAATTCGCTAGTGATTTGCTCAATAGTCAGTGATTTATACTTGAGCTTTACCCACTCAAATTGTTCATCAGTGAAGCTGCGCAACTTTCCTCTTGTTAGCTCACCTTGTTTACGTCCACAGGTGATTTTGTGGTTTTCGCATGCGCCTTTAATTTGCTGAACAGTTTTGTCGCAGCCAAAAGCAAAGTTGAATAACCTTGTGGTGTCGGCTAGCGATTTTTCAGGGAAAGTCACTCTTAAAAAATCGAGCATTGCTGCCGTGTAGATAAACCTAGCCATTTTTGTTCTCCAGCATTTCAGGCAGTTTGCGGCCAATGGTTAACTCATTAGCTGCTAATTGTGCATCTAGAGCTAATCTAGCGTTGGCGATGATCTGGCTTGATATCTGCGTGACAGATTTGGAACGGTCGATTTCTTCACGCAGGTTTTCGCCTTTAAGGTCTTCGTCAGACAAGCGTTCCAACTGGGCGAATAAGTGATTATTTAGATCAATCAAAGTGTTTTTCATGCTGCATTCTCCCGCGCGATTTGATCTTCGATATCGAACTGTTGCGATTGCGCCAATTCAATGGTTGTTTGCTCTGGCTTTAATGGGATATCGATTGAGCCTTTAACTTCATTCCCAAACACATCCCAGCCTTTGGTTTTAGTTCTGGCGAACATTTCAAGGCGAGGGACGTCACCCATGAGCTCGACGCATTTATCGCGAAACTCATCGGGCTTTTGGCTATGGCGAATGTTTTGATAGGTGCCCACGTAGCATAGGTGGGCGAGCACTTCATCAAGGCTTTGTGGATCGTAGTTGCCCACGGCGCGAACGCTGCGACAAGCAGGCGTTGGTTTGCCTTTGATAGCGATAATGGCCGACTCGCTACCTGCGCGGGTCCAAAAACCCATGCCAAAAAATGGGTTGTTGTTGACCGTTAGCTTGTTCCACACAAAGCCATTCATGTTTTTAAGGGTGAAGCCCCAGCTTTTAACCAGATCAATGGCATCCTGCGGCATGGCGCCCACGTACCACATCACTAGCACACAGTTATCATCGGCAATGCTGCCCACATCGAGGCGTTTTAAGTCCTCTGTGCTAGTCACGGTGTATTTGGCTTGGGCACTGGATTTCATTGATCCGCCCGTGTTCTGGTTACTAAATGCCCATGGCGGATCGGCGTATATCAGCTGATATTTTTTGCTCATGCTGCATGCTCCTTTGAATCAGTTAACTGATAACTTGCTAGCGTTTTTTCGAGTTCAGCGATCCGCGCGTTGGCTGCGGCTAACTTGGCGAGATGCTTTTCCCAGTCGATTTCTTTGATGGCTTCAACCACACCCATGGTGCTGTTGAGCGTGTTTTGGGCGCGCATCAGGTTTGATAGCTCGATAAAGTGGCGAGCGGCGCAGCGTTCTGGATCCAAGCCTGTGGTGTAGTGCAGCTTTAAGGCGGCAATGGTTGGCTCGGAGGTGATGCGCGTTAGCGATATCAGCAAGTCGAGTTTTCGCTCAGGCTCGCTGCCTGCCAGCAGGTAAAGCATTTCGCGGGATGATTTAGTGGCGGTCATGCTGCCTCCGGCTTTTTAATTGGTTTTGGTTTAAATTGGCTGGCTAAGTAGTAATAACCAGAACCTCTACCATTGGCGTTTGATAACGTGAACGAATATGAGCAAACTGGTGTTTGACCATTCTTAAGAACAAGGCCGCGCTTTTTTGCTTCAGTTGGAGAAATTATTGGGAAGTTTGCATTAGGCCAGCAATTTATTTGGCTGTCATCTAAGCAAATGATTTTTCCCATCAAAAGGTGTTGGCAAATCTTGATTGTTAGCTCAAGCTTTGCTTTGTCTTTTTGATTTTCATTGCGTGCTTTCATTCAAAATCCTCGATGCTTAAGCCAAGCTCTTTGGCGAGTTTTATGTCCTCAATGCGGCGGCGTTTTGCCAAGCGAACTTTATCCTCGGTCGATATCCTAATTGACTGGATGACTGGCTCATTTTCCTCTTGGAATCGGACTGTTTTAGCTTTAGGTGCAGCAGTTGAAGGTTGAGAAGTCGATGAGTTAACGACCTTCATCACCTTTGGCTTACGCGCCTTAGTTTCGTATTGAGCCCGCTTTTGCGCTTTGATACTTTCCTTATGCGCTTGGTAGTAAGCCCTTGCTGCGATTTGCTTTGGTGTGAGTTGTTGGCTCATAGTGACGTCCTTATCTTTTAACCAAGAAACGGTGCAGGCCTTTGGCGGCGCGGGTGGCAACGGCGCGGTTGGTGGTGAACTTGCCACCAGGTAACATCCAACCGTTTTTGTCGGCGACGATATGGCCGAGGCCGATCTTGATATCGCGGTGTTGGGGTTTGTCGTGGGTTAGCATGCTGCGTCCTCCTGCTTGATGATTGGCAGTTGTGCAGCTGCTGCGCGGACGGCAGCGGCGGCTTCTTTGCCATAGCCCCAAATATCGCCGTTATCTGGATTGCGGCGAGAAGGCGCTATCCAGTCGATATCTAACTGGATACCTTTGTAGATGTAGTCGCGTATAGCACACACTAAATCTCGCAGTGTTCCACCATGACTAAATCCATGCCACTTGCGCCCCAAATGGGTATAGATTCTTACTTTTGTGTATTCATCGACAAACCACACTTTGCCGTTTTTATCGAGTTCAAACGTGGCAATAACGCCGTTGTGCTCGAAGAACTTGCGCCCATGCTCTGATATCACTTTGATTAGCGCGTTTGCGTGTTCTACGCGCTCGGTGATGATTGGCTCCGGCAGCTCGTAATAAGAGTCGCAACCGCATTTAGGGCAAACTCGGTTATAAACTGCAAAAGACCTAGAAGCGTGTTTTGGGTCTGCAATCTTGCTTAACTCTGAGTCTCTACCAGTCCAGCGGCAGGTGCGACGGCTGCATTCGATACGTTGTGTCATGCTCTATTCCTTCTTTCGTGAACGCTTGAAACAATCAAGCGGCGCTTGCTTGTGCTGGTTGGTTGGATGCCTTTTTGCCTGCGGTGTACTCGTTTTTTGCGGCTTGGTATTCGCTGCCGAGTATCTCGATTGCATCGATTGGCTTTAGCCATGTATCGAGGTAAATCACATCGTTGTGCAGGAACATATGCAGCCGACTAAACAGGCAATCTCCCCAACTTACGCCGATCGAAGCTAACAACGGTTCGCGTGAAACAGGCTCAGGCCTCATGGCGTTGTAGGTGGCTTTAATTGCTTCTAGCGCTTCACGGTCGGCAGCTTTTGGTTTGCCGTATTTTGGCTCAGAAGCAAAGCAGTTAGTCGCTTTCGGCTTAAGCCATAAGTGGTTGTTTTCAAGCTGGTTAAAGTTGTGAAAGTTGATGCCAGCAAACGAAATCTGCTCAAATCGATTGCTGAAAATGGGTTCACCGCCAAAGTGGTTAGCCAGCACTGTGGCTTGCTCGATTAAGGCCGCTTTTGCGGCGTTAAAGTCTTTAAATGCTTGCACTGCGGTTTGGTTGCTGACTTTGAAGTAGCTCATGTCTATTCCTTGTTTCTTGAATGGCGGCAACTATCAAGCGGCGCTTGACTGTTCAGGCTCGGGTGAGGCGGTTTGAGTGGCAGCTTTGGCTGGCGCGGGTAGTTCGCCGCAGTGTTTGCTGAATTCTGGTAATGCGTTGATAGTTACATCGAGGCGTATTGGCATAAACAGCGCCACTATTTCGCGGCTTTGCCCCATTACTGCTGCAATAGCATTATCTTTACTGAAAAAGTGAAATTCTGCGCCTGAGTGCTGATTCACTTTTAACTTTGTTAGCTTGGCGAGAAGCGATGGGTCTAGCGCTATAACAGGCGTAGCCTTTTTACGAGGCAATGACTTAAACAAGCGTCCTGCATTTGGATATTTTCCTTCTATGGGCGTGATAAATTCGAGGTAAGCGACTAGGTTGCGGTTATCAATATCGTTGACGCTATTCACATCATCGAGTTCTGAAATTGCAGTTACCATTGCAACACCATCAACGATTAACACGTTGACAATATTTAAACCACAAAGGCGCTTTAGCTTTGATGCTGCAAGCAAGCCTTTGCTAATAGGGAATATATAGTTGCCATCTGCAAAACCATTTATATCGTGGATGGTGACTAAACAATGGCCGTCGGTGGCGGTAAGAATGACGCCGCTTTCAGGGTGTGGCTTTACATGAAAGCCATTAATGTAATAACGGATATCTTGCTTTGCTGCGAACTCGGCCAGCATTACCAGATATTGATTATCAAATTTGATTTTCATCATGCTAATCCTTCGTTTTATGCGGCCATTTCGCCGTTGTAAGTTTCCCAAGCGATGATTTCTTTCTTGGTTTTTGGTTCACTTTGCCTGTGGGTTTGCGATAGCGAATATGCAGGTCGCGGCATTTGTCTTGGCGTTGTGCTAGCGCGATGTATTGGCTGCACAGTGCTGGGGTTGAGAGTGAATGCGACAGCTTTTGTGGGCGCATTTTCTCGAATTTTTCCGCGGCCATCTTTTCAAGCTTGGCTTGATATTCCGCAGGGCTGAGTTTGCGGCGATTGGGGTAAGTGCCTTCGTATTGGCTGCACTTTTTCGCCGCTTCTTTTCTCGCTAGGGTCATTGAAACGCCGTATACAAAGAACATGGTGTTCTCCAAACTGGTGATTGCTCACTAGGCTGATGATGGAATTGATGAACCTGTAAGGATTACTTACAGGTTTAACCTGGGCGCTTAATTTGGCGTGCAGGCGAGTCGGGCATATTGGGCATCAAGCAGGTCTTGTGAGCTGCTGTGGCCGTGTTTTTGCTTTATCTCTTGCCAGCGTTCGATAAGGCGCAACCAAGTGTGTTTTGATTCTGGATAGTCGATAATCAGCTGGTTTAATTCGGCTATTGAGCGATCACAGTAAGCGGCCATGGCGTTGCCTTTGGCTTGCCGATCTTGCTCTAGCTCATTTGCAAGCATGGCGACTAGGGCGTAGCCGGTGGCGTGGGCTTGTGCATCAAGCATGACTCTATCCCTTAAAATTGGAAGCCTTAATCATTGGCTGGCTTGCGTGATGATTTGCGTGGTGAAAACTGCGGTTGAGCCAGCTGATGGTTCTATCGCTTACCGTGATATTGATAGCTGGTGGCTCGGAGATGCGGATGAGTTTTACGCGACCGCTGCGGCTGACTTGGATGTTGGCCACTTCGTTTAATTTCGTGGTTTTAATTGGGGCTTCGTCCAGTTTGGTGACGTGGTAGCGCTCGCGGAAGGCGTAGCTGCAAACATGGCTTTGCAAGTAGGCCTCGAGTTCGTTTTTACGCTGGATCACCGTTGGGCAATGCATTAGGTCAGGCAATTGGGCGAGGCGGCAGGCAATGCTGAGGTGTAACAGCAGTTGCGATTCTATGGGTAGCAGTGGGGCGCAGTGATGCGCTGCGATGGGGTGGGGCATAGGTCACCTCGCATAGGTTGTATTGGGTTAAGGGTTGCTTGGTTGGGTAAAGCGGGTTGGTTAGAGCAAGTCGAATGGGATTAGCTTGGCTAATAGCATAAGCACTAGGTCGATAAAATCAGGTTGTTGGGCGTTCTGTTGCTTGAGAGTCATGGCTTTGCGTCCTGCAGTTTAACGGTGGCAACTATCCGGTAATTCCGGATAGTTGCTGTGTAAAAATAGCGCCCGTTTTTTAATCACGTTGGGCCTCGTGATACGATTGGAGTTCCTACACAACCAATCGAGAAACTTATGCTTAATAAAATTAAAGGCAGGCTTCGTCATATATCTAGGCGATATATGTACACTTCGATTTCTGCTGTGGCGTTATTTGCTTTTGCTAAGATGCTGAAAACATCAATAATTTACGATAAAGAAATCGTTTTTATTTATGGATTAGCTTTTTTGAATTTATTGTTTTTTATTATTTTGTGCCTTTCTATTTACCATGATGTAAGACATTACAAACAACAAATAACTGATGTACGCAGTTATCGCAACGAGGTCAATAAGCTCAGAAGGCTTCAATCCAAAGGCGGTGAAGGTGTCAAATCTGTCAAAAATAAAGTGAGCGATCGTCACAACAACGTCGATTAAAAGAACCACCCATATTGAAACCCAGCACTCTTTAATTTTCATGTTCTACTCTTTTCAATTTACGGTTGGCTTTATCGCTGACTCTAGTAAGAGCCAGCTGTAAAACCGATTGCACACATAGCGGGTCATTCGCACAGTTAAGCCATCCAGCAAATTCACCCCTTTATCTGGGAGGTGATACCCGGTCGCCGCTGATTGCATGCAATTTTTTCGTTAGTGAATTTCCGTACCCCATCACTAACAACCTTGGGGTGACCTAGTCCGTGCCTCTGCTAGTGCAAATGCTGGGTTTAGTCGTTCATGGGCCAGTCTGTTAAAGAGCGTGATTAGAATCGTTTCATTTAGGTTTGTTTCTAATCGATGCTGAAATGTTAGTTTGCTAACTTTTTAAAGTCAACATAAAAAGTTAGTTGTCTAACATTTTTTTGTTTTGGCTAAGTTTGGTGAATTGCGGATACAAAAAAGCCACCTAGGAGGTGGCTTGGTGAGATTGGTTTGCAGGTTTGTCTATGAGATAAGATTCATAAATGCATTTTTATCTAAAATCTTAATCTCAGCTCCTTTATCAATAAGCTCTTGCGCTTTTAATTGCTTACTAGATATTCCGTCCGATCCAACGTGTTTTCTGTCTTGTGTGCCAACTACCAGATAATTGGTCTTTTTAGAAACGCCAGTTTTGATTTCAAGCCCAAGCTCTGCGGCAGCTTTAAAGGCATCTGCTCTGGCAATGGATAGCTCGCCAGTAAAAACGATAGTTTGTCCGTATAGTTCACCATTTTTATTTGGTGGGTAAGTTTTGTGATCCACTCTTATTGGTTTTACAAAGGCTGGTTTAGGTTTTATTTCGTTAATGTGCCCAAGGGTTACTGCTGCACACATAAACACTCGGCCAGCGGCCATCGCATCAGCTTTAGCTCTGTGCGCTTCATCAAGTGGGATATTGCAGTGCTCTGCTACCGTAGCTAATTTGTAGTTGGGTAAGTTAAATGCTCTTTTTGATAATTTCATTGCACAGTGGAAATGGTTATCTAATGAAAACCCAGCATAGGCCAATTCAGCGCTTAAAAACTCACTGTCAAAGTCGGCGTTATAAGCAACAATTGGCAGATCACCAATGAAATCTTTTAAATTTTTTGCTATAGCAGGAAAGCTAGTTGAACCTTCTAACATTTGATTTGATATGCCAGTAAGACTTGTAATAAAGCTTGATACTTTAACACCAGGATTAACTAATGTTTCAAACACTGGATGAGTGTTAGATGTAAGATCAAATTTTATAGCAGCTATCTCTATTATCTTGTCTATTCCAGCATAAAGCCCTGTAGTTTCAACATCTAGTGCGATAAATTTAGTCGGGATGTAAGGATGTTTATCTGAAAAACATAAGCTTTTATAGTTCATGTTATAATCTGCTTTGGTAATTTTATTATTCAAAGTGCTTGGGGAGCTTGTGGAGCTTGGGGAGCTTGGGGTGGTTTGTATTGCAGTGTTTTTGTTAGATGATTTGCTTACCGCTTTTGACAACGCCTCTAGCCAATAAAAAACAGTCCAACCCCATAGAAAATTAAGTTCAAAAATTTCATTGAAATTTTCCCGTTTTTGCAATGCAGCCTCAATGGTTGGATAAAAATATAAAGTTGGCAAAAAGAATAAAAATGACATAGAAAATGCGTAACCTAATGAACTTAACTGTTCATTAGGTATTATTATCAGACTATAGCTACAAAAAGTTAAAGATAACAATATAAAAAGCCTAAGCAAAAACATTTAAAATCCCTTTCATTATTTAATATTCAATTATTCCAAACGTTTAACACTGACCACCAGAACACCCAGCCAATAATTTTAATCTCTGCGGCTTTTTCTGGTGCGATAAATTCATCGGGGAATTCATCGTTGTTATAGCTTTTGATGCGAATGCCACCACCTGGGGTGCGGTAGAGCATTTTTACCCGCAGCATACCATCGTGATCAATAGCGTACATCTCGCCATCGATAATTGATTTTTTACTGGTATCAACGCCAACGGTAGTGCCGTGGCGTAATACTGGCAGCATACTGTTGCCGCTAACGGTGACGCAGGCTGCGTGTTGTGGTTCTACTCGGCTCTTTTTAAGGGTCGATTTTGCAAAGCGTAGCTTGCAGCCGCCGTTCTCTTGCACAAAGGTTGAGCCACTGCCTGCGGCTAATTCGACTTCACGGTAAAACGGTAGCGCCACTTCATCATCCCTTAATGGTGTATCGCCATCCCATAGCTCAAAGCCAGCATGCCACTCTGCATTTGATTCGCGCACTTCTATATTTTCTTCTTCACCACTAAGTATCCATGCAGGATCACAATCGAGAGCCTTGCCTAAATTAATCAGGTTTTTACCTGATGGTGCAGATATTCCTTGCTCCCATTGTGTAACTGAGCTTGGTGTGATTTGCAGGTACTCAGCAATATTTTTTTGCGTGAGTTTTAGCTCTTTTCTTCGGCGTCGAATCCTCTCGCCAATTTGTTCTGTTTGATAACTCATAACAACAGTCTCATCTGCAAAATCTTTATTGTTAGTTATCTTACATTCGTTTGACATTAGAATCCTTTTGTTGATAATGTTAGAAAACTAACTTTAGGGGTGAAAATGAAAACATCTGACGCAGTAGCTTATTTCAAAACCAAATCCAATTTGGCGAAGCAACTAGGGATCACTCACTCGTCAATTTCTCAGTGGGGCGAAGAGGTTCCTGAGCTTCGTGCGTTTCAGCTTGAGCGCTTAACGGGCGGTGAGTTGAAGGTTCATGCTGATAAAGCCATTGAGTCTACGTCGTCACCTCGGGTTGCTTAACTGCTCTTGTTGCTCTTGTTAATAGCAAGGATATCTAACCTATGACTAAACACACATTAAAGCGCGAGTCACTTTTATGTTCCGATCCTCTCTACGCCGCCCATGCGCTTGGGCACGATTACGGAGTGGATAAGCTGGCTAAGGATTTATTCCAGCAGCCCGGGGTGATGTACAACAAATTAAACCCTGAGAACGACAGCAATCACCTGTATTTGCGTGATGCGATACACCTGACTGAGCTGGCCGACGATGACCGCATTTTGTCAGCGTGGTGCCATAGCCGCGGCGGGGTGTTTGTCAAACTGCCTGAGTCGGTTAATTGCGATGAAGAGTTAAGCGATCAGCTACTGCTGATTAGCGAGCAAATGGGCATTGCGCTGGCCGAGATCCGCGACTCCCGCGCTGATGGGGTGATTACACCTGAAGAGTTTGAGTGCATTAGCCGCGAGCTTAACAAGACTGTGCGCGAAGTGATTTCGCTTAAAGCGGTAGTGAGTAGCCAAGTGCGGGAACTGTGTGAGGACAAAGCCATGCGCTTAGCTAGGAACTTAGTTAATACAACTAAGGTTAGCGATCCACTCATAGGGTCTGAAACTCTAAGCAAAGAGCGCACAGCATGAGTGATGTTATTGATGATGCCGCAATCGAGCATGAAGCGCATATCAAAGCTGCTTTAACTGTTCGTCAACCTACGCTGCCTTTTACGGGCCAGTGCCATTACTGCAATAGCCCTGTTTTGAATAAACAGCATTTTTGTGATGCCGACTGCCGCCATGACTATGAGCGGTTAAAAGCGAATGGGAGAGTGTGATGGAAGCTTACGATCAAGTTATTGCGGTAAAGGTTGATGCAAATCAGTTAACTGATAACTCCTGCGTAGCTTTTTGCGGAAGCAATGGCGCAGATATCCCTTACACCCCTGAAGAAGATGCCGAGTTCGCTCGCATTGAGCGCAATCAACAAATTTCCGAGTTTTCTCGCATTGAGCGGGATCATGAAATTGCCTTGCTGGCTAATGTGATCCGCACATCACCGACGACAAGTGCTGAGGGTATTGCTGCGCGGGTGTTGGATGCTGGGTATCAGTTTTCGGGTAGTGCAGTGCGGTTTAAATAAGAAAGCCCACTAGAGCTGTGGCGGCTGTGGGCTTAATACCAAAGAGAGGCAAAACAATGGTACTGGAATCAATTGATAGCGTCAATCATGGCGCTGGTGGCAGCAATGTGGTGCCGTTACGGCCCGTTGCTGAGCACAAACAGCAAGGGCGGGGTGAAGTCGTGAAAGCAGATTTGGAAGATGGTTATTTACGACTCTCCAATACGCTGGTGGACGCCCTGTGCCGCACAAAATTAAGCGATCGTGAGAGTCGGGTGGTATTTGCGGTTATCCGTAGAACCTATGGCTACGGCAAGGCCACTGACTGGGTATCTTACAGTCAAATAGAAGAAATGACGGATATCGATACTGACAACGTATCGCGGGTGATTGGCGGCTTATTAAAGCGCAATGTGCTGATAAAAGACGGCAAGAAAATTGGGGTTAACCCAACGGTTTCTTCTTGGACTGATAAAACAGCAAAGGCAAAAACTGTCAATTCTGACAGTAAAAATTCACTGTCTATTCTGACAGTAAAACCTGTCTATTCTGACAGTGAGACTGTCTATTCTGACAGTAAAAACTGTCTAGATAGACCCCCACAAAAGAAAGACATTAATACAAAAGAAATACAAAAGATCTCTTCGTCGAACATTGCTGACGCAATGGCCGACACACAGATAAAACCCGATGCTGCGATTCAAACTCCTAACGGCAAGCTTTGGGGCACTCAAGACGATTTAACCTGTGCTGAGTACATCTTCAACAAAGTGCTGATTGTTAACCCCACTGCAAAGCAACCGAATTGGCCTGATTGGGCTAACCAAGTGCGCTTGATGCGTGTGCAAGACAAGCGCACTCACCACGAAATCTGCAAGCTGTTTAAGTTTGCCAACTCCGACTCATTTTGGGCGAGCAATGTGTTATGCCCAAAAACCCTGCGTAAACAATGGGACAAACTAAACGCCAAACTGCTAGCGAGATCATCACATGAAGCCAATACAGCAACTGCTACCGCAAACCCTGCACGCTATGAACACTCCACAGCACGAGTCTTCCGCGAACTGCGGGAAATGGCAGAGCAGCTCGAGCATTCAGCAGATCACCACGGTGGTGGCCACACAATTGATGCCGACTATGAACCTGTACAGCCGTGATTTTAGCAATCGCTTTGGTGCTGAGCTTGGGAGCGTAGTGCAGGAGTTTGTTAAGCAAATCGGTGAGGCTGGCTTGAGCGTGAGTGAGGTGATGATTGGCATTGAGGCCTTTAAACAACGTGCTGCAACTGCGCCATGGAGCGTTAACCCCGCTGAGTTTGTAGCGATGTGTACGCCTACACCTGAGCAGCTTGGTTTACCTAACGCTGAACAGGCTTACCGCGAGTGTTGCGCCCATGGTCGCTGGCCGAGTGAGCACAAGTGGAGCCATGGCGCTGTATTTGCTGCTGGCCGTGAAACGGGTTGGTATGAGCTGCAAAACCGTACTGAGCAGCAAACATGGCCGTTATTTAAACGCAACTACGAGGTGATGTGCCGCCGGGCAGTGAAGGGTGAAAGTTTTGATGCCTGCATTCCTAAGGCGCTTGCCGCCCCAGTAAACAAGCCTGTTGAAAGCCAAAAGGCTTGCTCGATTATCGCTGATTTGCGCCAAAAGTTTGGGCTAAGGACTGCCAATGGCGCTGGCAATTAAACACTTACCAGATGATGCACCTGATTTTTATAGCGCGATTGTTGCGCCTACGGCCATCGATTCAGCCGCTATCCAAGTCGTGCAAGAGGCGGTTAACGATGCGGTGTTGTTTGTGCCGGTTAAGACTAGCGCCGCTGAGTTACGGGCCCAAGGGTTGTTGCGCGAACGCGAACTGCCGCAAATGTGGCATTGCCGCGGTGGTGAGTCAGACATGGAGAAGATTGTAAAGCATATGTCGGTGATCCCCGCTGAGTTTAAGCATTCCGTTTCTATGGAGTATGAGCGTTTATTTGCGCTGGGTGGGCCAGCTTGTCGCAAACAGGCTAATCAGTTTTTGGTAAGGCAGTCAAAGCGGTTTAGAGGGGTGGCGGTGTGATTCGTATTGGTATTGATCCTGATTTGACTAAAAGCGGCGTGGCCACGGTAGTAGGCGGCAAAATACAGCTGCTTAAGAGCATGGGATTTAGCGAGTTGATTGAGTTTGTAGTTAGCAGTGCTGCCAGTTCGCCTTGCGTTGTGCTGCTTGAGGATGTGGATAACAAGAAGCCAGTGTTCGCCAGCAAGTTAAAGCGTACTACCAAAGGCCAAAACCCATTGCTTGCCTACGTTGGCCATGCCCCAAGCCAAGGCGGTAGTGAATTTAAGATCAATATGAGCAAGGCCGAGGACTTGGGCAAGGTTAAAGCCACCGCCAGATTGATTAAAGAAGTCCTCGAGGGCAATGGTATTACCGTCACCTTAGTTAAACCGCTGCGTGGTCCTGTGAAAAAGGCCAAGGATAGCAGTGTGTATTTTAACAAGATCACCGGCTGGACTGGCCGCAGCAATGCCGATACTCGTGATGCTGCGCTGATCGCCTTGTTTGGTAAGGGGGAATTATGCCGTTAAAAGCCCCATTAGCTGAGCGCTTGGCGCGTGGTGTTGAGTTGTATGTAAACCAAAAGATGACGCTTTTAGATAGTTCTGCTGCTGCGCCTGTGTGCCGTAAAAAACTCACAAAAGAGTTAAAGGACCGCGGGTTATTGCGCAAGGAGCCTAAAAAGCTCAGCGAGAAATTTGAAAAGGCCATCAAGCTTTATGTTGATGAAAACTTATCTGTTTTTAACGCTGCAGCTAACACAGGCGTATGCAAGACGGCACTAGCCAAAGTATTAAGAGAGCGCGATTTACTGCGTAATACGGCCGAAAAGAGCGCCGCCAACTTGGAGCAAGCGATCGCCTTGTATGTAGCTGGCGCCACCATTTTTGCGGCCTCACGCCAAGCTAAAGTTGGCAACCAAACCTTAGGCGATGCGCTAAGTGCCCGTGGATTACTGCGCAAGCATCCAGAGCGTAAACCAATGAGCACTGTATCGCGCCAAGATCCGCTTGAGTCGGCCGAAAGCCGTGTATCAAGCATGGCACTGAGCATTATTCATTCCGCTGCCCGTGCTGCAGCTAACCACCAAGGAGATGGCAGATAAATGATTTCAATTGAGCGCTTGTTTGAGCTGCTATCTCCACGCGGGTTATCGATTGGTGCGGCGGGGGGGAAAGGGGTTTTTAGTCGGGAGGATGCTATGGGTGTTATTGCGCAGGTACAGGGTAAGTACCCCGTTGGGGTGAAGGTGTTAGAGGCGACCATTTGCGGCGATGTAGATGCCGAGGATGCACTGGTTAAGGCGCTGACATGGAAATATGAGGAGAATTTCAGACCATTGGTATCCGCAGTATTAGCAAGGCTGGCAGTGAATGAAGTTTGCGGTACCCGCGTTTGCCCTAAGTGTAAGGGAACAAAACTCAACTATCACCGCAATGGTGAGTGCAAGCACTGCAGCGGTACCGGGAAGATGTTGAACACCGTTGAGCAGCTGACTAAATCGTTTTGTGATTTGAGTGGCGCCAAGATCACGACAGAGCAATTTAGCCAGCATTTTTACGACAAGTATATGGATGGCGTAGATGCACTGCATCAGCACGAACATGATGCAGCTCGCTTTGCTAAAAAAGTACTGCGCCTCGTGGGTGAAGAAATGGGGCTAGCGGGTTGATGAAAGCACCTGACAACAGAGAAAAATTTAAAGACGTGGCATGGACTCAAGGCAGAGTACTTGAAACAAGAACAACTCGGCGGTGGAGCAAGCAAGATATTGAATTAGTAAGCCGTATAGAGCGCAGAACCGCATTTGCTCACTTTTATGCCCATGATCAAGGTCGTAGCCGTGAATTTGTCTATCAATTTGAAAGTGCTGAAGAGTGTGTAAGCGCGATAAATGCGCATAACAGCGATTTGGAAAAATCGCGCTAATAGTTGGAGGTATATATGCAATTTTTATTAGGTTTAGTTTGGCTTAGTTTATTTTTATTTTCATTTTGGCTTACCGCTAAGTGTTTTGTTGTAACGATCGGTGCTGAAAATAATGGATTAATTTATAAGTCTTTAAAATATAAGGTTTTGAGTGTTTTTTATTGGTTAATTGTTTCATTTGTTTGGGATTTTTGCTTTTCATTCATAACTATAAAATTTGGGTGGTGAATGCGCAAAACACGGTTTTTAAAGGGCAAACCAAATGATTGAAACGGTAAGCGATTTAGTTAAACGGCTTAAAGCGGAGGCAGAGCAACTCGAGTCTATTGGCTCAGTTGATCTGGCCTGCGGCGTTGAAGCGGCGGTAATGGTGATCTGCAATGAACTCGATGGACACCTGCCCATTGGCAATGCTGATTTACAGCGGATTGAGCCTTTAGAGCGGATAAATAAGCGCCTGATGGCTGTGCTGGCAAAGCAGTCATCAATAAATGAGCGGTTTGATTTGCACTGTAAACAACAGGTGTTATCAACGCCTGAGTATCAGGCGCTGGTGAGTGCTAAAAACAGGATCCATCAGCAAATTAACGCATTGCCTAAGTGTGATGAATGCAATGGCAAAGGCAAGGTCAAGCCGATGTATGTGTTTTATCAGTGCCATCAATGTGGTGGAACTGGCGTTGATTTAGCCGCGAATAGCGAGATGATTAAGTTGCAGCAATCGTTGATATTGGCTGAGTTTGAGTTGATTGAAAAACTGACTTCAGCGCTGTTTAAGGTTGGGTTATCAGATGCTGATAAAGAGGCGATATCGGTTGAGTATTTTTACGCAGACTGCCGAACTAACCTGAGGTGCGACTGATGGCTATTTCCTGTATTGCCTTAAGCGATGCGGCCATTAAACGGGCTGTTGCCGATGAATCGATTACCGAGATTAGGGACCCACGTTATCCGCTACGGTTGCGCCTGGGGAGTTCGCGCAGTCGTGGCAGTTGGTATTTAGTCACCAACAAAGAGGGCAAGGCCAGTTGGGCTAAGGTGGCGAACTGGCCGCTGGTGAGTGCCAAGGCGATCATTGATGATTTGCCCACCTTGAGCATTCAGCATCGGCAAGATCAAAGCGTGAAGGTGAACACCTGGTTAAGTTGTGGTGGCTTGCTCAATTGGTATTTAACCCGGTCACAGGCGGATACCAGCTTATCGATTAAACGTCGCCGCAATATCAAATGCACCATCGCTAAGCATTTATTGCCGGTGCTAGGTGAGGTGATGCTGAGTGAGCTCAATCATCATAAAGTCGATGAGCTATTAATTTGGCCACTGCAGGCGCGTTATTCAATTGGCAGTGTTCGCCAGTATTACGCAGTGCTGCGCAAGGCATTTAAGCAAGCGACTGTGCTAAAGCTGATTAGTGATGATCCGTTGGCATCGTTAAGTTTTACAGATTTTATTGCTACGCCCATCGCGACAAAACCACCGCAATTACAAGCAACTGATTTACCTAAGCTGCTGAGTGACCTTGATACCGCCAGTGATAGCGCAGCGTTGTTGGTGTTTATTATGTTGGCTTACGGTACCCGCATTGGTGAAACCCGCTTGCTTAAGTGGAGCTATTACGACGAACCCAATGCCAAGTTGGTGATCCCCGCTAATATCACAAAAACCCACGCTCAACTGACTATCCCTATCTCTGGGCTGATGGCCGATGTTTTGCGCTGGCACAGGTCAACCCAAGCCGCTGCAGGTTATCGAGGCGGGTACCTATTTCCGCACCCATGCCGTAACACCGGATTAGATGAACGTGGTGCTAATAGTTTGGTTAAACAGGTGAGTGGTGGTGAATGGACGGCCCACGATTTACGCAAGCTGGCTCGATCATGTTGGGCTGATTTGGGTATCGATTACATGGTAGCTGAGCAGATGCTAAACCACTCCATGACCAAGCTAGACCAAGCCTATATTCACACCTATTTAGCTGATCAAAAGCGCGAGGCTATCGAGCTTTGGCATAAGCATTTGCTGTCGATACATCACCTATTTGCAGAGCGCATTTGTTCATGAATAGTCAAGACAGTTTCAAGATAGAAAATATTAGTAAAACAGCTTAAAGCCTTGCTGGTTAAGGCTTGCATGGCAATTTATGCATCTTCAAAAGAGGAAGATATTTAATGAGTAAAGTCGCATCTTTTAAACCTTTCTATCATGGCGAAAACAGCTTTGTTGTTCTGGATAGAATCAAGCATTTTAGTATGCATAGCAGTAATGGCTTCAATGGTACCAAGATTCACTTTGATGACGGCACTGAGCTGTTAGTTGGCGAATGGCCTGAGGCAGTGCGCGATGCAATCGAGCAGGCGGGGAAAGAGTAATGAACAATTGTACCCACATAGTTACAAAAGATCATAAATGCGTCGATTGCGGCGAAGTGATTTTTGCTGTTGAGTCTCGTCAGTGCGGATCCTGCAATAACTTTAAGTTAAACCAAGGAGCGAATGTTATGGGTGGATGCCTTCCAAAACTAATGACTGTAATTAGCACAATGCACGTCACTTATAAGATTAAAGATGGTACCTGCTTTGTTCCAAAAAAGTTGAGAACACCGAATTAAAATTAGCGGAGTAAGTGTAATGGAATTATCGAAGTTATTAGCGTTACTTGGCTACATGACAGAACAGCAGGCGCTTGCCGAAGGATTTACCAACCACGGAAGCTATTACGGGATCCCCGTGTGGATTGGTGATGTAGAAGGTGATTTTATGGTGGCGACTAAGTGGGCTCCTCTAGAGTTACTAATGTCGTTATTCCATATTATTGAGGGAGTGATGAGGCCAATATTATTCCCCAATGAACCAAACTCCTTTCAGTTTCAGCTAGGACACAAGATCAAGGGCAGTATTGGTAAGCCATATTTTCTATTTGGCGATATTGAAACAGGTGGTCTTAATGGCCGACTTGATAACGGTAAGTTGGGGATGGAGTTTTACCCCGTCTTTGAGCTGGCATTTATCGTCACTGATACCGATTTAAATCAGGTGGGTGAAGCGATCAGGATTGTGGTTCATCAAGATGAGGAGGCGATTAGCCGATCACACCCATGGGCGATTGATACCCATACCAAGAGCGGATTGCTCGATGAAGTGAGGCAATCGACTTGCTCACTTCCAGAGGCAGAACAGCGGATCATCAATCACCTTAAGCAAATGGGGATTGAGGCATATAACCGAAAAACTAAGAAAGGGGTGATCTTCGCTGGTAACTCCATTATGTTCGACCGTTCTTACATTTTGTGCCAGCTTCCGCTATTGCATGAGTTTATGCATTATAGACAGCTGGATATCTCCGCATTAGCACTTGCTGCAAGAGCATGGGCGCCAGAGGTTGAAAAAGAAGCTGTATCGGCCAAGCAATATAAGCATGAAGCATTGGCTGATATTAGAGAGTCAATCGCCGAGCTTAAGTGTTATCGCCAAGTGCTGTTTGGGGGTAATGCTAATGTGTAAATGCGTGAAGTGCGGATCTAGTTCAATAGAATTTCAGTGGGTGGAAGACGGTACCAATTTAGGTACATGTAAAGAACAAGGAAAGATGAGTGAGTTTATTCGCTATGTGGCAAGGGCCTTTGACTACCAAATCGTTTGTAAAAAAGAGCATTTATTAAAAACATGTCGGTGCTGTAAATATGCGTGGCGTGAGCATACGTTAGATAACGCCACGGCTAATCAATCTCCTCCTGGTGATGATTGATGATAGCCACCTACATCGCTGGCCCAATCAGCGGCAATGTCGAGATCAATAAGCAGGCATTCTTTAAGGCGGCTGAGAAGCTGGCGGCAACTGGCAGAGTAGTGCTGCATTCTGCTGGTCTGCCGTTCGGCCTAACCGAACCCCAGTACATGGATATCTGTTACGCCATGATCCGCGCTTGCAATGAGATAGTGATGTTGCCCGGTTGGCGCAGGTCTGCCGGTGCTACCGCCGAGTATTACTACGCCAAGAAGATAGGGCTTAAAATCGTGTTTGTCCCAACAGGAATAGACATTGAACGCGGTATTAGTTTAGTATCTTGATAGCTAAAATCAGTTAAGTGATAAGTAATTTCATCATAAATTTTTAATTAAAAAGTCAATGGAGTGAAATATGCCTGTAAAGTCAAATATTAAGGGATTGGAAAAACTTAAAAATAACTTGAAGAAGTTAGATGGAGAGCGGCAAGTTGGTTTGGATGAAATCATGACTCCAGAATTTCTATCTAGTTGTTCTAATTTTTCTAGCTTAGAACAGTTATTTTCTGCAAGCGGGTTTGTTATAAAAAATCGTGAAGATTTTAAAGCAATACCTGATGATGATTGGGAAAAATTTATTGTTAGTCATACAACATTCGAATCATGGAAATCCATGCAAAAAGCAGCATTAGATAAGTATGCTAAATCAATAATAACTTCAACATTAAAACTATAGTAACCAAAACAAGGTCGTTAAACATCTATTGACCCATAAAAATAGATTCGCTATCCTGCTATAACAATGCGGGTTATAGCATCTAAAGCCACCAGATAGGTGGCTTTTTGCTATCTGTACCTTTGAGTTTATTCAAGCCTCGGCCATCGCCGGGGCTTTTTGTTTTGGGGCATCTATGAATAAGATTTTGATGAGTGTTACTAATCCAAATGGATTCAAGCTCGAGTTGCTGCTTAAACAACTGCAAGAAGAAGTCGCTGAAAAGACGGCGCGAGTTGCACATGATAAAAGCGAATTAGCAGAGAAGGTTAAGTCAAATAATCTTCAAATCATCAAACTATTATCAGAAGCTGAAGCGTTGCAGGTAGAAAGCTTTAAGCTCATGGCTGCTAAAGCACCAGATACAGGTCCGTTAGGTTCTCCACGGATTGGTAAGTAAATCATGCGTAATAAGGTATTAGTCACAGGACTGAGCTTGTCAGCTGCTGCACTGATCACCTTGGTAACATCTGAAGGGTTCTCGCCTGTTGCAGAGATCCCCGTTAAAGGTGATCGGCCTACATTGGGTTTTGGGTCCACTTATCACGCAGATGGACGGCCAGTAAAGCTAGGCGAAACCACCACCCCAATTAATGCACTTAAAACCGCTAAAGCGCATATCGATAAGGATGAGCAACGCTTTAGAGCAAGCCTGCCGAACGTGGAGCTTAACCAAGCGTCTTACGACTTGTACATCGACTGGACTTATCAATACGGTATCGGCCGTTGGTTAGCCTCGCCGATGCGTGAACATCTTATCCAAGGTGAATACCAACAATCATGTGAGTCGTTGCTGCTGCCGCAGTATCGAACCGTCGCAGGTTATGACTGCTCAACGCCTGGCAACAAGCGCTGCTATGGCGTGTGGCTCAGGGCGCAGCAGCGGCACCGCGACTGCCTCGATGCTCTCAAGTGAATGTTAATAAATACCTTTAATATCAAACGCTTATAATGTGTGGTGGGGCGGGTCAAAACTTCAGGGCTTTTGCCTAACTGACCATTCGGGGACAGTCGCGTGCAAAACCGCGAAATGAGACCTTTTTTTCTGGCAAATTTAGGCGATAAAAATGCTCTCGACAATATCAAGTAAAATCATTGCGTTACTTATCGTTTTGCTGATTGTTTTGATAGGCGTATTCACGGCCTTTTTTGTGATCAATAAGGGGCAAATTGCGCTATTAAATGCAAATTTGGATAAATCTGAGCTTGCCCGTTCCGAGCTGCAAAAAAATTTATCATCGGTGACTTCATCACTCGAAACTGCAGAAAAAGACAAACAAACCTTGCTAGGCAATCTTGCATTGCTAGCAAAGGCCTTGAGCGATCGTGAACGGTCACGAAACGAGATTAAGCGCGAGTTCGAGCAATCAACCAAAGAGTTAACTCAGGTATTCGAAAGGTCCAGCGATGAAAAAACGCTTACTTGGGGCGCTACTGATATCCCTGATGCTGTTAACAGCGTGCTCGAGCAGTCCGCCAGATGTGCGAACCGTTACCGTAACCAAGATTCAGTATGTTTTTCCGCCCAAGGAACTGATCAGTCAGTGCATCGTTCCGCCGTATTCCAGCAAGAAAAACCAAGATCTTTCTGAATACACCAACTCGTTGATGAAAGTGATTTCTTTATGCGATCTCGATTGGCTATCGCTAGAAAACTGGATAAACGAGCAAAAGTCGAAACTGTCTGCCGAGTGATCGGAGGCTAACAATGAATATCAAACCCTTGGCGCCAATTATGGATAAAGCAACGACAACTGTAAGCTATGTCGCTTCAATCTCAACAGCAATAGGCGGCTTTTTGTCACTCAACAATATTGCGTTGTTGCTTGGTATCGCATCAACAGTCGCACTTTTCCTTGTTCAATATCGTCGAACACAAGAGAAGCGTAAGCAGGACAAGGAATTTCATCTTGCCAGAATGGCCGCGATCAAAGCTGGCAACCTAAACGTAATCAATATGGACGATAGCCATGAGTAAAGTTGTCGTTATCTTCAATGGCGCCATCGTTTCAGTGCTAGCTGTCGAGTCAGATATTGGCAATGGCCAAAAAGAATTAGTGCCACTGGTACCTGCTGATTGGGTTGATGTAACCGCATTAAACGCCGCCTACCCAACATTTCAAGGTAAAACCAAGCCGCCAGTTATCAAGCAAAGCAAGCAAGACGATTTAATCGAGCATCTTCAGGCGCTAACGTTAGCAATGACAGCCCAAACCGCAGCCATTACCGCCCAAACAACAGCGATAAGCCAACTGGTGAACAGTAATCTGGATATTGTCGATCAGATGATGGCTACCGAAGACAATCAGGAAGATGACTCTCCAATCTATCTGGACGGCTCCGGTGAGCTATGAGTCAAAAACCAAGCTGGCGCGATGATAAACGCAAAACCGCCGAACGTGGTTATGGTGGACGCTGGCAAAAAGCCCGTGAAACCTTCTTAAAGCGCAATCCGCTGTGCTGCTTCTGCGAGCAAAAAGGCATTATCACCGCCGCAACAGTAGTGGACCACAAGATCCCACACAAAGGCGACACAACCCTATTTTGGGATACCAACAACTGGCAACCGCTGTGCAAGACTTGCCACGATAGCACCAAAAAAATAATGGAGAACAGAGGGGTAAAGCTTGGCGCAGACGAAAGCGGCAAGCCAACAGACCCAAATCACCATTGGAACAAGTAGTGAGGTAAAACGTGGCAGTAGGACGAAAAACCACGCCAACCGCGCTCAAGCTCGTTACAGGAAACCCCGGTAAGAGGCCTCTCAATAAAAAAGAGCCAAAGCTAGAAGCGGGGATCCCGCGAATGCCGGCATATCTCAGCCCAAGAGCCAAAGCAGCATGGAAAAAGCTAACAAAACTGCTTAAAGACATGGGCGTGCTCACACTGGCCGACGGTATGGCGCTTGAGCGGTTATGCGACGTCTACTCAGAAATCCTCGACCTGAGGGACGAAATAAAACAAAACGGCCGAACGTACCAAAGCATCAAAATCATCGGCGAAAATATCGATGAAGATACCCGCGAAGTCACCCAAGTCGAGCAAATGCTAATGAAGGCAAACCCAGCCGTTCAAATGCTGGCCGATGCCGACAGGCGATTTAAAGCCTATCTCGTAGAATTTGGGCTAACTCCATCGGCCCGTAGCAAAGTACAGGTAACTGATGGCGACAAGAAAAAAGACGAGATCGACGAGTTCTTCGGATAGCGTAGAAGATCGCGTCACTCGTTGGGCAAAAGAGGTCGTCTCAGGGGAGTTTCTCGCTGGCCCCGATATCCGCAACGCCTGTAAGCGGCACTTAAAAGACTTAGAGTCTTGCCACGCAACAGGTCTTATTTGGGATTTATCCGCCGCCAACCGCGCCGTTAGCTTTTTCCCAAAAGTATTGCGCTTAAGTGGTGGTGATCATGAAGGCAAGCCGTTCCATCTGCTCGACTGGCAAGCATTTATCGTCGGCTCGCTGTTTGGCTGGAAGGATGCCGACGGTACCCGCCGTTTTCGCATGTGCTATGTCGAAAGTGGCAAAGGCTCTGGTAAATCGCCGTTAGCCGCAGGTATCGGGCTTTACGGTTTAGTGGCCGATCAAGAGGCGAGCGCCGAGGTATATGCCGCCGCACCACTTGCGCTTGACACGCCAGTACCCACGCCAAAAGGATGGACAACACAAGGCGAATTAAAGGTTGGCGATAAAGTATTTGATGAAAATGGCAAACCATGCACGGTTACCTATCTATCACCAATCCTTAATGATAGAGAATGCTTTGAAGTAGAGTTTGATGATGGCACTGTAATTGTTTCAGATGCTAATCATCGCTGGCAAACTATCGATACTCGTGGCCAAAAACCATCACTTTATCAGCCTAAAGTTGTTACTACTGCTGAAATTGCTCGTACTTTACGATCTCCATCAGGTCGTTTAAGGCATAGGATAGAAATTGCAGGCGCAATCAAAACGACTGGTAAAAAACTACCAATCGATCCTTATACCCTTGGTGTTTGGCTGGGTGATGGCCGAGTAAATCGCGGTGCAATTTGCTGCCATAAAGATGATGTAGAGCATTTAGATCTGATTTCCGCGGCAGGCTATCAGCTATCAAGCATGAATTCTCAGGGAGATACTCGTTACTTCACCATTTTAGGGTTAAGAACTCAGCTAGGGCGTCTTGGCTTACTTAACAATAAGCATGTTCCTGATATTTATCTGCGTGCGAGCTATCAGCAAAGGCTAAGCCTATTAGCTGGATTAATGGATACAGATGGAACCTGCACAAAAACAGGTGAATGCCGTTTTACAAACCGTGAGAAAAGACTTGCTGAAGCAGTTCATGAGCTAGCCACTGGCCTAGGCATAAAATCAAATATTAGGCAGATAGAGGTAGAGCAAGCGCCGCATTACGTTGTTAGCTTTAAAGCGTCTAAGTCAATAAAGGTTTTCAACCTATCTCGCAAACACGCGAGACAAATTGAAGCAGTAGATACCAGAGCAAAAGCAAGATACGTAAAAGAAGTTAGACCCTGTAAAAGTGTGCCAGTGCGCTGTATAGAGGTTGATTCACCAAATCACCTTTACCTAGTCACTAAATCACACATCGCGACACACAACACGAAAAAAGATCAGGCCATGGTGTTGTTCCGCGACGCGGTTTCCATGGTTAACCAATCGCCGCAGCTAAGTTCAAGATTAAAAAAATCGGGTACCGGGCAAAGCGTTTGGAACCTTGCCTATCTGGCTAAAAACTCATTTTTTAGACCCATCAGCTCCGACAACGGCCAATCAGGGCCACGTCCACACATGGCGCTGATTGACGAAGTACACGAACACAAAAACAACAACGTCGTTGAAATGATGCGTGCGGGTACCAAAGGCCGCAAGCAAGCGCTGATCTTCATGATCACCAACTCAGGCCACGACCGCACCAGCGTTTGTTACTCGTACCACGAATACGGCAAAGCCATTTGTGCGGGTACCAAAGAAGATGACTCATTCTTCGCCTTTATCTGTTCGCTCGATGAAGGTGACGACCCGATTAATGACGAAAGTTGCTGGCAAAAAGCCAACCCATCACTTGGGCACACCTTCACGCATAAATATCTGCGCGAACAGGTCACTCAAGCCAAGGGTATGCCAGCAAAAGAGAGCATTGTTCGGCGCTTAAACTTCTGCCAGTGGGTAGATTCTGCCTCGCCTTGGTTATCCGCCGACACATGGATGGATTGCGAAAATGATTTTGATATCAACGAGCTCTACGGCGAAGAATGTTACGGCGGGCTCGACTTATCCGGTACCCGCGACTTAACCGCCTTAGCGCTTTACTTCCCTAGAGTAAAAACGCTGTTAGTGGACTTTTGGACACCAAAAGACACGTTACTGGATCGCGAGCGCACCGATAACGTGCCGTACTCGGCATGGCTCAGGCAAGGGTTTATTCATGCGCCACCCGGGCATGCAGTGGACTACAGCTTTGTGGCCGAGCGAATCGCCGAGCTGTCAGCACTGTTTGAGATAAAAAGCATCGGCTTCGACCAATACCGTATCCACTACCTTGAGCCAGAACTCGCCGAGGCAAACGTATTTATCCCGCTAGTTAAGCACGGGCAAGGTTACTACAAAGCATCAGAGTCAAACCTCTGGATGCCGCGCTCAATTGAGCTATTCGAAAAGCTGATCACCAGTAAAGAGATCAGAATTAAAACCAATCCATGCCTTAGGTGGAACGCCGCAAGCGCCGTGCTTGAGGCCGACGCCAAAGACAACCGTATTTTTACCAAGAAAAAATCCACAGGTCGTATCGACGGCGTAGTCGCCGCAGCTATGGCCGTGGGAACGGCTGACCCAGTAAGTGATGCTCAGTCAACTTCAGTTTACGAGACTTCGGACGTTCTATGTTGATTTATATCGCTTTCATTATTGGTATCGCAGGGGTTTTATGCGTGTCTTACGGCGCGTGGCTCCTGCTTCCCGCAGCAGGTTTTATCACGCTTGGTTGCTTATGCCTGCTTTGGTCATGGATGGTGACTCGAGCTATGAGCACAACCAAAGGACCAGGTGAATAATGTTTATTCCACAAATGTTCAAGGGCTCTCGCCAGCAAGGTAACGACTGGTGGCGATGGGTTAGCTCTATTAGTGGCAGCTCTACCGCATCAGGTATCCATGTCACGCCAGAAAAGGCGCTAGCGCTTTCTGCTGTACGAGCTTGCGTTACCTTATTGGCCGAATCAGTTGCTCAATTGCCCTGTGAGCTTTATCGCCGCGAAGGCGATGGCCGAGTCAGAGCCACAGATCACCCGCTATACGACATTATTCACAACCAGCCAAACCAAAAAGACACCAGCTTTGAATACTACGAGCAATCCATGGGCTGTCTTGGGCTGCGCGGCAATAACTTCGCGTTAAAAGAATATGACAGCGATGGTTACATAAAGGAGTTGATCCCCATTAATCCTGACAAAGTTCAGGTATTAAAAGGGCCTGATGCGCTGCCTTATTACCATCTAATCGATTTAAACGAGACGTTGCCTGCCAGATTAGTCCATCACATCAAGGGATTTAGCCTCGATGGTTACATTGGCCTATCGCCCATTCAAACCAATGCCGATGTATTTGGGCTGGCGTTAGCAACCGAACAACATGCAGGCAATGTCTTTGCCAACGGCACCACGCTCAGCGGCGTGATTGAACGCCCTGAATCAGTCAAGGCGATCGACTCCCAAGACAAAATTGACGCGATCCTAAATAAATTTAAAGAGCGTCATTCAGGCCTGCGCAATGCGTTTTCAGTGGCCATGTTGCAAGAGGGGATGAGCTACAAGCAGCTATCAATGGACAACGAAAAGGCCCAGTTGCTCGAGAGCCGTGGCTTTGGTATCGCTGAAGCTTGCCGCTTGTACAAAATCCCGCTGCACATGGTGCAGATGACAGAAAAAACCACCTCTTGGGGTTCTGGCATCGAGTCAATGTCGCTTGGCTATGTAATTTACTCGTTGTTGCCATGGCTAAAACGGATTGAAGCTGCTCAAACCCGCGACTTGCTACTGCCATCAGAGCGCGGCCAGTACTACATCGAGTTTAACGTGCAAGGGTTGCTCCGTGGTGACCAAAAATCACGTTACGAGTCTTACGCAATTGGCCGCAACTGGGGCTGGTTAAGTGTGAATGATATCCGCCGCCTTGAGAACATGAGCCCAATCAACGGCGGCGACACCTATTTAACCCCGTTAAACATGGTTCCAAGCAACTCAGCGCAACAACACCTGAACGCCACACCAGAGCAAATGCAGCAAATCGAGGCAATACTATGCAAGTAAACTACCCCAATTTAGCCAGCATGGTATTCAATACCCCATTGCTAGCCACCAGAACTGCAGTTGATGCCGTAAAATCAGTCCTGATCCCGCGCATCACGGGTAACTTGTCAATCGACATCCCATCACTGCAACAAAATCAACAACCGCCAGAGCGACTTGCCACCATTGCGGATGATGACTGCGATGTTTCTGGCATGTACACCATTGCAAATGGCCGAGTAGCAGTTATTCCTGTTCATGGCCTGTTAATGGCTCGCCGGGGCCACATCACCGCCGCCTGCACCGAGTTAAACAGCTATGAAAAGCTGCAAGACCGTATGACACGGGCGCTTAACAACAACATGGTCGAAGAAATCGCCTTAGATTTTAATACTGGCGGCGGCATGGCAGTTGGCTGCAAAGAATTGGCTGATTTCATCTATCAATCGCGCCAAATCAAGCCCATTAATGCGATCGTCAACTACAGCGCATATTCAGCTGGCTACTTTATGGCCTCTGCGTGCTCAAAAATCATTGTATCCGCAACCTCTGGCGTAGGTTCTATCGGCGTGATCATGGAGCACATGGAGATGAGCAAATGGGAAGAGGAAGTCGGCTTAAAGTTCACCTCTTTTTACCGCGGCGACCATAAAAATGACGGTAGCCCGCACGAACCCATCACCGAACAAGCCATTACCGAAATTAATGCTCGCCTAGACGAAACCTATCGTGTGTTTACCGAGTCTGTCGCGCAATACCGCGGCATGGAAGTGCAAAAGGTAATCGATACCCAAGCCAGACTATTTGGCGCAAGAGAGGCCATCGCAATGGGCCTAGCCGATGAGCTGATGACGCCATTTGAAGCCATTAACGCCATTGCAAAACCCTACATGACGCAAAGTCGCCCAAGCAAAAGTATTGGCATGCAAGCCAAAGCCATGAATATCAAAAACCAGCTCTAGCCACGCGGCGGGGCAAACAATGTGCAGCTAATAGGCTGCATTTTTTTCACCTGAAGGAGCTTTACCATGTTTAAAATCGAAGAACTTCGCCGCCAACGCGCTGAGATTAACGCTCAAGTGCAACTGCTAGCGGCAAAAGACGCTGAAGCCTCTTTGAGCGCCGAAGAGTTAACTCAATTCGAATCCTTATCTAAGGAATTTGATGATATTACCGCTCAAATCGGCCGCTTAGAGGCCGCAGAGCGCATGAATGCAACCCATGCAAAACCAGTGAGTAAAAATGGTTCTGCTGCGGTTCACACTAAAAAAGAAGCTGAGCAGTATCAAGGCGCGACATTTGCACGTTTAGCAATGTCTATTGCTGCCTCAAAAGGCGATTTAGAAGGCGCGGCGCGTTTTGCTAACGACACCATCGGCGATGGTGATGTGGCTTTAGCCATTGAAACCTCAGCGGGTTCTGGTGGCGCATTAGTGCCACAAAATACCGCGATGGAAGTTATTGAGCTACTGCGTAATCGTACCATTGTGCGTCGCTTAGGTGCGCGTTCAATGCCATTGCCAAACGGCAATATGTCATTGCCACGTATGAGTGGTGGTTCCACTTCATCCTACGTTGGTGAAGGCACAGATGTTTTAGCATCCAATGCATCACTGGACGATGTTAAATTGTCAGCCAAAACCATGATCACCTTGGTGCCGATTTCTAACCAATTGATTGGTCATGCTGGTCGTAACGTCGAAAACTTAGTACTGCAAGATATGCTGGCATCAATGGCGGTGCGTGAAGATAAAGCCTTCTTACGTGACGATGGTTCATCATCAACACCAAAGGGCTTTAAAAAGACAGCCACAGATGCAGGCCGTACAGTACCTTGGGCTGGCTCGGCAGATCTCGCCACTATCGATGCTTACCTTGATAGCTTGATCCTGCAATTGATGCAGTCTAACTCGCTGATGATTACACCGGGTTGGGGCTTATCACCACGCAGCTATATGAAGCTGTTCGGCCTGCGTGACGGAAATGGCAACAAGGTTTATCCAGAAATGTCCTCTGGCTTGCTGAAAGGCTTCCCAATTCAGCATACCAACACCATTCCATCAAACCTTGGTACCGGCACCAACGAAACCGAAATCTACTTTGCTGACTTTAACGATGTGCTCATCGGTGAAAGCGGCAGTTTCGCAATCGACTTTAGCCGCGAAGCAACCTACAAGGACGATCAAGGCAACTTGGTTTCAGCTTTCAGCCGCAACCAATCGTTAATCCGCGTGGTTACCGAGCACGATATCGGCTTCCGCCATAACGAAGGTCTGGTATTAGGTACTGGCGTCACTTGGTAATAAGAGCTTGGTAATAAGAGCTTGGTAATCGGTTAACTGATAAGTAAGCAATCAAAATGGGGCGTTTGCCCCATTTTTTTAGAGGAAATTACAATGGCAAAGCCACCTGTAAAAAAAGAAGCCTCGACTGAAGATGCAAAAGTCGTCGTTTTATTCACCAAACCATGGACCCGTTATTCACCTGACGATGTCGCAGGGTTTGACGCAAAAACCGCAGAAAAACTAATCAATATTAAGGTTGCAGAACCTTTTGAAGCCGACGCAGAAAAAGCCGAAGGCAAACAGGAGTAAGCGACATGCCGCTGATCACCATTGAAGCTGCTCGGCGGCAAGTTAACCTGCTCGAGTCAGAAACCTTTCAAGACCAATATTTACAACAACTCATGGCCGCAGTTGAGGCGCATATTCGCCGTCGTTTGAACTGCACCTTTTTTGAAACTGCGGCCGAATATGAAGCTGCAGACCCAAAGCCACCAAAGGCAATCATCATAGAAGAAAGCCAAGACTTAACCCATGCCGCATTATTGCTATTGGCGCATTGGTTTACTAACCGTGAGGCCGTATCAACTGTGCAAATGGTTGAAGTCCCCGCGGCATTTGAAAGCCTGATCTTCGAATTTAGAGACTTGGCAATAGGATAAGCTATGGCAAGCGGCAAGCTACGTCATCGAATTGATGTTTTTACATCGCAAAAGCAGCAAGACCCACTAACGGGCGAAATGAAAAAGAATTGGGTGCCAGCATTTAAAACCATGGCCGATTTTATGCCGCTTTCAGTGAAAGACTTTATTGCTGCATCGGCTGCACAGTCGCAAATTTCAGGCAAGTTTGAAATCCACTTTAGACCAGAATTCCCTAGCGAGTTTCGCATTCGCCACGCAGGCAAGGTATACAAACCGGAAGGCGTTTTACCTGATATCAAATCAGGCCATCAACGGATAATCATTCCAGTATCAGAAACTAACGACGTTTTAGTAGGTTAACCATGAATACACCTCACATTTTCACCATTGAAAATACCAGTGAAATAGGTAAACCCGTCGAGGTGTTTTTAAACGGTAAAAAAGTTGGCCATTGTATTTATGCCGATACCAAAAAGGGCAAGGTGGTGTTTTGTCCTCAGCCACTTAAAGTTCATAAACATAAAAAGAAAGTGATCTGCAAAACGCGTTACGGCCGCGTCACAGTTGAGCACTTAAACAGCCAAAGCAAAGTAGGTTAACCATGGCAGCAATCAAATTTGAGCTAATCGGCTTAAAAGAAGTCCGAAAAAAAATGGCAAAAGTGACCAGAACAATACTGGATGACGGCACCCGTCACGCACTCAGCCAAGCCGCCGAATTAGTCAAAAAAGCTGCCCAAGAAAACGCCCTAAAAATTGACGATCCCAAAACAGGGCGCCGCATCCGCGATAACATTATTTTACAATTTGGTAGCCGCAAATTTTTACGCGATGGCCTCATTATGTATCGAATTGGCGTAACGACACCAAGAGGTCGCATTCCAACACCAAACGAAGATGAAGGCTCAAAAGGCAGTACTCCACACTGGCACTTGGTTGAACTCGGCACTGAGCGTTCACAAGCAAAACCGTTTATGCGCCCAGCGCTAGCCAACAACATTAACCCAGTGATCGACAAAGTGATTACTGAGCTTGAAAAAGAGCTCGATAAGGCCATTTCATAATGAGTACAGCAGAATGAGCACCGCGCCTATTTTTGTGGTTTGCAGCAATAGCCCAGAGGTAACCGCATTACTCGGCACCAACCCAACAAGGCTATTCCCATTTGGCCAAGCACCGCAGGACGTAGTAAAGCCATACGCAGTGTGGCAATTGATCGGCGGTAGCCCTGAAAACTATTTAGCCGGCAGACCAGATACCGATGCATTCACCCTGCAGGTAGATGTATATGCCGACTCAGGCAGCACAGCCTCAGCCGTGGGTGATGCAATTCGTTATGCCATCGAGCTGGATGCCTACACCACCAATTACAACGGTGATGACCGAGACAAAGAAACCGGCAATTACCGCCACAGCTTTGATATTGATTGGCTAGTTACTCGTTAGCCAGTCTCTATCAAAAAATTCCGCAACTTAAAACCAAAAGCCTCTGCACCTGCAGGGGCTTTTTTGTATCTGCCGCAAGGCTATTGTTAGGAGCAACAACATGAGTATGAAAACGCAGGGCACCCAGCTCTATGCACTAGATCCGGCAGATGATTCTGTTTTAGCCGTCATCGCCGTGACAAGTATCGACGGGATTGATAGCCCAGTTGACCCAATCGAAACCACTCCGCTTGAAGCTGATGCCCGTGAGTTTGTGGCAGGGTTAAAGTCACCTGGCGCGGCGACATTTGGTATTAACGTCGATCCAAAGCAACCAGGGCATTTACGTTTGCATCAACTTAAAACCGCAGGTACTACCATTAAGTGGGCACTTGGTTGGTCAGATGCTAAAAATGTTCCGCCAACAGTTACCAGTAAAGCTTTTGTATTACCAACCAGCCGCACATGGATCACCTTCGAAGGCTTTATGACGGCCTATCCATTTGCCTTTGCGCAAAACGATGTGGTTAAAAGTACTATCGGCATTCAAGTCTCTGGCGATCCCGTGCTGACTCCTGCATCAATAACGCCTTAATTTTGGTTTAACCATCCGAAAGCCCACCTAACCGTGGGCTTTTGCTTTTATCTTTAACTAACTTAATCCTAAGGAATAATCATGGAATTAAGTGTTGCAAGCCTTATTCAGTCGGGTTCCTATTCCCCTGCAAAACCAGAACGCCGTGAAATTTCGTGGACAACGCCCAATGGCGAAACCCATAAAGCTATCGTCTTTATCCGTAAAGAGTCATTCGCCACCGCACAAGCCGAAGCCAGCAATTTTAATCGTGGCGTTGACTGGTTAACCTCGCGCATTGTGGCCAGTGTGGTTGATGAGCAGGGTAAACCCCTATTTGAGATTGACGACATCCTTGGCAATGAGGCTCACGGGCCCATTTGCGACTCATTAGGTTTCGCCTTGATTAGCGCCATTAACGAGGTTAACGGCATTGGGCTTAAGCCTGACCCAAAAGCCTTACCGCCGACCACGAATTCTGGCACGAGCTCGTGCTCGCAGGAGTCGGCGGACGAACCATCGAAGAAGCCCAGCAGAACCTCACGCACCGAGAAGTCATCGATTGGATCGCCTACCGAGCAAAGTTCGGCCCCTTAAGCATTCAAGCGCGGCAAGAGCGCATTGCCGCAGCACAAATGCATCACATCAACACCATTCACGGCGGCAAAGCCAAGTTCGAAGATTTTATGATCTTCAGCCAGTTAGATGAGGCAGAGCAGCCAGAAGCCACAGTTGACGATGTGTTACTGATGCTGAAAGCCGGCGCCATTAAAAAGTAAACCGATTAACAGCAATAAGGCCAAGGACGGCCACCAAACCAACAGTAAAACCACGCCGTAAAACTAAGCAGGAACGCCCATGGGAAACCGCTCATTAAGCAATTTAACCCTCAATTTAATTGCCGAAACAGGCAGTTTTAACGTAGGGATGGAGTCAGCAGAGCGCAGTATCGATAAAGTCGAACGCGCCGCCATGAAGCAAAAAAACGCCTTGGTTAAGCTGATGGGCCAAATCGATCCCTTGGTATCTGAATACGCCAAACTCGATAAAATGGAGCGCCAACTTAAGATGCACCGTGCCGACGGGCGCTTGGACGGCAGCGAATACGATCTCTACTCAAAACGCTTAGCTCAAATGCGTTCAGAACTGGGTAAAACCAGCGATGACTTTGATAAAACAGGTACGTCAGCCAAGCAATTGGAGTTTGCCACTCGCGGCTTGCCTGCACAGTTCACCGATATTGCGGTTTCCTTGCAAGCTGGCCAAAACCCGATGACGGTGTTCCTGCAGCAAGGTGGTCAGCTTAAAGATATGTTTGGCGGCGTTGGCCCAGCGGCTAAAGCCATGGGCGGTTATATTATGGGCTTAATCAACCCATTTACCGTTGCAGCTACCGCCGCAGGTGTATTGGCACTGGCCTATTACCAAGGCAGTATCGAGGCCGATAGGCTGCGCAATGCGCTGATATTAACGGGCAACTCAGCGGGTACCACATCAGATAACTTAATGGATGCCGCAAAGCGAATTGATGCCATTAGCGGTACCCAACGCCAAGCTGCCGCGGCACTGGCCGAGGTCGCCAATACCGGTAAGTTTACCGCCAGCCAAATTGAGCTAGTCGGCCTTGCAGCCATAAAAATGGAAAACGTCACAGGCAAAGCAATGAGCGAAACCATTGCAGAGTTTGTCAAACTGGCCGATGACCCGGTAAAAGCCGCTGAAGAACTCAATAAAAAATATAACTTTCTTACCGCTGCTGTTTATCAGCAAGCTGCGGCGCTTAAAGAGGCGGGTAAATCAAACGAGGCGGCGGATCTCGTCTTTAAAGCATATAGCGATGCTATTGGTGATCGCACAAGCAATATCACTGAAAATCTTGGATACGTTGAAAGAGCATGGAAAGCAGTAAAAGATACATCCGCTGAGGCGTGGGACGCCGTACTAAATATTGGTAGGCCAGAGACATTTGAGGATCAAATCACCGCTTTAAAAAAGGATATCGAAAATCTGAGGCCGCAAGCAAAAATAGGCGTAGCTGGTTATGGTTTTGCTCGAGTTGAAATTAAGGCAAAAGAAAAGGAGATTGAAGATTTAGAGTTGATGCAGCAAGTGCTCAACGATATTGCTGAAGAAGAAGGAAAGCTCAGAAAACTTGAAAACGAGCGCATTGAGCGGATTAAGTATTTAGGCGCTGAAAATGAAAAAAGCCTAACAAATGAGCAAAAGCGCACCAAAGAGATTGAAAAATATAATAAAGAAATAGAAAAGTTGCGCGAGGACGATCCAAATAACGCCCTGCTTAATCCTGAGGTAATTAAACGCACACTCGCCTCGATTGAAGAAAAGTTTAAAGACTCTGCTAAAACCACCAAAGCCTTTGCCGATGATGCTGCAACTAGCTACCTCATGCGCTTGCGCGAAACAGAGGCCAGTCTACAAGGCCAATTAGAAAGCAACACAAAACTTACGCAATCACAAAAAGAGCTCGCGCAGTTTGAGCAGCAAATTGCTGATATCAAAAATAAAGAAACCCTAACCGCGCAGCAAAAAAGCCTGCTGGCTGAGCAATCAGTGATCCGCGCCCAGCTTGAAAAAAACGTTGCCCTCGATGAAGAACTTAAAAAGCGCAATGAAGCGCTACGCCTGCAAAGCTATAGCGCCAACCTTGCGGCCAACTTAGCCGCAGAGCAACAACGCAATGCCGACAAACTCGCCAGCTTTGGCTTAGGAGACAAAGCACAACAACGCCTAGGTGATCGCCAAAGCATTGAGCGCGATATCGAACGCGCCCAAGGTAAGGCATTGTCTGACAACCTTGCAGGCCGTACCACCGATGAAGAGTATCAAGCCCAGCTTGCAATGCTTAAGCAAAACCTCAGCGAACGACTAGCCGCGCAAGATGAGTACTACATTGCCCTTGACGCCAAGCAAGCAGACTGGACAAATGGTGCCCGTTCATCAATGCAAAATTACATTGATGCCGCAGCGGATATGGCAGGCCAAACTGAAAAGCTATTTGATAGCGCCTTTGGTGGCATGACAGACGCCTTAACCGACTTTGTAACCACGGGTAAGGCCGACTTTGCGGAGCTAACTAAGTCTATCTTGTCAGATCTCGCCAAAATCGCCATGCAAAAAGCGATTGCAGGTATCGCCAGCAGTATTTTTGGTGGCTTCGCAGAAGGTGGTGCCGTTGGCTATTCATCCGGTGGTTACACTGGCGCTGGCGGTAAATACGAGCCAGCTGGGATTGTGCATAAAGGCGAAGTGGTTTGGTCGCAACGCGATGTAGCCCGTGCGGGTGGCGTGGCCACGGTAGAAGCCATGCGTAAAGGCCACAAAGGTTATGCGGAAGGCGGTGTAGCAGGCGGCGCAGCCTATAACGGTGTGCCAGCAGCGGCGATGGCTGGAACAAGTCCTAACGTCATCATCAATCAGCAAATTATTGTGCCAGAAAGTAATAACAATAACGGGGCCAACAATACAAATATGAACGAGGTTATTAAGGCTTACGCGGAGTCATCTAAGCAAGGTACTAAAACACAAATCGCGCTAGAACTTAGACCGGGTGGAATGATTTGGCGAGCAATGAAGGGAGGGTATTAAGGTGTATCAATATAACAAAGAGGTATTAATTACCTTGCTAAGTGATTCCGCTATTCAGTTTTTCTTTAATGATGTCACGCCTGATACAACTGCAATAGAAATTCGGGAGAGAGTGAGAGCGTTTTCTGAGGTTTTAGCGGGAATTTTGGTCACTGTTTCTGCCGATGGTGATTACCGCATGGATATTGCCAAGCAGCTAAACGCCAAAACGCAGCAAGTTACCGCTGATATGGAAGCCATGATGATTGAATCTTTGCAGCCAAATGGGTTTATTTGGCAGAAAATTCAAAAAATGAAAGGCTTATAAATAATGCCGCAAACATTCACATGGGCACCAGACAACGGCGCCACAGGCGACACCCAATATCGTACTCGCACCGCTCAGTTTGGTGATGGCTACCGCCAATCAGTAGGCGATGGCATTAACAGCAAGGTGCAGAGCTGGCCGCTGACGTTTACCAAAAACAAAGCCACGGCCGAGGCGATAGTCGCCTTTCTTGACGAACACCAAGGCGCTACGTCATTTATCTGGACGCCGCCACTTGGCACTGCATCTTTATGGCAAGTTAAACAGGTCACCAACACCCCATTAGGCGGCGGCATGTATCGCATCGCCGCCACTTTCGAACAAGCATTTCATCCTTAATGCGCCAAGGCGCTAATCCAATCTATTTATGGAGTTAATATGGCTATAGCAACAGTCAATCTAGGCACATCTCCGTCGGGAGCTGGCGGCGATACAGCGCGTAACTTAGCCGAAAAATTTAATGCTAATTTCAGCTCGCCGACTCATTCCGCTTCCCGCGAAGTCGGCACGTCAAATGATAATCATGTCATTGACAAAGCAGGACTGCAGATTCTGATTAAAGATCCACGTCGACAGGAGGTTGAGGCGTTAAGCGGCGGTCGCAACACTGTCATTTATGATTCCCAAGGCAATCCAAATGTGATGGTTGTGGTGCCTCGATTCACCTACGAATCGCTTGGCCTAACTGACCTGCAACTTGGCACAGGAACGCCAACCGCCTTTTTGACAAACGGAGCCCCACGCGGAGAAATATTGATCGCAAAATATCTCGCCAGCGCCGGCGGTACAACGTGCTCGGTTGTTGGTGGTGTTCAGCCATTAACTGGGGTTAATTATGATCAAGCAAAATCACGGTGCACCAATAAAGGCGCGAATTGGCATTTAATGTCAATGCATGAGTGGGCGGCAATTGCGCTATGGTCTCTGGCAAACGGTACTGTGCCCCGCGGCAATACAAACTATGGTCGCGCTCACGATAAACTGCATGAAACGGCCCGCCGTGCAGATAATGGTGTACCAGGTGACGCGAGTGGCACAGGAAGAACTGACACCGGAAAAGGCCCTGCAACATGGACGCATGACCACACTGTGCATGGTATCCACGATTTAGTTGGAAATATTTGGGAGTGGCAAGATCAAATGTTGCTTTCAGAAGGACAGATAAAAACAACACTCGACAACAACCCATCTGTTGCCGAGGTTGACTGGGTTTCACATCCAGCATTTTACGATTCAACATCAGCCGCAGGTGGAGCCCCGCGACTAAATAGCCAAGTGATCAACCGCCTTGGAGCAATAGGAGACAGTGCTAACGCTGGCAATTCGGCTAACGTGGAATTTAAATTGCTAACAAAGGATGCAGCATACACCCCCAGCGAGTTGATGCGTCGGCTGCTTATTGAGACGGCTACTACAAATAATTTGCAGGGCCGATTGTACATGCGCAACTTCGGTCAGCGATTACCGATCCGTGGCGGCAACTGGTTCTACGGCGTCAGCGCCGGCCTTGGCGCGCTCAACCTCTTTTACTCGCGTTCGAGCTCGTTCATCCACATCGGTTTCCGTCCAGCTTATTTTGCGTAAAGTAGACTGTGTTCTGTTAGCTGCGCGATAGCGCAGCGGTTAATTAAAGAGTAGCGCACATGCCAGCATTGATAATCGAAGAAAAATGCAGAGAGATGATAGTGTTTGGCTATCAAGCCATTAAACAGTTCCCAAAACATGAAACACATGTTCTTGGCGCTGAAATTCGGCTGTCAATGCTGAATATGCAGCGCCTGATCATCACTGCAATGAAGCGCTACCACAAAAAGACCACCTTAACCGACTTGGACGTAGAACTAGCGGTGCTAAAGCGTATGATAAGGCTGGCCAAGGATCTGCGTTATATCGACATCAGCCGGTATCAGCGATGGATAGTGCAGATTGTTGAAATTGGCAAAATGACGGGAGGATGGATTAAATCAATTAACAATAAACAGGCTAATGCATTATGAATACACTGGAACCGATCCGTGGCGGCAACTGGAACAACGGCGTCAACGCCGGCCTTGGCGCGCTCAACCTCAATAACTCGCGTTCGAACTCGAACATCAACATCGGTTTCCGTCCAGCTCTTGATTACGCCAGAAGCAAGCATCTTACTGGGTGCTGCCAGCGCAAAAATGAAAAGGATGCACTAGCCCCGGCCATTGCCGAAATAGATTTAGCCACGCCCGCCGGTGCGCCAGTGGGCTGTTTATTTGAGCAAATATATCAGTTTGAAAATTTACTAAATGCGGCTTATCAGTGCCGCAAAGGGAAAACGAAATCAAATAGCACATTAGTATTTTTTAACAATCTAGAAGAAAACATCATCCAGATCCAAAACGAGTTGATTTGGGGTATGTACCTATCATCGCCATACCACCATTTTTATGTGTTCGAGCCAAAGCGAAGATTAATATCTGCGCCCAGCTTTCGAGACAGAGTGGTGCACCGCGCAATTTATAATGTCATCGAGCCGATTCTTGACCGGCAATATATATACGACTCTTACGCCTGCCGCCGCGGCAAAGGAACACACCGTGGCGCTGATAGAGCTCAGCTCTTTATTAGGCGCGTAGAGAAAACGCACAGCAAGGCTTACGCGCTAAAAGCGGACATTAGCCGCTATTTCTCTAGCATAGATCACCACATACTTAAGTCGCTTGTCAGCGCTAAAATACAGTGCGAACGCACCAAGTGCCTACTGTTTTACATCATAGACAGCAGCCCTTCTGACGCGCACGGCGTTGGGATCCCTCTTGGCAATCTCACCAGCCAAGTTTTTGCAAACCTGTATCTAAACGAGCTGGACAGATTTGCTAAGCATACGCTAAAAGCCAAAAATTACGTCAGATACATGGATGATTTTGTGATCATTCATCACGACAAGCAGCAGCTGCATCAGTGGAGGGTGATGATAGAGAGATTCATTAATTGTCAGCTAAGGCTGAAAACAAACAGCAAAACTCAGGTATTCCCCGTGGCAGCATCTGCCGGAAGAAGCCTTGATTTTCTTGGCTATCGCATATATGCAAATAAAAAGTTACTGCGCAAAAGCAGCGTGAAGCGCATTAAAGCAAAGTTAAAAATATTTCGCAAAAAATACAGTGCTGGAGAGATTGATATTAAAGACATAAACCAAACAATACAGTCATGGATCGGACACGCCAGCCACGCTGATACATTTTCGCTAAGAGTCTCACTATTAAGCCAACCATTCAAAAGAGGTGAACATGTTTAGTTATATTTTTGAGGGCAAATCTCACACTGACACATCAAATGACTACATGCTGGAAATCGGCATGAGTGTTGAGCAGATTGAGTCAGTGATGAATCAAAAATCTTACGAAGAAGGAGAAGGCGTCATTACAAAAAGAAAGGCGGCATACGTACAAGAGTCAGACCCGTTATTTTTGGAGTGGCAATACGATAAGACGCCCGCTACAGAAGCAAAATGGCGAGCCAAAGTGCTAGAAATAAAAGCAAGATTCCCTATGGTATCAGCCGATGCTTAGTGCTGATATTCAAACCCTCGAACCGGGCAATGAGGTTATTCTCTACGAAATCGATGGTACCGCCTTTGGCGCCGATATACTGCGCTTTCATGCACACAATATTCCGTACTCAGATGCGGACCTTAATCAATCAGAGTTACCCGCGCGCATCATACATTGGCAAGGCGAACAATACAGCCCATGGCCAGCGCAGCTAGAAGGGGTAGAGGTTAACTCAGATGGCTCGCCAAGTACGCCAACGCTAACGGTGGCTAACATCGATGGCAGCATTAGTGCCTTGTGTTTGTATTTTCAAAATATGGAGCAAGCTAAGGTCACTATTCGCCGAACGCTGGCAAAATACCTTGATGCTGCAAATTTCCCAAGCGGCAATAGCGAAGCGGATCCAACCCAAGAAGCGGTTGAGATTTGGTATGTTGATAAAAAAGTAAATGAGGATAATGTCGCCGTTACCTTTGAACTGTCCAACCCAGCAGATTTATCAGGCTATAAAATCGGTAGGCAAATGACCGCCTATTGCTACTGGTGTCAACGGGGTGAATATCGCGGCGCGGATTGTGGCTACACTGGCGAAGCCATGTTTACCGATGAAGATCAACCAACCGATAACCCAGCGCTAGACCAGTGCTCAGGCACAATAAAAGGCTGCACCTTACGCTTTGGCGAAAATAACGAATTACCCCATGGCGGCTTCCCCAGCGTGCGGCTTATACGTTAAAAGCATTTCCCGCCGTCGGCAAAATGGTCTAACACAACCTAAGCAGGTCCCTATGCATCCAACCATTTTACATGCCTTCAGTCAGCATGCGGCTAGCTGCTACCCTCACGAATGTTGTGGCCTGCTGATCCAGCAAGGCAATAAAGCGCAATATGTGCCGTGTGAAAACAAGGCAACTAACAAAGCCGATGAGTTTGTGATTGATCCGCAGCAATACTCGGATATTGAGGAGTTAGGTTCAATCATTGGCATTTGCCACAGCCACCCCGACGCCAGCAGCAAACCCAGTGAGCGCGATCGCGCCATGTGTGAGGCGAGTGGCTTGCCATGGCATATCCTCAGCTGGCCTGATGGTGACTTACGCACCATAGTGCCAACGGGTGAGCGTAAACCACTGCTAAACCGTCCGTTTGTCCATGGCGTGTGGGATTGCTATAGCTGCGTTCGCGATTGGTACCGTGAGGTGCAACAAATCCATTTGCCAGACTTTGAGCGGCAAGACGGTTGGTGGGAAGGCGAGCAAGAGCTATACCTCGATAACTTTGCCAAAGCGGGATTTGTGGCGCTGCCAAATATCAATCTAGCCGATCTACAAATTGGCGACGGAATCTTAATGCAAATCCAAAGTCATCGAGTAAACCACGCTGCGGTTTATGTTGGTGAAGGCAAGATCTTGCATCACCTGTATGGTCGCCTTAGTCGCTACGATATTTATGGCGGGTACTGGCAGCGCAACACCCGCTTGATAGTGCGCTATCGCGCACTATAGATCAACTTGTTATAACCAGCAAAACAAGCGTACTATGGCGATATTAATCTAGCAATAATGGAGCTATTTTCATGTTTATGAAGCAAATTTTTACTGTTTTTGTATTAATGTTCGTGTTGTCTGGGTGTGGTAATAACTCAGAAGTTAATCTTTGGGGAAAAGCATTCCACGGAGCAACAGAAGCACAAGTCAAGGAGATCTATCCAGAATCTATAATTAGCACTGAAGATAGTAAAGACGACTTTGCTGGCAAATTGAAATTGAATAATTATGAGATTGATGGGGAGAAATTCGAAGTAATTTTCTTTTTTGATAAGCAAGGAGGGTTAGCTCAAGTTGGATTGACTCCAGCGAAAGAAAGTAAGATTACAGAAACAAAGTTTACCAGTTTTAAGGATGGGTTACTTGTTAAATACGGTAAGGCTTTGGAAGAAAACAAGCCAAAATCATCACTTATCAAAGAATATCAAGGTAAGTGGGTTACAGATGAAAAGGTCATAGTTCAGGTAAATTACAATGTTTATGACAAAGACGATTATGGATACCTATATATTATTTATTACCTGCCTGAATCAGCTAGCAAAATCTAGCAAATATTGAGAAGAATCGTAGATGCTGGCGAATGGCTTTACCACCATAGTGGTAAAGCTACACCAGAAGCTATCAATTAACAGAGGAAAGTATAGGTATATTCATATGAATAGATCTTCAATAGAATGACTAGCGACTACAGTCGGCAAGGTGGATTATCTTAAAACTAAAATGAAATTATAATGTTGCCATCGTTAATGTTCACAAGATAACCGGCATCATCAAAAGTCTTTTCAACCAATTTTAAAGCACTAAATATCTCTGCATACGTCACTGGCATTGAGCAGGTTAATTTTTTGGTATCAAGTTCAATTTTTCGCTTACCAACTACTACCGCTCCATTGATAAGTTCGTTAATTTCATCAACAAATAATGACGCCAATGCAATACCTGAGTCTGCATTGTTTTTAGCTATTTTCCCTGCTATTGATGCTGGCAATGTTGGTGTTAAAAGGTTTTCAATTCCATCGCCGTGCAGCATGCTTGCTGCCGATGAATTTTGGTCAGCAATAAAGCTCACCTCTAATCGATGCACGATTTCAGCGTTCATTGAACGACCGTTTTTGTTGGATTCCTCTTTAATTTGCTCACGCATACCACTAGGGAAGCGCAACATAAACTTATCTAAGGTATCACTAGGGAAATTTTTTTTCGTCATGATTCTAATAGCATAGCGTCAACTCGACACAAAAAGAATAGTGTCGAGTTGACATACTTAGTGCTAGCAGTTAAATTCATAGTGTCGACTCGACACTATGAGGAGTGAAAATGAAAAAAAATACAGTGACACCACTTAGGCTAATGTTGCGTTTACCACCAGAGGTACACCAGATTGCTAAAGAGATGTCTGAACAGCAGTTGCGTTCGCTAAACTCAGAGATTGTCTATCAATTAAAGCGCTCTTATGGATTGATAGGAAAGGAAGAGGAGGCGGCATGAAATTAATCACCGGTAATCAATTGACCATGACCAGTGGAGAGATATCCGACCTAGTTGGATCTCGTCATGACAAAGTAAAGCAATCTATCGAACGCTTGGCAAAAAATGGGGTAATTCAACTTCCCCCAATGGGGGTTTTCGAGAATATCAATAGCTTAAGCCAAAATTCGAAGTCAAAACACTATGTATTCTCTGGCGATCAAGGCAAGCGCGATAGCATCATTGTTGTTGCCCAGCTTTCACCTGAGTTTACCGCAAGGCTGGTCGATCGCTGGCAAGAGTTGGAAGCAAAGCAGTCTAAGCCTTACCCGCAGATCCCGCATTCATTTGCAGAGGCACTGCAACTCGCCGCTAACCAAGCCAAGCTACTCGAGCAACAAGCGCCTAAAGTGGAGTTTTTCGATCGGCTGGTGGTACGTGACACATTAATGAATGCAAGCCAAGTGGCGCAAAAGCATAACTTGTCCGCTGTTCGCCTAAATAAATTTTTGGATGAACATGACGTTTATAGCCACGCCATTAAACGCGGCAGAGTGTTTCAGCAGTGGTTTATTGATAAAGGCTTTGGAAAGCTACGCCAAACAGACCAAGGTTTTTCGCAGGCCATGTTTACCCCAGCGGGTGAGGCGTGGATTTGTGAGAAGTTAGTGAGTGAGGGGGTGGCCGCATGACTGACATAAAGAATGAAGCCCCAACTGCAGCAACAGTTGAGGCCTCTATATCAACAAATCAAAGCGGAATCATTGACATGACAAGTTTAGCAATTGCAGATCGTACAATCAACGTTCCTTTTCATGGAGCAAGTCTTTTTGTTGTGAGTATAAACAACCAGCCTTATGTCCCAATGAGGCCTATCGTTGAAGGAATGGGTTTGGACTGGGCCTCACAGTTCACAAAGATAAAACAAAGGTTTGCTAAAGGTGTTGCGGAAATCGCAATACCTTCTGCTGGTGGCAAACAAGCAATGACATGCTTAGCTTTCAGGAAGTTTGCAGCTTGGTTGAATAGCATTCAGCCAAACAAAGTTAAGCCTGAAATTCGCGAGCGGGTTATTCAGTATCAAGAAGAGTGTGATGATGTGCTTTATGAATACTGGACAAAAGGCGAAGTCAAAAATCCGCGCAAAGCCACCCAGTCGCAGCAAGGTAAAATTACGCTAGATCAGCAAACTGCCATAAAGCAGTTAGTCATGTACCGTGGTAAATCGCTACCGAAAGACAAGCAGGCTAAAGCGATTATTACCATGTGGTCGGCGCTAAAGTCTCACTTTGGCACCACCTACAAGCAAATAGCGGAAGATCAATTTACCGAGGCGTTATCCCTCGCCGCCCGTGTGCCGCTAGACGGCGAGTTTATCCCTGCTGCCCCTGCAATTACCCAAAAACCTTTGCTAAATGAGTACGATATTCACAATATCAAAGGGCTTTGCACTCATATGGATTATTTGAAAAAGTACTTTGACGAATACAAGCTGTATGAGGTGTTTACTATGCTTGGCTCTCGCGCTGGCACCCAGATGATTGATCATATGCGTGATGGTGTGTGTTTTGCCGCAACGGTTAGACGTAGCATAAACGAACTTGAGGCAAGGGGCTTAAAAGCGATGTTGCCTAGTTAGCCTAAAGGACTTATCCTGCTATAACAATCCGAAAAACCCTCTTTCGAGAAAGATTATCTAAAGCCGCCTAATCAGGCGGCTTTTTTATTGCCAAAAAATGCTGATGACAGCAGGTCTAATATGAACTCACAACAACTCACCACGATAAAACTATCAGGATCGCTTGCTAAAAAGTTTGGCCGTGAGCATAAGCGATTTCTAGATACAGGCACCACAACCGAAGCTTTTAGCGCGTTAAAAAATACCCTTCAAGGATTTGAGTTATTCATCAAAGAACAGGCAAAGCTCGGCCTACGCTATGCGATTTTTCGTAATGGCCGCAACACTGGACAAGATGAATTTGATTTAGCCGGTACTCGAGAGATCAGGATTGTCCCTGTGATTGCTGGTGGTAAACGTGCTGGCGTGATGCAAACTATTCTCGGCGCGGTTCTTATTGTTGTCGGTGTTTTTACAACCATATTCGGGGACTATAGCGGCTCTGTTATTCAGCTCGGCGTGGCAATGGTCGCTGGTGGAGTGGTGCAAATGCTTTCACCCCAAGCCAAAGGACTAAAGGGAAGGGAAGCCGCCGAGAACGCGCCAAGCTATGCCTTTGGTGGTGCAGTTAACACAACAGCAGCGGGTAACCCAGTTGGTATTGGTTACGGCAAGCGCCGTATTGGTGGCGCGATTATTAGCGCAGGTATTTACGCAGAAGACATCGCAACCACTAAGCGCCCAATTCAATCTGGTGGCAGTAATGGCGGCAATCAACAGGAGCCTTAAGTAAATGGGTATTCCCGCATTAAATCAACAACTCGTTATCCATGGTGCTAAAGCAGGCGAAAGCGAGCAGCGTACTCCAGTTGAATCGCCCGATGATCTGCGCTCCATTGCCAAAGCTAAAATCCTGCTGGCAATTGGTGAAGGTGAATTTGAAGGCCAATTATCCGGCCAAAATGTGTTTTTAGATGGCACGCCGTTAATCGATGCCAACGGCGCGGAAAACTTCCCCGGTGTGATTTGGGATTTTCGCCCGGGTTCTGTGCATCAAACTTATATACCTGGCTTGCCATCGGTTGAAAACGAGGTGGCATTAGGCATTGAGTTAAAATCAGAGCAGCCCTACACAAAAGCCATTACAAACTCATTGCTTTCTGCGGTGCGGATTCGCTTTCGCTGGCCAGCATTGCAACAACAGCTTGATAACGGTGATGTTAACGGATATCGCATTGCATATGCCATAGATCTATCTACCGATGGCGGTAGCTATCAAACTGTATTAAGCACTGCTGTAGATGGTAAAACTACCCAGCCATATGAGCGCAGCCACCGTATTGATTTACCTGCTGGTAACAGTTGGCAGATCCGTATTCGCCGCTTAACGCCAAACCAAAACAACAACCGTGTGGCTGACTTAATGCAAATCGCGGCGATCACCGATGTGATTGACCGCAAGCTAAAGTATCCAAATACGGCATTGCTTTATGTGGAGTTTGACGCCAGCCAATTTCAGAATATCCCCGTGGTTTCGTGTGAACCATTTATGCGCAAAGTGCGGGTACCGACAAACTACAATCCGCTTACCCGCGAATATACGGGCGTTTGGGACGGTAGCTTTAAAATCGCATGGACCGATAATCCAGCATGGGTGAGTTACGACATTATCCTCGACGATCGCTTTGGCACTGGACGCAGGATCAATGCGTCGCTGGTGGATAAATGGGAGCTTTACCAAATTGCGCAATATTGCGATCAGCTGGTGCCAGACGGCAAAGGCGGCATGGAGCCTCGCTATATCTGCAATATCTATATTCAGCAAGCGGCTGAAGCATGGCAAGTGCTGCGTGATTTGGCCTCGATTTATCGAGGCATGACCTACTGGTCAAACGGGCAAATGTACTCCGTTGCAGACATGCCTCGCGATATGGATTTTATCTACACCAATGCCAACGTGATCGACGGTAAATTTAGCTATTCATCCAGTAGTGAAAAAGTTAAATACACTCGCGCCTTGATCAGCTGGGATAACCCAGATAACGCCTATGAGTCCGATGTTACCTCGGTATCAGATCAAGCCTTACAGCGCCGTTATGGCGACAACGTAGTCGAATTATCCGCCTTAGGTTGCACCCGCGAATCAGAAGCCCAGCGCCGTGGCAAATGGGCGATCTATACCAACAACAATGACCGCGCGGTGAATTTTAAAGTGGGTATGGATGGTAGCATCCCATTACCTGGTTATGTGATTGGTGTAGCCGATCAACTGATTGCTGGTAGCCGCATTGGTGGGCGGATCTCGGCGGTTAACGGCAAGCAGATCACATTAGACCGTGCGGCTACAATCGCGGTTAACGATCGCCTCATCATCAACTTGCCCAGCGGCAAGGCTCAGGCGCGTACCATTGAGGCCGTTAATGGCCGTGTGGTAACGGTAACCACCGAATACAGCGAAACTCCATTGCCACAGCTGTTATGGTCGGTTGAGTCAGACGAGCTAAAGCTACAGCAATTTAGAGTGCTGCGTGTCGCCAAAGCCAATAGTGACAGCATTGAGTACGAGATCACCGCAGTTGAGCACAACCCAAGCAAATATACTTATATCGATACAGGCGCACGGTTAGAAGAACGCCCTATAAGCAAGCTGCCCATCGGTGCCCAAGAAGCGCCGGCTACTGTAACAATCACTCAATCGGTATTCACCGAGCAAACACTGTCAGTCACAACTATGACGATTCAGTGGGCCACAGCCAAAAATGCAGTGGCTTACGAAGTGGAATGGCGCAAGGACTCAGGCGAGTGGGTTAAGCTGCCAAAAACCAGCGGTACCTCGGTCGATATCCGCGGCGTTTACACCGGGCAATATATTGCTCGAGTTCGCGCAATCAACTCTGTTGATGTGTCGTCAGTGCCTAAATTATCCGACCTAACTAATATCACGGGTAAAACCGGATTACCGCCAGCGGTAGCCTCGTTCACCACTACGCCGTTAGTGTTTGGCATTGCGCTAAATTGGTTATTTCCTGCTGGCGCAGAGGATACCCTGCGCACCGAAATTGAGTACGGGCCCAATAATAACGACAGCGGCATGATCAAGCTGGGTGATTTTGCTTACCCGCTTAACAGCCACACCATAACAGGGCTTAGTGCAGGGGTTAGCTTTTGGTTTAGAGCGCGGTTAGTTGACCGCACAGGCAACGTGGGCCCATGGTCTAACTTTGTAAACGGCCAAAGCTCAACCGACCAAACCAAATATGATGAGTACTTTAGCGAGCGCATCACATCATCAGCACTCGGGCAGGAGCTGCTATCAGAAATTGAGCAGATTCCGATCATTAAAATTGAAACGGATAAAATCCCTGGCATTCAAACAGAAGTAAGCAAAATTCCCGCTATCGAAACAGAAGTAAGAAAAATTCCTGCTATCGAAACAGAAGTAAGAAAAATTCCTGCTATCGAAACAGAAGTAAGCAAAATTCCTGCTATCGAAACAGAAGTAAGCAAAATTCCCGCTATCGAAACAGAAGTAAGAAAAATTCCTGCTATCGAAGATGATATTGGCTTTGTTCAGGAAAAAATTTACCAAATGCAAGGAGATATCGCTGACATTGTAGGCGCACCAGATTGGGATAACACCGCCAGCTATCTGACCGGGCAGTTGGTTAAATATCAAGGCAATCTCTGCTCAGCTAAACAAACGGTACCGGCAGGAACACTGCCAACCAATACCACCTATTGGACAAAAATTGGTGAATATTCATCCTTGGGTGAGGCTGTTTCTGCATTAACTGTACGTGTAGATAATGTTGAATCGTCGATTGACACTATCGATGGAAAGCTAACAGCAGAATCATCTCGTATTGATGGTATTTTTGCTCAGGTTAATCCGCCATTAGCGGGCGATACTGGCTGGAATGCCGGATCAACCGTGGTTTTTGCTGGCGTGTGGTCTGAGCAATATGCAAGAGCCGCTGCCGATGAGGCCTTATCAAAAAGCATTGAAACGGTTGCCGCGACCATTAATCAAAACACCGCCGCTATTATTACTGAACAAATGGCGAGAGCCACTGCAGATGAATCGCTATCAAACCAAATCATCAGTATTTCAGCAACGGTCAATGGCAATGCGGCATTAATTAAACAAGAGCAAACCGCACGAGCGGATGCTGATAGCGCGTTAGCAACGCAAATTACTACTGTTCAAGCTGCCGCTGATGCGGCCAATACCAAGGCCACACAGAACGCTGCGGCAATTCAGCAAGAGCAGACAGCGCGCGCGGATGCTGATAGCGCATTAGCAACACAAATCACTACGGTGCAGGCGACAGCAACAGCGGCCAACAGCGCTGCAGCAGCTGCACAATCCGCCGCTGATGCGGCCAATACCAAGGCCACACAGAACGCTGCGGCAATTCAGCAAGAGCAGACAGCGCGCGCGGATGCTGATAGCGCATTAGCAACACAAATCACTACGGTGCAGGCGACAGCGACGGCGGCTAACTCAGCTGCATCGACTGCACAAACTGCAGCAGATAGTGCCGCCCAAGCCGCGGCCGATGCAGCTGGGCTGGCGGGCACGAAAGGTAAGGTGCTGATCCAGTCTGCTGCCCCTGCAGCTGCTGATTGCTTAGAACAAAACCTATGGATTGACACCACAGGCAACGCCAATACGCCAAAACGCTGGAACGGCTCAGCTTGGGTTGCTGTCACTGACAAAGCCGCAACCGATGCCGCCAGTGCAGCAGCTGCAGCGCAAGCCGCCGCCGATGCAGCTAACACCCAAGCCGCACAAAACGCAGCAGCTATCCAGCTGGAGCAAACTGCCCGTGCCGATGCCGATAGTGCATTGGCATCGCAAATAACGACTGTTCAAGCCTCGGCGGCAGCCAATGCTTCCGCAATACAGAACGAAGCAACAGCAAGAGCTGATGCTGACAGCGCCCAGGCATCGCGCATTGACGGTATATTTGCGCAAGCAAACCCGCCGCTTGCTGGTGATATTAGCTGGAATGCAGGATCAACTGTGGTATTTGCTGGCGTGTGGTCTGAGCAATATGCAAGAGCTGCGGCAGATGAGGCATTGGCAAAAAACATTGAAACTGTAGCAGCTAGCATTAATCAAAACACCGCCGCTATTATTACTGAACAAATGGCGAGAGCCACTGCAGATGAATCGCTATCAAACCAAATCATCAGTATTTCAGCAACGGTCAATGGCAATGCGGCATTAATTAAACAAGAGCAAACCGCACGAGCGGATGCTGATAGCGCGTTAGCAACGCAAATTACTACTGTTCAAGCTGCCGCTGATGCGGCCAATACCAAGGCCACACAGAACGCTGCGGCAATTCAGCAAGAGCAGACAGCGCGCGCGGATGCTGATAGCGCATTAGCAACACAAATTACTACTGTTCAAGCTGCCGCTGATGCGGCCAATACCAAGGCCACACAGAACGCTGCGGCAATTCAGCAAGAGCAGACAGCGCGCGCGGATGCTGATAGCGCATTAGCAACACAAATCACTACGGTGCAGGCGACAGCAACAGCGGCCAACAGCGCTGCAGCAGCTGCACAATCCGCCGCTGATGCGGCCAATACCAAGGCCACACAGAACGCTGCGGCAATTCAGCAAGAGCAGACAGCGCGCGCGGATGCTGATAGCGCATTAGCAACACAAATCACTACGGTGCAGGCGACAGCGACGGCGGCTAACTCAGCTGCATCGACTGCACAAACTGCAGCAGATAGTGCCGCCCAAGCCGCGGCCGATGCAGCTGGGCTGGCGGGCACGAAAGGTAAGGTGCTGATCCAGTCTGCTGCCCCTGCAGCTGCTGATTGCTTAGAACAAAACCTATGGATTGACACCACAGGCAACGCCAATACGCCAAAACGCTGGAACGGCTCAGCTTGGGTTGCTGTCACTGACAAAGCCGCAACCGATGCCGCCAGTGCAGCAGCTGCAGCGCAAGCCGCCGCCGATGCAGCTAACACCCAAGCCGCACAAAACGCAGCAGCTATCCAGCTGGAGCAAACTGCCCGTGCCGATGCCGATAGTGCATTGGCATCGCAAATAACGACTGTTCAAGCCTCGGCGGCAGCCAATGCTTCCGCAATACAGAACGAAGCAACAGCAAGAGCTGATGCTGACAGCGCCCAGGCATCGCGCATTGACGGTATATTTGCGCAAGCAAACCCGCCGCTTGCTGGTGATATTAGCTGGAATGCAGGATCAACTGTGGTATTTGCTGGCGTGTGGTCTGAGCAATATGCAAGAGCTGCGGCAGATGAGGCATTGGCAAAAAACATTGAAACTGTAGCAGCTAGCATTAATCAAAACACCGCCGCTATTATTACTGAACAAATGGCGAGAGCCACTGCAGATGAATCGCTATCAAACCAAATCATCAGTATTTCAGCAACGGTCAATGGCAATGCGGCATTAATTAAACAAGAGCAAACCGCACGAGCGGATGCTGATAGCGCGTTAGCAACGCAAATTACTACTGTTCAAGCTGCCGCTGATGCGGCCAATACCAAGGCCACACAGAACGCTGCGGCAATTCAGCAAGAGCAGACAGCGCGCGCGGATGCTGATAGCGCATTAGCAACACAAATCACTACGGTGCAGGCGACAGCAACAGCGGCCAACAGCGCTGCAGCAGCTGCACAATCCGCCGCTGATGCGGCCAATACCAAGGCCACACAGAACGCTGCGGCAATTCAGCAAGAGCAGACAGCGCGCGCGGATGCTGATAGCGCATTAGCAACACAAATCACTACGGTGCAGGCGACAGCAACAGCGGCCAACACAAAGGCCACCCAAAACGCCGCGGCAATTCAGCAGGAGCAAATTGCCCGTGCAGATGCCGACAGCGCGCAATCATCTCGTATTGACGGTGTTTTTGCCCAAGTCAATCCTCCATTAGCGGGTGATACTGGTTGGAATGCGGGTGCCACAGAAGTATTTGCTGGCGCGTGGTCTGAACAATATGCAAGAGCCGCTGCCGATGAGGCCTTATCAAAAAGCATTGAAACGGTTGCCGCTACCATTGATAAAAATACTGCAGCGATCATCACAGAGCAAATTGCGAGAGCCACTGCAGATGAATCGCTATCAAACCAAATCATCAGTATTTCAGCAACGGTCAATGGCAATGCGGCATTAATCAAACAAGAGCAAACCGCCCGTGCTGATGCTGATAGCGCTTTAGCATCGCAAATCACTACAGTACAGGCGACAGCCGATGCAGCTAACACCAAAGCCACACAAAACGCTGCAGCAATTCAGACAGAACAGACCGCACGCGCTGATGCCGATAGTGCTTTAGCATCGCAAATCACCACTGTGCAGGCTACAGCTAACAATGCATCATCCGCGGTGCAGCAAACATCGACTGCATTAGCTGATTTAGATGGCAAGCTGCAAGCCATGTACTCGATTAAGGTTGGGGTAACGGCAGACGGTAAATACTACGGCGCAGGCATGGCAATCGGCGTGGAAAACACGCCAGAAGGTATGCAATCGCAAGTGTTATTTACTGCCGATAGATTTGCCATCATAAATCAAGTAACTGGCACCTCAACCATTACCACCCCATTTGTAGTCGAGAATGGGCAGGTTTTTATGAACTCTGCATTCATTGGAGAATTGCAAAACAAAGTGCTAATACAAAGACAAGGAGGATATCTATCTGTTTACGGTGCTGGATTTGGTGTTAATAACGAGTTTATTGACTGGTATGGCCCAGATGTTGGAGATATATCAAACTGTTCAAAATCAAATGCTATCACATATAGAACTAATGATGGCGACGCGTATTTTGGAGGAACGCTCAGTGCAGGCGTCTTAAAAAATGGTGCATCATACACAACCAAAACTGTATACACATCAGCTACTAGCCCGCTTACCATAGGTCCATTTGGAACAAATGGAAAAACAAAAAATCTAGTGCTTTCTTATTTGTGTACAGCAGGTTATAAGCATACTGTTGATCCAGGCAATCTGACACTTACTGAAACGCTAACGATGAAAATTCAGAGGCTAATAAATGGTAATTGGGTTGATGTCCCAGGATCATCTATAACGATCAACGGTAATGTTCAAAAAACTACTGATACTGAAAATGTGCCAACTACATATGAAGTTATCTATTCTTGTTCTGGAAGCATTACTGTCAGCGACAATTTGAGCGTTTCAACTTCCGATGTAACGTATAGAGTTTACGTATCAAACCACTCAAGACCTTTCACAAATACAATAGTTAAAAATCAAACTCTGAGTTTGGTTTCAACAGAGCAGTAGATAAAGCATTTTAAAGCTGCATTAACTTTATGATGTTTTTAATGTTTTTTTGTGTCAATTTTGGGGTAACTTTATAAGGTATGTGCACAAAAGGAAGAGCCGCAGCATTTAGATGTGTGTACATATGCGTGTACATGATTAATGGGTGGCGATTAATAATTCTTTTTAAAACATAGTGATTAAAGTCATGGTTTCATAATCGTGCCAAAAAATACTTGGCTGAGATGCTGTATACATAATTTCAATCAAATGACGGTTTTGTCGAATGATAGCATCTTAGCCGTTAAACTCACCCCAATATTGATCAGCAAAAACCTTGATGGATAAATTATATTGAAAAGAGAAGCGCTTAACAGGTGATCTTTACCACGATTGGCAGTTACAATTCCCATTGAACAGGGGATCAGTCTTATGCATCATCAATATCTCAATGAACCTATGGTACTCGATGTCGCACAGGCGTCGTCATTGATCATAACGTTACCAAGCAACATGAGTGATTTTATTGTGCTTGAAACGATGGGAGCTCCCTTACTTGAGCTGATTGTCGTTTCACAAACTCCACCACAGATTGCAGTGCGCCTTCAACCGATTTTAGGGTTAAAACTAAACACAACTTCTGTTGCAGACGCAGGGCTAAGTGCTCCTGTATCAAGGTGCTTGGGTCAAGGTGTACGGCTTTATCATCGAATGGGGACTGCCCCTAAATTTGTTGCCCAAGAGCTTCGGGCAGGAATTTTAATTAAAGTTGATGTGAGAGAAAGTGTAACATTCTCTTTGCAATCGGCATCAAAGTTCGAGTTTGTAACACTTGAATCCGACGTCAGAGGCTTACATGAGCCGAGAGTACTGATGATGGCTAAGGCTATTCTTGCTAGGGAGTACGATTACGGTGCGACATCGGAATCCCTTGCGGTTTACCTCACCGAAATTGAGCAGATAAGATTGGAGTTACAAGCATTTTTACGGGGTGAACTTGGTCAATACCATACTGGCTTAGCTGAAGAGGCCGTACGATTAGATCCATTACTGCAACAGAAGCGCCAATGGCTTTTTCGAACTTATACCCACATGTTTGAGCGCCCGAGCTTTAGTCGCGCCGCAAATGATAGTCAGAATATCGACAAAGCCTTAAGGAAACTTGAGTGTTTTGAGCTACTCGCTTCTCCTGAATTACTGCAAATGGTCGAGCGATTAATGGAAGATGAGATATAAGCTTGACATCCCCCATTTTAAATAGAGTTAATCAATGCAATATATATGTCCTTTGTGCGCGTTACCCCTCACCCTAACACAACGAACTTGGGGATGCCCGCAGGCACACAAGTTTGACATGGCGAAAGAAGGTTATGTCAATTTGCTTCCCGTTCAGAAAAAAAACTCGAAAGATCCAGGTGATAATCAGCAAATGATGTTTGCTCGTCGGGAGTTCTTAAATGCGGGTTATTATCAAATCTTAAGTGATAGAGTTAATCAACTGGCACTCCAATATGCCAGTAGTGCACAGCAGATCCTTGATATAGGTTGTGGTGAGGGTTACTACAGTCATCGTTTATATAATGCCCTTGTTGCTCATCATTTTTGTTATTTACAGGGCGTTGATATCTCTAAGTCGGCAATAAAATATGCAGCCAAGCGCTATCCTAACTTAAGCTTTTGTGTAGCGAGTGCCTATGAAATGCCGATTCCATCTAATAGCATTGATTTAGCGATTCGAATTTATGCACCATCAAAAGTAGAAGAACTTCAGCGGATCATGGCACCTAGCGGCATTCTTATCACGGTATCGCCTGGGCCTTTGCATCATTTTGCGCTAAAACAACAGATTTATGACCAGCCAAGATTGCATCCTGAGTCTGAGGCCAGAGTTGATGGATTTGAATGCCTACATCAAGAGCGGCTTAGCGCGCAACTCGATCTTAATGACAGTAAAGATATCGGCAATTTTCTCGAAATGACTCCCTATGCGTGGAAGTTTACCGCAGAGCAGAAACAAGCATTTTCTCAGAGCGGATTAAGCTGTGAGTTAGATTTCCAGATTGAAGTACATCGCATTTCAGTCTAGGGGCTGATTTTAACCTATTGAAATAAATTATTTAAAATGCTTTACTGTCAACGCTTAAGCCGTAAGAACATATTGTTCTGCGAGCCGGTAGCAAAACCTTAAAAGGCTTTGTTTAAATAAATTTTTCAAAGTGTCGCAGTATGTTGACTTATCTTTAGAATGGTTTATAGTTTTACTAGCTTGAAGGTTGGGCTTATATTTATGTGTTCAATACGACCCGTTCGTCCTGTAAACATAAGTAATACCGGCATTTTCCAGCTCCACCGCCGTTAAGGCTTTAATTTTTTATTTACAGGATTTATATCATGTCTCAAGTAACTGGTGTAGTTAAGTGGTTCAACTCTGACAAAGGTTTTGGTTTCATCGAGCAAGAATCTGGTCCAGACGTATTCGTTCACTTCCGTGCAATCAACTCTGACGGTTTCAAAACTCTTGATGAAGGTCAAAAAGTGTCTTTCACTGTGACCCAAGGTCAAAAAGGTCCTCAAGCTGAAAACGTAACCGTAATCGGTTAATTTTCAGTGCTGTTAGCCTAGGCGCTAATAGCAATGGATTTAAGAGCTGTGGTTTTTACCATAGCTCTTTTTATTTGTGCTGTTTTATCTTAATACTTACATCTCTCATTTCTATCATTTCTCTCATTTTTAAGACCTCGTTCAGATTAATCTGCTGTTAGCTGTTATCATTTTTCCCGTGAATTTTGTTTATTTCGCTGTTAACGATATTAATAAATACATAAGCTTGGCTTGAAAATTGACTATTTACGTACGCGAACATTCAGGGCGATAACTGTCAGCCCACAGCCATATTGCAGTGCCGTGGACCGTTGCTTAAGGATGGATAGTGACTTCATTAGGAGTCGAGTTTATCATCCGCGACTTTATAATGTGGGTCATCCAACAGATTCACTTCAACAAGATCACCTGCCTTATGAAGTAAGGCTTTACAATCAGCACTTAAATGCACCAAATGTAGTCTTTTGCCTATGGACACATAACGCTCTGCAAGCGTATCAATCGCTTCTAAGGCGGAGTGATCGGCTACGCGAGAAAACTTAAAATCGATGACGACATCCTGTGGATCCTGTGAAGCATCAAATAACTCGAGGAAACTCGCGACAGAACCGAAAAACAGTGGTCCATTAAGCTCATAGACTTTCCAGCCTTGAGAGTTTTGAGTCACTTTGACGCTAATGTGTTTCGCATGCTGCCAAGCAAATACCAGCGCGGATACCACTACTCCCACAAATACAGCAAAGGCGAGATCAGTAAACACAGTTACTGTGGTTACAAGAATGATCACAAAGGCATCATGTTTGGGCACTTTGCCCATAAACTTAAAACTTGCCCATTCGAATGTACCGAGTACAACGATAAACATCACCCCAACGAGGGCTGCTAACGGAATAATTTCGATAAAGGCTGCACCAAAGAGAATAAATGCCAGTAGGCCAATGGCCGCGGTAATCCCTGATAACCTGCCGCGGCCACCAGAATTAATATTAATCATCGATTGACCGATCATGGCACAACCACCCATAGCCCCAAAAAAGCCGCTGGTGATGTTACCTACACCTTGGCCAATACATTCTTTATTGCTGCGTCCTCGGGTATGGGTCATCTCATCGATAACCGTCAAAGTTAACAGGGATTCGATTAATCCGACTGCGGCTAAAATAAAGGAATAGGGCAGAATGATATAGAGCGTCTCAAGGTTAAAAGGTACCTGTGGGATTGCAAAGCTTGGGAGTGAGCCTGCAATTGTCGCATTCTCGTCACCACTCATAGTCTTGAGAAAATCCAATACGTTACGAGTATCAAGATCAAAGCTAACGACAATAGCCGTGACGCTAAGAATTGCGACCAACGAGGACGGTATTGCAGTGGTCAGCTTAGGCAAGAAATAAATAATTGCCATGGTTAATGCTACGAGACCTAACATTAGCAACAACGGCTCTGGTGGTAACCAGACTAAGTTTCCAGCAGTGTCTTTTACTTTAAACTGGCCAAGTTGTGCCAAAAAAATCACAATGGCGAGGCCGTTTACAAAACCTATCATCACCGGATAGGGTACGATGCGAATAAATTTCCCCAGTTTAAAGATGCCAGCGCTGATTTGGATTAATCCTGCCAGCACGACAGCCGCAAATAAGTATTGCACGCCATGTTCAACCACTAAGGACACCATGACCACGGCCATCGCTCCTGTTGCACCAGAAATCATCCCAGGTCGACCACCAATCAGTGCGGTGACCAATCCCATGATAAAAGCCGCATAGAGGCCCACCATAGGTTCAACATTGGCAACAAAAGCAAAGGCAACGGCCTCAGGGATCAGTGCGAGTGCGACGGTTAGCCCTGAGAGTATATCGGCTTTGTAGCTAGATGTTTTGTGGCGGAAGAGATCGAACATGAAACCTCTGTTACTGGTGTGTAGACAAAATAAGCCGCGCATACTATCAAAGAAACTGATTGAGCTAAACCTGAAATATGCCTTAATTAGCTGAAAATAAAAAAGCCATGCAGATGCATTAATGCCGATCAGTTAAGACAGATCGCTTGACGATTTCGCTGAAAAGATCAAAATCCGATGACCTCATGTCATCGGATTTTTTATGCAACTCTCAGAAGCACTCGCCCGTACTCATATTACCCGCCTAACCGAATTCACCTGCTTAGCAGATGTGTTAGAACCTGAGTTAATTCAATCTTGCCTAGACTCTCAGGGCGTTGCGACGTTAAGACGGCGTAAATTGCCGATGGACGCGATGATTTGGGCCGTTATCGGAATGGCTTTATTCCGAGGGGAGTCTGTTCGGTCACTCATCAACAAACTCGACATTGTTTTGCCGCAAGAGATTGATTATGTTGCACGCAGCGCCGTGACTCAGGCGCGTAAACGATTGGGCAGTGAGGTTATTAGAGAAGTCTTTAGCCGCAGCGCCAATACCTGGCACGCGAGAGCTGAACATCCTCATTGGTGCGGTCTTAACTTGTATGGTGTTGACGGTGTCGTGTGGCGGACACCCGATAGTGTTCAAAATCAAGCCGCCTTTGGACGAACCGCCAACGCTTCAGGCGAAGCGGCTTATCCGCAAATTCGCATGGTTTGCTTGATGGAATTAAGCAGCCATTTATTGATCAACAGCGCCTTTGATTCGGTTGCCGAAAATGAAATGAACTTAGCGTCCCAGCTCATTCCTAGCATTCCTAATCACAGCCTAACCCTATTTGACCGAGGATTTTACTCGCTCGGCCTGCTGCACGCTTGGCAGCAAGCGCAACCTGATAGCCACTGGTTGTTGCCATTGAAGAAAGGCACTCAATATGAGGTGGTGCGAACGCTAGGAAAGCATGACCAGAGGGTGAAACTCACCACGACACCTCAAGCCAGAAAGAAATGGCCGCAGCTCCCTGAAACTCTTGAAGCGCGTTTATTGACTAAGACAGTGAAAGGTAAGTCAGTCGCCATTTTGACCTCGTTGACAGACCCGATGCGTTACCCCAGCGAAGACATCGTCGACTTATATGCCCATCGATGGGAAATCGAACTGGGCTATAGAGAGATGAAACAACATCTACTGGAGAGCCGTTTTACGCTCCGCAGTCAACTACCGGAGCTGGTGACTCAAGAGTTATGGGGCGTGCTACTGGCCTATAATCTCATTAGATATAAGATGTTGCTGATGGCTAAAAGCTTGCCATCGGTCCATCCCAATCAACTGAGTTTTCGGGATGCGGCGAGTTATATCATCTTCAAGTTGACACAACTGTCATCACAAACACCGGGGAATGTCCCGAGAGACGTATTGGATATAGAACGAAATGCACGGCAATTTAAGCTGGATGGTAAACGGGAAAGGGCATATCCACGAGTCCTTAAAATGAGCAAAAACAAGTTTCCGGTTAGACCAAAGAAAAATGCCGTTCACTCTTAAGTGAACGGCATTATGCAGATGCATGGCTTTTTAGATTGTGGAAGGGTCCTATGGACGAGCCATATCCGATTCAGCACTATTGCTGTGTTTCAGCTTAGGTTCAGTGGCTTCAGCGGTGGCGGTATTTTCATACTCACGGCCTTTAGGCACTTCAACCTGCGCTCTGACTTCTACCGTTGGTTTGGTCATTTCAGATGACACCATAGCACCAAAACGGCTAGACGCTTTCGGTTTGCTGACGACAACTTCCGTTGGTTGAGCCGTAGCAGCTTGCGCCATTACAGGTTTTGCCTGAGGTTTAACAAACGCTGCAGGTTTCGCCATCGGTGCTGATGCGACTGATTTTACCGCTTCTTTCGGCTCAGTCTTTTCTGTAACAGGTGTCACTTCTTCGGCTTTTGCTTCAGGAGTTATATCAGTCACTATTTGCATAGCCTCTGTGGCTTGCACTGCTGGTTCTGTTGCTGATTGTGGCTCGGCATCAGATGCTTTAACCGTTTCAGCGGCCTTATCGTTAACTACAGGTTTAGATGTGACTTCAGCGACAGCAGCATCAGACTTAATTTCCGCGGAGGATTCAGTTACTGTGGTGTTTGATACCGTGCTTTCTGTCGCTATGCTTTGAGAGACTGCGGCTTCAGTTGAGGAGATCACATCAGCAGTGTGCACAATTGGCGCAGGCTGCGTTGCTGTAGTCTCCACTTCAACTGCAACCGTTTCAGCCACGGTTTGCTCTGTTAAGTTAGCCGTTTCAACAACTGCAGTTGGTGCTGGATAGTCTTGATCTTCGCCTAACGCATCATTAGGAATGAACTGCGCAGGAGCCGTTGTGCCTTGTTCATCTTCATCGCGGCGACGGCGTTGGCCAGCAGCTCGCAGATGGCGAGGACTACGGCGGCTACGACGTTGTCCATCACGGGATTCACGTTTGGCTTTGTCATCTGCATCAACATTTGCTTCGGCGTTATCTTCATCAATGGCCGCTGGTTGAGTGTCTAACTTAGCATCCACTTGAGTGTCTGCTTGGCTTTCAACAACAGGCATATCAACAATAGCATCGGCTGGCTTAGTTTCTACGACATCAGCAGCTTCTGATACTGTGGTGTCGCCGACCTCATTCGCAACCGTAACCTCTTTACGTGGCTGGCGGCGGCGCGGCGCTTTCACTTCCGGTTCAACTTCTACCGTGACATCGGCATTGATTGCAACCAACTCAGCTAAAATCGCTTCTTCCTGAATTGACGTTTCTACAACATCTGTGGTGTTGTCGATACGAACTTTACGGCGCATATTACGGCGCTGACGACGTTCACGGACGACCTCTTGCTTTGGTGCTTCGTCTTGAACATCCGCAATCACTTCTTTAACTGCTTGATTGCGGGGTTTAGGCTCAGGCTTAGCACGTTTCGCACTTTCATCCTTTTCACGGATTGGGCGCTCTTGAGCTTGTGGTGCATCGGCGACTTTTTTGGCATTACGAGTACGTGGCTCGCGAGTACCTTCTTTCGCTTTTTCAGTATCTTGTGGATTGCGAGTACGGCGAGTGTCGTTACGACGATTGCGACGGTTGGCATTCGTGGCTTGACTGTCTGGCTTCTTAGTCTCGGTGCTCTTTTCTGCGACTGCGTTATCACTTGAGCTAAAGAAAGCACCAATTGCACTGAAGAGTTTACTGAAGAAACCCGGCTGTGCGGTTTCAACTTTGGCAACTGGTGCAGTGTCTTGTTCCACTTTTTGTGGAGCAGCAAAGCCTTTTAGGGCTGGAGCTGGCGCCGCAGTACGTTCCAGTTTACGTGGCTCGTACAATTTTGCTTCAGGCTGTTCAATGCGCTTGTAGCTGGATTCGTCGATTTCATCGTCGGTGCGGTGACGGATCACACGATAATCTGGGGTCATCATATGTGGATCTGGGAGCACATAGACTTCCACGTCATGGCGTTGTTCGGTGATACGAATCGCTTTACGTTTCTCGTTAAGCAGGAATGCAGCTACATCGACAGGCACAATGGCTTCGATTTGTGAGGTATTTTCTTTGATGGCTTCTTCTTCCATCAAACGCAGAATCGACAACGCTAAAGATTCAGTACTGCGGATAGTGCCTTGGCCATGACAGCGAGGGCAGATATGTGCAGCGGATTCTTCTAATGATGGACGCAGACGCTGGCGTGACATTTCCATCAAACCGAAACGAGAAATACGACCTAATTGAACACGAGCGCGGTCATGGTGCACGGCATCACGTAGGCGGTTTTCGACTTCACGTTGATGGCGCACTGGCGTCATGTCAATAAAGTCAATAACCACTAAGCCACCTAAGTCACGTAGACGTAATTGACGGGCAATTTCATCGGCGGCTTCAAGGTTGGTATTTAATGCGGTTTCTTCGATATCGCCGCCCTTGGTGGCACGGGCAGAGTTGATATCGATAGAGGTTAAGGCTTCAGTTGGGTCAATGACGATTGAGCCACCCGATGGCAGACGTACTTCACGTTGGAAGGCTGATTCGATTTGCGACTCGATTTGGAAGTGAGTGAATAACGGTACTTCAGCTTCGTAGAGTTTTACACGTTCAACAAAATCAGGGCGCACAAGTGCTATATGCTGTTTGGCTTCTTCGAAAATACGTGGATGGTCGATTAAAATTTCCCCGACATCACGGCGTAAATAGTCACGAATGGCGCGAACAATCACGTTGCTTTCTTGGTGAATGAGGAAAGGTGCGCCTTTGGTTTGCGCCGCTTCAGTGATCGCCGCCCAGTGGTGTTGCAGAACTTTTAAGTCCCACTTCAGCTCTGTCGACTCTTTACCCACACCAGCGGTACGGACGATAAGGCCCATACCAGCAGGGACTTCTAAATCGGCCATAGCTTCTTTTAATTCAGTGCGCTCATCCCCTTCGATACGGCGAGAAATACCGCCTGCACGTGGGTTGTTTGGCATTAACACTAAGTAAGAACCAGCAAGGCTAATAAAGGTGGTCAACGCCGCGCCTTTGTTGCCACGTTCTTCTTTGTCAATTTGAACAATAACTTCTTGTCCTTCACTGACGACTTCTTTGATGTTTGGGCGACCTTGGAATGAATAACCTTTAGGGAAATATTCTCTGGCAATTTCTTTTAATGGTAAAAAGCCGTGGCGATCAGCACCATAGTCTACGAAAGCGGCTTCTAAAGAGGGCTCTACGCGGGTGATCTTACCCTTGTAAATATTTGATTTTTTTTGCTCATGACCAGGACTTTCAATATCGAGGTCGTACAGTTGTTGCCCGTCAACGAGGGCAACACGCAACTCTTCTGATTGAGTTGCATTGATTAACATACGTTTCATGATGACGTCATTCTTCTTTAAATGGAGGTCATCAAACAATCTCGTTTCGTTGCATTACGGGCCTAGCTGTGGTGAACAAAGCCTCACGGCTGGTGAGCTAGGCAAGGTGCGCATTACTGTTAGACGCAGTCGCTGCGTGTCGCATCCTATTTATGGCTTATTTTTTAATGATTACAAAAACAAGGAATTCGTTGTAAAACATCAACCAACCCCATAAATTCTTTAATTTCGTTCCGGTAATGCCCAAGTCGAATCGGTTTGTCTGACGACAAGTTAAAATATATTTCGAAATCGGTGAGAAAAGCTTTAGATAAACCTTGATAAAGTAAGGTGAGATTCTCGATTTAATCGTAAAAAACGCATTTGTGGTATTTTTACTCAGTATACGATTTGCAAATCAATGATTTGCTATCAAGAAAATCTTTTTTGATCTATAAAACTTTTCACTTGGGACAGGGAGTTTGTGAACACTTTATTCACGGCTTATCCCTAATCGCTGGTGAAATATAGCAATAATCAAAAAATTCAGCAATGGAAAGGCACAATTCTTGTGAGTTGTTGTACAATGGCCGCCGTTATAAGTAGATGGCACATCATGAATACAGAATCTCCACAGCAACAGGTGCAGTTGATCACTATTGACGAAGACCACCTCGACCAACGAATTGATAATTTTTTAATCACAGCGCTCAAAGGTGTACCTAAGAGCATGATTTATCGTATCGTCCGTAAGGGCGAAGTACGGGTGAATAAGAAGCGCATTAAGCCAGAATATAAATTACAAATTGGTGATGTGGTACGTGTGCCACCCGTGAGAATGGCTGAGTCTGATAATCGGACCGCGCCTTCGGCTAACTTGAGCAAAGTGTCGCAACTCGAAGATCGTATTTTGCATGAAGATAATCATCTTATTGTGCTCAATAAACCTGCGGGTATTGCGGTTCATGGCGGCAGTGGTGTTGATTATGGTGTGATTGAAGCGCTGCGCTCCTTACGTCCGCAACAGAAGTTTTTAGAGTTGGTTCATCGCCTTGATAAAGATACCTCTGGCGTACTGTTAGTCGCTAAAAAACGCAGTGCGCTTAAACATATGCACGATCAACTGCGTTATAAAAAAATGCAGAAGGATTACTTAGCTTTAGTTAAGGGGGAGTGGTCGGCGCAGGATAAAGTGGTCAAACAACCTTTATTAAAGCTGACACTTAAATCCGGTGAGCGCATTGTGCGAGTCAATGCAGAAGGCAAACCATCAGAAACGCGTTTTAAAATTGTGCAGCGTTATCAAGGTTGTACATTGGTGCAGGCGAGTCCTGTCACGGGACGTACTCATCAAATTCGCGTGCATTGTCAATATGCCGGGCATCCCATTGCCTGTGATGATAAGTACAGTGAGCAAGCTTTCGATGACAGTATGCGCTCGCTTGGCTTGAGTAGATTGTTTTTACACGCTGCAGAATTAATGTTTATCCATCCTGAAAACGATGAAGTGATGCGGGTTTCTGCACCACTGGATGATAATCTGCAGCAACTGTTGAATAAGTTAAAGCGGGTTTAATTCCCGCTCCTCTCTCTATATACCCGTGGATAACCTTGAAGCATGAAGGCTGCCAACCATTCTACCCTGCGTAAATATGATTTAGTGATTATTGATTGGGATGGCACTTTGATGGATTCCATCGGCAAGATCATTATTTGCATTGAGAATATGGCTAGGGCACTTGCGCTGCCTGTTCCTGCTGAGGCGGATATTCGTAATGTGATTGGCTTGTCGATGACGCAGGCGTTACAAGTGTTGTTTCCTTGCGGATTATTGTCTTCATCACAGCGATTATCGGCGTTTCCTGAAGAGGATATGTCTACTGCTTCTACTGTCAGCACTGGCACTGACGAGTGTTACATCACGATGCGCGCCGAGTTTAAGACGCAGTATTTGCATCTTGATACCACGCCAACGCCAATCTTCGACCAAGCACCACAATTGCTCGAATCATTATCTGCAAAGGGTTATCAGTTAGCCGTGGCGACGGGGAAGGCGAGAGCTGGTCTGGTGCGCGTATGGGAACAATCTGGATTAGGGCATTACTTTATTGCCTCCCGCTGCGCCGATGAAGCGCAGAGTAAGCCCCATCCTGAGATGATCATCAGCCTATTGCAGGAGCTGGGCATTCAGCCTGAGCGTGCTTTGATGGTCGGTGACTCTTTACTGGATTTAACCATGGCAGAGAACGCAGGTATCGATAGCATCGGTGTGACTTACGGCGCCCATAGTGAAGCGGTATTACGACAAGCTAAGCCGATAGCATTGATTGATTCACCGCAGCAGCTCCTTCAGCATTTATAAGCATTATGCTAATACATCTATGCCTTGGCTGAGCAGCATTTCCGTGAGTAAGATTAAAGGTAATCCCACGAGCGTATTAGGATCTCGTCCTTCTAAACGATTAAAGAGTGCGATGCCTAAACCTTCACTTTTAAAACTGCCTGCACAGTAAAACGGTTGCTCTTTATCCACATAAGCACTGATTTGTGATGCTGTAAGGTGCCGAAAATGCACTGTAAAATGCTCAACTTGGGCATTCATTTCACCCGTTTGAGCATTATAAAGCGCAAGACCTGTGTAAAAGGTAATGGCTTTCCCCGAGGCTTGACTGAGCTGCTTAATCGCATTGTCGCGATTTAATGGCTTACCGATGATCTTGCCATCGATCACGGCAACCTGATCGGAGCCAATAATCAGACCATCAGGACAATATTTTGCACCAGCTTCTGCTTTTGCCTGCGCTAATCGTTGTACTAAGGCTTGCGCTGACTCATTAGGCAGTGAGGTTTCATCAACCTTGGGATCGCAGCACTCAAAGGGTAAGCCTAATTTGTTCAGCAGTGCTTGCCGATATACGGAGGTGGAGGCGAGGATTAACTGGGGCGTCATCATTAATAATCCATTAGAAAACTTCACTTATTGTCGCCAATCTGGATGATTGAATGCAAGCAGTGGTAACAGAAGCCGTCACTTTAGGAAGGTAATTGAGGATTCTTTCGGTGAATGCGGCTATTTTAGACGGCTTACGCTTGTGTGCCGCCCCCTGCTTGGGTAAAATTTCGCTTCCATTAATTCAATGTTGGGGCTAGAGAATCGCTTAAGTTGCAAACTGGGACTTAAGTAAGAAATTTTTCTTTGACTCTAGCGTTTTCAAACTATAATATGCGCGCCTTATGCAAACAGTAAAGATACCGGTTTCAATTGATCCTATTCGCGCCGCCTCGAGCCGTTCTACCTATGAGGGGATTGTGCCCGGGCAGCAATTGAAAAGATTAAATGAGTTATGTGCCGGCGACTGTTCCGATGTGGCAGTGTCGCTTGAATGTGGCGTAGATTTGCAGGGGATAGTCTACCTGAAAGGGAAGGCTGTGACGGAGCTCACTCTGGTTTGTCAACGTTGCATGACATTATTTACCACTGAGGTTACGGTCGAGTTTTGCTTCGGTCCATGCCGGACTAAGGCAGAAATCGATGAGCTCCCGGATGCGTATGACCCAATTGAGTGCAATGAGATTGGCGAAGTACGTCTGCATCAATTGATCGAAGATGAATTGATAGTCGCTATGCCCATCATCCCGATGCATGAAGAAACTGATTGCAATATCGGGTCAATGGATATAGTTGTAGGCGAGATCGAACCCGCTCAAGAGGAGCGTCCAAATCCGTTTGCAGTGTTAGAAAAACTGAAGAGCAAGTAATCTAGGAGACAGGGCCAATGGCTGTACAACAGAATAAAAAATCTCGTTCAAAGCGCGGTATGCGCCGTTCACATGACGCACTGAGCACTGCTCAGCTGTCTGTAGACGCTACCAGCGGTGAAGTCCATATGCGTCACAACGTGACTGCTGATGGTTTCTATCGCGGTAAAAAGGTAATCAACAAGTAATTTGTTGGTTTCCTAATGACGAGTCTGACGCTCGCGTTAGATGCGATGGGCGGCGATCATGGCCCCCACGTCACAGTGCCTGCAGCTTTGCGGGCACTAAAATCTCATTCTTCCCTTAAAATCATTTTAGTCGGTGATAAGACTGAAATAGATGTCTATCTGCACCAAGCAGAACAAGAGTTACTCTCCCGTATTGAAGTCATCCACACCGATGAAGTGGTGAGTATGTCTGACAGGCCCGTGCACGCTTTGCGCACTCGTAAAAATAGTTCGATGCGTTTATCAATTGAACTGGTGCGAGATGGACGTGCTGCTGCGTGTGTGAGTGCGGGAAATACCGGCGCGTTAATGGCGATGGCCAAGGTGCTGTTAAAAACCTTGCCCGGCGTGGACAGACCTGCATTGGTCAGTTGTTTACCCTCCGTGACGCAAAAGCCAGTTTATTTATTGGATTTAGGTGCCAATATTTCCTGCGATTCCGAAACGCTATTCCAATTTGCCGTGATGGGCTCAGTACTGTGTGAGGCCGTGGATAAAAAATCCCGCCCTAAAGTCGCACTCCTTAATGTGGGCACAGAAGAAATCAAAGGCAACGATCAGGTTCAACAAGCGGCACAAATACTGCAAAACACTGATCAGATTAATTACACCGGCTTTATTGAAGGTGATGAAATCTATTCTGGGAATGTTGATGTGATCGTTTGTGATGGTTTTGTGGGTAACATCACGCTCAAAACCTCTGAAGGCATTGCCAAGCTATTGGTACATCAGTTAAAACGGGGCCTAACTCAAGGTTTCTTCGTGCGTTTTTTGGCAAAACTCATCGCCCCCCGCATTCAGGCGGTTCTCAGCCAGATGAACCCCGACCACTATAATGGTGCAAGTCTGATAGGATTGCGCGGCATAGTTGTAAAGAGCCATGGAAATGCGGATGAAACTGCCTATTTACAAGCAATTAGTTTGGCAGTGACTGAAGCGCAACGTCGACTCCCCGAAATGATAAAAGATCGTTTGGAGTCGATTCTTTTAGATATAAATAACTGATTCCTCCTTATGCATACAAAAATTCTCGGAACTGGTAGTTACCTACCGGTGCAGGTGCGTAGTAATCAAGATTTGGAAAAAATGGTGGAAACCAGTGACCAATGGATTGTTGAACGCACTGGTATTTCAGAGCGCCGCATTGCAGCGCAAGACGAAACTGTCTCAACGATGGGCTATCAGGCGGCATTAAATGCGTTAGAGATGGCCGGTATTGAGGCATCAGATTTAGATATGATCATTTGCGGTACAACCAGTGCGGCAAATGCATTCCCTGCCGCGGCCTGCGAAATCCAAGCCATGCTCGGTGTGCATACCATTCCAGCCTTTGATATTGCGGCGGCTTGTTCAGGTTTTGTGTATGCCTTATCGGTTGCGGACCAATTCGTTAAAAATGGTACCGCGAAAAAAGTATTAGTGATTGGTGCTGACGTTTTATCCCGTCTGTGTGAGCCGGAAGATCGTACCACCATCATTCTGTTTGGGGATGGTGCGGGGGCGGTGGTTATCGGTGCTTCCGATGAGCCCGGGATTATTTCAACCCATATTTATGCCGATGGTCGTCAAGGCGATTTGCTTAAGTGCGCTTTCCCACCACGTCAGGGGGAAACCTCTGAAGCGGTTGGTTTTATGACGATGAAAGGCAATGACGTCTTTAAAGTGGCGGTGACCCAGTTATCCCATGTCGTGACTGAAACCTTGCGCCTGAATAATATCGATAAGTCGGAAATCGACTGGTTGGTTCCCCATCAGGCTAACTTCCGCATTATTAATGCCACGGCGAAAAAGCTAGACATGAGCTTAGATAAAGTGGTGTTAACCCTTGCTAAGCATGGTAATACCTCGGCGGCTTCGGTACCTATTGCTCTGGATGAAGCTGTGCGTGATGGTCGGATCCAACGTGGTCAGCTCTTGCTGCTCGAAGCCTTTGGCGCTGGTTTTGCGTGGGGCAGTGCGCTCGTCCGTTTTTAATCGTATCTGTATACGAATAAATTCCTGCTCATCGTTATCTTGGTTAGCTGTCCAAGATAACGGTTTAGTGTTCAATAAATTAAGTTCGCCATAGGTAATTTGATATGGAAAATGTAGCTTTTGTATTCCCAGGCCAAGGTTCACAGGCCCTAGGCATGTTAGCCGAGCTGGCTGCTGTACAGCCAATAGTGGGACAAACCTTTGCCGAAGCGAGTGAGGTGCTAGGGTATGATTTGTGGGCATTAGTGCAAGACGGCCCCGTTGAAACCTTAAATGAAACCGATAAAACTCAGCCTGCTTTATTAGCGGCAAGTGTGGCGATTTGGCGTGCCTATGTTGCCTCTGGTAAATCTATGCCTGCGATGTTAGCGGGTCACAGCCTAGGTGAATATTCTGCATTAGTTTGTGCTGGTGTCATCGACTTTAAAGATGCGATTAAACTGGTTGAGCTACGTGGTCAATTGATGCAGCAAGCCGTACCCGCTGGTACTGGCGCTATGTACGCGATTATCGGTCTAGATAATGACGGTATTGCTAATGCGTGTATTGAAGCCGCTCAAGGCGAAGTGGTAAGCCCAGTTAACTTCAACAGCCCTGGCCAAGTGGTTATCGCCGGTCAAAAAGATGCGGTTGAACGCGCCGCTGCGGCCTGTAAAGCGGCGGGCGCCAAAATGGCGGTAGCCTTGCCTGTTAGCGTGCCATCACACTGCGCATTAATGAAACCTGCTGCTGATAAATTAGCTCTTGCGTTAAACGATGTGCAGTTTAATGCGCCGACCATTACCGTTATTAATAACGTAGATGTGGCATCACCCACTGTGGTTGCCGACATTAAAGATGCACTGGTGCGTCAACTGTATTGCCCTGTACGCTGGAGCGAAACCGTTGAATTAATGGCCGAAAAAGGTATTACCCAGTTAGTTGAGTGTGGTCCTGGTAAAGTATTGACAGGTCTTGCGAAACGCATTAATAAATCTCTTTCTGCCCAAGCAGTTAATGACGTTGCATCTCTTGCCGCGTTAACTGAATAAGGAGTTTGTATGAGTATCAATCTGAGTTTAGCGGGCAAAGTTGCCTTAGTGACAGGCGCGAGCCGTGGTATTGGCCGTGCGATTGCCGAAACCTTAGTCGAAGCCGGTGCGATTGTGGTTGGAACTGCCACAAGTGAGAAGGGCGCCGCAGCAATTCAAGAATATCTGGGTGACAAAGGTTTTGGTTTAGTGCTTAATGTTACCGATAGTCAATCCGTCACCGATTTATTCGATTCGATCAAAGAAAAAGCGGGTGATGTTGATATTCTAGTCAACAACGCGGGTATCACCCGTGATAATTTGCTGATGCGAATGAAAGATGATGAATGGAACGATATCATCGATACCAACCTGACATCATTGTTCAGACTATCAAAACCTGTGATGCGTACCATGATGAAAAAGCGTTTCGGCCGGATCATCAATATCGGTTCAGTGGTAGGCACTATGGGCAATGCAGGTCAAGTTAACTACTCGGCAGCAAAAGCTGGTTTGATCGGATTTACAAAATCTCTTGCAAGAGAGGTTGCATCTCGTCAAATTACAGTTAATGCTATCGCTCCTGGATTTATCCAGACCGATATGACTGATGAGCTGACCGAAGATCAGCAAAAAGCTATCATGTCTCAGGTTCCGATGGAACGATTAGGGCAAGCGCAAGAAATTGCCAATGCCGTACTCTTCTTGGCGTCGGACTCTGCCGCTTATATCACAGGCGAGACTTTGCATGTGAATGGCGGAATGTACATGGTTTAAGGGCGGATGGCAGGGATACTGTCGCAACTGAGTAGTGATCTGTATCAATTGGTCGCTAAATTTCGTGGTTAGACCACGAAAACTAAGCTTGCATTGTCAGCCAAATCTAATAAACTACTCGCAATCTTACGCAAGTGCGTAATTTGAATAGGAAAGAAAACTAATGAGCAACATCGAAGAACGTGTAAAGAAAATCATTGTAGAGCAACTGGGCGTTAAAGAAGAAGACGTTAAACCAGCGGCATCTTTCGTTGACGATCTGGGTGCAGATTCTCTGGACACTGTTGAGTTGGTTATGGCTCTGGAAGAAGAGTTTGATACCGAGATCCCTGATGAAGAAGCTGAAAAGATCACTACTGTTCAAGCAGCGATCGATTACGTTTCTAAGAATCAGTAATTCTGAATTCTAGAGAACAGGCGGCAAATATGCCGCCTGTTTTTGTTTTATCCCCGCCTAATTCTGCAATAGTGCCATTCAATCGTCTCTGGAAGCTGTGTTGAATTTATCCATGAGATGCTCGCCGCAGATTGGCGAAGACATTTTAATGATAGAACCGCATTTGTCTGTCATAACTTAATCTATTTAGCATTCAAAAGGTGACTGCCGTGTCTAAACGTCGTGTAGTGGTAACCGGTTTAGGGTTAGTAACGCCCGTGGGCAATACTGTCGACACTACTTGGAAAGCCCTGCTTTCGGGTAAGAGTGGGATTGCGCCCATAACCAAATTTGATGCCAGCGAATTTACCACTCGTTTCAGTGGTTCTGTAAAAGATTTCGATGTTGAGCAGTACTTAACTAAAAAAGACGCCCGCAAAATGGACCTCTTTATTCAGTATGGTATGGCTGCGGGCATCCAAGCTATCCAAGACTCAGGTCTGGATATGAGCAAAGAAAACCCTGGCCGTGTGGGTACCGCAATCGGTGCTGGCATGGGCGGTATGTGGTTGATTGAACAAAACCACAGCGCGCTATTAAGTGGTGGCCCTCGTAAAATTTCGCCTTTCTTCGTGCCAAGCACCATTATCAATATGATTGCCGGCCATTTATCGATTATGTACGGTATGACTGGCCCTAACTTTGCCGTCACTACCGCCTGTACTACCGGTGTGCATAATATCGGTTTTGCGGCGCGCACTATTGCCTATGGCGATGCTGACGTAATGGTTGCCGGTGGCGCCGAAGATGTGACTTGTCCACTCGGTGTTGGTGGTTTTGGTGCGGCCAAAGCGCTGTCAACCCGTAACGATGACCCAACGGCGGCCAGTCGCCCATGGGATAAAGACCGTGATGGTTTTGTCATCGGTGATGGTGCGGGTGTGATGGTGATGGAAGAATACGAGCACGCGAAGGCGCGCGGTGCGACCATTTATGGTGAACTCGTCGGCTTTGGTATGAGTGGTGATGCGTTCCATATGACATCGCCTCCAAGTGATGGAGCGGGCGCTGCGGCCGCTATGGTCAATGCAGTGAATGATGCTAAGCTGCCATTTGAAAAAATTGGTTATATCAATGCGCACGGCACTTCAACGCCTGCGGGTGATAAAGCTGAAGCGGCTGCGGTGAAATCTGTGTTTGGCGATCATGCCTACAACCTGCTTGTCAGCTCGACTAAGTCTATGACGGGTCACTTGCTGGGCGCTGCGGGTGCGGTTGAAGCGATTTTCACTCTGCTTGCGCTGCGCGATCAAGCCGTACCACCGACCATCAACCTCGATAATCCAGATGAAGGCTGTGATTTAGACTTCGTGGCGCACACTGCCCGTGATGTAAAGTTAGAGTATGCTCTGTGTAACTCCTTCGGATTTGGTGGCACTAACGGTTCATTGCTGTTTAAGAAAGTCTAAACAGCGGTTAGCTCGATAAAAAATGCGCCTACTGGCGCATTTTTTTATGCTCGAATTGTGCCTGATATCACTTTCTAACCTGCTGATATCCAAATAGTTAACCTTTGTTCATCAAGCTTGTTTAATGCCCTTTGCCGCCGATAATGACAGGCATATTCTATTTAAAAGGAAATCTGTCATGTTAAACCCTCTGGTGATCCCGCTTGTGCCTATCGTTGGTGCCGTAACCGCAAATTTGACCGAATTAATTCGTGGTGAATCCAAAGCTTGGCATCCTAATATGGATATCGGCATGAAGACCTTCACCTTTGCGATTGCGGCATATGTGTTGGTGTGGTTCGCGTTATTGGTGACCGCCATCAGTGTCGGTGGCAGCAACCATATGTCATCGGGATTTGAAGTGATTGGGCTGTTTTTGGCTGGGTTGGGTGTTTACACTTATGGCAAGGGCACTCGCTTTGTTAGCAGTCAATTACAGCTGTGGTTGTATCGCCTGGCGTTGCCGGGATTATTACTCTCCTGTGGGTTGATAAGTTACTTTGGCTAAATCGGTTCTCTTCACTGGGACAATCGTAATTATCTTTACGCTATTGCGCATTTCTATCGTAAACTCAACTTATTGCAAAATCATTGAGCCACAGAGGCTGAATAAGTTGAGGTTATATGGCTGGTATCGATAGACAAATTACCCTGAGATTTTTGTCAGAACCCGCAGATGTGAATTTTGGTGGTAAGGTTCACGGTGGCGCTGTGATGAAATGGATTGACCTTGCGGCTTATGCCTGTGCTGCGGGCTGGAGTGGTAAATATTGTATTACCGCCTATGCGGGTGGAATTCGATTTGTTCAGCCAATCCTCGTGGGAAATATCGTCGAAGTCAGCGCTAAGGTGATTTATACCGGTAAGACCTCGATGCACATCGGTATTGATGTGCGGGCAGGGGATCCTAAGGTCTCTGAGCGTCATCTCACCACTCACTGTATCGTCATCATGGTTGCCGTGGATGAAAACGGACAACCGACACCCGTGCCTGAATGGGTGCCGCAGACTGAATATGATATTCATCTGCGTGATTCCGCACTGCGCTTAATGGAAATGCGCAAGAAAATTGGCGCCGAAATGGAAGCACACGTACAAAAGTGATTTGGGTTAGTTATAAAAACAAAGGCGCCTCTGTGCGCCTTTGTTGTTTCTGTCGAACACTGCGTTTGTTACCAAGGGCATTTTTACTCTGACGCTCGCCTAATCGAGTGCTACACTGCCGCCACAGTTTTAGCTACAGATTGACCTTTTAAGTTGAAACACTTGCTCGCATTTTTTTAGTTTGGGTCGGGTCTTTCTCGGAGTAACATAAGCGCGCATCCTGTGTGTCGTTAATCTATTGTGTTAATTCAGTGAGGTTAAATGAACGCAGTGCAAATGTGTGGTGTAAAACGTTTCACCTTGTTTATCAATTAAAGGAGTTCCTCATGGCAAAAGTCGCATTTATTGGTTTAGGCGTAATGGGTTACCCCATGGCAAGACACTTACTCAACAAGGGCCATGAGGTTACTGTGTATAACCGCACTTTTGCCAAGGCACAAACCTGGGTCGAGAACTACGGTGGTCGCTGCTGCCCAACGCCTAAAGAGGCGGCAATCGGCCAAGATATTGTTTTTACCTGCGTAGGCAACGATAACGACTTGCGTGAAGTGGTATTAGGCAATGATGGCCTGATCCATGGTATGGCTCAAGGCACTGTATTGGTGGACCATACGACGGCTTCAGCCGATGTGGCCCGTGAATTACATAAAGTGCTGGCCGAAAAAGGCGTCGATTTTCTCGATGCGCCTGTATCGGGTGGCCAAGCTGGTGCCGAAAATGGCGTACTGACTGTGATGGTCGGGGGCGATCAAGCTGTGTTCGAGCGTGTTAAGCCCGTTATCGAAGCGTTTGCGCGTTGCGCTGAGCGCTTAGGTGAGGTTGGTGCCGGCCAACTCACTAAGATGGTCAACCAAATTTGTATCGCAGGTGTGGTTCAAGGCCTTGCCGAAGCGCTGCAATTTGCCCGTAAGGCCGGTCTTGACGGTGAAAAAGTGGTGGAAGTGATCAGTAAAGGTGCGGCGCAAAGCTGGCAGATGGAAAATCGCTACAAGACCATGTGGGGCCAAAGCTATGATTTTGGTTTTGCCGTCGATTGGATGCGTAAGGATTTAGGCATTGCCCTAGAAGAAGCTCGCCGCAATGGCTCGCACTTACCCTTAACCGCACTTGTGGATCAGTTTTACTCAGAAGTTCAAGCCATGGGCGGTAATCGCTGGGATACCTCAAGCTTGTTAGCCCGTTTTGAGAAAAACACTAAGTAGGCGGTTATTGCCAAATAGATGACCATCGTGAATTTGATGGCATAAAAAAGCCCAGTCATGCACTGGGCTTTTCATTGATGAGGTGATAAAGACCGATTAGTCTGCCCAGCGAATATGGGTAACTAAACTGTGACTCTCGCCGGGAGCCAGCGTTAATTTATCTTCAAGCACATTGGCGGCCTCTAAACACACCATGGTGAGATAGTCATCGTCATTAAAGCGGGCAAGACGGGTCGATTTTTCAATCCAAGGGTTCCACAGCACGGCCGAGTGGCTATTTTCACGGCTCACTTCAATCACACCTTTGGGCGTATGTAAGTGTTGTACTGGACCTAGGTTGGTGTAAACGCGGTCGGTTTCGCGGTCAAATAGCACGTCATCCGTCGTTTGCGGGTAAGGCCCTTCGGAAAACTCAATATATTGAGCACCGCTAAAACCAGTGGCTTTAAGCTGGTGAATATCTTCAATCGGAAAATAGCTGTGTAACGCTTGGGTGAGTGTAACCGGTACATCGCCAAGGTTAGTGTTAACTAAGCTGATACTTAAGGTTTCACCTAAGGTAAAGAATACGTTGACTTGGGTATGGTGCGGCCAAAAGATCTTATCTTCTTCGCTGATGGCTAAGCTAAAACGTAAATCCACCAGTTGATTACGCATCTCAACCGACTCGAGTGTCCAAATTCGGGTGCGGGCAAAACCATGTTGCGGGAAATTAGCTTGATTGCTCATACCAAACCAAGGCCAGCAGACGGGCACTCCGCCACGGATCCCATTACCGGGTTGATAGTCATCCGCTGAAGACACCCATAACAAGGGGGGCTTACCTACGGGTTGAAAATGATCGATTTGCGCGCCCTGTAAAAAAATCCTTGCTTGGCATAACGCAGTGTTCACTTCGACATAATCGAGCCCGTTTGCGTGTTTTTTGGTGGTAACAGAACCCATAGTAACAATATCCTCAACCTGATGACGTATCAGCAATACAGACACTTAGCTTACAAACTTTTGCACTTGAGCATAAGCCTTTGTTGCGATCAATTTACGGTTTTGCTGTTCGATTGTGCAAACAAAAGTCACTGCACAGAGGCTCAGATGCTTCCTTTTTCAACAGATTTAGCTAAAGTGGTCAGAGCACTTAGTCCATTGCCATAAAACAAGAAAGGGAAGCGATTATGCCAGTCTATCAAGCACCACTGCGTGACTATCAATTTATCCTCGATGAAATGTTGCATATTTATCAGCAAGATGCCCTAAAAGGCTTCGATGAAATCGACCCCGATCTGGTTGATGCCATCCTACAGGGTATGGCGGATTTCAGTACTGAGGTGATGTTGCCGTTAAATAGCGTGGGGGATGTGCAGGGCTGCAAACTCGTGGATGGTAAAGTGGTTACCCCCGAAGGTTTTGCCGACGCCTATCAGCAATTTGTCGACAATGGTTGGCCGACACTGACCTGCGATCCCGCCTACGGTGGCCAAGGACTGCCCGAAGTAGTCGGGATTTTCGCCACCGAGATGCAAACCTCGACTAACATGGCCTTTGCCATGTATCCCGGCCTTACCCACGGCGCCTATGCGGCCATTCATGTCCACGGCAGTGAGGCACTTAAACAGAAGTATCTAGCGAAATTAGTGAGTGGTGAATGGACTGGCACCATGAACCTCACCGAATCCCATGCCGGAACCGACTTAGCACTATTGCGTACTAAGGCCGTGCCTGCGGCGGACGGCTACTTTGCGATCACTGGTGAGAAGATTTTTATCTCTTCGGGCGACCATCAATTTACCGATAACATAGTGCACTTAGTGTTAGCACGCTTGCCCGATGCGCCCGAAGGGGTTAAGGGCATTTCGCTGTTTGCTGTGCCCAAAGTGTTAGTGAACAGTGATGGCAGTTTAGGTGAGGCGAACAGCCTCTATGCCAGTGGGCTTGAGCATAAAATGGGCATCCACGGTAACTCAACCTGTGTGATGGTATTTGAGGGGGCACTCGGTGAGTTAGTGGGAGAACCCCACCAAGGGCTGCGCGCCATGTTTACCATGATGAACCAAGCGCGTTTGGGGGTTGGAATGCAGGGATTAGGCGTCTCCGAAATCGCCTATCAAAATGCCTTAGCCTACGCAAAGGACAGATTGCAGAGCCGCGCCATTAGTGGCGCTAAAGCGCCTGAAAAAGTTGCCGACCCGATTTTGGTACACGGTGATGTGCGCCGGATGTTGTTATCGCAAAAAGCCTTTAATGAAGGTGCCCGTGCACTCGTTGGCCAGCAGGCGTTGTGGCTCGATGAGGCAGAGCGCCATAGCGATCCTGCAAAAGCCAAAGCGGCCTCGCAATTAGCGGCCTTGTTTACGCCTGTGGTGAAAGGCTTTATCACTAATCGAGGCTTTAATGCCTGCGTGGATGCGCAGCAAGTGTTTGGTGGCCATGGCTATATTCACGAGTGGGGGATGGAGCAATTTGTGCGTGATAGCCGTATTGCACTGATTTATGAAGGTACAAACGGTATTCAGGCGCTCGATTTAGTTGGCCGTAAACTGCTGAGTGACCGTGGTGCGGCTATGCAGCAATGGTCTGTGCTTGTTACCGAATTTATTCAATCACAGGGCAAAGATGCGCAAATGCAGCCCTACGTGAGTGGGCTAATGGATTGCGCCACCGATTTACAAAAGGCGAGTGGTTATTTAGCGAGCCATGCAGCAAGCAATCCCGACATTATCGGCGCGGCATCGATGGCGTATCTGGAGTTATTTGGCATTACGGCTCTGGCATGGATGTGGGCGCGTATGGCCAAGATTGCACTAACTGCGCTCGCAAATGGCACGCAAGAGGCGGAGTTTTACCAGGCTAAACTGAAAACGGCGGACTTTTATATGGCGTATTGGGCCGTGCAAAGCCGCAGCCTGCGTAAACAGTTGGAGCTGGCGAGTGAGATGCTAACCACGCTTGATGAAACTATTTTTTAAGTATTTACATCCGCAGTGTTATATCCAGTAAAAAACAACAATGAGCCAGCAAAGTGATGCTGGCTTTTTTATTGGAGATGGCTTTCATTAAGCGCCATTTAGTAAGTGCTATGCACTAAGAGCCATGCCGCTATATCCACACATAACGAGTAGACTCTCTTTACAATTGTTACAAATCCTGACCGATGTAAATTTAAATGAGAATTATTGTCATCTATCAGTCAAACTTTATAATGACGGCACATTTTAGATGACATGGGTAAACCACAGGTTTGCTCAAGGTTGGGGGACTTTGTGAAATCACGTTTTGCCTATTCAATACTAACGCTTGCCCTGATGCCGCATTTGGTCTTTGCGGCTGCGCCTAACGCTCAAGAGAGTAAACCCGAGCAAGAAAGTGCTTCAACGGCACAAGTTGCTATGCAAACCAACACACAGGCCGAAGCGCAAGCCAGCACACAAGCTGAGACTAAGGCGCCAGAGCGAATTGTCGTGCGTGGTCGCGCCATGCAAATGTATGTTGATAAAGAGACTGAAATCGGCACTAAAACGGCAATCAATGTGATGGAATTGCCGCAGTCAGTACAAGTACTGACCGAGCAACTGATTGACGATCAAGCCGCTCGTAACATCACTGACTTATACCGCTCCATTGCCGGTGTGAGTGAATTTAGCTATTCCGGCGTGACCTTTCGTGGCTTTCGCGATGATGCCAACGTGTTTTACGATGGTGTACGTGGCGACCCGTATTCGGGATTTTCGGTGCCACAACTGTTCAACGTACAGCGGGTTGAAGTATTAAAAGGCCCTGCATCGGCACTCTATGGCGGCGGTGAACCCGGCGGAATGATTAACTATGTGACGAAGAAACCGACCTTTGTCGAGCGTAAAGATCTCACCCTAAGCACGGGTAGCTACGATATGATGGGCGGCTCGCTGGATTTCACTGGCGGTTTAACTGAGGATTTAGCCTATCGATTGGGGGGCTACTATCAGCAGGAAGATAGCTTTCGTAACAATGCCGATAGCTTAAATGCCGAAGTGGCAGGTGGTTTACTCTATGAAATCAGTGAAGATACCAAGGTCACCACCACCTTCGATCTGATAAGGCAGGATTTGGGTGGCAATCGACTCCGTGGTGTACCCGTGGATGATGCGGGTAATTTCCTTGTCGATCCTTCCTACAATGCCAACGAGAAAAGCGATTTCCAGAAAATGGATGCCTTGGTGCTGCAAGCGATTCTCGATCATCAATTTAGTGATGATTTTTCGGTAAAAACTCAAATTCGTTACCTGAATAATGAATCCGATCAGCAATATCACGAATCCCGTGGTTGGGTCGATGTGAATGGTGATGGCAAGGCAAACAGTGCCGATGGTACGATCAAACGTGAATATCGTGTCCAATCCCGTGCCAATGACGAAATCAGTTTAACCAATGATTTTGTCTATCGTTTTAATGCCTTAGGTTTTGAGCATGAGTTCCTGTTTGGTGGTGATTATCACTATGTCGAAACCGAGTACCGTTACAAGTTGGCGACCAGTAAGGAAGGCGTGGGTAATCTGAATATCTTTGAGCTGAATTACGGTGAAACAAACCCAAGTGCTTATCAGTTAAAAGACATGGATACCGACGGTACCCGTGCCAACCGTTTTGGCCTCTATTTGCAAGAGCATCTGCATTTCAACGAGCAGTGGTCTTTAATTGCGGGTCTACGCTTTAGCCAGTTTGATGATTACGATAAAAAGACCGGATTCTCCTTTAGCGATAATGCCATTACCCCAAGGGCTGGATTGAATTATCGTCCAATCGATGCGATGTCTTTCTACTTGAACTACTCAGAGAGTTTCAATCCGGCAGCATTGTCTGATCAAGAGAGCATCAAAAGTGACGGCGCACTCGATCCCGAAACTGGTAATCAAATAGAGCTTGGGATGAAAAACGAGTGGCTCGATGGCCAGTTTATGACCACGCTTGCACTCTATCGCATTGAAAAACAAAATGTGGCCCAGGCTAACCCTTTAGATACTGGGGATGACGATGGTATTCCGAATTTAGTTAATTTTGGCGAAGTACGTAGCCAAGGGGTGGAATTTACGCTGGTGGGGGATCTTACGGATAACCTTACCGTAACGGCTAACTATGCCTATAACGATACGGAAGTGATCAAGGGCGTGACCAACGACAGCCTAACCAACACCTTTGGCGACGGCAAACACTTTGCCAATGCGCCGCGCCATCAAGCAGGGCTATGGACGCGCTACGATATTCAAGTGATTGATTCCGCCATTGCTTTTGGGATGGACTATGTGGGCGAGCAATTTAGCCTCAATGGTCAAACGGTAAAACCCCATACGGTGTTTGATATGAGCTGGACGACTCAGTGGGACCAAACCCAAGTGCGCGTAAATCTGAAGAATATCTTCGATAAGGAATATGCTGTTAGCGGATTTAGTGAGCGCAATGGCCATTTCCCTGGCGAGCCGCGCAATATCACGCTTGAACTGAGCCATAAGTTCTAACGTTAAGAAACCAAGTGCAATCTAAGCCAGCGTGACGATTCGCGGGCTTAGATTTATCTACAAGCAACGTTACCTATAGCTTTTAACTATGTATGCGAGTATTGCATCGTTGCTAAAGTGCTTTAATTCACGCAAAACGCTTCTTATATTTATTTATCGATTACAACAATAGATTCTATCCGTTTTTTACTATGACTTTCTTTGTTTAGACTGGGCTTATCTATTCTCCATTGCGATAAGGTCAGTTATGCCGCCGATTAACCATTTATCCTCAGCTTCTCAATCTGTTACCGCGCCTAAAGTGGCGTTAATTGCAGAGGGTGGTGGTCAGCGCGGTATTTTTACCGCAGGCGTACTCGATGCTTGGCTTGATGCGGAGTTCGACCCTTTCGATTTATTGATTGGTACCTCCGCTGGCTCACAAAACTTGACGAGTTTCTTAGCTAGGCAAAAGGGATACGCTAAAAAACTTATCCGTGGCTTAACGCGTCATAAACGCTTCTATCAATTAGGACGAGGTCTGATTGGCGCCAATGTGATCGATCTCGACTGGTATTTTGACCAGATTCAACGTGGAAGCTTTAAGCTAGATTTAGCCGCGGCGAGTCAATCCCTCCGTGGGCGAGAACTTCTTATCACCACCACGCGAGTCAGCGATCGCCAAGGGTATTTCTTGAGCCCAACCAACCACGAACACTGGCGTGAACTACTTAAAGCCTCTAGCGCATTGCCTTTTTTATATAAACAAGGGGTGAAGTTAACACCTTGGTTAGCGATTGAATCTGCTAATCATGCCGAAGTTATGGCTGAGCCAGAGCAGGATTTTTATCTCGATGGCGGTTTAGCTGCGCCGCTACCTGTGCGTGAGGCGTATCGACGCGGCGCCCGTAAAATTGTGGTGGTCAGAACGGTGAATGAGGATTTTCAAGCCCAATCCGCTTGGGTACATAAACTCAAGTCGTGGATCTGCGTCTCAGGTTTTTGCCCTAAGACCATTGATTACTTAGTGCAGCATGAAGAGGCCTATCAGGCCGAGCTAGACTTTATTGCCAATCCTCCCGATGATGTTGAAATTGTGCAGATTTTTGCGAAGTCACCATTACAGAGTAAGCTGTTAGGTAGCACAGATACGGATTTACGGATTGATTACCTGCAAGGGATAAAGGCGGGGAAGGCGTTTCTTGCTAAGTCTTCTGGGCAAATTGCCAAGGTTAAAGATGTGACGCCAGTTTTACCATTGGCAATATCGGCCTAGGTCATTGGTTCGCTTCTTCTTGAATCACTCAAGGTATTATTGCTCGGCCGTATTTTAGCTTGCTTGGCAAAGCTAAATGAATTGGGCAAAGCGTTAAAGGTAATAAAGCCACCCGAGGTGGCTTTATTATTAGGATGAATATCAGTGGTTAATAACTGGCGGCATGCACTGAGCGCACGGCGCGGCCTGATGGGTCGATAATACCCCGTAAACTTTCATCCCACGCCAGTGCTTCTGGGGTAGAGCAGGCGACCGACTTGCCACCAGGAACCGTTTCGGCAGCACTTGGCAATGGATAATGCTCTTCAAAGAAACAGCGATAGAAGTAAGCCTCTTTGGTTTCTGGCGTGTTATACGGGAAGCGGAACTTCGCGTTGGCCAGTTGCAAATCGTCGACCTGTTCTGCGGCATGGGCTTTTAAGCCATCAATCCAAGAGTAGCCTACGCCATCGCTGAATTGTTCCTTTTGGCGCCAGGCGACTTCTTTAGGTAATTTATGTTCAAAGGCTTGGCGCAGAATGTGTTTCTCAATCCGGCCATCCTTAGACATTTTTGCTTCAGGATTAATGCGCATTGCCACATCCATAAATTCCTTATCGAGGAAAGGCACACGGGCTTCCAATCCCCACGCCGCCATGGCTTTGTTGGCACGCAGACAGTCGAATAGATGCAGTTTATCCAGTTTACGCACGAGTTCCTCATGGAAGGCCTGCGCGTTTGGCGCCTTATGGAAGTACAAGTAACCGCCAAAGAGTTCATCGGCACCTTCACCCGATAACACCATTTTGATCCCCATCGCCTTGATTTTACGCGCCATCAGATACATGGGTGTGGCAGCACGAATGGTGGTGACATCATAGGTTTCTAAGTGGTAGATGACCTCTTTAATCGCATCTAGCCCTTCTTGGAAGGTAAAGTTGATCTCATGGTGAATCGTTCCAATGGCATCAGCAACCTTTTTGGCCGCGATTAAATCCGGAGCGCCTTTTAAACCGACAGCAAAGGAGTGTAGCTGCGGCCACCAAGCGCCCGTTTCACCGTCATCTTCGATGCGGCGTTTGGCAAATGTCTGGGTGATAGCCGAGATCACCGATGAGTCTAAACCACCGGAGAGTAATACTCCGTAAGGTACATCGGACATCAATTGACGTTTTACTGCGGCTTCTAGAGCTTCACGCAGTTCTTCTTGGCTGGCGCCGTTATCTTTAACTGCATCATACTGTTGCCAATCGCGGGTGTAGTATTTCACTGCCGCAGCATCGCTTGAGTATAAGTATTGGCCCGGCTGGAATTCTTCCACCGTTTTACACACTGGCATCAGTGCTTTCATTTCGGAGGCGACATAGAAGTTACCTGCCGCATCTCGACCCGTGTAGAGCGGAATGATACCCATATGATCGCGGCCGATTAGGTAGGCGTCTTTGGCTTTGTCGTAGAGTACGAAGGCGAAAATACCGTTTAATTTATCAAGAAATTCAGTGCCATATTCCTGATACAACGCCAGAATGACTTCGCAATCTGAGTTGGTTTGATAGCTGTATTTATCGCCGAGTTGGGCTTTGAGTTCTTTGTGGTTATAGATTTCACCGTTGACCGCGAGGATAAGGCTGCCATCTTCGGTTAGCAGTGGCTGCGCGCCATGTTCAATATCGACAATGGCCAAGCGTTCGTGGGCCAAAATCGCTTTATCGCTGGCGTAAATGCCTGACCAATCGGGGCCGCGATGGCGCATCAGTTTGGACATTTCTAGTGCCACTTGGCGTAGCTCTTTCGCATCGGATTGAATATCTAAAATTGAAAAAATCGAACACATAATGCAACTCCTAAACCGCTGTATTTCATTTGAGGATGTCTCAATTGAGTATCAATGTGCCAGCGATTCGGGATTTTGCCAAATATTATTTTTGATGATTTGTTCGTTTTTAGGTGTTTTTGGTGAGTTTAATCTATATTGAAAATGGTTTTAATTGAAGTTTGTTTAATTAGTTTCGCTTTTTTATACACAAAGTGTTTTTTTGTGTTGATTGCTAGGCGGGATATTGGCAAATACATAATGTTCACTCAAGAAAATCCGTTTTTGAGAAAATCATGATAAATGTGAGCAAGATAGTTATCCAAGCGTCATAATCGCTGATTTTATAAGCAGCATATCGGCAGTTATTGCCCGTGTTGCTACAGTCAAGGTCAACAGTGAGCGTAAAGTGGGGCGGCTCATAAAATACTCATAACATAATAAGGCACCCTTCAAGGTGCCTTATTAGATTTTTTAGCGATTAATCCCTTTGCTTAAGCCGCTTACTTTGCGGTCGTGGCAAGTTCTGTTTTGGCGGGACGCAGGCTGTTAAACTCAGTACCTTGATAGTAGCCTGGCCAATCTTGGCTGTTGCCTAAGCTGCGAGTCACTTGATAGTAAATTTCCAGATCTTGAATCGCACCACTCAAATCCCAGTCTTCATGGTATTCATCGCAGACATTGTGGTAGCAGCCCTTCATGGTCGCCTGCATTTGGGTCTTATAGTCCGCGGTTGCCACATCGATTGGCTCACTACCGCCACCGGCAAAAACCGCAGGAACGCCGAGTTTAGCGAAGCTGAAGTGGTCAGAGCGGAAGAAACCGCCCGATGCAGGATTCTTTTCACCCAAAGCAATGCGGTTTTGCTGTTTGGCGGCATCGATTAAGTAGTTTTCAAGCTCGGACTTGCCTTTACCGACGATAGTGAGGTCCTTGGTTTTTCCATAGATATTGGTGCTATCTAGGTTTAGCACTGCCACGGTTTTATCAATGGGGTAGATAGGATTAGCGGCATAATAACGTGAGCCAAGCAACCCTTGTTCTTCACCCGTGGTAGCGATAAAGGTCACCGAGCGAGCTAAGCCGTGGCCCTGTTTAGCGTTATCAGCCAGTTGTCTGGCGATTTCTAAAATGCCCGCAATGCCCGATGCGTTGTCCATGGCACCGTTGTAAATTTTATCGCCTTCTTTACTGTCATCTTTGCCAATATGGTCCCAGTGGCCAGTAAACAGAATTTGCTCATCTACTTGCTTGGTGCCAGGAAGGGTGGCGACGACGTTATAGCTGTTGGCATATTCCGCTTTGTTTTTAAAGGCGATGCTGGCCGTTTGCTCTAGGGATAAGCTAATTGGGCTATCGGCAGCGCGAGCCATGAGAGTTGGAAGTGATAGGCCAGCCTTTTCAAACAGTTTTGTGGCGGTATCTAAGGTTAACCAACCTTCAACTTGGACGCGGCTATCCTGCTCAGCTTTGCTGTGCACTAAATCCTGTTGTGGCCCCGTCCAACTGTTTTCGACAACAGACCAAGGATAAGATGCAGGCTCAGTATCGTGGATCAGCAGCGCGCCGAGTGCGCCTTGGCGGCTAGCTTCTTCAAATTTATAACTCCAGCGGCCGTAGTAGGTCATCGCTTTGCCATTAAATTTGCCTGAGTCTGGGCGGGCAAAACCGGGATCGTTCACTAAGATGACTGCGATTTTACCTTTCATATCCACATCTTGGTAATCATTCCAGCCATATTCAGGTGCATTAACACCGTAGCCAACAAATACCAATGGCGCGTTTTCAATGTTAATACCACCGTTATCATGGCGACTACTGAGCACCAGATCTTGACGGTATTTAAAGGGTAATCCTGCTAGCGTGACTTGCTGTGCTTCATCGGCGGTATAGCTCACCATAGGCACAGGTTGTAAAAAGCTACCTTGGTAAGCACCTTTAAGTCCCATCTCTGCAAAGGCCTTGGATAAATAATCCAAGGTGAGTTTTTCACCCTGAGTGGTTGGGGCGCGGCCTTCAAACTCATCGGAAGACAGGTTTTTAATATCGTCTCTAAAACGTGCTTCATTCATTTGCACGGGTTTCAGTGCGGCACTACTGTTGGCATCGGGCTGGGCCGAGTTGGGGCTACAGGCACTGAGCAAGGCTAGTGCACAAAACGGATACAAACGTCGCATAGGTTGATCCTACTGTTATTTTTAGGGCGTGTTTAACGCGAATATCAAAGGGGGATGTCGTGCCTTATCATGAATCAAGCGACAATGGGGTACAAGGGAAGTCCAACGGCAAATATGTTACTTAATGTTAAGGTCAGTGGTGTTTCTCAGCACGCTAAGGTGCTGAGAAGCTGGCAGTTTGATGCTTAAACGACATCGATATCGCCCGCGCAGGCGAAAACATGATTTGGGCGGAAAGGTTCTTTATCGATATCTTCAAGCTTACTTACGCCGCTGGTAACCAGAATGGTCTCAAGTCCGGCTTGGAAGCCCGCCAAGATATCGGTGCGCATATTGTCGCCGATGATCACGGTATTTTCGGAGTGACCGTCAATATGATTGAGCGCCGAGCGGATAATCCATGAACTCGGTTTACCGACGTAGAAAGGCTTTTTGCCGGTAATACGCTCAATCGGTGAACACAGGGCGCCGCAGGCTGGACTGTAAGCGGGGCCGTGAGTGTCGGGGTTGGTGGCGATAAAACGGGCGCCACGGGCGACAAATCCGGCGGCCTTATGGATCATATCCCAGTTATAGGAGCGGGTTTCACCGACAATCACGAAGTCGGGGTTAATGTCGGTAATGGTAAAACCAGCCTTGTAGAGCTCATGGGTGAGGGCGCCTTCACCGATAACAAAGGCTTTACTGCCCTCTTGGTGCTTTAAAAAGTCAGCGGTAGCCATAGCAGAGGTGTAAAAACATTCTTCGGGAATATCCATTCCAGCGGCGCTGAGGCGATTTTGTAGATCTTTGCCCGTTTGTACCGGATAGTTTGTGAGGATGACGAGGGGGTTGCCTTGCTCGAGAATGCGCTGGATAAATTTATCGCTGCCGGGGATCAGCTTATTGTCGTGCAGGAGTACACCATCGATATCGCAGATAATATTTTTCATCTAATAATCTCTTTTATGCCGAACAAAATCACTTTTCGTTAGCTTATCTAATGCCACATTAGTCCATAAAACAATGGTTTTGTATGTCATAGCCCAAAAAAAAGAGACCTTTAAGGTCTCTTCTTCAAATATTCAGAGATTAATCGGGTGCGTAACCATTAGGTCCGATGAGCGTGCCATCAAGATAGGCTTGGCCGTCTTGCATTTTTAGGCGTTGATGGCTAAACCATTTCACCACTAGGGGGTAAATAGCATGCTCTTGCTCGTGGACACGCGCAGCGAGCATCTCTGCGGTATCGTCTTCATAAACTGGGACTTTCGCCTGTAAAATCACCGGACCAGCATCTAGCGCTGGGGTAACAAAATGCACACTTGCGCCATGTTCTGTTTCTTTGGCATCAATGGCACGTTGGTGGGTGTGTAATCCGGTAAATTTGGGCAGCAATGAAGGGTGGATATTGATCATGCGACCTAAATAATGATTCACGAATTCATCAGTTAGAATGCGCATAAATCCAGCCAACACGATTAAATCCGGTTGGTATTGTTCAATTGCAGCCATTAACCGTGCATCGTAATCAGAGCGAGATTCACCTGTGCGAGCAATCACGCAGCTGGTATCAATTTCACTATGATGGGCACGAACTAGGCCGTAGGCATCGGGTTTATTACTGATCACTCCGACAACTTCGGCTTGCAAATTATCGTCACAACCGTCGATAACGGCTTGCAGATTACTGCCATTTCCGGAAATTAATACAACTACACGACAGCTTTGGGGCATTACAGGATCTCCACTTGCTCTTCATTACCTTCGCGAGCAGCGATAGCACCGATAAGCCATGCTTGTTCGCCTTCCGCTGCAAGCAGCGCAAGTGCGGCATCCACTTTATCGGCTGGCAGCGCAACGATCATGCCTACACCACAGTTAAAGGTGCGGTACATTTCATATTCTGCAATGTTACCGTTTTCCATTAACCAATTGAAAACAGCTGGCCATTGCCATGAATCACCTTGGATAACGGCTTTGCAGTTTTCAGGCAGTACGCGAGGAATGTTCTCCCAGAAACCGCCGCCAGTGATGTGTGCCATTGCGTGCACGTCTGATGCTTCAATCAGCTTGAGCAATGATTTAACGTAAATTTTGGTTGGTTCTAACAGATGTTGGATCAATGGCTTGCCATTGAGATCCTGTTGAGGGTCCGCTTGGCTGACTTCTAATACTTTACGAATTAATGAATAGCCATTTGAATGAGGACCACTTGAAGCTAAGGCGATCAGTGCATCACCCGCGGCCACTTTACTCCCGTCAATGATGTCGGCCTTTTCAACCACGCCCACACAGAAACCTGCGAGGTCGTAATCTTCACCTTCATACATGCCTGGCATTTCAGCGGTTTCGCCGCCGATTAACGCACAACCAGATTGGAAACAACCTTCACCGATGCCGTTAACAACAGAAGTTGCTGTTTCAACATCGAGCTTGCCTGTTGCGTAGTAATCGAGGAAAAACAATGGCTCAGCGCCTTGAACGATCAAATCGTTCACACACATGGCCACTAAGTCGATACCGACGGTGTCGTGTTTTTTGTAATCGATAGCTAAACGCAATTTAGTACCAACACCATCGGTGCCTGACACTAAAACAGGTTGCTTGTATTTAGTGGGTAATTCACACAATGCGCCAAAACCACCTAAGTTGCCCATTACCTCTGGACGACGGGTACGTTTAACAGCCGCTTTAATGTTATTTACCAGTGCATTACCAGCATCAATATCAACGCCAGCGTCTTTATAGCTCAGTGGGGTAGGAGTGCTCACGGAGGATCCTCTCGGGTACATCGTTATTGGATTTTTATGCGGCGGTATTCTATCAGCTTGTGCTAGGGGTCGAAAGTCATGATTTGGATTTATCAGTATCTCTGAAGTTTTTTTAGCTTCACAGGGGGATATTTCACATTTTCAATCTAGTGATTGGTCATAAAATAGTGTGTTAGTGGGCGTATCTTAAGCGATAAGCAATAATTCTTGCGATATTGCTCACGATTAGTCCGAATGGAAAAACTTTATGTTTTACCCAATAAACAAATCATCTAAAATCTGAAAAATTTGCCTAAGATAATTCGCGAACAATAGTAGGAGAGAAAAATGAAAGTTGTCGAGGTTAAACACCCGTTAGTGCGTCACAAAATCGGCTTAATGCGTGAAGGTGACATTAGCACTAAACGTTTCCGTGAGCTAGCCGCTGAAGTCGGCAGCTTGTTAACCTATGAAGCTACCGCAGATTTCGAAACCGAAACTGTTACGATTGAAGGCTGGAATGGTCCGGTAGATGTGGATCAGATCAAAGGCAAGAAAGTGACTGTTGTGCCTATCTTGCGTGCGGGTTTAGGCATGATGGACGGTGTACTTGAGCATATTCCAAGTGCGCGTATTTCGGTTGTGGGTATCTACCGCGACGAAGAAACCCTAGAACCTGTGCCATATTTTGAAAAGCTGGCCAGCGACATGAACGAGCGTATCGCGCTGATCGTTGACCCCATGCTGGCAACTGGTGGCTCGATGATTGCGACTATCGACCTGCTGAAAAAACGCGGTTGCACGTCAATTAAAGCCTTAGTGTTAGTTGCCGCGCCCGAAGGACTCAAAGCCCTTGAAGCGGCTCACCCGGATGTTGAGCTGTATACTGCCGCAATCGACAGATGCTTAAACGAGAAGGGCTATATCCTGCCTGGTTTAGGTGATGCGGGCGATAAGATTTTTGGGACGAAATAATGTTCTGATGGCTTAAATGCTATCTCGATTTGACAAGGGGGCTTAGGCTCCCTTTTTGTTTTTTATGATTCCATTTTTGCCGACTCGTTCTACAGTTAACGATAAGATTAATTTTTGACAGAATGCGTTTTGCGCGGCGCAGTAGGTTTGCAATAAATCGATTTAACTCAGGTCATCATCGGGGATTATGATGGTTTCAAAACTAAGTTGGTCACTTGTTCGCCAATCTTGTTCATTGGCTACCTTGATATTTGTTGTGTTACTGCTGATCCTTTTACCCCTGCGAATAGAGAAAGAACACAGGGCATTTGTCAAATTTGTACGGGCGAAACACGTGGTGCCAAGTTATTTAGAGTTGCTTGGTAAGAGTTTATCTTTACACGATATTATTGATTTTGATAGTGCGCTACTTACACCATTTAAGCTTGATTCCTCCCGCTTATTATTGCCTTCAGGCGGTGCTTTATCACCAGAAGAAGAGCTGATCCTGCGCTATTTTGACTATTTATATTCAAATAATAAGAATCCCGTCAGAAGTGCGTTTATATATATCGGTCTATACAAAAGTAATGCGCTATATTTTGCCTCCACGATTCCTGATGAGGTGAAAAGTCGCTTAATACACGAAAATTCTTTCACCAATGAGTTTTGCCAACGGCTGCATTATTGCAGTAAGGATGCCTCTGCTGACTCCTTAGTTGATGATATTGTGCTGTCCGTTCCTTATCGTGATGAAGTAACGGGAAACATTATTCTTTCTATGGCGGCGCCCATTTCATCCTCACATGCGCCTGAGCATCTTTGGGGAGATGTGATTGCTGATACATCATTTATGGCAACGGATTTTATGCAAAGAAAAGTGTTTGAAACTCAGAACTCGGCTTATGGCACTGAGATTGTCATTAGCGGAGATAGTTTTTGGACACGGATCACGCCCAACTTTCTGTTTTATGCTATGAGTAATCACTTAGATAATCAGAGTGTTTTAACATACAAAATCAGTACGTTAAGGTTTTTTATGCAATATTTGCCTCTTTGGTTATTGCTGTCGGGCTTAACAATTATTTTCCAACTTAAATTTATGCGTCTCAAGCAGTTACGTACTGAGCGTCAGCAATTTTCTGAAGCTATGCTGTTGGATCCATTTACGAAGACCTACAATAAAAAAATCTATGAAACACTTATTTTTAAGGCTGCAACTGCGTCTCAATATGCTGTGATTTGTATTGATGGCGATAAAATAAAAACGATTAACGACACCCATGGTCATCAATTAGGTGATTTGGCAATAATGCAAATTGTCGAAGCGATGCGAGCCGTTTTTCGAGAAAACGACATTATTATCCGCACTGGTGGTGATGAGTTTGTAGTGATTTTAGCCAACTGTCCTATTGATAAAGCACAACAACTTGCGGATAGACTTAAAGATAACATTCGGCAGCGACATTTTTTAAATATGCTAACTGTTTCTTGCGGTGTCGCAGATTCAATGGATTGTCCATCCTTTGAGGCGGTATTTCTGGCGGCAGATAAGGCGTTATACGCGGATAAGACACAAAAAAGATCCGATGATGAAAATGATGTTTTGCGGTAACGTTCTAATACTCAATGCTTAAATCCCTATCATAAAAAAGCGTGGCATTACCACGCTTTTGCTTATGTCTATATGTCTTTCCTACGCTTAGAGCACCATGGCGGCAATCCAGCCAAATACTAACAGTGGAATATTGTAGTGAATAAAGGTGGGGATCACGCTGTCGCGGATATGGTCGTGCTGACCATCGGCATTTAAACCCGATGTGGGACCCAATGTTGAGTCCGACGCTGGCGAGCCTGCATCGCCCAACGCAGCAGCAGTTCCGACTAACGCGATAGTTGCGGGTACTGAAAAGCCAAAGCTTAGCGCCAAGGGCACATAAATGGTCGCAATAATCGGGATGGTCGAGAAGGATGAGCCGATACCCATAGTAATTAATAGTCCAACGACTAACATCAAAAAGGCGGCGAGGGCTTTATTGTCGCCAATCAGACTACTCAATGATGAAACCAGGGTGCCAACTTCACCAGTTTCTTTCACTACTGCGGCAAAACCTGCGGCGGAGATCATGATAAAACCGATATTGGCCATCATGCGAACGCCCTGAGTAAAGATATCTTGGTCAGCAACGTGTTTTAGTGCGCCAGAGAAACTAAAGATCATAAAGCCGACTAAAGCGCCGAAGATCATCGAATCAGTCTCAAGTTGTACAAATAAAGTTGCAAGAATTGCTACCGCTGCGATAGCGATATTGCGCTTATTGAGCGTCTCTTCGGGCTCGGCACTGAGCACTTTAGTTTCATCGTATACCCTCGGCTTGCGATAGCTAACAAATACTGCGATCAATAAACCGACTACCATGCCCGCTGCGGGGATCAACATGGCAGGGGGGATTTGGTCACGCACAGCGACTAAGCCATTGCTGGTGAGGTTTGACAGTAAAATATCATTTAAGAAAATACCACCAAAGCCCACGGGTAAAATCATGTAGGTGGTCACAAGACCAAAGGTCAGCACGCAGGCGACCAGACGGCGGTCGATATGCAGCTTGGTCATTACATGCAGCAGTGGCGGCACGAGTATCGGAATAAAGGCGATATGGATCGGCAGGATATTTTGCGATGCCATTGACATCACGAGCAGGGATAACAGCAGTAACCAGCGCACCCAATTAGTGTTGGTCGGATTAGGTTCTTGGCCAAGGCTTTTAATGATCGAGTTGGAGATCAGCGTCGTCAAGCCTGAATGGGATAATGCTACGGCAAATGCACCCAATAAGGCATAACTCAGGGCGATTTGTGCGCCGCCACCTAATCCTGTATTGAAGGCATCAATCGTTTGATGCAGATCCATTCCCCCGACTAAACCAGCAACGAGGGCGCTGATGGTGAGCGCGACCACTACATTCACCCTCGCCAAACTAAGGGCTAACATTAAACACACAGCAATGACGACTGCATTCATAGACAAATTCTTAATTCTGTAAACCAAAAGGGTTATTTTCGACTGCGAAGGCCGTGTCTGTCCAGTTTACCGAGCCTTAATCTGAAAAATATCTGAAAATGTGAATCGAGAGGGCTTTTAGTGTTAGATGAATGTGGGCAAAAGCGCTTATCAATGGCACAGATTGCTCTATCCTTAAGCAGTAACGTCAAAATGCCCTTGAAAAATGTGATATTGGTCTTAAATAGGTTGTAAGGCAAAACGCACGACTTATAATGCCTAAAGATTTGATTGGTAAGCGCTCTCAAATACACTCGCACAAATGTGCAAGCGTGTTTAAGGGATGTTTTACTTTTATAGTTAGTTCAACTCATAGATGGAGATATAAAATGAGCGTATTAGTAGGCCGTCCGGCTCCTGATTTTACTGCAGCAGCTGTATTAGGTTCTGGCGAAATCGTAGATAGCTTTAACTTAACTGCAGCCATCAAAGGCAAGCCTGCAGTGGTATTTTTCTATCCACTTGACTTCACTTTCGTTTGTCCATCAGAGTTGATCGCTTTTGATCACCGCATGGAAGAGTTCACTAAGCGTGGTGTTGAAGTGATCGGTGTGTCTATCGATTCTCAATTCACTCACAACGCATGGCGTAACACCCCAGTAGAAAAAGGTGGTATTGGCCAAGTGAAATACACTTTAGTTGCTGACGTTAAACACGACATCTGTAAAGCATACGATGTTGAGCATCCAGAAGCTGGCGTGGCTTTCCGTGGTTCATTCCTGATCGACAAAGAAGGTATGGTACGTCACCAAGTGGTTAACGATCTGCCATTAGGCCGTAACGTTGACGAAATGCTGCGTATGATCGACGCACTGCAATTCCACGAAGAGCACGGTGATGTTTGCCCAGCAGGTTGGGAAAAAGGCGACAAAGGTATGAACGCAAGCACTGAAGGTGTTGCGGCTTACTTAGCTGAAAACGCAAGCTCTCTGTAATTTGTAAACCTTTAGTTAGGTAAAAAGAAAGCTGCCTTTTGGCAGCTTTCTTGTTTTAGACAATTGTTGGTAAAGCTATGCTTCGCTATCCGAATCATCAGGTTCGTTGGTGGCTAAGAGTGGCCAGCCACCTAAAGATTTCCAGCGGTTGACGATATAACAAAAGAGTTCAGCAGTGCGCTCGGTATCGTAGAGTGCTGAATGGGCTTCTTTATTGTCAAAAGGGATGCCTGCCATAATACAGGCTTTTGCTAATACCGTATGGCCAATCGCTAATCCTGCCAACGTCGCGGTATCAAAAGTGGCAAACGGATGGAATGGAGAGCGTTTTAAGTCACAACGTTCAATAGCCTTACTCACAAAGCCATGATCAAAGGCTGCATTGTGCGCCACAATAATACTACGGTGACAATCAGATGCCTTTTGGGCTTTTTTAACGGCTTTAAATATCTCTAAAAAGGCTTCTTTTTCGCTGACCGCACCGCGTAATGGATTGGTGGGATCGATACCATTAAAAGCCAGCGCCTCGGGTTCTAAATTTGCACCCTCAAAGGGCTCAATGTTGAAATGCAGGGTTTTATCAATCCCGAGCACGCCTTCATCATCCATTTTCAGTAGCGTGACGGCTATTTCCAGCAACGCATCGGTTTGAGAGTTGAAGCCCGCGGTTTCGACATCTATCACTACCGGAAAGTAGCCACGAAATCGGTGTTTCAATTTGTTTGCGTCGCAAATATCGCTCATTAAAGTACCCAAGAAAAATCACAGGGCGCTATTATGCTTAATGAACTAGGATGTGTCATGTTTGATTGCTGGTTTTATGAGCTAAAGGAACTAAAAAGTTTGCCGATAAAACCTCGTAACCGAATAAACACGAGTAAGGGCTATGTGGCGAAAACTGATATTAGTATCAATTTTATGCGTTCCAGCAACTGCAATGGCAGAGTTGCGCCACTATGTGGCCTCTTTGGGTGAATCCCAATGGCGAGTCAGTCAAAACAGTCCGATCGTGTGCCGTCTTGAGCATGATATTCCTTCATACGGTAAAGCGATTTTTACCAGTGAAGCGGGTAAGCAATTAAATCTCAATTTCACTTTGGATATGTGGGTAAAACCTGATCAAGTGACCCAAGCCAAGTTGATGAGCCGAGCTCCCAAATGGCGACCAGGTGTGGTGTCAAAAGAAATCACTTCGTTACGTTACCAAAAGTATTTTAATGGTGAAGTGCCTAAACGCGCCGCGTGGTCCATGTTAAACGAGCTAAGCCGTGGTATGGAGCCGACATTTTACTATGCCGATTGGTATGATGAGTCCAATAAAATTGCTGTAGGGCTGTCGGCAGCGAATTTTGGCCGAAAATATGCTGAGTTTAAGGCGTGTTTATCGCACCTATTGCCTTATAGCTTTGAAGATATTGCTTTTACCGTGCTTAATTATGATGAAGGAGGAACGGATTTAACTCGCTTCTCACAGCAACAGCTTACGCGAATACAGGAATATTTGTCATACGATCCAGATGTAGAATTAGTATTAGTCGATGCTTATACCGATAGTTATGGTGGTCGTTCAGTGAATCAGAAAGTCTCGGACAAACGTGCTGAATCGGTAAAAGATTTCTTTGTCTCAAGCGGTATACCGCAAGATCGAATTGTGACTGTGGGTCACGGCGAGCGGCGTCACGTGGCTTCAAATGACGATATTGAGGAAAGGGCGCTAAACCGCCGAGTTGTGATCCGAATTAGTAAGCCCCTCTAAATCAAAGCTTAACCTAACAATGCCAAGTCTACTGACTTGGCATTGTTGTTTATTGACGCTGTTTGTATTCGCGTCAAAATACTATGGCAGTCTGTTGATTCGGATAGTGACACGCAAATAAGCGCCATTTATTGAGAGGCTCCAGTGGTTTTTATGTAACAAAAAATACTGAACGCCGATAAGTGTCGCTTGATGTTTGATTCTGGGTAAAAAAAAGCCCGCTTAATCTAAGCGGGCCGCAAAATAATGCATTTGCAATCAACAAATTGAAGGAAGGAAGTCAAGCATAAGAACCAGGGATGAACTGAAGTACTTAAAAGACATCAGTTTAAAAGTTCTTTGTTTTCAATATCCGCTAGCGGATATCTCCTGAAAACAAGCATATTTTAGTGTGTTGTTATTTGGCTAGCAAACGAGAAAAATTGCCTCGATACATTAGCAAAACTAATGATTGATTAAGTGATCTGCCTCACTTAAGTCACTATTTAGCATGATTAATAACTTGTCAGTCATAATTACTGCATAAAAATACACTTCAATAAGCTCATCATTGCTACCAGTTTGTTAAATCTTTCTTCTTCGCTAGAAAACCTCATCTTTTGCTACAGCATTGCCATGAAAAATTTTGCTTGTATAGTACTTGCTGCAAAAGAGCGTTAAGCCGGACATCACCAAAAGGACGATAAAAGATGGCATTAAGATTTCGCCTTGCCCAGCAAGGTTTATTAGTAGCCACATTGGGCATGGCGTTGGCCGCCTGCCAGAGTGGCAATACGCCAGAAGAGGCCGCACAGCAGGTCAGCGCAAACAAATTGGTTTACCCTGAAACGAGAAAAGACGCTTTAGTCGACACTCTTCACGGTGTTGCGGTGGCGGATCCTTACCGTCATCTTGAAGAAAACACGCCAGAAACCGAAAGCTGGGTAAAAGAACAACAGGCCTTTGGTCAAGCTTACTTGGCAAAAATCCCCAACAAACAAGCCGTGGTTGACCGTATCACTGAACTGTGGAACTACGAGAAGATTTCAGCCCCCTTCGAGAATGGCGATAACCAGTTTTATTACCGTAACGATGGTTTACAAGCGCAATCGGTCCTTTATGTAAAAGGCAAAGATGGCGTTGAGAAAGCCGTGCTCGATCCAAATAGCTTCTCAGCCGATGGTACCGTGGCGTTGTCTGGGGTATCGGTAAGTAATGACGGTAAGATTTTAGCCTATGGAGTGTCTAAGTCAGGCTCTGACTGGCAGCAGTGGCAGTTTATTGATATTGCCACGGGTAAAAAGCTTAAAGATGAACTCAACTGGATTAAATTCTCCAGCGCGGTATGGGATAAGGAAAACCAAGGGGTTTTCTATGCCCGTTACGATGCGCCAGCGGGCGGGGATTTACTGGCCGATGTGAACTTTAATCAAAAAGTGTATTACCACAAATTAGGTACAGATCAACGCCAAGATTTATTGATTTATGAACGTCCCCAAAACAAAGATTGGGGATTTGGTATCGATGTGTCTGAGCAGGGCGAATATTTACTGCTGTCGATTTCGCAGGGTACGGACAAACGTAATCGCTTTTTCTATAAATCACTGTTTGAACCTAAAGCACAGGTGGTGGAATTAATCCTTAACCTCGAAGCTGAATATGAGTTTTTAGGTAATGACGGTTCGGTATTTTATTTTAAAACCGATTTAGATGCGCCTAACGGTAAAGTGATTGCCATTGATACCCGTAATAGCGAGAAATCGCAGTGGCAAACCATTATTCCAGAGTCGAAAGATCCCATTAATAAAGTCGCCATTATCAATGACCATTTAGTCGTCAGCTATTTACACGATGTATTGGGACAATTATCGATTTTCAGTATGGGCGGCCAAAAGCGTCAAGATGTCACTTTACCAGGTAAAGGTAATGTCGCCGGGCCTTTCGGTAAGGCGAGTAAAGACTATTTCTACTATGTCTTTAACAGCTATATTCAACCTGAAACCACCTATAAGTTTGATTTTAAAACAGCGCAGTCGACCGTTGTTGCGAAACCTCAGGTGTCATTTAATCCCGATAATTATGTGTCTGAGCAAGTGTTTTATACCAGCAAAGACGGTACTCGCGTCCCGATGATGCTGTCCTATAAGAAAGGTCTTGTGAAGAATGGCCAAAATCCAACGTTACTCTATGCCTACGGTGGTTTCGCGATTTCGATGACGCCGCGTTTTAGCCCTGCCAACATCGCATGGTTAGATATGGGCGGCATTTACGCCGTACCAAGTTTACGCGGCGGCGCGGATTATGGTGAAAGCTGGCATCAGGCAGGTATGTTCGATAAAAAGCAAAATGTGTTTGATGACTATTTTGCCGCTGCCGAATACCTGATCAACGAAAAATACACCAACACTACAAAGTTAGGCGCTTATGGCCGCAGTAATGGCGGTTTATTGATGGGCGCCGCGGTGACGCAACGTCCTGAGCTGTTTGCTGCCGTGCTACCAGCAGTGGGTGTGCTGGATATGCTGCGCTTCCATAAGTTTACCATTGGTTGGGCTTGGACCAGTGAATATGGCAGTGCTGATAATGCAGAGCAGTTCCCGGCATTATTAGCTTATTCGCCTTACCATAATGTTAAAGCGCAGGCTTATCCTGCAACTATGGTGATGACGGCTGATCACGATGATCGTGTGGTGCCGCTACACAGCTTTAAATTTGCCGCCATGATGCAAGAAAAGCAGCAGGGTGATAAACCCGTGATAATGCGCATTGAGTCCAATGCCGGACATGGTGCGGGTAAACCTACCGCGATGAAGATCGACGAGTTTGCCGATATTTATAGCTTCCTGTGGCAAAGCTTTGGTTTGGCACTACCGCAAACCCTTGCAAAATAGCTAACTATGTTAATTAAATGGGGTCGTTTGACCCCATTGTTATTTACAAATCCCTCAATTGCGTTGAAACCCCTGCCATCCCTATCTATATCTTCATCGGGTCATTCACAAGTCTTGTTTCCCTAGGTATAGTAGCGTCAATTTTTCAACCAAAATCTACTGATTTCGCATGACGTTTAATTGGCCCATTTCAGTCTATTACGAAGATACCGACGCAGGTGGCGTTGTCTATCATTCGAACTATCTCAATTTTTTTGAGCGAGCGCGAACCGAATGGTTAAAAGCCTTAGGCGTAAGTCAGACTGCACTGTTGGCCGATGACACGGCGTTTGTGGTTAAGCGGGCGGAATTGGATTTTAAAAAAGCCGCACGTTTTGAACAGAACCTTATTGTAGAAACTAAGGTCATAGAGTTGAAAAAGGCCTCGTTGGTATTTCATCAACGTTTGGTTGATCATCTGGGAGACTGTTATTGTGAAGGCACAGTGCTAGTAGCCTGTGTAGCCTTATCACGTATGCGGCCCCGAGCTATCCCCTTAAATATTGTGCAGGAGTTTGACAGTGCAAGCTGATATGTCGATTGTCGGGTTATTTTTACAAGCCAGTTTATTAGTGAAATTTGTTATGTTCACTTTACTTTGCTTGTCTGTAATGTCTTGGACGGTGATCTTACAACGCCGTAGTTTATTGACATCTGCAAAAAATAAATCGGCAAAATTTGAAGATAAATTTTGGTCAGGCGTCGATTTAAATCGTCTGTATAAAGAATTATCGGCTCGTCCAGATAATACGGGCTTAGAGTCATTATTTGTGACGGGTTTTAAAGAATATTCACGTCTGAATAAATTAAATAGCAAAGTGCCTGATGCGGTGATGGATGGTACTTCGCGGGCGATGCGTGTGACCTTATCCCGTGAATTAGAAAAGTTAGAAGCTAACTTACCTTTATTGGCAACCATTGGTTCGACTAGCCCTTATATCGGTTTGTTTGGTACGGTATGGGGTATTATGAATTCATTTATCGCAATTGGCTCGATGGAAAACGCAACATTAGCCATGGTAGCGCCAGGTATTGCAGAAGCACTGATTGCTACCGCTATGGGTCTGTTTGCGGCAATTCCAGCAGTTATCGCTTATAACCGTTTTGCGACTCAGGTTGAAAAGCTGGAAATCGGTTACGCTAACTTTATGGAAGAGTTTTCTAGCATCCTGCATCGCCAAGCATACAGTGAGAAGGAAGGCGTATAATGCAAGTCGGTTATCAGCGTAAACGTCGTCGCCCTGTTGCCGAAATCAACGTGGTGCCTTACATCGACGTCATGCTCGTGTTGCTGATTATTTTCATGGTAACAGCACCGATTGTGACCCAAGGGGTGAAGGTGGAGCTGCCGCAAGGTGCGGCCGAAGTGCTACCCGCGGATAGTAAGCCGCCGGTTGTAGCGTCTATTGATGCCGACGGTACTTATTTTCTTAATCAGGGCGGTTCCAATAACGAAGAAATGGAATTGGAAGAGTTAGCCACCGCCGTGGCGGCGATTATGGTGACTGAGCCTGAACGTCCTGTGGTGGTTAAAGCCGATAGAACTATTCCTTACGATAACGTGATCCAATTGATGGTGACCTTGCAACAGGCAGGCGTTCCCTCAGTCGGTTTGATGACGGATTCACCCAAGGAGAAATAGGTGGCGGATAATTCAAATGTTGCATTACCTCTGTCAATTTCAGCAGGTATTCATATTGGCGTGATAATTATTCTGGCCATTGGCATAGATTTCACCCATAAACCTGAACCTGTGCAACAAGTTAGCGCCCCTGCAGTAAAAGCTGTTATGGTTGATCAGCAACAAGTCGCTAATCAAGTTGAAAAGCTAAAGCAGGAAAAGCGCGATGCAGAGCGCCGAGAACGTGAGCGCCAAGCCGAACTTGAACGCAAAGCACAGGAAGCAAAGCAAGCCCGTGAGCGTGAACAAGCACAGTTGAAGAAACTGGCGGAAGAACGTAAGCAGCAAGAAATTGAGACCCAAAAGGCCAATGATGCCGCGAAAGCCGCGCAGGTGAAGCAGCAACAGGAAAAGGAAAAAGCACAAAAAGCCGAAGCCGATCGCAAGCAGAAGGAGCAAGAACGTAAACTTGCTGAAGATGCAGCTCAAAAAGCCGCGGAAAAACGTAAAGTAGAAGAGGCCGCTGCCGCGAAAGCTGAGGCAGACCGTAAGCAGAAAGAAACCGAAGCCAAGGCAAAAGCTGAGGCAGAAGCTAAAGCCAAAGCAGAGGCAAAAGCCAAGGCTGATGCAGAGGCGAAAGCAAAAGCCGAAGCTAAGGCAAAAGCAGATGCTAAGGCGAAAGCGGATGCTGAAGCCCGTGCTCTACAGGAGCAGGAAATGGCTGATGCGTTAGCCGCCGAGCAGGCAGCCTTATCGCAAACCATGAATAAGCAGATGCAAACGGAAGTCGGTAAGTATACCGCTATGATTAAATCAACGATTCAGCGTAACCTTGTGGTTGATGAATCGATGCGTGGTAAAACGTGTACTGTTTCTGTGCGTTTAGCGAATGATGGATTTGTGATTAGCAGTCAGACACAAGGTGGTGATCCGAATGTGTGTCGTGCAGCTAAAGCGGCGATTTTAAAAGCGGGTAAGTTACCAGTGTCTCCAGACCCTGCGGTATATAACTTGATGAAAGAAATTAACTTAATCGTTGAACCAACGTTTAATTAAAGGAGTCCCATGAAAATTTTGGCAAAATGGTTAGCATTGGCAGTTCTGCTTTGCACTATGCCGGCAAAAGCGGCGCTGGATATTGTGATTACCGAAGGTGTGGATGCAGCGCGACCAATCGCTGTGATGCCATTCCAATGGCAAGGTGCCGGTGCGCCACCACAGGCGATTGCCGATGTGGTTATGTCTGACTTAGTGCGCAGCGGTACGTTTAAACCTTTAGATGAATTAGGATTACCTCAACGTGGTATTGGAGCCTTAGCACAGTTTGATGCCAATGCTTGGGCTAATGTTAGTGCAGAAGCCGTTGTGGTTGGTTCGGTTAAGCCTTACGGCACGGATCAGTTTTTGGTGAGCTTTGATCTTATTGATTTGGTTAAAGCACAAAACCAAGCACTAAAAGGTCCTGCAAGTCCAACTGAATTTTTGATGGATAGTCGTCAGACCGTGATTTCTGCGACCCAGTTTCGTCAGTATGGCCACCGTATAAGTGATATCGTTTATGAAAAATTGACCGGTATTCGTGGTGCGTTTTTAACGCGCATTTCTTATGTATTGGTTAACCACAGTCAAAAAGCGGCTTATTCATTAATGATTGCTGACTATGATGGTTACAATGAGCAGATGTTATTGCGCTCTCCTGAGCCTTTGATGTCACCCGCGTGGTCACCCGATGGCCGTCGTTTAGCTTATGTGAGTTTTGAAAACAAAAAAGCCGAGATTTTTGTTCAGGACCTATACACTCAAGTGCGTACTAAGGTGAGTAGTTTCCCTGGCATTAACGGTGCGCCTTCTTTCTCGCCCGATGGTAAATCATTGGCCGTGACCCTCTCTAAGGATGGTCAACCTGAGATTTATGTCATTGATATTGCCACTAAGGCGATTAAACGTATTACCAACCACTATTCCATCGATACTGAGCCTTCTTGGTATCCTGATGGCAAGTCATTGTTGTTTACCTCCGAGCGTGGTGGTAGACCACAGTTATATCGTGTAGATTTAAATTCAGGCAAAGTGACCCGTGAAACCTTTGAAGGTGAATGGAATTTAGGTGGTTCAATTACCCCTGATGGTCGCAGCATGATTTTTGTGAATCGCACAAATGGTAAATTTAATATTGCACGTATGGATTTAAGTACGCGCTTTATGCAGGTGCTGACATCGACACGTTTGGACGAGTCTCCAAGTGTGGCCCCTAATGGTACTATGGTGATTTATGGCACTACGTATCAAGGCAAGCAAGTTTTAGCAGCTGTTTCTACGGACGGACGCTTTAAAGCGAGATTACCGGTAGGTCAGGGCGAGGTGAAATCACCTTCTTGGTCTCCGTTTCTCTAGTGTATTAGTTTGATTTATTAACATTTAATTTTATAAGGAACAAGTAATGGATCTGAACAAGTTGTTAAAAGCTATGTTGGTAGCACTTCCAATTATGGCTATTAGTGCGTGTAGCTCAACTTCTGAATCAGAAACTGATGCTATGGGCTCTACAAGCGGTTCTGGTAGTGAACTCAATGGTGGTGTTCAAACGGGCGGTATTGGTGGAATGTTGTCGCCTGAAGAGCAACAACGTCAGCAACTCGAGCAGTTGAGAAAAGAGCACATTATTTACTTCGATTTCGACCGCAGTGAAGTTCAAACTGAATATGCAGCTGTCCTCGAAGCCCACGGTACTTATTTAGTTGAGCACCCAAGTGTTCGTGTATTGATTGAAGGTCATGCCGACGAGCGTGGCACGCCAGAATACAACATCGCACTGGGTGAGCGTCGTGCTAAAGCTGTTGCTAAATACTTACAAGGCATGGGTGTACAACCAAGCCAAATGAGCATCGTAAGCTACGGCGAAGAGAAGCCACTTGACTTCACTCGTACCGATGAAGGTTTTGCTAAAAACCGTCGTGCAGTTTTAGTTTACTAAGATTGAATTACGGAGAGTAACGAGATGAAACGTGCCGTCTTAATTACGGCAATGTTCTTCGGCGCAGGAGCTGCAATTGCAGCTCCTGCTCCTGTTGAAGACCTTGCTGGTGGTTCAGGTGATGACAGACTTGCTCGTTTAGAGCGCATTGTAAAATCGAGACAACAAAGCGAAATTGATATGCAGCGCCGTCTGGATACTTTGCAGCAAGAAGTTCTCGACTTACGTGGTTTGACTGAACAACAAAATTATCAAATAGAGCAGATGCAGCAACGCCAGCGTCAGCTTTATGATGAAATTGCTAATTTATCTTCTAAAGCAGCGACTCCAGCCGCTTCAGTGCCTTCCACTCCTGCCGCTGCAGCAGCAACCGCGAATGCGGCCGCCAGTAGTTTAAGTGAAACGGCCAGCTACGAAAGCGCGGTTAATCTCGTGCTGAAAGAGCGTAAGTATGATGATGCAATTCCAGCCTTTCGCGCTTTCATTAAACAATATCCAGATTCAGTTTATGCCGCCAATGCTAATTATTGGTTAGGACAATTGCTGTTTAATAAAAGTGAGTTTGCTGAAGCTAAGCAAGTTTTCAATACGGTCGTGACCCGTTTTAGTGATTCCAACAAACGTGGTGACAGTTTAGTGAAGCTTGGCATGATCTCAGAGAAAATGGGCGATAAAGCTGGTGCAACTCAATATTACCAACAAGTAGTAAAAGACTACGCCAACAGCGCTGCAGCACGCATTGCCCAGCAACAACTGGCTGCAATTAAAGCGTAATTAACTAAAAAACATACTCTTAGTCTGTTTTTCATGCAAACGACAAAAAATTGGGAATTTACGCTTGCATGGGGAAATGAAAAAGGTATTATAGGCGCCCTCGGAACGGCGAGGTCGTTCGGGGCGCAAAATACCAGTATATGGGTCGTTAGCTCAGTCGGTAGAGCAGTTGGCTTTTAACCAATTGGTCGAAGGTTCGAATCCTTCACGACCCACCACTTACTCTAGTAAATAGAATAAGTTAACGGTATTTGAAGTGTAGTAGATTAGATGGGTCGTTAGCTCAGTCGGTAGAGCAGTTGGCTTTTAACCAATTGGTCGAAGGTTCGAATCCTTCACGACCCACCACTTTTCTGAAAGTGTAAAACTCAGAGTCTTTAGATGGGTCGTTAGCTCAGTCGGTAGAGCAGTTGGCTTTTAACCAATTGGTCGAAGGTTCGAATCCTTCACGACCCACCACTTTTCTGGAAGTGTAAAATTCAGAATCCTTAGATGGGTCGTTAGCTCAGTCGGTAGAGCAGTTGGCTTTTAACCAATTGGTCGAAGGTTCGAATCCTTCACGACCCACCACTTTTCTGGAAGTGTAAAATTCAGAATTCTTAGATGAGTCGTTAGCTCAGTCGCTTATGTTATAAAGCTAGGGCAGTTGGCTTTTAACCAATCAATCGAATGGTTTAAATCCTTCATGATTCACCACTTACTGAAGTGTAAAATCAGCGTTCACTAGATGGGTCGTTAGCTCAGTCGGTAGAGCAGTTGGCTTTTAACCAATTGGTCGAAGGTTCGAATCCTTCACGACCCACCACTTTTCTGAAAGTGTAAAATTCAGAATCCAATAGATGGGTCGTTAGCTCAGTGGCTTATGTTATAAAGCTAGGGCAGTTGGCTTTTAACCAATCAATCGAATGGTTTAAATCCTTCATGATTCACCACTTACTGAAGTGTAAAATCAGCGTTCACTAGATGGGTCGTTAGCTCAGTCGGTAGAGCAGTTGGCTTTTAACCAATTGGTCGAAGGTTCGAATCCTTCACGACCCACCACTTACTGAAGTGTAAAATCAGCGTTCACTAGATGGGTCGTTAGCTCAGTCGGTAGAGCAGTTGGCTTTTAACCAATTGGTCGAAGGTTCGAATCCTTCACGACCCACCACTCTTTATCTCTCCTAGTAAAAATCTTCTTTCGCTACTCATCACTAAAAATCTTAATTAATTTCACTGCATTTTCTAGTTTGCTCATAGACTTATTGTCAGTTTTTCTCACGTGTTAAATGGTCCATATTGGCTGCAGATAAATAATAACAACTGGGGAAACACAAAATGGAACAAGCAAAATTGAGGTTGCTTTACTCTGCAACATTATTGATGTAACAACTGATGCAAAAGTCAAAAAGGAGACCTCAGGTCTCCTTGTTATCTCGTATTAGGGTTAACCTAACAGATTGTTATCACGAACATATTGTTCGAAATCGGTGCAACCACCTACGTGTTTTTCATCAACGAATATCTGGGGCACCGTTTCGACTGGCTTGCCGACAGTCTTCTCGAGATCCGCTTTAGAAATCCCTTCGGCGTGGATATCTACATATCTAAATTTAAAGTCATCACGTTTTTCAACGAGTTGCTCTGACAGTTGTACTGCTCGCACGCAATAAGGACAGCCAGGACGGCCAAAAATAACAACGTACATAATAGCTCCTTAGGATTACTTTAAGCGTTTTATACCATAGCGCTAACCGAATTGATAATGTCAGATGTGTTTATTTTCAGTTTGATAGCGCCCTTGGTAATCGAAATAGCTTTCGAGCAGATCCCAGCCTTTTGTGTGCTTTTTCAGCAGTAACAGATCTGGCATCCGAAAGGCGGCACTATCGGCAATCAGCTCAGACACTTTTTTGTATTGCTTAGGTTTAATGCCTGGCGTGCGACTATGGGGGAAAATAAACAGCGCATACAAGGCACGCCATTGGGCGGGCGTTTGCAGCTTAAAGTGCCGATTAAACTCATTTCCGTCAATGTCTAGATATTGCACCTTAAGATCGCCCGCATCATCCATTAACGTCATATGCTGGCAGCGGAACAGATGATGGTGTTGCTTATTCAATACTTGCTTAAGGCGTTTATCGGGGTCGATTAAGGTCGACTGGCAATGCTGGCAAATACGCGCCGCAATGTCGTTCTCTTGTCCGCAATCGGGACAGGATTTAGACCTAAATCGAAAGTCACATTGCTGCTTTTGCCCATGATGCTCGACAATGCCCTGACAGCGACGGCCAAAGTGCTCGATAATATCGCCATCCTTGTCGGTTAATCCCCAAAAGATATTGGCAAACTGGCAGACAGGGCAATGCACTTGGACCGGGACAGATTTGCTATTGGGCTTAGCTTGGCCGACTTCTGGAAAATACAAATCATAGCCATTGGCTGCGTAATCAATCACTAAACAATCTTTTTTACCTTCACAGATCCTAAGGCCTCGGCCAATCATTTGCTGAAACAAACTCACCGATGCGGTGGGGCGTAAAATCGCAATCAAATCCACATGGGGCGCATCGAAGCCAGTGGTTAATACCGCCACGTTGACGAGGAACTTAAGCTTCTTCGCTTTAAAGCGCTCGATAAGCTCATCACGTTCATTATCTGGCGTTTGCGCCGTGACGATTGCTGTTTGTTCGCTGTGATCCTTGTTGAGCTGGCTGACAATCTCTTCTGCATGGCGCACGGTCGCGGCAAAAATAATGATCCCTTGGCGATGATGACTCAGTTCAATCAGTTGCTTCACAATCGCCGTTGTTGCGCGTCCGGCGTGGTTCAGCAGCGCATTAACTTGGGCCTCGGGATATTCGCCATTGTCATTGGGTTTGATTCGGCTGAAGTCATATTGGGCGCTTAAACCATCAAATAAGGTTGGTGAAGTTAAATAGCCTTGTTTAATCAGCGGACGGATGGGAAGCTCGAAAATACATTGCTCGAAGATCCCAAGTTCAGGCGAGCCCACTTTGCCGTGGTAGTGGTGTTTGTAAATCCAGCCAGTGCCCAGTCGATAAGGGGTGGCAGTCAGGCCTAATAATTTGAGCTTTGGATTACGCTGCTGTAAATGAGTTAAGAGCTGCTGATATTGGCTGGTTTTTTCGAGGCTGACTCTGTGGCATTCATCGATAATCACCAGCGAGAAGGGCTCATCGAATTGAGTTAAGGCGCGCGCAGCGGATTGGATACTGGCGACAACGGTTTTGCCGTCAGTCGATTTTTGATTTAGCCCTGCGGAATAAATGCTGGCCTCAGTCGTCAGTAATCCCACCTTTTGTGCGTTTTGGGCAACCAGTTCCTTCACATGGGTTAAAACCAGCACGCGTCCTCTGGCGATGCGGGCAAGCTCGGCAATAACGATACTTTTCCCTGCTCCAGTTGGTAGGACTAACACGGCGGAATCGGTGCTTTTTTTGAAATGCGCGATGGCGGCATCGACGGCTTGTTGCTGATAATCCCTGAGGGTAACGCTTGGGCTGGAATTAACTGACACGCTGTTAGCTATTCTTGGTCGACTGAGTTTGGCGTCAAGCTTAACACAGAACCAAAAAAATGCCCCTTGGTTGGAGGGGCAACTAAGAGAAAGGGGCAATCAGGCACTTTCTCAACAGGGTTTACTTGATTAAAAGGAACACTTGCTAAAACGGACAGGTGTTCAAATGAACAGGAGCTAAAGCAACACTTAATCGTGATAAATCACGATTAAGTGTGGGACAACGATTACTCGTTGCGATTCAAGCGAGTTTCAATCAAGGTCTCAATCACGGCTGGGTCGGCCAGTGTTGATGCATCCCCTAAATTGGTTACTTCGTTTGCGGCAATCTTACGCAGGAAGCGGCGCATGATTTTGCCAGAACGGGTCTTAGGTAAGCCTGTTGCCCACTGGATCAGATCCGGTGTGGCTAAGGCGCCAATTTCTTTGCGAACCCATTGGCGCAGCTCTTGGCGAAGTTCTTCGCTTTCTTCTGTGCCGCGGGTTAAGGTCACATAAGCGTAAATACCTTGGCCTTTAATATCATGGGGATAGCCCACAACAGCAGCTTCAGCGACCAGTTCGTGTGACACCAGTGCACTTTCCACTTCGGCGGTACCTAATCTGTGACCTGAGACGTTAATCACGTCGTCCACACGGCCAGTGATCCAGTAATAACCGTCTTCATCGCGGCGAGCGCCGTCACCAGTAAAGTACATGCCACGGAAGGTTTTAAAATAGGTCAGTACGAAGCGTTCATGGTCACCATATACGGTACGCATTTGGCCTGGCCATGAGTCGAGCAGCACTAAGTTTCCTTCGGTTGCGCCTTCTAAAATGTTACCCATGTTGTCCACGAGCGCCGGTTGTACCCCAAAGAAAGGACGAGTCGCCGAGCCGGGCTTAGTATCAGTTGCGCCTGGCAGTGGGGTGATCAAAATACCGCCTGTTTCAGTTTGCCACCAAGTATCGACAATCGGGCAATGCTCGTGGCCGATGACCTCGTGGTACCAACGCCAAGCTTCTGGGTTGATGGGTTCGCCTACAGAGCCCATGATGCGCAGTGAGCTGCCATCGTACTTATCAAAATGTTGTTTCCCTTCGGCCATTAGTGCACGAATAAGCGTTGGTGCAGTATAGAGAATATTGACTTTATGGCGGTCAATCATCTCGCCTAAACGCGCAGGGCTTGGGTGGTTAGGAACACCTTCGTGGATGAGCACCGTTGCGCCGTTGGCAAGCGGGCCATATACCATATAGGAGTGACCAGTAATCCAACCCACATCAGCAGTACACCAGTAAATCTCACCGGGTTTGTAATCGAACACATACTCGTGGGTCATGGAGGCATACACCATATAACCACCAGTAGTGTGCAATACGCCCTTTGGATTACCCGTTGAACCTGAGGTATAGAGTAAGAACAGCGGATCTTCTGCGCCCATTTCTTCGACAGCGCAATGTTCGGATGCGGTTTCAACCAGTGAATGCCACCACACATCGCGACCTTCTACCCAGTCAATCTTGCCGCCAGTGCGTTGAAGCACAATGACTTTCTCAACACTGGTCACATCGGGATGTTTTAACGCATCGTCGATGTTGCGTTTGAGCGGAATGGCGCGGCCACCACGCATACCTTCATCGGAGGTGATGACGATTTTGGATTTACCATCGATAACCCGAGAGGCGATAGAATCGGGTGAGAAACCACCAAAAACAACGGAATGCACAGCACCAATGCGAGCACAGGCCAGCATCGCGACGGCGGCTTCTGGCACCATTGGCATATAGATCGTGACGATATCGCCACGGCGTACGCCTTGGCTGCGTAGCGCGTTGGCAAATTTACATACTTGAGTGTGCAGTTCACCGTAGGTGATTTTGCGTTGTTCGTTGGCGTTATCGCCTTCCCAAATAATGGCAACACGGTCGCTGTGCGCCGCCAAATGGCGATCTAGACAGTTTGCCGATGCGTTTAGGGTGCCGTCATAGAACCAGTTAATCGATAAATTATGATCGTCAAAAGTGGTTTTTTTGATTTTAGTGTATGGCTTTATCCAATCGATGCGTTTGCCGTGCTCTCTCCAGAAACCCTCTGGATTGACAATCGACTCTTGGTACATTGTTTTATATTGATCGTTATTTACAAGTGCATTGGCAGCGATATTGCCGGAGACTTTGTAGAGAGACTGCGAGCTCATAGGGCTTCCCTTTCGAAAAATTGCGTGGTCTGAGTATGGTATGCAAGAGGGAGTCAACTCCATTAGACCTTGGTCTAGTTTTAAAATTTCCTTTATATTTAGGCTGTTGCACTCGAAAATCTGGCTAGATTTCAGCCATTATTTATCGCACAATAATGGAAAAAAGAGCAAAAATATGAATCTCACCTTAGTCGTCGCCGTTATTGCTATTTGTTATGTATCACTTTTATTCCTTTTAGCCTGGGGGGCGGAGCGCTGGTTTAGCGGCGTGACAAAGAAGCTGCAAGTGGTCATTTATGGCTTAAGCTTGGCGGTTTATTGTTCTTCTTGGAGTTTTTTAGGCACGGTTGGACAGTCGGCTAAGGATTTTTGGTCGTTCATTCCGATTTTTATCGGCCCAATTCTTATCTTCACCTTAGGGTTTGGCATGTTGCGCAAGATGGTCCTCGTGTCCAAGGCGCAAAATATTACCTCAGTCGCCGACTTTATCGCCGCCCGTTACGGTAAGTCACAAACCTTGGCGGCCATTGTTACCCTCATCGCGCTATTTGGCATCATGCCTTATATTGCGCTGCAACTTAAGGCGATGGTGTTCAGCCTTAATCTATTTCAACCCGCGGATGACCCCTTAAATGGCATTATGATTGCGCTACTGATCACCGCGCTGTTAGCCATATTTGCCATTCTTTTTGGCACTCGTAAGCTCGATGCTACCGAGCATAATCCCGGGATGATGCTGGCTATCGCGTTCGAATCTTTAGTTAAACTCGCGGCATTTTTGCTGGTAGGGATGGTGATTAGCTTTGGCGTATTTGACGGGTTTGGCGATATTTGGCAGCAGGCGAGTGATAAAGCGTTAATTCATCACCCAAACCCCCGTATTGAAACCTTGATGCCTGAACTACTTGTCGGTATGGCGGCATTTTTGTGTATGCCGCGCCAATTCCATGTGATGGTGGTGGAATGTGCCGATGAGTCTGTTTTGTCTAAGGGACGTTGGTTGTTTCCGCTGTATTTGGCCTTATTTGGTCTATTTGTCGGGCCACTGGCATTAGCGGGTAAATTGATCTTGGGCGATAGCGTTGCCGCTGATACCTATGTGATTAATTTACCGCTTGCGTTAGATCATCCACTGCTGGCGGTGATTGCGCTGTTAGGCACCTTATCTGCGGCGACGGGGATGGTGATTGTGGCCGTGGTGACAATCAGTGTTATGGTGAGTAACGAATGGCTTGTCCCTGTGATGTTACGTACTGGCAATATCCGCGAGAAAAACTTCAGCCAGTTTTCGCAGATGCTACTAAATGCCCGCCGCCTAGCGATTATCATCATCCTTGGGTTGGGCTACGGCAGTTATCTGGCGCTGGCTGACAGCGACTCGCTATCGCATCTGGGGATGCTGTCCTTTGGTGCTTTTGCCCAACTTGCACCCGCGTTAGTGGGTGGACTCTACTGGAAACACGGTAATCGTGCAGGGGTGTTTTTAGGACTCAGTGTGGGTTTTAGCTTGTGGTTTTACATCATGCTCAGTGGTATGACGGGTAACCAAAGCCCAGCGACATTAATGTCTAGTAATTTCGACCTATTAGATGCTATTACACCGAATGTGCGTGATGCGCTTACGGCGTTATTTGCCAATATTGCCTGTTATGTGTTGGGCTCGATTTGGTTCAGGGCCGGGGTGGCCGAGCGTATTCAGGCCAGTGCTTTTGTCAGCCCTGGTAAGCTTAAAAATAATGCCAATAAGAAAAGCGGCCCTATCTCGCAGCAGGATTTATTGATCTTAGCCAGCCGCTTTGTGAGTCCAACCCGCGCCTATGAAAGTTTTAGTCGATTCTCTACCGAAGCGGTTAAAAGTGACAGTTGGCATAAGGCCGCGACTCCAGAACTGATTGCTCATACCGAGCGTTTACTCGCTGGCGTGCTCGGCGCTTCGAGTGCTTCTTTAGTTATGGATTCGGTCTTACAAGGGCGTGACTTGGCCTTAGATGAAGTCTTTAGCCTTGTGGATGAAGCCTCATCCAAAATCATGCTTAGTCAAGATATGCTGCGCGGCGCTATCGAGCATGCCTACGAAGGGATGAGCGTGATCGACAGCGACCTTAACTTGGTTGCATGGAACTACAAATATGTCGAGTTATATCAATATCCTGAAGGCTTTTTACAGCAAGGAATGCCTATCAGTGAAGTGATCCGCTTTAATGCCGCCAGAGGTTATTGTGGCGATGGCGATATAGAACAACAGGTTGAAAAACGTGTGCAGCATATGCGTAATGGCACGCCCCATACTTCAGAGCGGCAACGTAAAGACGGTAAAGTGATTAAAATTCAAGGTAATCCTATGCCCGATGGTGGTTTTGTGATGACCTTTACCGACATTACCCAATATCGTGAGCAAGAACGGGCGTTGCTCGAAGCCAATGAAACGCTCGAGTCGCGTGTTAAAGAACGTACCTACGAACTAGCTCTGCTAAATAGTGAGTTACTTGAGGCCAAAGCACAGGAAGAAATGGCTAACGCCTCTAAGAGTCGCTTTTTAGCGGCGGTGGGGCACGATTTAATGCAGCCACTGAATGCGGCAAGATTGTTTACTGCGTCGTTATCCCAATACCCTAATTTGGATCGCGAGGCACGCACTACCTTATCCCATGTGAATAGCTCGCTTAAAACCGCCGGCGAGTTGCTCACCGACTTATTGGATATTTCTAAGTTGGATTCTGGCATGGTCGAAGTGAACCGCCGCGACTTTGCTATATCTGAGCTACTCAATGGTCTGTCGGTCGAATTTGAGGCGATGGCGGCGGACAATCAAATTCGCTTTAAGATGATCCCCTGCAGCGCGACGGTGAATTCTGATCCTTCTTTGCTCAGGCGTGTGCTGCAAAACTTTTTAACCAATGCCTACCGTTATGCCCGTGGTGGGCGAGTGCTGTTTGGTTGCCGTCATCGCGGCAGCGAATTGGAGATCCAAGTACTCGATACGGGCTGTGGAATTGATGAGCATGAAACTCATGAAATATTTAAAGAGTTTAAACGCTTAAATAATCCACGTAGTAAAAGTGTCAGCGGTTTAGGCTTAGGGTTGGCAATTGCCGATAGGATAAGCCGGGTACTTAACCACAGTATTCAGGTGTCTTCACAATTGGGGCGTGGCTCTGTGTTTTCCATTACGGTTCCCTTAGGGGAAACCGTGCGCCAGCCGCAGGTGAAGGCATTGCCATCGTTATTACAACCGTTATCAGGGATTAAAGTATTGTGTATCGACAATGAGGAGGCGATTCTTGCTGGGCTTGAAAGCTTACTCAGTCGTTGGCAATGCGAGGTGATTTGTGCCAAAGACTTAGCCGACGCGCGGATTAAGTTAGGCCTTAAAGGCGTGGCGCCCGATATCGTGTTAGCCGATTTTCACTTGGATGATGGTCAAAACGGTGTTGATGCGATGGATGGGATCCGCGCACTCTATGGCAAAGAGTTACCGGGCATTTTAATCACAGCGAACACTCGCAAAGAGCTGGTGGAAGATGTGCAGCGCCGCGGTTATCACTATATGGCCAAAATGATTAAACCGGCGGCGCTGCGGGCATTGATATCAAGCCTGGTCAAGAAGGCTTAATAACTTGCAGCCATGGCGATTAGCCATGGCTGATACAGATGTTTTGGCCTCGACTTGCGTCATCCGAAGTGGTTTTCGATGGTGTAATAGTGGCCGCGACTTGCTTCATCGCCTGAGTCAGCTGTGTGAGTTGAGCAGGGCTTATCACATAGGGCGGCATAATATAAATCAGGTTGGCAAAGGGTCTAACCCATACGCCTAGGTCGACAAATTGCTGCTGCAGCGCCGCGGTATTCACCGCTTGGTGCATTTCTAACACACCAACCGCGCCAAGCACGCGCACCTCTTTCACGCTGGGAATATCGATGGCATCGGCAAGCTCACGCCGCATTTGCTGCTCGATGGCAGCAACCTGTGCAGGCCATTCCTGCTGATTGATTAAATCTAAGCTTGCGCAGGCGGCAGCGCAGGCGAGGGGATTGCCCATAAATGTGGGGCCATGCATAAAGACGCCGGCGGGCGATTGGCTAATGCCTTGGGCGACGTTATCCGTGCATAAGGTGGCTGCAAGGCTGATATAACCGCCCGTTAATGCTTTGCCTAGGCAGAGAATGTCGGGCGTGATGTCGGCATGTTCGTAGGCAAATAACTTACCGGTTCGGCCAAAACCCGTGGCAATTTCATCGAGGATAAGCAGCACATTATATTCATCACACAGGGCACGCAGGCCGCGTAAATACTCGCTGCTGTAGAATCGCATTCCCCCTGCGCCCTGCATAATCGGCTCGATAATCACGGCGGCAATGTCTTGATGTTGCTCGCGCAATATACGCTGCATGGGTGCTAAATCGTCTTGGTGTAACGATTCACCAAAGGGCGTTTGCGGCGCATCGACAAAACACTGTTTAGTGACTGCTTCACCAAACATGGTATGCATGCCACCTTCGGGATCGCAGACACTCATGGCAGCAAAGGTATCGCCATGGTAGCCCTTCTTCACCGTAAGAATGCGCTGTTTTTGGGCCTTTTGCGCTAAAGGTAAATCTTGCCCCTGCCAATATTGCAGCGCCATTTTGATAGCAACTTCGACGGCAATGGAGCCTGAGTCGCAGAGAAAGACTTTAGTGAGGGGTTCGCAGGTCATCGCCAACAGTTTTTTACAGAGTTCAATGGCGGGCTCGTGAGTAATGCCACCAAACATGACATGGCTGAGTTGCTGCAGTTGCCGCTCCATCGCCGTTAATATTGCCGGATGACCATAGCCATGCACGCAGGCCCACCAAGAGCTGGTGCCATCAATCAGTTTACGGCCATCGACCAATTCCAGCTCGCAGCCTTGGGCACTGTGTACCCCAAAAACAGGAAGTGCGCGAGTCATAGAGGTATAAGGGTGCCAAATATGGGCGCTATCAAAGTCAAAATCGAGTAAATTGCGCATAAAAGCTCATAGCGTTGATTTAAAATTAATCAGTGGTAAACCTGTATCACTGGTTGGCGTTGACAGTTTAAGGGCTGAGGTTATCCTAGCCAAGGTAAAATACAAAAATAAAAGGGTGTTCAATGTCGCATTTGCAAGTTCGTCATGATTGGAAGCGGGAAGAAATCGAAGCCTTATTTGCGCTGCCGATGAATGACTTATTATTTAAAGCCCACAGTATCCACCGTGAAGTGTACGATCCTAACGAAGTGCAGATCAGCCGCTTACTGTCGATCAAAACCGGTGCTTGTCCAGAGGATTGTAAATATTGTCCGCAGAGTGCGCGTTACGACACTGGCCTTGAAAAAGAGCGTCTCTTAGCGATGGAAACCGTGCTCACCGAAGCGCGCAGTGCCAAAGCCGCGGGGGCTTCGCGTTTCTGTATGGGCGCCGCCTGGCGTAACCCGAAAGATAAAGACATGCCATACCTTAAGCAAATGGTGCAAGAGGTGAAAGCCCTCGGCATGGAAACCTGCATGACCTTAGGGATGTTAAGCGCCGAGCAAGCCAACGAGTTGGCCGATGCGGGCCTTGATTATTACAACCACAATTTAGATACCTCGCCTGAATATTACGGCGATGTGATCACCACCCGTACCTATCAAAACCGTTTAGATACCTTAACCCATGTGCGCGCATCGGGCATGAAAGTTTGCTCTGGCGGCATTGTTGGTATGGGTGAGAAGGCCACAGACCGCGCGGGTTTATTGCAACAACTGGCGAATTTGCCTCAGCATCCTGATTCTGTGCCCATTAACATGTTGGTCAAAGTAGCGGGCACCCCCTTCGAAAAACTCGATGATTTAGATCCGCTGGAGTTTGTCCGTACCATCGCCGTGGCGCGTATTTTAATGCCTAAGTCCCGTGTGCGTTTATCGGCGGGCCGTGAAAACATGACTGACGAACTGCAGGCTATGTGTTTCTTTGCGGGCGCTAACTCGATTTTTTACGGCTGCAAGTTATTGACTACGCCAAACCCCGAAGAAAGTGACGATATGGGGCTGTTCCGCCGTCTGGGTTTACGCCCTGAGCAGGGCGCAGCCGCGACTATCGATGATGAGCAAGCGGTATTAGCTAAAGCTGCGGCTCACCAAGATAAAGCTACGTCTCAGTTTTATGATGCGGCTGCGCTATAACCACAGTGTATAAATGCGCTTCGTTAAGCGTTGGAGCGCTTTACCTTCTAAAGGATTTATGGCGCTTACGTTTAGCAAGAAAATCCTGAGCAAGAGAATATGAGTTCACCACTCGCGTCAAAACTGGCTTCAAAAATCCGCGCTCGTCAGCAAGCCTTAGCAGGGCAAGGTTTGCTAAGGCAGCGTCAAGCATTATCAACCGATGCCGAGCTAAGTGACGCTGAGCCGCAGTTTTGCTTTGAGGGGCAAACTTATCTTAATTTCAGCAGTAACGACTACTTAGGGCTTTGCCGTGCGCCCGAATTAATTGCGGCGCTACACCGCGGCGCACAGCAATATGGTGTTGGCAGCGGGGCATCGCCACTGGTGACGGGCTACAATGAGGCGCATTTAGCGCTGGAAACTAAGCTGTGCCAGATAACCGGATTTGAGTCAGCGCTACTGTTTAGCTCAGGGTTTAGCGCTAATAGTACGCTCTGTAAAACCCTGTTCGATAAGCAAGATGTTGTGCTGGCGGATAAGCTGGTTCACGCGTCGATTATCGATGGTTTACGCGATAGTGGCGCCGATTTTAAACGCTTTTTGCACAACTCAACTGAGAGTGCGGAGCGGCTGTTAGCCAAAAACACGGTTTCAGCGCTGATCACTGAAAGTGTGTTTAGCATGGATGGCGATATTGCACCGATAAAGGCCTTATCGAGCCTTTGCCGCGCGCATAATGTGTGGTTGATTGTCGATGATGCCCATGGCTTTGGCGTGTCTGATATTTTTAATCAGCCAGCTGCCAACCTTATCGATATCCAGATAGTGACTTTTGGCAAGGCATTAGGCTGTCAAGGCGCAGCAATTCTGGGTAGTCGAGAGTTGATTGCGTTTTTAGTGAGTAATGCGCGGGAATATATTTATTCCACTGCACTGTCACCGGCCAATGCTGCGCTAGCTTTGGCCGCAGTTGAACACTGTGAAGCTCATCCTGAACTTAGGCAAAAGTTGCAGCGTAATATCTCGATTTTTAAACAGTTATGCCAAGATGCCGATATTCCACTTCTTGGTAGTGACACCGCGATTCAACCTCTGATCATCGGTGATGCCGAGCAAACCTTATTGGTTGCGCAAAAGCTAAAAGCCATGGGGATTTGGGTTGGGGCAATTCGTCCACCAACCGTGCCCGTAGGCTCAGCAAGATTACGTATTACTTTGAGTGCATGCCATAGCGAGGCGGCAATTCGGTGCTGTGTTAAGGGCATTGCGCAAGTGCTGGCCGAAGTTGCACTACCTAGGGTATCTGAGCGTCCTGCGCGATAAGCTAATGTTTTCGATACTGCTTATGGCCGACGATTCGATGCCTTAATCTTGAGAGTTGAAAGATCAGAGTTTGATTTAAAAGTGAGAATAACCAGAGATGTCCATGCCGCTTGGCGTTAGCCTTAATCCCCATGAGCCCGCAGATCAGCTCTCGCATATTGCCGAGCGGTTTTCAGCAGCAGCCAAGAGCTATCAAGAGCATAACTGTTTGCAGCGTTTAAGCGGTGCGAGTTTGTTGCAGGGATTTGTAGCCAAGGGCGCAATTCTTGATATTGGCGCAGGGCCGGGAACCAATTTTGATCATAATGCCACAGGCACAGATATCAGGGTTTATGCCCTCGATATCGCCCTAGGGATGCTGCAACAACTTCAAGCGACTTTCCCTAGCTACCTATGCGTGTGCGGTAATGCCGAGCAATTACCCTTTGCCGATGCGTGCATCGATAATATTTACTCCAATTTAGCTCTGCAGTGGTGCCATGATTTTTCGGCGGCAACCAGTGAAATGGCCAGAGTCTTAACATCGGGTGGAGAAGCTCATCTGAGTATCGTAGCGGCAGGTAGCCTTGAGCAGTTATCCAATCTTGGTTTGAGGGTCAACAGTTTCTTATCCCTTGAAAGCTTACAAGCGGCATTTGACGACACAGATTGGCAATTTCTTGATGTGAAGCTCATGCCAATGACCGTCTATTTTCAAGATCTTAAAGCCTTACTCTATTCCATTAAAGGCGTGGGCGCATCGGTGCAATCCTCAGTACAGAGCCTAACTTCTTCTGAATCCGATGCCCATTTAGGTAAATTGCGTGGCCGCCACGATTGGCAGGCTTTACAACAACGCGCAGAGCAATTTCGTGAGGCACAGGGCCTGCCTTTAACCTATCAGATCGCCCAATTTCGTGTGCGTCGGCAAGGCGGCTCGGTATAAATCTCTAGCAACGGTTTGGCGCATAGTTGGCCAACAGATTAACAGGTAAAAGGCATGTTTTTTGTAACAGGAACAGATACCGATAGCGGTAAAACCTTAGTATCGACTGCACTTTTGACCGCATTCAATCGTGAAGTTCTGCGCGCAGGGTTTTCGCGCTCAAGTCTTGGGGTAAAGCCTGTTGCCTCAGGCTGTGAAATCACTGAAAAGGGTTTGCGTAACAGTGATGCATTAAAACTGATGTCGGCTTCATCCCTTAAACTGAGCTATGAGCAGGTGAATCCGATTAGTTTTGAACCTGCGATTGCACCGCATATTGCAGCAAAACAGCAGGGAGTTAATTTATCCCCCGAGGCTATTTTGGCCAAGCTTGATCGTGCGGCGTTTGCGCAGGCGGATTTTTGTTTAATCGAAGGAGCGGGCGGTTGGCGTTTGCCTTTAGGGGAAGGGCGCTATTTATCTGAGTTGGTACAACAGCTTAATTTACCGGTCATTCTTGTAGTGGGAATGAAGCTCGGTTGTCTAAATCATGCGTTATTAACTCAAGAAGCGATCTTAGCCGATGGCTTAACGGTCGCTGGTTGGGTGGCTAATTGCATCGATCCGAATATGAGTGTGTTTGATGAAAACCTAGCCACACTCAAAGAGATGATGGTATCGCCTTTCCTTGGCTGTATTCCACATCTTAAACAGGCTGATGCGGACCATGCCGCCAACTTTATCGATATCCAATCCTTATTGCTGAAATAAGCTTATTCAAATAATAAGTTTGATATAAAAACAGAGGCTATGTCCTGAAGGATCCCCTCATAAATCAGCCATAGCATAGCCATATTTGAGCAACTGATTGGCGAATAATACCCAGGCCGCCAGCAATTCTTTCTCCGTGATTTGATAATCAGGCCGCCTGAGTACCTCCAATCCCAAGCGAATCGTTGAGAGTACCGTTCGATGCCCAATGGTATTGGCCTGAAAATGCTTATCCCAGCCCTGTTGCTGTGCGTGTAAACCAACTAGCCACAACAGGCATTGAACCATCAACGCTATCAGTAGGATGATGTCGAATCGCTCTGGACTGTTGGTACGACTTTGGCGTAAGCCAAAGCCGTATGCCGGGCTTTTGAGGTCACGAAAGGTTTCCTCTATTTGCATACGTTTGGCGTACAGGTTTACCAGCTGCTTTGGGCTCCGAGATTCTGGTGGTAAATTGCTGGCTAACACCCAAGGCTCTTTCGCCGATGTTGAGTACGTTTTTGCCGATGGATGGTGGCAATTAGTCCTCGTTGAACGCTGATTTGTACGCCCCTTAGGTTTGCTACGATAAAGCGTGAGATGGCAATTGATAGGGTTAGTTTTGGTCAAGGTCTTACAACCCAGGCTCTTCGCTTGACCGTTGGCCAAGTCATGTGTACTGCGAACTGCACGCCAATTTTCAGCGCCAATATCTGCAAATTGAACTGTACCGCGAATACGGCTTAGCCAAAACCAACCATGCGCCTCAACCTCTTTGTACCAAGGCACTTTGAACCCCGCGTCAGTCACGATGAGAGGGGTAACATGCAAAGGTAAAATCTTGGCTAAGTCCGCTAAAAAACCGTTGTGGGAGGCCTTAGAGCATTGTTCTGATAGGGGATAGGACTTCTCATACAGGGTAATAGAGCGGCCATTGAAGGCTATTGAGGCGCGCAGAGCCATGATGCGTTTATGCTCTCGGATGTCTGACCAATCGACGAGCACAATCGGCATAGGGTTACCAGAACAGATGAGGCTGGCATGCCATTGGTAGACAGCTAACCGTTCTTGATGCAGATGCGTGTTGCCGAGCAAACGATCAATGCGCTTGATGTTGTGCTTGGTTCGGGCCGTGGTTGGTAAATTTCGACCTAACTCAGTCAAGGTCAGTGTCTTACATTCAATCAGTGCCTTAGAGGCCAGCATCAAGCTGTTTAATCGTTTTAGGTGAAGTTCTGGGCAGTATTGGTGTAAAGAATGTTGTAGGATATTGGCTTCGCGCATCTTGTTGTCCAAGTGTAGTTTTTAGCGAAACCATTTGATCATGCAACAAGATGCGCTTCCACTCTAATTTGATGATTTATTTGTAAATCATCAGGGGATTCTTCAGGGCTATGTCGCCTCTGTTTTTGTTGGCATAGTTTCAAAATATTGTGATTATAACTTAACGCGATACCCAATATTAAAGGCAATATCGGTGCTGTTATCCATATTGAAATAGTTTTCAACAATAGAGAACTCTATTGCACTGGTATCTAAATAGTAACGGTAGCCGAGTAATATTTCGTTAGAGGCTTTTGAAAAATCATTTTCGGTTTCGAGTAAGCCCTGATAGTGATGTAATTCAAGCAACCAGCCATGGCGACCCGTTAAATATTCATAACCGAGATTGACGGAATAAGCATGATTATCGTAGCTTATCCCCGAAAGAACCTCATTACCCTGCCTAAAACTAACAGCTGCGGTAGAATGAACATGATGTTTTTCATAACCAAAGCTGTAATTAAGCTGTAACGCTTGTTCAACGCTTTCATCTTCAAAGGGGCCTGAGTCGACATAGTTATAATATAGGCTGCCTCCTAAAGATAAGCCCTGATATTGGTTTTCAAACAATTGGTAGCCAACATAAAGTATGACGACATTATTGAGGTTTTCGCCTGAAATATCTTGCTGATTAACGCCATCTTTAGAAAATATTTGATTTTGATGTTTAGCGGCATCTTCACGACCATTTTGACTAAAACCAAATGCATCATGAAACCACATAGTTACTGAGTCTAAGTGATTATCGCCACTAAAACGCCAGTGATAACTGGTATCTATCATCCATTTATCATTGACTTGCCAAGTCAGTCCCCCTTCAAGGGTGTTGTGATAGTAATCGGCAAAATAGTCATCGGTTTCAGCCCAAACACTGGCTGCACTTGCGGATAAGTGCAGCTCTTTTTGACCTTCAGGTAACGAAAACCCTGATCTTAACATCGGTGTTAAACTGCCTGCTTGGGCCGGTGATTGCGCATAGCTGCGTAAAGGACCATAGTCACTAAAATCGACGGCAGTTGCCAAGACATTCGGGGTAAACAGTAACGAAAGCGTGAGAACTGATTTCAAGTGTGAAAATGGCATAGCATAAATATCCGTCTAGATGATGAGTCAGCTAGATTTGATAGGTTGAAGAAACTTAGCATTATCAAGCGAGATTAATGGAGAATATTAAGATGAATGTTAACCTTTATCGCCATGTTAGCATCTTGTTTACATGTTAAATCAGCAAATAGCTGAGTAATACTAAGGCTAGCCAAAATGCTCGTCCAATAATTGGTAATAAATAATATAAGATAAATAACGTACTTGTAATTAACAATATTGTCGTTGGCTTACGAAAATACGCAGCATTTAATGTAGGTAACTTCATTTTTTCTCTAACATATTGATGATGCGAAAAATAACTAAACACTGAATAGGATGAGCACAATAGGTAGATATCTTATAAAAACGTAGCTTGTGTGAATATTCAGTTTTTTTGAGAGGCTAATATAACGCCGTAGGATTGGGGTGTAAATGTTATGAGATGCTAAATAGGATTCAAAAACTGGAACTGAAAATCCCTATTTTTGTTAGAGAAAAATAATCCTACTTATTCCGAAAAATACTGTGATAAGTTATCGGAAATATTAAACTGCTTAACTGTAAGGTTATTATTATGAGTGTGGAAATATTGATTTTACCCATAAAAAACGCCGGATTTCCGGCGATTTTTATGGTGTTAAGCAAAGCGCAAATCGAGTCTTAGTTTATCGACCTAGGGCCAATCATCACTGTTCCAGCGATATAGCCAAGTAGCGGCGACAGGTTTTTCATCTTTACGCAATTGAATGCGCAATTCTGCCACATTGGTACTTTCAGGCTCAAACGTAATGAAGATCCGAGCACCATTAATTTCAGGGTGAGCTACTATCCGAGATGAGAGGATTTTACCCTTACTGATACTGGCATCAATTGTAATTTTTTCAATATCTTGTGGTTTGATATTGCTGTAGTCGATAAGGAGTTCTTTGCCTTTAGCCTGTTTTTGTCCCTTAGAGCTACGAATTACCCGTGCTTTGTTTGTAAAACTAGGGCTGTCATTAGACGCTGTAATTCGGTAGGAATAGCGATAGGGCTCAGCCTGCTTTAATCCCCCCTGAGGTTCCCAATAGGCGACGATATTATCATTGGTTTCGGCGCTTGATGGAATTTCAAGCAGTATTAATTGCCCTTTACCCCAATCGTTTAATGGTTCAATCCATGCAGAAGGACGTTGTTGGTAGTTCGCACCAAGATCTTGATAGTAGTCGAAGTTACGATGGCGTTGGATTAAGCCAAAACCCTTAATATCTTCGTCACCAAAGGCACTGATTTGCAGTTTGTTTGGGTTATTGAGTGGTCGCCATAAACGCTCACCGTTACCTCGATCAATTTGTAATCCTTCAGAGTTATGTACAGCAGGACGATAATCGGGTTTGTCAGGCGTATCTAAACCACCATAAAGAAACATGGAGGTCAGTGGTGCTAGGCCAACGTGGGCGATATCTCGGCGCGGAAAGAGGGTGACATCGACGTCAACTCGTGTCGGTGCTCCGGGATAAATACCAAAGCGATAGGCACCTGTAACACTCTGACTATCTAACAATGCGTGTACCACAATCGCTGTTTGATATTTAGAGGGCCGCTCTATCCAAAAACGTTTAAATAAGGGATATTCTTCACCTTTAGGTTGGGCAACATCAATGGCTAACCCGCGGTTTGATAATCCATAGGTTTGGCCCTTGGATAATGCACGAAAATAGCTTGCCCCTTGAAACATAATGAACTCGTCTTTGACTTCATCGTCATTGATGGGGTAATGAAGTCGAACGCCTGCATATTGTCCTACCTGCGTGAGTAATTTCTCAATGGTATCATTGGGCACACTAAAGGAAGATTCTGTTAACTCGATAGGAAAAGCTCGGCTATTTTCAACGACATCAATATCCACCAAATTTTTGTATAAAAAACCGGGCGCAAAAAGTTGCACTGAAAACTTAGTGGGTGTTCCGCCCCAAATCGCAGCGTTTTCTTGATAATTGATCTTGCCATAAGTGGCGTAATCTAAGTCGATCAGTTCCTTCGGAGCCTTTCTAGCTTCTTTGAATGGTTTTTGAGCCAGTTGCTGTGCTAACTCAACGACGGTGTCATGGGAGAATGCCTTAGCTTTTTTATCATCGCTTGCATTGGCGGCATAGGCGGGGGCTAAACTACTGATGCTCATTATGCCGGCCAGTATAGACCCAAAAAAAAGTGTTAATTTGGTCTTTTTATGACCGTTCATCGGGGTTGAATGGTTCAATGTTGAATGCAGTCGCAAAATGAAAACTCCTCACTTGGATGGACCAAGGGTAAAAAAATACTCCTGTGCCTTGGTCATAACTCCCTAATTTTAAATAACTTAGAAAATTTGTTTCAGAATGTAGCTAGGGGTAAATGCAAAAATTAATCTTGTTTATCAAGGTGTTCGACAACGAAATTAGTGCAGATACTTAAGTGGTGCAAGTTTTTTCTCCTGCGGGAGATATGCCGATCCTTGCATGATGAAAGGATATTGATAGCGCGCAAGGTCAATAATCAGTCTAGTCTTTTGTCGCGTTCAACTCTTAAAGGAGCGGCATTTGCATGTTAAGTGGTTAGCTTAGTGTGAATGTTACCCTATTTACCACGATGAATGCCGCTAACGAGATCTTATTTTAGCAAATGAGATAAATCGCTACCTACGGGAATAGGGAGCTCCTGCTGTTCGCCACAGAATAAATAGGCAGGGTTATCACCCAACAGTGATAAAGTGTCTCCCTGTCGCCATAGCGCACTGCCTTCAACAATGCCAATGACGGGCGTGATCGGATCGACACGGGTAAATTCGAGTAATCGCTGAGCTCGAGTTTCACCGTTATGTCCTGGTGCACGGTAGTTTGAATAATGTGGATTTACCTGAAAAGGCACTATGTTTAGGGCCGCGAATGATGGCGGTTCAATGATCGGCATATCGTTAGTTGTACGAATGCTTAATCCAGATACATTTGACCCTGCGCTCCAACCAATGTAAGGCTTACCGCTAAGGACTTCATTACGAATAAGCTGCACAAGATCGTACTTATACAACTCATGCAAAAGATGAAAAGTGTTGCCGCCACCAATTAAAATACCGTCGGCATCTTTAATCGCTTGGCGCGGATCAGGGTGTTGATGAATACCACTAATATCGAGTTTAAGCTCACTGAGTCCCGTCACTACAGAGGCTAAGTAGGTATCGTAGCTCATGCTTACCCCTGCATAAGGAATAAAAATCCATTTTTGTGCGTGAGCGGTGAGTGGTTTGATAAAAGGCAGCGCATGGGAAAGATAAGGCGTGTCACCAACACGTGAACTGCTTAGCAGTAGGGCATTAACGGTCATTTTTTTATCCTTAAATCTCAGAATGTGCAGGCATGTTAACAAAGTTTAATTACGATAAACATAGATAAACACACATGAATTTGGCTGTAACACTGACAGCGCCTAGATTTAAGTTTGGCTTAATAGACTGTCCCTAGACTCACGAGCCATGAAAGGCTGTGTCTAAATTGAGAGAAAAATTAGCGATTAGAAAAACTCTTACCTTTACCCCTTGAATTTCGATTAATTGGACATATTATGTCTTTGAACAAAATAAATGGCACCTTTGTGCCGTAAAGGAGCTGATATGAAGCGTATATTTTTATTGATTGCGACTAACCTAGCCGTGTTGCTAGTAGCCTCAATTGTAATGTCTATTCTAGGCGTGAATACGTCTACTATGGGTGGACTCTTAGTGTTCGCTGCGATTTTTGGATTCGGCGGAGCCTTCATCAGCTTAGCGATTTCAAAATGGATGGCGAAAAAGACCATGGGTTGTGAAGTAATCACCACCCCACGTGATAGCACTGAGCGTTGGTTAGTGGAGACGGTTGCCCGCCAAGCCCAGCAAGCTGGGATTAAAATGCCAGAAGTGGCAATTTACCAATCGCCGGAGATGAATGCATTTGCAACTGGCCCAAGTAAGGACAACTCATTAGTTGCCGTGAGTACAGGTCTGTTGTATGGCATGAGTCAAGATGAAGTCGAAGGCGTACTTGCCCACGAAGTAAGCCACGTCGCTAACGGCGACATGGTCACTTTGACCTTAATTCAAGGCGTGGTGAACACCTTTGTAATCTTCGCGGCGCGTGTTGTTGCAGGCATTATCAACAACTTCGTCTCGAGCAATGATGAAGAAGGCGAAGGTTTGGGCATGTTTGCTTATATGGCAGTGGTATTTGTTCTTGATATGTTGTTTGGTATTTTGGCATCAATTATCGTGGCTTACTTCTCACGTATTCGTGAATACCGTGCCGACGAAGGTGCAGCTCGCTTAGCGGGCAAGCATAAGATGATTGCAGCACTTGAGCGTTTACGCCAAGGCCCAGAAAGCTCAGCAATGCCAGCACAAATGTCTGCTTTTGGTATTAACGGCAAGCGTTCAATGGCTGAGTTAATGATGAGCCATCCACCTCTAGAGAAGCGTATTGCGGCTTTACAAACTCGTTAATTGAGTCCAAACGTTCACCAAAAGGAGACCTAGGGTCTCCTTTTTTATTAGGGCTTTTCTTTTGCTGATGATTAAGCTAGGGAGGCTTTTAGTTGTAATTGGTAGGTTGTGACAATGTAAAACTCTTATATAAGCATGTGGTTACATGATGCAGCGCACATTTTACCCTTGAGTATATTGATAAAGTTACTTTGCATAAGATTGTGTTGCTTATTACTCAATCCTTAGCTAAGTTAAATCGAGTCGTGCTATTTATATTGGTTGCAAGATGGAAGTCACCCCTGACAAGAATTTCCACTGTCAATCACCATTGGAGGATACAATTGTGAGCAAAAAACTATTAAGTGTGCTTTTCGGGGCAAGTCTTGCAGCGCTAGCGCTGTCGCCAACCGCATTTGCCGCGGATCAAAAATTATCTGACTTCCACGCTGAATCTGGTGGTTGTGAAAGCTGTCATAAAGATGGTACGCCATCTGCTGATGGTGCCTATGAGTTTGAACAATGCCAAAGCTGCCATGGTAAGCTTTCTGAAATGGACGCAGTACATAAGCCACACGATGGTAATTTAGTCTGTGCTGACTGCCATGCGCCACACGATATGAACGTAGGTCAAAAACCTACCTGTGAAAGCTGTCACGACGATGGCCGTACTCCGGCATCTATTCTGAAGAAGTAAGTTTGACTTCAGATTGAGCTTGATAAAACGCCAGCAAATGCTGGCGTTTTTTATGCTCATTGAGTTGACCTCATTCGTCCTTCGGTTGTCCTTGAATAAGCTTTTTGCCTGAAAACATGGCTGAGATAATACCAGGTTGGCGTTTGACTTCTGTGTAGACCACTGCAAAAACATGCAGCATGATCAACAGCATCAATAAATACACTGCATAGACATGTACCTCTCCTACAAGACCTTTTATGGGTTTTATCACGTTAGCTTTATCGGTATCGACGCCCGTTGCATCGTAGGGTTGTAGGCTACTCGGATCAACATTGGTGGCCGCAAGGTACTGTTGGACTGCACTTCCCAGGGGTGGATAGTAAATATCGGTACCGGCGCGGATCAGCCCAGTAATCATAATCGTGACTAATAAGAGCATGATAGCGAGAACGGCGAATTTTCCTTTAGGGTTGTGACCTAGATATTGGGGATTTTTACCCGCGGCAAGTTCTGCTTTATAGGTTTGTAACTCGGCCTTGCTATTGGCATTGGGGAACATATGACTAAAGCGCGCGTATTTGTTACCCATAAAGCCCCACACTAAGCGGAACAGTAAATTAATCGCAAAGCCATAGCCAATGATGACGTGCAGGGTCTTAAGCCCAATTTTGCCGGAGAGTTCGGTTATACCTAAGTCGCTGCGAAACATCATTATACCGCCCACGATAAGCAGGGCGAGTACGAGGATGACATTAATCCAGTGGAACAGACGCGTAGGTCTGTCCCAGACGGGGTAGGATTGTATTTCAATAGGGCTTGGTTGCTGGCTGGACATGGTATTTCCTTATGTTTTGTATTGATTTGATCTTACGCCTTTCTGTTAAAAATAGCGCATTATTTTCAGTTTAAATTAAGCCTTCTGCTTGACAATGATTTGTCCTAAAGTTGTAGAAGTTTTTGATTTGCGTACGGTAAATATTTTTTACGTAAGTCTTTTGAATCTGTTTTATCTAATGCTAATATCGTGTGCACGATAGACTTGGAAGTCTATTGAACGGATGTTGAAGTGGTATTGAGAGATGTTTCTCCTCTCAAAATAAATAATCGTTAACCAGACAGGGAGTGAGCAGGATGTTCAAAATATTACATTGGATTGTAGTGTCAAGATCGCAAGTTCTGATGGAATTGCTTGCAGGCCGCTGGCCTCAGGAGTTTCTGGTGAAGCTGTCGCAAGTCAGTCCAGATGAAATGTGCGATCAAATCAAAGATAACCAAGCCTCTATGGTGGTGATTGACCTTTCCACTGTTGATCTTCAGAAAGCCTATCAATTTCAACGCTTGCTTGCCCGTGAACACCCGAGTGTGCGAGTCGTCTACATTCAATTCCCTAAACAGGTTGATGCCCGTTTTTTAATGCAAGCCTCGACTACGGCAGGGGTGTTTTATCTGGATGCAGGACTGACAGAAATCAGCCTTGGCCTGTCTAACATCCTGCGTGGACACAGAGTGATCCCCATCCAATTGGTGAATGGGGTAAATGATGACTTTGGACTGTTCGAAGATACCGAGCCATTAACCATCCGTGAGCGCGAAGTGTTACAAGCCCTCTTGTCTGGCAGCACTAACCTCGATATCGCGAATCAATTGTTTGTGAGTGAGAGCACCATTAAGACTCACTTGTACCGTGTGTTCCGTAAGATTGGTGTGTCAAGCCGTGGGCAAGCCATTGCATGGGCGCAAACCTACTTACACGATGTGGTGGTGTAACGCGTTGTTGATGGGGCCACTAAGCCAATATTCAATTGAACAACTTAAGAATCAAATAAAAAGGGGCAATCCTCGATACGATTGCCCCTTTTGTGCTTTATGGGTTAAGGACTATTGCATTAAAAACTAATGCATTAAAAATTAGTGCATTAAAAATTAGTGCATTAAAGGCTAATAGATTAAAGATCAACGACCTAACCAAGCCTGCAGTTTGTCTTTATCTGTGATGCTTAAGGCAACCGTATCCTTAGGCGCCTCTGCAATAATCAGTTCTCCCGTCATCAATTCATCTCGTCTAAACCAATGCAGGCTTAAGCGTTGTCCGATTGGGTATTGCTGAAGCTGAGCTTCAAATTGACCTGTCACCTGCAGATTATCCGCCGCAATTAAGATATCTCCGGCACTTAAGCCTGCAAGGTGCGCAGGGCTACCTTGGGCGACAGTGGTCACTTTAAGGCCCATTGGCGCAGCTTGCGTTTTAGCGCCAAAGGCAATCTCATACCCTTTGGCCGTGCCACCGCCAACATCCTGCGCGCCTTGGCTCGCTCTCAGTGTCAATTCAACCCCAAACTCGGCCAGTAGTGGTGCCAGCGGGATATCGTCGGTATTGTCTAAATAGGCGAAGAGATCTTGGCAATCACGCCCCAATAAGCGTTCAACAATCCTTTGATGACATTCATCCGTGGTGCCGCGATTTTGCAGGGCATATTCCTGCCACAGAATGGTCATTAGATCGTCGAGGTTGTATTTTCCTTGAGTCTCGCTTCTTAGGGTTAAATCCAGATACAGGGCAAACAGGGCGCCCTTAGTGTAATAACTGATAATGGCGTTTTGGGCGTTCTCATCCTGCTTATAGAACTTAGTCCAAGCGTTAAAGCTCGAGTCCTTAATGCTTTGTTTAAAGCGGCCTTGACTGCGGTATACCCGGGTAAAGGTTTCGCTCAGCATATCTAAGTAGCTTTGCTCATCGACTAAGCCTGCGCGATAGGTAAGGAAATCATCATAATAGGAGGTGATGCCCTCATAGGCCCACAGCTGCGGCGTATAGGTTTCCGCCTCGAGTTGATAGGGTAAGAAGCATTCTGGCTTGATGCGCTTGACGTTCCAGCTGTGGAAATATTCATGGCTGCAGAGCGATAAATAAGTGCGGTAGTCGTTATTTATCGGCGCATCCATCGACAGCGGTAAATCTTTGCGTGAGCACATGAGTGCTGTCGATGCCCTATGTTCCAAACCACCAAAGCCATTGTCGAGTACTGTCGTCATAAACAGATAACGCTCAAAGGGCGCTGGCGTGCCAAACAGCTTGATTTGATACTCGCAAATCGCCTTTAAATCTTGGCAGAGTCTCGGCATATGGGCGCGGTGGCGACCGTTTAACACGATATCGTGTCTCACGCCGCAGGCTTCAAAACTGGCGTGGGTGAATAGCCCCATCTCAACTGGATGATCGATAAGTTCGTCATAGCTTTGCGCGCAAAACTCACCAAAGGCAAATTCATCACCGCTTTGGCGTGTCATGCTGGTGGCAAGGCGCCATTCATTTAGGCTCTGCTCGGTCGGCGCAGCCATAGTCACTGTGTGTAAGCCTGCCTCAAAGCCGTGGGCGGCTAAAAATACACTGCTACCGTTAAAGAAGCCGTGGGTCATATCCAGATGCGCAGTGCGTACCGACAGGTCCCAAGCATAAACTTGATAGGTTAAGGTCAGTTGGGTGCTTTGATGTTCGACCGACCAGGTTTGTTTATCCAGTTGAATGAGCTTAAGCGGCTCTTCGTTACTGTCTGTGGCTTTAAGGTCGATAATATTCTTAGCAAAATCCCGCACCATATAACTGCCGGGAAGCCACGCGGGCAGGCTAAAAACTTGCTTAGGGTGGGGCTTTTGTACCGTCATGGTAACGGCGAACAAGTGCGCCTTGGGATCGACGGGCATGATGTGATAGTGGATCATAATTTATCCTGTAAAACCGCTGCGTTTTAATGGGTGTCATGCTGCCAAAAATGCGCACAACAGGCAAATGAAACGCAAAATATCTGGAGACACAAAGTGTTGAATTGCTAGTATACTATCCCAATTAACCCAAGGAGGACTCCCCATGGCCGAAGAAACCATTTTCAGCAAAATTATCCGCCGCGAAATTTCCGCCGACATTCTGTATCAAGACGAGCTGGTGACTGCTTTTAGAGACATCTCGCCAAAGGCGCCAACCCATATTCTGATTGTGCCGAATCATTTGATCCCAACCGCAAATGATATGAAAGCCTCGGATGAACCAGCACTCGGCCGGATGATGACTGTGGCAGCCAAACTGGCAGCAGAGGCGGGGATTGCCAAAGACGGTTATCGTTTGATCATGAACTGCAATAAACATGGTGGACAGGAAGTGTACCATATCCACATTCATCTCGTCGGCGGAGAGCCACTGGGACCTATGTTGAGCCAAGGTCAATGAAGGTAAATCCTGAGTTTTTTCCGCTGACTCAAATGGCGCAGCGATTTGTCGATCAGCTCGCCCAGTGCCGTCGCTTAGGGTTAACCGTGCTCGAAGCCAGTGAGCACCATGTACTGATTGAGTTGCCCTACAGCACTGAGTTAATTGGTTATCCCGATACTGGCGTTATCCACGGCGGGGTGATCACCACCCTGATGGACACCGCCTGTGGCAGCGCGGTGGTGAGTGCGATTTTTCAAAAATATCAATCCTTAGAGATTTCGCCCACCCTCGACTTACGCGTCGATTATATGAAGCCCGCGCAGCCCCATAAATCGGTTTATGGCTTTGCCGAGTGCTATAAATTGTCATCCAATATCGCCTTTACCCGCGCCATCGCCTATCAGGACAGCATTGATGATCCTATCGCCCATGCGGTGGGCTCCTTTATGCGTATCAGCCCTGAAATGGTGGGCGATGCCTTTAGGCAAGCCTTGATGGGAGAAGCCGTGCCGTCTTTAGGAGAGACAGATGAACTCAAATAAGCCGGCCGAGCCGAAAACCCTCGATGTGCAGGGAATTGTAAAACGCGCTACCGAGTTGAACGACTTTGGTCATCTGCTCGAACATGTGCCTTATGCTAAGTTTATTGGCATGAAGGTCGAGCGCTTTGGCGATGAGCTGATTTTCAAACTCCCCGCTAAGGACGACAATATCGGTAATCCCATTCTGCCCGCGATTCATGGTGGGGTAATTGCTGGTTTTATGGAAATGTCAGCCATAGTGCAATTAATGGTGTTTATGCAAACGGCAAAAGTGCCAAAAGTGGTCGATTTCTCGATTGATTACCTGCGAGCAGGCCTGCATAAAGACAGTTTTGCCGAATGCCGTATCACCCGTCAGGGGCGACGGGTCGCCAACGTGAATATCAATTGTTGGCAAACCAATCGTAAGCAGCTTATCGCTACCGCAAGGGCGCACTTTTTGATCGATTAATCGCGAGCGCGGGGCATGATGAGCACGTTAAGCATAAGTTCAGCTGGCGTCGCGTAGTGTCATTGCCCATCCGTTGTTCGGCACCTAGGTTTTTGTGAGTGAGGGAAAACAAAATGAAAGCAATTTACAGTGGATTAATCTTGGCAGCAGCACTGACACTCGGCGCCTGCACTAATACGGCGGGCATTTCGGTGAACTCACTGGGAGAAACCCGTGTCGATAGCAAGAGTTTTGCCCGTGATATCAGTGTCGAAGGGGTTGAGGTGCGCCGTGTTGGCGATCTTATCCAAGGTTCGGCGCTGATCGTCAGCAAGTCCTCAAGCGATATGCGAGTGCAATATAAGTTCACTTGGTATGATGCCAGTGGTTTTACCATTGAAGATGAAGCCACCAGTTGGAAATCGGTGAAATTACACGGCAAACAACAGTTACAAGTGTCGGCTGTGGCACCAAATGCCCAAGTGGTAAAATTTGACGTTTATGTGCGCGAGACCCATTCAAACTAGATTGGTGTTTGTTTTAGTAGAGTTTGTGCCGGGTTCTCTATATTTAAAAAGACTTACTCTTTTGGGAGTAAGTCTTTTTATTTGTATCAAATACAATGTGTTAAATGAGATTTTGTTATTAAGTTTTATGATGCTAAGTGTAAACGTTGCGATAAATCATCCACTTTTAACAAAAAAGGGGGATTACAATAGAAGATCCGGACTTTAGTCCTAAAAATATTTCGCGGTTGAGCACTACTATCTGCATATTACCACATGAGGATAGATCTATGACGGCTCATATTAATGCGCAACCTACTGATTTTGCAGAAACTGTTATTATGCCGGGCGATCCGCTGCGGGCGAAATATATCGCTGAAACCTATCTTACCGATGCCGTAGAAGTGACTAACGTTCGCAATATGTTGGGTTACACCGGTTATTACCAAGGACAACGCATTTCGGTGATGGGCCATGGTATGGGTATTTCATCTATGGTGCTCTATGGCCATGAGTTAATTAATTTTTTCGGCGTTAAACGTATTATTCGTATCGGCAGTTTAGGGGCGACCCAACAGCATATCGAAATGCGCGATGTGATTTTAGCTCAAGCCGCTGGTACGGATTCCCCAACGAATGCTAAACGCTGCAGTGGCTACCAAATGGCGACCTCAGCCACCTTTTCCTTACTGCACAAAGCCTATACCAAAGCCAATGAAAAAGGCATTAGCGTGAAAGTTGGCAACGTATTTAGTGGCGATCTTTACTATGATCCTGACGAAGATATGATCCCGGCGCTTGAGCGTTTCGGGGTGTTAGGTATTGATATGGAAGTGGCAGGACTTTATGGCTTGGCACATCAACAGGGAATTGAATCCTTAGCGATTCTGACGGTATCTGACCACTGTTTAACTGGTGAAGAAACCACGGCGCAAGAGCGTCAATTATCCTTTAATAATATGATCGAGCTCGCCTTAGAAACCGCGCTTAATTAGGGTTAACGCTATCCTTTGTACCCTTAGCATTTCACTGATGGAATGACAACATGAATAATAAAATCACCTTAACCGCAATTAGTTTTCTCGCTAATTTTATAATGGCGGGCTTTGCCACTCAATTTGGGATGCTAATTGAACCCATAGCGGATAAATTTGCAGCAAACGTGAATGACGTTGCTTCAATATTCTCCTTGCTTAATGGCGGCGCACTGGCGGGAACTATTGCCGCTTTTTTCTTTATTGAAAAATTGGGTATCAAGCGAATTACCTTAATTAGTTACAGCCTAGTGGCATTGTGTGCTGTCGCGTTACATCTTACCACTTCGCTACAAGTGGTGATGATAGCCATGACCTTGATTGGTTTTTGCGGCGGTGTGGGGCTATGTATTGCGGGTACGATAGTGGTATCAGTGTGGCAAGAGAAATTACAAAGCACCATGCTCGTTGTGCAAGATGCCACATTTAATATTGCGGGGGTTATTTTCCCTTTAATCACAACTTACGCACTCACAAGTTCATTGTCATGGAGTTACAGTTACTTAGCCGTAGGTTTAGTCGCGTTAGGAACCGTGATTATTACTTTGTTCACTAATTTTTCGCTATGTGAGCAATCATCGAATACGGAAGATAAGCAACAATCTGAATGGAATTTCGGTATTATTAGCGGTGGCATTGGGTTATTTTTAGGCATGTTGGCGCTGTATACGTTTTTAACCTGGGCCCCTTTATTCGTTAAGCAAAAATTTGATATTCCATTTGAAGACGCGGGCAATATCATTACTCAATATTGGTCAGCCGCACTGATTGGTGCGTTAATTTCGACGCTGATTGTGACTCGGGTAAAAATCCACCATTTTCTAGTCGCAATTATCGGTCTTGCTATGGTCATCACCTTTATGATTGTGACAACTGATAAGCTTAATTGGATAGGTTATTTAACCTATGGTTATGGCTTTGTGTGCGCAGCTCTTTACAACGCATTTATTGCTTATGGTGTGTCTTTTGTTAAAAAGGCGAGCAGTAAAAATGTGTCTTATATTCTGATCAGCGGCAGCACGGGGGCGATGTTTAGTCCCGCTATTAGCTCATTCTTTGAACGTATTATTGGATTGCAAACGGTGATGTATGTTATCCCGCTGCTTTATGTAGCGATATTTATCATGCTGATTGTTTCAGGCCGAATGAAACCTGCTGCGGCCTAAAGTTCATTTGCGACGTTAATTGATTTGGCCCACTCTTGCGAATAAATAACCTCGAGAGTGGGCTTTTTTAATTTGGTTATATCGCAGCTTCAACAAATTGTTTAAGGGCATTGAGATCTTTAATCCTTATGCCTTCTTTATTGCGTTCAATCAGGCCACGTTCTTCAAGCAACTGTAGTGCCCGTCGGTAAACACGATCGGTTGTACCAAATCGCTCCGCTTCTAAATAACGCTTACTAAAGCCATCAACGGGTAAATCATTTAAATATTCGTGGTAAATATCATATGCCACGTTATAGCTGATGGGATACAGCAGGCGCCGGGTAAAAATATCGACGGTGTCTTGGTAGTCAATGGCAATGGCGCTGGCAAAAAATAACGCTAGCTGTGGGTGCTGGCCGAGGGAATGTTGTAGTTTTTCGGCGCTAATGACCATGATTTCTAAGGCTTCATTAGCAATAATATCCAACTGGCAGTGATACTGAGTAAAAAACTCCATTTCACCAAAGAGTTGCGAATCACAATCGATAGTCCCCAATTGAAAACATCGACCATTTCTGGCGGTATGGCCAAGCGACACGCGCCCTTGTTTTACCAACACCAGTGAGGTCATGGCTTCACCTTGTGTCATTAGATGGGCGCCTTTTTTAAGCATTTTAACTTCGCTGATACAGCTGAGTATCACCGCTTCAATAAGGGGATAGTCTTGCTCCCATCGCTGGCTATAACGTCCTTTGGCTAACGGTTTTAGCTGCATTGAGTGTGATCCTCTTATCCTATGTAAAATGGCGGCCTTCTATAACATTATCGTGATAAACGGTCAAATGGGCCAAAGGAGTTGACTGGCGATTTTAGGCATTGGGATTGCGGGCGTTTGGCATAAGATTTTTAACATTGTGTAGAAAGACAAGGTTTTAGTGATATTTAAGGATATCGCCGGCACAAGTGTGTCTACTTTATTATTTTCGTCATGTATACTAAGCGCCGCCAAGGGGTGTTTGCCAACATTCGGCAGACTGAGATGTCATCAGACGAACCCTTAGAACCTGATCCGGCTAATACCGGCGTAGGAATGGGCCAATCAACAGCACACTTCTGAATCGCTTATTCGTTGCCGGATCTCAAACATGTATTTGAGGTCCTATGTCTAACAAAAAGTCTAACAACCAATCTTCAGTCTTCACGATATCGTTAACTCGTGCACCATTAGCGCTGGCCGTCTCTGCGGCGTTAAGTGCGTCGGCATGGGCGCAAACCGATGCTATCGACAAACCTGATCCCAATAATGATATGGAAATCATGGTGGTTACGGCGGATTTTCGCAGTGCCAGTTTAGAAAAAATGCCTTCAAGCATTACCGTTATCGATGCCCAGCAAATTCAAGATGAAAGCGCCCAGCACTTTGAAGATGTGATGAACTCCATCGCCAACTTTAACTGGTCAGGTGGTAGTTCTCGCCCCAAGTATTTTCAGATCCGTGGCGTGGGTGAGCAGGAGCAATATCAAGGCGCGCCTAACTCATCCGTTGGTTATATTGTTGATGATATTGATTTATCCGGTATCGGCATGGTGTCGAGCATGTACGATCTGCAGCAGGTTGAAGTGTTACGCGGCCCGCAGGGAACCCGTTATGGCGCCAATGCGTTAGCGGGCTTAATTTACCTTAAGAGTAATGACCCAACCGATGTGTTTGAACATGGCGCCGAGGTTTCTTTAGGTAATGACGATCTACAAACCTTTAGCGGTTTTAGCTCTGGTCCCTTAAGCGACTCAGGCAAATTGTTGTACCGTGTGGCACTGCAGCAACATCAGCAAAACGGTTATCGCGATAATCTGTATTTAAATAAAGAAGATACCAATGGCCGTGATGAATTTACCGGCCGCGCGAAATTGCGTTGGTATGCCACCGATGATCTGCAACTGGATTTAACTCTGCTGCATGCCGATTTTGATAACGGTTATGATGTGTGGAGTTTGACCAACGATCCGACAAACACCCTATCTGATCAACCGGGTGTCGATAGCCAGCGCACCACGGGCGCAGGTTTTAAAGCGACATATTCGGGGGCAGAGCCGTTTGAGTTGACCTCGCTGACGTCATTTGCCAATACCGATCACCACTATAGTTACGATGGTGATTGGGCAAACCCTGAGTATTGGGCATCTAAACAATGTGAAGAGGGCGGTAATGTATCGCCTTGTCAGTACGACTACTTCTGGGACAAAACCGGTCAGCGTAAAACCTTATCCCAAGAGTTCCGTTTAAGCTCGACCGATCAAGGCCGTATTTTTGCAGACTCAACGGATTGGTTGATTGGGGTTTATGCAATGAACCTCAAAGAAGATAACCAACTGTATTCTGAATATAATACTTGGCCTGATGAGGTGTTAGATTCTGAATATGAAGCAACCAATTACGCCGTATTTGGTCAGCTGGATACGGATTTAGGTGCTGACTATGCCTTGTCTATGGGGCTGCGTGTTGAGCGTCGCAATAGCCATTATTCAGACACCAATAATGATAATTTTGACCCGAGCGAAACCATGTGGGGCGGCCATATTGCGCTGAGTAAAGTGCTCAATGAGTCCCACAATGTCTACGCCCGTGTGGCGCGAGGTTACAAGGCGGGCGGTTTCAACATGACTTTGCCAGTCGAACTCAATGATAAAAAAGAGTTTGATACCGAAACCTTATACAACTACGAAATAGGTTTAAAATCCCATTGGTTTGAAGGGCTTATCGATACTAATCTGGCACTGTTCTATATGGATAGACAGGATCAGCAAGTGGCTGCTTCCCAGCAAGATCCTAATAAGCCACAACGGTTTATTCTCTACACTGAAAATGCGGGTAGCTCAAACAACTACGGTGCCGAGCTGGATGCAACTTGGTATGCCACGGATAATCTCCAGTTTTACTCAAGCCTTGGTTGGTTACAGACTGCTTACGGTAATTACCAATATCAAGATAAATACGGTACTGATGTGGATTTAACGGGGCGCGATCTGGCCCATTCACCGCACTTAACCTATAGCCTAGGCGGCACCTATCGTGCGAACTCGGGTTGGTTTGCCAACTTGAATATGAGTGGTAAGAGCGAGTTTTACTACTCAGACAGTAACGATTCGCGCTCCGAGCCATATACTGTTGTGAATGCGCGTTTAGGTTATGAGGCAAGTGCGTGGTCAGCATATTTATGGGGCCGCAACCTATTTGATGAAGAATATGGCGTTCGTGGCTTCTATTTTGGTAATGAGCCTGATAATGGCTGGGCGGAAAAACAATATATCCGCTACGGCGACCCACGCCAAATTGGGGTAACACTGAACGTTAAGTTTATGTAGTACCCAAGCTAGCCGCGCTGTGGAGAGAGACTTGAGGCGCTATGCTATACCGTTTCACGGTGCGGCTATTTTTATAATAAGTATTTGAAATAAGGATTGAAGATGAAACTGACCGCCGAAATTAGCATGTATCCTTTTAATGAAAACTACCTCGATCCAATTAAATGGTTTATTCATCGTTTAGACAGTTATCCAACGATTCAACGTGTTACCAATGCGATGGCGACCCAAGTGTGCGGCGACTATTCTGACGTGATGGCGATGCTGGCCACCGAAATGCAAGCCGCCCATGAGAAGTGGGGCAAAGCCGTGTTTGTGTGTAAGTTTATTGGTGGCGAGCTAAATTTAGCCCACAGCGAGTAACGCCTTTAATGAGCTAAGCCACTGCGCGATATCAGTGGTTAATTTAAGGCTCGCTCACTCAGTTACGGCTCAAGCCTACAGGTTTTTAGAATGCGATTTATCGTGAGAGTAAGGCAATGACAGATTTATGGTTAACGCTAGTCAATAGTGTTAATGCCGCCCTTGGGGAAGTCCATGTGATGACCGCGTGGGAAGCACTTGCTGTGGTACTCGCCATGGCGTATTTGCTACTGGCAATGAAGGCAAGCGTATGGTGCTGGGCCGCGGCATTTACCAGCACGGCCATTTACACTGTGTTGTTTTGGAAAGTAGCATTGCTGATGGAGTCGATGCTGAATATCTATTATATGGGCATGGCACTTTATGGCTATTGGCTCTGGACTCAAGGTGGTGATAAACATCAAGGTGTTAAGGTGACCACTTGGCCGCTGAAAACCCATTTAAAGTTGATTGCTGCTACGACATTAGTCTCCCTTGGTATTGGTCATGGTATGGCGACCTTTACTCAAGCTTCTTTTCCTTATCTCGATGCTGCGACCAGCTGTTTTGCGGTGATGACCACCTATTTAGTCGCCAAAAAAGTGTTGGAGAACTGGCTGTATTGGGTCGTTATCGATCTGGTGTCGATTTACCTCTACTTGAGTAAAGGCCTTATGCTGACCTCATTATTATTTGTGCTTTATGTGGGGTTAGCTGTTGTGGGCTATTTCCTATGGCGCACCGCACTGGCCGAGAGTCGTCTCAATCTTAATGGCGAACGTGCCGCTAAGTTACTTGGTTAAGTGATGACTAATACTGATATAGGCCAACTGCCAACACCTAAGATATTAATTGCAACATCGGTGGTAAGCCGTTAATGCAGCCGTTATCTGCTGAGGCGTTTGCAAGGCTGGTTCCGATATTACGCCAGGCAGGGCTAAGCCATATCACGCATATCCACGAGTTGGCGGGTGGATTAAGTAATCATAACTATCATATTCAAACACCTGCGGCACAATACGTATTACGTCTTAATGCCGATGCCGCCGACCGGTTTTGTTCTCGAGAGCAGGAGTTGTTTTATTGGCGTAATCTAGCTAAGGCAAAGCTTGCGCCTGAGCTGATATGGGCAAGTTGCGATCATCGTTACTATGTAAGTGCATTTATCGAATCACAGGAGATTGCCTGTCGAGTTAACGTTTCTCGGACGCCGGAAATGCTCGGCGACGGGGCTGATTTTTATCACGTGGTTAACTGGAGCGACTTGGAATATCAGTGTAGTTCGGCCGAATTCATCCATGGAGAACTGTGGGTGCAAAGGTGGCTGCAAGCGCATGCTGAAAATCTTGAGTGCGCATTATACGAGACTCCCACGCCTCAGTCTTTCGCCGCAGAGTTCACACCGCTGACATTACTTGAATCCCAGTGCCCCAATTATGCACATTCTCTATTGCAGCAATTATTGCAACAGCTTCGCTTGCAATCCGCTGGGCCTTATCACATCAGCGTGACAGAGCAGTGGCAGCAATATCATCAGCAGTTATTAGCCTTTGCTGCAACCGATAAAGGTAGCGCTTGGCAGACGCGGTTGGACTCATTGTTGGGCTTACAACCGCAAATTCATCGTTGGACAAACGCGTTAGCCGATTGTTTGGTGGCGGCGCAATTTTGCCATCGAGACTTAAATCCGCATAATCTGCTGCTAAAGGATAACCGGCTGTATTGTATCGACTTTGAATACGCCACTGCCTCTCATCCTTTATGTGAGCTGGCCGCTGTGCTGGCAACCCACAGATTAACACCAGCGCAGCGGCATATTTTAGTACAGCAATATCTTGCAAAACATCCAGGCCTCACATCCACCGCGATCACGGCGATTCCAGCTGCAATTGAAATGTATTGGGTGTTTGCGCTTTACTGGGCGCTACTGATGGCGGCGCAAACCGATGTAGAGCGTCAGCAGGCGTATCTTGCTTGGTTTGATAGCTTTTGGCCGCTGGTAAGCCAAGACGCTTAAACACATCTTTACGCTTCCACACTTAGTCAAAGATGCTTGCACCCATAATCCTCTGTAAAACCACTTAAGCAAAACAGTTAAGGTCAAACACTGCGTGATGTTTACTGCTATGTTATTGATGCAACTTTTTGTTAACTTGGGTGTCGTAGGATGACAAAGAGAGAAAGGACGCAAATTGATGAAAAAAACCTTGTTGCTGTTGGTATTGGTGTTTGGGGTATCCGCGTGTTCGACTAAGTTTAGTTACCATTTTCTGGATTGGGCTATCGGTTGGGAATTAGATGACTATGTCACTTTAGATAAAACTCAGCAAAAGAGTATGGATCGGCTTATCGAAAAGTTTGTGCGTTGGCATCAATCTGAAGAGCTTGCTCACTATGTGGCGCAGTTAACCGAAGTTGAACATCTCATTCAAACCAATACCTTAACCCCTGCGCTTTGGGCTGAGCATGTCACACTCGCCAAGCGGCATTGGTTTAGGTTATTTGAGTTTGCGCTACCTGACATGTTGCCGATCATCGCATCATTAACGGATTCTCAGGTAAAGCAAATTCTTACCCAGTCTCGAAAAGACGAGCAGGAATTGATTAAGGAATTTGCCGGTAAAACTCCAGAGCAGTTACAACAAGAGGCCGATGAGAATCTTATCGAGCAATTCGATGACTGGCTGGGGAGCGTAACGGATGATCAAAAAGCGCTTATCCATCAATATAATCAACAGCGGTTATCCACCCTAGATATGTGGCTCGACTACCGCCATGAATGGCTACGCCAGTTTGAGATCGCCCTCGGGCAGCGCAGCGATATTCCGCTGTTGACCGAGCGTTTGACGTTGCTGATGACACAGCCAGACGAGCTTAAATCAGAAAAACACCGCGCTATTTTAAGGCAAAATACCGAGGCCTTTGGGGCGTTATTGCTGGCCATTAATGCTAGTTTGACACCTAAGCAGTCGAAACATTTTTATAAGAAGCTGAACAAGCTTATTCAAGATCTTCGCGAATTAAATCAAGAGGGAATCGAAAAGGCTGTTAAGACTATGAAAGATTAATCCTGGTGACAAGGTCTATTGAGCAACGTCATTTTGTTGAAGATATAGCCCATGTCCCTCGTTTCTTTTTATCAAAAATCACTCAATGCTAGCCGTCTGTTTGATGGACTCGCACCCTTAGCCCTTAGGCTCTATCTTGCACCTGTACTGATGCAGGCGGGGTATAACAAACTCGCGCATTTTGAAGACACCGTCACTTGGTTTGCGAATCCCGACTGGGGGCTGGGTCTACCAATGCCGACATTAATGGCCGCGCTGGCGGCGGGCACTGAGTTTTTTGGGGCGATTTTGTTATTACTCGGATTAGCCACGCGACTGATTTCTATCCCGCTGATGATCACTATGCTGGTGGCCGCTTTTACCGTGCATTGGCCTAATGGTTGGCTGGCAATTGCCGATGGCAGTTCATGGCTGGCAAATGAGCGGGTGCTCGAGGCGGGTGACAAGCTGGATAAGGCCAAATCCCTGTTGCAGCAATACGGCAATTACGATTGGTTAACCAGTTCAGGTAACTTGGTTGTATTGAATAATGGAATTGAGTTTGCGGTGACCTATTTCATTATGTTGCTGGCACTCTTAAGCCTAGGTGGTGGGCGTTATACCAGTCTTGATTACGTTATCGCTAAGCGTTATGGCATAAAGTAAGCCGAGCGACCTTGCCTGTAAACGCTTTCAATCCCACTTTTACGTGGGATTTTTTGTACCTCTTTAGCCGCAATTTGCTATGCTTGAGCCAATTTATACGCACCCATTTATAAGAACAGGGATAATTACTTGGACGCTATCGAACTTTTACTCACCCGCCAATCTACTCCAAGATTAACCGCGCCAGCACCCAATGAGCATGAGCTTAAAATCATTTTAGATGCGGCGATTCGAGTGCCGGATCATGGCGCGTTAGCGCCGTGGGAATTTATTATTGCCACGGGGAAGGGTTTAGACACCTTAGCGGATATCTATGTTAATGCCGCCAAAGCCAGCGGCGCCGATGAAGATTTTATCAACAAAGCCAAAGGGATGCCGATGCGTGCGCCCATGGTGATTACGGTTGTAGCGAAAACCCAACAACATCCTAAAGTGCCAGTGCTCGAGCAGCAAATTGCAGCGGGCTGCGCTACGATGGCAATGCAGCAAGCGGCATTCGCCTTAGGATTAGGCGCAGTGTGGCGCACGGGAGATTTTGCCTTCGATGCCAATGTGAATGCAGCGTTAGGTTTAGCGCCAGAGGATCAAATCGTCGGCTTTTTATATGTTGGCACCCCAGCGGTAGCCGCACCGAAAAAACCGCAAAAAGATGGCAGCCAGTACGCCCGTTACCTATAACCTAGTTTATCCCCTCTGAATGGGAGTCGTGAGTATGCAAGTTGCCCAAACCCCAAGATTACTGCTGCGGCAGTTAACGCACGATGATGCGTCATTTATTTTGGTGCTACTCAACACCCAAGGATTTATCGACAATATTGGTGATAAAGGAGTGCGTAGCTTGCAGGACGCCAAGGATTATATCGCTAATGGGCCTGCTATCAGCTATCGCGAGCATGGTTTTGGGTTATTTGCCGTGGTGCTGGCCGAAAATGGTTTTCCGATTGGGATCTGCGGGTTAATTAAAAGACCCACGCTGAAGGATGTGGATTTAGGTTATGCTTTTTTGCCTCAATATTGGGGCAAAGGCTACGCGTTTGAAGCCGCTAGGGCATCACTGGAATTCGGTAAAACCTTAGGGATTGAACGGATTGTCGCGATTGTCAGCCCACATAATCAGGCCTCTAAGTCGCTGTTGAATAAATTAGGCATGTCGTTTGACACCGAGTTGCAGCTAACGCCTAATGACCCCCCAGTTGAATTATTTTCCTGATAAATTCGAAGCACTCAAAAAATGAGGCCCCAACATTGGGGGCCTCATTATGCGATTAACTAACGTTACTTTTTACTGAAACACTATCGCTGGAATGGATATACGCTCCCGAGTTTCATAATTTGAGTGAGCTCATCTAGCGCGGTGCGTGATTCGATAACGAGTTGTGGATCGGCTAAATCCTGAGTTGATAAACGGTCGCGATAGTGCTTATCTACCCAAGCGTTTAAACGTGCAAATAAAGCATCGTTAAGTAAAGTGTGCTGATTTACTGCGGCAACTTCGCGCTCATTCATGGCAACCCGTAAACGTAAGCAGGCTGGGCCGCCGCCATTTTGCATGCTTTGTTTCACATCGAAATACAGCACTTGTTTGATTGGCGTATTTAAGGTGAGTAGCTCATTTAAATAAGCATAAACAGCGGGGTTTTCTTGGCAGTCGGTTGGGGCAATGATCGCCATTTCTCCTGAGGGGAGAGTGATGATTTGGGTATTAAATAGATAACTCTTCACCGCATCGTTAATCGCTACTTTGGCGGTTGGAACTTCGATAAAATATAACTCGGTATCAAGTTTGCGTTTTATTTCATCCAATTTTTCCTGTGTATTTAAGAATGCTTGCTCGTGGTAAAACAGCACATTTTGGTTACCCACGGCAATCACATCATTGTGAAATACGCCTTGATCAATCACGTCGGGATTTTGTTGAATAAAAACGCAGTTATCCTCTTCGAGTTGATGCAATCTTGCTATCGCCATCGAGGCCTCGAGGGTTTGTCTTGCCGGATATTTCAGTGGTTTAGGAGCATGAGGATTTGTCGCCTCTTGTCCATAAACAAAGAGTTCAACCCCAGCGTGGCCGTATTCCTGACACAGGCGAGTGTGGTTCGCTGCGCCCTCATCACCGAAGCTATTATGCTCAGGTAAATGATTATGGTGATGAAAATAGTGGGGATCATTGAAAGTTGCTGTTAAGATGCGCCCCGTTGTGATGGGCTCGATGCTGCGATGCAACTTATCGACTAGATTAGCGGGCGTGAAATGCAGTTTACCATCACGGGTGTCGGCACTGGGTGACACGGTAGCCGCATTAGCCGTCCACATGCTTGAAGCACTGCAACAGGCATTAAGTAGTGCAGGCGCGGTTTTAGCGGCTTGTTGTAAAACTTGGGCATCGCTGCCAGAAAAACCAATTCGGCGCAGCGTGTTAAGATCGGGGCGCTCTTGTGGCGCTAACATGCCTTGGATCATCCCTAAATCAGCGAGTGCTTTGGCTTTTTGCAAACCTTGTTTAGCGGCGGCTTTAGGATTAGAGACTAAAGCGGCGTTGTTGAGTGAGGCCACATTGCCAAAAGACAAACCGGCATAATTGTGGGTTGGCCCAACGAGTCCGTCGAAATTCGCTTCAAAGTGCTTCATTGCATATCCTTGTGATAGGGAAGGTTATTATTTATTCAAATGGTCCCTGAAGCGACCCAGTATACTGAAGGTTTTTGTGGGCACAAGCGCACGGTTTTGTGCTCAAAGCGACTTTTTCGCGATAAATGCATAACTATTTCTTGCTTGCTGGCAAATAATGAAATATTAGTTTTTAATTACGCAATATTATTTTTTTACATTTTTTCAACTTTGATTAAAAAGTGACTCGCTGGTACATATAAAAGAGGGATTAGCTTGAAACTCTCAATGCAACCCTCTATATATGGAGCCAATTTCCACCTTCTTGAGATTTTTTGGCGCAAATCAAACTATGGGTAAATCGCTAGTTATTGTCGAATCACCGGCCAAAGCTAAGACCATTAATAAATATCTTGGCAAAGAATTCATCGTTAAATCGAGCGTAGGTCATATCCGTGATCTGCCTACATCTTCTATATCTGACGGCACCGATAAGGTGAAACCTGCCGCCGAAGTAAAGAAGATGTCGCCAGAAGAAAAGGCGCGATACAAAAAGATGAAAGATCATCAAGCGCTGGTATCGCGTATGGGCGTTAACCCTGAAAAGGGCTGGGCGGCTAAATATCAAATTCTACCGGGTAAAGAGAAAGTGGTTAAAGAGCTGCAAGCCTTAGCCGATTCTGCTGACCAAATTTATCTCGCAACGGACTTAGACCGTGAAGGGGAAGCCATCGCCTGGCATTTGCAAGAGGTGATTGGTGGCGATCCTTCACGTTATCAGCGCGTAGTGTTTAACGAAATCACCAAATCTGCGATTCAAGAAGCCTTTAGTAAGCCTTCTTCCCTCGACACCAATATGGTTAATGCCCAACAGGCACGACGCTTTTTAGACCGTGTCGTCGGCTTTATGGTGTCACCACTGTTGTGGAAGAAGGTTGCCCGTGGTTTATCCGCAGGACGGGTACAATCTGTGGCAGTGCGTCTCGTGGTGGAACGCGAAAGTGAAATCAAAGCCTTTGTGCCAGAAGAGTTTTGGGATGTGCGTGCTGAGCTTAATACGCCAGCCAGCGAAGCACTGCGCATGGAAGTGGTTAAGTATTTAGATTCAGCTTTTGAGCCAACCAACGAGCAACAAGCGTTAGCCGCGGTGCAGGCCTTATCTTCGGCCAGCTTTAAAGTGATTGCCCGTGAAGACAAAGCGACTCAAAGTAAACCTTCTGCACCCTTTATTACCTCTACCCTGCAACAAGCGGCCAGTACTCGTTTAGGCTTTGGGGTGAAGAAAACCATGATGATGGCGCAGCGCTTGTACGAGGCGGGTCACATCACGTATATGCGTACCGACTCGACAAACCTAAGCCAAGAGGCCTTAGACAGCGTACGTGAGATGATCAGCAAGGAATACGGCGCCAAGTATTTACCTGCCGAGCCTATCCGCTACGGTTCTAAGGAAGGCGCACAAGAAGCGCACGAAGCGATTCGTCCTTCAAATGTCAATGTTGAAGCTGCGGCTTTAACTGATATGGAACGTGATGCGCAGCGCCTTTATGAGTTAATTTGGCGTCAGTTTGTCTCCTGCCAGATGACACCTGCCCAATACGACGCGACTAAACTCACGGTGAAAGCAGGCGACTACGAACTTAAAGCAACAGGACGCATCCTGCGCTTTGACGGTTGGACCCGTGTTCAAACTGCAATCAAGAAGAAAAACGAAGAAGACAATACGCTACCGGCAGTAAACGAAGGGGATGTATTATCTCTCGTTGAACTCGAGCCTAAACAACATTTTACTAAGCCTCCAGCGCGATACAGTGAAGCGTCATTGGTTAAAGAGTTAGAGAAGCGCGGTATTGGCCGTCCGTCAACCTACGCCACCATTATTTCGACGATCCAAGAACGTGGCTACGTGAAAGTGGAAAACCGCCGCTTCTACGCTGAAAAAATGGGCGAAATAGTCAGTGAACGCTTAGTCAATAGTTTTGCCGAGTTGATGAGCTATGACTTTACCGCCAGTATGGAACAGACCCTCGACGATGTTGCTAAGGGTGAGTTGGATTGGAAAAAAGTACTCGATGGTTTCTATGCTGACTTCACTAAACAATTAGAGAAAGCAGAATTAGCACCGGAAGAGGGCGGTATGCGCCTCAATCAAATGGTGATGACCAATATTAAGTGCCCTACTTGCGGTCGTCCAATGGGGATCCGTACAGGCACAACAGGGGTATTCCTCGGTTGTTCTGGTTACGAGTTGCCACCAAAAGAGCGCTGCAAAACCACCATGAACTTAACGCCAGGCATTGAAGCGATCAGCGATAGTGAAGATGCCGAAACCGATGCATTGCGTGCCAAGCACCGCTGTGGTATTTGCGGCACGGCAATGGACAGTTATCTTATCGACGAAAAACGCAAACTGCATGTTTGTGGTAATAACCCTGTTTGTGAGGGGTATGAAGTCGAAGAAGGGCAATTTAAGATCAAAGGTTACGAAGGCCCATTAATCGAATGTGACCGCTGCGGTCATGATATGGAACTGAAAAACGGTCGTTTTGGTAAGTACTTCGGTTGTACGAATGCGGAATGCAAGAATACCCGTAAATTACTGAAAAACGGTGAAGCGGCGCCACCAAAAGAAGATCCTATTTACTTACCAGAGCTGAAATGTAGCAAGTCGGATGCGCACTTTGTGCTGCGTGACGGGGCGGCAGGGATATTCTTAGCGGCCAGTACCTTCCCTAAATCGAGGGAAACCCGTGCGCCACTGGTTGAAGAATTAGTGAAATACCGTGAACTCTTATGGCCTAAGTATCAGTATCTTGCAGATGCACCTATCGCCGATGATGACGGCAATAAGGCTGCGGTGAAGTTTAGCCGTAAAACCAAAGAGCAATATGTGGCGACGGAAGTCGACGGTAAAGCCACTGGATGGTCCGCCCATTATGTTAATGGTAAATGGGTAAGTGAATCATCAGCGAAGAAAGCGAAGAAATAAACATGTGCTTATGGGCATGTTCACAAATCGTCATTGAGGATGAACGCTTTGTGAATATGCTCTAGGTTGTGTTACTGCTTAAGTTAGATTTCAACCAATAAAAAAGCCAAGTCACTGACTTGGCTTTTGTGTTTTAAAGATTGATCACCATTTCTTTTTCGGTTGAAACAGCATATCGATATCGTCTTCTTCATTCTTGGGTTTAGGTGCACTGGGTGCAGTGAGTTTTTGTGCGCCCATAATTTCATCTAATAGCATTTTGGCTTCATCGACTTTACGGGCGATGAAGGGGTCGTTTGGCGTCTGCGCTTTAATCGCATGCAAAGTGGCTAATGCTTTAGTCACCATTTGCTTTGAAGATCCGTATTGCTTCATAAAACTTGCGGCGCGAGCACGTGACAACATAGAGTCAACGTTAATTCTGAGCTGTAAACTATCAATACGATTTTCTTCCTGACCAAACACCGCTGGGTCGACTCTCCCCTTGTTATGCTCTGCACGCAAAATGGCTTTTAGTTTCTTTAACGTTTGTACTAACACCAAAGTTTGTTTGTCGTTATCAGGCAATCTAAAATTCTCAATCGGCGGGACTTGAGGTGGGTTAGCTTGTAATGAATCAATTTGATTTTTGATATCGGCAAGTCGACGTTGAAAATCAGCTTGTTGTTGGCTTGTGCTCAGTGATGTTGCCATTTCCAAAGCATCTTGAACACGGCGATAGAGCACTAACATTATATGTGTACTACAAGGTATCATCCCTGTATTGGATAATACGGTTTCTGTTTCATCAAGAATCGCACGTTGGCGGGCAAATTCAATCCTACGTTCAGCCTCTGCACGTTCTTTTTGTTGTTGTATTACGTTAATTCCGATAACAAGCAGTAATAGTGCACCGATGAGGATCAGAACCAAGGTGAATGTCATAGCTGTTCCATTATTTATCCAATTGAGCTAATGCTACAATAAATCAATAAACTAGCATAGTTATCTTAGCCTAGGTTATCATTTCTGTCGTTTGAAACATAAGACTTGTGCTCTATATTCCTATTTGCTTTAATTTTTACTATATACTATAACGATTGATTATAGCTGATACTGAGTGGTGCTATTTTAACCAATCCATTTCAGCCTGTTTGAGACAAGGACATAAGATGAAACTGCAACAGCTCAGGTATATTGCTGAGGTCGTAAAGCATAACCTTAACGTATCGGCCACAGCTGAAAATTTATACACATCACAGCCTGGGATCAGTAAGCAAGTTCGCATGTTGGAAGATGAATTAGGTATTCAAATATTTGGTCGCAGTGGTAAACATTTGACCCATGTGACGCCAGCTGGACAGCAGGTGATTAATATCGCCAATGACATCTTAGGTAAAGTTGAAAGTATTAAAAAAGTATCTGAGGAATATACAAAACCGGATCAAGGTGAATTGAATATTGCGACAACGGATACCCAAGCTCGCTATGCTTTACCCCATATCATTCGCCAGTTTATCGACCGTTATCCAAAAGTTAACCTACATATGCATCAGGGGACGCCATCGCAGATCAGTGAGCAGGCAGCCCGAGGTGATGCTGATTTTGCGATTGCGACCGAAGCGATGCATTTGTATTCCGATTTGATTATGTTGCCGTGTTATCACTGGAATCGCTCCGTCGTTGTGCCAAAAGATCATCCCTTGGCGACACGGACTCATATTAGTATTGAAGATTTAGCCCGTTTTCCATTAGTGACTTATGTGTTTGGGTTTGATCGGGCATCGGAAATTGAGAAAGCGTTTAATCGTGCAAACCTTGAGCCGCGGGTTGTCTTTAGTGCTACCAGCGCTGATGTGCTGAAAACCTATGTGCGCTTAGGCTTAGGTGTAGGAGTGATTGCCTCTATGGCGATTGATCCAAATATTGATAAAGATTTAGTTGCCATCGATGCTGGCCATTTATTTGCCCATAGCACCACTAAAATTGGTTTCAGGAAGGGTAGTTTCTTACGAAGTTATATGTATGATTTTATTCAACACTTTGCGCCACATTTAACTCGTGATGTGGTTGAGAAGGCCGTCGCATTGCGTGATCAGCAATTAATTGATGAGATGTTTGCAGATAAAAATCTGCCTATGCGTTGATTAAGCTACGCTATTGGTGAAATTAATAAAAATGCCGCATCAATTGCGGCATTTTTATTGTGTTGAGAATTGAAATGACACGTATGACTATGACAAATCGACTTTATCCATTTCAAGCTGACTTAAAGCAATAACCGCTTGAGTGCGATTACGAACGCCTAGTTTTCTGAAAATGGCAGTGGCGTGCGCTTTTATTGTTGCTTCAGAAACACCTAAGTCATAGGCGATTTGTTTATTGAGCAAGCCCTCAGCAAACATTTGCAGTACTTTATATTGCTGCGGCGTGAGATCTGAGAGCTTACTGGCCATTTTATCAGTGCTGTCATCTTCGATAGGTATAATATCAGCACCTTTAGGTAGCCATAAATCCCCACATAAAACAGCGGTTAGGGCTTCTTTCAAGGTTTCCATCGACGCTGATTTAGGGATAAAACCGCTACCACCGTAGTGAATAGCACGGCTAATGGTATTGATATCCTCGTGGGCCGAAATCACGATAACAGGCAGCTCAGGGTAGTGAGAGCGCAGATGGATAAGCGTCGAATAGCCGTGGGAACCTGGCATCTGCAAATCCAGTAAAACCAAATCGTAGCTGACACTTTGTGAATCTAACACAGACTGCAACGCATCGGCACTGTCAGCCTCAAACCACTGGGTGCGCTCAAAGGCGCTACTGAGTGCTTGACGTAGTGCATTTCGAAACAATGGATGGTCGTCGGCAATAATTATATTTAAGTTTTCTAGCTTCATGGCTTTTTTGATTATGTTCGTGGCGCGTGAAGATTAAACCCAATGTAACAGAAAAGTAATCGAGGATCCTATTGGTTTATGCAGCAAGAAGGACAAAATTTTTATATGTTTCTGGTTGTTATACTTTTGTCTCGCTTAAATGAATGAATAAATTAGCCCTAAAACCTTGCTGTTAAAGGGCTAGAGTACGTTATTACGTAGTATAAATCTTATTCAGCCGTCCACACTTGGGTTGGATGGCGTTGTTCGTCTACCGCAACAAAGGTGAATACGCCACGGATCGCATGCTCACGGTGATCTTGGTACATGTCTTCGACAAAAATATTGACTTCGACCTTTAACGAGGTATTACCTACATGGATCACGCGGGCGATAAGCTCTGCTAAGGTACCCGCTGGAATAGGTTTTTTAAAGTCGATTCGATCAGAGCTGACTGTAACTAAGGCTTTACGGCAGAAACGAGTCGCAGCAATAAAAGCGGTTTCATCCATCCATGCTAAGGCTTCACCACCAAATAAGGTATTGTGGTGATTGGTGATAGAAGGAAATACGGCTTTGATTACACGCGCTTCGGATTGATTGATTCGTTGTTCAATGGCATCGGAAAAAGCAGGGCGAGTAGAGTCGAGTGAATGTGGCATACGGCAACCTGAGGTTATGCATTTTCAAGAGGCGCGATTATAGTGAGTTTTCAATTTGAATGATATAAAACGACTATATCGTTAGGTTTTAAGACAAAACGAAAAGTAAAAAGGCTTCCAGTGGAAGCCTTTAGTGTTTGGTAATCGACTTATTTACCGAGAAGTTCACGCCTATCGCGTGAGGCTTTCGCCAGATCTCGCAGTAATTTTTCTGAGTCATCCCAATGTAAGCAGGCATCGGTAATGCTTTGGCCATAGCATAAAGGTTGACCCTCAATCACTTTTTGATTGCCTTCATGTAAGAAACTTTCTGCCATGATGCCGGCAATGGCCGTACTGCCCGCGCGCATTTGCGCCATGATATTTTCAGCAACGACCAGTTGTTTTAGGTGATTTTTTTCACTGTTACCGTGGCTAAAATCAACCACTACACGCGGCGTTACATTGACAGACTCAAGTTTTAATCTTGCTTGTTCAATATCCTGCTCAAAGTAATTAGGTTTTTTACCGCCACGTAAAATAATGTGCCCATAAGGATTACCATGGGTACGATATACTGACATAGCGCCATCTTTATCTGGTGAATAGAAAATATGTGGCACTTTGGCGGCACGAACGGCATCAACGGCGATATTGATATTGCCATCGGTTCCATTTTTAAAACCCACAGGGCAGGAGAGTGCCGAGGCCATTTCGCGGTGGACTTGGCTTTCAGTGGTGCGAGCGCCGATAGCGCCCCAGGTGATTAAATCAGCAATATATTGACCGTTCACCATATCTAAAAATTCGGTGGCAATTGGCAATTTCAGCTCAGTGATTTGCTGTAGTAGCTGACGGGCAATACGCAATCCTTTATTGGGTTCAAAGCTGCCATCTAAGTCAGGATCGGAAATTAACCCTTTCCAGCCTACAATGGTGCGCGGCTTTTCAAAGTACACCCGCATTAAAATACAGAGATCGTCCTTTAACTCTTGATGCAGCACAGCTAAACGGCGGGCGTAGTCGAGGGCCGCTTGCGTATCATGGATAGAGCAAGGGCCAATGATCACCAGTAGACGATGATCTTCGCCCATAATAATGGCTTCAACTTCACGACGTTGCTGAACGAGGTAATCGGCTGCATCTTGGGTTAACGGGTACTCAGATGCCAGTTGTGCAGGTGAGATGACTTTAGCTAATAAGGAAGTGCGTAATTCGTCTGTTTTAATGGTCATTCAAAATACCGAGCTTGCGTGCGGCGCTTTTCGCCAGATTGCCTCGGATTATAACGAATCGAACAGCATTGCACAGTGCCAATTGTGTTAATTGTCGGCAACTGTGCAATGAATTTGATTTAAGTTAGACCTATTTAGCCTAAATCGAGGGACTCGATTGTCTCGTTCGAAATCATCAAGATTAGAACATATGACGTTCTAAACCCGTCACATCTAAAATCTTAGTGGCGATTTCTTCGACCGAGTGGTTGGTGGTGTCGATATAAGGAATACGTTCACGTTTGAACATCATCTCGACTTCTTTTACCTCTAAACGACACTGCTTTAAGGAAGAGTAGCGACTGTTTTCCATCCGACTTTGGCGGATTTCATGTAAGCGTACCGGATCGATGGTCAACCCAAACAATTTTTTCTTATTGCGTTTTAAGGCTTCGGGCAGTTTAAGGTTATCCATATCGTCTTCGGTGAACGGGTAGTTAGCCGCTTTAATACCAAACTGCATCGATAAATAGAGGCTGGACGGGGTTTTACCGCAGCGAGACACGCCCAGCAGGATCAAATCGGCCTGATCCATATGCTTCATGGTTTGGCCATCATCATTATCCATCGCAAAATTGATGGCATCGATACGGGCTTCATAACCCTGATTGGCTTTACCGTGGGTGCGGTGTAATACAGGCGATGCACTTACGCCTAAATGTTGTTCAAGTGGAGCGACGAAGGTATTTAAAAAATCGTAATCGAGACCTTCACTCGAATAAATGATGTCCCGAATTTCCGGTTTAACGATTGAATGGAACACTAAGGGGCGTTCGCCTGTTGTAATAAAACAATCATTAATTTGTCGTTTAACGTTTTCAGCTTTTGCCAATGTTTCAACAAATGGAATTGTAAGTGACTCAAATTCTAATGGAAATTGCGAGAGAACTGCATGCCCAAAAACCTCTGCTGTGATCGCTGTGCCGTCGGAGATGTAAAATACCTTTGGTGCCATACTGACCTCTTGTAGTAATAAAATTACAAATAAAATTATAGATTTACGCTTCTTCAGCGGGAGTGTAAAATGCCGCTGCCCTCGTGTGAAGGGGCCACTGAAATAAACTTGCGGAGATAGAACTGTGCAGCAATACGTACTCTGGTATCAGGAATTAGGCATGGGTGACGTCAACTTGGTTGGCGGTAAAAATGCTTCTCTTGGCGAGATGATCAGCAATCTAGCTAATGCCGGTGTTCAAGTACCTGGCGGATTTGCGACTACTTCTTATGCGTTCAATGAGTTCCTTGAACAAAGTGGAGTAAACCAGAAGATTTATGACATTCTAGCCACACTGGATGTAGATGATGTCAATGCACTGGCAAAAGTAGGTGCACAGATCAGACAATGGGTGATTGATACCCCATTCCAACCAGCTTTAGAGCAAGCCATTCGTGAAGCTTACGATAAACTTGCCGCTGAAACTAGCGATGCATCATTTGCAGTACGTTCTTCTGCTACCGCAGAAGATATGCCAGATGCTTCTTTTGCTGGTCAGCAAGAAACCTTCTTAAACGTGAAAGGATTTGACTCTGTACTCGTGGCGATTAAGCACGTGTTTGCGTCACTCTTTAACGACCGTGCAATTTCATACCGTGTTCACCAAGGTTATGAGCACCACGGTGTTGCCCTGTCTGCCGGCGTACAACGCATGGTTCGTTCAGACAAAGCGGCATCAGGTGTTATGTTCACCATGGACACTGAATCAGGCAACAACGATGTGGTGTTTATCACTTCATCTTTTGGTCTGGGTGAAATGGTTGTTCAAGGTGCGGTAAACCCTGACGAATTCTATGTCCACAAACCTATCCTTTCTCAAGGTCATAAAGCCGTTGTTCGCCGTAATATCGGTAGTAAGCTCATCCAGATGGTGTATTCCGATGATGCTGCTCACGGCAAACAAGTGAAAATTGAAGACGTTGCTGCTGAAAAACGTCGTCAATTCTCCATCAACGACGCCGAAGTGATGGAACTGGCTAAACAAGCAATGGTTATCGAAAAACACTACGGTCGTCCAATGGACATCGAGTGGGCGAAAGACGGTAACGATGGCAAACTCTATATCGTTCAAGCGCGTCCAGAAACGGTTCGTAGCCGTGAAGACGTACAATTAATTGAACGTTACCACTTAAAGAGCCGTGGCGCAGTGATCTCTGAAGGTCGCGCTATCGGTCATAAAGTGGGTTCTGGTGTGGCTAAGGTATTAACCTCTATTGCGGATATGGATCAAATCCAACCTGGCGATGTGTTAGTGACCGACATGACTGACCCAGATTGGGAACCTATCATGAAGCGCGCCAGCGCCATCGTGACTAACCGTGGCGGTCGTACCTGTCATGCGGCGATTATTGCCCGTGAATTAGGCGTACCTGCGGTAGTCGGTTGTGGTGATGTGACTGACCGTATCAAAAATGGTCAGTTAGTGACTGTATCTTGTGCCGAAGGTGACACAGGTTACATCTACGAAGGTAAACAAGAGTTTGAAGTGATTTCAAACCGCGTTGACTCACTGCCAGCATTACCGATGAAGATCATGATGAACGTGGGTAACCCAGATCGTGCATTTGATTTTGCCCGTTTACCTAACGAAGGTGTGGGTCTAGCGCGTTTAGAATTCATCATCAACCGCATGATCGGTATTCACCCGAAAGCGTTGCTTGAATTCAACCAACAAGATGCTGCATTGCAGGAAGAAATCAACGAGATGATCGCCGGTTACGACTCTCCTGTTGAGTTCTACATCGCTCGCTTAGTCGAAGGTATCGCATCTATTGGTTCGGCTTTCTATCCGAAGAAAGTGATCGTACGTATGTCAGACTTTAAGTCTAACGAATACGCTAACTTAGTCGGCGGTGATCGTTACGAACCTGACGAAGAAAACCCAATGTTGGGCTTCCGTGGTGCAAGCCGTTATATCTCTGAATCATTCCGCGATTGTTTCGCGCTTGAATGTGAAGCGATTAAGCGCGTGCGTAATGAAATGGGTCTGAAGAACGTTGAAGTCATGATCCCATTCGTCCGTACCGTGAAAGAAGCTGAGCAAGTGATTGAACTGCTGAAAGAGCAGGGCTTAGAGCGTGGTAAAGATGGTCTACGCGTCATCATGATGTGTGAAGTACCATCAAATGCGCTGTTAGCGGATCAGTTCCTTGAGCACTTCGATGGTTTCTCTATCGGCTCAAATGACTTAACACAGTTAACACTCGGTCTTGACCGTGACTCAGGCATCATCAGCCACTTGTTTGATGAGCGTAACGAAGCGGTGAAGATCCTGCTGTCTATGGCCATTAAAGCGGCTAAGGCCAAGGGCGCTTATATCGGTATTTGTGGTCAAGGACCTTCAGATCACGCCGATTTCGCGGCTTGGTTAGTTGAACAAGGCATCGATACCGTATCGTTAAACCCTGATACCGTAATTGATACTTGGTTATATTTAGCCGAAGCGCACGCTTGATCTAGGCCGTAATTTTATCAAGGTGTTAAAAAAGCCGCTTTTTAGCGGCTTTTTTTTGTTTATAATGGGCCGCATAACAATAATTGACTGAAGCCGCCCATGTTACCTCTGTTATCACATCAACAAACCTTAGAACCTGTTTATCTGGCCTATCTTGATGCTTTAGAACAAAGTGCCTATGAAGGTGATATTGATAAGCGCTACAGCGCGCGCTTAGTGCAAGCCACGGATAACTCCGTCTATCAATTTTTGCCCCAGGCGGTGCTTTATCCTAAACACCAAAAGGATATCGAGATAGCACTTAAACTTGCTACGAAAGCAGAGTTTGTGGGTGTGACTTTTAGTGCCAGAGGCGGCGGAACAGGCACTAATGGTCAGTCGCTGACCCACGGTTTGATCCTTGATGTGTCTCGTTATATGAATCGTGTGTTAGAAGTGAATCCTGAGCAGGGCTGGGTTAGGGTTGAAGCAGGGGTCATTAAAGATGCGCTAAATGATGCGCTGCGTCCCCATGGATTCTTCTTTAGTCCCGATCTCTCAACTTCAAACCGCGCCACTATTGGCGGTATGATCAACACCGACGCCTCGGGCGCAGGCTCTTTGGTGTATGGTAAAACTTCCGACCATGTACTGGCGCTGCGTAGCGTATTGATAGATGGCAGTGTGTTAGATACTCGTCCCCTCGATGCGGGTCTGTTATGTAATCCCGATAACGTGAGTGAAAATCCGCTTGGACAAAAACTGATTTCGGCAATTGCAAAGGTATGCCGTGAGAAGCGCGCGCTCATTGAGCAACAATTCCCAAAACTCAATCGATTTTTAACCGGATATGACTTAAAGAATGTCTGGAATGAAGGCTTAACTCAGTTCGACCTTTCACGCATTTTAACAGGCTCTGAAGGCACGCTGGCGGTTATTACCGAAGCGAAACTCAACATTACACCACTGCCGAGTGAGCGGGCGATGGTGAATATTAAGTACGATTCCTTCCAGTCTGCGCTGCGTCATGCTCCTTCCTTAGTGGCTGCGCGGGCAACGGTGGTCGAAACCGTGGACTCTAAAGTGCTTAATCTTGCCCGCGAGGACATTGTTTGGCATTCGGTTTCCGACCTTATTCAAGAAGTGCCGGGTAAAGTCATCGATGGCCTGAATATGGTCGAGTTTGCTGGTGATACGGCAGAAGTTGAGCAAAAGCTTGCGAATCTTGAGGCTGTATTGACCGAGCAAATTGGTCGCGGTGAATGTGGTGTGGTCGGTTATCAAGTCACTCAAGATAAGGCCTGTATTGAGAAAATCTATGGCATGCGTAAAAAGGCCGTTGGATTGCTCGGTGCTACCAAGGGACGTCGCAAACCCATTGCATTTGCCGAAGATACTGCTGTGCCACCTGAAAAACTTGCCGATTATATTATGGAGTTTCGTGCGCTACTCGATAGTCACAATTTGCAATACGGTATGTTTGGCCATGTGGATGCAGGCGTATTACACGTGCGCCCAGCACTCGATATGTGCGATGTCGAAGATGAAAAACTGCTAAGGGTGATTTCTGATCAAGTTGCAGCACTGACGCTCAAATACGGCGGCCTGATGTGGGGCGAGCATGGTAAGGGCGTGCGTGGCGAATACGGCCCATCGGTATTTGGCGATGAACTTTATGGCGTGCTGCAAGATATTAAAGGTCTATTTGACCCTGATAACAGGCTTAATCCCGGCAAGTTAGTGGCGCCCAAGCAAGTCGGCAGCTTGGCATTTGATGTGGATAGTACCAAGCGCGGCAAGTTTGACAGACAAATTCCCGTTGAAGTACGCGATGCCTATCCCGATGTGATGAACTGTAACGGTAATGGCCTGTGCTTTAACTACAGCAGTTTCTCACCTATGTGTCCGTCATTTAAGGTGACTGGCGATAGGGTGCAATCCCCCAAAGGCCGTGCGGGTCTGATGCGTGAGTGGCTGCGTTTGCTTGAGTCGGAAGGGGTGGATGTGAACGCGCTGGCGAAAGCCAAACCCTTAGGTATTTTGCAGCGGATGCAAAATACCATCAATGCGAAGCGCGATTACGATTATTCCCACGAAGTGATGGAATCGCTGAAGGGCTGTCTTGCGTGTAAGGCGTGTTCGAGTCAGTGCCCGGTTAAAGTGGATGTACCTAAGTTTAGGGCGCAATTCTTTAATATTTACTATCAACGTTATCTGCGTCCGGCCAAGGATTACCTAGTTGCGGGCATAGAAGACAGCTTACCTCTGATGGCTGCTGCGCCAAGGCTGACTAATTTCGCCTCGCAAAACCCACTCAGCCAATGGGTCATCAAAAAGGCTATTGGCTATGTGGATGCGCCAGCGCTGTCGGTGCCAACCTTAAAACAACGACTCGATGGCCATGCGAGCCGCGGCTATGATTTGGCGGCATTGCAGGCCATCCCCGCCGATGAGAGGGCAAAATTTGTATTAGTTGTACAAGATCCCTTCAACAGTTTCTACGATGCGGGCTTGGTGTATCGCTTTATCCAATTGATTGAAACCTTAGGATTAAAACCCGTTCTACTGCCGTTTAAGCCCAACGGTAAACCGACGCATATCAAGGGCTTCTTGGGTAAATTTGCTAAAACGGCGCAGTCGAGTGCGGATTTCTTAAACCAAGTGCATAAGTTAGGTATGCCGATGGTTGGGATCGATCCCGCCTTAGTGCTCTGTTATCGCGATGAATATAAAGAAATTTTAGGGGCTAACCGCGGCGCGTTTGAGGTGAAACTGGCTAACGAATGGCTGCTTGGCATACTGCAGGATATTCCCACTAAGGCCATGCAAGATAAACAATTTACTTGGTTTAGCCATTGTACTGAGTCTACGGCGAAGCCTAATACCGCCAATGAGTGGAGCAAAATCTTCACTCACTTTGGCGCTAAATTGACGGCGGTGAATTTGGGCTGCTGCGGCATGGCGGGTACCTACGGCCATGAGGCTGAGAATCTTGAGCGTTCTAAGACCTTGTTTGATATGTCGTGGAAAGACACTTTAAGCAAGATAGACGCGTCGCAGGTGTTAGTCTCTGGCTACTCTTGTCGCAGCCAAGTGAAACGTTTCGCCGGTTACAAGCCAAAACATCCATTAGAGGCTTTATTGGAGCTCGTTAAGGCTTAACGCAATTTTTAATTAGGGATTGGATAATCTCTAAGGCAATGCCACACTAAACCAGTCGTCAGGCTGGTTTTTTTATTGAGGGGACGCTATGGAAAAACACACGGGCAATGTTATCGATACGCTACAGGCATTCACCAGCAAGCCAGCGCCGTATGACGTCACCACACACCCAACGGCGCTGTGTAGTGAAGTCGCGTTATTTCGTATCCAACTCTCCGGTGACTGGATATATCAGGACAGCCCATTACCGACGAAGTTTGCTAAGCTGTTTGCCAGTATTTTACATGGCATCGATGGCGAATATTTTTTGATCACACCAGTCGAAAAGGTGCGAGTCGAGGTGGATGATGCGCCACTGGTGATTGTGGATTATATGAAGGATGAGACAACATCGGGTTTAACGCTGCACAGTAGTATTGGCACCGAGCATTCTCTGGCGACACTCAATCGTTTAAAGCTCACCGACTTTGGGATTTATCTGCCGCTAGAGCGCGGCCTATGGGGAAAATTGAGCCGTGCCTGCTACTACAATTTTGTGAATGAATTCAATTTAACCGATGAAGGTGGCCTCAGTGCTTAAAGATTTTGATTGTAATAACTTGGGGAGGCTGACTAGTTTATTATGGGTTAAGTGATAGTATTAAAACTAACCTTAGCCAATCCTACTCGGGTTTAGGTTTGTGTCGATGGGTCTAAATGTTGTTTTCGGAGGTGCTGTTTGAACCGTTATGAAAGCTTAGGCTATCTTGTTTCGCACTTAAATATTGAGCTGCAAAATGAACTCGATTTGCAGTTGAAACGCTATCAGCTCGACATTAAGTTGTGGCCAGTATTATTCGCGCTTTGGCAGGAGGAGGGGATTACTCAGACTGAGTTGTCCAAACGTTGTGATGTAGCGAACTATACCATGACCCGTTTGCTCGATCAGTTGCAGGTGCAAGGCCTCATCACCCGCCATCAAGAACTCGATAATCGCCGAGCTTTCCAGATTTTTCTCACCGATGAGGCCAAGGCGCTGGAGCAGGATTTGATCCGTGAGGCCGAGCGCGTCAATGAAAAGTTTCTTGCTAATCTTACTGAAGATGAACGAAGTTATTTTATTAAGCTTTTGAATAAAATAAATAAACTGTCATCTAATCCGTAAGTTTTATTCTGCTTCTTTCGGTTATTTACAGTGGCAGTAGCATAAAAAGTAATACTAAACTTGACCCCAGTAATAACCCTTGTTGCAGTAATCGTTGTCGCTGCATTAAGCTATTTTTTCCCTGTTTCAGACTAGTGATTAGCTGATTACGCTTATAAATACGGCAAGTTAACTCATTTGTGAAGGGGTCAATAAATAACTTACATAGGCATTGCCCACCATCTTTCAATTTGATCAGATGTTCACTTTGATGGCTAAAATTGAGTTTGCGCGAAACCATTTGGCCATTGATATAGACTCTCTCCAAACCCGACCAATCACTTGCTTGTAATTCAAGTGAATCTTTCCCCAGCTCATATTTGAAACTGACCATAGTGGCACCTTCTCCGTGACTGACGAGTAGTTAATTCAAGCAGAGACATATAGGGTTTTCCACTACAGAAAAGTGAATTTTACGTGGCGTTTTGGTATCTGATTGGTATTGAGAGGAATTTATTTTTTCGATGGATAAGTGGAGCGAGGGAAGTGGTTGAGGCGGACAACGACTCGTTGTCCGCCTACTGCATGATTAAGCTTTGGCCGCTTGGTAAATGGCACGGGCCATTTCGTCAGCTACTGCACCTGTCGTGCGGTTTTCAGCATCGGCCTTAGCAAAAATCTTCAGCAGCGTGTTGTAGATTTCTCTGACCTTAGCTTCTGATTTTGCTGCGTCATAATCTTTTTCAAATGACACGTTGATAATGCCGCCAGCGTTAATCACATAATCTGGCGCATACAGAATGCCCATTTCTTTTAACTGCTCGCCATGGCGGACTTCGGCTAATTGGTTGTTGGCGCAACCCGCAACAATCTTAGCTTTGAGTTGTGGTAGGGTAACATCGTTTAGAGTTGCACCTAGTGCACATGGCGCATAGACATCCACGTCTTGGGCATAGATATCCTGTGGAGCAACAACGATGGCGCCAAAGTCGGTAGCTACTTTATCCAGTGATGCTTGGTGAATATCGGTAACAATCAGCTGTGCACCTTCTTCATGTAGATGTTTACACAGGTAGTAACCTACATGGCCCACGCCTTGAACGGCGATCTTAAGGCCTTTTAAGCTGTCTAAATCGAGTTTATGTTTAACTGCAGCCTTGATCCCTAAATAGGTGCCTAATGCTGTAAATGGTGATGGATCGCCACTCTTGCCTTCAAGGCCTGCCATGTAAGGTGTTTCTTGATGGGCAATCATGATATCAGCGGTCGTGGTGCCCACGTCTTCAGCAGAATAGTAGCGTCCACCGAGGCTATTGATAAAACGGCCAAAGGCACGGAAAAGGGCTTCGCGATCAGGACGCTTAGGATCGGCAATAATCACTGACTTACCACCGCCCATGGTTAAACCGGCGAGGGCATTTTTGTAAGTCATACCACGGGAGAGGCGTAATACGTCTGTCAGGGCTTCATCATCGGATTGATAATTCCACATCCGGCATCCACCCACAGCTGGACCTAAGTTGGTGTTATGGATGGCAACAATGGCTTTTAAGCCACTTTCTTTATCATGACAGAATACGACCTGTTCATGTTCATCAAAGGATACATGATTAAATACAGCCACGTGAAGTTCTCCGCTATACACAATAAAACGTCGATGGAACGACTTCCCATCGACAGCTCGTTATATTTATTGCAGAACCATAGCATTTAGCGATACTCTCAACCATGCATAATGACCGAATAAATAGATTATTTGTGGCAATCTAGCTTTCCACTTTACGTAAACGTAAGCTTAGAGATGCGAAACCAGTTTTAACTGATGATATTCTCAGACATTAGTATGATTCGCGTGCTGTCCCAAGAATGAGAGCCGCGCTATAACAATAAGATAGGACGGAAGTATGACTGAACAAGCTGTCGATCAAGCTCAACCAACAATCTCTCCTGAAGAAATGGAGAAATTGCGCCAAGAGTGGGTCAGAACACAATTCCAAAAAGCGAACCGTTTTTTAGCGGAAAAAGGGGTTATCCCCAGCAAGGTTTTAGCCGATGAGAGCCGTTATCTTGCACCTTATTTAGCGATTTGGAAGATGGAATCCAAACGTCCTACGACCAAAACCTATTGGGTGATGTCAGGCGATTTACCATCGGATTTTGTGGATGTCAAAGTGGCTAAAACGGCGCGTGATGCGGTTCGTCATTTCTCGATGATGTGGCAAATGCAGGCTGAAAATTTGATCCGTTCAGGCGCAACCAGACGCGATGCAACCCAGGCAAAATTTGCCCAGTTATTAGTCTCCCGTGCAGAGAGTTTATATCGTATGCACAATGATGAAAAACTGTGGAATAGCTAGATTTCCTTGTGTTAAGTCATAAAACCAAAGGCACTCGATTGAGTGCCTTTGTTGTTTAAGTCTGTCTCAAGCGTTGTGTTCTACGTTGAGCATACCGACGGTTTCGTTCCATATTAAAGGATTACGCTTCTTCATCACTTAAATAGTATAAACCTTGATTAATCAGTTCCAGCAACAGCTGTTGTACTTCATCATGTTCGCATAATGCCAAAGCCGTTTCGCTATCAAAGCTGACATGATCGCTTAACTGTACAAGCACCGCTTCGGGTGTATTGGGCAGATCATAGATTTCGCCATTGATGAATAAGCGCGAGTAAGCATCATTCTCTAGACGTAGTACTTTTAAACCGCCAATGCGATTTACACCAGCGCCTTGTTCAAAGGCATCTTGCAGATCGTCGATGCTATAGGCTTCTTCGCCTTCACAAATATCTAATTCAAATCGGTTTTGGCTTAGCAGTTTACCTAGCACAACCTGATAACTCGCAGGATCTTGGGCAAGCTGGCTTAACAGCGACATAATGCCGAGTTGATGATCTTGGCTAATAATGCCCGGATTTGCTGGCTCGGATGCGGAGGTAAAACGCTGTTGACCCAAATTTTTGTCGAGTAAATAGTCGGCCACTTCGCTGACTAATTCTTGCTGACTGGGTGCGCGGTAACCAATCGAATAGCTCAAGGCTAAGGTTAAGGTTTCACCGCAGTGTGGGAATCCTGGCGGAATATAAAGCATATCGCCTTTCTCTAACACCATATCAATAATGGGATCAAAGTCTTCAACCAGAGGTGAATTAGGATTACCGCCACGACGTTGTTGTGGGGTGTTGTCACCTACGGTCCAGCGGCGCTGACCTTCGCCTTGAATAATAAACACATCGTAGTTGTCGATATGGGGACCGACACCGCCACTTGGAGTGGCAAATGACACCATCAAATCATCGAATCGCCAATCGGGGAGAAAACGAAAGGCCTCAACGAGGGGTTGTGAGTCGGGATACCAATGGTTAACCGCTTGCACCAATAATTGCCAGTGGGTTTCACCGTAATTGTCGTAATCCTCAAAGGGGCCTTGGATCACTTCCCAGTTATCTTTTTGGGTCACGACGATGCGCGAAGTGATTTCTTCTTCGCAGGCCAGGCCGGCCAGCTCATCGGCACTGATTGGATCTTCAAAGTGAGGAAAAGCGCCTTTGATGACCACAGGTTTTTGTTGCCAGTAATCCTTGAGGAACTGGGCAATATCGAGATTGAGTTTATACATAGTGTCAAAAAAGGCGACTACATCCTTAACAATGTAACCGCCTCAATCCTTATTTAGGCTAGATAATAAGCTAAGCATGTCAGCTTAGCGTTAAACGAAGCGTTAGCCGTAAACTGAACTTTAGTTAAGTTCGTCAACGAATGCTTCTGCACGGCCAATATAGTTGGCTGGCGTCATCTTCTTCAGCTCAGCCTTCACGTCTTCTGGCAGGGCTAAACCGTCGATAAATTCGGCAAGTTGCTTAGCGTCGATGCGTTTACCGCGTGTCAATTCTTTTAACTTCTCGTATGGCTTTTCAATACCATAGCGACGCATAACGGTTTGTACGGGCTCGGCCAATACTTCCCAGTTTTGATCGAGCTCGGCACGTAAATGCTCTTCATTCACTTGTAACTTGCTGATGCCTTTTAAGGTCGCTTGGTAAGCGATCAGCGAGTGGGCGATACCCACACCTAAGTTACGTAGTACGGTGGAATCGGTTAAGTCACGTTGCCATCTTGAAACGGGTAGTTTTGCGGCTAAATGTTGCATCAACGCATTGGCAATACCTAAGTTACCCTCAGAGTTTTCAAAGTCGATAGGGTTGACCTTGTGTGGCATGGTTGATGAGCCAATTTCACCGGCAATGGTACGTTGCTTGAAGTGACCTAAGGCAATATAACCCCAAACGTCACGGTCGAAATCGAGCAGAATAGTGTTGAAACGCGCAATCGCATCAAAGAGCTCTGCAATGTAATCATGCGGTTCGATTTGAGTGGTGTATGCGTTCCAGTGCAGGCCAAGGCTTGTCACAAAACGTTCAGACAGTGCATGCCAGTTCACTTCTGGGTATGCAGATATGTGCGCGTTGTAGTTACCTACGGCGCCGTTAATTTTCCCCATGATTTCAACGGCCGCGATTTGCTTGATTTGGCGCTCTAAACGCACGGCTACGTTAGCCATTTCCTTGCCTAAGGTTGAAGGCGAGGCTGGCTGACCGTGGGTACGTGACATCAAAGGTACTGAGCGGTATTCAACGGCCAGTTTTTTGATGGCGCTGAGCAGTTCATTGCAATAAGGCAGTACCACTTGCTCGCGGGCTTCAGTCAACATTAAACCATGGCTTAAGTTGTTGATATCTTCAGAAGTACAGGCAAAGTGAACAAATTCACCGACAGCGGCGAGTTCCGCGTTGTCTGCGATTTTTTCTTTGATAAAGTATTCAACTGCTTTCACGTCGTGGTTGGTGGTGCTTTCAATGGCTTTCACGCGAAGCGCATCTTGCTCACTGAAATTGTCTTTAATGGCATCGAGAAGCGCGATCGCTGACTCGCTTAATGGTGGCACTTCGGTGATTTCTGGGCAATCAGCGAGTAACTTTAACCAGTTGATTTCAACTTGAACACGGTACTTAGTAAGACCGAACTCGCTGAAAATCCCTCGCAATGACGCTGTTTTACTACCGTAACGGCCGTCTACCGGAGAGATAGCAGTTAGTGCGGAAAGATCCATGTGAAGCTCCTTGATGAAAACTTATTTTATTATAGGGTAAGACTTTTCTTAGCTGTGTCTAAGATGGCTTTACGGGCAAAGACTAAGTGTCGACGTTTGCCGCCTAGTTGTCGCCATAACACTGCGCTGCGCATGGCTGCAAGCAGCAAGGCGCGGATTTTTTGTTGCACGATTGGACGTTGCAGACACACTGGATTGCCTGAGATCTGAATCTTAGGTCCAAGATTACTGATAATGTCGCTATAAATACTGGCCAGATTGGCAATGACTTGTTCGTCGGTGATCGCAAAATGATGTAGCTGACGATTCACTTGGTTGATGCGTTCGGCAAGCATAGCTAAGCCACTGTTTGAACGTGCAAGTTTACGTTCAAGGGCTAAAATTCCCACCAGATAGCGAGTTATTTCCACATCTTTTTGACTGCTATCCCCCAGTTGATTTAACACCAATTGGTAGCCTTTGTGCAGGCCCGCCTTATCTTGGTAGACATCGGCGGGGGTTTCGGGATTAGTCACTAAAATGGTGTGTAAACTGGCAGCTAGCTCATCGGTGTCGCTTTCACCATGACGGGCTAAATACTGAACTTGTGCAATGGCCTGCAGTATTCCTGCAAAGGCCATAGTACGATCATGGAGCTGTTCGTTCACGGTTTATCCTCTGATCAGTTGATCGATAATTCCGCCACCGAGGCACACTTCGCCATCGTAAAATACCGCTGATTGGCCAGGCGTCACGGCGGCAACGGGCTCGTCAAACACCACTTTGAGGGTATTGTCATCAAGATAGGTGAGGGTGCAAGGGATATCCTGCTGGCGGTAACGGGTTTTCACCACAATTTGGCTGCCATCGGCGGGACCTTTGCGGTCGACCCAGTGTAGTTGATTGACAAACATGCCATTGGACATCAATCGCGGATGGTGACCACCTTGGCCAACAACAAGCACGTTACGTTTGAGATCTTTATCCACCACGTACCATGGGTCATCATTGCTATTTTTCATGCCACCAATCCCCAGACCTTTACGTTGGCCTAAGGTGTGGTACATCAAACCTTGGTGCGTGCCAATCACTTCGCCTTCGGCGGTTTCGATGTTGCCAGGCTGTGCGGGTAAGTAATTACCTAAGAATTCAGTAAATTTACGTTCACCGATAAAGCAAATGCCGGTGCTGTCTTTCTTATCATGGGTAATTAATCCCATCTGTTTGGCGATCTCTCGCACTTCGTGTTTTTCGAGTTCACCCACCGGAAACAGGCTGCGTGCCACTTGTTCATGGCTTAAGGTGTATAGGAAGTAGCTTTGATCTTTATTATTGTCGACCCCGCGCAGCATTTGCGTCGAGCCATCGGCATTGTCGCGGCGGCGCACATAGTGACCCATGGCGATGTAGTCGGCATCGAGAATATCGTCAGCAAACTCTAAAAAGGCCTTAAATTTGATTTCTTTGTTGCACATGATATCGGGATTGGGGGTACGACCTGCTTTGTATTCGGCAAGAAAATACTCAAATACATTGTCCCAATATTCGGCAGCAAAGTTGACCGTGTGGAGTTTGATCCCAAGCTTATCGCAAACGGCTTGAGCATCTTTTAAATCTTCGGCGGCCGCGCAGTACTCGTCGTTGTCATCTTCTTCCCAGTTCTTCATGAAAAGGCCTTCAACCTGATAGCCTTGCTGCATAAGCAAATAGGCTGAAACGGATGAATCAACACCGCCGGACATGCCGACAATGACTTTTTTACCTGTATGAGTGGGTTCGATTGATGTCATAGATCCTAAAACCATTGAGTATATGTGTTAGCGAGTCGTGGCTTGAACCGTTGTCATTAGTGCATGACTCACTTTTAAATCTGCGTTTATATTAGCTGCGTAGTTAGGGCAGGCTTATTGGTGATCCGTTTAGCATCTGAGATACATCAGCCCAACATCATTAAGCACAAGATGCATGATGCTAAAATACCCCAAATTTTTAACCCAAAAGCGCAGTTAAATGCCTTATCGAATCGCGCATTTACGCGGGGGCGTATTCTATCACGCCTTGTTGCTTGGGGCTATCTTTGACATCCCTACAGACGCTGACTATTGAGTAATTCGAGCGAATGAATTTGCCCTTGTTGCAACTGTTTGCGGTAATCGTTGAGGCAATCGAGCACTAATGGACTGCGCAGTTGATGAGCTTTAGCTGCGATCTGCTCAAAGCTCAACCAATGGGCGGCATAAATATCCGCATCCTGTGGCTTAGGTGTGAGTAGCGTATCTACTTGCACCAAAAAGGTAAAACGCACAAATGCGAGGTCCTGATTGGCGCTAAATTGATAAATCCCGACCAATCCCTGTGGCTTGAGTTGAAGGCCTGTTTCCTCAAAGACTTCGCGCTCACAGGCTTGGATAAGACTTTCATTCGCTTCCAAATGTCCTGCTGGTTGATTAAAACGCTGCTCACCATCAATCCACTCTTCCACTAATAGATACTTATCCTCGGTAGAGGCATGGATAATACAAGCAACTGTTACATTGGGTTTATATCTTGCTTTTACTGTCACAGTGATTACCTTTGAGCGGCTAGATTAGGGATATTGGATTGCTTGTTGGCGCAAGACTATTCGGTCTTTTGAGCCACCAGTATGCATTTATGCTCACCTGTCGCTAAATCATCTAGACTCCATTGGCCTATTTTATAGCGAATAAGTCTTAAGGTCGGAAAACCAATATGGGCCGTCATCCGCCGAACTTGGCGATTGCGTCCTTCATGGATTTGAATTTCAAGCCAAGTAGTAGGGATGTTTTTTCGCTCACGGATCGGCGGATTACGCGGCCACACATTCGGCGTCGCCATGATGCTGACCTTCGCAGGGAGTGTCATACCATCTTTTAATTCAACCCCTTGGCGCAGTTTGGCTAAATCGGCTTCCGATGGCACACCTTCCACTTGTACCCAATAGGTTTTAAAGGTTTTCTTTTTTGGCTCAGTCAGTTTGGCTTGGAGTTGACCGTCATTGGTTAACAGCAACAGTCCCTCGCTGTCGCGATCTAATCGCCCAGCAGCATAAACGCCCGGAATAGGGATGTAATCTTTTAAGGTTTTACGGCCTTGCTCATCGGTAAATTGGCACAGAACATCGAAGGGCTTGTTAAATAAGACGATGATAGGCGCAGTTTGAGGCTTGACGCGTGAGGCCGATGAGTGTTTTTGAAGCCGTGTTTTGGGACTATTTTGTTGTGACCCTGTATCGCGCTGCAAACTTGCCTTGGCAGATTTGGCGAAGGAGCTTGGTTTACTTCCTTTGCTGCGGTTATCTGCCCTATGCTGCGGGTGCGTGGTGGATGCGCTCTGGCCGCGAGTGCGAGGTGTTGCCTGAGAAGTTAGCGGGTTATTTTTGTTCATGCAGTAACTAATTGTTGTTCATACCGTGGCGAATAGTCGCTTAAGACAGTCTAGTCATTTTACGTCGTCGCCGATGATATACGACTGAACCTATCCGTTAGCAGACGTCAGAAAGAAGACGTGTTATTTATCTGCACACAGTGTACTTGGCATTCGCCGTTAGTGGAATTTGAATATTATTGTGAATGCTCTATGATGTCGGCCTGAAAATGTGATCTACGCCTAAATGTTTGTTAGGTATTAATGAGTCAATTTACCCACGTTGGCGAACGCAAAGAGGATGTTGCAGCGGGTTTATAGGTTTATAGGGGCGTTTACGATTGCCTCGATAGAGAATTCCTTCGTGCCAATGTTTGTTCGTCATGATATAAAATTATTATAAAAATACTAAATTTTACAATAATGTAGGATGTAACATGAAAGATAACTCACCAACAATTATTTATACCGAAACCGATGAAGCGCCAGCACTGGCAACGCTTTCTCTGTTACCTATCATCAAGACCTTTACCAATGCGGCGGGTGTGGCGGTTGAAACCCGTGACATTTCTTTATCAGGCCGTGTGATTGCTAACTTCCCAGAAAAACTGACTGACGCCCAAAAGATTGGCGATCACTTAGCTGAGCTTGGCGATTTAGCGAATAAACCAGAAGCTAATATCATCAAGCTGCCTAATATCAGTGCGTCAATCCCACAGTTAAAAGCCTGTATTTTAGAGCTGCAACAGAAAGGTTATGACATTCCAAACTATCCTGACGAGCCAAAAACTGACGAAGAAAAGTCAATTAAAGCGCGTTATGACAAGATCAAGGGCAGTGCGGTAAACCCCGTCCTGCGTGAAGGTAACTCTGATCGCCGCGCGCCGCTGTCAGTGAAAAACTTCGCTAAAAAGAACCCACACTCTATGGGTAAATGGGTGAAAGACTCTAAGTCACACGTTGCTCATATGAGCGAAGGTGATTTTTACGGTAGCGAGCAGTCAGTGACTTTGGCTAACGCAGACACGGTTAACATCGTTCTGGCACAAAAAGACGGTCAAGAAGTCGTCCTTAAATCAGGTCTGAAACTGCTCGCGGGTGAAATCATCGATGCGTCAGTGATGAGCAAAAAAGCCTTAGTGAGCTTCTTTGAGCGTGAAATTGCCAATGCCAAGGCTGAAAATGTGTTGTTATCGCTGCACCTTAAAGCCACCATGATGAAAGTGTCCGATCCCATCATGTTTGGCCATGCCGTGAAAGTGTTCTTCAAACCGGTATTTGATAAACATGCAGCGTTATTTGCTGAATTAGGCGTTGATGTGAACAACGGTTTTGGCGATGTATATGCGAAAATCGCCAGCTTACCTGCCGATGTACGTAGCCAAATTGTAGCCGATATCGCGGCGGTCTACGCTGAGCGTCCTGCGCTGGCGATGGTGGATTCTGACAAAGGCATCACCAACTTACACGTCCCAAGCGACATTATTATCGATGCTTCTATGCCAGCGGCTATTCGTTCATCTGGCCAAATGTGGGGTCCAGATGGCAAGTTGCACGATACTAAAGCGCTGATCCCAGACCGTTGCTACGCAGGTGTGTATCAAGAAACTATCGCTTTCTGTAAAGAACACGGTGCATTCGATCCAAGCACTATGGGCAGTGTGCCAAACGTGGGCCTGATGGCGCAAAAAGCCGAAGAATATGGCAGCCACGATAAAACCTTCGAAATCCCAGCTGATGGCGTAGTAAACGTGATTGATGCCAGTGGAAAAGTGTTAATGAGCCACAACGTCGAAGCGGGCGATATTTGGAGAATGTGCCAAGTTAAAGATGCCCCAATTCGCGACTGGGTGAAATTAGCCGTACGCCGCGCACGTTTAAGCAATACTCCTGCGGTATTCTGGTTAGATGCAAATCGTGCCCACGATGCGCAATTGATTGTTAAAGTGAAGCAATATCTGCCTGAGCATGATACTAACGGTTTAGACATCAGTATCATGTCACCAGAAGAAGCGACTCGTTTCTCATTAGTGCGCATTAAAGAAGGTAAAGATACTATTTCTGTTACCGGTAACGTACTGCGTGACTACCTGACTGACTTGTTCCCAATTCTCGAACTGGGTACCAGTGCTAAGATGCTGTCTATCGTGCCATTAATGAATGGTGGCGGCCTGTTCGAAACGGGTGCGGGCGGTAGTGCGCCTAAACACGTACAACAGGTTGAAAAAGAAGGTCACTTACGTTGGGACTCTCTAGGGGAATTCCTGGCATTAGCGGCTTCTTTAGAGCATTTAAGCCAAACTGTGGGGAACCCTAAAGCGCAGGTACTGGCGGATACCTTAGATCAAGCCATCGGTCAGTTCTTAGATAGCAACAAGTCGCCATCAAGACGCGTTGGAGAGCTGGATAACCGTGGTAGCCATTTCTATCTGGCGATGTACTGGGCACAAGCATTAGCCGCTCAAACCAAAGACGAGCAGTTACAAGCTCACTTTATTCCACTGGCTCACGCACTGGCTGCAAATGAGCAAGTTATTGTGGCTGAGCTCAACAATGCGCAAGGTGCACCAGTGGATTTAGGCGGTTACTATCGTTTAGATGCTATCAAGGCTGAAAAAGCCATGCGCCCAAGCGAGACACTGAACAAGCTATTACTTGCTTAACGATTTATCGTTAACTTAACATTAATACTGAAAAGGCCTGCATTGCATAATGCCGTTCACTTAAGAGTGAACGGCATTTTTCTTTGGTCTAACCGGAAACTTGTTTTTGCTCATTTTAAGGACTCGTGGATATGCCCTTTCCCGTTTACCATCCAGCTTAAATTGCCGTGCATTTCGTTCTATATCCAATACGTCTCTCGGGACATTCCCCGGTGTTTGTGATGACAGTTGTGTCAACTTGAAGATGATATAACTCGCCGCATCCCGAAAACTCAGTTGATTGGGATGGACCGATGGCAAGCTTTTAGCCATCAGCAACATCTTATATCTAATGAGATTATAGGCCAGTAGCACGCCCCATAACTCTTGAGTCACCAGCTCCGGTAGTTGACTGCGGAGCGTAAAACGGCTCTCCAGTAGATGTTGTTTCATCTCTCTATAGCCCAGTTCGATTTCCCATCGATGGGCATATAAGTCGACGATGTCTTCGCTGGGGTAACGCATCGGGTCTGTCAACGAGGTCAAAATGGCGACTGACTTACCTTTCACTGTCTTAGTCAATAAACGCGCTTCAAGAGTTTCAGGGAGCTGCGGCCATTTCTTTCTGGCTTGAGGTGTCGTGGTGAGTTTCACCCTCTGGTCATGCTTTCCTAGCGTTCGCACCACCTCATATTGAGTGCCTTTCTTCAATGGCAACAACCAGTGGCTATCAGGTTGCGCTTGCTGCCAAGCGTGCAGCAGGCCGAGCGAGTAAAATCCTCGGTCAAATAGGGTTAGGCTGTGATTAGGAATGCTAGGAATGAGCTGGGACGCTAAGTTCATTTCATTTTCGGCAACCGAATCAAAGGCGCTGTTGACCAATAAATGGCTGCTTAATTCCATCAAGCAAACCATGCGAATTTGCGGATAAGCCGCTTCGCCTGAAGCGTTGGCGGTTCGTCCAAAGGCGGCTTGATTTTGAACACTATCGGGTGTCCGCCACACGACACCGTCAACACCATACAAGTTAAGACCGCACCAATGAGGATGTTCAGCTCTCGCGTGCCAGGTATTGGCGCTGCGGCTAAAGACTTCTCTAATAACCTCACTGCCCAATCGTTTACGCGCCTGAGTCACGGCGCTGCGTGCAACATAATCAATCTCTTGCGGCAAAACAATGTCGAGTTTGTTGATGAGTGACCGAACAGACTCCCCTCGGAACAAAGCCATTCCGATAACGGCCCAAATCATCGCGTCCATCGGCAATTTACGCCGTCTTAACGTCGCAACGCCCTGAGAGTCTAGGCAAGATTGAATTAACTCAGGTTCTAACACATCTGCTAAGCAGGTGAATTCGGTTAGGCGGGTAATATGAGTACGGGCGAGTGCTTCTGAGAGTTGCATAAAAAATCCGATGACATGAGGTCATCGGATTTTGATCTTTTCAGCGAGATCGTCAAGCGATCTGTCTTAACTGATCGGCATTACTGCATTGCAGGCCTTTTTATTGCACTAAATTTAGGAGTAAGTTGTAAATTAACCAGAGCGAGTTAACGTTTAGAGATGAAAATGTATTCGCTCCGGTACACCTATGCTTACAAAATGAGACATGACGTGTAGTTATTCTACTCAAAATAAAAAGGCAGGGATTAATCCCTGCCTTTTAGATCATTGGCCTCACCATACATTATTTTGTTGGTGAAATGGCTGAAGCGTGCATTCCTTTTGGACCTTGTTCTACTTCAAATTGAACCGGTTGGCCTGCTTTTAGAGTTCTATAGCCTTCCATTTCAATGGTAGAATAGTGTGCAAAAACGTCCTCGCCACCTTGATCAGGGCAAATAAACCCGAATCCTTTGGCGTTGTTGAACCATTTAACAGTTCCGCTTGCCATACTTCCACTTCCTTCTGTTGTCTACTTACCAGTAAGATAGTAAAACCTGTATAGACGGGATTGTTTCACCGTCTGAGCTACAGAATGTAAGGAGTAAAAGCGGAAGTCAAGCTAAAATTAACAAAGAGGTAACAACTGATTAATTTGAAGATAGCAATTGGAAGAGGACAACACGAGAGGCTAGTATTAAAAAATGGGTAAGACAGGAAACATAGAGCACGTTGAAGAACGTGTTGAATCTGAGTTAATGCCACCTTCTATGTATAAGGTGATCCTTAATAATGACGATTACACGCCAATGGATTTTGTGATTGAAGTACTGCAAATCTTCTTTCGCAAGAATGAGCAGGAAGCCACAGATATCATGTTGACTATTCATCACCAGGGAAAGGGTATCTGCGGGATTTTCCCCTACGGCATTGCAGAAACTAAGGTGATACAAGTAAATCAATTTGCAAGACAAAACCAACATCCGTTACTGTGTTCGTTAGAGAAGGCTTAACCGCGCTTACTCTGTTGTCAGTTGTTAATTTTGGGGGTGCTTATGCTGAACAAAGATCTGGAAGTCACCTTAAATCTGGCGTTTCAGCAAGCCAGAGAGGCACGTCACGAGTATATGACGGTTGAACATCTGTTATTGGCTCTGATAGACAATCCTGCGGCTCAAGAAGCGCTAATCGCCTGTGGAGCGAATTTAGATAAACTGAGAGATGAAGTAGCAAGCTTTATCCAACAAACCACCCCAATCATTGCGGATATGGATGATGATAAAGAAACCCAACCAACGCTCGGGTTTCAGCGGGTACTGCAACGCGCCGTTTTCCATGTGCAGTCCTCGGGCCGCAATGAAGTCACTGGTGCTAATGTGCTGGTGGCCATTTTTAGTGAGCAGGAATCCCAAGCTGTTTATCTGCTGCGTCGCAGCGACATCAGCCGTTTAGATGTGGTGAATTATATTTCCCATGGTTTTTCAAAAAATGAGGACAGCGACGCTCATCAAGATCAAGAACGCATCGAAGATCAAAGCGAAGCGAACGAAGAACGCAGTATGTTGTCGCAGTTTGCCAGTAATTTAAACCAACTTGCAAAACAAGGGGTGATAGATCCGCTGATTGGTCGTGATCAAGAAATCGAACGCGCCATCCAAACTTTATGTCGTCGCCGTAAAAATAATCCATTGTTGGTGGGTGAAGCGGGCGTGGGTAAAACTGCGATTGCTGAAGGTTTGGCTTATCGAATCGTCAATAATCAAGTGCCAGAGGTGATGGCGCAGGCGACTGTGTACTCCCTCGACTTAGGCTCCTTGCTCGCAGGCACTAAGTACCGTGGCGATTTTGAAAAACGTTTCAAGAGTCTGCTTAAGGAACTCAGCGCCGATAAACACGCCATTTTATTTATCGATGAAATTCATACCATTATTGGTGCAGGCGCCGCATCGGGTGGGGTGATGGATGCCTCTAACCTGCTAAAGCCGTTATTATCGAGCGGTAATTTGCGTTGCATGGGCTCAACCACCTTCCAAGAATATCAGAGTATTTTTGAGAAAGATCGTGCACTGGCGCGCCGTTTCCAAAAGGTCGATATTAATGAACCTTCAGTGGCTGAAACCACTAAAATTCTGATGGGTTTAAAGTCTAAATACGAAGAATATCACGGTGTGCGTTACACCCAAGCGGCGATTAACAGCGCGGCAGAGCTGTCGGCAAAACACATTAATGACCGGCATTTACCCGATAAAGCCATCGATGTGATCGATGAGGCGGGTGCGCGTATGGCTATGTTGCCACAGAGCAAACGTAAGAAAACCATCGGTCAGGCCGAGATTGAAACCATAGTAGCGAAGATTGCTCGGATCCCTGAAAAATCAGTCTCCGCCAGCGACAAAGATTTACTGCGTAACCTTGAGCGCAATCTGAAGATGGTGGTTTTTGGCCAAGATAAGGCCATTGAGAGTCTCAGTTCAGCTATTCGCTTATCTCGTAGTGGTTTAGGCACAGATAAAAAACCTGTTGGCAGCTTCTTATTCGCGGGACCCACAGGTGTGGGTAAGACCGAAGTCACCAATCAGTTGGCTAGCTGTTTAGGGATGAAACTGGTGCGCTTTGATATGTCTGAGTACATGGAAAGCCATACGGTTTCTCGTTTGATTGGTGCTCCTCCTGGATACGTAGGATACGACCAAGGTGGTTTACTCACCGATGCTGTAATTAAAAATCCCCATTGCGTGGTGTTGCTCGATGAAATCGAAAAGGCTCACCCCGATGTCTACAACCTGTTACTGCAGGTGATGGATCATGGCACCTTAACCGATAACAACGGTCGCAAGGCGGATTTTAGGCATGTCACCTTAGTGATGACGACAAACGCAGGTGTTCAGGAAACGATCCGTAAGTCTATTGGCTTTACTCAGCAGGATCATACCCAAGATGCCTTATCGGAAATCAATCGAGTATTCTCGCCAGAGTTCCGTAACCGCTTAGATTCCATCATTTGGTTCAATCATTTAGATATGACTATCATAGCCAAGGTGGTTGATAAATTCTTGGTGGAATTACAAGCACAACTTGATGCGAAACATGTGTTACTTGAAGTCAGTGATGAGGCCAGAACCCTACTCGCCGAGAAAGGCTATGATAAGAGCATGGGCGCACGGCCAATGGCCCGCGTGGTGACAGAGCTTATTAAACGTCCATTAGCGGATGCTATTCTCTTCGGTGAACTGGAACATGGCGGTATTGCTCATGTTGATGCCGAAGACGGTGAAATCGTGATCCACACTGAACGCCACGAGAAAAGTACCACTAAGGCTTAATCTCTCGCAAAAACCCAATAAAAATGGCTGCAATTGCAGCCATTTTTCTAATCTTACGCCAACAAAAAAACCCGGCCTCGCCGGGTTTTTCAACTAAAGGGGAATATTAGCGTGCGCGGAAGACAATACGACCTTTGGTCAGATCATAAGGGGTCAACTGAACTGTTACTTTGTCACCAGTCAGGATCCGGATGTAGTTTTTGCGCATTTTGCCTGAAATGTGGGCTATCACCACATGACCATTTTCAAGCTCTACGCGAAACATTGTGTTTGGCAAGGTTTCAAGGATAGTGCCTTGCATTTCAATGTTATCTTCTTTCGCCATTAATTATTTATCCCATTAGCCTTCGAATATAAAAAACGGGCGTATCATGCCGCAAATTCACCTTGCTGTAAAGGGGATGTGCCTAGCAAACTTGGGAATACTCCCAGCCTTGGGGGGTTAAAATCTGATAAGGGCGGTATAAGCGTTTGTAGGACATTTTCCGATTTGCATCAATTTGATATCCCAGATAAAGAAAATCTTTACCCTGCATTTTAGCCAATCTGCACTGGAGTAAGATCAATAATACGCCAAGGGAGCGGCGTTCTTCATCGGGGTCAAAATAGCTGTAAATGGCTGACAAACTATTGGGCAGAGTGTCTGTCACTGCTACAGCCACAAGTCTATTGCCATCATAGACTTCAATAAACGTGGGGGGCAGCCAATGACAGAATAAAAATTGTTCATATTGAGTTTTGCTTGGCGGAAACATTGGGCCATCGAAGTGGCGCTCACGGATGTATTTTTCATACAGGGCATATTGAGCCTCGGTATGTTCTGAGGTGATGCGCCAAGTTAAATCACGGTTCTGGGCTAGGGTGCGCTTTTGCCGTTTAGACGGTGTAAATTCTTTAATTGGTAACCGAATCGGCTGACAGGCACTGCAACGGGGGCAACGGGGTTTATAAATAGCGCTGCCACTGCGGCGAAAACCTATGGCGAGTAGCCGCTCAAATAGTATTGGGTCGAGGGTTTCCTCCTGAATGACTAACAGTTGCTCCTGCTGACCATCGAGGTAACTGCAGGGGAAAATTTGGCTGATCCCAATGGCGATTGGGGTGTTACTCGCGTTAGAGTTCAAGTGTGACCTCACTTGGTATCCAAGCTGCAGGATTGACCGTGTTATCCCTAAACTGGGTTAAGAGTTGTATAAAGTTCGCACGTTTAACGGGTTTTGCCCCTAAGCTCTCAAGGTGGGGATTCATTACCTGTGCATCGATAAGTTTAAAATTCATTTTGATTAAATGTTGTTGCAACACCGCCATGGCCGCCTTTGACGCATTGGTTTCGCGGTGGAACATGGATTCGCCACAAAACACTTGGCCGATGGCGAGACCATAAAGCCCACCGATTAATCGTTCGCCATGCCAAACTTCGATTGAGTGGGCATGGCCATTATGGTGTAGCTCACGGTAGGCCATTTGAATTTCATGGGTTATCCAAGTGCCAGCTTGTTTACGCCGAGGTTGAGCACAACCCGCCATCACATCGGTAAAGGCATGATTGATGGTATAGCGCCAAGGCTGTTTTTTTAAATATTTACGTAAACTGGTGCTGATATTCACTTGGCCTGGAATAAAAATGGCGCGGGGATCAGGTGACCACCATAAAATAGGATCCTCGGCGTTAAACCAAGGGAAAATGCCGTGATAATAGGCGGTTAACAAACGCTCTGGGCGTAGGTCACCGCCTATCGCCAATAAGCCGTTTGGATCGGTTAGGGCGAGTTCGGGTGAAGGAAAAGCTTCAAATTCGTGATTCAGAAAAGACAGTGAGTTCACAATTGCGTATGATTCAGTAATAGACCCTTATACTAAGTTAGCGGAAATTCGGATATGTGGAAACCTACACTAGCGAGCTTTATGTTTATTTGTGCTTTAGTGATTTCTCCGGTGCAAGCAGGTTACGATCGTAATCAGGCGGTGCCGGTCGAAAAAGTTCTCTATGGCGATATCAACTCAGTACGTAATATCACCGAAACCCAATTAATTGAAGACCGAAACCAAGGTTGGAAAACTTTCGGTGGCGCATTAGCGGGTGGTGTTATCGGCCATCAATTTGGTGGTGGCTCTGGCCAAGATATTGCGACAATATTAGGCGCCTTAATTGGTGCTGGGGTTGGCAATCGTTATGGCAGTGGCACAACGGTGCAATCGCTTAAGCTCGTGGAGCTGATGATCACTCAGGAAGACGGCACGCAAGTCATGGTGATCCAAGATTATGATCCTGGCATGGTGTTCAATGCGGGGGATAGGGTACGTGTGGTGTACTTGCAAGGTGGGGTTCGCGTTGATTTAGCCATGTAACTAAGCCATGCAACTAACGCGAGGAAATTAAGCCTAACTGCCAAAATTAATAAAGAACGTTAAACGGTGATGGAATGACACGGACAGAACTAACCCAATATTTAGCCGACTTTTTGCGAGTGTCGGCCTTTAAAGATTACGCCCCCAATGGGTTGCAGGTTGAAGGCAAGGCTGAGATCCGCACCATAGTGACAGGGGTCACCGCCTGCCAAGCGTTAATTGATGAGGCTATTCGCCTGAAAGCCGATGCTATTTTGGTGCATCATGGTTTTTTTTGGAAGAATGAGCCTGAAGTAATAACTGGCATGAAGCAGCGCCGTATCAAAGCGCTGCTCGTCCACGATATCAATCTTTTTGGCTATCACTTACCTTTAGATGCCCACCCAATGTTAGGCAACAATGCGACCTTGGGCCGTAAACTGGGGATCTTAGATGCCGAAGCAATAGAAGATGTAGCGCAGGGATTAGTGTGGCGTGGGAAGCTTGATTTGCCGATGAGTGCCAGCGAATTTGGTACGATGTTAGCTGAGGTGCTTGGCAGAGAACCATTGCATATTGGTGAAAGTTCGGATGAAATCCAATATTTAGCTTGGTGTACGGGCGGTGCGCAGGATTATATCGATGTTGCCGCGAGTCTTGGTGTGGATGCGTTTATCAGTGGCGAAGTCTCTGAGCGTACTTTCCATAGCGCCGTGGAGCAGGGAATTCACTATTATGCGGCGGGTCACCATGCGACCGAGCGTTTTGGCATTGAGGCGCTGGGGCGTCATCTCGCTCGCGAATTTAATTTGGTACACCATTTTGTAGATATCGCTAACCCTGTTTAACAATCTTGCTTTATCGACATCTTGTAAATGAAAGGCGAGCCATGCTCGCCTTTGTCTTATGTAAATCAACCTTAAGTTCAAATCAGTCCTAAGTTTAAATAAGCCCTAGGGTCGACAGGATAAAAATGCCTAAGGTGCAGGTGAGCAGCGAGCAAACGGTGGTTAAGGCGATAATATTGGCCGCAAGCGTGGCATTTCCTCCCATGGCCCGCGCCATCACATAACTTGCGGCTGCTGTGGGCGCGGCGCTCATCAAAAACACCAAGGCAAGTTCAACTCCGCGATAGCCAAGTATCAAGGCGCCTAGGGTGATAAACAGTGGCGCAAAGATAAGTTTTAAGGCGGTCGAGAACCAAGTGGCATACTTTTCATGTCTGAGCGAGCCAATATCCAATGAACCGCCTGTACACAGCAGTGCTAATGGGAGTGTCATATTGGCAAAGTATTGCCCAGCATCGAGGACCATTTTCGGTAAGGGGATCGCCAGCAGGTAAAACAACATGCCGAGTATAATGGCAATGATCAGCGGATTTTTAGTGATGGTTTTCACCATTACACTAAATGCGCTGCGACTCGACTCTTCCCCCCGCGGGCTTAAACAAATCACGGCTTGAATATTGTAGAGCAGCGTCATGGACGCCACATAAACGGCCGCTAAAGCAACGCCTGATTCGCCATAGGCATTAGAGACATAGGCTAAGCCGATAATGGCGGTATTGGCCCTAAATCCCCCTTGAATGATGACGCCTTGATCCTTCGGCTCGGGGAAAAATCGTTTTGTCGTGTAGGTTGAGAGGATAAAAAACAGTAAGTTGGCGAGTAAGCCATAACCGATTAATGGCGCACTGGCGGCAAGATCGTGATGCGAGCTGATGATGCTGAGAAACAACAGCGCCGGCAGGGTGACATTAAAAACCAGTTTAGAAGCGACATCAATAAAGTGTTCATCAATGACTTGGGTGCGTTTAAGCATCACGCCTAAGGCTAACATTAAACAGATGGGACCGGTTATTGAAGCAGAAAACAACAGCTGCTCAATGATATTGCCCATAACTTCTCCTCGAAAATTCCATAGTGCGTTGTCGCTGAATCAGTGCGGCTTAGCAATAGCCGCGATAGTGTCGCACTGTCAGTCACTTGTCGAGGCCACATCAACTTACGTTCCCTGATAAAGCGTAAAGGAATGTGTGTTTAATAAATAAGGCCGCATTAAATGCGGCCTTATGTCTACTTACCTGTAACTTGACGGGTGCGTAGTGTCGATTACTTCACCCGCATACCAGGCTGTGCACCTTCATGGGGTTCTAAAATCCACAAATCGCTGCCACCAGGGCCTGCTGCCAAGACCATGCCTTCTGACATGCCAAAACGCATCTTACGTGGTGCAAGGTTGGCAACCATCACAGTCAGCTTGCCTTCGAGATCCTCAGGCGAATAGGCTGATTTAATGCCTGCAAATACCTGACGGGTTTCGCCGCCGATATCAAGTTGCAGTTTTAACAGTTTGTCGGCTTCGGCTACATGCTCGGCTTTAACGATACGCGCAATACGCAGATCGATTTTAGCGAAATCGTCATAGTTGATGGTATCGCTAATGGGATCGGTTGCTAATGGCCCTTTTGGTGCTTCTGGCTCGCTCGTGGCTTGCAAGTTTTCCTTAGAGTCGGCCACCATAGCTTCAACTTTGTCTAACTCAACACGTTGCATCATGGCTTTAAATGGCGCAATTTCATGGCCCGCCATATCTTGGCCTAAGCCATCCCACGTTAAGGTTTGTTGGAAGAAGGCTTCAACGTCTTGCGCTAAGCGTGGTAACACAGGTTTTAAGTACGTCACCAAAATGCGGAACAGGTTCAGCGCGTTTGAACACACTTGGTGCGCGGCTTCCTGTTGATCATCTTGCTTCACTAGCTGCCAAGGCGCTGCATCGGCGACAAAACCGTTGGCGATGTCCGCGAGTGCCATGATTTCACGCATCGCTTTACCGTATTCACGGGTCTCATAAAACTCAGCGATTTGTTCTTGTTTGGCTAAAAACGCCTCAGTTAGCGTGGTATCCGCAATTTTCGCGAGCTTGCCATCGAAGCGCTTAGTGATAAAACCTGCGGTGCGCGAGGCTAAGTTCACTAGCTTACCGACTAGATCTGAATTCACGCGCTGGGCGAAATCTTCCAGATTCAAATCTAAATCGTCGATACGGCTACTGAGTTTAGCCGCGTAGTAGTAGCGTAAATATTCAGGATCTAAGTGATCTAAATAGGTGCGGGCTTTAATAAAGGTGCCCTTAGATTTAGACATCTTAGCGCCGTTAACCGTTACATAACCGTGGGCATAGACGCTGTTAGGTTGACGGTAGCCCGATCCATGGAGCATCGCAGGCCAGAACAGACTGTGGAAATAAACGATATCTTTACCGATAAAATGGTAAACCTCGGCTTTAGAATCCTTGGCCCAAAATTCGTCAAAGCTTAGCTCTGGGCGTTTGTCACACAGATTTTTGAATGAGCCCATGTAGCCGATAGGCGCATCTAACCAAACGTAGAAGTATTTGCCCGGTGCATCTGGGATCTCAAAACCAAAGTAAGGTGCATCGCGGGTGATATCCCATTGCTGCAGACCCTGTTCGAACCATTCGTCGAGTTTGTTGGCCATTTCGGTTTGCAGTGCACCCGAACGCGTCCACTCTTTAAGCATGTCTTCGAAGGCAGGTAAGTCGAAGAAGAAGTGCTCAGTGTCCTTCATCACTGGCGTGGCACCCGATACCGCTGATTTTGGATTGATAAGCTCAGTCGGGCTGTAAGTTGCGCCGCAGGCATCACAGTTGTCGCCGTATTGATCGGGCGATTTACACTTAGGGCAGGTGCCTTTTACGAAGCGATCGGGCAGGAACATCGACTTCTCAGGGTCAAATAGCTGAGAAATACTCTTGCTTTTGATATAGCCATTAGCGCGCAGTTTTAAGTAAATATCGCTCGCCAGCACGCGGTTTTCGTCACTGTGGGTGCTGTGATAATTATCGAAGGCGATATTAAAATCGGCGAAATCCTGCTGATGCTCTTTGTTGACTTGAGCAATCATTTCTTCAGGCGCCATACCTAATTGCTGCGCCTTGAGCATAATCGGTGTGCCGTGGGCATCATCGGCACAAATATAGTGGCACTCATGTCCACGAAGTTTTTGATAACGCGACCAGATATCCGTCTGGATGTATTCCAGCATGTGACCTAAATGAATCGGTCCGTTCGCGTAGGGAAGTGCGCTGGTCACGAGAATTTTACGTTGTGAAGTTGCCATCTTGTCTCAAATATCGTGGTGGGCCAAAAATAATGGTAGAGATACTAACCGATTACAGGATGATTTTCATCAAAACCTGAGTCGATTGGGTTAAATCTGCGCTAATGTTTTTGTCATTATCTGGTACACTTGGGCAAATTTATTGGTGGGGGTAATTCTTTTGTCTTCAACTCAAACTGATTATCGTTTAAGTGACGATCTTCTCGGGCCAGTTCTGGCCATTCTCGATGCATATATCGACCCGTATTTAGCGAAGGGTTTAGTGAGCGCAGGATGCGTTAATAAATTGGCGATTGAAGGCAAGCGTTTGCAGCTTGGCTTAGTCTATCCATACCCTTGTATGACTCAATACCGCGATACCGTGATGGCGCTGACCAACAAACTTGCGGTGCTGGATGCCATCGATGAGGTTGAGTGTGAAATCGATTTTCAACCTAAGGTGTATTCGGCGATTGCTTCTATCGCACCGATTGCCAATGTGAAGCAAGTGATTGCTGTCGCGTCCGGCAAAGGCGGTGTAGGTAAATCAACCACGGCGGTCAACCTTGCTTTAGCACTGGCCGCTGAGGGCGCACAGGTTGGTATTTTAGATGCCGATATTTATGGTCCTTCCGTCCCATTAATGCTTGGGATCCCAAACTTCAGGCCCGTATCCCTCGATGGTAAACACATGAGCGCCGCCAGTGCCCATGGCATTGCCGCCCAATCGATTGGGTTTATGTTAAGTGGTGATGAAGCCGCAGTATGGCGTGGTCCTATGGCGGCGGGCGCGCTTGCGCAGCTGCTCAATGAAACCCAGTGGCCAGAGCTAGACTATTTAGTCGTCGATATGCCACCGGGCACGGGTGATATTCAATTAACCCTGTCGCAAAAAGTGCCAGTAAGTGGCGCGGTGATTGTGACAACGCCGCAGGACATCGCTCTCGCCGATGCCAAGAAAGGCATCACCATGTTCCAGAAGGTGAACATTCCGGTCCTCGGCATTGTTGAGAATATGAGTTTCCATTTATGCCCCGAGTGTGGTCATAAAGAACATCCTTTTGGTACGCACGGTGGCAGTAAAATGGCCGAGCGTTATCAAGTTCCACTGTTAGGCGCCTTACCACTGCACATCAATATCCGTGAAGCCATGGATGTGGGTGCGCCGACGGTTGTGGCCGAGCCTGACAGTGAAGTGGCGGCACTTTATCGGGAAATTGCCCGTAAAGTGGGCGCCGAATTGGCTCTCAAACAGAGCCAGAAAACAGTTTCTATTAGCGTATCAGATGACGAGTAAGGTTTAAGGGTATGAATTCTCAGCAGTGTGTCATTATTGCAATTGCTGGCGCGTCAGCATCGGGCAAGAGTTTAATTGCCAAGACGATTTTTGACGAACTTCGCCGCGATTTAGGCACAGATCAGATTGGGGTAATTAACGAAGACGCGTACTACCGCGATCAGAGTCATTTATCCATGGATGAGCGTGTGTTAACTAACTACGACCATCCCAAGGCGTTAGACCATCAGCTGCTATGCACGCACTTGCAGTTGCTAAAGTCTGGCGAAGCTGTTGATATCCCTTGCTATAGCTATACCGAACATACGCGTATGGCCGAAACCGTTAAAATGACCCCGAAAAAAGTGATCATTTTAGAGGGCATTCTGCTGTTAACAGACCCTAAATTACGTGAATTGATGGATGCGAGCGTGTTTATGGATACGCCGCTAGATATTTGCTTCCTGCGCCGTTTAACCCGCGATGTGGCCGAGCGTGGCCGTACGATGGAGTCAGTGATTTCACAGTACAAGAAGACAGTGCGTCCTATGTTCCTGCAATTTATTGAACCTTCTAAACAATACGCTGATATTATCGTGCCTCGCGGCGGTAAAAACCGTATCGCGACCGATATTTTGAAGACTCGTATTCAACATTTACTGGCAAAATAACGACTAAAACTCAGGGAGTAAAAGGCAAGATGCGCTTAACCGATATCGAAATTGAACAGGCCCTTGATAACGGCACTATCGTTATAGAACCTCGCCCAAGCATAGATGCGATTTCTGGCGTTAGTGTGGATGTGCGCTTAGGTGGGCAATTTCGCGTCTTTAAGGATCATACTGCGCCTTTTATCGACCTGAGTGGTCCGAGTATTGAAGTGCAGGCGGCGCTCGATCGGGTGATGAGTGAAATCATCGAAATCCCAGACGGCGAAGCCTTCTTCCTGCATCCCGGTGAATTGGCGCTCGCCGTGACCTATGAAAGCGTGACGCTGCCTGCCGATATCGTCGGTTGGCTCGATGGCCGCTCTTCACTGGCGCGTTTAGGCCTGATGGTGCACGTCACTGCGCACCGAATTGATCCGGGTTGGCAGGGTAAAATCGTGCTCGAGTTTTACAACAGCGGTAAGTTGCCTTTAGCGCTGCGCCCACGGATGACCATTGGTGCGTTAAACTTTGAACGTTTAAGTGGCCCAGTGGCGCGTCCGTATAACAAGCGCAAAAATGCCAAGTATAAAGATCAACAGGATGCGGTTGCTAGCCGTATCAGTCAGGACTAATACCCTTGATTTGGGTTAATGGGGTTTCACAGGCAAGCATTGCTCCTATGGACAGGGGACTTGCCTATGGTGATGGCCTCTTTGCTACGATGCGAAGTAGCGAGTGTGGTATTTTGTTTTTTGAGCAGCATCAAGCCCGTCTTACGGCTGGCGCTGCAAGACTTGGGTTTGACTGGCAAATGAGTTCAGCCCTTGCCGAGCAGCTCAATACACTTGCTGCACAGTACCCGCATCACTGTATTAAATTGATGATCACACGCGGTGTTGGAGGCAGAGGCTATGCCCCGCCTGAGCGGGTAAACGTTACGGAGATCGTTTCTGTTCATCCCATTCCTGACCATTATGCTGCGTGGCAACAACAGGGTATTCGTCTTAAAACCTCCGCAGTCCAATTAGGTCATCAACCCTTATTGGCGGGGATAAAACACCTTAATCGCCTCGAGCAAGTGTTAATCAAATCCCAGCCCTTATCACAGGGTTTTGATGATTGGTTAGTGCTGGATTGTACTGGGCAGGTGATAGAATCTTCGATGGCGAATATCTTTTTTGTTAAAGGCCATCGAGTGATTACCCCATCTTTGGCACGCTGCGGCGTTGCGGGTGTCATGCGCGAGCAAGTGATGTTAGCCTTACTAGCACAGCAGATGAATATTGATTGTTTGCCCTTTGGCGCCGAGCGTTTAGTGGAGTTTGACTCGGCATTTATCACTAACAGCATCTTAGGCGTGGTGGATGTACTGGCGATCGATTCGCACAGTTTCAAGCCTTCTCCTTTGACTGCCGATCTTAGACACACACTTTCACTCTCACTATGAAAAAACTCATTCTGATCGCAAGTTCTACCTTATTGGCCTTGCTGACCTTAGCTTGCTTGGCGGGTTATTGGGGTTACCGTACGATTATTGATTACAGCCAAACGCCATTAACGTTAACCGAAGCCAAAGAATTAACCATTGCCCGTGGTACGAGTGTGCACCAGTTGGCGCAGCAGTTAGAAACCGATGGCGTTATCCAAGACAAATGGAAACTCAAATGGTTACTGAGATTGCACCCAGAGCTGGCGAAGATCCGCACTGGTCTGTACGAAATGTCACCCTCGCAGACGCTTGCCGACTTACTTAACGACTTAGTCAATGGCAAGGTGAAAACCTTTAGCCTGACCTTAGTCGAAGGCAAAACCATTGCCGAGTGGGAACAACAACTGGCAAGTGCGCCCCATTTACAACTGACCCCAGAGGTTTTTAGTGCGGTATTAATGGAGCAGGGGGACGATTCGGCATTGCCCGAAGGTAAATTCTTCCCCGATACTTACCATTACACCGCTGACAGTGATGCCAAGGTACTGCTGACCCAAAGTTATAAAATGATGGAGCAAGAACTCGCTAAAGCCTGGGCAGAGCGTGTGCCCGATTTACCACTTAAATCACCTTACCAAATGCTGATCTTGGCATCGATTGTCGAAAAAGAAACTGGTCAAGCCTTTGAGCGCGATCAAATCGCCGGCGTCTTTATTAATCGACTGAATCTGGGGATGAAGCTGCAAACCGATCCCACGGTGATTTATGGCATGGGAGACAGATTTAAAGGCAATATCACCCGTAAAGATTTAGTCGAAGAGACACCGTTTAATACCTATCGGATTTTCGGCTTACCGCCAACACCGATTGCGGCACCGAGCAAGGCCTCATTACAGGCAGTGTCCAAACCCGCCAAGGTCAGTTATTTGTATTTTGTGTCGCGTAACGATGGTACCCATGTATTTTCGACCACTTTGGAAGAACATAACCGCGCCGTCGATATTTATCAGAGAAAGAAAAAATGACCCAAGCATCCGCCAAATTCATCGTTGTTGAAGGACTGGAAGGCGCCGGTAAATCGAGTGCGATTGCCCTTATTCGCGATTTTATTGAAAAGCACACCGGGCTTGCGCCTGTTTGCACCCGCGAGCCAGGCGGCACGCCGCTGGCCGAGCGCATTCGTGATTTAGTGAAAATTGCCGACCCAAACGATCCTTTATGTGATGAGTCTGAATGTTTATTGATCTATGCCGCCAGAGCTCAGCTCGTCGCCAATGTCATCAAACCTGCATTGGCACAAGGCAAGTGGGTGTTGGGGGATAGGCACAATCTGTCATCTTTAGCGTACCAAGGCGGTGGACGTGGCTTAATGCCTTTAGTCGAAGCCGTAAGTAACGCAACGCTCAAAGGGTTTAAACCCGATTTAACCCTCTATCTTGACCTTGACCCTAAGCTTGGGCTGCAACGTGCAGCAAAGCGGGGCGAACTTGATAGAATTGAGCAGCAAGCCATCGACTTTTTTGAACGGGCGCGCGCAACTTACCTCAAGCTTGCCAGCGAAGATGAGCGGATTGTCGTTATCGACGCCAGCCAAACCATGGCCGAAGTGCATAAAGATATTCTGGCCGTGTTACAGGCGATGGCATGGTAACGCAAAGCGGATTTGATGTATTAACCCTGCCTTGGCTCGATGCGCCAAGACAGGCGTTTTTAACCCAGTTGCAAACTCAAAAAGTCCCTCACGCGCAACTCGTGGGTATCGATTCTGCCTATGGCGGTGAACTTTTGAGTGTATTTATGGCGCGCGCCGCCATGTGTTCACAACCCACTCCCGCGGGCGGGTGCGGTTTTTGTAAGTCCTGCCAGTTATTTGATGCGGGTAATCATCCTGATTTTTATCAAATCGAGGCCGATGGCCATCAAATCAAAGTCGATCAAATTCGTGAGCTTTGTAGCCGCTTAAGTGCGACTGCCCAGCAAAGTGGCCGCCGTGTAGCCATTATCCACCATAGCGAGCGTTTAAACTCAGCCTCTGCCAATGCGCTACTCAAGACGCTCGAAGAGCCGGGTAAAGACACCTTACTACTATTACATTCCGATACGCCCGCACGTTTAATGGCCACGATCAGTAGTCGTTGTCAGCGGCTTCCCTTTGTGACGCCGTCTAAAATGTTGATCAAAAACTGGTTAATTCAGCAATGTCAGATCCAAGAGGATGTGACTTGGTGCTTGAGTGTGGTCGGCGGTCCATTAAAGTTGGCCGAAAGTTTGCTATCCGACGGTACGCAACCCAGTCGTTATCAAACCTTGTTAGGGTTTCGCAAAGATTGGGCGCAAAGTTTGTCGTCGGGCCATCTGCGTGCTAGTTTGTTAACGATAAGTGAACAACAAATCATTGATGCTCTTAAGGTTTTATACTTACTCCTGAGACAAGTTTTATTGAAGTACGGCGACCAAGATGCGTTTGTGCAAGCGCAAATAGGGAACTTGGCGGCGAAAATCATGGAAATGTGTCATAGCTTAAGTGCAATGCCGAGTGTCAATTATTTAGGCTTGTGTCAAAGTTATGTCTTAGAATATAAAGAAATAACAAATAAGTAACATGCCATGGTCGATCTTGTCGTCAATTTTGATACCTTACATCAGCTTTACCGCGCCTATATGCCGTTTATCAAACCGGCAGGGCTGTTTGTCGCCACCGGGGAAACCCATTACCTCGGTGAGACCTTAACCATCGCCTATCGTTTACCTGGCGCGACCACCTCAAACGAATTTCGTGGCGTCGTTGTGTGGATCAATCCTTTGGGAGCATCGGGTGGACGTCCTGCTGGGATTGGTATCAAGATAGTCTCAGAGCCCGACAGCCATAAACACCATATTGAAAAACTATTATCGCGTGAACTCGCCTCTGGTGACTTAACCTGCACGATGTAATGCATAGAGTGGTCGGCTAGGGTCGACACTGAGTATTAAGTGCTGAGTGAAGCCTTAGCGAAATTTGACCTCGATCCCATCGCTGAGTATCCTTGTGCTCCTTTTTGTTTATCTGCTTGGACATTGCTGTGCTTATCGATTCACATTGCCATCTCGATCGCCTGAAAGCGGCTCCCGATCAACAAACCTTAGAACTCATTCTCGCTAACGCTAAGGCGCGCGGTGTCGACTATATGCTCTGTGTCAATGTGCGCCAGCAGGGATTTGAGTCGATGCGCGACAAGGTTGCAGGTTTCGAGCAGGTGTTTTTATCTTCGGGCGTGCATCCGCTGGATGTGAAAGACGGCCTCGATGTGGAGCAAATTCGCCGTTTTGCAATGGACCCCAAAGTGGTGGCCATTGGTGAAACTGGGTTAGATTATTTTTATGCCGATGAAACTAAAGCCCTGCAACAGCAATGTTTTGAGCAACAAATTGCCTTGGCGGTTGAAGTTGATAAGCCGCTGATTGTGCATACCCGTGATGCCCGTGAAGACACCATCAACATGCTTAAAGCGGGGCAGGCGGACAAAGTCGGTGGCGTGTTGCATTGCTTTACCGAAAACTGGGAAATGGCCAAGGCGGCGATTGACTTAGGTTTTTATATTTCCGTTTCAGGCATTGTGACCTTTAAAAATGCCGGTGAGTTAAGAACGGTGATCCGCAAAGTGCCGAAAGAGCGTTTATTGGTCGAAACCGATTCGCCTTATCTTGCGCCTATTCCACACCGTGGACAGGAAAATCAACCCGCCTATGTGCGTGATGTGGCCGAGTTTGTGGCAGAGCTGCGCGGAGAGCGTTACGAAGATCTTGCGCAGTATACCAGTGATAACTTCTTTAACTTATTTAAGGATGCGGCGCGCTTGATTGGGCGTTGATTTAGGTTTGCCCCTCTCTTGTGAGCACAATTTTGCTCATATTCGTTAAAACGCAAGCCCATAAAAAAAGGCCCAAAACGATTCTAGCTGTTTGGGCCTAGGGGAATGGCTCGTTGAAGAGCCGTGCGCTACAGATGAAAGCGACATGCAGTGCGCTTTACAATAGACTCAGTGTAGTTGAGTTTAGTGTGAGTGACACTTTCTCCGTCCCCTTTTTTAGGTTATTTCTCGCTAAAAAAATGCCGATTTATAACCATTATGTCTGCGGTGGTAGCAATAACACTTTATCTTTCACTAAGTCTCTGGGCAGGTTGTTTTTTAGTTTATTGCCTAAATGTTTAGCCATGCCTAAAGGCGCGCCGCCATAACAGACAATCACTTCGCCCTGAGCTTTGCTAGCGGTATCGAGGGGAATATCTCGTCCCATCAAATACTCTTTCGCCTGCTCATCGCTCACTTCGACGACTTTCGCGCCATTTTTTGCCCCGGCTTTAAGCGCTTTACCCGCAAGTGCGATAATGGCTTCATGGCGGACTTTAAAGCCATGTTTACTGTGATCGGCAAGCTTAACCCCAATCCGCTGAAAGCGCATTTTGCCAATAAAATCTCTAAATTCATGGGGAAATAGCCAAAACTCATCGTCGCGCACCATAATGAGATCATCGGGCAGTTCGATACCCAAATCATCGGCAAAATAGGCTTGAATGGCTTTGGCTTGTTTGGCATTCGCCTCCGTAAAGGGGAAATTCTTTTGTAATTTAGGCTCGGGTTGCAGGCGGGGCACGGAGCGGGTTTTGCTCAACTTAGCGACAAAAAAGCCTTCACTGTCGTAAATTTGCGGCCAAACGTGCAAAAAGCCTTCTGGCGTAGTGGCTTTTTCGGCACCATCAAACAATTGGCTTAAGGACTCAAATTGCACCGCATCGCCATAGGTCTGCTGTAAATATTCGCACACGCCTTGGTTTTCGTGCCGATTAAGGGTGCAAGTGGAATACACCAGACTGCCACCCGGCTTTAACGCCAAAAATGCGGATTCGATTAACGCTTTTTGGGTTTCGCTAATTTCGATCACCTCATCGAGGGACCAAGATTTTAACGCATCCGCATCTTTACGGACTGTGCCTTCACCGCCGCAGGGGGCATCAATCAATACCGCATCAAAACTTTCATACAGATACTCGCCAAATACCCGTCCATCGAAGTGGGTCAGGGCGCAGTGACTCGCGCCCATGCGCAGCACATTGGCATGGAGTACTTTGACGCGGCTAGCGGAATATTCATTGGCGACTAATAAGCCTTGATTATTCATTAACGCTGCCATTTGCGTGGTCTTAGAGCCAGGCGCCGAGGCTAAATCTAATACACATTGCCAATCCGCATTTGGGGTAAAAAGTGCTGTAGGGGGCAACATGGAGCTGGCTTCTTGGATATAGAATAATCCCTGAATATGCTCTAGGGCGTTGCCGAGCTGCTCTTCTTCATCGTAGCTTATCCAGAAACCATCCTCACACCAGGGAATGGGTTCAAAGGTCCATCCCTTAGGCTGCATTAATTGCTTAAAGTCTTCACTGCTGATCTTTAAGGTGTTGACGCGAATCGAGCGACGTAGTGGTCTCGAACAGGCCGCAATAAAGTCATCCATTGAGAGATGGGCGGGCAGTTCTTGGGCAATAGTATTGATAAAATTTTGATTTAATTGAACCATAACGGGATTAGGCTGTGTATCAACTGCGGCAAGTATATCATAATCCCTTATCGGGCTGGGATTTTCTCCCTCTACTATCGTTGGTTCAGATTTGCGTTAAATAAACAAAGCGACACGAATAAACAGTTTGAATAACAATAAGGAAGGGGCAGAGTGCTAAATCGGGTGTGGTTAGTGTTTTTCCTCACATCGCTGTTGGCGATGGCAATACAGCTTTTTAATGGGCATATTGATGTGCTTGCCAACGCGGTTGAGGCCTTGTTTGCCAGCGCTAAACTTGCCGCTGAAATCGCCTTAGGCTTAGTGGGTGTGTTGTCCCTGTGGATGGGATTAATGCGCATTGGTGAAAAAGCCGGCGTTGTTGGGGCGATTGCCTTTGTATTTGAGCCGCTGCTGCGCCGCTTAATGCCCGAAGTGCCTAAGGGGCATCCTGCATTTGGCAGTATGACGATGAACTTAACCGCCAACATTTTTGGATTGGATAATGCCGCTACTCCATTAGGTTTAAAGGCAATGCAGGATTTGCAGAGTCTTAATCCGGTCAAAACCGTTGCCACTAACGCACAAATTCTATTTTTAGTCCTAAATACCTCCTCGGTGACGCTAGTGCCTGTCACGGTGTTTTTATACCGTGCTCAGCAGGGCGCGGCGGCTCCGGCAGACATTTTTTTACCGATACTCCTCGCAACCTCTGCCTCAACCTTAGCGGGGCTTTTGATCGTTGCTGTTGTGCAGCGCCTTTCACTACTCAATGCCGTGGTACTCGGATATGGCGCAGTGCTGCTGTCGGCATTAGTTGCCAGTGGTTTTTATTTGATGACCTTAACGGCAGACGCGATTGGCACAGTGTCGACCGCCTTGGGCAACGGGGTATTGCTACTGTTAGTCTTCAGTTTTGTGCTGGTGGCGGGCGTGCGAAAAGTAGCTATTTATGATGAGTTTATCGAAGGTGCCAAAGCGGGGTTTAACCAATCGATCCAACTGATCCCGTATCTGTTAGCCATGCTGCTGGCGATTGGCTTACTTAGGGCATCGGGCGCGTTAGATTACCTGCTGCAACTGATTGCGAGTTGCGTGAGTCTTTTCGGGTTTGATACCCGCTTTGTCGATGCTATGCCTACGGCGTTGATGAAACCCTTTAGTGGTTCGGGCGCGCGAGCGATGATGCTCGAAACCATGGCACACCACGGAGTGGACTCCTTTGCTGGTCGCTTGGCGGCGATTTTCCAAGGCAGTACTGAAACGACTTTCTATGTGCTGGCGGTTTACTTTGGTTCAGTGGGTATTCGTCACGGGCGCCATGCGCTCGCCTGTGGTCTAACGGCGGATTTTGCAGGGATCAGTGCGGCTATTGCTGTCTGTTATTGGTTCTATGGCTAAGCAGTGTTATATGAAAAAATCAGGCGCATTCGGATAAACCAAATGCGCCTTGTATTAATAGAGTTAACTGTCGGGTTTAAATACGCTTAATCAATAGCGCGATTATTTATTGCATGGGAGGCTATTGCGCCGGAGCCCATTCTTGCCATTCACGCTCGGCTTTATGCTGCAGTTTAATCACTGCGCCTTCGCTGAGGCGGTTACTCTCTTGAGTTGTTTCTTTGGTTGCAACATTAATGCCGCCCGCTAATAGGGTTTCGAGCGAACCGGCTTCAATTTGTGCACCAGAGAAAATACCTACATCGACTTTAATGCCTGAGGCGTCCCAGAACTGACTGCTCTGATTCACTAAGTGACTGTACTGGGGCTCAATGTGCGCTTGCATGAGTACACTGTTACCTTGAGACGACAGGCTATAACCATCGATTTGGCCGACTTTAATGCCGCGGAAGAAAATAGGCGTGCCGACTTTCATCGAGCCAAGGTTGCTATCTTCTAAGGTAAACTTAAGCGCATCTTCGGCCACGTTGGCGTAGCTGCTCTCAACCAATTTGGCCTGGAATTGACTCGCCTTTTGCTTGCTCTTGCCCGGTAACACACCAATATATGGCCCGGTAATTAAGGTTTCTGGCGCTTTAATGCCTGCTAAAGATATTTGCGCTTCGACCATATGATACTCAGTATCACTGCGGCTGAAATGCTCGGCATAGTCACCATAGAGATAGGCGGTGGCTGTAAGGGTAGTTAAATCGGTATTGAGCTTAACTTGCGTCACTTCACCCACCTGATGACCTTGGTAACGAATGGCGGCTTTTGCAGCCAATTTTGCCGAGGCGGGTAAGGTGAGTTTGATGGCTTGAGCCTGCGCTAAGGCGAGCTGTTTACTTTCGTATAGTTTAAGTGCCGCATTAGGCTCAGTCGTTGAACTGTCCAATAAACCTAAGCTGATGCTGCCCTTTAACGCGCCTTGTAGTGGAGCAACGGCGACATCAATACCCGCAAGACTGGCGCTGACATCCACGGCACTGTTACGCCAAAAGACTTTAGGTTTTTGCACTAAGGGTTGGAACTGCTTATCAATAGCGATCTTTATCGCAAAGTCTTCGGTTTTACCCTGCCAGTTGACCGACTCCACGCTACCAATTTGCATTTTTTTATAGTAAATCGGAGATCCTTGACTAACATCGGCGCCATCAGCACTGATGAGAGTAAAGTATAAACGCTGTTGACGGACAAAGAATTGCTTAGCTTCATCCATTGAGCTAAAGAGTGGCAAACGCGCATTTGCCGCCAGCGGGGTATTACTGGTACCAGGGATCAGACTCACCGCGCCTTTAGTTAATGTCGCTAGATCGCGTGCTTTGACCGATACACCATCAAGAGACGCATCGACGCTCAACGCTGATTCGGGAACAAAATAGCTATCACTGCGGATTAAGCTGGCAAATTCAGGTTGCAGCTCGAGTAGATATTCAACGGCCGACAGATCTTTGGTTAATTTCACCTCGAGCACCTGACCGATAGGTAATTGCTTGTAACGCACTTCGGCGCCAGCGGTTAAGCCCATGTTTTCGGCCGAGGTTATTGTTGCCTTAAGTTTTTTCGCTTGTAGCACATCAGGAGCTGAGGATTGCAAGGCAAAACTACTTGGCAGTGCCGAATTAGCATAGGTGCCGGGTAAAAAGTTAATCACGCTTCCTGTGAGTAAACGCTCGGGGTTTTTGATCCCAGAGAGCGAAATATCGGCGCCTTCAAGCCAAAACTGGCCGTCCCGAGTTAATAGGTTAGCGTATTCAGGCTCAAATTTTGCCACCGCAGTCACACCTGCAGCGGTGAGTTGCTTGCTTTGAACTGCACCAATGGTGATGCCGCGATATACAATGCGAGTGCCTTTATCAATAGCATTGCCATCACTCATGGTCAGACTGACTTCAATCCCGCCAAGGGCGCTGGTTTCGGAATCATAGAGGGAAAAACTGTCGCCATTTTGTGCCGCAGGCGCTTTTTCATCGGAACTGAAACTCACACCACCCGCAAGGATAGAAGCAAGGCTTTCAGTGTTGACTTTAATACCCGCTAAACTAGCATCGACTTTAACGCCTGACACATTCCAAAAGTGAGAGTTTTTCTTCACTAAACGTGCATATTGCTCTTGGATAAAGGCGCTGATAATCACTCTAGCGTTGCCGTCTAAACGATAGCTGACCACGCTGCCCACAGGTATTTGACGGAAGAACACTGGCGAGCCCACATCTAATGAGCCGAGTTTATCGGCCGTCAGTTCAATCATTACCCCTTCGGAGCCAATTTGCATTGGTGGCGGTTGGCGTTCTGCCTCAAACAAGGTAGCGGCATTGCCTTTGCCTGGTTGGATTGCAATATAGTTGCCTGAAAACAGCGCATCCAGACCTTCAACGCCTGTGATGCTGGCCTTTGGGGTAACTAACCAGAAGAGGGTTTCTTTATTTAAGAAAGGCTTAGCGCGATAGTCCATCATCACCTTCACGTTAACGCCTTTAAGATCATCATCAATACCGATATCTTTTACCTTACCAACGGTTAAGCCTTGGTATTTGACTAAGGTTTTGCCCACGTCGATCCCCGTAGCACTGGGGAAGTGGATTTGAATTTCAATGCCCGATTCTTTGATGCTCTTAATACCCAGCCATGCGCCAAGCGCGAGCGCCACAATCGGGAGCAGCCAAATCGGCGAAAAGAGCTTTTTCTTCACAACTTTTGGCGATTCAATTTGTGTCATCTTGAGGTTCCAGTCGATCCCAGAGTAAACGAGTGTCTAAAACTTTTGCGGCAAGTTGCGTCAGTAAAATCACCAATGCAAATGCCGTGGCCGCGGGTGCAGGCTTTGCATCGAGTAATTGCCCCATATTCACCAGGGCAACGGTCAGCGAGATCACAAATAAATCGAGCATCGACCAGCGGCCAATCCACTCAATAACATGAAATCCCACCATAAGTTTTTGCTTTGAAATTGGCAGGTTGAAACTGATAGCACACAGATAAGTGGCTAAGCCGATAATCTTTACCCAAGGCACTAAAATACTGGCAATAAACACAATAATGGCGATGGGTAACATATCCGATTGGACTAAATGAACAATTCCGGAAAAGATCGTATCGTGACGTACCTTTCCCTGATTGGTGAGCACCGTAATGGGATAGAGGTTGGCTGGAACCAATAAAATGGCGGCAGTAATAAGCAGCGCCCAACTTTTTTGTAAGCTGTTGTAATCGCGGACCTGTAATTCTGACTCACAACGACTACAGTGGCTATCCTCACTGCTATTGAGTTGCCTACAAACGCGGCACAAACACAGGCCTAAATCCTTTCCTTGCTGCTTCATATCAGTGATGTTCCTGCATAAGAAGACCCCACATATGCTCAATATCGTATTCACGCTGTAAAAACAGGGTGACTAAAAAAAGCATGGTGAAGCAAAAGGTACCCATTCCAAAATAAATATCCGAAAAATCAGATAATTGAAATGATGAGACGAGGAAGCTAATCACATAAATCTCAAGCATCGTCAGCTGCGAAAGGAACCCCTGAAATGTGAGTAATTGTTTGAGACTATGGCGCCAAAATGGGCTTGCAAGCCCCCATTTTATAATCAAAATTTGCGCAAGAATCGATAGGATCAATAAACCAGGGCCAACCACTGCGGCAGCAAGTACGGCTAATCCCACCACCCAATAACCTTGTTCGAAGACGGCAAAAGCGCCTTGAAATACCGTTGTTGTGCGAATACTGCCCAGAAAATGGATTTCTAGCACAGGAAAAAAGTTAGCAGGAAAATAGAACACCAACGCGGTAATGCACAGTGCCAACATGCCATTTACTGAACAGTATGGAGTGTCATAAAGTGCGGTGTTGCAACGCGGACACAATGCTCTGACCCCAGTTGGGAGGGCACGTTTCCGAATGGCCAAGTCGCAGGAACGACAGAGGATTACAGAGTTTTCTGCTGTATTGTCATGCATATAAAAATATTATATTAGCCCCAAAGCCACTGAGATTGAGCAAATAATCCGAAAACAACAAATTATAAGGTGAGATATCAAATTGATTGACCCATCTCCACAACATAAAGCGCAGTCATAATATCAGAATAATCAGAACACTTGCATCACTAGTTCACTTTATGTCATTCTGGTTACTGTATATAAAAACAGTGCGAGGGCGGTCATGGCAGTTATTACACAGTTTGTCGTGGTAAGAGAAGGGGTAGAAAAGATGACATTCACATCGAAAAAGGAGGCTGATGCCTACGATAAGATGCTCGACATCGCTGATAACCTCATTCCATTTATTCAGAAAGCGGAACTTGGGATTGATGAAAGTCTAACCGAACAGCTCGCATTCTATTTTGCTAACAATAAAGATGAGCTAACAAACTTGCTTAAAGGTGTGGTTCAAGTTAATAGTACGCCAACAAAACCAAACACAGCCAAAAAAGCGTCTAAGAAGGACGATGCTGCTGAATAATTTTTAGGAAGCATATGAAACCGCAATTTTATGAATCACTGAACCGTCAAGCGTTAGCGTTACTCGAAGGCGAAGATGATTTAGTGGCTGCCATGGCTAACTTTTCAGCCCTGCTTAATGACAACCTAACCGAACTAAACTGGGTAGGTTTTTACGTTATGCGCGGCGAACAGTTAGTATTAGGCCCATTCCAAGGTAAAGTGGCTTGTACCCGCATTCCGATGGGTAAAGGCGTGTGTGGCACTGCAGCACTGGCTAATCAAACTCAACGGGTTGCCGATGTGCATCAATTCGATGGACATATCGCCTGCGATGCGGCCAGTAATTCCGAAATTGTTATCCCTGTTCGTGCTAATGGTCAGGTGATTGCTGTACTGGATATTGATAGCCCTATTTTTGACCGCTTTGACGAAGAAGACCAAAAGGGCTTGGAATTATTGGTAAAAAGCTTCGAAAACTGCCTATTTGCTTAATTTGCGTACAATAACGCATAATTCATAGTCGCAATCGGTGGCGTGCGCCTTATAATAGCGTATGCCCTGATAAGGCTTGTTTGGGCATGGCCCGAATAAACCTGAGAGGTTTAGCCGTAAAAAATGGTTAACTGATATTTTTTAACTTTAGTTAACTCGGCGAGAATGTTAATTTGTACTTTGGCTCAATTGTGAGCTTAACCAAGATAAACGACACGTAAGAAGCTGATTTATATCACCTCGAATTCGATGTCCCTTTTTAACTGTGGAAGTAATGATGGAATCAACAGATAAGTTGACCGACACCAACGCAATTTTGGCGTATTTGTATGAAACATTTCCTTTGTGCTTTATTGCTGAAGGTGAAACTAAGCCATTAAAAATCGGATTGTTTCAAGATTTGGCTGAAAGGTTGGCTGATGATTCTAAAGTCAGTAAAACTCAACTGCGCGTGGCGTTAAGACGTTACACTAGCAGTTGGCGTTACCTCAAATCGGTAAAAGCTGGTGCCCAGCGTGTGGATCTTGATGGTCAGCCTTGTGGCGAGCTAGAGCAAGAACATATCGATCATGCTCAAGCCATGTTGAAAGAAAGCCAAGAAAAAGCCAAGGCTAAGCGTGCTGCTCAAGCTGCCAAAGTGGCTCCGGCTGGCAAAGCTCCAGCGAAAAAGGCCCCTAAGAAAGTAGCTGTTCCTGCCCGCAAGACTGAGCGTCCTGCCAAAGTGGCTCCTAAGGCTGAACCTGCTGTTAACTTAGTCCAAGCGCAATTGACCGATTTAGCTAAGAAACAGCGTGTCAATGTTAAGTTAGGTATGACGCCAGTAGCCGGCGTGATCACTGACATTAACAAAGAAGACATTCATGTTCAGCTTGATAGCGGCTTAACGATAAAAGTGAAAGCAGAACATATTCTGCTGTAATCATTTAATCTAACGGAGTAACTTGTTGATGCGAAAACTCATTTTGGCTACATCCATCGCCACTGTTTTTGTCGGATTCTCGGCTTGGGCTGTGCCTCCTACGATTCAAATCAGCGAGTTACCCACTCTCAAGCAGGAAGCGCAGCATAAAGTGGCCAGTAAACGAGTGACAGATTTATACACTCGTTCGCATTACCATCGATTTGCGCTCGATGACGCGTTTTCTGCGCAGATTTTTGACCGCTATTTACAGCAACTTGATTACCGTCGCAATGTGCTGACCCAAGCCGATGTCGACAGTTTTAAGCCTTATATCAATCAGTTTGACGATATGCTGAGTTCAGGTGAACTCGACCCCGCCTACAAAATGTTTGATTTGGTTCAAAAACGTCGCTACGAAGGCTTTGTGTACGCGCTTTCTCTGCTCGATAAAGAAATGGATTTTACCGTTCCTGGTGATGCCTACGAGTACGATAGGGAAGATGTCGCTTGGCCAAAAGATCAAGCTGAAATCAATGAGCTTTGGCGTCAGCGAGTGAAATACGATGCGTTGAATCTCAAGCTTACTGGCAAAAAATGGCCTGAAATTGTTGAGATTCTGCAAAAACGTTATAACAACGCCATCAAACGTCTGACTCAGACCAATAGTGAAGATGTGTTCCAAGCGGTGATGAATGCATTTTCTCGCAGCATTGAGCCGCACACTAGCTATTTATCCCCCCGTAATGCTGAGCGTTTCCAAATGGAAATGAACTTGAGCCTAGAGGGTATTGGCGCGCAGTTACAGCTCGAAGATGATTACACTGTGATTAAGAGTTTAATCGCAGGTGGTCCTGCCGCTGGCAGTGAAAAACTGTCACCAGAAGATAAGATTGTTGGTGTTGGCCAAGAGGGTGGCGAGATCGTTGATGTTATCGGCTGGCGTTTAGACGATGTCGTTGAGCTCATCAAAGGTCCTAAGGGCAGTAAAGTCGTTCTGCAGATTTTACCGAAGAAAGGTGGCTCAAATGCTAAGCCGTTTAACGTCACTTTAGTACGTGACAAGATTCGCTTAGAAGACCGTGCTGCGACTTCTAAAATCATCGAGCCTAAAGACGGTGAATACGCCAATCGTAAAGTCGGAGTTATCCAAATTCCTGGATTCTATATGAATTTATCCCAGGATGTGGAAAAGGAACTCGTTAAACTCAACGAAGCAAAAGTCGAAGGTGTCGTTATCGATTTACGTGGTAATGGCGGCGGTGCATTAACCGAAGCCGTGTTACTAACCGGACTCTTTATTGACATGGGCCCTGTGGTGCAAATCCGTGACGCCGATGGCCGTGTGTCAGCTCACCGCGATAACGATGGCAAGACAACCTACGCAGGTCCGTTGACCGTGATGGTTGACCGTTACAGCGCATCAGCTTCTGAGATTTTTGCAGCAGCATTGCAGGATTATGATCGTGCATTGATTGTTGGTGAGTCCAGTTTCGGTAAAGGCACAGTGCAACAGCATAAGAGCCTAGGTCGGATCTACGATATGTACGAGAAGCCTATCGGCCATGTGCAATACACCATTCAGAAGTTTTATCGCATTAACGGTGGTAGTACACAACTCAAAGGTGTGACGCCGAATATTGCGTATCCAAGTGCGTTAGAGCCTGGTGAGTATGGTGAAGCTGAAGAGAAGAATGCTTTGCCTTGGGACAAAGTCCCGATGGCGCAATACGGTACGCTAAATGATATCACCCCTGAACTGGTGGCGAGTTTAGAGAAAAAGCACCTTGCCCGTATTCAAAACAGTGTTGAGTTTAACTATATCAATCAAGATATTGCTGACTTTAAAAAGCATCACAAAGAGAAAACTGTCTCCTTAGTGGAAAGTGAGCGTATTGCATCACGTGAAGCTGATGAGAAGAAAGTGCTCGATAGAACCAATGAGCGTCGCGTAGCCAATGGTTTAGCGCCAGTTAAATCTATGGAAGATATTAAAGATGATGTTGCTGCGCCAGATGCATTTTTAGATGAAACGGCTTATATCACTCTAGATATGGTGGATGCGAAAAAGCTAGCTAACGCTGGCACTAAATAGGCGGAAGTTACGTCTGTTTACCTTACCTTAAAACGCGCTTATGGCGCGTTTTTCTTATTTAAATCAGTGTTAAAGGGAACGAAATGACACAAGTTCAAGCAAAATACCTTAAAGACTACCAAGCTCCCCAGTTCACGATTGAATCCATCGACTTAGATGTTAATCTTAACGGTAAAAATACCGTTGTTAAGGCTATTAGCAAGGTTAAACGTAGCTCTTCCCACGCTAATCCTTTAGTGCTTGATGGTGAAGGATTAACCTTAGTCAGCGTGGCGATTGATGGTCAACAGGTAGCGTATCAAGTTGGTGAAGGGCAGCTGACAATCGAAACGACCCTAAATGAGTTTGAGCTGACCATCATCACCCAACTGGATCCTGAAGCCAACTCAAGCCTCGAAGGGCTTTATATGTCTGACGGTGCCTATTGCACCCAGTGTGAAGCTGAAGGCTTTAGACGTATCACTTACTTCCTCGACCGTCCTGACGTATTGGCTAAATATACTGTGCGTATTGAAGCCGACAAGCTGGCGTTCCCGTTCCTGCTCAGTAACGGCAACTTGATTGACAAAGGTGATCTCGATGGCGGACGCCATTATGTACGTTGGCAGGACCCTTTCCCCAAGCCGGCCTACCTTTTTGCCCTCGTGGCAGGTGATTTTGATCTGTTGCAGGATGAGTTTATTACCCGCAGTCAGCGTAAAGTGGTGCTACAGGTTTTTGTTGATAAAGGGAATTTGCATAAGGCGCACCATGCTATGGCATCCCTTAAAAAGTCTATGGCTTGGGATGAGTCCCGTTTTGACCTTGAATATGATTTAGATATCTACATGATCGTTGCTGTCGACTTTTTCAATATGGGGGCGATGGAAAATAAAGGCTTAAATATCTTTAATACCAAATATGTCCTCGCCGATACTTTGACCGCCACTGATGAGGATTACCATGGTATTGAATCCGTAGTCGGCCATGAATATTTCCATAACTGGACGGGCAACCGTGTCACTTGCCGTGATTGGTTCCAATTAAGTCTCAAAGAAGGCTTAACAGTTTTTCGCGACCAAGAGTTTAGTTCGGATTTAGGTTCGCGCGCGGTAAATCGAATTCACGCCATTAAAGTCATTAAAAACCAGCAGTTCGCTGAAGACTCAGGCCCAATGGCACATCCAATTCGTCCAGAGTCCGTGATTGAGATGAATAACTTTTATACGGTGACAGTGTATAACAAGGGCGCCGAAGTTATTCGCATGATGCACACTTTGCTTGGTGAAGCCCGTTTCCAAGCGGGGATGAAGTTATACTTTAAACGCCACGATGGCCAAGCTGTGACCTGCGATGATTTTGTTGCGGCGATGGAAGATGCCAGTGGTATCGATTTAACCCAATTCCGCCTCTGGTATAGCCAAGCAGGTACGCCGGTAGTAACCGCAAGCGACAGTTTCGATGCTGCATCAGGGCGTTATCAGTTAACACTTAAACAGACTCTTACAGGCTGCACCTCGCCGCTGCATATTCCTTTTAGTCTGGAGCTGTTGGACGATAAGGGACTATCACTGGTCAACCAAGTGATCAGTTTTACTGACGCCGAACAAGTATTTACTTTTGAAGGACTCCGCCATAAACCTGTGGCGTCATTGCTGCAAGATTTCTCTGCGCCAGTTAAATTGCACTATCCCTTCGAAGTTGACCAACTTGTTCATTTGATGCGTTTTGCTTCGAGTGAAGTGGCGCGTTGGGAGGCATCCGTTACTCTCGTTAGCCAAGCAATTTGGCAAAATGTTGAACATTTACAGCAACATCAGACGATGACCTTAGATGAAAGAGTGAAGGATAGTTTTAAAGGGGCTTTACTCGATGAGAAACTCGATCAGGCATTAATGGCTGAGATTTTAGCGATTCCATCGGCTTCCGCTTTGATTGAGCAAACTGATACTGTTGACCTTGATGCGTTAGCGCTCGCGCGTGAATTTGTGCTCACAGAGCTTGCTGCTTACTGCGAAGATGAATTAACGGCACTTTATCGCTCATTGGTTAATTTGGATTGCACTAAAGCCCGCGCCCTTAAAAACCAATGTCTAAATTGGCTTAGCCGAGTTAGCAATGATGCCGAAACCTTTGTGGTAGAGCAGTTTGCTAAGGCTTGTAATATGACGGATTCGCTCGGCGCATTAACGGCAGCCAATGTTGGCTCTTTAACTTGCCGTGACCAGTTAATGGCTCAATTTGAGACGCGCTGGCGTGATACGCCGCTAGTGATGGATAAATGGTTTATGTTACAGGCGACTCATGATAGCGATGATGTGATTGATACATTACGTCAATTACAACAACACGCGAGTTTTAGCATGAGTAATCCCAATCGGGTACGTTCGCTTATTGGTAGTTTTGCCGCTGGAAATATTTATCAATTCCACCGCGCCGATGGCAGAGGTTATGAGTTTTTAACTGAGTGCCTTATCAACTTAAATCAGCTTAACCCACAAGTTGCCGCCAGAATGGTGACACCGCTCATCCAATTCAGTAAATTCGATGAAACACGTCAGCGTAAGATTAAGGCCTGTTTAACGCGTTTATTAGACTTACCTGGACTCTCTAAGGATTTATTCGAAAAAGTGTCCAAAGCGTTAGCGAAGTCGTCATTAACCTGAGCTCGAGATAAGCAGAGCCGCTGAATAGGCATCTTTTCGGGCCTTTCTGCGTTGCTCTGTCTCACCATCGCTCGCTATGGCATACGACAGAGCGCCCTGATATGCGCACAAATCTGCGCATTCAGCCAGATAATAGATTTTTCGTTTCAAAATAATCATTTATAGCATTGATTTAGTTTATTAAATTTAGGTTTTTCGACACTCGTTACCCCGAGTTCAGGTTAATTAGAGGAGGAGGGCAGCATTTTGCTGCCCTTATCAATATGGAATTGTATTTTAAGTTAACCCTTAGCTATCAAGATTTTTTACCTTACTATCAAGGGCTGGCCGATAAAGTTGAAGTGCGTGAACGTCAAGGGCGGATCATTTGGATTAGCGGGCGACATTTTAGGCGTTTTTTAACTGAAAATGGTATTCATGGGCAGTTTAAACTCGTGCTCGACGATAAAGGTCAATTTGTGTCATTGGAGCGGTTGTAGAAACAAATTGTTGATTTTATCTTAGAGTAATTACTTTAAACGGTCGACTAATTACAATTAATAAAACATGATAATTTCTTTGTGATTATGTTAATGAAATTTATGATTTTTTATCTTGTTTTGCCTCAGTATTCCAATCTTCTGCTTTACTAATTTAAATCCCATCTTTGTACTCGATGACATAAATGTGTCTACGTGCTTAATTCTTTAGAAAATTTTCTCTAACTGTGCCTTGCTCATAGGGATTAATTGCTGTAACAATGATGTTACCTGTGAGCTAACAAGATGTTGGTTGTAATTCCTAAAACAAAGAATCCAGCAGGGTACGGAGAGCTAAAATGAAAATTGTTAAAAAAGTTTTAACAAGTCGGCGCTTGCTTTGGGGGTGGCGTCGGCATTGAGTTTGTTGATGATATCGAATGTTAATGCGGTTGCGTTCGATTGGGGGGAGGTACAAGGCACGTTTGACTCAACGTGGACCGCGGGTGCCAGTTGGCGTGTCGGTGAGCGCGATTGGGATGGACAAATTGGTAAAGTTAACCAGCCACAATTTGATTGGTCGAATTATACTGCGTTTGGCAATACTAAATACACATCTGCTGAGATTTGGGCACAGCCAGGTTCCTATTCAAGCAATAACGATTTAAGTAATTTGCTTTATTCTCAAGGTGATACTACTTCTGAGATCGTTAAAGGATTACATGAGCTGTCCCTGAAGTATGAGAATTATGGTCTGTTTGCTCGTGGCATGTATTTTTACGATCGTAAATTAAACGATGGTAACTATGACTTCAATGATCCGATAACAGGCAAAGAATTCGATCCTTGTGAGGATAATCGTGCTTCAGAAGTGCAATGTAAGGACATCCGTCTGTTAGATGCCTTTGTTTATGCGAATTTTGATTTAAATGACGGTGCCAATCCACTCTCTATCCGTTTAGGTAACCAAGTGGTTTCTTGGGGGGAAAGTACTCTTATCGCCCATGGTATTGGTGAGATTAACCCTGTTGATTTGAACATCCTTAATGCTCCCGGTGCAGAACTGAAAGAAGCCTTTAGACCTCAGGGCATGGTGTGGGCTTCTCTTGGGATCACAGAAAACTTATCGGTAGAAGCTTTCTATCAATATGATTGGGAACCTATTTGGGTGCCAACACCCGGTTCAATTTTTGCGACTAACGATTTTGCTGGCTTTGGTGGCTACAATCAAAACGCACAGTTAGGTTTTAACGCCAACCCTGATATCAACTTAGACTTTGTGATGCAGGAATATCAACGTCTAGCAGGGATGATTGCCAGTGGTCAGACAATTCCAACGCAACAGCTCGTCGCGATGGCATTAGCTTATCCTACTAAAGTCACTTTAGTGCAAGATGAACAAGAGCCAAGTAATGATGGCCAATATGGTGTCAAATTGGGGTATTACGCGCCTGAATTGGGCGATACCGAGTTTGGTTTCTATTTTATGAACTACCATAGCCGCCGTCCGCTGATCAGCGGTACAGCCGCCGATTTTAGCACCGGTGCACTGCTATCTGACTTAGCGGTTCTGGGGCAAAATGCGGGTGATATCAACCGCGAATTACTGCTCAGCTTAAAGAGTTTCTCTAAAGCGCAAATTGTGTACCCTGAAGACATCAAGCTTTATGGCTTCAGTTTTAACACTTCACTAGGCGATACTTCAGTCGGTGCTGAAATTGCCCACCGCCAAGATGAACCACTGCAAATTGATGACGTAGAACTGCTGTTCGCAGGTATGCCTCAGCAGTTAGCAAATGCCGGTATTCGCCCTGATTTCGACGGTATTTCACAAATTGATGGAGTAAAGCCTGGTGATACCGTTGACGGCTTTATCCGCTTAGATACGACTCAGGCGCAAGTCACTTTCACTCACCTATTTGGTCCTACATTAGGCCTAGATAACCTGACGATGTTAGCTGAAGTTGGCGGGGTGTGGATCCATGATATGCCTGGGTTTGATGAATTGCGCTTAAATGGTCCGGGAACGGCGCGTTCTGGCGGTAATCCTGATATGCCAGGCATTATTCAAGCGTTGCATAACGGCCCTGAAACTAACCCATTCCCAACCGATTTCGCATGGGGATATCGCCTTGTAGCTAAAGCTGAGTTCAACAACTTGTTTGCGGGTGTGAACATGTCTCCACGGATGATTTTCTCGCACGATGTTGATGGTATTACACCAGATCCTATGTTCCTCTTCACAGAGGGACGCAAGTCAGTCGCTTTGGGTCTGAACTTTGAATACCAAAACCGTTGGGGGGCCGATCTGTCCTACAACAACTTCTTTGGTGGTGTAGGTACAACCAACGCGATGGCAGATCGTGATTATATTTCATTCAATATCAAGTATTCGATCTAAAGGACTATAACAATGAAGAAACTGTCGATATTGGCAAGTGCGGTCATTATGGCACTTGTAGCACCAGCAGCGATGGCTAAAGTATCCGAAGTCGAGGCCGCAAAACTGGGTAACGAATTAACCCCATTAGGTGCTGAAAAGGCTGGAAATGCTGATGGTTCTATCCCCGCATGGGATGGTGGTATTACTAAGCCAGTAGCGGGTTACACTAAGGGGATGCATCATCCTGATCCTTTCCCTGAAGATAAGATTGAATTTACCATTACCAATGCAAACAAAGCGCAATATAAAGATTTTTTGACCCCAGGTCAGATGAAATTATTTGAGCTTTACCCTGATACTTACAAGATGAATGTGTACAAGACTCGTCGTAGTGCTTCCGTACCGCAATTTGTCTACGATGCGACCAAAGCCAATGCGACCCGTGCCGAATTGGTGGCGCAAGGTAATGGTATTTCGGGCGCATCGATAGGTATTCCATTCCCTATTCCAGCTAACGGTTTAGAAGCGATTTGGAACCATATTCTACGCTTCCGTGGTGTGGATGTTGAAACCTCACGTAGCCAAGCGGCACCGACAGCTGATGGTAGTTTCACCTTAGTGGAAACTGCCGAGGAAATCCGTTTCGAGTATTCTCGTCCTGAGATTACTTTAGATCAGTTAAAAGCGAGCAACACCTTGTTTTATTTTAAACAAGTAGTGACTCAACCTGCACGTTTAGCGGGTACTGCGCTGCTAGTTAAAGAAACCATGGATCAAGAAGCTTTACCGCGCCAGGCATGGACCTATAACACAGGTCAGCGCCGCGTGCGTAAGGCACCCAACGTTGCCTTTGATACTCCGGGTACCGTATCCGATGGTCTGCGCACCACTGACGATTTCGACATGTTTAACGGCTCACCCGTGCGATACAACTGGGAGCTTGTGGGCAAGAAAGAAATCTATATTCCTTACAATGACTACAAATTGCATTCAGATAAGTTGAAATATGACCAAATTTTAAAACCCGGTCATATCAATCCTGAGTTCGTCCGTTGGGAAAAACACCGCGTGTGGGAAGTTAAGGCGACACTGAAAGACGGTATGCGCCATATCTATAAAACCCGCGTGATGTATCTTGATGAAGACTCTTGGCAGGTATCGATTGCCGATCTGTATGACAACCGTAATGAACTTTATCGTGTGGCGGTTGCCCATGGTTTGAACTATTACGAAGTGCCTACCCAGTGGGATACCTTAGAAGTGTTCCATGATTTGCAGTCCCGTCGTTACTTAGCTATGGGCTTAGACAACCAGAGCGGTATGTATAATTTCGATGCCAAACTGAGTGAAGCGAACTTCACCCCAGATGCGCTGCGTCGTGAAGGTATTCGTTAATCTGCCACGATAAAAGGGGCGCTAAGCGCCCCTCATTAGTTTAAGGAAGTTTGTATGTCGTTTCGCATCCTTCAATGTGTCGCTGCGATAAGTGTTGGTTGTTTATTTTCTTCCCCGTTGTTTTCTGCTGTGCCAGAGCGTTTTCCACAAATCCAGCCGTTGGCCGCATCTTCTTTAGTGCTCGATATTGCACACGCTGGACAGCATTTGGTTGCCGTGGGTGAGCGTGGTCATGTGTTAGTGTTAAATGACAAATGGCAACAAGTTCCGACGCCAACTTCGGTCCAGTTAACAAAGGTTTTCTTTTTAAATGAAAAACTCGGTTGGGCTGTTGGTCACGATGCCACCATTTTGCACACTCAAGATGGCGGCCAAACTTGGTCGTTACAAATGCAGTCGACTGAAATTGAAAAGCCTTTCCTTGATGTGTTGTTTTTAAATGAACAAGAGGGCATAGCGATTGGTGCCTACGGGCTTTTCTATCGCACCCGTGATGGTGGCGCAAATTGGGCTGAGGAATTCCATGAAGAGTTACTGGCCGAAGAAGATGTGTCCTATTTAGCTGAGTTAAAAAATAGCGACCAAGACACTTATCTGACCGAACGCGCTTCATTATTGCCACATTTTAATCGGATGATTGAGCTTAATGATGGCCGCTTATTATTAGTCGGAGAGCTTGGTTTAGTGGCGGTGTCGGCTGATAAAGGCCAAACCTTTACCCGCACAGGGTTTGATTACGATGGCTCTATGTTCAATGCTATCCAATTGCAGGATTCAGTCTACGTAATGGGGCTTAGGGGGCATGTTTTTAAGGCGGATTTGAGTCTTGGCCAATGGGATGAGATTGAGATGCCAGTTAAATCATCCATCAACGGCGCCATGGTTAGCTCGGACACTAGCCTTTATCTAGTGGGAAATGCTGGCGTGGTTATCCAGTTAAATAAGGATGATAGTTCGAGTATTGTCACTCGTCGCCAAGGGGAAAACTTAGTTTCAATTGCCAAAGATAACCAAGGGAATGTGTGGTTATCGGGTAGCCAAGGGCTACTCACTCTGAAGCCATAAATTATAAAACAACAATAACAGGGCCGATAAGATGTTAGAAAAACTGGTCAACGGATTTGAGTCATTTTTATTCCGCAACCGCGCTTGGGTGGTGAGCATTTTTATTTTGCTGACGTTTTTTTTGGGCTACCAGGCAAGCCAATTAAAAATGGATGCGGCATTCATTAAAAATATTCCGCTCAATCATAGCTATATGCAAACCTACCTCAAACACCAAAAAGATTTTGGTGGCGCCAATAGTATTATGGTGGCGGTGGAAGACACCAGCGGCAATATTTTTAACCCTAACTTTTTTGATACCCTTAAAAATGTCCATGATCAGCTATTTTTTATTCCCGGTGTTGACCGCTCGCAGGTGAAGTCCTTGTTTTCACCTTCGACTCGTTTTACTGAGGTTGTCGAAGATGGTTTTGCTGGCGGCCCTGTGATCCCCGCCGATTTTACGACCACTGAAGCGGGTTTGAATACGGTGCGCGATAACATCGAAAAAGCAGGCATTGTAGGACGTTTGATTGCCAATGATTATAGTGCTGCTATGGTGTCGGCCCAGTTGATGGACTTTGATCCACAAACGGGTAAACCCTTAGATACCATCGCCTTTGCCGCTCAATTGGAGAAGGAGCTTCGCGGCAAGTATGAAACCGACAAGGTGAAAATCCATATCATTGGTTTTGCCAAGATGGCGGGTGACGTGGCCGATGGTGCCAAAGGCGTATTGCTGTTCTTCGTGATTGCCATTTTTATCACCGCTGTAATGGTCTATCTGTTTTCTAAATCGATTATTCTGACAATATTCCCTCTCGTCTGTAGCTTAACTGCGGTGATCTGGCAGCTCGGTTTATTAACGGTAATTGGTTTCGGTCTCGATCCGATGTCGATTCTGGTGCCATTTCTGGTGTTTGCGATTGGTGTTAGTCACGGTGTACAGATTATTAACGCGGTAAGACGTCGGGTAATGGATGGACAAACGACCAAGGCGGCCTCGGCTTCGGCGTTTCGTAGCTTACTCGTCCCCGGTGGCGTAGCATTACTGTCTGATACAGTGGGTTTTATTACGTTACTCTCTATTGATATTGGTATTATTAGAGAGCTAGCGATTTCGGCATCCTTAGGTGTCGGTGTGATTATTTTCACTAACCTTATCCTGTTACCGCTAGTGATTTCCTTTACTGAGCTCAAAGTTGCGCCACAAGGTGCTGCGCCATCATCGGATGAAGTGCGTGCCGAGGCGATTTGGCGCTACCTAGCAAAATTTGCTACGCCTAAATATGCGATGGTAGTGATAGTGGCAACGATAGCCTTGTATTTTTTGGGGCTGCAACAGGCAAACCAGATGAAAATTGGTGATCTACAAGGCGGCGCGCCTGCTCTGCACCAAGATTCACGTTATAACCTAGATACTTTCTTTATTACCGACCACTTCTCTATCACCACGGATGTAATGACTGTGATAGTTGAAGCTACTCCAGAAGCCTGTACCTATCACGATGTATTGACCCAGATTGATGAGTTTGAGTGGTTGATACGTAATACTCCTGGCGTTGAGTCAACCGTTAGCTTGGCATCCGTGGCGAAAAAGGTAAACGCAGGTTTTAACGAAGGCAATCCAAGATGGGAAGTGTTGCCGCGTACAGCGGCGAGTTTAGTGCAAGCGATTGGTCAAATTCCTACGACGTCAGGCTTGTTAAATGGTGATTGCTCGGTGATGCCAGTGTATTTATTTATGCAGGATCATAAAGCGGAAACCATTGAGACTGTGGTTGCCAAGGTGAAAGCGGTCGCGGCCAAAATGAATAATGATAAGCTGCAATTTAAGCTAGCCTCTGGCCCCGTGGGAGTGATGGCCGCAACCAATGAAGCCGTTGCTGAAGCCCAATTACCTATGATGATCTATGTGTATGGCGCAGTATTTGTACTTTGCCTTATCAGCTTTAAGTCATTTAAGGCAACGGTAGCGGTGATTATTCCACTTTATGTGGTCTCAACACTGGCGCAAGCGTTGATGACTCAGCTCAATATTGGCTTAGCTGTTAGTACCTTACCCGTTATCGCCCTTGGTGTTGGCATCGGGGTCGACTATGGTATCTATATCCTGTCGACCATGTCGTCCAAGTTGTCGAATGGGATGCCAGTTCAACAAGCCTACTATGAAGCCTTAGTCGAGCGGGGCAGTGCAGTGATATTCACCGGCTTAACCTTGGCGATTGGGGTAAGCACTTGGTTTTTCTCGGCGCTAAAGTTCCAAATGGATATGGGGATCCTGCTTACTTTCATGTTTGTGGTAAATATGTTGGGGGCAATAATTATCTTGCCAGCGTTGTCGGCAGTGTTTTGGCGACAAGCTAAGTAGTATCAATGAATGGGGAGTTTAACTCCCCATTTTCTTTTGCATAGATAGTCTGTTTTTACGATTGTTTGGTCATTTTGTGTGCTTTAATCGCGTGGCGACTGGATTTCAAGAGGATGTACCACTAAAATTTTCCTCGAAATACAGAGGATTTAGTAATAAACTTCGCGCGACGATCTAGATCACACTCGCTTTTCTCAGATTGTTAAGCCGAAGCATCCAAATAATGAAAAAAAGCGCTGCCATAGACGCTTAAGGAAACAGCAACATGGCCTTGAAAGATGCAATGCCTTCAGTACTACTTGAAAATGTAGTCAGTTTAATTCACGCTAAAGTCCCTAATTCACAAGCCAAGCAAGTTGAACAGTTCGCGACCTGCCTTTATGCCCACATGTCGAAAGACGACCTCAATGCGCGTAATGACAGCGATCTGTACGGTGCCGTTCTCAGTTTATGGAATGCACTGAATAAAACCCCGAAAGGGGAAACTCACCTCAGAGTATTCAACCCAAGTCAGTCTAAACACGGCTGGCAATCGACCCATTCGATCATTGAAGTCATCCAACCTGATATGCCATTCTTGGTTGATTCTGTTGGTATGGCATTGAATCGCATGGGTATTACGGCCCATATGATGTTACACACTCCGCTGGCGATTGAGCGTTCAGCGCAAGAAGTAACTAAAGTAACTTACTTGAAGCAAAGCCCTGACAGCACTGAGCAGGTGGCGGTTTTCCTGATTGAAATCGATCGTCAAAACAGTAGCGCGGATATCAAAGCCCTTGAGCGTGAAATCCAATCAGTGCTTGGCGATGTCGCCGCATCAGTTAATGACTGGGAAGCCATGTCAGCTAAGCTGAGTGAGACTATTAAAGACCTGCCTAAGCGTCCATTCCCCGGTGAGAAGCAAGAGTTAGAAGAAGCGATTAACTTCCTAACTTATCTTAATAATCATCATTTTACCTTACTGGGCTACCGTCAATACGATTTAAAACGTGTTGAAGGGGATGTTGAGTTGGTGCCGAATATGGCCTCGAGTTTAGGCTTAATGAACAAGCACCATAAGGCTCAACCAGAGCAAGGTTTGTTACTATCAAGTTTTTCTGATAGTGCGCGTAAAGAAGCCTTAGATCACAGTTTGTTGATCCTGACTAAGAGCAGCGCCAAGAGCCGTGTGCACCGTCCAGCCTATGTTGACTATATCGGTATCAAACGCTTCGACAAAAAAGGCAATGTGGTTGGTGAAGACAGATTCATCGGTTTATACGCTTCAAACGTGTATAACCGCAGCCCACGTGAGATCCCGCTGCTGAACGAAAAAGTTCAACGTGTATTAGATCGCTCAGGTTTAACGCCACGTTCTCACGATTATAAGGCCCTACTGAACATTCTCGAAAACTTACCGCGCGATGAGCTAATTCAAGCCAATGTGGAAGATTTAGCACACACAGCGCACGGTGTGCTCGAGATGCAAGACAGGGATAAACTGAAACTCTTTGTTCGTAAAGATGGTTTCGGGCGTTTCTTATCCTGTTTAGTGTATGTTTCTAAAGATCGTTACAACACTAAACTTCGCCAAGATACCCAGCGTATTCTGGCCCAGCATTTCAACAGCAAAGAAGATGTAGAGTTTACGACATATTTCTCCGAGTCAACCCTGGCCCGTACTCACTACATTGTCAAAGTTGATAACAATAATATGGATGTAGATGTGGCTGCCATAGAGAACAATTTAATTGAAGCGGCACGTTCTTGGGAAGATAAGTTAAATACTGCGCTAAATAACGCCTTAGGTGAAGAAGCCGGTACTCATCTGATGAAGCGTTACGCTAACGCCTTCGAACAAAGCTATAAAGAAGATGTATTGCCAAGCTCGGCCGTTGTGGATATGCAACAGCTTGAAGCGCTAGATGACGAACACAAGTTAGGCATGTTGTTCTATCAACCGCAGGAAGCTGCGCTGAACGACAACAAAGTGCGTTTAAAACTGTTCCATAAAGATGAACCAATCCATCTTTCTGACGTACTGCCAATGCTGGAAAACTTTGGTCTGCGCGTGATCAACGAGCGCCCTTATGAAGTGACGACCTCAGACGGTTCAACCTTCTGGATCTTAGACTTCTTAATGACGGTCAAAGTCGCCAATACTGACAATATCGCCGATAGCCAAGACAGATTCCAAACGGCACTGTCTCAAGTGTGGCAAAAGAAATTAGAAGATGACGGTTTTAACCGTATCATTCTGGCGTCAGGTTTAACGGGCCGTGAAGTATCCGTACTGCGTGCTTACGCTAAATACATGCGTCAAATCGATGCGACATTCAGCCAAGCCTATATTGAAGAAACCTTCGGTCGTTATCCACAAATCGCTGATTTGTTGGTAAAAATGTTTATCCGTAAGTTCAATCCAAAACTGAAAACCCGCACATTGGGCAAGTTTATGGAGCAGATCAACCTACGTTTAGACGAAGTATCAAGCTTAGATGATGACCGTATTATCCGTCGTTACCTCGATCTGATTAACGCTACGCTGCGGACAAACTTCTATCAATTAGATGCTAAGGGTGAACCGAAGAGCTATATCTCCTTCAAGTTTATGCCTTCGATGATCCCTGAAATGCCACGCCCGCTACCGAAATTCGAAATTTTCGTTTATTCGCCACGGGTTGAAGGTGTGCATTTACGCGGTGGTAAAGTGGCTCGTGGTGGTTTGCGTTGGTCTGACCGTCGTGAAGACTTCCGTACCGAAGTGCTTGGCTTAGTGAAAGCACAGCAAGTGAAAAACACCGTTATTGTCCCTGTGGGGGCAAAAGGTGGTTTCGTTTGTAAGCAGCTGCCAACTGAAGGGGGCCGTGAGGCATTCTTCACTGAAGGCCAAGAGTGCTACCGCATCTTTATTCGTGCACTGCTCGATATTACTGACAACATCGTTAACGGTGAAATCGTACATCCAGTAGATGTGGTGCGTCATGATGAGGATGATCCATACCTCGTTGTGGCTGCGGATAAAGGCACTGCGACTTTCTCTGATATCGCTAACGCTATTTCCCAAGAATACAATTTCTGGTTAGGTGATGCGTTCGCATCGGGTGGTAGTAACGGTTACGACCATAAGAAAATGGGTATCACGGCTAAAGGTGGCTGGGAATCTGTTAAGCGCCATTTCCGCGAAGTGGGTATCGATTGCCAAACTACCGACTTTACCTGTTTAGGTATCGGCGATATGGCGGGTGACGTATTTGGTAACGGTATGTTGTTGTCTAAGCACACAAAACTTGTGGCCGCATTCAACCATATGCATATCTTTATCGATCCAAATCCAGATGCTGCCGCCAGTTATGAAGAGCGTGCCCGTTTGTTCGCACTACCACGTTCAAGCTGGGAAGACTACAACAGCAAACTGATCTCTAAAGGTGGCGGCATCTTCCTGCGTTCATCTAAGTCGATTCCATTATCTGCTGAAATGAAGCAAATGCTGGAAACTGAAAAGGCGTCGATGACACCAACCGAGTTGATGAAAGAGCTGCTGAAAATGCCAGTCGATCTGATTTGGAACGGTGGCATCGGTACTTACGTTAAGTCTTCCCGCGAAACCAATGCTGAAGTCGGCGACCGCGCTAACGATGCACTGCGCGTCAATGGTCGTGAACTGCGCGCCAAGATCGTGGGCGAGGGTGGTAACTTAGGTTGTACCCAATTAGGTCGTATTGAGTACGCGGCCAACGGTGGTCGTATCAACACTGACTTCGTGGATAACGTAGGTGGTGTAGATTGTTCTGACAACGAAGTAAACATCAAGATTCTGTTAAACGCGTTAGTGGCTGAGGGTGAATTGACACTCAAGCAACGTAACCGTTTACTGGAAGAGATGACCGAAGAAGTGGGTCAAATTGTTCTACAAGACTGTAAAGACCAAACTCGCACGATTTCGGTGACTCAAGTCCGTGGTGCAGAACAACTAAAAGAGCAAATTCGCTTTATCCAGTATCTGGAGAAAGAAGGCAAGTTAGACCGTGCGTTAGAATTCTTACCTTCGGAAGAAGAACTGGCAGAACGTCTAGCTAATGGCCGTGCATTAACGCGTCCAGAGCTATCAGTGCTGGTGGCTTACGCTAAGATGGTGCTGAAAGAGCAGTTACTCACCCCTGAAATCACTGAAGATACATTGTTGAGCCAATTGTTGATTGCATACTTCCCGAAAAAACTTCAGGAACTGTACAGTCATAAAATGGTTACGCACCCATTGCGCGGTGAAATCATTGCTACATCGTTGGCCAACGAGTTGGTCAACGACATGGGGCTGAACTTTGTTCAACGTATGCAAGATGAGACAGGTGCCTCAGTTGCCGATGCGGCGATTTGTTACACTATGGCTCGCGAAGTCTTTGGTTTAGCTGAACTAACTAAATCAATCACTGACTTAAACGGTATTGTACCTGCTGTGGTTCAAGGTGAAATGTTGCACCAGTTACGTCGTAATATGCGTCGTGCATGCCGCTGGTTCCTGCGTCACCGTAATCGTAGTTGGAGCATTGAGCAAACTGTTGCCTTCTTCAAACCTGTATTTGAACAACTCAAAGCGAATGTTCATTCATACTTAGTCGAAGAAGAAGCGGCAGGTATCCAAGCTGAGATCAATGCTCTGATTAAAGAGAATGTGCCTCAGGATGTTGCCTCTACCGTTGCTAATATGAGCACACTGTTCTCTACACTTGATATTGCGCAAATTGCGCAGACAGAAGAGAAGACAGTTGCGCTTGTTGCCGAGACTTATTTCAAACTCGGTGCCCGTGTTGAGCTGCACTGGTTCCTAGAACAGATCAGTGCGCAACCAGTTACTAACCATTGGCAAGCACTGGCCCGTGCAGCCTTTAGGGAAGAGCTGGATTGGCAGCAACGTGCGTTGACGTCAGTGGTTTTAAGAACGTGCAGTGCAACCTGTAACGCACAGAGCGTGATTTCCCAGTGGATTGATACTAATCAAGCCTTACTGGAAAGATGGTTCCATATGCTAGCTGACTTTAAAACGTCGCAAAGCCATGAGTTTGCTAAGTTCTCTGTCGCCCTACGTGAACTTAACCTTCTGATCCTTCACTGCGAAGGGCAAAAGTAAACTTTTATAACAATCAGAAGCCCTGGCGATCGCCGGGGCTTTTTTTAGGTCGAGGAAAGTACATGTTTTATAAAATCGCACAGAAAGTCATGTTTCAGATGGATCCTGAGCGAGCGCATAATTTAGCCATTGGTAGCCTGAGACTGACAGGTAATAGCCCTCTGAATGCTTTTTATGCTCAGCATATTGCTCCTGCGCCAGTGAGTTTTATGGGGCTGACGTTTCCAAATCCTGTGGGTTTAGCCGCAGGTATGGATAAAGATGGTGAGTCGATCGATGCTTTTCATGCGATGGGATTTGGTCATGTGGAAGTGGGAACTGTTACTCCAAGACCACAACCCGGTAATGATTTACCCCGTTTATTTAGATTAAAACCCGCCAAGGCGATTATCAATCGCATGGGCTTTAATAACAAAGGTGTCGATAATCTGGTCAAAAATTTGATCGCAAAGAAAACCGATATCATGGTTGGGGTCAATATAGGTAAAAATAAAGACACGCCAGTAGAGCAGGGGAAAGACGATTATTTGATCTGCATGGATAAAGTTTATCCTTATGCCGCCTATATTGCGGTGAATATTTCATCACCCAATACGCCAGGATTACGATCGTTACAATATGGCGATCTATTAGATGAATTATTAAGCGCATTAAAAACCAAGCAACTTGAGCTAGCAGAGAAGCATAAAAAATATGTACCAATAGCCCTTAAAATTGCTCCCGATTTAACCACAGAAGAAATTGAAAATATTGCTCAAGCATTAATTAAAAATCAGTTTGACGGTGCAATTGCGACCAATACAACCTTAACTCGTGACGGTGTTAGCGGGCTTACCAATGCTAATGAAAGCGGTGGTTTAAGCGGTAAACCTTTAACAGAACTGTCAACAAAAGTGATTAAACAATTGGCGACTTCTTTACAGGGAAAACTCCCAATTATTGGTGTGGGCGGGATTAATAGTGCTGAAGATGCCTTAGCAAAATTTGATGCCGGTGCGACAATGGTTCAGATTTACTCTGGTTTTATTTATCAAGGTCCAAAGTTAATTAAAGAGATAGTTGAAGCTTATCGCTTAAAATAATGATCTTTACATCTCACTAAGGATCTAAAACAAGATCTTTTATCATAACCGCGATCTAAAACGATCATCAGATCGCGGTTATGATCTCTAAATAGATCTTCTAAGTAATTGTTAATTAATTTGTATTTTATTATTTTTATTTTGATATTGCATAAAATATCTACTATGATGTGGCAGTGTTCAAATAGTAGGTAAACGTTATGTTATTATTGCCACAAAAGGATTGGCACTGGAAATATAACGATTCGTATGGTGTATTAGGCGTTTCGTTAGGTTCCGAGATAGAATTTCTGACGGCTTATAAAGCGAAATCATTAATTCCTGATGCCTTATCAAGCATGGAATTTAATATCGCGCACGCCAAATTCTATATGAGCTTACTCGACAAGTTGCCAAAAAACTTATCTCTAACCGATGCCGCAATAGTGCAAATTGCCCTTAATGCGACAGCGGCCCATTTTATGCTGACTCCCCAAATGCCTAAATCTTGGTTTTTTGATACCAGCGATGTATGCGTTTACAGTGATGTCGGTAAAGTCTTTGAGCTTAAATGCCAAAAACAACGTGCATTAGTGTTAGTCGTCGAAAACACCTTACAATCGGCGTTAGTGATGTTGCTATCACCTGAATGTGTGTTATCCGGTGCTAAAACTATGGTGCAGTTCGAAACTATTAAAGTAATGCATAATCGTTTACACCCACTTCGCGCACAGCGGCATGTGGTTGCAGCATAATCATTATGATTAGTTTGTGATGTTATTTATGTCGTTATCAAAGCCAAAGCCGCATTTCGATGCGGCTTGGTTGTTTCTAAGCCTCTAAAAAGCCAAACAAAAGCGCGATATGTGAAGTTAACGGCTTGTTTTTACAGCAGTGACTCGCTAAGGTAGCGGCAATATGCACGGGTTGCATGGGCCTGTGTGCAGTAAGGATACGGTAGGGAAACAGATGAAAACAAAATTCATTGCGCTTGTAGGCGCGCTGGCATCGATTAGCATCTTGCTTAGTGGTTGCAGTGCTTTTTTTAACGGTAACACCACCGAAAAAAACGTGGTTTCCAGCAGTCTGGTTGAATATCTCTATCCCGACGATAAACAGCGTGAGGCACAGCAGCCCAGTATTCCCGTGTTACGTCTTCCCATCACGGTCGGCATCGCCTTTTTACCTTCCACCCATTGGCAATCCGAAGCCCTCGATAGCAGCTCACAAATCGCCTTGCTGGATAAAGTGAAACAGTCTTTTGTGAAATACGACTTTATTGACCGTATCGAATTAATTCCCAGCACTTACCTTAAAAATGGCAAAGGTTTTAGCACCTTGCAGCAGGTTGCCCGCTTACACGATGTCGATGTGATGGCACTGGTGTCTTACGATCAACTGTTACAAAGCAGCGAGAATAAGGCTTCACTGCTGTATTGGACCATAGTCGGCATGTATATGGTGCCCGGCAATGAAAACGCGATCCAAACCTTTGTCGATACCGCTGTATTTGATATGCGTAGCCAAAAAATGCTGTTTAGGGCGCCCGGCATCAACCAACTTACCGACACTTCAACCGCGGTGAGCGTCACCAACGTGTTACGTGAAAAATCCGCCGAAGGCTTTGATCTAGCGGTAAACGATATGATCACTAATTTAGACGCCGAATTAGCCCGCTTTAAAACCCGCGTGAAAGAAGAACATATTGCGACCATAGAACATAAACAAGGTTATAGCGGCGGTGGCAGTTTATCCCTATTAATCCTTTCGCTACTGGGCATATTTGCACTTCGCCGTATAACCATATGCCGAGAATAGTTGAGTTGATTGGTTTGGGCCTATTTACTGAGATAGGGAAGGTGAGATAGTGAAGGTTAGTTAGGATGATATTTATGCCGTTAAGAGCACTGCTTTATTGATGGCAATCTTAACTAACCATTACACGGTTAATCCCGTTAAAGGCTTTTGCCCCAAGTAAGATAAGTCTGTCGTCAGGTGTGTAGGATGAATTGTCATTGTTTCCCCTGTGACAGGCCGCCATTTTATTTCACAAGAAGCATCCCTGAGGGCTCGACGGCGGCATCCATGCCGCCAACGGTCACAGTTGCAACAATGCCAATCTTAACGACCATTGAACTGTTCATCTGGCTAAAAGCTTTTGACCCATTATGTGTTTCGGGTCGTTAGCTCAACCGAAAATTCCCACACCTGCTACCATACATATTCTTATCTATTTGCCTATGTTTGGCCTTACCAGAAATCGACATAACAATGTATGGGTATATGGGCTATCCAGTACACCTGACGACAAATTTGTCTTGAATTGAGGAATAAACTGTTAAGCCGCGAAACCATTCTATTGGACTATAAAGCAGGCTCAATGGCGATAAAAACTGCCTTACTGGCTAAAAATGCTTATCCGATCTTGAGTCTTAAGCTGAATTTAAATGGCTAAACTTTCTTTGAGCTGGTTTATTCCGCATCACAGACTCGATTTCTGCCTGTGCGTTTCGCTCGCATCATAGCCTGATCGGCATTATTGAATAGAGTCTCCAAGAGTGCTTGTGCTTCATCGGGATGATTGATTTGAGGCAAGATCAAGGATGATATGCCGAAGCTTGCAGTGCAATGAATGGTGTGTCCATCAAGGTAAAGTGGCTGTGTATCAAATCCATGGCGAATAGACTCTGCAATTTGCCATGCTTGTTCATGTTGGGTGTTGGGTAAAATCAGCCCAAATTCTTCGCCACCTAAACGAGCAAGAATATCATTTGTTCTCAGTTTAGTTTGCGTCAGCTGTGCGATATGGATAAGGGCTGCATCGCCTGTAGCATGTCCCCATTGATCATTGACGCGCTTAAAATGGTCAATATCAAACATAATAAACGCTAGCGCTTGGCCTGAATGATGTGCTGTAGGGTGCCCAAAATGGAAAAAGGCGCGGCGATTGTAGAGTTTTGTGAGTTCGTCGGTATTGGCAAGGCGTTCTGCGATGAACTTAGCTTCGATTAATGCCTGTTCCATGTGTTTACGTTCAGTGATATCAGTGGCGATTTCTATCCGAACTAGGCGGCCATCGGTCCAACGAATCGCTTGATCTCGACACTGGTACCAACGCTTATTTTGTGTATTTTGAAACTCCCATACATGTACACCAGTGGCGTCGCCCTCGGGACCAATCAGTTTGTGGTTGGTGCAAAAAGCACAGGGACTATTTTGGCCTGCTTGGAGGAGTTGATAGCACTTTTTACCGGCGGGTTTGCCCCAAATGGCCGTTCCATAATCGTTTAAATACAGTAGCTCATAGTTGTGTAAATCAGAAACGTAGACCAGCGCATCTAGGCTGTTGAGGATAGTATGAATGGCGTCAAAGGCTTGATTCTGATCGTTTTTAATAAGAGTCATGGAATGAAATCAGCCAAATAAAAATATCATTTATGAGTCATATAGTTATTTTAGCATTTAATGGACTAACTGTCTGATATTAGTTTAGTAATGGTGTGATTAATGTGATCAAGTTGTTGGCTTTTCAACACGCTACTCGCAATGAAATTGTTAAAACAAAAAGCCCTAAGTGATTTAGGGCTTTGAGGTAAAATACTTTTTAGTGATTGTAAAGGCGCCTGCCTTCGCGCATCACTTGAATAAGCTCAGGTGCGCTCATCTTTTTGTACAGTCTGTGCTCAAAGTTTTCATCGTAAATGCGGTATTTGCCATGGCGGTCGATGACGGTGATTTCCGACTGTTGGTAAATGGCAAAAATGCGACTGTCACCGATGTAAATCCAGGTTTCTTGGCTTGGTTGCAACAGGCTACGGCCCGCACTGTAGTCTGTGGGGTTATTGGTACAGCCTAAGACATGGGTCATTAAAGTGGGAACGATACCATAGTGGCTAGTGCGATAGTTAACCGTGCTAGCTCCTACATTTGGCCAGTGGATAACCAGTGGGACTCTAACGCTATCTGGTGACAAATTACGCAGCGCTTCGTCACTATTGCTGGTAAACATTTTGCCGTTGACGCCGGTGATCACCACTAAGGTATCGCTAGGTAATTGACTTACAATCGATTGAATTTGCTTATCAATAAAATTCAATGATTGGCGATATTGGTTAAATAATACCTTTTGCGCGGGTTGTAAATTCGCATCGGCTTTGACAGTTTCGATACCGAGGAAGCCTACCGGTGTATCAAAATTCTCGGGTGCTTTAAGGTTTACTAGAGCAAACCAAGGACGTTGTTGCACGCTTTGCCACTGTGTAAAGTGGCCAACACTAAGAATATCCGCCTCGGCACTGCCATTGGTTTCTTTGGCAATGACGGGGGTAAAGTCATTAAACATGGCCTGGGCTGCACGCAAATTCAGATTGGTTTCTGGGATAAACAAGCCTAGTTCATAACCTTCCTGCTTAAAGCTGCGGGTGATGATTGGACTTGTAGTATTGAAGATGCGTGCATCGCCATAGCTGCCTTGTAAACCATAAAGTAGGGAGAACATGCCCGTCTTAAATTGATTGCCGCCACTGTAGTGGTGAGTAAAATTCTGATTCTGCTCGGTGTATTGATGCAAAAACGGCATGGTCTTGGTGTCCACCATATCGGCACGTAAGCTGTCGATGGTTAGCATTAATACGTTTGGTTTATTATCCGCTTGGCATTGCAGTGGCTGGATAGGATAGCTGAGCACATTAGTGGCATGATTTGCGTCATCATCGATTTGGGATGAACCGTCAATGCCGTGGCTTTCCATAAAGCTACGAGCCGTTGCGGGGTACGACAGCGGATACGTGTCATCGAAACGGGTGATTTCGGTGATATCAGCGGCATCGGCCCAAATATGGATCAAATGGCTGCTAACAAAGCATACTCCAACAAAGGCTATGACTTTATTGCCAAGATTGAGTTTTTGGATTTTTTCAATCCGTTTCCACAGGAAGTTCGCCGCCGTTAGCTCAATCACCAAAATGGCGATGGGCGTGACGATATAAGACGTACCGTGGAGTAGGGCGCTCAAATCGGCCCAGGCTAAATCAAAGGCGAAGGGACTTAAGTGCATGCCGTAATCGGCATAAACAATCGTGTCATACAATAAAATACACAGGCTTAAGGTCGCAATAACGGCCGCTAAGCCTCTGAGTATCTTGGAGTAAGGTAAGATTAACGTCAGTGGGAATAGGCAGATCAAGTAGGCGATAAAAGCAAGAAAACTGAACTGGCCAATGGTGCTGACGGCGAGATAGCCCCAGCCAAACCAGGTTTCGGGATAACCCACACTACTTAAATAGCGTGTGCCGACGATCATAGCCAATAGGCCATTAAAGAAGGCGAACCAATGTCCCCAGTTGATAAGTCGCGATACGCGATCGCGGCTCATTTGTTTTTTTCGCTCGACCATAGTGATCCGCTTATTCCTAAAAGGCGTTGTATCTTATGCTGTTTTAATCATTGTTACTCGACTAACTTAATTGGATTTCACCGATTGTGCGAGCGCTTTCGCAAATTGTTCGGCGACCGCTTGGCGAGATTCGCTTGGCACTTTGCGCTCGAGCAGGTGAGTGACACAGTTGCCTAGCGCCATCAGGCTTAAGTCAGTAGGAGCTTTGTGCTTTTCGAGTACCGCTAAAATTTCGGCGATTAATGATTCAACTTGTGCGTTTGAGTATTTCGATTGGATTGCCATAATCAAAAAATGTTTCACTTTGGAATGGATTAGCGGCATATAATAGCGGATTTATTCCAGCATCACTATCAGGGCTTATGAGTATTAACATCGAACAAGCAATTATTCACGAGATTTCCCAGGACAGTCAGGGTCAATTACGCTGCCGTTTACGTCCTCAACCTCTGCTGAACGGTCAGGCTGTCGAGATGATGCTCGAAGAGTTGCATCAGACTTATACCAGCAAATCCGGCAAAGGATTCGGTTATTTTGGTATTCACGGTGATGATGGTGAGGCTAATCCGGCGTTTGCCAATGCGCTAAAGGAATACCGTGCAGGGGATTTAGGTTTCGTCGAATTTACCGGCCAAGCCAGTAAGTTGTTGCAGGAAGAGTTGGCAAAATATGATTTTAGCCAAGGCGGATTCTTGTTGATGTCCTGCTACACCAACATGGCGAGTGATTATTTGTTTGTGGCGCTGCTCAGTGCAAAATCGTCAATGACGGTACTCGATGATATGGAGCTGTCACAAAATAACCATTTGGATTTAAACAATATCCAATTGGCTGCGCGAATCGATCTCACCGAATGGCAGGCTGATAAAGATTCTCGCAAGTACATCTCCTTTATCCGTGGGCGTGCAGGCCGTAAAGTGGCGGACTTCTTCCTCGACTTTATGGGCTGTGTCGAAGGGGTGAATACCAAGGCGCAAAACAAAACCTTGATGAACGCGGTGGAAGACTTTGTCGCCAGTAGTGACCTGACCAAAGAAGAACGCCAGCAATGTCGTAATAAAGTGTTTGAATATTGCTCCGAGCGGTTCGACGAAGGCGCCGATATTGAGATCAAAGATTTAGCGGATGAGCTTGCCGATCAAGGTATGGAGTCTTTCTATGACTTTGCCCGTGGTGGCAGTTATGAGCTGGATGAAGAATTTCCCGCCGATAAATCGACCTTAAGACAATTGAAGAAGTTTTCGGGTACCGGTGGCGGAGTCACCATTAGCTTCGATGGTGGCCATTTAGGTCAGCGAGTGATTTACGATCCGATTTCCGACACAATTTTGATTAAAGGCGTGCCAGCAAACTTAAAAGATCAGCTAGATAGACGTCTTAAGGGCGAATAAGCCGCTTGGGATAATATCGCTTAAGCTTTAAGCGTCAGCTTTTTAAGCACCAAGCATTAAACAAAAAGGCCGAGGAGTTTATCCTCGGCCTTTGTTTTATGCTAAATGCTTCTTAGGTTTAACCTTTATTTTGCTCCCGTCGCAAAAGGTACTGGGCGCGGAGTTTCTTTATTCGATGGGGGAAGGATCGGCAGGGTGATCTGTGGCTGTTCACCTGTCAGTGAATTTAAGAACGCCACCATTTCCTTGGTTTCCTTGTCGGTAAGCTTTTGCCCTAACTGAATATCCGCCATGGTATTTACCGCTTCTTCGAGCGTCCATACACTGCCATCGTGGAAGTAGGGGTAGGTGAGCTCGATATTGCGCAGTGTCGGTACCTTAAACACAAACTTATCCGCATCCTTACCCGTTACACTTTTACGTCCTTCGGCGGGGTTATTGGTGTGGAACGGTTTGATTAAGCCCATCTTCATAAACATAGTGCCACCGACCGCAGGGCCGTTGTGGCAGCTGACGCAGCCTTTGTCCTTAAACAGTTGGTAACCCGCCTTGGCTTCGCTGCTTATCGCATCCTGTTTACCTAATAGATATTGATCGAATGGGCTATTTGGCGTGACTAAGGTTTTTTCGAAGGCGGCAATGGCATCGGTTAAGCGGTCAATATCGACTTTTTCATCGCCGTAAACCTTGGCAAAGCGGGCACGGTAAGCGGGCATTGAGGCAATGGTTTCGGTGGCGAGTTCATGGGTAAAGCCCATTTCTTTGGGGTTGGCAATTGGGCCCGCGGCTTGTTCTTTTAAGTCGCTGGCGCGGCCATCCCAGAATTGCGCCAGCATAAAGTCAGCATTTAGCACGGTCGGAGAGTTTATTGGGCCTTCTTGCCAATGGTGACCAATCGATGTGGGCAGGGCATCCACGCCGCCGGTGGAGAGGTTGTGGCAAGAGTTACAGGAAATAAAACCTGATTTAGACAACCTTGGTTCAAAAAACAGCATTTTACCCAGTTCCACCTTTTCGGGTTCAGTGATTTTTGCTGGGGAAATGACTTCAATCGGTTCGGCGGCGACGGCATAGCTACTCGCTACTATAGCTGTGAGGGTTATCGCGATAGCGGTAAGTTTTGTCATCTGGTTTTCTCCCTTATTAACCTTGTTAACTGTATGGTTTATAGAGCGATAGTAACGACTAAAATGGCTTAGGGATAACGCCTTGTTTCGATTGGGTCTATCGCTGTTGTGGATTAGATTTTTGTGAGCTAATTCGCTGTTTTTACTGGATTAACTCTGTAGGGTTTGCGGTGTTTCGTTTAGGGTTTTGCTTGCTAATCTGTAGTGTCTATTAGTGTGCGGCTGAAACTATCTGTCGGTCACGATATGGCCGATTAAACGGTTTGCGTTATTTCGTGTTTGTTACTCATTGCGATAGCAAACTATGGTGGGCTCAAGTTCGTTTACAAATGTCTTAAGATAAAAAGTATCTAAGAAAGGATTCATTTGTCGCGGGGCGAAGCAGAATTGATTAGAATCCTTATTATTTGGGTAAGCTTGGTGTCTGTCCAAGTGAGCGTGCTCGGCCATCGCTAAGTGGCGCAATCCCTATTAAGGCGGACTGTTTTTCTGCCGAGGAGAGTCAATGCAACTGTTTGTAAAAGATTTAACCGTGATCGATTTTTCTTACCTGTGCCCTAAGCGTGGCATGGTGGGGGAAAGCTGGATTGTCGATGTCGTATTAGAAGGCGGTTTAGACGAGCAAAATATGGTGCTCGATTTTGCCAAGGTCAAACGTGCGATTAAGCACACGATTGATGCGGTGGCCGATCATCGTTTATTGGTGCCGACCGCCTATAGTGGCGTGCGTTGGCAGCAGCAGGGCGATCGGGTGTGGATGGATTTCGATAGCGCGCTCGGTGAGATCCACTTAGCCTGTCCTTCGCAAGCCTTTGCACTCGTTCCATCGGAACAGATTGATATTCCAAGCGTTAACGCCTTTTTACAAAAAGCCTTACGGGAAACTCTGCCCGATAATGTTGAAGGGATTAGCCTCACTTTAAGGCATGAGATCCTGAACGCGCCTTACTATCACTACAGCCATGGTTTGCGTAAACACGATGGTAATTGCCAGCGGATTGCCCATGGTCATCGAAGCCCAGTTCAAGTGTTTGAGAATGGAGTGTCCGCGCCGAAATGGAATGAGTATTGGGCCAAGCGTTGGCATGATATCTACCTCGGTAGCGAAGAGGATTTAGTCTCGGTGAAGACGTTAAACCTATCGCCACAAACGCGGATCAGCGATGACAGCCATTATGGTTTCCATTATCAAGCGCCTCAGGGGGATTTCCAACTGGCGATGCCCAAGGAATGTTGTGATTTGATCCCGCACGATACCACGGTCGAATTGCTGGCAGACTATATGGCAACCACTTTAGCCACGAAAGTGCCTTCAAGCCAGTTTACTGTGATTGCCTACGAAGGTGTGGGTAAAGGCGCCATAGTGACCAAAGGGAATTAACCCTGTCGATTTTTTAACGCCCTAATCTTTAGGGCGTTATTGTTTGAATAAGGATTTTTGAAAATATGCTAAACGCTGTACCTAATGCTCTACCTAAGTTGTTAAAAACGTTGCCGAACATGCTATCGCGCACTTGTAAGGTGGTGTTATTGCCACTTTTGACCCTGTTTAGCTTATCGACTCAAGCACAAGTGAGTTTTGACGGTAAATTTGAACAAGGTGCGTTAATTCGTGGTAAAGCCCCAGCGGGTACGCAGGTAAGTCTTAATGGCGAGGCCGTTAAAGTGACGCCTGATGGTCATTTTGCCTTTGGTTTTGATAGGGACGCAGAGCTTATTCAACAGCTTACCTTAGTGTATCCCGATGGCTTAACTGAAGTTAAACCGTTAAATATCAAGAAGCGAGAGTACAATATTCAGAATGTTAAAGGGATCAGCAATAAGATTATGAAGCCCGATCCCGTGGCGCAGGAGCGGGCAGCAAAGGATACAGCGCAGGTCAAAGCGGCACGCGGGACTTTTAGTGAACAAACCGCGTTTTTACAATCGTTTATTTGGCCATTAACCGGCAGGATCTCGGGTGTATATGGTAGTCAGCGTATTTATAACGATGTGCCTGGCAACCCACATTTTGGTGTGGATGTGGCGGCGAAAACCGGCACTGTGGTGATCGCGCCCGCCGATGGGGTGATTAGCCTGTCGGTTCCCGATATGTTTTATTCAGGCGGGACTATGGTTATCGACCATGGTTATGGCGTGAGTTCAAGTTTTTTACACTTAAGCAAACTCTATGTGAATGCGGGTGAAACCGTTAAGCAAGGGCAAGCTGTGGCTGAAGTTGGGGCGACAGGACGAGCGAATGGTCCGCATTTAGATTGGCGATTGAATTGGTTCCAAATGCGCCTCGATCCGACAACCATAGTGCCACCGATGGCCACTGTGTTGGCGGCGGAAAAAGCACAGAAAGTGCAAAAAGTCGCGAAGTAACTCCCGCGTCTATTTCTTATTTCCACACAGGGCACCCAATCATTGGTGCCCTGTTTTTGTGTTTGAGTGCTTATTGCAATAAAGGATGATCTGTCGGCAGATGGCGGATGATCCACAGTACCAGTTTGTGCTTCATATTCGGGCCGTCTTCTTTATCTTTTGCTAAGGGTTGGATCAGATTATCGGTCACTAAAAGTCGATAAATACATTCCACTTTATCCTTGGGCGACACACCCTTGTCAAAGTCATCAAAACCGCGTTTTTTGGCGTAGCCGATCCCAATTTCGAGGGCGAGTTTGAGTAGCTGTGCCTCGTGCTTATGTGGCTTCATGTGCTGCATCCTTATGGGTATCACGGCAATGCGCATCGGCGACTTCCGTGGTCGATAACACAAAATCGAGAAAATCTAATGACTAACCAAAGTGTTAATAGCTTGAATCTAGGCTATTTCAACCGTTATTGCTGCTGATTTTTTCGCAAACTGCCTGTTTCATGCAATCCATTATATGTCATTGGAATTGCTGTCACATTCCTAATGTCAACGGTTTGCGCCTCGATTGATCTTATATCTCCGCCTGTTCGCTGGCGATAACCGCTTTAATGCTGTGCGGGTGGATTTTGATACAGATATCGGCTCGTTTAAAGGCGATGGTGGGGTTAGCTAAGCGTTCTTTATCGCCCTTAGGCGAGCTAAATTTCACTTTTATTGGCGCTTCGGTTAAGGCTGCCGAATGCCCTTGGAGTAATGGCACAAGTGAGGGGCTCAAATGAGTCAGTTCTTGGCTTAGACTGTCGCAGTCCTGTGCAGTGGATGGCAATACCAGCTCGATATGCTCCCAGCCTTCTTGAGGATAAACGGTATCGCCAGGATAGGGGAGTTCGACACAGTCGATGCTAAAGTTGCCGAGTCTTAAGGGCTTATCCAGTTCAATGATCAGGATTGTGCGACCATTAATTTGATTATCCGAGATGATCTGCCCGCGGGCACTTAAGGCTTGCTTGAGTGCATCGGCAGCGGCGATACTGTTCACCCTCAGGGCGACATGATCGCAATGCAATGCTTTATCTCCTAAGCCCAATTGGTCTAGAAACGCTAATATCTTCGCCTCAAATTCAGGCCATGTCTGTTCTAATGCTCCGAAGCTCAATACATTAGCTTCTGTGTTTGCTGTTGACATCAAAAATCCTTAAAGCAGGTAACACAAATAAAAACGCCCATTTAACTGGGCGTATTCTGTGATGGCTTAGGGCCAAATCTCGATGGGTGTACCTTCATCAACGGCTTTCCACACTTCGTCCATCTCGGCGTTAGTAATGGCGATACAACCATCGGTCCAGTTGTATTGCTGTGCTTGCTCAGGAGGGAGAGGCGAGCGTGGGTTCTGGCCATGGATCATGATCATGCCACCGGGTCTGATCCCTAGCGCCTTGGCTCTTAACTTATCTTCTTCATTCGGATAAGAAATATGGATGGACTTATAATAGGCGCTATCGGACTTTTTATAGTCCAGAATATAACGGCCCTGTGGTGTACGTTGGTCGCCTTCAGTCAACTTATGGCCTGTCGGCAAGTCACCCATAGCAATGCGGTATTGTTTCAGGACTTTGCCATCCCTTAATAAGGCCATATTGGATTCAGACTTAGTGATTACCACTAAATCGACTTTGCCAATACTCGATGAGGCGAGCACTTGGGGAGAAATCAGTGCGGCGAGAGTTATTGCCACAGTAATGGATTTTGAAAGTAGTGGTACGCGCATGTCTTCCTCTAAAATGACGCTGTTAACGCTTTTTTTGCGCATCATACCGCAAATTTTTGCCAATGTGAGTAGATAATTTTGAGCGAGTAGCAATTGCATGGCAGACTTTGGCAATTAGGAGCAGATAACGCTATTTACCGCAAGGATGTTTTCCCCTATGTCAAACCATTCGCTTGAAAAACTGGACACTGAAAGCCCATTTAAACGTAAATTACGCATCATTATTTTTGGTACCGATACACCCGCAGGCCGTTATTTTGATCTTGGTCTGATCATTTGTATTGTACTGAGTGTGGCGTTGGTGTTTCTTGACACAGTTGAAGCGTTTCATCGGGATTATGGACACATTATTCGGGTGTTAGAGTGGGTGTTTACGCTGATTTTTACCGTTGAATACGGTTTGAGGCTTTATTGCGCGACCCATCCTGTACTGTATGCCCGCAGTTTTTATGGGTTAGTGGATTTATTATCGGTACTGCCTAGTTATCTCGCGCTCTTTATTCCTGGAGCTAATTTCACCTTAGTGATTCGTGTGCTGCGACTTTTTCGGATTTTTAGGGTGCTTAAATTACTGCGCTACTTAAGCGAGGGTAATTTGCTGCTTAAGGCGATGATGCAATCTAGCCGTAAAGTGTTCCTATTTTTCTTTTCGGTGAGTTTAATCATCATGGTATTAAGTGCCGTGATGTATGTCGTTGAGGGGCCTGAGAATGGCTTTAGCTCTATTCCTAAATCAGTATATTGGACTATTGTGACCATCACGACGGTAGGATACGGAGATATCACGCCGAAAACCGAACTAGGCCAAGCGATTGCCGCATTTACCATGTTGCTGGGTTACTCCATTATTGCGATCCCTACGGGCATTTTAACCGCAGAAATTTCCCAAGAAGCGGGACGGCATAGGGATCTGCGTACTTGTAATCAATGCCATAAAATGGGTCATGATTTAGATGCAACCTACTGTAATCGCTGTGGTTGTGAGCTTGATAACCTCGAGATCCCTCAAGGGAAGGGGGATAAATAGCATAAGGCATTTATCAGTTCATCCCTTAGAGCTCTCAATGTCTCTGAGGGATGAAATGCTTTTATTCACTGGCGATGCTGTTTAGCATGCCACTTTTTACTTCTTACGGTTTATCTTGGCGCTGCTCAAGGCTTGAAACAAAACGCAGCTGCATCCCTAGGGCTGCCATTTGTTTTTGCTCTCGCTGCAAGTCTTTCATAAACAAACTTATTTTACGCTTGTGGCTAGGGAGCACTAGCATGAGGCCATCTGGAACCACTTGGATTTTCTCAAGCACTAGGGCTTTGGCAATTCGGCCTAAATGCACTAACACCGCCAAGCGCAGTAGACAGGCGAGACGAATGAGGGTGAGTTTGTGGCTAGGCTCTAATTCGGCCAGTAGCAATTCATTGGGTTTCTTACGGTGGTTGGCGATTAGTCTGGCTAAATCCTGTTGCAGCGCTTCACTAAAACCCGGTAAGTCACTGTTACTAATGATATAAGCACCGTGTTTGTGTAATGCCTTGGAGTTAATGTGTAACCCAATTTCATGCAGGGTCGCAGCGTAGGAGAGTAAGCGTGCATGGGGTCTTAATCCCCATTCATCGGCGACTTGCTCAAACAGCGCCATGGCGGTGTCACGCACTTTAGCCGCATGGGGCATATCCACATGGTAAAGCTGGGCAATACTGTCAACGGTGCGGTGGCGAATGTCTTGATATTGGCCGATTTTGGCTAATTCGTAGAGCACGCCTTCGCGCAGGGCGCCTGGACTAAACTCCAATTGCTCAATGGGTAAACGTCTAAAAAAGCTGATTAAAATAGCAAGGCCAGCAGGTACTAGCGGCGTGCGTTTATCATCGACATTGGCAAAGTGCACTTGGCTGATGTGTCCGCACTTGATCAGTTTCAGCTTTAATTGTTTGAGGCGGGCGAGGGTGACGATTTCATCACCATGTTCTTCTTGGATTGCTTCGCAAATAGCTTTTACGGTGCCAGAGCTGCCGAGCACTAAGTCCCAATCGCCACTGAAATATTCCTTCGACAGTGAAGCAAATTGTTTGTCGGCAGCGCTTTGCGCACCGCGAAACGACGCTGGAGTAATTTGGCCATCGATAAAAAAGCGTTCATTAAAACTCACGCAGCCACAGCGTAGGCTCGATAAATGGGTAGGGGTATTTTTTTGCCCGAGCACTACTTCGGTAGAGCCGCCACCGATATCGATAACGATATTACGTTTCCCAAGTACTTGGCTTTGGGCAATGCCGTTATAAATGAGCCGCGCTTCTTCATGGCCAGAAATCACCTCCACTGGGTAGGGCATAATACGCAGCGCTGCCTCAATAAACTGCTCACGGTTTTTAGCCACTCTTAAGGTGTGGGTGGCGACTAAGCGTACCTGTGCTTGGTCGAGGTTTGAAAAACGCTGATTAAAGTCCCGTAGGCAATTTAGGCCGCGTTCGATAGCATCAGCACTGAGAATATTTTGCGCATTGAGGCCTGTCGCTAACTGAACTTGCTGTTTTTCTTTGTGTAATATCTGCAAACTGCCGTCTTGCTCTCGGGCGATAACCAAGTGAAAACTGTTTGAGCCCATGTCGATGGCGACAAAGTGTCGCGGCTGTGAATGTGTGGCAACCAATCGGATTATCCTTAGGCAATCGAGACTAAAATAAAGCCAGCGTTAGCTGGCTTTGGCCTGTAATGCGGGATCGAGAGTCAGTGCTTGTGCTTGCTCTGCTTCAAGCTTTGCAGCTTCCCGTTGGGCGTTTAATTCTTGCTGTAACCGCTTTTCATAATTAATCAGATATTGATAAATGGCAATTTGAGAACGCACTTTACGTTTATTACCGCGATTACGATAAGGATTACTCTGTTCCTTATTGATAATGCGAGCCTTAGTATTATCGTTGAATTGTAACGATAAAATATCCATCACCATTTGTTTTAGACGCGGATCATAGATTGGTACGCTCACTTCAACACGGTTATCAATATTGCGGCTCATCCAATCGGCGGAGCAAATAAACAACTTATTTTCACCACCCGCGTGAAATAGCATCACCCGAGAGTGCTCCAAAAAGCGGTCGACAATACTGTAGACTTCGATGTTATCGCTGATCCCCGGAATTTGCGGTATCAGCGAGCAAATTCCGCGGATCAATAATTTGACTTTGACGCCCGCAGCCGATGCTTCATAGAGCTTTTGTACTAGAGACTCATCGAGTAAGTTATTCAATTTTAAAGTAATCGCCGCCTTAATATGGCTTTGGGCGTTAACAATCTCTTTATCAATCAAATGGGTGAGCTTTTGTCGCGCATCATAGGGTGACACAATCAAATGCTGGAAGTTATCACGGCGGTAGGGATGTTCAATTAAGTCGAACACTTGCTCCACTTCGCGGGCGATTTCCTGATTGGCGGTAAAGAGGGACAAATCGGTATAGACCCGTGCCGTGCCTTCGTTAAAGTTGCCTGAGCCGACATGGCAGTAAAGCTTCATTTCGCCTTGCTCTTCACGGCCAATTAAGCACAACTTAGAGTGTACTTTTAAGCTGGTGATCCCATGGTGGACCTTTACGCCGGCTTCGGCGAGTACTCGCGTCCATTCAATGTTGGATTGCTCGTCAAATCTAGCCCGTAGTTCTATTACCGCAGTGACTTGTTTACCATTTTTGACTGCATCGATAAGTGACTGCATCACATGGGATTTTTTCGCTACCCTGTACAGATTGATGCGAATAAACCGTACCGCAGGATCGTAGGCGGCTTGACGTACCATTTCCGTAAAGTGGGAGAACTTATGGTACGGATAATTAAGCATAATATCGCCCATTTTGATCGCATCGAAACTGTTGGCACTGCGGCCAAAGCCCGAGCTATTTAGCGCGGGCAGTTTCTCGTTTTCGAGGTAATCACGGCTGGGGTTGGGGAAGCCAATAAAGTCTTTGAAACTGTGGTAACGCCCGCCTGGGATCAAACATTCAGTAGAGCTGATATTTAAATTTTCCTTCAGCATTTCAAGCATATGTTCGGGCATTTCTTTGTCGTATACCAAACGCACAGGTTCAGCCGTCAGGCGCTTTTTCAGACCCTTGGTCATTTTTTCTAGCTGAGTTTGTTCTAGCTCATCGGTAATATCAAAATCCGCATCGCGGGTGAGCTTCATCGAATAAACTTCAATCGCATCGTATTCAAAAAACGGTCCAAACAACTCATCCACACAGTGGCGGATAATATTATCCAGCAGGATCAGGTATTTTTTGGCTTTAGATTTCTCTGCTGGTAACTCAATAAAACGCGGGACATTTTTGGTGGGTACCTCTACGAGAGCATATTGTCTGCGCAACTTAGTGTATAAGCATACGCAAAGGTAAGTTGCATCATCGTTGATATGTTTTACGAGGTCGCGATTGTTATTGACGATAAGCGGCGCTATATGGCGTTTAAAATGATCGCGAAAATGCTTTTTAAGCCAGTTACTATGGAAGTCGCTTAATTGTTTTTCATTAATTAACAATATATTACGGCGAACTAATTCGCGCATCAGCTCGGCATAGATACTGTCGAAACGCTCCTGCAGTGCCATCACTTTGGATTGAATTTTTGCCATTAAGTGACGACTATTACTACGCCCTTCCTGCAGGGAAGACAGTAATATAGAGCGCCTGACTGCTGCGACCCGCACCCGGAAAAACTCATCCATATTATTGGAGAATATACCCAAAAAGCGCACGCGCTCAACAATCGGCACATTGGGGTCGCAGGCCTCTTGCAGCACTCGCTCATTAAATGACAACCAAGAGAGTTCTTTATCAATCGACAGTTTATCGGTATTCGGGGACACTGCACAGCTCCTTTAAGCAAGCGTCATGGCGCAGTATACAATAGCATTCATACATCGGAGTGCAATCAGATTTACTGCTACAAATGAAGGGATTTAAAGGCAAATTCCCCTTCGGGCGAAAGTCATAAGTCCATAAAGATACGAACGGAATATGTCAGATTGATGACCATTGTGACAAAAATGTGACTTTAACTTAACGTTGGCTAGTCACGAGTTTACAAGGTAAAGGGTAGGATATGCACTAGGCTTTCTTTGGGATTGAGGCAAACTGTGTTAACGTGCTCGGCTTTTTATTGTGGTATGACTTAGAGGTAAGCGGATGTTTGTTGGATTTGATTATGGCAGTGCCAACTGTGCCGTTGGGATCATGCAGGGAGATGAAGTATCACTCTTACCAATATCCACCGATTCAACTTATTTACCGTCAACGCTATATGCGATGGACCGAGAGTTAATTGCCGAAGCCGTTTATCGCGCTCTTCCCACAGAATTAAAAGCCGATTATGCCCAAAAGCGCGCCGCGCAATTAAGCCGCGCCCGTATGGTACGTCATGAATTAGATCTCGATGCCGAGACGCCAGCGGTGTTTGTGGGTGAGCTGGCCGTGGCCGCGTATCTTGAAATGCCGGAAGAAGGTTTTTATGTCCGTTCGCCAAAATCCTTTTTAGGTGCAACTGGCCTTAGACCCGAGCAAGTCGCCCTGTTTGAAGACATAGTCACTTTAATGATGCAGTACATTAAAATGCGCGCCGAAGCCGTACTCGCCGAAAAGGGCGTAACATCCGCAGGCGAAGCCAGCATTACCCATGCAGTGATTGGTCGCCCGGTGAACTTTCAGGGTATTGGTGGTGAAGAGAGCAACCGCCAAGCCGAGGCCATTTTAACCTTAGCCGCGAAACGGGCGGGGTTTGTCGATGTGGCATTTCTGTTTGAGCCGCTTGCCGCGGGTATGGACTATGAAGCCAGCCTCAAATCCGATCAAACCGTACTGGTAGTCGACGTCGGTGGCGGTACCACCGACTGTTCTGTAGTTAAAATGGGGCCTAAGCATCAGGCGAATTTCGACCGCAGTGCCGATTGTCTTGGCCACAGCGGCCAGCGTATTGGTGGTAACGATCTGGATATCGCATTGGCGATGAATGCCTTTATGCCGCACTTTGGTTTAGGTTCGCTGATGAGTAATGGTAAACCTATGCCGAGTAATCCCTTTTGGAATGCGGTGGCAGTAAACGATATCAGTGCCCAGCGTGAGTTTGCCACCTTAAGCACTCGCAAGTTGATAGATGAACTGATCAAAGACGCTGAGCAGCCACATTTATTAAAAAGATTGCTCAAAGTGCAGCAACAACAGTTAAGCTACCAAATTGTACGTTTAGCCGAGCGAGCTAAAATAGCCTTGTCTGAGGCCCAAACAACTGAAAGTTCATTGGAATTTATTGAGGCCAAGCTCAATGTTGAAGTGAGTCGCGATTGTTTTGAAAATGCCATTGAACCGTCATTGACTAAGATAGAAGCCTTAATGCACCAAGCACTGACTCAGGCGGCCAAGAGTCTTGCTGGCAATGGATTAGCACCAGAAGAACTGGCTGTCGAGGCTGGAACCTATGAGTGCCAACCCGATGTGATTTATGTGACGGGCGGTACCGCACGAAGCCCAGCAATTTACGCTAAAATCACTAGCCTTTATCCCAATACGCCTGTGGTGGTTGGGGATCACTTTGGTTCGGTGACGGCTGGCTTAACGCGCTGGGCACAAAAGCGTTTTGCTCAATAGGATGATGAATAAGGATAAACAGATGAAGAAAGTTAATCAGGCTTTAATGTCTTTGCTGGCCGTGACGTTGGCGGGGACACTGCTCACGGGCTGTGGTGATGATGTGGGCAAAGTGAGCCTCGGTTTATTTACCACGAAAGACGTGATTATCGATGCCAAGCAAGACCCGAAAATCCCCGGTGTGACCTGCCATATTAGCCGTATCGAAGCGAATCTTGATTTTGCCGATCCCTCCGATATGGGCATTAGCTGCCGTCAAACGGGGCCGATTTCCGCCGCCGATATCGCCAAAATCGATAAGAGCAAACACGGCGAAGTAGTCTTTACCGAATCCTTAAGTATCTTATTTAAAACTTTAAAAGTGCGCCGAATTTACGATGCGCCCAATCAAACCCTGTTGTATTTGTCTTATTCAACCAAAGAGACTAATGGCAGCCACAAGCATGCCTTATCGACCGTGCCTTTATACGGCTCTCAGGCGTGGGTTGACCCCGCAATAAGTGCGGCGCAGCCAAAATAGTAAAAGTGGGTAAAGCCGAAGTCAAAATAAGGTGGGCTTAAACGAAGGCGGGGCAAAATGAAGGCGAGATAATTCCCGCCTTCATTGTTTAACATATAAGTTGTTTAAGCCTTATTTGGCCTTGGCAGCAAGTACGGCATTAAAGCGCTCGAAGCCTGCGCTGAGATCGGCAATTAAATCATCGGGATCTTCTAGGCCAATATGCACACGGATCAATGGTTTGCTTGCATCCCATTGAGTGGCGCTACGGATTTTTTCAATTCCGAAAATCCCTAGGATCAGACTCTCATAACCGCCCCAAGAAAAGCCCATTTTAAAATGCTGCATATTTTCAACAAGTGCGGTGACCGCCTCCTGATCCCCTTGCTTTAATACAAAGGAAAACAAGCCATTTGATGCGCTAAAGTCGCGTTTAAAGAACGCATGTCCTGGGCAGGTATCAAAGGCGGGGTGACGTAAATGGTCAACCTCGGGGCGCGTTTTCAACCAGTTAGCCACTTTAAGGGCATTTTTTTCATGCTGCGCCATGCGCACGCCTAGGGTGCGTAATCCGCGTGTGGCGAGATACACATCGTCGGGGGAGGTGGTTTGCCCCAATAAATAACTGCGCTCACGCAGCTGCGGCCAGTACTTTTCGTTGGCGGTCGCGGTGCCAATCATTACATCAGAGTGACCGACGATATATTTGGTTGCAGCCTGAATCGACACATCGACACCCATCTCGAAGGGCTTGCTATTGATTGGCGATGCCCAAGTGTTGTCAAGAATAGTCACTAATCCGTGTTCATGGGCGATACGGCATAGAGTAGGGACGTCCTGCACTTCCATGGTGATGGAGCCGGGAGACTCCAAAAATAGCACCTTAGTATTGGGGCGGATAAGCGCGCGAATACCTTCACCAATCAGGGGATCGTAATAGGTGGTCTCAATATTAAAGCCAGCCAGAATATGGCTGCAAAGATCGCGGGTCGGCTCGTACACACTGTCGACCATCAACAGGTGATCGCCCGCCTGTAAAAACGATAATAAAGCCGCGCTAATCGCTGCCGCACCCGAGGGATACAGCGCCGTACCTACGCCACCTTCGAGCTCACTGATCGCCGCTTGAAACGCAAAGTGGGTCGGGGTGCCTCGGCGGCCGTAAAACATTTCGCCATTGGTTTTGTTTTTGGCGGCGTGACGCATATCTTCCATGGTGTCGAAGACGATAGTCGATGCGCGAAATATGGGCGGGTTAATCACACCCTTGGTCCATTTTTTATCTCGACCGACGCTGACGATTTGGGTGGCTAGCTGATGTTTATCTGTCATAGGGCTTACCTTGGCAAGTCAGTTTTTATGTTGTTATCCATTGTGATGGCCGTCATCTTAGCATCTGCCCGTGAAAATGGCAGGAGGCAAACAGATGAGTTTGCCTCAAGTTGTAAGTCTTTGTATTAGCTAAGCGGCAGGGTGACCAGAATATCGACCCCATCGTTCTCACTGCGATTACGGGCCAAAATTTTCCCTTGGTGGAATTCGGTCACAAGCCGCGCAATATATAAACCTAAGCCAAGGTGAGGTTTATCTTGGGCTTGATTGACTCGTACAGAAACCATGGAATCGAAGATCTGCTCCGACATATCGATTGGCAACTGCGGCCCTAAGTTACTGATAAGCAATGTGGCTTGTTTGCCAACTTGGGTGAGAGTCACTTCAATCGCACTGCCTTGATGACAAAACTCGATGGCGTTGGCGATAAGCTTGTCCATCAATTGGGCGATGTATTCGGGCACGCCCTGCATCATCAAAGGTTGCTCGGGCACTTTGACGCTAAATTGCTGCTCAGGGTAGGTCATTTGATAGCCTTGCATACAACCGCTCACCACTTGGGATAGCGGGAACTTAGTCACATCTGCCTGAGTTAAGCTCTGCTCGAGGCGCGTTGCCTCACTCATATTGTTCAAAATCATGCTTAAACGGCTTACCCCTTCTTGGGCGCGGTCGACATATTTTTGGGTGTCTTTATCTAAGGTTTGCAGATTTAAGTGTTCTAAAGAGGAGCGCACCACAGCAACAGGAGTACGTAGCTCATGGGATAAGCGTGACGACATATTCTCTAAATAATGAGTGTATTGACCCAAACGACCGACAATGCTGGCAAAACTGCGGGATAAGTCGCCAATCTCGTCCCGCGCCTTGGAGGGTTTTAAATGGTTCCGTACCCGGCCTTGGCTGTCGATGGCATTCTCGGCTTCATCGCGCAGTTTGCGGATACGATTCGAAATACTTGAGGCGAAGAAAAACAGCGCTAAGGTGCCCATACTCATAATAGTCAGGATCACGTTAAACAGTTTTTCCAGCGCACGGTTACGCAGGGTGCGAATACCGTGGGTGGTTTCTTCGGCCACCACGGCGCCCATCACATTGTTATCAATCCAAATGGGGCTGGCGGCCGCCAACACCACAGCCTTATTGTCTGGCGTCAGTCGCCAGGTCGAGCTTTGTTGTCCCGCAAGTGCCTTTTGAATATGGCTACCGTCTAGCTCGGTCGAGTCCTGTAGGGAATCGATAAAATCCTTCGGCGGTTTAGTGAGGATTTTATAGTAGAGAGGGTGCAGGTAGTCGCGCTGAAAACGTTGCCACATCGAGTCGCTGTTTTCATCATCGAGGGTGCGCGTCCACACACTGTTGCTGTCACGGATATCGCCAGACTTCGCGAGCACACGGCCGTGTTTATCGACTACCCAAATACGCGAGCTGTAGTGGCTCATCCCTTTGATAATACTTTCAATTTCGGGTGAGGGCACCAACACTGTGCCCAGCTTGTCGACGGTATCTAAGGCTGAGGTGCCAACCACTGCGGTCACATCACGGTATTTGCTGTCGTTGACATCGGCAATGGCAAATCCTAGTTTGCTGCCCACCATATCCAAGGGGATACGCAGTTCGATATTGTAGCCCACATCCGTGGTGGCCCATTGCCCTTGAATACGCACCTCGGGTGTCACTGGCACGGTTTGTTTAGGATTTGCGGGCAGCTCGAAGGCACTGATCCAACCGGGCTGGGTCGTAGCCACGATATAACGCTTAAATTTATTGTCGGGAGCAAGGGTCGCAATCGACAGGTGATCGTTTCTATCGACGCTTAAGGCATTTTTACCCCGAAACACCACATTGGGATCGACCACCTGAAAAAAGGCATACAGATAACCATCGTACTGACCCACCATATGGGTAAAACTTAAGGTGAGCGGCGTGCTGGGATCGGCACGCATGATGAGATTCGCCTCACCGTACTGGATAAATCTGTGCTGATATTCCTGCCATTCATTGAGTTTGCCATCGAGCAGAATCGCGCCCGCTAAGGGGTAAGCATAGAGATCGCGACTCTTTTCCACCTGCTTTAAAAAGCTCGCCTGACCGTCGAACAGCTTGGGGCGCTCGTGCAGTGCGGTCGCTAAGGCTTGGGTGGTGCCCTCTAAGGTGCGTTCCTGACCGTGGCGCAGGTATTTTTCCATCTCCCACACATATTGGTACCCCAGCCAAGGTAGGCAGAGTAAAAACAGGCTGAGGCCAATAACTTTAGTGCGAAGACCGAAGGGAAAACGTGTCATAGAATGCTGGCTAATCTGCTACTTGGCATGGTTTAGGCTAGGCTGTCCCAGCGATAGCCCATGCCGTAAACGGTATCAATACAATCAAATTCGGGCGCGGCGGCCATAAACTTCTTACGGATGCGCTTCACATGGGAAGTAATAGTGCTGTCATCGACAAAAATCTTTGCCTCCTGCATCAGCTCATGGCGGCTTCGGACGTGCCCCGGGTGTTTGGCAAGGGCGTGCACCATCCAAAACTCGGTGACTGTGAGTTCTATCGGGATCTGATTCCAAGAAACCAGCATTCGATTGGCGTCGATGGTGAGCGGTCCGCGCTCCAGTAAATTCTCCTGCGATGTTTGGCTGGTGGCTAACTCAGAGCGGCGAAACAGCGCTGCTAAACGAGCGGTCAAATGGGGGAAGCTCACTTCTTTGCTCAGGTAATCATCGGCGCCTAAACGCAGGCCGCACACAGTATCAAAATCGCTATCCCGCGCGGTTAAGAAGATGATCGGCAGAGTGTTTGACATGGCGCGTAGGGACTGACACAGCATAAAACCGCCGTCAATCTCATTGCCAAGGCCAATATCGATAATGGCTAAATCCGGCAGACGGGTATTAAATGCCAACATGGCCGATGGCCTGTCGGCATAGGTTTGCACACTGTAACCGTGTTGCTGCAACACATCCTTGTAATTTTCGCGAATGGCCGCTTCATCTTCCACAATGGCGATACGTTTCATTTAGCCATCTTCCTATTGACTGCTGGGGATAAGTTTTCGTGACTATACAGGAATTTATTTCTGAGAAAAGCTCCCGAATGCAATTGCCATTTTGTTGCCACAATTGATAGTCGCATTGCCATTTTCCATCCCCGCTTATGCCATGGCACTTGTGTTTAATACGCTCATTCCGTTTTACCCGCCGCGCTAATGACTTAGGCGGGTAAACGCAGCACAAATCAAAAGGAATGAGATGATGAAAAAGACGCTAATTAATATGTTGATCCTAAGTGTGTTCGCCGCGCCCATCGCCAATGTATCGGCAAAGGTGTCGCTTCAAAATCAACCTCTGCTCATAGAGCCACAGACAGAGCTAATGATTGAGCAAGAGGAGGATGACGGCGAAGCGCTGATAGGTCTTGGCGGCGGAGCGCTACTTGGCGCCCTAGTGGGCGGCCCCGTTGGCGCCATTATCGGCGGATTTACTGGCACCTTAATCGGCCAGTCGGTATCTGATACCGACACGGTTAAAACTCAGCAACAACATATTGCCTTGCAGCGTCAACAATTGACGAGCTTATCGGCCAAACAACAGGCTAGCGAGCAACGCGCCGTCGAATACGCCTTAACCCAAAAGCAACTCGATGAACTGCTCGCCGAGCAACAACAACTGTTTAGTGAATTGGCGCTGGGTATGAATGTGCAGTTTCGTACTGGCTCTGCGGAGCTTGAAAGCCATTTTTTGCCCCAATTAGACAATGTCGCCAAGGTGATGAAGCGCTTGAGCGAGTCCAATCTCGAGCTGAAAGGTTATGCCGACCGCCGCGGTGATCTGGCCTACAACCAAGCGCTCTCGGAGCAACGTTTGTTAGAAGTGCGGGGCTACTTGATTAAACAAGGCGTAGCCCCCGAGCGGATCACCACCCAAGCCTTCGGCGCCGGAATGCCACTCAATGATCAGCAAGACAGTGAATCCGATGTGTTCGATCGCCGAGTCACTCTGACCATGCAGCCTAACCAAGGGCTGATGGCGAGCCGCGTGACCGAATAATTCAACAATATCAATCGTATTCAATCAAGATCAGGAGCCTTTGTGATGATCACAGGGAAAAGGGTAAAAGAAGTTTGTCAAACACTGGCGATGCTAATGATCGGCGCCTCCATCTGTTGGGGGCTCCCCTTTGCGGTGTTAGCTTCACCAAACAGTGTGGGCACATTATCGGCACCACAAAATATTGCGGCGACCTTCGAAGAACACACGGCGAGCACATTGCCAGCTTTTAGTTTCGATGATGTCACCCAAGGGATGTTGGTGTATCAAACCGCCAGCGGCCGTTTAATGCCATCTTTACCCGTGGACACGCAAGTGTCGATGCAGGTCTCTGGGTTAACCAATAGGGTGAGCGTAAAGCAGGTGTTCAGTAATCAAACGGGATTTGTCCTCAATGGCCGCTATCTGTTCCCTTTACCCAATGAGGCGGCAGTAGACTCACTGCGTTTACATATCGGTGAGCGGATCATCGAAGGTCAAATTCACCTAAAACAGCAAGCAAAGCAGATTTTTGAACAGGCCAAAGCCGAAGGAAAACGCGCCAGTTTAGTCAGTCAAGAACGGCCCAATATGTTCACTACCGAAGTCGCCAACCTCGCACCCGATGAAAAGTTGGTGGTCGAAATCAGCTATCAAGAAACCATTCATTATGAAGATGGTCTCTTTAGCCTACGTTTTCCGCTGGTGGTAGCGCCGCGCTATATTTCAGGCCTAACACTCGGTGGGAACCAGAGTGAGCGTATAACCAGCAGCCAAGTCTTCGATGCCGACCGGATTATCGCCCCGATCCGCAACGCCAATAGCGAGGCAGACCCTGTGCTAAAGGCCGATATTAAGGTCAAACTCGGTGAAGGGGTGGACAAATCAGCCGTGGTGAGTCCGTATCATCCCATTACGATAGCGGAAAAACAGGGGCAACTGACGGCGGCCTTAGCTAATCGCGTGCCCGCCAATCGTGACTTTGTGCTGCAATGGCGTCTTAAGCAGGGCAATAGTCCCGTGGCTTGGGTATTCAACCAAGCGGGCAAAACCCATACGGCACAGGACGACAATGCGAGTGCGGATACAGGTCCAACTGGTAATAGTAGCAATACAGATAACTACAGCTTAGTGATGGTTCTGCCGCCCAAAGTCGAGGCCAGTGAACAACTGAACTTGCCCCGTGAGCTTATTTTAGTGATTGATACTTCGGGGTCGATGGCGGGAGATTCCATTATTCAGGCGAAAAATGCCCTGCGTTATGCGCTGCGCGGTTTAAGGCCACAGGACAGTTTTAACATAATCGAATTTAACTCCGATGTGTCTTTACTATCGCCAACACCGCTGCCCGCGACAGCAACTAATCTGGACAAGGCGCGTCAGTTTGTGAATCGTTTGCAGGCCGATGGCGGCACCGAAATGGCGCTGGCTTTAAATGCCGCGCTGCCAAGACAGGCGTTTAACACAGCGTCGGCTGAGGATAAGTCGCTAAGACAAGTGATCTTTATGACCGATGGCTCCGTCGGCAGTGAGTCGGCGTTATTTGAGTTAATCCGCAATCAAATTGGCGACAACCGTCTTTTCACCGTAGGCATTGGCTCGGCGCCGAACTCGCATTTTATGCAGCGTGCGGCTGAACTTGGGCGTGGCACTTTTACTTACATTGGTGATGTGGATGAAGTGGAGCAAAAGATCAGCCAATTGCTGGCCAAAATCCAGTATCCGGTACTCACCGATTTACAGGTGCGCTTTGACGATGGATCTGTGCCTGACTACTGGCCAGCGCCAATCCCCGATCTTTACCGCGGTGAACCGGTATTGATCAGCCTAAAGCGCCACCCACGTGACCCTGAGGAACTCGTGATCTCCGGTCGTCAGGGCCATAAAAACTGGCAACAGTCGTTATCTTTGCAAGCCAATGACGCAAGCCATTCAGTAACTGATGCTGCGCAGCCTGCGGCGGGGCTCGATTTACTCTGGGCGCGCAAACAGATTGCGGCCTTAGAGTTGAGTAAAAACGGCGCTAACGATGACAAGGTCAAAGAGCAGGTCACGGCGCTGTCGCTGAATTATCACTTAGTCAGCCCCTATACCAGCTTGGTCGCGGTGGATTTAACCCCCATCACCACGAATGCGATAAGCCGAGATGCGGTGGTGCGCCAGCATTTACCCTTGGGTTGGCAGCCAATGGGGGTTCTACCACAAACATCGACCTCGAGCCGTTTCGACATGCTCTTAGGGGGCGGCGTGTTACTGCTTGCCTTGATGTTGGCGCTGTCGATTCGTCGCCAGCAGCGGCAGCAACGCGCGCTGTCATTAGCGCTACACACTTGAGTCATGTCCATGAGTATGCGCGTGACTCAACAGATACAAATAGGGTTGCTGGTGGGATTGGTATTAATCGGCATCACGTTGTTTGGAAAAGGATTCTATATGCAAGCGAAAGCACACTTTGCCCAATATTTGATTGAACAAGCTTGGGCTAAAACCTTAATCGATGGTCAGTCCCATAAACCTTGGTCCTGGGCCGATACCTATCCCGTGGCTAAGCTCTCCATCGAGCAGGCTAAAAGACCGAATCACTTCGATGGTCCGGCATCCAACGACAGCTTATATGTGCTGGCGGGCGCATCTGGCCGTAACTTGGCCTTCGGGCCAGCTTTAGTGCTGTCGAGTGCGCCCGCTGGCGCGCAAGGTAATACTGTGATTGCAGGGCACAGGGATACGCATTTTGCGATGTTAAATGGTATCAGCGTCGGGCGTCGCCTAGCGCTGCAAACCGCAGCGGGCAGGGAGATTGTTTACCAAGTGGTGGCGACCCAAGTGGTGCATGAGTCGCAAACTGAGTTGATGGCGCCAAGTGAGGATAATCGTTTAACCCTGATCACTTGCTATCCCTTCGATGTGCTGCAAGGTGGGGCGGAACTGCGTTTTGTGGTACAGGCTATCCCGGTCGAGCCAGAAACTGCAGCTCAATCCGAAGGGGCGACAGTCGATAGGACGTTGGAGCCAAAAGTGGCTTGAACATTCGAGTTGATAGCTTGAGTTACTCGCTACAATGGGCAGGTTGACTGGTAACTAAAAAATTGGCAAATCAATTAGGGCAGAGCTGAAGGCTCTGCCTTAATGTCAGCATTAATTGTTTATTGGCATCACTCTATTACGGCCTAGACGTTTTGCCTCATAAAGCAACTTATCTGTATTTTCAATAAGTTGTATTACTGATTGTCTTTCTTGCCACTGAGATACACCAAAGGAGGCGGTGATATTGTCGATACGTTGATCTTTGCGTCGATCCTTGATGCTGAGTTTTTCAAGCCCACGGCGCATGGCTTCAGCCAGTTGCCTGGTGATTCGTAATTGGCTCTTTGGCACTAAAATGGCAAATTCTTCACCGCCAAAGCGGTACAGCTTACAGCCATCTCGGCAGGCTTCCTGCAAACGCTTTGCAACGACCTTTAATACTTGGTCGCCAAGCTGGTGACCATAGTTGTCATTAAAGGCCTTAAAGTGATCGATATCGACCAAGATAAGACAGGTGCCCTCGGGAGCCTGTGCCAACATGCCTGCGATATCGGCATCAAAGGCGCGGCGGTTTAAACAGCCAGTGAGCGCATCGTAAAGTACATCTTTTTCTGTTTTTTCAAGCTTTTGTTTTAACGCATCAATCTCTGTTTGGGCTTTTTGCAATTGGGTCGTAAAAAACTCGGTGCTTGAGCGAATATTGTCGGCTTCCTTCACCAAATTACGGACTAAATCGAGCACTTGCTCAACACTGAGCGTGCCTTCTTCGACACCATTGAGCTTGGCAAAGTTATTATTAATACAGCTTTGGAAGTCGGCTGCATCAAGATTAGTATCCCGAATCGATTGCGACAGCTCTGTGGCCATGGCCTCTAGATTAAGCCTCATATCACGCACATCAAGCTCAACAGGATCGGCGACATACTGGCGAAACAACAACTCACTGCTCACTGGTGGGCAAGTGTTGTAGTGGGCGATAACCGTATCGAGCTGGGCGTTTAACGCTGGGTTTTGTTCCCCCACGTAGGTATACCACAGAGCATAATTGATTGGCGTTGTGGGAATTTGATGCTTGAGCATTAAGGGAACCGCTTTTTTAAGATTCAAGGCTGCGGTTTGTAATAAATCTCGTGACATGGATAAATTCCAGTAAAAATAATCCGATAAACCATGCATATCACACATGGATAACAATATGGCTCGTCAAATCCCGTTACAACAAAAGCCCAAAAGCTGGGGCAATTACCTGCCACAAGCTTGGGGGGATATGATAGAGTTTATCGCTAAAATTAAATAATGATAATAACTTGGGAGAAAGTCTTGAAAAATTTCATCCTTGCTGGTGCCCTAGGTTCCTTACTTTCACTACCTGCAATGGCTGCCTCTTCCTTCAGCGACAGCCTAGATTTGAATCAGTATCGTACTGATGTCAAAACCTTAGCCAGTGATGCCTTTGGTGGCCGTGCGCCCTTATCCGAAGGTGAGCAATTGACCATCGATTACCTTGAGAAAGCCTTTAAAGAGATGGGGCTCAAGCCGGGATTTGGCGACAGCTATTTGCAGGCGGTACCGCTGGCGAAAATCACCGCCGATCAAAATATGCAACTCGATATCGGCGGACTTAAGTTTGTCAATGGCAGTGAATTTACCGCCAGAACCCAGAGAATTAGCGATAAAGTCAACCTCAGTAATAGCGATGTAGTGTTTGTCGGTTATGGCATTAATGCGCCTGAATATGGTTGGAATGACTATCAGGTACTCGATGTAAAAGGTAAAACCGTGATAGTGCTGGTCAATGACCCTGGTTTTGCAACTCAAGATCCCAAGGTCTTTAAAGGCAATGCCATGACCTACTATGGCCGCTGGACCTACAAATACGAAGAGGCCGCGCGTCAAGGCGCTGAAGCTGTTTTTATTGTGCATGAAACTGAACCCGCAGCCTATGGCTGGGGTGTCGTGCAAAACTCTAACACAGGTACCAAGTTTACCCTCATCGATGCCAACAATAATCAAGGGCAGGTTGGCGTGATGGGTTGGGTGCAACATGATGTCGCCAAAAAGATTTTTGCTAAGGCTGGTATGGACTTTGATACCTTAAAGCAACAAGCCGCTAAGCCAAACTTTAAGGCAATTCCCTTAAAACTCAAGGCGAATGTCAGTTTAAACAATACGATTGAACGCGCCGAATCCCACAATGTGGCGGCACTATTACCTGGAAAAAGCCGCCCTGATGAGGTGGTGATGATGCATGCCCATTGGGATCATTTAGGTACAGTGATAGAAGACGGTAAACCGGAAATCATTAATGGCGCGGTCGATAATGCCAGTGGTGTGGCAGGTGTGTTAGCGCTTGCGCGTTACTTTGCCAAACAAGCAAAAACGGCGCCGCTTGAGCGCTCGATTCTGTTTAGTGCCTTTACCGCCGAAGAAACAGGGCTGATCGGTGCTCAGCATTTTGCTCAGCATCCCAGTGTACCGACCAAAAACATTGTCGCCTTTTTAAATATCGACGGCATGAATATGAACCAAGGGGTAGAATATATTCTGCGCTATGGTGAGGGCGTGTCTGAGTTAGAAGGTTATTTAGATAAGGCCGCCAAGGCACAGGGACGGGTTGTCAAGGCTGATCCTAGACCGCAAAATGGTTTGATGTTTAGATCGGACCACTTCGCTCTGGCCCAGCAAGGCGTGCCCGGCTTGTTATTTATGAGCCTTGGGGATACGGATCCTGACTACATCGCCCATAAATACCATAAAGGAGCCGATGATTATGATCCTAACTGGACCCTCGAAGGGGTGAAGCAGGATTTAGATCTGATGGCGAGTATGTTAACCACCTTAGCCAATGGTAAAGATTGGCCGCATTGGTTAGAAGCATCGGATTTTAAGACTAAGCGTGAGCAGGATGGCCGTAAAAAGTAATTCCGATTAAGGTAAAAAGGACGCTGCTGCGTCCTTTTTTATGTTTATTCAATTAATTAACCTGAGCTCGGGATAAGCAGAGCCGCTGAATAGGCATCTTTTCGGGCGCCTCTCTGCATTGCTCTGTCTCACCATAGCGCGCTATGGCATAAGACTGAGCGCCTTGATATGCGCAAAAATCTGCGCATTCCGTTAGAAAAAAGATTTTTCTTTTCAAAAGAATCATTTATAGCATTGATTTAGTTTGTTAAATTTAGATTTTTTCGACACTGGTTATCCCGAGTTCAGGTTAACTAGAAGGTGTAGCTAACAGAAAGCATGGGGCCGATAAAACTGTAGTAAATATTGTAATCGGCAATTTGAGTCTCTTTATTTGGGGACTTTTGTGCGATATCGACGTCAACTTTGTAATAGTTATAGGCAACACTCATACGCCAATTGGGAGTAATTTGCGCATCTATGCCTAATTTAATATCAACCAACTCGCCTTTGACATCATTGAGGTTGATATAGAAATACTGGGCGTGAGTGGTTAAATCCCATCCAGAAATAAATTCGTAATTAGCATAGACGCCAAAGTCCGGCAGTGGTGCAGTGATATTCTCATCGACAATTTGCGGTATTGCCTGGCTCGCACAGACATTATTCAGTAACTCAGAGGCTTTACAGACGCCGATAATGCCTTCAAATCCTGTCTTGATAAACATTGTGTGTAAACCAAGAGACAAACCAACATCATAGTTACTGCCTTGAATTGCATCAAAACCGTAACCAACACGTAGAATATCGATATTTAAGGTGGAGCTGAGTTTTCCGCCTGCTTTAATATCGTAAATTGTATCGTTAATTTCAATTTGGAAGGGTTTGGAAAGGGCTTGGGTTTCGGCTGTGCGGTGTAGTTGTTTCCAGTCGAGGTAAAGATGATGGCGTTCGTTGAAGTGATAATTTAGCTCAACAAAGGGCAAAAATTCGTTTTCGGCCAGTTGCAGATCGGACTCATAGTTTAAGGTGAAGTTACTCGCGGTATTCGGGTTAGTCACTTCCATATTGGTATCTGACTGCGAATAAAATCCCCCTAGCTCCAAGCTGAATTCGCCCGCCAGCACAGGAGTGCAAGTGAGAAGGGCGATCACTAAGGGGGTTAGACGAGTGGAAATCAACGCTACTCCAGTATTCTTCTTATTATATCCAGCGATAACATCAGACTTAAGTGCCATAAGTTATGAACATTTGGAGTGTATCAGTAAATCTTTAAATGTGAATAAAATGTTTTGGAAAGTGTGAATTTTCGTGATTTAAAACAAAAGTTGTATGGTTAATCGCTTTGGTATTGCAGGCTTGAGGGAGGGATCACAGTAATTTACATCTTGGTGATTAGGGTGTGTTGACGTTTCGAGATTAGATTTTGTTCGTTCTGGCAAGTACGTGCTCGCGAAAGGAGGAATGATGTGTAGTTTACTCAAATGACGAGCGGCTCTTATGACAGAAAGTAAGAGCAAGGGCTTGCCAGACGAACCCTTCGGGCAGCATTTGGCTGGCTTTTCTACTGCGTTATCGTCCATTTATGTAGAATAACTACACTGTACGGACTTTGCCTTGCATAAAAGCCAGCCACATTACTGCAAAAATAACCCTGAAACGTCAACACGCCCTAGTGACGGGAATATGTCGTAAAGCCTAAAAAAACGGCCCAGTAGAGACTGATCCGCCGATAAGAGCTTAACGAGACCGCATCAATTGTTATGCGTGTTAGCGGCCGATGTTGGCTCGCTGCTTTTCTCGTCCTTGTTAAACATGCCTAAACGGATGCGGATAAAGTGCAAAATTTGCGCAGCAATATCCACATTTAAGCACGATTCTAATCCTTCAAACCCAGGTGATGAGTTGGCTTCGCAGATTTTGTAATGGCCGTTATCGAACAATAAATCGATACCTGCCACATCTAAATCGAGAATATTGGCGGTTTGCGTCGCGAGCCATTCGATTTCAGGGGTGATTTCAAAGGGCCTCGCCGAGCCACCCGCGCTGACATTAGCTTTAAAGCTATCTTCTTGCCCACGTCGCTCATAGCAGCCTGCAACGCGTCCGCCAATAGTAAAGACTCGCAAGTCGCGGCCATGACTATTGGCAATGAACTCTTGCAAAATAATGTTGGCGTTTTTATTAGTCGCTTCGATTAGTTGCATTAAGTCATCAAACTCACGGGCTTTGTGTGATAAGAATACACCACTGCCTTGAGAGCCTGAGAGCGTTTTAATCACTACGGGAAAACCTAAATGGCGCTCAACCAGATCAATATCAACCGGGAATTTGACCAACATGGTTTTTGGCGTAGGTAAATTCTTCTCGGCCAACAATTGCTGGGAGAAGAGCTTATCTTTAACAATCTCAATAGCTTTTGAAGGATTTAAACAATACACCCCTAAGCGTTCTAAATGGCGAATGATTGCCAACGCAAAGTAGGTGGTGCCAGAACCCATGCGCGGAATGATAAAATCCGGCAATTCAACGGGTTGTCCATTTAACAAAATACTTTTGTTATCTTCTCTCGTCACGGTGAGATCAAACTCATCCGGCGCATAAACGGCTAATTCAATATTGTCGGCCTTAGCTGCCGCCAACAGACGTTCGATTTCATACCATTCAGGTTTTAGCTGAGTCGCGGTTTCTTTATATAAAATCCAACCACGCATTTAATCGCAAACCTTCATTTTCATGCTTTGTCCTCGGGTTCAGCTTCATCCTGAACATCATCTTCAATTTCAACATCCACATCTACATCGAATGCCGCTTCTGGCTCAACCTCAGGTTTGGTTGCTGGTAAATGAACCGTGCCAACCACTGCATAAAAGGGCTTACCCCGGGCGAGTTTGCGGTACTTTAACCAGATCTGCTCTAACAAGCTACTCGGAGCGATGTTTCCTTTGATGACTTCGACAAATTGTGCTTCGTCGGCGGTCACTGGGAGTGTTTTGCCTTCAGCAAGGTTTTTCATGGCATGACCATGTAATTCGAGCAGTTCGGCTTCTTTACTTGTGAAGTCGCCACTGCGCTTAAAACCTTTGGGGAAATTAGTATCGTCGTAAAAGCGTTTGTGAGATACAAAACTGGCAGCTGAGCCGTTCAGCGTCTCAGAACCCCTGTTAGCGTTTGAAAAAGACTGTTCAGACATGGCTGTTACCTTCTAGATTTTGGTATACAAAGATTTGCAAGTGGAGTATTGGCTAGTATTATTGATTTATAAATCAAAAAAATTTGCCTATGTTGGTCAAGAATTTTTATGGATACCGATTTACTAAAGACCTTTCTGGAAGTCTCTCGTACCCGCCATTTTGGTAAGGCAGCGGAAAACCTCTACCTTACCCGTAGTGCGGTAAGTTTTAGAGTTAAACAGCTTGAGAGCATTCTTGGTGTTGCCTTGTTTGAGCGCCAACGAAATAATATTCAGCCGACCCCTGCTGGGGAACGGATGTTGGGCCATGCGGAAGCGGTATTGACAGCATGGGAGCGCGCCAAGCAGGATGTTTCGCTTAGTCAGTTACAATCGACTCAATTAGCGATTGGCGCGGGCCCCAATATTTGGGATGCCTATTTACAGCGGTATTTACAGCATCTGCATGTGGGACTTCCTGGGGTTGCATTGCGGACCGAGGTTTTGCCACTCACCGTAATGACACGGCAATTGATGGATAGGACTCTCGATCTGGCGATCTCTTTTGATCCACCCAAACTTGACCAATTTGAATTAATCCAATTAGGCCAAATCAATTTGCTGCTGGTATCTAAATCCCGGGATGTGTCCGTTAATAAGGTGCAAGCTGGACAATATGTCAAAGTCGATTGGGGGACGGCCTTTAATATTATTCATGCGCAGGAATATGCGGCTTTACCTGTGCCAACTTTACATACCAGTTCGGCTCGAATCGCCTTAGATTTTATCTTAAATAACGGCGGCTGCGCATTTTTACCCGAGCATTTGGTGCAGCCTTTGCTTCAAAGAGGCGAACTGAATTTGGTCGCGGGGGCGAGTGCGATTTCACGCAGTGTGTATGTCGCCTATTGGGCTGAAAATGACAGACTAGAGCAAATTAAGCAGGCGATAAGTTTTTTAGCGGATAAGCTCGTAATCGAAGATAACTAAATTTGTTGAGTTGGATAAAAAACGCCTTTGGGATAATTCCTAAAGGCGTTTTTTATCAGCGAATTTAATGACCTAAATCAGTGTTAATGCGCACAAAGGATTATATCAAGCGCGGTAATAACAGCACGAGCCAAGTGATCCCGCAGAGCGCTAAACTCATGAACACCGCAGCAGAGGCGATATCCTTTGCTTGACCACTCAGGGGATGGATCTCACTGCCAACACGGTCAACAACGGCTTCAATAGCAGAATTTAATAGCTCTACAATTAACACGATAAACAGCGTTAAGATCAACATTAAGCGTTCCATGGTGCTGATATCGACCAATAGGGCGATGGGGAGCATCACCACCGCAAGCATCAATTCTTGTCTAAACGCAGCTTCATGGATCCACGCCGCTTTTAAGCCCTTCATTGAAAATCCCGTCGCTCTAAAGATACGTTTTATACCGTGGTTATTTGCTGGTTTCATAATTATTCCATCGACTTGGGCGGTTGTTCGTGAGCATTTTCGTTCAAACTGAATGCGACATGTGTGCCGGCTTTTGAACGAGCTTAAAAAAGAGGCCGCAGTATAGCCCGATAATTTATGTGTATAAATAGTTAACTATACAAATTGCTCGCTCTGTTAGGGGGATCATATTGCGGCCGGATTAGCGGCAATCAAGGCTAAATACTAAGCTTGCAGTGGGATGACTTACAGAGAGACAAAGGAATGACTCTGACAATTCGCGTACTTTTTTTAAGAAATGCACTTGCCAAGTGCTTTGGGCTTCTCATTGGTCTTTGCAGCTTATTTATTGCGGTTAGCTATGCAAGTCCTGCACCGAATATTCAATTAGCAACGGAATATGCACTCGACGATCATACTCAAATCGGCGCGTTTCTGGTCAGTGAAAAACTTGATGGTGTGCGTGGTTACTGGGATGGGCAACGTTTGTTTACCCGTCAGGGGAATCCCATTCTGGCCCCAAGTTGGTTTACCGCCGAGTTTCCCACTATCGCAATGGAAGGTGAGTTATGGATCGGGCGAGGGCAGTTTGAGGCGATTTCAGGATTAATACGTCAAACATCGCCAAAGGATACGGACTGGCAAAAGGTACGCTTTATGGTATTTGATTTACCGACAACCAAGGGGAGCTTTGAAGACCGTTATCTGCAAATGCAAACTCTGATCGTGGGAAAATCGGCTTATCTTCAAGTTATTGAGCAATTTAGTGTCGGCAGTGTCGAGGCCCTCTATGACACTTTAAATACCTTAGTTGCCCTTGGCGCTGAAGGATTAATTTTACATCGACGCACTGCGGTATATACGCCGGGACGTAATCCTAATGTAATGAAGTTAAAGCCCTATTTAGATGCTGAAGCGACGGTGATTGGTTATGTTGCTGGCAAAGGGCAATTTGCCGGGAAAATGGGTGCCTTAAGAGTGCAAACACCAGAGGGGCGAATTTTTAGTATTGGCACAGGTTTTAACCTTGCAGAGCGTCAGCATCCCCCTGCTATCGGTACACTTATCACTTACAAGTATCTAGGATTAACGGTGAATGGCTTGCCGCGATTTGCTAGTTATTTACGGATCAGGACAGACATTGTGCCTGAAGATAAAGAAGTTAAAGAATAAGTTGCGAAATTGTTGGATATTGATAAAAATCGAACGCTATCAATAAGGGGTTTGCCGGATATCATATTGATTATTAATAGGCAATAACACCAAGGAGTAGGTTTTGGTTGATATTCAATTTAGTGAACATTCTTTGAAGCAACGCTTGGCTAAAATCTTAACGGTCCCCAAATGGACTAAGCAGCCCATTGTCACCGCTAAAGCGTTTTTGCAAAGTTTAACCATTGCACAGCGCTGTTATCTATTAGCATTAATTGCTTTATTGCTATTTCAGTCAGACATTTGGCTGGCAGCTATTATCACTGCGGTTGCATTAATCATTGAATTTTGGCCAAAATTTGCAATAGCGTGGCATTCATTGGCTGGAAAAGCCATTTTCCTACTCTTTTATGCCGTTATTGCCAACTTTGCCTTGGCCGCCAGTGGTAGTGTGGTTAATGAAATCACAGGTGTTTCAGCTTCACATTTGTCTTACACCCACAACTTTGCCATTTTGCTGTATTTACCTATTTGGTTCGTGTGTATTTCTATTCTCGCGTTACTGCTTCTGCAAATTGTGATCCCTTGTTATTTATTGTTCCATATCGGTTTACGGATTTTAGGGTTAGAGACCAACCAACAGGATAATAAAAAACGCTTTGTGGTAACAACGGCATTTTTACGTATGGTGTTATCCGTGGTGTTATTAATGAATCTTGTTGCCATCTCCGATGGTGAAACTTTATTGGAGAACGTTGCGAACAAAATACAAAAAAATGAAAAAGTGAGTCTTGCAAACACTGTTGTTGAAGTCAAAATAACCGAAAAAGCCCAGACTGAAGCTGAGAACGCGGCTAATGATCTCACTATGCAATCTGCTGATGGCACTATTGAATCCTTAAGAACTTTTGGGCACACATACTACAAGGGGATCCGAGAATTAATCGCGTTATTTGCCTATAAGTTTGAGGCCGATGGCCGTAGTCGTTGTGAAAAATTAGCCAATTCTGTGGTGGTTGAGTTAAACGATTACGAAATACTGGAAATTACCGAGTCTGCTAACGAGAAATACGGTTATCATTTTGAAGTGAAAAAATGTATTTCTCCCGCCTTTGGGCAAATCGTATCTCCCCCTAAATAGCGCTGCCAGAGGATGCTAAGTTGTTAGAAGATAAAGCGTTAAAAGCAAAAAATATAAGACGAATTTTAATGGTCTGTATGGGGAATATTTGTCGTTCGCCCACGGCAGAGGCCGTTTGCCGTGCAAAAATTCGTGAACGTCGCCTCAATATTGAAGTCGATTCTGCTGGCACCATTGGTTATCACCAAGGAGATAAACCTGACAGTCGCGCCATGGCTGCGGGTATAAAACGCGGGTTAAGTTTCGATGGTATGCGCGCAAGACAAATTGTTGATGCCGATTTTGAATATTTTGATCTTATTTTAGCGGCCGATAATCGTAATTTAGTGGATTTACGTAGTCGTTGTCCGCTTGAGTATCAATACAAACTTCAGCTAATGTTGTCTTACGGAAATAGTGAAATTGATGAGGTCCCCGATCCCTATTATGGCGGTACTCAAGGATTTGAATTAGTCCTTGATTTGCTCGAACAGAGTATCGATAGCTTGTTAGATCAATTAGCAGGAAAAACGAATGACACAGATTAATGATTAAGGCGGAGTAGGTGCCTTTGAACTTCGATGAGTCAAAGTATCACCCCCCTGCTTACCTATGCAATAGAACGTAAAATCATTGGGTTAATTTCATTAAGCGCTAACTAAGCTTTTTTCGGGATACTAAATCTATCTCAAACAGTTCGTACATCTATAACCTTAAAACGTCAACATGCCCTAGTCGTCAGATAAGCTCAATCGATATTAATTGCTTAACTCTTGCGAGATTTTGACTAGACTCAAAGCTCAGGTAAGTGAGTTTGTTACAGGTAAGTTTGGGGAGATTGCTATGGATTCAATCAAAATACGCGACCATATGGACCGTCAGCCTGTGTTGCTCAGTGCAAATATGTCACTGGCTACTGCGGTTGAGAAACTGTTAGATAATAACAAGATGGGTGCAGCTGTCGTGGATGACAGTGGTAATTTAGTGGGCTTTTTATCCCAGCAAGACTGCTTAGCTGTCATGTTAAAGAGCAGCTATCACTGTGACTTAACCTCAGTGGTGAAGGATTGTATGCGCACTGAAGTCCTGTATGTCGGTCCTGATGAGAGTATTTTACAACTCGCGGAGCAGATGCTGGGCGCTAAACCAAAGACCTATCCGGTGGTGGATAATGGCAAAGTCATCGGCACAATCAATCGCACCAATGTGTTGAAGGCGATGAATGTGTACATGCAGCAATGTTATCTTGCACCTGCTTAAGCCGTTATTTGGGTGGCTAATTTCCAGCGGTTTACGGTGTGTTTTGAACAATTAGCCATACCAATAAACCAGGTTCCTTGCTAGGATCGCCTTTTTCGATGCTAGCAATGGAATTTGGTTTTGAACTCTGACAAACATCCGCTATCGAGCGCTTTTCTCCAGCAGTGCTTTCAAAGTGATGCCTCGCGGATCCGCCGCCGTTTATTTAAGCTCCATAAAGAAGCCGATTCTGACAAAAAAACACAAGAATTAGCCAAACTTGCTGAGCAGGCGCAAGCAGCGTTCGAGAAAGTAGAGCAGCGCCTGAAGGCTCGCCCTAAGATCAACTATCCTGACAATCTGCCCGTCAGTAGCATGCGCGAAGACATCGCCAAAGCCATTAGTGAAAACCAAGTGGTGATCATTGCGGGTGAAACTGGCTCGGGTAAAACCACGCAGTTGCCAAAAATCTGTTTAGAACTGGGCTTAGGCAGCCGTGGTTTTATTGGTCATACCCAGCCGCGGAGGTTGGCAGCGCGCAGTGTTGCGTCAAGGGTGGCTGAAGAATTACAAAGCCCGCTCGGCGAAGTCGTGGGCTTTAAGGTGCGTTTTGCCGATGCGCTTAAGAGTGAATCCTATATCAAACTGATGACCGACGGGATTTTACTGGCGGAGCTGACTTCAGATCGTTATTTAGATCAATACGATACAATCATCATCGACGAGGCGCATGAACGTAGCCTTAACATCGATTTTATCCTTGGTTACCTTAAGCAAATTCTGAAAAAACGCCCCGATCTTAAGATCATCATCACCTCGGCGACCATTGATGTTGAGCGTTTTTCTAAGCATTTCAATAATGCGCCGATTATTGAGGTGTCTGGGCGTACCTATCCGGTCGAAACCCGTTATCGCCCATTGTTACAAGATACTGAGGCCGATCTCGACCAAATTGAAGGGATTTTTGCCGCCGTTGATGAGCTGGTTGCCGAAGGCTTAGGCGATATTTTGATCTTTATGAACGGTGAGCGTGAAATTCGCGATACCGCAGAGCAGCTAAATCGGCGTAATTACCGCGATACCGAGATTTTACCGCTCTACGCGCGCCTCTCCTACGGCGAGCAATCCAAGGTCTTTAGCAGCCATACAGGGCGTCGTATTGTGCTTGCGACTAACGTAGCGGAAACCTCGCTGACTGTGCCGGGTATTCGTTATGTGATTGACCCAGGAACAGCACGCATCAGCCGTTACAGTTATCGCACTAAAGTACAGCGTTTGCCGATCGAGCCGATTTCACAGGCGAGTGCCAATCAGCGCCAAGGCCGCTGCGGCCGTGTTGGTCCGGGGATTTGTATCCGTTTATACGATGAGGCGGATTTTAATAACCGCCCAGCCTTTACCGATCCCGAAATCTTACGAACCAATTTGGCGTCGGTGATTTTGCAGATGCTCGCTATCGGCCTTGGCGATATCGCTGCTTTCCCGTTTATTGAGCCACCCGATCCGCGCCATATTCGCGATGGCTTCTTATTGCTTGAGGAATTACAGGCGGTTAAACAGCAGAAGGGCAATATAGTGTTAACGCCGCTGGGGCGGCAGTTATCGCAAATCCCCGTCGACCCACGTTTAGCGCGTATGGTGGTCGAGAGCCACCAACTTGGTTGCTTAAATGAGGTGTTAGTGATCGCCTCAGGGCTGTCGATTCAAGATCCCCGTGAGCGGCCCATGGATAAAAAGCAGGCGTCCGATGAGGCCCATCGTCGCTTTGCCGATCCCCAGTCTGATTTTGTCAGTTGGGTAAACCTCTGGCAGCACTTAAAAGAGCAGCAAAAGGAATTATCCGCCAGCCAGTTCCGTAAAAAATGCCGTGATGAATATTTAGCCTACCTGCGTGTGCGCGAATGGCAGGATTTATATACTCAGCTAAAACAAGCGGTTCACGACTTAAAGTGGCGCTTAAATGACACGCCTGCCAACTACGATGCGCTGCACCGTGCGCTGTTATCGGGTCTGCTCAGCCATATTGGCTTTAAGGACAATAACAACGAATACTTAGGCGCGCGCAATCGTAAGTTTTTTGTGTTCCCAGGTTCACCGCTGGCGAAAAAAGGCCCGAAATGGATCATGGCGGCGGAGCTGATGGAAACCTCTAAGCTGTTTGCTCGCTGCTGCGCCAAGATTGAGCCTGAGTGGCTCGAGCCGTTAGCGGCGCATCTGATTAAAAAGAATCACCTAGAGCCACATTTTGAGGCGAAACAGGGCAGTGTGATTGCCTTTGAAAACCAAGTGCTTTACGGTTTGACCGTGGTGCATCGCCGCCGCGTACAATACGGGCCGATTAATCCTGTTGAAGCGCGGGAGATCTTTATCCGTAGCGCGCTCGCCGAAGGGCAGTTACAGACCAAAGAAGCCTTTTTTATCGCTAACCAAAAGTTATTGGAGGATGTCGAAGCGCTCGAGCACAAGTCCCGTCGCCGCGATATTTTGGTCGATGAACAAGTGTTGATGGACTTTTATGAGCCGCGTATCCCCGAAGGCATCTATAACGCGCCTAAGTTCTTTAGCTGGTGGAAAGAAGCGCGCCGAACTCAGCCCGATTTACTCGATTTTAATAAGTCGCTATTGATGCAGCGCAGTGCCGATCACATATCGGCGCTCGATTTCCCCGATACTTGGCACAAGGGCAATATCCGCTTGCAACTGAGTTATCACTTTGATCCTGCGGCGAGTGATGATGGCGTTTCTGTGCATATTCCAGTGGCGCTACTCAATCAAATCGATGATACGGATTTCGATTGGCTCGTGGCGGGGATGCGTGAGGAGAAATGCGTCGCCCTGATTAAGTCTTTGCCTAAGGGACTAAGACGTAACTTTGTGCCTGCGCCCGATTATGCCCGAGCCTGCGTACAGGCGATGCAGCCCTTTAGCGCCAGTTTACTCGACGCCATGTGCAAACAGCTGCTGCGTATGAGTGGCACGCGCGTCAATCCCGAAGATTTTGATGTTTCGCAGATGCCAGTGCATTTACAAATGAATTTTAAGATTGAGGACGATAAGGGCAAGTTAGTGGCACAGGGGCGGGTGCTTGATACCCTCAAAGCGGAATTACAGGGCGTGGTCGCGAAGGCGATTCGTCAGGTGGCGGATAAGGGCATTGAGAAAGAAGCGCTCACCGAATGGTCATTTGGTGACTTACCTAAGCAATTTGAGCAGCGTAAGGGTAACTATCAAGTGCGGGCATTCCCCGCCTTGATTGACAATAAAGATTCAGTTGCCATCAAATTATTTGATGATGAATTTGAGGCAGAGGCGGCGCACCGTCAAGGCCTACGTCGCTTGTTGTTACTCAACATTCCATCGCCGGTAAAACACCTGCAACAGGCACTGCCCAACAAGGCCAAACTGGCGATGTATTTCAATCCATTTGGCCAAGTGCAAATTCTGATTGATGACATTATTGCCGCAGCCGTGCAGCAATTACTCGATGAGAAAGCGCTGGATGTGCGCGATGCTGCTCAGTTCGAACAGGCCAAGGATTGGGTGCGCCAAGAGCTGAATCCAACGGCTGAGCAAATCGCCCTAAAAGTGGAGCAGATTTTGACGCTCTATCAAGGTATTAAAAAGCGGACTAAGGGTAAAATCAGCTTAGATATCGCTTTTGCGATGAGTGATATTCAAAGCCAATTGGACCAATTAGTTTTTAAGGGATTTGTTGAGGCCTGCGGTTGGAAGCGTTTAGCCGATGTGGCGCGTTACTTAAAGGCGATTGAAATCCGCATCGATAAATTACCTGTAGACCCGACCCGTGACCGCTTGCATATGCAGAGTATCACTAAAGTGCAGGAGGCCTTAGCGGCGCAACTTGCTAAGGTGCCGCGCTCACAGCCCGTGCCTGCGGCTCTGATTGAAGCCCGTTGGATGATTGAAGAATACCGGGTGTCTTGCTTTGCACAGGCGCTGGGAACGGCTTATCCCATCTCGGAAAAGCGGATCTTAAACCATATCCTGCTGAGTTAATGATGTTGATACATAACTGACTGAAACTGTAGATTCAGTCAGTTATGCATAATGCATCATCTTTAGCATTAACAGCCGAACCTTAGGGTTCGGCTTTTTTATTGCTCATTTTCACCTAACTATAATTAGCCGCGATCAGCATGTTGTTGCAGGCGTGATTGTTTGCTATGGGCTATCACAGGCTAACCCCAAAGGGCAAAGTAGGTAGCGAATGAATGGCCCCTAATGGCTTTTAATTGATAAACAGTTAGCGAATACAGCAGGGACTTTAGCTATATCTTGAGCGAGTTAACGATTTGACGAAGATGTTAAGCCAATTTCGCTGCAGATAATCGGTAATTTGTGCCTTCCTTTACCATCCCCTAATACTCCTTAAGGAATATTTTGTTTAAATTTTGTGCGGTTTAGTTGCCTAACGCCTATCTCTTTTCCATGCTTTAGCAATTGGTTAATAAAAAAACATAACTAATCAACCTGTTTACAATCTGAAAAAACGCTCAAAAACCATGATCTAATTAAATCTATCGCCAAATTGATGATCTGGATCAAGCATCAAAGGGTTTACCGATTTTGAGGTATACAGTTTGTTAACACCTTAACGCTATGATATGATCAATTGGTGGATCAAAGATGCAATAGAGATACCTATAAATCCTGTAGTGATCAGAGTAATCCATCACAGGAACGAACCTCTTGGAGGACGCATGAGTGCTAACAGCGCAGCAGAAAAATCCTTAGAACTGAAAATTTTTATCTTTTTAACCGTATTTCTCGCCCCCCTCTTATCCGTGTTGTTGGTGAGTGGATTGGGATTTGCCATATGGTTTAGCCAAATCTTCACCGGCCCACCTGGGGCTGGTTGAGTCAATACAAAATAATAACAACAGAATTAAAGCGGAGTGTCGGATGAGCAAAGAGCTGCATATCACAAGTCTCGTGGTGCAAGTCATGCCAAATAAGATGGCGGATGTTAGGCAACACATTATGGCGATTGAGAATGCCGAACTCTCTGTCAATAACGAAGTAAAACTCGTCGTTGTACTTGAAGGTAACTCCCAACGTGCCTTGATGGACGGTATCGAACAGATTAATGCCATTCCTGGCGTCTTGTCCGCCACTATGGTTTACCACCAGAGTGAACAGCTCGAAGAGGGTGAAGAATGAACATGAATAGACGTGACTTTATTAAAGCCAATGCGGTGATTGCAGCAGCGGGCGCCGCAGGCTTAGCGCTGCCGGCATCAGCCAGCAATTTAATTACTAGCTCAGAGCAAACCAAATTAGAGTGGAACAAAGCGCCTTGCCGTTTCTGTGGTACGGGCTGCTCTGTGATTGTTGCGACACGTGATGGCAAAGTGGTTGCGACCCACGGCGATGCAAACAGCGAAGTGAACCGCGGCCTTAACTGTATTAAAGGTTACTTCCTGTCGAAAATTATGTATGGCAGCGATCGTTTGACCACGCCAATGCTCAGAATGACCGATGGCAAGTACGACAAGCACGGTGAATTTACTCCCATTAGCTGGGACAGCGCTTTTGATATCATGGCGCAAAAATGGAAAGAAACCCTCAAGGCCAAAGGCCCTACCGCAGTTGGAATGTTTGGCTCGGGCCAGTGGACCGTCTGGGAAGGCTATGCCGCGGTTAAACTGATGAAGGCGGGCTTTGGCTCTAACAACATTGATCCGAATGCGCGTCACTGTATGGCGTCAGCCGTGGTCGGCTTTATGCGTACCTTCGGTATCGATGAGCCTATGGGCTGTTACGATGATATGGAAGCGGCCGATGCCTTTGTGCTGTGGGGCTCCAACATGGCTGAAATGCACCCGATCCTATGGACTCGAGTGACTGACCGCCGTTTAAGCGCATCCCATGTGAAGGTTGCGGTACTCTCGACGTTTGAGCATCGCTCCTTCGACTTGGCGGATTTACCGATAGTATTTACGCCACAAACCGACTTAGCCATCCTGAACTTTATCGCCAACTACATCATTCAAAACGATAAAGTAAACTGGGACTTTGTGAAGAAGCACGTTAACTTCCGCCAAGGTACCACGGATATCGGCTATGGTTTACGTCCAACCCATCCGCTGGAGCAGAAAGCCAAAAACGTGAAAACGGCAGGGGATTCGACTCCGATTGATTTCGATACCTTTAAGGCCTTTGTCGCCGAATATACGGTGGAGAAGGTCAGCAAGATGTCGGGTGTGCCTGAGGCTAAACTTATCGAATTGGCGAAGCTTTATGCCGATCCCGATACCAAGGTCACCTCGTTCTGGACCATGGGCTTTAACCAACATACCCGTGGTGTGTGGTGTAACAACCTGATTTATAACATCCACTTACTAACAGGTAAGATTTCAACTCCCGGTAACAGCCCATTCTCGTTAACTGGCCAACCTTCTGCCTGCGGTACGGCTCGTGAAGTCGGGACGTTCTCCCACCGTTTACCCGCGGATATGGTGGTAACTAACCCTGAGCATCGAAAACACGCCGAAGAAATTTGGAAGATCCCCAGCGGTATTATTCCACCAAAACCTGGTTATCACGCCGTAGAACAAAACCGCCGCTTAAAAGATGGCGACTTGAACTGCTACTGGGTACAAGTGAACAACAATATGCAGGCTGGCCCGAACATCAATGAGGAAGGCTTACCTGGCTATCGCAATCCTGCCAACTTTATTGTGGTGTCCGATGCGTATCCCACAGTGACGACTCAAGCTGCGGACTTAATTCTGCCAACCGCGATGTGGGTTGAGAAAGAGGGTGCTTATGGTAATGCTGAGCGTCGCACTCAATTTTGGCATCAAATGGTCCAGGCGCCGGGCGAATCACACTCAGATCTGTGGCAGTTGATGGAGTTTTCTAAACGCTTCACCACCGACGAAGTCTGGCCGAAGGAAGTCTTAGCCGCAAACCCGCAATTTAAAGGCAAAACCCTCTTTGAAGTGCTTTACCAAAACGGCAATGTTGATAAGTTCCCGTTGGCAGATACTGATCCTAAGTATCTGAACAATGAAGCGAAACATTTCGGCTTCTATGTTCAAAAAGGGTTGTTTGAAGAATATGCCACCTTTGGTCGTGGTCATGGTCACGATTTGGCCCCGTTTGATGCTTATCACGAAGCCCATGGCCTTCGCTGGCCAGTTGTTAATGGCAAAGAAACCCAATGGCGTTTCCGTGAGGGAACGGATCCCTATGTTAAACCGGGTAAAGGCTTTGAGTTTTATGGACATCCTGATGGCCGTGCGGTGATTTTTGCGCTGCCCTATGAGCCACCAGCAGAGTCTCCTGATGAAGAGTTCGATATTTGGTTATCCACGGGTCGTGTACTTGAACACTGGCATTCGGGCTCGATGACCCAACGTGTGCCTGAGCTTTACCGTGCCTTCCCCGATGCTGTGTGTTTTATGCATCCAGAAGATGCCAAAAAACGTGGTTTACGCCGTGGTGATGAAGTTCGAGTCGTGTCTCGCCGTGGTGAAATCAAAACCCGTGTCGAAACCCGTGGTCGTAACAAGCCGCCAGTGGGTCTGGTGTTTGTACCTTGGTTTGATGCCAGTCAGCTCATTAATAAAGTCACCTTGGATGCGACAGATCCGCTGTCGAAACAAACCGACTTTAAGAAATGCGCCGTGAAAATCGTCAAGGTATAAGGAGTACAGGATGAAAACATTCAAATTAGCTTCAGCATTTAGTGCGCTTGTCTTTTCAGCCCTGATGATGACAAGTGTGACTGCAGCCAGTATTCCTGAGGATAAGATCGATACCTTACGTCAGGCGCCGATTAACGTTGAGCCAACACCGCCCGCGATGCAGGCGGTGCTGAATAAAGATATCAAAGAGGTGCGTAACTACCCAATGCAGCCACCCGTGATCCCGCATAAGATCGATGGCTATCAGCTCGATCTTAAGGTCAATAAATGTATGGCGTGCCATGCAAGACAACGCACTGGAGATTCGCAAGCACCCATGGTGAGCGTGACCCATTATATGGATAGGGATAACAACTTTTTAGCTGAGCTTTCACCAAGGCGTTATTTCTGTACTCAGTGCCATGTGCCGCAACTGGATGCCAAATTACTGGTCGAGAACGACTTTGTGGATATGGATCATCTGATTAAAGCGAACACTGAGCAGAAAAAACACTAGGAGTCAGCATGTTAGATAAACTTAAAAAGATCTGGCAAGTGCTCAATCGTCCGAGTGTGCACTACAGTTTAGGGTTTCTAACCTTAGGTGGCTTTGTGGCAGGGGTGATCTTTTGGGGGGGCTTTAACACTGCGCTTGAAGCCACGAACAGAGAAGCCTTTTGTATTGGTTGCCATGAAATGGAAAATAACGTCTACCAAGAGTTACAGTCGACTATCCATTTCACTAACCGTAGTGGGGTGCGTGCAACTTGCCCTGACTGCCATGTGCCACACAACTGGACCGATAAAATTGCCCGTAAGATGCAGGCATCGAAAGAAGTGTGGGGTAAAGTGTTTGGTACCATCAATACCCGCGAAAAGTTTGAGAGTAAACGTCGCGAGCTGGCTGAACATGAATGGGCAAGGTTAAAGGCAAATGACTCGCTCGAGTGTCGAAATTGCCATAACTTTACCTATATGGACTTTACTAGGCAGTCACCACGCGCCGCGCAGATGCACTCCACATCGCTGGCCAGTGGTGAGAAGACCTGTATTGATTGCCACAAAGGTATTGCCCATCATCTTCCCGATATGGCGGGCGTTGAAGGTTTCTAATCGCGTGTAATATTTCATCTCCAGTCAAAGGCCAAGTGCTCTCCACACTTGGCCTTTTATTTTTAGATTGCAATCTATGATTTATCTATCTGAAAAATATATACTATTCAGAATTAAAGATAACGACAACGAGTTGTGATGAACAATACCAAATGGCGTGAATGCATTAGTCTCTTAGCGTCACACAGTGTTTACCTACAATTACGACTGGTAGGTGAGGCTGATTTTCCATTGGATTATGAAGTATCAAATGAAGTGATATCTCAAATACAGGCAAAAGACTGCGTATTTGTAAGACGGGTGATTGACTATAAGTCCATCGCGGCTATACGGATTGTTAAGATACATTTACCGCCTTCAGCTAAACAGATGGATGTGATGACCAAACTCAAACAAGAATTATCACGCTTAGGCCAATTACCTATTATCGAAAATACTGAATTTATCACTATTAATGGATATTAGGTCGATTAGCTGTTTGAGGTGCTGCTGTTTTTGCTTAGGTTAATGCTGCGAATGTGACCACTGGCAGTATCAGCAAACTACCAGCGGTATGATTAACGAAGAAAAGGGGATTAGCTAAGGTATGGATCTTAAATGGACTGCTAATTAACACTGGATTAATTGTTAAAGTTGCACCGTAAAAATAGGATCTTTGCCCGCGGTGACACTCCCCTGAGCTTTGTCTAAATACTTCACATCTTCCATATTGGCAAGCACCACGGGCGTGAGTAAGCTGTCTACTTGGTCTTTAAGATACTCAATATCAAATGACAAAATCGGATCGCCTACTTTGACCTCTTGACCTTCTTCGGCTAAACGACTAAAGCCACGCCCTCTTAGCTCGACAGTACCAACACCAAAGTGAACAAATAGTTCTAATCCTTGAGGTGATTCAATACTAAAGGCATGATTAGTTTCGAATATTTTACCGATAGTACCATCAATAGGTGCAACAATCGTGTCGCCCTTAGGCGCGATAGCAATGCCATCACCGACAATCTTTTCTGCAAAAACGACATCGGGGACTTTTTCAATCGCGACTATTTCCCCATTGACGGGGGCGTAGACCATAATGCCACCTGCAAGTTGTGGCTGTCCTGATACCAATCGCCTTATGCGGCTTAAAAATCCCATAATGTGGTGCCCCTTTGCTTGTTTTTGTTGTTCTGTGTTGGTCTGTAAAGCAGCATAACCAATTAAATGTACTATTTACAGTTTGTTATACACTGTTGCAGATCTGAAATTCTATTTTGCTGCATCGCAGTGTGCGCTAACGCAGAAAATTTCGCCAGTTCACCTTGGCAAATGGCTGCTTTCACTTCTAGTAATGAGCTTAAGTTAACGCTGAGTTCATCCAGCCCCATTCCCACGAGTAGCGGAGCGATGTGTGGCGAGCTGGCTAATTCACCACAGAGTGATACTGTGACCTCGGCTGCTTTGGCTTGAATGATTGTCATGTTTATCAAGCTTAAAATCGCAGGTGAAAGAGAAGGGTAATCCCGTGTCAGTTGTGGGTTGGTGCGGTCTGCTGCCATGGCATATTGTGTTAAATCATTGGTGCCTATGCTGACAAAATCCAGCCTTGGTAGCATAGAGGCTAAATTCAACACCGCCGCGGGCGTTTCTACCACTATGCCATAACTCAGTTCACCATAGCCTTTTTCTTCGTCTTCGAGGGCATCCTGGCATTCGGCGATAAGCGTAAATATCTCATCTAACTCTTCCACTTGATTGACCATAGGAAACATTAAGCGAATCGGACCGTGATTTGCTGCCCGTAAAATGGCACGAAGTTGGGTCTTAAATAATTCTGGGTGCGCTAAGGTGTATCTCACCCCACGTTGTCCTAAGGCGGGATTATCTTCTATGTCTTGGCATAAGCAGGGGAGTTCTTTATCGGCGCCAATATCTAAGGTTCTGATCGTAAAAGTTTTACCACCTAGAGCATGCAGAGCCTCGCAGTAAAGATTGTACTGGGCTTTTTCATCCGGCAAGGTGCTGGTATGCATTAACATAAATTCAGTGCGGAATAAGCCTATTCCATCGGCCCCTTCATCTTTGACATGGGTGATCTCATTCAAATTGCCGACGTTTGCCAACAGGCGAACCTGATGTCCGTCCTGTGTTTGAGCCGGAACATCGCGATAAGCTTGAAGTGCCTGACGTCTTGCTTGTTCATGGTGCAGGGTCACGGTTAAACGAGCTTGTTGCTCAGGCTCCGGATTGACATAAAGCGCCCCACTTATTGCATCGAGCACTAACGGGGTGCCATTAGGGATGAGCTCTGCATCGAACTGACAACTTAAAATAGCGGGTATACCTGCTGCACGGGCCAAAATAGCGGTATGACTGGTGAGTCCACCGGTTTTAAGCACAATACCGCTGATGTGCTCTTTAGGGAGCAAGGCAAATTCTGCTGGGGTGAGATCCTGTGCTAGCAGTATCGTCGGTTCACTCAGGTGAGTTAAACCTTGGTCCAAACGGCCATTAATCGCGGTGACTATGCGCTGTCCAAGGCATCGAACGTCTTGGGCACGATTGGCTAAATAGGGATCGTCTAGGGACTCGAGTTCATTGGCTTGATGGGCAAATATTCGCTCAACAGCAACACTGGCGGAAAGTTGTAAGGTGCGAATGGCTTCTTTGACTTGTTCTATCAGTTCTTCATCATCAAGGAGTAATAAATCGGCTTCAATCAGTTGGTAGTTTTCACTGTCAGGATCGAGCTTAGTTTGGCTTAGACTGAGCTGTTGTTTCAGTGTTTGTAATGCCTTAAGAAACTTACTTTGTTGCTGCGGGATCCTAGAGAGCGGAATTGGGCGATAGTCGAGGTGGTTTTCGCAATGATTAAGGTGTAAAGCCTTACCGAAGGCTATACCCGATGACACAATAATCCCCGTTATCGACATAGTCATTCCTAATGATGTTGGGCGGTTCGCTAACTTAAGGTGATTAACAAGGCCGAGACTTTTTCGACGGCTTCCTGCGCCTGCTCTCCCTCGGCGAAAACCCTGACAGTGACACCATGGTATAAACCTAATGTTTGTAGCTTAAATAAGCTCTTAGCACTGGCTTGCTTGCCGTTACATTCAACCAAAACGTCACAATCGAAGGTCTTGGCTTCTTTCACCAATAGTGCCGCAGGGCGGGTATGAATACCATGTTTTGCGGTGATAGTGACAGATTTTTCGTACATAGTGGCTTAACTCTTTATGAATATTATGGCGCTTCGTTCGACTCTATAATCTTATAACCGGCCTTTTTTAAGGCAGCAATGGCGCCTTGGAGGCAATTTTTCTTCACGAGAATATAGTCAGTATCAAAGGTTGAAAGGGCGAAAATACTGATTTGCACATCGGCTAAGGTGCTGGCAATTTTTGATAAAATACCCGTTAATGAAAATCCTAGAGGGCCTAACACTTCTAGACAGCTCCAGTTAGTTTCTTGCTCTAAGCTATCAAGCGCAAGCTCACTAGGCACAACCAAGGTCAAACCTTCTTCTGTTTTGCAGATAAAATACACTTCTTCAGCAAAGACTTCGGTAGGAATTTGCGCCTTAGGGCTAAAACTGTGAATGGTATATTGCCGGGTATGTACGGCTAAGGTCATACGCATAGGCGGTTCTCCTTTGGCGAGGTGAATGCAAGTTAGGAGTTTACCTTATAACATGGATTCCTGTTTAAAGGACATTGTTCTCAAGTGCATCCTCAATCAGCCTGCATTTCGTATGCTAGGGTTGGTTGTGTCGTTTCATTAGCTAATGTTAAAGGAAGAGAGGACGTTTTTATACGTCCTCTTGTTTGCTATTGAAAACATTCGCTAGGTTAGATTTTAAATTGCCCTAAGGTATGGGACATATCCTGGCTAATATCCTGTAATGATTGTGCTGCTCGGCTATTACTGTCATTGGCTTTTACAGACACTTCGGTTAGCTCTGAAATATTACAGATATTACGGTTAATTTCCTCTGTCACGAGGGATTGCTCTTCTGTCGCACTCGCTAACTGAGTGTTCATATCGCTGATGTGGGCAATTAGCCCCAGAATTGCGGCCATGGCTTGCCCAGCCTCTTGAGCCTTAGCTTGCAATTCTTCTGATTGATGTTGGGTTTGGCTATTGCTTTGCATCACTGAGCCCACACCGGTTTGAATTTCTGAGATAATTTTTTGGATCTCATTGGTCGAGTCTTGGGTGCGATTGGCTAAGGCTCTTACTTCATCTGCGACAACGGCAAATCCTCGGCCATGACTACCCGCACGAGCAGCTTCAATGGCGGCATTAAGTGCCAACAAATTGGTTTGTTCAGCAATGCCCCGAATCACATCCAAAATACTGCCAATTTGACCAGAGGCTTGTCCCAATTTTTGAGTGATTGCTTCTGATGCTTTCAGCTCTTGGACCAACTTCTCTGTATCGCGCACCGTATTGTCAATCACAGCTTTACTTTGCTGAGCCTGATTTTTCACACTGGTGGCGGCATCGGCGGCCTGCTGGGTATTGCTCGCCATCTCATGGGTCGTAGACAGCATTTGATTAACTGCCGTTGCTACGCTACCGGTTTCACGGTGGATATGTTCCGCACTTTGGTTCGACTCCTCAACGGCAAGCATTAACTGTTTAGCATCGTTGTCGAGCGATTTTCCCAGGGGTTGCAAATGTCCCACCATATCGCCAATTTTTTGGGCAAAAAGGTTAAAGGCTTGGGCGAGATGAGCAACTTCATCTTTGCCTTGAGTGCTTAAACGCTGGCTTAAGTCGCCTTCGCCTTGAGCGATATCTTCAAGGGCTTCAATAGCATCATTCAATGGTGAGGTAATCGAATGATTAAGAACAAGGAAAAATGCAAAAATAGGTACAGAAATCAAAAACATGATAATCAGATAGTCGATCATCACATTATACAGACTCTCTTTTACGTCACTGAGATAAGCCCCTGTGATCACAGTCCAGCCCCATTGTGGGTAGTAGCGGGCTTCGGCCAATTTGTCCTCAACAATTTTTGAAACAGGATTAGCAATCGGATATTCCAGCATGGCTTTGTCATGTTGCCGAGCTTGAGACAGCATCGTAGTCAGCGGATTAGTGCCATTGGGGAGTGTGAAATTTTGTGCAGAGGTACCGATTAGGCTGGCATTTTCACCATGGGCTAGGATTTGGTTGTTGTCATCAATCAGAATAAAGTAACCAACCCCGGCATAACGGGTTTGGTTAATGAGGTTCGCAGCAGCTTTTTGAGCCTCTTGCTCGCTCATTTTACCGTTAACAGCATCTTGGCGATAAACGTCTATCACACTGAGGATACTGCCAAGTTGACCATCGATTTGTAACCATTTTTGTTCGATCAAATTACTGTATTGTTCTTTAATCGAAAAACTTGCAAAACAAACAGTTCCAATGGCCGCCATCACTAACATCATCATTAGACGTTTTAAAATGGTGAATTGGCGCAAAAAAGTGATCATCTGGAGTCCTCGGGCGCAAAAATAATGTTCAACAATATACCTGCGAATGTTTTTTAATAGAATATTAGCGGGTTAAATTTCATATAAACTGGTAAACAATATGGGGTTTCTTTGATCTTAAGCAGGATCTTTGCAGGCCTTCTCCTGAGTGGTGATTTTATGGCTTATTTTGAGGATATTTCATCAGTTTAATCGCATGTGATGAAGTATTTATTAAATTCAACAACTTACCATTTATTAACAAATTCAATCATGATAACTATATCTAATTAGTTGTTTTAATTTTGATTTTTTACCGTTTTACGCGCAAGATTAATCAACTGTTATGTTTGAGAATCAATTATGACTACAAATACGATTGTGACTTCTGACGATATATTGTTGAAGTTATGCCACTCTGTTGCCCATGTATTATCGAGTACCAGCGCAAGCCATGTGAGCCATGCAGGTATGGTACAAAGCATTACCCGTACCCGCTTAAAACCCGACTTAGGATGTTTTTCGATTTTTGATGGGGGATTTTCAGGGCTTGTTGTTATTAACTTTTCCGCTGCTGCGGCTATCGAAATCTACCGTCGCTATATGCTCAATATGGGCATGCCTGAAGAGGAATTAGCCTTTTCCCATACTTCTGATGAAGTGGGTAATGTGATGGGGGAGTTAATGAACCAAATCTTAGGTGACTTTATTAATAAAGTCTCTAAGGAATTACAAACTTCCATCAGCCAAAGTCAGCCAAAAATGTTAACGATAAACAAAGAGTTGACTATCTCTATTGATGCAAACTTGGATGATGCTGTAGCAAGGCGAGTGTCCTTTAAAACCGAAAATAATCACATTTTCTACCTTGAATTTGCGATGGATAAGACCGAGTTTATCAAACTGGATGAGTTTGAATATGATGAGGAGTTTGACCCTGATAGCTTACTCGAACAGCACGGCGTGAGTGGGACGCAAGCTTCAAATGTTGAAAGCACTCCTTGGAGCCGAATGGCGGACAAGCCCGCGATAAGTCAACATCATACCAATGTGGACGCCGATGATTTACTCGATGAATTAGGGATTTAACTTCTATCTGGTTAAGAGAAAATAAATGCGACTCAGCAAATTATTAGTGAATGCAAAGCTGTGAATAGCGTTAGCGGTTTTTTTGAAGCATTTATTTTCTCTAGTCTGTGTTTTTAGTCACACAATCATAAGCCGCATTATCGTGGTTAAGCACCCAGCGTTAAGGTGGCGGTTAAGTTAGTTTAGCTTTCAATAGGTTAAAGCAGATTAACTCGGTTAACTTGTTAGACAGTTGTAAACCCTTCGGCTATACAAGTCATTAGAACTGTTTTAGTATCCCCCAAAATAATAATTATGGTGACCTCCGTTATGGCATCGAAAGCGACCTCAATTGATATTGCTTATCGTGCTGGTGTATCCCAGTCTACAGTTTCCCGAGCCCTCAGAAATAGCCCGCTTGTCAACTTAGAGACCCGTCAGCGGATCCAAGCAATTGCAAAGGAACTTAACTACAAGGTTGATAAAAACGCCAGTAATTTGCGTACCCAAAATAGTCATACTCTGGCGCTGTTATTGTGTGAAGACCCGACTAATGATGATTCCCTCATCAACCCATTTTTTCTGTCGATGTTAGGCTCAATAACACGGGCAACTGCGCAACAGGGGTATGATTTACTCGTTTCATTTCAACAGCTTTCTAGCGATTGGCATGCCGACTACGAAGACAGTAATAAAGCTGATGGCATTATTTTGCTGGGCTACGGCGATTATATGGATTACGAGCAGAAGCTTGAAAAGTTACTCGCTCAACATACTCATTTTGTGATTTGGGGCGCCGAGCATAACAATAAATCCGTATTATCCATTGGTTGTGATAATCACCAAGGTGGCCTGATAGCCACTGAACATTTGATTTCCCTTGGCCGTAGCGCTTTTGCCTTCTTAGGTGACGCCTCTAGTCATAGCCCAGAATTTAGGGACAGATATTTAGGTCATGTCAAAGCCTTACAAACCGCAGGATTACCAGTGGTGGCTGAGCGGCAAATTTCAGCCATTAGCACTGAAAGTGCTGGTTATGATGCGGCGATGGCATTAATAGAAAAAAGGCTTACGTTTGATGCGATTTTTGCCGCTAGTGATTTGATTGCTATTGGTGCCATTCGTGCCTTAAAAGAGAAGGGGATATTAGTGCCAGAGCAAGTGGCTGTGGTGGGCTATGATGATATTCCTGTGGCAAGTTTTGCTAATCCACCACTGACAACCATCAAACAAAATACTCAGTTAGCGGGTGAGATTTTAGTCGAGAGTTTGCTCAAGCTTATTCGCGGTCAGGCGGTAGGCCCTCAATTGATCCCAACCACCTTAGTCGTTCGCAGTTCCTGCGGGATTGACCTCGCATTGCTAGGCTAAGCTGTCTCTGTATTGATTTACGCGATTAAGCCAAGTGTTTGCTAGCACTTGGCTTTTTATGACAAGTTTGGCTGGTGTATGGTGTAAAACTGGTCAACGCTGAGTGGATTAACCTCTGGCATATTGACGCAGAAACTTAGGCACCTCAGCTTTACTCTTGCGCATCACTTTTTGCATTAGACTGAAGGGTGGTTCGGCTATTGCAAAGTCCCGTTTCAGATCCGCTAACATTCGTAGCCATAAGTGTCCCGTCATTTCCGCATCAGCAAGCGCGCGGTGAAAAGTCCCCTCGGTCGGCAGTTGTTTATAGCTTACTAACGTTGCCAGTTGATGATTAATCGCCTCTGGGTACAAGCGCCTTGCCAACAGGAGAGAGCAGCCAAACTGGCCGGAATATTGGTGACCAATTTGAGCAAATTCAGCATCAAGAAACCGCTGATCGAATGCGGCATTATGGGCAACCAAATGGTGCTTGCCGATAAACTTGGCAAATCGTGACATTACCTCGGCGCAGGGCGCTGCACGTGACAGCATTTGATTGCTGATCCCGGTGTAATCTTCAATAAAGGTGTTTATCCGAAAACCTGGATTCATTAATTCTGAAAAACGCGCAGTGATTTGGCCCTGTTCAATCAATACCGCCCCAATCTCAATAGCTCGAGCACCTTGACTGGGCGAAAGACCCGAGGTTTCAAAATCGAGGACCACAAGGGTATTAGCGGGCGAGTGGGCGGGTGTTTTAGGCATAAAAGTGACTACTTATTGGTATGGCAATGTTTGTAATATGCGTTTGTCGCATGGCCTATTTCACAGTTGGTGGCATATTAGGCTAAACAAAAGTGGCTATCCATCAGATTGTCAAATTGCGATGCAATTTTTACTGGCATAAAGGGCGCGATAAGCGCATTTAGCGCATCAACAACCCTTGTATAACAGGATGCTGCATTGATGGACGTCGACTTATACTCCTGTTGATTTTATTCAAGAAAAGAGACGCAAGTTCGCATCTGTGTATCTAAATCAACATTTAACCAGTGAGTGGTAACGCTTCACGAATAGACCTGCTGCTAAGGGTTATTATCGACGATGTTATTAACGGCTTGGCTATGACGTCATTACTTGATGACTTGGGTTTAGAAACATTCAACACGCCCTAGCAACTTCGCATAAAAATACTGGTGAACATTAAGATTGCTGCTATTACTTTATAGGTAATGTATAGGACAAATGTGACACTCGCCTGTTAGCTCGACTTGGTCACCCCATGAGGTGTGTATGAAAGGAATTATTTTTAATGTGCTTGAAGATATGGTCGTAGCTCAGTGCGGTATGTCAGTGTGGAACGATTTGTTGGAAAAACATGCTCCTAAGGATCGCGTGTATGTGTCTGCCAAAAGTTATGCTGAGTCGGAGTTATTTAGCATTGTTCAGGACGTGGCTCAGCGGCTTAATATGCCGATACAGGACGTAGTCAAAGCATTTGGCCAGTTTCTGTTTAATGGACTGGCCTCACGCCACGCTGGTGTTGTTGAACATTTTGAAGATTTTACTTCGTTAGTGATGGGGATCCACGATGTGATCCATTTAGAAGTCAATAAGCTCTACCATGAACCCTCATTGCCGAATATTACTGGCCAGCACTTGTCAGACAATCAAATTGCGTTAAGGTACTCATCCCCCCGCCGACTGTGTTTTTGTGCTGAAGGATTGCTGTTTGGTGCCGCAGAGCATTTTAAACAAAAGATCCAGATCACCCACGATACTTGCATGCATACTGGCGCCGATCATTGTATGTTAATCATCGAGTTACAACATGACTGACAGCGAAAATCCTTACTACGCAGCCTATCTGCGGGAAAAAAGGGCAAGGCAAGAGGTGGAGCAGTTGCTCGAAGACAGTACCCGCCAACTCTATGAGAAAAATCTGTTGTTACAGCAACAAATCGATCTGATTAAGCAGCAACAACAATCAATTATTCAGCAGGAGAAATTAGCATCACTTGGCACAGTGGCTGCTGGGGTTGCCCATGAGATTAATAATCCACTTGCATATATTCTTTCAAATGTCAGGAGTTTAACCAGCTATGCTCAGGACTTATTGGCGAGTATTGAGCCGGGCAATAAACAACAGATTGATCAGGCTCAGCTACAGTTTATTAAGGAAGATTTGCCTGAGCTGGCAAGCGATACTTGCCAAGGTTTAATGCGTATCAAAGATATTGTTAACCATTTACTCTTTTTTGCTCGAACAGATTCAACGGGGAAGTCCTACATTCAATTAGCCGATGCCCTAGAGTTTACCCTTAAATTATTGCGACCAATGCTTAATAATGTTTTGATAAAAAATGAGATTTCGCATGTGCCTATGGTTTTATTTAATGTTGGCGAACTCAATCAGGTATTAATGAACATTATTGTGAATGCTTATCAGGCCTGTAGTGTGGTCGATGATAGATCTGCTGCAATAGAGCTTTACCTCTCCCAATCCGATACAAACATATGCTTAAGGGTCGTTGATAACGGCTGCGGTATGGATGAGTATACCCTCACAAGAATGTTTGATGCCTTTTATACCACTAAACCCGTTGGGACTGGGACCGGAGTGGGAATGTCTATTGTGCTTCAAATTTTGCGTCAGCACGATTGTACGATTGACGTCGCATCTGAGTTAGGCAAGGGAACTGAGGTAAAAATATATTTTCCAATCGATCCACAAGCGGTTTCAATGTCGTCTAGCGCTAAAATCTAAATAGGGTAGTTTGCTTCGAGATTGATCTTCAGCCCTAATTGATAGGCGTGATCTTGCATAAGAGATGTCATCAACTCGGTATCACGCAACTGTGATAATAAGAGTGGCCGGGCTTCCCATCTTGGTGCGTGGCCAGCATCATTCAAATGAGCAAGGTATACACGTTGCTGGCTCTGATGCAGGGTAAAAAAACGCATGTTACAGCGTTCAGCAATTGATAAATAAGGCTCAAAATCAAGCTCATACACTTGCATTGCCTCAAATTCAGACCAACGAATATAGCGTGTGCTTTCATAGTATTGCGCGGGTAACTGCGCCTCAGGCTTGATGCTATCAAATAAATTGATGACATCTTGCATCTGTTGCAGTTTTATCATTGTTTGCTCCATCAACCCCTTGCTCCTTTTTTTGCTATTTTTATTTATTAATCAATTTATTAAATGTTAATTGATTATCGACTTATCGCGCCAGAGTCTATCCGCTAAACCTGAGGCGCGCTGGGTAGCTTGCAAGCTAGCACGCTCGAAGACTTGCTGTGTACCTAAACAGCTAAAGTGTTGTTTTGCACGGGTAATAGCAGTGTAAATCAGCTCTTTGGTGAGCAATTGCCACTGAACGAGACTAGGATTTGGCGGGAGCACTAGGGCGACTCGATTAAATTCACTGCCCTGACTTTTATGTACCGTCATGGCGTAACAGGTTTCGTGGCTAGGTAGCCTTGCGGGTAGCACTTTTAGCAGTTTGCCATCGGCCTTTATAAAGTGGGCCATCAGTCGGTCAGCTCTCTCTTCATCCTGCAAAATCAAACCAATATCACCGTTAAACAGACCTAAGTTATAGTCGTTGCTTTGGATGATAATCGGGCGCCCGAGGTAAAATTCCTGCTGCGGCTGAATAAGTTTGGCCTGTGCTAACGCCTTCGTCACCGCAAGATTAATCCCTTCGACACCATAATCGCCGGTTCGCATGGCGCACAAAATGCGATATTGATTAAATTTGGCAATCGCCTCCATGGCGCTTGGCGGGCAAAATGGCTCACTCGTGTGTATTGTGGTGGCGTGCGTTGGTTGTAATAGGCGCAAATAGTCACCGTATTGGTCACAGGCTTGTGCAAGTAGCGCTTTAAGTCCGGTATTGCTACTAGGTTCACTGATTTTTGCTTGAGTTTGGCTGTGATTTACGCTGTGTTCTAGCCAGGTTAATTCGGCAAGCCCTCTTTGCCATACCGCTAAAATGCCCGCGAGATCGGCATGGTTGACTGCGCTGGCTAGCAAGCCAATCCCGGCATCGCCTTTAAATCGATGGCTGTGGGTTAACATACACAGGCTATCGCCAATTTTAGGCTCAGCGTGGATAAAGGGGGTTAAATTAAAGCCCGTGAGCGCGGTTAATTGTTCGGCCTGTGCTTGGCTATAACGCATTTTCCATTCGGTATGTTGCATCGAGGCTTGCTTAAGTCCGGCGCAAATATCGGCAAGTACGGCGCCAGCCTCAACTGAAGCGAGTTGGTCCTGATCCCCTAGCAATATTAAGCCTGCGTGTTCCGGCAATGCGCTAAGCAGCTTGTACATCATAGGTAAATCGACCATGGAGGCTTCATCCACAATCAAAAGATCGAGCCGTAATGGGTTGCCTTGATGATGGCGAAAATGCGCTGAGTTGGGGATGACACCCAGCAGGCGATGTAAGGTTGATGCCTCTTCCGGTACTTGCTTAAGCGCGGCTAACAGGGCTTGGGTTTCGTGGTTTTGCGCCAGTTCGTTTGTCGCTTGAGCCTGCTTAAGTTCCTGCTCGAGTCTCGCTTTAGATGCCTTAATGGATTCGCTTAAACGGGCGGCCGCTTTGCCTGTCGGGGCGACAAGTCTTATCTGCTTTGGTGTACCTAATTGTTGTAACAACAGCAATTTAGTCACCGTGGTGGTTTTACCTGTACCGGGGCCACCAGTTATCACCGCCAGCTTTCTACCGAGCGCAGTAGCGGTGGCGACCTTTTGCCAATCGATGTTTGCTTCAACGGTTTGGGTTGCGCTTGGAAATAAGCAATCCAGTTGCCTGCGTAGTTGTAAAAGTGACTGATTATCCGATGCTAAAGGCTGCGAGGGCGTTAACGAAAGCGCCGTCGCTGATAACCTTGTTAAGGCGCTGGCGACTTGGGTTTCAAAATGATGATAACGCTCAAGATAGAGTCTACCATCTTCAAAAATCAGTGGTTTATTGCTATTTGGTGCACCAATGGCGTCAAAGTGTTGCAGTGCGTCAATCAGTTCAGTAAGGCTTAAACGGATTTGACAGCGGTTTACTGGCTCTGCCATCGGATTGGTTGGCACTATATATTCGAGCACTAGACAAGTATGTTGGGCCGACAGTTGCTGACTCAACAGGGCGCACAGCAGCATAAACAGTGGCTCTTGGGCGTCATTGGGGTGAAGACGGGCCATCTCGAGGGCAAAATGGCGATCAAGTGCAGTGATAAGCCGCTCTTTTTCCCAATATTTGAGCAACTCAGCCAGTGGTGCTTTAAGTCTGAGTGCGCCTGCATTGTACCAATTGGCTGCAAGGGCTGTGGCGTTATTCATGTCGGCGCTATTCATTTCGGTGCTGTGGTTCATGCCATCGCTCCCGTATTATGTTGACTCATATGGCTTTCATCTTGGCTGCGGTTAAACAGCGCATCTAAGGCGAGAATGAGCGCCTTAGGTGGCTTATCGTAGTAAACCCCAAAGCCGGGATACTGAACCGACATTCCCCGTAAAAACAAGTAATAACAGCCGCCGATATGGGTATCGTAGTCATAGTTTGGCAGTCGCATCGCCAAATATCGATGCAGGGCGAGGGAGTAGAGAATATATTGCAAATCGTACCTATGATCGCTAATCGCCTGCTTAAGCGCACCATAATGGTAGGCCTGAATCGTGTCGCCTAAATGGTTTGATTTATAGTCGGCGATATAAAACTTACCTTGATATTCAAAGGTTAAGTCGATAAATCCCTTGAGCATGCCCTGTAATTCATCAAAATGCAGCGCGGTATCGTAACGAAATTGCCCGAGGAGTTGATTCAGCTCAGCATCTTTTAATCGATTTAAAGGCAGGTAAAACTCCATCTCCACTAAGGTGTGTTGTGGCGCGAGCGCGGCTAAACACAGCTCGGGATTGATGAGCTGATTATCCTGCGCCATCAATGCCAGCGGTGCCTGTAAGACCTCAAGGTACCAATCCTCTAATACACTTTGCCATTCGGGGGCAATACCGTATTGCAACATAGCCTTAGGTAGCTCTCGCGGTAAGTCGGTTTGAGCTTGGGTAAAATCAATTAACTCAAGCACTAAGTGCATAAAACTCCCCGCGTTGGCGCCGCGCTCAAAGCTAAAGCGATTGAGTAGCGGTAGCTGCGGCACATCAGCGCTATCTTGCCATGAGGATTCACTTAGGCTATTGGCAGGTTCTGCGCCAAATACCGCGCTAACTTCATCATCGGCGCCCGGACTGGCTTTGGCGTGGGGTGCATTTTTGACTAAACCTGAATAACTGCCTACTCGCCATGGGGTGCGATACTGACGGGTGACATTACGGGCATTTAAGGTGTGGGATTGCATTTCACCCGTGTGCAGCTTGCTATCAGCAATGTTGTCAGCAACACACTCAACGCTGATCGCTTGCGCATTCGACTCTACACCATTAAGTAGCGCCTGCGCCGCATTGTGCAGACGAGCAAAATCACAGTCGGCATCGGTAATGCCTAAAAGGTAACCGATAGCGGTTTCATGCAGTTGGCTTTTGATCCCGGCTTTTAACATCCGGCTATGGTTAGCGATGTACAAATAACACAAATATACGGGGCGGGTGAGCGCCACATAAAGTAGACGAAGATCTTCGGCTAAGGTTTCTTGCTTTGCCTGCTCCCAGCCTTCGTCTGTACCTTCAATATCCCATACCAGCTCTTGTGCCCCATCCGCATCGGTTCTGTGATAGAGCATGGGTGTCGGGCGGCGGCGATTATCCCGTGCAAGGCTAACAAAGGGGATAAAACACACTGGGTATTCCAGCCCCTTACTTTTATGGATAGTCACGATTTGCACCAGATTTTGCTCACTTTCAAGGCGAAGCTGCTGCTCATCTGTCCCTGTATTATCAATTAGTTGCTGCTCATACCAATTGAGTAGGGCACTGATGCCATCAATCTCAGTGGCCTTTTGCTGCAACAGCTCGGCTAAGTGGCGAAAATCTGTTAGTCGCCTCTCGCCATTACTCGCCTCATCGGGCTCTTCGCTATCTTGGTCGGCAGTGGCTGTAAAGCTGGGTGTTTGCAGTAGCCGTGCCACCATATGGGTAGCGTTGGCTAAGCTCAGCAGCGCCGGCATAATGCCGCGCTTTTGCCAGATCTGATGTAGCGCAAAAAACTGCTCGAGCAGCATTTGGCGCTGCTCTTCATCTTGGTTAAAGGCATGAATTTGCTCGGCACTATAGCCAAGTAGCGCGGTGGCGAGAGCGCTGCGCAGGGCGCGCTCATCCTTGGGACTGGCCAATGCGCGCAGAATGAGCGCCATTTCCCGCGCTTCAACGGTATCAAACACACTATCGCGGCTTAAAAATACCGCGCCAATCTGGCGTTTACTGAGCGCCGTTTTCATGACCGCAGCTTCGTTTCTATCCCGCACTAAAATGGCAATATCTTTGGCAATTAACGGCCCTTTTGGCGTATGGCATTGTCCATTGGCGGCCTGTGTGAGTAAACGGGTGATCTCGGCGGCGGTATCTTCGGCCAAGGTTTGTCTGGCGCTGGCTTTATTCAGCCCCGTTTCGCCCTCGCGTAACAGTTTTAACCGCAGTGCGGCACTATTGGCTGTACTATCGACTAACTGTTTTGCCGCCGCACTGGCGGGTGTTTTTACCCTGTCAAAGGGAATCGATTGGCTAATAAAAGGATTGGGATGCTGGGCAAATAGATGATTCACTCCCGCCACCAGATTACGACTCGAGCGATAGTTAGTGTCGAGAAAATAGTGTGCTTGGGTTTGTCTGCGCGCCTCGATATAGGTGTAAATATCGGCGCCGCGGAAAGCATAAATCGCTTGTTTAGGGTCACCAATCATCAGCAGGCTTAATTTGCTATCCGAGCGATCCTTAGGTTCGACAGCCGTCGAACCTTGAGCTTCAAGCCCCAAACGGGTTTGATAAATCCCTGAGAAAATTGCAAATTGCAGAGGATCCGTATCTTGGAACTCATCGATTAAGGCCACGGGGAAGCGACTCGCCACAGCCTTAGGTAAAGTGTCTGGATTGGCCTGCATCGCCGCTGCCAAGGTTGTGAGCAGGTCATCGGGTGTCAGCACATTTTTCTGCTGTTTTTGCTTGGCAAAGCGCTCGCTGATCCCTTGTTTGGCGCTATAGAGAAATGCGGGTTTAATCGCGTTAATCAGCGCGGCTAATTGCTCCATATGGTCAAGCAGTGGTGCTTCACTGGCACTTGGGAGTACACCGCCTTTATTGAGCTTAAGCTCTGAGAGTGACAAGGCCTCAAGCACTTTTAGCGGCGGTAAGCCGTGACCAAAGGCGATAAAGTTGTCCAATTGGTCGAACATTTCCGCCAATTTGGGGTAATTGTCGCTCGCTTTACCAAAGCGCTGGCCATTAAGCGGCAGGCTATGAAGTAACTCTAACAGCGCGTCGCGGCCACGCGGCCAGGCGAGTTTAAAGCGCTGCACACTCTGGCTTAAGGACTCAGCCAAACGAGTAAAGGGCTGCACGGGTTTAAGCGGTTTTGCCTCACTGGCACCGAGCAAGGCTCGAAGCTGCTTGACTAAGCCATCGGGATCGCCAAATTCGCTGGCAATAATCTGGGCTAAATATTCCGGCAGCGGATAGCAGGCTTCACGCCAAAAGTCCCGTACCGCATGGTGCAAAAACTCGCTGTCGTCTAAGGTAAAATCTGACTCGAACAGTAAAGAGGATTCGAAGGCGAGATCGGCTAAGATCCGTTGGCAAAAACCGTGAATGGTAAAAATCGCCGCTTCGTCGAGGGATTTGAGCGCCAAGTCGAAGCGTCTAAGGGCGATCGCGCGCTCAGATTCTGGGGTTTTATCGTACAACGCCTGTACAAAGGGATCGTTAATTTCGAGCCCTAAGAAACACTTAAAAGCCACTTGTATACGGCGGCGAATTCTGTCCCTTAATTCTTCGGTGGCGGCATTGGTGAAGGTTACTACCAGAATTTGTTCGCAACTCAGTGGTTCGCTTAAGCCATCCCCAAGCAGTAGTCGCAGATACAAGCCCGAAATCGTATAGGTTTTACCTGTGCCCGCACTGGCCTCTATCAATCGGCTACCACCAAATGGCAGGGTGAGCGGATCTAACGGCAGCGCCTGTGATGTAGTAGGAAGGATCATATTATTTGATAGTTCACTCATTACTGCGCTCCCTCTGATGTGGCGGCTTGTGGTTCTGCATTGAGCACAAACTCCTCAAGTTGGGCGAGGGTGTCTTTATGGTACAAGCTCAGCATGGGTCGATAGATCTCGTCGGCCAGTTTGCCAAAATTTGCTTCGGTAAAATCCTGAGGAAACCGAAATAGCCGCTGGTAATGGGGATCGGTGCCTTCGCCAAGCTCACCTTGTTCGTCCAGCCATTCGCTTTGCGCCGCCTCTAGCCGCACACTGTGCTGACTATCGTGGTTGCCATCAAGTTGACTGGTTTCATCCTCATTGATCTCTGCACTGGCGTAGGCAAGGGAGGTTTTGGGCATAAAACACAGCGGATGCAACTGTCCCTGATAAAAATGCTGTAACAAGTGAGCCAGTTGATCATGGGCCTGCTTTGGCGCAATCGGCGAGAGGGCGTGAAAATGCCCCATATCGAGGAGATAGCTAGGTTGCAGATGATCGCTAGGCTGAGTTAGTCCTGCGGCCATTAAACATAAATGGCGCAGATACAGCGCTAAAATATCCCGCCCATGGGCACTGCCGGGCCGACAACTGACCAAGCCTTTTGGACTGATATCATCAATGCGACCTTCGAGGATCACGCGCTTGGTTTTTACCTGATTCCCTGCGTTCTGATGAGGTAACTCAAAGGCGAGCCGAATATCCGCATGGCGCGGGGGGACATCGCCACGCATAAATAAGGTTCTGCCGACAAGCGGCGCGATATCATGGCTATATTGGCGCAGCAGCAGATTATCAAAGGGCTGCATGGGTAAATTACCACTGGCTTTTAAGCGTTGTAATAGTTCGCTACTGGGCTGCGCCTGTCCTTGTTCAAGAGCGCCTTGTTCGAGCGCATCATCGAGCAACCTTGCCTGTAACAGATAACGCTCAAGCGCATTGAGGCTAAAAGGTTCATCATTATCATCCGCTTGAATATTCAGGTTTAAATCAACCTTTAATGTGCGGTTAAAGAAATATTGCGCGGGATTACGAAAGAATCGGATAAAAGCGGAGATATCAACATGCTCTTCTTCACTTAGTGGCTCAATATCTTGTTGAATATCACTATCCCCAATCGTGTCATCTTCGAGCACAATCAGCGTATTTGTATCAATAAAACGACGCTGGAGTGACTGTGTGCTGATGTCCGGTGGGCACCATTGCTGGCTGTAACTTTGTTTTATCGTCTGCGCTTGCGCCTCTGTTGATTGATACAGTTTAGGATCAAAAGGTTGCAGCGGCTGGTGGCTTATGATGGCCTCAAGCAATGCCTGTTGGGCGGCTTCATTACCCACGGCTGGAGTTTCTGCTGTAAGCGATTCTGGCACATAACACAGCTGGCAATATTCAATCAGCTCGGAGACTAGCATAGAGGGAATACGCTCCGAGTTATCCCGCTCACTGCGGCCAATATAGCTGATGTAAAGCTGTTCCCGTGCCGAGAGTAGTGCTTCTAAAAACAAGTACCTATCGTCTAATCTGCGGGAGCGATCGCCTTTGCGAGCACCAAAATGTGCCATCAGATCAAAGCCCACAGGATGTTGCATGCGCGGATATATGCCATCATTCATGCCGAGTAGGCACACCACCTTAAACGGAATCGAGCGCATCGGCATTAAAGTACAAAAATTTACACTGCCCGCCAGATAACGCTGGCCAACCCGTGACTCGGTTAAGCGCTGATTAAACCATTGTGCGAGTACTTCGATGCTTAAGTTCAAGGCGTTTGAGTGTAAGCCGCTTTGGTCTAGGAAGTTGGGGGTTAAGTCGTATGCCGATGTATAGCTGTCAGCAGGGCTGGCGGCCAGTAACTCTTGCTCTAAGGTAGCAATGGCGTCGCGGATTTCCTGTAACTGTTCACGCTCATCCTCATCGGGGGCGTAAAAAGCATTTAACAGTTCAGTCAGTTCAAATAAACGCTGGCAAGGCGCTTGAGGCTGGGCTAATTGCAGCGTGGTTTCATCGAGGACTTCAATAAAGTTCAACAGTTTGCCAAGGGCCTGCGCCGATTGGCCTTCTACCCCTGACACCACTAAATAGCTCGGCGCCTGTGGGCTTGCTTGATACAAGGGGGCATCGTCCCTTAAGGCATAGCCCAAGATTAACCGTTTGATACCAAAGGCCCAGGAGTTTTGCTCAAAGGCAGGCACACCCTGTTTAACACGGCTTTGCTCATCGCGCCCCCAACGCACACCGGCTTCATCTAACCAACGGCGGATCAGTGGTAGCTCGTCTTCTTCGAGTTGAAAACGCCGTAAAATCGCTGGCACTTCTAAAATGCTTAAAATATCGGTCAGTCCGAAGCGACTCTGATTAATATTGAGTAAATTCAAAAAGCTGTTAATGAGTGGCGATTCCTGCGCCGCACCGCGGTCGGCAATGGCGTAGGGGATATATTCGAGCCCCTGTTTGGCGGCAAACACCGCATCGATATAAGGCGCGTAGGCAGCGACATCTGGCATCATTACCACAATATCTTTGGGCGTGAGTTGGTTGTCGCGATCCAGCAGGTCGAGTAAATGATCGTGTAAGGTTTCGACTTCACGCAGCGGGCTGTGGCAGCTCTTGATTTGAATCGAATGGTCGCTGTTTTTTAACACTCTTCGATTGACAACGTCTTGATATAGCTCGGCATCAGGCCCGAGTACGCGGTCGAGGGTTTGCATTTCTAATATATCGTATTGCACCCCCGCCAGCATGCTGGCGTTGCTATGCGGATCGTTAGGATCGCTGCAGGGCTCGCAGTACACATCGTCACCAAAATCGCAGTGTTCAGGCGGGAGTTCGAGCAGCATATCGAGTAATTCGCGGCCCATTTTGCCATTGTTGGCAAGCAGCGGATTGCCGACCTCGAGTTTATCCTCCCATTGCTCAGCCAATTGGCGTTTGCCAGCATATTGCAGTGCCATTCGCGCTCGATGCCGAGGATCGATAATATCGCCCCAATAATGTTGGCAGGGGCTGAGGTTAAGGATGATGACATCAATTCGGCCCGCGAGCTGGTGGAGCACGTCAATGGTTTGTGGGGCCATAGACGAAATGCCAAACACAAATAAACGCTCAGGCAATTTGGCAATGGAATGGGTGCTATCAGCCAGCGCGGCAATTAAATCCTGATGTAAATTGGCCCTGTGGTAATGGCTTTGACGCAGCTCATCACGGTTGAAGGCAATCAGCGCCCGCCAAAGAATAGGTTGCCAGCGTTGTTCCTCATTTAATTTGAGTGCATCGAGTGGTTCATTAGCTTCCCATGCGGCAATCCAGTCGGGGCGGTAAACTAAATATTGGTCGAAGATATCGGCGATACGGCCGCAGAGCTGATAAAGCTTAATATTATCGGCGGCGATTGAGTTTGACGCTTCAAGTTGATTATTTGTTGTGCTCGAGTTGGGGCTGCTTGACTCAATATGACCTAAATAATGCCGCAGTGGCCCAAAGGATTCCTCCTCAAGTAGGCGAGGCAGTAGCTGCATTAATTTCCAGGTCATTGCCGCTTTAGTAAAGGCGTTTTCCTTGGGGACATTGGGCAGTAAATCGTGGCACAGTTGCCAAATAAAACTGGAGGGCAAAGGGAACTCAAGCGCGGCGGCAATGCCATTTTGTTTCGCAATTTCAAGGCGTAACCAAGTCGACATCCCAGGGCTTTGCACCAAAATATGCTCGCTTTGCAATAACGCCGTGCCGGGTAGTGGTTGGCGCAAATATGCAGCGAGATGGGCACAGAGCACTTCCATTTGGTTGGATTGGATTAACTTCAGCATATTCGACTCACGATTTGGGATTGCTGTTATGCATAGCCAATTGCTTTTATGCATAGCAAACGGGCTTGGCAATTCTATGTGTTTGATTTATAAGATTCAACAATCTTGTCTGTCCGCGGTCTATCCTATCTATTTTAACTGTTTACTTGGGCCAAATAGCAGCCAGTTGAGGGCTTTGGCCGCGGCATTAAAGCGCTTTAGCGCCACTTGATAGTCGTTATCCGCCAAGTTTTGGTATTTCAATGCGACGTAGCTTTGGGTGAACGTGTCAAACTCACGACAAAACAGAGGGGATTGCTGCTGGTGCGTGTCAATAAGCTGCGCTGCAAAGGCGTTCGGGCCTAAGTGGGCTGGGCGGGCGATGCCAAATTTACTGAGTCGCTGGCAAATGCGTTGGTACTTAGCGCTGATGGGATCTTGTTCCCTTTTAAAGCGAAATAGCCCTACGCTGTAGGCGATATAGAGGCCAATAAGCCCAATACACACACTCATAAACATTGCGACTTTGGCCTTAGTGACTTCTCCTAAAATACCGCTTAGCACTTTGTTCTGCCGTTCTTGATTAAAACCGAGCACCCACAAACTCCAGTAATAATCAACGCTAGCAAAGCGTTGCCTCAACTCGTTGAGCCAAGGCATAGATTTAAATCGTAAACTGCTAAAAGGGCTTTCTTGCAGGTAACTTTGCTCAGGGGAAAACTCGGCATCAAAGCCTTGTTCAATCCGATTAGGTGCCACCATGGCGGTCGGATCAAAACGCACCCAGCCTTCATTCTCGAGCCACACCTCGGCCCAGGCGTGGGCCATGTATTGATACACGCTGAGGTAATTGGCCTGTGGGTTGTATTCGCCTCCTTGATAGCCTGTCACCATCCGTGCTGGTATGCCGCTGGCGCGCGCCATAAAAATAAAGGCAGAGGCATAATGGGCGCAAAATCCTGCTTTGTTTTCAAACAGAAAGTCATCGACTTGCTGGCGGCCAATCGGTGGGGGCGTGAGGGTATAGAAGAACGGCTGTTGATTAAAATAGCCCATCATGGCCCAAAGTCGCTTATGGGGTTCTGGATATTTAGCCTTAAATTCAGCGGCGAGTTGGCGCGCTCGGGGATTGCTGTCCGCTGGTAGATTGAGGTTTATTTGTCGCTGTTTGTCACTTAAGGTGAGATCCATTTTCGCCTGTGGCCACGAACTGGCATTGTAGCCCATTCGTTGATCGACATTACGCAGCGCATAGAGCCGATAGTCGGGCAAATTCACCAGCTTATCATCTTGGCTGTAGGCCACATCAAGGCCAAATAGCCAAGGTTGATGACTGGGTTCGGCAATCACTTGGTAACGGTAAACCCTTGGTTGGCTATTGCTGGTACTGTTTTGTGTTTTTGGCGTTAACGAGGGCAACTGCCGCGCAGGATCTGGCCTTGAGGGCGGAAAGAAAAACGCATCCTTTTGAATTTGTTTGATACCCGCATCTTGGCGCCATGTTAAGCCGTCATAATCTTCCAGCACTAGGGCGCGCCAGTAGAGTTCGGCTTGCGTGGGGCTGGCATCGGTAAAACTCACCCTAAATGCCAAGGCCGATGAGCGAGTGAGTTTACTGATATCGCCCACGGCAAGGGAGTCCGAGAGCCCGGTTTGGGCTTCCTTCACATTGGGCACAAGCCAAAGCGGTGCAAAACGGGGCAGCACCAAAAAAAGTAATAACGCTAAGGGCATACTTTGCAGCAATAACTTAGCCCCAATCCATGCCGTGTGTTGCCAGCGATGTTGGCTTTGGTAGAGGGTGACCAGTACGCAGGTATTGATAATCGTGACGCCAATAAGGTGCACGGTATTGAGCATGGATTGGTGGTCAATAAAGGTGAGGGCAATTAAAAAATAGCCGACAATCACGACGGCTCTTACATCCCTAACACTTCGCATCTCAATGTATTTTAATGCATAACCTAAAATGAGCAGGTTGACTAAAGCGTTTAATAGCCCAATTGTGCCCGAGACCAGTGCCAGCGTGATTGCCGCGCCGATAGCAAGGCTTGTGACAAGATAACGGGGAGGTTTAGCGACTTTGCCGACATAGATACCAATGCGCCACAGCAAGCAAATGGCGCAGATCCCAAGGGTCCAAGGGGTGGTTTTATCAAATAACGGGCTGAGCACTGCTAAATTGGTGAGCAATAGCCAAAACAGGGTTTGACGACTGATATTATCCCCAGTTTGAGGTCCATTAGCGCGATAGGCATTTAGCTGAGCTGCACTTTCAGTGGCCATTGCACTAGTCATTGATTTGAGGCTCATAGGCGATCCTCAACATGTGATGCTGTTTGAGTGCTATGCCTGTGGGGAGGAATATGTGGCTTATGACTAAATCCATGATTAACAGATAATTTGTCGCTTGTATCTTGCGTTTGTGTATGTGTTCCATAAAGCGCCAGTGCCCGTTGGCAGGCGATTCGGTGCGAGTTACCGAGGGCGGGCGCCAGAATAATATCTTCCCCATTAGGCTGTTGCAGCCAAAGGCCAAAATATTGCTCAAGCTGACTTAAGCGGTTCACCTGCCAGCTTAATTGGCTGAGTTGCTGTTCGAGGTGCGTAGGATCAGGGGCTAATTTTAACCAGACCGGATCACCTTGAGGCTGTTCAAACTCCTTGGTTAACATGCCACGCCCTTGGGCCCATTGTTTCCATGCCACTTGCTTTAATGACTCACCGAGCACATGGGGTTTAAGGCCTTTATATTCATCAATGCCAGCAATATATTTGCCTGCTCGCTCAAGCGGTTCGTCCTGTCCGGATTCCGTTGCGGCTTCAAGTTGTAAGGGGCTTTCAAGCGGCTGGGCATAGACAATATGGGCGTTATCAAGGTCGATATGCGACCATGCACGGCAGAGTCCTAAAGGGTAGGTGGATTCAATCTTCAGCCGTCCAGCGGAGACTATTCCACGCTGTTGATTTGCAAACGACACTAGCGCTTGCTCGTCCTGCGTGCCAACGTGTTTGACTAAATAACCTAAATTATTCGGATAATTTAGGCTGATATGATGGCTGCTGTGGTTTGAGTTAAGCAAAATAGGAAAAGTGATCGTCTCGCCCGCATACACCTCCGGCGGCGTGAGTGCCCGTAGTCGTAGCCCTGCTAAGTTTTTGTAACTATAGAGAATGCAGGTATTGAATAAGCTGAGCAGCAAAATACTCAGGCCAATCACGAGATTGTTCTGATAGTTAGTACCAAACAAGTACAGTAGCAATATCAGCCCCAACCAAACAAACCCAAAGCCACTGGGCAGAATAAAGATACTGCGATGGCTTAAGGTGAACTCAGAACTGGGCGGCATGCGCCTTGCCAACCAGCGCTGCCAAAAAGCAGAAAACACGCGTTTCACACTGTCCTCATCTTCTTATCAATATTCACATTTAATGGCTGATTGAGCCGTTACATGATCGGATTCACACCTGCGAGGATCCGCTCCGAGAGCGCTTCTCCCTGTAATTGACTGCTGGTGCGCAGTCGATGTTCGGCCACGCTGCAAAACACCGCCTGCACATCTTCGGGCACTAAATAGTGTCTACCTTCTAAAAATGCCCAAGCCTTGGCTGCTTGTAACAGGGCTTTGGTTGCCCGTGGCGACAGGCCAATGGCGTCCGTTTGGCTGCGAGAATCATGGATTAAGGCCAAAATATAATTAAGCAGCGCATCGGATGCACTGACCTTATCGCATTGCTCCTGCAATTGGGTTAACGCCAAAGGGGTTAAACATTGCGGCAGATTATCCAGAGTTTGCGGCGTTTGCACAGTTTTGAGCATCGCAAGCTCGGCATCGTGGCTGGGATAACCAATGGAAATCCGCATCATAAAGCGGTCGAGCTGGGATTCGGGCAGTGGGAAGGTGCCTGATTGCTCAGTCGGGTTTTGCGTAGCAATCACAAAAAATGGATTGGGCAATCTGTGGGTAATACCATCGACAGAAATTTGCTGCTCGGCCATGGCCTCGAGCAAGGCGCTTTGCGTCTTAGGACTGGCGCGGTTAATCTCATCGGCCAGCACCATCTGCTTAAAAATCGGACCTGGATGAAACACAAATTGCGCTTGGTGTTTATCAAAAATCGATACCCCGAGAATATCGGCGGGCAGCATATCACTGGTAAATTGAATGCGTTGATAACTTAAGCCTAGGCTCTGGGCGAGGGCATGGGACAAGCTGGTTTTGCCCATACCGGGTAAATCTTCAATTAATAGGTGGCCACGGGCGAGAATACAGGCGAGGGCTAAGCGAATTTGCCGTGGCTTGCCCAATAAAACCTGTTCAAGTTGTTGTAATAGTTGGCTTAAACCAGAATGTGCCACTGGAGACTCCTTGTGCATGGATGAGGTCATTCGCTCTACCACTATGGCGGAATATGCCGCGCTTAGCCAGTCGCTTTTACTGTAAAATCAAACGGCTTAGTGAGATTCCTATTGTCCATAGAGGGGTGAGCCGAAGCATTCGATTATCTGCACACTGTATGATTTGAGGCTGAAAAGCGTTACAAATGAGCTCAATAGAATTTGTTAGTGGAAGAATGGTTGTTTAGCGTTAAGTTCTTTTAGCTCGAATTTACAGGCGAGCCGCGGTATTTGCTCGCCGACGCGGTGAATAGAAACCTTAGGTTTCTAAGCTTATGAACGAGAGCTATGGTCGTTCTCATGCGTCCCTGCATAGCACGACATTCAGGCGTCCTGCCTATCAGATGGCGAACTGGCCGTTAAACACGGATGTTGTGAAAGTCCATCCGTGGATGCCGGGCCACCCGTCTGATGTAAATGGGTTCACGAATGCCTCGATGGCATTCCATTATCCATATCCAACTCGGTATTAGTACTTCCTGTATGTATTCCTGGACTTTCGCAACCGCAGTTTGCCCTAACTAAACCCACCAACTAAATATACCAACGGCTTAACGTCGTTGGCAGTCCACGCAAATGATTCTGCACTGTGGTAAACATATCGATCATTCGATGGTGATAAGTGTGATTTTCCATCAGCGTAGCCAAACCGTGTGCTGCAACAGCTTGTCTTTCGGCATCGTGTTCAAGGTAATACTCACATATTTCCATCAAATCTTGCGTATCTCGAAAAATCACTAAGTCCTTACCATTTGAGAACAGTTGATGCAGATCTTGCTTTTCATTGGTGAGCAGAAAACCACCACAACTTATGACATCAAACACTCGCAGTGGCAAGCCGTATTCCACAAAAGAGCGAGCTAAATTGATATTGATTTTGGCATGTTTGAATATTTTTGGCATCAGGCTGTAGTGGTCAGCGTAACCCGCATATCCCTTCGCAAATGCTTGCCATTCGTTGTTACCATAAACTCGAATTGGTAAGCGCTGTTCTAGGGTATGAATTAATTCAATTCGTTCTCGCCACGAATGCTCTCGTCCCAATAAGTAGGCCAACTTTTCTGCGGTCGTGAGATGGTGATCACCAACTAAATGGTAGCCCGATTCCTGTCTAATGGAGGCTATCAAGTCTTCACTAATCTGTTCGGCTAGCTCGAAAGTGTCACTGGGAGTATTTAAGCTTTCAATCAAGCTGTTACAGCTAGCTAATGTCGCTGTGGTTAACTTGGGCATAATGAATGAGTGATATTCAGTTTTGGTTAGATTGCCTACTAGGACAATATCATTGGCCAGAGACGTATCGTCTTCATGTTGCAAAACTTGGTTTATCCGCGCTAAGTTAGCGGCGACTGGCAGGTGATATACCTGCTTCACACCTTGGTCTCTCAGTCGTTGAGCAACGGCAACATCGTACATAAAAGTGAAACTGCAGGAATTATTAATCGCTTTATCGTAAACGGAGTAACAGGGCGTATCGATTACCCAAGCGAGATAAGGAATTTTGAGCAGTTCACACGCTTCAGAAACATACTGGTTAAAGTTGATGGTAAAAACATAATCGGGCCTATCCGTCATGATCCTCATGACGTTTTCTTTTATTGGCATATAACTGACTAAAAAGCCAAGATTGACCAACGCATCGACACAATCCTGTGCCACCACAGGATGCTCAAATACTATGATTCTGGCAGCATTAGTATTGCTTGGTGTGTCATCCATGATGTGGTCTCCTGATATTAATCGTTGTTCACCGAAGCGAAATTTACAGCGTTATTCAAGCTAAATCATTCGGTTATTGCGAAGTCACTATACGATTAATTTAGCTATTTTTAAACCGCATTCATCAACTTTCAAACAAGCTGCCATTTTAAATCAACAACATAATGCACTTTCTGTTTGCCTACAACCTGCTCGGGCTCAAATGGTTTGAGCGAGAGCTATCAAACGTCGCGAGAACTGAACCTGAGGCAATAAGTTGAACTAATTTATTCAAAAATGGTGTATTTCAGAAGTGGCAAGTGAGCCCATAGTGCATGAAAGGTACTAGGCGATAATTATTTTCGAAGTGATATAGAACAGTTGCAATGAAAGTGCTGGCAGCTTGCCGCAAAGTGCCGTCCTCGCTTTTCGAGATGTTCGCAGTAATCGGTCAGTTCTTGCAAGGTGCCCACTGGACCATGAAATAGCTTGCCAAATTCGGTTGTCAGCTTGAGCCAATTGTCATGGGGAATATTTAATCTGTTAAGTATCTTGGCGCTACTTTCGCTGATGCATCCACGTTTATCATTGCGAATGATTCGGCCGGTATCATCCACCAATTGAAGGTAATCCGTTAAGACAAACGTAATGCCATTGGGTTGGTTGTCGCTCTCGTGACCAATAAATGGCAGGAGATTGCTCGGCTGCTCACCTTTTAATACGGCCCGAATACGTAGTTGAATACTGGTATGGTCGGATTGTTCAGATGTATCAGCCTGTTGGGCTATGATGGGACTTTGCTTGTAATAAAGAGTAATCAACATAAGTCATACAGGCTAACACCGCAGTTTCATCGAGTAGGGCTTGAGTCTCCATAAAATAAATAGATAAACCGACCTTCCCAGAAACGACCTGTGCAGTTATCTTCTTGATTTTCTTGCCTTGTAATGGGTTCGTTGAGGCAGCGCATAAACCAACTGATATCACATAATCGACTGCGATAAAGGGCGATTGCATGCCTTAATCTGTTGACCTCATGCGCCTCGACCAACTCACCTTTTGCGAACTTTTGCGTTAACTCATCGCCTTTAAACAACTTATGCCATTGCTCAAGCACTTCGCGGTCAGTCCAACGATTTGCACTGTCGATATCCACCCGCAGCACCAAATGCAGATGATTCGACATCACCGCAAAGGCCGCCACATCAATAGCAAAAACGGCTTCAAGTTCAAAAAATAATGACTCGACCCAAGCACGGCGATGGTCATAGTTTTTACCCGAGTAACTATCATCACCACATAAAAATGCCCGCCGAACAACGCGACTACAGCAATGGTAATAGGGACTGATGTTAAGGTGAGAGTTCAAGACTTATCTGGGCTCTACGAGGGCGCGGCATAAAAACCTCCTTGTTTAATGCTTAACCAAAGCATAGTCGGAGGTTTACTACCGCGCTATTAAGGCTGGGTGTCCAGTTTTGTTCGATGCCTGTCCTGCCTCTTTATGTTGATCCTTTTGCATCGAGGGGTTATCGAACATCAAAAAGATCTGGCTGTCCTGTTTTCCTGGCTGTCCTGTTTTAGTATTGATTGGGAGCCATTAAAAATCCATTGAATAGAAAATATACCACTTTGGTGAGAGTTGCTTGTAGCCTACTACTGACTCTTGAGTTTTACTCTTTAGTGAACTTTCCCTAAGCTCATCTAAACTCTCATAAACATTATCACTTAAGGCTATCGGCGTGTATAGGACCCCCTTAATTTCACCGCTGAGCACGCTCCCTGAGACTGACAAAATAAACTCTACATATTTGAGCTTTCCTTCATCCATTCTAATATCAATTAATTCCAACTCTGCCTTGGTCATAGCTTGCACAAGCTCTTTCGGTATAGACACCCCTTTAGGTAGCGTTTCTAATTTACCAGAAGCAAGCCTAACCCTCTCCAATTGGGTAGTTCTTTTATGTTGCCAATTAAAACCTCTAAATCGGCTTTGTGTCTTTTTACGTAATTACTTACTTCTTGGTCACTGATAACGTGAAAGTTTGCATCATCACTACATCCTGCAACCAAGGAAACCAAAAATAAAAGTATAAGCCTTTTCATTTATCTATTCTCACAATATGAGTCAAAGAATATGTGGCCATCTAGAATTGCATCGCCGTCCCCTTTGTTATCACCAAATCTGGTTCCGGGGTTTAGTGGCCCATATCGCATACCACGGATGTTAATATCTATGTCATAAAAATGTCCGTTAGATGAACTGTATAGCTTAGATTGCTTATGCTCCTGATAATATCCTGCGCCACGTATAGCTATATTTGCTGTTAAGGGTTTGAACAAGGTTGATATACTAAAGCAAATCCGGCCACCCAATATAAATCAATAACATAATGCACTTTCAGTTTGCCTACAACTTGTAAAAGTTAACATTGTTGGAAAAGAACCATCAAAAGTCATAGGGACAGCATCTGAGACAATAAATTGCGCTAATCCCTTAAAAAATGGGGCATTTCAGACGAGGTAAATCATCCCAGTTCTTAGGAAATACTCAGCAAGGGTTATTTTCGAAGTTATATAAGTCGTTGTCAGTTGCAGCGCAAGTGCTGGCAGCTTGATGCAAAGTGCCGTCGTCGCTTTTCTAAGTGTTCGCAGTAATCGCTCAGTTCTTGCAGCGTGCCCACTGGCCCGTGAAATAGTTTGCCAAACTCGGTGGTCAGCTTGAGCCAATTATCATGGGGAATATTTAATCTTGTCAGTATCTTGGCGCTACTTTCGTTGATACATCCACAAAAAGATATGGTTGTCCCCGCTATTTTTTGCCACGACTTTGATTTTGATTAAAGCATTGAAGCTACAAAAGGAAGGGATGCATAACTTCTAACTGGAACCATCAACTTTTCTATAGGCAGAGCTTTACTTGTCCAATTCCCCTTTTGAACTACGAAACACAATTTGGTGCAAAAAGCTTTTAACCAGATGAACAGTTCAATGGTCATTAAAATTGCCATTGTTGCAACAGTGACCGTTGGCGGCATGGCCGCTCTTTCATCGCGGCATTTACACTTCCATGTGTTGCAGATGCCGAGGTCGAGTCTATAAGGACACTTCTTATTAAATAAATAGACGTCGTGTTACTGGGGAAACAATGACAATTAATATTTTTTATATAAAACTTTATTGTCCCTAACAAATTAACTTTTCGCTTTGCTCTGGGCGGATAAACCAAGGTTTGAATAAAAATCCCTGTACTAGATCGACATTCAGCTCGCGGGCTAGCTGGAGCTGGGCGTCGGTTTCTATGCCTTCGAGGATACATTGTTTGCCAGTGCGTTTGCCAAATTCAATCAATGCACTGAGTAGTGCGATGCCGTGAGGTTCGGCAACTAAATTTAGCCAGTGACGATCAAACTTCAGATAATCCACATTCATCATTAAATCGACCGACAGCATGGAGTGGGGCGCACCGATATCATCAAGTGCCACGTTTATATTTGCTGCTTTAAATTGATGAAACAGTTGATTGGCAAGCTCGGCGTCATTAATGCAGGTATTCTCAATAATCTCTACTGTGACTTGCGGGTGACTGGAGAGTAGGTCGAGTAACTTTTGGGTATGCACGCCGTTAGCTGCATGGGGATCGACATTCACAAATAAGCTTTGTTCAGCGGGGGCGTGTTTAAGCTGAAAGGCTTTGGCCTGATACTCGATCGAAGCAAGTGCATCGCTGTTCTCGTGTAACTGCTCAAATACCAGATTAGGAGCGATGGCTTGGCCTTGCTCAAGGTAGAAACGGGCGAGTGCTTCATAACCATGAATGTGTTTAGTGTGAGGGCAAACGAAGGGTTGGTATTCGCAACTTAAGGATAAACCGCTGAGCTTGAGCATGTAGCAACGCATGGATAATGACTAATTGCTAATTATTCGCATTTAATAGTGCTAAGTGCAAATAAGTTTGCCTGAGTGATGTGCGTTTGCTGATTTTATATACATAGCTTAACGGTATGAATTTGAAACGGTATTATGTTTGTTAATGTAATAAAGGTGGCCTTTGCCACCTTTATTACATTTAGTCTTGTCCTTAGTAATGGAACTTCAGCTCAGCCTCGTTAAATAAAGGCTGTGGCTGTTGTTTTTGCGCTTCGTAAATCAAGCGATAACTTAACACGGCTTGTACATATTCACGGGTTTCGGTGAAGGGAATAGACTCGATAAAACTCATCGCATCGAGTTGACCATTTGATTCAGCTAACCAGCGGCGAACCCTTGATGGGCCTGCGTTATAAGCGGCTGTGGCTAATACTCGGTTTTGATTGAATTCCTTCAATAATTGGGCGTAATAGGCGCTGCCTAAATTTAAGTTAAGTTCGGCACTGTAGAGATCCTTTGGATCGTTGTACTTAGCACCGTGTTTTTTTGCTGTGGCCTTGGCGGTCGCGGGCATAATCTGCATTAAACCGCGGGCACCAACGCCAGACGTTGCATAGAGGAAAAACGCACTTTCGCGTCGGCTAATGGCGCGGATTTCATCGATATTAACTTTGTGCTTTTTGCTCGCATGTTCAAAGCCCGATTGATGCGCCATTGGGAAGCGTAGGGGGATGTCGTCCCAAAGTTTGCCTTGAATACTGGCTTCGACGCCAAAGTCATACCAGCCTTGATCATGGGCATAACGACCATAACGAGCACGCATGTCATTATTGCTGCGTTTGAGCAGTGCCACCCATTCATAACGGGCATCGAAATAACGATCGAGCGCCATCAGCTCCTGTACTCGCACAAAACCCAAATCATCTTCGAGTTTTGGACTGTTCCCATTGATAACCGGCTCAGGACTTTGATTTAGCGATACGGGCTTATTCAATAATTGTGAGGCGGCAAAACCGTAAAAGCCGCGCTCATTGCTAACGGCCGCTAGGGCTTTGGTGGCGCTTTCTGGGGCGTGTTTGGCATTGGTGCGATACAGCCAATATTGCCAGCGCTCTTTGGCTTGAGCTTCAGGTGATAATAAATCTAAGTAGCGAGCAATATGGGTGCTGTCCTGCTCACGAATCGCCCAACGTAAACGACGTTCGAACATATCGTCGCTTTTCATCTCTGGCAGCAGATTATCTGCCCAGTCTTTAAAATTATCATCCTGCTCAATCAATACTCGGCGCACCAGATACTTTTGCAGCTGTAGATCTTGCGCGGGACTAAAACGTTTGGCTTTTTGATACCGAGTATATAAATCGATGGCTTGGTCGAGATCTTTACGGGCAAGGCGTTTTAACCCAGCAGCAACGATATCGCCAACAATAGGATTTTTGTCTTTAAATTTTTCAGTATGGCGCAGGCTATTGGGATCTTTAAATACGGCGACTAAGCGTTTGGCTTCGGCGCTATGGACCGTAATTTTTTGCGATAGAAAGCTCAAAAGACTGGTTTGGCCTTCATCGAAGCTCACTAACATCCTTGCCCAAATCACCTCTTGAGTGCGCTTGCCCGCTTTGGTCCAGGCATTGAACAGAGGGTCACATTCTTTCGGACGGGAATCACCATAGACCCATAGCGACTGCGCGGCGGTATAGGCGGTTTGGGTTTCACCTTTGGCAAGTTTTGCCTCATAAAAATAACACTGTAGTCTGACATCGGTTGGCGCATCTTGAGCCAGCGTCAGAAAATCGTTCCAGCACTTTTGGCTACCAGCATTCAATAAATATTTCGAACGCAGTCTTTGGTACATTGGTGTTGTTTGATATTTATCTATCAAAAACTTAGCGTCATTACCGCGTAAATCATTGAGCCGACCTATATCGATATCATGGTCTAAGTAGATCGCCAGCGGATATTCACCTAACTTAGCACGTAGGGGCTTATAGGTTGCATAGTCTTGTTTCTTCAAGGCTTTTTCAGCCTCAAGAAAAGTCTTTTGGGTCGACGTTAAAGCAAAAGCCGCAGAGGCATTAAATGCACCTGCGATAATAATTGCGCTGGATAACACCATCTTTGTGAATGGGTTGCACATGCAGAACTTGCCTCCGGGCATCAAGGTTACAATCGATTTTTCCCTATCGATTCAGGATTAATAGTGATTTAGGCGTTTTGCTGCGTTTGGGTGTTGAGTTGTTCGAGTGCGGTGGCATCCTCAATTTTTGTTACCCTGGTTTGGTGTTCAGTTGTTTTAGCTGAGCTATCGTTTTCGAACTCGCTGGTTTCATCAATATCACTGTCGTCTAAGGCTTCATTGAGCGCCTTCTCAAGTAACATCTTATCGAGTTGTTTGCTGGTATCAACACCCAGTTGCTGCATTAAATGCGCTTGACGCACCAAATTGCCTTTGCCAGAGGATAATTTATTCATGGCACTGTGATAGGTTTTCTCGGCGTTATCTAAAGCGCGGCCAAGTTTTTCCATATCGTCGAGGTAGCCGCAGAGTTTGTCGTAGATCCGGCCTGCTTGTTTGGCAATGGTTTGGGCGTGTTGGTTTTGATACTCGTAACGCCAGATATTATTGATGGTACGCAGGGCAACCAAGAGGTTGGTTGGGCTGACCAGCATAATATTTTGCTCAAGGGCAAAGTTAACAAGGCTTGGGTCATGCTCTAAAGCCAGCAAAAATGCGGGCTCGATGGGGATAAACATCAGCACATAATCTAAGCTTTTAAGCCCGTGTAAACGCTGATAATCTTTTTGGCTCAAGCCTTTAATGTGGTTGCGTATGGATAGCACATGCTCATTGATGGCCTGTTCGCGCACCAGCGGATCTTCACTGTTAAAATAGCGCTCGTAGCTGATAAGTGACATCTTAGCATCAATCACCACGTCTTTATTTTCAGGCAAATGCACGATGACATCGGGCTTAAAGCGTTTGCCGCTGTCATCTTTGAGATCCTGCTGGGTGTGGTACTCGTGGCCTTCGCGCAGGCCACTTTCTTGCAGCACGCGGTCTAAAATCACTTCGCCCCAGTTGCCTTGCTGCTTATTATCGCCTTTTAGGGCTTTTGTCAGGTTAATGGCATCTTGGCTCATTTTTAAGTTGAGCTCACGCAAGTGCTCTAATTGATGTTTGAGTGCACTACGCTCGGATTGCTCATGGTTATAGGATTCGCGGATTTGCTGCCTAAAACCTTCTAACTGTTGCTTTAACGGCCCAAGTACGCCTTCTAATTGATTGGCGTTTTGGTGTTTAAAGTTTTCGCTGCGCTCTTCGAAAATACGGTTGGCAAGATTTTCAAATTGGGTTTGCAGACGTACTTCGGCACTTTCTAGGGTGGCGATCTTTTCCCGCAGTGATTCTTGCTGGGCATCCGCTTTGGCCTGAATGGTTTGTTGTAGGGCATTAGATTTAGACAACGCCAGTTGTAATTCGAGTTGACGGCGATGACTATCGTTTAATTGCTGCTCTAAACTCGGCACGCGCTCGGCTAAGGCCTCGGCTTTGCCTAGATGTTCGATTTTTTGCTCTAGGCGCTGCTGGCATTGACGGAGTTGGCTATCTTTATCGTCCACTAAGATTTGCTGCTGCGCGAGGGAAAGCTCTGCATCTTCGTTCACTTGGCGCATTTCTTGTTCTAACTCGTCCTTAAACTGTTGCCAGCGAGAACGGGTGAGACGTTGATTGAGTAGGGCACCGATTAACAGTCCTAAAAAGGCCACGGCGATTAGGCCGATGATCTGGGCGAGGGAAAAAGATTGAGAAAATGGCATCTTACTAGCACTCCTTTTGCGATGGCGCTTAGGGTCGCATGCCCCTAGAAAGGCTTCAAGTGCTTTAATAAACAATCTGTTTAGCTGATGACTCAAATGAGCAAGATTTAGTCGCTTAGGTTGATATAGTGTGAGGGATGAAATTTTTTTGCGGTTTTCTGTGTCTATATCACTACAGCTTATCAACACAGGTTAATTTACCTGAGCTTTATGGGTGAGCGCTTAGCGTTAGCAAAAGCCGGTACATAACATTTTATTTTTGCAGAGGTGTCAATTGACTAATCAATCACGTTTTACACCGGGTATTTTGAAAAAAGCACGCTGGCATATACAAGACAATCAAGTTACTCCTGAGTCGGTCTTTAAGGCACGTCGCCACATAGTGAAAGCCATGGGGTTAGGTGCGATTGGTGCCAGTATCCCAGGTTATGTGCAGGCGGGATTATTTGATCTGTTTGGTGATCAGCCCAAAACCAGCTTTATCACCACGCCACTGACTTTTGAGGCCAATGCGCGCTTTGGTCAGGGTGAGGTGCTTACACCATTTGATAAGGTCACAACCCATAATAACTTTTATGAGTTTGGTACCAGCAAACAAGACCCGTCTGATAATGCGCAGCAGTATAAAGTCGACCCTTGGCAATTGCGTATTGAAGGCGAAGTTGAGCGCCCCATGACGCTTGATTATCAGGATCTGACTAAGCTGTTTCCGCTTGAAGAGCGTACTTATCGACTGCGCTGCGTTGAAGCTTGGTCGATGGTGATCCCTTGGGTTGGATTTCCACTTGCGGCGTTATTGAAAAAAGTGGGCGTAACCAGCAAGGGAAAATATGTTGCTTTTGAGACCGCCTTCGATCCCGAGCAAATGCCAGGACAAAAAAGCCGTTTAATGGGCGGTGGCATTCATTATCCATATGTGGAAGGCTTAACCATTGCCGAGGCGATGAATGAACTGACGCTGATGTCAGTCGGGCTGTATGGTAAAACCCTGCCGCCGCAAAACGGTGCGCCGATCCGCTTAGTGGTGCCGTGGAAATATGGTTTTAAGAGCATTAAATCGATTGTGCGTATTCGGGTGATGGACAAGCAGCCACCCACCAGCTGGAATCAACTCGCACCCCATGAGTATGGGTTTTATGCCAATGTGAACCCAGCTGTCGATCATCCCCGGTGGTCACAGGCGAGTGAGCGGCGCATCGGTGAAGGTGGGTTATTCTCGGCGCAGCGCATCGATACATTGCCTTTTAATGGCTATGGCGAGTTTGTGGCCTCTTTATATGACGGCATGGATTTGAGGCAGTTTTATTAACCCATTCGGTGACCGTATTCTAGGCGCAATCGATTGCGCCTAGCGAACAAGTTGCAATATCTGTCTAGTGAGATAGTGGTTAGCGCCTTTAAAGGGGAAAAGAGTAGGAGTCTTATGTTCAACATCACGGCGTTAAGAGTCACACCAAAACAGCTGCTCTGGGTAAAGTTAGTTTTTCATTTGATTGGGTTTATCCCGATTACTTGGTTGGTTTTTACTGTGCTGTCGGGGCGTGCGGGCGGCGACCCTGTGCAGCATATTATCCACTTTACTGGAATTGGCGCACTCAATGCGCTACTGGCAACACTACTGATTTCACCTATTGCCAAGAGATTTAAGTTAGGTTGGTTAATGCAGACTCGCAGGCTTGTCGGCTTGTATGTGTTTGCCTATGCCACACTGCATATTGTGGCGTTTTTCAGCTTAGATCTGCTGTTTGCCTGGGAGTTGTTTTTCAGCGAGGTGGCGAAACGGCCTTATATTTTAGTTGGTGCTGTGGCTTATGTGATTGTGAGCGCCTTAGCGATTACCTCATTTAAGGTCTTAATGCGAAAAATGGGCCGCCGTTGGCAAACGCTGCACAATGGAGTGTATGTCGTGGCGATACTAGCACCGATCCATTTTTATTGGTCGGTCAAATCCGAAATCATCGAACCGAGTCTGTATATCCTCGGTTTTGGTTTGTTGCTCGCATGGCGTTTACCCATTTGGCAGAAGAAGCGCAGCAGCCGTATCGCGATGGCCGCCGAGGGCAAGCGATAATCTGTAGTGTTGGCATTTATCAACGAGCAAAGAAAACGGCGTTTGCATACACTGCAAGCGCCGTTTTTATATCAGACGTTGGAAGATAATAGGTTTAACCTAAACCTTGGGTTGCCGATTTCATTTGAATAAATTCAATCTTATAGCCGTCAGGGTCTTCCACAAAGGCGATTTCGGTGGTGCCACCCGCAACAGGGCCAGGCGCGCGGGTGACTTTACCGCCTGCGGCGGCAATGGCTTCACAACGAGCATAAATGTCTTCATCACCAATGGCGATATGGCCAAAGCCTGTGCCGAGATCGTATTTTTCAGTGCCCCAGTTATAGGTCAATTCAATCACCGCTTGGCCTGTTGATTCTTCACCGTAGCCCACGAAGGCTAAAGAATATTTGTATTCTGGGTTTTCTGAGGTGCGTAGCAGCTTCATGCCAAGTATTTGAGTGTAAAAATTAATACTGCGCTCTAAGTTACCAACGCGGATCATTGTGTGTAACAGTTGTGACATAGGATTATCTCGGTCAATGAATTATGCCGGCATTATAACAAAAATCATTGTTAATCGAGTCTTAATGTTAATCGAATAAGCGAATTGCTATGCCTTGATTTTTGAGTTGATGTGCGCTAGGCGAGATTGCATGGTGTGAGCTGTATCACGTCACCATTAAACGCGATGTGAAAAGTACAGGATAATTTAGGTCTTGCTCACAAAATAACTATCTCAATATAGGCATTTATCGCAGGCTTGATAATAATGGGTTCATACCCACTAGGAGAGTGAATATGAACACCGAACTTAAAATGGCGCTAGGTACTACAGTTGTAATTGCTTTATTTTTCAGTGCATTCTTCGTATCTATGTTCTGATACCGCATTCTAATCAAATCCTGTGTTAAGGCGCTTAAATCGGTTGATTTAAGCGCCTTTGTGTTTCTAGACTCCGCCGTTTTCCGTATCTGTCCGTTTTAACATCTCGTGATTGTCGGCAATATTTCTGCAAATAGTTTGAAAAATGATTATTTTGATATTTATATATTTTGATTTTCAAACTAAAATGTTGGCAGACATCATCAAACACCACAGGTACTTTTGTCCAAATCGGTCAGATAAGGGCAGGGAACGTAGGAAAAAATAATGAAAATAACCCCTTCAACAACAACGCCGCAGCCAAGTCATGGCGTTGGACACTCCATTGCCCAATGGCAACATCCCCATGGATTCTCTACACAAAATACTGCTGGCGAAAAAAATACCCGTTATGTGCTGTATTTAACGGTTATCACTATGGTGGCCGAGATTGTGGCGGGCACGATATACGGCTCTATGGCATTGCTGGCCGATGGTTGGCATATGGGCACTCATGCCGCCGCCTTTATGATTACGCTGTTTGCCTATTCCTATGCCCGTAAGCATGCCAATGATCCAACCTTTGCCTTTGGTACCGGTAAAGTGAGTGTCCTTGGCGGTTATACCAGCGCCATCGCCTTAGGACTGGTTGCACTTATCATGCTTATCGAATCAGGGATGCGTTTGATAAACCCTGAGAATATTCACTTTAATGAGGCCATTTTCGTAGCCTTGATTGGATTAAGTGTGAACGTATTAAGCGTGTTTTTGTTGAAAGACCATCACTCCCACGACCATGGACATTCACATGGGCATTCACACGGTCACTCTCATGGTCACACTCACGCACATGATCATGATGATGAGAACGATGACCATAAGGCTCATCAAGATAATCATTGCTGCCATGGGCACGATCATCATGCTGCTGACCATGACCATGACCATGACCATGACCATGACCATGACCATGACCATGACCATGACCATGACCATGACCATGACCATGACCATGACCATGACCATGACCATGACGACCATTCACACAACCACGCACATGGACATTCCCATGGGCATTCGGGGCATGATCACAACCTGAGAGCCGCTTATTTTCACGTATTAGCCGATGCATTAACCTCAGTGCTGGCGATTGCCGCACTCTTATTCGGCAAATATATGGGCTTAACTTGGCTCGACCCGATTATGGGGATTGTAGGGGCAATTATTATCAGCCGCTGGTCATGGGGATTGATTCAGCAAACGAGTCCAATTTTGCTCGACGGCGGGGTAAATGCAGCGTTACAGCGTAAAGTGCGCGAAACCATTGAAGCGGTGCCTGATCACCAAGTCGCCGATTTACATATTTGGCGCGTGAGTGCCGATCACCATGCTATTATGTTATCCATAGTGTCCCACTCACCGAAAGAAGCCAGTTATTTTAATCAGTTACTGACTAAGTTCCCTGAGTTATCCCATATTACTATTGAGCTGCATACTTGTCGTCAACGTGAGTGTGTCGCTAAGGAAGCCTAATGACAGTTGCACCGCAGCATGATGCTCTATCAGCCTCGGCCGTCCATTCCACGGATCAGGCGTTAAACCATGTGATTATTGAGTTTTATGAAAAATTATCATCTTGGGAGCATGCTATCGTGCGTGATAAGGGTTTTAGCCTATCACAGGTTCACACCATTGAATTATTGGGAGTGCACGGCGCGATGCGGATGAAGGAACTTGCTGATAAAATTGGGGTAACGACTGGCACGCTTACGGTGCAAATCGATAAGATGGTCGAATCCCAATGGGTTGTGCGCCGCCCGCACGAAACCGATAGGCGCTCGATTCTGGTCGAGTTAACCGAAAAGGGTCAAGCACTGTTCCTTGAGCATGATGCGCTGCATTTGCAATTAACGACCGATCTCACCGCTAAAATGAGCGCGGAGGAGCGCAGCGTGCTGCTGAACCTGCTGACGCGGATGAACCAAGAGTTTTAATTGCACATTTATGTAGCTCATTAAGTCACGATTAAAGCGCCCCGATGGGCGCTTTTTTTATGACACAACATCTTGAATATTTTCGATTCATTCTCGATTAATCATCCGTGATTACAATACCTTATCTTTTGTTACATTCTTGTTGTATTAAAAGTTGAACTGAAAATCAATTAAGGTAATGTAGAGCAGAAATTAAGATGGAATCAATTTAAGGGCTCTGTTTAAGGACTATGTTTAAGGGCTCTGTTTAAAAAGGAATAACATGAATCGTAAATTACTGCCTTGGTGCATCGCAGGTGTGCTCACTATGACTGCTCAAGTTCACGCGCAAGAAGACCCGTATATGTGGCTTGAAGAGGTTGAAGGTGCAAAGCCTATGGAATGGGTTAAAGCCCAAAATGCCGCCTCAGCCGCCGAAATTAAAGCCTTCAAAGGGTTTGATACCTTAGTCGCAAATAGCCTCGCTATCCTCAATGACAAAGAGCGTATTCCCTACGCTACCCACATCGGCGACAAGTTGTATAACTTTTGGAAGGACGATACCCATGTCCGGGGGATTTATCGCCGCACGACCATGGAAGAATACACAAAGGCGCAACCCAAGTGGGAAACTGTGCTTGATGTCGATGCTTTAGGTAAGTCGGAATCGGTTAACTGGGTATTTAAGAGCATTGATTGCCAATATCCCGATAATCAACGTTGTTTTGTGTCTTTATCCCGTGGCGGCGCCGATGCGGTCGAAGTGCGTGAATTTGATTTAACCACCAAAGATTTTGTGCCAGCAAAAGATAAGCCATTCTTTTTAAAAGAAGCGAAATCTAGCCTAAGTTGGATAGATAAAGACCAAGCATTTGTCGGCACCGACTTTGGTGATGGCCAAAGCATGACGGACTCAGGTTATCCCCGTGTCGTTAAGTTATGGCAACGTGGTACGCCACTTGAGCAAGCGAAAACGATTTTTAGTGGTGATAAAACCTCGGTGGCAGTATCGGGTTGGGTGATGTTCGACGATAAAACTCCGCTGAGCCTAGTCACAGAAGCACATACCTTTTACACCGCCACCCAATATGTTTATCAAGACGGAAAACTGACTAAGCTGCCAATCCCACAAGATGCCGAGATTAAAGGCTATTTCCAAGGCAAATTGTTTATTGAGCTAAAAAGTGACTTAGCAACGCCTGCGGCGACATTCGGCCAAGGCGCTGTGGTGTACGCTAATGTGGCGGATTTAATTGCCCAAAAAGCGGCGTTTACTGAATTTGTGAGCCCTACGCCAACAGCATCAATAGCGCAGTTAAGTTTTAGTAAGAGCGCGATTTTTGTTAATTGGCTCGATAACGTGAAGAGTAAGCTGGTTCGCTACGAGCAAGATGAAAAAGGCGCATGGCAAAGCACGCCAGTGCCCTTTGAGGCCAACGGCGCGCTAACTGTGATGGATATGGAGCGCGACAGTGACGATTTCTTTGTCAACTACACTAGCTTCCTTGAGCCATCGAGCCTGTATACCGTCAATGCTAAGGCGCTTAAACCTCAAAAAATCAAAGGTATGCCTCAGCAGTTTGCGGCGGATAAATTTAAAACCGAGCAATATTTTGCCACCTCAAAGGATGGTACCAAAGTGCCTTATTTTGTGGTGATGGCAAAAAATCTTAAGCTCGATGGCAGCAATCCAACACTGCTTTATGGTTATGGCGGATTTGAAGTGTCTCTTCGCCCAGCGTATTCAGCTACCATTGGTAAAAACTGGTTAGAGCAGGGCGGTGTGTATGTACTGGCCAATATCCGAGGTGGCGGCGAGTATGGTCCTGCGTGGCATCAAGCGGCGCTTAAGCAGAATCGTCATAAGGCCTACGAGGACTTTGAGGCCATCGCTGAGGATCTCATCGCCCGTAAGATCACCTCGAGCAAGCATTTAGGCATTCAAGGTGGCAGTAACGGTGGTTTGCTGATGGGCGCCGCCTTTACCCGTCGTCCCGATCTCTATAATGCCGTGGTATGCCAAGTGCCTTTACTCGATATGTACCGTTTCAATAAGTTACTCGCTGGCGCAAGTTGGATGGGGGAGTACGGTAATCCTGATGTTCCAGAGGAATGGGCCTACATAAAAACTTACTCGCCATACCATAACCTGCATAAAGACGTGCATTATCCTAAGGTGTTTTTTACCACCTCAACCCGTGACGACAGGGTACATCCAGGGCACGCCCGCAAGATGGTGGCTAAGATGAAGGATATGGGTATTGATGTGCTTTACTATGAAAATATCGAAGGTGGGCATGCTGGGGCTGCAGATAATAATCAAGCTGCGGAACTAAATTCAATGGCGTTTGCCTACTTATTACAGCAGTTAAAATAATCGCACTTGTTACCGCAGTAAATTAACAAGCTGGGGTTAGTTCCGAGCAAGTCCCTATAGGTTGGGGAGTCAAAAACGGTCGAATGCCTTCAGATTCGGCCGTTTTTTTAATCCGCATTATAACTTGTTAATTATAAAGATTATTTAATTGAGGAGAATCTGACGACTTGCTAAGATGGCGCAAATTGTAGGGCATAAGATTGCCTTAAGAAAACTAAGTTAGCTTCGGCCCACTATTGATTTGAGAGACCATAACCAGTGCTGACGAGATTTAAAACCCTAACCGTGAATCGTTTCACTTTTATCACCGCAGTATTTTACGTTTGCGTTTTTAATATCCCACTGTTTGAAATCATCAAAAAAGGCATTGAAAAACAACCTGATGTCGATCCGGTTTTTATCGCCAGTATGCCGTTATTTTTGATCTTTGCGCTGAGTTTTGTGTTTTCGCTGTTTACAGTGAAGTATCTGCTAAAGCCCTTTTTTATCATCCTCACTTTATTATCATCTAGCGTGTTTTTTGCGGCCTTAAAATACAATATCGTGTTTGATTACGGCATGATTGAAAACACCTTTCAAACCAACAGCGCTGAAGCGCTGATGTATGTCAATTTTGCTTCCATACTCAATATGCTGCTTACGGGGATTTTGCCAGCCTATTTGATTTACAAAGCTGATATCCAATACAAGCCATTTTTCAAAGAGTTACTACATAAAGTGTTGTTTATGCTGGCGATGTTAGCAGGGCTTGGGATTATCGCCTTCTTCTATTTCCAAGACTACGCTTCCTTTGGCCGCAATAATGATGAGATTAAGCGTTATATCGTGCCGACCTATTTTATTGGTGCGGCGGCTAAGTACATCAATGTGCATTACCTACAAACACCAATCAAATATGAACAGCTTGGCTTGGATGCAAAAAATGTCAGTCCCAATGCCAACGGTAAGCCCAATTTATTAGTGCTGGTGGTTGGGGAAACGGCTCGTTCGATGAACTATCAATACTATGGTTATGATAAACCGACTAACGCCCATACTCAGGGGCAAGGATTACTGGTCTTTAAGGATACCCATTCTTGTGGAACGGCAACCGCAGTATCGCTGCCTTGCATGTTTTCCCGCATGGGACGCGATGACTATGATTCCCGCCGTGCCTATGCCCAAGACACGGCCGTTGATGTACTGAATCATGGCGGGATTAAGGTGCAATGGTTTGATAATGACTCGGGTTGTAAAGGCGTGTGCGATCAGGTTGAGAACATCACTATCGATTTAAAGAGCGATCCTGAGTTGTGCTCCGGTCAATATTGCTTTGATCAAGTTTTGTTGAACAAACTTGATGAAGCATTAGCTAACGCCGAGCAAAAAGATACCGTGATTGCGTTACATATTATTGGCAGTCACGGGCCGACCTATTATCTACGTTATCCGCCAGAGCACCGTAAATTTACGCCGGATTGCCCACGTAGTGATATTCAAAATTGCACTGCTGAAGCGTTAATGAATACCTACGACAACACTATCTTATATACCGATTACATTCTTAGTCAGGTTGTCAATAAACTTAAACAGCAGCAAGAAAAATTTGATACCGCCATGTTTTATCTCTCCGATCATGGCGAGTCTTTGGGTGAGAAAGGCATGTACTTGCATGGCGCCCCTTACAGCATTGCGCCTATTGAGCAAACGAGTATTCCTATGCTGGCTTGGTTTTCTGAGGACTTTAGTCAAGATAATCACTTGAATATGGCTTGTCTTGCTAAAGAAGCTGAAAAGGGGGGATTTTCCCATGACAATTTATTCGATAGCCTATTGGGATTAATGAATGTTCAAACTCAGGTTTATCAGCCTGAATTGGATATTTTTGCCCGCTGCCGAGGTTGAGCCGCTTTTGGCATAACATAAAAAATTAAAGGAGGATGGCAACATCCTCTTTTTGTTTTTGCGCGCCATCATAATAATCATTTTATCCAGTATCCAAAACGAAGCAGTTGAGTTAACTTAAGTTATACAAAATTATAACAACTCATGGATGCATGATTCATGTCTTTTCCTGCAGCAAATAAAGAGCTCGATTCAGCGGCTCAAATTTTACGTTTAGCTGTACCGCAAATGTCTGCGCTCGATATACCGGTTACGCCAGAAAACTACACCATTTGGTATGAGTATTTTGCTCAGTCAAACTTAGATCTTAATCGTGCTATTGATGGTTTTCTTGCTAACAATGTCGTATTTACCAAAGAAGTGAATACCAGTCTGTACAAGAATTTTATTCAAGAGAAGTCCCCTGAAGTCATTGAGAATGTCCAGATAGAAACTCAGATACTGATTAACTCTCTCATCAGTAAAATTACTCAGTTAACTCAAGGAACGGAAGCATTTACAAGCACCTTGGCGGATTTTGGATTGCAACTGCAATCAACGCCCGATGTGAATACGTTAAATCAATTAGTCGATGGGGTGCTTGATGAAATGCAGAGCCTATTGGTTAATAACCAAGCCATGGAGCAGAGCCTCAATGCCATGGGACAAGAAGTACAAAACTTAAAAGCTGAAATGGAAAATTTAAGTCTGGCAGCAATGACAGATCAATTGACTTCGTTACATAACCGCCGAGCTTACGAAATTGCTATTCAAGACCATATCCATCGTGCGGAGGAACAACAAACCCGTTGTAGTTTATTACTTGTGGATATTGACAGATTTAAGATATTTAACGACACCTATGGGCATCAAATCGGCGACAAAGTCTTGGCTTATGTTGCGCTGGCTTTAAAACAATGTGTGCGTGGTGATGACTTTGTCGCCCGTTACGGCGGTGAGGAATTTGTGGTGTTGCTGCCTAATACCCATTTTCATGATGCGCTGCAAGTGGCCGAGACTTTGAGGGAGCGGATCTCCGAGCGGCGCCTAGCGATAGGCAAAGATAAAAAACTCTCATTGGGCGCCATTACGGTGTCGATTGGCTTAGCCTCTTTGCAAAAGGGCGATGATGCAGAAACCTTGTTTAGCAGAGCGGATAAAGCCCTGTATGAAGCTAAATCTGATGGCCGTAATTGCGTGCGGGGCTGAGTTGTTGCTTATTATCAGTATAGTTTGAGGGCGTATGGATAATGGTTTAAGTGTTAGTAATCTCAGCATCCTTATGCTTCAGTGATGCGAATCTTGGGTTCAGGATTGAGCGCCTTACGCCAATAAATGTTTAAAATGCAGTAAGCGATTGTTGGCGGGCATGGCGATATCTTCAACTAAGGTTAAGTTTTGGGCTTGGGCAAGGGTGATAATCCATTCAACATCTCGAATACCGCTTTCACTATCTCTTTGTTTTAATAAGTCATCAAATCGCCGATTGCTGTCGCTGGTATAGTGACCTTGATAGTTAAAAGGCCCGTACAGGCATAGGGAGTTGAGCTGTGGTAAATACTCACCTAAGCCATTAAAAAATGCTTCCACCTTGGGTTTACTCATAATATGTAAGGTATTGGCGCTGAATACTGCATCGATATGGGGGCCGTTGATAGGCCAAGGTAGTGACACATCAAGTGTAATAGGTAAGCCAAGATTATGAACGCCAAGTTGATGACCTTGTTGCAAACATCTTGCACTAATGCCCTCAAGATATTGCGCTTGATCGCTCGTTTGCCAAAAAAGTTGAGGGAGATTCGCCGCAAAATAAACGGCGTGTTGCCCCGTGCCGCTGCCGATTTCAAGTACTTGTTTGGTATTGGCAAAAGCGGTTTTTAATACCGCAAGAATAGGCGCTTTATTATTTTCACAGGCTTGAGAAAAGGGCAGAACATCAGTTGTTTGAGGTTGTATATCCTGCGGCATAGTTTCTCCTGATAGGTCATTGTTAAACAAGTTATTGTTAAATAAATCTTTGTGAAATGCGTCTTTCTGATGGCGATTACCCTTGAGACAATAACGCAGGGTCAATTCTATTACCATCCTAGCGGGTGGTGCCTAGCTTAAGTCACTAACCTCGTTAATCCAATGGCTTAAGCTGTTTTGCCAAACTCGCTTATTTCCCTGTCAGGGGGCATTCTTCTGTTGACCATGATAATAGCTTCGTTATACTCAAAAATTCTGAACGTTTGTAAAAAATATTAAACGAAAAATCATAATAACATCGTGTAAGGAAACCCTATGTCAGCCAAACGCTGTGCCTCTTATTACAATGCCACCATTAAGCAAGAGTCTGATTATCCAGAACTTGAAGGTAATCTTCGTGTAGATGTTGCCATTATCGGCGGCGGGTTTACTGGGGTTGCAACAGCGGTTGAGTTGTCTGAAAAAGGCTACAAGGTCGCATTATTAGAGGCAAATAAAATTGCTTGGGGCGCCACTGGCCGTAATGGTGGTCAAGTGACCGGAAGCCTATCTGGCGATGCAGCGATGACCAAGCAATTACGCCGTCATCTTGGTCAGGATGCCGAGGATTATGTGTGGGATCTTCGCTGGCGTGGGCACGATATCATCAAAAGTAGAGTGGCGAAGTACAACATTGATTGTGATTTAAAATTTGGTCATATCCAGACGGCCTATCGCCCCACACATATGGCAGAGTTACAGCAAATGTTCGACGAGGCTAATCGCCGTGGCATGGGGGAGTTTATGACCTTAGTGCCTGAGCAGGAGATGCCCACCTATTTAGCCTCGCCCTTGTACCACGGCGGTTTAGTCAATCGGCGCAATATGCATCTGCATTCGGTAAATCTATGCCTTGGTGAGGCTCGAGCCGCGGCTTCATTGGGCGCTAAGATTTTTGAACATTCACAGGTGCTGGATATTCAGCAAGGAGAGCTTGCAACCGTGCTCACGCCAAAGGGAAGGGTAAAGGCAAACAGCGTGCTCATCGCGGGCAATGCCTACCACAAATTGGGCCGTCCCAAGCTACGGGGCATGTTATTTCCTGCCTCCCTTGGCAATTGTGCGACAGCCCAATTGCCGGCTGAGTTAGCTAAGCAACTTAATCCGCAGGATTTGGCCGTGTATGATTGTCGCTTCGTGCTGGATTATTACCGCTTAACTGCCGACAACCGTTTGATGTTTGGCGGTGGCACCAATTACAGCGGCCGCGATCCTAAAAACGTTGCCGCCGAGCTGCGCCCGGCGATTGAACGTACTTTCCCCCAGTTAAAGGGCGTTGACATTGAATTTGCCTGGGCTGGCATGGCGGGGATAGTGATTAACCGTATTCCCCAGTTGGGCAAAATTACTCCGAATATCTTGTATTGTCAGGGATATTCGGGCCATGGCGTGGCAACTTCCCATATCATGGCCGAGATCATGGGGCTGGCGATCGATGGTCAAATGCGAGAGTTCGATCTCTTCGCCGCGATGCGTCATATCCGGATCCCGCTGAATGAATGGTTTGGTAATCAGGCACTGGCCCTAGGTATGTTGTATTACACCCTCAGGGAAAACTGGCGCTAAACAGGTGGGGAGTCTGGCGAAAGCGAGATGATTGTCACTCATATTGGATTAATTGTTATAGTTAACTGCTCGCCAGTTTTTCAGCTAAATAATCCACTAAAACCCGCACTTTGGCGCTCAGGTGACGATTCTGGGGGTAGAGCGCCCAAATGCCTTCTTTAGCTTCGCGGTGTGCGTCGAGAAAGGAGATAAGTTTGCCTGCATGAATATCTTCTTCAATATAATAATCAGGGAGTTGTACTATCCCTATGCCCTTTAACGCTGCATCCCGCAGGGCGTAACCGCTGTTGCAGATAAGGTTGCCGCGTACCTTAATATTGCGCTCGCGGCCATGTTCAATAAAGCGCCAGTAATTGTGATTCCCGATCAGACAATTATGTTGATTTAACTCCGAAAGCGTATGGGGCTCACCGTATTTTTCAACGTAACTGGGTGAGGCGGCCACATAATGCGTGCGGCTGCTAAGGGGTTTGGCCATCAGGCTTGAGTCGGCGAGTTTACCAAGGCGAATAGCCAAATCGTAACCGCCCTCAATCAAATCTAAGGTTCTGTTGGTCAAGTCAACATTACATTCCACGCTCGGGTATTGCACCATAAAGTCATTGAGTAACGGCATGATAAATTTTTCACCGTAGGCCACGGGCGCGGTGAGTTTTATCAGTCCTTGGGGTGAGTCTTTAAGATCGGTAATTGCTCGCTCGGCCTCCTCGAGGCCTGTTTGCAATTGGCGGCAATGGCGATAATAAATCGTGCCTTCTTCGGTAAGCGATACCTTGCGCGTCGTACGGTAAAACAGCTTAGTGCCGAGGCGATTTTCCAGCGCGCCGATTTGCCGACTCACGTGGGCGGTGGACACATTGAGGCGCTGTGCGGCCAAGGTAAAGTTCTCGGCTTCGGCTACTGCTACAAATTCTGATATGCCATCCCAAAGGTACATTGTTGCTTCTCAGTAAAAATGAATTGCCAAAATGCTAGATTATCAATCCTCAGGAAATAAATACAATCTAGTGACTGCATTACCGCACACTATTTTTAAGCTTATCCGTCCACCTCAATCTATGCTTACAAGCGAGTAGGGCTAGGATAAGCCGTAAATTGATAAGCCCATTGATTAAAAGAAGGAAAGACAAGCATGTCGAACGAAAAACCACAGTTTATCAAGTCAAAGGCCGCCGTGGCCTGGGGGCCGGGACAGCCGCTCAAGATTGAAGAAGTCGATGTGATGTTACCTAAAGCCGGCGAAGTATTAGTTCGCATCGTGGCGACTGGGGTGTGCCATACCGATGCGTTTACCTTAAGTGGTGACGATCCAGAAGGCGTGTTCCCAGCGATCCTCGGCCATGAGGGCGGTGGTATTGTTGAGCAAGTGGGCGAAGGCGTGACCAGCGTGCAGGTGGGCGACCATGTGATCCCTCTCTACACGCCTGAATGCGGTGAATGTAAATTCTGTTTATCGGGTAAAACAAACCTGTGCCAGAAGATCCGCGCGACTCAAGGCAAAGGTTTAATGCCAGATGGCACCACGCGTTTCTATAAAGATGGTCAGCCAATTTTCCATTATATGGGCTGTTCTACCTTCTCTGAATATACGGTATTACCTGAAATTTCATTGGCTAAGGTTAATAAAACTGCGCCATTAGAAGAGATCTGTCTGCTCGGCTGTGGTGTGACGACAGGTATGGGCGCCGTAATGAACACCGCTAAGGTGGAAGAAGGCGCGACCGTGGCGATTTTTGGCCTAGGTGGTATTGGTCTTTCGGCCATTATTGGTGCGACCATGGCTAAAGCCAGCCGGATTATTGCCATTGATATCAACGAATCTAAATTCGAACTTGCCCGTAAATTAGGTGCAACCGATTGTATTAATCCGAAACATTTCGACAAACCCATTCAAGAGGTGATTGTCGAGATGACCGATGGCGGCGTGGATTATTCCTTCGAATGTATCGGTAATGTCAATGTGATGCGCAGCGCGCTTGAGTGTTGCCACAAGGGCTGGGGCGAATCAGTGATCATTGGTGTTGCGGGCGCAGGGCAGGAGATCTCAACCCGTCCATTCCAACTGGTGACGGGCCGTGTATGGCGCGGTTCTGCCTTCGGTGGCGTAAAAGGACGTTCGCAATTACCTAAAATCGTTGAACAATACCTTGCAGGTGAGTTTAAGCTAGATGACTTTATCACCCACACTATGGGACTTGAGCAAGTCAACGAAGCCTTCGACTTGATGCATGAAGGCAAGAGCATTCGCAGCGTGATCCATTTCGATAAATAATTGCGCTCTTTGGCATCACAGCAGCAGATAACCGCTAACGACTTATCTGCTGCTTATGTGTTTTAAGCTTGTGATAGGGTCTTGAACGGCAAGCTAACCACTGAAAGTGAACAGGAAAGGGATTGACATGACCATAGAAAATATCAGCTGTAATAAGAGTTTTGGTGGTTGGCACAAACAGTATCGCCATCAATCTCAGGCGCTGAACTGCGAGATGCGCTTTGCGATTTACCTGCCACCCGAGGCGGCCAACAAATCAGTGCCTGTGTTGTATTGGCTATCTGGACTCACCTGTACCGATGAAAACTTTATGCAGAAGGCGGGCGCGCAGCGTATTGCGGCGCAGTTGGGAATGGCTATCGTCGCTCCCGATACCAGTCCTCGTGGTGATGATGTTGCCGATGCACCGGATAAAGCCTATGACTTAGGTCTTGGCGCAGGGTTTTATGTGAATGCGACCAGAGCACCTTGGAATCGCCATTATAAAATGTACGACTATATCGTGCATGAGCTGCCAGCGCTGATTGAAGCGAATTTCCCCGTAACCGGACAGCGCGCTATCTCTGGCCACTCCATGGGCGGGCATGGCGCGTTAGTCATTGGATTAACCCATCCCCACAGATATAGCTCCATTTCGGCCTTTAGCCCTATCAGCAATCCAAGCAATGCGCCTTGGGGGATTAAAGCCTTTACCGAGTATTTAGGGGAAAATCGTGAGCACTGGCGCCAATATGATGCCTGTGAGTTACTCAAATTGGCGATCAGCGAAGTGCCTATTTTAGTCGACCAAGGCGATGCCGACAGCTTTTTAGAAACACAATTAATGCCACACACGCTCAGTGATATCGCCAAAACGAAAGGCTATCCCTTAGATTTGCGTATGCAGGCGGGCTACGACCATAGCTATTACTTTATTGCGAGCTTTATTGAAGAACACCTTAAATTCCATAGCTTGTATTTTAAATAAGGTTGCCAATCGTTAACCCCTTTCAGGATTAAACCTCAGAGTTAAAGCCTAGGGTTAAATATTAAAAAGCGCGGTGAACATCAAGTTCGCTGCGCTTTTGTTTTCTACGGATAAATCGTGATGTCATTCAGCATGTCATGTTGGTCCATTGCGCCTGAATGATTTGAATGCAGCGGCTATATCTGAAATGAAAAAAAACTGTTAAGTTCTCGAAATTAATGATGATTCATTCTCTATATTCTCATCGAACAATATTGGTGAATAAATATACGCAAGGATAGGAGTTCAATATGAAATGGATGTTTGTACTGTTACTGGCGATAATGAGTACCGCCAATGCCATGATTATTAGGCATGATGTCGATGACGCGAAATATCAAGCGGCGGCGCAAAGCGATAATTCGACGGTCACCTTTTTAGGACTTTATAAAGGTGATGAAATCGTGCTTGGCACTGGCAGCCTTATCGATAAGCAATGGATTGTGACGGCGGCGCACGTGGCTAATGAGCTAACGGTCGGCAATAAGGTGCAATTTAAAACGCATTTTTACCCGATTAAAGACGTGATAAAACATCCACTTTGGAAAGAGAGGCACTTTCCCTACGATATTGCCTTGGTTCAATTGGCTTCTTCCATTGAGGATGCAACACTCGCTAAATTGAATCATGCCACAACCGAAACGGGCAAAATCGCCACCTTCGTCGGACGTGGCGATTATGGTAATGGGCTAGTGGGCGTTGCGGGGGCCGATAAACAGTTGCGTGCGGCACACAATGCCGTGGTCGGAGTGCAGGAGCAATGGCTGCAATTTATCTTTGACCGCGACGCGAATGCCTTACCATTGGAGGGGATAAGTGGCCCAGGAGATTCAGGTGGTCCAGCGTATCTCGTCTCCACCGATTCAGTTTGTCTTATCGGTGTCAGCTCATGGCAAAATGCTGAGTCAACCAATTGGGAAGAAGGCAAGTATGGCGTGATTGAGCATTACTCACGCATTTCCTATTTCAGGGATTGGATTGAGAAAACACTTTGGAAGATATCAGGGATATCGCCAGAAATCTGTCCTGATTAAGGTATTAGATTGTACTTTTGCGATAAATTGCCGCTATTTCACTACTCTCTATTGTTTGCTCTCATAAAAACGGATGTGTACATCGGTGAGTTTGGCCTAATTTAACCTGAGCTCGGGATAAGTAGAGCCGCTGAATAGGCATCTTTTCTGGCCTCTCTGCGTTGCTCTGTCTCACCATCGCTCGCTATGGCATACGACAGAGCGCCTTGATATACACAAAAAATCTGCGCATTCAGTCAGAAAAAATATTTTTCTTTCAAAAGAATCATTTATGGCATTGATTTAGTTAGGGCGTGTTGACGTTTCGAGATTAGATTTTGTTCGTTCTGGCAAGCATGTGCTCGGAGGAATGATGTGTAGTTTACTCAAATGACGAGCGGCTCTTATGACTGAAAGTAAGAGCAAGGGCTTGCCAGACGAACCCTTCGGGCAGCATTTGGCTGGCTTTTCTGCCGCGTTATCGTCCGTTTATGTAGAATAACTACACTGCACGGACTTTGCCTTGCATAAAAGCCAGCCACATTGCTGCAAAAATAACCCTGAAACGTCAACACGCCCTAGTTAAATTTAGATTTTTTCGACACTCGTTACCCCGAGTTCAGGTTAATTTACTTTTTGAAGAGCATCATATTTCGTTTATTTAATTGTTTGGATAAGTGAGCCTGTCGTGTTTTGAGGAATAATTTGAAACAATGTATTTTAGTGATTAGATAGTAAAAATTTATTTTAAACAGTAAGTTATTTTTCTATTCATGGGAATGAAGTGTGTTTAATGGAGGGATAATGAAAAAGATAAAGCTTGTGGCGTTTTTGAGTTTAATGTTGTTGGGCGGTTGTGCTTCTTACACTACGCCTGGTGGCAGTGTGGCTATCGGCAGCTTAGCAGATTCGGATATTAATGCGCTGATGTCGGTGCAAGCGGCTGCAACATTCCCTGCACATTTTGCCGTGGCACGTATTCAGGCGCCGGGTTATGCATCCTACCGTTTAAGCAGTTTTGGCACAGGCCGTTACAGCGTGGTCACTACTCGTGAAGTCGAAACCGAAGCCGATTTTGCTCAATTAGGTAAAATGCCGCAGGTGGCAGGGATTGCACCGTTAAATCGTATTTTGTTGCCGGAGCAGTTAGATTCCATCAAATCATTGCGGGAAGCTGCGGCAAGACTCAAAGCGGATATCTTACTGATTTATACCTTTGATACCTCTTTCCATGCGGGTGAGCAGCAATTTGCGCCACTGAATGTCATTTCCCTTGGGTTTTTAAAAAATAAAGAAGTGAGCGTGACGACAACCGTCTCGGCGGCTCTGTTTGATGTACGCACCGAATATTTGTATGGATTAGCGGAGTCGACGGCAAAGGAAAGTCGAAACGCATCGGTATGGAGCACCTCTGATGCAGTCGATGATTTGCGCCGAGAGACTGAAAAACAAGCGTTTTCGCAGCTTATTCCTGAAATTGAAAAAACATGGTCGGGAGTGATTTCGCAATATGTGAATTCATCAATGAAGGCGACGAACTAAACGTTGTACTCGTTTTAAGATAAACAAATGCCGCGCTTAATCGTTTAGGTTTGAACGGTTAAGTGCGGCATGACAGTGCTAAAGACTTAAGTTAATTAACAGCTTGAGTGGATTAACACTCAACAATGTTCACCGCAAGGCCGCCTTTGGCGGTTTCTTTGTATTTACTGCGCATATCTTTACCTGTATCCATCATGGTTTTAATCACTTTATCCAGTGATACCTTGTGGTTACCGTCGCCGCGCAGCGCCATACGTGAGGCGTTAATGGCCTTGATTGCGCCCATTGCATTACGTTCAATACAGGGCACTTGCACTAGACCGCCAACGGGATCGCAGGTCAAACCTAGGTTGTGTTCCATACCGATTTCGGCCGCGTTTTCAACATGTTCCACTGTGCCGCCCATAATTTCGGTTAAGGCGCCAGCCGCCATCGAGCAGGCTACGCCGACTTCACCTTGACAGCCAACTTCAGCGCCTGAGATCGAGGCATTTTTCTTATACAAGATACCAATTGCAGCGGCGGTTAACAGGTAACGGGCACAAACGTCGATATCGACTTCTTGCACGAAGGTATCGTAGTAACAAAGCACGGCAGGAATAATACCTGCGGCGCCGTTTGTTGGTGCAGTCACAACGCGATCGCCTGCTGCGTTTTGCTCGTTTACCGAGAGGGCGAATAAATCGACCCAATCCATTGCGGTTAATGGATCGACGTTGTTACGGCCTTCGGCTTTGAGGCGACGATAGAGTGCTGGCGCACGGCGACGAAGTTTTAAACCGCCTGGCAAAATGCCTTCTTTTTGGTAACCACGTTCAATACAGGTTTTCATGGTTTGCCAAATATTCCACAGCTTGGCTTTGACTTCTTCTTCACTGGCTAGGCTAAGTTCGTTGGCCATCATTAAGGATGAAATGCTTAAGCCATGTTCAGTACAAAGTTCGAGTAATTGGGCGCTGCTGTTAAAATCATAAGGTGCTGATTCAATTTGCGATGCTGGTGAGGCATTACGTTGGTTGATTTCATCTTCATCTAAGATAAATCCGCCACCGACAGAGTAGTAAGTGCGCTCAAAAATACATTCGCCTTTGCTGTAGGCATACAGTGTCATGGCGTTCGCATGGGCGGGAAGGGTTTTACGTCTGTGGTAGGTAATGCCGTCTTCACGGGTAAACTTGACTACTTTGCCGCAGCTGAGGGTAAGGGTCTCATTTTTAGACACTTGCTCAAGAATGCCATCGATGCTGTCGGTATCGACGGTTTCAGGATCTTCACCCATCAAGCCTAAGATGACCGCCTTACCTGTGCCGTGGCCTTTGCCGGTTTGGCCGAGGGAACCAAAGAGTTCGGCTCTTAATTCATCCACTTGGGCAATCTGGCCCGAATCAGCAAGGTGCTGCATAAAAATTTTGCCCGCTTTCATGGGGCCAACAGTGTGTGAACTCGAAGGGCCAATGCCGATCTTGAACATATCGAATACGCTAATCATGATTGAAGTCCTGTTGTGTCTCGATTTTTATTTTAGTGTGTGCGGATGAACTTTGCAGTTATCGTGTTAATACGCTGGTTTTTAGGGCATCAACTCTGGCAAACTGCAGGCATTATCCACGTAAAAATAGGCTTGTGTGATACGCTTATGTTCAGTATCCCATAAATCAGTATCAAGATTCACATTAGTTTTTTTTATTAGAAAGTCTTCGGATAAGCTGAGCTTAATTAGCGGATCATTAATGTCGATTTAATGGCCTACATTATCGGTTTTGGGTAAAATTTGACGGTAAATGGCTCGCTTTTTGGGGATTTTTGTGAACCCTGTAGCCAGTATCGCTATGGTTATTTTTTGAGTATGAATAAGAAATTTTAGGGAGAATTATGAGTTATCTAATGCTGGATCTGCTGTCTTTAGAGGTCAGTGAGGCTGAAGCTGAGATGCTGCGCCATCCGCAAGTGGGCGGTTTGATCCTGTTTTCCCGCAACTTTACTAGCCGTGAGCAATTAATTGCCTTGGTGCAGCTGATCCGCCAAATTCGTCCCGAGATTTTGATTGCCGTCGACCATGAGGGCGGACGAGTACAACGTTTTCGCGAAGGTTTTACGCTTATTCCGGCCATGGGGGATATTTTGCCAGCGGCTAAGGGCGAGATGGCATTGGCGAAACGTTGGGCCTGTGAGCTGGGTTTTTTAATGGCCATTGAGTTACTCGCCTGTGACATCGACTTAAGCTTTGCGCCTGTGCTCGATCTTAACGGCATTAGCCAAGTCATTGGCAAACGTAGTTTTAGTGCAAAGCCCGATGAAGTGATTGCGTTAGCGCAGAGTTTTATTGAGGGTATGGCCGAGGCGGGCATGGGTGCCGTGGGTAAGCATTTCCCAGGTCATGGCAGTGTGGCGGCAGATTCCCATATTGCGCAACCTATCGATGAACGTGAGGCTGAGGCGATTTTTAATCAAGATATTCTGCCGTTTAAGGAGTTGATCGCTCAAGGTAAATTATCAGGCATTATGCCTGCCCATGTGATCTACCCTAAAGTTGATCCCAATCCTGCGGGCTTTTCAACCTATTGGTTAAATCAGATCCTTCGCCAAGATCTGGGTTTTAATGGGGTGATTTTCTCCGACGATCTGGGGATGAAGGGCGCATCTTTTGCGGGAGATTATATAGGCCGCGCTCAAGCTGCGTTGGATGCGGGTTGCGATATGATTTTGGTTTGTAATGATAATCCAGGTGTTATGTCACTCTTAAACGGTTTTGTATGGCCTTCTGCTGCACCGAAACATCCGGCGAGTTTACTTAAACCTAATGCGGCGCAGACTGCTATCGCATTAGAAAATAGTGCTCGTTGGGAAAATGCTAAGCAGCTGGCCGAGCAAATACAGCTCGCACAACAGGCAAAAGTTTGATGTAGCGCAAGGTTCTGCAATGAATATTTGCTAGGGTTAGTGGCATGCGCCGTGTTTGGCAGATTGTTAAAAGGTCTCAATATGATTTTTTATCTTCATGGATTCGATGCGACTAGCCCTGGTAATCACGAAAAAATGCGTCAGTTGCAGTTTATTGACCCAGATGTAAGGCTTATCAGCTATAGCACTTTGCATCCCAAGCATGATATGCAGCATTTATTGAAAGAGGTCGCCAAGCAAATGCAGTATAGCGACGATCCCACGCCGTTAATGGTGGGCGTCGGTTTGGGGGCGTATTGGGCTGAGCGAATTGGCTTTTTAAATGGGTTAAAGTCGGTGTTGATCAATCCCAATCTTCATCCAGAAGAGACAATGCAAGGGAAAATTGATCGCCCGGAAGAGTATGCCGACATCGCCAATAAGTGTGTTTCAGAGTTTAGGTTGAAGAATACCCACAAAGCGATGTGCATTCTGTCTCGTCTTGATGAAGTGCTCGACAGTCAAGCAACGTCCAGTGAACTCAGTTGTTTTTACCCTATCGAATGGGATGAAACTCAACCCCATAAATTCCCCCAATTAGCGGCCCATTTGCCTAAAATCAAAGCTTTTAAGCTAAACGGTTAATACTCGTTTGCAGACTCATCATTAGACCGCGCATCGCTACTCATTTGTAGGGGAATAGGTTTGGTTTTCGTGTGATTGCCAGCCTTAGCCTTCGCTCATTTCCATATTTCAGTTCGTTATATGTACGGGGTTGCTGCTTATGCTACCGAGCGTCATGTATTGGTATATCGATATATTTCATATTTGGAATGGTTGACGGTATATATTATTGGTTTGGTTGGCTATTTCAGTAAAAAGCATTAAATAAGTACTGTAAGAGTGGATTTATCTATCATTTTGTTGAAATTTGTAATTAATTGTGTAAAGTAGCGCGTCTTAATAGTTTGTTACAAAATGCTACAAACTTTTATGCCATTAGTCCATTTATGGACAACCTTTTGCGTATGTCGCCCGACACAGCTAACAGCGGTCTTGTTAGCTGTTTTTTTATGCGTTTCATTTCATTTGTTTCACTCAGTAAATCCATCACTTAACACATTTATAACGTAACTAAGCTCAAATCTCGGCTATGCTTAAACTCGCATGAGAATAACAAGCTAACCTTGTTCAGGAGTCTTAAATGAAACGGGTGCTAATCAAATTAACGGGAACCGTACAGGGTGTGGGCTGTCGGCATGCGACACTGACAAAGGCTCGAGCCTTGGGCGTGACAGGTTATGTGACTAATTGCGTCGATGGAAGTGTCGAAGTGCTCGCACAGGGCAGTAATCCTGCTGTAGATAATCTTATTGCCTGGTGTGAGTTAGGCGTGCCTCGCACCGATGGATTAATGGTGCAGGTGGAAGAAGACCAAGGCGATGATATTTATTTGGATTTTTCAATAGTGCGCTGACTTGCTGCTAAATTCAGTCTGGGTGAGTCTTGAATGGTCATGGGGCTATTGGTGATAAAAAGCGGTAATTACACTCGTATTACCGCTTTTTATTTAGCATTGATCGGCTGGCGTTTTATGCGCTAGGTTGCGCCATTTTACGGATCTGGATCACCATGCCCATTTCGGGATGATCGAGATAATGAATTTCATCACTTTTCACTCGGCGATTCTGTTCCAGCGGAATAGACATCAGGTAAGGCGTCATCACTTTAACAGGCGTCGCATTAGTATTTGTGCTGGTTTCATCGGTCAGCACAGGCATTAACTTACGTCCTTCTTTGCGAAGATTTAAGGCCGTTTCGATATAGAGGTAGTGGCTGAGGTAAATATTCAGCGTGCCATCAAGTTGCCAAACAGGAGAGGGTAGCAATGGTGCCGAACTTTCTAAAGCCATTCCTTGGGAGCCTTGAGTATTTTGTATCGAACTGTTTAACGCTTGTTGCACAATTTGGCGGCCATCGAAGTGGTAGTTGGCGGAGAAATCCTTACCAGCAAATAGGCGAACAGGCACTGAGCCGCTTTTACCCGTCATAGGTTGCTGCCATGTCATGTGCAGTAGACTGCGATTACCACGTTCTCTGGATAAGCTATTAACGATACTTGCAAACTGACCTTGGTTGCTTGCGAGTAATACCGGGCCACTGCCAAGTTTGGCGTAGGTTTGGCTGCTACTGCCGATTTCCGATGGGATCATGCTTGGGTAACGGTACTGGGTGGTCGTTGTGCTTGGGCCTGTGATCCTTAAGCCGCCACTAGTGCTATTATCGGTGTTATTAGTGGCATTCGTATTTGTGTTTTCTGCGCAATGGCTATTGGCATCGGCATCATAAACAAGTGTGCAAGGCGCAGACTCATTACTCATGGAGACCACAGCCTGACCTACAACCGGTGAGATTAGGTCGATTGCACTATTGGTTTTCGTCTCAATTGGGGCCATAGGCCATTGTTCAGTTGACTGGCTTTGGCGTTCGAAAATATAGACTTCAACCTCGAACCACGCCTCAGCACGGGCAAGTGAACTGTGTGAAAGTGCAATAAGTGTAGCGATAGAGACCGCGAGTTGACGTAACACTATTTATCTCCAAGACGATGTTGCGATTGATGTTGAGATAGTTGTTCGAGCAAGAGCTTGACTAACGCGAGCCTCTCTTTTGCCGTTTCGGCGCTGAGCATGAACTTTAACTTATTCGGCCCGTCCATTCGATAGATTTGTGGCTGACTTTGCAGTAATCCAATGATAAAGCCTGGGTCGATATTATGATCTTGGCTAAATTCGATACTGCCACCCTTGGCGTGTACCTCAATTTTAGTTGCCCCTAGCCGAGTTGCCTGATGTTTATACAGAGTCATTTCCATCAAGTTTTTAGTGGCCTCGGGTAGTAAACCAAAGCGGTCGATAAGCTCAACTTTAAGTTCGTCTAAGGCTTCTTCGCTGTCACAACTGGCGATCCGCTTGTAGAGCGACAGACGAATATTCACATCACCGACATAGTCTTCAGGTAATAGGGCCGGAATTCTGAGCTCCATTTCACATTGCTGATTGAGCATTTGTGCCAGAGATGGCTCTTTGCCTTGCTTAAGCGCTTTGACCGCCGATTCAAGCATTTCCATATAGAGGCTAAAGCCAATTTTTGAGATATGGCCGCTTTGCTCATCACCTAAGAGTTCGCCTGCGCCGCGGATCTCTAAATCTTGGGTGGCGAGCATAAAACCGGCACCTAAATCCTCAAGGGCATCGATGGCTTCGAGACGTTTGCGAGCATCGCTAGTCATACGTTTAGGATGTGGCGTCATCAAATACGCATAGGCTTGATGGTGAGAGCGACCCACACGGCCACGTAGCTGATGCAACTGGGCTAAACCAAAGGTGTCGGCGCGTTCGATAATAATGGTGTTTGCACTGGGAACGTCGATACCGGTTTCGATAATAGTGGTACAGACTAACACGTTGAATCTTTGGTGATAAAAGTCCGACATCACCCGCTCAAGATCCCGCTCACGCATTTGGCCATGGGCCACCACCACCCGCGCTTCAGGTAACAAGGTACTAATGTCTTGGGCACATTTTTCAATGGTTTCGACATTATTGTGCAGGTAATAGACTTGGCCACCACGGAGGATTTCACGCAATATAGCCTCGCGCACCGTCGCGGGATCGGATTCGCGTACAAAGGTTTTCACCGCCAAACGCTTAGCGGGAGGTGTGGCAATAATCGATAAGTCGCGCATTCCCGACATCGCCATATTTAAGGTGCGGGGGATTGGTGTGGCGGTGAGGGTCAAAATATCCACATTGGCCCGTAGTGCTTTAATTTTCTCTTTTTGTCTGACACCGAATCTGTGTTCTTCGTCGATGATAAGTAGGCCTAAGTTCTCAAATTTAGCCTCGGATTGCAGCAATTTATGGGTGCCAATCACGATATCGACTTTGCCTTCTTCGAGCTGTTTCAGCACTTGAGTCTGCTCTTTGGCGGTTCTAAAGCGTGACATCACTTCAATCACTACCGGCCAGTCGGCAAATCTGTCCTTAAAGTTTTCGTAGTGCTGCTGGGCGAGTAACGTGGTGGGTACCAACACAACCACTTGTTTACCCGCATTCACCGCCACAAAGGCGGCGCGCATCGCGACTTCGGTTTTCCCAAAGCCCACATCACCACAAACTAATCTGTCCATTGCGGTTGGCGATTGCATATCGGCGAGCACGGCATGTATTGCACTTTCTTGATCGACGGTTTCTTCAAAGGGGAAACCTTGAGCGAATTGGGCGTATTCTTCGTCATTGATTTCGCAGCTCTCACCCGGACGAGCTTGGCGACGTGCATAGACATCGAGAAGTTCTGCGGCCACATCGCGGATTTTTTCAATGGCTTTATTTTTTGCCTTAGCCCAAGTGTCGTTACCGAGTTTATTAAGATGCGTTTCCCCATCGGCGCCAACACTATAGCGGCTAATTAAATGTAAATTGGAAACGGGGACATAGAGCTTATCGCCACCTGAGTACTCAAGTTGCAAATATTCAGCAACAATGCCGCCAGTATCGAGGGTGACTAAACCTTGGTAAAGGGCAACACCGTGCTCTAAGTGTACGATCGGCTGGCCAACTTTCAGCTCGGCTAAGTTTTTGATTAAGGTATCGTTACTGATCTGACGCTGTTTTTCGCGGCGACGCTGCTGTGAAATCCGCTGGCCGAAGAGCTCAGTTTCGCAGATGATGCTGACGGCAGTTTGTGCGCCGAGTCCCAGTACACAACCACGGGATAAGGGCGAAACGATCAAGCCAAGTTTGGTATCAGTTTTAATAAACTCATCAAAATGACTAAATACCGTAGGCTTTAACTGGATTTTACCTAAGAGTTCGAGCAGCGCTTCACGGCGACCTTCAGATTCTGCGCTAAATAATATGCGCGGCGCCTGCTCAGCATAATCCTGCAGTGCGATTAACGGCTGCTTTAATTTGTGATTGGCGCTTACCTCAGGCAAGGCTCTGGCATCAATTTGCGCCGCAACACCATTGGTGTCAGGATTTGGGGCCACAAATTGATAGCGAGGTAGCGGCTTAAAGGCGGCAAATAATTCTTCTATCAGTAAATACAGTTCTTTAGGGGCAAGCAGTGGTCGTAGCGGATCGACCCGTCGGTCTTCATACCGTGTTTCCACTTCATGCAAATGGGCGCGAGCGGATTTTTCGATATCGCCCAAGGTGACTAACTGAGTGTCCTTCGGCAGGTAATCAAATAGCGTCGCGACCTCATCGAAAAACAGTGGCAGATAGTTTTCAATCCCAGCGGGCATCAAATTTCGGCTCACCAATTGATAAACCGACTCTGGCTCTTTAACGATCACCTCAAAACGGCGGCGATAGCGTTGTCTAAAGCCTTCGATAGCACTGCTATCGGTTGGAAATTCTTTTGCCGGTAATAATCGCACCGCATCGACGGGTGTGGATGAGCGCTGGGTCTCTGGGTCGAAATGGCGAATAGTTTCAACTTCATCATCGAAAAGCTCGATACGCAGCGGCATATTCACGCCGGTAGGGAAGATATCGAGAATTGAGCCCCGAATGGCAAACTCGCCATGTTCGTAAACTTGCTCAACTAAATGATAGCCCGTATCGGTTAATTGCTGGCGTACATCATGGAGCTGATATTTATCGCCCTTTTTAAGCACAAATACATTGGAGCTTAAATAGGATTTCGGCGGCAAGCGCATCATCAGTGTTGTCACCGGCACGATAACCACGCTGTGCTCAGCATGGGATATTTGCGATAGGGTTTCTAAACGCTGGGAGATCAAATCCTGATGGGGTGAAAAACTGTCGTAGGGCAGGGTTTCACGGTCAGGAAATAGCCGCACCTTAATGGTGGTGTTCGCTAATAAATAATTAAGCTCTAACTCGAGACTCAATGCCGTTGGTGTGTCACTGGTGACAATGAGCGTGGTGCCTGGGTGTTGGCGTATCAAGCTGGCGAGGGTGACCGCTTGACCCACTCCGGCGATACACGACAGAGTTTGCATTTGAGTGCCATTTTTTACAACGGGCGGTGTTAGGGCTGAAATATGTGTCATTGGCGTGGGATAAACGGATTCATTCACAAAAAGTTGCATTTATTGTAGTGACTTGGGCGCGAGGGTGCTAGTGAAAACTCTCGTCTTTATTGGCGTTCGTCCCTAGCTTGTTTACGCAGTTTAAGTTGTTTTTGTTGAACATTGAGGCTCGCTTTGACCAGTTGCTCCACATCCGAATCCAGTATTTGGCTAAATTCGAGGTCGATTAGATAGGGCGACGAGGCGTTGTGCTGTTGTGCTTGCTGCGCAGTTGATTGGGCTTCCTGTGAGAGCATACAAGCGGTGACTTTGGCAAAACATAAAATAGCGACCAGTTCGTCATGGATAAATAAGGTCACTTTAAAATGGCGCCCTAGAGGTAATTCGGTCGTGCTGATTATGCGAATACCGCTACCACCAAACTGACAACCATCATATTTATCACCCTCTTGGACTTCTTTTTCGAGCACGTGTTGCAGGACTAAATCCACCTTGCGCGATTGTAGCTTGAGAAAATCCACCACCACCTTGGCTTCATTATCTAAATGCCGCAATTGTAACAAACAGCTCGCTTCGAGGGCTTTTACTTCACTCAATAGCTGGATCCCTAAGGATTGCATTGATCTTAAAGCCATTTCATTGGGTAGAGGTCGATTTTCGTCCCAGAGGCTTAAGTAAGCGGTAAAGGGATGAGGCACACTAAAATACGGATTGGTGTCAGTGAACAAGGCTTGCCTCTTTATTTATAGAACCTAAACCCCTATTATCGTGCCCATCTTTATGATTTAGCAAGTTCAGCACACAGGACGCAGCCCTCTTTCAATGGATCTTCGATTCCCTCTCTACGTTGGTTACCGTTATTGGCGGGCCAGAAAAGCAAACGCATTTGCTTCTTTTATTACCTTATTTGCCGTTTCGGGCATTTTTTTAGGGGTTGCCGCCTTGATCGTGGTCAGTTCGGTGATGAATGGCCTCGAAGGGCAATTAAAGCAGCGCATCCTCGGCGCTGTACCGCAATTGACTGTTTATACTAAAGCTCCGTTAAGCGATTGGACTATTGCGGCAGAAAAGCTAACTAAGCTGCCCGGCGTGCAAGGGGTGACGCCCAGTGTGTCGACGCAAGCCATGGTGCAGTCGGCGGCGAATATCCGCGCCGTGCAAGTGTTTGGGGTGTTTCCAGAGCTTGCCGAAAAACTCTCCGCGGTGGCGCAACATACCTATTCAGGCGCGTTTAACGAGTTAACCAGTGGCCAGTATAAGGTCATATTGGGCAGCGAGCTTGCCCGTCAATTAAAAGTCAGCCCTGGGGATACGGTACGCTTATTAAGTGGCGATGGCGTGGTGTACTCGCCGCTTGGCCCTGTGCCCAGCCAACGCAAGTTTTTAGTGTCTGCGGTGTTTGAGATGGGCTCACAAGTGGATGCGGGCGTGGCTTACGTTCATTATCAAGATGCAAAGCGGTTAATGCGTCAGCCCAGTGATGAAATCAACCAGCTAAGGCTGTATTTAAACGATCCTTTTAACGCGCCTGCGCTTGCCAAGGATGTGCAGCAAATCTTGACCGCGCAGGGCATTGAGGCGACCACGAGCGATTGGCGTGACACTTATGGGCATCTATTTAGCGCAGTGAAGATGGAAAAAAACATGATGTCGCTGATGCTCAGCCTGATTGTCGCGGTAGCGGCATTCAATATCGTCTCGGCGTTGGTGATGATGGTTGTCGATAAAACCACCGATGTGGCGGTGCTTAAAACCCAAGGTTTAAGAACCTCAGCTGTGATGGGCATTTTTGTGGTGCAAGGTTTATTGAATGCGGTGTTAGGTTTAGCGCTGGGCTTAGTGGTCGGTATTCTAATTACCCTTAATCTCAATGGTCTTATGGCAACCCTTGGGATCTCGATTTTAGGGGCAGGGCAAATGTTGCCGGTAAAACTGGCGCTTGGGCAATTGTCGCTGATTATTGTCGGTACCTTAGTGGTGACCCTAGTGGCAACTCTTTACCCTGCGCTACGGGCTGCAAGGGTGCAACCAGCCACAGCGCTGCGTTATGAATAACGGTGTTTTCAACGACTAAAAAAATTGCGCCAAAGTAAAAGTCGAATTTAGACGTGGCACTTAACCCATGTCATATAGAATCAATAGCGAGAATCTCAATGCAAGATGTGTTACTGCAAGTGCAGGCGGTGAGTAAGAGTTATCACGATGGCGATGTGACCACGCAAGTGTTATCCGACGTCGATTTACAGGTATTTAAGGGCGAGCAACTGGCGATTGTGGGCACTTCTGGCTCCGGCAAAAGTACGTTACTGCATATTATGGGGACGCTTGATAAACCTTCATCGGGCAAAGTGTTGTTGGCAGGTGAGGATTTATATCAGGTGAGCAGTGCGCGTCAGGCGCAGATCCGTAATCAGGATTTAGGCTTTATTTATCAATTCCATCATTTATTGCCTGAATTTACCGCCCTGGAAAACGTGGCAATGCCGGCATTTATCCAAGGTCGTGATCGCAGTCAAGCGCAAGCCGATGCCAAGGTTTTGCTCGAGAGAGTGGGTCTTGGGCACAGAATGAGCCATATTCCTGCTGAGCTTTCGGGCGGTGAACGGCAACGAGTGGCAATCGCCCGGGCGCTTATCAATAAACCCAAACTCGTACTGGCCGATGAACCTACGGGAAATCTCGATGCGAAGAGCGGCGAGGCCGTGTATGAACTCATTCGCGAATTGGCCAATCAACTCGGTACCGCGTTTGTGGTGGTCACCCACGATCCTAAATTGGCTGCGCGGATGGACAGACAACTCACCATGAAAAATGGTTATCTACAAGTACCGGATAGCGCCCAATGAAAGGACCATTAGCCCTCTCGATTGGTTGGCGCTTTTACCGTGCGCGCCAATCCAATAGTTTTATTAGCTTTATTTCCTTTGCATCGACAGCGGGTATCGCCTTAGGCGTCGCCGTATTGATTATCGTGCTCTCGGCGATGAATGGATTTGAGCGCGAGCTGGAGCAACGTTTACTCGGGGTGATCTCCCAAGCCGATGTGGTAGGCGTGAATGAGCCGATTGCTGACTGGCGCGCTGTTGAGCAAACCGCGTTGCAGATTGAAGGCGTTACGGCGGCGGCACCTTTTATTCGTATGCAGGGTTTAGTGCAAAAGCCCGGTGGTTTTCAGGGGCTTGCTGTCGTTGGCATTGATCCTGAACAAGAGGCAAAAGTCTCTACATTGTCGCAATTTATGAATCCCGAGACTTGGCAGAGCTTGAGTGAAGATGATAATCACATCGTCCTTGGTGAAAGTTTGCTGAAAAAATTAGGCCTCGAAGTCGGCGATACGCTGGCGCTGTATGTACAAGATCTTGACCCTGAACATGCGGGAAGCTTACGTGCTGCAAAAAGCCATCGCTTTGTGGTGTCAGGTGTGTATCGCTTAGGTGGAGAGCTTGAATTAACCACCGCGTATATTCCCATGCGTTATGCGGCAAATATCCTTAATTTACATCAAGGCGTGACGGGGGTTCGCATCAGCGTGGCGCAGGTGTTTGAGGCGCCAGCGAAAATTCGCGAGTTAGGTTATGCGTTGAATCAGTCAGTGTATATTAGTGATTGGACTCGAACACAAGGTCATTTATATCAAGATATTCAATTGGTTCGCACCATAATGTACCTCGTATTAGTACTGGTGATCGGTGTGGCCTGTTTCAATATTGTCTCGACCTTGGTGATGGCGGTGCGCGATAAGGCCAGTGAAATTGCGATCCTGATGACCATGGGACTGAGTCGTTTATCGGTAATGGGCATTTTTATGGTGCAGGGAGCATTAAACGGTTTAGTGGGGTGTGCGCTCGGAGGGGTGATTGGTATTGCGACAGCCATTAATCTCAGTGCTATTGCTCGTGGCATTGAGCAATTACTTGGGATCCAATTGTTATCTGCGGATGTGTATTTTGTGGATTTTCTTCCCTCCGAACTGCATATGGCGGATGCCGGTTTAGTGATTGCCACCGCGTTTATAATGAGCCTGATTGCAACCCTGTATCCTGCATGGAAAGCAAGTCAAATTGGTCCTGCACAGGCATTGGCGGGCAGATAACTGGCGCTACCGTTCTGCACTTAAAAGCTCAAAAACAAAAGGCCAGTGATAATATCACTGGCCTTTTTGGTCTTGTTTTGCGCTAAACGTGATTAACGCTTTAAGCCTTCGTTTAGTAAAGGACGCATGGTTTTTACTAATTCGGTCGTCACTTTCGGAGAACCCGCAACGATATTGCCAGAGATCAGATAGTTATGACCGCCAGTAAAGTCAGTGACTGTGCCACCCGCTTCACGACATAACAGATCGCCAGCAGCGATATCCCATGGCTTTAAGCCAATTTCAAAGAAACCGTCTAAACGGCCTGCGGCCACATAGGCTAAATCTAATGCTGCAGAACCTGTGCGACGTAAGTCTGAACAATGACCAAACACTTCGCCGAAAATGGCCATATAGGTTTCGGTATGTTGACGGGCTTTAAATGGAAAACCTGTACCGATAATGGTTGGTGCTAGTTCGTTAACATTGGTCACGCGAATACGGAAATCGTTTAATTTGGCGCCTTTACCACGGATAGCGGTAAATAATTCTTCACGAACTGGATCATAAACAACGGCAACTTCAGTTTTGCCTTTGTATTGGAGTGCGATAGAAACCGCAAAATGGGGAATGCCTCTAACGAAGTTGTTAGTGCCATCCAGAGGATCGACTATCCAAATATAGTCTTTGTTTTCACCGCGGTTTTCGCCTTTTTCTTCACCCACGATAGTGTGATCCGGGTAAGATTTACGAATTTGATAGGTAATAGCGGCTTCTGCTTCCTTGTCTACACTGGTAACAAAATCGTTGATACCTTTAGCACTGACTTCAACTCGGTCAAGTTCAGTGTAGGCACGCATAATAGTTTGGCCGGCCGCGCGAGCAGCGCGAACAGCAATCGTCAGCATCGGATGCATTGCAATCCCCTGGATGTTAAAGAACGTTAAAAATAGCGGGCGGCATTATACTCGATTTGATTGTTATATCAAATACCGATTTTCATATAAGCATTCGCGCACGCCTGTGATAGTATTCGCTCCCTGTGTTTTGTGAATTAAATTAAGTCGTTTCATGCTAAGTAATATTCGGGTGATTTTAGTGGGGACATCGCACCCCGGCAATATTGGCTCAACTGCCAGAGCGATGAAGACGATGGGGTTATCGACCCTGTATCTTGCCGAACCAAGATGTGAAGTGGACGGTCAATCCATTGCCTTGGCCGCAGGCGCTTCGGACATTTTAAAACATCTGGTTAAAGTGGATTCCTTAGAAGAAGCCATCGCCGATTGCAGTTTGGTGATTGCCACCAGTGCCCGTAGCCGTACCTTGGATTGGCCTATGCTCGATCCGCGAGAAGCGGGACAAAAGCTGGTGACAGAAGGTTTAGCAGGGCCTGTCGCCATCGTCTTTGGTCGTGAAAATCATGGGTTAACTAATGAAGAATTACAGCAATGTACTTACCATGTGGCGATTCCTGCTAACCCTGAATACAGCTCATTGAACCTCGCGCAGGCTGTGCAAATCATTTGTTATGAGACGCGGGTAGCACATTTGGCTCAAATGGAAGCACCGCAAGCGTTTGAAGAATATCCACTCTCTGCCGATCTTGAGCGTTTCTTTGTACATCTTGAAAGTACCTTATCATCCACAGGCTTTATTATTAAAAACCATCCCGGCCAAGTGATGACAAAGTTACGCCGTCTATTCAGCCGTGCACGTATCGAAAGTCAAGAGATGAATATTCTTCGGGGAATTTTGACTTCGATTGATAAAGTGGTGGGTAATAAACAAAAATAGCCAAAGCAAATTTGGTACATAACGGTAATCGCGAAGGATTGAGTAATGGGTGTGATAGCTAGGCTAAAAGAAGACATTGAATCTATATATCACCGTGATCCCGCGGCGCGTAGCGCCTTTGAGATCTTGGTTAATTATCCTGGCATGCACGCCATTTGGCTGCACCGGATAAGCCATAAGTTATGGAAGCGTGATTGGCGCTTAATGGCTCGTTGTTTATCGACTTTTTCGCGCTGGTTGACGGGAGTGGAGATCCATCCTGGTGCTACTATTGGCGATCGTTTCTTTATCGACCATGGTATGGGCGTGGTGATCGGTGAAACCGCTGAAATTGGCGATGATTGCACCTTGTATCACGGCGTGACATTGGGCGGCACCACCTGGCAAGCAGGTAAGCGTCACCCAACACTGGGTAATAACGTCGTTGTCGGTGCTGGCGCCAAAATCTTAGGTCCTATCACTATGCATGATGGGGCGCGTGTCGGCTCAAATTCTGTTGTAGTAAAAGATGTGCCTAAGGATACGACAGTGGTTGGTATTCCTGGGCGTGTGGTAGCAACACCCTCACCACAATCAAAAGAAAAATCCGAACGCCGAAGTGCTATGGCTAAGAAGTATGGTTTCGATGCTTACGCGGTCTCACCTGATAATCCCGATCCCGTTGCTAACGCGATTGGTCAAATGCTGGACCATATGCATTTAATGGACTCAAAGGTGCAGGAATTGTGTCAAGCTATCCAGCGTTTAGGTGGCGATGTGTGCACCGAAAGATTGCCAGAGCTGAATGTTGGCGATTTTAACGATGTCGAAAAGGCGGCTGCTGATAAGCGGCAAAGTGCGCTTGATGAGTTTGATCCAAGTATATAGTCCTGAAAATAGCAGAGTAGATGCAATTTCTTTTAGAGTGTCACCACTCTGCTAACGCTTTTATTTCGACAGTGCAAATCCCATTGCATAGCTTTTGAACACTTTGGGCATGTGTGCTCTGCTTTCATTTGAAGATAGTGCGTTAGATCCCGATATCAGGCCAATTTGGGTGATTAATTGCCCCTTTGGCATTGAATCTTAGGGCAGAAAAAGGTTAAATACCCCACCAAGATGAAAGGGTATTGGTTAACGGCACGCTTAAATACTTGAGTGTTTTACTCGGTTTTATACTTGACTGATTTACTCGGGTATGTTGAAATAGCTCCATACCTGTTCGGGAGCTATGGTAGTTATGAAACTTACATCTAAAGGTCGTTATGCAGTAACCGCAATGCTTGATGTGGCTATCCACTCAGCTTCAGGACCAGTTCCCTTGGCGGATATCTCTGAAAGACAAGGGATTTCGCTTTCCTATCTGGAACAACTCTTCGCAAAGTTACGCAAACATGGCCTAGTGGCAAGTGTCCGAGGTCCTGGTGGTGGTTACCGTTTAGGCCTAGAGGCAAATGATATTTCTGTTGGCATGGTGGTTCATGCCGTTGACGAGTCTGTCGATGCGACTCGTTGTCAAGGATTAGGCAATTGCCAGAGTGGAACTCGCTGCTTAACGCACTCGCTTTGGGGCGATTTAAGCAAACAAATTTCAGATTTTTTAGATGGTATCAGTCTTGCGGGCTTAATGCAGAAACGAGATGTGCAATTTATTTCGCTTAAGCAAGACACTATGCAAAAGGAGCAAAGAGTCAGCTTATAGGCTTTTTGTTATACGATAAAAATTATTTTTGTACGTTGTATGTAGCCTCGGCAGAGACTGCTAAGTACGGAGTGTGTTATGAAGCTTCCTATCTATTTAGATTATGCCGCCACCACGCCTGTTGATCCGCTAGTTGCGGAAAAAATGTTCCAATACATGACGATGGATGGCATTTTCGGTAACCCAGCATCACGTTCTCACCGTTATGGTTGGCAAGCTGAAGAAGCGGTAGATGTCGCTCGCAACCAAGTGGCTGATCTTATCAATGCAGATCACCGTGAAATCGTGTTTACCTCTGGTGCAACTGAGTCGAATAACCTCGCCATTAAAGGCGTTGCGCATTTCTACAATAAGAAAGGCAAGCACATTATCACCAGTAAGACTGAACACAAAGCTGTGTTAGATACTTGCCGTCAACTTGAACGTGAAGGTTTTGAAGTCACCTATTTAGAACCAGAATCTAACGGCATTATTCCGATGGCGCGCTTAGAAGCGGCTATGCGTGACGATACTATTCTCGTCAGTATTATGCACGTCAACAACGAAATCGGTGTGATCCACGATATCGATGCAATCGGTGAGTTATGCCGTTCAAAAGGCATTATTTTCCATATGGATGCGGCGCAAAGTGCTGGTAAAGTACCGATTGATGTGCAACGCACTAAAGTAGATCTGATCTCCATTTCTGGCCACAAAATGTATGGTCCTAAAGGGATTGGTGCCTTGTATGTTCGTCGTAAACCCCGTATCCGCTTAGAAGCGCAAATGCACGGTGGTGGTCATGAGCGGGGTATGCGTAGTGGTACTCTGCCAACTCACCAAATCGTCGGTTTAGGTGAAGCTGCGGCGATTGCAAAAGCTGAAATGGCAACAGATGACGCGCGTATTGCTAAGCTGCGTGACAAATTATGGAATGGCATCAAACACATTGAAGAAACCTATATCAACGGTGATATGACTCAGCGTGTGAGTGGCAGTCTCAACGTTAGTTTCAACTATGTTGAAGGTGAGTCACTGATGATGGCCTTAAAAGATTTAGCGGTTTCATCGGGTTCGGCTTGTACCTCAGCCAGTTTAGAACCGAGCTACGTGTTACGTGCACTGGGCTTAAATGATGAAATGGCGCATAGCTCGATTCGTTTCTCTATCGGCCGTTTTACCACCGAAGAAGAAATCGACCACGCTATTGAAGTTATTACTCAATCTATTGATAAATTAAGAGAAATGTCTCCATTGTGGGAAATGTTTAAAGATGGCATCGACCTGAATCAGGTGCAGTGGGCCCATCATTAATTCGACTAATGACAATAGATAATTTTGGAGCAGTATCATGGCTTACAGTGAAAAAGTGATAGATCATTACGAGAACCCACGTAACGTTGGTTCTTTCGATAAAAACGATCCTTCAGTCGTAACCGGTATGGTGGGTGCACCAGCTTGCGGTGACGTGATGAAGTTACAACTGAAAATCGGTGCTGACGGCATTATCGAAGATGCTAAGTTCAAAACCTATGGTTGTGGTAGTGCGATTGCATCAAGCTCACTGGTCACTGAGTGGGTTAAAGGCAAGACAATTGAGCAAGCTGCGGCGATCAAAAACACTGATATAGCTGAAGAGTTAGCTCTGCCACCCGTAAAAATCCACTGTTCTATTTTGGCTGAAGACGCCATTAAAGCGGCGATTGACGAGTACAAATCTAAACAAGCTAAGTAACATCTGGAGTTAAGATGGCAATTACAATGACCCCAGCGGCAACTGAACGCGTCAGGTCTTTCTTAGCAAATCGAGGCAAGGGAATTGGTCTGCGCCTCGGCTTAAAGACGTCAGGCTGTTCAGGTATGGCTTATGTGCTTGAGTTTGTTGATGCACTGAACGATGACGATGAAGTATATGATATTGATGGTGTAAAAATCATTATCGATGCGAAAAGCTTTATCTATCTTCAGGGCATTGAATTGGATTTTGTTAAAGAAGGACTGAACGAAGGTTTCCAATTTAACAACCCGAACGCAAAAGGTGAGTGCGGTTGCGGTGAGAGTTTCACTGTTTAATTGCCGAATTGACGCATGAATTATTTCGAGCTGTTTAAGTTTTCTCCTAGCTTCGATATTGACACCGCATTGCTTGCAGAACGCTACCGCGACCTGCAACGTGCGGTTCATCCCGATAAGTTTGCCAATGATACCGAGCAACAACGGTTGTTGTCAGTGCAACGCACCGCACAAGTCAACGACGGTTATCAAACCCTAAAAGATCCCATCCGCCGTGCTGAGCATATGCTCTCCCTGCGTGGTATTGATTTAAGTCATGAGACTACGACAGTGAAAGATACTGCATTTTTAATGCAGCAGATGGAATGGCGTGAAGCACTTGAAGATATTCGTGATAGCGCCGATCCCCAAGCCAGCATTGATGAACTGTACGATTCTTTTGCGACTTACCGCGCTCAGTTGAATAAAGTATTGGCTTCACAGCTGAGCAGTGGCAGTGACGAAGACGCCTTGTTAGCGGCAGATCAAGTTCGCAAACTTAAATTTATGGCAAAATTACACGATGAACTGACGCGTATCGAAGACGCGTTGCTCGATTAATTTTCCTTATTGCAGTTATTTTGCCGATTCCGATTGATTTGAGTCGGCGTTACTAAGTTGGATACATATGGCCCTTTTGCAGATTGCTGAGCCCGGACAAAGTGCCGCGCCGCACCAACATAGACTTGCCGTTGGCATCGATTTAGGTACAACCAATTCACTTGTGGCTGCTGTACGCAGTGGCGTAACGGCAACCTTGCCTGATGAAAACGGACAGCATTCTTTACCTTCGATAGTTCGTTACACTCATGATGGAATTGAAGTGGGTTATGTGGCGGCGTTAAGTTCAGCGCAGGATCCTAAAAACACTATCGTTTCCGTTAAACGTTTCATGGGGCGTAGTCTTGCGGACATCCAAGCTGGTGAGCAATCTTTCCCATATCAATTCGATGCCAGTGAAAATGGTTTACCGCTGTTTGTGACGCCCCAAGGTCGAGTGAATCCGGTGCAAGTTTCTGCCGAAATTTTACGTCCCCTAATTGAGCGCGCCGAAAAAACCCTTGGCGGTGAGCTGCAAGGCGCAGTGATCACTGTGCCTGCGTATTTCGATGATGCCCAGCGTCAGGGAACTAAGGATGCAGCATCGTTATTGGGTATTAATGTTTTACGCCTATTAAATGAACCCACTGCGGCTGCGATTGCCTATGGCTTAGACTCTAAGCAAGAAGGTGTTATCGCCATTTACGATCTCGGTGGCGGCACCTTTGATATTTCTATTTTGCGTTTAAACCGTGGCGTATTTGAAGTACTGGCTACGGGCGGCGATTCTGCGCTCGGTGGTGATGATTTTGATCATCTTTTACAAGCACATATGCAGCAAGTGTGGCAACTGACTGATATCGACTCTCAGTTAAGTCGCCAGCTATTGATTGAAGCGCGCCGGGTGAAAGAAGCCTTAACCGATTCGAGTGATACTGAGGCTAGTCTTACCCTTGCCGATGGTTCGGTGCTCAAACAAGTGGTTACTAAGGCGCAATTTGAGAGCCTCATCGCTGCGCTTGTTAAGAAAACCATCGCAAGTTGTCGCCGCACCCTACGTGATGCGGGCGTAACGGCTGATGAAGTGCTTGAAACCGTCATGGTTGGCGGCTCTACCCGCGTGCCTTTAGTACGTGAGCAAGTTGAAGCCTTTTTTGGTAAAGCGCCATTAACCTCAATCGATCCTGATCGTGTTGTCGCCATTGGCGCGGCGATTCAGGCTGATATTTTGGTCGGTAACAAACCCGAATCTGAATTATTACTGCTCGATGTGATCCCCTTGTCGTTAGGGATTGAAACCATGGGCGGTTTAGTGGAGAAAGTGGTGTCTCGTAACACGACTATCCCCGTGGCACGCGCCCAAGAGTTTACCACCTTCAAGGATGGGCAAACGGCGATGGCGTTCCATGTCGTGCAGGGTGAGCGCGAGTTAGTTGACGATTGCCGCTCTCTAGCACGCTTTACCCTAAAAGGTATTCCACCGTTAGCGGCAGGTGCAGCCCATATTCGGGTGACCTTCCAAGTGGATGCCGATGGATTATTAAGTGTGACGGCCATGGAGAAATCCACTGGCGTGCAATCGAGCATTCAGGTCAAGCCTTCGTTTGGTTTATCGGATACTGAGATCGCGACTATGCTCAAAGACTCGATGAAGCATGCTAAAGAAGATATCAGCCGCCGTATGCTGGCTGAGCAGCAAGTTGAGGCGGCGAGGGTGCTTGAGTCCTTGAATGCGGCGCTCTCTAAAGATGGTGACTTACTTACAAGCGATGAGCGTCAGCAGATTGATATTGTGATGGCTCAGCTGGTTCACGTCGCTGGCGGTGATGATGCTGATGCAATTAAAAATGCGATCGAAACTCTTGATGAACATACTCAAGATTTTGCCGCAAAACGTATGGATAATTCTATTCGAGTGGCCTTTAAAGGTCAGTCAATTGACAAGATATAGGTGATGTGATGCCCCAGTTAGTCTTTCTTCCCCATGCTGAGTTGTGTCCCGATGGCGCAGTATTGGAAGCTGAAGTAGGTGAAACGATTCTCGATGTGGCGCTGCGCAATGGCATCAATATCGAACATGCCTGTGAAAAATCCTGTGCTTGCACTACGTGCCATTGCATTGTGCGTGAAGGATTTGATGAGCTAGAGCCAAGTGATGAACTTGAAGACGATATGCTTGATAAAGCTTGGGGACTCGAGCCTGAGAGCCGCTTATCCTGTCAGGCTAAAGTGGTTGATTGCGATCTGGTGATTGAAATGCCTAAATACACTGTCAATATGGTGAGCGAAGGCTAAGTCACTTTTGTGCTGAAATCGCCAAAAACCAGTCCTAGTGACTGGTTTTTGGCTTTTGTAGACTAGCATTTGCGCAAGCAATAATAGCCATGATTGATTTATCCTTAAGCAAGCGTATTATGCGCTCAAAATGAAATGGTTGTCGGAGACCAGAATGAGAATCGCGATCCTATCGCAAGGGCCTGAGCTATATTCCACAAAGCGACTCGTTGAGGCTGCGACATTACGTGGTCACGAAGTCAAAGTGATCAATCCGCTCGAATGCTATATGAACATCAATATGCGCCAATCGAGCATTCATATTGGTGGTGAAGAATTACCGCCCTTTGATGCGGTGATCCCACGCATAGGCGCATCAATTACCTTTTATGGCTCTGCGGTATTGCGCCAGTTTGAGATGATGGGCGTCTACGCACTCAATGATTCTGTTGGCATTTCGCGCTCCCGCGACAAGCTGCGCTCAATGCAGTTGATGTCACGTCGTGGTATTGGTTTACCTATCACTGGGTTTGCTAACAAACCAAGCGATATTCCTGATTTAATTGATATGGTCGGTGGCGCACCGTTAGTGATTAAATTGCTTGAGGGCACTCAAGGTATTGGCGTTGTTTTGGCTGAAACCCGTAAAGCGGCCGAAAGCGTGATTGAAGCTTTTATGGGATTAAAGGCTAATATCATGGTACAAGAATATATCAAAGAAGCTAACGGTGCGGATATTCGTTGTTTTGTCCTTGGTGATAAAGTAGTCGCCGCGATGAAGCGCCAAGCCATGCCTGGGGAATTTCGCTCAAACCTCCACCGTGGTGGTACGGCAAGTTTAGTTAAACTCACGCCAGAAGAACGCTCAGTGGCTATTCGTGCCGCTAAGACCATGGGCCTGAACGTTGCGGGTGTGGATTTATTGCGTTCCAACCATGGCCCATTAGTGATGGAAGTGAATTCTTCACCAGGCCTTGAAGGGATCGAAGGTGCTACAGCTAAGGATGTCGCTGGGGCGATAATCGAGTTTGTTGAGAAAAACGCAATTAAGACAAAAAAAACAACTCAAGCGTAAAGTGAGTGGTGATTAAGCTAAACTCAGGTGAAATGCGTTGAAGTGTCCGTTTGCATAGGGGAAAGAGGATGTCATTAAAGTGGATTGATTCATTAGATATCGCCTTGGAATTACTGGAAAAACATTCAGATGTTGATCCCCGCAAACTGCATTTTACCGAGTTGTATGAGTGGGTGTTAGCGCTAGAGGATTTTGATGACGATCCTAAACATTGCAATGAAAAGGTATTAGAAGCTATTCAACAATGCTGGATCGAGGAAAAATAACATCAGTTACTCACCTTGTTGTTGCGGCAACTTGTCCACGAAAAAACTAATTGGTGTGACATCTATCACACTTATTTGGCTGTGAAATGGGATTTTAGTCGGAGTTTGATCAGTATCAAATTCCTTTTTATTGAATAACGTACCTTGTTACTTATCGGTTAAGCAGTTAACCGCTTAATATTATTCTCGCAACGCAAGGATGTTCACATGAAACTTTTGTTTGCTATGTTATTCACACTGTTACCCGCGTTGGCATGGGCTCATCCTGGTCATGGCGGTGTCGGTTTATTCCATCATTTGCTCGATTTAGCGCCAGCGGTTATTTTGGTTGCTTTAATTGCTTGGGCAGGAATTTGGGCAAAAAATAGAAAGTAAGCTAATTTGATAATGCTTACTCCTGTATTCATCTCCTTAGAGATATCTCGATAATAAATTGCCAGTTGCCTTTAAATGACAACTGGCGTTTTTTTGTGTGATCAATCTGGTTACAAATCCAGCCAATGTGCGCAATATCTCAGACTTATGTGCTTTAAAGATAGGATTTACTTTTTAAATTTCGTATAATCCGCGCGAATTTTTTCAAACTTGCTGACAAAGGAAGCTTGTTATGGCGATCGAACGCACATTTTCTATCATTAAGCCTGATGCTGTTGCTAAAAACCACATCGGTGCAATCTACAACCGTTTTGAAACTGCTGGTCTGAAGATCGTTGCAGCTAAAATGTTACACCTGACTAAAGAACAAGCTGAAGGTTTCTATGCTGAGCATAGCGAGCGTGGCTTCTTCGGTGCTCTGGTTGCTTTCATGACTTCTGGCCCAATCATGGTTCAAGTATTAGAAGGCGAAAACGCTGTTTTAGCTCACCGCGAAATTTTAGGTGCAACTAACCCAGCTCAAGCGGCTCCTGGTACTATCCGTGCTGATTTCGCTCAAAGCATCGACGAAAACGCAGCTCACGGTTCAGATTCTTTAGCATCTGCAGAACGTGAAATTGCTTACTTCTTCAGTGCTGAAGAACTGTGTCCACGTACTCGTTAATTTGAGTGCGGACCGAAGAAGGGAGCCTTAGTGCTCCTTTTTTATTGGCTGGAATTGGCTAACGGAATCGCGTTGGCGTGTTTGTAATGCACTATTTTTATTTGGTTTTTAAATTTTTTTAAATTTCTTCCTTGAAATCCGCTTTCCTATCCTTATATCTATTGCAGGATCGCTCGATGAGGATCCCAATCGATTCTGTGCCGTTAGGACAGAAGTTAATTTAGGCGAAACAAATGTGTGTTTTCAACCTGAAAACCGTTCGCCAATTTCCCATATTGCTTAAGATAAGGATATGAATATGCGTACTTATGATTTAACTCCTCTTTACCGTAGTGCTATTGGTTTTGATCGTTTAGCCCAGATGGCAGAACATGCTGCCGCGAATAATGGCAACTCAGGTTATCCTCCATATAATATTGAACTCCTCGGCGAAAATCGTTATCGCATTACGATGGCCGTGGCAGGATTCTCGATGGAAGAGCTTGAGATCAGTAGCGAAGGTGAGAAATTACTGGTTAAAGGCAATAAGGCCGAAAGCCAAACTGAGCGTAAATACCTATACCAAGGTATTGCCGAGCGCGGTTTTGAGCGCACCTTCCAACTGGCTGATTATGTGACCGTATTGGGTGCCAGCTTAGAGAATGGTTTATTGAACATTGATTTAGTGCGTGAGATCCCAGAAGCGTTAAAACCACGCAAGATTGAAATCACCACCTCGCGCTTATTAGATAGTCAATCCTAATCCAGCATCGCGCGGATAAAGAAGGGGAGCTAAATGCTCCCCTTCTTGTTATTTTTTGTCTGGCTCGAATTGGAGATGTTTTCTAAGCGTTATCTTTATAAAAGTTCTTTAGGCTTTCATCGCTTTTTCGCCGCGAGCTAAGCCGACAACGCCCGAGCGTGATACTTCAACGACTTTGGTCACTTCACCCATGGAGTGAATAAAGGCATCAAGTTTTTCGGTCGTGCCCACCAATTGAATGGTGTAGAGATTGGCGGTGACATCGACAATCTGCCCACGGAAGATATCGGCGGTGCGCTTAATTTCTTCCCGTAATTCTCCTTGGGCGCGGACTTTAACCAGTGCCAACTCCCGCTCAATATAAGCCGATTCGGTGACATTCGATACCTTAAGCACATCGACTAACTTATGCAGCTGTTTCTCGATTTGCTCTAGCACTTTCTCGTCGGCCACCACGGTTATATTGAGGCGCGATAAGGTGTTATCATCGGTTGGTGCCACAGTTAAACTTTCAATGTTGTAACCGCGCTGGGAAAACAGGCCGACAACACGGGATAGGGCGCCGGATTGGTTTTCGAGTAATACAGATATAATTCGACGCATTAGCATTTCTCCGTTTTGCTTAACCACATTTCATTCATCGCGCCGCCGCGGATAAGCATCGGATAAACGTGCTCAGTCTCATCCACCATAATGTCGATAAATACCAATCTGTCTTTCATGGCGAGGGCTTCGGCCATCTTAGATTCAAGCTCTGCGGGATCGCTAATCGTCATGCCAACATGGCCATAGGCTTCGGCAATTTTGGCGAAGTTGGGTACCGAATCCATATAGGAATGGGAATGGCGACCCGAGTAGATCATATCCTGCCACTGCTTAACCATGCCGAGGAACCGGTTGTTTAAGTTGATAATTTTAACCGGCGTATCGTATTGCAGCGCTGTAGATAGCTCTTGAATGTTCATTTGAATTGAACCATCACCCGTGACGCATACGACGGTTTCATCCGGCATCGCCATTTTGACACCCATTGCAGCGGGTAAACCAAAGCCCATGGTGCCAAGGCCACCGGAGTTAATCCAATGGCGGGGTTTATCAAAGGGATAATAGAGTGCGGCAAACATTTGATGCTGGCCCACATCCGAGGCGACATAGGCCTCACCATTAGTGAGTTTGTAGAGAGTTTCAATCACTTGCTGTGGTTTGATCCGATGACTTTCCTTATCGTATGCCAAGCAGTTACGCTCGCGCCACACAGTGATTTCTTGCCACCATTGATTGAGCGCCTCGCTATCATTGCTCTCCTTCGATTCTTCAAGCAGGGCTAACATGCTGTCTAATACAATATCGGCCGAGCCAACGATCGGGATATCCACTCGTACGGTTTTTGAAATCGATGAGGGGTCGATATCAATATGTAAGATGGTGGCGTTAGGGCAGTATTTTTCGATGTTGTTGGTGGTTCTGTCATCGAAACGCACGCCAATCCCGAAGATAAGATCGCAGTTATGCATGGTCATGTTAGCTTCATAGCGACCGTGCATCCCCAACATACCTAAGCTGTTTTTATGGGTTCCAGGGAAGGCGCCAAGGCCCATTAAGGTGCTGACAACGGGGATATTTAACTTTTCTGCTAGGCTTAAGATCTGCTTTTCACTGCTAGAAATAATCGCGCCGCCACCCACATAAAGCACGGGTTTTTTCGCTGCTAATAATGCCTGTAATCCTCGACGAATTTGACCTTTATGGCCCGATGTCGTTGGATTATAGGAGCGCATTTTTATGCTCTCGGGGTAAATATAGTCGTGCAGTAATGCCGGATTGAGGCAATCCTTGGGCAAGTCTACCACGACGGGGCCAGGACGACCCGTGGAGGCAATATAAAAGGCTTTTTTTATGATCTCAGGAATTTGAGTGGGATCTTGGACTAAAAAGCTGTGTTTGACGACTGGGCGTGAAATCCCAATCATGTCGCATTCTTGGAACGCATCGTTACCGATTAGATTGCTCGGCACTTGGCCAGATAACACCACTAATGGAATCGAATCCATATAGGCAGTGGCGATGCCAGTAATGGCATTGGTGGCTCCTGGGCCTGAGGTCACGAGTACTACGCCCACTTTACCCGTGGCGCGGGCATAACCATCGGCCATATGCACGGCGGCCTGTTCGTGGCGAACCAGGATGTGTTCAATACCGGGGATAAGGTGCAGGGCGTCGTAGATATCTAACACTGAGCCGCCAGGATAACCAAATATGTGCTTTACCCCTTCATCAATAAGGGAACGCACAATCATGCTGGCGCCGGATAACTTCTCCATGTGAAACTCCTATTGCATAGTACCGTTACGGTAAACAGTATCTTGTTACAGCGACGGTAATCGCTCTAAAAATAAGCCTGAAGGGTAATTCAGACTCCGTTTGCTGAACTTGAAATCATCGATTTCAAGTGCTCATCCCTTTGGATGCAGCAGCTGTTGCAATGAACAGAATTTCATCATATTCAAAAAAGAACACATTTCAAGGGTTTTCTGTAAAAAATAACCAACTTGAGACAATTTCATGTTTAGGCGCGATAAATGCTTATGAAACGGGAGTTTTTGTGTGGGGTGATTTTATTTAATCACTTTAATTAGAATGGGTTAGGTGGTTTATAATGAAAAACGGCACCTGAGCGCCGTTTGTTTAGGGAAGGCTTAATTTGTTACAAATCAACCACAAAAGCGATGAAAACTATGATTGCTTCGCTTACGCGGCATAAAGGCGCAGATTATTGCTTTGGTTTGGCTTGATGAGTCTGTCGGTTAAATTGACAGAATCCCACCAATAATACCGCCGTCAACATTAATGCCGAGAAGGGCACTGCGGTGCCATTGTAAAACAGCGCGAGTAATGGTCCTGCAAGGGCGCCAAAGCCGAATCTTAAGGTGCCAATCACCGCCGTTGCAGTGCCTGTTTCCTGCTTAAATTTCATTAACACAATGGCATCAGCATTAACAGACATAATGCCAAGAGAACCCATCAGTGGAATAAGCATCAACACGGTAAAGTGGTAACTGAAACCCAATAAATTCACTCCCAGTAAACCTGCAGCTGCGAGCGCTCCTAAGAAAGTCGACACGTGCAACATCCTTAACGAGCCATAACGGCCCACAATTCGGGTATTGATGATATTTGCCAGCATCAGAGCGCCCACATTGGTACTAAAGAGTAGGGCAAATAAGGATTTATCTAATGAAAAAACCTCCATATAGACAAAGGGCGATGCCGTTAAATAACAGAAAAAGGCAAAGGAGGTGAGCACACCGCTGGCAATATTCATTTTGACGCCTGGGCGTGAAAACACAGTGGCATAGGCGCCCAAAAAAGATTTTTGGCTGCGGCTACTTTGATCTTTATCGCTGGGCATTCTCAGCAGCGTAATGACCAACATCAGTAATAACAGGGCATAGGCTGATTGGATAAAGAAGATCAAATGCCATTCGCCAAGTTCGAGGATAAGACTACCAATACTGGGGGCTAATAATGGCGCTAACATCATGATTAAACTGACATAAGACATACCTTTAGCCGTGTTTTCACCATAGACTTCTTTGATATACCCAGGGACAACCACTGTGGCCGCTGCGCCGATAAAAGCTTGTAAAAAGCGCAGGCCCAAAAACACTTCAATCTGCTCGGCTAAGCCTAACAACAGGCTAGCTAACATAAAACCTGATAGTCCCATAATCACCATGGGACGACGGCCAATACGGTCAGCAAGCGGCCCAAAGCACAGCATGCCGAGGGCATAGCCGCCTAAGTAAACACTCAAGGATTGTTGCACTAAGGTGATATCGGTATGAAAGCTATGGGCGAGTGTTGCCATAGCGGGCAAATACATGTCAATCGCGAGCGGCGTGATCGCGACAATGGCGGCAAGCATTGGGATAAGCAAGGCCAAATGGGGAATATTACGCTGTGTGGTTGAATTACTTGACGATTGTAGGTCCACAGTTACCTCGAGTGGCGAAAGAAGGCGATATAAAGTGTTATGTCACTCGAAAATCAAAATTGTAGGGTAACAATTTTGCTTATTGGCGACTCATTTCGCCTCGATTGACATAGCATATCGTGCCATGAGCATTGGAGGAGTATAGGGGAGAAATGAGTGACCAGCGTAGACCCAACCAACAGTTGAACTGAGTGATTGGTCTTGTCATCGAGTATAAGGATATTAAGCCATAACATAGTAAAACGCTCAGGCGAATAAGCCAATCTCGATGACGATATCTTTACACTTAAATTGTAACCAAAATCGATTTACTGCCTTTTTATTGCATTGATGCACCAATGTACGCCTGAGCGTCATTCCTTCGACTGGGATTGTCACGTCACCGTCATCTATATGTCATCTAACCGTCTTGAATGCGAATTAGTTTATTGGGCTTTAGTTTAACCCTACGACTTATAACAACACATTCAGGAATGAAGCAATGAACACAAAACGACTGCCGCTGGCTGGTGCGATACTGGCAAGTTTACTCCTTAGTGCCTGTAATGGTGATGACGGTACCAATGGTGAGCAGGGGGATAACGGCTTAAATTCATTAGTGAACGTGACTCCACTCTCTATTGGTGATGCAAACTGCCCCGCCGGTGGTCAACGTATCGATACCGGGCTTGATGCGAATCGTAATGGTAAGTTGGAAGAGACTGAAATCGATGCGGCGCAAACGCAATTTATTTGCCAACCCCAAGCAGTTGGAGTCAAGGCGGAGCTTATTGGTCGTCATCAAACGGGCGTTTATGGCCTGAGCGCTGCTGAGATTGTTGAATACCACAGTGCTTCTCAGCGTATTTTTGTGGTCAATGCGAGAAGCGGTAAAGTCGACATTATCGATGCCAACTTACTTGGCAACGCTGCTGAGGCAACTGCGCCATTAGCCTTGAATAATCTTGATAAGCTCGGCGAACTGGATGTCGCCAAAGATGTGGGCTTGAGTTTTATGGGCAGCGTTAACAGTGTCAGTATTTATGGTAACTTGTTAGCGGCGGCCATTGAGCGCGGCGATGCAGCGGGCAATAAGACTCAAGCCAATGGCTATGTGGCTTTCTACCAACTCAATGGCAATGAGACACCGCAGTATCTCAGCGCGGTTGAAGTCGGTGCATTACCAGATAACGTAGTCTTTAGTCATGATGGCAAAACGGTACTCGTTGCGAATGAAGGTGAACCAAATCAAGACTATAGTATCGATCCTGAGGGTAGTGTAGCCATTATCGCCATTGCGGATGGTAAACCCGCAGCAACGGCGACGCTAGTGACATTCACCGAGTTTAATCAGGGCAATGCTCGCTATAATGAAATCACCAAGGACATTAAAATCAATGGCCCTATGGCCACTGTCGCGCAAGATTTGGAGCCTGAGTATATTAGTGTCAGCCCCGATAACAGCCGAGCCTTTGTGAGCTTGCAGGAGAACAATGCCATCGCGGTGATTGATATCGCCAATGCCAAAGTAACGAAAATTTTACCCTTAGGACTGAAGGATTATGGTCTTGATGTGAATAAAATTGATGCAAGTGACAAGGACGATATGGTCAACCTTCAGGCCTATGCGGGCGTGTATGGCATGTATCAACCCGATACCATTGCGAGTTACCGTTGGAATAATGCTGATTTTATTGTTACCGCAAACGAAGGAGATTCCCGTGATTATGCTGGGTTTTCGGAGGAAGCCCGTGCCGGTGACTTAACTTTAGATCCTAATCATCCACAATTTGCTGCCGCAAAAGATAAGACCCAATTAGCCCGTTTGAAAGTGACTAAGAGTATGGGTGATGACGATAACGACGGCGATTATGACAAAATTGTGAGCTTCGGCGCGCGTTCTTTCTCAATCTGGACCGCCGATGGTCAACAGGTGTTTGACAGTGGCAGCGATTTTGAGCGGTTCACCGCAGCCTTGTTAGGCAATAACTTCAACAATAACAATGAAGAAAACAAAGGCGATAGCCGCAGTGATGATAAAGGACCCGAGCCAGAAGCCTTAGTTCTAGGCAAAATTGGCCAAAAACGCTATGCCTTTATCGGGCTTGAACGTACCTCTGGTTTTATGATGTACGACGTGACAAATCCTTTTGACGTGCATTTTGTGGATTATGTAGTAAACCGTGATTTTGACTCGAGTTTCAGCATTAATACAGATACAGGTGAAGTGAAAGGTGATGCCAGTTTAGCGGGCGATTTAGGGCCAGAAGGCATGAAGTTTGTGAGTGCCGAGAAGAGTCCTAATGGTCAGCCTCTGTTGATCATTGGTAATGAAGTCAGTGGCACAACCAGCGTGTACCAAATCAAGGTGCAATAGCCATAGCTTGTGTTCAAGGTGCGATAACTTTAGATCTCAACATCTTAAATGCTTGTAAGTAAGCTTAAAACGCCAGAGCATCACTCTGGCGTTTCTTTTTGCTTCTTTCTCGCGATAAAAATGCAAGGTTAAACGACTGAATAGGCGTTTTGCTTGAGTGCGCTAAAGGTGGATTCGATGCATTCGAGCGCAAGCTGGAATTGGGTATCGTTTTCGGCGCCACCTAAACTTAAACGGATAAAGTTATCATGACAGTTAAAGTCATCCCCATTGCGGATCAGTACACCTTTAGCTGCTAAGGCGGTCACCAGATGATGGGCTTTAATGTCTTCGGGTAACTGGATCCAGCCATTTAAACCCCGCCAGCGCTGAGTTAACCCCAGCTTGTCGCCCAGTGCTATGCATTGCTGCTGACGCGCGCGAATAATTGCATCGCGATTGGCCGTGATGTGCCCACGCTTAATCAGCTGACAGGCGAGCTCCACATTGAGCGGTGAAACCATCCAACATTGGCTATGAATGGCGAGGCGCAATGGTGCGATAAGCGGCTCGGGTACTAGGATAAAACCTTGCCTTAAGCCCCCTGAAAACAGCTTAGAAAGGCTTGAAATGTAAATGACCCTCGGCACATTCAGCGTCTGTGCTAACTGCCACAGTGGAGGGTGCCATTCCTCGGGGAGAGAATAATTCACATCATCTTCAATGATATAAAACTGGTACTGCTCCGCGAGTGCCAACAGTTTTTCTCTCTGTTGCTCACTGTATTGAATGCAGGTGGGGTTTTGATTGTTGAGGGTTAAGTACACCAATTTAGGTTGATGGATTTGTACTAAAGCCTCGAATCTTGCCAGATCGACTCCGTCAGCGGTTAATGGCACGCCAATGCTATTGATACCCAATTGTTTCGCGCAAATACGCACACCGGGATAGCTGTACTGCTCGTGCAGTAGCACCTCGCCCTTGGTGAGGAAGGCATTAAGGCAGGCAAAAATGGCCTGTTGCCCACCATGTGTAAAGATCAGTTGCTCGGGTTGCTGTTCAATACCGCGTTGTAAAAGCCAGTGGTGAAATATCTGTTGATGTTGATCTAAGGGGCTGGCGCGATAGCCAAGGAGTTGACTCAGTTTCGCTGGATCCTTAGCCAGTTGGCTTAGGCAATCACTCAGCGTACTTATTTGATCCGTCAGCGGTTGCTGACAAGTTGCCATATTGAGCTGCAAATGACTGAGCTCTGGCACGGGAGAGGCGTTGACATAGGTACCATCACCGATACGCGCTTCCACATAACCGCGTTGCTCCGCTAGAGCATAGGCCCGAGTGACAGTGCCTATGGTCACTCCAAGTGCATCGGCTAAACGCCGCTGTGGTGGGAGTTTTGTGCCATGGGGCAGGGTCTTACACAAAATGCCTTGTTCGATCGCACTGACCAGACGTTGATATTTAGGACCTATAAATGCTTCTAGATCCGGCGTCCAAATTGTACCCATAACAATAAATCCATTGATCTCCGCTAATCTCCCTATATTATTTATTGTATCTTTTATTGTCAAACATTGTATGCATGCAATTTAGGTGTTTATGGATATTCAACTTTTTAATGATCCACAACTCTGGACTTTAATGGCCTCAGCGGCACTTTTTTGTGCAACCATGACCATGACTCCGGGGCCGAATAATATTTTACTCGCCAGCTCCGGCGCTCATTTCGGGGTGATGCGTACCATTCCACATATTGCAGGGATCCGCTTAGGTTCGACCTCTTTGCATCTGTCGGTGTTATTGGGTCTTGGCGCTTTATTCGAGGCGTTTCCCGTGTTGCATCAAGTGCTAAAGTACGCAGCGTTACTATATTTGTTGCACCTTGCCTATCGATTAGTCACCACTCCTGTTAAGGCGGCGCATTTGGATGACGGGCGTCAGCCGATGAGTGTGATGGAGGCGGCGCTGTTTCAGTGGATTAATCCTAAATCTTGGATGTCGACCATTACCCTTTGTAGTGCGTTTACCTTAGGGGGCGATGGTTTTTGGCTCAGTGCATTACTAGGCGTGTTAGTGTTTAATCTGGTGGGATTTCCCGCGTCCTTCACTTGGGTGTTTGTTGGTGCAACAATCAGTAAAAAACTGAATACGGATAAACGTCGACGCCATTTTAACTGGTTTATGGGCAGTTTATTGTTGGTGTCCTTACCTATGATCCTGCGGTAAGCAGAGCTCATTAGGCTAAAAGCTTAAATATTCTGGGATACTGACTCGCTTAATGATTGGCTTTATGCCATAACCAACATAATATTGATGGCTTTTTTAGATAACGGTTTTATATACCTAAATAAACTGAAGAAGTTGGTGCCGTGGGTATTGCACCGATATAAGGTGAGTTATCTAACCATAACAAGTTAGCAATTGACTTGGGAGTATATGGAGGTTAGCGCGTGAAGTTTCCCAGTTTAGTATCATTTATGCCTGGTTTGGCGCAGATGCTGCAGTACGAGAAGCAATGGCTCAGGGATGATGTTCGAGCCGGATTATCCGTGGCGGCGGTCGCTTTACCTGTAGCCATTGCCTATGCACAACTTACAGGGGTTAATGCCGCTGTCGGTTTATACTCCTGTGTGTTGCCAATGTTAGTGTATGCATTGTTTGGTACTTCTAGACAATTAATCGTTGGTCCCGATGCCGCGACTTGTGCCGTGATTGCCGCAGTTGTGACGCCACTTGCTGCTGGCGACAGCATGAAGCACTGGCAACTCGTGATGACCATGACGGCCATGACCGGTTTTTGGTGTTTAATCGCCAGCCGTTTTCGCCTTGGCGTCTTGGCGGACTTTCTCTCAAAACCGATTTTAATGGGGTTACTTAATGGTGTGGCGATCACTATTATCGTCGGTCAATTCTCAAAGATTTTTGGTTTCACCTTCGATGAGCGTTATTTGATTGAGCGCTTATCCGGTGCGCCTTCCTATCTCACCAAAACACACTGGCCCACCTTATTGATGGGATTGGTGACCTTAGCCACCTATGCCTTAATAAAACGTTATCGTCCACAATGGCCTGCTTCAATGTGTGCAATGGCAATGGCTGCATTTTTGGTTTGGGCCTTTAACTTAACCAGCTTCGATATCAATGTGGTGGGCGAGGTGAGTGCAGGCTTACCTTCGTTTCAAGCGCCGGTTTTTAATATTGGTATTGCCCGTGAACTAGTTGTGCCTGCGCTTAACTTAGCCATGGTGAGTTTTGTGAGTATGATGCTTACTGCACGCAGTTTTGCGGCTAAAAATGGCTATGATATCGATGCGGACAAGGAGTTTCGAGCCCTCGGCATTGCCAATATTGCTTCAGCTTTATCACAAGGTTTTGCGGTCAGCGGTGCTGATTCGCGTACAGCTGTCAATGATGCTAACGGCGGTAAAAGTCAGCTTGTATCAATCATCGCGGCGTTATTGATTGCGATCGTCGCGTTGTTTTTTACTGCACCATTGAAATATATCCCCAGTTCTGCGCTTGGGGTCGTGTTGGTGATTGCCTCAATTTCATTGATTGATTTAAAGGCGCTGTGGAATCTGCGCGTCAGAGACCGCTCAGCCTTCTTGCTTGCTTGTACCACATTGTTTTCAGTACTGTTTATTGGCGTTATCCCTGGGATTACCTTGGCGGTGTTACTGGGTTTATTCCAGTTTTTAGCGACTGTGATGCGGCCAACGGATCAAGTGTTAGGGCTTGATCATAAAGGGGTTATCCGCAGTGTAGATGATTCGGGCAAGGCTAAGTCTGTGCCTGGGGTGTTTATCTACCGCTTTAATTCACCCTTAACCTACTTCAATGCCACTTACTTTAAACGTCGGTTACTGGAGAAGTTTATCCGTGAGCCTGAACCCGTCGATTGCATCATTATTGATGCCGTGCCGTGTTTTACCCACTTGGATTTAAGTGTGATGGCCATGCTTGCAGATCTCCATCAATTATTGAAGAAGCGTGGGATACGTTTAGTCTTGGCGGGGCGTAAAAGGCAGATGCTTGGCTGGTTTGAACAGGCGGGGATCCCGTCAGGCGAAGGCGGCATTTTAATTCGGCCAGATTTATATCTTGCGCTGAAAATGAACCAAAGTTACAAGCAAGCGCTAGCAGAAGGCCAAGCACCTGTTATCAAAAAAGCGCCTGAGGATGATGTGCTACTTCATAGTCATTTATAGGATGCTATTTTAACGAAAAAGCGCGGACATTACCGCGCTTTTTGGTTTATTGTTCAAGTGCATAGAGTTATGCACTTTATACTTGATGCCTCAAAAGTATGATGGTTGTGGCGTAAAGAGCCGCTCGTCATTTGAGTATCATAACTACGCGTCATTCCTCGTTTCGCGAGCTTGCGCAACATCTAACGCTTAAACATCAACCCGTTCTAGTCATTTTGCAGTTTATCTAAAGGGATTAAACCATGATAGGCATAGTAGCCTATGGGTCCTAAAAATAAGCTTAGCAGGCACCATAAACATTTTTTGTTAGTGCTGAGGTTAACTTGGCTCTTAAATACTCGAGCTGCGAATAAGCAATGCAGTAGGGCTAAACCGATGAGCATCGCTATGATTATAATATCCGTATTATCCAAGTACTTTATCCCTGTAATTCATCGTGATGATTTAGCATAAAATGTTAAAAAGGATTTACTCACTTTACCTAAGTGAGAGCTACTTTACGTGAACATTTTACCGATTTCTATAGGGTATATAAAAATAAACGTTAATTCTTATTTACTTATAGACGTTCCTAACAAGTAATTTGGGGTATTACCAGTCTGCCAGATCACATATTTAGTCATGGCATGTTGAAATATGTCAGTGCTTGTTAGCTCAGTTAACCATGCCATAAGCCGTGGGAAATCACCGTTCAAATCCCGTTTGGCATCCACCGCAGTAAATTGGCGGATAAAAGGCACAATGGCAAAATCAGCAAGGCTTAACGCAGGGCTGATAAGATAAGGATGTTGCTGAAGCTGTGCTTCGAGCCGTACCAGAAAAGTGCTGGCCTTGGCGAAATAATCCGCCTGCGAGTATTCAGGATACCGATCTGCATATTTGTACTTATCCAGCCAAGGTTTAAATTCAACATCATTCTGCACAATAAGCTCATTAATCAGGCTTTGCGCTGAGGTGGTTTGTCCGAGTAACTGCTGTGCGGCTGGCGAGTCAGCCTTATGCAGTCCCCAGAGCATAATATCCAAGCTCTCAGCAATCACCTCTCCAGTAGGGAGCTGCAATACGGGCACTGTGCCCTTGGGGGAGATGGCTAACATCTCTGCGGGTTTCGCTTTAAGGGTGATTTCTCTCACTTCCACTTGGCATTGGCCGAGCAATAGCCCAAGTCTAGCGCGCATAGCATAAGGACAGCGGCGAAAACTGTAGAGTATGGGTAAGGGCATAGTCTTATTCCTTAATGCAATGATAAAAACGATTTAGTCACGACTGTGGGTTAAAAGTTGGCAATAGTAGTGACTTTAAAACAGAAATACTGCGTTTATTACTGATTTTTCCACCGTTTGCCTGTAAATAAGCAATGACCTTGGTTTTTGTCTGTGTTTATCCGACTGTGACTCAGGTAGAATTTCGCCCTATTTTTGCGACCTAGCTTAGGCTTGGGTGATTATTGGTTAATGCACTGGAAATTAAGTTCCAGCCAGCAGTTGAGGGTGTTATGTCTAATGTTGTTGTTTGTGCTTTATATAAGTTTGTTTCATTACCGCATTTTGAGTCGCTGCGTGAGCCACTCCTGTCCATGATGGAACAGGCCGAGATTAAAGGCACATTGTTGCTGGCAAGTGAGGGGATTAACGGCACTGTGGCCGGCACTCAAGCGGCTATCGACGCACTGCTGGCTTGGCTGAATAACCAAAATGGCCTTGAAAACATCGTTTACAAGTTATCCTTTGACGACGAAATGCCTTTCTACCGCACCAAGGTGAAGCTGAAAAAAGAAATCGTCACCATGGGCGTCGAGGGTATCGATCCGCTTAAAGTGGTGGGCACTTACGTTAAGCCACAGGACTGGAACGCGCTGATTTCCGATCCTGAAGTCATCCTAGTGGATACCCGTAACGACTATGAGGTGCAAATCGGCACCTTTAAAAATGCCATTAACCCCGTGACCGAAACCTTCAGAGAATTCCCTGAGTATGTTAAGCAGAATCTCGATCCTGCCAAGCATAAAAAAGTGGCGATGTTCTGTACTGGCGGTATTCGCTGCGAAAAATCAACCGCTTATTTAAAAGAGCAAGGCTTTGAAGAAGTGTATCACCTCGAAGGTGGCATCCTTAAATACCTTGAAGAAGTCAAACAGGAAGAAAGCCTGTGGGAAGGCGAATGTTTTGTCTTCGATAATCGTGTGGCGGTCGACCATGATTTAAAGAAAGGCCAATACGATCAATGCAATGCTTGTCGTATGCCAATCACTGAAGCGGAAAAACTATCCCCAGCTTATGTGCAAGGCGTGAGTTGCCCACATTGTATTGATAAGATTTCTGAGGAGCAGCGAAAGCGTTTTGTTGAACGTGAACGCCAAGTGAATTTAGCTAAATCCCGTAATGAGGCTCATATTGGTAGTGATGTGAATCATGTGATTGAAGCCCGTCGACAAAAGAAAGAAGCACTGCGCAAACAAGCTGCAGAGAAAAACAAAACCAAGCAAGCTAACACTTAACGCATGCACAGCTAAGGTGATGCTGTTCAATTATGGACAGCCTCACTTTTTTTACCGGACGATTATGCAGCAGAAATGGCAAGCTCTGGCCCTTACTTTCTGTCATAAGAGCCGCTCGTCATTTGAGTAGAATAACGACACATCATTCCTCGTTTCGCGAGCACGAGCTTGCCAGAACGAACAAAATCTAATCTCGAAACGTCAACACGCCCTAGAACTAACAATTTAATTCTGAATGTCTTAAAGAATGTCCTATATGGCAAAATCGATTGGTCGCGCTAATGATAAAAATGACCACTGGTTATCTTTAATGAACATCCGCCCCATTAACGGGGCGGTAGAGCATTTACCAATGGAATTCACTGATATTTAAGAGTGTTCAACCTAATATTAAACGTTATGACGTTTGCCAGAGCGTTTCAGTTTTTCAGCTTCTAGCTTCGCGGCTTTCTCGGCGGCCTTTTCAGCCAGAATGCGTTCCACTTCGGCTTTTTCGATTTCAGCCATCGCAGGCGTTTCAAGGGATAACAGGCCAATTCGACCTGAGCGGTAATCGTGTAATACGACTTCCGAGGCTTTATGCAAATCGATGCGACCACCGGGACGCAGGGCGCCACGTTTACGGCCGATTTCTTCGAGTAACGCCATATCATCCTTAGGTAACTCGCTGATGTTATAACGCTCGCAAATTTCCTTCGGATAGGCCTTTAAGAAATAACCTGCGGCAAACAGCGCCACATCTTCGTATTCCATAGCGGTATCTTTAATGGCACCCGTGACGGCAAGGCGATAGCTACTAGCTTCGTTATCAACCTTAGGCCATAAAATCCCTGGCGTGTCCGAGAGCACAATACCGTTGCGCAGGTTAATGCGCTGCTGGGTTTTGGTGACGGCGGGTTCGTTACCGGTTTTGGCGATAACGCGACCGGCTAAGGTGTTGATAATGGTGGACTTACCCACGTTTGGGATCCCCATGATCATAGTGCGAATATCTTTTTCAGTTTTATCGCGACTCGGTACTAACTTACGACAAAGATCCGGCAGCATTTTTAACATACCCGGTTGCAATGTGGTAATCGCTGTGGCTTTTACCCCTTGTTCACGCTCAAGATATTCAATCCACTGGGCGGTAATGTCGGGATCGGCTAAGTCGGATTTATTCAGTAGCTTAATACAAGGTTTGTCGCCGCGAAGCTTTGACACCATGGGGTTTTCACTACTGTAGGGAATACGGGCGTCCAGCACCTCAATTACTAGATCGACCTGAGGCATAGCCTCTTCGATCTCTTTGCGTGCCTTGTGCATGTGCCCCGGATACCATTGAATTGCCATGATAGCGCCTTGTTCTAAATGACCTAAAGACGCTTATTCTACCTTGAAGGCGACGAATGTCATAAAAAAAGCGCCCGAAGGCGCTTAATTGCTTAATCTTGATGCGAATTTGAGCATGTATTGCTTAAAGTACGCCTAGCTCGCGTAATCTTTCCATTAGGTAGCTGTCGGCGGTATAACGCTCAGACAGCACGACCGAAGGTTTAGGGTGTAAGAATAAGGGCAGTGAAATACGCGACTTAGTCTTATCCGTGCCTTCTGGGTTAATTACGCGGTGTGAGGTTGATGGGAAGTAACCACCCGAGGCTTCCTGCAACATATCACCAATGTTGATGATAATATTGCCAAAATCACTTGGCACATCTAACCAAGAGCCGTCTTTGGCTTTGACTTGCAACCCTGGCTCGTTGGCCGCGGGCAGCACAGTGATAAGGTTAATATCTTCGTGGGCCGCTGCGCGAATAGCGCCCATTTCTTCATCGCCCGTCATCGGTGGGTAATGCAGAATGCGCAGCAGGGTTTTGTGGCTGTCGGCAATCATTTCTGGCAGCGGAATCGAGAACTTAGCTTTAACCTCGTCTGGCGAGTAGGTTTCAATCCACTCTAACAGTTCAGCGGCCAGCGCATTAGCTTTTTCATAGTAAGCCAGAATATTGGAACGCAGTGAATCTGGAATACGACCCCAAGGGTACACGTGGTAATACTCTTTGATGTCTTTAACCGTGTGGCCTTTTGCTGTTTCAGAAATCGACGCGGGGAAGAAGCCATCGTGGGTTTCACGATTGAACATAAACTCGTTCTTAGCGTCAGAATTGAAAAAGGCTTGCCACTCAGCGTAAATGTTTTCGACCAGCTCTTTATCGATAGGGTGGTTAGAGAGCACACCAAAGCCCGTTTCACGTAGGGATTCGACAAAGCGTTTGGCGCTATCGGCTGCGCGATAATCAATGGTTTCTAATTTCATATTGTTTCTACTTGTTATATATGGTTGTTAACCAAACACTTTCTAAGGATAAAGGTAAGGAGTCATTGCCACTTATCTCATTATCGGTATGGTGCGCTAAGCCCTAGTGCAAAGCGGCCAAAATAGAAAGCATTTGGGTAGAGAATTGACCCGCAGCAAGTGTAGCTTTGCACTTTGCTTGGTGCAAACACTCAAGACGATGGACTGAGATTACTGCTGAATTTTCCTCCAGTTATTTAAGCAATGGCTCAATCAACAGGATTTTATCGACTAAAGCGGCTACTATGCCAAAAAGCCAATTCAGGCCGAGGCGCAATAAACCTAAGGAATAAACGGTCTTATGCAGGCGAATACCTTAGGAGCTAAAGGAGACTTTTATGAACAAACTGACTGATTTTGAACGCTATGTCATAGAAGAAAAGGGCACTGAACGTCCCTTTAGCGGTGAGTATTATCAACATGACGCCAAAGGCGTGTATTTGTGCAAAAAATGCCATGCACCTTTGTATCGCTCAGAAGATAAGTTTAATGCCCACTGTGGTTGGCCAGCCTTCGATGATGAAATTCCGGGCGCTGTGAGTCGTCATGTTGACGCCGATGGTCGCCGTACCGAGATCGTCTGTAGTCAGTGTGGCGGTCATTTAGGCCATGTGTTTGAAGGAGAATATTTAACGCCAAAGAATATTCGTCACTGCGTTAATTCTGTCTCCATGGTGTTTCAAGCGGCCGATGAGGTGACAACATTAACGCATAAAACGGCCTTTGCCACCTTTGGTGCGGGCTGTTTTTGGTGTGTTGAAGCGATTTTTAAGAGCCTGAAGGGCGTGCTGAATGTCAGCTCTGGTTACTCAGGTGGGGATGCTAGCGATGCCGATTATAAGTCGGTGTGTTCGGGATTAACTGGGCATGCCGAAGTGGTGCACATCGAGTTTGACCCCGCACAAATCAGCTTTACAACGCTGCTGCAGGTGTTATTTGAGAGTCACGATCCCACCACGCTCAACCGCCAAGGTAATGATAAAGGGCCGCAGTATCGCTCCGTCGTCTTTGCCCACGATGCGGCGCAGATTGAAGAAACCAATGCCATGATTGCCAAATTAACCGAGGCAAGGGTATTTGATGCGCCGATCGTCACTCAAGTGGTGGCCTTTGAGTCTTTTTATCCCGCGGAGGATTACCACAATGATTACTTCGCCCTGCATGGCGAGCAGCCCTATTGCCAAATTGTGGTGCGTCCAAAGGTTGAAAAGGTAAGAGCCCTCTTTGCAGAGCTACAAGCATAGGCTTAATGTGCGACCAAAATGACGGATAAAAAACGCCACCGATTAGGGTGGCGTTTCCGTTAATTGCTTGCCTGATAGGCTGAAGACTCAGTGCATTAACGGGATTGCGCTAACCACTCGGCATATTGTTTTGCGTAATAACTGACAATTAAATCGGCGCCGGCACGCTTTAACCCTATAAAGGTTTCGGTGACGACGGCGCGCTCATCGAGGGCGCCCGCCAGTGCGGCAAACTTAATGCCGGCATATTCGCCGCCGACTTGATAAGCCGCTAAGGGAAGGTGGGTTTCTTGTCTTAGGCGACTTAACACATCCAAATAGGGCGTGCCGGGTTTCACCATCAAAATATCCGCGCCTTCCTCTTCATCGAGCAGCGCTTCGAGCAAGGCTTGGCGACCATTGGCGTAATCGAGTTGGTAGCCTTTACGGTTTCCACTAAGTTCACAATCCACCGCGGCCCTAAAAGGCCCATAGAAGGAGGAGGCGAATTTGGCTGCATGGGCCAAAATGGCAATGTGTTCAAATCCTGCCTCATCCAGTCCTTGGCGAATGGCTTTTATCTGGCCGTCCATCATCGCCGATGGCGCCAGCATATCGGCTCCGGCTTTGGCGGCGGTAATGGATTGTTTGACTAAGTTAGCCACGGTTTGATCGTTACAGACTTCGTCATGGTGCAATACGCCGCAGTGTCCATGGTCGGTATATTCACAAAAACAAATATCGGGGATCACCATTATCTCTGGCGCGGCGGTTTTGATGGTGCGGATCATCCGTGCGAGTAAGCCATTGTCATCCCAAGTGTCGCTGCCCTGTGCATCTTTGGTGTGGGAAATACCAAAGGGCATCACATAGCGGATCCCTAGGGCGTAAAGCCTTTGGATTTCATCGGCAAGCGCACTTTCGGGCAGACGGCAGATCCCCGGTAAGGTTGAAATGGGTACGGCTTGGTTGATGTGCTCTTCAATAAAAAGTGGGTGAACTAAGTCGCTTAGGGAAATCTGGGTTTCACGCACGAGATCACGCATGGCTTCAGTGCGGCGTAGGCGTCTTAAACGGCGAAGAGGTTTGAGGGATTTTTCTTGTGTACTGCTCATTGAATTTCCTTATTAACAGTGTAAAAGCATCACGCGAAGTTTCGCGTCAAAGGGAGAGAGTTAAAACGATGCTTAGGTTGTACTTGTTGGTGCTTTAGTGAACTTGATTAAGTGAGACAAAAGCTTCAGCACTGTTTGCTCAGACCTAAAATAGGGCAAAAGTTTCCCTGTATTTGGACCAAGGCCGAAGAGGTTGTTGAGTTAGTGATGGCGATCACAAACCCAGCGCTAAGCCAATCGAGCCATTAGCCGCCGTTTTAAAGCCTTTGCTTTCGATTATTTGATGTTATCATTTGCGCCAATTTACACTTGGTATAGTGCAGGGCTTTAATAAGTCGCTATTCTTCTGCCCAACTATACCCACAGCGCGGTTTTTATATGACAACACCCCAAGACTCTGTTTGTATTCTCGCCCTCGACACTTGTACCGAAGCTTGTTCGGCTGCCCTGTATTATCAAGGACAGGTTTTTGCTGAGTTAGCCGATGCGCCTCGGGAGCATAGTCAGCGTTTATTGCCCATGGTGGAAGCAGTATTAAAACAAGCCAATGTCGGCTTAGATAAACTGGATGCGATTGCCTACGGCCGTGGGCCAGGCAGTTTTACGGGGATCCGTATTTGCACCAGCATGACTCAAGGTTTAGCCCTAGGGTTAGACTTACCCGTTATCGGCATTTCCACCTTAGCGGCCATGGCACAAATGGCGATTGCTGAGCACGCTGCCGAGCAAGTGCTCTGTTGTATCGATGCGCGCATGGGAGAAGTGTATTGGGGCCAATTTGTTGCCGTCGATGGCATTGCTACATTAGTCGGTAAAGAGGTAGTGAGCGCGCCAGAGCAGGTCGAGCTGGTATTCGATCTTAATAAAGCCATTGTCGGCTGTGGCTCTGGGTTTGATGCTTATCCCGAGTTATTAGCTCTAGGCAGCGGCATTACCTCCTTAGCGGCGGTGAAGTATCCCGATGCCCGAGCCATGTTAGCGCTGGCCGAAGCGGGTATCAAAGCGGGATTAACCACCAGTGTCGATGAACTCGAGCCTGTATATCTTCGTGATACTGTGACATGGAAAAAGTTACCGGGACGTGAATAAACTGTTCATTATTCCCCATGATACGTTAGAATCTAAACTGTCTGCATTGGTTCACGATGTAGACATCAAATCTTAGTTAGGCGTTTGTCACAACAGCCTAATAATACTAACTAGGACTACTAGGATATTAACTGGGCATTTCGATGCAGGTAAATTCGCTTCAAACGAGTTTGACACAAGCGGTTGCGAGTAATCGCCCCGCGATCATACAGGGAATGTCGCCCACGGAAGCGCCGCGCCCTGTGATTGAGCTCGATGCGGTTTCTGCCTTAGCCTTTGACGATACCGATGAAGGATCATCACAAAACCTACAATCCAGACTCGGTGCCCAACTCGAATACGAGCAAAGTACCCGAGGACATCAAGGGGCTATCGCCCAATACCTACAAACGCAACATGCCGCCAAACGTGAAGAGATTCAGCAGATGGTGGGTGTGGATATTTATGCCTGATAGTGCGTCCGTGTCTTCTCAATCCCGTTTTACACCTCGTTTAACTGGCGGCCTTCCGAGCCGTGGTTTGTTTATCATCGAGCTGATGCTGGCCCTCATTTTGACGCGCATTCCTTATCTGAGTGTACCTTTTAAGTGGTTAGAGAGCTATTTCCACGAGTTGTCCCATGGGATCGCGACAGTGCTCAGTGGCGGCATAGTGAGTCATATTCAACTCTTTCCCAATGGTGCGGGTTTTTGCTTTAGCCAAGGTGGCTCGCCACTGGTGATTGGATTTGCGGGCTATTTTGGCGCAGCCTGTTGGGGATACCTTATTTATCTGTTGGCGACTTGGCCTAAGGGCATTCGCCTAAGCTTTGCGTTTTTAGGCGGTTTAGTGGTGCTAAGTGGCCTGCTGTGGGGGCGAGATTTGCTCACCTTAGCCATTTTAGCGGTACTGACGATAGTGTTGTTACTGCCGTTAAAACTCAGCAAAAATAAAATCCTCACGCAATTTTTACGCATTATTGGTTTGATGATCATGCTCAATGCGCTGGCAAGCCCAACGGTATTGCTCGGACTCGAAGGGCAGGGCGATGCGGTGCTGCTGGCTGATCGTTCATGGATACCAGCGTGGATTTGGGTCGCCATTTGGTTGTTTTGCAGTATCTGCGCCTTGTATATGGCTTGGCGGCGGGTGGATTCCGCCATCTCTCGTTAATACATCGCACATTAATGCTCCTATGGCATCACAAATATTTACAGCCTAAATGGTCAACTTATGCGGCTAATTCTTGGATTTTTTTATATAGACTGCTAGCTTAAGTCTTCGGTATCCAAGGAGAATTATTATGAAAAAAGTCACACTCATCGCCAGTATGCTGATTGCTGGTCTCTGTTCCGGTATGGCCAATGCAGATGAAGCATTAGATAAAGCCATTAAAAGTGATTTTCGCCAAGCCAAAAACGCTAGCCGCGATATTTATCGTCACCCCGCAGAAACCCTTACATTTTTTGGTATAACCCCAACACAAACCGTGATTGAACTTTGGCCAGGTAATGGCTGGTACACTGAAATCCTTGCCCCTTATCTTGCGCCTAAGGGACAATATATTGCCGCCAGTTTCGAAACTACCCCCAGCACGGACACCCCTGGTAATCGCTATCGAGCCAATGCCGGCGTGAAATTCGATACTTGGATGACGGCCAATAAAGCCTTATTTGGTAATGCGAAAATGGTGGTTCTCGACCCTCCAGCCAAAATGAATTTAGGTGCCGATGGCAGTGCTGACTTGGTATTAACTTTCCGTAACTTACATAATTGGGCTTCAAGCGACCAGCTCGAAAACGTGTTTGCCGCTTCTTACAAAGTGCTTAAAGATGGCGGTGTATTTGGCGTCGTCGAACATAGAGCCAATAAAGGCATGAATATGAGCACGGGCTATATGGATCAAGACGAGATGATCGCGCTGGCCAAAAAGGTCGGTTTCACCTTAGCCGAAAGCTCCGAAATCAACGCCAATCCGAAAGACACTAAGGACTATGCCAAGGGAGTATGGACGTTGCCACCTTCCTTTGCTTTAGGTGATACAGATAAAGAAAAATACCAAGCAATTGGTGAGAGTGATCGCATGACGCTCAAATTTGTCAAAAAATCCCGCTAATCACCTGACATTAGAGGCAATATGTGGCAATCTTTCGCCCCCAAAAATCAAGTCGAGTTTGTGTTACCCCATATCAAGCTGAGTGGTCGATTATGGGGAGCGAAAGATAAGCCATTATTGCTCGCGTTGCATGGCTGGTTAGACAATGCCAACAGTTTTGAGCCTCTCGCTGAGTATTTGTCAGATTACCAAATTCTTGCCATAGATTGGCCCGGTCATGGTTTTTCGGCGCATCGGCCGGGACATTACCCATTACACTGGATTGACTATTTATACGATCTCGATGCGTTACTGGCGATTTTGCCACAAAAGCCACTGGCTATTATTGGGCATTCATTAGGGGGGATTATCGCCTCTGCGTATACGGCAGCATTTCCAGAAAAGGTTAATAAGCTGATTTTAATTGAGGCCTTAAGCCCCTTATATGAGTCAGCAACCCAAACCAAATCGCGGCTGAGGAAAAGCTTTTACCAACATGAGAAATTTTTAGCGCAAAAACATAAACGGATGAGAGTCTACGATAGTCTGGAAACGGCAGTTAAGGCTAGAGTGCATTTAACCGGATTGGCCGAACCGTGGTGTCGACTATTACTTGACCGCAATATGCAAGCGACTTCTGATGGAGTTGTTTGGCGAAGTGATCCAAGATTAAGGCTCGACTCGCCAATGCGACTGACCTTTGAGCAGGTTGATGCTTTAATGCAAAATATTTCGGTGGTTACCTTACTCATCTGCGGCAAACAAGGTTTTAGCCAATTACATACGGCGCTACCTAAAGCAAGGAAATGGTTCAGCAATTTGTCTGAACATATGCTTGAGGGGGACCATCATGTGCATATGGATAATGCGCAAGCGGTTAGTCAGTTAATCCAACGTTTTGTCGAATAATTGCTTTTACTAACATAAAAAAGACACTAGGTTTTTTGTTTCTTTTATGTGATGATGATCAAAATTAAAACGCCCGTATGATTTATCCGGGTAAATCAATAACAATAAAATGTAAGTCGGTATTTTAACTCGGTATTTGTCGAGTATTAGCGGTAGTAAGGGTACCGTGTCCGCAGTTGTGGGGATTTAGGAGAAAGTAGTGGATCAGCCTTGGATTAAACATTTACCAAAAGATGTGCCTGCTGAGATTAATGTGGATCAGTATTCATCGCTTATCGATATGTTCGAGACCGCGGTGGCTAAGTATGCGGATCAACCTGCATTTATCAACATGGGGGCCACGCTAACTTACCGTAAACTTGAAGAAAGTAGCCGTGCTTTTGCTGCTTATTTACAAAATGAATTGAAGCTACAAAAGGGCGATCGTGTCGCACTGATGATGCCCAATCTGTTGCAATATCCTATTGCGTTATTTGGGGTATTACGTGCTGGTATGGTGGTGGTTAACGTTAACCCACTTTATACCCCGCGAGAGCTCAAACATCAGTTGATTGACTCGGGCGCCAAAGCCATTGTTGTGGTGTCTAACTTCGCCCGCACCTTAGAAGAAGTGGTCGATCAAACGCCCGTGAAAAGTGTCATTATCACTAGTTTAGGCGATCAACTAAGTGCGCCAAAACGCACCTTAGTTAACTTTGTTGTTAAATATATTAAAAAACTGGTGCCTAAATACGATCTACCCCATGCCCTTTCGATGCGCGAAACCTTGTCAAGAGGTCGCAGAATGCAGTATGTCAAACCCGTAATCACTGGGGGTGACCTTGCCTTTTTGCAATATACTGGTGGTACGACTGGGGTTTCAAAGGGCGCCATGTTAACCCACAGTAATGTGGTGGCAAACGTGTTGCAGGCCAACGGTGCTTATTCTCCGGCACTGCGGGATGGTACTGAATTTGTTGTAACTGCATTACCGCTTTACCATATTTTTGCCTTAACAGTGAATTGCTTACTGTTTTTACATAAGGGCAGTCAGAACCTCTTAATCACTAACCCTCGGGATATTCCAGGGTTTGTGGCTGAACTCAAGAAATATCCTTTTACCGCCCTGACAGGTGTTAACACCCTGTTTAATGCCTTAGTGAATAGTAGTGATTTTGCTGAGCTGGATTTTTCTCGCCTCAAATTATCCATTGGTGGCGGTATGGCCGTGCAAAAAGCCGTGGCCGATAAATGGCAGAGCATCACTAAAACCCGTTTACTTGAAGGTTATGGGTTAACTGAAGCCTCGCCCCTGTTAACATGCTGTCCCTATAACTTAGACGGTTATAACGGTTCTATCGGTTTTCCTGCGCCATCTACACTCATTCAAGTGCGTGATGATGCGGGTAATGTGTTGCCCCAAGGCGAGACAGGTGAGCTATTTGGCAAAGGCCCACAGATCATGAAAGGCTATTGGCAGCGTCCAGAAGAGACAGCCAAAGTGATTGATAAAGACGGCTGGCTCGCCACGGGCGATATTGGTTATATGGATGAACAGGGTTTCTTCTATATTGTTGATCGTAAGAAAGACATGATTTTAGTTTCTGGCTTTAACGTCTTCCCCAATGAAGTGGAAGAGGTTGTTGCTTTACATCCTAAGGTGATAGAAGTTGCGGCAGTAGGGGTTCCTAATGATGCGAGTGGCGAGTTAGTGAAGGTGTTTGTGGTGGCGAAAGATAAATCTTTAACCGCTGAAGACATCATTAAGCATTGCCGAGTGCATTTAACGGGATATAAAGTGCCGAAGCTGGTAGAATTTAGGGACGAGTTACCTAAAACCAATGTGGGTAAGATCTTGCGACGAGAACTGAGAGACGAAGTCAAGCGCGCGTAAGATTGAAGCCGGCAATAAGCCGGCTTTTGTTTTTATGGATGTGATTATCCCACAGGAACTGGAGAAGAATTTGTCAGTGTTTCACTATGTGAGCGACGAAGCGAGCCTCAATGTCCTCGTCGCTCAATATCAACAGAGCGCAGTACTGGTATTAGATACCGAGTTTGTGCGCACACGTACGTATTACGCTAAGCTTGGCCTGATCCAAGCTTATGATGGTAACACCTTAGCTTTGATTGACCCTGTGGCTTTACCCAATCTCGGTGCATTTTGGGCTTTGTTAGATAATCCAAACATTATCAAGCTAGTACATTCCTGCAGTGAGGATTTAGAAGTCTTCGCCCATTATGGCCAGCGCCAACCTACGCCCTTATTTGATAGCCAAATTGCGGCTTCATTATGCGGTATGGGCCATGGCTTAGGTTATGCCAAGTTAGTCGAAACCTGCTTAGGTGAAGTGATTGATAAGGGCGAGTCACGCACCGACTGGATACGTCGTCCCTTAACCGAGGCGCAACTTAGCTACGCCGCCAATGATGTGTTGTATCTTTATCAACTTTATCCGCAACTCGCCGACAAGCTTAAAGCGCAAGGCCGTTTAGATTGGCTTTATGAAGAAGGTGAGCGGATGACTGAAGGGCGTTTAGCTCCTCCCGATGTCGAGACTGCATACCTTAAAGTAAAAAACGCATTTCAATTAACCGAGCCTCAATTGGCTTACCTTAAAGTGCTGGCTAAATGGCGTTTAGAAAAAGCTTTGGCACGGGATTTAGCCTTAGGCTTTGTGATTAAAGATCATGGCTTGATTGCGCTAGCGAAAAAACAGCCTAAAAGCATAAGTGATTTGTTTAAATTGAACGATTTAACTGAGCAGGAAAAACGCATCCACGGTAAAGATATTTTACGGGTAATGCAGACTGCTGACTTAAACAATCTGCCGGAGCTAGTTGATGTTTTAGCGCTTAAACCGGGTTATAAATCCGCCTTTAAGACCATTAAAACCTGTTTAACCGAACTGTGCGAACAGCATGCTATTCCGATGGAAATGCTGGGCTCCAAACGTCATATTCATGAGTATTTACAATGGCGTTGGGATAAACAACAAGGGGAATTACCGACAGTATTAAGCGGTTGGCGCGGAGACATTGCGGCCGAGTCATTGGCAAAGCTTGAAGTTTAAGTTTTACAGATTAGGCGCCAATATTTTGCTTTTAACATTTCGGTTTTGACCTAAGATTTGATGCCTAAATTTGCATTTAAGATGTTAGGCCTTGATTTTACCCCAGCTAAAGCATGGGGGTAGGAGAAAGGCGCAGCAGAAAGCGTCATCCCCATTTGAGGATGACGCCAACGCTCGACTTATCTGTCTGGCAACGTCACGTTAAGTTCGAGTACCGACAAGTTATCGTCATTCTGATCTAATTGCACTGAAACTTGATCATCCGAAATCTGCACATACTTGCGGATCACGGCGATGATTTCTTGCTTCATCTGCGGGAAATAGTCAGGTGTATCGCGTTGTCCACGCTGATGGGCCACAATAATTTGTAGTCGCTCTTTTGCCATTACCGCGGTGCTAGGCTTTTTCTTGCTTTTGAAATAGTCGAGTAAAGACATAATTAGCTACCAAATATCCGTTGTAAGAAACCTTTTTTCTCTTCCGTAATAAAGCGTACTGGGACATCTTCACCCAATAAACGCGCGACAGTGTCACTATAAGCGGCGCCTGCATCACTTTCTTGATCGATAATCACAGGTACTCCGGAGTTTGATGCCTTGAGTACGGATTGTGATTCAGGGATAACGCCAAGCAAATCAATGGCAAGGATTTCTTTTACATCGTCAACACTTAACATTTCGCCCGATTTTACCCGACTTGGAGAATAACGAGTCAACAGTAAGTACTCTTTTATCGGCTCTAAACTGAGTTCTGCGCGGCGTGACTTACTTTGCAGCATTCCTAGAATACGGTCAGAGTCGCGAACCGAGCTTACTTCAGGGTTGGTCGTCACAATGGCGATATCGGCAAAATACAATGCCATCATCGCGCCTTGCTCAATACCTGCAGGGGAATCACAGATAATAAATTCAAATTCTTTGGCTAAATCGTCAAGCACACGGCCCACGCCTTCTTTTGTTAGGGCGTCTTTATCACGAGTTTGCGAGGCTGGCAGTACAAACAGTTTTTCACAGCGTTTATCTTTGATAAGTGCCTGATTTAAATTCGCTTCACCGTTGATGACATTGACAAAGTCATAGACGACGCGGCGCTCGCAGCCCATGATCAGATCCAAGTTACGCAAGCCTATATCGAAATCGATAACAACAGTTTTATGCCCTTGTAGTGCAAGTCCAGTTGCAATCGCCGCACTGGATGTGGTTTTACCAACACCACCTTTACCTGAAGTGACAACAATAATTTGTGCCATGTTTCTCTCTATCCTTTTTTGTGCCATTTAGAGGGGCAATGATTCAACGATAAGCGACTCGCCATTTAAGCGAATGCAGCCGCCTTTATCTGAGCTATGTTGTTGTAGATTTTCAGCGAGCCAATATTGCCCTGCTATTGAAACTAATTCTGCCTCGAGGGAATGAGCAATGATTACCGCACTGCTGTCGCCAGCTGCGCCCGCCATGGCCTTTCCTCGTAACGCACCATAAATATGAATGCTACCATCGGCGATGACTTCTGCGCCATTACCTACCGCACCAAATATGATTAAATCGCCATTTTTTGCATAGACCTGCTGACCTGAGCGGATATTTTGCTTCAAAATCTTAGTTTGACGCGGTGCTGGTGGGGGGGCGACGCTTTGTTTACCCGCTTTGACTATGGCAAGTCCGAGTGTTTTAGCTTGGTTGCTCAGGACGTTAGTTGCACCAGTAATTCCTACAATAACTAACTGGCGGGAAAGTAATAACTCTTTTAAGCCCTGTAAATTAAAATCGTTATCTTGAATGGCGCTGAGATTGACGACTAAAGGGGCACCCAGAAAAAATTGGGGAGCTTGTGCCAATTTGCTATCTAATTCAGCCATGACAGCATTTAAATCGCTGTTATTAATATGAAGCACTGAAAGAGTAAAAGAAGCGCCTTTTAACTCTAAGCTAGGTTTTGACATCCCGGCACTATTCTCCAGAAATCATCAGTCGGTTCGCTGATTTGCAATTAAATTACTAGGCGACCATGTTATAGTGTGCCCCATTGACTGGCAAGTTTGAACTATTGGATATTTATACTCTTATGCTATGTGCGGTTTATAAAAGTAGTCGAAAGGCTGACACTTACTTATTTGTAAACAAAAGGGACTGTTTCGACGACGTTCCTCAGGCGTTGTTAGATATGTTTGGTGTGCCTCAGTTAGTGATGGTATTCCCGATTGCTAAGCGTGAATCACTCGGTATCGCCGATATTCATAAGGTCAGAGCAGCACTCAAGGAAAAGGGATTTTATTTACAAATTCCGCCACCGCAGGTTAATTTATTGGCCGAGCACAGAGAAAGCCTTGGGATTCAAGACTAGTCTGTAACTGTGCACAGGGTAAATGCCAAAGACAGTCTTTAAATCTGTTGCAGCATATAGAAAGCTCCTCTTGCCCTTAATTCGTAAGGGCAAGTCTCCTTCTTTAATGCTCTCCTCTTAAATTTAAGCAGCCGCAGACATTAGGGCGTGTTGACGTTTCGAGATTAGATTTTGTTTGTTCTGGCAAGCTCGTGCTCGCAAAACGAGGAATGATGTGTAGTTATTCTACTCAAATGACGAGCAGCTCTTATGACAGAAAGTAAGAGCAAGAGCTTGCCTGACGAACCCTTCGGGCAGCATTTGACTGACGTTTCTGCTGCGTTATCGTCCGTTGATGTAGAACAACTACATAGCACGGACTTTGCCTTGCATAAACGCCAGCCAAATTGCTGCAAAAATAACCCTTAAATGTCAACACGCCCTAGTAAGTGGCAACCATTGGGGTAAGGCATCTCGATAATAGTGATTTGCCCAATCATCAAAATATTCATGCCTTCGTCTCACATGTCTTATGGCGCTGAGTCATCAAGGTCTTTCGTCTATAACAATTACCGTGCCTTAATGCGCTGGCAAGCGGTGAATTATTTAGATGAGTGCGATTATTTAGGCATCTTTGTGGTGAATGTATCGGAGAGAATTAAGCATCCCCTGTAAATTGGTGTAAAATGGCCCGCATTGAGCGGATTTTTATATGAAGATAAGCGTAAACATGGCATTTTGGCAGAATAAAGCGTTAACCGAGCTGACGTCGCAGGAGTGGGAGTCCCTCTGTGATGGTTGTGGTAAGTGTTGTTTAAACAAATTGATTGATGATGAAACTGAAGAGCTGTATTACACCAATGCGGCTTGTCTATTACTCGATCACCAAAGTGCCAGCTGCAAACATTATAGTGACCGTTTTAGCCATGTTCCCCAATGTACTGTGATTACTGCGCAAAATGTCCATGAACTCACCTGGCTACCCGATAGCTGCGCCTATCGCCGTTTGGCATCTGGCAGAGACTTACCAAGCTGGCATCCATTACTTACGGGGTCGAAGGAAGCCATGCACCTTGCAGGCATGTCGATTCAAGGCAAAGTGGTAGATGAGCGCAGGATTAAGGATATTGAAGACCATATCGTGCTGTGGCCGCTTAAAGATCTGGATTAATACCATTCAAGCAGCTTTTGTCTGTAATATCAGATAGTAATGAACAAAAAGGAGCAACTAACCATTTCGGTTGATTGCTCCTTTTTTCTATCTCGAGTTTAAAACCAAAGCGTTATTTATCAAGGAATGGTGGCGTTATTGCTGGACCATTGCTCAGTCACGCAAAACAATTTTACCGATTAGATAAAGTCATTCAATAATCGTCACTTTTTCGATAATGATGGGTTCACGGGGCACGTCTTCATGGCCCGCTACTCGCGTGGTTTTTACGCCTTCAATTTGCAGCACAACCTCGAGTCCCGCTGTGACTTTACCAAATACCGCATAACCCCAGCCGTTATTGGTGGGTGCCGTATGGTCTAGAAACTCATTATTGGCAGTATTGATAAAAAACTGCGCGGTTGCCGAGTGTGGCGCATCGGTACGGGCCATGGCGATAGTACCAAATACATTCGATAGGCCTTTGTTGGCTTCGTTGACAATTGGTTCGTGGGTGGGCTTTTCTTTCATTTTGGCGGTAAAGCCACCGCCTTGGATCATAAAGCCTTTGATTACACGATGGAAAATCGTGTGATCATAAAAACCTTCTTTACAGTAACGAATAAAGTTTTTGGCGGTAACGGGGGCGCGCTCTACATCAAGTTCGAGGGTTATATCGCCAAAATTTGTCGTGAAAATAATCATATGCTGCGCTTCTGTTAGTGAGTTATTTGGTGTGAGATCCACTAAGCCAAGGATTAAATGATAGAGATGTTTCACCTTGTGTTTGTTGTTTCTCGGTGCTTTCGCTCACATCGGGTTGTGTTAACCTTGTCGCTTGCTTAGGTTGCGGCTTGGATTTAGCACTACGGTGCTTTTTCGCCTGAGTCGCCTCAAAGGTGCCGGGTTTTCCACTGGAATAGGGCAAGGCTTGAGCTTTTTTATTGGGTTTATGCGCTGATGTAGAAGCCGATTTGGGCACAAAATCGAGAATTGAAATAGGCACCGCTTTTTTAGGCTCAAACCCCTCGATATGCTTGCGCTCGATAATATGGCCTAAACGGCGCTCAATGGCGCACAGATTTCTAAAATCGTCCTTAGAGACAAAGGAAATGGCTTCACCTTGATTACCCGCGCGGCCGGTGCGGCCAATGCGATGGATATAGTCATCGGCTTCATCGGGTAAATCGTAGTTAATCACTCGCTCGAGCGCATCGATATCGATACCGCGTGACGCAACACCGGTCGCGACTAAAAAGGAGACTTTACCCGCTTTAAAATCGATAAGCAGTTGCTCGCGCACCGCTTGGCTGCGACCACTGTGAAAAGCCTCCGCGGTAATGCCACGCTTTTCTAACTGGCTAACCAATTTGGCAGCGCCGTGTTTGGTTTGGATAAAAATTAATGCCTGTGCCCAGTTATTCTCTTTAATTAAATGGCTCAATAGTGCGGATTTTCGATCTTTATCAACGGTCGTTAACCACTGCTCAATTTGCGTTGAAGCGGCATTTTTACGACTGATTTCAATCTCAATGGCATCCGGAATAGCAGTTTTAGCCAGTGCTTTGACCTGTTTTGATAAGGTTGCCGAAAATAGCAGGTTTTGCCGCTGCTCAGGCAGCTTTTCAATAATGCTATTAATATCTTCGATAAAGCCCATATCGAGCATACGATCGGCTTCATCCAGCACTAATACTGAGACTTCATCAAAGCGAATGGCTCTTTGAGTATACATATCCAGCAAACGCCCAGGCGTTGCAACGAGCAGATCAACCCCTTCAATCAGACGTTTTTTTTGCGGCGCAGCATCAACACCGCCGTACATGGCCATGGCCGTTAATGGCAGGTATTTGGCATATTGATTGATGTTTTGTTCAACCTGCAGTGCCAGTTCCCGTGTGGGGGTAAGAATGATGGTACGTACCCGTTTAGGACGAATTTTGGGAGCGTCAGCAAATCGATGCAGCAACGGTAATACAAAACTAGCCGTTTTACCTGTACCGGTTTGGGCTGCGGCTAGCACATTTTTCCCCGCAAGAATGCTGGGAATGGCCTGAGCTTGTATTGGCGTTGGGCTTTGGTAACCCAGTTCAGTCACGGCTTTGATAAGCGCGCTGTGTAATCCAAGTTGGGTGAATGGCATTGAGGATCTCAACTAAATGATTTATTGGCAAACTGTTAGCGTGGCGCAAACAGCGAAGCAGGTCGCTATTATAGCAGTAGCATTATTGAAATAGGGGATTATCTCAACTTTGCGGTTAGTTCGAGGGGTTAATAAATGGGCTTACAAATTTGTAACTGGGCATGTATTAGATATTAACATTGCTGCAATTAGGCGGCTGATATGATTAACTAAAGTAATGTTAAATACGCCTGACGAGCGCGCTTTCAGGCGTTTATCGCCAAATTCAATACGCCTAGCATTCGTTTTACCAGCTTGCTTAGGGTAAGCATTACAACAACGCGTTGGTATAAATATAAAAAGGACAATAAAGAATGAGAAAAACCACCCTATCCCTTGCGATATTGTTATCGTTCACCGGCCTTGTAGGCTGCCAATCCCAATCAGACCAAACCTCGCCAAGTAAAGTGGTTAGTGGTGAAGTTAGCACGGTTTCTTTTGCGCAGTTTAGTAATGCTTTTATCGATGATTTGTGGCAATTATCACCAACATGGGCGCTATATAGCGGCAAGCATGTTAATGATGGCTATTTAGAAATCCCCAATGAAGCTAGCCGTGTTAAGACACTTGCCTTTGTAAAAAACCAGCAGGCAAAGCTGAAACAGTTTGAACTTAAGTCTCTGAGCTCTAACGAAACCATCGATTATCATTTGATTGATAACCTGTTAAATAGCATGGCGTGGGATATCACTGACTTTAAATCTTGGCAATGGGATCCCTCTAGCTATAACGTGGCGGGCGGTTTTGCACAAATCATCAATGAAAACTTTGCGCCGCTGGATGACAGATTACGCTCGGTATTGGCTAGGATGGAAAATATCCCAGCTTATTACGCCGCAGCAAGAAGTAATATATCGAAACCAACCCTAGAGCATACGGAACTTGCTGTAATGCAAAACCAAGGTGCGTTTTCGGTATTCTCCGATGATTTATTAAAACAAGTGGCGGATTCCGGTCTGTCGGATGCGGAAAAATCGCTGTTTAAATCCCGCTTCGATACGGCAACGAAAGCAATTAATGAACATATTCGGTGGTTAAATGCACAGGTTGACTTACTGAAAAAAGAAGGTGCCCGTAGCTTTAGGATCGGTGAAGAATTATACGAGCAAAAATTTGCCTTTGATATCCAAGCGGGCATGACGGCTAAACAGCTCTATCAAAAAGCCATGGCAGATAAAGATAGGGTCCAAGGTGAAATGGCCAAGATCACCGATAAACTTTGGCCTAAATATTTTACAACGCCAAAACCAAGTGATAATAAAATCGCCATCCGCCAATTAATTGATAAATTGTCGACTGAGCACGTCAAACGTGACGACTTTGTTAGCGAAGTCCGTAAACAAATTCCTGAGTTGATTGAGTTTGTAAATCAAAAAAAATTAGTGACTTTAGACCCTAAAAAACCATTAGTGGTTCGTGAAACTCCGGAGTATATGCGTGGTTATGCTGGAGCGTCGATTAGTGCCCCTGGCCCCTATGATAAATTAGGCAATACCTATTATAACGTCACGCCACTCGATGGTATGAATGATGAATCCGCTGAAAGCTATTTACGCGAATATAACCATTGGATATTACAGATTTTAAATATCCATGAGGCGATTCCAGGGCATTACACTCAATTAGTGTATTCCAATGAGTCACCAAGCTTAGTGAAAAGCTTATTTGGTAATGGCGCAATGGTCGAAGGTTGGGCCGTTTATACCGAACGCATGATGCTTGAAGAAGGTTATGGCAATTTCGAGCCTGAAATGTGGTTGATGTATTACAAGTGGAATCTACGTGTTATCTGTAACACTATCTTGGATTACAGCATTCATGTTAAAGGCATGACTGAAGATCAAGCCATCAGCCTGATGATGGATGAAGCCTTCCAGCAGCGAGCTGAGGCGGAAGGTAAGTGGCGCCGTGCCACCCTAAGCCAAGTACAGTTGACCAGTTACTACTCGGGTTACCGTGAAATTTACGATTTCCGCGAAGAATATAAGCAGCTCAAAGATAAGGATTTTGATCTCAAAGCATTCCATGAGAAGTTTTTAAGCTATGGCAGTGCGCCAGTGAAATATATTCGTCAGTTAATGCTAGAAAAATAAGCCAATAATTGAAAGGGTGCCATCAATGGCGCCTTTTCACTGGCTGTTTTGATATAAATTGCGTGGATGAATACGTCTGAATTGATACAACGATTAATTTAGGCCGTACAGCAGATTCTGTATGGCCTTGTTATAATTGTTTCTTTCTGAAAGGCTGTTTTCGGTATTATTTTTTGTTGGGTAACTCAGCCATAATAGCTAATACATCTTCGTATGAAATGTTAAACTCTCGAGAAAGGTTAATAATTTTAGTCTTATAGGTTTGAATATTTTCTTGCTGTGCAAGTTGGTGTTTCTTTTCTTCAACTAGTTCGTTAACAGTTTCTTGCAATATTAATAAGCGACGCAAACTGTAATCAAGGGATTTGATGTATTTCCCCATTTGTTGTTTATTACGGGCTTGCTCAAGATCCGTTGAGACTTTTTTCTCATATCCATATTCATCGAGTGCAGCGATAGCGCTTTGCAAATCTAGATCAGTTGTCATTTGGTGTTCACTTTATTACGAGACGTTGAGAAGCGAAAGAATGAATGCCTTAACCCAAGAGGGTATCACAAGCGTTTTACTATCGCAGATTATAATGTTTATGCCAATGCTGACCAAGTATTAAAGTGCTAAAACCAATAAAAAGCTGGTTTTCTCATAGTACTTGTCGGCGTCTACAATAATGAGTAGTCTAAACTTTTCGCCAAGTGGAGATTGAAATGCTTGATCTATTACCCGATTTGTTTGATCACTATCCATCAAAGCTCACTTTGTTGCCGCTAGCGTTTCGTGCTTATGGCGGTAAGAAGTTGTTTTGGGGTGAAGTTGTGACGGTCAAATGTTTTGAAGATAACTCCAAAGTGAAAGAAGTTTTAGCACAACCAGGTCAAGGGAAAGTGCTTGTTGTTGATGGTGGAGGCTCATCCCGTCGTGCACTGCTGGGAGATTTAATCGCCCAAAGCGCCATGGATAATGGTTGGCAAGGTGTGATTATCAATGGTTATGTTCGGGACGTTGCTAGACTGAATACTTTTAATTTAGGGGTTTATGCCTTAGGCGCGATGCCCATCAAGACTGATAAGAAAGATCAAGGGCAAGTCAATGTGCCTATCGAGTTTGGCAGTGTTACAGTCAAACCCGGTATGATGGTTTATGTTGATGAGAATGGCATTGCCATCAGTGAGGAGTGTTTAAATTTCGCATTTTTAAGTTAAGTTTTTAAATTCAAGATGTTATTGATAAGGATGTTTTCATGAAATTCATTAAGTGGTTTTTAGCACTGCTGCTAACCTTAGTCGTTACTGTCACCTTATATCTCACCGTTTTTTTTGACCCTAATGATTTTAAGCCAGAAGTTGTCAACGCTGTTAAAAAACAAACTGGGCGCGAGTTAGTAATAACCGATGACTTGTCATGGACATTTTTTCCAACCATAGGGATTAATTTAGGGGGTGTTTCCCTATCTAACCCTGAGGGATTTACCCGACATTCCGCAGCTAATTTAGGAATAAACTACCTCATAGAATCTACCGAGTAATTTGAGTAGTTGTGTTTGGTGATCTTGAAGTCCAGTGATGGACCTTTGGCCGTTAATCTCTAGCGTATCTATGCCTTCGAATTGCAAGAAGACCCAACGTGCCGTCGGTCTGGAGGTCGTCTTGTTCTTTACCATACTTGGGAAGAACGCTTCGGTTTGTGCGAGTTGTTCTCTGATTTTGTGTTCTAAACTAGCGTAAACAAGCAAGCTCAACGTCATTATCATTAGCAACGCTTCAATGCGCTCAGGCTTTTTCAAGAAGATGGAAGAGGTTAAAAACTCAGGGCTTTTTAGAAAACGGAAGCCGCGCTCGACTTTTTGTTGCGATTTGTAATGTGCTAGAAGAGCCGCCATGGTGAGTGCTTCATTGTCGGTGTCATTCGTCGCGAGGATAAACATGCCTACTTTGAGCTTAGCCAGTTTTACTTTTTCTAGGTCGGTGAAGGGGGCGGCTTCGATAAAGTATTGGTATCCTGTCGGTGCTTCATCTGTCTTTGGGCGGCCCGAATGAGAGTAAGTCGGCTGTTTGATGAGAGTGCCTTGTTCAAACCCAAGTAAGTCACATTGTTTCTTGAAATCGTTAAACGCTAATTCTGCGTCAACTTCACAAGCGAATGGTTTTTTACTTAGCTTTTCCAACGCTTTGATTTCTTTTGCTATGTTTTTCTCTAAGTTCTTGAAGAAAGTGATTTCTTCCCGCTTGGTGGCCTGTTCACTGTGAACGAGCAACCAACGTTGATTGACCTTTCCGTAATCCGAGTCTATCCAACATCCTGAGTAGCCATGACCGATAGTGCTTAATTGCTCTGGCTCTAGCGCAAGTAGTGCTTGTTTTGCGAGCTTGATGGTCATGGGGACACGGGTAATGAATTTTTGATTTTGCTCATCTAGCGAGGAGATGCTTTCTTCGGTGTACAAAGCGGCATCAGCGATAAAGTAACGACTATTTTGCGCGGCTTTTAGGCAATGTATGTGTCTTTTAGTGACTTCAGCGAATGCCTTGGCATCATTGGTGTTACCACTCAGTGCTTGCATGTAAACAGGAATACCTGCTTGGTTTTCACAGATGAGTTCAAGCACGACTTGGTTAAGCTCTGGCCTATGATCCCGACTATAACCTCTTACAAGCTTAATCACGTTGGTGTTTTCATCTTGTGCATACTCACCATCAACGTGGAAGCTAGTGATATCAAGATGAACAGAATCGGTCGTCAAGCCCAGTTTATCAACAACACGCTCAGCAATAACCTGATAGAGCGCTGAGACATCGGCTTCGTATAGAGCATCTAATGTGCGGCCTAGTACATCATCAGTCAGGTGGTGTGCTTCAATGTCTTTGGCGAGTAGCTTAGATACAGGCTTGGTCTTAAAAAAGTCCGAGAACATGTGCAGTGTTCTGCTATGAAAGCCAAGTCCATTTAGGAGCATGGCCAATACCGCGTCACCATGAGAAACATTGTGGTCAGAATATTTTGGGATAACGGCATCTATCATCCGTGGCAGGCCAATTTCGTGACAAAAGGCGGCAATGAGACCAAGGTGATCTAAGCGTTTAATAACAGGATGGGTAGACATATTTTGAGACCGTCAAATAGCAGTAATAGATCAAAACTGTCGATCGCGGTCAAGATGGTGTCGTAGTTTTTATGAAAAGCTGATCGCCAGATCACACTATTTAAATTCTGGAATTAGCTGCGGAATGACGGATTTACTCCAAAATCGATGCTTGAAGCTGAAGGATCCCCTCATAAATCAGCCATAGCATAGCCATATTTGAGCAACTGATTGGCGAATAATACCCAGGCCGCCAGCAATTCTTTCTCCGTGATTTGATAATCAGGCCGCCTGAGTACCTCCAATCCCAAGCGAATCGTTGAGAGTACCGTTCGATGCCCAATGGTATTGGCCTGAAAATGCTTATCCCAGCCCTGTTGCTGTGCGTGTAAACCAACTAGCCACAACAGGCATTGAACCATCAACGCTATCAGTAGGATGATGTCGAATCGCTCTGGACTGTTGGTACGACTTTGGCGTAAGCCAAAGCCGTATGCCGGGCTTTTGAGGTCACGAAAGGTTTCCTCTATTTGCATACGTTTGGCGTACAGGTTTACCAGCTGCTTTGGGCTCCGAGATTCTGGTGGTAAATTGCTGGCTAACACCCAAGGCTCTTTCGCCGATGTTGAGTACGTTTTTGCCGATGGATGGTGGCAATTAGTCCTCGTTGAACGCTGATTTGTACGCCCCTTAGGTTTGCTACGATAAAGCGTGAGATGGCAATTGATAGGGTTAGTTTTGGTCAAGGTCTTACAACCCAGGCTCTTCGCTTGACCGTTGGCCAAGTCATGTGTACTGCGAACTGCACGCCAATTTTCAGCGCCAATATCTGCAAATTGAACTGTACCGCGAATACGGCTTAGCCAAAACCAACCATGCGCCTCAACCTCTTTGTACCAAGGCACTTTGAACCCCGCGTCAGTCACGATGAGAGGGGTAACATGCAAAGGTAAAATCTTGGCTAAGTCCGCTAAAAAACCGTTGTGGGAGGCCTTAGAGCATTGTTCTGATAGGGGATAGGACTTCTCATACAGGGTAATAGAGCGGCCATTGAAGGCTATTGAGGCGCGCAGAGCCATGATGCGTTTATGCTCTCGGATGTCTGACCAATCGACGAGCACAATCGGCATAGGGTTACCAGAACAGATGAGGCTGGCATGCCATTGGTAGACAGCTAACCGTTCTTGATGCAGATGCGTGTTGCCGAGCAAACGATCAATGCGCTTGATGTTGTGCTTGGTTCGGGCCGTGGTTGGTAAATTTCGACCTAACTCAGTCAAGGTCAGTGTCTTACATTCAATCAGTGCCTTAGAGGCCAGCATCAAGCTGTTTAATCGTTTTAGGTGAAGTTCTGGGCAGTATTGGTGTAAAGAATGTTGTAGGATATTGGCTTCGCGCATCTTGTTGTCCAAGTGTAGTTTTTGGAGAAACCATTTGATCATGCAACAAGATGCGCTTCCACCCTAATTTGATGATTTATTTGTAAATCATCAGGGGATTCTTCAGTGCTTGAAGTTAATAAAGCCGTAGCTGAGGTTGAGCTTATACCGCTGTTTAGCAAGCAAATTGAAATCGCTCAGCTCACTCTTGATGGCGCAAAAATCAATTTGGTCACCCGTAAAAATGGTAGCTCAAGCCTAGATGGCTTAACGGGCAAGAGCACTGAGCTATCTGCTACCCCATCTGAATCAAGTGCTAAAGCACAATTAGCCAGTATCGATGTAGGTGGCATTTCTATTACGAATACGCAAATCAATTTAATTGATGAAGCTAAAGGGCAAACCCAAACCTTAACCTTAAAACAGTTCACTTTGGGGGCATTTTCACTCGATAAATTTGCGCCGATGGCCTACGAATTTGCCGCGACCTTGCCGGATATGACAGTGAGCAGCAAAGGCGAAGGGCAAATCAAGTTAAGTCATGATTTTAATCAGCTGGTGATTGAGAAGCTGGATATTGAGACTCAAGTTGAAGGCGAGGGGATCCCTAATAAAAAATTGACCGCCGAGGTTAGTCTAAACAGCCAAATCGCATTAGATAAAAAGCAGTTATCGGCGGACATCAGTAAATTAACCGCAATGGATATCAATGCCGCGGGTAAGTTGACCGTCAGTTACGGGAGCAAAGTGCCGAAAATTAGTGCGGATTTCCAATTTGGGGATATTGACCTCGATGCTTTGCTACCAAAATCTGACACTTCAGAAGAACAAACCGCAGCTGCGTCTTCACAGACTCAGGCTGTTGAACCCGATTTAACGGCGCTTAATGGTTTGGATGCGAAGCTAATATTGGCGGTTAAATCGATCAAAGTCGCGAATTTGTCTACGCAAAATTGGTTAATGGATTTAGGCATTAAAAATGGTGAGGTTGATCTTAAGCAGCTAAGTGCAGATCTCTACCAAGGTAAGTTAATGCTCAATGCTCAGGTTGATGCGCGATCAAAAGTGTCAAGTTACCAATTTGATAAGCAAATATCAGGTGTTCAAATTCAACCATTACTTAAGGATGCGGCCAAGCTAGATATTCTGGCGGGAACGGCAAATTTTAATGTAAAAGGCAAAGGTAAGAGCTTAATTCCTGAACAATTAAAGAAAAACCTCCTCGCGAATGGTCGTTTTGATATCACCGATGGTGCCCTTTACGGTGTCAATATCCCGCAGATGATCCGTAGTGCTCAGGCTAAATTAAAGGGGGATTTGTCTGCGGACACGAAAGAGGAGCGTAAAACCGACTTCTCGAGCCTAACCGGTAACTTCTCCCTTGAACATGGTGTAGCGACAAACCCTGATCTCGCTATGTCTTCACCTTTGCTTAGGCTTGCGGGTAAGGGCAGCGCGGATCTCTTGACGCAAACTCTGGATTATCGGTTAACGACCAGTTTAGTCAATTCCCTTAAAGGTCAAGGTGGCAGTGAGAAAGATGCGCTGGCAGGAATTGATATCCCTCTCGCTATTACCGGTACTTTCCAAAAGCCGGAATATGCCTTAGATACTCAAGCGTTATTAAATAATCAGTTGAAGGAAGAGACTGATAAAGCGAAAGAAAAATTAAAGGATTCGCTACTTAAAAAGTTGGGCGGCTTGTAGGTATGCAAGATTTGCGTGCTCTGTCATCTCCTACGTCAACAGTCGATGTGTGAGCGTAACCGGCAACGTTCTGCTCGAAAGATAACGGCGTATTGAGCCAATAAAAAAGCAGTAACCCAGAGGTTACTGCTTTTTTATGTTGATCTTTATTTTAGATGCAAGACGATTTTATTAACAAATTAAACATAAGGTATTTAGAGTGATTCACACTTAAATGCTTTATGTATTTAAATTGCTTTCATCTACAACCAGTTTCAACACTTGACCGGGTTGAATATATTGTGATGCGGTTAAGCCGTTCCATTCGCGAAGTTCAGGAACAGTCACCTTAAACTTGTTTGCAATTCGCGCGAGTGAATCACCAGCCTTAACTTTGTAGCTGACGGTTCGGATCTGCTCGTTATCGTGTTTTTCTTGTGGTGCAACAATCGTCAATTGCTGACCACTTTGTAATTTGCTGTCTTTGCTTAAATGGTTCCAAGTCATTAATTGTTTGACGCTAACATTATGTGCTTGGGCAATTTGCCACAAACTATCACCGGATTTTACTTTATAGGTCAACTTGTTACCCGAGGTGGCAACAGCGGCCTTTTTAGGTAATTTCTGACTGGTTGATAGGGCATACAGTTGTTTATCATCAGCAGAGACTGGGATAATTAGCGGTCTTCCAGCAATGATATTGTTGTTTTTCATACCATTAGCAGCACGGATCGCATTGATGCTTGTATGATGTTTTTCTGCAATAGACCCTAAACTATCTCCAGGCTTAATCGTATATCTAAGCCAGCTTACACGGGCCTCACTTTCTGTTTCTGCAAGTGCTTTTTTGAACTCTTCAGATTTATCAATGGGTAATACTAAAGTATGTGGGCCCATTGGTGAGGTTGCCCAGCGATTGTAACCTGGATTGAGCTTTAATAGCTCATTGGTAGTCATATTGGCGAGACCTGCTGCCATGGCTAAGTCAATTTGACTGTCTATATCAACCACTTCGATTGAAGGGCTGTTATCAATGGGTGCCAGAGTTATGCCATATTCATCGGCATGTTTAATCACTTCAGCGAGCGCCAATAACTGTGGCACATAACGTTTGGTTTCTTTTGGGAGATCGAGCGACCAAAAATCGGTTTTAAGACCTTTATCTTCGTTGCGTTTAATCGCATTGAGTACGCGTGACTCTCCTGAGTTGTAGGCCGCAATTGCATAAAGCCAATTATTATTGGTTTTATCGTACAAATATTCGAGCATATCTAGGGCTGCTGTCGTGGATGCAGGCACATCGCGACGGCCGTCATACCACCAGTTCATTTCTAACCCAAAGTGGCTAGCCATCGGGGTGGTAAATTGCCAAAGCCCTGAGGCAGCACTGGCCGAAGAAGCACTGGGATCGAAAGCGCTTTCAATAATCGGAAGCAGGGCTATCTCGATTGGTAGATGGCGTTTTTCAAGCTCTTCGACGATCAAATACATGTAAGGCGCTGCACGCTCAGAAATCAATTCAAGGTGTTTAGGGTTGTTAATGTACCAATCGCGATAATAGTTAACGAGTTTCTTGTCTGGAATGGGTAACTGCATTCCTTGACGAATTCGTTCCCATACATCAGTAATTTGCGCCGATTCAGGTTCGGTTGCGAGATAATACTGTGGGACGGTATTTTCGGTCGTGACGGTTTCAGCTTCAGGTTTGGGCACCTGAGGGTTGTCTAACGTCTGACAACCTGTGAGTAGGGCAAATCCCCCTACTACAACATAAAGTGATACTCTCATGGAAAACGATAGTCCTCTGTTAGTGCATTGCCACTGCACTTTTCGTACAACGTAAATTATCTAACGAATTGATTATGTGAAAAAAAGTGGCAACACAGAGCGCAAAGTATTCACGCAAAAACGAGCCATTCTATGGGATCTTTTCGAGCTTGTCCCTAAATTATCGTACATCTTGTAGGGTCACTTTTGATTTACGTCATCAAAAGTGGAAAAATCTGTATAAATTTCAGCCATAAATGGATCGTTTTTTACTAAAAAATATCTTTCCACTGCCGAAGTAGGGCAAAACAGCTTACTTCATCAGCTTTAGTCAGATCTTGGTCACAAAACTTACTTTTTATGCTGTTGACTATGGTAGGCGCTAACGGACGAAGGAAGGGATTGATTGCCCGCTCTAACCCTATGGTGGAGGGGATAGTGGCTTTGTTTTGGCCACGCATTGTGGTGGCTTGCTCTACATACTTGTTGAGTGCGGCGTTATCTGCATCTACCTCTTGGGCGAATTTAAGATTCGCAAGAGTATATTCATGGGCGCAGTACACTCGAGTCTCATCGGGTAACGCCGCGAGCAAACTTAAGGATTGCCACATTTGTGCAGGGGTGCCCTCAAATAAACGACCGCAGCCTGCACTAAAGAGTGTATCACCACAAAATAGGGCACCATCAAGTAGATACGCTATATGACCAGCAGTATGCCCAGGTACAGACAAGATGTGTATGGGCGCATCGATAAAGGGCAATGTAAGTGTATTGCTCTGTGTAGGGTCGATTGGCTGATTGATGCCTTGAATAGCTTCACGTTGCGGACCGTAGACAGTCAGGATCTGGTCTGTTGTCTGCTTAACATGGGCGGCGAGGGCGGTTATTCCACCTGTATGATCATGATGATGATGAGTGATCAAAATACCCGCTAACGTAAGTTGATGTTTACGTAAGTAGTCGAGCACAACATGTGGGTCGCCAGGATCAACCACATACACCGTTTGCTGGGAGTCTTGTCGCAACACCCAGATATAATTGTCATTAAAGGCATTAATCGCTGTTATAGTGAGCATAGCACCGCCGATAGCTGTATTTTGATTTCAAGATGAGGTTATTATCCACAGGTGGATATCAGTTGGCGACTATTGTGATTTTTAAATCACCTAATGATGGATGTTCAATGAAGGTCTTAACTCGGTAAAAGTAATAAGATAACGGAAAGGGAGGTGAGTTGTGTCGTATAACAGTTCTGTGCGTAAACCTGAGCAATGGGAAGATTTACCCAATGGCGACGCACTCCAGCAAGCTGTTACCGATAAGCTCACTGATTGGTGGCCAAGGGTGTTTGGTTATCATTTGTTGAAGTTGGGCCCCTTAAGTGCACAGCTCTCCAGTATGGCATCCCCTGTTGCTCATCATTTTTCACTATGCTCAGCACCAACAGCCTCGTTAATGGGGGATTTTTGTCATTTGCCGATACAAAATGGGGTGATTGATGCTGTGGTGATGAGCCTGCTACTAGAGTTTGAGGCTGATCCTTACCGTATTTTACGGGAAACCGACAGAGTGCTGATCGCCGGTGGTTATTTATTTATTGTGGGCTTTAACCCCTTAAGCTCAGTGTTTCTTGGCAAGCTGTGGCCGAAATATCAAGATGATCTACCTTGGTGCGGACGCTTTTTTATGCCATCTAGGGTGCGAGATTGGTTAGGGCTACTTGGTTATCAAGTGGTGAGTGATGAGCGTTTGGTTTACCATCCCCTGATCGGCGAATTGAATCGTGGCCGTTTTTTACAGCAAACCTTAGCTTCATGGCTTCCCAGTGCGGGGAGTTTGTATTTGATTGTGGCTCGAAAATTAGAATCACCATTAACCCCAATCCGTGACAAACGTAAGGTTCGACAACCCAATTGGGCCACTGCGCCAAGCGCCGGACGCACTGGGCATTTATCCGAACATATAAAATAACATCATCGATTAATGAGACCGATATGCGAATTACCCTAAGGCAACTTGCAGTTTTTGAAGCCGTCGCACGCAGTGGTCAGGTGGCAAAAGCGGCTGAACAAGTTAATCTATCGCCGCCTGCGACCTCTATGGCCTTAGCCGAATTGGAAAAACAGCTCAATGCCCGGTTATTTGAAAGAATTGGCAATCGTCTGCAACTGAATTCGCAGGGTAACCTCTTGTTGCCGTTGGCCACCGATCTTTTACATCGTGTTGAACAAATTGAGCAGGCATTTACTCGTCAAGATGGTGATTTGGTTGGACACTTAAGTGTGAGTGCAAGCTCAACGATTGGTAATTATTTACTGGCGAAAGCGGCAGTCGCATTTTGCCAGCAACATATCCAAACCCATGTAGACGTGGCGATCACCAATACCCAAGAAGTGATTCAATCCGTTGCACAATTTCGTGCCGAAATGGGGTTTATTGAAGGGCATTGTACTGATAACCGTCTTCATATCGAGCCGTGGCACAAGGATCGATTATTGGTGTTTTGCCATCCCGCTCATCCATTGGCAGGGCAAACGGTTAAGCCTTTGGCCGTAAAAGGCCAATCTTGGGTGCTGCGTGAAGAGGGATCGGGAACTCGGGAATATTTTGTTAATGCGGCCAATGAACTAGGTATGCAACCGGAGGCTAAGTTCTGCTTTACCACGCCCGATGCCATCAAGTTGGCGGTAAAACAAGGTGCTGGTTTGGGGGTTTTGTCAGAACTTGCGTTGGATAAAGACATTAGTCGAAAAGAATTGGCTCTAGTCACCATTGAAGGATTAGTGTTAGAGCGGCAGTTTTACCGCATCACTCATAAGAGTCGCCAAGCAACGTCGTTAGGGCTGGCCTTTGTGCAGTTTTGCAGTAATTTTTTCCATTTATCACGAGAATAATGGTGTTCTAGCAGCGATAAGTGTTAGGACTCCGCCTGATAACCTGCATCAATTTGCGTAGGATTTGCCTCTGCGGCGGCGCGAGCAAGTTGATCACAGCGTTCATTTTCCGCGTGTCCGGCATGGCCTTTTACCCAGCGCCAATCAATTTGGTGGAGTTGAGCGGCGTTATCTAAACGTTTCCAAAGATCGACATTTTTCACCGGCGTTCGATTAGATGTCATCCAGCCTTTTTTCTTCCAGCCGTGGATCCAAGTGGTGATCCCTTGGCGCATATATTGGCTATCGCTGGTGAGAATGATTTTACAGGGTTCTTTTAGGGCCTCAAGCGCAACGATTGGGGCTAATAATTCCATGCGATTATTGGTTGTCAGGGCAAAACCATCGGATATCTCCTTTGTATGGCCCTTATAATTCATTACAATGCCATAGCCACCGGGGCCCGGATTGCCTAAGCAAGAACCATCGGTGAAGATGTGGATTAGTTTTAGTTCAGTCATCAAGTGGTTACCAGCGTCGTAAATATCGGCCGAGTATAACCAAAAAAAGTCATAAGAAGCGCATAAAAGTATGAATATTATCTCAAACGCAAGCCGTCAGGTTATTTTGGATACTGAAACCACTGGTATGAACCAGGGGAGTGGTGCGGTGTATTTAGGACACCGAATTATTGAGATAGGTTGTGTTGAGGTCATCAACCGCCGTTTAACGGGGCGTTATTACCATCAATATATCAATCCTGGCCAAGCGATTGATCCAGAAGCGATTGCTGTTCACGGGATCACCGATGAGCGTGTTGCAAATGAGCCAAGATTTCATCAAATAGCGCAAGAGTTTATCGATTTTATCAGTGGCGCAGAAATTGTAGCCCATAACGCAAACTTCGACGTGAGCTTTATGGACCATGAGTTTTCCTTACTGCAACCGTTAGGACCAAAGACTCGCGACATTTGTGATATTTTAGACTCCCTCGATATCGCTAAGTTTTTGCATCCTGGGCAAAAAAACAACTTAGACGCTCTCTGCAAACGATATGGCATCGACAATTCCCGCCGCCATTACCACGGCGCATTACTCGACGCCGAAATTCTTGCCGATGTGTATTTGTCGATGACGGGAGGTCAGACTAAGTTCAATCTCTCTAACGAAGAAGTTGGTCAAGAGGCGGGAGGCATTCAACGCTTTGATCCCGCATCACTTAATCTTAAAGTGATCAGCGCATCGGCCGATGAACTCGTTATACATGAACAACGCCTTGATTTAGTCGCAAAATCAGGAAAGTGCCTCTGGAGAGGATAATTTTTAGCCTATGACGATGTCGCTGCGAAAATCTCTAGTCAATACCACGTTAATACTCGGCTACCTTAGCTTGAGCACGTCATTGTTTGCGGCTGATACGGAACCAGTGACCGCTAAGCCGACAAAGCCGACTACCGATATGGCAGCTAAGGTTCAAAATACTGCTGAGCCAAGTGCTGAGGTTAAGGTAAACAGTGCTGAGAGTAAGGTAAACACGTCGTCCAAGCCATCGAATATGAAAGTCGTGCCCGTAGATACGGCTTCTGAGCTTAAAAATCGTTTTCGGGTGGATCATATGGTCAGCAGTATGACACTCATGATCCAGCGAGAATATGGTTCGGCCCCCGTGGTGATTGTCTTGCCCGATGGCAGTAAGTGGTACGCCAATCGTCATCCAGAAACCGTTAAATGGGTTGATGGTATGACCGGAGATATTATTTATATCGAATCACCCCAGCCTGGTCCTTGGCAATTAGTGGGGAAGGTGGTGCCGGGCTCGAAAATTAAACGGGTTTCAAAGCTTGAGATTGAAGTTCAACGATTACCTCAGCCATTATTTCAAGGCGAACAAACCAAAGTGATTGCCCAATTAATGGGAGATGCAGAGCGCGTTCGCATGCCTGGGATGGACTATTTAGTCGAGTGGACCGCGCACTTTGTCAGTAAGCATCGTACGGGCGATGAAAACTTTGCCGCAGGTGACATTATCGTTGGTTCCTACAAAGATAATGGTGAAAAGTTCGATGAAAGACCTGATGACGGCATATTTACAGGCGATATCAATCTTAAGCAGCCATGGGGTGAGTACGACTTTGTCGTTCAAGCGCGTAACAACGTATTTGAAAGGCAAGTCTCATTTCCTTTTAGCTTATCTCCACGACCCGTAAATGCAGAGGTGATAACTCCTGAAGATCCTTTGACGGGTCAATGGAAAATCATGCTACATGCCGATAGTCGCGTATTACAGCTAGCTGAGACCCATTTTTCATTTGAGCTTGTTGGACCTGCTGGTTTGCAACTTCCCCTCGTAGTTCATGGGCTTAAGGAGAGCGACACTGAATTGCCGATACCGCCTGTGACCGAGTTTGGCAGTTACCGAATAAAAGGCTCTGCTGCGACAACGACAGTCACTGGCCGTGAAATAGTACTCGATTTACCTGAACTGTTCTTCAACCTAGTGCAACCGCCCGAGCCACCACCTAGCGAAGAAGAGCTCGCAGCTGTGGCCGCGCAAAAGGCTGCAGAGGAAGAGGCTCTCGCTAAGCAGGAAGCGATCTTCTGGATTATCACCGTCAATGTGGTGTTAGTGCTACTGGGTGTGGTTGGGCTGATTATTTGGCGTAAGCGTCAAAGTTTGGCACAAGCATTAGCCGCGGCCGAACAGCGGATTTTAGATGACGCGGAACAAAATAAAGCTGATGTCCCATCTCTTGATGAAATAGATTTAACTATGCCAGATGAACCTGATAATCGTAGATAAAAGTGAAGGAAAGGGTGAGATTTACATCGGGATTTGCAGATATTTTGTTCACTTATCATGGGGTTTTGTTAAGTTTGGCGAAATTTTAACTAATCGATGCAATTGAGTGAAAAAAACGGTTGACGCTGCGAACGCTCAACCGTATTATTCACCGCAACTTGAGTGGAGCGGTAGTTCAGTTGGTTAGAATACCGGCCTGTCACGCCGGGGGTCGCGGGTTCGAGTCCCGTCCGCTCCGCCAGTCAAGTTATTGAAAGTTAAAATTATAGTGCTGTTATAGCGGTATAATAAAAAGTTTGGAGCGGTAGTTCAGTTGGTTAGAATACCGGCCTGTCACGCCGGGGGTCGCGGGTTCGAGTCCCGTCCGCTCCGCCAAATATGAAAAAGCCTCATCATTTGATGAGGCTTTTTCATTTGCGATATCAGTAAACCACTAATGCCTACCGTCTAAAGAATGTTGATATTTAAGATTCAATTTTGTTCGTTTGAGTAAGTGCTGCTCGCGAAGCGAGCAAATATGGGCCGTTATTTTACTCAAATTACCAGCGCCTCTAATCACTGAAAGTAAAGAGAAGAGTCTTGCCAGAATGAACTCTTCTGGCAGTATTTGGCTGATATTTCTGCGGAGTTATCTTAGTTTTATGTAGCTTAACTATGCAGTATGGACTTTGCCTCGCACAACCAGCCAAACTGCTGAAACAAACCACTCTGAAACGTTGCCAACACGCCCTAATATCTCAAATAAACTGGTCATATTGGCTATGTGGTTTTATCCCAATATTGCTACTCGCATTCATTTAAAACCAGCTGTTTATCTATTTCTTTTAGCCTGGCCAAAGCTTCAATTTAGTGTTAGCTAAATTTTCATCCTGAAAGCAACTGGAATGCAATCAAGACGGTGGAATAGTTTTACTAGTTTGTTGTTTTGGCATGAGTTATTTTTTAAGTTCAACCTTATCGAGAAAATCATTGTGCTGAAGGTTCTGCTAAGATTCTTATTATTAGCGCTTAACATTGACGCATAGTGAATAACGACTAATATAAGACAGATGAGACACTCATGAGGTGATGCTATGCCAATACCTGTCACAATTGCTGATGATTCTTTAATGTCCAGAAAAGCGGTAAGACGAGCTTTACCGGAGGACTGGGATGTTGAGATCACTGAAGCGTGCAATGGAAAAGAGGCCCTAGAAGCAGCTAATTCAGGTAAGGCTGAGGTACTATTTCTTGACCTGACCATGCCTGAACTTGATGGATTCGGAGTACTTAAATGTCTTCATGAACAACAATCAAAGACGGTTGTGATTGTGATAAGTGCAGATATACAGCCAGAAGCTAAATTGTTAGTTGATTCCCTAGGTTCTTTTCGTTTCTTACAAAAACCGTTACAACCCGCACAGTTAAGAGAAGCACTTTTCGATGTGGGGCTAATATGAACATGTTGCTATCTGAAGAACAACGAGACGCGCTCCAGGAATTGATGAATATTTCTATGGGGCAAGCAGCTAATTCACTTGCTCGTTTAATCGAAGCGAAAATTACACTATCAATTCCTAAAATCAGTGATGTTACACCTGAACAATTTGTCTCTATGCTATCGGACGAGGAAATGTGGTACACACGCCAATCATTCTTAGGCAGTATTAAAGGTGAAGTTATTTCAACGCTATCTAAGCAGGGCTGCGATGCGATTGGTACATTAATGGAGTATGAACTGCCACTAACTCAAGACCGGTTAAATGAGTTGTTGTTAGAACTTGCCAACATTTTAGCTGGTGCATGTTTAACAGGATTTGCTGAGCAACTTTCATTAAACGCAAAGTTAAGTATGCCGACAATGTACAATGCAGCCAGCCAGCATTACCACTATAGATGGGCAAGTACTTTAATGATGGAGGTTGAGTTTAAAGTGGAAGTGAGTCAGTTTGACTCAAAAGTTGTGATCTGTTTGGAAGAGGCATCAGTTCAAACTTTATTAGCGAAACTACAGCAGCTGCTGGAGTAATTATGAGTCAGTCACAGCTATTGCAGAAGCTTACTTCACGCTTACCACTTGGAATTTGTGTGGTTGATGAGTGTTATCAAATTATTTACTGGAATGAATTTTTTACCGATAGATTGTCAACCGATAATAAGTCAGTTACACACGAAAATAACTTGCTCGCGTTATTCCCTGATGCCGCAAAATTTCTTCAAAAAAAAATTAATAGCGTTTTCGTGCTAAATAATGCCAGTTTCTCATATTGGGAGCATCGTCCACATGTATTTGATTTTAGTAGCAGCCGGCCTATTACAGGCGAAGAAACTGCTATGTATCAAAATATTGAGTTTTTCCCGCTCGATATAGAAAATAATCAAGTGAAAACAGTTTGTTTAATTGTGCAAGATGTAACTGAGCTTGCAAGTTATTACCAAGCACAAAAATGCCTTTCTGAACAGTTAGAACAAGAGCATACAGCATTGAGTCTTCTCAATAAAAAACTAGAGGCTGCTCAGAATCAATTATTACAATCTGAAAAAATGGCCGCAATTGGACAGTTAGCTGCAGGTGTTGCTCATGAAATTAATAATCCTATTGGTTTTGTGAATTCAAATTTACAAAGTTTACAAGATTATAATGGCAAGTTGTTGAAATTACTCAGCTTCTATCAGAAACTAGTACATAAGATTGGGTCTCCGCCTTATTTTGCACTTGAACAAGATATGTTGAAGCGCCATCAATTTGAATTTATATGCTCAGATTTGCCTGATTTAATCAATGAATCGATTGAAGGATTAGAGCGCGTTGCCGTAATAGTGAAAAGCCTTAAGTCGTTTTCTCATGTAGATAGTAGTGAATGGCAATATGCTAATGTAATAGAGGGTATTGAAAATACATTAAAAATTGCTGCTAACCAAATTAAATATAAAGCTGTTGTTCTTCGTAATTTCCAGGATAATTTGCCAGAGCTATATTGTCAGCCTATGCAGCTTAATCAAGTATTTCTTAATTTGTTAGTTAATGCTGCGCAAGCTATAGAGGAAAGAGGTGAAATATCTATCGAAGGAAGTGCGACAGAATCAGAGTTTATGATTGTTATTCGTGATACTGGTTCTGGTATTGCGGCACAAGATATACGTAAAATATTTGAGCCTTTTTATACCACGAAACCTGTCGGGACAGGTACTGGGCTCTGAAGGATCCCCTCATAAATCAGCCATAGCATAGCCATATTTGAGCAACTGATTGGCGAATAATACCCAGGCCGCCAGCAATTCTTTCTCCGTGATTTGATAATCAGGCCGCCTGAGTACCTCCAATCCCAAGCGAATCGTTGAGAGTACCGTTCGATGCCCAATGGTATTGGCCTGAAAATGCTTATCCCAGCCCTGTTGCTGTGCGTGTAAACCAACTAGCCACAACAGGCATTGAACCATCAACGCTATCAGTAGGATGATGTCGAATCGCTCTGGACTGTTGGTACGACTTTGGCGTAAGCCAAAGCCGTATGCCGGGCTTTTGAGGTCACGAAAGGTTTCCTCTATTTGCATACGTTTGGCGTACAGGTTTACCAGCTGCTTTGGGCTCCGAGATTCTGGTGGTAAATTGCTGGCTAACACCCAAGGCTCTTTCGCCGATGTTGAGTACGTTTTTGCCGATGGATGGTGGCAATTAGTCCTCGTTGAACGCTGATTTGTACGCCCCTTAGGTTTGCTACGATAAAGCGTGAGATGGCAATTGATAGGGTTAGTTTTGGTCAAGGTCTTACAACCCAGGCTCTTCGCTTGACCGTTGGCCAAGTCATGTGTACTGCGAACTGCACGCCAATTTTCAGCGCCAATATCTGCAAATTGAACTGTACCGCGAATACGGCTTAGCCAAAACCAACCATGCGCCTCAACCTCTTTGTACCAAGGCACTTTGAACCCCGCGTCAGTCACGATGAGAGGGGTAACATGCAAAGGTAAAATCTTGGCTAAGTCCGCTAAAAAACCGTTGTGGGAGGCCTTAGAGCATTGTTCTGATAGGGGATAGGACTTCTCATACAGGGTAATAGAGCGGCCATTGAAGGCTATTGAGGCGCGCAGAGCCATGATGCGTTTATGCTCTCGGATGTCTGACCAATCGACGAGCACAATCGGCATAGGGTTACCAGAACAGATGAGGCTGGCATGCCATTGGTAGACAGCTAACCGTTCTTGATGCAGATGCGTGTTGCCGAGCAAACGATCAATGCGCTTGATGTTGTGCTTGGTTCGGGCCGTGGTTGGTAAATTTCGACCTAACTCAGTCAAGGTCAGTGTCTTACATTCAATCAGTGCCTTAGAGGCCAGCATCAAGCTGTTTAATCGTTTTAGGTGAAGTTCTGGGCAGTATTGGTGTAAAGAATGTTGTAGGATATTGGCTTCGCGCATCTTGTTGTCCAAGTGTAGTTTTTGGAGAAACCATTTGATCATGCAACAAGATGCGCTTCCACCCTAATTTGATGATTTATTTGTAAATCATCAGGGGATTCTTCAGTACTGGGCTTGGTTTATCATTATCCTACAGCATAGTTCAAAAGCATAAAGGTGAAATTAAAGTCACTTCAACATTAGGTGAAGGTACTTCTTTCACTGTGATATTACCTATATTAACTCCTGCTGATGTTTCTGAGTGTTAGGTCTGACTCATGTGTTATCATTGATATTATATCCTATTATTTTTCATTTTCAGCTAAAAGTGCATCTGTTATAGCGGTTGACAATTCGTTGATTTCATCTAGGGTTATCATTCGATTTTTTAGTTGCACATTGAGATGTGCCGCACATGACGATATATTGCTAAGTCCTAAACACGCACTTGTTCCTTTTAGCTTATGTAATTCATATCCTAACTTTGTTATTTCTCCATCATTGATAAGTTTCTTTAATAAGGACAATACATTAGGTAAGGTTTTTAGATATTCAATTGTTAAATCATTATCTAATATGTCATCTTCTTTTTTTGCTTATTATATTTTGATTGGTTTTCTCCCAGAAAATATTGCAAGGTATCAATGAGTTGTTGTTTGCTAAAAGGTTTTGTGATTTTTTTGTTGAAAGCGCTATTTTTTTCACTGTCATCATAAAAAATATCAGCACTTAATAATAATAAAGGAATATTTTTATTCATCGCACGTATTGTATTTGCAGCGGTAAGTCCATCGATAACTGGCATTTGTTGGTCTAATATGATCAGATCGTAATGTTTTAGATATGCTAATTGTATTGCTTCTTCACCATTGACACCAAAATCTATACTTATTCCTGTATCTTTTAGGTAAATGGCTACTAAGTCTCTAATATCCTCTACATCATCAACAAATAAGATGCTTTTCTTTTTCCAGTCTATGATTTCATTTTGAATAATGTTGATTTCATCATGCGTTATGGCAACATTATTAATTAATTTTTCTGCGGGTAATGTGATAGAGAAACAAGACCCAATCCCAACTGTACTATGCATATTAAGTTGTAAAGACATAGCATTAGCTAATTGTTTGCTGATAAATAATCCTAGACCTGTTCCGCCATAATCTCTACTGGTACTGGAGTCTGCTTGAGTAAATGCATGAAATAAACTTGATGCTTGTTCAGATGAAATACCAATGCCGTTGTCGATAATCGCGATATATAACTCATTTTTATCTGTTATGTTCGCAACTAACTTGATAGTACCTTTTAGCGTGAACTTTACCGCGTTACTAATAAAATTTAGTAATATTTGCTTAAGTCTATAAGGATCTGTTTTTATATATTTTATATTTAATAAATTAATGTCTAACTGAGTGGTTAAATTTTTCGAATGTGCTAAAACAGTTAATGCATCACTTAAGCTGTTTAAAAGAGGTTCAATAGCAACAGATTGCTCAGCTATAGTCATTTTTCCTTCATCAATTTTTGCCGCATCTAAAATGTCATTAATGATATTTTGAAGGTGAGATGTATTTTGTTCAATTTTGCAAAGAGCAGTATGCACTTCACCATGGGTAATGGGTAAAATTTGTTCAGTGAAACCTTTAATTATCGTAATTGGAGTACGAATTTCATGGCTCATATTAGCAAGGAATCTAGTTTTAATTGCTGCTAGATGCTTTGCTTTATCGCGCTCTTCTTCTAATTCTCTTGTTCGTTTTTCAACTCTTTCTTCTAACTCTTCATTAAGAAGTCTTACCTCATTCATTGATGATATTGTTGCGTTGTGAGCACCAGTTACTCGTCGTTGCATATTTATAAAGCTATGCGCTAAAGTGTCAATTTCAAGCGCCGATTGAGTAAGATTCAATACTTTGCTATTTAAGGTTTTGCCATCCCATTGCTGAGTGTAATCTACCAATTGCTCCAATGCCTGTGTGTAGTTTTTTACAAATCTTTTTGATAGTCTAACAGATGTTTCTAATATTATAGTGATTAAGGCTAGAGCAAGAAAAAAATAAATTGAAAGTTTTATGAAGAGATCGTTCGTGTCAATGAAAAAATATAACTCCCAACCAGTTAAACCTATTTTTTCATTGATGATAAAGTGATGCGCATCTTTGCTAAATGTAATAGGATTAAGTGGGTTGAATATACTTTTTCTTAAAAATTTTTCTTTCATCGGCTCGCTATCTTTAGGTCGAGTCCAAACACTGCCGATATCACCACTTACATTGTTTCCCCATACTTTTCTTCCCGATTTATCTATGAGTATACGATGTGAAATACTATCATTATGTTTATCAAATAATGTCAGTAATGAATTAAGTTTTATTGCTAATTGTAGAACACCATCAAATTTATTTTCTCTTATTATAGGTGTGCTTACAGCAAATAATTGATCATCTCCGAGTGATCTTCCTTTGAAGGTATCACTTATAAAAGACGTTTTTGTTTGTTTTACCAAATAAAAATAGGGACGGTCTGCAACGCTCAAGTTGCCGATGTTGTTTGTGTTTGCATCAACTTTGTAGAAATCTCTAACAATACCATTATTATCTGTTACAACCGTCATTCCGCAGCTAATTCCAGAATTTAAATAGTGTGATCTGGCGATCAGCTTTTCATAAAAACTACGACACCATCTTGACCGCGATCGACAGTTTTGATCTATTACTGCTATTTGACGGTCTCAAAATATGTCTACCCATCCTGTTATTAAACGCTTAGATCACCTTGGTCTCATTGCCGCCTTTTGTCACGAAATTGGCCTGCCACGGATGATAGATGCCGTTATCCCAAAATATTCTGACCACAATGTTTCTCATGGTGACGCGGTATTGGCCATGCTCCTAAATGGACTTGGCTTTCATAGCAGAACACTGCACATGTTCTCGGACTTTTTTAAGACCAAGCCTGTATCTAAGCTACTCGCCAAAGACATTGAAGCACACCACCTGACTGATGATGTACTAGGCCGCACATTAGATGCTCTATACGAAGCCGATGTCTCAGCGCTCTATCAGGTTATTGCTGAGCGCTGAAGGATCCCCTCATAAATCAGCCATAGCATAGCCATATTTGAGCAACTGATTGGCGAATAATACCCAGGCCGCCAGCAATTCTTTCTCCGTGATTTGATAATCAGGCCGCCTGAGTACCTCCAATCCCAAGCGAATCGTTGAGAGTACCGTTCGATGCCCAATGGTATTGGCCTGAAAATGCTTATCCCAGCCCTGTTGCTGTGCGTGTAAACCAACTAGCCACAACAGGCATTGAACCATCAACGCTATCAGTAGGATGATGTCGAATCGCTCTGGACTGTTGGTACGACTTTGGCGTAAGCCAAAGCCGTATGCCGGGCTTTTGAGGTCACGAAAGGTTTCCTCTATTTGCATACGTTTGGCGTACAGGTTTACCAGCTGCTTTGGGCTCCGAGATTCTGGTGGTAAATTGCTGGCTAACACCCAAGGCTCTTTCGCCGATGTTGAGTACGTTTTTGCCGATGGATGGTGGCAATTAGTCCTCGTTGAACGCTGATTTGTACGCCCCTTAGGTTTGCTACGATAAAGCGTGAGATGGCAATTGATAGGGTTAGTTTTGGTCAAGGTCTTACAACCCAGGCTCTTCGCTTGACCGTTGGCCAAGTCATGTGTACTGCGAACTGCACGCCAATTTTCAGCGCCAATATCTGCAAATTGAACTGTACCGCGAATACGGCTTAGCCAAAACCAACCATGCGCCTCAACCTCTTTGTACCAAGGCACTTTGAACCCCGCGTCAGTCACGATGAGAGGGGTAACATGCAAAGGTAAAATCTTGGCTAAGTCCGCTAAAAAACCGTTGTGGGAGGCCTTAGAGCATTGTTCTGATAGGGGATAGGACTTCTCATACAGGGTAATAGAGCGGCCATTGAAGGCTATTGAGGCGCGCAGAGCCATGATGCGTTTATGCTCTCGGATGTCTGACCAATCGACGAGCACAATCGGCATAGGGTTACCAGAACAGATGAGGCTGGCATGCCATTGGTAGACAGCTAACCGTTCTTGATGCAGATGCGTGTTGCCGAGCAAACGATCAATGCGCTTGATGTTGTGCTTGGTTCGGGCCGTGGTTGGTAAATTTCGACCTAACTCAGTCAAGGTCAGTGTCTTACATTCAATCAGTGCCTTAGAGGCCAGCATCAAGCTGTTTAATCGTTTTAGGTGAAGTTCTGGGCAGTATTGGTGTAAAGAATGTTGTAGGATATTGGCTTCGCGCATCTTGTTGTCCAAGTGTAGTTTTTGGAGAAACCATTTGATCATGCAACAAGATGCGCTTCCACCCTAATTTGATGATTTATTTGTAAATCATCAGGGGATTCTTCAGTGCTGAGCGTGTTGTTGATAAACTGGGCTTGACGACCGATTCTGTTCATCTTGATATCACTAGCTTCCACGTTGATGGTGAGTATGCACAAGATGAAAACACCAACGTGATTAAGCTTGTAAGAGGTTATAGTCGGGATCATAGGCCAGAGCTTAACCAAGTCGTGCTTGAACTCATCTGTGAAAACCAAGCAGGTATTCCTGTTTACATGCAAGCACTGAGTGGTAACACCAATGATGCCAAGGCATTCGCTGAAGTCACTAAAAGACACATACATTGCCTAAAAGCCGCGCAAAATAGTCGTTACTTTATCGCTGATGCCGCTTTGTACACCGAAGAAAGCATCTCCTCGCTAGATGAGCAAAATCAAAAATTCATTACCCGTGTCCCCATGACCATCAAGCTCGCAAAACAAGCACTACTTGCGCTAGAGCCAGAGCAATTAAGCACTATCGGTCATGGCTACTCAGGATGTTGGATAGACTCGGATTACGGAAAGGTCAATCAACGTTGGTTGCTCGTTCACAGTGAACAGGCCACCAAGCGGGAAGAAATCACTTTCTTCAAGAACTTAGAGAAAAACATAGCAAAAGAAATCAAAGCGTTGGAAAAGCTAAGTAAAAAACCATTCGCTTGTGAAGTTGACGCAGAATTAGCGTTTAACGATTTCAAGAAACAATGTGACTTACTTGGGTTTGAACAAGGCACTCTCATCAAACAGCCGACTTACTCTCATTCGGGCCGCCCAAAGACAGATGAAGCACCGACAGGATACCAATACTTTATCGAAGCCGCCCCCTTCACCGACCTAGAAAAAGTAAAACTGGCTAAGCTCAAAGTAGGCATGTTTATCCTCGCGACGAATGACACCGACAATGAAGCACTCACCATGGCGGCTCTTCTAGCACATTACAAATCGCAACAAAAAGTCGAGCGCGGCTTCCGTTTTCTAAAAAGCCCTGAGTTTTTAACCTCTTCCATCTTCTTGAAAAAGCCTGAGCGCATTGAAGCGTTGCTAATGATAATGACGTTGAGCTCTGAAGAATCCCCTGATGATTTACAAATAAATCATCAAATTAGGGTGGAAGCGCATCTTGTTGCATGATCAAATGGTTTCGCCAAAAACTACACTTGGACAACAAGATGCGCGAAGCCAATATCCTACAACATTCTTTACACCAATACTGCCCAGAACTTCACCTAAAACGATTAAACAGCTTGATGCTGGCCTCTAAGGCACTGATTGAATGTAAGACACTGACCTTGACTGAGTTAGGTCGAAATTTACCAACCACGGCCCGAACCAAGCACAACATCAAGCGCATTGATCGTTTGCTCGGCAACACGCATCTGCATCAAGAACGGTTAGCTGTCTACCAATGGCATGCCAGCCTCATCTGTTCTGGTAACCCTATGCCGATTGTGCTCGTCGATTGGTCAGACATCCGAGAGCATAAACGCATCATGGCTCTGCGCGCCTCAATAGCCTTCAATGGCCGCTCTATTACCCTGTATGAGAAGTCCTATCCCCTATCAGAACAATGCTCTAAGGCCTCCCACAACGGTTTTTTAGCGGACTTAGCCAAGATTTTACCTTTGCATGTTACCCCTCTCATCGTGACTGACGCGGGGTTCAAAGTGCCTTGGTACAAAGAGGTTGAGGCGCATGGTTGGTTTTGGCTAAGCCGTATTCGCGGTACAGTTCAATTTGCAGATATTGGCGCTGAAAATTGGCGTGCAGTTCGCAGTACACATGACTTGGCCAACGGTCAAGCGAAGAGCCTGGGTTGTAAGACCTTGACCAAAACTAACCCTATCAATTGCCATCTCACGCTTTATCGTAGCAAACCTAAGGGGCGTACAAATCAGCGTTCAACGAGGACTAATTGCCACCATCCATCGGCAAAAACGTACTCAACATCGGCGAAAGAGCCTTGGGTGTTAGCCAGCAATTTACCACCAGAATCTCGGAGCCCAAAGCAGCTGGTAAACCTGTACGCCAAACGTATGCAAATAGAGGAAACCTTTCGTGACCTCAAAAGCCCGGCATACGGCTTTGGCTTACGCCAAAGTCGTACCAACAGTCCAGAGCGATTCGACATCATCCTACTGATAGCGTTGATGGTTCAATGCCTGTTGTGGCTAGTTGGTTTACACGCACAGCAACAGGGCTGGGATAAGCATTTTCAGGCCAATACCATTGGGCATCGAACGGTACTCTCAACGATTCGCTTGGGATTGGAGGTACTCAGGCGGCCTGATTATCAAATCACGGAGAAAGAATTGCTGGCGGCCTGGGTATTATTCGCCAATCAGTTGCTCAAATATGGCTATGCTATGGCTGATTTATGAGGGGATCCTTCAGCGTTGAGCTTGCTTGTTTACGCTAGTTTAGAACACAAAATCAGAGAACAACTCGCACAAACCGAAGCGTTCTTCCCAAGTATGGTAAAGAACAAGACGACCTCCAGACCGACGGCACGTTGGGTCTTCTTGCAATTCGAAGGCATAGATACGCTAGAGATTAACGGCCAAAGGTTCATCACTGGACTTCAAGATCACCAAACACAACTACTCAAATTACTCGGTAGATTCTATGAGGTAGTTTATTCCTAAATTAGCTGCGGAATGTCGGATATATAATCAAGAAGGATAAATTATCCTTTATTGCTTCCAGTGAAAACATTTTTATAACGAGAATAGCTGCTAAAAAATAAATCACAGAAACTTGCGTTATGTTTGAGCTATTTTTTTTAATATAAATATTAAATAATACAACTTGTATAAGGCTTAGTATTATAGCAATAAAAGAGGGGAGTGGAGATGCAACAAAAACAAAACATACTAACGCCCACAAGGGACCTAAACGCTGAAGGATCCCCTCATAAATCAGCCATAGCATAGCCATATTTGAGCAACTGATTGGCGAATAATACCCAGGCCGCCAGCAATTCTTTCTCCGTGATTTGATAATCAGGCCGCCTGAGTACCTCCAATCCCAAGCGAATCGTTGAGAGTACCGTTCGATGCCCAATGGTATTGGCCTGAAAATGCTTATCCCAGCCCTGTTGCTGTGCGTGTAAACCAACTAGCCACAACAGGCATTGAACCATCAACGCTATCAGTAGGATGATGTCGAATCGCTCTGGACTGTTGGTACGACTTTGGCGTAAGCCAAAGCCGTATGCCGGGCTTTTGAGGTCACGAAAGGTTTCCTCTATTTGCATACGTTTGGCGTACAGGTTTACCAGCTGCTTTGGGCTCCGAGATTCTGGTGGTAAATTGCTGGCTAACACCCAAGGCTCTTTCGCCGATGTTGAGTACGTTTTTGCCGATGGATGGTGGCAATTAGTCCTCGTTGAACGCTGATTTGTACGCCCCTTAGGTTTGCTACGATAAAGCGTGAGATGGCAATTGATAGGGTTAGTTTTGGTCAAGGTCTTACAACCCAGGCTCTTCGCTTGACCGTTGGCCAAGTCATGTGTACTGCGAACTGCACGCCAATTTTCAGCGCCAATATCTGCAAATTGAACTGTACCGCGAATACGGCTTAGCCAAAACCAACCATGCGCCTCAACCTCTTTGTACCAAGGCACTTTGAACCCCGCGTCAGTCACGATGAGAGGGGTAACATGCAAAGGTAAAATCTTGGCTAAGTCCGCTAAAAAACCGTTGTGGGAGGCCTTAGAGCATTGTTCTGATAGGGGATAGGACTTCTCATACAGGGTAATAGAGCGGCCATTGAAGGCTATTGAGGCGCGCAGAGCCATGATGCGTTTATGCTCTCGGATGTCTGACCAATCGACGAGCACAATCGGCATAGGTTTACCAGAACAGATGAGGCTGGCATGCCATTGGTAGACAGCTAACCGTTCTTGATGCAGATGCGTGTTGCCGAGCAAACGATCAATGCGCTTGATGTTGTGCTTGGTTCGGGCCGTGGTTGGTAAATTTCGACCTAACTCAGTCAAGGTCAGTGTCTTACATTCAATCAGTGCCTTAGAGGCCAGCATCAAGCTGTTTAATCGTTTTAGGTGAAGTTCTGGGCAGTATTGGTGTAAAGAATGTTGTAGGATATTGGCTTCGCGCATCTTGTTGTCCAAGTGTAGTTTTTGGAGAAACCATTTGATCATGCAACAAGATGCGCTTCCACCCTAATTTGATGATTTATTTGTAAATCATCAGGGGATTCTTCAGACCTAAACGTGCTAGAATCAATAAAGCTGCAACATTGCCTATATTGAGAGGTACTGCAATTGGAACGGTTACAACTGATAAATTGGCAACCAATCCAATGATAATACAATATAATAAGAATAATATTCGATGTTTCTTAATGGATTTATTATGTCTTCTAATTATTGCTAGCATGGCTAGACTCCGGTAGACCTATAACAAATTTTGTGCCCGAAGGCCCTGTGTAGTCAAGAGTAATAAATCCATTGTGTTGCTCTACTATAGCTCTTGATATTGATAGCCCTAACCCAGTACCTTCACCAATTTCTTTTGTCGTAAAAAAGGTTCAAAGATATGTGGTATATCAGTCTCATGTATACCATTCCCATTATCCTTTATTTCAATGTTTATCCAATGATCTATCTTCATGATATCTATTTCAATTAATCCTTTTTGATGTTTTATTGAATAATAGGAGTTGTTTATAATATTTAATATTGCTTGACTTAGTTGTGTTGTGTTTCCTTTGGCTAATGCACTTTATAAATGATGAGTTAAATTTATTTTTATGTGTTTTTTTAGATTGACTTTAGCTATCTTTACCGTATCTTCAACAAGTTTTACTATGTTTATAGTTGATATGGTTTGTTCATCTGGATGTGAGAAGCTACGTAGGTTTTTAATGATGTCTCTCGCACGTCTAGCACCTTCTTGACTTTCATTAATTAATTCAATACTGTCTTTTAATATAAAATCAAGCTTGTACTTTTTAACGGACTTATTAATTTCTGGATATGTATTGTTTACTTCGTTTATGAATGAGTTGATATCTTTTAAGTACACGTCAAGCGTGTTCAAGTTGCTATAAATAAATCCTAGTGGGTTATTTAATTCGTGGGCAACACCGGCTGCAAGTTGACCAATTGCCGCTAATTTTCCTTCTTTAGCTAAACTGTTTTCAATTCTTTTTTGTTGTGCAAATAAACTGTCGCGTTCAGCTGCAATATGGCGATAGTCTCTCAATGTGAGTGTGTTTGCGATAAAACTACAGTAGTTTGATATGATAGATTGCGCTCCAGAGTTAAAGCTATAGGGCTCTTTTTTTTGCAAGATGATGGCATAATCACTGCAGGGCGGGATCATACTTTGTTAACTGACGGAAACTTTTAGGCTTAAGCAGGATCAGAGCCTGCATGTTATGCTAACGACCAATTCCCAATGTCACTGTTTGAACACTTGAAACTCATCGAAGACCCTCGCTCTCACATCAACCTAGACCATGATTTAGTTGATATTATTTTTCTTGTTTTAGCCGCAATCGCTTCAGGTTGTGATGGCTGGCAAGCTATCGAAGAATTCGGCAAAGAGAATCTATCTTGGTTGCGTAAACATCGAGATTTTGACAAAGGGATCCCGACTCGGCATTCCATTGCCCGGATTATTAAAGTCATCGATACCGAAATCCTTGTTTTGACGCTCTTTCGTTGGGCAAATAGCTTAAGAGAAACATCATCCAAGCCATTGATCGCTATCGACGGCAAAACGTTGCGTGGTGCTGTTAATCAAAATGGCGCTAAAAATGCGCTACACCTCGTTTCGGCCTTTGATACCGAACAAGGAATTGTGCTCTATCAGCAAGATACACAGACCAAAGGTAACGAAATAGCAACGGTTCAAGCGCTGTTGCACATGTTAGACATTAAAGACGCTGTTGTAACCTTTGATGCACTTCACTGCCAGCGGGAAACGCTTCAACAAATCATCAAAGCTAAAGGCGACTATGTTGTTCAGGTCAAAGGTAACCAACCTCTACTTAGGCAGGCCATAGAGGTGCAGTTTCAACCCCACTGGGATAACAACGGCGTTGACATGTTAAGTATCGAAGAGGATGACAAGGGGCATGGCCGTAAGGAGCGTCGCACGACGTTTCAAGTCCCAGCAACGCTGCCACAGGCGCTCGCGAAAAAGTGGCCGTCAGCCAAGTCGCTAATTGCCGTTGAGCGTCAACGAAAACATAAAGGTGTTACAACCATTAATACGGATTATTACTTAAGTTCTTTACCTCTGGACATCGAACTTGCAGCCAAAGCGGTGCGTCAGCATTGGCACATCGAGAACCAGCAACACTGGGTGCTTGACGTCACCTTTAGGGAAGACTGTTCAAGGATTGGTGACCGTGAAAACGCGAAGAAGATGGCGCTATTTCGGCGTATCGTGCTGAATCTTTTAGGGCAGCATCCGCTAAAAGCCAGTAAACCTACCAAAATAAGAAAGGCAGCATGGAATGGTGATTTTAGGAGCGAGATTTTCTTTGGTTAAGAGATTTAACAAAGCTTAATCCCGCCCTGATAATCACTGTTGTTAAATTTTACAGGCTGAATTAATGCTGATGTCGCTTGGGGCAATAGGCGTTTTAGTGTGCTTGACCAATTAGAGGTAGAGTCTAAATTGATCACTGTTGTTTCTCTAAATTCAAATTTTACAGTTTTTGTATTTTCGAATGTAATGTGTTTTCCAATTAGTTCCTCATGTGTGCATGCTAAAATACTCAGCTCAGTACTTTCTGGGTTGCAAGTTACGATTAATTGAAGATCAGGTTTTAGCTCCTGTTTGACTAGTGAAAATAACAGGGCTCCCGCATGAATGTTTAATTTTCAAACATTCTGCTAAAGCCCGCTTTTAACACGTCTTCCAGATAAGCAGTTTTCATCCAAGCCCGTTTCTGTTTTGCTGGTATGCTGCCCTTGGATGGCTCTGCCCTCAACATATTTAACGACAGGTGGCGTAGCAGCGACCAATTCTCTGCGGCATGGTTTTGATATATCTGGCAAGCATCCTCTTTCATACTGACATCCAGTACCCAATGTAAGCTATTTTCAACATGCCAGTGTGCCCTGACCGCTTCAGCCAGTTGAGTCTCACTCAAATTGGCTGAGCTAATGAAATAGCGATACGTTAATTCCGCCTCTTTTCCTTTCGTTTTCCGGTAACTCAAGCTCATGCCAATCGTTTGAATTCCAGGCCAGTTTTTAAAGGCTCCAACTTGTTCAATCGCTTTAACATGGAAGCTTCTGGCTTCTATTCGACCACGGTTTTTCTCAAACACAATGCCATTGAGCGGCTCGCTTCGTTCCTTTTTAAACATTTCTGCTACCGCACTGTGCAATTTTCCCTGATTACCTTTAAGTGTGAACAAATAATCGCCTTTACCCGCAAGAATTTCCTCAGCAATGGCGGTTTGACAACCCATCGCATCTATCGACACCAGTGCACCTTCGATATCAAGCAACCGAATTAGCTCAGGAATGGCAGTAATTTCATTCGACTTTTCTGCTGTTTTAAGCTGGCCTAATACCACTTTGTTAGCACAGGCGAAGGCATTGACCATATGGATGGTCGATTTGCGGTCTTCCCGGTGATAAGAACCTCGAAGGGTTTTGCCATCTATCGCAATCACCTCGCCTTGCGTTAATTCATGTACCGCCTGCATCCAATCAATAAAGCACTGCCGGAATTGTTCAGGGTCAATTTTTGCAATAATACGTGCTATCGTGTCATCGACTGGGACGCCGTCTAGCAAGAAGCCTTGTGCTTTAAACCATTCATGATGCCCTTGGGCATAGTCGTGAATTTCAGACCAGCCTTCAGCGCCCGCAATCACACCACAGAGGGCGACAAACAGCACATCAGAAAGTGGGTAGGTAATTTTTGCAGACTGGCGGCTATCAATGATGCTATCAAAGTGCGTGGTAAAGACTTCAAGGTACATGCTACTCTCCCGAAAAAGAGAGTATAAGATCACAACTAAAACTGCTCGTCAAATCGATAGATTATTGTTCGAAAAACGTTCGCGATCTTGCCCTGGTGAAAATAAGACGCTAAAGGGCATAGCTTGGTCTATGTTTTCCGTCAAAGCTTGCATCGATTTTGAAATTAAATTATTGAGTATTTTAAACTCTAATAATTCCTGATTTTCTGCTATTAATTGTATCAGCAATTGCTGTTGGTCATTTTTATTCATTCAATAGTCCAAATTGCACAGCTAACTTTATAAGAGTATTAGTCGTTTTGACACAGTTGATATGGAGCACGTATGTCAACGTTACAAATGCTAATGGAAGGGGTGAAAGTTAGCTTTGTATCAACACTGAGTATAGCTTCGTTTAGCTTGCCAATAATCACCGCAATGGTCATAGGGATGATAACTGTTGAATATTTTCGCTTCTGTCGGACTTTTAACATCACAGCGTGGGCATTTTACATGTATTCAGGGAGTCATATATTTAATTCATCCCATTGATCTATAATGTTTTTTAGCTTTAGTTTGTTTCTATTTCAACTAACAATTGCTCCTTATGTTTTAGCTGATACTTTGATAATTTATCAAGTGAAGCAGAGGTTAGTATATGTCCTTCAGGTAACAGCAGTATGTGCTTAAGATTGTATAAGTTTTGCTTTAATTTCATACCGGCTTTGAGTGCACTCACTTGTAGTCCTCTTCTAGCTTTGTTTGCTATGTCTACTTCTTCGGAAGTGACTAAAATTGACAAAGCGTTGACTATCACTGGGTCATAATAACTGCCCTGGCGTAGTTTTATTGCGTCAAAGCCGTCAGCCATGCTTTTTTTATTACCATCGTATCGGCCTTCAACATGCAGCCAAAAATCTCTCGCTACAGCCAATATTCGTGACCCAAGAGGGATTGCGTATTCCGGCCGATCATGAACACTCATTCTGACGGAACGTGAACACCTCTACTGATTGAACGTGAACACCCATACTGATTTCAATCTGAACACTTTGACCATCATTTCCAGAATCGGTGTTCATATTGCCGGTATAGGTGTTCATCTTGCCAGAATCGGTGTTCACGTTCCGTCAGAATCCTCCCTAACGCATTGTATTTAATAATTTTGGTAAGCTGGACTTTTTACGAGGACCAGTGATGCCAGCAGAGAGAATTGCAATGCGTAAAATTCGTGAAGTACTTCGACTTCGGTGGCAAGCTGGCTTGTCCTACCGGCAAATACATCGAGGCACCAAAGTGAGCCTCGGCAAAGTCAAACAACTCATCACTGAGGCTGAGGCCATCGGGCTCTCGTGGCCATTACCAGACGAGATGGATGACCAACATCTTGCTCAGTTATTTTATCCCGCTGCGGATACTAAGCCGTCCGCACGTTTTCAACTGCCTGATTGGACTGAGGTCCATCAAGAACTCAAGAAAAAAGGTGTCTCCAAGCAACTGTTGTGGGAGGAATACACACAACGCCATCCAAACAGTTGTTACAGCTACTCGCAGTATTGCTCGCTCTATATGCAGTGGCATGGAAAGCAGAAGCGTTCGATGCGACAACTGCACCAAGCCGGAGAGAAGTGTTTTGTTGATTACTGCGGCCCCACCGTACCGCTGGTTAATGCCCTCACTGGAGAAGTCACTACCGCTCAGATTTTTGTGGGGGTGCTCGGCGCGTCTAACTACACCTATGCTGAAGCAACACACTCGCAATCCTTACCAGACTGGCTACAAAGCCATGTGCGCATGTTTGAATACTTCGGTGGCACACCTGCGATAGTGGTGCCAGATAACTTGCGCAGCGCCGTCAGTAAAACCTGTCGTTATGATCCGGAACTCAATCCCAGCTACCAACAGTTAGCGGAGCATTATCAAGTCGCAGTTATCCCAGCAAGGCCTTACAAACCTAAGGATAAAGCCAAGGCTGAAGTGGCTGTGCAGATTGTGGAACGCTGGATTTTAGCCAGACTGCGGCATTACACCTTCTTCTCACTGGCAGAGTTAAACCAATGCATCCGGATGTTGCTGGATGATTTGAACCTGCGCCCCTTCAAGCAATTACCAGGAAATCGTTTGGAGGCATTTAATCGGCTAGATAAGCCAGTGCTCAAGCCGCTACCACTACAACCTTATCGCTATACCGACATCAAAACGGTGAAGGTGGGTATCGATTACCATGTGGCTTATCAACAGCATCATTACTCTGTCCCGCATCAATATGTGGGTGAGCAGTTGGAGCTACATGCTGGCGATACGCTGATACAGCTCTACTTCCGTCAGACGTTAATTGCCGCACATCCTCGCAAATACCGTCCGGGTATGACCACAACACCGGCCCACATGCCGGAGCGGCATAGCAAACAGCAACGCTGGACGCCAGGACGGTTGAAGCAATGGGCTAAAGATACGGGGCCGGAAGTGCTGCGTTGGGTCAGTGACCGTCTTGAAGAGAAGGCCCATCCAGAGCAAGCCTATAAGGTCTCCTTAGGGCTGCTCAATTTGACGCGCAGCTATCCCGCAACGCGTCTGAATGCGGCATGTGCTATCGCCAATCGAGAGGGGCTGAATCGCCTTAAGCAACTGAAATCGGTACTGCAAAGCAACCGTGATCAGTTACCTCACCAGCAAGAATTAACCATCGAATTACCACAAGATCACGAGAATATCCGTGGTCCGAAGAACTTCCACTAAAGGAGCCACAGATGACAGTTCAAACCCTAAACCAACTGCACGAGCTGCGCCTAAGCGGCATGGCTACAGCGTTAGAAACCCAGTTACAGCAGCCCGGTACCTATGCCGAGCTTCCGTTCTTGGAACGACTGGGACTGCTGGTAACGCAGGAGCATTTACAACGAGAGAACCGCAAACAGACCCGCTTGGTGCGCCAAGCAGGTTTTAGGCTTCAGGCGACGCTTCAGGAGATAGATTACCAGCAACACCGTAATCTTAAGCGAGCGCAGATCGCCCAACTGAGCCAAGGGGAATGGTTAACGCGGGCGCAGAACTTGCTCATCACCGGTCCCTGCGGCACCGGCAAAACCTATTTGGCGTGTGCGCTTGGGCGACATGCTTGCCATCAGGGTCAAAGCGTGAGGTATTTTAGAACGTCACGTTTGTTGTTGGAGCTGACACAAGCCAAGGCGGATGGCAGTTATCAGAAGTTGCTGACCCAGTTGGCTAAGACGCAGTTGTTGATTTTAGACGACTGGGGTCTAGAGGTGCTGAAACCAGGCCAACGCAATGACTTGATGGAAATAATGGATGATCGGTCAGGCGTGACATCGACAGTACTGATAAGCCAACTGCCGACAGAGCAGTGGTATGCGGCAATAGGAGATAACACGTTAGCAGATGCGATCTTAGACCGCTTGATGCACAACAGTCATCGGCTGGAACTGAAGGGAGAATCAATGCGCAAACACACAGGGGAAAACATCGAACGTGAACACTTAGGAGATAACAGTTAAAGTAAGCTTGCGTTAGGGAGCAAGGTGTTCACGTTCAATCAGAATAGCCGTTCAACTTCGCCGGAATACGCAGGGATGTCTACGCCTGCTTTTTGAGCGGGTTCACCTCCGCCATTAAAGCGCTCTAATTGATTGACGATGATGAGTGACATTTCGCTTAAATGTATCGCGGGCAGTAAGATCTCTTCGGCATGTAATGGATGTTCATTAAATAAACGACGTTCACGATCATAGAGGTCGGTATATGCCGTTTCAGCTATTTTGGTGGGGAGCGCGATTTTACCGATTTCTGAAAATAAGCCCGCTTTTGTTATCGTAACTACCTGTTCTGCGGGCAATTGCAATGCATTTGCAAGATATTCGCAGGTGGCGCTGATTTTACGGGCCAGTTCGCCACTGAGTGGTGGATAACTCACGATGATATTGTAGAGTACCTCTAAGGTAGCAGCTTCATCTTTTTGTCGTTCACTTGCTAAGTTTTTGAATTTAAATAGTGTTTGCTTAAGTTGTTCTGTACGTTTTTGAACGGTTTCCTCAAGGGAGTTATTGAGTTCTTTTAACTGTTTGTTTTGTGCGGCTACCTTGGCAGTAAGTTGTTTGTTTTGACGAATTAAGTGGTACATTGCTAATCCTTCGTCAACCACAGTTAATAGTTCTTGATTATCCCAAGGTTTTTGAACATATCTGTGGATTTTTCAAGATTGATTGCAGAGACCGTCGAGGCAAGATCAGCATAACCCGTCATTAAAATGCGGTAAGCGTCTGGTTGTAATACCGCTGCTTTAGCTAAAAATTCTGCCCCCGTCATATTCGGCATGCGCATATCGGTGATAATGACATTGATTCTATGCTGCTTCATTAACTCTAAAGCTTGGCTCCCGCTATCAGCCAATAAAAGCTGCAGCTCCTTACCGATAAAAAGCCGCTGTAGCGATTTTAGAATACTGGCTTCATCGTCTACACACAAAATCAATGGCAGAGTGCTTTCAGATGGGGTTGGCATTAAGTCACCTATCGCATTTGTCCTATTTGTCTTATAGATTAAAATTATGCTATAAGTGTTAACTAAGCAAGAATAATCATGGGTACGAGAGCATGAAAACGCTCAAGCCAAGCGATATTGCTCAATATTGCGATGTTCATCAACGCACAGTGAGTCGCTGGATCGCTAAAGGTCAATTAAAAGGTCACAAATTACCTGGACGGGGTAATTATCGAGTCTTGATTGATGACTTCATTAGTTTTCTACATCAACAAAACATGCCAATGCCAGAAGCCTTTTTAGCCTCAAATAATAATGAGTTAATGGCTGATAAAAAGTCTATTCTTATCATTGATGATGAATTATCGATGCGAAATGCACTCAGGCGGGCACTCCATTCAACACCCTTTGCAATTTTATCGGCACAAGATGGTTTTCAGGCTGGGGTGAAAATTATTGCTGAAAAGCCAGATTTAATTGTTCTTGACCTGTCCTTACCTGGGTTGAATGGTTTTGAAGTTATCCAATTTATTCGAGAGCGACCAGAGTTAGCAAATATTAAAATTTTAGTATTATCAGGGCTTTCACCTAAAGAGTTAGCAGAGTCGATTAGATTAGGTGCGGATGATGCGATAGCAAAACCTTTTGATAATCATGATCTATTGGACAGAGTAAATATGCTCTTAAGCTAGAGGCCACAATGGATAACTCTTTACTACTAGTCGATGACGATGTTGGCATTTTAAAGGCCCTAAAACGCTTATTAACTCGTTCTGGCTATTCGGTAAAGACAGCTCAAAGTGGAGAAGAAGCGTTAAACCTATTACTCACTTATGATTGTAAAGTTGTTTTGACCGATTTTAGAATGCCCTATATGGATGGATGGCTGTTACTTTCTAAAATCAAACGCTTATATCCTGAAGTCGTCGGGCTTGTCATTAGTGGTTATTCAGATTTTGAGTCGGTGAAATCATTACTTAATGCGGGTAGTGCGTATCGTTTTCTGCAAAAACCTTGGGAAGATAACGAGTTACTTGATGAAATAGCGAATGCATTTACGCATCACAACAAACAGATATTTCAACACCAATCCCAAAAAATGTTGTTGGCTAGTTCCGATGCCTTACTCGAGATATCCCCATCTAATAAAATTGTGCATGCTAATATTGCGGCGACAAAGCTCTTGGGTTCAACCTTGGTCGAGGGACGTTTGCTTGATGAGTTTTTGGTTGAAACAGATAGGTTAACCTTGCAGGAACAGGCATTAGCAATCGGTCAGAGTGTATCTATTAGGTTATTGAATCACACTGAATTAGAAGTGAGTTGTCGTTTAGCTGGTCCTTCTGGGGTCGTTTTGTGTTTAAATCCCGTGACTGATGGAGAGTTGCTAAACACGGCATTTGAACTTCCTTCGCTGCTTAATTATCAGCAGCTTATCTCGGTGATAACACAATATCTCAATTCTCGCAGAGCTAGGGTTCTCGTTGTTATCAAGATCAAAAGTTTTGAACTCTGGAGCCGCATGATTGGTTATTCAGAAGCGCAGCGCTGAAGGATCCCCTCATAAATCAGCCATAGCATAGCCATATTTGAGCAACTGATTGGCGAATAATACCCAGGCCGCCAGCAATTCTTTCTCCGTGATTTGATAATCAGGCCGCCTGAGTACCTCCAATCCCAAGCGAATCGTTGAGAGTACCGTTCGATGCCCAATGGTATTGGCCTGAAAATGCTTATCCCAGCCCTGTTGCTGTGCGTGTAAACCAACTAGCCACAACAGGCATTGAACCATCAACGCTATCAGTAGGATGATGTCGAATCGCTCTGGACTGTTGGTACGACTTTGGCGTAAGCCAAAGCCGTATGCCGGGCTTTTGAGGTCACGAAAGGTTTCCTCTATTTGCATACGTTTGGCGTACAGGTTTACCAGCTGCTTTGGGCTCCGAGATTCTGGTGGTAAATTGCTGGCTAACACCCAAGGCTCTTTCGCCGATGTTGAGTACGTTTTTGCCGATGGATGGTGGCAATTAGTCCTCGTTGAACGCTGATTTGTACGCCCCTTAGGTTTGCTACGATAAAGCGTGAGATGGCAATTGATAGGGTTAGTTTTGGTCAAGGTCTTACAACCCAGGCTCTTCGCTTGACCGTTGGCCAAGTCATGTGTACTGCGAACTGCACGCCAATTTTCAGCGCCAATATCTGCAAATTGAACTGTACCGCGAATACGGCTTAGCCAAAACCAACCATGCGCCTCAACCTCTTTGTACCAAGGCACTTTGAACCCCGCGTCAGTCACGATGAGAGGGGTAACATGCAAAGGTAAAATCTTGGCTAAGTCCGCTAAAAAACCGTTGTGGGAGGCCTTAGAGCATTGTTCTGATAGGGGATAGGACTTCTCATACAGGGTAATAGAGCGGCCATTGAAGGCTATTGAGGCGCGCAGAGCCATGATGCGTTTATGCTCTCGGATGTCTGACCAATCGACGAGCACAATCGGCATAGGGTTACCAGAACAGATGAGGCTGGCATGCCATTGGTAGACAGCTAACCGTTCTTGATGCAGATGCGTGTTGCCGAGCAAACGATCAATGCGCTTGATGTTGTGCTTGGTTCGGGCCGTGGTTGGTAAATTTCGACCTAACTCAGTCAAGGTCAGTGTCTTACATTCAATCAGTGCCTTAGAGGCCAGCATCAAGCTGTTTAATCGTTTTAGGTGAAGTTCTGGGCAGTATTGGTGTAAAGAATGTTGTAGGATATTGGCTTCGCGCATCTTGTTGTCCAAGTGTAGTTTTTGGCGAAACCATTTGATCATGCAACAAGATGCGCTTCCACCCTAATTTGATGATTTATTTGTAAATCATCAGGGGATTCTTCAGAGCGCAGCGGACTATCGAGCATATTGCATTACAGCTACTTAATTCCACTGGTACGGCAGGGGAGCTTGCACTACTAGCGAATGAACAATTTGTGCTTTGTTTACCTGATATTACCTCCGAGATGGACGCTTTACAGAAGGCCGCTTCAATTATTGACCCCGTGACTGGTAAAGCTAATTTGACCTCATCTAAGTTGGATTATGCTGTCAGTTACTGTCTTATACCCGACGATGGTGATGAGCCTCGAGCCGTTCTGAATAATTTATTACTGGGTAATCTGATGATGGCAGAAGACTCAGTCCGGATGTTCATGCGTTATGATCAGCAAGCTATTGAACGAAAAAAACACCAGATCTCATCAAATCAGGCGTTATTTCATGCGGTGCAACAGCGTCAACTTTTTCTGCATTTTCAGCCAAAATTTGATTTTGCCAAATATAATTTGTCCGGCTGTGAAGCCCTCATTCGGTGGCAGCACCCCGAATTTGGGATGGTTTCACCTGCGTTATTTATTCCTTTAGCTGAGCAACATGGCCAAATGGTGGATATTGGCTATTGGGTACTCAAAACGGCCTTTATTACTGCGGCCAGATGGCGGAGTGAAGGCATTCAATTTGGGAAAATGGCAATTAATATATCTGGTCGACAGTTAACTGAGCCTGATTTTATTCACTGGATAAAGCATCATATTCAGCTGACAGGCGTTTCACCGACAGATTTAGAATTTGAATTAACCGAAACTTTTTTGCTTAATAACCTTGAAGATTGCGCGATCACCCTTAAGGCGATTGCTGAACTCGGTATCAGTATTGCGATAGATGATTTTGGTACCGGTTATTCATCTTTGAGTTACTTGAGTAAACTACCTATTAATGTACTAAAAATTGACCGTTCACTTGTGCTCGATATTGAAAGTAATTTGAATACTGAAAGTTTAGTGGCTAATGTGGTCAGGTTAGCACATGATCTGAACATGAAAGTGGTTGTCGAGGGTATTGAAACATTGGACCAACTCAATATTGTCAAATCCTTAGGTTGTGATGTAGTGCAAGGATACTGCATTTCTAAACCGCAATCTGAAGATGAGTATTTAGCGCTATTGGCTTCTTTTGAAAGTCTTTCAGCTACAATGGCTTAGGAGAGAGTTATGTTTAATGTACTCTTTGTTGATGATGACAGTTTTATGCTTAGAGCTCTCTTACGGCTAGCGAAAAGACTGAGACCTGACTGGCAGTTTTGGACTGAGGAGGATGGCCTAAACTGGGCAAAATCTATAGCTAATGATGTTAATGTCGATCTTATAATCTGCGATTATTTAATGCCTGATGTTAATGGCGATAGGGTACTCGTTGAGGTTTCAAAACATTATCCCCAGGCAATTAGAGCGTTACTTACAGGTGACACGACAGAGGAAGTAGTATGCAAAGCGGGCAAAACGGCTCATTTTGTATTGAGTAAACCCTTCAATGAACAGGATATTGTACAACTTCTGACCTCAGTGGAACGGGTTCATAAATTGCCATTCTCCCAAGACGTTAGAGCAATGTTGGGCGCAAGTGCTTTATTACTACCTCTGCCAGACATAGTGCAACAGGTCCGCAAAGTGCTTCTAAATCAGCAATCCGAAGCCGCCGATATTGTTGATCTTATTGCCCACGAACCAATTATTACCGCCAAATTATTACAACTCGCAAACTCTGCGTTTTTGGGTTTTAGCCGCACAACACTGTCAATTGAAGAGGCTATCAAACGCTTAGGGGTGGATTTAACTAGCGCGATTATTAGTTCCATCGCCATTGAGCAATCGGCGACGTCGATTATTGATAAGTCTGCACAGAGTAGAATTAACGAGCATGCGTATCAGTTAGCGCTTAACGCTCAAAAAATCGCTAAAGCACTTAATTTACAAAAGAGTCTACAAGAAGAGCTATTTATTGCCGCTTTGATGTCGTCAATAGGTGAGTTGATTTTGGCATCTCGTATTTGGCAAGATTCGTTTGCGACTCAGTTTACGGAGTGGCCAGTGAGAAAACTCATCGTCTCTATATCAGCCTATCTTTTAACGCTTTGGGGGTATAGCGAATCCTTATGTGACAACATTTTATCCAGCGCAGAGCCTGAGGTGAGTAATGTTGAACATAATCTAGCCTTATTATTATGCTTGGCACACTATGCCACTAAATATCACGGCAGAATCCCCGATGAAATATTGAATAAGCTACCCGATGAGCAAATAAAACTAAAATTAGCTAATCTCTAACTCAAGATACATTTGTGGGCATTTAGATCTTACATATTTATTCGATCACTAACTTATCCCAACTTGCTGAATTGACTGCAACTTTATTCTCTGTCGCTTTCATGTTTCCCATATAGCAATGTTAACCCTTCGAACTCCCTTGGTATGCGAATAAAGTTGAATATCATCTAACTTATTCGCATCACTAGAGCGTGCTTTTTACTGCTATTGTTATCATTAACCGTTTATTTTCCTGAATGAAAAAGCGTGTTAGGTTAAATCCACAATCGCATGCCCCACCTAACGAAAGGATGTTTTATGGTTGAAAAAATCACTGGGATGCTAGCACTCATCGGCGTGCTTTCGCTTTTTTGTCAATGGCTTGGTTGGAAGTTGAGATTACCAGCAATTTTACCGCTACTACTCTGTGGTTTATTACTAGGTCCAGCATTTGGAGTGTTAAATCCCGATGCAATATTTGGGGATTTACTGTTTCCGATTATTTCCCTAGGCGTTGCCGTGATCCTGTTTGAGGGCGCATTAACCCTCAATTTTAAAGAGATTAAAGATCATGGCCGCATGGTGACTCACTTAGTGAGTATCGGCATGGTGATCACCTGGGGCTGTATCAGTACCGCCACTTTTTATCTGCTAGATTTTAGCTGGGAAGTTGCACTGCTATTTGGTGCGTTGGTGGTGGTCACGGGGCCAACTGTGATAGTACCAATGCTGCGCAGTGTTAGGCCAAAGTCGCAGCTCGCGAGTATTTTACGTTGGGAAGGGATTGTGATTGACCCAATTGGCGCGCTGCTAGCGGTATTAGTGTTTGAATATATTGCGGTATCTGGCAATCAAACTAGCCATGTACTCTATGCACTAGGTTCTATGCTCACACTTGGCTTAGGCTTAGGCGCTGCATCGGGTTACTTAATTGGCCAAGTGATCCGCCACAATTTGTTACCACATTATTTACGTAATACCGCAGTATTAACCCTTATGCTGGGGATTTTTGTCGGCTCAAATTTGTTGCAGGAAGAATCGGGATTACTCACCGTGACTGTGATGGGCATTTGGCTGGCGAATATGCGCGGCGTGGATATTGCTGAAATCCTTGAATTTAAAGAAACACTGACAGTTCTGCTGATCTCCGCATTATTTATTCTGTTAGCAGCGAGACTAGACTCGAATGCCATGATGGATTTAGGTTGGGGCGGCATTGGTGTGCTCGCCGTGACTATGCTAGTTGCACGGCCACTCAGTATTTGGGTGTCAGGCATTGGGACGTCACTCTCAAAGGCCGATAAGTGGTTCCTATGTTGGATTGCTCCGCGGGGGATTGTGGCGGCGGCCGTGTCTTCATTATTCGCCATTAAGTTAGAGGCAAACAATGTACAGGGCGCCGAAGCCATTGTACCTTTAGTGTTTTTAATCATTATCGGCACCGTGGTGATCCAAAGCCTAACCGCGGGCCGCTGGGCGAAATACCTTGGGGTCACGTCGGGTTCGGCGCAAGGATTATTAATTTTTGGTGCCTCCAAGTTTTCCCGCGAGCTGGCAAAAATCTTAAAAAGCAAAGATGTCAAAGTGCTGCTGGCCGACAGCAACTGGGATAATATTCGTCTTGCGCGGATGGATAATATTCCGGTCTATTTTGGTAACCCTGCCTCGGAACATGCTGAAACCTATATGGATCTAACAGGGATTGGCCGCGTGCTGATCATGTCGCCTTATAAGCAGTTAAACCCGCTAGTGACGTTCTATTTTCAAGATGTATTAGGCGCTAAAAAGGTTTTTGGCCTTAATAATGCCGAGCAGGGCAGCGCGCGCCATCAATTATCTGAGACTTATAAACAGCGGCTATGTTTGTTTGGTGATACGGTTTCCTATGCCAAAATCGCTAGTCAAATGTCGAAAGGGGCGCAACTTAAAGTCACTAACTTAACTGAAAACTTCACCTTTGAGCATTTCCGCAAACGTTATGGTGAAACGGCATTGCCGTTAGTGTATCTAACCAAAGAAGGTAAAGTTGTGATTGTGTCAGGCAATAACAACCAATTCCCCAACGGCATTGAGTTGATTAGTTTATTGCCCGTTGAAGCCCTTGAAGAAGCGAAAGTCCAACAGGCGATTGCAGAGCAAGAGGCGATCGCTGCACAGGCCAAAGCGGCGGAAGAAGCGGCTCTTGCGAAAGCCAAGGCCGAGGAGAACGCTGAAGCTGAACGTCAACGACTTGAGCTACAAGCGCAAATCAAGGCTGCGGAACAAACGCAACCTGAGGTTGAAGTTCAAGAAAACATTAATACATCTGATGAAACCCTAGCTAAGGGATAAGCCCGTTAAGTGAGACGAAAATAAAAAAGGCACTAGATTGTAGTGCCTTTTGTTTATTTTTGATGGGCTTAGCTGGTACCGCTTAGCGATTAAGCGGCGCGTTCCTGTGACGTCGTTGCGACGACTTCAGGGCGCAGCTCTGCTGGGTCAAAGTCATCCACATTGATAGACTTCATACGGCCGATTTCGGCACGTTCCAACAGTTGTACTTCGCTGTCGCTTAGTACGCCTAAGGCTTTACCTTCAGCAGCGACTTTATCTAACCACATGAAAGGTAAACGTTTGCCACTGGCCTTACAGACTTTGTCGAATAAAGGTTCGGCGGCCAGAATATCCTTCAGCGTTTGCTCTTGGATACCCACAGCATTGTGCTCAGAGTTAGACCAGAATTGGCCTTTACCTAAACGATCACGGCTTTCACAAGGGGTTTGCATGATCTTAGCCACTTTATGGTCTAACACATCGCTTGGACGTTTCAGTGGACGACCAAATGGGAACATGATGGCGCGTAACACGCCGCCCAGACCCATAGGGAAGTTATCCAGTAAATCGTCTAATGAAGCTTGTAACTTGTACAGAGCATCTTCAACCGCCCATTGAACCAGTGGTAGATCGTCAGTTTGACGGCCTTCATCTTGGTAACGTTTTAAGGTTGCAGAGGCGAGATATAACTGGCTTAACAGATCACCTAAGCGGGCAGAAATACGCTCTTTACGTTTTAAGTTACCGCCTAAAGTTGCCATCGCTAAGTCTGATAGCAGGGCAAGGTTAGCACTGAAACGGTTCATATGTTGATAATAACGCTTGGTTTTATCTGAGTAAGGCGCGTTAGAGAAACGGCTTGATGTCAGACCTAACCAGAAGCTACGGACAAAGTTACTGGTCGCAAAACCAATGTGACCGAAGATGGCCGCATCGAAGTTGGCTAAACCTTGGCCAGACTCAGTGTCAAATGCTGACTCCATTTCGGCTAACACGTACGGATGGCAACGAATTGCACCTTGACCATAGATGATCATCGAACGTGTCAGGATGTTTGCGCCTTCAACGGTAATCGCAATCGGAGCCGCTTGATAGCCACGGCCTAAGTAGTTGTTAGGGCCTAAGCACACACCTTTACCACCGTGGATGTCCATGGCGTCGATAACGCATTTCTGCATACGATCGGTCAGGTGATATTTCACGATAGCCGAGATAACCGAAGGTTTTTCACCTAAGTCGATACCTGTGGTGGTTAATGAGGTCACGGCATCCATCAGGTAGGCGTTACCACCGATGCGTGCCATTGGCTCTTCAATCCCTTCTAACTTACCAATAGGCAGTTTGAATTGGCGACGAATACGTGCATAGGCACCGGTTGCTAACGCTGCGGTTTTCACTCCACCGGCAGAGTTTGATGGCAGCGTAATACCACGGCCAACAGACAAACACTCAACCAACATACGCCAGCCTTGGCCAGCCATTTTTGGACCACCGATGATAAAGCTTAATGGTACGAATACGTCTTTACCGCGAGTAGGACCGTTTTGGAACATACAGTTCAGCGGGAAGTGACGACGACCCGTTTCAACGCCTTCAACGTCTGTAGGAATAAGCGCGCAGGTAATGCCCAGCTCTTCTTTATCGCCTAACAGGTGATCAGGATCGCGCAGTTTAAAGGCTAAGCCTAATACAGTCGCAACAGGTGCGAGGGTGATATAACGCTTGTTCCAGGTTAAGCGCATACCTAAGACTTCTTCGCCTTCCCATTGGCCTTTACACACGATACCAAAGTCAGGGATAGAACCCGCATCGCTACCAGCCTCTGGGCTGGTCAGTGCGAAACAAGGGACTTCTAGCCCTTTGGCTAAACGTGGCAGGTAATAGTTTTGCTGCTCTGGCGTACCATAGTGTTGTAACAGTTCGCCAGGGCCTAAAGAGTTAGGCACACCTACAGTGGATGCCAGCTCGCTGCTTAAACCCGCAAGCTTTTGCAGTACGCGTGATTGGGCGTAGGCTGAGTACTCTAAACCGCCGTATTTTTTCTTGATGATCATGGCGAAGAAGCCGTGATCTTTCAGGTATTGCCATACTTCAGCAGGCAAATCAGCCAGTTGGTGCGATACTTGGTGTTGATTCACCATGCGGCACACTTCTTCAACTGGACCGTCTAAGAAGGCTTGCTCATCGGCACTTAAACGAGCGACAGGGTAGTTGTGGAGTTTTTTCCAGTTTGGGTTACCCGCAAACAGATCGGCTTCCCACCAAGTGGTACCAGCTTCAATCGCTTCTTTTTCGGTTGAAGACATTTCGGGCATGATGCCACGGTACATCTTCATCAGTGGGCGACTGATAACATTTTGTCTAAATGCACTGATATTGAGGGGCAGCGCGATCACCAGGAAGATAATCCAAGAGATAGGGCCGACAACATCGAGTGTCCATCCGGCTGTCATCACAACAGCGGCTGCAATAGTGGCAGTGAGCAAAGATACCCGAAGGTAAGCTAGGGCTCCTAGCACTAAGATCATGGCGATGATCCAAAGTAGGGTAGTCACTGTATTTCTCCTTAAGTATGACCGAGTGCCAATCACAGGTCATAACGAGTTTTGTTGATTGCGATCACAATTATAGTTTGTGGTCTGACCTGTGTCGCATAAAAGTTAAACCTAAGGCAGTTTTAATACAAGTATTTTTCAAACAATTGTTTAAATTTTTTGTCACCTATGATCATTCCACAAATGTCATCAACTAGTTACAATGCAAAACCGTGGATATTTGGATTGAGAAAGGCGAGAAATATGTGTGAGTTACTGGCGATGAGCGCCAATGTGCCGACCGATATTGTGTTTAGTTTTACGGGTTTAGCACAGCGTGGTGGCGTCACTGGGCCCCATGTCGACGGTTGGGGGATCACTTTCTATGAGGGCCGTGGTAGCCGTACGTTTAAAGATGCTTGTCCAAGTAGTGAGTCGCACATTGCAAAATTAATCAAATCCTATCCGATTAAAAGCGAGGTGGTGATAAGCCATATTCGTCAGGCCAATCGCGGCTGTGTTTCCCTTGAAAATACTCATCCTTTTACCCGCGAGTTGTGGGGTCGTTATTGGACCTATGCCCACAATGGTCAGTTAAGCGACTATCAAGCGAAGTTTCAGGTGTCCCGTTATCAGAGTGTTGGTGATACCGACAGCGAGTTGGCTTTTTGCTGGATACTGGAGCAAGTCGCGGCCAAGTTTGGTGACCGTCGTCCAGAGGATATGCAGGCGGTGTTTCGATTTGTGGCTACGCTTGCCGAACAAATCCGAGCCCTTGGGGTATTTAATATGATCCTCAGCGATGGTGAATATTTGATGAGCTATTGCAGTAATAATCTGTGTTACATCACCCGCAGGGCGCCGTTTGGCAAGGCAAAATTAATTGATACCGATGTAGTGATTGATTTTGATAAAGAAACCACGCCACACGATATCGTGACTGTAATTGCCACTCGGCCGCTAACCGAAAACGAAGACTGGCAGGTGATGCAACCCGGTAATTGGAAGTTGTTCCGCTTAGGTGAGCTGCTTATCGATTTGTAATTGGGGCGCTGTCACAGTCAGTCATTGCACTTTGACGGAATTAAATAAGACACAAAAGGCCAAACGGAGTCACTCACGTTTGGCCTTTTGTGCTGTTACGGCATCTTAGAAACAGCGCTAAATCCATCTTAAATTGCGATAAATGTGTAACTGGCTTAATTCGCGCCTGTGCCGAGGAGTTTAGGTACTTTCCGCTCCGTCGGAACTTCAGTATCAACGGCAGCGGGCACGGCTTCAACTGGCACATCGTCGAAATGATACTTAAGCAGTTTGATATCTAGCTGTTTGCTGCCTTTTTCAAAGTGCGTCAGACGAACGGGGAGGTAGGCTAAATCCGGCGCCATCCAAAAGAAGGTTTGGCGTTTATGATTGTCACGCACTACCTCAATTTTGACTGTATCATAACTGCCGCTTTCAATTGTCATCCGTTCCTTACCAATCACATGGAACTTATACTCATCGAGCTCGTTAGATTTAATCATTTTATAATCAAGCACTTCTTTGCCAGCGCTGATATCGAGTCGAAACTGCAGCTGCACCATTAAGGGATCGAAAATATCGCCTTCAAACGGGAATTTACCTTTTTCATCCTTATAACGGGTGTGGATCATGCCCTGTGCCTTAGCAAAGGCGGTTTGTTCGATAAAATTTGGGCCGACGCCTTGGCGCTCATGCAAATAGCGCAGGGGCAATAATTGATTCCCCTCTTGGGCAAACTCACTCAGTACATGGCGCACATCGGTCAGTAATAACAGGCTAAGATCGCTGTCGAAGCGATATTTATAGACGCCATCCTCTATGGCTGGCAGTTGATACTTGGCCTTACCCAGTTCAACATCACCATAATTAACTTGATATTCAGCAGTTTGAGGCGTTAAAGGCGTTGGCGCCGCCATCGCAAATACGCTGTGGGTGAGTGCGAGACTCACGAATAACGTTGGAATTGTGCGCAATTAATGCTCCTTTATATCGCAAACAGAAAGCGTCTAACACTGCTTATCCTATGGCTCAGCTATCAAATTTAAGTGTTTATAACCGAGTTTATATTGGAATAAATAGTTTTTAGATCAATATATTAAATTAGAACGGGATTGACATCACTAAGGTTACCATATCCGGTTGCCACTCACATTCAGACAAGTTCACTTTGCCACAGTTCACCATTACACCTTCAAGGCGCAATAATTCCATCTGTTCCTGAAAGGAGGCTGAATGTTTTTCGAAGGAAATTTTTCCTTGACTATTGAGTACTCTATGCCAAGGAAGTGACAAATGTTCGGGGGCCAATTTGAGAGCCCTGGATACATAGCGAGCGCGTCCTGGTAACCCTGCGAAATCGGCGATCTTACCATAACTGCTCACTTTGCCAGGCGGGATCATCGCTACAATCTGCCAAATCTTCGCCATGGGTGATAGGGCATGACTTCGTATATCTTGTGTATTGTCTAACTCGTCTGGCGTATTAGCCTTATCTTGCTCTAAGTAGCGATAAAGTGGAGACTTATCTTTTGCAAATCGCATGATGATGCCAAGTAAAACATGAACAGATGAGCCAGTGTAGCGTTAAACGAAGGCCAAGTGAAATAGAGGCTAGTTTGAAAAGCCGTAATGTCAATCTAAAAAACCGATTGTAATGATTTTTATTAAACTATTTAGTTTTGAATATTGAGAAAACACAGGAATAGTTCATAATGGCGCCAATTTTTTTGACTCCATAAGAGATGAAACAGGCATGGCTGTACTCGATATTCTGACAATTCCCGATGAACGTCTAAAACGCAAAGCGCAACCCGTAAAAGATATAGAAGCAATTCAGGGATTTATCGATGACTTAATCGAAACCATGTACCACACTGACGATGGTATCGGTCTGGCCTCTACCCAAGTGGGCAGTACAGATGCGGTGATTGTGATCGATTTATCCGAAACCCGTGACCAACCCTTAGTGCTGATTAATCCAGAGATTGTTGAAAAGTCTGGCGAGTATGTGGGTGAAGAAGGCTGTCTTTCAATCCCAGGTTACCGCGCCAAAGTGAGCCGTTTCGAAAAGGTCAAAGTCACCGCCTTAGACAGACAAGGCAAAGCGGTTGAAATCGAAACCGACGACTTTTTAGCCATTGTTTTGCAACATGAAATTGATCATTTACACGGTAAAGTGTTTATCGAGCATTTATCGGCATTGAAGCAACAAATCGCCTTAAAAAAGGTACGTAAATACGCCTAATTTCCCCAATGATCTGATCCAGTAATAGTGGACACTTTGCTAAGCACTGTTTTTTTATTCAAAGTTTTCAGGGCTCAAATAACCAAGAGCACTATGCCGTCTGGTTCGATTGTAATCAACCTCAATATACTCAAATACCGCTTGTCTCATTTGATCACGCGTCATCAGTGGCATTTTGTTCTATATTGATGAATAAACCTGTGCAGGAGCAAATGGTGGTTCTTGGGGACATGACGCTCGGTGGTGTGGTCAATCCGGTAGAAGATCTGGCGGGCAGTTTACAATTGGCAATGGACAGCGGCGGGAAGCGAGTATTATTGCCCATGGCCTCCGCCTCAGATATTCCTACTGTGCCTGCAGAGATCTTCTCCAAGTTTCAAATCAGCTTTTATGCTGACCCTGTGGATGCGGTATATAAAGCGCTCGGTGTGAATTAACATAAATTTAATTATAAAACATGGCTGCTTAGATGAGTTTAGTCGTAGTCCGATCGTAGTTATCTACGATCGGACTACTCCATATCAAGAATTTCGCCCACAACAAAAGTCCCATGCTTTTATTCTGGCTTCACCTTTAATGGGATAGTTTGGGTGTGGTAAAAAATTAATTTTAACCCCAGAGTTTAAGGTTGCTTTGATTGCACTATATGTCATTTTTAAGCTTCCTCTATCGTATTCAATTTCAAGCTTTTCTAGTGATTTAATTTTACCACTTCTGAGGATTGAATCGCGGAGTTTGCTTGAAAAACAAAGGATTATCGAAGGTTCTATAATACTAATCAATTTTTCAAAGATTGGCTCACACAACTCAATGTCTTTTGAACTTATCTGGGACTCATTGTGGGGTCTAAAAAAGCAATAGTTTGATTGAGTTATCTTGGATATAAAATCATCACCGAAGTGTTTTCTACAAAATGGATATATTCTAGATAGCGAACCAATATCTTCAGTTAAGAAGTTTGCTTTTTTTATTTCTGTTTGAGGCTCGTATTCTTCGCCCTTTGAGGCTCCCCAGTTGAATCCAATAACAAGTGGGCCATTTTTTTCGAGAGTAGAGGTAACCAAAGAATAGGACCATTTATGCCCATTTTCTAAGCAATACTTACTTATGTCGGATTTGGTATATATATTATTCAGCTCATTTAATAGCTTTGATAGTTCGATATCCACTAAAATCTCCTTAGACTTTATTTGGATTAATCCAAAGGTTGGGGTACCTCTAACTCATTGGAATATAATCATAAATTTTAATATGTTTTAAATAACATATGCTTACTTAACAACTTAAGTTTTCACACATGCTTCGCTAAAAAGTGGGTTAAATCACTTCTCCCGCAATTCCCCTTTTTGGTTAGCCGATTCCACCATACGCTTGACGGGTGGGCTGTAATGACAAACTCATAATTAGGTATTACCGGCTTAATCAATTTCCCAGCCTTCCTTGATGCTACGATGATTAACTCCGGTTGTAGTGTGTTTAAAACTAGCTTTAATGTACTCTCGGCCATAACTTTATCGAGGCAGGTTACATCTATACTTCCTCCGGCCTCCTCTGCTGGGCGTTGGAAATAGTTGTAATAAGCAACTTGGTCAATGACGTCCAGGTAATTTTGGTGCTTGAATTTAGGAGATGAATTTATGGTAGTTGTAGTGGTCAACTAAATTTGGCCACAGCTTTAGAATCAGCCCAAAATCGTCGCTCTGATTCATTTGGGCTCAATCCTGCATTGTAATGATGTGGCCTGACTTCACAGTAATAACCAATGATGTAATCGGTCACATCTTGTTTAGCTTCGCTAAAACTCTTATAGCCTTGTGTCGGGATCCATTCCGTTTTTAAACTCCTGAAAAATCGCTCCATTGGCGCATTATCCCAGCAGTTACCGCGACGGCTCATGCTCTGGGTGATTTGATATTTCCACAACCGTTGACGGTATTTCAGGCTGGTATAATGGCAGCCTTGGTCTGAGTGGAATATCAGGTTTTTAGGCTTTCCTCTTGATTCAAATGCCATTTCTAACGCTTTTACCGTTAACTCAGTATCCGGTGAAAATGACATCGCCCAACCAATGGCCTTTCTCGAAAATAAATCCAGTACAACCGCTAAATAGCACCAACGATTACCCGCCCAAATATACGTCACATCGCCACACCAAACGGTGTTCGGTTCGACAACTGCAAATTGCCTTTTGAGTGCATTAGGGATAGTCACATGCTCATTTTCAGCCTTTCTATAACGGTGTTTGGGTTGTTGGCAACTCACTAATCCGAGCTTTTTCATTAACCGCGTTGCCCGATAACGACTTAATGCAAAGCCACGTTCAGAGGCGATTGTGGCGATACTTCGCGCACCCGCAGACTGTTTGCTCTCAGCATGTATCGCTTTGATTTCACATTCTAAAAGCCGCTGCTCTGGTGTTACACAAAGCTTGCGGCTCATCCAATAACGGTAACTGCTCCGGTTCACGTTGAATACGTGGCATAACACTGAAATAGGATATTTGTTGCTCTGATTGAGTTTCTCGATTATCGAGAATTGTTCAGCGAGTCCGACATCAATAGAGCAGTAGCCTTTTTTAAGATTTCTTTCTCGAGATTGATGCGCTCAATTTCACGTTTAAGTGCCCTGATTTCAATCTGCTCAGGTGTCATGGGTGAGGCTTTAGGCGCAAGCCCTTGGCGCTCGATTTGAAGCTGTGTTACCCACTTACTGACCGTCGATTTACCCACGTTCATGGCTTTCGCCGCCGCTTCTTGTGTGTAACCTTGATCAACGACTAATTGAGCGGTTTCAAGCTTAATCGCAGCGCTATATCGTGCACGTTTACTTTTATTCATGTTGTCACCTAAATGGGTTATGAGGGGATCATAACATTTCTTATTAGGTGGCCAAATTCACTATGCCACTACAAGTTAACAGATTACGATAAATAGTATGGCCTTTGGCTTTGAATGATTTTCTTTCTTCAGGTGATACATCCGTTGAGCGAGCCCTAAGAATACCAGAGGTGCTTATGTAGCTGATCCCGTTCTTCTCATTGAGGCAGTGATGTTTGATGTGTTCTTCAAGCGCCAATTCATTCCCTGCATACCATTTTTCGACATCCTTATGGTAGGTCGCCCCTTTGGGCAAATAATGACTTTCACCAATAATCAGGATTTTGTTTTCTGAGTACCGCGACCCAACCCATGGTGTTAATCGAGGATATTTTTGAAAGTGTTCATGATCATTCAATTTGTTTATTAATTCGACTCTATTATCCATAATGCTTACTCGTAGTTTTCAATAGTGGCTCGTAATCGTTTGACCACAAATTGCTTTAGTGAAGTAGGAGATAAACACACGACATCTTGACCAAATTTAAGGATCCAACCGATGAGATCGTATGTTGGATAACAAGTAAAAGTCACCTTCCACCATGTTTCATCTATCTGTTCAAGCTGTTGGTCTATGGAAAGCTTATTGTGTTTAACAACATCCAGAGCGTAATGTTTAACTTTTAGCTCTACTGTGGTTAATGTGTCCTCTAAGAACCAGCCTGTTGGATTTTTGGTGTAATACTCATCAAGAGTGAAAGATTTGGGTTTGGTAATGCCCAAATACTCCTTTTGGACTGATATTATTTTGTGGAAAAGGAATAGCTGAGGCACCTCTGGTGACTCTTCCTTAGTGGCTACAAGGTAATGGCTTTGCTCCCTAATAATTAAACCTAATGGATTAAGAGTGTAATATTTTATGTCACTCACCTCATTCGACTGATAGCCAATAGAGATGACCTTCTCATTAAGTACACTCTCATAGATGATTTTTCGGTATTGCTCGTCAATGTGCTGCTCATCGTAGATGATGGGATAATTGTCCGAGACAACCCGAACTTTTTTCATCCAGTTCACATAGAGGTGTTTTGAGGATAGCGTTACATTGGCCTGATTTAACCATGCTTCAAGTTTATCACTTTGATGTAGCGGTAATACTCTCCGTAGTAACTGCTCCGACAGTACCAGCATGAATGCTTCTGACGTGGGAAGAATATCGAGCACATTTCGCTTTTTTAAATCTCTGAACCAGCGTCGATATCCTAGGTCATCGTCCTCATATCCTAGGTTTGCCCATGCAGAAAGCATTTTAAGGTCTCTTTGAATCGTCCTCATTGACAGTTCAAATCCTTCATCTTCCAGTAAGGTATGAATTTCGGACAAGGTCATACCACGAGCAGGGAAAGTGGGAAGGTTATCCAACATAAACAAATTTCTAAAAATTGCACTTTTGCGACGGCGCTCGTTTGCGGGATCATTTTCTTGCATGTAACACCATAACCTCGAAGGGAATTTCGCTATTATTCATAACTAACGGCTATGATATATTGACCAGAGTCATATAATGTCATTCATGGTTCTAGAATTGTTTTAGCCGTTAGATGTCGTATCTCTAAGTAGTATCAATGAACCCCCAATCGGAGCCTGATATGAAATCGGTAACGTGTGTTATCAAAGAGATACTGGATATCTGTCCAACACTTGCCAGTATGAATGGATATATTTTTATTGGTACGTGTAGCCAAGAGCCTCCTTATTCAAATGCAAGTTACCAAAAGTGGCTTTTGGTTGATGGTGATGAGAATGTGCCATTTGAATCAAAAATCGCGTTGGATAGGGTCTTTGCATCCATGCTGGATGATTACGGTATTTCCAAGGGGATGCCACATGGATTTTTCAAAATCGAAAAATCCATCATTTCTTTCCAATGGTCATCAAGTGATATCGTGGAAACAATGTTGGCTAAAGTAGGTGGGGAGCGAGTTGGTCGCCATTAATGTTGATTAAGCCAGCGTTTTACTATCAGCGGTACAGCAATAATTGCATCTAAGGGGATGAACTCAAAACCATAAGGTCGTTTGTTGACATGTTTAGAGACTAGAATTTTTTCTGCTCTTCCGCGTGCATATTTTGGAAGATTACATACAGGCTTTACGGTAAGGGAAGTGCCAACAATCAAAACCTTAGATGCTGTTTTAAATAGTTTTTTTACTTCATAAAGATTAGGAACCTGCTCCCCAAATAAAACGACGTGAGGCCTTTCATTATTCTCGAGCGAATAAAGCCTATCACCGATGCTAAATGAAACATCACTCTCTAAATGCCGAGCCTCAAATAGACTTCCGTGAACGTGATAAACCTGAGTTGAGCCTGCTCGTTCGTGAAGATTATCCACATTACTGGTTACAACACTAACCCGGTATTTTTTTTCAAGTTCGGCAATGGCAATGTGTGCTGGATTAGGGTGTGCTGACAACACTTCCTGTTTGCGGAAATTATAGAAATCGATAACTTTTTCTGGGTACGCTTTTAAGGCCTGAGCAGAAGAAACCTCTTCAACCCGATACTTCAACCACAGTCCATTATCATCAGTAAATGTCGCTAGCTGATCCGCTGATATTCCTGCTCCAGTAAAAACGACAATATGGTTTGGATCAATCTCTGGTTTACTCAAAATAACTTCTCCTAAGATGTCATGATTTTTAATCGCAATGTGGAGTTATATATTGTTTTTTAATGGAACAGTTTTGTACGTACTTCTGAGCATTGAGGCACGCTTAAATACGGATCCAATGATGATTAGGGACTTCACTCTTACTGTTGGCTCCAGGATTTGAAATGCTGCACCCGCGAAATTTGGAGGCGCATTTCTCTGGTTGATGAACGTGACCTGTCAGTAACCATACAAGAGACAAGGTGCCTGATTTAATTGCCGTTGTTAGGTCCCTTGAGCCAAAATCTCTCCCCGATTGCTTCGCGACACTAAGCCCTGAAGGCGGCTCGTGGTGAAGCAGTACATTGCATCGAGAAAATGGTGTGAAGTCAGATGTACCATATGACGCGCTGCCGAATATCACCCCATTGATTGAGGCTATAGCCTGATCTGCGTAGATCCCCTCAATTTCCCTTAACCAGGTTGAATTGAGTTCATCACCTAATTGGTCATGATTGCCCGAGCATACAAAAATAGGACGATTGAACTGTTTTAACCAGCATGAGATAACGGCCACTTGCTCATCGATTGGTGTAGGGCAGTTGTATCGACTATCAATGAAGTCACCTGTTAGACAAACAACGTCAGCTTCGGATGCAATGTCGGTAACCCATAGCATTTGAACTTGGTTGAAATGCAGATCGGAAACATGGAGCAGTTTCATTGTCAGTCCTATTGAATAAAAGGCATATCGGTTGGTGTGAGTAGTGGATCATACAAACATATCGAGCCGTCAATGTGGCTATAGACTTCAGCCGTTACTAACACCGAATAACCTAACTTAATCATTTCGTTAGCCTTCTGTTGATAATGCATCCAAGCGTCGCGATCTCTCTGAAACGTCAAATAGATTTCAACATCAAAATTCTCAAAACAATTATATGCCTCTGCGATGATCCGCAATTCAAAATCTGCTGCGATCATGGGGATGCCAGCATGACTCGAGACAGTTCGACCAACGTGAGCTGGCAGGATTTGTTTGAGCCGACAAATTAGCTTCAGACTATGAAAGGCTGAAAGTTGGCCAAGCAGATGAAATGGATCGCCGGACAATAAAAGTAAAGGTGCAACCGTAGGTACAGTCATTGTGATTTCATTTCAGCTAAGCGGTTGATCTGTTCTACTGCAGCAAGCATTCTTATTCTTGCTGCAGGATTACTCGTATGTACATTAATTTTCGGAGGCTTAAAGCCTGTATCAACAATAGCTTGCTCAATCCAAAGCAGCACATCGTAGCCAGTACCTCTAGCATCATCTCCTAAATCATGATCTAGACTAATATCGGTTACCATGCCTTTGGCTAAATAGGAGATAACCTCATCTGGCCATCGAACTTGTAGCCAGCCAGTAGGAGCGACTCGTTCATCATCCAAAAATATTTTCATCTTAAGCAGTTTTCATCGTCAATTTTCATTAATGAACATAGTGTACTCACCAAAATGACAAGTAATGTCGTTTTTAGTTCTCACTGTTGTGTCGCACCGATTAGTCCGTAACAATCCTATTTTTGCCTACTAAGAAACAAGAATCGTTATTCAATTTTTTAATCGACTTTCACTTCCAAACATTTAGATAAAACAAAAATTTTATTCATTTTTCGGATAATTTCTTTGCTAGATTCAAGCTGATTTGAATTTTAAGCTGCTGTTGTGTGCCAACTAGGGTGGGGGTCAACAAAAAAATCGTCAAAAGCATCTTGTGCCAACAGGTTTGGCACGAAATGGGCACAAATGTAGAAAAACGGCAAATTTGAGGGAAATTGCGGTAAATCTTGATTAAGCAATAGAGGCAAAATTAGGTATAGCCGAAGGGAGGTGCATGTTTGAATGTTTATGGAAAAACTATGAACAGGCACGAAGATTTTTTCTTAGGCACAAACAAAAATTAAGTATCTTGATGGATGATTATATTAAATTGAGATTTTATAGAGAGTTAAAGCAAGAAATGGTACACCCGAGTGGACTCGAACCACCGACCCCTACCATGTCAAGGTAGTGCTCTAACCAACTGAGCTACGGGTGCACTGTTTACTTTTTAATAAGAAGTCAAAGTTTATACTCTTTGAAGAGAGTGGTACACCCGAGTGGACTCGAACCACCGACCCCTACCATGTCAAGACGTTATATAACGTTTAACATTAAACCGATAAATCCCATAATAATCAATTAAATTGCTAATTAACATGGCTTTAATCTCTGCCGCCACTTGCTTTTACTAACAGTTTTTAGAGATTTTACCTATATTTAATTCTTGAAATTGGCACGGAATAGGCACAAGCTATCAATGTCGAAATTGACCACTATTTCGTAATGGACGGTGAGTGATGAACATTCATGCAGAGCATTTCAAGGCAAGCTTAGATAGGTTGCTAGTTGATGTAAAACTCGAGAAAGTTGCATTTCATCAAATACAACTAGACAGAGAGCTAAAATTTTTTTGTGAGTCTTTTAATCTACTTAGTACATTGAAACCAAGCTCAGATGACGGCTTTGAGTCATCAGCCTCGATACTATTGGATTCCTATCAAGCCCCCTTATTGGTAAGCAAAACAGAGGCGGGTTACTATCGCTTGATTTCTGGCTTATTGACATTTCAAAAACTCTGTAAAATTTATACGGTAAATGACAAATCACTAGTACCTTGTCTCGTTTTACCTCGACGTCCAAATAAAGAAATTCTTCGTTTATTAATACTTAATGATCTTGTCCGGCCATTGCTCAAACAGTTTGTTGATGTCACGGGTGACACAATTACTCAAACACTTTCAACATTGTTTACATCAGTTGCTAACCCATCCGTATTCAATTCTCCGCAATGGCAATCCCTGTTTCCGATGATCAAAACCAAAACGCAGCTGTGTGAGTGGTTACACATCAGTACGAAGACCGTGAAGTTAAAATGACAAAACTCAAACAGCACCTACATGAGCACATTTGTCGTTATTGCGACCATATGATGCTAGGTATTGGCAAAGATGAAGTACTCGAAGATTTAGAAGAACTGATTGAACGAGTATTTGCCCCTGAATCACTCGGAGGTTTCAAACAACTTATTGACTTAGTCGTTCGTGTAAGGATGCATTCATTTCATTCTGCTGAATCCATAATGAAAGATTTGCACCTAGCACCTTATATTTTCGATGCCTTACACAACTACAGCTTTGAAGCCGATGATAAATCAATCAACAGTGAATACCATCGAAATAGTTATAAAAATGGTTGGTGTAGTGAATATCCGTTTTATGTTCTATTGCTCAAGTCTCATGAATACCATTTCACGATAAAATCATGTGAGTTATTGGCTGCATTTATAAAGCACTATTATTCTGTGTTAGATACCCTCAGAGATCATGACCTCGCAAGAGCGTCATCCACAAGGGAAGAGGATGCCTGCGCCAATTTCAGGCTCTTTATGAAAACGAATGTTGCTGAGTTCAATTTCGTACGTGAGTCGATACCCAAAACAGCGTTAGATTCACCAATCTCTATTGCCAACCAAATTGACCAATATCTTATCAGCAAAGAGACTTGGCCCTATTTAGTGCATAAAAACTATCTAAGAATGCTGTGTCATTTTTTTTATAATGATTGGGAACAACCTAAGCATTTTACTCGCAGAGGATCTCCTTCCGACAGAGTCCCAAAACGCTATAAAGATCCTATTGCGATTCCCATTGTAGGGGCTCACGACGACACATTTGCATTAATTCCTGGCAAACCCTCGTTGCCCAATAGTGACGGGTTAGATGATGATGACCAATATGCAGCACAGACTTTTGTCGTTAACAATCGTGAAGTCAACACACAGCGAGATAAAACCGAACTATTAGATACAGCGATCCCATTCAATAAACATGTTCAAAGTAGAACCGCAATTGATGTAACCGCGAGTGTTCGTCGGTCTCATAACATGGGCTTGCAAAATACTCAGTTACTCATGCCAAAAGAGCTAAATCTTCTCATTAATAAACTGATCAAGTTAGCCAATCAACCTGTCAACCTTGAAACCGCAATTGTGATGTGGCTGATGATGTTATTGAGTAAATCGATTGAAGATATACACAATTTGGTCGTGTTTACAGATCTCCGTGCAAAACAACAAGGACTGTACATCGATGAATTTGGACAAGGTTGGTGGTTATTCTATGTCAGCCATTCAGCCAAATCTAAGCTTGATAATGTTGGGTTAAGGCCAGTTAAAGAAGATGTATTTACAGCATGCCCTGACTTTTTACTCAAGTTGATTGTCAAAAACATGGGAGCAAGAGCCAATGGACCAATCATTAACGAAGAGAATACTCAGGTTATTATCGATAACGTTGCAAAAAAGTTGAAGAAAATATCAGATCGGCACAGCTCGGGTCGCTTAAGTGTTCGTCGCCTCGTCAACTTCACTAGTTATTATCTCAACTCCACGGATGTTATCGATCCTATTTATATCGACTACAGCTATGCAGTAAACATGTACACGACTCGCGTGGCTAGAAGTTATGCAAATCTGAGAGATCATGCCCGGAGTCAACAACTCGACAAACTATGGAAAAGTGTTGAACAAGACATTGAATTATACTCAGGTAAACCGTTGTCAATCTCACTCTTCGATTTACGTCATTTGAGCCAATGTGAACAATTTATAGGCTCGTCATTTACACCAACCAAAACGGTGGTATCGACTTTAATTAACTCTTTAACTCAACGTGTTTTGTCATCTAAACCCAGTTTTCAGCACCGATTAATTGATATCATCGAATATCATAATGCGTTTACGGCTTACACTGCCTGGATGTTGTTATTTGGAACGGGTTATCGAGCGGCTTGGAATCCGTTACCGACATTTGCCTTGTTTTTGCCATCGTTAAATTTAATGGGTATAAGTGACAAAGACGATTCAGACTTCAGCCACTCCCGGATAGTTGCAGTCCCCACTGCTTTAGCAACACAACTTAAAGAATATAAGCGTCACTTAGGATGTTTACGTTCATTATTACGGGTGTTGATGCCCAAGTTATGCAGTAGGATTGATCGCATAGTGGATGTTGATCAACACGTGCTCAGTTTTAATTACTCGCAAGCATCTCAATGGTACAAAGTCATTCGAAACTCACGTAAGGAACAAGGCCCGTTCTTCTTTTTTCATCAGCAAGGAACCAGTGTTGTTACCCAGAATCTATCTCCGTCAGCACTCGTCAATTATTGCCGAGATGCAATATTGCTTCCCTCTAATGCAGGGCGCCATTGGTTAAAATCGCACTTACTTGAGAAAAATATCACGCCTGAGCTGATCAACTTTCAAATGGGTCATTGGCAAGCTGGTGAAGTGCCGCTAGGCCATTATTCAGCATTAAGTCATGTAGAAGCCATCAACGATATCGTTCCCGTGCTTGATGAGTTATTTGAGGAGGTAGGATGGCTACCACTAAAATCCGTTATTTCATAAATCAGCTCTATAGCCAGGGAAAGTTACATCCTCTATACCGCGAAGTTTTTGATGCTTTCGTAAAACAAAACGGCCATACGATTGATGAGGAAAAGCAAAATAAGGTTAAAGATGCGTTTTTTTTATCGTATAAACAATTACTTGGGCATGTAAAAACACGATTCATACTGTCAGAAACAAAAGTGTTGCCTGAGGAGCTAACGGATTTAATTGCTCAATTAAAACCTGCGGTCCTGAATAAACAAGTTCAGTTATTGATATTGCAGTCAATACTGAATTACGCAAAAAAACATCATGGCATTGATTCTCCTAATATACCGGCTATCGTGACATTAAAGCGTGATAAGCCCATATTAACGCCGGTAGAACTTGTAAAGTTGCCAATTGTAGAGAGGATTTATGCACTTTTAGATAAAGAACTCATCACACCAAACAGAACACTGACTTCAGAACAAAAAATAGGGCGGGCTGCACTTTTAGTCTATTTGACTGTCAATGTCAGCAAAACCGAAGAACTACTCTCAATACTGGAGACCCCAAACAATGTTTTTTATGTAGGAGGCATTTGCTATTGGCAGTCTCAGCAGACTAACGCCGCGTCTACTCGATTTGTATTGAGTGATGTTGCGGTCATGGCCTTGCAACAATTGTCTAGCTTGAAGCAAGGTTCAATCAAAATAGCTGCGTGCATTATTAAGTATTTAAACATAACGTCAGAATTTGATTGGTCAGATTTATCGATCCTTAAATTACGTACTTTACGAAAAATCGACAATGTTATCCATTACGGGCCTGTACAGTATCAAATGTACTTTTTACCCAGTGTCAGTCAGGCATTACCAGAACATGCTTTTATGCGTGTTCTAACCGATAAAGCATGTCTTTATTCAGCACCCCATCTTTTAGGCACAATGCGGGAAGGGGCAAATGAACTTAAACCATGGCGGAAGGTTATCAACCAACACCACAGCTTTATCGCTATCGATGTCACCTTAAGGCAACTCGATGACATTTTTTTAAGGTTAAGCGGTCTTGATGAAAGCAACGCACCACGTGCAAATTGTATCGCTTTTATAAGTGAGGTGCTTAAGTCATCTGAAGTCACCGCTAATCCCTATTTGTGGATGTTATGTTCATGGCTACTATCATTGTTAAAAAATGGTGGCACTTATAAGCACCGATTAAAAGTATCAACTACGGTTGATTACGTGAAAAGTTTTAGCAAACCATTTCTTACAGAATTTTGTACCTCTGACATCGGTTTACTATCCGGTGAAGATTGGGCGAATAAGCTAAACGAAGCCGCTGAATTATTTACTTCAGCTCAACGAAAAAAATATGTCTATTACTTCGCGCAATTTTTAATTGAGACCAACCTAGTTCGTGACTTATGCCTATCAGATATTGATGTTGTGGGCAGCTCCAGTGAAGTCGATGCTAATTTGATATCCGCCACACATATCGATGAAGTATTGAAATATTTAACAAAGCATGTTGAAGAGGGACTTATCTATCAATATGCCTATTTTTTGTTGTGTTTTTGCTTTTTTACTGGTTTGCGCAGAAATGAAACTGCAAAGTTAACCTGGGCAGACCTATCTTTTGCATTATCAGCACCAGATGATGAGCAATTTGATTATGTACAGCTTTCAGTCCGACCAAATAAACATCGGACTTTGAAAACAACTTCGGCTCGTCGTGAATTACCGTTAGACGCACTTTGGCCAAAATCTGCTCTTCAAAAATTACGCCTATGGCATCAAATTCATCAAAATTCGACAGCAAGTAAAAAGGCTCTTTTGTTTGAAAACGCAAAATTGGTCAATCAAGCTTATGATCTAATAACCGATTTAATTCGGCATTATACTCAAGATTATGGTTTGCGCGTTCATCATCTTCGTCATAGTTTTGCCAATTGGACTTGGTGTCGCTTAAATCCAAAAATCATCAATCAGGGAAAAACGCAGCTAACGATGTTCGACCATGAGCTATTCAATCATGACTATCTTGAGCGGCTACAAACTAGATTGCGGCATCATATGAATACCCGCAAAAAGATGTTCATGTTAGCGCACCTCTTGGGACATAAAGATGTTCAATCTACCCTAAACAGCTATCTACACCTTAAAGACATCTTGTATTACCTTGAGTTAACGCCACGTTTTGCGTTAACTAAGTATTTTACATCTGAATGTGTCGGACGCGTATCCTTACTAGAACCAGAGCAGGGACTCAGTTTGGCTGAAAGGGTTATTTATTACACTCGCGATATTGAAGCCAAACTCGCAATTAAACCTGCGTCATTGGCCTCATCACTATCTAGACCAACATTATCGACGTTTGTTTTGGATATAAAACCCAATATAGAGATCAGCAGTCTCACCTGGGCTAAAGCACTCAATGCGCTGAAAGTTTGTTCAGTTATTGAATCGTCTCAACATTTTAATGTGCCTATGGAGCAATTACAGCAACTGCTTCATAATGCAGAACAAGTGCATCAGCTCTATCCGCGAGTCGGCAAGCCTTTACCACTAATTCCAGCATTTCCAAGGTTAAATCATAGCCACAATGAGGCTGAGCCTGATGAGCATCTAGCCAAATCAAGCAAAGTGTTTATTTATCTCTGTAACAAATTCGATAAAAATGTTGGGATTGAGCCGTTAACGTTAGCGAACGTTAGATTGAGCATGGAGATATTAAATTACGCCGTTCCAGGAAAAGATTATGCCTTGAGGTGCCCAAACTCAAAAGTGTCAAGAATGTTTATTCGCTTTTGTCAGCTGTTAGGGCTAAAAGATAGACATTTAAAGTTCAGGTTTCATCGTGCAGATTTGACGATTGAAGAATCACAGCGTGTTGAAAACCGCTGGAAAAAAACCGTCTTGGGCTGTGGGTTTAACGACGGTAATTTTGTGGTTGCAAGTGAGAGTGAAGGGCGCTTTTTAGGAAAACATGATGGCAACGGGTTTCTAGAAATCGCCCTGGTTAATAACGGATATAAGCGGGTACAACGACATCAAAGCCTGTTTAGCTTTTTGCATTTCTTGCTCATTTTGAGTTACCAAGAAGAATAAGAACTTTATAGTGTCCCCCTGCGTCAGTCACGATGACTGGGGTAACATGATCTAAAATTTTGGCTTAATCAGTCAAAAGCCGTGGTGTGCCGCTTTAGTATTGTTCTGATAAGTGATGTCGCACAATTAGCAACTAAGTTATTTAGTATCGATAATCGGTCAACCTAAGCAAACTGAGTGTGCAGTTCATAATAAGCTTTGTTGCTCCGGTATTGCAGATGAAATTTCGCGCCATACTTTGGTTGTTAATTCAGTAAAGGCTAGCGGCGAGGCGAGAGCCTGACGCAGTAACCCTGCTTGGGTAAGGCTGATGAACAAGGCGACAGATTGAGCTTGACAATTAAGGCTTTTGTTGGGATTAAACTCGATGTCGGTAAAACCATCATAATCCATGACTTGTTCACACAGCTGCGGGTTGCGAACTAAAGCGTTCAAATATACCCAATCATAAAACAGGGTGGTGGGTTGCAACGGCCAACGATGGCCAGCATTACCGTGGAAGTATTGCAGCATACCATTCTCTTTTAAGCGGGGATCGCGTTTTGCCTCCAATGGGGAGACGTAGAGCAAATCGATAAATGGCCCTGCGTGCTCAAAGACCTTTGCTGCCTGAAAGACATTTTCAACATAGGTGTGCTTACCATTACCCAGTGGTACTTGAAGATTAAACGCACTCAACGCAATTCCAAGTGGTTCAAGACTTTTGCTTGAAACCTCTAATGGGCGGCGACAAAGCCCTTGCTGTTTAGCTGACTGATGCAATTCTGCAACCGATTTGTGCTTTTGGGACGCGGCTAAACCAGGATGCCAATTAAACTCAACGGAATGGGTTTTGGTGCTAATTGACGCAGAATGTGGTGTAAACAGTGGGCGATTAGCCATGGTTAATTGAACTCCGTTTGTAGTGTATGCCGCTGTTATTGGTCATTAAAATGAATATTAGTCTGCTTCAACCATAGCCCCCATGCCGCCCCTTGTGGGTTTCGGCCATCAAATGCTGTTGGTTCAAATTGATTTCTGTTTTGTTTTTTGGGTTTGAATACCGGTCCTGGCAACAAGCAATCAAGCATGGATTCCGGAAACTGCTTGCTGAGGTACTGCTTGAGTTGGTTTTTGCGGTCATCCCAAAATTGCGCATCCATGCCCTGTTTGAGGCTATCGAGGGTGCGGTCCTGGGTTGAGCGTAAAAATTGATTCCTAAATTGCTCAATGCGATAACCGTAGTCAGCTTCGGTGGCCATATGCGTGACTGGCAGGCCTTCTATACGCTCTAACTCTTGTAAAAATAGATGGGCATAGGTTTTATTGGCGTCCTTTGAACGAACTAGTTTTATGGGGTTGGCTAATTGGCTGTGTCTTGCCATCATCGCAAAAAAGGCTAACTGCAACGGCGCATCGTTGAAATCAATGTTGATGTCCTCACCTTGAGTGCTACCCAGCACGACGAGTCGATCCTTGGTGTTAAAGGTGAGTGACAGATTATCCCGATCCTGTGCCAGGTTCTCATAGCGCACTAGATCGCGGTAACTCGGCGGTTGATCTGCTGGACTGTGCGCAAATGCCGCAAGCGTGGTTTTCGCAAGGCTCTGACGTTGGCTGATAAAGGGTATTTCTGCGAGGGTGACTTTAGCGTCAGCAGCATCAAGATTGGTATTTTGGTCTCGGCCATTGATGACACAGGTCGCGGGTGTTGGGTAATAAAAATCCCGTAAGCCCTCGAATTGAGCATCAACCAGTACATGACTTAGCCGATCTTGGGGGCGGGCGAATAGGGTCATAGCGTAACCCAGATAAAAAGTCATGGTTTTACGCCCCCCCGCTAATGAGGCGTGGATTTGGCATTCGTCATCGTTAGCAAGCTGTGCAACCTGGCTAACGATAAAATCAGCTAAAGATTCCTGATCGGCATTGCTGCGCGCATCGTCCACCTCTTGGCCCTCTGCGTTGGGCACTATCGCAATATGCGCTTCGGTGAATGTCGGCACTGGGCGGTTGTAGTCAGCACACAATTGTTGCAGACGGTTAAGGGATTTGCCCTCCGGTGGAATTAATAACCCCAACCTTGCTTGATTTTTACCTGTCAGAGTGGTGATCAGGACCAGCGGGGGCATTTGAACGAAAACCTACGGTTTTGACTCCCAGGCCCTCCGCGTAACCGTAGGTTTCCGAATAATCACCCCTTCCCCTCATCTTCAATAAAGTACGTACCATTGGGCAACACATGCTTATAGGGCAATAACGAGATATGGGATAAGGTCTTGTCGTCGATATCCTCCCCCTGCTGCCGGAGCTGCTCAACCACGTCATTTATCTTGATCGTGTTCCAGTACAGAATGGCATTGGATACAAAGCTGAGGCTGCTGGCCTTGTTCATGATTTCCTCATAGTCTCCAGTGGTGAATTCCCCCTGGTCCGCAAAGAATATCCAGCGCGGCAGTTTGTGCCGGTATTCCCCTTTGTTCAGTTGCCGCTGGACGGTTTGGCGCAGGTCTTTGTCAGTCAGGTACCGCAGAATGTATTCGGTCTTGATGATCCGGCCCAGGTTGGTAAAGGCCTTGGTGAGGCGATCGGAGGGTGAACTATTGGTCAACCGTTGAACGATGACGTGTGCTGGCGCAGTTTTCTGCTTCAGAGAAATGACCACCCGCATCATGTATTCCCATTGCTCCTCAATGATCGACAGATCAGCTGTTTTCGTGAGTAAATGGTTGAGGTCACCGTAATCGACGGATTTGTCGATACGGTATAGCTGCTGATCCTTCAGATCCCGAATACGTGGCATAAAGTAGAAGCCGAGCAAATGACAGAGGGTGAAGACGATTTCAGTGTACCCGTGCGTATCGGTGGTGTGCTCTCGGATTTTCAGAATCGTGTTGTTTTCCAGCAGGCCGTCCAGAACATACAGGGCTTCACGAGGGCTACAGGAAATGATCTTGGTGCTGAACACGGAATATTGATCGGATACGTGGGTGTAGATCCCGATGGCTTTTTCATAGTAGCCGTAATAGCGGGGATAGTATGAAGCCAAGAGACTGTCGGCGCGGATTTTAAAGCGTTGCGCATCTGAAGAGGACAATGTACCGGAGCCATACACCGCACTCAACGGCAGCTCATGGTGTTGATTCACAATTTCAGCACTGGCGTTGACCAGGGTTTCTTCGCGAATATAGTATTGCAGGATATGCCTTAGCATATCGACAGTAACGCCATTGACGCTGTTACTCATGGACACGACGCCCAGGTTTGTGGCTTGTGAAATAATGGCAGCCATCAGGCTTTTGTAAAAGTTTTTGGGTCGTGACTGGTGATGCTGGATAGGGACAAAGTGACGACTGTAATGCGTCATTTGATCCACCTCCATCAGCAGTTGCTCGATGCGTATGCTGGGCATATGTGCATCGATCACCTTTTGCAGTTGGTTGACTTTATCCGGTACGTCCAGCTTGTCGTCACGCTTGAGTTTCAGCCGGCCATTGTGTATCTCGGCGAAATTATCCAGTCCAAAACGCTTTTGCGCTGCTGACACCGCTTCGTGGAACTGGGTTGAAATGGCGGAACGCACTTCGTGCGGCAAAGGCTGCTGTAGCTCGGTATAGACAGTGTGTTTGGTTTCATCCCAGTTGGGCTCGTTCAAGGTCAGATCCCAGAACGACACATGCTGTTTGCTCTGTGGCAAATACAAATCGCCGGAACGCAACGCATCTTTCATCGCGAGAGCAAGACCCATTTCCCAAACATTGCGATTGATGTTGCCGGTTTGATCTTTAAGGCTGCGACGCAGCTCGCGGGGAATGAACGCAGTCGGTGTATTCTCCGGCAGTTTTTTCAGATCGCCGTCATCCAACTGCCGGACGAACTGGATGGCTTTTATCAGTGGCCCAGAACCTTTCGCCACTTCAAACGGTAACCGTATAAAGTCGGAAAAATACTTTCGTAAACTGGGGTAACGGGTCAGCAACAAATCGCAATAGCCGCGTTCTTCCAGGCGTTTAAAAATGTGCAGATCCTCAATGGAGGCCAGCAAGTGTTTCTCGTCAATACGCTGCCATAAGTCATTCTTGTACAACGGCTGTTCCTCCGGCCATTCCAGCAAAACATGCGTGGTATCGAGCACAGCATCGATGGCTTTCTTCTGGCGTTTACGGAATTCCTTGTGCTTTTTGTCGTGACTGTTTCTGGTTTGTCGGCACAGTTCCGTCATGTACTGATCGTGCATTTTGACCAGGTTATCCAGCAGAATCTTGCGGGATTCTAACAGGAAGCACACCATCAGGGCATAGCGCTTGTGGTCTTTGAAGCGTTTCATGTCCTTGGCGGTGTAGCGCTTGGTCAGTCGATACAGGTAGTGAAGAAAAGCGGTATCAATGACCTTTTCCTCGAATTCATTAATGCCGGTGGCCACCAGATTGTCATAGCGCTCCAAATAGCGTTTCAGTGATGAGATTTTGGCGGCCGGTGGATACTCTTTGAGTTGGTTGAAGTAGGTTCGCTGATTACCGTCTGTGGTTTGCAACAGATCGTCGATGGCACCGCGCAGTTCAGGGGACATCTGATCAAACACCTGCTCAAAAAGCTGAGTGTGAACCTGGTTACAAATACGGATGATCTGCCGTTCGATGGTCAAGGGCCCGGGTAACACAATACGGTTCAGCAGCAGGTAGCGCTCTGCCCGGTGAAAAAGTTCATCCGGCAGCAGCCCCTGGCGAGCATGTTCTTCAATCCAGCGGTCCAGATCCGCTTCCGCTTTGTTATCAAACCGCTGAAAGCCCAGATACTTGAGGATGTTGTTCCGATGCTCCAATAGTGTCGCCTCCCGTTCGGGCACGTCCACGGTTAGCGTGGGCGGGAGGTCGAGTTGACTGCTCAGGTAGCTGATTACCCGGGAGGATAGATCATGGAGTTGGTTAAGAAACCGGCCATAGAGACGCATGGCGCACAGTTGGATAGCAAATCCCAGACAGTATTGCTTACGGTACTTGTTGACCACCTGGCAATCGCGTCGGCTCAGCGTCCAATCGCGAACCATTTCTTCGTCGGAAAATCGTTGTGGCAGCATTAACGGCTGGTATCGCTGCTGGTTGGTTAAGAACTGCTCTTTGGCTGTCATGGGTTCTCACTTGGGCTCAGTCACGCCAACTACTCCTATAGCGTTGTTTTTATTGATTTTTTTACATTCGTGAGTCGCCATTGTCGCATCTAACAATCAGACGGCATTGTAATCACGAATAGACGATAATAAAATAACGAATAGACGAATTTCAACCATCAATTAGCCGAGCGCTTATTTTATGTACCCACGTTATTCTGAAATCAATGTCAAAGAAGCGCTGAGCGACACCCCGGTGGTCTTTGTGATGGGGCCTCGCCAAGTCGGTAAAACCACTCTGGTGAAGGCGTTGATTGGTGAGATGGGCGCTGAAAACTGGGAATACATTACCCTAGACGATCAGGCCCAGTTCGAAATTGCACAAGCTGATCCCGTCGGGTTCATCCGTAATCTGCCACCGAAACGAATTGCGCTTGACGAGGTGCAGCGCCTGCCTGAACTGTTCGTCTCCATCAAGCAGGCTGTGGATGAACAACGCACGGCCGGTCGCTTTCTTCTGACGGGTTCCGCCAATGCCTTGTTATTGCCCCGGCTATCAGATTCCCTGGCCGGCCGAATGGAGTCGGTTCGCCTGACAACGCTTTCCGAATGCGAGATCCACGGACGACCCCCCAGCTTTTTAAGCAAACTACTGAACCAGGAAGCGCCTTCGGCTCAGGACATTCGTGTGCGGGATCATCTACTGCAACGGTTGATTACGGGGTGTTTCCCCGAGCCTCTGCAACGTGCCAATGAGCGGCGAAGCACCGCTTGGTATCAACAGTACGTCAGTACATTGATCCAGCGGGATATCCGCGATCTGACCCATATCGATCACCCCGATTTGATGGCCAAGTTACTCAAACTCACCGCCTTTTATGCCGGGAAACTGGTTAACCTGACCGAACTGGGCGCTAAACTTGGGCTGGATCGACAGACCATCAAAAAATACATGGCGTTGTTGGAGCAGTTGTTTCTGGTGGAACAGCTGCCGGCCTGGCATTCCAACGAATATAAGCGCCTGGTGAAAACACCCAAACTGCACTCCATTGATACCGGCATGATGTGCGCCGTGCGGGGCCTCAATCGGGAGCGCCTGCTGAAACAGCCAGGTGATTTTGGGTTGGTGCTGGAATCCTTCGTCTACAACGAATTGCGCAAACAGGCGGTGTGGATCGAGGAGCCCTTGAACTTCTACCACTACCGTGACAAGGACAAGGTGGAGGTCGATGTGATCATTGAAAACGCCATGGGCGATTGTTTTGCCATTGAAGTCAAAGCGGCGGCAACCTTGAGCACGAAAGATTTTACCGGCTTGAAACGCTTTCAAAGTGTGGCCGGCAAGCGCTTTAAAATCGGTGTCCTGCTCTACGATGGCGATCATACGACGGCTTTTGGTGACAATCTCTTTGCTGTCCCGCTGGGAGCGCTCTGGTCATGAACGAAAACCACACCATTGGCCAGCTGGCCAAGACAGCAGGTGTCAACGTCGAAACCATCCGCTACTACGAACGCCGTGGTTTGATCCGTCAACCACTCAAACCCGCAGAGGGATACCGTACTTACCCAAACGAAACCTTGGCTCGGATTTTATTCATCAAACGTGCCCAGGAACTGGGTTTTACGCTGGAGGAGATCAACAACCTGCTGTCATTGGGCGAGTCGCATTGCTCGGAAATCCAGGAGCTGGCCGAAGCAAGGCTGGCCAGCGTGCGTGAAAAAATTAACGATCTACACCGCCTGGAACAGGTGTTGGAAGAACTCGTCACAAAGTGTCGGACCAATCCTGATAATGCGGCTTGTCCTATTGTTGAATCCCTCCAACCTGATCCTCGTCAATAAAAGGCATTGGGCTTGACTCCGTACTTTGGTACGGCATTTACACTGATTTCATCAGATCAATAAAGTGGAGTCGGCGATGCCGGGAAAAGAGAGATTCACCAACACAAGGCTGCCTATCATCGGTGGCATTACCGCTGCCATCGGCGCGAGCCTGTGTTGTATTGGGCCTTTCCTGCTCTTGTCACTAGGTATCAGCGGGGCCTGGATTGGTAATTTGACCCTGCTGGAGCCCTACCGTCCCGTATTCGTCATGCTGGTTATGCTGTTGTTCGGTTGGGCGGGCTGGCAGATACATCGACCGGTCGAGGCCTGTGAACCGGGAACCGCCTGCGCTGTGCCGCATACTCGGAAACGGCGGCAAATAGTTTTCTGGATCGCGGTAATCGTCGCGCTGGTTCTTGTTACCAGTACCCACTGGATTCCTCTGTTCGCATGAACACCCTGGAGCTAACCATGCAGAAAATCATTCTCGGTCTCGTATTCACCATCGCCAGCTTCTCGGCCTGGGCCAAGCCACAAACCATCACGCTGGATCTGCCAACCATGAACTGTGCCATGTGCCCGATCACGGTTAAAAAGGCGCTGACCAGGGTCCAAGGCGTGATAGAAGCCGAGGTCAGTTATGAGCATAAGCAAGCCGTAGTGACCTTTGAGGATTCTCTGACCAACGCTGACAGATTGGTCGAAGCGACCACCAATGCCGGTTATCCGTCAACTATTGTAAAAAAGGAAACACCATGATGTCAGAGGTGATTTTGCAGTCCGAGCTGACTTGTCCCGAATGCGGCCATAAAAAAACAGAAACCATGCCCACGGACGCCTGCCAGTGGTTCTACGAGTGTGAACAGTGCCATGTTTTATTGAAGCCGAAGCTCGGTGACTGCTGTGTGTACTGTTCCTATGGCTCGGTACCTTGCCCGCCCATACAGTTCTCACAAGGCAATAAAGACACAGGAACCTGTTGTGGCGGTTAATTGGACCTCGCAAATCTGCATGTCACTCACCCGGTTAAGTCGATAATTTTCCAGTATCAATCCACCTGTCATGATCTCTGGAAGATAAAGGAGCGAGCCTTGGTAAAGCCCCTCTATCAAAACGGTTTCCAATCGACTGTAATACTAATTATATTAATTATGTGATCTAATTGGTCATCAGTTTTTAATCATACAAAATATGAATAATCCCCACATCGCAGCCTTAGTAAAATCGGAGAAAAGTGCACGCAAATGTATGCGCTATCTTGCCTTACTCCATTTCACTGAAGGTCATTCTCGTACCGCCATCGCAAGCATGCTTAAGGTCAGTAGAACCAGTGTCAATCGCTGGGTCACCGCCTATTTAACCCATGGGCTGACTGGCCTTGACGATGCGCCCAATCCGGGCCGTCCTGCGACACTGTCCATCGCACAGCAAGCTAAGCTTAAAGCGTTCGTACAGCACAGAAGTCTATCAGAACAAGGTGGCAGGTTGATGGCCAAGGATGTCGGCCTGTTTATTCAGTCTGAATTTGGTGTGATGTTCAAGCAAGCGAATATCTACCGCTTGTTACATCAACTTGGCTTCTCATGGATTACCACTCGCTCTCGCCACCCGAAACAATCTGAGGCTATACAAGAGGCTTTTAAAAAACTTCCGGATGGCAACGATCCTTAACACACCTGGGCACGTTGCACTCGATCGCATTGACGTTTGGTTTCAAGATGAAGCCCGCTTTGGCCAACAGAATACCACCACCCGTATTTGGGCTGAGAAAGGGACCCGTCCAAGGGCTGTAAAGCAGCAACAATTTGAATCAGCGTATCTATATGGCGCCGTGTGTCCGGCAACGGGGGCGACACAAGCGATTATTGCCCCGCATGCCAATAGCGAATATATGAACGAGCATTTAAAACTGATTTCAACCGCCACCGCATTTGGGCGCCATGCGCTGGTCATCATGGACGGCGCAGGCTGGCATCAACAGGATTTGGCCGATGACTTTGATAATCTGACGCTTCTCAAGTTGCCACCTTATTCACCGGAGTTGAATCCAATAGAGCAGGTATGGCAATGGCTGCGTCAAAATGTGTTGGCCAATCGTTGTTTTAGTGGTTATGACGATATTGTCGAACAGTGCTCTATCGCATGGAATACCTTCATTGAGAAAAAAGCAAGAGTGATAGAATTGTGTACTAGACCGTGGGCAATTTTGACCAGTTAGTTAATGGAATTGGTATAATTTATACTTCTCTTGACTCTATAGCGGCTATAGAGTTTACAATTGCGATCAATAATCATTAGCGATTCATGAATAAGAGAACACCGAGATGTTTGATTGCAGGAACCCACTGTTATTGCAACGCCTGAAACGAGCCACCCTTCATGCCATCATATTTCTGATGCTGCCACTTTCTCTATCTGCCGGGGCGAATGAAGCTGAGATCCCAGACAACGTTACTCAACTCCGGCAACTGGCACAGCTCGCTGAATACATAGGCGTTGATTATGCCGAAGCGGTGAAAAACGGTCAGGTAATTAATGACAATGAATATCAGGAGATGGTGGAGTTTTCACAACTGATTGTTAGCAAGAGCTCGCTGGCCGCCACTGCTGATGCAGAGTCACTCGCAGTGCAAGCAATGGCATTGCAGAGGGCCATCCATGATAAGAAAGGTGTTGATGAGATCCGTCAAATGAGTGCCAGCCTACGCGGCACATTGTTGGGATTGATGCCACATTTATCCCTGCCGGAACGGATATTACCTCAAGAAAAAATCCGGCCGGTATTTGAGACTAACTGCGGATCTTGCCATGGAGTATCTGGTCAAGGTGACGGAGTGCTGGCAGCACAACTCGATCCCGCACCCACGGACTTTACCGATAAAGAGCGGGCATTAAATCGATCAATTTTGGGTTTATACGACGCCATTACCAATGGCATTGACGACACCGCCATGCCATCTTTTCAACAACTAACGGAGCAAGAGCGTTGGTCAATGGCATTCTATGTCGGTGGACTCGCTTTTCAATCCAGCGAACCTACTCACAATGATTTGAATATTACCAAACTGCAGCTGATTAATCACAACCCACTGCAACTGGCAGCAGCACGCCCTGATATAACCCTACAAGCTTTGGAGAGTTTACGCGCTAACCCCTCGGCATTATTCAAGGCATCCCAAGATCCCTTGGCAATCACATGGAATCGACTTCAAGCCGCCCAAAAAGCGCATCAGAAGGGAGATTTTTCAACCGCAAGTGAACTCGCCGTCAGTGCTTATCTGGACGGTTTTGAACTGATTGAAAACAGCCTCGATGCGCATGACAAAGCACTGCGCCAATCCATCGAGTCCAACATGATGGCACTACGACAATTGACCAGCCGCCCCGACGTAAACGGAGAATTGGGTGCGCTAATGGCGGAGACGCGGCATTTGTTGGATGACGCACAACGTTTGTTATCAGAGTCCACCTTGTCCGAAGGAACTTTATTCACTGCTAGTCTGGTCATATTGTTGCGCGAAGGCCTGGAGGCATTGCTGGTTATCATTGCCTTAACGACGGTTTTGATAAGAACCGGGCGTCGGGATGCGCTTAAATATGTCCACATAGGCTGGATTGCGGCATTACTTGCCGGTGGTGCCACCTGGATCGCCGCTCAATCGTTGATCACGATCAGTGGTGCCAATCGTGAAATCATGGAGGGAATTGCCGCTTTATTGGCCGCGTTGGTACTGCTCTATGTTGGGATCTGGATGCATAGCAAAACCCAGGCTGCACAATGGCAAGCCTACATTCAGCAACATGTCGATACCCAACTTAAGTCTGGCACCTTGTGGGGGCTGGTGGCGTTGGCATTTGTGGCGGTTTACCGGGAGGTGTTTGAAACCGTATTATTTTATCAATCGCTGTTAACGCAGGCGGTATCAACCCAATATTCTTCTGTTGGTGGTGGCTTTGCGCTCGGTTTGTTGCTGTTAGCCATATTGGCGTGGGTGTTGATTCGCTTTTCCGTCAAGCTGCCGATCGCCAAATTCTTTTCAGCCACCACCTACTTGCTGCTAGCGCTGGCATTTGTCCTGATGGGCAAAGCTGTGTCGGCATTACAGGAGGCGGCCATCATCGGTATGACGCCATTACCTGTGAGTTTTGAGATTGACTGGATTGGCGTCAAATCCACCTGGCAAGGCGTGCTTGCGCAACTTTCGGTACTTCTGGTTTACCTGGTATTTTTAATACTATCCAAATCAAAACGCGCAACATCACCGCCGATAACATAGGCGTCCGATTTCAAGCGCGTAAGTGTTACCGCTTCTGATGCTGATTAGTGGTTAACGTTTGCAAGATGCCGCACTGTTCGATCGTCCTTTCACTGGAGCAGCTGCGGCGAAGTACTTTCAAATGCTCGCGCAGCTGAACCAGCTCCTGAATGCGCGTTTCCACTTGTTGAATGTGCGTATCCATCATGCGATTGACTTGATCACATTGCGCACCCGGTGAGCGTTTTAATGTGAGTAGCTGGCGGATCTCGGACAAACTGAGATCCAGGTTACGGCAGAGCTTGATAAATAGCAGCTGTTCGACAGCAGCTTCATCGTAAAGTCGAAAATTGCCGTCACTACGCTGTGTCGTGCACAGCAACTGTTCTTTTTCATAGTAACGGATAGTTTGCACCGAGCAATCCGTCTTTTTTGCCAGCTCGCCAATCTTCATTTATTCAATCTCTGTGCTTGACTCTATAGTAACTATAGAGTTTAAACTGCCCACCTTTGATAGAACAAGGGTTTTTTATGACGACCACATGCGGTGGCAATTGCCAAAATAACGCGACGGAGAACACTCCCCAAATTGCCGAAGTACACGACGCTTCTCATGGCGGCTTTGTTAGTGAGTATCATGTCCCCAAGATGGACTGTCCTTCAGAGGAAGGCATGATCCGTATGGCGTTGGACAGTGTGCATCCTAAAGTCACATTGGAATTCGATACCCCCAAGCGCAAGGTGAGTGTCTACCATGGTGATAACGCTGACCTTATTAAAAAAAGAATGCAATCAGTCGGTCTGGGCGCGAGACTTGTCAGTACAATGCCCGTCGCCAGCGAGTCCATCGCCCGTGCGCAGGCGTCTGCAAAACAGGAGGCAGAAAGAGAAGCTGGCATTCTCAAGTGGCTACTGGCAATCAATGGCATCATGTTTGTCATTGAAATTACTGTCGGCTGGTGGGCGCAATCCACTGGTTTGATTGCGGACTCCCTGGATATGTTCGCTGATGCCGCCGTCTACGGCGTGGCGCTGTATGCCGTAGGGCACAGTGTGCGGATGAAGTTGCGTGCAGCCCATTTTTCCGGTTGGCTTCAGATCATTCTCGCCTTGGGCGCTTTGGGCGAGGTGGTAAGGCGATTAGTATTGGGTAGTGAACCGGTTTCCACTTTGATGATGAGCTTCGGGCTTGTTGCCTTGGCGGCCAATGTGACCTGTCTGCTGTTGATTGCCAAAAGCCGGGATAGCGGCGCCCATATGAAAGCCAGCTGGATTTTCTCCGCCAATGACGTGATTGCCAATCTAGGGGTGATCCTTGCCGGTGGATTGGTGGCCTGGACGGGCTCACGTTATCCAGACTTGGTGATTGGCCTTATCATCGGTTTGATTGTGTTGAATGGTGCGCGCCGTATCTTGCAGCTCAAGTCCTGAGCCGAGCACAATATGAACAACAAGCAATGGTCTTTTTTTGATAACTCGCCAATAAAAATCCTCGACCTGGCTCGCTTTGATAAGCGGATAACAGGTAAACGAAAGGCGCTGGGACAATCGGGGATTGAATCCGTAATCAAGGGTGGACTGCTTCGCAGTTTATTCCATTTCATTGGGGTTATGTTCGGTTTATGAGTCGAAAAGCACTGTCTTATCTGCTGTTACTCTTGATTGCACTGCAATCAGTGACAGCTATGGCTGACGTGCATCCCATTAATTATTCGGATACAGCCCCTTATTCCTCTGATTTCATCGATGGCTCATCATCGGGAGTACTGGATAGCTCGACCGCTACTGATCCCACTGATCAGAATATGTCCACTGACTGCCTGTTTCATTGCCATCACCATGGCTGCCATTGCCATGTCTATTTATCCGGTAACCTGACTCACCCAAACTTTTTGCATAAACATTCGTTGCATAACGACTCTCAAGCCCTCATTCCCGAGGCCCCATCCTCGTCGCTGTACCGCCCTCCAATCGCCTGATTTTACCGATTATGTTTTTTCTGTGTTGCCGTTATCGTTGCAACGCGCGGTTTGAATTATCTTAAATAAGTAGGATCTACCATATGCTATCAATACGTACTGCGCCGGGTTCTGGCGCTTTGGGGCGGAGGAATATCAAAAGCCGATGTATTCTGTTCAGTTTATTATTTTTCATTTCTTCGTCGGGGCTTAGCGCCGAGCCTGGGGACTCAACGATCACGCTGACCAATGCGGTGCAGCGCTCCCTGTCACAAAACCCGTCTTTGAAAGTTTTTCCCTACCGCTACGCAGCCCTTCAAGGGCAGGCCGAAACAGCCGGGTTAAGACCGGCGTATGAGCTGGGATTTGACGCTGAAAATGTCGGGGGCACTGGGGACTTCAGCGGCGCAGGTGGTGCTGAACTCACCATTGCGCTGTCTTCGGTCATCGAAATGGGGGATAAGCGCGCGGCACGGCAAGGCGTAATCTCCCACAGTCGGTCGGTGCTCAATGCCAGCCGACAGGTGGAATCCTTGGCCTTATTGGGCGAAGTCACCCGCCGTTACGTCGATGTGCTAGCGGCACAGGAGCAGGTCACCCTGGCTGGCGAGGCCGCCCAGTTGGCGAGCGAGAGCTTACGCATTGTGAAAAAGCGGGCTACGGCGGGAGCGACACCCGAGGCGGAAGTCAAACGGGCACAGGCCGCTGCCGAGCAAGCGAAGCTCGCTTTGCTTTCGGAGCAGCAACGGCTTGCTTATTTGAAAGTGTCGTTGTCTGCCCTGTGGGGGGTAACCTCACCGGACTTTGACAAAGTGGAAGGTGATCTATTCCAGTTTGGCGAGGACGTGGCATTCGACCTGTTGTACGCCAAAGTTGAAAAAAATCCTGCGATAGAAGTATTCGCAGCAGAGTCCCGCCTCAAAGAAGCAGAAATACGCCTTGCTCAAACCCAATCCAGTGCCGATATCAGTTGGTCGGTGGGGGTTCGTCGCTTGCAGGAAACCGATGACACCGCGTTGGTAGCGGGTTTCAGCATGCCGTTGTTTTCCGGCAAGCGAAATGTCGGCGCCGTTTCGACCGCGTTGGCCGAAAAAAATCAGGTGTTGGCAGAGCGCGATGTAATGCTGCTGGATCTACACACGCAACTGTTCCGGGCTTTTCACAACCGCAAACAAGCCATTGTCGCGGTAGAGGCACTGCGCACCGCCATCATTCCCGCCCTTGAGCAGGCCCTGGTAGAAACTCAGGCGGCCTATCAACGCGGTCGCTACGGGTATCTCGACTATGTCAGCGCGCGGCAGGAATTATTGAGCGCCAGGCGCACCCAGATCGAAGCGGCCGCAGCCGCCTTAACCTATGGTGCAGAAATTGAGCAGCTAACAGCAGAGCCCTTGGCCTTGACACAGTATGGCGAAGACAACACATTTTCAGGAACCCCACAATGAAATCAAATACCCAGTTAAAAAAATCATTTATCCGTCTAATTACGTGTTGCTTTGCGATCACCCTGTTGTCTGGACAAACTTTCGCCGAGACGGGTCACGGAGAAGAGGAAGAGCACGGTGAAGAAGGCCACGTCGAGCTGACCCAGGAGCAGATAAAACATGCCGGCATTACGCTGGCAACCGTTACCTCGGGCACCATCCGCGATGTTTTGCCAGTATATGGCGTCGTCGCCACCAACGCAGAGCGTGTACAGTCGGTAACGGCACGCTTCGACGGCGTTATTCGGGAAGTTAAAAAAAGTGTTGGTGATCCGGTTCGCAAAGGCGAACCCCTGGTGACTGTGGAAGCGAATGAAAGTCTGAAAACCTATTCGATAGTATCCGCACTCAATGGTGCCGTTACCCAGCGGAATGCAAACGCTGGCGAGCACACTACGGATATCCCGTTGTTGGTAGTACAGGATTTCTCAACGGTTTGGGTGGAGCTGTCGGTTTTTCCCAAGGATGTTGCTCAGGTTGAATTAGGCCAGCGGGTTCGCATTCTCAGTCTCGATTCGACCCATATCGCAGAGGGAAAAATCATCTATATTGCGCCGCTTGGCCAAACTGGTAATCAGGCCATTATGGCGCGCGCTTTGATCGACAACCCGAATGGCATTTGGAAACCCGGTCTCTTTGTCAACGCGCAAATCACCCGCGCCGAAATAGCCGCTCCAATGGTGATCCGCAACGAAGCCTTGCAAATCGTCGAGGATAACCCTGTCGTTTTTGTTCGGGGTGAGGAAGGTTTTGAAGCACGTACAGTGACTTTGGGGCGAACCGACGGTGAGCTAACCGAAGTGGTGGCAGGTCTGTCCGCAGATGAAGTGTATGTCAGCAAAAACAGTTTTATTTTGAAAGCGGAATTGGGTAAAGGGGAGGTTGGCGATGATGATTAATAGCTCCCTGAAAGACATTCTGGATTCCATCGGCCGGAGCAGCATTCTATCGCCGCTCAACGAAGGAGTGTGTGATGATCGATAAACTCATTCAATTTTCCATCGCACGCCGCTGGCTGGTGATGTTTCTGGTGCTGGTAACGGGCGCCCTGGGTGTCTGGAACTATCAGCAGCTACCCATTGACGCGGTACCCGATATCACCAATGTCCAGGTGCAAATCAATACAGAAGCCCCAGGCTACTCACCGCTGGAAGTGGAGCAACGCATTACCTACCTGGTAGAACTGGCGATCACGGGGTTGCCCTATGTTGAGAGTACCCGTTCGATATCACGCTATGCCCTGTCTCAGGTGACCGTGGTGTTTGAAAAAGGCACGGACATTTACTTTGCCCGCAATCTTATCAACGAGCGCTTGCAGCAGGCGAAAAGCGAGATGCCTTCGGGAATCGATCCGGCGATGGGACCCGTTGCCACAGGCCTCGGTGAAATCTTTCACTATGCGGTGCATGCGAAACCGGGCGCCTTGATGGAAAATGGTGAGCCGTATGATGCGACGGCCTTACGCACCTTGCAGGATTGGGTGATACGTCCGCAATTGCGCCTGGTTCCAGGTGTTACCGAAGTCAATACCATTGGCGGCTTTGAAAAGCAGTTCCACGTCACCCCGGAACCGTCAAAACTGCTGGCCTACCAGCTCAGCTTCGATGATCTGGTGGCGGCATTGGAGAAAAACAACGCCAACATCGGTGCCGGATATATCGAAAAAAATGGCGAACAATACCTGATTCGTGCCCCCGGACAGGTAGCTGACATCCCGGCGATCGAAAAAATCATCGTCGCCCGTCGTGACGGCCTACCCATAACCGTGGCTGACGTGGCCGAGGTGGGATTCGGCAAGGAATTGCGCACCGGTGCTGCGACGCTCGATGGCGAGGAGACGGTCTTGGGTACCGCCGTCATGCTACTGGGCGGCAACAGCCGGACGGTTTCCCAAGCGGTGTCGGCCAAGTTGCTGGAGATCAACAAAACACTGCCCGAAGGCGTGGTTGCAGAGCCGGTTTATAACCGTACAGTACTGGTCGATAAAACCATTTCCACGGTACAGACCAACCTGGTCGAAGGCGCGATTTTGGTTGTCGTCGTGCTCCTGGTCATGCTCGGCAATGTCCGGGCGGCCTTACTCACCGCAATGGTGATCCCTTTGTCAATGTTGATGTTGATGACAGGCATGGTGCAAACCAAGGTCAGTGCCAATCTGATGAGTTTGGGCGCACTCGATTTTGGCTTGATTGTGGATGGCGCGGTGATCATTGTCGAAAACTGTATCTTGCGCTTGGCCGGGCGGCAACACCATCTTGGGCGTACCTTAAAACTGGACGAGCGCCTTCAGACGGTGTTTGCGGCCACCCGCGAGGTATTTACACCAAGTCTGATCAGCGTGTTAGTGGTGATTCTGGTGAACTTACCCATCCTGGCTTTGACGGGCGTGGAAGGCAAAATGTTTACGCCCATGGCCATGGCGGTAATCATGGCCTTGCTGTCTGCGTTGGTGCTGTCACTCACCTTCGTCCCTGCCGCCGTGGCGCTGTTTATGACGGGGCATATCGAGGAGAAGGACAATTTTATTGTTCGCCACTCCAAACGGTTTTACGCCCCGGTTTTGGCGTGGGCACTCAAATTTCGCGTACTCGTATTGTCTGCGGCCCTGATCTTTGTGGTTTTGGTCGGCGCACTGGCAACGCGGATGGGTACGGAATTTATCCCGAATCTGGATGAGGGCGATATTGCCATCCAGGCGCTGCGAATACCGGGTACCAGTCTCACTCAATCTCTGGATATGCAGTTTCAATTGGAAAAAGCGGTGCTGGAAATCCGTGAAGTCAAAACCTACTTCGCACGCGTCGGCACGGCCGAAGTTGCCAGTGACCCCATGGGACCCAACATTTCCGATGGCTATGTCATGCTCAAGGATCGCAGTGAATGGCCCGATTCTGATAAAACCAAAGCGCAGCTGTTAGAAGAAATTGGTGAGAAACTGACGTTGTTGCCGGGAAATGCCTATGAGATCAGCCAGCCGATCCAACTTCGCTTCAACGAGTTGATTTCAGGTGTGCGTTCCGATCTCGGGATCAAGGTGTTTGGTGACGATTTGACGCAACTGCTTAAATCGGGCGGCGAAATCGCGGCGGTATTGAACGGTATTGAGGGCGCCGAAGAGGTTAAGGTCGAGCAGGTGTCCGGCTTGCCTATTCTGTCCATTAATGCCGACCGTTCAGCCATGTATCGCTATGGCTTGAATGTCGCCGATGTGCAGGACGTAGTCGCCGCCGCCACGGGTGGTGAAGAGGCCGGCCTGATCTTTGAGGGCGACCAGCGGTTTTCGATAGTGGTGCGAGTGGCCGAGGGCATAAGGGGCGACTTGCGCGCGTTGGAACGTTTGCCGATACCGCTGCCAGAGGGCGGCTACGTACCGCTGCGGGAAGTGGCCAGTCTCACGCTGGCCCCTGGACCTAATCAGATCTCTCGCGAAAACGGCAAGCGGCGACTGGTTGTCAGCGCGAACGTTCGCGGTCGTGATTTGGGTGGTTTTGTGGCTGAAGTTCAGGGCAAAGTTGCGCAGCAGGTGAAATTGCCGCCCGGCTATTGGCTGGAGTATGGAGGCACCTTTGAGCAACTGCAATCGGCCTCGCAGCGGTTAAGCCTGCTTGTCCCCGTCACTTTGGTGATGATTTTTGCACTGTTGATGATGACCTTTGGTTCGGCAAAAGATGCGGCATTGGTCTTCAGTGGCGTACCGCTGGCGCTGACCGGTGGCGTTATCGCCTTGTGGTTAAGAGATATTCCCCTCTCGATCACAGCCGGCGTTGGGTTTATTACCTTATGCGGGGTTTCTGTACTGACGGGGGTCATGATGGTGTCGGCCTTTCGAGATGAGCTCAATCGGGGTGAATCCGTCGAGCAGGCGATTCAGGGCGGCGCCATGTTGAGATTGCGGCCGATTTTGATGGTCGCTCTGGTGGCTGCATTAGGCTTCTTGCCGATGGCACTCAACACCAGCACTGGAGCAGAAGTCCAAAGACCACTGGCCACGGTAGTCATCGGCGGCATTATCTCATCCACGTTACTCACTCTATTGGTACTTCCCGGCCTTTATCGACTGGCTTGGCGAAAGCCAAAAGAGATTGATGACAACGGCGATCCGATCGCTCAGTGACACCCTCAGGATCGCGGCACCCAACCGATTGTCGCGATCCATCCAACAGCAATGACGACACTTTTTTGGAGTATTCACATGAAACAAATTACCGCTTTTATACATCACGTTCGGTCCGCTGATGTCATCGTCGCACTGCGTGACGCGGGTTACAAAAACCTATCGCTACTCGACATCAAGGGTACTTTGAAGCCCCTCGGGGAGCGGGAATTGGCCTATTCTGCCGAAGCTGGCGTGGTTATCTCAGAAGTACAATTATCTCTGGTCTGTGATGACAATCAGGTGGATGAGGTGACGGCTATCATACGCAAAACCGGGAAAATCGGACCCAACATATCCGGTTGGGTATACGTCACCCCTGTCGAGCAAGCGCTACCGATTGGAGGAAAAGAAAATTAACTTCATGGCGAACTCTAACCCGACAAACACCTTTTGTGGTTGGCTGTGTCTTTCCGGTTTGATATTACTGATGGACCAGGCGAGTAAGTATGCCGTTGAGCGTACGATAGAGTACGGTGAGCGCGTGGAGATTAACTCAATTCTTAATATCGTACACATGATGAATCCTGGGGCTGCATTCAGCTTGCTAGCTGATGCTGGTGGCTGGCAACGCTATTTCTTTATTGCATTAGCCTCTGGCGTATCGGTTTGGTTGGTTTGGACAATGCGGCGGCGTCCAACCCGGCTTGAAGCGGCGAGCTATTCGATGCTGCTTGGTGGTGCATTGGGCAACCTGGTTGATCGTGTATGGCGTGGATCGGTAGTGGACTTTCTTGATTTTCACTGGAGCTATTCTCATTGGCCAGCATTCAATCTGGCTGATACAGCGATATTCATAGGGGTATGTATTTTTATTGTGAGTACCATAGGTAGTAGGAATCATCAAGTTCATGATGAAGGCGATAACAGCGACCATGAAAACAACAAAGGAATGAGGTAAGTGGAGAACACGCTCCCGCTGTGGCATGTGGAGCGTGTTCTCGGATTTATCAATTACTAAATAACCTCATGTCTTGTCCCGTCGAAAAGGCTGCATCAACTGTTGCCAATAGTCAGCTGGATAATTCGGCGTTGAAGCGATACCAAGATCTTTAGTACCGATCGTTCGTTCAGAGTCAAAATAAGCCGTTCCCAACAAGCGATCCGTCAAGGTGGTAAAAAGCCCGAAGTTCACATCGCCTTCTTCTGCCGTATTTAAGTGGTGGAAACGATGCACCGCGTTGATTGCGAGAACCCTCCTCAGCGGTCCAGTAAAATACGCCATGTTCGAGTGCTGCAATAGTAACTGAAGCACTACTGCAACCACCAACAACATCAGGACATTTTGTGGCACTCCTACAAAGAGCAATGGTGTCGTTCCTGCGACGGTTTCTATCAATTGATGCAATGGATGTTTCATAAGACCATTAAAACCGTATAGCCGTTTTACGCTGTGATGAACGGCATGAAGGCGCCACAGTGAAGAGAGGCGATGACTGGCAAAATGCGCCAGGGTGATGCCAACATCAGAAATGAGGATCGCCAAAAGTAACTGGAAAGCCAGCGGCCACCCGGAAGGCCATATCGGTGCCAAGACCAGCAAGCCACCAAATAACGGGAGTACAGCAACGCCAATAACATTAAGTGACTCGTTCATAAAGGCGTGAAGCAGATCGCGTCGCTGATCTTGTTGCGGTTCATTAAACGCACGATCATAGGGTGTCAGTTTTTCGGTGGCGAAGGAAATTCCTATAAATACCAAGATCAAAAATACCAGCCAACCTTGGTTGTAACCCTCGGCAACAAGATAGATAGCGACGCCATTTCCGACGAGCAAAAACAACGGCAAATACAGGAGCCTAACCAACCACGTTATGCTACGAATCATTTTAACACTCCTCGCTGATTGAGAGTGTTCAGCATCTCATGTTTACACGTAGCCACATTGAACGAAAGTGCTGTTTATTCTGACAAAAGCCGTTGAATAACTGCCGGGGAAACACCAAAAGCCTCGGTAACAGACCGGCAGAAATGGGCCTGATCGGAAAATCCCGATGCAATTGCCGCATCAGTGAGTGACATTTGGCGTGATAACTCAAACCCCGTTAATAGTTTTAACCACTTTTTATAGCTGCGTAAAGGTAAGCCGGTGCTTTCGGAAAACCAGTGGGAAAAACGACTTGGGGAAAGACGAACTTTCTTTGCCAACTCGGCTCTAGAGATTGATCGCCCATCCATGGCTTCGGCATGTAATGCTTTTAAAATGTGGCTCAATCTGCTCTTTGGATCAGATGTTTGATCGTGCCGGTAGTGACGCTCGAAAGCCTCCAGTTCGAATGAAAGGTTTTCCGTGGCAGTAAAGCGAGATAAACACGCCGTATTGAATTCCTCACGGAGTGTCCCAATGGGTTGCATCAACGGATTTTTTATGTGAGGCAGCAAGGCTTTGCAAATATCATGGGTTGGATCGATATAAATACACAGTACCTCGGCCATTATCAATTGATGAGTAACTCCAGCCGGTATCCATAACCCCTTTTCTTTGTGCCGTGTTTCGCTGGAAATGACTTCAACGTTTGCATCTAAACCGATCGCGATTTGATGCGCCCAATGTTTATGGGGCTTATTGTCTCCTGACTCGCCGAGGAACGCACCGATACCTGGTGTTATCGCTACTGAGCCGCGCCATGGGTTCACTAAAGTATTTGTTGTGATCATTACCCTATCTCTACAAAGGCAGCTTTTCATTGTAGTTGACTGTCTATAAGCGCTTGCAACTTTTCTAGGAGGATAAATGAGGCATTATTGGTGAATTGCTGTCCTTCTTCGATGTACTCCCATACGGTAGCGTCGCTCTTCCAGCCGCCTTGTTTCTTAATAAACTCAAAGTCGATTTTTTCCCTCGCTGCCGATGTAGAGAGGCCACGCCGAAAGCTATGGCTGCTCAAGTCCGGCACGAAATCGAACTGACAGGCGTTGCCCAGAGTCTTGAGTAATTGATTAATGCCACCGGGATTCAGTGCTTTGGGTTGAACCTTATCCCAACGGTTAACGGGACGAAAAACCGGACCTTCATTGATATCAGCCAATTCTATCCAGTTCTTCATGGCCATAGCAGGACAGCAGCCTGGTGCACCGAAAGGTAATGCTCGCACTAAGCCCATGGCTTGTTGATCGGTCTTGGAACGAGACAGCCGGATGAGAAGTCCTTCTGGTTCCCACACCAGATCACCGATTTGAATGGCCACCAATTCGCTACGACGAAAGGCGCCAAAAAAGCCGGTCAACACCAGCGCGATATCCCGCTGTTTCTTTTTGGTGTCAGGCAGTTGCCGCAAGTGATTCACCATCTGGGCAATGTGCTCCAAACGTAATGCCTTGGCTTTGCGTTTGGGTTGGCCTTGAGTACGACGAACGCCTTCCATGGTTTTGCGGACCAACGGATCACTTACCGGATCGATGAGCCCTTGGTAATGGTGCCATTGGCTAATGGCGGTCAGGTGCAGATCCAAGGTCCGGGGGTTGAGCGATTCGGCTCTGGCCAGCAGGTAACGCACGACAGTATCCCGATCCGAGGGCAGGCGACCACCCCATTTTTCAAATTGGCGAATGGCCGAGCGGTAGGCTTTGCGCGTGTTGTCGGACGTCGCTGCCTGGAGGTAGTGCCGCAATGATTCGGCTTCCTGACGTTCAATCAGGGTCGATTCCTCATTACGTAATGGCAAGTTGCTAGCCGGTTTTGGCGGTTTGTTGTTCATGAATAGGATTTCCTTCGATGTCGCTCAAAAGGCGGCTATGTACCGGCGTTACAAGTCGAAAATTTACGTCAAGATCCATTAACCTACGATAAGTGTGATTATCGTTGGTTAATAATTGATATTCAAGCAGCCTAGAAAACAGTAAAGATAATGTTATATTACGTGTTACGTAATACATTACCAAATAATCTGAGAGGAACCTGCCATGGCCCGTGCCGGAGTCACTTATCACGATATTGTCAAAGCCGCCGAAGCCATTAGCACGCACGGCCAGGAACCCACGGTGGACCGGGTGCGCGAGCACCTGGGCACCGGCAGCAAAAGCACCATCGCGCCGTTGCTCAAACGCTGGCGGTTAGACAATGGGGCGGCGGCCGATGTCAGTGGACTACCGAACGACCTCGTCGAAGTGGTAAAGTCCCTGTATGAGCGGGTGCAGCAGATGGGCGACCATCGGATCGAACAGGCTCGCGACGAATTCAAGGTTTCGAATGATGAACTCCGAAAAGAACTGACCGAGGCCCGCAACACTATCGCGCAGCTTACCGCTCGCCAACAGGATCTGAACAACCAACTATCACGTGTTATTGAGAAAAAAAGCCAGCAAGACAAGTCCCTGGAAGACGCCCGTGTCGGCCTGGCCAAAGCCGAGTCCCAGCGGGATGAAGCTCTTGCACGAACCACTGAATTGAAAGAAAGCGTTGCCGAACTCAAGCAGGAAAACCGGGATATCCGCGATCATTTCGAACATTACCAGCAGCGCACTGCCGAAGACCGCCAGCAGGAGCGCGAACAGTTCCGTATAGTTAACCAGGGGTTAAATGATCAGATTCAGGATCTGCAACACCGGCTCGCACAGACTGAGTCGAGAGCGTCCGAGCTATTCGACATCAACGCGCAGTTACAACGAAATGCCGATGAATTAAAACGGGCCAATGCGGCGCTAAATAGCGACTTGAACGCAAAGATGGAAGATATCCAGAACCAGGAACACGAGTATGAAGAAGCCGTGACAAGGTGCCGGGAATACCAGCATAAAAATGAGCAATTGTCGGAAAACATGGCCGCGCTCACCACTCAGAAAGCAGATGTCGATAAGCAAGTGGCCGTGTTATCCCACGCACTGGAGACCACCAAAGCCGAACTGAAAACCGCCCAGGATAAAGTGGCATTTCTGACCGATGAGAATAAGGTGATTCTTCAGGAAAAAGCAGTGATCCAAGGGCAGTTTAAACAGCTTCAAAGTTCGCTATAACGATTTAATGGATGTGTTTTGATCGTCTGGCTGCAAATGCAGAAATCGTTGCCAGCCCCTAAACGAGCAAACTTGGCAAATTTGTCGGTTCTTCCACAAGACCCTGCAGGCCAAGGAGAAGCATCGATTCGACAAACGTCAGGTGGAAAAAAATATTGATATTCCTACATATTATCAATGTGTTATAGGTTTTGTGGCTAATTTCAACGCTTTTACCGGCCGAATGCAGCCGAACCTCAAATACAGGGATTAACGGCTATCAAACGAAAACCTACGGTTACGAGGGTGCCACAGGATTCAAAACCGTAGGTTTTCGTTCAAATGCCCCCGCTGGTCCGTAGTGGAATTATTGTGGGGACATTGCCTTTTGCCATGGTGGGCAGTATTTGGTTAATGTATTTACAAGGTTTCAATTTTTCAGTTGCAGTAGGAGTCGGTTTTATTGCATTGGCAGGTGTCGCTGTCGAAATCGGCGTCATTATGCTTGTTTATTTAAACCAAGCCTATAGAGAAGCGATTGATCATAGTTCACAGCAGCTAGAAAAATTTGATGAACTAAAGTTGACTCAATCTGTTATTCAAGGTGCAGGTATGCGCGTACGTCCTGTAATGATGACGGCAGCAGCAATCATAGCTGGATTATTGCCTATCCTTTATGGTACTGGAACCGGTTCCGAGGTGATGAGTAGGATTGCTGCGCCAATGGTCGGCGGAATGGTTAGTGCAATCATACTGACACTATTAATTGTCCCCGTTGTATTCTTTTTATGGCGTCGTACTAAATTGATACATGAGGAATGATAATATTTAGTTGATTAGGATAACGATGCAGATAAAAAATTGCATCGTTATTTTATATCAGGGGCTGATTACACTTTTTGACCAGTTCCAAAAATAATCTCTTCTCTGAAGTCATCACTCCAACATGCTCGATTAAATTTTTGAGTTTGGCTGGTTTTAGCTGGGTGTAATTTCACCAGATTTAAGGCCCAGCGGCGTAAAATGGCCAAGATACTGGCGCCATCTTCATCATACATTTTCTGCTTATCTTCTTGAAATAGCTTATCTAAAAGCCAATGTTGATTATTTTCAGTTTGCCAATGAGCCCTAATCGCTCTACCAAAGGCTTCTGATGTTAGCACTGCACTGCTGACATAAAAATGTGTGTCTATACTGGTTTTATTACCCACTTTTCGATGACGTTCTACTGCGATTAATGTTTTTAGTTGAGACCACTTCATCTTTATCTCGGCGGGTAAATTCAGTGGACATTGAAACGTTATTCGTTTTTCAACTCGACCATGCCCTTTATTAGTTTCGGTAAAGCATTCTGCATCAGGGTTATTTTCAATGTAATCAGTAAATTGTGCCTGTAGAGCCTCGTACAGTTTGGGCTGATTCCCTTTTACTTGCAGAATGCAATCTCCACCTTCTTTTGCTATGTAATCAAGTGTTTGTGATTGACAGTGCAACGCATCAAATGTAAGTAATTCCGATTTCAAATCAAGACACGTAAGCAGTTCTTGCACAAGTTTAAGTTCACTCTTTTTACTCGCACCTGATTTCGCGCTGAATACTAAGCCAGAGCCTGTATCATATGCGGTTACCATATGTAACGCCGCACTTGAGGCTGATGCTTTGGCACCTTTTAACACTTTACCATCGATAGCAATAGAAGATTGTCCTGTATTGACGCGATACTCATTCACCCAACTCATCAGTGCATCAAGCAGTGATTGCTTCGACACTCCTCTAAAAATACGACCAATACTCTGCTGGCTGGGAATACCATTGGTAAAGGGGCGGTATTTCCGTAACCATTCCAATTCCAATGTGCCGAATTCATGGCAAGCAGACCAGCTTTGAGCGCCTGAGATGACGGCACTAAGCACAAGAAAACAAATGTCAATGACATCATGTTCTTGATTTATATGGGAACGGCAATCAGTAATGTTATCGAGATGTTTGAGCATATATAGGTCAAAAGACAAAGAAAAAGTGACCTATTTGATCACATTGGCGGGATCAATCAAGCTATTTCTTATCTCATTGTTTTTAAGGGTTATGCATAAAAAGCGATCGAGTATGATCAGCCCCTGATTTTATATTGGATTGATTGTTATCATATTTTTTATTTTAAAATGTTATTTTTATTTTCATTTAATTATGTTTTTCAAATAAATTTTCATTGCTAAATGCAGTATTTTTCACTACTATTATTTGATAATCATTGGAGATATATTTTGCGTAGAATCCACTTAATCATGATGTTTGTTTTACTGACGTTTGTCGGTCAAACTTTTGCGTCTGTGATTATGCCTGGTACTATGCCAATGAATTCAATGACGACTTCAAATATGCCTGCTGAAAATGGCAAAGCATGTCATGACGCTAGTATGCAAATGAACATGAACATGGATATGAGTGATGGTGCGGATGATAGTTGCTGCGCCCAAGCGTGCCATTGTCCTGTCGGATCATGTTTATCAGTCGCTTTAACGATGGCGATGCCAACGCTTAAATCAGAAGTCAATTTAGTTAATGCTGCAACAATGTTTACCTCAGCACTAATGCCTCAGTATCGTTCTTCTTTATACCGTCCTCCAATATTTGCCTAACATAGGCACAGTTACGCCTTTTTTTTGCTAGCTGTCCTAGCCAATCATGTAGTTTCAATTTTTTAACCTTTTGGTTAATAAACTGACATTAAACCGCGTTGTTTAATGTGACGAAATTTGATTTGGAGGCAATATTATGTCTGCTCTATATCGCAATTCTATTAGTTTTTTTCGTGTCATAGGTACTATTTTTATTCTGCAAACTATGGGAGGGATATTAATTGCCCGTGCAGCAGAGCCCGGCACTACGGAGCCATTACTCACCGTTTATAAAGATGCTAATTGCGGCTGTTGTGAGAAATGGCTAACGCATATTAGTGAGCGTGGATTTAGTGTTAGTGCCCACAATATTAACAACCTTTATGAGTTTAAACAGTCAAAGGGCATTCCTGCTTCAATGCAATCTTGCCATACCGCTGTGTCATCTCAAGGTTATGTGTTTGAAGGGCATGTCCCTGCAAAATTCATTAGTCGTTTTTTAGCCACCCCTCCTAAAGATGCTATCGGCTTAACCGTACCCGCTATGCCAGTGGGCAGCCCTGGCATGGAGTACCAAGATAAATTTATGCCATATCAAGTCTTACTGTTGAAAAAAGATGGCAGTAGTGAAGTTTACGCCCAAGTGAACTCGCTTGAGGAGTCTGTACAATGAAATCGCAATACATGATAAAACCCATGATTCAAATGACAAACAGTGAACTCAACAACAGCCGACGCCGGTTTGTGTTTGGTGCATCCGCCATGTTGGCATTGATGTCGATCCCTTTCCCTAAAAATGCCGTTGCCAATGCGTTAAGCCAATCGTTGAGCCAGCTCTCTGGCAAAGTGTTTGACTTATCAATTGACTATAAAATGGTTAATTTTACCGGGAAATCTGCTCGAGCTACTGTGGTAAACCAATTACTGCCCGCGCCGTTATTACGTTGGAAAGAAGGTGAAACAGTCACCTTAAGAGTAAAAAATAATCTCGACCATGATAGCTCTATTCACTGGCACGGTATTATTTTACCCACCGAAATGGACGGTGTGCCTGGCTTTAGCTTTGATGGCATTAAACCCGGTGAAACATTTGAGTATCAATTTACCGTCCAGCAAAGTGGCACATATTGGTATCACAGTCATTCAGGCTATCAAGAACAAACCGGTTTATTCGGCGCTATTGTGATTGATCCAGCGACCCCCGATCCGGTTATATATGACCGTGACTATGTGATCATGCTGTCTGATTGGTCTGACGAAGCCCCTGAAAACATTTATGCCAAATTAAAGAAACAAGCCGATTACTATAATTACCGTGAGCGTACGGTAATGGATTTTTTCTCTGACGTGAATAAAAATGGCTTAGCCAATACGTGGAACGCTCGTTCGATGTGGAATAACGCGCGCATGAGTGACAGAGACATATCTGATGTTACGGGTTCAACTTACACCTATTTAATGAATGGCAATCCTCCGCAACAGGGCTGGCAAGGGTTGTTTGAACAAGGTGAGAAGGTGCGCTTACGCTTTATAAATAGTTCTGCTATGACCATATTTGATGTACGTATACCGGGTCTCAAAATGAGTGTTGTCGCCAGTGATGGTCAGAACATTCAACCGGTATCTGTGGATGAATTTCGAATCGGTGTTGCTGAAACCTATGATGTGGTTATTGAGCCAGAGGTTGATAATGCCTATTGTATTTTCGCTCAAAGTATTGACCGCACCGGCTTTACGGTAGGTAACCTTACCTCAGATGCCAGTTTACATGCTCCTATTCCCCCAATGGATCCAAGGCCAGTCCTTGGCCACAGTGATATGGGCATGGATATGAGTGATATGGATATGAGCGGTATGGATCATAGCAAAATGGACATGGGCGCTGGTGATATGTCAGGCATGGATCACAGCAAGATGGCTATGGGTGGCGGTGATATGTCAGGCATGGATCACAGCAAGATGGCTATGGACGGCGGTGATATGTCAGGCATGGATCACAGCAAGATGGCTATGGACGGCGGTGATATGTCAGGCATGGATCATAGCAAGATGGCTATGGGCAGCGGTGATATGTCAGGCATGGATCACAGCAAGATGGCTATGGGTGGCGGTGATATGTCAGGCATGGATCACAGCAAAATGGCCATGGACGCTGCGAAAGCGACAGTCTCAGGACTAGGGCTTGCAGGCTTTGGCAGTAACAATGAAATTAAACACATTGACACCGAGTTCGGCCCACAAGTGGATATGCGTGCAGATGCGCCAAAAAGTGGTTTACACGATCCCGGGATTGGATTGCGTGACCATCAACAACAATTTAATCGCAAAGTATTAACTTATGGCGATATTAAAGGCTTACATCCTACCTACGACACGCGCCAACCTAGCCGCGAAATTCAACTGCATTTAACCGGCAATATGAACCGATATATGTGGTCTGTGAATGGGGTGAAATTTATGGACGCCGCGCCATTAGAGTTTGAATACGGAGAAAGACTGCGGATCACCTTAGTGAACGACACGATGATGACTCACCCTATGCATTTGCATGGTATGTGGAGTGAGTTAGAGACAGGCGACCCTGATTTTATTCCCCGTAAGCACACGGTATTAGTTCAGCCGGGTTCTAAGATCAGTTACTTAGTCACCGCCGATGCAAAAGGGCAATGGGCATATCATTGCCACTTGTTATTCCACATGCCAGGCATGTTCAGAAAAGTCGTGGTGAAATAAGGGGAATACAGATGAATAAAACGAATTTAGTGGCATTGGGACTGTTGAGTCTGAGCGCCTCATTGGCTAGCTCAGCTGTGTTTGCCGGCGGTAATGATGATCCTCTATTAACAAAAGTCATGCTGGATCAATTTGAAAAAGGCGTGGATCCGCAAGATCCTACCCAGTTTAGTGCACAAGCCTGGTTAGGTTACGATTTGAATAAGTTGTGGCTTAAAACCGAAGGTGAATATTCAAATAGTGATAAGCAAGACCTTGAAATTCAGGCTCTTTACAGTAAGCCCATCGCACCATACTGGGATGTACAATTCGGTATTAAAACCGATATCAAACCGACGCCGAACCGTAATTGGGCTGTGATTGGGGTTCAAGGGTTAGCGCCATATTTTTTTGATATTGACGCGGCCTTATTCATCGGTGAACAAGGCCGTACGGCTATGCGGTTGAGTGCGGAATATGAACTGTTAATCACTCAAAAATTGATACTCACACCTGAAGTAGAAGTTAATTTATTTGGTAAGGACGATGCTGAACTTGGAATAGGCTCAGGCTTATCTGACGTCAGTGCAGGGCTGCGATTGAGATACGAGATTGTTCGAGAGTTCGCACCCTATATCGGTGTGGATTGGCGTCAGAAACTCGGTAATACCGCCGAATACAGCCGAAATGAAGGGGAAGATACACAAGAAACCCAGTTTGTTATTGGTTTTAGAGCGTGGTTCTAAGACCTCGTTCGTACACTGAATTATAAGCTTGGCGCCAACATGTTAGCTAAGCCAATATTTGATCATTTATGTAAACTGTTTTCGATCGTTAAAAACAATATAAAAGGAAATATCATGAAATTATTTAACAACGTTTTAGTCGTAACAAGTCTATTCCTGAGTGCTTCAGCATTTGCTCATGTCGGACTGAGCAGTTCTATGCCCCCTAACGGTGCCATGCTAAGTCAAGCCCCAACAACGCTTGAACTGACCTTTACGGCTCCGGTACGTTTGGTCAAATTAACAATGCAAGATGAGAAGCAGCAAAGCGTACCGTTAACATTACCTTCAAGTGCGGCCAGTCAAGCTGAATTTTCATTCGCCCTACCAGCATTAAACGCAGCTAATTACACAGTTAACTGGATGATCATGGGTGACGACGGTCATAAGATGAAAGGCAACATGAGCTTTATGCTACATAACTCTGGTATGAACACTCGCAGTGCAACGCCTCATGAGACTAGCGAGCACACTGCACATCAATAAGTGGATGAGTAAACATGATATTAACCGTGTTTGACATATCGGTGTTGATATCTAAATGGGTTATTTATCTTAGTGTTGCCGCCGTTATTGGCGGCACATTGATGCAATATCTCATTAAGGGCCAACCGAACCTCGGCATTAGCGTTACAAAATATACCGGCCTAGGTGCTGTTTTGGGGTTGATTGCCGTTAGTATCAATTATTTTGCGCAAATAGGGGCTTTTGCTGAAAACGGCTTGATGGGAATGTTCGATGCGCAGATGCATGCTTTTCTGTGGCCAACCCTGGTAGGGCAAACTGTGCTTTGGCGCTTAATCGGTTTTGGGTTAATGCTAGTGGCTAGTGGTTTACTGTTACATAAGAACTGCTATCTCAAAAAGTTTTCTGCGGTATTAGCCATTATCAGCAGTCTGTTAATTGCTGTCACGTTTACTTTTATTGGCCATAGCACTGAACTGGGATTGCTTGCTCAAGGCTTGATATTGATACACGTGTTGATCATTGGCAGTTGGATAGGCGCTTTTTATCCATTATGGAAATTATGTAGCACCGATGACAACATCGTGATTAAAAATGTCATGGATACATTTGGTCGTTTAGGCATAGTGATTGTCATTCTAGTGTTGCTTTCAGGCATGGGAATGGTGTGGATGTTGTTTGATAGTCCCACTGAATTATTCAGTTCCGATTATGGTATTGCGGTCACCATCAAGCTCTGTTTGGTGGCTATCATTTTACTTATAGCAGCATGGCATAAATTGGTTTTAGTACCGAAATTAACGATTGCGAACCCATCACTCGCAAAACAAAAACTACAAAAATCGATTGGATTAGAAGCAGTAATAGCAGTACTGATATTAGCGACTACAGCGGTACTTTCGAGCGTACTAGGTCCTATGAGTCTTGGATAATCACTATAAATTGACAGAGAGATAAAAATGAATAATCGCCCTTTAACAATGCTCCTAACCACCGGGGTATTACTGATGTCCGCAGGACAAAGCTCATTGAGCTTCGCCCATGGTGATGAAACACACCCGATAGAACAAAAAGCGTTTATCGGTGTTGATTCCGCCGCGGGCAATGTTGTCAAACATTTTCATGCTGCATTACAAGCGGGCAATGAGGTTATTGTTAGGCAGTTATTAGCAGCCAATGTTCAAATTTATGAAGGTGGAAAAGTAGAGCGTTCACTTACAGATTATGCCAATCATCATATGCTTGCGGATATGGCTTACTTAAAAGGGTTAACCATAACGCCAAAAGAACACCAAATAACGATTACGGGTGACATTGCTATTTCAACGTCAATAAGTCACGCCCAAGGTGAATATAAGGGTAAAAGTATTGACTCGATGACCATGGAAACGCTTGTGTTAATTAAACAAGTGGATGGTAGTTGGAAAATAACCCACGTGCACTGGTCGTAACTAATAAGAATTTCATCAACCAGATAAAGGATTATCTTGAGTTCCTTTGTAGGTGCTCCCAAGAAAACCACAAAGACTCACGTCATGTTAATGCATGATATTTTATGGAAAAGGATTTCCATTTTTTTATATAAAAAAGACCGGAGTAATTCCAGTCCTTTTACAAGCCATATTTAAATATTAACTTTCAATAAGTTTCATAGTTGTAATGCAAGTTCTATCGTTATTGAAAGTAGACAATACTTCTCTCGCCACTCTTTTGCTTCCGTCTTTTGCTTCATAGTAAATATTAAATGCTAAGTTTTTATCTTTTGGAACCCAAAAGTCTATAAATCCATCACGTTGTGTCGTCATTTTTTTGTCTATTAATGTTTCACCTGTGTCAGTATCAGTCATGACAACTTTCATTGTTTGATTTATTATCTCTCCGGTACAACCTGTTAAAACATGATTCGTACATGGATGAGAACTATTAATGTACGGAGCTATTGAAAGAAAGAATTGATCTTTTGGTATTGCTACAGAACTACTTTTACCATCTGAGAAAGTTGCAACTATTCTATCGGGTAATACTTTTATCATTATCCCTTCATTATTTTTGTATAGTGTATGTGCTGTTGTAACAGCACTCTTATAGTCTAAATTTTTAAACGTTTCTGCATTTATTATTGTGGCATATGATTGACTTGAATATGCAACTATAAGTGCTAATAGAATGTGTTTTTTAATCATGGTCTGAGTTTTCCTATATAGTTTATAAAATATTTTTATTTAAACGTGCCTCGCTTTTTTATTGTAACGATTGTGGTTATATATATATTGATCTAATTCACATTATTGATATTGGCCTGATGTTTTTGGTCGTTTGTTTTTTTGTTTTTTAAATATATGTAACGCTCTATTCTCCTAGGTTTTTAGCTCAGGTTTTAAACTTGCGTCTTCATATAATTTTTCTACCTAAGTTTTTAAACTTGGGTTTTAAACCTATGTTTATTTTAAATTAATATTTATGTCGGTTTGATATTTTTTTGTGAAATAGATCACTGTTAAAAATGCTCTAGTTTGTATTATCGATTGGGTTTGTAATTTATTTGTTTATCTTTGATTTTAGTTTTACTTAATATAGTTTCTTATTTGTAACTTAACGTTAATAAGGTTTGTATGTTTAAATATAATAAATATGTTTTGGTGCTATTAGCAATGAGTAATAATGCACTCTCTAATGATGATATTGAGAGTTTTTCTGAATGGATACACAATGGTAATGTTGGAGGTACAGCGAGATCGTACTATTTCGAACAAGATTTTGACGATTCAAATACAGAGAATAGCTCGATTTGGGTGAATGGTGGTAATGTTACTTTTAATACATCAGAGTTTAATGGGTTTAAATTGGGAGGAGAGGTACAGGGGTCATACGTTAGTAATATCAATGATGATGATGATACAACTGCGGGAGATATGAACGCACAAGGTCTTGTATTATCGGAAGCTTTTTTGAAGTATCAGTTTGGTGATACTGTGTTTTCTGGAGGAAGACAACACTTTTCATCACCCCTTATCGCTAACTCAGGTTCAAGATTGATAAATGAATCTTTTGAAATGTATCAGGTGTCTTCAAGTCATTTTGATGGTACTGATATTTCGATTGGATATGTGACTAAATATCAGACTCGAACAGATAAATCGTTTTATGTTGATAATGAATTTGTTTATTTTGATTTTAATGGTTCTGGCTCTCCTGGCGATTTTTATAAAATAGGTAATGATGGCGTTTTTTTCGTACAAGTTAACAAGCGAATCGCTAAAAAATTCAAAGTTAACTCACAGTACGCAAATGTAATAAATGAAGTCCAAGCACTTTATGCGGATGTCGAATATACATTGCCAACTAACTTTAACAGTTATATTGCAATGCAATATTACAAAACTAAGTGGGATAAAAATGAACTAGTCGATAATGATCTTTTGGGCTTTAAAGTAGGTTTCAGTCAGGGAGGAGCAGATTTTTTTGCTGGTTATACATTAGCTGGAGGAAATGAAGGAGATAATAGAGTTTTTAGAGGCATTGGTCAAGGAGCTTTTTATCAGTTTACTGCCACTACTAAAACTGCGGGTGTTGGGGCATTTGAATCTGGAACAAATTCGTATCAATTGGGGTTAGGTTCTGCTATCTCTAATCTTAAAGGTAAAATATTTTATACATCTTTTGACAATCCCATAGTGGGAAAAGATTTAAATGAATGGACGGTTAATCTTGCATATCAATTTGATGGTAAACTCGAAAATATCGGTATATCAATTGATTTTTCAATATTGGATTATGAAAACAATCAAAAAGACGCTACAGATTTAAGAACGAAATTCACTTACAGCTTTTAAAGGTTGTAAATGTTTTTGACAAATGTTAATTCCCTAATAATTATATTGTAATTGTAAATTCAGGTCGTGTTAATGGGTGTGCTTGGGTTTACAATTTTATATGAAAATACGTCTAGATGATTAAAGTTGAAAAACTTGTTATTTGATAATTTATCAATATCTACGTTTACAAAAAAATTCATCTTGAATGTATTTTAGAACCAGCGGGGGCTTTGTTTCCTAAATCGATTCAGCGAGCAAAGCTCCTCATAATCGTTTGAATATTAAACTACACGGTAAGTTTCAGGCATGCCTAGCCCAGTGAGTTTGTTCAACGCCTTTATCATCGCGTAAGTTTCTCCTACCTGACCGTTATAATTTCGCAGGCTCAATCTGCCACCAAGTAGTTGCTTCACTCTGTACATTGCTGTTTCTGAGATTGACCGCCGATGATAACCATACCGTTTTTTCCACTGTTTATTTGAACCATGAAGCTGTTGCCAACTGACCGCTAAGTTACGCGGATGACCTTGTTCCCAGAGCGCGGCACCTTCCCTCGGTGGAATGAGTACTAAAGCCCGTTTTCTACGAACGGCATCGTGACAGGCTCTTGTGTCGTAAGCACCATCACCTGAGATATTGCGGATTTTGCGATGGGTTTGCTTGAGCAAATTCGGCATAACTTCAGCGTCAGTGACACCGGATAAACTCAGTTCCGCTGCAATAATTTCATGGCTATGGGTATCGACAGCGATATGCAGCTTACGCCACACGCGGCGCTTGCCATCTGTGCCATGTTTCTTCACTTTCCACTCACCTTCGCCATAAACCTTCAAGCCTGTCGAGTCGATAGCCAAGTGCTCAATGGCGGTGTTTTTCAAGATAGTTGTCACTCTTTGTTTAAATATTAAGCTGCATTTATTACGCCTTCTTCTGGTGCCTTATCTGGGTTGAGTGTTACAGCGCCAACCGCTTCACAATTTCTGATCTCTGTAGACCAACGCATCGGTTTTCTTTCCTTCGCCGCCTCAAGCACTTTCTTGCGCTTCGCTAAAATAGCGCCATCTTGCAGTGCATGACGTTGCCCTGGTGAGACAAAATTTAGCTGGCTGTGTTTATGCTCATCGTTGTACCAGGTTACAAACTTTTCCACCCATTCTCTTGCTGTTGCTAAGCAGCTAAAACCTGATGCCGGCCACTGTGGGCGGTATTTCAACGTTTTAAATAACGACTCTGAAAAGGGGTTGTCATTACTCACCCTCGGCCGACTTAATGATGCCGTAATACCAAGCTCTTCCAGCTTGGCTTTCATGGTCAGTGACTTCATCGGCGCCCCATTATCAGAATGCAGCACTAATGGCGTGTTAAAGCATTGCTCGCGTAACAGACAGCGTTGGATTAGCGCAGCGGCATATTCCCCACTTTCTTGCTCATGAACTTCGTAACCCACTATTTTTCTACTGTAAATATCTTCAAACAGGTACAAATAGTAGAACTGGCCTTTGACGATTGAGGCTAAATAAGTGATGTCCCATGACCACACTTGATTCGGCCCATCTGCCCGATAACTCAACGGTTTGCTTCGATTGACCGCAGCCTGAGTGCGGCCACGATGGTTAAGTTGACCATGAGCATTTAACACTCTGTAGAAGCTGGATTCCGAGGCGATATAAATCCCGTTATCTAATAATGTTGGCACAATTTGCGACGGGGGTAAGCTGGCGTACTCCGTTTGATTACACACGCTTAATATCTGTTGTCGCTCATGTTCTTCGAGTTTATTGGCCGGCTCTGGTCGAGCTGCTGTCGGCCTTAAATCAGCTTGTACTTGACCTTCTCGATACCAACGTCGATAGGTACGCTTACTGAGGCCCGTTTCTGCACAAGCCTTATAAAGGCGAGCACCATTGGTATAGGCCTCTTGGATTAAGGCAATCAATGCTATGCGCTCAGGCAAAGGGGTTAGCTCTCCTCGCTGTCGTCCCCCCAGAGCGCATTGAGCTTTTTTCTGAGCACCAGTAACGCAGCAGCTTCAGCCAGCGCTTTCTCCTTATAGCGCAATTCCCGTTGCAGCGATTTGATTTCGGCTTTGTCAGCCTTAGCCTGCTGTTTAATGGTTTTAGTTTGTACTTCTGAGGTTTGAAAACCAGCTAAACAATCCTGTTTCCACTGCTGTACTTGCTCGCGGAACAAGCCCTTTTCACGGCAATACTGGTTTATCTCCGCTTCCGACAGCGGCGCTGTTTCAATAATCACGGCAAGTTTTGCTTCAGCCGACCAATCATCGGCTGTTAATGTTTTACCTGGCACGGGGCGACCTTCTTTTCTGGCAATATCTCGCCAATGATACAAGGTTTGCACCGCGATGCCTTCTTCCCGAGCGACCTCTGCGACCGTTAAGTTGTGAGGAGGTAATAATTTTTTAAGGATCGCCTCTTTACGTTCTGGTGAATACCGAGCCATATCGTTCTCTTTTGCCGCACCCTGTCTTTAAACATAATGATTATTTAGGGGTGACAACAATCCTGACACAGGGGGATGGTGCCACGCGTCTTGGTTTTAAAAGCAATCTTGACGGTTTTAGCGCGTTTGCTGATGCAAGTGTAATGTGGGCACGAAAGCGGAATATCAGCCAGTTTAAACACCGAGTTGATAAAGCCTTGTAACGCTCGTAGTGGCATCGAGAAAACACGTTTAACCATCAGCGCGGTGGTAATGGCTAAGTCGCTAAATACGCGTGGTCGACCTTTCCTTGGTTGCTCGGCCTTAGCTTTCCACTGGGCGATAGCGTCCTCATCAATCCAGAAGGTAAGTGAGCCACGATTGTTCAGGGCTTGATTGTATTGCTTCCAGTTGATTGTTTTATATTGAGGTTTTGACACGATTGATGGGCGAGTTGATGGGCTATGTCGATCAGATCACCAGCTATGGTTTTAGTTCAACTGATTTAGGAAACAAAGCCGTTTGCTGCATGACAGGCTAATGACATCTTTGTCATTTAAATCTTTATTCTCAGTGTTGGGGCTCCGGAATCCTTTGCTCCAGTCTGGGCACGGATAAGATAAAACGAGTTGAGCGTACGTCCGATTCCACCTGCACTCTTCCGTGATGTGCTTCCACGATTGACTTCACAATTGCAAGGCCGATGCCGCTGCCTTCTCCTTTTCGTTGTCTGGACGGATCCACCCGATAAAAACGGTCAAAAAGCCTTGATAAATGCTCTTCAGGGATTGGTTTCCCCGGATTTTCAATCACCAGGTCAAAAAAGCTCTCTTGCTCTCTTATTGAGACGGTGATTGCCTGTCCCTCCGGGGTATAACGCAGGGCATTGGATAAAAGATTATTGATCGCTCTTCTGAACATTTGTGGATCTCCCTCAACCAGGCAGGGCATCCCGTTAAATTTGAGCGTGATATTGCGTTCTTCGGCCCAGGCTTCGAAAAACTCGAAGACTTTCATGACTTCTGCTCTGAGGTCAAACCGGACCCTGTCAGGTATAAGCTGATTATTGTCCGCCTGCGCCAGGAACAGCATGTCGCTGACCATTTTGGTCATCCGGTTATACTCTTCAAGACTGGAGTAGAGGACATCCTCAAGTTCCTTCTGGGTTCGATCCTGACTCAGTGCGATTTCAGTCTGCGTCACCAGATTGGTGATGGGCGTTCTGATCTCGTGCGCGATATCGGCAGAGAAATTGGCCTGGCGGGTAAAGACATCCTCAATCTTTCCAATCATATGATTGAACGAGATAACCAGCTGTTCCAGCTCAATGGGAACGCGTGTCGGTTCCAGCCGCGCATCAAGATTCTCGGAGGTGATGCTTTTAATGGCATTGCTGACATTACGAAGGGGCAGGTGCCCCTGACGGACAGCGATGCGAATGATCAGAACAATCAGCAGGCTTATCACGACGGCAATCGCAATCAGATTTTTTTTCAGCGCATCGAGGTAATGGAGATGGAAATTAATGGAGAGTCCAGTCAGCATGACATAGTTCTGCTGTTTGCCCTGAAATATCGCCTGGCCAGAGGAGGCGATAATCCGGTATGTTTCCATCTTCATTTCAGACCCGGTATCCATCGGTCTCGCAGGATCCTCCACCGTCCAGAGAAAGACATCCCGTGCGTGGCTGTGCTCGCTAAAATCTGCTGAATTCACGGCCGGGCGTAGTGCTGCCCCCTGCGCTGAACTAAAGAGCACCTCACCCCTGGGATTGAGGAGCAAAAGGGCAACGTTGCGGTAGCTGGCAATCGATTCCTTTATTTTGCTTACTTTTTTTTCATCTGGATCTTCCGGGGACTGGAGTATACGGTTCAGTGTGGTGCTGATTTGTTGAAGATCGCTGACATCCTGCTCGGCAAAATGATTTTCAACAGAATGCAGCATAAACCAGGTGAAGGCGATAAAAGCCAGTATCGTGGACAGGCTGATAAAAAAGGTCAGCCGCAGGGAGAGTGAAAAAGGGTGCCTGGAAGGTTTGCTATGCATCCGGGACCTCCAGCATATAGCCCACGCCCCGGACTGTCTGGATCAGCTTTGTCTCGTAATCGTTGTCTATTTTAGCGCGGAGTCGCTTTACGGCGACATCAATCGCGTTAGTGTCGCTGTCAAAATTCATGTCCCAGACCTGAGAGGCAATCAGGGAACGGGGAAGAACCTCTCCCTGATGGCGAATGAAAAATTCCAGCAGGCTGAACTCTTTACTGGTGAGCACAATGCGGTTTCCGGCGCGACTGACTTTTCTGGATACGAGATCAATCGAGAGACCAGCCACCCTAAACTGGCTTTCCGTGATCATCGTGTTTCCCCGCCTCAGAAGGGTTTTCACCCGGGCTAGCAGTTCGGCAAACGCAAAGGGTTTAACCAGATAATCGTCCGCACCCAGTTCCAGTCCTTTGACCCTGTGTTCGATCGTGCCGAGGGCCGTCAGCAGTAAGACCGGCATACCCTTTCCGGCAGTGCGCAGCATCCGGATGATATCCCAGCCGTTCACATCAGGCAGCATGATGTCCAGAATGACTAAATCATACTCGGCTGTCATGGCGAGATGATATCCGGTAAGACCATTATCAGCGTGATCCACTACGAACCCTGCCTCTCTAAGCCCTTTGCTGAGATATTCACCTGTTTTAATTTCGTCTTCGACGATCAATATTTTCATCTTGCTCCCCGGCTGGCTGCTAAGGTCATTCTATTGCGCCCACGATCATTATCAACGGATTACAGCAAAAATGACAACATTGTCATTATCCTGTCACCCGACAAACAGAGAGCGTTCGGTAAAGTATCCCTATCAATACTCTGGACTTCATTTGAACCATTTACCAGGTCTGCCTGGACGAGAAGCGTTATGTTCAAATTAAAATTACTCAGCATTAGCACGATATTCATCCTGACCGGTTGTGTCTCTCTGGCACCTGAATATCAGCGCCCGGCAGCACCGGTACCCCAGCAGTTTTCACTGTCCCGAAACAGCCTAACGCCAGCAGTGAATGGTTATCAGGATACGGGCTGGCGTAACTTTTTTGTCGATCCCCAGGTTACCCGGCTGATCGGGGAAGCCCTTGCTAATAACCGTAATTTGAGAATGGCTGCCCTGAAGGTTGAAGAGGCCCGGGCCCAGTTCAACGTCACGGATGCAGATCGTTATCCCCAGCTGAATGCCTCATCCGGGATCACCTACAGCGGTGGTCTGAAAGGCGACAAGCCGACCACACAGGAGTACGACGCGGGTCTGGAACTCCGCTATGAGCTCGATTTTTTCGGCAAGCTCAAGAACATGAGTGACGCTGATCGCCAGAACTACTTTGCCAGCGAAGAAGCCCGTCGGGCTGTACATATCCTGCTGGTCTCCAGCGTTTCACAAAGCTATTTCAGCCAGCAACTGGCGTATGAACAACTCCGTATCGCGCGGGAAACGCTGAAAAATTACGAACAGTCCTATGCTTTCGTTGAGCAACAGCTCGTGACCGGGAGTACGAATGTGCTGGCGCTTGAACAGGCCAGGGGACAAATCGAAAGTACCCGCGCTGAGATAGCCAAACGAGAAGGCGATCTGGCTCAGGCAAACAATGCCCTGCAACTGGTGCTGGGAACGTACCGTGCACTGCCGCCAGAAAAAGGGATGAAAGGCGGTGAGATCGCGCCAGTTAAACTGCCATCAAACCTGTCGTCACAAATTTTGCTGCAGCGACCGGATATTATGGAGGCGGAATACCAGCTGAAAGCGGCTGATGCGAATATTGGCGCAGCGCGGGCGGCCTTTTTCCCGTCCATTACCCTGACCAGTGGCCTTTCCGCAAGCAGTACGGAGCTGTCCAGTCTCTTCACGCCAGGAAGCGGAATGTGGAATTTTATCCCTAAAATTGACATTCCTGTTTTTAATGCCGGCAGGAACAAAGCCAATCTCAAACTGGCAGAAATTCGCCAGCAACAGTCGGTGGTTAATTACGAACAAAAAATTCAGTCCGCCTTTAAGGATGTTTCCGACACGTTTGCGCTGCGCGACAGCCTTAGCCAGCAACTTGAGTCACAGCAGCGTTATCTTGATTCACTTCAGATAACTCTCCAGCGAGCCAGAGGATTGTATGCAAGTGGTGCTGTCAGTTACATCGAAGTGCTGGATGCAGAACGTTCCCTCTTCGCTACGCAGCAAACCATTCTCGATCTTACCTATTCCCGACAGGTTAACGAAATTAATCTGTTTACTGCGCTGGGTGGCGGTTGGGTAGAATAAATTTATTTAATTAATCAGGAAATTAAAAATGCGTAATTCACTTAAAGCTGTTTTATTTGGTGCCTTCTCTGTCATGTTTTCTGCCGGTCTTCATGCTGAAACACATCAGCATGGCGATATGAATGCTGCCAGTGATGCTTCGGTACAGCAGGTTATCAAGGGCACCGGTGTCGTTAAAGACATTGATATGAATAGTAAAAAGATCACCATTTCGCACGAAGCAATCCCTGCGGTGGGCTGGCCTGCAATGACCATGCGCTTCACTTTTGTTAATGCAGACGACGCTATCAATGCCCTGAAAATCGGCAACCATGTCGATTTCTCGTTTATTCAGCAGGGCAATATCTCCTTACTCAAAAGCATTAACGTTACGCAATCCTGATTGACTGTCCTGAGCGAATACATCCAGTGCGCCTGAACATTCATTAAGGGATTACTGTGAATGAATGATCGGGCGCATATGCCAGGTGTTTTGATTTTTCAGCGAGAAATTGTATGGCTTCTTTAAAGATAAAATATGCTGCAATAATTATCAGCAGCCTCCTAGCAGGAGGGCTGATATCGGTTACTGCCTGGCAGTATGTAAACTCATCACAAAAAACAGTACAAACAGAACAAAAGGCACCGGAGAAAAAGGTACTTTTCTGGTATGACCCGATGAAACCGGATACCAAATTTGATAAACCCGGAAAATCTCCCTTTATGGATATGGACCTTGTGCCAAAATATGCTGATGAAAGTGGCGATAAAAGCAATGGCGGGATCCGTATCGATCCAACCCAGGTTCAGAATCTGGGATTAAAAACGCAAAAAGTCACGCGAGGAATGCTGAATTATTCTCAGACAATTCCGGCTAATGTCAGTTACAACGAATATCAGTTTGTCATTGTGCAGGCGCGCTCTGACGGTTTCGTCGAAAAAGTGTATCCCCTGACTACTGGCGATCATGTGAAGAAAGGCACTCCGCTTATCGATATCACCATTCCTGAATGGGTTGAGGCACAAAGTGAGTTCCTGCTGCTATCCGGTACAGGCGGTACGCCAACCCAGATAAAAGGGGTTCTGGAGCGACTTCGTCTGGCTGGTATGCCGGAAGAGGATATTCAAAGACTGCGTTCAACCCGCACAATCCAGACCCGTTTTACCATTAAAGCACCTATTGATGGTGTCATTACTGCATTTGACCTGCGCACCGGCATGAATATTTCGAAAGATAAGGTGGTGGCTCAGATTCAGGGGATGGACCCGGTCTGGATCAGCGCTGCAGTGCCGGAATCTATCGCCTATCTGCTGAAAGATACGTCGCAGTTTGAAATTTCGGTACCGGCTTATCCGGATAAAACATTCCATGTCGAAAAATGGAACATTCTTCCCAGCGTGGATCAGACAACCCGTACGCTTCAGGTCCGTCTCCAGGTTTCTAATAAGGATGAGTTTCTCAAGCCGGGCATGAATGCCTATCTGAAACTCAATACCAAGAGCCAGGAGATGCTGCTGATACCAAGCCAGGCCGTTATCGATACCGGCAAAGAACAGCGCGTGATTACTGTTGATGATGAAGGCAAGTTTGTGCCGAAACAGATCCACGTTCTGCATGAATCACAACAACAGTCCGGCATCGGCTCCGGCCTGAATGAAGGCGATACCGTGGTGGTCAGTGGTCTGTTCCTCATTGACTCCGAAGCCAATATTACGGGCGCGCTGGAACGTATGCGCCATCCTGAAAAAACAGAAAGCAGTATGCCAGCAATGTCTGACCAGCCTGTAAATAGGCATTCAGGGCACTGAGGAGACGACGATGATTGAATGGATTATCCGGCGCTCTGTCGCCAACCGTTTCCTGGTCATGATGGGGGCCCTGTTTCTCAGCATCTGGGGTACATGGACGATTATTAACACGCCAGTCGATGCCTTGCCTGACCTGTCAGATGTGCAGGTCATTATTAAAACCAGCTATCCCGGCCAGGCCCCGCAGATTGTAGAAAACCAGGTCACCTATCCACTTACCACCACCATGCTCTCCGTACCTGGCGCAAAAACTGTGCGTGGTTTTTCACAGTTCGGTGATTCGTATGTATATGTCATTTTTGAAGACGGCACCGATCTGTACTGGGCCCGTTCCCGCGTGCTGGAATATCTGAATCAGGTTCAGGGAAAACTGCCCGCCGGGGTGAGTTCTGAAATCGGTCCGGATGCCACGGGTGTGGGCTGGATTTTTGAATATGCCCTTGTCGATCGCAGCGGAAAACTCGACCTTTCAGAACTGCGTTCTCTGCAAGACTGGTTCCTGAAGTTTGAGCTGAAAACCATTCCTAATGTCGCTGAAGTTGCATCCGTAGGCGGCGTGGTTAAGCAGTATCAGATCCAGCTTGACCCGGTAAAACTGACGCAGTACGGCATCGGTCTGCCAGAAGTAAAACAAGCTCTTAGCTCATCTAACCAGGAAGCCGGTGGCTCATCTGTTGAAATTGCTCAGTCAGAGTATATGGTCCGGGCCAGCGGTTATCTTCAGACTATTGATGATTTCAAAAATATCGTCCTGAAAACGGGGGAAAATGGAGTACCTGTTTACCTGCGTGATGTTGCCCGCATACAATTGGGACCGGAAATGCGGCGTGGTATCGCTGAGCTTAACGGTCAGGGCGAAGTCGCTGGCGGAGTGGTGATCCTGCGTTCGGGCAAAAATGCACGCGAAGTCATTACGGCGGTGAGGGATAAACTGGACACGCTGAAGGCAAGCCTGCCTGAAGGAGTGGAGATCGTAACGACATACGATCGCAGCCAGTTAATCGATCGTGCGATTGACAACCTCAGTTACAAGCTTCTTGAAGAGTTTATCGTTGTTGCTGTCGTTTGCGCACTGTTCCTCTGGCATGTCCGTTCTGCCCTGGTGGCGATTATTTCTCTGCCACTTGGCCTGTGTATCGCCTTTATCGTCATGCACTTCCAGGGGCTGAATGCCAACATTATGTCGCTGGGAGGGATTGCAATAGCCGTCGGAGCGATGGTGGATGCCGCCATCGTCATGATCGAAAACGCGCATAAACGGCTTGAGGAGTGGGACCATCAGCATCCCGGGGAACAGATTGATAATGCCACCCGCTGGAAGGTTATCACTGACGCCTCCGTTGAAGTGGGTCCAGCGCTGTTTATCAGCCTGCTGATTATCACATTATCGTTCATTCCTATTTTTACCCTGGAAGGGCAGGAAGGGCGTCTGTTTGGTCCGCTGGCCTTTACAAAAACGTATTCCATGGCGGGTGCAGCCATACTGGCAATCATTGTTATCCCTATTCTGATGGGGTTCTGGATCCGCGGGAAAATTCCTGCTGAGACCAGTAACCCACTGAACCGGTTGCTGATTAAAGCGTATCACCCGTTACTGCTCAGGGTACTACACTGGCCAAAAACAACCCTGCTGGTTGCGGCTTTATCCATTTTCACTGTTATCTGGCCACTGAGTCAGGTGGGCGGCGAGTTTTTACCGAAGATTAACGAAGGTGACCTGTTGTATATGCCGTCAACGTTACCTGGCGTGTCTCCTGGAGAAGCTGCTGCGCTCTTACAGACCACGGACAAACTAATCAAAACGGTGCCTGAAGTGGCCTCAGTTTTTGGCAAGACCGGTAAGGCTGAGACCGCCACGGATTCTGCTCCGCTCGAAATGATGGAAACCACCATCCAACTGAAACCTGAGGATCAGTGGCGTCCAGGCATGACGATTGACAAGATTATTGAAGAACTCGACAGGACCGTCCGTTTACCGGGTCTGGCCAACCTCTGGGTACCGCCTATCCGTAACCGTATTGATATGCTCTCAACCGGCATTAAAAGTCCGATAGGTATTAAGGTATCGGGTACTGTTCTGTCGGATATCGATGTAACAGCACAGAGTATCGAAGCAGTCGCTAAAACCGTACCTGGTGTGGTTTCCGCACTGGCTGAACGACTGGAAGGTGGACGTTATATTGATGTGGACATTAACCGGGAAAAAGCTTCCCGGTACGGGATGACTGTGGGCGACGTCCAGCTGTTCGTCTCTTCAGCAATCGGTGGGGCTATGGTGGGTGAGACGGTTGAAGGCGTGGCCCGGTACCCTATTAACATTCGCTATCCGCAGGATTACCGTAACAGTCCGCAGGCGTTGAGAGAGATGCCAATCCTGACCCCAATGAAGCAGCAAATTACGCTGGGCGATGTTGCCGATATTAAGGTCGTTTCCGGACCAACCATGCTGAAAACCGAAAATGCCCGGCCAGCCAGCTGGATTTATGTTGATGCCCGCGGCAGGGACATGGTGTCGGTGGTGAACGATATTAAGACGGCCATCAGTGAGAAAGTGAAACTGAGACCGGGGACCAGTGTGGCATTCTCAGGACAGTTTGAATTACTCGAGCACGCCAATAAGAAATTAAAACTGATGGTACCGATGACGGTGATGATCATCTTCATCCTGTTATATCTGGCATTCCGCAGGGTTGATGAAGCCCTGTTGATCCTGATGAGCCTGCCGTTTGCCCTGGTTGGCGGGATATGGTTCCTGTACTGGCAGGGCTTCCATATGTCAGTGGCGACCGGAACCGGGTTTATCGCCCTGGCCGGGGTGGCAGCAGAGTTTGGCGTGGTCATGCTGATGTATCTGCGTCATGCCATTGAAGCGCACCCGAAATTGTCCCGTAAAGAGACGTTCACACCGGAAGGCCTTGATGAAGCCCTCTATCATGGTGCCGTACTGCGTGTCCGGCCGAAAGCCATGACCGTGGCGGTGATCGTTGCGGGTCTGCTGCCAATACTCTGGGGAACCGGTGCAGGTTCAGAAGTCATGAGCCGTATCGCGGCACCCATGATTGGTGGGATGATCACGGCTCCGCTGCTGTCCCTGTTCATTATTCCTGCCGCCTACAAATTAATCTGGCTGCGCAGACATAAAAAAAGCGTGTCCTGAACCTGAAAGGGCACCCCCTGTGGGTGTCCTTCTTTACTGATTCACCCTGACGTCAGGGTTTATATCGATAATATACAGAGGTGAGTATGAAAAAAGTGGTTCTAATGGCGCTGGCTCTCGGCCTTTCACTACCCGCGATGGCGAGTGAAAAAGTGATTGATATGTACAAATCTGAAAACTGTGGCTGTTGTTCCCTGTGGGGCAAAGCGATGGAAAAAGACGGGTTTGAAGTACGAACTCACGTCATGAATGATCAGGCGCTGTCAGCCCTGAAAGAAAAGCATGCTATTCCTGCAGGACTACGAAGTTGTCATACCGCGGTTGCCGGTAATTTGATCATTGAAGGCCATGTGCCTGCGACAACGATACATAAGGCAATGCAGTCTGGTTCGGGTATATACGGTCTCGCCACCCCCGGTATGCCAGCAGGAAGTCCTGGAATGGAGATGGGAGCCCGAAAAGAGGCTTACGATGTTATCGCATTCTCACCGGATGGAAGTAAAAAAGTCTTCCAGCGAATCGAATAGTCAGCGGAACGGCTGATAACGGGACGCCGGTAGCAGGCACTCCTGTGCCGGCGATATTCGTGGTAATCGCATCCATGACATACCCTGAAGACAGAAGATGCTTCGGTATGCATAAGGAGAGTTACTGTGAAAAATGACAATGCAGTGCAACACAACAACCAGACTGCTTCTGAGCAGACATTATCCCCGGACGAGGGCCACGTATTGCATAAGGTGAGAGATCCCGTGTGCGGGATGGCCATCCTGCCCGACAGGGCGCACAGCAGCATTCGATACCAGGACCATCAACTTTATTTCTGCTCCGCCAGCTGTGAGAGTAAATTTAAAGCCCATCCCGATCGTTATCTTACCGAAGATGCCTGTGAACATTCCCATCACCATCACCACGATCATCACGAAGTCAGCCCTGATCAGATAAAACAGCCTCACCACCAGGCGGAAAAAGAGAATTCTGAAGGTGTGTGGACATGTCCGATGCACCCGGAGATACGCCGCAGTGGTCCCGGAAGCTGTCCTGTCTGTGGAATGGCACTGGAGCCGCTCGTAGCTACGGCATCCACGGGGCCGAGTGATGAACTTCACGACATGACAAGACGCTTCTGGCTGGGGTTGTTGCTGGCGTTTCCGGTTCTGGTACTCGAAATGGGATCTCATCTGTTTCCCGACTTGAGGAATACAGTACCGCCACAGTACAACACATGGCTGCAGCTGCTTCTGGCCTCCCCTGTCGTGTTGTGGTGTGGCTGGCCATTCTTCGCCCGTGCCGGAATGTCGTTACGTAACCGCTCCCTGAATATGTTTACCCTTGTTGCAATGGGGACCGGCGTAGCCTGGGTTTACAGCGTCATTGCAACCGTCTTCCCCTCCTGGTTTCCTGCATCGTTCAGAAACATGGATGGCCTGGTGGCCGTTTATTTTGAAGCCGCAGCAGTTATTACGGTGCTTGTTCTGCTGGGACAGGTTCTTGAGCTGCGGGCACGGGAACAAACCTCAGGCGCCATTACTGCGCTTCTGAACCTTGCCCCCAAAACCGCCAGACGGCTGGATCATGACGGTCATGAAACGGATATTAATGCGGAAGATGTCCTGCCTGGCGATAAGCTCCGCATCAGACCTGGAGAGAGTATTCCGGTCGACGGTATCGTGATCGAAGGCAAAACAACCGTTGATGAATCGATGGTGACCGGGGAGTCTATGCCGGTTACCAAAACGAAGGGTGACCCTGTCATTGGGGGGACGATTAATCAGACAGGTAGTCTTATCATCCGTGCAGAGAAAGTCGGTGATGAAACGATGCTCTCACGAATTGTTCAGATGGTCGCTGATGCACAGCGTTCGCGTGCCCCCATCCAGAGAATGGCTGACAGCGTTTCAGGCTGGTTTGTTCCTCTGGTGATACTTATCGCGGTTGTTGCTTTCGTGATCTGGTCTGTCTGGGGGCCCGAGCCCAGGATGGCGCACGGTCTGATTGCGGCTGTGTCGGTCCTGATTATTGCCTGCCCCTGCGCACTGGGGCTGGCCACACCGATGTCGATAATGGTGGGGGTAGGCAAAGGAGCCCAGGCCGGGGTGTTAATCAGGAATGCCGAAGCCCTTGAGCGTCTTGAAAAAGTGGACACGCTGGTTGTCGACAAAACAGGCACGCTCACGGAAGGTTCGCCTACGGTGACAGGGATTATCAGTCTCAATCCGGGTGGGGAAGCATCTCTTTTACGTGTAGCGGCCGCAGTGGAAAAAGGCTCGCAGCATCCGCTGGGTATGGCTGTAGTCCGGGCAGCCCAGCACAGGGGATCATGATACCCGCAGTCAGTGATTTCAATGCTCCGTCGGGGAAAGGTGTTTCAGGCGATGTTGAAGGTCAACGGGTTGTTATTGGTAATGAACTGGCTATGCAGGAAAACAGTATCGTTATTGATAATCAAAAGGCCGTTGCGGATACGTTGCGGATGGAAGGCGCTACCGTTATCTATGTGGCCACAGATGGGTACCTTGCAGGCCTGATAGCTATCTCGGATCCCGTGAAAGCAACCACGCCGGATGCGCTTAAAGCTTTGCGTCAGGCGGGGATCCGCATTGTTATGCTCACCGGGGATAACCAGCTTACTGCTGAAGCAGTCGCACGGAAACTGGGAATAGATGAGGTTGAAGCCGGGGTTCTGCCTGACGGCAAAAAAGCAGTGATAACCCGACTGAAAGCGTCTGGTCATGTGGTTGCGATGGCGGGGGACGGTGTAAATGATGCCCCGGCGCTGGCAGCGGCTGACGTGGGCATAGCTATGGGAACGGGTACAGATGTGGCAATTGAAAGTGCCGGAGTCACCCTTCTCAAAGGCGACTTGATGATACTGAACAGGGCCCGTCATCTGTCAGAGATCACCATGAAAAATATCCGACAGAATCTGTTTTTTGCATTTATCTACAACGCACTTGGCGTGCCTGTGGCTGCAGGTCTGCTTTATCCTGTGTATGGAATACTGCTGTCGCCAGTTATTGCGGCGGCGGCCATGGCTCTTTCCTCCGTCAGCGTCATTGTGAATGCGTTGCGTCTGAAAAGTGTCAGGCTCGGGAAATAACACTGAGTGAAGGGTCAGTTACGAACAGAAGGAGTCCAGTATGAAAAGTACCACCTATGCGCTTATTGCTGTCGCCGCGATCGCGGCATTTGCCCTCCTGCGCGAACACTGGTCACATGTGGCAGGTTACTGGCCATATCTGTTATTGCTGGTCTGCCCGCTAATGCATCTTTTCCACGGCCACGGAGGGCATGGAGATCATCAACATCACGGAAGTGAAAACGATAAAAAAAATTAATCCGGCAGACGGGGCCGCGTCGCGGTCCCGTTATCAGTCCAGGTATCGTTCGTAGTCTCTGGCATGCGCAAAGGCATGCTGTTCGAGTTTGTTATCAGCGGGTGCCGCTGCCCGGAACGCCAGAGAGTTAACAGGGTTGTTATTGATGACCAGCTCGTAATGCAGATGAGGACCGGATGAACGTCCGCTGTTACCGGATAACGCAATAGCACCTCCCCGTGTAACCCTGGCCCCTTTAGTAACGAGTATTTTATTGAGGTGGAGATAGCGAGTTTTAACACCGGCTTTTCCCGTTACTTCAACAAAATATCCCATGGTACTGTTGTATTCGGCCCGGGTGATTTTTCCGTCGATGACGCTGACTATTTTCGTGTTCATGGGCATGGAATAATCAATGCCATTATGGGGACTCACTTTTCCGGATACCGGGTTAAGTCTTGCAGGATTGAAAGGCGAACTGAGTCTTGCTGTGGCCGGTAACGGATAATCGAGACTGCCTTTCCCGGAAGTATCGGAAAGGTTATAGAACTTTTTATCTGATATACGATACGCCGTGTAATTAAATGAACCGGACGTAAATTTATAGGCCACGACACGTGATTTTCCCGCTTTCTTTTGCAGTACGAGTTTTAATGATTCATTTTTTTTCAAATGCCGCAGATTAAACCGGGAAGGCAAGGAGCGCTGAAGAGTAGCGATCTCGTTCGATTCCAGCCCCGAGCGGGTGGCTGAAAGGCAGGCATTTTCTTTTACGACATCGGTAGAATACATTTACTGGAATTCGCCGTTAGCATGAACACTGCGGCGTATGCTAGGGGTTTTCAGGAGGCGTGTCATCTGTCAGTTAATCGGGAGCACCGTTGATGGTCGTCATTTTTGTAACATATCTTGTTTCCCGTTTGCTCCTGAAGCTCTGGGAACTGTATGACCAGCCCGACGGTGATGATTAACGGGACTGATACAGGTTACGGCAGAGCAATATGGGGCTCATGTCCTGCTACGTAACCCGTCAGTAAAGCCCTGCTGCGCACCTGACGCTAAGCACTAACCCGCCTGCAGTTACCTGGACGAATACAGGCCGCGAAGCTTTCTTGCCTGCGTCTGATGAGCTTCCGCACCGGCATTATTGACCTGCTCATGCACGAGGGCGGCTTTCTCTCCGGCATTCAGTTCGTTAAAAGAAGAAGAGAAGGTCTTTGAATTTTCACCACTCTCGGACAGCATTTTTTTATGTTCCTCAATCATTTTCTGATGTGCATAGGACGGGCTGTTGTTCATAAATGAATGAGCAACAATGGCCCTTTCATGTTCATTCATTTCAGAGAATGAGGGCGTGCTGTTTTTATTAATCCTGTCCGGCAAATTTTCATGCGTCGAGGAATTCACATGACTGACGGCTGAGGCATTATTAACAAATCGATGTGCTTCATGGGCAATATCACTGGACTGAGCAAAAGCTGCCCCACAAAATAAAGCTGTAAACGCAGTGGTCGTGATTAATATATTCATGTGTAATTACCTTCTGAGGTACATAAAAGATGTCCTTATGATCATATATAAAAATAATCAACCTGTGGGGAAGATGACGTAAATGTAATACAGCTATGTACATTACACGATTGTAATGAATTTGTTTCTTAAGGTGTGCTAGCTTCATTTCATTGTAAGTGGATGAACCAGTAATTTAATTTAAATCGGTTCTCGAATTCTGTCAGTAACCATACTTTAAATAAGGGAATGCGCATGCTGTTGAAAACGTCTCGACGAACTTTCCTGAAGGGGTTAACCCTCTCTGGCGTAGCCGGAAGTCTTGGCGTATGGAGTTTCAATGCGCGTTCCAGTCTGAGCCTGCCAGTTGCCGCATCCCTGCAGGGTACTCAGTTTGACCTGACCATTGGTGAAACGGCCGTCAATATCCAGAGGTTGAGCGCCTGCTCGTCTATCCAAAAAGTCAGTGAGCCTCGGTTGGTCAACGCCTTGTTATATTCCGGCCAATTGGTAATGCGAGATTTAGATTTGCCCATCTGATAGCGGTTCCTGCGTGGTATTCACAGGATCTGATCGCATCTGAGACGGAAGGTTCATTCATTTAGGCAACAACGCCATTATCTACTCCAGTTAATCTTAGGTTTCTGACAACTAAAGTCGCTTCTTTAACGCCCGGTCTATGTTCAAAATCACACATAATATCTCTCTTAATCATTAACTCATCATTTTTCTGATGATTTAGGTAAAAAGTAATTAATAAAAAACGGTCAATTTTCTAACCTAGACCGTAAACAGCTTAGGTTAGAATCAAGATATTGATGGCAAAGTTAAAAATGCTCATTTTAATACTGCTATTATATTCATCACTGATACCAAAATATTGAAAAGTACGCATAGATATCTAGTGTTTACTCAACAATCAATACACCCTTATACATTTGCATCTGGCAATGAAATGGATACTCACCTTTTTCCAGTGCCGGTAAGGCTATCGTCGTCGTTTTATCCAGCGCTAAATCTTGGCTAATCTCCAAGTAGGGTAGCAAGACAGTGGCTGAACATCCGGATTTATCTTGGCGTAAAAAGGTTATCTCTGTTGGTCTATTAGCCGAAATTTTAATCCGTGCTGGCGTATACACACCGTCTTTAACCAGTATCAATGTACTAGCGTCAACACTAGAATCGTTTGCCGGTTTATATAGCCAAAACCACCAAATGATAAAACCGATTAATGCGATACACAGTAAATTAATTAACATATTATGCCTCCTAGTGTTCCTTGGCTTTAAACAAACGTAAACGGTTAGCGTTACTCACTACGGTAAGTGATGAAAAGGCCATCGCAGCGCCAGCAATCACTGGATTTAGCAAAATACCAAAAACAGGAAAAAGCACACCTGCTGCTAAGGGAATACCCGCGACGTTGTATATAAACGCGCCAAACAAGTTTTGTTTAATGTTGCGCAGCGTTGCTTTACTAATGGCTATCGCATCGGCTAAGCCATGAAGTGATCCGCGCATTAAGGTCACATCAGCGCTTTCTATCGCCACATCAGTGCCTGTTCCAATAGCAAAGCCAACATCGGCTAACGCTAATGCGGGGGCGTCATTAATCCCATCGCCAGTCATGCCAACCACTTCATTTTGTTGCTGAAGTTCAGCTACTTTATTGGCTTTATCTTCTGGCATGACTTCTGCGAAAAAATCATCAATACCAACTTTTTTAGCCACTGCTGCGGCGGTCGCTTTATTGTCCCCGGTTAACATAATCACTTTGATGCCATTGAGTTTCAGTCTCGCAATCGCTTCAATTGAATCAGGCTTTATCGGATCTGATACCGCAATAATAGCCAGTAATTGCCCTGCAAGCGCTAAATACATTGGTGTTTTAGCATTTTCAGCTAACACTTGAGCCTTAGCTTCGTGAAGGCCAATATCAATGTGTTTGTCTAACATCAGTTTCAAATTACCAAATAGTAATGTCTGGCCATCCACTTCAGCTTCTACACCTTTACCTGAAATGGCATTGAAGTGCTCAGTGTCAATGGCTTCTATACCTCTATCATTCGCACTTTCTACAATAGCTTGCGCGAGTGGATGTTCGGAGTGACTTTCGATTCCAGCAGACAAGGCAAGTACCTGCTCTTCACTGTCGGCATTAACCAAAATAATATCGGTAACTTGCGGTTTACCTTCAGTAATGGTGCCGGTTTTATCTATTATCATGGCGGTTATTTTAGACGCGGTTTGCAATGCTTCACCGTTACGAATAAGCACCCCCGATTCAGCTGCCTTACCAACGCCAACCATCACTGACATTGGCGTTGCGAGACCTAGCGCACAAGGACAAGCAATAATTAATATTGTTGTTGCAGACACGATGGCAAATACACTTGACGGCTCAGGGCCAAAATTAAACCACACCATGGCACTGACTATAGCGATGATCATAATAGCGGGCACAAAGTAAGCGGCTATGACATCTGCTAAACGCCCAATCGGCGGCTTAGAGTTTTGCGCCCGTTTGACCATACTAATAATGCGAGCCAGTGCGGTATCCTTACCTACACGAGTGGCTTTAAATATGATTGAGCCTGATTTATTCAAGGTGCCAGTGAACACATCGTCACCTATCACTTTTTCAACAGGCATTGGCTCACCGGTCAACATTGATTCATCAATGGTGCTGTTACCCTCAAAAACCACCCCATCGACTGGAATTTTTTCGCCAGGGCGAACTTTTACATGATCATTAAGTAATACATGAGCAATATCGATGTCGAGGTCTTTCCCATCACGGATAACCCGAGCAGTTTTAGCTTGCAAACCAATGAGACGCTTAATCGCTTCAGAGGTTTTACCGCGCGCTTTAACTTCTAGTGCTAAACCAAGATTAATTAAACCAATAATCATCGCGGTCGCTTCAAAGTAAACATGTCTTGCCATCTCGGGGAACAATTGTGGAAATGAAACAATCAACATCGAGTAAACCCAAGCAGTACCGGTAGGCTTTGTTTCCTAAATCAGTTGAACTAAAACCATAGCTGGTGATCTGATCGACATAGCCCATCAACTCGCCCATCAATCGTGTCAAAACCTCAATATAAAACAATCAACTGGAAGCAATACAATCAAGCCCTGATCAATCGTGGCTCACTTACCTTCTGGATTGATGAGGACGCTATCGCCCAGTGGAAAGCTAAGGCCGAGCAACCAAGGAAAGGTCGACCACGCGTATTTAGCGACTTAGCCATTACCACCGCGCTGATGGTTAAACGTGTTTTCTCGATGCCACTACGAGCGTTACAAGGCTTTATCAACTCGGTGTTTAAACTGGCTGATATTCCGCTTTCGTGCCCACATTACACTTGCATCAGCAAACGCGCTAAAACCGTCAAGATTGCTTTTAAAACCAAGACGCGTGGCACCATTGAGCACTTGGCTATCGACTCGACAGGCTTGAAGGTTTATGGCGAAGGTGAGTGGAAAGTGAAGAAACATGGCACAGATGGCAAGCGCCGCGTGTGGCGTAAGCTGCATATCGCTGTCGATACCCATAGCCATGAAATTATTGCAGCGGAACTGAGTTTATCCGGTGTCACTGACGCTGAAGTTATGCCGAATTTGCTCAAGCAAACCCATCGCAAAATCCGCAATATCTCAGGTGATGGTGCTTACGACACAAGAGCCTGTCACGATGCCGTTCGTAGAAAACGGGCTTTAGTACTCATTCCACCGAGGGAAGGTGCCGCGCTCTGGGAACAAGGTCATCCGCGTAACTTAGCGGTCAGTTGGCAACAGCTTCATGGTTCAAATAAACAGTGGAAAAAACGGTATGGTTATCATCGGCGGTCAATCTCAGAAACAGCAATGTACAGAGTGAAGCAACTACTTGGTGGCAGATTGAGCCTGCGAAATTATAACGGTCAGGTAGGAGAAACTTACGCGATGATAAAGGCGTTGAACAAACTCACTGGGCTAGGCATGCCTGAAACTTACCGTGTAGTTTAATATTCAAACGATTATGAGGAGCTTTGCTCGCTGAATCGATTTAGGAAACAAAGCCGTACCGGTACCTAAGGCAATGAGGGTGTCCATATTGGCATTATGGTTTAAAAATGATTTCCAAGCGCCGATATAAAAATGCCTACCTGATATAAGCATAATTGCCAGAGTCACCACACCGACCAGTCCCCACACAGTTTGCTCTAATAGGGTTGATACCGTCATTTCGCCAATAAACAGTCCATAAATCATCAACGGGATACCGACGGACAAAGCGATAATGGTATGGCGTAATAAACTTTTATAATGTTGTAAATCAGCCTGTTCTTTCTCGTTCATGGCATCTTCTGCCGACTCAGCCTGTATTTGAGTGGCATTATAACCAGCGCTTTCTACTGCTTTTATAATCAACTCGGCAGATGCGTTACCCGAAACAAGTACTGTTCTGTCGGCAAAGTTCATTTCGGCCGAATCAACGCCTTGCACGCAGTTAATCGCTTTTTCAATTTTGCCAACACAACTCGCGCAACCTGCGCCGAGGATATTGAGTTGTATTGTAGTATAGCCTGTTTTAGTCATCACTTAATCTCCATTGAAGCTTTATCAACATAATGGGGAACTCCTAATTCTTCTGAAACTATATCCTCTTGATTTGTATTCTCTATTAAATGGCAAATCATGTTTCCTGTGGGTATGTTGTCAGGCATTTGAGACCAATCTTGTACCTCCTTAGAAAGCTTACTTCTTAATTTCACCATTTCGTTGAACTGTTGCTCAGTTTCAAGCAGCTTTACTTTAATTAATTCGCGTACAAGTTGACATGCACTATCCCCAAGATCAGTCTTAGAAAAAATAACTTTAATATCTTCGACAGAAAATCCTAAATTTCGAGCACTCAAAATAAATTGCATCCTCACCATATCTTTATGGTTGAATGTTTTATAACCATTATTGGGAGATTTGCTTGGATTGAGTAATCCAATTCGAGTATAAAAACGCACAGTATCAGCGGATACACCCAATTTATTAGCGAGTTGAGCCACTTTCATACAACCTCCAAACCATCATAAATAACTACGATAGTTCAACTATAACTCTGTGTGTAACACACAGCTCAAGAAGTATATTAGGTATTGATAGGGCGCTATGATAGCGCCCTATTAATCCAATTAATGATTCATCATTTTACTGTGTTGTTTCATAATGATAGACATTAACTCTGCATGGTTAACCAGCTTAACTGATTCGCCTTTTAAGCTAGCCGTGTCTATTGTGATCTGAGGGGAGTCGATAAATTTGCGAGCAGATTTTGTAGTGAAAATATCCTTAGCTCTAACCTGAATATCTTCGTTCTTAGTTAAATTCAAACTCCAATATAATGCATCAGATTTTACAAAATTAGTGTCATCTGCTCCCTTTGAGTAATCATCATAAAACTGAAGTTCAAGCAAATGCTGACCAGGTTCAATGTCAATCTGTCCCTTATTAGCCACAGACTGGCCATCAACGGAAGTAAAAATAAGATAATCAGGTAATGTAATAGTAGCAGCCATTGAAACTGTGCTAGCTAAAGATAAAAGTGTAATTGCGATAAATTTTTTCATAAGAAACTCCAGAAGCTTTATGATGCTCATAAGTAAACGAGCAACAAAAATCTTTATAAATTAATAGTAAGTGATTAATTAAAATAAAGAATTAAGCAATTGGAGGGGGATTTTGACTTCCAAGCGAAACCGGAGTTGATATCCATAAAGTCGAGTCAACTTTAGAACTTGTGAATGGATTGTTAATTAAATTTGAGCCCGATAACAAAACAAATGCATTAGCGACTACATGGCAATGGCTAATACAGTGACTTGAATCTTCGGCACAACAGTTATAGTTATCGTCATCACAATCATTGTCCATCATAACTGAATGTGACATAGAGTTAGATTGCATACTTGATTCAGATATATCGCTAGACATAGCATTACTTGGCACTAATAACTGTGTTATTAATGTCAATATAACTGCTAAATTTAGCAAAATCTTAATCATGCTATTATACTCAATTTAATCATATGGACTACGTTAGCAAATTTTAGAATCAAATTCCATGACGTAAGTCACAATCCTAGGTCTATTAAGATATTCAACTTACAATTATTAAACTATTCAATGAATCCTTACCCTGACATAACACTGGGGAGATGCAGACCTGGGCGGGATATGTGCTCTGTACTATGTAGATATGCCCAAGGGATATTGCAGAGAGCACAGGACTCAGGGCCACCGCATGAGTATTTTATTTGTAACCGAGCTACTAAATCCAGTCTTTAATACTACTTTAAGCATCGATGGATTCATCATGCATCGCTTTTGTTTTCTAACAATGCTTATCTTCGTCGGCTCTGCTCCTAACATATTCAAGCTCATATGATGCAGGCATGATAGATTTTCCGCCCCGTGAGCATTGTATATCAGACATACATCCTCACTCATACTGACATCAAGCACCCAGCGCATCGATTCTATGCCCTAATGTTCTCGAACGACTATCGCTGCTTGTTCGGCAATTAACGCCTCAGAACTAATATAATAACGATACTCCAGCTCGATTGGTTTTCCTTTCTCAAGGCGACAACTTTCAACCATAACGTTTTTTTAACCTTTTCCACTTTGAAAAGTCACCGACTAAGTTTTTACTATCAATAACATAGCGCTGGCGACATTCAGTTCACCCATGACCGTGCTCAATTGCGGATTTGTCCGTATTGTTGGTTTACTTGAAACTGTTTGCTGGAACGGTATATGTACTGGCTCTGTACAAAGTTTTAAGTAGATGCAGCATTTTTAAAAAAAATACTCACATACAAGATCTTAACGTATCATCATTCCGTTTCAAAAACTTGATTTTGTTACTTTATCAAAATAAATACTGTCCATTAATCTGAGCTGAAGTAAGTGCAACAGTTTCTCTTATAGAGATTTCTGGTATATCGAGCTTGAGTAAGCCAACTTAATCACATCATACCGGATTGCAGCTAACGATCATCATTAGCTAGCTCATTATTGAAGAATATTACAGTGACTGGAACAAATTTTTATTATTACTTTATTCACGTAAGTTAACTTAAACACGAAGCAATCTTTTAGCAGTGAAGGACTACTGATTACACATTAAAATTCATGTTATTAATAAACGCTCCAATATAATACATGTTGTTATTGGACCATATGTATTGTAGAAGTCCTTAAAATCAATACTCATAGCATATATGTACATAAATAACTCCTCCTAAGCCGTGCACATAGCCTGTTAAACAGTGAGGATGAAAAGTCTTTTATTTATCAGAATAAATAAACAGAGCGTTCTATTTTGCGCAGCAAAATACCATGTTGAAAATAAAATTCCATAAAGCGAATGATACTCTGCAGGGCCGGATTATACATTGTTAAATTGGTTAACAAACCTATCCAGTCGAACGAATTTCATTCGATTATGGATGATTTATATCAATCAATAATCTCGCATTAAGTCGACTTAAGAACAAAATAGCTAAATGTTAACAGAATTTACAAAGCATAATCTCACCCTGTGATACTCTGTGAGTTAGGGAGATATTTATGCCCGAACATGGGTAAATGCAGCGTGTAACAACATCGGTGCAAAGGCAGCTTGCTAGCCACCTTTGGTTGACGAGCTAAGCGTGTAGCGAGATGTTATCACGTGAACCAGACTAGGCAAGTCTGATTCACTGAGCTAAAAAAATAATGATACAGGCACACCAAAGCGCTGACTGAGTGCTTCTATGTGGTGTCTATTAAGCTTCTTTCCTTCTGCGGGGCGTTGTGTAGTGGCACACTGAATTTGGCCACCTAATAAGAAATGTTATGATCTCATTCATAGCAAATTTAGGTGACAAAATGAATAAAAGTAAACGTGCTCGATATAGCGCAGCGATTAAACTCGAAACTGCCCAATTAGTCATTGACCAAGGCTATACACAAGAAGCGGCTGCCAAAGCCATGAACGTAGGTAAATCAACGGTCAGTAAGTGGGTAACGCAACTTCAGGTTGAACGCAAAGGGCTTACTCCTAAAGCCTCACCCATGACGCCTGAGCAGATTGAGATTAGGGCACTTAAACGTGAAATTGAGCGCATAAATCTCGAGAAAGAAATCTTAAAAAAGGCTACTGCTCTATTGATGTCGGACTCGCTGAACAATTCTCGATAATCGAGAAACTCAATCAGAGCAATAAATATCCTATTTCAGTGTTATGCCATGCATTTAACGTGAACCGTAGTAGTTACCGTTATTGGGTGAGTCACGAGCATATTGTGACGTCAGAGCAGCGACGTTTAGAATGTGAAATCAAAGCGATACATGCACAAAGTAACCAGTCCGCGGGTGCGAGAAACATTGCCACTATCGCTTCTGAACGGGGTTTTACACTAAGTCGTTATCGAGCCACTAGGCTAATGAAAAAGCTAGGATTAGTCAGTTGCCAACAACCGAAACATCACTACAAGAAGGCTGGGCAGGAGCACGTCGCTATCCCCAATATACTCGAACGACAATTTGCAGTGGTTGAACCAAACACCGTTTGGTGTGGCGATGTCACTTACATTTGGGCGGGTAATCGCTGGTGCTATTTAGCGGTTGTACTGGACTTATTTTCCAGAAAAGCGGTGGGTTGGGCGATGTCATTTTCACCAGATACTGAGTTAACAGTGAAAGCACTGGAAATGGCATTTGAATCACGGGGTAAGCCTAAAAACCTGATATTTCACTCTGACCAAGGCAGTCATTACACTAGCCTTAAATACCGTCAAAGGCTGTGGAAATATCAAATAACTCAGAGCATGAGCCGTCGAGGTAACTGCTGGGATAATGCGCCAATGGAGCGATTTTTCAGGAGTTTAAAAACGGAATGGGTGCCAACGCAAGGCTATAAGAGTTTTATTGAAGCTAAACAAGATGTGACTGATTATATTATTGGCTATTACAGCCAAGTCAGGCCACATCATTATAATGCAGGATTAAGCCCAAATGAATCAGAGCGAAGATTTTGGGAAGATTCTAAAGCCGTGGCCAAATTTAGTTGACCACTTCAAATATATGCAAGGACTATTAAGTAGGATAGATGGTCGAGTTGTTTTTCCAATGGTTATGGCTTTACATAATAAGAACAATTAACAAATAAGGATAGGCCTCGCGTAGCCGAGACCTATCCATAGTATTGAACAAACCTGACAAAAAAGTTATTGTTTTATTCGTTTATTACAATTGTTATCCCACTAGTTTTACCCGCTTAAAATGGCGTTACGGTATATTCGATTGCCATATTTATCCTAATGCCAGTGGCCATCTTAAGAGCTTTTGCTCTAACTGATTTCTGTCCAAAAGTGAGTTTGAAAATGATCAAACTTAATTATGTGAAACTGAAATTCGTCCTCAGATAAATTATCAAACAATAGCGGTATTACCGTTCATGACACCCATAATTTTTATCAAACTTTATTATGGTCGTACACACACTATTGTGTCGGAGGTTCACTATGTTCAAAAACCTATTTTTTCAAACCAAAGCACTACCTGAACTGTCATCGCAACTGGATACAGAAATTCCACGCAACCCCCATTTCTGAAGGGGTTGTCAGTTGTGTCACCTGAGGATTTGCAATCCACACTAGATGAGTTGATTGCTAAACTGCGTAGGTACTTGGCTTTCATAAGCGTGACTTTCAACAGCTGATTCAGCCCGCATTGATCATTTGGCTACCTATGTACATTTGCAGCCTGCTTCTGAGCATCTTCATAATTGTGCGGGTTTAGAAGTTACTTTCTAGGCTAGGGTATGTGAAAAGGTTATATATTTACTATCCAGAGTAGGGGTCACTGCAAATCACTTCTAAAAACTACTTTGGGCACATGGGCACAAGTTTGGGCACAAATGATGTTAGTTTTGATTTTTTCCGGCGTATAAACATATCAATTTATTGAGTGCTTGAAATGTTGTGTCTGTTTGAATATATTTAAGATAGGAATTCGTAAATTTGGTTTGGGCACAGAGTAAAATAATTTACAAAGTGATAAGGTCTTGAACTAAAGCAATAAATGGTACACCCGAGTGGACTCGAACCACCGACCCCTACCATGTCAAGACGTTATTCGAACATGTTAGCATCAGCTTATACTCTCTAATTATACCATAACTACCAATTTTTAAAAGACTTATTATACATTATCTATTCATGTTTAGTGCATTTATCAGATTTTTCAGCCTTGATTTTGGCACAAAATTGGCACAAGCTATAAATGTCAAAAATGACTACTTTGCCATGGTCATAGGTGGATGATGAACATTCATGCAGAACATTTCAAAAAAAATTTAGATAGACTATTAGTCGATGTGAAGTTCGAGCAAGTCCCATTTCGCCTAATTCAACTCGAAAGAGAGCTAAAACACTTTTGTGAATCATTTAATTTAATAAACACATTGAAACCAAGCTCCGATGACGGTTTCGAGTCACAAGCATCAATACTACTTGATTCATATCAAGTACCATTGTTAGTCAGCAAAACTGAGCTTGGCAACTTTCGACTAATTTCAGGCATATTGACATATCACAAGCTTTGCAAAATCTATGCTGCTGATGATAAATCATTAGTACCATGCATTGTTTTACCGCGACGTCCAAATAAAGAAACTCTTCGCTTAATGATGTTAAATGACATTATTAGGCCGCTACTTAAGCAGTTTGTAGATGTAACTGGCGACACTGTTACACAATCACTAACAGTATGGTTTACATCTGAGGAGCAACCGTCTGTATTTAATTCGTCTCAATGGCAATCCCTGTTCCCTATGATCAAAACAAAAACTCAATTATGTGAGTGGCTGCATATCAGCACTAAAATGGTGAGGCTAAAATGATTTGCCTCAAACAGCTTCTTCATGAACATATTTGCAATTACTGCGAGCATAAGAAGCTGAGCATAGGAAAAGATGAGGTGCTAGAGGATTTTGAGGAGCTTCTTGACAGAGTTAATGCCCCAGAATCACTAGGAGGCTTTAAACAACTAGTTCAATTGATTGTTAGAGTCAGGAATCTTTCATTCGAGTCTGCCGAGTCAATTTTAAGCGCTTTGCACTGGCCACCTTACATTTTTGATGCCTTGCATGAATTCACTATTGAAATTAACGACAGATTTTTAAAGTCTGAATACTATCGAAGCAGTTATCAAAAAGGTTGGTGTAGCGAATATCCCTTCTATGTTTTATTATTAAAATCCTCTGAATACAAACTCACTATCAAATCCTGTGAGCTGCTCGCAGCATTTACCAAACACTACTATACGGTACTGGAAACGTTGAGAGATACAGAGCTTGCGACCAAATCAACAACTAGAGAAGATGAGGCATGTGCAAACTTTAGGCTTTTTATGAGTGCTTCTTATTCGCCAGAATGTAACTTTGTCAGAGATACAATACCCCAAACACCGCTTGACTCCCCCCTGTCAATTGCCAACCAAATTACTGAATTTGTCGACAAAAAGACACTGTGGAGCTATTTACCCTATAAAAATTATCTTAGAGTGTTAGCGCATTTTTTTGCTAATGACTGGAAGCCGTCCAAATACGTTCCACGAAGTTATTCGCCTCATGGACCATCTCCTATAAGATTTTCGGATCCAGTAGCAGTGCCAATTGTTGGTGCTCACGATGATGTTTCTGTTTTGATACCAGATAAGCCGCTTATACCCAACCTGGACGGATTAGATGAAGATGACCAGTATGCGTTACAGACATTTGTTGTAAGTAATGGTGAGCTAAACTCTAAACGTGATAAAACTGAGCTATTAGATGCTAAAATACCATTTAACAAGTCAGTCCAGTCCAGAACTGCCATCGATGTAACAGCTAAAGTTCGTCGCTCTCACAATATGGGGTTGCAAAACACTCAATTATTAATGCCAAATGAACTCAATCTGCTAATTAAAGAATTGATAAGACTAGGCAAAAAAAAAGTAAACCATGAGTTCGTCATTGCTATTTGGATTATGATGTTATTAAGTAAATCAATAGTAGATTTACAAAATTTAGTTATTTTTAAAGATCTTAAAAAGAAACAACAAGGTTTGTATATTGATCCTGAAAGACGTGGTTGGTGGTTTTTCTATGTTGTCCATTCAGCCAAATCAAGGATAGGTAATGCTGACTTAAGAGACGTTACTGAAGAAGTTTTTACACCGTGTCCAGATTTTTTGCTCAAATTGATTGAATCATATGTTGGAGACCGCGCTACAGGACCTATTATCAATCAATCAGATACTCAACTCCTCGTCAACAATATCACACGGAAATTGAAAAAAATATCAGACCGCCATAGTTCAAGCCGTATGAGCGTTAAGCGTTTAGTTAACTTTGTAAGTTACTACCTAAATTCTACAGATATAATTGATCCCATCTATGTTGACTATAGCTATGCAGTTAATATGTATACTACACGTGTCGCGAGAAGCTATGCTAATGTGGGTAATCACTATCGATGTCAACAGCTCAATAAATTATGGCAAAGTGTTGAGAAAAATGTAGAAAGTTTCACCGGTAACCCTTTATCTCTTTCGTTATTTGAATTGCGATACTTTAGTCAAAATGACCAATTTATCGGCTCTTCATTCATGCCATCTCATTTGGCGATCACTAAACTAATTAGTTCACTATCCTTAAAAGTACATGAGTCAAAACCGGGTGTTCATTATCGAGTAGAAGACATTATCAACTATCATAATGCTTTTGCTGTTTATACAGCGTGGATGTTGTTATTTGGAACGGGTTATCGTGCTGCTTGGAATCCATTACCGACATTTGCACTATTCATCCCATCATTAAACCTAATGGGGATCAGTGATAAGGACGATTCGGATTTCAGTCACTCCCGTATTGTTGCAGTACCTAATGTTTTAAAGTTGCAACTTATTGAATATAAGCGTCATTTAGGGTGTCTGCGTGCACTGTTAAGAGTATTAATGCCTGAGCTTTGTAATACGATTGATAACATCGTAGATGTTGATCAAAATGTATTAAATTTTAATCATATGCAAGCTACCCATTGGTACAAAACTGTCAGGAATTCACGTAAGGAACTGGGGCCATTTTTCTTGTTGCATCAACAAGGTTCTAGTTTAGTAGCGAAGAATTTATCACCCTCAGAACTAGCCAACCATACTGTTGATGAAATAACGATGCCATCTAATGCAGGACGACATTGGCTTAAATCCCAGTTACTTGAAAAAAATATTGCGTCAGAATTGATCAATTTTCAAATGGGTCATTGGCAAGCGGGAGAAGTACCACTAGGGCACTATTCAGCATTAAGCCATATCGGAGTCATTAATGACATTGTTCCTGTACTTGATGAACTGTTTAAGGAGGTAGGATGGTTGAAGTTAAAATCAGTTCTTTCATAAATGATTTAATTATTAAAGATGAAAGACATCCTTTATATCAAGAGACATTAGTTGCCTATTTAGCTAAAAATTGTCATACCATTTGTGATGAGTCAAAAGGAGTTGATACTAAAAAAATATTTTATTCACTATATAAAAACTTGCTAGGACATTTGAAAAATCATTTCCTGTTATCAGAGACTAATTTTATCCAAGAAGAGTTAGAATCTTTAATTTCTCATTTAAAGCCAGATGTTATTGGAAAACAAACCCAGCTGCTAATATTGCAAGCACTGCTTAATTATGCAAAAAAACAATTTAATTTTGACTCTCCAAATATACCTGTCATAGTGACATTAAAACGTGATAAACCAATACTATCTCCAGTTGAACTTATTAAACTTCCTATTGTAGAACAGCTTAATACTATCATAGATAGTGAACTTAACGTACCCAGTAGGATGCTAACTGTGGATGCTAAACTAGGTCGAACTGCTTTATTAGTATATTGGACCGTAGGGTTGAGTAAAACCGAAGAATTGATTTCGATTCTTGAATTCCCGCAAAATATTTTTTATGTTGGTGGTCTTTGTTATTGGCAGTCAGAGAAGAGATATACATACTCGACTAGGTTCATATTAAGTGATGTTGCAGTAGTTGCCTTGCAACAATGGAATGTTTTAAATGTAAATAAATCTTTTAAGGTTATGGATTTAGTAGTAAAATATTTAAATTTTGTATCTGATTTCGATTGGTCAGCGTTATCTATTCTAAAATTAAGAACATTACGGAAAATAGATAATGTCTTGCGCTACGGTCCAGTGCAGTATCAGATGTATATTCTACCAAGGGTCAGTCAAGCATTGCCCTGAAGAATCCCCTGATGATTTACAAATAAATCATCAAATTAGGGTGGAAGCGCATCTTGTTGCATGATCAAATGGTTTCGCTAAAAACTACACTTGGACAACAAGATGCGCGAAGCCAATATCCTACAACATTCTTTACACCAATACTGCCCAGAACTTCACCTAAAACGATTAAACAGCTTGATGCTGGCCTCTAAGGCACTGATTGAATGTAAGACACTGACCTTGACTGAGTTAGGTCGAAATTTACCAACCACGGCCCGAACCAAGCACAACATCAAGCGCATTGATCGTTTGCTCGGCAACACGCATCTGCATCAAGAACGGTTAGCTGTCTACCAATGGCATGCCAGCCTCATCTGTTCTGGTAACCCTATGCCGATTGTGCTCGTCGATTGGTCAGACATCCGAGAGCATAAACGCATCATGGCTCTGCGCGCCTCAATAGCCTTCAATGGCCGCTCTATTACCCTGTATGAGAAGTCCTATCCCCTATCAGAACAATGCTCTAAGGCCTCCCACAACGGTTTTTTAGCGGACTTAGCCAAGATTTTACCTTTGCATGTTACCCCTCTCATCGTGACTGACGCGGGGTTCAAAGTGCCTTGGTACAAAGAGGTTGAGGCGCATGGTTGGTTTTGGCTAAGCCGTATTCGCGGTACAGTTCAATTTGCAGATATTGGCGCTGAAAATTGGCGTGCAGTTCGCAGTACACATGACTTGGCCAACGGTCAAGCGAAGAGCCTGGGTTGTAAGACCTTGACCAAAACTAACCCTATCAATTGCCATCTCACGCTTTATCGTAGCAAACCTAAGGGGCGTACAAATCAGCGTTCAACGAGGACTAATTGCCACCATCCATCGGCAAAAACGTACTCAACATCGGCGAAAGAGCCTTGGGTGTTAGCCAGCAATTTACCACCAGAATCTCGGAGCCCAAAGCAGCTGGTAAACCTGTACGCCAAACGTATGCAAATAGAGGAAACCTTTCGTGACCTCAAAAGCCCGGCATACGGCTTTGGCTTACGCCAAAGTCGTACCAACAGTCCAGAGCGATTCGACATCATCCTACTGATAGCGTTGATGGTTCAATGCCTGTTGTGGCTAGTTGGTTTACACGCACAGCAACAGGGCTGGGATAAGCATTTTCAGGCCAATACCATTGGGCATCGAACGGTACTCTCAACGATTCGCTTGGGATTGGAGGTACTCAGGCGGCCTGATTATCAAATCACGGAGAAAGAATTGCTGGCGGCCTGGGTATTATTCGCCAATCAGTTGCTCAAATATGGCTATGCTATGGCTGATTTATGAGGGGATCCTTCAGAGCATTGCCTGAGCATGCGTTTTGTCGTTTGCTAACGGACAAAGCCTGTCGTAATTTAGAACCTCGTATCTTAGAACCTAGTAGCGATAATTTAATCCTGTCTAAACCCTGGAAAATGATCAATGCTGGAGATACCCCCTTCATCGATATCAAAATCATATTAAAAAATTTGGACAAACTTTTTGAGCGACTACTGAAATTTAGGTTAGAGAACAATGTTCGAGAAAAATGTATTAAATTTTTGAAAAACACTATAAAAAAACCAGAAATCGCCGCCGTACCTTACTTTTGGCTTTTATGTTCATGGTTATACTCTTTGTTAAAGCATGGAGGAACTTCTAAAAGTCGTTTAAAACTATCTACTATTATCGACTACGTTAAAAGTCTTAGTAAGCCTTTTCTAACAGTTTTTAGCACCTGTAATATTGGATTGTTATCTGGTGAAGATTGGGTTAGTAAATTGAATGATTCGGCTGAATTATTTTCTTCAGCACAACGTAAAAAATATGTCTATTACTTTGCACAATTTTTGATTGACAACAGGTTAGTTCGGGATCTATGCCTTTCTGATATCGATATAATAGGTAGTTCAAGTCAAGTTGATGCGAACATGATATCTCCTACCCACATTGATGAAATATTGAACTATTTAACTCAACATTTTAATGATGGACTAGTTTATCATTATGCGTATTTTTTATTGTGCTTCTGCTTTTTTAGCGGTTTGCGCAGAAATGAAGCTGCAAAATTAACGTGGTCGGATTTTTCATTTTCAATTTTATTTCCATCTAAGCATGAGTTTGATTATGTTAAGCTATCAGTAAGACCTAACCAGCATAGAACGTTGAAAACATCTTCTGCTCGTAGAGAGATACCATTAGATGCATTTTGGCCTAAAATCGCGATAGAAAAACTTAGAAAAAAGTATCAAATTCATCATAAAATGAAACAAAGTAAAAACGCCCTATTATTTGATAATCAAAAAGTTGCAAATCAAGCTTATGATTTAATAACCGATTTAATGCGTCATTATACTCATGACTATAGCTTACGCGTTCACCATCTACGACATAGTTTTGCCAATTGGTCATGGTGTCGCTTGAATCCTCATATTATCGAGGTAGGAAAAATTCAGCTTAAGTTATTTAATCATGAGATCTTTAGTGCAGAATATTTAAGCCGCTTACAGAATCGATTATGCTACAGTAACAATACTCGGAAAAAAATGTTTATTCTATCCCATTTGTTAGGGCATAAAGATGTTTATTCGACGCTAAATAGTTACCTGCATCTCAAGGATGTATTGCATTACTTAGAATTGCAACCTCGATTTACTTTAACTAAGTACTTTTGTTCAGAGTGTATAGGTCGATCTACATTAATGGAGCAGGAGCAGGAATTAAGTCTGGCAGAGAGAATACAGTATTATACTAAAGATACTGAAACTAAGTTGAGCATTAAACCTGCGCTATTAATTTCATCATTAAAAATTCCGACTTTAGCAAACTTTGTTAAGGAAATTCACCCTACTATAAAAGTCAGTAGTTTGACATGGGCTAAAGCACTCGCTGCTTTAAAATTCTGTTCGATAGTTGACTCATCTCATACTTTCAATGTCCCAGTTGAACAATTACAGCAAATTCTTACTAATGCCGAGCAAGTACATAACAACTACCCTCGAATAGGAAAACCTCTCCCGTTAATTCCTAACTTTCCAAGACTTATTCATTCATCAGATTCGAACAACACTAATAGTTATTTAGCTAAATCAGGTAAAGTATTTGCTTATCTATGTAATAAATTTGATAAAAGTATCGAAGCGGAATCTTTGACGCTGGCCAATGTTAGGTTAAGCATGAGTATTTTGAAATATGCAGTGCCGGGGAAGGGTTATGCTTTGCGATGCCCTGAGTCCAACGTTTCTAGGATGTTTGTCCGTTTTTGTCAGTTACTGGGACTAAAAGACCGCCATTTAAGGTTTAAATATCATAGAGCAGATCTCACTCTTGAAGCTTCAAATAGAATAGAAGATAGATGGATAAAAACCATTGTGGATTATGGGTTTAGTGAGAAAAACTTTACTATTGCGAGTGAAAGTGAAGGTCGATTTTTAGGAAAGCATGATGGAAATGGATTTCTTGAGATATTGCTAGTTAACAATGCGTACAAACGTGTACAGCGACATCAAAGTCTGTTTAGTTTCTTACACTTAATATTAATTTTTAGCTACAATGAAAAGAAATGATATATTTTATGTGAGTTTAATAAAGCAAATTTTAGTGTTTTAAAAATGACCATAAATTATGATATCCATTGATTTAACTTTATTTGGATTGACATGTTGTAAATCTAATTCCCCATAATTTTAATATGTGTTCATAAGCTATTCAGCCTATAAATTACGCTCCCATCTACTTTAGTAAAATAGTAGTGGGACGGAAGTGTTTTGAATTGGGTTTTAGCAAAATTAGATTCAGCTGATGTACGGTCTGCTTGCTTTAATACATGTTCAATAGCATATCGAGCCTTATGTCCATATGGTTTTATTGCTAGAAGATCGCTTAACATTGAAAAGACGCGGCTGTTTAACGTACCGAGCTCGCCTAAAGGTTTAGCCAAAAGAGCAAAGGCATAACTCTCATGTGGCCCTGCACAGTATTTATTATTTTTCATGTTTAAAGCCGGATAAATTTTACCAATATCATGAAATAGTGCAGCAATAAGCCCTATCTGACATTCAACATCTGAGTGACCTAAGTGTTTTGCATTCTGATAAGTCATTTCTGCTACTTCAATACTGTGTTCAAACAAGCCTCCCTTATAACAATGATGATGCTTAAAGCTGGCTTCTGAGCTCATGAATAATTTAAGGATATCCTCTTTATTCAGAATAAAATCGGTAAAGGGTTGAAGTTCATCAATCGTCACAAAACTAAGCAGTCTAAGAAATCGGCCAACTAAACTTTCTTTGAGCTCGTTAACTAGACCGATCATTTGACTATATTGCTGTTCAGAACATCTGGTTGGTATGGTTTTTATTGTGCAAACAACAGTATTGCCATGATAGTCATGAGATGCAATTATTTGTGCAAGGCCATAAGCTACTTTACAATTTCTTGCTATATCTGCTGATGTTATTGCACTAACTAGGTTATTAGATGCAATAAACTCACAATTTGCAGTAGGGAGATTTGCACTAAACTTAATGCTTTTCATCCACACGAATATTGGCTTACTCATCTGAACTCTCCCGGTTAAAGTCAAAATTAACATGCTGAATGAGTCGATCGAATGCACTACCGTCTTGCCTAGTCGCGTTTGGAACATAACGGCTATAAACTTCAAACAACATTTTTGTTGTGCTGTGTCCCATTTGTTTGGCTATCCATTCAGGGTTTTCACCTGCTGCAAGCCATAACGTTGCGCAAGTGTGCCTTGTTTGGTATGGGCGTCTTCTTTTTAAGCACATTTCGTCTAAAGCTGGGTACCAAATTCGTTTCGTTACATTTCGGTGCTCTAATGGGTTGCCACTTGCATTACAAAATACATAAGTCTTATTGCCAGTTACTTTTCGCTGTCTTTTTAATGCATCAACTACAGGTTGTGATAATTGAATACTACGATAAGAGGCTGATGTTTTAGGGGTTTCAACGTAACCGTCAACAAGTGTTTCTTGGATTAAGATTTCATAACGATCTAAATTAACAAATTGCCATTTTAATCCATCGATTTCTGCTGTTCGCATGGCAGTGAAAAATCTAACGGTATAATAATTTCTAAAATCATCTCGAATGTGCTCTAAAAAATATTGAACTTCCGCTAGAGAAAAGGGTTCTATGACCGTCTTATCGATTCTTAAAGGCTTGATATTGACAAACGGGGTAGGGAAGTCAAATCGTAATGCTGCTTCATTTAAGATCCCTCGTAGTGGCGTCATTACATGATTAATCCAGTCGTTACTTAGTTTTTCTGTAGTGCCTGTACGTCTAGAGTCAGCAATAGAAGCTCTAAACTTAATCAAACTTGGCCTTGTGATTTCATTTAATCTAATATGACCAAATGCAGGTAATAAGTAACATTCAATGATCATCTGTATGTTCTTACAATGACTCTTTTTCCATTGAATCTTGTTTTCTACAACCCATTCGCCGACAAACTCTTCGAATGTAGGAATATTTGACATAATATTTACAGTCAAAGGTTCAACATTTTCAGCCAAATGCTGTTGCACTCTGATGTCATATTCTGAAAATTGGCTACATCTTGAGCTCGAAGGAAAATAGGACTTAAACACAAATCGATTCAGTCGAATTTCAGCTTCGATAGTATTCAAAATATTGGTCAATTTTGATCGGTTTAATCGATTATCAATCAAAACCGTTTGCTCTCGACATCTGATCCCTTCGTAAGTGAAATCGAAAAATAGTTTGCCATCGCGCGCTCTAATGTTACCCATGGCAAACACCTCGGCGTGCCATTGGTACAACGATTTTGCTCCGTTCTGCTTTTCTAAAGAGCTCAATCTCTATTTCTTCCCAAATGTAAAAAATTTTTCTACCACCAAAAGGTTTGATGTAGTGAATACCCTCAATGAACACACTATCTTTCAATGTATGATTGATATATGCCGCACTAAACTTTATCCTTTGAGAAAGTTCTTTGGCATTGAGTAAAGTTTGTTTCATATAAACCTCACAGTGTTCTTTGGATGCGTTAAATGTTCTACATGGGAACATTAAATCATGTGTTTTTTGTTCTTGCAAGGAACATTTTGGGTTGTTTTAACTCATTTAGAGGTTAAATAAAGTGATTCGTTTTAAAATCAAAGAGTTAATAGCTGAAAAAGAATTTAAAGAAAGACGAAAAATTACGCTTCAAGAGGTTGCTGATTCGACAGGGGTTAACCGTACTGCATTATCAAAGATGATGAACCCCAGTTACGAATATTCGACCACCACAAAGGCGATCGACTCTTTGTGTCATTATTTTGGTTGTAAAGTAGAAGATGTAATGACCCATGTAAGTGATTGAAAATCTTAATGGTAGGTAGGCTGAACCGTTTATCTTAATTAATATTCATTTCTGAAAAATTTCAGTGTGCACCTGCACTTATTCAACTAGCTCGTGGGGTAGGGCGCGTTGTTTGTTAATATCGATATTACTTTTTCATTTTGTGTAGCGAAGCTTTTCTAGTAACGGTCTACTCAGTTATGGGGTCACATTTTACATTGGTGTTATGATGGTAAAAAACCTTCAATCTAGCTCCAACGATCCACTGGAATAGCTCTTTTAGTGAGTTCCACTACGATATTCCTGATAACAATACACGCACCAGGGTTACCGTGATGTTGATACCTAGGTATCTGGACATTTATCGATTAAAAACCCCGTCACAGCCATTTGTGTCAATATTCATTTGATGTAAATTTTCTTATTTTAGGTATTATTATTTACACTAATGGTCTAAATGAACAAATCCAATGCATACACTACTAACTTGGCTTGGCAATCGTGATTTAGAAAATATGCAGCAAGATAAAATTGCTGCAATTACAGCCATTGCTCTTAAAGCACAACCACACTTTGATAAAATTGTTATTCTATCCAATGATAAAGAAGAGACGTGGTCTAGGTTTGAAGCATTTTTGAAAAAAAGCATGGCGGTAAATGGTAGGCCTTATAATGACATTAAAATAGTCAAAGCACATATTGAAAGCCCCATTGACTACCACACGATAGCTAAAGAAACTGAAAAATGGATTACAAAACTCAGTGAAGAAGCCGACACACTATCAATAAATCTTACATCTGGTACGCCAGCCATGACGGCGTTATCAGTTTTGATTGGCAAAGGTAAGGCTAACACAAAGTTTCTTCAGGCCACACCAACCAACGATTTACTTCATGTTGAGATCCCCATTGATTTTGGCAGTGAGTATCTTCGCTCAGCATCAAAAAATATTGCCTATTTAGCTACCTCTCAACCCAAACTAGAGTCTGCGTTTTCTGTCATAACAGCTATGTCTCTCGTTATGCAAGATACAGTAAGTAAAGCTAAACGCGTAGCTGCATCTGAAGTGCCTGTTTTAATTTTAGGTGAAACAGGAACGGGTAAAGAAGTAATGGCTCAAGCCATTCATCGTGCAAGTTTACGAGCAGGCCAACCGCTAAAAATAGTCAATTGCGGGGCATTAGCGCCAAACCTTGTCGACTCTATATTATTTGGCCATAAAAAGGGAGCCTTCACTGGCGCAGATAAGGATTACCCAGGTTTGTTTGAGCAAGCCAATAATGGAACTCTATTTCTAGATGAAGTGGGTGAATTACCTCTGGATGTTCAAGTTAAACTGCTTCGAGCATTGCAACAGGGAGAGGTGACACGATTGGGTGATACTAAAACCATCAATGTGGATGTGCGTGTCATTGCTGCGACTCACCAAGATTTAAGTAAGCTAGTTGCTAATGGAAAATTCAGGGAAGACCTGTTTTATCGCTTGGCCGTTGGCGTGATTCGAATCCCTTCGTTAAGGGAGCGTCAGGAAGATATCCCCCTCATTGTTGGTCAGCTTGTAGAGCAAATCAATCGTTCTGCATCTAAACACCCACAATATATAAGTAAGAAAATTTCCGAAAAAGGAATTAAATTTCTAACCAGTCAGTGCTGGCCAGGCAATATTCGAGAGCTATGGAGCACGCTTAATCGTGCTTTTTTATGGTCAGATACTTCAATAATGGATGAATATGAATTATCCCAAGCGATGTTAACAAGATCACAAGTAGTAGAAGATGTACCAATTTCCTTAACATTTAATGATAAAGTTGATATAGTACAACTGACTGATAATTTTCAAAAAAAATATGTTGAAGCCGCTCTTAAAGCCAGTGGAAACGTTAAAAAACATGCTACTCAAATGCTCGGTTTAAAAGATCACCAGACGCTCACCAATTGGATGAAACGTTTAGGAATAGCAGCAGATAAATAATCGCTAAAAAAAGTATTGGCACCAAAGTTGCCCATTAGGGAAGAAGGAATACTGCGGAATGAAGCAATCTATGAATTTTGAGTTTTTACGAAAAAATTGGCCTGAGTTAGCTGATTTTGGTGCTTATGCAGAAGAATATGCATTTAGTGACCCTCAAAGTGCATTGATCAAATTACGTTCTTACAGTGAATATATCGTTAACTTCATCTATCAAAAGCTCAACTTGCCTTGCCTCCCCAAAGCTTCCTTCCATGAAAAGCTGGTAGGTGAGGACTTTGTACAACTCGCATCCTCAGCAGTATTAGACAAGTTTCATCTAATTAAAACCTTAGGTAATAAAGCCGCGCATGAAAACAAAGGCGCAAGTAACGACGCTTTGTTTGCCGTTAAGCAATCCCATCAATTAGGTACTTGGTTTTATTGTAGTTACCATAATGTGCAAGCCTGTACAGTTCCTGCATTTATCGAGCTTAGTGAAGAATTCTTAACTACAAGCAAACTAAAGAAAAAACTTGAGCAAAGCGACGCCCTATATCAGCAGGCAATGGCAGAGTTAGAGCGACAACGGCTGGTTAACGAACAGATGTTGGCTGCCGCGAAACAAGCTACCGCAGTGAAAGATACACTGGTATTTGAAGCATTCGCCACCAACAGCCAATTGTTATCTAGCAGCTTGAATTTTAATGAAGCAGAAACGCGTAAGTATCTTATCGATATGGAGCTGCGTGACATTGGTTGGGATGTAAGTAAAGACAATAAATCAACCGACCAAGTTGGCCAGGAAGTTGAAGTCAAACATCAGCCAACCAATACTGGTATTGGTTATGTCGATTATGTGCTGTGGGACGATGATGGCTTACCTTTGGCTGTGGTGGAAGCAAAGAAAACCTCTAAAGATGCACGCCTCGGGAAAAAACAAGCTAAGGACTATGCCGATGCCTTAGAAAAACATTATGGCCAGCGTCCGATAATATTCTATACCAATGGTCATGACATCTATATTTGGGATGATGCTCAGGGTTATCCGCCTCGTAAAATCTATGGTTTTTATTCCAAAAGCTCTCTTCAGCACTTGGTAAAGTTTCAGCGTATTGAAAAGAAAAAGCTTACTGATGTGGCGATTGATACCGAGGTTGCTGGACGTCGCTATCAGTTGGAAACCATATCCCGTGTGCACGAAACCTTTGAACTAAAACGTCGCAAAGCCTTAGTAGTGCAAGCGACAGGCACTGGCAAAACGCGTGTGTCTATTGCCTTGGCAAAATCGTTAATGGATGCGAAATGGGTTAAACGCATTTTGTTTTTGTGTGACCGCAAAGAATTACGTAAACAAGCTGATAAAGCCTTTGTTCAGTTCTTGGGCGTAAAACCCTATGTCGTTGGAAAAAGTGATAAAAAATATAAAGATACAGCACGAGTGTTTATTGCTACTTATCCGGGCATGATGGGCATTTACGAAGATTTCGATGTTGGTTATTTCGACCTCATCATTGCCGATGAATCGCACCGCTCAATTTACAATGTGTTTGGTAACTTGTTTAAGTATTTCGACTGTTTGCAAGTCGGCTTAACCGCCACGCCAGTTGAGATGGTCTCTCGCTCCACCTGTAATTTATTTGATTGTGATTACAAAGAACCAACCGCTAACTATCCGTTAGAAAAAGCCATTGGGGAAGGGCATTTAGTGCCCTTTGAAATTGTGACCATGACCACTAAATTCATGCGTGAGGGTATGAATCAGCGCTCTTTAAGCGATGAGCAAATTGCTGAGTTAGAAGAGCAGGGTGAAGATCCAAATGAGTTCGAATTTGAGTCCGCAGAGATAGATAGCGCGGTCTTGAACAAAGACACCAATCGTAAAATTCTCCGAAATCTCATGGAAAATGGCATTAAAGATAAAGACAACCAGTTGATTGGTAAGTCGATAATCTTTGCCAGAAAAATTAACCACGCTCGATTATTAAAAGAGCTGTTCGACGAGATGTACCCGGAGCTCAGTCAGGGCTTTTGCGAAGTCATTCACTCTGAGGAACCGCGTGCTGAAGCACTGATTGATCAATTCAAAATTACCGAAGAGGAAAAAGCCAAAGACTCATCACTGCATGACCCCATAACCTTAGCTATCTCTGTTGATATGCTAGATACAGGGATTGATGTGCCGAGTGTGGTCAATTTGGTGTTTGCCAAACCGGTTAAATCAAAGGTTAAGTTTTGGCAAATGATTGGTCGCGGCACGCGTTTATGCGAAGATTTGTTCGGCAAGGGTAAGCATAAATCCCGCTTCTTGATTTTTGATCACTGGAATAACTTTGATTACTTTGAATTCAACTACGAAGAAGTCGAACCATCCAACGCTAAATCACTCGCACAGAAAAGGTTCGAGTTGCGGTTGCAACTCGCATCCGCGGCATTAAAAAAACTGGAACTAAATGCGTTCAGCCAAACGATCAAACTGTTGCAACAAGACATCAACGCACTGAATACCCGCAATATCAATGTGCGGGACCATTGGGCAATTGTGACACAATTATCTGATCTAAAAGTGCTTGAGCAGTTTGCAAAACCCACAGTAGCTTTACTTGAATCGCAAATTGCCCCTCTGATGAATTGGCTGGTGATTAAAGGGCAAAGTAAAGCCTTTCGCTGGGATTGCCTCATCGCCCAAACTCAATGTGAGTTATTGCTAAACCGAGAAGCCATAGGTGAATTAAAGCTTGAGGTGCAGGGGGTGTTAGAGCGCTTACCCAAAAACACCGCGCAGGTGCAGGCTAAGGCTACCGAAATTAGGTTTTTGATGGATAGCAACAATTGGCAAAATATCACTTTTTACCAGTTGGAACAGCATCGGTTGGCGCTGCGCGAAATAATGTATTTACTAGAAGGCGACATTCTGCCACCTAACCCGGGCCCCAAATATATCGATGTCAAAGAAGACAATTCACATATCGAATACAAAGCCAGAGCGGCGAATATTCATACTGTCGATTATCAAATCTATCAACAAAAAGTACAGGAGGCATTGCAACCCATTTTTGATAGCAATCCCGTTATTCAAAAAATTCGTAAAGGCCAAGCCGTAACTGTTAGTGAAATCGCCCAATTAAACGGTATCATCCACGCCAAATATGCCAATTTGGACATTGAAACCCTAAAAACCTTTTATCCAGACACTACAGAACCGCTCGACAAGCTTTTGCGCAGTATTGTGGGGATGGATGCACAGTACATAGAGCAAAGCTTTACTGCACTGTTGCAAAAACATCGCATGCCACCCCAAGCCATGCGGGTGATTGATATGCTGATTGGGCACATTGCCCGTAGCGGCGGCATAAAAATGGCCGATTTAGACCAAGCGCCATACAACAAAATATATGAAGGTATCTTGGGTAGCTCAGAAGACGACGTCTTTTCGTTGTTAAGGTCATTAGAGCTGCCAATACCATTGACCAAAGCCGAAATGACGGCAAAGAATTAAGTCATAATAACCGAGAATTGCATGATCACTGGTAAATTAAAAAGCGATATCAACAAGCTATGGGAAGAGTTCTGGACGGGCGGTATCGCCAACCCCTTAACTGTGATTGAGCAAATCACCTTTTTGGTGTACGCCCGATTGTTGGACTTGCACGAGCAGCGTGACGAAAAACGTGCCAAACTGCGTGGTATCGAGTTTAAACGTCGCTTTAACGACGACCAGCAGCATATCCGCTGGCATCGCTTTATCCATCAAGACAAAGACACCATGCTCAAGCTGGTGCGCGACGAAGTGTTCCCGCATTTTAAAAATGCCTCCGGTGAAGGTTCATTATTTGGCGAATTTATGAAAGACGCCCAGTGCATGATCCAAAAGCCAACGCTGATGGAGTCAGCGGTGGAGATGATCAACAAGTTACCGCTTGAAGACAGCGATACTAAAGGCGATTTATACGAGTACCTGCTGAGCAAACTCACTACCGCAGGGATTAACGGCCAGTTCCGCACCCCGCGCCATATTATTCGCGCCATGGTGGAAATGCTCGACCCCACAGTCGAAGACCGCATCGTAGACCCAAGTTGCGGCACCGCCGGCTTTTTAACAGTGGCCTACGAATACCTGCTGGAAAAATACACCTCACCTGAAGGTGTGCATACCGAAACTGTGGTGGGCGACAATGGCGAATCGCAGCAGGTAAAAATCTACAGTGGTGATCTGCTTGTAGAGCACCGTGATTACGTTAACTCCGACATGTTCCACGGCTTTGACTTTGACGCCACTATGCTGCGCATTGCCGCCATGAACTTGGTGATGCATGGCGTGACTGAACCTGACGTGCACTATCAGGATACGTTGAGCGGCAGCTTTACCGAGCGCTTCCCTAATCAAAGTAAAGACGCATATACCATGTGCATCGCCAACCCGCCGTTTAAAGGCTCACTCGATGAAGAAGACGTCGACCCAGCCATTTTGCGCATGGTGAAAACCAAAAAGACCGAGCTATTGTTTGTTGCGCAAATTCTGCGCTTGCTGAAAAACGGCGGCAAAACCGCCATTATCGTGCCGGACGGCGTGTTGTTTGGCTCATCCAACGCCCACCAGCAACTGCGCCAGCACATTATTGAAAACAACGAGCTGCAAGCGGTAGTGTCTTTACCATCGGGCGTATTTAAACCCTACGCCGGTGTGTCGACAGCAATATTGTTTATCACCAAAGGCTCACGCACCGACCACGTTTGGTTTTATGACGTGCAGGCCGATGGTATGAGCCTGGATGACAAACGCACGCCAATTAAAGACAACGACTTACCGGACTTAGTCGCCAAGTTTAAAGCCCGGGATAAAGCCATTGCCGAAACCGAGCAGAACGACCGCAGCCAAAAAGCCTTTTGGGTCAGTAAAGCCGATATCGTTGGCAATAAATACGATTTGTCGATTAACCGCTACAAAAAAGTAGTGTATGCCGAGCAGCAATACGAAGCACCGAAAGTCATCCTCGGTAAATTAGTTGCGCTGGAAAACGACATTCTGGCGGACTTAAAAGCGCTGGAGGAAATGCTGTGAGTTGGCCGATGGTAAAAATCGGGTCCTGTATTGAAAAAATTAAGTCATGGAACCCACTCAAATCTGCTGATACAGACTCGTTCTTATATATTGACTTGAGCTCTGTTGATAAGGACAAAAAAGAAATTGATCTGAGCTCAGTAGTTTCAATTTTGCCTAGCGACGCCCCAAGTCGTGCAAGGCAACTTGTAAAAGCTAACGATGTTCTCGTCTCAACTGTCAGACCTAATCTGAATGGTGTGGCGTTAGTAAGTGAGAGTTTCTGTGGTGCAACTGCATCAACAGGGTATTGCGTGCTTCGTGCTAATGTCCAGAAACTAGACAGTAGATTTTTATTTTATTGGGTTCAAACGCAGTCTTTCATCTCGGATATGGTTAAAAAGGCAACGGGGGCAAATTATCCAGCTGTTTCTGACAAAATTATTATGGATAGTGAAATCCCACTCCCACCACTAGCCGAGCAAAAACGGATTGCTGCGATATTGGACAAAGCCGACGCTATTCGCCGCAAACGCCAACAAGCCATCCAACTCGCCGACGACTTCCTCCGCGCCGTCTTCCTAGAAATGTTCGGCGACCCAGTCACCAACCCAAAAGGTTTTCCAGTTGGGACTATTCGAGATCTAGTCGAATCGGCAAGTTATGGAACGTCTGCAAAAGCTTCGGTAACCGAAGGAGCCTTTCCGATACTCCGAATGGGGAATATCACCTTTTATGGCGAAATTGACCTTTCAGATCTGAAGTTCATTGATTTAAGCGAGAAAGAGCAGCCCAAATATTTAGCATCGAAAGGCGATCTTTTATTTAATCGAACGAATAGTAAAGAACTTGTAGGAAAAACAGCAGTTTATGATCGTGGTGAACCTGTGGCAATTGCAGGCTATCTGGTACGTGTCAGAGCAAATAAATTGGGTAACACCCATTACATTTCAGGCTATCTAAACTCGCAACATGGAAAAGCCACTTTACAAGGGATGTGTAAGAGCATTGTCGGAATGGCAAATATCAACGCGCAAGAAATGCAGGATATTTCAATTATGCTGCCGCCAATAGAACTCCAGGACAAATATAAAGAAATTGTCCTTTCTGTGAGAGACAAAACCAAGGTTCTCGAATTTTCGAAGGAACAGCAAGTTGCACTTTTCAACTCGCTAAGCCAAAAAGCCTTTTCCGGCCAGCTATAAAATCTAAACAAGGACGTTTAAATGAGTGAACAACCCGAAGCAATCAAACTAAAACACATCACCATTAAAACCGAATCAGGCAGCCGTTGGTTTGACGACCCACATAAACTGCAGGCCTGGTGCCGCGAACAACCTGAGCTTTACTCCTTTTTTAGATCTATCTGGTCTATGCATCAGTTCCAATTTGTTTGCAAAAATATTAGCGCTAAGTCGAAGCTCCGCTATCTACATAAGCTATTCACGGCTGGTAAGGTGATTCGTATATAAAAAACTAACGACTACTGTTTTACAGCACAAATACTGATGCTAAACATATGTACCGCAAAGAGTTTAAAGGAGGAAACACGCTAATACTTTGATTATTTTTTTGCATGCTACCCGTTTCGAAAAATTTCTTCCGTTTGGACCATTAATAAAAATTATGTAAGGACTACATATGCACGAAAAGAATTTTGAGTTATTGCAAGAGGAAGCTGTCAGACTTATTTCAGTTGAATCTAATTTCCTCAATGAGCTCGCACAAACCGACGGTTTGGTGATGGCTGCTGAAAACAATGACAAACAATTTAATCAGGATTATGTTAAAAAGCAGATTGAAGTGTTAACAGGCGAGAAAATTAAACTAGAAAAGCAGGAGTTGGTGCTTGCTGTTGTTGGCACGATGAAGGCAGGAAAATCAACTACAATCAATGCAATTGTTGGCAGTGAAATTCTCCCTAACAGAAACAGACCTATGACTGCATTGCCAACGCTGATTAGGCATAAAGCAGGCCAAAAAGAGCCTGTGCTGTTTCTTCATAACAAAGCACCGCTTACACACTTCATCGCGCAACTCAACACAGTGCTTGAAAGCCAAAATGTCGATAAGAAACTCGTTGGTGCCGAAAATCGTGATGATATGCTCGATCTGGCTGTAAAAATTAAGCAACCGGATTATCTTCAGGAGCAGTACGCCGGCTCGCAGAAAATATATGAATTTCTGAAGATGTTAAACGACCTGGTGAGATTCAGTGTTATTACCAAAACGCAGTTTCCATTTACCAATTACAGCAATGTCGATAATTTGCCGGTCATTGAAGTAGAGTTTGCCCATTTAAGTGACTATAGCGGTCAGATTGGTGGTTTAACCCTGTTAGATACACCTGGCCCTAATGAAGCAGGGCAAGAACATCTTAAGCCAATGCTGCGTGATCAACTTAAAAAAGCATCTGCTGTATTAACAGTATTGGATTACACACAATTAAAGTCAGAAGCGGATGGTGTTGTAAGGGAGGAATTGCAGCAAATCATTGCTGAATGTGGCGACCGTTTATTTGTATTAGTGAACAAATTTGACCAACGCGACCGAAATGCGGACTCTTCAGAAAGTCTAACCAAATACGTTGCCGAAAACCTCATGGCGGGGGCTGTTAAGGTAACCAACGTTTACCCGGTATCTGCAAACCGGGCATACCTAGCATGCAAAGCTTTGGCTGAACTTGAGACATATCATCGTCTGGATGTTAATCAACCTTGGGTGGCGGATTTTGCCAAAGTAGCCTTTGGTGAGGATTGGGTTGATGATATCCATGAGCATAAGCGTGTGCTCCAAAAAGCAAAATCAGTCTGGGAAAAAGCCGGATTTACAGCACCATTGAAAGATGTTGTGAAAAGATCTCATGAAAATGCCGGCATTTTCTCACTAGAGTCGGCAGTTACAAAGATAAATCATACCGCACAGGACGTAGAGAATTTCCTCACAGTTCGTCACACGGGCTTAAAAACTAGTGTTGAAGAGTTACAAAAGCAAATTAGTTATCTTAAAAAAGATATTGCTGATTTAGCTGCTCTGGAGGATGAGGCAAATAATACACTGAAAAGGTCGGCAACCGATTTAGATAAATCATGCACTATGGTGTTTAACGATATTGAACGTAAAGTAATGAGTGATATTGAATATTACTTTAAAGAGGGAAAACAAAAAGAGAAATCTCAGCGAGATGATTCACAAGTAAAGACACGCAAAAAATCTCGAAAGCTTTTGGCTAATATTTTGGGTTCAAACAACCCAGAAATTACAACTTTTGATGTCAAAAATCCGGTTATACGCTTCGAAGCAAGAAGTGATGCAGACGAGCTTCAAGGTAACATAAAACGGAGTCTTGACACTATCATTAGTGATTCAGTTTCAAGTTTAAACCGTGAATTACCAAAAATTATTGGCGCATTCTGCGATTATCTCAACTCTGACTTAAAAAAACGATGTGAACGCAAATTGAATGATGTGGAGACTAAATTAGATAAAGGTAATTTTAAAATAAGCATCAGAGTGCCAGATTTTAATTTTTTAGATTCTATAAACCTCTTAGCGGATGTTGAGCTTAACGAGACAAAAGCACATACCAAAACAGAGCATGGGCACCGTCGCCAATCAGGAGTTTGGGGGACGGTTTGCGGCTGGCTCTCTACCGACGACTGGGGATGGGAAAGCTACCAATATGAAAAAACGTATTATGATGTTGATATTACTGCGATAAAAGAGAGAATCAGTCAGAAATTAAACATCGAACTTCATAAAACATCCGTTGACGTAAAACATCGTTTAGTGTCACCTCTTAAAGATGAAGTTGATAAGTTATTTTGTGAACTAAGTGAGACTATTGAAAGGATTCGGGCGGATCTTCTTCAGAGTGTACGTGACCATCAAAAATCGGAGTCTGCACAGGATGAGCTGTTAAGTTATCTAAACAAATATACAAAGCGCATGCATGAAATAAAAATAGATAGCATTGGTTTAGAAGAAGAATTAAAAAGTTTAAAGAAAACGGGTGTGTTTGATCAGCAAGGTGGCAACCATGACCGATAAGATCCAGTTAAATGGTCAACTATGTCAGACATTGTCTGCAGTGCCAGAAAAATTTATTGTTGATTTTGCTAACAACATCACAGTGCTCCAAGACCATGAACGAATGCAACGGTCTGAGAAAAGTTTTTTCATTCGCCTTTATAATGGATTTACTGGGCAGGAATGGCAGCGGCAGTATGAAGTAAATTCAAGTCTGATTACCATTGCAGAATCGCAACTAAAGATGCTCAATGACCTGAATAATAAAATGTCCTTCGGATTAAAAGCTATTGATTGTGTAAGTGGTCGATTAAACCATCTTACTCAAAATGTTTCTGCGTTAGCGGACTTCTCTGTTGAGACACGCGAAATACTTGAATCGTTAGCCAACCAAGTATGTGGCCAGCTTCGACAGCTCGAACATCGTTTAGCCAGAGTCGAATTGGAAACAAACGCCTTTAAGCAGTTGGACCATGTTTTTAATAAATGGGCAGCTGGGCGTTTTGTTTATTTACCAGTAGGAGCTCGGGCTTATGCTGCATTAGAGGAGCTCAACTGGGGAGCTTATGGTGATTTGGTTCGAACATCTGAAAAGCGGCAAGTTAATAAGATACTTGAAGATTTGAGCAATCTACTGGTCATTCAGATGCGTGAAGACACAGGATTAAGGCATCAGACGCGAGTTAACTATCAAGTCTGGTTGAATCCTGTCAGCGCGAAAACCGAGGAATATCTGTCGGCAATAGAATATTTGGCGAGTGATTACGATGAGCAGAACTTTCCGTTCAGCTGTAGTGTTGCTCGTCGTAGCCAAGTATTACCTCTTGCAGTACCTCGCATATGTTCTGCAGAACGGCTTTCTGAAGCTTTGGTTGAAGAAGTGCTGGGAGAATGCGCATGAGTAAAATGAAGGTTGGACTTGTTCTATCGGGTGGTGGTGCAAAAGGTGCTTATCAGGTTGGTGTTTTAAAAGCACTAGCTGAGTTAGGCACTGAAATTCATGCCGTTTCCGGCGCTAGTATTGGCTCTTTAAACGGTGCGATTTTAGCTTCAGCATCTTCCTTAAACGAAGGTGCTGCGCGCTTGGAGGAAATCTGGTTCGAGCTTGCTAATAATTCACCGCTGGAATTTAACAAATCAGTGTATCCACTCTTGTTACTTTCAATGGGGATGCAGATAAATCCTCAATTGAGGTTTATAAACTTTGTTTGGCCTGCTATTGCAAGACGTTTTTTCCCAAATCTGGAAAACTTAGATGCTGCCGTTCTGAGTAATCGTCCTCTGAGTAATTTGTTGGATAAATATCTTTGTCTTGATAAGTTATCTGAAGGCTTACCATTCTACGTTTCCGTTTTTAAAAGTCGTGGTTTATTTATGGATTTTACTGGAATTTTAAAAGCAGAATTCGGGATTTCCAATAACCCTGATTCCGAGTATTTTCACCTTCAGTCGCTACCCAAAAGTCAGCAAGAACAAATGTTGATGGCTTCTGCTGCCATTCCACTTATTTTTAGCGATCAACGTATCGACCATGAAATCTATACGGATGGTGGTCAAGGTGGTTGGAGTAAACAGCATGGTAATACGCCGATAAAGCCTTTGATCGATGCTGGTTGTAACATGGTCATCGTCACGCATCTGAATGATGGTTCATTGTGGAGCCGTCATGATTTTCCTGATACGACTATTCTAGAAATCAGACCTCAAACGTCACTTGGCAGAGAGAAAGGAATGCTCGGTGCAGTAAAAGATATTCTTGGTTTCAATAGTGAGAAGATCACGTCATGGATAGAGCAGGGTTACGTTGACACCATGATATGTATGGAAAGCGTGTTGACCTTGAGTAAATCTTGGCATGAAATGCAAATCGCAGAGCAGCAGCTACTTTCCAGAGAGCCTGAGAGCCGTGCTGTTGATCAACGGTTGGAGTCATCGATGTCCAAGTTACTTGCGTTCAAGAACAAGTAATTGTTAGCAAATCTCATCCAATACGGGTGCATTAATTTAATGTACCCGTCTCCAGAACAACAATGAGAGCAATAAAGGAATTTGACATGCCAATCCCAACACCTGCTTTTAAACTAATTTGTCCATCTTGCGGTTGGACTAAGGTTTTCCCGCCGATGGGTGATGTACGCTTTCCTGGTCAGGTGCCTGAAAAGTGTCCAACTTGTGGTAATGAACATCTAAAACGACTGCAGCCTAATTTTGCAGAAAAAATACTCGTAAATATCTTTAAGAAACTCTAATTAGCCGGTAACAGAGATGGCCCTATTTGATACAGATTGGACTAAAGAACTGAATCAAGTTCATGAGGTTGCAAAGAAAATTATCGACGATGATGTGTCGCCGATGATTTACCAGAAAGTGGTCTTCATCAACAAATATGCTGATGAGTTGATGCAAAAATCTGCCTTACAGGCAGACTTTCTTGCGAAAGAGATGCTCAAAGAAATCGAATTGCAACGGCAGAAGCTAGTCACCGATGTAACCAAAATTGCCCTTGTTTTATTACTTGGTTTTACAGTTTCTGGCGCAGTTCTTATCTCGTTGTTCTTTGTGTTGAAAAATAGCTTTAATGGCTAAAGTAAGATTGCTGGTTTAGTTTGATTGCTTCATAGACTGACGATAAGAAAAGGAGATTCCGATTAGCATCAAGAAGATGGAGATATGAGTCCTCAATTGGATTATATCTCTATTCAATTGACTGCTGAACTGGTCACAGCCTTGCAGAATATACAGTCAGTAAAGAACATACTTACTTGTTGGTTATGTCAGTACTAATGACACGTTCTATTCCCCCCTTGTCCTTGCGCCAATTCAAAGAGCCAATTCCATCATAAAATCTCATTTATTTATGCACCTGTAAAAGTAAGTGACCAATGTAAATTTATTTACTTTTGTGTAATTAATATTTTGGCTTCTTTGTTGTTTAACTTGATTAATTTAGTCTATCTTTTTGAATTTTAATGGGTTAATTGTGGTGGCATGCCTCGTGAATTATCTACGGTGAAAAACATTTCATAGGAGATTCAAAATGGGTTACGAAGTAGATTTTTTAGGTGTAGGCAGCGAGTCTAAAAGTGGCGATGCTATTGCCATCCGTTTTGGCAATTTGCATAGCCGCCGGGACGAACAAACAGTGGTGGTGATTGATGGCGGATTTAGTGATACCGGTACTGAATTGGTAGAACACATTCGTAAACACTTTGGTACTGATACTGTTGACCTGGTTATTAGTTCTCATCCAGATCAAGACCACATTAATGGTCTGGAAGTGCTACTCGACGAGCTTGATGTAAAAGAGCTTTGGTTGCATCAGCCATGGCTGCACAACCAAAACTTAGCCGATGAATTTGCTGATGGCCGTTTAACGGATTCAAGCCTAGGGGAGCGTTTAAAGCAAAACTTAGAGCGGGCCTGGTTACTGGCAAAATTGGCGAACCGCAAAGGTATTTTGATAAAAGAGCCATTCACTGGGCTTACCGATAAATCAGGTTCGGTCAAAGTTTTGGGACCCAGCCAGTCTTATTACGAATCATTAATCCCCGATTTTGATGGAATGCCAAAACGTGCTGAAGCAAGTACTGTCGCCAACGAGAGCTGGTTTGATAAAGCTGTACGTAATGTAAAAACATTTCTTGCAAACTGGGGAGAGGATCATATTTCAGATGATGGCCAAACTTCAGCAAAAAATAATTCGAGCGTAATTACCCAGTTTATCGTAGATGGAAGGCGTCTAGTCTTTACTGCGGATGCGGGGATTCAGGCATTAGAGCATGCCGCCGAACAAATTGAGTCATGTTACTCTGGCGCTGAGTTGAAGTTTATACAAATCCCACACCATGGAAGTAAACGTAATATCGGGCCAACAGTATTAAACCGTTTGATTGGTAGTCCTGTGGTGCACAGCTCTGCACGCGATATAACGGCGATTGCATCAACCGCTAAAGCGGGGGAGCCGAAGCATCCAAGGAAGGCTGTGTTAAATGCATTCACCCATCGCGGTGCCAGAGTATTGGTTACTCGTGGGCAAGGGATACTGCATTATCATAATTCACCAGAGCGTTCAGGATGGTCTTCATTAAATGCTGAGCCATATCACTTCTCTTATGAAGAGGAAGTGTAATCATGGCTTGGATTTCATTAAAAGCACAGAATTTACCGTCATTAGCTTTGATCATTATTTCGCAGTTATCGGTTGCTTACGCTTTGTCAAACTCTGGCTTCAACTGGTCCTCCGTTGAGGTGTTTTCACCAGAAACGGTAGTGGTGACCTTGATCATGTTGGCGGCTGCGTTATTTAGCAGCCTGCTGCCTGCGTCAGTGAAGCATCAGTTGGTCTTTTTGCGACTAAATAACGCATTACCCGGCCACCGATTCCTGCAACTCGCTGAACACGACCAGCGCATCGATTTATTCACTTTGCATCTGAAGGTATTACCTTTGATGCAATTAAATGCAACTGAAGAACAGCAAAACCGGGTGTGGTATCAACACATTTACCACCCCCACCAAAATACTCCCTTGGTAAAGGACGCCCATAAAGCGTTCTTGTTGTGGCGCGATAGTCTGGTGGTATCACTATTTACCGCATTGCTGCTAGCGATTGGAGTGCAAACCTTGCCGGCAGTAGCAGCTGTGTTCAGTCCATTGTCGTTTTTAGTGTCGGTGTTCTTTGTGCTGGCGACCGGATGTGCAGCGCACCATAGCGGCAAACGAATGGTCACAAATGCTGTTGTTTTGTGGCTGCTAAAGCCTAGTGCGTGTCAGCAGTAATAGAGGCAGAACGAGTTATGGCATTTATCGTCACGCAACGTTTTGCTGAACAATCGTCGGAGATTGCAACACTACTCGACGGAACAAAGTTGGTATTTTCTAAAGACAAGTTCGATTTTTGGTGCATTTACCACATTCGCAATGGTTTTGCGCATGCATTGCGTGATGAAGAGGTCTTTAGTTTTATGCAGAAGTATACCGGCAGCATTCAGCGATTTTGGTTATATAAGGACTTTATGACTGTGTTCAAATTAGTGACAACTGACATAAATTATGTTTTAATCAACAACATAACTAACATGGCTATGCATTATGAAATGCCGCCAAAAATGTCAGCGAATTACTCGTGGCGGAGGAAGTGGCAGGAATTACAACTTGAGTGTGAGGTGAGGTTTTTTTATAGCCAAGATATTACATTAAAGTTAAGTGCTTAAAAGGATTTAAAAAATGGCTGTGGTAGAACAACTTAAACTGTGGACAGCATCGGTTCTTCAGAGTAGGCAACACGTGCCTTTTGGTAGCCCTTTGTGGGCTTACAAAATCACAGACAGTGAGCTTGAAGATCTCCAAACAGTTTTACAACGTTTGTTTTCAACGACCAATACTAACTTACTTTTCAATAAGCATCTGAGCGTCTTATCACGGCCACTTGTTCTTTATATCGCAACTTGGCTTCAGCGGAAAACTAAATCCCGTCCTACTTGGGAACCTGTTACGGATAGCATCTGCTTAGATTACAACACCAGTAGCCGCGCCCTTATACTCGACTGTATTAGAGCAGGTCTAAAAGAATTCGGCATAAAAATACACCACACTCAGAATTATAGATACCTTGATACTTTGTATTGCCATGGAGGTTTTCCTCGAGCGGATTTACTTGGCATCTCTCATTCACACCTAATGGGGTATTTTGAAGATGTACTTAATAATTATGCAACGTTCCTCCACTCGCTCACAGTTGATGAAATCGCTGAGGGCAAATTGTCCAGCTTACCTGAAACCTTACAGCAGAAGTCTTTTTCTAAACTAGCTTCATCGCTAATTAGTTACCTTTTCGAACTTAGAGATAGTTTTCATCTTTATGAGACGTCTGATCCTCTCGCATTTTTGGACATGAAGAATCCAAATTGGCGAAATAACTTACCTTTTTTAGTTATTGATGAAGAAGCTAGCAGGTTGATAAACACACTGCTAAAGAAAACTAGCAAAGTAGTTAGACGTTCACAGAACCCAGTCAGACTAAAGCGTTATCTCCGACAAAACGCCGACGAATTCAATTTGTTTAGTGAGGTGCATGTAAACCATACAATTCATCCCGAAGACCTAAATAAGGTTCTTGGAGTAAATTCACTTCCAAACTTTTTTGAATTAATCACTATTACCGGAGACGGCCACAGATCCAGAGCGGCCAGTTTTAGTTATAAAACTGGTGCTGCGCCAAGATGGATAGTTTCAGAGATCGTGCGTCCCATAGTTGGTCTGTTGGCTGCAGGCGAGCTCAAGTATCAGCTATATTCTGACGGAGAACTGATTGGGAGCAATACTTATCGCCACGGCGAGTCGTTTGACGATCGTGCTCCTTGGATTTTTGACGCTGACGAACAAAAATTTAATTATTTAGGCCAGGGTAGTTTTCGTGACAGATTAGCATCAGTGCTTGTTGTGAGTGACTGCGAACCAGCGAAATGCAGTCCATCCTCTCAAGTTAGACTATTGGGTAAAGTCAGCTTCTGTGAACGTAACGTCTACAAAATAACCGGCCATGTAAAAATACCATCAACCTTTGGCCATTTTCATATTCGAACCGATGCTAGCCAACTGAATCTAGACTGCGTAAATGTCAAAGGGAAAAAGTTGGTAGATGTTATATCCGATAAACCGGTATACATCGGTAAACCAAATCTAGTAATTGATGAATCAAAGCCTGGTGCATCCTTAAATAAAGAAGAATATTTTTGGGTGAGCACCAATGGTACGAGAATTCCCTATTTTAGTAATACGGTTACTTCGGGAACAGGTGCTGTTGTTAGGGTCCTTGAAGGCGAAATTGTTTGGGTGCATGAATGCGTCTATCTTCACGATGAGTTTTTGGCAGAACTAATTCACAATGGAAAAGGGGAATTTGAAGTAAAATTCCGGGGTTTGGAAAATGCCCATGTTGGTTTAGTTCCTGGTCAAAGTGCAATTTTGACCGCTGAGCCCGAACTCATAGCGGGCTTTAAGTTTTGTGATATCAGATTAACTGATCTTCTAGTTGACAGTGTTGAATTCAGTATCTCCTGGTCAGATACCCCTGATAATACAATAAGACTCAGATTGCCCATTGCACTTAATGCGGTATCTTTGCTGACAAAGACGGGGGATGTTTATAGAGAATGTGACCTAGGATGTCTGACAGCTGACGATCTCATGGACTGTACTTTCAAGTTTCAACCAGACACATTTGAAACTCGGGTTAAAGTTGATCTCCTCGCCGATGACAAAGTTGTCATGTCAGTTTCTCAAGAAATGAATCTTTCCGCGTCTGGTACAAGTAAAACTCTTCCTGCGAGAGCTGTTGCTAACTTAGTGCGTCGACTTTTCCGTAATGGTTCAACTCCGGAACATGTTGTCAGGTTATCGTTCTTTGCTAAAAACGAAATTCTGGAGAACCGCATACCTCTAGTGTATAGATTTAAATATATACCCAAAATTCGCGGCCAATTCGTTTACTTACCTAAAACTCTTCTATTGATAAAGCATCTTGACCAATTGAAGTTAAAGTTGACACCAATTTGGGATCTTAACCGGGACACTCCAGATTTAGAATTTCTGGTTGAGGATGGAGATTTTGTAAAAGCAAAGCTACCAGAGATTGATGAATATGGCGGATGGTTACTGTGGGGGCCCGGACAAACAAACTTTAAACCGACATTGATTGAGTTTGACGTTCCGGTTGTACGCAAGAAAATAGATAACTTAGGTGCGTTCGGACAGGCTCTAAAGTCAGCACTTCAGTGTTCTCAAGGCATCACTGATTTTAATGAACCTCTAAAACAAGACTCGATACAGTATGCGGTTAAGTATCTAAAGCAAGAGGGTAACAAGCGTACTATTAATTTCTCATTACTCGATCGTATTCTAGAAAAAATGGAAAACGATATAGATCATGAAGGTTGGTCATATTTAAATGATCTGATAGACCTCGTGGAAGATATCGAGCCTGCAAATTTTCATGCACTCAAGCGACTGTTATCGCGCCCTTCTTGCTTAACCTTAATGCTTCTTAGAGACACCTCCAGATTCCACAAGGTGTGGGAGTTGGCTGATTATTTGCCGTTTCAGTGGATTCTCATACCAATATCAGCGTGGATCAAAGCTATTGATAAAGTTAAACGGAAAAATGCTTCATCACTGGAATTGATAAAAAAAACAGCTCCTAATATTTATGCCGAAGTTGAGCGTGGTCTATTTAGAGATCTCACTGCAAAAGGCCTATATTTTAATACATTGGTCGATATCGCTTTAGTCAATTTTACTCCAAGTAAAAAAATCTGGGCGGATACAAAAGACCCGAGGGGCAGTTCTTCTATTGGAAATAAATTCCTGATTGCCAAGAGCAAATTGTTTGAGCGTCATCAACACAAGTTGATGAGTATTTCACAGTCAAAGAAAAGAGATCTTGAGTTAATCGAATGTTTGGATAGGTGTTGGCCTGTTTCTTCGTTGCCAAGCGATCTTCGTGGCTTTTTCAGGGCAATGGGGGCCATTGAACAAAGTGAAGTGGTAAAGCGAGCTTACAAGCTTACGATTGAATTACCCGTAAAGGTGGCTTTTTATAACTTGGACGTATTCCTGCAACCTCTTCCTCCAAGGGAATTCCACGCGCTGAGTTTCTCTTTGAGTCAACTGCAACAGTTCGACAGAGAATGGTTGCAGGAGGCTATGTCATTAGCCACAGGGGCGGCATATTCAGCTTTTTGTAACTCAGAATTCACAGTGGTCGGTTAAGCTCGGAGATAGGTTCATTTAATGTCTAAAAAAAGCATTTCCCTAACCAATTTGTATACAGCAATTTCATCAGTGTCTGTCGATGCGGTTCTCAACCAATTAAATTTCAGGCATGACAGTTTGCGAGCTTATCTACGCTCAGTCCTCTCTAGTCAAATGCGCCACAATGATGGATTTTTAGCAGAGCCAGTAATTGAAGCAACATTTGGTTGGCATTCATCTGAGCGATCCTTGAACGATTTGACTAAGCAGGGAGAGTTATCAGCACGGTTGGTAAAGTGTATGGATGGTGCTTTTGCGCCAGATACGGAAAAACAAAAGTCTGAAGATTCAAAAATGGGAAAATCCCGTCTTGGATACGCGACAGATATAGATGAAGACTATACCTGGCCCGAAAATAGAGCTCCTTATACTCATCAGTTAGAGGCGTGGAATCTCCTCTCACAGGACACTCCGCGTTCTACAGTTGTTACTTCAGGGACCGGTTCAGGAAAGACTGAATGCTTTTTGGTTCCATTACTTAATGATTTAGCCAAACAAGTTGAATCTCACGATGAAGTACTAGTTGGGGTTCAAGCAATAATGTTGTATCCCCTGAATGCATTAATTAATTCTCAGCAAGAGCGTTTAAGTGCATGGACTAGGGGATTTGAGGGAAAGATAAGGTATGCACTTTACACTGGCGAAACTAAACATACTGCACCACCCAAAGCGACCAGAGTTTTTAAAACACACAAGCCTGAAAAAGTCGAGTATAGGGATGATATAAGAAATGCACCTCCCCCAATATTGGTAACTAACTCAACAATACTTGAGTACATGCTTGTTCGCCCAGTTGATCGTGAAATCTTAACAAAGTCTCAAGGGAAGCTGCGCTGGATTATCTTAGATGAGGCTCATACCTTGGTTGGGACGCAGGCAGCAGAAATATCGCTGTTGTTACGTCGGACGATGATAGCTTTTAATGTAAAACCTGAGCACGTAAGATTTATTGCAACTTCAGCAACCATCGGTGACTCAAAAGATTGGATTAGAACAGAGAAGTTACTCAAAGAATTCCTCTCTGGGCTTGCCGGAGTGAGCCCTGAACAAGTATCTGTGGTGCGTGGTACTCGATACATTCCTAAAATTCCCGACGACACTGATATTGAAGGCAAAATTTCAATTCCGGATTTAGAAAAATTAAATAGTGCAGATGCATACCAAAAGCTCTGCCAAATCCCTCTAATGCGCATTTTACGCCAAAGACTAATTCAATCTCCTATGACAGTTAGCGAGATTGCAAAAACGGTATATACAGAACGGGAGCAATTAGAGGCCCTGCACGCACAAAATGCTATGAAGTTAATTGATATTGCAACAAATGCATACCCTGACGGCAATCCAAGTCTTGAGCCTTTTTTTCCTGTTAGAGCTCACATATTTCATCGAGCCCAAAGAGGCTTATGGGCGTGTGTTAACCCCAATTGTTGTCATAAGACGGGGAGTGAGCTAGAGCAGGGATGGCCATTCGGAAGAGTGTTTGTTTCAGAGCGACAAAAGTGCTTGGATGGCTGCAGTTCACCAGTGTACGAATTAACGCATTGTGCAGTCTGTAAAGAACCTTCTCTTGCGGCCTCATTGGTCATTGACTCACATGGAAATCGAGTTTTGCTATCACGAGAGCATGATGATTTAGATGAGTATTCGGATGAGATTGAAGATAATCAAGAAATCGATGTAATTCTTGAGCATAAGACTCGCAACAATGTGCAAATATTTAGCTCCCAATCGAGCGATTTGGAACGATATAAATCCTTCGGAAGCTCAGTCGAAGCTTATCTGGATCTGAGTACCAGAAGAGTCAAAACTCGTTCTGAAAACACCCTTGCGGTTAGGTACACAACAGCGGATCGTGACTCATATCTCCGTTGCGCATGCTGTGACGCTACGGAAGCAGTAGCAAGTTCGACTTTTAAGAGAGCTCTTCTTGGTGCGCCTTTTTTAATGGGAAATCTTGTCCCCGAGTTATTGCGGCATATCCCAAGGAAAAATGATGATTCGTTGTTCGGTGCTCGTTTAATAACTTTTACGGATAGCCGACAAGGAACGGCAAGATTTTCTGCAAAGTTGCAACTAGATTCTGAGCGTAAGTGGTGTCGTTCAAAAATCTATCGCGAAATTGCAATGCGAAGCTCTGATTCCGAACTGTATAACGACCCCCAAATTGCAACATTCAACAAGATTCTTGATAGTAATCCTGAAGCCGCTACTAAGGATTTTATTTTATCGCAGATAAAAATAAGGCTTGAAGAGTTAAAGAAAGTCTCATTCAAATTGAATTGGGTAGCTGCGGTTGAACTCTTGGCAAACACTGACGAAATAAGGTTGATGGCAGGGGACCTAGATGTCGAAGACTACATGCTCCCAGGCGAATATAGTAATCGAGACCAACGCTTAGAAAATACTAAACACCTTGCAGAATTGTTTTTACTCCGAGAGTTTGCGCGGCGGCCTAAAAATGCCAACAACTTAGAAACATTAGGCTTGGTGAAGATAGTTTACCCTGCCCTAGATTCCATAACTGAGGAAGATCTGCGAGTTGGCTGTCGGGAATGGGGCACTCTAGGTCTCAATCTCGATGATTGGAAGAGCTACCTAAAGATCATTCTTGATTTTTATGTCAGAGAAAACACGCTAATTGACATTCACTCTTATCAAGTGAATTGGATGGGCGGTAAATTATTTGCACGCCTTCTGCAGGGGCCTGAGTTTGAAGGCAAATCCGAGGAAGAGAAAAAAGCTATTTGGGCTTTTCCATCGGTGAACAAGGGGAACCAACATAAGCTGGTTCGTATGCTCGAGTTATTTAGCAAAAGGTCAGCTAAAGACAACCCAGAGCTTTTCAACGGAATCCTCAGATTTGCGTGGCGTACTCTAATTAATAAAGAAATACTGCAGCATTACAAGGATGGAAATAAAGAGTGGCGTGAAGGCTACCACCTAAAGCTGAGTAACTCAGCATCCTTTGAATTGATAACAAATGCATCCGTGTGTCCAATTACTAACCGATGGTTAGATACGTCATTTCGGGGAATATCGCCATATTTAACCAGTAAGACTGAAATAGAAGATTGCTTGGTTAAGAATACGAACTGCAAGATTCCTCATCCAGCCCCTGATTTGTTGCAAAGCAATAGCTCGCAATCGCTTCGCAACTGGATACGCCACAATGAGTTTATTCTTAACATGAAAAAGCAGGGGATCTGGAGAGATATCACTGATGCGGCACTTTTACCCCCAGTCATGCTTCGTTCTGCAGAACACTCAGCTCAACAATACACTGACAATTTGAAGCTTTTTGAAAAGGCATTTAAAAAAGATTTTTTGAATGTCCTTAATTGTTCAACAACGATGGAAATGGGTGTAGATATTGGTTCGCTAGTCATGGTAGCGATGAACAATGCTCCGCCATCGACGGCAAATTACCTGCAACGCGCTGGACGCGCTGGCCGACGAGGTGAGAGTACCTCTATCGTATTCACGTTCTGTAAATCTACGCCGCATGGTGAAAGAATTTTTGCAAACCCGAAGTGGCCATTTGAAACGCCCATTCCAGTTCCGAAGGTTGCACTTGAAAGTGTGACTATTGTTCATAGGCACATTAACGCATTCCTCCTATCTCGCTATCTAAATACCAAGTTTAGCAAAGAGAATCTGCCAACTTTGAAGTCTGGAAAATTCTTCACTTCGGATACAGGTACTGCAATTTATGAGCGTTTTATGAGCTGGTTATCCAGTGAAGCTGTTGATGATAAATACATTAGCCAGTGCTTGCGCATGATGATTGTAGGGAGTGGATTGGCGGGACAAGCGGAAGCATCTCTTGTGCATAAAACATTGCAAGCCATCGAAGAAGCGTCAAGCCATTGGCGGAGGCGTTGGGACTCACTTTGTGCAGAAATTCAGAAAGTAAGCGAAGACGACACCGGAGCCAAAAGGCGTTTGATTAAACAGAAAGAATCTATGGAGAAAGATTCGCTATTGAGTGAACTAACCTCAAGAGGATTTCTTCCAGGCTATGGTTTCCCGGTAAACGTTGTTGAACTGGTTACTAACAATAAAATGGAAAAAGCAAAGGAGGCTCACAGCTACCCATCAAGGGGACTGGCCACAGCGATAAGGGAGTTCTCTCCAGGGAGTGATATCGTTTTAAACGGTGCCGTATATCGTTCGATGGGCCTTCAATTGTCTTGGAAAGTGCCACAAAGCCAGTATGACCTATCTAAGGTTCAGAAATTGCGGAATGCTGTGAGCTGCCAAGAATGCGGCTTTTGTCAATTGGACATTATAAGCAATCAAGAGCTAAAAAGTTGTCCAGACTGCGGTTCCAATAGGCTCAAGACGATGGAGTATATCGTACCCGATGGATTTAAAGTCGATTATAAGACGCCACTTCATAACGATTACACTCAACCACTTTATGCGCCATATACAGAACCGTTAATTTCCATAACAGACACAACCTGGCAGGCGCTATGTCGGCACGAATTAGGACGCTTTAAGGTCTCCGACGCGGCAGAGCTTTTTTACTACAACAATGGCAATGGTGGTGGGTATGCTCTCTGTTGGAGTTGTGGCCGGATGGAGCCATTGGCAGTCAATAGTAGTGAAGGTCGTACTTTTTTAGATCTGAAAAGTCAGGTGAGATTACTTACTCGAGAAAAGCATCCTAGGTTGTCTGGTACGTCAATAGATGGAAATGCTGACTGTATTAAGAGTGATTGGAGCATTAAAGTCAGTTCTTCAAGTTTACAAGATGGATTATTACAAATTCCTTTTGTTCTCGGGTTCAGCAGTGTAACAAGTATGTTCGAGCTACAAATTAGGGATCCAAAAACTCACGAGTGGATATTTGATCGTAAGCTCTTGTTTAGTTTCGGTGCTGCCTTAAGACAAGTTTATTGTGCAAGGAAGGGGATTTCCACGTCTGAGCTTGGCATTTCAGTCCATCAAAGGAAAACAGCATCTTCCGAGAGTGAATCAGTTTGTAGCCTTTTTATTTTCGATACTGCAGAACAAGGTGCAGGGTATGCATCGTCAATCCCTGAGGTATTGGCAGAGCTTTTTAAAGATGTCTATGAGTACGCGTCAGAATGTCCATCTGCTTGTGATGCATATTGTCACGCATGCCTTTTGGATTATGACACACAGCATCATGTCGAGTATTTGGACCGAAAATGGTTAGTTCAGTTTTTTGAAGAAACAAAGTTTCATTTGTTATTTGAGGTTGAACCTTCTCGAGCATGCTTTGGAGAACGCTCAATTCCTGAGCTCAGCAGTATTGACCAGCTACTATCAATCAAGGGTAGGTCGTCATTAGGAATAGATTTGTTTGTGTCTGCTTCTGATTGGGATCTAGCTGAAGTTTCAGTTTTATCTAAACTTCATGATTTGAAAGGGATACCAATTCGTTTGCTGTTAGGTAATGCGGCGATTCAAACACTGACACCAAATTTAGCTTGGCAGCTTAGGTCTAAAATTCCATCTCAAGTGGAGATCTCATCTTATGAATTACCCAAGGAGATTTCGGCCGGCTCGTTCCCGTTATTACGAATGAAATTTACCGATGGTGATTATTGGTATGCAACCGATGATCAGAGAAAAATCTCTTGTAACGCTCAATGGGGCTCGTCGGAAGGAGCATCTTTAGTCGCGGCAAAACCAATGGCTGTTGATCTAAAAACCAGCCCTTTCAACTTGGAAGACTTGGCATTGAAGTCTGAGCTAACAAGTAACATCGCGCTGATCGACGACATTACGACAAAGCTGAATGTCCCATTCAATCGATTTGGCAGTTCGATATTTGCGCTTTTCGAGGAGATAATACCGCGCTTCAAGAATGTGTTTGATCAAGGCATCGAGAATGTAACTTATACAGACAGATACCTGATAAGCCCAATAAGTTTAGGCTTGATCATCTCTATTTTTGCTCATGTTAAAGCAATTATGGGGATAAGGGATTTTGAGATCATTACATGCCATCCGAGCGCTGCTGGTGATAGGAAACCATACTGCATTGCGGATAACTTCAGCAATATTGATGAAGTTAATGATTTCATCGACTCGGTTTGTAGTACATACGGAATTAACGTATATCCAGAGTTTGCTTCCAAAAATGACATCGATCATGGAAGGTGCTTGACGTTTACACTCAAGAATGGAGAGGTGGTTCGATTTTTATTTGACCAAGGAATGGGGTATTGGGCAACTCGCCGTCCATACAGTCGGATCAAATTTGATTTCGAAAGTGTGGGGGCGTTTGATATTAATTCTTGGTGTTTTAAAGTTGAGTCAAGTGGTGGCAATAGCTACATTGTTGTACATAAAGGGCGGAGCTGTTAAACATTTTTAAATGTATAGGTTTGGCACTCTGCGACCAACTATTATTGGATACGTTAATTGATGGTGAAACGATTTAGGCTAAAAAGAAATTAGCTCAAATCTAATCAAACTAGCGTTATTCTGAATATTAGGGCTGAATTCATCCTGTCAGTATAACTTTTGATTGTGTCAGGCAAGCGGTGTTTTTCAAGATAGTTGTCACTCTTTGTTTAAATATTAAGCTGCATTTATTACGCCTTCTTCTGGTGCCTTATCTGGGTTGAGTGTTACAGCGCCAACCGCTTCACAATTTCTGATCTCTGTAGACCAACGCATCGGTTTTCTTTCCTTCGCCGCCTCAAGCACTTTCTTGCGCTTCGCTAAAATAGCGCCATCTTGCAGTGCATGACGTTGCCCTGGTGAGACAAAATTTAGCTGGCTGTGTTTATGCTCATCGTTGTACCAGGTTACAAACTTTTCCACCCATTCTCTTGCTGTTGCTAAGCAGCTAAAACCTGATGCCGGCCACTGTGGGCGGTATTTCAACGTTTTAAATAACGACTCTGAAAAGGGGTTGTCATTACTCACCCTCGGCCGACTTAATGATGCCGTAATACCAAGCTCTTCCAGCTTGGCTTTCATGGTCAGTGACTTCATCGGCGCCCCATTATCAGAATGCAGCACTAATGGCGTGTTAAAGCATTGCTCGCGTAACAGACAGCGTTGGATTAGCGCAGCGGCATATTCCCCACTTTCTTGCTCATGAACTTCGTAACCCACTATTTTTCTACTGTAAATATCTTCAAACAGGTACAAATAGTAGAACTGGCCTTTGACGATTGAGGCTAAATAAGTGATGTCCCATGACCACACTTGATTCGGCCCATCTGCCCGATAACTCAACGGTTTGCTTCGATTGACCGCAGCCTGAGTGCGGCCACGATGGTTAAGTTGACCATGAGCATTTAACACTCTGTAGAAGCTGGATTCCGAGGCGATATAAATCCCGTTATCTAATAATGTTGGCACAATTTGCGACGGGGGTAAGCTGGCGTACTCCGTTTGATTACACACGCTTAATATCTGTTGTCGCTCATGTTCTTCGAGTTTATTGGCCGGCTCTGGTCGAGCTGCTGTCGGCCTTAAATCAGCTTGTACTTGACCTTCTCGATACCAACGTCGATAGGTACGCTTACTGAGGCCCGTTTCTGCACAAGCCTTATAAAGGCGAGCACCATTGGTATAGGCCTCTTGGATTAAGGCAATCAATGCTATGCGCTCAGGCAAAGGGGTTAGCTCTCCTCGCTGTCGTCCCCCCAGAGCGCATTGAGCTTTTTTCTGAGCACCAGTAACGCAGCAGCTTCAGCCAGCGCTTTCTCCTTATAGCGCAATTCCCGTTGCAGCGATTTGATTTCGGCTTTGTCAGCCTTAGCCTGCTGTTTAATGGTTTTAGTTTGTACTTCTGAGGTTTGAAAACCAGCTAAACAATCCTGTTTCCACTGCTGTACTTGCTCGCGGAACAAGCCCTTTTCACGGCAATACTGGTTTATCTCCGCTTCCGACAGCGGCGCTGTTTCAATAATCACGGCAAGTTTTGCTTCAGCCGACCAATCATCGGCTGTTAATGTTTTACCTGGCACGGGGCGACCTTCTTTTCTGGCAATATCTCGCCAATGATACAAGGTTTGCACCGCGATGCCTTCTTCCCGAGCGACCTCTGCGACCGTTAAGTTGTGAGGAGGTAATAATTTTTTAAGGATCGCCTCTTTACGTTCTGGTGAATACCGAGCCATATCGTTCTCTTTTGCCGCACCCTGTCTTTAAACATAATGATTATTTAGGGGTGACAACAATCCTGACACAGGGGGCAAGCCTGAAGTTGATATCGTTGTGCCAACTATGGTTGGGGTCAACAAAAAAATCGTCAAAAGCATTTTGTGCCAACAGGTTTGGCACGAAATGGGCACAAATTTAGAAAAACGTCGAATTTTGGGGGACAGCGGTAAATTTGGAGCAAGCAATAGAGGTAAAATCAGGCAGAGCCGAAGGGTGGGGCATGTTTGAATGTTTTTGGAAAAACCTAGAACAGGCTTGAAGATTTTATCTTAGGCACAAATAAAAATTAAGCATCTTGATGGATGATTATATTAAATTAAGGTTTTACAGCGAGTTAAAGCAAGAAATGGTACACCCGAGTGGACTCGAACCACCGACCCCTACCATGTCAAGGTAGTGCTCTAACCAACTGAGCTACGGGTGCACTGTTTGAATTTCAAATTTAGACTCTTTGAAGAGAGTGGTACACCCGAGTGGACTCGAACCACCGACCCCTACCATGTCAAGGTAGTGCTCTAACCAACTGAGCTACGGGTGCATTGTATTAGCTATATCGAAACCGCTAAACGCATCTCGCTTTCGAACGAGCGCTATATTAGGGGGATAGCGAAAGGCTGGCAAGCAAAAAAACGAATTTTATTGTCAAATGGTGAATTGCTGTGCAACTTGCCCAGTGTTTCAGCAAAGTTACTGATAAAACGGCATGTTAGGCTTCAAAGATTGCAAAATTAAAAGAAATTAAACAAAACGGCGAGCTAATGCTCGCCGTTGATTCAGTGAATTATGTCCTATGTCAATGGTGCACGCTGTCGCCTTCAATCAGACTTAAATGTACGCCATGCTTTTGAATATAACGTAGACGGATGAAAAACAGCAGCGCCGCCGAGGTGAGACCTGCAATCAATCCTGCCCAAAAGCCATGGGCGCCCATGGCGGGTACGATAAAGTCGGTATACGCCAAGGTATAACCTAAGGTCATGCCGATTCCCCAATAGGAAAACAGCGTAATATAAAACGCACTGCGGGTATCCTTATATCCACGTAGTGCACCAGCGGCAACCACTTGGACTGAGTCAGATAGTTGATATAGCGCGGCCATCAACATCAAACTGCCCGCAAGTACCACCACTTCAGGATCGCTGTTATATAACTCGGCGATTTGAAAGCGGAATATCACCGTTAAGATTGCCGTCGATAAGGCCAACGATAGTGCCAACCACAATCCGACTTTAGCCACCACGGCAGAAATATCTGCACGATCGCGGCCAAGGTAGTAGCCAATACGAATCGAGACGGCAATACCAATCGACAGTGGCAACATAAATACAATAGCGGAGAAGTTCAACGCTATCTGATGACTTGCCACCACAGTTGCGCCTAATGGCGCCAGCAGCAGGGCGATAATCGCAAACAAACTTACTTCAAAAAATAACGCCATCGCGATTGGCATGCCGAGCTTGGTCATCTTCTTCATGGTGGTAAAATCGGGGCGATGGAATTGGCTAAAGGGCGCCAATGCGGCAAATTTCTTATGAAACTGCATATAAATCGTCATGGCGATCAACATGGCCCAAAATACCAATGCAGTTGCGACACCGCAGCCAGCGCCGCCCATGGCAGGCACGCCGAAGTGACCATAAATAAAGATATAGTTTGCTGGAATATTCACTGCGAGTCCCACAAAACCGATGATCATAGTAGGTAAGGTATATGAAATCCCCTCACTGCAACCGCGCAATACTTGATAGAGCACAAATGCGGGGGCACCCCATAAAATACCGTCGATATATCCTATGGTTAAGTTGTACAATTGGGGTTCTAAATTCATATGGCTGAGTACGAGTGGCGCGGATGCGAGAAACGCCATTACGCCAAGGCCACCAATTAAGGCTAAGTAGGCGCCTTGAAACGCCAACGGTTGAATGGCTTTCTGATTATTTGCGCCATTATGATGGGCAAATAATGGCGTAAACGCCATCAGTAGCCCCTGTACAAATAGAATTGCGGGCAACCAAAGACTGGTTCCCACGGCAACTGCGGCCATATCGACCGCACTGACGCGACCCGCCATTACAGTGTCGATAAACCCCATCATGGTTTGTGTCACTTGGGCGATCAACACTGGAAGTGCGAGTTGAATTAAGCGTTTGGCCTGAAAGCCTGAATGATTCATAAATACAGCCTTTAACGAATAAGCGAGCAAAAAATGTTTACTGGTATAGTTCAAGCCACCTGTGAGGTGGTTGCAATACATAAGAAAGATGGCCTCAATACCCTTGAGGTAGCGTTTAAACCTGATTTGCATGAGGGACTTGCAATTGGCGCAAGTGTGGCAAATAACGGGGTATGTCTGACGGTGACTCAGGTCGTTGATGATAGGGTATTTTTCGATGTAGTGGAAGAGACCTTAAGATTGACTAACTTGGCAAATTTATCCGTTGGGCAGCGCGTTAATATTGAACGCTCTCTGACTTTTGGTAGCGAAATTGGCGGCCATATCCTATCTGGACACATTCATACCAAGGCAAAAGTCAGTCACATTAGTCACACCGAGCAGCATTATGATCTGACCTTAAGCGTCGAGCCTAAATGGATGAATTATATTCTCTATAAAGGCTTTGTTGGGGTAAATGGTTGCAGCCTTACCGTTGGCGAGGTGACCGAGAGTACTTTTATGCTGCACTTGATCCCAGAAACTCTTAAGTTGACCAATTTAGGCCAATGTCAGGTTGGTGATGAGTTAAATATCGAAATTGACAGCCAAACCCAAGCCATCGTCGACACAGTCGAGCGTGTGCTGGCTAAACGTTTTAGCGACCAATATTAATCAACATGCCTAATAAATTTGCTCGTCGTCCGAGTCAATATATAACTCTATAGTTCGGCGGGCATCATCCACATGTAAACGCAGGTGGATGGGGTTACAACAAATTCGGCAGTCATCGTAATAATCCTGATCGCCGCTGCTGGCATCAATACTAATATGTTGATGGTGTCCGCAGTGGGGGCAGGCAATGACTTTATTCATGATCCTCATGGCGCAACTCCTCGCTAACGAAGGGATGACATTTGTCGCTAAGCCTTCATACTGGCTTTGTTTGAGTATACAAGAATGTGCCGTGGCAGCTTAGATAAAGTCGGTATCAAAATCTCATTAACTAGATTTTTCCATTCAGCTCAGCGCTTGGTACTTTTTTCACTAAAATTTTCTAGCGTAAGAACCGTCAAGCATCTGCACCAGTTAAGTTAACTCAATCCTTTACAGTCATCAGTTCGACAGGCGCCGTCGGTAATATGCCTTCCTCTATATTGTCACTAATGGCCTGCGATAGTCGTTCTATCTGTTGCAAAAGCTCGGCATGGATATCGGCCTGTAAGCCAATAGTATCGAATTGTATAATTTGGCTTTGAACCACTATCGGCTCAGGTTGTGTTTTTGGTATGGGGTTAACAGAGATTGGGTTTTGGGCGACTTGGTTAAGTGCAACCGTCAATAGGATACTCGTGAACATACCAACTCCTTTTGCTTCATTATTTACAGCGATGTGACGGCAACGGCATTTGTTATGGCAAATAACAAAGAATCCCGCGGTCATTTAACGCGCATAGCGTAGGGGCGTTAAATGACTGCCACATGAACGATTGACTGCAATATGATGAATTAACGGAAAACTTCGCGGATTGGTTTTAATAAATGCATCGATTTGGGCGTTAAGCCCCGCAATCGGGCCATTTAACTTGCGTGTATTAAAGACGATCCCGTAGAATAACTGCCTGCTACGCAAGGCGGCTAAGACTCCTGTACTGTCTTAACCTCGCGAGCATTACTCTTTTTACTTAATCACCATGTGGCCCTACGTGTGGGTCACCACTGGACAAGGATATTTCATGCCTGTAATTACACTTCCTGATGGTAGCAAACGCGAGTTTGCACATCCCGTATCGACTCTCGATGTTGCCGCTGATATTGGCCCTGGTCTTGCGAAAGCCTGTATCGCTGGTCGCGTGAATGGCGAACTCAAAGACGCTTGCGATCTTATCGAAATCGATGCTGAACTTTCTATTATTACCGCTAAAGACGAAGAAGGTATTGAAATCCTTCGCCATTCTTGTGCGCATTTATTAGGCCATGCAATCAAGCAATTATGGCCACAAACCAAGATGGCGATCGGTCCTGTGATCGATAACGGCTTCTACTACGACATCGATCTTGAGCATAAGCTGACTCAAGAAGATATCGAAGCCCTCGAAAAACGTATGCTTGAACTGGCAAAAACCAACTATGACGTAGTGAAACGCGTTGTAAGCTGGCAAGAAGCCCGTGATACCTTCGCCGCCCGCGGTGAAGAATATAAGATTGCGATTCTGGATGAAAACATTAGCAAAGATGCGACACCTGCTCTGTATCATCACGAAGAATACACCGACATGTGCCGTGGTCCTCACGTGCCAAACATGCGTTTTTGCCAGCATTTTAAATTGATGAGCATTGCCGGCGCCTACTGGCGCGGTAACTCTGAAAACAAGATGCTGCAACGTATTTACGGTACTGCATGGGCTGACAAAAAAGCCCTGAGTACCTATTTAACTCGTCTCGAAGAAGCGGCTAAACGTGACCACCGCAAGATTGGTAAGCAGCTCGATCTTTACCATATGCAAGAAGAAGCACCCGGCATGGTGTTCTGGCATAACGACGGTTGGAGTATCTTCCTCGAGTTAGAAAGATTCATTCGTCGCAAGTTAAATCAATACACTTACCAAGAAGTGAAAGGTCCACTCATGATGGACCGCGTACTGTGGGAGCGTTCTGGTCATTGGGATAAGTACTCAGAAGCCATGTTCACCACCAGCAGTGAAAACCGTGAATATGCGGTTAAGCCAATGAACTGCCCTGGCCACGTACAGATTTTCAACCAAGGTTTGAAATCTTACCGTGACTTGCCATTGCGTATGGCAGAATTTGGTTGCTGTCACCGTAATGAGCCTTCTGGTTCACTACACGGCCTGATGCGCGTACGTGGTTTTACTCAAGACGACGCCCATATTTTCTGTACTGAAGAGCAAGTTCAAGCGGAAGTCAGCTCTTGTATCCAAATGGTATACGATACTTACTCTACCTTCGGTTTTGAAAACATCGTGGTAAAACTATCAACTCGCCCAGAAAAACGTATCGGTGACGATGCGATGTGGGATAGAGCTGAAGAAGCGTTGAAACAAGCCTTACGTGCTAATAATATTGAATTCACTATTTTACCGGGTGAAGGTGCCTTCTACGGTCCTAAGATTGAGTTCACACTGCACGACTGTTTAGACCGTGCATGGCAGTGCGGAACAGTGCAACTTGACTACGCATTACCAAGCCGTTTAGGTGCAACTTATGTGGCGGAAGATAATAGCCGTCAAACGCCTGTGATGATCCATCGTGCAATTTTAGGTTCGTTGGAGCGTTTCTTAGGTATTCTAATTGAAGAATATGCTGGTCGGTTCCCAACATGGTTAGCGCCAATGCAAGTTGTCGTGATGAATATCACCGACAAACAGGCTGATTATGTTGAAGAAGTGGTCAAATTCTTCAAAGAACAAGGTATTCGTGCCTCATTTGACTTGAGGAATGAGAAAATAGGCTTTAAAATACGCGAACACACCTTAAGGCGTGTCCCTTATTTATTGGTCGTTGGCGATCAAGAGATGGAAAATAAGGAAGTCGCGGTGCGTACTCGTGATGGCGTTGATTTAGGTAAGATGCGAATTGAAGATTTCGCCGCTAAAATCCATCAACAGATTTCGCTCCGTAGTCTCAAATTGTTGGAGGAATAGGTCATAAAGATCAAGAAAACAGCAGGGCGTCAGCTGGCCCCTAATAGAATCAATGAAGAAATCACAGGTGTACCAGAAGTACGCTTAACCGGCATTGATGGTGAAGCTATTGGTGTGGTGAGCATCAGAGATGCTCAGAATTTGGCAGATGAAGCAGGTGTAGACCTAGTTGAAATTAGTCCAAATGCTGAACCTCCAGTATGTCGCATTATGGACTACGGTAAGTTCCTGTTTGATAAGGCTAAGTCAGCCAAGGAACAAAAGAAGAAGCAAAAGCAGGTTCAGGTTAAGGAAATTAAATTCCGTCCTGGAACTGACGAAAACGACTATCAGGTAAAACTACGCAACCTGATACGTTTTCTGGAAGACGGGGACAAAGCGAAAATTACGCTGCGTTTCCGAGGTCGCGAAATGGCCCACCAAAATCTTGGTATGGATCTGTTGAACCGTATTAAGACTGATTTGGATGAGTATGCGGTTGTTGAATCCTTCCCGAAAATGGAAGGCCGACAAGCCATCATGGTGCTAGCGCCTAAAAAGAAATAAGTAGGGCAACCTATAAAAGTAGCGAAGGCTATATGCCTTCGCTCGCCTTGCTTTTTATTTAACATCCCAATGCGGAGTTTTAGTAATGCCTAAAATGAAAACCGACAGAGGTGTAGCGAAGCGTTTTAAGAAAACCGCTAATGGTTTCAAGCGCAAGCAAGCCCATTTACGTCACATTCTGACCAAAAAGAGCACTAAGCGTAAGCGTCACTTACGTAACAAGTGTTTAGTTGCCAAAGTTGACGTTCCAGCAATCGCGCGTCAATTACCATACGCTTAATTTAGGAGATTAGAAAATGCCAAGAGTTAAGCGTGGTGTAACCGCACGTGCTCGTCACAAGAAAGTTTTAAAATTAGCTAAAGGTTATTATGGCGCTCGTAGCCGTACTTACCGCGTTGCTGTTCAAGCAGTAACTAAAGCTGGTCAATATGCTTACCGTGACCGTCGTCAGAAAAAACGTCAATTCCGCCAACTGTGGATTGCACGTATTAATGCTGCAGCTCGTCAAAATGGTCTGTCTTACAGCCGTTTCATCAACGGTCTGAAAAAGGCGTCTATCGAAATCGATCGTAAGATTTTGGCTGACATCGCTGTATTTGACAAAGTTGTATTCGCAACTTTAGTTGAAAAAGCAAAAGAAGCGTTAAACTAAGCAATTAGTTTGTCGCACTTAAGAGGGGACCATTTGGTCCCTTTTTTTGTTGCTGTTTTTTAGCCACAACATGCAGATAAAAAATAGCAGGCTAAGGTAGTTAACCTATGCCTGCTATTATTTGAGTCTAGATAAGACCTACAGTAGATTATTTCTTCGCGTCTAAGTAACGCTCGGCATCTAATGCTGCCATACAACCTGTACCCGCAGAGGTAATCGCTTGACGGTAATGTTGATCCATCACATCTCCTGCGGCAAACACACCTTCTATACTGGTTTGCGTGGCGTTACCTTGAAGACCACTTTGCACCTTCAAATAGCCGTTGTTCATCTCTAATTGGCCTTCGAAAATGCCTGTGTTTGGGCTGTGACCAATGGCCACGAACACACCGGCAACGGCTAGATCAGTGATAGAACCGTCTTTGGTGCTCTTCATTTTTAGACCTGTTACACCCATTGCATCACCAACCACTTCTTCCATGGTTTGGTCGAGATGCAGGATAATGTTGCCATTGGCGACTTTATCCATTAAACGGTCGATAAGAATTTTTTCTGAGCGGAAGGTGTCGCGACGGTGAATTAAGTGCACTTCGGCGGCGATATTGCTTAGGTATAGTGCTTCTTCAACGGCTGTGTTACCACCACCAATCACTGCAACTTTTTGATTACGATAGAAGAAACCATCACAGGTTGCACAGGCCGATACGCCGCGTCCTTTGAACGCCTCTTCAGACTCAAGTCCTAAGTAACGGGCAGAGGCACCAGTGGCGATGATTAGCGCATCACAGGTATATTCGCCGTTATCGCCTTTTAAACGGAAAGGACGTTCAGTTAGCGTCACTTCATTAATATGATCGAACAGAATTTCAGTATCAAATTTTTCCGCATGCTTTTGCATACGTTCCATTAATGCTGGACCCGTTAAGTCTTCTGCATCACCTGGCCAGTTTTCAACTTCAGTCGTGGTCGTTAACTGACCACCTTGCTGCATACCTGTGATCATCACAGGCTTTAAGTTTGCGCGCGCAGCATAAACTGCGGCCGTGTATCCTGCGGGACCTGAACCTAAAATCAATAGGTTACTATGTCTGACTTGGCTCATTTTTCTCTCCGTGCTTTTAGCAAATTGCATGGATTGTAGGGAATTTACCTGTAGGGGTAAAGCGATGTTTGGTGATTCTTTTAGATTATGCTAATCGAATCCTAAGGCAAATTGTCAGCCTGAGTTTACTAAGGCTATGGCTTAAAACCGGCGTGAGTGAAGATAATTGTGATCTGCATAAAAAATCGGCCTCAACAGAGTGAGGCCGAACAAAGCAGAGTAGGTCCGTGTGAACCTAGGCTCTCATATGATTAGGCTAATAAACTTGCTGGCGCTGTGTACTCAAGATTTAATGCTTGAGCCACTTCTTTACAAACCAGTTTGCCGTGCATTACGTTCAAACCGTTTAGTAAGTGCTTGTCTTGTAACAGGGCGGCTTTATAACCTAAGTTAGCTAACTTAAGGATATAAGGCAGAGTTGCGTTATTGAGAGCGAAGGTTGATGTACGGGCTACTGCGCCTGGCATGTTCGCTACACAGTAGTGCACAACATCATCAACGATATAAGTTGGATCTTGGTGAGTCGTTGCATGGGAGGTTTCCACGCAACCGCCTTGGTCGATAGCAACGTCTACGATAGCACTGCCTGGTTTCATACGAGAAATCATGCTACGTGTCACCAGTTTAGGTGCCGCAGCACCAGGAATTAATACGCCACCAATGACTAAGTCAGCTTCTAATACATGGCGCTCAATCGCATCGGCAGTCGAGTAAACCGCTTTAACTGCAGAACCAAATTGCATGTTTAAGCGACGTAGTGCATCGATGCTACGATCAAGCACAACTACATCTGCGCCCATACCGACAGCCATTTGCGCTGCATTAGTACCGACCATGCCACCGCCAATGATCACAACTTTAGCTGGCTCAACACCGGGTACACCACCTAATAACATACCACGACCACCAGAAGATTTTTCCAGCGCCATCGCACCCGCTTGGATAGACATGCGGCCAGCCACTTCTGACATCGGGGCTAACAGCGGTAAGCCACCACGGTCATCGGTCACAGTTTCGTAAGCGATACATACGGCACCACTTTTAATTAAATCTTCAGTTTGTGGTAAATCCGGTGCTAAATGCAGATAAGTGAATAAAATCTGGTCATGACGCAGCATGGCGCGTTCAACTGCCTGAGGCTCTTTTACCTTTACAATCATCTCTGCTTTAGCAAAGACTTCAGCAGCAGTTGCTAATATTTTTGCGCCTGCATCAATATAATCCTGATCAGTAAAACCAATTCCCGTGCCGGCATTCGTTTCTACAAACACTTCATGACCTTTGATTGTCAATTCGCGAACGCTTGAAGGAACCATACCGACACGATACTCGTGGTTTTTAATTTCCTTTGGTACACCAATAATCATTTTTGAGCCTCAATTGCCTGAAAAACCCACTTTTAATGGGCATAATTGTTATTTTATCGTGACCTGAACGTGATTAATTCAGGGATATCTAGTATAGTATCGGCGACGCAGTTTATGCTGCTGAACTTTAGACATACGTAGAATAAAATGTTGTTTTAGTGATAAAGCAAGGTTAAATAAATGGCATATAATAAAAAGAGTCCTGTAAAAGACTTGGATCGCATCGATCGCAACATTCTTAATGAATTACAAATTGATGGACGCATTTCAAATGTGGAACTATCTAAAAGAGTGGGATTAAGTCCTACTCCGTGTTTAGAAAGAGTGAAACGACTCGAAAAGCAAGGATATATCAATGGCTATACTGCTTTGGTGAATCCTCATTTCTTGGGTGCATCCCTACTGGTATTCGTGGAAATCACATTAAGCCGTGATACTCCCGAAGTATTTGATAAGTTTAATCGCGCTGTGCAACTGTTGGATGATATTCAAGAATGTCATCTCGTTTCTGGTGACTTTGACTACTTATTAAAAACACGTGTTTCTGATATGTCGGCTTATCGCCGCCTATTGGGCGAAACTTTACTGAAATTACCTTCTGTTTCTGATACCCGTACCTACGTGGTGATGGAAGAAGTTAAACATACTAGTCGTGTTGCGATAAACCAACTGCTCTGCGATATTTAATACCCTGAAACGGTTACAATAAGGGGCCTAGGCCCCTTATTTATTCCAGTGTAAGCCTTTTAAAACCACACTTATAACCTTGCTTTTGCCCTTAAGTTAGCCAGCTTAGGGGCATATTTTTATCTGGCATTTGTCTTCAACAATGTAGCCTAAATTGATTGCGGAATAATCAGTTAATGGTCAAAGTCCTAGCTTTTATGAGCCAAGAGCGTTTTTTTAGCTTATAGCAGTAATTCTTAGGAGAAAAACCGCCTAAGATGCTCCACATTTAATGGGATTCTGGTATCGTTAGCCCACCTGTTTCAATTTTATGGATTAAGTCGTTTGTCTCAAGGAAATAGTGTACGCACGCTCTCAGGCTTGCAGCGTCTGCTCGAAGGCGGACTCATCATTTGCTGTGTTGTAGCCACTTATATTTTGCTCGCTTTAGCCAGTTTCAGTCCCTCAGATCCGGGTTGGAGTCAGTCTCATTTTCAAGGTGATATCAATAACTGGACAGGGGCTGTTGGTGCTTGGATCGCCGATATTCTGCTGTATTTTTTTGGCGTGACAGCCTATATCATGCCAATTATTGTCGCCTCTACTGGTTGGCTGCTTTTTAAGCGGGCCCATGATTTGTTGGAAATCGACTACTTTTCGGTTGCATTGCGGATCATTGGTTTTCTGCTACTTATTCTTGGTTTTTCGGCATTAGCCAGCATGAACGCCAATAATATCTATGAGTTTTCCGCAGGCGGTGTAGCTGGTGATGTCATTGGCCAAGCGATGCTGCCATATTTTAATAAGTTAGGCACAACCTTATTGCTATTGTGCTGTTTAGGCTCGGGTTTTACGCTATTAACAGGGATCAGTTGGCTGACTGTGGTTGAAAAGGTCGGCTTTGTCTCAATCTGGTGCTACAAACAACTCAAACGTTTACCTCAGTCGTTAAAGCGTGAGCGAGAAACGGAAGATACTCGCGGTTTTATGTCTGTTGTGGATAAATTCCGCGAGCGTCGTGATTCGCAGCATGTGCTTGATAAAGCTAAAATACGTCAACCAGATACAACACAAAGTCGCGTGATCCATACACGGGCTTTACCAGAAGAGCCCCGTGAAGAATTCATCACTGAAGCCAGTAGTGGTAAAGGTAAGTTATCTTCTTTGGTTAAAATTTTAAGTTTAAACAACAATAAAGCAAAAGCTGAACCTAAAGGCCAGCAACGCGTTGAGCCGCAACTTGATCCTGTTAGCGCGGTGGCTGAATATGGTCATTTTGAAGCGCCACCTTGGGTAGCTAAAGCGCAAGATGCTGATTTGGAAGAAGATGAAACCGATAACGGTTTCAACGCTCAGGTTTTCGACGACGATGAGGATGAACCAGTATTGCATCGCGAAGCTATCATTGATGAAGATGATGACATCTTAACGTTCAATGATGACGATGTGATCGATTTTGATACCAAAGCATCTACGGGGGCAGTGACTCAAGCGCAGCGCCAAAAGCAAGCTCCTAAGGCTAAGATTGTCGATGGCATTGTCGTATTACCCGGCCAAGAAGATAAACCTGTGCCGACTAAGCCTATGGATCCGTTGCCAAGCATCAGTTTGCTCGATGTGCCTGATCGCAAAAAGAACCCGATTAGTCCCGAAGAGTTAGAACATGTGGCACGTTTGGTTGAAGCTAAGCTTGCCGACTTTAATATTGTTGCCACTGTTGTGGGGGTCTATCCAGGTCCGGTGATCACTCGTTTTGAGCTTGAACTTGCGCCAGGTATTAAAGCCTCTAAGATTTCAAACCTTGCAAATGACTTAGCCCGTTCACTGCTGGCAGAGCGTGTGCGAGTCGTTGAAGTGATCCCAGGGAAATCTTACGTTGGCCTCGAACTGCCAAACAAGTTTCGCGAAACAGTGTATATGCGTGATGTACTCGACTGTGAAGCCTTTACTCAGAGCAAATCGAATTTAACTATGGTGCTTGGCCAAGATATCTCCGGTGAGCCTGTGGTGGTTGACTTAGGTAAAATGCCGCACTTATTGGTTGCTGGTACGACAGGCTCGGGTAAATCAGTCGGGGTGAACGTGATGATCACCAGCTTGCTGTATAAGTCTGGTCCTGAAGATGTTCGCTTTATCATGATTGACCCGAAAATGCTTGAGCTCTCGGTTTATGAAGGTATCCCGCATTTACTCTGTGAAGTCGTTACCGACATGAAAGAAGCGGCCAATGCGCTGCGTTGGTGTGTGGGTGAGATGGAGCGCCGCTACAAGCTAATGTCTATGATGGGCGTTCGTAACATCAAGGGCTATAACGCGAAAATCGCTGAAGCTAAAGCCAATGGTGAAGTGATTTATGATCCTATGTGGAAATCGTCTGACAGCATGGAGCCAGAGGCACCAGCCTTAGATAAACTGCCTTCGATTGTGGTGGTTGTCGATGAATTTGCCGACATGATGATGATTGTCGGTAAGAAAGTGGAAGAACTGATCGCCCGTATCGCCCAAAAAGCCCGTGCTGCGGGTATCCATTTAATCCTCGCGACCCAGCGTCCGTCGGTGGATGTGATCACCGGCTTAATCAAGGCTAACATTCCGACGCGGATGGCGTTCCAAGTGTCTTCCCGTATCGACTCCCGTACCATTTTAGATCAGCAAGGTGCCGAAACCTTACTCGGTATGGGTGACATGTTGTACTTACCGCCCGGAACTGCAGTGCCAAATCGTGTCCATGGTGCCTTTATCGATGACCATGAAGTTCACCGTGTGGTAGCCGATTGGTGCGCCCGTGGTAAGCCACAATACATTGATGAGATCCTCAATGGCGTCAGTGAGGGTGAACAAGTGCTATTGCCGGGTGAAACCGCCGAATCCGATGAAGAATACGATCCGCTTTATGATGAAGCCGTTGCCTTCGTGACCGAAACTCGCCGAGGTTCGATTTCGAGCGTGCAGCGTAAATTTAAGATTGGTTATAACCGTGCTGCGCGTATTATCGAACAAATGGAAATGCAGGGCGTGGTGTCGGCGCAGGGCCATAACGGTAACCGCGAAGTGTTAGCGCCTCCGGCCCCAAAACACTATTAATGTTAAGCTAGATGTCAGTTTGAACTCGCCATAATGCGGCGAGTTCAACTTTTAGTCCAAAGGATACCTATGAAAAAACTGTTGTGTGCTGTGTTGTTATCACCATTGTTATACAGCAATGCAGTGTTGGCCGATGATGCTAAGCAATTACGCGAAACCTTAAACGGCACGGAGTCCCTTAAGGCGGATTTTAAGCAAACCGTTACTGATGTGAATAAAAAAGTTATCCAAAGCGGGGCTGGCGTATTTGCACTTGCTCACCCTAATCAGTTTTATTGGCATTTAACTGCGCCCGATGAGTCTAAAATTGTCGCTGACGGTAAAGACTTATGGATCTACAACCCCTTTGCCGAGGAAGTTGTGATTATGGATTTTGCTGAAGCTATTAATGCATCGCCTATCGCTTTATTAGTTCACCGCGATGATGCCACTTGGTCGCAATATAGCGTGACCAAGAAGCAAGACTGTTATGAAATCAAACCTAAGTCGATGGACGCTGGTATTTCTGCGGTTAATGTGTGTTTTAACAAAGGCACACTGAATAAATTTAATGTACTCGATGATAAAGGCAATCTGAGCCAGTTTGACTTAAGCAACCAACACACGATTAGTTCTGCGGATAAAGCGCTGTTTAAGTTTGTGTTGCCTGATAACGTTGATGTTGATGACCAACGTATTAGAACCCGATAGGTTTACGCGTGAGCAGTTTATCGTTTAATTTTGCGCCTGATTTTCGTCCTTTGGCCGCGCGTATGCGGCCAAGGACGATTGCCGAGTATATAGGTCAAGCCCATTTGTTAGGTGAGGGCCAACCACTGCGCCAAGCATTAGAAGCGGGCCGCGCCCATTCGATGATGTTATGGGGACCGCCTGGTACTGGTAAAACGACCCTTGCCGAACTTATCGCCCATTACTCCAATGCCCATGTCGAACGTATTTCGGCGGTCACGTCGGGTGTAAAAGATATTCGCGCCGCCATTGAGCAAGCGCAAGCGATTGCTCATTCCCGTGGCCAACGTACCTTGTTATTTGTTGATGAAGTGCATCGCTTTAATAAGAGTCAACAGGACGCCTTTTTGCCCTTTATTGAAGATGGCACTGTGATTTTTATTGGGGCGACCACGGAAAACCCTTCATTTGAAATCAATAATGCCTTACTGTCGCGGGCGCGAGTCTATCTTATCAAGCGCTTAAGCCATGACGAGATAGTGCATATTATCACCCAAGCCTTAACGGACACCGAACGCGGCTTGGGGCAACGACAGTTAATTATGCCAATTGATGTGCTCAGTAAGCTGGCGCAGTTATGTGATGGCGATGCGCGTAAGGCGCTGAACCTGCTTGAGTTGATGAGCGATATGGTGGCCGATGGTGGCAGTTTTACCACTGAAATGCTGGTACAAGTCGCCGGTCATCAAGTGGCGGGGTTCGATAAAAATGGCGATCAGTTTTACGATTTGATTTCAGCGGTACATAAATCGATTCGTGGCTCGGCGCCCGATGCGGCGCTGTACTGGTTTTGCCGCATTTTAGAAGGCGGCGGCGATCCGCTGTATGTCGCCAGACGTTTATTAGCTATAGCCTCAGAAGATGTGGGCAACGCGGATCCCGCTGCGATGACCATTGCGCTCAATGCCTGGGATTGTTTTCACCGCGTAGGTCCTGCCGAAGGTGAGCGGGCGATTGCCCAAGCGATTGTGTATTTAGCCAGTGCGCCTAAAAGTAATGCCGTGTATACAGCCTTTAAAGCGGCGAGGGCGCTGGCGCGCGAAACGGGCCAAGAGGCCGTGCCTTATCATTTACGTAATGCACCCACAAAACTCATGGCGGAAATGGGTTTTGGCGCCGAGTATCGTTATGCCCACGATGAACCCAATGCCTATGCCAGCGGCGAGAATTATTTCCCCGAATCCTTACAAGCATCGCAATTTTATTTCCCGACTGAACGCGGATTTGAGAAGCGGATTAAGGACAAATTGGCGCAATTAGCGCAATTAGATCAAGCCAGTGGGAGAAAAAGGTATGAATAATCTCATACTTGTGGCCTTAGGTGGTTCCATTGGTGCGGTTTTTCGCTATCTTATTTCAATATTCATGATCCAAGTATTTGGCAGCAGTTTTCCTTTTGGTACACTGTTGGTCAATGTCCTTGGTTCATTTTTAATGGGCGTCATTTACGCACTGGGACAATTGAGTCATATCAGCCCAGAACTCAAAGCACTCATTGGTGTTGGCCTGTTAGGTGCTTTGACAACGTTTTCAACCTTCTCAAACGAAACTTTATTGCTGATGCAAGAAGGAGATTGGTTGAAGGCGGCTTTGAATGTGGTGTTGAACCTAAGTCTATGTTTGTTTATGGTTTACTTAGGTCAACAACTGGTTTTTTCTCGCATTTAACTATTAAGAATATATCACATGTTAGATCCTAAATTTTTGCGCAACGAATTAGCAGTGACCGCTGAGCGATTAGCTACCCGTGGTTTTATTTTAGATGTCGCTCATCTCACCCAATTAGAAGAAAAACGTAAGTCACTGCAAGTGGCAACGGAAGAGCTGCAAGCCTCGCGTAATGCTATTTCCAAGTCCATCGGACAAGCTAAATCCCGCGGCGAAGATGTCGATGCCATCATGGCGCAGGTAGGCGATTTAGGTGCGCAATTAGATGCGAAGAAAGTCGAGCTGGCCGCGGTACTTGAAGAAGTGAACGCGATTGCTATGTCGATGCCAAACCTGCCAGATGAGTCTGCGCCTATCGGTGCTGACGAGACTGAAAACGTCGAAATCCGTCGTTGGGGCACGCCACGTAGCTTCGATTTCCCTGTTAAAGATCATATCGATTTAGGTGAAGGCCTAAACGGTTTAGATTTTAAGAGCGCAGTGAAAATCACTGGCTCACGCTTTATCGTGATGAAAGGCCAAATTGCCCGTTTAAATCGTGCATTAGGGCAGTTCATGCTAGATCTACACACCACTGAGCATGGTTATACCGAAGCCTACGTGCCATTACTGGTTAACGAAGCAAGCTTATTGGGTACAGGCCAATTACCCAAGTTTGGTGAGGATTTATTCCACACAAAACCTGCGACCGAAGAAGGCCAAGGCTTAAGCCTTATTCCAACCGCAGAAGTGCCATTAACCAACTTAGTGCGTGATACCATCGTTGATGAAGATGAGTTACCCATTAAATTAACCGCACATACCGCGTGTTTCCGTAGTGAAGCAGGGTCTTACGGTAAAGATACCCGTGGCTTAATTCGTCAACATCAGTTTGATAAAGTGGAATTAGTACAGCTAGTTAAGCCAGAAGATTCAATGGCTGCACTCGAAGTGTTGACTGGCCATGCGGAAACGGTTTTACAACGTTTAGGCTTACCATATCGTACAGTGGTGCTTTGTACCGGTGATATGGGCTTTGGCTCAAGCAAGACCTACGATATTGAAGTGTGGTTACCTGGGCAAAACACTTACCGTGAGATCTCTTCATGCTCAAATATGAAGGATTTCCAAGCGCGCCGTATGCAAGCCCGTTACCGTGTTAAGGCTGATAACAAACCCGCATTATTACATACCTTAAATGGCTCTGGTCTTGCGGTAGGTCGTACCTTAGTTGCGATTTTGGAAAACTATCAAAATGCTGATGGTAGCGTGACTATCCCTGAGGCGCTGCGTCCATACATGGGCGGACTCACACAGATCGGTTAATTGACATAACACAATACCATGGATAAAGGTCAACGCTATCTTCGTTGGCTTTCCTATACTGCGGTCATCGCCATATTTTGCGCTGTGATGCTCGCAACCTTAGGTAAAGCTGTTTGGGTTGTGTTAGAAAACGTCAATTAGCACGACTCAATGTTAAGACTCAAAATGAAAAGGGATATCTGTAATAGATATCCCTTCTTTTTGATTTTATTACATAATTACTTTGAATATTGATACGCTGAATCAGCCTTCCACGTTCTAAAGCGCAGTTCTGCACCCTCGGGTAGATAAAACACCTTTGGTAAACGACTGTCATAACGCAGTGTTAATTCACTTGGGATCCTCAGAAATGCTTCTTTTTTGACTAATTCAAAACAGGCCATCATAGTGCTTGGGCCTTCTGATATTTCATCGACCTGATAGTAGTTATAACCCCAACCTTCAACGGTGAGCTCTTTAAGCTGACCATTGAGTCCATGTTTATTGCAATCAACAAGTTGAGTTTGGCCTATTTGAATCTCGACCATGTAGTCTGCTTCATTCTCAAGCTTAGGTAATGTCAAAATATGTTGAACCATGCCTTTCTTGGGGGCTGGGAACATTTTAACGGCTTCCCCTGGAGCATAATTATTGGTGTTCATACGAGAAACATTAATCATTGGGGCATTAAGTCCTGTTGGATGAGGCGGACTGACAGCACTGGCATTAAAAGAAAGTAACGTAAAGGCCAGTGGTACTACCGCAAGATGACGCAATTGAGTTAATTTCATACATTTCTCCTTAAGACTCAAAAATAGGTTGCTAGGATAATGGAACAACCATTCTACGGTACCTATAAACGGCTTACTTGCAAGAAAGGGTTATTTATGCAGAAAAATTTACGCCCATGACTCATTTTCCTTAAGATCTTTATCTAGCATTCGGCTATAAAATCAATGAATTTTAGAGAGTTGAACTGTGTTTTTGAAAAATGGCGCATTCATAGAAAATTTTATAGTCTCGATGCTGTGGTTTGTTTGAGCTTAAAAACTGTTTAAAAAATAATACCACTTAGCAGACCGATAGCCATCAACTACTTACGATGTTCTTAATCCGAACGTCATTTTATCCCCAATGTTAAATTTATTGAGATAATTAGAGGCTTATTTAATTAAATCAGCCTTTTGTGTGATCTTGTTCAAGAAGTACTCAGAGTTTTGGCGTAATACGAAAAAAGCGACTACGTTTATTTGTAGGGAAAAGTTTCTTCCGTAACAACATAATAGAAATATAAATAAAAGAGACAGTAAAAATGACAAGCATGGAGCGCAATCTTTTTTCTACCACCACCTTGACCTTTATTGTTGGAGCTATAGTCTTCTGCGGGCTCGTTTGGCTCTCCCATTGGTGGCTTGCAGGCTTATGTTTACTCTCATACTTGGGATTTGCTTGGGTGCTTCGGGCACAAATTCACAAATCGACTCATCTTTATCAATCTCGCCAACTCGCCTATGAAAAAGAGAAACGACATCATGTTGACCAACAAGTCGCCAAACTTGAGGCGATTATTTCCCGCTTAGTACCCGTTTGGCAGGGACATATCGTCTCTGTCGACCAACAAATGAACCAAAGCGTAGCCAATATGACGGAGCGATTTAGTTCAATTATCAGCGAAATCGAAAAAGTCACTAGTAATTCAACTGGGATCGCAGATCAACTCCACTCCCCAGGTATAGAAGACGACAAAGCTCTGCTAAAAGCATTATTTAATGACTTAAACCTGATGAATAGTGCCAAACTGCACCATTTAGAACAGTTAACCGCATTAGTTAACGATACCAAAGCACTTGATGGACTCGCAGCTGAAGTTAGAAAAATTGCCCAACAAACCAATTTATTAGCCTTAAATGCGGCAATTGAAGCCGCTAGAGCCGGAGAATCGGGGCGCGGCTTTGCTGTAGTGGCTGATGAAGTCAGAACCTTGTCAGCTCAATCAGGGCAGACAGGTGAACGGATTACTCAGCAAATTACTGAATTAAATCAACGTATGGCCGAGCTATACCAGCTGACCGATGCAGCTACTTTACAGGAAAGCCAAGCGCTAGAAGGTGGCGAGTCCATTCTCATCCGTGTAATTGACCACCTCGAAAATCGTACTTTGCAAATGAAAGATGAGGGTATTCAAGCATTAGAGCTTGGTCGGCAAGTTAAAAGAGAAATTGAGCAAATATTAGTGGATTTTCAATTTCAAGATCGCTGCGACCAAATGTTAAGACAGCTTGTTGCCAGTATTGATGAACTTACAGAGCTAATCCGTGTTCAACAGCAAGCGAGGGAAGCCGGTTTACCTATTCCTGAAGGTGATGTGGATTCCTTGCTTGCCATGATGAAGCAAAGGTATGTGGCGACCGAACAGCATATTCACCATAGTTCAAAAAAAGATAGCCATTATCAACATGCAGAGAAAAGTTCTATTAACTTCTTTTAGTTCACGTTTATAAAACAAGGATGGCCACTGAGATGAAAAGAATACTCGTAGTTGATGACTCTGCCTCTATCCGACATGTCGTCAGTATTGCGCTTAGGGGCGCAGGTTATGAGGTCATTGATGCCTGTGATGGTAAAGATGCACTGAGTAAACTCAATGGCGATAAAATTAATCTTATTATCAGTGACGTTAATATGCCAAATATGGATGGCATTAGCTTTTTAAAAGAAGTTAAAAAACATCCGCGTTATAAATTCACTCCAGTCATTATGCTCACCACCGAGGCGGGTCGGGATAAAATGGAAGAAGGTCGCATGGCGGGAGCTAAGGCATGGGTAGTCAAGCCTTTTCAACCACCCCAAATGCTTGATGCGGTAGCTAAACTTTGTTTACCGTAAAAGGATTTGTGTATGCCAATCAATATCGCGCTAAAAGATCAATCTATAAAGGTTAACTTAACCGAAGAGTTAACTATCTATAGTGTTATGGAATTTCGTGATGCACTAGTCAGTCATTTGCAACCGGGTGTAGACATCAGTGTTGATCTTTCTCAAGTGACGGAGATCGATACCGCAGGGCTTCAGTGGCTTCTGGCGCTTAAAGTATTGAATGAGGCACATCGAGTAGAATTTTGTCACCACAGCAAAGCGGTAATAGATGCCCTCGCACTTTCGGGTTTGTCTGGCACATTTGACGATACCATAGTGATATCCTCGGAGACTCGCCTATGACCGCTAATGACGTTCAAAAGTTATTTATGACCGAAGCGGAAGAACTACTGACAGAAATGGAAGATGCATTATTGTCATTAGAGGTCGACGCAGAAAGTACAGAATTAATAAATCAACTTTTTAGAGCAATGCACACGATAAAAGGTGCAGCGGGTATTTTTAATTATCGTGCCATCGTTGATTTTACTCATCCCATTGAAACGTCAATTGATAGGCTGCGCAAAAATGAATTGAAAATAGATAGTGCGCTTATAGCACTACTCCTTAAGTGTAAAGATCATACATGGGCGTTGGTCAATGCTGCGGTAGAGGAGGATGAGGCAGAGTTGAATACACTCTGCATTCAAAGTCAGTCAATTTTGGCCGAATTAGCGCAACATGAAAACCTTGAACCTTGTTACCCTCAGACTCTCGCCGCAGAGGCGATTACCCCTGAACGGATAGAAGGACATTATCTTGATACGGGCCATTGGCTTATATCACTGGATTTTAAAGCCGATGCACTACGTAATGGATTAGATCCATTAAGCTTTATTCGTTATTTGCATCAATTAGGTCAAGTGCTTGAAGTTATTTGTTTAAGCCACAAGTTGCCGCCATTCGAAGAATGTGACTTCGAAAGTTGCTTTTTACGCTATCGTATTATTTTTGCTGGAGATTGTACGAAAGAACAAATTGAATCGGTATTTGAATTTGCCCAAGATGATTGCGATATACAGATTCTACCTTCACAAAAAATCTCCGAATCATTTCAAGCTCTGATTGAACAGCTGAATCCGTCTGAAAATCAGCGACTAGGTGAAATTCTGCTATCGATCGGCGCCATCACTGAAAGAGAACTCTCTAAATCACTCGATTTACAGTCTGGTAAGAGTGAAGACTGCACGACTAAAAAACTGGGCGAAGTGCTAATTGCAAACTTACTTGTCGATAAACCTGTGGTTGAGCAAGCCCTTAAAAAACAAATTCAAGCTCGAGAGCAGGCGCAAACTATTCGCGTCGATTCTAATCGTCTTGGCCAGTTAATTAATTTGGTTGGTGAGCTGGTGACGGCAAGTGCTGCGATGAAGGTGATGGTCGACCGTTACCAATTTCTCGATGCTAATGACCTAGTAGGATCGGTAGAACATCTGGTCCAAGAAATTAGAGAAAATGCCTTACAACTACGTATGGTGCAGATAGGTGAAACCTTTTCACGTTTCCGGCGAGTGGTACGCGATGTCAGCAATGAACTAGGTAAACAAATTGAGTTGACCATCCAAGGGGGAGAGTCTGAACTCGATAAAATCGTTGTTGAAAAGATTAATGACCCTTTAACCCACCTTGTTCGCAATGCCCTAGATCACGGTATTGAACTTCCAGAGGCTCGTCTCAAGGCCGGTAAATCCGCTGAGGGACATCTGATGTTAAATGCCTACCATGATTCTGGACATATCGTTATTGAAGTCACTGACGATGGTGCTGGACTTGACCCTGAGCGCATTCGAAGAAAGGCTGAAGCATTGGGGTTAATTGATGTAAACCAGATGCTTAGCCATTCTGAAATTTTGAAATTAGCCTTTGAACCAGGCCTCAGTACTAAAGATAAAGCAAGTAATCTGTCAGGAAGAGGTGTTGGTATGGACGTTGTTAAACGCAATATTGAAGCGTTACGCGGCTCAGTTGAACTCGATAGCGAGCTGGGTAAAGGTACAAAAGTGACGATCACATTACCATTAACTCTTGCCATTATTGATGGTTTTATGGTTGGTGCTGCCAACGAAAACTATGTGATACCGCTGAATATGGTAGAAGAATGTGTCGAGCTCAATCGGGGCGAATGGCATGAGCAACAGAAGAATTACATCAGTTTGCGTGGGGAACTGATGCCTTTTATACGACTTAAAAGTTTTTTTAATATACCGAATTTAAATCAAAACCATACCCGTGAAAGCCTTGTTGTTGTTCGTTTTGGTCGAACTAAAGCAGGGATAGTTGTCGATAAATTATTTGGTGAACAGCAAACAGTGATTAAGCCCTTAGGGAAAATGTTTCAACATCTCAAGGGATTAAGCGGTGCCACTATTTTAGGAACGGGAGATATTGCCTTGATCCTTGACGTACAGGGTTTAATTACTGAAGCAAGTATTAGCGCCAAAAAATATCATCATGTAGCACTGATTGATGAATAGCCTATGTTGAAAAGGAATATTGACTATGTTTAAAAAACTGACGCTCAGCATGCAGATTTCTGGTGGTTATGCATTGGTGTTATTACTATTGATTGTGATTTCATTAGCCGCCTATTTTGGACTAACGAAAGCCATTAACGGTTTTAATGATTACCGCTCGTTGGCGCGCGACTCTAATATGGCTGGTCGCATCCAAGCTAATATGCTTACAATTCAAATACAGGCCTATGATTATATCTTTCAGAAGAATGAATCGGCTTATAAAGTATTCAATGAACGTAATGTTATTCTTAATGACATCATTCAAAAAGCGATGACGGAGATTAACGAGCCTGAATTGAGTCAACAACTTTCAGATATTCGCAAAGATATTGTTGATTACAATAGTTACTTTGAATCTGTAGTCAAATTGATTAAATCTCGCAATGATGAAGTTACCAACGTGTTGGTTCCAAAAGGAACTGAAGTTGTAAAACTGATTTCTGACACTATGCATCAATCCTATAATAAAGGTCAGATTGATGTTGCTTATCGAGCAGGTTCTGTGCTCGAATCGGTATTGACTGCTCGTTTAGCGGCATCTAAATTCCTTGAAACAAATTTAGATGCGGATTTACAGCAGGCGCTGATGGCTATTGATTTAGCTAAGGGAGAGCGTCTTTCTGCCTTAAAAACTGTGGCAACAGATCTAGATGCACAATCAAAATTATTACAATTTACCAGCAGCATTGACAATTATGCGTCTTCGTTAAAGTCAGTTTATAGCACTATTAGCGAAAGAAACGATATTGTGCAAAATCAACTCGACCGTATCGGTGCTGATGTTGCGCGCCAAACTGAAGATATCAAATTAACCATCCAAAAAAGGCAAGATGCCCTTGGTCCTAATGTTAAAGCCCAGAATGAGCAGACCCTTACCACTGTTATTAGTGTATCTATTGCCGCCATTTTGATCGGTATTTTCTTGGCATGGTTTTTAGTGAAGTTAATTAAAAAACCGTTGGGTGGAGAACCTCGTGATATGGAAACGATTGCGCGCGCAATCGCTAACGGAGACTTAACTGTAGAGCTAAAACAGCGTGAAAATGCGACGGGGGTTTATAAGGCGATGATTGATATGATTGATAGCCTTACTTCTGTGATTGCTCAGGTTCGAAGTGGTGCAGATAATTTGTCTAGTGCTTCTTCACAGGTCAGTAGTACCGCTCAAAGTCTAAGCCAAGGAGCAACAGAGCAGGCTGCTAGTGTCGAAGAGACGACCAGTGCCGTTGAAGAGTTAAATGCGTCTGTCCAGCAGAACTCCGAAAATGCAAGGGTTACCAATAATATGGCAACGGTAGCCGCTGAAGAAGCACGACAAGGTGGAATAGCGGTAGAACAAACCGTTGCCGCAATGAAACAGATTGCGGCGAAAATTAGCCTAATAGAAGACATTGCATATAAAACTAATCTATTAAGTCTCAATGCGGCCATTGAGGCGGCCCGTGCTGGTGAACATGGTAAAGGCTTTACCGTTGTCGCCTCCGAGGTTAGAAAATTAGCTGAAAACAGCAGCTTAACGGCACAAGAAATTAATAAACTAGCCAGCGAAAGTGTTGGTATTGCTGAAAATGCTGGCCGTTTGATCGCTAATATTGTGCCTAATATCCAAAAAACATCTGATTTGGTTCAGGAAATTAGTTCCTCCTCTGAGGAACAAGCCATTGGGATCAGCCAGATTAATGACTCTATGTTACAGCTTGATAAAGCCACACAGCAGAATGCATCTGCGTCAGAAGAGTTAGCCGCGACATCAGAGGAGTTAAACGGTCAGGCTAATCAACTACTTGACGCAGTAGAGTTTTTTAAACTTGCCATCAGTAGTGAAAGATCTCATCAAGGTAAATCAACAGTAATGGCGGCTTCTGGGCGTAAAACAGCCAAAGCTAAGCAACATGTTGAACGTACCGATTTCGAACGATTCTGATAGGGGCCTATCATGAATCAATTAGTGAATGAGATGAAGGCCAATTCAGTGGGAGATATTACCCAATATCTTACCTTTCAGTCAGGGAATGATACCTTTGCAATTGGTATTTTGGATGTAAAAGAGATCATTGAAATTGAAGGCATTACGCGGGTGCCTATGATGCCAGAATTTTTGTGCGGTATTATTAATTTACGAGGTAAGGTCGTCCCTGTTATTGATTTGTCCAAAAGGCTAGGGCGTCTAACAACGGTCATCTCAAAAAAAAGTTGTATTGTGTTGGTTGAAGTCAGTCACGAGGATGAGCAGCAAACCATTGGGATGTTAGTGGATGAAGTGAATGAAATTCTTGAAATTGATGATGAACATACACAGCCGCCACCGGATTTTGGTGCCGATCTCAGAGTTGACTTTATTCGCGCAATGGGGCGAGTTGGCGAACATTTTATGATATTACTTGATATCAATTATGTGCTGTCGGTGGCCGACATTAGTGCAATTAGCCAACTCAATTTTCATGCAGCTGATGCCACTGATGAAGCACTATGAAGTCCTCACCGTTGCAGCTTGAACATACCGCCTTAACGCAAAGGGAATTTGAACATATCCGGCAATTTTTGTATGAGGAGGCCGGTATATTCTTGAGCGACATTAAAAAATCATTGGTGGCTAGTCGATTATGTCGACGCCTAAAAGAAACCGGTTATGAAAACTATGGAGATTACTTTGAGTTCGTCAAAAAACACTCTGAACATATTGAATATCATCATTTTATAGATGCTTTGACGACCAATGAAACGTTCTTTTTTCGTGAAATAGAGCATTTTGAATTTGTTAAACACCTAATAAAAACACATCCACAAAAAAAAAGCTGGCAGGTATGGTCAGCAGCTTGTTCATCTGGAGAGGAGGCTTACAGCTTAGCCATGCTGTTGGCGGATCATTTAGGGATTGATGGTCACTGGCAAGTGCAGGGGTCTGATATTAGCCAGCGGGTGCTAGCGAAGGCTGAAATGGCACATTATCCCCTTGAACGTAATGACGCCATCGGCTTTGAGAGATTACAGAAGTATTGCTTAAAGGGGGTGGGTAAGCAAAACGGTACATTTTTAATTGACCAAAGCTTAAAGAGTAAAGTTAGCTTTTTTGCGATGAATCTGACTCAATCCTGTGAAAGTGTCGGGATGTGCGACTTAATCTTTATTCGTAATGTAATGATTTATTTTGATGCTGAGTCTAAGCAAAGGGTCATAAACCATGTAATAAAGCAGTTGAAAGTCGGTGGTTATTTGTTTATTTCACATACCGAATCCTTGATGCACGTAAAACATGGGTTAAAGCAGATTAAACCTTCTATCTATCAAAGGATTTGATGTGGAAAAGATAGCCTTAAATCAAAGAACAGTAATCATGATTGGCCCTGGTGAGCATTATGTGACGGCGAAAAACGAAGTCATAAAGACATTATTGGGCTCATGTGTGGCAGTATGTTTATTTGATCCCAAGGCTCAGGTCATTGGAATGAATCACTTTTTATTGGCTGCTGATCGGCGCAAGCTTACACATTTTCTTGATTCTCGCGCAGGTTACTATGGTGTTCATGCCATGGAGATCTTAATCAATGCCATGCTAAAGTTAGGAGCACAGCGGCAATATTTGCAGAGTAAAATATTTGGAGGCGCGAATGTTTTATCTTTGTGTGCTGACAATATCCTTAATCACTATGATATTGGCGGGATGAATATTGATTTTGTTAGACAGTTTCTACAACGTGAACGAATCCCTGTTATTAGTGAAGATCTTGGAGGCCATTCTGGTCGAATAATTTATTTCGATCCGTCGGATTATTCGGTGTATCGCAGTTTAATCGAGAATAAATATGAAGAAATTGCGTCACTTCAGGATGAAGAATACCGATATTTTAATAAAGCGAGTGAAGATATGCGTACCTCTAATAACTCGGTGGTGATTTGGTCGGATTAACAAGACTTAAGGGGGCTTTGTGATTAATGTCGCCATAGTCGATGACTCAGCAGTTGTCAGACAAGTGATCAGCAGCATGTTAGCTAACCAGCCTGATATTACCTTATTAGGCTGTGCTCGGGATCCGTTGTTTGCGCTTAAATTATTTGAACAGCAATGGCCCGATGTCATTATTCTTGATATTGAAATGCCAAGAATGGATGGCATTACTTTCTTAAAAAAAGTGATGGCTGAAAGGCCAACCCCTGTCGTGATTTGCTCAACACTCACTGAGCAAGGTGCTTCAGTGACTATTGCTGCACTTGCCGCGGGAGCGGTTGATATCATTACTAAACCTAAATTAGGATTGAAGGGATTTTTGGAGGAATCACAAGCCCGTTTACTCCAGTCCGTGCGTGCTGCAGCTAAAGCATCAGTATCAAAATTGCGTGTTAATACCCCCACAAAAATGCCTGTCGCCGCGAAACATAACGCCGATGTAGTGTTAACATCAACAAACCATGCGCTACACCAAACCACGGATCGGGTTGTTGCACTCGGAACTTCAACGGGTGGAACCCATGCACTTGAGTGCGTGTTAACGGCATTGCCACGTACAAGTGCCGGTATTGTTGTTGTCCAACATATGCCAGAGCATTTTACGGCGGCCTTTGCTAGTAGGTTAAATAGTTTATGTGAAATGGAAGTGAAAGAAGCCGAAGATAACGATAGAGTGATGCCGGGTCTTGTGCTCATTGCTAACGGCGGCAAGCACATGCTGCTACAACGTAGTGGTGCTCAATATCGTGTTCAGCTTAAGGACGGACCGTTGGTCAGTCGGCATCGCCCCTCGGTTGATGTGTTGTTTCGTTCAGTCTCTAATGCTGCGGGTAAAAATGCCCTAGGCATAATTATGACTGGTATGGGGGACGATGGTGCTCGGGGTTTGCTAGATATGCATCATGCTGGAGCCACAACATTGGCACAGGATGAAGCCAGTTGTGTGGTTTATGGTATGCCAAAAGAGGCTGTGAAGCTCGGCGCAGTCAGTCGGCAGGTTGCTTTAAGCAATATTGCTGAGGAAATTATTGCATTTACCAAAGAATAAAAAAGCCAGTGCGGACACTGGCTTTCTCTGACGAAAAAAGGCGGTTATACGCGCTTTTTAAATTCGCCAGTACGGGTATCGATTTCAATCTTGTCGCCAACTTTCACAAAGTCAGCCACGCTGATAGTGCCGCCACCAGTGATAGTTGCTGGCTTCATTACTTTACCTGAAGTATCGCCACGAGCTGATGGCTCAGTGTAGATCACTTCACGTACGATAGTGGTTGGCATTTCTACAGAAATTGCTTTGCCTTCGTAGAAAGTCACTTGGCAAGTTTCTTCCATACCGTCAACGATGTAAGCTGCTGCATCACCTAAGTTTTCAGCTTCTACGTCGTATTGGTTGTATTCTGCATCCATGAATACATACATAGGATCAGCAAAGTAAGAATAAGTACAATCCAGACGATCTAGGATAATATCGTCTAACTTATCTTCACCTTTAAAAGTGGTTTCAGTACCAGAGTTAAGCAGTAAGTTTTTCAGCTTTAACTTAACGATGGCAGCGTTACGGCCAGAACGAGTTGTTTCTGTTTTCTGTACAACCCATGGGCTGCCTTCAAACATGATCACGTTACCAGGACGGATTTCATGAGCAGTTTTCATTACACAATTTCCTATATGTCGATTTTCTATATCAGCGCAGCATCTTAGCTTTTTTTCACAAATTGGACTAGCCGAGTTGCAAGATCTGCAGCATTTATTGCGTCAATTGGCCATTCTTTAGCATGTTGTAAGAGTGGCAAACAGACTGGATTTAGGTTTTGCCAGTGAGTTTTCACGGCGGATTGCTCTCCTTGGTTAAATGCAACGTTCAATTTAGACCAAGTGTCAGCAATATCAGGGGGCAGATTATCGCAGTAAAGTCGAATAAAAGCTTCTAATTTTATTAGATGATAATCATCTTCTTGCGGATAAATATGCCAAATAAAAGGTTTTGCCGCCCATTGGGCCCGTAAGAAGCTATCTTCACCGCGGACAATATTAACGTCGCAGCTCCATAGCAGGCGGTCAAATCCCTGTTGATCGGTCATCGGCAAGATATGCAGGGTTAAATTCCCCAGTTTAATTTGCTGCCCAGGTATTAATTCCTCTATAGGGCAGGGCAATATGTGCTGCAAACTGTTTAAGCTGCGGCCTTTGGGGATAAGGGCGTGAATTTTTCCATCGCGTTTGGCCGTGGCTTGCCAGAGTTCACATATGGCAGGGAGCGACTCGGTTTCATAACTAAAGACGCTATAGACAGTATCTTGCGCTTCAATATCCTTAAGACCAAGACGCTCAAATAATTGCAGCTTATTGGCGCTATCCTGTTGCCATGAATCGCGCTCGGCAAATAGCTCCCGCTCACAAATCAGTCCACCCGTCTTAGGTGTAAAGCCCGGGAAAAAGAAATACTTTCTAATGCCGCTTGCCTGCATCGAGGGTAAACCATGGCAGCCATCGACCCAATCTTCAGCGCTTAAATACTCTAAATTAAGCCATAAAGGCACAGATTTTGGTGTTTTAATATGCAGTTCAGCAAGTTGTTGCTTCACTACATCGGGTAATTCGCAGGCGAAGGCTTCAATTAACACTTCGCCTGGCTCATATACCAAAGGTAAGGGCGTAGTCCAATGAAGGATAGTCACGCCATGAAAAATCTGGCAAGTGAGGTTAGAGTCAAGGGCCGGTAAAATATGCGAAAAACTGTTTAAGTCATCGACCCAAAGCTTAATAGGGATCTGATATTCATTGACTAACTGTTTGGCTAAACGCCAAGTAACGCCAATATCACCGTAGTTATCGACGACAGTACAGAAGATATCCCAGTGGGGATGTTGGGGAGCTACCATTGGAAATATCGCTTTAATTTACGTGGAGAACAAATGTAAAAAAAGCGGCATTGGGCCACTTTTTTTACACAGCTCACTCGATGAAACTAGGCTTAGTCTTCGAGTTCTGCTAAACACATTTCTTCGTAGATTTGTTTGACCCAAGCATCAACACGCTCTTCGGTCAGCTCTGGTTGACGGTCTTCGTCAATCCCTAAACCGATGAAGTGATCGTCATCCACTAAGCCTTTAGAAGCTTCGAAGTTGTAACCTGCAGTAGGCCAATGTCCAATGATAATACCACCACGGGCTTGAACGATATCGCCAATCATGCCCATGGCATCGAGGAAATATTCCGCGTAGTCTTCTTGATCACCACAACCGAAAATAGCAACCAGTTTGTCTGTAAAATCAATCTGTTCTAACTCAGGAAAAAAGTCATCCCAGTCACACTGTGCTTCACCATAATACCAGGTTGGGATACCGAACAGCAGCAGGTCGTATTCTGCGATCTGTTCTTTGGTACTTTTGGCGATATCTTTCACCTCAACCATTTTCTTACCCAGTTTCTTCTGGATCATCTTGGCGACAGCTTCGGTGTTGCCTGTGTCGCTACCGAAAAAAAGACCTACAGTTGCCATTGTCTATCCTTTATGTCTAGTTCACTTATACGTTAATCTTGCTGCTATCGATTGCTCAGCATTCTATTTTTTGCTGAAGAATTAATTCGATTAACTGGCTTCGGCTGATGTTACTGGCCAATGCCCGCTCATTCAAGGCGTCATATAAATCTTGTGACACCTTTAACTCTATTCGCTTTAATCCTTTGGCTTTATCCCGCTGGATCTGGTTGCGCTTATTGACCTTAAGTTGCTGGCTACGGGACAAAGGATTGCTACGTGGGCGTCCCCGTCGCTTTTCATTGGCAAAAAGGTCAATGGTCGTTCTATCTGTTGCTTCTTTTGCCATGTTCTTATTGTTTAACCGATGCCTGAACCTTCCCAAGACATCTGGATAATACCTTTTGCAATAAACCCGGCGCAGCCGAGAAATAACACTAACCAAACAATAAATCGACCGAATTTCGGTACGTTACCTTGTTTTAGCACATCGTGGATGGCCATGCCGATAAAGAAAAATATCGCGGCAAAAAACAGGTTCAAGCCGATGGTCTCAATTTGTTCCATGTACTGAGATAACATACTTTCTTAGTCCTCTAGAGTGTTCTAAGGCTAAAAGAGGCGCGAATATATCACATCAACAAGGTGTCGGCTATATGATTTAGGTCGAGAATCGTTGTCATTTACACCGTGTGTTTGTCAATAAATTCAGACACAATCCGGTTAAAAATGGTAGGTTTTTGCGCATGTAACCAATGGCCACACCCTTCAAGGGTTTTTGCTTGTGCCAATGGGAATTGTGTCATGATGGCATTTCTATGTTCACCAGTGACATAGTTTGAGTCTCCTCCGCGGATAAAGAGGCTGGGGCCGTGGTAAGTTTGGCGCTTTTCTTCTACAAGATTATGCCAACCAATAATATTGGGATAACACGCTTTTAAGCCGCTTAAATTCATTTTCCAACGAAAGCCTGTCTCAGTCCGTTGCAAATTTTTGAGAAGAAATTGGGCTGTCGCTTCATCAATGCCGCTATGGGTTAAATGGGCCAAGGCAAAACGGCGATCGGTGTGGCCTTCAAGTGGCAAACTTTCGAGTGCGGCAAATACCGCATCATGGCGTGGCTGATAAGCAACTGGGGCAATATCAGCGGCAACCATGCTGATGATGCGTTCTGGATAGGCTAGGGCCGTTGCCATGGCAATTTTCCCACCCATGGAATGTCCCATAATATGCACGCGCTCAAGCTTGAGATCATCGAGTAAATCCACCATCGCTTTCGCTAAGCTTGGGTAATCCATCTGTTGCCAATGTTCACTTAAGCCGTGATTAGGTACATCAACGCGGATGACTTGATGATGGGTTTCGATAACTTGACCTAAGCCTTTAAGATTATCTAAATTGCCAAAGAGACCATGGATAAGGAGGACAGCTTCTCCTTGACCAGAAGATACAAAATTCATGGAATAGCCTGTGCTATGGTACCTAACGTTGCGCGAATTGTGCCTTCAATGCGTTAAGTTTGACAAGTCTTGTGGCGGTTTTGAAATTAAGAACCTTCAACTTGCTGGCTTTTTCAGCGATTAACATCGTTGTGCTAATTTGATGTGCGATTTCACGCATTTTTAGATTAATGATGCTTTATCAGATTGATAGAGATAGATACACTGAGGCAACGATCGCACAGATCCTTTGCTAGGATCGCCTGTGGTGCACTTTTTCGGTAAGCCTATCAAATAACAAAGGATAATAAGGTTATGAAATACATCGAAGTGGATGAAGAGCTCTATCGTCATATTGCCAGCAAAACGGAACGTATTGGTGAGAGTGCCTCTGATATTCTCCGTCGATTACTCGGCCTGTCCGTCGATGCGGTTGAACAGTCACAGCCACAGTCTATCAGCCAACCGAGTTTAGAGGTGGTAACGCCTGAGCCACAGAGCGTTCCGCAAGTAGAAAGCTTCGAGTCTGTCATCGATTTTAATCAATTGGTTGATGAACATAAGTTAGAACAACAAAAAGGCGCGGTGGGCCGCTTCTTATTTTTGCTCGAGAGCTTGTATCAACTTAACAAAGCCCAGTTTTCGCAAATTTTACAGATCCAAGGGCGCGATCGTCTCTACTTTGCGCGCTCTCGTGAGGAGTTACTCAAGGCTAGCGCCACCGCAAATCCGAAGGAAATCGGTAATACCGGATTTTGGGTAACGACCAACAACAATACTGCAAAAAAACGGACAATTTTAGCCGAGGCCTTGGTGCAATTGGGCTGTGATGCCCAAATCGCCAACGGCATTGCCGAACGCGTATAACGACTTATCGACGCCGCAATGATGCGGCGTTTCCATTTAATAACCGATTTTCCAGTAGGAGAGGATCAGGTGGCAATACATCAACGGGCAGGACAAACCGCGAGTCAGACGGATCTGGTGAATATTCCAAAGCTGATGAGCCATTATTACAGCATCAAACCCAATGTGGATGCTGCCGAGCAGCGTGTGACATTCGGGACCTCAGGCCATCGCGGAACTGCATTTCAAGGGAGCTTTAACCAAGACCATATTTGGGCGATTACCCAAGCCGTTGTCGATTATCGCCAATCGGTGAATATCGAAGGCCCGCTGTTTTTAGGTATCGATACCCACGCTTTATCTTATGCGGCTTACGTGTCGGCGATTGAAGTGTTAGCGGCCAATAAGGTGACTGTGCATATCCAGCAACATGATGGTTTTACGCCAACGCCTGTGGTGTCACATGCGATTATTTGTGCAAATCGCGAGGCGGCACTAAGTGGTGCCGCGTTAAGCGATGGTTTGATTATTACGCCATCCCACAATCCACCGCAGGATGGTGGGATTAAATACAATCCACCCCATGGTGGCCCTGCTGAAGGTAATATCACTGCGTGGATTGAGTCCCGCGCAAATGATTACCTGCGCGCAGCGCTCAAGGGCGTTAATAAGCTCGCTTATGCAGATGCATTGGCTTCGGGTTATGTGCATGCCATCGATTTGATCTCCCCATATGTCGCGGATTTAGTCAATGTGGTCGATATGCATGCTATCGCTAAGGCTAAACTTAAGCTGGGTGTCGATCCATTAGGCGGCTCCGGTATTCATTATTGGGCACCGATTGCCAAGCACTATGGCATTGATATCACTTTAGTTAACGATAAGGTCGATCCAAGCTTCAGCTTTATGTCATTGGATAAGGACGGCAAGATCCGCATGGATTGCTCTTCTCCCTATGCGATGGCAGGTTTACTGGCCCATAAAGAATCCTTCGATTTATGTGTGGGTAACGATCCTGACTACGATAGACACGGCATCGTGTGTCCGGGCACCGGGCTGATGGACCCCAACCACTATTTAGCAGTAGCGATTGATTATCTGCTAACCCACAGACCAGAGTGGAGCGATAGCTTAGCCATTGGTAAGACATTGGTATCGAGCGCGCTTATCGATAAAATCTGTGCCTTCCATGGCAAAAAATTACTCGAAGTCCCCGTTGGCTTTAAGTGGTTTGTCGATGGATTAGCTGAGGCAACCATTGCCTTTGGCGGTGAGGAGAGTGCGGGCGCCGCGTTCCTGCGCCGTGATGGCACGACTTGGTGTACTGACAAGGACGGTTTTATTTTAGTGCTGCTCGCAGCCGAAATGCTTGCGGTCACAGGTAAAACGCCGGGGCAACGCCATCAAGAATTAGTGGCGCAATTTGGTCAAAGCTTCTACAAGCGTATCGACAGCCCAATTAGCCTTGAGAACAAAGCCAAATTTGCCAAGCTTAATGCCGAGACCTTAAACGCCACTACGCTGGCGGGTGAGAACATTGAGGCTGTATTGACCCATGCACCTGGCAATAATGCTTCAATTGGTGGCATTAAAGTGACCACGGCCAATGGTTGGTTTGCTGCGCGGCCATCGGGCACTGAGGCGTTATTCAAGATTTACGGTGAGAGCTTTATCAGTGAGCAACATCTTGCCGATATCATTAAGGACGCACAAGCCCTGATCGATAAGGCCCTCAGCGCCTGATTTAGCGTTTACGCATTCTTTTTACCGATAAAAAAACGCACTCATTGAAATCCTATGAGTGCGTTTTTATTTGCAGCGATTGTAAGATCAAATTATTCAGGTTTGAGCTGAATCGCTAAGCCTAGTACTCGATATGGCAACTCGGTAAGTTATTCTTATCGATATAGTTTTGATGATATTCCTCTGCCACATGGAATTGCTGTAACGGCACAATCTCAGTGACGATATGACGCAATCCCCAACGACCTGAACGGGCAAAGGCCAGTTTTGAGGCTTCTGCCGCCGCTTTTTGCTCACGATCATGGAAGAAAATGGTACTGCGGTATTGAGTACCAATATCGCCGCCCTGCATATTGAGCGTGGTCGGGTTGTGGTTTTTCCAAAACACATCCAGTAACTCGTCGTAGCTGACAATCGCAGGGTCAAATTCTACTTGCACGACTTCAGCATGGCCTGTCTTACCTTTTTTGACTTCCTCATAGGTGGTCGCTTCGTTATTGCCACCCATATAGCCGCAGGTCGCGTTGGTCACGCCGTTGACTTGTCTAAAGAAATACTCCACGCCCCAAAAACAGCCGGCACCGAAAGTTGCTAACGCCATGATAAATCCTGATAGAAGTCTAGATGGCTAAGGATTGTGATAAAACTCATGCCTAAAAGCAAGTGTGTCGACAAAATTAATCCTATGTCGACCAAATGCGGCTAAGATGCTGTTGTTTTGCCGCGAAATGCGCTTGTTTGACCAGAATGACGGAGTAACGGCCCAAAAACTTGTGTTAGTATGGATGCGCTTTTTAAGGCGGGTAGCGATAAGTGCCATGAAACAGGCAGTTATTGCCATCACTCCCGTCTTTAACACGCTATTATAAGGAGAATTCTGTGTTACAAGCTCTGTTAGATTCGAAGGATTTTCTCGCGCTGACCCTCGCTAATCCTGAAACCCTCGGAGAGGAGTTTAGTTTCGCCTTAGGGGAACATACTCGAGTCGAGGTGTGGGACACGGGCGTCATCGTTTTTGAGCCTGCACAAGCCCAAGGTAAGGATGTCATTCTCTCCTGCGGTGTCCACGGCAATGAAACCGCCCCCATCGAACTCTGCAATACCTTAATCAAACAGCTTCTCCAACAAAAAATCATCGCCAAACAACGCACGCTCTTTCTTATTGGTAACCCTTTAGCGATTAATAACGGCACTCGCATTATCGACGAGAACATGAATCGTCTGTTTAGTGGCGAGCATTCAAATCCACCGGGATTAGTGAATCCTGAGCGGGTGCGGGCGAAAAAATTAGAAGCCTATGTTGACCGCTTCTTTAAGGGCGCAGCCTCAGGGCGCCAGCGAATTCACTACGATTTACACACGGCGATGCGGGCGTCAAAACACGAAAAGTTTGCGATTTATCCCTATCGTCCCGGCCGTGCTTACAGCGCCGAGCAAATCATGTTTTTAGCGGCCAGTGGCGTCGATACTGTGTTATTTCACCATGAGCCGACAACCACCTTTAGCTATTTTTCCTCCGAGCAGTATGGCGCCGATGCCTTTACCATTGAATTAGGTAAGGTGTATCCCATGGGCCAAAACGATATGACGCGTTTTATTGCCGCCCAAGAGATGTTTATGCGCCTTATCACAGACAAACCCTTAGCGCTTGAGCCATTCTCAGCGGATAAGGTGAATCTGTATCAAGTGTGTCGGGTGATTAACAAACATTTTGATGATTTTGAATTTACCTTCGCGACCGATGTCGAAAACTTCCGAGCTTTCCCTAAAGGCTTTGTATTGGCCCGAGAGGGTGGACAGGAAATTAAAGTCGAACAGGAATTTGAAGCGATTGTCTTCCCCAATGCCAAGGTGCCCATCGGCAATCGCACTGTGATTTGCCTGATCCCTTCAGTCGCGCCAGATGTTCGCTAGTTTTGTAAAGCATTATATACATGCCCACAGGGGATTAGTTGTCGTTTGAACTGTGCCAACGGTTGATAGGTAGTTTACGTTAACGTAATGTTCATCCGGCATATTCGTATAAATTAGGCGCAGTGGTTCTTCTGCTGCGTAACGAGATAACAAGAGCACAATATGAGCAAAGCAACACTCAACACTGATACAGTGCACCGTGTCGGCTTCTTGGATAAGGCATCGCTTCACATTCCTATCCTTCGAATTCTACAAGCAGACGGCACTACCTATGAAACCGCGGTTTTGCCTGTAATAGATGAAGCCTTAGCCACCAAAATTTATGATACTTGCGTGTTCACGCGAGTACTCGATGAACGTATGCTTGGCGCACAGCGTCAGGGACGGATCAGCTTCTATATGACCTGCACCGGTGAAGAAGCCGCGATCGTCGGTAGCGTGGCCGCACTTGATCAAGAAGATGTGATCCTCGCGCAATACCGTGAACATGCAGCGCTACGTTATCGCGGCTTTACCACTGAACAGTTTATGAACCAAATGTTCAGCAATGAGAAGGACTTAGGTAAAGGTCGCCAAATGCCAATCCACTACGGCTGCGCGGCGTTAAACTACCAAACCATTTCATCGCCATTGGCCACTCAAATTCCGCAAGCGACAGGTGTCGGTTATAGCCTGAAAATGCAGGGCAAACGTAATGTTGCTGTCTGTTATTTCGGTGAAGGCGCTGCATCGGAAGGCGATTTCCATGCCGGATTGAATATGGCGGCGGTGTTAAAATGCCCCGTGATTTTCTTCTGCCGTAACAATGGTTATGCCATTTCTACCCCAACCGAAGAGCAATTTGCCGGTAACGGTATTGCCAGTCGTGGCGTGGGTTACGGCATGCACACTATTCGTGTCGACGGTAACGATATGCTTGCAGTGTTAGCTGCAACTCAACAAGCACGCGCCTATGCGATTGAACACAATGCCCCCGTGTTGATTGAAGCTATGACTTATCGTCTTGGCGCCCACTCATCTTCAGACGATCCATCTGGTTATCGCTCAAAAGAAGAAGAGGCGAAATGGCAACAACACGATCCGGTCAAACGCTTTAAGTTGTGGCTGATTAATAAAGGCTGGTTGGCCGAGGCCGATGATGCCCAGCGTTACGAAAAGTACCGTGAAGAAGTGTTAGCCGCCGTTAAAGTCGCGGAAAAATTACCTATCCCTATGCTGGATGAGATTATTGAAGACGTGTACGACAAGCCAACGCCAGCGCTTAAAAAGCAACTGAGCGATCTTAAAGAACACATCAAAAAATATCCGCAATCCTATCCCAAAAGTGCAGGGAGGCTATAAGCCGTGGCAGAAATGAATATGTTACAGGCCGTCAATGAGGCCTTGTCAATCGCCATGCAAGCTGATGAGCGCATGGTAGTGTTTGGTGAAGACGTTGGCCACTTTGGCGGCGTGTTTCGCGCAACTTCTGGTTTGCAGGAAAAGTTTGGTCGCAGCCGCTGCTTTAACACGCCACTGACTGAGCAAGGTATTGCGGGTTTTGCTAACGGGTTAGCCTCTAATGGCATGACCGCCGTAGCGGAAATCCAGTTTGCTGATTACATCTTTCCGGCGTTTGACCAGATTGTGAACGAGTCGGCTAAATTCCGTTACCGCAGCGGTAATGAGTTTAATGTGGGAAGCCTGGTGTTCCGTACACCCTATGGTGGTGGTATTGCAGGTGGTCACTATCACTCACAATCGCCAGAAGCCTATTTTACCCAAACTCCAGGCTTAAAAGTGGTTGTGCCGCGTAATCCTGCTCAAGCCAAAGGTTTATTATTAGCCTCTATTCGCGATAAAAACCCTGTGGTGTTCTTCGAGCCTAAGCGTTTATACCGTGCTTCTGTGGGGGAAGTCCCAGCGGGCGATTATGAAATCGAGCTGGGTAAAGCCGAAGTGGTGCGTGAAGGGAAAGACATCACGTTAGTGGCCTGGGGCGCACAGATGGAAATCATCGAAAAAGCGGCCGACATGGCGGCAAAAGAGGGGATTTCCTGCGAAATTATCGACCTGCGTACACTCGCGCCTTGGGATGTTGATACCGTTGCCGATTCTGTGAAGAAGACAGGCCGCTTACTGATCAACCATGAAGCACCATTAACGGGTGGTTTTGCGGGGGAAATCGCCGCCACGATTCAGCAGGAGTGTTTCTTGTATTTAGAATCACCTATCAGCCGTGTATGTGGTCTAGATACCCCATATCCACTGGTCCACGAAAAAGAATATATGCCCGATGCGCTCAAAACCTTTGAAGCCATTAAGGCATCAGTGAACTTCTAGGAGTCCGGTATGATTAAAGATTTTATTTTGCCGGACATTGGTGAAGGCGTTGTCGAATGCGAACTCGTCGAGTGGTTGGTGCAAGAGGGCGACACGATTGTGGAAGATCAACCCATCGCCGATGTGATGACCGACAAAGCCTTAGTGCAAATTCCGGCGCCTTTTGCAGGAGTCGTGACTAAGTTGTATTACGCCAAAGGCGATATTGCTAAGGTGCATGCACCGCTGTATGCCGTGCAGGTTGAGTCTGACGAAGCTGCGCCTGTTGCTGCGTCTCAACCTGAAGCACACACAGCGACTCAAACATCCGTAAGCCAAGCCTGCGTGGCGGGTACCAGCGTCGAAGAGTTCCTGCTGCCCGATATTGGCGAAGGCATTGTTGAGTGTGAACTGGTCGAATGGCTAGTCCAAGAAGGCGATACAGTGGTTGAAGACCAACCCATCGCCGATGTGATGACTGATAAAGCCTTAGTGCAAATCCCCGCCATCAAAGCGGGCAAAATTGTCAAATTACACTACCGTAAGGGCCAGTTAGCTAAAGTACATGCGCCACTATTTGCGATTGAGGTCGAAGGTAGCGTTAGTGCGCCGATCAGCCATGCTCAGGAAGCAAGCGCCGCTGTGAATACCGCTGCACCAGCCGCTTGCGCGGCGGTGTCCTCGGAGCCTGCACGCCAAGGTAAAGCCTTAGCCAGCCCAGCCGTTCGCCGTATGGCACGTGCCTTAGATATCGATTTAAGTCGCGTACCTGGTAGTGGCAAACATGGCCGAGTATATAAGGAAGACATTACTCGCTTCCAAGCGCAGGGCGGCGCTGTGTCTGCCGTTGCGCCAGTGGCTGTAGCACCGACTCAATCAGGTGTGACTCAATCAACCGTCTCTAACGTCGTGGCAAATTCTGCACGGGGTGACATTGTTGAGCCTATCCGTGGCGTGAAAGCCGTGATGGCGAAAATGATGGTCGAATCGGTATCAACCATTCCACACTTCACCTATTGCGAAGAGTTTGATCTGACAGACTTAGTCGCTCTGCGTGAAAGCATGAAGGCCAAGTATTCCTCCGACGAAGTTAAGTTGACCATGATGCCATTCTTTATGAAGGCCATGTCATTAGCCTTAACGCAGTTCCCTGTGCTTAACAGCCAAGTGAATGCTGATTGTACGGAAATCACCTACAAGGCGCGTCATAACATTGGTATGGCAGTAGATTCGAAAGTGGGATTGTTAGTGCCAAATGTGAAGGATGTGCAAGATAAGAGTATTCTTGAGGTGGCTGCCGAGATCACCCGCTTAACCACTGCTGCGCGTAACGGCCGTGTGGCACCAGCGGATCTTAAAGAAGGCACGATTTCGATTTCGAATATTGGTGCATTGGGTGGCACAGTCGCAACACCAATTATCAATAAGCCAGAGGTGGCGATTGTTGCGCTTGGTAAGTTGCAAACCTTGCCGCGCTTTAATGCGAAAGGTGAAGTCGAAGCGCGCCAGATCATGCAAGTGAGTTGGTCTGGCGATCACCGCGTTATCGATGGCGGCACCATTGCTCGTTTCTGTAACCTTTGGAAACAATACCTTGAGCAACCGCAGGATATGCTATTAGCCATGCGTTAGTCGGCTGTCAGCCAATACTTACAGCCAATCCAGCAAAAAAGGACGCAATTTAGCGTCCTTTTTTATTCGCAGGCCATAAATGGGTTAATCTTTTGATCCCAATTACGTATAATTCGCGAACGTTGTTATCCTGATGGATTTGTTATGAGCCCCAGCCCATTTGCCCCAACAATCGAAACTATTGATTATCCGTTTCCGCCTAAGCCAATTCCTCTGTCCGATGCCGAAAAGGCGGACTACAAGGCACGTATCAAGCAGCTGCTGATTGAAAAGGATGCGGTATTGGTTGCCCATTATTATACCGACCCTGAAATTCAAGCGTTGGCTGAAGAAACTGGTGGGTGTGTTTCTGACTCACTTGAAATGGCGCGCTTTGGCCGCGATCATCCCGCAAAGACGTTAATCGTCGCTGGGGTGAAGTTTATGGGGGAAACTGCCAAAATCTTAAGCCCAGAAAAAACCATTCTGATGCCAACCTTGGAGGCGACCTGTTCATTAGACTTAGGTTGCCCCATCGATAAATTCAGCGCCTTCTGTGATGCGCACCCAGACCATACCGTGGTGGTTTACGCCAACACGTCTGCGGCGGTAAAAGCCCGTGCCGATTGGGTGGTGACCTCGAGTATTGCCCTTGAAATTGTTGAGCATTTAGACAGCGAAGGCAAAAAAATTATTTGGGGCCCAGACCGTCACTTAGGCAGCTATATTGCCAAACAAACGGGCGCCGAGATGCTGATGTGGCAGGGCGACTGTATCGTTCACGATGAGTTTAAAGCGAATGCCCTGCGTGATCTGAAAAGCGTTTATCCCGACGCAGCAATTTTGGTACACCCAGAATCACCCGCGAGTGTGGTGGCGATGGCGGATGCTGTCGGCTCCACCAGTCAGTTGATCAAAGCTGCGCAAACCATGCCTAACGAGCGTTTTATTGTCGCGACCGATCGCGGTATTTTTTACAAAATGCAACAAGCGGCGCCGGGTAAAACATTGATAGAAGCGCCTACTGGTGGTAACGGTGCCACCTGTAAGAGCTGCGCCCACTGTCCTTGGATGGCAATGAATGGCTTAAAAGCCATTGAAGCGTCATTAAGTGATAGCGACAAAACCACCCATGAGATCTTTGTCGATGAAGACTTGCGAGTGAAAGCGTTAATCCCGCTGACCCGTATGCTCGATTTCGCTAAAACGCTCAATATGAAAGTGAAAGGTAATGCCTAAGCGCTTTTAGTCGCACATCGAGTTTCAACATTAATATCCCCGCTTTGCGGGGATATTTTTTTAATTACAGTTGCCACACGGCAAATAACAAAAAGCCCTGCATTTGCAGGGCTTTAGCTAAATCGCTAATCGAGATTATTTAGCGTTCATTAACGCAACCGCGTTGTCTAACATACGGTTACTGAAGCCCCATTCGTTATCGTACCAAGCCATTACTTTGACTAAACGGCCGTTAACACGGGTTTGCGTCGCATCGAAGTTAGATGAAAACGCATTGTGGTTAAAGTCGATAGATACCAATGGCTCTTTGTTGACGGCCAACACTTCGCTCAGTGGTGCTACGCTTGCTGCACGCTCGATGATGGCGTTAACTTCTTCAACGGTTGTGTCACGTGATGCAATGAAAGATAAATCCACTAAAGACACGTTAACAGTCGGTACACGTACCGCTAAACCATCGAATTTACCTTGTAATTCAGGCACAACTAAACCTACAGCAGCCGCAGCGCCCGTTTTAGTAGGGATCATCGACAGTGCCGCAGCGCGGGCACGGCGTAAATCTGTGTGGTATACGTCAGATAAACGTTGGTCGTTGGTATACGCGTGGATGGTGGTCATCAGACCTGATTCGATACCAATTTCGTCATTTAACGGCTTAGCGAAAGGCGCTAAGCAGTTAGTGGTACATGACGCGTTAGAGATAACGGTCATATCCGCGGTCAACACATTGTTGTTCACACCGTAAACGACGGTTGCATCAACGTTTTTGCCTGGTGCAGAGATAATCACTTTCTTTGCGCCAGCGGCTAAATGCGGTTGAACAGAATCTTTAGAAGTGAAGATACCGGTACATTCAAATACCACGTCTACTTGTAGGTCGCCCCAAGGTAATTTGCCTGGATCGCGCTCTTGGAAAGTGAGGATCTTGTCACCGTTAACATAAATTGCTTCAGCATCATGCTCAACTTTGGCATTGAAACGACCATGTACAGAATCGTATTTTGTCAGGTGAGCGTTGATTGAAGCGTCGCCTAAATCGTTGATGGCAACAATTTTGATTGGGTAAGCTTTTTCGCTTTCGTACAGGGCGCGTAATACGTTTCTACCGATACGGCCGTAACCATTTATTGCAACACGGATAGTCATCTCATATCCCTCTGGTGATTATAAAATTCAACTGGTAGTAAAATTACCAAACTGACAGCTATCGTCAAGTTAATTCGGCTATTTTGCCGGGATTCGGTTAACAAATTAGGTGTTTTTTTTACATTGCTCGCGAAAACACCTTTTTTAGCACTGCATTTGGATAAAAAATTACAAGATGGCAAACATTTTGCCGACGTTACTCAAGGCCCAAGCCTTAAGGCGAGTTTGGCTTCTCTGGTTCGACGGGAGTTGCCGCTGGCGGTGTTACCTCTGTCTGAGGTGGAGCAAGCCAGAGCGCAACCGGACTAGTCGAATAGAGGCCATCTTCTAACGCATTGATCAAATTCTGGGCGTATTCATCTAATCTTGTCGCCAGCGTTTTGTTGCCACCAATTAAGGCTAGCATCTTATCTTCAGAATACTTCTGCTGCGTAAGTAGTAAATTGGCTTTTGTCAGCATGTAAGTTTTTTCTAGCGCTTGGGTTTGGCGATAGGCTGCAGCGAGCCCAAGCAACCAATTTGGATCAAAGTCAGCGTATTGGATCTCTGCAAACACAGTAAGGTAGAGTTGTTGCGCTTTGATGGCATTACGGTTGCTGTAGTAGGTGGCTATTTGCGCTAAAAGAAATGGCTCAGTGACTTCGCCAGCATTTTCTTGTGCCAAGAGTCGGTTTAATGCATCCGTGTCACCAAAACGTGTCCATTGATAATAAGACATAAACGGGTCTTGGCGCTCGCGGGTTTCATCCTGCAACCGACTCAAATTTTGTGTACTTAGTCGAAAGGCTCTGGCTCTATCAGCTGTGCGGCTTGTGTGGATAATGTGCTGAACACCCGAGGCCAATTCAATACATCGACTATAGTCCTCGAGGTAAGTTAACTGTTGATAGAGTTGCTTGCCTGTTGGATTTTTATTGTCCTTTAGGTCGTATCGACTTTGGATCAACTTTGTTTTTTCGGCTAAACACCAGCCATCCTTATGCAAATCGGCACAAATTTCAGGATTATTTTTACAAATCGTTTCGATTTTTCGGCCATTATCACAACCGAAAAGGCTTATCGCGAGGGTAAATGATGTAATTATTACTAGATTTTGTCTCAAAATACGCTCCAAAATGCAATTTTCTCTAATAAAATTACAGATTTACAGAAAATATCTTACTAGCAAGCTGGGTCAGTTTTCATTACAATGGCGCCGACCAAAACAGAGGGTTTTCCCTAAAACCTACATAAGATTATTGGTCTTTTCGTCATGTTACTCAAACCTTTCAATATATTTTATTGAAAAGTGAGATAAAGGATCTGTAAATGAGCGCTGATAAACACCTACAAAGTTGGCAAGAACGTTTTGAAATGGCAGAGGCAATGCAACCTTTGCTGGGCAAGTTATACCGTAACCAAGGCGTCGAAGTTGTGGTTTATGGTAAGCCATTACTCAATGCTTCTACTATTGAGATTATTAAAGCGCACCGTTTAGTTCGTCGTCATGTCGGCGAGAAATTACGTTTACGCGAGAGTTTCCCGTTTGTTCAAGCCTTAAGCAGACTCGCTGTTAAACAATGTAAAGTGGATATTGGTAAGCTTGCTGTCAAATACTGGGCTGAACATACCGATACCAACGAAATTGAAAGCTATATGGCACGCGAATTAGCGGCTGCGATTGATCATGCTGATGATATCGCTCCGCGTGATGTGGTGTTGTATGGTTTTGGTCGTATTGGTCGCTTATTAGCGCGCTTACTGATCGAACGTACTGGCCGCAGCAACAAGTTAAGACTGCGTGCTATCGTATTACGTGGTGGTAAGAAGGGCGATTTAGAAAAACGCGCAAGCTTACTGCGTCGTGACTCTGTTCATGGTCCATTTAACGGTTCTGTTGAAGTGGATGAAGAGAACAACGCCATCATCGCTAACGGTACTTATATCCAAGTGATTTACGCAAACTCACCAGATGAAGTGGATTACACTAAATACGGTATTACAGATGCCTTAGTGGTAGACAACACGGGTATTTGGAAAGACGAAGCAGGCCTAGGCTTACACTTGAAGAGCCCTGGTGCAAGCAAAGTGTTACTGACAGCACCTGCAAAAGGCGCCATCAAGAACATCGTTTACGGTGTGAACGAAGGCGATATTACGCCAGAAGACATCATTGTGTCTGCAGCGAGCTGCACCACTAACGCCATTACACCAGTACTGAAAGCGGTAAATGATAAGTACGGTATCGAGAATGGTCACGTTGAGACGATTCACTCATATACAAACGATCAAAACCTGATCGACAACTACCACAGTGCTGACCGTCGCGGTCGCAGTGCACCATTAAACATGGTGATCACTGAAACGGGCGCAGCGAAAGCCGTCGCTAAAGCTCTGCCAGTATTAGCGGGCAAACTGACAGGCAACGCGATTCGCGTGCCAACACCAAACGTATCTATGGCGATCATCAGCATGAACTTAAATGCTGAGACCAACAAAGACGAATTGAACGAATACCTAAAAGACACGGCGCTGCAATCACCCTTGCAGAACCAAATTGACTACACAGACTCAACTGAAATCGTATCAAGCGACTTAGTGGGTTCTCGCTATGCGGGCGTGGTTGATTCTCAAGCGACCATCGCCGAAGGTAAACGCGCCATTCTGTACGTATGGTATGACAACGAATTTGGTTACAGCTGCCAAGTAGTCGGTGTGATGCAAACGATGTTAGGCTTAACAACGCTGTCTCTGCCTGCTTAATTGCGACAGACAGAAGTACAACGAGAAAGCGCCTGAGAGGGCGCTTTTTTTATACTTCAATTATGTTGAATAACAATTTATCTGGACATTGTTATTGAGCAAATCCGTGAATTGTTGATTCTATCGGCAAGTTTATATCGCTATGGCTGAATATTGGGCAAACAGTGTGGTTAAGCGCAATATTTCAAATTTGTTGATTGACTCTGAAGGTTAAATCGGTAGAATGCCAATCCGCAGTCAGGGGAAAGCGTAGTAACGTTACTCTATGACATCGATGCGACATTAGCTCAGTTGGTAGAGCGATACCTTGCCAAGGTATAGGTCATCGGTTCGAACCCGATATGTCGCTCCAACTCTTTACGAGTTTGGAAATTTGGCGCGATGGCAGAATGGCTATGCTGCGGATTGCAAATCCGTCGATCTCGGTTCGACTCCGGGTCGCGCCTCCATAGATTAAAGTATTAATGATAAGATTACTGTCGTTACTATAAAGAGTTTGCCCGAGTGGTGGAATCGGTAGACACAAGGGATTTAAAATCCCTCGCTGGTAACAGCGTGCCAGTTCAAGTCTGGCCTCGGGTACCATAACATAAAAAGGCCTAACATTTGTTAGGCCTTTTTTATTGGCAATAATTTCAAGTTTATAACTTTAAAGCCACTCTTGAAGCGATAGTGATCTGCCTCTAAAAAATCATATTTTTCAAAAAATTCAGCTTTCACATAAATGATCTCTCATTTAGTTGTTATTTATTTTAATCAATCCATAATAGCCAAACTATTTCCTTAAGAAGCGGTAATAGGCGCTATTCCCTCTCTTAAGACAGTGGTATAAATAAGCTGAATTTTCCCCCTACACGTGAACATTTAGGATAAGTAGTCATGATTTTCTCTCAGGTAGTACTCGCACCCGCCGATCCCATCCTTGGTTTAACCGATACATTTAAGGCCGATCCGCGCCAAGATAAAGTCAACCTTGGTGTTGGCATTTATAAGGATGAAGCAGGGCAGACTCCAGTATTGCAATCAGTGAAGAAAGCTGAAGCCCTATTGCTTGAGCAAGAGAAAACTAAAAACTATTTAGGGATAGAAGGGGTTCAAACCTATAATCGCGTAGTACAAGAGCTGCTATTTGGTGAAGGTAGTGATCTCGTGACTTCTGGCCGAGCAGCAACGGCTCAAGCGCCTGGTGGTACAGGTGCACTGCGTATTGCTGCCGAGTTCTTATTGCGTAATACGCCATCGCGCACTGTGTGGGTAAGTAATCCAACTTGGGCAAACCATCAAAATATTTTTGAAACTGCGGGTTTGACGGTTAAAGAATACGGTTACTACAACGCCAGTGCCCACGATATTGATTTTGATGGCATGATGACAGATCTCGCCAATGCACAGGCGGGTGACATTATTCTACTGCACGGTTGCTGTCATAACCCAACGGGTATTGATTTAACGTTAACCCAATGGGAATTAGTCGCTAATCTCTGTGCGGACAAGCAATTAGTTCCATTATTCGACTTTGCATACCAAGGTTTTGGTGCTGGTATTGAAGAAGATGCTGCTGGTTTACGCTTAGTTGCGTCAAAAGTACCAGAACTATTGGTCGCAAATTCATTCTCTAAAAACTTTGGTTTGTATAATGAACGTATCGGCGCCGTGACTGTGGTTGCACAAAATGCCGATGAAGTGGTGCGTGCATTTAGCCAAGTGAAACGTACTATTCGTGCAAATTACTCAAATCCACCAGCCCATGGCGCGTTAATTGTGAGTACGATTCTGAGTGATGCATCATTGAAAGCCCTTTGGGTACAAGAGCTGACTGAAATGCGTGAACGTATTGCCGAGATGCGTACGCTATTTGTACAAAGCTTAAAAGATGAAGGTGTGACCCAGGACTTTAGCTTTATTTCCCGCCAAAACGGTATGTTTAGCTTCTCCGGCTTAAATAAAGCACAGGTTGCCCGTTTGAAAGACGAGTTCGGCATTTATATCGTCGGCTCGGGTCGCATTAGTGTGGCGGGTATGACCAAAACTAATATGCCTGTGATCTGTAAGGCGATTGCTCAAATCCTCTAACTTAAAAGAGGCTCACGAAAAAGGACAGCTTAGGCTGTCCTTTTACTTTTATGCGGTCGATAAACTTAAGTATTATGGTTTATCAGTATAGAGAACAATTACGAAGCTAATGTTTCTAAAGGTAATTCTGACTTTATCCGCAGTATGGCGTTAAGCGCATCACGCAGACTAGCCTGATCATGCAATTGCGGATTATGACGATTTTTTAAGGGAAAATAATTAACTAGGGTGCCTAAACGCACTTGTTCCGAATGTCGCAGCACTTTAGTGATCACGGGTTTACCAATTACTTGATGGCACCAGGCTATGCGCTGCTCAATACTAAACTGGCCTGCTGGCGAAGTTTCTTCATTAAGATTATCGATAAAGACTACGGGCGCGGTTGTCATTGCTAATGCTTTAGCAAAGCAGGGTAATAAGAGAGGTGGCATCACACTCGTAAGAAAACTGCCAGGTCCCAAGATAATCAGATCCGCGCGGCAAATGGCTTCACAGGCTTCGGCTGTCGCATCAACTTGTGGCTCAAGGCATAGTGCAATGGGAGCTTCATTCATCTTGTCGACATTCACTTCACCAAACACTTTTGATCCGGACGCTCGTAATGCCACCAAATGGGTTGGTTGCTCCGACATCGGAATGATATTGGTCTCAATTTTAAGCATATGCCGAATAAGATTGACGGCTTCGAGGGGCCTAACGCACAACTTATCTAAGGCGAGCAACATCAAATTACCTAGATTATGACCACTGAGTTCAGTTTCGCCTTGAAAGCGATACTCAAATAATTGTGAGCCGACAGAAGGACGATGAGCAAGTTGGGACAAACAATTGCGCAAATCACCCCAAGCAATGCAGTCCTGCTCGGCTCTTAATCGACCTGTAGAACCACCATTATCCGTCGTAGCAACAATACCTGTGAGACGATTGCCTAGAAAATCGAGTGATGAAAGTACACGTCCAAGACCGTGACCGCCACCGATTGCCACTACATGATTGAATTGGTTTAAGATTTGCTGCATGAGGCTTCCTTCCTGAATACCCGTAAAATCCTATCCTGTTATCAACTCGGATAAACTCAGTTTGTTACTGCCGAGGCTAACGGAACCTTAGTATAAAAGCTCAGTCAAAAGCATGCACTAAAAATTCTCACGCATTCTAATACTTAAGCGCCGGATCGCATTTTAGATATGTGTGAATGCAGGATTGGGAAGAATTGTTGTTTTTGCATCCAAATTTCGTGAATTTCAAGATATGACATATAATCTGGCGCTTATTTTGCCACTAGTAACTCAACATCGAAGGTGACTTATTGAAAACTGGTAGAATTGGTTCGTTTACACTCGCGTTAGCCCTAGTGATCTCGGCGATTTTTTCGTTGAGATTGTGGCTCATTCCTACAACGAATGAGCCTGAATCTATTGTTAACCAATTGGAAAACGCCGTTGAGCCTGTTACGCAAGTTCCTGACTTTTCTGCTATCAGTGATGTAGCAGAAAAAAAACGTGCCTTTTTTAACTTTTTGAGGCCGATTGTTCAACAACAAAACGCCATTATTGCCACTGAACGTGAATTTATCATTGATATGTTGGCAGTAATAGATAATGGCAATACGTTGTCCGAATCACAGTTAGCGCAGCTCAATCAATTATTTGATAAATATCAATATGCTGCCCGCAGTGTCGATACTAAATCCCTTAACAGCCTACTCAAACGGGTTGATATTATTCCAGAATCGATGGTGCTGATCCAAGCGGCTAATGAATCTGGGTGGGGCAGTTCTCGTTTTGCTCGTGAAGGTTTTAATTTCTTTGGTGAATGGTGTTTTAGTAATGGCTGCGGCATTGTGCCTTCTTCGCGAGGCTCAGGTAAAATACACGAAGTAGAAATATTTCCATCGGTAGACGCTTCAGTTTCCTCCTATATGCGTAATTTAAACTCGAACACAGCATATGCCTTGTTTCGCTCAATTCGAGCCGATTTACGTGCTCAGGAGGCTGAATTGAGTGCCGACCAACTTATCTATGGATTAGTGAATTATTCTGAAAGGCAAGAAGCTTATATCGATGAACTACTCGATATGTTACGTCATAATGAAAAATATTTGGTGAAGGCGGATGTATAAAAAATGGTTGTTAGTGGGAGTTTGCTTGTGTGCATCAAATGTGCAGGCAGAAACAATTTCCCTTGAATATAAAGGGTTTTATGACAGATTAAAGCAAGTCAATAAGGGTGGTTATCAGTTAGTTGAAGTGGCCTTTAGTGTACCAATGCTGCCTAACTGCCATATTCAGAGTGGTACCATTTCGAGTGAATTAAATTCAACGCCACTCACTTATACATCTGCGCAACGTTTGTTTATTCCCTTTGATGATGCACTGAAAGACCAACGCGCATTAGTAAATCTAGAGTTTGAGGGTAAGACTGAAGGCTGTGGAATTGCGATGCAAGTGCGCTCGAAGCAAACACAAGTTCAATATGATCAAGAACGCTTACAGCAAATTGCTAATGAAATGGATGACTTACTAGGGGTTATGCAGGGCTTCCCGATGCGTTACTTTAAGGATCCTATTGCAGGATTAAATTTTGAATTTGCTCAAGATCAAACTGTTACCGTGACGCTCGATGGGCGTGAACAACAGGTGAATACCAGCTTTAAGTTGAGCGTCGAGCAGATCAACAGTCTGACATCATTGCAATTTAGCCATGTGCCGACCGTATTAAGTCCTTGGGTTAAGTAACAATAGATTAGCTATAAAAAAGCCCACGTAAGTGTAATGCCGATCAGTTAAGACAGATCGCTTGACGATCTCGCTGAAAAGATCAAAATCCGATGACCTCATGTCATCGGATTTTTTATGCAACTCTCGGAAGCACTCGCCCGTACCCATATTACCCGCCTAACCGAATTCACCTGCTTAGCTGATGTGTTAGAACCTGAGTTAATTCAATCTTGCCTAGACTCCCAGGGCGTTGCGACGTTAAGACGGCGTAAATTGCCGATGGACGCGATGATTTGGGCCGTTATCGGAATGGCTTTGTTCCGAGGGGAGTCTGTTCGGTCACTCATCAACAAACTCGACATTGTTTTGCCGCAAGAGATTGATTATGTTGCACGCAGCGCCGTGACTCAGGCGCGTAAACGATTGGGCAGTGAGGTTATTAGAGAAGTATTTAGCCGCAGCGCCAATACCTGGCACGCGAGAGCTGAACATCCTCATTGGTGCGGTCTTAACTTGTATGGTGTTGACGGTGTCGTGTGGCGGACACCCGATAGTGTTCAAAATCAAGCCGCCTTTGGACGAACCGCCAACGCTTTAGGCGAAGCGGCTTATCCGCAAATTCGCATGGTTTGCTTGATGGAGTTAAGCAGCCATTTATTGGTCAACAGCGCCTTTGATTCGGTTGCCGAAAATGAAATGAACTTAGCGTCCCAGCTCATTCCTAGCATTCCCAATCACAGCCTAACCCTATTTGACCGAGGATTTTACTCGCTCGGCCTGCTGCACGCTTGGCAGCAAGCGCAACCTGATAGCCACTGGTTGTTGCCATTGAAGAAAGGCACTCAATATGAAGTAGTGCGAACGCTGGGGAAACATGACCAGTGGGTGAAACTCACCACGACACCTCAAGCCAGAAAGAAATGGCCGCAGCTCCCAGATACCCTTGAAGCGCGTTTATTGACTAAGACAGTGAAAGGTAAGTCAGTCGCCATTTTGACCTCGTTGACAGACCCGATGCGTTACCCCAGCGAAGACATCGTCGACTTATATGCCCATCGATGGGAAATCGAACTGGGCTATAGAGAGATGAAACAACATCTACTGGAGAGCCGTTTTACGCTCCGCAGTCAACTACCGGAGCTGGTGACTCAAGAGTTATGGGGCGTGCTACTGGCCTACAATCTCATTAGATATAAGATGTTGCTGATGGCTAAAAGCTTGCCATCGGTCCATCCCAATCAACTGAGTTTTCGGGATGCGGCGAGTTATATCATCTTCAAGTTGACACAACTGTCATCACAAACACCGGGGAATGTCCCGAGAGACGTATTGGATATAGAACGAAATGCACGGCAATTTAAGCTGGATGGTAAACGGGAAAGGGCATATCCACGAGTCCTTAAAATGAGCAAAAACAAGTTTCCGGTTAGACCAAAGAAAAATGCCGTTCACTCTTAAGTGAACGGCATTACCACGTAAGTGGGCTTTTTTATGCTTGTCGCATTTACGCTTCGTACACGTTGACGATATTGATGCGTTTTGCCGCATCTAAATCGATATGGCCGTTGTTAGCAATATCGAGAAAATCAAAGGCGGGCAGTTCGGCTTCGGCCACATCACCCTTCATTGGCGCATTGGGATCGCGTTTCAACGATACAAAGTCAAATTGGTCACGGTCAACACCCTGTGAAGGTGCAGTATTTTGCATAGCAGTGAAAATGGTTTCAATACGGCCAGGATATAGTCTATCCCACTGATTGAGCATGTCTTTCACCGCTTGACGCTTGAGGTTTTCCTGAGAGCCACAGAGATTACAAGGAATAATGGGGAATTTTTTAAGCTGTGCGTATTCTTCCAAATCCTTTTCACGACAGTACGCAAGTGGGCGAATAACCACGTTTGCGCCATCGTCCGAGAGCAACTTAGGTGGCATGGCTTTCATCTTACCGCCATAAAACATATTGAGGAATAGCGTTTCAATAATATCGTCTCTGTGATGACCGAGAGCTATCTTGGTTGCGCCAATTCGTTGCGCAAAACCATAGAGAGTGCCACGACGCAGGCGAGAGCACAGTGAGCAAGTGGTTTTGCCTTCAGGAATTTTCTCCTTCACAATCGAGTAAGTGTCTTTTTCAAGAATGTGATAGGGAATATTAAGGCTATCTAGATAGGCAGGCAGTATATCTTCAGGGAAACCTGGCTGCTTTTGATCTAAATTAACGGCAATAATTTCGAACTGTACAGGCGCGCGCTGTTGTAGATTGAGCAGAATATCCAGCATAGCATAGCTGTCTTTACCGCCACTTAGGCAGCACATGACTCGGTCACCATCTTCAATCATGTTGTAGTCGGCGATAGCGCTACCCACTTCACGACGCAGACGCTTCTGTAATTTATTCAGACGGGTAATTTGTTTTTTTGATAATTCTTCAGGCATTTGACTCGCCGTAACTTCAGACATAGCTTCCAACATAAAAAAAGCGCCCAGTAACTCAGTTTCAGGGCGCGTATTATTCCAGCTATCGACGGCGGGGTAAAGAGCAGCGTGCGTTACGCCTCTTCAAGCGGCGATTTATAACCATCAGGTTTGATCGCTAATAAATCACAATTGATGCTATCAATAACATGTTCTGCTGTGTTGCCAATGAGTGCTGCTGAAAAGCCCGTACGACCGACTGTACCTAAAATAACTAATTCAGCATCGAGCTGCTCAGCAAGCTCAGGGATCACATCCTCTGGCAATCCTTCCCTCACATGGCAATGGAGTGTATCGATACCATAGGCATTAGCCAGGTATTGCACTCTTTGTTCGTGTTGTAGGCGAATGGTGTCGTTGTAGGTTTGTGCATCAAAATCGGGGAGTTCAATGGCAAGATTTACCGGTGTACCAGGATAGCCATTGACTAAATGAACTTCGGCAGCAAATTTTGCGGCTAAATCCTTCGCATGTTCAATAATTTTGCCGTTAAGCATTTGATGATCGGTATCTTCAGTTGCCACGTTTACCGCGCAGAGGATTTTACCGGTTTCAGGCCAATCATGATCTTTGACCATTAATACAGGAACTGGGGCTTTGCGCATTAAATGCCAATCCGTCGGAGTAAAGATCACCGCTTTTAATTTATCATGAGCATGGGTGCCTTTAACAATCAGATCATATTGCCCTGCAATAGCATGGTTAATAATGCTTTCAAAGGGGCGGTTGTGCCAAATAACTTGCGTATCAATATTAAGTTGTAGGTGGTTATAGGCTGACAGCAGATCTTGTATCCAAGCTAAACGTTGATCAATCACGCCTTGGCGCATGGCTTCGCGCTCTTGGCTCGATAGAATCGATGTCATTTCATAGGAGAAGTCAAAAATCGAAAGAAACACGGTCACATGGGCGTTACTTTTACTGGCTAAGGTAACCGCTCGAGCGAGTGCCACTTGATGTTCTGTCGTAGGATCGACAACGACCAGTATTTTTTGATAATCCTTCATAACTTGTTCCTTTAGTCATAGGCTCATATTCATCATGAGCCTTTGGCAATTATCTGTATTGTTCTAGATCAAAACTCTTTTGAAAACCAGTGCCTAGCGCCAAAAACGCATGATTAATGATGAAGCTTATCTGGCAATTCTGGCATTACCCGCTAGAAGATTAAGTTCATTATAATCAACGATAATGATGTACTTACCTTTTACTTCGATTAACCCAGATTTTTGGAAGCGGCCTAACAAGCGACTGATGGTTTCAACGGTAAGGCCTAAGTAATTACCAATATCCCCACGTGTCATGGTCAAGCGAAATTCTTTGGCAGAAAAACCTCGATTACCAAAGCGGTTAGCGAGATTACTGATAAATGCAGCGAGGCGTTCTTCTGCATTTTTCTTACTGAGCAGCAAAATCATTTCTTGATCGCTCATGATTTCATTACTCATTAAGCGCATGATTTGTTGGCGTAATTTAGGCATTGTGCCTGAAAGTTCATCGAGAATATTGAAGGGTATTTCACACACCATGGAAGTTTCTAAGGCTTGTGCAAAACTTTGATGAGATTGTGCATGAATACCATCAAAACCAATGACATCTCCCGCTAAATGAAAGCCAGTGATCTGTTCATCGCCTTGTTCGGTGATAGTGTAACTTTTTATGGTGCCTGAGCGGATCGCAAAGAGTGATTTTAAAGGATCACCTGATTTAAAAATCTGTTCGCCTTTTTGAATAGGTTTCTTACGCTCAATAATGTCATCGAGTTGATCGAGTTCATTTGCATTGAGGGTGAATGGGATACAAAGGGTTCCCATACTGCAATCGTGACAATGAATTGCGCACCCACTGGCGGCGGGACGACGGTTTTTATTCTGCTCTATTGTCATGTCGGTTCTCAAGTTAATCCACTGCAGCCATGTTAAACCAATTCATTCGCTTGGGCTAGTTTAGCTGCGACAGGGCGATATATAAAGTTTGTGCACCAAAGGCAATTAAAAGTAAGCCACTCAATAATCTAACGGTTTTTTGCTGCACCCAATTGGCTAAGCGTTTGGCCGCCAATCCTGCACTGAGTAGTGCAGGGAGTGTACCCAAACCAAATGCCAGCATAATCAAGGCGCCTTGACTGGCAGAACCTGCCGCTACAGACCAAGTTAAGGTGCTATATACCAGTCCGCAGGGCAGCCATCCCCATATCAATCCCGCGGTGATGGCTTGCATTGGCGTAGTGATTGGCACCAGACGTTGTGCTATGGGTTTCAAATAACGCCACAATATCTGACCAAGGCGTTCAATTTGTACTATTCCGATCCAAATTTTTGCAATGTAAAGCCCGGTTGCAATCATCATGACGCCGGCGATGATCCGGAGAATTAATAGGTAGCTATCTAGCTCAAATAAGTGCCCAAGCATGGCAGATGAACCGCCGACTAAAGCGCCCGCGAAGGTATAACTGACAATCCGGCCAAGGTTATAACTTAATAAGTAAGTGAGTTGATGGGCTAAGTGGTTTCCTTGCTTAGGATTAGCAAGCTGAGAGGAAAAGGCGCCAACAAGGCCACCACACATGCCAAAGCAGTGAGCGGCTCCCATTAGACCAACGAGAAACGCACCCATTACATTGTATTCAATCACAGTGCCAGTCACTGAGGCATGCCTTTGTCTTGAGATTCCTGTTGCTTGATGCTCGCAGGATTAGGTTTGTCGGCATCTTCATCGAATAGAATTGAGACACTTTGGCGGTCTAAATCATCGAATTGTTCGGATTTTACCGCCCAAAAGAACACGGCTACAGCGATCAACACAAAGATCATCGCAATAGGGATAAGTACATAAATGATGCTCATTAGCTAAGCCTATTTTATTGTTATATTTTAATTCGTAATAATCTCAAACTGTTACCCACAACAATCAGTGAGCTTGTCGACATGCCGATAGCGGCAATATAAGGTGCAACATGGCCGGTTACCGCTAAAGGTAAAATGAGCGCGTTGTAACCTAATGCCCAAGCGAGATTTTGGCGAATAATTAGTGTGGTCAGTTTAGCAACCCTCACCGCTTGGGTGAAGCGGGAGAGGTGATCGCCAAGCAAAATAAGATCGGCACTGTTTTTGGCAATTGCACTACCGCTGCCCATGGCCACGGATAAATCGGCGCCAGCGAGTACTGGTGCGTCATTTATGCCATCACCGAACATCACCACAGGATTGGATTGCTGTAACTTATTCACTAGCGAGAGTTTATCGGCCGGTGTGAGTCCACTGTGTACATCCGTAATGCCGAGCTCTTTTGCCAATTGATGCACATGCCCAGAGCTATCCCCGCTGGCGATACTGACCTTGCAACCCTGTTGCTTCAGTATGTCGACAGTTTCTTTGCTATCGATACGAATATTGTCTTTGATCTCAATAGTGGCGATAACCTTTAGTTGGTCATCACTGGCACGAGCAAGCCAAATCTGTTGATTGATAAACTCAGGATTGACTATTGCGCCAGTAAAGTGAGCATTCCCAATGCGATATTCTATGCCATTTATGAGACCTTTCACCCCAAAGCCCACTTCATGGTGAACTTGCTCGGCAACAACATCGACTTGGGCAAAGCTGGCAAAGGCCGCGGCGATGGGGTGGCGAGAACCTGACTCTAGCGCAGCAGCAATTGCCAACACTTGTTCTTTAGCCACATCACCATGACATTGCACCTTGGCTATCGATAGCGTGCCGCAGGTGAGGGTGCCGGTTTTATCAAATACTACATGCTTGATTTGAGGCAGTTTTTCAAATACACCCGCCTTACGGGTAATGATCCCAAGACGGGTAAAAATCGCGGTCGCGCAGGTCACTGCGGTAGGCGTCGCCAGCGCAAGGGCGCAAGGACAGGTGGCCACTAATACTGACAAGGTCACCCAAAAGGCGTCTTCGGGGGAGATTTGTAGCCACACCAGATAGGTGATTGTCGCTATGGTTAAGATAGTGCCTGAGAAATAACGCGACAGTTTATCGGCAAGCATAGCGACGGCAGGTTTAGTGTTTGAGGCTAATTCCTGCAAGCGAATAATTTCAGCAACTAATTGCTCTTGCCCAAGAGCGGTGACTTTTACCTTAATGGGTTGCTCTAGGTTTATGGTGCCTGCAAATACTTGGCTATCGACGGGCTTTTCAATCGGCATTTGCTCACCGGTGAGCATGGCTTCATTGATGCTGGTGTGGCCGTCAACCACGATTCCATCGGCGGCGACCATTTCACCGGGTTTAATGAGGATAATATCCCCAAGACATAATTTTTTAGCGGGGATTTCTTCTTGCCCCTGCGCCGTGACCAGATGTGCCGTTAACGGCACTAACTTGTGGAGATTACTGGAGCTAACGGAAGCTTTTTGTCTTGCCTTCTGCTCGAAATAACGTCCCAGCAGCAGGAAGAAGGTAAACATGGAAACGGATTCAAAATAGACTTCACCCGTGCCGTTAACGGTCGCAAAGCAACTGGCGATATAGGCGCCGCCAATGGCGATAGAGACCGATACGTCCATATTGAGTTTGCCACTGAGCAGAGTGCGAATCGCGCTAAAATAGAAGGGCTGCGCCGAATAGAGCACCACGGGCGTGGCGAAAATCATGCTCACCCAGCGGAAATAATCCCGATATTGCACATCCAAATCGGTAAAGTAACCAGTATAGAGGGCGAGGGCGAACATCATCACTTGCATGGTGGCAAAGCCCGCCAAACCTAAACGCAGTAAGAATTTACGGCTATTTTGCTTGGCGGTCAGTTCTTGCTCATCCACTTGATAGGGCGCAGCTTGATAACCGATACGGCTAATTTGCCCCAAAATATCACTGAGTTTAACTTGTTGTTTATCCCAGCTGATCAGCGCCCTTTGGGTGGTGGAGTTGACCATCACTTGGCTTACGCCAGGCAGTTGCTTCACTTTATGTTCAATTAACCAAGCGCAGGCCGCGCAGGTAATGCCATCAATGGACAGCGACACTGAGTCGCTATTCTCCACTGAGTGGACAAAGTCCTGCTGTACCTCGGGCAAGTCATAGGCACTAAACTGATTTAATTCATCAGGTACAAGGGCCGTCTGTTTATTACCTGGCTCAGTTCTAAACTTGTAATAGCTTAATAAGCCTGCATCAACAATGGCTTGGGATACCGCTTGGCAGCCTGGGCAACACATGAGTTCATCGCGATCATTAATGCGAGTGACAAACTGCGTGCCGGTGAGTACAGGTTCATTACAGTGAAAACAACTTGGATGTGTCATAGCAATATTCATTCAACCACAATTAGTTCAACCACAATTGGACGTTGTCTTTTAATTCGACACGTTGATGAATACGCCATTTAGCATCAAAACCTTCGAGGCGGACTTCCCAAGCACCCGTTAACACATCGGGCAGAGTAATGCGATACACATGATTGGCATCGGCGGTGACAGTGGTCTTAATATCTCTTTCGGCAATCGTTGGGTGGTAAAATTCGACTTTCAACGCAGCTTGATAGGCTGGGCCGCCGTGCTGAGTGAATAGGAGTTCATGGTTATTCTGTTCAAGTTGCCATTGCATGCCAAGCTGCTTGGCATATTTGACTTTACTCAAGTCCATGTTGATGGCTTTGCCTTCTTTGTAATAATCCTCGGCAACCAGAGAGTCAGAGTTTGAGAGGGCAATTTTTAGCGTGGTAAAACTTGCGACGACGGCACACAAAGGAAGAATAATTAAAAACCAAGGCCAAAACTGCTTATACCAGGGTTGTTGTTCGCTCATGTTAAATACCCATAATAAAAATTTGCGCCATTTTACCGTTAAAAGGTGGCTTTAGCACTTTAAAAAAAAGGCCTCGACGTTATCGAGGCCTTAGTGTTACTCATATCTAATTACTTGTTTGACAAGCTATAAACATAAGCTGCGATCACGTGGACTTTCTCTTCACCGAGAACGTCTTTCCATGCTGGCATCACGCCTGCACGGCCGTGTTTGATCGTTTCTTCGATCACACCACGGCTACCGCCATATAACCAAACATCGTCAGTTAAGTTAGGTGCGCCCATGAGCTTGTTGCCTTTTGCGTCCATACCGTGACACGCAAAACAACCTTTCATGAATGAACCTTGACCAAGAGCTGCGAGTTTCTCGTCGTGTTCACGACCAGATAACTTAACCACATACTCGGCTAGACCTGCAATTTCGCTATCGTCGATTGGCAAACCACCTTTTGGTGGCATCATGCCATGACGACCGCTCATGATGGTGGTTTTAATCGTGGCTAAATCGCCACCGTATAACCAATCACTGTCGGTCAGGTTAGGGAAGCCTTTGCTACCACGTGCGTCAGAGCCGTGGCACTGCGCGCAGTTTTGTAGGAACAAACGGCCTCCCACTTTCAACGCTTCTTGGTTTTTCACTAACTCTTCGAGTGGTGTTGCCAAGTAAGCCGCGAAGATTGGGCCATATTTTTCGTTAGCGTGTTTAACTTCTTGGTCGTACTGAACGTACATGCCTTCTTTTGCCGCCAGCTCAATCGCGGCTACAGAATCGGCTTTAATACCTTTCTCTGTACCAATGCTTTGGTTAGAGCTGGTCCAGTTCAGTAGACCTTTGTAGTTACCTAAACCTGGGAACAGGGCTAAGTACACTAGGCCAAACACGATAGTGATATAGAACATATAACTCCACCATTTTGGCAGTGGGTTATTGAGTTCTTCGATACCATCGAAACTGTGACCCATGGATTCGCCTTCTTTGACATCGGTGGTGTTCTTTGAACACACACGTAGCAACAGAAAACATCCTGCGATCACAATTAACGAGAGTACGCTAATCCAAATACTCCAGAAGCTACTCATCACTTATTCTCTCCTGAGTCCTTCGATTCCTTGCTGATTTCCTCATCGGAAAACACAAGATTCGCTGCTTCATCAAAGGATTTTTGACGACGCGAGCTATATGCCCAAGCAAATATACCGACGAAGGTCAGCATCACAATGATGGTTAAAATACCTTGTAATGTGCCGTAATCCATATACTGCCTCCTTATTTGAGTGCGTGACCCAAAGACTGAAGATATGCAATCAAGGCTTCCAGCTCTGTCTTACCTTCAACAGCTTTCTGCGCGCCTGCAATTTCTTCATCGGTGTAAAGATCATTACCTTTGTAACCGCCTTTGTGCATGTTACGCAGAATAGTCATCTTGTCGCCGGTTAACTTGCCGTCTAACTTGTTTTCGGCAAGCCATGGGAAGGCTGGCATATTCGATTGAGGGACCACAGCACGAGGATCGATTAAGTGAACTTCATGCCATTTATCGCTGTAGCGACCGCCAACACGGGCCAAGTCTGGACCAGTACGCTTAGAACCCCATTGGAATGGGTGATCCCAAACAGACTCACCGGCAACAGAGTAGTGACCGTAACGTTCAGTCTCTGCACGTAAAGGACGGATCATCTGACTGTGACAGTTGTAGCAACCTTCACGTACATAAATGTCACGACCTTCAAGTTGCAGGGCAGTGTAGGGTTTCAAACCTTCAACAGGCTCAGTGGTATCTTTTTGGAAAATCAGCGGCGTGATTTCAACCAAGCTACCGAAGCTGATAGCGATAACAGTGAATATCGCTAACAAACCGATGTTTTTTTCAACTATCTCATGATTAAATTTCATCGAGTTTGCTCCTTAAGCCGCTTTTGCTTCAGCCAGTGCTGGCAATGAATCTTTAGAGGCTTTCACAGTACGGATCACGTTGTATGCCATGATCAGCATACCGGTTAAGAAGAAACAACCGCCGAGGAAACGTACGAAGTAGAAAGGATAAGAAGCTTCCAGACTTTCAACAAAGCTATAAGTCAAAGTACCGTCAGCGTTAACTGCACGCCACATCAGACCCTGCATTACACCCGAAATCCACATAGACACGATGTAAAGAACAGTACCGATTGTCGCTAACCAGAAATGCACGTTAACTAACTTGATGCTGTACATACGGCCATGGCCGAACAGTACTGGGATCAAGTGATACAGAGAACCGATAGATACCATTGCAACCCAGCCTAGCGCGCCGGAGTGAACGTGACCTACTGTCCAGTCTGTGTAGTGAGATAAAGCGTTAACTGTCTTGATGGCCATCATCGGACCTTCGAAGGTCGACATACCATAGAAAGACAGAGAAACCACTAAGAAACGCAATACTGGGTCAGTACGCAGTTTGTGCCATGCGCCAGATAAGGTCATGATACCGTTGATCATACCGCCCCAAGATGGTGCGAACAGGATCAGTGACATCACCATACCTAAAGACTGAGTCCAGTCAGGCAGGGCAGTGTAGTGTAAGTGGTGAGGACCTGCCCAAATGTACAGTGCGATCAGTGCCCAAAAGTGCACAATCGACAGACGATATGAGTAAACAGGACGACCCGCTTGCTTAGGAACGAAGTAGTACATCATACCTAAGAAGCCAGCGGTTAACAGGAAGCCTACCGCGTTGTGACCATACCACCATTGCACCATGGCATCGACCGCGCCACTGTACATAGAGTATGACTTAAACAAGCTAACAGGAACGGCCATTGAGTTCACGATGTGAAGCACGGCAACCGTAATGATAAATGCACCAAAGAACCAGTTCGCTACGTAAATATGCGATGTTGTTCGTTTGATAATAGTGCCGAAGAACACTATTGCATAGGATACCCAAACGATCGTAATAGCGATATCGATTGGCCATTCTAATTCAGCATATTCTTTACCGCTGGTATAACCCATTGGCAGAGTGATGGCTGCTGACAGAATGATGGCTTGCCATCCCCAAAACGTAAATGCAGCTAATTTAGGTGCAAATAGTCGGGTTTGACAGGTGCGTTGTACGACATAATAGGATGTTGCAAAGAGGGCTGATGTTCCGAACGCGAAAATTACCGCATTGGTGTGTAATGGTCGCAAGCGACTATACGTAAACCAAGGCGTATCGAAGTTCAGATGTGGCCAGATTAACTGAGCCGCAATTAAAACACCGACTGACATACCAACAATACCCCACAAAACTGTGGTTAAGGCGAATTGGCGGACAATGGTGTAATTGTAATCAGCGCCTGTTGGCTGGGAATGGTTCATCATAATGCTTCCACTGCTTATTACTTTTACTTTTAGTAAAGACTAGCTTTACCTGTTATATATGACACAAAGCTCATGCCCCTATAAGGGTTATGAAGCCATGTCAATGCGTTACCCTACACATTTGTGCTCAAATATGAGGTTTCGCAATGATACTTGAGCCATGTCAAAAAAGATACCAAAGAAGGGGGACGGAAAGTTGATCTAGATCAACCTACGCCATAGAATGTTAACATCTTGCATCACAAGGTTAATTTTTGTGCTTAATCGCAAACGTCTCCCGCTTTACATCATGTTAATTGCGTTGAATCTTAGCGCTTGTGATAAAAAAACCGAGCAACAGGTAAAAATACCGCCTACAGATCCCACTCTTTGTGTGTTTACTCAGGGAGATTGCATTAAAAAGGTCGGGGATATAGTGCTGAGCATCAGCCTTTCGCCAGATCGTGCGCCAAGTGAAAAACCATTAACATTGAAGCTATTATCTTCTGATGTACTTGATAATTTACAGGTCCGTTTAGAAGGTAGAGATATGTTTATGGGCATTATCCCTGTCAATATTCGTCAACTCGATAAAACAACCTATGAGGGGCAGTTGATTTACGGTTCCTGTAGCAGTGGATATATGGTGTGGCGTGGTTTTATCAGTTTTAGTCGAAATGGTATCGAGCAAGCCGTTATTTTTGACTTTCTTGCCGATAATCCATATTAAGTTTATGGCGTTCGCCGGATAAAGAGCTTGGTAACAATATTAACTCCCACTCCTTATTCATAATGACCGATTATCATAGGCGGATGATTGATTATGAATGCTATTTTGGCTATTCATCATGATCCTTCCAGTTTTCTTTAACCTGTACAAAAATATCGATGTTATTGATAAACAGTTCGAGTAAATCAGGATCAAAATGTTTACCTGCACCTTTACGCATTTCATCGATAACCTCTTCCAGTGGCCAAGCTGCTTTATAGCAACGTGCATGGGAAAGAGCATCGAACACATCTGCAATTGCAACAATACGGGCAAAAATGTGAATTTGTTCTTGTCTTAAATTGGCTGGATAGCCTGAACCATCATACTTTTCATGATGTTGCAAGGCTATAATCGCAGCGGCTTTAAGGATAGGCCGCTCGGAATTCGCGAGGATCTGGTAGCCAATAGTAGGGTGCTGACGCATAACCAACCATTCTTTATCGTCTAACTTGCCAGGCTTAAGCAACACAGCATCGGGGATCGCTATCTTACCAATATCATGCATAGGCGATGCTCTGCGTAAAAGTTCAGCTTCGGTCTCTGATAATCCAGCAAGTAGCGCCAGTTTGGCACAATATTCGGCCATGCGTTTTACGTGGTTTGCCGCCTCTTTTGAGCGGCTTTCAACGACATCCCCTAAACGTAGAATAAGTTCAGACTGGGTATCTTCGACCTCTTGGTTTAGAAGTAGGTTCTCAAAGGCGATACCCACATTTATTGCAAAAATATCAATAAGTTTTTTATCTAAATCGTCGATTTTATCAATCCCATCCATATAAAGCAGGTTGATAAACCCGCTCTTCGTAGGGAAATAGCCAACGAAACAGTTATCTTCATATAAACAACGCTTTTGTGCGAGAGCTGTGCGTAATAACTTATCAATATGCATTGGTAACACTTTGTTCGCAGGACTCTCGGCAAATTGTCCCGTCCCCGCCAAAATCTTAATCTCAGCAGATTCCATATGGCCGCTTATCGCATCCATGGCATTGCAGGTTAGCAGCAGTGTTTCGGAATCGAGATTCAATAGGGTTGCAACTTGGGTCAGCAAGCCATCAGCGAATCGATAGAGCGTTCTGAGTTCAAATAATCCTGAGGTTGCCTCGAGCACTCGCTCTAATCCTTTTCGATGATTCAGCTGTGCACGCCTTGCTTGTTCGATTTCCATAATGTCGCGGTAAGAACGCAGTGCCGAGTAGACACTTGTCATTAACTTGCGTGAATCGAGTTCAGATTTTGCCTTATAGTCATTGATATCGTAGTTGACGATAACATCTTCTTCAGGAGCTTGGCCTGGTTGTCCTGTGCGCAAAATTAGGCGGATTGTTTTGTTTTTATGTTCCTCACGGATCCACTTTACTAACTCCAAGCCAGCATGATCGGTTTCCATAACAACATCAATAAAGGCAATTGCCAGATCTTGTTCATTTAAAAGAAATTCTTTAGCTTGCTCAGCACTATAAGCGTTAATAAAGGAGAGGGCACGACCATCGAGTTTAAAACGAGAAAGTGCAAGTTTAGTGACCGTGTGTACATCAGGCTCATCATCAACAACAAGAATTTTCCAGGGCGCAGAAAATGCAGAAGTTTCTATGGTTTTTTTCCCTGAAAAGAGCGGCTTTTTCTTTGTAAGATCAATCACCATCCGAGACCTCATCACTTAATTTATGTCGCACAGTTAGAGTGTAGTAGAAGCTTGTCAAATCAGTAAAAATAATTCTGCAGCGGGGAAGGTCGCAAATTTAATAGCTCGTTATTGATAACTATTATCATTTGTGTATTATCAAAATAGATAACTCAGCAGGAATTTATATGGCATATATGGCAGAAAGGATCAATTTATCTATATCAGAGGAGAAACTTGCGCAACTCATTCGTGAAGGAAGTCTATGTGCAGCGGATTTTTCATGTCTAGATAATCAATCAAAACGGAAAGTCTGGCAACTTTGCCTTATCTGTTGCCAAAAACGCATAGGCTGCCAGCAATGTTCACAAACAAGTTGTCCGCAAATTGAAAGACTCATTAATGCCGATAAATAACGTTATCGGCATTTGCATTTAAGTATTATCATGCATTAAACACTTAAATTTAAAAGTTATTATGCAGCTTCCTCCAGTATTACCTTTATTTGATTCAATTGAATTCATACAAGATGGGAACGGTGTGGTGAATCAATACATTACCCAAGTCAGTCTAACGGATGTGCCTGATGCAGGTTTAGTAATGGAACATGCAACAGATTGGTTGTTTGAACAAAAACACAGTGAAAACAACTATAAAGCCTATCGGAGTGAACTCACTACATTCCTGCATTGGTGTTTTGATGTCGCCAAAATGTCACCCACACAGGTGCTACGTAAGGATATGAGTCGGTATGTGGATTATTGTTTGGCGCCACCCTTAGCGCTGATTGGTTACTTTAACGTGCCACAGTTTAAACTCGATAAACTGCGTGATGAGCGGGTTCCTAATAGTCTTTGGCGGCCATTTGTCGGCAAGAAACTGTTAGGGCAAGTTCAACCTTATGTGCTTAGCGACAATGCATTAAAAACCAAGATTGCTATTTTATCCTCGTTTTATAGCTACTTAATGAGTGAGGAGTTTTGTGAGCGCAACCCCGCACAAATTTGGTTGAATCACAGCCGCTTTGGCCAAAACAAGCAGTATCAAAGACAAAGCGAGGAAGATGAAAACAACTTGGCTTTCACAGAACTACAGTGGTCCTATGTGATGAGCACAGTTACTCGATTGGCTGAAACATCACCCGAATTGCATCAACGTAGTTTATTCTTGATTTCATTGATTTATTCCTGCTATTTACGCATCTCTGATGTATCTGCACGGGTTGGCTATTCACCAGTAATGGGCCAATTTAGGCAAAATTCACAGACAGGCATTTGGAGTTTTCATATTCCACTCAGTAAAGGTGGTAAAAAGCGTAGCGTGGCGATGTCAAAGGCGTTACTGGACGGCTTAGTTAAATATCGACAGTTTTTAGGTCTTACTGACTATCCAAATCAAAGTGAACCACATCCGTTATTTGTTCGACATAGAGCAGCTGGTCGCGGCCGAGATGCGGGTGTAGTGAATGCCAATCTTGGGATCCGTCAAATCCGTGAAGAAATTCAAGCGATTATTAATCTTGCTGCGGATAATGCTCAAGCTGATGGCTTTCACCAAGACGCGGCACAAATGAGAAAACTCACAGCACACAATATCAGACATACCGGGATTACCCATGACATTAATATTAACCGTAGACCGTTGTCACATGTCCAAGCCGATGCAGGCCACGAGAGTATCGACACCACATCGAAGTATTTACACACTACACAAATAGAAAGACATGAAAGTGCCTTTAATAAGCCGTTAGACCATTTGCAAGGTATTAACTAGGATGTTATCGGCACCCCAAATCCCTCGCACACAAAACTGCGCACAATGTATATTATGTTAAATTGTGTTTTGGGGAAAGAAACAGTTCTCTATGGATTTACGTTAAAGTACTTTCACTTCTGCTGGTTCTGCTTGATTGAGGATTTATTGGTTTAAGGAAGAAATGCTATTGCTTATATCGCGTTGCTACGTGAATGTTTGCAGAGATTACTCCGCATAGTGCTAAAGAATTCACATAGCATCGCGTTTTATATCATGATGTTGGTGTCTATTATTACTTGGATCGACTTTTTATTTTGCCAATCAATCTCTTCATTTGCCTACGGTCAAATCTTAAAGCCCGACCACGGCTGGTTGTGACAGTTGGCTTCCTTGAAGTCGATAGCCATGATTATAAATATTTGCTCGACCATCACGGCAGAAACCGACTAAAGTCACATTGCTTTGCTCCGCAATCTCAGTAGCCAACGCCGTCACGGCTGACATAGCAAACAGAATTTGAATACCGACACTTGCCGCCTTTTGTACCATTTCAAAACTGGCGCGGCTGGTTAACAATACCGCAGCGGGTTTTGCTGCATACCGTACAGACATCGCCCCGATCAATTTATCTAAAGCGATATGTCGGCCAATATCTTCAAATAGATAAATCACCTCCCCGTTTTCATTTACACCAATTGCAGCATGGGTTGCACCAGTTAAAGCAAAAGTCTGTTGTAGTTGTTTGACTCGGACTAAAATCGGGTCGAGATGGGCAATGTTGAATCTGATATCGGATCCGACGACTTGAACTGGTTTTACAGCATCTTTAAGCTGTGCAACACCACAGAGACCACAGCCAGTGCGTCCCGCCATGCTACGGCGATGCTCCTTTAACTCATTGAAACAGCGTTGATTAATCTCTATCTTAATGATCACGCCATTAGAAACATATTCAAGTTCAATATCTTTTATATCATTAATGGTTGAGACAATTCTTTCCGAAAGCGTAAAACCTATCGCAAACACTTCCAAGTCCTGTGGGCTTGCCATCATGACTGTGTGCGCCAATCCGTTATACACCAACGCCACTCTTACCTCATTGGCGAGTAATTCAGTTTGTTCAACATTCCCTGCCGTGCTAAATCGAGTCACATCGGCTGTAACAACTGAATTAGGGAAAGAATTATCAGCAACCATCAACGCATCTCCTGTTAACTACGTTTTCTAAGCTTCATGGGCCAGCAATAGCGGATTGACAGTTGTCGCACCATAGCCCTTTGTATTGAGCTCGGCATCCAATCCCATCGATGCGATATCATCCGCTGCCGCATCTAACAATGGCAAACGGTTGATAAACAACATCTTAGTATATCCTTTACACGCCTCGCAGCTCTCAATCCGTACGGCAGCCTTATGATCGTCAAACGACCAAATAGACATCTCACGGGATTGTTCGCAGCAGGTACAATGGGCTCGCACATAGTGCCACTCGCTTTCACACAGACTGCAATGTAGATAACGCAGCCCTTCGCGTGGTTTATCGACAATCATGCTGGCGACAGGATGACTGCCGCATACAGGGCATAAACTGGACTGCTTAACCCTATTGGTATCCATACGCGCAATCACCATGGGCGCCCAATGGGACCAATAGAGTGACAAACCCGCCCAAATAAATAAGCTAAACTGTGCGGGTACGGCACTAAACTGCCCTTGCCTTAGTTGATTGCCCCACTGGAGCAATTGGACTGGCGATTGCTCCAGTAGCTCCCGGAGAACAGGCACTAAATGCGCGGGCACTTGGGATAACAATTCTGTCAGCAATGCTTGCAATGGTTGTAACCAATCCTGAGCCGTTTGAGTTTGGCTTAGGGACAACGGATATGGCGCCTCAACGTCAATCATTGGTGCTGAGCCCATATCCGTTGCCGCCAGTTTTTGCTGCGCAGACACTAGGATTTGGCAGAGCTTAAGATAATCCGCCAGCGGAGAATCCTGCGCTAATTGGGCTAAACGACGTGCTCTATGTTGATAAATTTTCTCAGGATCTGCTGCTTTTAGCGGTTTCAAAGCTAAGGGAGATTTATCAACAAAACTTAACGGGATATCGCTGGCCATCTTCATTGCTATTATTCCTCGTGTTCTTCTAACATGGCTGGGTGGTGCTTACGGGCCCAAGCCTTAGAGACTTTGCCGTAGAGCATCCCAGTGATAGAGCCTTCAATCCAGCAGGCCATCCATACGTGTACCACTAGTGATAACAGCATTAATATGCCGCAGGCCGAGTGGACTAAGGTGGCCCAATTGACGGCTTCTGCCGAGAACATGGGGGCAAAATAAGGTTGCCACATCATGATGCCGCTGATCAGAAACGCCAGTACAAAAACCACAAAGGCGCGGAATAACATTTTCTGACCTGGGTTGTAGTGGCCCACGGGCGGAATGTTCTCTTCTTTTTGCAGTAACACCCACACCACGGCTTTCATCCAGGGCAAATCGTATTTATTCCACTTATTGTGCTGGTAGTAGCGGATTAACATCACCGCCAGCAGCAGACACATGGCAATTCCAAAGAATGGATGCATCACTTTTGCCAGTTGTGGTGTGCCAACAATGCTACTGAGCCACTGGAACGAGGGATAAAAAAACGAGAACCCCGTTAGAAAGGTCACTAGGCCAACAAAGACTATGGTCCAGTGACACAGACGGTCAACGAGCTTATGGCGCACGATCATTTCTTTATGACTCATAGTTTTTCCTCCTCTTTGACGCCGGCATCAATATAACCAGGCTGATCTTCCTCGACGATGTTGCGCCCTACCGCAATGCGGTGCATCAGGGCGAACGCCGCCGTTGCGAGCAGGCCTGCGGTGCCCAACGGTTTGAGCCAATCTTGACGCCATTCGGTTGCCGCAGGGATTTGCGGATCCTTGGGCATGCCATAGCTTTCGGGTTGCGTGATGTCGTGGAGGATCATCATCATATGCGTTCCGCCAACGCCCTCTGGGTTATAAAGTCCCGCCTTGCTGAAGCCACGTTCCTTTAACTGCTCGACGCGTTTTTCGGCATAGAACAACATGTCTTCGCGGGTACCAAAGCGCAGTGCTCCCACGGTGCAGGTTTTAACGCAGGAAGGCTCGAGGCCAACGGCGAGCCTATCTGAGCACAGAGTGCACTTATAGGCTTTGTTATCTTTGGCGCTGATCTTAGGCACATTGAAAGGACAGGCACTGGCGCAATAGCCGCAGCCAATACACTTGTTCGAGTCAAAATCCACTGTGCCATTGGCATGTTGCACAATCGCTCCGCTGGTTGAACAGGCTTTTAAACAGGCTGGATCGGCGCAGTGCATACAGGCAGTGTGGGTAAATTGCCAACGCAACTTATTGTTATCCATCACTTCGTGATACTGCATTATGTTCCAGCTTTCCGGTGACAGTGTCATCGGGTTCTGGTAACTGCCTTGGAAAGTACCGACATCTTCACGAAGGTCATTCCATTCGGAGCAGGCAACCTGACAGGCCTTACAGCCGGTACATTTCGTCGCATCAAACAGCTTAGTCACCTGCTGGACCGCTCCAATGCGTCCTTGAGACGCTGGGGTGATGTCCGTGGTGCCTGAGATGCGGATAATATCTTGAGAAGCCATAATTAGAAGCCCTCCGCTTTGGCAATATTCACAAGGAATGCTTTGTATTCAGGGGTTTGGGTATTGGCATCGCCCACAGATGAAGTTAGTTCGTTAACGATATAACTCTTCTGCGTCAAGGCCTCGTAGCTGCCATGGCGTGGAATACCAATGGTATGGACTTTTTTGCCCTGAACCATCATGGGTTGGAGCCGTTTAGTGACATAGGCCTTAGTGACAATATGCGAGCGCTTAGAGCTCACCTTGACCCAATCACCGTTATTGATGCCCTTTTCCGCCGCCAAGGTTTCATCGATTTCGATAAAGTGCTGTGGCTGGGTAATCGCAGCAAGGTGACAATGTGTGGTCCAGTTGTTGAAGTGCTCCGTCATTGAGTAAGTGGTGCCAACATAGGGGAATTCTTCATTGGTACCAAAGCTTTCACGTAAGCCTTTGAACATCCGCGCCACTGGGTTATTGGTGACCTTAGGGTGCAGCGGATTACTCGCCAGTGGTGATTCGAACGGCTCGTAATGCTCTGGGAATGGGCCATCTTTTAAGTCACGCAGCGCAAATAAGTGGCCAACGCCATCGGCTTGCATGATGAAAGGATGGGCCGATTCTTCGGCATTCAATTTGGCATTAAAGTCTGGCACATCAATGCCCTGCCACTTGTTGTCTTTATACTCGAGCAGTACACGGCTTGGATCGCGCGGCTTACCTTGCACGTCGCAGGAGGCGCGGTTGTACAAGATGCGCCGGTTTGCTGGCCAAGCGAATGACCAATTTGGGGTAATGCCTTTGCCTGATGGATCGCTATTATCGCGACGCGCCATCAAGTTGCCCGCTTCGGTCCACATGCCTGAGTAAACCCAAACACCACATGAGGTTGATCCATCGGCTTTTAACTCGGAGAAACCATTGAGTAACTTACCGGTAGTGAGATCATAACCATTCATCTCCCGCGCGATTTCCTCTGAACTAGGTTCATGTTCGATCGCATAGTCCCATTTAATGGCTTCAATTGGCGCAGGTAAACGACCCCCCTCTTCACGGTATAAACGTTTTAATTCCAACATGATGCCAGAAAGAATTTCAGGATCAGACAAGGCTTCGCCGGGTGGATTTGCGCCCTTAAAGTGCCATTGTAACCAGCGGCTTGAGTTGGCAATTGAACCACTTTCCTCAGCAAAACAGGTCGTGGGTAAGCGGAAGACTTCAGTTTGAATACTGGCGGTATCCACATCGTTAAACTGACCTGCATTGCGCCAGAAAGTGGAGGTTTCGTTTGCAAGTGCATCCAGCACAACTAAGAACTTCAGATTCGATAAGCCCTTAGACACTTTTTGCTTATCGGGCTGAGAGTTAAGCGCGTTGATGCCTTGGATAAAGTAGCCATTGACCTCACCGTGAACCATCATGTCGATTTGCTTGTTGATATCGTACTGTTGGTCCCACTTTGGCAGCCAGTCATAGCCATAATCATTCTCTGCCGTCGCATGTTCACCGAAGAAGGCTTTTAACAACGACACGGTAAAGGCTGGGTAATTGTGCCAATAGTTGGTTTGGTTTGGTCTTAAGGCTTTTGGGGTGTAATGGGCTAAATAGTTTTGTAAATCAACATCTTTATCTTGAGGTAATTTAAGGTAACCCGGTAAGGCTTGGCACAATAACCCTAAGTCCGTTGCGCCTTGAACGTTTGAGTGACCACGCAGTGCATTCACGCCGCCGCCCATGATCCCCATATTGCCAAGCAGCAATTGGATCATCGCCATGGTGCGGATGTTTTGCGCGCCGACGCTGTGCTGTGTCCAACCGAGGGCATACAGGAAGGTGGCGGCTTTATGGTCAAAATGGGTTGTCCCAATTTGCTTACACACTTCAAGATAGGTTTCTTTAGGCGTCCCAGTGATACTGGAAACTGTGTCGGGATCGTAGCGATCAACGTGTTTTTTCAGCAGGTTAATCACGCAACGAGGATGACTTAAGCTTGTGTCGACCTTAGCGTAGCCCTCTTCATCTAACTCATAGAACCAAGTAGATTGGTCGTATTTATGGTTAGCTTCATCGTAGCCACTGAATAAACCTTCATTAAATTCAAAGTCTTCCCGCACGATAAACGAGGCATTGGTATAGGCTTTGACATAGTTAAGGTTGATTTGCTGGGCTTCGAGCAGGTAGCGGATCATGCCGAGTAGGAAGGCAATATCGGTGCCTGAACGAATAGGCGCATATAAATCGGCGACGGCAGCACTGCGGTTAAAGCGCGGATCGACCACAATCAACTTGGCATTGTTGTGCTCCATCGCTTCTGTCACCCAACCAAAACCGACGGGATGCGCTTCGGCAGCGTTACCGCCCATCACAATGGCCAGATCGGTATTTTTCATATCTGCCCAGTGGTTAGTCATAGCGCCGCGGCCAAAGGTGGGCGCCATCGCAGCAGGTGTCGGAGCGTGACAAACGCGGGCGATGTTATCTATGCCTAACATGCCAATGGCACGGCCAAATTTATGGGTAATGTAGCAGCCTTCGTTTGCTTGGGCCGATGAAGTCATCATGCCTAGACTGACTAAGCGGTTAACGGTTTGACCCTGGGCATTTTTTTCAATCAGATTGGCATCACGCTCGTCTTTGATAAGTCTTGCGATACGCTTAAAGGCCTCATCCCAGCTAATGCGCTGCCATTTATCCGAACCAGGTAAACGCACTTCAGGATATTTTAAACGGTGCGGGCTATTCACATAGTCAACCAAGCCAGCGCCCTTAGGACACAGAGCTCCACGGTTAATTGGATTATCGGCATCGCCCTCGATATGAAAAATGCTCTGCTCCGCATTTTTCCCATTACTGCTCTGGCTGTACATCAACAAACCACAACCCACAGAGCAGTAGCAACAATTGTTACGCGTCTCTTTTGCGCGTAGCAATTTAAAACCTCTGACGGATGCAAATGCCTTTTCGGACATCAACCCCAGTGCAGAAATAGCAGAAGTCGCGGCTCCCACAGCACAGAGTTTAAAAAACTGTCGTCTATTCATTGTCATTTCACACACTCTCTTTTATGTGCTCACAAGTTGCAGCGAATACGCTGCATGCTTGAGTAGAGAACTTAACCCTACTCAAGGTGCGAGTATAAAAAAGTGACTAATAATGACAATTTCCGACAGGTGATCGAAATCACATTAAGCTTTCAATGGAATAATATCCTGATATATGTAAGTTTTATTGTGATTGTTGAATTAATATTTTTAAATAATGTTATTTCTCAGGATTTAACTATTTTATTGATATGGACATTTTGATTAGTCATTTTGTCCACTTTGTACCAATTTCTGATAGCTGTAAATCTTATTGTTGATGCGCGTCACAAAAATGGCGTTAGTTGCTCAAATTATGAGTGAAAATACCGATTAGCCGCTTTTTGAGCAAGATCACAATTTAAGGTAAATGATTGGGGCGATAAGCGGCGATTTTGCCTGAAAGCGCGGTAAATCGTTTTTGACTAAGGGATTGGTGAGTGGATTTGATAACAAAATTTGCGCTAAAAACGCTGATGTTTACTTAGATCTAACCGCAAAAACGTGGGGCGGTTACGCCATAAATACCCTGTAATTGATAGATAAACACATCCCCCGCTTGCGGCTCTTGAGCTAATTGCGATGCGTCAAGTGAGTGTTTAGCACTGGTCACGATAAGTAAATCTAATTTTGCGCCGCCAAAGGCGATGCTGGTTGTGTTTGTAACGGGCAATTTGAGGATAAGATCGACTTTACCGTCTGGACGATAGCGTACCACTTGGCCACCGCCCCACTGGGCATTCCAAAGATAACCCGCCGCATCGACATCGGCGCCATCAGGGAAAATGTGATGGCTCGTGCTCGCAAAGAGGCGCTTACGACTCAATAGCCCCTGCTCAATATCAAAATCATATTGATAGATTTGGTGTTTTGGCGAATCAGCATGGTAGAGCGTTCGCCCATCCACGCTCCAGCATAGGCCGTTGGAGATTTCGAGATTTGAGAGGCGCTGGTGGCAATGCCCATTCTCATCCAGACAATACAGGGCTGCCGTTTGTTGCAAAGTATCGCGTCGCTCAACCATAGTGCCGGCCCAAAAACGCCCTTGCCTATCGATGCGACCATCATTAAAGCGATTGCCGGCAAAATGAGATTCTGGCTGCGCCAACCATGTCAGGCTTTGATCTTCAATATTATAAGTCGCAATACCGATATCGAATGCGACGATCAGTGTTGTAGGCTTTGCCGTGAGGCCAAAGGAGCCGACGCGGTGCGGCATGGAGAAAGTATCTAGTGTGCGGGTGGCGAGAGTAAAACGATAAATCACAGAGGAGAGAATGTCAGTCCACCAAATGGATTGGTGTAATTCATCCCATAATACGCCTTCTCCAAGGAGGTTTCCTACTGGGATCGTCATCAACAGCTCGCCAACCGTGACCGTTTGCATTGCGTTACTCAGAAATAAACTCTGTAATCAAGAAAGGCTTAATCTTAAACAACTTATGGGATGAAGCAAGGGTAAAACGTGAATATAGCTTGTGGTTCTTTTAGCTGTCGGGTTATCGCGATAATAGTCGATAAATGACCTTCATAATCGCCAAGATTTAAATATCTTAAGACATTGATTTAAATGCACCATTGAGAGTAATGCCAATCAGTTAAGAGCTGACTGGCCTTTTCTTTTGACTGGGTATTTCCTTGGTTTCGCTATGACACATCGAGGATAAACCCTTAATTCTCGTTGTATCGGTAGTATATGTTGCTCTGTTTCTGCGATTAAACTATCAATTCTTTTAGGAATGGTTCCGGCCAGTGCAAGCGCGGTAGTGAGTTGCATAAAAAAATCCGATGACGAGTGGTCATCGGATTTTGATCTTTTGAATGGGATCGTCAAGCGATCTGGCTTAACTGATCAGTTATTGATTAGATTCGCTAAATAAATCAGCCACATCTTGTTCAGTAATCGCTTCGTCATAGAACTTGATTTCATCGATTGCCCCTTTGAAAGGCGTATCCCAGAAGTTGACCCCGACCGCAAACTTAGTGGTCGGTACTGAGAAGATGTTCGGGAAGTTAGCGCCGGTAAACTTCAATTCACCATTGATATAAACCTTCACATCGCCGCCATTCACTGTGTACGCAAGGTGTGTCCATTGGGATTTTGGCATCACAAAACCGGTTCTACCGTCGTACCATGCTGTGCCTGACCATAATACCATGCGCTCATAATCATTTTGACCGCCAGGTAAGACGCTGGTCCAGCTAGAATCGGTCGCATAACCAAACAAGGCTGTAGTGTACTTATTCAGCTGCTCAGGATTGAGCCACATCGACACTGAGTAGGTGTAGTCTTTGATAAGGTTATTCGGCAATACAATACCAGAGGCACCATCAAAGACCGCCGCCTTGCCTACCGCGCCGTCTATATAGCTGATTTTACCGCCTTCGACACCAATCAGGTTACCCACTAAAGTGCCCGCACCGAAGTTAGCGGTACTGTCGTTAAGATTATCTTCGAAACTGTAAACCGCTACAGGTGTTGGTGGATTCTTAGCTTTTACGGTTGCGGTGAAGACTTTGGTTTGAGTCGCATTACCCAGTTTTAAGGTGGCCGTTAAGGTGACCACCTTGTCTTCTTCACCACGTGCAGGTTGCGTTACGCTTCCATGGGTATCAATAGTCGTTGGATCTGAAGATACCCAAGAAATCGCCGCAGCATAAGGACCCGTTACTGGCAGTTCGATATTTTTACGCACCGCCGATAAGTCGCCTAGCTCCAGAATGGCCGTTGCTGAGGACAAGAGTTCACTGTCGGCTAACTTGTCGATATCGAGGGCTTTGACTTCTTCAGCCGTTAATGCCGCTTCATAGATTTTGAGTTCATCAATTAGGCCGTTGTATGGCAGATCCCAGTAGTTAACGCCAAGACCGAAAACGCCCTGAGCACCCGTAAAGTAGTTCGCAAGGTTACCGCGGCTAAAGCGCTCAACCCCGTTGATAAAGACTTTAACTAGCCCTTTATTGACTGAGAACGCCAGATGCGACCACGTGTTTTCAGCGATGCGCTCGCCGGTTACACCATCAAACCAACTTTCAACCGCCGCACTGCCGCTGGTATCAATATTGTGACTCCAGAACATGGTATTACCGTCCCAACCCTGTGGCAGCATGCTGACCCAAGTATTGGAGAACTTGCTACCATCTTCAGCGGTTTGCTCGTTAACTGCGCCGAAGAATGCCGTGGTAAACCCTGTAATAACCGCAGGACTTGCCCAAAAAGACACTGTGTACTCGTAGCTGGAGATAATGCCCGATGGTAGTAACACCCCATGGGTACCATCGAGTGACAGGGCTTGTCCTTCAAAGCCTGTGGCGTAGCCAATGGCATCGCCCGCTTTGAAGATCCTATCGCCAGTGGGTTGGCCATCACCAAATAAGCCCAAGGAATCCTTGAGGTTATTCTCAAAGCTGTACAGGGCAATACGGTTATAGGTTTTATGGGCAAATACGGTGATTTTGAAGGTTTTAGTCACCTTCTTACCATTGACCATAATCGTCGCGGTTAGGGTGACGACCTTATCGCCCTCGCCCACGTTGGGGCGGATAATGGTACCATCGGCACGGATCACTGATTCGTCGCTCGAATGCCACTCGATAGTTGCCCCACGGGTACCTTGTATCGGTAAGGCGAGCGTGCCTTCGGTGACTTCGGTCGGCAGGCTAATGCCGTTTGCCGATGCCGATAAAATTTCCTCAGTGGTTTTATTGGTGAGCTTCACGCCCCAAATACTCGCCCCATCATTAGAAATGGCGCTAAAGGTAGGCATAAGTTTGTTTTGTTCAGGATCCCATTGCCAGGCGAGTACGCCTTCAAATGTGCCTAAATTGTCTAGCGTTAAGCTGATTTTATTGTCATCACCCTGTTGATAAGTACCAGTCACATCGCCAGATACAGTGCCTTTATTGGTCCAAGTACGGGATAACTTCACATGGACTGATTTATGTGCCGCAGTATTAATATTTTTTGCGTGATTAATGAATTGATAATCACCAGTGACATCGATTTCATCGACAATGTTATCGCCGTTGATCGGTGCATAACGCTGTGGTGAGGCAACTAACCAACCATCGCTGTTGAGAAATAGCTCATGCACGCGCACGCTGTGACCTTCGTCGGTATCGGGGAAGCGCGTATGGAATACCAAGAAGTATTTGCCCGTTTGTGCATCATAAAAAGCTGAGTTGTGGCCGGGTGACAGATAACCGTGATCATGACCCACATCGCCAGGGTGGGCCACAAATTGGAAACCGCCCATCAGTTTGACGCCATAGTCTGCGATATTGCCTGCGGCCGTTGCGCCAATCATGTCGAGCCCAGCTGCATCGACATAGGGACCGTTAGGATTTTTAGAGCGAGAGATACGAATGTTGTAACCGTCTTTTTGGGCAAAACCACCAAAGGAGGTAAACATATAATAGTATTCGGATTCAGGGCTATAGATAACATAAGACCCTTCAATCGCGCTGTAATTGCCCCCCATGATCTTAGTACCATAACCTTGTCCAGCGAGCGGTTTACCCGTTGCTGGATCTAACTGCATCACCCAGATCCCGCCGGAATAGGAACCATAGGTCATCCACAGGCCGCCATCTTTATCGTAAAACACGGCTGGATCAATAGCATTAGGGTCGACATTGCCATCGTAAATTTGACCGTTTGCGCCTGGGTTTTCAGCCCCAATATGCCCAGTCTTCAAGATCAAGCCTTGGTTAACATAGGGACCGAGAATATTGTCAGAAGTCGCCATCCCCAAATAGGAGCGCGATACGCAATCAATCTTATCGGGGCCGCCACAGAAGTCGTAATAGAAATGGTACTTACCGTCAGCAAGCTTTATCACATCCGGCGCCCACGAACCGACAAAGCCGCCCGTCCATGCCGTGCCTTCAGCGATTTCTGACGCATAGGTATTAAACAAGCTGCTCGTGGCGGCACCATCCGAAGCAATTTGTGTCCAGTTCATTAAATCAGTAGAGCTGGCCACCGCTAGGTGGGAGCCAAAAACATAGTAAGTACCATCAGTATCTTTAATGATCGATGGATCATGGACCACTGCATTTTTATAGCTCACCTCACCTGCTATTGTCGGATCCGCCGAAGTCACTGGAGCGGGAGGTGTAAAGGTATTTGTGTCGTTAGCACTATAGCTGCTGTCGTCCCCACCACAGGCGGCAAGTGCCATGATCAAGCTTGCTGACACGAATGAGCGTTTAAGCACCATGAGCGTCGTTCCTTTTATTGTTGTGTTGGATAGTTAGAGGTTAATCGTGTATCAATGCATTACATATTGGTAATACAATACTACTGTAACACTAAAATTACATTAGCACTCTGACGAAAGAAGTAAATATCTTGTGAAAGAGATTTATGATTTTTTGCAAGAAATTAGGCATTAAAGCTAAATATACAATGCGATTTATATTGATTTTGCCGCATATTCACCAATTTACCTACCGTCAAACAGTAAACTATCTCTCTGTTTTGTTTTAAAAATTTAATTTTTTCCTTGTCCATAATTCATTCTAAGAAATGCACTCTCTCTTTATTATCAAAATGAAATAGCAATGTTGACAGGCTAATAGTCATACAATATGATTTTAACACTTTAATAAGATCTTAATTGAGCACTTGAAGCATCATCAGATGCCATGGTGCAAAGTACGCTACAAAATTCTAAATTTTCAGGGACACTGTGGGGATGTCCGTGACTCTGAAGTGGAATAAAAAAGACCGGGACGTCAGATGGTGTCTTAGGCTACCGGGTCAAATAATAAAACTACCGGAGATTAACTAGATGTTTAAACAGACTTATTTGGCAAGTGCGATTCTGCTTGCTCTTGCTAGTCAAGCGACGTATGCAGCAGAACCTGAAGCGACACAATCGCCTCAGGCGGAAGAAACGGCACAGCCCTCTTCTAGCGGTAAAGCGCAAAATAACGAAGAGATGGAGATCATTCAGGTTCAGGGGATCCGCGGTAGTTTAAATAAGGCGGTAGAACTCAAACGTCAAAATATTCAAGTTGTTGATGCCATCATTGCCGAAGATATTGGCAAATTCCCAGATAATAACGTCGTTGAAGCCTTACAACGGGTAACGGGTGTTCAAGTCACCGACCGCGCCTCAGGTGAAGCCAATACTGTAAGCATTCGGGGTTTAACGGATGTGACAACCACAGTGAATGGCCGCCAAATCTTCACCGCCGCAGGCCGTGAAGTGGCAATTGCAGACGTACCAGCGGCATTACTCGGCAGTGTTGAAGTCTTTAAAACACGCTCCTCTTCTCAAGTCGCCAGTGGTATCGCAGGCCAAATTGACATTCGTACCCATAGACCTTTTGATTTTCAAGAAGAAAAAATTTCGGTAGCAGCCAAAGGGATTTACTCTGATCAGCCTGACACTATCGATCCCAATTTCAGTGCTTTAATTAGCGACCGCTGGGATACCAGCATCGGTGAAGTCGGTGCATTAGTTAACGTTTCTTATATTCGTACCAATTACAACGATCAAGTTGTCGCTCCTGGTGCGTCCTTGCCCTATTACGCAGAAACGGGTACACAAATCCCTGATATTTATTGGACCCGCGGTTTAGCTCATGGTCTTGATACATCTGAAGGAGCCTTGATCAACGGTCAAGAATATCTGCTCATGCGTGATGCTGTGTTTCAAAATATGAATAACGGTGAACGTGAGCGTCCAGCACTAAATTTCTCATTGCAATGGGCACCAACTGACACTTCCGAGTACCTTTTTGAAGCATTCTATAACGGTTATCGCAATGATAACTTCAACTCTATGCTCTTTAGCAATGTTGATTCCTCGGCTAATTGGCAGCAAGTGATCAAAGATGGTATCGAAGTTTATGATGGTACCAACGTGGTAAAATCGCGAACTGCATATAACGTTGGCGGCTTTAGCAGTTCAGATCATAGCCACAACGAAACAGATAGTTACGTATTTGCCTTAGGAGGTAAGTGGGACTTTGACAATTTGATCTTAAAGTCTGAAGTTGTCTATCAAACCAGTACCTATGAATCACAATTTCTGGCGATGCGTGGTGTAAGCGCGAATAGCACTCAAACTTTCTACGGCGTTGATGTTGACTATAACGACAAAAGTGGTGGTGTCCCTAGCTGGGTTTATTTAGATAACCCTGACACTGCTATTAATGAATCTGATTTAACGCAATTATCCTTGTGGCAAACTGCAAACGTATACGATAGCGGTGCCAAAGACGAGGGGGATTCAGTTACTTGGACACTCGATGGTGACTATTACCTCGACTACGGTATCTTCACTAAGATGAAGTTTGGTGTACGTGCTGAGCAACGTGGTGCAAAACACGGATTGTACGATGCAGGCTCACTAAACACTAATGTTCTATTTAGTGATCTTGACCCGAACATGTTTACCGTAACTACTGACTTCTTTGATGGCCGTGGAAATGTACCAACTAGCTGGGCTATCGCTAACGGTAACTATCTGTATGCTAATCGTTCTGCTATTGAAACGATGTACGGTGCAGATGAACAAGCTCTTGCTATGTATACTAACTATGACATCACTGAAAAATCATACGCTGCGTATATCCAAAGTGATTTTGAAACTGAGTTATGGGGTAAGCAAGTCGATGGTCAAATCGGCCTACGTTACGAGAAAGCCGATGCTGATATGGATTTCTGGGAACGCAAAAAATATGCTACTGAGGATGTCGTTGATGACATTCGATATTATCTCGTGCATGACACCGATACCAATGGAAGTGCGGAGTTATTACCAAGCTTAATGGTACGCTTCTGGTTAACGGATGAACTGGTTGCACGTTTTGCCTACACTGAAACGATTCGTCGCCCCGCCTTTGGTGATTTAACCACTGCGATTTCCTATACAGAAGACTTAACAAAGCTTGGATTCGGTCAAGCTTCAAGTGGTAACTCTAAGTTAGAACCAACTACTTCACAAAACTATGATTTCTCATTGGAATATTACTTTGGTGAGGGATCTTCTATTTTCGGTACTTATTTCCGTCGTGATATTGAAGGTTTTGTATTTAACTCAGTATCGACTATCACTCGTGAAGTTGATGGTGAAACAAAAAAATATCTTTTAAGCCGACCAGAAAACTCTTCGAATGGAAAACTAAGTGGTTATGAACTTGGTGCGGTGTATTTCCCTAAAAATATGCCTAGTTACCTAGATGGTTTAGGTACTCAAGTGAGTGCAACCTTCTTAGATTCTAGCCAAGACATCCCAGAGTTTGATAGTGAAAGTGGTGAGCAAATTGCAACTACAACACGAGATTTATTTGGTGTATCAGATACCTCAATGAGTGCTGTATTGATTTATGATAAAGACGTTTATAGTGCTCGCCTCTCTTACACCTGGCGTGACAAATTCTTATCTGCTTATGACGCAGGTAGCTTCGCAATGCCTCGTGGCATTTATCGTAAGCCGGAGCAATCGCTTGACTTCCAATTTAGCTATAACGTAACAGATGAATTTGTACTAACCTTCGATGCGACAAATATTCTTGATGATATCTATCAAGAATACTATGAAGACTCAGTACTCTATAACCGCACGAATAGTATCTACACCCGAACGTTTGCCCTCGGTGCGCGTTACTCCTTCTAATTGACCACTGTTGTTTAAACCGAAAAAGCTAATCCAGTGATTAGCTTTTTCTTTTTATATCAAATAAATGGCGAGATTTTTACTCGATCTTTCTAATGCTTATCCATCAAATTGCTTTTGTCTGAGCCCAAGCTTTGCTAGTTTATCTTTCTTTTCTTCCTTGAATATTGGCTATGCACACCGCTTGGTTCGATTTTAATCTGATCCCTATCGATATATTCACGCTGTTAACCTTAGGCTCGGCCTTTACTGCATTTTTTACCGCCTGTTTTGGTATTGGCGGTGGTGTGATGTTATTGGGCGTGATGGCGCAAGTGCTTCCGCCTCAAGTGATTATTCCCCTACACGGCGTAGTGCAATTGGGCTCTAACTTAGGACGAGCCCTATTGGGATGGCAACATATTCAATGGCGAATTATCAGGGTATTCTTACCGGGGGCGCTCATTGGTGCCGCGCTGGGCAGCTTAGTCTTAGTGGCGATCCCCCCTACGGTGATGTATCTCACCATTGCCCTATTTATCTTGTACTCCTGTTGGGGCCCCAAAATACCTCGTGTAGTACTGGGTACTATGGGCATGTTAATTGCGAGTGGGATAACGACCTTTATCTCATTATTCGTTGGGGCAACTGGCCCTTTGGTTGCGGCGTTTATCAAGCAGTTAGAGATTGATCGATTTCGTACCGTAGCCACTTTTGCAATGGTTATGTCCTTACAACATGGGATGAAAATTATCGTTTTTGAGGGTGTTGATATCCCCATACTCCCATGGTGGCCACTGTTCGTTTGTATGATTATCAGTGGCGGTATTGGAACATGGCTAGGCTTTAAGATGCTTACTCGAGTAACAGACAAACATTTCAATTTAGCTTTTGATTTGATTCTCACGCTACTGGCTATACGACTGTTATGGCAGGCCATGACTGGATAAAAAGAGCCGGGATAAAAAAGAGCAGTAATTGCATACACAATTACTGCTCTGGTGCCGAGCAAACTAGGCTCAACCAAGATGCCGTTAAGCGACCTCAACTTAAACGACATTACAAGCAAGCGTTTATACCCAAGCTACCTGAAGATACGAGTTTCAGAGTGCCTAGGGGCTTCAATTCAAGGCGCATCAATGAAAAAATCGACCACCTTTTGAATTGATGTAACACAGAAATGGAGTGCCCTAGGCTCTCCGTCCCGGCGGGTTTTAACGTATTTTATGCTGTGTTGGTTATTTTTAACTTAGTTCACTAGGTTCTCAAATAACCGCCTTGCCTAAAGTGCGTTAAACTCCCGCTGAATCCTATATCTTCAGGTTGTTTGGGTATGACCACCGCCGTGGTGATGCTCAGTTATTTCAAAGGGATGAATTATTTCACCTCTCTAAAGTAAAACTGTTGTGAAATGGTGTTTTTCCACACGTCTTCCACTATGTTATCGCCGTTGGCATAGGAGCCATTGGCCACTTTCATGGATGAACCGCCCTTACGGGACACCAGCCTTAATGAGCCATTGGGCATCAATTCGCTGCGGAACTCACTGTCGATTGTATTACAAGCCCCTAGCTCCAGATTACCTTCGTTGGTCACAAGGCATTGTTGCGCCTTGTTGTTTGAAAGTTGGATGGATTGCAAACGGTAAAATCCATCAGTTGTCGGCACTGCTTGCCACTGCTGACAGGCATCGCCGGTGTATTCAAACTGAACAACATTGGCATTCGGTTTAAGCTGACATTGTTCGGCGCTGACTACTCGGCCGCTATGGGCGTTGACTATGGCAAATGTTGAGACTGGCTCAATCCGCCAATCGGTGCATTCACTGACACGGTTTTCGCCCGCAATCACGTCGGTACCGGCCTTTTTACTGCAATTTTTCGCCTGTAAATTACCGATGGAGCGATCGTTTGCAAAGCGGAACCAGCCTTCACGAGTCGAATCCACCGACCAACGCTGACAACGGGAGGCGACCCAAGGCGCTGTATTCAGTGCCGTTGAAGACTCATCTTGGCACTGAGCCTGAGTTAAAAAGGTTCCCTGCCCCACATTGGCAAAGCGATATAGGCCATCGTTACTCGGATCAATTACCCATTGGCTGTTGTCATCGTTGCACTTACCGACACTGACCTGGCCCTTGGCATTGGTCACTAGGCATTGACCGACTTCACGGCTCACAATGCGGTATTTCACGCCTTCCACTTGAGTGGTTATCGGGCCAAACTCGCCACTTGGGACAGGCAATTGCTTTTTATCCGCCATCGGTTCACCAAATTTAGGCAAGCCTTTGTTATCCCATGTAAAGGGTTGAGCGCGTGCCGCACGGGTGCCACTACAGCCGTCGGAAGCCGAGGAGTTGCCATGGTATATAAGCCAATCTTCTTTCCCATCGGGTGACTTGAAGAAACCATGATGCCCAGGGCCATAGACACCATTGGCTTTGCTAAAGAAAGGCTTGTCGTACTTAGTCCATGCGGCGGGATCCATGGGATCGTCACCAGTGAGTTCGACCACGGCTAAGGAATAATCCTCAGTGTTACAAAAACTTGCCGAGTGAACTAAAAAGGTTCTGCCCTCGTGCTGAATGATCTCTGGGCCTTCATTGACGTTTAAGCCTGATTTTTCCCAGTCGTGAATAGGTGCGGTAATCACCTTATGTTCGCCCTCGACGGTCCAAGGGTTGCTCATCTTGGCAATCAAGTTCACTTGATCTTGGCCGTGCCATTCGGACCAGAGAAAATATAACTGGCCTTTATACTCCAAATAGCTGCCGTCGATATTCCAGTGATCGGGCATTGGCGTGCCCTTAAACTTGTATGGCCCCATGGGGTCACTGCCTTCACTCTCGAGGATATGGTTACGCTGGCCATCGAAGTGTTCTGCCACGCCCGAAGTGTAAATCACATACCAACGTAGTCCCTGCGCAGTTTGTAGAGGGTGGAATTCGAATGCCCAAAAGTTACAGCAGTTGGACTTATCGGTGCCGCTCCAAATATTGTGGGCCGGCGCATCGGCAAGCCCAGCTATGGTGGGCGATTTACGCATCACCAGCTCTGAGGTCCAAGTCGTAGTGGTCAGATAATAGTTACCATTGTGGTATTCGAGCCAAGGATCGGCCCCATTTCGAAATAACGGATTCGCAAAGGTCGCTGCGGTAATGCGGTTTTCATCCGCGCCTTTCACACTTTCCGCTGCATGTAGGTTACCTGCCCCCAAGCAGGTCGCACTAAGTCCCATGGCCAACGCAAGCGTAGCCATTCGTTTGTTGATTGTGTGAGTCATTATTATTTTGTTCCTTCGGGTGCAACTAATACGCTCTGGTATTGATTGAGCACCTTAGGATCGACCACGGGCCAACCTTGGCGCCAGCTCAGTTCCGCCATCTTGAGTTTTTGTAAGCCATTATCGGCGGATTCATAGGCATGAAAGACTAAGTAATCTTTACCATCGAAGTTATAAACACTGTTATGGCCCAATCCAGGCCAGTCCTTAGTGCCATGCAGTAATACTGAGCCACCGCCCTGTGCCATGTCTTTACCCTCTTTATCGAGGTAAGGCCCAGTCACCGTTTTGGCTCGGCCCACGGCTAAGTGATAGGTGCTGTCATCCCCACGGCAGCAAAGGCCATAGGAGACAAAAAGATAGTAATAGTCATCTTTTTTATAGATAAAAGGCGCTTCGATTTGTGCAGGACCTGGCTCCGTTTCGGCAACTAACGCGGGGCGTTCTAACTTGGCTAGCGTGTGCCATTCTTCAGGCTTGGCAATGGAGATACAGTCTGGGTTGAGCTTGACCAGTTTTAACCCTTGCCAAAAGGAGCCAAAGCTCATCCAAGGCGTGCCCTTTTCATCGACAATAATATTGGGATCAATCGCGTTCCATGCATCACGATTTGGCACTGATTGAATAACGATCCCCTTATCTGCCCACTGATAGTCCTTTGAGTTTTTGTCGAGGGTTTTATTGACTGTCACGCCAATGGCAGAGGTGTTTTTACCAAAGGCTGATACTGAGTAATACAGATAGAACAAGCCGTTATGCTCAATAATATCCGGTGCCCATAAATGGCCATTAAACCCTGATGCCACCTCACTCGCCCAGCTAGGTTCGGTCTCAAATACTCGACCCGCCAGCGTCCAATGGATTTTATCTTTTGAGGAATAATAGGTAATGCCAGGGCCAGTGCTAAAGAGATAGTACTGCCCGTTCTCTTTCGCCATCACAGGATCATGAATACTCACCTGCTTGGCACTTACTTGGCCTAGGGTTCCCAATATGCCCAGCAGCGCACAATTGAGCATCTTAAGGTGACGTTTTAGAGCTGTTTTCGGTGTGATTCTTATGGCTGGCATTAATTCTCCTTATTACCTCATCCTATTTAATAAAATAGCTATTATGCTATTGTATGATGAATCAAGTTATCATACTATCGGACAAGGAAGTAACAATCAAATGCAAAAAAATTAACAGGAGAAAAATGTGTTAACATTGCGGATGCGGTAAATCGCAAAATAACACAATAACTCACTGTTTATAATAAATATAATAAGGATTTCTGATGAGTTCTCATAAATTGTCAGTCATTGAAAAGATCGGTTACGGCTCCGGGGACATGGCCGTTAACGTGGTGATTTCGTCAATGATGTTAATTATTACCTTCTTTTATACCGATATTTTTGGGTTAAAGCCCGCCGATGTCGGGATTTTGTTCCTGCTGGTCCGGCTTATCGATGCCATTACCGATCCTTTAATGGGCATTATTAACGATAAAGTGACCACCCGCTGGGGAAGATATCGCCCCTACTTCCTGTTTATGGCGATTCCCTTTGGTATTTCGGTCTTCTTAACCTTCTCAACCCCGGATTGGGATTACAATGCCAAGCTTATCTGGGCCTATTCGACCTATATTCTGGTCACTATCATCTTTACCACCGTCACTATTCCATATATTTCGATTATCAGTGTGATCACCGACGATCCGAAAGAGCGTTTATCCGCCAATGGTTATCGTTTGTTCTTCGCCAAAATTGCCGCCTTTTTAGTGACCATTATCGTGCCTATGTTAGCGTCGTCTTGGGGCGGTGATAACATTGCCGCGGGTTATCAAAAAGCCATGGGCGTGATGGCATTAATGGCAACACTGTTGTTTTTATTTTGCTTTTTCACGACCACAGAGCGCGTGGCTTATAAGGTTGAAACTAAGCCTGTCGCCATGCAACTGCGATTATTGTTTAAAAACGATCAATGGCTAGTGTTAACTGCGATTTGTGTGATTGGCACCATTGGCTATGTGATCCGCGGCTCGGTAGCTGCCTACTACGCCACCTACTACTTGGGCGGCGATGCCAAAATGCTCTCGGCATTTCTATCGACCGGTGTGGGCGCAGCGATTCTGGCCATGGTGGCTTCGACTTGGATCACTAAGCGTTACTGCAAACTTAAACTCTTCCGTTACAGCCAGATCGCGGTTGGGATCTTAAGCGTCATTATGTTCTTTGCCGTGCAACCGGGGGACATAGTGCTGGCCTTCGTACTCTATTTTGCGATTTCATTTGTGGTGGATTTACATGCGCCTGTCTTCTGGTCGGTGATTTCCGAGTCGGTGGATTATGGCACAGTCAAAACGGGCCACAGGGTCTCTGGCCTTGCCTTTGGCGGGATCTCATTCGCCCAAAAAGCGGGAATGGGCGCGGCGGGATTTGTGGTCGGTATGCTGCTGACCTACTTCAACTATCAACCCGGTGAAACCCAAAGCGAGTTTGCGTTGACCGGCATTTCGTTAATGTTGACGGTGATCCCTGGCGCATTCCACGCGCTGATGGGCTTACTGATGTTCAAATATAAGATTTCTGACCGCGTGTATGAAGAAATCAAACAGGCTTTACCCGAGCAGGCCCATTCAAGCCAAACGGACGCCAACTTGACGTCTAAGGCTCTAGCCTCTAGCACTGAAGCCTCTAAGGCCATAACGTCTAAGACTGCTGCGCCTCAAGTATCGGCGTAATCTATCTGCGATAACACCATAAACCCCTACCCAGGGGCTTTTTTATCACGCAAAAACTGAGTTAATCCAAACGTAAAACTCCAATCCGTATAATAAGGGAGCCAAGATGAACACTGCCCGATTGTTTGGCCTTTGCCTGTTATTGCCATTAACTTGCCCATTCGTATCCCAGCTAAGTTTTGCTAGCCTTACCCCCATTCCCCTAAACGATGTGCGTCTCACTGCCGGGCCGTTTCTGCATGCCCAGCAGACCGATTTGGCTTACATCATGTCGATGGATCCCGAGCGACTACTGGCTCCTTACCGTAAGGAAGCGGGAATCGCGACTACCGCCGACAACTACCCCAATTGGGAAAATACGGGCCTTGATGGCCATATCGGTGGGCATTATCTATCGGCATTGGCCTTAATGTATGCTGCTACGGGCGATCAGGCGGTGCTTGAACGACTCAACTACATGGTGGCCGAGTTGGAAAAGTGTCAACAGGCCCATGGCAATGGTTACGTGGGCGGTGTCCCCCATGGAGATAAATTATGGCAGCAGGTCGCCGCTGGTCATATTGAAGCGGATCTGTTTACGCTCAACCAATCATGGGTGCCTTGGTATAACCTGCATAAGGTATTTGCCGGCCTGCGGGATGCCTATCTTTATACTCAAAATCCTACGGCGAAGAAAATGCTCGTCGGTTTTGCCGAGTGGATGCTGGATTTAAGTCGCAATCTAACTGATGAGCAGCTGCAGCTTATGCTGCGCACCGAATACGGTGGCTTAAATGAAACCTTAGCGGATGTGTACAGCATTACAGGTCAAAACAAATACTTAAATCTTGCGAATCGCTATACGGATCAAAGCCTGTTACAACCCCTGTTGCAGCATCAAGATAAACTGACGGGCCTACATGCCAATACACAAATTCCTAAAATTGTGGGAGTGGCACGTATTGCCGCGCTGAGTCATAACAAGGCGTGGTTAGAGAGCGCCGATTACTTTTGGCAGCAAGTGGTTCACCAGCGCAGCGTTTCCATCGGTGGCAACAGTGTGCGCGAGCATTTTCATCCTAGCGAAGACTTCAGCAGTATGCTCGATTCGGTAGAAGGCCCTGAGACCTGCAATACCTACAACATGCTGAAACTGTCTAAATTACTCTATGAAAACAAACGTGATTTACGTTATATCGATTACTACGAGCGCGCGCTCTACAACCATATTCTCTCGTCCCAGCATCCGCAAACTGGCGGCCTAGTGTATTTTACGCCAATGCGCCCAGACCATTACCGCGTCTATTCCTCGGCGCAGGAAAGTATGTGGTGTTGTGTTGGTTCCGGTATCGAAAACCATGCTAAATACGGCGAGCTCATCTATGCCGAGGAGGACAACAATCTGTTTGTGAACCTGTTTGTCGATTCCGAGGTCAACTGGAAAGCCAAGGGCATCAGCCTTAGCCAAAAAACTCAGTTTCCCGATGACAATACTTCGCAGGTGATTATCCATCAGAAGGCGGACTTTACCCTCAATCTGCGCTATCCCACATGGGCTAAGGGTGATGTGGCCGTGAGTATTAATGGCGAGCCACAAAGGTTTAAAACGACTCAAGGGCAATATATTCCCTTAACGCGGCACTGGCGTAAGGGCGATAGCGTGACCATCACCTTACCGATGGACATTAGTCTCGAGCAGCTGCCTGATAAAACCGCCTATTACTCAGTACTCTATGGGCCAATTGTGTTAGCGGCAAAAACCGCGCCTATCGCCAATGAAGCCTTAAATTTTATCGGTGATGCCAGTCGCATTGGGCATATTGCCAGTGGCCCTATGTGCGAACCCAGTCAGGCGCCGATTTTTATCAGCGATGGTACCCGCTTTTTAACCGATATCCGCCGTGAGCCCATGAGTCAGTTGCAATTTACCACCGGGAAAGCTCGTACAAATCAAGCGAGCCCAATCACGCTGATCCCCTTCTTTCGTCTGCATGACAGCCGCTATACCTTGTATTTTGGCCAGAGCGCTCCCGATGAATGGCAGCAGAAACAGCAAGCGTTAGCTCAAAAAGCCCAGATGGAAGCCAAGCTGATGGCGCAAACCTTAGATAGTGTGCAGCCCGGTGAGCAGCAACCTGAGTCGGATCATTTCTTTAAGGCATCAAAGAGTGAAGCGGGCCTTAATGGTAATCGCCATTGGCGCCATGCCCAGGATTGGTTTAGCTATCAACTCGATGCCAAAGGTGAACCGCAACCCATATTGCGCTTAACTTACTTTGGTTTGGATGCAGGGCGACGTTTTGATATTTTGATCAACGATAAACGCCTTGCCGAAGTCACTCTGCCTGCCGATAAGGGGCCAACATTTTATAGTGTCGACTACCCTATTCCCGCCGATATGCTTTTGGATAGTACAGTGCCCTTCAGGGTGAAATTTGTGGCAAAACCGGGCTCGATTGCTGGCGGTTTATATGAGGTGCGCCTGCTAAAAAGCGAGCCAACCTCGACTCAGTAAGCGAGCATCCCGAGCTCATATAAAAACTCGGGCTCAAAACACTGATTCAGATAAGGGAAAGTGAAACGCTTTCCCTTGTTTTTATCCCCTTACCCAGAGTTTCTACGCTTGGCACTACCTGATGTTTGCTGGTGGCCTATGCGACTCGCCGTAAATATCAGCCACTACCTGTCAATATTGAGTGGGACCTCGTAGGTAACAGACGAAATAAGCAAGTTGTGTTGAAAATTTTTGTTAGCAATATTCAACGCCATTGCTGATAAAAACTAGCGGCCATCTCTTTGTTATTGCAACTTTGAACAAAATAATCGATATCAACATCGCTTTGATCGCCAAACCAGACGGAGAACAATATTGCCTGCGGGTTTAGCGGGCGCATGGCTTTAACCTCATTGAGCGCCCTGACTAATATGGCGTACAAGGCTTTAAGGTAAGCATCAAATGCCTCTTCGGACTCAAGCGCTTCAGCGTCCTCAAGCAGCAATTGAAGTTTGTCGTTAACTGCCTCAAAAATGTCTTCATTTTCATTGTGATGTGGAGAGTCGCAGGCCGACCAGCGCAGCGTTTGCTTAAGCTGTGCGAGGGATTTATGCCGAAAACGATGAGCGTTTTGATATTGCTCTGCGACGGCCGTCAGGCCTTCCTCGGTGAAAAGGGTGACGCCTAAATATTCCACTAAGGGCGTGCTGTACAAGCAAAAACCGTAGAGGGTCTGCGCCGGATATTCTGACAGCCACCAATCGTAATATTTCGCAAGTGCCTGTGTTATTTCCTGAGTAAATTCATCCATTCTTGCTTCAATATTTGCACTAAGTTTGTCCTTGTTTATCGCCATTTCCCTACTCCTCGAACTTGGCAAAATCATCATCACTGACATTCACTTTCACACGCAGGCAGTACTTCTGCCCACAATGTGAATGCTCGGGCGGTAATATAACATCAATAGGTTCAAAGGTTGCATCGGTTAAGTGATTGGAATAGCTTGTTTTGCGTGCGATCCTAAACAATAGCGCTTCACCTAAGCAGCAATAGCGCTTCAGTCAGGCATAAAAAAGCGGGGCTGCTGAAGCATGCCCCGCGGGTATCACATCATATGTGGTGGCAAATCAATTAGTAGAGGTTGAACAAGGGACGCCCGCTCTCATCAAATGACACCGCTAACGTTCGCGCATGGCGATTGGGATCATAGAGTGGATCTTTAATTATTTGCGCTAATGGACGGGTATCTGTGTTAGGTACCACACTTGGGTCGCCCTCTGCATGTTCATAATCACGGGCATGGTACACACAGATGGGCGTTACGCCATCTTCAGCCACGGTGAAACTGTTATGACCAGGGCCGAAGATTTGCTTGTCGACATCAGTGCACAGCACTGGCTGGCGGGTTTTCTTCCATGAGTTACGATCGAGCAAATCAGCATGCTCATCGGCCTCCATATAACCCATGCAATAACAAGCACCTGTGGCGCTGGCCGAGAAAGTAATAAAAATTTTCCCCTGATGTTTAAGCACTGCAGGCCCTTCGTTAACCCAAAAATCGACTCGTTCCCAATCGTAATCTGGGGTGGTGAGCATGAATTGCGCCGTCTTTAACTTGATGGGCGATGCCATTTCCGCTAAATAAAGGTTGGATGCCGCAAATTGACCGCCGGTTTTCTCCGCCCAGCAGAAGTAACGCTTACCGTTGTTTTCAAAAATGGTCGCATCTAAGGAAAAGTCGATAAATGACTTATTATCACCATCGGCCGCCTGCATCATGCCAAGTTCAATCCATTCATCATTCAAGGGATCTTGCCCTTGGCACTCAAGCACATAGGGGCGTAAGGCCCAAATATTTTCTTCTTCGCTGGCCGCAAAGTAGATGTACCATTTGCCGTCGATATAATGGATCTCGGGTGCCCATACGTGGCGGCTCATCGGGCCGCTTTGGTGTTTAAACCAGATATCGAAGGTTTGGGCGTCTTTCAAGCCGTCTAAGGTCTTGGATTTACGCAGTTCAATCCGATCGTAGGTCGGAACAGAGCCCGTAAAGTAGTAATAACCGTCGCTATGTCGATACACAAAGGGATCGGCGCGCTGCTCGACTAGGGGGCTGTTTGTTGCTCTTATCATGGAAAACCTGTCTATTTCGATTACTTAAGTGTGCGGTTCGTGTCTGTTAAACGCATTTCGCTTATTCGCGGGATTGCGTGTCTTGCTGATGCAGGGTTTGGCTATCGCTCTGCTGATTATCAAATACTGGGAAACCGTCCGCCGACCAGCGAATGGCGCGGTAGTATGTGTGTCTATTACCGTCAGTCAATGGTGTCCCCTGCAGCTCAAGGTAATTACGAGCATGGTAAAACATCAGCTCGGTTTTACCATCCTCTGCCAGCACAAAACTATTATGGCCAGGACCAAAACGATTCAGGCTAGGCTCAGTGGTAAAGATTGGGCTTGGCGATTTATGCCAACTCTTGGGATCGAGTAAATCGGCATTTTCATCGGCCCATAATAGCCCCATGGCATAACGGTCGTCCGTGGCACTGGCGGAATAGGTCACGAAGACTTTACCGTTTTTAACCAACACCGCAGCGCCTTCGTTGACTTTAAAGCCTAAACGTTCCCAATCCAATAAGGGCTCGCTGATAATGGCTTCGTTATCAGAGAGTTGAGTTGGTGAGAGCATTTTGGCAATCACTAAACCGGTGTTGTAACGCTTGGCCTTATCCTGCTGCGCCCAAATAAAATAACGCTCGCCCTTCAGGCTAAAGCTGGTCGCATCGAGGGAAAAGGCATCCTGCGCCGACTGTAATTTACCTAGCTCTTGCCATTGGCCCGTCATCGGCGAGTCACCCTCAAGGCCTAAGACAAACATGCGGTTATGAAAACGCACATCCTTATTGCTGGCCGCAAAATAGATATACCAGCGACCATCGATTTTGTGCAGCTCTGGCGCCCAAATATCGATACTCATGGGGCCAGTTTCATGCTTGCGCCACAGGGTTTTAGGCGTTGCTTGGCGTAAACCATCTATGGTTTTGGCGTGGCGAAGTTCGATGCGGTCAAACTCAGGCACAGAGGCAATAAAGTAGTAACTGCCGTCATCATCGCGGATCACCCAAGGATCCGCCCTTCTCTCGATAAAGGGCGCCTTCGCATCGAGGGCTTGCGCCGTGGCGCTGTGGGATTGTGCGCGGCTAATCTCAAGCACAGGCACGGCTTGCGCTAATGGCAGTGCCAATGCGGCGAGTAAGCCACAGGTCAAAGGCAAGCGCCGAAAGACCGACAGGTTAGGTTGACGATTATCCATGTTGTTTTTTGCGTCCATTCAAGAGTTTCTGTAATAGGATGAAAAAGAACAATAAGAGTCCGATAACAATCTTGGTCCACCAACTGCTTAAGCTGCCATCGAAGGTGATATAAGTTTGGATCACCCCCATCAAAATCACTCCAAGTACAGTGCCGAGCACAAATCCACTGCCGCCCGTCAGTAACGTGCCGCCAATGACCACGGCCGCAATGGCATCCAGTTCGACGCCAATGGCGCCAAGCGCATAGCCAGAGAAGGTGTAAAAGGTAAAGACAATGCCCGCCAGCGTTGCCAGAAAGCTACTGATGGCGTAAATACTGATAGTGGTTTTAGCGATGGAAATCCCCATTAGTTCAGCAGAATGTTGATTGCCACCAATGGCATACACATTGGTGCCGAAACGGCTGTAATGCATCACAATGGCGATAATCACAAAAAACAGAATAAAGATCAGTGAGCTTAAATCGAGCGCAGCATTGCCTGGTAGTGCAATGCTTATCTCGGCCACCGCATCGTAAAATGGATGGTCAATGGCAATCGACTCTTCACTGAGCGTCGTCGCTAAGCCCCGCGCAAGGAACATGCCCGCAAGCGTCACGATAAAAGGCTGCAACTTATACACATGGATAATGCTGCCCATGAGTGCGCCAAACAGCGTGCCAAGGGGCAAGATAACCGTAAAGGCCAACAATGGATGCCACTGGTACTCAGTGATCAATAAACTGCTGACAACCCCACTTAAGGCGATGACGGCGCCAACTGAAAGATCAATGCCCCCGGAGATAATCACTAAGGTCATGCCTAATGCGGTGATAAGTAAAAAAGCATTATCACGCAACAGGTTGGTGACTACTCGGCCGCTGGCAAAACCGTCAAACTGAAAGGTGCCGACCAGAAACATCGTCAGCAGCAATGAGGCGGTGATCCACAGCGGGATAAAACGTCTTGCTATCATGGTTTTTCTCCTGTCGCTGTGCTGACTTTTGCACTTGTGCCCTTTTCTGCTGGTTTTGCATCCGCTTGGCGCTTGGATTTGAATAGCGCCGACAATTGGCGCCTAAATTTAGCCGATTGCAACAGCAGCACGGTCAGGATAACGATGGCCTTGATCAGCAAGTTAAATTTAGCGGGTAAACCGCTGACGATAATGGTGGTCGCTAAGGTTTGGATGATCAGCGCGCCGACGACCGACAGAATCAAGGAGAAACGCCCGCCCGTGAGTGCGGCGCCGCCAATAACCACTGCTAATATGGCATCGAGCTCAAGCCACAGTCCGGCATTATTCGCATCTGAACCTTGGATATCGGCGGTGCTGATCATGCCGGCCAATGCCGCGCACAGACCCGCAATGGCATAGGCAAACAGTTTGATGGATTTATCGTTGATCCCAAGGTAACGACTCGCCTTGGCATTACAGCCCACCGCTTCGATAAACAGCCCTAAGGCGGTTTTACGTAGCAGTAATTGGCTAAAGATCAGCATCCCAATCACAATCCACACTGGCATCGGCAGGCCTAAAAACTGGCCCACGCCAATAGCGGCAAAGCCTGGGTGCTGGAAGGTGATAATTTGCCCTTGGTTGATAAGCTGAGCAACACCGCGCCCTGCCACCATAAGCAACAAGGTTGCGACAATCGGTTGAATGCCTAAGAAACTCACCAGACCGCCATTAATACAACCGGCTAAGAGCCCAATACTCAGGCCTGCAGCAATGACGATGACTAAGCTTAAATCCGGCACTAACAGTAGATTCGCGCAAACGGCGCCCGCAATCGCCATCACGGCACCAACCGACAGGTCAATACCGCCAGTGGCAATCACGAGACTCATGCCAATGGAGAGCAGCGCCACGGGTGCACTGCGATTTAAGATATCAATCAAAGAGCCATAGAGTCTGTCGTCTTGATAGCTGATATTAAAGAAACTGCTATCAATAAACAGATTGGCAAGTAACAGAATACCTAAAGCCAAGAGTGGCCAGAGGTATCGACCAATGGAGGTCGACTTGCCCGCTTGGTAACGGGCATTTTTTTCTTGAACCATGGTTTTGTGGCTTTCCTGCATCCGTTGTCGCTCAGATGAGTTCGACTCAGGCGAAAATGATTCGGTCGATAGGGTTTGGACAGAGTTTTTCATTTATCCCTCCGCAATCGCTTGCATTACATGTTGCGAGGTCAGTTCCGCGCCTGAAAGTTCACGTACTGCATATCTGTCGCGTAGCACCACGACTTTATTTGAAAAGGCCACAAGCTCATCAAGCTCGGACGATGCGACCAATAGTGACATGCCGTCATCACACAGGCTTCTGATAAGCTTGACGATTTCAGCGTGGGCACCAATATCGATGCCACGGGTCGGCTCATCCAGTACCAATAAAATCGGCTCTATGGCTAACCAACGCGCGAGGATCACCTTCTGCTGATTACCGCCACTCAACTGTTCTATGGGTTTATCCGCATCTGGGGTTGCAATCTGTAATTTATTGATAAAGAACTGGGCAATTTCCTGCTGCCGAGCTTTAGATAAATACCGCCACCAACCGATACGTGCCTGCAGCGCGAGGATGATGTTTTCACGGATAGACAAAGGGCCGATAATGCCGTCAATCTTACGATCTTCAGGGCACAGGGCGATCCCGGCGCTGATCGCATCCACGGGTTGCGACAACTTGAGTTTCTGCCCCGCCAAATGAATACTGCCGCTATCGACTAAATCCAGCCCAAATACGGCGTTACAGACTTCGCTGCGCCCCGATCCTAAAAGACCCGCAAGCCCGACCGCCTGCCCCTTAGGTACGGTAAGATTCATCGATTGGATTGAACCTTTTACCGACACATCTTTGAGGGACAAGAGCACAGCCTCAGCGCGGGTGACGGTGCGCTCCTTTTCCTGTTTATCAATCAATTGCTCCTGCAAAGAACGCCCGAGCATAGCTTCAATCAGCTTAGGCTGTGGTAATTCGGCCGTCAGATATTCGCCGATAAATCGCCCATTACGCAGTACGGTAATGCGATCGCTTATCTGATAAACCTGATCGAGGAAGTGTGTGATAAAAACAATAGCCACACCCTTGGCTTTGAGCTGGTTTAAGATCCCAAATAGCACTTGGACTTCTGTGGCATCTAAGCTCGCCGTAGGCTCATCGAGCACTAATACCTTGGCCGACATGGCAACACCGCGGGCGATGGCAATGAGTTGTTGCACCGCGATGGAATAGTCCGACAGCGGCGCGCTAACATCGATATCCAGCTTAAACTGGGTTAACACTGCGCGCGCATCGGCATACATTTTTTTGAAATGGATCAGCCCAAGACGGCGCGGTTCGTAACCGAGGAACAAATTTTGTGCCACGGTCAGGTTAGGCACTAAGTTCACCTCCTGATAAACCGTGCTGATCCCTGCCTTTTGCGCATCCATTGGTGTGTTGAAATGTTGCGGCTCGCCAAGAAAGAGGATGTCGCCCATATCTTTTGACTGGGCGCCTGTCATCACTTTCACCAGCGTCGATTTACCCGCACCGTTTTCGCCGAGCAGGGCGTGAACTTCCCCCGCAAATAACCGCAAACTCACATCCTCAAGGGCTTTTACGCCCGGATAGTGCTTACTGATCTGCTTGAGTTCTAAAATAAGGCTCATAGCTATTCCCCAAGAAAGCGTCAATCTGACTATTGATGGCGACGCTTTTCGTACTCGGCGGCAGCGGTTTCTTGGGTAAATACGTCACCCGTGGTGCTGATAAGCTTAGGCTGCTCCTTATTGCCCTTAAGGTACGCATCGATAGCATCAAACGCTGGGCCACCTAAGTAAGGGCTAAGTTCAACCGTGGCGTTCACATCACCATCGGCCATGGCCTTAAAGTAATCGGGCACACCGTCCACGGAGACGATCAGAATATCTTTGCCCGGTTTTAAACCTGCTTCTTTAATGGCTTGCACGGCACCCAGGGCCATTTCATCGTTATGCGCCCACACGGCGCACAGTGGCTGACCGTTTTGGGCCTTGAGGAAACCTTCCATCACTTCTTTACCCTTAGCACGGGTAAATTCGCCGGTTTGGCTGCGAACAATCTTGGCATTGGGATAATTGGCAATCACTTGGTTAAAACCAGTGGCGCGATCAATCGCTGCGGTTGCCCCGACTGTGCCCTGTAATTCGGCGATATCACAGTTGCCTTGGGTTTTATCCATGAGCCATTGGCCAATCTTGCGGCCTTCTTCGGTAAAGTCGGAGGCGATACGGGTGAGGAATAGGGAATCATCATCGACCTTGATATTACGGTCTACTATCACTACAGGGATGTTGGCGCGTTTCGCTTCTCTCAGCACTGGCTTCCAGCCTGTTTCCACTACAGGCGCGATAATAATGGCATCCACGCCTTGGGCGATAAAGCTACGCACGGCTTTGATTTGGTTCTCTTGTTTTTGCTGAGCGTCGGCAAATTTTAAATCTATACCCCGCTGTTTGGCCTCAGCTTTAACAGCTTCACTGAAGCTCGTTCGCCAACCACTCTCAGACCCAACCTGTGAAAAGCCTACCGTAGTGGCGTAGGCACAAGTGGCACTTACAGCCCATAATCCCAATGCGGTAATGATTTTATTATGTTTCATTATTATTCCCTTTATAACTTTAGGTAACAGAGATCCCCTAGCCTGCTAAAATCAGCAGGCTAACTCGTATAAATAAATATTATTTCGCCTTTATTGAATTAAATATTCTTAAACTTATGTACCGTAATTTGTTGATATTGAGTATTTGCCTCAAGCATGACATTCGGAAAATGATCAATATTGACCGCATTCGGATAACCGTGGGTTTCTAAACAGAGCCCATGGAATTGATTAATGCTATAACCTTCATCGTCAATATGGCTGCCATCGAGAAAGTTACCGCTGTAAAATTGCACGCCGACTTCCGTGGTACTAATTTCGAGTTCTCGGCCAGAAAGCGGATCTTTTAACACTGCAATTGTCTGCAAACTGTTTTTATTGTCAGGATTTCTATCCATCACAAAATAATGATCATAACCATTAGCTAATTGCTTAATATCTGCGGCAATTGCCTTTGGTTGTTTGAAATCGTAGGCGCTATCGTCGACTAAGATTAATTCGCCGGTTGGGATCTGTTCATTATCTAGGGCAAGAATATGGCTGGCATGGATGGTTAACTCATGCTCCAAAATACCTTGCTGTTTGTTTGAGGCAAGATTCCAGTAGGCATGATTGGTTAAACAGACGGGTGTGGTTTGATCGCAAGAGGCGTGATAACTTAGGATTAATTCATTGTTTTCATTGAGGCGGTATTCTAGCTTAATGGCAAGATTACCCGGAAATCCTTGATCGCCATCGGGACTGGTAATGCTGAAAACCGCCACCACACTGTCACTGTTCTGCAAAGTCTCAACCTGCCAAGTGCAATGGCTTAATCCTTTAGGTCCGCCGTGAAGTTGGTTATTGCCTTCGTTGGCTACTAATTGAATCGTTTTACCTGCTAAAGGAAATTGTGCTTTACCAATACGATTCGCGACACGGCCGGCAGTAATACCAAAATAATACGGATTAGTCGCCCAATCTTTAATATCTTGATAGCCAAGACTTAATGAAATAGGTTGCTCATCTTTGCCATAAAGCTTTACCGACCAAATGCTAGCGCCGTAATTTGATAGAACCACTTCAAGCCCGTGGCTATTGGTAAGGGTGACTAATTGTAATTCATCCGCAAATGCGGCATGTTTTACATTTTTTTTAGAGACGGAGAGTTGCATGGTGAGTGCTTTACCTTTTATTTAAAAATAAACTCAGCACTCACCTCATTATTCAATGAACTGAAATTTTATTGTGATATTTAAATCCAACCACCATCGACAATAAAATTTTGTGCGGTGCAGAGTTTGCTATCATCTGCTGCTAAAAATAACGCCATAGCAGCAATATCTTCGGGCATTACATATTCTTTAATACATTGGTTATTTTCGATATGTTTTGCCGTATCTTTATCTACCCAGTGTGTGAGTTGACGTTTTGTCATCACCCAACCCGGCGTTAAGGTATTAATCCGGATTTTATCTTTGCCTAAATCGGCGGCTAAACCTCGAGTTAAGCCCATGACACCAGCTTTTGAGGCCGTATATCCTGCCATTCCCGCTTGACGATTGTGCCAACTCATCGAGCCAAAGTTGATAACAGAACCCCCGCCGAGCCGCTGCATTTGCGGCCTGACCGCTTGTACGGCAAAAAAGTAGTGCCGCAAATTGGTATTTAAACATTGGTCCCAATATTCTGGCGTGACTTCATCTATGCTATGCCTTTCATCGCACGCGGCATTGTTAATCAATACTGAGATAGGGCCTAAATCGTCTTCAACCTGAGCAATGACGCTTTTAAGCGCAACTACATCGACAAGATCACAGTGATAAAATTTCACACTGGCGTCAGGCTGAGTCTGCTTAAGGCCTGTGACAAGTTGAGTCGACTCCTCAACTAAAATGTCGACAAATGCCACCTTAGCGCCCTGCTCTAAAAAAGACCGTACTAAGCAAGCCCCAATACCCGTACCACCGCCACTGATAAAAATGGTCTTACCTTGTAAACTCGGGTATTGATTAGTCAACTTCATAACTCAACCTTTTATTAAAATAATTATTTGGTTTCATTATAAAAGAAAACGAGTTCATATTTAATGGGAATGTGCGGGTATCTCTGCACCTCGACATCCCACGAGAAAATCAAAATCACATCCCTCATCCGCTTGGAGCACATGGTCTTTAAAGAGCGAGAGATAACCACCATTGATTGGAATGGATTTCACTGTCGCGAGTTTTGCTAGGCGCGCCTGTAACTCTTGGTCACTGATCTCCAGCTGTAACTTTCCTGCAAAAGTATCCAGTTCAATCATGTCACCATTTTGTACTGCGGCGAGCGGCCCAAGGGCTTGTGCTTCTGGCGCAACATGGAGAACAACGGTACCAAAGGCGGTGCCACTCATGCGCGCATCAGAAATCCTCACCATGTCTTTAATTCCTTTTTTCAACAGCTTAGGTGGAAGTCCCATATTGCCGACCTCGGCCATGCCCGGATATCCCTTAGGACCACAGTTTTTAAGCACCATAATGCTGTTTTCATCGATATCCAATTCCGGATCGCCGATGCGGGCGTTGTAATCATCAAAACTTTCAAACACAACCGCTTTGCCACGGTGTTGCATCAGGTGCGCGCTGGCGGCGGAGGGTTTGATTACTGCGCCGCGAGGCGCGAGATTGCCGCGCAGTACGCGAATGCCACCATTTTCAACCAAGGGATTTTCAAGTGACATAATCACCTCTTGGTTATAACAAGGCGCCTCTTTAACATTGTCCCAGAGGCTAGCAGCATTGACGGTGAGCGTGTTTTTACTCAGTAAATCATGCTCAAACAGCTGCCTTAATACTGCGGGTAGCCCACCTGCGTAGTAAAAGTCTTCCATTAAGTACTGACCCGAAGGCTTAAGATTCACTATGGTCGGTACAGTGTAACCATGGCGCCAGTCATCGAGTGACAGCTCAACCCCTATCCTGCCGGCAATGGCCTTTAAATGGATAACGGCGTTAGTTGAACCACCAATGGCAGCATTGACTTTGATGGCATTGATAAAAGCATCACGGCTTAAAATTTTACTTAAGGTCAAATCCTCTTTGACCATATCAACAATTCGCATTCCCGACATATGGGCCAACACTTGGCGGCGAGAATCCACCGCAGGAATGGCGGCATTGTGTGGCAAACTCACGCCGAGGGTTTCCACCATACAGGCCATAGTCGATGCCGTACCCATAGTGTTACAGGTGCCCGTTGAGCGTGACATATCCGCTTCGGCATTCATAAATGCGGCGAGGCTGATGTTGCCTGCTTTATATTCTTGATGCAGTTCCCACACGAGTGTGCCAGAACCCACATCCTTGCCCTTATGCTTACCATTGAGCATGGGACCACCCGTGACGACTATCGTCGGTAAATCACAACTGGCCGCGCCCATCAATAAAGCCGGAGTCGTTTTATCGCAGCCCACTAACAGCACAACACCGTCGATGGGATTGCCACGAATGGCTTCTTCCGTGTCCATAGCCGCAAGGTTACGCGTTAACATGGCGCTAGGGCGCAAATTGGACTCGCCATTTGAAAACACGGGGAACTCCACCGGAATGCCACCCGCTTCCCGAATGCCATTCTTTACTCTTTGGGCCAGTTCCCGCAGGTGACCATTGCAGGGCGTCAATTCTGACCAGGTATTACAAATACCAATCACAGGCTTATTTTGAAAGTGATGCTCTGGTATGCCTTGGTTTTTCATCCAACTGCGGTACATAAAGCCATTTTTATCATCACTACCAAACCAGCTTGCCGAACGAAGTGTTTTCGGTTTTTTATTATTCATATGACACCTTCGTCTTCCAAAGCACGTGCCCTGCCCGACCTATTGAGCGATTCGTACAATACTCAGCTTTTTAAGATCAAACGCACGCTATGCCCTGAGTTAACAATTTGTACTTTAATATTGCTAGCACGTAAAAGTATTGGTATTACTATAATACTAAAATATCAAAAAACAATAGAGGAAGTATGAAAAAGGCATTTTCTAGTATTTGTGTGAGTGCTTGTTTGGCATTGATCACCACGGCCAGTACAGCGGCAATTGCTGCTAACCCTTTGTTTACGGATGTATTTACCGCCGATCCTGCCGCTATAGTGCACCAAGATACTGTCTATCTTTATACTGGCCATGATGTTGCAAAGGACAATCGTACCTTCTTTGAAATGCATGATTGGCTCGTTTTTAGCTCTAAGGATATGCACAACTGGACGGCCCACGGTAGCAAGTTATCGGTGAAGGATTTCAGCTGGGCAAAAGGAGATGCATGGGCAAGCCATGTGATTGAAAAAGAAGGTAAGTTTTACTGGTATGTCACGGCAAGGCACAACAAAATCAATGGTTTTGCCATAGGTGTCGCGGTTGCAGATAGTCCACTCGGCCCCTTCAAGGATGCCCGCGGCAGTGCCATTATCACCAATGATATGACCACAGATACTGAGATTGATTGGGATGATATCGACCCTGCGGTATTTATCGACGATGATAAGCAAGCCTATCTGTTTTGGGGCAACACTAAGCCAAGATTTGCCAAGTTAAAAGCCAATATGATTGAACTCGATGGCCCAATTCACTCGATTGATATTCCAAACTTTACCGAAGCACTTTGGGTACATAAAAAAGATAAAACCTATTATCTTTCATACGCTTCAGGCTTCCCTGAAAAAATTGCCTATGCGACCAGTGATAGCATTCAGGGGCCGTGGAAGTACCAAGGCATCTTAAATGAAGTGGCGGGCAACTCGCCGACAAACCATCAAGCGATTATTGAATTTAAAGGTAAATCCTACTTTATCTACCATACCGGCGCATCGCAGGATGGCGGCGGTGAGTTTAGACGTTCGGTGGCAATTGACCCGCTGCATTACAATGCCGATGGCACCCTACAGCGTATTCATATGACAAGCGAAGGCATCAACGAGCCGCAGTAATCCTATTTTTTACTCGCTCCAAAGTAAAAAAGGTGAACCTAAGTTCACCTTTTATATTTGCAGTAAAGCGGCGTTAAAAATTGAAGCAAGCCGTTATTTATGCACGATATTTTTATGCACTGTATCTTGAGACGTCGAGAGTAATTTATTCATCTCGGCTTTCGCGCCTTCACTGTCCCCTGCGGCAATCGCAGTGTAAATGGCTTTGTGGCCAGGGAGGGATTGGATAAAGTCATCCTGAATTGTGCTACTGAGTCTAAAGATTTCGAGCAACGCAGATTGAATCGACACGCCGAGGGATACCATAAACTCGTTATTGGTCGCATCTAAAATCGCCATGTGGAAATCGATATCCGAGGTATACACTTCATCCGTACCTAATTCGGCCGCTTCCATCTTGGCATAAGCAGCCGCAATCACCTCAAGCTGCTCTGGGGTGCGTTTCTTGGCAGCCAGTTCCGCCGCAGCGGGTTCAAACACGGCACGAATTTCATAGAGCGAAGTATAAAACTCAGGGGAAGGTTTCGATTGGGAAAACCAGTTTAAGATCACCGGATCAAACATATTCCAGTGGCGACGCTCACGAATTCGAGTGCCAAGCTTAGGGCGAGACTCGATAAGCCCTTTTGCTGTGAGCACCTTAAAGGCTTCCCTTAAAGAGGTGCGTGATACTTCCAGCTCTTCACAGATAGCATTTTCGTTAGGGATATATTCACCTGGCGCATAAAAGCCGCCCACAATGCGGGAACCTAATTCGCTTGCCACCCAGTTATGGATATTCTGCGGACGGTTATTTGCCTGATTTGCCATAGTGCCCTCTTTAACTCTCTATCTCTGTGCTCAATCCAATCAGCTGGATAAGGTACTTAACGCTGATAAACAAATGTTATGATACTACCTTTCATGCTAAAGGTAATAAAAATTTTGTTAACGCTAAGAATTTATGGGGATTTCCTCAAACTCATTGTCCCTACCTTACCCCAAACTTTTACATTGTAAAGCCTAATTTTGCGTTTTAGCCAGTGATTGGACAAGCTCGCAACGGCTATTGAGCGCTTAGAAAATAGTCATTTTCAATCTGTAATTCAGCATGCACATCGACCACAAACATCCCCGCCGCTTCGGCGGCTTGGATGCCCGCCTTCGCATCTTCAAATACGATGCAGCGCTCTGGCGCTATGCCCATCAGCTCGGCGCAGCGTAAAAAAGTATCAGGCGCAGGTTTGGGTGACGCGACTTGGTCAGCCCCCACCACATAATCGACTAATTCCAACAATCCACACAGGGTTAAGATTTGAATGGCTTCCTCTGTGTAGGCCCCTGTGCCGACCGCCATTGGGCGTTTGCCCTGATTCTGCTTGGCAAATTCGGCTAATGCCGTCGGTTTGACATATAAATGCATAGTGTCGCGCACTAGGGCTTCTTTATACTCGTTCATGGCTTCGCAACTGGCCGTAGGCGTGACGCCAAAATGGGCGATCAGAATCTCTAAGGTGCCAATAGTAGGCACGCCCGCTAACGAGCGCATCAAGGCTGGCTCTACCGGGATCCCAAAGTGCTTTAAGGTTTGTCGCCATGCCTGTTCATGCAACTGACCACTGTCGACTAAGGTGCCATCCATATCGAAGATAATGCCGTCAAATTCTGTATACATCTGTGTTAACCCTATGAAATGAATGGTTCCAGAAAAATGAAAGCCGCCCGAGGGCGGCTTTGTTCCTGCGCAAGAATTATAACCCTCTTGCTAAACCGTAATAAACGGAATTTTGGCGAAGTTCATTCTTAAACTCGCGGATCTTAGTGTCGGCATCGATGATAACCAGTTCAGCGCCGGCCATTTCGGCAAAGTCGACAATCTGATCCGTGGTGATGGCTTGGCTATAAGCTGAGTGATGAGCACCACCGGCGTGGATCCAAGCTGCTGCGGCAACTGCTAAATTCGGACGAGGCTCCCATAGCGCAGACGCGACAGGCAGATTTGGCAGATCCTGTGGTGGTGTCACTGTATCTAATTCATTGATAATGATGCGGAAACGGTTGCCTAAATCGATAGTCGATACGTTGATTGCTGGGCCCGCTTTACCAGTAAATAACAGACGTGGCACGTCACAACGCACACCAATGGTATGGCGGTGAACTTCTAAACGCGGTTTTGCCGCGGCAATGGATGGGCAGACTTCTAACATGTGGGCACCAAGAACTTGGTCAGTCGCCCCAAAGTTATAGGTGTAGTCTTCCATAAATGAAGTACCACCGGCACGGCCTTGGCCCATCACCTTCATAATGCGCACCATGGCAGCCGTTTTCCAGTCACCTTCGCCGCCGTAACCGAAACCGTTCGCCATCAGACGTTGGGTAGCGAGTCCCGGTAATCCTGTCATACCAGTCAGGTTTTCGAAGCAGTTGGTAAAGGCACCAAATTGACCTTGGGTTAAGAATTGGGTTAAGCCGAGTTCAATCTTGGCTTCTTTTCTTAAACGGTCTAATTGGTATTCATCACCAAAAAGTTCGTTACCCACTTGGTATTCACTGGCGTAACGATCGAGCTGTGCGGTTACATCGCCTTCGGCAATAGCTGCAATCGCTTCATTAAGTTCACCTAAGCTATAGGCGTGCACTTCGTAACCGAATTGAATTTGTGCGGCAACCTTGTCGCCTTCGGTCACGGCCACTTGACGCATGTTGTCACCAAAGCGGGCGATACGCAGGTTTTGGCTCTCGTGCCAACCCGCCGCTGCGCGGCACCAATCATCGATTTGTGCCTGTACATCGCTCGATTGCCAGTGACCCACAACCACTTTGCGCTCTTTACGCATACGAGTGCCTATAAAACCAAATTCGCGGCAACCGTGAGCACTTTGATGGGTGTTCATGTAGTTCATGTTGATTTCGCTCCAAGGGAGCTCGGCATTGAACTGAGTGTGTAAGTGCATGAATGGCTTGCTTAATTCATTAAGGCCAGCAATCCACATCTTGGCGGGAGAGAAAGTGTGCATCCACAGAATAACGCCAACACAGTTTTCATCGCTGTTGGCCGCTTGGCATACGGCGTGAATTTCCCGTGGGGATTTTACGGTTGGCTTATACACCACTTCGATGGAAATGGCGGATGATTCATTAAAGCCATGAACAATTTGCTCACTGTTTTTAGCGACTTGCTCTAATACCTTCGGGCCGTATAAATCCTGTGACCCTGTGATAAACCACACTTGTTTTTGTTTGAAGGCTTTCATATTACTCTCTCTAGTTTGAAATGAGACCCGACTGGCAATTACTTGCTTTGGCCGTAATAAGCGTCTTTTCCATGCTTACGCAAATAATGCTTATCAATAAGCTCTTGTTTTAACTGACTGATACCTGGTGATAAGGTTTTGGTGAGATACGCCATCCGAGCGATTTCTTCGAGCAACACGGCGTGGTACACAGATTTAGCTGCATTCGCGCCCCAAGTGAACGGCGCGTGGCCTGCCACTATCACCATGGGCGACTCGTTGGGATCTCGGTCGGCGAAACAATCGAGGATCTGCACGCCGGTTTCTTCTTCGTAGTCGCGGCTGATCTGATCGTTGCGCATCACTGCTGTGCATGGGATTTCACCGTACACATAATCGGCCTGTGTCGTGCCTAAGCAGGGAATCGCTATCTGCGCCTGCGCCCAGGCGGTGGCATAGGTCGAATGGGTATGGGTAATGCCACCAATACTCTGCCACTGGCGATACAAATAGGTGTGTGTTTTGGTATCGGATGAAGGACGCATGCGCCCTTCTACGATTTGATTCTCAAGGTCAACAATCACAATGTCTTCAACCTTCAAATCTTCATAGGGCACGCCGCTGGGCTTGATACCAATCACGCCCAGTTGACGGTCAATTTGTGAAACGTTGCCAAAGGTGTAAGTCACCAGTTTGCGTTTCTCAAGCTCCATGTTGGCTTCGTAGACTTCGCGTTTTAGCTCTAAAAAAGACATCTCATTTTGCTCCATCAACATAGTGGCCAAGGGCTAAGTACGCTTGATAAAGCGCTTGATATTTCTGTGCGTTTTCAGGATTCGGTTGATAGGTTTTCGCAACGCTTGAGGCCATCGCGGCTTGGGCACTCAACACATCGGGATAAACCCCGGCTGCGGTTGCGGCATAAATGGCGGCGCCAAGAGCACAGCTTTGCTCGCTCTCGAGTACGTCGATGTTGCAATTCCACACATCGGCGCAGGTTTGCATAATAAAGTCGGATTTTTTCGAGATCCCACCTATAGTGACCACATGGTCAATGCAAACGCCTTCCTGCTTGAAGCGCTCGATAATGGCCCGTGCGCCATAGGCGCTGGCTTCCACTAAGGCTTTGAAGACTTGCGGTGCTTGGCTGCCTATGGTTAAGCCTGTGATAGCCATGGCAACGGATTGATCAGCATCGGGCGTGCGACGTCCATTAATCCAATCCAGCGCGACAATACCCGTCTCGCCAACGGGGAGTTTCGCGGCCGCATTGCCCAGCACGGTTAAGGTTTCAGCCTCGAGTTGCTGAATAAGTTTGGCTCTGGTGTCGTCATCAAACAGCGCTGAAGTGTCGAGCTGTTGCATCGGCCATGCGGTGAGATCCCTAAACCAAGCGTAGAGATCGCCAAAGGCGGACTGACCCGCTTCAAGACCAATCATGCCGGGCAATACCGAACCATCGACCTGACCGCAAATCCCTTTGATACAACGCTCTCCAATATCTTCATAACTGGCGACCGTAATATCGCAGGTAGAGGTGCCCATCACCTTAGTTAAGACGCAGGGCTTAACATTGGCCCCAACGGCGCCTGCGTGGCAATCAAATGAGCCAAAAGACACGATAACCTCGGTCGATAGTCCTAAATGCTGCGCCCACTCAGGGGTTAACTGGCCACAAACCGTGTCGGATGTGCAGGTTTCAAGGGGTAATTTGTCTCTTAAACCATCGAGTAAAGGGTCGATGCCAACGAAAAAGTCATTCGGCGGATAACCATTCCATGACTCATGCCACATCACTTTGTGACCAGCGGCGCAGCGCCCTGCTTTAAAGACTTTTGGATGTGTGGTGCCCGTCATTAATGCGGTGATCCAATCACAGTGCTCGACCCAGCTATAGGCGGCTTGTCTGACTTCTGTGTCGTGGCGCAGTACGAATAGCGCTTTGGCCCAAAACCATTCAGAGGAATAAATCCCTCCTTCATATTTCAAGTAATTTTCGCTTGCATTGTTTGCTGCGGCGGTAATTTGCTGAGCTTCGAGGATCGCGCTGTGATCTTTCCAAAGCAAAAACATGGCATTGGGGTTATTCGCAAACTCTGGTTTTAAGGCTAAGGCAACGCCAGCTTCGTCGACGGCAATGGGAGTTGAACCTGTGGTATCAACACTCAACCCGCAGACTCTTTGCGCGGCGCCACTGGGGGCTTTTGCCCATAATCCTTGCACTACCTCGATAAGGCTTTCGATGTAATCGAGGGGATGTTGTCTAAATTGATTCTTCGCGGGCTCGCAAAACAGCCCCTTCTTCCAACGTGGGTAGTACACCACATTGGTTGCTACTTCTGCGCCCGTTTGGGTATCCACCAATAACGCGCGTACTGAATCAGAGCCGTAATCAAGCCCTAACGCGTAAGCCCCTAAAACATTCGACATTTGCATCCCCATTCATTTTGTCTGCGCCCTATTCGGTTTACGCAGGTAGAGTGAATATCATTTCATACTACAATATTACTACGAGTTAATGGTAATACAATATTATTTTAGTTGTTGAGTGATAAAATTTTTAACATTAAGGCTGAGCATGTAACGATTAGGTGGGGAAGAGTGTGGAAAACTAAGCTGCGCTTAGCTTGACTCAAACGGTAAGAAGTCGAATAATGGCGCCAGGTTGCAGAGACACCTATCCGCAGAAGATGACATCACTCTGACTCATATCTCGATGTACGCATCAAATGTATGACACAACAATTGATTAGGTTTGGCTTAGCGGAGATGCCAATAAAACTTAGGAGAATTGTTTGTGATACAACAAATTACCCCAGCAGCACGCGCCTTAACTGAAGTCAAAATCCTCGCTAAAAAGCGCCTTAAAGCCTGCCACGCTGGTGATGCAATGGCGCTGGATAAATTCGCCCCCTTGATGAATAAGCAAGGTTTTACGCAACAGGATATTCAGCTTAAGCATTGCCAAAGCCTATTGGCTCGTGAGCTCGGTTTTACTGATTTTAATCACTGTCAAAGAGTGTTATCGGGACAAGCACACATCGGTGAAGACTTAGGTACCCTATTCCATAGCAGGCGCTGCGATACCTTGCTCAATCACTGGTAAAGCGGTTTTGATGAGGCGCAGGCTTTTTTAAAGCAATCACCGCAGATGGTGTTGTTGCCCTATAAAAAGCAGTTCTTGGTGGTCAACGGCGCCGACTATGTTGATGCTCTTGGACTCATATTGAGCGAACCTGCCTGCATCTACAGTACATGGGTGGGGAATGAAACGGTTCCTGCCTATGAAGCTTTTGCGCTAAGTCTTATCAGGCATAAGCTCACTTAGCTTAGCCTAGCCTTACTTATCCTAAGCTGCTTTGCTATTTGAAAATCCTAGCTAATGGGAAATTAAATCTATTGCGAAAGAAAAAGGCCGCTAAGTCATCAGCGGCCTTTTTGACTGAATTTGGTGGTGGAACTGCGGTTAGCGTTAGGAACCCTAGGGTTCAACTCCCGTAATTCCAAAACAGAAAAGCTATCATTACTAATGGGTTATCTGTGGAATATTGCCAAGGAGCGGCGCTTAGAATTAGGAACCCTAGGGTTCAACTTTCGAAATTCCAAAAACAAAAAAGCCATCATTGCTGATGGCTTTTCCGTAGAATATGGCGGAGGAGCAGGGATTTGAACCCTGGGTGGGCTATAAACCCACGCCGGTTTTCAAGACCGGTGCATTAAACCACTCTGCCACCCCTCCGAACGATGCGCATAATATAAGTTAGTTTACTGACTGTAAAGCACTAACTGATAATTTTGCGCTAACTGCTCGTATTACATTCAATCTGCTTGATTTTGCTTCTTATCCACATTGATCCCAAGGCGAGCAGGATCCGGCGCAGTAAAGTGTTTGGCAAAATCGGCCCATGTTTGTTCGGTTTTTAACAGGTAACCCAAGATCACCACTAATGAACAGCTCAAAATGGCCCAACCTATGGCAACTTCTCCTGAGCTTGCCCAGAGTGCGACTAAGCTTGAGGCGCCAAAGGCGATAGTGATTTGCAAAAAGTTCTGTAATCCTGCCGCTTTAGCCGCATTTTGGGTAAATTGTTGCAAGGCGCTGTTCACGACGATGGGATAAATCGCCCCGTTCGCCGCTGCAAGTATCGAGAACGAAATCAGCAGTGGGAAAATAGTTTCCATCTTCATTAATAAGGTGAAAAATACAATTGAGATAACACAGAGTCCAAACATTGCCAGTAATACGTTGAGTGTACGGTCGGCACCAATACGTTTTATCAATAACTTACTCGCGTATCCGCCCACAATAAACATGATGGTTTGCGGAATAAAGCTAAGGCCAATCTCGGTTGCTTGATAGCCATGCTGCTCCATCACAATCGGCCATACCGTCAAGTAGGCAAAGAACGCACCTGAACACGCACCAAAAATCACTACGTTACCTAAATAACGGGTATTTTTCAAAATCTGCTTGTAGGAAACTGCGCTTGGCTTAGCATCCTGATGCGCTGCATGGCTCGGCACGAAGTATAAGGTCATCAGCACCAATAAAAAGGCAATCACACACAATGAGATAAAGATTGCACGCCATCCAAAATCGTTCAGAATATAAGCGCCAAGGATTGGTGCTAATGCGGGTGACAATGCCACTAATGGCATAATATTGCTGAAGATCCCCTGAGCTTTTTCGGCATCATACTGTTCGACCACAATCGCTTGCCAAATAACGCCAGCACTACAGGCGCCAATGGCTTGGAAGAATCGAGCGATGTTCAACATCAGTATCGAGTCGCTATTGGCAATTGCAACACTGGACGCGGCAAAAATGCCAAGGCCGAGGATCAGGGCATAACGTTTGCCGAGTTTACTGACCAAAGGGCCATAAATCAGCTGTCCTAAGGCTAAACCAGCCAGAAAACAGGTGAGCGACATCGCCACTTGTGAAGGTGAAGAATTGAACGAACTTTCAATTTCTTTGAAAGCAGGTAAATACATGTCTGTGGCAATAAAGCCTAACATGCTTAACAAGGCTAAATAGAATAAGAATATAAAAAACTTCATATTTACAAAGATATTACTAGATGTTTTCATAAAATAATCATGTCAAAAGACTTAAGGCGTGCAGTCTAAATACTTGTTAATTTGATTGGAAACGTTTATTTTTGACAGATGCTATCAATTATTTTCATCACAATGGATGTCAACTATGCTCTCGGAACAAGCGTTAGAACTCATTGATATCGTGGCCCGGGTGGGGAGTTTTACGGCGGCAGCCAATCGACTGCACAAGGTCCCTTCAGCGGTCAGTTATGCCGTTAAGCAAATCGAAGAAGAACTTGGCGTAGTGTTATTTGAGCGCCACCACCGCAGCGTGACCTTAACCCCTGCGGGAGAGCATTTTGTTAAGCAAGCCAGAAACTTGCTGACTCAAATGGATGAGATGAAACGTGGCACTCAACGTGTGGCAAATGGTTGGCAACCCACACTGTCTATCGCCTTAGATAACATAGTCCGCGCCGACAGAATTAGCGTATTAATCGCCGACTTTTACCGTCATTTCCACGATATTGAGCTTATCATCCGCATCGAGGTCTTTAACGGGGTGTGGGAGGCGCTTGCGACCGGTCGAAGTGATATCGCCATTGGTGCAACCACCGCCATTCCCGTAGGTGGCGTATACCAATATAAAGACATGGGCGATATTCAATGGGCGTTTTTGGTGAGTAAAAACCATCCCTTAGCCAATATTGACCGTCCTTTAACCGACGATGAATTGCGACCCTTCCCCTCCATCTGTTTGGAAGATACTTCGCGGGAAATTCCGAAACGCATGACCTGGTTATTGGAGAATCAGCGCAGACTCGTGGTGCCGGATTGGATCCGCGCGATTAACTGTTTTAGAGAGGGCCTCGGCATTGGCTATATGCCAGTTCATTTGGCCAGCGTCTTTATCAAAGCTGGCGCCTTGGTCGAAAAACAGCTTGAAAATCCTAAGCTGACCAGCCCCTGCTGTCTGGCTTGGAATGCCGACAAAATGTCGCCCGCCCTGGCTTGGGTGCTGGATTATTTAGGCGATACCGATAAATTACACCGTGAATGGCTGGCGTAATATTGCCGTATGATCACAGGATTAAGCTTGTTTTAAAGTCTTTGTGTTGCACTGTTGTAACGAAATACGGCTGAATCATCAGACAACACAGAAAAATCAGCCTTTACAACTTGTTATTTGTGGCGTGAATCCTTTAAGCCAAGCGCTGTTTTAGTTACTATGCAAACAGGATTACTGGATTTGCGAGATTAATGGGAACTCTCGTGCCCGTTAAAAATCAAAATGATCAGTTTGGATTCAAAAGCTAATGGAGAAAGATATGACTCAGCAAACCCTGTACTCAACGAGTGCATCCACCTTAGAAGTGAATAAACTTCTTAAAAACACTTATCTGTTACTGGCCATGACCCTCGCCTTTTCTGCATTGTGTGCAGGCTTAGCTATGGCGCTCAACATCAGCCCACTGATGTCACTCGGTTTATCTATCGGCGGTTTAGTACTGCTATTTGTAACCTTACGCAAAGCCGATTCAGCGGCAGGCATCTTCTGGGTTTTTGCCTTTACCGGTATGGAAGGCGCATCATTAGGTTACATGCTTAACCACTATGCTGGTATGACGAATGGCTCTGAGCTTATCATGCAAGCTCTTGGTTTAACGTCGGTTATCTTTATTGCGCTCTCTGCCTATGCGGTAACGACTAAGAAAGATTTCTCTTTCCTACGTGGGTTCTTGTTCGCAGGATTAATTGTGGTGATCGCCGCTGCGCTGATTAACATTTTCGTGGGTAACAGCGTTGCCTTTATGGCGATTAACGCAGGTCTTGCGCTGTTAATGACCGGCTTTATCCTGTTCGATACTAGCCGTATCGTGAATGGTGGCGAGACTAACTATATCCGCGCCACGATCTCCTTGTATCTGGACTTTTTAAACCTGTTTATTGCCATTTTGCATTTGCTTGGCATTGGTAACGATGATTAATCCCCTTTTCGGGAAACTTACGCTAAAATGGCCCTACTTTTAGGGCCATTTTTTTTATGATGAGCAAATTTATTATCCAAGTAAACGGGCCAGCCTATGGCACGTCGGCAAGTGTGAATGCCCTACGTTTCACCCAAGCCTCCCTGCAAAGCGGACATGAGATTGTCTGCGTGTTTTTCTATCAGGATGGCGTGTATAACTCCACGGACTTTAACTTACCCGCATCCGATGAATATGATGTGGTTAAAGGCTGGAAACAACTGGTGGCCGAGAATCAAGTCTCGTTAGTGAACTGTGTCTCAGCGGCATTACGGCGCGGCATCGTCTCGCAGCAAGAGGCACAAGAGAACGGGCTAAGCCACTGGAATGTGGAACGTTCTTTTATTATGGGTGGACTGGGTGAACTGGTCACGGGAATTGAATCAGCCGATCGTTTGATCTGCTTTTAAGCTTCGGAAATGTTATGAAAAAAATCTGTATATTGTTCCGAAGCGCGCCCCATGGCACCACTAAAGGCCGCGAGGCCTTAGACTTTGCCCTGTTAAGCGCCAGTTTTGAGCAAGAAGTGAGTTTAGTGTTTGTCGATGAAGGCGTGCTTCATCTGCTTAAAGACCAACAACCCGAACTTATCGGTGGTAAAGATTACCTCGCGGCGTTAAAAGCGCTCCCGCTGTACGACATCGAATCAGTGTTCGCCTGCAAACAATCTTTAGGTGACTACGGCTTAAGCCATGGTTTGCTGTCGATTCCGGTGACAATCTTAAACGATGAAGCGATTTCAGCTCACTTAAAAGCTGTCGATGAGGTCTTAGTATTCTAATGATTTTACATCATATTCAAACCTCGCCCAGCCGAGACAATGCCCTCAAACTTTGCCTGCGTTATGCATGTAAAGAGGATGCGATTTTACTCTCGAGTGATGGCGTAAATGCATTATTACTGCGCCAATGGGCCATGGCGCTATCACCCTTTAAGGTAATGGTGCTGAAAGACGATGTTATCGCTCGCGGCTTAACGGAACGTCTTAATAATATTAGTCAAATTGATTACAACGAGTTTGTCACTCAAGCTCTACAGCATGATAAGGTGATCACGTGGTAAATCCGCTTATTTTTAACGGCGTCGAAATTGAACGCGACCATCAAGGCTATTTGAAGAATATCGCCGACTGGCACCCCGATATGGCGCCGCTGCTCGCTCATGAAGAACAGATTGAACTGACCAGTGCTCACTGGGAAGTGGTCAATTTTGTTCGGGATTTTTATCTGGAATATAAAACCAGCCCTGCGATTAGGGTGTTAGTTAAAGCCATTGGCCAAACCTTAGGCCCAGATAAAGGCAATTCCAAATACCTCTATACGCTGTTTCCCGTTGGCCCGGCTAAACAGGCGACAAAAATCGCAGGATTGCCTAAACCAGCTAAATGCATCTGATGACTAAAGGTATATAGCATATATGCCTTCAATCATTTCCCCTTAAGTACCCGCTTTTTGTAGCTTTTGCTTGATATCGGCGTATCTACATTTTTCCAAACGTCCGAAGCCCTGGAGTTTGCGAGCTTGCAAACGAGTCAAGATAGGTTGAGTCAGGCCTGCTAAAAACTGGCATTGGGTATCTAAGGACAAAGGTGCTAAGCCTTTGGCTTCTGCTGCGAGTTTTAACTCGTTTAAATCGGCACAAATTTGCGTATCATCAGGCCATATTGGCTCTTCAGAATAGGTCAATTTAGCCACTCGGCCACGACAAACACTGCAATAACCACAGGATTTGGGTGCTGCATTATCGTCAAAATAGCGAGCTAAATTGTAATTTAAGCAAGTCGTTAGCTCAAAAAATCGTACTAACTGTGCAATGCGAGCAATTTCTTTTACTTCTTTATCAGCAAAGTATTGATAGAGCTGCTCAGCTCGGTTTTCCTGTACTAAGCCTTTTTCATCGACTTGATAGACATCGGTGACTTGCTTTGCTTCTAATTCAATGAGTTGCTGACTCGCAAGATATTCTAACGCAGCCATTACTCGAGTCCGTTCAGCCCCCGTAGCCTGATACAGTGAAGAAAAATCCAAACTGCCCCAAATGCGCTTCATTTGAGTGTGGGCGAAAATATCGGTTAAAAATGCCTGTCGTTCGGGTGAAAACTGATGCAAAAATTGCTCTTGCGGCACAATAAAACGGTAACGAATATCGGCGTAATAGGCATAAAGTGGTTTGATGATGCCTTGCATTTCAAGCTGCACGAGTAACGTTTTCAGAGGGAGTTGTCTAATATTACTCACAGTTGACAGTTGATGAAGTTGCAGTTCCCAACGTCCATTGTGGGTTTCTTCGCGAATGTTATTAATTACAGCCTTAATACTTGCCTGTTCAGGCGTATCACCATAAACAAAGTTTTCGACAGTGTTGATCCCATCCAAATTGGCTAAAGTGACGCAATGGGAAAGTTGTCCATCACGCCCTGCGCGGCCAATTTCTTGGCAGTAATTTTCAATAGATTTTGGTAAGTCATAGTGGATCACAAAACGAATATTGCTTTTATCAATCCCCATTCCAAAGGCGATGGTCGCAACAACGATGTTGATATGGCCCTGCATAAAGTCCTGCTGAATTTGCTGGCGTTTCTCATCCTCAAACCCAGCATGATAGGCGCTTGCTTCAAATCCCATACGGCAAAGTTCAGCGGCCACCTCCTCTGCCGTATGCTGCAAAGTCACATAGACAATTCCTGCACCGATAAGATGTTGTAACTGCTGTTGTAGTGCGGCCAACTTGTGTTGACTTGCTACAGGTAGTACTGTCAAGTCGAGGTTAGCACGATAAAAGCCTGTTTGAACAATGTGTTGTGGCTTAATATCAAAACGCGCCGCCATATCAAGCTTTACTTTACGTGTTGCAGTAGCAGTGAGTAACAGCACCAATGGAATCGCTAGTTCGCGCCGATAATCGGGGAGTTTTAAATAATCGGGGCGAAAATTATGTCCCCATTCTGAGATGCAGTGTGCTTCATCAACAACTAGCATAGAGATCGGAATTGATTGAATAAATTGCCTAAATCGCTCATTTTTAAATCGCTCCACCGAAACCATTAGCAATTTTAACTCGCCTGAGCGAGCCTCACGCATCACCTGTTGAGTCATTTCTGGTGTTAAGGTCGAATCAATACTCGCCGCTTTAATGCCTTTCTGTTGTAAAAAACTTAATTGATCTTTAATCAAAGCCAACAATGGCGAAACCACTAAGGTTAAATGGGGAAGTTGTAGCGCGGCAAATTGATAGCAGAGCGATTTTCCTGAGCCAGTAGGAAAAATCGCCAGGCTCGACTGGCCAGCTAATAGCTGAGAGATAACCTCACCTTGACCCTGTCTAAATCCTGCAAAGCCAAATTGTTGCTGTAATAGTGGTATCAAAGCTGGTACATCATCTGGCTGAGGTGCTGAATAAGACATTGAAAAATCCTTGTACCCTATCATATAGACAGGGTCTGCGACTGAAGAAATGCTGAGAACGATTAGACCTTGTCGCTATGACTTTCTGGCTAAATATAAATTGATAAATGCGGTGAGCTTATCGTTAAAGACCTCTTCAAATGTATCGAGATCTTGACCTAATGTATTGAAGTATTGGGAAACTTGAGAACGTGACAAATTTTTATGATCAACCGTGTATTCCATTTCTGGCATGGTTTTATCGTAACGAGGCACTAAGGTCCACGTCACTAAATCAACAGCAAAATGCTTCATGGCCTGCTGTGCTAAGGTACAAAAAGCTTCAATATGTTCGCGGCCATCTGGCCCGAGACAACCAGGTTCAACTCGGCAAAGTACTGATAGCTTTTTTGGCATATTATTTCCTTATGTCACACACTTCTGCTAGAAGCATTGTCCAACGTTGTGCGATTAACGCCAGCGTCATCGCTAACTTCAGTTTAGTTTACGTCACTAAACCAAAAAGTCACGTATTGAAGATGGTAAACATAGCCGTTGGTTGATATGAACATTATTTAAAAGGTTTCTTCTTCATTTGCGGCAGAAACAGTAGCGGCATGTTCAGATAATAACGTATCAAGTGCTTGATCAAAACTATCTAAACGCTCAAGTTCCATATAACGCTTTAAGCGTAAGATAATATCCTTGCTAACTTCGATGTGGGACTTTTTCTGACGCTTTTTTATCTGGGAAAGTTCTTTGCGAACCATGCGCCATCCTAAATCACTAAAATATTGATTCAGCATTCGATTCACTTGCTGTAATTGAACATCTACAGTTTGATTTTTCTTACGTAATTGAACCAGTATATTTATGTTAGCGATTAACTCAGTATAACTTGCAGGTGAATGCATCAATAAGTTAAACCATCCTGCCTTTTCCCCAACCACATCAGGATGAACCATACGATAAATTAACGGTAAGGCAAATACTAATTCTGCTTTATCCAATAACCGTAATTTTCGCCCCGAGGTTGGTGCTTCTTGATGATATTCCCAAAAATAGGCTGTCGTCATTTATGCAAAACCTGTTGTTAACGGATAAGCCCATGATAACGACAAACACCATAAAATAAAAGAATGGTTACACCATTTTATCGACCGTTTTTGCTATAACCTTCTTCTCGCTTAAAAGCTGTACGGTTAAGGCTGAGGTTCATCTTGGTAATCATGGCTAATATTATGTTTTTACAAGACTAAATTTTAACCAGCTCAGCACCAACAATCATTCTGTCTTAAATTTAGTCAACATTAATCATCAATAAAATGGTGTAACCATATTTAAATATTTTAATTAATCCTTACTACTTTATGGCAAGCATTAAATATCAAATAGAGTGTTTTATCGCCAACACTAAGTTCAACACCATTTATGGAATAATATTTAAGCAATAATGTGAATCACAGTAAATGATGGTTGAATTTTCATATAAAAATAAATTTCACTCTATTTTGCCCTAGCCCTCTCTAAACTGTTTTATTTATAACCTATTTGTTCATTTTAACCTCATATAGCTCGACTACCAGTGATAATGACGATTATCACTGGTAGTAATAGCAAAGATTTACGTATAATTGCGCCAGTTTTATCGGCAGTGAAAATCGCTCTAATGTCAAAAACGAATCGATTTTATCCAATAGATGTTAATCAGCAACCCGTAGGGGTAAACACTCATTTAACAAAAAAACTTACACAAGCTGATAATGCATTTTTTGAAGAAAGTGCACTTCCCCAATCTGTGCATAATGACTTTTATAATGCAGCAGCCGAAACTGAATTTGAAATATCCAGCAATACTCGCCGTGTATACCAAACGAGCTTCAGTCTATTTGCACAATATTGCTTAGAACACAGATTACAATCATTACCGACTGATCCCAGAAGCGTTATTTCTTTTATTGGTCATCAAAAAGAATTGTTAATGGCCGACACTGGGATGCAGCTTTCCAAGCAAACCTTAACCACTCGGTTAGCCGCGATTCGTTACTATCACATACAAGCGGGTTTTCCGTCACCCACGGAGCACCCGCTGGTGCTCCGAGTCATGCGCGGTTTGAGTCGTAATCACAATCGCCGAGTGCAAGATTATGATCAACAACCGATAATGTACGATGAAGTAGAGTTACTGCTCCAAGCTGTTGAGCAACAACCTCATCCTCTGCTGCGTTCAAGGGATAAGGCTATTATTCAACTCGGTTTACAAGGAGGATTTCGCCGTTCTGAGTTGGCGAATTTGAAGGTGCAATATTTAAGTTTTATGCGGGATAAATTAAAAGTACGCCTGCCATTTTCTAAAAGTAATCAGCAAGGATTAAGAGAATGGAAAAATTTACCTGATTCTGAACCTTTCGCCGCTTATCATGCAGTAAAAGCATGGTTACATGAAAGTCAGATTAATGATGGGCATTTATTTCGCTCTATCTCTCGTGATGGAAAAACCTTAAGACCTTATCAAGTGAAAGATAATAACAAGTCCAATACCACATTTAACCGAAATAGTGGATTCTTAAATGGAGACGATATTTATCGAATTATCAAACAATATTGCGTAAAAGCAGGATTACCCGCTCAATACTACGGCGCACATAGTTTACGCAGCGGATGCGTAACACAACTACATGAAAACAATAAGGATACACTATATATCATGGCACGAACTGGTCATACGGATCCGCGTTCATTGCGCCATTATCTAAAACCGAAAGAAGATTAACCATTTTATTAGTCCATAATTCACAATACTGTATTTAAGATATTTTTAAGTTAAGTCTTGCAAATGTTTATGGTTAGTCATTGCAGTATTCCTGTAATATAAATGCCGTTTTGGTGTCATATAAGTACTTTAGGCTAAGTCACGAAATTAATTATCCGTACTAGCTGGAGTAAAATATGAGCAAGGCTACCTTTGATCCTACACGCTATAATAAAAGTAATAACGAACCTTTTAACCAAGTGTTGGATAAACATTTATCTCGTCGTAATTTTGTCAAAAGTGGATTAGGTCTAGGGGCCATGACCGCCTTTGCAGGTATAGGATTGACGGGATGTGGTTCTGACAATTCCTCCTCCCCCACCCCAGTTGATCCCGTGCCACCATTACCACCTAGCAAAAGTAGCGCTAAGCTTAATTTTACCTCAGTCAAAGGCGCACGTTTAGATGCTGTAGTCGTACCTGAGGGGTATACCGCCCAAGTCCTTGCACCTTGGGGGACACCATTAAATTCTAAAGCTGCACCTTGGAAAGCGGATGGCAGTAATACCGCAGATGACCAAGCCAACGCTGTCGGTATGCACCATGACGGAATGCATTTTTTCCCATTGAATGACGCTGGTGATGATGGTTTATTGTGTATTAACCATGAATATATTGATGAAATAGCCCTACATCCCAATGGTCCAACGGTCGATGCAACAACGGGATTACGAACCATTGTCGATGAAGTTCGCAAGGAAATTAATGCCCATGGAGTGTCAGTGGTTAGAATCAAATTGACGAATAATCAATGGGAAGTAATTTATAACGATCGCCATAATCGCCGTTTTACCGGCGCGACAGTAATGGATATCGCCGGTCCTCTAGCTTATTCTTCACTGCTTGAAACCCGATACTCCCCCGATGGTAGCCAAGCTCGTGGTACTTTAAATAACTGTGGTAATGGTTATACCCCTTGGGGCACTTACCTCACATGTGAGGAAAATTGGCCTGAATATTTTGTTAACCGTGGCTCTCTCACTCCAGATCAAATTCGCATTGGGATCAGTAAAACCTCCAGTCGTTATGGCTGGGATGATCTTGCCGGCCAAGATGAAGAACGCCTTGATGAATTTAGCCGCTTTGATGTGACCCCAAAGGGAACGAGCGCGCAGGACGATTATCGCAATGAAGCCAATGGCCATGGTTATATCGTCGAAATAGATCCATACAATCCCACATCCCGCGCAATTAAGCGCACTGCCTTAGGGCGTTTCCGTCACGAAGGTTGTACTTTTGGTAAGTTGAGCGAAGGTAAACCCGTGGTATTTTATTCTGGTCATGATGCGCGTTTTGAGTACCTCTATAAATTCGTGTCGGCAGCACCTTGGGACCCACAAGATGCCAACAGCAGCAATCGCCTTGAAGTTGGCGATAAATATATGAATGAAGGCACATTATATGCGGCTAAGTTTAGTGAAAATGGCGTTGGTGTTTGGCTACCGTTGACCTTAGCTAGCCAAACGACTGATGGCAAAACCTTAGGTGACACCTTTGCAAGTCTGGCTGAGATTATTCTCAATACCGCTGGAGCAGCAGACTTACTGGGCGCGACACCGATGGATCGTCCAGAGTGGTGCGCAGTCGATCCTTTCACAGGTTCAGCCTATTTAACACTGACAAATAACTCGAAACGTACCGAAGCAAACCCCGCAAATCCAAGATTGAAAAATAACTTTGGACATATTATTCGTTGGGATGAAGCTGAGAAAGAGACTGAATTTACCTGGGATATTTTTGTCTTTGGCTCGCCAAGTGATGGTAATGCCGAGACTAATTTATCTGGCTTAACAGATCTAAACCAGTTTGCCAGCCCAGATGGTCTTGCCTTTGATAAACGCGGGATCTTATGGGTACAAACCGATAATGGTGCTAAAGAAGTCGCCGAAGAAACGAACGATCAAATGCTGGCGATTGTCCCTTCGACGCTGCTTGATAGTGCCAATAAGCAAGCGAGTTTAACGAGCAATAACCAAATGGAGTTAAAACGCTTTTTTGTAGGTCCCAACGATTGTGAAGTCACAGGTTTTGCTATAAGCCCTGATTATACCTCGGTATTTGCCAACATCCAGCATCCGGGAAACTGGCCTTATTCAAACAACGCTGCTGAAGTCACGCCAACTGGTGTCGTGCTTCGCCCTCGCGCGGCCACTGTGGTGATCCGTAAACTCGATGGCAAAGAAGTCGCCGTTTAATTTATCGACTAAAACATCAGATAAAGCACATCAATCCCCTCACTCGAGGGGATTTTCTGTAAATCACAACTCCAACGTCGCAGCGCGATACGCCGCTTCAAAGGCATCGGTAAACTCGCTGATCGGTAGAATATCTTCACGGCAGCGACGATTGCGCCCAAGTAAAGATGACTCGACAAACAGATCGAACCATGCGGTTAATGCTTTACCATTTGCCTCTTCACCCATCGCAGCCAATGCCAGTGAAGCAACTTCAGCCGTCCCCAATTGAAAATCGTGACTGCCCTTACGTAGTGCGTAAGTCGCTAACGTATTAGGATCAAAAGACAAGATAGGTAAATCTTGCAGATAAGCGCTTTTACGAAACATTTTAATGGCTTCTCGCCAACTGCCATCGAGCATAATCAATAAAGGGCGCTTACCGTTCGCCAGCGTAGCCATGGGGACTTGGCTTAATACGGTTTGGCCTGGGTTAGCATATTGGGCGGGAAACACTAAAAACGGCTGATAATGCTCATTGCTTAACAGTGCTAGCATCTCAGCTGCTGGCTCGGTGCGCGACCACAGAAACGCATAGGTATCAGGGATCAGATCCGCAATTAAGCGGCCACTATTGGTTGGCTTGATGACCTCGTCGTTATACATGATCAGCAGAAAGCTAGCCTGAGTGGTTAACTGCCTGCGCAGCGAACAAGTACAAAATTGCGCACCTAATAAACACAAAGGACAACGGATGAGTTTTTTGCCGCGAGCGCCAAAAGGCTTAGTCGAAATGGATTTGCGATATTCATATAAGCGATGTACAGCGTGTGGGGCAAGAGCCATAGCAACCAATTCTCAATCAAACTCGTTTTAAAAGGCTGTACACAAGGTACGCCATTATGTCGCGGAGGCGCAGTGTATCCTTTGGCCGATAAAGGTGCAATTGTGGAAGAGCAATAAAGTCTCATACTCAGGCAACTCGCTTTGGGACATTAAAGCGCGTTAGATTTAATGCACTAAAGATGAGTCATAGCATTATCAAACTTATGGCAACCTGATTAGATTCGTTGGCTGATATCCACTAATATAGGCTTGCCATGGTGTTCACTCACCGACACGCAGCAAGTCCATCCGTGGATGCTCGACCGCCCCGTCCATGTGGTGGACGGCCGTCTCGCTAATCACCATGGCTAGCCTTTTTAGCATTAGCGTAATCTGTAAGTTTTAAAGAAATACGAAACACGCTTTGGGACAAAAGCATGTTAGATTCCCAACTCTAATTATTGAGTTTCGGATTAAAATTTCTATGGATATAACGCTTAGTTCCGGTGCGCCGTAGGCGTCACCTGGAACCACTTGTTACATGGCGATTACGTTGTAGCCCAGATTGCCATATTATTAACAGTTTCATGATCATCTAACACTTGCTCTGCACCATGAGCTTTCAACGAAAGCTTAAATGACACCCAGTCGTTAGTTGTTTTTGCTTGCAGTGAAAGATGCTTCTCAATGGCGCCTTTTGTCCAGAGCCAATAACCCTTTTCTTTGAGCTTATCATGCAAAGTAGAAATAACCTCTTGTGCCGAGTCCTCGTCAGCAAAAAGCTCATAGGCAACACAAGCTTTAATCCCGCCAGTTTTTTTAGGTAGAACGCCACCTTCTAACTCGAAATTATTCTGTAAAGCAGAAGCAGAAAGCAGAGATATAGCAGCAGATAATGTTTCATCATCATCTGCTAGTAAATTAGCTGACCTTGCGGTTGTGAACGCATAGTCAAGGTCAACTAATGCCTTATATGGGACACCAATTCTATCAAGAATTCTTCCCATCTTATGAATCCCAGAACAACCGTCAGCTATCACCAAAGCAGTTTTGTGTGTACTAAACTGCCTATCCAATGACTTGAATAATTCGGGCAATACTGACTGTTCAGTAGCGCCTTCTGCAATCAATACCCTATCAGCGAATAGGATTTGATTCATATTGTAAATTTCGAAAAGTATTCTTGCTTGATTAATGTTTCCATTAATTACGGCTTCAATCGCTTCTGAAATTCTTTCGCACGCAACAGTGTTTTCACCAGTGCTCTTTCTAATGATGTTGGTATACGGAACATCCTCTTGTTCGACCATTAATGATGAATGCGTCGAAAAGACAATTTGATAATTGGAATTACTGAGTGATTTTAAAGCTTCTCGAACTAGCTCAATTGCTTGCGGATGCAAATATAACTCAGGCTCATCTATGAGCAATAAAGTTGTTTGTCCCGAATCAGTTGCCGTTCGCACTTCTGCCAGAAGCCTGATAAGCGCCATTTGAATTGAGCGTTGCGCACCATGTCCTAGAGAATCCACGTCAGCCATCTCTCGGCCTGGCTCTTGTACTTTAATTGTGCCGTCTGTAAACAATTTACTAAGCGATGGCGTTGGAATATGAATTTTTAGAGTTACACCAGGAAAGAAATCTTGAACACGGTTATTTGCAAAGTTATCAAACTGGTTTAGTGCCTCAAGGCGCTCTGAGCCATTAAAATTCAATTTTTTACTTATGGTTTCAAGAGCTTCAACAAGTTCATGTTGTTCATTCTCAATTTGCGCGCTTAGTAGTTGTAATAACTTACCTATTGTAGAAGTCGTTTTAAACTTTGAGACATCATCTGTTGCGTTGTCCATTGATTGAACAAATATGGGTTCTGGGAAAAGATCGTGCAATGCCTCTTGAAGTCCATTTGGATTAACTCTCCAGTCCCAAGAGTCTTCATCCTGAACTTCATTACCAGCAGAAACATATAGCTTTCGTAGCCCTTTGGCTCCGCCAGGTTCACTTTGCTCCATTCTCACAAAGAATGATTCATTTGAAATGAACGGTTCTATACTTGATTTATGATTGCCATCTAATGAATTAAGCAAATCATTACTGATACCGCTGATTTTTGCAGAGATTATTACTTTTTCTTCACTGTCATTGAAATCTTTGTCTTGCAATCCTGTAGGTCTCAAAAACCACTGAATGGCTTTCAGGATGTTTGATTTCCCCGCATTATTGTATCCAACTAGTGGAGAATATGCCTCTAGATTCAAACGAACATCAGAGCAAGATCGAAAATTACGAATTCTAATCCAATCAATTTTATGCACATCAACTCCTTGATTAAATGGTTTTTTTATTTAGCCATGTAACGTCTTAGTATTTATGCGCTGCGCTGTTTGCAGGGCATAAATCACTTGTTGGACTTGGCCGCTGCCACATCCATGTCAATTGGTATTAATGATGCTATAGGAATTTGCTTTTTTGGGGTAGCGGTTTTTATACAGTTTGATGGGTAATCACTTGATATTTTGTAACTTTCTCATAGGCTAACGTGATTACGGTTGATAATTAATAAGGCCAGAACGCTTTAGCATTACTAGAATTGGGGCAAGGTTCTGATATTGAAGTTAGCTCGATGCCATGTTGCTAACATTGAAAGGGGTATTAGCTTTTTAGCCAGATGAACAGTTCAATGGTCATTAAAATTGACATTGTTGCAACAGTGACCGTTGGCGACATGGATGTCGCCGTCGAGCCTATAGGGATACTTCTTGTAAAATAAAAGGACGGCGTGTCACTGGGGAAACAGTGACAATTCATCCTACACACCTGACGACAAACTTATCTCGCTTTGGGGCATAAACATTGTAGAAAAAGCTGCGTACCGAAAAGAACGCTGCCATAGGCCAACTAATTGGTTACGCTTTGCTAAACGATCACCGAAGATCAAACCGCTTAGGCTAAATTTGTAGCCAATCTGATTTAAATCGTGCTAAATCTTTCATTCATCAATCTATGTTGAATCAGTGCCATTTGCAGGCCCCAACAAAAATGCAAGGAATTATATGCCCACGTCTATCTTGCAAGCGGTAAAGCTCACCCGCTTCGCTTTGTTATCTACACCATTAAGTTCACACAACGTAGGCTCGATCATTTTTGGCGGAATATTGCTAGCAGTGACACCATTAATGGTAAATGCCGCGCCACAACGGGGCGTCAGCTTCCCTCCGAATGCCCAGACTATAGAAGCCCTTATCGATTCTACTGTTAATCCTTTAATGAACGAATATGGGATCCCTGGGATTGCAATCGGGGTAAGTATCAATGGACAACAGTACTTCTTTTCTTATGGTGTCAGTTCAAAAAAGACAGGGGAAAAGGTGAATGAAAATACCCTATTTGAGATTGGTTCTATCAGTAAAACCTTTACCGCGACCCTCGCAACATACGCTCAACTTGAGGGTAAACTGACGCTAACAGATAAGGTAAGCCAATATCTGCCTGAATTAACCGGTAGCCATTTTGACCAGGTCAATCTTATTCATTTAGCCACCCATACAGCGGGAAATCTGCCCATGCAGGTCCCTGATAATATAACCAATAATGCTGAGTTAATAAGCTATTTAAAAGCCTGGCAACCAGCTTATGCCGCAGGTACTCACCGCAATTATGCCAATCCCAGCATTGGTCTTCTCGGTGTGATCGCGGCAAAGCAGCTTGGTCAAGGTTTTCCTGAGGCCGTAGAGCAAACTCTCTTTCGACAACTTGGCATGACAAACAGCTATTTTATGGTTCCAACAAATAAAATGACTGACTACGCCCAAGGCTACAATAAGCAAGATCAGCCAGTACGCCTCAATCCCGGTGTGTTAGCCGATGAGGCCTACGGAATAAAAACGACGGTTGTAGATCTGCTCCGTTTTGTTGAAACCAATATGCAGCAGCATGCGGTGCCTGCAAGGTTGCAACGTGCCATTGATACCACCCATACGGGCTATTTTGATGTCGGCATGATGACTCAAGCGATGATTTGGGAGCAATATCCCTATCCGATTGCCCTTGATAAGCTCCTCACTGGACATACTCAAGATGTAGTGTTTGGCAGCATGCCAGTGAAAGCCATTACACCACCCCAAGCGCCACAGCAAAATGTCTGGATAAATAAGACTGGCTCAACGGGTGGTTTTGCTGCGTATGTGGCTTATATTCCAGCTAAAAAGCTGGCATTAGTGTTATTGAGTAATAAAAATTATCCCGTGCCGCCACGGGTAACCGCGGGTTACCAGATATTAACAGGCTTAGAAATACTGCAAAATTAATATCGCGTCATCATATTTCAGCCCAAACCGCGCTTGCCAAAATGGAGAGATTTTCTCTCCATTCAATTTCTCTGTTACGAATATCTCGTTATTGATCAAAACCCATGTTAACAAACGCGTTATATTGTTGACTTAAGAATCCACCCTTTATCAATTATAAAACCTGATTAACAAGATAAAAACCAAATGTAAGCTTAGTTTTACAGCCATAAAAGCATAGAAAAACTTATGAGTTGGATGAAAAAATATTCCTGAAAATCAAGACGATTAGCCATTGAACTACTCAATTTTGGGCGTAAGATGCGCGCCATTGTTCAACTGTGCTTTTTTACGGAATTATGATGTCAGGCGAAAAACCGTCTTCAATCTCATCAAAAGCGTCGGCTTCATCAGCAGGAAGTACCACTCGATTGCTCTTTATGCTGGTCTTTATGGTGGCCTGTGGACAGATGGCCCAAACGATTTTTGTGCCAGCACTCCCGCTGATTGCCCAAGGTTTAGCCGTCGATGCAAGCAAGCTACAAGCAGTCATGGCCTGTTATCTGCTCGCCTACGGTTTATGTCAATTTATCTATGGCCCATTATCTGACCGCTATGGGCGAAAACTCCCACTGTTGGTTGGTATTGGGATTTTTATGATCGGCGCGTTAATTGCCACACAAGCCACAAGCTTTAATCAGTTAATTTGCGCGAGTCTGCTTCAAGGCCTAGGCACAGCCAGTGCTGGCGCCCTGTGCCGCAGTATTCCTAGGGATCATTATTTTGGCGATAACTTAGTTAAATTTAATAGCTATGTGTCCATGGCGGTGGTGTTTTTACCCTTGGTGGCGCCCTTCTTAGGGAGCCTTGCTTCAGCCTACTTAGGTTGGCAAGCCGTTTACTGGGTGTTATTTGGATTTGGCGTCTTTGTTTGGTTACTGCTTTGTTTTGGTTTTAAAGAGTCTTTACCAAAAGACAAACGAGAACAACAACCAGTGTTAGCCTCTTATCGCCATGTGCTACGCCACCGCAGTTTTAGGGCATATCTATTTTCATTAATCGCCACCTTTGCGGGGATTGCCGCCTTTGAAGCCATTGCGGGCGTGCTCTATGGCCAATATTTGCAACTCTCATCTTTTATGGTGAGCTGTTATTTTGTGGCGCCTATCCCCGGTTATTTACTCGGTGCACTGGTAGCAGGAAGACAAAAACAAGCACAACGCACTGTATTTCAAGGTGTTGCCTTGCTCGGTGCTGGCGCATTGTTTATGTTGATCCCAGGGCTGTTTCAACTGGTTGTAGGCTGGAGTTTGTTGATAGGCTCAATTTTATTTTTCAGCGGCGCCGGCATGTTATTTCCGACATTAACCTCGGCTGCGTTAGAACCTTTTCCGCGTCAAGCGGGCATTGCGGGGGCTTTGCTCGGTGGTTTACAAAACTTTGGCGCAGGGCTGGCGGCATTAACCATGTCGCTCGTACCTATGGGAGGCCAGTTAAGTATCGGTTTACTGAGCGCGCTGATGGTGCTTTTAGTGATTGTGGCCTTACATTATGCCCGAGATCAAAACGATACCCATCAAACACTATTGCCGCAAAAAACCTGAGGGTTGCTCTATCAAAATAACAAAGCCCACTTATGTGGGCTTTAGTTTTTCTGATGCTTATCGATTACAGGATCCGTCTTAGTAAAAAATCTGCTTTTAATCTTCTAATACGATTCATAATCTTCTTCACCGGATCGGGATAGCTTTGCAAGGTATCCACTTGGCTATAGTGATATAACCTCTGTGTATGCTCAAGAATATGCGCTTGCTCGGCCTCAAATTGCGCCTTCCAGCTACCCGTTTCATCGTGGATCAAGAGCCCATTCTCTAAATCCAACGCCCATGCTCTAGGGTTTAGATTTGAGCCTGTGATCAAATGCTTACGCCCATCGGCACTGATACCTTTGAGGTGGTAACTGTTGATCCCATGCTTCCACAGGTGAATATTGAGCTGGCCATTATCAATCGCCCACTGCTGACGTTTGGCAAATTTACGCAGCGACTGTTCATATAAATACGGCAAGGCACCGATGGTGGAAAAATCTTGCTCAGGCGGAATATAAAAGTCATTCGCCGTTTTATCGCCGACGACAATATCAATCCGTTTGCCGTTGCGCAGATGTTTAGCTAAGGCACGGACCAAAATATAAGGAGGGTTAAAGTAAGGTGTGCAGATAAAGAGTCTATCTTTTGACTCCTCAACCATCGCAATAACCGCTTTATTCAATAAATTATGTTTACGGCCTAAGCCCAGTAATGGTGTTACCCGATTACCCGTTCGAGTTGCGTTAAACTCGTACTGTGCCTGTGACAAACGTAATTTAAAGCTGCGCACATCGGTTTTAGGCGGTAACACTTCCTGCTGCGGATCTTGAGTGAGTGATGTCACTGCTGGATCGGCAATGATATAACGTTGGATCATTGCCCGCATGCTGCGTGCCAGCTCTGCTGACTCAATCACATGGTAGCGGTCGAAACGGTATTTATCGTTTTGCTGTAGATAGATATTATTAAGACTTGCGCCGCTATAAATCACGGCATCATCAATTACAAAGCCTTTAAGGTGTAATACACCCATAAATTCACGGGATTTGACTGGTACGCCCATAATCTCGATAGGATATTCAGCTTCAGCCATCACTTTGCGGTACATCAAATAATTACCGCTATCACCCTTATGACCAATCAAGCCACGTCTAGCACGGTGAAAATCGACCAAAATTTTGATATCTAACGCAGGATTTTTAGCCTTCGCCGTCATCAAGGCCTGTAAAATCTCCCGCCCTGCTTCATCATCTTCTAAATAGAGTGCAGCGATGTAGATGCTGTTCTTGGCATTTTCGATGCGAGTAAGTAACTCTGCCTTAAATCGGCATGGCGTAAGCAACCACGTTAAAGCCTCGGGTTGAACGGCTATTCCACCAAGCTTATCTAGCAAGGCATCCTCCTTTAAACATGCTGACCACCCCGATAGGAAGCGCTTGGGGTCAGTGACAAAAACATCACAGCAATCTGTGTTAATTCTGGGTAGGCTTCTGTCACTGCCAGCCTGATTGTTTGTTCTACTTTAAGATGAATATCAGGGTCTACCGGAAACCAAAGCAATTCGATTTGGACAAAACGCTGATCAATTCTACCATTACGGTAACTGATGCTGGGGATCCAATCTAATGTAAAACTCTCTGCTTTACCTTTACATATAGCCGCCAAAGACTGCAGTAATGTTTGGCTAAGCTCTGCAACGACTGCCTGGGGTAAGCCGCGCATACTAATATGAGGCATGGTTTTAGTGGTTACCTAAGATCCTAAAATCGTAAGGGGTAGAAATTACCGACTTCACTGCAACTCGGCAAGACTTTTCGATGAAAAGAGCGCGGCGTAACGCCTATTTTGCTGGTAATTTGAGCTGAAACAAGTCATTGGCAATAATAAGTGTAAAATTACGTCGGTTCAGCCTAAATATATACGAGCAGACATGCCGACTTCAACGACTAACCAAATACGCTTGCACTCTTTATCGGTTGCTCATTTTGCTTATCTACATAGGGTGCCCAAAATGGTAGTTTAATCACAAAATATTGGTTGCTACTAATGTAAGCGTGCCCGTTTTACGTGTTTTAGCGTAAACTAAAACGTCACCAGTCAACACTGCAAAACGCTATGAATAAAAAAATCCTGTTAACCCTCGCACTGACTTTAGCTTTAGCGTGGGGCATTTTTCATTTTAAAGCGCAACTTGGATTACTCATTTTGCCACTTTTTATTGGCTTGGTTTTATTTGTTACCCTAAGGTTGTATCGTCTGATGGAAAAAGATGATGGCAGTCATGACCGCTAATTAAGAGAGTAAACATACAACAGACATGGAAACGTTCTCCCCATTATTCAATTTACAGCGTTCGGCAGGCATATTGCTAACGGTAGTAGCAACAGCCCTATTACCACATCAGCTGTGGGCTACGACTGCAGATATTCAACATGCGATCTTGAGTCAACAAATTAATGATATTGCACCACGTCACTCGCAAATTGCGCTGCTAGCACTGGATATGGCGAACAGTAAACAGCTTTATAGCCAGCAAGCTGATACCTTGTTTATCCCCGCCAGCACACAAAAGGTCCTTACTGCCGTCACAGCATTGGCCAACCTTGGGGCCGATTTTCGTTATGTGACGGAGCTGTGGAGCGATGCCCCTATTCGCCAAGGCCATATTGCGGGAAGTGTCTATCTGCGCTTTAGTGGCGATCCTACCCTCACTCAAGACGATCTTAAGGCCTTGTTTGCCCACCTACAAAAACAGGGTATCAACAGTATTGACGGGCATCTTTATCTTATTGGTGATAAACAAGAGCAATTACAAGCTCCTGGCTGGGTGTGGGACGACCTCGGCATTTGTTTTGCGGCGCCGGTGTCGAGTTACATCATCAATCAAAACTGTGTTTATGGGCAATTCGTTCCAAGCTCGAGCAAGCATTCCTCTGAGGTCAAATTAAGGGTATCTAGTTTTGGGGTAAAGGTCAGCAGTGACGCGATATTCTCTCCCAAAGCTAGCCATGATTTTTGTCAGCTCGATTTAGTGCGACTTGGGCAAAATCAATATCACCTTCGGGGATGTTATCCTGGCAGTGAGGCTATTCCCCTCGCTATCGCAATAACCGATCCTGAAAAATTCGCCATGGATACGTTAACGGCCACACTCAAGGGGGAAATGTCGCTCTCGGGTAAAGTTAAAATTGGCAACGCAATACCTTCAAAGGCAAAACTTATCGCCAGTCACAGTAGTGCGCCTTTGCCGGAGTTGTTAAAGACTATGTTGCTTAAGTCGGATAATCTGATCGCCGACAGCCTGTTTAAGTTAGTCGGACAACGCTATTACAAAACCCAAGGAAATTTTACCAATGGTGCGGCGGCCATGCGCCATATCCTTAGCGATTTGGGAGTAGATTTAACCCACGCCAATATCGTCGATGGTTCAGGGCTTTCTCGTTATAACTTATTGAGCGCAAGGCAATTAGCCAATGTGCTTACACTAATTTATCAAGATGCCCGCTTTCACAGTCTGATTGACAGTTTGCCCGAGGCGGGAGTCAGCGGTACGCTAAAATATCGACAAGGTTACACTCAACCACCGCTCAAAAACCGTGTTTTTGCCAAGACAGGTTCAATGCAAGGGGTTGCCAATTTAGCTGGTTTTATTCGAATACCACAGCGGGATATCTTATTTGTGGTTCTTGAGAATGGCATTAGTCCTGAAACGAAAAAACAACGCACGCCTGCGTTTAGCGCTGACTTTTTGACTCGTCTCATAACTACGGTTGAGCAACAGGCACAAACAAACCAAACATCGACTAAAGAACTCAACACGGTTAAATTAATTGACTGACAAAACTAAAAAGCACTGATAAATCAGTGCTTTTTACATCATTTATCTCACCAATCCAAACTTAGAATAATTCTGCTGGCATTGCCATAGTACTGGCATCACCCGCACGCACTTGCGCTAAATGATAATCGGCCTTAGGCAATAACTTATCAAAATAGAATTTAGCGAGGTAAGCTTTTTGCTCGGCAAAGTTTTTATCCTCTGCACTAGGGACCTTATCCAACATGGCTAGCCAATAAAAACCATATAAGCTGTAACCAAAGGCATCTAAAAAGTCGACTGCACAAGCATTGATTAACGCAGGTTGAGTCAGTTTTTGCTCATTGATCGATTCGGCCACATGGACTAAAGCATCTAAACGAGCACAAACGGCGGCAACTTTTACACCGTCGACCTGTGTAAATTCACGCATTTGTGCTTTTAATTCGGCCACAAACTCTTTTAGCGTCGCTAAGTTGTCGCCAGTGACTTTTCGACCAAGGAAGTCAATGGCTTGAATACCATTTGTGCCTTCATAGATTTGCGCAATGCGGGTATCACGTACCAATTGCTCAATGCCTGTTTCACGAATATAACCATGTCCACCAAAGACTTGCTGCGCCATGATAGTCGCGTCTAAACCACGGTCAGTTAAAAACGCTTTAGCAACGGGTGTTAATAACCCCACGTAACGGGCAGCTTTAGCTTTAACCTCATCTTGAGCATATTTCGCCAAATCGAGCTGTTTGCCGGTAAATATGGATAAGGCACGTCCCGCTTCTGTCATCGCGCGTATTGTCAGTAGCATACGGCGCACATCGCCATGGACGATAATAGGATCAGAATCGCTCCCCGTGGGTGAGCCACCGGCTGCAACGCCTTGATTGCGCTCTTTAGCATAATCGGCGGCCATCTGATATGCGGCTTGTGCGCTGCCAAGCCCTTGAATACCAATAGCTAAACGTTCGTAGTTCATCATGGTGAACATACAAACCAAGCCACGATTAGGCTGGCCAATCAGATAACCCTTTGCTTCATCAAAATTCATCACGCAGGTTGCTGAGCCTTTAAGGCCCATTTTGTGCTCGATTGACCCCACGCTAACACCATTAGCCTCACCTAAGCTGCCATCATCATTAACCGTGATTTTGGGTACGAGGAACAGTGAAATACCTTTGCTTTCTGGTAATTTTGCCAGCACTAAGTGAATGACGTTTTCAGTTAGATCGTGATCGCCACCAGTAATAAAAATTTTGCTGCCACTGATCGCATAACTGCCATCCTCCAATGGAATTGCGCGAGTGCGAATATTACGCAGATCAGAGCCAGCTTGTGGCTCTGTCATATCCATCGCTCCAGCCCATTCACCAGAATATAACTTGGGTAAATAAGCTTGTTTTAATGCTTCGCTACCGTGGGCATTGATACACAAAGCAGCTCCCGCGGTTAATGAGCCATAAAGTGTAAACGCGTTGCAGGCACTGTAGGCCATTTCATCCACTAATACACCAAGCATTTTGGGCATGCCCATACCACCAAACTCAGGCTCACCACATAGGCCTACCCAACCACCTTCAGAATATTGCTTATATACGGCTTTATACCCCTCAGGGGTAATCACACCATTATCTTGGTGTAAAACGCCTTGCTCATCACCAGCACGGTTTAGCGGATGGATTAATTCAGCACTGATTTTTGCCGCTTCTTCAAGGATTGCATTGGCCGTATCCATATCAACCATTTCTGCAATCTCAGGTAATTGTGACCACGTATTTGGGGCATCAAAAACCTGTTCCAGTAAGAAACGCATATCTGCTAACGGGGCTTGGTAAGGATTCATTGGGAGACTCTTAAACGTAGGATTTAAACAGTTGTTTTAATTTATACCAGTTCTATACAGAAAACAATCTCATTACAAATTCACTTTGATGCTAAGCACTAATCTACGCAACATAACAGAGTGAAGAACGGGCAATAAAAAACCCTTAAGTTACCTTAAGGGTTATAGTGTAGCGAGAAGTAAACTTGGTTGTCGTCGGCTTAGCTCACGATTAACGTATTGATTACCACATTAAATCGTCAGGGATCGCATAATCAGCATAAGGGTCATCTTCGACTTCTACGGCCTTACCCGCATCCTGTTGCCACAAATAGCCGCACCATTGTGGCACCAATAGATTCACACGTTCGGCAAGCTTGTGGGAGACGAGGTAGCTCTTATCTTCGTATCGAACAATCCCTAATTGGCCTTTAAGCAATTCGGATTGAATTTTCTCATCGATATAGACAGAGTAAATTTTATTGTCGAGCGTATAGTTGAATTTGATCTCGGCATGACTTGGGATCTTGATAGCAAATTGCGTGAATTCACTCACTAATCCTCGCACTTGTCCTCGGGCCGTTGCCTCTGCAAAGCGTTGTTCATTGAGGGCTTTGTCTTTTTCAGCTTGTAAGCGTTTTTGCTCGGCAATCTCAAGTTTTAACGCGCTTGAGCCATCGTCAACCCGCGCCTTTTTATCGCGACGCTTTTGCGTTTTTACATCACGCACTTTTTGTTTACTGGCAAGTCCAGCTTTCAGTAGCTGCTCTTGTAATGCATTCGCCATGGATTTTCACCCGATTTTCTATTAAATAAATGAGTTATAACTATTTAGTTACTGCTCTTTGCTGCTAATTCACCTAAGGCAGTCATCGCGATACTGGCACCGCCCAGTGACCAACCTCCATCGACGGGAAGGACAACACCCGTGATATAGGATGCCAGCTCAGAGCCTAAAAATAACGCTGCGTTGGCAATATCTTGCCCTTCCCCATTACGTTTTAACGGTACCGATTGTGCCACTTGTTGCTGTAGTGCAGCGCTCGGCGCTAAACGATTAAAGCCTTCGGTGCCTGTAATCGGGCCTGGAATAATGGAGTTAATTCGAATGCCTTCACAGCCCCATTCAATAGCTAAGGTTCGCGTCAGCATGTCAACCCCCGCTTTTGCCGCACAAACATGGGCCTGCATTGGCATCGCAATCGATGCCTGTGGCGCAGAAATTTGAATAATATTCCCCTGTGGGCGACGCAGTAAAGGATAAGCTGTTTTCAGTACTTGGAAACTGCCCAATAAATCAATATCCATTACGGCTTTAAAACCATTCGCCGAAAGCTTAGCGGCAGTTGCAGGGAAATTGCCCGCAGCGCCGCTCACCAATACATCAATAAAACCAAATTCTGAGGCGATGGTTTCAAAGCCCAGTTCTACTGCGGCTAAATCCCTGACATCAAAACTCACCCCAAGATGGATCCCATCTGGATTCGCCTGTTTGAGCAGTAACACCGCAGCATCGACTTTATCTTTGCTGCGACTCGCCACCGCCACATTGGCTCCCGCATGGGCAAACGCAATGGCAATTGCGAGGTTTATGCCACTGGTACCACCGACAACGACAACATTCTTACCCTGATAATGAAACATCGTAGTATTGAGCATGGACGTTCTCCGTGAACGGTTAAAGTTTGTCGCGAATACAAACCTTAACAGCTAAATAGTGTACTGTTCAGTATACTAAAGCAAAGATTGGTGAATCGCCTGCAGCGTAGCCAGAGGATCTGTCGCCTTAGTGATCGGACGACCAATCACTAAATAATCAGAACCGGCAGCAAGCGCCTCAGGCGGCGTCATCACACGGTGTTGGTCGCCAACCTCACTACCCACAGGACGAATACCAGGTGTAATAAGTTTAAAGTCTTGGCCTAATAAAGATTTAAGCACACTCGCTTCTTGGGCTGAACAGACAACACCATCAAGTCCGGCCTGTTTAGTCAATTTAGCTAAACGCTGAACATGCTCAAATGCTGGCACATCAATGCCGATGAGCTTCAGATCGTCATCGCTCATAGAGGTTAATACCGTCACAGCAATCAGCATTGGCGCCTCTTTACCGTAAGGCTGCAAAGCCTTTTTCGCCGCTTCCATCATCGCTAAGCCGCCACTAGCATGGACATTCGTCATCCACACACCAAGTTCCGCTGCAGCAGTAACCGCTTTAGCAACCGTATTAGGGATATCGTGAAATTTTAAGTCGAGGAAAAGATCGAAGCCACGGTCATGGATATCTTTAACCAATTGCGGGCCGAATAGGGTAAACATTTCTTTGCCAACTTTCAGGCGACACATGTTGGGATCGAGTTGATCTATCAATTGTAAAGCGTGGTTTTTATTATCGTAATCAAGCGCTACGAGGATAGGTTTAGTCGTCATCATCTCTCCAACAGGGTTACACTAACTAGATATTTTAAAAAGTTATTCACCGTCCAAACCTCTGATCCGTTTAATGGTGCCCCACTTTTTGCAAGAAGGACAATGCCAATATAGTGTATGGGATGGGAAACCACATTCTTTACAGCGGTAGCTTGGCCGGAATTTAATTTGTTGTTCAACAAGTTGCTCAAGCATTGTCAAACTTTGTTTAGCTTGCCCTTCTTCTGCTTGGCGTAGATGCATTTGCATTAAGTGCTGAAAACCCTTCATGGTCGGATGGCGATAAAGCGCATCGAGCACCATGTTTTCAGCAGCTTTAATCTCATCAAGGCTTATCATATGTTGGGCAAGCGCCACCACTACGGATGCGCCAGCACCTTCAGCCATAGCGCCAGCTAATAACTCTTGATAGCCCTCTTTATCTTGAGTATCGCGATATACTTCTTTAGCCGTCGGCAGGGCATCAGCAAAAAGCTCAATATCGGCCTTTTTTAATGCTATCAGCATGGATTTACACTGACTGTAATCCTTCGCATCGAGAAATTTCTTGGCAAGAGTCAATAAGGCTCGGCCACATTTGGGATCTTGTTTTAAGGCTTGTTGCAGTAGCTTGACCTTCTCAGCATCATCACTGGTTTCATCGGCAAGTTGGCAATAAAAATGGGCAGTTATCGGTTTGAGTACGAGTTGACGTTTACGGCTTAAACGTTTGGTGATATCGATGGCTTTTTGCCATTCCTTTATCACTTGGTAAATCGCAATCAGCTGAGTTTCAGACTCTTCACTGTGGTCATCTTGACTCACCAAATTCAGAAAAATTTCTTCAGCACGGTCGTAAAATCCCGCGGCAAGATAGTCTTTGCCCAGCTCCATCATGGCGATATCGCGCTGCTCATTGGTGAGCGTGGGACGGGCAATTAAGTTTTGATGGATACGAATCGAGCGGTCAACCTCTCCACGCTTACGGAATAAGGAACCGAGGGAGAGATGGGTGTCGATGGTTTCATCGTCTACATCGAGCATACTGATGAACAAGTCGACCGCTTTGTCCGACTCGTTAGACAATAAGTAATTTAAGCCGGTGAAATAATCACGACTTAATTGTTTACGCTGATTGCTCTGATTTTGCCTTATGCTCCGCCGCCCCATATACCAACCGTAACCGGCAGCAATAGGAAGCAACAGGAAGAGGATCTCAAGCATATTAGGCGTCTACACCTTGAGGTTTTTTAGCAGTTTGAACCGTTAATTTCTTTTTCGTTGCCGCTAAAGCCAATTTAAGTTTAACAATATAATAGCTCGCTACCAGCCAACTAAGCATAAAGCCTGCAAAGAAAACAATCGCTAACACAACGGGTAAACGGTACTCCCCTTGTGCCACAAAGTAGCTGATTGTCACGACTTGTTCATTACGTGCGCCAAAAATCAAAGCCACTATAAATAACAGTGCCACTAGGACTGTCGCTACAAAAGATTTCACGTCGCACTCCCTTAAACGCCTTTCAATTTTCTGATTATCCAAGAAATTTACTGAGCTGACCAGCTTTGCCTTACATTAGATATAAAAAAGCCCCCTTGCGGAGGCTTTTTGCAATGCGGTCAATTAAACATTGACAGCGTCAACGCGTTCGCGCAGTTCTTTGCCTGGCTTAAAGTGCGGGACGTATTTGCCTTCCAATTCGACGGATGAACCCGTCTTTGGATTGCGGCCAGTACGCGGCGCACGATAATGAAGCGAGAAACTACCAAAGCCACGGATCTCAATACGATCACCGCTTTCTAATGTTGATGCCATTTGCTCCAACATCTCTTTGATTGCGCCTTCTACCTCTTTCGCCGACAGCTGCGACTGCCTGGTGGCGAGTTTTTCGATCAGTTCGGATTTTGTCATCCTAGCTATCCCCTATTATCAAGCCAAACACAGTCACCTAATGGGGAGAAAATCTCCCCATACAACAGGCGATTATTTGCGAGCTGCTTTAAACGCTTCAGCCATTGCATTACTAATAACAGCGTCTTCTTGTTTATTCAAGGTCGCCATTACTTCTTTTTCTTCAGCTTCGTCTTTCGCTTTGATTGACAGGCTGATAGAACGGTTCTTACGGTCAACACCCATGAACTTAGCTTCGATTGCGTCACCTACTGAGTAAACAGTAGATGCATCTTCGATGCGCTCACGGCTGATGTCAGCTACACGGATGTAACCTTCAACAGTGTCAGCCAGTTCAACAGTCACACCTTTAGCATCAACAGCAGAAACAGTACCGTGTACGATAGTACCTTTCTTCTTGTCAGCTAAGTAAGCGTTGAATGGGTCGTCTTCAGTTTGTTTAACACCTAAGCTGATACGCTCACGCTCTGGGTCAACAGACAGAACCACTGCGTGGATTTCGTCGCCTTTCTTGTACTCAGATACTGCGTCTTCACCAGTGCCGTTCCAAGAAATGTCAGACAAGTGAACTAAACCATCGATACCGCCGTCAAGACCGATGAAGATACCGAAGTCAGTGATTGACTTGATCTTACCAGAAACCTTGTCGCCTTTGTTGTAACGAGTTGCGAAGTCATCCCATGGGTTGGTCTTACATTGCTTCAGACCTAGAGAAATACGACGACGCTCTTCATCGATGTCCAGAACCAGAACTTCAACTTCATCACCTAAGTTAACCACTTTAGATGGGTGGATGTTCTTGTTAGTCCAATCCATTTCAGAAACGTGAACTAAACCTTCAACGCCTTCTTCGATTTCAACGAAACAACCGTAGTCAGTCAGGTTAGTTACGCGACCAGTTAACTTAGTGTTTTCTGGGTAGCGCTTGCTGATTTCTAACCATGGATCTTCGCCAAGTTGTTTCAGACCTAGAGACACACGAGTGCGCTCACGATCGTACTTCAGTACTTTAACGTTGATTTCGTCACCAACGTTGACGATTTCAGATGGGTGCTTAACGCGTTTCCATGCCATATCAGTGATATGTAACAGACCGTCAACGCCACCTAAATCTACGAATGCACCGTAGTCAGTCAGGTTCTTAACGATACCTTTAACTGCTTGACCTTCTTGCAGGTTTTCTAACAGTGCATCACGCTCAGCGCTGCTTTCTGATTCGATAACTGCACGACGAGAAACAACAACGTTGTTACGCTTCTGGTCTAGTTTGATAACTTTGAATTCTAATTCTTTGTACTCTAAGTGAGCGGTGTCGCGAACTGGGCGCACGTCAACTAGAGAACCTGGTAAGAAGGCACGGATACCGTTTAATTCAACAGTGAAACCGCCTTTCACTTTACCATTGATGATACCGATTACAGTTTCAGCATCTTCGTAAGCTTTTTCCAGAACGATCCAAGCTTCGTGACGTTTCGCTTTTTCGCGAGACAGTTGAGTCTCACCGAAGCCGTCTTCAACAGAGTCAAGAGCTACGTCAACTTCATCACCAACAGCGATTTCTAAAACACCTTGAGCGTTTTTGAATTGTTCAGCTGGGATTGGGCTTTCAGACTTCAGACCTGCATCAACCAGAACCATACCGTTTTCGATAGCAACTACAGTACCACGAACGATAGAGCCTGGACGGAATTCCAGAGTTTGAAGGGATTGTTCAAATAGATCAGCAAAAGATTCAGTCATGTTTAAGTTACTTTAATGTAATAAACCACAGTCAATCCTAGACGTGGAGTCAGTCAAATTATCCGTATCATCCTTAATACGAATACCTACCCGAGCAATAATTTTAGTTAGTGCTGGATAATTTTTGCTTGATAAAGTTGAGCGCAAGCTCCAGTACTTCATCAATACCTTTATCGCTTGTATCGATAACGAGCGCATCCTCGGCTGGGACCAATGGTGCCACAGGACGATTCATATCGCGGTCATCACGTTCGATAATTTCAGCTAAAAGGCGCTCGATATTAACATCGAAGCCCTTGTCCTGCAACTGATTATAGCGTCTTTGAGCCCGCTCTTGTGCAGATGCCGTTAAATATAATTTAGCCGATGCTGTTGGGAAAACTACCGTCCCCATATCGCGGCCATCGGCGATCAATCCCGGTGCCGTTCTAAAGGCTCGTTGGCGACGCAATAAGGCTTCCCTAACACGGGGAAACGCCGCCACTTTAGAGGCAGCATTTGAACATTCTTGGGTACGTATCGCTGTGGTGACGTCTTCACCTTCTAAGATCACTTGAACGGGGTCTTTCTCATTGCCCGTTAAAAATTTCACATCGAGGTGTGAAGCTAGCAAGGTGATGGACTCTTCATTTTCCAATTCTACGTCGTGATGAATGGCAGCTAGTGCAAGTACTCGATAAATTGCACCACTATCAAGCAGTTGCCAACCTAGATGCTTAGCCAATAATTGGCTAATTGTCCCTTTACCAGCACCACTTGGGCCGTCGATTGTAACTACAGGAGCCCGTTCAGACATACATTCCTCCGCAAAAAATAATCATCATCCGTGAGTTCATAAGTAGAGCCCCGAAAATGAGCGCGCCGCATTGTACAATAATATACAAATAAAATCCGTGGATTTTTTATGAAGTTTAGAAGCCGCTCAAATGCGGCTTCTTTTGTTTGATATGGTCAGAAGTCAATCTGTTAGCTGAAAACGTTAGGCCTTCAGACTGGCAAATTGAGCAAAATAGTCAGGGAAGGTTTTCGAGGTGCAGTCAGGATCATTAATAGTGATCCCGCAATCGGCAAAGGCCAGCATGGAGAAGCACATGGCCATGCGGTGATCGTTATAAGTGTCAATCTCTGCGGTATTCAGCACAGCTGGCGGCGTGATTTGAATATAATCATGTCCCTCTTCGACTAACGCGCCGACTTTACGCAGCTCAGTTGCCATCGCCGCCAAACGGTCGGTCTCTTTAATGCGCCAGTTATAAATGTTACGAATGGTAGTCGTGCCCTTAGCAAACAAGGCGGCGGTAGCAATGGTCATCGCCGCATCGGGAATATGATTCATGTCTAAATCAACCGCAGTTAACGGCGCGCCACGGGCAATAATATAATCATCGCCCCACTCAATATCAGCGCCCATTTTTTCCAGCACATCGGCAAATTTCACATCGCCTTGAATGCTTAAACGGCCAACACCAGTGACTTTCACCTCACCGCCTTTGATGGCACCCGCCGCTAAAAAGTAAGATGCGGAAGAGGCATCCCCTTCTACTAACACTTTACCCGGTGACACATACTGCTGCCCGGCGGGGATCTCAAAGCGTGCGTAATCATGATTGATGACCTTAACCCCGAACTGCGCCATCAGCGCTAAGGTGATGTCGATATAAGGCTTAGAAACCAGTTCTCCCTTAACATGAATATTCACGCTACCTTTCGCAAGGGGCGCAACCATTAACAACGCCGTTAAGAATTGGCTAGACAGATCGCCGGCAATTTCCACATCGCCACCATTAAGACCTGTCGCATTAATGGTTAGAGGCGGGAAACCGTCATTTTTTAAATACACAACATTGGCACCAAGTTGCCTTAAGGCATCGACTAAGTCACCGATAGGACGCTCTTCCATGCGCGGCTCGCCGGTTAAGGTAAATTCGCCTCGCCCCAAGGTCAGCGCAGCACACAATGGCCGCATTGCCGTGCCCGCATTACCTAAAAACAGCGTTTGCGCGCTGTCTGCCGAAATCGTCCCACCTAACCCTATGAGTTCACAGACAGTGTTGTTTTGCGATAGACGGTATTCAACCCCTAACTGCTTTAAAGACGCCAACATGTGGCGAATATCATCGGAGTCGAGCAGATTGGTGAGCGTGGTGGTACCTTTGGCTAAGGTCGCCAATAATAAAGCGCGGTTTGAAATACTTTTTGAGCCGGGAATATTGATCTCACCGCGGACTTGCACAACAGGTTCAAGACGTAATTGCTTCATGAATAAATCTTCTTTCTCTTTGGGCGTGATTGATGTCATCACGCGAACTGAATAGGCTAATGGCAACTTCACGCTACAGGACGTCAAGTTTACGTTACTAATAAAAGGAGATTGGGGACCTTGTTGGTGCTTCGTCGTTATAAAATTACCGATAGTGACGCAGGATTCAACCGTTTTTTACTAAAAAATGGCTTTTGAAACCGGAAATTTACTCAAGTCAGCCTAAAAATAACAAAAATACTAAATATAATGGGTGAAATTGTGATCTAAACGCTTTTTCGGCAGGCTTTTTTGCCAGACTAATTGGTCTCTAAACACCATTTTTACTTTAAAGTTTTCATCTATTCACGTTATCCTAGGTTTCAATCGATAAATCACGCACATCCTATGTGATTCATGCTGTCGCTTAATAACTAGAAAGGTAGATGGAGCTATGTTTAACTCACTCATCGCAATGCCTGCGGATCCGATCCTCGGCTTGTTGACCCAGTACCGCGAAGACACACATCCACAGAAAGTAGACTTAGGTGTCGGTGTTTATAAAGACCCCGCGGGAAACACCCCCATTCTCAATTGTGTAAAAAAAGCCGAGAAATTTCGTTTAGAAACGGAGACGACAAAGGTCTATATCGGTCCAACCGGCTCGCCTCTGTTTAATACCCTGATGACACAATTAGCCTTTGGCAGTGATCATAGCGCGATTATCGCTAACCGTATTCGTACAGTTTCCACACCCGGCGGTACAGGCGCCCTGCGTGTTGCGGGTGACTTTATTAAGCGCTGCAATCCTAATGCGGTATTGTGGGTCAGCGATCCTACATGGGCTAACCATACCGGTTTATTCGAAGCTGCTGGGATCACAGTAAAAACTTATCCCTATTATGACTACGATAGTAAATCATTGAAATTTGATGAGATGCTTGCTGCATTATCGCAAGTGAGTCCTGATGACGTGGTGTTATTTCACGCTTGTTGCCATAACCCAAGTGGGATGGATTTAACCACTGAGCAATGGGACAAAGTGGTTGCCCTCACCAAAGAGCAAGGTTTTACCCCGCTTATCGACATGGCTTACCAAGGTTTTGGTGATGGTGTTGATATTGATGCCTACGGCGTGCGTAAAATGGCTGCCGCGGTCGATAATATGATCCTGTGCAGCTCATGCTCGAAAAACTTCGGTCTGTACCGTGAGCGTATTGGTTCCTGCTCTGTGATTGCCAAAGATGCCAATACCGCCAATATCGCGCAATCTGTACTGCTTTATGTGGTTCGCTGCCTCTACTCCATGCCGCCAGCCCACGGCGCGGCGATTGTTGAGACGATTTTAGGATCAAAAGAATTAACTCAAGAATGGCTTGATGAGCTCAAAGTGATGCGCGATCGCATCAATGGTAACCGCGCGATTTTAGTTGAAAAACTCAAAGCCAATGGCGTTGAGCGCGATTTTAGCTTTATCGCTCGCCAAAAAGGCATGTTTTCCTTCCTTGGAGTTAATCCAGAGCAAGTGGCGCGTCTACAGAAAGAATTTAGCATTTATATGGTGGGTTCAAGCCGCATTAGCATTGCAGGCATTAGCGAAGACAATGTGGATTACTTAGCTAAGTCGATTGCCAAAGTGCTTTAAATACACGCTTTAAATACACGCTTTAAATACAAGTGCTTTAAATACACGCGATTTAGTACTTTTTAACCATCTAGTTACTCTGCTGTATTCTCTATCTAGGATGCAGCAGAGTTATCTATCGCTTGTAAATATTACACTCAAGTTCTATTTAGTTTGGATTGACGAGTCTTCCTTTTCGTTTCTCCCCAAAAAACCTCATAAGCCACGCCATCGTCACCCTTTAAGCATTTATTTTCAATCGTAAAACCCTATTTGAATGATGTTGACTCCACGGTCTTATCACAATAAACCGCACGTTGTGATCTCAATCGGCGGATTTCCATTTTATCAATCGGGGCTACGGTAATTTTCACTTTTTAAAGCCAAAGCTGCTGAGTAGATTAATCGTCATTATTGAACTTGTGGGTATTCCGCCATGTTATTACAAGATAAATTAATGCAAATCGTCACGAACTCGCAGCTTTCACCTAAGCAAAAATCTAACTATTTAGCGTTGGAGGCTGAGGCAAGTTTGCCCTACATGCCGATATCGACTGAGGTAAACGCGGCGATGAATGATGGCGTGATCTGCGATATGTTTGAAGGCCATACACCGTTTAAACCACGCTATGTATTGCCAGATTATGCCCGTTATCTTCAGCAAGGCTCTGAATATTTAGAACTTTCACCTGCACAGGATTTAGATGAAGCTCTCAATGCCTTAACGATTCTGTATCACCATGTGCCATCGGTGACCAATATCCCCGTGTATTTGGGTCAGTTGGACGATACTTTGATGCCTTTCGTGGAAGGAATGGATGCGGATGCCCTTTATCGTAAACTAAAGCTGTTCTGGATAATGCTCGACAGAACCCTGCCCGACGCCTTTATGCACGTCAATATTGGCCCGACAGACAACATTGTTTGCCGTACCCTACTGCGTATTGATGCCGAGCTCAAACAAGTTGCCCCCAATTTGACCTTTATGTATGACCCCGCCGTCACGCCGGATGAATTATTGCAAATTGCGGCCACCAATATTTGTCAGTGCAGTAAACCGCATATCGCCAACTATCCTCTGCATGCCAGTGCATTTGACAAACGCGGCTTTGGTATTGTGAGTTGCTACAATGCCTTACCATTAGCAGGCGGTGCTAATACCTTAGTTAGACTCAATCTGAAAGAAGTGGCATTAAAGGCCACATCAATCAATGACTTTTTTGAGTGTGTCTTGCCCTATTACTGCTCACTCACCTTCGAACTTATCGAGGCGCGCTCAGCATTTTTACATCAAGAGTCGCACTTCTTTGATAGCTTTTTAGTTAAAGAACAATTGATTGATGAATCGCGCTTTGCCCCCATGTTTGGTATTTACGGTATGGCTGAAGCGGTGAATATTCTGCAAGCTCAGATGACAAGTGAGACAGACAAATTATCTGAATCAAACAAACCCACAGGTTATGGCCTTAGCATGGATGCAAACCAACTTGGCTACCGTATTTCTGCCGCCCTCGATTCCATAGTAAAATCCACGCCCGTCACCTATGGCTACCATGGACGAGCGCTGCTGCATTCACAGGGCGGTATTAGCCTCGATAAAGACGTGACGCCAGGTGTTCGTATTCCCTATGGCACGGAACCCAATCCCATCGCTCATATTCAAGCCCTCGCGCAGCATCACCAGTATTATACGGCGGGGATCAGCGATATTTTGACTATCGATGAAACTGTCAAATCGAATCCTCAAGCGATGTTCCAGCTGTGTAAAGCGGCGCTTGAGCTAGGTTTTAGGGAGTTTACCGCCAATGTGGCCTCTAACGATTTAATGCGCGTCACTGGCTATATGGTAAAACGCTCTGATATTGAAGCATTTAAACAATGCGGCTCGCGCCTTAATACCACGGGTTTAGGGGCAGAAGCAGCACAAAATACCGGAATATTGCAACGCCAAGCACGCGTTATTGCCCATGAGCACTCCCCCTGTGTCATTCAATAAATCGGCCATAAATAAACAGGCAATAGTTAGTCAGCTATTGCCGTTTTCCTGCGTCGACGGACCTGGCAGCAGGCTCGTGTTATTCTTGCAGGGCTGCAACTATCAATGTAAAAACTGCCATAACCCACATACCATCGGATTATGCGATGGCTGTGGCGATTGTATTGCCACCTGCCCTGACAAGGCGCTGACATTGATAAAGGCTAACAATAAGCATCAAATCCATTGGGATAAAGAACGTTGTAGCCAGTGCGATATTTGTCTTGCTGTGTGTCCACAACAAGCCAATCCCAAAGTCACCCGATACACTGTTGAAGAAATCTTGGCGATTCTTCACCATCAGCGTCACTTTATTAATGGCATTACAGTGAGCGGTGGTGAAGCAAGTCTACAACTGCCATTTATTATTGAATTATTTAAAGCGATTAAGGCCTCACCGCAGTTATCACAGTTAACCTGTATGCTTGATACCAATGGCAGTTTGAGCTTCACGGGCTGGCATAAACTGCTGCCCTTTTTAGACGGCGCTATGGTGGATCTTAAAGCGTGGCAACGAGATACCCATAGGTACATTACCGGGAGAGATAACCATGCGGTGTTCAAATCAATTGAACTTTTGGCGCAGCAGCAAAAACTGTATGAAGTAAGATTGCTGCATATTCCAGGCATTACGGATTTTGAACAGGAAATAGACGCGCTATCTTGCTATTTACTGAGACTCGGTGCCGATACGCGGGTGAAATTAAACGCCTTTCACCACCATGGCGTGGTTGATGAAGCGTTAACTTGGCCTAGTTGCACACAGACGGATATTGAAGCCTTAGCGGCCTCTCTTACCCAGCGAGGTTTAACAAATATCGTGTTACCGTCCATCTACCTTTAACGGCTACAAAGTAGGATCTGCTCGTACAGCCAGCGTAGCGCGGGATCCTTCATACTTTGTTTATGCCAAACGAGGCTGTAAGCCACTTTTCCATATTCGATGGGTAACGGTTTCACGGTTAAGCCTTTGGCTTGGCTCGCGATGGATGCCCAGCGGCGCGAGCAGGTAAACAGCAGTTCACTGTTGTGACACATTAACGCCGCGCTGCCAAAGTCTGGCACTGAAATGGGGACGGCACGCTTTTTAGATTGTTGAGCGAGTAAAATATCAAAATAAGGTGTACTCAGATCCGTATCTGTGATGCCTATATGGCTGTAGCTTAGGTAGTCATCAAAGCTGATATGCGATTGTTTGGCTAAGGGATGGGATGCATTCATTAAGCAAATCATTTCATCACTGAACAAGGTTTCCCACACTAGATCATCTTGCGAAGGATTAGGCTGACTCAAATCATGGGGTAACAGTACAAAGTCTAACGAGCCATTAATGAGTCCATCAAAACCAATATTGTCTTTGCTGTAAATATCGAGATGAATATGGGGCGCCAAACTCAAAATATGGGCGCTAAGTTTGGCGGCCAGCAGTTCAAAGGTGCTTTCACGCATTGCAAGCGAAAAACGTCCCTCATAGTTTATTGGGGTAAACGCATCTTGACTCATGATCTGATTCATATCATTGATCATTTGTTGCACGCTTGGGCCTAATCGTTTGGCTAAAGGTGTTGAAACCAGTGAATTACCATTACGGTAAAACAGTTCATCATTCAAACTGTCTCGAAGCTGACTTAAGGTTTTACTGACAGATGAAGGGCTTAAGCATAAGCGCTCAGCGCTGGCGGTAACGCTCAGAGTATCGAGCATCACGTGTAAAGTGATTAAGTGCTTCATACTAATACGCGAAAGCTTGGCTAAATCCATCAGTGGTTTCCTGGTAATTTATCTTATGGTAAAAAACAAAATATCAACTTTTAATGATGATAAACAATAAGATAAAACTTACCCATAGATTACTATGTATATTGGTCTGTTATGCGTGCCGGCTCACAGGCTTGCTCGGTACAAGTGCCATTGCCGCAAGCTTATCAGGGTAAGAAACTTGGCGTAATTCAACTAACAAAAAAGCGAATGCACATGTGCATTCGCTTTTTGCGTATAACAGCTTAAAACTTATGTGCTCTAGGGTGAGCGCGGACTAAATCTTGTGATGTTTAACTGCAAACTCGTTCATAAATGTCACCAACGCGGCAACACCTTCCAGTGGCATTGCATTGTATAGGCTTGCACGCATACCACCGACAATTCGGTGCCCTTTTAAAGCCACTAAGCCCGCCGCTTCGGCCTCTTTTAAGAAGGCGCCATCAAGGGATTCATCAGCCAGTTGAAAGGTCACATTCATTTGTGAGCGGTTCGCAGCCACCACACCATTTTTATAGAAAGGATTGGCGTCGATACAGGCATATAGCATTTGCGCTTTTTGCTGATTGATTTTCGCGATACTGGCCACTCCACCAATCGATTTAAGCCAAGCAAACACTTCGGCCGCTAAGTACCAGGCAAAGGTCGGTGGCGTGTTAAACATAGAATCATGTTCAACCGCTAAACGATAATCCATAATGGATGACTGCGGTAAACTCGGCAGTTTCAACATATCATCACGCACGATCACAATGGATAAGCCCGAAGGACCAATGTTTTTCTGTGCGCCAGCATAGATTAAGCCGTAACGGCTGACATCAATTTCACGAGACATAATGGTAGATGATAGGTCGGCGACAATCGGCCATGGACTGTCTAACTCATCAAAAATTTCGATACCATCAACTGTCTCATTTGGGCAGTAATGCACATAACGGTAATCGGCATCAATCTTATGCAGATCAGGCAGCACTACTGCATTGAGTCCATTATGTTTTTCAATAATGTTAAGGCTATCAATTTGCGCGTCGCCCGCCAGCTTTTGGGCTTCGGCTAATGCCGCAGAAGACCATTGGCCACTGACTAAATACAGGGCTCGGCCTTGGTTGCCTAAAAAATTATTCACAACGGCAGAGAACTGACCGCGACCACCGCCGTGCATAAACAACACATGATAGTTTTGTGGAATGTGCATCAGCTCGCGTAAATCCGCCTCAGCTTGCTTGGTCAGCGCGATAAATTCCTTACCTCTGTGGCTGACTTCCATCACGGAGACACCTAGCCCATTCCAATCGAGTAATTCCTGTTGTGCTTTTTTCATTACCGCTGCGGGTAACATCGCAGGACCTGCACAGAAATTATAAATCGCGCTCACTGCCACTCTCCTTATTTACAAACCATGATATTAGAATTCATAAAATAAAACGTTGCCATGAAAAAAACGAGCGTCCAATTGGACGCTCGTTTTTATGCTTTCGAATTAGTCTTCGTCTTGCTCGTCGTCAAGCTCTTCATCTTCGTCTAATTCTTCTTCCAGTTCATCCTCTTCCTCTAAAGGCTCTTGTTGAACAGAGTCACCTTCAGCGACAACTGGGACGATTGGCATACCGTTTTCATCCAGCTCGACGTCATCTTCGTCGCCTTGGATCTCATCGATACGTTGCAGACCAACCACTTTCTCGTCACTTGCGGTGCGGATAATGGTCACACCTTGGGTATTACGGCCGATGATAGACACACCGTTCGCCGGCGTACGCACTAAGGTACCTTTGTCGCTGATCAGCATGATTTCGTCATTACCGCCAACTTGTACCGCGCCAACAACTGCACCGTTACGCTCACTCACCTTGATCGATACCACACCTTTGGTCGCGCGGCTCTTCGATGGGTATTCAGACAGTTCAGTGCGTTTACCATAGCCGTTTTCAGTCACGGTTAAGATAGCGCCATCGCCCTTAGGTACGATGAGAGACACCACTTTTTGGCCTTCTTCAAGCTTGATACCGCGAACACCAGTCGCACCGCGGCCCATTGGACGCACGCCCTTGAAGTTGATTTGTGGATTGCCTTCTTCATCCAGCACTGGGTTGCCATTTTCATCGAGGACGGCCACTTCTTCGCCTTCTTTAAAGCGAACCACTTTACCTTCGTTCGAGAACAACATGATCTCATCATCACCATTGGTGATATCGACACCGATCAGTTGGTCACCGTCTTTGAGGTTAACAGCGATAATGCCGTTAGCACGTGGGTTGCTGTAAGCTGTCAGCGCAGTCTTCTTCACGGTACCGTTAGAGGTCGCCATGATGATGTACTTGTCCTCAGCGTATTCACGCACCGGCAGAATCGCAGTAATGCGTTCGCCATCGGCCAGCGGCAGCAAGTTAACAATCGGACGACCACGGGAAGTGCGGCTCGCCAGCGGTAACTGATAGACCTTGAGCCAGTACATCTTACCAAAATCTGAGAAGCACAGAATCGTATCATGGGTGTTCGCAACCAGCAGTTTTTCAACGAAATCTTCGTCTTTCACCTTAGTTGCGGCTTTACCCTTACCACCACGGCGCTGGGCTTGGTAATCGCTCAGCGGTTGGTATTTGGCGTAACCTAAGTGCGACAGGGTCACAACCACGTCTTCTTCGTTGATTAAGTCTTCAAGACTCATATCAATTTCGTTGGCGTTGATCACCGTGCGGCGGGCATCGCCATATTCAGCAAGAATTTCTTCCAGCTCTTCTTTGATCACTTCCATCAAACGCTCAGGGCTGCGCAAAATAAACAGCAGACCTGCGATGAACTCGAGCAGCTCTTCGTATTCAGCGATGATCTTATCGTGCTCAAGACCGGTTAAACGGTGTAAACGCAGCTCTAGAATCGCCTGAGCCTGTTGCTCAGTCAGATAATATAAGCCGTCACGGATACCATATTCTGGTTCTAACCATTCAGGACGCGCCGCATCATCACCCGCTTTTTCAAGCATGCCCTGTACATGACCGAGCGCCCAGCCCTGCTCAACCAGTTTGACTTTAGCGTCTGCTGGCGTTGGCGAAGCTTTGATCAGCGCAATAATCGGGTCGATGTTGGCCAGCGCGACCGCTAATGCCTCAAGAATATGGGCGCGTTCGCGCGCTTTACGCAGTTCGAATACGGTACGGCGAGTCACCACTTCACGGCGGTGCAGGATAAAGCATTCGAGCATTTCTTTTAAGTTGAACAACTTAGGCTGACCATTGGTCAAAGCCACCATGTTGATACCAAAAGAACATTGCATTTGTGTCTGGGCATAGAGGTTGTTCAGAACAACTTCGCCCACTTCGCCACGCTTGATTTCGATAACGATGCGCATACCGTCTTTGTCAGACTCATCGCGCAGACCGCTAATGCCTTCAATCTTCTTATCTTTAACTAGCTCAGCGATTTTCTCGATGAGTTTCGCCTTGTTCACCTGATAAGGAATTTCGGTGACGATAATACGTTCACGGCCGTTATCTTCGGTTTCGACTTCAGCCAGCGCGCGCATAACGGCGCGGCCGCGCCCCGTCTTGTACGCATCGATAATGCCCTTACGACCATTGATGATCGCCGCCGTTGGGAAATCAGGGCCAGGAATATATTCCATGAGCTGTTCAATCGACAGCGCAGGATCGGCGATCAGCGCTAAACAGCCTTTAACCACTTCAGTTAAGTTGTGTGGTGGGATGTTCGTCGCCATACCCACCGCAATACCCGATGAACCGTTAATCAACAGGTTAGGTACGCGTGTCGGTAATACCGCAGGAATTTGTTCTGTGCCGTCGTAGTTTGGCACATAGTCAACGGTTTCTTTTTCAAGATCGGCGAGGAGCTGGTGCGCTAACTTATCCATCCGGATTTCGGTATAACGCATTGCCGCGGCAGAGTCACCGTCAACCGAACCGAAGTTTCCTTGACCGTCGACTAAGGTGTAACGCAGTGAGAAAGGCTGAGCCATACGCACGATAGTGTCGTATACCGCCGAGTCACCATGGGGGTGATATTTACCGATCACGTCACCGACCACACGGGCAGACTTTTTGTACGGCTTGTTCCAATCGTTCTTCAATTCACTCATGGCAAACAGCACGCGGCGATGTACAGGCTTAAGGCCATCACGCACGTCTGGTAATGCACGTCCTACGATGACGCTCATGGCGTAATCAAGGTACGAATTCTTTAGTTCGTCTTCGATATTAATTGGCGAAATAGATGATGCCAGATCAGTCATAAACTGCTCGTTCCCCTGAAAATTAGCCGACAACGCATAATCCGTATCATTGAGCGGCCCAAAAACGTGATTTGGCATTCTAACACAGTTATTTAATGTCGCCAGACCTATCCTGCGCGAATTGAGAAGGATGTGGCTTAATAGATGAAAACACTGTCAATTTGCACTTTTAAACCCGATAAAATCGGTTGTTAATGGCGAAATTGAGTCCAAGACTTGATTAATATCCGAGCAGAAAAACCGCTCAGCTTCACAAAGTGTTTAAGAATTAATGATAATTGCTGAAATTTCACTCAACCACAAAGACTTAGAATCAGCCAATACTGTGTTTATCCACCATTGTCGTTATAATAGCCGCACTATTCAGCCGCTTTAGGTAATCGCATGCAACAGAATACCAACGTAGACCCACAGGAAATCGCAAAGTTTGAACGTATGGCCGAAACCTGGTGGGATCTCAATGGCGAGTTTAAACCGCTGCATCTATTAAATCCCCTTCGCTTAAACTATATCGATCAAACTGCTGGCGGGATTTTTGGTAAAAAAGTGCTCGACGTCGGCTGTGGCGGTGGCATTTTATCCGAAAGCATGGCGCGCATCGGTGCAGTGGTTGATGGTCTTGATATGGGTGAAGAACCGTTAGAAGTTGCACGCTTGCATGCGCTGGAAACCGGTGTGAGCATCAATTACGTGAAAAACACCGCCGAGGCTCATAGGGAAGATCACCGCGAATACTATGATGTGGTGACCTGCATGGAGATGCTCGAACACGTACCCAATCCCCAATCAGTGATCCAAGCCTGCTGCGATATGGTAAAACCCGGTGGTTTTGTGTTTTTTTCCACGATTAATCGCAATGTTAAATCCTTTGTCGAAACCATTATCGGTGCTGAATATCTACTGAAGATGTTACCGATTGGCACTCATGATCATAATAAGTTTATTAAACCTTCCGAATTGATTGAGTTAGTCGATAACACCGACCTCATCTGTAAAGACGCCCTTGGGATCACTTATAACCCGTTAACAGGGATTTTTAAGTACACATCTAAGGTCGATGTAAACTATATGATTGCAACGCAAAAGGCAGATTAAGATGAGTTTAGCTGAGGTTAAAGGGGTCTTATTCGACCTTGATGGTACTCTTGCCGATACCGCGCCGGATCTGGTTCAGGCCCTTAACCTCAGTTTGTCTGATGTCGGTATTGCAGCAAAACCCTTTGCAGACATGCGTAGCGCCGCCTCCCATGGCAGCTTTGCCTTAGTCGATGCGGCCATTCCAGGCGCAGATGAGGTGCTACGCACCCAAGTCCAGCAAGGACTCCTTGCCCACTATCAAAGGATCAATGGCGACCATTGCCAATTGTTTGAAGGTATTTCTCCACTGCTTGACTGGCTCGAGTTATGCCGCGTGCCATTTGGAGTCATCACCAATAAACCTGCCCGCTTTACTCGTCCCCTGTTACATAAGCTTAAGCTCAGCTCGCGTATGCCAGTGATGATCAGCGGCGATTCGACCCGTTACCCTAAGCCCCATACCGCACCTATGCTATTGGGCGCGCAGCAGTTGCAGTGCAAGCCACAGCAAATCCTTTACTTAGGTGATGCTGAGCGGGATTTACTGGCGGCTCAAGCGGCGGGCATGCTCGGCGGTGTAGCGCTGTGGGGATATTTGGGCGAGGACGATACACCCGATGCATGGCCTGCCTATGCACAGTTTACGACGCCTTCGAATTTACATTCGGCACTAAGCCAAGCGTTAACAAAATAAGCACGAATCAGGATTCGTGCTGATAGCTATTAATAGAATTAACGCTATGGGTCAATCCCCGCGATCGTGATCGCTGCTTATTTTAGCGATCGATCACACTGCGGGATCGGAATAAAAATTCGCCATATCAGACGCACGCTAATCTCAATTTGAGCTACAGGGTTAGTCATTACTAACGCATTTTTTTATCCTCAAGATATCCACAAGATACCCCCTAAATTGAGACTTGCAAATAATAGCAAACCTCACTATCTTGTATCTCAGATTATTTAAAACACCATATCTTGTGTATAGGTAGCAATCAGACACACTAGAAGTTCCCCGCTAAATCGACTATTTTCACCATAGTCAACAGTATTAAGGGTTTTCAGGTTGATTGTTTTACAAGGAAACGTACGGTGACTTAGTTCACCTGAACAGATATCAGAACCAAGGCCTCTCTTCAATGAATAGCAATATGACAGTTACAAAACGCTGTGGTGCACGTGAGACAATTGATCTCGACAAAATACACCGCGTAATTACTTGGGCAGCCAAGGGGTTAAAAAACGTTTCTGTTTCTGAAGTTGAACTTCGCACGCATTTACAGTTTTTCGATGGGATCCCAACCGAAGCTATCCACGAAACGATCATCAAATCTGCGGCGGATTTAATTTCCCCTGAGTCACCCGATTATCAGTTTCTGGCTGCGCGTTTAGCCGTATTCCATTTGCGTAAGAAGGCTTTTGGTCAGTTCGAGCCACCCAAGTTATATGACCATGTCACTAAGCTGGTAGAGTTGGGTAAGTATGATATGCATATTCTGCAGGATTACACCCGCGAAGAACTCGATATTATGGATACTTATATCGACCATTGGCGAGATATGAACTTCTCCTACGCAGCCGTTAAACAGCTTGAAGGTAAATATCTGGTTCAAAACCGCGTCACCCACGAGATTTATGAGAGCGCCCAGTTCCTCTATATTCTGGTGGCGGCCTGTTTGTTTGCCCGCTATCCAAAGGCAACGCGTCTGCAATACGTCAAAGATTTTTACGACGCAGTATCGACTTTTAAGATTTCACTGCCAACGCCTATCATGGCGGGAGTGCGTACCCCGACTCGTCAGTTTAGCTCATGCGTACTGATTGAATGTGGCGATAGCTTGGATTCAATCAACGCGACAGCATCATCTATCGTAAAATACGTGAGCCAACGCGCTGGTATCGGTATCAACGCCGGTCGTATCCGTGCATTAGGAAGCCCAATCCGTGGTGGCGAAGCCTTCCACACGGGTTGCTTACCTTTCTACAAGTATTTCCAAACTGCGGTGAAATCGTGCTCGCAAGGCGGCGTGCGCGGCGGTGCAGCCACCCTCTTCTATCCTATTTGGCACTTAGAAGTTGAATCGCTGCTAGTACTGAAAAATAACCGTGGCGTTGAAGATAACCGTATCCGTCATTTAGACTACGGCGTGCAACTGAATAAACTGATGTATCAACGTCTGATCAAAGGTGAAAATATCAGCCTGTTCAGCCCATCGGACGTACCCGGTCTTTACGATGCCTTCTTTGAAGACCAAGCTGAATTTGAGCGTTTATATCTGCAATATGAGCAAGACGGCAGCATTCGCAAAAAGACATTAAAAGCGGTGGATCTGTTCTCATTGATGATGCAAGAACGTGCTTCAACGGGCCGTATCTACATTCAAAACGTGGATCACTGTAACACCCACAGTCCATTTGACTCAAAAGTTGCACCGATCAGACAGTCTAACCTCTGCCTTGAAATCGCGCTGCCGACTAAGCCATTGAATAACATTGACGATCCAAACGGCGAAATCGCTCTTTGTACACTGTCGGCATTAAACCTAGGGACAATTACCGATTTAGCGGAATTGGAGCCATTAGCTGATTTAGCCGTGCGAGCCTTAGATAACCTGCTGGATTACCAAGATTATCCAATCAAAGCGGCGCAGATTTCGTCGATGAACCGTCGTACCTTAGGGATTGGTGTTATCAACTTCGCTAACTATTTAGCGAAGAATGGTATGAAGTACTCCGATGGTAGCGCGAACAATCTGACTCACAAGACCTTTGAAGCGATTCAGTTTTATCTGCTCAAAGCGTCAATGAATCTGGCGAAAGAAAAAGGTGCGTGCCCATTATTTAATGAGACGACTTACGCTCAAGGTATTTTACCTATCGATACCTACAAACGTGACCTAGATAAGATTTGCAGTGAGCCATTGCATTTAGACTGGGAAGCGCTGCGTAACGACATTAAAGAGTATGGTTTACGTAACTCGACATTGTCTGCACTGATGCCGTCTGAGACTTCATCACAGATCTCAAACGCCACCAACGGTATCGAACCGCCACGCGGCTTGATCAGTGTGAAAGCCAGTAAAGATGGCCAGTTAAAACAAGTAGTGCCTGATTTCGATGAGCTGAAATACAACTACGAGCTGTTATGGCAAATGCCAAGCAACGAAGGTTACTTACAGCTTGTGGGTATCATGCAAAAGTTCGTTGACCAAGCGATTTCGGCCAACACAAACTATGATCCAGCGCGTTTTGAGGGCCGTAAAGTCCCAATGCAGACCCTGCTAAAAGACTTACTCAATGCCTACAAGTTAGGTGTAAAAACGCTGTACTACCATAACACTCGCGATGGAGCATCGGATCAACACGATGACATTACCAACATAGAGAAAGAAGATGACGGCTGTGCTGGCGGCGCTTGCAAAATCTAATCTTCAATGTTAACGGTTGCGGGATCCCAATGGGATCCCGACTTATTGGAATACTCGTACCATGACCTACTCTACTTTTTGCCAAACACCCAACGATGCCACCCGTGAACCCATGTTTTTCGGACAATCGGTAAACGTCGCACGTTATGACCAACAAAAATATGAAGTGTTTGAAAAACTAATTGAAAAGCAGCTGTCTTTCTTCTGGCGCCCAGAGGAAGTCGATGTGAGCCGCGATAAAATCGACTACAACTCACTACCCGATCATGAAAAGCATATTTTTATTTCGAACCTGAAATACCAAACGCTGCTCGATTCAATTCAAGGTCGCTCGCCTAACGTAGCTTTTTTGCCATTAGTGTCACTGCCTGAGTTAGAAACCTGGATTGAAACCTGGTCATTCTCCGAGACAATTCATTCGCGCTCATACACTCACATTATTCGCAATATCGTCAACGATCCTTCAGTGATTTTTGACGATATCGTGGTGAACCATGAGATCCTGCGCCGTGCCACAGACATTGCAGAGTTCTACGATCACCTCATCAAATTAACCCAGACATATCATCTACTCGGTGAAGGCACCCATGTGATTGATGGTGAGCCTTTAGAGGTAAATACCCGCACCCTGAAAAAAGCACTGTACCTGTGCATGATGTCAGTTAACGCGCTCGAAGCCATTCGCTTCTACGTGAGCTTTGCCTGCTCATTTGCCTTCGCTGAGCGTAAGCTTATGGAAGGTAACGCGAAAATTATTCGTCTTATCGCCCGTGACGAGGCGCTGCACTTAAACAGCACTCAGCATATCTTAACCATTATGCAGGGCGGCAAAGACGACCCTGAGATGGCCGAGATTGCCGCAGAATGCCAACAGGAAGCCTATAACCTGTTCCTAAAAGCCGCCGAACAAGAAAAAGAATGGGCGAAATACCTGTTCAAAGACGGCTCAATGATCGGTCTAAACGAGCAGATCCTCTGCCAATATGTTGAGTACATTACCAACCAACGGATGAAGTCAGTTAACCTGCCGCTACCTTATGCAGAACAAACTAACCCACTGCCATGGATGAAAAACTGGTTAGAGAGTGACGCAGTGCAAGTTGCTCCGCAAGAAGTGGAAGTGTCATCCTATCTGGTCGGCCAAATCGATGCAGCCGTCGACAGTGATGAATTTCTTGATTTCGATCTCTAATCACTTTTGATTGTGAAATGACTAGATTACGAAATGACTAAGTCGAACCAGCTAAAGAGCCATCCATTGAATAATCCCTTTGCCAAGGCGCCCATTGTGCGCCTGCAAGGGCAACCTGTGCTGCTATTTACCCCGCAGCACGGCTCTTTACTGCAAGCTCTTGAAGCCAAAAAAGTCAGAATTTTCTCTGAATGTCGTAGTGGCTTTTGTGGTGCCTGTAAAACAAAAGTGCTTAGTGGTCGTGTCAGCTATTTAACCGAGCCTCTAGCCGTTCTCAATGCCGACGAATGTCTGCCCTGCTGCTGTATACCCAGCGAAGATTTAGAACTCGACTTATCGCCCGAAGGCGCTGCCGTGGTGACCTATTCTTGCCACACCCGCGCTCAGTCTACATCTACACGTAAAACCGCCAACCTCAAAGCCGTGCCACAGCAAGAAGTGGTTGAAGACTAAAATAGTTGTCTTAAACTCTTAGGCATTTTCGGGTGTGACTTGGGTTCGCGAGTCGATGATCAACAACACCAAAAACTTTGCCTGCGGTCAATACTCACGCTCACTCGCGTCTAAGAAAGCTTTCAAGCCCCTATCCCATCAAGGACTTTGGCGCGATAACAGAGGGTGTACATAAATTTTGCAGCCAAGAAACTGGCAGTTTAACGGCAAAGCCAAATTTTTAATGGTCTGGCAACACACCAATGGCCAGAGGCAAGTCACTCGAGTCGTCAGTTATGGGCATTTACCCAACTAAGCAAATGGCCCACTCATATAGATAAGCGCTTATCTTCATATCAATCAACAAAAAGCCTGAGTCAGACTCAGGCTTTTTATTGGTGAAACCGCTTAAAAACTACAGCCGCATAGCAAGCTCGGCGCCTTGACGAATGGCCCGTTTTGCATCCAGCTCAGCGGCAACATCGACACCGCCAATCAAATGCACCGGAATACCCGTTGCTTTCATCTCATCGACTAAGGTGCGGTTTGATTCTTGTCCGGCGCAGAGGATCACATTATCCACGGCTAGCACTTCAGTTTGCTCACCAACCCGAATATGTAGGCCAGCGTCATCAAACTTTTCATAGTTGACGCCGGTTTTCATTTTCACATTGTGCTGTTTTAACACTAAACGGTGGATCCAACCGGTGGTTTTACCTAAACCTTGGCCCATCTTAGAGGTCTTACGTTGCAGCAAATAAACTTGTCTGTGATCGCTATTATCCACTTCAGGCTCGGCTAATCCACCCGCATGCTGATATTGCTTGTCTATACCCCACTGCTTTAACCATTTTTCAGGATTGAGGGTGCTAGACTCAGATTCGCAGAGGTAATGCGCCATATCAAAGCCAATACCGCCAGCACCAATCAGGGCCACTTTGTTGCCAATCGTAGCTTGGCCCGTCAGCACCTGTTGATAATCCACCACTTTGGGGCTATCAAATCCTGGCAAGCTCAACTCGCGCGGGACCACGCCGGAAGCAATGACGATTTCATCAAACGTTTCGGTTTCCAGTACCTTAGCATCCAAGCGGGTATTTAAGCGCAGATCAATTTTATACAGTTTGATTTGATTGAGGAAATAACGGATTGTCTCGTTAAACTCTTCTTTTCCTGGGATTTTACGTGCCAGATTAAACTGACCACCCACCTCTGATTTCGCCTCAAAAAGCACGACTTCATGACCACGCATCGCTGCATACACCGAAAATGCCATGCCTGCGGGACCCGCGCCCATCACTGCAATTCGCTTCTTTTTATTGGTAGGTAAAAAGTTTATTTCGGTCTCATAACAGGCACGAGGATTGACCAAGCAAGTGGCACGTTTCAGAGAGAAGGTATGATCTAAACAGGCCTGATTACAACCAATACAGGTATTAATCAGCTCTGGCGTATTGGCCGCCGCTTTATTCACAAACTCAGGATCGGCCAGAAACGGCCTCGCCATAGATACCATGTCCGCTTGACCAGAGGCGATGATTTGCTCGCAAATCTCAGGCGTATTAATACGGTTTGTGGCAATCAAGGGCACTGAAACCGACTTCTTAAGTTTTTCAGTTACCCAAGCAAAGGCGCCGCGGGGCACGCTAGTCGCAATGGTTGGCACGCGGGCCTCATGCCAGCCAATCCCAGTATTGATAATAGACACTCCCGCATTTTCAAGCCATTTGGCCAGTTGCACAACTTCGTCCCAAGTGGAGCCGTTATCGACTAAGTCGAGCATGGATAAGCGGAAGATAATGATGAAGTCTTTGCCCACTTTGGCGCGAATGGCATTCACAATCTCTAGCGGAAATTGCGCGCGTTTTTCAAAACTGCCGCCCCATTCATCGGTGCGCGTATTGGTCCGGGAACTGATAAATTGGTTGATCAAATACCCCTCAGAGCCCATCACTTCAACGCCATCGTACCCTGCTCTTTTCGCTAAGGCGGCTGAACTGGCGTAATCCTTAATGGTGGCGCGTACTTGACGGCTCGACATGGCAGAAGGCGTAAAGGGAGTAATCGGCGATTTGATTTTACTCGGTGCCTGCGAAAAAGGATGATAACCATAGCGGCCAGCATGCAGGATTTGCATACAGATTTTACCTCCGGCTTCATGCACCGCTTGAGTCACAATGCAGTGCTTGCCCACTTGCCAGGGGAAACTCAACTGACAAGCATGGGGAGTCAATCGACCACGTAGGTTTGGTGAAATTCCGCCAGTGACGATCAATCCTACACCGCCCAACGCGCGCTCTTTATAAAACGCTGCCAGTTTCTCAAATCCGCCCTTTTCTTCTTCTAACCCCGTGTGCATGGAGCCCATCAACACACGGTTTTTGAGCTGGGTAAATCCCAGATCTAAGGGTTCTAATAAATGGGGAAACGACATTCAAACATCCTTTTTAAACAAGTGATTTAAATGAGCATACCTTGAGTCAAATGTAAGCTCAACTGTTGCTAACGGGTTAAAAGTTAAAAACCTTTACAATTGTGTTTAGCCAGTGAAGAGATTTTCAGTTAGCATTGGCACATTCGATATGCAAAGGAGTGGCTAATGTCCGCTAACCCATCGTTTTTCAAGAGAATATGCTTATTCATTTGGAACGCCCTTAACGGGATCCGTAAATTCATACTCAACCTGATCTTTTTTGGCCTCCTCGCCATGATTCTGATTGTCATTGGCAGTAGTGAAGATATTCAGGTCGAAGATAATTCGGCACTGGTACTTAATCTTGCGGGATCGATTGTTGATCAAAAACAACAGGTCGACCCACTTGAAGCCGCACTCAAGCAAGGTAATAACGGCAGCAGCGATGGCGAAATCCTACTGGCGGATATTATCTATGTGATTGATAATGCGGCGCACGATAACAGGATAAGCACTATAGTCTTAGACTTGGCAGAGCTAAAGCGTGCGGGGATCAGCAAATTACAATCCATTGGCGACGCCTTAAATCGTTTTAAAGAAAGCGGCAAAAAGGTTGTAGCGATTGGTAACTATTACGAACAAAACCAATATTTTCTTGCCAGTTTTGCCGATACCATCTATCTCAACCCTCAAGGTAGCGTCTCACTTGAGGGATTAAGTATGTATAACCAATACTTCAAATCCGCCCTCGAAAAACTCAAGATAAAAGCACATATTTTCCGTGTTGGGACGTTTAAATCCGCAGTAGAACCTTATATGCGTGACGATATGTCAGATGCGGCCAGAGAGGCGAACAGCGTCCTACTTGCTGATGTTTGGCAAAGTTACACTCAAACGGTGGCGACAAATCGCCAAATTGATACCAAAGCCTTGGTTTTAGACTCGGCAAATTACCTCGCGCAACTCGATAAGGCTGAGGGCGATTCTGCGACTATGGCCCTCAATATGAAATGGGTCGATACCCTAGCGACCGATGAAGATTTCCGCAAAGTTATGCTTGAGACCGTGGGTAAAGAAAAGTCGGGTGACAGCTTTAAGCAGGTCAGCTTTTACGACTATTTAACCCTAGTGACACCTCTGCCAAGCTTTGTTGAGCAAGACAGTGTTGGTATTATCGTTGCAAGCGGCACTATTTTAAATGGCAGCCAACCCGCCGGCCAGATTGGTGGCGATAGCACGGCTGAACTCATTCGTAAGGCGCGATTTGATAAACATATTAAAGCACTGGTGTTACGAGTTGACAGCCCTGGCGGTAGCGCCTTTGCCTCGGAGCAAATCCGCCAAGAATTACTCGCCCTCAAAGCGGCGGGTAAACCTGTGGTGGTCAGTATGGGTAGCCTTGCGGCATCCGGCGGTTATTGGATTTCGGCCAGTGCCGATTATATCTTCGCGACACCAACAACACTGACGGGCTCTATCGGCATCTTCGGGATGATCACCACCTTCGAAGATTCACTCGCCAGTTTAGGCATCCATACCGACGGCGTATCAACCTCTGAATGGGCGGGTTTATCAGTCACGCGCACCCTCTCGCCACAAATTGAATCGGTAATCCAGCGCCATATTGAGCGTGGCTACTTAGACTTTATTTCACTGGTGGCTAAGGAACGAAAAATGACCTTAGAACAAGTGGATAACATCGCCCAAGGCCGTGTGTGGAGTGGTAAAAAAGCTCTAGAATTAGGCTTAGTTGACGAACTAGGTGATATAGACCAAGCTGTCGCGAAAGCAGCAAAACTGGCGGATTTAAGCCTGTTCGATACCCGTGTGATTGAGCAAGAACTCACGCCTGAGCAGCGTTTTGTGCAGCAAATGTTTGCTTCAGTGTCGGCTTATTTACCCGCTTCACTCAGCCATTCAACGCTGCTAGAGCAAATGCTGAGCCAATGGACAGGTAGCTTAAAGACTATCGCGGCCTTTAACGACCCTAACCATGTGTATGTATATTGTGACAGCTGTGCGATCAACTAGCGCAGACTCAAGATGAAAGACACAAAAGCCCGATACCTCGGGCTTTTTTATTGGGTTTATGTCAGCAAAATCGTATAATTAGCCCACGTGAAGCTAAGATAACGACAAGAATGACTAAACGCTCCATTTATGTCGCCTACACGGGCGGCACCATAGGCATGCAAAAAACCGATAATGGCTTTGCACCAGTAGCAGGATTTTTGACCCAATGCGTCCAATCCATGCCCGAGTTTTACCATGCTGAAATGCCTGAGTTTGTGATCCACGAGTACTGCCCGCTCATCGACTCATCAAACATGGCACCGACCGACTGGCAAATGATTGCCGATGATATCAAGGCCAATTACGACAAGTACGATGGCTTTGTGATCCTCCACGGCACTGATACCATGGCCTATACTGCATCAGCCTTATCCTTTATGCTTCAAGGCCTATCAAAGCCAGTTATCGTCACCGGCTCACAAATCCCCTTGGCGCAGTTGCGTTCCGACGGCCAAACCAACCTGCTCAACTCTTTGTATATCGCTGCTAATTATCCAGTGGCTGAGGTTTGCTTATTCTTTAATAACAAACTGTTCCGTGGCAATCGTTCTACCAAAGCCCACGCCGATGGCTTCGATGCCTTTGCCTCACCAAACTTCCCCTTACTGCTTGAAGCGGGGATCAAAATTAATCTGCGCGCAGGTAAAATTGCCACGCCAAGCGATAAGCCGTTAGAAGTCGCTAATATCAGCCCTCAGCCTGTCGGTGTGGTCACCCTATACCCTGGTATCTCCACGCAGATTTTTGAGAATATTCTACAGCAACCCGTTAAGGCGCTCATTTTACTGACCTTTGGTGTAGGGAATGCACCGCAAGATACGGCATTACTTGATACCCTAAAGCAAGCGGATGAACGGGGAATTGTGTTAGTGAACCTGACTCAGTGTTTCCAAGGCAAAGTGAATATGGGCGGTTATGCAACGGGAAATGCCCTCGCTAAAGCAGGCGTGATCAGTGGCGCAGATATGACCATTGAGGCTGCATTGGCTAAGTTGCATTATCTGCTGTCGAAAAACTTAAAGCCGAGCGAAATTAAGGCTGCTATGTTGCAAAACTTAGTTGGTGAGCTCAGCCCCGATTAAGGAGCGCAACTTTGCGTATTAAAAAGCCCACATTAGTGTAATGCCGTTCACTTAAGAGTGAACGGCATTTTTCTTTGGTCTAACCGGAAACTTGTTTTTGCTCATTTTAAGAACTCGTGGATATGCCCTTTCCCGTTTACCATCCAGCTTAAATTGCCGTGCATTTCGTTCTATATCCAATACGTCTCTCGGGACATTCCCCGGTGTTTGTGATGACAGTTGTGTCAACTTGAAGATGATATAACTCGCCGCATCCCGAAAACTCAGTTGATTGGGATGGACCGATGGCAAGCTTTTAGCCATCAGCAACATCTTATATCTAATGAGATTGTAGGCCAGTAGCACGCCCCATAACTCTTGAGTCACCAGCTCCGGTAGTTGACTGCGGAGCGTAAAACGGCTCTCCAGTAGATGTTGTTTCATCTCTCTATAGCCCAGTTCGATTTCCCATCGATGGGCATATAAGTCGACGATGTCTTCGCTGGGGTAACGCATCGGGTCTGTCAACGAGGTCAAAATGGCGACTGACTTACCTTTCACTGTCTTAGTCAATAAACGCGCTTCAAGGGTATCTGGGAGCTGCGGCCATTTCTTTCTGGCTTGAGGTGTCGTGGTGAGTTTCACCCACTGGTCATGTTTCCCCAGCGTTCGCACTACTTCATATTGAGTGCCTTTCTTCAATGGCAACAACCAGTGGCTATCAGGTTGCGCTTGCTGCCAAGCGTGCAGCAGGCCGAGCGAGTAAAATCCTCGGTCAAATAGGGTTAGGCTGTGATTGGGAATGCTAGGAATGAGCTGGGACGCTAAGTTCATTTCATTTTCGGCAACCGAATCAAAGGCGCTGTTGACCAATAAATGGCTGCTTAACTCCATCAAGCAAACCATGCGAATTTGCGGATAAGCCGCTTCGCCTAAAGCGTTGGCGGTACGCGCAAAGGCGGCTTGATTTTGAACACTATCGGGTGTCCGCCACACGACACCGTCAACACCATACAAGTTAAGACCGCACCAATGAGGATGTTCAGCTCTCGCGTGCCAGGTATTGGCGCTGCGGCTAAATACTTCTCTAATAACCTCACTGCCCAATCGTTTACGCGCCTGAGTCACGGCGCTGCGTGCAACATAATCAATCTCTTGCGGCAAAACAATGTCGAGTTTGTTGATGAGTGACCGAACAGACTCCCCTCGGAACAAAGCCATTCCGATAACGGCCCAAATCATCGCGTCCATCGGCAATTTACGGCGTCTTAACGTCGCAACGCCCTGAGAGTCTAGGCAAGATTGAATTAATTCAGGTTCTAACACATCTGCTAAGCAGGTGAATTCGGTTAGGCGGGTAATATGAGTACGGGCGAGTGCTTCTGAGAGTTGCATAAAAAATCCGATGACATGAGGTCATCGGATTTTGATCTTTTCAGCGAGATCGTCAAGCGATCTGTCTTAACTGATCGGCATTACACATTAGTGGGCTTTTTACTACGTTGCGTCAACTGGGATTACAGGTCGTCAGCTTTAAACTCGGCTATCGACTCTCCACGGAATTGTTTCTTCAACTCCGCCTTTGACAGCTCATTTAATTTTCCGCCAGCACCTATGGTGAAATGCTCCGTTTGATCTAAGCGGCGCGCCTGATAGAGCATCACCACTTGAAGAGTCGATTCACGCTGGGCTTCGGTCAATACTGTGCCATCTTCCCATTTGCCTAATTCAGCAGCGCTACGCAGCCTTTCATAGACTTCTTCAGGCATTTGGTCGATTACTTGATTAATGTCGGTCATACACTCTTTCGCTTATGTAATACGATTCTAACGCGGGTAATTAAATAGCCCACAAAACCAAAGACAAAACAGATGGCGCCAATGGTCGCGCGTACGCCTTCGGCGGGCTCTCCACCCCAAAACCAAATCACCACCCCCGCAATAAACAGCGTCATGGCAACAAAGCTTTGGTTCATTAAGCTGCTGGATTTTTGGATATGACTGATCCGTACGAGCGAGCTATTATCACCATTGGTTTTTGCCTCACAATGCGGGCAAGCTGGCGCTTTGCTCGACATCCGTTTACGGCAGATTGGACATTCGATTAATGCCATAGTCGCACCTATCTTAACTTATCAACCACGGCGAGCATGGCAATCAATGACGCTTCGCCTAAATAAATACTGCGCTCAGGTGACCAACCCACAAACGGATCTTGCAGGTTATTGTTGTCTTTAAAAGGCATTTCTAAGGTGTTCGACAAGCAATCGAAGGTTTGCGCCACCCAATTAGACGCCACGGTCAAGTTGGCTTGACCAGGCTCGTCTTTAGCGTACCCAAACTCGGTTTGGAAATCGGCACTGGCTAAGGTTAATGCCTGACTAAAGTCCGCTTGCAGCTGCGCCAATCGCTCATTGTAAGCTGGTACACCCTCACAACCCGCGAGGAAAACATAGGGAAGACCTTCATCACCATGAACATCGTAAAATAAATCTACACCCGTTTGCTGCATCTTATGCACTACATGGTAGACCTCAGGGCTTCTTTCTAAGCTCGGGGTTTGCCATTCACGGTTAAGGTTAACCCCAATCGCATTGGTACGCAGATGGCCTCTTACGCTGCCATCCGGGTTCATATTAGGCACTATGTAGAAGTTCGCTTTATCGAGCAACGCTTTTGCGGTTGGACAATCATTATCCAGCAGACGATTCACTAAGCCTTCGACTAACCATTCCGCCATGGTCTCACCGGGATGTTGCCTTGCGGTGATCCAAATATTGCGTTTATCAGGATTGCCATCGCCCACTTTCATCAGGGTAATATCACGGCCATCTAAGGTTAAGCCTAAATGTTCAAGATTTACATCGGGATGCAATTGTGCGTTGCTGAGTAAATCTAAGTGACGCTCATAGCTGTACGGCGCAAAGTAAGCGATTTGAATCGCATCACAATCAAGTTCAAGCTGGATACTGAGTTTGCCATCAATATATTGAGTTGGTACACGGAACCAATGCTGACGATCGTAACTGGCGACTGCGTGGTAATCCTGCCAACCCTTAGGATAGGAAGCGGTGCCCGCATTGATAATATTTAAGGTGTACTGGTTTCCCACCTCACCTTCGAATCGGAAGTTGAACCATTGATAAAACTCACCGCCCGCATCGGGACGGATAGCCAGTTGAATATCGTCTTTATTATCAAGATTAATGACTTGGATATTTCCGCCATCAAAATTGGCACTGATCCGCATACTGATTCCTACTTAGTTATTCATGTGAGGGTAATGATGCAAAATACGCATCTACTATAATGCCCGTTAGAATAAACCAAATCCGTATCAGGGGAAAATGAAAGCGAGTAAAATTGCCTAAGAAGCCATCAGTCACGCTTTAATTAATCAGTGCCTAGGGCAATCATCATTTAAGCGCTAAAACTATATCCTTGACCGCGAACAGTATTGATTAAGGTACGCGGTAAGCGAGTATTAGCGAGTTTTCGCCGAGTATTACTGATATGCATATCTAAATTACGATCAAACCGCCCTAAGTCCTTCTGCAAAACTGACTTTTGCAGCTCTTGCTTAGTGATCACTTGCCCTTTTCGTTCAAACAGGTACTTAAATAACCTAAACTCAGTTTGGGTTAGCTCCACGGCATGCTTGTCGATGGTTATCCTGTAGGCGGTTTCGTCAAACTTAATCGATTGAATGGCTGCGGTTTGATCTATCGCCATTAGTGGCTTATGCCGCTGCACTAACCGTCGCTCAATCGCCTGCAAACGTACCAATAACTCTTTAATACTAAAGGGTTTAGCTAAGAAGTCATCCGCACCGAGTTCATAGCTTCTGATCCTGTCTTCTTCATTATCGCGGGCTGACAACATCATTATCGGCGTCAAACAATCCCTTGCCTGTAAAAGCTCAAAACCATCCATTTGCGGCATCACCAGATCGAGCATAACAATCTCGGGCGCGAAGGAGCGAATGCGTGAAAGCCCATCAACACCGTTAACGGCACATTCAACCTCATGTCCTTGTGCTCGGAGCACATCAGTTAACCACACTCGGAATAATGGATCATCATCGACTAACAGTATTCTACTCATCTCAAAACACCAAACGATAATCAATATCATTTATATTACCATACCTAGATGTTTGGCTCTAGTATAAGAAGAAGATTAAAAATCAGTATTTACTTAATTGTGATCAAGTTGGCAGCGATAGATAACGCTTGTAACCTTTTGCACCAAAACAAAAAAGCGCCCGAAGGCGCTTTTTAGAGTGGGTTCAAATTAAAATTAGAACTTAACAGTCACACCGCCGTAAATGGTACGGCCGATAGTGTCGTAAACTTCTGGAACAGTACCAGCATCACTACCGTTAGTAACGTATAGAGGCTTCTCATCAGTCAAGTTCTTCACACCTAAGCTAACAGTGGTGTTATCAGTTACATGATAGGTACCAGAAATGTTGTGATACAGAATTGAATCAACACCTCTTGTAGCAACGAATGGATTGTCGTTTGCATCATAATCAGTGTAAACATCTGTCATCGATCTGATATAGCGGTTGAAGTACATTACGCTCCAATCATCTTGACCTGCAGAGATGCTGAAGTTGTTACGTACGCGAGCATAAGCTCCCATATTACCGTCGATTGTACCAGTATAGTTTTCACCATCCTGCTCGAACTTAATCAAGTAAGTCGTATCGTTACTCACTTTCCAATCTAACCCAAATAACTCGAAGTTATAGGCTAAGTTGAAGTCGATACCGCTAGTATCTTGTGAACCTACGTTAGTCAGTGCACTTGTTAAGTTGAACAAGTCACCATCCGCAGTAATATTGAATGTGCTACACGCTTCTGCATCACCAGCATGACAGGCATCTAAGCCAACTTGCACGTCTGCACGAGCAATTGCATCCGTTACTTTGAAACGCCAGTAGTCAAGAGTAATTGACATACCATCAATATAGTTTGGTGAGTATACTAAACCAGCAGTGTATGACTCTGACTCTTCGGGTTTCAAATCTGGATCTGATGTGCGATTAACTAGAATCTGCCCAGTCTGTGCACTAGTCGGTAACCAAGGATTAGTTAAATAGTCAAACGAACCTGAGTTACCACCATAGAGTTCAGCAACGCTTGGTGCACGGAAACCAGTCGCAGCTACAGTACGAACCATCAGCTCATCTGTCGCTGTGTAGGTTAAACCAATTTTCCAAGTAGTCGCTTTACCGAAGGTAGAGTAATCATCTAGACGAAGTGCAAATTCACCCGTTAGTTTTTCAGTAAACGGTACACTTACTTCTTCGAAAATAGAGATAACATTGTAGTTACCACTGGTTGGATCTTGTTGGGCTGCTGTACTATCACCAGCTACAACAACGGCATCAGGATTGTAGAAACCACTTTCACGACGGTATTCTGCTCCGATAGCGAAACCTACTGCACCAGCACTTAGGTCGAATAACTCACCGTTTAAGCCTGCTGATAACGTTTGTTGTTCGTTACCGCCAGTAGATTGCTCTTGATACGAAACATCCTGCATTTCATCCGTCAGGGGAGAACCTTCAAACCATGCATATGGATCTGCATAGATTGAATTAGCCATTAATGTTGCATTAATAGAGTTAGCAACCCCAGTCTTAGCTTCGTTCTTACCAAAGGTGTAGTCCACATTCCAATTCATACCAGTATGAACGTCTAAAGAACCCGCTAAACCAGCTGATAAACGCCAAGTATCAGTATCTTGACTGTAAACACGAGGACCAACATCCTTCATACGTCTGTTGTATTGCACTTGTCCGCGAGCATCAGCTTCAAGTCCCGCATCAACCATACTTTGGTCAAGATTAATGCAACCAGCATTCGGGTCTGTCACTCTTGGATCACCACACACGTTTAACTTGATTTGAGCAGGTTGTGCTGCAAGTTGTTGGTTAGAACGACGGTTTGTGTAGATTGCATCCGCAGTCAGAACAACATCATTGCCTAACTCTTGCGTCATATTTGCAAATAAGCTTCTGCGCTCACTAGGTGTTTGGAAATAAACATCATCAGAAAAATCATAACGTTCAGTTCGTTTTACCCAGTTACCATTAGCATCTAGAACTCTTTGAACGCTGTTATCAGTCGTGTTTAAGCTACCTGTTGGGATTATCGAACTTGAGTTTTCTGCAGGGTCATACCAATCACGATCACCCTGAATTACACCACGACGATCAGAGTAAGCTGCACCAAAGGTGTAGTTACCACCATCGGTGTTAAAGCCATACAGTGCGCTCACATCACCGTTTTCGCCGTCACCCTTGTCGGTGCCGCTACCGTTGAAGTCTAATTGGAAACCTTCAAAATCTTTTTTGGTGATGATGTTCACTACACCAGCAATCGCATCAGAACCGTATACCGCTGAAGCACCGTCTTTCAGGATTTCAACGCGAGCGATCATCGCAACAGGGATAGAGTTTAAATCCACAGAACTGTCAGCACCTGAACCTGAGTTCACCATGCGACGACCGTTTAATAGTACGAGAGTACGTTGCGAGCCCATACCACGTAAGTCAACTTGGGCAACACCGTCAGCACCGTTGTTAGTGGTTGAACCTACCGCAGCACCTGCCATTGAGGTTTGTACTTGTAGCATTTGGTCTACAGAGGTAAAGCCTTCGGCTTTGATTGCAGCAGCATCAATAACGGTAACAGGAGAAGCTGTTTCCATATCTTGACGTTGAATACGTGAACCCGTGACTTCAATACGCTCGACTTTTGCAGTCTCTTCAGCTGCAAATGCGCTTGATACCACGAAGGTACCAGCAGCAATTGAGCTAACGACAGCTAAATTGATAGCCGACGCAACTTTGGTTCTTTTTATCATGAATGAATGCTCCCTAGATCTTACTATTATTTTTATGCTTACAGTATGTACAACTATTGCTGTACGACTGTTGCGCTTGATACTGAGGATTCACTTTCATTCAGTCAACGTTCATTTTTTTTAACTTTAAAAATCAAAATGTTTAATTTATTTAGTTACTTTGTTTTTTATTTGTTTCAAAAAGATCGTGTGCACTTTCTTTTAGATTTATTCAGCATAAAACACCAATAAAACTGATTTCATATAGACACAACAACTGTTAACAATGCAACATTTAAAAAACATCTAAACACTTCAAAAGTGTGATACATGTCACACTTTATCAAAGGTAAACAGTCTTGCGCACAGAATAATGTATCGATTAATTATGAGAAAATATGCATATTAGCAATCTTTACAATACTAAGAATTGGGAAAACATAAGTAGTTTTGGTGAGTTAATGGATACAAAATGAATAAGGTGTGGTTTTTATGCAAACCCAGGGAATTTTAAACACAAATGCAACAATTAATTGTCAATTTATAAATTGAGAACTAATTTGCTATTGGGACAATCGTTAAGGGACAAAAATGCATTAAGATAACGAAAATACGAAGAAGATAGATGATATACAATCAAACAACACTCAATAACGCATCACTTAAATTACTTGCAGAGATTACGTAAAAAGCTAATAAAAACAATAAGGATTAAATTAAATCCAGGTTTCATCTATTTCTATTCAAAAAATATAAAAGCGACCTAAGTCGCTTTTATATTAAGCAATAGATAACACTATTTAGCGATCACTCTGGTTTTATCATTCCAAAGTGTAAATACGCTCTGGCCGTTGCGATCCTGCCACGGGGAGTGCGTTGGATAAAACCTTGTTGAATAAGGAAAGGTTCGAGCACATCTTCAATGGTTTCGCGCTCCTCACCAATTGCTGCCGCAAGGTTATCAAGGCCCACTGGGCCGCCCATAAACTTATCGATAATCGCGAGCAACAATTTGCGGTCCATATAATCGAAGCCTTCGCCATCGACATCGAGTAAATTGAGCGCCAGCTCAGCAACATGTTGAGTCACAGCACCATCGTGTTGCACTTCGGCATAATCACGCACCCGCCGGAGTAATCGATTGGCAATCCTTGGTGTACCGCGCGAACGTTTGGCAATTTCAGTTGCGCCCTCACTATCAATGGCTAATCCCATCACTTGGGCAGAACGGGTCACAATGGTGCTTAAATCTTTGACATTATAAAACTCAAGTCGCAGCGGGATGCCAAAACGCGCCCTTAGCGGAGAGGTTAAGGCCCCCGCCCGCGTGGTCGCGCCGACTAAAGTAAAAGGTGGTAAATCGAGCTTAATGGAACGCGCTGCAGGTCCTTCACCAATCATGATATCCAGTTGATAGTCTTCCATCGCCGGATACAAGATCTCCTCAACCACTGGACTTAATCGATGGATTTCATCGATGAAAAGTACATCACCCGCTTCGAGGTTAGTCAGCAGCGCCGCTAAATCCCCTGCTTTTTCCAACACGGGACCCGAGGTCGATTTAATATTGACGCCCATTTCATTGGCGACAATCATCGCCAAGGTGGTTTTACCTAAACCTGGCGGACCGTAGATCAACATATGATCTAAGGCTTCTTCGCGATTCTTGGCCGCTTGAATGAATACCTTTAATTGAGCGCGCGTATCATCCTGCCCAGTGTATTCATCGAGCAATTTAGGGCGCATTGCCCTATCGATAACATCATCTTGACCTTGCAGCTGTGGCTGTATCAGTCTATCTGCTTCAATCATTTACCTATTCCTGTTACCGCATTGCATTCTTGACATACGGTACTTGCTATTTTGCTGCAGTTGCAGCCTGCTTGGCTGCAAAAATCATGCACCGCAATAAACTGCCTCAATCAAAACCATGCATTAGAGCATCGATTTTAACGCGGCCTTAATTAAGGTCTCACTGTCCATGCCTTCTTTAAAGGCTGCTGAAACCGCTTTGCTCGCCTGTGGCGGTTTATAGCCGAGGGAGATCAACGCTGAAATGGCATCCTCTTCAGCACTGTTGACCATAGGTGCAGGTGAGTAATTAGACTGCAGCACAAACTCACGCTCGGAGCCCACTGACGCCTCCATCAGGCTCTTAAGTTTATCGCGCATTTCTACCAATAACCGCTCGGCGGTCTTTTTACCAACACCAGGTAATTTTACCAGCGTCACTATATCATCGCGCTCGACACAGCCCACAAACTCGCTGGCGGTCATGCCAGAAAGAATGGTTAACGCCAGTTTAGGGCCCACGCCGTTGGCTTTGATAAGCAAACGAAACAGTGAGCGCTCTTGTTTAGTGATAAAGCCGTAAAGCAGCTGGGCATCTTCACGCACCACAAAATGGGTATACACTGTGGTCGGTTGATTGACCTCGGGGAGTTCATAGAAGCTGGTGAGGGGCATCTGTAACTCGTAACCCACGCCATTGACATCAATCAACACCTCTGGCGCTTGCTTTTCAATTAACACTCCACGTAAACGACCTATCATCTGTACCGTCCATATGTTCTTGTTGTTGCTCGGCCGCTTAAGGCAACCAAACTTTGATTGGTGTGATAATGACATACTGCAACGCCGAGTGCATCCGCGGCGTCTGCCTGTGGTGCGGCTGGAAGCTTTAGCAATTGCTGGATCATGTGTTGTACTTGCTCTTTTTTCGCACGTCCCGTCCCTACCACCGCATTTTTTATCTGTGTTGCGCTGTATTCTGCAACAGGTAAATTGGCTACGGTTGCTGCGACAATTGCTGCGCCACGGGCTTGACCCAATTTTAAGGCTGAGTCGGCATTTTTAGCCAAAAATACCCGTTCAATGGCAAACTCATCGGGTTGATATTGGCGAATAATTTCACTTATACCATCAAAGATCTGCTTTAATCTTAACGGCAGATCATCACCCGAGGTACGAATGCAGCCACTGCCTAAATAAAGTTGCTGCCGCCCTTGGCATTGGATAACGCCGTAACCTGTGATCCGCGAACCTGGGTCTACACCTAAAATAATTGCCATTGTTTCCTTATGCGTGCGCCTTACGTAAATCGGTCGATTTGCGTCTTAACAGCGCCTCAACCAAATCATGACTGATTAAAGAACCATTAAAGAACCACTCAAAACCTGCTCGCGTTCATTCAACCAAAGGAGACACGTTGTCTTACTCAGCATCTAGCTTGCAAACACTTGTACCTCCCCAAGTTGGCTTAACCCAAACTTTCCATAATCTCATCAGAAATTTCGGCATTATGATACACCTCTTGCACATCATCGTGCTCTTCGAGGGTATCGATAAGGCGCATAAACTTCTCGGCAGTCTCGGCATCTAACTCGGCTTTGGTCGAGGCTATCATCGCGATTTCGGCGTTATCACTGACAAACCCTGCGGCATCGAGGGCATCTTTCACCCCGTAAAACTCGGTCGGTTCGGTAAATACGTCAATCGCACCATCATCGTAACTCACCACATCTTCGGCGCCCGCTTCGAGCGCCGCATCCATCAAGGCATCTTCATCGGTGCCAGGCGCATAGGACAATACTCCGCGTTTAGTGAACAAATAGGCAACCGAACCATCGGTTCCTAAGTTACCGCCCGATTTGCTAAAGGCATTACGTACGCCGCTGACGGTACGGTTACGGTTATCGGTCATGGTTTCCACCATCACCGCGGTGCCGCCTGGGCCGTAACCTTCGTAAATAATGGTTTCGAGCTGCTGACCTTCAAGCTCGCCAGCACCGCGCTTAATCGCGCGCTCAATGGTATCGCGGGTCATGTTGCCGCCGAGCGCCTTATCGATGGCGATTCGCAGACGCGGATTTGAATCGGGATCTGAGCCGCCTTCGCGGGCTGAAACCGTTAACTCACGGATAAATTTGGTAAAGAGTTTACCGCGCTTGGCATCTTGCGCTGCTTTGCGGTGCTTAATATTGGCCCACTTACTATGACCAGCCATGGGAGTTCTCCTCTACATGTAGCCATTGCACATCTTATCAATAGCCTAAGGTAACCTTGACGGTGCCTCGAATAAGGCGCCTTTACTCAATGTTCCTTTACACAGTGAATGACGGCAAGTTCAGTGACGTCGATAACGCAGATATTGATAAGAAATGAAATGACGGGATAAAAATAGACCGAGGCTTGCGCCTCGGTACTCGATAATCGCTAAAGATTAGTCTTCAGTCTTCGCGGCTTTCACCACGGAAATACCTAGTTCAGCTAATTGTTGTGGATTAGCAAAACCTGGCGCATTGGTTAACGGGCACGCCGCTGTGGTGGTTTTCGGGAATGCCATCACATCACGGATTGAGCTTGCGCCCGTCATCAGCATGATGATGCGGTCTAAACCAAAGGCTAAACCTGCATGTGGTGGCGTACCGTAACGTAACGCTTCGAGTAAGAAGCCGAATTTCTCTTTCGCTTCTTCATCGGTAATGCCAAGAATGCGGAATACCGCAGACTGCATCTCTTGGTTGTGGATACGTACCGAACCACCACCTAATTCACAGCCGTTTAATACCATGTCGTAGGCATCTGACACACGGTTAGCAGGATTGGCTTCTAGCTCTTGAGGTGTCACGCCGCGCGGAGCGGTAAATGGATGGTGAACCGCGTGGAAGCTGCCGTTGATCTTCTCAAACATTGGGAAGTCAACCACCCACAATGGACGCCATTGACCTTCAAGCAGATTAAAGTCTTCACCGGCTTTAAGACGCAGTGCGCCCATAGATTCGGCAACCACAGTCGCTTGATCAGCACCAAACAGAATAATATCGCCCGTTTGTGCGCCAGTGCGGCTGATGATTTCGTTAACAATGTTCTCATTCAAGAACTTAAGCACAGGCGATTGAATGCCTTCTAGGCCTTGAGTAAGGTCGTTTAGCTTCATCCACGCTAAGCCCTTGGCGCCGTAGATGCCAACAAACTTAGTGTAATCGTCGATTTGCTTACGAGACAGGCTTGCACCGCCAGGAATACGCAGCGCCGCAACACGGCCTTCTTCATCATTGGCTGGACCTGAGAATACCGCAAACTCTACTTCTTTGAGCAAGTCAGCCACGTCCACCAGCTCTAATGGGTTACGTAAATCGGGCTTGTCTGAACCAAAACGACGCATGGCTTCGTTGTAGGTCATGCGCGGGAATTCGCCTAAATCGACATTCAGCATCTCAAGGAACAGACCACGCATCATCTCTTCGGTTTTCGCCATCACTTGCTCTGAGCTCATGAAAGACGTTTCGATATCGATTTGAGTAAATTCTGGCTGACGATCAGCACGTAAATCTTCGTCACGGAAGCATTTTACGATTTGATAGTAACGGTCAAAGCCTGACATCATCAGCAGCTGTTTAAATAGCTGTGGTGATTGTGGCAGTGCGAAAAATTGACCTTTATATGTACGGCTCGGCACTAAATAGTCACGGGCACCTTCTGGGGTTGCCTTGGTCAGGATCGGCGTTTCAATATCTAAGAAACCGTTTGAGTCGAGGAAACGACGCACAGCACTGGTCACTTTCGCGCGGAACATTAACCGCTGTGCCATTTCTGGGCGACGTAAATCTAAATAACGATATTTTAAACGCTGTTCTTCACTGTTGTTTTGATAGTTATCTAAGCTCAGCGGCAGTGGCTCAGAACTGTTGATAATAGTTAGTGCTTTACCCAACACTTCAATTTCGCCAGTTTTCATTTGTGCGTTAACTTGGCTATCAGGACGTGCACGAACCACGCCTTTTACCTGCACACAAAACTCAGCGCGCAGTGTGCTAGCCACATTGAACACTTCAGGTAAATCTGGATCGTAAACCACTTGGACCAGACCTTCTCTGTCTCTTAAATCTAAAAAGACTACGCCACCCAAATCACGGCTACGATTAACCCAACCTACCAAGGTAACTTCTTGTCCAACGTGAGACTTATTGACGTCTCCACAATAATGACTGCGCATCTAACTCTATCCTTTATCCGGAAACCGGTGCTTTGGAAATAATCAAAACGAGATAAAAGCGGCATTATAGTCAAATAATGCCGATTACCAAAGTACTTCACTTTTAGGCGGTGAAGTATCAAACAGTTTTACGCCCTTGACTAGAGGCGAACGCACTATCTATGCATAAACGTACAAAAAAACATCAAGCCACGCGGTAGCAACGCCCACCCGCCGTTTTGGCTTGATACATTAATTGATCCGCTTTTTTTAATAATTCAATCGCCGTATCACCATCGCGGGGATAAATCACCACACCGATACTCACAGCAATTTCTACCTTTACGCCTTCAAAAGTGAAGGGCGATGAAAGCGAGTGCAGAATATTATCAGCAACTTGGGTCGCGGCATCGAGATCTTGCACACGATTTAGCAGGATAACAAACTCATCGCCGCCAAATCGAGCCACAGTATCAGAATGGCGAACGGCTTGCGTCAGTAATCCCGCCACCCGTAGAAGCAAGGCATCACCTATTGGATGCCCATGCTGATCATTGATTTGTTTGAATCCATCTAAATCAATAAACAGCAGCGCAAAATGGCTCTGATCGCGACGATGGGCTAATAGTGCCTGCGATAATCGATCATCGAGTAAGCCTCGATTAGGTAACTGGGTTAATGCATCATGGCTCGCAACGTATTGCAAACGTTTTTCTGCGGCAATACGACGAGTTATCTCACGATTTAGACGACGATTAACCACTAATACCGCGATCATCACCACCGATAAACTCAACGCTCCAAACAATAAATAGCGGATCCAACGCAAGTATTGCCCATCGTCAGTGGCAATCGCGAAATTCACCCAATGGGAATAGATTTGTTGCTGCTTTTGCTGATCGATCTGCGCTAATACTCGGTTGATTAATGGTGCCAATGGGGTAAATTGCGGGTTTATGCCAAAATGACTATGTTGGTCGGCTAAATCGCTTAAGAGTGAGATTTTAAGTAAAGGATACTGGCCCGTTTTTAACTCAGAGGCTAGCGTCACCACCTTATCAATAAACACATCGGCATTACCTTCATTTACCGCTAAAAGCCCTGAGTGCGTATCGGGTACCAACACGAGCTTCAGCGAAGGTTGTAGCATCATTAGTTGAGCGACAAGATGATAGCCTTCAACCACGGCCACTCTCTGACCTGCCAATTGTGCCAAATTAAAAACAGAGACTTGTTCAAGCTGCGATACTAGCCCCCATGGCGATGGCCAATAGGCATCACTAAAAACCACATGCTGTTGCCGCTCAGCGGTTTTAGCAATACTGCCCGCCAGTGCAATCTCTCCTGTGCGCAATGCGCGAATAAGCGACTGCCAATCATCAAACGCAACGGGTTGGATCTTAAGATGCAATTGCTGGGCGAACATATTTACGATATCACTATTAATGCCCGCGAATTGCCCTTGTTCATCGCTAAATTCCATGGGCGGCCACTGCTTAAGATAACCCAGTTTGAGTTCACCCAATTGTGAAAGATAGTTTTGTTCGCTGCTTGAGAGTTGGATACTGCGTAAGCCTGCCTGATTAAAAATACGGTCTTTAGGGTTAAGCATCCATTTTTGTTCAACATCAGCAAATTCCTGCATGCTAATGCTGTGAAATCCATTGCTGATCCGTTGAGTCAGTCCAGGATCATCGCTTCGAGTTAATACATAGATATCGGTAGGAAATTCCAGCTCAGGGTATTGATTAAAATCGGCCCATGCTTTGTTTTGCAGAAGATAATGGGTAGTCCATGCTCCCGCAGCAACAAACCCAACAATCTCCCCCGCTCTTGCACCAGCGACCATCGCATCCATACTGTCATAGTAACGCAATGACACATCCGGCAGTGCTTTGCGTAACTGGACTAAATATGGCGCCGTTGGCACAACACCAATACGTTTACCTTTTAAGCGATGTAAATCAGTTAATTGCTGTTGATACAAAAACAGTCGACTCTTTACCGTATACAAGTGCCACGCGCGAGTTAACCCCGTTTTCATGTCATCACTCTCGGGATAACCAATATGAGCATCGGCTAACCCTTGACGTACATCGTTAACACTGCCGTTCATATCGCCTGAGATAAAATCGACATCAATCCCCGTTTTAGCCGACCATAGTCGCCAAAGATCTACATAAAAACCATGGGGTAAACCATCAACACCTAAATCAACAAAAGGTTCAACTCCCAGTTGCATCGCGACTATCAGTCCCGCTTTTTGGCCGTGGTAACCCAACCAGCGACGCTCAGTTTGTTGGATAAATTTAGGGTCAAGAGCATTAAAGCCCGCCTTAATTTTATTCAGTAAGGCGGTATTGTGCTTCATCACCGCAGGCACAAATTGCATCGCTTTGATGGGGATACGTATATTGAGAGGAAAATTTGCTGCGATCGTTTGGTTAGAGGAAGGGTCGCGAAGATAACCGTCGAGCCCAGCAAACACCACTGTGTCACCCGCCGCCACACCTGCAAGTAGCTTTTCACGGCTTTCATAATATTTAAATACTAACGCAGGTTCGATACGGCGTAATTCCGCTTCATGGGAAGAACCGGACACAATTCCAATCTGGTAAGGCACCAATTCTTTAATGTTTTTTTTGCCCTGCAAGGATTTATGTAAATACAAATAGGTGCGAACATCAGCAATCGGATCGGCAAAATCAAATAGTTGTTCACGCTCCGGGGTTTTACCCATGCCAATATGCACTTGGGCGTTTCCCTGTTGTAACTGTGCGAGGGATTCATTCCAGTGTCGCGCAACAAAAACAAGTGAGGTATCGGTGCGTTTACCCCACTCCTTCCAAAGATCGACTAATAACCCCGTGGCTTCGCCCTCGTTATCCACAAATTGATAGGGAAAGCTGTCTTCCCCCATCACCACGATAAGCGAATCAGTCGGTCCTTGACTGGCATTAACTGTGTTGTTCGAAAAAACACAACACAGGATCACAATAAGCTGGAACACTAACTTCAACTGGGGTCCCTAGTACCTGATGTACAATGTAAATACTTTGTTATTTATCGCATATTAGACAGAAATTTCTGGCAAATTACTAGCCCGAGACTTGCTGCTAGTCAACGGGATTCGTTAAAATGCGGGGTTGAACTTTCGAGACATTCCCAAATGAACGCTTCCCAAGATACTATCTACGCTCAAGCGAGCGAGCACATTAGCGATTTCCAGTTTGATAGCCGTGTTGCGGGTGTCTTTAGTGACATGATCCGCCGCTCAGTGCCTGGTTACACCCAAATTATCAATACTATCGGCGATTTTGCGGATCGTTTTGTTAAACCTAATACCCAGATTTACGACTTAGGATGCTCTTTAGGTGCTGCAACATTGAGCATTCGCCGCCAGATCCAAGGCCGTGACTGCCGAATTGTTGCCGTAGACAATAGTGAGTCTATGGTGACGCGCTGCCAAGAAAACCTCAATGCCTATGTCAGTGATACTGAGGTTGAGCTGATCTGCGGTGATATTCGCGATATTCACATCGAAAACGCCTCCTTAGTGGTGCTCAACTTTACGCTACAATTTTTACCTCCCGAGGACAGAGAGTCACTTATTGCCAAGATTTATCAAGGCTTAAATCCAGGAGGGATCTTAGTACTCTCGGAAAAAATCCGCTTTGATGATGCGCCAATTCAAAGTGTACTTGAAGAACTGCATCTCGACTTTAAACGAGCCAATGGCTATAGCGAGCTCGAAATCAGTCAAAAACGTAGTGCGCTGGAAAATGTCATGAAACCAGATACCTTAAGTACGCATCAACAGCGCTTAACTCGCCAAGGGTTTAGTCACTTTAGTACATGGTTCCAATGTTTTAACTTTGCTTCTATGGTGGCCATCAAGTGATTAATTTTAGCTCCTTTTATCAACAAATCGCCGACTCAAATTTACAACATTGGCTTGAAACCTTGCCAGCAATCCTCGGTAAATGGCAAAGAGAACACAAACACGGCAACCTCCCGAAATGGGAAAAAGTGCTTAATAAACTGCACTATCCAAGCCCAGATAAAGTCGATTTTGTTGATAGTGTCACGATAGGCACGGGTGAGCAGCTCACGCCAGGCGAAAAGGAAAAACTCGAGAATTTACTGCGGCTCTTTATGCCTTGGCGTAAAGGTCCATTCCATATTCACGGCATTCATATCGACACCGAATGGCGCAGCGATTGGAAATGGGATCGGGTTAAACCGCATATTTCGCCCCTGCAAAACCGTACAGTACTCGATGTAGGTTGCGGTAGCGGCTATCACATGTGGCGTATGTTAGGGGCCGGCGCTAAGCGTGTCGTGGGTATCGACCCTTCCCCGCTGTTTTTATGCCAATTTGAAGCGGTTAAACGCTTGAGTGGTGAGAATCACCCTGTGCACCTGTTGCCACTTGGTATTGAAGAACTTCCGCCATTGGATGCCTTCGATACAGTATTCTCCATGGGCGTCTTGTATCACAGACGCTCACCCATTGATCACTTGTTGCAATTACGCGATCAGTTACGTATGGGGGGAGAATTAGTATTAGAGACGTTAGTGATTGATGGTGATGAAAACGCCGTACTCGTCCCGCAAGATAGGTATGGCAAAATGAATAACGTTTGGTTTATTCCATCCGTTGCGGCACTGATGCTCTGGCTTAAAAAATGTGATTTCACCGACATACGTTGTGTCGATACCGATATTACCGCCCTTGCCGAGCAGCGCCGAACCGATTGGATGCCAAATGAATCACTGGTTGAATATCTTGATCCTAACGATATCACTAAAACTATCGAGGGTTACCCTGCGCCAAAACGCGCAACGATTATTGCTGTGAAAAATCAACCGAATCAAGATTTGAACTAGAGCATGATACACTTAGGCATGTTAAAGCCATGTCATCCCATACCATGAGGGTCACAGCCCCGTTGCCTATGCCAAAAACATTGTTTACGGCTAGCCTGTTTGGCTGGTGTTTATTATCCTCTATTGGTGCAGCCTCTGCTGCACCAAGCCCTGTACCTCTGCTGGTGGAACAGTGTTTACGTCATCCTAATATTGACTTGACTAGCGCCTTTAGCCGCTATGCCAATACACATAATTTGCCCACTTTAATGCTCTCAGATAAAGCCTTGGTATTAGAGCAACACACCATAGGGCTTAATAACATTAATGATAGACTCAACTACTATCGAGGTTTATCTCTCTCGGGCGAAGAACGCCAAGGACTACTGCAATGTCAGTTGCGCCTTGCCGATATCCTAAACGACCTGCTGAGCCAAGCTGCATTCAACCAACTTGTCGATGAGCTCACTGATGCGGCTGATAAACATAGCAATGATGAGCATCTCACCCAAGATCAACTCTTATTCGGTGAACAATTAGTCGCATTACTACGTCAGCATCAATCCCCCCTTGATAAGGCCAAACTGCACACAGCACAAGCCACTATTCGACAAGGATTAGGCAGTCAACAATTTCATTTAGCGGTTCAAGCAACCCAATGCCAACTGCCAACTGAGGTTACTACTGCCAACACAGAAAATGTCGCCGTTGATGCAGCCGACAACGCCACAGAAACATCAAATACAACGTTTTCCGGCACGATTGTCGGTTATCTCTTAAAACAACCCGATCGCCACTGTCGGCAAATTCTGTGGCAGGCCTATCAAGGTCGTGCCCGCGAGCATAACCAACTCGCATTGCATCGTATTGCAGAATTGCGTCAACAAATGGCAAATGACGCAAACTTTATCGATTTTGCCAGTTACAGCTTGGCTGAACAGCAACTCAATTCTCCTGCGTTAGTAAAACAGTTTCTCGACAGCCAAACTGAATCAATTGGAGTCGCACCTTGGGATGTCGGCCGTAAATTATCGCAGCTAAGTAGTGCCAAACAGATTTCCTTACACACTGGCGAAGTGCTCGATAATGCTTTTGCTATTCTCGGTGAGTATGGATTGAGTTTTGAAGTGATAGATGGGCATATTGCATCAACCGCGGCTCAACGGCAGCAACAAATCATCCGGGTTTACCACCAACATCGTTTGCTTGGTGAAGTGTATCTTGACGTAAATAGTCGGCATGCCAGTGCCAGTCAACATACCCTCAGACAAAGTGTAATTGGCCAACAGTTTGGTCAACAGGCACTCGAGCTTAATCCCACACTCAACAGTGACAAAGATATTGAACGTTTTTGCAATGCGTTAGCCCAAGCTGTTGTAGCACTTGCACGGGGAAGCCATTTTTATCTAAACAATACCTTAGGCCCGAGTCTCGATTCAAATCAGTTACCAAGCCTTTGGCTAGCCAATGTATTACACGAAACACTCTTTCCAAAATATGATATTCAACATATAGCGCCAAGGGAGATACTCGCCAAGGCCTATACCAAACAACTTAATGTGTTTCGCGCTAAAGTGGCGCTTAATTTTTATCAGTCTTTAAAACAGAAAAGCTATCCCGATCTACAAGCAGAGTTCAGTAAGAGTTTTGGCGCAAATTGGGAACAACCAATTGACTATGCATATAGTTTCAATGCAATCGCTAATGAAGGCCCACGCTATTATCAATCCCTGTGGCAAACGCAATTAGCTAAATTTGTCTATTTATCCACACAAGACTGCCAAGATAAACTTGGGCTTTTTAATCTGTTGGTAGTCAATGAGGCTGCACTCACCTTAAGTGAGCAACTACACGCTACTATTGGCGATCCCGTTGATGCGGCATCGCTTATCCAGAGGATTATCGTTGTCTTAGGATCGCACGCTAACGCAAGCAATTGTGCTTTTTAGCGGCTTAACACAATGGGAACGGTGATTTGCACACACCAGCAAACAATATCCACGCGTAATCTTACCGTCAGTAATAATCATACCGCTGCACATCGCCGCGATTATCGTCTCCCAATTAAATCACCGATACTATTGAATAAACGATCATGACTCGCCACTATAGGGCTAAACCTATCGTTTTTTTAGAAAACTGTCGTTAGACATTAGGATCTCCATGACTCGCGCTAAATCCACCCTTGAGCAATGGCGTATTTTACAGGCCGTCGTCGATTATGGCGGCTATGCGCAGGCGGCAGAAAAACTCAACAAGAGCCAATCGTCTCTCAACCATGCTGTCGCCAAGTTGCAACATCAATTGGGAATTGAGCTACTCGAAGTTCGAGGCCGCAAAGCTTACCTAACACCACAGGGCGAAGTGTTACTGCGACGTTCACGCCATGTCACTCAATCTGTGAATGAATTAGAACAACTTGCTAGCAACCTAGAGCAAGGTTGGGAGCCAACGCTGACCATTGCCCGTGAAATTGTCTATCCGATGGAAAGCCTTGTATGTGCGCTAAGTGACTTTCTGCCCCATAGCCGTGGTACTCGCATTATTATGCTTGATTCAGTGATCACTGGGACGCAGGAGCTGATCTTGCAGAATAAAGTCGATATCGCCATTTGTGCAGGCATCCCACCCAAAGGCTATTTATCCGAGCCTCTATGTGAACAAGAGCTGCATCTGGTTTGCCACCCGAGCCATCCCTTAGCCGACATTGGCACTTTAGATGACGACAAACTGTTGGCACAGCATCTGCAATTAGTGATCAAAGACACGGGCGTGCAATCTAACATTGATATCGGCTGGCTCAAAGCCGAGCAGCGCTGGACAGTATCTAACTTCCATGAGGCGAAAGTTATTTTAAACCAGGGAATTGGTTTTTGTTGGATCCCATCCTTCCTTATCCAAGAAGAATTAGCCGCGAGTAAACTGGTGCGTTTACACCTGCAAGGCAGCCAGAAACGACGGATAATGCTTAGCCTTGTGATACCCAACCGCGATCACCAAGGCCCCGCCTCGAAACTGCTGGCCTCTTATATCCTAAAGCACCATGGTGTGAGCACTACCGATTGATAACGCTAAGGTTGTTTCCTCTAGCACGGCAAAATGAGTGCTTGGCAAATCGAGAATCACTGTTATTTGATTTATAGCTACAAACTTGCAAACAGAGCACGATTAAGCGATAGGCCTTAATGGGCAAACGCTACTCGGTTAATATTTGCGAGAATATCGAGAATTAGAGGCTAGGGCGTGTTGACGTTTTAGGGGTATTTTTGCAGCAATTTGGCGGGCTTTTATGCAAGGCAAAGTCCGTGCTGTGTAGTTATTCTACATAAACGGACGATAACGCGGCAGAAAAGCCAGCCAAATGCTGCCCGAAGGGTTCGCCTAGCAAGCACTTGCTCTTACTTTCTGTCATAAGAGCCGCTCGTCATTTGAGTAGAATAACTACACATCATTCCTCGTTTCGCGAGCACGTGCTTGCCAGAACGAACAAAATCTAATCTCGAAACGTCAACACGCCCTAGACATTCACATCTAAGAAACGCGGACGATGCAGTGCTAAAGTTTGAGGGTTGAACAGGCCGCGAGTGTCTTGGCGGTTTGATGAGTCAAGTGTTAATCCATTGGAAATAAGACTATTCTCCCCATAAACAGTCGAGCTAGACGCCAATGCAGAATCGTCTATTGGTTCTGCTATCTCCCCACGATGTGCATCAACACTCGACTCATTGTGCACTAGTGTTGAGTTTTGATTACTGGCTAGCGCTGCTACGGCTACCGCATCATAGAAACGAACCGCATTGCTGTCCCTTTGGTTAAGATTCAATGCACCCTTGTTGAATAAGCGAGCGGATGATTCGAGTCGCTGTGAGGAAATCTGCGGATTTTCAGCTTGGTTTGATTGCACAGAACCAACGGCCAAGGTTGCTGTTGGAGGTTCAATTGTATCGCTATTTTCAACCTCTATGGCATTTACGGCATCAGAGGTATCACTCGATGCAACCTGCGCCGCAATAGCTTGCTTAATCTTATCAATCACTTCGGTAACAGGAGCCGATGGCTCGTCTTGGGGGACCGTGATATTACCATCGGCATCAACCTTACCCGTGACTTGAATTTGACGTTCTTTGAGCGGTGGCAAGTTTTCAAGTTGCGCCTCGGCACCTACTAAGGTTTCCGTTGTGGACTGGTCAACAATCTGCTGTTGACGTTCTTCAGCAAGTTTAGCCTTGGCCTCATTCATTTTCTGCAGTGCTTGCGCCGCCACGCGAATATCGGCAGAAGATGGGTCAACTGGCGCCATCGCGGCCGCATAGACTTGCTTCATTTTATTGATGGTCGCCAGAGGATCGCCTGGTACTGTCGACACATCGATTTGTACTTCACCGTCGGTGGCATAGCGTTGGCCATCAGCACCTTTTTCATACTTGAAACTGGGGCTTTGGGCATATTGACCACCCACGCTGGCATGAGCGTGCTCGTGAGCTTTGACTTCTGTGTCCCTTGCTTTTAATTCATCAATTTGGGCTTTTTGTTGCTCTATCGCCTTTTCTTGTGTCTGTTTGACTTGCTCTTTCGCTAAGTCTTGCTGGCGAGTTTGTTCGACCTGTGTCTGCTGAGCTTGTTGGCTATTATCGGCTTTAGCAAAGGCTTCGGCTAATGCTTGTTGTTTTTGCTCCTGCTCTTGTATAGCCTTTTCCCTTGCTTGCTTAGCTTGCTCATCACGAACTTGTTCAGCTTGATTTTGCTGAATGTGAGAAAGTTCGCCTGCTACCGATTCACTCCCAACTGGTTCCTTGGTCGCGGCAGGTTGGCCAAAGATATGACTAAACTGCTCACTCAAACTGTTTGCCTGAGGCGAGGTTCTATCACCAACGTTAGCCACCACCGAATCGCGGGTCCCCGAAGAAAACTCAGTAGCAAAAGGACTCATTGCTGTACTAGTGGCCTTTTGTTGTCCCAAAGGTGCAACACTCGTTGTGATGGGATCTGAAGTCGGGAATATATTGGCGAAATCCGAATTTGACGAAGTAATACTACCGATATCGCTTTCAGTTGAGTAAGCGGTTGTGCTTGGCGCCAAAGAAACCAGAGGATTAACGGCACCATTCAATGCTGAAAGCCCCATATCAGGAGCACTCAACACTGACACGGCTGTCTGAGAGGCAGCAATTTGCCCACCTCTCATTCCACCTATGGAACGAGGTCCTGTGAGTAAACTAAAACTTTTATTAGTTGAAAACTGTGAAGTCGAATCTATCAGTTTTGGAGCAGAGGGGTTTGAATGTAATTGAGCAGAAGCGTTTACGCCTAAATCTACAATAGCTTTCTGTATCGCACTCGCATCAACATTATTCGCGCTAGAAGAAAGGCTCGCATAACTCGATTTAGTGCCTGCCAATAACTCAGGCCGAGTCCCAGTGAAAGGCAAAGTTTGGTTGGAAGCAGCAGTAAAGCTACTTAAAGACGGTTCAAGTGCCCCACTCACTTCGGATTTTGGTGCATGAAGGCTAGCCGTTGAAGCGCTATGGTTAGCAACCGTCTGACTATTGTCACCTTGATAAACCAGTCCACTTTGAGGTTTTGCTCCTTTTAGCGGCTCAATCGGCTTATCAGCACTCAAAAACGAATTGGATGGCGCGCCAACCTGAGATGACAGCGCCATGACCGACATAGTTACACCTTGATGTTAATAATCGAACCTATAGTTTCAGATTCTCTCTCTAGTACCTCAGTCGATGCTTCGCCTTGTCGCAATGATGAATTGGCAGCAACTAATGCTGAAGTTTTATCGGTTTCATCTACCGCCTTAGCGGTTTCTGTGGGTGCAGCGCTTTGCGAAGGACTCGGTTTAGCCACATCAATCGTAGCCTGTGTTAAGCCTGATTGAGCCGTTTGCAAGCCTTGCAGACCGGAAGCATAAGCAGATTGGATTTGCATAAAGGGATTCCTGCATCTGGTGAACACTAGGTTAATTATTGACCAAACCTACCTTGATGTACAGATTTATCCCTCTTATGGACAGCTTTTTTGCTCATTTTCAGCTCCTTTTTTAACAGGCTATCCAAGCCGATTCCCAATCCTTAAAGACGGGGTTAAATCCCTTGAGTCGCATTTGACTGATGACCTGCTCAACAGTTCGCTCATCGCTGATCTCAAACTGATCGAGCTGACTATCAGGTGCTTGGTAACCTCCGGGCTGAGTTGAACTGCCCGCACTCATTTGCGTTATCCCAAGAGGCAGTAAATTGTCCCGAAGCGATGGTGCCTCGCGGGTCGATAAACTGATATCAAGTTGTTGATTAAAAAGTCTAAAGGCACAGATCATTTGCACCAGTCCAAGATCGGTTAAATGCACTTTTGGTGTTATGCCACCAGTACAAGGCCGCAAACGTGGTAGAGAAATACTAAAACGAGTACGCCAGTAATGTCGTTCTAAATAGTCCAAATGGTGGCCCATCAGTAAGGCATCGAGCCGCCAGTCATCTAATCCTAGTAACACACCGAGGCCTATCTTATCGATACCCGCACGGGCAACGCGATCGGGCGTGGCAAGCCGATAGGCAAAGTCCTGTTTTTTGCCCCGGGTGTGATGTTTAGCATAAGTTGCGGCTTGGTAGGTTTCTTGATACACCATCACAGCATCCAGCCCTTGCTCAACAAGCTGGCGATAATCAATCTCCTCAAGCGGCTGCACCTCCATAGCCACATAACTAAACTGCTGTTTTACCAACGGTAAAACCCGCTGAAAGTAATCCATTCCAACCTTAGTTTCATGCTCTCCCGACACTAGCAAGATAGAATCAAAGCCGCGGGATTTTATAATCGCCATTTCGGCAGCAAGTTCCTGCTCATTGAGCACTTTACGCTTGAGCTTATTGCTCATGCTAAAACCACAGTAATCACATTCGTTAGCGCAAAGATTGGACAAGTACAGTGGTAAGTACAATCCGATATTGGCCCCAAAGCGTTGCCGAGTGAGCGCTGCCGAGCGCTGTGCCATCTCTTCGATATAGGGCTCGGCCGCAGGAGACAGCAAGGCGAGTAAACTCCGTAGGTTACCCTCGGGTTGCATCAGGGCACGCTCAACCTCCACCGCCGTGCAGGAATATAACGCCAGCAATAACTTATCCCGTTCAATACGGGTAAATTGATCGACAAAACTCATTGCTGCAAAAATCCCGTTAATGGGCTGGTATGCACAGCCTGGGTTTGCACCCGGCCAAGCCCAGCTTCAAAGGCGCGTCGCCCGCAATCTACCGCATCCTTAAAGCACAACGCCATTTCAATGGGAGATGCGCTGCTGGCAATGGCGGTATTAACCAGCACGGCATCGGCACCTAACTCCATCGCGTGCGCTGCATGGGATGGCGCGCCAATTCCCGCATCAATCACCACCGGCACCCTTGCTTGCTCGATAATCATCTTGATGAAAGGCTCCGTCACCAGCCCCTGATTGGTGCCAATTGGGCTTGCCAGAGGCATCACAGCGGCGCAGCCAACATCCTCTAAACGCCGGCACAGCACGGGATCGGCATGCACGTAGGGCATCACAATAAAGCCACGTTCACAGAGGATTTTGGCTGCGGCTAACGTCTCGACTGCATCGGGCATCAGGTATTTGGGATCGGGATGAATTTCAAGTTTAACCCATTGTGTTCCCAGCATTTCCTGCGCTAATTCCGCGGCGAATATCGCTTCCTTAGCATTACGCGCGCCCGAGGTATTAGGCAAGAGTCGCACGCCCGCTTGCCGAAGTGGCGAGAGCAAATCATCAGCCCCTGTTTTTAAATCAATTCTTTTCATCGCAACGGTCACCAACTGCGACTGAGACGCCTTAATTGACTCCAGCATCAGCTGACTTGAGCTGAATTTTCCCGTGCCCGTAAATAATCGTGACTCAAATTCCACACCTGCAATCGTTAACATCTTAACCTCCCGCGACCACGGCAAATACATCAATCTTATCCTCATGGTGGCAGAGGATAGATGACCATCTATGCCTTGGCACTACGGCCTCATTTAGCACTAATGCGACTGATTGTTGATTAATATTTTGTGCTTCTAACAAGGCTTGTAAACTGAGCGGTTGTTGAAGTGTTTGGGGCACATTATTGAGATGAATTAAAATCATAACAAACCTCGATTAGGGACAGATTTGAATGAAGCAGCTGTGGTTGATTGCATTAATGCACTCGGCTTTAATCCGCACACCTTGCACTCGGGATCACGGGTTAATGCGGCCGAATGCCATTGGAGTAACTTAGCATCGAAACGCCAAAATCGGCCAAGTAGCGCTCTCGTGGAGGTGACTGGGTGACTTGTCTCTTCGAAAGACTGATTACCCGTTTGTTTTGTTGTAGAAGTTGGCGGCGTGGCTAAGAGCAACAATTGCATCGCTAGCAGCGCCTGCATCGATGCCATCACGCCGACACTGGGGCCGAGCACTCCTTGACTGCTACAGTTTTGTGGCGCGCGAGTATTCGAGGGGAAGATACAGTGATAACAGCCTCCCATAGGGAAACGCTGTTGATCAACGGCAAACAGTTGGCCGTTAAAGGCTGCAATCGAGGCGCTCACCAAAGGCAAGGCATGCTCGATACACAGCCGATTGATACAATGGCGCGCAGTAAGATTATCCGTGCAATCAAGTACTAACCGAGTTTCTTCGCTATGGGTTAACAGGTGAGCTAATACATCGCTCGCAGACTCTAGAGTCAATTGCTCGGCAAAGGCATCAATCTCACAACCTTGCGCCAACACGGCTAATTTCTGTTTAGCAATGAGGGCTTTGTGATGGTCAATATCGTCGTCATTAAAGAGTAATTGCCTTGGCAGATTGGACAATTCCACCCTATCACCGTCGACAAGCGTTAAGCGCCCAACACCGGCGCAGGCTAAATACTGCGCAGCCAATTGCCCAAGGCCGCCGAGGCCTACGATAAGGACATGAGCCTGTTTAAGCTGCAACTGGCCAGTCTCGCCGACCTCAGGTAAAAATATTTGCCGCGAATAACGAATAAAGTCTTTATCGGCAAGGGATTGCGCCTGCTCTTGTGTCATGCTCATAAGCTTGACTCCCAAGCTCGCGTCAATTCGGCAAAGGCAATTATTGGATCGCTTGATTCGGTAATCGCCCGCACCACGGCAATATTGTTCACCCCAGAGGCTTTGACTTGGGCAAGATTCGAAGGCCCGATGCCGCCAATTGCCACTAAGGGATAATGCGCTTTTAACAGTTCAACATAATGCGCTAACTTGAATAACCCTTGTGGCACCGATGGCATTTGCTTGGTCGTCGTCGGGAAAATATGCCCAAGGGCGATGTAAGATGGCGCATGTTGATGGGCACGCAGCAACTCGAAATAACCGTGGCTAGAGATGCCAAGCGCCAATCCCGCGCCATGAATGGCGTTTAGATCCGTCACCGCTAGATCTTCTTGTCCAAGATGTACCCCAAATGCGCCATGCTTTATCGCTAACTGCCAATGATCATTGATAAAAAGCTGCGCATCATAGTGTTTACCTAAGGCAATCGCGGTTTGGATTTGTGCCTCAAGTTCGTCCGACGCCAGCACATTAGACTTTAGCGCATTAGACTTTATCCTGAGCTGTACCGTCTTCACGCCCCCCGCCAATAATTGTTCGAGTAACAGTAAGTTATCGACAACGGGATAAATCCCTAAGTCAGGATCAAGGCGCTTAAACGCGCCGCATTGCAAATCACTGGATTCATTCAAGCTATTTTTAGTGTAAGAAGTGACGTAAGGATACGCCATTAAGCTGTGCGGCCATGCGGTACGCGCGAGTGGTCCGGGGCCTTGGCCAATCCCGACTGCATAAGTTAAGCCTTGATTGACATAGGCTTTTGCTACCACAACCGCATCCTGCAATACAAAGCCAAAGGCTAGCACCGAGGCGATGGCTGAAGACAGAGTACAACCACTGCCGTGGTTATGGCGCGTGTTTATCCGCGCACTACTGAGCCAAAAACCACCATTCTCGTCAAGCGGTGAGCAGCCAGTAACCTGATGACAAATCAACAAATCCTCCGCCAAACGCTGATTCTCTGTAGCGATGCGATGACTTGTGATATCGCTTTTTTGATCGCTTAAGACATCACTGGTGTTAATGCCAGCACTTGCCTGAGCCGCAAAATCAATATCGCCGCCCTTGGCTAATACGCTGCACGCTAATTGCGCAGAGAGTTGCATTGCCGCACCGGCGAATTCTGCTTTTGTATGAATGGCTGACGCTCGTTTGTCTGTGGCGACAGTAAGCCTTGCCAACTCCTGCACATTCGGCGTTATCAGGCTAATCAACCCCTTAAAGGGTGCAAAATCCAGAGGTTTACTTGCAGTGCTCTTATCGCCGAGCTCATCCCCACAGCTGGCAACCATTACAGGGTCGAGAATAACGGGGACGAGTGGAAATTGGGTTTTAAAACCAGCCAACCAATCGGCAACTAAGTGCACTTGCTGCTGATTTGCGAGTAAGCCAATTTTAATCGCCTGAGGCGGTAAATCAGCTAACAGGGTCGAAAGCTGTGTGAGTAACATTGCCTCACTCACAGGCTCAACTAACGCTACCACCACCGAACTTTGGGCCGTTAACGTGGTGATCACGCTGCATCCATGGCCGCCCAAATCCTTGATGGTGGCCAAGTCGGCTTGGATCCCCGCGCCGCCACCGCTGTCTGAACCCGCAATGGTCCAGACGATAGGTTTAGGCGCCACCTGGCTAATATCTTTAGCAAAGGTCATTATCAAACCTCCGCAACCTGTGCTGTTGGTTTGAGCTCTGCCCCATCCTGATGCTTTGCCGCTTCATTGGCAGTTTTAGCTGTATTAGCATCGCCCAGCGGCAGATACAGTTTGGCGCCCGAGGCCGCAAACTCAGCCGATTTTTGCGCCATGGCCACCGCTAATTCATCTTGAGTTTTGACTCTGATCTGCTGGATTGCTTCTGTGTTTGATTGCCCTTGTTGAGCAGGGTTTATCGATGCAAGCGCTTCAGCGCTCACAACATTTTGGCTTGACGAAGCCACTGACAACGTACCCGCCGCTAAACTTGCCGCATAGTCGCGCACATCTTGGGTGATCTTCATTGAGCAGAACTTAGGGCCACACATAGAGCAAAAATGCGCGACCTTGGCCGACTCCTGTGGCAGGGATTCATCGTGATAGGCTCGGGCGGTATCAGGGTCGAGCCCTAGGTTATATTGATCTTCCCAGCGGAATTCAAAACGCGCCTTGGATAATGCATTGTCGCGGATCTGCGCGCCTGGGTGGCCTTTGGCAATATCAGCAGCGTGGGCGGCAATCTTGTAGGCAATCAGCCCTTGTTTGACATCCTGCTTATTGGGCAAACCTAAGTGCTCCTTCGGCGTCACATAGCAGAGCATGGCGCAGCCATACCATGCGATCATCGCCGCACCGACCCCGGAGGTGAAATGATCGTAACCCGGCGCAATATCGGTAATTTGAGGCCCTAGGGTATAAAACGGCGCCTCGGCGCAGTGGATAAGCTGCTTATCCATATTCTCTTTGATAAGTTGCATCGGGATATGCCCAGGCCCTTCGATAATGGTCTGCACATCGTATTCCCAGGCGATGTTGACCAGCTCGCCTAAGGTTTCAAGCTCGGCAAACTGCGCCTCATCATTGGCATCGGCAATGGAGCCTGGTCGCATACCGTCGCCTAATGACAGCGATACATCGTAGGCCACGCACAGCTCGCAAATCTCACGAAAATGGGTATAGAGGAAGTTTTCTTGATGGTGGCTCAAGCACCATTTGGCCATGATTGAGCCGCCGCGGGACACAATCCCTGTCACCCGTTTAGCGGTCATGGGCACATAGCGCAATAACACGCCCGCGTGGATGGTAAAGTAATCGACGCCCTGCTCCGCTTGCTCAATCAAGGTATCGCGAAATACTTCCCAGGTCAGGTGTTCAGCAACACCATTCACTTTTTCCAGTGCTTGATAAATCGGCACTGTGCCAATCGGCACTGGCGAGTTACGGATAATCCATTCACGGGTTTCATGGATATACCGGCCAGTGGACAAGTCCATCACAGTGTCCGCGCCCCAACGGGTTGACCAAACAAGCTTTTCCACTTCCTCCTCGATGGAAGACGTGACCGCCGAGTTACCGATATTGGCGTTCACTTTGACTAAAAAGTTACGGCCAATAATCATAGGCTCAGCTTCTGGATGATTGATATTTAACGGAATAATGGCGCGTCCACGGGCAATTTCATCGCGGACAAATTCAGGGGTAATCGGTTTACCTATTACCGCGCCGAAGGATTCACCTTGGCCGCGGCGGTTTAAGATTTCATCTTGCACCTCGGCGAGCGCCATATTTTCCCGAATCGCCACATACTCCATTTCAGGGGTAATAATCCCTTGGCGGGCATAGTGTAATTGGCTCACGCGTTTACCCAGTAAGGCGCGGCGAGGACGAACAATCGCACTTGAGCCGGTCTCGAAACGCAGATGATCGAGCCCATCATCTTTCAGGCGTTGCTGGGTAAAATCTGAGGTTGCACAATCGAGCACTTCGGTATCTTGGCGCTCAATAATCCACGGTAATCTGAGTTTGGCTAGTCCTTGACGCACGTTAATTTGCGCAGCCGGATCGGAATACGGGCCAGCGCAGTCGTACACCGGAATGGGAGGATTTTTCTCGACTATCGGCGCGGTCGCAGTGCCGCCAATCCGCGTATCGGTTTGCAGAATTTGCCGCATTCCTACACGGAGATCCTCGCGGCTTCCCTGCAAATACAACTTTTGCGAATTAGGATGTTGTAATGGTTTAAGAGTATCGATAAAGGCTTGTGCCTCGGCGCGCGCCGCACGGCGGCTAGTTTGCCCATGAGTGTTCACGGCAAGTGATTCTGAGGACGATTCTAAACTGGACATAAGCAATCTCACTTTAACTAAAAATGGGGTTGCTTGTCTGGAGGCTTGAGTGTTGAGAGCTGAGCCTTGTAAACCTTAAGTGGATTTACTGACTCAATAACGACTAAATCGATGGGTTAATAGACGGCAAAAGATTGCCGCTGATACGATTTAATGGAAGTTATTATGCTTGTTTCCTTCGCAGGTTTTAACCTGATCAGGTTCAACGGATCCCGAATAAACGGTCTCAGCCAAGAGGCACTCCGACAAGATGGGCAAAAGTATAGGCAGAAGCGCTGCGAACAAACAAGCGTAATTTAAGGACAAAAACCTAGATATCAATCAAAAATAAAGAATTCATAAATCACTGTATATTATAGCATTCAATGTTATTAAACTTTTAAAATCATTATTTTGAGTGAAAATTTATCATCGTTATTTTTTAGCCTTTTGGCCGCTTTACCATCATTTTATTAAGCTGCGCCTTAATGGCATCGTCAATTTCTTGGTTCATTTTCTTGCCACTGCAATCGAAGGGGAAACCTAAGTTCTCAGCATAGGGATTAATTGGGGTGCCTACTTTGACGACCCGATAACAGGTATTACCTTGACGAACGATACGATTCGGATCCAGTTCTAAATCCAAACTGGTGGGGCCGCTAAAATCGTCGGCATTGGGCACAATCAGTACCTCCATCTCAGGGCTCATTTCAGACATATTCGACCGTTTAGAGTAATGATTTGCTTGCTCTAACACTAAATCATCTAAAGCTTGCTCACGCTGTCGTTCAAAATAACGCTGGGTAAATAATCCCACACTGCCCGCCCCACCGCTTTGCCCACTAGCCGCAGACTGCTCAGTACTTGCCGCTTGAACCGAGCTTGATTGGGTTTCTGCCTTTTTCGGTTTAACAGCCTCTTTTGCACTCTGCTGGGTTTGGCCCTGAGTTGAGGTGTTCGGCGTTGAGGTGTTAGGCACAGATGTGTTTGGTACTGATGCTTTTGATTCTGTTACTTTTGATTCTTGGGCGCTGACTTCTGGAGGTTTGGCTATCTGCTCCATGGGTTTTGGCGTCAGCTTTACTGCGACTTTTGGTGACACTTTCGCTGACTGCTCAATATCAGCTGCCGGCTTTACGGTATTAGGCGGTGAGGTTATCGGCTCGCTAGTGTTAATAAACTCTTCCACTGAGATATCTTGAGCAGAATCCGCTGGAGCAGTTTGCGTTGGCGGCGCATAAATAAAATATGCCTTTAACGCTTTGGTTGTAGTCCGTGCGTTAGCAGATGATTCAGTAAAATGCAGCCCTAAGTGTTCCGACTGGGTTCGCCATAAAAAAATTAATAAAAACAGCAGTAAGCCATGGCCAAACATGACCCAAAGCAATAGCTTAAGATTGAAATAATGTGGCCGCTCTAGCCCGCTTAGATTTGAAGATGTTTTAAATGCGCTATCGATTGATCTTTGGTCTGCTTTACTTAAATTGAGGTGTAGATTGTTATCACAAGACTCGACATGAACACTTAAAGCGCTAAAAGGCTTAGTGTTCAAATCTGTAGCGCCTTGGGCTGTAGCACTTAAAAACGTTGCACAAAAAGGCAAAGCGGAAAATGGTGCGGTCTCATCGTTTGTAACGCGGCCGAGCACATCAACACTAAGATCATCTTCTGGGGCTATATTCGATCGAACAGGCAAAATCAATCCCTTAGTACTTAATGAATAAAGTACTTAACAAATCCATGACATCTTACGGAGAATTAGAGAAAGTGAGTCGAACAAAGTTCCAAAGCAGTGACATTATTCAGTTGTAAACCAGTACCATAATCTTGTACAAGGACAACAGAACTCATCAGTGTTATAGCCAATGGCAAGAACACGCAAAACAAATCAGCTTACACGTGTAAGCCAATTGTAGCTTTCCCTTTTATCTACTGATAGACTCAATCATTATCGTCATCGAGTGGATCAACAGCATGCCAAGCCAGAGTTTGATAGAGCCGCAAATGAGTCATGAAAAACCATTGAACATCAGTAGCTATAGCCTTAGTGAAGAGATTGCCAATAGTATCAGCCATGGCCTAGGGGTGATTGCAGGTGTAGTGGGCTTAATCTTTATGCTACTTAAGGGCGCAGATCATCTCACCAATATTCAACTTACAGGTGTTATTATTTATGGTACAAGCCTTATCCTGTTGTTTTTAAGTTCTACCCTGTATCACAGCGTGACGCATGTAGGCTGGAAACATAAACTTAAGATTGCCGACCATTGTGCTATCTACTGCTTAATTGCGGGCACCTACACCCCACTGATGTTAATCAGCCTGCATGGACAGCTTTCAACCATTATCCTGACGGCGATTTGGTCTTTGGCTATTGGTGGGATTTTATTTAAGACCTTATTTATTCACCGATTTAAAAAACTCAGTCTTGTGTTATATCTGGCGATGGGTTGGCTTTGTATGACGGTGATTGGCGATTTGACAGCAGCAATGTCACCGCTTGGATTTAATCTACTGCTATTGGGCGGGTTGTTTTACACCCTTGGAGTGATCTTTTATGTCGGCAAACGTATTCCGTACAATCACGCGATTTGGCATCTGTTTGTGCTAGCTGGCGCGATGAGTCATTTCTTCTGTATTTATTTAACAGTGATCTAGCATCTCACGCACTCTGAGTCACACAAGCCATTCTCTGGGTGGCTTTTTTATATCAATGCTTTGAGACTGAGTTTTATGGCTAAGTGATAAAGTCGCCAGCCAAGCGTTATCTACAATAATTCTGCAACTATCTGTTTCAGCAAAAAGGTTTCCCTGTCGATAGATTGGCCTTTGTTGGCGAAGGTGCGCTGAATTTCTTCATTATGGGCAATGGCTTGATGGATATTGATCCACTCAGGGCGCATACCGTTTTTCACTTCATGGGCTTCAAGCTTTGGCTCACCTAAGCCACGGTTACCTAAAGTCATATCGATTTCACACAGGTAGCAATAGGAATCCATATGTACTATGTTGGCGCCTTCGCGAAACCAAGGTCGATATTCTTCATAGCGGCCAAAGGGTGCAATAACGTTAGCTGCAATGGCGCCGGTTTCTTCCTGTAACTCACGAATAAGCCCAACCTCGATGCTCTCGCCCTTATCCACACCACCGCCGGGCAAGCCGTAATCTCGATATTTTTGGGTATAGAGCAGCAAAATATCTTCCCCCGACAGCACAATGGCGCGGGCGGCTTGGCGATAAAAGATCCTTGCCTGTTTCAAATTGATATTGGCGGCTCGGGTGGACTTCAATAAACGCATAGAAAAACTCAAGATTAACGGCCTATTAGCATAAACCAACTTTATGGATTTATAGAGCAAAACCGTTTTCAAGCAACACGCACAACAATACGTACACTTGAAACGGGTTAATTCAGTTGCTTAGTTGCCGCAAGATTTGCTGATAGGCCGCAACTATTTGCGCCTTATTTGGCAAGCGGCTCTCGGGGATACGTTGGTAATGGCTGATTGTCTGCACAAGATAACGCTTAGCCTGGCTGGTTTTATCCGCATCTAACCCTTGCCACATAATTGAGCCAGTCGAACTTAAGGGTGCCACGTCATTGCGCTTCGAAGCTGTACTCGAATGGGTTAAATGCAATATCTCATAGAAGCGCTGATTTTCTTCGAGTAAATATTCCTGCTTAAGGGATAATCCCAACTCTGCAAGTGAGCTGCGCACATGATAATTATGATGCACGGGACACAAAATAAACTCGAGCGGGCTGGAATGATAAGAATGGTTGTGATTGTCGCTGTGATACTGGCCATAACACGACACTATGCTGCGCACCAGTTCAACCAATAACTCACCCCCCACACCCGCAATAATCACTAAGTGCTTGGCTTGCTTGCCGTAATGCGCCAGTGGCAACGCCGCCACATCCAGACAATGCACTTGCCATTCACTCTGGGCATGGGTGGTTTGCTCTTTTTCGTTTTGAGCGTTTGAGATAGGCTGCCGGGGGAAAAACCGAGCTAACTCAAGGCTGAGTTGCTGCATTAAGGGCGCCACACAATCGACAAAATGCACTTTAGGCGCGGCATTTCTTTGCAGTAACAGCATGCCGAGTAAACCATGATCGCAGCAGCAGTCCCAAATATGATCGTATCCTTGCTCTACCATCTGATTGATCTGCTGTAATCGCTGACTGATTTTCACCGCTGACGCCTCAAAAATCGCGCCCATACATGCTTGAGCGCCATAAGCCGCGCATTCTACCCGAGTCAGCGGTTAAAACCCATCTCTTTAGGTTTGACTATCAGGCTGCCAGCCTCTAGGCCACACCGGTGAATACGTATGCAACCCATTGCGAGTAAAAAGCCATCACCACTAGTATGCATTGACCCATATTCACTATAAAAACAAGGATCAGGGAATGTTCAGCAATCTTCTTACCCACGCACGCCACATCAACTCGCCAACGCGAAATCGACACACTTTATTCACGCCCAGCTTGCTAGCACTCAGCATTAGCAGCCTGTTGAGTACAGGTGCCACGGCGCAAACCCTCAACCTGAGCTCCCCCGATAAGCAAATCGTCTTGAGTCTGAGTGATGATACGGGCCGCCCCGAATACCAAATCCATTTTCATGGCAAAACCGTTATCGAACCGAGCCGCTTAGGGTTAGTCTTTGCCTCACTGGGCGAATTAGGCCAAGGTCTACGTATCAAATCGAGCCACCCCGCCAGTGCCAATAAAAAATGGAAGCAACCTTGGGGTGAGCAAGAGTGGATTAAGGATCAACACAATCAACTGAGCGTGGTATTAACCGACGGTAAAATCGACTTAAACCTCGAGTTTAAAGCCTTTGACGATGGCATCGGCTTTCGTTATCACTTAGCGACTCAAAACGCCCTACCAGCGAATACACCGCTTGCCATCACCGATGAACTTACCGAATTTAATATTGGTCAGAGTGATAAGGCCACCGCCTGGTGGATCCCTTCTCGCGGATGGAACCGCTACGAATATCTGTATCGCACCAGCGCGCTCAATCAGGTCGACCGAGCCCATACTCCTTTTACCTTTAAACTGATCGATGGCACCCATTTAAGCATTCACGAGGCAGCGTTAGTTGATTTTGCCTCGATGACCCTCGATCAACAGCGCGATGGCAAGCTTAAGGCCGATCTCACCCCTTGGTCAGATGGTATTCGCGTTAAAACCCAAGCGGGCTTTTATACCCCATGGCGCACGATTCAAATCGCCGACAAGGCCACGGGGCTGCTTAATTCTCACCTTATACTCAACCTGAATGAACCCAATAAACTGGGGGATGTCTCTTGGGTTAAACCGGGTAAATATGTCGGCATTTGGTGGGGGATGCACCTCAATGAAAACACTTGGGGCTCGGGTCCAACACACGGCGCAACCACCAGCGAAACAGAGCGTTATATGGATTTCGCCGCCAAATACCAGTTTGATGGTGTCTTGGTCGAAGGCTGGAACCAAGGTTGGGATGGCGATTGGTTCCATAATGGCGATCAATTCAGTTTTACTAAGGCCTATGATGATTTCGATTTACCCGCCATTACCGCCTACGGCGCGAAAAAAGGCGTGCGCCTGATTGGTCACCACGAGACCGCAGGCTCAGTCACCCACTACCGCAAGCAAATGAATGATGCCTTCGCCCTGTATGAAAAACATGGCGTGACCCAAGTCAAAACCGGTTATGTCGCTGACGGTGGACAAATCAAACGCATCGATGAAAATGGCATCACCCGTCACGAATGGCACGACGGTCAGTTTATGGTGGGCGAATATCTTCACAGCGTTACCGAAGCAGCCAAGCACCATATCAGCATTAATACCCACGAGCCGATTAAAGATACTGGGCTGCGCCGCACTTATCCTAACTGGATCTCCCGCGAAGGTGCCCGCGGCCAAGAGTACAATGCTTGGGGCAGCCCACCAAATAGCCCAGAACATACCGCCATGTTGCCCTTTACCCGCATGCTGGCTGGACCAATGGACTTTACCCCGGGGATTTTTGATTTGGCGCCTAAGGGATTAGATGCCGAAAATCGTGTGCAAACCACCTTAATGAAGCAACTCGCCCTGTATGTGGTGCTCTACAGCCCAATCCAAATGGCCGCCGACTTGCCACGCAATTATCAAAAACATCTAGATGCCTTCCAGTTTATTCGCGATGTACCAACAGACTGGTATCAAAGTATCGCACTGGCTGGCGAAGTGGGTGATTATGTGGTGTTTGCCCGCCAAGCCAAGGATCAGCAGGATTGGTACTTGGGGGCGCTGACCGATGAAAATGCCCGTCAGATCAAGGTTAAACTGGATTTCCTCGATCCAAACAAACGCTATCAAGCCCAGATCTACCGTGATGGCGCTAAAGCCGATTGGAAAACCAATCCCTATAATTATGTGATTGAAACCAAAGAGGTCAGCGCCAAAGACAGCCTAACCTTAGCCCTCGCCAGCAGTGGTGGCACAGCGATCCGCTTTAAGGCTCTTTAAATTAAGCAAAGTAATAGGGCGACCAAGATGGTCGCCCTATTAGGTTTGCAATGCGATTAATTTAACCTGAACTCGGGATAACGAGTGTCGAAAAGTCTAAATTTAACAAACAAAATCAATGCCATAGATGATTATTTTGAATAAAAAAATCTTTTTCCCGACTGAATGCGCAGATTTTTGCGCATATCAAGGCGCTCTGTCGTACGCCATAGCGAGCTATGGTGAGACAGAGCAACGCAGAGAGGCTCGAAAAGATGCCTATTCAGCGGCGCTACTTATCCCGAGCTCAGGTTAATTTAAGGTCAACGCCACAATTTTAAGGGGATGATTATCATCGAATGACGGAAAATCCTCATGGGGATCGAGCCAAGTGTGATCAATCACACCTCGGCCTTGTTTTTCAACGCAGCGAACTAGACTATCAAACCAATCTTGACGGTCTACTTTGGCGACATTATTGCAACACACTATGGTGCCACCAGCCTTGGTTGATAATAATGCGGGTTTAAATAACCCTTGGTAATCATTAACTAAATCGACAATCCCGAAGGCACTCTTGGCATAACGAGGCGGATCAAGAAATACCAAATCAAATTGGGTTTGCGGCAATTTGGGGTAACTGGGTAATTTTTGGTTGCGGCGCCCTCCCACACTTAAACCAGCTAATTGGCGCAAAGCCGGAAACGCATCACTCTGCACAAACTCACATACCTCTGACACTTGGTTTAATTCGGCATTAGTTCGCCCTGCGGCGAGTGCAAAGGAGGAAAAGTCGACATTCACAACCCGTTCTGCGCCGCCCATGGCCGCAGCAGTGCCGATACCACAGGTGTAAGAAAACAAATTCAGTACGGTTTTATCTTGACTGTGTGCACGCACATATTCGCGGCCAATACGCATATCAAGAAATAGCAGCGGATCTTGTCCTTCGTGGCGTAGCTTAGTGGTAAATTTAATCCCATTTTCCTGCATCACCAACTCGGCACTGGCAATATCATCCAGTTCAGGGCTTAGCGCATTGAGCACCCGCGAATGGCCAGCGGAGCGGTCGTTATACACTACCGGCAGGGCTACTTCTTGGGTGAGCACGTCCACTACTTCAGCTAATTCCTCAGCGGTTAAGGTGTGGTGAAAACTCTGCACTAACCAATTATCGCCGTAGCGATCGACATTCAAGCCACTGACACCTTCGACCGTGCCATGGAACACCCGAAAACAATCGGTATGATCTTGTTCTGCTTGTAGTAAAAAATCATGGCGTTTAGCTAAAGCCGTCGATAACAGCGTTTGAATAGACATAAAAAGCGGGACTCATACAGCGGAAACCTGCGTAAGGTTTCAAGGGGAAAACGGCATGATAGCAAACTCAGCGACAAAATATCGGATAAATTCCCCCAGTATCCAATTACAGACTATGCAAGCGGAGCCGTTTTAGCTTAAGGCACTAAGTGAGGCAGCCCCTTTGGCTCACCCCTTCCCTTAGCGCCTACACCATTAGTAGCCGCAAACGACACCACTAGACTATGTCACTAAAACGATGCCTGATAAACGGGATAATCGATATAGCCAGCTTCACCGCCGCCATACAAGGTAAGCCTTGCATCCGCATCAAACTCGGTTAATGGCCAGTCATGGGCAAAGCGCGCGACTAAATCCGGATTGGTCACAAACGGCGTGCCAAAGGCCACAAAATCAGCATAGTGTTGGTCGAGTAAACGCTGAGCAGATTGCTTGGTTAATTTCCCCGCCACCATTATAGGATGTTGATACACACTGCGCACTTGCTGACGAAACGCGTCAGACACTTCCACATAGCGCGAGATGTTTTCAGAAAAATGCACATAGGCAAGATTCATCGGTTGTAGGTGTTGTAGCAAGGCGAGTGTTAATTGGATGATGTCAGGGTTGTCACCGGTAAATCCCTCGCCAATATGGGGAGATATCCGCACAGCGACTCTCCCTGATCCAATGGTCTGTGTAAGGGCTTGTAAGGTGTCGACTAAAAAACGCAACCGATTTTCTTGGCTGCCACCGTAGCGATCTTGCCGTTGATTACTTTCTAAGCGCAAAAAAGTATCAAATAAATAGCCATGGGCTGCATGCACTTCAACCCCATCAAAACCGGCTAACATCGCGTTTTGTGCTGCTTGCACAAAATCGCTGGTAGTCGCTTGGATGTCTTGTTCGCTCATCGCCTTTGGCTGCTGGGTTTCAATCATGCCAAAGCCACCTTCAGGCAATGGACCAAATACCTGATCGGGTATTTTTATTGCCGATGGCGCAAGAGGCTCAGCGCCAGACACACTCGAATGGCTGCGACGACCAACATGCCAGAGTTGGATAAATATTTTCCCACCTTCTTGGTGCACCGCTTCAGTGACTTTTTTCCAGCCTTCAATCTGTGCTGGAGTATAAATCCCTGGGGTCATTGAATAGCCTCTCGCCACCGCTGATACGGGTGCGCCTTCGGTAATAATCAATCCTGCGCTTGCTCGCTGGCGATAATAGGTGGCCATCATCTCGTTCGGAATATCCCCCGGCTGAGTACTACGTGAGCGAGTCATTGGAGCCATCACAATACGGTTTTTGGTTTCTAACACATGACCTTTGAATGCCTTGAACATACTTTCCCCTAGGCTTGATAAGTTGGATAGTCAGTTAACCCTTTTTCGCCACCACCAAACAGCGTTGTTGGGTCATGCTCAGCCAACGGATAGCCGTGTTTTAGCCGCTCGGGTAAATCCGGATTGGCAATAAAAGGTCGTCCAAAACCAATCATATCAGCCAGACCATCGTTAATAGCTTGCTCCGCTGTGTGAGCGTTGTATCGTCCGGCATAAATCAGCACGCCCTGATAAGCCTCACGCAATGCTTGTTTGAATGAGCGTGGCGTATCAGGTGCATCATCCCAATCCACCTCGGCAATATGTAGATAAACAATGCGATGTTTGTTAAGTAACGCAGCGGCAGCTGTATAGGTCAAAATCGGGTCCGCATCCACAGTACCATTGAGGGTCGTAAGGGGCGCTAAACGCACACCCACTCGCTCAGCACCAATAGCATCGACCAATGCCGTAACCACTTCGTCTAAAAAACGTAGGCGATTTTCAAGGCTACCGCCGTACTCATCACTACGGTTGTTGGCTTCGGAATCAATAAATTGGTTGATCAAATAGCCATTAGCGGCGTGGAGTTCAATGCCATCAAAGCCAGCCGCCATAGCATTGAGCGCTGCTTGACGATAATCGGCGATCACTTGCGCAATATCAGCCTTCGTCATTGCCAGAGGCGCAACGACATCAACAAAACCAGGTTCATCAGTGCCGTTATCGACAAACACTTTTACGTTTTCCGCTTTTAATGCGGATGAAGAAATCGGTTGTTGCCCACCAATATTGTCAGGATGGGTGACTCGGCCTACATGCCATAACTGAGCAAAAATCACTCCGTTCTTGGCATGAACTGCCTCAGTGACGATACGCCAGCCCGCGATCTGTTCGGGAGTATAAATACCAGGAGTCCAAGCATACCCTTTTGCAGTTGGAGAAATCTGTGTGCCTTCAGAGACAATGAGCCCCGCACTCGCACGCTGAGCATAATAGGTTGCCATCATATGATTGGCCACATCGCCTGGCTGACTGGCTCTTGAACGAGTCATTGGCGGCATAACGATGCGGTTTTTGAGTGTTAATGCACCCAAGGTGATCGGTTGAAACAGTGATTGCGTCATAATATAACCCTCTCATTTCGTTGCAAACATACTAGCAAACTCAACAAGAGACATTGAGCGCAATAAAGACAAATGATTTTTGTTGTAAATGCAAAAATGTTCACTAACACGTCAATACGACAAGTGTTGCCCTACCGCTTACAGGGTTAGCTTAGGCTGAATAAAATCAATAAAGGCCGAGATACGTTTCGCGACGGTAGAAGATTTATAGTACACCGCATTGATCTGCTCTCGGCCGGTATTGGTGATTTTTTCACTCTCCAATAAGGGGATTAAACGCCCCTCAGCGATATCCTTTTTCACCATAAATCCCGATAAGCAGGCAATACCATTACCCGTTAATGCAAGCTGCCTTAACGTTTCACCGTTACTTGAGGTTAATGTAGGTGTAAACCGAGTAAATCCGTTCAGTGGCCAATCATTGAGGGTTTTAGGGGTAGAAAATCCCAGCAAATCGTGGTGAATAAGATCGCTGCTTTTATTGGGAAAACCGCGCCTTGATAGGTAATCTGGTGAGGCTACAATGTACAGCAAGCTTTTCCCAAGTGGCCTAGCATGCAAAGTCGAATCCGTTAAGTTGCCAATGCGGATCGCGAGATCGGTTTTCTTTTCAAGCAAATCGACAAAACCTTCGTTGGAGGTGAGTTCCAATTCAATATCGGGATAGGTTTGCTTAAATGGCTGGATAAGCGGCACTAATTGATGAAACACAAAGGGACTTGCGGCATCGACACGTAAACGGCCTCTCGGTAGCTCTCCACGAGTGATGATCTCCTCTTCAGCTTGCTGGATCTGTAATAAGCCAATTCGGATGGCTTCAACAAACTGGCGACCTTCCTCGGTTAATTCGATCCGGCGAGTCGTGCGATTTAAAATAGAAACGCCAACTTGGCTTTCAACCTTGCTCACCGCCCGAGACACGCGGGCAACTTGAATATCTAACAGTTCAGCTGCCGCCGAAAAACCACCACTGTCGACGACAGCAAGCAGTATTTCTAAATCATCGGACCGTGTTTTCATTTTATTTCTCGCACCACACCCGCAATTATTGCATTTATAGCAAATATCATTGGTATAAATATCTGTATTTTACAATTTGCAAAAATCACTAAAGTGTCTCAATGAGTTGCTCGAATCCTGCGGCGGCTTTGGTTGGTACAAATTCCACCACATCAAATTCAGCCACGTCTTCGGTATAGAAAGGATCTTGCTGCAAAATAGCCTCGAGTACTGCACGCGACTCCGCCTTAGCGAAGATCACACCGCCCGTGCGTGGCACCTTACGGCCCGAAGCGATAAAAACGCCCTTGGCGTAATACGCATCAAGATAATCAATATGAGCAGCTAAATGTAACTCAACATCTGCCAGCGGCTTTTTGTAGGTTAAGGTGATAACAAACATAGATATCCTTTATTCAAAACATAATCGATTTTGACAGGTGCTAACCATGATTACATGAGAGCATCTGCTGACATACTGTTCCATTATTTTTGCAGTATCAATCGCATAATGCGTCTATTGCTCACTGCTGCTGACACTTTAGCCACTGACTGGATACCCACACAACCCCATAGGAGTGTAAAATAGGCTGCTATTAGGTTACACGGCTGTTTAACTTGAGTTATCAATGGATGATGAATACGTATGTAAGCGGTTGTGCGTCAATCGACGCTGCGGCTACTATAAATTCGCTAGTTCCACCCTCTGCTTGTGGGGTTGAACACTGTGAGGTCGTTTCTGGTGGTTGCCTTTGAGGATAGCTGTCAGGCTTAGGTTCTTTTCTGCTTCTGAGCATTTGCATCATAGAGTATGAAAATGAATTTATTGGCGAATATGCTTCTGAGGGAGAGGTATATTCGCTATTTTTTAGCATCAAAACACACCTTTATAGCGACCAAACCGAACTGGCACAATAATGCGTAAACTGAGCCAAAGCTATTGATTAAGCTTTCAAATTATAACGATAAATGACTCAAGGCAGCACTGCTGTCCGCTACTGAAGGGAAGTTGCATGTCCACGGATCAACAAACGATTACCCCATTAAAAAGTGTCTCACCCAAGATGGTGCATCGCGCCGTACATAAGCTACAACCCGAGCTAAATTTCTGGCAAATTTTTAATATGTGCTTTGGTTTTTTGGGGATCCAATTCGGTTTTGCCCTGCAAAATGCCAACGTCAGTCGCATTTTCCAAACCCTTGGCGCCTCTATCGATGAAATTCCCATCCTGTGGATTGCCGCACCGTTAACTGGTCTGCTGGTTCAACCTATTATTGGTTATCTGAGCGATAATACTTGGGGGCGCTTAGGTCGCCGTCGGCCGTATTTTTTAATCGGCGCTATTTGTACGACGCTTGCGATATTTGTGATGCCGCATTCCCCTACGTTATGGATTGCCGCGGGCATGCTGTGGATTATGGATGCCTCAATCAATATCGCCATGGAACCCTTCCGTGCCTTTGTGGGGGATAATTTGCCTCCCAAGCAGCGCACCCAAGGTTATGCCATGCAAAGCTTTTTTATTGGCATCGGTGCAGTTGTGGCCTCGGCCCTGCCCTATATTCTCAGTAACTTCTTTGCTGTCGCCAACACCGCGCCAGCGGGCGAAATAGCCGATTCGGTGCGTTATGCCTTCTATTTTGGTGGCGCCGTGCTGTTTCTCAGTGTGGCTTGGACTGTTGTGTCCACCAAAGAATATTCCCCCGATGAACTTGCCGCCTTCCATAGCAATGCTGACGCAGGCATAGATGAGCAACAACATCGCACTCGCACCCACAAGAATTATCAATTTGCCGCTATCGTTTGGATGACGGTAGGCGCGCTACTAACGCTTGCGGTGTGGACGCAGGATTTAGATAAGCAGCTGTATATTTTAACCTTAGGGATTTTTGCCTTTGGCCCATTGCAACTTTACTGCGCCCTGCGCTTAGGTAAATCAACGCCCTCACAACGTTCGCAACTGGGCATTGTCTTTAATGTGGTCGATGATTTATTCCATATGCCTAAGGCCATGCATCAATTAGCGATAGTGCAGTTTTTCTCTTGGTTCGCGCTTTTTGCGATGTGGATATACACCACCTCGGCGGTGACGTCTTATCACTTTGGCAGCAGCGATGTGTTATCCCCGGCCTACAATAATGGTGCCGATTGGGTGGGCGTACTATTCGCCTCCTACAATGGATTTTCGGCCATTGCGGCGCTGTTTATTCCGCTACTTGCCAAACGGATCGGGATCAAACTCACCCATACCTTCAATATGTTCTGCGGTGGTTTTGGCTTAATCAGTTTCTATTTTATCAAGGATCCCAGCCTGCTATGGCTGCCGATGATAGGGGTGGGTATTGCCTGGGCCTCAATTCTATCTATCCCCTACGCGATGTTATCCAGCACCTTACCGCCGAAAAAAATGGGCGTGTATATGGGAATTTTTAACTTCTTTATCGTGATCCCACAGCTCCTTGCCGCCAGCGTCTTAGGCGTAATCCTCAATGGATTATTTGATGGTCAACCCATCTATGCCCTGATCACCGGCGGCGTCCTCATGCTCTGCGCCGGGATTGCCGTGCTCTTTGTTGAGCAGCCGAATACTCAGCACACTCAAGCGTAAATCGCAGATCCTACAACTCGGCACTCTTGGCGTTTGGGCAGCTAAACGCCAATACGTATAGCCACATAGCTTACAACAAGAATAAATCGCAATTAGCACCATCTATTAATTGGGGAGATTTTGATGAATATGGCATCGACAACAGTACCTTTGCAGCAGGCTCGCAGCTTAACTCGTAAGCCGATTGCACTCGCAATTGCCGCAAGCCTTATCGGCGTTACCAGCTTAATGGGCTGCTCCCCCTCGGCCCCCAATGCAGACACATCAACACCGACCGTCACCAAAGCTACAGACGTACAAATTGCCCCCGGCGCCCCCGGCAAAGCCCCGACCTGGGCGTTCTCCGGCAAAACCGGTATCGGCACTTCCTATGAGCCTTATACTCAAGGGCAATACCAGGATAGCGCGCAAAATCCCATTAGCCGCGTGTGGTTCTCCATCGCGCAGGGGATTTTAACCGAAACCATGTATGGCCTTATTCACAACGCTCAGCTCAAAGAGTTGCAATTTGTGATCACCGGCAATGGCTTCGTCGATACCGAAAAAGACAACACGATCAGCAGCATTGAATACTTAGATACCGATGCTAACGGTCGCCCACAATCCTTGGCCTATAAGATTATCAATCGCGACGTTGAAGGTAAGTATCAGATAGAAAAGCATATCTTTACCGATCCCGACCGCGATACGCTGATGATGCGCGTGACGTTTACCGCCTTTGAAGCGGGCATCACACCGCATTTATACGTTAATCCCCATATCGATAATGCGGGCGCGAATGATATTGGCAGAATCGATCATCAAGCCCTTATCGCTCGTACGGCGAATCCCCACAGCAGCGTGATGACGGTGAAATCGGATATCGACTTTGCGCAGGCGACCACCGGTTTTGTCGGTGTATCCGACGGTTTGGCCGATTTAGCCGATAACGGTAAGCTCGATACGCTGTATCAGGCCACCAGCAGCGCCGAAAATCCGACTCAAGGCAACATTGCTTTTACCGCCAGTTATCCCGCACTCCAAGCGAATCAAGCTCTTAATGTGAATTTGGCGATTGGTTTTGGCCAGGATGAGGCCAGCAGTTTAGCCAATGCCAACGCCAGCTTAACGGCGGGGTATGACGCAGTGCTGAGTCAATACAACGCTGGTTGGCACAGTTATTTACAATCGCTGCCCGCGATGCCAGCTATGGCGCAAAGCACAACAGATAATGGCAAGCTGCTGTATACCAGTGCCATGGTACTCAAGGCGCAGGAAGATAAAACCTACGCGGGCGCCCTTATCGCTTCGCTTTCTAATCCTTGGGGCGATACCGTCCCTGCTGTCACACCCAGCACGGGCTACAAGGCTGTTTGGCCGCGCGACTTTTATCAATGCGCCATGGCATTTCTCGCCATGGGCGATACCCAAACGCCTAAAGTCGCCTTTGAATACCTTAAAAAGGTGCAAGTGAGCGATAAAACCCCAGGCTTTAGCGGCACACCCGGTTGGTTTTTACAAAAGACCCATGTGGACGGCCAAATTGAATGGGTGGGCGTACAGCTCGACCAAACGGCGATGCCTATCATGCTCGGCTGGAAACTCTGGCAGGCAGGCGTACTCAGTCAAGCTGAACTTAACCATTGGTATCAAGAGATGTTAAAAGCTGCGGCGGACTTTTTAGTCAGCGGCGGCGAAGTCAATCTTGACTGGAATCACACCCAAATTACGCCACCAAAAACCCAACAAGAACGTTGGGAAGAACAGGCAGGTTATTCGCCCTCCACCACGGCCGCAGTGATCGCAGGCTTAGTGGCCGCGAGTGATATTGCCAAGGCAGTAAACGACAGCGATGCCAGTCAACGTTATCTCGCGACCGCTAAAACGCTTAATCAACAACTTGAAAAACACTTAGTGACGACCCAAGGTTTGCTCACGGATAGCCAAGGTATTAAGGCGCCTTATTATCTGCGATTAAGCCCCAACGGTGAGCCAAACAGCGCCGAGCAACTCGCCGCCAATAATGGCCGTGCGGGATTAGATCAACGTCAGATCCTCGATGGCGGCTTTTTAGAACTGGTGCGCTATGGCGTGCGTGGCGCCACCGATAAGCTGATTAATCAAAGCCTAGCGCTGGTGGATAATACCGAGCTTGAGGACAATTTACGCCTCAAATACAACTTTATGGCAAAGGATGGCAGCAGCGTTCCAGGCTTTAGACGTTACGGTAACGATGGCTACGGTGAAGACACTATAACCGGCGCAAACTACGCCGAATCGGGCAGTAATAGCGACAACCAACGCGGCCGCGTCTGGCCCTTCTTTACTGGCGAGCGTGGGCATTTTGAATTGGCCCTTGCCAGCGCCAAGGGAGAGCTAAGCGGTGCTCACGCACAGCAAACCAAGCAGCAACTTATCAATACCTATGTGCAAGGGATGGAAACCTTCGCCAACGCGGGTCTAATGCTCCCCGAACAAGCATGGGACGGTGTGGGTAACGCCACTCGTTACCAATATCAACTCGGCCAAGGCACTAACTCCGCCACCCCGCTCGCCTGGACCCATGCTGAATATATCAAGCTGGTACGTTCAATGAGCGACGGCCGTGTATGGGATAACTACCCCATCGTCCCTGAGGCGTTGAAATAATTTTTAAGGCTGATACCTGTGAGTAAAGCCCGCAAAACCTCAGTTTTGCGGGCTTTATGATCACAAGCGGCATATCATTCAGCACCGACTTAATACCTTTAATTTGCCCCACATCATCCATTCTGCGCACCGTAAAAGCATTCTCTGTTTTTATGTGAATACTTGTTTTTATTGCCGTTACTTCAATAAAAAATTGACTTACATAAGTCAGTCAGCTTGATCACGAGACTCCAATAGGGTGATTGTTTACTTAAGCAAATACATGACATAAACGCCTTCGACATGTGCTAAAGTTAGCTTATACTGTGTATATGTACAGTATCTAGATGCATATGATCATGGTTACTCCTGAACAATCAAAAATCCAATACCCTTTCTTTAGCACATCGGTGGCGGCGGGATTTCCTTCTCCCGCCAATGATTATATTGAGCAATCGCTTGATCTAAATGAGCTTTGTATCAAACACCCCACCGCAACCTTTTTTGTCAAAGTTCAAGGCGATTCGATGGTCGATGCCGGAATTTCCTCTGGTGATATATTAGTGGTTGACCGAGCCTTACAAGCCACCCATGGAGATATTGTAGTGGCGGCCATCAATGGGGAATTTACGGTAAAGCAATTGCAATTACGTCCTGTGGTGCAATTATTGCCATGTAATCCGGCCTACAGTGCAATTCCACTCAGCCACGAGTCAGAGTTAGACCTATTCGGTGTCGTGACTTGTGTGGTGAAAAAACTCAAATGACCGCCAACTTATTCGCCCTCGTAGACTGTAATAATTTTTATGCGTCCTGTGAGCGTATGTTTCGGCCCGATCTACAGGGCAAACCTATCGTTGTGCTGTCAAATAACGATGGTTGTGTCGTCGCGCGTTCATCGGAAGCAAAGCAATTAGGCATAAAAATGGCCGTGCCGGTTTATCAAGTGATGGAGATGATCCGCGCCCATAATGTGGCGGTATTTTCGTCCAACTATGCCCTTTACGCTGATATTTCAAATCGCGTCATGACCACACTTGAGCAAATGGTGCCTAGGGTAGAAGTCTACTCAATCGATGAGGCTTTTTTGGACCTGTCTCGGCTCGATAAATGTCAAGATATTAACCAGTTAGCCACGGATATTCGTCAGCGGATCCAGCAATGGATTGGCATCAGTGTCTGCGTAGGAATTGGACCGAGCAAAACCTTAGCCAAGCTAGCTAACTATGCCGCCAAACAGTATCCCGCCACCCAAGGCGTTGTCGATTTACGCGATAAAGAACGCCAACGTCGGTTAATGGCACTCACTCCCATTGATGAAGTTTGGGGCATTGGCCGAAAAATTGCGCAACGTTTAAAACTGATGGGCATCCATACCGCTCTACAGCTTGCAGATGCCCATCCTAAACTTATCCGAGACAATTTTTCCGTCATGGTTGAGCGAACGGTGTACGAGCTTAACGGTATTGCCTGTGATGATATTCAGCAGGTGGTAGCGACAAAGCAGCAAATCATCAGCTCGCGCTCCTTTGGCGCACGTATTACCACCTTTGAAGCGATGCAGCAGGCTATCAGTGACTATACCTTTAGGGCCTGCGAGAAATTGCGAGCGGAGGGGCAGTTTGCCCGCACCTTATCAGTGTTTATTCGCAGCAGTTATTTCACTCAACATCAGCCCCAATATAGCCAAGCATTGACTGGACATCTTGTGTCTCCTAGTGACGATACCCGTGATTTTATCGAGTTAGCGCAGCGGCTATTGCATCGGCTTTGGCGTACAGGTCCCGCCTATGCTAAAGCTGGTGTCATGTTAGGAGATTTTTATGCGCCAGGCGTGTTTCAATTAGGCTTGTTTGACGAGGCCAAACCACAACCTAAAAGTAAAGAATTGATGAAACTGCTTGATGGTATCAATCACAGTGGTAAAGGAAGTATTCAATTTGCAGGACAAGGACTGAATGCCGATTGGAGAATGAAGCGTGGTCAACTCTCTCCCCGCTACACTACCCAATGGAGACATATTCCGATAATAAAATAAGCCATAAGCATGAACAACGAAATAATATGCTAGAGCTGTTCCATTTGTTAAATCCGCTAAAACACAGTCAATAATGGTCTATATTTCAACATCTAATAAGATTCATGCTATTAACACCTTTAATCTTAAATTGATAGCGATCACATTATTCAAAACTGACCTAAACAAAACATTCAGCCTAAAGATTGACATTGTAAAGATGATGTTACGTTACATTGCGATACAATCTAGCCTTTTTCACATGCAGCACCGCATCTTATTACTTCAAGCCAACCTTAATTAGCTTCTGCAAGTTTACATTAGCAACATGCGATTAACACAAAACAAACAATTAAGCTGTTGATATTAAAGTTGTTAATGATAGTTTTCCGACTATGGAGGGCAGTTGCACATAAAATATAAGCCTTGATGAAACCCTTCCTGATCATCACGGCATTGTTAAGGGAATGAAAATATGATTACGCAAACAACCGTTGCACGTGCGGTTCGTTTTAGTTTACTTGCTTTAGTATCAACATCTTTATCACCATTGGTTTTCGCAGCTGATGAAACCGCGGTTGCCGAGGATAAAGTTGAGCGTATCGAAGTAACTGGTTCACGTATTAAGCGTACCGATCTTGAGAATGCTTCACCTGTAGTGGTTGTCAGTGCAGCCGACATTGAAAAAGGCGGGTTTAACTCAGTCCAAGATGTTTTAGGTAACCTATCGCAAAACTCTGGCGGCTCCATGACTCAGCAAGAAGTTCATGGTTTCACCCCAGCTGCATCTGCTGTAAATCTTCGTGGTGTTGGCGCTGGACGCGTTCTCACCCTCATCAATGGTAAACGCGTACCTAAATATCCTTTTGGGGCCGGTGGTACAGATAGTTTTGTCGATACCGCAAACATTCCGTTAGGAGCGATTGAACGCATTGAGATCTTAACCACAGGTGCATCAGCCATTTACGGCTCGGATGCCATGGGCGGCGTTATCAACATTATCTTGAAAAAAGATGTTGAGCAAAGCACCTTGAAATATCGCTTCTCCGATACCGTTGATGGTGGCTTACAAAACAACCAATTCTCCTTTATGACGGGCGTAAGCAGCGATAAAGCGAACCTAACTTTCTTCGCCGAATACGAAGACCGTCAAGCCTTAAAAGGAACAGATCGCCCAGAATGGGGAACAGATATCGTTCCGGGCAACCCTTATGCGGCTTACAGTTCATATGGTGCGAACATTGTCACCAGCGATAATAAACTGTTTAAAACCTTATCTGCTGCAGAATGTGAGGCACGTGGTTATCAAGTGATGTCCAATGGTCGCTGCGGTTTTGATCGCTCGCCACAACGGGATTTCTCTCCAGAACAAAAACGCTATTCAACTATGGTGAACCTCACCAAAGAACTGAATGATGACCATCAGCTCTACTCCCGAATTGACTATACACATGCCTCAACTTTTACCGAAATTGAGTCAGCAACTGTCGGTGATGACTTTAAATATAAAGTAGTTGGCGATGATGTCACTATCTACAACAAGTCAAAAGGCCTCTCACAAACCTTCAAAAAATCATCAGCCTTTGGCGGTGATTTTGCCAGCGCAGCCGACGGAGAATATTTCTACACTCGTCGTATGTCAGAGTTAGGTCCACGTACTTCCGATTTTGAAACCAATAACTTCTCGTTCTTGATCGGTGGTAAAGGTTATCTGACTGAAGGCATCGAATATGACACATCTTGGTCTATTGCCCGCTAAACCGTAGAATCTACCACAACGGGTTCACCAACTTACCAAAGTATGTGGGATTATTTGACCGAAGGAACCAATGGTCATTCTCTATTGGATGTTATTTCCAATGAAGATGCCGCCATGCTGGATTATCAAGGTGGTAAAAAAGGTCAATCAACCCTATCAAGCTTTAACGCCGGTATTAGTGGCGAAGTCTTTGAATTACCAGCAGGCGCCGTAGCTTATGCTGCTGGTATCGAATATGGCAAAGAATGGTTTTATGACAAATCCGATAGCTTTACCACTAACGGCGGTGTCATGGGTAAAGGCGGTAGCAGCGCTCAAGGTGAACGTGAACAATATGCTAGCTACGCTGAAGTGGCTGTTCCTGTGATTGAAAACCTCACAGTGACCTTAGCTGGCCGTTACGACTATTACGATGACGAATCAGATGTGGGTGGTCAATTCAGTCCTCAAGTGGCTGTAGAATACCGTCCTATCGACAGCTTACTGCTACGTGGTCTATATGCAGAGACTTTCCGTGCTCCAGATATGCAGCGTTTATTTGGAGAACCCACGTCAGCCTATAGTACTGTGATTGATACTCCTACTTGTGAAGCCTCTGGCCCTGGTCCTGCTTGCGATAAGATCGAATCCTTGCCAATTACCATTGGTGCTAACCCTGAGTTAGAAGCTGAAACAGGTAAAAACTATAACCTTGGTATGGTATGGGATTACAACGATCTCAATCTGACATTAGATTACTGGATTGTTGAAATCGATAACCTAGTGAATGATCCTAGCGCTCAATATATTCTGGATCATTCAGATGCATTTACAGACAAAATTATACGTGATGCGAATGGCAAGTTAATCCAGGTGAATACCCAAGCGATTAACATGTCATCACAAAAAACCTCTGGTATCGACTTCTCTATCGGTTATCGCTATGAAACTGCCAACTTAGGTGATTTAACCGCCCGCTTAGAAGGCACCTACTTACTGAAATGGGAAGAGCAATTAACCCCAGATTCAGAGGCATTAGATCTTATTGATGGTGAAGGTTCAGCGCCTAAAATCCGCGGTAACTTGAACTTAGGTTGGAGCTATAACGATTTTGCGACTAACTTATTGTTCAAATACACTGACAGCATGAATGGCGATCGCATGGATTACTTTGTCGAAAATGGTCTGGACGCAGATTACAGCGTAACGATCGACAGCCATGTTGAAGTGAACTGGTCAGCAAGTTATCTTGTCAACGATGCACTAAAAATCTCAACCGGCATCAACAACTTGTTTGATGCTGGCCCTGAGATTGATCAAACCCAGTCATCGTGGCCACATTATCCACGTTCTTACTACAACGTAGTAGGCCGTGAGTATTACCTCGCTCTGGAAATGAACTTTTAATTAAAAACATTTCCAAAGACAAAGCCGAGCATATTTGCTCGGCTTTTTATTTGCATACTGATACCCAAATTAACATCAAATATTTCACTTTTACCTACATCGACCACCTATCAAATCTTTGCGGCTATCTTACCTTATTCTCAACATACCCTAGGCAATATCCCCTTGTAGCATCCAGCGCACAATGCCACAATGCGAGCAAAATCAATACGTGCCAACGGCGCCCCTCGATAGGAGCATCATCTTGACCCTTTTTGGTATTAAAAATTGCGATACTGTGCGTAAAGCACGTAAATGGATTGAAACCCATCAACTTTCGGTCAACTTCCATGACTTTAGGGAAGATGGATTAGCAGAAAAGGATCTGCAGCATTGGTGTCAAATTGCCGGATGGGAAACCGTCTTTAATAAACGCAGTACCAGTTTTCGCGCCTTAAGTGATGCCGATAAAGCGGATATCGACCAAGCCAAAGCCATTCAACTAATGCTCACTCACCCGACACTGATCAAGCGGCCAGTGCTGGTTTTGGGTGAACAAGTGCTAGTGGGCTTTAACGAAGCCGAATATAAGAAGGTGTTTTCCCTATGACGCTCGCTTCGAACACTCACCCGGTTACCGAACTGACTAAAGCGTTAATCGCTCGTCCTTCGGTCACACCGCTAGATGAAGGCTGTCAAAGCTTAATGGCCGAACGTCTTGCCGCCATAGGCTTTAATATTGAGCCCATGGTCTTTGAAGACACCACCAATATGTGGGCGCGGCGAGGTAATACAGGCCCGGTATTTTGTTTTGCCGGCCATACCGATGTCGTACCAACAGGCGATTTAAGCCGCTGGCATACCCCACCCTTTGAGCCAACCATTATTGACGGTTATCTGTATGGTCGCGGTGCTGCCGATATGAAAGGCTCGCTCGCCGCCATGATCGTCGCAACCGAACGTTTTGTGGCTAAGCACCCAAATCATTCTGGCTCGATCGCTTTTTTGATCACCAGCGATGAAGAAGGCCCCTTTATCAATGGCACCACACGGGTTATCGATACCTTAGAAGCCCGTAATGAAAAAATCACTTGGGCGCTGGTGGGTGAACCCTCGTCGACCTTAAAACTCGGTGATGTGGTTAAAAATGGCCGCCGTGGCAGTCTCACCGCCAACTTAACCGTTAAAGGTATTCAAGGCCATGTGGCCTATCCGCACCTTGCGGATAACCCTATCCACAAAGCCGCCCCCTTTTTAGCTGAGTTAAGCCAAACCCATTGGGATAATGGCAACGAATTCTTCCCGCCCACCAGCATGCAAATCGCCAACATTAACGGCGGCACAGGCGCATCGAACGTGATCCCAGGCGCCTTGGAGGTGATGTTTAACTTCCGCTATTCCACCGAAGTGACCGCCGAGATACTCATCGAGCGTGTGGAAGCCTTATTAACCGCCCACGAACTGGATTATGACATTAGTTGGACTTTCAATGGCTTACCCTTTTTAACCGGCGAAGGCCCACTGTTAGACGCGACCCGCCATGCTATTCGTCAAGTCACGGGCTATGATACCGATCCACAAACCACCGGCGGCACCTCCGATGGGCGCTTTATTGCGCCAACGGGCGCCAAAGTGTTGGAACTTGGCCCAGTAAACGCCACAATCCATAAAGTGAACGAGTGCGTGAAGGTAGACGATCTAGAGCAATTAGCGCTGTGTTATGAAGTGATTTTGGAACAGTTACTGTGTTAAATACCATGGCTATCACGGCAAAAAAAGCCCTGCTCTATGGTCTAGAGCCAAGGGGAGAGACAGGTTTAACAGCGGATCTAGACTCTGACTCAATGAGCGACTTAGTGCTCGTTGAGTTACTCAGCCCCTATCATCAGCGAGAAACGCGGTTTAAGTTAGAGTCACAAACCGCCCTTGCCTTTCAGGCAATGGCCGACAGTGCCGCCAAAGACGGTATTAAGCTAGCGATTTGCTCTGCCTATCGCCCCTTCGATCGGCAACTCGCCATTTGGAATGCCAAGGCCAGCGGTAAACGAGTGGTCCTGGATATCAATGAGCAGCCCGTGGATATCGCGCCGCTCAGCGATGATGAGTTAGTCGATTTGATCTTACTCTGGTCGGCACTGCCTGGTGCTTCGCGTCACCATTGGGGAACGGATATCGATGTATTTGATGCCGAGCAAATTGAGGTCAAATCCCTGCGTCTGGTGGACGCCGAATACCGTGACGGCGGCCCCTGCGCCCACTTGCACCAGTGGCTAGTGGCTAATGCCAAGGATTTTGGGTTTTATTTTCCGTTCCAGAAAGGCCAAAGCGCGGTAAGTGCAGAGCCTTGGCATATTAGCTATTTCCCCGTGTCTCAAACCCTGTTACCCCAATTTGAGGAGCAGGCCTTAGCGCAGGTTATCCAGCAGAGCGATATGTTGCTAAAAGACGCCGTGATCCGGCGTTTACCCGAGTTAGTAGCGGAATATGTACATCGGATTGCGCAGCCTTAATGGCTTTTTCTGAACGTTTTAGCCGACGTCCCTTCCCGTTTTTGGTTTTATAGATTAAGTAGGTTTTATGGATTTATCATCATACAGACAACAAATTAGCATCGCGGGTAGCCAACTTAGTTACCTTGATATTGGCACAGGCCCTGCCCTGTTATTTGGCCACAGCTACCTGTGGGACAGCGCCATGTGGGCACCACAAATTGCGCTCTTAAGCAAAAGCTACCGCTGTATCGTACCCGATCTCTGGGGACACGGCCAATCAGCAGCCGTACCGGAAAACTGCCATAGTCTGCTAGACATTAGTGAGCATATGTTAGCCCTGATGGACGCCCTTGAGATTGAGACATTTTCCCTCATCGGTTTATCCGTGGGCGCCATGTGGGGGGCAGAGCTGGTGCTTAAGGCGCCTGCTCGCGTCAAGACGCTTGCCATGCTGGACAGTTTTATTGGTTTTGAGCCAGAAATCACCCGTGCCAAATATTTTGGGATGTTAGACATGATCCAAACCGCTGGCAGTATTCCGCCAGCACTTATCAATGCAATTTCACCGCTGTTTTTTGCAGATAATGCCAAAACGAATAATCCCGAATTAGTGCAACGTTTTGAAAGCGACTTAGCTGCGCTAACGCCAGAACGCATTCCCGACATAGTAAAACTTGGACGGATTATTTTTGGTCGGCGCGATACCCTAGAATTTGCCGAACAATTTACCTTACCTTGCTTAATCATGGTGGGTGTAGAAGACAAGGCGCGCAGTGTTTTAGAAAGTTATTTGATGAGTGATGCCATCAATGGCAGCCAATTAGTGCATATTCCAAATGCTGGCCATATTTCAAGTCTAGAACAAGCCGAATTTGTTAATCAGCAATTATTAGCATTTCTGAGCCAATACGCTTAATACGCACCATGATGGTTAGAGCATGTCACCCATGCTCCAACAGATTCATATTCTAGAACCCTCAATAAGAATGAGTCTTTTGCCTATTACTCGAAACCTTTTCCAATAATCTTGGAGTGCTATCCCACTTGAGGCTTAACAAACATCGATTTGTTAACTGCCCTTAAAAATGTTGCAAAATCGTGAAAACACCAAAAATTCAACTACCTTTAAACTGTATTCCCTCAAAAAGGTTTCCTAACATGAGAAAAAGTACAGTTGCATTAGGTGTGTTGACCGCACTCTATATTCCATCCCTTCACGCGAATGTTGAAATAAACGGCTTTGCCTCCATTGTTGCTGGCTCAAGTTTATCCGATGATAAAAGTTACTACGGTTATGATAAAGAAATCGACTTTAATAATGACTCCAAAGTCGCATTACAATTTGCTGCAGATTTAGGGAGCGGCTTACGCGCAACCGCACAAGTCCTCTCCCGTGGCAGTGACGATTATAGTGCAGAGTTTGAGTGGGCTTATATTTCCTATGACATTAGCGATAAGTTGATGCTAATGGCTGGAAGACAACGATTTAATCTTTACAAATATTCCGATTATATCGATGTTGGCTATGCCTACCATTGGATAACGCCACCAAGGGGAGTCTATTCGCTCCCCTTTAATTCTGGCGAAGGCGTTGGTTTAGTTTATTCAGATTTATGGGGCAATACTGAAGTTGGCTTAACCTATAAATATATTACGACATCGGTATCTGACTATGCGCCTGTCGGTTCATCAACGCCCCCAGCGCCCTTTTCCGCCAAGGGCCATATTATGAACTTCAATTTTAGCACCGCTGGATTTGAGTACGGTTTAAATGTGGGGATAGTCACGGATTTCTCATATGAACTGCCAGCACTACTTAGTTTGGGTGAAGCCATTTCCCAAACAGGTTTATTCGATGATCAAGTTGTAAATGACTTATTAGCGATAGAGGATAGTGCCTTACTTATTGGCGCTAACGTGAAATATGACGCAGGAAAGTGGTTTATATTAGCGGAATACACCCGAATAGATGTCGACCCTAGCAGTTTTAATATTCAAGATTCTGCCTTTGTTTCAGCGGGTGTTCGTTACCATGATTTTACCTTTCATTTAACCTATGGCATTGATAAAGGTGACCCACAATATGATGCCTATGATGCAATGTTGCCTGTCTACAACGCCCTACCACCGGCCAATCAAGCAGCTCTCGCGCCATTAGTGATGGGAACGAAAGCCGCATTAGAAGCACAACAAGAGGATAGTTCCTATTACATCATCGGAACCCGCTGGGATTTTCATCCCTCTGCGGCGCTAAAACTGGAATACACCAATTACAGTAATGATAAGCCGACCTCCGACGAACAACTCTTAAGCATGGCTGTTGATCTTGTTTTCTAAGGAGTCATTTATGAATTTACCTCACATTGCTAAATACATCGTCAAGCCAATCAGCTTGTGTGCACTCCTATTGCTCAGTCAATGGGCTCAAGCGGAAATCGCCGTAATCGTTCACCCTTCGAACAGTTCAGAGATATCAGCTGCCGATATTTCAAGAATTTATTCGGGAAAGCTTAAAACCTTTTCGACAGGAGGCACGATTGTCGCACTCGATCAAGCGGAAGGCTCACCTGTCAGGGAAGCCTTTGTAAAACAAATCCTCAATAAAACAGAAAGTCAGTTAAAAGCCTATTGGTCAAAACTCGTATTTTCTGGACAAGGACAACCGCCTAAAGTGGTCGAATCCAGTGCTGAGATTCTTACTCTCGTCGCCGCCAATCCAAATATGATCGGCTTTGTGGATGCAGCAGAAGTGACGCCCAATGTCAAAGTTGTAGGTAAGTTTTAGGGATTAACCTGATTGTACCTATTGATGCCTTCTTTCAATAAGAAGGCATCGAATTTTTACATTAAGCATTTAAATCATATAGATATATACAAACCCGGTCTAAGTTTAACGAAAAGTTCTGCGTGATTGCGCCATGCGCAATAACAGATTTACCCATTCATTCCCGTGTTCCCTCTTTTGCCAACAGTAACATTGAGCTCTTAGGCGCAGGCTAAATAAATTTTGTCCAAAAATTCAAAGCATTAGACAAAATTATTTAACTGTTGATGGAATTAAGTCACGTTCAAACCTGAGTTTAAACTTAATTGGATAGACCAGAGGCCACGATTTTGCTGGTATACTCAATCGCAAAAAAGATGCGGCTTGCATCATTTAGGGCAAAAGACATTTTAATATGTCTATAAAACAATAGGTTAAAATGAAACTACTCAAACCCTTATTCGATAATAACCGCCGTTGGGCCGGACGCATCAGTCAAGAACACCCTGATTTTTTTGAACAACTGGCAAAACAGCAAAACCCTGAGTATCTCTGGATTGGTTGTTCAGACAGCCGAGTCCCTTCTAACCAAATCATCGATTTAATGCCTGGCGAAGTCTTTGTTCACCGCAATATTGCCAACATGGTGATCCATACCGATCTTAACTGCCTGTCAGTACTGCAATACGCCATCGATGTGCTTAAAGTGAAACATATTATGGTCGTCGGTCACTACGGCTGCGGTGGTGTACGTGCCGCAATGGGTAATCAGCGCCTTGGACTTATCGATAACTGGCTCGGCCATTTGCGCGATGTCTATCGCCTACATCATGATGAATTAATGCAAATGGATGAAGCCAAACGTTTTGATCGCCTGTGTGAGCTCAATGTGATTGAACAGGTTTCCAATGTGACCAGCAGTACTATCGTGCAAGAAGCCTGGTCTCGCGGCCAAGAACTGGCTGTCCATGGGTGGATTTACGGTATCGATAATGGTCTATTAACGGATCTTGATGTTACGGTAGACCGTGCACAAGTCGTGTAAGTCTTTCGTCGTATGATGTGCCATTAACGGCCCAACTGACGCCACAAAAACCTGCCACTGTGCAGGTTTTTGGTTTTACGCCCTAAAGGCAAAGACTCGCTATTCATTTACGAGGAATGACCCAAATCTATCTCAAGGAGACCATTTCACTTCATCGCGTTAGACAACATTTATCATTTCATTCATCTAGTCTTGCTAAGTGAGCAAAAACTAAGCGCGAAATCTCAACATGACCTTATTTTCATCAAGAAAACATCGCAAGGGATCTTTAGCCCAGTTATAATCCGCCAGTTAATTGCAGCGCGACCATGCGCCACAAATTCTAAGGAGATACCTTCCATGCCCGGTTTTGAATTATTTGGTCCAGAAGAAAAACAAGAAGTTGCCGATGTGATGGAGCACGGCTTTACCTTCCGTTATAACTTCGACCATATGCGTAATGATCGCTGGAAGACTCGCGATATGGAGCAACTGCTCTGCGAGAAAATGAATGTTAAGCATGCTCATCTGTTATCAAGCGGTACCGCCGCGCTGCAAACGGCGATGATGGCCGCGGGCATTGGCGCTGGCGATGAAGTTATCGTGCCACCTTTTACCTTCGTAGCGTCTGTAGAAGCGATTTTCATGGCCGGTGCAGTACCGATTTTTGCCGAAATCGACGAAACCCTGTGTTTATCACCAGAAGGCATTGAAGCGGCAATTACTCCACGTACTAAAGCGGTAAACTTAGTACACATGTGTGGCTCTATGGCCAAGATGGACGAAATCAAAGCCATTTGTAAAAAGCACAACTTAGTATTGTTAGAAGATGCTTGCCAAGCCATTGGCGGCAGCTACAAGGGCCAAGCCCTTGGTACTATCGGTGATGTAGGTTGTTACTCTTTCGATTCTGTTAAAACCATCACCTGTGGTGAAGGCGGCGCGGTGATCACCAATAATACCGAAATTTACGATAACGCCCACCAGTTCTCCGATCACGGCCATGACCATATTGGTAAAGACCGTGGCGCCGAGTCACACCCGATTATGGGTCTGAATTTCCGTATCTCTGAAATGAATGCGGCCTTAGGGTTAGCCCAGTTACGTAAACTCGATACCATTATCGACATTCAACGTAAAAACAAAAAAGCCATTAAAGAAGCTATGGCGAGCATTCCTGAAGTCAGCTTCCGCGAAATCCCCGATCCAGAGGGTGATTCAGCTGGCTTCTTAAGCTTTATGTTACCAACAGAAGCCCGTACCCAAGAAATCAGCAAGAAATTAGCTGCAAATGGTGTAGATGGCTGCTTCTACTGGTACGTGAACAACTGGCATTATCTGAAAAACTGGAAACACATTCAGGAGCTTAAGGCCCCTGCTGCGTTACCAATCACATTAATCGCCGACCGACCTGACTATACTCAAATTTCTGTGCCGAAATCTGATGCCATTATGAGCCGCACTATTTCTATGCTCATTAAATTGTCTTGGACCGATGCTCAGATTGCCGAGCGTATTGAAAACATTAAGAAAGCATTTGCCCAATAATTAAACGGGAGTTTTTGCAATGAGTTTTAAAAATTTTAAAGTAGTTGAAAAGATGATCTTCGGTCGTGGCTCTTTCGCTCAGTTAGACGACGTCTTAGCTGCCCAGCGTAAAACCGACGATGACTACGTGGTATTTTTAGTCGATGACGTTCACCAAGGCAAACCACTCGAAGCACGCATCCCAGTCAAAGCCCAAGACTTACTGATTTGGGTTAACGTTGATGAAGAGCCAAGCACGATTCAAATCGATGCCCTGACCGAACAAGTGCAAGCTTTCAATAGCAAACTGCCAGTGAGCGTCGTCGGTTTAGGTGGCGGTTCAACCATGGACGTAGCGAAAGCGGTATCACTAATGCTGACCAATCCAGGCGGCTCAGCCATGTACCAAGGTTGGGATTTAATCAAAAAACCAGCGGTACACCACATTGGTATTCCAACAATTTCTGGTACCGGTGCTGAAGCATCACGCACAGCGGTATTGTGTGGTCCAGTGCGTAAACTGGGTCTGAACTCAGATTATACAGTGTTCGACCAAATCATCATGGACTCAGAGTTAATCGATGGCGTTGAAACTGACCAGTGGTTCTACACCGGTATGGATTGCTATATCCACTGTGTGGAATCCTTAGAAGGTACCTTCTTAAACGAATTCTCTAAAGCCTATGCCGAAAAAGCCATGGAGCTTTGCCGCCAAGTGTACTTAGAAGATCACCCAGAAAAAGACGACAAGCTGATGATGGCGTCATTTATGGGCGGTATGAGTATCGCTTACAGCCAAGTAGGTGCATGCCACGCGGTATCCTATGGTCTGTCTTACATCCTCGGCTACCACCATGGTATCGGTAACTGTATCGCCTTTGACGTGTTAGAAGAATTCTACCCAGAAGGTGTGGCAGAGTTCCGTCAGATGATGAAGAAACACAACATCACTCTGCCGAAGAACATCTGTAAAGATCTGCCAGATGAAACCATCGCGAAAATGGTTGCCGTGACTAAGAGCATGGGTCCATTATGGGCAAACGTGTACGGCCCAACATGGGAAGAGAAAGTCACTGACGAAATGTTGACTGCTCTGTTCCGTCGCATTTAAGCTCTCAAGCAGATGACAAGGGCTCATTGTGAGCCCTTTTGTCTATCTACACTGCATATCTCTGATAAAGTAGGATAATTTAATGAATGTGACTCTGTTAATCCCGGCGCGTTATGGTTCAAGCCGCTTCCCGGGCAAGCCCTTAGCCCCGATTAACGGCAAGCCGATGATCCAACACGTGTATGAACGCGCGTCGTTAGCCAAAGGCCTCACCAATATTTACGTTGCAACCGATGATGAGCGTATTAAAAGCGCTGTTGAAGGTTTTGGCGGCAAAGTGGTCATGACCAGCCCTGATGCGGCATCGGGCACAGACCGTATCAATGATGCGATTAACCAATTAGGTTTAAAGGATGACGATCTGGTCATCAACCTTCAGGGCGACCAACCCCTAATCGACCCGACTTCCATCGAGCAAGTGATCAGCCTCTTCGAACGTCACCCAGGCGAGTTTGAAATGGCGACCCTCGGCTATGAAATTGTCAACAAGGCCGAACTTGACGATCCTATGCATGTGAAGATGGTGTTCGATAACGACTATTACGCGCTGTATTTCTCCCGCGCGCGTATTCCCTTCGGTCGCGATACCAAAGATTATCCAGTTTACAAGCACTTAGGCGTGTATGCTTACACACGCAGATTTGTGCAAGCCTTTGCAGCCCTACCATTAGGCCGCCTCGAAGATCTTGAAAAGTTAGAGCAGCTACGCGCCCTAGAACATGGCCATAAGATCAAAGTCGCTATCAGTGCCTTCGACTCAATCGAAGTTGACACGCCAGAAGATATTCGTAAGTGTGAGCAGCGTTTAGCCGTTGATTAATCAGGGTGTTGCTCAATAAGGAGTTGTTATGTCGAGCTTAGAAGTGTGGATCATTATAATTTTGGTGGTAGGTGTGATTGCCAGCAATCTTGCCGCACTGAAATACAGTGCCAAATTCAAACTGCCACAGTTTGGTCAGCACGATAAAGAGAAACAACTAAAATCCGACATGACTCAGCCTCCACACGAAGCCGATGGTAACGAAACGCAAAATCCAGATAAGTCTTCGAATCAGTCCAAATAGACTAAGATTAACATTCATCTTGATCTCCCCTCACAAAAAGGCGCATCGGCGCCTTTTTGCATTTCTTACCATCCCTTTAAATCCTACTTCAGATTTTGTAACAAACGAACTCAAGTGATTCATCCATAAACTAGCGGTTAGCACAAAGCTACAATTAACATTCGCGCATAAAAAAACCAGCCGAAGCTGGTTTTTTATGTATTAAGTCACGTATTAAGCAATCAGGATAAAGCCAAAGAATGCAATAACCGCGGCAATTAGCGCATAAGGTAGCTGAGTCACAGCATGGCTTACTAAGTTACAACCCGAGCCTTGGGCAGCTAAAACGGTTGAATCAGAGTAGAAACACGCTTGGCTACCAAAAGAAGAAGCCGACAACAGCGCACCAATCACTAATGGAATATCCGCACCCACCGATTGCGCCAGTGGCATCACAATTGGGATAGTTACTGCAAAAATTCCCCAACTAGAACCCGTCGCAAAGGCCAAAATCGCCATTGATAGGAATACCACGGCAGGTAGCAGCTTAGGCGTCATAAATGGGCTTAAAGATTCAATCACGTACTGTGGCAGTAATAGCGCATCACACACATCTTTAAACACAAATGCCGCAATGACAGTACCAATAGCTGGCAACATGCTCTTAAAACCATCAATCATTTGATCCATCATTTCTGAGAGAGGCATCAAACGCTGAACTGCATAGTAAGGGAGCGTGATAACCAGCGTCGCTAATAATCCTTTCCACACGTCGATATCAAAATAAACGGTAAAAGCAACCAGTAATAAAATTGGCACTAAAAAGTTATGCAATTTGCCTTGATTGTCAGCATGCTTAAACTCTTCTTCAATTGCCGCGATGGCATATTCATCAGAGGTTTGCACTTGGTCTAAATCGACTTGCGCTTCAGCGGGCTCGCCTTTTGCTGCGCGCAGCTCGGCTTTTTTCATCGGGCCAATAGCAGGTACCACGCCCAATGCAACCAGTAATACCATCGCGACGGCTAACCAAGCATAAAGCATATAGGGTATAGCTTGCATGTAGACGCTAATGCCCTGACCTTCAGCGGCCACCCCGTTATCGACCAGTAAGCCACCAAAAAACACCGCCCACGTGGAGAGCGGCACTAATACACACACAGGAGCCGCTGTGGAATCCACCACATAAGCCAGCATTTCGCGGGAGACTTTAAACTTATCCGTTACACGCTTCATGGTTTCACCCACAGTTAGCGCATTCAGATAGTCATCAATAAAAATCACAATCCCCAGAATAAAGGTCATAAACAGGGAAGATCTTGGCCCTTTTGCAAATTTCAATGCATTTCGACCAAATGCCAAAGCACCGCCAGTACGTACTAACAGCGCAATTAAGGCACCAAAACAGCCACACACCAAAATCAACCAACCGATAGTTTCATCGGCCATGACTTTTAATGAAGTACTTGCAAAATTATTTAAAACTTGCGTTGGATCAAGTAACAAAAAACCCGTTACCGCACCAATGATCAAAGATAAAATGGGGCGGCGTAACCAAATGGCCAACACCAATACCACCAAAGGTGGAATAAGACTTAACGCTGTCGGTTCAGACATGCACTTAGGTCCTCTAAATAAGTCGCCTAAAAGGCAAAAGTTTTTAGAACAGCGCCTGAAATCACCTCGATAACGGACGCCAATATTGCTGCTTCATGATGACTAACTCCGCTGATAAAACCTGCTAAAAGCTTGTTATCTTAGGTGCCCTGCCGAAAACATCGCGCAGAAAATAAAGCGCATCGAATATCGAGTCAACTATAAATTTATGCTAGCGCTAAATAATTTTTCATCTTGAATTAAAAAACGATTTATCAACTTGATTTTAAACAAAATAACTAGAGTGTGATGAATTTTTTATTTCAACCTAAATGCTTAATAAGCATTCAGTTAATCTGCCTAAATATCGAAAAATTACCGAATGCAGGATAATGCGACATTAACTTAAATCAACTGTGATAAATCAGCAGTTAAGCAAACACTGATTAACATTTTTACTAACATCTTGCCCCTAGGGTAATGCGGTTGTAGTAAAACAGAGTGCATGAGCCAATGCAGCCTAATTGATAGGTACAAAGGCTAACCCCATAACAAGATGCAGTATAAAAATTCAAAATTAGACACAATAACGGCACATATAACTTGTATAAATTTATTTAATGCCAGGTTAAAGCATATTTAACTAGTACGTTTAATAAAAAAAACATGATATTTGTGCTCAATGCCCCTTCCTTAAACCTGATAATTTCGTTATGGTGCACAAACTTAAGCCAAAATTAACTGCATGTTTCGAGGTGTAAATGCGCCCTATCATCAAATCCAATAAGCTGGATACTGTTTGCTACGACATCCGCGGCCCAGTTCACAAGGAAGCCAGACGTTTAGAAGACGAAGGCCACAGGATCCTCAAACTCAATATTGGTAACCCTGCTCCCTTCGGTTTTGAAGCACCCGAAGAAATTGTGCGCGATGTGATCCTTAATCTCCCGAGTGCCCAGGGCTACTGTGAATCAAAAGGATTATTCTCAGCCCGCAAGGCGATCGTGCAGCATTATCAAGCGCAGGGTATCTATGGCGTTGATATCGAAGATGTCTATATTGGTAACGGCGTGTCAGAACTGATCATGATGGCCATGCAGGGCTTATTGAACACCGCTGATGAAGTACTGATCCCTTCACCCGATTACCCACTGTGGACCGCCGCCGCTAACTTAGCCGGCGGTAAAGCCGTACATTATCGCTGTGATGAAGAAGCGGATTGGTTTCCCGATCTTGATGATATTAAGAGCAAAATATCTTCTCGCACCCGTGGTATTGTACTAATCAACCCGAATAATCCTACGGGTGCGGTTTACAGCAAAGAATTACTGCTACAAGTTATCGAGCTTTGCCGTGAACACAACCTGATTTTATTTGCTGATGAAATTTACGACAAAATTTTATACGACGAAGCCAAGCATATTCCTGCGGCTAGTCTGTCGGACGATATTTTAACGGTTACCTTCAATGGGCTATCTAAGGCTTATCGCGCTGCGGGCTTTCGTGTTGGTTGGATGATGTTGTCTGGTAATCTTAAGGCTGCAAAGAGTTATATCGAAGGGTTAGAGATGCTCTCCTCGATGCGCCTGTGTGCCAACGTGCCCAATCAACATGCGATTCAAACCGCACTCGGTGGCTATCAAAGTATTAACGAGCTGATACTGCCTAATGGCCGCCTCACAGTCCAAAGAGACGCCTGTTACGAGCTGTTGAATCAAATCCCAGGCGTGAGCGTGAAAAAGCCTAAGGGCGCACTCTATGCTTTCCCCAAATTGGATATGAAAAAGTTCAATCTCAGGGATGATGAGCGCCTAGTACTCGATTTATTAAGGGATAAAAAAATCCTATTAGTGCACGGCACGGCCTTTAATTGGCCGGAACCTGATCATCTCCGTGTGGTGTTTTTACCCTATAAAGAAGATCTAACGAAGGCATTAACTGAATTTGGTAACTTCTTAGAAGCCTATAAACAATAAATGGGTTTAAGCATCACGCTTACTTAGCAAACCTAGGCAATAAAGCGATCAACAAGATCGCTTTATTTTTGTATTTGTTCTGTAAATCCTACCATTATTTCACTCACTTATCCTTGCGATAAGTGTTAGGCTTACGCTCAATAGCCGTACTTGCACTTTGCTTTTCACTTATCTTCAGAGTCGAGTGACGCGCCTTTTAGCCTTCATTTAAAGGAGCCTTATGAGTCATTTATTTGCCCACCTTGCCCGCATGAAACTCATCCAGCGCTGGCCTTTAATGTACAACGTGCGCACCGAAAACGTTCAGGAACACTCTCTGCAAGTCGCCATGGTGGCACACGCCTTAGTCATCATCAGTAATAAGAAATTTGGCACGACTCTCGATGCCCATCAAGCAACCAGTTTGGCCATATTCCATGATGCCAGTGAGATCTTAACTGGCGATTTACCCACCCCGGTGAAGTATTTCAATAAAGAAATTGAAGCCGAGTATAAAAAAATTGAAGCCATTGCCGAGCAGCGCATGCTCGATATGGTACCCGATGAATTTAAAGAGGATTATCGCAGCCTGTTTATCAGCGATAACGCCGATCCAATCTACAAAGCCATAGTTAAATCAGCCGATACCCTGTGTGCTTACCTGAAGTGTTTAGAGGAAAATCGCGCTGGCAATACTGAATTTAACACCGCACGAAAACGCCTCGAAGCCATGCTCGAGTCCAACCCTAATCCTGCCGTGAAATATTTTATGGATTGCTTTGTGCCCAGTTTTACCTTGAATTTAGACGAAATAAACAAGATGCTCTGATGTACCACTCCCGCTAGGAATGCATATGACCTCAAGTGTTTGGCAAGAACGCCGCCATGGTGAAGATAAACAAAGACGTAATGATCATCGCAGCCCATACCAAAGGGACAGGGCGCGGATCCTCCACTCTGCTGCATTTCGTCGACTGCAAGCAAAAACCCAAGTGCTTGGCGTGGGGATGAATGACTTCTATCGCACGCGCTTAACCCACTCACTAGAGGTCTCACAAATCGGCACGGGGATCGCCGCTCAGCTAAGTCGTAAATATCCCGAGCATAAGCCCTTATTAGACTCAATGAGTTTGCTGGAATCATTATGCCTTGCCCATGATATTGGCCATCCGCCCTTTGGTCATGGTGGTGAAGTTGCCCTTAACTATATGATGCGCCACCACGGAGGCTTTGAAGGCAATGGCCAGACATTTCGTATTCTCTCTAAACTCGAGCCCTACACCTTAGATTTTGGGATGAATCTGTGTCGCAGAACCATGTTAGGAATTTTAAAATATCCCGCACCACAATCGCACCTGTTTGTCGCAGGCAATCATCCTGAAATCACCAACCACAGACAACTTAAACCGTCACAATGGCCGCCAGTTAAAGGCATATTCGACGATGATAATGACATCTTCGACTGGGTGCTTGAGCCATTATCTGCGGCAGATAGAACTCGCTTTACCTCAGTCCAACCAAGTGTTCAGCCCAACTACCCGCACCTGCGTACCCAATATAAATCCTTCGATTGCTCCATCATGGAGCTGGCGGACGATATTGCCTATGCAGTACATGATCTTGAAGATGCCATCGTCATGGGGATTGTGACGGCCTCACAATGGCAGCAAGATGTGGCGCCAACATTTGAGCACAGTAATGATCTCTGGATCCGCCAAGAATTGGCCGATATCGGTACTAAACTGTTCTCCCACGAGCATCATCTGCGTAAAGATGCCATAGGTACCTTAGTGAATGGCTTTGTCACCGCCATTATCATCAATGACGATCCGGCTTTCGAGGAACCGTTGCTGCGGTTTAATGCCAGCCTTGAACCCGACTTTGCCCATGCGCTCAATGTATTAAAACAGCTAGTGTATAAATATGTTATCCGTAAACCCGAGATCCAAATGCTCGAATACAAAGGGCAACAAATTGTGATGGGGTTATTTGAAGCATTTGCCTCCGATCCCGAGCGCCTGTTACCGCTTAACACTCAAGAGCGGTGGCGCGCAAGCGAACAACAGGGTCTAAACAGTCACAGAGTCTTAGCCGATTATATATCAGGGATGACGGACGAGTTTGCCGGACGGCTCTATCAACAACTCTTTAGCCCTAAGGCTGGCTCAAACGTGGAGTTGAGTAAAGAAATGTAGCCTTTTGATTTAGTAATAAAAAACCACCGAAAAGGTGGTTTTTTGTTCGCGAATTAATCCGTGAAATAGCGGATTAAAGTCCGCCAATCGCCTCTTTACAGAGCTGAGTGATACGATCCCAATCGCCCTGCTCCATCGCATCAGTAGGCGCAATCCAACTGCCACCAATACAATCCACATTTTTCAGCGCTAAGTAATCTTTATAGCTGCTCGGGGTAATACCACCTGTCGGGCAGAAGCGGATATCAGCTAACGGGCCAGAGAAAGCCTTGAGTGCATCCACGCCACCAGACGCTTCAGCAGGGAAGAACTTAAAGTGGGTGTAACCAAGCGCCATACCCGTCATCACTTCGGAGATGCTGGCAACGCCAGGAATTAACGGCACCGGGCCTTGCATCCCCGCTTTGAGCAGTTCAACTGTTGCACCAGGGGTGATAATAAATTGCGCGCCCGCAGCAATCGCTTGCTCAAGCTGGGCTTCATTTAAAATAGTCCCAGCGCCGACTAGCGCCTCTGGTACTTCCTTAGCGATTTTGGTGATCGCTTCAAGAGCACACGGCGTGCGCAATGTCACTTCTAACACGCTAATCCCACCGGCGACCAGTGCTTTGGCTAATGGCACCGCATGTTCAATCTTGTTAATCACCATAACAGGAACAATAGGGCTGCGTTTAAAAATATCTTGTGGTTGTAATGACCAGTTATTCTCAAGCATTGCGTTATTCTTCCTTTGTATTAGTAAAGTTCATCGATGGCGCTAGTACTACGCGCACCGGTTTCTGGACTGCTTAAGTTTGAACGCAGTGCCCCAAATAACTCACGACCCATGCCATAACGAGAATGGCGTAAATCAATTTCAGCGGCAGTTCTGGCTGCAAGCACGGTGTCTGAGACTAATAAACTCAGCTCGCCGGTCAGTGCATCAACACGAATTAAATCGCCATCTTGTACCTTTGCAATTAACCCACCATCAATCGCTTCTGGGGTTAAATGAATTGCTGCGGGTACTTTGCCCGATGCGCCCGACATACGACCGTCGGTCATCAGCGCCACTTTAAAGCCTTTATCCTGTAGTGAACCTAGAAGCGGCGTTAGTTTATGCAGCTCTGGCATACCGTTGGCTTTCGGCCCTTGGCCTTTCACCACCACCACACAATCTCGGTCTAATGCGCCGGATTTAAATAACGCATCGAGTTTGTTTTGATCGTCAATCACCACAGCGGGCGCTTCCACCACTCTATGCTGCGGTTGAACGGCAGACACTTTTATCACCGCGCGGCCTAAGTTGCCCTTGAGTAGTTTTAAACCACCGTTGTTTTGGAAAGGCGTAGCGACAGAGGTTAATACTTCGGTATCTAAGCTGACGGTTGGACCATCGACCCAGCGCAGTTCGCCATCGAGTAATTTGGGCTCTTGGGTGTAACGACGTAGACCAAAACCTGCAACTGTGTTGACATCCTCGTGCAGTAAGCCCGCATCGAGTAATTCCTTGATAAGGAAAGCCATCCCGCCCGCGGCGTGGAAATGGTTAATGTCCGCGTGACCGTTTGGATAAACCCGAGCCAGCAATGGCACCGCATCGGATAATTCAGAAAAATCATCCCAGTTGACGATAATGCCGGCCGCACGCGCCGCCGCCACGATATGCATGGTTAAGTTTGTTGAACCACCAGTCGCCAGCAGTGCAACAATGCCGTTCACTATCGATTTTTCGTTAACAACTTCACCAATAGGCGTGTATTGAGTGCCCAGTTCGGTTAAACGACAAACCTGCTTCGCCGCCATTTTGTTTAACGCTTCACGCAGTGGATCGTCTGGATTCACAAAAGATGAACCTGGCAATTGCAGCCCCATCACTTCGAGCATAAGTTGGTTCGAGTTAGCCGTACCATAAAAGGTACAAGTACCCGCACTGTGGTAAGACTGGGCTTCCGCTTCGAGTAGTTGTGCTCTATCGACCTTACCTTGGGCAAATTGCTGACGAATACGGGCTTTTTCCTTGTTAGGAATACCCGATTTCATCGGGCCTGCTGGCACAAACAGCATAGGTAAATGGCCAAAACTTAACGCACCAATCAATAAACCGGGCACGATTTTGTCGCAAATACCAAGGAGTAAGGCGCCATCGAACATATTGTGGGATAAGCCAACCGCGGTTGCCATGGCAATCACTTCACGACTCAGTAAGCTCAGCTCCATCCCAGGTTGCCCTTGAGTCACGCCGTCACACATGGCGGGAACACCACCGGCCACCTGCGCAACACTACCCACTTCCTGACAGGCCTTTTTCAATAAATCAGGATACGTTTCATAGGGTTGATGTGCTGACAACATATCGTTGAATGCAGTAATAATCCCGATATTGGCCTTCGTCAATTGACGTAATGCGTTTTTATCATCGGGGTTACAAGCCGCAAAACCATGGGCTAAGTTACCGCAGCTTAACGAGCTACGGTGTACGCCATGGTTACGGGCATCGTTTAATGCAGCAAGGTATGCTTCACGTGATGCTTTGCTACGGGCAATAATTCTGTCGGTAACAGATTGAACGACTGAGTGCATGAGAGTGACTCCTTAAGCGCTCCAGAACACGTCAACGGGCGTTTTACGCTGCGCTAATACGGCTCTGATAGGCATAGCATTAACATCATCATTTTCTAAGGCTTGACGATATACGGATAATTTCTGTTCCCCAACCAAATGCAGATAAATCTGACGGCTATTGAGGATCGCATTCTTAGATAATGTGATCCGACCATGGGGCGCCGTGGTGGGATTGGTTGCCACGCACAAAGCTTGAGTAGTTAAGGCATCGTTTAACTCAGCACTGCAAGGGAACCATGAGCAAGTGTGACCATCGTTGCCCATCCCGAGCACCACCACATCGAAGGGACGCGGGAAGTTAGACAGCAACTCGGCGGTCATATCTGCGCCCGCTTCGGCGGTGGAAAACATATTCTTCAATCCACGGAACTTGGCATTGGCCGCGCGGTTTTGCAATAAATGCTCGCGCACTAAACGTTCGTTAGAGGCGCTATCTTCGACATCGACCCAACGCTCATCGGCAAGCGTAATGTAAACATCACTCCAGTCGATAGATTTCATGCTAAGTAGCTCAAACAGTTTCAGCGGCGTTGAGCCGCCAGAGACCACTAAACTCGCCTTACCACGGGCATCCACCGCCTCTTGTAACTGGCTAGCGATCTTATTCGCTAACTGTTGCTCGAGCGCAGCAGGTGTATCAAAGGATTTAAATACGGTTTCTTTAATCATCAAAGCCCCCTATTCATCCCACGAACGACCGTCTTTGGTGATCAGCGCGACGGAAGCCACGGGGCCCCAAGTGCCCGCAGGATAAGGTTTCGGTTTTTCATTGCTCTGTTCCCATGCTTGGATGATGCCATCAACCCATGTCCAAGCTTGCTCCACTTCGTCTCGGCGAACGAACAAGGCTTGATTACCGAGCATGGCTTCAAGCAATAAACGCTCGTAGGCATCGGCAATGCGCTCGTTTTTGAAAGTATCAGAGAAACTCAAGTCGAGTTTGGTGGTTTGCAAACGTTGTTTTTGCTCTAACCCTGGCACCTTGTTCATCATCTGGATCTCAACCCCTTCGTGTGGTTGCAGACGGATGGTTAACTTGTTAGGTGGCAAGTTACGGTAGCTAGAGCGATACAAGTTATGCGGTGGATTTTTAAAATACACCACAATTTCAGAACTCTTAAACGGCATGCGCTTACCGCTGCGCAGATAGAACGGCACGCCAGCCCAACGCCAGTTATCAATGTCGACACGCAGCGCCACAAAGGTTTCAGTATGCGAGTGTACGTTCGCCCCTTCTTCCTCTAAATAACCAGGCACTGGACTGCCCTTGAGGAAGCCAGCACTGTACTGACCACGGACGGTGTTTTCATACACATTGTCAGCATTAATCGGCCGCAGCGACTTCAGTACTTTCACCTTTTCATCGCGGATACTGTCAGCATCTAAGTTAACAGGTGGATCCATCGCAACCAGCGTCAACACTTGCAGTAAGTGGTTTTGGATCATATCGCGCATTTGACCAGCTTTATCGAAGTAACCCCAACGGCCTTCAATACCCACTTCTTCGGCAACCGTGATCTGGACATGGTCAATGGTCCGGTTATCCCATTTAGAGGCAAATAAGGAGTTAGCAAAACGCAGCGCAATTAAGTTTTGAACGGTCTCTTTACCGAGATAATGGTCGATACGGTAGACTTGGCTTTCTTTAAAGTAGGCAGAAACTTGATCGTTAATCACACGGGAAGATGCGAGATCAGAGCCAATGGGTTTTTCGAGAACGACGCGCGAGTCGCTGTGGATCAGATTTTGTTCATGTAAACAGCGGCAGATATCCCCAAAAATCGACGGTGGAGTGGCAAAGTAACTGACCATGACACGCTCTTCTGGTTTGAGCAATTCATGGAAGGCGCTGTAACCTGCTGAATCAGTAAAATTAGTGCCGACATAATGACAACGGGACACGAATCGGTTAAGCGTTTCTTCGCAGAGGGGTTCTTTGACGAAGGTGTTTAACGCAAGAATGACTAGCTCTCTAAACTCATCCTGACTAAATTCATCTTTTGCGACACCGATCACCTTAGTATCTTTGTCGAGAAGTTCAGCCTTATCTAACTGGTATAAAGAAGGTAACAACTTGCGTCTTGCCAAGTCGCCTTTAGTACCAAAGAGTACGAAGTCACAAGCTTTGGCGCCTGATGATGTTTTGCCCATTGCGTTACGCTCTCCTTTGTATGTCGTGTCCCTTCATGCTAATGAAGGAATCCACACTTTTGTTGTAATATAACAACAGAATTTGTTAAATGCATCTCTTTTTATCAATATTAACATTCTAGCTAACTAGGCACCTAAGGCATAAATCTGATATGATTTTTGTGCTTAAATTACTGATGATAGTAAATTCTTATTTCAAAAACCGACGTAAAACTTACTTAAGCAATCTTGATTAGTGGGATCGTCAAGCTGATCTGTGGCACTAAACAAAAAAAAATAAAATTACATACTCAATTTAGCGGACATACGCGTATGAATACCCTAGAAAAGGTTCAAAAAAGCCTCACCCATTTTAGTAAGTCAGAACGCAAGGTTGCAGAGGTCATCTTAGCCTCTCCGCAAACAGCTATTCACTCCAGTATCGCCACACTCGCTAAGATGGCAGATGTCAGTGAACCTACTGTGAACCGTTTCTGTCGCCGCTTAGATACTAAAGGCTTTCCTGATTTTAAGTTACATCTGGCACAAAGTCTCGCAAACGGCACGCCTTATGTGAGTCGCCATGTGGAAGAAGATGATTCTCCCGAATCATACACAACAAAAATATTCGAATCTTCAATGGCTTCCTTAGATACAGCACGTCAAAGTTTAGACGTAGCGGCCATCAATAAAGCCGTTGATATTCTGACTCAGGCCAAGACAATTTCATTCTTTGGCTTAGGAGCATCAGCCTCAGTCGCCCATGACGCACAAAATAAATTTTTCCGTTTTAATGTGCCTGTCATCTGTTTTGACGATGTTCTGATGCAACGCATGAGCTGTATCAACAGCAATGAAGGCGATGTTGTGGTTTTAATTTCCCACACAGGCCGCACTAAGTCATTGATTGAAATAGCACGTTTAGCAAGAGAAAACGGCGCTGCCGTTATTGGTATTACGGCTCGTAACTCGCCGTTATCGATGGAATGTACACTGCCTGTGACGATGGAGGTGCCAGAAGATACAGATATGTATTTACCTATGGCCTCGCGTTTAGCGCAATTGGTGACTATAGATGTATTGGCGACGGGTTTTACCCTACGCCGCGGCCCTCGTTTTCGTGATAATTTAAAACGGGTAAAAGAAGTGTTGAAAGAGTCTCGTATCAATAAAGATCCGATACTGTAATTCACTTCCTATCTTTAAAAAGGCTAGCGCAAACCCTACGTCTAGCCTTTTTTAAAGCAAATTTCAGCGATACCTCACAATTTTAAAACATAACTTCAGATCAATTTGATTGTAACTTTACTACATAATTTGGAATTGCATGCTAATATAGTCACAAGATTTTTTTAACTTTAACGGAGTATCTTATGTTCCGCAGAACCAAAATCGTCACCACCCTGGGCCCCGCCACTGACCGTGACGATAACTTACGCCGCATTATCGCGGCAGGTGCAAACGTTGTTCGTCTTAACTTCTCCCACGGCTCCCCCGAAGATCATCTCAAACGCGCGACTCAAGCTCGCGAAATTGCAAAAGAATTAGGTGTACATGTAGCGATTTTAGGTGACCTACAAGGTCCTAAAATCCGTGTTTCTACCTTTAAAGACAACAAGAAAGTCCAACTGAAATTAGGCCAAGCTTATATTCTTGATGCTGAACTCCCCAAAGGTGAAGGCGATGAGAATCAAGTCGGTATCGACTATAAGCAATTACCTGATGATGTGAATGTTGGCGACATCCTGATGCTCGATGACGGCCGTGTCCAACTACGTGTTGAGCGCGTCGAAGGTCGTAAAGTCCATACGACGGTAACGGTTGCTGGTCCTTTATCAAACAATAAAGGGATCAACAAGCAAGGTGGTGGTTTGTCCGCTGCGGCACTGACCGAAAAAGACAAGGCTGACATTCTCACCGCAGCGATGATCCAAGTGGATTATCTAGCCGTTTCCTTCCCACGTAGCGGTGCCGATTTAGAATACGCACGTTCTTTAGCACAGCAGGCTGGTAGCAATGCACTGATCGTCGCGAAAGTTGAACGTGCAGAAGCGGTTGCTAGCGATGAAGCAATGGATGATGTGATTTTAGCCTCTGACGTTGTCATGGTTGCCCGTGGAGATTTAGGGGTTGAGATTGGTGATGCTGCACTTGTGGCAGTGCAAAAGAAACTCATCGCCCGTTCACGTCAGCTCAATAAAATCGTCATCACTGCGACCCAAATGATGGAGTCAATGATCTCAAGCCCAATGCCAACCCGTGCAGAAGTGATGGACGTGGCAAACGCCGTGCTTGATGGTACAGACGCCGTGATGTTATCAGCCGAAACCGCTGCCGGTGACTTCCCTGAAGAAACGGTTAAAGCAATGGCGAATGTGTGTGTTGGTGCAGAATCTCACCCAAGTGTGAAAGTCTCTAAACACAGATTGGATGCACGTTTCACTTCAGTTGAAGAAACCATCGCCCTATCGACTATGTATGCGGCAAACCACCTAGAAGGTGTTAAAGCGATTATTGCTTTAACAGAATCAGGTGCAACACCTAAACTGATGTCGCGTATCAGTTCATCTTTACCAATCCTTGGCCTATCTCGCCATGACACAACACTGGCGAAGATGGCTCTGTACCGTGGTGTATTACCGATTTACTTCGACTCAACGATCTATCCAGCCGATGAGCTCGCGCAAAAAGCGTTGGAATCATTAACCAAAGCGGGTTACTTGCACAGCGGTGACTTAGTGTTAATGACCAAAGGTGATGCGATGGAAACCATCGGTGGCACGAACACTTGTAAAGTGCTAATCGTCGCTTAATCTTTGCTGATTGGCTTTCGTTAGACGAAAAAGTTAGGCTAAAAGTCATTAAACTTAAAAACAAAAACCACCTCAGTTGAGGTGGTTTTTTTATCTCTTGTAACGGTGAGAAACTATTGTAGTCGTGCTAGCAAATCAGATTATAAGGCTTCAAAATCATTCACATTGATAGCGGCTAAACGTAACTTATCCGCATGCAATAGTGTTTGATGTTCTTCGCTATTAATCGTGCCCTGCTCTAACGCTTTAGCAAATAGAACCAAGTTTGGTACTTTTGCAGGTAACTCACCGCTGCGCTGTGCTTTTTTGAGCTTTTTGTAAATCTCTTTACAGGCATACTGTGCTACAAACGCTTGTTCTACTTCAGCAATACCACCCACATCGCCTTCAAACTCAGGACAAAGGAAGGTAATGCGCTCGCGGGCAGGACTTGGTTTTAACATGCCAGAGACAAGCTCAGTCGCCATTTTATCGCTCGGCGCATTAAAATGATTGCCGATCGGGAAAATGAGTGCTCGCAATAACCAAGCAACTGGACGATTGGGGAAGTTGCGGATCACGTCCTCTAGTGCTTTCGCCGCTAAGTGCAAGCGATTAGCCATTACATAACGTACCGCAGGTAAATCATCCTGTTGGCGACCATTGTCTTCAAATAGTTTTAGCGTTGCAGAGCCTAAGTACAACTGACTCAATACATCGCCCATCCGTGCAGACAACATTTCCTTGCGTTTTAAATCGCCGCCCATAATCAACATTGAAATGTCCGTCATAAAGGCCAGCGCCGAAGACAAACGAGACATATCTTTGTAGTACTGTTTGGTTTCGCCACTTACGGGGGCGCTACCAAAACGACTCGCAGTTAAGGCACTAAATAATGCACTGAACGCGTTACGCGTCGCATACCCCATATGACCCATTAGCAACGAGTCAAAACGCGCAAGCGCCTCGTGCTGATTTTCCATAGCTGCCGCTTCCATTTCGGCCAGAACGTAAGGATGACAACGGGTTGCGCCTTGACCAAAGATCATTAACGAGCGGGTAAGAATATTCGCGCCTTCTACGGTGATCGAAATTGGATTCGACATATAAGGATGGCCGAGGTAGTTTTTAGGTCCTAATTGGATCCCCTTACCCGACTGAATATCCATCGCATCATTCATAACAGCTCGGCCAAGTTCGGTCATGTGGAACTTCGCAATAGCTGTCACCACTGAGGGTTTGACTTTAAGGTCAATGCCTGTGGTGGTTAAACGACGTGCAGCTTCTAGCTGGTAGGTATTGGCAATAATGCGAGCAAGGGCTTCTTGCACCCCTTCAAACTGACCAATCGCCATGCCAAATTGGTGGCGCACATAACTGTACGCTGTGGTGGTTTTGGTTGCCATATGGCCTGAAGCAGTTGCCAGCGCTGGCAGAGAAATACCGCGACCCGCTGATAAGCATTCAACCAGCATGCGCCAGCCTCTGCCCGCAAATTCTGGACCGCCAATGATCCAATCGAGCGGAATAAAGACTTCATCGCCCTGGGTTGTACCATTCATAAACGCCATATTAAGCGGATTATGACGGCGACCAATCACCACGCCAGGATGATCCGTTGGGATCAACGCGCAGGTAATACCAAGATTCTTTTTATCACCTAATAGACCGTCAGGATCGCGCATCTGGAAGGCTAAACCCAATACCGTTGCAACAGGTGCTAAGGTGATATAACGCTTATTCCAGGTTAATTTAAGGCCTAATACCTCTTCGCCGTTAAACTCACCACGGCACACAATGCCCACATCAGGGATTGCGCCCGCGTCACTGCCTGCTTCTGGGCCTGTTAACGCAAAGCAAGGTATTTCATCGCCTTTCGATAATGCAGGTAACCAACGTTCCTTTTGCTCTTCAGTGCCATAGTGAGTTAATAATTCACCAGGGCCTAATGAGTTAGGTACCATCACAGTTACCGCAGCACTCACGCTACGACTAGCTAACTTGCTCACAATCGTCGAATTGGCATAAGCCGAAAACGCTTTACCACCAAATTTTTTCGGAATGATCAGCGCAAAGAAGCCTTCTTTTTTGAAATAATCCCACAGCTCTGGCGGCAAATCTTTACGATTATGGACAATGTCAAAATCATCGATCATTGTCAGGGCCGTCATGACCTGATTATCAATAAAGTCCTTCTCTTCTGCCGTCAGCGTTGGCTTGCCGTAGCTGTGCAGCGTGTTCCAGTTCGGGTTACCGCGGAATAATTCCCCTTCCCACCATACATCGCCCGCTTCCATCGCTTCGCGCTCAGTATCGGATAATGGCGGTAACACTTTTTTGAAAAAATGGAAAACTGGCTGGGTGATAAATTGCATTCTGAGGCTTTTTACTGCAAACAGCGCAATAACAGCTATCAGGGCAATAATTATAATCGTCAACATAATCAAGACCTTTTTATTAAGAAGCTACGGGAACAGATACGCCCGCGGCCATGTAGGGGATCACTTTACGGATCACGGCTTCAATATCGTTGTGCTCGCCAAATTCGGCCGCAGCAATATCGTTTAAGGCGTCAGCTGAAGCCATAGTGAAAACGATTGTGCCGAGGGTAAAGTGTAAGCGCCAAAACATTTCTGCCTGAGGAATATGGGGAGCACTAGCCGACACCGCCTTCACAAAGGTATCTAGATGTTGTCCATAGTGGGTGGTGATAAACCAGCGCAGATGCCCTTGGCTTTCGATATAGCCTCGTCCAAGTAGCTGTAGGAAAATCGTGGTACCTTCCGTGCGCAAGTCATTTAAATCCAATAACGGATCGACTAACGCCGATAAAATATCCTCTAGCGAAGCCTGAGAGGATGCAGTATGTAAACGTTTTATAGCCGTCGATGCTGCGGGCATAAAAACGTCTAAATAGCGGGCTAACACTGCACGGATTAACTCTTTTTTAGAGCCAAAGTGATAATTCACCGACGCTAAATTGACCTCTGCCTTGCTAGTGATAAGTCGTAATGACGTCTCAGAAAAACCTCTTTCGGCAAAGAGTTTCTCTGCAGCATCAAGTATTCTTGTTTTTGTATCAGATCGACTTGCCATTCCGTGACCTTGAATTAATTTAAAACACTCGTTTAAATTAAACATTGGTATGGTCATTGTCAAACGAAAAATGACCAAATAAGCTGCGTCACAACAACGAGGCTTAACAAGCCAATCACAGTGATTGCAAAAAAGAGCCAAAAGCCATCAAGTTTTATTCAAAATACAATCCACTTAGGTAGAATGTGCAACACAAAAACAACAGCGGATTGCAATACATGACTATTCGATTAAATCATCCCACGACACTCGCGCTCACCATTGCGCTAACCTTAGGCTTAAGCGCCTGTAATGATGCACAAAGCAAGGCCGATGCTACTACAGCTAACAAAAATGCGCCCGATAAAGCCCAGGCCATTGCCTTTATACAAGATGCGGAAGCGCAAATGGCGCAGTTATCCATCGAAGCGAATCGTGCCGAATGGATTTACAGCAACTTTATTACCGAAGATACCGCAGCATTATCGGCCGCCGTGGGTGAAAAAGTCAGCGCCGCTTCCGTTAAGTTTGCCACTGAAGCCGCAAAGTATGCCAATGTGGAACTCGATCCCGCCAATGCGCGCAAACTGAATATTCTGCGCAGTGCACTTGTGTTACCGGCGCCGCTGGATCCCGCCAAAAATGCTGAGCTAGCGCAAATTAGCTCCGAACTCAATGGGCTCTACGGTAAAGGCAAATATTGCTTCGCCGATGGCAAATGTATGACGCAACCTGAACTGTCTACCCTGATGGCGGAATCGCGGGATCCAGCTAAATTACTTGAAGCGTGGAAAGGCTGGCGTGAAATTGCAAAACCAATGCGTCCGCTATTTCAACGTGAAGTTGAACTCGCTAACGAAGGCGCAAAAGACTTAGGCTACGCGAATCTGTCCGAGTTATGGCGCAGCCAATACGATATGAAACCCGATGAATTTTCACAGGAATTAGACCGTTTATGGGGACAAGTTAAACCCCTCTACGAATCCCTGCATTGTTATGTTCGCGGCGAGCTGAATAACGAATACGGTGATGCCATTGCGCCGAAAACAGGCCCGATTCCGGCACATTTGCTAGGGAATATGTGGGCGCAGCAATGGGGGAATGTGTACGATCTCGTCGCCCCGAATGATGCCGATCCAGGCTATGATGTGACCGAGCTACTTGAGCAGAAAGGCTACGATGAGCAGAAAATGGTGAAACAAGCCGAAAGCTTTTTCACCTCTTTGGGCTTTGCGCCGCTGCCAGAAAGTTTTTGGAGCCGCTCTTTATTCTTACAACCCAAAGATCGCGACGTAGTGTGTCACGCTTCCGCGTGGGATCTGGATAACCTCGATGATATCCGCATCAAGATGTGTATCCAGAAAACCGCTGAAGACTTCACCGTCATTCACCACGAACTTGGACACAACTTCTATCAACGTGCCTATAAACAGCAGCCTTTCCTGTTTAAAAACAGTGCCAATGATGGTTTCCATGAGGCTATTGGTGACACGATTGCACTATCTATCACCCCGAGCTATCTAAAACAGATTGGCTTGCTCGAAGACGTGCCCGATGCTTCGAAGGATATTGGCTTACTGCTTAAACAAGCTCTGGATAAAATCGCCTTTCTCCCCTTTGGTTTGATGATCGACCAATGGCGTTGGAAGGTATTTAGTGGCGAAATTACCCCTGCGCAATATAACCAAGCCTGGTGGGAATTAAGAGAAAAATACCAAGGCGTTAAGGCCCCGACTGATCGCAGCGAAGCCGATTTTGACCCAGGTGCAAAATACCATGTGCCCGGTAATGTGCCTTATACCCGCTATTTCCTCGCACATATTCTGCAATTCCAGTTCCATAAGGCGCTGTGTGAAACGGCTGGAGACAAGGGCCCAGTGCATCGATGCAGTATTTACGGCAATCAAGCGGCAGGAGAAAAACTCAATAAAATGTTAGCGCTTGGTGCAAGCCAACCTTGGCCCGTTGCCTTAAAAGAAGTCACAGGAACGGAAATGATGGATGCGAACGCCGTGCTCGATTATTTTGCGCCGCTTAAAATCTGGCTTGATGAGCAGAACAAAGCTGCGAATCGTCAATGTGGCTGGTAATTAAGCCTCAGGTGCGAGTCATATCCACGCCTTAAACTAAACCGATAAAAATGCCCAACGATGTTGTAATGCCGTTCACTTAAGAGTGAACGGCATTTTTCTTTGGTCTAACCGGAAACTTGTTTTTGCTCATTTTAAGAACTCGTGGATATGCCCTTTCCCGTTTACCATCCAGCTTAAATTGCCGTGCATTTCGTTCTATATCCAATACGTCTCTCGGGACATTCCCCGGTGTTTGTGATGACAGTTGTGTCAACTTGAAGATGATATAACTCGCCGCATCCCGAAAACTCAGTTGATTGGGATGGACCGATGGCAAGCTTTTAGCCATCAGCAACATCTTATATCTAATGAGATTATAGGCCAGTAGCACGCCCCATAACTCTTGAGTCACCAGCTCCGGTAGTTGACTGCGGAGCGTAAAACGACTCTCCAGTAGATGTTGTTTCATCTCTCTGTAGCCCAGTTCGATTTCCCATCGATGGGCATATAAGTCGACGATGTCTTCGCTGGGGTAACGCATCGGGTCTGTCAACGAGGTCAAAATGGCGACTGACTTACCTTTCACTGTCTTAGTCAATAAACGCGCTTCAAGGGTATCTGGGAGCTGCGGCCATTTCTTTCTGGCTTGAGGTGTCGTGGTGAGTTTCACCCACTGGTCATGTTTCCCCAGCGTTCGCACTACTTCATATTGAGTGCCTTTCTTCAATGGCAACAACCAGTGGCTATCAGGTTGCGCTTGCTGCCAAGCGTGCAGCAGGCCGAGCGAGTAAAATCCTCGGTCAAATAGGGTTAGGCTGTGATTGGGAATGCTAGGAATGAGCTGGGACGCTAAGTTCATTTCATTTTCGGCAACCGAATCAAAGGCGCTGTTGACCAACAAATGGCTGCTTAATTCCATCAAGCAAACCATGCGAATTTGCGGATAAGCCGCTTCGCCTGAAGCGTTGGCGGTACGCGCAAAGGCGGCTTGATTTTGGACACTATCGGGTGTCCGCCACACGACACCGTCAACACCATACAAGTTAAGACCGCACCAATGAGGATGTTCAGCTCTCGCGTGCCAGGTATTGGCGCTGCGGTTAAATACTTCTCTAATAACCTCACTGCCCAATCGTTTACGTGCCTGAGTCACGGCGCTGCGTGCAACATAATCAATCTCTTGCGGCAAAACAATGTCGAGTTTGTTGATGAGTGACCGAACAGACTCCCCTCGGAACAAAGCCATTCCGATAACGGCCCAAATCATCGCGTCCATCGGCAATTTACGCCGTCTTAACGTCGCAACGCCCTGAGAGTCTAGGCAAGATTGAATTAACTCAGGTTCTAACACATCTGCTAAGCAGGTGAATTCGGTTAGGCGGGTAATATGAGTACGGGCGAGTGCTTCTGAGAGTTGCATAAAAAATCCGATGACATGAGGTCATCGGATTTTGATCTTTTCAGCGAGATCGTCAAGCGATCTGTCTTAACTGATCGGCATTACAACGATGTTGGGCATTTTTTTAAGCTCCAGTATTAACGTCTAACGCTCGCGACAATCAGAGAAATCAATGCGTTCGCAAATCCATTAACGCCAACCCATTCCCTTACGATTTGCTTCTTTATTCTCAATCTTAAGCTGCTCGGATTTAGTCAACATCACATATAAGGCGCCCGTGCCGCCCTGCTCGGTTTTCGCAGAATGGTAGGCAAGTACCATATCAAGCTGAGATAACCAGTGACATACCGCTGATTTAAGCAATCCAGCCACGGGTTTACTGTTATGGCCTTTACCATGAATGAGCATCACACAACGTTCACCATGGGCCTGCGCCGCTAACAAATAATTGAGTAACGCATCTCTGGCCTGACTCAAACGGTAGGCATGCACATCTAACTCCATTTTAATACTGTACTGCCCCAGCCTTAAGCGCTTAAAAACAGCCCCCTGAACCCCTTCACGCTTAAAACTGGCTATATCATCGGGTGCCATAACCGGGATCAAGCTTAAATCCAGCGGCATACAAGCTAAATAAGCCTCACGTTGCAGCGCATCACGGCGCTGAATTTGCTCATCCGTTAATGCCTTAGGTTGTAAATTCACCACCTTGACATCACCTTTAAGTGGCACAACTCCCGCCATTTCTTCAAAAAATAGTGCCGATTCATTATCCAGCATGGCAAGCTCCTCCACTCTTCACACTCAGTGTGCACTTTTACAACAGAAACACACTTTGTAAACATTCACCCCTTTAGTTCAGCGGGCGCCTCCATTATAGTGGCGCCATGAATGCTTGATTAGAATAATGTAATGAGATTTTTGCTGCTAGCCCTGATATGCCTATTGTCGCTGCCGAGTTTTGCGACCCCCTCAAAAGCCAAGACCAGCATGACAACAGATCAATTGATAAATGCGAATTATCCTTTGTTTACTCAAGCATTTAATGAACTTAATCACGACGTCACTGCCGAGATTTATGCTAAAGACGCAAGTTATCTGTCAGAAAGTCAAAGTAAAGAAATTTATTATGGCCGTGATAATATTGTCGCTATTTATCAGCGCTTTTTTGATAAAATCCGAACCAAAAAGGCCCGTATCGATATCGACTTTCGGGTGCTAAACCGCAAATTATCAGGCAACAGCGCGTTCGACACTGGCTATTATTTAGTGCGTTTTTATCCCGCCGAAGAGACTGGCGAACCCGTGAGTGAATTTGCAGGCAAGTTCGTCATTGGCACACAAAAAGACACCCAGCACCGCTGGAATGTCACCCTTGATATGAACAATCGAGCCGAGCCTAGTTTTTATTTGAATGCGAAGCCTGTGCCAAATCTTTACTATGGCCGTCAGTTTCCGCCATTACCTGACAGTAAAAAACCAAAGTAATAATCTTTATTATTGAGCAAGTTACACTCATGACACCAGAAGCCTATTGTCCCTGTTGCAGCCAAAAACCTTATCAGCACTGTTGTGAAACTTTGCACCTTAATGTTGATTCAGGGACTCAAGTGGCCACCAGTCCCGAACAACTAATGCGTTCACGCTACTGCGCATTTGTGTTGAAAAATTTTGATTACATTATTAAAACTCACCATGTAGACTTTCTCGATGGCTTAACCTTCGAACAACTACAGCAAGGCCCACATCCACATTGGTTAGGGCTTGAGGTCTTAGCTGCGAATGAAAAAATCTATCCCGATGGTACTCAACGCGGCAATGTGACCTTCAAAGCTTGGTATAAACTCGCGGGTGAGATTGATGCAATCTATGAACGATCTGAGTTTATATTTGAACAGGGCCGTTGGTACTATACCCAAGGACAACAAATGCAGGCCAAACGCCCTAGGCGCAACGATCCCTGTGTTTGCCAGAGTGGTAAGAAATTTAAACAGTGCTGCTTAACACGATAGTTGTTGATGAAAGTATCGACTCATAAAATAAAGGCAATCAATTGATTGCCTTTATTTTTTCATCACACCAATACGAACATCTGGTTTAGTGGGCGATAAAACTCGATTGTTTCGCGGCCAGCAAAAACTGCGCAAACTCGGGTTCTCGCAGAGCTGGACTGTATAAATATCCCTGTGCCTGATGACACAAACTCTTGGCTAAAAACGCCTCCTGCTCAACGGTTTCTACCCCTTCTGCGGTCAAGGAAATATTGAGCGCACTCGCCATCGCAATAATGGCCGAGACGATTTCTTGGCTTTCGCGGCTAATCGTCAAATCTGAAATAAACGAGCGATCGATTTTTAACTTACTGATAGGAAACTGTTTAAGGTAGCGCATCGAGCTGTAACCCGTCCCAAAATCATCGATAGCCAAGCCTACCCCCAGTTCAGCCAACTCCTGACACAATAAGGTCGCATGGCGAATATCGCCCATGAGTTCCGTCTCTGTAATTTCTAAAATTAAGGTTTTGGGCTTTAAACGATAACGGGTTAAGAGTTGCCATACTTGTTCATACAAATTACCACTAAAAAACTGCCGCGCAGACACGTTAACATGCATGCTAAGATCGGCATTGTGATGCTGCCAAATATTCAATTGCCGACAGGCCGCCTCTAATACCCAACTGCCTATCGCATTGATCATCCCCGATTGCTCGGCAATATCAATAAACGCGCCGGGATATAGCACGCCTCTTTTGGGATGATGCCAACGAATAAGCGCTTCGGCACCGATATAAGTTTGCTGTTCGAGATCCCTTAAGGGCTGGTAATAAAGCTCAAATTGTCGACCGCGAATAGCACTATGCAAATCGCGTTCAATTTGCGCATCTTCCTTAAACGCACTCAGCAATGTACTGTTAAAGACTTGAATTGCTGTGCCCTTTTTCTTCTTCGCATATTGCACTGCAATATCGGCGCAGGTCAGTGGTGCAAATAAATTTGCCACCGACGCAATATCAACCACGGCCAGTGCGGGTTTAGGTTCCACTTGTTCACGGCCAATTAATATCGGCATGGCTAAATGCTGGTATAAGCGGGTGCTGATATAGTCCAGATCATAAACTGCGTTGTCGTCGGTCAGTAATACCGCAAACTCATCACTACCGACACGAGCGATTTCAGTCGCTTTGTTGATGTCTGAAAAATGCTTTAAGCGCCGGCCAATCTCAATCAACAGGCTGTCGCCATTTTCATGACCATAAGTATCGTTAAAACGCTTAAAGGCGACTAAATCGACTAGCAACAGTAGCCCATGTGTTGTTCGCTCGAGCACTCGATTAAAGTGACTGCGATTGTTCAGTCCAGTCAAGCTACAACGCCACGCCAGACGTTCCAACTCCGCTTTGTAGTTATGCTCATCCGTACTTTCTTCACCCGACACTAAAGCGTAATGATTGCCTCTATCGGTGATAAATTGGCTCACAACATATTTCAGCCAATAACGACTACCATCAGCACGATTAAATTGCACTTCACCTTTTGCCAGTTCACCTCTGAAAATTTTTGCTAAGGTCTGCTCAGCTAACGCATTGTGCTGTTTGAAAAAAGTTAAATCACGTAAATTAGTGCCAACGCTCCTGCTCCGAGAAATACCACTAATATCCTGATGGGCTTGGTTAACGTACTCCACTTTTTCAGTGTGCAAGTTAATCAACATAGTCATTTGACGAGATTGTTCTATGGCGCAGCGAAAAAGGCTGAGACGTTCTTCTTTATCGTAAGCATGTTTGGTAGCAAGAGTGAGGGCTAATTGATCGGCCATTTGGCAAGCCAGATGAATTTCACTATCGTGCCAATGGTGTGTGAGCTGCGCGCGCTCAATGCAGAGCACGCCCTCAAGATGGCCATTGATACGGATGCCAACTTCGAGACTAGATAAAATTTGGCGTGGAATAAAATAACTATCGACTAATTCGGTCAACCGCGGGTCAATAAGCGTATTACCAGCATCTATATGTCTGTGATTTTTTAGTTCATTTAAATAACGCGGCACCGTTTGCAGCAGTTTAGGACGGTAGATGTCCTGCAGCGCCATCGCCCCAAACTGGGCGACGAGAGATTGGGTGTTTTGCTCGGCAGAAAAAATCCACACCGACACCAAGGAGACCGCTAAATTCTGACACAGTAGCTCTGTCGCTAACTCTGCCGTCTTAGTGAAATCACCCTGCTGCTTTGCCGTAGAATGGACTAAAGACTCTAATAAGTGTTGATGCTGACGTCGCTTCACTCTGATCCCTACAAAACTTCGTGTTGGGTAAAACGATAATGCTGCGACTAACACACCAAAGATAGGAGTGTTAATGGAGCCGATTTATCATTGTTTTTGTTGACGCAGATTACACGATCTACATTTAAAACAGCAACATCGGCCACACTTTATTACAAATTAACCTCGACTTGTATCACAGGGGTTGCGCTATAGACCATTCTCTAACTGGAAAATCATTTTTTCGACACTGACATCAAATACCAGTTTGAGCGTCACACCCGTTTCACCTCGAGTAACGCTCGCTTGCGTGTGTCGAAAACGTGTCTGGGCACGCTCAACCATCTTTGCCGCCTCATTTTCCGCCTCGCCACCCGTAAACTGCAACTCAAGTACAGTATCTTGTTCATCAATCACTGCGCCTATGTCGACAAAGCTGCCGCAATCGGTACATGTGTCGTTTACTGTGGGGGTTTGTCCTGCAATGATACCTTTCATAGGGTTATCCTCTCTAATGGTCTCATGTTAAAAACTCAACATAAGCGACTCAACATTAATATCACTAACGACTAATTATAGGGAATGATGATGAGAGAGACTCTGGTATTGCTCACGCTTATTACCCGAAATAATACCTTTGATAATAAATAGCCTCAGTAGCACTAAGCACTGGCTAAGCGTGGGATCAAATTACGTTGGATCGCCAGTTGATCGGCAAAGTGCATGATTTCAACTTGAGGAGATGGCAATTGCCCCCGCTGACGCAAGCGAGTTGTAAACTCACAGTTACTTAAGGCTTCGGCCATGGCGATGGGTTCACCACCTCGGATCACTAACGCTTCCGGTCGCAAGGCCTGTTGCAATTGAAATGCTCTTGCCCCTTGCTGCATAAACACGGCGCTATTGTCGATAATATGATTGTCTGAGGATAAATCCGCCACTAACGTTTGTTTTGGTGGTAATTCAAACTGACGTTGTAGTTTTTCGGCAGTATCGAGTTCTTTTTGCCATTGAAACTGCGCCATGTCCCTCGCGTCAGCAGACAATAGCGACAGCAACAGGGCAAACTCACCTCGCCTGTTGTGTTCGATTGCCGCATTTAAGCGGGAGCCAATTTGGGCTTCATTGATTAAAGGAACATCGATTTGCATAAAAAAACATCGCTAAAACAACTCGTTGTCAGTTAATCGACCAGTTGAACAAGAACTTTAGGAAAATTTTCATATTTAGACTTTACATGCCTAAGGTTTCTGACTACTATGGCGGCCGCAATTGAGGAGGGGTTCCCGAGTGGCCAAAGGGATCAGACTGTAAATCTGACGGCTCCGCCTTCGAAGGTTCGAATCCTTCTCCCTCCACCATTTGCACTAACAATTAGTGATGCTATAAAAGATACTCGTGGAGGGGTTCCCGAGTGGCCAAAGGGATCAGACTGTAAATCTGACGGCTCCGCCTTCGAAGGTTCGAATCCTTCTCCCTCCACCACTTTTATCTTCTGTTGTTCGTCAATCGTTAGTCTGCTGTAAACTTGCTTTACCCTTAAATCTGGCCAAGATTTAAGATGATTTTTAAGCGCAACTTAAAAGTCGGAAGAAAATATGTGGAGGGGTTCCCGAGTGGCCAAAGGGATCAGACTGTAAATCTGACGGCTCCGCCTTCGAAGGTTCGAATCCTTCTCCCTCCACCACTTCTTTCTCATCTCACGCTATATACCGCTTTATTCCCTAAGTTTTCTTTCTAGCACTCCACCTTATACAAAATTATTTTTATCGCTTAGTTAAAACTATTGTCTTTAATTCATAGATTTTGCTGATAAATAACGCCCCTTTCGGAGCGTTAAAGAAGAGTGCACAGCACTAAGTGGCGATTAATCGATATTTAAGTACTTATGGGTCTGAATCGATAAACGCCAGTTGCGGGCAATACACACCTTCATGGCTAATTCCGTCGCCCTTGGTTTTTGGCTGATCGGTTGCAAACAAATAGTTTTCGCTGACACATCAATCCCTTTGAGTAACTCATCGAGTTCGTCGATATGATGTTCGGTCGCTATCGGATGCTTTATTTCGTTGGCGCGGGTCAAGGCCTGCGCTAACACCTTATAACCACCTCTCATATTGATCTTGGGCGAGACAGTCACCCAGGTATCAGCATCGCACTTCACCTCAAAGGTGCCGCTGGTCTCGATTTGAGTGGCAAAGCCGGCAGCGTGGAGCGTGAGGGTTAATTCATTCAAATCATACATACAAGGTTCACCACCTGTGATCACCACATGGCGCGCCGTGTATCCCTTAGCGTTGAACGCCTCGATAAGACTCTTCGCCGTATGGTTTGCCCAGCGACCCACGGAGCCATCGACGGTAATCACTTGTTCGGGTGACACCTTATTTTCCTCAAGCAGATCCCAAGTCTGTTTGGTATCACACCAAGCACATCCCACAGGGCAACCCTGTAAACGCACAAAAATGGCGGGCACTCCGGTAAAGACACCTTCACCTTGAATGGTTTCAAAGACTTCGTTGACTGGGTAATTCATGCTTGCGTTCCGTTTTTCTGGGGCGGCAGTTATAGAGGATTTTAGCTGTAGCTGCAAGTTTTTACCGCCTCAGACAGAGTGATACCAAGAGCGATATACCCGTCGCCACGCGCCAGCAAAGAGTTTGCAAGCCCTAGCGCCTGAGTTACACTTACGCCCTATTTTATGTGTCAATTTAAGTGGATCCTATGTCAGCAGCATCAGTTTCAAAGGTGGTAGTGGTTTTCAGTGGCGGACAAGACTCAACGACTTGTCTTATTCAAGCCTTAACACAGTATGATGAAGTCCATGGGATCACCTTCGATTATGGTCAACGTCACCGTGAAGAAATTGACGTGGCCAAATCCCTCGCCAAGCGCTTAAAGATCACTAGCCATAAAGTGATGGATGTGAGCTTACTCAATGAGTTAGCCATTTCAGCCCTCACCCGGGATGCGATCCCCGTATCCCACGAGTTGATGGAAAACGGCCTGCCCAATACCTTTGTGCCTGGGCGTAATATTCTGTTTTTAACCCTAGCGGGGATCTACGCCTACCAATTAGGGGCAGAGGCGATTATTACCGGTGTCTGCGAAACCGATTTTTCGGGTTATCCCGACTGTCGCCACGACTTTGTCCGCGCGATGGAATCGGCACTGGTGCAAGGCATGGATAAAAAACTTAACATCATCACTCCGCTTATGTGGCTCAACAAAGCCCAAACCTGGGCATTAGCCGATAAATATCAGCAGCTCGATTTAGTTCGCCACCATACTCTGACCTGTTATAACGGCATTATTGGCGATGGTTGCGGTGACTGCCCAGCCTGCCATCTTCGTAAACGAGGCTTAGAGGATTATCTGCAAAACAAATCCGCAGTGATGGCCTCGCTCGACAAGGCAACTGAAACGGGTAAACCGCAGGCGTGAGACTGGTGACGTTAACAAAACTCGGCCCCTATTGGCTGGCGCTTATCGTCAGTCTGCTCTGCGCGCTCTTGTATGTTACGGGACTTTTTACCCCGAGCATAGATAACTTGCTCGCCTATCGACGCAGCGATATCAGTGACGGCCAGTGGTGGCGCCTGATCACAGGCAATCTGCTACATACCAATCATTGGCACCTGCTGATGAACCTCGCAGGATTATGGGTAGTGCTGTTTTTGCACCACTTTCATTACCAGCTTAAGGGATTAGCCGCGCTGTTTATCCTACTTTGCCTATTTGAAGGCATTGGCTTGTATCTGGGCTATCCGCAATTATTAGGCTATGTGGGGCTGAGCGGCATGTTACATGGCCTATTTGCCTATGGCGCAGTGCAGGATATTCGCCGCAAAATGTACTCTGGTTATTTGCTGCTGCTCGGGGTGATAGTCAAAGTCGGCCATGAGCAGTTCTATGGCGCCAGTGATGATGTAACCGCAATGATCGGCGCGCGGGTGGCGACCGAGGCGCATTTAGTTGGTTTGATCTGCGGATTAATCTGCGCGCTCTTATTCTTTATGCTCCCACGCACGATGCTAACCAAAGAAAAAGCATAAAGTCTCGATTCTTCTTTGATGATCTAATCCAATAAAAAGCCGCTAAACACATTGTGTTAGCGGCTTTTTATTCAGTAAAACACCTTAGTGGCAGAACGTTAGCATCACAGCTTCGAGTCTCAACGCCTTGCTTAGGCGAGAAACTCATTTATGCGCTGATCAGTAATTCCCTTAAGCGTTTCACCTCATCACGCAAGGCCGCCGCCTGTTCAAACTCCAAGTTACGCGCATGTTCATGCATTTGCTTCTCGAGCTTGTCGATATCATGGCTCAGCTGCGCAGCATCTGCATGATAACGTTTGGCTTTAGGCTCAGCGACTCTGCCAAGGGATGCTTGACCATAACCCTTTTCAGACTCTCTGCCATCGTCCACATCCATCACATCGGTAATACGCTTGACCACGCCTTTTGGCACAATGCCATGCTCAAGGTTGTAGGCTCGCTGTTTCTCACGGCGGCGCTCGGTTTCGCCCATCGCCTTTGCCATCGAGTTGGTGATGCGATCGGCATAGAGGATCACCTTGCCATTAACGTTACGCGCGGCGCGACCAATGGTCTGGATAAGCGAACGCTCCGAACGTAAAAAGCCTTCCTTATCTGCATCCAAAATACAGACGAGCGAGACTTCCGGCATATCTAAGCCTTCGCGCAGCAAATTGATGCCGACCAGCACATCAAACTTACCGAGGCGCAGATCGCGGATGATCTCCACCCTCTCTACGGTATCGATATCTGAGTGTAAGTAGCGGACTTTGACACCATGTTCGTCGAGGTATTCAGTTAAATCCTCCGACATACGTTTAGTTAACGTGGTGACTAACACCCGCTCGTTTACCGCAACCCGTTTAGCGACCTCAGAGAGCAAATCGTCCACTTGAATACCAACGGGGCGCACCTCAAGCTCAGGGTCGAGCAATCCTGTGGGCCGAACAACTTGTTCAACAATCTCGCCGCCACTCTTCTCCAATTCATAGGGGTTTGGCGTCGCCGACACATAAATCGTCTGCGGCATTAACTGCTCAAACTCTTCAAACTTCAGCGGCCGGTTATCCAACGCCGAGGGCAAACGAAAGCCATATTCCACCAAGGTGGTTTTACGGGAACGGTCACCCTTATACATGGCACCAATTTGTGGCACGGTGACATGGGATTCGTCGATAACCAATAAACCATCAGCGGGTAAGTAATCGAGCAGCGTTGGCGGCCCCTCGCCGGGGGCGCGTCCTGATAAATAACGGGAGTAGTTTTCAATGCCGGAGCAATAGCCTAGCTCCACCATCATCTCGATATCATATTGCACCCGCTCGTGGATGCGCTGCGCCTCAATCAACTTATTATTGTCGAGCAGATATTGTTTGCGCTCACGCAGCTCTTGTTTAATCAACTCGGTGGCTTCAAGGATCTTTTCCCGCGGCGTCACATAGTGGGTCTTAGGATACACTGTGGTGCGGGCGATACGTTTAACAATCTGCCCAGTTAACGGATCAAACTCGCTTAAGCGTTCAATTTCATCGTCAAATAGCTCCACCCGAATCGCGTAGCGGTCTGAATCGGCTGGGAAAATATCAATCACTTCGCCGCGAACACGAAAGGTACCGCGCTGCAACTCGATATCATTGCGGGTGTATTGCAATTCACTCAAGCGCTTAAGAATGTCCCGCTGTCCCATGGTATCGCCCTGGCGCAGGTGCAATAGCATCTTTAGGTAAGAGTCAGGATCGCCAAGACCATAAATCGCCGATACCGAGGCAATCAGCACCACATCCTTGCGTTCCAGCAGGGCTTTGGTTGCCGAGAGCCGCATTTGTTCAATATGGGCGTTTACCGAGGCATCTTTTTCTATAAAGGTATTGGATGCGGGGACATACGCCTCGGGCTGATAGTAATCGTAATAGGAGACAAAATATTCCACCGCATTATTGGGGAAAAACTCTTTCATCTCACCATATAACTGTGCGGCGAGAGTCTTGTTTGGCGCCATAATAATGGTCGGTCGCCCAAGCTTGGCAATCACATTGGCAATGGTGAACGTCTTACCAGAGCCCGTCACCCCTAATAGGGTTTGACAAGCAAGGCCAGATTCGAGGCCATCAACCAATTTAGCGATGGCTGTGGGCTGGTCACCTGCGGGGGCAAATTGGGATTCAAGCTGAAAAACAGATTCTGACACGCGCTACATATCCTTGTGGTTAGTCGAACCATTCTAATCAAGAGACAGATTAAGCTCCAGCAGTTATCTTATAATCAGCCTACACTGAACATAAACGCCAATGTAACAAGTAGTAACTTTTATCAAATGTAATTAAATTACAAACCATTTATCCCCAATGTTAGGGATGAAAAATACTCCTCAATCCCGCATGGTTTCTCGCTTATTTCGACTTATCAACAAATTCTGTGGATAACCCTGTGAGTTGCGACTTAAAACAAGCGGCAAACCCTTGGTGCGCGGGCGATGGACTTAAATTGCACTATTTTGGCGATAAAAATATTAATCCTTAAATTTCATATAGTTGACAATTGCAAGCCTTATCTTTTTTAGCATAAATTTAAGTTGCAATTTTGTAAGCAGATGAAAGTCCCTCCTTGTGTATTAATTTGGCATTAATCCTGAATTTCAGTGCGTTTTATCGTCAGTTTGAGCACTAAAACGCCGTAGTCAAAAAGTTTCACTTTGCTGCAATCAAATGGTCATCTTGATGTTTAACGGCGCTCATCTAGTGACTAGAAAGAGGATAATGCTCGAGTTGTGGCTCTATTCGCCTAAACGTCAGTGCTTACCACTCACGCAATAGACTCAGCCCAAATAGCATCATCAATATTTTAACGGGATAAGCGATTATCTATGCGGGCAAAATCTTTTCTGAGTAAGGGTTCGCATCTGCCGGCATCCGCATTGACTTTGTTTGCTATTAGTTCCTGTAAACATTCAGCCAATTTTGCACTTTCGTGTATTTATTCAATGCCGTAGTGATTTTGATGCTCAAGCGACGGATCTTTAAGCAATTGAAGATATGAGCCAGCCTTTAAGCACTTTTCATTGCAAATTTTATGGTACCGAACAGCGCTATCTTGCGAAAAGTTAAGTTATTTCTTCATCAAAATGCTGATTTCTACACCATGATGCACATTAGATGAGCACTTAACAGCATAATTACACTTTTTTTAGTAACTCGAGTTGACTCCTCCAACAGAGCGTTTTACTATGCGCTCCGTTCTCAACGAGTCATCGAGACGATTAAAGCGATTCCCCTGTAGTTCAGTCGGTAGAACGGCGGACTGTTAATCCGTATGTCACTGGTTCAAGTCCAGTCAGGGGAGCCACTCTTTAATCATTGAAAATCAATGAGAATACAGTTAGATAACTAACGTTTCCCCTGTAGTTCAGTCGGTAGAACGGCGGACTGTTAATCCGTATGTCACTGGTTCAAGTCCAGTCAGGGGAGCCACTTAGTTAGCAAGCTGATACGTTAAAACGATTCCCCTGTAGTTCAGTCGGTAGAACGGCGGACTGTTAATCCGTATGTCACTGGTTCAAGTCCAGTCAGGGGAGCCATTTTAACGTAATATCCAAAGTCGATAGTAATATCGCACCCTCTACTCCCCTGTAGTTCAGTCGGTAGAACGGCGGACTGTTAATCCGTATGTCACTGGTTCAAGTCCAGTCAGGGGAGCCATTTTAACGTAATATCCAAAGTCGATAGTAATATCGCACCCTCTACTCCCCTGTAGTTCAGTCGGTAGAACGGCGGACTGTTAATCCGTATGTCACTGGTTCAAGTCCAGTCAGGGGAGCCATTTTATTTCACTTCATCTGTTTTTTATCCTACATCTAACGCTTATAGATCACGCTTTTCATTTCTGTTTTGCCTTAAATACGGTTACACTGTGAGCAGTTTGTTAACCAAAATACCGTGTATCATCACGCAGATAACGGTGTTATTTCAAATCTCATGCAATATCTTATTGCAAATACTTTGACATATTGAGAGCGAATTTTATGGCGATGTCTAAATCGTATCCCATTTTTTTGTTGCTGATCTTTTTAGGCCTTTTTGGTTGGATTTATCAAAGCGAAAATCACCAGTTGCAGGCAGAACAACAGCAGGAACTCAATAATTTCAAACAATACATGGTCAACTTTGACCAGTGGCAAGGTAATGGTAGCGAACTTTACCAACGCCTCTCCGAACATTACCCTCTGCAATTTTTTCAATATATTGATGATACTGATGGGCAACTTAATTACACTCAAGGTGAACTCAACGTCCAAATGGCTCACCCACTTGCTGGGTTATTTTCCTTAGATTTGTCACATACACAAAAGCTGCCTGCGGGTCGGTTACAAGTTAAGTTAAGTGTTAACCAAGCCATCGAAAACGCCATTGCCAATACCCAGCAGCTAGGATTCTCATTGCTGCTAGCTTACATTGTATTAGTTGTTGTTTTTTTATTACTTATCAATAAATTAAAATCTTCTATCCGTTATGCTGCCGATTATATTATGCATGTTCCGGAGTTGAGTTTTTCAGCCATAGAGTCTTCTAGACTGAATGGCGAAATGACCCCCGTCAGATTAGCGCTTGAGGAATGCCGAACAACGTTAAAATCACGAGTCGATAGCCTCACACAGGAAAACCAGAAACTGCATAAAGTGGCTTATCAAGATCCCATTACGGGGTTTGGCAGTCGTCCTCGTTTTACCTCCAAGTTAGAAAGTATTAACAATCGTGCGATTCCTCAACTCGGATTAATGGCCATGGTTAAGGCGACTGAGCTAGCTCATATCAACCAACTTCAAGGGCGCTCAGCGGGTGACGATTATTTATCGAATGTGGCTAATTGCATTCGTAAAGCCTGTTCAAAATATCCCGATGCAGAGTGCTACCGCGTTTCCAGTGCCGATTTTGCGATTTTTTTGCCCGATTTAGTGTTAAAGGATGGACCTAAGTTTTTAGATCAACTGAAAATTTTCCTTGATGAATATCAACAGATGATCAAAGCAGAATCCGCGGCACATATCGGGCTTGTCCCATACCAACAAGGGACAGATCCCGTCAATTTGCTATCCCTTGCAGATACGGCCGTCAGCATAGCGCAAACCCTTGGTCCTAATAGTTATCATATTCAAGAGAAACTCAATGCGGATCAGCAATTTGGTGACGACCGTTGGAAACTGGCAATCAATGACCTAATCACCCGCCAAGCGCTTAAATTTTTCCAACAACCGATTCAACCTTGCCGTAACGATGTCGAGGTTTATCGCGAGTTGCTGGCACGCTTCTACAATAGTGAAGGGAAGTTTTTACCGACCACCACAGTCATTGCCATGGCGGAGCGCCATGGAATGAGCACAGAATTAGATAAACTCGTGGTGATCACTACATTAAAAATGCTTAAAGAAAATCCCACCATTAGCGGCAATTTTGGCATCAACATCAGTGCTTTTTCAGCGCATCAAGAACTGTTTGTAGGCTGGTTAAAGGATATTCTTGGCAAGCATAAATATATCGCTTCACGCTTAGTATTTGAGATTAACGAATCCGGTATGCAAGCCAATTTAGGGGCGAGTTATAAGTTTGTACGTGAAGTGCATAGCGTAGGTTCGAGGGTATCAATTGAGCGTTTTGGCATGAGCTTTACCTCGTTCAAATTCTTCAGCGAAGTGCGCCCAGACTACATTAAGCTTGATGGTAGCTACACCTCGGCGATCGATGAAGACAGCAATAACAAATTCTTTGTGCGTATGATGGTAGACGTTGCCAGACGTATTGGTATCCGCGTAATTGCGACCAGTGTTGAGCGCCAAGAAGAAAAATTAACCCTCGAAAAACTTCTCGTTGATGGCCTCCAAGGCTATTACATTGCCCAGCCACAGGCCATCACCCTAACGGATCAAATTTAAACCAATGCAGGGTTAATCAAGCATGCATATTTACAGTAAAGATAGTTAACCCTGCATTCTATATGTTGTTTATGCAAACGGAAAAGTCGATAATACGGCCAAGATCCGTTTAGACAAGTATTGAGATGAGTGAATATCTCCTGTTGTTGATCAGCACTGTACTGGTCAACAATTTCGTATTAGTGAAATTCTTAGGCTTATGTCCATTTATGGGGGTCTCCAGCAAACTGGAGTCCGCTATCGGTATGTCTATGGCGACCACTTTCGTGTTGACCTTGGCATCCATTCTCAGTTACCTAGTGAATCAATACCTATTATTGCCTTTTGATCTCAGTTATCTGCGTACCATGAGCTTTATTCTGGTGATTGCGGTGGTAGTGCAATTTACCGAGATGGTAGTGCAGAAAACCAGTGCAACCCTACATCGCGCACTGGGAATTTATCTGCCGCTGATCACCACTAACTGTGCAGTATTAGGGGTAGCCCTATTAAACGTGAACGAAAAACACGATTTTATTCAATCTGCTATCTATGGTTTTGGTGCTGCGGTGGGTTTTTCCTTAGTGTTAATTCTGTTTTCCGCGATGCGTGAACGTTTAGCGGCGGCCGATGTGCCCATGCCGTTTAAAGGCGGTGCTATCGCCATGATCACCGCAGGCCTGATGTCATTGGCCTTTATGGGATTTACAGGATTGGTTAAATAGATGTCCACCATGTTAATTGCCGTTATCTTATTGACCCTATTGGCATTGTTCTTTGGGGTATTACTCGGATTTGCCGCCTTAAAATTTAAGGTTGAAGGTAATCCTATCGTCGATGAACTCGAAGCGATTCTGCCACAAACTCAATGCGGTCAATGTGGTTATCCCGGTTGTCGTCCTTACGCCGAAGCCATTGCCAATGGCGATAAAGTCAACAAGTGCCCGCCCGGCGGCACTGCGACCATGGAAAAACTCGCCAGCTTAATGGGGGTCGAGCCAGAGCCGCTCAACGCCGAGGCTCAGTCCCAAGTCAAAAAAATCGCCTATATTCGCGAAGATGAATGTATTGGCTGCACTAAATGTATTCAGGCCTGTCCTGTCGACGCCATTATTGGCGCGGGCAAACTCATGCATACCGTGCTCACGGCAGACTGCACAGGTTGCGATCTCTGTGTCGAGCCCTGCCCTGTTGACTGTATCGATATGATCCCAGTAGGCCAAAATCTGAAAAACTGGAACTGGCGCTTAAATGCCATTCCCGTGACTCTTATCCAAGAGACCCCGCACGAAGAAAAGAGAGGATAAGCGGTGCAGACTTTATTAGATCAATTAGATAAAGGAACCCTTTGGCGCTCACCTGGAGGCATTCATCCACCTGAAGTCAAATTCCTCTCCAACACTACACCGATTAGCCAACTGCCATTAGCGCAGGAATACCTTGTGCCTGTGCCACAGGTAGGCGAAAACTGCACCCTTGCAGTCAAAGTGGGTGACAAAGTATTAAAAGGCGCGCCATTAACTCAAGGTACCTCAATTTGGCATTTGCCCGTGCACGCGCCAACCTCTGGTACTGTGGTCGCCATTGAGCCAAGAGCCAGTAACCACGCCTCAGCCTTGCCGGTCAATACCTGCGTGATTGCCGCCGATGGTGAAGACCGCTGGTGCGAGTTAACGCCAGGCTCAATTGAGCTCAGCAATCAGGAGATGATTGCCAAAATCCATGGTGCAGGGATAGCCGGCATGGGTGGCGCCGCCTTCCCAAGCCACATTAAGCTCAATCCCGTCAGTGAAATTGAATTAGTGATAATCAACGGCGTGGAATGCGAGCCTTATATCAGCGCCGACGATCGCTTAATGCGCGAATACAGCCAAGACATTCTGGCGGGGATTGCGATTATCCATCGCCTTTTGTCACCAAAACGCATTGTGATTGCTATCGAAGACAACAAACCTGAAGCCATAAAGGCGATGCAACAGGCGGTCAGTCAATCCACGCTCCCTGCGGGCAGCACTCGGGTAACGGTGATCCCAACCAAGTATCCCTCTGGCGGTGAAAAACAGCTGATCCAAATCATCACCGGTCGTGAAGTGCCCTCGGGCGCCATTCCCGCTAAGCTTGGGATTGTGGTGCATAACGTCGGAACCGCCTTTGCGATTCATCAAGCCGTGACCCAAGGAAAACCGCTGATTGAACGTGTGGTAACCGTTACCGGGCAAAATGTGGGTAAACCTGGCAACTATTGGTTACCCATAGGCACGCCCGTTGAACATGTGCTCAAGCAAACTGAATTTAATGCCGAAGCCGAACAAAAAGTGATTATTGGCGGGCCAATGATGGGCCACGCATTGCCAACCATCCAAGTACCGATTTTAAAGGGCACAAACTGTATTTTGGTCCCGAGCAGTCAAGAGATTGGGATAACTCCAGAGGAAAAGGCCTGTATCCGCTGCGGCGAATGTGCCAATGCCTGCCCTGCACTCTTGCTACCACAACAACTGTTTTGGCATGCAAAAGCCGAAGAATATGACAAGGCGGCCAGCTACAACCTAAAAGACTGTATCGAATGCGGTTGCTGTAGTTATGTGTGTCCCAGTGATATTCCACTGGTGGAATACTACCGCATCGCTAAATCGGCACTAAAACAAGCCGCCGATGAGAAGCATCAAGCCGAGCGCGCCAAACTGCGCTTCGAGGCGCGTATTCAACGCCTCGAAGAAGAAAAACTCGCCCGCGAAGCCAAGGCTAAAGAAGCCGCTGCGCGTCGCCAAGCGACCATGACCTCAACGGATAAGAATGCTGTAACTGAAGCCATGGCGCGGATTGCGGCCAAAAAGGCAGCAGCGGCAGAAGCCACAACCGATAACGCGACGGTCGAGGTCGTTTTTGCTGATACGAGCAACACAGAAGCGCCTAAGGGTAAAGCGGCTGTTGCCGCCGCAATTGCTCGAGCTAAAGCCAAGAAGGCAGCTCAAGGGGCGGATGATGCAGAATCGTCAAAGCAAGCATTCTCTTCTGAATCAAGCGAGCCAACGGTTCAAGCCGAGTCTTTATCACAAAAAGATAAAGTCGCCGCCGCTATCGCTCGTGCCAAAGCGAAAAAAACGGCATTGAAGGCCGACTCGGATACCAATGGCGATACTGAAGCGACTGTCAATGCGAATCAGCCAGTAGCAGAAACGGCTACGAGCACAGAGGCGGATGACAAAAAAGCCAAAGTCGCTGCTGCCGTCGCCCGCGCAAAAGCCAAAAAAGCCGCCGCACAGCAAGCTGAATTGAGTGATATGGCCGAAGTTCAGCCCGAGTACGCTAAGCAAGAGTCAGGCTCTGACGTTGAATCACGCAATGAATTAGGCTCAGCCGCTGAACTAAGCGCGCCGCTTAGCCCTGAAGATGAGAAAAAAGCCAAGGTCGCTGCTGCGGTTGCTCGCGCGAAAGCCAAAAAAGCCGCCGCGCAGCAAGCGGATTCGAGTGAGGTTGCCGAGGTTCAGCCCGAGTTAGTAACAGAGGCTAAGCCAGAGTCTGGCTATGAATCAGACTCAGCCACCGAACCAAGCGCACCACTCAGTCCTGAAGATGAGAAGAAAGCCAAGGTCGCTGCTGCGGTTGCCCGTGCGAAAGCCAAAAAAGCGGCCAGAGAAGCGAATGCGATCAGCGACGCAAATGAATAGCACTGCGGGTTTTAACCTCAGTGCTTTAAAAATGATTAGCTTAAAAATCAGTGACTCAAGATTAGATAAAAGGGATCACAATGGCGTTTAAAATAGCCTCATCACCCCATGTTACCCGTAACTTGCATACTTCAACGGTTATGCAACGGGTTATTTTATGCTTGTTGCCCGGCCTTGTGGTGCAATGTGCCTTTTTTGGCTGGGGCACGCTTATTCAAGTGTTACTGGCGATTATCGTGGCCCTAAGCTGTGAAGCAGCGGTGATGAAACTGCGTCATCGCAGCATCAAAGCGAGCTTAAGCGATAACAGCGCCATGCTGACGGCAATTTTAATTGGGGTTGCAATCCCGCCACTGGCACCTTGGTGGATGATCGTGATGGGCACCGCCTTTGCGATTGTTATTGTTAAGCACCTCTATGGCGGCTTAGGCCATAACCTGTTTAACCCTGCCATGGCTGCCTATGTGTTGCTACTGGTGTCGTTTCCACTACAGATGACCAGCTGGATTGCGCCAAGTACCGTTGCACTCAATACCCCAAGTGTTATCGATAGCTTGCAACTTATCTTCAATCTCGGTGCCCATGGTGGGATGGATCAATTCCGTTTAGGGATTGATGGTATCAGTATGGCAACGCCGCTCGATACCCTCAAAACCGATTTGTCACTAGGGCTCACCACCACTGAAAGTATGACCAAAAGCATATTCGATGGCGGCACTGGCGTAGGTTGGTTTTGGGTCAATTTGGCGTATCTCGCTGGCGGGTTAGTGCTGCTTAAATTAAAAGCCATTCGTTGGCACATCAGTACTGGTGTCTTGGCGGGATTATTTGTGGCATCGAGCATCGGCTTTTTACTGTCACCCGATATGCAGGCAAGTCCGCTGTTCCATTTATTTTCGGGTGCGACCATGCTCGCCGCCTTCTTTATTGCGACCGATCCTGTCACCGCCACCACCAGCCCACGCGGCCGTTTGATTTTCGGTGCTTTAATCGGTGTCTTGGTATATATCATCCGTACCCAAGGCGGTTATCCCGACGCATTTGCTTTTGCTGTATTGCTCGCCAACCTGTGCGCGCCATTTATTGACTATTATGTGCGTCCGCGTGCCTATGGCCACTCAGCGGGCTAGACCTGTGAAATAGAGAATCAAGCGAGCTTGAACAAAGACTCTTGAGGAAAAAAATTGAATAACCCAATGATTAAAAATGGTCTGCTACTTGCCCTATTTGCCCTGCTCTGCACCGGCTTAGTGGCTGTGGTTAATCAACAGACCTTTGATGAAATAAAGCTGCAACAGCAGAAAGAACTGATGGGCATCTTACATCAACTGATCCCCGATGATCTCCATGACAATGAGCTGACTGCGCAGTGCACATTGCTACAAAATAGAGAGGCACTCGGCACCGATGATGCCATGCCCGCCTATATCGCCACTGCTGCGGGTAAGCCCGTCGCTATCGCCTTAGAAGCCATCGCTCCCGATGGTTACAACGGTAATATTAAGCTGATTGTAGGTATCAACACCCAAGGTGAAGTATTAGGCGTTCGTACGCTTTCCCACCAAGAAACCCCGGGCCTCGGGGATAAAATCGAGTTACGTAAATCTGATTGGGTCACCAAATTTGTGGGTAAAGTGCTTACATCTGAAGATGATAAGCAGTGGCAGGTGCAAAAAGACGGCGGCGATTTCGACCAATTCACTGGCGCGACAATTACACCACGCGCCTATGTGAAAGCCGTTAAACGCGCCGTGTGGTACTTTACTCAGCATCAAACAGAAATTTTCAGCCAACCACTGAATTGTGAGGCCAACCATGACTAATTATCGTGAAATTGCGTGGCAAGGACTGTGGAAAAATAACCCAGGGTTAGTGCAACTGCTGGGGCTGTGCCCACTGCTGGCCGTAACCGCCACCCTCACCAACGCCCTTGGCCTAGGTATCGCGACAATGCTGGTGCTGATTGGCTCAAACGTTTTAGTCTCGTTAGTGCGCGACTATGTTCCGAAGGAAATCCGAATCCCCGTGTTTGTGATGATCATTGCGGCGCTGGTGACAGCGGTGCAACTGTTAGTCAATGCCTACGCCTATGGATTGTATATGTCGTTAGGGATCTTCTTACCGCTGATTGTGACCAACTGCATTATCATTGGCCGCGCCGAAGCATTTGCTTCGCGTAATAATGCTTTTAGCTCGGCCTTCGATGGCTTGATGATGGGACTAGGCTTTACCTTAGTATTAGCAGTGCTTGGGGCTACGCGGGAAATTCTTGGCCAAGGTACCCTGTTTGATGGCGCCGACCAATTGCTCGGCCCATGGGCAAAGGCTTTAACCATTCAAGTATGGCAAGTCGATACCCCCTTCCTGCTGGCGATGTTACCGCCCGGCGCCTTTATTGTAATGGGCCTACTTATCGCCCTGAAAAATATTGTCGATAAAAAGCTTAAAGAGCGCCAGCCACAAGCAGCAGCGCAGCCTAGTGTGACACGGGCGCGGATCACCAAAGTGAGTTAAGCCTCATTGAGATAACAGCTTAAGTAGTGGGTTTAACGTTAAACCCACTACTGACAAGGATCACTATGAATCAACAAAAACGCATCCAAATCCTCACCCGCCTACGTGAAAACAATCCCAAACCCGAAACCGAGCTAAATTTCTCCAGTCCCTTTGAATTACTGGTGGCGGTAACGTTATCGGCACAGGCAACCGATGTGAGCGTGAATAAGGCGACCGATAAACTGTTTCCGGTGGCCAATACCGCCCACAGCATTTATGCCTTAGGCGTGGAAGGATTAAAGGAATATATCAAGACGATTGGCCTGTATAACAACAAGGCTATCAATGTGATTAAAACCTGTGAGATCTTGATTGAAAAATACAATGGCGAAGTCCCAGAGGACAGAGAAGCGCTAGAGTCGCTTCCTGGTGTCGGCCGCAAAACCGCCAACGTGGTGCTCAATACCGCCTTTGGATGGCCAACCATCGCCGTCGACACCCATATCTTTCGCCTCGCAAACCGCACTAAATTCGCCCCCGGTAAAAACGTGGTCGAAGTCGAAGAGCGTATGTTAAAGGTTGTTCCCGCTGAATTTAAGGTCGATGTGCACCACTGGTTTATTCTGCATGGTCGCTATACCTGTCTGGCCCGCAAACCGCGCTGTGGCAGCTGTATAATTGAGGATCTTTGCGAATTTAAAGAAAAGGTCTACCCCGAAGAATAAGGGCGCCATATGGCTGTCGTTAAGCGCTTTAACTAACGGAATAAACAAGTAACAAGGGCTTTTAGGCTAGAGAATACTTTCAGGTTCGAGAATATTTTGCTGAAAGCCCTTTTGTTATTCGCGCTGTTGTTAGCACCGTTCTTAGCACTTTGATGCAGATTAATCATTTTGCTTGAGCGGCTTTTTGCTGCAATAGGGCTAGCAATTCTTCATATTTGGGCCCTTGGCCAAACTGAGGTAGCGCGACCGCAAAGACCACCAGCGCAAAGGCAATATAAATCGCATACGAGTGACTCCAAAATCCGGCCAGCAACGTAAGCATGCCTAAGATAAGCAAAATAATCACCCCCATCCGCACCCGCTGCGCCATTTGCACTTTTTGTGTTGCGGCCGCGATTAACGCGAGTTCTGTTTCAGTAAATTCCATATCACATCCTACGCAGTAAAACCTACCCGATAAAAATAACCCTCAGGCACAGTTTGCACCTGAGGGCGGTTTTACTACAAACAATTTTATAGCGTTATTACTGAATTAACACCGCCTCGGGCACGGGCCATTGGCTAACCAACCATTCGCCCTGCCAATTTTGAATCGACACCCACAAGCTGTCCGTTGCCGCTAACTTAGCGCCCGTAATCGCATGCACATGCTGGCCATGTTTGCTGCCATGTAACACCCCATTTTCACCTTTTTGTAACGCTTCTAATGGCAGAGCAACTGGGCCGATATTGGCATAAGCTTGACGAATATGGGCCACATCTCCCTGCTCAAAGATCAACATAAAATCTTTAACGTAATCATCGTGGTGTTTATAGGGCGACTTTAAATCTAACGGCATAGGCGCAATCTTAAACTCCCCTAGTTGCTGACTCGGCCAAGCGGGTGGAAAACTCGGGCTAAGCGACTGATAGAGAAACACTAAGGGTAAAATTAAAATCAAGCCACTGAGCTTGTATTTATGCTTTAACCAAAATACTGATTTTGCCATTAGCGAGCCTCCCCAATCATATCTGCGGCCAAATCTGTGGTTTCGGCCTGTTTAAAGGCGCGAACATGGCGCAATCCCCACATCATAAAACCAGTGATTGACATCCCAGAAAGCACCAGACCAAAAAAGAACCAAATAAACTTAGTCCAAATCCCTCCCAAGGTGCCGTAATGCAGCGGATCAGCAATATGCATTAAGGTTTGCATGCCTGTCATAGTTTCTGGTGAGCTGACACTGGCGATTTCGCCGGTCCATGGATTAATGCTGAGATTATAGGAATATTGATCATAAAAAATATGATCGCCGCTGCCGCTTAAATGATACATATCCCGTTGATGCTCAGGCAGCATCACATAACTTGGTTGAAAATCGGGGAAGCGCTGTTTGGCTAAACTTAAAGCCTCGGTAAAAGAGACATTGGCGCTTGGCACTTTTGAATCGCCAGCCTGTACTAGCGGCACTTGCTCGGCAGCAATCAATGGTGCATGGGGCTCGATATCAATATCCGCATGCCAGAAGATAGCTTGGACTAAATACCAAAGCCCAGTGAGGCTCATAATCGCGATAAACCAAATCGACCAAACACCCGATAACTTATGCAGATCCGACAATAAGGTCTTCTTTCCTTGCGTTAGACGTAATTTAGGCACCAAAAAGCTGCGCCAAAAGCGTTTGTACACAATGAGCCCTGTCAATAATGAGACAAGCATCAAGAGCGCCATAGAGCACACTAGGTAATACCCCAAGCTATAACCGCCCTGCCAAGGAAACAACAGCCAACCATGTAATGAACGCATAAAGCCGATAAAAGTGATGCCTTCGTTGATCTGCTGGAGCTCACCCGTATATTGATTCACATAGGCGATAGCATAAGGCTTATCGGCATCGGTAAAAGTAATGGCATTGACTATATAAGGCTCAAAGGTCATTGCTCCCATGACTTGTGCATTTGGATAGGCCTTTTCCACCACCAGCATTAATTCATCAACGGGTTTCGCGGGTAGCTCATTCGGATTGGTCGCACGGGCTGCGGGGTTAGTCAGCCAAGTCAGTTCATGACTAAGTACTGCAACCGTGCCCGTTAAGCAGATGAAACTGAATAAAATCCAGATGGGCAATGATACCCAGCCGTGTAACATAAACCAGAAGCGATTACTTATTTTCGCCATGGGGAGTTGTTCCTACCTCTTTTAAAATCCTGTTAGTGTAAAGTTAATACGAATTATTATCAATACGGTATATGGGTAATCTACTATATTTACAAGATGAGTCACACATTTTGGGACAGCCAGCCTCTGGATATTCAACTCAAGCAGCGCTCAGGATGGATGAAGCGAGATAGGTTTAAATGAAAATGTTTATAGCATGCTGCTGATTACCACCGATTCAAATCGACATATATCCCTAGCCTGTCGAAGGCGCGTCTAGATGAAACACTGGATCAATTGGTATAGGTTTCTTGCTGAGATACCTGTATTTATGATGATTAGTGAATAAGTAATACTGATAAACAAAACAGTGTAACGTACTGTTATTATAAAATTTTATTAATTATTTTACCGATAGCTTGTCGGCAATAATTCTTTAGTCAGCACAGAAGATCCAGTACACTAGCCCTCTTTGCTTTAGAGAGTCCTTGCGAGTATGCCCTATTCACACCCCTTAGCCGATGCGCCTCAGCCACATACGCATATGCACCGTCAATTGGCTAAGCCGCAACCTAGGATTTCCCTCAAAGCACTTGCCGAGCAACTCAAGCTTGAGCAAGTCACCATCATTGGCAATGCGTCAGGGGAATGGCAACCTGCCGCTAAAGGTCTCACCTTTATTTTTAATGGTACGCAATGTCCGCAGCATTTCACGCCCCATGGTCATGTGGTTACGATTGCCAATGGCGGTTTTGCCGAATCGCAATATGCTTTTGAAGTTCAAGGTCATCCCCAAGGTTTGCAACTGGCCAAGGCATTGACCCAAGTCGCCACCGATCTCACTGCAACTCTCGGTTGCTGGCCATCATCGGGCTTAACAGCGATCGTACTTATGATGACCTTGGCACAACAACTACAAGTTCAGCGCATGTCGCTACTGCCCAGCTTACGGCGCAGTGTTGAACTGCCCGAGACAGTCCATCTCCCCTGCATGGTTCATAACTGGTTAGGGGAAAGAAGAATCGCTAAAGCCCTACTCTGTGATCGCTTAGACTGGGCTGAATTTACGCTGAAACCTTGGGAGCAAACAACGGAGGCAACACACCAAGTAAACTTTATCTGTGAAAGTGAAGATCCCTTTCTCAAACTGGATTTATTGAGACAATATCTTCTCATTGAGTGTGTAAATGAGGATACCAAGCAAGGAGTTCGGCAGCATTTAGCCGAGTTAGCACATACGCCAAGCGCTATTTGGTTGCAGTGTGCGGATAAAGCTAAACTCATCGCATGTGAGTCGCTGTTTTTTAATCATCAGCCCGAAACACAGCTCAGCCCTTGGTATTTAATGGATTACCACGCCTCACAATGGCTCGATGCCATTCGCCACCAACTTGCCTACTGCCAGCAGCAACTCGCCGATTAACACTGATCGCTTATCCTACTTTCCCTAACGCTATGCCTAATGGCTCAAAGTAGGCTATCAAGGCATTAAAGATACGTTGTCTATGTGATTCATCGGGATAAGCTCCTTCCTTTGCCTGCGCAGAGTAACGTGTGCCAGACACCAAATACGGATTTTGGATCCCTTGATAGGATTCGATACACGCTTCAAAGGCCCGAGCCATCATTTCGGTGGGTTTAGCAAAATACTGCGCACCATAACGCTTATCTAATGCTATTGCACGGCGTACATAATCGCTCGGCGCTAGATTGTCCTCAGAGAGTAATGTCACTCGAAAAATTTCTGCTAAACGATGATTTAACGGATGATCAATGAGCGGCAGATCCGCAAGCCAGAGATCACTGGCGCACTTAAAACGTCCCGTGGTTCGCGAAAACGCCTTAGGCGCCACATAATGGTCAAACGCATGCCAAAACTCATGGGCCAAGGCGCCAGCGCCGGCATTTTTTGCTAATGCCAGCTCTCTAGCCGCGGGAGCATAATGGGCCTGCACCCCCTTTTGCCCGCCATGACCAAAGGCAAGACTTAAGGTTTGCCTTAGCCCTAAGGTTAAGGGCGGTAAATGCAGGATAAAGGCAAGGTCTGCCAGCGAATCAAACACTAAATTAGCGGCAATTAAGGATTCTTCCCGCGTAACCCAACGCCCTACACGCACATGACTAAAGCCAAAGGTTTGTTTCACGTCGAGAAAAGTCATTTGCTCCCCAAAGCGATAATCGGGGCCATGACGGTGGTATTGCTGATGGATTAGCACAATCCGTTAGAATCGTCGATTAAGTAATGTATAAAGGCCATTCTATGTGAAAGCCGAATACATTTATAGTGTTAACCAGTAGCCATCCTATACTGGCGTAATTGCCGCTAATTTGCTCAAAAACACTTCTAAACTAAAGGGCTTTTGGATAAAGACCACATCGGGAAATCGCCCAAGTGCTGGGATCTCATCACTATCATTGGCTGAAAGCAGAAAATACTGGCATTCCCAAGTACTATCATCCATCTCAATGATAAGCTGGCGCATTTGTTGGATTAACACTAATCCGTCAGTCTCCTTTAACCGATAATCGACAATCACCAATCGTGGCCGCAGCGTTTTAAATAGCCTTAACGCCGATTCAGCCTGATCTGTACAGTGGATTTGGGCAAAATGGGACTCGAGCGCTCCACGGCAAATCTCAAGATTAAACAGATTATCATCCACCAATAGTAATGGTTGCTGGGTATAACGGTGTATTGGCTCCTGCTTCTGGTGATAAAACTGACACGGAAAGTGCATTAATACCGTGGTTCCTCGTCCTTGCTGACTGCGTATCCGTAATTTACCGCCAATCTGCTCCAATAATCGCTTACAGGTATAAAGCCCAAGCCCTATTCCCGAAATACCATAGGAGCTGGACAGTGATTGATAAATAAAGGGACTATCTAACGCCCGCTTTGCTTGCATAGGCATACCTTCACCAAAATCACGGATCAACACCCTCAACATAGGTGAAGCTGAAGCTTGATTAAATGAAGGATGCAAATCCATATAACAGTGTACCTGCTCACCAGTACTGTATTTAAAAGCATTATTAATAATATTGGTGACAAGTTGGAATAGCTTAGTGCCATCAAGCTTAAGCAAGTCAGGTAACCTATCACTCACCGACACCGTGAGGGTTTTACCCGAAGTAGTATTGAAAGCTTGATAGTATTCTTGAATGCGACCAACATATTCTCTGAGGTTAATCGCATGCTGATCTAATGTGAGTTTTCCAACTTCAGCCTTACTGTAATTTAATGTGTTTTCAGCAACCGAATAAAGCAAATTTGCTGACCAGATCATTTTATCGACAATATGGCTTAGCTCCTGTTTTGATGTGCCCTGCTGCACTGGCTCGGATGGTATTGAAAGAGTTTTCTTGAGCATCCGGCTATAACCAAGCAACGCATTTATTGGCGTGCGGATCTCATGATTAATACTGGCCATTACCGCTAATTTCGAACGATTTTCACATTCGATGCGTTCAATAAGCTGTTGATGTTTCGCTTTAAAAAACCATAGTAGCGAAAATGCTAGCCCAAGAAGCGCAATCGATAGGATTATAACGAAAAGCTCAATCACTTCCGCTCGAGGTACCTGATAATAAACCTGTAAATTGAAACGGGTCTGATATTCGTTCAATGTAATAAACTGACGATCTGAATAGGCAAATAAGCGCCAAATCCCCGTTGCAGCTGGGATATCACAGAAAGCGCTTCGTAAAATTGAATGCTCGAACTGATACGTAATGCATACATCTTGCTCTTGATCGATACGCGTCAAAATCCTTTTTTGGGAAATGGCATAAATCAAATAAGGCATCTGAGGTTCATCAATCTTAACGGTCAAAAGGGTATAATTGATTAGCCTGGCGTGTAAACTCCCGTTGTCCATCATACTTAATGTTAATGGTTTAAGTTCTGGCAAGATGGATGGATCAGAAATATACGCCAGTTCGAGTTCAGGGGTTAATGTGAAGGCAACAGCAGATTTGATCTTCAGCAAATCCTTAGCAAATACTTCAAATTCTTTTGTGGTCACCGCAGCGGAAGCATTAAAAAACGATCGCAATGCATCTAACATAATACGGTGTTGTAAAAACATATCTTGGGATGATGAAAATACTGCCTGAGCTTTTTTTTGATAAACCGCTTTAAATTCATTAATTGAATGGGCAAGCGTTAAGCAAATAATAATCAGCGTAATAAATAACCCGGTAAGCAAGTACATGCTTGAAGTATATTTACTCCCCATTATCTTGCTCCTTTACGGCATTTAACAAAAATTGGATCTGGGTGTTAAAAGCCGATACTGAAGCCAAATTTGAAACACACAACGTCTCATCCAAGGCGAGATAACTCGTCATCCCCAAAAACTCATGCCTAAGATCAGAAAAACATTCTTCAGCGTTGAGTGACATAAGTTGCAGACTCATGCGTTCAAGCTCTATGAGTAAAGCTCGCCTTAACACTTGTTGCTGCGGCTGTTGATATTGCGCCAAAAAAACTGACAGCGCTTGCTTCACTTGGTGTTCAAGCCCATGATTATTCATGTATTAAACACTCACTTTGATAATGGCCTATCCAGTTAATAAGGTAACGACCTTCAATGGGTGGACTATACAAATATCCCTGTGCCACATCACAACCTAAGGCTGTCAAAATAGCGGCAATAGCGGCTGTTTCTACGCCTTCGGCAACTACTTTTACGTGCATCTTTTGCGCTAGGGCAATGGTCGACTCAACAATTAAATAATGTTGATGATTGATATCCATATCGGAGACAAAACTTTTATCAATTTTTATTTCTTTAAAAGGAATAGCATCAAGACGATCATAGGTCGAATAGCTTTTACCAAAATCATCCAGTGAAATATCAATATTATTAATAATGAGCCGGGCAATCGAATTAAGAACTCGATCTTGATTAATGATTTCCTGTGATTCAGTTAACTCTAAAATTAAGTGAATCCCCGTATGAGCACGACTAGACTCGATAATGTATTCAATTAATTCCTCACAGGTGAGATCATCTGCCGTAATATTGATTGATAATGAAAATGGGGTGAGTAGAGGCTGGCGTAGCCAACACTGCAATGCCTGAGAAATCACCATCCGCGAAAAAATACTGTTTAATCCCTGCTGATTGATTAAAGGCAAAAATACGTCGGGATAAATATAACCATGGTGGCGATCACATAAACGAGACAACACCTCAAAACCAGTAATTTCTTGGGTTTTTAAATTAATCTTTGGCTGGTAACAGAGGATCAACTGTTCATCCTTAAGTAACTGTTGAACGTTGATATTTGCATGTCGGTGACCTCGATGACGATGCGTAGTTGACTCAGGCACATCTTCGGTGTCGGTCGTAAGCAATGGCATTAAGATATCACTGGCATTGACAGGCTTTGCAAACACACCCAATAGGTTTAACCTGAGTGTATGAATAATACAGTCTACCAATTCAAGAGTTCGTTTATCGGAAGAACTGATCACGGCAATCGGAATCGACATCCACCGAGGCTCAGTCGCCAACATATTGATGACAGCAATACCATCGCCCTGCTCCATCTTCAAATCGATAATGATGAGATCGAGTGATACATTTAACCCCATAATTAAATCAATCCCTTGATTGCCATTACTGGCTTCATAAATATTAATTTCATTTTCGGCTAAACATTTATTGATATCCGCTTTGAGCGTTTCTCGGATAAATTTTTGATCATCAATAATGAGTATATTCATATATTGGTCTCTAGCTGCATAAAGAAAATAGGATCGATTGTCTGAGACTTAGCCGAAGGAATAACCGATAATTTCAGCAAATTTCGATTAGCCATGACTTCGGTTCTACTAGCGAAAAAGGAATAATTTTTTATAGATCTATGATTGTTTTCTAAGGTTCTAATTTTAAAAATAGGTAACTTGAATTGGGAAAGCTTCCTTTTTAAGGATTCATCACAGATGCTGAAACTTAAGTACTTTATCGAACGACATAAAGCCATTTCATTCAGGTAGACAGACATCATATAGTTTTCAATATGAGGTGTGACACCAAAAGAAGAAAACACCATTAAGGTATCGGGGCTAGACTGACTGTTATGGCTAATAACCTCAAACAAATCCACTTCATCATTCATAAATTCGAGCGCGACCTTAGCGTGCGTGCGGCAAAATAAACAATGCCCAACAATCTGCTCACCAAAACTAAATGCAACAACGAGCGATAATCCCAAAAAAAAGGGTTGCGATAATTGGCAATTATTCAAACAAAGCCGGGGGTTACTCTCATACACCAAGCTCAACTGTAGTAAGGTCATAAAGTTATCATGATGGTTATCAATAAATTCGACACGATAAGGTTTATTACGATAATAAGGATGTTCGCTACGTTCGACACTCGAATCAAATAAATTAATCGAGGCGAGTCCTTCACTAACAAAACTTTTATCCTGCCGATAAATATCAAATAATTCTGAACCAAAAATTTCTACAATTTCTGCCTGTTTTGCTAGCGATGGAATATTGACTCCTCGCTCCCAACGGCTAATCGTAATCGCATCTAAAGCATCAAATAAACAACTTTTTTCCCTGAGTAAACAACATAAATCTTCCTGTGAAAGTTGATTTTCAGTGCGTGTGTGTTTTAAGAAATTGGAGAATGTCTGTGCACTTGTTTTGCTTTGATAGGAGATAGGTGTACAAATCATAGCGTGTTCCATCAGTCTTTTTTATTTTCTCAAGCAGCTCCATATATGTCTCAAGGTCAACATCATCTATTGGTTCTGGATACCTTAGGGTATAGATAATCCAGATACGTTGCTGTTCTTCCACAAAATAGAGACCAGTGATTTTCTCTTCTTGCATCACTTATACCTTTATAGATTTAGCCATATAACCATAATTTTGCTACGGTAATAGCAGTATAAGTGCCATCTTTTAAATAAGACCATGGCACTATTACAGTATGTCATGGGAAAAAGTGTCTAGTGATCCATGCGGTAATATCTATTCGAACAAGCTGTATTACTGGCGATACACTGAAGGATCCCCTCATAAATCAGCCATAGCATAGCCATATTTGAGCAACTGATTGGCGAATAATACCCAGGCCGCCAGCAATTCTTTCTCCGTGATTTGATAATCAGGCCGCCTGAGCACCTCCAATCCCAAGCGAATCGTTGAGAGTACCGTTCGATGCCCAATGGTATTGGCCTGAAAATGCTTATCCCAGCCCTGTTGCTGTGCGTGTAAACCAACTAGCCACAACAGGCATTGAACCATCAACGCTATCAGTAGGATGATGTCGAATCGCTCTGGACTGTTGGTACGACTTTGGCGTAAGCCAAAGCCGTATGCCGGGCTTTTGAGGTCACGAAAGGTTTCCTCTATTTGCATACGTTTGGCGTACAGGTTTACCAGCTGCTTTGGGCTCCGAGATTCTGGTGGTAAATTGCTGGCTAACACCCAAGGCTCTTTCGCCGATGTTGAGTACGTTTTTGCCGATGGATGGTGGCAATTAGTCCTCGTTGAACGCTGATTTGTACGCCCCTTAGGTTTGCTACGATAAAGCGTGAGATGGCAATTGATAGGGTTAGTTTTGGTCAAGGTCTTACAACCCAGGCTCTTCGCTTGACCGTTGGCCAAGTCATGTGTACTGCGAACTGCACGCCAATTTTCAGCGCCAATATCTGCAAATTGAACTGTACCGCGAATACGGCTTAGCCAAAACCAACCATGCGCCTCAACCTCTTTGTACCAAGGCACTTTGAACCCCGCGTCAGTCACGATGAGAGGGGTAACATGCAAAGGTAAAATCTTGGCTAAGTCCGCTAAAAAACCGTTGTGGGAGGCCTTAGAGCATTGTTCTGATAGGGGATAGGACTTCTCATACAGGGTAATAGAGCGGCCATTGAAGGCTATTGAGGCGCGCAGAGCCATGATGCGTTTATGCTCTCGGATGTCTGACCAATCGACGAGCACAATCGGCATAGGGTTACCAGAACAGATGAGGCTGGCATGCCATTGGTAGACAGCTAACCGTTCTTGATGCAGATGCGTGTTGCCGAGCAAACGATCAATGCGCTTGATGTTGTGCTTGGTTCGGGCCGTGGTTGGTAAATTTCGACCTAACTCAGTCAAGGTCAGTGTCTTACATTCAATCAGTGCCTTAGAGGCCAGCATCAAGCTGTTTAATCGTTTTAGGTGAAGTTCTGGGCAGTATTGGTGTAAAGAATGTTGTAGGATATTGGCTTCGCGCATCTTGTTGTCCAAGTGTAGTTTTTAGCGAAACCATTTGATCATGCAACAAGATGCGCTTCCACTCTAATTTGATGATTTATTTGTAAATCATCAGGGGATTCTTCAGTGCTGGGTGAGTTGTTCAATCTGATTCTGAATGGATCTCAGTTGTTTTTGAATACTTTCACTAAATCCAGAACTGCGGTTAGACAATGCACGCACTTCATCCGCCACGACCGCAAAGCCTCTGCCCGCTTCCCCAGCACGCGCCGCCTCAATCGCGGCATTTAAAGCGAGTAAGTTTGTTTGAGAAGATATTTGATCGATATCCTGTAAGGCCTTCATCGCCTGCGGCATGGATTCGTAAATAAGGTTAACTTTCTCAAGCAATTCCATTGTTGAGGCAGACATTTCTATGGTGGATTGAATAAAGCGTTCTAACGTTTGCGACGTATTATTCGCAAATTGTTTCATCTGCTCGGAGTGAAATATCTCAGCATCATCGGTACTTTTTACTAGATCAGAGATAAATCCCGTTTGCTCAGTCATCAGCCGGCCTAAGCCATCAAAAGAATCTCCGAGTAAATTAACCGCATCCTCCTGAACCCGCAGGACATTATGGATATTATTTTCACATTCACTCACAGTCGCAATCGCCTCTTGGTATAAGCGTTGATGCGTTTGCCAACCAAGAGCGACGTCATCCCGTTGTTCTACTTGAGAGGTGCTAAACACCACCGAAGATTGCTGCTGACGGTAAAATTGCCAACATAACATCACGGCAACCGCCAACACCGGACTGAGGAGCCAAAGGGTAATAGACCCCACCAAGTAACCTATTGCTATTGCAAAGACTCCGATGATGCCATCCATGTATCTCATAAACACTTCACAATAATTTATCCGTGTGTAAAAAGTAGTTTGAGATTCAGGGGTTTTCAAACAAATACGGAAAATTTTTACTTTGTTTAGGGCGTGTTGACATTTCTTGATTAGATTATCTTCGCTCTGGCAAGCTTATACTCTCGTAATACGTCGACTCAGATGACGAGAGGCAAGGAGTAGACGTTTGCCATCTGCAGCCTTGTAGCATTTGGCCGCCAAAATCTCCGCAAAGCCCACAGGTTTTCGCTTCTGTAGTCAGAGATTTCGCTCTTACTAAAAATGTTTCATTAAAGATAAAAATATGATGTTTACCGCATTTAACTTAATGATTTACTAATAAACTTACCGCGCAATACCTGAATCAAAACTGTGCAGCCCCACGTGCGTAGGTTACACTGGCAGCGTCTTCGTCTGGGATGGGATCATTTATGAGTCAACGTACACTACATTCCTTATTTAAACCCACATCCGTTGCCATCATTGGCGCCTCTAATAGCGAGAAACGTGCAGGTAATGTGCTGATGAAAAACCTGCTCTCCAGCGGGTTTTCTGGGCCCATCATGCCCGTTACGCCCAAATATCGCGCGGTAATGGGCGTGCTTGCTTATCCCAACATTGAAGCCTTACCGATAAAACCCGACCTCGCGGTGATTTGTACTCGTGCTAGCCGTGTACCCGCGATTGTCGAAACTCTCGCGCAATTTGGCTGTAAAGTGGCAATTATTATGGCTTCTGGGATGGCGCAGGAAGTCAACGATGATGGTGTAAGCTTACTCGACCTAGCCATGCAACATGCCAAACGTTATGGCATGCGTATCCTTGGTCCTAATAGTTTAGGGATGCTTTTACCGCCCTTAGGACTCAATGCTAGCCTTGCCCATGCGAGTGCCTTACCCGGCAAAATTGCGTTTGTATCCCAATCAGCGGCAATATGCACCACAGTGCTCGATTGGGCAAATAACAAAGGGATTGGCTTTTCGTCTTTTATTTCCCTTGGCGATGCCACTGATATTAACTTCGATGAACTGCTCGATTATCTCGGCCGCGATAGCCGTACCAGTGCCATTATGCTGTATATCGACTCAGTTAATGAGAAGCGCCATTTTCTCTCTGCTGCCCGAGCAGCCTCGCGTAATAAACCGATTTTAGTGATTAAATCGGGCCGCAGCGCCGAAGGCGTACGGGCCGCGAAACAACATACGGGCGGTATCGGTGGTAATGATGCTGTGTATGAAGCCGCCTTTAGGCGCGCGGGGATGCTGAGGGTAAATGATTTAATAGAACTTTTTGCCGCGGTTGAAAGCCTTGCCCACTCCAATCCACTGCAGGGAGAGCGATTAGGTATTATCAGTAATGGTGGCGGGCCCGCGGTATTAGCCGTCGATGAACTGATCCTCCGCGGCGGGAAATTAGCAGAATTATCCCCAGACACGCTTGCTAAGCTTGATGCAGTACTGCCCTCGACGTGGTCGAAGCAAAATCCGGTGGATATTATCGGTGATGCGAATGCTAGCCGCTATGCCAATGCGCTCTCCATCCTAATGGATAGTGAGGAATTAGATGCCATTTTAGTATTGCATTCGCCCTCAGCCCTTGGTGAAAGTGTCGAGATTGCCGATGCCTTAATTAAAGTTATCCACGCGCATCCGAAGAAAAACCGTTTAAATATCCTCACCAACTGGAGCGGTGAAGACTCGGCCTATCAAGCCCGCAAACGCTTTACCAAGGGCGGCATCTCCACCTATCGCACCCCCGAAGGGGCAGTAGGCGCCTTTATGCATATGGTGGAATATCGTCGCAATCAAAAACTGCTACAGGAAGTGCCGCAGTCGATCCCCGACAATATTCCGACCGATAGCCAAACAGCGCGAAAATTGCTGCAAGCGGCGCAGGCCAAGGGTAAAGCGGTACTCGAAACCCATGAAGCCAGCCCGATTTTGCGCGCCTATGGCCTCAATACTATCGACACTTGGTTTGTCAAAGATGCTGATGAGGCCGTCGCTATAGCCAATGAGGCAGGTTACCCCCTTGCGCTCAAGGTGCAATCACCCAATATTTTGCATAAATCCGATGTTCACGGGGTGATGCTTAATCTGACCTCGGAGGAAGACATTCGCCATGCCGCGAATGCAATTACCCAGCGGGTACATCAGGCCAATCCGGACGCCATTATCGAAGGCATGATAGTACAAAAGATGGCACTGACTGCGGGCGCGCAGGAAATCCGTGTCGCCGTGATTAGCGATCCCGTCTTTGGCCCAGCCATCTGTTTGGGTGAAGGCGGCTCAGAATGGGATCCGACTCAGGATGCGGCGGTTGCTTTGCCTCCACTCAATATGGCACTGGCCCGTTATATGGTCATCCAAGCCCTAAAAACCCATAAGTTAAAAGATCGGCATTTGCCACTAGGGCTTGATATGAACGCCCTATGCGTGATGCTGACGCAAATATCCCACATAATTATCGACTGTCCAGAGATTGCGGCGCTGGATCTCAACCCTGTACTGGCGGCGGGGGAAAACATTACCCTGCTCGATGTGAATATCCGCCTACACGATGCCAATACGGATAATCCCTCTCGACTTGCCATCATGCCCTACCCCAAAGAGTTAGAAGAATTTGCCGAGCTAAAAAATGGCCTCAGAGTGATGCTTCGCCCCATTCTTCCCGAGGATGAGCCTAAACATTTGGCCTTTGATAACTCCCTCTCCGATGAGGACAGATATAAACGCTATTTTGGCGTACGCTCGAAAATGACCCACGAGGAAATGGCGGTATTGACTCAAATCGATTATGCCCGCGAAATGGCCTTTATCGCTACGGCCAAAGGACCGGACGGTGATGACATTACCTTAGGCGCGGTAAGGGCCTCCATCGACCCCGATAATACCGAGGCAGAATTTGCTATGGCGGTACGGGGGGATCACCAAGGCATTGGGCTAGGTAAACTGCTGCTTGAAAAATTGATTAAATACTATCAAGCCAATGACACCCCTGTGCTTACAGGCTTTACCATGTTTGAAAACCGCAATATGGCAAGTCTTGCTAAAAGCCTAGGCTTTAAGGTGACCTTCGATATGGAAGAGCATCTAATCAAAATGCATATGGACCTCAAAAGTAACAGCCCTGTCAATACATGATATACCTAGGGTATGTTGACGTTTTAGGGTTATTTTTGCAGCAATTTGGCGGGCGTTTATGCAAGGCAAAGTCCGTGTAGTTATTCTACATAAACGGACGATAATGCGGCAGAAACGCCAGCTAAATGCTTCCTCAAGGGTTCGACTTACTTCCTGCCATAAGAGCCGTTCGTCATTTGAGTAGAATAACGACACAGCATTCCTCGTTTCGCGAGCACGTACTGCCGGAACGATCAACATTTAATCTCGAAACGTCAACACACCCTAATGTCTTACAAATAATAAGTGCCGCTTATGCGACACTTATTCTTTGTGATGATCGCAGGTGACTCACATTATTGATCCTGCCAAATCATTACCTGTGCGGGTTCACCATTGGTGCGGGTTGCACGGTACATCCCCTCAGTATTAAAGGGGGTAGCAACATTGCCTCGATGATCAACCGCAATCACCCCACCAGAACCGCCCGCCGTGATAAGACGTTGATTAATCACTTCATCCGCCGCTTGAATAATGGATTTTTGCTGGTATTTCACCTTGGCGCAGATATCGCCCGCCACTTGGTAGCGAATAAAAAACTCACCGTGACCCGTTGCAGATACAGCGCAAACGCCGTTTTCCGCATAAGTGCCCGCACCAATCACTGGCGAATCCCCGATCCGGCCAAAGCGCTTAGCCGTCATGCCGCCGGTGGATGTCCCCGCCGCTAAGTTACCGTTTTTGTCTAAAGCGACTGCGCCAACGGTGCCAAATTTATAATCGAGATCTTTCATCTCAATGCCTGCAATTTGCTCGGACTTTTCAGCCGCCTGCAAGTTTTGTCTGGCATCGAGTAATTGCTGATAACGGGCATCGCTATCAAAATGGCTGTTAGGTACCAGCGTAAAACCTTGAGTCAAGGCAAACTCCTCAGTACCCGCGCCCGAGAGCATCACATGCTCGGACTTATTCATCACCGCTATAGCTAAATCGATTGGATTAGCAATATGGCGTACACCTGCCACAGCGCCTGCATTCATGGTTTTACCATCCATGATAGAGGCATCTAACTCATGACCACCATCATAGGTGTAAACCGAACCGACACCGGCGTTAAACAATGGGCTGTTTTCCAATACATTGATGGCTGTTTGTACGGCAAGTATGCTATCGCCACCCTGTTCTAATATTTTTGAGCCCTTATCGACGGCTTCTTTTAGTTTATCTTTATAGGCTTGTCGCAGTTCAGGCGTGAGATTGGCTTTAGAAATCGTGCCTGCGCCACCGTGGATCGCAATGGCAAAAGGTTTTTCATTTGCTTGGGTATTTTGTGACATAAAAAGTGCACTCGAGAGAATTAAACTAAAGGTGGCTAATTTTATTTTCATTATTTACATCCCCTTAAACAGTAACGTCCTTTGTAACCATTTCAATGACTAATTTCAATCATCTCCTTGCCTGTTAACGCTATTCTGGCGACAATGAAGTCACATCACAGGGACTATAAAGTGCAGCGATTCTTGCAAATTACCTCATTATCTTTTCGTCTTCATTTGCTACTGAGTCTAAGTTTAGTGGCATCAGCGACTATGGCCGCTGATAACTTTTTAACGCTTTCAGTCAATGGGGTCGACGAAGCCCTGAAACGTAATATTCTCGCCCACTTAGGTGCAATGCCTGACTCCGAAGTGCAGCGTCGAGCCTTCTTATTTAATGTGGAAGACAATGTTACCACCGCCCTCGAGTCTATGGGGTATTACCATGGAGAGTTGGAGGAACATTTAGTCGAGAAAGAGAAAGGTCCTTGGGAACTCAAGCTTACGGTCAATGCAGGTGAACCGGTTAAAATTCAATGGGTCGATATTAATTTTTCAGGCGAAATGCTTGACGACCGAGCCTTCGACAAATGGCTTGCTGAGGTCAATATTAAGCCCGGTGATACGCTAAACCACGGCATATATTCGGATGTCAAATCTCAACTGGTGACGCTCGCCCTCGCGCGAGGCTATTTCGATGGCGAATTTACAGAATCACAGATTAACATCAACCGCGATTTAAACACCGCCCAAATCAGCCTGCATTTTAACTCTGGCGCACGTTACCATTTTGGCCAAGTCAGTTTTGAAGGTCATACCTTAGAGCCGGATATTCTCACCAAACTTATCCCCTTTAAGGAAGATGCGGCCTATTCGACTCGCAGAGTCAGCGCCCTTAACCGTCAATTGCTGGATACGGGTTATTTTTCCAATATTAAAGTGATCCCACAGCTCGATCAGGCAAAAGATAATCAACTGCCCGTCAAGGTAGAGTTGACCGATAAAGCCAGCCATTCCATCGAATTAGGCTTAGGTGGTGATATCGGCCAAAGCGCAGATAAGACCTTCGATCCTAGGGTGCGTGTTACTTGGCGAACCCCGCAGATCAATAAATACGGCCATTCCCAAGAAACCAGTTTGGAGTGGTCGCCAGACAGGCCCAAGTTTTTAACCACTTATACCATTCCACTGACGCATCCCTTAGACGATCAACTCAAAATTCGTTTAGGATTGTTGCGGGATAAATATGGGGTTACACAAGTTTACGAGCCTGAAAATCGTGATTTTCGCAACACAGGGCAGCTAGAAGCGACCAAGTATTTACTCGGTCTATTAAGACAGCAACGGCTGGAAAATCAATGGCTCATGAGCTATTCCCTCGATGCCATTCGTGAAGAATATACTCAGTCAGATATCAACTACAGCCCCAGTTTTTACCTTGCGGGGATTAACTTTTCTAAAACTACCCGTGGCGATAACACCCTCGATCCCAAATCCGGTTTTAGGCAAATATACAGCCTAGATTATGCCGATCCTTATCTAGGCTCAGAAACACGCCTTGCCCGCTTGCAGGCAAAATTTAAGTGGATTGACACCTTTTTTGATAACCACAGAATCGTGGCGCGTATGGATCTCGCCGCCAACCTTGCCAATGAAAATGAGTTAGCCTTGATCCCACCATCACTGCGTTACTTTGCAGGTGGTGACCAAACCATTCGCGGCTATGGCTATCAAGAGTTAGGCCCTTATCTGGACTATATCGATGCCGATGGCAAGGTCAATCGGGAGGTTATCGGTGGCCGTTACTTAATGGTTGGTAGTTTGGAATATCAATATTACGTTACACCAACATGGCGGGTTGCTACCTTTGTCGATGCGGGTAACGCTTTTGATAACAATCAGTTTGAGCCAGTTATCGCCGTAGGCGGTGGTATCCATTGGATATCCCCCATCGGCCCAATTAAGTTGGATTTAGGGGTAGGTTTGAAAGAGACAGACACTATCGACCGCTCATGGCGTATTCACTTAACCATGGGGACAGAATTATGAGTCAGCCCCCAATTCATGAGCCCAATACATCCGCTCAACATGAAAATCAAACGCATGAGCCACAAACTGTGGAACAAAACCCAACTTGTGTTCCGCCTAAAACCCTAAAGCTGCGCCTATGGCAAATATTTAAACTCTTTACGCGCATTATTGTTTACGTCCCCTTAACTCTCTTGGTGATGATGGCATTACTGCTGGGGACTGAAATTGGCTCACGGATCAGTGTCGGCTTAGCCGATAAATTTGTGCCCGATCTGGCGCTCACCTACACCTCAGGCTCCTTAAATAAGGATCTCACCTTAGCCCACGCCAGTTGGTCGATGGAAGGGATTAACGTTGAGCTCAAGAATTTACATTTGGCGTGGCAACCCACTTGTTTGCTACAAAAACAACTGTGTGTGAATGCTTTAACGGCGAGCCAAATCGATGTCAATATCGATACCGAGGCCTTAAGCTCAGGTTCCACTGAAGACGACGTTACCCCCGAAAATGATGAGCCGAGTGAACTGGTTCTGCCCTTTGGGATAAAGCTCGACAGCGCCGAACTGAACAACATCAATATTGCGGTCGATAAGATGCGCTTTTCGGCCAATCATATTCAGACCGCCGCGACTTGGTTTGCCGAAGGACTGACGGTTGAGCAGCTTAGCAGTGAAGGCTTGGCTGTGTTAATTCCTACCGAAGACAGCCCTGTGCTAGACACACAGGCCACAGATCCTCAAGGCGCAAGTATTCAAGTCACAGATACTCAAATCACAGGCACACAAGTCACTGACACCAAGGCAGCCGAGACAGCTGCAACTGCAGCGGCGACAGCAAGTGCTAAAGCTTCAGCGGATAAGCCCATTGCTAATAAGGGAGCTACGGCGCAAACGCCAGCGAATACCCAGGCTGAAAAGCAAATTGATAAAAACGCCGATAAGCAAACATCTACAGAGGAATGGGCACTTGCCCATTTGCCGCAGGTGTTTATGCCTTTTCCGGTGGATGTAAAGCAACTTAGCTTAGACAACAGCCGTTTGCAGATTGGGCCACGCGAAGATCTGTTTAGCCATATTGAGCTTCAGGGGCAATTTGCCAAGTATCAGTTAACCCTTGATAAACTGCAACTTGGCCACAGTTATGGAGATCTTTCTGTGGTGGGCCAACTCGCCCTCGAACAGGACTATCCGCTCGCGCTTGAGGTTAAGGCCAATGTGACTCAGGTTGCCGAGTTGCCGGAGCTGACACATCAACAATTAAGCCTCACGCTTAGCCAAAGTGTCGGACAACTCGGTATTCAAGCCCTTGCAAAAGGAGATGTCGATTTTAGTCTCAATGGGCAATTGACCCTGAAAGATCCCACGCTTCCCTACAAGGTCAAACTGGAGAAAGCCCGCGCACAGTGGCCACTGCAACATGCCGAGTATCTCGTCAGCGATCTTAACCTCGACAGCCAAGGCTCCCTTACTCAACAAGCCGCAATACTCAAAGGAAATGTCACCACACCTTTTCATAAAATGTTAGCCATTAGCGGTGAACTCCATCATCAAGATGCGAAACTCGATATTAAGCAGTTTAATGCTAAGGGCGAGCTAGGTTCGATCGATGTGACTGGTGAGCTAGATTACGCTAAGGCGATCAATTGGAAAGCCAAGGTATTGCTCGATAACCTGAAATTACAGGAAATCACCCTGCCAGAAATAGCGCAGATGCCAGAATCAACGCCAAATAAGGACACGAACACACCGAGCACAAATACCGATAAGGCGATGCCTGCCACTGCAAGCAGCAGCCTGCCAAACAGTTTAATCTCTGGACAATTACAGACCACGGGACGTTTGTTAGATAAACAGTGGCAAGTTGCTCTAGCGGACACTCAACTGTCGGGCAGCTTGCAGGGATATCCATTTGATATCACCGCCGATGTCAGTATCAACGATAAACTGTATATCAGCGCCAAAGGGGTCAATGCCAAGGTACTGGGTTCCACCTTAACTTTAGCGGGAGAAACCAACAAAACCTGGAACATTAAGGGTAAGCTGCAAGTCCCCGACTTTGGTTTATGGCTACCCCAAGCCAGCGGCCAATTGCAGGCCGATATCAATGTCACTGGGGATGAAAAACATCCACAGCTTGAGTTAACCGCGCAACTGGTCGATCTGGTGCACCAAAATATTAAGCTGAGGGAATCCACGCTCAAAGCCTACTATAAGCCTTTGGATGCACACGAATTTGCCCTATCGCTCAAGTCTAAGGCGCTACAACTCGGTTCACAGAATCTAGATACCGTCACCTTTGGCAGTAAGGGCGATATTCAAAACCAAAAACTGACCCTAAGTGCCACTGGGGATTTGGGGCTCGAGCTTGGCGTGACCAGTCAATACGATATGAAAAAATCTCGACTACAAGCTCAAGTGAATAAAATTAACTTGGCAACTCCTGTTGGTCGCTGGGAAATAGATAAAGATATCCTTGTTGCATGGGATCAAAATACAACCAAAGGCAATGTCAGTCCCTTCTGTCTAGTCAACCCTAACAGTAAGATTTGTTTAGATAATCAAATCTCGCTAGGTAAAAAAGGCGAGGTGCAACTAAGTTATGCTGGTAATCTTGGTAAACTTTTAGCCCCAGTATTACCAAGCAATATGGATTGGGATGGTCGCTCTTCGCTATTGGCAAACTTTGCTTGGACCGCAGGGCGAAAACCCACGGCGAATGTCGATTTTAACTTCGATCCCGGTAGCATCAAACTCAAACGCGCCAAAAATCGCGAAGTCACCATTAAATATCAGCAACTTGCTTTAAAAGCTAACTTAGATGCCAAACGACTAATGTCGTCTATCAACTTTGAGTCACAGGACGTGGCAAGCTGGCAAAGTGAACTCACTGTTAACGTGACGCCTGACCGCTCGTTGTCGGGTTATGCCAATATCACACAAATTAACCTTCAACCTCTTGGCGAATTTTTCCCACAGCTCAATACCCTAGAAGGCTTACTGACTAGCAAATTAAACTTTGCTGGTACCCTAGATGCCCCCGAAGTATCGGGTAATGTTTCGCTCACTCAAGGAGCTCTTGCACTGACAGCGAACCCTACCCTTATCAATAAAATTGATCTGTCGATGGATCTTGGCGGTCAGCAGGCATCCCTTAAAGGTCGCTGGATGATGGGCAATGGTTTAGGCCGAATTACGGGACAAATGCGTTGGCCTCAAGGGCAGTTTAGCGGAGAACTTGCCGTCAAAGGCGATAAACTGGCGGTGATCCAACCACCACTCGCACTCTTAGATGTATCGCCCGATCTCACGATTGCTTTTAGCAGCCAACAACTTGAAGTCAAAGGGGTAGTCGATGTTCCCTCGGGTAATATTAAGATAGTGCAACTGGCTGAGGGTGGTGTAGCCTTGTCAGAGGATGTCGTTTTCAATGACTCAATTGCCGCCGCGCAACCTAAAGCCAGCCCCTATGCCATTGTGGCCGACCTGAATATTAACGTTGGCAACGATCTTAAAATCGATGGTATGGGCCTCAAAGGTAAGCTACAGGGAACCTTAAAACTTCAGCAACAGGCGTTTCGCCCACCCCTGTTATTTGGAGATATTAAGGTCAAACAAGGCAACTATAAGTTTATGGGGCAAACGCTGAAAATCCGTACGGGTGAAGTGCAATTTGTAGGCCCACCTTCTGTCCCTAATTTAAATATTGAAGCAATTCGGGAAATTAAGAGCGAAGATCTGGTCGCGGGAGTGCGCGTCACTGGTACTCCAACTCGGCCGGTGGTCACCCTTTTCTCTAATCCTGCCAAGGAACAAGCCGAAATTCTGTCTTATATTATTAAAGGCAGCGGGTTCAACAGTACCAATAATGAGCAGAACAACTCCTTGATGATGGGAGCTGCGCTGGGACTCAGTGCTCAGGTTGGTGGCGGTGGCGCAATTAATAATATTGGAAATACAGCAGCGGGCATTATCGAAGAATTTGGTTTCTCTAACGTGCAACTCGATACTAATGATGAGGGCCGCGTTGCCATCAGTGGTTTTATCGGTGATAACCTTATAGTCAAATACGGTGTTGGCGTATTCAATCCTGGATATGAGATGACTGTCAGATATTACCTGTTATCCCAACTCTATCTTGAAACCGTATCCGGTACCTTAGGGCAATCCCTCGATATCTATTACAATTTCAATATCAAGTAGTGCTTGGCTAGAACGCAGACACAATAGTGAGCTACATGCCGATGATGATATTGACGCTGTGCACAGGCAAAATGATTAAACACCAGCAATTGTTTGATGGTTAAAGTCACTTAACTTGCAAGCATCAGAGTTTGATGAGTGAAAAGCAGCCACAAAAAAAAGCGCCATATAGGCGCTTTTTGCTTCAATTACGCAATTAAGCGTAAACGAAGTCAACGTGTTCAATGATTGGCTTGAACGCGTGGCGTTGCATAGCTTGTGCACGAACGCCTACTTCTTTGCCATCTAATACGATAGTCACTACAGAAGTATAGAAGTCAGCGTTAGCTTGAATGTTGATGATGTCTTTATGATCAAAAACAATAGAAACTGGCTCTTTGCCTGCGCCATAAATAACGGCAGGAACTTTACCAGCATGACGTAGGCGGCGGCTCGAACCTTTCCCTATTTCAGTGCGGGTTTGTGCTGGGATAGTGTAAGACATGTGTTTCTCACTTAAATTTAGAGTAAAAAGTATCACCATTCTCGACCAATGGTGACTCATATAAAGCGCGCGCATACTAACACAGTTACTCAGCAGGTACAAGAACAGCCAGACTCTGAATGCAATGGGGTAATAATGGGATATCGTTATCAATTAACAAGAGTATTTATTGAATTGGGAAACTTGTTCTAGCGCTGTTACATAGGCGAAACACCTTTGATCTGAATCGAAAAACACGCGATCTTGATCACACTTAAGCCATTCGATGCCTGTTAAGCTCGAGCAAATTTTGCCACTTCAGCCTTGTAAAACATGTGTCACGAGCTGTATTTATTGCAACAAGAAAATCGACTCTCCTGCCAATTAGCCCGTGAACTGGTCTCACTCATTAAAACTGTCCCCTATCAGCAGACCACGATAGAGTTAAAATTGCTGGAACTGCTCGCCTGCACACAACAAAAAAACCGCAGTTTACTCATGCTAATGCAGATCTGTGAATCACCGGCAGTTGAGAGCCAAAGACTAAGGCAATTTAAGTTTTCACAAAGTCTGAATAAGCAGGTTAGTGATTGGCAGCAACACCGTGAGATGAATAAACTGGGACAAGTTTTTTTGCCGCTACTCGAGTATTACTTACAGGACATCCAAACGCTAGAGCTGCAATTTTATCAGCAGCTCTCATTAAACACTGAGCAAAAGATACAAACTACCAATGCCGCACAGGACCGCAGTCAACGTGCACAAAACCAGACTTAGGATAATAGCCTACGCCTCCTAGCTTAAGTGATAAAGCCGCATCTCTGATTGTCTTTAATTTGACCCCAGGGATCGCAATATCCATTGCCATGCCTTGCATATGGTAACTTTTTTTAGCTACACCACCACTTTTACCTGCCAACATCGCATTGGTTTTTGGTGAGCGGTAACCAGAAATCACATGGATTTCATTATCAGTATTTAACGTCGTCTTAAGCGTATAAAGCAGATCAAATAAGCGTTTATCCATCGGTGCTGTTACATTTTGACGGTGATCTCGCAGCAAGTGGCTAAAATCGGCCAACACTTCATTCTGATAATGGCCATCGACCCAATAGCTACCATTGTTATATTCACCCGTATGGCGATTATACAGGCTAAGCTCACGCACACCTTTGGTTGAACGGCTCGCTATCGCTTTGGAAGGAATTAAGGAACACAATGCCACACCACTGAGGCCTAACAACAACTGCCTACGGGCAGGACAAAGTAAGGTCACATCATCACCTTCTGTTTGTTTTTTGGACACTGAGAACGCAAATTATCGTGAATTGCCATCTAGATCAAGTCTTGATCGACATGCAAACAATCAGATTAAAAAATCCTTCAAAAGTTCAATCAATTAGAGCATGTTAAAAATCGTTGCCGAAACCACATAACTCAGCTCACTCTCCTGCTGGTAAATGTCATTCCGATATTGCACTTCCCCAGCGTCATCAAGCCATACCGTCCAATAGACAATAAATATGGGCAACTTATCAGACAAGGAAAACCATTGGGATTGGGTGATATCTGAACTTAACTTATCCCAAAGGCGCTGATCATTGACTAAATGGCTCTTAAACCAGCGTGCTAATTCTTCAACCTTCTCGACCCGAATACAGCCCGATGATAAAGCTCTGTTAGCCTTTTTAAAGAGACTTGGCTCAGAAGTTCCATGCAAATACACACTAAAACTATTGTCGAAATGAAATTTATAGCGGCCTAAGGCATTTTTGGGTCCTGGCCGTTGCACCAACTGATAAGGAAAATGCGATGAAGCGAGTACTTGCCATTGTTCTGCAGAATGCTCGGCGCGCTTACCATCATAATCGTAAGCATCAAATTCTCGTTCAGTAAGATAATGCCCATCATGGCGAATATGCGGCAGGATATCACGTTGAATAATCGTGCGTGGCACTCGCCATTCAGGGTTCATCACAACACTGGAAATTTGACTTTTTAATAAAGGCGTTGGCCGCGATGCTTTACCGACAATCACTTTAGACTGTAAAGTCACCTTCCCTTCTTCAACTAACTGGAGCTCAAATGCTGGAATATTAACCAGTAGGTAGCGTGCTGGTAACTGTGGTGTCAATATCCACTGTCTCAGCATATTTTTCGCCAGTAACTTAGCCCGAGTATGGGGCGATTGGTTAAGCCAGAAAAGGGTTTGTTTCCCTATCACGCCATCGGCCTGTAAGCCGTGTTGCTGCTGGAATTTCTTAATGGCTATCACTAGTTCATCGCGATAAATCATCCCATTACTCACCTCTTCAGCAGATTCGATAGTGAGTTCATTTGGCAGAAAGCCTAATACAAAAAGTCGCTTTGCAATTGGCAAAATCAAAGGACTTTGCTGCCCGGGATTTAGTTTTTCTTCCTGTGTTAACGTATCCCATGAAGTCATGTTCTCTAACCTCATGAGCTGTTTAAGCGTAAAGAGCACAGCTCGGTAATGAGTGTCCTGTTGAGTAAATACCTTACTGATACAAGGTTCAACACATTCCGCTTGCTGATCGAGGTAATACCAATAGCGTTCAAGTTGTTGGTGCATCTTAAGCAGTTCGGCTTGTTCATCAGTACTCAAGGGCCGATGTTGCCATTGGCTGAGTTTTTGATAATTAGCTCGAAATACCGGACTGACATCGGCAAGATCAAGCAACAATGTCTGATCGAGTAGTTGTGTAATAGAAATGTCTAGCTCTGTATAACCATGTGTTAATTCGGTAGACTCAGCGGCTTGTGGTGCACTCGAAACGAATGTAAGCACCATCAACAGCGCTTTTAAATACCATTGAAATGTGCAACACCCCAAGAGATAACACCGCGCAAAACGAGTCACAAACACCATAGACATCTCCCTTTGACAACAGTAACTTAGGTAGGTTAAGAGATGGATAAATGCAATCAGTACAGCAAAAAATCAAATGCCTAATCTCAAACTGCACTTTGCGCTGAAAACAAGGAAAATGTACGCGCAAAAAACGAGCTTATAGCAAGTCAATTCAATCCAGTAAGTCGTGCAACGAATTGTTTGCGATACATTTATTATCCAGAGCGAGATTAGTATTAAGATCACTATAGCTGAAGCTGTTCGTAAAATGCAGCTCACTATCGACCTAAAACAAAAATGCCACTGATCATCAGTGGCATTTTTACTATTTAGCGTAATAGAAAGTAATTAACAGAAGGAGACCAGATCCTCTGGCACAAACTGTTCTGGTAGTTTTTGCAAACTCCGCAGCATTAGAGGATTAGCCAGCACTAAAGCCATTTCCTGGCGATTAAAGAGTGCTAAGGCACTTTGCTGACACTGTGCTTCATGTACTTTGACGCGCACAATGGCTTCAACTGGTTCAATCGGCGTTCCGGCGGCACGTAGTGGCTGTTTATCAACCATGGCTAAGTGAAGCTCCATCAGCGCAGGATCTTTCAGCAATTGCGCTAATGTCCAAGGCTGTTCGATATGCGCTTGGTAAGCCGCACGTGCTTCTTGTGCCCTAATACAAATAGGCGCAGGACTGCGTTCTTCTGGAGTGGCGAGGATCCCAATACGTTTGAAAAACTCCCCAATTTTAATCGAACCGGTCCAAGCCGAAATGGGCACCGCTAACCACAAACCAATCAAGGCGGGGCTCATCCACGCGAGCAATGTTAAGGAGTCCAAAATCGCGGCATAACCCAACATGACGCCCGCCAGCATATGCCAGCGGTGGCGATAAATCAGGGTTAACCAAGGCATGCTACCATCGTCACGGCGCTGTGGAGACCAACCACTATCACGTCCCATCAGAATCGACATTACCGCACCGCAGTGGATGAACATCATGATTGGCGCGATCAATGCTGAGAGAATGACTTCAAATAGCACACTAAGCATCGCTTTAATGCGCCCGCCTACGCTGCGGGCAAATTTGCCATCTTTTAACAGCAACAACACGCCAAAGATCTTCGGTCCAAATAACACCACCATAGTGATATAGAACAGTCTCAATGCCCTATCCGAGTCCATGATTGGCCACGTTGGGAATAATGAGAACTGATCGGTGAAGTACTCTGGACGAATAAAGTGGGCCTGCAAAGCGAGCATCAACCCGGTTAAAATCAATAACAACCAAAATGGCGAAGATAAATACGCCATAATACCCGTCATTAAGTGCAGGCGACTAACCCAATGCAACCCTTTAGTTGGCAGAATACGCGAGTGCTGCAAGTTACCCTGACACCAACGACGATCGCGTACCGCTAAGTCAACAATTGATGGAGGGCATTCCTCGTAGGAACCGGGTAAATCGTATGCAATGACCACACTCCATCCGGCACGGCGGATCAATGCAGCTTCAACAAAGTCATGGCTTAGGATATGACCACCAAAAGGTGGCTTACCCTTAAGATTAGGTAAACCCGCAGCGCCCATAAAGGCTTCAGTCCGGATAATAGCGTTATGGCCCCAGAAGTTACCTTCTTTTTGCACCCACCAACCAAGACCAGTACCGATCACAGGACCATAAATGCGTGCAGCAAACTGCTGCAAACGCGCCATTAAGGTGGTGCCATTGATCAGTGATGGAATCGTTTGAATAAGACCCGCATCAGGATCAGCCTGCATCCGCTGCGCTAAGCCCGTGATAGTGGATGACTCCATCAAACTGTCGGCGTCCAGGACCAGCAAGTGATCATAACGCGAGCCCCAACGACGACAAAAGTCCGCTACGTTACCCGCTTTACGTGCGACGTTTTTACGGCGGCGACGATAATAAACACGAGAATGTTTATGGGTTTCTTGGCGAAGAACTAAAAACGCCTGTTCTTCTAACAGCGCAATTTCAGGATCGGTAGTATCACTTAAGATAAACCAATCAAACGCATGCCCATGACCCGTTTGCGATAATGCTTCAGCCATCACAGATACCGCTGAAAATACCCGGTCAGGAGATTCATTATAAGTAGGCATTAAAATCGCAGTGCGCGTGTGCAGCTCAGTTTGTGCAAGCTCGTTTGGTTTAGGCTTTTTCAATAGGAGGAAAAAGCCAGCAATACCACTACAAAACGCCAGTGCAATCCAGCAGAAGTTAATCGCAAATAACGCCAACATCAAATATTCGAGGGGAGTAATCCCTCCAATACTGAAAACTGCGCCCATTTCATAGATAGCAAAGGCCGATAGTAATAAGGCACCACCAACAACAAACACCCGACGGGAAACCCGTGAACGGACTCCATTTGCCACAGTGCTACGGCGTGGAAATCCTTCAGGCATTTGGGTTAAACTTTGGGGCTCCATAGCGCCTGGCCTTTCATTAGGCATAGCGCTACCACCCACGAGTACTTCAGTCTCAAGTACCGAATTCTCGGATACAGTCATATTATGTTGCTCCGTCATGGACCTTAAAGCGTCCAGCGATAGAGCCAGGTTTCAACCTGACGCGGTGTAGAGAACTTGAGTTCAGCACGCAATTCGATAAGGTCTTTATCTTCGGGCTCTAACTCAAACGCGAGGCGATAACCATTGTTTGCCGCATTACGCGCGATGACAACATTTGAAATTACTCCACCAGAAGATTCAACCTTCGCGAGTGGTAACTCATCAGGCATAGCGCCATTTAGATGATAATCAACGACAAACAAACGTCTAGGGGTCGCTTTAGCAATGTCAGCACGACCACTTGCAGTACGACTTACCACGACAGAATTGGTTTTCGCAACTGGTTCATCGCCCCAGCTCATGCGATAAGCGAAGTGATATTCGCTACCAGCAGGAATAGGCTGACGCGGCTTCCAGAAGCTCACAATATTATCATGAATTTCTGATTCTGTTGGAATTTCTGTCAGAACAACCGCACCTTGTCCCCAGTTGCCCACAGGCTCAATCCATAAACTTGGACGACGCTCATACTGGGCTTCAAGATCCTGATAAGAGGCATAGTTACGTTCACGCTGTATAAGACCAAAGCCTTGTGGTGAGTTATCAGAAAACGCACTCACCTGCAATTGACGTGGATTTGCCAATGGACGCCATAGGTGCTCACCGCGGCCGTTGAACATCAATAAACCGTCTGAATCATGGACTTCAGGTCTAAAGTCATCGGTATCGTGGCGACCGTTTAATGAATGCAGGAACATGCTGGTGCTAGGTGCCAGTCCAACTTTATTTAATTCGACACGAGGGAATAAGGTCGCTTCAACGTCGATTTGGGTGTTATCACCTGGACGTACCGAGAATCGGTATGCACCTGCAACACTCGGGCTATCGAGCAACGCATGTACCACGATCAGATTACTGTCGTAGGATGGACGTTCAACCCAAAAAGCGCGAAAAATCGGAAACTCTTCACCTTCTGGATCAGCAGTTTTTAATGCTAAACCACGGGCAGATAAACCATAAGAGTTACCTTTACCTAAGGCGCGGAAATAACTCGCGCCTTGGAACACCATCAACTCGTCAAAAATACCGTTAGTGTTTAATTGGTTATGGATACGAAACCCTGAGTAGCCGATATCATCATTAGGTAATGCTTGAGAGATAACCTCACCCGCAGTGAAATACTTAGGCTCATAAGCTAAGTGGGTCGCTTGGTTTGCTTCAACGATGGCAATTTCAATTAAATCTTGAAAATAAAACCCGCGGTGAAACATTTGCATTTGAAACGGTAAACCTTGATCGCGCCAAATTGACGATACTGGGTTAAAACGAATATCGCGGTATTCATCATAGGTTAACTTAGCAAGACCAGCAGGCAGTGGATCTTTTAACACGACATAGGGCTTAGAGGCCAATTTACGCGCCAATTTCACCACAGTTTCACCATCAAAAGTGCCTGTTTTGGTGAATCTTACTTGCGTTTTGTTTGCAGGCTGAGCAGTTGCCTTGGGTGGACTCACCACGGGCGTGGTAGGTTTATTCTCAACAGGCTTGGTCTCATCAGCAAATGCAGTGCCCGAAAAGGCGAACGCCGCGCTAAGCGCCAGTGAGCAAATGAGTGAAGAAGGTTTAAACGATTGGCAACGCAACAAGCTAACCATAGGATAGGTAACCTAAAAATAAACTAAGAAATCAACGTTTTTTATATGTACAGTGACATTTTTTTATTGCGGTTTGAGCGAAAAAAAACACCGACTGTTACACATCGCGAAAGATATCAGAAGGAGTAAAAAACTCATAAATAAAGATGCAGTTAACTCCCTTTGCACAATACTATTTAGCAATATACTTATACCTTTAAAGAATATCAAATTCGAATTAACATACCAAATTGATCTTTAAAAGTTACAAAGGCTAATAAAGTGCTGCCAAGTTCGCAGAATGAACATAAAATCAGTTAGTTTTACAAACTGGCCACCGACAATAATCTTAGGTGATAGTCGCTAATATGCGAGCCTAAGCATACAAAAAGTGATTCAGAGAGAGACTTCATTGACTTACACTCTTAACACTATCGAGGCAAAAATAGGCTGACGACTAAACCAGTCTCTTCACGGGGAGTGATGGTTAGTTGGCCTTGGTGTAAGCCAATAATATGCTGACAAATGGATAATCCCAATCCCGCACCTATACCTTCATTTTCATTGACACGGTAAAAACGCTCGGTGGCATTCGCAATTTGCTCACTTGTCATCCCTTGACCACGGTCGGCGATCTTTATTTCAACGCCTGTGGTGGTTTGCGCTGCACTAATACTAATTTCAGATTCTACTGGGCTGTATTTACAAGCATTTTCGATAATATTCTTTAAAACCACCAGCATATAAAAACGGTCACACATAATGGATAATCCGGCATCCACGTCAATATTCCACTCATATTCAGTGATCAGGGGCATCAGTTGGTTGAGCGTATCCTCCACCATAGATAACAAGGTATGGGATTGCACATTCAACTCGGCAATCGAATCGACACGAGCGAGCAACAATAATTGTTCTACTGTATGGCTCATGTGCTTAACACCAGCATCAATCGCGGCAAGGTGGATATGCTGAGCAGGTTCATCTGCGACTAATCCCTCTAACCCCTGTTGATGTAACTTAATCACAGATAATGGCGTTTTTAGCTCATGGGCGGCATCGGCACTGAAGCGGCGCTCTCTAGCAATGAAGTGTGCAATACTGCTGATATACTGATTGAGTGCCCGTCGAACTGGCACCAATTCCTTAGGCAATGACATAGCTAACGGTGTGAGATCGTTCGGTGAGCGTGCCATTAATTCCCGTTCAAGGGTTTTTAGCGGCCGAAATAGAATATAAAACAGTAAACTGACGATAAACAGGGTTAACGGTACCACAATTAATGGCACTATTACTGCGTTATGCATAATTTGCGAAACCAACTCTTGGCGCACTTCATCCTGCTGAGCCGTGATAATCCACACTTTATATTTAACAGAAAAAAAGCTGAACACATGCCACAGCTCCCCTTCGAATACTTTTTTACTATAGCCCTGCACAAATTTAGTGATCGGCTCGCGCCCAATATTGTCTGAAAAAACCAACGCCTGCCCCGCTTCACTCCAGATCTGAAACGCCAGTTTATGTTCATAGGCAAGCTTAAGTGCGTCAGCCTTTTCAGCAAAGCTACTGACTTGACTGTCCGGAACGTGGAGAACTTGAGGTTGTGATTGGGGAAGCTTAAAATCGGCTTCTTCATGGTAGAACAACTCGAGCATTTTTGCGGTTTGCAACATTTGAGCATCAAATAACTCTTCAATTTGATGCTTCGCATCACGAGTGCTAAACCAGCTTGAAATCCCTACTGAAACCGAAATCCCCGAGAGCATTAGCAAGGTTAATAGCAAGCGTAAAGAGTACACATCCAGCACCTTGAGTCGATTCAACCCGTTATCCCCGTCGTTTGTATGAGTGTAAACCTGTCTTATAAAGCAGTTACTTCATACCGATAAACGTCGAGTTTGTCACTTAAATCCTTGCATAAATTGCAAGATGGCTAATTCAGTTCCGTAAGGGTGTAGCCAATTCCGCGCACGGTCTTAATTAACTCATTAGCTAATTTTTTACGTAAATGATGAATATGTACTTCGATTGAATTACTGCCCACCTCATCCCAGCCATAGGTGAGTTGTTCAAGCTGATTACGGGTTAACACTCGACCAGCCGACTGAGCAAGTTCGAGTAATAATTGAAATTCTCTGCGTGAAAGGGGCACATTTTGATCGCGAAAAATCACTTCTCGCGTGTTGAGATCAATACTTAATGCACCAATATTTAAACTGTTATGGTCTAGACCATATTGACGGCGCACAATTGCCCTTATACGTGCCGCCAACTCACGCACATCGAAGGGCTTACCTAAATAATCGTCGGCTCCGACATCTAGGCACTCTAATTTAGTATCAAAATCGGTATTCGCGGTCAGCACTATGGTGGGAATCGATACACCCTGCGAACGCCATGTTTTAAGGAGTTCTTTACCATTACCGTCGGGAAGGCCTAAATCAAGCACAATAGCGCTAAAGGTTTCATTTTTTATTCCCACTAACGCCTGCTGATAGCTACTTAAGTGATCCACCTGCATGCCCATTTTGGCAAGGTTGAGGCAAATTCCCTGGGCCAGTAACTCATTATCTTCCACTAACATGATACGCATGATGATGCCCTATCGAAAAAGACTAAACTGAACCGATTGCTCGGTTAAAAAGGCTTCTGCCTGCTCACCCTGCAACATTGCCATGGTGGCGAGCATTCCCGCGGTAACGCAATTGGGTCCAAGAACGGTCACCGACCGTGGCGCACCGCGTACAGGATATCCGGTTCGTGGATCAATGATATGCCCATAACGCCTGCCATCGACCTCAATAAAACGCCTTGTGTCACCACTCGTCGCTAAAGCACCTTGTGTAATAGCGAGCACTTTGGCTGCACAATCAAGGCGATGCGGATCTTCAATCCCCACCTGCCATGGGACTGAATGCGCTACAGGACAAGCAATATCACCGCCAAAATTCACTAATACCGAAATCTTAGGGTAGGATTCCGCCAGTTCATAGGCCACGCTGTCAACCGCGTATTCTTTTGCAATCCCCCCCACATCAAGTTGCATACCCGTGGGGATTTTTAGCTCGTGTGAATTAAATTCAAGGCGTTCAAATCCCACTAAAGATCGCGCTGCGGCGATATCAGCCATTATGGGCAGAGTGGCGTCCGGAGTAAAACGCCACACTTGCATCAATGGACAAGCAGAAATATCAAATAGCCCGCCACTAAGCTCAAAGCATTGTTTCGCAAAGGATAAAAGTTGCCAGGTTTCTTCATCGATAGTCACTGGTTTGCCTTGAGCATGATTCAACTGCCACAGGTAATTACCTTCAATAAAACGGCTGTATTTTTGCTCGATGCGAGACGCCTCCCGAGCTGCCATATCGAGCATATCGTAGGCAATACTCTCATCATGACTGGCAATGAGTAGCTCGCATGGGCTGGCCATTGCCCTAAATTCCCCCAAGAATCCCCAATCACGGCGCAGGAGTCGATATGGCGCACTTGGAGAAAATGATGGCATTTCGCATTCCTTATGGTGGCGCTTAATGTGGCTTCACCAATGACAGGGTTAAATACAAGTCTTACATACAGGAACTGGGCAACTCAGTTGCCCAGTTCAAACCGTAATAACGTGAACTAATTAGCACAGTTTAGCTTTAAAAAGAATAACTAAACTGTGCAGTAATCGCCTTTTGAGTCGGGAACAGATCATAGTTTTGCAACTGACCAGGGAGCTCGGTGCCATTGTTTTTCGGATCTTGTTGATAGTATTCCAAGCGGTATGTCATCTCATGTCCGCCTGACAAACGGTGACCAAACTTAACCCCTACCGTATAGGCGCTCATATCCCCAATGCGGTAATCAGCACTAGCAAACTCAGGCAATGGTGACTCCGCCATCAAAAAAGGTTGATAGAAATTCACCGCAGCTTGTTGATAATAACGAAGATGCAACTGACCATAAAAACTGCCACTGAAGTAATAACGATAATGGGTTTCTAAGGTGTGTGAGGTTAAATCCCAATCATCGGTAGTATAGCGATAGGAAAAATCGACCACTCCCGAATCGAGCGCGCCTTTAGTCATCATATAAAAACTGTGTTTTAAGCGTGAATCTGGACGATTCTCGTAGACGATATTCTCGGTCGTACCGTTATTGTCTACGACACTTAAGACTTTATAAGGATCGGTTAAATAGCCACTGACACTCGATAAACCATAGTTTGCTTGCAATAACCAACGCTGATTAAGAATTTGAGTGATACCCAACATCAAATCAGCAGTTTGTTTATTATCGCTACTAGTTTGGCGAGTGGCATCAAATGCACTGCGATAAGCTTCATCGCTGGTAAAGTTATCGCGGATCGCCATCGTTGATAACGCTACAGGCCTGCCACCAACAGGGTCAACCACATCGAAGCTATATGAGGTGCCTAAAAACAGCGTGGTGTTGTCCTTATTAAAGCCACGCTCGACACCTGCATTAATCCCCATCGACATATAGTCGAATTCCTTAGAAGCATAAACACCGCCATTGACCTTCCAATCGGGATTCAGTACCTGCGACCAGTTCGCATTTGCCTGCACTCGAGTGTCGTGGAAAGTATCATCCAGCGGGGTTTCTCCCGCTGCTACGGTATATTGGCCATTGCCTGAAGGACGGGTAAAGGTTTGACTGTTACTTTGAGCGACAGCGCCCGAGGCCGAGGCCCCCGTTAAGCTATCAACCACCAGCTTAAGGTCAAGTACACTGTCATCGCCAAAGTTTTTCTGTGCCGTACCTATGGCTTCTATCGCTTGAACTCTGTCCTGTTCACCGTAATACATGAGTGCGGCATCAACTTTCCAGTCATCGATATTTTTCGCGAGCTCGGTTGCGTGACCATTGGACGCGAACAACCCACAACTGGCTAAGGCTAACGCGCTAGCGATCTGTTTTGTCTGCGGTTTTAGTTGCACAATTTGCGAGTCATTTTTGTCTAACTTATTGTTCTTATTTGTCATGGCTGACAACACCTTTATGTCACTGAAGCTTATTTAGACGAAAACCTAAGGTATTAACGATTATTAAATTAAGGTTTAGTTACAACCGCATCCACCACCAGCAAAAGCTCGGCCACCACTACTACCTTCTTTACTGAAGTAAATATGATCATCTAACGCCTGATCTAACTTTTCGCTATCAAGCGCCATATCACTACGCGCAAACTGCCCTCTTTCCCACGGCTCACCCCCTAAGCTTGAACAACCACTCACTCCTAGCATCACTAACGAGACAGCAACTAATGTGATTTTGCGCATAGATCACTCCTTCAAAAGATTCACCAGTTCTTGTTCATAATCGGCAATATTGTCTTGGTAAAAACCGACATGCTGATTTACTAACTTGCCTTGGCGATTAAAGATAAAACTACTGGGCATACCCAATAAATCGAAGCTACGTGCGACATCGCCTTCAGGATTAAAGCGCACCGTAAATTGGGCTGGTACTTGCTTTAAAAATGCATCGGCAAGGGCTTTGTCGGTATCAAGGTTAATGGCTACCACCGCTAACCCTTGCTCTTGATACTTTTGCTGCATGGTATTCATCCAAGGAAAAGACTTACGGCAGGGTCCACACCAAGAGGCCCAAAAATCGACGTAAACGACTTTTCCTCTAAATTCATTCAGTGAAACAGTTTGATTTTGTGCATCAAAGACAAGGTGTTCAAGTGAAGGAGCGGCAAGTACGCTTGCACTAAATAACCTGAGCTTCGGATAAGAATTTAGCTCCCAAAAGGAACTAAATGCTCGTTCCCTGATCCGATCATTCGACCAAGAGTGATTAGAAAAAGGAACGAGCATGAACAAACTAGTTGAAACTTACTGTGATGTCGATGATTTCTGTCAGTTATTTATCCCACATTGGCAACGCTTATTGCTTGATAATGGTGAAATGAAGCGTAATAGACCTTGTCGCCTTTCTCCCGCAGAAGTGATGACCATTATCATTCATTTCCATCAATCACATTACCGAGATTTCAAAAATTATTATCTGCACTATGTTTGTCGCCAGCTAAAACCCTATTTTCCAGAGTTGTTGAGCTACACTCGTTTCCTTGCATTAATGCCTAGCGTCGTTGTCCCTATGTGTAGCTATCTGACTTCAAAGCTTGGAAAGCCAACGGGAATTCAGTTTGTCGACTCCACTAAAATTGAAGTCTGTCATATTATTCGAGCGAAGCGAAATAAGGTTTTTGAAGGCATTGCCGAACATGGAAAGGGAACTATGGGCTGGTCGTTTGGATTTAAACTGCATCTTATTATCAATCACTTGGGTGAAATTGTAGCGTTAAAACTGACGAAAGGTAATGTCGATGACAGGCAACCTGTCAGTGAAATGGCTGAGTCTCTTTTTGGTAAGCTTTATGGTGATAAAGGCTATATTAGCCAAGCCCTAACAGGTGAGCTTTTGGAAAAGGGCGTTGAGTTAATCACCACAGTTCGTAAGAACATGAAGAAAAAGTTTATTTCTCTATGGGATAGAGCAATCTTAAAAAAGCGATTCATCATTGAAACAGTGAATGACCAATTGAAGAACATTTCCTATATTGAACACTCAAGACACCGCAGCGAGCATGGGTTCATGCTCAATCTACTTGGTGGATTGATTGCATATTGTTTAAAAGAAGAAAAGCCATCGTTAAATCTAACAGCTCAGGAGCTTGAACTGTTAGATAGCTCTAATTTAGTGCTGGCTTAACCAGATCTGAGGTTAAATAATCCGAGGAACAACACGAGTTTTTTCATAGGCTATCCATTTATCACAATACAGTTCGAATTTATTAACTGAATCTTAAGGTTTGCTTAAACTTAAAAAGAATAAATAAAGTCTTTATGCCACATGGACATCTGAGCCATCAATTGGTTGGAAAGTGAGCTCTAACGGCAAAAATGTTAAAAGTGAGACATTTTGTCCCATTAGCAAAATCGAAATTAGATCTGAATCATGTTAATTTAATGTCAAAATCAGTTTAATCACATCTCTGAAAAATTCTTGATATGCATCAATAATTTTCTAGTGCCTAGCGCCTAAACTGCATGTGTCAATTATGTAAACCCTTAACAATTTACATTCCAACAACAAAAGGTTGACCCATGGACACACATGCAGCCCTCTATGAACAGGGAAAGGCGCGCTTAGATGCGTTGCGCCAATTAGCTCCCCGTCAACAGCAGACATTACTCGATAAATTACAACAACATGGCATCACACGCCGTGACTTCATGAAATGGAGTGCGATGGTAACGGGTATGCTCGCCCTACCACTCCCCTTTAGTAACTTAGTTGCAGAGGCCGCCGAATTAGCCGACCGTGTACCCTTAATTTGGTTACATATGGCTGAATGTACTGGCTGCTCCGAATCCTTAGTTCGTGCCGACACCCCCAACCTAGATTCGCTGATCTTCGATCATATCTCCTTGGAATATCACGAAACCTTGATGGCAGCTGCGGGTTGGCAAGCAGAGGAAAACCTCGAGCACGCCTTAGAAACCTACAAGGGTCGCTACCTGCTCGCGGTGGAAGGCGCGATACCGACCGCCAATAACGGCAGCTTCTTGACCGTGGGCTGTAAAGGCCATACAGGCTTAGAAATTATCAAACATGCCGCCGAAGGCGCCGCAGCGATTATCTCTGTGGGCACCTGTGCATCCTTCGGTGGTGTACAAGCCGCCTACCCGAACCCCACAGGGGCTAAGGGCGTGCACGAAGTTGTAAGCAAACCCGTGATTAACTTAGGCGGTTGCCCACCAAGTGAAAAGAACATTGTCGGTACTTTGATGTACTTCATCATGTTCGGCAAATTACCTGCACTGGATATGTTCAATCGTCCAAAATGGGCTTATGGCGCACGGGTACATGATAACTGTGAACGTCGTGGCCGTTTTGATGCCGGTGAATTCGTTGAAGAATTTGGCGATCACGGTGCAAAAGAAGGCTACTGCCTCTATAAAGTGGGCTGTAAAGGACCTTATACCTATAACAACTGCCCCACTGAACGCTTCAATCACCATACCAGTTGGCCTGTGTTAGCTGGTCATGGTTGTATGGGCTGCTCAGAACCTAATTTCTGGGACGATATGGCTGACTTTGAAAAACCCCTTGGTCGTCAACTGCTCCATGGATTGGATGCAACCGCAGACACCGTCGGTGCGGTGATTTTAGGCGCGACTGTCGTCGGCATTGGAGCCCACGCTGTTGCCAGTATTTTTGCCAAGCCGCTGGAGGAATAACCCATGAGCAAGCGCGTTGTTATCGACCCTATCACCCGTATCGAGGGTCACTTACGTATCGAAGTTGAAGTTGATGAGAATAATGTCATCAACAAAGCATGGTCATCCTCTACGTTATGGCGTGGTATTGAAGTTATTCTCAAAGGCCGTACGCCTATGGACGTGGGCCTCATTGTGCAACGTATCTGTGGTGTATGTACTTATTCGCACTATCGCTGTGGTACCGAAGCGGTGGAAAATGCTTTAGGGATTCAAATTCCCTTGAATGCAAAGTATCTTCGCTCGCTAATGCAAACATCGCTCTATATGCATGACCATATAGTGCACTTCTATCATCTCCATGGCTTAGATTGGGTTGATGTGGTTTCAGCACTCAGTGCAGACCCCGCTAAGGCCGCCCAAGTCGCCCTCAAATATACCGATAAGCCTATCGCCGCTGGCGAAGGTGAATTAAGGGCTGTGCAAGAGCGCGTAAAAGGCTTTGTAGAAACCGGAAAACTTGGTCCATTCGCCAACGCTTATTGGGGTAATGGCACCTATAAGTTTACCCCTGAACAAAACCTGATTGCTCTATCTCACTACCTTAAAGCCCTTGAAGTACAAAGGGTTGCTGCCGAAATGCTTGCAATATTCGGCGGTAAACAGCCACATCCTCAATCATTAGTTGTCGGTGGCGTGACTTCTGTACGCGATATGTTGAGCCCTGCACGTCTGCAAGAATGGAAGCAAAAACACGCAATCGTAACAGACTTTATCCTGCGTGCTTATCAAGCCGATATCGTGATGGCAGCCGAAGCCTTTGGTACTGAGCCTAGCGTGCTAGGCGGCGTCAATGTTAAAAACTTCATGGCTACCCATGACTTTGTGCTCGCTAATGGCGAATATATGTTCGACCAAGGCGTGATTATGAATGGCGATTTAGCAGGTGTGAGTGATATTAACCCTGATCTTATCGCCGAAGATGTCAGCCACGCTTGGTACAATGCTGATGCGCCGCAACATCCGTATGATGGCACCACCATTCCAAACTATACCGGCTTTGTTGAGCGGGATACGGTTTATGGCAAACTGCCAACTTTAGATGGTGATGGTAAATACTCTTGGGTGAAATCACCTCGTTATCAAGGTGAACCTGTCGAAGTGGGCCCACTGTCTTGCTTATTAGTCAGTTATGCCCGTGGCAATAAAGTGGTTGTCGATGCCGTCAATGCTTTGCTTGCACGCACAGGTCTCCCAGTAGAAGCACTCTTCACTACCCTAGGCCGTACGGCTGCGCGGATGCTGCAAACCGTGATCGTCGCGCAGGAAGGCCTGAAAACCTTCGATGCCTTGTTAACAAATATTCAGTCAGATGAAACCACCTATGTGAAACCCCATATCGATCCAAGTAAAGAGTATGTGGGTCACGCCATGATTGAAGCGCCCCGCGGCATGCTAAGCCACTGGATCCGAATCAAAAATGGTGTCATTGAGAACTATCAAGCCGTGGTGCCTACTACCTGGAACGCAGGTCCCGTGGATGCTAATGGCAAGATAGGCCCCTATGAAGCCTCACTGATTGGTTTGAAACTGGAAGATCCCACTAAACCCCTTGAGGTGATACGTATTATTCACTCATTTGACCCTTGCATGGCGTGTTCTGTACACGTGATGGATTTTAAAGGTCAGGCATTGAGCGAGTTCCGTGTCAGCCCCAATGGTCAATAACAACGAGGGAGGGAACGCAACATGAACCATTCTGAAACCCGCATTCGGACACTGGTTTTTAGTCCTGCGATACGGATTTTCCACTGGTTACGGGCACTGACTATTTTAGTGCTGGTGATCACCGGATTCTATATTGCTTGGCCGTTTCTTGTGGCGCCCGAAAGTACGGATGTATTAGTACAAGGTTGGATCCGTTTTGCCCATTTGATCTGCGGTTTTATCTTAACCGCAGTCACCTTGGCTCGCTTCTACTTGTATTTTTTCAGTCGTAGCGATATCGAGCGACGCTCGTTTCGTGATGTGATGAGCATTAAGAGCTGGATTACCCAACTAAAATCTTACATTTGGATGGGACATTTACATAAAGCTGGCGTTTACGGGCCACTGCAATTTGTGACCTATGTAGCAATCTCCTTTGTTGCGCTTGTGATATGTATTACTGGTCTCGTACTGTATGCCAATGTCTACCATGAAGGTTTAGGTGGCATGCTTTGGAGCAGTGCAGCTTGGATCACCGCACAAATGGGCGGGCTGGCACAGGTGAGAATTTGGCACCACTACCTCACTTGGGCATTCGTTATCTTTGTGGTTATCCACGTCTATATGGCGGTTTGGTCAGGGATACGCTTCAAACATAACTCAGTTGACTCAATTGTCTCTGGTTACGACTACCCGAAACCAGACTCACACCACTAGGAGTCCAATGAAGATATTGCTACTGGGTATTGGCAATGTCCTGTACGCCGATGAAGGCATCGGCGTACATTTTGTCAATTACATCACTGAGAATTATCAGTTTACACACGAGTCCCATCAGCTCGAGATGCTCGATGGCGGCACCTTAGCCCAGGGACTCATTCCGATTATTTGCCAATACGATTATTTGATCGTGGTCGATACTGTCAATGCCAATGGCGTCGAAGCGGGTGAGGTCTATTTCTTCGACTTTGATAAAGCCCCGCAGGAAATTGACTGGCAAGGCAGCGCCCATGAAGTCGAAATGCTACAAACCCTAAACATGATGGAAATGGTTGGCGACAGGCCAAAAACCTTTGTATTAGGTGTTACTCCAACCGTGCTTGAACCTATGACTCTCGGCCTCACCCCCAAAGTTGCATCCGCAGTTCCTTTGATGGAGCGCACCCTGTTATCCCACTTAGCCTCCCTTGGATTCACTGCGACACGCATTGCCGATCATAGTATCGACTCGCTGATCCCCGACTCCTATAAACGTGGTGTCACTCTTGGTGAAAATATAGAAGATGAAAAACATCAGATTTGATTTTACCTGCTCACGTCAGGTGCCCTTATATGCGCATTTATGTAATCAATACCTAAATTATGATGCGCTGAATATTAGCATTGGTTGCGACAACCACAATGATTTTGGTCCACAAACCTATTTTATTGAAGCCCAAGGTGAACAAGCGCTGCTAGAGCAATTGGCCGATGCGATTGCCGCTGACTTTTTAATGTCTGTTTGGTTGGTTGACTCAGGCATTAAAGTTATCGATGAGCCACAAGGCCAGCGCACCTTATTGGAGACTCATGATCCCCAAATGGATAAATCGGTTGCCGCTTTTTGCCAGCAATGTTATCCCCTGTTTGGCGATAATCAAGCGGCGCAATTTGGTGCTATTGATTTAACCTGTTCCTGTTGCCACGGTGAAACCCGCTTAACCCCTGCCCAAAAAGCCCTCACGCTAACCGATCTTAAAGCCATGGCTGAGCAGTTAATAACCCAAGGCTCATTAGCGTTAAGCTGTGAAGGTATAGCGCTAAGCTTAGAACCGTTTGCTCGCGATGCCAGCAGACCACAACTGCTGATCTGTAATCCAAACACCTTAAATGCACATTTTTGCTTAAAGGATCATCAAGTCGTTGCGCTATCCAGCATTGAAAAACCGCTTATTTGCGCAAGACCCATTCAAGATCACCAAAAACTATTTGCGCCGCTATACGATATTTGTTTTGGCTATAGTCGCGTGGTAGCGGTCCTTAGCGAAATTTTGCGGCAAAAAGGAATTGATTGGGTTTATCTTCAAGGTCAGCACCATAGGCCCAAATTAGCTTGGGTTGATGGCGCATGGGCCCAGTTGTCCCACCAAGATGGAGATAATGCTAATAACATCAGCAAACATTTCAATGCGCCGGAGCCGTTAAGGGAAGACATTCGCTTTCTCGGTTTTAAAGCACAATGGCAAGCGCATAAAAAAACACGCTCGCACCAAGGCACGCTTAGCGTACAAGTCTTATCCTCAGTAGAGAGTGAGACGAATTACGAAGGTGATCAAGAAGATCATACGATTACCGATGCAGCGCTCTTTGCTGCACTGCTAAATGGTAAATTTACCAGCCATAAGCAAGCCAAAAATGCGGCGGTGATTTACTTAAGCCATGCTCATCCGAGCCAAATTGTCACCTGCGATAATAAAGGCGACACTTCACTGTTTTTTGCCCTGCCCGAACTGCCCGACAATGGTTACGAGATTTTCCATTGCCTCGACAGCAGTCCACAAAAAGCCGTCGCGCAAAAATTTAAGAGCTTGTTTCCAGAAGACTACTTAAAGCTGCTGAGCCTAAAACTTAACGGCAGACGCGATAATCTTCAGAGCCTATGGGCAATTGCCGCGATATTGATTGGTTTGAATCCGCAGGAAGAAACCCAGTCACAAGACTATTTGAGCGATGCTCTCATGGCAGCGGCCATGCGTTATCAGGGAGCGAATGCACCGCGCATCGATTACCCTCTCACCAAAGGCGAAGCCCATCGGAGCCTTAATTGGTGCAAAACCCTTGGCACACTACTGAGCTTTAGAGTGGCTGGCCACAGCGACCCAAGCCAACTGGCTTTTGCGATGCAGGACTCCCTCGCCGATTACCTTGCTAATTGGCTTGAGCATATAGACTTAAATATTGGAGTACAGACAATTGCTTTAGCGGGTAATGAGTTAGCTAACGAAACCCTCTGTAAACGCATGAGTTTACGCTTAGGTAAAAACTTCCCGTTACTGGTCAATCGTAGTCTCGACTTAGAGGGAGATAACCTTGCTGTAGGTGCGCTGTATGTTAAGCAGCGGCAATTAAACACCCTTGGATAAATACTTAACATTCGTGTTTGCCCCAGAGATATCGCAACATTAGAGGATAGATTGTTATCTTCTAATGTTGCGAACAAACCTAAAAGAAGACTGAAATTGAAACAAGCAGCCTCATCCGCTAACCAACAGGATATGATTGAACGTCGCCAACTGCATATCACTGGCATAGTACAAGGCGTGGGTTTTCGGCCTTTTGTCTACCGCTGGGCAACCGATTTGCAACTCACTGGCACAGTACTCAATAATGCCAAGGGCGTGATGATAGAACTGCAAGGACCGAGCGCAAAACTGGATATTTTTATCCAAGAGTTAGCAACTAACCCGCCACCACTGGCACGTATCGACCATATAACCCATGGACAGCTAGCGGTAAAATTAGCGGAGACACACTTCGAGATTGTTCAAAGCGATAGCCAAAGTGATGAAACAAAAGACCCTAGCTTAGCAGCACTCGTTGCCGTGTCGGCCGACAAAAGTACCTGCCAGGATTGCCTAGGCGATATGCGCAATCCACAGGATCGCCACTTTGGCTATGCCTTTACTAATTGCACCAATTGCGGCCCAAGATACACGATTATCAATGCCTTACCCTATGATCGCCATCATACCGCCATGGCAGATTTCGCTATGTGCCCCGATTGCGCCAAGGCCTATCAAGATCCATTAAATCGCAGATACCACGCTCAGCCCGTCAGTTGCCCAAAATGTGGCCCACACCTGAGTTTAAAAACACCTCAGGGTGAGCTAATCGCATTGACGCCCTTGCTCCACTCGCAAAACAACAGCATGGCGGTATTGGCCGCTGCGGCCAATAAGCTTGCACAAGGACACATCCTCGCCATTAAAGGGCTCGGCGGATTCCACTTGATGTGTGACGCGAGAAACAGCTTCGCAGTGAGTCAACTACGGCAGCGAAAACAGCGTAAGGCAAAGCCGCTGGCGGTAATGATGCCGAGTATTGAAAGGGCAAAACAGTACGTTACAGGCACTGAGGCGGAGTGGCAAACCTTAAGCTCGCCAGAACGGCCCATCGTATTGATGCAAGCGTTGGATGAGCATGACCTTAGCCCCGAAATCGCACCCAATATCCCCAAGCTGGGTGTATTTTTACCTTATACGCCACTGCATCACTTACTGCTTAGCCAATTTAATGGCCCGCTAGTGGCCACCAGTGCCAATGTGTCGGGCGAGCCCATTATCACCGATTGCGATGCGCTTATCAGCCAACTTGGGCATGTGGTGGATGCCATCGTCGATCATAACCGACCAATACTCAACGGCTGTGATGACAGTGTTGTGCAACTTATTCAACTGCCGAATGACAATACGCCGCAGGTGCAAGTGCTGCGTCTAGCCCGGGGTTATGCGCCATTAAGTTTTCCATTAACAGCGCCACTAACACGCTCAATCCTCGCCGTTGGAGCACAGCAAAAAAATGCTATCGCTTTCGGATTTGGTGCAAATGTGTTTTTAAGTCCGCATATTGGCGATCTTTTTAGTGTCAGTGCCGAGCAGTATTTCGAGCGCACCTTAGGCACCTTCGCCCGCCTGTATCATTTCAGTCCAGAGCTGATTGTCCATGATAAGCACCCAGACTATGCACCATCGCGTTGGGCAGAAGCGCAGCAACAGAAAAGCCTTGATACACAGAGTGGAGCCTCTGGTTCAATCCAAACCTTAAGCGTGCAACATCACCATGCCCACGTGCTTAGCGTCATGGCCATCAATCAATATCAAGATCCGGTATTAGGCTTTAGTTTTGACGGTACTGGTCTTGGCGATGATGGCAGTCTCTGGGGCGGTGAAGTGTTATTGACCTGGTTAGACAAAGCTGAGCGCTTAGCCCATTTTGAAGCCATCTCCCTACTGGGCGGTGAGCAAGCAATAAAACAGCCTGTGCGATTATTACTGGCACTGCTGTTTGAACAAATGAGTTTAGCGGCGGTACAAACCTTAGATTTACCGATCCTAAAAAGCCTGACACCCTTAACGTTAAGCAATTTGCACCGGATCTGGCAAAGTGGCAATACGATTAAAAGCTCATCGGTTGGCCGATTATTTGATGCCCTCGCCTGCGCCTTAGGATTGATTGACACCACACAATTTGAAGGCCAAGCGGGCATGCTGATAGAAGCCGCAGCAAGACGCGCCGATAAACAACATCTACCACCACTTATCCTCAATTTACCACTGAGTTCATCAGAGGATGACCCGCAACAAATGCAAGTTTGGTGTAGTAGCCAACTGTTTAAACAGCTTATCGTGCACATCACTGAGGCGCCACTTTCCTCCCACAGGCAAAGCATTATCGCCCGCGCGTTTTTACATAGTCTTGGAGATGCTATTTGTAGTTATGCTGCGCGCTATCCATCACTGCCCATTGCGCTATGTGGCGGAGTATTTCAAAACCAATATCTGCTCGAATATTGCCTCAGTAAACTTCATCTCCAAGGCAATACCGTGCTCCCCAACAAACATATCCCCGTTAACGATGGCGGTATCGCCCTTGGCCAGCTTTGGTATGGAATTCATCAAGAGGCAATGGATAAAAACCACAAATAAACCGCTGCTATGACATATCTTCGTAGAGCTTGATATGCGCCGTGACCAAATGGCCAAAATCTGATTGATCAGGGTCAAAACGACCTAATAACCTGACGAACATCAAAGATTCCTTTAAGGATTTGTATCACACTTAACATTAGCGTAATCAAATTAACCCTATTCGATAGCATCACCATATTGTTCGGACAACAGCTCAAATCTGTGACGAGAACAAGGAGAATGACAAGATGTGTAAAGACTGCGGCTGCTCTCTACCCCGCCACTCTGCGATTCAACAAGGGCATGATCACCATACAGGTCATTCCCACGAACACAGCCATAAACATCAGGAATTGCATACCAATCCTCAGCTTAACGATAAAAAAACCTTGTCGGTGATCCATAAAATTCTCGATAAAAATGACGTAGAAGCTGCCCACAACCGAGCCCATTTCGAGGCTCACCATATTACCGCCTTCAATCTAATGAGTAGCCCAGGTAGCGGCAAAACGACCTTGCTTGAGCACTTAAAAGAGTACACAAAACTTAATTACGCCGTTATTGAAGGCGATTTAGAGACCTCCCGTGATGCTGACCGCTTAATCGCAAAGGGCATTACAGCCCATCAAATTCAAACTGGCAGTGCATGCCACCTTGACGCCTTTATGGTGCATGGTGCTTTGCATCACTTGCCGCTGGAAGGGTTAGATATTTGCTTTGTGGAAAACGTGGGCAACCTCGTCTGCCCCGCCAGTTATGATGTGGGCACCCATAAAAATATCGTGCTGCTCTCCGTTCCCGAAGGCGATGATAAGATTGAAAAATATCCAGTAATGTTCCGCCGTGCTGACCTGGTTCTGATCACAAAATGTGACCTATTACCCTACTTCGATTTCAGTGTCGACGAGGCCAAAGCCCAGCTTAAAAAACTCAATCCCGACACTCAAATACTCGAAGTCTCGATTAAAAATGGCGATTCCATGCATGCCGTTGCCGCTTGGCTAAATGAAAATCTGCGCCGAAACACTGTGGGAGAGTCACAATAATGTGCCTATCAATCCCCTCACAAGTGGTAGCAGTTGATAACGAGCGCCAATCTGTAACCGTCGATACCTTAGGCGTAAGACGCGATGTCAGCAGCCATCTTATGACTGAACCCTTGGCTATTGGTGATTATGTGCTCATTCATATCGGTTTTGTGATGAATAAAATTGATCGCAATGATGCTCTGCAAAGCCTTGAATTATATCAAGAGATAGTCGCAAAACTTGAAAATGAAACCACGCATTAAGCAACAGCCGCAGTTGTAAACGATCACAAACCACAGACGATACACTGCGACAAGGATTGAACATGCTTGAATTAAAACAACTTTATCAAGGCTTTCGCGATCCCCAAACCATTGCCTCGCTTGCAAAGGATATTGCCCAGGTCGCTCACTCACTCGATCAACAAATCAACATTATGGAAGTGTGTGGCGGCCATACCCACACCATAATGAAATACGGCTTACTGGATTTGCTGCCGGATAACATTGAGTTTATCCACGGCCCCGGTTGCCCTGTATGCATTATGCCTAAAGAGCGGATCGATCAAGCCGCAGTGCTTGCCCAGCAGGAAGATGTGATATTAGTGACGCTAGGCGATATGATCCGCGTCCCCGGCTCCCAAGGTTCACTTGCCAGTTTCAGAGCCAAAGGCTGTGATATTCGGCCTATCTATGACCCTTTAGACACGCTCAAAATTGCCCGTGATAATCCAAATAAAACCGTGGTGTTTTTCGCCATTGGATTTGAAACTTCCACCCCAATGACGGCAATATTGTTGCAACTGGCAGAGCAGGAAAAGCTGGCGAATTTGTTTTTTCATATCAACCATGTATTAGTCCCACCCGCAATTGATGCCGTGATGCACGATCCTAATGCGAGGGTCAATGCCTTTATTGGCCCAGCACACGTCAGCGTGATCAGTGGCGCCAAAATCTATCGCCCTGCCGTAGAGCAATACGGCACACCGGTAGTGGTTTCAGGTTTTGAGCCCGTGGATGTCATGGAGTCTATCCTGCGCATCGTGCGTCAAAAGGCCGCAGGCAAGGCAGAACTCGATATCCAATACAGCCGCGCTGTATCTGAGCAAGGTAATCTTGCCGCACAGGCAAAAGTTGAACAGTTTTTCCAGATCAGACCGCAATTTCGTTGGCGCGGGCTTGGACCAATCCCCAACTCTGCGCTGCAATTAAGGGATGAATACGCACACAGGGACGCAGAGCTGCGCTTTAAAGACAGATTGCCCGTCAAAGAGATTGATGATCATAAGGCTTGCCAGTGCGGCGATATTCTACGTGGACTCGCCAAACCGAAGGACTGCAAAGTCTTTGGCCGCGGCTGCAATCCCGAAACCCCTCTCGGTAGCTGCATGGTCAGCTCCGAAGGCGCTTGTAATGCTTATTACCGCTATCAAGGCATCGATAGCAAGGAGCAACATCATGGCTGATGTATCAACCAAAGAGAAAGCGATTCAACTCAGCCACGGTGGTGGCGGTAAAGAGATGAATAAACTCATCCGCGATCTGTTTTTTGCCGAATTCGATAACCCGATTTTGCGTAGCGAAGAAGACGCCGCAAAACTTGAATTACAGGGTGCGACGGCCTTTACGACGGACTCTTTCACTGTATCTCCGTTGTTTTTTGCCGGTGGTGATATCGGTAAGCTGGCGATTGCTGGCACTGTTAACGATCTCGCCATGATGGGTGCTGAGCCTCAATATTTAAGCTGTAGCGTGATCATCGAAGAAGGTTTTTCGCTCAAAGACTTAACCACAATTGTACGCAGTATGGCCAAAGAGCTGAAACAAAGTGGGGCTAGAATTGTTTGTGGCGACACCAAAGTAGTACCTAAGGGCTGCGCCGATGGCTTATTTATCAATACATCAGGCATTGGGCGTATTTTACGTCCGAATATCTCGGCGGCCAATGTCGCGCCCGGCGATGCGATTATTGTCTCCCGTGATGTCGGCTGCCATGGCGCGGCTATTTTGATGGCGCGTGAGGGTCTTACCCTCGAGTCCACGCTACAAAGCGATTGTGCCACGCTCTGGCCAGTCGTGGAGCAATTGATCGCTGCTAATATTCCACTGCATGCTATGCGCGATGCCACCCGCGGCGGGCTCTCTGCCGTATTAAATGAATGGGCCGTTGCCGCCAATGTAGGCATCACAGTTAATGAGGCGAGCATCCCGGTTTGTGATGAGGTCAAAGGCTTGTGTGAACTCTATGGCTTTGAGCCAATGGATTTAGCCAATGAAGGCACCTTTATCCTGGCCGTTCCCAACGATATCGCCCTTGGTGCGTTAGAAATTATGCAACGATTTGGTCACTGCGAGCAGGCGGCCATCATCGGTACCGTCAGCGACGAATTACCCGGAAAAGTGATCTTAAGAACGCCATGGAATACCAAACGTTACTTAGACTTGCCTCAAGGTGAATTGCTACCAAGGATTTGTTAATGCACGAGTATTCTATAGTAAGCGCCTTAATTGAACAGTGCGAGCAACATGCACGGGCAAATCAAGCAACTAAAATTACTCGGGTAGCAATCAAACTCGGTGTAATGAGCGGTGTCGAACCCACCCTACTTCAAACGGCGTTTGAGACCTTTAAACTCGATGGGATCTGCCGCGAAGCCGAGCTTTGCATGACACTACAGCCACTAGTGATCAAATGTGCAGATTGCCAACAAGAGTCGGTGCTCGGTGAGCGTTCAATCGTGTGCCCCGCCTGTAACAGTTATCATACGCGGGTATTAGAGGGTGAAGATATGCTGCTGATGCAGCTCGAAATGGAGCAAGCAGAGGATATTTAATCGATTACAAGCTCGGCTTCAGTGATAAAAATGGCTTTAAGTCTACACACTTAAAGCCATTATTATTCGGGTTTACAATAAGCAATAAACGCTTACTGATAAATTGAGGCTTGCCCTTCAGGGCGAGTCTTTAGCAATCTTAGGAACCACATATACTGCTCTGGATAAGCGAGTATCACTTGCTCAACCGCTTTATTCAGTGCTAACGCCTCGTTTTCCTTACCGACCATGTCTTCGGCGGCAATGGCGGGCATCACAGTTAAATCAAACTGGCGTGAAGCTTGGTTATAACCAATTTTCACCGGTAGCACTTGGGCATTTCCCGCCTGAGCTAATCGGCCAACTACGGGTAATGTCGCTTTGACTGTGCCTAAAAACGGGGTAAATACACTCTGATCTGGGCCTAAATCCTCATCGGGCAGGTAGAAAAAGCTATTGTTCTGCTTGAGCTCTGCTAATAAGGCGCGAATTCCGGCCTCCCGCATATAAACGTGGCCACCACAACTGCTACGTACTCGATTATTAAACCAGTTAAATAACGCGTTTTTATGGGCCTTTGCCATAGTGACCATGGGCAAATCGAGGTTTAACCTCAGCCCAGCATAATCAATAGGCCACACATGGGGCATGATAAATATCACCGGCTGCCCTACTGCTTGCGCCGCTTGTACATGCTCAAAGCCCATCAAATTCACACGGCGGCGTAAATGCGCCTTAGATCGTACCAACAGCTCACCTTGCGATAACAGCACTAATACGAAGTTCTGCACGTTGTCATCAATTAAGGCTTCTATTTCTGCGGCGGATTTTTCAGGGAAACACGCCTTTAAGTTCGCCCTGGCAATACCTATCGGCTTTTTCGCAATAGGCGCCACCAGTTTGGCCAAGGTTCTAGCAATAGGATCACGCAGCCACGCGGGCATGATCCCAAAAATCACTAATAGACCGATCGCCAACCAAGTAACCCAATATTTAGGGTGCAATAACGCCAATTGAAAACGTCGGTCAAAATGTTTGGGCTGTCTTGACAAAGAAATCACCTCAGACAGTGGAAAAGTCATTTACCATAAAAAGAAAATAGTAAAGCCACTCACGAAGGAGTGGCTTTACTGTCGAACATCTAAAATTACTTGCCCGCGTTAGAAGCTTCTACGCGAGTTTTCAGTTTCTGGCCGGGACGGAAGGTCACGACACGGCGAGCGGAAATCGGGATATCCTCGCCTGTTTTTGGGTTCCTTCCCGGTCTTTGATTCTTATCCCTAAGGTCAAAGTTGCCAAAGCCAGATAACTTGACCTGCTCACCACTTTCAAGTGCGCCTCGAATTTCTTCAAAGAACGACTCAACCATCTCTTTGGCTACACGCTTGTTTATACCGAGTGTTTCAAAAAGATGTTCTGCCATTTCGGCTTTGGTAAGTGCCATACTTTAATCCCTCAACGATGCGTTGAACTCGGTCTTCAGGGCAGAAACAACTGAATCAACAGTTTCAGCGATCTCTTTTTCCTCAAGTGTACGAGTAGTGTCTTGTAATGTAAGTGCTATCGCCAAGCTCTTCTTGCCGGGCTCAACACCTTTACCTAAGTATACATCGAACAAGTTTATGCCAACCAACTGATTTTCGCCAACTTTTCTTATCAATTTCATTACATCGCCTGCAGATACACTTTCATCTACGACTACTGCGATGTCACGACGATTAGCCGGGAACTTAGATACAGCTTGGGCTAGCGGTAAACTGGTATGCAATAAAGCATCCAATTCCAACTCAAAAACGATGGTTTTACCATTGAGTCCAAAAGGCTTCTCCAAACTAGGATGGATAGCACCTATATGACCGATCACTCGATCATTTCTCAATATTTCAGCACATTGCCCTGGATGAAGAGCAGAATGCGTCGCTACTCTAAAGCTAAATTCTGATGCGGAAACTGTCAAGCCGATAATTGCTTCTAAATCACCTTTAAGGTCGAAAAAATCAACGGTTTTCGATTCCATTGACCAATGTTCGTCATTTTGAAGCCCTGTAATGACGCAACCGAGCATTGCTTGCTGTCTTACACCGGATTCTGCATGAATATCAGGAACAAAGCGCAGGCCAGTTTCAAAAAGTCTCACACGACCCTGTTGACGACTTTGGTTGTAGCCAACCGCAGTCAATAATCCAGTGAACATCGACAACCGCATGGCCGACATTTCGCTAGAAATCGGGTTCGGTAACACCATGGCTTGCTCACCTGGGTGAACCAGATTTTGCAGCTTAGGATCGACGAAACTGTAAGTCACTGCCTCTTGGAAACCACGGGCCACTAACAGCGAACGTACGCGCTTGAGGCTTAAGTCGGTTTCTTTATGGTCTGACATCCGCAGTGACGCCACGGGCGCAACGTTTGGAATGTTGTTGTAACCGTAGATACGAGCAACTTCTTCGATTAAGTCTTCTTCAATCGCCATATCGAAGCGATACGTCGCAGTGGTGACCTGCCAACTTCCCTCACCTGCAACGACGCCGAAACCTAAACGTTCGAGGATTTCAACCACGTCGCTATCGGGAACATGGTGACCCAGAATTTTATCTAACTTGCTGCGACGCAATAGAATTTGCGCAGGCTTTGGTAAGTCAGCGTCAGATTTGGCTTCAACCACAGGACCCGCTTCACCGCCGCAAATATCCAGCACTAAGCGAGTCGCACGGTCCATAACTTTGTGCTGCATATCAGGGTCAACACCACGTTCGAAACGGTGTGATGAATCGGTATGCAGACCTAAACGGCGTGACTTACCCATAATCGCTAACGGCGCGAAGAACGCACATTCAAGCAGTATGTCTTGGGTAGTGTCGCTCACACCCGAATATTCGCCACCAAATACGCCAGCAAGCGCTAGTGGACGGGCATCGTCGGCAATCACTAAGGTATCACTTGGAATGGTCACTTCGCTGCCATCGAGCAGGGTGATTTTCTCTTCGCCATTGCCTAAACGCACTTGGATATCGCCAGTCAGCTTGGCAAGGTCGAAGGCGTGCATAGGTTGACCGAATTCAACTAACACGAAGTTAGTGATATCGACGATAGGATCGATTGAGCGGATACCACTGCGACGCAGTTTTTCCTGCATCCATAATGGCGTAGCCGCTTTCACGTTCACATTCTTCACCACACGACCTAAGTAGCGTGGGCAAGCTGCGGTTTCCTTCACATTAATAGCCACTTTGGCATCAGTGGTTGGCGTCACGGCTTGCCACTGTGGCTCGGTTACCGCTTGACGGTTTAACACGCCAACTTCACGGGCCAAACCTACCATACCTAAGCAATCGGCACGGTTAGCGGTTAAATCCACTTCTATCACAGCATCATCAAGCTGGAGATACTCACGTAAATCCTTGCCTAATGGCGCATCTAATGGCAGTTCGATAATGCCATCGCTATCGATATCAATACCCAGCTCGCTGTATGAACACAGCATGCCTTCTGAAGGCATACCACGCAGCTTAGCCTTCTTAATTTTAAAATCGCCTGGCAGCACCGCGCCAACCATTGCTACGGCAACTTTTAAGCCTTGGCGGCAGTTTGGTGCGCCACAGACGATATCGATAAGCTCACCACTGCCGACACTGACTTTAGTCACGCGCAGTTTGTCTGCATCGGGGTGCTGGCCACATTCGACCACTTCACCAACCACAACGCCGTTGAACTCGGCAGCCACGGCATCAACGCCATCGACTTCGAGGCCAGCCATAGTGATCTGGTGGGATAATGCTTCACGGCTAACGGCAGGATTGACCCACTCACGAAGCCAAGATTCGCTAAATTTCATGCTATACAGCTCCGTTATTTAAATTGCTTCAGGAAACGCAGGTCGTTTTCGAAAAACGCTCGTAGATCGTTTACGCCGTAACGCAGCATAGTTAAACGCTCAACGCCCATACCAAAAGCAAAACCAGAGTATTTTTCTGGATCGATGCCAACGCTACGCAGCACATTTGGGTGCACCATACCGCAGCCTAACACTTCTAACCATTTGCCGTTTTTACCCATTACGTCCACTTCGGCTGAAGGCTCAGTGAATGGGAAGTAAGAAGGACGGAAACGCACCTGCAAATCTTCCTCAAAGAAGTTACGCAGGAAATCATGCAACACGCCTTTTAATTCGGCGAAGTTAACGTTTTCATCTACCAGCAAACCTTCCACTTGGTGGAACATTGGTGTGTGAGTTTGGTCGTAATCGTTACGATACACACGACCCGGTGAAATAATCCGCAGTGGCGGCTTTTCCGTTTCCATAGTACGAATTTGCACGCCCGAGGTTTGGGTACGCAACATCAGCTTAGGATTAAAATAAAACGTATCGTGGTCGGCACGCGCTGGGTGGTGCTCAGAGATATTCAAGGCGTCGAAGTTATGGAAATCATCTTCGATTTCAGGGCCTTGTTTTACCGAAAACCCTAATTCCCCAAAAAAGGTTTCGATACGTTCAATGGTGCGCGTCACTGGGTGTAAACCACCGATTTCGATAGTGCGACCAGGTAGCGTCACATCAATCTTTTCGGCAATTAATTTGGCTTCTAGCTCTGCACTTCTCAGGACGTCGATGCGCTCAGTTAATTTCTGTTGAATGGCCTGTTTCGCATCATTGACCGCCTGACCAAAAGCGGGTTTTTCTTCAGGACTTAAGCTGCCCATCATTTTCATCATGTCGGTGATCTTACCTTTCTTACCTAGGTAATCGACACGGATATCATCCAGTGCTTTTAGATCACTGGCCTGGTCAATAATGACTAAGGCTTGTTCTACGATCTCAGTTAACTGCTGCATTTTCTCTTCCACTGCATAGTCGCGCTTGATAAACAAGTGCTATGGGCGCCAAACTTTCAGGCTATTTCGGTGCTCAGGTTATCGGGCGTTAATGCCAGACGCTTTGCTAGCTATAACGAAATAAAAGGAGAGAAATTTTACGCGAGCGAGCGGCATATTACTAGGGCTTATTCGGGGTTTTTATCATGCAAATTCATGTGTTATCCCAACAAACCTTCCAAGTTGATCGCCTTGGAAAGACATTTGTCGATTTTTACAGCAGTCACGTGATCACGCACTAACCACTGGCGACACATGTAACTAAACTGTAAACTTATGTTTGTACCTTGCCAAAATTGCTGCAAAACAAACAAAAATGCCGCAATTGGACAACAATAATACAAGCAACAGCTTACTAAGCAGAAAAACATAAAGTCTATGGCAAATCGACCGATATCCATTTGGTCACAGCCCAATTTATCGAGGCGCTAATGAAAGAAGTTAAATTTCGCTGGATAGATCAATACCTTATCCACATGACCTTAAAAACCAAATTTGCAATTCTCGCCCTAGTTCCGATGTTTATGATTGTGGGATTAGCGGTATTTTTAAATACTCAGTTTAGGGATACCCTGCTTGAAAGCCATTTGCATGGGCTCCAAGACACTTCCCAGAAAATCAATCAACTCGCCGCGCAGATTTCTAGCAAGCTACCCGAGCAAGAACGCCAAAATTTACCTAATCAGCTGAGCCAAGGCTTACAGAATGTTCAGATTGTTACAGTTTCTGAGGCTGATAGCCGCGCACAAACCCTTGCCCGCAGTGGGGGCGGTATTGATACCAGCAGTTCACCTAATCGGGCTGTTAGCTCGGTTAATGATCAAAATATGCTGACCATCATTCCCGTCGATGATCGTCAACTTAACGCCCTTTTAGCCGATGACAATATCTTAGTCTACAGCCTGATGGCAGTACTGTTATTCGTGCTCTTCCTGTTTAGCTACTACATCTCTACCTTCGTTGGCGGTGCACTCTACACCACAGTCATGGCACTTAAACGCGCAGCGTCTGGGGATTTGACAGGCCGATTAAACTTCTTCGAAGTCAAAGATGAGTTCAGCATCTTAGCTATCAGTATCGACACGCTAGTCGAGCGCCAGCACAACTTGGTGAAGCAGATAGCAGAATCCACCAGCAAGATCCGCGAAGTGGTTTCATCTTTTAGAAGTACGGCTCAGCAAGGACAAGCCCTTGCGGTCAATCAACGTCAGCACCTCGACTCCTTAGCCACGGCGATGGAAGAAATGACTGCCGCGGTAAAAGAAGTGGCACGCAATGCCGAGCAATCCTCCGCCGAAACCCAAGAGGCGAATCAACAGGTCAATGCGGGCTCTAAGGATATTGAAACCACAGTAAGCGCAATTGATGTACTGTCGGATGAAATTTCTGCTGCATCGAATGCGGTCAATACCCTCAACGACAACGCCAGTAAGATTGATGAGGTGGTTTCGACCATTAATGCTATCTCGCAACAAACTAACCTACTCGCCCTCAATGCCGCGATTGAAGCGGCTCGTGCTGGCGAACAGGGTCGCGGTTTTGCGGTAGTGGCCGATGAGGTACGAACCCTTGCTGGCCGCACGCAAGCTGCAACGGTAGAAATTAAATCCATGATTGAGTCGCTGCAACAAGGCACACGTAACCTCACCCAAGTGATGTCTCGCACCGTGAGTCAAGCAAGTGAAGGCAAACAGCATGTACTGCAAACGGGTAAAGATCTCGAGTCGATTGCCCACCATAGCAGCCACGTGTTCGAAATGAGTGTGTTGATTGCCACGTCTGCGGAAGAACAATCAGCCGTAGCTAACGAAATCGCGACCAATCTGATGGAAATTCGCAATCAATCCCACGATGTCGAGCAATCGGCGAACCAATCGGTATCGGGTTGTGATGAGTTGCAAGCCACCGCGGGACAATTGGACCAGCTGATGGTGGGTTTAAAAATCTAATCGTTGAAGAGCTAAGCAACAAGGGAGCCAAGCACCCTTGTTGCTTAAATAACGAATCGTCATCTGGTTAATCCCTAATTAATTCATTTCTATAATTTAGAATTCCTAAATAAATTAAAATAAAATCTAAATTTTAAAATTTAGATTTGGATTATCGAATTTATCGCCCCCACAATAAAATCTTGATCATACTTTTAAACTAAAAAAGTATTCATCCATTCACCTTTGATAACGATCAACGTTTTGTCACCTTAAAAATCTATTATACATTCAAGAAGCCAAGTTAAATCTCAAAAAACTATTAACTTAAGCTTAATAAACTCTGTTAAACCCTAATGTATTTCAGTACACATTAATAATAAAACAGCGGTATAAGTTTCAAGAGAAATACTAATTAGACATTTAAAAAAGCAATGTTTGCACATTGCTTATATTGCGCCACTAGCTCTTTATGATCGAATAAGAGCTTATTTGCTGGCTTGAGAATGATAATTTAACCCACAATAAAAGAAGGAAAATAACATGCTTAAAAAGATGATGCTCATGTGTGCACTGTGTTTCTCTACTAGTTTAATGGCGGCATCACTTGCCGACAGCCATTCAGAAAGATCAGACTGTGAATCATGCCATAAGGATAAAACACCTTCTGCGGATTATGTTTTTGAAAATGAGCAATGTGTATCATGCCATGGCGAAATGAAAACACTCGCAGGTGAAGCTCATACTAAGCATGATGGTGTTTTAACATGCACTAATTGCCATATCGCTCATGAAGAAAAAGCACCTGCTGATGCCTGCAAAGCATGCCATTAACTCACTAAAAATCTAAAGCCAAAAGCCGAAGAATAACTTGTTTTGAATGGAACCATTTGGCAGGATGCCACTTGACCCACCTCCAAGGGTGTTTGCCATCTATTGCTCACAGGTGGCATTTTTTATCCCCGTTTGTATCGCCTTAATGTATATCTAACAACTGAATACTTCGCTCATATTCCATAAAAATAAGAAAAATTTAAGCATCCCAAGTAAACCATAAGACGAGTGTCAAGGTATTGTTCTCAAGAACGCCAAGGCTTTATCTAAATCACGGGTGCGCGCCATCGGCGGCAGGGAGTTTAAAAATGCCTGTCCGTAGGCGCGATTCACAATCCGATTATCACACAGGATTAATACGCCGCAGTCCTTTTCGTCACGGATCAAACGTCCAACCCCTTGTTTGAGCGCAATAATCGCTTGAGGTAATGACACTTGAGTAAAAGGATCGCCGCCCTGACGGCTAATATTGTCGGCGCGGGCACGGTAAAGCGGCTCATCGGGCGAGACAAACGGCAATTTATCAATAATCACGCAGCTTAATAACTTGCCACGCACATCTACCCCCTCCCAAAAACTGCTGGTGCCAAGTAATACCGCATTGCCCAGTTGGCGAAACTTTGTGAGCAAACTCTGTTTACCCGCTTGGCCCTGCACCAGCAACGGATATTGAGTCCGAGTTCGCAATGCCAACGCCGTTTGCTCAAGCATTTTATGGCTGGTAAACAAAATAAAGGTTCGCCCCTGCGCTGCCTCAATCGCTTTGACACATACATCGACTAACTGTTTGACTGCTTGCTGCTGATTCGCCACATTGCCCAATTGCCTCGGCACACAAAATAACGCCTGACGCGGATAATCAAAGGGACTATCCAAAATATGCGCCTTGGCCTCACTGATCCCTAACTCCTTGGCAAAATGCGCTAAGCTGCGGTTCACTTGTAAGGTTGCCGAGGTAAAAATCCAACTGGTATTGGCCACAAATAACTGCTGACATTCGCGGGCAATATTAATCGGTGAAATCCGTAGCATCACAAAACGGCTAACAAATTCAACACTATAGGCAGCCTGTGGATTGTCACATTGGAAAAACTGATTGAGCTTATGGTTAAGGCCAGCCAGTTTAACGGCAATATCATCTAATAACTCACTGCGCCCCACATGGGCGAGCAAGAGTTTTTGCAGCGCGGTTAACTCTGCGAGTAAATCCCATGATGCTAGCGCAATTGACTTATTGCCAAGCAGCATACGCCAATCCGACTCGGCAATAGAAAACAATCCATTATGCCAGTCACTCAATTTGGCTAAACAACGCTGACAAAATTGGGCAATCTGCCCCGTATCGCTGAGCTCAGTTTGATAAATCTGCAATAACTTTTGCAGGTAGTCATCAATAGTGCGACTCGAGGATTGCTGGCCAAAATAACTGACGCAGATATCCGGCAGCAAATGCGCTTCATCGAAGATCACCACATCGGGATCGGGTAATAATTCAGCAAAGCCTGTGTCCTTTAACACACTGTCTGCAAAGAATAAGTGATGATTCACGACAATGATTTTCGCATCCATCGCGCGGCTGCGAGCCTTACGGGTAAAACAGGCATCATAAAATTCGCAGCGCTGGCCAAGACAGGTCTCTTTGGTACTGACGACTAAGGGAAGCGCGGGAGAATGTTCAGGCACTGAAGTTAAGCCACCAATATCGCCGTCTTTACTCATGCCCGCCCATTGATTGATTTTGAGTAAATCATCCAACAATCGCGCCTCAATATGGCTGGCCTCCTGCATCTGCCTATCGAGTCGATATTGGCATAAATAGTTATTGCGGCCTTTTAATAGCGCAAGCTTGGGCGCAATTCCAAGCATAGATGTCAATGCGGGTAAATCCTTTAGAAACAATTGCTCCTGCAGGTTTTTACTGCCAGTACTGACAATCACTTGCTTGCCACTTAACATAGCGGGAATTAAATAGGCGAAGGTTTTACCGACCCCTGTACCCGCTTCGATCAGTGCATTGCCCTTACTCGCAATCGCTTCACTGATGATTTGCGCCATCTCAACCTGACTCTGACGCGCACTGAACCCCTGAATATGCGTAGCGAGCACGCCATCGTTGGCAAAAGCTCGCAGCACTTCACTCGCCAATCGACTCATCGGACGTTGAGCTTCAAGCGAATGGTGATTTGATTGCTGATGTTTAGCTTGCCGCGGAGCTGAGTGTCGAGAGTGAGTCAATGGCGAGCGAGTTCCTATAAAAACGATTCAAAAAAGCGGGTTGTGGGTTAAGGCGTTAGCCTACCCTAAGGAACCTAACGCTGTTGCCGCAGTGTAATTAAGCCCGCCTGATAATACCAATAGTTTTAATCTAGCGCCGAGCTTCTTGAGCTAAAACATGGAGTAGCGTAGTTTAAATGATCTAACAACCAAAGGCTTAACTCAACTTTTCACCGATTGCTTGCTAAGAGGTAAGCTGCTAAGTTGCGTTAATGATTGTGCTAATAACTTAATTTTGCACGAAGCTTCAATTATGGATATATAACTCAATTAAGGTTTACGTTTATAAACGTTGAGATGATTAAGGATATAAAATGAAAAAGTTCCAATTATTACCGTTAATGTTATTTATTTTATCTACTCCCGTAGTAGCGCAAGAAGCACCAATAGATGAAATGTTTAGAGTGATGTCAATCGATAAACAAATGGCTGGTGGATTTGAAGCTATGTTACCAATAGTAGACCAAATAGCCACCAACTATAAATTAGATAATAAGGCTAAAGAAGAACTTAAGGGTATTTATAGAGCATGGTTTAATGAAGATGTTGATCGTCCCAGAGTGATAAACGAATTAAAAAAACAGTACTCTGAAGCTTTCACAAATGAAGAAATCATTAAAATAACCCAATTTTATCAAACTTCTACAGGTAAAAAACTCTTAGAAAAAACGCCACAATTGATGCAAACTGGAGCACAAATCGCCATGCAAGAAGCACAAACAAAACAATCTAAATTAATTGAGCGTATTAGACCTTTTCTCGCAAAGCATGGAATTAAAGAATAAAGCTATAACAATTATCTGAACATGAGGTCTGACATTACGAGACGTGTACCAAGCTACGCACTCAGTGGTAAGCATTAGGCGGAGATTAACTATGCCAACGACCTTATCCTTGTCACAATATGTGAAAAAGCGAAATGGTGTTCCACTGGGTGCCAGTCACTCGATGAGGAATATGCTATCACGCGCCCTGGGTGCTAAGTCATTCCCCATTTTTTGGCATTATTGGAATCCGATTTGGGGTTATTATTTATCACGTAATGTCATGCGTCCTAGCAGTCAGTTTCTGCCGATGTGGCTCGCCGTACTTGTCACCTTTTTGGTCAGCGGTGCGCTACACGATCTCGCCGTTGCTCTGGTTAAATGGCAAACCATATTCTTTTTTACACCTTGGTTTGGCATCATGGGAGTTATAGTGATTGCCTCAAATAAATATCGCCTTTCCTACGGTACATTACCTTGGATTATGCGGGCTTTGATTAATTTACTGTTTATTTTCTCATCATTTGCGTTAACCGAATTAATGCAGGGTCTGTGGAGGCCTTGAGCCTGATTCTGTCGGTTTAATTAACTCGTCCAAATGATGTAAATGATGCTCGCTCAAAAGGATATTTCATGCGATTAACATTAACCTTGGAAACCCTATTATCCCAACTTGGTTCTTTTTCGTGGCACTTGGATGTGTACAAAGCCCTAGAACAACCATTAAGTCCCACAATGTCGGTGTTAATCATTGACGATGAGCTTGAAGAAGAACGCGACCAACAGGATGAGCCTCTCTACCCGCAAACTCAAGGTTATCAATACTTTTTAAGCATTGCGGATTTGCAAAGCATCAAGGCTAATTTAGTGCAACAGCTGCCACATGCTACCTTGCATGACATAATTCATGCTGTCAGTTATTACTATCAAAACGATGCTTATATAAATGTAGAGAGCTAACCGCTTTAATTGCGCTTTTATAAGATAAATTAAAACAATTGTTAAAGGATAAAATAGAATCAGCTATGGATAAAAAAGCAAAAAGGATTTTATTCTCCACCTATTGGAAGAATGGTTGGATTGACGTAAAAAACAGAAGTATCTCCGATCCCGACTTTATCTATGCCAAATCGAAAGGATTAATGTTTGATCCTTTAACTATCTCCCATGATGAATGTATCCTTGCCACCACAACGCTAGTAAAAGGCATTTCGCAAGCACAAGTAACAAAAGGATTTTTAAGCAGTCTAACCTCTCGGCGATTGGATTGGCGCTCATCCCTTGCATCCTATGCGATCGCCCAAAAAATCCCATCTCATCAATACACACCTGTCATTTCAGGCTCTTCTTATATGGATGGCAAACCAACTGCACATTCCTATACCTGCGGCATTTGCCGAGACAGTCAATATGGCATCCGAGGAAGCGAATCCTATATCGAGGTGGATATTAACGTATTCAATTTCGAGCGTATAAAATGGGGCGGCGTGCGCCATGGGGATATTTTGTATACCTATTTTGATTTAAGCCAATTTATTAATGCCGAAATTCCAGAGCCGACGTCAGAAGATATGGCCTGTTTTAGGGAGATCTTAACGATTATCGAAACGTCAGACCCGAGCGATTATCCCAGTACACTAGAGAAAAGATTAGCGAATGTGATTAAGTCGAGTAAAGGTGAGCGACAAATATTAATCGAAATATTAGCCAGTCTGGGAATATTAAAACCCAATACTGTCGATAGACAACGCCAAGGCAAAAATGACTGGGTATTTGCCGAATATTGGCGTGGTGAAGACAAATATTGCCAACAAACAGTTGATCGCCTGTTTGGAGAATATTTAACAGGGTAAAAGGGATGTCACGCGCTAATCCTGCATTAGCGCTGTGACTAACACTTAGCCACAACCGCCAGTCTAGATTGAACGCTGTTAGACAAGATTTACCATACTTACCGCCAGCCGAATTTGTCTAAACGCAGCGTCGGCTTTGTGCCAATCCCCTAATTCGCCCCTCCTTGCGATAAGCAGATTATCGTCCTGCGACCACCAAGATGAAACATTTTCACAAAACGCATAAATATTCTTATTTAGTTAAAATTAGCTGTTGCAAACGGCACAGAAAGCGGTTAGCTTAAAAAAACGTTCGATGGATAAGTATCCACCAACACCAAATTCAACATAATCACAGAGTATAGAGAGTCATATGAGCCAACTACTGAACGCTATCCACCACCATCACCACCATATGCGGTAGCCTTCGGACGCTCACTGCCGAAGGACTATATCCTTCTGGCGGACTGATTCAAAGATGATCACTAACCCCTGGAAGGAATTCTGGGGGTTTTTGCTTTTGGGCTTTTTAACTAACGATTTAATAGATAATTAGTAATTAATTTCAATATGTTAACCGCCACATTTACTGGCGGTGCCGATAAACCAGTTAAAGCGTGAAACGAAAGAATATCATTTTGAATTTGTTAACTTTGAGCGAGATAAAATTATGACTGAATCAAACCGTTTACGTATTGCCATTCAAAAATCGGGTCGCCTATCGACCGACTCTCAGCAATTACTCAAGAGCTGCGGTGTTAAGTTTTCCATTAACGAACAACGTCTTATCGCACACGCAGATAACATGCCTATCGATTTACTCAGAGTACGTGACGATGATATTCCAGGACTGGTTATGGATGGCGTGGTCGATTTAGGCATTATTGGTGAGAACGTGCTCGAAGAAGAGCAAATTGAGCGTCAAACCCTAAATAAGCCAGCTGAATATGTAAAATTACGCCAATTAGATTTTGGCGCCTGCCGTCTCTCGTTAGCCGTACCAACCGAATTTAGCTATGCCAATGCCTCATCCCTAGAAGGCTTGAGAATTGCCACCTCCTACCCCAATCTATTGCGCCGTTTTATGCAACAAAAAGGCATAAATTATCGCGACTGTATGTTAAAAGGCTCGGTTGAAGTTGCGCCGCGTGCAGGGCTTGCCGATGGCATTTGTGACTTAGTCTCCACTGGCGCAACCCTTGAAGCCAATGGTTTATACGAGACTGAAGTCATATACCGCTCCATGGCCTGCATTATTCAATCAACCCAAACCCAAACGCCGAGCAAACAAGCCTTAATCGATCGCATTTTATCCCGCGTAAACGGCGTGATCCGCGCCCGTGAAAGTAAATATATTTTGCTGCACGCGCCCACTGAAACTTTAGATCAAATTGTCGCCCTGCTGCCCGGTGCCGAAAATCCTACTGTATTGCCATTAAACGACGATACTAATCGAGTGGCCATTCACGCCGTCAGTACCGAAGATTTATTCTGGGACACCATGGAAGAACTCACCGCGCTCGGTGCCAGCTCAATCCTCGTCATGCCAATTGAAAAAATGATGGGGTGATCTATGGATATTTTGACTTGGGCAGCGTTATCCGTCGATGAACAAAAAGCCGCGCTCCAACGCTCACCTTTAATTGGTGACAGCGGCTTAGAACAAAGTGTTCGGGCCATTGTTGATGCCGTAGCTAGCCGTGGCGATGCGGCGCTAAAAGAGTTTAATCAAAAGTTTGATGGCTTTAATAGTGCCAATATCGACAGTCTGCGTTTAAGTGAAAGCGAGATTAGCGCCGCCAGCGCACGAGTCTCGACCGAACTTAAAGCCGCCATTGCCCAAGCGATGGCCAATATTGATGTGTTCCACAGCGCGCAGCAATTTCGCCCCATCGACATTGAAACCCAAGCAGGGGTTCGCTGCGAGCTTCGTAGCGAACCGATTGAAAAAGTCGGTTTATATATTCCCGGTGGCAGCGCCCCATTAATCTCAACCGTACTGATGTTGGCCCTGCCTGCCAAAATTGCTGGCTGCGAAAAACGCGTATTGGTGAGTCCGCCGCCGATTAACGATGCAATTGTGTATGCGGCAAACGCCTGTGGGATCACCGAAATCTATCAAGTGGGCGGCGCGCAGGCCATTGCCGCACTGGCCTTTGGCACTGAAACGATTCCCAGCGTCGATAAGATTTTTGGCCCAGGCAATCGTTATGTCACCGAAGCCAAGCGCTTAGTCTCGCAGGACGGTCGCTGCACTGTGTCTATTGATATGCCCGCAGGCCCTTCTGAGGTATTAGTGATTGCCGATAGCGATGCCAATGCGCAGTTTATTGCCGCAGATTTACTCTCGCAAGCAGAGCACGGCCCAGATTCACAGGTCATTTTAGTCACGGATTCTGAGCCATTAGCACAAGCTATCAATCAAGCACTCGAGTCACAACTGGCCGCTCTACCACGCCAAGAGATTGCCGCAACCGCCCTAAACAGTAGCCGCACCATTTTAGTCAAAGATATGCAGGAAGCAGCACAGGTATCGAATAGTTACGGGCCTGAACACTTAATTATTCAAACCCGCTTCCCACGGGACGTACTCAAGCATATTCGTGCCGCAGGCTCAGTGTTTTTAGGCGCCTATACACCTGAATCGGTTGGAGATTATGCCAGTGGCACTAACCATGTATTGCCGACTTACGGTTACAGCCGCGCGGTATCGAGCCTCTCCTTGGCCGACTTTAGCCGCCGCTTTACGGTGCAAGAACTCAGTGCCAAGGGCCTACTCGGACTCGGGCAAGCGGTAATGACCCTTGCCAGTAATGAGTTACTCGATGCCCATAAAAATGCGGTCGCGATACGCTTAGCCAGTCTTAAGGACTGATAGTAGCAAGACGAAATAACAGTACGCTTCAGCGTTAATGAAAGCCGTAGCAAGACTTAGGATGATATAGGATGAGCCAAGTGCCAATTAGCCAAGCACCAACGAGCAATGTGCCAGTAACAAAGGTTCCGAGCGCCAATAGCGCCAGCAATACTCTCGATAACAATACTCTCGATAACACAAGCATCGAGCCAACAACCCTTGCCGCACGTCTTGCACGGCCCGAACTGCTCGAGTTAACGCCTTACCAAAGTGCTCGCAGGCTGGGTGGTCGTGGGGATATTTGGATCAACGCTAACGAATCGCCCTTTAATAATGTGGCCGTCGGCGAGCTCGATTTAACTAAGTTAAATCGTTATCCTGAGTGCCAACCGCCCGCGTTAATCAATGCCTACAGCCAATACAGCGGTGTAGCGGAGAGCAAAATTGTCGCCAGTCGCGGCGCCGATGAGGCCATCGAGCTACTTATTCGTGCCTTTTGTGTCCCAGGCATAGATTCCATTGCGACCTTTGGGCCCACTTATGGCATGTACGCCATTAGCGCGCAAACCTTTAATGTAGGCGTTAAGGCGTTAAGCTTAACGGCTGAATACGGTCTCCCATCCGACTTTGCAACGGCCACGCGCGGCGCTAAGTTAGTGTTTATCTGCAATCCCAATAACCCAACTGGCACTGTGATTGACAAGGCGCGCATAGAGCAAGCCATCCAAGCCCTGCCCGATGCCATTGTTGTCGTCGATGAGGCTTATATCGAGTTTTGCCCAGAATATAGCGTGGCGGATTTACTTGAGACTTACCCAAATCTCGTTGTACTGCGCACCCTCTCAAAAGCCTTTGCCTTAGCAGGCGCGCGCTGCGGCTTTTTACTGGCCAATGAAGAAATTATCGAAATCATCATGCGAGTGATTGCGCCCTATCCCGTGCCACTTCCCGTGAGTGAAGTGGCCGTGCAAGCGCTGTCAGCGGCTGGGATTGCGCGGATGAAAACCCAAGTCAAAGCGCTCAATACTCAGGGAGAGCGACTCGCGGCGGCGCTGAATTTGTACTGCGAGCAATGGGGCGGCGCCGTGCTAAAACCCAATGGCAACTATGTCTTAGCCGAGTTTGACGACGTAGCAACAGTGGCACAACTGCTTATCGACAATGGCATTGTCGCGCGGGCCTATAAGGACCCAAGGCTAGCTAAAGCCATTCGTTTTAGCTTTAGCTCTCAGTCTGACACCGACCGCTTAGTGTCGCTCTTTGAATCGCAAAAGCTGTGAGCATTTAGCGCAAGTATTAACGCAGCATTGGCCTAATAGACTGATTTTTATAAAGATAACAAACTGAATTGAAAGGTAGCAGCATGAACCCAGTATTTACCCCAAATGTCGCCCAGAAAATACTCTTTATCGACCGCGATGGCACCTTGATTGAAGAGCCCATCACCGACAAACAGGTCGATAGCCTTGCTAAACTAGTATTCGAGCCCCAAGTGATCCCCGCCTTACTGCGCCTCCAAAAAGCTGGCTTTAGGCTGGTGATGGTCAGCAATCAGGATGGACTCGGCACCCCTTCCTTCCCGCAGGAAGATTTCGATGCGCCGCACAATATGATGATGCAAATCCTCTCCAGCCAAGGGGTTAAGTTTGAAGATGTGCTCATCTGCCCACACTTTAACGATGAGAATTGTAGTTGCCGTAAACCCAAGCTGGGACTGGTGAAAGACTTTTTGACCCAAGGCTGTATCGATTTTACCCAGTCCGCGGTGATTGGTGACAGACACACAGATGTGGAACTGGGCAATGCTATGGGGATTAACAGCTTTCAATATCAACGTGGCAGCCTAGGCTGGGACGCGATTGCCGATGCCTTACTCAACAAGGGCCGCACCGCAACTGTGGTACGCACCACCAAGGAAACCGATATTCGCGTGACAGTCGATCTCGACAATGCCAGCAAAGGCGCCATCAACACTGGCATTGGTTTCTTCGACCATATGCTGGATCAAATCGCCACCCACGGGAATTTCAAAATGGAGGTGAATGTCGATGGCGATCTTGAGATAGACGATCACCACAGCGTTGAAGACACAGCATTGGCAATTGGAGATGCGCTGCGCCAAGCGCTGGGCGATAAACGCGGTATCGCCCGTTTTGGTTTTAGCTTGCCGATGGATGAAGCCAAGGGCGAATGCTTACTGGATCTTTCCGGCAGGCCTTTTATTAAATTCTCCGCCCAATTTGAACGGGAAAAAGTCGGTGAAATGGCGACTGAAATGGTACCGCACTTTTTTCGCTCCTTTGCCGATGGCCTACGTTGCACCCTGCATGTGGCCGCCGAAGGAGACAACGACCACCACAAGGTCGAAGCGCTCTTTAAAGTACTTGGCCGCGCACTACGTCAAGCAGTAAAAGTCGAAGGGGATGTATTGCCCTCGAGTAAAGGTGTGCTCTAACGACTGGTAGCAAGTAACACAAAGCGTGATGATTTTAACGAGGGGCAGTTTAGGAAATGCGGCGACAAGCCACTTCCCCACTGACCCATCAATAGGAAAACCCAATGTCAGCAAACATAGATGAATTTGATGTTGTCATCATAGACACAGGTTGCGCCAACTTAAGCTCAGTCCGTTTCGCCTTTGAGCGCCTCGGCGCTAAGGTGTTAGTCACCGATGACAAAGCCAGCATTAAAGCCGCTAAACGGGTGGTACTGCCAGGTGTTGGCAGCGCTGGCGCCGCAATGGCTTCATTAACTGAAAAAGCCTTAGTCGAATTAATCCAAGGGTTAACTCAACCCGTGCTGGGGGTCTGCTTAGGGATGCAAATGCTCACCCTGCTCTCTAAAGAACGCGGCGGCCAAGCGCTGGATTGCCAATGCCTAGGCATTATTCCAACCGAGATTGACGAGCTAGACCGTCAAGCACTTAAGGCCGAAGGTTTACCTCTGCCGCACATGGGCTGGAACCAACTGACCTTTAGCAATCCGTCTCAGGTTCACCCGCTGTTTGCCGGTGTTCCGGCCAGCAGTTACGTGTATTTTGTTCACAGCTACCGCGCGCCATTAAGCGACTACACCTTGGCACAATGCCGTTATGGTGAGGACTTTAGCGCCGCCATCGGTAAAGACAACTTTATGGGCGTGCAATTTCACCCCGAGAAGAGCGCCGCCGTGGGTGCACAAATCCTAGGTAACTTTTTAAAAATGCAGTAAATGCAATCGCTTATTGTGTTTGGGATGAACCAGCATTTTTCAGCCACAACATTCAGCAATAAAGCGCGGTAGCAAATGCACCAAAAGAATTTAAGGACAACAGATGATCATTCCAGCAATTGATTTAATTGATGGCAAAGTAGTAAGGCTCTACCAAGGGGATTATGGGCAGCAGACCACCTTCGATTTAAGCCCGCTAGCCCAGTTGCAATCCTACCAAGCCCAAGGCGCAAGCTGGCTGCATATCGTGGATTTAACCGGCGCCAAAGATCCTGCTAAACGCCAAACAGCTTTGATTGCTGAGCTGACTGCGGGGCTTAACGCCAATATTCAAGTGGGCGGCGGGATCCGCACTGAAGAGCAAGTCGCCGAGTTATTATCCCTTGGGGTTAAACGTGTGGTCATAGGCTCGCTCGCCGTCAAAGAGCCTGAGCTAGTCAAAGGCTGGTTTAACAAGTTTGGCAGCGAGGCAATTTGCCTGGCACTGGATGTGAATATCAATCAGAACGGCGAGAAAATCGTCGCGGTTTCTGGCTGGCAAAGCGGTGGCGGTAAGAGTCTAGAATCTATCGTCGAAGACTTTAGCCAAGTGGGGCTTAAACATGCATTGGTGACAGACATCAGCCGCGATGGCACCCTCACAGGCGCCAATACCGCACTCTACCGCGAGCTATCCAGCCACTATCCCCATATCGCGTGGCAAGCCTCGGGTGGCATTGCCACCCTTGAGGATGTTGCCGCCGTCAGAGACAGTGGCGCAGCGGGCATCATTATCGGTAAAGCTTTACTTATCAATCAGTTTAATGTGGCGGAGGCAATCCAATGCTGGCCAAACGAATAGTCCCCTGTTTAGATGTGAAAGATGGCTGCGTGGTCAAGGGCGTACAGTTTCGCAACCATGAAATTGTTGGAGACATAGTGCCACTCGCGGCGCGTTACGCCGCTGAGGGCGCCGACGAACTGGTGTTTTACGATATCACCGCCAGTGCCCACGACCGTGTAGTCGATAAGTCTTGGGTGAGCCGAGTGGCGGAGCAAATCGATATCCCCTTTTGCGTCGCCGGCGGCATTAAAACCATCAGTCAGGCCCGTGAGTTACTGGCCTTTGGCGCGGATAAAATTTCGGTCAACTCACCTGCCCTTAGCGATCCGAGTTTAATCTCACGCCTACAGGATGAATTTGGCCGTCAATGTATCGTGATCGGCATAGACTCTTTTTATGATGCGGCAAGCGACAGTTATAAAGTGAAGCAATTCACTGGTGATGAAGCCGCCACCAAAGAAACCGCTTGGTACACCCAAGACTGGGTTGAGGAAGTACAACAACGCGGCTGCGGCGAAATCGTGCTCAACGTGATGAACCAAGATGGTGTGCGCGGTGGCTATGATATCAAACAGTTAAACCTAGTACGCCAACTGTGCGACGTGCCCTTAATCGCCTCGGGCGGCGCTGGCACTATGGCGCATTTTCGCGATGTGTTTATCGATGCGAAGGTGGATGCGGCGCTGGCGGCCAGCGTGTTCCATAAAGCCATAATCAATATCGGCGAGTTAAAACAGTATTTAGCGGCCGAAGGCATCGCGATTAGACGCCAGAGCGGTTCTAGGTTCTAGGTTCTAGGTTCTAGGTTCTAGGTTCTAGGTTCTAGGTTCTAGGTTCTAGGTTCTAGGTTCTAGGTTCTAGGTTCTACAAATAGATTAAGAGTGAATACTATGTCAACGCAAACAAACACTAAGTCAGATTTGAGCGAGCTGGATTGGGACAAACAGGATGGGCTTATCCCTGCTGTTATCCAAAACCACTTATCAGGCAAGGTATTAATGCTCGGGTATATGGATAAAGCCGCGCTAGAACAAACTCTGGCAACCGGTGATGTGACGTTTTTTAGCCGCTCTAAACAACGTTTATGGACCAAGGGCGAAACCTCGGGCCATACCCTAAAATTGGTCGCCATCGATAAAGACTGTGATAACGACAGCCTGTTGGTGCAGGTGTTGCCCAATGGTCCAACCTGCCATAAAGGCACCGAAAGCTGCTGGCTCGATGGCCAAGCTCACCCGTTTTTAAACAATCTGGCCGAACTTATCACATCACGTAAAGGGCAAAGTCCAGAATCGAGCTACACCGCCTCCTTATTTACGCGCGGCACCAAACGCATCGCCCAAAAAGTCGGTGAAGAAGGATTAGAAACCGCCTTGGCCGCTGCGACTCACGATAAAGAAGAGCTGATTAATGAGGCATCAGATCTCATGTACCACTTATTAGTGCTGCTTGAAGATCAACAACTGAGCTTAAGTGATATCACGGCTAATCTACTCGCTCGCCATCAAAAAGCACTGCGAAAATAAGCTAAAAACTAAGCACTACTGCACCAGTATCTGCCGCAAGCCTTTTTGGTCTGCGGCAGACAACCTTCTATTTACGCAGTGTTAGCCAACACCACATCCCACCCTCTATCATGCGCCTTAAAACCCTTCCCCCAAAATAGTGAATCCTAAAACCGCACAGTTTCTCATCAGCCATCACACCGTAATTGACAAAAAATCAGCAAAATACTGTTGTAATGGTTGACAAGTACATCTTAACTGCCTATCGTAGCCAGCGTACTCGATACCTGCATCGAGGCGTTGACTCAACTTATTAACATTTAAGACAAATTTTAAAAACAGGCCGAATTGCCTTCGTTATGTGATGTGACCAAGCAATTAGATGTGATTAAGTCATTAGATGTAATTTAAGTGTCGAATTAACCCCAATCAAAGGCGCGTTTTATGTGTATTACAACAGCTTATTATCCCTATCTGTAGCCGCAATGGCATAGATAGGCACACTCGCCTGACCTTCCATTGTGGCCATATCCCCAACGATCCGCAGATTGCGCCACGATCCCAATGCTTTGTACTCACACAAGTACTACTCTCAGCCGCCGTATCGCGCCGCCATTCTGCTTAAGCCTTTATCTCTTTTAACTGAGATATTCGAGCCATTCATTAAGACGTTTGAGCGTAAGTTATGACACAAAATAAATTTTTCGGCAGTTTACTGCTGATCGCAGGCACCACCATTGGCGCGGGCATGCTCGCACTCCCCATCGCCTCAGCAGGACTCGGCTTTGGTGTATCGAGCATGATTATGCTGATCCTCTGGGCATTGATGGCCTACACCGCCCTACTTATGGTCGAAATCCACCAATTTGCCCCGAGCGATGCGAGCCTCAACCAATTAGCCCGCACGCTTTTGGGCGCTAAGGGCCAAGTGGTTGCCAGTATCGCGTTAATGTTTTTACTCTACGCCCTGTGCGCCGCCTATATCGCGGGTGGCGGCGAGCAAGTCAATCAAAAGCTCAATGCTTGGTTAAGGTTAGATCTGCCGCCACAGGCGGGCGCAATCTTATTTACCCTCTTGGTTGGTACGATTGTGGGTTTAGGCACCCACTGCGTCGATTTAATTAACCGCCTGCTCTTTAGCTTAAAAATCATTGCGTTGATCTTGATGCTGGCGTTATTACTGCCGCAGGTGGAAGGCACACATTTACTCGAATTGCCGCTGGAGCAAGGGCTTATTGTGTCGGCCATCCCAGTGATTTTTACCTCGTTTGGTTTTCATGGTTCGATTCCATCCGTGGTGCGCTACTTAGGCGTTGAGGTTAACAGCCTGCGTAAAATCATGTTTCTCGGCTCGGCATTACCACTGCTGATTTACCTGCTGTGGCAATTGGGCAGCCAAGGTGTGCTCAGCCAAAGCCAACTGATGACCAATCAGAGTCTTTCAGGCTTTATCAATCAGTTAGCCAGCGTTCTGCACAGCCAATACTTAAGTTCTGCCATCAGTGTATTTGCCGATCTGGCGCTGGCAACCTCCTTTTTAGGGGTGAGCCTAGGTCTGTTTGACTTTATGGCGGCTAACTTAAGGCAGCAGGATAATGCCGCGGGTCGCAGTATCACCGCCGCCATTACCTTCGTGCCTCCTCTAGGTTTTGCCCTCTTTTACCCGCAGGGATTTATAACCGCCCTCGGTTATGCGGCGATCGCCCTTGTGATCCTCGCGATTTTTTTACCCGTGACCATGGTGTGGGTACAAAGACAAACGCGCGATAAGGCAAACCTGCCTCAGGGTTACCGTGTCGCGGGAGGGAAGCTCGGTTTATTGTTAGCTATAGTCTGCGGAGTGGCCGTGATTGGCGCTCAGCTCTTAGGATAAGCTGCGCGGATAAACAATCGCGATAACGCTATTTTACTTTAAGCCGTATAAGTGCCTGTAAAATCAAGATGAATAATGACAGGCACTCAATCTAGCTTCGCGCAAATTTGCCAAGTTCTTTATTAGTCAGCCAGCGGCTTGAGTGTTAAACTGCCGCTAATCCCGCTTGCCGCTGAGCATCGGCAGCCCAAATCGCCTCGCGCTCCCACGGGGAACCGTGCCCAGGCGCTGATGATAAGGATGATATTCGACTCACATGGTTAAAACGCCAATACCACTAAAAAAGGCTAGCGCCGAACACGCACCGCAGGCGAGCTCGGCTGCTACGTCACATTCCCAAGCGGTAGAAACTGGCGCGTCTAAGCGCAAAACAACAATCAAAAAGCGCGTCAAGCAAAGCCTTATCGTCACCACAGTGGCAGGTATGTTAGTGGGTATTGCGCTTACTGTATGGATTGTCAATAGTGAGACCGAAACCCTTATTCTGCGTGCCGCCAATTATGCCTTAAGCGGCATGGACAGTGAGCTAACCGATATTCGCTTAGGAAAAATGGGCTTAGCACATTGGCAAGTCAGTTCAGCCAACCTGCGCGTGCATGACTCGCACTTAGTGGTAAAAAATCTGGATATTCAACTGGCATTAAGCTGGCCCCAAAGTATTGCAGAACTACTCCAGTTGGCTCAGCTTGATGTCTTGAGCCAAAAAATCAAACGCATTAGTACAGGTGAGATTGAAGTGGAGCTCGGTCAATCACTCTTTGAGCGAAGCCCCAATATTGCCGATGAACAAACGCCCGCAATAGCGCTAAATATCAACTCATTACCCTTAATTGAGATAGGTAAAACCACACTGAAGCTAAAGGCACAAGCCAATCACAGCGCCTATCAACTGGTGATGGAAAAACTTAGCCTTAATCATTATGGACAATTAACCACCGCCTTTAGCCATGAAGACGAGCCGCTTATCAGCTTAGCTGCAACACTCGGCAGCGATGAATGGACGTTAAAAAGTGAACTGAACATAGCGCCGCTGCTGGAGAGCCTGCATCAAATTAGCCTGCGCCAAACGCCAACCAGTATTCTTAGCCAATTGATACAATGGGATCAACAATGGCAAGCGCTTGGCATGACACTGAGTGGTCAGTTAGTCTCGCAAAGTACTTTCAAGCTCACGACGGGCGATATAAAGAGTGAGCATCAGTTTATCCAGCCGAGTGTCACTTTGGCGCATTTTGCAGACTTCACCTTAGCACCACAACCAACACTGGCGTTTAATCTCAGTGGTCCATTAGCAGCACTCAATCTAACACTCGAGCCTTTTAGCCTTGCGTTAACGCCCAATGCCGCGCAACAAGCGCTGTTATTAGATGCCCTAAATCACTCTTTGCAGTTAAATGATACTGACTATCAAGCGCTTAACACTTTACTCTCAGGGCTTAAAAGCACCCAGTCCCCGATTGGACTGGTATTCTTGATGACTGAGCCGCTGCATTATGCATTAGCAAAATCATATGAGCCGTTAACCTTACCCGCGGTGGAATTATCCACCTTAGGCAGTAAACTCGAGACGCACATTCGCCTAACAAACACTCGCTTAAATAACAAGTACTTAACCAAAGAGTCGGATACATGGATGTTGCAAACGCAGTGGCACATCGCGCTTAAACAAAATACTCCGCTCAACTTACGTGACCTTGACTTACACAAGCGCTGGCAAGATGCACCTCAAGCGTTAAATTGGGGCTCTGGCGCTTTGCAAACTGCCGGAACGATGGATCTTAAACAGTCAGTCCAAGGCATCGATTGGCAACTTAAAACAGCGCCCTTCTCTACTGAGTCAACGGATACACTGCAATTAACACTTAGGGATATTCAGCTAGATAAGGCAACACGAGCATCTGTTACCCAAAATAAACAAACCCAGTTGGGCTTAGGCAATATTGAGCTAAATGCCATGGCTCCACTCACATTTAGCTCAACATCATTTTCAGCACCGGATGCGACTACCGCGGTGGGGAGTCAATTTGCGCTTAACTTACCTCCAATGTCACTCACGCTGGCACAACTGCGTTTTAGCCAAGCGGTAGAAACACTTGCAATAGACAATACCCATGCACAACACCAAACGCAGGCCTTAATTAACAGCACAAAAACCAGTCTGAGTAGCCGCAGCGATATAACAGTGCAGGATTTTTCCCTTGGATTATCACAGGGCGTGGCAGTGAATTTTTCGAGCCAAAATCCTTTTTTAACAGCGATTCAATCGAGCCAAATCAAAAATACACTCCACTGGCAAGCCAAACAGTTATCAATTGAAAAGCTGCTCTCGGCGAAGGGACGTACACGTAAACAAACTGTGCTTAAGCTGGATAACTTAGCCCTAGTGCAAGATTTACATTGGAAAAATAACACGCTTATCGGCAATGAACAGTGGCAAGTCGGCAATGTTCAACTTCAAAGCCATCATCAATTGCAGTTCGCCAATGCAAACTTGCCGCTGCTGTTAACTGGCCAGTGGGTTGCCGATACCAGCATGACAGAGGCACTATCTTTGCTTAATCAAACCCAGCCGTTACCCACTGAGTTTAATATGACCGGGCATAACCAATTACAGGCACAATTTAAACTGACACATCAGCCCGAACAAACCCAATTTGCGATGCAAATTACCCAATCGATGACCGAGCTGGAAGGTTTTTACAAAGACATTCTCTTCGAGGGCGGTAAATTACAGGCCCAATGCGAGTTCACTTGGGGACAATCCTATAAAACGCCGCAAGCATCAGGTGATTTCAGCAGTTTAAGTCGACTGAACTGCCCGCAGACCATGATAAACTTTAACTTGTTTGATCCCGGCTTCCCCTTGACCGATATCGAAGTAGAGGCCGATATTGTCCTAGGCAAAGATGCAGAGAAGCTTCCCGATAATTGGCTGCAACAACTCACGGGCTTAAGTGATACCGACGTGTCGATGACCGCCAAGGGTAAAGTATTGAACGGCCAATTTTTACTACCGGATTTTAATTTAAAACTACAGGATAAATCCCACGCTTACTTGTTATTGCAGGGCATGAATCTTGAAGAAGTACTGCGAATTCAACCCCAAATAGGCATCTATGCCGATGGCATATTCGATGGCGTGTTACCCGTGGACTTAGTCGATGGTAAAGTGTCGATCAGCGGCGGCCAATTAGCGGCCCGCGCGCCTGGCGGTTTAATTGCCATATCTGGCAATCCAGCGGTCGATCAAATGCGCCAATCACAACCCTATCTCGACTTTGTATTTTCGGCACTCGAACACTTAGAATACAGCCAGTTATCCAGTAGTTTCGATATGGATCAAACTGGCGATGCCAACCTATTAGTGGAAATCAAAGGTCGCAGCAAAGGGATTGAACGCCCTATCCACTTGAATTACTCTCATGAAGAGAACATGCTGCAATTATTCAGGAGCCTTCAGATTGGTAACGATCTGCAGGATAGAATCGAAAAATCCGTGAAGTAAAAGGAACCCTCAGTGAAGATCATTCAATTACAGCAAGTTAGTTTAGGTGCATTGCTGCTACTGGGCACATTGCAAGGCTGTGCGCCTACAGTAAAAATTGAGCCGCCGGATAAACCGATTGTGATTAATCTCAATGTGAAAATTGAACACGAGATAAAAATCAAAGTGGACAAGGAGCTAGACCAGCTTCTGTCAGATGATAAGTTGTTCTAATCGCAAAGAATTAAGGAATATACGATGAAATCAATGTCACTCAAGACCCTGCTACAAAAGCCAACATTACTCCTGTTGCTCGGACTGAGTTTATTCAGTTTAAACGCCCTTGCCATGTCATTGCAGGAAGCCAAATCCCAAGGTTACTTAGGTGAGCAACTCAATGGCTATTTAGGTCTAGTGCAAAATAATAGCGATGCCAAAGCCGTGATGGATGAAGTCAACAACAAGCGCCGCGCTCACTACGAAACCATCGCCAAAAAGAATAATATTTCAGCCGCAGATGTCGCCAAATTAGCTGGTGAAAAAGCCATCGCGGCTACAGACAAAGGCAACTATGTGCAAAATGCTCAAGGCAAATGGGTTAAGAAATAGCCTGTTTTAATGACAATTGAGCACCGACTAAGCCCATCGAAGAACGCCTGCAATTACAGGCGTTTTGTTTATCGAGATCGACCGCCACGTGCATGGTAATCCTCCTGATGGCTTTGCTCCCTCAAACTAACAGTACAGGTGTTATTTTCTGCTCTTTTTCTTGACGTAACAAAGCTATAGCTGACTCAAACTCCACAATCACACCACCCGCAGTTGTTTTAGCTTCATAGGCATCCTTAGTCCCTAGACTTCGTTTTAGCTCTACTTTGCCATCAAGGAACGGACGTAAATGCACTGAAATTTCCTTACGGATTTTCCAGATCCCAGACTTTAGATCGTGGTATGGTTGAGTCATAAATGCCATCGTTTTGTACCACCCTTTTGTACCACCTTAAGGTGCCAAAGGTTGGTGAGCCATTGGATTTAGCAACTATAATTCATAGGTTATGATAGAAAAGAAAAACCCGACCATGTGATCGGGTTCTTAGAATGTGGCGGTGAGAGAGGGAGTCGAACCCTCGATACGTTTCCGTATACACACTTTCCAGGCGTGCTCCTTCGGCCACTCGGACATCTCACCAGATTGTTGTCATTAGCTTTTACGTATCAATGAACACGGTTAATCGAGTTGAATAGTGCTTAACGTGTAAGCTTTCATCGTTAACGGAGCGGTACTGTACGCAAAAGCCTTTGTATGGTCAAGTAAAAAAGAATCGATTTCAGGCGGTTGCACAATTGCTAGACAAACCGCCCTCGTTCAAGGCGCTAAAATTAACCAATGCACTATTTTACTGTAAATTTATGGACTTCTTTAGACATGAGTTCGGAGTCATAGGTCAATGCTTTAGTCAATTCCCTTAGCTCATCGGAGATACGTTGAGTGTTTAAGTAAATATCGCTGATCTTTAACGCATTACGATTTACATCTTCAGACACTGCGGATTGTTCATGGGTGGCTGTCGCAATTTGCTCATTCATGCGGTTAATGATATCGACTTGTTCAACAATACGTTTAAGTTCGATACCTGCTTGCTCCGCTTCTTGGACGCTGGTATTGGCCTGTGCTAATCCGCGATTCATGGCTTTTACCGCTAAATTAGCGCTGGACTTTAATCTGTCAGTCATATTCTTGATGTCAGACGTCGATGTCTGCGAACGCTGCGCTAAGCTTCTGACCTCATCGGCTACCACTGCAAAACCCCTACCCATCTCACCAGCTCTGGCGGCCTCAATTGCGGCGTTAAGTGCTAACAGATTAGTTTGTTCTGCAATGCTGTTAATTACATCTAATACCACCACAATACCGTGAATTTCTCTATCGAGTTCATTGATGGCTTGTGAGGCACCATTAATATCATCCGCGAGTGCTTTTATTGCTTTGCTGGTTCTGCCAACTTCAAGGTTACCGGTTTTGGCCTCTTGGTTAGCCGAATTTGATGCTTCTGATGCCTGTACTGCATTACTCGCAATTTCGGCAACGGTCGCACTCATTTCGGTCATTGCCGATGCCACTTGCTCAGCCTCACTGTGGCCTGCCATCACATCTTGCTCCATGGCATGGGTGCAAACATCCATTTGTTCAACCGCCTGCTGTAATTTGCTAGCACTGGCACGCACTTGTAAGATAACGTTTTCAAAATCACTCATCATCTCGTTGAAAGCTAAGGCAAGTTCACCAAATTCATCTTGGCTGTTGTGGTTTAACCGAACACTGAGGTCGTAGTGTTTTCGTGCTTGTGTAACCGTAGAATAAAGATGATGAACACTCGTATGTAAATATCGGATCACCGATAAACTGAGCAAAAGTACAATGATCAGCACCAAGCTTAACGTCGCCAACACAAAAAACATTTGTTGATTGGCAGATGCAAGGCGTTCATGGGTGATATTCAAAAGATCAGCTGAAACTTGCTGCTCAAAATCCCGCAAGCTGTCAATCCGAGCTGAAGATTTAGCAAACCAGTCTTCTGGATTTTGTTGTTGAATTTTCTGGTTATCTTGGTCAAATGCAATTTGTCTTAGCGATTCAACGTCTTTGACTTCATTAGAATTTTGAATGCGGTTAATGGCATCAACCAAATTAGGTGTTGCCAATGCAATAAAACGCTCTAAATAGCTATTTTGCTCAGAAACTAGGGTAATAAACTTTGCGTAAACCTTAGGCTTAAACCCTGCTTGTCCAAATGTCGAACTTAATACTGCCCTCTCAATCCCTGCCCGTTCTTTCATTTGTAGGAAGGCACTAAATGCCGCCGCTTTGATGGCAATTTCTTGATTAGCCCCCGTTTTAGCGGTCTCATCAACAATCGCAAGTAGCTCTCGGTTGAGCGCCGTATAATAGGCTACTTCATCGGCAACACTGATTGACAGGCTATCAACCTGCGAGCGAATTGAAGCTAATTTACTGAGTTGAGTATTTAGATCGCGCAGTTTCGGCGCAAACACTGCGGGTAAATTGTGGTTTTCAATAAAAGATTGGAAATATTTGAGCTGAGTATCTGTCAATTGCCTTTGACTGCGTATTTTGCCTGCGAATGCCTTGCCCGCTGAGCCTATAAATCCGGCACTCATGCCCCGTTCTTTTTGCAACTCATGGACAAAGTTACTGTTTGCCACCGCCAATTCGCTTAGCTGCACGACGACTTTCAGCTCTTGACGATATTCATACTTTTCGATGAGAAATAGCGCGCCATATAAAAAACACGCAAATAAAGGGGGCAATACAACCATGAGTAATTTTTGCTTTAAGCTGAGGTTGCCAATCCATTGCCATTTCATAGGGATATCCTTAATCGACTTAGGGCTAAATTGTTAACCTATTATATAGCACAGGATGTTAATGATAACGATAGAATAACGCTAATTTAGAAAATACTAATTATTATAAAAACAAATGGTTGCGACAATACAAGGCTACAACGGCTTTTCGAGATAAGGCTATAAATAAGGCCAAGGGAGAAAATTTCGTGTGATAAAAACAAATGAAAACTGCAACCGCAACAGCGGGAGGAAATGGCCTCCCGCATTCCGATTTTTAGCTAAAAAGTTGTGGGAATAAGCCTTTAATCCCAGCGGCAATGACTTCGATACCAATCGAGAGCATTAATAATCCCATAAGACGGGTAATCACGTTAATTCCTGTTTTACCTAGAATTTTATAGATAATAGATGCCATTCGAAACAGGCCAAAACTCACCAAACCAAAAATAATCACGGTAATAAACATCGCAATAAAATTGGATAATGAATTATGCTCCGCGGCAAACACAATCACCGAGCTAATCGCCCCAGGACCAGCCATTAACGGCAAGGCTAACGGCACAACCGCCACGGACTCCATAGCCGAAGATTCGCGGTCTTCCTCTTGGTTACGTTTTACTTCGCCCAATTTACCCTGCAACATCGACATCGCAATAATCGCGATCAGCGTGCCGCCGGCAATCCTGAAAGCCGAAAGTGAAATGCTAAACATATTCAAAATATGTTGTCCCGCGACTATGGTCACCAACAGGATCACCACCACCGCAAAGTTAGCCACTTTACCCGTATGGTTACGCTCGGCTTCAGTTTGATGGCTGGTTAAGCTCACAAACACTGGCAACAAACCAATAGGGTTGATAATGGCAACCAGGCCAAGAAAAAATTTAACGTAAAGTGTTAACTCCAAGTGACTATCCTTATTGAGCGTGTCACGCCAATTTCATCAAACTAAACTTAAGGGCAAGTATAGTAGCTTAAGCACAGATGACTGAAAAATGAGATTTTTGAGGTTAAATCACAAGTTTGAGTAATATCTGTTTACTGTACTCGGCTTATTTTAGACAAAAAAGACACATAAGATCGCAACTGACGTATTTTTATTACATAAAAACCCTAAATTGACCGCAAGATCACACTTTAGCTTAGGCTTTAGGTGTAATTTTTCACCATAAAGAAGAGTTAGCGAATCGTGCATTCCCTAAATCTTTTTAGGAGTCTTAATCATGACAGTAACCAACACCCAAGAACTGGATCTCATGGTCGAGCGCGTCGCCAAAGCGCAAGCCGAATATGCCAGTTACAGTCAAGCCCAAGTCGATGCGATTTTCCGCGCCGCCGCACTCGCCGCCGCCGATGCACGCATATCACTTGCGAAAATGGCCGCCGCCGAAACCCGAATGGGGGTGATTGAAGACAAAGTGATTAAAAACCACTTTGCCTCAGAGTACATTTATAACAAGTACAAGGATGAAAAAACCTGCGGAATTTTGTCCGAGGACCCCACCTTCGGCACCATCACTATCGCCGAGCCCGTGGGCATTATCTGTGGGATTGTCCCCACCACCAATCCCACCTCCACCGCCATTTTCAAAGCATTAATTAGTCTTAAAACCCGTAATGCGATTATTTTCTCCCCTCACCCAAGGGCAAAAGTCTCGACCACCACAGCGGCTAAACTGGTGTTAGATGCCGCCATTGCTGCAGGCGCGCCCAAGGACATTATCGGTTGGATTGATGAGCCCAGTGTGGCGCTCTCAAACCAGTTAATGACGCACCCCAAAGTGAATCTTATCCTCGCTACGGGCGGCCCTGGCATGGTGAAAGCCGCCTATTCTTCAGGCAAACCCGCCATTGGCGTAGGCGCAGGTAATACCCCAATTGTGATTGATGAAACCGCCGATATAAAACGTGCGGTTAGCTCGATTCTGATGTCTAAAACCTTCGATAACGGTGTGGTGTGTGCCTCAGAGCAAGCGGTGATTGTGGTCGATAGCATCTACGAGCAAGTCAAAGAGCGCTTTGCCACCCATGGTGGTTATCTCTTAAATGCGGCGCAAACCGCTGCGATGCAACAAGTCATTCTTAAAAATGGCGGCTTAAATGCCGATATCGTCGGCCAAAGCGCCGCGACCATAGCGCAAATGGCGGGCATTGATGTCCCCCACACCACTAAGGTCTTGATTGGTGAAGTCACCGATATCACTGAGGCAGAAGCCTTTGCCCACGAAAAACTCTCTCCTTTACTTGGCATGTACCGCGCAGCCGATTTTAATGACGCCGTCGATAAGGCTGAAGCTTTGGTCGCCTTAGGCGGGATTGGCCACACATCAGGCTTATATACCGACCAAGATACCCAAACCGAGCGGGTGAAAACCTTTGGTTTTAGAATGAAAACCGCGCGAATTCTAATCAACACTCCAGCCTCACAAGGCGGAATTGGCGACCTGTACAACTTTAAACTCGCCCCCTCACTCACCTTAGGTTGTGGCTCTTGGGGCGGAAACTCGATTTCCGAAAACGTCGGCCCAAGCCATTTAATCAATAAAAAAACCGTCGCTAAGAGGGCTGAAAACATGCTGTGGCACAAGCTTCCTTCGTCTATCTACTTCCGCCGCGGCAGCTTACCTATTGCGCTTGAAGAATTGAGTGATAAAAAACGCGCGCTGATAGTGACCGACAGATTCCTGTTTAACCAAGGTTATTGCGACGAAACCTTAAAGATTTTAAAAGCCCAAGGTCTTGAAACCGAAGTGTTTTACGAAGTGGAAGCCGACCCCACACTGGCCACAGTGCGCCAAGGTGCCAAAGTGGCCAATAGCTTTAAACCCGATGTGATTATTGCCTTAGGCGGTGGCTCGCCCATGGATGCAGCCAAGATTATTTGGGTGATGTACGAGCATCCCGATGTCGACTTTGCCGATTTAGCCCTGCGTTTTATGGATATCCGTAAACGTATCTATAAATTCCCTAAAATGGGCGTCAAAGCGACTATGGTGGCGATCCCGACCACTTCCGGCACTGGCTCTGAGGTCACACCTTTTGCCGTGGTGACCGATGAACAAACCGGTAAAAAATACCCCATCGCCGACTATCAACTCACCCCAAACATGGCGATTGTTGACCCAAATCTGGTGATGGATATGCCGAAATCCTTAACCGCTTTCGGCGGAATTGATGCGATCACCCACGCTCTCGAAGCCTATGTCAGTGTAATGGCGAATGAATACAGCGATGGTCAAGCTCTGCAAGCTCTTGACCTACTGTGCAAATATCTGCCCGATGCTTATCAGCTCGGCGCCGCATCCCCCATCGCCCGTGAAAAAGTCCACAATGGCGCGACTATAGCTGGTATCGCCTTTGCCAACGCTTTCCTTGGGATCTGTCACTCTATGGCCCATAAACTGGGCGCCGAGTTTCACTTAGCCCATGGGCTGGCCAATGCGCTACTCATTAGTAACGTGATCCGCTTTAATGCGACCGACTTACCCACTAAGCAAGCCGCATTCAGCCAATACGACAGACCCAAAGCCCTCTGTCGCTACGCGGCCATTGCCGATCATTTAGCCTTAGGTGGAAACTCAGATGCGGAAAAAGTCGAGAAATTGCTGGAAAAAATCGAGCAACTCAAGAAGACGCTGGGCATTCCAGCATCTATCCAAGAAGCGGGAGTCAACGAAGCCGACTTCCTCGCCAAAGTAGATATGATTGCCGAGGATGCCTTCGATGACCAATGTACTGGCGCTAACCCTCGTTATCCGCTAATTAGCGAGCTAAAACAGCTACTACTCGACAGCTACTATGGCCGTCCCTTCACCGAGCAATAGTGCTTAGTGGATATAGCGTTTAGGGAACAAGAAAAACGTTAAATGCAAAAGCCCTCGTTTGAGGGCTTTTATCGTTTTAACTTAAGCAAAATCAATTGATGACACAGTACACAACGTTACGATTGACTTGCTAGCTTGATATCAAATAAGTAACAAACTCAATTAATTCAGTGCTAACACATAGTCGATGGCACTGGTAATCGCCGCAACTTGAGCTAAATTGCACTCAGCAGGCGTGGCCGATGGGCTGTCGGGATACACTTCCGTGGTGGTGTTATAAATACACCCCGTCACACTGCTGCATAAACCTAGCGCTTTCAATGGGTAATTGATCACCCCGTGTTGTACTACTGTCGAGCCGATAATCTCGCCCTTGTCATCGGCAGGCGCGATGTGAGTCACTTTGCTCACGCCATCGATAATCGACTTTTGGAACGCATCCTGCGGATTTTCGGTATCGCCTACAGCATAAAAACCATCAGGTATAGTGCCAGGGATAAAGTCTTTGCCGTCACGCGCGGCCAAGGCTGGACGAAATTCATCCTCATCCGAGTCGGTGGTTTCATGTAAATCCACATGCACATCAAAACCTTGTGGAACGCTTGCCACCAGTGCCATCAGTGCTGCCGACTCTTCTGCTGGGCTATTAGCATAAAACGAGCGGTTTGGATCGATAGCTTTCGGGTTCCAGCGATTAATAGTCTCATAACCCCAAGGGCTTACACACACTGCCACCACTAAGTTTACCCGCTCAGCATAGTGAGCCGCGTTGTTAGCCAAAAAAGCCAAGGCGCCATGCACGCCACTGGTTTCGTAGCCGTGTACGCCCCCTGTGACTAATACCGTTATCTTTTTCGGATCAAAGCTTGCTGATTTGACCGCAAATAAAGGGTAACGCGCTGGATCAATCGATAAAGCGCCATATTGCACTACATTCAGCCCTAATGCGGCCAGTTGTGACTCTATCGCTTTTAGTGGCGTGACAACATTGTCTTGGTAAGAACGCTTAATTTGCGTGCTAGCAAACCATGCGGCCTTTTCGGCATCGCCCCATTTTTCACCGACTGTCCCGATTGGGTAAAAACTCACATTCGCCATAGGTTCTCTTCTTCTGATTTTATGTTTTGGTCTTATGGTTAAAGATTGTTATAGCTCAAAGCACGAGTTGCATCGGAATATCGCGGATCCCACCACGCTCACGAATATCACTTTGCGCAATAAAGCCAAAGCGCTGATAGACAGGCAGCGCATTCACCGCCGAGTTAACGGTAAATGTGCCGGGATTCCCCTTCGCAAGACACTCAGCTTTAGCATGCTCCCACAGCTGACGCGACAGGCCTTGCCCCTTGGCAATATCCGCCACAAATAGATGATAAAGATGACTGTTATCCTTCATCCCCACCACACCGACAAGTTCGCCAGCCTCATTCATTGCAACATGATATTGATAACCCAAGGCAAAATAATGAGCCACCGACTCAACCGACATGGCGTTGACTAAGGTTTCAGCGCCCATATTAGTGCAAGTGGGAGCGATATAAACCTGTGTAAGCTGAGTGATTAACGCGCTTATCGCTTCAATATCTGTTGTACTCGCCGCTCTGATCAGCATCTTTATTCCTTAACTGAGTGTGTTTAACTACGCATTCAACTGGAGACAATTAAAAAGCCAGAACAGGGTTCTGGCTTTGGCAACAAGTTAATGGGACTTAGTACACTGCGAATTTAAGTCCATCATCCTCGATTACTTTTTCGTCCAGCTGTCCATCCAACGGAACACATTCGCGTACCATTGTTCTAGATTTTCTGGCTTTAAGATCCAATGGTTTTCATCAGGGAAAATCAGCAATTCAGATGGAATCCCCTTACGCTGCATAAAGCTAAATGCTGCTAATCCTTGACCATAAGGCACACGGAAATCCTTCTCGCCATGGATAACCAGCATTGGCGTCTTCCAGTTTTCGACATAGTTAACGGGGTTGAACTGCTCATATAACGCTTTGTTATCCTGATAAGTGCCGCCAAACTCATGCTCTGGGAACCAGACTTCTTCGGTCACATAGTACATGGAGCGCATATCGAACAGACCCGCGTGGTTAACGAGGCACTTAAAGCCATCGTTCCAGTTACCTTGGATCCAGTTCATCATGTAGCCGCCGTAAGAGCCACCTAAGGCACAGGCATTTTGTGGATCGAGCCATTTTTGTTGTTGGCTCACCGCAGCCAGACCTTTTTGTAAGTCTTCTAATGGCTTACCGCCCCAATCTTGGCTGATAGAATCGGTAAAGGCTTGGCCGTAACCAGTTGAACCGTGGAAGTCCACCATCACAACGCCGTAACCCGCACCGGCCCATAACTGGGCGTTCCAACGGCCACTGAAACCGTTACCAAATGAACCTTGCGGACCGCCGTGGACTAGGTATGCAATCGGATACTTTTTGCCTTCTTGGTAGTTGGCAGGTTTGATCCAGTAGCCGTAAACATCTTCGTTGTTCCAACCCTTAAAGCTAAATTGTTGGAATTCACCGAATTTAATTTCGGCCAGTTTGTCTTTGTTGACTTCGGTTAGACGTTTCAGGCCTTGACCGTCGGTGTTGATGCGATACAGATCGCCCGGCTCAACTAAGGTTTTGCTGTCGAAAATCAGTTGATCATCGGCGATCGCAATCAGGCTATTACTGCCGTCGCTATAGACAGACTGCACATCACCAAATTGAGTATTCACTTTAAAAATAGACACTTGCCCGATATCCTGCGCCGTCACATACAGAGTGCGGTTGTCCGGTGCAAACATCAGCGAGCTTGGGCTTCTGTCCCACAGCGGTGCGACTTCCTTCGACTGTCCGGTGCTAGTATCACGCAGCATAATGCGATAACGGTCAGCTTCGAAGCCAGGTTTAGTCATCGCGAGGTACGCCATATAACGACCATCGCTTGAGAATGTTGGCTGGGCGTCCCAAGCGATGTTATCCGCGGTTAAGTTAGTGGCTTTACCACCGTTCACACTCACCTGCCACAAATCGTAGTTGGTAGTCCAAGCTTGATCTTTACTTGGCGCCTTGGCGCTGTACACCACATATTGGCCATCTGGGGTGAAAGTCACTTCTTCCATGCCTGAGAACGGTTTAGGCGGCGTTTCGGTGTCTAAGCCTTGAGTGATATCAACCACTTTAGTCAGCTTTTCACCGTTGAGGGCGCCGACAAATAAGTGGTTACGGGCATGGTCTTCCCACGTATCCCAGTGACGTACCATCAACTGCTTGTATTCACGGCCCGTCGATTTACGCTCTTCTTCAGCCTTAAACTTGTCTTTTGAGCACGCTAAGTCTTTACACTCTGGAAAGACACGCATACTAAGCACGATTTGCTTGCCATCGTTTGACAGTTTGTAACCATCGATATCCAGTGGCAGATCAGAAACTTGCTGCGCTTCACCGCCGGTTAATGGCAGTTGGAACAGTTGGCTTGACCCACTGCGGCTGGCGAGGAAATAAATCGATTTGTCATCGTTTGCGAAGCTGACATCGTGCTCTGTACCCGCAGCGGAGGTGAGCTGCAGCGGTTTCGCGTCTGCTTGCATCAGATCGAGAAGATATAAATCCGAGCTTGCCTCTCCCTTGTCATTAACGGTTTTCAGGCCGTAGACCAGTTTTGTACCGTCGTGAGATACCACGGCTGAATGCAATTTGTTGAGTTTAACCAGCTGTTGCACAGTAAAAGGCTTAGGATCGGCCGCGTGGGCAGAGCAGGCCAAACCTGCTGCGCCAAGCGCCAATAGGAGAGGAGCTATTTTCATTGTTATATCCATCTTTTGTTAAACACATTCGGTAGTTGTACCGAATGAACGGTCAAAACGAACATCAATCGTCTCTATGAAGATAAGTTTGCCACACTAACGAAACAAAAACGCTCAAGCAAGCCAAAAGGCGTACTTGAGCGGATTTTTTTGTGACAAATTGTCAGTCAATCGCGAATGGTCTGATTGAGTAACACTCGCCTCGCTATCTTGCTCAAATCCCGCTTAAAAAAACGACACTTTTGCAAGGATGACATTCGCTTACGCTTTGGCGTTAGCAATATTGACTTTCCAAATCGCTGGCCCCGTTTCATGGGCATTCACGCCGTTTGAGTCAACCGCTACAGTCACAGGCATATCTTCAACGTCGAACTCGTAAATCGCTTCCATACCTAAATCGGCAAAAGCCACAACGCGGGATTTCTTAATGGCTTTTGACACTAAGTAAGCCGCGCCGCCAACGGCCATCAGGTAAACAGCTTTGTGTTTCTTGATAGATTCAACGGTCGCAGGACCACGCTCAGCCTTACCAATCATGCCCATCAGGCCAGTTTTTTCTAGCATCAGATCGGTGAATTTGTCCATACGGGTCGCAGTTGTAGGTCCTGCAGGACCGACAACTTCATTACCGACGGGGTCAACTGGGCCAACGTAGTAGATAAACTTGCCAGTAAAGTCGACGCCTTCAGGTAAACCTTCGCCGCTTTCAATCAGGCTTTGGATACGCTTATGGGCAGCGTCACGTCCGGTCAGCATTTTACCGCTTAACAGAATGGTTTCACCGCTCTTCCACTGCTCAATATCCGCTTGTGTGACAGTGTCTAAGTTAACACGGCGCACATCGCTGCCCACTTCGCGGGTGATTTCTGGCCAGTCGCTCAGCGATGGTGGAGTAAGATCAGCAGGACCAGTTCCATCCAAATGGAAGTGAACGTGGCGCGTTGCCGCGCAGTTCGGGATCATCACCACAGGTTTGGATGCTGCATGAGTAGGTGCTGATTTGATTTTCACGTCTAACACTGTGGTTAACCCGCCAAGGCCCTGCGCACCAATACCGAGATTGTTAGCACGTTCGAAAATGTCTAAACGCAGTTTTTCTTCGGTAGTTTGTGCACCGCGCGCCATTAACTCATGGATATCCACGCTTTCCATCAGCGCTTCTTTCGCCAGCACGGCCGCTTTTTCAGCGGTGCCGCCAATACCGATGCCGAGCATACCTGGAGGACACCAGCCCGCGCCCATCGTTGGCAGCGTTTTTTCAACCCAAGCAGCGATATCGTCAGATGGGTTTAACATCACCATCTTGGCTTTGTTTTCACTGCCGCCGCCTTTGGCGGCGATAGCGACTTCAACATGATTACCGGGCACCATATCGATATGCACCACAGATGGGGTGTTATCTTTGGTGTTTTTACGGCTGCCCGCAGGATCAGCCACAATCGATGCACGCAGTGGGTTATCTGGATTGGTATAAGCACGACGCACACCTTCATCGACCATTTGCTGCACGGTCATATCGGTTTTGTCCCACTTAACCCCCATACCAATCTTAACGAAGGTAGTCACGATACCCGTGTCTTGGCACAGTGGACGTTTGCCTTCGGCAGACATACGCGAGTTAATCAAAATTTGCGCAATCGCATCCTTCGCCGCCGCACTTTGCTCACGCTCATAAGCTTCGCTCATGGCATCGACAAAATCTTTGGGATGGTAATAGGAGATGTATTGCAGGGCATCGGCCACACTTTCAATGAAGTCGGCTTGTTTAATCACTACATTTTCAGACGTTTCATGGTGAGATGACATAGTAGGTGCGCTCCAGCAGCCTTTAGGGCCTTACTTGTTTTTTGTGTAATTCTTTCTGGGCCAATATGATACTCTTTCCCATCTTTTTGGGCTACATCACATTTTTAGATAGGGTTAATAGATGGCAAATAGGGCGGCATTACCGCTGGCAGTACGCCAACTTGACTGGACATTCAGCACTGCAGCAATCTTCGAACACTTTGCAGCCGAGCCTTGGGCCATCTTGCTCGACTCGGCCAATGCGGCCCATCAGGACGCTAAATTCGATATGATTTGCGCAGGCCCCATCGCCACCCTGATCACCCAAGGCGAGCAGACTGACATTCAAGTTCATCAGCCTGAATTAACCAAACCGACTCACCTCAGCCCGCAGGATGACCCTTTTTCGCTGATCAAACAGCTGCTGCGCTATTGGTATCCACAATCCTTTGCCTGCGATTTGCCCTTCAGTGGTGGCGCTATGGGCAGTTTTAGTTATGATTTAGGCCGCCGAATTGAGCAGCTCCCCAGCACAGCGGCTAAGGATATTCACCTCGGCGAGATGAATATTGGCTTTTACGACTGGGCACTGATTTTTGATTATCAGCAGCAAAGCTGGTTTATGGTGCACTATTTAGGCGATGCCGCCCTCGATACTCAATTGAACATAATTGAAGCAAAAATAGCCAACACCACAAAACAGACTGAGTTTAGTCTCACAAGCCCTTGGTCGGCGCAACTCACCAAAGCCCAGTACACCTCAAAATTTAATCAAGTACAGGCATATCTACAAAGCGGTGATTGCTATCAAATTAATTTAACTCAGCGATTTGAAGCTGAGTATCAAGGCGATGAATGGCTCGCCTACTGCAAACTGCGCAGTGCCAATCAGGCGCCCTTCTCTGCCTTTATGCGGCTTGAGGCCAACGCGATTTTATCGATTTCGCCTGAGCGTTTTATTCAGCTGCGCGGGGATGATATTCAAACCAAACCGATTAAAGGCACCTTGCCGCGTCATACCGATCCAGAGCGGGATAAACAGGTGGCACAAACACTCGCCAACTCCCCTAAAGATCGCGCCGAAAACGTGATGATTGTGGATTTGCTACGTAATGATATCGGCAAAGTAGCGGCGCCCGGGTCAGTGCAAGTACCACACTTATTTGCCATAGAAAGTTTTCCGGCTGTGCACCATTTAGTGAGTACCGTCACCGCTAAACTCGATCCACAATACCACGCCAGTGACTTACTGCGGGCAGCCTTTCCCGGCGGTTCAATTACCGGCGCCCCCAAAATTCGCGCCATGGAAATTATTGAAGAACTGGAACCCTCACGCCGCAGTCTGTATTGTGGTTCAATAGGCTATATCAGCCAAGATGGGCAAATGGATACGAGCATTACCATCCGCACTATTGTTGCCGAGCGCGGCAAGCTCTATTGTTGGGCTGGCGGAGGGATCGTCGCCGACTCCAATGTCGATGCCGAATATCAAGAAAGCTTCGATAAAGTCAGTCGAATCTTACCCTTGTTAGATAGCCCTCAATAATCGACAGGAATGAGTGGGAAACCTATGGATCAAACGGAATTTAGACTCAGATTCAATCTACACCCATTAGCTAAGCAAGATCCGGCGGCGCTCCCTCACCAAGGACTGCGAAAAGCGGCGGTGTTAATTCCCTTGCAGGAAATCCAAGGCGAGCTCAATCTGATTTTAACCCAAAGACCCATGCATCTTCGGGCGCACCCAGGGCAAATCAGTTTTCCGGGAGGAAAGATTGAACCCAGTGATCCAAGTGCGATTATGGCGGCATTACGAGAAGCCGAAGAGGAAATTGGTCTTTGCCGAGAAAATGTGGATGTGATAGGTACTTTCCCTGCCCACAATACCTTTACTGGGTTTGAAATTACCCCAGTGGTCGGGATCATCAAGCAAGATTTTACCTTAAGACTCGATCCAGGCGAGGTTGCCGATTGTTTTACCGTGCCTTTAAGTTTTTTTATCGAACCAAGCCATCGGCATCGTAACGCATTCTTACGCAAAGGCCGTTATTACAGCGTACACTTTATCCCGTATCAACAGCGTTTTATCTGGGGAGCGACAGCAGCGATCATCGATCACCTCTGTCGGCATGTGAGTCTGCCCGAGGAGATGCTGTAAAGCCGGATTGCTCTTTTGGATAATTTAAATCACAAAATGTACATATAAGCCCGCCACTAACGACGTTAACAGCAGCAAGGGAATATTAAACCAATAACCCAGTTTACTGTGGTGGGCAACATAGTAGTTAAACGCCAGACTTATCAGACTTATCGCACCACAGCCCCAGATGATATATTGCAGTAATTCGGTTTCACTTGGGTCCCAATAGTGCCTGAAGGTTTCACCGCGACTCAAGTAGGACCCGACCTCTCGTTCGGGGCGAGCCTCGCCAAACACCATCAGCGCGTACACTGCCAATGTCCAACCCAAAATAGATAATGTCGCGAGGATGAGCTGGAATATTTTAACTTTTCTCATATCGCCTCCAAACGTTTAACGCACGATAACCAAACAACCTAAAGATGTCGGATTGTGGTTGATTGGGTATATATTGCTTAATAGCGGTAATATTCACCTCAGGATACCTTTTTCAGCTTGAGAAAAGCCACCAGCAAGGTAATATAAACCTCCAAAATTTTCATATAAAACGTTTCGTTGGAGAACTAAGCAACAATGAGTATTGCATCAGTCGCTTCTGTATTTAAAGGTGAGCACGCAGTCGGTTCTACAGTCACCGTACGTGGATGGGTAAGAACTCGTCGTGACTCTAAAGCTGGCATCTCTTTTTTGGCAGTCTATGACGGCTCCTGCTTCAATCCTATTCAAGGTGTCGTGCCAAATAGCTTAGAAAATTACGACAACGAAGTGTTAAAGCTAACCGCTGGCTGCTCGGTGATCGTAACCGGTGAGATTGTTGAATCTCCAGGCGCGGGCCAAGCCTATGAGCTGCAAGTGACTCAAGTTGAAGTGACTGGCTGGGTTGAAGATCCAGACACTTATCCAATGGCGGCTAAACGTCATTCTATTGAGCATTTACGCGAATTGGCGCACTTACGCCCACGTACCAACATCATTGGTGCCGTTGCTCGCGTACGTAACTGTTTATCTCAAGCCATTCACCGTTTCTACCACGAAAATGGCTTCGTGTGGGTATCTACACCGCTGATCACCGCATCTGACTGTGAAGGCGCGGGTGAAATGTTCCGTGTATCCACACTGGATATGGAAAACCTGCCACGCACCAGTGATGGCAAAGTAGACTACGACAAAGATTTCTTCGGTAAAGAGGCTTTCTTAACCGTATCGGGCCAATTAAACGGCGAAACCTACGCCTGCGCCCTGTCAAAAATCTATACCTTTGGCCCGACTTTCCGTGCTGAAAACTCAAACACTAGCCGTCACTTAGCGGAATTCTGGATGGTTGAGCCCGAAGTGGCTTTCGCCACCTTAAGCGATATCGCCAGTCTCGCTGAAGGCATGCTGAAATACGCCTTCAACGCGGTATTAGCTGAGCGTATGGACGATTTGCAATTCTTCGCCCAACACGTGGATAAAACCGTAATTGAGCGTCTGCAATCCTTCGTCTCGAGCGATTTCGCCCAAGTGGATTACACCGATGCAGTAGATATTCTGCAAAAATGTGGCCGTGAGTTCGAATTCCCAGTGTCTTGGGGTATCGACTTATCCTCTGAGCACGAGCGTTATCTGGCCGAAGAGCACTTTAAAGCCCCAGTGGTTGTGAAGAACTATCCAAAAGATATCAAAGCCTTCTACATGCGCCTTAACGAAGACGGTAAAACCGTTGCTGCGATGGACGTGTTAGCCCCTGGCATCGGTGAAATCATCGGAGGTTCGCAACGTGAAGAGCGTTTAGACGTGCTGGATATGCGTTTAGAGGAAATGGATCTGAACAAAGAGGATTACTGGTGGTACCGCGATCTTCGTCGTTATGGCACAGTGCCACACGCAGGTTTTGGTCTAGGCTTTGAGCGTTTAGTGTCTTACGTCACTGGCGTATCGAACATCCGTGACGTGATCCCATTCCCACGTGCACCACGTACCGCGAACTTCTAATATCGTTTCTTAGAAAGTTGTCCTTAAAACGCGCTAACAGCGCGTTTTTTATTGCTGTCAAACTGCGCTAAAATTCATCACTCAATCAAACAGCTTAGCCAGAGTCCTTGCGCTTTAGGGGCGAAGAAATCTAAGATGGCAGCGGCTAATACAGTGTCGTTATTTTCTGAATAGTCCAGTTGCATGTTAGTGGCGTAGTTGCACGAAGCAACTCAACAGCATTTTGCTCAATCGAGGAATCATAATGTCAAAGATCAATTTACTTTTGCTGTGCGGCGGTGGAAGTGCGGAACACGATATTTCCCTACTGTCGGCTAATTATTTTGAAACCTCGTTAGCAAAATCAGAACAGTTCAATGTACTACGTGTGGTACTGGATAAATTTGGCCAATACCAAACCGCCGTAGGCGATAACTGCGAGCTGACCAATAACCGTGAGATCCGCTTTCGTGACGAGAGCAAAGCCCCTTGGCCCGTGGATTATGTGATCCCTTGTATTCACGGTTACCCAGGTGAGACGGGTGATATTCAATCTTACTTTAATCTTATTCAACTGCCCTACTTTGGCTGCGAATCCGAAGCGAGCAGTAACTGCTTTAACAAGATCACCGCCAAAATGTGGTTCAGCGCCTTAGGCATTCCCAACACGCCTTATATCTTTTTAAATCAATACGATGATGAAGCTATTGCTCAAACTCAAGCGGCACTTGAAAATTGGGGGTCAATTTTCGTAAAGGCTGCGTCTCAGGGCTCATCGGTCGGTTGCTATAAGGTGGATGAGGCTAGCAAAGTGAGCGAAGTACTCAAAGATGCCTTTGGTTATGCGCCCTACGTGATTGTTGAAAAAACCATTAAAGCCCGTGAACTTGAAGTCGCAGTTTACGAATATCAAGGTGAAGTGATCGCCACCCTACCCGGCGAAATCATCTGCGATAGCAATACCTTCTACACCTTCGATGAAAAGTACGCGAAAAACAGTAAGGCCCGAACCGATGTCGTCGCGCAAAATGTACCGACTGAAATCAGCGATCAGATCCGAGCCTATGCGATTAAAGCCTTTAAAGGCATGAAGTTACGTCACCTGTCCCGTATCGACTTTTTCTTAACCGCGGACAATGAAATCCTGCTGAACGAAATCAATACCTTCCCAGGTTCGACGCCCATTTCGATGTTCCCTAAGATGCTGCAAAATCATGGGCATGATTTCACCCAATACTTAAGTTTAGTGATTAACAGCCAGTTAGCGGCAAAGTAACCACCTTAATCAGAGAAAGGTTTAGTCACAATAAGAGCGCCAATGGCGCTCTTATTGTTTGAGATGATACATAGTGATGATGATCAACGCGGCGACATGGCCGCTTGTTTCGCCAGTAATTCAAAAAATGCTGCCTTGGGCATGGGTTTATAAAATAGATAACCCTGAATTTCTTGAATATGGTTATCCATCATTACCTTAAGCTGTTCTTGAGTTTCAACCCCTTCCGCGGTGACTCGCAGATTAAGTGCATGACTTAAGCGTACTATCGCTTCAATCAAGGCAAGATGTCGCTCACCTTCCGAGAGCCTATCAATAAAGCTCTTGTCGATCTTAATTTGATCAATAGGGAAATTCGCTAAATAAGACAACGAAGAATAACCCGTGCCAAAATCATCGAGGGAAATGTTAATACCTCGACCACGTAACTCATTAAGCACTTGAATTAAATGAGTATGTTTTTTCATTAACAGGGATTCGGTGATCTCCAAGGTGATCAACTCATAGGGAAAATCCTCTACCCCTAAACCTTCAATAATATCGGCGAACGAATCACAAAACTCATCCTGCAACTCATGAGACCAAAATTCAAAGGTCGACACGTTAATCGCTAAACTCATCGGCCAACCGAGCGCTTGCATTTCAATAATGGTTTGCATCACCGCTTGGCGTACACAACGGCCAATATTGACAATTAAACCACTGTTTTCAGCAATGGGGATAAACTCATCGGGGGAAATAAACTGTCCTTCATGCTGCCAGCGCAGTAGCACCTCAGCACGCACAATGAGCCCCGTTGTCGCATCGACTATCGGTTGAAAGTACAACTCGAAAGCTTTTTGCTCTAATGCTTGCTTAAGTAGCGTGTGTAAATTAGCAATACGCTCTGCATTTTGTTGCATTTGTTCGGTAAAAAAATGATATCTATTACGGCCATTCGCCTTAGAGATATACATCGCTTGGTCAGCGCAGTTTAACAGTTGCTCTAAATCGAGGGCATCTTCAGGGAATCGCGCAATACCAATACTCACAGAGCTATAAACGCCTTTATCGAGGGATAATTCATAACGTCGATAAACTTGCTTATTGATCTTATCAGCGAGTTGCGACAGTTCTCTTTGAGTCACAACCCCTGGCAGTAGGATGGCGAACTCATCACCACCTAAGCGTGCAAACACCGCCTGCTCGTTCAAACAAGTTTTAACCTGTTCCACCATCTGCACTAAGAGGACATCGCCTTTGTCGTGACCGTAGGTATCGTTTACTTGTTTAAAGTTATCCAAATCCATCAACATAAAGCTAAAGCCAGGCGTTAGGCTATCGGCACAAATAAGCTCTTGGATTTGTCTAAATAAAGCATTGCGATTTGCAAGCCCAGTTAATGAATCATTATTGGCTTGATATTTAATAAGTTGAGCGGCCTTTTTACGTTCGCTGACATCGGAAAAAAGCCAAGCAAAGCCGTTTTCGCTACTATGGGATTCACGAAAAACCGTGACGGTTAAATCGAGATAAAAAGTCTCGCCATTATTACGTTGCCCAATCAGTTCTCCCTGCCACATTTTCCCCTCAGCAAGATGCTTAAACAGTGAAGCGATTTCGTGAGGTTCGGAGGGGGAAAAAATTTGCTCAGGATTAAAATCTTGAATATTATCAATTTGTGGCCAAACCATTTGTTTAAACGCATCGTTGGCATAAAGAACGGAATGCTTTGCGTTAGTGATCACCAGCGCAAGTGGTAAGCGATCAAATATTTTCACTGCAAGCCGCTGGAATTCCAATGAACGACTCCGCTCTATTGCTAGACTCGCTAACCTTGCCGCTTCAGCAATTAAGGTCAAATCCGCAGCCGTTGGGGCTTTAATCGCTTTGTAATACATTGCAAAGGTGCCAAGCACCTTGCCTTGAGAATCTTTGATGGGTTCAGACCAACATGCCCTTAGCCCGTGCACAAGCGCATAGGATTTATACAAGGCCCAATAAGGATGATGTTCGATATCCTCAACAATCACCCTTTCCCCCGTATAGGCCGCGGTACCACAGGAACCGGCCTCAGGGCCAATTTCGACGCCATGGATAGCTTGATTATAACTATCAGGTAAATGGGGCGCGGCCCCCATGAGCACTCTTTTACCGTCCTCACTGAGCAATAAGACCGAGGCGTGGGTGCCAAGGCGTTGATCTTCAATTTTTAACACTAAGGCATGGAGAATTTCTGCCAATGGCGCACCATTGAGCAGCATTGAAAGAATACCGTTGTAACACTCGAGGCTAACGTTTTGATTAAACGGGACACTTAACTTACCAACCGCACCTACAACCTGCATTCCTTCGTCCATAGTACCCTTGTCAGTTAGCGTGTAAGTTAACGACATTACTAAGGTCGATTAACCTTTGTAAATTAGAAGTGAATTTTAGGAGTATAAACAAGCTAAAGCAACCTTTCGATGTGTAACCAAAGGTTGCTTTAGTCTAAGGAATATTGACGTTAAAGGGTTATTTTTGCCGCAATTGGGTTGCAAGTCCCTACACTAAAAGTCTTTTAAAACCACTCGACCTCCCATAAGAACAACCATACATCACAGCGCATTTCGCGAGCATGCTCTAGCAAGGGCACACTTCATGTAATCTCGAAGCGTCAACCCTCTAGGAAATTAGGCGAATATACTGCGGTTTATTCTTGAATGCGTTCAAGCTTTGCGAGATAAAAACCATCAAAACCAGTATCGGCTGGACTGATCGTTTCATCCTCGAGTAAACGGAAATTGGGATTTTCAGCTAAAAAGGCATCCACTTGACCGCGGTTTTCGCAGGGGAAAATCGAGCAAGTCGCGTACACCACAATGCCACCGACCTTCACCATGCGACTGTAACTGCTGAGAATATGCTTTTGCAGTTCCATCAACACAGGTAAACGTTCAGCGGTATCACGCCATTTGGCGTCGGGATTACGCTTTAATACCCCAAGGCCAGAACAGGGCACATCGAGCAGGACGCGATCGGCGCTAAGTTTTAAGCGTTTAATGGTTTTAGAACCGACAATTAACCGTGTTTCAATATTGTGGGCACCATTACGACGGGCGCGCTCTTTCAGATTGTCGAGTTTCCATTGCTCCACATCCATCGCTAACAAACGCCCTTTACCTTGCATTTGTGCAGCAATATGCAAGGTTTTTCCGCCAGCACCAGCGCAGGCATCAATCACTCGCATACCCGGTTTGGCATCGAGCGCAGCGGCTACCCGTTGTGAGCCCGCATCTTGCTGCTCAAATAAGCCATCTTTAAAGCTATTAGTACGAAACAGTGCCGAATCCGATGTCACTTCAAGGGCAGAATCAACGCTTTCGACCGCTTGAGTTGAGACAAATTCGGCCGCTAATTTTTGCGTTAATTCATCACGGGTGACTTTTAAACCATTAACCCGCAGGAAACGTTTAGGTGGCGTGCTTAAGGCCGCGCGCTCTTTTTCCCACGAAGCCCCCAACTGCTCATGTCCCATGGTATCTAACCATTCCGGGCAACCGTCCCAAAGTACGGGGTTAGTTTTAGCCTGTTCAATACGCGCGGCTAAATCATCAGTATCCACTGGCAGTGAGTACTGCATTTTAGGCAGTTCCAGCGCGTGAAATAAGTGCCACACATTAAGTAGCTTTGAGCCTAAACGCGCCATTTCTTCCGGCTTGATGTCGGCTAAGAAACAGTAAAGATTTAAGCGGCGTAGAATATCGCCCGTTACAGTCGCGATCCGCGCCTGCTCGGCGGGTACTAACTTTAATCCTGAAAAATGCTGAGAATAAGCCCGGTCTAAGGGTTTTCCTTCGCTTAGCACCATAGCTAAGATATTGATCACTAATTCATTCGAGCTGGCAGAAAGCGGAGAATTCAACATTTACAGGTCACCGTGAGTAATAAAACCGAGGGATCATAGGAGGTCAGGCACGAATACGCAAGTAAACAGATGCTCAGTTGCTATTAAGCACCGCAAAAGCCCAATAAAAAAGCGATCACAGGGATCGCTTTCATAAAACACTCAAATGCTCTTACATTTTGGAGCCCCGAGCACCATAGAATAGAATAAAACCATAGCACACCACAGGCAGAATAAATGCCAGTTGGATGCCTAAGTTATCGGCTAACACGCCCTGCAATAATGGCACAATCGCACCGCCCACAATGGCCAAACAGAGGATACCGCTGCCCTGAGAAGTATGGGGACCTAAATCTCGCAGTGCTAAGCTGAAAATGGTCGGAAACATGATTGAGTTAAATAATCCCACGCCCAAAATCGCCCACATGGCAATGCTGCCACTGGTTGTCATGGCCACCAACACTAACAATGCCGCCATAAAGGCATTGAATGCAAGCACTGTGCCTGCGGGGATTTTTTGCATCACAGCCGAGCCAATAAAACGTCCGACCATCGCGCCGCCCCAGTAATAGGCGATGTAATGGGCCGCTTGTTCTTCTGGCATACCGACTATGTGTGATTCACCAAGGAAGTTGACTAAGAAGCTACCGATAGAAACCTCAGCGCCCACATAGACAAAAATCCCCACTGCGCCCAGCACTAAATGCGTGCTTTGTAGTGCGCTGGTTTTACCTAAATGGGTTTGAACCCCACCAGTTGTTTCAGTATGTTCACGGATCACTGGCAAATCTAACTTAGCAAAAATGATGGCAAGTACGGCAAGAGCTGCGGCGAGCAACAAGTAAGGCAGTTTAACGACTTCCGCCTCGGCATTGGCTTGCGCTAATTCAGAAGACGCCGTTGCCGCCACCGATAAAATCAAAATAGACCCAAAAAACGGCGCAACTGTGGTGCCAAGTGAGTTAAAAGCTTGTGTCAGGTTTAAACGGCTCGATGCAGTTTCTGCGCTACCAAGGGCGTTGACATAGGGGTTGGCTGCCACCTGTAAAATGGTGATGCCTGAGGCAAGCACAAAAAGTGCGCCGAGAAATAAACCGTAGGTTGCAAGGGATGCGGCAGGATAAAACAAGCCACAGCCGATACTGGCAATCACTAAGCCTGTGACAATCCCTTTTTGGTAGCCAAGTCGTTTAACAAGTTGGCCAGCTGGAATAGACACCAAGAAATAAGCCCCAAAGAAACAAAACTGGATCAACATCGCTTGGGTGTAATTGAGTGAAAAAACAGCTTTTAGGTGGGGGATCAGAATATCGTTTAAACAAGTGATAAATCCCCACATAAAAAACAGTGAAGTCAGTGATACTAGCGCAAAACGGTAGTTGCCATTATCCGATCCGCTGACGCTGGTCGTGTGGCTGCTGGTGTTAATAGATGACGCCATAGTTGTGCTCTCTAATCATGTTTTTATTATCTAAAGGGTATGTCCCTTAGGCGTTTGCGTAAAACAACAAGCAGTAACAATCGAGTTGTCACTGCTTGTTTGAGGCCATAGCAGGAAGACCGCTAACTTATACAACCAACTAGACCAATAGTGCATAGAAGCTGGCATAGGCTGAAAATATCAAGTTATCACCCTGCAAGTGTGCGGTTTTTAAACCATGTCCGGTTAATTCTTGCTGTAACTTAAGCCCTGCTAGCGACAACTGAGTCTCAGAGTCTAATAGGTTGAAGCAAACCAATAGCTTCTGTTCCCCAAGTTTACGCACAAACACCAATAACGGCTCTGGCGCATCGAGAAACTCAATCTCCCCTTCAATCAAAATAGGATAACCTTTGCGCCATGCAAGGAACTGACGATAGCTATGTAACATAGATGCGGGGTCAGCTTCTTGTACATCAACAGCCAGAGCTCGATGCTCGCTTGTCACTGGTAACCAAGGGGTTACTTGACTAAAGCCTGCAAAATCTGCATGTTGCTCCCATGGCATGGGAGTACGGCAACCATCTCGCCCCTTAAACATCGGCCAGAAGGTTTTGCCGAAAGGGTCTTGTAACTCGTGGAATTCAATTGGTGCTTCGGTTAAGCCAAGCTCTTCCCCTTGATAACTACAGACACTGCCACGCAGCGAACAAAGCATCGCATTAAGCATTTTCACCATATCGGGTATTTGCTTACCGCGCCCCCAACGGCTCGCTACCCGCTGCACATCATGGTTACCGATTGCCCAGCAGGGCCAGCCATCGCCAATACTGCCTTCCAGCGCTTCTACCGTTTGGCGAATATAAGTGGCACTGTAGTCATCGGTCAGCAACTCAAAACTGTAAGCCATGTGTAAGCGATCTTCGCCCTTGGTATAGGCAGCCATTACAGCGAGTGAGTCTTCAGCAGAAACTTCACCTAAGGTCACAGCGCCTGGATAACGATTGATAAGTTGGCGTAATTCTTCAATAAACTGAATCGTTTGTGGGCGATCGTTATTGTAATAATGGTACTGATAGGCATAGGGATTATCTTCACTAAATCCCCGCCCTTGGCGTTTATCCTTGGGTTTTGCCGGATTATCACGAAGCTGCTCATCGTGATAACAGAAGGTAATGGCATCTAAGCGGAAACCATCGACGCCCTTCTTCAGCCAAAACTCCACATTATCTAACACGGCTTGACGTACTTCAGGATTGTGGAAGTTTATGTCGGGTTGGCTGCGCAAAAAGTTGTGCAGATAATATTGTTGCCTGCGCGGTTCCCACTCCCAAGCGCAACCACCAAAGATCGCTAGCCAATTATTGGGTGCGGTACCATCTTCCTTCGGATCCGCCCACACATACCAATCGGCCTTAGGATTGGTACGGTTCTCACGACTCTCGATAAACCACGCATGTTGATCCGAGGTATGGCTTAACACTTGGTCGATAATGACTTTAATACCGCATTGATGGGCTTTTTCAATCAGCTCATCGAAATCCTGCATCGAACCGAATAAAGGATCGACCTCGCGATAATCACTAATATCGTAACCAAAGTCGGCCATAGGGGATTTAAAGAAGGGTGAAATCCAAATGGCATCCACATTCAGGCTGGCAATATAATCTAACTTAGTGATGATCCCGCGAAGATCGCCTACGCCATCACCATTGGTATCTAAAAGGCTGCGTGGATAGACTTGATAAATTACGGCGCCACGCCACCAGGTTAACTCACTCATAATGCCCCTTTATCCTTATTCTTCAGCGAGCTAACCCAAAAACTCACTAACAGGCAGTTACAGCAATGTTACTGCGGAGTAAAGGCGCTACGGCTTGTATTTGTGACAGCGAGCATACGTGAAGAAGGAAATAAGGTTCAATACACCTGCATACGTATGCAAAGCGCACTATCATCAGACCTGTCTAACCAATAACAAAATAACCCTTTATTAACATTGTGTTATACTAAATTTGCTGGAGATAAAATTGGACTTTTTTTCCCCATAACCCCAGTTTTAGCGGGTGCATGAGCTATTGAATACGTATGCACTATATTGTGACCCCAAGATTAGCGGGAGTAGTATCTTCACCGTTGCATAACAATTTGGTCATAAACGCAGCACTTATGCAGTCAATTAAGCGCCGAATACCAAAAAAGGCCGCAAAAACAATGCGGTAATAACGATAAAACGCTCTACATAAGCGGTTAAAAGCGACTTCAAGGGGAAGATAGAAATGATGCGATTTAAACCCAGCTTGCTGACCTTAGCACTTGTTGCTGCAGGCGCCAGTATGCACTCCTACGCAGCAGATGATACTACTGCACAATCGACAGCAACCAAAGACGAAAATATAGAAGTCATTCAGGTGACTGGTATTCGCCGTAGCTTGCAAGAATCCCAATCGTTAAAAATGTCTTCTTCTTCTATCGTTGAAGCGATTTCTGCTGAAGATATTGGTAAGTTACCTGATGTGAGTATTGCCGAATCGCTTGCCCGTCTTCCTGGTGTATCTGCACAACGTTTAGATGGTCGTGCAAACGTGATTTCGATTCGCGGAATGGGACCCGATTTTACCACAGCAACACTCAATGGTCGTGAACAAGCCTCAGTTAACGATAACCGCAGTGTTGAGTTTGACCAATATCCATCCGAATTACTTAACCGTGTCGTCGTGTACAAAACACCAGATGCATCGGTAATGGCACAAGCTATTGGCGGTACCGTTGATATGCAAACCATTAGCCCTCTTTCACATGGTGAACAAACGATTGCGGTAGCAGTGCGCGGTGAAATGAACGACCTGGGCGCACTCAACAGTGGCTCCGACGACAAAGGTTACCGCGGAAGTATTTCTTATATTGACCAATTTGCCGATGATACCTTAGGTGTCGCCATTGGTTATGCCCGCATGATGTCTCCCAACCAAGAAGAACGTTGGCAAGCCTGGGGTTATCCAGATAATGCTAATGGTGACAGTGTATTAGGTGGTGCAAAACCCTTTGTTCGCTCGAGTGAATTAGAGCGTGATGGCCTACTGGCTGTGGTTGAGTATGCACCAAACGACCGATTCCATTCTACATTGGATGTCTATTACTCAAAATTTGTAGATGACCAACGTTTGCGTGGTATTGAAATCCCTGCTGCTTGGGGCACCAATGGCGGCGTTGTTGCCACTACGACTGTCGATGGTCTGGTGACTGAAGGTGTAATCAAAGGCGCTGAAGTGGTTGTACGTAACGATGTCAACAAACGTGACGCGGACTCTTTATCCCTCGGTTGGAACAACAAATTCAGCGTCAATGATAGTTGGAACCTTGAAGCTGACGTGTCACTCTCTAAGGCAAATCGTACCGACATCGGTATGGAGAGCTACTCAGGCACTGGTCGCGGTACAGGTGTTGGCGCTGTTGATGACTTAAGCTTTGCCTACAATGGTAAAGGCGGATATGTTTTTGATCATAATCTTGATTATGCAGATAAAAATGTAATAAAACTCGGTGATCCTCTCGGTTGGGGTAGTCCACTTGGCGCCAACACTCAGGACGGTTTTATTAATAAACCTGAAATTGAAGATGAACTAAAATCTTTCCGTCTCAGTGCCGAATATGTGCTCGACGGTGGCGCAATTCGTAGTGTTGAATTTGGTGTTAACCGGACTGATCGTGACAAAACCAAAGTTGACAAGGGCTACTATTTAACCCTTAAAGGCTATGATGGTTCTGCCGATTACACTATGACAGTACCGGATCAGTACTTACTTGATCCTACTTCCCTCGCCTTCTTTGGCATGGGCGATGTACTCAGCTATGACTCTTTAGCTTTCTATAACGACGGCAACTATATAGAAACCGACGTCGCCGATGTAGATTTAAGCCGCGCGACCAACTCTTGGGCAGTACAGGAAGAAGTCACAACAGGCTATGTGCTAGCAAATTTAGAGTCTGAAGTATTCGGTATTCCATTCACGGGTAATGCTGGCTTACAGGCGGTTTATACCGATCAATCATCAGATGGTACTGTTGCCACAGTAGAAGCTGGCAAAGTGATTTTAACTCCGCGTACCGCTGGAGACTCCTACGTAGAATGGCTGCCAAGCTTAAACTTAAGCTTTGAAGTAGCAGATAGCCAAGTGGTGCGTTTTGCAGCTGCGCGAACATTAACCCGTTCACGCATGGACAAGATGAATGCCAACCTGAACTACAGCTATAACCAAAATCCAAATGATGGCGTAAACTGGACAGGAAACGCAGGTAATCCAGAACTTCGTCCTTGGTTAGCACGTCAGTATGATTTAAGTTACGAGAACTACTTTAACCTGAGCTTCGGATAAGAATTTAGCTCCCAAAAGGAACTAAATGCTCGTTCCCTGATCCGATCATTCGACCAAGAGTGATTAGAAAAAGGAACGAGCATGAACAAACTAGTTGAAACTTACTGTGATGTCGATGATTTCTGTCAGTTATTTATCCCACATTGGCAACGCTTATTGCTTGATAATGGTGAAATGAAGCGTAATAGACCTTGTCGCCTTTCTCCCGCAGAAGTGATGACCATTATCATTCATTTCCATCAATCACATTACCGAGATTTCAAAAATTATTATCTGCACTATGTTTGTCGCCAGCTAAAACCCTATTTTCCAGAGTTGTTGAGCTACACTCGTTTCCTTGCATTAATGCCTAGCGTCGTTGTCCCTATGTGTAGCTATCTGACTTCAAAGCTTGGAAAGCCAACGGGAATTCAGTTTGTCGACTCCACTAAAATTGAAGTCTGTCATATTATTCGAGCGAAGCGAAATAAGGTTTTTGAAGGCATTGCCGAACATGGAAAGGGAACTATGGGCTGGTCGTTTGGATTTAAACTGCATCTTATTATCAATCACTTGGGTGAAATTGTAGCGTTAAAACTGACGAAAGGTAATGTCGATGACAGGCAACCTGTCAGTGAAATGGCTGAGTCTCTTTTTGGTAAGCTTTATGGTGATAAAGGCTATATTAGCCAAGCCCTAACAGGTGAGCTTTTGGAAAAGGGCGTTGAGTTAATCACCACAGTTCGTAAGAACATGAAGAAAAAGTTTATTTCTCTATGGGATAGAGCAATCTTAAAAAAGCGATTCATCATTGAAACAGTGAATGACCAATTGAAGAACATTTCCTATATTGAACACTCAAGACACCGCAGCGAGCATGGGTTCATGCTCAATCTACTTGGTGGATTGATTGCATATTGTTTAAAAGAAGAAAAGCCATCGTTAAATCTAACAGCTCAGGAGCTTGAACTGTTAGATAGCTCTAATTTAGTGCTGGCTTAACCAGATCTGAGGTTACTTTAGTGATCAAGGCTATTTCTCTGTTGCAGTGTTTTATAAAGACCTAGAGAACTATGTTTACGATCAAAAAGTCGATTTCGACTTCAGCACCCTATTCCCAGGTGTACCAGGTAATCCAATCGGCGTAATCACACAACCTCAAAATGGTGAAGGTGGTTACGTTCAAGGGGTTGAGGCCGCCGTCTCCTTAGACTTTGGTATGTTTGCCGATGTACTCAGTGGCTTTGGTACAGTGCTAAGTGGTTCATACACTGACAGTGAAGTAAAAGAAACACCAACAAGCGAACCAACAACGTTACCAGGCTTGTCTGAAAAAACCTTAAACGCAACCGTTTATTATGAAAACTCAGGCTTTGAAGCGCGTATCAGCTCACGTTACCGCAGTGACTTCCTCGGTGAAGTAACTAAGATCAGTCTGCAACGTGAAAATGTGAACATTAAAGCGGAAACAGTGGTCGATGCCCAAGTGAGTTATGACTTTAGCGAAAGCGGAATTGAATCATTGTATGGTCTATCAGTGCTATTCCAAGTCAACAACTTAACCAATGAACCCTTTACGTCTTACTTCGGTTCTGATCAACGTTTAGTGCGTGATTATCAAAACTATGGTCGTAACTTTATGTTAGGCGCTAACTACAAGTTCTAATCGTTTACGTACCAAGCCTCTGCAATCTACTGCAGAGGCTTTTCTCTTTATTGTTCAATTATCAGTAATTTCCCATTGAGTCATCAGCCTTAAACATCAACTAAAGGGCTTAGATCATGAGTCAAATCAAAGATATTGTCATTGTAGGTGGCGGCACTTCGGGTTGGATGACGGCCGCATTATTAGCAAAATTATTTAAACATACCCTTAGCATTACTCTCGTAGAGTCAGAAGATATTGGCACCATTGGTGTAGGTGAGGCCACTATTCCACCACTGCAATTATTCAACAGTGTTCTAGGGATCCCCGAAAACGAATTTATCAAAGCGACCCACGCCACTTTTAAGCTCGGTATTCAATTTGAACACTGGGGCAAACAGGGGGATAGCTATATGCACGCTTTTGGTAATATAGGAAAAGATATTGGGTATACACAGTTTCACCAGTACTGGCTCAGTACTCAACCCGAGATGATGGCATCATTTTGGGATTATTCACTTAATTACCAAGCCGCCTTAAACAATAAATTTCAATCTCTTGAACAAATTCCCCATTCGCCTCTCTCTTGTCTCACCCACGCTTACCATTTTGATGCCGCACGCTACGCTTTGCTTTTACGACAATACAGTGAAAAGTCAGGAGTAAAACGCATTGAGGGTAAAATTGAAGCGGTAAATTGCCTAGATAATGGCCATATTGCCAATCTGACACTGGTGTCTGGTAAATCTGTTCACGGTGATTTTTTTATTGATTGTTCAGGCTTTGCTGCCCTATTGATTGGAAAAACACTTAATGTCGGCTATGAGAGTTACCAAGATTGGTTACTGTGCGACAGTGCATACGCTGTCCCAAGCGAAAAGGCCTGCGAAATAAAACCTTATACTCGTGCTATCGCCCATGAGGCGGGTTGGCAATGGCGGATCCCGCTGCAACATAGAACAGGAAATGGCATTGTTTACAGTAGCCGCTATATGAAAGACGAAGAGGCGAAAGCAAAACTACTATCGACACTTGAAGGTAAACCTCTCGCTGAACCGAAAAAAATATCCTTTATCCCTGGCCGTAGGCTTAAACAGTGGCAACATAATTGTGTTGCTATAGGTCTCTCAAGTGGTTTTTTAGAACCTCTTGAATCTACAAGCATTCATTTAGTGCAATCGGCCATCATTCGCTTAACTAAACTGTTTCCCCACCAAGGTGTAGTCCAAGCAACTGTGGATGAGTTTAACCGGCAATCCCAGCTAGAATTCGAACAAATCCGCGATTTTATTATCTTGCATTATTGTCTCAACCAACGTTCAGACTCTGATACCGACACGCTATGGAGCGCCTGTCAGCAAATGCAGATACCTGAAAGCTTGCAACAGAAGATCAGCCTTTTTAGCGAAACGGGCGCTATTTTTAGGCACAAGGATGAACTCTTTACGGAAGCCGCTTGGGTTCAAGTGATGTTAGGACAGGGAATCATCCCTACAGATTATAATCCACTCGCAAACACAGTAGCCCCTGAGGCTTTAACTGAATTTTTAAGCAATATCAAAGTGATAATCAAAAACACCGTGAGTAATATGCCAACCCATGAAAAGTATCTCGCACAACTAGTTTAAGCCTCATCAAGTAAAGAAGCCTAAAAGTGTAAATACTTGACTTACTTGGCACTGAATAAGGAACAATTATGATCTTCACACGACGACATCTACTACTCAGTATTAGCTTTTTAATCAGTTGGAATACTCAAGCAGGGACAATCGATTCTACAGCGTTATTATCAGCCAATCTTAGTGCTAGTGAAGTCAATTCAACAGCCCCTTTAACTATCGAACCGCTCTCTTGGTGGGCGGGCATGCATAATCCAAAGCTGCAATTAATGCTGCACAGCAGTGCCCTGCCTGCGGATGCAACACAGCTTAAGGTTGAGATTGCTGGCAAAGATGTGGTGTTTAAAGGGATTGAACAGACGGATAATCCCCATTATTTGTTTATCAATTTAGATTTGCGCCAAGCCAAACCGCAGACCTTTGACATCCGCATTCTCGCTGGCGACAAGCAGCTCTTCCAACTGCCTTACACTTTAGCGGAACGGGCAGAAGGCAGCCGTGAGCGCCAAGGTTTTAGTAATAAGGACGTGATTTACCTTATCACCCCAGACCGATTCGCCAATGGCAACCCAAGCAATGATAATCAAGCCGATATGCTCGAGCATGCGGCGCCAGAAAATTCCGATGGTCGCCATGGCGGCGATATCGAAGGTATTCGCCGGCACTTAGATTACTTAGCCAAACTGGGCGTCACTCAGCTGTGGATCAACCCACTGCTTGAAAATAACCAAGCCCAATACTCCTATCATGGCTACGCCATTACTAATCTTTATCGGGTCGACCCGCGTTTTGGCAGCAATCAGGATTACCAAAGGTTAGTCACTGAGGCCAAACAACTTGGCCTAGGCGTAATTAAAGACGTAGTGCTTAACCATATTGGCTCAAATCATTGGTGGCTAAAGGATTTACCGAGCAGTGACTGGCTCAATTACCCACTAAAGCCCAATGTCACTGACACCCAAACGGCTCCTGCGGCCAGTTCTACCAGCCCGAGCTTTACCAGTCCGAGTTTTACCAGTCATAGACGCACTACAGTGCAAGATCCCTACGCCGACACGCAGGATAAACAGGATTTTGTCGACGGTTGGTTTGTCGATTCGATGCCCGATCTCAATCAGCGCAACCCGAAGCTTGCCACTTATCTTATTCAAAACAGCATTTGGTGGGTGGAATACGCGGGGCTTTCGGGAATTCGTGAAGACACCTACTCCTATGCCGATAAAGCCTTTTTAACCCAATGGACTAAGGCATTAATGGCCGAATACCCGCATTTTAATATTGTCGGTGAAGAGTGGACCGCCAATCCCATTACCGTCTCCTATTGGCAAAAAGGCAAAATCAATGCCGATGGCTATACCTCAGATTTACCGAGCCTGATGGATTTTCCGCTCTATGAAAAGCTACTTGAAAGCCTGAACGAGCCAGAAGGCTGGGATACTGGTTTTATCAAGCTTTACGAGATGTTAGCTAACGATGTGGTATATGCGAACCCAAGCCAGTTAGTCCTCTTTGAAGGTAACCACGATACCAATCGGATTTATAGTCTGCTAAAAGAAAACCTGCCGTTGTATCAAATGGCCCTCACCTATGTAATGACAGCCAAACGCATCCCACAGCTGTTTTACGGTACCGAAGTGTTGATGACCAGCCCGACCAAAGATCGCCACGACGGTGTAGTGCGTAGCGATTTTCCGGGTGGATTCGCTAATAGCAAAGTCAACGGTTTTAGCGGTAAAGGACTAAACGCTAAACAGCAACAGGCCCAAGCATTTATTCGCACCCTGCTTAATTACCGTAAGCATTCAGCCGCGCTGCAAACGGGAGATTTACTGCACTTTGTGCCGCAAAACGGCATTTATGTGCAATTTCGATGTGCAGCAAAACATGCCACAACGGAAAATGCTTGCTACCAAGCCGATGCGGATAAAGTGATGGTGATTTACAACAAGAATGACCAAGCACAAACGCTGGATTTAAGCCGCTTTAGCAAGGTATTGGCAGGCAATAGCTCTGCTATTTCTATCTTTTCGGAGGACAAGTTCGAGCTGAATCAATCACTTGTTCTGCCCCATGCTGGCGTTATGCTGCTTGAACTCAATCATCAATAACCCATACTCAATCAAGCAGCTAAGCATGCTTAGCTAACAGCGCGGCCAACCTACAGTTTGGCCACCAGGTCAGTAAAGGAACCTAGGTTGAATTTTCTATTATCTAACAGCAGTAAACGTCGCGCTTATCGCTGGCATCAGGGATTAACCCTACTGGCCCTCAGCAGCATTAGCACCTTTTGCGCTATGGCAGCATCAGTAATCAGCACTCAAGCAACCGCGTTGGATTCAGTGGCGGCTAAAACCCTGCTTGCCAATCCAAATGTGGCCGAAGGCGAAATCCTGCCAGCCCATCACAATGCTGAGCAAGCAAACAAGTACAAACCTGTTGTTTATCAAATTTTTACCCGACTCTATGGCAATAAAAACACCACCAATAAACCTTGGGGCACGATTAGCGAAAACGGTGTGGGTAAATTTAATGATATTGATGACACAGCGCTCAAAAGTATCAAAGACTTAGGCGTTACCCATGTGTGGTATACGGGAGTGCCCCACCACGCCTTAATTGGCGATTACAGTGCGATTGGTGTTAGTCACGATGATCCCGATGTGGTTAAGGGCCGCGCCGGTTCGCCCTATGCGGTTAAAGATTATTACAACGTAAACCCCGATTTAGCGGTTGATCCCACCAAGCGTTTACAGGAATTTCAGGCACTTATCGAGCGCACCCACAGGCAAGGCTTAAAGGTAATTATCGATATAGTGCCTAACCATGTGGCGCGTAATTATCATTCCATCACTAAGCCAGATGACGTGCGCGATTTTGGTGAAGACGATAATCAAACCCTTGAATATGCAAAGCATAATAACTTTTACTATGTGATTGATAACAAGCAATCCTCTGGCTTTCAAGTGCCCGATTTACCAGAGAGCCTCAAACCGTTAGGCGGTGAATCGCATCCCCTAAGTGATGGTCAATTTAAGGAAATCCCCGCCAAATGGACGGGCAATGGCTCACGCCTTGCCAAGCCAGATATGAACGACTGGTATGAAACCGTCAAAATCAATTACGGTGTCCGACCCGATGGCAGCCATGATTTCCCCGCACTACCGCCACGCTATGCCACACTCGGCACCGAGCAGCACTATGCTTTTTGGCAGCAACGAACCCGTGAATTACCTAACTCTTGGATCAAGTTCAATCAAATTGCCCAGTATTGGTTAGCGATGGGAGTCGATGGATTTCGTTACGATATGGCCGAAATGGTGCCTGTCGAGTTTTGGAGCTATTTAAATAGTCATATAAAACATAGTCATCCCGAAGCTTTTATCTTAGCTGAGGTCTATAACCCCGCGTTGTATCGCGACTATATTCAGCTCGGCAAAATGGATTACCTCTACGACAAAGTGGATCTTTACGACACCCTCAAAGCCATTATGGCAGGGCAAAAAAGTACCGCGCAGATCGCCGCAGATCAGGCCAAAGTGCAAGATATCGCCCCGCATATGCTGCATTTTTTAGAAAACCACGACGAGCAGCGCATCGCCAATGCCGCCTTTTTAGGTCGTTTAAGTGGTAATGCGTCAACGGATGCGGTCGATCCCCGCTACGCCCTGCCCGCGATGGTGGTATCAGCAACCTTAAGTACCTCACCCACCTTGATTTATTTTGGTCAAGAAGTAGGTGAAGCGGCGACGCAAAACCTAGGCTTTGGCCATGCTTCGCGCACCAGTATTTTTGATTATGCGGGCGTTCCTGCCCATCAGCGCTGGATGAATCAAGGTAAATTTGATGGCGGCCAATCGACAACAACAGAAGCCGCGCTGCGCACCTACTATCAAAAACTATTGAACCTCAGCACGGGGAAAAATGCGCCCGCGCTCTTGGGGCAATATGACTCGCTAGATGAAACTAACCGCAGCGAGGTAGCGGCTGCAAAGGCTAGCAATAAGGCCAACAATAAGACAATCAATGGCAGCGCAACGGGTTATGATGACGCAACCTTCGCTTTTGTCCGCTTTGAGGCCAATACCACCGCTAACAAAGGCCAAAAGCTGATTATTGTCAGTAACTTTAGTCAAACCCAAGCCAAGTTATTTTCACTTAAACTGCCCCAATCTCTGATTGCGCAATGGCAGTTAACCGATGCAACCTATCCGCTTAAGGATTTACTGGAAGACTATACGGCGCAGTTGGTTGTCGAACAAGGTGAAGGTCAAGTTCAGTTGCAGCTAGCACCTCTGTCCTCCGCGATATTTGAACTCGCCCATTAGCCAGCTAGCGAAGTAAGATAAAAATCTTAGGTTAGCGCCAGAGTCACACACCGTTGTGACTCTGGCTTTTTTAAAACACACTAGCCTAAACATCAGTTAAACAGTACAGAGGCAAGCCATGTTACTCGGCATTCACCATGCAGCGATTATTTGCAGTGACTATCAAAAGTCCAAACACTTTTATGTGACGATTCTTGGCCTTAGCGTGCTGGCAGAGCATTATCGTGAGGCACGCCAGTCCTACAAACTCGATTTACAACTACCGGATAAGAGTCAAATCGAGTTGTTTTCCTTCGACAATCCTCCCAAGCGCCCTAGCTATCCCGAGGCCTGCGGTCTTAGGCACCTTGCCTTTCGCGTCGAATCGATTGAAACGGCGATCGAGCATCTTACGGCCCATGATATCGCCGTCGAACCTGTCCGCATTGACGAATACACTGGTAAAAAGTTCAGCTTCTTTAGCGACCCCGACGGCTTACCCTTAGAGTTATATGAGCTATAACCTGAATCCTCAATGTATTAAAAATGTAAATAAAACAGCGCACTAACATAGCGTATTCACGCAACGAATAAGATGAATAAAGCTTAATTACGCCAAAGGAGTTTTAGCAGTAGACTCAATTCAGCGGCGCAGCACTAGCTCATCGTTTGACCAATATGGCAGAGTAAAAGGCTGGAGCTTACCAAGGCTAATCACAGAGGAGCTCAAGGTGTTTGATAACCCAACATTATTGTTATGGAGTTTAGTCTTTGGCCTCTTTGGTCTTGGCTTTTTCACCTACGGCAAGCGCCAAGCCGCCCCCATCCCTCTGGCCGTCGGCCTCACCCTGATGATTTACCCTTATTTTGTCACCAATCTCGCACTACTTATCGCCATCGGCATCGCCCTTATCGCACTCCCCTATTTTGTAAGAATATGATTTTTAAGTAGTAGAAATATTCAAAGCTAGAAATGCGTTGAATAACTGACAGGATTAAAATAAAGCTGAGTGGGAGATTACGTGTTAGGAATTAGAACTGTTTTGCTGGTATTGGCTTATGATGAGCCATGGTATTTGATCATCGACACGGTGAATAGAAACCTAGGGTTTCTAAGCTTATGAACGAGAGCCATGGTCGTTCTCATGCGTCCCTGCATTGTACGACATTCAGGCGTCCTGCCTATCAGATGGCGAACTGGCCGTTAAACACGGATGTTGTTCAAGTCCATCCGTGGATGCTCGCCCGTCTGATGTGAATGGATTCACGAATGCCGCGATGGCATGGATGCCAAAGAGCGGCCATGGGGCGGCCGTCTCGCTAATGGTAATCCCGCATTATCGATAAGAGTCGCGATGGGTTCCTTTGCCCTTATGTGGTTCATCGCCGACCAGACAAACAGAATAAACAAAGTGTGGCCACAGACCACCGCTATCAGCTTGATCCTAATTACCTTAGCAGAGCCTTTTCGGCATTAAGGGATGAGTTAGGTCTGTGCGACCATTTAGAAATGAGCCAGCGCCCAACCTTCCACGAGATACGTGCGCTATCTGCCAGATTGTTTTCGGATATGGGTGTTGACCCTCAAGGTCGGATGGCTCACACCGATGCCAAGTCCACCAAAATCTATGTGCGGGATCACCTGCAATGGACCGAAGTTCCACACGCTGAGATTAAATTCAGCCATTAATAAAACTAAGGCAAAGCACTAATTGGAAAAAGAATTTTTGAATTCCGTTAGTCCCCCGTTAGTCCACCCTTGCATAAACAAGCAGACACAAAAAAGCCCGCAACTGATTAAGATTGCAGGCTTTATTGTTTATGAATTTGGTCGGTATGAGAGGATTCGAACCTCCGACCCCTGACACCCCATGACAGTGCGCTACCGGGCTGCGCTACATACCGAAATATTGTACTTAATAGAACTGTACGACATCAGCTTAAGTACTTATTACTTAAGATGCTATCGAGTGGGGTTCACCTTAAGTGACGCAGACTTTAGCAATTGGATTCAATCAACGCAAGTGCTTAGTGAAGTCTGTTTGATCAACTGCTTAGTTTCTGGCCTGAATGACTACATTTTCAAACTATTATACCTTTCAGTGTGCCTCATTCGGCATATGTGCACTTCGATATTGTTCAATTCGGTCCATCATATAAGGGAAAAAGGGGTTCCATTTTTGACGTAACATTTCTGAAGCAGGCACACTATAAACGCCTCGCTCACCACGGGAAGCGGCTGCGCCTATTTGTATGCGGGTTAGCTTCTCATTGCTTGACATGCCATATAGGCCATCATTTTCAGCAAAAGGTAACGCAACATGGGAGAGTGAATACACGCCCGCAGGCCAATAAAGCGGGAGGTGTTTAATCTGAGATAACGACTCATCCTGTGGCCTAAATCCAAATTCCCGAGCTTGAACCTGAGTCGTTTCGCTATTGATATTTTCAATCAGCGTGCCACGGTAATGAATGTTGTCAGAAGCTGTTGGTAACAAGGCGGGTAGTGGATCATTAGTCATTAACTTACTGTTGATAACGGTACGATTCATATCAAATAGCACTAATTCATGGCCCTTTTGCGGTAGCGTTTGATACAACAAACTCACAACAGCTGCGCTAGATACCGTTGCATCGGCAACAGATTGAAAGCTTAAAATCGATGGGATTTGTTCACGCTGCAAAGGCGTTAATCCGCTTAACAAACTCTGGTTACGTAACGCCAATTGGTAGACGACATCCCCGGCATTGACGGCAAAAGACATGTACTTGAAGGGATCGTATTCCATCTGAATACTATTCCATTGCAACTTATCTAAGTCGAGCAGGCGACCTATCCAACTTTGCCAGCGAGCCGCGGCCGCAATTGGAGCAAGCCCAATAGCTGGCGACATAAAAATCATCCCTGCATAATCGGGCGCTTTATCTTGATTAATCAGTTCAAGTTCATGGTTAAGTGCCACTGCGGCGCCCGTTGAAAAGCCAATAACGAATAACGGCTTACCTTTAAGCTCTTGTTTCATGTGCGCCGTTGCCAAATTAACTGCGGCGGCTAAGTCTTGCCAGTACAGGCTCGTCAAACCACTAGGAATGGTGCCATGGCCTGGGAGTCTTAATCCAAGTACATGGGCTTTGCCTTTAAAATGTGCTGCCACATTAGACATGGCATAGGGTGAATCTGACATACCATGGAGCAACAATACGCCAAAAGGCGCATTGGTTTTAGGCCATTCAAAACTGCGATTCCAGTTTTGTGGCCATCTCGCGGGATCGGCAAGGCTGTTTTTAACATAACGATTGACGGGCGATGCATCTGCCGCCGACACTTTTTTGAGTACTTTGTTATCAACCTCGGCAAAGAGCTTATCTTCTAAGGCAATGTAATCACGAAAGTTATCAAGTTTAGTGTTGTAGTGGAATTCGTGTTTTAACTCAGTCGTGTGCCAGAGGGACAGATCGGGTTTTGCATTGAGAAAATAGATTCCAGTCACTAATAAGGCAACAGCAATCCCTAAACAGCCATAAAAGGCAGCGAAAAATAAATGTTTAGTTGAGCCTATGATAATGGCTTTCATTGCTGCCCCATGATTCCGATAAAATACGCATGCAGATTATACGGTTAGATAAAAATAAACCTCAATATTCATATTTAAGATTTGTTTTGATGGCATTTTAGTTTCGGCGGTTTACTCTATTTAGGTTAATATCCGCTCTACTTTTATTCGATATTCGCAAATTTTACTTATTATGCATATTGGTCCAGCCACAGCGTCCTATGCGTTTTATCTCCCCAATCCCCCACTTATACCTGCATATTGGCATTGGGAGCAGGATAACGCGATAGCAGAACTCATCGCCTTAAACGGTAACCACTGGCGTAAGATCTTCACCATTATGGCCAAAATTTGCACCCCCAGTGAAGATTGGCGCAATTATCGCGACAACTTATTACTCAAAAAACACCAAATGCTCTTGATAGGTGCTAGTGCCCTATCGCCCCATGCCAATATTCATATTGTGTGTGGGCAAGCTGCCGCGAAGCCTTTGGGATTGAGTGCTGAGCAGTTCAATAAACCACTATCAAACCGGCAAACTGCCTATCAACCGCTGATGCATGCGTCACAGGGTAAGCTGCAAGATGTCACTGAAATAATGCAAACTTCCTCAATACAGAAGAAACAAGTGCTACTCACGCCCTACTTAGATTACCGCCAATACTCTAATGCCCTGATTGCGCTTACGCGCTCGCATATACAAAACGTATCTGCTTGATAAAATTTCATAAAAAAGCACCCGGATAGGCCGAGTGCTTTAAAAGAAAACCTAGACAGCATTGCCTATGCCAAGGTTAGTGGTAAAAATCAGTCGTAGATGGTTGGAATGGGCTGGCGCTTATGTTGGGTGGCCTTATAGATATTGATAAGCTTCTCTTCGACAGCCTTATCAACGACTTTCCCTTCGAGGAAATCATCAATTTGCTCATAGGTCAGCCCGAGCGCGACTTCATCTTCGAGTAGCGGTTTGTTGTCCTCTAAATCCGCCGTTGGCGCTTTGTAAACTAATGACTCAGGAGCACCGAGATAGGCCGCTAATTGGCGCACTTGGCGTTTATTGAGGCCAAATAAAGGCGCGAGATCGCAGGCACCATCGCCCCATTTGGTATAAAAACCGGTAATGTTTTCGGCGCTATGATCGGTACCCACCACTAACCCGCCAACTAATCCCGCTAACTCATACTGGGCAATCATGCGCATCCGCGCTTTAACATTGCCCTTAACAAAATCCACTTTCGCCTCATCCGGCATACTCAGTCCCGCCTCAACAAACGCACTTAAGGTGGCTTGATGCACGCCATCAACACCTTGATGCACATTTACTGTAACTAATTTTGATGGCTGAATAAATTGGCACGCTTGCTGAGCTTCATGCTCATCTTTTTGAATTTGATAGGGTAAACGCACTGCAATAAACTGATAACCGCCCTCGGGATGTTCACTATTGAGGCTATCAACGGCCAACTGGCATAAACGCCCCGCCGTCGATGAATCCACACCTCCGCTGATCCCTAATACCAACGCCTTACTGCTGGCCTCTTTGAGCTTGGTTTTAATAAACGCCACGCGGCGCTGCACTTCAAACTCAGGCTCAATCGCCTTGAGTACCTTCATTTCTCTTAAGATCTGCGCTTTCACCGAAAATTCCACCTTAAATATTCGCTGTTATTGGGAGCGGTAAACCGCCTAACGTTATCATTTATTTGCGCCTAAAAACAACAAGGGCAATAACGGTTTGCCGCTATTGCCCTTATTAACTGAAACCTATGCTGGTTTATCTTTCCCAGTAAGATTCTTCTAAGCTGTCTTCACGCTCGGGTAACCCACGGGACAAACGCGGACTGTGCTGCGCTAATACCTCATAGGCCACGCGGTTAGCGTACTTACAAATTTGTGAGAAGGATGAATAACATAAGCCATCACGCTTATGCTTACTTGAGCCTGGCACGTTGGTCTTATGGAAGGTATTGGCCGCCAAGTCGTGCAATAACGCCGACAACGCGCCATCACCCGCACCATTGGTATTGCCTATTTTCTCCGGTCCACCCATGTAAGGGGAAATATGGGCATAGACTTTAATCGGATTTTCACAGTCACTCTTGAGCTTAGGACGTGAGAACTCATAACGGTTAAATTCAGGGATAGCACCTGGCAGCAGCGTATGAGTGGTCTCGCGCTTTTCGGCATCATCGGTATAACCTGCGGTATAAAGCCCGATTGGGCCAGCAGTGGTTAACACCATATCGCACCACTCGAGGGCTCTTTCGCTGGCAAGCAGCGGATCGCGAAACCCTGTTAACGCCTCGCCTTCATCTTCGTTCATCGCCAAAATGGTCACATGCTCTTGGATAAAGTTTTGCCACCAAACCGGATCTTCTTCAATCAAAAAGCGTGTGCCTAAGGTCAATACCACAGGGACTTCGGCTGCTTTGGCATATTCAATCGCACACATGGCCGCATCGGTGATCCTGTCGCCGCCGCTGGCACGCATTAAATAGGCGGTTAATACTAAGGCAGAGCTGCCCTGTACTACGTCTTTATCAATGTATTCTGGGGTTAACTTATCCATCGCCCCTTTACTGATTGCGAAGGTACGCTCACCGCAATCAGAAATCAGCGTAAAACAACGACCTATGGGGCCATCGACGGGTTGCAGGAAGTTAAGGTCTACTTTAGAGGAGGTGTTGCAAAGATAACGGTAGGCGTAACTGCCGACTTCGATATTTTGACTCATCACCCCAAACAACACAGAGCGGTCATCGGCCAAAATAGAATAATTGTGCACTGTGTTACCAATAGTGCCGCCCGCAAACTCATCGCTGATCAAACCGTTTTGTTTCAGCTCGGTATACAGGGCGTGCGCTTGCTCATCATTGATAAGCGTCGAATTACCCTTGGGTAAACCATAACGGCCGAGCAACTCATCCTCTACCTTGGCTTCAATATCCACTAAGGTTTGATCGATACCGCTGATATAAGTCGCAAAAGGTTGAGGTTGCTGCGTTAATTGCTCAAGCAATGGGTCACGGGTTTTGACCGGAAAATAATGTTTCGATTTGCGCTGACCGGGAAACTTCATAGTGGCTCTCTTTTCCTGGCATCCATGCTAATGGGCATTACAACGAGCGTTGGCTCATTGTGTCCTAAAAATAATGAGTCTAGGCTAGAGAGATAAAAAATCCACTCCCGAGCCACAAAGGGCGCAGATTCTACCATAAAATCAGCATGAAACTAGGCCGTGTTTAGGTTTCAACGGGAGAAATTTACCGTCATTCTGCGCGTATCCAAGGTTGAGCTTGTTCTTGCACCAATTGCCTGAGCAGCTCGATATGGAGCTCATCATCATTTAAACAGGGAATAAAGTGATAGGCCTCACCACCCGCATGCAGGAAAGTCTCTTTACCACCAATAGAAATTTCCTCTAAGGTTTCGAGGCAATCAGTGGCAAAGGCTGGGCAAATTATATCAACGCTTTTCACGCCTTGGCGGGGTAAATCGGCCAGCAGTTCATCGGCATAAGGGGTTAACCACTCTTCTTTGCCGAAGCGGGATTGGAAACACACCTGCCATTGTCCATCGGTTAATCCCAGAGCCTGTGCCAGTAACTTGGCCGTAGTGCGGCACTGCTCAGGATATGGGTCGCCTTCAGTGGCATACCGCAGCGGAATACCGTGGAAGGATAAAATCAACTTGTCGGCCTGGCCATGGGTTTTCCAATGGCGTTTCACTGAATGTGCCAGCGCCGCGATATAGGCTTTATGATCATAATACTGTTTGCTAAAGCGCAGCTCAGGAATATCGCGCACTTTAGCAAAATACTGCGCCACCGCATCGAACACACTAGCGACAGTTGAGCAGGAATATTGCGGATACAGCGGCAGTACGACGATACGCTCGGCGCCTTGGGCTTTGAGTTTGGCAAAGCCGCTATCAATCGAAGGATTACCATAGCTCATGCCGAGTTCAACGGGAATGGTTTGATTAAAGGTCGCGCTCAGATCCGTGGCTAATTTTTGTGCCTGCTGCTCGCTTATCACCATCAGCGGCGAGCCCTGCTCTGTCCACACACTCTGATATAGTTTGGCCACCTTGGCGGGTCGGGTATTAAGGATTATCCCCTGCAAAATCGGCTGCCACAGCCAAGGGGACAAATCGACGACCCGAGGATCACTTAAAAACTGTTTGAGGAATCGCTTAACCGCTTTGGGAGTGGGTTCATCGGGCGTGCCGAGATTGACCAATAACACGCCAAACGCAGGAGAGGGAGAAGTCAATGTGTTACCTTTTATCAGCCTAATACCTCGGCAGGCTAACATTCAGTTGCCAATAAAAAAAGCCTGCAATCGCAGGCTTTTTCTTAATATGAGAACTTGTTCTCGAATTTAGTGAATGATGCTTATTTCAGCACGCTGGCTAACTGTTCACTCACAGCCGCAACCGACTGAGTACCATCAAATTTATGGTATTGAGTGTGACCCGCCGCAGCCACTTTGCCATAGTATTCAACCAATGGCTTAGTTTGTTCGTGGTAAATGCCTAAACGCTTACGCACTGTGGCTTCTTCGTCATCTGGACGAATCGCTAAGTCTTCGCCAGTCACATCGTCTTTGCCTTCCACTTTAGGTGGATTGAATACCACGTGGTAAACACGGCCAGAACCTGGGTGAACGCGACGGCCGCTCATACGCTTAACGATTTCTTCGTCTGGCACATCGATTTCAATCACGTGATCAATGCTGATACCGTTTGCCGCCATCGCATCCGCTTGCGGGATAGTGCGTGGAAAACCGTCTAACAGGAAACCTTTAGCACAGTCGTCCTGTGCGATGCGCTCTTTAACCAGTCCAATGATCAGATCATCAGAAACCAGTTGGCCTGCATCCATCACTTTCTTCGCTTCTAAACCCAGCGGAGTACCGGCTTTAACAGCAGCACGTAACATATCGCCAGTAGAAATTTGTGGGATACCATACTGTTCCATAATGAACTGGGCCTGGGTACCTTTACCGGCACCTGGGGCGCCCAATAGGATAATGCGCATCTCAAGAGTCCTCTTTTTCGCATTGATATTCTTCTTAGGGCGGCGATCTTCGCACATCTGACCGCCATTGAGAAGGCTTTTAGCTTCGACTTTAGCCTCAGAAACCGCAAATAAATCGCAGTTTTGTGGCAAATTTTATCCTTAGTAGAGCAAGGTATACAGCTTGCGACGGTACTGGTTAGCAAGACTATTACCTTGACCAAGGGCGGTTAAAATCTCCATAAAGACTTGTTTTACTTTGCCATTTTCAGCATTCAAGTCTTTAGATAACACACCGTATAAATGCGCAAGTGCTTCTTCATCGCGGTGAGCCGAATGCAAGGCTTTACAAAGTTCGAGTAATAACACTAAATCTTGCGGATTATGCTCGAACTTCTGCTGTAAATCACGAATTTCAGGTGTGTCTGCCGCATCCAAGGCAAGGGTTAATTTCGCCTTTAAGCTCTGGTAATAACTGTCTTGATCGGCAAGGCCAATCTGTTCGAGTAAAGTCTGCGCTTGAGCCAGTTCACCCTGTATCAAATACACATCGGCGAGCACCAAACTCACCTCAGCAGCATGATTTGAGGCGCTATAGGCGTCTTTCAGCAACACGGCCGCAGTGGTTAAATCCTCCGCCGATACTTGGCTCAAGGCTAACAAGGCTTTGGCTTGCTCAAGCTGCAATTGCCATAACGGAGGCAAGTGTTTCTCCAGCATAGCGCTCACCTGCGCCGCCTCCTGCATGCCCGCAAAGCCATCGATTGGTTGGCCCTTATCGAGCACTAAGGTGGTCGGCAGTGCTTGAATGCGGAAATAGTTCGCGATTTCCAGCTCAGTTTCACAGTTCACTTTCGCCAGCACAAAACGGCCAGCATGCTGGGTGGCAAGTTGCTCGAGTGTTTGCACCATGGCAACACTCTGCGGCTGTGGCTGGGCCCAAAACACCATCACCACCAGTTGCTGCATCGAAGCATCAACCACTTGCTGAATATTGTCTTTCGTTAGATCGAGGATATTGTCCATGGTTTTCCTTACTCCCAAACTGGCACCTCTACGGGGAAATGCCCTAGGGTAATGCGACTCTTGGTGCCTAAAAGTGAATCGGGGCACTTGTGTCTCGACCCAAGTGCCCCGAATGTGTTACTTCAGACTTGCCAATAACATTTGGTTCATCAGCTTAATAAAGGCCGATGGGTCTGCTAGGCTGCCCTTCTCCGACAATTGCGCCTGTTGCAATAACAGATTCGACCAATCGGCGAAGGCGGCTTCATCTTGAAGATCATTAAGGCGCGACACTAATGGGTGCGCAGGGTTGATCTCAAACGTCGGCTTGACCTCTGGCACTGGCTGGCCGGCAGCCTGCATCAGTTTGATCATTTGCGTCGACATTTCACCTTCACCCGTGACCACACAGGCTGGGGTATCGGTTAAGCGTGAAGTGACTTTCACATCGGCCACGCTAGCGCCTAATGCCGCTTTAATGCGTTCAATCAGTGGTGCAGACTCTTCAGCGAGTTTCTCCTGCGCTTCCTTCTCGGCCGCATCTTCCAGCTCACCTAATTCCAGCTCGCCACGGGTGACTGAGTGCAATTGTTTTTCTTTGTACTCAGTTAAGTGGTTGATTAACCACTCGTCGATACGTTCTGACATCAGCAACACTTCGATGCCTTTCTTACGCAGCAGTTCTAAGTGTGGGCTGTTGGCAGCGGCTTCGTGGCTATCGGCAACGATGTAATAAATCTTGGTTTGGCCTTCCTTCATGCGGCTAATGTAGTCATCGAGTGACACAGTCGGTGCCGCGCTACCCGTATGGGTCGACGCAAAACGCAGTAAGCCTGCAATACGCTCACGGTTTGCAAAGTCTTCCGCTGGACCTTCTTTCAACACTTGACCAAATTCGGCCCAGAATTTTTGGTATTTTTCCGCATCGTCTTTTGCCAGTTTTTCCAACATACCCAGCACACGCTTAGTGATACCGGCGCGCATCGCTTTGGTGATGTGGTTGTCCTGCAAAATCTCGCGAGACACGTTTAGCGGCAGATCGTTTGAGTCAATCAAACCCTGCACAAAGCGCAGGTAAGATGGCATAAACTGCTCAGCGTCATCCATAATAAACACGCGCTGAACAAAGAGTTTCAGGCCATGCTTACGGTCGCGGTTCCACAGATCCCACGGCGCTTTTGAAGGGATATACAACAGGTTAGTGTATTCCTGTTTACCTTCAACGCGGTTATGACTCCACAGCAGAGCGTCTGTGTAGTCGTGGGAAATATGCTTATAAAATTCTTGGTATTCTTCGTCAGTGACCTCAGACTTATTACGCATCCACAGCGCAGTCGCCTTGTTCATGACCTTCCAATAGCCTTCGGTTGCAGGAATTTTTTCACCGTCTGGGCCATCGCGCTCAGGGGTGCCTTCCTGCCACATTTCTACTGGGATTGAAATATGGTCTGAGTATTTAGTGATGATGGAACGTAGGCGCCACTCATCGGCAAACTCTTTCTCTTCATCACGCAGGTGCAGGGTGATCTCAGTACCACGGCTCGCCTTGGTGATAGTTTCAACGGTGAAGCTACCCTCACCTTCGGATTCCCACAATACGGCTTCATCGGCCTTATGACCTGCCGCGCGGGTACGAACGGTGACTTTTTTCGCTACGATAAAGGCGGAATAGAAGCCCACACCGAATTGACCGATTAGCTGCGAATCCTTTGAGGCTTCGCCAGAGAGGTTTTTAAAGAATTCAGCGGTGCCCGATTTGGCGATCGTGCCTAAATGCTCAATCACGCCATCGCGGGTCATACCCACGCCGTTGTCTTCGATGGTCACAGTGCCTTTTTCTTTGTCTGCGCTGATACGCACACGTAGCTCACCGTCACCTTCGTATAACGCGTCGTTGGTTAACGCAAGGTAACGCAGCTTATCGGCCGCATCCGCAGCGTTAGAGACCAGTTCACGCAAGAAAATTTCTTTGTTGGAATACAAAGAATGGATCATCAAATGCAACAGCTGTTTGACTTCAGTTTGAAAACCATGAGTTTCTTGTTGTGACATGAAATTTTCCTTATTTGTTACGCAATTTGGTTAAAGCAAACGCTCAGTGCTTTATAAAATGGGGCTGCAAATCCACTTTTCAAGGGGGGAGATAAAATCACAGATCAAATGGCGAAAAATAAGGCAGTATCAAACCGAAATTACGCTATCCCTATGTCAGAATTAAGAAAGGAATGTTAGACCTAGACACGCTAGGGCGTGTTCGCTAAACAAATACAGCTATAAAATAAAAACCCGCGAGCACAGGGCCAGCGGGTTTATTCTTTAGGCCATCACAGGCTACAGCGGGATACGCCCATTGAAGGACAGCGCTAAGGTGGTGCTGTCGACATATTCCAGCTCACCACCCACGGGCACACCGTGGGCGATGCGGCTGATCAGCACCTTGTGGCGCCTTGCCATATCGGCGATAAAGTGGGCTGTGGCCTCACCTTCAACCGTTGGATTGGTCGCTAAAATCAGCTCAGCAACATCGCCAGAGGCTAAGTGACGCTCTAATAGCGCCAAGCCTAACTCTTCAGGCCCCACGCCATCGAGGGGGGATAAATGGCCCAGCAATACAAAGTAGCGACCCGTAAAATGTCCACCTGCTTCAATGGCTAACACATCGGCTGGCGTTTCGACCACACAAATTGTCGAAGACGAGCCGCGCTTATGGCTAGCACAAATCGGACATAACGTTTCTTCAGTGTAGGTTCGGCAAGACTGACAATGACCGATATCACTCATGGCACTCGACAGGGCAGAGGCTAATTTAAGCCCAGCTTTCCTGTCTCGCTCAAGTAATTGAAACGCCATACGTTGCGCCGATTTAGGCCCAACCCCTGGTAAACAACGTAGGGACTGAATTAACTCGTCTAGCAGTGGACTAAATTTCATTGTCTATCTCAATTAAAATGGCATTTTCATGCCTGGTGGTAATTGCATACCGCCAGTCACTTCGGCCATTTTAGCTTTTTGATTCTCTTCGATGCGACGTGCTGCATCGTTACAGGCTGCCGCGATCAAATCTTCCAACATTTCTTTGTCGTCTTCCATCAAGCTTGGGTCGATTTCGACTTTACGCACTGTGTGTGCGCCTGTCATGGTCACTTTAACCAGACCTGCACCTGACTCACCGACCATTTCCATGCGGGCAATTTCTTCCTGCATTTTTGCCATTTTTTCTTGCATCATCTGGGCTTGTTTCATCAGATTGCCCATACCGCCTTTTCCAAACATAGTCATTTCTCTTCTATTAGGGTTAGTCGCAAGCTTTTAAGCTGGCTAATCTTACTGAAATAAATGGGATTGGCAATCAATGCCGCGATCCCATCGCTAAACTTATGATCTTGATAGCGCGTTTTTAACAAACTCTGCCATTCCACGCAGCATATACATAGAGGAAATATTACTCGGGCTCAGGTAACGCAGGAATAAGCCCGCTGCGCTGATTTAACAGTTCAGGCGGATAGAGCAAGCTATCCTTCTCAAGCTCAGCCCCAAAGCGGTTAATCAGCCATTGCACATTGTCATCCATTATTAGCGACTGCTGCGCCTGTTGCAGTAACTCTTGGTGAAAACGTTTGCGCATCTCTAAGGGCGTCTCCCGCGTAGGATCGGTTCCTATGACCACCTCAACCTGCCTTGGGTTCCCAAGGGCTGCGGTTAAGGCTTGCTCGAGCTGCTCAATGGCCACCTGCGCCGCCAAGTGTTTCTGATCGGGTTTTAGCAGTAATGGCAAGGGGTTAGCCTGCTGCTGACAAATCGAATTGACCGCTAACTGACGCACACGACCGCCAATATCGAGGCTCGCCATGAGCTTGTACCAATGCAAATCGAGCGGATGACCGGTAATCGATTGCGCCAGTGCTAATGCGGTGAATGACGCCGATGAAACCGTCTCGCTTGGCGGTGACTGTTGGGTCCGTTGCTGCGTCTGTGATAATTCCTGTGTCTGAGACGGTTGCAGCACGGTATTTGCTTCAGTGCGTTGCAGATCAGTCTTAATCTCTTCCACTTCGGTATCGATTGTCGAGGTTTGAGCCGAAGCATGCCCAGATACTGCCGCACCAACTGATTTTTGCGGCGCGCTCACACCACTTTGTAGGTGTGAGCTAGCAGCCAATGGGCTTGCCTCATCCGTTGCAACGACGGGTGCCTCTTCCCATGGCGGGCGATCGTTTGGATCAAACTGCGGAGTCGGCGTGACATTGGATAGTGACTCAAGATGGATCTCGGCCTCGAAATCGTCGTCAAAGGGCAGCTCAAAGTCGTTATCGGACTCGTTACTGACAACTTGCCGCTCAATAGATGCATCAACTGAAGGCGTTTTATGTGTTGGCGCGTGAGAGACTGGCGCAGTATGGCCATTCTGACTCGGGGGGTTAACCTTAACTTCCGCTGCCAGCTTTTTTCCATCACCATCCTTGGTGCTGAGCGCATCGAGATCGGATAGTAAGGAGTCGCGCGCCGCTAATACCGCCGATAAAATATCGTCATCATCGAGGGATACTGTAGTTGAAGCCGGAGGAGTTGTTGAAGCCAGAGGGCTTGTTGAAGCAGAGCTTTCGGCAATAGACTGCGACTTTTGCGCTGGTGTCGCAGACGCTTGAGCGGCATGTCCATGAACAGCGGACTCATGCACAACATGACTATGATCAATAGACTGAGCACTGTCGCGATTAAACGAATTATCTTCTATATCAGAGAATGCGCCCTGCTCCTCAGATATAAATTGCGCATAATCATCTTGATAAGCATCCAGCGGCGCGGCGGCATAATCGTATTGCCCGTAAGACTCAGCTGAATAAGCATCAGGCGTTAACTTATCTACACTTTCGTTAACACTCGTTTGAGTCTCTTCCTCGACATCATTTTCATTAGATAATGCCACTGTAGGTTCTGTTAACTGGTTGGCGTAAGGCTTAAGGTTAACACTAGCGGTATCAACAACCGCGGCTTGATGATGTTCAGCATCAGTATTTGATGCAGGCATAGAAACAGCACTTACTTCTGTCTCAGTATTCGATACAACATCCACATTTGCGCCAAAGCCCTGACTTTGGGCTTGACTTAAAATCACTTGCTGCTCGGCAATCAATGCGGCATTGAGTGCTAACGCTTCATCAACCGCATCCTCATCGGATAAAGCTTGTTGCGATGCTTCGACGAGTGAAGCCGTAGCAAGCGCAGACGTTGCTGCAACTTGTGGCAAAGCTAGGGAATCAACGGCGGAAGTTAGCGAAGTTTTTTTTTCAGCCACAGCCTGATTAACCGTCTGTTCTACCGCGGGCATATTTGATGTGGGCGTCGCAGACATTGGCTGCTGAGAAGGCAAACTTACCTTAGCTGTGTCTTCGACTTGCCAACGTTTTACTGGCTTTTCGGGAACAAATGCCACCGCTCGCAGCAGCGCCATTTCGAGGCCCGATTTAGGATCCGGCGCATGGGGTAAGTCTTTACGGCCAGTCAGTAAAATTTGGTAATACAGCTGCACTTGTTCAGGCGCTAACTGCTCGGCAAAGGCCTGAATTTGAGCACTATAAAGGGATTGCTGCGCGGCGGCTGGCGCAAATTGTGTCAGGGTAATCTGATGCAGTAATTCCAGTAAACTACGCAGCACTTCTTGGGCGTCCGCGCCATAGGCGAGCACCTGGGCGCAGCTTTGCATCAATACGCCAATATTGGCATCGGTTAAGGCTTTAAGTAAGCCCAGCACATGCTGCTCATCGATGCTGCCCAGCATAGATTGCACTTGGTTGAGCATTACCGTGCCGCCACCGAAGGCGATGGCCTGATCGGTCAAGCTTAAAGCATCACGCATGCTGCCATTGGCCGCTTTGGCGAGCAGAGTTAGGGCTTCGTGCTCAAAGGGCAATTGCTCTTGGGTTAAAATATGCTGTAGCTGAGTGCCAATTTCCTGCTGGGTTAAACTCTTTAAATTAAATTGCAAACAGCGGGATAACACAGTCACCGGCAGCTTTTGCGGATCGGTGGTCGCCAGCAAAAACTTCACATGCTCTGGCGGTTCTTCAAGGGTTTTTAGCAGCGCATTAAAACTACTGCGTGAGAGCATGTGTACTTCGTCGATCAGATAAACCTTAAAACGGCCTCGGGTCGGACGATATTGCACATTATCTAAGAGTTCACGAGTGTCATCGACTTTAGTGCGCGAGGCGGCATCGACTTCAATTAAGTCAACAAAACGGCCTTGGGCAATTTCAACACAGCTGCCACACACACCACAGGGGGAAGCCGTTACGCCCTTCTCACAGTTAAGACCTTTGGCAAAGAGACGCGCCAAACTGGTCTTGCCCACTCCGCGCGTGCCAGTAAAAAGATACGCATGGTGTAAACGTTGCTGGGTTAACGCATTGGTTAATGCGTGCAACACATGACTTTGGCCGACCATCTGTTCGAATGTGGCAGGGCGCCATTTTCTGGCTAACACCTGATATGACATGGAACTCCCCAATGTGCATGACAAGAATGTTGGTACAAAAAAGGGGATCGCGCCCCGAGATAGTTGCAAGATAACATGTCAATTAACGACATGCCATTAAACTATCCCTAGGCGCCTTTGGCTGAAGAATTATTCGCCTTCAAACTCACAAAGTTTAACCAACTCAAGACCTAAGGCAGTTAAACGAGCCTCACCACCTAAATCAGGTAACGAAATCACAAAGGCGGCATCTTGCACTTCACCACCGAGTTGGCGGATAAGTTTTACCGTGGCTTCGATAGTACCGCCCGTGGCCAGCAAGTCGTCAACCACTAGCACTTTGTCGTTAGCGGTAATCGCATCGGTATGGATTTCAAGGCTATCGTGGCCATATTCCAGCTCATAGCTTTGGCTAATCGTCGCGCGTGGCAGTTTACCTGGCTTACGAACTGGCACAAAACCAATACCTAATTCCAACGCCAAAGGTGCACCAAACAGAAAACCACGGGCTTCGGTACCCACAATCTTGGTAAAGCCTTTGTTGCGGTAATGCTCAACTAATAAATCAATAGTCGCTTTATAGGCTGCAGCATTTTCCAGCAGACTGGTTACATCGCGAAATAGAATCCCTTCCTTAGGATAATTAGGAATGGTTTTAATGCTTTGCTTTATCAAGGATAAGGTTTCTGTATTCATAGCCATTTAATTTAACTTAATCGTTTCGCCACGCTTATTGCTGGCAGTAAAAACAAAACGTCCACAGCGAGTGTGGACGAGCTTTAATAATTCGCACAAAGCTTATGCCGCTTTGGTTTGAGTTGCAACTAGCAGCGTATTCAAGTGACGAATTGGTTATCAATTTGTGCCTTAGATCAAATGTGCTTAGGATTCGATTTCAGGAATCGTTTTCAGATACCAGAGAAGCCCGATTGCCATGGTTAACAGCAACAATTTTACCCATACGATTGGCACAACAAGAATACTGACACTAAAACTGAGGCCAGAGAGTAGCATAGCCCTGCGTTTAAGGCCTGGGCGCATGGCTCGGTGCTCTTGCCACTGGGTGAGCGCATCGGCAAACCAAGGATGTGTCATTAACCACTGATGTAAGCGAGTGCTTGAACGGGCGAAGCAAAAAGCGGCGAGTAAAATAAACGGCACCGTCGGTAACAGTGGCACGATAATACCTAGCAGTCCAAGGCCCAGCGCAAGGCAGCCTATCAATAAAAACAAACCACGTTTCAATATCATAGCGTGTAAATAATCATAGTGTGTAAATGCCTCGAACCTCAAAAACAAAAGCCACTCTCAGAGTGGCCAGTAGTATACTCAATTTGAGATTAAAACCTGCTTAAATTAAGCCTAATTGCTTTAACCAAGTCAGGCTTGCTGGTAGTGTCGGCAACAGTAAGACTAAAATAAAACCAATAAAATACATAACGTTAAATGGGTCTTTAAATGGCTGACTGCTCATTACAGCTCCTCAAATGTGTGCGTAGATAAGTGCGCGGGAATCATACAGTGATTAAGATCACAAAACGGGCGTCATTGTAGCGGTTTGCCACACCAACAAAAACCCTTTTTCTGTATGGTTATTGCAATTATTTTGCGTACTTAAGCACCATATCTTTCTATGTTCCGCGAACGATACCTTTAGCGGTTAGTTGTTCGAGTAACTGTAAACAACCTTGAGTTAAGGTCTCTGTAAGCATTTGCGGATAAGTCGACACCAACCATTGAATCAATTCATTAAAGGTGCTCTGCCCCTTTTCGGTTAAATAACCCAGTACTTGCGCGCTTAAAGGCGTTAATTGCAAAAAGCCTACCTCACCTGCCTCATCCTGATACAGGCAAAAAAACACTGGCTGCGGCAGAGGAGCTTCTGGGCGATAATCTTGCCGTATTTGCTGCACTGGGTACTGGTATTGCGCCACGGTTGCCGTTGCGGCTAAACATAGATTTTGATGCGTAATTCCCTCTTTACCAATCAGGACTTGGCGGCTATCTTGCTGCGCAGTTGCCACCCGTAGTTCAAGCCATTCATAGTGCGCAAGTTCCAGCATAAAGGGCGGATCAATGTTTATTGGAGAATATTGAAACTGCAGGAACTGTAAAAACTCTCCAGCAATATCGATAAAAATCGGTGATTTACAATCATGTCGACTAAAAAAAGCCTGCACTAAGGTTTGCCACTGCGCATCAGTGTATAAGCTTTTGAGTACGGGGAAGGCATTAGAAACAAAACCCATCACATTATTAAAAAATAGCTCTCGGTAAACCTGCATCCGCTCAATAGGTACACCGATCGGCACGGAATTGTTAGGATCACGAATATAATCGATAAAGGATTGCTGTACTTGCTTAAAATCCATTAGGCAATCCTCTTCGCTAGATTTTTTTTGGCCTGGGCTTGGTAAGTATGAATTTGATTAATTTCATCCAATAAATGCGCTGTTGCCGGCAGATTAAAGTCACGCTCGAGCAAGGTGGGTAATACGCCATGCATGGCATAGCAACTATCTAGGAGCGCCCATACAGGGGCGTTGATATCGCTGCCGTGGGTATCAATCAATAATTCTTCTGATTCTTTAAAATGTCCTGCGATATGCAAGTAGGCAATCCGCTCAGTTGGCATCGCCTTTAAAAATGCCGCCGCATCATATTGATGATTTATCGAATTAACATAAATATTATTCACATCTAACAGGAGTTTGCAGTCGGCTTCTTCCAGCACTGCCGTCAAAAACGCCAGCTCAGTCATCTGCGCACTGGGCGCCGCATAAAAGGAGACATTTTCCAAAATAAGCGGTCGTTCTAAAATATCTTCGACTTGCTTAACTCGCCGAGCGACATGCTTAACGGCGGCCTCGGTAAAAGGAATAGGCATCAGATCGTATAAATGGCCAGCTCCTGAGCAGTAACTCAAATGCTCTGAATAGACATCAATTTGATGTAAGTCCATAAAAGCTTTAATACGGCGAACAAACTCAAGATCCAACGGCTCAGGGCTACCGATTGAGAGCGACAGACCATGGCAAAAAAAGGTATGTTGTTCAGTTAATTGTCTAAATTGTTTACCGTATTTTCCACCTAGCGTCATCCAGTTTTCAGGGGCAACCTCTAAAAAATCGATAGCACTCGGCAGCGATTGGCAAAACTCACTGAGCATTTCACGCCGTAACCCTAATCCAACTAATCCACGATCTTGCATTGCTTTAACCCCTTTAATTGGATGCTGCTAAACAAAGGCCAGCATAGGCTGGCCATGTGCTAGGGCAGTACCTCACTAAGTACAACTGAACTTATTTGACTTCCTTTTTTACGGCTTCAGTTTTAGCGTCAACTTTTTCAGCGGCTTTCTTCATATCAGCACCGCATTTACCCTCACCACATTTGCCTTCATGAGCTTTGTCTGCTGCTTTTTTCATATCGGCGCCACATTTTGCTTCACCACACTTACCTTCGTGAGCTTTGTCTGCAGCCGCTTTTTTCATATCGGCGCCACATTTTGCTTCACCGCATTTACCTTCTTTAGCTTTTTCTGCAGCCGCTTTTTTCATATCTGCACCGCATTTACCCTCACCACACTTACCTTCAGAACCAACGAGTTGATATCCTGATTCCATGGTTTCAAAACCAAATAAATTTGTTTGCGCGTTAACAGTAAACGCTGAACCAACCACCACTGTACCTAATGCCACTGCAACCGCGGTTTGCTTAACTGATTTCATATTCTTGCTTCCTTTTATTGATTAATGGTGACCAACAATAGGGTTATCGTTGGCTTACTGCAAAAGACCTGCACCGCTTTAGTTTCATTTCAAAAAATATCACCAAATCACAGAAATTATCAAAATATGCTGATAGGAAGCTGAATTTAGCCAATTAAATAGCCATAAATAGTTGTCATTGTTGCCAAGCCTCTCTGCGCACTTTGTAACAGCAAGCCAATAGGATAGAATGCACGCCCTTTGTTCCTCTATATGGGTTTGTAGCAGTGCGGGTAATTTTGGCTCCGATGGAAGGCGTGGTTGATGACTTAATGCGAGATATTTTGTCGTCGATTAACCCTTACGATTTGCTTGTCACCGAATTTGTGCGCGTCGTTGACCAACTATTACCTGAAAAGGTCTTTCTTAAACTCTGTCCAGAGCTACTGAGCGGTGGCTATACGCCATCGGGTACCCCAGTCCGCGTACAGCTTTTAGGCCAAGAACCTCATTGCATGGCCGAAAACGCCATGCGCGCAATTGAGCTTGGCTCCCACGGCGTAGATGCAAACTTTGGCTGTCCTGCCAAGATGGTCAATCGCAGTAATGGCGGCGCGGTGTTGCTGCAATACCCTAATACGATTCACGATATTGTGCGCGCCATGCGCCAAGCAGTGCCCGCTGAGCATCCGGTGACAGCCAAGATCCGTTTAGGCTACGAAGACAAATCCCTGTTTATGGAAAATGCGCTGGCCGTTTATGAAGCGGGCGCAACAGAGCTTGCTATCCATGCCCGCAGTAAGGTTGATGGTTACAAACCGCCCGCTTATTGGGAATACATCACTGAAGTGCGCAAACGTTTGCCAATACCAGTAATTGCCAACGGTGAGATTTGGAATAGTGAGGACGCTAAACGTTGTATGGAAGTAACGGGGTGCGACAGTATCATGATTGGCCGCGGCGCGATCTCGCTCCCCAATCTTGCAGACACCATAAAAACCGGTGCAACGCCCTACAGTTGGGCTGACACGTTACAATTAATGCTCAGTTATACCCAAAGGGAGCTTAGTGGCCGTAAGAGTGATTATTATCCAGCGCGCATTAAGCAGTGGTTTAGTTATCTCAATCGCCAATATCCCGAGGCAGATACCCTATTTCGGGAACTTAGGATCTATAAAACTACTGAAGACATTGTGCGTGTGCTAGAACAAGCGCAACAACATCTAAGCCAGTAACCCCATACAAAAGTGGTGGTTTTTTATGTTAACCACCACGTTACCCCTAAAAATCGTACAGATACTTGATCTTTATCATAGTCGTTGGTAGTGGAACTATTAGACTGAATGCCCAGAGTCAGATAAAACAGGCGATTTTACGTGAGCACCACCCATATCAGACAAGAATTGTCAGAGCTTGAAGCTAATCTAAGGAAGGAAATCGGCGCGCTCCCTCAGTTTATTGAAATACTTGGGACGCATTGTGCCAACCTCAGCCTAGGGGAACTCATCGACCGACTGGCACAGAGCCACCTTGCCGATCACCCGCTATTTTGTCGTTTAAACCGCCTCGATGCCGCATTCTGCCAACTTGACTTAGGTCTTTATGGCCTTTGTTCCGATTGCGAAACTGAAATCGAAGCTGAACGTTTAATGCAAGATCCTACCGAACAACGTTGCAGTTGCTGCGCTGAGCATTACCAGCATGAGCATCGTCATGAACTGCGCCTGAGTCATTAAGCCGTCATTCCGCAGCTAATTCCAGAATTTAAATAGTGTGATCTGGCGATCAGCTTTTCATAAAAACTACGACACCATCTTGACCGCGATCGACAGTTTTGATCTATTACTGCTATTTGACGGTCTCAAAATATGTCTACCCATCCTGTTATTAAACGCTTAGATCACCTTGGTCTCATTGCCGCCTTTTGTCACGAAATTGGCCTGCCACGGATGATAGATGCCGTTATCCCAAAATATTCTGACCACAATGTTTCTCATGGTGACGCGGTATTGGCCATGCTCCTAAATGGACTTGGCTTTCATAGCAGAACACTGCACATGTTCTCGGACTTTTTTAAGACCAAGCCTGTATCTAAGCTACTCGCCAAAGACATTGAAGCACACCACCTGACTGATGATGTACTAGGCCGCACATTAGATGCTCTATACGAAGCCGATGTCTCAGCGCTCTATCAGGTTATTGCTGAGCGTGTTGTTGATAAACTGGGCTTGACGACCGATTCTGTTCATCTTGATATCACTAGCTTCCACGTTGATGGTGAGTATGCACAAGATGAAAACACCAACGTGATTAAGCTTGTAAGAGGTTATAGTCGGGATCATAGGCCAGAGCTTAACCAAGTCGTGCTTGAACTCATCTGTGAAAACCAAGCAGGTATTCCTGTTTACATGCAAGCACTGAGTGGTAACACCAATGATGCCAAGGCATTCGCTGAAGTCACTAAAAGACACATACATTGCCTAAAAGCCGCGCAAAATAGTCGTTACTTTATCGCTGATGCCGCTTTGTACACCGAAGAAAGCATCTCCTCGCTAGATGAGCAAAATCAAAAATTCATTACCCGTGTCCCCATGACCATCAAGCTCGCAAAACAAGCACTACTTGCGCTAGAGCCAGAGCAATTAAGCACTATCGGTCATGGCTACTCAGGATGTTGGATAGACTCGGATTACGGAAAGGTCAATCAACGTTGGTTGCTCGTTCACAGTGAACAGGCCACCAAGCGGGAAGAAATCACTTTCTTCAAGAACTTAGAGAAAAACATAGCAAAAGAAATCAAAGCGTTGGAAAAGCTAAGTAAAAAACCATTCGCTTGTGAAGTTGACGCAGAATTAGCGTTTAACGATTTCAAGAAACAATGTGACTTACTTGGGTTTGAACAAGGCACTCTCATCAAACAGCCGACTTACTCTCATTCGGGCCGCCCAAAGACAGATGAAGCACCGACAGGATACCAATACTTTATCGAAGCCGCCCCCTTCACCGACCTAGAAAAAGTAAAACTGGCTAAGCTCAAAGTAGGCATGTTTATCCTCGCGACGAATGACACCGACAATGAAGCACTCACCATGGCGGCTCTTCTAGCACATTACAAATCGCAACAAAAAGTCGAGCGCGGCTTCCGTTTTCTAAAAAGCCCTGAGTTTTTAACCTCTTCCATCTTCTTGAAAAAGCCTGAGCGCATTGAAGCGTTGCTAATGATAATGACGTTGAGCTTGCTTGTTTACGCTAGTTTAGAACACAAAATCAGAGAACAACTCGCACAAACCGAAGCGTTCTTCCCAAGTATGGTAAAGAACAAGACGACCTCCAGACCGACGGCACGTTGGGTCTTCTTGCAATTCGAAGGCATAGATACGCTAGAGATTAACGGCCAAAGGTTCATCACTGGACTTCAAGATCACCAAACACAACTACTCAAATTACTCGGTAGATTCTATGAGGTAGTTTATTCCTAAATTAGCTGCGGAATGTCGGATTAAGCAGCGTCTCTATATTCCACAAGCAAAAAAACCTCCGCAAGCGGAGGTTTGAGTTATCCAGGGAGAAGGATAACTTAAAACTTCTGGTTAATTCTCAAATAGTAAGTACGGCCCAACACATCATACAGTCCAACGTTTACATCACGGTAATCAGCATAGGTATAAAAGTTTGGTGCATCGGCATCAAACACATTATTCACCCCAACCGTGATTGAACCATTGTAAGCATGGTTATAGGCAAACTGGATGTTGTGTTTAAAGTAGTTTGAATAATCGACGTAAACATCGGTTTCTTCTAACTGATTGTAGTAATCAGCCGATTGACGACCAATATACACTACGGTCCAGGCCGCAGAAAAATCGTCATATTTCCAGCTGGTTGCAAAATTACCACGCCAATCAGGCGAATCAGTAAGCCCGGCATAATCAATCATTTCTGATTCGGCATTATCTTGCTTTTTAAAATCCAAAACATGGGTTAAATCGAGTCTGAAGTTGAAATCACCGATCCCCGTTTCTAGGTTATAAGCTGTGACAAAATCAATACCTGACGTTTCAACCGTCGCTAAGTTGCGCACACCCGCTTCAATATATTCAATCTTGCCATCGGAACCACGGTGAACATAAGGTGATGAACCATTTTTAATTTCATCACGCAGTATGTCGTTCACACTTATCGACTCAATTTTATTCTCGTAGGCAATCGAAAAGTAGGATAATTCGATATTCCAATTATCAGTAGCATTCCACACGCCACCTAACGTCAATGAGTTACCCTCCTCAGCCTCAAGGTCGGGATTACCACCATACCAAGTTTTGTGTTGATTACTGGTCGCACAATAAACCGCATCCACATTACCTGGCTCATTACACCAAAGCGAATCGACGGCTTTTTCAAAACTTAAAGATTGTGAAGAGAACATTTCACCCATATTGGGTGCTCGGAAGGAGTCACCGTAACTGGCACGCAGTAACAAACTATCCACGGGGCGCCAACTAATACCAAATTTAGGCACTACGGCATCAAAGGTTGATGAATTAACTACTTGCCCTTGGGCACCAGTGAGCGATCCTTCCTGTTCATAGCGCTCGTACCGAACGGCGGCCGATAACTCAACATTCGCGGGTAAGCCAACTTGGAATTCTAAATAAGCTGCACTTCGATCACGGGTTGCATCCACATCATCGCCACCCGAGCCACCTGAGATAATGCCCGAAGCAGACTCTGGATCACTGGTTTGCTTAAACTTAATCATTTCATATTCAAGCCCACCGACCATAGCAACAGAGACATCGCCATTATCAACAAGCAGCGTTGAAGCCAGTCCATCAATTTGAGTGCTTTCAAACTTACCTTGATACACGCCCGTATGAGCCGCCTTACGATACAGCTCAGTCATCTGCTGGTTCCACTGCTCATAACTCATGCCCGTGGTATTAAAAATATCGTACTGTTCAGAATCTATTCCTTGCTGAACTATCTCATCATTAATTAACCTGAGCTTCGGATAAGAATTTAGCTCCCAAAAGGAACTAAATGCTCGTTCCCTGATCCGATCATTCGACCAAGAGTGATTAGAAAAAGGAACGAGCATGAACAAACTAGTTGAAACTTACTGTGATGTCGATGATTTCTGTCAGTTATTTATCCCACATTGGCAACGCTTATTGCTTGATAATGGTGAAATGAAGCGTAATAGACCTTGTCGCCTTTCTCCCGCAGAAGTGATGACCATTATCATTCATTTCCATCAATCACATTACCGAGATTTCAAAAATTATTATCTGCACTATGTTTGTCGCCAGCTAAAACCCTATTTTCCAGAGTTGTTGAGCTACACTCGTTTCCTTGCATTAATGCCTAGCGTCGTTGTCCCTATGTGTAGCTATCTGACTTCAAAGCTTGGAAAGCCAACGGGAATTCAGTTTGTCGACTCCACTAAAATTGAAGTCTGTCATATTATTCGAGCGAAGCGAAATAAGGTTTTTGAAGGCATTGCCGAACATGGAAAGGGAACTATGGGCTGGTCGTTTGGATTTAAACTGCATCTTATTATCAATCACTTGGGTGAAATTGTAGCGTTAAAACTGACGAAAGGTAATGTCGATGACAGGCAACCTGTCAGTGAAATGGCTGAGTCTCTTTTTGGTAAGCTTTATGGTGATAAAGGCTATATTAGCCAAGCCCTAACAGGTGAGCTTTTGGAAAAGGGCGTTGAGTTAATCACCACAGTTCGTAAGAACATGAAGAAAAAGTTTATTTCTCTATGGGATAGAGCAATCTTAAAAAAGCGATTCATCATTGAAACAGTGAATGACCAATTGAAGAACATTTCCTATATTGAACACTCAAGACACCGCAGCGAGCATGGGTTCATGCTCAATCTACTTGGTGGATTGATTGCATATTGTTTAAAAGAAGAAAAGCCATCGTTAAATCTAACAGCTCAGGAGCTTGAACTGTTAGATAGCTCTAATTTAGTGCTGGCTTAACCAGATCTGAGGTTAATTAAATTGTAATTAAATGAATTCGTGGTTGAGCGGGAATGCTGTGCATTTAATTCCCAATCAATGCCATTGCCTAAATCCAGCGTACCAATAAAACCACCGAGAATATCGACATTATTGGTCTCAGTTAAGGTATCACGCTCGCCAATTTGGGCAGAGCGCATATAAAGTGTCATATCTTCCCCAACGGGATTGAATTTATTATCAGCACTCATTACTGGATAATTTGTTGACACAGGTGTTCCTGCGTAACGCGTTTCAGTTTCAGCTAACGAGGCAGATGCACGACCGCGAAATTGAATACCGTCGGTAATTTCATAGGTAAAATTGGATAAAAAGGAATTACGGGTCTGATCACCAAATAATTTAGTCACTCTACCTGAATCATATAAACAGCGGCCCTTATTATTTCCATCGGTTGTATCGACGGTATTTTCAGTTTGGTCACAAATATCTGAATTGCTATACCAACTGCCATTACCTGTGCCATATTTACCATTTGGCACAGAACTAAAACCACTGTAGGTTGCGTAACTCGGATCGTCCATATTCCAAATATCACGATCCATGACGGCTTTGGTATCATAATATTCATAGGTTAAGGTAATATTGCCTTTATCCGTATTATAACCTGTCGCAATGGATAAACGGTTAGCATCACCGCCTTCGACACTAGGCTGCTCTGTACTGTAATCTAATTGCAGACCATCAAATTCTTTTTTGGTAATAATGTTGATCACACCCGCAACGGCATCTGAACCATAAACGGCAGAGGCGCCATCACGTAGGATCTCAATACGCTCCACTATCGCCATTGGAATTGAGGATGTGTCAGCAACAGAGCCGGAGCTTGAGCTCGTACCAGGCATACGGCGGCCATCGAGCAACACCAAGGTTGCAGACGAGCCTAGCCCGCGAAGATTAACGCTGCTTGTTGAGCTTGCGCCTGAACCATAACCAGAAACGCCCCGCCATGAACCAAAACTATTGATTGCCGAGTTATTCAAAACATCAGCAACGGTTTTTTCGCCCGTCATGGCAATATCAGCTGCATTAATCACAGTGACAGGAGAAACGGTTTCCATATCCACCTGTTTAATACGTGATCCAGTGACTTCAATACGTTCAACTTTGGTATTTTCTTCTGCCGCAATCGTTATTCCAGATAATAAAACACTAGCAGAACCCATAGTGATTAGACTAGCGCGCACAGCTCTAGCTGCTAACGTTAGATGATGCATATATCTCTCCTTGAGGCTTAAATGAATAAACCCGTCTTGTTGTTATTTTAGTTAATTTTCAAGTTCCCTTGACGTATCAATACTGTTAAGCAAAACGAATATCGACAACAACAAATAACAACAAAAAAACAAATTGATACATACACAGCAAATAAATTTTGAGTTTAAAACGTACAAAATTCAACCCAAACATAGCGTTAAAGGTCTTTAAGCAAATTTAAGTGATTATTGATAAACTGATACAAATAGAATCAATTGAACACCTAGCGTTACGAGATATCAATCTACTCAATTTAATATACATAGTTAGCAAAATGTATCGCTTTATTTTATGGTGATTTTAGGCTGTATCTAACGGATGGAAAAATAAACGAGCAAAATAAAAATGCCACTCAAATTGAGTGGCATTTTATTAACCGCTGTAGATTACTTAGCAGTAATCTTACAACCTTCTACACTTTCAGAGTTTTCATACACAATGTCACCTACTGGATTATAATCAGCTGCAACAATGGATTGTTTCTCTTTCAGGAAGGAATAAAGTAAATCGGCGTCTACATAACCTGTCTGGATTGGGCTCGCCAGTTTAGGATAACCGTCACCACCTGTAGCGTTAAAGCTAGGTACAGTGAATTTGTAGTTTGCTGTAGCGCTGAACTCTTTACCATTGATTTCATGAACTGTCGCTTTTTTAGCCACGCAGTCAATGGTCATCTTCACGCCAGTAATTTGCGCATAACCACCAGAACCAATTTGTAAACTACCCACAGCCCCTAAATAATCAGCAGCAGCCGCACCAGTCATTTCGTTTAAGGTTACCATGTTGCCGAAAGGTTGAACGGTGAGTACATCACGGTAAGTAATGTTACCCGCTTTAATAGAAGCGCGCACACCACCAGAGTTCATCACGCCAAAATCAGCAGACACTTTAGCACTTTGTGCCATGGCTAACATACGGCCTAAGTTGGTTTGTTTGTTACGTACGTTTGCACGTTCACCATCAAGCAGCGCATCGGTAGTCGCAATCACTTCGTCTAACTTAGCTTGACCTTTCTCTTGATAGTAAGAAAGCAGCTCTTTTAACTCTGTATCAGGCTCAATCTTTTCCCCAACGAGTACTTTTTTCTTGTTACCCGCTTCATCAGTGACTTCTTTAACTAAGTTCACTGGCACTAATTTATAGCTGGCTAAGTGAAGTTCACCGTTAAAGTATTCAAAGTCCGCACGACCGACATACTTACCCCATTCGTGGGCTTGCATGATCCAAGTGCCATTTTGTTGATCTGGCGCGCAGGCATCACCCGGTTGGAATGCTGCATAGGCCTTATTACCTGGCTCCATACAGACGGGGTTTTGTGAATGACCACCAATCACCACTTGAAGTTCGCCTTCCTTAAGTGAACGGGCTAACGCCACATCACCAGGGGCATTGCTACCATTTTGGCCATCGGCGTAGTGCCCCATATGCGTCACAGCAAAAATGATGTCTGCCGACTTAGCATCTTTGATTTCTTTGATGACTTTGGCAATTTCAGTCTTTGGATCTCTGAACTCTAATTCACTAATATATTCAGGGTTACCGATCTTAGCAGTATCTTCAGTGGTTAGACCGATAACAGCTATTTTGACACCATTAACATCAAATATTTTATAGGCATCGAAATAGCGAGTACCATCAGTCTTATAAATGTTAGCCGCTAACATAGGGAATTCAGCAAGACTACGTTGCATGTCCACAATGGATAATGGATTATCAAACTCATGGTTACCGACCGCCATTGCGTCGTAACCAATTTTGTTCATACCAGTAAAGTCAGGAATCGCATCTTGTAAATCGGATTCAGGCACACCAGTGTTAATATCACCACCAGAAAGCAACAATGTTTGACCACCTTTCTTGCTGACTTCAGCACGAATTTGATCAACCAAAGTTTTCTGAGCAGCTAAACCATATTCACCATCTTTGTTTTCCCAAAAACGGCCATGGTTATCGTTTGTATGTAATACCGTAAATGTTTTACAGGCAGCACCCGCTTCGGCGCAAGTTGTTGGAACTTTGTCATCATCACTATTACAACCTGCTAACGCAGCAAGCACGGCAGTGGCAATTAATCCTTTAATAAGCTTATTTGTCATTACATCAACCCCTTGATTTTAATTATTTTATCATAGATAGATTGTGCGAGTACCATCAACTCTCGCGTCACGCATAATATCAAAGAATAAAGATGAATTGTGTCATTTTTATTAATAAACGTGACTTTAATGTGGGATTTTTGGCGAGTTTTAATACAGTTTTGTTTCAAATAAAAAATAAGCTAATCGACTTATTTTCACTTTTCGAATTTAATGACAATTAAAAATATAATTGTAAATTTAAACGCTTTAATTTAAGTAGCTTACAGAAGTTTCGCAGACAGCCGCATTGTTCTTTATAAAAAACATCAAGCGGCAAAAAATTGTTTACCGCATGATGATTTTATAAGCATTTAGATTTAACTACATTTCAAAACGCTGTTGTAACCAAGCACTAATCGCTTTTAATTGCACTGGAATAACTGAATGTGGCATCGGATAGGTTTGCCATTGCACCGGATATCCACCGGCAATTAACGCCTCTTTTGCCAACAATCCGGCCGATAACGGAACGACATCATCCTGCTCGCCATGCTGCTGCAAAATCGGCGTGTCAGCATTGGCCACACTTAGTTGGCTTGGCAATACATCACCCGTTGGCAAATAGCAGGATAACGCCATAATACCGGCAAGTTTTTGAGGATAGCGTAATCCGGTAAACAGACTCATCACCCCGCCTTGGCTAAATCCCGCCAGCACAATGCGCTCACTTGGAATACCTGCGGCGATCTGCTCATCAATCAGCGCCTGAACGCTTAATTCTGATGCCATCACGCCCTGCATATCCGCTCTATCATGCAAGTCCATACTTTTAATGTCACACCAAGCACGCATAATATAACCACCATTGATGGTGACCGCCTGCTCAGGTGCATGGGGAAAAATAAAGCGAATACTGTGATCCGCTGGCAACCCTAGCGCAGGTACAACGGGGGCAAAACCAGCACCAGAATCGCCTAACCCATGAAGCCAGACCACAACTGCGGTCGCCTCAACTTGGGGTTCAATCACAATACGTTCGAGCGTCATACTGATAAATCCTTTCTAAATCAAATTGAAAACTAAGGTTAAACGTCAAGCACATTTGGCGATAATCAAGTGTGCTTACAAATAATCAATCCCGAGGAGTGCTTGTAACGCATCGAGCTGTTCCGCGTTATCTAATTTCATGCTCCAACGCACGCCGCCACCATTGGCGATGATCATTGGAGGGTCAAGCCTAAGGCTAATATCTTCGGCACTCGCTTGAAGCACAACATTGGCCACGCTTAATCTGATCTGTACTTCAAACTCTGTTGCTATCAGCTTACCCTGCGAAAAATCCAGTACCATAGTTGTCCTGTTGTAGCTATAAGACATTGTGAACACGCGTCATGATAACAAAGTTATATCGCTGGGGATGTACTTTTACATACCCGATAACCTCTATGTGCCAAGTCGCTTTGCATCCCCCTGCAAGAGTTAAATAGCACACTCTGGCGTGCGTTTTCGTAAAAGAGTAACCTTTCCTCAACATCAACCTCATTCCAAATTAAGTTTGATTACATTTTAGTGTCAGCTAAATAGCCCCAAACCTACAGAGTTCGAGTAAACTCACGCCCCAACGAATACAGTCGCCGCGGCGATCGCGTTTTACACCATACAAGAATCACAACACTGGGTGGTTATATGTTTTTATCCCGTCGTACCCTCATTAGCAGTGCCCTGTTGCTACTGCTGCCATTAGTACAATATGCCAATGCAACCAATAGCTTACCTAATAGTAATATTGCTAGCGTCGCCTCCAGCCAATTTCATACTGCCACCGATGAACTGACCTTTGCCAATTACCAACAAGTAAGTATTCGCCACATTGAACTCGCATTAAATGTGGATTTTGAGCTGCAACAACTTTCGGGCAACGCCATTCTCGAGCTAGATTGGCATAAAGCAGGCAAGATGCTGGTGTTAGATACCCGTGACCTGACGATTAACAGTGTCAGCATGTTAAATGCAAACGGCCAATGGCAATCCGTGCCCTTTAGTTTAGGTGCGACCGATAAGGTCAAAGGCGCAGCGCTCACCATCAATCTGCCTCAAGAGCGAGTCGCTAAGATCAAAGTTAATTACCATACATCCAAGAATCCATCAGGCATTCAATGGCTGACTCCAGAGCAAACCCAAGGTAAGCAATGGCCATTTATGTTTAGCCAGAGCCAAGCCATCCATGCCAGGAGCTGGATCCCGCTGCAAGATACGCCCGCAGTGCGCCAAACCTACAGCGCCACAGTCACAGCCAAGCAAGGCATTAGTGTCGTGATGAGTGCCGACCGAGAGAGTATGTCTGCAACGCAAACCCAATTCACTATGCCGCAGGCGATTCCTGCCTACTTGATTGCCATTGCTGCGGGACACCTGCAATTTGCCGCCTTAGACGACACCTCAGGCATTTGGGCTGAGCCAGAAATGCTTGCCAAGGCCAGCAAAGAATTTGCCGATACGCCGGAGATGATCGCCATCGCCGCCAAACGTTACGGCGATTACCGCTGGGGTCGATACGATCTGTTGATCCTCCCGCCCAGCTTCCCCTTCGGCGGGATGGAAAATCCGCGATTATCCTTTATTACTCCCACAGTCATCGCGGGAGATAAAAGCTTAGTGAGTTTAATTGCCCACGAGCTGGCCCATTCTTGGTCGGGCAATTTAGTCACTAACGCCACCTGGCGCGATCTCTGGCTCAACGAAGGTTTTACCACCTATGTGGAAAACCGGATTATGGAAGATCTCTATGGCCGCGACCGTGCATTGATGGAGCAAACCATTAGTTACTCAGAGCTGCTGGCAGAATTAGCCGAGTTACCCGCAGGCGACACCGTACTGCATATTGACTTAGGTGAGCGCGATCCCGACGATGCCTTTAGCGGCGTGCCCTATGTCAAAGGACAATTATTCCTGCGTTTCCTTGAGCAAAAGTTCGGCCGTGAACGCTTCGATAACTTTGTCAAAAGTTACTTTGATCATTTTGCGTTTCAAAGCATTACCACGGAGCAGTTCCGCAATTACCTCACGCAGCAGTTATTGCAAAAATATCCCAATATCGTCAGCGAGTCCGAAGTGGATACTTGGGTTGAGGGACAAGGTTTACCTAGCTTTTTAGTGCCCCCCAACTCACACGCCTTCGATGATATCGATGCCCAGCGCCAAGCATGGTTAGAAGGCAAGCGTGCCGCCAGCGCCCTAAACACTCAGGGCTGGACTGTGCATCAATGGCTACGCTTTATTAATGAAATGCCAAGACTAAATCTCACTGAGCAACAATTAGCCGAGTTAGATAAGGCCTTTCATTTAACTGGCACCCACAATAATGAAATCGCCTTTGCTTGGTATGCCCTCGCCCTCGATAACGGATACTACAGCGTGTTACCCGCATTAAAACAGCACTTAACTGAGATCGGCAGGCGCAGGCTGATTGTGCCCTTGTACCAAAAACTGGCGAGCAGCGAGCACTATGACTGGGCTAAAGCCGTCTACCTTGCGGCGCGCAGCGGCTACCATCCACAGACTCAAGCCAGTTTAGATATGATGTTTAGCGATACCCCGATTGAACACGAGCATTAACCGCAAGTGAAGATTGATCTGGAGTGTGAAAACTAAGAATTAAGTCAATTCATCGCAGTAAGCGTGGTAAAGAGCGGTTTGAGGTGAATTTACCGTCACGAAATGAGGTTAAAGCAGAATTCAAATAATAACCCAACAAAAAAGCCCAAACTTAGGTTTGGGCTTTGCTTTATCATCGGCAGGTGATTGTATCGCAGCACTTAAAATGCGCTAGCAGCGCTATCAAACATCACATTCTGGCCGATTAGTGGTGATGACCACCGACACCGTGGGCATGACCGTGGGCGATTTCTTCATCGGTCGCATCACGGGCGCCAACCACTTCGATATCGAAGGTTAAGTCACGGCCCGCTAATGGATGGTTAACATCCACGGTCGCCATAAATTTACCGACTTTTACGATTGTCACTTGGCGTTGACCGTGGTCAGTATGAACTACCGCCGTCATACCTGGCTTCCACACGCTAGCGCCTAACAGGTGCTTTACCGATACACGTTGCTGCGCCGCTTCACCTTCAATACGTTGACCATAGGTTTCAGCGCATGGCAGCGTCACTGTGAACTTTTCACCGACCGCTTTACCATTAATCGCATTCTCAACACCAGGCATCATGTTGTCATGACCGTGTAAATAAGCGATAGGCTCGCGACCTTCGTTCGTCTCGATCACTTCGCCTTTTTCGTCGCGCAGGGTGTAATTAAACTGCACAACCATATCGTCTTTAATGTTCATCGAATATCCTTTGACTTGCTTCGATTTCAAATGTCGGCCGAGCTTAACAAAACTGGCCTTTGCACTCCACTGTTTTATCCCTACAAAACCACTGCGCCAATGGAGCGCAGTGGTTGCTTCAAGCATTGTCTGCGGGCGATGACCTATAACGAGGCGTCTATCAGAGTGAAATACCTAGGGCAGTAAAGACTTCAGGACTTGGGAAACCATCGGCAATCATATTATTACTGCGTTGGAATGCTTGGATCCCCGCAGTCGAATTGCGGCCTAACACACCATCAGGTTTACCAACATCAAAGCCGGATTCATTCAGTTTGGTTTGTAACTGTTTGATTTGCTCACGACTCAAACGTGGCTGCTCGGGCGGCGCGACTTTTAATGGTTCGCCGCCATTAATTCTATCAGCCAAATGGCCCACGGTAATGGCGTAAAACTCCGAGCGATTCCAACGCATAATCACATTGAAGTTTTCATAGCCTAAAAACGCAGGTCCAGTGTGACCTGAAGGCAAATATAGCGCGGCCTTCATATCAATAGCGGGCAAAGACAATCCATTCGTTTGCCGCACAGATTGCGCAGCCCATTGTGACAGAGGCTGCGCCTCTTTAGCCCCAAGATGTTGGTAGCTAAAATTGTTTGGCAATAATACTTCGCGGCCCCAACGCTCGTTACGCTGCCAGCCTAAGTGTTGTAGAAAGTTAGCCGCTGATGTGAGGGCATCCTCTGTGCTATTCCACAGATCCGCTTTACCGTCTCCATCGCCATCGATGGCATATTTAGCATAAGCCGAGGGCATAAATTGAGTATGCCCCATGGCGCCTGCCCAAGAGCCCACCATAGTGCTCTTATCAAAGCCATATTTTTCTTTAAGCTTAAGCGCTTGCATCAGCTCAGTCGTAAAATAATCACTTCGACGAGGCTCACAGGCTAAGGTTGCAAGGGAATCTAAGACGGACATTTTGCCTTTATAAGAACCATAGTTGGTCTCTAGTCCCCAAAAAGACAGAATGTATTGTGGCTGTACGCCGTATTGCTGCGCGAGTTTATCAAGCAATACTCGGTGTTTTTTCAGTAGACGTCGACCTTCATTAACTCGCCAATCCGTTGCCCGTTTGGTGAAATAATTCGTGAAGGTTTGACTAAATTCAGGCTGAGCTTGATCAAGCTCAATCACCTTAGGTACAAACTGTAGGCTTGCCACTGTATTGTTAATCGTCTCTTCAGATAGACCTTCACGTTGCGCGCGCGCCTGAAGGTTTGCAACACACGTAGGAAAGGCGGCCGCATGGCTGGCGATAATCTCGTTCAATTGCACGGCTTGGGCCTGTTCGATAGCAATTTGACTATTATTGTCAGACGTAGCATTAGCGGTAGGCGCGCTAGAACAAGCACTTAAGCTAACACAGGCCGTGATGCTCGCTGCAAGATAGTACATGCCTTTTGCTTTCATCAAATCAATTACTCCTCAATTCAGTGCTAAGGTATGCCTTAGCTGAGCAAGACACGAGTTGGGATCGACTCATGCCAAGAGAGATACGATTTTTAGCCACAAAGCAGTTGCTGGCTTAATTCAAGGATAAACGAGAATGAACAACGGCTAAAAATCCACAAAGGTATTTTCTCCCCCACTGGAAATCCTCCAGATGCGCGTAATTCCGGTTAACCCGATTTACGCCTCTAGAGCGCACATCCTGACCGATAGCGCCCGTCAACACAATGCTCATCACAATAAATACACGGATAAATTCGCTTATTGCTCAGTTAAACAACAGCGAAAAAATCTTAACAAAGAATCCCTTGGTCTATCTAGCCGTTGCCGTATAATGGGTGAGTTAATAGCAACTTCAAAGAGACCTATCATGACTGAAATCAACGCGGCTTTAGCTGGCTTTATCGAAAACGTAAAAGAGCATCAAACACTGTGGGGTTTGATGGATGAAACAGGCGAAGGCTGGGTGGTTTGTGACTCAGGCGAGTTCGAAGACACTGATGTAATGCCTTTGTGGTCAAGCGAAGCGCAGGCAAAATCCCACTGTACCGAAGAATGGAAAGACTACCAAGCCGTTGCGATTAGCCTTGAAGAATTTCTTGAATACTGGGTATTCGATTTAAATGATGATGGCGTGCTCATTGGCGTTGATTGGCAAAGCGATGAAGAATGTTTAGAACTCGATCCTATCGTACTTGCCAAAAATTTAGTTGATGTTGAAGAAGCTTAATTTTCTCAGCGTCATGCTTAACACATCAAGGCCAGAGGAACTCTGGCCTTGATGTTGCCTATTACTTGTATCGATATTCCCTTCGATAAGCGACACCTTTGCTGGTTTTGTGGTGAACCTTGTAAAGATTTTTTTGAATATCATGCAACGCCGCATGCGCCCCATCCTTCCCTTGCCGTGCCTTGCTGCAGCGAATGCTTAAAACTGGCGAAACAACATCCCTTAACCTCAATTTGGGACTGCCGAATGGCGGTTAAAGATGCCTTAATGGCCCTTTACGCTAAACATTTAGCCATTGGCATTAATTGGACAGAAGTGGAACTCGCCGAGTCTGAGTTTTCCTGCAAAGTGTTTGAAGGCTTTAAAAAAAGTGCTTGGATGATGTATCAAATTGCCCGCGACAGGATCAACTTTCCCGGATGGCCCATTCTGCTTGAAGGGGTTGACCTCGAATGTCAACAAGACAGTATTCAGTTTGAGTTCGATGGCGTAAGCTATTCATCATTGCCTGCCGCCATTCACTACTACAGCAAACAATTTTGCTTAGATTCAGCCTTTTTTGCAGAATTACTTAGGCTCGTTGGTAAACATCGATTTAGCTACGCACTCAGGCTTGCACGTATCCACATTGCCGCGGCGAAAGAAATGAAGCGCCAAGTGTTAGCCGATGTCAAAGCAGAATTAAGCGAGTAGCCACCAAACTAAAACCTTATGTTTGTAAAGGCAGCCGACTCGTTTAGATGAAGTTATTTACCGAGAACTTGTTTTAATCTGTCCTGTACGACTTCAACCAGTAAATCAGGTTGGAATTTAGAAATAAAACGATCACAGCCCACCTTCTCCACCATCGCATTGTTAAAGCTACCACTCAGCGAAGTATTTAGCGTGATAAATAAGTCCGCCATAGCCTTATCATTACGGACTTCATAGGTCAGTTTGTAACCATCCATTTCAGGCATTTCGGCATCGGTGATCATCATGAGCAGTTCTTTGGCGACATTCTTACCTTCATCGCGCCATTTTTGCAGTAAATGTAACGCCTGCAACCCATCGGAGGCTTCGATAATTTCAATACCCAATTGGCCAAGCGTTTCACGCACTTGTCGCCTTGCGGTCGATGAATCGTCTACAATCAATATTTTTCGGCCGGGCATTTTGTCTAACAAGCTCTCATCTAACACACCTTCAGATAGGCTAATATCGTAATGGACAATTTCAGCCAGCACCTTCTCCACATCGATAATTGAAACCAATTGCGACTGGCCTTGATACTCGATTCGGGTGATTGCGGTAAGATAATTATTCCGACCCGCTGTTTTCGGCGGCGGCATAATATCACTCCACGTCATATTGATAATATGCTCGACTTTACCGACTAAAAATCCCTGCACACTGCGGTTATATTCAGTGATGATCATATTGGCATTATCATCTGGCGGCACAGGTTTGAAACCAATGGCCGAACGCAAGTCAATCACCGGAATAGACATTCCCCGAATATTAGCTACACCAGAAATATGCGGATGGCTCCCAGGCATAGCGTTAAGGTGTGGTAGTTTAACGACTTCTTTAACTTTAAAGACGTTAATCGCAAATAGCTGCATCGAATTAATGCGAAACAGCAGCAGTTCAAGCCGATTTTCACCGACGAGATTGGTGCGTTGATCTACCGTTGCCAAGACATTTGCCATAATGCGACTTCTCTACTCTGGGGAGGAAGAACTTCCCTCAGCTGCTAAGGATTAAGCTAAATTATAGCGGCAAACTCGCAATGAGAACCATGTGATATGTCGATTTTATCTAAAAATTACAATCACTCTGATGCGAAAACGGCTCATTTCTCGGGCAAGCAGTTTACAGAACAAACAATCAACCCATGCTCAATTCAATATTCAGCGATATAAAGACCTTAAGGTTTAAGAAAAAACCTTTTGAGCCAGCACCATACCGCTCAAATTAAACAGATTCCTGTCACATACAATCTTAAACCCCGCTTGGCGAAGCATATGCAATAATTGCTGATGGTCAAATCGATTCTGCTGCGGATGCTCAAACAACCGGCGACTCAGTGGATTACAAATCGCGGCACGGTAAAGATCTTCTATCACAAAATACCCGTTCGGCTTTAATACCCTGGCAACCTCAACAATCGCGGATTGCCAGTCAGGAATATGGTGGAACACCGCAAAATTAAACACGATGTCAAACTGTGCATCCTTAAAAGGTAATGCGGTTGCATCGGCAACACTAAAGTCGAGCTGTTCGAGCCCATGGGCTGAAGACTGCCAGCGGGCCTTAGCAGCACTCACCATCTCAGGGTCCAGATCCACCGCGGTAACATGCTCGGCACCAAAATGCTCACGGATCAAATGAATACCATTGCCAAAACCACAACCAATTTCGAGCGCCTGTTGAATATACACAAGCGGTTTAGGCATCATTGAGGTCAATAATGGTGCTTCAATATGGTTTTGCAACCAAAAACGCAGCGGATGCTGAACCAGCTTTTTCTCGAATGGATTTAACTTCATCATATCCCCTTAAATGAGTAGGCTGTTGCTTGAAACACTGATCAAATTCTGATGATGGTACGTAATGATAGAAACTTAAGTTCACCCGAGGCCACTATGAAATTACCTCTTTTTCCATTACCCATCTGTTTATTACCTGAGGGATATACTCAATTACGAATTTTTGAACCTCGATATAAACGTTTGGTGGCTGAATCACTTAAATCAGGCGATGGTTTTGGCCTGTGTATGACCTCAGAGGAAAATAGCACGCTTTATCCAATTGGTACTCTAGTGCATATCATTGACTTTGAGACCTTACCTGATGGCATGTTAGGTGTCAGCATTGAAGGGAAACAACGATTTACTCTCGGCGACATCAATGTGGAGTCCGATGGTTTAAAGCGCGCGCAAATCAGTCTAATCGATAACTGGCCAGCGGCAAAGATTCAAAAAAATGAGCGTTATCTCAGTGATATGCTGCAAAATATTCTGAAAGAGTACCCAAAGCACTTACAACAATATCAAGCGGCACAATTTGATGATATTGCATGGGTTTGCCAACGCTGGCTTGAAATTTTACCCATACGTTCAGCCGAAAAGTACACCTGCATTAATGCGCTCGACCACCAGCTCACACTGGATTTATTAAGAACCGTTATAAAATAATTTTCAGTGATCCAATTTCTAGGGCACTGCGTATTGGTGTGCATGCTTATCGAACATTGACAGCGAAGCAGGATTTGAAGCCATGTTCGAACGGGATTGAACCTTAAATGAAGAGCTCAATAATGGAAAATTTTCAATCACATTCAGCGCAAAATCGCTATGATAGGCAGTTATCGCCCCCTATCGAAATAGCTATGGAAACCGATAACCATAATTTGATTGCCGATGAGCATAAAACGGATGCAGATCCCTTAGTGAGCGCCATCATCAAAGTTGCTAATCAACGGGACAAAGCGGCATTTGGCTATTTGTTCAGTCACTTTATGCCCAAAATTCGGGCATTTGGTCTGCAACGATTAAATCAACAAGGCCTCGCCATGGATTTAGTTCAAGAAACGATGACCATCGTTTGGACTAAATCTCATTTATACAATGCAGATAAAGGTTCTGTCGCAACATGGGTATTTACCATTATGCGTAACCAATGCTTCGATATGCTTAGACGAGTACAGCACAATCGTGAAGATGCATTTGGCGATGATATCTGGCCACTGTATGACGTTGCGGTTAGCCAAGATAACAACCCTGACCATAAATTGACCGCCAAGTTACTCGCTCATTTAGATGCCCTGCCCCTTGCTCAACGTCAAGTAGTACAAGGCATTTATATGCAAGAACTCACCCAGCAAGAATTGGCTGATGCCTTAAAAGTCCCCATTGGCACCATTAAATCGCGACTCAGATTGGGGTTAGAAAAGCTTAAAAGCTTTTTGGAGACACAACATGATTAAACATCACCCCCATGCAGAATTACTTCAGGCCCATGCTCAAGGTCAGCTACCTTTGTCGATGTCTATCGCTGTTGCTGCGCATTGTGCCTTATGTCAAGAATGCCAAACTCAAGTAGCTAAATTGACTGAAGAAGCGGCCAAACTCGCTTTTGTTTCCCCCAGTGATAATACGGTTCAACACAACGCGTCAAATGAGATTGATGTCGTCGATAATGATCCCTGGCAACAAATGTTATCGAACATTATGGCGCTTCCCGAAAGCACTATGCATGAACCTTACATAGAATCCTCAGTGAGTGTTAACCATAAAAATATCCGCTACGAACTGCCTAGGGTGTTTCGGCAGCATATTGCACAGCCATGGCAACAAATTGGTAAAGTCAGTCGGATGCGATTCGACCTAGATGAAAAAAATACTCGCGCCAGTTTATTGCATATTGAAGCGCTAGGTGAAATCCCACAGCATACCCATAAAGGGATTGAGTTGACGTTATTATTGGCGGGCGAATTTTCGGACTCATCAGGTAATTATGTTCCTGGCGACTTTATTATCTTAGATGGTAATACACAGCATTCTCCCACAACTCAAACGGGATGTTTATGTTACACAGTGTTGGACGCACCGCTCTATTTCACTAAGGGATTAAGCAAATTATTAAACCCTATTGGTGAGCTGATTTACTAAAGTCAGTTATGCATCGAATAGTGAAAAATAGCTAAAAACCAACCCACAAAATAGCAACAAAAGAAACAATATAAAAACATTACTCGCTGAGCAAAAATTACACTTGCCAGCGGGTAATTTACTGTTATACTGCACCACGTTTTGAGAAGTATCTTGTTGTTACCCTTTTTATATCAGTTTGACTTGTATCAAACTTGATCCTCACAAAGAAAGCCTACTACAAGTAAGTCCTGCAAAAATAATGAGTTAGTGATTTTCAACATTAACTCAAAAAAGTGAACTCTTTAATTCGGCCAATGTCATAGTACTGTCACTTGACTATGTTTAACTGGTCTAATTGGGATATTCCATTGACACAATCGCTGATTTGCATTAGTTATCAATACAGCATCTCTTGATTAATTATGGTGGAATGGGTAACCTCAAGACTCATTAGTATCATCTTTCGCAATTATGCTAAGGATATTTTATCGTTATTACTTGCTCACCTAAGGGTGAATTTAATTAAAAGGAGTGTGGCCTATGTCATACAAAATTAACGGACATGAAATCACAGTGAACTTCCCTGTAGATTCAATTTCAGTCAACAAAACTTCAATTGCTTTTACCGATAGACAAGGTAAAAACAGGCAGACGTTTTCAAAACGTACCGAAGCCTTAAACTTTATGAAATGGCTTTTGTCGTCAAATAAATAAGTCTGAATTAAGTACTCATCGAGTACATATAATGGCATGTTGGTTTATTCGGTCCCATTTTCCTCGCCATACCGAAATCAACTCGCCTTTATCGATAGCCAAATATCACGATTTGCTATCCCTTCACGTCGATATGACGAACTCGTTTGGTTCAGCCAGTATCTAGCTCACATGGATACACGCTGAACCAAATGTGTATTAATCTAGATCAATTCTATCAATTTTGCTTCTGCTAATATGTTCACACTTTCTGACTGTGAAGTATTTTTATGTCAAAACCGAATACCAAAACCGCTATGCAACAGCTTATCGCGCAAATCCAGCAAACAATTCCGCTGAATTTAGATGAAGCACAAATGTGCCAAGGCGAATGTTTAGGTTGTTCGAAAAAAATGCTTGAAATGCTCGATGCAGAAATCCGCTATTGGCAATATTCCGATGCGGTACCCAGCCTAAAAGATTTAAAAAACCTCGAAAACATTGGCCGTCGCACCTATAAAATTCTTAAACGAAACCAGCTAGTCTCTTAGCCTTTTGTTCTCACCGTTTTATTATGTGACTCGCGCATTTAGCAATAACAGCCGTCATGACAGCCAGTATGATTTAAGTTGACTGGCAAGCGTATTCACATAAAAACCGCATTGCCAGCCTAATTTCTATCTCATTGTAGAAAGGGATTTACATCGTTAACAACGAGACGCTGCCAATCTTGCGCGAATATCTGCCAAAGAATATTCAGTTAATAATTCACCATCGGCAAATACGGGGACAAATTCGCAATGGTTAACATCTTGCCAGCTTGCTTGATCTTTAAGATAAAATTGACCTTGCGCATCTTTAAATACCGCCACTAATCCCTTAGCGGATTTTTTAGTGCCATCATCGGTTTTAGGATCTTTAAATATTTCTCTGTCTTTACCATCCACTTTCGCAAAGGTTGCTTTCACCGCGTACCCGTCAGTATCTCGGGTCACGTGTTGATAGGTAAAACTGCCAATTCCAAACACAATATTGGTTGATGCAAAACCTTTAGCCTTCAAACCGGCGCAAATGGCTTCAGCCCGTTCAATGGTGATTGAATCGCCATAAATCAGTCCGACATGGCTATCGAGTAATTTGTAACCTTTGGCAGTTGTGCTGCCCCCAAAGACATCCCACAAACACTCGATAGCGCCTTTATACTCAGGACTCCCCACAGCTGCTTGTGGATCGCCACAAATGATCTTCACCGGACAACCCATATCAGGCCTAAACACCACTTTGCCCTCACGGGTAAGAATACGGTCTTTTAAGGCAACGGTGAACTCTGTCATCACCTGCCAAAAATCCCAAGAATCAGAAACGATACTGACAATGCCGCTAGGATAAATATCTTCAATCAAACGGCGGAACGTCTCTAACTCATTCTCCATGCCACCCGCACACATCACACTGTGCTCCGTTGCGGCCACACTGCCGCCAACGAGTTCCTTATCACTGTCTGCAAGATAATATTGTTCAAGAAAATCAATCGCGGGAATGGTATCTGTGCCCGTAAAACTGAGTAGATGGGCGGCGCCGCTCATTACCGCAGCCTCTACGCCATACATGCCGCGGAAACTAAAATCGTGGCCCTGCCAATCAACAAAACCTATGTTGCCATCGGTTTCTAGCGCGTAAGTCTCAAATATTTTGCGGTATTGCAGCGCGGTAGTGGCGCTAGTACACATTCCCCACACATTGGCTGAAAGAATGGTTTCGAGATAATTAGTCAACCAAAAGAACCGCTCATCGGTATTGTACAAAACCAAGCAAGGCACTTTTAAGGGATATACTGAACCTTCCGGCAATGCCATGATTTTAATGGGTAAATAGCCTAAATCATGTAACGCCTCAATATGCTGAGTACCCACATTATTTGGTCCAAGATAGTTATTAATGCGGCGGGAGAATTGGCGAATCACTTGCTCTTTGGGCTGTTGAAAGAAATCACGGTTCCAACTGTCAATTAAGTAATGCTTGATAAAATATTGCAGACCAAAAAATACCATCTGCTCAGTATAACCACGACGGGATTTACGGGCGGTCAAGTTACTAAAAATCACTTGAGTATTATCAGGATATTGACGACGGTGGTCGACTTTGTAGCCATCAATGGCGGTAACGGGATTCAAGTACATCATATTTTCCTTAATGATTCATAAAACGCAAAACAGCGTGGCAATGACAGAACTCGCTCGAAATATGTGTGGGGACACCTAAACTATCGGTACAAAATAATTTGTCTATGCCCGCCTCACGCAGAGCCGATTCGCAGGCCTTATCTTCATAATGTGACACGATCAAAATGACGCTTTGGGCCCCTTTTTGCTTTAACTTGATGGCAAGTTCGATAAAGGTTCTGCCACCAGCACAAATATCATCGACGATTAAGCAGGTTTTACCCGATAAATCATCACAAAACACTTCAGTAGCGATAATATGACCATTGACCACATCACGATGTTTATCGGCCCTGATCACCGGCATTCCCTGTAACGCCTTAGCTAAGCCGAATACTTTCTTATTCGCCCCCGCATCAGGCGAAACTAACACTAGATCACCGGTCAATTGAGCTGCAATCGCGGCGACAAAGCTGTGGTTGTCAATAACTTGCACTCGGTCTAATAATGCCGCGGTGACATCGCTGTGCGGGTCAAAAATACTGACTGAAGCATATTGCTGCTGATTAATCAGGCTGGCATAGACTTTTACCGATAAGGCCTCGCCCACATTACAGACTCTATCTTGGCGGGCGCCCGGCATATAAGGCAGTAACAGATCGATCTGCTCTGCACCGCTGCGGTGTAATGCATCAGTTAACAATAAGAGTTGCATGATGGATTGATCGCCACGATAACCGAAAAAAACTGTGACGCGTTTCGCTGGAGGAACCCGCAGTTGAACATGATTCTCCCCCGCACCAAATTGAAATAAACGGTAATTAGCCTCATCGCTAGCGGCGGGAAGTCGATAAAAATCAGCTTGCTGATGTGGTGAGTTAACTGTGCCTTGATGCATTTGAATACCTAGAGACATATTCACCTCCTGTCTGTGCAAGATCGCTGTGATATACAGCAATCTTGTTGTCTGCAAGCAATAGTGTCTTATAGACACTAATATGTAAAGTTGATTTTTAGACTATTTTTTATCGGATAATACTAAGGAATATACCTAAATTGCATATATTGTCCTTAAGACACTAAGTGCAATTTAGCTATGATAATGGGGAAATGGATATCGAAAAGTAAAGAATGGACGTATTACGACAACATCGACGGCTACATAAACCCTGATAACTCAAGCTAACTGTATGTACCGTATAATCTGTCACTATTATTGCTATGGGCAACCACTTTAAGCGGCAAACACTTTGACTAACATTCTAGATTTCTTAAGAATCGATACGATGCCGTATCAGGTTTCAAGCGATATAAATTAGCAGGACGCCCACGTTCAGTACGCTTCAATCCGGTATCGATCAATAAATCGGCCTGTTCAACCCGGCGACGAAAAGATTTACTTTGGATAGGCTTACCCAGTAAGACTTCATGCACATGTTGCAGTTCTGGCAAGGTAAAAGGTTCAGCCAGCGCAAAGCCTGGCACTAAAGAATATAAGGCTTTCTGTGTTAAGCGTTCCCGCGCTTGCTCAATTAATTGCAGATGATCAAATGCCAAGGGCATCTGTAGCACATCCTCTAATGGCCACCACTTAACATCACTCACTGAATCAATCTGGACTTGGCAGGCTTGATAACCCATCAACGCGGTATAACACACGGTCACCGACCAGCCTCTGACATCGCGACGACTATTACCCATGGTGCAAAGCTGCTCAATATAAGGTGGCACTATTGCAGTTTTCTCCTGCAATTTGCGTAACACTGCTTCCTCTAGGGATTGATCGCAATATTCATCAATAAAGCCTCCAGGTAATCCCCAAAAACCTAAAAAAGGATGATTTGAGCGTTGCACTAAAAGTACTTTAAGCTGCTGATCATGGTAGGTAAACAATACTGCATCCACTGTCAGTAACACAGTCTTAAAAGCCTTAGGATCGTAATTGGCGAGATATTCCGCTTCTGTCATGAGTATTTTCCATCGTTCGACATCATAAGCTTAACTTAGAGATTACGTCGCTTCAAACATATTATGTCTTAGCGCCACTAAGTAAATCATCTGCTCTATAGGGTCGTACGACTTTTACCAAATTTACGCAAATAACGTGGCAACATGGTTTCATTTCCAAGCAAACCACCTTGATGGATATACATCACAGGGCTTGCGCCCCACTGCGGTAAATATTTTTCTAACACCATAAAACCTAAGGGATCGTAGAGTAATTCAAATTGAATACCTGAGGCGCAAATCCGCTGCCACATGGCATAAAACTCAGGATAGAGTTTACCAAAGTGGTATTTCTTCCCCACATTCAAAATCTGTGGATGCTCAGCAGCGTTAGGATTTAACTCATAAAACTGCTGCGCTAAATACTCATCGCCGCCCACCACTGCGCAGGTAAGCACTCGAATGTGACTTTGCTTACGCACAAAATATTGGTTTAAAAATAATGCCGTGGTTCCCGTTCCCGCGGGTAAAAACACTTTCAGTTCAGTCAGTCCCTGTTGCATTGCCCACGTTTCAATTTCAACGGCTAACAGACTGACACCATACTCCGCATACTGGCAGCGCCCGCCTTCCGGAATAAACAAAGTGTCAGGCTCAGCAGCCAAAACTTGATGCTCAATATAGTCATGGCAAGTCCACTTAAACTCACGCAGAAGAAAAGGATTAGCTGCTATCAGGCTTGATAAATCAATAACCTGTGTACCATTGGCGATAGCTGCGGCATAGTTCCCTGTCGGTAAAGTCAGTACGTGGCTAGCAATATGGTCCACATAAAAATCACACTGCCAGCCTTTCAGTTTGGCGAGCGCCGACAGCGAATACAGTGAATTAGCCTGCGCGGAGCCATGACCAATCACCTTAGTCACACCAGCAAAATCATGGTCTAGAAAGTAGGCAAACTTACGCGCCTTATTACCACTAAAAGCAGGATGTAATAAATCATCTCTTTTAAGAAAGATCTCTCTGCCTGCAAAAGAAAATGATTCGACGGGACTATTAACTAGCATTTATTTACTCAAGGGGAGATAAGGTGTTTAGTGTAACGCGGGCTTGGCTAAATTCTTCCTAAGAATTAAGGAAATTCACGAAATATTAGCTTAACTCACAATCCGTAGAGGTATAAACTATAATATGCCATTGATTATTAATGAAAAATATTTTGGCATAATTCTCGCTTATGACATTTAAGCATCAATTAATAATTTCGAGTGTGGATGTTGTTTCTGTCGCACAGATTTTGGATTCGATAAGGAGTTTTCAATGTCATTACTACGGTTAATTTTCAATATTGCTTGGTTTGTCCTTGGTGGATTTGTGATGGGCCTAGCCTGGTGGCTTGCGGGGATTCTGTGTTTTATCAGTATTATCGGTATTCCCTTTGGTCGCGCCTGCTTTGTGATTGGTGAATTGACCTTCTGGCCCTTTGGACAAGAACAAATGAATCGCCGTCATTTAACTGGCCGTGAAGATTTAGGAACAGGCGCCTTTGGCATGGTGGGCAATATCATTTGGTTCTTACTGTTTGGGATTTGGTTGGCCATAGGTCATTTGGCCCATGCTCTTGCTTGCTTTGTGACGATTATCGGTATCCCTTTCGGGATCCAACATCTTAAGCTGGCGCTGTTAAGCCTAACGCCGATTGGGCAAACCATAGTAGCGAAAGCGTAATAACCACAGTAGCGAAAGCGTAATAACCACAGTAGCGAAAGCGTAATAACCATGATCGCCAAGGCGTAAGGCATATCACTCAGCACTACTCAGCACTACTCAGCATTGGTGGGTAGTGCTGATGCATAGTTCGGCAGCGATTGCACTAATTCTGCTTCGTAATAATCCCTTTATTCATTGAGTAAATCAGCGCTATCAGCAAACTGCTCACCCGCATCCTGCTCCGGTGAGCTGATGATTTCAAAGAGATAATGCGCCAGTTTAGCTGGCGCATCTATGGTGATGTCATGACCATCATAGGCCAACACAACTAAGTCGACCTTAAAATATTGTACCAATGCCCTGCTGGTTTGGATCTTGATTAACCCATCGCGATCACCTGACAAAATACTCACTGGCACACACAAACATGCTGAGCAGTGATAACGAAATGCCGCCCACAACTGATTACTCGCAGTGTTAGACAAAATGATGACAAAACATGTCATCTCACAGCTTTGGTTAGGTGCAAAATAGCATTACTGACTTAAGGCTTCTGGCTGAAATAACAAATCGCCCATAATGCTATCAATATCGAGCTTCGCTAAACCTTGATCAAAAATATCCCGCCAACGCCGTCCCTCTTCTGTATTACGAAACGCGACATAAAGTTGTTTATTGGCAATAAGTTGTCGATTGACCTGTAACTTATCTGCGAGCGGCTGAAGGTGGGGTTGTTTAAGTAGATAATGCAGCACATTAATATCAATCACAGCGCCGTCAATACGACCAGCCGCCACCTTTTTGATATTTTGCTCATCGGATGTTGCCGCTTCGACAGGTTGACTCCCTGAAGCAATCATTACATCCAACGAGTCGGTATTCACATAATCCTGCACAATACCTAAAGTATAACGATTCAAATCGGCTAAATGATGCCAACTAATGGGACGGGATTTTTGCTCAACAATACCTAATGGGCCAATACCAATCGGTTTAGAAAAAATAAACTTATCGGTTTCAAAATAATATTCTGGAAAATAGCCAATGTAGTCAGAGCCCGGCATAACGGCTAATTTAATCGCGCGGCTCCAAGGGTAAAAATCCACGATAAGTTGTTGTTCCATTTGCTCAAACGCCGCCTTAGCCACCGCAACACTCGCGCCTTGGTGCTGGAGTTGATAGCCGGAATACGGCGGCCAAAGTAATGACGTTAGCTTCAGCGTGTCTGCAAATGTCGTATTTGCCACGGTTAATAGGCAACTAAACATCAGTGGGCACCAGCGGATCATAATGCCTCCATCAAAGACTCATCTATTAATCGCTAAAAAAACAAATAGCTCATCGGTTTAACTCTATTCAGTATAATCAGCCATACCTATAGGTACAGCGAATATTTGTTATCTGTTTAGCCTTGTAGAACCACGCTAAGACAGCAATGCTCGGAGTAGGCAGAACTATCGCCGCCAAAAACGACATCTTTACGACAAGGGGAAGACTGAAGGAAAACCTGATGGTCATGCGACAATGTTTTCCTTAAGCACAGATGGCCATATAAAAATAAACCCAAGCGTTCGGGCTTGGGTCGGTTTGAAAGTTTATGCCTTTTAGGCATTAATATCTTCGTACAGCTCTTGATACATCAGCTCGCGCATTTTAAATTTTTGGATTTTACCCGTAACGGTCATCGGGTATTGGTCCACAAATTTGATATAACGTGGCACTTTAAAATAGGCGAACTTTTCGGTAAGGAAATGACGAATATCCTCCTCAGTAATCGACGCCCCTGAGCGGACTTTAATCCACGCACAGACTTCCTCACCATATTTATCACTGTGGACGCCAAACACCGCGGCATCCTGCACATCTTTGTGGGTATAGAGTTTTTCTTCAATTTCTCGGGGATAGATATTCTCGCCCCCGCGAATAATCATATCCTTAATCCGCCCCACAATTTGCACGTAACCTTGCTCATCCATTTGGCCAATATCGCCAGAATGTAACCAACCTTCGCGGTCAATCGTAGCCGCGGTTTTTTCAGGATCATTCCAGTAGCACTGCATGATGCAATACCCTCGGCTACAGACTTCACCGGGCTGATTAATCGGCAGCACTTCGCCAAATTCATCGACAATTTTCACTTCGGTATGGGGCAACGCACGGCCGACGGTGAGAACACGCTTCTCCACAGGAGAATCGATTTCGGTAATGTGATTTAACGGACTGCACTCGGTTTGGCCATACCCAATTAACACTTCCTGCATATACATTAGCTGTTGTACACGGCGCATAACTTCTTCAGGACAAGTCGCCCCCGCCATCACGCCCGTACGCAACGAACTGAGATCAAAACGTTTAAATTCAGGATGTTCTAACTCGGCAATAAACATGGTGGGAACACCGTGCAGTGCGGTGCAGCGCTCACGCTCAATCACTTCTAAGGTAGTGAGAGGATCGAAAGAATCCCCCGGAAATATGGCTGCTGCGCCCTTAGCCAAGCAAACGAGATTACCTAGCACCATACCAAAACAATGGTATAAAGGTACGGGGATACAGAGCTTATCATCACAGGTAAACCTCATTGCCTCGGCCACTAAATAACCGTTATTCAAGATGTTATGGTGCGATAAGGTCGCCCCCTTTGGGCTACCCGTTGTACCAGAGGTAAATTGGATATTAATCGCATCATAGGGGCTGAGTTCATTGGCAATACGCGCAAGCATTGCTTTATCATCTTCGCTCACCTCGACTAATAAGTCATCGAAGTTCAACATGCCGGGAGACTTTTCAGCTCCCATGCGGATCACAAATTGCAACTCTGGTAATGCCTTAGCCTGCAATTGACCCGCAGCGCACTGCTTAAGTTCAGGTGCAAGCTCGTAGAGCATCTGCAAGTAGTTACTGGACTTGAATTTATCAGCGCAGATCACCGCGCGACAACCCACATTAGTCAAGGCATATTGTAATTCTTCAGGGCGGTAAGCGGGGTTAATACACACCATGATGGCGCCAATTTTGGCAGTAGCAAATTGGGTTAAACACCACTCAATATTATTGGGTGACCAAATACCGACGCGGTCCCCTGGACCTATGCCTAATTTGAGTAAACCTGTTGCAAGCGCGTCGATTTGTGCAAGATATTGACGGTAATTCCAGCGAATATTTTGATGGTTAACGACAACGGCTAACTGTTCGGGATAGCTGTTAGCGATATCGTTAAGGTATTGTCCTATGGTTTTTTCAACAAGTTTTGGGGCGTTAGCTCCCCGAAACTCACTATATTTTAGTGGACTAGTGGATTGATTTATTGCTTGAGTCTTTGAAGCAGACATTAAGGCCTCCGTGCTTTTTATTATGGTTAGCGTGGTCCAAACTAACCAATCCACGGAACATGTCACAAGTAAAAAAATCCAGTATTAGACTAAAGAGTAAGGTCATCCCCTTTCCCTAAAGCCCGATTAACGGCTCATAAATACATCCTGGTTATTGGATGTTGATGCCTCTAGACACTGCAGACGCTCCATAATCGCCAGTAGTACTCCTTGGCGGCGCATATTCTCTAACACCCCTGGGCTAAAAACCTCTAAACGTGTCATTGCGGTCAATAATAGGCGGCATTGGGCCACACTGGCATCACGGATATAAGCAGGCTTATCCACCAAGTAACTGTTATTATACCAATAATCCCAAGTAAAATTAGCAAGTAACCAGCCCTGAGCGGTTAAATCGCTAATAAATTCCAACATGCGATCACGGTGTAAACTCGCATCACCTGCGGTGAAATCCTTAAGATATTTAGTGTATAAACCACAGTCTGTCATCATTGTTGAAGCTTCCATAGCACACCTCACTGATTTCAACATTACTTTTGTTATAAGTCAGGGATTGAAAAACTCGCTTGGGTTTAACCTAAACTCGTCAACTTTGCTTGTATTGAGTTGTGATATTGCATTGCTGCAATTGCAGCAATTGCAGCATCAGTCTTACCAGACTCTATAGTGATGACAGGGTAAGCGGTGTTAACTGAACACTGACTTAACGGTTCAAAACACGCAGCCATCAATACAGTTAACTGGGTGGTCAGTAAAAACTAAGATAAACTCAAGGAATTAACGCGATAAGACTGTTATTTCAGTAAAAGGACACAAAATGAATTACTGGCTTATGAAATCGGAACCCGACGAATTTAGTATCGAAGATCTTAAAGCAAGGCCTAATCAAACCGAAGCTTGGTTTGGGATCCGTAACTACCAAGCACGTAACTTTATGCGCGATGCCATGCAAATAGGCGATCAGGTCTTCTTCTATCATTCAAGCTGCAAAGTACCCGGTATTGTCGGCATTGCCGAAGTCGTCACGAGCGCCTACCCGGATAGTACGGCCTTTGATCCAGAATCAAAGTATTTTGATCCTAAGTCAGATCCTAGCAACCCAAGATGGCTAAGGGTCGATATTCGCTTTGTGGAACAATTCAAAGAAATCATTCCTCTCAGCTTAATTAAAAGCTTGCCGCAGTTAGCTGATATGTACTTAGTGTCTAAAGGTTCAAGGCTGAGTATTCAACCTGTTACCGCAGAGCAATGGCAAGCCGTACTGATGCTCAAGCATTAATGGCGCATATTCAGTCAATGTTCATTTAAGCTAAGCTAGATTGACCCTAACAATGCAATACCCAAGGTAATAAGTATGAATAAATTAACTGCAACACTAATGGGTGGGGTCGTGCTCAGTCTGCTAGCCCCGTCGGTCACTTTGGCGAAACCTGAACATGACAAGAGAGATACTGGCTTACCTCCCGGCCTACAGAAGAAAGTAGATAAGGGTCAGCCTCTCCCTCCAGGATGGCAGAAAAAACTGCACCGTGGTGATATCTTAGATTACGATATTTATGACCGCGGACGTATTGTTGTGCCCTTAGATAGAGAGGGAAGGATCAGTATCCAAGTCGAGGGTGCAATTATTAAATTGGATGAAAAGAGTCGCAAGATCCTCGATATCGTCAATATCATTACTGATTAGTGCAGATCATTCGTTGGCACGCTCAACTATTTTTGAGAGTGCCAACATTTTAGCCAATGCTTTTATCTCACCTTAAGTTGATTCCGATGACTACATCGTTATCGGCACATTAATAACAAGTGTTACATCTAAGCAACATGCTGATATTTATCATATCTTTACGCTCTGCTGTTTGGTTGTAAATCGGTAGGATGTTAGACTCTGCAACTATGAAGCGGCGCATAAATATAAGATGAAACGGCTGCCGAGGCTCGCAATAACTGAAGCCGTATCGATGCTAAGCATCTTAAAACCTTCGCGTACAACACAGCTTCAACTCAATATAACAAGCATCAAAAAAGCCATTGTGTCGCCAATCTAATCGGGTGATGCGCTTGAAGCATAAGCGAATTGCATGCATTCCATCCACATAATGATCGCAAACTAACGCTGGATTTTGAATATGGAACAAACTTCACTTCAACGGGTTAAGCAAGCGATTGTTGCAGGTTTTTGGGCATCGCTGGCCAGTATTGTCGTGGGTTTTCTATTTAAACTTTGGTTAGCACAATGGGTAGTCAAAGCTGATCTTGCACTCTATCACACTGTTATCGATATCATTTCGTTATCACTGATCCTGATGACAGGGTTTCGCTCTTCTATGGTAGTAACCTACTCTCAAACCAAGCAAGATGTGGATATCACTAATATATTCCGCTACAGCTTAATTGCAATGGTACTGCTTGCATGGGGCGTTGTGTTGCCTTATATCAAACACAAACTCCAGCTTAATGTAGAATATTTTCAATTGGTTGGGATTATTTTGAGTATGGGGCTCAAGGTCTATTTTACCAATCAAATTGCCATGTACAGGCTATATGCTATCTCCAATCGAGTCACTTGGTTAGAGCCACTCGCGCAAGTCACCAGCTTTTTATTCTGTTTTTATGGGTTACAACAAACTGCTATTGCATCACTCTTTTACAGTATGACACTGTCATCACTCATCGTTGCCTTCTATATGTACTTCAAACGGCGCAAGGATATCGCCACTCCGCCCTTAACTGCGGTGCATTTTGATCCGGGGTTGCGCAGTTTTATGAAGAAAAGTCTGACCGCCTCGATGGAAGCGGGTGCCAGTATCTTGATGATTTACATTACAGTACTACTGACTATTGCTTATTTCAGCATAGACGAATTGGGTGATTTCCAAGTGGTAGTGCGGCCGATGATCACATACCTCACCCTGCTTTTTGTCTTCCCCATTTACCGTTTTGTACTACCCGAAGTCGCAGTGTGCGTGCGAGAAAAACGCTTTGAAGAGGTTCAGCAAATCAAATCATGGCTGACAAAAGTTTCGTTGTGGGTCAGCGGAATATTTTTCGTGATGATGTTATTCGCAAGTAAGCCATTGGTGGCTTGGTTATTTCCTGAGCAATACCTTAAAGCCGCTCCGGTATTAATGCATTTCTCCATGTTCTTTATCTTTATGATGCTTAATGGCTATCAGTTAGCCAATCTCAAAGCCCATGGCTATTTTACCCAAAGCCTACTCATACGCCTTAGTGGTATCGTCGTACTGATTGGCACTTTCTACGCTTATCGATTGTATACAGAAAATGTTGTGGCGGTGATTTTGGCCTTAGGCACAGGTTATTTAATGATGTATTTGATATCGAGACAGGTTGAAAAGCGCATTCAGCAAGGTCTTAAACACAAATAAAACCCGCTTTAGTAAACCAAAAACGACAATAAAAAGGCATCCCATAAGCTAGTTTGGGATGCCTGACCAATAGAAAGCGCGATTACTCGAGTGTGCAGTTTATGTCGATTTGACCGATATCTTAACGGCCATCAATCATACGACCAAGACCGCCGAGGACTGAACCTTCACCGCGGTCGCTACCGCCAGCAGAAGGGGCGTGAGCAATAATACGATCGGCCATCCGCGAGAACGGCAGGCTCTGCAACCATACCGTGCCATGGCCCTTTAAGGTCGCTAAAAATAACCCCTCGCCACCAAAAAACATCGATTTTAATGAGCCTGCACGCTCAATATCATAGTCAATGCCTGGGGTAAAACCGACGAGACAACCGGTATCGACCCTTAAGGTCTCACCTTTTAGTTCCTTTTTAATCAGCGTGCCACCCGCATGGATAAACGCCATGCCATCGCCTTGTAAACTCTGCAAAATAAACCCTTCACCACCAAAAAAGCCTGTACCTAAGCGGCGGTTAAACTTCATGCTAACGCGAGTTCCGAGTGCGGCGGCAAGAAAACTGTCTTTCTGACAAACCAGCTCGCCACCATATTGGGCGAGATCGATAGCTAAAATCGTACCAGGATAAGGCGCGGCAAAGGCGACTTTGCGTTTTTGATGTCCGAGGTTCGTAAAGTGCGTCATAAAGATGCTCTCCCCACTCAACGCCCGCTTACCCGCACCCATTAATTTGCCAAAAAAGCCTGACTCTGGCTCGGAGCCATCGCCCATCTTAGCCTCGAAGCTAATGTCCTGCTCCAGATAATTCATTGCCCCCGCTTCGGCTATTACGGTTTCGTTGGGATCAAGTTCTACCTCAACCAACTGCATACTGTGGCCGATGATTTCATAATCCACTTCATGACAACGTCTAGACATACGATTCCCCTTTATTCTGTCGGTCCTTATTGACTGGGCGTACTACATCCACATCGCCCACTTCTGTGAGTTACTTTATGACATAAAATGTCAAAAGGCGATTATTTTTATTGTTCTCGTTGTTTCAAATCATTTCGTAATATGAGGTTTATCCTAATCCAACGCCATTAAACTGCTCTGCTTTAGCAAATTCCTCTAAAATCAACTCCGTAAATAGCTTACCCGCACGCCCTAGGGGCCGCTCAAGGGTCGACACTAATTGGGGGATAAAGGTATAACGACTGCCACCGACAAAGTCGACCTCCACCAACTCACCGCTCAAAAGTTCCTCTTGCACTAAAAAGTCTGGCAGCCAGCCAAAGCCGAGTCCTTTTAATAACGCATTCTTTTTCATAATAAAACCAGAAAGATAAAACACTTTATCGCCGCCGAATTGCAGCTCATCTCGATAGGTTTTATTGGGAGAGGAATCTTCGATAGTCAACTCAACGTGCTGCTGTAACTCGGATAAACTGATTTTGTTTAATTGCGCCAACGGATGTGACGCGCTAGTCACCAGTACGCTAGTAATCGCTGGCAGCGGCTGTGGGTGATAATAGGGGCCGGTGCGGTAGTCTTTAACCAACATCAGATCCGCATTATCACGTTCGAATCTATGCTGCACACCGCCCAAAAACTCCATATTAAGCTGAATTTTTGTCGGGATTTGATGCTCAGCCATTCGTTTCAGCGCCGTCATAATCGGCTCCATCGGCAAGGCGCCATCGATCACTAACTCAAGTTTTGGCTCCCAACCTTCACTAAAACGACTGGCTAGATGTTCAATATTGGCAAGGTGTTGCAGCAATCTTTGACCTTCAGCCAAGATCACCCGCCCTTCACTTGTCAACTCTGCTCGGTATTGGTCACGGCTAAAAAGCTGCACACCTAAATGTTCCTCTAGCTTTTTAACCTGATAGCTCACCGCCGATTGCGCCTTATGCAAACGCTCGGCAGCCTTAGCAAAACTACCCTCTTCCACCAGCACTTGCAGCACATTAAAAGCATCAATATCGATGCGCATGGGGACTCCTTAGCCGAATAAAAATGTCACGCAATCGCTACGAAGCGTAAAGTAGTTAATACCATCTATTTTTTAGATTGAGATGACAGATTTATTATTCTTTTTTTTGTTCATCTAAGCAACTAAATTGATAAGAAGATCACAGTAATGCAACTTGCAACATAACAATAAGCGCTGTAGGCACAGCTCACAGCGCATAAAACTCAAGGATCCACCATGCCATTTTATGTGAAACAAGGCCAAGTACCCCATAAGCGCCATATCGCATTTGAGAAGGAAAACGGCGAGCTATACCGTGAGGAGCTGTTTTCAACCCATGGTTTTTCCAATATTTACTCGAATAAATATCACCACAATATGCCGACGAAGGCATTGGAAGTCGCGCCCTACCACCTCGGTCACGGTGCCCAATGGGAAGATTCATTAGTCCAAAACTATAAACTGGATTCGCGCACAGCCGATCGTGAAGGCAACTTCTTTAGCGCCCGCAACAAAATCTTTTATAACAATGATGTGGCACTTTACACCGCAAAAGTCACCCAAGACACGCCGGAGTTTTACCGTAATGCCTACGCCGATGAAGTAGTGTTTGTACACGAAGGTGAAGGCACGCTCTACAGTGAATATGGCACCCTAGAGATTAAAAAATGGGACTACTTAGTGATCCCACGCGGCACTACGCATCAGCTCAAATTTAACGATTACAACAATGTACGTTTATTCGTGATTGAAGCCTTTTCAATGGTGGAAGTGCCTAAGCATTTCCGTAATGAATACGGCCAGTTACTTGAATCAGCGCCCTACTGTGAGCGCGATCTACGCACGCCAGTATTGCAAGCTGCCGTAGTTGAACGCGGCGCCTTCCCGCTGGTGTGTAAATTTGGCGATAAGTACCAGCTTACAACGCTAGAATGGCATCCCTTTGACCTTGTAGGTTGGGACGGTTGTGTTTACCCCTGGGCATTTAACATCACCGAATACGCGCCTAAAGTTGGCAAAATTCACTTGCCGCCGTCAGATCACTTAGTGTTTACCGCCCACAACTTTGTGGTATGTAACTTTGTGCCGCGCCCCTATGACTTCCATGAGCGTGCCATCCCCGCGCCTTACTACCACAACAACATCGATAGTGACGAAGTACTGTACTACGTCGATGGCGACTTTATGAGCCGCACCGGGATTGAAGCTGGCTACATTACTCTACACCAAAAAGGCGTAGCGCACGGCCCGCAGCCCGGCCGCACCGAAGCCTCTATTGGCAAAAAAGAAACCTATGAATATGCAGTGATGGTGGACACCTTCGCCCCACTGAAATTAACCGAACATGTGCAAAATTGCATGAGTAAAGACTACAACCGCTCCTGGCTAGAAAACTAAATCTGCTCGGCAGAACTAGTGAAAGGTTTATTAACTAAGCAACTAGCCGTAAGTCACCACCGCAAACAAGGCAAAAAGAGTGACTGCGTGTTGAATTAATCAAGAGGAACAGATCATGGCAAGCGAACTTAATCCATTGGGCCTACTCGGTATCGAATTTACCGAATTCGCCAGCCCCGACAGCGATTTTATGCACAAAGTGTTTATCGACTTTGGTTTTTCACTGCTGAAAAAAGCCAAGAATAAAGACATTTTGTACTACAAACAAAATGATATTAACTTCCTGCTTAACAACGAGCGCGAAGGGTTTTCGGCAGAATTTGCCAAATCCCACGGTCCTGCAATTTGCTCTATGGGCTGGCGTGTGGAAGATGCAAGCTTTGCTCACCGTGTGGCGGTAGAGCGCGGCGCCAAAGCCGTAGCCGATTCGGCCAAGGATCTGCCCTATCCTGCAATTTATGGTATTGGCGATAGCTTAATTTATTTTATCGACACCTTCGGTGCCGACAACAATATCTATGCCACTGACTTTGAAGACTTAAGCGAGCAAGTCATCACCCAAGAGAAAGGCTTTATCGAAGTCGATCACTTAACCAATAACGTCTATAAAGGCACCATGGAGCATTGGGCGAACTTCTACAAAAACATCTTTGGGTTTACTGAAGTACGTTACTTCGACATCAGCGGCGTACAAACCGCACTGGTGTCCTACGCCCTGCGTTCACCCGATGGCAGTTTCTGTATTCCGATTAACGAAGGTAAAGGCAACGATAAGAACCAAATCGATGAATACCTGAAGGAATACAATGGTCCAGGTGTACAACACTTAGCCTTTAGAAGCCGCGATATCGTTAAATCTCTGGATGCAATGGAAGGTAGCTCGATTCAATGCTTAGATATTATTCCCGAATATTACGACACCATTTTCGATAAAGTCCCGCAAGTGACCGAAAACCGTGAACGTATCAAGCATCACCAAATTCTGGTGGACGGTGACGAATCAGGCTATTTATTGCAGATCTTCACTAAGAACCTGTTCGGCCCAATCTTTATCGAAATCATTCAACGTAAGAACAACTTAGGTTTTGGTGAAGGTAACTTTACTGCCCTGTTCCAATCGATTGAGCGCGATCAAATGCGCCGCGGCGTACTGTAACAACAGTGAGTGAGATAGATTGAATGATGCCGCTCGCTTTACTGCGAGCGGCATTTTTATCGCTAAGCTTTTTAACCGCAAACATGGGTTAGGTTTATGCCGTCTGCTGCGCGAGTTGAGAATCCTCATGTAACTCGGCAAATAAATAGACCAAACATAAACTGTTTAACGGCATGACGGGGTTAGTCCAAATCATTCGGCTGTGGCGCCCAGCTTCGCCGAAAATCTCGAGCAATAAATCCGAAGCGCCATCGAGTGCTTTAGGATGTTCAAAGCAAGATTGATGAACATTTAGCACCCCTTCTAAGCGGTAAATTTGTTTTATTCGCGACAGCTCACCACAAGCCTGTTTCAATTGCGCTATGGCATTTAGGGTAGCAAGACGACAGGCCGCGTAACCTTCACCAACAGTATGATCTGCGCCCAATTGTCCTTGATACTTAAGCTTTCCCTGTAAATAGGGAAACTGACCCGAAGTCATTAATTGGCTACCAACAATTGAATAAGGTTCGTAATTTCCAAGCGCCGCTGCAACTTCAGGTAATTCAAGCCCAGCAGCCACTAACCGCGATTCGGGAGTGTTCATCATAATGTCATCTCCGAAGAAGAGGTATTAGTAGGATTAAGCAGCGGAGCTAACCACGTCGTCAAATGCGAAGGATTGGCTTCCAGCCAGTTCGCAGCGGCCTCATCTTCCGTCATTCCTTGTCGATTAACCGCATAATCGAGTTCTGCAACAATTTGATTCGATAACACTATGCTATCAAGTACTTGAATTTGCGCCGGCGAGAAATTAATCACTAACTCGCGTTCACGGGCCAGCAAAACCGCTTTATCTTTTCCCCCGAGTAACCCTTTTGAGTCCTGAAGATCACGAATACCATATTGATGGTGTAAAAATTGCGGATGCCACAATGGCACAATGACCCAGTCCCGTACTGACACTGCCGATTCAAATGCCGCCACACAATCGGCCTGAGTACCCGTTCTAAACTGATAACCTGCCGCAGTTAATCCATATTGCGCCATGATATTTTTAGAAAAACGGGTGATACCAGCCCCCTCACCAATACCTTGAATAATCGGCCGCATCCGTTGTTTTACCTCAGGTTTAAGCAAGTCTTCAATACGTGAAACCGCATCTTCAGGCACATAATCTGGTATACCCCAAAGTGCGTAAGGCTCATAATGTAGCCCTAATTCACGCGTTGCGGCTTGAGTCTCAACCTCCTGCCGATACACGCCATGACTGTGAGGTAACCAAGCCGAGCAAAGCAAATCTATCTGCCCAAGCTTGAGCCGATTAAAATTGGCCTCATGCAGGGCATAACTTAGCTCAACTTGTTTGCCCATCCGTCGCATTACTTGGGCAACAACTGCCGCCGTTACCCGATGAAAGCTTAAATCCGTTACACCTAAACGAATTGGCATTGTGTGATGATGGGCATGTTGGTCATTACATAATTGTTTTTGTTGAAGATCATCGATTAAGTTCATTGCTATCGCTCCAAGGGAAAACAAGCTAGATGAGGCAACACGCCCACGGTTATCAATTGTGCTATCGTGCGAGATCGCCTTGCGACATTTAGGCTGATCCCTCAGGCAAAATTGCCAGTCTTTCCATCGCGACACCCACGATGGCGTTATCTCTTGCATAGGGAAAAATCATTTCCACCGTAATGCCATTGGGATCTTCAATAAATAATTGATGCTCTCCAATCTCTGGGACAATTCGCTCCCTAAATGGGCATTGTTGTCGGCATAGATGCTGCTGCATTTGGGCCAAATTCGTCCCCCGAAAAGAAAGGTGATCAACCCGACCCGAACCAAACAGTGCACTGCTCTCGCCCAAATAAGCATCTAACGCTCGACTGCCAACTTCCACTAAATGCAAAATAGGTTTCTCTTGCGCATAAAGCCAATGACCAGGAAAACCAAACCGTGGCCGCCAACCTTGCGTTAAGCCAAGGATGACTTGATAAAACTGAACCGTTTCAGCCAATATCGGGGTACGGATCGTAAAGTGGTCTAATCCAACAATATTCATGTGATTTACTCCTGGTTTTAACAGTTAGTTACCCGGAACGCCGGCAGCTAATGGCTTAAAGCGGAAGATATAATAAGGTGGACGATTTTCTGCTTTGCCATTGTTTAATGCAGCGGACAGCGGCAGTTGGGCAGCGCCAGTATACAGGTAGCCCTCTTTGCCAAAGCTCACACCATCAGGCCACACCATGCGCTCGTCATGCACATAGGTTTGATATTGGCGACCCGTGGCAGGGATAATGCCGATAGCGCGCTCACCCACATCGGTTAGATAAAGATTATCTACTGAATCAATGCTTAACCCGCCGTTATTTGGCTTATCCGCGTATTCTTCAACCTTGGCGGACAGCGCCTTCGGGCTGAGATCCGGGTTAAGTAGATCTGCCATCGCGACACGATAGACTTTGTCCTTATTCATCGGCGCAAAATAAAGCCAATGTTGGGCATTGTCTAAGGCAATACCATCGGCGCCAACAAACACGTCAATACGCTTTGGATTGGCACTGGTACTATCAATAATCAGCGGTCGCTTCAGATCAGGCATCACGCTAGTATCCCCCTGTAATACACGCCGACTCTTACCCGTGGTTAAATCCACGACAACTAAGGCAGCCTTATCACCAACAGGACCCGTTGCAATACCTTCATCAGCAATCACAATCGCTTGATGACGGTTTGAAATAACAAAGTCATTGTGCTGCGATTCAGGAATAGACACAGGGAATGGCAACGGAATAATCCGGTCTAATTGATTTTTACGGGTATCCCATGCCACCAACTTAGGCTCAATTCTGGGTTCAGCTTGGCCAGAATCGAGCAACCATACTCGGTCCCGATCGTCGGTTCGCAAACCTAAAACCCAATTTAAACAAGTATTAGGATCTTTCGGTTTTCCTTGAGGATCATGACATTGTTGCCAATCTGAATTAGGAAATGGGTTTACTTTGCCATCTGCCAACAATTCACCCACCTTGACTTTAGGTTGATAAAAAGGGTGATAACTAAAGATAAGCCTATCGGTTGAGGTAAAACTAATGCCGCCAACAGCACCATCAAGCGTGGCATAAACCTCAGGTTGCGCCTGTGGTATTGCCGCTTGCTGAGCCATCAGGTTAGGTGAGATAAATGCTTGGCCTGTTAACATGACGAGCGAAGCGATGAGGGGGTGATAAGAATTAAATTTCATAAGCTTGCTCCTATTTTGAACCCGCTAATACAGTCAAGTTTGCTTCAGCTAGGCGATGTTGCCATAGATAAAAACCCACTAAGGCGGGACTAGCATTGGCGTCAATCGGTAACTTCGCAACATCCAAGGCATGCACTGTCCATACATATCGGTGTTCACGTCCCTTAGGTGGGCAAGGGCCAAAAAATCCTGGCTTACCTAAATCCGTATTGGCCTCAATCGCCTCAGCGGGTAATGTTCCTCCATTTACCCCACCTTCCAATTGATTGATTTGTGATGGAATGTTGTAAACTACTCGATGCCAGAAACCACTACCAGTGGGGGCATCTTTATCATAAAAAGTGACCGCAAAACTTTGAGTACCTTTTGGGGCGTGTTCCCAGGTTAACTTTGGAGCCAGATTGGCACCCGAACAACCAAATTGATTCCAATAATAATCGGCCGGAATAGAGGCATTAGGTGTTAAATTACTCTGCAAGCTAAACGTTGTAGCGCTATCTAATGAAGTCGTTTTAATGGGCTCATCTTGCGCACTCATGCTTGCCGGACTTAATAACATAGCACTGGTTATAAGAGACAATTGAAACAAATAAGCAGTAGAAAATCCTTGTATCATCGTATTCACTCACTATAGAAATAGAATTGTGAACAAGCATAACCTGAGTTCTTAGTTTGATAAGTCACGCTTTATTGATATTAGTTTCAAAAATTATTAGATAATCTCTTAAGGTATTTTTTAATTGAATAAGTTATGCTGCAAATTAATCACTAAATCACATCAACATAATTTACCGTATCTCGCGGCCATAAAACTGCAATGACACTTAATATGACCTTTAATGCTTAGGCTGCTTTCTATTCAGCTGCTTTCTATTCAAAAAATGAGGAAAAATCCATGTATCAGCCTTGGTTTCCACTTAATACTCCGCTAAAGCCCTATCCACTAGTTCATTGCCAACTAGATAATCTTTCATTAACACTTAGTTGGCAGCAAGACTCTGTGACCATGACAATCCATTTCGATACCATTGCGGGATTACAGGTAGTTGATGAATCAAGCTATCAGACTTATTTGAGTCATGTTGGTAATCGTAATATTACCTTTCCGTTAGATGAAGACCTAAACATCAGCGCAAAAAGCAGTGAATATTTTAGGTTGCCATGGCCGATATGGAAGTCGGTAAAAAATACCCGGCTTGATTGTTATGGTGAGCTAGGCAAACACATTTACACTCAGTTATACAGTTATTATATTGTTAGCCAAGAATGCGTATATTTAATTGATACCGAATGCGAACCTGAAGTTACACAATTGCTCATTTAAACATAATTGATTATTTTAAAAGCACTGTTTTAAAAGTCTTATTTCAATATCAGCCTAATTGGGTTCACGGTTAATCACATGTAAAAACGCGAGCATAGCCTGCTCATCTTTAAACGATACGATTACAAGAGACTTGTTTACAGGAAATCCTATTTAAACAAGCCATAACCGTTCTTTTCGTAAATTGGACTACTAAATAGCTGATCCGAATACTGCTACATTTTCGCCGTGCCATGCCCACTGCCAGGAAATGGGGAAACGGTTCCCATAAAATGCCATACCATGCCAAGCAGTTCCCGTATGTTCCTGCAAGCGTGATTGCGGGTTACCGTTTCATGCAGTGCGAGCCATAAGCGTTCTATCTTGTTGACCCACGGCGAGTATACCGGCTGAAATAGTAATCTGAATTTGGGATTATGCTTGAGCCAAGCTACGGTCTTACGGCTCTTATGAATAATGTAATTGTCCAGGATGAGCGTGATGGTTTTGGCTTTGCGGTAATGACGCTTAAGCTTCTCCAACATGGCAATAAACAGCTCTGACGCTTTGCTATCGCTGCTTACATAAAGCACTTTTCCGGTGCTGGCATGCAGGGCTCCAGCTATGTAATGCTTACGGTTGTTGCCTGGGGTGACAACGCGTTTTTGTTGTCCTTTTGGCATCCAATCTGCCCCGATTTTTGGGTTCAAGTCGATGTCTACTTCATCTTCATAGAAAACCGGATGCTCGACGCAACACTGCTCAAGTGCCTGATTTATCGCGGCCATTTTCTCCTCTTTGTGTGGGTCTTTGATACGCAATGTCGGAGCCGAGCGGCGCCAGACCATTCCTGCTTTAGGTAGTAATCGGCGGACGGTGGATGCAGCGATGTTGAGCTTAAGCTGTGCATTAATCACCATGGCAAGCAGTTCACTGCTCCAGCGGCTACGTTGGTAACCAGAGTCCTGTGGGCATAGCTGAATAAGCAAAGATAGACAGAGCAATATGGGGTCTATGGGCAAGCTTGCCGGCCGTCCCAGCGGCAGAGATTTAAGCCCATCAACGCCGCTTTCGGTATACCAGCCTAACCAACGACCAATACTGGAGCGTGCTGCACCAGTAGCATGATGAACGTCAGTAATCGACAGCCCTTGATGCAGCATCAGCATAGCGATAAGGCGTCGAGCGAAGTGTTTATCCTTGGTTTTATGGATCAATTTCTGTAGTTGTTTGCGCTCTGCGCGACAAAGTGGTGGTAAGATGGCCATTCTCAGTCCTCGGCGAGTGGTGGGTTTGTTTGGCGATAGATCAGATCGCTCAAACAGGACTGAGTTCCCTTCCTTTGATCTACTATTTGGAACAGCTATTTAGCTCTTGGTAATCATCCTGATGGCTTACTCCTCCCTCATTCGAAACAGAGAGTTAGCGGTAAGTAACCCCATTCAGCCATAGAAAAAGAAACATCATCCTGTCTACGTTGGCTAACTTAAGCATTTTCATTACACTAGCGTTCCAGTTAATTTCATATAGACCGCTTAGACCATGCCAGACTTTGCCTTACTCGCTGTTTTTATTCCGACGTTCTTTTTTGTTTCTATCACCCCGGGTATGTGTATGACACTCGCCATGACACTCGGGATGAGCATTGGTGTGCGCCGCACCCTGTGGATGATGCTCGGCGAGCTTATGGGAGTTGCCTTGGTCGCTACGGCGGCAGTCATGGGCGTGGCCAGCATTATGCTTAACTACCCTGAGGTTTTTCAGATATTTAAATGGGTGGGCGGCATTTACTTAGGCTATATCGGTGTGCAGATGTGGCGTGCTCGAGGCAAGATGGCGATGCTCAGCGATGATGACACTAATCCAAGAGCCAGTAACTTTACCTTAATTTCACAGGGCTTTATTACCGCCATTGCCAACCCTAAGGGTTGGGCGTTTATGGTGTCGCTCCTGCCGCCCTTTATTAATGCCGAGCGCGAAGTCGCGCCGCAACTCCTTGCTCTACTGAGTATTATTATGGTGACAGAGTTTACTTCTATGTTGGCCTACGCTAGTGGTGGCAAAAGTTTGCGGATCTTTTTAAGTCGCGGCGATAACATTCGTTGGCTAAATCGTATCGCCGGCAGCCTAATGATTGGTGTTGGGATCTGGTTAGCGATGAGCTAATCAAACATGCCGTCTTGAGTCATATGTGCTTAGCACATCACTTTTTGTATAGCATCATTCGCGTCGCGCCAACGGATTTGTTGACGCGATGTTTTACGTTTATGGTGGCTATTGGCCTTTTTTATAGGGCAATACCTCACGCATCTGCTGCATATACACTTCCATTTGCGCAGCTTCCTCATCGGTAAAATGCGCAATCGCCCGCTTAAATTCAGGATGGGCAATATTGTGGTAGGAATAGAGCGCCACAGGCTCGAACCCTCGCAGTACTTTATGTTCGCCCTGCGCGCCTGCATCAAATAGACCAATGTTATGGGCGATGCAATATTCGATGCCCTGATAATAACAGGCCTCAAAGTGCAATCCCTCAAGCTCGACAATACTGCCCCAGTAACGGCCAAACAGGCACGTCTGCCCTTGCTCGTTGCGGCCCGTAAAATACAGCGCGCCCGCAATCATCTGCCCTTTTGCATCACTTACCACCAACAGCACAATCTGTTCGGCCAAACGCTCGGCGATCATGTAAAAAAATGTCGGGGTTAAGTAGCCGCGATGGCCGGATCGTTTAAGGTAGGTTAGTTGATAACATTCAATAAAATGCTGCCATTGCTGACTGCTAATCTCCGCTCCCGCAACAAACTCATATTGCAAACCATAGGGCTGTAATTGGGCGCGCTCCTTAAGGATATTTTTGCGCTTACGGGAAGTGAGCGCCGCTAAAAAGGTTGCAAAATCTTTATAGCCACGGTTATGCCAATGAAACTGAGTGCTTAGACGCCGAAGGGCGGTGTAATTCGATGCCTCAGTAAATAGTGCTTGCTGCGAAGACGAGACAAATAAACTATGCCAAGAGGACATAGGCGTATCCGCATTCGCTAATTGCCCATTTAAACAAGACAATACGGCAAGACTTAGCTGCTGCGCCTCCTCTGCCAAAAGCGTAGGCGACAGCCCCATCCGCCGCCCTTGCACTGGGGTAAACGGTATGGCATTTAATAATTTAGGATAATATTCAAGGCCATGACGCTCATAGGCCTGCGCCCACGCCCAATCAAACACATATTCGCCATAGGAGTGGGATTTTTGATAAAGCGGCATCAATGCTAGCAGCGGTAAAGTCATAAAATCTGCGGCATCTTTTGGACTAATGATTACAGTATCAGGCGCTAATTCTTGTGCAAATTCACTGCCGGTGGCGTCGAAAACACACAGATGATGTGGACGCCACCCCGTGGCGGCGCAGGCAGACAAACTCTCCTCTAAGCTCAGTAAATAGGCATGTCGGACAAAGGGATTATCCCTCCCCATCAAGCTATCCCAATTATCGGCGTCAATACTCTGCACCGCGCTGGCAAAGGCCAAAATCAGTTGTCTCATGAGTTGAATTCTTATCCGTTAAACACACTAAGCCAAGATCCAAGGTTGCAATTAAGCCTAATACTCGGCACATTGCATAGTCATAATGAAAATAAATTCAGGATTGAATATGCACCGCGCAGTACCTTTTAGACCTCTAATTCTCGCCATCGCCATGGCACTGCCTTTATTGTCTTCGCCCACTCTCCATGCTGAAGAGCCTTCGATTTTCAGCCAAATGGCCACGGCACAACCCGTATGGGCAAAACATGGCATGGTCGCCAGCCAAGAAACCTTGGCCAGTCGCACAGGGGTTGAAATCTTGAAACAAGGCGGTAATGCCGTCGATGCTGCGGTGGCGGTGGCATTCAGTTTAGCGGTTACCTTACCCCGTGCTGGCAATATTGGCGGCGGTGGCTTTATGCTCGTTCATCTGGCCAAAGAAAATAAAACTATCGCTATCGATTATCGGGAAATGGCGCCATCAAAGGCGAAAAAAGACATTTTCCTCGATGAGAATGGCGATGCGGTGACTAAATTAAGCCGTGAACATGGCCTTGCTGTCGGTGTACCTGGCACCGTAATGGGCATGAGTTTAGCCCTTGAAAAATATGGCACTATGACCATGGCACAGGTCACTGCGCCCGCCATCAAAATGGCACAAGAAGGGATTAGCGTTAGCCCAGATTTGGCTGTATCCCTTGCAGGCTTAAAGCGCCGCATGAGTCAATGGCCAAGCACGGCAGCCATCTTCTATAAGGCCGACGGTAGCGACTTCCAAGTGGATGATATTTTAAAGCAGCCAGAACTCGCCCACTCCCTGCAACTCATCGCCGAGAAAGGCACCAAAGGGTTCTACGAAGGTGAAACCGCAGAAAAGCTGGTTAAGGCCGTGCAAGAAGCTGGCGGTATCATGACCTTAGAAGATCTAAAACACTACAAAGCTGTTGAGCGTGAACCCGTTCGTGGTCAATACCGAGGATATGAGGTGGTTTCGATGCCACCGCCATCTTCAGGTGGTGTGCATATTATTGAAATGCTTAATGTGTTGCAGCAATTCCCTATCGATAAATTCGGTCACAATACGGCGCAAACTATCCATGTGATGGCTGAAATCATGAAGCATGCCTACGCCGATCGCAGCGAATACTTAGGCGATCCCGATTTTTATAAAGTGCCCGTCAAGCAACTAACGGATAAGGACTACGCCCAAAAAATTGCCAGCCAAATTGCCCTGAACAAAACAACGCCAAGCGAAGAAATCAAACCCGGTAATCTAGCGCCCTATGAGAGTGACCAAACCACGCACTTCTCGGTGGTCGATAAATGGGGTAATGCGGTGTCCAACACTTATACCTTAAACTTCAGCTACGGCTCGGGCTTAGTCGCCAAAGGCACGGGGATTTTACTCAATAACGAAATGGATGATTTTTCCGCAAAACCAGGCACCCCTAACGGTTATGGCTTAGTCGGTGGCGATGCCAACGCGGTAGAAGGTAACAAGCGTCCATTAAGTTCAATGAGCCCCACCATAGTGATGAAAGACGGCAAACCCTTCTTAGTAACGGGCAGCCCAGGCGGTTCACGCATCATTACCACCACGCTGCAAATCATTATGAACGTAATTGACCACGGCTTAAACATTGCCGAAGCCAGCAATGCTGCGCGGGTACATCACCAATGGCTCCCCGATGAACTGCGGGTCGAGACCAGCCTGAACCGCGATACCATTTCATTACTCGAAGCCAAAGGCCATAAGGTGAGTGTGCAATCGGCCATGGGTAGCACTCAATCCATTATGGTGACAGACCAAGGGATATTTGGCGCCACCGATCCCCGTCATTCAGGTAGCGAAGCCGTCGGTTACTAATCGCTGATTGGCATACAAGTGATATGTAAAAAGGCAAGGAAGCCATGGATTGGAGCGATAAGGCTAAGCGCAAAGCTGCTGGATATTGAGCATTCAAGCTAAGCCGCGATAATGACTCTCAGCAAGAGTCAAGCAAACGACAAAAGCAGATTATTACTAGCAAATGTCAGGCTTTACTTTCGCTAATCTCCTATCACTTAGTGATGTGAATGCCGTGTCGTAATAGACACGGCATTTACAGCTCTAACTTACAGGAATGATTATTTAAAAGTTATAGCTTAGGTTTAACTCAATATTCCGTGGTTCACCGAAGAAACCTTGGTTGTAAAAATCAATGCTGGAGTAATATTTTTTATCAAATAAGTTATTGATATTTAGTTGAACTTTAGCATCGTCTGTCAGTTGATAGCTTGTCATCAGATTGACTAGATAATAGCTATCTTGCTCGGAACGCTCGCCATTGGGACCTGCGTCATCTTTGTAAATTTTACTCTGCCAGCTTAAGTTACCGCCAACGGTTAAATCCGCGAGTGCACCATCAAAGTGATAAAGCGAGGATAAACGAATCAGATCCTTCGGTAGATGAGTGCTAAAGGCTGCCCCGTCTTGATCTTCCGATGTACTATGGGTATAGCTGAAAAACAGATCCCAATCTTCTACTGGTCTACCGTTTAACTCAACTTCATAACCTTGGTTACTGGTTCCGTCCACTCCACGCATTGGATAGCTACCATCTGGTAGAGGTGTGGGATAATTTGGGTCACGTTCTGCCACATTTTCCTTTTGCACTTTAAATACGGCAATACTGGCGGTCAGTTTCTCATCGAAGAAATCCCCTTTCGCACCCAGTTCTATATTATTTCCGGTCATGGGATCTAAGCGCTTATTGTTCGCGTCTTTTGCATCCTGTGGCTGGAAAATTTCGGTATAACTGGTGTAAATCGAGATGCTATCGTTCAGGTTGTATATAAGGCCCGCGTAGGGCGTAAAAACATCGCTATTGTTGTAGTCAGCCGCCGCGTTTGATTCAAACTTATATTGGCTAATGCGGCCACCCAGTAACAACATCCATTGATCATGTAAATTAATTTGGGTCGCGAGATAGGCCCCTTTTTGAATATCCTCACCTTCTTGATAGATTGGCGTCGACGGATAATTAGGTTCGGCAACTGAGCCATCCCATTCGAAAAAGTTACCAATACTTATGCTATTCAATGGGTAATAGGAATCTGCGGTTGTGTCTTGCTTAGAATACAATAAACCCGCAGTCAATTTATGCTCGCGGCCAAAGAGCTCAAATGGCCCTGAAGCAAATAGTCGCGCAGCATCTTGTTTACGGGTCGATTGATAGATCATCGCCGATGCCCCCATTCCTAACCCTGTCGTTTTATCCGGCGCGCCATAAAGATAAAGCAAGTGTCCGTCCATCTCATCTTCACGATGTTCGACGTCAAATTTAAGGTCCCAATTATTATCAAAATCATGTTCAAGCGTGGCAAAAACATTCGCGCCATTACGTTGCCAACTCGACCAAGAGGCTGCGGTTGTGGTCGAGCGAGGTAGATCATTGGCCAAACTGCCATCAGCATAAAATAGAGGAAGACCACCCCAAGTTGAGCCTTTTGGATCACGGTCACTGTAATCAGCACCTAGGGTAAATAAGGTACTGTCACTGAGTTTTGCCGTGATCACGCCATAAACTTGGAGATTTTCATCTTTGGCAAGGTCAATATAACTATCTGATTTCTCATAGGCAGCGGCAAAACGAGCCTGCACAGCACCACTGTCCGTCACATCAACAGAGGCATCGCCTTCAACGCGGTAGCTATCCCATGAACCGACTTTTGCGCTGACATAGCCGCCAGGTGTCGCTTTAGGACGTTTGCGGATAAGGTTAATTGCCGCCGATGGTTCGCCCGCTCCTGTTAAGAGTCCCGTTGCTCCACGGACCACTTCTACGCGGTCAAATAATATAGTGTCAGTTGAGGCGTCATTAAAGAAACTCGAATAGTTAACGGGCACACCATCAAACTGGAAATTAGTAATGGGATTACCGCGAGAGCTAAAGAAATAGCGGTTGGTCTCAGCTTTTTGAGCATAAATGCCAGGGGTTAAAAACATTAAGTCCGCAACACTATTAAGTGAGAAACTTTGAATAAACTCTTGATCGATAATGGTAACGGATTGTGGCGTTTCCCGCAGAGTTAAAGGTAACCCTGTTGCCGTTGCGGCCTTATCTAAACGACTTCCCTTGATACTAATGACCTCAATATTAGTCGCGGACTTGTCTTCACTTGCGTAGGTGCTTGGTGCGAATAAAAAACTCGCAATGAGTGTAGCTAACAGCGTTTTTTGCATCATGATTCCCCATCATTGTTGTTTGAGAGATGCATTTTAATTGAAAATAATTATCAATACACACAATTGATAACAATTCTCATTACATTTACACTCTGAAATTCGTAAAATGCTGGGAACATCACATGCTGAAGGCGGGCCTCAATGTTGGTTTATGTAGCATGGCTAGCTAGATCGCCATCAAGATCTTATTCGATACTCTCTGTTTTACGGGCCTTTAGGATTCACTCAGCAATAGATGAAACTCACCTATTGCTTACCGCCATGCGTTCAATCCTTATGAATAAGATTGACTTAGCATTCACTCACTCTATATTATCCAGCTCTAACATATGAATTAAAAAGGAATTTATTGTGTCAATGTTCTTGCTGATTTTGCTGTTGCTCTTCGCTAGCATGATGTTTTTCGGCATATTGAGTTATTCACTCGGTCGCAAAAAAACGACACATCCTAAGCTCACAGGGATGCTAGGCGCGATACTGGGATTATTCCCGTTATTAGGCGTTATTTTCTTGATTGTCTTAGTGCTAAAAGCTGATATTACAACCCCGAGCATCCCCCTGGAATAGTCACAAGCTCTAGTTAATACAGTTAACTGATCAGGATTTATTCCAACAGTTAATTTAGAGCGAAAATATTATCGCAATGAGTTGTTTCGCCAGAAGAACTCTTCAAGAGACAGTTGAATTTGTGTTGGTTTCAACTGTCATTTCGGATGTTAATCTTAAAGAAGAAACTGATTCCCTTTGGGCTAAAAGCGCGTTAGATTTTTTACTCTAATTAATTGGTTTTGGATTAATATTTGTAAGGCGATTATTGAACGTTAGTATTAAACCCGATAAACAAGTCATCCATTTTCGTTGCATGAACTTAAGCGAATGATCTCCAAAAACTCATTTGGTCAAAACTCACAGCAGACTGAGCAGCTCAAAACAGTAGAAGCGATCACTCATAGACAGCAGAAGCGATCAATTGTGCCAGTACCAATTTTAATGGCGGCGCTGCACCAAGTTGCGCACATTGCTGTTAAAGACTGCCCACTTCTACCTGTCACGACTGCCCTGAGCGCTGGCAAAATTGCCTAGTTTCAGGCAAGAAAGAGCCCTCTATAGATTGGGGCGAATATACAACTCTATTTTGAATGTCCACTCTATCTCCCAGGCCAGTAAATACCTTGCCTAACAGAAGGCAGAGCATGAGAAGGCGCAGGAAATCAGCAAACAGACTGAGCATGGACTGGCTACCTGACTCCAGAGAAAACAAAACCCACACTCGTGGGCTTTGTTGTCTATTACTCTATACTAGGCTATTCATCAATATATACTTAAAAGCAATCAAAATAACTATTTGAAAAGAAGATAAAACCGTATATAAACCAAATCGTTTTAGCTTAAGTTTTTTCCAGCAAATAAATACAGCGGAAATGCAGCCAAGGTGCCAAAAACATAAAACACGATATCTTCTAAGACTCCATTTCTATCCTAGCAACTTAGTCATTACCAACTCGACTGCACCATAACCATAAAGATCTGATTCTTCGAGGCCTTTTGTGTCATATGGGATTGATTCCTCCTTATCTAGCTTGCTTGGATCAGCATCAGAATAGATAACGCGCCAAGCTCGCCCAGTAAGCTCATCCTGTCTTATAAAAGTTGGCACCGGCCAATCTTTATGCGACCATGAAGGCATATCTCCCAGAATCAGCCACTCGCCATTAATCAACCCTAAGTCACCAATTCGAAGACATTTAATCGCATCAGTTGACCGCATTATCGAAATTTCTGTAAACGAAGGAATCGTTTCAAATTTCTTACCAAAGAAATAAGCAAGGATAATTTTTCCTTTTTTTGCCATGCGCGCAACAACGCCTACTGCAAACCCATTATTTCGAAGAGGAACCGCAAACAAAGATCCCTCACGATATGGTATAGACTTCATTATTTACCTCCCAAGTAAAGGCGAGCAGCATCCATGTACTCATCTATCTTTGGATTGCTTGGGCTGATCGGCCTGATTTTATTAACGATAAATCAAACGATAAATCAAGCCACCCATTTTAAATCAACAACATAACGATAAATCAAGCCAAGATAAATCAAGCCACCCATTTTAAATCAACAACATAATGCACTTTCAGTTTGCCTACAACTTGTAAAAGTTAACATTGTTAAAAAAGAACCATCAAAAGTTATAGGGACAGCATCTGAGGCAATAAATTGCGCTAATCCCTTAAAAAATCGGGCATTTCAGACGAGATAAATCATCCCAGTTCTTAGGGGATACTCAGCAAGGGTTACTTTCGAAGTTATATAAGTCGTTGTCAGTTGCAGCGCAAGTGCTGGCAGCTTGCCGCAAAGTGCCGTCGTCGCTTTTCGAGATGTTCGCAGTAATCGCTCAGTTCTTGCAGCGTGCCCACTGGCCCGTGAAATAGTTTGCCAAACTCGGTTGTCAGCTTGAGCCAATTGTCATGGGGAATATTTAATCTGTTCAGTATCTTGGCGCTACTTTCACTGATGCTTCCACGTTTATCATTGCGAATGATTCGGCCGGTATCATCCACCAATTGAAGGTAATCGGTTAAGGCAAACGCAATGCCATTGGGTTGGTTGTCGCACTCGTTGCCAATAAAAGGCAGGAGATTGCTCGGCTGCTCACCTTTTAATGCAGCCCGAATACGTAGTTGAATACTGGTATGGTCGGATTGTTCAGGTGTATCAGCGAGTTGTGCTCTAATCGGATTTAAATCAACGTAAGTCATGCAGGCTAATACTGCGGCTTCATCGAGTAATGCTTGGGATTTAAACCGACCTTCCCAGAAACGACCTGTGCAGTTATCTTCTTGATTTGCTTGCCTTGCAATCGGTTCATTTAAGCAGCGCATAAACCATGAAATATCACACAAACGGCTGCGATAAAGAGCGATTGAATGCTTTAATCTGTTCACCTCATGCGCTTCAACCAACTCACCTTTAGCGAATTTGTGCGTTAATTCATCGCCTTTAAACAACTTATGCCATTGCTCAAGCACTTCGCGGTCAGTCCAACGATTGGCACTGTCGATATCCACCCGCAGCACCAAATGCAGATGATTCGACATCACCGCAAACGCTGCCACATCAATAGCAAAAACCGCTTCAAGTTCAAATAATAATGACTCCACCCAAGCACGGCGATGGTCATAGTTTTTACCCGAGTAACTATCATCGCCACATAAAAAAGCCCGCCGAACAACGCGGCTACAGCAATGGTAATAGGGAGTGTCTTCAAGACTTATCTGAGTTCTACGAGGGCGCGGCATACAAACCTCCTTGTTTAATGCTTAACCAAAGCATAGTCGGAGGTTTACTACCGCGCTATTAAGGCTGGGTGTCCACTTTTATTACTTGACTCACTATGGGACAGAAGCAATTGATCTTTATATCTATTTATGGAGTATTGTCATTGTTTCCCCAGTGACTCGCCGTGAATATATCCCTATAGGCTCGACGGCGACATCCATGTCGCCAACGGTCACTGGTGCCCCAATGCCAATTTTAACTACCCATTTTGCAATATGTACGTAAAAAGCTAAGGGACAATAGCACGTTAGTTTTTTAGTCTAATCAGTTGGTTCCGGATTAAGATTTCAATGGATTAACGCCGCACTCTGAGGCAACTTTGTTGCACAGCGGAAAAGTTGTCCGGCTGCAACGAATTGTTATACCTAATTTCTATTTACAACCTGCAAAGCGTCAGGCCATGTGGTGTTCTCCACGATATAATCTCTAATTAAAACCCTATTTGATGCAATAATTCCCGGCCAGCGCTGATTCCAAGAGTTATAAGCGTGCCATGAATAACCTATGTAAAGCTCTTTACGCATAGAGTTCATAGATCTGAGAGTAGCGTCTAAGAACACCTTTTCTATTGATGTTCCTCTGATCTCCAATATGCTCGCAATATATATTAACCATCGCGCCATATGTTCATACTGCTCCCACGCATTATACCCATTCGTCAAATCCGTTTTGAATTCAATAATTTGACCAAGTGCTTTAACCACTTTTTTATCATTTATACTTACGCCGACAGCCGCAATCGAAGATACGATTTCGTAAAATGCATTTTCAATACTTAAAAAACCTTTCGTGAATTGATGATTATTAAAAACCACTTTTTTAATATTTGCTACTGATGATTCTGCACACTTTTCTGCATTCGGGATTTCCGAATTTAGCTTTTTAAAAAAATCATGGCACTCTGTTTCATCAATCACTCGAATACCGTAACAGTGCGCATAGTAATCCTTAACCGGTTGATCGACTTTTGATCGCGACACCAAAAATATATTCGAGCCTATAACGTGGTTTTTAGAAAACCCTTTATAATCACTGATTATTGATTTTAGATTTGCATCTCCAAGAGAGTAGCCCAAGATAACCACGGTATTTTCATGTAACACCGTGCTTAGTTTCCTCGAAAAATACGATTCGCTATGAATAAACTTAAAGTAGTCATCTGACGTAACAACCATATTTTCTGGAGAGTCTATCGACCCATGAACATGATAGACTTTGACCCTGGCTGACGATCTAGGAATCGGCAGGCCAGGCGTCAAGGAGTGACATGCTTCAAATCCTACTAGCTCTTCGACAAGCTTGTCATAGTTGGTTGTAACAACACGACAAGAGCATTTTGATAGAAAATCTTCTATTGATGCATTGTTCCCCATCAACTTTATGGAACTGATTTCCTTTGCAATTTCTTCGTGGATGCTCTTACCTACTTTTTGCAGTTCAATAGAAATAACCTGAGCCGCCTCCTCTAATCCGAGTGTATTTTTACCGTCTTTTGGAAATAGGCTGGCCTTTAAATCATTTCCATTTGCAAGAAGTTCACACAGTGACTCCAAAAGTCCTTGCCAGCTAGGGGCTTGGTTATCTGATACAGATTTCGAAAATCCCGTTCCAGTGAATAAGCACAATCTACTTGATGTCGCTGCATACGCGATTTCGAAATACTCGCTCAACCTTCACCCCTTATTGGTATAACATTACTGCACATGGTTAACTGATTGTATTGCAGCGAAGTTATCGGCTTTGCTTCAAATACACCACCTAGAAAAACGCACATGCGCGTTTTTAAAACATATTATCTATGAACTGGTAAGTATAAGCGATTAATTTTAAAGATATTTATTTAAAAATTAGAAAGCACGCACAAATGCAGGATGAAAATCGTTCACAATCCTTATAATTTGAATACAACGGTATACTTATCCCGTTTTTTGATGGTTAGTAGTGAATTACATCACACGGGATATAACGATGAATATTACTAGGCCAGAAAGTCGTTCATTATTGTTCCACCGAAAACTTGTTAACTCGTTTTGGGGCAAAAGCTTTTCGCCAGATGAACAGTTGTTATCTTGTTTTAACGATTCAATGCAATGGCGGCTATTTTGGATTAGCCGCCATTATCTTATAAACCGATGAGTTTTGGCGTGAAATCAGCGCCTTTCACCCTATGTTGTATTTTACCCATCGCTTTAATTAATCAAGCCCATTAAAAAGCACACTATTTTGCGGCGGTTAACTCAATAAAAGCGGCGGTGTACATTTTCAGATTCAGCATAAACTGTTTATGGGTAATAAATTCTTTCTCGGTGTGGCCAGTGTATTCCACGCCCGGCATGGCGGGGCCAAAACTTAAAGCGTTGGGGAATAATTTACTGTTGGTTGAGCCGCCAATGGCCACGGGTTTGGGTGATGCTATGCCAGTAAAGTGAGCAAATACATCGAGTAAAGTCTGCTGATGCGGTGCATCCTTCATCACCATAGGCTCGCCCCAATAACTTTCCACGTCGATGAGTGTCACTTGATGCTCAGCTTGCCATTTGTTCAGCGCGTCCTTGGCTTGGGCTGAGAGTAACTCAGGCGTTTTGCCCACTGGGCGACGTAAATTAATGGTGACTTCCGTCCCTTTACTCGTTTGCGCAACAACAGTGGGGGCCAGCGTTAAAGCGCCCATAAAATCATCTTTATAGGCCAGTTCGCCAAACTGCTCGGCATAAATCCCCACCCCTACTAACTCATTCATGGCGGCGACCGTCAAAGCCGCAGTGGTTTTAGGCCAAGTGTATGGCTGAAGTAGCGAGGCCAAATGCGTCACGGCATTCACCCCATCTTCTGGTGTTGAGGAATGGGCCGCCTTACCGTCGGCAAAAATATGCAAGTCGCACACGGCCTGCTCGCAAGTACGCTCGAATCGATACTTCATCCCCTGCTGCTTTGCGGCGCTCGCCTGTAATTGTTCAAACAAGCTTGGGGTGATGGCATGAATTTGCGCCTCGGCTTGCTGTGGCACTTGGCTAGCAAAATAGCCGCCGGAAAATGCAGTTAGGCTCGGAACATTCGTTGCCGCGCCCTGCTCCTGCGTTGACTCGATATTCGGCACAGTAAAGCCAATCTTACTCCAACCCTTTTCGGCGGTGACGACTGGATACTCGGCATCTATAGTGATATTTATCTGCGCTAGGGTGTAATGGGCTAAAAAGGCTTTTAGTGGATCCCAATCGGACTCTTCGGCTAAATACACCAACAGCTCAATGCGTTTTTCCCGTTCGAGTTGTTTATCTTTGATGGCCTTCATCGCATACATGGCGGTGACAATCGCGCCTTTATCATCTTCAGTGCCGCGACCTATCAGCTTGCCAGGTTCAGACTCGGTATCCAGCACATAGGGGCTCTTGGCCCAGAGCGCGGGATTGGCGGGTTGCACATCGCCGTGGGTAACGATTCCTAATTTCTCAACCTGTGAGCGTTGGGCATCGACAACATTGGCATCGAGGCCAATCAATACAACATAACCGTGGTCGGCATAATCGAGCCCGAGTTCTTGGCTCAAGCTTTTTAAACTCGACTTAAAACCAATAAAAGCGGGGTTGGTATCGGGTGTTTGCCCCTCAACCGCTTGGGTATTAAAACTGATTAAATGCGCCAGACTCTTAACCATCTGCGTGTCATAGGTGGTCACCGCATAATCGGCCACCTTAAGCGCATCTTGGCTAAGGCTAGTGGATGACGCTGCTGCTTGCGATGTCCACAGCGCAGCGACTAATAGGGAATAAGAAAAACGACGACAGAGACTCGTACAGTTAAACCGAAGCAATTCCATAGAGGTCCTATTTATTATTTGTATGATGAGGGACTTACATAAAAACGCACCCAAGCAATGGCTTTATCCTTTGCCGAATATTGCTTTAGTGCGCGGCTCAGTTTGCCATAGTTCTTCCGTTAAAAACCGCAGGCTAACCATTTGTTACAAACAAAACACAAAATCGATGGAACCCTTAGGCGAATACATGCTAAACAGTCAGCTTAAAATAAGCTTAATGGTTGTTAACACCATTAATCCGACAGAATAATAATCACCTAACGGGGAATTGACATGAAGGGACTAAGCCTAAAATCACAGGCCCTTAACGCGCGAACACTCAAACCACACGCAATCACACTGACCTTTAGCGCTATCACGCTCGCCCTAGCCTTAAGCGGTTGCAGTGCGCAGCATAGCGATACTGCGGCGCAGGCGGCAGTCGCACCGAATGCCATGTCGGCACAGATCATCAGCCAAAATGCCAGCAACCCATTCTTTAAACCCTATGATACTTTTATGGAAATTCCGGCCTTCGATAAGATTAAGCCCGAGCACTTCCTCCCAGCATTTAAGGCGGGTATCGCTCAACAACACGAAGAAATCCAAGCGATTGTCGATAATAAAGACAAGCCGACCTTCGCCAACACCATTGAAGCGATGGAGTTTTCGGGCGGTCTCGTGACCCGCGTATCCAACGTCTTCTTTAACTTAACTGGCGCGGATACCACTCCAGAGCTGCAAGCGATTTCCAAAGAAGTCTCGCCAATGTTATCGTCGGCCGAAGACGATATCTTATTGAACGATAAGCTGTTTCAACGCGTTAAAGCCGTTTATAACAGCAAAGACAGCCTAAAGCTCAACACGGCTCAGGCCAAATTACTGGAAGACACCTATAAATCATTTACCCGTGGCGGTGCTAACCTCAGCGAGCAGGATAAAACCAAGCTGCGCGCCCTGAATGAAGAAATCGGCAAACTTAACTTAGCCTTTGGTGACAATCTGTTAGCCGAAACCAATGCCTTCGAGCTAGTGATTGATAAGCAAGCTGACTTATCAGGTTTACCGGCCGATGTGGTTGCCACCGCCGCCGAAACCGCGAAAAAACGTGGCCATGAAGGCAAATGGGTATTTACCACGTCACGCCCGTCTATCACGCCATTTTTAACTTATGCCGATAATCGCGAACTACGCGAAAAACTCTATAAGGGTTATATCGAGCGTGGTAATAACAATAATGCCAATGATAACAAAGTCATTCTGGCAAAAATTGCCGCACTGCGCGCCGAACGTGCGCAGCTCATGGGCTATAAAACCCATGCGGATTTTGTGTTAGAAGATCGCACCGCCAAGACGCCTGAAAATGTCTACGGCTTACTCAATAAAGTTTGGCCAGCAGCCCTTGCCCAAGCCAAGGCTGAGGTTGCAGATATGCAGGCCTTAATCGACAGCCAAGGCGGCAAGTTTAAGCTGCAAGCTTGGGATTGGGATTACTATGCCGACAAAATCCGTGTTGCGAAGTACAGCTTTAACGAGCAGCAAACTCGTCCTTACTTCTCCCTCGACAGCACCCTAAAAGGCGTGTTCTACACGGCCAATCGCCTCTATGGTTTAACCTTTAAAGAACGTACCGACTTACCCAAATACAACCCCGAAGTGCGTACCTGGGAAGTGTATGATAAAGACGGTAAGCTTATGGCCATCTTTATGGGTGACTATTTTACCCGTGATAGCAAACGCGGTGGCGCCTGGATGAACTCGTTCCGCAAGCAATACCATATGAATGGTGTCGATTCTAAACCCATTATAGTCAACGTGTTGAACTACCCTCGCCCAGCGGGTAATGAACCTGCGTTGCTCACCTTCGATGAAGCCAGCACCCTGTTCCATGAGTTTGGCCATGCGCTGCACGGCATGTTATCCAATGTTGAATATCGCTCACAGGGCGGAACGGCAGTACCTCGCGACTATGTGGAGTTCCCTTCACAGGTCAACGAAAACTGGATGACTCAGCCCGAAGTGCTCGCGCAATTTGCTAAGCACTACAAAACCGGTGAAGTGATCCCGCAGGAACTGGTGAAAAAAATCCAAGCCGCCAGCAAATTCAACCAAGGCTTTGCGACCGTTGAATATATGGCCGCCACAAAGCTCGATTTAGATTGGCACACCCTAACCGATACCTCGCCTAAGGATGCCGCCAAGTTTGAGGCCGACTCCTTAACTGCCATGGGATTGATTAATGAGATCAGCCCACGTTACCGCAGCACTTACTTCTCGCATATCTTCGCGGGCGGTTATTCAGCCGGTTACTACAGCTACCTCTGGTCGGATATTTTAGGTGCCGATGCCTTCGAAGCCTTTAAAGAAAATGGCATTTTCGATAAAGCAACCGCAGATGCCTTCCGTAACAACATCTTGTCTAAGGGTGGCAGTGACGACCCTATGTTGATGTATAAAAAATTTCGTGGAAAAGAGGCAGGAATCGAACCGTTGTTGCGTAGCCGCGGTTTACTTGCTGAGTAATCAACCACCCGCACAGTGAAAACAATGCGGGTATTGTATTTATGAACAAAAAATAAGGTGCCATCGGCACCTTATTTTTTTAGTTCTTATTTAACCACGATGGGAATATTAAGCACCTCAGATGCCGTCCCTACGAGTCCAACATCACTTAAGCCTGGCGTTGTAACTGTGACAATTAAATTACCAGAGTCGGGCTGATCGCCACCTTTTAAGCTTACAACAAACTGTCTACCACCATTATAATTTGTACTTGGCCAAGTATAACTACCTGAACTCGTGACAGTAGCGCCTGTAGCTTTAAAGTTAACCACTGTTCCAGCAGGCATTTGCTGATTATTAATATCAGCTATAGTAAACACAACAGATGCGCTACCTTTTAGTCCGATATCAATTTGGTTGTTACCTGCAACATTATCAGTAATCACAACATTTCCAAGACTGGTTGCGTAAGCCTCACTGCTTGACATTACAAGAACAAGCGAGCGCCGAACCGAAATTGAAGCTTGTGGGCTACATTTTACCCCTGGAACTGAAGCGTCACATAACACACCGCTGTACTCTCCATCCGCTAAGTTAAACTCACCTTGTCCTGTTGGATTCACGGGATCAATAAAGTCAGTGAAGGTTTCGCGAGCACCGGAGGTATCCGTAGTACTTGCTGTCATATACTTCGGCGTATAAATACCATCTTCGTTATGATCAACGTAGGCTTCGGTCAAGTCATAACAGTCTCCGCTGTTATCACGGCCACAATTTGTTGAGGTACCGACAAATAAATTAAATTCATTCGCGGTATCGAGAATATTGTTGCTATTTAGATCAGGGAAAGACTCTTCACCAATTGCTGTAGCAGTAATAGTGACTCGTCCACCATAGGGTTGGCCATAATAGTTCCCAAAATAGCTTCGACCAGCGAGATTGACCTCTTGCTTTAATAAAGCAGTAGGATCTTTAACGCGATTACCAATGCTATCGAAAAAAGGCCCATTAGCGGCAACACCAACTGGACGAGGTTGTTGACTAGTCCAAACTACAGAACACACTCCTTTTTTTGTTTGGCATGAACTCTCAATTGAACCACCTTCCGCAGTGAACACTACAGCAGTACCATCTGGCACAGGGTTGTTAAAAGCGTCAGCTAAACGGGCTGTTACAGTCACTTTAGCGCCATCATAATCCCAGCCTTCAACGTTTAAAACTGACGCGGAAAGTGAAAAGCTGTCTTGATCAGGCTTACCCGTTGAAACGACTAATACATTAGATTGGCTTGAAATGATTGCCCCATTGGACCCTTGAGTCGTTGCAGTCACACGCACCGTGGTTGCGACAGTACCAGAATTCACTACTGTTTGTACGTAGCCTTGATTATTCGATGTCACAGTTGCAGGTGTTAAGCTTAATCCAGCAGAATCATTGTTAAGCTTAAAATCGACCGATTTATTCGCTACAGCATTGCCATTTGTATCCAACACTCTAAAACGCAAAGTGGCAGATTCTGCAGTGCCTGTGCCTTTGATACCAATATTCTGAGGTGTTGCATCAACGAAAACGATACTACCTACACTTGCTGACAACACTTTAATAATACCTGTAGCGGAAAGGTTTTTACCCCCTACATCTGCAGTAACAGTAATATTATCATCACCGACACATCCTTTTGCGAGATAGGTACTCGTTGCTTGGCCGCCGACAGCGGTAACAGGAGTACTTAACACTGCTTCTGGTGTCGCCTTATTTGAACAAGTTGAAGCAAATTTAACATCCACAGGCTCGGTAAATGGATTACCGTTACTATCCTGAAGGAGGACAGAAATCGTTGCAGTTCCTCCTGCTGATAATGTGGTAGCACTTACATCTGCTTTGCCTGACACGAAGGGCGAGCCACTTCCCATTAATACATTGGTAGCGCCCACTACAAAGACTTGCTCACCAAACTCACCCGTGTTCAACGATGCTTTTGCAGTACCCGCACCAGGAAGACTTCCCGCATATAAATTAACGCTAGCTTTGCCATTGATATCTGTAATAGCAGTTTTTACTGGTAGATCGCCAATTGTTGTATCAAAAGTAACAATGGCTGCTTTTGATAATCCAGTTACTGTTGCAGTTAAAATGCCAGGTGTCGTAGATGTAATACTGTCAATTGCATTACCTGCCGTATTAGTGAGTTTTAAGGTAACTTGAGCCCCTCCCCCAACATTTCCCCCATCACCAGCCATGACAAAACCAATTTTACCGGACTCCCCAGTATCAATCTTTCCGGTAACAGTCCCTGCACCAGCAATCGTTGCCGTATTTAAAATAATAGAGGCAATCCCATCACTATTTGTTAATGCAGTGGCCGAAGTCGGGAAAAAAGATCCCATACTTGAATTGCTTAGGTTGAAAGTGACCAATTCCCCCGCTAAGGCACCCACTTTTGAATCCACTACCTTCGCGGTAACAGTAGCAGGAGTATTTGCTGAAATGTTGGTATTGGAGATCCCCATCGTAACGGTAATAACACCGGGAGTGGGAGGAGTGCCAGAGCCATCATCGGAGATACTGCCTCCGCCTCCACATGCAACCAAAAAAAGTGAACATAGTCCTGCGAGAAAAACCTTATACGCTGACTTCATTGTCAGGCTCCCTGTTATTCTAATGATAATACTAAGATTGACGCTTATAACTTATAGCCGACATTCCGCAGCTAATTTAGGAATAAACTACCTCATAGAATCTACCGAGTAATTTGAGTAGTTGTGTTTGGTGATCTTGAAGTCCAGTGATGAACCTTTGGCCGTTAATCTCTAGCGTATCTATGCCTTCGAATTGCAAGAAGACCCAACGTGCCGTCGGTCTGGAGGTCGTCTTGTTCTTTACCATACTTGGGAAGAACGCTTCGGTTTGTGCGAGTTGTTCTCTGATTTTGTGTTCTAAACTAGCGTAAACAAGCAAGCTCAACGTCATTATCATTAGCAACGCTTCAATGCGCTCAGGCTTTTTCAAGAAGATGGAAGAGGTTAAAAACTCAGGGCTTTTTAGAAAACGGAAGCCGCGCTCGACTTTTTGTTGCGATTTGTAATGTGCTAGAAGAGCCGCCATGGTGAGTGCTTCATTGTCGGTGTCATTCGTCGCGAGGATAAACATGCCTACTTTGAGCTTAGCCAGTTTTACTTTTTCTAGGTCGGTGAAGGGGGCGGCTTCGATAAAGTATTGGTATCCTGTCGGTGCTTCATCTGTCTTTGGGCGGCCCGAATGAGAGTAAGTCGGCTGTTTGATGAGAGTGCCTTGTTCAAACCCAAGTAAGTCACATTGTTTCTTGAAATCGTTAAACGCTAATTCTGCGTCAACTTCACAAGCGAATGGTTTTTTACTTAGCTTTTCCAACGCTTTGATTTCTTTTGCTATGTTTTTCTCTAAGTTCTTGAAGAAAGTGATTTCTTCCCGCTTGGTGGCCTGTTCACTGTGAACGAGCAACCAACGTTGATTGACCTTTCCGTAATCCGAGTCTATCCAACATCCTGAGTAGCCATGACCGATAGTGCTTAATTGCTCTGGCTCTAGCGCAAGTAGTGCTTGTTTTGCGAGCTTGATGGTCATGGGGACACGGGTAATGAATTTTTGATTTTGCTCATCTAGCGAGGAGATGCTTTCTTCGGTGTACAAAGCGGCATCAGCGATAAAGTAACGACTATTTTGCGCGGCTTTTAGGCAATGTATGTGTCTTTTAGTGACTTCAGCGAATGCCTTGGCATCATTGGTGTTACCACTCAGTGCTTGCATGTAAACAGGAATACCTGCTTGGTTTTCACAGATGAGTTCAAGCACGACTTGGTTAAGCTCTGGCCTATGATCCCGACTATAACCTCTTACAAGCTTAATCACGTTGGTGTTTTCATCTTGTGCATACTCACCATCAACGTGGAAGCTAGTGATATCAAGATGAACAGAATCGGTCGTCAAGCCCAGTTTATCAACAACACGCTCAGCAATAACCTGATAGAGCGCTGAGACATCGGCTTCGTATAGAGCATCTAATGTGCGGCCTAGTACATCATCAGTCAGGTGGTGTGCTTCAATGTCTTTGGCGAGTAGCTTAGATACAGGCTTGGTCTTAAAAAAGTCCGAGAACATGTGCAGTGTTCTGCTATGAAAGCCAAGTCCATTTAGGAGCATGGCCAATACCGCGTCACCATGAGAAACATTGTGGTCAGAATATTTTGGGATAACGGCATCTATCATCCGTGGCAGGCCAATTTCGTGACAAAAGGCGGCAATGAGACCAAGGTGATCTAAGCGTTTAATAACCCGTCATTCCGCACCTAATTTTCGATTTAAAAAACTTGACGGCGATCGGTCATTCTGATCTATTACTCTCTTTTGCAGGTAATTCATCATGGCCGCTCCCGCTATCTCTATCCGTAACCTCGACCACCTTGGTTTGGTCGCTGCACTTTGCCAAGAACTCGGCATTGCTCGCATGATTGATGCGGTGCTACCCAAAACGCCGCCCTACAAAGTCTCACATGGTGAAGCGTTGGTGGCGATGATACTGAACGGTCTTGGCTTTCATAGTTCGACCTTGCACATGTTCCCGCAATTCTTTGCCAACAAGCCTGTAGAACGCCTGATTGGCCCGGGGATCTGTGCCGATGACCTCAATGATGATGTGCTCGGCCGCTGCCTTGATGCCCTCTTTGAGGCCGATGTCAGCACGCTTTATCAGGTGATGGCGGAGCAGGTCGTTGAACGATTGGGGCTCAAAAGTACTGCAGTACACCTCGATATCACCAGCTTCCACGTCGATGGCGCCTATGACCAAGCCGATGGCGAGCAGCTCGGTAAGTTGCAATTGGTACGGGGCTATAGCCGCGACCATCGGCCAGAGCTAAACCAGGTTATCCTGGAGCTTATCTGTGAAAATCAGGCCGGCCTGCCCATCTACATGCAAGCCTTGAGTGGTAATATTAATGATACCAAGGCCTTTGCCCAGACGGTACGGCGCCACTTGAGCAGTCTCAAGGCCGCGCAGGAGAGTCGTTATCTGGTCGGCGATGCGGCGCTGTATTGCGCCGACACCTTGCAACTACTGGCACAACAGCAACAGTTGTTCGTGACTCGTGTGCCTGTCACCCTCAATGAAGCCAAGCGAGCCGTGGCAACCATTGGCACCCAGTCGCTGGTTGCGCTGGGCAATGGCTATCATGGCTGTTGGCAAAGCGCCAATTATGCCGACGTCGCGCAGCGTTGGTTGCTGGTGCGCAGCGAACAGGCCAGCCACCGTGAGCAGCAAACATTAGCCAAAAACCTACTGAAAGACAGCACGCGTGAACTGAAAGCCTTCAACAAATTATGTGCCCAGCGTTTTGCCTGCGAGACCGATGCGCAGGCTGAATTAGCCCGTTTTGCTGTCAGCTTAAATCTGCTGCAACTAGAAGCAGAAGTCGTGAGTGAACCTATCTATGCAGGGCGCGGAAGGCCCCAAAAGGGTGAAATGCCGGTGAACTACCAATTTCACATCAAGGGGTTAGCCGCAAGTAGCTTGGCGCGGGTGGCTGAGGCGCGCAACCAGACAGGGGTGTTCATCCTCGCGACCAATGATCACAGTGAAACGCTCACCATGGCTGAGCTGTTGGCTACCTATAAAGCCCAGCAGAATGTCGAGCGTGGTTTTAGGTTTCTGAAAAGTCCCGAATTTTTAACCTCCTCGTTATATCTTAAAAAACCGGAACGTATCGAAGCGTTGCTGATGGTGATGACCTGTAGCCTGATGATTTATGCGGCGCTGGAGCACCGGATCCGGCAGGGCTTAGTAGAGCAGAACCGGAGTGTGGCGGACATGAAAAAGAAACCCACGCAAAAACCGACTGCGCGGTGGATTTTTTTACGCTTTGGCGGGGTGCACGAGTACCAGTTGGGAGAGGCGCCACCTCAAGTCACAGGACTCACAGTGGACCAGCAGATCATTCTCGACGTGTTAGGCGAACGGTATCGGCAAATTTATTCCTAAATCAGGTGCGGAAAGTCGGATAACAGGATGGGTAGACATATTTTGAGACCGTCAAATAGCAGTAATAGATCAAAACTGTCGATCGCGGTCAAGATGGTGTCGTAGTTTTTATGAAAAGCTGATCGCCAGATCACACTATTTAAATTCTGGAATTAGCTGCGGAATGACGGTTATAGGCTAACATTACACAATTTTCACGTAACTTTTCCATTACTCTCTTATTTTATTTTGCATATTTTGAACTTAGTTTAACATTAGAACTCATTTAAACTTCTGCATTTTCTTGCTAGTCTTGTCGTCGCCAATATTAGAACGTATAAAAAACACACAGGAACCCCCATGGCAACCTCATCACAACATAAACTCGGCCTTACCAGTAAAATTTTAATCGGCATGGTTACGGGTATTGCAATTGGACTATTTCTACGTAATTACTTTCCGGATAGTGCATTTATTAAGGACTATATTACCAACGGCTTTTTACATGTTATCGGTACGATTTTCATCTCAAGTTTAAAAATGTTAGTCGTTCCACTTGTATTTATTTCCTTAGTCTGTGGGACATGTTCCTTAAGTGAACCCTCAAAATTAGGGCGATTAGGCGGCAAAACATTAGCCTTTTATTTATTCACAACCGCTATAGCCTTAGTACTAGCTATTATCAGTGCAGTGATAGTCCACCCGGGTAATGCTTCACTCGCGTCAGAGAAAATGCATTACGTTGCAAAAGAAGCGCCTAGTCTCGCTGATGTATTAATCAGCATAGTGCCGACCAATCCAATGCAAGCCATGAGCGAAGGCAATATGCTGCAAATCATTATTTTTGCAGTGATTTTTGGGTTTGCTATCGCTCATATTGGCGAGCGTGGTAAACGTATTGCTGTATTGTTTGAAGATTTAAACGAAGTGATTATGCGCGTAGTGACCCTGATTATGCAGCTTGCGCCTTACGGTGTTTTTGCTCTAATGGGTAAACTTGCATTAACTCTCGGCGTAGAAACTTTCAGCAGCGTGGTTCAGTATTTCTTTGTCGTACTCGTCGTATTGCTTATTCACGCTTTTATTGTATATCCCATTTTACTTAAGGTGTTTTCAGGTTTAAGTCCATTGATCTTTATTCGCAAAATGCGCGATGTACAGTTATTTGCCTTTTCCACCGCCAGCTCTAACGCTACCTTACCTATTACCATAGAAGCCTCAGAACACCGACTTGGTGTAGATAATAAAATCGCCTCTTTTACCCTGCCATTAGGTGCCACCATTAACATGGATGGCACGGCTATTATGCAAGGTGTCGCAACGGTATTTATCGCTCAAGTATTTGGCATTGAGTTAACCCTTACTGATTATGCTGCGGTGGTTGTAACCGCGACTCTGGCCTCGATTGGTACTGCAGGCGTTCCTGGTGTTGGCCTCATAATGCTCGCGATGGTGCTTAACCAAGTTGGCCTCCCCGTTGAAGGTATTGCGTTAATTATTGGTGTCGACCGACTACTGGATATGGTACGTACCGCAGTAAACGTCACTGGTGATTGTGTGGCCACAGTCGTGATCGCTAAATCAGAAGGCGAATTTAATGAAACCGTCTTTAATAATACTCAAGCTGGCAAAGTTGCCCCAAGCTTTGATGAGCAAGTCCATAAAATAGATTAAAAATATCCCTATAATTTATCGTTTATGTTGATCATCCCAAGCCCAACATTGTTGGGCTTGTTTATTCTGCAATCTCACCATTCTGTGAACAAGTAAATAGAATAGTCCTTTAAACATCGCTATATTAGCCTGCATCAATATTGGCGTTGGAGAAGATTATGTGGTGGAGAGTGAGTTGGATGATTGTCGCCTTTTGGCTGTTAAGCGCACATTTTTTACGGTATGACCAGCTTGTATTCACAAGCCTTTTTGCTATAGCACCTTTTTTCCTGCTTATTAAACAACCACTTGTGATTCGAATAGTTCAAGCTGCATTGTTTATCAGTGTTATCACCGTTTGGGGAACCACTGCAATCGATGCTGTACAGATACGGCTCGCTCATGGAGAGCCTTGGTTAAGACTGGCGATCATCATGGGCAGCGTAATGCTATTTAGTTTAGGAGCAGTGTGGAGCGGCAACGGCATCTGGAGTAAAGCGAAATAAAGGCAATAGCCATTAACAATACATTAAAGATAATGACTTTAAAGACAATGGATTAGTACTTATTTTCACCACTAACGAACCTTGGTCAGCCGAGGTTAAGTTCTTTGTGGGTAAGATAAGACAATATTTGGCTCCCACGTATAATTTGCGTACACTGAGTCCAGTCGACGTTAAGGCATGAGTATTATGAGAATTTTGGTTGTCGAAGATGATCTTATTTTATCCCATCATCTAAAAGTGCAGTTAAGCGATTTGGGCAACCAAGTTCAAGTGGCCCTCACTGCCAAAGAAGGTTTTTTCCAAGCAACCAATTACCCTATAGATGTTGCCATTGTGGATTTAGGTTTACCCGATCAAGATGGTATTAGTCTTATCCAACAATTACGTGAAGAAGGCGTTAAAGCCCCCATTCTTATCCTCACAGCGAGGGTGAATTGGCAAGATAAAGTTGAAGGCCTCAATGCGGGCGCTGACGATTATTTAGTTAAACCCTTCCAAAAAGAAGAACTTGTCGCAAGACTTGACGCCTTAGTCAGACGTAGCGCCGGCTTTGTCAAACCTGTCATTACCAGTGGTGAGTTAAAACTTGATCTTGCCGCTAAACAAGTAACGCTAGGCAATGACATTATGGAAGTCACCGCCTTCGAGTACCTTATCCTCGAATATTTAATGCGCCATTGTCATGAAGTCGTCGCAAAACAGCGGCTATTAGATGTCATTTATGGCGACAAAGAAGGCGATCCTAATACTATCGAAGTGATGGTGAGTCGCTTACGTAAAAAACTCACCCGCGATGGCATTGATAATCCGATAGCCACAATCCGTGGACAAGGATATAAATTTAATCTGCCATGCAACTAAGGCTCAAATTCAAGAAACGTCTGCTTACCCGGATGTTTCTCACCTCGTTATCTATCATCACCTTAGTAGGGTTTGGCCTCGCTTGGATGGTCAACATTCTGCATGCGCAAAATAGCTATAACGAAGAAACCGCCCAGCTTATCGCCGAAATTCCACAAGTTGCCGCCGAGCTTAGAGAACATGATCTTATTCCTGATACCAGTGCTTGGTTAGAGGAAAACAACAAGCAAGAGCGGTATGTAATCGCAAGTTGTGATGAGAAGTTTAAACAAGTATGGACCTCATCCCTCGCTGTTGACCGTGGCCTCTTCGATACCTGCGAACGTTTCAACGAAATCCGTAACGACTCTCCGCCCTATTACCTCACCATGGCCGATGACAGAGGTTACTTTGTGTATTTGCTCGCAGTAGAAATCGCTGGCGTACATTACAACCTGCTTGTAATGAAAGATGCAGCTAAGCTCGAGCAGGAATACAGCAAATTCAGTAAACGCACCTATATCCGTCTGGCCATGGTGCTCGCTCTCGCACTGATTCTGCTGGTCAGTGCGGCATATTGGGGGATGCGTCCACTCGTAAGGATGCAAAACGAGTTGCAGTCGATAAACCAAGGTAAGACTAAGTCACTTTCAGAAGGTTACCCCGTTGAGCTTGAAGGCGTAACTCAAGCGCTTAACCAACTATTACAGCAATCGAGCGCCCAACAACAACGCTATCAAAACGCGATGAACGATCTGGCGCACAGCTTAAAAACTCGTCTTGCAGCCGTTCACGCCATTACCGATGATACAAGTCTGACAAAGCAATCTGCCAATGAAAAAATCATGGAGCAGATCAGCCAAATGGATCAGCTGGTTAAATATCAACTAAAACGCGCCATGTTAGGTCGCCAGGGATTAAAGCAGGAACACACCGCTATTGCCCCACTTGTTGAGCAACTCGCGCAAATGCTATTTAAAATTTACCGTGACAAACAGGTGAAATTTAAGGCCAACATACCGACTAATTTATTGTTTCCCGGTAATAAAGGCGATTTAATGGAACTCTGCGGTAACTTAATGGAAAACGCCTTCAGGCTATGTATTAGCCAAGTACAGGTAACAGCACATTTTAATCAGCAGAGTGATTTTGAATTGATCGTCGAAGATGATGGCCCAGGCGTAGAAGAACAACTTAGGCAAAAAATTATTCAGCGCGGCGTAAGAGCCGACAGCCAATCGCCAGGACAAGGGATTGGCTTAGCCGTATGTGATGAAATTGTCAGTAGCTATGGCGGAAGTCTAAGTATTGAAGAAAGCAATCTTGAAGGCGCGCGATTCAGAATTACCATCCCAACCTAACTATCCTATGCATAAACAGCATAAAGCTGCTCGGCGCGATTAAACATCACCCAAGAGGTGGCAATGTACTTATCATTACTGATAGGCATATTGCCACGATGGGAATGAGTAAAACCTGCTGGCGCAATCACCATTGTGCCTTTTTTAGGTGCGATTTTACGCTGCTGATAATAAAACTCGGTCTCGCCGCCCTCTTCTACATCATTTAAATAAAACATGTAAAGCACCACACGGTGTAAGGCCTCGTTGTGGTTAAGCTGAGGAAATTGCTCTGAATGCCAGTGGGGATATCCACCTTTATTCTTTTGATATTTCTGAATATTAATACTACCACTGCGGTATAAATATTTGACCAATGCTTCGGCTCTCGGTTTACCAAGACGCTCAAAATTCGTTGGCGTTAGAGTCACAGCTTGACCTTGTTCATCACTAACAGAAACCGCCACAGCTCCCATCAACGCCATCGAATATTGAGTAAAATAATCAGCGGTCCCCTTAAGGGTATAAGATAACAACTCATTCTTAAGTGGCTGTAAATCTATGAAATTATCTAGTGTAAGATCTCGACTGATCTTTTTTTCAAGATCGACCCCATTACCGGTTTGCCCATCAACCACACCTGAGTGGTTTTCGAACGCAAGAATGAGACGATCACATAGGTCTTCAGGTATCGCATTAGGGTATACTTCGATAAAATCCATATAGGCTCAATGCTTCGGTTATTTTCCAATCTTACTATGCTGACATGTTAGTTAAGTAATTGTAAAGCTGCACCATTGATATAAAATAACGCCATTGGCTTCACGATAACAAAAATATGAAAAAAAGCTGTAAAGTATCAATTCATCAATTACAAGTGGGTAATTTTGTGCGTTTACCCGTTGCTTGGAAAGATCATCCTTTTTTATTCAGTAGCTTTCACATAAAACAGGCTGCGCAAATTGAATTAATTAAAAATCTCGGTATTGAACACGTAATTGTCGATTTAGAGCGCAGTGAAACCGCACCGCTAAATCCTGAGGCCATTAACCCTATCAAGCTGCCACCGAGTCCAGAACTGCACGATCTTAAAAATGATATGGATGTCTATAAGGCTGAGCAAATCGAAGTCCAGAAAAAACTCCGCCGAGATATTCATAAAACGGAACAAAACTTCACCCGTTCAGTGGCCATGATGCGCAGTATGATTTCTAAACTACGCAATCGACCATTGAATGCCGTTGATGATGCTAAGGTGTTAGTCCACAGTATGGTGGAACAGCTGTTAACTTCCGATAATCTAGTACTGCACTTAATGAGTGACGCCAAACAGGATGAGAGTATTTACTACCATTCATTAAACGTTGCCATACTCGCCATGCTGATTGCTAAAGAGATGGAATGGGACCGAAGTGAAATTGAATTAATCGGTTTAAGTGCGCTATTTCATGATGTGGGTAAACTCAAAGTGCCACCGCAGATTTTGAAAAAGACCACACCTTGGTCTGCGCCTGAGCTTAATTTTATTAAGCAACATCCCCTTCTTGGGATTGATTTACTCAAACTGGCTGAGAATTTCCCTGAGGCTGCCTTCCCTGCTATCACCAATCACCATGAGTTTCTTGATGGCACTGGTTACCCCAAGGGATTGCAGGAAACGGATCTTGATAAGATGTCCCAGCTATTAGCAGTGGTGAATGAATATGACTCCCTGTGTTACCCAGGTAATCAAGGTAAAGCTCGTATGCCATACGCCGCGTTGGGACACTTGTATAAACAATATAAAACGAAATTAAATCAGGAATATATTGGCAAAATGATCAAGATGCTTGGCATTTATCCCCCCGGAAGTGTGGTGGAATTGTCAAGCGGCCAATACGCGATGGTGATGTCGGTCAATCTGCAAAAGCTACTTTGCCCTAAAATCCTCGTTTACGATGCATTAGTGCCAAAAGATCAAGCGCCTATCGTTGATCTTGAAATCGAAGGGATCAGTATCGTCCGCTGCCTTCCTCCCGCGGCACTACCTGAAAAAGTTCACGAATATCTCAACCCTCGGGAACGCGTCAGTTATTACTTTGGTGGCGATAGCCGCAAATAATCCCCATTAAAAAGCCGGAGAAACTCCGGCTTTTTGCGAATACTTTGCGATTAAATCAAATTGACCAATTACAGCCAATGCTTACGCTTAAAGAAAAAGTAAGTCCCCGCAGCGCTCGCAAGCATCATTAGAATCGCCATCGGATAACCATATTGCCATTCTAGCTCTGGCATACCATTAAAGTTCATTCCGTAGCTACTCGCGATCAGTGTCGGAGGCAGAAAGACAACGGCAGCGACCGAGAAAATTTTGATGATCTTATTCTGCTGTAATCCACTAAAACCCATCGCAGCATCCAGCAAGAAGTTTAACTTGTCGAAGATAAACTGGCTGTGAGGCATTAAAGACTCAATGTCCGAGAGCATTTCACGTAAGTCTTTTAAGTGTTCATCGGATAATTGCCCGCGGTAATATCGCTGCATATAACGTAGTGAGCGCTGGGTATCGAGTAAACTTAAGCGAATCTTACCATTGGAGTCTTCTTGCAATGTGATCAGCTTAAACACATCATCAAGCTCTTCACTGTCAAAAACCTGCTCACCGACATTTTCAAGCACGGTATACACGTCTTCGATCAAGTCAGAGAGATAATCCACTTTTAAATTAAATAGTTCGAGAAACAATTCCTGAGGGGTTGATACTTCTAGCCGACCTAACCGCAGATAGTTTCGTAATAGGCGGATAAGTCCGACATCCTCTTCGCGGATAGTCAGTAGAAAATTAGTACGCAGGTTAAAGGAAACGTTCACCCCACGCACATCTTGCCCCACCCGTTGTGGGAATAAGGAATTGATATGCAGCCCGTCGCTATTTTGATAAAAACGTGCCGACGCCTCAATCTCGTTGATATCTTCTTCGTCTGGCACTTCTTCAACTGAAAAATGACTTAACCACTCTCGCTCTGCATCATCAGGTTTATAAAGATCCAACCATATGGTCGACGCCGGAATACTGTCCTGAGTGTTAATCTCTGTCACCGTCAACTGACGGTTTTTATAGACGTAGGCAGTAATCATGTGTCCTCCTGAAAAAAACTTAAGCTAAAAAGTCCACTTAAGTGCAGGCTAAAAAATTGTCGCTAGTTTAACGCATAACTTCGCAATGAAAAGGCGGGAGAGATAAATTCGTAAAATAAATATGCCTTAGTCTTCGAGGATCTCTAGTCGCTCAGCATTTGAAAAACGAATATGTACCCCCTCAACCGTGACCATCTTTGCTTCTGAGATATCGCCTTTACGGGCATGATAAACACCGAAACTGTCACCCGATGGGGATACAATTGTCACGGTCACCACTTTATGCTGATCGTGCCAATACCACACACTGTAGCTTAAAACACAAAGCCCCAGCAGTAAAAATACCCCACTCAAAGCGTAGCGCCGCAATAGACTCGGTAACACAGGCGTATTTTGTAATGACGCTTGAACCACACCAGGCTTACGTTTAGCGAGCAGCAAAATCGCCATAATGATGACGGCGAGGGTGAGCAGCAGTTTTGTTAACAAGGTACACTCCAGAGGAACTAACTCGCCGTAGTATAATCGACAAATAAAAGGGAAACTGTCATTAAGATCAAGCTTATGAAACTCTTACTCAGGGGCTTGGACATTAATTTTGAATCGAAGATAACACCAAAAGATGACAAACAAAGGAAAGTTAACAATCCTCAAATTGTTTTGCCATCCTGCGAATTTGAGTTAACAGCACACCGTGACGATTACGTTCAGCACACAGTTTTTGATGAACAGGATCTGATGGATTACCAACAAGTATAATTCGCACTTGATAGCCAAGGGCTTTGGCTGCGGCCTCGTAAGCCATGTACTCCCAGCGGCAGAGATTAGTATTATCACAAATCACCACAGGCTGGGCATTGCTGAGTGCTTGAATAAATGCAGTTAAATTACGTTGATGGTATTCGGAAAGTTTTTTCGCATCGAATCGATACACCTCTCCCTCGTAGAAAAAACTGTCGGTCGAGAAAATACCACCTTGACGGACGCGCAGCGCATATTCTAACGGCAGATTAGCGACAAACTGTTCAACCCAATAGGATTTACCGCAGCCCGGCAAGCCACGCATGATAATCGCCAGTTTTTGCGCCATGGGCTCGTTGCTCATTCTTTTAAATCAGACTCGGCTAAATCGGAGCCAATCACTTTGCCTGAGAGTATAGTATCGACTAATTTAGGCACCAACTCCCCTGCCTTACCGGTTAAATGATATTGAAACTGGCTGTGTCTATCGGGCGATTGTAAATTAACCTCGACAGTTTGCGCCCCATGATGATTGGCCGTGTCAACAAAACCCGCTGCGGGATATACCGTGCCCGAGGTACCAATGGCGATAAATAAATCACAATTATCGAGCGCATCGTGAATTCTATCCATGCCTAACGGCATTTCACCAAACCACACCACATGGGGACGTAACCTTTGTGCAGGAATACAACACGTACAACAGTTGTTTACCCCAAAGGGTTCTCTTAATAAAAAGGTCTGACGGGAGCGAGGACAGCGGCCTTTAGATAATTCCCCATGCATATGCAGTAAGCGACGCGATCCAGCCCGCTCATGTAAATTATCAATATTTTGGGTGACAACCAATAACTGTCCAGAAAACTCAGCCTCTAACTTGGCTAACGCTTCATGAGCCGCATTAGGCATCACAGTACCACTGTGTAACTGCTCCCAACGGCTGTTATAGAAACGTTCAACAAGCTCGGCATCTCGGGCATAACCTTCGGGGGTGGCTACATCTTCAATATGATGCTCCTCCCACAATCCATCTTGATCGCGAAAAGTTCGTAATCCCGACTCGGCAGAAATACCCGCGCCAGTTAATACCACAATATGTTTGTACATACTGTTTCCTTTTATTGTAATTATTCTATTTATTGTCCCGAATTTTTCGCATCCTGAACATTATTCCTTGGTATAACCTTACAAAAACTATGCTTGAATTGCCGCAATTTATTGCGATTTCACGCTCAGTAACACAATTTATCTGCATATAGCCCCATAAAGCTAGAACAAAGGTTTAAGTTTTTAATTTGAGCCTCTATAATGGCAATCACTATCCACGGATGAACCTATTGGTTCTGCAATCAAGAGATTAGCAATGACAGATGGAAATCAAGCGCTAAAAAAAGCCGGTTTGAAAATCACCCTGCCACGAGTCAAGATCCTAGAACTGATGCAAGGACCTGAAAACCAACATATCAGTGCAGAAGACTTATATAAGAAACTACTCGATTTAGGCGAAGAAATTGGTCTAGCGACAGTTTACCGTGTATTAAACCAGTTTGATGATGCCGGCATAGTCAGTCGTCACCACTTTGAAAGTGGTAAAGCCGTGTTCGAGTTATCGACTCAGCATCACCACGATCACTTAGTTTGCCTGTCTTGCGGTAAAGTAATTGAATTTTCAGATGAAGTGATCGAACGTCGTCAAGAAGAATTGGCTAGTAAACATAATATTAAGCTGACAAACCACAGTTTATATTTGTACGGCCATTGCACAAATGACACCTGTGATCATAACGACGAATAAGTTCGCTCGAAGGCATATTTCAATAGTGTCTTAGCTGTAAGCTATATCATAAAAAACCAGCCATCGGCTGGTTTTTTATTAAAATACAAATGGTTAGTTATAAAGTTTTTGCGTAGACGTTGACTTTATACCCCATAAACTCGCTAGGTTCACGCCAATGCATTCCTATGCGTTTAGCCACTGTTTCAGAACCTAAATTCCCCTCTAAGATCAAAGCGATGATTTGCGTAATACCAAACTGCGGGAACACGCTGATTGCTGCTTGAGCAGCTTCGGTACCGATGCCTTTGCCCCAATATTCAGGAAAATAACGATAGCCAATTTCGACTTCGTTAAACTCAGGAATAAATTTTGGCCCACAAAAACCAATCACCTTGCTATCAGCCTTATGCTCAACAGCCCAGCGGCCAAATCCCCGCTGTTGGTAATCCTGAAGGATCACATTGTGGAACAGTTCACGAGCTTGCTCACGCTCAGTAAAAGGCTCGGTTGGAATATATTTCAACATCGCAGAGTTACTGTTCATCAAATAGAGGGCATCGATATCCTGCTCGGTAAAAGGTCTAAGAATTAAACGCTCTGTCTGTATAATCATATTGGCTTCCTTCATATTGCCCTCTATATACTCACTCATGTCCAGCTAAGCGACTAACGATGAAAATCACCGTTACGCTCTGGCTGATAAACAATTTCTTCAATACGGACTTTGACCATTGAGCCCCCAGGGCCTGGCCACTCGATTTCATCACCTTGTGATAAGCCCAATAAGGCGCTGCCTACGGGAGCGAGTATGGAAATGGTGCCCTCACCCGTCGCATCCTTAGGATAAACTAAACGCAAACAAAAAGTGTCGTTACTGGATGACACACTAAATTTCACTTCAGAATTCATCGTCACCACATTAGCGGGCATCTGCGCTGCGGGCACAATGTCTGCTCGGTCGAGTTCCGCCTCCAATGCTGCACGTCCCGGAAATGCATTCGCAGGTAATGACTCCAGCAGACGCTCGAGTCTTTCTAAATCGATTTCTGAAATAATAATCTTTGGCGTTTTCACAGTCTTTCCCTCATGTAAATAGATGCCCCTTAGGGTTAGCCATCTGCTCTGGGCTTATCCTCCCCCAATGGGATAAGCCAATAAAAAATACGCTCGCAGCTTAATGCCGCAATCGTGTGATAATTAAGTACAAGATTTATAGCTGAACAGCCATGGTGCCATAAGCGTAAGGCTTAGGGTTGTGGCTCTACGGATACATTTGCACGTCAATCAGATTATGACGCCCAGTAGAGAACCCCAATCTAACCCTTTGCCAACTAAAATGCTAGCCTGCATGGTGTTAGCTTTGTCCATTCTCACACTTCCACCAGAGCACTGGCTAACAGATGCACAATAAAAAAGGCGCCTTAGGCGCCTTTTCGTGTGTTAACGGTTAGATTACCAACCGGTTTTAGCACGCAGCGCTTTGCCGATATCCGCTAACGAGCGGACAGTGGTCACGCCCGCTGCTTCTAATGCAGCAAATTTGTCAGCAGCAGTACCTTTACCGCCAGCGATAATTGCACCCGCGTGACCCATACGCTTACCCGCAGGAGCAGTAACACCCGCGATGTAAGAAACAACTGGTTTAGTCACGTTAGCTTTGATGTATGCCGCCGCTTCTTCTTCAGCAGTACCACCGATTTCACCAATCATTACGATGGCTTCAGTCTGTGGATCGTTTTGGAACATTTCCAATACGTCGATGAAGTTAGTGCCTGGGATTGGGTCACCACCAATACCTACGCAAGTAGATTGGCCGAAACCTTCGTCAGTGGTTTGCTTAACCGCTTCATAGGTCAGCGTACCAGAACGAGAAACGATACCCACTTTACCTTTTAAGTGGATGTGACCTGGCATAATACCAATCTTACATTCACCTGGGGTGATAACACCTGGGCAGTTTGGACCGATCATGCGAACGCCAGTTTCTTCTAGCTTCACTTTCACTTCCAGCATATCCAGTGTTGGGATACCTTCAGTGATACAAACGATAAGCTCAATACCACCGTCGATAGCTTCGAGGATAGCGTCTTTACAGAAAGGCGCTGGAACGTAGATAACAGAAGCCGTTGCGCCAGTCGCAGCCACAGCGTCTTTCACAGTGTTGAACACTGGCAGACCTAAGTGCTCGCTGCCGCCTTTACCTGGAGATACACCACCGACCATTTGCGTACCGTAATCGATAGCTTGTTGAGAGTGGAAAGTACCTTGACCACCGGTAAAGCCTTGGCAAATTACCTTGGTATCTTTGTTAATTAATACAGACATTATTTGCCCTCCGCAGCTTTAACTACTTGCTCAGCCGCATCAGTCAGACTGTTAGCTGCAATGATATCAAGACCTGATTTAGCTAATACTTCACGGCCTAATTCAGCGTTAGTACCTTCTAAACGCACTACAACTGGAACTTTAACGCCAACTTCTTTAACCGCGCCAATGATACCTTCTGCGATCATGTCACAACGTACGATACCACCGAAGATGTTAACCAGAACGGCTTTCACATTGCTATCAGACAGAATGATCTTGAATGCTTCAGCAACACGTTCTTTCGTCGCGCCACCACCTACGTCGAGGAAGTTAGCTGGCTTGCCACCGTGCAGGTTAACGATGTCCATCGTACCCATCGCCAGACCAGCACCGTTCACCATACAACCTACGTTTCCGTCCAACGCAACATAGTTCAGTTCGAACATTGCAGCGTGAGCTTCACGGGCGTCATCCTGTGATGGATCGTGCATTGCTTTGATTTTTGGTTGACGGAACAGTGCGTTGCCATCAATACCAATTTTGCCGTCTAAGCAGTGCAGGTTACCTTCAGTGGTGATAACCAGTGGGTTGATTTCCAGCAGTGCGAAATCGTGATCAACGAACATCGTTGCCAGACCCATGAAAATCTTGGTGAATTGCTTCATTTGAGTTGGGTTTAAGCCCAGTTTGAAGCCAAGATCACGCGCTTGGTATGGCTGAGGACCCGTCAGGGGATCGATGATCGCTTTGTGAATGAGTTCTGGCGTTTCTTCGGCCACTTTCTCAATCTCAACACCGCCTTCAGTTGATGCCATAAACACCACACGACGGGTGCTACGGTCAACTACTGCACCTAAGTACAGTTCGTTAGCGATGTCGGTGCAGCTTTCTACTAAAATTTTAGCAACTGGCTGACCTTTCTCATCTGTTTGATAAGTCACCAGATTTTTGCCTAACCAGTGTTCGGCAAAGGCTCTGATTTCTTCTTTATCGCCAGTGACTTTAACGCCACCCGCTTTACCGCGGCCGCCTGCGTGTACTTGACACTTAACAACCCATAAATTTCCGCCAATACGGCCAGCTGCTTCTACAGCTTCTTGGGCTGTATCACAAGCAAAACCTTCTGACACTGGTAAACCATATTCGGCAAATAAGGATTTTGCCTGATACTCATGCAAATTCATGATGATCTATCCGTATACTTCTAATCAAATCCAACTGGCCCGTTTGGACCAGTCACGAGGGTATGTCTTACTTTTGTCTTTAATAAACTCTTTAAACTGAATCGTTTATTGAGTTGGATTACAGATCAAGCAGCAGACGAGTTGGGTCTTCCAAGAAGTCTTTAATGGCGACTAAGAAGCCAACTGACTCACGGCCATCAATAATACGATGGTCATATGAGAGAGCTAGGTACATCATGGGCAGGATTTCAACCTGACCATTGACTGCCATTGGGCGATCTTTAATGGCGTGCATGCCTAAAATCGCGCTTTGTGGCAGGTTTAAAATTGGGGTAGACATTAACGAGCCAAATACACCACCGTTAGTCACAGTGAAGTTACCGCCAGTCATATCCGCCACAGTCAGCTTGCCATCACGGCCTTTAATCGCCAGATCGCGTACTGCTTTTTCGATATCAGCCAAGCTCATGGTATCGGTGTCACGCAGCACTGGTGTTACCAGACCACGTGGTGTAGATACTGCGATGCTCACATCAAAATAGTTGTGATAAACGATGTCGTCACCGTCGATTGACGCGTTCACTTCAGGGAAGCGTTTCAAGGCTTCAGTTACCGCTTTAACGTAGAAAGACATGAAACCTAAACGGATACCGTGGCGCTTTTCAAAGATATCTTGATACTGCTTACGGATATCCATGATGGGCTTCATGTTCACTTCGTTGAAGGTCGTGAGCATTGCGGTAGAGTTTTTCGCTTCTAATAAACGGTTAGCGATAGTCTTACGTAAACGTGTCATTGGTACACGTTTCTCGCTGCGACCCGCCGCTAAAGGTTGTACCGCAGGAGCCGCAGGTGCTACTGCCGCTTTAGGTGCAGACTTGATAAAGGCTTCAACGTCTTCTTTAGTGATACGTCCACCCACACCAGTGCCCTTCACTTTGCTAGCATCAACATTGTGTTCAGCCAGTAAACGGCGTACTGATGGGCTTAACGCATCGTTAGACTCTTCTGTCGCAGCAGCAGGTGCAGCAGCTTCAGCTTGCGCTTTAGTCACTTCTTGTCCAGAAACCGCGCCAGCAATGAACTTAGCAATCACTTGCTCGCCCAGAACGGTGTCGCCTTCGTGGAATAGAAATTCACCAATATGACCATCTTCTGGTGCAACCACTTCTAGCACCACTTTGTCAGTTTCAATATCAACCAGATTTTGATCACGAGAAACTTGTTCACCCACTTTTACGTGCCAAGTGGCGATAGTTGCGTCGGCAACAGATTCTGGCAGTACGGGTACCTTGATTTCGATACTCATGAAAAACGATCCTTTTTATAAAATGTCTATGACTACAGTCTTATCAATTAGAGCTTTAACGCACTGTTCACTAAAGATTCTTGTTGGTGAGCATGCAGCTCTGGGTAACCACAAGCTGGTGCAGCAGACGCTTCACGGCCAGCATAGGTCAGTTTTGCACCCGCAGGGATAGCAGCCCAGAAGTGATGTTGGCTAGAGTACCAAGCACCTTGGTTTTGCGGCTCTTCCTGACACCATACAAAATCCTTCACATGTTGGTAATCAGCTAAGGCTGCAACCATTTCTTCATGCGGGAACGGATATAACTGTTCGACACGGATTATTGCGACGTTATTGATATTTTCTTTACGGCGTTTTTCCAGCAGCTCGAAGTATACCTTACCGCTACAGAACACCACGCGATCGACCTTGCTCGCCTCTAACGTATCGATTTCACCGATCACGTTTTGGAAGCTGCCATTAGCCAATTCTTCCATGCTAGAAACCGCTAATGGGTGACGTAGCAATGATTTAGGTGACATAACCACCAGTGGACGACGCATTGGGCGCACCACTTGGCGACGCAGCATATGGTAAACCTGAGCTGGTGTTGATGGCACACACACTTGCATATTGTGGTTAGCACATAACTGCAAGAAACGCTCTAAACGGGCGCTTGAGTGTTCTGGACCTTGGCCTTCGTAGCCGTGAGGCAACAACATGGTAAGACCGCATAAACGGCCCCACTTCTGCTCACCAGAGGACAAGAACTGGTCGATAACCACTTGCGCACAGTTGGCAAAGTCACCGAATTGAGCTTCCCAAATCGCCAGACCGCCGGGTTCCGCTGTTGCATAACCGTATTCGAAGGCGAGTACTGACGCTTCAGACAATACTGAGTCAGTGATGTCGATTGGGCCTTGGTTTTCGGCAATATTACGCAGTGGTAAATACGTAGTCGCATCGTTTTGGTTGTGCAGAACCGCATGACGGTGGAAGAAGGTTCCACGACCAGAGTCTTGACCAGTAATACGAACACGTTGTTTATCTTCAAGAATCGTTGCGTAAGCTAAGGTTTCAGCAAAGCCCCAGTCGAGTAACTTCTCACCTTTTGCCATCGCGACGCGGTCACTATAAATCTTAGCAACACGGGATTGCAGTGAATGGCTTTCAGGCACGTAGCTCAATTTATCGGCTAGTTTCTGCAAACGTTCGATAGGCAGTGAAGCGTCATAGGCTTCATCCCATTCGCGACCAATGTAAGGAGTCCAATCCACGGTGTGCAGTGTCATTGGACGCCATTCTTTCACTACGCAATCACCTTGATCTAAGGCATCACGATAAGTGTTGATCATGCTAGTCACATCATCGGCAGCAATGGTGTTTTCTGCGATCAGTTTGTCAGCGTAAATCTTACGTGGCGTTGGGTGTTTCTTGATCTTGGCATACATCAGTGGCTGAGTTGCACTTGGCTCATCAGCTTCGTTGTGGCCATGACGGCGGTAACACACTAAATCAATCACCACATCACGTTTAAATTCGTTACGGTAATCAACGGCCAACTGCGCAACGAAGGCAACCGCTTCTGGATCGTCTGAATTTACGTGGAAAATCGGCGCCTGTACCATCTTAGCGATGTCAGTACAGTATTCAGTTGAACGCACATCGTGGTGATTTGAAGTGGTAAAGCCCACTTGATTGTTGACAACGATGCGGATACTACCACCCACTTTAAAGCCACGGGTCTGAGACATGTTGAATGTCTCTTGTACGATACCTTGACCAGTAATGGCAGAGTCACCGTGGATAGTGATTGGCATCACCTGTAAACCATCTTTACAACCGCGGCGGTCTTGACGAGCACGTACAGACCCCATAACCACAGGGTTAACGATTTCAAGGTGAGACGGGTTAAAGGCCAGCGCTAAATGCACATTGCCACCCGGTGTTTCAAAGTCAGATGAAAAACCTTGGTGGTATTTCACGTCACCAGAACCATGAGTATCAGCATGCTTACCCGCAAACTCATCAAACAGTTCAGCAGGACGCTTACCTAATACGTTCACAAGGACGTTCAAACGACCACGGTGAGCCATACCGACGACGATTTCTTTAGTGCCCGCTTCACCTGCACGATAAATAATTTCGCGCATCATAGGTACTAGTGCATCACCGCCTTCTAACGAGAAACGTTTCGCACCAGGGAATTTAGCACCTAAGTATTTTTCAATGCCTTCAGCAGCATTTAGGCCTTCAAGAATGCGGGTCTTAACGTTTTTATCGTAGTTAGCTTTACCTAAGGACGGTTCGAGACGTTGTTGGATCCAACGCTTTTCATCGGTGTCGGTAATATGCATGTATTCGGCGCCGATAGAACCACAGTAAGTGGCTTTTAGCGCTTTGACTAAATCAGCCAACTTCATGGTTTCGCCGCCATGGGCGAATGAGCCAGTATTGAACTCACGCTCCATGTCTTCTTTGGTTAAACCGTGGAATGCGGGATCTAAATCTGCGACAGGTTCACGTTTCCACAAACCTAATGGATCAAGGTTAGCACCTTGGTGACCACGGAAACGGTGGGCGTTGATTAGCTGTAGCACTTTAACTTGCTTAGCATCCAACTCAGGATCGGTCACACGAGCTGCGCTCTTATGACGTCCTTCCATCGCTAAACTGCGAAAATAATCACGTACTTTTGAGTGGGCCGCTTCTGGCGCGTCTTTAGAGGCACCGTTCACCGGAGGGAGATTATCAAAAACCGCACGCCAATCGTCAGAAACTGACTGAGGGTCTTCTTGATAGGCTTCATACATCTCTTCTACGTAGGTCGAATTTGCACCACTTAAGTGAGATGATTCGAGCCAGGCTTTCATGATGCCTTGGTGCATTTCTATTCCTTTCAAACTTTATACACGTGCTTAGCCATAGTTTTTTTATGTGATCTCAGGTCAGGACCTTTGATACATAATTTCTGCCGCCCCTAGAATATCCAGATTTCACGGCGCGTTGTCTTCCATTACATACACAAAAGAGCCACCTTCTATGCCCAGAAAGTGACTCTTTGAGAGCTATATTATTATTGATTTCAGCTCAGGTTCTCGCATTACACCGCTCTCTTAAGCAGCATTGACTTAATATGACCGATTGCTTTGGTCGGATTAAGTCCTTTTGGACAAACGTCAACGCAGTTCATGATGCCGTGGCAACGGAATACGCTGTAGGCGTCGTCCAGCTCAGAAAGACGTTCTTCTGTTGCTGTATCGCGACTGTCGATCAAGAAACGGTAAGCATGCAGCAGACCGCTAGGACCGATAAACTTATCAGGATTCCACCAGAATGATGGACAAGCCGTTGAACAACAGGCACACATGATACATTCATAAAGACCATCTAAATGGGCACGTTGTTCAGGTGACTGTAAATGTTCACGAGCAGGCTGCTTATCATCGTTGATAAGGAAGGGTTTAATCTTCTCGTATTGCTTGTAGAACTGAGTTAAATCAACCACTAAATCACGTACAACTGGCATACCTGGCAGTGGACGGATTTCCAACTTCTTACCTTTAAAAGTAGAGATTGGGGTAATACAAGCCAGACCGTTTTTACCGTTCATGTTCAGGCCATCGCTGCCACAAACACCTTCGCGGCAAGAGCGACGGAACACTAAGGTTGGGTCTTGTTCTTTTAACTTGATCAGTGCATCGAGCACCATCATGTCAGTGCCAGCAGCCACTTCAAGGCTGTAATCCTGCATGTAAGGCTTTGTATCTACATCAGGATTGTAGCGATAAACTGCAAATTCCAATTTCATCTTTGCAACTCCTACTAGTAGGTACGTTTCTTCGGCGGGAAAGCTTCACGCAACTTAGGCGCCATATTCACAGCACGACGGTCCATGGTTTCAGTCACAGGGTCAAACAAACTGTGGCATAGCCAGTTTTCATCGTCACGCTCTAAATAGTCTTCACGTGAGTGAGCACCACGGCTCTCTGTACGGAAGTTAGCAGCATAAGCGGTAGCAATCGCCGTCGCCATCAAGTTGTCTAATTCTAAACACTCGATACGTTGGGTGTTAAACTCACGAGAGTTATCAGACAATTTAGCATTTTCTAAACGCTTACGGATGGCTTTTAACTGCTCTAAACCTTCAGCCATGGCATCGCCACGACGGAATACAGAGAAGTTTAATTGCATGCAAAGTTGTAAATCCTTACGGATTTGCACAGGATCTTCGCCATCTTTATTGTTTTCCCAGCGTTGTAAACGTGCCAGAGAAGCTTGAATATCAGCATCAGTCGCATCCTTAGGATCGGCAGTCTCATCGAGCGCTTTGCCTAAGTGTTGACCTGCTGCACGGCCAAAGACCACTAAATCTAGCAATGAGTTACCGCCTAAGCGGTTCGCGCCATGTACAGACACACAGGCAATCTCACCTACAGCAAACAGACCCACTACGTCTTGCTCAGTGCCGTCAGCATTCTTACGAATAACCTGACCGCTCACCTTAGTTGGCAGACCCCCCATCATATAATGACAAGTTGGCAGAACAGGGATCGGACCATCAGCCGGATCGATGTGAGCGAAGGTACGAGATAATTCACACACGCCAGGTAGACGGGCTTCTAAAGTCTCTTTACCTAAGTGATCGAGTTTCAGTAAGCAGTGTGGGCCTAATGGACCATCTAAACCACGGCCTTCACGGATTTCGGTCATCATAGAACGTGCAACTACGTCACGAGATGCCAAATCCTTCGCGTTTGGTGCATAACGCTCCATAAAACGCTCACCGTCTTTGTTTAGCAGGTAACCACCTTCACCACGACAACCTTCTGTCACAAGTACACCCGCACCAGCGATACCAGTTGGGTGGAATTGCCACATTTCCATATCTTGCATCTGAACGCCAGCACGCATTGCCATACCGACACCGTCACCAGTGTTAATGTGAGCGTTAGTGGTAGAAGCGTAGATACGACCAGCACCACCTGTAGCTAATACAGTGGCTTTGGCTTTGAAGTAAACGATTTCACCAGTTTCGATTTCAATCGCAGTACAACCTACGATGGCACCGTCTTGGTTCTTCACTAAATCGAGGGCATACCATTCAGAGAACACTTGGGTTTTGTGTTTTACGTTCTGTTGGTATAAGCAGTGAAGCAGTGCGTGACCGGTACGGTCTGCCGCTGCTGCGGTACGAGCCGCTTGTTCACCACCGAAGTTTTTAGATTGACCACCAAAAGGACGTTGGTAAATCTTACCATTTTCGAAACGAGAGAATGGTAACCCCATGTGCTCAAGTTCAATAATGGCTTCTGGGCCGGTTTGACACATAAATTCGATAGCGTCTTGGTCGCCGATAAAGTCGGAACCTTTTACGGTATCGTACATGTGTTGTTCCCAATGGTCTTCATGGGCGTTACCCAGCGCAACGGTGATACCACCCTGCGCAGACACAGTATGAGAACGGGTTGGGAATACTTTAGATAAAAGCGCACAGCTCTTACCTTCTTTAGAAATCTGTAGTGCTGCACGCATACCTGCACCACCGGCGCCTATCACTACAGCATCAAATTCGCGTACTGGAATACTCACTTAGACACCCCACACAATAACAATGCCGGCCGCTAAATAGCAGAAAACGGTAACGACAAAGGTGAACTGTAAAACACCGCGTAACGATGTGCACTTGACGTAATCCGTCAATACTTGCCATACACCAATCCAAGCGTGAACAAGCAATGCAACTAACGCGAGCAGTGTAAACACTTTCATTGGCAGAGCACTGAAGAGGCCATGCCACACGTCATAGGTGAGAGGGGAACTACATGCAATAAAGCCAACCATGAAAATGGTGTAACAGGCGAGGATTACTGCACTAGCGCGTAGTAGAATAAAGTCATGAACACCACTGCGTCCAAAACTTGCTGCATTGGTTACCATACCCATAACCCCGCTAAAATTGAAAAGGCTACCGTTAACACAAATACAGCTTTCGCTGAGGCGGTGCCCGAAGCCAACTCTTCCCAACGACCAGTATCCATCACTAAGTGGCGCAGGCCACCGAATAAATGGAAGGTCAAAGCAGTCAAAATGCCCCAAATGATGAACTTCACAACAAAGTTATCAAACAGAGATTGAACGCCTGCGAAACTTTCAGCGGAGGCTAAAGATGAATTTAGCAACCAAATAAGAATGCCAACAGCGAACAGCATGATGACACCGGATACACGGTGAAGAATTGACACAATCGCTGTTGCAGGAAAGCGAATGGTCTGCAGATCTAAATGGACAGGTCTTTGCTTTTTCACGTTCTGCTCACTCAGCTCCATTGAGCATTTTTTTTGTTATGTGAACCGCTTTTGTACAAACTTTAAACTGAGTGATTAATCACCGCAAAAGTAAACACAAAAGCAAAGTTTAAACAAACAGATAACTATTTGAACACTCACTCATTTAACATGTAAACAAAGGGTGCTTTAACATCATCGTTTGCAGCCATTATTAGGCGGAGGCAAGTATACTCGCGGGAAATGTCAAATACAAACATCACAGAATGCAAATTTTGTTTTTTTAGGAAAATTTTCGCGTAAGTGCCAGCTGTAGCAAGGAAAGTAAAGCGTTTTATACCATGGTCTAACAAATTTAAACGCTTATTTAAATTGAAATGTGATCTACAATGGCTGTAAAGTAATGGCGGTTTGACATGCCGCACTCACAGATAAGAACGAAGTAAGGAGAACGGGGTATGGCTGATTTAAAAGCCAAATTAGAATTACCAGGGAATGACTCGATAGAGTTGCCAGTAAAGCAAGGATCCGCTGGTTTTGACGTAATCGACATCAGTAAACTTGGCAGCAAAGGTTACTTCACCTTTGATCCGGGTTTTCTTGCGACAGCCTCCTGCGAATCTGCAATTACCTATATTGATGGTGATCAAGGTATATTGTTACACCGCGGCTATCCAATCGAGCAACTTGCCGTTGACTCCGATTACCTAGACCTGTGTTATCTGCTGCTTTACGGTGAACTGCCGACAAAAGAGCAATATGCTGAATTTGTACACACAGTCAAAACCCACACTATGGTGCATGAGCAAATCGCCTTCTTCTTTAGAGGCTTCCGTCGTGATGCTCATCCTATGGCGATGTTGTGTGGTGTTACTGGTGCATTGTCTGCATTTTATCAAGACTCACTCGATGTCAACGATCCTCGCCACCGCGAAATCGCCGCTTATCGCCTAGTCTCCAAAATGCCAACGATTGCTGCTATGTGCTACAAGTACTCTTCAGGCCAGCCATTCGTTTATCCACGTAATGACTTAAGCTATGCAGGCAACTTCTTAAGCATGATGTTTGCCGTTCCTTGTGAAGAGTACAAGGTAAACCCAATTGTTGAACGTGCTATGGACCGTATCTTCATTCTTCATGCGGATCACGAACAAAACGCGTCAACGTCAACCGTACGTTTAGCCGGTTCTTCAGGCGCGAATCCATTCGCGTGTATCGCTGCGGGTATTGCTTCTCTATGGGGCCCTGCACACGGCGGCGCGAACGAAGCTTGTCTACAAATGTTAGAGGAAATCGGTTCAGTAGACCGTATTCCTGAATTCATTGCCCGTGCGAAAGACAAGAACGACCCATTCCGTCTGATGGGCTTTGGTCACCGTGTTTACAAAAACTTTGACCCACGTGCCAAAGTGATGCGTGAAACCTGTCACGAAGTGTTAAAAGAGCTAAAAGTACAAGATCCATTATTAGATGTCGCCATGGAACTTGAGCGTATTGCGCTGGAAGATGAGTACTTCATTTCGAAGAAACTCTATCCAAACGTCGACTTCTACTCAGGCATCATCATGAAAGCCATTGGTATTCCTACCAGCATGTTCACTGTACTGTTCGCATTAGCGCGTACTGTGGGTTGGATTGCTCACTGGAAAGAAATGTTGGATCAACCTGGTCACAAGATCAGCCGTCCACGTCAGCTTTATACTGGCGAGACTGCGCGTGACTTCATCGACCTAGATAAACGCTAAACACTGCATTTATCGATTCAAAGCGCCCTCAAGGGCGCTTTTTTATTGCCATTTATCTCACTCTAACTCTAGGCATGTTCTACTAAGTCAGTAGCCCCTCACCCGATGACATGCTTCTTGCCCCACGATGAAAACTTATTTAGCATTTTTCATCACTTTTTAAACTTTTTAGCTACATCTGGCGTATTCATCTTAGCGCAAAATCGTCAAAAATAATAATTAACAAATAAAAACAGTAACTTAATAAATGGCACGTTTTATGCTTATTAGCATCATTATATTCAAACAATAGGTAACAGTTCTTATGGAAAAGTCTAAAATGATTAAGTTCGCCCTACCCGTTTTATTAGTGTCAATGTTGGCGGCTTGTGGTGAAGAGGAAGTAGCTAAAAAAGAAGAAAAATATGCTATTCCCGTTGAAACGACGACCGTGATTCAGGGTAATGTCTCTTCTTTTTACAGTACTACGGCCACCCTTGAAGCCCCACAGGAGGCGAATGTTGTCAGTCGAATCGCTGGCCTAATCGAAGCCATTAATGTGGAAGAAGGCGACCGCGTTAAAAAAGGACAAATACTAGCGGTTATTGATGCCAAACGTCAGCAATATGATTTAGATCGTTCCGAAGCGGAAGTTAAAATCATTGAGCAAGAGTTAAACCGCTTAAAGAAAATGAATAATAAAGAATTTGTTAGCGCTGACTCTATGGCCAAGCTTGAATACAACTTGCAAGCAGCTATTGCTAGACGGGATCTTGCCGAACTACAAGTGAAGGAAAGCCATGTGGTTTCGCCCATTGATGGCATTATTGCCAAGCGGTATGTAAAAGCGGGCAATATGGCTAAAGAGTATGGCGAATTGTTTTATATCGTTAACCAAGATGAATTGCACGGCATTGTGCATCTACCAGAGCAGCAATTAACCAGTTTGCGCTTAGGCCAAGAGGCTCAAGTATTTAGCAATCAACAGAGTAAAAATGCTATCCATGCAACTGTGCTACGTATCAGCCCTGTGGTGGATCCACAAAGCGGCACATTTAAAGTCACCTTGGCCGTACCAAATCAAGACGCCCGCCTAAAAGCGGGGATGTTCACTCGGGTCGAATTAAAATATGACACCCATGAAAATGTGATTACCGTGCCCTACAGCGCCTTAATCAATCAAGATAATAAGCAAGCCTTGTACGTCATTGACGGCACCAATGCTAACCGTCGCGAAGTTCAAATCGGATACCGCGAAGGTGATTTAATTGAAATTGTTTCTGGTATCAAGCCTGGCGAACTCGTCGTTACCCGTGGTCAGCAAAATTTGAAAGACCAGTCCTTAGTTGAAGTCATTACCCCACTCGATTTGGCCTCAGCGAAGAACTGATAGGAGTCTTTCATGTCAATCATTAGCACCTCAGTTAAACGGCCAGTCACGGTATGGATGTTCATGCTGGCCATTATGTTATTCGGTATGGTCGGGTTTTCGCGCTTAGCGGTAAAACTCCTGCCCGATTTAAGCTATCCTACCCTGACGATCCGCACCATGTACGACGGTGCTGCGCCCGTTGAAGTGGAGCAGCTGGTCTCAAAACCCATTGAAGAAGCCGTCGGTGTGGTGAAAGGCTTACGTAAGATCAGCTCTATTTCTCGCTCAGGCATGTCCGATGTGGTACTCGAGTTTGAATGGGGCACTACTATGGATATGGCAAGTCTCGATGTGCGTGAAAAACTCGACACTATCGCCCTGCCGCTTGATGTTAAAAAGCCATTACTACTGCGCTTTAACCCCAACCTTGATCCTATCATGCGCCTAGCGCTGTCTGTACCAAATGCCACTGAGACAGAGCTCAAACAGATGCGCACCTACGCAGAAGAAGAGCTTAAGCGCCGCCTAGAGGCTCTTTCTGGGGTTGCCGCTGTGCGTTTATCCGGCGGTTTAGAACAGGAAGTGCATATTCAGCTCAATCAGGAAAAATTATCCCAACTCAATTTAAATGCCGATGACATTAAGCGTCGCATCAACGAGGAAAACATCAACTTATCTGCGGGCAAAGTGATCCAAGGCGACCGCGAATATCTGGTACGAACCCTTAACCAATTCAATTCATTGGAAGAACTAGGGCATGTGATCGTCTATCGCGACGCACAAACCTTAGTACGTCTATTTGAAGTCGCTACGATTACCGATGCCTTTAAAGAGCGCAGCGATATCACCCGTATCGGTAGCCAAGAATCGATAGAACTGGCTATTTATAAGGAAGGTGATGCAAACACGGTCGCCGTTGCCAAAAAATTGCGCGATGAGCTATTGAAGATCAACAAAGATCCTCAGCAGAACAAACTGGAAGTGATTTACGATCAATCAGAATTTATCGAAAGTGCCGTCAGTGAAGTGACCTCTTCAGCGTTAATAGGCAGCATTTTGTCCATGCTGGTGATTTATCTGTTCCTGCGCAATATTATCCCGACGCTGATTATCTCTATCTCAATCCCCTTCTCGGTGATCGCTACCTTTAACATGATGTACTTTGCCGATATCAGCTTAAACATCATGTCATTAGGTGGTATTGCGCTGGCGATTGGTCTGTTGGTTGACAACGCGATTGTGGTACTCGAAAACATCGACCGCTGTCGCAGTGAAGGCATGAGTAAATTGGATGCTGCGGTCACGGGTACTAAGGAGGTCGCTGGCGCGATTTTCGCCTCGACAATGACGACGCTCGCGGTGTTTGTTCCCTTAGTTTTTGTCGATGGGATTGCTGGCGCCCTCTTTTCAGATCAAGCCTTAACGGTGACCTTTGCGCTCTTGGCCTCCTTGCTAGTTGCCTTAACCTCGATTCCGATGCTGGCCTCACGGGAAGGATTTAAAGCTTTGCCGGAGCTCATGAATAAAACGCCGAAGGAAAAACCGACCACTAAACTTGGCAAATTAAAACACTATAGTGCGACGGTGTTCTCCTTCCCGATTGTGTTGCTATTTAGTTACTTGCCGAGTGCCTTACTCACCTTAGTGTTGATTATTGGCCGCTTCTTTTCGTGGTTGTTTGGCTTAGTGATGCGCCCGCTGAGCAATGGCTTTAATGTTGTGTACCATAGTATCGAGTCTATTTACCATAAGCTACTGGCTTTGGCGCTGCGTAAGCAAATCATGACGTTACTACTGACGATTGGGATCACGGGTGCCTGTATTAGCTTGCTTCCCCGTTTAGGAATGGAATTAATTCCACCGATGAACCAAGGGGAATTCTATGTTGAAATACTGCTACCACCTGGCACAGCTGTGGGTGAAACCGATAGGGTTTTGCAACAACTGGCGATGTCGATTAAAGACAGACCAGAAGTGAAACATGCCTACAGCCAAGCGGGCAGCGGAGGGTTAATGACCTCAGATACCGCTCGTGGCGGCGAAAACTGGGGCAGATTACAGGTCGTACTTGGAGATCACAACGCCTATCATCAGGTGACGCAAGTGCTACGAGACACGGCGCGCCGCATCCCCGAGCTTGAGGCAAAAATCGAGCAACCTGAACTCTTTAGCTTTAAGACGCCATTGGAGATTGAGCTAACAGGCTACGATTTAACCTTACTAAAACGCAGTGCCGATAACCTTGTTAAGGCGTTGTCAGCATCTGATCGCTTTGCCGATGTAAATACTAGCCTGCGTGATGGTCAGCCAGAATTGAGCATCCGTTTCGATCATGCTCGTTTAGCCGCATTAGGAATGGATGCCCCGACGGTTGCCAATCGCATTGCCCAACGTGTTGGTGGCACTGTCGCCAGTCAATATACGGTTCGTGATCGCAAGATTGATATTCTCGTTCGGAGTCAACTGGATGAGCGGGATCAAATTAGCGACATCGATACCTTAATTAACCTGAGCTTCGGATAAGAATTTAGCTCCCAAAAGGAACTAAATGCTCGTTCCCTGATCCGATCATTCGACCAAGAGTGATTAGAAAAAGGAACGAGCATGAACAAACTAGTTGAAACTTACTGTGATGTCGATGATTTCTGTCAGTTATTTATCCCACATTGGCAACGCTTATTGCTTGATAATGGTGAAATGAAGCGTAATAGACCTTGTCGCCTTTCTCCCGCAGAAGTGATGACCATTATCATTCATTTCCATCAATCACATTACCGAGATTTCAAAAATTATTATCTGCACTATGTTTGTCGCCAGCTAAAACCCTATTTTCCAGAGTTGTTGAGCTACACTCGTTTCCTTGCATTAATGCCTAGCGTCGTTGTCCCTATGTGTAGCTATCTGACTTCAAAGCTTGGAAAGCCAACGGGAATTCAGTTTGTCGACTCCACTAAAATTGAAGTCTGTCATATTATTCGAGCGAAGCGAAATAAGGTTTTTGAAGGCATTGCCGAACATGGAAAGGGAACTATGGGCTGGTCGTTTGGATTTAAACTGCATCTTATTATCAATCACTTGGGTGAAATTGTAGCGTTAAAACTGACGAAAGGTAATGTCGATGACAGGCAACCTGTCAGTGAAATGGCTGAGTCTCTTTTTGGTAAGCTTTATGGTGATAAAGGCTATATTAGCCAAGCCCTAACAGGTGAGCTTTTGGAAAAGGGCGTTGAGTTAATCACCACAGTTCGTAAGAACATGAAGAAAAAGTTTATTTCTCTATGGGATAGAGCAATCTTAAAAAAGCGATTCATCATTGAAACAGTGAATGACCAATTGAAGAACATTTCCTATATTGAACACTCAAGACACCGCAGCGAGCATGGGTTCATGCTCAATCTACTTGGTGGATTGATTGCATATTGTTTAAAAGAAGAAAAGCCATCGTTAAATCTAACAGCTCAGGAGCTTGAACTGTTAGATAGCTCTAATTTAGTGCTGGCTTAACCAGATCTGAGGTTAATTATCAACCCTGACAGCTCCCAACCCATAGCCCTTAGTGCAGTAGCAGAAGTATCACTGCAATTAGGCCCATCGGCGATTAACCGTATCAGTCAACAAAGGGTGGCCTTGGTATCGGCAAACCTTGCCTACGGCGACTTAAGTGATGCCGTAGCCCAGGCACAGCAAATCCTGTCTACGCAGGTATTGCCAGCGTCGGTGCAAGCCCGTTTCGGTGGCCAGAATGAGGAAATGGAGCATTCATTCCAATCACTAAAAATTGCATTGATCCTAGCTGTGTTCTTGGTATACCTCGTGATGGCAAGCCAATTTGAGTCACTGCTGCATCCATTGCTCATTTTATTCGCTGTACCAATGGCACTGGCTGGAAGTGTGCTTGGTCTTTATATCACCCAAACCCATCTAAGCGTGGTGGTCTTTATTGGCCTTATCATGCTGGCGGGGATCGTCGTCAATAATGCCATTGTATTAGTGGATAGAATAAATCAACTACGTGCTGAGGGCGTGCAGAAGCTTGAAGCCATAAAAGTCGCAGCGAAATCCCGTCTTCGCCCGATTATGATGACAACGCTCACCACTGTACTAGGTCTGCTCCCTATGGCATTAGGGCTAGGCGATGGCTCAGAAGTCCGTGCACCGATGGCGATTACCGTGATCTTTGGTCTGAGCCTCTCGACCCTGTTGACCCTGATTGTTATCCCAGTGCTCTACGCCCTGTTTGACCGTAAAAAGTTTGAACATACCGCCACAGCGCAAGACAACACGGCAGAAACCGCGGAGGCTCGCCTATGAACCTCACCCGTTTAGCGATAAAACGCCCAGTCACCACCAGCATGTTTTTCTTTGCTATCTTGCTGTTTGGTCTGGCTTCTAGCCGCCTACTGCCGCTCGAAATGTTCCCTGGCATCGATATTCCGCAAATCGTAGTGCAAGTGCCTTACAAAGGCTCAACCCCAGCGGAAGTCGAGCGCGATATCACTAAGGTGCTCGAAGAGTCCCTCGCCACTATGGGCGGTATCGATGAGCTCGAATCCGAATCCTCCCAAGAGGGGGCGGAAATCGAAATCAATATGAAATGGGGCGAAAACGTTGCCACTAAGAGCTTAGAAGCGCGGGAAAAAATCGATGCGGTGCGGCACTTATTGCCCAAGGATGTTGAGCGGGTGTTTATCCGCCAATTCTCCACCGCCGATATGCCAGTATTGACCATACGGATTTCGAGCGACCGCGAGCTTTCTGGCGCATTCGACTTGCTTGATAAGCAGCTTAAGCGCCCGCTGGAGCGGGTCGAAGGGGTGTCTAAAGTCAATCTCTATGGGGTTGAGCAAAAGCAGATTGAGGTCAGGATCAATGCCAACCGTCTTGCCGCTAGTGGTTATTCGGCAACCGAGTTACAGACACGTCTCGGCCGCGAAAACTTTGTACTCAGCGCTGGCACCTTAAGGGAAAGTAATCTGGTTTATCAGGTGTCTCCTAAGGGCGAATTTCGTAATTTAGAGGACATTAAAGCCCTAGTATTATTACCAGGGCTGACCTTAGGTGACGTTGCCGATGTGCAATTTGCGCTACCTGAACGGGTCGAAGGTCGTCACTTAGATAAGCATTACGCCGTGGGTCTGGATGTGTTTAAAGAATCCGGCGCCAACTTAGTGGAAGTGTCTGATCGGGTATTAAAGGTGATTGAGCTTGCCAAGCAAGATCAACAATTCCAAGGTATCCGCTTGTTTATCATGGAAGATCAAGCCTCTGGGGTAAAATCCTCTCTCTCGGATCTGCTGCTGTCGGGATTAATCGGCGCCTTGCTGTCTTTTATCGTCCTGTATTTATTCCTGAGAAACTTCAAGATGACCTTGATTGTGGTGTCATCTGTGCCGATTTCGATAGGTATGACACTGGCCGCCATGTATCTGCTGGGTTACAGCTTAAACATTCTGTCGATGATGGGACTGTTATTGGCGGTCGGTATGCTTATCGATAATGCGGTCGTGGTCACCGAGAGTGTGCTGCAGGAGAAACAAGGCAAAAATACTAAGAGTGTTCAAGACAATGAAAATGCGGTCATGACAGGGGTCGATAAGGTCAGTCTTGCCGTACTTGCGGGCACTATGACCACGGCTATCGTATTTTTACCCAACATCTTTGGGGTTAAAGTCGAGCTCACCATCTTCCTTGAGCATGTGGCGATTGCGATTTGTATTTCGCTGGCGGCCTCACTGTTAGTGGCTAAAACATTAATTCCATTGATGTTAACTAAGTTCCACTTCGATATCACGCCAGAGAAAGCGCCAGGTAAGTTGCAAAACTTCTACAACCGTAGCCTCAATTGGGTGCTACTGCGTCCTTGGCGTTCAGGTCTAATTTCGGTGGCGATTTTAGTATCCACCGCCCTGCCGCTATCGATGGTTAAGCAGGATCAGGAGGACAGCCAAAGCAAGGAGCGCATTTACGTCAACTACCAAGTGGAGGGTCGCCATAACCTCAATGTGACCGAGGCAATGGTGAGCCAAATGGAAGAGTATCTTTATAATAATAAAGAGGAATTCCATATCGACTCAGTGTATAGCTACTATGCGCCCGACGATGCCTCTTCGGTGATTTTGCTGAAAAAAGACTTGCCCATGCCACTGGATGAATTAAAGAAGAAAATCCGCAGCGGTTTTCCTAAATTCTCTATTGCTAAGCCTCAATTTGGCTGGGGCAATGATAACTCGGGCGTACGCGTCACGCTCACTGGTCGCTCCACTTCAGAGCTTATCCATTTGAGTGAGCAAGTATTACCCTTACTCTCCAATATTAAAGGGTTAGTGGATGTGCGCTCCGAAGTAAACGGCGCGCAGCAGGAAGTCGTGATCCGCATAAATCGTCAGATGGCGGCACGACTGGATTTAAAACTCAACGAAGTAGCTTCTAGCATCTCAATGGCATTGCGCGGCTCACCGCTACGCTCATTTAGGCACGATCCTAATGGGGAACTGCGTATCGAAATGGCCTATGAGAAGGAATGGCAAAAATCCCTCGAGAAGCTAAAACAACTGCCGATCGTGCGTATCGACCAACGTTTGTATACCCTTGATAACCTTGCCAGTATCGAGATCCAACCTAGGTTCGATACCATCAAGCACTATAATCGCCAAACTTCGCTTTCTATCGGGGCGAACTTAGATAATCTCACCACAGAGGAAGCCCAAACTAAGATCAAACAAGTGATGGAGAATGTGCGTTTTCCTGATGGCTATAACTATTCGCTACGGGGCGGTTTTGAACGCCAAGATGAAGACCAAAGTATCATGGCAATCAATATGTTACTTGCTATCGCTATGATTTACATCGTGATGGCGGCACTATTTGAGTCCTTGTTATTACCGACGGCCATTATTACCTCAATCCTCTTCTCGATAACGGGTGTGTTTTGGGCGTTGCTGCTCACAGGCACGCCTATGTCGGTCATGGCGATGATCGGTATCCTGATTTTAATGGGCATCGTGGTAAATAACGGTATCGTCTTGGTCGATCAAATCAACCAAATGACACCCGATCTCGATAAGCTGTCGGACACCATTCGCGAAGTGTGTATTACCCGTTTGCGCCCGGTACTGATGACAGTAGGAACAACCGTACTAGGTTTAGTGCCACTGGCGATGGGCGATACCCAAATTGGTGGCGGCGGCCCGCCATATTATCCGATGGCAATTGCCATTATTGGCGGCTTGTCTTTCTCAACCGTAACTAGCCTATATTTGGTGCCATTGTGTTATCAACTCCTCTATAGAATGCGTTACCGCGCCGCAGTCCGACTTGGCGAATCGAATCGTATCGCCCAAAAACTCTTACCGTGGACAGCCAAAGCATGATATGACGGGATAGCTTGACATCACTCATTAAAAAGGCTGCATCGCAGCCTTTATTATTTTGTTAGCACCTTAAAACGGATCATATATAACTGTTCAAGGCCGGGATAAATCTCGGCAATCACCTGGTGCAGTTCGGGTAAGGTCATATTTTCTTGTTGGGCGTGCAGTGTTGTGAGTCCAGACAATGTTATTGGCATTACCTCCAACACTTGGATGTCACAAAACCAACGATGAGTTTCAAAGGTCGACACAGGGAGGATTTGCCCTGGTATCACATGGGATTCAGCTTCATTACGTAACGTAATCGTTTTCTTGCCCATCAAAATATCGTGTTCAAAGCGTTCAAAAAAAGTGATGTCAGTTAACAAGGTTAATCCCTCTATTTATCCAGTCAAAATGCCGATAGTACGGCACAAAATACAGCAAAACATGGTCAGTTTGCGCGATTTAAGTTAGAATTCGACCTCAATTGAGCCATTGGCCTCATATTCCTGCGCTTAGCGGGTGCGAACGACATTAGAGACTTTATGAACAAGAAACAAAAGATCATCAAAAAAATTGCGAAACGTGCTAAAGCCAGACTGAATAAAGTCGATCCAGCCACCATTGGCGCACCCGCAAAATCTGGCTATATCTCTAAGGCTGAACGCGCCAAGATCGCAGCACTTGCTGCGGCTGCAGAAATAGAATCAGCAGCAAGTGAGCCACAAGAGGCAACAACTGAGCAATAATATTGTTTAATAAAAACAAACTTATGCGCTAATAAGACCAATATGTAATGCCACACCAGACTGTGGCATTTTTATTTTAAATAGTCAGTTATTAGGGCCTGTTGACGTTTCAGGGTTATTTTTGCAGCAATGTGGCTGGCTTTTATGCAAGGCAAAGTCCGTGCAGTGTAGTTATTCTACATAAACGGACGATAACGCGGCAGAAAAGCCAGCCAAATGCTGCCCGAAGGGTTCGTCTGGCAAGCCCTTGCTCTTTGTCACTCGTCATTTGAGTAGAATAACTATACATCATTCCTCGTTTCGCGAGCACGTGCTTGCCAGAACGAACAAAATCTAATCTCGAAACATCAACACGCCCTAGTCACTACATACATTAACGCTTAGCATTATCCTGTTGCTCAATAAAGGGTATAACAGGCTCCATTTCTTGCTCTTCCGTCAATTGTGCCATCTGCGCGCAGGAGGATGAAAGAGGGCTAGTTGCACTCGGTAGATTCTGTGCCACCTCATTCGTCATCAATTCGTCCACATCGGCTGCTAAGCCAGCAACACCATGTCCGGTCGATGTCAACGCGACCTTATCAACTAAACGATAGGCAACCCAAACCCCTAAAACACCAAAAAGAATTGAGCCTATTACTTGGCCGATAAGTACCCCATAAACCCCGCCCCACTGCGCGCCCATATACACAAAGGGAACAGTGCCTAAAGTCGCCTTGCCCACATTAAATAAGGTGGAATATTTGGCCTTACCCAAATTATTAAAGGAGGCGTTTGCGACAAATAAAATCCCAGAGAAGATAAAAAACACCGCAATATAGCTGCAGAAAAATTCAATAAGTGCCGCACTATCGCCCTTCATATCAAACAAACTGACGATCTGCGCTTTAAGTAAAAACAAAAGTAACGACATCACCACCACATACAAGGTACAAAATTGAATCGCCTTCGTTAAACTTTCGCGCACCCGATCGAATCGTCCTGCTCCAAAGTTTTGCCCAACAATAGGCCCAATAGCGCCGGATAAGGCAAAAATCATCCCAAAAGTGACAGGCACTAACCTGCCGAGTACCGCCCAACCCGCAACATAAGCATCACCAAAATCCGCAATTGCCCGGGTCACAAACGCATTACCAATTGGTGTGGCAATGTTGGTCAGTATGGCTGGTCCTGCAATGGCGAAAATCGGTTTAAGATCGGCTTTAAAATAGTGAAGATTAAACCTGCCAAGGAGTTGATGTTTGACCACAACACCCCGACCCGCGATGATAAATACCGCAATACGAGCCAATACAGATGCCAGTGCAGCCCCTTCAATCCCCATCGCAAACAGGAAAATAAAAATAGGATCCAGCACAGCATTCACGCCGCCCCCCGCTAAGGTCGACATCATCGAAAGTTTTGCATCTCCCACGGCACGCAGCGCACCGCCAAGGGCCATTGCGAGACAGATGAACGGCAGCGACGGCACCAAAATATACAGATAACTCTCTGCAAGCTCGGCAGTATGACCGCTGGCCCCCACAAGCGTGACTAACTCAGGAATAAAAGTCGTGACCACAATGCTGACCAACACACTAATGATCGTGGTCACCACCGCACTGTTAAGTAATAGGCGTTTCGCTAATTCGATATCCTTAGCGCCGATAGAGCGAGACACCAAGGCCCCGAGCGCAATGGAGAGACCTATGCCAATTGATGTGGTAAAAAATGAAATACTGCCCGCATAACCTACAGCCGCGGCTAATTCATGTTCGCCCAATAAGCTTAAGAAAAATATATCCAGTAAATCGACTACAAATAACGCAGAAATCCCCACCGCAGCGGTTGAACTCATCACGAGAATATGGCGAAGAATTGAACCTTCAACAAACTTAGCTTGGGTCATGGGGGTGTTTTACCTTATTAATTGCAAAAGCAAAGGCCAACACTGAATTGTTGGCCTTTGCTTTTATAGTCATCTATGGGTATTTAGGTCAAGCACTAAAGCAGCTTATGCCGCAATTGGGCTCATCTTCGTTTGGTGATAACGCAGACGACTGATTGACAATGCAATTAACGCAAGCAGCGTTAACGACCCCATCACCACCCCTTGCCATTCGGCTTTATGCCAAAATAACATCAAGTAAGGTCCGCCCAAAGCGGCGCCTAAGTAATAGCAACACAGATACAGCGAAGTGGCCTTGGCGCGATCGCGGCTTGCGCGCATCGCCACAAAAGAGTTGCAACAACTGTGGGTTAAGAAGAATCCACATGCCGTCATCAAAAAGCCCATGCAAATGGTGGCGGTGGTATCAAACAGGGTCAATAAACTGCCCAACAGCATCAAACACCAAGACCATTGATATAACTTGTGCTGACCAAATTTTGCCAGCCACTTAGCGGTAAAATAGGAGGCCACAGTACCACTGGAGTAACACAAAAAAATCAAGGTCGCTTGAAAGCGGCTCCACTCGTAGGGCGAGGCCATCAAATGCAGTTGAATAAAGCTAAATTGATTCACCATCATCATAAAAGTGATCCCACCGATGGCATAGGCTAACCGCATTTGTGGATCGGTTAGATGGTGACTAAAGCCGTAAAAATCTTGAAGTAACCGAGCCCGTTTTGAGACTGAAGGCGCCGAGGTTTGCCCGCCAGATATCGCCTTAGCATCCGCGCCAGATGGCAATAAAAAACTGGTCAAGGCAACACCTGCTAGGGTCACTAAAAACAGCAGCCACATGGACTCCTGCCAAGATAAAAACTGCGACATCAACCCGCCCAGCAGACGCCCAACAATCCCGCCGATACTATTGGCCATAATGTAAATGCCCGCGGCTTTGAGCATAGTGCTTGGCGAGAGTTGCTCCTTAAAATAAGCCATGGCAATGGCAGGCACCGCAGCGAGCAATACGCCTTGTAAAAAACGCACATACACAAGCGCATTAAAGTCCCCAGCCCAAATCAGCAGCAGGTTCGACAATGCCAATAACCAAAGACTCACCACAATCGGCGTATGCCGGCCAATTCTGTCGGACACAACCGCATAAATTAATAGGGAAAATGCCAATGAAAAACTGGTCACAGAGAGAATGAGCGTAGCCTGCGATCCCGATACGGCAAAATGCTCAGCGATCAGCGGTAACATGCCCTGCATCAAATACAGATTGATATATACCACCACGGAAGCCACACACAGTGCCCACATCAGTCGGGTATCACGTTGTTTATTGTCGATAATAGTGTCTAACACGGCTTGCACTTTTAGCCTCGATAACGCCTCACTCTAAGAATAGACAAAGGTTAGCACTGGGCATAACATAACAATAATAGATAATTTATATCGACATTATTGATTTTTGTTATGGCAAATTTTTATAACTGACATGGTTATCGCAAATTGTCGCGCGTAAGCGTGCATCACAAGCAAAAGGCTCACACCATGGATATACGCCAACTTAAACACTTAGATGCACTTGCAAATACTGGCAGTTTTACCGCCGCGGCCAAGAAGCTCAATATGGCGCAGCCTGCCCTGAGTCAAAGTATTAAACGGCTTGAGCAGTCACTTGGAGTGACACTGATTAATCGCACCAGTAATAAGAATGACAAGCACCTCGCGCTCACCGCCGAAGGCTTAGTGCTGCATCAACATGCCACGTTGATCCTAAAACAAATCAAGCAGGCGGAAGCACAAATCCGTGCCATGGCGAATCTCACTTTGGGGGAAGTTCGGATTGCGGTGCCGGGTATGCTGGGCTCCTTCTATCTGCCCTCACGCCTTATGGCGTTTCGTCATCAATATCCCGAGTTAAAGCTGTCACTGTTCGAAGGCGGTACCCGTGACGCACTGCGGATGTTACAACAGGAAGAAGTGGATATTGCTATCATTACTGCCCAAGATCTGCAGAGTGATTTTGATAGCCAATTACTGATCCGTGAGCAGATGGTGATAGCCATGGGCGCCGAGCATCCACTTGCCGAGCATTCTGCCGTGAGCTTAAACGACTTCTTTGACCATGAACTGGTAATGTTCAAAACCGGCTATTTTCACCGCGAGTGGATCCTCTCTCAGGCAAAAGACTTGGGTAAAAAGCCCAATATTGCCTTTGAGACCAATCTGATTAACTTGATCAAACAAATTGTGTCACAGGGATTTGGTATCACTAGCGTACTCGAAATGGCTATCAGTCCTAAGGATGACATCCTCGCGAAACCCTTTGATCCGCCAGTGTTTTTAAATCTGCATATTGCGTGGAAAAAACAGCGCCCCGTCAGCCAAGCCGACCGCGCCTTTGTGGAATTTTTAATGAAAAATCGATAATAAACGGGCAATAAAAAAGGGCCGATAATCTCGGCCCTCATCAAGGTTAACCCTTAAACATGCTAAGGTTAACCGGTTTCAGCTCGAACCACTTAGCGCAGTTTACGGCGACCAAAGGCAAATGGCAGCAGTAATAAACTTAACCAGCCTAAAGCACCACCGTCATCCTTCTTCGGCGGAGTATCGGTAATAGAGACAGATACTAAGCTCGAATCGCTATTGCCGTGGTTATCGGATACCGTCAGTTGGAATGATACGGTTTGTGCCGCGCCATTCACACTTGGCGCCACTAAGTTTAATTTGGCCGCTGCGGGGTCAAAATTAAAGCTTGCGCCACCTAACTGAGTCCACTTGTAGGTCAGCGGATCATTATTCGCATCCGATGATTTACTGGCATCGATAAACAGCGGCTTACCTTCTTGGACTGCGGTTGGCGCTTCAACCTTAGCCACAGGCGCCACTTCCGCAACATCAAACTGATAGCTCTGAGTCAAGGTTTCTGACGACGCGTTATTGACCTTGTTCGACAGGCTTAACTCATTATCAACACCTGCCTTACGTGGAACCAGCTCAAAACTGATGTCTTTCGCTTCAGCGCCCGATGGCATCTCGATCGTCCAAGTGATCTTATTGCCATCTTGCTTACCGTCATGGCTGATGTTAGCCACTTCATGGCCTTCAGGCAGCATAGCTTCTAAGTTATAAACACGTGTTACTTGGGTTTTATTGGCTTCGATACGGGTTTTCATCATCTTAGCCACGCCCGGTGTTAACTGACCGCTCAGCGTATTGCCCAGAGGCGACAGCACATCATCACCGACACGTTCAAAGACGACGGGGAGCTTCACTGGTGCCACTTTGTCATCGCCAGTGGTGAAGGTCAGCATAGCTAAACCATCGTCACCGACTTTGAGCGCATCCTTCCACGTCAGCTTAACGTCAAAGTCATTGGTATCGCCAGAAAGCGTCGCAGTGAGGTTATCCTCAGCCGTGTCATAGAGGGTCAATTGTTTTAAACCAAACACATCATCAGCCGTGGCTGTTGAAGCAGTATAGTTTTGTACAATGACGTAATAAGTGCCCTTAACCGGATTATTGAGTAAGACACTTTCCTGTGAACCATCTCTGGCTGATGAGCCCGCTCGCGCAAGTTTGCTGCCATCGTTTTTATCGAGTAGCACATACATATCAAGATCGGGCGATGTGGTGTAGCTAATTGAGGTTCGGAAATACAGTGCATTTTCATTAACGTCAAACTTAAACACTTTGACGCCATCTTCAAGATCATCTGTATATGAAGCATTATTCGAGTCTTGCTTCACGCTTGACTCCATGATTTGGCTTAGCTTGAGGCCTGTCACTTCGGCGCCAACGCTAGCAAAATCCACCGCCTTTAAGCCTTCAAGAGTGATCTCATCCGCATTACGAGTCGCTTGAATGCTCACCAAGTTTGGCAGGTTACGCTTACCAATCTTAGCCGCAATCGGCATAGTCGCCGTAGGGTAGTTAGCTGACTCGAGCACTAAGTTGCCAAAGCCCCAATCTGCGCCCACTTGCGTTACATCGGCGGTGACAGTAATGGTTTGGCTCGCACCTTTTTTCAGGGTAAAGCTTTCAGGCGATACCGTTAGTGCCAGCTTATCAGTCACCGCTTGGCCCTTCGCCGTCCAGCTACCATCTTGGGTTGCGGTTACGGTACGGGTCCAAGTACAGGTATTCACACAACGAGAATCAGCCATACTAGGCACGTTGAGCTTACGAGGATCGCCGTTCAATAAGGGATTTGCAATTTCATAGTTCAGTGCGCTTTCATCCATCACTAAACCGGCTTTAGCGGCTAAATCCACGCGAATTCGGCCAGCGCCCACGTCAAACGGATCGGCAACGGTTTTAGCATCGGCTTTTTTCATCGCCTGAGCGGTCGTTGCAGTCAGCATTAATGCGGAGCGGATATTGTCCGGCGTCCAATCTTTATGCAGCGACTTTAACAGTGCGCCAGCACCCGCAACATGGGGACTTGCCATTGAAGTGCCCGACATGAGGGTAAAGTCGGCAGGATTTGTGCCCGATTTATCGTGACCAAATTGTTGATCAGAATAAGCAGCGTAAATATCCGAACCAGGCGCGGCCACCGAAGGCACAATCACATCATTGGTCGCATTTGGGCCAATCAGTGAGCCAGCCGATAACACATCGGCCTCACGGCTAATCGCTTGCGGTGTCGGGGTTAAAGTTAACTCTACAGCAGGATTGGCGGCCATGGCCTCGATTAAGGCTACGCCATCGGTGTTACCAATAAATACCGCAGGTACATTTAATTTCTCTAATGCTGACATGGTAAAACGCGCATTACCTTCACCATCACGGTTATACACGATCACCGCTTTAGCACCCGCAGTTAACGCACCCGATACTTTAGTCGCAAAATCGCATGTTCCCCGTTTAATGACCGCTATTTTGTCTTTAAAGGCATCGGCGGGGAAGACTTTACAACCTTCCACATTGGTCGCATCGACAGAGCCAGCAAACACTGGAAGTCCTTTAACCACTTCGGTTTGCACAGGGCCAGAGCCAGGGGTGAATTCAAATGTCTTACCATTAAATTCCAGCTCATGTACCACTTCACGATTGTGAGTCGAGTTAGCCACCGAGGTATACCATGGGGCATTTTTGGGAGTCGAATAAGGTGACTGGGTGATTGCGGCACTGGTTGCGGTTGCTGGACGAGTATTCCCAGCAGCGACTGCAGCAAAAATGCCCGCATTACGCGCCGCTAAAAACCCCTGCTCAGTGGCGCTATTCCATGGATTACCGCCACCACTGATGGAGAAGTTAATCACATCCACGCCATCTTTAATCGCATCATCTATGGCTTTCAGAATCGGTACAGTCGGGCAACCTGAATACTTGTCACCCGCATCCCCAGGTCTACAGATTTGATATGCAATAATGTTTGCATGGGGAGCCACACCAGAGATTTGCGCAAACTTTAAGCCAGTTGCGATACCATCACCTTCTAGCTTACCAACCTCTCCATCAACATAAGGCACATCAAGCAAGATATTCCCTGCCGCGGTGCTGGCCACATGCGAGCCATGACCACCGTAGTCTTCACCATTTTTAGCGGGAGGCGTCGCACCAAAAATCTTTTCGTCGTCATAGATATCGGTGATTTCGGGGTAACTACGCACACCAATCAGCTTATCGTTACACATGCTGGCAAAATCGGTTTTACAATCACCAATATAAATCCCTTGGCCTAAGGGGTTTGTATGGTCATAACCATCCCCGCCAATATCGGCAAACGAGGCATGATCAGAGTTAATCCCTGAGTCGATGATCGCCACAACCACGCCCTCACCCATTGCCTTGGTACCAGTAGCACTACCGTCCCACACCTTTGGGGAGCCGATCAGTGCCTGACTCACATCGGTCTCAAGCTGCTCAATACGCTCACGTTCGATATAAATCACCTCTGGTAGTTCAGCCATTTTTATCGCTTGCGCCTGCGTCATACGCACAGCGATACCATTGAGTGCATATTGGTAGGTGGTTAATGGCTCTAGCGGTGTACCAATCGCTGCGCTGGCACTCGTCAAAAAGCGCTCTTGCTTAACCTTAAGGAAACTAACGTAGTTTTTCACCTCAGGAGCCGCGGCGTTAAGTTTAACATTGCCAGTCTTTCCTGTGCCTTTTGCCTGTGAGGTCGACTGTATATGTTGTGGGCTAGTTGCTTTGAAGCCAGGAATCTCCCCTTGATAATTCGCGACAGCACTGTCACGTAAGCGAACAATATAAGTATGCTCACCTTCGGCAAATTCTGGTTCAGGAATAAATTTTACATCTTGGTTATTAACTGCGGTTAATCTGCCTCGAGTTGAGTCATTTGATAATTCGGCTGGAATATCTAACTGTATTGTTTCACCCGTTGGAGATAATACTGTCTGTGCATTTGCTGCAGATGACAACAGTGCCATAGACACTGCTAGTGCAATTTTTGTTTTCATTGTCGCTTCCTTCGCTATATCGATTTATTTCTATAAAGTTCAATTTTTAATATTTATTCAGTACAGGAATCGATTAAATTTCTGTTACCAATAGAACTTCAGCTCAGCGTTTTAACACGGAGTGATACATATTGAAACACCTTATTAACGGAACAATTACCCATAAAAACAGTTAATAAGCATGCCATACTCAATAAAAAATCGATTTTTAAAACATAAGCGAATGGTAAACTGTTTACTTAAACAAAAGGAATTTTAGCAACTACTTAAAAATAAAAGACAAGTTATCTATCGCCATTAAGTAGCATAGAGAATCAAGAGAGAATTAACGGTTACGCATTCTGATTAAAAGATAAGAAAACAACTTAAATTTATAGATGAAATAATTTCAAATAGCTAAAAATTACATATGATAAACGCAATAAATAATCGCATTATGCCATCAACGTTACCGAATACCCCTACACCAAACAAGATGAATGATATTAAGCTCGAGATAGGAAATAAAAAATAATCGCGATTTACCAAACAAAAAGCCCTTACGAAAAGGGCTTTTTAAAATAACACATGCTTTACTGATTAATCATCACCGCCTTCATCAATACTTCAGTGGTGTATTTACCATTATTAATCACAGGGAAACGATCATAGGTCTGGAAAATCACCTTGTCCTGGTACTTGATCATAGCCACTACGCCATAATTAATACGTTTATCGATTGATTGCGCGGGTAATAAGAACTTAAATGGCACAGGTGCTCGGGCGATATTAAAGCTTTTTTGAGCAATAATGGCCCCCGGAGTATTCAAATCGATAATGGCAATAGTAATTTCACTGCCTTGTGGCAAGATAATTTTCTCTAAATAACCCGCCGCACCATTGATGATAATGGGAGGTTCAGGTTGTACCGTTACGCAACCAGTCATCGTCAATGAGCTTAAACAGAATAGAATAAATATTTTTAATTTCAGTAACATATTAGCTTCCTTTTACCATACGGATCAGCCCCTCTTGGGTCGTCGATGCGACAAGCTCGCCCTGCTGATTAAAAAATTGTCCTCGGACATACCCACGCCCACCACTGGCATTTGGGCTATCGATACTATAGAGCAACCATTCTCCCATATTAATGGGTCGGTGGAACCACATCGCATGATCTATGGTTGCCATGCGGATGCCCGGGGTTAAAAACGACACGCCATGGGGCTGAGCCGCCGTGACTAAAAAATTAAAGTCGGAAGCATAGGCTAGTAAATATTCATGGATATGACTATCTGTTGGCATTGCACCATTCGCCCTTAACCACACATAGCGATATGGCTCAGTTTCTTTAGGTGCGAAGGGATGCAGAGGGTTGACTAAGCGCATCTCAATTGGCGCGTCTTCCATAAACTTTTCAAGGATCCTTGCAGGGACTTTATCCCTTAAGGTCATAGCCAACTCATTTTGATTTAATAAACCTTCAGGGCCAGGCACCTGCGGCATCTGTGCTTGATGTTCAAAACCCACCTCGGGTTCTTGGAAGGAACAGGTCATATGAAAAATCGGCCGTCCCTTTTGTATTGCACTCACCCGCCTAGCACTAAAGCTGCCTCCATCGCGCATATTTTCAACTTCATACACTATGGGTAACTTCTCATCGCCTGCGCGTAAAAAATAAGAGTGGAGCGAATGCACTTGCCGCTCTGCTAGTACGGTTTGCTTAGCCGCGCTCAAGGCCTGTCCCATGACTTGCCCACCAAACACATGCCCAAATCCTAGGTCTTGACTTTGACCGCGAAACAGCCCGATTTCGATTTGCTCAAGGGATAATAATGATAAGAGATCGTCTAATACCTGACTCATGGGATCCTACGGAAAATTAGCAATGAATACCCAAGGGTAACCCAGTTCGACTAGGGCTGACCAGTAGGGAGTCACTTGGCATGGTGTTTGTTAACGATTTAACAAAACGCACGCCGAACTACTCAATTTTTATATGATGCTCAAGAGCGCTCTGCTTTGACCAAGCCAACACTTTATCCTCACCACAGGAATGTAAATTAACCGGAAAGGCATTGTGAAGTTCTGACCAATATTTCACGAGTTTATCGGGCGTACATTGTCCCTCACTAAAGTAGATAGACTGAAACTCAGCGAATCTGCCGTGGCTGACACTGCCAGCGCCCGCCAATAAATGCTGACCATTAGGGGCCTTTGGACTCACTAAAAACGCCACGGTCGCAGTCAGCGTATCAAAGCAAAATAGCGGTTGAATCGCAGGAGCTAAATGCTTTCGAGTCATAGCCGTTAATGCCTGAGGGCATAAGCTATTGATATAAATGTTATATTGCTCGCCCTCTATCGATAGGCTGTTTACTATTCCCACTAAAGCCATCTTGGCGGCACTGAATGCGACTTGGTGTAAATCACCAAAGAGTGCCGAAACCCCCGTTGTCATCAAAATGCGGCCATAACCCTGTGCTTTCATCGCTGGCCATATTGCTTGAGTCAGATAAAAACTGCCATTAACATCAACGTCAAACTGCCGCTGCCACTCAGCTTGTTGAATATGCTCAAAAGGACGAGCACCATAAACACCGGCATTATTGATTAATATATCCACGCCCTGCCAACATTGAAGCAAGCTATTCACCATAGTCTTAACATCCATCTGTTGACTGACATCCACCTCAAAGCAAAGGCACTCGGCCCCGAGTTTTAAAATCGTCTCATGGGTTTGGCGCAATTCATCATTGCTATAGTCAGCATCTGGGTGTTTTGGGCGTTTAGAGGACACCTTAGGTTGGTCGACAAGCACCACTTTGGCGCCCCGCTCTGCCAACATAATGGCATAGGCTCTCCCAAGCCCAGCGCCAGCTCCGGTGATCAACGCCACTTGGTTATCGAAACGCATCCTATCGAATCCTTATCATTGACATAAAGGTGACGTGCTCATTCTCCGGCAGCTAAGCCCGATGACTTGCCTTACACTCAAAGCTCTATCAGCGTTAAGTTACTGGCTTTACCAATGACATACGGGTAAACGGCATAAACTATAAAAGCACAGACAATGTGGATTTTCTTTGACATTGGCGGCAAATCTTTTCCCTAACCGCGAAACATCTGTGCGCCAATTCAAACTCTATTACATGCGTGTATTAGATAGTACTCACTTTAGGGTAATTTCTTGTTATGCTATGGCGCTGTTCACTACTCATTCCTTTTTAGATAACGACTAGACATCATGAATCCTTGGATTTTAGCCATCAGACCTCGCACCTTACCCGCGGCAATCGGTCCCCTGTTAATTGGTAATATTCTGGCGCTGCACCTTGAGCGTTTCAGTTGGTTAATTGCCGTGACATCGATGTTGTGCGCGATTTTATTGCAGATCGCTGTCAACCTCGCCAATGACTATTTTGATTTTAAAAATGGTATCGATACTGCCGAACGTATTGGCCCAGTTCGCGTGACGCAAAGCGGGATGATCCCAGCCTATAAAGTACGTAATGCGATGATCTTCTGCTTATTACTCGCGTTAACAGTAGGTTCCTATTTGATTTGGCACGGTGGTTGGCCAATAGCGATTTTAGCGGCGGCGGCGATTTTAGGCGCCCTCGGCTACAGCGGCGGACCTTATCCTTTAGCCTCACACGGGCTAGGCGAAGTTGCCGCCTTTGTGTTTTTTGGCTTAGTGGCTGTGGTCGGCAGTTATTATTTGCAGGCAGGTGATACTAATTTGAATGCGTGGCTACTTGGCTGTGCGATTGGCTTATTTAACGCCGCCATTATGTTAGTTAACAACACCCGCGATATTCGCACCGACACCCAAGCGGGCAAACATACCCTAGCCGTGAGGATTGGCGAGGCACAGGCCAAAGTCTTGTATCAAGCCTTAATTTACTTACCCTTTGGTTTAGTGATCGCGGGATTCTTACTGGGCATTCTGCCTGGATTACCGGTATTGTTGGCGGGTTTATCTCTGCTTATCGCCCGTAAACTCAGTAGCGATTTCTATGCTGTATCGGGTGAGGCGCTTAATCCACTATTGGGACGCACAGCAAAACTTACTATGATTTTCAGTACCCTATTCAGTGTGGGACTGGTGTTTACCGCTTAAGCTGGAATACCAACATCTCAGAGTTGTCCCCATTACTGAGTAAGAGCCAGCCACCAATTAGCTAGGTTAAAGTACAAAAAGGTTCGTCATGATGCGCCAAACGCACAACATGATGAACCTTTTGCTTTTAGGGACAAATTAAGACCAGAGATAAGCCGAGATTGCCGTGTTAAATAACACGCCACTAAATTGATGCGTGGCTTTTGGCGTCTGTAAATGCGCCGCCCCAAAACACACATGTAAAGGAATTAAATGCTCTTCCCTTGGGTGACTAAAACGCGCCTCTGGCGCCGATTGCCAATCGATTAATTGTGCCTTGGCGTGGTTATCGCCTGATGTCACTACATCGGTTAACCAAGTATCAAACGCTTGGCTGCGAGGCAACACCTTAGGATCGCCGGAGAAAAACGCGCGCATATTGTGAAACGACATGCCAGACCCCACAATCAGCACCCCTTGGGTACGTAATGATGCCAATGCTTCACCGATAGCAATATGGGCACTCGAGTCTAGATGCTGCACTAAGGACATTTGCACCACAGGAATGTTGGCCTCAGGATACATCAACTTAAGTGGCACAAAGGTGCCGTGATCGAAGGCACGTTGATTATCCAACCGTACCTCAATGCCGCTTGCCTTAAGTAAACTGGCAATGGTTTCGGCAAGCTGCGGCTCACCGGGTGCAGGATAAGAAAGCGTATAAGCCTCAGGGGGAAAACCATAGTAATCGAACAGCATACCAGGATGAGAATGGCTCGACACTGTCACCTGCGCCTCTTCCCAGTGGGCGGTAACTAAAACAATCGCCTTGGGCGTGGGAATAGTCTCTGCCACCTTGGATAAATATGACCGTAATTCCCGATGATTTGCATCATTGAGTAATGGTAAAGGCCCGCCACCATGGGGAACAAACAGCACTGGCATTTGAGCCGAGTTCGCGTACGTCATAGTAAATGTCTCTTGATTAAACAGTGAGTTGTCACTTGTAAATTGAAACTTGTCTGCGCGGCGGCCAAAATCAGAAAACCGCTTTTATGTCCACCAGCTGACGTTGAAAACGCACTAATCTATCGACGGTTTCATCTAACTTGATGATTAAAAAAAGCAAGGCAGATAATAACAATGCGGGTAGCGCGTTAAGGGTAGCTTCAAAATTAAAGTGGTAATAAATGGCTCCCATCATCACCGACAGTAATGCTGTTGCCGACAGGACTCGAGATTCACGCCAGCCAATACCAATGGCGCCCAGCACTTCAATCACACCGATAAAGTAGCCAAAACCCGTTGGTAAATTCATCACGCTAAAGGGCGCATGGAAAAACGGCACGCTGAGTAACTTACCCATGCCCGAGAATAAAAACACTATGCTCATGGCGAGCGTTACCAAAGCCGCCGCACGATTTAAGGTATTGGCACAGACAAAGAGTTTTTGAGGGTCAGCCTCAGCCGCGGTTTTGTTTTCACTTTTGGCAAAACATAATTGATTGATAGACATAACGACCTCATTGCTCATCACTTTTAGACCTAATTCCGTATAAACTCTTGCTAAACAACCTGAGCTCGGGATAAGTAGAGCCGCTGAATAGGCATCTTTTCGGGCCTCTCTGCGTTGCTCTGTCTAACCATAGCTCGCTATGGCATACGACAGAGCGCCTTGATATGCGCAAAAATCTGCGCATTCAGTCAGAAAAAAGATTCCTCTTTTCAAAGAAATCATTTATAGCATTGATTTTGTTTGTTAAATTTAGATTTTTCGACACTCGTTATCCCGAGTTCAGGTTAAACAGTACTCTAAACGCAAAGTAGTGGGCTCGTATTTTGTGCTCACTACTGTCATATGGCGAGATTATGCGCCCACAAAAAATAAATAAATATGGAATAATATCTAACATCTTTTAAAATAATTCTTTATCTGTTTAAGAGTATTGCCATGACCTTAGAACAGCTGCTGATGTTCAATACCGTCGCCCTCGCTGGCTCGCTAAAGGCCGCCAGTGACAAACTCCATAAGACCCAGCCTGCGATCAGTCAGAGCATTAAACAATTGGAATCCCAGCTAGATGTAGTGTTGTTCGACCGCCAAGGTTATCGGTTAGCACTGACCCAAGAGGGACGAAAGCTATTGCAATACGCCCAGCGCGTACTGAATGAAGCGCAGGAAATGCGCCAAGTGGCCAAGCATTTAGCCAAAGGTAACGAGGCCAGTATCACCTTAGCCTTTGAGGCCTCCTTTAATCTTGCTCGAATCTTGCCGATGTTAGAGCGCACACAAAATGAGTTTCCACATACACAAATTATTCTTAAACAAGAGTATTTAACTGGGGCACTCGAAGCCCTAAATCAAGGCAAAGCCGATATTGCGATTTCAGCTGGCGGTATTGAGCTGCTTCGCTCAAGCCATTATGAGCTTGGTTATTTATTTTCAGGGAGTTTATTGGATGTTGCTTCCCCCCGTTTACTGAGCCGTTATCCCAATCTAAGTCATGTAAGGCAATTGGTGAACGAGTACCAAATTGTGATCCAAGATACTGGCACTGGCACCGCCAATATCGAATTTGGGGTGCAAGCTGGGCAGCGCCGTTGGTATGTGAATGATTTTTATACGAAGAAAATGCTTATTCAAGGAGGGATGGGATGGGGAAAACTTCCCCATTATATGGTCGAAGAAGCCATCGCAGAAGGAAGCTTACAACAGCTTGAACTACAAGAAAGACAAAACCTGATCCAACTCGATTACTATGTGATGCGGCCGCCCCACTCACCACTAGGCCCTGTGGCACAGGCGCTATGGGACAATTTAGTGCAACTAGCCGTTAAGCCAAGCTGATAATTGACCTCTTTTGATATCACACTATCTGTATATGTAATCTGTATATGTAATCTGAATATGACATTCGTTAATCAGTCATATTTTGAAGGCTGGCTGCCTTGATAGAAGCTAACAGTTCAGCCTAAAGGAGCACTTAAATAAATGCGCGTGACACTCTGATGCGCTTTTCATCATGCTTATTCAGTAAAAGCCTATTGTTGTTTTATCGCGTAATTTGCAGCCGCGATGACGCAATTTGCTTCACATATTACTCAGTCATGCAATCCAACTAGCAATTAACTCAGCGCCGATAATAAATAATTGACCAAAAATCAAACTGCTCGCCTTTAGCGGCGCACCAATCCGGAAACGACTCAGCCACAGTATGAGTGGAATACTCCTCCCAGCAATTTATCATTGACTGGTAATAATCATGCCTGTTTTGCAGCCTTGATTTACTCTCCTGCGTTTGTAATCGCTCGATTAATGTGTGTGCTGACGCTAACGAATCTTTTGCCCGCGATATATCCCCCAGCAACACAGATTCAGATAGATGGTGAGTCTGAAAATCGACACTGCTTAAATGGGACAACGCGACTTGAGTGAGGCAAATTTCATCGGCCGGCTCGAGCGTCAGCGCCCTTTCATAGGAGGCGATATCCTCACCAATATAGCCTAACCATTTGTGGGGAATGGGATTATTGGGCTCATCTACCGCCCATTGGGCCAGCACATTTTTGAGCAATACGGTGAGGGGGTAAGCGAGTAACTGGTGTGTTTCACGCTGCCAATAACCTAAGGATGATAGTTCTTCAGCTATTTGCCTTTGTTTAGTCAAGGATTGGCTCTTGCAGTGCGACACAAATGTGTTCACCGTCGCAATCGCTTGCTTCTTTAGTCCTTGCTCTTTTTGCAGGCAATATTGGCCAAAAAGTTCATACCCCTTCAGAGCCGAATACTGAGTCCCTATCGACTTTAATCCTTCAAAGTTATCGCTATTCCAGTAGTTCATATTGAGACTTGAGTTGGTGAGACCTTCGGGCTGAACAATGCAACCACTCGTATGGAAAAGTACATGGAATAATGCAAACATGGTCCATGTTAATCATGCGCTAAAGCCGAGTGAAGCACGGCCCCAAGGCATAGAAGCAGATTGTAATCTCTAAACCCATGGTGAACCAGATAGTTTAGCGCTAAGCGGTTATATTATTGGTCGTTTTACGATAAAGCCTCTGATATTAATAGGCTCATATTAATAATTAACTCATAATAAAGGGCCTTGCGGCCCTTTATTCACCTTTTAACTTCGCTAAATGGCTTACTGAATTTCTTGCTTGGCGAGTGCGCGATCTAACTTAGCACGCTCCACTTCAGGCGAGGCTTTAACCGCTTGAATTAAGCCAATTAAATCAGTACCTTCTTCGGCGGCCAGCAGCAATAAGTTATTGTCATTCTGCCAATCAACTTTTAAACCGTGAGTCTTAGCAAAATCATCGGCTGATACACCTGGTTTTAGTTTAACCACTAACTTTCCGGTCATTTCGGCAAAGGGTTTACCCGATTGAGTCACTACTTTCTGCCCTTTAACCAATTGCTTAGCCTGTTTAATCCCAGTCTCAGTTTTAACAAAGTAGGGTGTATCTAAACCGAGAAACTCGGCACGGCTCACTTGAACACCTTTAGACTCAGCTTGAGGTTCAGTGAGTTCGATCTTGTCATGTGCCATTGCTTGAACTGACAGTGAAAGTGCAACAGCTACTAATGATAAATTTAACGCTTTCATTGGTTACTCCTTAAGATGCAGACTTGGCGGCATGGCCATGGAAACGAATTGACCAACCTTTCAGTTTGCCATCGGCTTCGTTAGGGATTGAGATATAGCCTTGATCGTATTTAACAAATCGATAGCTACCGCTATTCACATCAATTAGCTTGATTGTCCATTCACCTTTTGATGATTCGCCATAGAAGGCATTTGATAACATAGGTGTTGCATCATAGCCTTTAACAAGATCATCCGGATCATTCTTATCCATCACCCCTTGGTAAACTAAACCGTTATAAGGTGTCATCAACACACTCTTAGTACCTGCAGGCGAAATCAGCTCTACCGCTAAATCAGGTAGACGCAGGTGATCGGCAGTCAGCTCAATTTGCACGGCTTCAATCACTAAATCGTCAGCGACTACTTGGGTATCCGTCACGCCATTAATATCAGCATCGGGAATCGCTTTGGTGAGCGCTGCGCTTGCTTGCCACTCGGTTACGACATAGTCGCCTAAGTCCTGTGCATAGGATTTGGCGAGCTTAACGGCTTCAGTTAAATTCACTCGACCAAAACCATAGAGGTTATGGAATGAAAAACCCGCCGCGTTTTGTAACCAACTAGGGATAGCCGCATACACTGGCGCACCTTCACCCTCACCAATGGTCACGGTTTTAGGCGCAATATCCGCATCAACTTTGGTAGCTGTCTTCGCCAAAATATAGCGAATATCACGCCAAGTGAGATCTGGATTAGCACTCATAATGACAGCGACAGCTCCCGAAGTGTTAGGTGCCGCAGACGAGGTACCATTCATTGTCGATGTGTAATCACAATTGGGGTTTAACGGGTTTAAACCACCGTGGAATGGCGTGCTTGGTCTATCTTCTGCGATTGCAGAGCCCTTCACACATCCCATAAAGTCGGTTGTAACAATCGCAGGATCATTATCACCATACTCACCACCAGGTGCTGTGACAAAAATATTCGAGCCCACGGATGAATAGCTAGAAAGTTTACCCTTAGCATTAATTGCACTAACAACTAAGTTATAAACGTTAGCATTGTCAGAGGACATGTTGGAATTATGGAAAGGTAAGCCGTGGTTAGCGGGATTTTCCGTCGTTGCCGTGAAGTAATCTCCCGGTAACCAGAAAGTACGGAAACGATAGTAGTCATACCCATTACCCGCGGACTTAACGAAAATACTGCCTTTGCCATCGAAGCTTTGCGTTGCAATATCTTGATAAACTTCGGTTTCATCCTCATCAAACCCATGAGGGAATGGCACGCTGTAACCATAGCTTTGGTTAAAAACGCGTGCACTATCGCTATAGGCACTGGCACCGTGGGATTTAGCAAAGTTTTCAAATGTTTGTACGTTTGTCACTTTACCCGTTGGATCTTCATCTAAAAAGTTAAAGCCAATTAATTTTGCCTTAGGTGCCACACCGCGACCACCAATACCGTTCCAACCTTCTGCAGCAATAATCCCTCCTACTGCTGTACCATGAGCTGCTGTAGCAGACCCAGAGAAAGGTGTTGGATCAACAGTACCTGTAATTAAATTGTATGAACCACCATTTACAGTGTTATTTGTTAGATCTGGGTGAGCAATTTCTAAGCCGCTATCGACCACCGCGACAATCACACCTTGTCCCATAGCATTATCTGAAATTGCACCGCTCACATTCATATCTTCACCGGCAACACCGCGGTTAGCCGCAAAAGCATTCTGCCCAGTATTTTTTAAATGCCATTGGTAGGTAAAGAGTGGATCGCCATGCTTAATATTGATTGTCAGATTGGCTTCAGCCTGTAATTGGCCATCGGAGACTTTGAACCGAACCACCTCTGTCCCTTCATTGGCATCAGATGCATAGGTAAATTCACCCGTGCTTTTATTGACTAGCGTAAAGGTGCCGAGTTTGAGATCAGCAGGGTCCACTAAAGAATAAGTTAAACCACCTTCGACATCCGTCCCCTCAAGTTTTCCAGTAAAAAGAATCGACTGTGACACATCAACAGTCATATCCGCTGTGGTCGGGGCAGTATTCACTTTAGGCACAGGTGCCGGAGTCTTCTTATCATCGCTCCCACAGCCAGCCAATAAGGCCGCCGTGATGCTTAATGCAACAATGGACATACGCATAATAGACATTCCTTCTTCTCATTACTTATTACAACTTAATTTGGCGTGATAATGTTGATTAACATTATTCCGCATTAAGTTCTGTTATTTTAGTTATACCCTATGAACTCTTATAAAATACAAGCATCAAATGGGAAGCAAAGATTTAACACAAAGGAAATAATTATGAAAACAAATATAAACAGAATGAAAGACTGAATAGGTTTATTCGATTATTTTAGCAGCAGATGAAATTAAGAACAGATAAAGACTGATAATAAATAAGACATCAAAAAACATATTGAAAACAAAAACATGATAAATTTATATGTTTTTTAAAATTACAAGACAACAAACCGTTTAAATTACATAAATTTTTACATTTTGAATCTTCAAATTCTTTAAAAATATTAAAACAGCAAAATTAAACCGTCCCAAAATATAGAATGGCAAACGGTTAAAGCGTCAGGTTATTAACATTTATAAAACAAGTTTGAGTTATTAAACAGATACGACCAATAAAAAAGCCCCTATTTCTAGGGGCTATTCAAATTATTCTATCTAGAGTTTAATTAAAACTCTGTTTGTGGCACTCCAATCTAAATGGTATTTCTCACCGGCTGGCTTATCTAAACGCTCAAAAGTATGGGCACCAAAAAAGTCCCGTTGTCCTTGGAGCAAATTAGCTGGCAAGGTCTCACTGCGATAACTGTCGTAATAGGCCAGTGCCGAGCTAATGCAAGGCACAGGGATCCCTTGCATAACCGCCGCCGCCACAGCACTGCGCCACGCTGTTTGTTTTTCTGATAAGGTAGTTGCAAAGGTGTCTGCCATTAACAAACAACTTAAGTCAGCATCCGCTTGATAAGCTTGGGTTATCGATTGCAAGAAGGTGGCACGAATAATACAACCCGCACGCCAGATTTTCGCGATCTCAGCAAAATCGAGTTGCCATTTTTGCTCCTGCGCCGTCATCGCCATCAGTTGGAAACCTTGAGCGTAGCAACAGACCTTAGCGCAATAGAGCGCACTCTCTAAGGCATCGATTAAGACGGCTTTTTGGTTTTCATCCATCGCAGGAGATAAGGGGCCCGCAAGCTTTTTACTGAGCTCAACACGAAGGGATTTTTGGGTGCTCACCGCGCGCGCATAAACCGCTTCGGCAATAGTGGGAGCCGGACAACCTATTTGTAAACTGCTGACCGCAGTCCAAAGTCCAGTGCCCTTCTGCCCTGCTTTATCGAGGATCATCTCAACTAACGGTTTACCCGTTAGCGGATCCGCCTGTTTGAGCACCTCGGCGCTGATCCCCATCAGATAACTGTTTAAACTGCCCTTATTCCAGCGTTCAAACACCTCACCTACCTGTGCTGCGCTCATGCCTAAGCCATCGTGCATTAACTGATAGGCTTCGCAAATCAGTTGCATATCGGCGTATTCAATGCCGTTATGCACCATTTTCACATAATGCCCAGCACCCGCAGGCCCAATATAGGTCGTGCAAGGTTCGCCTTCGGTCACCGGATTTCCCGGCTCAAAACGCTCAATCGGCAGCCCCGTTTTAGGGTCAACCTTAGCGGCAATAGCCTTCCAAATCGGCGCAACATGTTGCCATGCACCAAGATCGCCACTTGGCATTAATGAAGGCCCAAAACGGGCACCAACCTCACCGCCCGAAACGGCTGAGCTGAAGAAGATAAATTTGCCTTGATAACGCTTTTCGCGTTCAACGGTGTCAGTCCAAAGACTATTGCCCGTATCGATTACGATGTCGTCCGCTTCGATACCAGCAGAAATCAGGGCATGACATACCCCATCCACAGGTGCACCCGCAGGGACAGATAGCACGAGAATACGGGGATGAGTGAGGCTGGCTAACATTTCTGAAAGATTAGCACAGCCTGTAATACGCAGATCCTGTCCTACACGTTCTTGTTTTTCTTGTTGTAAAACCCCGTTGACTTTAACAGGATCGAGATCGAAGGCACTGACGCGATATTGATTGTCGGCGATGTTTAGCGCAAGGTTTTTACCCATTACGCCAAGGCCTATCACGCCAATGTCATTAAGATTGCTGTGGTTTTGCATTATATAATTCCCACGGGTCACAGAGGTTAGAAATAACCAATTTGGAGCAGTAATTATATCGGCCTTTGTAACTTAATTACCAGAGAGAAGAGACGATGCATACGATTGGCAAACTCGATTGCAAATCAAGATGTGTTGTTTTTTCAGGAGAATATTCCCAAATCTCATAAACATCTTTACCAATCGTATACATCTTGGGCAAGTTCTTCCTTGGGGAAGTAAATTGATTAATGAGCGAGTTTTAAGCCGAGTACGCCAAGCAAAATGAGGATTAAGCTGGCGATTTTCAGCAAGCTCACTCCCTCGCCTAAGAGAATAATGCCCGCAATTGCCGTGCCCATGGCACCTATGCCAACCCACACCCCATAAGCCGTGCCTATCGGCAATTGCTTAACGGCGAGGCCCAGTAGCAACACACTGAACGCCATGGAGAGCAAAGTAAACACACTCGGCCACAAGCGAGTAAAACCATCGGTGTATTTGAGTCCGATGGCCCAACCAATTTCAAAAAGTCCAGCAAGAATTAACAGTAACCAGCTCATAGAGAACTCCCATACGGGGTCGTCCCCAAATTGATATCGGCGTATTTAGGGTCGTCCCTAAGCCGTTGTGAAATGTTAATGGGTCAAAAGCAATAAGGATAATGAATGTCCGCAGTACCGCTTAAGATCCGGCGCCTTAATAGTGCACTGTCGACGCAAAGCTCTATTAAGAATGCTGGCTAGACTACCAAAATGTGACGAATAAGGGCAAGTGATCTAAGCATTCGTCTAAATCTAAATAAGAAAGCGATAATCTAAAAAGACTATCGCTTGCTCTTTTGTTTGACGATCTTAACTTTTTAAGTCGTTAACTTGAGCCGCTCACTCTAGCCCACTAAAGCATCGGCATAGCCCATGCGGGTTAAGGTCGTGCGGACTAAATCGAGGGTCTGCGGATCTTCAATGGTCGCTGGCGCCGTATATTGCTGATTATCAGCAATTTTACGCATAGTGCCGCGCAGGATTTTACCCAAGCGGGTTTTCGGCAGCTTTTGAATCGCGCTCACCAACCTAAAGGACGCAACGGGACCAATTTCTTGGCGAACGAGGGCAATTAACTGCTTATGCAGCTCCTCATCCGTAATAGTCACGCCCTTTTTAAGTACCACTAAGCCTAATGGCACTTGGCCCTTTAATTTGTCATCAACACCAATCACTGCGGCTTCGGCCACATCGGGATGCTGGCACAGCACCTCTTCAAACCGCCCAGTAGAGAGACGATGACCCGCAACGTTAATAATGTCATCGATGCGGCTCATAATGTAGAGATAACCCTCTTCATCCATGTAGCCCGCATCACCCGTAAGGTAATAGCCTGGGTACATGGATAAGTAACTATCCTGATAACGTTTATTATTTTGCCAGAGCGTTGTGAGCGTGCCCGGTGGCAAGGGTAATTTTATCACCACATTGCCAGAGACATTCGCCGCCACTTTAACCCCTAGCTCATCGACGACATCAACTTCGTATCCAGGCACGGGTCGCCCCGGTGAGCCGGCTTTAACGGCAATCGGCGCCACCCCCATTAGATTTGCGGCTACTGGCCAACCTGTTTCAGTTTGCCACCAATGATCAATAACCGGCTTATGCAACTTGTCTTCAGCCCAATGCAGGGTGTCGGGATCGCAGCGCTCCCCAGCTAAAAAGACATTCTTCAAGCAGCTTAAATCAACACCTTGAATAAATTCGCCGTCGGGATCTTCACGCTTAATAGCGCGAATCGCCGTGGGCGCGGTGAAAAAGCTTTTGACTTGATACTTGGCAATCGTACGCCAAAAGGCGCCGGGGTCGGGTGTACCAACGGGTTTGCCTTCATATAACAGCGTGGTCGCCCCCACGAGTAACGGACCATAAACAATATAGGAATGACCAACAACCCAACCCACATCCGATGCCGCCCAAAACACATCGCCTTGATGAATATCATAAATATTGGCCATCGACCAAGCTAATGCGACCGCATGACCGCCATTGTCACGCACCACCCCTTTAGGTTGGCCTGTAGTGCCAGAGGTATAGAGCACATATAAAGGATCGGTAGCATTTACCGTGACGCAGTCAACGCTTTCGCATCCTTTAAGCGCGGTCTGCCAATCGGCGTCTCGACCAGTTTGCATCTGCGCTTCATATTGAGGGCGGTTTAAAATCAAGCAATGCTCAACCTTGTGCACCGCTTCATTTAATGCTTTATCTAGTAAGGGCTTATAGGGCACCACCCCTGAAGGTTCAATCCCGCAGGAGGCAGACATTACCAACTTAGGTTTGGCATCATTGATACGGGTGGCAAGTTCATTGGCCGCAAAGCCACCAAATACCACCGAATGAATGGCGCCAATGCGCGCGCAGGCAAGCATGGCATAGGCCGTTTCGGGTACCATCGGCATGTAAATAACCACCCGATCACCCTTTGTCACCCCTATAGTACGCAAATACCCTGCAAGCCTTGCTACCTGAGCCTGCAGTTCGTGATAGGTAATACTGTATTCGGTTTCGGTTACCGGGCTAACGTAATGAATCGCAATCTGCTCACCACGTCCCGCTAACACATGTCGGTCTATGGCGTTATAACACGTGTTTAACTCACCATCGCTAAACCAATGGTAAAATGGTGCCTCGCTTTCATCTAATATTTGTTTGCTTGGCGTAACCCAATCTAAGGCCTTGGCTGCTTGTTGCCAAAATGCCTGTTTGTTCGCAATAGATGTCTGATGTAATTGTTGTCCAACATCTGTCATAAGGCCTCCCATCATGACACTCATCCGTGTCAACACAGATGAAACTCTCCCCTTCCTTCCGAGGTTGATTATGACCTGCCACGCATTATTCCCCCATTAGACTAAGGGATATACTGGGGTTAAAAAATAAATCCGAAGAGATAGACCATCTAACACTTGCCGTGTAGAAGACTTCCACATAATCTTATGTCTTTAATGGATTTTTCACGGAAAGAAATACTCATTATGCGCCGCTTCAGCCAAGTCAAACTCGGTCTACTCCTATTCATCAATCTCGTCAGTACCGCTTGTTTTGCTTCGACACAACAACTTGAAGCATTACTCGAACCCCTGTCTATCGGTGAGCGGGCTAACGTAGATAACACTCAGATCATCAGCGCTAAGTTACTCTCACGGGTCTATCAAGTGCGCCAATATCAAGCACTCTGGGAGGATAAAGACTATGCAGGCACGCTACTCGATGTAATTAAAAGTGCCGATGAAGAGGGTCTTGCGAAGGAAGATTACCACTATCCCAAGTTGGTCGAACTTTACCAACAACTGAGAGCATCGAATTGGCAAGATGAGTATCGCAGTAGTGTATTTGAAGTGCTGCTAACCGATGGAATTATTACCTATGCTATTCATTTACTTAATGGCAAAGTCAATCCCAGTATGCTCGGCAAAACTTGGAACTATGATGAAGCTCATCTGGATTTTGATACCACATTAAAACAGCTTGAAGAACACATTAAAGCGCACACTGTGGCCGAGGCGATTACAGGCTTAGCGCCTAAGATTGCGCCATATCACCAGCTTAAACAGTATCTTGCCCAGTACAAAGACTTGGCCGCTCGCTATCCCTTTACCACGATTCCTTATACGGAAGTCATTAAACCCGGCAGCACTTCCCCCTCGGTACCAGGCATTGCCACACGGCTAAAAGAGTTAGGTTACTTAGCAGCAAGCTCGCCAGCGGAGAATAGCGCCGCCGTGAACGAGCCATTAACTTATGACAGCACGCTTGAAGCTGCGGTACGTCAATTTCAAACTGACCACAGCCTTAAGGCCGATGGGGTGATAGGCGCAGGCACAATGGCGGCGTTAAATGTTCCCTATACACAAAGGGTCGAGCAGATCCGCATTAACCTCGAGCGTGCCCGCTGGCTATCAGCCAACTTGCCGGCAAACTATCTGCTGGTTAATTTGGCTGGCTACGAATTATTACTATTTAAAGACAATAACTTAAACTGGCGCACCGACATTATCATCGGCAAAATCGACGCAAAGACGCCATTGTTTAAATCCAAATTAAAATATGTGGTTGTGAATCCCACTTGGACCGTGCCCCGCAGTATCTCCACGGAGATCATCAACCACTTACGTAAAGATCCCGATTATCTGCAAAAAAAGCACTTTAAAGTCGTCGAAGCCTCGGGCACGCCCGTCGATGCTCGCGGCATCGATTGGCACAGTATGACCCGCAAAAACTTTCCCTACTGGTTTGTGCAGGGGCCAGGGGAAGATAACTCCCTTGGTTTAGTTAAATTTATCTTCCCAAACCAATATTCAATTTATCTGCATGATACGCCATCGAAAAATCTATTCGAGCAAACCAATAGAGCCTTCAGTCACGGTTGTATTCGAGTGAAAGATCCTCTCGTGCTCGCCGATAAACTGCTGAGCGCCAATGCGAATTGGTCCAGCGAAACGCTCAATCGCAAACTTGCAGAGGGAAAAACAGAAAACCTGTTTTTAGATCAGCCCTTAGATATTTTGATTATGTATTGGACCGTGACCATCAAAAACGGAAAAATTAAATTTTACAATGATATATACACACGTGACCCGGTACTTATCGAAGCATTAAATCGCCCAACCTATGAGAGTGTGTTAGCCGATGATGGTTTGCTCAATACGTTGGAATAACGGCTTACACGCCTGCCTTAACGCCACCACTTAATAAGTTCTCTTCCCCCGTGGAGCCTTAAGGCAATATGGGGGGACTCACCTAAAAAAACACTTGTTTGAGTTCAAGCTAACGTAATATTTATCAACATGTTAAACAACACAGCTTGAGCCAAGTGGCAACAAGAATTGACAAAAAAAATCGACTAACCATACCACAATCTTTACCTTTACGTAAACTTCATATATCTTGCTTAAAAATGATTAACTAAGGTGCCTGAATGAGCGCAACTAACACGCCACAAACGACTTATTCGATCAGTGATCTCTCCAAAGAGTTTGATATCACGACCCGAAGCATTCGTTTTTACGAAGACCAAGGTTTACTAAAACCTAAACGTCGCGGTCAAACCCGTATTTACAGTCTTAAGGACAGGGTGCGACTCAAACTAATCCTGCGCGGCAAGCGCCTTGGGTTCTCTCTCGCAGAAACTCGTCGCCTATTCGAACTTTACGACGCCGATAAGAGCAGCACCACCCAGCTCAATACCATGCTCGCCCTAGTGGAAGAGAAAAAATCCGCCCTGCAACAGCAAATGGACGACATTAAAGTGGTCCTGATGGAGCTAAATTCAGCCGAGCAGCAATGCCGCCTCGCCCTAGAAGAAAGCAAGGCTAAGGCCTAATGCCTTCGAGGCTTGCGAGCATAACATTAACGAGCACATCAGTTGGTACGACCGCGTGACAGGGATACATCACGCAAAGCAAGACAGATTTAAAGACTCAAGCACCTAATAATCATAAAAATATAAATTAGAACATCAGAAAGGACACAAGCAATGAACTCACTCTACACCAGTCTTAATTTTGGCCTAGGCGAAGATGTCGATATGCTGCGCGATGCGGTGCAGGATTTTGCCGCGAATGAAATCGCACCGATTGCTGCGAAAGTGGATCACGACAATGCCTTTCCCAATGAACTTTGGCCCGTGCTGGGTGGGATGGGGCTTTTAGGTGTGACTGTGCCTGAGGAATACGGCGGCGCAAATATGGGCTATCTTGCCCACGTGGTCGCCATGGAAGAGATTTCCCGCGCCTCGGCCTCTATCGGCTTAAGTTACGGCGCCCACTCTAACCTGTGCGTCAACCAAATTAACCGTAACGGTAATGCTGCACAAAAAGCCAAATATTTACCCAAACTAGTGAGCGGTGAGCATATCGGCGCACTGGCAATGAGTGAGCCCAATGCAGGGTCAGATGTGGTTTCAATGAAGCTACACGCCCGTAAAGAAGGCGATCGTTATATCCTCAACGGCAACAAAATGTGGATCACCAACGGTCCCGATGCCAATACCTATGTGATTTATGCCAAAACCGACTTAACCAAAGGCGCCCACGGTATCACCGCCTTTATCGTTGAGCGTGGCTTTAAAGGTTTCAGCCAAGCGCAAAAACTCGACAAACTGGGCATGCGCGGTTCAAACACCTGTGAACTGGTGTTTGAAGATGTCGAAGTGCCAGAGGAAAACATTCTCGGCGGCCTCAACAATGGTGTCAAAGTGCTGATGAGCGGCTTAGATTACGAACGCGTCGTGCTCTCAGGCGGCCCGCTTGGGATTATGAACGCCTGTATGGACATCGTCGTACCTTATATCCACGAGCGTGAGCAATTTGGTAAATCCATCGGTGAATTCCAATTAGTACAAGGCAAATTAGCCGATATGTACACCGGTATGAACGCCGCTAAGGCCTATGTGTATAGCGTGGCGAAATCCTGCGATCGTGGTGAAACCACCCGCAAAGACGCCGCGGGCGCCATTCTCTACAGCGCGGAGCTGGCCACCAAAATGGCACTGGATGCCATCCAATTACTCGGCGGTAACGGTTACGTCAACGAGTATGCCACTGGCCGCTTACTGCGCGATGCCAAACTCTATGAGATTGGCGCCGGCACCTCAGAAATTCGCCGTATGCTGATTGGCCGCGAGCTCTTTAACGAATCGAAATAAGCAGCTCAGGGCGAATGGTGCATGACGAGCTTTAGCCTTTCATGCCCCTCGCCCACCGAGCCAACGGATACTGAGTTACCGCTTTATAAGGACAATCAACGTGACGCAATTAAGCAGTCGTATCAACGCCCGTAGCGATGAATTTAAAGCCAAATCCGACGATATGGCCGCCCTCGTGGCCGATCTCAAAACCAAGCTCGCCAAAATTGAACTCGGCGGTGGCCCCGTTGCCCTAGAGCGCCATTTGGCCCGCGGTAAACTCCTTCCTCGTCAACGGGTTGAGAAACTCCTCGACGCAGGTTCGCCCTTTTTAGAATTGTCGCAATTTGCGGCATTTGAAGTCTATGACGAAGAAGTGCCCGCCGCAGGCATCATTGCAGGCATTGGCCGCGTGAGCGGCGTAGAGTGCATGATTATCGCCAACGATGCCACGGTCAAAGGCGGCACTTACTACCCTATCACAGTCAAAAAACACTTAAGGGCACAAGAGATTGCCAGTCGCTGCCATCTGCCCTGTATCTATTTAGTCGACTCGGGCGGTGCTAACTTGCCCCGTCAGGATGAAGTTTTTCCAGACCGCGACCATTTCGGCCGGATTTTCTACAATCAAGCGCAAATGTCCGCCAAGGGCATTCCACAAATTGCGGTGGTGATGGGTCTGTGTACCGCGGGCGGCGCCTATGTTCCTGCCATGGCCGATGAATCGATTATCGTTAAAGAACAAGGCACTATCTTCCTAGCTGGACCGCCGTTAGTGAAAGCCGCGACCGGTGAAGAAGTCAGCGCTGAAGAACTTGGCGGCGCCGATGTACACACTAAAATTTCAGGTGTGGCGGATCACTTAGCCCAAAACGATGAGCATGCATTAGAGCTTGCCCGCCGCGCAGTGCTGCGTCTGAATCATCAAAAACAAATCAACAGTCTGCTAAGCCCGGTTAAGCCACCGAAGTTTGATATCAACGAACTCTACGGCATTGTCGGCACCGATCTGAAAAAGCCCTTCGATGTGAAAGAAGTGATCGCTCGCATCGTCGACGACTCGGATTTCGATGAGTTTAAGGCCAACTATGGCGCAACCCTAGTTTGTGGTTTTGCCCGCATTCACGGCTATCCCGTGGGGATTGTGGCCAACAACGGCATTTTATTCTCCGAATCGGCGCAAAAAGGCGCGCACTTTATCGAGCTGTGCTGCCAGCGCAAGATCCCGCTGCTGTTCCTGCAAAACATCACCGGCTTTATGGTGGGTAAAAAGTACGAACACGAAGGTATCGCTAAGCACGGCGCCAAGATGGTGACCGCAGTGTCCTGCGCCAATGTGCCTAAATTCACTGTGATTATCGGTGGCAGCTACGGCGCGGGTAACTACGGTATGTGTGGCCGCGCGTTCGAGCCGACCATGATGTGGATGTGGCCCAATGCGCGCATCTCTGTGATGGGTGGCGAACAAGCCGCTGGCGTATTAGCGACAGTGCGCCGCGACGGTTTAGCCCGTAAAGGTGAAGAATGGTCTGCTGAGGATGAAAAAGCCTTTAAAGCACCGATTATTGCCCAATACGATAAAGAGGGTCATCCCTACCATGCCAGTGCCCGCCTGTGGGATGACGGCATTATCGACCCGGCGCAAACCCGTGATGTGGTGGGCCTTGCCCTGTCAGCCGCATTAAATGCCCCTATCGAAGACACCCGCTTCGGCGTCTTCCGTATGTAACGCATCTTGCGATGCCTTACGTATCACTCATAGAGGGAATTACTATGACGGGAATAATAATGACTGACACACAACACCAGAACACTAGCACTCAATCCTTAGCTAATTTGCAGCACGTCAGCTATGCGCTGAATAACGGCGTAGGCGAGTTAATCCTTAACCGAGCAGAAGTGCACAACGCCTTCGATGAGGTGATGATCAGCGAAATGATCGCTGTCCTCGGTTATTTTGCCGAGCACAAAGACTGCAAACTATTGGTATTAAAAGCCAATGGCAAAAACTTCAGCGCAGGCGCCGACTTAAACTGGATGCGCAAACAAGCCAAGATGGATTTTGAGCAAAACCTGAATGACGCCAAGGCGCTGGCCAAGCTGATGCAGGATTTAGATACCTTTCCAAAACCCACTATCGCCTTAGTCCAAGGGGCAGCCTTTGGCGGCGCGCTTGGGTTAATCTGCGCCAGTGATATTGCCATCGCCACCGAGCGCGCAAGCTTCTGCTTAAGCGAAGTTAAACTCGGGCTGATCCCTGCGGTGATTAGCCCCTACGTTGCCCGCGCCATGGGCAATCGCGCCTCACGCCGCTATATGCTGACCGCGGAACGTTTTGATGCGCAAACGGCGCTAAAACTCAATGTTATCCATGAGATAAACGACGATTTAGCGACCGCAGCGCAGCCCATTATCACCGCACTGCTCGCCAACAGTCCGCAGGGCATGGCATGGGTAAAGACCCTACTCGCCCGCCTCGAAGACGGCGTGATAGACCAAGATACGATTGATTACACCAGCGAGCGCATCGCCCGCATTCGGGTATCTGATGAAGGCCAAGAAGGTTTAAACGCCTTTTTTGAAAAACGTCAGCCGAACTGGCACACGCCAACAGATACTCAAGGAGTTCTTTGATGTTGACTAACAGCATGTTCACTAAGCTTTTAATTGCTAACCGTGGTGAAATTGCCTGCCGCATTATCAAAACCGCGCAGGCCATGGGCGTTCGCACCGTAGCCTTATATTCCGATGCCGATAAAAACGCCCGCCATGTTGCCATGGCCGACGAATCGTTTTACTTAGGTGCCAGCGCCCCAGCGGATTCTTACCTGAAGGGCGACTTGATTATTGAAATCGCCAAAAAAGCTCAGGCGCAAGCCATTCACCCAGGCTATGGTTTTTTATCGGAAAACGCCGACTTTGCCCGCAAGTGTGAGGCAGCAGGAATCGTGTTTGTTGGCCCAGGCAGCGATGCCATCTATGCCATGGGTAGCAAGAGTGCAGCCAAAGCCATTATGACGGCGGCGCAAGTGCCTTTAGTGCCGGGCTACCATGGCGACGATCAAACCGATGCCACCCTCAAGGCCGAAGCCTTAAAAATCGGCTTCCCGATGCTGATTAAAGCCGCCTACGGTGGCGGTGGCAAAGGTATGCGTATCGTTGAGCATGAAGGCGAAATCATGGACGCCATCAACTCGGCGCGCCGTGAAGCGGCCTCCTCCTTCGGTAACGATAAATTATTGCTGGAGCGTTATTTACGCCAGCCCCGCCATGTCGAAGTGCAAGTGTTTGCCGATACCTTTGGCAATGCGATTTACTTATCGGATCGCGACTGCTCGATTCAGCGCCGCCATCAAAAAGTGGTCGAAGAAGCGCCAGCACCCGGTTTAAGTGATGAACTGCGCGCCCAAATGGGTGAAGCCGCCGTGGCCGCCGCCAAGGCCATCGATTATGTTGGCGCGGGAACCGTTGAATTCCTGTTAGATACCGACAATAGCTTCTACTTTATGGAGATGAATACTCGCCTACAGGTAGAGCATCCGGTGACCGAAATGGTGACGGGCCAAGACTTAGTCAGATGGCAGTTAATGGTCGCCAGTGGTCAGCCTTTACCGCTCAAACAGAACGAAGTGCGTATCCACGGCCACGCCTTTGAGGTGCGTATTTACGCCGAAGATCCGCAAAATGAGTTTTTACCCGCCAGCGGTAAGCTCAACTTTCTGCGCGAGCCCGAGCAAAGCAAATACGTGCGTATCGACTCCGGCATCCGTGAAAACGATGTGATCAGTAATTTCTACGATCCTATGATCGCCAAACTGATTGTGTGGGATGAATCGCGTCCACGCGCGCTGCAACGCCTAGTGCATGCCCTCGAGTCCTATCAAATCAGCGGGCTTAAGCACAATATTGAATTTTTGGCCAATATTGCTGAGCATCCCGCCTTCGCCAAGGCGGATTTTAGCACTGACTTTATCAACCGTTACGGCGATGCGCTGATTGGCAGTGCTTCGAGCGAAACCGATACGGCTATCGCTTTTGCCGCGCTGTATCAAGTGCTTGCCCGTAAAGAAGCCGCCAAGGCACAGGCAATTAATAGCGCCGATCCTTACTCGCCTTGGGGCCAAGTCAGTGGCTTTAGACTCAACAGCGTCAGTCAGCATACCATTGCCCTGCTCGACGATGCCCACGAGTTACAACAATTGGTGCTATTAGACTTTGGCGACCACTATCAGTTATCTCTGCCAACGGAAGAAGGTCATATCAGCAAGTCCCTTAGTGGTGAGCTTAAGCAGGATTTACTGTTAGCCGAAATCAACGGCCATAAGAGCAAAGTGCCCGTTAGCGCCCAGGGCGATGATTTTACGCTGTTTTTACCCTCAGGCAGTTATCACTTCAGGGCGGTTAAAACCCAAGTGGTTGAGGCCGAATCCAGCAATGAAGATAAGCTCAAAGCGCCGATGAACGGCACAGTTGTGACCCACTTAGTGGAAGTCGGTGCAGAGGTGAAGGCGGGACAAGGACTACTGGTGATGGAAGCGATGAAGATGGAATACACCATCGAAGCGCCCTTCGACGGTATTGTTACCGAGTTCTACTTCAAGGCGGGCGAGTTAGTGAGCGACGGCGCTGTGCTGCTCCATGTTGAGCCTAAAGCCCAGAGCGAGGAAGCCTAAATGTCTGCGCTGGATCTTTCGAACTTAAGCGCGACCTCGTTAAGCGCCAGCTCGGATAGGGTTAGCTTATTCGAGATGGGGCCACGTGATGGCTTGCAGAATGAAGCCGCCGTCCCAACACAGGCCAAAGTCGCCTTGATTGAATCCCTCGCCAATGCGGGCGTGAAGCGAATTGAAGCCGGCAGTTTTGTGTCACCCAAATGGGTGCCACAAATGGCCGATAGCGGTGACGTATTGCGCCAAATTCGCCGTCAAGCGGGCGTGGTTTACAGCGCCCTCACCCCCAATGTCAAAGGCTTAGAGCTGGCGCTGGATGCAAAAGCTTCCGAAGTCGCTATCTTTGGTGCGGCGTCACAAAGCTTTAGCCAACGCAATATCAACTGTTCGATTGAAGAGTCGATTGAACGCTTTATCCCGTTGATGGACATGGCAAAAGCCGCCAATATCCCAGTGCGTGGCTATGTGTCCTGCGTTTTAGGCTGCCCCTATGAAGGGGAAATCGCGGCGAGCGAAGTGGCAAGAGTGTCTGAAATCCTTTACAAAATGGGCTGTTACGAAATTTCGCTCGGCGACACTATCGGTGTAGGCACGCCGTTAAAAGCCCGTAAAATGCTGCAAGCCGTGATGGAGCGAGTGCCGGTAGAAAAACTCGCCCTGCACTTCCACGACACCTATGGCCAAGCATTAGCCAATATTACCGCCTGCCTCGACTTAGGCGTGCGCAGCTTTGATGCCTCAGTGGCAGGCCTAGGTGGTTGCCCGTATGCAAAAGGCGCATCGGGTAATCTGGCGAGTGAAGACTTGGTCTATATGCTCCACGGACTCGGTTTGAAGACGGGTATCGATTTAGAAAAACTGGCATTAGCGGGTTTTGGGATCAGCAAACAATTAAATCGTCTTAATGGCTCTAAAGTCGCCAATGCAATCTTGCAGGGCGCTAAAGCCTAGGTGCTAGGTGCTAGGTGCTAGGTGCTAGGTGCTAGGTGCTAGGTGCTAGAAATGATTGGACACGAAAAACAATTTAAAGGACATCAAAATGGCAGGACTCAATAAAGTCGTCAGCAGCTATGAAGAAGCGTTAGCAGGTTTATCCGATGATATGACCATTATGGTTGGCGGTTTTGGCTTGTGCGGTATTCCTGAAGGCTTAATCAATCAAATGGTTAAGATGGGCGTTAAGGGCTTAACCGCCATTTCAAACAACGCTGGTGTGGATGATTTCGGTCTGGGCTTATTGTTAAAACACCGTCAGATTTCGACCATGATCGCCTCCTACGTAGGTGAGAACGCCACTTTCGAACAGCAAATGCTCTCGGGCGAACTCAATGTGATTTTAACGCCGCAGGGCACGCTGGCGGAAAAAATCCGCGCGGGCGGTGCCGGTATTCCGGCGTTTTTCACCGCCACAGGCTACGGTACCCCCGTGGCGGAAGGCAAAGAAACCCGTGAAATCAAAGGCCGTCACTATGTGTTAGAAGAGTCTCTGACCGCCGATTTTGCCCTCGTTCGCGCTTGGAAAGCCGATACTATGGGTAACTTAGTGTTCCGCAAAACCGCCGCTAACTTTAACCCTATGATGGCGACTGCGGGCAAAATCACGGTAGTAGAAGCCGAGTTTATTGTGGAGCCGGGCGAGCTCGATCCAGATCATATCCATACTCCCGGCATTTATGTTGATCGCGTCATCCAAGGCAAGTTCGAGAAACGTATCGAGCAGCGCACGGTAAAAGCGGCAAAATAAGAAGCGCTGAACGATTAACAACGCAAGCTAAAGCGACAGAGTCTAAGCCCTAAATAAAGACCGAAAAATTGAGGCCAATAGCGACTCTAGGTAAAGGAAGGATAAAGATCATGGCATTATCAAGAGAACAACTGGCACAGCGCGTTGCCAAAGAATTACAAGACGGCTACTACGTCAACCTCGGTATTGGTATTCCCACGCTCGTGGCCAACTACATTCCCGCAGGCATGGAAGTGATGCTGCAATCGGAAAACGGCCTGCTCGGCATGGGGGAATTTCCGACGGAAGAAACTATCGATCCGGATTTAATCAACGCCGGTAAACAAACCGTCACCGCGGTAAAAGGCGCCTCGTTTTTCTCCTCCGCCGAAAGCTTTGCCATGATCCGTGGCGGCCATGTAGACTTAACCGTACTCGGCGCCTTTGAAGTCGATGTAAATGGTTCCATTGCCTCATGGATGATCCCAGGCAAGCTTATCAAGGGCATGGGCGGCGCAATGGATTTAGTCGCAGGGGCGGAAAATATTATCGTGACTATGATGCACGCCGATAAGTACGGCAACTCTAAGCTGTTACCCGTGTGCGAATTGCCCCTCACAGGCTACGGCTGCATCAAACGTGTTGTTACCGATTTAGCCTTTATCGAGATTAAAGATGGCGCCTTCCATCTGTTAGAGCGCGCCCCCGGTGTCAGCGTTGAAGAAATTGTCAGCAAAACCGCTGGCAAATTAATCGTGCCAGACCATGTACCAGAGATGGTGTTTTAAGCGTTTTTAAACCTAAGTATTAATGACGTCTTAGCTCCTAGCGTTCGATGCATTAACTTATTTGATTCAAGTAAGCCCAGAATATAAATCTGGGCTTTTTATTGCTTTGCTTAATCCATTGAACCTGACGAGTGCAACAACACTAATGCTCTGGCGACACGCCGTAAACCCATCCTTGGGGGCTCAACGAAAAAGTCCCTTTTTTCGATGGTCGCCAACGCATCAGCGCTGTTTGCTGCAATGTTCTGCGTATTCAACCCTGCTTTACAAATCGTGTGCATTGGTGACTTGTATAGCCGTTTTACTTCACGGTTAGCCACTTTGTATGCAGTTGCGGTAAACTCGCCGCAGCCTAAATACTAAGGATGCTCAAGTTGTTAGCTAAATTTCTCAATAAACGCAGTCGCAGTCGTAGACATATGCGCGATTATGCCAAAAACGTCTTTGAATATGACCAGTATTTACTGACCGATTATATCGACAGTGGAATGACAGATGGTTTCGAGAGAGTGAAACAATATCGTGAGTTTGATGAGGATTTTCGGCAATGGCAATTGTTTGGAGCTGAGTTTGGTATACCCGAGTGTCATTGGGGCAATGTAGCCCAACTTACCTATATTGAATCGGGCTTGCTGGAGCCTAAGCCGCTTATGTGCTCGCTTGCTTACGGCTATTTTCATACCGCGATAGACTACTATCAATACTACACTGCGGTTGAGAAAACAGGTGAAGTAGCTAATGCCGGATGGATGACAACCAGTGTTTTTCGGCTTGTACTTATGCTGTTTTCTGAGCTGAATACTGAGACTGACGAACTGTATCAAGCCTTGGCGACCGCCTGGCGCGCTGGCTGGATAATTCGTTCCCACGGGTTTATCGGTGATTTTTTGGTGTTGTTATATGGGCGATATTTGGGTGTTATTGAGCCGCCTTTTGCTACTGAAGTACAAGTGACACTTCGTAAAACAGCCTCCTTTCCCTATGCTGAATTTCTAGATAACTGGGATACTCAAGATGAAGTGTTTGTTCGCACTATGTTGCAAACCCTGTGTGACCATCAGGTAGAGCAAGCAGTTATCGGCGATAAAAAGTGCTTTTTTGAGTTCAACGGAGGACCACATACATATTTACCGCTAACAGCGTTAATGCTGCTGAAACTGCGATCCCTTAGAAGCTTGCCTAATCCGCAGTTCAGTCATCCCGCATTTGGCGATATAACAGCTTTGTTTGAGCAAGTCTCCACAGCCTTTAGCGACTATGTCGCAGCAGAGAAGATCCAGCGGATTGAAGATGCGGCCGATGACGTGTTAACCCAGGCATTAACCAGAATGCAAAGCCAAGATTTTAATGCCCATGCTATTTTTGCCAAGCGGCATCCATCGTGAGTGCTAGTTAAGATGTTGATTAACCATGCATTACAATAACCCATATTGATAACCCAGACTTAAGGCTGAGCCTATTCAAGCCTTAAGTCATCCCAATGCAAACAAGAGGACAAAGGATGTACCAGATTGCGATTGTGATATTTGATGAATTTACCGATATCGATTTCTTTTTAATGCGCGATATTCTCGGCCGCACAACAACCGATTGGACAGTCAAAGTGCTAGGCACTAAACCTAGCCACAGGTCGAGTTTAGGAATGACGGTAGAAACCGATGGCCATGTCGCGCAAGTTGCTGATGCTGACGTGGTATTATTCAGCAGTGGCTATAAAGGTGTACCTGCCGCACTTGCGGATCCTGAGTTTATGTCGGCCCTTAAATTAGATCCCGCACGGCAATTGCTTGGCAGTATCTGTGCGGGCTCATTCTTCTTTGCCAAGTTAGGCTTACTCGACAATATCTCGGCAACGACGCATCCCGATGCCAAACCCGCATTAGTGGCCATGGGTGTGGAGGTGGAAGACTGCGCTCTGGTGATCAATGGCAATATTGCCACTGCGGGAGGCTGCCTGTCCTCACTCTATTTAACGGGCTGGATTGCGGAGCGTTTATTTGACAGAGCGAAGCGCCGCGAAATTCATCGGCAACTGATCCCCGCAGGCCAAGCCGATGTGTTTGAAGCTTTAATCGAATCCTCGATTACCTCAGCCATTCGCTAATATGGTGTGCAATCCTCTGGATGAAGGGCGCAATTATGACACTCAAAGCACTACTTAATCAGTTAAAAACCGAGCACAAGATCACTGGCGTAGTCGAACTTGCGGCGCTATTGGCGCAAGATAAGGCGCTACTTCAGCAGATCAAACAAGCGGATGCACAGTATTGGGTCAACTTTAGCAAGCAGACGTTTGATGGTTGGTACTGCGTCGCTACGCCATCGAATGCCAGCTACCATGTGTACTATCAAGAGCGTGGGCAACATTGCTGGGGAGAAGAGGTATTTAGCGATCAACATTTAGCCATCGCTACGGTGATTTTTGAGTCAGGGCTGTTTCACGCTGAATAAAGGCATAACTGCAAAGTGTTAATCACTTTTGATGAGTTAGGCTGGGCCCTTAATGCCGAGGCTTTATACCTAAACCCGATTCGGCACGCCCATAACAAAGCCATCAATCTGCCGCCACTTACAATATTGATGGCTTTTCATCTGAGTAACTTACTGTTAAGGTGATGTTTTTATAAGCAATTGACGTTCAGGTTGAGTGAGACAATGGCAACGGAGCATTCACTATGGATTGGTTACTGATCGCCCTCGCAGGCTTACTCGGCGGCATGTTAAATGCGGTGGCGGGCGGTGGCAGCTTTATCACCTTATTTGCCCTTGTGTTTGTGGGCGTGCCGCCACTGATGGCCAACGCTACGGGCACTGCCGCTCTGCTCCCAGGCTACCTTGCCAGTGCCTGGCGTTTTCGAAAAGAGATTGAATATCCAGCAAATCTTAGCTTAAAAACCCTGTGCCTGATTGCGATAGCTGGCGGATGCCTCGGCGCAGCGATACTGCTAAGCACCAGCGAGCAAGTATTTGCTTATCTTGTCCCTTGGTTGATTTTGCTGGCCACACTCGCCTTTATCGCTGGACCTTGGTTACTGAAAAAACGTTTAGCCCATGCCAGCATCCCCCGTGTGAATACCGTCAAGCCACTGACGGCAATGGTGATTCTCTTCATCGTCTGTATTTACGGCGGCTATTTTAACGGGGGATTAGGGATTATTTTACTCGCCACCTTTGGGTTACTCGGCCAAACCCAATTACATGGGATGAACGGGCTTAAAAATTTACTCTCCGCCCTACTCACCACCATTGCCGTGGTGATTTACGCCCTAGGTAATCTGATTGACGGACAATATCTGTTAGTGCTTGCCATTATGGCGATTATTGGCGGCTATCTTGGCGCCGCGCTGGCTTATCGCATTCCCCAATCCCTGTTGCGGGGTTTTATTGTGCTTGTCGGTTTCGCTATGAGTGTGGGATTTTTTATGCGTTAACCCCTTTGCGTTAGCCTAAAATATGCCAACCTCAAGCGTCATGTATTGGCAGACTACCTGCTTAATAGAAATCTAGATACTGGATAAAACAAGGAAGCGTGATGGGCGCCATTTCAATTAGACAAGCACAGATAGCCGACCATAACGCCATGACGGCCTTACTGTTGCAGCTGGGTTATAGTGCCACCGAGGCGCAGTTACATCAGTATCTCGATGATCCTAAAAGATCGGATGAAATCTATCTCGCCGAGTCTGAGGGAGTTGTGGTTGGGCTGATAAGTATAGGGCGTGTTGGCGTTTCAGGGTTATTTTTGCAGCTATTTGGCTGACGTTTATGCAAGGCAAAGTCCGTGCAGTGTAGTTATTCTACATAAACGGACGATAACGCGGCAGAAACGGCAGCCAAATGCTGCCCGAAGGGTTCGTCTGGCAAGCCCTTGCTCTTTGTCACTCGTCATTTGAGTAGAATAACTACACATCATTCCTCGTTTCGCGAGCACGTGCTTGCCAGAACGAACAAAATTTAATCTCGAAACGTCAACACGCCCTAATCTTTTTGATTATTTTCCCTCGCAGCAGCAAATCTGCCGCATTACTGCTTTAGTTGTGACGGAGGCTAGTCGAGGCTTAGGTGTGGGGACGCAACTAATTGATTTTGCTAAATCGAGGGCAAGTGAACGAGGTTGTCGCCAACTTGAGGTCACCACGTCAATGAGACGGGAACAGACCCAAGCTTACTATGAGTCCATTGGCTTTGAGAAAACCTCCTTTCGCTATATTCAAGCTCTTGAAGTTAACCCAAAGTAAGTTTACCCAAATAAAATAGGCGCTTAAGTGTACTTAAGCGCCTATTTTGGCGAAGCGTTCGCGAGGGGTTAATCCTGCGCTAATTCCTTTTCTAATTGCTGGGCAATCGCTTCTGGCGAGCCGCTATTACGGGCAAAAAGACCGTAGGCAGTTGGGATCACATAAATGGTAAACAGCGTCGCCAGCATAATGCCCGCAAGCACCACTACGCCAATCACAAAGCGGGTTTCAGCACCTGCGCCCGTTGCCAAAACCAGAGGGACGGCGCCCGCGGCTGTAGTAATCCCCGTCATCAAGATAGGCCGTAAACGCTGGCATGAGGCTTGGATAATGGCGCGGTCAAAATCGACCCCCTTATCCCGCAACTGATTGGCAAATTCGACGATCAGAATACCGTTTTTCGCCGCAAGGCCCACCAGCATAATAATCCCAATCTGGCTGTAGATATTGAGACTCTGCCCCGTAAACCACAGCCCTATCAAGGCGCCAACCGTGGCAAGCGGTACCGTCAGCATAATCACCATAGGGTGAATATAGCTTTCAAACTGCGCCGCTAATACCAGGAACACAATCCCAAGCGCCAGCAAGAACACAAAGTACATTGAGCTGCCAGACTCTTGATAATCCAGCGATTGTCCCTTGTAGCTGATGACTGCTTCCGCAGGCAAGTAAGCTCGCGCCACTTGATTGAGGTAATCCAGCGCTTCGCCTAGGCTATAACCATCCGCCAAGCTGGCCTCAATGGTAATCGCCCGCATACGGTTGTAGCGGTTAAGAGAGCTGGCATCGGCAAACTCTTCTACCGTAACTAAGTTGGATAATGGGATCAGCTCCTTCGTCCGTTCGGAGCGAACATAGATATTTTGCAGATCGGCCGCGGTATTTTGGTTACTGCGCTCCCCTTCCACAATCACATCATACTCTTCGCCATCACGCATAAAGGTGGTGACAAGGCGCGAACCTAACATAGATTCTAAGGTGCGACCGATATTAGAAATTGACACCCCTAGGCTTGCTGCCCTGTCTCTGTCAATCACCACTCTAAGCTGCGGTTTGGTCTCTTTATAATCGTGGTCAAGGCCAAGCAGTTTAGGATTTTCCGCCACCTTTTCCATCATAATATCCCGCCAAGCAGCGAGTTCCTCATAGCTTGGACCACCAATAACAAATTGCACCGGTTTGCCCACGCCACGGCCAAAGGCTTGACGCATCACAGGGAAAGCCTGCACACCGGCTAAATCCGCGAGGCGCTTGTTAATATCGCCAATCACTTCTTTCATAGGACGACGTTGCCCCCAATCCTCGAGCACAATAATCGCCATACCGTTAGAGAAGTCTGCCGCGCGGCCAAAGCCACGGGGCGCACGAATCAGCAAACGCTTGATATCCCCCGAATCCACCAATGGCATTAGGCGGCTTTCAACCTCAGTCATATAGGATTCGATATACTCGTAACTCGCCCCCTGAGGCCCGTTAATCATTAAAAATAATGAGCCTCGATCCTCCTGCGGTGCAAATTCCTGCGGTACTTTTTGGGCAAGAAACACACTACTACCGAGCGCAATCAACACGATAACTGACATCAGCACTGGTTTTGCCATCGCGCTCTCTAGCGAGCTTTGATAGCGACGGGAAATGTCCGTCATAATGCTATCAACCTTACGCACTAGCCATGAGTCCTGCGACGCCGGTTTAAGCAGCTTAGAGCACATCATCGGGCTTAGGGTTAACGCCACGATACTGGAGAAAATCACCGCCGCACTCATGGCCACCGCAAACTCCTTAAAGAGCTTACCTAAGTCTCCTTCGAGGAACGTGATCGGCATAAATACCGCCACTAACACTAAGGTGGTGGCAATGACCGCAAAGGCGACTTCACGGGCACCCAAAAACGCCGCTTTTAAGGGGGAATCCCCTTCTTCGATACGGCGGTGAATGTTTTCCAACATCACAATCGCATCGTCCACCACCATACCGATGGCGAGGATCATCGCCAGCAGCGTCAACAGGTTGATGGTATATCCCAAGGCATAGAGCACGATAAACGTGCCGAGCAAAGACACGGGCACCGTAATCGCAGGGATTAACATAGCACGCACGCTGCCAAGGAATAGATAAATCACAATAATCACTAAGATCATTGCGGTAAACAGCGTTTGATAAACCTCTTTGATCGAGGCTTCGATAAACACTGAGCTATCGTAGCTACGTTTAATCGACATTCCTGCGGGCAAGGTAGGATTGATTTTATCGACTAAGGCATTAACGGCGCGGGCTACCTCTAAGGTGTTGGCGGTCGACTGTTTTGACACCCCAAGACCAATCATGGCCTCCTTGTTGCCGCGGAACATAATACGCTCTTCTTCGGAGCCAATGTCCACCTTAGCTACGTCACCAAGCTTGACTAAATAACCATCTTCTCCTTGAGCAATCACCAGATTGGCAAAGTCCTCAGCGCTGCGATAACTTCGCTCTAAACGCACGGTAAAGTGGCGCTCCTTGGATTCAAGCGAACCTGCGGGTAACTCGACGTTTTCAGCCCTAAGTGCGGCTTCAACATCGGCCACCGTGAGGCTTCTGGATGCAAGGGCTTGTCTATCGAGCCAGATGCGCATGGCGTAAACCTTGCCCCCACCGATACGGATCATCGACACCCCGTCAACCACCGACAGACGGTCGGATAAATAGCGACGGGTATAATCGGTTAGCTCTAATGTGGTCATTTGATCCGACACTAAGTTGAGCCACATAATCACTTCATCGCCACCGTTGGCTTTTTGTACCTCTGGGGGATCGGCTTCTTCGGGTAAGTTATCTAATAGACCCGAAATTCTATCGCGTACATCGTTGGCCGCATCCTCAATATTACGACTAATATCAAACTCTAAGGTCACCTGTGAGCGACCATCGCTGCTCGATGAACTCACATGGCGAATGCCTTCGACGCCGCTGATCCTGTCTTCTATCAGCTGAGTAATGCGACTCTCAACTACCGCAGCACTAGCGCCGCGATAGTTGGTTTCAATCGAGACAATCGGCGGGTCGATATTGGGGTATTCCCGCAGCGGTAATTTATCAAATGCGACTAAACCAAAGGCCACCAGCAATAGGCTAATGACCGAGGCAAATACTGGCCGTTTAACGGAAAGATCGGTCAGGATCATACGCTTGGCTCCGTATTAGCATCGGAAAGATAGCTAAATTTTTCAGCCAGTTGGGTCTTTACCACATCACCAGGATGCACCTTAAGCAGGCCGCGGATCACCACATTTTCACCAATCGCTAAGCCATCGGTAATTTCTACCCAGCCACGGGTACGAACTCCAATGGTGACTTGCTTACGCTCGATGACATTGTCTTTATTCACACTGTAAACAAAGTGTTCTTTCTGGATTGGGATAATCGCCGACTCAGGCAACATTAGCGCCTCGCGGCTGCGTTTGATGAGTTTGACCTTCATCAGCATCCCAGGCAGTAAGCGTAAATCTGGATTTGGGATTTCGGCGCGTACAATCACGGCACGGGTGGTTGGGTTAACACGGCTATCGATGGAAATCACTTTGCCTTTAAAAATTTCATCAGGGAAAGCCACGGCTTTTGCTTCAACAAGCTTGCCAGGCTGCAAGTCTTGAATAAAACGCTCTGGCACTGAGAAATCTAATTTAATCTTGGAGATATCATCGAGCGTGGTGATCTCAGTACCCGGTGTCACTAAACTACCCACGCTCACTTGGCGCAGGCCTAAACGGCCATTAAAGGGGGCGACAATACTGCGATCATTGAGGGAAGATTGTGCCTGCTCTAACTCGGCGCGGGCCGTATCGATTAAGGTTTGCAGGCGGTCACGCTCTAACTCTGCCACTGTTCGACTAGTGACAAGCGAACTAATCCGCGCCAATTCACGCTGATTGTCACTCACTTTCACCTGCGCCACTTTCACTTTGGCTATCTGCTCGGCATTTTGCAGTTGCACCAATAAATCGCCCTTTTTGACAATATCGCCATCATCAAACTTTAATGAGGTCACCACATCAGTGACTTTGGGCGTAATGGTGACGGACTCAAATGCCTTATTTGTGCCAATAGCTTCCACTTCGTCTCGAACTTGTGCCATAGAAGCGGTGGCGATAACCACATTAGGGGTGAGCTTAACTTTTGCTTGCTGCTGCTCTTGAGGTTGCATAGCTTGATATCCAAACCATGCCGCTGCCAAAATAGCGATGATAATTATGATTTTTTTCATCTGGCTTCCAAATGATGACTCGCATTAGTGACGGCTAGTTTACCCACTCGCATCATTGCATCAATACGTTTTACTTTTTCTTACAAATTACGCTGAGCGCGCAAAATTTGTAATAACGCTGCGGACAAGTCGAAAAACACCACTGAGGTGAAGAATGCAATACGATAAACGGCAATTTAAGCGGATTATTTCAAAATAACTCACAACTTAAGCGGTTTAATCTAAAACCATAATGTAACTATTGATATTACCTAGAAATATTCTGATACATCATGCTGTATCGTCCTAGAGCAATAGGCTGAATTGCAGACACAAAAAAGGGCGATAAATCGCCCTTTTTGACTGAGGTGGAATTAACGCAGTTTGCGCTCTTCTTTCATCAGATTCGACAATGATTCATACACCTTGGCGACAACGTCATTCGATAACGGCTGATCTTCAGCGTCACGAAGCAAAATCTTAGTCTCATCAGGGGTATCACCGTCTTGTAAGAGTAAACGGTAGCTACCTTCTTTTAAGGACAATTGATTGTCGTTCCACAATGAACTCCAGAAACCTGAGTTATCGGTAAACTTGATAAAGTACAGGCCTTTAGCACTGTCCATATCTGAAATTTCAAAGCCCATTTCTGGCAATACTATACGCAGACGATCCCACACTTGCTTATAGGAAGCCTTAGCAGACCAATATGCATCACCCTCTTCTGGCGTGACCAAATCAACATTGATCCCTAAGGTCTGCTTTAAGCGGTTTGCTTGAATGGTTTGCTCACGCTTAACGCTCATATAAGCAATGGCACTGTTAAGCATATCGATGGTGTAACGCTGCTTATCCTCACCACTGAGCATTACATCCTGCTCTTTACCATCGTAAAACTCTTCGTGTTCTACTAAGTGAATAACGATATTAGCGGTACGGCCGTGTGGACGGGTTTCGATATCGAAGCGATAACGCTGACGCAGCAGATATTCTTTATCTGAGCCCCATAAACTTGACTCCAACACCTCTCGGCTTTCAATCCAATCGGTTTCAATGTTGCCTTTATCATAGTCGCGACTACGAACAGGGATCGCTTGCTTCGCTAAGAATCCATCTAAGTTAGCGAAAATCTCTTGCTTAAGATCGACACTGTTATCAATCGATTCAACCACAATCTTAATGTTATCGCTGCCCTCTTCCACATGCGTACCTTCTGCCATTGGCAAAACTTGCAGTGGTGGGCGGATATCAAGGTTTTTACCAACAAGCGCAGGGTTTGCTTTAGCGCCGATTGCCGGAACCTCGTATTCTTTATTGTAAGGCGGCGTTTTCAATCCCTCAGGGATCTTTAGCATTGGCGCTTGCTCAGCCTGAACATAGTCTTCAGCACCGTTGGCTTGGCGACGCTCTAATGGCGAACTACAAGCTGCAACAGCAGCAACTAAGAACAGTGGAGTGACTTTCTTTAACATTAATTATTTAACCTCTATCTGGGCACGAGTCATTGCATCTAACAACAGACCATGACATTGCTCAGAAAGTTCAGTCAAAGGTAAACGAATATGACCACACTGAATCAACCCCATACGCTGGGCTGCCCATTTCACTGGGATAGGATTTGCTTCGCAAAACAGTGTGCTATATAAACCACGTAGTGGCTCGTCGATACTTGCGGCTAATTCGGCGTTGCCCGCCAATGCGGCGTCGCACATAGCTTTAAAGGCTTTTGGCACTATGTTGTTAGCAACCGAAATCACCCCGTTACCGCCAAGGAGTAAAAACTCTCTCGCTGTCGCATCATCACCGCTGTACAGCATAAAGTCATTGCCGCAAAGTTCACGTAGTCGTTTAACCCGTGATACATCACCCGTGGCTTCTTTTACACCAATAATATTGCTCACGCTCACTAACTCGGCCACGGTTTCAGGCTTCATATCAACCGCGGTGCGCCCAGGAACGTTATAGAGAATTTGGGGAATATCAGTGCTGGCCGCCACGGCTTTATAGTGGGCCACTAAGCCCTTTGGCGTCGGTTTATTGTAGTAAGGTGTTACGCCTAACATGGCGTCAACCCCGACTTTAGATAAGGACTTGGTGAGTTCGATAGCTTCTGCTGTCGCATTCGCACCATTGCCACCAATCACAGGGATACGACCTGCGACAAACTTAACGGTTTGAGCGACCACGGCAACGTGCTCATTCATTGGCAGAGTCGCTGACTCACCGGTGGTACCCACGGCAACGATGGCGTCTGTGCCTTGGTCAATATGGAATTCGACTAACCTTTCAAGACTTGCAAAATCTACTGAGCCATCACTGTTCATTGGCGTGATTAAGGCTACGATGCTTCCGTTTATCATCTGACTTCCCCAAAATTTCAGGATTCGCTATGGTACTGATGCCAACCATTAATGACAAGCACTAACGGGGGTCTCAAATTGATTTAGTTATGGTAGCATTACATCCCGCACAAAAACTCGGCGCTCGGTCTCGAGTTTTCGCTCTATGATATCGAAAAAGTGAGGACAATTCATGACCAATTTCCTGGTCGTAACTGCAATGGGCGTAGACCGTCCTGGACTCGTAAGTAAACTAGCTCGGCTTGCCAGTGACTGTGACTGCGATATCGTCGACAGCCGTATGGCATTATTTGGTAACGAATTTACCTTAATCATGATGTTGTCAGGTTCGTGGGCATCCATAACGAAAATTGAAAGCTTGCTCCCGAGTCTCAGTGTTGAATTAGAACTGATGACGGTGATGAAGCGTACCTCTAAGCACACGCCGCAAAATTACCTTTCGCGCCTTGAAGTGCGCTTTACTGGTAAAGATCAGCGCGGCACGATGAAATCCATCACCCAGTTTCTTGCCGACCGCTCCTTAGACTTGGCGGCAGTCCGCTCCTTCTCTGAAGAGCTTGAAAATGGCGAGCAAACGCAAACTATTTCATTAACCATCAATATTCCTGAAAAAGTTGAACTAGAAAAGCTCGAAAAGAGTATCTATCAACTCTCCGAGGAGATGGCACTGGATTGCACCATTAGACGCATGGAAGGCACGACCTCAAGAAACGACAGAGGATAATAGATGAATACCTTAACCGCTGGTGCCAAAGCGCCACTTTTTACCTTACAAAATCAACAGGGTAACGCTGTTTCACTACAAGAATGCTTAACGCGTGGTCCCGTTTTAGTCTATTTTTACCCTAAAGCGTCAACCCCTGGCTGCACAGTACAAGCCTGCGGTTTACGTGATAGCAAAGCTGAACTCGACAGCCACAAAGTAACCGTCCTCGGCATTAGCCCAGATCCTGTGGCTAAATTAGCTAAGTTTGCTGAAAAACAATCACTTAACTTTACCCTACTCAGCGATGAAGACCACAGCGTTGCTGATGCCTTTGGCGTGTGGGGCGAAAAGAAATTTATGGGTAAAGTCTATGATGGAATCCATAGGTTAAGTTTCCTCATCAACACCGATGGCACTATTGCCCATGTGTTCGATAAGTTTAAAACCAGCGACCATCATCAAGTGGTGCTGGCAGAGATTGCAGCGCAGTAATAGCCGCTAAATGGTATAGCAAGGGATTTTCTGACTAATTGCCAACGGCTCAGTTTAGAAATTTCAGTTTTAATTGCCCAAAAAAACCGCAAGCAAACATAAAATGGCCCTAAATTAGGGCCATTTTTGATGAAAAATTTTCAGCTTGTGGCGAATAAATCCTCTAATCACACCGCAACTTTAGCAGTCGCTTATTCCATTGAATCACCAACTCAATTCTGGGAAACGATTATAGGAATACAGGCAGTAACTCTTCAGTTTGAAGCTGTTGATAGTGATTAAAATCAATCTGACAGCCTTGCTCAGTTACGATTGAACCATGCGCTAAACATACATGCTCAGGAAATCCAGCAGTCATAAGCGACTGGTTAAAACGGATGAGATCCCAGCTTGAGGGCATAAATAGCTTAATCATCTGTGCAACAAGGGGATAGGGATAAACAGCTAAATCCAGATTAGTCTCAAAGCTGACGTAGGAGTTATCTCCCGGCCCTATCGATGGCGTGATATGCAAGGTAACATAGTCAGCCCCACGTATCCCATTTAACGAAAATCCCGCGGGCTGAAAACAGTGCATATCAAATTGAAAATCAGGGAAAATTCGCTGCAATCCTAAGCGTTGATAAATCCCCTGCTCGGTTTGTGTGGGCGACTTGAGGTAATCAGCCAACTCGCCACGGATGTGGTACATCATCAGTTCAAGGCAGGTATCATACGTTGACGACATAGGTTGGCCGTCAGTGCAAAACAAATTGTCAGTACAAAACAAATAGTGATGATGTGAATCTAAGTGACCAACTCGAAAGGCTTTTCCGGGGATCAAGGTCCGCAATTTCGCAATATCGTCAGCAAAGTGTGTGCTTTGTAGCTGGGCTTGGTATTCATTCTTACGCTGATAACAGAGCGCGGCAATGTGCTCAACCCCTAAGGCGTTAATAAAGTAGCAGGCCGCCTCAATCAGGGTGCTATTACCGCAGGTGAGCAGCAGAATCTTATCATCCCAGACGAACAGGCTCGATTCACTCAGTAGATAGGCATCGCAGGCAGGATTACGGATTATTGACAGGATTTCCGCATTGGCACAGGCGACCAAGGTTGACCAAAAGCCGTACTCTCGTTGGCGCAGTGATGCCATATTGGAAGTGAGTCTGATCTCAAGCTTTTTTTCCGCGCCTTCAAAAAACATCAAGCCGTTCGCCTCATCTTATCCCTGTGTTTGGGCATCTAATCTATTGGTATATCAGTCATTCATGGTTCGCTGGCAACGCTGACTTAAATGTATGCACGCATTTTAAGACTGATAACCCATCAAATTTGCGCGGCTATTTTTACACGACTAGCGCCGCAATAAAACCACCGCGCTTGCTTTTACAAGATGATAGCCTTGCAACGCACTCACCTTTACAACTCGCTAGCAAAAAGCAACACAGTCACCTTGGCAACTCGCTAGCAAAAATAATAGGCTATAAAAAACAAAAGTCAGCCTAAGTGTCCCTAGGCTGACTTTTTTAACACACTCAATATTAAGAAAAATCTTCTAAATAAGTGTAACCTTTTAGGCCCACTTGTAATTCTTCTAAAATTTGTGCGCGTTCATCCTCAACAATATGCTGGTTGACTAACTCTTCGTAAGTCCGCATAAAGTCAACGGCATCTAAGTTAACATAGCGTAATACGTCAGCGACTGTGTCACCGGCAAGTACCGATTCAATATTGGTCATACCGTTTTCTTCAATGCTGACAACGGCCGAGTTAGTGTCGCCAAACAAGTTGTGCATATCCCCTAAAATCTCTTGATATGCCCCCACCATAAAGAAGCCGATTAAATACGGGCTTTCAGCACTCCACGCTGGTACTGGTAGCGTAGTTTCAATCCCTTGGCCGTCTACATATTGATCCACAATACCGTCGGAGTCACAGGTGATGTCCAGCATCACAGCGCGGCGCTCTGGCGCTTTGTCTAAACCAGACAATGGCAGCACAGGGAACACCTGATCGATACCCCAAGCATCCGGTAAGGATTGGAATAATGAGAAGTTAACGAAGAACTTATCGGCTAACTTTTCGTTTAACTCATCAATAATCGGTCTGTGGTAACGGTTTTTGGTGCTTAACAAACCTTGAACTTCATGGCATACGCGTAGGTTAGCCTGCTCAGCCCACGCACGTTCTGCCAAGCTTAATTGACCCAAGGCAAACAGCGATTGCGCTTCTTGCAGGTCACTTTGGCTATCATGATAAATCTCAATCAAGGCACGTTGATCGGCACGGCCACTCAGCTCAGTCCAAGATTGCCACATATTGTGCAGCAGCTGCGGCGATTCTTCCGCTGGCGGCTGGATATCTTCAACCTGATAAGCTTCTGTGCCAATCACATCGGTGATCAGTACCGCATGGTGCGCCGTTAAGTGACGGCCAGATTCTGAAATAATACGTGGCATAGGTTGCTCGTATTCATTACAGATATCGGTAAGCACGTTTACGATGTTGTTCGCGTATTCGCTTAAACCATAGTTCATTGAGTTATTACTTTGGCTACGAGTGCCGTCGTAATCTACCGCTAAACCACCGCCGACGTCGAAGCAGTTAATGCTGGCCCCTAACTCACGTAATTCACAGTAGAAACGCGCCGCTTCGCTCACACCTTGACGAATATCGCGGATATTGGCGATTTGCGAACCTAAGTGAAAGTGCAGTAATTGCAGCGAATCCAACATATCGCTTTGTTTTAACTGGTCAACTACAGTCAAAATCTGCGCCGCAGATAAACCAAACTTAGACTTTTCGCCACCGCTGGCTTGCCACTTGCCTTTTCCTTGGAATGCAAGGCGAGCACGTAACCCTAAGCGAGGTTTCACCCCTAAACGCTCAGACTCAGCTAGTACCATCTTAAGCTCAGACAGTTTTTCTAAAACGATATAGACCTTATGGCCTAACTTTTCACCAATTAAGGCTAAACGAATGTATTCGTTATCTTTGTAACCGTTACATACGATCACTGAACTGGCTTTTTGCGCCATGGCAAGTACGGCCATTAATTCAGGCTTACTGCCGGCTTCTAGGCCTAATTGTGGAACTTCTTTTGATGCTTGGCTCGCAAGGATCTCTTCTACCACAGTTTTTTGTTGGTTTACTTTAATGGGGTAAACCAGCAAATAGTCCGCCTGATACTCATATTTTTGTATCGCTTGGTCGAATGCTTGGCACAAACTGTTCACTCTGTGGTGCAGAATTTGCGGGAAACGAACTAATACAGGTAAAGCGACCCCTGCTTTAACCATGTCTTTTGCTAGCTCATTTAAGCCAATCTTGTGATCAGGATTCTTAGGATCCGGCGACACTGTCACCTCACCTTGGTCGCTGATCCCATAAAACCCTTGGCTCCAGTGGGTAACGTTGTACCCAGCACGAGCAGCATCAATAGACCAATCATTCATTTTTATTTAGCCCGTCTATAAAAAAATGGGTTAAACGGTCAGTGCAACATTGCAAGACCGCCCGTTCGACAAACCCAGGTAAACCATATAGTTACCTGACATACAGTTAGGATGAATTCACCCTAATTTGTGCAGCAAAATCAACCCAGCTTAGGCGACATTGATGCGATTTCCCTTAACGCAACCGGGATTAACCCGATACTCTTTTACCTTGGCGATAACAAGATGGTGTTTATATCCCCCTTTATCGCCATAGGTCTTTCACCCAATGGCATTAACCATAACGCGCTTTGAGGTTAAAAAACACTCAAAACCTTAAGCTAAAGCGTTGCGTCTCCGCTCAATATGACTCTCTCTAAAAACGAGGTGCCGATTAAGTAGATAAACAATAGGTAACACTAAGGATAAACATTAGGTATTAAGCGGCAAGGCATCACCAAGCACACCTAACACTAGGTGAGATTATTGTAACAGGGGACTGTTGGCTTCTTCGCGGCCAGAGTTGATACGGATTAACGTGAGATGTTTAAGGCTAGTATCGTCATAGGGAACAACGATTGAGCGCTGGCATTGAGATGCTTTTAGGCAAAGAGCAAAAAATGGATGCTTGTGCATTAGCTAAACAATTCCTCTTAACCCCATGTAACCATTATAAATTGTACGTTACACGGTGAATGACCTGTGAACCATAAAATCATTACAACTCACGTAATATTTGTCATGTCTGTAACGAGCGAAGTCGTTAAACGGCGCAATTAAACCGCGCAATGTCACAGAATGCAAGCAAGAATCTCATTTAATATTTTTCATTAAAATATAATAAACACCACATTAACAGAATGGTTGGTAACAAGTAGATTTATCTATTTTAAATTAATAGGTTAATCATCAACCTTACTCTACGTGCGTTCAATATTTTTTAATAGCCAATCAAGATAAATTGATAACATTTGCTCACATCAGCAATATTGTTTTATCTCAGCGCGACTGTTCATTTTCGACTATCGACGCAAAAGCCGATCTGGAAGCTGCTGTTTACGGATAAAGCGGTTATAATCACCGCCGAATGACATCCTTAGATAGAGAGCTCCATGGTACAGATAGGAAAAACCTGCAAACTTGAGGTAGTAAAACAAGTCAGTTTTGGTGTGTATTTAAATGCCCACGAATTTGGCCAAGTGTTACTCCCCAACAAAGCCACCCCAAAAGACTGCCAAGTCGGTGACTGGCTAGAGGTATTTTTATATCTGGACTCCGAAGATATTGTCATTGCCACGACCCGCAAACCTTTGGCACAAGTAGGAGAATTTGCCTACTTAAAAGCCGTGGCCACTGGGCCTTTTGGCGCATTTTTAGATTGGGGATTAGATAAAGATCTGTTACTACCTTTTGGTGAACAGCATAAACCGATTGAAGAAGGTCGCTCGTACCTTGTTTATGTGCACGTTAACCGAGCTGATGAGCGTATTGTTGCGTCATCAAAAATCGATAAATTCCTCGATAAAACTCCCGCCCAGTATGAAGTAGGTCAACAAGTTGACTTATTTATCGGTGGCACCACAGATTTAGGCTACAAAGCCATTATTAACCATGCCCATTGGGGCGTGATTTATCAAAACGAAGTGTTCCAAAAACTGCGTTTTGGTCAAAGGCTAAAAGGCTTTATCAAACAAGTCCGCCGCGATGGCAAAATTGATTTGGTATTGCAGCAAGGCAGTAAGCAAGAGCTTGATAAAAATGCGCACATTATCTTAGTAAAACTCAAGCAAGCGGGCGGATTCTTACCCCTAACGGATAAAACCGATGCCGAAGTGATTTACGAACAACTCGGTATGAGTAAAAAAGCCTTTAAAAAGAGTATCGGTGGCCTGTTTAAAGCCAGTAAGTTAAGCATCGACGATGATGGTTTACGCCTAACTGAAGCTGACTGATTGGGCTGAATAGTCAACCTCACACGGGACTGAACACTCTCTTGTAGTAAGGTTCGTGGTTTATTTGTCCAAATAGTCTGCCCAAACACTCAGTTTACCGACAAGCGCTAGGATCTTAAGCATGGCTCTGTTATAACAAAGTCATGCTTTTTTCTTTGGAGCTTATATGGAACTCACGTTACACGAAGCCAGAGTTATCGGATGCCTACTTGAAAAAGAAGTCACCACCCCAGAGCAATACCCTCTTTCACTCAATGCCCTGACCCTCGCCTGTAATCAAAAAACCAGCCGCGAACCTGTATTAGAACTCACTGAAGCGCAAGTACAAGCCGCCCTTGATTCATTGAACAAAAAGCGCTTAATCAGCGAGCAATCCGGCTTTGGTAGCCGAGTCGTCAAATATAAGCACAGATTCTGCAACACCGAATTTAGCGAGTTACAACTTTCCAGCGCGGCGGTAGCCATTGTTTGTTTACTGCTGCTTCGCGGCCCACAAACGCCCGGAGAGTTACGCACCCGTAGCAACAGACTGCATGATTTTAAAGACGTGCTCGAAGTGGAAGCCTGCATTAAGCAACTGATGGAGCGGGATAAACCCGTACTGGCTCAACTGCCGCGGGAGCCTGGTAAACGTGAATGTCGTTATACTGAGCTGTTCTCCCAAGGTGCTGAGCAAATTAGCGCCGCGTCATTCACCAATGCCACAAATGCAGATGCCCACCCGCTAAACGAGCAGGATAGACAACAACTGGAAGCGAGAGTCACACAGCTTGAAGAGCAAGTGGCAGAACTTAAAGATAAGTTAGAATCGCTTATCGCTTCTTTATCCTAACCGCGCCGCGGACGACTTTCGCAAGTAGTCACTCTTAATGATGACTAAGGTGAGAGTTTGTCCGCTCACTCACTGACGAGACAGCGAATGACACCAAATGCTCCCAGTACATTCAATAACATGCTTTTGATCGCTGGCTTTGAATGTCGCAAATTTCTATTTAACCTTCGCGGGATTATCGCCCTGTTCGCCTTTGCATTAGTGTGGGGCATGCTATTGCTCTACCCCATCCAAGGCGCTTCGACCCTATTAATGCAGCCCAATATTAAAGATCTGATCGACGGTCTCTTAGGCAGCCAAGCTCTCAACATGCTGTTTGACTGGCCCGTGGCGGAAATGGCTATCTTCTGGTGCTTTGCGCTGTATCTGTTTCCCATGTTCAGTATTTTGATTGCCGCCGATCAGTTCTCCTCAGACAAAACCCGCGGCACATTGCGCTTCTATACCCTAAGAACCAGCAAAGACAGCCTACTCTTCGGCCGCTTTTTGGGGCAAATCTTGATCCAAGGTCTACTGATCTTATTGACCATCCTTGCCACCATAGCGCTGGCACTTACTCGCGATATCGGCTTGTTATTACCCGCATTAACGTCGGGAGCCTTGGTCGGCATCAACTTGGTTATCGTGATTTTACCCTTTACCGCGGTCATGACTTTATTGTCCCTCTATGCCAACACGGCAAGGCAAGCCATGGTTCTGGCCACTATTTTGTGGACGGTCGTCTCTATAGCACTGCTGATATTGGGTAATGAATCGCGCTTATTTGAAGGTTTACAATGGATATTGCCGGGCGCTCAACTGTCGAACATGGTCAACACCAATGGACTCAATAGCTTTGCCTACGCACCAATTCCCCTACTACAAACCGCATTCGCCCTTTTCCTTGGCCGCGTTTATATCCAAAGGAGTCAACTATGATCCTCGTTCAATGCCAAGGACTGTCCAAACACTATGGCAGTAAAAAAGCGCTCAATAACGTTAACTTAACCCTCGAATCGGGAGCGCCCATCGCCTTAGTTGGCCCTAACGGTGCAGGTAAAACTACACTGTTTAGCCTGCTCTGTGGCTACCTCACCCCAAGCGCAGGCTCGGTTCGTATTCTGGGAGAAGCACCCAATAGTCCAGCATTATTAGGGCAAATTACCGCCCTGCCACAGGATGCGACGCTCGATCCCAATTTAACTATTATCAGCCAGTTAAGCTTCTTTGCGCGTCTTCAAGGGATGGATAGCAAGCAGGCAAATCAAGAAGCACAGCGAGTGCTGAATTTAGTGGACTTAGCCGAGGTGGCGCAGCAAAAGCCACCGAGTCTAAGCCATGGAATGAGTAAACGTGTGGCGATTGCCCAAGCCTTAATCGGCTCGCCTAAGCTGGTGTTGTTAGATGAACCTACCGCAGGACTCGACCCTGCCAATGCGAAGAAAATCCGTGAACTCGTCAGAACGCTGTCGCCCACAACCACTTTTGTGATCAGCTCACACAACTTGGACGAACTCGAGAAGCTCTGTGACCAAGTGCTGTATCTAGATAAAGGTGAATTGGGCCAGTCGATTTCGATGCGCTCATCCAATAGCGGCAGTGATTATCTCACCCTCACCATGGAAAGCTGCGACAGTGAAGCGCTGATCCAAGCCGTAGGTCAAATAGCTGGTGTGGTGAATATCACCTCAAAACAAGCCCATGTATTTGTTATCCAATTGGATGACACGGCAAATCGTCATTATGAGTTTGAAACCGCCCTGCTCGCCCTATTTAAGGACCAGCATTGGCAATATAAGATGCTGCTGAAAGGACGCACATTGGAAGAAACGTTATTTTCTTAACTCCGCGACAAGTCCCTTATTATTCCTACGTTTAACTCCACCTCTAACAGCGCCCGCAAGGGCGCTTTGTGGCTAATGTTTTGTTTATACACTGCTGAAGCAATGGCATTTATTACACCATGTCAAACATCAAACAGTCGTAAATATCAGTGTTAAAAGGCTTTATCCTTTAACTTCTACTTTAGTTCTAAACGCTACAGGCCAACTTAGCCCCTAATGCTGCTTACCTAGTGCTGCTTATATGAGGCGTATTTACGTTTCAAAATAAAGGGTGAGTAATCACCGCTAACCAATAAAGCAGCAGTTAAGCCGCTTTGGTAAACCTAGACTTTCAATCTAATCTCGAGCTTGTTATAACTCCCCTTTCCTGCTCTTTCACTGAATTCAGAGGTTTCAATGAACAAAGCACAACTGATCCAACGTATCGCCACTTCGCTTGAACAGTCCCAGGCCAGCACTAAACCTGTTGTCGAACAGATCCTACAACAGATCCATATCGCCTTAAGCGAAGGTGAGAAAGTCTTCCTGCCGCAATTCGGTACCTTCGAGTTACGTTATCATTTACCTAAATCGGGTCGAAACCCGCAAACTGGCGAGACGATGGAGATTGCAGGCTTTAACCAGCCAAGCTTTAAGGCGGCGACAGCGCTAAAACAAGCGATAAATGAGTAGTATTGTGGATGTGTAAAATTGCCTCGTGAAAACCACGGGGCTTTTTTATGGGCAAGGTTAACGACATCACTTTGGCAATAAGCCTTAGCGCTCAAACGCCGCCTACACGAGCTCAGTTTGATGCTATCAAGCTCAATGTGGAGAAATAAAGTTGAGGAATTTGTAGGTTATAAGGCAGGACTAATGCCTGTAACAAAAGTGGCAAGCGCGAAGCCGTGGCTCTAGAGAAGAAGATAGAAACGGCCCTTTAAACCAAATCCAAATAATCAAAGCTGTAGATGCAAAAAAGCCCCGACTAATGTCGAGGCTTATTTACTATTCACTGAGAATAATGGTACCCGAGGCCAGACTTGAACTGGCACGCTGTTACCAGCGAGGGATTTTAAATCCCTTGTGTCTACCGATTCCACCACTCGGGCAAACTCTGAATATCGTAAGCACTTCTATTGATATTGTTAACTCTTTGCTTCGCTCTTCTACTTATATTTCAATGTATAGGTAACGAAGTTTAACGCTTCAGCTCGTTTGAGCTGTCACCATTATAATAATGGTACCCGAGGCCAGACTTGAACTGGCACGCTGTTACCAGCGAGGGATTTTAAATCCCTTGTGTCTACCGATTCCACCACTCGGGCAAACTCTTTATATTAACGACGGGAATCATGTCATTAATATCTTAATTATGGAGGCGCGACCCGGAGTCGAACCGAGATCGACGGATTTGCAATCCGCAGCATAGCCATTCTGCCATCGCGCCATCTTTCCAATCATTTTAGATTGGAGCGACATATCGGGTTCGAACCGATGACCTATACCTTGGCAAGGTATCGCTCTACCAACTGAGCTAATGTCGCATCACGCAGAGTTAAGATTTTGTTTTCACTTCGTCTCTCGTCTACGGGGAGGCATTCTACCTATTTACGATGCAGTGTCAACCGCTGTTTTATCGATAACTTACTGCTTGCGCACTAAATAATCTCTTTGATCTTTTATTGTGCTATTCAGCCGTTAAATCTTTCCAGGCGGCTAAAATGTAACTCATCATTGACCAGAACGTTAATACGGCAGCGATATATAACAGCACAAATGCCGCGGTGATCATGAGTGGATTGTATTGCCAGATAAGGCCAATAATCGCCACCATCTGCGCCGCCGTTTTATATTTGCCGATCCAAGAAACTGCAACCGTGCCGCGTTTACCTAATTCAGCCATCCACTCCCGCAGGGCTGAAATCACAATTTCACGGCCAATCATAAACAGTGCTGGCAGTGTGAGCCAAATATCAGCGTATTGGTCAACTAATAATACGAGCGCGGTGATCACCATCAGTTTATCAGCGACGGGATCGAGGAAGGCGCCAAAACGGGTCAGTTGCTTGAGTTTACGCGCCGCATAACCGTCTAATGCATCCGTTAACGCCGCCAACCAAAACACAAATGCGGCAACAAAAGGCGTCCAGCTGTAAGGTAAATAAAACAACACCACAAAAATGGGCAGTAAAAAAAGCCTAAAAAGAGTTAATGCTATGGGTAAGTTAAACGGCATGATCAAACCAGTTAGTCAAAAGCAGCGCCAATCTTGCCTTAATTTTATCACCCTCGCAATGCATCATGAATGGTTTGTGCCATTTCTATGCTGATCCCTGGCACTTTCGCTAACTCGGCCACGCTCGCGCCCTTCACTTCCTGCAAACCGCCCAAATGTTGGAGTAACGCTTTACGGCGTTTAGGGCCAATGCCCGGAATGGATTCAAGCGTTGAGGTGTTACGGGTTTTCTGACGGCGATTACGATGCCCAGTGATGGCAAAGCGGTGCGATTCATCGCGAATATGTTGAATAAGGTGCAATGCGGGTGAGTCATCCTCAAGGGAAAAGCTCGTTTCTGTGTCACCAAAGATTAAGGTTTCCAGCCCGGGTTTACGGCTCTCTCCCTTTGCCACCCCAATCAGTTGCGGCGCTTTATCTAAATTAACGAACTTCTCATCCACTATTTGCTGCGCGATACGCAGCTGACCCAAACCACCGTCGATAAATAAGATATCAGGAATTTTGCCGCTGGCATCGATTTTATCAAATCGACGACTAATGGCTTGTTTCATCGCGGCATAATCATCGCCTGGCGTAATGCCTTCGATATTGTAACGGCGATACTCGGCCTTATGTGGCCCCTCGCGGTTAAACACCACACAAGAGGCTACCGTGCTCTCACCCATGGTATGGCTGATATCGAAACACTCCATTCGCTGAATCGGCGCATTAAGCTCGAGGATTTCCTCAAGCAAGACAAAACGCTGTTCAACGGTGTTTTTATGGGACAGGCGCGTCATAACCGCATTGGTAGCATTGGTGATCGCGAGGCGTAAAAAACTCGCCCTATCAGCACGCACATTGGTTTTAATGCTGAATTTTTTATTCAACGCCTCAGAGACGGCCGCCTCTAACTCATGCAATTCTTCAAAGTGATGGCTTATCACCACCTCCTTAGGAATAGTGCGTTGAATATCGGCATTTAAATAAAACTGTAGCAGGAAGGAGCGTAAGACTTCTTCGATATCCGTTTGCGCGGGCACCGTTGGATAATAGCTGCGGCTACCAAAAATTTTACCTTCGCGGATAAATAGCAAGTGAAAACAGGCAATGCCCGAGGCATAGTGTACGCCGATAACATCCATATCGCCGGTATTACCCGAGACTTCTTGCTGCTCAGCTACCCGGCGCAGCGCCATAATTTGATCGCGAAAGCGCGCGGCTTGCTCATAGGCTTGCTGCTCAGCGGCCTCTTCCATCTTAGCCACGAGTTCACTGATAACTTGTTTATCTTTTCCCTTTAGGAACAAACTGGCAAGTTTAACCTGCTCATCATACTCCGCATTACTGACCTTGCCGACGCAAGGCGCACTACAACGGGATAACTGGTATTGCAGGCAGGGCCGAGTGCGGGATTTATAATAGAGATCATCACATTGGCGGATAGGAAACAGCTTTTGCATCAAGTGCAAACTTTCGCGCACCGCGCCGCCATTCGGATAAGGCCCAAAATAATGGCCCTTCTCCCGCTGCGGCCCGCGATGGTATGCGAGGCGTGGATGCTCGTGTTGGCTCAAGAAAATATAAGGGTATGACTTATCGTCCCGCAGTAACACATTGTATTTGGGCATGTACTGCTTGATATAGTCATTCTCAAGCAGCAGCGCATCGGTCTCACTATGGGTCAGCGTCACATCAATATGATGGATATGGGACACCAGCGCCTGAGTTTTCACATTGCCAAGGTTTTTACGGAAATAGGAAGATAAGCGCTTTTTAAGATCTTTGGCCTTACCCACATAAATGACGTCACCTTTGACGTCATACATGCGATAAACCCCAGCAGAGGATGAGACCGTGCGTAAAAAACTCTGGGCGTTAAAACCTGTCGACATCGTTACACACCCACTCTTTTACTTACCATCTTCAAAACTGCTTGATAAATCGTTTTCAAACTCACAGCTAACACTTAATTAATGCTAGAACCATTGACACAAGCGGCCATTAGAAATGGCCAGCATCTAACATTTTATAGCGGATCGCTAAACGAGTCAGCTCCACATCACCACTGATCCCAAGCTTCGCAAACAAGCGGTAACGGTAACTGTTAACGGTTTTGGGGCTTAAGTTGAGCTGCTCAGAAATATCATTGACCTTTTCACCATTGGTGATCATCAACATAATTTGCAGCTCACGCTCAGACAAGGCTTTAAACGGATTCTCATCGGCCGGATTGAATTGGCTCAATGCCATTTGTTGGGCAATTTCAGGAGATAAATAGCGCTGCCCACGGGAAACCTGACGTATCGCTTGCAATACTTCAGGTGGCGTCGCACCTTTGGTTAAATAACCAGACGCGCCCGCCTGCATCACTTTACTGGGGAACGGATCTTCAGTATGCACTGTTAGCACAATAATCTTAGCATGAGGTTGATAACGTAAAATCTTACGCGTCGCTTCGAGTCCGCCCATACCTGGCATATTCATGTCCATTAAGATGACGTCGGCTTCATTTTGTCTCGCCCACTGTACCGCGGTCTCACCATCGGGCGCTTCACCCACAACTTTGATCCCCCGCTCATCTTCTAAGATACGGCGGATCCCAGTTCTCACCAGCTCATGATCGTCAACTAAATATATCGATATCAACTTTATCCACCTTTAACCAATGCTGACTAAGAGAGTTTAGCCAAATCAGAATACCGCAACCGGAATATAGGTTATCAGGGTAATTTAGCCCAACAATGGCATTTCGCAAAGCATAAAATGAATATTGTTAACTAGATGATATTTAAAGAAACAACTTGCTAATTAATGCAGTTTGAAATTAAGAGCTTGGTATGATGAAAGTATGAGTGGAGCTCAGGATTGGGCTAATTGATAAGCTGACGCAAAATATAGCAGGTTTAAAACGCTCATCGAAAATGAAGTCGTGTAAATGCAAAAAGCCGCTAATTGCTTAGCGGCTTTTTAGCCGACTATTGTGCTGGAGCAGCGCTTAGCATGAAGAACCCGGGTTCAAATTGCATAAACAAAAAAGCCATCATTGCTGATGGCCTTTCCATGAAATATTGTGAAGGAGCTGCGCTTAGCATGAGGAACCCGGGTTCAAATTGCATAAACAAAAAAGCCATCATTGCTGATGGCTTTTCCGTGAAATATGGCGGAGGAGCAGGGATTTGAACCCTGGGTGGGCTATAAACCCACGCCGGTTTTCAAGACCGGTGCATTAAACCACTCTGCCACCCCTCCGAACGAGCGAGATAATATACATCTCGCCCAAAGCTGTAAACTTAAATTTATTATTATTTGAATTGATTGGCGATTTGATATCCACCTGGCGATGAAATCATCGCTTTCAGGGCGATTTTTGATCTGTTGCTATTTCTGCTCACTAAAAACCGGCATGACAACAACATTACCTAAGTCACTTTTGAATAGATTAAAGAATCGCGAGCACTTTTTTAAGGTGGCGGCTTCCTATGAAAAAGATGAAGTATAAATAGGGATCGTAGGAGAAGGTTAATCCAAACCTTAAAAATCAACTTCTTCATATCAGAACATAATGATTATCAAGACAATCGCAGATACGCCTTTTGGCAATGTAATCAAACATCTCATACCATGGAACCAGAAGCAAAATGGCCGCTAATTGTTTAGCGGCCTTTTTGACTGACATTACATAAACAAAAAGGCCATCATTGCTGATGGCCTTTGTGTGAAATATGGCGGAGGAGCAGGGATTTGAACCCTGGGTGGGCTATAAACCCACGCCGGTTTTCAAGACCGGTGCATTAAACCACTCTGCCACCCCTCCGAACGCCGCAAATAATATAAGCATCATCGGTGCTTGTAAACAGCAATTTTTGAATATTGTGTTAAATGCTCATCTTATGTTCAGACGGATGAATTTTCAGGCGAATAGCAAACATATTTTCAGCAATATCTGGGTAAAGCAGCATAAAAACACCTATACAGTAAGAGACTTGCCCTCTCGGTATGGTAAAATCGCGGTAACTTTTCACGGTAAATGCTTATATGAATTCACTCTTGATACCTTCATCCTCACTCGCCCCTGAATTTAATCTTCCCGTCCTGTCGCAATTGCCAACAGGATATAAAGCGTTGCTTTTAGGTCAAGAGCGCGTATTGGATGCCTTTAAGTTACATAACGCCATTGCCGATCAACAACTGTATCTCGCAGATTTTCCTGGCATCGATAGACTATTAATGATCAAAGCATTAATGGAAACGCTTGAGCCATTGCCGGCAGCTTATCTGGTGGCAAAGCGCCCCGAAGACAAAACCATTCAATTCCATTGGCAATATGAAGCGCCGCAGGACAACCAAGGCTCAATTGCTGAAAAGCATGTCAGTTATCGCTATCTGAGTGGCAATATCCGCCGTTCAGACCTACTTGGCCGTATGGTGCAATCAGGTAATAGCAGTAAATATCAAGCGGGTGCATTGGCCGAATGCCATTATATATTTATCTGCGCTGAATCCCTGTGGAAACGAGAAGGCTTATGGGATTTGCTGCTGCAAATCCTGACACAGAAAGAGTATCAAATCAGTCACAACCTAAGCCCAATCCCATTAAATTGTAAAATTATTTTAATTGGCGCGGGTTTAATCTATAGCCAAATTAGGTCTGAAGATTGGCAATTTCAACGCCACTTTAACCTGTTGGCAGAACTGGCGGGTGAACTGGATTTGACCCGTTTTAAAGAAGCGCAATATGCCAGTTGGCTACAAACGGTGGCACAAAGTGTCGATGTCACATTAGAACAATCCAGTCTTGCGCCACTGTTTAGACACAGTGCTAGATTAACCGAGCATCAACGTCGCTTAAGTCTCTCAATGCTAGATTTGGCGCAGTTAATGGCGCAGGCAAAAGTCTATCGCGGTAAATCAACAATTAATGCAGCCAGCATTGAACGTGCGCTATCGCAAGCCAATTATCGCCATAACAGCTCTGAAGAATTTTCAAGCCAAAGTTTTGATGACAATTTCATAAATCTGCCAACTACGGGCGCTATGGTAGGACAAATTAATGGTCTTACGGTTATCGATGCGATTGATCACTGCTATGGTGAACCAGCACGGATCACCGCTACGGTACACTATGGTGACGGTGAAGTTGCAGATATTGAAAGAAAGTCAGAGCTGGGCGGTAATATCCATGCAAAGGGTATGATGATCCTTTCAGCCTGTTTATATCGTATCTTTGGTCGCGATGCGCCATTGCACCTAAATGCCAATATTGTATTTGAGCAATCCTATCAGGAGATCGATGGCGATAGCGCCTCGCTTGCAGAATATTGCTGCTTGATGTCAGCCATTGCAGAACAACCGATTATTCAGTCGCTGGCGATTACAGGCGCATTGGATCAATTTGGTAATGTGCAAGCTATCGGTGGTATTAATGAAAAAATTGAAGGCTTTTTTAATCTTTGTGAACGCCGAGGCTTAACCGGTGAGCAAGGTGTAATTATGCCCAAGTCAAATATATTACAGCTTAATCTACACCCCAAAGTGATTACAGCTGTAGGCAAAGGCTTGTTCCATATTTATGCCATTGAACATATGGATGAAGCGGTCGAGCTATTGATGCAGATGCCCGCTGGCGTTGCCGATGAAGATAATGACTTCCCAGCAGAATCCTTATATGGTCTAGTGCAACAACGATTAGACAAGCTAGCTGGTAACGGTGAAGAAGAAATAGGCTTAATGACGAGATTACTCGCAAAACTAGGATTTTTTCGACATTAATTAGCTGATCGGAGTTGTTTAGCTTACACGTGTTCGCTAATCTTGGCGCTCTTATTGCTGGAGTAGTAAAACAATGAATAAAGCAAACAGTTTCAACAAAGAAGAACTTATCGCCTGTGGCCATGGGAAATTATTTGGTCCAAACTCCCCTCGCCTCCCCGTAGACAACATGCTGATGATCGACAGGATCATCACCATCAATGACAACGGTGGTGAGTTTGGAAAAGGTGAAATTGTTGCCGAACTCGACATTAAGCCAGAATTATGGTTTTTTGACTGCCACTTTATCACTGACCCAGTTATGCCGGGTTGCTTAGGCTTAGATGCCATGTGGCAACTGGTTGGTTTTTACCTAGGCTGGGAAGGTGCTGAAGGCAAAGGTCGCGCTTTAGGTGTGGGTGAAGTGAAGTTTACAGGTCAAGTATTACCCGGCGCGAAAAAGGTCACTTATAAGCTCAATATCAAACGTACCATCCACCGTAAATTAGTAATGGGTATTGCCGATGCCATCCTTGAAGTAGATGGACGTCAAATTTACAGTGCAACCGACCTTAAAGTCGGTGTATTTAGCGATACTTCGACCTTCTAACCTGCTTTACCCGGCAATATTCAATAGAGACAAAAATGCCCTCATCTGAGGGCAATTATGCTGCATTACTCTGTTTGTTCTGGGCTATTTAATTAATGAGCAAAACGCCATTATTTATTAAATAGCCCATTAACTCGGCCATCCACACCTTCACGCCAACCACCTAACCACTGTGACCGCGAATCAAGATTTGCATAAGGACAGAGCTCCTTAGAGCGCCCACCAATACCAGCTTGGAATCCTTTTGAAAAAGCTCTGTCTAAACGATCTCGTTTTTGTCTTTTCATGCAAGCGTCCTCTGTTCTACGTGAAATAGAAGCAACAGCTTCACCCATAGGAATAGTGCTTTTCAGCGCCGAGATCAATCAAAAAATCGTTCATTTTATCGACTATTTATTAAACTATTGAGATCATGATTAAAAAAAATCGAGGCATTTTGCCTCGATTTTTTTAGTCTGAATTCAAGCTTAAAAACTAGCGAACCCGACGACGTAACCAAACTAAGGGTAAGGCTAATAACCACGCGAAAGATGCTGCGCCTTTACGTTCATAATTCCCCGTATCAGTGCTTTCATCCACGGTACATGCTTCACCGTTAGTGGTAGGTTTAAGCACAACCATACGTGGAATATAAGCTGTCACAGGGTCACCATTACCGCTGAGTTCAAACAGAGGTAGGCCATTTTCACCAACGATAATGTTGCCATCTTTATCGAGTTGGTATGAAGGCTTGCGAATGAATGCAGTACCAACAATAGTACCCTCTTCATTTACACTGGCAGCTTCGACAATGAGAATATCACTGTTATAGCTTAATACCTTGCCTGTTCCATCCTTAACTTCAACCTTGTGGCGAGCCCAATTACCATCAGCCCCCTTTTCAAAACCTTTAGATTCACAGGTCAGCAAATTATTGAGGTTATTGAATTCACCCGTTGATTTCTCATACAGGAAGCCAGCCTTAGGGCGTGGCTTTTCTTTATCATAGGTGGTTTCAATATAACCAACGACTTGACCTTTGTTATTGATATCCTTCGCTTTGCTAGATAGATCTGTGGTTGTCGCAGCAAAATCATTAGGCGTCACATAAGGCACATCTGGGGTATTAATATCAAAATAGAAGAATTTATCGCGTTCGTAGCCTTGGATATAACTACGATAGCTCCCCACAACAATTCCATTGTCGTTTACATCGTAGGCAATAGAGCTCAAAATTGAGTCTCCCATTGGGATCCAATGGTATTGATATTTACCCTCTGCATCTTTGGTCCAATAGGCCGCATCTTGACGTAATCTATCGGTATTACCTTTACGGTAAACATGTGAGCGACCAGCCACCACACCGTCGTTATTCACACCTAATGCCTGTGCAGTAAATGTCAATGTATTGTCACTGGCGGGAGTTAATCCTAGCGGTAACTCAGTGCCAGTAGCAATGCCATTATCTAATTGCCAAACATAAGCACGGGTTTGGTACTGGATGTTACGCGTGCCTTGAGCATTAGGATATTGCTCACGCTGAATACACACATCTAATGGCAAAGTGTTATCGGTACCTAAACAGTAAGCAACCCGATCACCACCATACTTGCTGATATTAGTGCTAGCATAACCCACCACTAAGTTATTATTGTTAACTGCCGTTGCCGCAGACCAACCACCGAGCTCTACAGTCTTATCATCCTTAACATATTGAGTATAAGGAGGTGGTAATGGGATCTCGGTGTCACCCACTTTGGCAACACCACGGTACTCATAATCGCGATAATACCAATAGTCGGTTGCATTATCTGTGGTTGCAGTATTTTCTGTCTTCTTTTCAGGGGCAGTCATGCTGCCGACTTTCACACCCGCATCATTGATGCCGTAGTAAAAAGTATCAACTGAATTCACAACCGAAGAATCACTTGGTGGCGTGGTACCATTGATGCTGTCAAAGGTTGGCTTCCACGCACCAGTGGCACCATTTTGCGCAGCGATAAAGGCAAAGTTATTCGCAATAATGGCCGCTGTAATTGAATAGGTGATAGTTTCCTCTGAGGCAATACCATCTTCAACATCAATCACACCACCTTCAACATCAGATGTACTGAGTTTTTTCTTGCCTTTGGCGATACCGACCAGTTCATCGTTGCCATTGACACCTAAAGCGTAGCCATTACGCGTACCTTGGAGGGTGTCTGCAAGTGGTAGATCATAATTATCAATGTTAACAATTTCATAGACTGGTGCAGCATGGGCACTGTGCAATACGCCAAGGACACCTAAGGCAACCAAGGACAGGGCTTTATCCAACTTTAACTTCATTAATTCAATTCCCATTTTTATTATTGGTTTACTTCTGTGACTCAAGCTCTTCCCATCGCTCGAAGCAAACTTCCAATTGCTTTTCTTTATCCGCTAACAAGCTCAATACCTGATTGATTTTATCCTGCGTCTGACTATAAAAATCTGGGCTTGCCACTGTGGTTTGTAAATCGAGGATTTCGGCCTCTAATTTCTCCATCAACTCAGGCATTGCCTCTAACTCACGCTGTAATTTATAAGACAGTTTTTTTGCGGCTTTGGCAGGCTCAGCCACTTTAACCTCAGCGTTTTTTGCCGTCGCAGGAGCTTCGACCGTGTTTGCTTGACTAGGTTCCTCAGAATAAAACTTTGCACCTTGATCGATAGCATCCTGGTAACCGCCAACATACTCAGTCCAGTGACCATTACCGGCATACCACCAACTGCTGGTCACGGTATTATCGATAAACGCCCGGTCATGGCTGACCAGCAACAACGTGCCTTCATATTCAGTCAGCAGCGACTCTAGCAATTCTAGGGTCTCAATATCAAGATCGTTTGTTGGTTCGTCCAGAATGATAAGGTTTGCGGGACGAATGAGTAACTTCGCCAGTAATAAACGGTTTTTCTCTCCGCCTGATAGCGCCTTTACTGGCGTTCTGGCACGCATTGGTGAGAACAAGAAATCCTGCAAATAACTTAAAATATGGCGATCTTGACCATTGATAGTGATGGTCTTTTTACCCTCACCCACGTTATCTTCAACAGTTTGCTCAGGATCCAGTGCTTCACGGTATTGGTCAAAGTAGGCGATTTCGAGCTTAGTACCGACTTTCACTTCACCCGATTGAGGTTGTAACTTCTCAATCAATAATTTAATTAAGGTCGATTTACCACAGCCGTTGGGGCCGATAAGCGCAATACGATCACCACGCATCACTGTGGTATTGAAGTTTTTGACCAGATTTTTATCAGGTAAATTATAGTTTAAGTCCTTAACATCAAAGACCAATTTACCAGAACGCTCAGTATCGGCCACCGCCATTTTGGCATTACCTTGACGATTCAAGCGCTCACTGCGTTCTTGACGCAAGGCTTTTAACGCACGCACACGGCCTTCGTTACGGGTGCGACGCGCCTTAACACCTTGGCGGATCCAGACTTCTTCTTCGGCTAAGCGCTTATCAAATAATGCGTTTTTCTCAGCCTCGACCCGCAGCCATTCTTGTTTACCATCAAGATAGGCTTGATAATTACCGGGCCATGAAGTCACAACACCGCGATCTAAATCCACAATCCGCGTGGCCATGCGAGCAATAAAGCCCCTGTCGTGGCTGATAAACACGATGGCGCCTTGGAAATCCAGTAGGAATTTTTCTAGCCACTCAATAGTATCAATATCGAGGTGGTTGGTTGGCTCATCGAGTAGCAATAAATCTGGCGCGCTGACTAACGCACGAGCAAGTGCCACTTTACGTTGCCAACCCCCAGATAATTCACTTAAAGATTTATCGGGATCTAACCCCAAAAGCTCACAATTTTGATTGATCCGCGAGTCAAGTTGCCAACCATTATGGTGGTCTAACGTCTCCTGCAACTTCTGCATTTGATTGAGCATGCGCTCCATTTGCTCAGGCTCAGCAAAAGCGACATCGTGGGATAATTGATGGTATTGCTCTAGAGCTTCACCGACTTCTTTTAAACCTGCAGCAATGTAAGCGTAAACCGTACCCTGCTCAGCTTTAGGTGGATCTTGCTGTAACCGACTGACCGTGACGCTACCATCGATGTTAAATTCACCTTCATCGAGCAGCACATCGCCGGATAAAATCTTTAATAGACTCGACTTGCCTGCACCGTTACGGCCAACAATACAGACCCGCTCGCCGCGCTCAATAGTAAAATCAGCATGTTGTAATAGCGGGGTGTAACCATAGGCTAACGAGCCATTATTGATACGAACCAGACTCAAACTAAGCTCCTAAAAATTCTTGTAATTGCGTGGCATCAAATGGCCAACTTAAATAACGCTCGTCCAGGGCTTTAACCACAGGAATCGACACGCCATAACGCTCTGCTAGGGTTTCATCATCGCAAATATCGATGGCCGTAAAGGGCACCTCGGCGGCATTTAATAATGCCGCCGCCAGTTCGCATAAATGGCAACCTTCGGTGTGATACAACACATAGCTTGCCTGCAATGCATTATTTATCTGCATGGGTAATTAACCAGGTGTTATGGATATGAGGATTACGTTTGTAATCCAGCGGTAACGTCATGTCGTCGATGTTTTGCACCTTAATTTTCATTTTGGTTAAAGTTTCAGTGTCCATCTTAAACTTGCGCTTATTGTTGGAGAACACCAATTCACCGTTTGGACTTAACAGCTTGATTAGCATACCGAGTAAATTCACATGATCACGTTGCACATCGAAAGAATCTTCCATGCGCTTGGAGTTGGAGAAGGTGGGCGGATCGATAAAAATTAAATCGTATTGTTCGTTACAATCGCGGATCCACTGCAAACAGTCAGCCTGAACAAATTCATATTGCTTGCCAGACAAATTATTAAGGGCAAAGTTCTCTTTCGCCCAAGCAAGGTATGTGTTTGACATATCAACCGTCGTGACCGACTTTGCGCCGCCTAATGCAGCATGCACTGAGGCAGAACCTGTGTAAGAGAACAAATTCAGAACCCGGCGACCCTTAGATTTTTGCCCTACTAAACGGCGAGTTAATCGATGATCGAGGAACAGCCCAGTATCTAAATAACCCGTCAGGTTTAGCTTAAATTTAGCGCCATATTCAGTGGTGATAAGCTCTAACTTACGTTCATCCAACTTTTGATATTGGTTAGTGCCCTTTTGACGCTCGCGGGTCTTCATAATGATTTTGTGTGGATTAACGCCAATGGCCGCAGGCAAAGCCAGCAGCACATCACTTAAACGACGTTTAGTGACGGCCTCAGGAATACTGGCTGGTGCCATGTATTCTTGTACCACAACATAATCAAGATACTTATCGACTGCGACGTTATATTCAGGAATGTCAGCATCATAGAGGCGATAACTATCAATCCCCTCTTTTTGGGCCCACTTCTCAAATTGCTTAGCGTTTTTCTTTATACGGTTAGCAAAAGCAGGCGCGATATCGGCAATATCGACACCCTCTGGCAACACTGGCGTATCGCGGCGAGTACTCTGTGCGTGAAGCGTGTATAAGTTAAAAGCGCACTCTAACGCACCGTTAAACATTTTCATCTGTTTATCGGCTTTGAGTTTCAATGCCGAGATAAGCTCGATATCGCTACACAGCATGGCCACTTTCCAGCCACCAAATTCTTTTTTGAATTTATCGCCTAATTGATAGTACAGCTGCAACAGCTCAGACACACTGCCTAAACGCTCACCGTAAGGAGGGTTGGTGATGAGGTAACCTTCAGCCGCTGGCGGCTCAATATTAAGGGCATTTGCCACTTTAAACTCAATTAATTCAAGTACGCCTGCATTTTGCGCGTTGCGTTTTGCTAACGCCACTAAGCGTGAGTCGATATCCGAGCCATAGAACTTCACTTCGCAGCGCTTTACTCCTAACGATGCACGCGCTTTAGCTTCTTCGACAATTTCGTGCCAAGTGGCCTTATCGTGACGACGCCAATGTTCGAAACCAAAACGGCTGCGTTGTAAACCCGGAGCAATATCGGCGGCCATCAAAGCCGCTTCAATCAACACTGTACCGCTACCACAGAAGGGATCGAGTAAAGTAGTCGGCGCGGCTTTCCAGCCACTGCGAACTAGCATATTCGCCGCGAGATTTTCTTTTAAAGGCGCTTCACCCGTGGTTGAACGGTAACCACGTTGGTGCAGTGATGGGCCAGAAAAATTCATCGCAATGGTAATGACCCCATTGCGAAAATGGGCATCAACTTTAATGTCGGCATCGATACGGGCGACGTTTGGACGGGCATCACCGTCATCACGGAAACGGTCAACAATCGCATCTTTAATCTTTAGCGCGCCAAACTGGGTATTGTTAATAAAACCACCCGTGCCATGGAAATCGATACTAAAGGTGTTGCGATTAGAGAAATGTGCTGACCAATCAATACAGTAGGCTGCATTATATAACTGCTCCGCCGACTCACAGGGTCCCTTATAGATTACCAGTACAATACGGCTGGCTAAACGCGTCCACAGGGTAATGCGATAGGCTAAAGCCAGAGGCGCGGTAAAATAGACACCGGCTACACTTTCTTTAATCTCGGTCGCACCAAATTCTGTCAGTTCTTGGGCTAAGCTATATTCAAAGCCCTTAGGGGCGGCAGCAAAAAAATTAAGCATGGGATAATCAATACGCAGTCAAAATCAAACCGACATTATACCTGCGAAGCCACATAAAAGATAAACAGTTATTAGCCAAAACTCGATTTAGTCAGGTAGTTAATCCACATTTAACCCATTAAAATCCGATATCACGGTCAATACTGGGTAAATTCCCCGCACTACGCTTTATATTTAAGCATTCGTCCGCTTTTTTAGAATTCCTCCTTGCAATGCCACAGCGCTGCCGTTATAGTCTGCCCCGCTTTGAAGACGGACGCGGGATGGAGCAGCATGGTAGCTCGTCGGGCTCATAACCCGAAGGTCGTTGGTTCAAATCCAGCTCCCGCAACCATTTAAAGCAAATATAAGTAATACAGATAGATATCGGACGCGGGATGGAGCAGCATGGTAGCTCGTCGGGCTCATAACCCGAAGGTCGTCGGTTCAAATCCGGCTCCCGCAACCAATTTAGATGTATACGTTTATAAAAAGAAACAGCTCGTCGGGCTCAACTCTTTATAAACAACGGCAAAGGTCGTCGGTTCAAATCCGGCTCCCGCAACCAATTCTAAGATGACAGAATTAAAACATTTATCAGCAGCGTTACTCGGACGCGGGATGGAGCAGCATGGTAGCTCGTCGGGCTCATAACCCGAAGGTCGTCGGTTCAAATCCGGCTCCCGCAACCAATTCTAAGATGACAGAATTAAAACAGTGATCAACAGCGTTAATCGGACGCGGGATGGAGCAGCATGGTAGCTCGTCGGGCTCATAACCCGAAGGTCGTTGGTTCAAATCCAGCTCCCGCAACCAATTTAACAATGATAACGACCAGACCAGCATCAGCTGGTTTTTTTGTGTCCGAAATTTATCGTACTGAGTTTCACCATGCTAGCTTGTCGGGCTCAGCCCTTTATAAACAACAGGCGAAGGTCGTTGGTTCAAATCCAGCTCCCGCAACCAATTTAACAATGATAACGACCAGACCAGCATCAGCTGGTTTTTTTGTGTCCGATATTTATCGTACTGAGTTTGGCTTGATTTACTTGAATCGTTTATCGAGTTTCTTTCGTTACATACTGAAATGACTTACAAAAACAGAGCCGTTAACTCGCAGAAAATATCGCTGTGTTAGCTGATACTTGTACCTACTGCGCCTTAGCCACCTATTACCGTTTGTCTTTGCAGTTGCAGATCTTCACAAACCCCAGTTTAGTATTCACTTTTCCCTCTAAATGCAGCCATAGTCGTTTGCCGCCCAACACGCATTTCTGCTATGATCCGTCGCTGACTAATCATAATTCCACAAATTGGCAGATAATCAGCACTCAAGCTTTATCTTGCGATACCAATCCATCGCCTGCAGGTACAAATATGATTAACCACTTTAGTGTGCTTGGTATCAAACCTAGCGCCAAAGAAGACGACATTAAAAAAGCCTATCGTCGGCTCTCAAACAAGTATCATCCTGATAAGTTGTTAGGTGCCTCTGATGACGAAAAAGAGCAAGCGTCACAGCAACTTGAACGCGTCAAAAAAGCGTATGAAGTCTTGTCCGATCCGAAGCTTAGAAATGCGTTTATCCGAGATTTCAACAATGTGATAGTGACCGACCCCAATGGCGCAATGCGTGAATTATGGGATCAGTTCTACCCTTAATATTTTATTTTTAGCGCCGAATTAACGAGCGGTTAAATCCGCACTTTCTACGCCGAATAAATTATTTCCGCGCTTTATTTCGAGACAAGCCCATGGCCAAAAAACTGAATATCTCACGCATTAATGAGCTTAAGACCAATGCCTACGACAATATCGAGTCCTATGATGACCCGGATACCCCCAAGGCACTGGAACAATTTACCAGTCAAATCAAAAAAGTATTACAAGCCGATCCTAAAATGCTCGAGTCGGTACCCGAGTATTTGCCGGTTGCACTGTATGGCCGAGTCAAATTTCCAAGTGATGCCAAGCTCAAATGGGCCCATTGGATCAATACGGCAACGCAACCTGAGTGGGATGAGTTTAAGGTCACAATCGGCTTTAACAATGCCGATTTGCCATTAGTGCTAGCAGTGCGCGCTTACTCAGAGGATTTACTGATTGAAAGCTGCGCCGTACTGTACTTATTGGAAAACCAAGGCAAAAGTACGCCAGCCCCTAAACGCAGTGCTGACGATGATTTTGAAGACGAAGACAGTGATTACGCCGACTATTCCGATGACGATGATGATGACGGCGAAGAGGAAGATGGCTATTACGATCAGTACGATGATGAGGACCGCTAATGAACACCAGTCTCATTGAGATAACCGTTGCCGAGATTAAAGAGCTCGCCGATGTCGAGCCAAAACAGGCCAGTAAACGTTTCGAACTCATCGCCACCACAATGAACGATGAGCAATTAGTCGAAGTTATTGAAAAAATGGATATTGTGACACTGACGCAAATCAACAGTCACCACGATATCTCCTGCCCGTCAATTATGTCGGAGCTGATGACACCTGAGCAAATTCGCGACATCGTCTGTCAGCAACCTTTGTATTGGGAAGAAAAAATCAAAAACAATGCCGAAGAACTCATTCAGCATACCTTTGATTTTTTAACTTATTTAATTCGTATTCAAGATAGCGAAGAAAAACAAACCGCTATTTTAGAGTGCATTGCCGAAGATCCCGCCGGCCTCTTCTATCTGTCTATCCCTTTTATCGAGATGATGCTGGGCGAACGCCACGACGATGAAGACCACTTCAACGATTATTATGACGATGAAGAAGATACTGATACCGTCGGCTATGACAACCGCGTCGCCAGCGAAGAAGCCCATAGCTTAAGCCTCGATGACCCACGTAGTCTGATGGCGTTAATCCATGAGCTGGCACCCGATGTAGAAAAAGCCATTAAAAACCTGCTGCGTAACGAAAGCTCTGGCTGGGAAATGATCATTAACAAGTTCGTCAATGAACTGGTTATCCAAGCAAAAGAGAAAAACCAAGTCACGGACGAATACGCAGAAGTGGATGATATGTTTAGCTTTTTAGATTAAGGATCCCTAGATGCAACTGGTACTGCGTGATTTAGACCAAGGCCCATACCTGAGCAAGGTGTTGGCTAAAGGCCAAGCAGACGACACCCTTAGCGGTGAGCCGCTCGCACAAATCAAATCTAAAGCCATTCTGATGAGCCTCAAATTGGCGGATAAGTTCTACAACAAGTACAAGATGCACTTACTGGAACAGGCGGCGCACGATGTGATTGGTGTCGTTAGTCTCGGATTAATGGAACTGTCTGATCAGGATCAACAGCAAGCGGTGCGTTTATTGCTCACCAGCGACGGCGTGGTCAAATGCTTCCAAAAGGGCTGGAGCATGCTCAGCGTGGTGAGCAAACATAAGCTGGTCAATGGAAAATCACTCTATGGTGATGTGGATAAATTCCTACTGGAACAAGTCTCTACGCCGCCTGACGCCGAAGAGTGGCTTGGATATGAGGCCTATCAGGATGCATTGGTCGAGCACCAACGTCAGCAATCAATTGCGGCGCTAATGGCGCAGTTTTATGCCCAAACCAGCTACGATCCTTTGGATTTCTTAAATCTAGAGAGCGTATTGGCCGAAGCAGTGTTGTATCGGATGTTGTTTGATAATGCCAAAGTCAGACAAGATTTGAAAAAGCGCATTGCCAAAATCAGCTTGCAGGACGAATGGTTTAGCCTTGAGTATATCGAGCAGCAAACTCAAAAAGCCTTGGCGGAACTCCCCGCGGAGCTGGCCGAGACTATCGGTAAAGATTTGGGGAAAAACTTTGCGCCAGCATTGCTGCGAACACTGCATTTTGCAAAAAGCTACCGTGAGCTGCTGCTCAATGACGCCTCACCTGAGCGTTTAGAAAGATTCGAGCATAAAGAAGGACTCGTCGGCCTACTCGGCTGGCCGCTTTATATCGTGCTGTAATCCTTAACGGGGCGTTAATCAATTAGCGCCCCGCTTTTTATCCGCAGTCTGAATTTGCTTACGCTTTCTTTATCGTCTCGCCACCAGCCGCAATAACAAATACAGGCATGGTTGCATCGGGGCGTAGATAGCCCCAAATCCTGATCCCTTGAGCTTCTTTACTGTAGGGAAGCCGATACTTATGCAGTTGCGCCTCAATATAATCTGTAAAATCCGTGGTCTTTTCCGGCAGTAATCTGCCGCGGTGCTCTCTTTTCAGCGGATCAATTTCAAGCCACTCAATCCTCTCGCTAATTGCGAGTAACTCGTCCCACCATACTGGCGTAAAACCAGGGTTTGGCTCAACATCTTCCAGCAGCTTATAACGCACATGGGGAACAAACTCTGGTGCCTCATGGAGTGCCTGCTCAAGCTTACGCCATTTAGTCAGGTTCATCACTGAGGTTAATTGATACTGATTGAGGTACGCCAAGGTGTCTGCATTCATTGCGATGAGTGTGCTCCCTGTGAGTAAAAATCCATAAGTGGCGTCATCTTAGCTTAAGCGAGGATGTACTTACAGCAACTTAGCTTGAATTTCAAGCACGCTATAGTCCGTTAATATAGTCAATTAAGTAAGTGATGAATGAATTAAGTAAGTGAATCAAAGTAAAAAGCCTGCAACAGCAGGCTTTTGATATTTAAAGAAAGAGGCTAACGCTTAACGGTATGTCAGTGTTGTCGTATCCGTTAATTTATCATTGTCTTTAACGGTTAATTCGACAGTATGCTCTCCGCGGCGCGCCAGACGCAGTACTACAGGACCATTGGCGCGGGTGCCATTATCAAACTTCCACTTATGCTGCTTAATAACCCCATCGGTGTCATAGCTAGTCGAAATAAACATATCGACCAGCCATAGATTGATGCGCTGAATTTGCGCAACAGGTGGTTTCTTCACATTTTCAACCACCACAGACACTATTTGCGAGCTGCTATGGCTTAAGCCGTCATTGTCCGTTACGGTTAACGTCACTAGATAATCACCAGTTTGCGCATAAGTGTGTGATACCGCCTCTCCAATACCTTGACTATTATCGCCAAAGTCCCACTCAGTAGAGACGATTTGACCGTCGCTATCAATGGCGGTTGACCTCAATTGCACACTCGCACCATTCACAACCTGAGTGAAGCTGGCTTCAGGGGCGACTTTTTCAGCTTCGAGCAAGAGTGAAATCACTACAGGATCATGGTCAGATGATCGATAAGCATCACTAGCGTACAAGTCTTGCACCTGCGCAGGGGTCTTAAACTCTTCGTTGTAATCTAACACACGTGGCTCGTCGGTATTGATATGCCACTCAGTCACATCTAGGACTTTATCCACTAACGCAGCATTCGCGAGCGCATGGTCTAACTGTCCCGATTCACCCGAGAATACATAGGAATAAGGATTAGCTTTTTCAAGTTTGGCGAACAACTCACTAAAGCCAGCGTTAGCCAATGCCATCAGCGGGTCTTCCTTGGCGTAGGAGTTTAAGTCACCAATCAGCAGTACACCTTGCTCAGGATACTGCGCGGCAATCCACTGCCCTGCCGCCGTTGCTGCGCGACTACGGGTAATATTGCAGTTGCCTTGACCATCGTTCATATCTGGATCGCCAGCACACTCACTGCCTTTAGATTTCAAGTGATTAACCGCAACGACTACACTCTCCTCACTGCCGTTTAGCGCGAAAGCTTGAGTCAACATAGGGCGGTTTTTGCTGTCGTCGAACAGCGGCTGCACGGCGTCATCTAAGGGAGAGTTAGCACTTGATAAAATACGCGCATCACCCTGAGGGCTCACTTTGTCACTGCGATAAATTAAACCGACGGTAATCGCATCCGTACCTATCGCACTTAAGCTGCTGCCATTGACCTTTGGAATAACATAAGCATAGCGATTTTCACCCACGGCGGCATTGAGGCCCGCCACGAGATCGGCAATCGCCGAGTTGGCGCCAAAGCCATCGTTCTCGATTTCCATCAGACCAAACACATCGGCACTGATCCCCACCATAGCGCTGACAATCTTCGCTTTTTGACGCTCAAACTCACTCAAGGTATTGGCACCACGCGCAGTGGGGAAACCTCCGCCCTGTCCATCGCCATTAAAGTAGTTCAGCACGTTAAAGCTGGCGACTTTCAGGTTGCCGCCTTCGGCAAGCACTGGTGATTGTGGGCGAGGATTTTCCGCTACAAAATTAACGGGCTCAGTCGGCATAATGCGATAAAGATTAAAGCCATAGTGCATAACACCAGTAAGGCTCGTGGCTTTATCACCCACACGCACAGTGTTCGATGCGCTTAAACCTGGCGCAGGGAAAATCACCGGATCAGGGTTCTGCGCCGTTAAGCCATCGTCGAGTAAAATACTGTCTTTGAGATTGGCCGCCGTGACGGCTAAAGCATCGGCACCTGGCGCAGCGACTTGTGTCCCAATAAAGTGACGGCTGCTACCGAGTGAAATTTCACCATAGCGGCCCAAATTGTAGACTTCGTTCACGACCAAATCTTGGCTAAAGCGTACGCGCATGCCTTCAAAGGGTTCAAAGTCATCGCTCGAATTCACAGGCAAGGTCACCACGGCGGCTGTCGGTAAGGTTTGTCCTGCTGCACAAAGTTTATGATCGGCAACGGTAGTCAGTTCCGTTAAGCCTTGATATTCAGTGACTTTAGCCTTTAAGCGTACACGGTCGCCCGCCACGTAACCCGTAGGCGCATTACCGGTATAAACAAACACCCCTTCCGAGGTTTGTGGATCGTTATCGGCTTCGTTGTCGGCCATTTGCACGAAGATGCCCTTTAGGCCAGCTTCTTGATTACTCACCACTATGGCTTCAACCACTAAGGTTTGTCCGTTTAACGGACTGACATTGGTCGAACCTTGCAGAGCATGGATAGGCGTTGAGGCTTCACCACAGGCTAATGAACTCGGTGGCGGCTCAACAGGATCGGTAGGTGTGCCTGCACTGAACTTACCCAAATCCGAGATATCGTCTTTGGCAAAACCTAACCATGTATTAAAGGTGACAGCATCATCAATAATAGGATCGGCGATTGACTGATCGGGATTGCGGCGTAGCGTGTTGTCCTGGGTCGATAAATCACCACTGCCCCATTCACTGCCTGGATCGACACCCACTTGGCCTAAGCTATCAATCACTTGGTCTTGATAGGTCAGCACAATGGCATCATCACCATTGAAAAAACTCGCGCTGCTTTGTTGATTCGTCACCGCCAGAATATCGGCCGATGCGTCGTTATCAGCGACAACATAAGTTGCCCCTGCCGCTAAGGTGCCGTTCAGGGCGATAGTCGTGCCCACATTTGTGCTGCCATTAAAATAGAAGCGCAATTGATACTGGCTTAAGTCGATGCTGTTGGCGGTTGGGTTGTACAGCTCAATGGCTTTGTTATTGCCGCTGCCTTCAACATATTCAGAAATAATTAGATTATCGGCAGCATGAGCAACGCCACAGATGCTACTGATGGCTAACGCCAACAGCGTTTTGTTATTAAACATAATGACCCCTAAAAGTATCTTTTATATTGATATTTGAGTTTATGATTGACCATTTTACGAAGCATTCAGCTTCGAAAACTGACGATACTATAGGGAATCAAGGTTACAAATTAGTTGCACTTAAGTTGCAACTTAAGATGGATATTTAGGCGACGATTTAGCGGATTGTACTAGGAAAAATAGCGAAGATGGCGAGCCTAACTCACCATCTTGTTAACATCCATTACGGTTTCCCGTTATAGCGGTTGCAGCTGCTCATCGAGCAGCGTCACCAACAACAACTCTCCCCGTTCGCTGACTCTAAACTCGCCGTATTTGGCTTGGCTGAAGTGGTCAGCTTGGCCCTCTTCAAAGAAAAAACTATTTGAGGCCAGCTTTACCCTATGATTGCGCAGGCGAAAATCTACCGTGAGTTGATCGGCGGCTTTGGGCTGGTCACGGTAAATACCGACAAAGTGCGCCACCTTTTGCGAATCGAGTGTCAATAGCAGTTGCCCCTGCGTCATCCCCTCAGGCAACGCGGCGCGTACCTCCTGTGCAATGGCATACTCCAAGGCCATATAATCCCCCTGCATAATCGAGCGAGGATCCACTGGCGCTAAGGCAAAACGCACCACTTTGCCATCTTGCAATAACTGCTCAAACTGGGCGATTCGCCAATTCACCATCGTCAGCAAGGCCACCACAGTAACAACAACCAATAATAGGACTCTTCGGTGGCTGTTCGCTAAATACAACATAGCCGTCCCCATTACACATGCTCCTCTAACTCAGCTTGTGCGTCTGAGATAGGAAAGTAACGCCACATCACTAATCTCGCGGCAAGCAGTAACAATCCTAATCCCATCAAATACAGCGACTTAAGCATCAGCGTTGTCTCTAATGAATAATAATAACCACCAGCAAAAACCAACCCTGAAGCAATACCCATTCCCTTCAACCAAGACTCATTTGCATAGTGCCCCAACAAGATGAGCCACACAGCTGTCGATAAACCCTGCATGGGTAAAGACAGTGCAGTAATCAGCACTAGGCCTAAAAACGCAAACAACCCACTGGGGGCGGTGAGTGAGATTTGCCATTGGTTAAACAGACTAACGAGTAGGAAACCACAAAGAGTAAATACTACGAGTAAATGACTAACTGCCATTCCCGACTGCCAACCGGATATAAATAACGCCTCAAAGATCCTATCCATACTGAAGACATGTATTAGTTGAATGGAGAGCAAAAGTGAAGCAGCACCATAGACCAACATCCTCGCCCGCTGATAGTGATATCCTGTGCGATGGATATTTAATAGCACCACACTCAGTAACGACACCAGCAAAGTCGGTGTTAAGTTGAGTAAATGCCACTCAGCCAACAGCCCCGTCAAACAGGCTAATAAACAGAATGCAAATACCCATTGAGCAACCTTGTGTTTTATCATGCCCCAAAGCAACAGAAACAAAGCAGCCATACTCAGATACCAAGCAAGATTAAAGGTATCGCCGAGCAAATCAAACAGTCCCCAAGCAAGGGCAAGCGTACCGCTTAAACATGAGGCAAAGGCAAATTGCTGTAAAAAGTGCTGTTGGCGCCCGCCCCAATACAAGGCGAGTCCTAAGCCTAAATAGATACAACCGATAAACAGAGCGGCTCCCCCTTCGAATCGCCCCCATACACTATCGAAAAGTGACGCCATAAAGCCCAATAAAAACCAGGCGGCAATCCAAGCTGCAAAGGCTTGCATCAACGCAATATACCAAGGTATTTCATGGGATTGGGGCAGTTCTGGTGCGTTCACTACGCCCTTTGCATACAAACTATTCCAAAGCGTTTGCGCCGCTAAAGCACCAGGATCTTGAGTCGAATCAGTGAGGGGGTTATTCATGACTCAGCTCCTCTCCTACGAGGGATATTGGCGTCATTTCGGCGCTAAATTGCCGTTGTAATCGTATTAACACAGTACTCAAGCCGGTACTTGCCAAAATAATATAAAGCCCAATCAATAAAAAGCCGCCTATAGGATCGCTATCCTTAAACAACAGTTCGGTTAATAGCGCAGCACCCACAGCAATCAAACTAAAACCGCCCAAAGCCAACGGATAAATCTGTAATAATCTGTGCCTGAACCACCAGAATCCCAATAACAAATGAATAAAGTAACCAGCCCACACACCTACAAGTAGTGGCTTAGAATCACTGGGTTCAAAAATCATCCAACAGAGCAATAAGGTAAAACAGCCCATGGCCACAAGTGAACTCGCATACTGCATAAGTGGTGCATGCCAGCGATTGCTCTGGCTTTTTCCCATAAAAACAAAAACATAATAGATAGTCAGATTAATAGCCGCAAAGACAAATAACCAAATCTGTTCATCCAAAAGGTAGGATGCAGTATCAGCAAAGAGTCCAAGGCTTAAATTAACTAACCCGAGTAATAACAACCATAAGCCATCAAAACCTGCCACCCAAGCTAAGGGGATAATGGCTAATGCCCACAACGCAAATAGCTGCCAAGGATCCGCTCCCGTTTGATAGGTCTGGCCCACCAAGGCTAAAAGTCCACCAATTAACATACTCACCACTAACAGTGCCATGTTTGCAAGCGTGGCACCAAAAAGATGATGATGGGCATCAACTTGCCTCAACATGCTGCGGTAATACAGCCAAACAAAGCACACAAGGCTAATCAATAGCGCGGCTTCAATCAGGGCAAATTTGCTTATTCTGTCTAGGGACTGCCAATTGTAAGCAAAAAAGAAAATAATCCCCGTCACTAGGCTTAACGCCCCCGCCCACTGAAGCAAAAGGGATAATAAGCGCTGCCAACTGAGAGAGTTGGGCGACACCAATACGCTGCGAAACAACTCATTTGCCTGCGCCCGAGTAATATGTCCTTGCTCCAGCCACTCATAAACTTGAGAAGTAAGATTGCGCAATATGAAACTTCCTTATTTTTGATACTGACTCACACAAAATACGCATTTAACCAACTTAAGTGCAATAATTAATTGTATTAACTTGTCTCTGTTAAAGATAAGCTTAAGACTTCACGATAAACAGGATAACTTATGCGACTAGCTGTATTACTGAATTTACTATTAGGCCTAGTGTTGAATTTATTCAGTGTTGCAACTGCAGGTCCCCTTTCTCCCGCTCAAACAAAACCCGTTATTCGTGTTGGGGGCTATCAATTTGCTCCCTATGTCAATTTACAGAGCGATGGCCGTTATACAGGCTTAACGCTTGATCTCATCAACGCCCTCAACCAAATTCAGCAAGAAATCAGCTTTGAATTTGTCTCCACCAGCATAGAGCATAGATATAAAGCCTATGCAGCTGGAAGATTCGATATGATCATGTTTGAAAATCCACGCTGGGGGTGGGAAAAACTTAATACAGCATTTATCCCCCTACATATCCATGATGGCGAAGTCTTTATCGCCTTGAAGGAAAAAGTAAAAGATCCTCAGTTTTTTGCTCTGTTCAAAGAGCGAACGCTAGCATTAGTTAAAGGCTACCACTATCGCTTTGCCAACTTCGAAACCGATCCTGCAGTGCTTGAAAAAAACTACAAGGTCGTTTTTGTAAACAGCAATAAAGCATCTATTGAAACCGTACTTCGAAAGCGCGCAGAAATTGCCCCAGTGACCATTTCCTACCTCAATTTTTACCTCGCTTCAAATCCGCAAGATCAACAACTCTATGTATCAAATCAATGGGATCAACATTATTATCATGGCGTGTTAATCAATCCACATTCGAAACTACACCCAGATAAACTCAACCTTTGGTTACAGCAATTGCAGCAAAACGGCAAACTCACAGAGCTCGTGCGCCAATATGGATTAGAGCTCGCCAGCGAACACAATAGTGCAGGACAAATCACACACTAAGATGTATTGACAGCAATTTAGTGAGCACCATGGTGCCTAAAAGACAATATTTAATCTCGAGCCCTCGTGCGAACTCGATATTGATAAAACGGATTAGTGCAATGCTCCCAACAACGCAAATAATGATACCAACAACAGGCTCAATGCCATGATATATAAACTAAACCTCTTCTCGGGTGGACCAAGTTTGGCTATATGACAATGCCAAATAGCAAAAATACCGTAATTTAAACCTATAAATAGTAATAAACTGTAGGCATACATACGAGGAACGACACCTTGCGCGCAAGCAAATAAGCAGAGGCTCGTTGTGATGAAAAAGCCCATTTGGCAATAGAATAAACTAAGTAACACTTGCTTATTCAATTGAGCAATATTGGCTCCCTGAAGCATGGCTATAATCTGTAATCTTCCTTGCGATAGGTAATAAATACAAATCATCAAGCTCAATAACGCCGCCACCAATATAGTTAACTGCATAATATTTCCCCTCCTCTGATGCTTTTCAAGAATTGAGAATAGTGCATCTGATTGCGTTAACTGTAAGACCAGCTTAAGCCTAGTTACATTTCGTAATGGGTATGAGATGGATTTAAATCGAGTCGCAGAAATATTATTGAAAGACAAAAATAAAGGAGCCTTATGGCTCCTTTATCATTGATAATATGGCATAAATCAGTGATGACAATGCTCATCATGAACGTGATCATCGTCCATAAACTCATCATCGCCGTCTTGGTGTTGCATCACACCCCAACCATCGGTCATGCCGCCAAACTCGGCCGCAAAATCATTGAGAATGGTTTCTTGCTCAACCAAGTCATCGTAGTCTGGCACCATGTTGATGCATACGATGATTTCCCACTTGCCTAGCTCATCATTCAAATTCAGCTCAACTTCACCTTCGAGATCCGAATTGGCTAATTCTTCAAGTGCAGTTTCAGCATCACGCTGATCATCAAAAACTAAAAAGAAATCAACATCGAGGGCTTTAGTAAGGTCAATTCCGGCTTCAGCCATTGCGGCCAGCATTTTGCCATTATCGTCGTCTGGAAATTGCATATCCTACTCCACAGTATCAGGCTTATTCAGCCGCAATGATTTGAACCGATTCACCGTTAAAACTGACAATATCACCCGCAACGACTTTTTTACGTTTGCGGGTTTCTACTTCGCCATTGACGGTAACCAAACCTTCATCAATAACATGCTTCGCTTCGCCACCGGCATTCGACATACCTTGTACCTTTAATACTTTGTACAATTCAATAAAATCTTCGCCGGGATGCAAAACTAACTGATTAATTTGCGTCACTTAAATACGCCTCAAAAAATAAACCTGCGGCATTATAGCAGCATGTCCATTGCGATGCAGATAATTTAACTTATCTTTGCCTTTCATCGGCGAGCAGGCCATAGGCGCATTCATCTAGCCACTCATCGCCTATCTTAAAATGCTGCCTAAATACGCCTTCGAGTTGAAAACCACATTTTTCCATCACTCGTGCCGAACCTATATTGTCTTTGGCGCAGTATCCGACGAATTTATGTATTGATAAGCTCAAACAGGCCCAATCAATGACAGCTTGCAAACTCTCAGTGGCATAGCCTTTGCCTTGTCCCGCGTGCGCCAGCAAATAACCGACCTCAGCACGTTGTTCCTCCCCACTTTGGCAATGAAGACCGGTTAAACGGATAAACTCGCAGGTATCAAGGGTTTCAATCACCAGCGTAAGCCAATTGCCAGAGGTATAGTCCCAGGTGACTGAGCGCTGCTCAAACTTTTGCCGGATCACTTCGGGAGCTTCAGGATTACGCACGTAGCGATTGATGTCAGGATCTTGGTGTAATGCCAAAAAGTGTGACCAATCCTGCTCTTGTAAACAGCGAAGTCTTAATCTGTCGGTATAGAGTTCAAGCATAGCGGCTCCCCAATGGATGGACGAACTAAAAAAAATGGCAGCTAAACGCTGCCATTGCCTCGGCAAGAAGACGATTAACCGCGGCTGGTGACTTCGAGTAAGTGGTAACCAAACTGGGTTTTAACTGGACCTTGAACCACGTTTAATGGCGCACTAAATACCACTTCATCAAACTCACGCACCATCATGCCTGGGCCGAATGAACCTAATTCACCACCTTGAGCGCCCGATGGGCATGAAGAATGAGCGCGCGCGATTTGCGCAAAATCAGCACCGTCGAGGATCTGTTGTTTAAGTGCTTGGCACTGCTCTTCACTGCTGACTAACAAATGTCTTGCTGTAGCCTGAACCATGATAAAACTCCCTGAATAATGCTGAGACATTTGCCCCAAATATCATATGGTTCCCGTTTTTATGACTGAAAACGAGATGTGAATGTTGAGTATAAAAACATTATGTTTAATTAAAAAGCTTTAAACCGCACCGTTATCAATTTTGTTATCGATAACGGCGCTACATAATCGACTCCGTGTTAAGCCTTAGTCGCCGCTATCCAGCGATCAATTTTCTGTTCCATCACCGCCATAGGTAGTGAGCCAGAAGTCAGAATCTGATCATGGAAAGCCTTAAGATCAAACTTATCACCTAGGGCTTTTTCAGCACGCTCACGTAGGGCAAGAATTTTTAGTTGACCCACTTTATAAGACAATGCTTGGCCAGGAATAGCCATATAACGTTCAACCTCGGCAATAATATCCGACTCGGCCATGGGCGAATTGTCCTTCATGTATTGAATCGCTTGTTCGCGATTCCAGCCTTTGGCATGTAATCCCGTATCCACCACCAAACGCATCGCACGCAGCATTTCGTCTGAAAGCTTACCAAAGTACTGATAAGGGTCGCTAAAGAGCCCCATTTCGATGCCTAAGTATTCAGCATACAGCGCCCAGCCCTCTTCAAACGCGGTATAACCGCTGAAGCGTTGAAACTCAGGTACACCCGTTAACTCTTGCTTAATGGCGATTTGGAAATGGTGACCAGGCGCCGCTTCATGCAGTGACAGTGTCGTCATGCCCCATTTCGGCTGAGCTTTCAAGTTGTAGGTGTTGATATAAAACACCCCTGGACGGCTCCCATCGACAGCTGGTGATTCATAGGATGCGCCCGCAGCCGATTGCTCTCTAAAGCTTTCAACCGGTTTAACCACATAGTCGGCCTTTGGCATTACATTAAAATACTGTGGCAATACTTGGTTAATCTTATCTTTCAACACCATATAACCATCGATTAAGCCTTGGCGATCGCCATAGAAGTATTGTGGCTCAGACGATAAAGAGGCAAAAAAGGCTTTTAAGTCACCTTTAAAACCCACTTGCTCACGGACTTTGTCCATCTCAGAAAGGATTCGTGCGACCTCATTCAGACCAATTTGGTGAATTTCATCCACTGGCATGGTTGTGGTGGTATGAGAATTGGCTAAATGCTGATACCAAGCTTTACCATTTGGTAGACCAGACCAACCATCCGTTGCACGGGATTTAGGCAAATAAGTCTGCTTAAAGTAATCGCGCAGTCCCGTTAATGCAGGCACTAAACGCTCATTAATCATCGCTTGATAACTTGCTGTTAGCTCCGCTTTATCTTGATCCGAAAACCCTTCTGGGAAGTGATTAATCGGTGAATAGAAAATACTTTGGCTGGCATCGGTCGTCAGCATAGCATCTAACTGTGGAATAATACGCTCTACCAGCACTCGAGGAAGTACAACCTTACTTGCAATCCCCTCATCCATACGCTGTTGAGCAAGCTGGATCCACTGAATAAAACCATTCACACGCTGTTCCCAATTGCGGTAATCTTGAACGGTATTAAAAGGCTGAGCACTTTCACCACTTCCTAGCTGCACCATAGTTATAACAGTACTGTAAAACTGGCTGATAGGCATAAAGCGTGACGGATAGGTTTCATCGACTAACGCTATTTCACGATCATAAACAAACAACGAATAACTTAATTGCAAATCCGCTGGTAATTGCTCAACATCAATAGCCTTAACTTGTGCTAGATAGCGGGTATTTAGATCGTGTCGAGCCTTAAGATACTCTTCAGTTAAATCACCACCAAACTGCGCATTGTAGTCGTTAACACCCACAAAAGTGGCGTAAATAGGCTCGAGCTTCAAGTAGTCTTTAAAATAGGCATCGACGAGTGCAACATAACGCGACTCAGCCGTTTGGGTTTCTGCTTCAGTCGCTGGGGCCTGCGTTGCCCCTTCCTGTGTAACAACTGTTGATTCAGGCTTTGAGCATCCCTGTAGGGTTAGCACTAAGGCTATCATTCCCGCAACTACATTTAATTTCATTTTTTATATTTCTCCTTTTACGTCCGAGATAGCCAGACTCTTCCTAAACTTACTGAAAAGTCTACTTACGGGATTATTCTATGATCTACTCATTTCGTAACTCAGGTTTTAGAGATCCAGAAACAGGGGTTTACAACCAAACCTATTTCATGGAAGTCTTTAACCGAGAATGGCATAGGCATATACGAGAACAGCAAAGCTTGGCGCTATTGTATCTGTGCCCTCACATTCATGAAACCGTTAAACAACCGCATTTACTCGAATTTTTTACTAAACAAGTACAAGAAGCACTGCTAAGAGCAACAGATTTAATTGCTAGATTAGACCACAATCATTTTGCCTTAGGATTATTCAATATTGATGAAGCAGGTACCGAAGTTGTTCTTAATCGCATAGCAGATCATATTCAAGAATTTAATCAAGAGTTTGGCAAAACTCATAAGCTAAAAATTGACTACAAACTCGCAGCTTGCCTTTGCTTACCGACTCAAGAACAAAAAATTGAATCTATATTCAATAATGTTTCCAAACTTTCACAAGAGCTTGAACGTAAACAACAGCAATCCCAGGCATTAGTAAAGCTTCAATAAACAAAAAGCCCCTTTCGGGGCTTTTTAGATCTACCTAGCAAATTAGATGAATTACAGTTCGACGTTATGCATACGAGCTTTCTCTTTGATGTAAGAGATGTAGCTGTTTGCACTCTTCTCTGTCTTCTTATCTTTCGCAGCTAATACAGCACGATTATAAGCAGACTTATACTGTTTCAAACTAAGATGAGCTAAAGCCAGCTCGAAGTTTGCTTCACCAGGATGTTCAATACCTAAAGAGATTGCTTTTTCAAGCACTGGAATCGCTTCATTATATTTCTCACCCAAGCTCAGTAAACGACCTTGCTTCAGATAAAGCTTACCATCGTTGCTGATTGCAGCAGCTTTACCATAAAAGTCAGCGGCTTCTTTAAACTCTTTCGCATTTTGGTAAAAACCAGCCAAAATCTCATAAGATTTAGCATCTTGTGTGATTAAGCCCGACTTCATATGCTTCTCAAAAACTTTCGCTGCTTGGTATGGCGCACCCTTCTGAGCCATCAGCTGAGCTAAGCGAGTAATGTTAGCTCCAGTTTCTAAGAAACCATTACGATATGCCAAGTCATAAGTCGCTAGCGCTTTATCATAGTCTTCGACCATTAGATAAAATTGTGCGAGCTGAACCCATAATCTGCCGTCATCCGGAAATAACGGTACCATGACTTCTAACACACCAACGGCTTTCTTATATTGCTTCTGGTTAAAGTAAGACGTTAACTTCATCTGATACAGACCTTTATCAGGTGACTCAGCAAGTGAAAGGCCTTTATCAGCCACTTCAATTACTTTATCCCACTGCTTAAGCTCTGTATGTGCAATACCAATGCGACGGTACATCTGAGAATCAGCCTTACAGGTAAAATCCATCCATTTGTAATAGTATGGAATTGCTTCCTTAAACTTTTTCTCTTGTAACAACAAATCGGCGTAAAGGCGCAATGTTGCAGCGTGATCGGTACCACCTAAAATATCAGCTTCAACAGCTTGTTTTAGGTACTTGATCGCGGTATCCATCTTGCCTTTTTCGGCATAGAAGTTACCGAGCATACGCGCAACATAGGCTTTATCGAAATCATTCTTTGGGTTTGCTTCTAACAAAACGGCAATAGCTTCATCAACTTGACCATTTGTATAAGCTTCAAAGGATTTCTGCACCTTTTTCGCAGCACTCTCACCGACCGCTTTAGATTGACGAGTATCAACCTCACACTTTTCAGCTGCAATAGCAGAAGAAACAGATAACGCCCCTCCACAAAGGGAAAATAATAACGCAACTGCGATTTTATTAGCATTACGCATTATTAATTGCCTCCTTTGTCTAAAGTGAAGTCAAGTTGTACTGTCATACCAGGTTGTTTAAGTGGCTTGCCATCAACAATCTTTGGTTTGTACTTCCACTTTTTCAGTGCTCGTATTGCTTCTTTATCAAATAAACGTTTAGGTTCTGCTTGAATAACTTCAACGTCATCAACACCACCTAACTCGTTAATGGTAAAACGTAATTGCACCCAACCTTCTTTACCATCACGAGCGGCTGCGATTGGATATTGTGGCTCGATACGAACGATTGGTGTTGCATCGCCGTCGCGAGTCATCATATTACCCAGTTTAAAACCACCTGCACTGTGACCACCAGCTTCAACGCCTCCCATATTGAACGACATAGACGTATCAATATTTGATGAAGTATCTGGTGGCGCAGTTTGAGGTTTCTCAGGCTGTGCTGGTGGTGGTGGCGGTTTAGGCACTACCCTTGGCTTATTCTGTGCTTTTGCATCCTGTCTATCCATGGTGATTTCAATTACAGGGGTCTCGGCCGATGTTTCAGCGCGCTGCGCCCCACCACCGACCAAGAACGCCATAAAAGCGAACAGACCAAAAGTCACAGCAGCACCAATAATGATTGATACTAGTGCTCTTAGCATATTAATCGTTCCCCGCAGATACCGAAATCTTATCTATACCAGCCGCTTTGACTTGGTCTAGAACTTTAACAACTAAGCCGTGTTGCGTATCTTTGTCGGCCTGGATCAGCACTGCTGCTTCAGGCGCTTCAGCTAGCATACGCTCAACGTTTGCAGTTACACGCTCGATATCAACCTGACGGTTTTCCATCATGATCACGCCAGTTTTGCTGACGCCGATAAAGATGTTAGCCGAAGGCTTAGAAGTCGCTTGTGAAGCTTTGGGTTTGTTATAGTCCAAACCAGATGGTTTCACGAATGACGTTGTTACAATGAAGAAGATCAGCATGATGAACACGATGTCGAGCATCGGTGTCATATCAATTTGCGCTTCCTCGTCTACACTGGAATGCTTTTTACGTGCCATGTTCAATCTCTCTCTAGTGGTGCGGCATGCTGTCTTTTAGCTTTTCTAAGCTGATTTTCATTTTGGCATCAAGGCGAGTACTGAAGAATACTCCCGATAATGCTGCAACCATCCCCGCCATAGTGGGCATTGTTGCCATTGAAATACCAGCCGCCATTAAACGAGCATTACTCGTCCCCTGAACTGCCATCACATCGAACACTGAAATCATACCGGTAACAGTACCTAACAAACCTATCATAGGACAAATCGCTACTAAGGTTTTAATGACCAGCATACGTGCATTCAAATCTTGCTTCGCTTGGGACAGCCAAGCTTCACGGATACGGTGTGCATACCAAGAGGTAGTTTCCTCTCTAGCATCCCATGCAGCTATGATTGCTTTATGTTGCTTTGGTGATATCCAATTAAGATACCAGTAACGCTCAAGCATCAATACCCACATTAAGAACAGCACAAACGCTACTAACCAGAGGACGTCGCCTCCGGAGGCCATGAAGCCCCTGACGGAATCCCATATGTCCATCAGGTGAATCATCATTAGTCAGCCCTCTTCTCAGCGTGCGCTGCGATGATACCAGCACTTTGCTCTTCAAGAACTTGCACGATTGACTTGCTACGAGCAACAACAACTGCGTGCATTAACATCAGAGGCAGAGCCGCAACCAGACCTTGAACTGTAGTGATAAGCGCCATAGAAATACCGCCAGCCATCAGTTTTGGATCGCCAGTACCGAACAATTGGATACTTTGGAAGGTTGCAATCATACCCGTTACTGTACCTAACAGACCCATCATAGGTGCGATAGCGGCCAGAACTTTGATGATTGAAATACGAGACTCTAACGCTGGCGTTTCTTTCAGAATTGCTTCGTCAAGTTTCAGCTCTAATGTTTCAACGTCAACGTCTTTGTTCTCTTGATACACTTTCAGGATACGACCTAATGCGTTGTTGCCTGGCTTATCAATGTTCTTACGTTGGCTGTTAACACGAGCGCCAATGATAGTCATAGTCACTAAACGTTCGATAGAGATCAACAGACCTAATGCTAACAGAGCGATAATGATGTAACCGATAGTACCACCCGCTTCTAAACGATCTTCAAAGCTTGCTTTGTTAGTGAAGATGTTTAACAGCACGCCACGAGCTGGGTCGATGTAGAATGGCGCAGTACCTGAAGTGGTTTGTTCCCACTTACCTACTGCACTAACTTGGTAGCCTTCTGGCTGTTGTGATAACTCTTGAATTAAACCTAATTCTGGGTTGTAAACAACATACTTGCCATCAGCAGTTAAGTTGTAAGTACCGATACGGTGAATCGTGGTGTTTTTAACGCTACCGTCGATACCAGTTACAGAACCTTCGAATTTAACAACCTTACCAGATTGTGCCATTTCGAATAATTGTTCTTGCCAGAATTGCTCTAACTCTTCGATTTTTGGTAATTGCTTACGCGCACCTAAATCAGCGATGAACTTATCGCGATTTGGGTATTGAGCACTTACGTTTGAACTCGCTAATTTACCAGCGAAATCGCCTGCTTCACCTTTAACCACACCGAACATCTCACCCAAGTCACCTTGAGCAGTTTTCAGATCTTCTTCTAACTGGGCGATTTTGCGCTCATTATCTAAGAAGGCTTGGTTTAAATCTTTACCGCGTTGCTTTTCAGCCGCCAAAGCGTCTTTTTCACGCTTCAATAAAGCCGCTTTATCGCCACGCTCAGCTTGGAACTCTTGCTCACGCTTGCTGTTAACTTTGCCTTCAGCAGCGCGATCAACTTTAACTTGCTGCAATAATTGGTCGATGGTCTTAGGTGCATCAGCAGCGCTAGCCATACCAGCAGTTAAAGAAAAACTTGCAGCTAATACAGCTGTAGTAATTAACTTCTTCATTATTGTGCAGTCTCCGCAGCAGGAATTGGTAATGCGAATAGATCTAGAGCGCCTTGTTTACGGGCAATGCGGATACCTTTAGTCAGTTCACGCAGATAGCTGTCATCTAACTTATCCCAACCCTTAGTTTCTGGGTTGTACATCCAGCCAGTCTTTTGATCTAAGCTTTGTGCATACAGAGCAACACGACCCAAGTTAAAGAAGTCTACTAATACTTCTTTACCATCTAAGGTCAATTTACCTTGGTTAACTGCAACAGCACTACCATACTCACGCTCGATGCTGTACGCATCCAGGATCAAACGGTATTTTTCAGCTAAAGTCACTTCTGCTGTGTTTAACAGTGTTTTTAACTCTTTAACACGGTTAGCACGGACTTCAGAGTTGAATGGCAAGTCTAATTGAACGAATTGTTCTAAAGACTCAACCATTTTAAACATTAAAGGCACAACGCCCTGACGTAGTTTATCTACGCCATTAATGTCATTTTGAACTGCGTCCATTGTTTTTTGTTGATCAGCAACTAAGCTGGCAACGTAATCGTTATAGGACTTCAGTGACTCACGCTCATCAGCAACTGAACCATACTCAAAAAGCATGTCTTGTGCTTGATCGAAATACTTATCAACGTTCTTTTGCGACGCAGCAGCATCAGCATGGATCATACTATCCGCTTTCTGCACGTCGGTAAGAGGATCTGCAACTACTAAGTTGCTGCTCGCTAATGCCAGCACGCCAACAAGTGCAGTAGCGATTTTTGTTCTATTGCTTACCTTGGACATAGTTCCCAACCAATTTGAAGTGAATAAAAAAGTTAACTTACCAGCAACATCACTTTAAGCAAGACTTACTTTAGGAAATGCTTACCGTAAGCTCATCTTTCTCTTGTGATTCTTAGTTTTTTCTTCCCTTTCCTATGCCTTTACAGGCATAGACCCGCTGGCATCATTTCACAAAATGTTGACCTGTGTCAACATTCGGGACACGTAAAAACTAGTGTAAAGAAGTCTTAGTTATGAATTTTTTTACGAAAGGTGTTTTTTTAAACAAAACACTATCTGGCGCTCCCTTAATAAGGGATTTAGAATACTAGAACCGTCAGAAACCCTAGTATAAAATTCAAAAGCAACATCTAAGTGAATTTCACTGAAATACCGAGCAGCGTTAACCATCATTTGTGGATTACTAAAGTTATGCCAACGTGTTTCCCTTCAACGAATAGTTCCGAAAAGCAGTATTGAACGTGTAGCCTTTCCAAGCTTTCTAAGAGTAATTGCTTTCTTTTTTCATCGATGACTGAATCCAATTGATCACGAATACGCATTCGATAGAAAAATAACTGTTTGCAATATTCATCGAAGATTGCAACATTCTCAGTCTTTAGCTGATATAAAAGTGGGGCAATTTTAGATAAAATTGAATTAAACCAACTGTCACATCCCATATCCAGGGCCTTTGACTTCAACCACTTCACTTGAAACAGTAAAACCTCATTTAATCGCTTGAACTCAACATCATCAGCTAAGCTCTTACCTTCTTTGATGAATTTTTCTGCATAAACCAATACCGCCCCAACCTCTTTTAGAAATGGACTCTTATCTAATAAGATATTTAGAAAGGACAATCCGAGTCTAGAATCGGCCACGATTTCAGACTCAGTTGCGTGCATCAACGCACAAAATCTCCCATTGGGTGCCAACAACCTACATATCTCAGGTAAAGATTGAGTCAGATCCGAATATTCAATTGCGTATTGGCTACATATAAAATCGAAGTCCCCAGACTCTAATTCACTTCGCTCAATAAAGGTATTTCCCCTAAATGAAATATTTTGCAATGCCTTATTGATGCTCTCATCAGAATAAATGTTTACCTTTGGATTAATATCTGCGGCATCGATACCTAGAAGTTCCCATACAAATCCTAATGTTTGCGCGTATTGATAACAGAGTATGGCTAAAGCACCATTACCAGTACCTATATCCAAAACCTTAGCCCCATTAGATAACGCAGATAATTGATTTTGCCAAAAATACAGCATTTCACCGTGATATCCGAGAGCACTTTGTCCTTCAGAAAAACTATTTAATGATCGGGAGTTTTGCCAGTAGTTAGTCCATTGCTTCATAAATTATCGCATAAAATAAAAATAGAAAGGCAGGGTTTCCCCTGCCCTTTGATACAGATTTACACTAAGTCATTTAGAATGATTGGCTAATGCGGAAGTACATTACACGACCCCAACCATTGTATAGGTTGTAGTTGTACTCACGGCCATCATAACCAATTAACTGAGGCTCTTTCTCGAAGGCGTTTTCTGCACCAACACTCAGTTTAGTATTCCACGGGCTAGTGTAAGTAACTTGAATATCATGAGTTACCCAAGAACCAATATGCCCATCACGAACTAGATTACCAGTGACATCATCTGTATAAACGTCAGAGTATTGGTCACCAATTAAGTTGATGTTCCAAGCAAAGTCGAAGTCACTGAATGTATAAACGTTTGATAACGTAATACGTTGTTGTGGCATGCCAGGGTCTTTCACTAGATCACGACCATCGTCAATTGTATAATCTAGCATGTGGCTGATTTGTAAATTTTGAGCTAATGAACCTGCTTCACCGAAATCGAAGTTAGTTCTTAAATTTAAGTCTAAACCTGAAGTTTCAAGTGTTCCTTCATTACCATATCCAGTATTAATGTAATCAATATCACCAGTTGGACGACGAATAACACCAAGACCTGCTGGAATTGGATCACCAGCCTCCTCACGGTCAATTAAGTCTTGAGCACTAAAGAAAGCTATACGATCTTCAATTTCGATATTGTAATAATCAATTGCAAAGTTTAGCCAATCAAAGGGTTGATAAGCAAAACCCGCCGACATCTGAGTTGAACTTTCAGACCCCAATGCAGAATTCGCTAAACGATATGCATCAACCTGTACGCCAGAGGCAGGACATCCATTGGTGTACCCTAGAGCTAGACATGTTGCAGGGTCGTCAACTGAATCAGCAGAAAAAGCAGTTTTCTGCGTTAAAATATCTAATGTTGGTGCACGGAAACCTTTTCCATAAGATGCACGTAGAACCATCGCTTCCATAGGTTCATAGCGTAGTGAAACTTTTGGTGAAAAGTCCGAACCATAATCAGAATATTTGTCGTAACGACCAGCTACAGTCATTTCCAAATTATCTAAAATTGGCACTAAAGTTTCAAAATATGCAGCTTTAACATCGCGATCGCCACCAGCTGAGCTACCAGCAGAACCGCCGACTAAACCAGCTTCAGACTGAGAATCATAGGCATCAGAGTAGGTTTCTTTACGATACTCTGCACCAACAAATGCCTGAATCATACCTGCAGGTAATTCAGCAACATCGAATGAACCATTCATATAAAATTCATCGATATTGAATTCACTAATACGAGCGGTTGTTGCAGCAGAACCTTTTAAAACATCATCAGGGTTAGAACTTGGGTTTTGAACGTCATAACCATAACGACAGTTAGTGGCATCGAATGAACCATCATCACAGTAACCTGGGTTAAAATCATTCACGTAACCCCACGCAGTACCAGCCGCAAGATAACCGTTACCAATCTCATCAGATTTATTGCGCACACGGCGGAAGCCAACTTCGGTTTCAACCTTATCAGCGATCATACCATTCACGCCAATTAGGAAATCGGTATTAAGGTTAGAAACTGTAGTATCACGATTACCTAAAGCAGCAAAACGGTGGTAGATATCAACTTCTTGCTGAGCACCAATTGCCGAATCATAAGCGACTGCATTAGGGTTATTTACAGAGTCATAGAACCATGCATTGGGATTAGTTGGGTTATTATAACTGTCTTCAGCAATATGGTAACCTTGATAACGATTTGTATCTGGTGCTGGGGCATAACGCCCAAATGATTCTGTTTTGGCAGCACTTGCATTAGAGAAAACCTTCCAATCATCATTGATTTGGTGTTCACCTTTCAAGAAGATGGATTGGTTATCAGTCGAGGCTTCGTTTGCGTTAGTTGCGTTGAAGTTATATACGCAAGCAGCACCGTTCATGCGGAAGTTTTCTTCTGTACAACCTCCAGGAATTGCAAGATAACCACTACCACTAGATAAACGGTAGTTGTTACCATAAGAAGAACCGCCTGGAGTTGTCCACGGATAATCACGCGCATAAACAATATCACGCTTGTTCCATGAAACACCGCCTAATAAAGAAGTTTTATCGCTTGATGAACCAAACAGTACACTACCCGCACTTCTGTCACCGCCATCCTTTGGAATGCTTGGTGAACCTTCGGTGTAGCTCATTTGCACACCGTTGAAATCTTTACGAGTGATGATGTTTACTACGCCACCAATCGCATCTGAACCATAAATTGCAGAAGCGCCATCAGTCAGAACTTCAACACGCTCAACTGCACCTAATGGGATAGCGTTTAAGTCTTGGCTTGAACCTGTTGATGGAGACATAGTCAGACGACGACCATCAACTAACACTAGAGTACGGCTAGAGCCCAGACCACGTAAGTCAAGAGATGCCGTACCCTGTGCGCTGCTACCAGACTGTGGGCGGAATGAACCTGTTGAGTTGAATGTGGTGTTACGTAATAAGTCAGTAACTGAAGTTTGACCTGACATATCAATAGCGTCACGATCGATAACTGTAACGGGTACAGAACCTTCCATATCTGTACGCTTAATGCGTGAACCAGTTACTTCAATACGCTCAACTTCTTCTTTTTTAGCAGCGGTGTCGTCAGCAGCAACAGCTGAAACGCTCATAAAAGTTGCAGCGGTAACACCGCCAATCAATGCTAGGCGCACAGATTTAGCTAGTAAGTTATTCTTATGCATTGTCTATCTCCCTGGACATATTATGTCTTATTATAATCCGCTTATTAAATAAGCAGTTTTAAACAGGAGTTCTTCGGAATATACGAAGAACTCATCGGGGACAATAAAATCACATATAAAACCTTTAATCAACATAAAATAAACAAATAAAAAAAAATGAAGACATGCCACAGCGGGAGGCCTGAATAACGGCGGCATAAACAAAAACGCCAGTCATTGCTGACTGGCGTTTTTTGTTAACTTTTAGTTATCTAGTTTCTAGATAAACAACTGAGGCTTAAAGCGTATAGCGGATACCGATGGCGATGCCGTCGTCTTCTGACAATGACATTCTGGCTTCTTGCGCTTGATCTGAGCTGGTAAAGTCGCTGTAGTCTTTACGTGCTTCAACATACAGAACCGTGTTTGGATCCCAAACAAAGTGTAAACCTACAACTACAAACTGACGCTTGAACACATCGTTAGGATCGGCGTTAAAGTTAGGTTGAATAACATAGTCTTTACCTGCATCCAGAATGTTGTAAGACACAAATGGACGTAAACCGTTATCAAACTTGTAAGAAACTAAAGTTTCAACACCATAGGCATCTTTGATCAAGCGACCAATGTTGTCGGTATCATGGTTCTCTTCTTTGTGAACGTTGGCGGCAGCATATAAGCCATTCTTGTCGAAGTCGCCCCAGGTCGCGCCCACGCCGTAGATCAGATCAACAGCGGTTTTTTGGTCGCCATTGCCATAGGCAATATCAAATTCACCGCGGTTAATACCCGCCATCAAGCTTAGCTTATCTGTCGCTTTGTAAGTTACAGAGCCGCCATAGGTGTAATCATAAGTGACTTGTTGCGCTTCTTTCTTACCTGCGTTCCATTCCACTTCACAGGCTTCTTCTGTGATGTTTTCGATATCACAGGTGTAGAAGCTGCTGTTTTTCAATTGCGCCTGAACCGCAAAACTTACATCACCAATGCTGTTACGGTATTGAACAACTTTGTCACCGCGACCAACGCCGTTTACTGCACCGTCGTCTTTGTTAAAAGTGTAAACACCTGCCGCGTTACCATCCCATACAAAACCGTAGTTGGTGTTGTAAACCACGTCATACCAAGCACCCCATTGCTTACCAATAGTGATAGTGCCGTACTCATCGTGGCTAATGCCCGCGTAACCTAAGCGGTTGTAGAAAAACTCATCTTGTACAGATTCGAAGCGGTTGTTATAGACAATATCGCTGCTGCCAACAGGGTTCACACCCCATTCCAATTTAGCAAAGGCGTTCCAACCGTGGGTTAACTCACGGCTGAAACCAAAATTAATTCGAGAAGCACCATTAACAACCTCAGTTTCACCTTGAGTGTTGATTACGCGCGCATCGATAAAGCCACCGATTTCTACCGCATTTTTATCATCTTTGTAGATTTCGATTGCAGATACAGTTGGGGCGAGAAAGAGTGCTGTTAGCGCAGTTGCTACTAACGTTTTGTTCATTTGGTGCTTAACCTTTTCGTTTATGTTTTATCAACGTCATTCCGTTGTTATATTTCCTTACAATTTCCCGGTGAGAGTAGCAAATTTTCATTCCACTCTCCAAGCGAAACCTAAAGATTATGTAGAGAAACATCACAAAAACAGCGTGTTTAACCTCTATAAAACAGGTTAAAACACTACAAAGACCCGCAAGTAAAACACAAAACACACAACGGCAACACTAAATTAACAGCAACTGTTTAGAGGCAATGTTCGTGTAATTTAATTTCATTATTGAAAAGACAGGCTCTGCAATAGGGCCAATTTGCTTATCTATGTAGTATTGATAATCAATTGTAGACGATCTATGCGAAACCGGTTCAGGACCGTTTACAGTAATCACATAATCAATCTGTGCCCCTCGCTTGCCAAAGGATGTCTTTCCTGTTAATTCACAAAGTTGGCGCGCGACTTTCACATGGGGAGAAGACTTGGCCGTGTATTCATCTAAATTACGGCGCATGCGTTTGCTAAATACCAGCTCATCATCGCGTTTACCAGCCAGCAGCTCAGCAATCACATCCGTTAAATAACCACTAATATCCCTTTGGTTAAACATGCGCTCATAGAGTTCAGCTTGTACCTTACGCGCCAAAGGGCTCCAATCACTGCGAACCTGCTCCATCCCCTTAAAAGTGATTTCCAGCACTCCATTTCGATTGCGCCAAGCACCGACATAACGCTTCTTACTCCCCTCCTCCGAGCCCCGCAGGGTCGGCATAAAAAACTGCTCGTAGTGGCGTTCAAACTGTAGTTCGAGAAAACTTTCTAGCTGAAACTCCTGCGCAATTTTACTTTGCCATTGCTGATTCATTCGCGCGGCAATCTGCTTACCTAAGGCATTAATATCACTGAGATCTGGCTCAGGGCCTAAATAAACGAAGGTGGAGTCAGTATCTCCATAAATGACTTGGTAGCCCATGTCCTCAATCCACGCGCGAGTTTGCTTCATGATTTGATGACCGCGCATGGTGATGGAGCTTGCCAGTTTCGCATCATGGAACACGCAGCCTTGGGAACCCAAAACCCCATAAAGCGAATTCATAATGATTTTAATCGCTTGCGATAAAGGCGCATTCGCCTCCCGCTTGGCTTTTTCGCGTTGTTCGGAGAGATTTTGGATAAGTTTTGGCAGGATCGGTTGATGTCGGTTAAACCGCGCGCCCAAAAAACCGGCAACGGTTTCAGGCTCAGCTAATGCCGATCCCTCCTCGTCATCCAAACCTTCAATCAAGCCCTTAGGATCAATTAAAAAAGTCCGGATAATCGATGGGTAAAGGCTTTTAAAGTCAAACACTAAAATATGTTGATAAAAACCCGGGACAGAATCCATTACATAACCACCAGGGCTTTCTATCCCTTGGCTAGCAGGCTCTGCGGGCGCGACGAAGCCAGCCCTATGTAAATGCGGTAGATACAAATGGTTAAATGCGGCTACCGAGGCACCTACGCGCCCCAGTTCTAACCCCGTTAATTCGGCGCGAGCGAGGGCAAAATCCCACAATTGAGTATGTTCAAAGATATCCCACACTAAGCGACTATCGGTCAGATTATAATGTGCAAGCCCTTGTTTATTTTCGGTAAATAGCGCATCAATCTCTTGCGCTCGATTTTCTACATCATGGATCGCTTTGCCTTCACCGAGTAGCGTTTGGGCGACAAACTCCAAGGAGAAGCGCTCGAATTGGTAAAAGGCCGCCTTTAACCAATCGATACCATCGAGCACCACTCGCCCCGGTAAACTTAAGGTTTCAGGCCGAAATTTATTCTCGACCTTCCACTCGAGAAACGCGCCACCGCGGCCGATACGCAGCGGGATCCGGTGCAGCAACGCACGCCGATATAACAAGGCCAAATCAAAGGTCACCACCGACCAACCAATGATCACATCGGGATCAAACTCAGTAAACCAAGCGATGAGACGATGGATAAGCGCCGCTTCATCGTTCACCCATTCGATGTAGATTGCAGCATCAGGCTGCGGCTCACCCACCATAATGACTTTTTCATAGGGCTGAGATTGCACATCGCGTCCATAAAGGGCCACGGAATAGAGTAATCCTTCAAAACTGCATTCAAAATCGAGGGAGATTGAACGCAATTTTATTTCCGGCTGCGGTGCAACGGCTTTTGCTCGTACAGCGCTAAAAATGAGCAATTGTTCATCTATGCCAGCGTTGCTGACAAAATGCCCTAAAAATGCCACATCGAGCGCCACAAAACGTTCGATTAAAAAACGCTGCTCGGGACGGATATCCGCCTCAAATAAGGGAATGCCAGCATCCGTCGCTATCCGCTGTAAGTGACGAAACACACTGCTCGACTGGGCATAAATCGCCGCAACGGATTGTCTTTTAAAGCTTTTAAGTGCAAGCGGTACAAAGCGCAGTGCCTGCCCCGGCGTTTGTAATTGCAATGCCGCCATATCGCTTTGATGACAAAAACAAATGTACTCAGAGCCAGGTAACTCCACCAGCACAGGGCCTGAAACGGTGGCGAGATAATACTGCAGCACAAGCGTTGCACCGCGCGTAATAGCATGGCGCGTGAGGACGCGTCCCTGTACACTCACTGGCGCAGCCGTTTCAGGCGTCAGACTCTCGGGGGGATTCAACTGCGGTTTCACTCTAAGGCTCTCGCTGCTTATTGATTCTCGGGACACAGAATAAAATTGCCATAAAATGGCAGAAAAGTTTCTTAGGCTATGCAATCACTGTTATTATGTACAGCATTAATTCGATAAAGTAGTGCCGCATGTTACCTGACAACGTAAAAAACCAGATCCGCGCTATCTATAAAGATATTGCCGCCGCTTTGCCTAATTTTAGGCCACGCCGCGAGCAAAATTTTATGGTGGCAGAAATCTCTAAGACTCTTGCTGGCGACTATGACAAAGATAGACGCATCATAGTGGTCGAAGCGGGTACGGGGATTGGTAAATCATTGTCTTATATTTTGGGCACGATTCCGCTTGCACTTGCGAGTAAGAAAAAGGTCTGTATCGCTACGGCAACCGTGGCGCTGCAGGAGCAGTTGCTGCACAAAGACTTACCGTTTTTTCTCGAACAATCAGGGCTAAACTTTCGCTTTGGTCTGGTTAAAGGGCGCCAGCGTTATGTCTGTTTGTCCAAACTTGCCATGCTGATCGGCGATGATAACAGTACCCAAATGGCCATGTGGCAAACAAAGCCAGATAACAGCCAAATTGCCATGCTGCAGGAGCTGCTCAACGACTTTAATGAAGGCCGCTGGAACGGTGAAATCGATACGCTGTCAACACCGATACCGGACCATCTCTGGCAACAAATCGCCTGCGATAAACACAGTTGTCATCGGCAACTAGCCAGTCATCGTAATTGCCCGTTTCACAAGGCCCGCGAGGACGTGGATACGTGGGATGTGCTCATTGCCAACCACAGTTTGCTGTTTGCCGACTTAGAGCTAGGCGGCGGGGTGATTTTACCCGATCCCGAAGAGGTATTTTACGTCATTGACGAAGCACACCACTTACCTATTGTTGCCCGGGACTTTTCTAGCGCACAGGCAACGCTTAGAGGCGCCGCCGACTGGCTTGAAAAAGTCGGTAAGACAAGCGCCAAGTTACAAAATCAGATAAAAAGCAACAACATCATCGCCCCAGCGCAGGCGATGCAGGACCATATTGGCGACTTAATCGCTCAGCTCAATCAAGTCGCCCACTTTTGTGACACTCAAACCAAACAGTTTGCCAATCCCGAGAGCCGCTATCGGTTCGAACACGGTAAATTGCCCGATGCACTGAAAATCCCCGCCGAGAATCTCGCGGCCACCTCTAATCTTGCCCTCAAGCAATTTAACAAGATGCAATTATTGCTGGCCGAGGCGATAAAAGATGGCGATATTCCTAAGCATCAAGCAGAAGCGCTGCAGGCCGAGATGGGCTTTATGTTGCAGCGACTCGAAAACCTGCAAAAGCTCTGGAAAATGATGGCAAAGGAAGATTCCACTAAAGGCGCGCCCCTCGCCCGCTGGATTGAATTACTCACGGGCAAACAGGTCGATTACCTGTTTAGCGCCTCGCCGATTGAAGTTGGGTTTATGCTCGAATCTATGCTGTGGCAAAAGGCTGCTGGCGTCGTGCTATGTAGCGCTACGCTGCGGGCGCTGAATAACTTTGACCATTTTGCCCATCAGGTAGGGTTATCATTAAAGGACGGCAGTCGTTATCTCGCTCTGCAATCCCCTTTCGATTATCCGAATAATGCCACGCTCTACTTACCTAAGATGAAAACCGAGCCGACGGATGATGCCTATACTGCTGAACTTGCCGAACAAATTATCGAGCTAATTGACGGCGAAATGGCTACCTTAGTGCTGTTTGCCTCTTACTGGCAAATGGAAAAAGTGGCCGAATTGCTCGAGGGCAAACTCACGCAGGAAATTCTGATCCAAGGTAATGCACCACGCCAGCAATTGCTGGAGACCCATAAGGCCAAATGTGATAAAGGTGAACCGAGCATCTTGTTTGGCACCGGCAGTTTTTCTGAAGGCTTGGACTTACCCGGAGATTACCTCACCAACCTCATCGTCACTAAGCTACCCTTTGCTGTGCCAACCTCGCCCGTTGAGCAAGCCCATGCTGAATATGTGAAAATAAAGGGTGGAAATCCGTTTCTGCAGCTCACCATTCCTGATGCATCGCGAAAGCTTATCCAAAGTTGTGGTAGATTACTGCGTAAAGAGCAAGATTATGGTCGAGTCACTATCCTAGATAGGCGGTTAGTGACGAAGCGTTACGGCAAATCCTTGCTAGACGCACTCCCACCTTTTAGACGAGTCATTGAGTAGGATTAAGATTTGGAGTTGTTACTTGAGCCCAGTAACTGGGCCCTGTTGGCTGTCATTGGCTTAATTGCAGGTTTTATCGATGCCGTGGTCGGTGGTGGCGGCCTGCTCTCCATTCCGGCCCTGCTCACCCTAGGGATCCCGCCCCATACTGCCTTAGGTACCAATAAATTTGCTGCTAGTTTTGGATCCTCGATGGCGGCTTGGACCTATTATCGCCAGCATCTGCTGAAACCCAGTTTTTGGTATATGGCGTTTATCGCCACCTTTATTGGTGCGGTTTTTGGCAGTGTATTAGTTTATTTGTTAAACGCGCAGTGGCTTGAAAAAGCCTTACCACTGCTCATTATTGGCATTGCAATTTACAGCTTGCTGAGCCCTAATGCCATCTCGGATACCGATTGTCAGACGCCGACAAAAGCCCAATCCAAGCTCAAGCAAAGCCTGCAAGGTTTATTACTAGGCATCTACGATGGTTTTGCTGGTCCCGGCATTGGCGCCTTTTGGACAGTGAGTTCAGGTTCATTATATAAATTACCTCTTTTGCATAGTTGCGCGCTCGCTAGAGCCATGACTTTTACCAGCAATTTGACGGCGCTGGCGATCTTTGGCTTTCTTGGGCAAGTCCATTGGCAAATTGGCCTGTGGATGGGACTGTGTATGATGCTCGGCTCCTTTATCGGCGCTCGCTGTGCGATAAAATTTGGTATGCCTTTTATTCGACCTTTATTTATATTAATTGTCCTATCAATTGCCGCTAATCTGGCGTGGAGCGCATGGTTTTGAACACTTCGCAGCTAATCAGCACGTTGAAAAATCAGCTAAAAACATTAGAGCAAGAAGTACTGCAACACGACAGTCATCTTGCACCGAGCCAACGCAAACTCCTACTAGATATTGAACGCTTTAACCAATCGCTGTTTATTCAAAATGGCGCCCAGTTGATGCCCTGTATTGAACAAATTCGAAGTAGTATCGGTCAGTTAGAGAAGCAAATCGCCCTAAAATTGGCACCGCAAACCATCGCCTTAAGCTGTGAACGTATTCAAGACCGCTTTACCGCGGTTAAACGGGCGCTACTGACGACCTCAATCGATATAAAGTCTAAAAATCAACAACGTGCCAGTAAGCGCGCACGTTTCGCCCAGCAACAAAACCAATCGCATCAAGCCAGCGGGTTTGCTTGGATCGCCAGCAATGTGTTACAAAATAGCCACGAAATCTATGCCGAACTGAATAAGCATCTGAATTGGGCGAAAAAATTTGAACAAAAAATTGCAGAAATGGAGTCAAAACTTGAAAACTGTCATAGTGCTGACAAAATCCGTTTGCAAAATGACATCCTTTTGATGCATCGTCGTTTGGGAAAATGCAGGCAAGCCATCAGTTATATCGAAGATCGCATTCAAGCATTCGAACGTCCGCATCAGAGCCATAATCGTTAAGGAGCAACAATGAAATCACTTTTGCCAATCAGCAGCCTGCTAATGCTACTCGGCTCTGCCTCAGCCTTTGCCGCAGATCTGAATATCCCTATGTCCTTCGAATACCTTGCCCTCGATGGCAAAAAAGTCGAGTCCAGCGTATTCAACCATAAAAGCAGTTTAGAATTGGCGCCCGGCACCCACAAAATCGCCATTCGCTACCACGAAATGGTGGAAGACGATTTTAGTGACAGCCAAACCTTTGTTAAGTCATCTCCTTTTATTGTGACCTTAGAGGTTGATGGCGATCATCAATACTATTTACAAGCCGCTGAAGGCAAAGTCGTTAAAAAGCCTAAAGTGTTTGCCCAAAATCCCCAAGTCGTGTTAACCCGCTCCGACAAAGGTCAGGTTAATTACCAAGTGACAAACACCGATATTGAAGAAGAAGGCTTTGTTTCGCGTCTCTTTAGCGGTAATCAAGCGGTAGATGTGTCAGGCACTGCAGCCGCAGTAACGGGCGCAGCAGGCACAGCAGCGGTGGTTGCCGCGCCAGCACCCACTTCGGCGCAAGCAGCAGTTAAGGCAACCTCATTAACCGCTCCGGTTGATACTTCTAAAGCGGCTGGCGCAAATCCACAGCAGATGTTGCAATACTGGTGGTTACAAGCCGATGAGAAAACACGTAAAGAGTTTATGAGCTGGGCTATTTCACAACTCTAATCCAGATGATCCCATTGGTTTATCACGCCAGCTACTCCAAGCTGGCGTTACCCGCCCACCACCGCTTTCCCACAACCAAATACGCACGTCTTTATCAGTATCTGCTCGATAATCAACTGGCTGTTGCGGATCAATTTCATACTCCCTCGCCGATGACGGCTGAAGATGTAATGCAGGTGCATCAGCAAGATTATGTCGAACAATTTATTCAAGGTACCTTAGTCAACACGGCCTTAAGACGCATCGGCTTTCCATGGAGTCAAGCCTTGGTCGAGCGAACCTTGCACTCGGTATCGGGGACGAGTTTGACCGCAAGCTTGGCGCTACAAACGGGTATCGCCCTTCACTTAACGGGCGGTTATCACCATGCACACTATGACTTTGGCAGTGGTTACTGTATTTTCAATGACTTGATTATCGCCGCCCGCAAACTTATCGCCGAGCAGCAACTGCATAAGGTATTGATTTTTGATTGTGACGTGCACCAAGGAGACGGCACTGCTACCCTCAGCCATAGGCATCAAGGCATTATCAGTTGTTCCATCCACTGCACAGAGAATTTCCCCAGCCGTAAACAGCAGTCACACTATGATATTGAACTAACCAAAGGTGCTGATGATAGCGCCTATCAGGAAACCGTCGAACAGACTCTCGAGCTGCTTATTCGGCTCCATCAACCAGATTTAATCCTGTATGACGCTGGTGTTGATATTCATCAGGACGATGATTTAGGCCATTTACAGATCAGCCAAGAAGGGCTCTATCAACGTGATGTTACTGTGCTCTCCATGGCAAAAGCGGCAAATATTCCTGTTGCTGCGGTAATTGGCGGCGGCTACAGCCGAGACGAACTACAATTAAGCCAAAGACATAGCCAACTTTTTATTGCAGCCAACCATTTGTGGTAGCAAACTCAATAAAAATCATCATGGAGCACAGCGATGCAACTCGAAATCCGCAACTATTACGAAGTTCTCTTAATGGAAATGTTATCCGATGAAGGCCTGATGGATGAATTGCCGGAGGATTATTTAGCCGATCTCTGCTGTGTGACACTCAATCAACTGCCCGTGCGTTATATCCGCCATTTAGTCGACACTTATTTCTTTGAAGATTATGATGAATTGCAGGAACTTAAACGCGAAATACAGGCTGCACTCGAAAAATCGCGAGCCTTTTTAAAACAGAATTTACAAAAAAGAATGCAGCAGGAAGAAGCCAACAGCTAAGTCATACGGTATAGGGCATCGCTACATCGATTTGCAACAAGGTTTTACGAGTAAATTCTGCAGTGTTGCTAAATGCTAAGCTGAGCAGTTATTGCTAATCAGTGAGTTAAAGATAAAGATAAAGAAGATTGGAAAATGATGGGGAAATTTGGAGGTTCCCCTAGAGCCTACACCCCGGCACACGAGTCGCTTGCTGCGGTTGCTCCCTTCCGGGCCTGGCCGAGTTCACAAGTTATCATTGCGGGGGGACCCTAGGGTCACCATAACTTCAAGTGGATCACCAAAAGGATCATCACCGAACGACGCGGATTATCCCCTATGGCCTCTATGGGATCAAGTGCTAATCCGCCCGTTTGATAAATATCCGGTTTAACTGGACAATCTATAGGCAAACCTAAGTATTGAAAATGATAAAAGCCTGCAAAGCAGGCTTTTTATTCGCTAAAAGACGTCAAGCTAACGCAAATGACTCAAGACAATGCCAAGGCGTTACAGCTTAATCATATGACGATTTTGCTCAATCAGCTTAGCACCGATCCCTGAGACATTTGCTAACTCATCAATAGTCTTAAATTGCCCATTTTGAGTGCGATAATCAACGATGGCCTGCGCTTTAGCGGCACCAATCCCCTTTAGCAGTTGTAATTGTTCAGTTGAAGCGGTATTGATGTTGACTTGAGCCGCGTCTGGCAATGCTTGTTTAGCATCGTTTGCCATATTTTTGGCCTCAGTTTTCGCTTGGTTTTGCACCTTACTCGCTTCTTTTACCGGATCAGCTGCCATTACTGGCAAGGTTAACAGGGCAGAAAATGCAATAGCAGATACCATCGCAGGTAAACTAGGTTTTAGTTTCATAATGCTTCCTCTCTCTCCTTGATATTCGGCCTTTCGTCCAACTTCCGTGGCCTCCAATCAAACATAGACGAAGCTTTTATGAATTTCCAAACGCCAAAGTACAAATATTACCTCTGGCTTAAATATGTAACTTTAGAGCAATGAATTTACAGATAACAATGAAGAAAAAGGATGCGGTTAATGCATCCTTGTTATAAAAATTATCCATAACCAGCTAAACAATCGTTGCTAATGCCTGGCTTAAATCAGCAATAATATCGTCGCAATCCTCCAAACCGACAGAAATTCTCAGCAGATTATCCCCAATGCCCGCAGCTGCCCGCGCTTCTGGGGAATAAGGAGAGTGGGTCATTGAAGCCGGATGCTGAATAAGGGATTCCGCATCACCCAAACTAACCGCAATTGAAAATAATTTAAGTTTGCCAACAAACGCCATAGCCTGAGTAAAATCCGCAGCTAATTCAAAGGCGATCACCCCTCCTGCCCGCTGCATCTGCTGACCAATAAATTGATGACCCGAATGGGATTTAAGCCCTGGATAGTACACTCGCGTCACCGCAGGGTGTTGCTCTAAAAACTCAGCAACCCGCTGGGCACTCTCGCAATGGCGCTGTAAGCGCACATCGAGGGTTTTAAGGCCTCGTAGGATAAGCCAAGCATCATGGGGTGAGATCACTGCACCAATATCCTTTAGGATTTCATACTTCACTCTGTGAAGTTGCTCTTCGCTGCCACAGACGATGCCCGCAATCACATCACCGTGACCATTTAAGTATTTAGTCGCGCTGTGAACCACTAAATCAATGCCTAGTGCAATCGGTTGCTGCAGTAGCGGCGTCATAAAAGTATTATCGACAATGCTAACTAATTGATGCCGCTTCGCAATATCGGCGATAGCTCTAAGATCAAACACCTGCAGATGAGGATTGACCGGTGTTTCACAAAAAATCACCCTAGTGTTCGGTTTGATTGCCCGCTCAATTGCCGCTAAATCGGTAAAGTCGACTAAGGTGACTTCGATGCCAAAACGGGCAAATTGGCTGGTCATAAGTGCAAAAGTGCAACCATATACCGCATTAGAAGCCACTAAATGATCGCCCATCTGCAAATTAGCGAGCAGCGCCGCCGACACCGCCCCCATACCTGACGCCGTTGCCGCCGCCGCTTCAGCCCCTTCTAAAATCGCCATTTTACGCTCAAGTTCGGCCACAGTTGGATTACCAAGACGGGTATAAATATAACCGGGCTCGTTACCCGCAAAACGCTCGCCACCTTGCTGCGCCGATTCAAATACAAAAGTTGCAGTTTGATAAAGTGGTGTGACTAACGAACCGAAGGCCTCTCGCTCATGTCCTGCATGAATGGCTTGGGTCGCCGCTTTCCACATCTTGCTCGATTCATCTTGCATTGCTTACTCCTTGTTATGCCATTACATCATTCGATTCTTGATTGATTGTTCGAGGAATGATGATTTGCTTGTGTTTTTAGTCCATATAGATAAGTTAATAAAACATTAGCCCTATCGAATAAGCACTAACATACCCTGCTGAACAGTTGAAACCAGTGCAACGGTGAAAATAGCAACAGATGCACTGTAACTAAGTTGTTACATTCAGGCGTTTGGGGCAGAACATCGGCGATAAAAAATGCGCTAATGACAGAGTCATTAGCGCATTAGCATTTAGCCTAAAGTGCACTCGCGGTTTTGTGCATTCGGCTATGTTATTTGTCTTTTGCCGTTGAGCTGTTTTTTAGCTCAGCAGCCTCTAATTGGCTCTTAAGCGCATCACGCCCATCTTTGGTCAATAACTTACCAGCAAACTGCTTAAGCTCAATCAACAACTCTTGATGAACTTTCGATAATTTGGGGCGCTGCTCTTCCCTAAAACCGATAGGCCGACACAGTGCCATGGCCTGATATCCTAGGCGCGCCGTTAACAAACCGCCCCCTAATCCTTGGGCAAGCCGCGCGGATAATTTACCGGTCATCTCGACCGACAGCAATTGAGTTCCTAAGTCCGTGACTAACTCACTGGTACCCGCATAAATAATGTTAATCACTATGCTGCGAATGAGTTTAATCCGGCTCCAATAGCCTAACTCTATCCCATAACAGGCAGCGACATCACGCAGCATTCGCTGATTACGCCAAAGAATGATCGCCATATCCAATGCAGCAAGCGGGCTAGCAGCCAATAACACTGCTGATTCAGCCGCATATCGACGCACGACTTTTTTGGCGAGTTCATCTCGCTCCGTTAGGACTAAGTCCTCAAATAACAGCACTTTTTCGGCATCGTTATGTTCATCTTTTAACGAGTGACGCAGCCGTTGTAATCCTTGGCTATCGGGATAATGCCGTACAATATTATCGATAAAGCTATCGGCCTCCCCCATTTGCATACTCAGGGCAAGCCTTGCACCTGTATCCTGGGTATCGGCAACCTGTTTTAAGCGTTTTAATTTTTGATACTCGCTAACGGCACCGACTATAGCCCAGCTCCCGACTAAACCAAGCACCACACCATAAAAACTAAATAGCCAAGGACTGGCAACCCAAGCATCCCGCAAACCAAGGCCTGTTTGCACTAGCGTGAGTAGTATTAATGCCATTAGTGATAAGCGTGCCAACCAAGACCAGCGGCGAGATTGATGTAATTTAGGGCGTATCGATGTCACATCTAAAACCTGCGGTTGGGCCGCTAGCGTCTCTTCAACAACGTCATCAATCGCCTTTATCGGGGTTTGTGGCGCAAACATTTGCGCACTTTTTAACTCATCTGTTACAGACTGTAGTTTGACCTTTTCAGCATCAAATACTTGCTGCTTTTTAAGCGCTTGAGTTGTAATCGGAGCGACAGACTGCTCCGACTCATTTATTTGCGACTCAGTTGAATGTGGTAACGGGTCTTTTCTCATTCCAGTTTATCCCCTACAAGATACTGCAGAAGGTGATCAAGACGGATATGGTCAAAATGCACCGAAGATGGATCAAGATTACGGTTATCCGGCGGTGCAAAACCGAAAAAGTTAAAGCCTTGCTCACGCCAAAAAGTGGACTCAGGTAAGCGAGTGGGCACTTCGCCGGGAAACAGTGTCAGGGCTTGGCCATTCAATCCTGTGCCCTGCACGACTTCCACATCCCCATCTTGAGTGGTCACCATGCCGTGGCGCGTGGCCTTAATCGCACTAATGGCCATGGTTTCGACTTTACAACCATCAAAACTAGCAAAGTGCTTACTGTGCTTGAGCATATCCGTTAACAGCGACAACACATGACTTTGTTGATCCCGCGTGACATGGTCAACCTTACTGGCGGCAAAGAGCAAACGGTCAATCCGCGGCGCAAAAAGCCGACGTAAATAACTGGATTGTCCGTATTGAAAACTCTCCATAATGGCATTTAGCGCCGCGCCCATATCTTCAAATTGTGATTTGCCACGATTTAACGCACTGAAGCAATCAACGAGCACCACCTGACGATCAAACCCTGCGAAATGTTGTTTATAAAAAGGTTTAACAACCTTAGCGACATACTCTTGATAGCGCTTTTCCAGCACATGAAAAGCGCTGTGCTTCTCACTTTGTTTAAGGTTGCTCCACTGAGCATCAGTCACAGATAACAGAGGGAAAAACGCCAGCAGCGGTGCACCTTGCCACTCTCCTGGTAATAACATACGCCCCGGTTGCGCTTGGTAATACCCCTGCACATGCACTAAATCCTGTAATAACTGCTGATATTGATCGGCAAGCCGTTTCAGTTCCGATTCATCGGCCATCGCCGCTAAATTGAGTGCATTTAACGACGTTTCAAATCCAGCGTATAACGGTGAACTCTTTAAAACCGCAAGCCGTTGCTGCTGGGCAGTACACCACTCAATATAGTTTTGGCGCAGCATAGGTAAATCTAAAAGCCACTCCCCTGGATAATCCACAATATCTAAATATAGCGTTGCGGTATCGGCAAACTTGGCGAGTAATCCCTTTTGCGGCCGATATTTAATGGCTAAACGCAACTCTGAAATGGTGCGAGTCGATTCAGGCCAAGTAGGAGGATTCGAAGTCAGCGCTAACATAGCGCCCTGATAATCAAAACTCGCGATTTCAAGATCCGGCTGCATCGCTCGCTTAACCCCAAGCAAACGTTGTTCACGGCTCACCTGCCAAAGAGGCAAACCATGTTGGCGAGAATGCGATGCAGATGATGCAGCGCCGCTATTAAGTAATTGATTGACTAACCCTGTAATAAAAGCCGTTTTGCCCGCTCCCGATAACCCTGTTACCGCAAGGCGCAAATGCCTATCGGCCGTTCGATGGAGGAGGGATTGGCTCTTTTGCGTGATTTTGTGGAGCGATACATCAAGCATTCCCATAAGGATTTCCCTAAATGTTGAATGAGATAACTATATACTGGAATCGACGGGAGATGACACTGGAATAAACCAAAGATTACACAACAAGGGCGGACATGGCCGCCCTTTCGAGGGATTACAAACTATTGATTTGTCTTTTTAAATCAAAATTGTCAGACGTCACATGGCGCTCAAGGTTTTGCAATCTCACCTCTAGGCTCCTAAACTGACGACTCACATCGCTTAGCGCCTGTTTAGCTGGCTCTCCCGACTGCCAAGGTTTCTTCTTCACTTCAATGTCATCCCTAACAGAGCTATTTTGAGGTTTGATATCGAGTATCACCCATAACGCCACATAGATGATAAAGACAACACCCGAACCACCTAATAGAAAGATAGAAACAGCAAGTACGCGTACTAACCAAGTTTCAATCGCAAAGTACTCAGCAATCCCTGCACACACTCCGGCGATTTTACCTGACTGGGGAATACGGTACAAAGTTCGACCATTAGATCCTCTCATGTTTCCCCCTCCATTCAGGCGATTCAGAATCGAGAATCGCCTCTAAGGTTTCGATACGCGCAGCCATTTTATCGGCTTTCGCAATCAAGTCATTCAGCTGTGAAAACTCTTCCTCAGTGAGTCCCTGGCTCACTTGTCGCTTACTGCGATAATGAAGAACTAACCATATAGGCGCCACCACTATCATAAAGATGATAATCGGAGCCATTAGTATGTCCATATCCATAACTCACCTCTAAAATGTTATTCTTTTGACTTTGTGGGAGCTTTGCCTTTCACTTTTGCCTTGAGCGCTTCCAACTCAGCATTGACTGAATCTTCAGCTTCTAATGCCGCAAACTCATCAGCTAAGGTTTTTTTGCTGCCAAGATCGTAGGATTCAACCTGCGCTTCTAATCCTTCAACACGGCGCTCATATTGCTCAAACTTAAGCATGGCATTATCAATTTTGCTTGAGTCTAACTGCTTTTTCACTTCTAAACGTGATGACGCAGTTTGAGTGCGCAAAATAATGGTCTTTTGGCGCGCTTTTGCATCTAACAGTTTTTCCTGCAGCAGGCTAACTTCGTCTTTTAAACGAGCGATATGCTCATCCAGCACTGCCAACTCTTGGTTTAAAGTATCCACTAAACCCGCCGCTTTTTGTTTTTCAACTAAAGCCGCTTTGGCTAAATCTTCGCGGTCCTTTGAAAGTGCCAGTTCCGCTTTATCCTGCCAATCCTGAACTTGCTCCTCGACTCGGCTGATACGGCGATGCAATTCTTTCTTTTCAGCCAATACCTTAGCTGAGGTTGAACGCACTTCTACCAGTGTATCTTCCATTTCTTGGATGATCAGGCGAACCATTTTTTCAGGGTCTTCGGCTTTGTCGAGTAATGCGCTGATATTAGAGTTAATGATATCGGCGAAACGAGAGAAAATACCCATAATGCTATCCTCAAATTGATGTTGGTCTCGCTTAAGGTAATACACTAACTGTGCCAACTTTTATTTATTATTTAAATTCAATTAGATAAACAAAATTTTAACTTTTCCTTTATTTTACAGCGCAAGCCACTTATTATGATTTTCACCAAAATTTAGCGTTAAAGACTAAAAAATATCGTGGATAATAAATTTCAGCAAGACAATCTAATCGGTCAATCAAACGCCCTACTTGAAGTATTAGAGCACGTCTCACAAATCGCTCCGTTATCAAAACCTGTACTGATCATTGGTGAACGAGGCACAGGTAAAGAGCTGATTGCCGAACGCCTACATTATCTGTCTAAGCGCTGGGATCAAAATTTTATTAAGCTAAATTGTTCATCTTTGAGCGAAAACTTGCTTGAAAGTGAATTGTTTGGCCACGAATCTGGGGCCTTTACTGGTGCCAAAGGTAAACACGAAGGCCGTTTTGAACGGGCTGATGGTGGAACACTGTTTCTTGACGAGTTAGCCAATACCTCTGGATTGATTCAAGAAAAACTACTGCGTGTTATCGAGTACGGTGAATTTGAACGTGTCGGTGGCAGTAAAACCATTCAAGCAGATGTGCGCCTTATCTGCGCCGCCAACGAAGATTTACCCTCACTGGCCGAGGCCGGTGAATTTCGGGCCGACTTACTCGATCGTTTAGCCTTCGATGTGATCACCCTGCCGCCACTACGTTGTCGTCCAGAAGATATCATGACATTAGCCGAATACTTTGCTGTGGGAATGGCTCGGCAACTCAAGCTCGAACTCTTTAGTGGCTTTAGTGCAAATGCCATCGAGCAGCTCATGAGTCATGACTGGCCCGGTAATATTCGTGAACTTAAAAACGTCGTTGAGCGAAGTGTTTACCGTAATTGCGGTGAAAATCGTCCCATCGAGCACATTATTCTCGACCCTTTCGCCTCCCCGTACCGGCCGACAACTCGGGTGCGCACTCTTGAGCGTCAGGTGGTGCCCACACCGCACTCAACCATCATAAGCCCTCCCACCGTTACGGCAAAAACCGATATTGATGTCATTGCACCTAGTGAAGCGCCGTTAAATGACTTTAGTTTTCCATTAGACTTTAAAGAACAAACCGAGCGTTATGAGATGGAGCTTATTCAGCAAGCCTTATCGGCGAGCCAATATAATCAAAAGAAGACCGCTGAAATCTTGGGGTTAAGTTATCATCAGCTACGCGGCATTCTGAAAAAATACAATTTGCTCGATAAAGCATAAGCTGATTGCCCATGGGCGAGATGCACTGCTAAAATAGTCGTTCATAGTCGATAAAATAATGATTTATAAATGAGTGTGCTAATTAGACGCCTGTGCCTAGCAACTGCGGTATTCTGCATGAGTGGGTTGTTGGTTGCATGTGGCCCCCAACGGCTTCCTTCTGGTTTGGTCTATTGTTCCGAAGGGAATCCCGAGTCTTTTAATCCGCAGTTGGTGACCTCAGGCACTACGATCGACGCCACTTCACACCTGATTTATAGCCGATTAGTAGACTATGACGCGCTCTCTGGTCAGTTGGTTCCGGCCTTGGCAACCAGTTGGGCTGAAAGTGATGATGGTCTTAGTTATCGTTTTACGCTCAGGGAGGATGTTAAGTTTCAGCATTCTTCCCGTTTTACGCCAAGTCGCTCATTTAACGCCGACGACGTACTGTTTTCCTTCAATCGAATTATCGATAAGCATCACCCTTACCATGGTGTGTCACGCACTGGTTATCCCTTTTTTCAAAGTATTGGTTTTTCTGAACAAGTTAAAAGTGTTGAAAAAATCAATGACTATGAAGTCATCTTTCGCTTAGCCCGTAAGGATGCTTCATTTTTATCGAATTTAGCGACTGACTTTGCCGTTATTCTCTCCAGTGAGTACGCCGAACAACAACTTGCACTAGGTCACCCGGAAAATGTTGACCATTTTGCCATTGGTACAGGGCCTTTTACTTTAGTGCATTACGCCAAAAACGAATATATTCGCTATCGCCGTAATCCGGATTTTTGGGGAGAACCCGCCAATGTCGAGATGTTGGTCTATGATATCACCCCAAAAAGCACCGTGAGATTAGCAAAGTTAATCGCGGGTGACTGCAGTGTTTCAGCCCTGCCCAAAGCAGGGGAACTTCCCGTTATTAAGCAACATGAACAGCTCAATATCGAATCACAACCCGGCCTTAACGTAGCATTTTGGGCATTTAACACTCAAAAAGCGCCATTAAATGATGTTCGAGTTCGCCGCGCGCTCGCCCATGCGGTGGATAAACAAAATATCTTACGTGCTGTGTATCAAAACACCGCAATAGAGGCGATAGGCGTACTTCCACCAGCCTCTTGGGCCTACGACAGCAATAAGAAGCTACTCGATTATAATCCCCAAAAAGCCAGAGACCTGCTAAAAGAGGCAGGTATTAACAATCTCAGCATCGATATTTGGGCAATGCCTGTTGCGAGAGCTTATAATCCTAATGCACTGAAAACAGCTGAGTTAATTCAATCTGATTTGGCCAATATCGGTGTTAAAGTCAACATAATCAGTTACGACTGGAGTGTTTTTACCCAAAGATTAAGTCGAGATGAATACGATTCAGTGCTCATCGGCTGGAACGCCGATAACAGTGATCCCGATAACTTTTTCACGCCACTGCTTAGCTGCGCGTCAATGCAATCAAACAACAACCGCTCTCGCTGGTGCAATAAACAGTTTGATGCCATTCTAGACAGAGCAAGAGAAGTCTCAACACAAGCAGAGCGCAAGCAAATTTATCAAGAAGCCGAAGCATTCATCGCCGAGCAAGTACCAATGCTGAGTTTGGCTCATGCCAAACGGGTCGCTTTAACGCGTAATAATGTACATAATATGCAACTCACGCCTTTTGGCGGCATTTCCTTTACAAAAACCAGCCAAACCACACAGGAGACTAACTGATGTTAAGATACCTGTTACGGCGCCTCAATTTATTCCTAGCGACTTCACTCGTCATGATTGGTGTCCTATTTTATGCAACAGGTTTGTTCCCGATTGAACGCACCTTTGCCCTCACAGGAATACATTCACCATCTGCAGCTCAGCTTAGCCAAATCGAACAAGACTATAAGTTAGATAGCAACAAGGCGTTGCAGTTTATTGCTTATTTACAGCAAAGGCTGAGTGGTAACTTAGGGGTTTCAGTGACTTCCCATCAAAGCGTTGCAGAGGAGTTAAGTACCGTACTCCCAGCCTCCTTCGAGCTCGCCGTCATGGCCGCGGTAATCGCCATTGGTTTAGGCGTGCCTTTGGGCGTTTTGGCTTCACAAAGTCAGCATAAACTCACCCAAAATACCATTATGGCTATTACTCTTACGGGTTACTCTGTTCCAGTCTTTTGGTTGGGACTGTATTTATCGCTTTGGTTTGGTGTCGATCTCGGTTGGTTGCCAATATCGGGGCAACTCAATCTTTTATATGAGATAAAACCCGTCACTGGTTTTATGCTGGTCGATATCCTACTTTCTGATTCGGAGTATCGCATATCGGCGTTTAAGGATGCACTGCTACACATTATTCTGCCAGCGACAACGCTCGCAGTGCTGCCTTTTACTGTGGTAGTACGTAGCACACGTTCTGCAATGATGAATGTGATGAACCAAACCTTTATCCGCGCAGCCGAAGCCAGAGGTATGCACACCAATACCATTATTTTACGCCATGCCTTACCCAACGCGCTTATCCCTGTATTAAAGCACTTAGGTTTAATGCTAGGTGCCTTTGCTAGCTATGCTATTGTTGTTGAAGTGATATTTTCATGGCCAGGTGTAGGCTCTTGGTTAGTATCAGGGATTTATCAGCGGGATTACACGGTTATTCAGGGTGGAATATTGGCTGTCGCCTTGCTGATCATCTTTTTAAGTATTTTGATTGAAGTGCTACATACCGTCTTCAATCCATTAAGCAGAAAAGATCTTTATGCCTCCAGTTAAAATTTATCAGGAAGATCAAATTGCTTCCCCAATGATGCGGGTCTGGCAAAATTTTTCGGCAAACCCTTTTGCCTTAGCGGGATTGTGGACCATTATTTTTCTGCTGCTGCTCACCCTCTTTGGTCCAATGATTGCGCCTTTCGCACCAGAGGCTCAAGATCCACGCGCCCTATTGTTACCTCCCTCTTGGGATCCTTCCGGCACTGTGGCGCATTTTTTAGGCACCGACGATCTTGGCCGGGATATTTTTAGCCGCTTGCTACATGGCGCGCATTTAACCTTTGGCATGGCATTAATGATTGTCGGTACAGCTCTGTTTACTGGATTTATCATCGGCTCACTTTCCGGCATGATGCGTGGATTAAAGTCTAGTATTTTGGGCCATTTGCTCGATGCATTGCTGTCAATCCCTTCGCTTCTGATGGCGATTTTAGTGGTTGCCGTCATGGGGCCAGGGCTTGAAAACGTCTTCTGGGCCGTGGGCATTGCCTTAACGCCGCAGTTTGTCCGCTCTATTCATCAATCGGTCCATGAAGAATTACAAAAAGAATATGTTACCGCTGCCCGTTTGGATGGAGCCAATTCAATGCAGATTTTTTGGTATGTAATCATGCCAAACGTCTGGGAAGTGGTGATTATTCAAACGACCTTAGCCATTTCTGCCGCGATTTTAGATATTGCTGCCCTCGGCTTTTTAAGTCTTGGTGCTCAAGCCCCTAGCCCAGAATGGGGCGCTATGGTGGCGCAAGGCATGGATAATTTATTGACCGCACCTTGGACTGTAACTATTCCAGGACTGGCGATTCTCTTTAGTGTGCTTGCCATAAACTTGGTAGGCGATGGCTTGAGATCGGCGCTTGCGCCCATCAGAAACTAACCTATGCCATTACTCGACGTTAGAAACCTGACTATTGAACTCGACACGCCCCACGGCAAAGTGCGGGCTCTTGAGAAAGTAAGCTTGACCTTGAATGCGGGTGAAATCCACGGCCTAGTGGGTGAATCCGGCTCGGGCCGAAGTCTACTCGCCAGAGCCATTCTAGGGATCCCTGGCCCCAACTGGACCATTACTGCCGACCGCATGATGTGGGATGGTAATAATCTGATGGCCATGACCTCGAAGGAGCGCCGTAATCTGATGGGCTCAGATATGGCGATGATCTTCCAAGACCCATCAGGTAGCCTTGATCCTTCGCAAACCGTGGGTAGCCAGCTGATGCAGGCCATGCCTAAGAATCCTAAAGCTTATTTTTGGCAAAAGCATAAACATGCCAAACTCACGGCGCAGAAATGGCTACACAAAGTTGGCATTAAAAATCCCCAAAAAGTCATGTCCAGCTATGCATGGGAATTATCCGAAGGCGAATGCCAAAAAGTGATGATCGCCATGGCAATTGCCAACCAGCCTAGATTATTAATTGCAGATGAGCCGACAAACTCGATGGAGCTGAGTACTCAGGCACAGATATTTCGCCTACTATCACAGCTTAACCAACTGCAAAATGTGTCGATTTTAATCATCAGTCATGAGCTTGAGACCCTCGCCCAATGGTGCGATCACTTATCGGTACTCTATTGCGGCCAAGTGATGGAGTCAGGGCCGACGGATGAATTAATTAATCAGCCCTATCATCCTTACACTAAGGCACTCTTGGATAATATGCCGGATTATTCGGGGATAGAGGCGCACAAGGCAATTATGCCAACACTGCCAGGCTCGGCGCCAGCACTCCAACATCTCCCCATTGGTTGTCGCTTAGGGCCAAGATGTCCTGAGGCGCAAAAGAAATGTGTTAATCAGCCAAGTTTGAGTCATTCAAGAGACCGCTACTTTGCCTGCCATTTCCCTTACCACGGTGAAACGACAAATGACGACTCCACTGCTTAAAGTTAACGACCTCTTTAAAAGGTATGATACTGGTTATAAAGGCTTTACCCGCCAATATAACGATGCCTTAGCCCCGGTTTCCTTTGAATTAAACCGCGGCGAAACCTTAGCTATTGTGGGTGAGGCAGGTTCAGGTAAGAGTACGTTAGCGCGTATTTTAGTGGGCGCAGAACCGCGCAGCGGCGGTGAAATTTACTTCGAAGGCGAAGCCTTAGACAGCCGTAATATCAAACAACGCTGCCGCCTTATTCGGATGATTTTTCAAGATCCTAATACCTCGCTCAACCCAAGGCTCACCATTGGTCAATTACTCGATGAACCATTGCGCTTTAACACTCAGCTATCTGCCAAAGAGCGTAATTCTCAAGTAATTGAGACATTAAGGAAAGTCGGTTTATTACCTGAACATTCTGACTTTTATCCGCATATGATTTCTGAAGGCCAAAAACAGCGGGTTGCCGTGGCGCGGGCGCTAATGCTCAACCCCAAAATCATTATCGCCGATGAAGCGTTAACCGCTTTAGATCTGTCCGTACGCTCGCAAATCCTCAATTTGCTACTGAAATTGCAAAAAGACTTAGGATTGTCATATATTTTTGTGTCCCATAACCTCAATATTATTCGCCATGTTAGCGATAAAATTATGGTTCTTCATAAAGGCGTTATGGTTGAGAAAGCTCCCACAGAACAGATATTTAATTCACCGCAGCACGAATATACCCAAAGGCTTATTCAGGAGCAGAGCCTGTTTGTTCATAAGCGTTAAACTGCTCCAACCACTTAAATATTCAGGCAAATTGGCTAAAAATAGATGCCATTTAATCGCCGAAGTATTTATCCTATTGGTCATTTTGATAGAAGAAGCTTAAACATGATTATCAAACCCAAAATTCGTGGATTCATTTGTACCACTACTCATCCCGTTGGTTGCGAAGCTAACGTTCAAGAACAAATTGCCTTAACCAAAGCAAAGGGCAAAATCGCCAACGGGCCTAAAAAAGTCCTCGTTGTTGGTTCATCAAGTGGTTATGGCCTGTCTTCACGCATTGCCGCCGCCTTTGGTAGCGATGCAGCAACTATTGGTGTGTTCTTCGAAAAACCAGGTACAGAAGCTAAGCCAGGTACTGCTGGCTGGTACAACTCTGCCGCTTTCGACAAGTTTGCCAAAGCTGAAGGTTTGTACTCTAAGAGCATCAACTGCGATGCCTTTAGCCATGAAGCTAAACAAAAAGTCATTGAGCTAATCAAGCAAGATTTAGGTCAAGTGGATATGGTGGTGTATTCATTAGCATCACCTGTGCGCAAACTGCCAGATTCTGGCGAACTAGTACGCTCTGCGCTCAAACCAATTGGTGAAACTTACACTGCAACAGCGGTAGACACTAATAAAGACTGCATTATTGAAGCGACAGTTGAGCCCGCAACAAAGCAAGAAATTGCCGATACAGTAACAGTGATGGGCGGCCAAGATTGGGAATTGTGGATTAACGCGCTCGCCGAGGCTGGCGTATTGAGCGACAACTGCAAGACCGTTGCCTATAGCTATATCGGTACAGAGTTAACTTGGCCAATCTACTGGCATGGCGCATTAGGTAAAGCCAAAATGGACTTAGACCGTGCTGCAAAAGCCTTAAACGATAAGCTCTCAGTGACAGGCGGTAGCGCCAACGTTGCCGTGCTCAAAAGCGTTGTCACTCAAGCCAGCTCAGCCATCCCGGTGATGCCACTGTATATTGCGATGGTATTTAAGAAGATGCGCCAAGAAGGTCTGCATGAAGGCTGTATGGAGCAAATCTATCGCATGTTCAGCGAGCGTCTGTTCCGTGCCGATGGTGCAAAACCTGAGACCGATAGCGATAACCGTCTGCGTTTAGACGATTGGGAATTGCGTGAAGATATCCAGCAGCATTGCCGTGATCTGTGGCCACAAGTGACCACTGAAAATCTATCAGAGCTGACCGATTATCAAGAATATAAAGCCGAGTTTATTAAACTTTTCGGCTTTGGTATTGAAGGCATCGACTACGACGCTGATGTGAATCCGTACGTTGAGTTCGATGTGATCGAGCTGTAATCGTCACGATTACAGCTTGCTTTTAAACGCCACCCTCGGGTGGCGTTTTTATTTGCTGCAAACCCATGACAATAGGCTAGAATAGCATGACCATTCAACACTAAATAAGGATAAAGAATGAAGATCAGTGCACGTAATACCCTAAGTGGCACTATTACCGCAATCGAAATTGGCTCTGTAAACAACGAAGTCACTATCGAACTGGCACCGGGCGTAGTGTTAACCTCCGTCGTAACTAAAGCCTCCTGTGAGCGTTTAAACTTGAAGGTGGGTGATTCGGCTTACGCACTCATTAAAGCCAGCAGCGTGATGATTGGCGTGGATGATTAAGCTGCTGAAATAGCGCCCATATCGTTTGATAACGCACAAACAAAAAGGCCAAGTAAACACTTGGCCTTTTCTATTTGATTAGCAAAACACTTTATATTTGCTTTGCGAACATAAGGGATAGACTGAGTTATCCCTTATCACCATCAACCTTCTACAGGGTAATGAATTTTTGCATTCGCTTTCAGTGACTCGATCAGACCGCGGTAATCCGCTTCGCTGTATTGTGCATTTAGGCGTTGTTTTAGTGCATTGACTAACTCATCACTAACAGACTCAGCCGCGTTCACTTTGTCCAGTGCAATCACAGCATAGCCATTTGCTAAAGCGACAGTATCAACCACAGGTGCAGCACTCGGCGTTGGCATTTGGAAGGTTTTAGTCACAATGGCCGCGTCTAAATCCTGTGCACCACGCCCCAATTTAGCCTTAGCGATTAAGCTCACATCAGCAGCGCCCGCTTTCACTTGCGCCATTAACTCTTCTGCTTTAGCACGTGCTGCTGCGTTCGCTTGATCTTGCTTTAAACGCTCTGCGATGTCGGCCTTCACTTCGGCTAATGGCATAGTGCCCGCATCGTGATGTTCTTTCATGCGAATAACCACTACGTGATTCGGTTCAAGCTCAATCACTTCACTATTTAGCCCTTGGCGCATCACTGAGTCTGAAAATGCTGCTTTTACTACATCAGGCTTATTCAATGCCGCTGGCACATCATCACGTGAAAATAGCGGCGTTGTCTTAATCTCAACACCCACCACTTTTGCGGTTTCGGCTAAGGTATCAGGTACTTCATAACTGGTATCAGCCAGTTTGCTCTGCAAGCTATAGAATTGATCTACCGCTTTTTTCTCTTGTAACTGAGCGATAATCTTAGTTTTAACGTCGGCAAAGGGCACTGTGGTACCAGGCTGAACGTCTAACAGTTTGATGATGTGGAAACCAAAATCTGTTTTGACGACTGCTGAGTGTTGACCTTTTTGCAGAGCAAAAAGCGCAGCATCGAATGAGGGGTCCATCACACCGGGCTCAAACCAGTCTAATTTACCGCCCTGCTCTGCACTTAACGTGTCTTCAGAATTGGCTTTGGCTAACTCAGCAAAATCAGCACCGTTATCTAACTGCTTGGCTAAATCTTCAGCCTTGGCTTTCGCTGCGGCTTCATCGCTACCTGGAGCAATCAGAATGTGCGCGGCTAAACGTTTCTCGTTAGACACATATTGCGTCTTATGCTCATCGTAGTAAGCCTGAGCTTCTTCTTCGGTCACTTTGCTGTCTTTGGCAAAATCAGCCGCGTTTAACTCAACATATTCTAAACTCACCTTCTCTGGGCTCATAAACTGGCCCTGGTTGGCGTCATAGTAGTTTTTTACTTGCTCGTCTGTCACAGAGGCATTGGCAAGGTATGGCGCAGAGTCCACCACTAAATAACGAATGTCGCGAGTTTGGCCTTGCAGCTCAGCTAATTGTTTAGCTTCACCGGGTAATACAAATTCAGTGCCCACTAACGCCGCTGTTAACTGACGACGAGTCATATCGACACGCATCATGCTTCTAAAGGTTTGTGGCTGATAACCTAACTGACGCAAAATAGCCTGATAACGGTCGTTATCAAATTTACCGTCAGTTTGGAAAGCGGGTTCAGATTTAATCGCTGCAATAATTTGTTCGTCAGAAACACGTAATCCCATCGCAGCGGCAGCTTGATCGATCAGTTTGTCTGCCACTAGACGCTCGAGAACGCTCTGCTTAATGCTTTCTAGGTATCTTTCGTCCGCAGATAGGGCAGCAAACATTTCGCCCAGTTGTTGTTCCATACGAGCGCGTTCGCTCTGGTAGGCTTGTTCTAACTCGGCTTTAGTGATCTTGTCACCGTTGACTTCTGCGGCAGGTACATCGGAAGTTGAGCCCAAATAGCTACTCACCCCTGCAAATGCAAAAGATAAAATCACAAGTACGAGAATGCCTTTAGCAATCACGCCTTGCGAACCATCGCGGATCTTTTCTAACATCAGATATCTCGCTCGTTGCGATTAACAAAATAAAAAGGCGCATCAGCTTGAGATGCGCCTTTCTGTAATTAATAGGGATTATTCAGACGCTACCACTGGTAAGTGCTAAAACCCCGAGTAATGGTAGAAATTGACCTTCAAAATCCATTACTTTCAATTCGTAAAAAGCACTGTTTAAACAGTGCTTATCATTACGAACGCCTTACAAAGGCTGCGATATCAAAAATTAATTGACAGCGTCTTTCAGAGCTTTACCCGCTTTAAAAGCTGGGATCTTTGCTGCTGCGATTTTGATTTCTTCACCCGTTTGTGGGTTGCGGCCAGTGCGTTCAGCGCGCTCACGCACTTCAAAAGTACCAAAACCAACAAGAGAAATTTTATCGCCTTCTTTCAAACCTTCAGTCACAGCTGCGATAAAAGAATCCAGTGCACGGCCGGCAGCGGCTTTAGAAATGTCAGCACCAGAAGCGATTTTCTCGATTAGTTCAGATTTGTTCATGTCATCCCCTTGAATGTAATTTTTTTGCGCCGCAACCAAATCCGTCTCTAGAGCGGTCTGCGGAGGCTTTTATAACAAGCTTGAATTCAAAGTTCAAGCTGAGTTCGAAAACCAAAGAAATAAAACTAGATACAGCTCAAAGCCAGTTGCCCCAAGGGCTTGGAGCAGCTGGCTCTCCACTGACCTAGGCTACCACAGGTCTGCGCTTTGTTAAGCCCCTTTTTTCATTTTTTTTAACGTCATAGCGCATTTTCTTGCGTTATGCCAAGTTTTTAACCACTTCGAAGCCTTCAACGGGTCTTTCTAGCGCCAGTTTTAACACTTCGTCGACCCAACGCACAGGGCGAATTTCTAAATCGGCAATGACATTGGCAGGAATTTCTTCCAGATCGCGCTCATTTTCTTTTGGAATAAGCACCAATTTAATGCCACCGCGATGTGCTGCCAGCAGTTTTTCTTTTAAACCACCGATAGGTAACACTTCACCGCGTAAGGTAATTTCACCCGTCATGGCCACATCGGCGCGCACAGGGTTTCCAGTGAGGCTGGAAACAAGCGCAGTACACATTGCAGCACCTGCGGATGGACCATCCTTCGGCGTTGCTCCTTCTGGTACGTGCACATGGATATCACGCTTCTCATAAAAGTCGCCATTGATACCCAATTGTTCCGCACGGGCGCGAACAACTGTCATCGCCGCTTGAATCGACTCTTGCATCACATCGCCAAGTGAGCCTGTGTAAGTCAACTTGCCTTTGCCGGGCACTGAAGTCGCTTCAATGGTGAGCAAATCACCACCCACTTCAGTCCAAGCCAACCCTGTGACTTGACCGATTTGGTTGTTCGATTCCGCCTTGCCATAGTCAAAACGCTGCACACCGAGGAAAGACTTGAGATTATCCGCGGTGACTGTAACTGACTTGATGGATTTATCCAGCAGGATCATTTTCACGACCTTACGGCAAATCTTAGACAACTCACGTTCTAGCGCCCGCACACCCGCTTCACGGGTGTAGTAGCGGATGATGCCGACTATCGCACTGTCTTCGATATGAATTTCATTCGCTTTAAGGCCGTTACGCTCGATTTGTTTCGTCAATAAATGCTGCTTAGCGATATTGAGTTTTTCATCTTCGGTATAACCCGACAGACGGATCACTTCCATACGATCTAAAAGTGGCCCCGGAATATTCATCGAATTCGAGGTCGCCACGAACATTACATCGGATAAGTCGTAGTCGACTTCGAGGTAATGGTCGTTAAAAGTCGCGTTTTGTTCAGGATCGAGCACCTCTAATAGTGCTGATGCTGGGTCGCCACGCATGTCCGAACTCATTTTGTCGATTTCATCCAGCAGGAATAAGGGGTTTTTCACGCCCACTTTGGCCATTTTTTGGATGATTTTACCTGGCATAGAGCCAATGTAGGTGCGGCGATGTCCGCGAATTTCCGCTTCATCACGCACGCCGCCTAAGGCAACACGCACATACTTACGACCCGTCGCCTTGGCAATCGATTGACCGAGTGAGGTTTTACCCACACCTGGTGGTCCAACTAAACACAGGATTGGCCCTTTCAGTTGACGCACACGGCTCTGCACCGCCAAGTATTCCAGAATACGGTCTTTGACCTTTTCCAAACCATAGTGGTCAGTATCCAATACCTCTTGGGCTTTCGCTAAATCACGTTTGATTTTAGAGCGTTGACTCCAAGGCACAGACGTCATCCAATCCACATAGCTACGAACCACGGTCGCTTCGGCAGACATCGGCGACATCATACGTAATTTGTTCAGTTCAGCGACCGCCTTTTCTTTGGCATCGCTTGGCATATTGGCTTCTTCAATCTTACGATTTAAGACTTCAAATTCGTCATGGCCTTCGTCTAAGTCACCCAATTCTTTTTGGATGGCTTTCATTTGCTCGTTCAGATAGTACTCACGTTGGCTCTTTTCCATCTGCTTTTTAACGCGGGTGCGGATGCGTTTTTCAACCTGTAACAGGTCAATTTCCGACTCCATCATCGCCATTAAATATTCAAGACGTTCGCCAATATTGGTCATCTCAAGGACAGATTGTTTGTCCTCAAGCTTAAGCGGCATGTGAGCCGCCATCGTGTCTGCAAGGCGTGCCGCTTCATCGATACCTGAAAGCGAGGTTAAAACCTCTGGCGGGATCTTCTTGTTGAGCTTGATATAGCCTTCAAATTGGCCAATCGCGCTACGAACCAAGACTTCCTCTTCTTTGTCTTCTAAAGGCTCAGATTCGAGATATTCAGCCTTAGCCACAAAGAAATCTGCTTCTTGGGTATAACGCGTAATACGGGCGCGGCGACCACCTTCGACCAGCACCTTGACTGTACCGTCTGGTAGTTTCAGCAGTTGCAGAATAGATGCCACGGTACCAACGTCAAAGATATCGTCCTTGGTCGGCTCATCTAACTCAGCATCACGCTGAGCAACTAAAATAATTTGCTTATCCTGGGCCATTGCCGTTTCGAGACAACGAATCGATTTTTCTCGGCCAACGAACAACGGAATTACCATATGGGGATAGACCACCACATCTCTCAGTGGCAGCACGGGGAGTTCGATATGCGCTTCACGCTCTAAGGTCATAGTTCGATTCCGTTTAAATAAAAGGGATTTGTTAAGGAGTATATTGGGGCGGTTTAGGCCCTTTCAATGGTCAATACGAAAAAAGGAGCCCATTGGACTCCTTGATTTTCAGTTTATTAGCTATCTGTACAATTATTGTTCGCCAGAAGCCGCCTGTGCTTCATTGCGCTCATAAATCAGAATCGGTGCAGACTCACCATTAACCACTGACTCATCGACAACCGCTTTCACTACACCTTCTATCGATGGGATATCATACATAGTATCAAGTAAGATACCTTCTACGATGGAGCGTAAACCACGGGCACCTGTTTTACGTGACATGGCTTTATGGGCAATCGCTTTAAGTGCATCTTCGCGAAACTCTAATTCGACACCTTCCATCTCAAACAGTGCGTTGTACTGCTTAGTTAAGGCATTTTTAGGCTCAGACAGAATTTGCACTAATGCATCTTCATCCAATTCAGTTAGTGTAGCAACGACAGGTAGACGGCCGATAAACTCGGGGATCAAGCCGTATTTAACTAAATCGCCTGGCTCAACTTGAGACAGGGTTTCAGATATCGTTGCTTTATCTTTTTCGCCTTTAACTTGCGCACCAAAACCGATACCCGAACCAACATGAGCACGTTGTTCAATCACCTTTTCAAGACCCGCAAATGCACCACCACAAATAAAGAGGATCTTAGAGGTATCTACCTGTAAAAACTCTTGCTGTGGATGCTTACGTCCACCTTGAGGCGGAACCGCGGCAACCGTACCTTCGATAAGTTTCAGCAGTGCTTGCTGCACGCCTTCACCCGATACGTCACGGGTAATCGAGGGGTTATCCGATTTACGGCTGATTTTGTCGATTTCGTCGATATACACGATACCACGCTGCGCTTTCTCAACGTCGTAATCGCACTTTTGCAGCAGCTTTTGAATGATGTTTTCAACGTCTTCACCCACATAACCGGCTTCAGTTAAGGTGGTAGCGTCTGCCATAGTAAATGGGACATTCAATGAGCGCGCGAGCGTTTCGGCCAGCAGTGTTTTACCGCTGCCCGTTGGACCAATCAGCAGAATGTTACTCTTGCCCAATTCCACCCCATCTTTAGGGGATGAATTTCTCAGACGTTTATAGTGATTGTATACCGCAACAGAAAGGACTTTTTTAGCTCTGTCCTGCCCAATGACATAATCATCTAAATGTGCACGCAACTCATGTGGCGTGGGTAATTTATCATTATCACGCTTGGGGGAGATTTCTTTAATCTCTTCACGAATAATGTCATTACATAACTCGACACATTCGTCGCATACATATACTGATGGGCCTGCAATCAGTTTTCTGACTTCATGCTGGCTCTTACCGCAAAAAGAGCAGTACAGCAATTTACCGCTGTCACCATTATTTTTGTTGTCGCCCATTAATTACCTCATTTGCAGTCTGCTCTACTGCTTATCTTAAACTTGTTCACTTTAAACTCAGCGTTGCTTTACAGAGCATAGCCCAGTCAAAAGTAAAAATCAGCTGCGTTTAGTCATCACTGCGTCAACTAAACCATATTCCACAGCTTGAGTAGCGCTCATGAAGTTATCACGATCAGTATCACGCTCAATTACTTCGAGTGGCTGGCCCGTATGCTCTGACAGCATCAGGTTCAGTTTATGCTTGATGCCTAAGATTTCTTGGGCATGAATAGCGATATCAGAAGCCTGACCTTGGAATCCACCCAGTGGTTGGTGGATCATCACACGAGAATTAGGTAAGCAGAAACGCTTGCCCTTTTCACCGCCAGCTAATAAAAACGCACCCATACTGGCCGCTTGACCAATACACACCGTACTCACATTAGGCTTAATAAATTGCATGGTATCGTAAATCGCCATGCCCGCGGTGACTGACCCACCGGGTGAGTTGATATATAAAAAGATATCTTTATCTGGGCTTTCTGATTCGAGGAATAGCAACTGCGCCACAATCAGATTCGCCATATGCTCTTCAACTTGACCCACTAAAAAGATAATCCGCTCTTTTAACAGACGAGAATAAATGTCGAATGAGCGTTCACCCTTAGCAGTCTGTTCGATCACCATAGGCACTAAAGCACTTTGTATGTCTGACGCATTATGCATTATTCATTTCCCTAAATAAAAATGGCTCGCATGAGGAGCCTCATACGAGCCATTATAAATGGCGAACTGCCAATCAAGTCAAGCTTAGCTTATGCGCGACCTGTAGCCTTGTTCATAAATTCTTCAAAAGCGACTTCTTTTTCGGTCACTTTGGCTGTTTTAAGCAGTGCTTCAACAGCTTGCTCTTCAAGCGCAACGTTGCGCATGTTTTGCATCAGCTCTTTATTGCTGTTGTAATACGCAATCACTTCACTTGGATCTTCATAAGCAGAAGCCATAGAAGCGATTAAGCCTTGTACACGCTCATCTTCCGCTTTCAGCTCGTTAGTCTTGATGACTTCGCCTAATAACAGACCGATCTTCACGCGACGAGCTGCTTGCTCAGTGAATAATTCAGCTGGCAGTTCAGGCATGTTCGCCGTTTGACCGCCGAAACGTTGCATCGCTTGTTGACGCAATACGTTAACTTCACCATCGATCAGTGCTTTTGGCAGTTCGATGTCATTGTTAGCTAATAAACCTGCGATCACTTGCTCTTTCACATTAGCTTTTAACGCTTGCTCAAGCTCACGGTTCATGTTCTTACGGATTTCAGCTTTAAGGGCTTCTAAACCACCTTCGCTGATACCGAATAATGCTGCAAACTCATCGTTTACTTCAGGTAAGTTAGCCGCTAATACTTCAGTTAAGGTGATAGCAAACTTAGCTGCTTTACCTTTTAAGTTTTCAGCGTGATATTCTTCAGGGAAAGTCACGTCGATAACGAACTCTTCACCGGCTTTGTGACCTAAGATACCCGCTTCAAAACCTGGGATCATACGGTTACTACCTAATTGCAGTTCGAAATCTTCAGCTTTGCCGCCTTCGAATTCAACACCATCAACTGAACCCACAAAGTTCATTTTCACTTTGTCGCCGTCAGCTGCTTCACGCTCAACAGCGGCGAAAGTCGCGTGTTGCTTACGTAAAGTTTCGATCATGCTGTCTACATCAGCATCGGTTACAGAGGCTTTTGGTTGCTCTACTTCGATTGCATCTAAACCTTTCAACTCAACTTCTGGGTAGATTTCGAAAGTTGCTACGAATTCGAATTTTTCACCGTCAGTTGCACCTGGAACGAAAGTTGGTGCACCTGCTGGGTTTAATTTCTCAGCGATGATCGCTTCGATAAAGTTACGTTGCATCACTTCACCAGTGATGTCTTGACGAATAGCTGCGCCATAACGTTTGTTGATTACAGTAACAGGCACTTTGCCAGGACGGAAACCTGGGATACGAGCACGCTTAGCTTCACGTTGTAAACTGTCTTTAACCAGTTTTTCAATTTGTTCAGCAGGAACAGAAATGGTCAGGCGACGCTCTAGGCCTTGGGTTGCTTCAACAGAAACTTGCATTGTTTTACCTCGAAATTTGTCTAACGTCCTTTGTAATAGTCGAATCTTCAACTATTCAGGTATTCGTTTCTTGATCATTAAATTTGACTACAATGCCCACCACTACTGGCTTTTGGCACAGGTCGCTGTTAGTTGATATCTATCAAGACGCGACATTATAGCCACCGTTTTGTGCAGAGTCGAGCCTCAACGGCCGAATCTAGGGTATAAAAAAAGCGACCAGAGGTCGCTTTTTTTATTTTGTACTCAAAGTACTAAAAATGGGGTGACTGATGGGGCTCGAACCCACGACAACCGGAATCACAATCCGGGACTCTACCAACTGAGCTACAATCACCACTGAAACTGGTACGCCCGGCAGGATTCGAACCTGCGACCACCCGCTTAGAAGGCGGGTGCTCTATCCAACTGAGCTACGGGCGCATGGTCTACAGATTACTCTGCATCCTAACCGGCGTTGGATAGCATTTGGCTATCCATGCTACTCGCTCATGTAAACACGCGAGCAAATAACAATTAAAGTGGTCGGTGATAGAGGATTCGAACCTCTGACCCTCTGGTCCCAAACCAGATGCGCTACCGGACTGCGCTAATCACCGAAGGTCTTACTATATTTGGCATTAACTCAGAGGGTTTCCTCTGTTCTGCTCTCATCCAAAATCTGGATTTATTACAGTACTGTGCTAATCACCAAAAAAGTCTTCAAAGCAAATCAACACATCTGCTCGAGAACGGAGCGCATCTTAGCCCCTCACTTTGCACCCGTCAACGATTTTTTTAACCGTTCATGCTAGATGCTGAATTATCAGTCGAATACGCTTTTTTTTATCCATTTCACGACGGCATTTGCCATGACACACCCGCTACGCCCTGTTAAAATAGCCGCGATTGCCAATCTCTGTGTTAACTACCGTTTTAACCATCGCCAATATAAAGGATATCCTACACCCATGACAGCCCAAATAATCGACGGCAAGGCGATTGCTCAATCCATCCGCACTCAACTGCGCGAAAAAGTTACCGCCCGTAAAGAGGCTGGACAACGCGTACCAGGTTTAGCCGTGATTCTCGTGGGAGCAGACCCCGCCTCTCAGGTTTATGTTGGTAGTAAACGTAAAGCCTGTGAAGAAGTGGGATTTATTTCTCGCTCCTACGATCTCGATACCAGCTGCAGCGAAGCTGAACTCTTAGCCTTGATTGATCAACTCAACGATGACCCTAACATTGATGGGATATTAGTGCAGTTACCATTACCGGCCCATATCGAAGACTCTAAAGTGATCGAGCGCATTCGCCCCGATAAAGATGTCGATGGTTTCCACCCCTATAACGTTGGCCGTTTAGCACAGCGTATTCCCGTATTACGCTCTTGCACGCCGATGGGCATTATGACACTCATTAAATCCACTGGCGTCGATACCTATGGCTTAGATGCGGTTGTCGTTGGTGCCTCGAACATTGTCGGCCGACCAATGACACTCGAGCTACTGCTTGCAGGCTGCACCACCACAACTTGCCATCGTTTTACTAAAAACCTCGAACAAAAAATTCGCCAAGCCGATTTAGTGGTGGTTGCCGTGGGTAAACCTGGCTTTATCCCCGGTGAATGGATCAAACCCGGCGCTATCGTTATCGATGTGGGTATTAACCGCTTAGAAAACGGCACCTTAGTGGGCGACGTACAATATGATGTTGCTGCGCAAAATGCTAGCTTTATCACACCTGTACCAGGCGGTGTGGGACCAATGACCATAGCCAGTCTTTTAGAAAACACCTTGTATGCCGCCGAGCAATATCACGACTAGGTTCTAGGTTCGGCAAGCATAAAAAAACCTGCATAATGCATAATGCCGTTCACTTAAGAGTGAACGGCATTTTTCTTTGGTCTAACCGGAAACTTGTTTTTGCTCATTTTAAGGACTCGTGGATATGCCCTTTCCCGTTTACCATCCAGCTTAAATTGCCGTGCATTTCGTTCTATATCCAATACGTCTCTCGGGACATTCCCCGGTGTTTGTGATGACAGTTGTGTCAACTTGAAGATGATATAACTCGCCGCATCCCGAAAACTCAGTTGATTGGGATGGACCGATGGCAAGCTTTTAGCCATCAGCAACATCTTATATCTAATGAGATTGTAGGCCAGTAGCACGCCCCATAACTCTTGAGTCACCAGCTCCGGTAGTTGACTGCGGAGCGTAAAACGGCTCTCCAGTAGATGTTGTTTCATCTCTCTATAGCCCAGTTCGATTTCCCATCGATGGGCATATAAGTCGACGATGTCTTCGCTGGGGTAACGCATCGGGTCTGTCAACGAGGTCAAAATGGCGACTGACTTACCTTTCACTGTCTTAGTGAGTAAACGCGCTTCAAGGGTATCTGGGAGCTGCGGCCATTTCTTTCTGGCTTGAGGTGTCGTGGTGAGTTTCACCCACTGGTCATGTTTCCCCAGCGTTCGCACTACTTCATATTGAGTGCCTTTCTTCAGTGGCAACAACCAGTGGCTATCAGGTTGCGCTTGCTGCCAAGCGTGCAGCAGGCCGAGCGAGTAAAATCCTCGGTCAAATAGGGTTAGGCTGTGATTGGGAATGCTAGGAATGAGCTGGGACGCTAAGTTCATTTCATTTTCGGCAACCGAATCAAAGGCGCTGTTGACCAATAAATGGCTGCTTAACTCCATCAAGCAAACCATGCGAATTTGCGGATAAGCCGCTTCGCCTAAAGCGTTGGCGGTTCGTCCAAAGGCGGCTTGATTTTGAACACTATCGGGTGTCCGCCACACGACACCGTCAACACCATACAAGTTAAGACCGCACCAATGAGGATGTTCAGCTCTCGCGTGCCAGGTATTGGCGCTGCGGCTAAATACTTCTCTAATAACCTCACTGCCCAATCGTTTACGCGCCTGAGTCACGGCGCTGCGTGCAACATAATCAATCTCTTGCGGCAAAACAATGTCGAGTTTGTTGATGAGTGACCGAACAGACTCCCCTCGGAACAAAGCCATTCCGATAACGGCCCAAATCATCGCGTCCATCGGCAATTTACGCCGTCTTAACGTCGCAACGCCCTGGGAGTCTAGGCAAGATTGAATTAACTCAGGTTCTAACACATCAGCTAAGCAGGTGAATTCGGTTAGGCGGGTAATATGGGTACGGGCGAGTGCTTCTGAGAGTTGCATAAAAAATCCGATGACATGAGGTCATCGGATTTTGATCTTTTCAGCGAGATCGTCAAGCGATCTGTCTTAACTGATCGGCATTATGCATAATGCAGGTTTTTTATTGGCTGAAGATTTTTTGATTAAAGACAATAGCTAATTAAGCCTATTTCTTACGCCAAGTGGTGCCACTTGGGCCATCCTCTAAGACCACACCAAGCTCATTTAAACGATTACGCGCCACGTCAGCCGCTGGCCAATCTTTTTCACTGCGAGCGCGGTTACGTTCAACGATCAATGCTTCAATCTCTGCAACCTCATCGTCACTGCCCTCACCTTTAAAGAAGGCCTCGGGAGATTGATGCAATAAGCCCAGCACATCAGCAAGTTGTTTCATTGACACGGCTAATGCAGAAGCCTCGGCCATATCAGTGAGTTTCAGACGGTTGATCTCACGCACCATATCAAACAGCACTGAATAGGCTTCTGGGGTGTTAAAGTCATCGTCCATTGCCGCTTTAAACTTAGCCACAAACTCTTCGGCAGGTGCCGGCGCTACAGTCAGGTCAACATCTTTAATCGCAGTGTATAAACGCTCTAACGCCGCACGCGCCTGCTTGAGGTTTTCTTCAGAGTAGTTGATTTGGCTACGATAATGACCCGATAGCAGGAAGTAACGCACGGTTTCAGCGTCGTAATGGCCTAATACATCACGAATGGTGAAGAAGTTACCCAAGGACTTGGACATCTTTTCGCGGTCAACCATCACCATGCCGGTGTGCATCCAGTAATTCACGTATGGCGTATCATGGGCGCAGCAAGACTGAGCAATTTCGTTCTCATGGTGTGGGAATTGTAAATCTGAACCGCCACCGTGAATATCAAAATGCAGACCTAAGTGCTTGCTGTTCATTGCCGAACATTCGATATGCCAGCCTGGACGACCCGGCCCCCATGGTGATTCCCATGTTGGTTCGCCCGGTTTGGACATTTTCCATAGCACGAAATCCATTGGATTTTGCTTGTTATCGTCAACCTCAACCCGTGCGCCCGCCTGTAATTGCTCCAGATTCTGACCTGATAGGCGACCATACTCAGGGAAAGAAGCCACACTGAACAGCACATCGCCATCAGCTGCCACATAGGCATGCCCGCGAGCGAGTAAACGCTCAACCATATCGATGATTTCGGCAATGTGCAGAGTGGCACGTGGTTCGAAATCGGGACGGATCATATTCAGCGCATCGAAATCCTTGTGCATTTCACCAATCAAGCGATCGGTTAATGTATTGCAGTCTTCTTGGTTTTCGTTAGCACGCTTGATGATTTTGTCATCAATATCGGTGATGTTGCGCTGGAAATTCACTTCATAACCCGCGTAACGCAGGTAGCGAACAATCATATCGAAGGAAACAAAAGTACGCCCATGGCCAATATGACAGAGATCGTAAACGGTCACGCCACATACATACATCCCAACTTTTCCGGGATTAATAGGCTTAAATTCCTGTTTTTGGCGGGTAATACTGTTGTAAATCTTCAACATCGGTATTCTCTTCAAAGATAGATTCAAGTGTAAAATCAAGGGGTCAGTCTACCACGCTGACGAGGGTTTTGAATACTGCACTTTGCGCGCAATCCGAGATAAGTTAGAATCGCGCCACTATTTACTGAGAGTATGAAAACATGATCACATTACACACTAATTTTGGCGACATTAAACTGCAACTGAACGCCGAAAAAGCCCCGCTGACCGTGGCAAACTTTATGAAATATGTTGACGAAGGTTTCTTCGACGGCACCATTTTCCACCGTGTAATTGACGGCTTTATGATCCAAGGCGGTGGTTTTACCGCTGAAATGAGCCAAAAACGTTGCCATGAGCCAGTGAAAAACGAAGCCAACAACGGTTTATCAAACCGTACTGGTACTATCGCGATGGCGCGTACTTCGGACCCACACTCAGCGACGGCTCAGTTTTTCATCAACGTCAACGATAACACCTTTCTCGATTTCAAATCTGAAAGCATGCAAGGTTGGGGTTACTGCGTGTTTGGTGAAGTGGTTGAAGGCATGGACATCGTTGAAAAAATCAAAGCTGTCAGCACTGGTAACCGTGGCATGCACCAAGATGTGCCATTAGAAGCGGTTGTGATTGAAAAAGTAAGTGCGGCCTAATTCCCTAGGATGCGAACCTTATTTATTGGCGATCTGCACTTAAGTGCCGATCGCCTCGATATCACCCAAGCCTTTAATCGTTTTCTCGATACCGAACTTGATGATGTAGATGCTCTCTATATTCTGGGGGATCTCTTTGAGGTATGGGTCGGCGACGATTTAGCCTTGCCCTTTGCCATCGAATTAGCGCGCAAGCTCAAGCAAGTCTCCCAAACCTTGCCCATCTACTTTATTCACGGTAATCGTGACTTTATGTTAGGCAAACAATTTGCCGATGCTGCGGGTATGCAAATGTTGCCCGAAGTCAAATGCTTAGATCTCTATGGTGTTAACACGGTTATTTTGCATGGCGACAGCTTGTGTACCTTAGATAAAGCCTACCAACGCTTTCGCAAATTACGCAGTTTTGCCTTTGCCCGTTGGCTTTATAGCTGTTTGCCGAAGAAAAAACGTCAAGCCATTGCCAATAAAATCCGCAGTAACAGCCAAAGCAGTAATCAGCAAAAAAGCTATGTGATTATGGACGTAGAACCCAGTGCGGTGAATGCGTTATTTGCTCAAACCCACAGCAAACAGATGATCCACGGTCATACCCATAGGCCTGCTATCCATGAATTAAACAATGGCTGCAAACGCATTGTAGTCGGTGATTGGTACGAGCAAGGCAGCGTGTTAGTGGTCAGCGCCGACGGTGTGGAGCTAAAAAGCCTGCCCTTCGACGCCAGCTAAGCACCTATAGCGTCTTCACCATTAACACATCTACCGCTAAGGCCTCATACCTGAATATGGTTGAGGCCGCTATTTATCTTTCCCACTGGGCAACTAAGGGTTGACCACTGTGGAAATGAAACTCCTCATCGGGCGCCATAATCAATTCGGCTTCTCTCTCGCCAAAATAAGCAACTCGCTCGCTGATATCCTCAGTCGATACTAACTGTGCCAGCTTAAGATAATCCTCAAAATGACGCGCCTCTGAGCGCAGCAGTGACACATAAAACTTACTTAACTCTGCATCCAAGTAAGGCGCTAATTTGGCAAAGCGCTCACAGGAGCGCGCCTCAATGTATGCACCCACAATCAACTTATCCCGCAGAATATCCTTCTCATGGGTGGTCACGTGGCTCATCATCCCTTTTGCGTAACGCCCAGCACGAATATTACGATATGGGATTTGCCGTGCGTGCATCAGCTCCAGCACTTGCTCAAAATGATGGAATTCTTCTTTTATCAAACGGATCAGTGGTGGGATCAGATCCTGTGCAAAAGCAAAATGTTGATTCGGCTGTAGATTGGCTACCAACTCATTCTTTTTGACATCACGAGCCAAAAACTGCTCGATATTGCGATCCTTATGATAAACAAATTCCTCATAGGGTTTCGCCCATGCCAATAGCGATTGTCCGCTGTCTTTATCCAAGGCATATCGCCTCAATAAGAACATCGCAGTCTGCGCCGCTTTTAGCTCACAATTACAATGGTCAATTAAGAGTTCATCTAACGAGGCAGAGGCTCTTGCTACATCAATCCAAGTTTGCGGCGTCTCACAACGAAGAAACGCATGAACAGGTGCCAGTAATTGCTGCATGGGATCACTCAAAAATCTTAAAGAAAATATCGCCATATTTTACGCGTAATTATCAACAAGCTATAGCTTTAGACACCAGTAAACTTGACTAGCTGAACTTTTTGTTCAATAAATAATCTACACTTTAAGAACTGAGATCCTGATCACGGCACATCTCAATTCAAAGAGTAGGCAATCGGGAGTTAAAGGGATTGTGGAGCATTAACCCTGATTGCAGAGCTGTTATCAGCTCGTCTGACGTTTGGCGAGCCAACATCAATGCTGAACAAGGATAATTATAATGATACTGAATCACTTAATGGGGTTATACACTCATCCAAAGCAAGAGTGGCATGCGATTGAACAAAACCATGAAGCACTCAAAAGCAGCTTAAGTCACGTTCTTCTCATCGCACTCATTCCCGCTGTCTGTAGCTTTATTGCAACAGCTTACATTGGCTGGAATCCAGGAGCTGGTGATCCTATTTATCTCACGCCGCAAAGTGCGATGTTTATGTCCGTAGGTATGTATTTTGGCCTAATTGCAGGCGTCTTTGCCCTCGCCTATTTAGCCTTTTGGATGGCAAAAACCTTCGATGCTCAGCCAACTTTCACCCAAGCATTAGAACTCGCGTCCTACACCGCAACACCGCTGTTTATGGTTGGTTTGGCGGCACTCTACCCAGTACTCTGGTTTATTATGATTGTTGGGCTGATTGGCTTAGCCTACTCGGTTTATCTGCTATATGCAGGTGTGCCCATTATTATGAATATCCCTGAAGAGAAAGGCTTTATTTACGCCAGTTCTATGGTCACAGCAGGTTTAGTGCTCTTGGTTGGATTAATGGCCACCAGTGTTATCCTCTGGAGCATTGGCTTTGGTCCTATGTACCAATAAGGGATTAATCCGCACTCAGGTGCAAACGACTTGAAATACTGATAGTGACAAATTGATAGTGGCAAATAGACGTGTTGAAAACGAAAAGTTGTAAAACAGAAAAGGCCCTTAGCTTGAAAACACTAAGGGCCTTTTTATTCTTTACTGCTGTTGACAGTTAGTCGCGACAGAGATTATCGCGGCCAACAACTTGCTATTCAAACGAGTCCCGCAGTGCAACTGTTAGGTTAAACACTAAATGCTCGGCTGAAGAGTCTTTATTGTCAGCACAGAAATAACCTTCACGCTCAAACTGATAAGCTTTTTCCGCTGGCGCATTCGCAAGGCTTGCTTCAACTAAACCATTAACCACTTCAAGTGAGTTAGGGTTAAGCACTTCATCCACTGTCTCGGCAGCAGCAGGATTTGGATCAGTGAACAAGCGTTGGTATAAACGGAACTCAGCAGGTTTAGCCGTAGTCGCTTCAACCCAATGGATTACGCCTTTCACCTTGCGACCATCGGCAGGGTTTTTACCTAAAGTATCGGCATCGTAGCTACAGTAGACGGTAGTGATATTACCTTCACTGTCTTTGTCACAACGTTCGGCTTTAATCACATAGGCGTTACGCAGGCGCACTTCTTTGCCCATGACTAGACGTTTGTACTGCTTATTGGCTTCTTCTCTGAAGTCAGCCACATCGATATACAGTTCGCGGCCAAAGGCGAGTTCGCGCGTCCCCATGCTTTCATCGCTTGGGTGAGAAGCCGCTTGAATCGTCTCGATTTGACCTTCTGGGTAGTTCTCAATCACCACTTTTAATGGGCGCAGTACGGCCATCGCACGTGGGGCATGTTCGTTTAGCTCTTCACGGATGCAGGCATCGAGCATCGCCGCTTCAATCATGTTTTCTTGCTTAGTGATACCAATACGTTGGCAAAACTCGCGGATAGACGCTGGGGTATAACCACGACGGCGTAGACCTGCAATTGTTGGCATACGGGGATCATCCCAGCCAGTTACTAACTTGCGTGTCACTAAGTCATTTAATTTACGCTTAGACATCAGCGTATATTCAAGATTTAAGCGTGAAAACTCATATTGACGAGTACGATTTGGCGCTTGGAAATCATCTAAATTATCGAGAACCCAGTCATACAGACGACGGTTGTCTTGGAACTCAAGTGTACATAATGAGTGAGTAATGTGCTCGAGCGCATCGGAAATACAGTGAGTAAAATCGTACATTGGATAAATGCACCACTTATCACCCGTTTGGTGATGGTGAGCAAAACGAATACGGTAAATCACCGGATCGCGCATACACATGAAAGGCGATGCCATATCAATCTTAGCGCGCAGCGCACATTCGCCCTCTTTGAATTCACCTAGACGCATTTTTTCAAATAAGCGCAGGTTTTCTTCCACAGGAGTATCGCGATAAGGGCTATTTTTACCAGGCTCTTTTAACGTGCCACGGTATTCACGGGTTTCATCAGCATTGAGAAAACACACATAGGCTAAGCCTTTATTGATTAACTCAACGGCATATTGATGTAATTGGTCGAAATAGTTAGAGGAATAACGCACCTCACCATCCCACTGGAATCCCAACCAACGCACATCCGCCTGAATAGAATTGACATAATCGATGTCTTCTTTTTCAGGGTTGGTATCATCAAATCGTAAGTTACAGAGACCTTGGTAATCGCGGGCGATGCCAAAGTTCAAACAGATGGACTTAGCATGACCTATATGTAAATAACCATTTGGCTCGGGTGGAAAACGCGTCTGCACACTCGTGTGCTTACCGCTTTTCAGATCCTCATCAATGATATTACGAATAAAGTTACTCGGACGTACTTCAGTGTCCACATGACTCATGGAATTCCTCTTTGCGAACAATGGCAATTTTAACAAAACCAGCATGATCCTACAGATCTCGGCCAGTTACAATGCCCAGTATTAAAAACTAAGGGTTATGCCGTGGATAGTAAAACAATAAAAGCAGCCGTGAAAGCTGCTTTTATCTTTGTAACCACTAAGCTGACATTTATTACTCAGGGATTTACTCACTAATAATCCGCACGCCGGGGATAATTTGCTGAGTTCTGCGCCCTTTACGTTTTAGCCATAGATAGAATATGACTAACGCACTGAGGAAGAAACCAATCCATAAACCCGATTGCAATGGGTGCTCGGCAAAGGTTGCTACTTGGTAAGCGATAGTTGCACTGCCATAGGCCAGAGAGAATGTCCATGTCGCTGCAAACGTTGCCCAACGAGTACCAAACTCGTTCACTAAAGCGCCCATCGCCGCAACACAGGGAGTATAGAGTAAAATAAACAACAGGTAAGAGAACGCCGCTACCTTGGTAGTAAACCCAGATTGCAAGGCACTAAAGGTTGACGTTGCAACACCTTGCGCCTCTGCCGCAACATCGGTACTGGATACATCACCCACAGATAACTTAAGCGGGTCTTCCAAATCCAAACCGAACAAGTTTGCAGGAATGGTCGCAAGTGCCTCGTTAAAGCTGTCTGCTAGTGGTGTTAATTCACCGTCCTCAGGCGCCGCATTGGTATATAAGCTATTGAGTGTTCCCACCACCGCTTCTTTAGCAAAAATCCCGGTGATAATACCTACGGTTGCAGGCCAGTTATCTTGTTCAATCCCCATCGGCGCAAAGATTGGAGTCACTTTCTGGCTCGCTACACTTAAGAGTGACGCTTGGCTATCCTCGTGGCCAAAAGTGCCATCAATACCAATCGCATTGATAAAGTTGAGCAGTGTCACCACCAGCACAATGGTTTTACCCGCACCAAGGATAAAACTCTTAGTCCGCTTACCAGTACGCACCATCACAGCTTTAAATTTAGGCAACTCATAGCTTGGTAACTCCATCACTACCGCACTACTAGTGCCTGGTAATAAAGTGCTTCGCAGCAACAATCCGGTACCGATGGCCGCAAAAATCCCGATGATATACAGTAAAAATACCAGGTTTTGGCCAGAGTCTGGAAAAAATGCCGCCGCAAATAGTGCATACACAGGCAACCGGGCACCACAAGACATAAAGGGAGCCATCATTCCCGTGACAATACGCTCACGCTCACTGCCTAAGGTACGCGTTGCCATAATGGCTGGCACAGAGCAACCAAAGCCCACGATCATTGGTACGAAAGCTTTGCCCGGTAAGCCTATGCGACGCATTAATCCGTCAACCACAAACGCGGCACGAGCCATATAGCCCGAACTTTCAAGAACAGATAAACCAAGGAATAATGCCGCAATCACAGGAATAAACGTAGAAACCGTTTGAATACCTTGGCCCACACCACCCGCAAGGATAGTCACCAACCAAGCTGGCGCGCCTATGTTATTGAGCAATGCACCAAAATGATCGACCAGTAATGCCCCTGCAAACACATCGAAGAAATCGATAAACGCACTGCCGATGTTGATGCTGAACATAAACATCAAATACATGACAAATAAGAACACCGGAATCCCAAGTACAGGATGTAAGACTAATTTATCGAGTTTATCGCTCAAGGTTAAGAAGCCATCGGCTTTAACGGAACCTTGGAATACTCGCTCAACAAAATTAAAGCGAGTGGTTGCGACCATCACTTCAATGTCGTGTCCTTGCTGCGAAATTTGCTGAGTACAAGTATTCACCTCATCCTGAAGCTCAGCATTTTTACAGCTACCACAACCAGAACCGTTACCCAACATAGCTAAGGCGCGGCCACGGCTTAAGTTGGGATCTTTACTACAAAGTAGTTGCACGCCTGCTTCAATTTGCTCGTCGTAATCAAGTAACAAAGGCGCTTCAGATACACGACCTTGAAGTAAGTCAAGCACTTGCGCTTGTACTTTAGCAACATCAGCAGGATCGCGAGAACAAACCCCAATCACTGGGCAGCCCAATTCTTGACTCATTTTCTTTAAATCGACACGAATGCCACGCTTGATAGCAGCATCGATTTTGTTCAACACCACCACCATAGGGATCGACAATTCACGGAGTTGTGCCGTCAAATAGAGGTGGCGCTCGATATTGGTCGCATCAACTAAGTTAATGATGCCATCGACACGTTGTTCGGCGAGATACTGTTGAGCAATCTGCTCATCGAGAGAACAATCACAGCTATTACCCGCAGGGAGTAAATCATAGATACCGGGTAAGTCGGTTAAGTAAACGTCAGCACCATTGAGAGTGAAATGGCCGGTTTTTTTCTCAACCGTCACACCGGACCAGTTGCCAACTTGCTGATTCGCGCCTGTAAGCGCGTTAAAGAGTGTTGATTTCCCAGCGTTTGGGTTACCAACGGTGACGCAATGAAACTGCTTAGTCATTCGCCTTTTCCACCTCAATAATGTCTGCCAAGTCTCTGCGCATACAAAGCTTACTACCACGAATATCCAGCTCTAAACCAGAGCCCATTGGCGCTCGGCGAATCAAAGAAAATCGTGTATTTGGGGTAATGCCCATGGACAATAATTTACGCTTCACTGTTTGCGGCAAATCTAATCGCCCGATTTCAGAAATAATGCCACGGTCACCGGGACTGAGTTCGCTTAACTTCATTACCTATTTCACCTTGTAACAGCTTCAGCTTGAAAAACTGTGTTCATTGTATCTGAGCTATGGAGCTAATAACTTTACCTAGATCAAGCTTTTTGACTGGTAACGATAATAGTTTTCAATTGTGTTGAGTATTATGTGACAAAAATCTCAATGAATAAACGCCTGACCGAAAATAAAAATGCCAGCTAGCTGCCACCATTTATTGCAATGGAAAAACATGTTCAATAAGCGTTAAAAAAAGTCATCCCCGTTATAAAATGAGACATTGGTCACACTTATTGTTTATCCCTACAAAATCATTCCTCTTTACAGTCAACCCGCTAAAAAATGTTAAGCACTTGTCACATGCTTGTTCTAATATTAATCAGCTAAATTAGCGATGTCGAAAGCTTGAAAAATAACAAATAAAACGCACTCGGGAATAGATGAACATGGATATTGGTTTAAAGTTCAAAAGCATAACTCAGGTTATGCTTGCTCTGATGTTATCGATACTCAGCCTTTCAACGGTAGCGACACCTTGGGATGACAAGCCACCCGAGCAGGTCGTCGCGACTTTGGACAAAAAGTTTGCCGAAGGTAAGTACTCGGCTAAAGGGGCTGACACTTGCCTGATGTGCCATAAAAAAAGTGCGGTTGTAATGGCCATTTTCGATGGTGTGCACGGTAATCCTAATATTAAAGAATCCCCCATGGCCGACTTACAGTGTGAGGCTTGCCACGGCCCTCTTGGTAATCACAATAAAGGTGGCAAAGAACCGATGATCACCTTTGGCCAAAACTCCCCCGTTCCCGCGCAAAAACAAAACAGTGTTTGTATGAGTTGCCATAACGACGATCAACGCATCGCGTGGAAAGGTAACCACCATGACAATGCCGACATCCCTTGCAGTAGCTGCCACCAAGTACACGTGGCAAAAGATCCTATTAGCGACAAAGCGAACGAAGTAGCGATTTGTACCCAATGCCATACTCAACAAAAAGCGGATATGCACAAACGCTCATCCCATCCACTACAGTGGCAACAAATGGTCTGTAGCGATTGCCACAATCCCCATGGCAGTTTAAATGATGCCAGTCTGAAACAAATGAGCGTCAACGAAAACTGTTACAGCTGCCACGCCGAAAAACGCGGTCCTAAATTGTGGGAACATGCGCCAGTCACCGACAATTGTGCGAACTGCCATAACCCCCACGGCAGCGTGAATGAGTCAATGCTCATCAGTAAACCGCCACAATTATGCCAACAATGCCACGCCTCCGATGGCCACAGCAGTAATGCTTACTTTGGTAATCAAACCAATGCCTTCACCTCGGGTAATTCCTGTATGAATTGCCATGGACAAGTGCATGGTTCAAACCATCCATCCGGCAAGTTGCTCCAGAGATAACAAGGGAATGATCATGCAAATAATGAACATATCGACTCCTAAAGCTTGTTTCTCACTCACATTACTGGCTTGGGCGATTAGTGGTGTACTCAACACAGCCCATGCTGAAGGATATGAAATCCAAAAAGCGAATCGCAGTGGCGTAAAAAGTGAGGCATGGAGCTGCAAGCAATGCCAGCCCAAAACAGGGCGCCAAGTCAACGTCAGCGCCACGCTCGCCTACAATGACGGCGAAGATAGCCGTTTTGGTAATCGCACTGGCACGGATAAAGATGGCTTGGTCGGTGCCGTGGGCGCCGATATGCAATACCAAGCTGAGAGTGGTTACCAAACCCGGCTAGAGGCCGATAAATTGGGATTTGATACGGGTTCTGCCAAGCTCACCACAGGCCAACCCGGACACTATCAAATCCAATTGGGTTATAAAGGTCTCGCCAACTATCAATACAATCAGCTAAAGAGCCCTTATCTTACCGATAACGATAAGATGCTCTTGCCTGATAATTGGGTAGCGGGAGCAACGACCCACTCCATGCCGTTACTGCAATCGAGTTTAATCGAGCAGGACTTAAGCATTACGCGGGATAGATTTAACCTCGGCGGTTACTACGCAGGCCATATCTCATCGAGCAGCCGCTACAAAGCCTCGGTGAACTACCAGCATGAAAACCGCAGCGGCACGAAAAAGACCAGCGCAAATATTCTCACTAACAGTGTGATGTTGGCGCAGCCAATTGATGACAGCACTGATGAAGTCGATGCCAGAGTTTATTTTGGCGGCACAGGCTGGCAAGCGGGCATAAACAGCCAGATAAGCCAATATAAGAATGACCATCAGGCACTGCTATGGCAATCGGCCTATACGCCCACATTTGGTGCGGCCTACTTTGGCCAAAATGCCGTCGACCCAGATAACAAGGCCTATCGGATCGCCGCCGAGGCCAGTGGTGGTCAAAATGGTCATAACATCCTTATGCACGTGGGCATCAGTAACATGTCACAGGATGAGGCTTTTCTACCAGCAACCATTAATGGCCCCTCCCCTGTACTGCCAACCGATAATCTGGATGCCCAAGTGGACATCCTAGATATGGTGCTTAAGTATTCAGGCCGCATCACACAGGATTTGAGTGTTCAAGCCAGTTATAACTATCAAGACAGGGAAAACAAGACGGCTCAGTTAGATTTCCCACAGGTCGTGACCGACAGCTTTTATCAAGGCACAGCTACAAATCGTCTCTACGATAAACGCAGTAAACAATTTGATCTCAAAGGCAAATACCGCCTATCGCCGTCGGCCTATGCTGAAGCGGGATATAGCCGAGATGAAATCATTTATTCGGAGCTTGATAGGCAGTCCATCGATGAATCGGGTCTCTTTGCCAAACTCAGCTACCGCTATTCGCCAGCTTGGTCAGCTTGGTTAAAGGGCGAAGTATTAGATCGTAATGGCAGTGAATACGATGCTGTAACAAGCACACAAAGTCCGAGTAATCCTTGGCTACGTAAGTCTTATCTTGCTGATCGCAAACGTCAAAAAGTCACCTTGCACACAGATTACCAAACCGATATAGGGTTCTCTGTGGGTGCGAGTTTACACAGTATTGATGATGACTATAACCATACATCAGTCGGGCTCACCCAAGTGTCTTACCTTGGCTACGATGTAACTGCGCAGTATCTAATTAGCGACAATCTAAGTCTTAACGCCTATCTCAACCAAGACTGGCGCGATTCAGATCAGGCCGGAAGCAATCGTTTCTCAACACCTGATTGGTACAGCACCGCTGAAGAGAAATCGACCCTGATTGGCGCGGGTATCGCCTATCAAAACCTGCTGGATAATCGTTTAGATCTGGGATTGGACTACAGCTACTCCGATGGTCAAAGCGATACTGAAATCACCTATGGCATCACTAGCCCCTACGGTGACTACTACAGTCGCAAGCACAATATTAACGCCTACGCCAAATATAAGCTGGCCGACAGTATGTCATTACGCTTCGATTGGTTGTTCGAGAAATATCAAGATGCAAACTGGCAAAACCAAAACATCACTTGGGACACGGTCCCCAATGTGCTCAGTTTTGGCGACATCAGCCACGATTACAATGCTCATTACTTAGGTTTGACCTTAAGCTACCAAATGTAACTTAGGCACTGACAGCGTATTCCAAGGATAGAAATATGAACAAGTTTGCCAAATTAACCACACAATATAGTTTGATGCTGCTCCTCGCCACACTTGTCTCCGCTTGTGGGGGCAATGATGGTAATGATGGCTCACCCGGTGAGCCGGGGAAACCACCCGCAATAACGATCACTAGCCTAAACATCATGGTCGATAAAGTTACCGTGACCGACGGCATTGCCCAAGTCGATTATCAGGTGAGCAATCAAGACGATGAAGCCGTGGTTGGTATTCCTTCAGCCACCTTTATTGCGGCGCAATTACTACCTCAGGGCGCCACAGGTGCTGGTAATAGCAGTGAGTGGCAACATTTCACCTCTGAAACGTGCGCCGCTTCTTGCCCAGGCACGATTGTTGACCATAAAAACGGCCATTACAGCTATCGTTTTAGCGCCACATTTAACGGCATGAATGGGGTGACATTCGTTAACGACGCCACCCAACGAGTAGTCATCAAACTGGGCGGTGATGCATTAGCCGATGGCACAGCGCTCCCTATAACTAATCAGCACTATGATTGGCAAACCTCGGGGAATACCTTAGCTTATACCCGTAACTTAATTACCATTGAAACCTGTAATAGCTGCCACAACAATTTAGCGTTCCATGGTGGACGTTATAACCAAGTTGAAACCTGCGTAACCTGCCATAACAGTAAGAAGGTCAGCAATCCCGCGGATATTTTCCCGCAAATGATACACAGCAAACATTTAACGGGATTCCCTCAATCCATCAGTAATTGCCAGACTTGCCACGTTGATAATCCAGATTTAGCCGAGCGTCAAAATTGGCATAGGGTACCCACCATGGAAGCCTGTGGTGCCTGCCATACCCAAATTAATTTCCCTGCGGGCCAAGGCCATCCAGCACAAGCGGATAATAGCAATTGCGTTGCTTGCCATAATGCCGATTGGACCGCAAGCGTACACGGCAATGAAGATCAAATAGCCGCGTTAGCTCAATTTAGTCCAAGCATCAGTAGTGCAAGCATGGATGCCAATGGCACAGTGACTGTTGCGGTGACCCTGATCAACCCCAGCACAGGCACTGTTTACCTAGATAGCGCAGATAAACTCAAATTTATCAGCGACCTAAGGGTTTATGCTAACTGGGGAACCAGTTTCGATTACAGTACCCGCTCTGCGCGCTCAATTCGTCTCCCTGACTCCACGCCAGTTTCTGGCAGCAATGGCACCTACGTTTACACTATTTCAGGTCTCACCGTTCCCGCTGGTACTGAGGCCGACCATGGAGGCTTAGCGATTCAGGGCCGGGTATGCGCCAAAGACAAAGTCTTAGTGGATTGCAGCACCGAACAGGCAGAAGTGCTGGTGATCAAATCAAGTCATAGTTACTTCAATATGTCTGCATTAACCAGCACTGGCCGCCGCGAAATCATTAGCAATGCCAACTGTGCTAGCTGCCACGGCGATCAACAACTGAATATTCATGGTGCGCGCAACGATTTAGCAGGCCAATGCCAACTTTGCCACAACCCGAATATGCAGGCCGATGCTACAGCGGCAAATCCCTCCATTACCTCCTTTGACTTTAAACAGTTAATTCATGGGATCCATACCAGCCAATTTACTGGTTTTGCAGATCTCAACTACCCAGGAAAAATCGGTAATTGTGCTCAATGCCATATCAAAGATGCAGCAGGCGTTTCAACGGTTGCCCTGCCCTTAAATACAGCGGTTCAACCGCTTGCGCTTAACAATGGCACCTTTACCAGCCCAATTGCCGCCGTATGCACTAACTGTCACTCAAGTGATGCGACCCACAATCATATGAAGCAACAAGGGGCCGTGTTTGCAGGCTCCAAAGCTGATGCAACCGCAGGCACTGAAACCTGTGCATTCTGCCATGGACAAGGGGCCGCCGCCGATGTACTCAAAGTCCACCCAATTAATTAACCCTATGATGCAGGCCAAAAGGCCTGCAACTGCAGATATAAAAGGAACTCATACTATGCAGTCTTCTACCTCTAAAGAAATAGTCAGATCTCAATCACATAACCCGCTTAAAGTGACTGATAAATACCAATGACTTAGTTAGCCTTACAGGTGGGATCTAATCCCACACATTAAATGCCAATAATGAGATTTATTCTTATTTGATAAGTGTTTAATGATGATTAAAACTATTGCAGGGAAATATCATGATGAAACGGTTCAATTTCAATACCGCAACAAAAGCGATGTTGGGTGCCGGTTTACTTTCACTTCTTCTCACTGGCTGCGGTGGCAGTGACGGTAAAGATGGTGAAGACGGTAAACCAGGCGTTGTTGGTGTCAATATCAACTCCACCTCAACCTTAAAAGCAAAATTCACAAATGCCACTGTTGATGCAGGCAAAGTCACCGTTGATTTTACGTTGGAAAATGCTAATGGCGTTGCCGTATTAGGCTTAACTAAAGATCACGATTTACGGTTTGGTATTGCGCAATTAACTCCAGTTAAAGAAAAAGTGGGTGAAACTGAAGCTAACCGTGGTTATCAATGGCAAGCTTATATTAATGCCAAAAAAGAGCCAGGTACTATTCCATCCGGCGTTGATAACCTCAAGCCATCAGCCCAATACCAAGCAAACGTTGAAGCAGCAAGTAAATGTGATACTTGCTTAGTTGACCATGGTGATGGTAGCTATAGCTACACCTACCAAGCCAACATTGCCAATGTAACTCAGCCATTAACCGTCACTTACAGCGCTGACGCGACTCAACGCGCGACGATGGAGCTTGAATTACCACAACTCACAGCCAACGCCCATTTCGACTGGCAACCTTCTACTGGTAAGACGGAAGGTATTCAAACCCGTAACGTGGTTTCTATTCAAGCTTGTTATACCTGTCACCAACCTGAAAGCTTAGAGCTTCATGGTGGTCGTCGTATCGATATTGAAAACTGTGCCTCTTGCCATACTGCGACCTCTGGCGATCCAGAATCAGGCAATAGCATTGAATTTACTTACATGATCCACGCTATCCACAAAGGTGGTGAGCGTCATACCTTCGATGAGACAGGCGCAGAAGTACCTGCTCCTTATAAGATTGTCGGTTACGGTGGTAAAGTGATCGACTACGGCAAAGTAGGCTTCCCATTAAAACCTGCTGCTGATTGTTCAGCTTGTCACGTTGAAGGTGCCGGTGCACCTGCCAATGCAGACCTATTCAAAGCAGACTTAAGCAATCAAGCTTGTATTGGTTGCCATACTGAAAAACCATCTGCTCACCATAGCAGCACTGACTGTACCTCTTGCCACAATGCGACAGAGCCTTATGGCGGTACTGGCAGCGCAGCCAAACGTCATGGCGATGTACTGAAAGCCTATTCTGACACCAAAGCGATGGGTATTAAGTTCAGCAATGTGGGTGTAAATGCAACAGGAAAAATCACTTTCGATGTACAAGTGATTGATAAAGATGGCAATGCAATCGATAAAGCCTATGTAAACCAAACCTCACGCGTTGTTGTGGCTTGGGATTCTGACAAAGATTACCCAAGCTCAGCAGCAGCTTCTTATAGCAACCGTCGTATCGCCCTGAACGAAGGTACCTATAATGAAGCGACCAAAACCTATTCACTAACAGGTACTAAGTTCAGCTTACCAGCGGATGCTAACGGTAAAACATTTGAACTCTGGTCTACATTAGAGGTTTGCTTCAACAATGGCGGCTATGGCGTTGCTGATGTTGTGATGACAGACTGTACTGTACCTAACGTCCGTAAAGTACCAGTTAAAGAAGCACCATATCACTTCGTTTGGAAAGATGGTGGTGTGGATAGCACTGCAAAAGCTAAAGCACGTCGTGAAATCATCGACCCAACTAAGTGTCAAGGCTGTCACAATCAGGAAATCCACCACTATGACAACGGTGTAAACTGCCAAACTTGTCATACATCGGACAAAACCCTGAAAAATGATGCGGCCTATCCAGGCGGTAAGATACCAACCAGCTTTGCTTGGAAAGCGCACGAGCGTGAAGGACATTATCTGAAATATGCAGGCGTACAATCTGGTACTGTATTAAAAACCGATTGTGCAACATGTCATACTGCAGATAAATCAAACGTTGTAACGGGTATTGCTTTAGGCAGATCACCAGAACGTGTATGGCGCTACGGTGATATCACAAATAATGGTGCTGATATTTGGGTATCTTCCGATGCTGGTGCATGCTTAAGTTGTCACCAGAAATATCTGTCTGACGCTGCCAAATCGCACATCGAGACTAATGGCGGTATCTTAAATGGCTCAAGTGCAGCAGATGTTCAAACTCGTGCCTCTGAAAGCTGTGCGACTTGCCATACTCCATCACAATTGATGGAAGCTCACGGTAACTAAGCCGACGTAATTCTCTCAATAGAGAGTAAGAACAAAAAGAGAGAGGTATCCCCTCTCTCTTTTTTATTTTAGCTTCACAATCCGCCGTTTTTTTGATCTAAATTTGTTTTTCCCCTGTGGTTTAACTACCTCTTTAGAAATAGAAAGATCCAAGTCACACATTAGCAAAGGCTTAGAAGATTTTAGAGGCATGTTAGGTTAGCCTTTCCTTGGGGAATTCTATTTCCAGCATCCACTTAGGTTGCCTTCAAGACCAAAGCACAGACAAAGAATCTGTCGGGTGAAGAAGACAAGCACTTAAGTAATGCCAAACCTATGCAGGGAAAAAAATGATGAACGCAAAAAAATCAAAATTCGCACTGCTGCTTGCAGCAAGTGCCGTCACTATGGCCTTAACAGGCTGTGGTGGTAGCGATGGTAACGATGGTAAACCCGGTGAACCTGGTGGAGAGCCAGCTCCCGCTATTCAAAAGCTCAATTTTACATTCAACAAATCTGTTGTGACTAACGGTGTACCTAGTGTTGAATTCACTGTCACCAACGAAGACGATTTACCGGTCGTGGGTCTGCAAAAAATGCGTTTTGCAGCAGCTCAATTACTTCCTCAAGGCGCTACAGGTGCCGGTAATGCCTCTCAGTGGCAATACTTTGGTGATGAAACCTGTGATCTCGCTTCAACTTGCCCAGGTACTTTTGTTGACAAGAAGAACGGCCACTACAGCTATACCTTCAAGATGAACTTAACTGCCAATGCTAAGATCACCTACAACGACCAGTTGGCTCAACGTGTGCTAATCCGCGCTTACAATACGCCACTACCAGATGGCACCTTAGTGCCTAACAGCAACGCTTTTGTAGATTTCACCGCTGACACAGGTGCCGAGCCTGGTTATAGCCGTAAAATCGTTGCCACTGAAAGCTGTAATACTTGTCACCAAGACTTAGCACAGGTTAAACATGGTGGTGCGTATTCAGATGTTAACTACTGCGCAACGTGCCACACCGCAGGCAAAGTGGGCGTAGGTAAAGAGTTTAATGCTCTAGTTCACGCCAAGCATAAAGACCTGACCTTAGGCTCATTAGAAAGCTGCCAAAGCTGTCACACTGAAAATGAAGCAACACCTGATTGGGGCAACTGGTCACGTATTCCAACTGCCGCAACCTGTGGAAGCTGTCATAGCACTGTGGATTTTGCTGCGGGTAAAGGCCACTCTCAACAACTCGATAACTCTAACTGTATCGCCTGCCATAACAGCACTTGGACAGCCGAGTTACATACAGCTAAAACCGCTGACAAAAAAGCCGTTATCGCTCAATTAGGTATGTCTGCAACATTAGCTGCTCAAGCAGACAATACTGCGGTATTAACCGTGTCTATCTTAGATAAAAACGGCAATGCCATTGATGCGGCGAGTGTACAAAATAAGATTAAACGTTTAGAAACTATCACTAACGTTGGACCTAACTTCCCCATCATGGGCTATAACAAGAGCCCAGGTAGCGGTACAGCTAAAGTGGCCAAAGATCTAGTCAAAGATGGTGCATTACAAGCTGATGTTACCATCGCTGATGGTAAACTGGTGTTCACTACTCCTGCACTGCCATTTGGTGCGGGCGATACTGATACCGCCTTTACCTTTATTGGCTTAGAAATGTGTAACACTGGTACCACATTAACGGCTTGTACTGCTAATAGCACAACCACCAGTATGAAAGCCGAGTTAGCCTTTGGTACTAAATCTGGTAAAGCGCCTAGTACACGTCATGTTAACTCAGTGAACTTCAGCACTTGCCAAGGCTGTCACAGTGACACCTTTGAAATCCACAAAGGTCACCATGCAGGCTTTGTGATGTCTGAACAAGTTTCACATGCCAAAGACGCAAACGGTAAGCCTATCGTGGGTGTTGATGCTTGTGTTGCCTGTCACACACCAGATGGTACCTATGCAAACGGTGCTAACAAAGGTGGTTTCGAAATGAAACTACACGTGGTTCACGGTGAGCAAGGCGTGATCAAAGAATGTACTCAGTGCCACAACGACTTCAACTTAGATGCATTTAAAGTGAAAGGTGCACTGGCTACTTCTGCAGGTAAATACACCACCCCAATCACAGCAACTTGTACTTCATGCCACGCGCCAGAATCTATCGGCCACGGTTTAGAAAATATGGGTGCGATTGTGAATGGCGATTATACTCAAGCCAACCAAGCGGCACAGTCAGAAACCTGTTTCTACTGCCATACCCCAACAGTTGCAGATCACACTCAAGTGAAAATGTAATTTGCCCAAGCAGGGGGAGCTAGCTCCCCCTTTCTTGAATTTTGTTGGGACAAATTGGGAAGCCTATTATGAAGAACAGTCACAAAATGAAAAATCTACTGCCGGCATTTGTCATCACAATGGCAATGTCAGCAGTTATGTCTTTATGCATCACACCAAACGCTTACGCGTCGAAGTGGGATGAAAAAATGACCCCTGAGCAAGTCGAAGCGACCTTGGATAAGAAGTTTGCCGAAGGCAACTACTCCCCTAAAGGTGCAGACTCTTGCATCATGTGCCATAAAAAATCTGAAAAAGTGATGGACCTTTTCAAAGGTGTCCACGGCGCGATTGATTCGTCAAAAAGCCCCATGGCTGGCCTGCAATGTGAGGCGTGCCACGGCCCAATGGGTCAGCACAACAAAGGCGGCAACGAGCCGATGATCACTTTTGGTAAGCAATCAACCTTAAGTGCCGATAAGCAAAACAGCGTATGTATGAGCTGTCACCAAGATGATAAACGTATGTCTTGGAATGGCGGTCACCATGACAACGCCGATGTTGCTTGTGCTTCTTGTCACCAAGTACACGTAGCTAAAGATCCTGTGTTATCTAAAAACACTGAGATGGAAGTCTGTACTAGCTGCCACACTAAGCAAAAAGCGGATATGAATAAACGCTCAAGTCATCCACTCAAATGGGCCCAAATGACCTGTAGCGACTGCCACAATCCCCATGGGAGCATGACAGATTCCGATCTTAACAAGCCTAGTGTTAATGATACCTGTTATTCCTGTCATGCCGAGAAACGCGGCCCAAAACTTTGGGAGCATGCACCCGTCACTGAGAATTGTGTCACTTGCCACAATCCTCACGGTAGTGTGAATGATGCCATGCTGAAAACCCGCGCGCCGCAGCTGTGTCAGCAATGTCATGCTAGCGATGGCCACGCCAGCAATCCTTACTTAGGTAACACTGGTTTAGGTTCTAATGTCGGTGACAATGCCTTTACGGGTGGAAGAAGCTGCTTAAATTGCCATAGTCAGGTCCATGGTTCTAACCATCCATCTGGCAAGCTATTACAGCGCTAAGGAGACGAGAAAATGAAATTTAAACTCAATTTGATCACTCTAGCGTTATTAGCCAACACTGGCTTTGCCGTAGCCGCTGATGGTTATGGTCTTGCTAATGCCAATACTGATAAAGTGAAATTATCCGCATGGAGCTGCAAAGGTTGCGTGGTTGAAACAGGCACATCTGGCACTGTGGGTGTCGGTGTCGGTTATAACAGCGAAGAGGATATTCGCTCAGCCAATGCCTTTGGGACATCCAATGAAGTCGCGGGCAAATTTGATGCCGATTTAAGCTTTAAAGGTGAAAAAGGTTACCGTGCCAGTGTTGAAGCTTATCAACTCGGTATGGATGGCGGTCGTTTAGATGTGAATGCAGGCAAACAAGGCCAGTACAACGTCAATGTAAACTATCGCCAAATTGCGACCTACGACAGCAATAGCGCCCTATCGCCCTACGCGGGTATTGGTGGCAATAACCTGACGTTACCCGATAACTGGGTAACTGCTGGTTCAAGCAGCCAAATGCCATTGTTGATGGATAGCCTCAATGCCCTTGAATTATCACTTAAACGTGAACGCACGGGATTGGGATTTGAATATCAAGGCGAATCCCTGTGGAGCACCTATGTTAACTACATGCGTGAAGAAAAAACTGGCTTAAAACAAGCCTCTGGTAGCTTCTTCAACCAATCGATGATGTTAGCAGAGCCAGTGGATTACACTACTGACACCATTGAAGCGGGTGTCAAACTCAAGGGTGATCGTTGGTTCACAGCGCTCAGTTACAGTGGGTCTATATTCAAAAACGAATACAACCAATTGGACTTTGATAGTGCATTCAATCCTACCTTTGGTGCCCAAACCCAAGGTACGTTGGCGCTTGATCCCGATAATCAGGCACACACAGTGTCATTGATGGGACAGTACAACGATGGCAGTAACGCCCTATCGGGTCGTATTCTTACTGGACAAATGAGCCAAGATCAGGCGTTAGTAACGGATAACTATCGTTATTCCAGCCAGCTAACAAGTGATGCGGTTGATGCAAAAGTCGATCTATTGGGCATGAACCTTAAAGTCGTTAGCAAAGTCAGTAAAGATCTTCGCTTGACAGGTAGTTACGATTATTACGACCGTGACAATAATACCCAAGTTGAAGAATGGACCCAGATCAGCATCAACAATGTCAACGGTAAGGTGGCTTATAACACGCCTTATGATAATCGTACGCAACGCTTTAAAGTCGCGGCAGATTATCGTATTACCCGCGATATTAAACTTGATGGTGGTTATGACTTCAAACGTGACCAACGTGATTATCAAGACCGTGAAACCACGGATGAAAATACCGTTTGGGCTCGTTTACGCGTCAATAGCTTCGATATGTGGGACATGTGGGTAAAAGGCAGTTACGGAAAACGTGACGGCTCACAATACCAAGCGTCTGAATGGACTTCTTCTGAAACCAACAACCTGTTACGTAAGTACAATCTGGCTGACCGTGACAGAACTCAAGTCGAAGCGCGCATCACCCATTCGCCGCTTGAAAGCCTGACCATCGATGTTGGTGCCCGTTACGCGTTGGATGATTATACCGATACTGTGATTGGCTTAACTGAGTCAAAAGACACCAGTTATGATGCCAATATCAGCTATATGATCACCGCAGACTTACTGGCAACCGCCTTCTACAACTACCAGATCATTGAGTCTGAACAGGCGGGTAGCAGTAATTACAGCACCCCGACGTGGACTGGCTTTATTGAAGATAAAGTGGATGTGGTCGGTGCAGGTATTAGCTACAACAACCTGCTGGAGAACAAGTTACGCCTAGGATTGGATTACACCTATTCCAACTCCGACAGTAACACTCAAGTCAGACAAGGTATCACTGGCGACTATGGCGATTATTTTGCCAAAGCACATAACATTAACTTATATGCTCAATATCAAGCCACCGAAAAACTCGCGCTGCGCTTCGATTACAAAGTTGAGAACTATAAGGACAATGACGCCGCAAATGATATCGCCGTTGATGGCATTTGGAACGTCGTAGGTTTTGGTACTAATAACCATGACTACACCGCACAAATGCTAATGCTGAGCATGAGCTACAAGCTCTAATCTGCGTTTATTGATGGTCAAAAGCCCGCTCTGCGGGCTTTTTTATGAGAGCGTGTTGAAGTTTCGAGAGTAAATATTATTCGTTCCGGCAAGCTCGTGCTCGCGAAACTATACGAAAACTCACCGCACTTTTGTTACAACATCTCGCTATTCCAACCCACAAAATCTTGAATAAGATCAGAATCTGGGGCAAAACTCGCACTCAAAATAAGGTATTCCTTGAGTTTACAAGCACTTTAGCGGATGTTAATTCAGCCCGTTAATTATCAGTGGATATCAGATGTCGTCCTTCACTTGTTCTTTTTGGCGTTTATCGCCTGTACCCGCCTTGATAGGTTTAAGTTTGTTCTCTACCCCTGCCATGGCATTTGATGCCAGCGGTGGCACAGCAAGCTTATTTATCATTGTCGGTCTGGGTGGATTTACCCTGATCAATAGCTTAATGCAAGGGCTGTTCTTTTTTGCGGGTCAGTATCGTAATCCCATCTTTGCCAAACGCCACGTACTAACCGCACTGATAGTACCATTGCTCGCTTTTACCTTTACCCTTTATGAACACCGCACTTGGAGCGACTTTGCACTCAATCTTGGGATGATCATTGTAGGCGTTGGGCTGATTTTATTGCCGCTGCAGTTACGCCAACTTCATCAGCCCAGCAATCAACATGCGGGCTGGCTACTGAGTCTTGGCGCCTTATTGATTCTCGGCATCAGTTATCTACTGCCGCCCTGCGCTCTATTTGCCATCATCTTGGCCCATATTGCTTTAGCCTCTCATGCCAAAACTCCCACTAAATCCTTGGGTGCTAAGCCATTGAGTTATCTTGTATTAGCCGCCTCATATGCACTCTTTGGTTATTGGCTCTATCATCTATTGAGCAAACTAGGGGCTTAACGATGACAACCGCCCCACACCCAAGTATCGAGCCCGCTTACTCAACCGAACTCAATTTACTGCTCAAGCAAATTCGCGCCTGCCAACTGTGTCAGGCCGAGCTTCCACTGCCAGCAAAACCTATCTTGCAAGCCAGTAGCCAAGCACGGATCTTAATTGCGGGCCAAGCCCCCGGTGTAAAAACTCACCACAAGGGCATTCCCTTCGATGATGCCAGTGGCGAGCGTCTGCGCACTTGGCTTAATGTCAGCAGAGAACAATTCTATGATCCCGCCCTGTTCGCCATAGTACCGATGGGGTTTTGTTTTCCGGGAACCATTGAGCGAAACGGTAAAAAGCAAGGTGATAAGCCGCCGCGCCCAGAGTGCGCCACGACCTGGCATGAAAAGTTATTAGCCTTGATGCCACAGGTAGAGTTAGTGCTCGTCCTTGGCCAATATGCAATTGATTACCATCTGCCACGTGCTAAGGCTCGTCTTAGTACAGCATGCAGGGAGTTAACCTCACCGGACTTAACGTTATCGACGCCATTGCCGCCCCCAAAAGTCACAGTAACCCAAGCGATTGAGCAATGGTCCTTGTATTGGCCGCAATTGATGGTCATGCCCCACCCTAGCCCTCGAAACAACCTTTGGCTAAAACAGCATCCCGAATTTGAACGCGAACGACTTCCCACGCTTCAAGAGAGGGTTGCTAGCCTACTGGCAAGCTCTCCAGAACCGAAATAAAAAACCATCATCAACAGGATAGCCTTGTGAGGGCAATATAAATCCAATTAAAAAGCCCCATTTAGGGGCTTAGAATAAGATCTTGAACGACCGACTTAATATCTACAACACAGCACTTTATGCATTGCGTTTAAAATAAGCTTATTGGCAACTCACACCAACTGCCGAAAATGCCGCTGTCACATCCGCCACAGGATAGCCTGAGCCTTTAGCACTCGCGGCCTGCTGAACCCCACAGGCTGCTTGATTAAACGTCGATGTCGGAGTCCAATACAACTGGTTTGCTAGCACAAACACATCGAACGCCTTACGCGTATTCCAACCACTTTTAGTCGCCAGTGTGTAAAAGGCTTTATTAAAAACACCAGAGGAATAATGCACATCCATAGAACTGGTATAATACCAATTATATTAATTATGTGATCTAATTGGTCATCAGTTTTTAATCATACAAAATATGAATAATCCCCACATCGCAGCCTTAGTAAAATCGGAGAAAAGTGCACGCAAACGTATGCGCTATCTTGCCTTACTCCATTTCACTGAAGGTCATTCTCGTACCGCCATCGCAAGCATGCTTAAGGTCAGTAGAACCAGTGTCAATCGCTGGGTCACCGCCTATTTAACCCATGGGCTGACTGGCCTTGACGATGCGCCCAATCCGGGCCGTCCTGCGACACTGTCCATCGCACAACAAGCTAAGCTTAAAGCGTTCGTACAGCACAGAAGTCTATCTGAACAAGGTGGCAGGTTGATGGCCAAGGATGTCGGCCTATTTATTCAGTCTGAATTTGGTGTGACGTTCAAGCAAGCAAATATCTACCGCTTGCTGCATCAACTTGGCTTCTCATGGATTACCACTCGCTCTCGCCACCCGAAACAATCTGAGGCTATACAAGAGGCTTTTAAAAAACTTCCGGATGGCAACGATCCTTAACACACCTGGGCACGTTGCACTCGATCGCATTGACGTTTGGTTTCAAGATGAAGCCCGCTTTGGCCAACAGAATACCACCACCCGTATTTGGGCTGAGAAAGGGACCCGTCCACGGGCCGTCAAGCAGCAACAATTTGAATCAGCGTATCTATATGGCGCCGTGTGTCCGGCAACGGGGGCGACACAAGCGATTATTGCCCCGCATGCCAATAGCGAATATATGAACGAGCATTTAAAACTGATTTCAGCCGCCACCGCATTTGGGCGCCATGCGCTGGTCATCATGGACGGCGCAGGCTGGCATCAACAGGATTTGGCCGATGACTTTGATAATCTGACGCTTCTCAAGTTGCCACCTTATTCACCGGAGTTGAATCCAATAGAGCAGGTATGGCAATGGCTGCGTCAAAATGTGTTGGCCAATCGTTGTTTTAGTGGTTATGACGATATTGTCGAACAGTGCTCTATCGCATGGAATACCTTCATTGAGAAGAAAGCAAGAGTGATAGAATTGTGTACTAGACCATGGACAATTTTGACCAGTTAGTTAATGGAATTGGTATAATTGGCTGCATTGTCAATTGAACGTCCATCCTTTGTTGGGGTATCCATATAACGCAGCGCCCCAGCGCCTTTGACTATATCGTAGCCGACTTTCCAATCGTTACTACCACGCATGTAGTACTCGGCCGCTTCACCAGCTATATCCGAAAATGCCTCATTGATACCCCCGGACTGGCCGCTGTAATTTAACCCAGAGTTTTGCTCGGTAAAGCCGTGGCTGACCTCATGGGCGGAAACATCTAAGCTCACAAGTGGATAGAAATAGCTTGCGCCATCCCCAAAGGACATAGCCGTACCATCCCAGAAGGCATTTTCATAATTGCGGCCATAATGCACCCGCATCTCCAGCTGGAATGTTAACGGTGCAGTGTTGTACCAATCCTTGTACATATTAAAAATAACGCCGCCGAAATAGTGCGCATCATTTAAAGGAGAATAAGCACCATTTACCGCCAAATAAGTGTTCTCTGGACAAGTAAAAGTGAACACCGAACCACGGCGAGTCGAGTTCGCCATGTTGACAGTTTTCACATTGGTGTTGGTCATGGTGCATGTACCATTAGACTCGCTCACCTTGAGATAACCATAATCACTGCCGTAGTAATAACCACCGATTTTGGCATTTCCTCCAGGTCCAGTGGCATCTAAGGCTGTGCTACCGCCACCGGAACCACCACCGCCAGGTTTACCTGCGGTACTTTTTGCGGTCATGATTTCATTCCAATGCTCGAGCACCATCCCTGTTTGAGCGTCTACAAAGCCCGTTGGTCGAGACAATGCATCGGTTTGGTCGCTTAAATAGGAAACCCGATACGCTAACCTTGGAGTATCACCCGTCATCAGGATAATAAGCTGTACGTCCTTTTTCCCCGTTGCCGCCGAACCCGGATATAGTCTATTCAAGGCCGCAATCGCCTGCCCTTGAGAAATCCCAGCTTCCACGGAAAAATCATCCGCAATTTGTGCCACATCTCCTTCAGCACTCAGTTGAGTATCATCCGTGCTAACAACCAAATGGTGGCCATACACCAGCACCCCATCGAAATACTGCAACGCTTTGGTTTTACTTTGGCTTTTGTTAAGCGTTATCGTTTTAACTTCTTTAAAACTGTGTTTTTGGCTCAATCCTACAGCAGCGGATAAGGATTGCCCGTGATTAAATTTAATTTCAACAGCTTGTGCCTGAATACTCGCCGCTATACACATCGCCAGTGCTGACGGTAAGAGATAAACTTTCATCGTGATATCCTTTGCCTTAGCCCATTAAGGGACAAACGACACTAAAGGGAATAAATACGGCCATCATTTTACCCACCCAATTTGTTAAAATTACGTTAAAACCGATTGAGTTCAATAATCAGTATAGAAGATAAAAAAACACCTGCCCTTTTCTGTCGTTTGCCATTACCCTAACTGCGTTGCTGTTTGCGTCAGTGGTTTATAAATAGATTGAAAAATAAGGTGAGTTATGTACGTTTTGGATCAACACATCGCCAAAAAAATTGTGAGTCGCACAATGAAAATCATTGGACACAATATCAATGTGATGAATGGTCAAGGCGTGATCTTAGGCTCAGGAGACCCTAAACGTATCGGTGCAACCCATGAGGGCGCTTTACTCGCGATTGCGCAAAATCGCAATGTGGAATTGAGCGAAGAAGTCGCCTCCGGTCTTCATGGCGTAAAACCAGGCATCAACTTACCTTTGCATTACCAAGGGCAAATTATTGGTGTGATTGGCATTACTGGCGACCCGGCAGAACTAACCCACTACGGCGAGCTACTAAAAATGACCGCCGAGATGATTGTCGAGCAAGCCAATCAACAGGATAAATTGCAATGGGAAAACCGCCAGCGTGAAGAATTTATTCTGCAACTTATCAAGGCACAAACCGATGACGATGAGCAATTGCATCGCTGGGCCAAGCAGCTCGATATTGATATCACGCTACCACGAGTGGCCGCCATTATTGAAGTCAGTGAAAAACAACCCTCCGCCATCCACAAAATGATATCGCAGGTAAACACATCAACAAATAACGAGCTAAGCGGTAGTGATGAGCGCAATCCCAGAGTCAGCGAAACCCTCAAGCAAGTATTGCATCTACTGCAAAATCCCGACCGCGGCAACCTAATTGCCATGACCTCCATGTCACAGCTGGTGATCCTAAAACCCGCTTTTCTAGATGGAAAACAATGGGATCCCGAGCTTGAAAACCAACGTATTGATAAGTTATTGCAACGATTACCTGCGCAGATGGACTTAAATTTTAAAATTGCCTTGGGTCACTTTTTTCCCGTAAAAGGTGGGATTGCACGCTCCTATCAAACCGCGCAAGAAACGTTGAGCTTAGGTAAACAGCTCAACCCTGAAGGCACAAAATACCTATTTGAGGATTATTCCTTACAAGTGCTGCTCTCAGGACTCAAGCATGACTGGCGCGGCCAAGCGCTAGCAAGTCCCTATCAGCAACTAACGCAGGCCGATAAAAATGGCCAATTACGTAAAACTTTAGCCGCCTACATCACCCACTTTGGTGATGCGCAGCAATGCGCCAATGCCCTGTTTATCCACCGAAATACCTTAAGATATCGTCTAGATAAAATTCAGCAATTAACCAAAACTGATATTCAATCCTTACACGGCTTATTAAGTCTGTATCTGGGACAACTGCTTGATACTTAAGCAAGCCCAAAGTAGCAGCCTCTGTTTAACCAGACGCTCCTTTAGCCGACGAATTCAACGACTGAGTATTTAACTCTCGTGGCTTAAGCAATCAATGGATATCGCAATCATGTCTCAAGCTAACCTCATTTACTGCACTATTACTCCACTATTGAGTAAGCAATACATTCGGTGAAAGATTTATACCGTATCTCCTGTCCTATATTTCTGGATAACTCTCTCGCGTCGACATTTCGAACGCTCGTTACAGTCCATTGAAGGAATAACAATGACCCTATTCAAACTGACTTTACTTGCCAAAGCCTGCATCATCACAGGCTTAGCACTAACTTCACCCACATTAATCGCCGCTGAAAAAACCATTCCCGAACTGGTTGATGCCGTCAATGGCACGCCGGATGCGGCGAGTCGCGAAGCCGGCAAAAAAGTGAAACTGCGTAATCACACAAAGGGATTTTGCACTTCGGGCTATTTTGCGCCCAACCCAGAGTTACAAGATTCATTATCAATTCCGTTCTTTAATCAAAGCCAAATTAAGGTTACTGCTCGTTTTTCCCTTGGTGGCACCAATCGGCTTTGTTTCCTAAATCAGTTGAACTAAAACCATAGCTGGTGATCTGATCGACATAGCCCATCAACTCGCCCATCAATCGTGTCAAAACCTCAATATAAAACAATCAACTGGAAGCAATACAATCAAGCCCTGATCAATCGTGGCTCACTTACCTTCTGGATTGATGAGGACGCTATCGCCCAGTGGAAAGCTAAGGCCGAGCAACCAAGGAAAGGTCGACCACGCGTATTTAGCGACTTAGCCATTACCACCGCGCTGATGGTTAAACGTGTTTTCTCGATGCCACTACGAGCGTTACAAGGCTTTATCAACTCGGTGTTTAAACTGGCTGATATTCCGCTTTCGTGCCCACATTACACTTGCATCAGCAAACGCGCTAAAACCGTCAAGATTGCTTTTAAAACCAAGACGCGTGGCACCATTGAGCACTTGGCTATCGACTCGACAGGCTTGAAGGTTTATGGCGAAGGTGAGTGGAAAGTGAAGAAACATGGCACAGATGGCAAGCGCCGCGTGTGGCGTAAGCTGCATATCGCTGTCGATACCCATAGCCATGAAATTATTGCAGCGGAACTGAGTTTATCCGGTGTCACTGACGCTGAAGTTATGCCGAATTTGCTCAAGCAAACCCATCGCAAAATCCGCAATATCTCAGGTGATGGTGCTTACGACACAAGAGCCTGTCACGATGCCGTTCGTAGAAAACGGGCTTTAGTACTCATTCCACCGAGGGAAGGTGCCGCGCTCTGGGAACAAGGTCATCCGCGTAACTTAGCGGTCAGTTGGCAACAGCTTCATGGTTCAAATAAACAGTGGAAAAAACGGTATGGTTATCATCGGCGGTCAATCTCAGAAACAGCAATGTACAGAGTGAAGCAACTACTTGGTGGCAGATTGAGCCTGCGAAATTATAACGGTCAGGTAGGAGAAACTTACGCGATGATAAAGGCGTTGAACAAACTCACTGGGCTAGGCATGCCTGAAACTTACCGTGTAGTTTAATATTCAAACGATTATGAGGAGCTTTGCTCGCTGAATCGATTTAGGAAACAAAGCCGCACCAATCCTCAAATATCCGACAAAACGCCTGGGCGCTTTATGTCACTCAAAATTGATGGCGATAAAGAAAACCTGAACTTTGTCACCACCAATGTGCCAGTGTTCTTTGCTAGTAATCTGGATGATTTTTTTACCTTTCAGACCAAAGTGAAACAAGGCGCCGAAGGTAAACAATGGCTTATCGATAATAAGCCCGATGCCAAAGCTTTTTTCGAGTATGTAAAACAACTGCCACCCAGCCCCAGTTTTGCCAATAGCCGCTACTTTGGCGTAAACAGCTTTTTGTTTACCGACAAGCAAAATAACAGCGTTGCGGGTAAATGGATTTTTGAACCCGTCGCCGGCACAGCAGCCCTTTCTGCCAGCGAACTGGCTAATCTGGGTGATGATTTTTTAAAGGCGGAATTACTCCAGCGCATTAATACCCAGCCAGCACAATGGAACCTCTATATTCAACTGGCTGAATCGGGTGATGACATTAATAATCCAACGGTGATTTGGCCTGAGACTCGTAAGCGATTACTGGTCGGCCAAGTGGTGATTAACGGGGACCGCGATAGCGATCCCCAAGTGCAACAGTGTGATAAAGGCATTTTTAACCCACTGTTATTACCTAAGGGCATTGCCCCCTCAGCCGATCCGATACTTAATGCTAGAACGGCGGCTTATGTTGAGTCTTTTATTCGTCGTCAATAACTCAAGATATTAAACGCTACACTTTTAAGGTTGGTAAACCGCAGGTTTACCAACCCCTCGCAACAATATTTCTGCTATTACATTCGAAGTCACACGCATTATTTTGTGCACACGCACAAAATAATGGCCTGTTTATACCGTAATTCCGTCAGTTTAACCAAAGCTATTCAATTCGCAGTATTCAATAATAGGCTGACCTTAAAGCAGCCTTTATTTGAACTTAGGATCAGATAACAGCCGCGCCCTACAAAAACAGCCAGAACCACTTAAGAACTTCAGCCAAGACTGAACGGGACAATCTATGAACTTAGTGCTCATCCTCATCGGCGTGATTGCATTTATTGTTATCGCGACCTCAAAATTTAAGCTCCATCCGTTTTTAACCTTAATTCTGGCCGCCTTTATTGGCGCCTTCGCCTATGGTTTACCGAGTGGCGATATTGCTAAAACCATCACCACTGGCTTTGGCAATATCCTCGGCTATATCGGTCTGGTGATCGTGCTCGGGACCATTATCGGTATCATCCTCGAAAAGAGCGGCGCCGCCATCACCATGGCAGACGTGGTGATTAAAGTCTTGGGTAAACGCTTCCCAACACTCACGATGTCGATTATCGGCTACTTAGTGTCGATTCCGGTGTTTTGTGACTCGGGTTTCGTGATCTTAAACTCGCTGAAACAATCCATGGCCAACCGCATGAAGGTCTCTAGCGTGTCGATGAGTGTGGCGTTAGCGACAGGTCTTTATGCGACTCACACCTTTGTACCGCCCACACCTGGCCCTATCGCCGCGGCGGGTAACTTAGGGCTAGAGTCCAACTTGGGCCTAGTGATTGGTGTTGGTTTATTTGTTGCTGCCGTTGCCTCACTTGCGGGCATGCTATGGGCGAACCGCTTTGCAGGGGTTGAACCTGATGGCGAAGGCGCGGAAGAACTCAAAGCTCAAGCCGCTGATTTTGAATCCTTAAAACAAAGCTACGGCACACTCCCTAGCCCATTAAAGGCATTTGCACCGATTTTTGTGCCTATCCTATTAATTTGTTTAGGTTCTATCGCTAACTTCCCTTCTGCACCACTGGGCAAAGAAGGCCTATTCAGCCTATTAGTCTTCCTCGGCCAACCCGTTAACGCCCTGCTGATTGGTCTATTCCTGTCACTGCTGTTACTGAAAAGCGATAACAAGATTGCCGAGTTTAGCGAGCGCATCAGCCAAGGTTTAGTCGCCGCAGCACCGATTATTTTGATCACAGGTGCCGGTGGTGCCTTCGGTGCCGTGTTAAAAGCCACACCTATTGGTGACTTTTTAGGCAGCTCATTATCAGCACTCGGCGTTGGGATTTTCATGCCCTTTATCGTCGCCGCAGCATTAAAATCTGCTCAAGGTTCATCCACCGTTGCCTTAGTGGCAACCTCAGCCTTAGTCGCCCCAATGCTGGGCGATATCGGTCTTGGCAGCGAAATGGGCCGCGTGTTAACCGTAATGGCAATTGGTGCCGGCGCCATGACAGTCTCCCACGCCAACGACAGTTTCTTCTGGGTGGTGACTCAATTTAGCCGCATGAGCGTTAAACAAGCCTATAAAGCCCAAACCATGGCGACCCTTATCCAAGGTGTAACCTCCATGCTGGCCGTGTATGTACTAAGCTTAGTGCTGCTCTAAGCCGCTGTTATCTTGTCCTTGGGCGCAACCAAGCGCCCAAAAAGCTGTAGGATTTTGAATGAAGATAGTTATTGCCCCCGATTCCTTTAAAGAGAGCTTAAGCGCACTCGATGTGGCTAACGCAATCGAACAAGGCTTAACACAAGTGATCCCAGACTGTGAGATTGTCAAAATCCCCGTCGCCGATGGCGGCGAAGGCACAGTGCAATCTATGGTCGATGCCACTGGCGGCAGCATTGTCAATTTAGAGGTCATGGGGCCACTCGGCCATAAAGTCAAAGCCCATTACGGCATTTTAGGCCAGCAAGCCAAAGGCACGATTGCGGTGATTGAAATGGCCTCCGCCTCGGGTTTGCACCATGTACCAAGGGATCAGCGTAACCCGCTGATCACCACCAGTTATGGTACGGGCGAGCTGATTTGTGATGCGCTCAATCGCGGGATAAAACACATTATTTTAGGCTTAGGCGGCAGTGCAACCAACGATGGCGGCGCAGGTATGGCCCAAGCGCTGGATATTTTACTGCTGGATAAACAAGGTAAAACCCTAAGTGCGGGCGGCGCAGCGCTATCTCAGCTTGCCAATATCGATATGAGCAACGCCCATCCGCTACTGAAAGAATGTACCTTTGAAGTGGCCTGCGATGTCGATAATCCGCTGTGCGGTGAGCGTGGCGCTTCGGCCATCTTTGGCCCGCAAAAAGGCGCAACACCCGAGATGGTGAACATTTTAGACGCCGCACTGAGTCACTATGCCGATGTGATAGCCCAAAGTGGTGTAACCGATCACCGCAATCAAGCTGGCGCGGGCGCGGCAGGCGGAATGGGGCTTGGCGTGATGGCGTTTTTAGGCGCCGAGCTTAAACCCGGTGTCGAGATTGTGATGCAAACGGTGGGACTGGCAGACAAAATTCGCGGCGCAGATCTTGTCATCACGGGTGAAGGCCGAATCGATGGCCAGACCATATTTGGCAAGACCCCGATGGGTGTATTAAAGCAAGCGCAGCTGCAAAATATTCCGACCATTGGGATTGCGGGTTGCCTTGGCGACAATGCTAATGCGGTACTTGAGCAAGGTATGGCGGCGATTTTCCCCATCATTCCACATTTAAGTCCGCTGGACGATGTGCTGGCTAACGCCAAAACCAATCTAATCAATACCGCCCGTAATATTGGCGCCGTCTTGATGCTGGGCAAGTGTTAACTTTACCTTAGCGTACAGACAATGTTTAGATAACCAACAACACACACCCAAGGCGCTATTTATAGCGCCTTTGTTTATTCTATAACCCAAGCACAGACTTAGGCGGTGTTTTATTGCTTGATGCCTAAAAGGCCTTGCAGTAAAGTGAGCTCCCTTTTTGGTAATCCGTAAACGGGTTTAAGCGCCATGTATTTGGTTATACTCTTAATCACCTTTGCGGTTTCACTATAAGAATTAATAGACGGCAAGCCCCATGACCCAAAAACTCCCTCGCCAAGCCATCGCATCTGAAGAAAGCCTGATGCGGATTTTCACTGTGCCCGAAGATGCGGAATCCACCTTAAGCATTATTGAGCAGAAGCTTTCCGAGGACTTAGCCGGTTTTTTGGGTGACAGCATTGCCGCACTGGAAAAGCCGCTTTCCGAAATCGAAACCGATTTTCAAGCCTTTGAAATTCCAAGCCAGCCGCGTTTTGTCTCCGACTACACCGACGAAATCATGCAGAATCTGGTGGCGCATTCGGTGCATACGGCGGCGCCCAGTTTTATCGGCCATATGACCTCGGCACTGCCCTATTTCGTGTTGCCACTGTCGAAGATGATGGTGGGGCTGAATCAAAACTTAGTCAAAATCGAAACATCCAAAGCCTTTACGCCGCTTGAGCGCCAAGTGCTCGGCATGATGCACCATTTGATTTACGCTCAAAATGATGATTTTTATCGTAATTGGATGCACAGCGCCAACCATTCCCTCGGCGCATTTTGCTCCGGTGGCACTGTGGCTAACATCACTGCCCTGTGGATTGCCCGCAACCAATTACTCAAGGCCGATGGCGACTTTAAAGGCGTGACCCGCGAAGGCTTAATCAAGGCGCTGCGCCACTATGGCCTCGATGATTTAGCGATTCTGGTCTCCGAGCGCGGCCACTACTCTTTAGGTAAGGCCGTCGATCTGCTCGGTATCGGTCGCGACAATATCATCAGCATCCCAACCGATGGCAATAATAAAGTCGATGTAGCCAAAATGCGCGAAGTTGCAGCCGAACTAGCAAACAAACGCATCAAAGTCATGGCGATCGTGGGTGTGGCTGGCACCACCGAGACGGGCAATATCGACCCACTGCGCGAACTTGCCGCCTTAGCAAGTGAGCTAAACTGCCACTTCCATGTGGATGCGGCTTGGGGCGGCGCAAGCTTATTATCCAATAAATACCGTCACTTACTCGATGGTATTGAACTCGCAGATTCAGTCACCATCGATGCCCATAAGCAAATGTATGTCCCCATGGGCGCGGGTATGGTGTTATTTAAAAATCCTGAGTTTGCCCATGCCATTGCCCACCATGCCGAATATATTCTGCGCCGAGGCTCTAAGGATTTAGGCAGCCAAACGCTAGAAGGCTCACGCCCAGGCATGGCGATGTTAGTGCATGCCTGTTTACAGATTATCGGCCGCGATGGTTACGAAATCCTGATTAATAACAGCCTTGAAAAAGCGCGTTATTTTGCCGAACAAATCGACGCACACCCTGACTTTGAGCTGGTCACCGCGCCAGAGCTGTGCCTGCTCACCTATCGTTATGTGCCAGCGAATGTGCAGGCAGCGATGCAAGTGGCGATAGACCAAGGCGATAAGACCAAACTCGCTCGCTTTAATGAGCTGCTCGATGGCCTGACCCAATTTATTCAAAAACACCAACGCGAACAGGGTAAATCCTTTGTCTCCCGCACCCGCATTCAACCCGCGCGCTACTTTAGACAACCCACAGTGGTGTTTCGCGTCGTATTAGCTAATCCCTTGACTAGCCATGAGATCCTTAATCAAGTGCTTATCGAGCAAGGTGAAATTGCCGCATTGGATAACGAGTTCTTACCTGCGCTATTAGCTATGGTCAATGAATAGCGAGTGATTTAGTGTAAGCGTTAAATCTATTTAAAAACAGAATGTTAATCACAAACAGCCGCAAATATTTGTGGCTGTTTTTGTTTGCAGAGCTGGGATGAAAGAAGGTTAGGTTGAAAATATAAGGCTTTATCCAAGCACTTCTGATCTCGTTGCGGATACGCCGAATTCCATTGCTTCCGTGACACGCCGTGAAGCCATCCATGGCGGCTCTGCGATGATATCCATATCATCGAAGGTCACGTCCACAATCGAATTCGGCTTAGCAAATCTCGGTGTAATCTGCGGCAACGTTTGAAAATATAGGAATTTAACTGTGGTACGCATGTTCAACCCTTAACCAATTAAACGGCGAACAGACATGACGCGATTAGCGACATAGACAACACCGACAGCAATCACCACTAAAGACAGGTATTTTAAGCATGGTTTTCCCCTTGGGATACGCTGCCTCACGGTGGATTAACGTGCCAACGCTTCACAGCGTTGGCTAAGTGCGCTTATAGGTATATGGGGATGGGCAGGAGAAAAGCGTATCCGTTAACGGGTACGCTTTATAAACTATACTTCCTCTAAAATTAATTAATCCCGTAAAGGTCTAACTTTGGCAAAATTACATGGCTTTCAGTAGCTACCGAGTTGATTTTTGATATTAAAACCTGAGTTTTCTCTCTGTCATCTATTTGCCTAAACTCGCTAACCAAGAGCATATAATCCCTATCGGAAGTATAAGGTCTAATTATTTCTAAGCGGCGTTCAATGCCTTTGACAGCCTTTAAATTCACCAATGAAGCAATTAATAAATCTGTGTATACAACTGAGATGAAAAAATAAACCACCATCATGATGACAATATATTGACCATATTTACGTTTTTTAATGTTGCACTTTGAATGAAAGAATTAATATTTTCATTTATAGAGCTAACATTAGAATTTACTGTTAAGGGTTCTTTTTCTTTAATGATATCTGTACTGGCTGTCGATAGTTTTGTAAGTTTTCTTTCTGCGAGTTCAAGTTTTCTCCAATTATTTCTGAGAATATAAAAGACAATAAATGGTGAGGATATAATAAATAACAAAATGAAAAGTGAAGGAATAAAGTAAAGGGAATCCGCGCCAGAACCTACTTGCGCATATAGTCTATCAATATACCCTGAATGTATTGAAGTAGCTAGACGAACAAAAATACCACCTAACCAGTAAAGCAAGTCTTTTACTGCAACTTCCCACAATCCTGAACCCAAAGCTCCAACTAATAACATGAGCGAAAAGGAAATGAAACCCTTGAAAAATTTATTAATCACCACAGTTACGATTCCAGAAATAGAATGTTAGTAGATTGATTGTATTGTAACGTGGTTCACGAAATCAATGGGATTAAAACTGAATATGTGGTTTTAATATTCCCCTTCACCACTTGATTCGTGTTCATATCCTTCATTACATAATCCAGTGGCACCTGAAATTTAACGAGACAAATTTAACGAGACACCCATTGTTAAATTGCTAAAAGTGGTTGTAAGCATTACTCAGTTTGCTTTGCATGACTTGCAAATAACACAAACGCGAAAGGAGTTCACCTCCCCCCCCTCGGAGTTGCCGCAGGGCGAATAGACAAATTGCGTGAGTCTTGCCATGGTCGTTCGCGTGCATCCTTGCACTTCACAACATTCAGGCATCCTGCCTATCAGATGCCGAGCTAGCTTTCGCAGGTGCAGGGGCGAATGAAAATCGGTGATTTTCGCGCTTATGAGCGAGAGGTAGGGACTGCCGAACTGGGCGCTTTACATGGATGTAAAGCCCATCCTTCGGAAGCGATAGCAAATTTGACAATGAGCACAAGGGGTTTTCAACTCCGTTGGGACGGCAAGGACTCTTGTTAAAAAGAGGCAAGAGGGAATTGCTGTTGATCCCCTCTTGGTCGGGTGTGGGGTGAAGCCCCACGACTTTGACTTTGCTTTTAAATAATTTAACGAAGACAGATTCAACAACAGTTAAACAAGACTCTCATTGTTAAAATGTCCTAATTGTAAGTAACAGACCAGCTGCCATACCAACGGCTTAGCGGAATTCGGGTGCATGATGAAGCCCCGCCACCTCTCTGTTGGTTTTTACACCACGACAGAGTAATCTAACCAAATCAACAATGGGGTGTTCTATGGACAGAAAATCATTATTGCTAGTTACACTTACCCTGCCTTTTTCGGCCAATGCCGCCGTATACCAATGTGCCGATGGAAAATATCAGGCCGATCCCTGTGATGAAAATAGCCAACCCGTGGATCTTAGCGGCGTCGGTAGCGTGGTTAAAGGCCCTGACATTGCCCATGCAAACGCTGTTACTCACTCGGATAAAAAACAAGAAATTAGCGATTTTATTGATAAACAACGCATTAGCCGTGAAATCACTAAACTAGAAAACGACCGTAAACTCATTATCGACCAAAGGGATAAACGTATTGTTGAACTGAGAAACGATAGAAGTTACGCCAATAACAATCTTGCCGGAGCGACTTGGGAGCAAAGCTTAGCGCAAGAAATGTCGGCAGTGGCGCAGCAAGCAGATACACAGGTTGCGTCTATCGATAGGCAGATAGAACAATTACGACTCAAGTTAAAGTAGAACAAACACAGCCACTCACGCTTCCCATGACAAATAGATAAGAACCAATACAAGGAATGACGATGTATTTTATTGCGGCTTTTGGCCTATTAATGCTGTTATTCAGCCTTGTGATGGTCATCAGGCCTGCGGCGTTCGCTAACGGTATCATTGCATTTAGCGAGCAGCCCTACTTCCATATTGTTGAAGTCGTCAGCCGAATTATTGCGGGTATGATTTTTATCCAATATTACGCCGATACCCGATTTCCACAGATCTTTTTGGCGATAGGCATTGTCTTACTCTGTGTGGGAATCGGCTTGGCATGCACGCCGCCAAGTCAGCATCGCAAATTTGCCCGATGGTCAGCCCAAGCGTTTAAAAATCAATTCCGCTTAATCGGTGTTGTTTCCGTCCCGCTGTCTTTGCTGCTGATTTATGCTGCTGGCATCGCCTAAAACTCAGTGACAATCCACCCAACTTTCACGACTTTAGCAACCAAGTGTAAAAGCGCAAGATTCGGGTCGAGTAGTATGCCTTAACCCTTCACTATGTCTCTATCGGCGCATATTGGCCGAGGCAATCAATGGAGACATATCTATGGCAGTGTTACAGGGAAAGGTCGCAATCATTACTGGGGCAAGTTCGGGGATTGGCTATGCCACCGCAAAACGCTTTGCCCGTGAAGGCGCAAAACTGGTGCTGGGCGCGCGCCGCGGCGCCATATTGGCCTCATTGGTGGATGAGATAATCACCCAAGGCGGTGAAGCGGTTTATCTGGCGGGCGATGTAACCGACGAAGTGTATGCCAGTGATTTAGTGGCACTTGCCGTTGAGCAGTATGGTGGATTGGATATCGCCTTTAACAATGCTGGCATTAATGGCGAATTAGGTGTGGATTCGGATGCACTTAGCCGAGCCGAATGGGAAAACACCCTAACAACCAACCTTACCAGTGCATTTTTAGCGGCAAAATATCAATTACCACAAATGCTTAAACGTGGCGCAGGGTCGATTATTTTTACATCTTCCTTTGTTGGCTATACCATAGGTTTTCCGCAAACGGCGGCCTATGCGGCAAGTAAAGCGGGGATGATTGGCTTAACCCAAGCCTTGGCCGTTGAGTACGGCGCGCGCGGGATTAGGGTCAATGCGCTCTTGCCAGGCGGCACAGATACGCCAATGGGACGGGAGTTTGCCAATACCCCAGAGGCCATGGCCTTTGTGAAGAACCTCCATGCCCTCAAGCGCCTCGCAGATCCCGCGGAAATCGCCCAATCGGCGCTATATCTAGCCTCCGATGCGGCCAGTTTTACCACAGGGATCGCCTTATTGGTCGATGGTGGTGTGTCCATCTGTAAAACCTAGGGAATGGATAACGATGACCCAAGATTACGAGCGAATTGCACGTGCCATTGACTTTATTCGTCAGCATGTGGGTCATCAACCCTCACTGGCAGAGATTGCGGCGCACGTCCATTTAAGTGAATTCCATTTCCAGCGGCTCTTTAGTCGCTGGGCGGGGATCACTCCCAAACGTTACTTGCAGGCCTTAACCCTAGAACGGGCAAAACAGTTATTGCGGCAGCCGTCCCACTCGACCTTGAGTGCCAGTTATGAGTTAGGCCTGAGCAGTGGCTCGCGTTTATACGATCATTTTGTGCAACTCGAGGCGGTCACCCCCTTTGAATATCGCCAGCAGGGTTTAGGGATCAGCATTGCCTATGGCTATCATCCTACGCCCTTCGGGTTGGCCTTTATCGCCCAAACGGCCCGGGGCATTTGCCAGTTTGATTTTGTCGATATGCTGCAAATTCAATTGCCATTAGAACGTTTAAAGCAGAGCTGGAGTCAGGCCACCATTTATGAAGACACAGCGCAAACAGCAAGCTTAATTGATCACCTCTTTAGCCAGTACTTTGCTGACACGAGTGCCAAAAAGCTTAGTTCAATAGCATCCAGCACTCAGGCTATTCACCAAGGTGAGCCTTCCCCGCTCTCACTCTGGGTAAAAGGCACCAATTTTCAGCTTAATGTGTGGCGCGCCCTACTGAATTTACCTAAGGGAGAAGTCGCCTCCTACGGTGATATTGCCAAGGCCATTGGTAAGCCTAAGGCCTCACGCGCGGTCGGTACGGCGATTGGCGCTAATCCGGTGGCATTACTTATCCCCTGCCATCGAGTGCTACGTCAAAGTGGTGAACTTGGCGGCTATCGCTGGGGTGAAACCCGTAAACATGCCATATTGGCAAGGGAAGCGGCCTATTGTGAGTAAAACCATTAAACAGAGGTTTGACAGGCTTTCATGCTCTTAACTGAATTCTTAGCTATTAAATAATAAGGGAGGCAAACATGCCGACGCATTCCCCATCCCAACAGGGACCTAACCCGAATGACAAATCCCCCTTAAAAGGATTTCCTCAGGTGGGTTTTCTGAAGAACTTCATTAGCCGCGACAACATTATCGTCGGCGATTACACCTATTATGACGACCCGGCAGGGCCTGAGCGCTTCGAGTCTAACGTGCTTTATCACTTTGACTTTATTGGCGATAAACTGATTATTGGTAAATTTTGTGCCATTGCAAGGGACGTTAAGTTCATCATGAATGGCGCCAATCATTCAGTGTCTGGCTTTTCCACTTATCCCTTTTATATCTTCGGTAATGGCTGGGAGAAGGCAACACCTAAGCCAGAAGACTTTCCTTTTAAGGGCGATACCTGTGTCGGTCACGATGTTTGGATTGGTTATAACACCACAATCATGCCTGGGGTGAAGATTGGCCATGGCGCGATTATCGCGAGCCAATCTGTCGTCACAAAAGATGTACCGCCCTATGCTGTTGTGGGTGGTAATCCTGCCACCATTATTAAGCTAAGATTCGAGCAAACTGTGATAGATAAGCTCGTTGCTATTGCGTGGTGGGATTGGCCGATTGAGAAAATCACTCAGCACTTAAGTGCTATCGCTGGCGCAGAACTCACTAAGTTGCAGCTGGCAGATTAAGCAAGCGACACCCACAAAACGAGTTCCAAGTGAAAAGGTGAAACCTTTGTCAATATCAAAGGAATGACTGTTGGCAGTATAGCTAGTGCTTAACTCCCGTAAACCCAATGATAAACAAGTAATCATTAATCATCCTGATTAGGATATTGGGCTAAAAAATGGACGCAAAATGATGCGTCCATTTGCAGTAAGATTAGACGGTTAATTACGTTTAATTGGGGTCAAACCTTTATTACGACTCTCAATAGCATCGTCTAAGTCAAAGCCTGAATCGCGCCAATTTTTAGCTTCTTCTGGGGCAAATTTCTGTGCTCCCCACGCCATCGCATCCTTTAGATTAAATCCAGCCTTGTTCCAGTCAGACGCTTGCGCTGCATCAAATCCACTAAGATGCCACTTTTGAGCAACTTCAGAACTAAAACCTGCCGACTTCCAAGCAGATATTTCATCGGCGGACATTCCAGACCAATCTTTCGGCATAGAACTACAAGCAAACAACACCAAACACATCAATAAGCTAGAACTAATTTTCAACATAGCGCCTCCGCAGCGTTTTTCATTAATACGACTTACGATTACTGTTTAACCATCTTCATTAGCGATTGCCAATGATTGTAGTAACAACGATTCCCCCCTAAATATCGCTATCGATATCCCAACAGACACGACCTAATTCACTGCTATTTAAGAGGATCGATTGGTTGCTCACCGACACATCACTGCAAATGCAGCGTCGAGGAGCTCAACAACTGTCTCGACACCTTACGTATCATTTCCTCTAGCAACTACTTCATAGTGCAAATCAGTGAAAATACAACAGAAATTAGCATAATGATGCTCCAACAAAACAGCAATAGCTAGCAATGAGGTTAAAGAAAAATTTTTATCTACTATACAGTTAACAGTATTAATCTGGTTACAGAATCCAATCCTCTTTAAAGAAAGTAAACCATCAATAGCACACACAGTTCAGCTAACAACCATTTAACTTTTTTGACAATAAAAACTTAATATTCCCATTAAATATGGGATTAATGGTACTTCTCACATAGCGCCGAAAAATCACTACTTGGTTCGAGCAAAAAGTCCTTACCAACAATTGATGTCATTTCTGCTTCAGTAGTGAGTGGGTTATTAATTTTAAAAACTCGTCTATGATTAATATTACTTTTTAACAAAAATTCGCAATGCCGCCGATAAAATAATTCATCAAACTTTCCATTAGCAATTATTCGTTTAAGTCCCTCTTGTATTCTTGTGGCTAAACGCGGCTGATTTGGTGCAACATAATAATAAGTTGCAAGTGGTATATGCAGTAAAATATTATCATCAACAACGAGATCGGGATACTGTCGCTTAAACTGTTCAACCTCTTGAAAAGCCTCATTAATACCACGTCCTGAAGAATCCCCTGATGATTTACAAATAAATCATCAAATTAGGGTGGAAGCGCATCTTGTTGCATGATCAAATGGTTTCGCCAAAAACTACACTTGGACAACAAGATGCGCGAAGCCAATATCCTACTACATTCTTTACACCAATACTGCCCAGAACTTCACCTAAAACGATTAAACAGCTTGATGCTGGCCTCTAAGGCGCTGATTGAATGTAAGACACTGACCTTGACTGAGTTAGGTCGAAATTTACCAACCACGGCCCGAACCAAGCACAACATCAAGCGCATTGATCGTTTGCTCGGCAACACGCATCTGCATCAAGAACGGTTAGCTGTCTACCAATGGCATGCCAGCCTCATCTGTTCTGGTAACCCTATGCCGATTGTGCTCGTCGATTGGTCAGACATCCGAGAGCATAAACGCATCATGGCTCTGCGCGCCTCAATAGCCTTCAACGGCCGCTCTATTACCCTGTATGAGAAGTCCTATCCCCTATCAGAACAATGCTCTAAGGCCTCCCACAACGGTTTTTTAGCGGACTTAGCCAAGATTTTACCTTTGCATGTTACCCCTCTCATCGTGACTGACGCGGGGTTCAAAGTGCCTTGGTACAAAGAGGTTGAGGCGCATGGTTGGTTTTGGCTAAGCCGTATTCGCGGTACAGTTCAATTTGCAGATATTGGCGCTGAAAATTGGCGTGCAGTTCGCAGTACACATGACTTGGCCAACGGTCAAGCGAAGAGCCTGGGTTGTAAGACCTTGACCAAAACTAACCCTATCAATTGCCATCTCACGCTTTATCGTAGCAAACCTAAGGGGCGTACAAATCAGCGTTCAACGAGGACTAATTGCCACCATCCATCGGCAAAAACGTACTCAACATCGGCGAAAGAGCCTTGGGTGTTAGCCAGCAATTTACCACCAGAATCTCGGAGCCCAAAGCAGCTGGTAAACCTGTACGCCAAACGTATGCAAATAGAGGAAACCTTTCGTGACCTCAAAAGCCCGGCATACGGCTTTGGCTTACGCCAAAGTCGTACCAACAGTCCAGAGCGATTCGACATCATCCTACTGATAGCGTTGATGGTTCAATGCCTGTTGTGGCTAGTTGGTTTACACGCACAGCAACAGGGCTGGGATAAGCATTTTCAGGCCAATACCATTGGGCATCGAACGGTACTCTCAACGATTCGCTTGGGATTGGAGGTACTCAGGCGGCCTGATTATCAAATCACGGAGAAAGAATTGCTGGCGGCCTGGGTATTATTCGCCAATCAGTTGCTCAAATATGGCTATGCTATGGCTGATTTATGAGGGGATCCTTCAGTACCACGTCCGAAAGTAATAAATCTCCCCATAGATAACATATTAAACAAATTATCATATTGAATACTTTCAATAACGTTAAATCCAGCATTTTGCATGGCCGCTTTACTTGACCATTGGCTACCAGAACCGGTATCTAACGCCATTAACTGCGCCAATGTATTTATATTGGCCATAATGGGTAAATTTTGTTTCTTGATAATAAATACTCTAAAACCCTGAATACCTTTCCGGATTGGTATTTTTATTGGAATTAACTGTTCATCCCACTGAGAATTGGATGCTTCAGCAATAACGTTGACTGTTTTACCTTCTAATAATCCTCTAAAAATACGGTTACGACTCATGACAACATCAGAAATCTGTATTGTTCCAACACCAAAATCATTGTTTGTTGCTTCAATAATTAATGTCAACAGATCATAAGTATATTGGTATCTATGGTCATTATTTGATTCTGGAGGATTAATAATAAAAGTATCAACAGCATATGAGTTTGGTATATATGTCCATATTCCAATAGAAAACAGCAAAGTGAACAGACTAAAACGCTGAAATGTCATCATAAATGCTCATTACGCTATATCAAAGCTATCCTTCCCGCTAAATTTTAGCAGAAAGGATAGATCTCGTAGGTATGTACAGCACAACATTTATGCGTTTTGTGAGTCAAACCAAGCAAACATGCCCTTATAAGCCGTGCAGGGTAAAATATCCAAATACCACATTGTACATATATGCTAAACGCTGGATCTGCTGAGATGGCTTTTACGCCATTAAACATAAATTAAAAATCTATAATAACCTTACCAATCAAAGCGTTGAGTTAGTCAACATTGACTAAAACCATTGGGTTAGAACCATAGTTCCTTTGAATGGTTAACGATATAAACAATGCTTTCCTCACTCAATGAGGTATTCCATCGCTTTCTATCAACACCACCATCACCGCAAATGTTAAGACTGGCTTTCCATCAGACAAATATAATCCTCTAATTCCTGTCCCGGCGTCGGTTCAAAATGGCGGTTAAGCCTTAACAATCCTGTGATTCGATCGACCCGAAAGTTGCGAAAATCTTGGCGTAATTCGCACCAGGTCAGCAAGGTCCAAGTGCCGCGCCAAAAATAGATGGCGAGCGGCCGCACTTCGCGCTCTGTCAGGGTTTTATTCACATCTTGATAGAATAGTTTGACGTATTCACGGCGCTGGGCCGCATTACGCAGCGGATCGAGAAACTGAAACTCGTTGGAATCTAGATAAAAATCCGGCGAGAACATCAAGGATTGATAGGCTTGCAAACGCTTAGGTAGCACGGCTTCCACTTTTATCATCGCCTGACGCGCCGCACTGCCAAGCTCTTTGCCGCCCCATGTTTGCACCATGCGCATGCCGACTTGAATCGCCTCTAATTCGGCCTCGTTAAACATCAGTGGCGGCACATTCACTTCGTGGCGCAATAGATAACCCACGCCCGCCTCCCCTTCAATGGGAATGCCGCTCAAACACAAATCCTGCACATCGCGGTAAACCGTGCGAGTCGAGACTTCTAAACGATCCGCCAGCTCTTGGGCGGTCGTCAGTCGTCGATGTTTAAGAATTTGCACTATTTGAAATAGGCGGTCGGCACGGCGCATGGACAGTAATCACACCTCAAATTGGCTTCGCTGCGAAAGTTTAGGGATCTTAACCGCTAAAGCTTAGCCGCCCAAGCGATAGTGCATCTGCCTGCTTTATCGTTTAAAACTATACAATCCCAATATAAATCTCGACTTTATCAGCACTTAGATAGACTTCAAAGTCCGTTTGGTAGCAGCGCTGGTGCGAGCAATCAGGCTCGGTAAAGTAGCGCCAAATCTGTCCCCAAAGTCCCACCACACAGTGGGGCATTTCCCCTTGCGCACTGAACTTAAGGTAGTTTCCTTCTCGCAGCTGCAACGCAGTAAATGGGCCGGTCTCGCTGACAGACTCAACGCTTTTACCCACTAAAACCGAATAGTCTCCCGTCATATCGGATTCATAGTCGTAGTAAACCCCATACATGGGAGAATCGAGCATAGATGTCAGCTGTGAAGATTCAAAAAAAGCCTGCCATAGCGCTGCAATCTTGCCGCCCTCAGCCGCCATTTCGGCGTTATTATTGGTGCGCGTACTCAGCCCAAGCATAGGTTGAGCCGCCATAAAAACCTGTTCCATTATCCTTTCACCTTCATCACTGAAATTTGCTGTTGCTTGTTTAAGGCTATCGCTAGACGTTATTGCTCGTCGCGCTTTATCCCCAAAACTGACTGTATCCACTTGAATTAAGGAGCTGCGTAAAAAGTCAGTACAAAGAGCCGTGCCAAGGCACGACTCATTAGGATATTCATTACTGATTTTGCGACCAAAGGCCGACCTTATTGCCTTCGCTATCCACAAACAGGGCGATATAGCCACAACCACCATCCTTGATAGGTGTCACAGGCAATAGCATAGTCACATTAGCGGCCACGAGTTTATCCACTAAAGGTTGCAATTGAGCGCTGAAATGCAAGTATACAGTGCTACCGTCCATCGACGGTTTGCTCATGCTGCATTTAACGAGGCCAATGCTTGGTGCGCCTTCATCCTCTGTTTCAATCGTGGCGTATTGCATGTCTTCCATATCGTCACGCTTAAATTCAACCCCGAAATGTTGTTGATAAAAAGCGATGGCACGATCCATATCACTGACAGGAATTTCACCCCAGACTAACGGTGCAATTGATAACATTTTCACTTTCTCCTTGTTGAAAAATGCCAATGATTCATCATGTTATAAGAGTAAATCACCAGCGGACGACAACAAGAATAAAACAAGGCTACTGACAACATCATGTCAGTAGCCTTTGAGTGAAGCTGATTTTATTGAGTGCGCTAAAAGCGCTTATTTAGGTAGGCTCGCCTGATGGGCTGAAATAAACGCCTCCATCGCCTGAGTTGCCCGTGCTTGGGCGCTGACCAAGGTGTCTTGCGCCGTCATAGGTTCAACCACCTCGTAATAGCACTTGATTTTAGGCTCAGTGCCCGACGGCCGTACTATCACCCGCGCGCCATTGGCTAAGCGGTAAGTTAATACATCACTGGCGGGCAGATTGATTTTCTCGACCTTGCCATCGGCAAAACGGCGCTCTAACGCCTTGAGATCATCAGTCGACACCACGGCATGCTCACCAATTGCCAACGGCGGATGTTCACGCAGATAGGCGCCGATATTAGGCGTGTCGGGTTTTAAGGCAATGCTAACTTGGGCATTGAGATGGAAACCCTGCTCGCGGTAAATCTGCTCGAGTCTATCCCAAATGGTTTGCCCTTTGGCGGCAAGCTCGGCGGTTAATTGGGCGAAGGCGACTAAGGCCGACAGGCCGTCCTTATCCCACACCATGCTACCGACGGTGTAACCCAGTGCCTCTTCGTAGGCAAACAGGAATTGATTGTCAGGCTGACTCTGCGCAATCCCCACATTCATCAGCCATTTAAAACCGGTGAGCGTGGTATAACTTTCAACGCCAAAGCCTTTGGCGATTTTAGATAATAGACTGGAGGACACAATAGTCGTGCCCACTAGACGTTGGTCTTTCGCGGCATGGCTTAACAGATAATGACCAAAGAGCACGCCCACTTGGTCGCCTGTTAGCATTTGATACTCTCCATCATCCTTACGTACTGCAACCGCAAATCTGTCAGCATCGGGATCATTGGCGCAAGCAAGCATGGCGGCATGCTTTTTCGCTTCGGCGATGACTAAGTCCATCGCGCCCTTTTCTTCCGGATTCGGGAAATTAACCGTTGGGAAATCCCCATCGGGCTCGCGCTGCGCCGCCACCGAGTAGACTTGGGTAAAACCCGCATCCTTAAGCACAGTTTCAGCCATTTCAGCGCCCACACCATGCATAGCGGTATAGGCAAGGCTGACTTTTTCGGGCGCAGTGTGATTTTGCAGCACCTTGGCGTGCATCACGCCGCGGCGATAGGTTTCGTAATAATCGTCATTAAGCCAAATCAATTTACCGTGCTTGATGGCATCAGCCTGATCCATAAACGGAATTGCTTGGGTTGCAGCCTGCTCAATCTTAGCGGCGATACCTGAGTCATGGGGCGGGATAATCTGCGCGCCGTTTTCCCAATACACTTTGTAGCCATTGTATTGTGGTGGGTTATGGCTGGCGGTCACCACAATGCCCGCAGCGGCATTAAAATGCTTAACCCCAAAGGCCACCAGCGGCGTTGGCGCCACTTTGGCGGTGAGACGCACTTTAATCCCCATCGCGGTGAGTACACTGGCGGTATCATGGGCGAAAGTGCGTGAATCGTGGCGGCCATCGTAACCAATCACAACCCCGCGCTCGGCGGCATCTTTAATTTGTTCGAGCAAATAGGCACCAAGCCCAGCAGATGTTTGGCGGATAACCAAGCGATTCATGCCCATAGGACCTGCGCCCACCACACCGCGTAATCCGGCGGTACCAAACTCTAACCGTCCCGCAAAACGTGCCTCGAGTTCGGCGTCATTGCCTGTGTCGATTAAGGCTTGCAGTTGTGCCTGAGTGCGGGGATCGGGATCATTTTCGAGCCAATGCTTAACCTGTAATTGCAGATGAGTATTCATAGGAGCCTCAGTGAAAATCATTTTCAATTACCTTAGGAAAATCCATGCCGAAGAACAAGCAAATTTGCACTTTTCGCGGCGGATTTAAGTGTAAAGAGAGAGTGTGTAACGAAATTAGGAGAAGTTAAGTCACGTAAAGACGCGATTTATTAACCCTGTTAATCCTCATGTAACAGGGGCTGTCGTGCTTGCGCAGCAGCGCGCCGAGGTGCTTCGAAAGCACTCACCACCTCAAGCAAAATTGCACTGATAAATGCCACGAATTGACGTCTTAACGCAGTAAATTAATCGACACTACGTTAGAGAACAGCTCCTTTTCAGAGTCCTGCTCCAATTGATTTCGCCAAGGTTTATCGAAAACCCGCACAAGATAATATGTATCGCGCCCCGTGTCTGTCACAAAGGCGATGCCAAAACGCATCAACTCGTAGTGAATATCATGGACAAACACCAATGAAAAATTTTGGCGTCCGGTCAGCTGATTGATATCTTCTCGAGTTAAACTCACGCCCTTTTCAACACCCTCGAAGCGTTTCTTTAGCCAATGAGCAAATTCCTTCGCACTCACCATAGACATGATCTTTCTCCTCGTACGATCCTCGGCATTAACGGCCTGGTTCGCGGTCATCTGTTCGATTATTTGTAATGATGGCGTGGCGTAATGGCCAACATCTCAGAATGAGCCAAACTGTCGTCCCATTCCGGCAGATAAAGAGCTAAGCCACAAATTTGATGGTGCTAATAATTTATTGTTATTAGTGCAAAATTGATGAAAACAGACTATCTATATTTGGCTCAGTGCGCTGTAAGGCGAACGATTACCCAAGTAGAAAGAAAGCCCGAGCCAAACGACTGTCTATACGAAAAATAGAACAGTTTGCACACTTTTACCAAACCTAAAAACCGCAAATAGAAGTTATTTCATCGGTCAATAACCCAGGCAATCACAACCTATCTTTGAGATGACCGAATAAAAAACTGGCGCACTATGGCGCCAGTTTTAGGTAGAAAAACATTAGCTTACTTCTGCTCGCGCGTCTTCCACAGGGAGAATAATACCCCCGCCAGCAAGAGGCCGAAGGTGACACCAAGGGATAAGGCCGTTGGGATTTTAAAGTCCACAATGCCTTCATGATTAAAGTACACCAGTCCGACTTTTACACCGATAAACACCAATACCACCGATAGCGCATATTTGAGGTACTCGAAACGATGCACCATGGCCGCGAGGGCGAAATACAATGCCCGCAGACCTAAAATCGCAAAGATATTAGAGGTATAGACGATAAAGGGATCTTGGGTAATCGCAAAAATCGCCGGAATACTGTCCACCGCAAACACCAGATCCGCGGTTTCGACTAAGATCAACGCCAAAAACAGAGGCGTTGCCCACCAGCCTTTGCTGAGTTGATGATCCTCTCCCCTTACCCAAAACTTCTCTTGATGAAGGCTTGGCGTAAAACGCATTTTAGAGCGCAACCATTTGTAAAACTTATTATCTTGGATATCACCATGCTCATCATCGGAAAAGAGCATCTTAATACCGGTGAAAATCAAGAACAGGCCGAATAACACCAACACGCCTTGGTATTGCGCTACCAGCGCCGCGCCTAAGCCAATCATAATGGCACGCAGCACGATAACGCCCATGATCCCCCAGAATAACACTCGGTGTTGATACAAACGGGGAATGCCTAAGCTACTGAAAATAAGCGCGATAACGAAGACGTTATCCATAGATAAGGACTTTTCAATAAGGTAACCCGTGAGGTATTCCATCCCCGCAGTCGAGCCCTTGTACCACCATAACCAGGCGCCGAACAACAGACCCATACAAATATAAAAGGCCGATAATTTAAGGCTCTCTGCCACGGTAATTTCGTGCTGCTCTTTGTGTAGCACACCTAAGTCGAAGGCTAACAATGCCAACACAAAGCCAAAAAACATTAACCAAACCCATATTGGGTAACCCACAAATAGCGTGGTTAAAAACTCCATAACACTCCCTAAAACCTAAAAAATACCGAGTTTTCTCGGCTCCATCGCCACATTCGATCTTAGTACTTGGCGATACCAAAAACAGTGAAACAGGGTAAAAACCTTAAAATGTCAGATTAAAATTTGTTTAAATCCATACTTATCAGCCAAAAAAACTCGTTACACGAACCCTTATCATCAGAGTATTTATGGTACTCAGTTCAGATTTAAGCCTAGCCCTAACACTCACGGGATCACGGAGTAAAATAATCGCGTGAGCTCATCACTCATCACGCCTCAGCACCAATCGACAGTATTTTTCGCTAAGACGATAAAAAGCGAGCTGTTTCAGCGCACTGTGTACCACTTGAGCATTAAGCGAAAATGAAAAATCCGCGGGCAAGAATGGCTGCTTGTAATAGCGTAAATGGCGTGTGTGATCGCTCACCACAAAGGATAAAAAGGAGATTCGATGGGAAGCGAAAAAACTATTCGCGACCGAGCAGACGACGCGTGACTAATACCACAAGATGCAGTAACAACAGGCCAGTAAAAGCTGAGCAGAAAAACAGTAAGGCGATGGAGTTGACCTCACGTGGAGTGTCACTGTAGAGATACCACCACAACGGCCAACCGATAAGCGACAGCAACGTCAATTGCCACATGCAGCGTTTGCAGCGGCCAATCTTTTGCCGAAAAATCGAAGTATTACAATCGTCGCACGCCATTAACGTTTTAATCCATTAGCTTACCGTAACGGCATAAGATATCACCAAGTTTGTCCTGTGCTAAATACCGCACTTGAGCGATGCCTTGAGGCGCTTCATTCCCTCTTCTATCGACACTAAGGCATGATAGCCAAAGTCCTGTTTTGCCGCGCTGATATCGAAATAATGGCTACAGGAAAGCTGTTTAGCGACAAAGCGCGTCATGATCGGCTCTTCTTGCTTATTCAGCAGTCGATACGCCGTTTCTAACACAGCGCCCACCACATAAGCTAGGGTCTGTGGCACGCGCGCGGTCACAGGCGGCAACCCATCACAGGCTAGGATGAGGTTCAGCATCTTGGCCATAGTCACAGGCTCGTCGTTACTGACAAAATAGGCTTTCCCTTGGCACTTAGGCGAGACTTGGCAAAGCTCAACGGCCGCCAGAATGTGGGCATAAGCGGCGTTATCGATATAAATGGTATCGACCAGTTTATCCTCGCGCCCCACCAGCTTAAGTTTACCTAAACGACCGCGGGCGAGCACCCGAGGCACCAGATGCGGATCATTGGGCCCCCAAATCAAATGCGGCCGCAGGGCAACGGTCTTTAACGCATACGCCGATGCAGTTGAAGAGATTTGATTAGCATCGAGCATCATCTTCTCGGCAATCGCCTTGGAGTGAGCATAAAAATTTAAAAAACGGCTGGCGTAGGGCGTCGATTCATCAATACCCGCTTCATCCTCGCCCGCAAAGGTCACGCTAGGGGTGCTGGTATAAACTAATTTGCTGATTTTAAGCGTTTTACAAGCGGCAATCACATTAGCTGCGCCCTTCACATTGGGGCAAAAATAGCTGTCCCTGTCGCCCCATACCCCCGCTTTTGAGGCCACATGGAACACGATATCGCAGCCCAGCATCGCCTGTTTGACTTGCTCAGGATTGGCTAAATCCCCCTGTACCATAGTCACGCCAAGGGCTTCAAGCTCAGGGTAATGGCCACGGGCAAACCCTGTCACCTTAATCCCAGCCGCAACCAAACGTAGGCAAATGGCCTTACCCAAAAATCCGCCCGCGCCAGTCACAAAGGCATGGTTGACCTTAGCCGCCAAGGCATAAAGCGCGGCTTGCTCACGCTTATCGAGACTTAGTTTGCTACATGCTTGGTCACCGCCCACTTGGTTTAGGCCTGTTGGTTGCGACGGCGTACATTCTAAGTCCGTAGGGGCGAGAGAAATGGAACAATTATCGGTCATCTTGCTATTCCGAGACACACAGTGTCGTTTACAGTATTAAGTTCAGCGCTTATATGCAATGGAATAATATTTCATTCCCATGCCACTAAAAAGCAACAGAAAATCTAGACGAGTAAGGTTAAAAGTCCCTTAAATGAACATCAGCCTTTGGTTTGCGATTGCGCCCAAACGGCTAATTTTTCTCTAAATATTTTGGCATTGTGGCGCACATCCACGGGGAAATCGGGATGAATGAGAAAACGTCTAATCCCCTGAGTGTGGCTATACTGCTCGGCAATCGCCATCAGCTCTTGATAGAGCTGCGCGCTCTTATTGCAGACCAAAGATTGGTCAAGCTCGATGCAGATGAGTGGTTCAATCTCACTCGCGCCGCCTTGCCCCTTCACTTTGATCCCCACTAACGCCGAGCGCTTCACATTCGGATGGGTATTAAAAATACGCTCACTCGGAATCGAATAGTACCGTTTAACAAACTGCCCACCTTGGGTGGCATCGACTCTATGGGCTTTGCGGCCACACATCCACAAGCGGCCGCTGTCATCTAAATAGCCAAGGTCGCCCATTCTGTGCCTAAAGGTTTGCTGCTCGCGGTCCCAGATTTTAGCCGCCGTCGTTGCCGTTTCGCGGCGATAATAGGACTGGCTCACCATAGGGCCTGTTACCACTATTTCGCCAATTTCCCCCGCGTTAAGACGCAGGCCATTATCCCACTCAGGGATGTTATCCTCAGTGATGGCGATAATCTCGATGCTGACACCATCGATGGCGCGACCGACACAAATCCCACCGCCATTGTCCGTGTTTTGAGTCGTGGTCAATAGCTCATCGCTGGCGATCATGCTGATGGGTAAGGATTCGGTAGCGCCGTAGGAATTGAGTACAGGCACGCCGTCACTGAGCATTTTGCTAAAGCGTGCAATCGAGGCAATAGTCGCGGGCGCGCCAGCGGAAATTACGCGTTTCACACTGCTGAGTTTGTGCTGCTTTTTCGACTCGGTTTGCTCACCGGCGCGGCCTAAACGTTCAAGCAAGGCTGGATTAACAAAGATATTGCTGCATTGGTATTTCTCAATGGCGGCAAATAAAAATTCAGGATTGGCCGTAATCGGTTTACTGGCATCCATCTCAGGCACAATCGATGCCATACCGAGCGCCGGACCAAAGAGGGAGAATAGCGGAAATGTCGCTAAATCACGCTCGCCATGTGCAATGCCATAATCCTGTTTTAGCGCCTGAATTTGCGCCTCAAACATGCCATGGCTATAGACAACGCCCTTTGGCGTCCCCGTGCTGCCACTGGTAAAGAGAATCGCCGCCATCTCGTCATGCCTAAGCAGCGCCATCGGGTACTCGCCCTGTTCCGACAATTTAGCCACAGATGACTTAGCTGTAGACGACTTAGCTGTTGATAAGAGTATCGACGCTAGACTTGGCGCGCCCGTAAGTAAGCGCGATAGTGTGCCAGCAAGCCCGCTGGGATTGCCATCCACATTGATAAGATGCTGCACACTGCCCTTACCCCAGCCTAATAAGCGTCTGGCGATATGAGCTTTAGGGATTCCGATAAAGGCATCGGGCGCGGCTTCAATAAAACATTGCTTAAGGTTTTTAATTCCCATACCCGGGTCAACCAGCACGGGGATAATCCCCGCCTTAAACAGCGCAAACGTTAACGCAAAAAAATCCAGACTCGGGGTGACCATCAGCACCGCCTTCATCCCCCGTGTCAACCCATGGGCATTGAGCGCGAAGGCGATGGCATCGCTTTGTTTATCGAGGCTAATAAAATCGAGTTCTTGGTAAGTCAGATTGGCAAGGGATTTACCCTTGCCCTGTTGCACCGCAACCGCAAGATGATGGGGAATGTGATGGGCGGCTTGCTTTAAATGCCGACAGATATTGGCATCGCTTGCTTGCTCGGCGGTAGATGTCCCATGGCCGAGCTGCGCATCCTCCACTCTAGCCATTAATGTGCGGCCTGTGGCGCTTGAGTCTCTTCCTCAGGCTCTGTGACCGGCACCATTTCAACGTGCTGCACTTCTGCCGCTGGCGTTTGCGCCTCAGCCATAAAGTGTTTGATATGGGTAATCACCTCATCGCTCGCATCTTCGAGGATATAGTGACCACAATCGGCAAATTCATGCACCTGTGCATGGGGCATATGTTCGCGCCATTTGGCTAAAAAGTGCTTATCGAACACAAAGTCCTGTAAACCCCAGCAAATCAGTGTCGGTACCTTGGCAAACTTTGGCAGACTGGCGGCAATATCCGACACTAGCTGATAGTTTCTGTCACCCAGTTTTAGCGGAATATCCTGCACAAAACGCAAGGTCGAAATCCGATTTGCCCATGAGTTAAACGGCGCGACATAGGCCTCTCGGATGTACTTTGACATCGGCTGACGCTTTACCCCAACATAGGAGGCTATCGATGAAAACGCATTAAAACCACGCACTAATACGGTGCCAAGCAGTGTATTACGGCAGATCCACAGCGCCAGCGGTAAGGGTTTAGTTTCGGGTAAATGGAAGGCGCCGGTATTTAAAATCACCAGACGTTTAATTCGTTCAGGGTAACGCGCAGCATAGCCCATGCCGATCATACCGCCCCAATCGTGGACGACTAAGGTAATGTTTTCGTTTACCTTTAGGCTATCGAGCAGCGCCTCTAAATCGTCAATGCGATTCTTTAAGGTGTAATCGTAACCGCTGTCATCCGGCTTATCCGACAGGCCACAACCAATATGGTCGGGCACGATACACTGGTGAGTATCCTTAAGGGCACTCACGAGATTACGGTAATAAAAACTCCAACTTGGATTACCGTGCACCATGACCACAGGCTCACCTTGGCCTTCATTGATGTAATGCAGCTTGTTGCCATTACGGCTAAGAAAATGACGTTTAAACGGCAACAGAGTGTCTAACATGACGCTTCCTATCTTTTGTTTTAATTATTTTGTATTGGTAGCCTGTGCAGGTAAATTCGCCTTTACCTATGCTCAGTGCTAATGCCCATCGCTAAACCAATAAGCATAAAAATGCCCTAGCAAACCTTGCTCTCAAGCGTCGGCTAAGGCAAATAACAATCCTTGAAAAACTACCACTTAATGCCCAGCATCATGCAGTTCAAACCACTGCCGATACCTAAAAAGCTCACCTGATCCCCTGGGCGTAAAAAGCCTTGATCGTGTGCCATGGCCGCTGTGACGGGTAAAGAGACTGTGCCCATATTGCCAAGCAGTTGATATGTTGGAAATTCTTTTTCAGGTGGAATATTTAATGCACTCAAGACCTGTTTACGGTTTGAAGCGCCGACCTGATGACAGATTACTTTGTCGACCTGCTCGACCAACCAATTCCGCTGAGCGAGGAAATGCTCCCACGTGTGCTTTGCCAGCTCGACCCCTTCTTTGAGTAAGGTCACCGCATCGGTACGCATAAACTCACGGTAAATATTGTGACCTACTTCCTGCAAACCCCACTGACACAGTTGATGGTGCTGCGGCGCAGATAAATGGGAGGCGCCAAGTAACTGATGCTTACGCACATTCGTCAGCGGCAAACTGCCATCGGTCAGGATCACCGCCACCGCGCCAGAGCCGCCAGTTAAGGTCGCCAGCGACTGGGCAAAATTCTGCATGGTCGGATCGGCCAACATATTATCAATGGTCACATCGACAATATCCCGCGCCGATTCACAAGACACCACCATGCCCGCCTTAATTTGACCAAGCTCGATACGGTTGGCAATGTCTAAAATGCCCGACAACACCCCAAGACAGGCATTGCTGATATCGTAAATCGCCGTGTCCTTCGACACCCCTAAGGCCGCCGCAATCCGACAGGCGGTGGCGGGTTCGTGCTGGTCACGGCAAACGCCGGTGTACACCACAGCGCCCAGTTCGGCGACTTCTATTCCCGTTTCTGCTATCGCCTTGTGCGCCGCTTTAATCGCTCCATCAGATAATTGATGCCCTTTAGGCCACCAACGGCGTTCGGTAATACCCGTTAAGGCCGCAAGTTGCCCCATGGGAATGCGAAATTTTTGATATAGAGGCGCGAGGCGAGATTCTAGCTCACTACTGGAAACCACCACAGGTGCCAGTTCATAGGCAAGGCTATTAATAAATACGCGGGAATATTTCATGAAACTGTTTTATTCGCTCACTAGGATCACTGATCTTTTAGGTCAGTTTTTAGTTGTTATGTGTCATTAAGGCGACATTTGAACAAGAAAAGCCCGATGATTCAATAAAAAACCATCTTTCGCCTTAGACTTGTCTCACAGGGTTTATAAACCCTTGTGACGATCATGCCGCCAATCCGTTAATTCAAAATGAACTAATAAAGAAATACTTTATAAAAAACAGTCAGGTATAACATTAAATAGTAGATTGTTTTTTACTCGCTCAATTTTTGCGCCAAAATCAGCGCATTTCTGGGTGTCACACTGTTTGCACAAAATTCCCTCAGAGTCACCCGATAGCCACTTTCCAGCAAAAAGCAGCAACGATCGAGAATTAACCACAGCTCCAGCGCACGGCGGAATAAATGCGCCGCCAAATCGATGCGTCGGGTTAACCTTTGTCGCTGCTTTCCTATCTCGAGCCAAGCGTCAAAATCACAATCTGCATCTAAGGTAACCGCCTTTTGCGCCGCCGCCCAATGGCAAAACTCGGCAAACTCACTACTCAGCTGACTTTGCTTTATTGCGGGTAAAGGTAAATAAGCATCTATGCCACGATAGCTTCGCTGCAACGCATCAAAACCGAGCCGCCAGGCGATTTCCTGATGCCGCAGCGCCTGTTGTTTCGGATTGGCGATCACACTCTGCTGCAAGGGCAATTGCAAGTCATGACGACTTAAACGCAGCGCGCTGTGTTTGGCGAGTGTCGATAAGCCTTGATATTGATTAGCTTGAATTAAATGATAGCAGCAAGGTGAAATCGCCAGAGCCTGGGTGCCCGCCGCTGCGGCCAATTGCAGTAAACGCACATGCAAATCGCCACAGGCATGCAGCGCCACCGCCTGTTGCTTGGCGCGAAAAGGATTAGTTTGATGAGCGGTATTTTCGCAAGCATTATCTTCGATAGCGAAGGCATCGGCACAGATAAAGCGCTGTGATAATTGCCATTTATCGGCAAAGGCTTGGCCCTCTTCACAGAGCATCGCCTGCCACTCGAGGCTTAACACATCCACACCACGTGCTTTGGCTATTAAGCGGCCTAAATGGCCTTTGCCCGCACACCACTCCAGCACGGGTAATCCCGCATCGGGCAAATGCTGCACAAAGGCGGTAATTTGCTCCCACTTACGGCCTTTAATATGGGCGCTAAAGTGAGCCAATTCGGCAACTTCAATGTTAGGTGAAGTAGCAGTTTCAATATCGTCAGAGCCAATATCAAAGCCTATATCGGAGTCAATATCCGAGCCCAGCAAAAGTTCGGCAAAGGACAATGTGAGTAAAGACAGATCCCAGTCTAAGCCTAACGCGGCAAGATCCTGCTTAAGTGCGGGAGATAAGGCATCGACTAACGCCGATTGCTCGGCATCCAAGGTATCGAGCACGGCATCATCAAGCGCCCAAAGGGTGGTTGCTAGTCTTGGGAATTGCGCCGCCCAAGGCAGTGCTTTTGCCTCAAAGGCACGCACTTGCCATAGGGCGCGGCTCTGCTCAAGTAGCTTATTCAACTGGATAAAGTGCGCCTTGAGCCTGTCCTGACGCTCGGCCCTTGCCTGCTTATGATTATCGCGCTTAATTGCCATGCTGAATTTGCTTTACTCTGATGTGTTCCATTTGACTCTCTTATTGGCCTTAGCCGTCAAGCCTTCACAACAGCACTGTTTTTAAAACCAGTTTGAAAACTATTTTGAAAACTTTGCCGTCAGTTTGAAAACTATGCCGTCATTAAGCCTTTACGAATATCAAGGCACATTTGACTTAATTTCGCTGCCCAAATGGCGCCTAAAGCTGCTAGTATCGCCGCAGTTTTGGCCAACTTGCTATACCAGTTGGCAATCCATGTGTGTGTATACACAAAAAAGCCAGTTAAAGAGAAGAGTTTTAGAGGAAAAGTATGCTCTCCCCCTGCGTCGCTCGCTGCGGCTTAAATGATGAAGATTATTGCATGGGCTGTTTTCGCCATATCGATGAGATTGTCGCTTGGCGCAATGCCAGCGATGCTGAACACACTGCGATTATTGCGCAGCTCCCTGCCCGCAAAGCCCATTTCGAAGGCGACGAAAATCAACAGGTGCTAAGCCGCGCTAAATGGCTGGAAGCCGAGGCACGACTTGCGAAAAAAGCCTGACATTTCAGGCTTTTTACTTTTATCGCTACTTTTTCATCATCGCTTTTAAATCGGCAAAGGGATTATAGGTCGCCGCCGCTTGCTTGGTTTCTGTGGTACTGCCGTAGCGGATCAGTTCTTCGAAGCGTGAATGTTCGTTATCGTGGCAATAGAGGCACAATAATTCCCAATTCGAGCCGTCGGATGGGTTGTTATCGTGGTTGTGATCTCTATGGTGAACCGTCAACTCGCTTAAATTTTTTGAGGTAAATTCACGGGTGCAGCGGCCACAGATCCAAGGATACAATTTGAGCGCTTGCTCGCGGTAACCGCCCTCACGCTTTGCACGGTATTCCCGCTCTTGGGCTAAGACTTGATCTAACTTACTCTGGCCTGGATTTGCTGACATGCTCACACCTAACTGATGACTCCTAAAAAGTGCCCCAAGGATAATCCGAGTTATTCCTTGGGGCAATATTTCTAACACGCAAAGCGTTTAGGCGACATGTCCTTGGTCAGCATTGGACAAGTGCAAATAGTGCAGGTATTTCTCGTATTGGGTGACCACATCCGCCAATAGCTGCTCTTCGGTATAGCCCATCACATCATAGTGCTGGCCGCCCTGCTCTAAGTACACTTCGGCGCGATAATACCAATTGTTGCCCTGCTCTAACTCTTCACCGACCGGATTAACGATTTCAAAGCAGCGCATCCGCACACCGTAAACGAAGGGTTGATAGGCTTCGTTGCTGATCACCAATCGCACTTTGCCGTCGAGATACTCAAGATCCGCCGTTAAGCCCTTACTCATAAATTGCTGACACACCTTAGATAACGCTGGTGTCGCGACATTATTGAGGAAGACACGCGCCTCATCTTCGGTGGGATGCGACACTAAGACTTCGATACGCTCCTCCCAGCTGATATTGGTCTTAGCATATTGCACACTGGTGGTATGGAGCTGCACGCTGTTGATCTTAAGCCAATCGTCCTTCAGCGCCTTATACAGCCCTAAACACATCAGCAGCATCACGCATAAAAATGGCATCGCACTCGCAATGGCAGCGGTTTGGAGTGCCTGTAAGCCACCCGCAAGCAGCAGCACTGAGGCCACCACACCCTGGAGTAATGCCCAGAACACCCGTTGCCAAACGGGTGCATTGTTATCGCCCCCCGAAGTTAGGTTGTCGATTACTAAGGATCCCGAGTCAGATGAAGTCACAAAAAAGGTCACCACTAAACAAATCCCAATGCCCGATAACAGGTGCGGGTACGGCATATGTTCAAAAAACACAAACAGCGCCACGGGCACATTGGTATTCACCGCTTCGCTTAGGTAGGTCGCGCCTTGATTCATAATGGCGTCGATGGCCGAGTTACCAAATACCGTCATCCACAAAAAGGTCAGCGCCGAAGGCACAAATAAAATGCCGACTAAAAACTCACGTATGGTACGGCCGCGACTCACCCGCGCAATGAAGGTGCCGACAAAAGGTGACCACGAAATCCACCAGCCCCAGTAGAGTAGCGTCCAACCGCCAAGCCAGTCTTCCTTATGCTGATAGGCATACAGATTAAAGGTTTTATTAACGATATCACTGAGATAACTACCGGTATTTTGCACAAAGGCCTGTAGCAACATTACCGTTGGGCCAAGAATTAACACAATCAGCAGCAGAATAAGGGCCAAGCCTAAGTTAAGCTCACTTAAGCGCTTCACCCCTTTATCGAGCCCTGAAAAAACCGACAGAGTAGCGAGTAAGGTAATGCCAATAATCAGCGACACTTGCACCGTGGTGTTATTAGGCAGTTGCTCGAATAAATAGCTTAGGCCCGAGTTAACCTGCAACACCCCAAACCCGAGGGAAGTCGCCACCCCGAACATAGTCCCTAATACCGCAAAGGTATCGACGCAGTGGCCAATCGGGCCATGAATGCGCTCACCGATTAAGGGATAGAGTGCGCTGCGAGGTAACAAGGGCAACTTATGCCGATAAGCAAAATAAGCCAAACTCAGGGCAACTACGCCATATATGGCCCAAGCATGTATGCCCCAGTGGAAGAAAGTGATCTTCATGGCCTCTTTGGCAGCTGCCAAACTCTCAGGCGTTGCATCGGGCGGCGCGAGATAATGCATCACAGGCTCGGCAACGCCGAAGAACATCAGCCCAATCCCCATCCCCGCCGAAAACAGCATGGCAATCCAGCTCTTATAGCTATAGTCGGGCACGGCATGATCGGGGCCTAGCTTAATATCGCCAAAGCGACTGACCATAACAAAGATGATAAAAATCAGAAAAATCGCTACACCAAGGATATACAACCAGCCCGCTTTCGCCTCTATCCACGACTGCATGGATTTGAAAAAGTGATTGGCCTCGGTCGGCCAAATGGCGCAGATCATCACCATTAATGTGATAAAAAAGACCGACGAATAAAAAACCGGTGGATTAATACTCGACTTGATAGACATAAAACTCCCTTGTTCTAGCCAGTTCCCTATTAACATCCCTTCGATGTTGAAGAGATAGCGCAATAATAGGTAACCCTAGCCTCAGCAGTATGTGGTCAGGATGAAATAGGCATAAATAATCCATGACAAGGGCTCGCGGTCAACAATACCTTGTGATGTCATACTCATATTGAAAACGTTTCCCCACTTCCCCGTTTGCTCGACGCTTTTGCTTAATAGTAAAGTCGGCAAACTGTTGACTCGATAAACAGCTAAACCGCTGCTAATGCCCTTTTAGAACCAGCCGCCCTCTCAAAGACAGCGAGCATCAACACCATGCGACCGAATCGCAGGGTTCAACCTCTATGGCGACATAATGCATATAAGCGGTTCGATATCGGTGATATCGAGGATGAGGAATACAAAGCGCGATTAGCAGCTAACGGTTAACCAGTAGCAAATATCGACTCGGCCTTGCTTAAGCTCTACTGGAGTGCCTTCGAACAGAGACCACATGCTGTCGAAAACTGACTCAATAGAGACAAAGATAATGCTAAACAGCAGCTGCTGAATCAGCATAAAAAATGGCGACCTATTAAGTCGCCACCAGATTGTATCACAAAAATGCACTTATTTGACGTAAAAAACCAAAACAGCTCTATTCAGCTTTAGTTTTTACCGTTGCCGCGCCCGGCGTTTGTGAGATACCCGCCGTTAAATTAAAGCGCATCGCCTCTTCAAAAGACCAGTCGACTAAAATCAAATCTTCACGTTTGACGAGGCTAGTCACCCCCGCCATTTGGTAACTGAGTTGAAATAACACAGGCACCCAATCTCCCTCAGGCAGCGCATCGAGCAACGGCTGCGGCGGTGTATCCGTCATAATAAAGCCCACCACAAACCCGCCATTGGCCTGTTTAACCAACACGGTTTGCTGAGTATTGGGTTTACCCTCACGGTTCATTAAGGAAGCGATATCACGGATACTGCCATAGACAGATTTAAACAGCGGAAAACGCATCAGCTGACGTTCAATCCAGCCATAGAGCCACACAATGGGACTCACCGAAAACAACAGGCCCACCGCAAACACTATGGCCACGACTAAGATAAAGCCCGCACCGACAAAATGTTGGTTAATCCCTACCAACTCTAAAATAAAAATCCCTAAACCATCTAACGATACAAACAATGACCAAAACAACCACAGGCTTAAAGCCATCGGCAGCAGGTTCATCAAGCCACGGGCTAAGGTTTTCTTCATTACAATCTCATCAAATCCAATGGGATAAAAAAAGGCATAAATTATTTACGCTAAAAAGCGCGTTAAATGCTACCACAGAGTCACTTTTGCACCAGCACTTGATGTAAGGTAAGGCGCAGAGAAAACTAATAACAAACCGCTACGGCATCGAGGGAAAGAATATGCGCGTGACCCGCCTAGACCATTTAGTGTTAACTGTGAAAGATATCGAGGCCAGCGTCGCCTTTTATCAACGCGTGTTAGGGATGAAAAAGTCCGTATTTGGTCAGGGCCGTATCGCATTAAGCTTTGGCGATCAAAAAATCAATCTTCACCAAGCAGGCGCCGAATTTGAACCGAAGGCAAACCTTGCTACGCCCGGCAGCGCCGATCTTTGCTTTGTGGTCAGCCACAATATCGAAGAAGTGATCAACCACTTAAACAGCCTTGAAGTTGAGATTATTGAAGGCCCAGTTCTGCGCACCGGCGCCACAGGCCGCATCAACTCCGTCTATATCCGCGACCCCGATTTGAATTTATTAGAACTATCCGAATATCTGCCGGCCTGCACGCAGTAGCGCCTAATCCAATCATTTTTAATCGGCACAAATAACCTTATTTCAGAATGCGGATACTATAGATTATTGTTTTGCAACGATAATAATCAGTAACAGCTAGCCAATGAAGTCAACAATAAACGGAATGATAAGATGATAACAATACCCATCCTAGGTTTGCTTGAAGTTGATCCCTATGATGGCTGGCTTAAAAGCCAACCCATTGAGATCAATGCGCTAAGCGGTAAATTTGAGTTTATCTTAGAAGAGTACGAAACCGACCCACAGGTGGAGGATTTTCATACTGCGGTACAACATTTTCTCGCCCTAGACCATACCGCACTCGAGCAAGCTCAGGACGCGATTTACCAATATTATCAAGATTGCTGCACATACATTACGCCTGCGAGCGAAGAATATATTGATATTCCTAACCCAAACCAAGTATGGCGCCATATTGAGTTTGGCGACGAATTAATGGTGTCACGCCGCGCCCATGGGGATAACGCCGTGTATATCTCCCTTACTTGCCACTGCGATTGGGAGCCCGAGCACGGTTTACAAATCGTGTTTAAACAAGGATCAACCATCAATAAAATTGGGGCTTTTGATGGACACCTTTCCCACGCAGATGCCTATGACGATCCTAGATTCGAAGACATGGTCTATGTGCCGTGTTGCAGATAAATTCAGATCGTTTATCAGATCGTTTATCTGATTATCTATCTGATTTATAATATTTTTCATTTATAACGCTAGGCAAGTAACATAATACTCGGCTGAGCATCAATTTATATAGGCTAATGTTTTGAAAGGAAAAGTTGTCTCATATCTTGCGACTAAAAAGTATGGGTTTATCCAAGGCGATGATGGTGAGAGTTATTTTTTGCATTTTTCCGAGCTTTTAAACAGGAAAGATGAAGGCAAGTTAGTCAAAGGCAGTATTGTCGATTTTGATCCCACGCCCACACCTAAAGGCCTAGCCGCCAAAGCAATCAGTTTGCCTGAAGTCTTTATCAGGGAGCGATTAGTTAACTTTTTTACCACTAGAGACAGTTGCCCCAAAAATGGCACAGTCATAGCCAGTTTTCCCATTGCTACCCGTTTTTTTAAGGATCCCAGCGAGGGAAGACGTCATTTAGAACAGCTTGCAAAGCATTGTGGATGCAATGCCGTACTCAATGTCAATTTTGAGAAAGACACTTTCTCGAAAGGAAATTATCGCTATACGGTACACGCCTTCAAAGGTGAACTCGCCCTAGTAACCGAGAAAGTTCCTGCTGACTCTCAAGAACTGGTTATCGCCTCTGCACAGTTACTCGAAAAACGAAAAGCAGATGTAGAACAGGCCGCTAAACAAATGAGTGAAGCCGAAAATTTAGCACGACAGAAGCAGCTGTCTGGTTGTCTAGGTACCCTTGCCATGATCACGCTCATACCGCTCGCTTTGGTGCTCAGTGCTATAGCTGTTTTTCCTGCTTAGCGAGTCTAAAACAAGTCGATAGTCATATTTATTAAAAAATATATGGACGGATTTATAACCCATGACAATTGGCTTAAACTGACTATCGAGTTCGGCAAGCTATTTCACTGTTGCTTCCCCAGTGACACGCCATAAACTCATCCCTGAGGGCTCGACGGCGGCATCCATGCCGCCAACGGTCACAGTTGCAACAATGACAATCTTTACGACCATTGAACTGTTCATCTAGCTAAAAACTTTTTGCCCCATTCCTTGTTTTGGCTCATTAGCTCAACCGAAAATTCCCACTCCTGCTGCCATACAAATTCTTATCTATTTGCCTATGTTTGGCCTTACCAGAAATCGACTAACAATTTATGGGTATACAGTCGTATTTAAATTTAGGTGTTTTTGTATGATTTGAAGACAATAGCATTGCGCACTAATTCCATTTTTAATAAGTAAAACTTTATAAAATCAATCGACTATGGTAGCTGGCTTTTAGTTAATAGGTTTTGAAAACGCGCATGCGCGTTTTTCCAGATGGTGTATTGGGCAGAAAGCTGATAAGTTCTTTGCATACAGATAGTTAACCGTGCGCGTTTTCACTGATCCAACGAGATAAACGCGCATGCGCACGAATAAAATATCACGCCTGCGGACGTATCATGAAGCTTTTAGTTGCTATAGCCATTCTATGCTCCCTTAATGTGCAAGCTACAGAGAATAAATCGTTATGCGAACACAGGGAATTGCGCATTGAGCCAGATATGCAAATTGAGGAAAACGTATTTACAAAATTTAATGCAGAATCAGCAAAAGCTGCGTTAGAGAAGCTCGAATCTAATAGTAATGATTTAGTGTTAAGTTTGCTATCGAAAATAATAGACGCGTTATACGTGGTTACACCTTAAGATCCAAAGCACTTGAGTCTGGTAAAAAAGAAGATATTGAGTCCTTCTGTGACTTCTATGTTACTGAGGCTTTCTATCATGACTAAAAGGCATAACAAAGCAAGCCAGCATCGCACCTTCGGTGCTGGACTCGCTAACGCTCGCCGCTTGCGGCGTTAGGGCTACAAGGAAATTATGGCACTTTATTTTTTTATCGAAAACGAAGACCTAATTAATCAGCGGATTAAAATCGGAATCAGCAAAGATCCAGTTAAACGTCTAAAAGCTTTACAAACGGGGAATTCGAGAAGACTTGCCTTAATGGGCTGGATTGACAGTGGTACTGATCGTGAGCTTGAAACACAACTACACCAGAAGTACAAAGATCAACGCGTAATTGGGGAGTGGTTCGAAATAAACCATGAAATTGTACTCGACTTACTAAAAGCACATAGTCACTGTAGTTATATCGCAAAAAAATCTAACGCAGGTGAATTGACAGGTTATGACAGACATGGGCTCCCCGAGTATATCTAAGGCATTAATAAAAGCCTACAACCTGCGACAACCAGCGCGAGGGTTGGTATTTCACAGTGACCGAGGCTCGCAATATACCAGTAAGCAATTCAGTAGGCTGCTATCGAGCTATGGTATCCGAGCCAGCATGGGTGATGTGGGTGCGTGTTCGGCAACTGCTACTGCGTTGCTCTACCTCCTACATCCATGCAGTTGTGGGATAATGCCGTTGTTGAGCGATTCTTTGACAGCTTAAAACACGATTGGATTTTTAAAGTTAATCAACCAACAAGGGAGTTTATGAAGCAAGATGTTACTGCTTACATGAAATATTACAACTTGGAGCGGCTGCATTCTGCTAATGACGATCTGTCAGCTGTAGAGTTTGAAAATTCTCAAGTAAAAGTGTCCAGTTTGGGTTGACCAGAACAGTATGCCTGTACTGTTTAGCTTTTGTTATCGAAAATGCTTTTGAATCTCCAAATTGAAAACATTGTAAGAAGTAGCGCTGCAATCAAAGTACTTGCTAGTCTATTCATATGATTTTTACTCAAACTTGAATAGCTAACTAATTCTATTTCATTTTGTGATACGGATAAAACTTCCTTTCCTCTGACTATCAAAGATACTTTTTCTCCAACAATCACACCATCGAGAGACTTACAGTCAATACTGTTCAAACTACTATAACGTCCTCCATTTTCAATATAAATATCATAATCATACTTTTTATTAAACCTAGAATTTATTTTGCAGTCATATCCAAACAGAACCCCTTCAATTTTTTCATTTGAAATTAAAATAGAATTAATAAATGAAAACCAAAAAAATGCCGTTATGGATATTATTAAAAATAAACCTGCAATATTTGATTTAGTCTTTAATTTCTTTAATTGCATCTTCAAGTTTTTCCGTATTCTCATTTAGTGTTGCTTGTGTAGCAGCCATATCTATCGTTGACTTAGCAAGGCTACCCAATATTTCATCACCTGTACCAGTAAACCAAATAAATCGGCCACCAATTTTAAATCAAAAACATAATGCACTTTTAGGTTACCTACAACCCGTTCTAGCTCAAATGGTTTGAACAACTAGAGCAAGGACATCCATGCCATTGCGGCATTTGTGAATCCATTGACATCAGACTGGGCGAGCATCCAAGGACTGCTTGAACAACTTCCATAACTGTCAGCTCGCCATCTGATAGGCATGACGCCTGAATGTCGTGCAATGCAGGGATGCATGAGAACAACCATTGCTCTCATTCATAATCTTAGAAACCCTAGGTTTCTATTCACCGTATCGTTAAACAAATGCTATGTCTCACCTACCAATCAGAATCAGCAACGACTATCAAGTGCCCTCTTCAAGTTAAACATCTAAACAAAAACGCTCTGCGGATTAGGCAGAGCGTTTGTGGATAACGCCTTGTGATAAAAGGCGTTTAGTCCTTCATATCCTTTTCCATATCTTCGTAGGAAGTATGGCGGACGTCTTTACCTTTCACGTAGTAAATAATGTATTCGCAGATATTTTTACAACGATCGCCGACACGCTCAACGGCGCGCGCTGCCCAGAGTACGTCTAATACATCGGGGATTGAGCGTGGATCTTCCATCATGTAGGTCATTAATTGACGGATAATACCTTCATATTCACGGTCGAGTTTAGCGTCTTCCTTGTGCAGTTCCAATGCAGACTCTGCATCCATACGGGCTAATGCATCTAAAGTGGCGTGGAGCATACGAGTCGCATGGCGGCCCATATTTTCAATACTGACTAATAACGGCTGCTGATTATTCAATCGCTTATCTAATGCTGCCTTGGCAATACGCACACAGGCGTCACCGATACGCTCAAGATCAGCGATGGATTTTGAAATTGCGATGATCATCCGCAAGTCGCTCGCTGCGGGCTGGCGCTTGGCGATAATACGGGTGCATTCTTCGTCAATCGAGACTTCCATCCCGTTGACTTTATGGTCACCTAAGATCACCTTTTGCGCTAATTCGGCATCTAAGGTGCTTAAGGCGTCGATGGCTTGCTCTAATTGACGCTCAACCAAGCCACCCATAGCGAGTACACGGTTACGAATATCTTCTAGCTCGGCGTTAAATTGCCCAGAGATATGTTTGTTTAAATTCATATTTTCCATTTTGCCAACCTTTTACTCAACTGTATCAACGCCTAGATGGAGTTTGCAATGCTTAACTCTGTTCTAGGCGGTGGCTTATTTCGTTAATCGCTTATCACTCACATAACCACTGCCAAGGGCAAGGTGATTAACCGTAACGGCCGGTAATGTAATCTTCGGTCTTACGTTTTTTCGGTGTAGTGAAAATGGTGTTGGTATCGGCGTATTCCACCAATTCGCCCATATACATAAAGGCCGTTTGGTCCGATACCCGCGCCGCCTGTTGCATGTTGTGGGTAACGATAACCACTGTGTACTTAGTCTTAAGCTCGGTTATCAGCTCTTCGATGGTTAAGGTTGAAATCGGGTCGAGTGCCGAAGTAGGTTCGTCGAGCAGTAATACTTCTGGCTCAATGGCAATAGCACGGGCAATCACCAAACGTTGCTGCTGACCACCGGATAAGCCAAAGGCGTTATCGTGCAGGCGGTCTTTCACTTCATCCCAAATCGCCGCGCCGCGTAGCGAACGCTCGGCCGCTTCGTCGAGTTCACGGCGGTTGTTAATGCCCTGCAGACGCAGACCATAAACCACGTTTTCGTAAATCGACTTAGGGAATGGGTTAGGACGCTGGAACACCATACCTACGTTGCGGCGCAGTGCGGCAACGTCGATCTTTTTGTCATAAATATTTTGACCGTGCAGCAAAATCTCGCCGTCGATATGGCAGTTGTCCACCAGATCGTTCATGCGGTTAATGCAGCGCAATAAAGTGGATTTACCACAACCGCTGGGGCCGATAAACGCCGTGACTTGCTTTTTGGGGATCTTCATCGACACATTGAATAGCGCTTGCTTATTGCCATAGCGCAGGTCTAAGTTGCGGATCTCCAGTGCGGTATCGTTTTGGCTCAAGTTGGCTAAGTCAAAGTTATTGGTTTTCATGGCTGTCGAATCTATAGAAATCATATTCAGTCCTAATACTTTCAGGATAATCGCTGATTAATGCTCAAGCGAACGATATTTTTCACGTAAGTGGTTACGCACACTAATCGCGGTTAAGTTCAGTGCCACAATCACTGTAACCAGCAAGAAGGAGGTGGCGTATACCAGAGGACGTGCTGCTTCAACGTTAGGACTCTGGAAGCCCACATCATAAATATGGAACCCTAAGTGCATGAATTTACGTTCTAAATGCACGAACGGGAAGTTTAAGTCCAGTGGCAATGTCGGCGCTAATTTCACTACACCCACCAGCATTAACGGTGCTACCTCACCCGCAGCACGGGCCACGGCTAAAATCAGACCCGTCATGATCGCAGGGCTTGCCATCGGGATCACAATCCGCCACAGGGTTTCGGCCTTAGTCGCGCCCAGTGCCAAACTACCTTGACGCACCGCACTCGGAATACGGCTTAAGCCTTCTTCGGTCGATACAATCACCACTGGCAGGGTCAGAATCGCTAATGTCAGCGCCGACCAAATCACCCCTGGCGAACCAAAGGTCGGTGATGGTAAGGCTTCGGCGTAAAACAGTTGGTCAATCGAGCCGCCCATCATGTATACGAAGAACCCGAGACCAAACACCCCGTACACAATCGATGGCACACCCGCTAAGTTGATTACCGCAATGCGGATCATCTTAGTAATTGGGCCTTTTTTGGCATATTCGTGCAGGTAAATCGCGGCAATCACCCCAAATGGCGTAACAATAATGGCCATTAAGATCACCATAAATACTGTGCCGAAAATTGCAGGGAATACCCCCCCTTCAGTGTTGGCTTCGCGTGGGTCATCCAGCAGGAAACGGCCAACCCCGACAAACCATTTACCGATTTTTCCCATCAAGCCTAAGTGGTTGACGTAGGTAACATCTAGCACAGTGTCTAATTTAAGTTCCACCTCAACACCGCGCATATCACGTACAATCACAGCGTCGCGAGCCGCTTCATCACGCAGGGCAAACAGCTGTTTTTCGAGTACTTTATAGTCTTGTTCGAGCGAATGTTTCGCCGCGGCTAACTCCTGCTTGCGACTATCGGTCAGCTCACCATCTAACTCGTAACGGCGCTCTTTTAGACGCAGTTTTTCGATGTTGTAGTTAATCGAGCCAATATCTTGTTTTTGCAGTGATAAGGCTTTGTCAGACAGTTCGACTGCGCGCTCAATATGCTCCATTAAGGAGGATTCAAGCGCATCGTTTTTAAGTTCTAAGCGTTTACCGTTTTCAATCACGGCCACTGGGTAACCGTAAAAGTTACCGTTTTTCGTCCGCTCAAGCATTGCGACATCAGCTGGCTCACTACGGCTAATAATGTCAGTCGCTAAAATCCAGCGGAAATCTAGGCCCACAAATTCACGGTTACCGGTCTTGACTAAATAACGGGTCACAAACTCACCGGGTGGCAGTTTAAACACATGGCCTGCGGCGGTTAAGCGCTCGGTCGGCACTTCTTCCCTATCGTAGATTTCACCGATTAAGGTTGACCGTACACCCGAGCTATCTTCAAGTTCCCATTGATAAATCGTCGCAGGCCAAAAAAAGCTTAATCCGCGCCATGCAATCAGCAGTAACAAACCTAATACTGCAATCAAACTGATGCTCACCGCGCCACCTGTCATCCAAATCCATGGCGAGCCTGATTTTACCCACTTACCCATTGCACAAACCTCTCAAGGTCATTGGCGAAATAGTATTTAGTATCATTATCTTATCTCCATTACAGCGAGCTATAGCGGTCACGCAGACGCTGTCTTACCACTTCGGCAATGGTGTTAAAGAAGAAGGTGAATACGAACAGTACAAAAGCTGCGAGGAACAGCACACGATAATGTGAGCTACCAATTGCCGATTCAGGCATTTCTACCGCAATGTTAGCCGCTAATGTCCGCATACCTTCAAACACGCTCCATTCCATAATGGCGGTGTTACCCGTTGCCATTAGTACGATCATGGTTTCACCCACCGCGCGGCCAAGGCCCATCATCACCGCCGAGAAAATCCCCGGACTTGCGGTGAGTAAGACCACCCGAGTCAGTGTCTGCCAAGGCGTTGCGCCCAAGGCCAAACTGCCGTTAGACAGGTGGCGAGGCACAGAGAAAATCGCATCTTCGGCAATCGAGAAAATGGTTGGAATAACTGCAAAGCCCATGGCGATCCCCACAACCAGCGCGTTACGTTGGTCGAAGGTGATGCCTAATTCGTTAGTGATAAATTGGCGAGTATTACCATCAAACAATGCCACTTCAATCATCGGACTGATGGCAAAGGAGAACCAACCCACAAAGCAGATAACCGGGATCAGCATCAGCTCCTGATAGACTTCAGGTAAACGTTGTTTCCATTTACCGGGTAACTTGCTCCAAGAATAGGCTGAAAGCAAAATCGAGGTCGGCAGCAAGATCAGCAGCACTAAGATGCCCGGCAAGTGTTCTTCAATCAGCGGAGCTAACCAAAGTCCTGCGAGGAAACCTAAGATAACCGTCGGTAAAGCTTCCATGATTTCGATGGTTGGCTTAACAATGCCACGCACCTTAGGCGACATAAAGTAAGCGGTATAAATCGCGCCTGCAATCGCTAATGGTACAGCAAATAACATGGCGTAAAATGCGGCCTTCATGGTGCCAAAGGCCAATGGCATTAAGCTCAGCTTGGCTTCAAAGTCATCACTGCCCGAGGTAGATTGCCACACAAATTTTGGCTCAGGGTAACCTTCGTACCACACCTTATTCCACAACGCGCTCCAAGATACCTCGGGATGAGCGTTTTCGACGTGGAAGATATTTAGTTGCATGTTCGCTTCGACGACTAAGCCATTTGAACGTGGGCTAAAGCCCATGGCTCCCGGATTTTTAAGCTCAAAGGTTTTATCAAACAGTTCACGCTCACTGGTGGTGTAAAGCAGCGATAGCTCACCTTCGGGGCTCACCACAGCAAAACTTTTACGGTAAAACTCAGAAGCCATAGAGGCAACAGGTGGTAAGCCCGAAAACTCACGAATTTCTTTATATAAACGGCCTTTTGGACCATTTACTTGGAAGTACTGGGTCACCACACCGCTGTCATAACTCACTAAAATCGAGCTAGCACCTGCAAGCAAGGCAATATTATTAACCTTAGACTTGTCCTTTTCGGCATCAATAACTTGAATTAAATCGATATTTTCAATGTCACGAATATTGTAAACAAACACCTTATTGCCCATCTGCAACATCAGTTGGCGTTGATCAGGGGTCATTAATTGGTGCGCCGCCTTTTTAGGGGCATCTGGGAGCAGTGCACTCGTCGTTGTCCACTCAATCTCTTCGGTCATCATGTTTTCTTGACCTTCAAGACGGCTTAAACGCCAAATGCCATTATTATCTTGGTAGGCAAAGGTGATTTTATCGCTACTGAAACTAAAGGCTAAATGGTTGATAGCACTACCAGATTCATCAATCGTGATCGGCGTTTCACCTGCGCTATAACGCAGTTTTGGCGTGATAAGACGTTTATTATTGGGATAGCTTAACCCAAACTCAATGCCCACGATTAAGGCTTGGCCGTTACTCAAACCTAGGGCAAAACGTTGCTCACTCGGCGCGGCAATGGCGGCGCTGGTCACGCTCACACCAGCAGGTAATGGCGGGGTAAAACTGGAGAGTAAGCTGCCATCGGCAACAGTGTAGAAATCCACTTGGCCATCGGCGGCTACGCGATACATTACCTCATTTTGCTCATCAGCACCGACCATCAGGGTCGCGACTTCAGCATGTTGATAACTCACGCTTTTTACTGGAGTCACATCCGCGCTGTCGAAAATGGGTTTAATCACGTATAACAAATAGAAGAAGATCAACAATAAGGCGACAAACACCATAGTGCCGCCAATCGTGACCCCAATTTGAGCCGCTTTATCCTTAAATGCCCTGCGACTTGAACGTCCGCCTTTCAGCATACTGTGCGGCGCAGAACCAGGTTGAATGACCTGACTTTCCATTAAGAACCTCTATTATTAAAGCCTGTGAGTTTTTTCGCTAGGAATTGCGAAATGCTATGCTTACACTGTTTGAGCATAAACTGAGCAATAACAACACCCTTCATTCTAAGTGCGTTGAATTATATGACGCAAAGATGACAGTTGTGTTACACCCCGTTGTAAAACAGGTGCCTTTTACAAAAAATAGGAGTCAGTCGCCATGCTACGATATTTAATCACGCTTCAAGCACCTGATAGAAAAGGATTAGTAGAGCAAATCGCCCACGCCGTGAGTCGCCATGGCGGCAATTGGCTCGACTCAGAATTGCGCCATATCGACGGGATTTTTGCCGCCATTTTGTTACTCGAAGTGCCTTCCCTGAAAATGGACGAGCTGATTGAAGCCTTAGAGTGTATCGACGGGCTCACCCTCACCTATGCTAAAACCTCAGTCGCCCTCAAACCCATTAAGCGACTGACCTACAGTTTAGTGTCCTACGACAGACCCGGATTAGTGCTGGATATCTCCAATCGGATCACTGCGCTTGGTATCAATATCGAGCAATTTAGCAGTCAATTTGAAACCGCTGGCCATACTGGCATCGCGCTCTTTCGCGCCACTATAGGTTTAGGCTTGACCGACCTTGCTCAAGAGGAGCAACTGATGCAATCCCTCTATGCCCTCGGTGATGACTTAGTGCTGGATAAACTCAGCCGTTAGGTTTCAACACTTTTAACAAAAAACGCCGCGGGCACTGCCAGCGGCGTTTTTTTATAGAGACTTAGCTAACGTTCTGGTGCCGAGACTTAATCAAATAACGCAGCGGCACTTGTGAAATAAGCATACCGAGCAGCATCAAACCGCAGCCAACCAAGGCGCGCAGCCCTAAGCTCTCCCCAAGGAATAAAATACCGCCGATGGCCGCAAACACAGTTTCTAAACTCAAAATAATTGCCGCGTGGGCAGGATGCGCATGCTTTTGCGCTAGCACCTGCAAAGTGTAGGCAATACCCACTGAAATCAGCCCCGCATAGGCCAGTGAGCCCCAGGCTGCAACCACCTTATCGACTGTCGTAACCTCAATGGCCGCAGACACCAGCAGGCTTAATACGCCGCACACCAAAAATTGCATCATGGCGAGTAACACTGGCGAAATCCGCTTGGCAAAATGATCTACCGCCAAAATGTGCATCGCCCAAAACAGCGCGCCAATCAATTGCAGCATATCGCCATAACCAATATGAAAGCCGTCTTTAATACTTAAAAAATACAGCCCCACTAATGCAACGGCACACCCCAACCATGTATTTGCGCCAGTAGCATGTTTCAGCGCCAGCCCCAAAATCGGCACTAACACGATATAAAGCCCAGTGATAAAGCCCGCATTGGCCGCGGTGGTATACAGCAGCCCCACCTGTTGCAATGAGGCGCCAGCAAACAGCAATCCGCCTACCGCCACGCAGCCAATGGCAAAATCTTTAGGTGTACCGAGATGAATTTTACCTTGCCGAGCCAAGTACCACACCAGTGGAACGAGTGACAGCGTACCGATTAAGAAACGTAGCCCGTTGAATGCAAAGGGCGATAAATGCTCCATTCCTAAGGTTTGCGCGACAAAACCAAAGCCCCAAATGGCAGCGGCTAACAAGAGTAAAAAATTGGCAGGCAAGATACTGTCTCAATGATTAAAAAGGATGACAAGATTACCGAGATGCTGGACGCTTGTCCAAAATAACCTACAAGTGAATAACAAACTGACGCACTCACCACAAGTTAATTGACAGTTCATTGACCCCCGTTAACCGCCGTACATTTAAATCAAGTTGGGGTATCAATCGAAAATTCCTATCTAAACTCGACTAGATAATCTTGTATACTGCACACCAAGCAATGACGAATGCATAAGTGCGCTGGGAAGCCTTGCCCAACCCAGTGACACAATAAAAACTAGGAACACCTATGTTAGGAACGCTAAAAAAGCTGCGCGCACACTTAGATGAGGCGCAACAAGTACAGTATCAACTGGTTGTTGGCGACGAGTTGCTGCCACTGAATCCCTTAATTGGCAAGCCACTGACACTTACCCACACGGGTAACATCTTCTGCTGTAACTGTGGCAAAAAGACCAAAAAAAGCTATTCGCAAGGCCATTGCTTTGTGTGTATGCAAAAGCTCGCCAGTTGCGATATGTGCATCATGAAGCCCGAAACCTGTCACTTTGACCAAGGTACTTGCCGGGAGCCAGAGTGGGCGCAAAGCCATTGTTTTGTGCCGCATTATGTTTATCTATCCAATACTTCAGGCATTAAGGTCGGCATCACCCGCCACACACAATTGCCCACCCGCTGGATAGATCAAGGCGCCACCCAAGGTTTACCGATTTTCAAAGTGTCGACACGACAAATCTCGGGTTTAGTAGAAGTGGAATTAGCCAAGCTCATCAACGATAAAACGCACTGGCAAGCCATGTTAAAGGGCCATGCCGATGATATCGATTTGAACGCTAAGGCTGCGGAACTGATCCCTCACATCGAAGCTAAACTGCATGAAATCGCTATGCAAAAAGGCGATTACAGCATCGAGCGATTGCAGGAAGACATTCAAACCATTCATTATCCGATTGAAGTTTTCCCCAAAAAAATCAGCTCACACAATTTTGATAAAGACGCCGTGGTCAGCGGAATTTTACAGGGCATCAAAGGCCAATATTTACTGTTCGATACGGGCGTGATTAATATCCGCAAATTTACGGCCTATGAAGTGAGTGTATCCTTAAGCAACTAGCTTGCGCCGCGTTGTGCTAAGGCTAAGCCCTACACAACGCGCGCTATTCTTGGCTTAGCAACGCTTGGCTTAAAAGGCAATGTACTAACTAACTTGCGCTTCCATATAGACAAGTTCCCAAATATGTCCATCGAGATCTTCGAACGCATGGCCGTACATAAACCCTTGATCTTGTGCTTGACGATAGGCTTTGCCACCATGCAGTTCAGCAAGTTTTACCAATTGGTCGACACGTTCTCGACTGTCACAGTCTAGGCAATTGAGTACCTCTGTCGTGGCATGGGCATCAGCAATCACCTTATCGGTAAAACCAGCAAAAAAAGGCTTCGCCAGCAGCATCACATAAATATTGCCCGCGATCACCACGCAAGCAGCCTGCTCATTGCTGTATTGCTCATTGATGCCAAACCCTAGACCAGCGTAAAAAGCCCTTGATTGTTGAACACTTTCAACCGCCAAATTAACAAAGATACTTTGTGCCATCATAATCTCCCTTTATAAGTCCTCTGCGGACGTACATCCTAGTCCGGTAAAAATACCTCTAATCTGTAGATAGGTAAGTAAATAGCTAACTGAATTGTCTAGTCAATCATTGCAACATCCTAAACTCGTGCTCCAGCGAGCTCTTTAGGCGAGCATCTGACTCACCTTAAGACTTTACTGATTACTGCGCCAAGATATCCGCCCTATTGCACCGCATGGGTGGCGGGCAGCGATAGCAGCATTTCCTCGATTGAGCCATCGAAGCGGGCTTTGACTTCATCCATATCCTTAATATTGGCAAAGCCTTGGCCAAGAACTCGCCATACCATCTCATAAGGCTGACCCGCAATACCCGTTGGCTTAAAAAAGCTAATCAACACTGAGCCTTTATCGTATTTTTTAAGATCAACACCTTGATTCGACAGCCCCGGCACTAAGCCTGCGGCGGCAAGTATCTGCTCATCCGACATTTGTGTGCCCATGGCGATGCCGAACCCCACTTGAAAGTCCGCCAGTTGCGGGTCTTCAACCCAGCGATAACCTTTTGTCAGCAGCACTTTTTTAAGGGTGTCCTGCATATGTTGTAAGACTTGTTGCTGATCGAGCCTGCGGTCAACAAAGATCTTCTGTAGTGTGGGATGCCAACTATAGGTCATGGCGCTCGGCGATAATTGACTCAAATCCCCCGAAGTTACGACAGTAGTTCGTAGCGCTTGCGAATCATCGTTCACACTTACACAGGCGGTAAGACCTAGCAAACTCAAGCTTACAATTGTCAGTACACGTCTTATTTTTTGTGGTAAATACATGCTCTTTCCCTTATGGCAATTTTTACAGCTTAAGGATAGTTGCTATTTCTCAGACTGAAAGTCGATATTCATCATAGTGTTAAATTGCAACGTTCGGCAACCGCTGCACTTATATTGCTCAGAAACCTTAGTGTGCACCACATAGTTATGATTTGTTACTTTATAAAGCCCGTACAGCGTATAGGCGCGATTCAATTTACCCGCTAGAATGCCTCGCTCAACGTCAGTGATAGTAATACCTCGACGCTTAAATTCGAGAGTAATATCCCTATTACAATGCTAAAAATGACAATAAATAAAAGGTGTGGAATTTATCTATGGAGTTAATACTGGCTATCGCATTGTTTGCCTTTTCATCGGGGATCACTCCAGGGCCTAACAATATTATGCTGATGACCTCAGGGGTCAACTTTGGCGTTAGACGCAGTATTCCGCATCTGATGGGGATTAGCCTTGGCTTTCCTACCATGATCCTCGCCATCGGCCTAGGCTTAAGCGCCCTATTTCAAGCCTACCCGATTATCCACCAAGTGATTAAAGTCATTGGGATTGTCTACCTTCTGTACCTGTCATGGTTGATAGCCAATAGCAGTAGCAAGATGGAGGGCAAGAGCATCGCTAAACCTTTTAGTTTTCTGCAAGCCGCGGCATTTCAATGGGTTAATCCTAAAGGCTGGATTATGGCCGTAGGCGCGATTGCCACTTTTACCTCGGTACAACAGGATCTCACACCTCAAGTGGTTACTATTGCCACAGTGTTTTTATGTGTGGCTTTTCCCTGTGCCGTGGTCTGGCTTGGGTTTGGTGTAGCACTTAAACGTATTTTGAAAAACGAACGCCAGCAGAAGATCTTTAATATCACTATGGCCATCTTGCTTGTGGCGTCTATCATCCCTATGATCGCCCCCTAATTTTGGCCGTAAGAGTTAAGCACTAGCATGAATGAGATAGAACTGATCATTGAACAAACCGATAACTGGGTGAAAAAAGTGATCATGAAATACAATATTTGCCCCTTCGCCAGACGTGAGGTCGAGCGCGGCAGTATTCGCTATCTTGTTGTTGAACAAACCAAAGTCAAGCTAGTGCTTAAGGCATTGATTGAAGAATGCCAATACCTGGATGCCCACCCAGAGCACGAAACCTCGCTGTTTATTCTGCCGCGGGGTTTTGAGGGCTTTTACACTTACCTCGATCTTGTCGATATGGCGAACGACGCCTTATTCGACAACGACTATGAAGGGATTTATCAGCTCGCGCATTTTCATCCCGACTATTGTTTTGAGGATGAACCACAGGACTCGGCCGCCAATTTTACCAACCGCGCGCCCTACCCAACCCTGCATATTATTCGCGAAGCCAGTATGGAGTTAGCCCTGGCTAACTATAACGACCCTGAATCCATCCCCGAGCGCAATATTCAGTTTTGTGAACGTAAAGGTAGCGAGTTTTTTATTAAATTACTCGCAGAGTGCATGGGGAAATAGCTTAATCACGGCGAATAGCACATGCGCCGCATCGCAATCTGCTCATTGCTTACGACAACGGAATGTAATCACGATGGACTTGATTATCCCATCAGCATTAAAGCCCTTTTTTAGCACAGAGATACCAGACTCACGCCAACTCGACATCGGTTTTGCCCTATTTGAATTTCCAAGATTTGAAGACCTCATCGATTTTCAAATGGGTTATCGCTGGCATGGTATCACCCAAGCGCGGGAGCTTACTTGGGATGATAATTGGCTAGTACTGGCAAGCTCCTATGGCGATCCCTTAATTTATCATTTAAAGGATGAACACATTCTTTTCGCTCGCCATGGCGCATGTGGTTGGAAGCCCAACCTTCTTTTTACCGATTTAGCCCAAATGTCTCGCTGTTTTAATGCGTTAGCAGCACTAATCTCCGACGCAGGCGACGCTCTTTTTGATGATGACGACAATATCCAGCCAAACTATGTTGAGTTAATTAAAGCGAAGATTGTGAATCATGTAGGGCTTGAGCAAGGCAACCAGATCGTCGAGCAACTAGAAATTATGGCCTACTAACATAAGAAGTAGGCCGTAGAAATTTAAATGCTATAAATCATCACATTAAGGATATCTACGGCCTGTTTGTCATAGTCAGTAATACTCACGAATAAGATCAGTCGAACCTATAACTGAAAACGTGTTACTAATCCTTTTAGCGTAACGCCAAGGCTAGCAAGATTATCGGCGGAGCTTGCTGTTTCTGCTGCGCCATCAGCGGTTTGTTCGGCAATATCCCTCACTCTCACGATACTTTTATTAATATCTTCTGCCACAGCGCTTTGTTCTTCCGAGGCTGCAGCGATTTGATGTGTCATATCCTGAATACGGCTAACCGCAACGGCAATATCCACTAACATCTCACCGGCTTCGCGGGATAATGACACTGCGCCATCACTCAATGTTCGGCTTTTGGTCATCATTTGTACCGACTCCGATGTCCCTTTTTGCAAGTTAACAATCATATTTTCAATTTCTTCGGTAGAGGATTGTGTGCGGCTCGCAAGGCTTCGCACTTCATCGGCCACCACTGCAAATCCCCGTCCCGCCTCACCAGCCCTTGCAGCTTCAATGGCCGCATTTAGTGCGAGTAAATTAGTCTGCTGTGCAACCGATTTGATCACATCAAGGACGGCACCAATACTGACACTTTCCGATTGTAAGCGCTCCATTGCATGTGCAGTGGTCGCTATTTCCTTGGCTAAAAGTTCGATTTGGCTAACCGCTTCGATAACTTTTTTATTACCTACCGCAGTGGTGTGATCCGCCTCTTTAGCGGCTAATGCAACATTTTCAGCACTCGTTGAGACCTCTTGTACTGTCGCAGCCATTTCATTAATCGCGGTAGCGACTTGGTCAGTTTCACTACGCTGATTTTGCATCCCCACACTATTTTGTACTGTGACCGAAGAAAGCACCTCAGCCGATGAAGCCAACTGCACCACGCTATCACCTATTTGTGCCAACATTTGCCTAAGGGTGCTATTCATTTCATCCATAGCACGCAATAGTTCTCCCATCTCATCCTGACGCTCTGAGTGAATAGTGCTACTTAAATCACCTTCGGCAATTTTTCTCGCTGTAACAAGGGTTTGTTTAAGTGGCCCAACAATTTGTCCACTGATTAACCAAGCCAGTAAGGGACCGACGACCAAGGCAACAATTAATGTACCGAGTACCACCTCCTTGGCTTGAGCATCCGCGTCTGCCCGCTGATGCTTTTGGATGTCAACTAATTCACGAATATTCACCATCAATGTTTGTGCAGCCTCGCCCATTGACTGTGTTAGGTTAGCCATATCACGGTTAACATTGACCAACGCATCAATATCTTGGTCATACCGATCCAGTATCTGTATGGCTTGCGCAGTATCTTCCCCCTTAAGAGTGGCAATAGTCTGAGATAATCTGGCAATCGCATCTTTTGCCGTTTTTAAATTAAGATCACTAGCATCATAGACATAGCCTCGAATGTGATAACGTAACATGGTCATTTGCTGGCTAACACTTAAGGCATCTTTTAATAATTCAGTATTTTGGGTCGCTTGAGCCTTGTTGGTCATTCTATCTACCAATTCCGCATAAGTGGCAACCAACTTTGCTCCCACTTGGGCACCTGTGACTTTTAATGCCTGTTTATGCTTAAACACATCACTAAACTGATTTATTGATTGATGATATCGTTCCATCGCCACTAATGATTCTTGAAGATACTGTCTATCGTAGGCATCGCTATACTCTGACAATTGTTGCTGTAAACCACTTTTTGTATTTTCAATTAAGCTCTGGAGTTCATCTAATTTTGTTAAATCGCCATTTGCGATAAATTCTAATCGCACGGCCTTGGCCGCAAGCAAGGTTTTATCGACATTGGCAATAAACTCTAACCGACGACTACTGATATCGATTGAGGTAAGTCCCCTGTATCCAGCCGCTGCTACAATAAATATCAGCAATAACAAGATCCCAAAACCAAGCCTTAACTTATTGGTTACTGTCATGTTTCCTAGCAAGCGGCGCAAACCTTCCATTTAAATACCCCGTATCAATTTTAAAGATGAGTAAACAAATCCAGTGCAATTGTAATAATTTTCCCATGACCGTTTATTGACCTAGTTAACCAATCAGTAAAATACATTATATGTATAACATTTAAATCAACAGTATATTGTGGAAGTCAGAGGCAGGAGAAAGCACGGCAAGTAATTAAACGGAATTTATAAAATAAAAACAAAAAGTTAAATCAACACCATCAGTGTAATGGCTGCAAAATATCCAACATATCGTATCAACGAAGCTTTTAGATGGTATCAGGGCTTTGGTATGACGCAGACTATTCTCCCGACGGGGAATGGGCTCAGCAATACTGGCAATCCGATTCGGTATTAAAACAGAGTTAATTCAGCTTATCCGGCATAGACATCAAATGAAAAGACATAAAAGGTTTTATGTGGATGATTTAAGAAATACTATTCAAATTCAATGTGTTAGTGTGGCTTTGAACGGAGTAACAAGCGTGTTATCTAATGGCATAGAGATTTTCTAACGGCACAACATTATTTCAAATTTCGTTGTATCGCTGACTTTAAGTCGACCTTATCCAGCCCGATGGTTTTTAGCATTTGTTTACTTTTAGTGTCGAGTTGAGCCCAATCAAAGGATTTGTATGCTCCATTTCTTATTGCCATAGCGGCGATTTTTATCGCTATTGATACGCCATTCATAGGCTTTTTTAGCGCAAACAGATACTCATCTTCAACATTACTGCTGTGGATATAAACTTCGGCTCTGCTCTTATTGTTAAAGTTGATTTGCAACTCAAAGAGAATGATCACAGCCATTAAACTTTGCAAGAAAACCCCAGAAGTTACGACCTTTACCGCACTAAAGTTGGTAATTATTGGTATAAAACCCATCAAATCATGAAGTGAGATTTGCTTGGCGAGCAGTGCAAACCAAGCAGTCACAAACCCTAACCCCAAGGCCTTATCAACAAAAAATAAATATATTTAAATAACTTAAAGAAAATTAGCCAATATATTACCCCTGCATGGCTTAGTTATTAACGCTGCGCTCATTGTCACCCTTTGCTTACCGCTCAAATGTTTACAAATTGCTACATTTGTAATTTGTTTGTTAAAAACAATTTCCTGTGTTAGGTTGAATTCGCTTAAGTCAGCAGACTCTCGTCTGCGCATAGGAGCGCAAGTAGATGCTCCGTGTCACTTAGGTCTTATAACCTTGATAACAAATGGAGCAAGCACAATGAAATTAACCAAAATAGCCAGTGCCGTTATTGCCGTATCTGTAGGCGTTATTACCCAAGCCCATGCGGATGACAATCGTTATGTCATTCAAGTCGAAGAAGGCCATAAAGGTATTGTTAAAGCACTCGCTAAAAAGCTTGGTGGTGAAATAAATCTTGAAGGGGATGAATTTATTGCTGCAACTTTTACAGGTAAAGATCTCGCCCAAGTCAAAGGCCTATTAAATAATCCTCATATTACCCTGATTGAAGAAGACGTTCGTCGTCATCCTATGGCGCAGTATAACGATGATGCGGGTAATCCTATGACCCAACAAGTCACGCCATATGCGGTATATCAATCCCGTGCAAACCAAGTGACTTTTAACCCAAATGCAGGCATGAAGGTTTGTATTATTGACTCAGGATTAGATAGCTCAAACCCCGATTTTAACTGGAACAACATTACTGGCGATAACGATTCAGGTACAGGAAATTGGTTCCAAAATGGTGGCCCACATGGCACGCACGTTGCGGGCACCATTGGCGCCGCCAACAATAATATTGGTGTCGTCGGTATGGCACCTGGCGTACCTATGCACATCGTAAAAGTATTCAATGCATCGGGTTGGGGCTATTCATCTGATTTAGCCTATGCAGCCAACAAATGTAGCAATGCGGGCGCTAAGATTATCAGCATGAGCTTAGGTGGTGGTGCGGCAAACAATACCGAAAAGAATGCCTTTGATGCCTTTACTGCTGCCGGAGGCTTAGTGGTAGCCGCTGCTGGTAATGACGGTAATTCAGTACGATCTTACCCTGCGGGATATCCATCCGTCATGATGATCGGCGCTAACGATGCGAACAATAAGATTGCCGATTTCTCTCAATATCCCAGCTGTTTAAGTGGTCGCGGTAAAAAAGCTGTCAATGATGACGGTATCTGTGTCGAAGTCACCGCAGGCGGTGTCGATACACTCTCAACCTACCCAGCTGGGATGGCAACGGCATCAACCTTAAGCGTCGATGGCGCGAATGTAGTCTCCTCAGCGATGGAAAACGCTGGTTCAGCCACGGGCAATACTTACTTTATGGGAACAGCTCAAGCAGTAGACTCTAGCGCTAACGGTAAGATCTGTGTGATCGACCGCGGTGTGATCTCCTTCCATGATAAAGTACTTAACTGCGAAAACTCTGGTGGCGTGGGTGCAATTCTGATCAATAACACCGCCGGTATGCTCTACGGCACTTTGGGAGATACTAATGCCACCAGTATTCCGGCAGTAGGTGCAGCGCTTGAAGATAGAGCTCGCCTTGTTGCCGCACAAAATGCGACGATCTCGATTGGCGCAGTTGACTATGGTTTTATGAGCGGAACATCGATGGCAACCCCTGCGGTATCGGGTATTGCAGCACTCGTGTGGTCTAACCATTCTCAATGTACTGGAGCCCAAATTCGCAAAGCGTTAAAAGCAACCGCAATGGATGCGGGCGCAGCAGGTAAAGATATCTACTTTGGTTATGGTATCGTCAATGCTAAAGCGGCCGATACTTACCTCACCACCTATGGTTGCTCAGGCAAATAAGCTTAACAAAGCTTATTTCAATGTAAAAAATCAGCACTTGTGCTGATTTTTTACATTAAGAGTGAGTTGAAGGCTGTTGGTATATGAAGCAAGAATACAAGCTAAACTCAGTTCAAAAGCCTCCTTGAATAAATTCTCGCTTTACGCTTCTTCATCTCAGCATTGAAAGGCATAACAACACAGCAATAGGCATTAAGTAATAACGCCATGATTTACAAGGCTAGAGACTTAATCCCCACACTTCAAAGGCGTCGCGGCAAAGTTGCTCACGAAAATCCGGATGGGCGATATTAATCAAGGCCTGTGCCCGTTCACGTAGCGAGCGGCCACGAAGATTAGCCGCGCCATATTCGGTCACTATGTAATGAACATGGGCGCGGGTAGTTACCACCCCCGCCCCAGGAGATAACACGCTAGCGATGCGAGAAACCCGACCTCCAGAGGCCGTACTTGGCAGCGCAATCACAGAGCGGCCACCTTCGGACAGCCCTGCGCCGCGGATAAAGTCCATCTGGCCACCCACGCCCGAATAGATCTTAGTGCCAATGGAATCGGCACACACTTGCCCTGTGAGATCGACCTGCAGCGCCGAGTTAATCGCCATTACATTGGGGTTTTTACGGATAATAGACGTGTCGTTAACTTGCTCGATATCCATAAAGATAACCGCAGGATTATCATCCACATAGTCATATAACTTCTGGCTACCTAAGGCAAAACCGGTAACCAGTTTTCCGGGGTAAAAGCGCTTTTTACTATTGTTAATCACGCCCTTTTCAACTAATTGCAAAATCCCGTCGGAAAACAATTCGGTATGCACGCCTAAGTCTTTGTGCTCGGTCAGGCAGGACAATACCGCATCGGGAATCGCGCCAATACCCATCTGCAAACAATCACCATCGCGGACTAATTCAGCCACATTTTTCCCTATCGCCAGACTCACAGCATCGCCAGTGGCAAACGAATGAATGGGTAAACTGGCGCTTTGCTCATACACGGCGGCAAAACGGTCGATATGAATAAAACCATCGCCGTGGGTGCGGGGCATTTGTGGATTAATATGGGCAATGATTTTACCCGCCACTTGGCAGGCGGCTAAAGTGGCCTCCACCGAAATTCCTAAGGAACACATGCCATGTTTATCCGGCGGCGACACTTGGATAATCGCGGTATCGATTTTTTGCTCGCCGGAGCGGAATAGTTTAGGCACTTCAGAGAGGAAAATCGGCACATAATCGGCATCGCCACTTTGTAATAACGGCCTTGTAGGCACCCCACCGAAAAAACAGCGATGGCGCAAATGCCCACGTAAATCGGGATGACTTAAGGATTCAGCACCTTCGGTATGTAACTGTAATAAGGTGAGATTTTCAAGGGTGAGCGCATGTTTTGCCAGCGCATCTAATAGGACTTTTGGAGTTGCGCCCATGGAATGGGTCCACAGGGTTTCGCCACTTTGGATCAGTGAAACCGCTTCGAGGGCACTTTGACACACAATCGCAGGCATACAGAATTCCTTCGCTAAGCTAAATCTCTATTCCTTTTGTGTATGATGCAACGTTGATGCGCATCGCGCTGCTCAGCCGAATAGGCCTTCACATTCACTGAGCTGATAACCTCAGGTATCGATTTACACAAATCGGTCTGCATAAATCGCGCGAAGGGACACACTAAGCCATCACATAAAAGGAACATTTTGTTAGCAGCAGTGTAAGCGAGTTCTAAAGTAACTAACATCCATTTCAACTACTTAGTCCAAATCTTTACGCATAATTTGCGTTAAATCAAAACTCGCGCCTAAAGCGTGAGTCAGCCCCTTAATCCAAACGTTTAGAAAAGCGCAGGCTTGCCACCAGCAGCCCCAAGCAGGTAAAACCAATCATCCACAAGGCATCAAATTGCAAGTCACTCACCTCGGCATCCCGAAGCACAATCGCGCGGGACATGCGCATAAAGTGAGTCGCGGGTAACGCCTCGGCAATCCACTGCGCCGCTACGGGCATGGCCTCGTAGGGGAACATAAAACCCGACAACAAAATCGATGGCAGCAGGATAAATACCGTCATTTGCATCGACTGTAACTGGGTTTTCGCTATGGTCGAAATCACTAGGCCTAAGGTCAAACTGGCGCAGATAAACAACATGGCCGCCAGCGCAATCGAGTCCAAACCACCGCGAATCGGCACGGCAAACAGCAAATGCCCAGCGCTAAGAATAATCGCCAATTGTACAAAGCCGACTAACACATAAGGCGTGATTTTTCCTAGCATTAGCTCAAGCGGCCTCACAGGTGTGGTGATTAAAAACTCCATATTGCCCTGCTCGCGTTCGCGCACAATCGCGGCCGAGGTAAACATCACCATGGTCATAGTCAAAATGACCCCTAAGAGGCCGGGGACGATATTCACCACAGATCGCTGCTCAGGGTTAAAATACTGCACCACCTCAAAACTGGGGGGATTGGATTTGACCGCCCTGCCCGCAATTTCATCCAGCGGCATTTGTCTTAAACTGCGAATGGTGGAGGCGACCACAGTATCCGAGCCATCCACCAACCATTGACCGACAGGCTCGGCAAAATAGGTCTGCCCTGCAAACGCCGGATGCCGTACTAAACGCTCGTCAAGATCGGCACCTAAATACAGCACGGCTTTCACTTCGCCGCGGGTGATCGCTGCTTCCGCCTCGTTGACACTCAAATAGCGATTTTTAAAATCAACGACTTGGGTCGCTTCTACCGCCTTGACTAAAGCACGGCTATAGGCGGAGTCACTTAAATTGACTAAACCTGCGGGCAAATGACGCGCATCGGTATTGATAGCATACCCAAACAGCATCAACTGCACTAAGGGGATCATCACTATCATGCCGAAGGTCATGCGATCCCGCGATAACTGTCTGAGTTCTTTGACCACCACGGCCCAAATTCTACCTAGCATCTTGAGTCTCCACTATCGTGGCCTGACTGCCGTTTGGCGGCGCCAGTTGGGCACGTCCGCCCGTGCAAGTCACAAACACATCCTCAAGGCTTGGGCGCACCTCGGTCAGTGCCCGCCCAGCAACCCTTGGGCTTAACCAAGCCAGCGGATCTGCAATCGAACTTTGCACTAATACCCGTAAACGACTGCCAATCTGCGCCGCCGATAACACATTGGCATCGCTGATAAGCGACTGTTTAAGCTTGCGTAAATCCTCCCCCGACACTTCAATGACCCGCGCGCCCATGGCCGCCATGAGTTGTTGCGGCGAGCCATCGGCGCGTTTTATCCCACGCTCTAAAATCGCCAGACCATGGCAACGCTCGGCCTCATCCATATAGTGGGTTGAGACTAAAATCGTGGTGCCTTGGGCGCAGAGGTCGAACAGCCGCTCCCAAAACTCGCGGCGATTTTCAGGGTCGACCGCCGACGTCGGCTCATCGAGAAATAACAGCTCGGGGTGATGTAAGGTCGCGGCGGCCAAGGCTAAACGCTGTTTTTGCCCGCCACTCATGGAGCCCGCCATTTGCTTCTCGCGCCCCGCCAAATCGTACAAGCTTAATAACTCGGCCAAACGCGCCTTAGTTTGGCGACGATTCAGCCCATAAATTTGCGCCACAAACTCGAGATTTTCCCGCACCGACAGGTTGTCGTAGAGGGAGAATTTTTGCGTCATATAGCCAATGCGGCGGCGCAGTTTTTCCTCGGCGCCGGGCAAGGTTTCGCCCAGCACCCGAATATCCCCCGAGGTCGGACTAAGCAGCCCAGTCAACATCCGAATAGAGGTCGATTTACCACAACCATTGGGGCCTAAAAAACCATAAATTGTGCCCTTAGGGATCGCCAAATCGAGATTTTCTACCGCATTGATGCCGCCAAAGGCGCGGGTCATACCACGGGTTTCGATAGCAAACTCAGATGCCGCGGTTGATGTTTCAGCCGCTGATGTCCCAGCGACTGTTCCCCCTGCTGAAGCCTGTTGTGCACTCATGGCAGTTGTACCTCAAGGGCCATTCCCGTGGGTAAATCCTGCCCCTCTAGCGCAATATCAATATCGGTCAGATACATCAGTCGTGCCCTATCGCGTTCATTTAAGGCATAAAAAGGAGTGTAAGCCGGTTGACTGCGAATATTACGCACAGTGCCTGCAATAGGCTGCGTGCGGCCATCGACAAGGATCTTCACTTGGCTACCCGCCTTGACCCTATCGAGCCAAGTCGCAGGTAGATATACCCGCACATAGGGATGCTCAATTGCCAATAAACCAATAAGTTGGCTACCTGCGGCCACCCTGTCACCCACCCGCCAAGGCAAGGTATCCACCATTGCGGCTCTCGCCACCACTAGGCTTAAATCCTTGAGGGCTTTTTGCTCCTGCGCCACGCCAGCCATGGCCGCCTCGACTGCGGCTCTGGCTTGCTCGAGTTGCTCGCTGCGGGTGCCGTTTTGCAGCAGTCTTAGGCTCTGCTCGGCTTCGGCTTGCTTGGCAAGGCTGGTATCACGCGCCGCGCGCGCAGCATCTAAATCTGCTTGACTGAGCACCTTAGTCTTAAATAACCGCTGCGTACGCTCAAAACTCTGCTGCGCCTCTTTAACACTGGCATTGGCGCCATCAAGGGCGGCGCGGGCTTTATCTATGTCTTCCGAGCGAGCCCCCGTTACCGCTTCCGCCAGCTTTGCCTTGGCTTGCTTAAGCTCGGCCTGACGCTGGCTAAGGCGCGCCTGAGCGGCGGTGCTGTCAAGCTCAAGTAACACTTCCCCCGCCTGCACTTGCTGGCCTTCGACCACATTTATCCGCTTGATCAACTCCCCCACAGGGGCGGTGAGGGTTAACCTATCGCGCTCAACCGTACCCAGCACTCGGGGGGATTCATCGCCGCAGGCCGTCAATTGCAGCAACAGCGCCGCGACCAATAGACTCGTCACCAGCTTGCCCCATCTTTGGGGATATAGTCGTCGCGCCTTAACCGACATCACAGCTAACCCATTAGATACACTCATCATTCACTCCTAGGTTCACGCAAAACGCCCTGGGTAAACACCTGCATATTGTGCAGTGCCAAACGTTGTAAGTCCTCGGCATTGCTACTAAACAGGCCAAACTGACGCATTAAAACCGGGGGAGCAATCAGCGGAAACACCATCAAACTGATAAAACTCAGGCGCACTAAATTGGGGTCTAACCCTGCTTTGAGTAATCCAGCATTCACTAATGCCGACTCAACCCATTGGCGCGAGAGGGACAGAATTTGCTCAAACACCGACAACATGATCCGATAGGCCTCGGTGCCATCGCCTTCCTGCAACACACGCACGATTAATCGGGGTAATCCGGGATTAGGTGCCATCACCCGATAATAGATCTGCATCAGTTCGCCAATATCATTAGGTGCTTGAGCGCAGGAGATTTCACGCAAACGCGCAATCACAGGCTCGAGGGTTTCACGCACCATCTGCTCGAATAGCCCAGCCTTAGAGCCAAAGTAATAACGAATAAGCGCCGCATCCACCTCGGCCTCACGGGCTATTTCACGGGTAGAAACAGTGGGATAACTGCGTTCACTAAAGAGCGTCACCGCGGCGGTGATCAGCCGTTGACGTGCATCAGAGTTGCCCTTCGGACGACCCGCAGCCATAGACAGCCCAGATTGGGCGGCAAAGGGAACCACACCTCTTGGGCGACGAGGGATAAGCGACATAAGCCTCTCCGGCAGAATTCATCTATTGATGAATATACTGAAAAGCTGCTGGAAAAGGCAGCAGTTAAATTCCTCATTTTGGTTAAAATTGAGGAATTTAACCTAAAAGCTTAAGCCTAAAATATCAGAGGTTTAAAACCACTCTTAAGGCTTGTATTTATCTTTGATGAAATCCTAAGCCCCTTTGACGATAGCGCTTAAACGCTCAATAAATTGCTGCACCGCCTCAATGGAATCAAAACTAAAGGCCAATCCATAGTGGGTTTCAGTCAGACTTTTATGTAAACGTTTGGGAAATCGCGTCATTTCCGCGCTGTGGTAATAGTCATATTTAGCATGCACGCCTGCTAAGGTGGTAAATTCACCCGAAAATATCTCAAACGCGGGGCGAATAATCAGTTGCGGTGTTTTGCCATCCATATGCAGGTAAAAGGCTTCCTTAGTACCTGGCAACATATATTCGGTAATGCTCTTCACCGAAAAATTGCTACGGCAATTGAGTTCGGTTAAACAGCGGCTCATTTCCTGTTGTGTGATGGCCAAAGGTGCCTCCCAATAAGTGTGAAAACGCTATAGAACCAATAACGATCCAAAACGTTAAAGTAAAAATAATTTTTGAGCCATCCCAGCCAATTCAAACGGCTAAATACGCTATACGTTTTATTAGCGTTTACTGATCAAGCAATTAGCTGTCGGTTAGGTCATATTAAAACAAAGTCAAAAGATTGTCGCTATGTCATTAAATTGTATAGCGAATTTTTGCTTGCCAGCCCCAAATGTTGCGACTAGGTTAATAAGCCAGAGTAAGAGTCTACCCTGTCCACCATAGCAAGGTCACTCAGCTTGTAAACTTTTACTCCCAGTGGTTTTACTGCGCAGCATTCCTTAAAACCAGCCTAAGATTGCCTTGCACCAGAGTGCAGCGATGTCAATCGACACAGACACCTGATTAATGTTCACGATTGCAATGCACTGTAAGGCCGCGCTCAATCACTAGAGATGAGAAACACCCATGAAGATAAAAAACACCTTAATGCTCTTGGGTCTGTTAGCTGTCAGCCCCGCGGTTTTTGCCGCAACAGGTATCGCCTTTGTTCACGGAACCGGAAAACAAACCAATGCGTTAGCCGACTATTGGACTTCGGAATTTGTTAACTCAGTGCGCCAAGGGATACCCGTCCCCAATAATTACACTGTCATCAACTGTGACTTCGACCAATATATGTGGGAAGAAGCCGCCGCGGGTTGCCTCGCCACTCAGCTCAATAGCTTTATTCAAGCGAAGAATATTGATGATTTAATCCTGCTCACCCACTCTAATGGCGGTAATGTGGTGCGCTGGATTTTATCAAACCCCACCTGGGACAGCCGTTATCCTGCGGTGATCAAAGCCACCTCCAGAGTCATCGCCCTCGCGCCATCGAGTGGCGGCACGCCGCTGGCCGATGCAGTCAATCAAGGCAATGTGTTCGAAACGACTCTAGGTTGGCTCTTAGGCTATGGCAGCAATGCAGTCAAACAGCAGCAAGTCGGCTGGATGGCAAACTACAACAACACTTGGCTCTATGGCACCTCGGGTCGCCCGAGTTTAGGTAAGCCCTTCGAGGTGGTTGTCGGCTCGGATGTGGATTCCGCCATTTGGGACAGCGACAGCTACTGCGCTGGCTATCAATATCAGGTCGCCCTCGAAACCACCCAAAACTGGCTCGATAGCTGCTCCGACGGCTTCTTAAATTGCAGCTCCCAAAAAGCCGCAGGCACAGTCTGGTTCACCGATAAACAAAAGACCCGAGGCCAAGAACCGTTAAGCCATCAGCAGAGTCGCCGTGCCTGCTTTAACTTAGACACGCTGATCCGCAATCATATTTAAGGAGCTCACTATGCCACCTTTTACACTCCGCACCTTAAGCAAAGCGGTCAGCTTGGTCATCTTTGCTAGCCTGCTCGGTGCCTGTCAGGATGATTCACCCACGCCTGAGCCACAAAAAGAAGCCAGCCCAATGTATGCCAAGGGCTTAACCTTAGCCGCGCCGACGCAGAGCGACCTTGTCGATACTAATATCGCCTCGCCAACTCTCGCGCCAATTAATACCAGTACCGATTACGTCAGCTTTATCACTCCGCTCTATGGTGAATACCAAGCCAGTCAACCCGTGCTTGAGCAGGCAAGCCAAAGTGATGAGTATTGGCTAAATGTCACCGGCGCCGAGCTAAATGCTGGCGTGCAGCTCAACTTAAGCCAAGCGGGCAGCTTAGTGCGGATTGCGCCCCGTGGCGATGTCAGCACAGGCGCCTTAATGCATGCCGATGCCGTTGCCCCCGAGCGGGTGCAAATTCAGCGGATAGGCCAAACGCCGCAGGGGAAAAACGCCAGTCCGCAAGCCACGGAATCCTTGGTTAAATCGCTGGTGAGCGCCGACGCCCTAGCAAGCGCAGGCTTAGCCGATGACTCCAGCGCCCTGCAAATGTCTGAAAAAGCCACGGCCGGAGAATATCGCCTACAAGTCAGCCAGCCCTTGGTCGCTAAGGCGAACTATTTGGTCAACGTGAAGGAAAAAGGCTCGCCCTATCAACTAAGCATCAAGGCGCCCAGCGCAATTGCGGCCGATGCCCAAACGGTTGGGGTAAAACTCGCCTTATACCAATTCCATTAACTAACTGGTCAAAATTGTCCATGGTCTAGTACACAATTCTATCACTCTTGCTTTCTTCTCAATGAAGGTATTCCATGCGATAGAGCACTGTTCGACAATATCGTCATAACCACTAAAACAACGATTGGCCAACACATTTTGACGCAGCCATTGCCATACCTGCTCTATTGGATTCAACTCCGGTGAATAAGGTGGCAACTTGAGAAGCGTCAGATTATCAAAGTCATCGGCCAAATCCTGTTGATGCCAGCCTGCGCCGTCCATGATGACCAGCGCATGGCGCCCAAATGCGGTGGCGGCTGAAATCAGTTTTAAATGCTCGTTCATATATTCGCTATTGGCATGCGGGGCAATAATCGCTTGTGTCGCCCCCGTTGCCGGACACACGGCGCCATATAGATACGCTGATTCAAATTGTTGCTGCTTGACGGCCCGTGGACGGGTCCCTTTCTCAGCCCAAATACGGGTGGTGGTATTCTGTTGGCCAAAGCGGGCTTCATCTTGAAACCAAACGTCAATGCGATCGAGTGCAACGTGCCCAGGTGTGTTAAGGATCGTTGCCATCCGGAAGTTTTTTAAAAGCCTCTTGTATAGCCTCAGATTGTTTCGGGTGGCGAGAGCGAGTGGTAATCCATGAGAAGCCAAGTTGATGCAGCAAGCGGTAGATATTTGCTTGCTTGAACGTCACACCAAATTCAGACTGAATAAATAGGCCGACATCCTTGGCCATCAACCTGCCACCTTGTTCAGATAGACTTCTGTGCTGTACGAACGCTTTAAGCTTAGCTTGTTGTGCGATGGACAGTGTCGCAGGACGGCCCGGATTGGGCGCATCGTCAAGGCCAGTCAGCCCATGGGTTAAATAGGCGGTGACCCAGCGATTGACACTGGTTCTACTGACCTTAAGCATGCTTGCGATGGCGGTACGAGAATGACCTTCAGTGAAATGGAGTAAGGCAAGATAGCGCATACGTTTGCGTGCACTTTTCTCCGATTTTACTAAGGCTGCGATGTGGGGATTATTCATATTTTGTATGATTAAAAACTGATGACCAATTAGATCACATAATTAATATAATTGGTATTAAGCCAAAGCGATAATCAATTTGCGCCTAAGGCCAAACTCAAACAAGCCGATGGTACAGAGCAAGCGCTGGCCATGGTGAAACAGGGGGATGAATGGCAGGCTTTAGTGCCCGCAGACTTGCCCCTCGCCAGCAGCAATGCGGGGCTGAGTGAAATCGAAGTTACAGTCCAGACTCAAGTCGATGGCCGCCCAGTGCTGCGCACGGTGAAAACCGCCTTTAAGTCCTATGTCAATTCCGCCAGCATCAAACCAGAAGTATTGACCATCTGGGATAAAGGCGTGCCAAATCAAGTCAACTTTGAGCTAACTGTCGCCGAGGCGGGACGCTTTGGTTTGAGTGGCGTGCTCACGGGCACCAATGCCGAGGGCCAAAAGGTCGCGATCATGCGCACCCAAGCGGCGACTTGGTTAACGCCCGAATCCCCCAAACTCAAGCTGATGTTTGACCCCAAACTTATCCAAGCCTCCGGTCTACAACCGCCCTTTGAACTCAACGAGCTAGAGCTGCAAGACCAAGGGCAAATGGCACGGTTAAGTTTTCAGGCCAACGCACTGGTGCTTACGCGCTAACTCAATTTAGCCTAACCTATTTCTCCCTTCCCAACCGCTTTGAGTGCCCACCTTGGGCACTCTTTTTTTACCCGTCATCCGAGTTTGTGCTGCCAAGCCAAGCGTTTACCCAAGCGAAAGTGCAATTATCGCGCAATCCCCCAACCCTGTGACAACACATGGGTATCAGCACAACATGCTGTCACAATTTCAAGATAAAATTTACATTGATTATAAAAGCTTACTTCTTTTAAATAACAAGGAGTCTAGGCATAATGCCAATGTTTTGACGCAAAACCCCATAGCAACATATGCAAATGGAATATAAAAATAACAATGGCTAACGGCACCGCGATTCCTCCGCCTTAGTCGATGCTCAAGCAATGGAAATCCTATGAGTGACAGCACATTTTTTTTTGGTGAATGGCAAGTCAATCCCAGCGCCAACAGCCTACTCCTTGGTAAACAAGTTAAACAACTTGAACCTAAGGCAATGGATGTGTTGTTATTTCTCTGCCAAAACGCCGGTGAAGTGGTCAGCAGTGACGAAATTGTCAGCCATTGCTGGCCTGGGGTCGACACGGGCGACAATCCACTGCATAAGATTATCAACCAGTTACGTCGCGCCTTAGGCGATAGTGCCACCGAATCCCGTTACATTGAGACCATTCGCAAACGTGGTTATCGCACCTTAGCCGAGGTGCGCTTTCCCGTCGGCCACGAGGCCAGCGCCACGCCACAAACTTGGCAAGGTGGTTCGCCGTTTCCAGGCCTGCAAGCCTACAGCGCCAACTATGCCGACGTGTTCTTCGGCCGTAGCGAACAAATTAGCACGTTGCTGAATCGCATTAGCCAGCAAATCCATTTTGGCCGCGCCTTCTGCTTAATTTTAGGCCCCAGTGGTAGCGGTAAATCCTCCTTAATTAATGCCGGCGTATTGCCTAACCTCATGGCCGCCAATGGCTTTAATGGCGTTGGGGTTGTGGCCTATAGCAGCCTCGATTTTGCCGATGTCAGCAAGGGACAACTGCTCACCGATTTGGCTAGCGCCATGCTCGACTGGGAACTAAACGACACCCCAGTATTTGAGGGCATGAGCGCAGATACGCTTGCAGCCAAGCTTGAGCAAGATCCGCAGAGCATTGTCGAGATATGCAAACAAAGCCTTAAAAATCATGCTTATGCGACGCCACGCTTTAGCTTATTTATCGATCGATTAGAGGTGCTATTATCATCGCCGCTGTTTAGCGACGCCGAGCGCAGTGCCTTTATCGAGTTGTTAGAGCGTCTTGCCACTTCCCATGCGGTGTTGATTCTAAGTGCCTGTCGCAACGATTTTTATCCGTTGCTGGTCAATTACCCCAGCCTGATGGCGGGCAAAGCCCGCGGTGCCCATTTCGACTTAGCGCCGCCCACGCGCACCGAGCTGTTGCAAATGATCCGCCTGCCGGCGATTGCCGCCAATTTAACTTGGGACATTGACAGCGACACCGCCATGCCGCTCGATGAAATGCTCTGTAGCGATGCCGCCAGCAATCCAGATGCGCTGCCCATGCTGCAATACACCTTACAGGCGCTGTATTTACAACGCAGTGACGATGACAAACTATTGGTCTCTGTGTATCGCACCTTGGGCGGCATCGAAGGCGCTATCGGTAAAAATGCCGAGCAGGCCATCTCCCATTTAACTGAGGCCGAAAAAGCCAGTCTGCCGCGGATTTTGTCCCTGTTAGTCACCCTGCGTGAGGATGAAAAATCCATCACCAGCCGCACCGCCCGCTGGTCGCAGTTGCAAAGCGCGGCCGAAACCGCCCTAGTGCAAGCCATGGTCGATAGCCGCTTATTTGTGTCCCATCTGCAAAATGGTGAACCCTGTTTTAGCATCGCCCACGAAGCCCTGCTGCGCCGCTGGCCAAGGGCGACGGCGTGGATCAGCGAACATAACGACAGCCTCAGTATTAAGAGCCGACTACAGCATTTATCCCAGCGCTGGCTAAGCGAAGCCAAACACAGCGCCTATTTGCTGGCCGAGGGTAAACCCTTAAAAGAGGCCCAAAGCCTTAGGCAAAATCCCTTATTTGACTTAGACGAGCGAGAAACCGACTTTATTGCCGCCTCCAGCAAACGCGCCACTATGCTGCGCTGGACGAGACGCATCACAGTCGCCCTGCTGTGCGTACTCACCTTAACCTCGGTCATTATGAGTGTTCGCAGTATCGAAGCCGAAAAGCTGGCCCAGCAAAAACGCCTCGCCGCCGAAGATCTACTCGGGTTTATGGTGGGTGACTTCGCCGATAAGATGCGCGGCATCGGCCGGATGGACTTACTCGATGGCATCAGTAATAAGGCATTGGAATATTTCACGGATTTCTCCAGCCAAGACGATGAGAAGTACTTAAGCTTCGATGCCCGCTTCCAACATGGGCAGACCTTAGAGGCCATGGGCGAAGTCGCCTATTCACGCAATAAAATCGATGAAGCCCGCAGCGCCCTACTCGCCGCGCAGGAAAAAATGCTGCCGCTGCTCGAATTGCAGCCAGACAACTTAGCCCTACTAAAAACCTTAGGTGCCAATGCCTTTTGGTTGGGACAGCTTAAATATGATGTGAGTGATTGGGCCGCATCGCGCCCGTTCTTCGAGCAGTACTTAGCCTATAGCCAAACCATGTATGCCCTAGCGCCAGAGGATAAAGATGCGCTGATGGAGCTGTCCTATGCCCATAACTCGCTGGGTTCTGTTTCCATAAACCAACAGGAATTTGCTAACGCGCAGCAAGATTTTGAGGAGTCATTACGATTAAAGCTATTGGCACTGGCCAAAGCCCCCGAAGATAGCCAACTGATTGCCGATGTGGCCGATACTCGTTCTTGGTTAGCCAGCGCAGCTGTATCACAAGGAGATATAAATACGGCTATCCAAATCCATGAGGAAATACAAAAAACCTTGGCAACCAAAAATCTTGAAAAACAACCTTATTTGCTCGATAGGCTCACAGGAAGTTATCAAAACATCGCCACACTTTTAAGTTATCAAGGTCGCCTAACAGAAGCGTTGAATAAAGCCTCTTTGGGACTTGCTACTATTGAGTTTGCATTTAAACAAGACCCTGAAAATGAGCGTTGGAAAAGATTAAAATATTATTCTTATTCACAACTTCTTGAATTAAGCACAAGTAAAAGCCAATATTTGGAAATTGAAAAATCAACTAACATCAATTTTGATGACAAATCTTTATTGGTCAAGTCCTCAACATACAAAGATATCTCTGCAAAAATCTTCTTATCCGAAGCAAAACTCATGCTAAATATTGGGAACTTAAATGAGAGTTTGCGACATGCAAAATTAGCAACCGAATCATATAGAGAATTAGTAAACGATTTTAATCAAGAAATCACCTACATAGCAAACCTTGCTATAAGTGAGTTACTACAAGCTAGCATCTATAAAAAACTTGGCCAATCACCTTACAGCATCGAGTTATGTAAAAAGGTAAAACAACAAATAAAGCCTTTTACTGAAAAAAACAAAGACCCAATATTTATGATTTCCTATGCAAAATCGCTAGATTGTTTAGGGGAACTTGATACACATAAAGAACTTATTCTTTTTTTAGAAAAAAAAGATATTAAAAATATTCGATTCTAACCACAGAAGGAAAATAAACATGACGGCACCACAAGGCTTTGCACAATTTATTAAAGTGAATGTCACCCTAGAAAATGGAGAACCTGTATTTATCTATACCGATGCAAACGGGCAGCAGTGCCCAGGTGATGTGACCATTACTCAAGCGGGTACTGTAACTTACCTGCTCAATGACCAAACCGGTAAAGGGCTAAAATTTGTCGGTGTAGGTTTTGTGACCCCGTTTGATGAAATTGTTGATGCAGTCACCATCAGCAGCGATGGTATGTTAGTGCAACTTGTTGACCTAGATAGAACCCCAGGCACCACTAAATTCCAATTTGTGTTGAGTAATACAACAAATACCTTACTTGTGTTAAGCCCAGATCCGCAAGTTATCAATCATCCTAAAAACTGAGGTCTACAGCCTTAAAAGCGGGGACAGCCATGTCTTTTTGTGCTTTGTCCCCTCTTCTACTAGTCTTTAAATTATCTTCACCTTGTCTGTTTGGAGCGGATAATGACCTCGGCCAGAAGAATGCTTATCGATGCCAATACAACACCCTTCTATCATGTGATTAATCGCTGTGTCAGAAGGGCTTTTCTGTGCGGTGAGGATAAACTCACTGGCCGCAGTTATGAGCATAGACGTGGCTGGATTGTCTATAAAATCAAAGCATTATCCACCATCTTTTGTATCGACATTTGCGCCTATGCAGTGATGAACAACCATTACCATTTAGTGCTTAAAATTGATGTCGAGAAGGCCAAATCGTTAACGCAAAAAGATATTATCAGCCGCTGGTGCCAAATCACTAAAGGCCATGCCATTGCCACTAAGTATATGAATGGTGATGCATTAATCGACGGCGAACGCATGTTACTCGATGCCTTAATTGCCGAGTGGCAAGAGCGATTAAGTAGTATCTCTTGGTTTATGCGATGCTTAAATGAAGAGATCGCCCGTAAAGCCAATCGAGAAGATGAGTGTAAAGGCGCCTTTTGGGAAGGTCGTTTCAAATCCCAAGCGTTACTAGATGAGCAAGCTTTACTGGCGTGTATGATGTACGTAGATTTAAACCCCATTCGAGCAGGGATTGCCGATTCTTTGCAATCCTCTGATTTTACATCGATTCAAGAACGTCTAAATGCACTTTCCCCTAACAGCGTCACACCACTGATAACCCAACCCCCTGTAGATAACACTCAACCATTACCACGCAAATCCCTTGCAAAATTTGAGGGTGCAACGCATCTCCATCAGCAAACGGGCATCCCCTTTCATTTTGCCGATTATCTTGAGCTTATCGATTGGACTGGCCGCGCCATCCGCCATGATAAAAAAGGCTTTATCGATAACCTACGACCTAAGTTGCTTAATGAGTTAGGGATTGCATCCGATGCCTGGTTACTTTCAGCCAAGGAGTTTCGTCGCCAGTACAGTGGTGTAAGCGGTCGATGGGATGCAATGTGTGCATTTAAACACAAGCAAGGTGGCAAATGGTGCCGAGGAAAATCCCATAGCCAAGCACTACATCCCGAGCAAATTAATGGACTTACACTGCGTTAAATTGCCCCAATAACAAATATTCGACTCAATCTTAATGCTTAAGATTGGGGGCTATCTAGTCTCAATTTTGCGAGATGTAAACAAGCGCCTAGCTAACCATGATCCTAATTGCAGACAAAACGACTCAGAAGGCAAAATTTAAAACATTTAAAATCAAATAATTACACCAGAAGGTAAGCAGAAGGTATCTTTTCTTCCACCAGAATAAAGTCATCCTCAGAAAAGCGCCTAGCGCAGATGATTAAAGTTCACGGAGAAAGATAACAATGACAAACTCACCGAAACTGGCTCGCCAACAACCCGCCTTATCTATTGTCGATGATGCTGCATTGCCCGCAACTCAACCTGCAAAGAGTGCCGAGCTACCGCTGAACTTTTTCGAGCATTCTTCCCTCGAGACAATTGAGCTCTTTATTCAACATTTAACCGAAGCCGTGATCTTAGTGAATGCCAATGGCTTTATCCGTTCGTGCAATCAGCGCAGTGCTGAGCTGCTCGATTGCCCGCAGGCGACTTTAAAGGGCCAAGACTGGCGCAATTTTTTGACCGAACATCATCAAGCGCGCTATGACAATCTCCTGAGCCACGATGTGCAATTAGGCACCAACTGTGGTCACCCCGTGCAGCACCCAGCGCAGGAAACCACACTGATCTGCGCCTCTGGCAAGGCCAAAGATGTGGAGTTGTCTATCTCTTATATTCCCAGCCATGAACCTGTGTTTGTGATGGTGATGCACGATTTAACTCAGCATAAGGCGGAAAACCAAAAGCTGCGCAAGTTGGCCGCAACCGACTCCCTCACCCAACTGGCGAACCGTCGCTATTTTGATGAAATGCTGCAACAACACTGGGAAGAATGCACCGCCAAACTGCGTCCTATCAGCGTAGTCATTATCGATGTGGATTATTTTAAGGTGTTTAATGATCAGTTTGGTCATATCCAAGGTGATGAATGCCTTAGAAAAATTGCCAAAGTGATCGCCACTATTGTGCCTATCGACATCGGTCTTGCGGCCCGTTACGGCGGCGAAGAGTTTGCGCTGATCCTACCTAATCACAATGCCAAAATGGCGCTGACCATAGCGCAAAAAATTCAGCAAGGGATTAATAATATTCGTTTTACTGACCAAGGGCTCAGGGATTATGTCTCGGTAAGTGCCAGCCAAGGGATTGCCAGTGAAGTCAATGGCCAGTTCCGTACCTCACTCGCCATGGTATGCGCCGCCGATACCGCGCTTTACCGCGCCAAGGCCGATGGTCGCGATAGAATTAATACCTCGCTGTGATGATATTTGTCTGAAATAAAACCAAAGGTTTATGCATGACATAACCACAAGGATGTCACCCATGAAAACCTCAAAAAACATTTGTTTAAGCTCGAATAACTTAGTTCAAGACCTCGCTCAAGAAACATCAGAAAATACGGCTAAAGTCGTTTTATTAGGCACGAAAACACTCGATATTTTCACTTGGCAAGCTTGGATAAAAAACCAACATGGAGGACTAGTATTTCAATATTGTTGTGAATTTAATCATACGGGCTTTATTGTGAAGATAAATGCACTTGGCAATATTGAATCGGTTGTTAATAGCCGATTATTATCGATTGAAATGGCTTCGATGTCAGGTGGTTTAAATGATGATTATTGGCATTTATTATCCATCAGCTACCAATATCATAAGCTAAAATGTTATATCGATGGCGATGAAATCGAAGTTCAACAGCAAATTATCCCTTTAACAGATAACCGTGTATTAAAGGCTATGTCCAATAACGCATTATCTTTTGAAGGAGAAATGACTAACATCAGTTTAATTGAACACTACTTAACAGACTATCAAATCCTAAATTATTATCTGCAACCTGATAGTCAGTCATCTATCACCGAAAACAATATTTATACTGCACAAGATAAACATTCCCTAAAAAACATTCATTCAAACCCACTTAACTCAACAAGGCAAGATGTGATGCTAGTTATTTTTAATGATACTAAATATAAATTCATTAAAAACAATCTAACCACAAATAATTTCAAAAAACAGCTATCTAATATTATTCCAGCCAATGATCGTTGTGCTTATATAATTGAATCAAATAATCAAAATTGGCCACACTTTATTTATCATGCTAATTATTTTTACGAAGAGGATCCCGATATTGCGTTAAATTTTGATATATTAAAATCTCTCACACCTAATCGTTCCCGTGTTCATTTGCAGCTTACCAACGAACTGACATTTGATTGCTTTATCAGTCAATCTACTTCTAGTCGATTAATCGCCGAAATTCGTATCAGTGAAAATACCGATTTTACGCTAGCCAAACACGCTCTGCGCTTTATTAAGGATTATTAAAATCCTAGGATTGATCGTTGCTCGCTCCGACAAGCGGATGAGCACTTAAAGACTGAAGCTATCCCCGTTATAGCCTGGGTCATGAAAAGCCCCCTTCGAAACAGCTAGTTTGCACGATACCCAAAGTACAGTCGAATACCTCGCTAGCCTAGTTAGATATTTTAGGGCAAACTCAGCGTCCTTACCCGTTGGACTGTTTCTACAGTACTGGACTGTACGCTAAAGGTGACACATGAATCCACCTCCTACTTTGGCCTTGCTCTTTGCCCTATTGGCTGCCACCTTAATGGGCACGATTGGCGTATTCGCACGCTTTGCAGCTCTGCCAGCCGAACATATTACCTTTTACCGCCTGCTACTCGGCGCGCTGTTTTTAATGGTCTATATGTTGTTAACGGGAAAAAGACAGCAAATTCGCCATAAACCGAGCAAACGCACCTTGATAAATGGCGCTATGCTCGCCGGATTTATGGCTTTTTATATCGAGGCTATTCAATACACTCAAATGGCAACCGTGATTATGATCATCTACCTCGCACCTGTGGTAGCGTCACTCTTTGCGCACTTTGTGTTTAATGAAAGACTCAACCGATTCAGTATGGCAAGTGTGGTACTCGCCTTAGCAGGCTTTATATTAATGCTCCCCGTGACATCGAGCCAATCGCTATATGATTCTGAAATATTGGGATATTTTTATGCATTACTGTCGTTACTGACCTATAGTGGCTTTATCCTAATCAACCGCAAACCGAGTGTCGCCTCGCCCTATCAAAGTACGCTGGTACAGTTAGGTGTTGGCGCTTTATGCCTACTTCCCTTAGTGTTAACCACACCCTTAGTACCCAGCCTGAATCAATTTGCTTGGCTGCTGGCAATTGGGTTCTTTCCGGGATTTTTAGCTATTCTGTTTGCAGTAAAAGCTCTAAATCAATTGCCATCAATCACCTACGGCACACTCTCCTATGTGGAGCCTGTGGTGGTGGTCACTCTGGCGTGGTGGTTATTTAATGAAACATTAACCGCACAGCAATTGATAGGTGTGGCACTGATAATGCTGGCGGGTATAGCACAAGGTTGGTTAAGCCAATACAAAGCCCTAAAAAGCCCTGAAAATCCCTCTGTTTGCCACCATGAATAAATGAGTAAAATATAAACTAAATCTTTTTGATAGGAGCATCACTTGAAAAAACTACTCTTAATGATCAGTGCTTTGGTCCTGACAGGCTGTCTAGGAATGCCTAACTAACCTCAGATCTGGTTAAGCCAGCACTAAATTAGAGCTATCTAACAGTTCAAGCTCCTGAGCTGTTAGATTTAACGATGGCTTTTCTTCTTTTAAACAATATGCAATCAATCCACCAAGTAGATTGAGCATGAACCCATGCTCGCTGCGGTGTCTTGAGTGTTCAATATAGGAAATGTTCTTCAATTGGTCATTCACTGTTTCAATGATGAATCGCTTTTTTAAGATTGCTCTATCCCATAGAGAAATAAACTTTTTCTTCATGTTCTTACGAACTGTGGTGATTAACTCAACGCCCTTTTCCAAAAGCTCACCTGTTAGGGCTTGGCTAATATAGCCTTTATCACCATAAAGCTTACCAAAAAGAGACTCAGCCATTTCACTGACAGGTTGCCTGTCATCGACATTACCTTTCGTCAGTTTTAACGCTACAATTTCACCCAAGTGATTGATAATAAGATGCAGTTTAAATCCAAACGACCAGCCCATAGTTCCCTTTCCATGTTCGGCAATGCCTTCAAAAACCTTATTTCGCTTCGCTCGAATAATATGACAGACTTCAATTTTAGTGGAGTCGACAAACTGAATTCCCGTTGGCTTTCCAAGCTTTGAAGTCAGATAGCTACACATAGGGACAACGACGCTAGGCATTAATGCAAGGAAACGAGTGTAGCTCAACAACTCTGGAAAATAGGGTTTTAGCTGGCGACAAACATAGTGCAGATAATAATTTTTGAAATCTCGGTAATGTGATTGATGGAAATGAATGATAATGGTCATCACTTCTGCGGGAGAAAGGCGACAAGGTCTATTACGCTTCATTTCACCATTATCAAGCAATAAGCGTTGCCAATGTGGGATAAATAACTGACAGAAATCATCGACATCACAGTAAGTTTCAACTAGTTTGTTCATGCTCGTTCCTTTTTCTAATCACTCTTGGTCGAATGATCGGATCAGGGAACGAGCATTTAGTTCCTTTTGGGAGCTAAATTCTTATCCGAAGCTCAGGTTAACTACGTCGAACCCGTTAAAGATTTTAAACTCGACCGCTATTTAGGCAAATGGTACGAGATTGCGAGGCTTGACCACTCCTTCGAGCGCGGATTAACCCAAGTTTCTGCCGAATACAGCCTTAAGCCCGATGGCGGCGTTAAAGTCATTAATCGGGGCTATTCTGCCGCCAAACAGGAATGGAAAGAAGCCGAAGGTAAAGCCTATTTTGTGAATGGAGAGAACGAAGCCTACTTAAAAGTCTCCTTTTTCGGGCCGTTTTATGGTTCGTATGTAGTCTTTGGGCTCGACCAACAAAATTATCAATACGCCTTTATCTCGGGGCCAGATACGGATTATTTATGGCTACTAGCCCGAACTCCAACCGTGTCCCCTGAGGTGATTAAGCAATTTGTCGACATGGCGAGCGCCCGCGGCTTTGACACTGACAGCTTGATTTATGTCGAACAACAAGCCGAGGCAAAACAATAACCGCTAAGCCGAGGCTAACACTCAAGGTAAACACCATAAACAAAAACGCCGCTCAATAAGCGGCGTTTTTTATCTGATCACTTAAGGCTATTTAAAACAAGTAATTAGCCTTCGATGCCCTTGCTCGCGAGGAACTCATCATAGGTGCCCTTGAAGTCATTCACGCCGTTAGGAGTAATTTCAAGGATACGGTTGGCCAGTGACGATACGAATGCACGGTCGTGACTCACAAATAACAAGGTGCCTTCGTATTTCTCTAAGGCGTTGTTTAAGGATTCGATCGATTCCATATCCATGTGGTTGGTCGGTTCGTCGAGCATCAGGATATTTGGTTTTTGCATGATGAGCTTACCAAATAACATACGGCCCTTTTCACCACCCGAGAGCACTTTGACAGACTTTTTAATGTCGTCGGCGCTAAACAGCATACGACCTAAAATACCGCGTACCGCTTGGTCGTCATCTTCAGGTTTACGCCACTGGCTCATCCACTCAAAAAGCGTCATGTCGTTAGCAAAATCAGACTCATGATCCTGCGCGTAATAACCGATATTGCTGTTTTCAGACCATTGGATATGGCCTTCATCCTGTGGAATATCATGGATTAAAGTACGCAGCAGGGTAGTTTTACCCACACCGTTCTCACCGAGGATAGCGATACGCTCACCCACTTCGACAATCAGGTTTAAGTCTTTAAACAGTGGCGTGTCATAACCTTTCGCCAAATTCTCAACCACTAACGCATTACGGAACAGTTTCTTTTCCTGCTCGAAACGAATGAATGGGTTAACACGGCTAGAGGCTTTAACTTCATCCAGCTTGATCTTATCGATTTGACGGGCACGAGAAGTCGCTTGTTTTGCCTTAGAAGCGTTAGCAGAGAAGCGCGCAACGAAGGTTTGTAGCTCAGAAATTTGCGCTTTCTTCTTGGCGTTGTCAGCCAGCAAACGCTCACGGGCCTGAGTCGCTGCTTGCATATATTCGTCGTAGTTACCTGGGTAAACACGCAGTTCACCGTAGTCTAAGTCTGCCATATGGGTACAGACTGAGTTTAAGAAGTAACGGTCGTGCGAAATGATGATCATGGTGCTATCGCGTTGGTTCAAGACGTCCTGTAACCAGCGAATAGTGTCGATGTCCAAGTTGTTGGTAGGTTCGTCGAGTAGCAGTACATCAGGATCGGAGAACAGCGCCTGCGCCAATAATACCCGCAGTTTTAAACCTGGGGCGATTTCAGACATTAGACCGAAATGGCTTTCGATACCGATACCTACGCCAAGTAGCAGTTCACCAGCGCGAGATTCGGCGGTGTAACCGTCCATTTCGGCAAATTCCATCTCAAGGTTTGCCACGGCAATGCCGTCTTCTTCGCTCATTTCAGGTAAAGAATAGATACGGTCACGCTCTTGCTTGACCTTCCACAGTTCACGGTGGCCCATGATAACGGTGTCAATCAGCGTGTATTCCTCGTAACCGAATTGGTTCTGGCTGAGTTTACCCAGACGCTCATTGACGTCTAAAGATACGTTACCGCTGCTCGGCTCTAGATCACCGCAAAGGATCTTCATGAAGGTTGATTTACCGCAGCCGTTCGCACCGATAAGACCGTAACGGTTACCGCCGCCGAATTTAACTGAGATGTTTTCAAACAGTGGCTTAGCGCCAAACTGCATGGTGATATTCGCTGTTGTGATCAAAATGAACTTCCAAATCGAGTAATATTGGCCAGACTATTGGCAGTGCATATAAGCATAAACCAATTTCCACCAGCCTGAGGGGGTAAAAATAAACGTGGCACTATAGCAGTTTGGGTTAAATTATCAACTAAAAAGGCCCCGTTAGCCGCGAATGCTTAAGCGATTCTGAGCCATGTAACCCAAAGATAACTGTTTATTTAACCTGAATTTTTACAAATACAACCCAAGATAATCCTATTGGATGACAACTGAATTAACATTGCATTTTTAGCCAGACAATCCAAATACCGCCCACTGAACTGGGCGGTATTTGTAAGCCCCCGCTCACTCGCGGGCCGATAAACAATACCAATACGTTACAGTTTTTGCTGTCTTAAACGGTTCGCATTGGTGACCACAGTTAAAGAAGACAGCGCCATCGCTGCCCCGGCAATCACAGGGCTTAACAGCATCCCTGTGAGCGGATAAAGCACGCCCGCCGCCACTGGGATACCTAAACTGTTGTAGATAAAGGCCCCAAACAGGTTCTGTTTAATGTTGCTAATGGTCGCGCGGGAAAGTGCCAATAAGTTAGCAATCACTATCAGCTGATGTGACAACAGTGTCATATCCGCGCTTTCGATCGCCACCTCTGTACCCGATCCCATAGCGATCCCCACATCGGCGCTCATCAAGGCGGGCGCATCGTTGATACCGTCCCCTACCATGGCAACCACATGGCCTTGCTGCTGTAAGGCTTTAATATGCTGCTGCTTTTGTTCGGGTAACACACCCGCAATCACTTCCTCTATGCCTACTTGAGCTGCCACCGCCTGCGCCGTTTGTGGATTATCTCCAGTCAGCAGCACTACTCGAATGCCCTGTGAGCGTATTGCACTAATCGCTTCTTTCGCATCGGCTTTTATCGGGTCGGCAATCGCGATAGTGGCCACTAACTTACCCGCCTTGGCGACATAAATCGGTGTTTTACCCTGTTTGGCAAATTGCGCGGCGGCTTCTACCGTAATACCTGAGCTGCGGCCTGCCACCCCCTCCCCTGAAGGCACATCAAATGCCGCCATTAAGGCTTGATTCCCCACTAAAAAGTCGGCGCCATCGACTCGCCCTTCGATGCCCTTACCTTGATGATTAGTAAAAATCTCGGTTGCGGGCAATGGAATCGAGGCTTGCTTAACATAGCTGACCATTGCGCTGGCCAGCGGATGCTCTGAATGCTGCTCAAGACTGGCGATAGCGCCAAGCAGTGCGCGCTTGTCTTCATCACTGAATTTTTGGTCATTAGGAGCTTGGTCATTACCTTCAATCCAATGGATATCAGTCACTTGGGGTTTACCCTGAGTCACTGTGCCAGTTTTATCAAGCACCACACAATCGACCTTGCTGGCGCTTTGCAGTGCTTCACCATTTTTTACCAATACGCCCATTTGAGCGGCGCGGCCAACGGACACCATGATAGACATAGGTGTGGCTAAGCCTAAGGCACAGGGACAGGCGATGATCAGCACGCTGGTGAGCACCACAAGCGCATGACTGAGCGCGGGTTCTGGCCCAACAAAATACCAAATCGCCGCTGCGAGTAAGGCGATAACCACAACTGTTGGTACAAACACCGCCGAAATTTTATCGGCCAGACGACCAATCGGCATCTTAGAGGTTTGCGCCTCCTGCACCAGTGCGATGATTTTGGCAAGGCGCGTATCCTGCTGCCCAGCGGTCACTCGGTAGACTAAACTGCCGTTACCATTGACAGTTCCCGCGCTCAGATTATCCCCAACATGCTTTGGCACCGGAATAGGTTCGCCCGTTAGCATGGCCTCATCGAGTAATGACTGGCCGGACTCCACCACGCCATCGAGTGCGACCCTGTCGCCGGGGCGAAGTCTGAGTTTATCCCCCAGTTTAAGCTGGTCGATTTCCACCTCTTCATCGCCATTGTCGCCAATACGAATCGCAGTGGAGGATTGCAGGCCGAGCAAGCGCTGCACCGCTTCGCTGGTTTTGCCCCGAGCTTTGAGTTCGAGGGCATGGCCTAAGTTAATCAAGCCTAAGATCATCACGCTAGCCTCAAAGTACACGTGGCGAGTGTCCATTGGAAACGCACTCGGGATAAGCACCACCAGCATGGAATAGATCCATGCCGTGCTGGTGCCTAACACGATTAAGGTATCCATATTGGTGGTTTTGGCTTTAAGCGCGCGCCACATTCCCTGATAGAAATGGCGCCCGGTACCGACTAAAAGTGCTAAAGTGAGTAAGCCCATAATGCCCCAGCCAAGCTGCATGCTAGGGCGATTAATCATCATTTCACCGCCCAGTAATCCCCATAACATCATAGGGATACCAACCGCGAGCGCAGCGATAGCCTGACGCATCCGCAGGCGATACTCCACCGCATCTTCGACCCGCTTTTCCTCTGCGGCCGCCTTTGCGTCCACGATCAATTGAGCGGGATAACCCGCCTTATCCATAACAGCCAGCGCCGCATCACTGCTCATCTTGCCATCGACAGTCACTTGCTTATCGGCGAGATTGATACGGGCACTCACATTCGGCTCGGCCGCAAAGGCCTTTTCAATTTTGGCCACACACCCTGCACAATTCATGGTGGCGACATAGAGTTTTATCTGCGACATGGAAGATCCCTCACTTGAACTTAACCGCTATAGGATTAAGATAAAGTCTCCCATCACGGGAGAGTCAAGGGTGTTTTTGTGGCAAGTATCACACTTGTCTGCACGAGTCTTTAGAACAGATAAGAACCGAGGTCAGTATGAAAATTGGTGAAGTCGCGAAGCACACAGGGTTAAGCGTCAAAAGCATACGCTATTACCACGATATCGGTCTTGTCTGTGGCGAGCGTAACGAGGCGGGATACAGGGTGTATCGCCATCGGGATATCGAATCGCTGAAATTTGTCCACCAGTGCCGCGACTTAGGTTTTAGCCTTGAGGATTGCAAACTCCTGCTTGGTTTGCGTAATAACGATAGCCGCAATGCCGAAGATGTGAAGCAACTCACCCGCAACCATTTGGCCTATGTTGAGGATCAAATTGGTAAATTGCAGAATCTTCGTAGCCAGTTACAGCAAATGGTCAGCGAGTGCCAAGGCGGCGAACAGCCCCACTGCGCCATTATTGATAGCCTTAACCACCAGCATTAACCCAGCCATAAAAAAGCCTGCTTGGATGCAGGCTTGTTTATGGGGTTGTCACTCATACCAAGGTGTTAGCGCTTTAGCGCAGCCACATTATCTAGCTGCAACGCTGGCAATTTACCCGCTGGTGTAAATGAAAACACTTGCCCATAAAAGGCTAACTCGGTTTCCAATCCCGCCGCTTTATGTTCTGGCGTGCGTCCATCACTTGCGTCATCGCCATAATCGATATAGGCCGTCGGCACACCTTTGGCTTTAAGGGCATCATAGATTTGTCGCGACTGCGCCGTCGGTACAATCTTGTTTCTCAAGCCTTGGAAAATCAGCAAAGGTTCATTCAAACCATCTAAGTGATTGAGTGGCGATAACTCGCGGTAGCGTTCCTTCTTCTCTGGATAGGGGCCGATAAGTTGGTCTAAATAACCCGACTCAAACTTATGGGTTCCCTTAGCGAGCTGCTCAAAATCGCTGATCCCCTCATAGCTCACACCCGCTTGAAACACATCATAAAACGCTAGCGAAGACATCACAGTTAAGCCACCGGCGCTGATGCCGCGAATCGCTAACTTATTGGCGTCTACCCAGCCCTTAGCCACTAAATACTTTGCAGCATTAACCGCATCCTCTACATCGCTTTCACCCCATTTGCCATAAAGGCTTTGGCGATAGGCGCGGCCAAAACCACTGCTGCCGCGAAAGTTTAAATCCAGCACCGCAAACCCGCGGCTGGTCCAAAACTGGATTTCACTGCGATAGGCCAGGGAAGCCCGCGCCGTCGGCCCGCCATGTAGCATCACGATAAGCGGCGGCCTTGTGTCGTGGGGCGCCACGTAATTAGGGTTCACAGGGCTGTAAAAATAACCATAGGCCTGCTGATTTTTACCGGTAGCGAAGGCAATATTTTTCGCCCGCGAGACATAGTTGGGATCAAGATTCGCGAGCGCTGGGGCGTACACAAGCTCAGTGCCACGCCCAACAACGCGATAAATACCTTTCTCTGGTGTTGCCTTAGCGCCAACAAAATAAACACCATCTTCGCCCTTTACCACCTGAGTGATCTCAGCAAAATCAACGGCAAGAGATTCGGTCAATCCGGAATCTAAGTGCATACGCAGCAATGCGGCTCGATTACCTTCAACGTAGCTCGCGATGAGAGTCGAAGCATTTTCAAAGGCATAATTATGGTTACCTAAACGCCAATCCGGCACCGCAAACTCGGCATTTTTACTCAAAACAGGCTCTAGGGTTTCCCTAGGGGTGACGCGGTAAATGTTCCACCAGTTACTGAGATCGGACACCACATATAATTTACCGTCTGGGCCAAATAACGGCTGAGTCACCGAAGAGTCCTCTGGCGTACTCACCTTGCGAATATTTTTTAATTGACCTTTGCGGTCAAGATCCACAAGCCAGAGCACACTCTTATCCCAAGGCATATAGGGATGTTCCCAAGTAATCCAAGCCAGTTGGGTGTTATCGGGTGAAATAGTCGGGGAAGAAATAAAATCATGACCCGTAACAAAGGTATCGCCTTCACCGGCAAAGTTAAGATTGATAGTCACCAGGCTCGCTTTCGGTTCGCCGCCCTGACGGTGATCTTCACGCACGCAAATAATCCGTGAGCCCTTAGGATATGCCACACAAACGGCATGACGGGTACCATTGGGAGTTAACGGCAATGGTGGCTGATTAGGCGCAAAACGGTAAAACAGCTGATCCTGCAATTTAGTGGCAAATAGGCTCTGACCTATGCCCAAAAACGCCGCACCGCCATACTCATGCACAGTAGATTTAACATTAAAATCAGGAGGAACCACTTCAGTGACCTTGCCAAGATCATCGAGACGCTTGATACCAACTTTGCCTTGGGCACGTCCGCTCGATTCTGCAAAATAAATCGCATTACCTACACTTTGTAGTTCAGCAATATCATCGGTTCGTTGAAAAACCTCAGCAGCAGACAAAGGTGATTGCCAGCTGCCATAGGGTGCAACTTTAATGTCGCCGCTTTCCTTGGCAGATTGATCTTTTGTATCCGTACGCTCACACCCGCCGAGTAGCAGTAACACTGCACTTAGCAAGAATGGAAAATAGCGTCCTAACCCCATTGTGTTCCCCAAGTTTGCAAACTAAAACAAACCGTAAATATGCAAATCCCCTTAAGGGCTTATTTTTTGACTTTTTTAACAAACCATTTCAGTACGCTAGCTTGTTGTACTTGCGTCAGACCAAAGTAAATACAAATCCAAGGTGATAACAGAAAAAACCACGGGATCACGGCGAACGAACGACCACTGAAGAGAAGAAAAAAGAAGCCTCCGTAAATCACTATGACTCCTAAGGCACCGACAATCAGCATCATCCGCTTGGTAATTTTTTCCAGCCAAAGGGCTTTATCCTGCCATGACATTCAGATAATCAACTCCAATACGATAATGTCAACTCTATTTGTAAAGTTATGTAAAAAAGTAGCGTGCGATTGTTGAAGGATAGCCAGTAAATGTCAACCTCCGAACAACTCTTACCCAAGCGAACAGACTAAAAAAAGAGAGCTAACTTTAGCCAACAAAAAACCGAGCAAACGCTCGGTTTTGTTTAATATCAATAAGATACCATGTTACAGACGGATACCGCCATCCACTTCAAAGACACGACCATTTACATAATCGTTTTCGATGATAAAGCGTACGGTAGAGGCTATCTCCTCCGCTTGGCCTAAACGGCCAACGGGCACAAGCTTCTCTAAACGCTCTAAGGCTTCAGGTTTCATTGCCGCTGTCATTTCGGTGGCAATCACCCCGGGTGCTACCGCCGCGCTACGAATATTGTAACGCGCCAGCTCTTTTGCCCAGCCCACAGACATCGCCGCGACACCCGCTTTAGAGGCCGCGTAGTTAGATTGTCCTACGTTACCCGCTTTAGCTAGGCTAGAAATGTTCACAATCACCCCTGCTTGACCCGACTCGATCATCGCCGCAGCCGCCTCACGGCCACAAAGGAAGGTGCCAGTGAGGTTAACATTGATCACCGATTGGAATTGATCGAATGACATACGGTCAGTCACTTTGCCGTCTTTGGCTTTGACTAACATACCATCACGCAGGATGCCGGCATTATTCACTAATACGTTGATTTTGCCAAAATCTTCCAATATGTAAGCAAAGCCTGCGACCACATCTTCTTCGTCGGTAATATCTAGCGCATAACCTTGGACTTCTGTGGATGAGCCTAAATCGGCACAGGCGCGTTCTAACTTTTCTTGATCCACATCGATAAGTGCCAACTTAGCACCCGCCTGCGCAAAATTGTGCGCCATCGCTAAGCCTAAACCACCCGCGCCGCCAGTGATGACGACAACCTTATCTTTTAAATCCATCTGGTTATCCCTTGTTTATCTATTTTTTAAGTGGTGCAAATTGTTCAAAAATACTGGAGAAGTCTCGGCGACCATTACCTTGTCGTGCATGATTCACATACAAGCTGCGCGCGAGTGAGCCCATGGGTGTACTCGAATTGCTCAATAATGCGGCTTCTTGGGAGAGGCCGAGATCTTTAACCATCAAATCTACCATAAAGCCGCCCTGATAGCCCTTAGAAGAAGGCACATTCTCCATCACGCCCGGACAAGGATTGTACTTTTCAAGCGCCCAGTTACCACCGCTGCTGACCTTCATAATGTCAGACAGCACTTTAGGGTCGAGACCATGGTCAATCCCCATTTGCAACGCCTCAGAAGTACCGACCATCAACACAGATAACAGCATGTTGTTGCAGATTTTAGCGACCTGACCGGCTCCTGCGCCGCCCGCATGGAAAATATTCTTGCCCATGGCATTGAGTACGGGTTGCGCGCGCTCAAAGGCGATATCCGAACCGCCACAAATAAAGGTTAAGGTTCCCGCCGCAGCCCCCGCCGTGCCGCCCGATACTGGCGCATCGATAAATTCGATACCACTCTTAGCCGCTTCGGCTGCCACCAATTGAGCGCTTTGGGCATCAATGGTCGAGCAATCAATCAGCAAGGTATCGCCAGCGACTACGTCGAGTAGCCCCTTCTCACTACCATTGCCTAAGTATAAGTTTCTGACATGCTTGCCCGCGGGCAACATAGTGATCACCACATTAGCTCCCGCCGCGGCGCCGCATGCCGTGCTCGATACTAAAGCGCCTTGGTCGGCCAAGGCTTGCATGGCGGCAGGCACTAGGTCGAAGACACGTACCGTCATGCCCGCTTTTAATAAATTGGCCGCCATTGGGCCGCCCATATTACCTAAACCGATAAATGCTACTGTACTCATGCCATCACTCCTGTGTTCTGGTGTGTTTATTATTCCAGATAGTTGTTATTCCAGATAAAAATGGCAGGCAAAGTGCTAGCTTTACCTGCCATCGATTGGCTTAGCTTAATTGGCTTAAGGGATGTTCCTCTCCCCAAGGTGAGGTCAAAATGTCCTCGATAACGCTGTTTGGCACAGATTGCACATCGGCAAATTGCCATTTGGGCTGTCTGTCTTTATCAATCAGCAGTGCCCGCACGCCTTCACAGAAATCACCCTTAGCACAAGTGTTAACGCTGACGGTTAATTCCCATTTAAAACATTGTGCTAGGCTCAGTTTGGTGCCGAGTTGGGTTTGAATATACGCCAAATGCCAACTGATAGGGCTGCCCGCCAACATAGTCGCGCAGGCTTTATTTAACCATGCTTCATCGGTGCTTAAGGTCGACATACGGCTGACGATATCGGTTAAACTGCCCGCCATCAGCCTATCGATAATCTCTTGGCTCTCGGCCAGTAAACTATCGCCTTTAGGAATATCAACTTGGTTCGACAGTTCGTTGATCATCGAGTCGAGTCGTTGATGGTTCAGCGCTGGCGTGTCGCTCCAATCTAGAGTCGCCATGGCATCGAACATCAGCTCTTTGTCGTCACGATTTAGATAATGATCGGCAAGGCCAACGTAACAGGCATCGGCGGCGTTCATTTGATAGGCCGTTAAGCCTAAAAACAGCCCCATTTTGCCCGGCATGCGGTTGAGGAAATAACTGCCGCCCACATCGGGATAAAGCCCGATGGTGACTTCAGGCATAGCGATACGAGAGGTTTCTGTCACCACTCTATGACTCGCGCCCGCCATCAGGCCGAGACCACCGCCCATCACTATGCCATCACCCCATACCAGCACAGGTTTGCCAAAGGTATGTAGTAGATAATCGAGACGATATTCTTCTTCAAAGAATACTTTTGCGACCTCAGTCACCTGTCCCTTAGCAGCAACTGAGGCGTGATATAACGCCCGCACATCGCCACCCGCACAGAACGCCTTTTCTCCGCTGCCATCGAGTACCACACAGGCGATTAACGGATCTTTTTTCCACAAATTGAGCTGCACCGTCATGGCTCGAACCATATCGAGATCCAAGGCGTTGAGGGCTTTTTCAACATTGAGCGTCACCACCCCAACTAATTTACCTGAGGCGGTGGCTAAGGTTTGAAAAACCACATTTTGTGTGGTGGACGTGTGTGCAGCCTTATCTACTAAATTTGTCATTAGCGGTTCTTCCAATCAGCTTTACGTTTTTCCAAAAACGCGTTCACGCCTTCGGCCTGATCTTCAGTATCGAACAAACCGACAAACAGTTCACGCTCTATCGGTAAGGCTTGGCTACGCGGCATTTGGCGCCCCGCTTGGATGAGTGTCTTACAGGCGGTGACGCTGCTTGGGCTCTGATTCGCCACTTTGGCGGCCAGTGCAATCGCCGCATTTAAGGCCTCACCCGTTTCAACCACTTCCTCGACTAAACGCAAATTCAGCGCTTGGGCGGCATTCACCCGCTCACCGCAGAGGATCATGCGTTTTGCCCAACCTTCGCCCACTAAAGCAGTGAGGTTTTGGGTACCGCCCGCACAGGGCAGCAGGCCAACGGTCGCTTCAGGCAATGCCATCACGGCTTGGGTTTCGGCGATACGAATATCACAGGCCAGCGCGACTTCTAAGCCGCCGCCCATGGCATAACCGTTAATGGCGGCAATCGACACGCCGCGGAACTGGCTTAAGGTTTCAAATGCTTCGCCAAAGTGTTTTGCCATGCTCGCCGCATTGCCCTTATCACCGTCGCTAAACAGTTTTAAATCGGCACCCGCGGAGAAAAACTTGTTGCCCTCGCCAGTTAACACCAGCGCGTAAATGTCCTTGTTAGCATTAAGCTCCAGCACTTTGGCCTTGAGCGCCTGTAAACTCTGGGCGGTCCAAGTATTGGCCGGCGGATTGTTCATGGTCAGAATGGCCGTGTGGCCTTCAATACGCTCAACTAAATAGTCCATCTGTTTCGGCTCCCTTATATTTCCAATCTGTTATCGCCAAATCCTACAGTCCAATTAGGGCAGCTTAAAGGATTTGTCCGGCATTTTCGTCGAGTAAACGACGGGCGATAATGAGGCGCATAATCTCGTTAGTGCCCTCTAAAATCTGGTGTACACGAACATCACGGAAGTGACGCTCTAACGGATACTCCCTGATATAACCATATCCGCCATGAATTTGCAGCGCCGCATCGCAAACTTGAAAACCCACATCAGTAGCAAAGCGCTTCGCCATCGCACAATAGGCGGTCGCTTCTGGATCGCCACTGTCGAGTTTAAAGGCGGCCAGACGCACCATTTGACGCGCGGCCACTAATTCGGTCGCCATATCGGCAAGCTTAAATTGCAGCGCTTGGAAGGCTGCCAGCGGCTTACCGAATTGCTGACGCTCGTTCATATACTGGGTTGCACGCTCTAGAGCCGCCTGCGCCGTACCGACAGAGCAAGTAGCGATATTGATACGGCCACCGTCTAAGCCTTTCATCGCAAAGGTAAAACCTTGGCCTTCTTCACCGAGTAGGTTTGCAACCGGCACGCGCACGTTATCAAAGGTGACTAAGCGCGTCGGCTGCGCGTTCCAGCCCATTTTATCTTCAGCTTTACCGTAGATAATGCCTTCACTGTCAGCAGGAATGGCAATAGCCGAAATCCCCTTTGGCCCGGCTTGACCCGTGCGGCACATCACCACCAGCAATTCAGTTGAACCTGCACCCGAGATAAACATCTTAGAGCCAGATACCACGTATTCATCACCCTCACGCACCGCTTTGGTTTGCAGTGAAGCCGCATCCGAGCCTGCGCCGGGTTCTGTTAAGCAGTAAGAGGCGAGCATTTGACCCGTGGTCAAAGGCTCAGACCAAGTTTGACGCAGAGTATCAGTACCCCAAGTGGTGACCATCCAAGTGGCCATATTGTGAATCGTCAGCATGGCCGTTGTGGCTGTACAGCCCTTTGCCAGCTCCTCAAAAATAATCGAGGCATCTAAGCGTGATAAGCCCATGCCACCTTCCGACTCGGGGGAATACAAGGAGCAGAAACCCAGCTCACCGGCTTTTTGGATCACATCCTTCGGGAAATGATGTTCTTCGTCCCATTTGGCGGCAAAGGGGGCGAGTTCATCCGCCGCGAACTGGCGGGCTAGATCGGCAAATTGGCGTTGGTCTTCGTTGAAATTAAAATCCATTTGGCTCTCCTATGACTCTTTGGCCATTTCTTTCGTCAATATCTTTTGTGTAATACACAGTGAATTTATCAGCAGGCTTTCATCAATGGACGCCAACTGCGCCACGTTTAGACTGAATCACCTGCTGTTTCACAATGCGTTTAAACTGTTTTTTAAACCGCTTAGCGCAAGTTAATGCTCATATTAGGGCCAGCTGCCACCGCAATGTCCGACTCGAACCAGCGGGAAGTAATGGTTTTAGTTTCAGTGTAGAAACGTACCGCTTGCTTACCGTAGGCGTGTTGGTCACCATAGAAACTGCCCTTCCAACCCGTGAACGAGAAGAAAGGTAATGGCACTGGGATAGGCACGTTAATACCGACTTGGCCAACTTCGATTTCGTGTTGATATTTACGGGCTGCGGCGCCACTTGCGGTAAAGATAGAGGTACCATTGCCGTATGGGCTGGCGTTAACCAGTTCGATGGCCGCTTCTAAGGAGTCTGATTCCATGCAACACAGTACAGGGCCAAAGATTTCTTCTTTATAGATGCTCATATCGGTCGTGACCTTAGTGAACATGGTTGGCCCGACCCAGTTACCTGACTCATAGCCCGCCACAGTAAAATCGCTGCCATCGAGTAAACACTCTGCGCCCTCTTGCTTACCTTGGGCGATAAGTTTGAGCACGCGCGCTTTAGCGGCAGGGCTGATCAGCGGGCCGTAGCCGGCTTCTTTATCGTCCCATAAACCTGGGCGAACCTTCGCCAGTGCTTCTTTGAGTTCAGGGATCCACTCTTTAGCCGCGCCGACAAATACCGCGACAGAAATCGCCATACAACGCTGCCCCGCCGCGCCGACCGATGCGCCCACTAGGTTGTTGATCACTTGCTGCTTATTCGCATCAGGCATAATCACACAGTGGTTTTTCGCCCCAGCAAAGGCTTGCACGCGTTTTAAGTTATCGGTACCAGTTTTGTAGATGTATTGACCTACAGCCACAGAGCCGACGAAGGAAATAGCCTTAACCGCAGGATCGGCCAGCAGGATATCCACCGCCGTTTTATCACCATGGATCAGTTGCAATACGCCCTTTGGCGCGCCCGCTTCGACAAACAGCTCAACTAAGCGCTGCGGCGTCATTGGGTCTTGCTCTGATGGCTTAAGGATAAAAGTGTTACCACAGGCAATCGCCAGAGGGAACATCCACAGGGGGATCATTGCTGGGAAGTTAAACGGCGTGATGCCCGCACACACACCCAGAGGCTGAGTGTAGCTGTAGGTATCGATTGAACGCGCGACATTCTCAACGGTTTCGCCCATCAGTAATGAAGCAATGTTGCAGGCATGTTCGGCCACTTCAATTCCACGCCACACATCGCCCTTGGCATCTTCAAAGGTTTTGCCGGTTTCTTTGGCAAGGATAGTCGCCAGTTCGTCGTGGTGTTCTTTAAGTAAGTGTTGGTAGCGCAACATGACACGGGCACGCTCAGACACAGGTACTTCTTTCCACGTCTTAAAAGCCGCCTTAGCACTAGCAATGGCCGCATGGACTTCATCGGTCGTGGCGCTATTGATAACGGCAATCGGCGCGTTATTGGCAGGATTAGTCACCACGTGTGATGTTCCTGTGCCTGTGGTGAATTCGCCATCGATGTAATGCTTAACTTGTGTGGTCATGTTGCAATCCTTTTCCTTGTTTAGGGTCGAGCTGGCGGTGCGATATTATGTTTATCCTCAGTGGGATGTTTGCCCTTGCCAGCTCAGTCTTGGTCTTGTTGATTTAGCAGTTATTCCCGATTAAGCCTTTGATTAGACTTCGATTGCCATAGCGGTCGCTTCACCGCCACCGATACAGAGTGAGGCTACGCCGCGCTTAAGCCCACGGGCTTTAAGTGCATGAATTAAGGTCACCAGCAAACGTGCGCCCGAGCAACCGATAGGATGACCTAAGGCACAGGCACCGCCATTCACGTTCACTTTGGCCATATCTAAACCTAATTCAGAAACGGCCAGCATAGTCACCATGGCAAAGGCTTCGTTGATTTCGAACAGGTCAACCTCGTCCTTAGACCAGCCGACATTGCTCAACAGTTTTGCCATCGCGCCAACGGGCGCAGTGGTAAAGAGTGATGGCTCCTGGGCATGGGTGGTGTGGCCCTTGATGGTGGCCAGCACAGTTAAGCCTAACTGCTCGGCATTGGCGCGGGTGGTTAGCATCAGCGCTGCCGCGCCATCGGAAATAGAGCTTGAGTTTGCCGCCGTAATAGTGCCGTCTTTGGCAAATGCTGGGCGCAGTGCAGGGATTTTTTCAGGGCGAGCGTTACCAGGCTGCTCATCGGTATCGATAGTCACATCACCACGGCGATCGCTCACAGTCACAGGTACAATTTCCGCCTTGAAGGCGCCAGAAGTAATAGCCGCATTGGCTTTTTCCAGTGAGCTTAGGGCAAAGGCATCCATTTGCTCGCGGGTTAAGCCGTATTCATCGGCAGTTTTCTGGGCGAATGTGCCCATAGCGCCGCCAGTGTAGGCATCTTCTAAACCGTCGAGGAACATATGATCTAAGACCTTGCCATGGCCCATACGCATGCCAGCGCGCGCTTTATCTAGCAAGTAAGGAGCTTGGCTCATGCTTTCCATACCACCAGCAACCACCAACTTAGCACTGCCCGCTTTGAGTAAATCGTGGGCAAGCATCACGGTTTTCATCCCAGAGCCACAGACTTTGTTTACGGTCGTAGCGCCAACAGACAGGGGTAAACCTGCACCTAAGGTTGCCTGACGCGCAGGTGCTTGACCCAGACCCGCTGGCAATACGCAGCCCATTAACACTTCATCAACCTTATCACCCGCAACTTGGGTATCAGCTAACAGGGCTTTGATGGCGGTGGCCGCTAAGCTCGGAGACGTTACGCCAGACAAACTGCCTTGAAAGCCACCCATTGGGGTGCGTTTAGCGGCAACAATAACGATCTCTTGGTTAAATTGTTCAGTACTCATGGGGACTCCAAGCTAAATGTGCCTTGGCGGTAACACACGCCAGCGGCGGATAAATAGTAACAATGAAACCACTCTGACGTTTACGCGAACGTAAAGCAAGTATTCCTTGGTCTAATGTATCGATTTTATCCACGTCAGATTGTCAGTCAGAATTTACAGTCGAGAGGCCTTAACGGCATTTGAAATGGTAACAAGGAGGAAGTGACTCAATAAAAGCGCTTGCCTTGCAGCAGGAACAAAACCTTACCAGCAGATGATGAACAGCGCTAAAGACAAATGAGGTTAACAGGCGAGCAAACAGTGGCTAAGCGAATGGTAAATTTATTAGGGCGTGTTGACGTTTCGAGATTAGATTTTGTTCGTTCTGGCAAGTTCGTGCTCGCGAAACGAGGAATGATGTGTAGTTATTCTACTCAAATGACGAGCGACAAAGAGCAAGGGCTTGCCAGACGAACCCTTCGGGCAGCATTTGGCTGGCTTTTCTGCTGCGTTATCGTCCGTTTATGTAGAATAACTACACTGCACGGACTTTGCCTTGCATAAAAGCCAGCCTAATTGCTGCAAAAATAACCCTGAAACGTCAACACGCCCTAGTCAGTTCAAAAAATTCAAGCAAACAGAAACAGCATAGCGAGGTGATTCAACAGGCATTGAGCTTAAGAAACCGTCAATGCCTGACAAACTAAAACAACGTCCCTACTGCGATTCCCATGGTGTCATCGCTGTCATATCACTCAGGTCGTAAGGCGTTAATTGGTAAACGTAATAGTTAAGCCAGTTGCTAACTAGCAGGCTACCATGGCTGTGCCAACGGGCAATGGCATCGGCCTTAGGATCATCGTTACGGTAATAGTTTTGTGGCACATTTGGGTTTAAGCCCTGCGCCAAATCCCGATGATATTCATCGTTTAGGGTGGATTTTTGATACTCAGGGTGACCCATGACAAACAGGTTGCGATTATTGCGACTGAGGACCAAATAGGCTCCTGCTTCCTCGGACTCTGCCAGCACTTGTAGTTCAGGATGTCGCTTAAGCTCCTCAATATCCATCTCGGCAAAGCGGGAATGCGGTGCAAAGAACTCATCATCAAATCCGCGCAGCAGCGGGAAATGCAGGCAGGTGCGGCGATGGACAAACACCCCTGAGCGCTTTTGCTCAAGGATTTTACGATTTAATCCATAGAGATGGTAAAGCCCAGCGTGCGCCGCCCAGCAGAGGAAGAGCACCGAGGTAACATGCTGCTGTGACCAATCGATAATTTCACGGATATGGTCCCAATAAGTCACATCTTCAAAATCAATTTGCCCTAACGGCGCGCCAGTGATGATTAGGCCGTCGTAGTTTTTATGGCGCACATCCTCAAAATCACGGTAGAAGGTGTTCATATGATCGATAGAAGTGTGCTTCGACTCTTTATCGTGAATACGCAGTAAATCCACATCCACCTGCAAGGGCGTGTTGCCTAAAAGGCGTAGAAGCTGGGTTTCGGTCTCAATTTTATTGGGCATCAAGTTCAGGATCAGTACCTTCATCGGTCTGATATCCTGATTGGCGGCCCGAGTTTCGGACATTACGAAAATATTTTCAGATTCTAAAATCCCTGCTGCTGGCAGATGATCTGGAATTTTAACTGGCATACCGCGCCTCTTCTGTTCAAACAATCAAGGGTTCCGGCGCGCGTATGCCACTCAGCAAAGAGCAAACAAATTAGCGGCCGACTTTCTCAAGCAGTATCGTCATAGGCTCAGTCGAATTGAGATCGACATGATAGGCTTGAGTATTAATAAACAATAACTTATCACCGAGCATAATCCTTGCACCAATGGCATAGGTATGCCCTGCTTCAAACTGATCGCGCCCTATAGTAAAACTAAATGGCGTAGGGGTTTTAGCGCCTTGACTCTCACGCTCTGCCATCACCACAGCAGGTACATCCATCTTAGAGACATCAAGCAACTGCACAATCAACTTGGCATCGGCAGGCAGTGCGATACGTTCGCGATACATGGCCTCACCTTTAATCTCAACAACCGCATTTGGTGTGGCACAACCTGTCATCATCGTCGTCACAGTGAGTAATACCATTGCCGCCCATTTTTGCCATGCAGATGTCAGTCCGCTAATCCTTAACCCATGTGTCATTTCATTTCTCCTAATCATACATAAAGACTTCTGGATGTCTATACGCCCAAGCTATAAATCTTGTCATGCTGGGCATATCTTCCTATGATAAGCCACCATTTCGTTGCCGAAAAATTTATGACCCAAGCAACTGCGATAATTGTGGGCGCTAGCTCACATTTAAGCCGCGAACTTGCCAAACAATTGGCCGAACAGCAAGTTGAATTAGCACTTTTTGCACAGGATGTTGAATCGCTGCGCGAGTTCGCCTCGACCTTACCTACCAAAGTACAAGTATTTTCACTGCAAATTGAACAGCCAAGTGCCATCATCAAGCAACTCGAAAACGTCTGGCAAAGTCTCGGCGGTGCTCATTTAGTCTTGGTGAATACCGGACTCAATAGCTACGACCCTGAGCTGCCATGGTTACCTGAGCAAGACATTATCGACGTCAATGTGCGGGGCTTTGCCGCTATCTGTAATACCGCTTTTAGATTATTTCGCGAACAGGGTTACGGCCAGCTTGCCACCATTAACTCGATTGCTGGTCTGCGCGGCGGCCCGAGTGTGGCTTATCATGCCTCTAAAGCCTTTGCGCAAAACTATTTGGAAGGCTTAAGCATGCATGCCCAGCGGCTTAAGTTGCCTATTACTATTACCGATATTCAACTTGGTTTACTGGATAAGGCCGCCATGCAGCAAAGCACCCTATGGCTTGCCCCGCTCCCGCAAGTGGCGGCGCAGATCATTAAGGCCATGCAGCAGGGTAAACGTCGTGTCTATGTGACCAAGCGTTGGCGCTTAGTGGCTTGGCTGACTAAATTACTGCCTGAGTTTATCTATAACACTCGCCACTGGAAGCCGAAAAAGGCTAAAAAGTAGTGTTGTTCCGCGTTTAGCTTTATTACACTGCGAAAACAAAAAAGGAGCCGCTGGCTCCTTTTTTTGTTACTTTAAAATCAGATGATTAGAAAGTGTAACCCACGCTGACCATATAAACCCATGGGTTAATGTCAGTATCAATTACTTTAGTATCACCCGCTAACTTAAACTTCACATCGGTGCTAATTTGCGCATACCACACAGAGGCGTTAACTAACCAGTTTTTATTGACTTGATAATCGATACCCGCTTGCGCCGCTAGGCCCCAGGAGGTGCTCATGCTTAAGTCAGTTAAGGCACCATTTAAATCGTTGGTGAATTCATTGTCGAAGAAGTTAGTGTAGTTCACACCCACGCCTACATATGGACGTAATGCAGATTGAGCATTACCAAAATAGTACTGTGCCACTAGAGTTGGTGGCAAATGTTTGGTTTCAGCAATCTTATTACCACCTAAAGAGACATCATGGCTAAATGGAGTCGCAGCTAATAACTCTACCCCGAAGTTATCGGTCAGCATATAACCAAAGTTCAAGCCTAGTTGAGTGTTATTGCTGATTTGGAATTCACCATTGCCCGCAACATCATCACTCGATTCATTTGGCGCAACAACCACAGCACCGGCACGAACAATGATATCGCCCGCTTGATGGGCAGAAACAGAAGCAGAGAAACCAGCGGCTAACAGGGTGGCAGCGATCAGTGTAGAAACAGTAGTTTTATTCATCATCATACTCCATATGTACAACATAGGTTTTTGTTTTACATTACATCCTTAACAATTGACGCCTACACTGCCAGATAAAATTATTCACCTTATTGATCTAAATCAAGATTAGGCGGCGATACTTATTTCGAGGTATAAATCATGAGATACAAGTCACGTTATCTAAACATTTATTGACAATACCGGTTCATTTTTTGTGACCAACCGCATTAATTAGCCATCACTAATCACCTCCCGAAGAGGTAATAGGAGGAAAATTGCCAATTTCGCCATTTACATTTAATCAACATAAATTGAAATTAAAATCCGATGAAATTCGACGATATTCAGTAGAAAAAACGCGAAAGAATCCAAAAGCAGGCAAAGACAGGAATTAAGAATCGACCTAGAAGGTGCTTATTTCGGTTTACACTCACTCATCTGCGAATAAAAGAATAAGCCTCTAAACTCATCTTAACCAAATGGCTCAATAGGCTATAGCTAGTCGCGGATATTGTTTAAGCCAAGACTTTGCGGCTAACCGTTGATGAAATAACGCTAAAGGACGCCGAGGATTGGGCGTTAGTTGTAAGGCAAATAATGAGGCTAAGCCAAAGGGGGCGATAATATGTAAGCCTTTATTGGCTGGAGCAGAAAACTTAAGCGTCTGTTCAAGCGACACACCGACAGCAGTTTCGATTTCGGGCCAATAACACATTGCATCCAGTGTCGATTGATAGGGATTGTCGAGATGCTTAAGGTGCATTCGCGCCTGATTTTTTACTGACCAAGGTAAGTCTGGCGCCAGTGTTTGTAGGTAGGCTTCTATCGCCCTATCTCGCTCAGGAAGAGTATCCAAGGGACAATAGTAAATCAGATCGATATCGTTTAACGGACGCGGCTTAATATCGTGCAATTTGTCCCACACCAGATTACGGACAAACCCCGCCGCCAAGCACCACTGCGGAATATCATACACTTGGGCACATTGCTGCGCTAATTCAAGTGCCCTTAACCGCTGTTTATCTTGGCTTAGCCATGCGCATAACAATGCATTTAATTCGGCTTCAGTCATGGCCAATATCCGCTTTAATAAGTTAGAAACACAGAAGTGACATCGACTCACGCCACTTCATCATCGATTTCATCGCACTTAATAAGCAGTTAATGATAGGTTAAACTGCATCGGCTTGGCGCTCTGGCGCCGCATCCGCAAAGGCTGGCAATAAATTACATTCAGCCCATACTCGCATAATATTGGGGTACGGCGTTAAATCCACATTAAAACGCTGCGCGTTGTACACCTGCGGCACTAAACACAAATCTGCGATAGTCACCTTATCCCCAAAGCAATATCGGCCACTATGGCGCGCCAGTTGGGTCTCAAGTGCCGCAAATCCCGTTGCCACCCAATGGTGATACCAAGCGGTTTTAGCTTCTTCGTCAACGTTCAGCTTCTGAGTTAAATACTGCAATACCCGCAGGTTATTGAGTGGATGAATTTCACAGGCGATGGTTAATGCCATGGCGCGAACATGGGCACGCTCAAGGGCTGATGCGGGTAATAGCGGTGTCTTTGGATAGAGTTCATCTAGATACTCAATAATGGCTAAAGATTGGGATAACGCATCCCCATCCTGCTCATCATCCACCACCAAAGTGGGGACTAGCTCCTGCGGGTTTAGCGCGATATAGTCCGCCTTGTGCTGCTCACCACCATCACGCACTAAATGCACCGATAACTGCTCGGCGCTCACACCTTTAAGATTGAGGGCAATACGCACACGATAGGCGGCGCTAGAGCGCCAATAACCGTATAGTTTCATCTCACGCTGTCCTTTTGTCATGCTGAAAAACGGGGCTAAATAGCCCCGTCGATATTATCTATCACTTTTCAAATAAAAAAGCCTTACGCCTTGTACTCAACCACTTTTTGATCGATAGAGCCAAAAATTGACATTCCCTTGTCATCAAGCATTTCAATACGCACTGTGTCGCCAAAACGCATAAACGGTGTGCTAGCTTTACCATCGGCAATGACTTCGAGCATACGTTTTTCAGCTAAGCAGCTTGAGCCGGCACTGCGGTCATAGTTAGAAATCGTACCAGAACCGATAATTGCGCCCGCACCCAATGGACGGGTTTTAGCAACATGAGAAACTAACTGACTGAAGTTAAAGGTCATATCCACACCCGCATTCGGGCGGCCAAATAACTCACCGTTTAGGTATGTGATAAGCGGTAGGTGCACCTTTGAATCTTCCCAACGTGCGCCTAATTCATCTGGCGTAATGGCTACCGGCGAGAAGCTGCTCGAAGGTTTAGATTGGAAGAAACCAAAACCTTTGGCGAGTTCAGCAGGGATCAAATTACGCAGTGACACATCATTAACTAACATCAGCAGTTTGATGTGTTTCGCTGCATTTTCAACACTCACGCCCATGGGCACATCATCAGTGATCACAGCGATTTCGGATTCGAAATCGATGCCCCAGTCTTCGCTCGCCAGCGGGATATCCGCCTTGGGCGCGATAAAGCTGTCAGAGCCGCCTTGGTAAAACAGCGGATCGGTCCAGAAGGTTTCTGGCATTTCAGCGCCGCGCGCCTTACGCACTAATTCCACATGGTTTACATAGGCACTACCATCGGCCCACTGATAAGCGCGTGGTAAGGGTGATAAACATTTGGTTTCATCGAAGGCTTGCGCGTTCGGTAATTTGCCTTCGTTGAGCGCATCATACAATTCTTGTAATTGCGGTTTGAGCAATTCCCAACCATCGAGTAATTGTTGCATCGTATGGGCAATCGCTGGCACAGCCACCGTTTGAGTAAGATCGCGGCTCACTAACATTAACTGACCATCGCGGCGACCATTGTTATAACTGGCAAGTTTCATATCTGCTCCTGTGCTTCTACGGCTCGGCGTACTGCGCTTTTTATCTCGTTATAGTTAACCGACAATATCAGCTAACGCGAATTTTTTGCTGACGAGAACATAGGTGAATAAAAACCTATATTGACTCGGTATTAGGGTTTGCTGCGCGTAGAAATACCCGAAGCGACGACGGATTCCTATAGCGTGAGCAAAATCACATTTCAGCTTATTTTTTCACATTTTGTAAACTAATCATTACGTTTCCTACCCTGTTGCCGCTTGTCACTATTTCGCTGAACGATATGGTGAAAAAGTCGACAACAAAGTGGAACGATACTGTTACATCCTAAGCTTAAAGCAAGATTACTTTGGCTTGGCGATCTTATATTCCCTAAGTTTATTGGCGATAGCCGTATGAGACACGCCCAATTTCTTCGCCAATTGGCGAGTACTGGGGTAAGCCGGATATAAGCGGCGCAGTAAGCTAGCCTCAAATTGCTTCATCGCATCATCGAGATTACCTTCGAAGGCATTATCGAAATAACCAAAACCTTCGGCGTAGGATGGTAACTTAAGTTGCTCAACGGTCAGCTCGCCTGAACCATCCCACATGGATACGGCTCTAAAAACTGCATTTTTAAGCTGACGCACGTTACCCGGCCAGGCATAGGTTAAGAGATGATCGCGACATTGAGCCGAAATCCGTCTCACAGGGCTAGAAAGTTGCTGGCTGTAGTGCTCGAGGAACATCTCCGTCAGCGGAATGATATCGACCTTGCGCTCGCGCAGTGACGGAATATGGTAGCTAAGCACATGGATGCGATAGTACAAATCTTCTCTAAACTCACCGGTTTGGCACAACTCGGCTAAGTTTTTCTGGGTCGAGCAGATAATCCGTACATCGGCGCGGACTTCTTCGTCGCCGCCGATACGTCTAAAGGTGCCATCCTGTAATAACCGCAGCAATTTAACCTGTGCCGCCTTGGACATTTCAGCCACTTCATCAAGAAATACAGTGCCGCCCTTCGCCTCTTCAAAAAAACCACGTTTAATGACTTTACCTTGGCTAACGTAGCCAAACAGTTCTTCTTCGGCGGCGCTATCGGGCAATGCCGCACAGTTAATGGCAATAAACGGCTTTTCGCGGCGCATGCTGGCATCATGGCTGGCTCTAGCCATTAATTCTTTACCGGTGCCAGTTTCGCCCGTGATCAGTAATGGCGCATCGAGCTGCGCCATGCGGCGGGCTTGTTTAAGCACTTCTTTCATCTTGTCACTGCTGGCCAATACATTTTCAAAGCCTGTGGTTTGATTTTGCAGCGCATTAAATTGTTTACCCACCCGCGCAGGCGATTTAAGCGACACCACCGCACCGACGAGGATAGTTTTCTCGTCCTCATCAGGTAAATAAATCGGTAACATTTCAGCCAGATATTCGTTTTGGCCGATATTAACCCGCGCTGCCTGCGGCAGCACTTGGCCCTCACTCAGCCAGCGGCTGAAGTTAAACCCTTGTACCCAATGGTTTAAGGATTCATCAAGCACTTCGTGTTCACCCATGCCCATATTGAGCAGCGCCGATTCGTTCACAATGCGAATACGTGCCTTCACATCGATGGAAAACACAGAGTCTGGGAGAGTTTTAAGTAGGGTTTTTAAGGCGTAGTGTTCTTGCTCCGACGGCATAAATGACACCGTTCGTACATCGTGGACGCTCTCCACTTTGCGGATCTGCGGCATCAAGGCGCTTAAGGTTTCAAAACTGACTTCAGCAAATTGCAGGTAAAGAAAACCTTGGTTACTGGCATCAATGGCAATGAGATTAATGCCATAACGTTCTAACACGACTAAGATGTCTTTCGCTAAACCCACGCGATCTTGACAGCTAACTTCCAAGCGCATAATGACTGATATTCCCTATTTTGATTCGAATTTTGGGATAAACCGTGCAGAGCTATTATCTCGAGTTCGAGTCCTTAGGCTTGGCCTCGTAAGACATTCGTTTGATTAAGCCTTCATAGTTTACGCAAACGTAAAAGGCAGGATAAATAGCTGGGCGTGTATACGTTAGAAGGTTACGCTCAAAGTGGCAAGTCTAGTTTACAGCGTATTTGTAACAGGAAGAAAAAATCAGCGCCTAAATATAATTAAAGCGCTGATTTTAAAATTGAATTTTTTAATCTAACAACTGGTCGGTCTTGGCTGCCATAATGAAGTCATTTTTATGCAGGCCCTTGATTGAGTGTGACCACCAAGTCACAGTCACCTTGCCCCACTCGGTTAAAATGCCTGGGTGGTGGAATTCTTCTTCGGCCAGATCCGCTAACTTATTGGTAAACGCCATCGCTAACTTAAAGTTTTTAAACTTGTAAACCCGTTCCAATTGCATGATGCCATCACGCACTTGCACGCCCCAATCGGGGATAATGCGGATAAGTTCGGCCAATTCTGCATCGGTCACTTTCGGTGCATCGGCTTGGCAAGCTTCACATTTCATTTGGGTTAACGCTGTCATACATACTCCTCTTGGCAACATTAGGGGATCAATCCGTTGCCCTTATTACGCTTTATTTAATTCGTTTTTAACAGTCATCAGTTAGCTTGCTTTCTTGGCCTTAGGCGGATACTTAGGGGCAAACAAGCCTAGCTGACGCGCCTTAGCCACGTAGGCCATGATGTCCATCTTGGCAATTTCATCCAGCATATCAATATGTTCAATCACATAATAAATCGGCTGCATAATATCGATACGATAAGGCGTGCGCAGCACATCTAAGAGATCGAAGGGCTTACGCTCCGGCACTTGGCTTTCCATGGCATACAAGGTTTCGCCGGGAGAACTTAAAATACCGCCGCCGTAGATACACAATTCGCCATCTTGGGGCTTGAGTAAGCCAAACTCGACGGTAAACCAATACAGGCGCGCTAAAAAGACACGGTCTTCCTTGCTGGCATTTAAGCCCAATTGACCATAGATATGGGAAAAATGGGCGAAAGAAGGATTGGTCAGCAAGGGGCAATGACCAAAGATCTCATGGAAAATATCCGGCTCTTGCAGGTAATCAAACTCTTCCTTACGGCGGATAAAGGTCGCAACCGGAAATTCCTTGTTGGCCAAAAGCTCAAAGAAGCGGCCAAAGGAAATCAAGGCCGGCACGGCAGCGGTTTTCCAGCCCGTGGTTGCTTGCAATACTTTGTCTATCTCTGCCAATTGTGGAATGCGGTCCTTCGGCATCGCCAAGGCATCGAGCCCTTGGAGATATTCCTGACACGCACGCCCCGGTAGGTTCACCGCTTGGCGAGCATATAATTGGCTCCAAATATCATGTTCTTCCTGCGGGTAATGGATATACCCTGAATCATCTGCACTTCGCGCAACATAGGGCGCGGTGTGCGCTATCTCTTTAGTCATAAAATTCACTTCATGGCTGACGCTAATGCCTCCATAGTGATCTAAGCCTCGATTTTTGTTAACTCCCTCACAGTTTATTGTTTACGCGATAATGTGACGCAAACGTAAAGCAAATATTACAAAGCATTTAAAACCCTTGGTGGATCCAAATCGGATCTGAGCCTGACTGCTAGCAAACCTTGACACTGCCGCTCAAAAATGACGACGATAGGCTGATAATATGCAGAAAAACCGACAAATTTCGGTGTTTGCAAATGGCTTTTCTGCGTAGGTCATTTACAATATTGCCCAATAATCGCCTCTCCTTAATCTGAAGGTTCGCAATGAAACAACATCAAATTCGTAAAGCCGTTATTCCTGTCGCCGGACTTGGCACTCGTATGCTTCCTGCGACCAAAGCTATCCCTAAGGAAATGCTCCCTGTTGTTGATAAGCCACTGATCCAATATGTCGTTAGTGAAGCTATTGCTGCGGGTATCAAAGAAATTGTGCTCGTAACCCACGCCAGTAAAAACTCTATCGAAAACCATTTCGACACCAGTTTTGAATTAGAAGCGCAATTAGAGCGCCGCGTAAAACGTCAATTACTCGAAGCGGTGCAATCCATTTGCCCGAAAGACGTGACGGTGATCAGCGTACGTCAATCCCAAGCTAAAGGCTTAGGTCACGCTATTTTATGCGCTAAATCCGTAGTAGGTGATGCGCCTTTTGCCGTATTGCTGCCGGATGTGATTATCGATGACGCCAGTTGCGACTTAAAAACCGATAACCTTGCCGCAATGGTAAGCCTGTTTGATGAAACCCAAGTGGGTCAAATCATGGTTGAAGGCGTACCACATCATTTAGTCAATCAATATGGTATTGCCGATGTGAACGGCCACGATTTACAGCCTGGTGAATCAGAGCCATTAGTCGAACTCGTTGAAAAACCTCCAGTTGATGAAGCGCCATCTAACTTAGCCGTTGTTGGCCGTTACGTGTTACCCGCAGCAATTTGGCCATTGCTGGCCAAAACGCCTGCGGGCGCAGGTGATGAAATCCAATTAACAGACGCCATTGCGATGTTAATGAAGCAAGAAACCGTAAACGCTTACTATATGCAAGGTAAGAGTCACGACTGCGGTAACAAACAAGGCTATATGCGCGCTAACGTAGAATACGCTCTGCGCCACAGCGAAATCGGTGAAGATTTTGCCCACTACTTAAAAACAGTTGTAAAGGGAATTAAATAATGACGATTTTAGTGACCGGAGGCGCCGGTTATATTGGCACTCATACCGTAGTGGAATTACTTAACCTCAGATCTGGTTAAGCCAGCACTAAATTAGAGCTATCTAACAGTTCAAGCTCCTGAGCTGTTAGATTTAACGATGGCTTTTCTTCTTTTAAACAATATGCAATCAATCCACCAAGTAGATTGAGCATGAACCCATGCTCGCTGCGGTGTCTTGAGTGTTCAATATAGGAAATGTTCTTCAATTGGTCATTCACTGTTTCAATGATGAATCGCTTTTTTAAGATTGCTCTATCCCATAGAGAAATAAACTTTTTCTTCATGTTCTTACGAACTGTGGTGATTAACTCAACGCCCTTTTCCAAAAGCTCACCTGTTAGGGCTTGGCTAATATAGCCTTTATCACCATAAAGCTTACCAAAAAGAGACTCAGCCATTTCACTGACAGGTTGCCTGTCATCGACATTACCTTTCGTCAGTTTTAACGCTACAATTTCACCCAAGTGATTGATAATAAGATGCAGTTTAAATCCAAACGACCAGCCCATAGTTCCCTTTCCATGTTCGGCAATGCCTTCAAAAACCTTATTTCGCTTCGCTCGAATAATATGACAGACTTCAATTTTAGTGGAGTCGACAAACTGAATTCCCGTTGGCTTTCCAAGCTTTGAAGTCAGATAGCTACACATAGGGACAACGACGCTAGGCATTAATGCAAGGAAACGAGTGTAGCTCAACAACTCTGGAAAATAGGGTTTTAGCTGGCGACAAACATAGTGCAGATAATAATTTTTGAAATCTCGGTAATGTGATTGATGGAAATGAATGATAATGGTCATCACTTCTGCGGGAGAAAGGCGACAAGGTCTATTACGCTTCATTTCACCATTATCAAGCAATAAGCGTTGCCAATGTGGGATAAATAACTGACAGAAATCATCGACATCACAGTAAGTTTCAACTAGTTTGTTCATGCTCGTTCCTTTTTCTAATCACTCTTGGTCGAATGATCGGATCAGGGAACGAGCATTTAGTTCCTTTTGGGAGCTAAATTCTTATCCGAAGCTCAGGTTACTTAATGCGGGAAGCGAAGTGATTGTATTAGACAACCTGTCTAATTCAAGTATCGAAGCACTAAACCGTGTCGAGCGCATTACCGGTAAATCGGTCACATTCTACCAAGGCGATATTCTCAATAAGGCCTTACTGCAGAAAGTCTTTAGCGACCATAACATCGATGCCGTTATCCACTTTGCTGGATTAAAGGCCGTCGGCGAGTCAGTAGCTAAGCCACTGAAATACTATGAGAATAACGTGACTGGCACCTTAATTCTTTGCCAAGTGATGGCAGAGTTTAAGGTGAAAAATCTCGTCTTTAGTTCCTCGGCAACTGTGTATGGTGATCCTGCTAGCCTGCCCATTACCGAAGATTTTCCAACGGGTGCCACTAACCCCTATGGTCAATCTAAATTGATGGTTGAGCATATTCTGGCGGATTTACACCATAGCGACCCAAGTTGGAATATCGCTCGTTTACGTTACTTCAACCCCGTTGGTGCCCATGCCAGTGGTTTGATTGGCGAAGATCCTAACGATATTCCGAATAACTTGATGCCATTTATAGCCCAAGTCGCCGTGGGTAAACGCGAGGCCCTCAGTGTGTTCGGCAATGATTACCCAACCCACGATGGAACTGGCGTTCGTGATTATATCCATGTGGTGGATTTAGCCATTGGTCACCTTAAAGCCCTTGAGAAACTCGCCACAAAACCGGGGCTTGTCACCTACAATCTAGGTACAGGCCAAGGTTACAGCGTGCTCGATATGGTTAAAGCCTTCGAGAAAGCCTGTGGTAAATCGATTGCCTATCAGATTGCACCACGCCGCCCAGGAGATATTGCCGCCTGTTATGCAAACCCTGAGCATGCTAGAACCGATTTGGGCTGGCAGGCGACCCATAGTATTGAGGATATGGCCAATAGCAGTTGGCATTGGCAATCAACCAATCCCAATGGTTATAAAAGCTAATCATCTAAATGGCTTGTGGTAATTCCCAAGCCATTTTTCTTCTCGATTAATAAAGATTGTTATCCATTAAACACCTATGACAGAAAGCATTAATCACAGTCGCCGTAGTCTCTTTAGTCGCCGAAAGTCCTTGGCGATTAGGCCGCCTTGGGTGCGCGAGGGGGTAGAATTTACCGATATCTGTACTCGCTGCTCAGCCTGTATCACCGCCTGTGAAACTAAGATAATTTTCAAAGGTGATGGCGGCTTCCCTGAAGTCTCGTTTAAGGACAATGAATGCACTTTTTGTACTCAATGCGCCACTGTCTGTCCTGAGCAAAAGTTGTTTGATTTGACCCAAACGCCATGGCAACACATCGCGGCTATTCAAGATAACTGCTTAACCTTTCAAGGTATTTGGTGCCAAAGTTGTAAGGATGCTTGTGAGCCCCGCGCCATCAGTTTCACCCTAAGTGTAGGCAAAGCGCCTATGCCGAAAATTGATACAAGCCTATGTACGGGTTGTGGCGCCTGTGTCGCTCCGTGCCCAAATCAAGCGATTAGTATTAAGCAAGCAGAATAGCCATTGAGCGCCCTAGGCTTGTCCCTGTATTTACGTTAGTATTTCATTCCCAATGTATTAGGTTTCTCATCACCATGTTTGGCAAAAATCTCCTGTTTACCCGCAAATCGTCCCCCGCGCTCAGTTTTATTGCTAAAGGCACTAGGCTGACTGGCAATATTGAATTTGCTGGCGATGTGTTGATTGGTGGTGAAGTTCAAGGTCAAATACTGTCACAGGCGAATGTGATTGTTGAGCAAACGGGAAGTCTTCACTGCGAGGTAAAGTGTCGAGAATTAATTATTGATGGTTATTTCAAAGGCCGATTGATTTGCGAGCGCTTAGTCATCCAAGCACATGGGATTGTCGACGGTGATGTTGCTTGTACTTCAATGCAAGTCAATGAAGGCGGCCAGTTTATTGGTTTAAGGATTAAGGAAGATCACCAGACAATCCACGCACATAGCCTGCCCTCTGCAACATCGACAAACGTATTGTTATCGCAGAGTCAAAATGACTAATCCACATTTCAGCCCATAAAAGAGCGAGGGTGTGTCGACGTTTAGAGATTAACCTTTATTTGCGCCGCTAAATTCTAGCCTACGTCACGCGAGTGATGTGTCGTTGTTCCAACCAACTACGAGCGACTCTGATGAAGATGATGAGCTCGCTAAATTACTCCTCCAGCCCAAAATCGCCTAAATAAACACCATACAATCCAATGACTAGCATCGTTGGTTAACCAATTGTTAAATTAAAGATTGAGATCACAGTTAAGCCGTACGACAACTGCTAACCTAATCCACCAACAATGCATTTTGTGCATACGGTTTGCTGCTTAATCAATGGTATCGATATGCTTAGGCAAAACTGTGTGACTGCAGACTCAGACTCATCGCAAGGCGAGACCAAATGAGCAATCAATTACTAAAACAAATCTGCGAACTTGATGTATTCACCTTACTTGTATTTAAAAGTATTTTTGATAACGGACATGCAAATAGTGCCGCCAAAGCGTTAAATGTGTCGGCTCCCAAAATTAGCCGCTGTCTCAATGCGCTACGGTTAACATTTAATGATGAACTATTTTATCGGCGCCAACAGGGGCTCAAACCCACACCTCTTGCTGAAAGTCTGTATGTCGCTATTTGCCAATTCACCGATTCGGTTTATCACCTAGAACAATCTGCAATGCAGCTGCAAAATGCAGCGAGTCACGTTGAATTACCGCTCCATATAGCCGCAAGTAATGGATTATTAAGTTTCTTAGCACCACAGCTCAGCTCACCCGATGTGATAAGTGAATTAGGCCAAATAAGACTACACAAGTGGCAAGACAATAGTGCGGAACTGATACATGCAGGTGAATTAGATTTTGGGATCACAATAGAGCCGACCGAATCCAAAGAGCTTAGTGTTACACGCTTAGGCTGTATTTCAAATGTCTATGTCGTTGCCTCGAAACATCATTCCCTTTGGGAAAGCCAACTTGAAATCAGCCTTGAGCACATATGCCGTTATTCATTTCTATGCATTGAACTGAAGGGCTTTAACAGCAGAATTGACCCACTAGAACTGTTCTGTCAGCGCCAAGGGCTGTTGTTACCCTCGATTGAAAGAGTCACGGATCGGGAAGAATGGTATGCCCACCTTCTCACCATGCAAAGTGTGGCATTTTGTTCGAGTATTGATATGCATACCGTAAAACATATGCCGGGATTAAAACTAGCGCCGCTTCCCATCGCAGAGTTACATCGTCTACATGAAACGATTATGCCACCACAGTATTTTCTCGTAGAAAAGCCACGAAGCCATCGACGCTACAGTCAAACACAATGCGAACTTGTCGTCAGTTCATTATTAACCGCCCTCACGCCTTTCAATACGCGAGTCAGTCAATAATCCCCAAAAGCATGGATGCTTGTGCCACTATTTACAAAAGCTTCAATTGTTAAATTTAAGTAAATACAGCGCATTCTCCCTCTGTACACTATGATTCTCAATAGTTGTTTTTGTTTTATTTTTCACTGTAAAAAAGCATTTGATAAATGTTTCATCAGTATCTTTAAGTAAAATTAATTGAAAATTAATCTCAACAAATTGTTAAAAACAAAAATAACATTCTGCAATCCATATCTCACTTTTACCGTCAGATTCTAATTTGCGAAATACTTAATTTCACATTTTAGAATTTCCATTTTGGTGTGTTAAATCACTGTTCACATATCAGATACAAACTTGCAAATACCCCTTTATAAGTAGATTGTTCGACCTATAGTAGAGTCACTGCACACGCAGTCTTATAGAAAGAAAAAGGGACGCGATGATGAAAAACTACAATAAATCTCTACTGGCACTAGCTCTCACTAGTGCCTTGTGTTTAACCGCCTGCGGGGACGGAGAAGACGGGCAAGATGGTGCACCCGGCACGCCCGGAACACCTGGTACCCCTGGAACACCGGGTACGCCTGGTACACCAGGGTTACCCGCTGGTTCTTTTGCTAAAACCGCAGAATCTATAACCGATCTGAAATTTACTCTTAGCCCAGCTGATATCAAAGTCACCAGCAGCGAAGGCTTCAGTGTTAAGTTCAGCTTAACCGGAAAGAGCGCAGGCAAAGATGTTCCTTTTATGGGACTCGATAAAATTGCGATCTACTCTTTAACGGCAAATGACAATACGTCAGGCACTGGTGCGCCAATTCAATGGCAAAACAATGCTACGGCAAACAAAGCGGGTAGCTCATTAACTTGTACTCTAAACGGCCTTAACGGTACTAAGAATGCTTGTAAATTAACTGAAGATACAGCAAACCCTGGTACATACACTGCCACTTGGACTTACGATGGTGCTGCACCGATCATTAATCCAAATGATAACCCTAATGCAGTACACAGAGTATTTTTACGCGCATACAATATCGCCAATAGCCAAGGCGTTGCCTTAGCAGATAAAGTACTTTCAGTACCTGTTGATTTTATCCCAGCGACCGATGAGTTAGCCGCATCAGGCAAAGACACAGTATCGAGTGCAGCATGTAAAAACTGTCACGGTGAAACTGATGGCCATATCGCTAAGATCGAAGCTCACCATAATTATCAAGACGTTAAAAACTGCGTAACTTGCCATAACCCAGATCTAGTACCCAGTGACGCTAACCTTGCAGCAGGTCTGATTTTTGATTTCCCTGCAATGATCCACCGGATCCACTCTGGTGCAGAAAACGCAGCGAACTTCGATTTAACCAATAAAACTGCTAAAGAGTGGAGCGAGATTGGATTCCCATCTGATCTTAAAGAATGTACTTCTTGCCACACAACTGAACAACCTAGCTATAACACCGTTTACGCACAGGCTTGCGTGGGCTGCCATATGACAGTCAACTTCGCAACTGGCGAAAATCACTCTGAGTTTGGTTTAGCACAAGCGGATGACACTCAATGTAACTCTTGTCATGGCGCAGGTAACTTATCTCCAGCAGTGGTTCACAGTGTGGGTAAACGTGCTGAATACGCTTCACTGATGAAAGTGGATTTCACTACTCCTACAGTTGCACCATCTGCAACTGTCGGCATGAAAACCATTACCTTTAAAGCTAACATCACCATTAACGGTGCACCGGTTGCAGATGGTACATCACTGAAAACCTATAACGCGACTTCAAACCCAACAGGTATGTTAGCCGCTAACGGTTTACTACTTGGTAATGTGGCGACAGATGGTACAGTGTACTCATGGAGAGAAGTAATTGATCCTGCAACAAACAAAACCTACTCCATAAAATTAGAAAACGGTACTCTATCTGGTGGAGTGTTAACCATTGTTAAAGATGTTCCAGATGCGCAAGCAACTGGCACGATCTACGTTGGTTCTGAAGCCAACTTCTGCGCTAAAGCCGGCAAAGTCGTCAGCTGTAATACAACAGGTCTAGAATATGGCCCAACAAGCCCAATTGGTAACACCTCTCCAGTGAAATTCTTCAACTTAGATGGTGGTACCGCAGCAACAGCTCGTATGAGCGACCCAGCTCGTATCACTGTAGCTGAAGCGAAATGTAACGCTTGTCATGGCACCTTAGACTACGCCAAAGGTTATAGACATGGTGTTTACACCTTCGATCAATGTATGAACTGCCACAACGATACAACTGGCGCATCAGGCCATGGTCAAACAGGCTATAAAGGTGCTGATGGCAAGTTAGTTGTCACTCCTGAAGTGACATTCAACAACAAAGACCTGTTCACTGTTGCTCACCGTTTCCACAGCGGTAACTTCGGTGTAGTGGAAGGTATCTTCCGTGATGCTAATGGTGCGTTATTCGGTTATCCATCACCAGAAACAGATTGCACAGCGTGCCATAAAGACGGCGCAAAACTGTTCGCAACTGACGGTGGTTTAACTTCAGGCAAACGTTCTATCAAAGTGGGTAGTAACTACATTAGCCCAGTGGCTGAATCCTGCCGTACCTGTCACGCTCACTCAGATGCTGCAGCTGTAGCTCACTTCGTAAGTAACGGTGCAACAGTAGAAGGAGTTAATGCAACGACATCTTCTAACCTACCAGTAGAATCATGCGCGACCTGCCATGCTGAAGGTAAAACTTATGGCATAGATAAGGTACACGCAGAGGTAGCACACTAGTACTAGTACCTTTGGGTTGCCCCCTGCACAACCCAAACTTCCTCTCTGCAACTTATTGGGGCTCCATCGGGGCCCCTTTTTTATCAGTAGTGTTAATTTGTTGTAGCATCGATTTGCGTCGAACTCTGCGCGATGCGTTGCCTTAACAGTTTAATAAATTCCCGCGGCTCACGATCTAAACTGTCATGGGGAATATAAAGATGATAGCCAAGGTGAGTGTTGAGCATCACGCAGCGATGTCCAAACATCGCCAATACGCCGCGGTATCTGTCACCATCAACCACCAAAGGGCTAAATTCAGCACCAAGATAAGTTTCTAAGGTCGCTAAATCTTCTTGCTGTGATGCGGCGGTAACCAGTAACGGCCGCTGCTCAGTCAATAATCCCGCTGCAAGCCGTAATGAAATATTATCGAGTATCGGATTTAACTGCTTTAGCTTAATACCAATATAGGAAAGCTCAATAGTATCAACTCCCTGAGTCACCCTTGGAATGTCAACCCGCTGAATATTATCCCAGTTTATCGACACCTTGCCGCGGCGATGAAAATAAGTCAGCCCCTGCTCATCCATAGTCAATGTTGTGTCAGGCTCGAAAACCTTTGCAAGGCCCAATATCAATGCGATCGCACCCAAGCTGAAAAACACTAAGCCCACTGCAAATAGCTCAGGTAGTATCACAAACAAGCCAAAGCCCAACACAAAGGCACAGGCACCTACAATAGTTAAAGTCAAACCATTACGTTTAGAGAGTGGACGAACCGAGACAATATCAGACTCTAAGGCCATATTTTTATTCCTGTTTTACCCAAAGCCATAAACGGCCAATGTATTCATGTAGCGCACGTTGCGAGGCGAGTAAGTTATCCGCAGTAAAACGCCAATAAAAATCGTCTCTGGCCCTAAAATCCGTCGGCGCCGCACTTGCGGTTAATCCTTTACCACTAAAAATGGCCATCGCCCGTGGCATATGGGAGGCCGAGGTGACTAATCGCACAGGCTGATTGCCAAAGCGCTCTTTAAAATAGTGCGCTTCTTCAAGGGTGTCGCGCGCGAGCGGAAATTCAATAATACGTGACACATCGATGCCAAGTTCAACCGCAGCCTTGGCCATGACTTCAGCGTGGGGATGTTGGGTTAGCTCGCCGCCCCAACCACTAACGACTAAACTACAATCTTGACCTAACTTAAGCTGCCGAAGCCCTTCCGTTAATCTTGCCAATGCCACAGCCGATAGAGACTGTACCGCCGTAGCACCTTCAATATCCGAGTGAGCAGAACCCAGCACCATCACCACACAGATATCCGCAATGGGAGTGGAATTAATGGGATATTGGGTCTCAAGCGGTTTCACGAGATAATCGACACTAAATTGACTGCTTAATAACAGTAGAAGGGTAAAAGCACCGCCAATCGCCCATTTTGCTAACCGCGGTTTGCGCCAAATAAACAAAGATAGCAGCAATAACAACAGGATAAATGGAACAGGCATAATTGCCTGAGAGACAACTTTCTTAATCCAAAACATGCGCTAGCGCCCAATAATCCAAAGGAGCGCAATCATAACATCAAAAGAAAGCAAAACGCATCGCCGAGGCGATGCGTTGTCACGAGTGAAAACTAAGGTTACTGGGTTATTTTTCCCATAACCACGCTGCGCCACGCACACCTGAAGAACAACCATAAAGATTCTGTACAACCGGTGTTCGGCATTCGCGCCCTACAACATAATGGCTTAATAATGCAGGTAATCTTGGGTAAATAGCCTCAATATTGGACATGCCGCCACCTAACACAATCGCATCTGGGTCAAGTAGATTAATCACATGGGCCAGTGAGCGCGCGAGTCTATCCATGTAACGGTCAAAGGCCAATATAGCTATCTCATCTCCATCGTCGACTAAGCTCATGATCTCTGAACCAGATTTAGCGGGCACACGTTGGACGCTTGCTGCGCGACTGAGCGCCTCATTGTAATCACGAACAAAGCCAGTGCCCGAAATAAAGGTTTCGATACAATCAGGATTACCGCAAAAACAACGGGTAGTATTAAACTCCTCCTTGGTCATCCACGGCAGCGGATTATGGCCCCATTCGCCACCAATGCCATTACCACCCGCATGCACTTTACCGTTAATGGCCACACCCGCGCCGCAGCCCGTGCCAATGATCACCCCAAACACCACAGATTTACCCGCAGCAGCACCATCGACGGCTTCAGATACCGCAAAACAGTTGGCATCGTTAGCAACCCGCACTTCACGGCCGAGCAGCTCCCCTAAATGCACATCCAAGGGATGACCGTTGATCCAAGTCGAGTTGGCATTTTTGACTAATCCTGAATAGGGAGAAATGACTCCCGGGATCCCCACGCCAACAGAGCCTTTTTCACCTAAGGTCGCTTCCGCCTCATTCACTAAATCGACGATCGCGTTAAGCGTGCCCTGATAATCCCGAGGGGTATTGATACGCTTACGAAAAACCTCATTTCCTTCGTCATTTAAGGCGACGAGTTCTATTTTTGTGCCGCCTAAATCGATGCCCATGCGTATCATGAATAAGCTTCTCCGCTATTGTTCTGCCAAGGAGTCCGCGCAGACTCGCTTGTGATTGCTCGTTATTTTGCCCAGCCAGGCGCTGTGGCAATAAAATAAGGGTTTAATATGTCAGGTTTTTGATTGTAGGTTAAGGGTAAACCTGAGTCATAACACACGACTTTTCCGCCTGCGCTTTCAAGTACCGCCTGCGCTGCCGCAGTGTCCCATTCGCTGGTAGGCCCCAATCTTGGATAGAGATCGGCCTTACCTTCTGCCAGCATACAAAACTTCAGCGAGCTTCCTACGCTTAACATTTCATGCTGGCCAATATTGTTCAAATAATCAGCCACATCAGGGCTTAAGTGCGAACGACTGCCCACCACTATCGGCACCTGTCTTGGTATCTTACAGCCCTGAAGCGGCTGTTCTTGCTGCCCATCCTGTCGCCAGGCACCTAAGTGTTTCGCCCCATAATAAGTCGTGTTCAACACTGGAGCATAAACCACACCCGCGATAGCTTCGCCTCGATGAATGAGCGCTATATTGACGGTAAACTCACCATTTCGCTTAATAAATTCCTTCGTGCCATCTAAAGGATCGATAAGCCAGTAGGTCTGCCATTGCTCACGTTCATCCCAAGGAATATCGGCGGCTTCTTCTGACATTACAGCAATGCCCGCAAATTGCTCAGCTAATTGAGTGACTATCACCCTATGGGCTGCAAGATCGGCAGCAGTGACAGGACTATCATCACTCTTTTGTGTAACAGCAATATGCTCTTGGGCGTAAATCGCCATAATGGCATCACCTGCCGCATGGGCTATATTCACTAGCCGCAACAAGTCCGCTTTAGAAAAATGCAGCGCAATTGTGGTGTTATCGGTCACTTAGTCGTCCTTTATTCAATCAGCTTTGCGGCATTATGCCATCGGCAGCCATTGAGAATTAAGAACAAATTCGTCATACATCAAGCAAAATTGACTAAGCGGGCTTAAACACCAAAGCTTAAGTCCTCAGCAACAGGCTTTAATTTTAAATAAGTCGAGTCTAAGCCAAGCAAGATACGCTGAAAAGAGTCATTCCCTAGGCTGCATTCGTATTCACCGCCTTGAAAACAAACCACATAGGATTGGAATACTGGCAAAGGCAATCCGCTTGCCTGTGAGTAACAAAAAACGGCATCTGTTTAGGGTTTTGCACCTTGTGTTATAAGGGTGTTAAGCATGCAGTTAAGTTGCACTCGCCAATCCTGCCAAACTTCAGGACATTGCATAGCGGCAAGATGGTGCTTATCCAGCGTCTGTCGCAGTTTATCGCTATTAAGCGCGCTGTAAGTCGGCCTTTGTGCCAGCACATTGCCTTTCTCAAGCGCTTTGGCGGCATAACTGAGGCTATCGATAGCAACAACAGGCACGGCTTTATCTAATAACTTAAGAGCCAACGCTTGCTGCTGAATTTCAGCAGCAAATTCATACCAACTGCATTGCCCCTGCCCAGCGTAATGGAATCGCCCCGACTCGCCCGTTAGCATCAGTTGCCAGATAAGCGACGCGAGGGCATCGACCCACGTAGGTGAGCCGATTTGATCGTCAATCACCAAGAGCGGCTGAGCATCGGGCGTGGCGGCCATCAACCTCAGCATAGTTTTCACAAAATTATGCCCATCGACACCGTAAAGCCATGCGGTACGGATAACAATCGCGCGCTCACCCAAGATACGCAGCACCGCTTGCTCTCCGGCAAGCTTACTCTTGCCATAAACCGATATTGGCGAAGGTGTCACAGATTCACTTAAGGCATTGGCCTCAACGCTCGCAAGCAGACTGCTAAACACATAATCACTGGAAATATGTACAAACCGTGCGCCCGTGAGCGCACATTCGGTTGCCAATAATTCTGGGCCGAGGCTATTGACGCGATAAGCCTCATCCACCGCTATCTCAGCCTTGTCGACCGCATTATAGGCCGCACAGTTAATCACCCAGTCGGGCTTAACCTGCGCAAACACCTCCGCCACACTGTATTTATCGCTGATATCTAAGGCAGCATGCGTAAGCGGATGGAGATTAAATGCTAATCCACCATTGAGATGCGTTCGGATTAATGCTTTTGCTAGTTGGCTGTGCGCGCCAGTTAAGAGCACTGTTGGTCGCGCGGGAGTGACATCCTGCATTGATTGACTCAAGCGCCTCAGATTACTTCATCGCGAAAGAGCGGTATAAAATCAGCAACAGTTTGATGCCCCCGCAGAGTCAAAAAGTCTAACAGCGCCATGGGCGAGCGATTAAGCAGCTTATCCTTTGGATAATCAACCGCATTGATAATGCTTAAGGCGCGATCAAATCCACCAAGGCTAAATGCCACATGGGAATCAGACCCCATGACTAAGGTTGCACCTAACGCTTTCGCCGCCTTGGCTATCGCGGTGCAGTTGGCTTCACTGCCCTTGCGAGACACTTCAAAGGAGGAATTATTAATTTCAAGTGCAACCCCATATTGGGCGGCAGCGGTGACGACAGCTTCAATATCAATGGGATATGCGGGGTTTCCTGGGTGAGTAATAATATCGACCTTGCCACTTTTAATGGCATTAATCATCGCCTCGGTATGGGTTGCCTTATCTGAGGGCGCAAACACAGGTTCATGGAATCCCGCCAAGACGATATCGAGCTGCGACAGATAATCGCCAAAGTAATCGATTTCACCGTCGCGATTTTTAATATTGGCTTCAATGCCGCGTAAAATCCCGACACCATCGACCATGCGTGGCAATACCCGTAAATTAACGAAATGCCAAAAATGCGGCGCATCCGCCATGGCAGGGCCATGATCTGTCGTCGCAAACAGGCGGATCCCCTTTTGTTTTGCCACCGCAAGATAATCATGGATAGTGCTATAGGCATGGGAGGATGCCACGGTATGGGTATGGGTATCGACTGGGTACTGCATGGGTCACCTCTGTCTTTTAACTCGCATTTTAAAAAGAATTTTTAAGCATCAATCTGTTACCGCTCTGCTTGTACAAGAGTCGCCAAGTCAACGACCACAGGCAGTGATATGCAACAATGCCTTAGTGGAATAAAGAGAGCAGTTCATCGGCACTACCTTGCCATGCGCCACTGCCCTTACCTTCAAGAATACTATCGGCTAAACCTTGTTTATGCTGCTGCATCTCTTGGATTTTTTCTTCCACCGTCCCCTCGGCGATAAGCTTATAGACAAACACCGGATTTTCTTGGCCAATACGGTGTGCTCTATCAGTGGCTTGCCTTTCGGCCGCAGGATTCCACCAAGGATCGTAATGGATAACCGTATCGGCAGCGGTCAAATTAAGCCCAGTTCCGCCCGCCTTTAAGCTAATTAAAAACACTGGCGTATCGCCTTCTTGGAATTGATCAATCTGCACCTGACGTAGCCGAGTTTGCCCTGTCAGTTTGCTGTAGTCGATCTCTAAGGATTGCAGCAATTCTTCAATCAAAATCAGCATGCTAGTAAATTGGCTGAAGATTAAAATTTTGCGTCCTTCCTGCACCATTTCCGGCAAGTTTTGGCTAAGCCAGTTAAGCTTGGCGTTATTTTTAACTTTTTGTGCCTGTTCGAGTTTTACTAATCGCGGATCGCAGCAGGCTTGACGCAATTTGAGTAGCGCGTCTAAAAACTCGATATGGCTGCCCGCCACGCCTTGGCTTGCAAACAATTCTCGAATTTTTTTCTCCATACTTAAGCGAATACTCTCGTACAGATTGCGTTGATCTTTCTCAAGCTCAAGAGTTTGATAAATTTCGGTTTTAGGCGGAAGTTCAGTCACTACCTCCGCCTTCGTTCGTCTGAGCACAAAGGGCGCAATGCGTTGACTCAACACTTTTGCCTGCTCGCTATCGCCGTAACGCTCAATCCGATAACGAAATGCCTTATTAAAATAAGCCGTTGTCCCAAGGAGTCCTGGCAAACAAAAATCCATTAAGGATTTGAGTTCACCTAAATGATTTTCAAGGGGCGTCCCCGTAAGGCAGAGTTTAAAAGGCGCCTGCAGCGCTTTAATCATCTGACTGACTTTAGCTTGAGCATTTTTAATCTGCTGTGCTTCATCAAGCACTATGTGCTCAAAAGGTTGTGCCTGGTAAAAATCGTTATCCCTCACCATTAACGGATAGGTAGTAACAACCACATCAAACTCACTTAACCGTGCCAAAAGCGGCCCGCGCTGTGCGCCATGGATCACCGCCAGTGTTAACGAAGGCGCAAATTTTGCCGCCTCCTTTGCCCAGTTCCCGACCAAACTGGTGGGGCAGATAATTAAACTGGGTAGATGAGGGCCAGCCGCGGACTTAAGCTGTTTTTGCTTCAACAGGAATGCCAAAGTTTGAATGGTTTTACCCAATCCCATATCGTCGGCTAAAATGCCACCTAGTTGATATTCCTTTAAAAAACATAACCAATTTAAGCCCTGTTGCTGATAGGGACGCAGCTCTGCCTGTAATTGGGTTGGCGCAGTAACCGCAACAACACCAGTAAATTGTTCTAATTTGGCCGCAAGTTGGCGCACCCGCTCACCATTGAGCAAGCTGATATCACTCTGGGCTAACTCATTGAGTAAATGTGCCCGATATTTAGGTAAGGCGATACTGTTGCCGCGGTGCTGTTCAAACAGCTCTAAAATAATGCTCATCAAGGGTTTGATAACACTGGCTTTAATTTTAAGCCACTCACCATTTGGGCTAGGTAGCAATAGCTCGGCATCATCGGCGGGCTCACCATGTTGTTTAAGCCAAGTGGCCACCAGCGGCAACATGGGTAACCGCTGACCATTGATATCCGCATGCAAAGACAGGGAAAACCAGCCCTCTTTACTGTCATCCAGCTCAACGGTTAACGGCGCGTCGACTACCTTAAGGCTAAACTCGGGCGCCAATAACACCTCAACACCTTGGGCTTGTAATCTTGGGACGTCTTCATCGATAAAGTGCAGCCACTCCCGAATCGCCTCGGGCAACACACCTAAGCGCCAGTGGCAGGCTAAACTGCTAAGATCAAATACAAAACGAGTAAATCCAAGCGTTTGCAGAGCCTCAACCGCCGTTTGCTCTTCGTCCAACGCACGGTTAATTTGATAGGTTGTTCCGCCTTGGGTCACAAGGGTTAAGGCTTCTTTAGCTGCATTACCACTCAAAACGACATCACCGTAGATAAATGCCAAGGTCACATAGGGCTGATTGATATCAACAGCTTGAATATGTGGCGTTGTTGTCTTGAGTTGGGTCGTATTAGGTAGAGTAGCATTGGCATGAGTCGATACCGCCGAAAGCATATTTAGGCTCAACCGAACCCGAAGTTTATCCCGTAGTTCGACAAAATTGATGGCACTTGGTAGCGGCACTGTGCGCGCTGAAAAATGTTTAATCAGTTTATGACTCACCACCTCAACCTGCGTGCGAGGCACGGGTGGCATTTGGCTGAGTAGGCGCAATTTTTCAATACTGATATCAGTGTCGATAAGACCAATTTGAAAGTAATCGAGTTCGATATAATACGCAGGCTCGGTTGGCACAAGCTCCCAATTATCTCGCTTGGGCAAAACAAGGCGCATTTGCTTGTGTTCACTATCAATATCTTGCCAAATAAACTGTGGCGTAATGGCATCGCCCGCGGTCAATGCGAGGCGACTTTCCTCCCAAAAACAACGTTCGGTCGCGAGCATTTTCTCGAGCGCAACCGCACCTAACTGCGCCTTAAGATAGAGCCGCGATGCACCATGGCGCCTCGTAGACATTATCAGATTGATGATCAGCACATCCTCGGCACCAATCCATGCAGGCATATAATATTGCACATCCGAGAGTGCAATTTTGGAACCCTTGTTATAACCGCCCTTCTTCCCAACCTTGCCGCGCCTAAGCTCGATAAACACCCCATTATCGTCCTTTGAGAGGATATACAGCACCCGATCATCGTAGAGGGACTCAACATCATTCAAACGAGGATCATCGGCATCATCGAGTAGATGTAACCATTGGGCGATGCGTTGATCCTCAACCGTTTTATCGGTGAGCAAGCTATACAGTACCGCAGCCATATGCTTGCAATGTCCCGTGGCGGGACAAGAGCAAAAACCGTTCATGATGAGCTTATGATTGACGCTGACTAAACGTATATCTTGACGATAGGGCGAGGTTTCACTGCCCGCTACCGAGCCTTCAATATGGCGAAAATCGGCATTGGCTTTTGCGCTTAACACCTTCCCCTGCATCACATAATCACGGGCACGCATCAAGGTCGGCGGCGTGAATAAGGACTCAATTGCCGTTTGAGTCAATTGAATGGGCTCTTGGGGGGGAAAGCGATTCATCAGCAAAACCTTGAAACTCAAAAATACCTTTACGGACAATAAACCACGATTGTCAAAGGCATTTATCAACGTGTAAGGGGGAATTGTATTGAAACCGGATAGGGAAAGCCAGAAGACGAATCACTTACGTGAGCGGGATATATCCCCGCAGACCATTCCTGCGGGGATGTGCCAACTAAAGTCACCTCAACTTAGGCTTGACGACGCTTATCAGCAATATAGCGATCAACCAATTTTTCTAAAATATCTAAGGGAACAGCGCCATTTTTAAGCAGCACATCGTGAAAATCGCGCAAATCAAATTTGTCCCCAAGAGCTTGTTTCGACTTTTCCCGCAGTTCGAGGATCTTCATCATCCCCACCTTATAGGCTGTCGCTTGGCCGGGCATCACAATATAACGCTCAATTTCAGCGGTCACATCGCGATCTGACATTCCAGTATTTTTCTTCATATAGTCAATGGCTTGTTCCCGTGTCCAACGACTATGGTGAATACCTGTATCAACAACAAGGCGCACAGCTCTAAACAACTCCGCCTGCAAACGACCAATATTATCGAAGGGATCTTGTTGGAAACCGAGTTCCCAAGCTAAACGCTCACTATAGAGTGCCCAGCCTTCAATATAAGCGGTAAAAGGCGCCATCTTACGAATAAGTGGTTGCCCTTCAAGTTCCATTGCAACTGCAACCTGAAAATGATGTCCGGGGATCCCCTCATGGTAGGCTAAGGTACGCATACCGTATTTAGGTGTTGCTTTGATATCAAAGAGGTTGGCATAAAAACGTCCTGGGCGGCTGCCGTCAATCGCCGGTTGCTGATAATAAGCGCCAGGAGCCGTTTTCTCTTTAAATTCAGGAATACGCACCACTTCCATTCCCGCCTTTGGACGGATACGAAATGCGTTGTCGAGTCCGGCATTGATCTCGTCGAGGATTTTTTGATAATCCACTAGGATCTGCGCTCTGCCAGCATCGGTGTCTTCATAGTAAAATTTAGGATCGGCGGCCAAGGCCTCAATCGCCACCGAAAATCCTTGGCTTATATCGTACCCTTGTGCTGACAAGATGGTCATGATTTCACCTTGGATACGGCTCACCTCGGCCAAGCCTTTAGCATGGATCTCATCGGCGGTGTAATTTGTCGTAGTAAAGAACTTCAACAGCTGTTCATAGGCTACATTCCCGTTAGGCAAAGCCCAATAACCATCATCCGTGCCTGCTTTAGTCTGTAACTCAGTAAAATAATCAATGAAGAGTCGATACGCTGGCTGCACGTAAGCTTCAATATTGGTTTTTGCGGTGGCAAGCAAACACGCCTGTTCATCGCTGCTAATCTGAGTTTCTGCTAATTTGGTTTTAAGGGAGCTGTAGAGAATATTGTCTTCAACTGGCACACTGATAAAGTCATTCATTTCAGTAAGCACCCGCTCAATCACAAACTTAGGCGGAATAATGCCCTTAGCTTCACGAAGTTTGAGCCCTTCTAAGGTTTGCCCAAACTTAGTCTTCACCGCAATTAAGCGCGAGAGGTAATTTTCAGCATCATCAACCGAATGGATTTGATGCTGCGCCTGCATAAAGCTTGGGTAACCATTTTGCACACCAAACAACTGATTCACCGGATAGTTATGATAGCGATAGGGTTCGGCCGCGAGGGCAAAATCCGCCAGATACAATGCAATATCCTTCGAAATACGCTGATTATCATCGAGATCTGCGTCTTGGTAACTCAGTAATGTGTCTCTTAACGCACGGACTTGAGTAAAGGTTTTGTCCATGGCTTCAGGGCTATCATCGTCGAGCAGGGCGTTATGCCCCGTAATCCCAACAGATTCTAAAAATCCTAAGGATGTTAACGTCTCAGGACTTTCAAAGGCCATTTTTACGACGCTTCTATCTAAAAATGCGCGAAAGAAAAATGGCTTTTTGGCAAACCATTCATGGGCGGCAACTGCCATCAACAATAGCAATATGGCTAAAATGCCAAGCCCAATGCGTTTTAATACCGTTTTCAATATTGATGCTCCACAGGTCATTATTGTCAAAGTTCGATGGGAAAACTTCCCAATACGGAAAACAATACCACCATCACAAATAAGCAACAATTTAATAACGTAACGAAAAGTGACAAATAAATAAGCCACCTTCTAAATGTTTAGCACCACTTTTTATAGTGCGAGTAAACTTACAGGAATAATTATTTCAATCTGGCTTCAGTGACACAATCAAACACTATCCATATGAATAAAAACAATAAAAAATTATCCTCATCAAATGTTTGAACTAAAAACCCCTAATAGATATGCCCTAGTTAAAAATAAAGCTATACAAAAAGTGGGAGTATGCTATTCTGCGTCCTGGCCTGTGAGTCAGACCTATTTATAAGCAATATTATGTATTTGAAAACCTTCGCTGCACCCGGTATTTGTTTGCTGTCATGAAGCTTTCCACTCATAACTTATCATCAATGTAAATAATTCTATTTCTGGCTAATTTCACGCATTGTTGCGAATTATTTTTTTGAAAATTTTGGAGACATTCATGTCTAAAACTACTGGTGTAGTAAAATGGTTTAACGAAGACAAAGGTTTTGGTTTTATTTCCCCTGATAACGGTGGCGCTGACGCATTCGTTCACTTCCGCGCAATCGTATCTGATGGCTTTAAAACCCTTGCTGAAGGTCAAAAGGTTTCTTACGAAGTCGAACAAGGCCAAAAAGGCCCTCAAGCTGCGAACGTTGTTGTTCTGTAATTAACTTCCCGCAAGGGATTAATTAACAACAAGTTTACAGACAAAATGCCGACTCAGTGTCGGCATTTTTTATTGGTGCGTTTTATCCTATTGATTGATGTTCTCATTAAACCAACTAGCCCTGCAGTAATTTCGCTTCTGCATTTTCTACTCTTCTCGGTTTGCCGACGATGAGGAGAATATCCCCCGCTCGAAATACCCAATCCGATGCAGGATGCTCAATTTCTTGACCATTACGACGTATAGCCCTCAACTCTACCCGCAGTGATTCCCAATCAATATCCGCCACGTGCTTACCAACGGCATTTGCACCGCGGTGCAGCAGCACTGCATGCAAAGATTCTAAAGTGAAATCCGTCTCTGTACCCGAGAAAAAGCCATGTAAAAATTGATAATGATTACGCCGCTCCGACTCTAACCGCTTGAGGATCCGCGCTAATGGCACTCCGCATTGATGCAAAACCTGCGAAACTAACATCAAACTTCCTTCTAAGGTTTCTGGGATGACTTGATTGGCCCCCGCCTTTTGCAATAAGTCTAACTCGCTATCATCGCGGGTTCTGACCAAAATGTTAGCTTCAGGAGCCAGTTGCCGGCATAAGGGTAAGGCGTCTTCTAAACTGCGGGAGTCGCTAAAGGTGATCACTATCATTTTGGCATGCTTAATACCAATCTGTTTGAGAATGGCCCGCTTACACACATCACCAAAGTAAATAGGCTCCCCAGCTCGACGCGCCTCAGAAACCCTTGTGGGATCAAGATCGAGCACCAAATAAGGCACGGCTTCGGTCTTTAAAAAACGCGCAATGGTTTGCCCTACGCGCCCATACCCCAAAATCACCACTAAATCATGGTCGTCGGATACCACGGGGACGACATCATCTACATGCGCTGACTGGCGGATCCCCAATAACCACTTTGCAATATCCACACTGTGACGCACCAACCAAGGGGCGATACTCATCGATAATACCGCCACCATTACCAGCATCGTACTGATCTCATTACTCAGTAACCCATAGCTAACGGCGAGCGCGAGTACCACAAAACTAAATTCCCCTACCTGCGCCAAGCTTAAGGCTGTGCTAATCGCAATCCTAAAGGGCTCACCCACTAAGCGTAATAATCCATGGATAATAAGTGCCTTACCAAACACAACTGCGAGCAGAACCAATAGAATTTGCCACCAAAACTGAATAACCAATCCAAAATCTAGCATCATGCCGATAGAAATAAAAAATAGCCCCATTAATAGATCGCGAAAGGGGCGAATATCCGCCTCTAGCTGGCGACGATATTGACTCTCACCAAGCAGCATCCCCGCCATAAATGCCCCTAAGGCCATTGATAATCCTAACCACTGGGTAAATGCGCCCGTGACCAAGGCGACCACTAATGTTGAAAGAACAAAGAGTTCATTTGAGCGCGACCTTGCCACCTCATCAAACAGCCTGGGTAAAGCCCACTTCCCCAAAGCCATTAAGAAAAAGAAGGCGAGAATCCCCTTGAGTAACGCCCAAGCGATAGAGGCTAACATTAAGGGTTCATCACTCTGTCCGAGTAATGGCAGTAGAATCAGCAGCGGCACTACCGCTAAATCCTGAAATAACAGTACACTGACAGATAATTCGCCATGACGACGCCTCAGCCAGCCCTGCTCATTGAGCAGTTTAAGCACGATGGCGGTAGATGAAAGCGCAATTGCAGCGCCGATAACGAGGGATTCAATCCAATTCAACCCACAGGCTAACGCCACTAGCATAGTCAAGACAGTGGTGACGAGCACCTGTGCACTGCCTAAACCAAACACGGTTCTGCGCATCGCCCATAAGCGGGGTACCGAAAACTCGAGCCCTAGGGTAAACATCAACAGCACTACCCCAAGCTCGGCGACAGACTGCATTTGCTGCTGAGTAAACCAATGAAAGCCACTCGGCCCACTGAGTACTCCTGTTAACAAATACGCCAAAATCGCTGGCAAACCGATACGCCTAAGTAGCGCAATCGCAACGATCGCAATGACTAACATCAGCAGAATTTGAATCAAGAAACCATGTTCCATAGACGCACTAGCTCCTGTCAAATTACTGGCATGTTAAAAATTATAACGATGAGCTTTAAGCTTAACTGAGTGACATATAAAGACAAATCTAATTATTAAATATAACGGCACACATATTGCTTAACTAAGGTAACAGTTTTTATCGCCATTTCATTTGCTGGGGTAATCATAATGGACTTTGGCTTAGCGACCACGTTATATCCCGATGAATATAACTATCAAACAGAGGCATATAGCCCGACATCCGCGCCGCTGGATCTCGTACAAGTTATCCAGCAACTGCATGCTAGTTTAGATCCGCGGACAGTCTTTGCCTGCTACGGCAAAGTGCTGGGACAACATCTGCCGATTCAAGGGGTTCGACTACAATCTGAGCAATATAAATTAAGCTGGGGTAAACGTTATGGGATTAGCCTTAAACGGCAGATCATTTGCGGCGGGACACCAGTTACACTGCAGTATCAACTGTTAACGCCACTAACGCCCTCACAGAGCATCAGCTTGCAAGAAATAGAGCCGCTCTTGTTACAACCATTGCTGAATGCCATGCAGTACCAAGAAATGTCGATGCAGGCGATGTTTGACTCCCTAACGGGTCTTGGAAATCGTCACTATTACAGCCAAAGCCTGAAAAACGCGGTGGCCAGGGCTCACAGAAAACAGGGAACGGTGTCACTTATTGTGTTGGATTTGGATAATTTTAAGCAGCTTAACGATAAGTATGGTCACAAATGCGGTGACTATATTTTGAAGGAGTTTGGTGACATTATCCGTAGCTGTATCCGTAGTACAGATCAGGCTTTCCGCATCGGCGGCGATGAGTTTGTGGTCATAGTACAAGGTAATATTCATGCCGCGGGTTTACTGTGTGAGCGTATCGTCACTGCAACCAATGCCAATACCAGCTTCCATCAATTTGGCGTGAGCAGTAGCCTTGGGGCGGCTGAGGCGAGCGACACGATGGAAGCCGAACAACTCTATGAGCAGGCTGATAAAACTTTGTATCAAGCCAAAGCCTCGGGGCGTAATTGCTACAAGTTAAGCCCGGCCCAACTGTCTTAATCGAGCATGGATGCTGCTCACTGGCGATAAAGCATGGCAAATAGACTTTGCTATCCGATCGCATTCCCATCAAACTTAAGCCCGATATCATCCCCTTGGGCACAAAATGCCTTTTCGACCCAGAGACCAAAGGCCATCACCAGCTTATCGTTGTAGAACACGAATCCTACATCAGTACGTAACCATGGCGGCACAGCGCATTCCTGCCATAACTTTTTCAGCTCGCGTCCCTTATCTCGAAAATGTGGCTGACAGCGAAATTGCCCCGGCAAGCCATAACGTAGACTCACCACTTCATCGGCGTTAGGTAAACGTAGCCGAGGGCCTGTGGTCACCAACGCAAATGGCACAATCTTGTCTTCAACCATTGCTGATGCTTGAGTCAATAAGGTCAGAATCTCTTGATGTAGGTCGCGCGCTGTAATGTGGGGCGCAGTAGATAGGGTTTCTCCACTATCCAGATAAAGCATCCCGGCAAAGCGGCGCAGTACACAGTCATTAATGCGGATATGGACCTTAGCATCCTCTTTAGCGTGGATTAATTGCTGCAACATTTGCTGCAACTGCACGTAGGATGGCAGTGAAAACCCTTGGGACTCAATAAAGCCCCGCAGCAGTATCCCTTGCCATTCAATCGGTTGCGCTGCCAATTCAGTCAGCTTGAGTACAGTTTGCTCAGTAACAGCCGCCTTGGTTAACAGCTGAGGTAAACGCTCACTGACCTCAGTTTCTACTATGGCTTGCTGCTCGGCACAAAGCTGGGCACTGCGACTGGCGGTGCTGGCGATACTTGGCCAGCGCGCCTTTAGGCGTGGGATAATCTCGAGGCGAAGAAAGTTACGATCGTACTTATCATCTTGATTACTCTCATCGTCGATATGGACTAAATGTTGCGCTTTAGCAAAGGCTTCAATCATCTCGCGGCTAATATCAAGCAAAGGGCGCACTTGTAAGCACGAACCTTTACCTGCTAATGAGAGCGGCTGAATATGCCCCATGGCCGCTAACCCCTTAGGGCCTTGACCGCGTTTTAGGGCTAACAGAATTGTCTCGAGTTGATCATCTTCATGGTGAGCGGTTAGTAAGATATCCTGCGGACTAAGATACGCTAAAATCGCCTGATAACGCGCTTTTCGCGCTGCAGCCTCAACGCTCACCCGAGGACCAAGCTCGAGTTGCACCCGTTCTACCGTCACAGGTAAACCATACAGGGCCGCGCGTTCTTGACAATGCTTGGCCCAAGCATCGGCATTGGGGCTCAAGCCATGGTGTACATAAATCAATTGATAGCGTAAATCAGGACGCTGTTTAGCATATTCACTTAAGCCGTAGGCGAGCACTTCGGAATCGACTCCGCCACTGTAAGCGAGGACTAACTTGCTCCCCGCTTGAAAGGGTAAGCTATCTAAAAATCGCGCTATATGAACACTCAAATCCTGCGCAGCCATCCTCTTCCCCACTCAAAAACAACAGAAACCTAAGCTTGGTTCGACTTAAGGCAGATATTACGATGGAAATACAATCCGCACTTTGTTCGGGCCGAGTAAACTTTCCAAGGCAAAGACCAACTCATCACTTGGGTTAACTCGCCAGGTTTCGGCCAATCTAAACTGCCCCTTGGCTTGAGCTTGGCTGTAGTTAATCAGCACTGGCACAGCGCCATTACGCCATGGACTGATTGCCTGCTCAATGCCCTCGAGCATATTTGGGGTCAGCTGCGATGCCTCTAAATCGATTTCCAATGCACTGGCAAAATGGCTACGCGCCTCACTGATATCGATGATATTGCGCGCCGTCATCCGGTTTCCACCGGCAAAATCATCAAAACTCACCTCACCTTCACAGATCAGGATCCGGTCCTTTTCCAGCAGGTGATTAAACTTCTCAAAGGCTTCAGTAAATAGCATCACCTCAAGCCGAGCGCTCTTATCATCTAAGGTCAGTAAGCCCATTTTCGAGCCGCGTTTAGTGAGCATCACCCTGGTCGCCACGACGAGGCCCGCCGCCTTAACGGTTTTACCCCGTTCGGTAGGATGCACATCCTTCAAGCGCCCAGAGGTGTAATGCTTAAGCTCTTTAAGGTATTGATTTATTGGGTGCCCAGTTAAATACAACCCTAATGTTTCGCGCTCGCCCTCAAGCCAAATTTTATCCGGCCACGGAGTACATTCAACAAACTGCTGCTTGCTGTCCTCGGGATCGCTATTAAGCAAACCAAACATATCATGCTGACCAATGGCCTCAGCCTTGGCGTGTTGGTCTGCTGCGCTAATGGCCTCGGGTAAGGTTGCCATCATCGACGCGCGGTGCGGTCCGAGGGAATCTAACGCTCCCGCACAGATAAGCTTTTCAATAACCCGTTTATTGAGCTTTTTTAGGTCGATACGGGCACAGAAATCGAATAAATCAACAAAGGGACCATCTTTACGCGCCTCTAAAATTGACTCAACTGGTCCCTCACCCACGCCTTTGATCGCACCAATGCCGTAGACAATTCGCAGATCATCATCAACGGTAAACTTAAATAATCCCTTATTCACATCCGGCGGAATGATGGTGAGCCCCATCCGCTCGCATTCATCCACTAAGGTCACAATTTTATCGGTGTTATCCATATCGGCAGACATTACCGCCGCCATAAATTGCGATGGAAAATGGGTCTTCAACCACAGCGTTTGATAGGAAACTAACGCATAGGCCGCAGAGTGAGACTTGTTAAAACCGTAACCAGCGAACTTTTCCACAAGGTCGAAGATTTTCATCGACAGCTCGCCGTCGACACCGTTTTTAATCGCGCCCTCTTTAAAAATACTCCGCTGTTTGGCCATCTCCTCAGGCTTTTTCTTACCCATAGCACGGCGTAACATGTCAGCGCCGCCCAAGGTATAACCTGACAATACCTGTGCAATCTGCATCACCTGCTCTTGGTACAAAATAATGCCGTAGGTGGGCGAAAGCAGTTCTTTTAAGGATTCATGCTGGTATTGAGAATCGGGGTAAGACACCTCTTCACGGCCATGCTTACGCTCGATAAAGTTATCCACCATGCCCGATTGCAACGGCCCTGGGCGAAACAATGCCACCAGAGCGATCATATCTTCGAAACAGTCGGGCTGTAGACGTTTAATCAAATCCTTCATACCACGGGATTCGAGCTGGAATACCGCAGTGGTTTCATAACGTTGCAGCAATCTAAACGAGGCTGGGTCGTCTAGCGGAATCGCTTCAATGCGTATTGGTGGACGGCCATTTTTAACCTCCACCTTGTTGATCATCTCTAGCGCCCAATCGACGATAGTGAGCGTTCTTAACCCCAAGAAGTCAAATTTAACTAACCCTGCGGTTTCCACGTCGTTTTTATCGAACTGGGTTACCGGGTTTTTACCTTCAGCGTCGCAGTATAGCGGCGAAAAGTCGGTGATCTTGGTGGGCGCAATCACCACGCCCCCCGCGTGCTTACCCGCGTTTCGAGTGACGCCCTCGAGTTTGCGGCACATGTCGATAAGATCTTTGACATCTTCATCGGCATCGTAGGATTCCTGCAATGCAGGTTCCACTTCAAAAGCTTTGGCCAGTGTCATCCCAGGCTCGGGTGGGATAAGCTTTGAAATGCGGTCGACAAAGCCATAGGGATGGCCCAGCACACGGCCGACGTCTCGGATAACCGCCTTAGCCGCCATGGTACCGAAAGTAATAATCTGCGATACCGCTTCACGGCCGTACAACTCAGCCACGTGGTCAATGACCTCGTCGCGTCGATCCATACAGAAGTCAACGTCGAAGTCGGGCATCGACACCCGTTCTGGGTTCAAAAAACGTTCGAACAGCAGGTCAAATTCGAGGGGGTCTAAGTCAGTAATCTTAAGGGCATAGGCGACAAGCGAACCCGCGCCCGAACCACGACCAGGACCAACGGGAATCCCGTTGTCCTTACCCCACTGAATAAACTCCATCACGATCAAGAAGTAACCAGGAAAGCCCATCTGGTTGATTACTTTTAGTTCTACATCGAGACGCTCGTCATATTCACCGCGACGCTCGGCGCGCACCTGTGGGTCGGGGAATAAGAATGCTAAGCGCTCTTCGAGCCCCTTCTTAGAGCGATCAACCAAATAATCCTCAATCGACATATCGCCAGTGGGGAAGTTAGGTAAGAAGTATTCGTTTAAACGAATAGTGACGTTACAACGCTTAGCAATTTCAACGGTATTGGCAAGGGCTGCGGGGATGTCAGCAAACAGCTCACACATTTCCTCTTCACTGCGAAGGTACTGCTGCTCACTGTACTTTTTAGGACGGCGTGGATCGGCGAGCGTAAAACCATCGTGAATCGCGACCCGTATTTCATGGGCTTCGAAGTCCTCTGGCTTTAAAAACACCACCTGATTTGTAGCCACCACAGGAATACCCTTTTCCTGCGCTAATCCCACCGCCATGTGCAGATAACGCTCTTCATCGGGGCGTCCGGTGCGTAACAACTCAAGGAAATAACGTCCCTCAAAATGCTGCTGATAGAACTCGCATAACGACTCAACCTGAGTATTGTTGCCCTTCAGCAGCGCCTTACCCACATCCCCTTCTTTGCCCCCAGACAGCAGCAAAATGCCTTGGTTATATGTGACCAACCACTCTTGGTCAATCACTACGCGACCTTGAACATGCCCGCGTAAATAGGCTTGACTGATGATTTGGGTGAGGTTTTGATAGCCCTCATTATTCATCGCAATAATGGTTAATGCGCAAAACTCGCCATCAAAACCAGGCACTTGCATCCAAAAGTCCGCGCCGATAATCGGCTTGATCCCTGCGCCATGGCAACCGCCGTAAAACTTCACTAGACCACAGAAGTTATTTTGATCTGTTAAAGCCACCGCCGCCATCCCATGCGCTTCAACTTGAGCAAGGATTGGCTTGACCTTAGCCACACCATCGGACATAGAAAAGTCACTGTGGACACGCAGATGCACAAAACGAGGATCGGACATAATTAGAATTATCTTTGAATAGCAGGTTAACAATCACTAAAAAAGCAGACTAGCAAAGTCACCGCTCTTGGGCTAGTGACTTTGCTCTCAAGCTGAAGTGAAAACACCCAATCGGTGTTAACGCTCCAGTAATGCCTTGACGGGTTTGAAACTTTTACGATATTGATCGAACACACCATGCTCGGCGATGGCGTCAAAATGCGCCTTAGTTGGATAGCCCTTATGCTTAGCAAATCCATACTGTGGATAAGCGGCATCGAGGGCATCCATCTCCCGATCGCGGGTCACTTTGGCAATAATCGAGGCTGCACTGATGCTGGCAATCAGGCCATCACCCTTGACTATGCTATGGCTCGCCAAAGACAGCCCTTGGTGAGTAAACGCCGGACTGCGATTACCATCGACTAAAACTAACTCGGGCGCACGTGCAAGCCCTGCCACCGCGCGCTGCATGGCAAGCATAGTGGCATGCAGGATATTCAGCTCATCAATTTCCGCAGGACTTGCCCGCCCCACATGAAAGCTTAAGGCTTTTTCACAAATCTCATCGAATAATGCCTCGCGGCGCTTCTCGCTGAGCTTTTTAGAGTCATTTAAGCCCCAAATAGGTCGATTAGGATCGAGGATCACCGCAGCGGTGACGACATCGCCAACGAGGGGACCGCGACCAACCTCATCGACACCAGCCACTAACACCGATGCAAAAGCAGCGATCTCGGTGTCGGTCAGCGTCTTAAATACCGCCATTAGTTCACATCCTTAACATCAACCAGAGCCAAAACCGCCTCGGCCGCCTTTTGGCTGGCATTACAACGCAGCAGTTGATGCAAACGTTCAAACTCGGCTTTAATTGGTGCAAAGTCGCGGTTAAGTTCAACGCCAACCGCGGCAGCTATTTTCTCTGGCGTGCAATCATGCTGAATGAGCTCTGGTACCACATCTCGCCCCGCTAATAAATTTGGCAGCGAGAAACGATTCACCTGCATCATGCTCTTGGCAATACGATAGGTCAGTGGACTCACGCGGTACGCCACCACCATTGGGCGTTTAATCAGCATGGCCTCTAACGTCGCTGTACCCGAGGCGAGTAAAATACCATCGGCAGCGGCCATCACTTCGCGTGACTTGCCTTCCACCATGTGAATTTCTAAATCCGGCGCATAATCTTTTAACGCTTGTTCAAACTGCTCACGGCGCTTTTGATTCACTAAAGGCGTCACAAAGCGAATATCGGGAAATTGCTGCTTGATAAGTAGCGCCGCCTTCACAAAGGGCTCAGCCAATTGCTTTAGCTCACCGCCGCGCGAACCAGGTAAAATCGCGAGATATTCAGCCTCAGGATCTAACTCCAGCAATTGACGCGCACTTGCTTTATCACTCTCAAGCGGAATGTCGTCGGCTAAGGTATGACCGACAAAGGTACAAGGCACTTGATGCTTATCGTAGAAGGCTTTCTCGAAGGGCAATAATGACAGTACCATATTAGTGGCCTTGGCGATTTTAAAGATCCGCTTAGGCCGCCATGCCCACACCGAAGGACTCACATAGTGAACGGTTTTAATCCCCTGAGCCTTTAATTTAAGCTCGAGACCGATATTGAAGTCCGGCGCATCAATACCGATAAAGCAATCAGGCTTAAGCTCGGTGATGGACTTAATTAACGAAGCTCGGACATGGAGCAGGCGTGGCAGGCGCGATAGCACTTCAACTATCCCCATCACGGCTAATTCTTCCATCGCAAACAGGGATTCGAAGCCTAAGGCTTCCATACGAGGTCCACCAATACCAACAAAACGGGCATTGGGATGTGCTTTTTGCAGCGCGGCCATCAAACCCGCACCTAAAATATCGCCGGAGAGTTCTCCGGCGACCATTGCAAACACTAATTGAGATTTTTTGCTCATAAACCAATCATATCTGACAAGTGAATGGCACCGCAGCGATAACCTCTGCCATGGCATTTTCTAACGCAGAATGTCACAAGCAGTGCCTATGAATGGCATAGTCTAGAGTCGAAACTCTTAACGCATCATGCCGCTAACGAATAATGCCGCGACCCGAAGATTTGACAAACTCAACGAGCAACTTAACTTGCGCGTCATTTTGTGCATCTTCGGCAAGTGCCTCAACCGCTTCTTCAACCGTCAGGCTGCTACGATATAAGGTTTTATAAGCGCGGCGCACCGCTAATTGAGTTTCCTTAGAGAAACCTCGGCGCTTCATACCTTCGCTGTTTAAGCCGCGAGGGATAGCTGGTTGTCCCGCAGCCATTACAAAGGGTGGCACATCTTGTAATAATAACGAACATCCCGCAGTAAAGGCGTGAGCACCAATATGCACAAACTGGTGAACGCCAGTCATGCCACCGAGAATCGCCCAGTCACCGACATGCACATGGCCTGCGATAGACGCATTATTGGCCATAATTACGTTATTGCCGACCACGCAGTCGTGGGCAATGTGCACGTAGTTCATAAACAGGTTGTTTGAACCAATACGGGTTTCGCTATTGTCTTGAACCGTTCCACGGTGAATAGTGACATGCTCACGGATAACATTGTTATCGCCAATGATAAGGCGTGTAGGCTCACCTGCGTATTTTTTATCTTGGCATTCTTCACCCACAGAGGCGAATTGAAAAATACGGTTGCCTTTACCTATCACCGTTGGCCCCTTCACCACCACGTGGGAGCTTAACCAACAATCGTCGCCAATCTCGACACCCGCGCCCACATAACTCCATGGACCTATGGTGACATTTTTACCAATTTTTGCATCGGGATGCACAAACGCTAATGTATCTATCACTGATTAATCTCTCTGCGGGCACACATGATTTCAGCGGAACAAACCACTTCACCATCCACTTTGGCCTCACCATAGAAAACGCCAATCCCGCGGCGCTCTTTAATCATTTTGACTTCAAAATGGATTTGATCACCGGGTTCGACTACACGTCTAAAACGTGCATTATCGATACCCGCAAAATAATACAACACACCAGGTGGTGGCACATCGTCACTCATGGTCTTAAAAGCAAGCAGACCAGTGGCCTGCGCCATGGCTTCTAAAATCAGCACGCCGGGCATCACAGGCTGGATCGGGAAATGCCCCTGAAAGAAGGGCTCATTAATCGTCACGTTTTTAATCGCATGGAGACTCTCACCGGGGGTGAAATCCAGTACGCGATCGATTAATAGGAATGGATATCTATGGGGCAGATACTTAAGGATCTCCGAAATATCCATAGTGTTCATTTGATTAGACACGAACCTAGTTCCTCAAAATTGCCTTAGGGCAATTACTCTGGTGTATTTAAATTTTTTTCCAACGTCTTCACGCGCTGGAACAGTTCATCCAATTGACGGAAGCGAACTGTGTTTTTACGCCACGTTTTGTTATCCATAGCAACCGTGGCTGATGAATACAAACCAGGCTCACGCATATTACCAGTAATGTTGGTCGCGCCAGAAATATGCACACCATCGGCAATGGATAAATGGCCAGCAATGGCACAATTTCCACCAATAATACAGTACTTACCAATAGTGACACTGCCCGCAATCGTGGTACTGCCTGCGATAGCTGTATTTTCACCAATAATATCGTTATGGGCGACCTGCACTTGGTTGTCGATAATCACACCATTGTGGATTTCTGTATGGCCTAATGCACCGCGGTCAATCGTTGAATTAGCACCGATTTCGACGCGATCACCAATGCGCACACCGCCAGTTTGAGGGATCTTAACCCACTGTCCGCGCTCATTAGCGTAACCAAATCCATCAGAGCCAATAACGGCACCGGAATGAATAATACAGTCTTGGCCTAAATGGACATTGTGATACAGGGTGACATTGGCCCATAAACGGCTATTTGAGCCTATGATGGAGTCTTGTCCAATCACAGTACCCGCACCAATTTGTACATTTTCACCGAGGATAACATTGGCACCAATCACCACATTAGCACCAATTGCCACGCCTTCACCTAACTGGGCAGAAGGGTCAATTTGCGCTGAGGGATGAATACCCATCGCTGCCTTGGGCGTGGTATCTAACAACTGCGCCACACGAGCAAACCCCACATAGGGATCTTTTACAACTAACGCAGTGCCAGGATAGTCCTGCGCATCTTTAGCCGACAATAACACCGCGCTCGCTTGAGTTGACTCAAGCTGAGCACGGTATTTGCTGTTGGCTAAAAAAGAGATTTGTCCCGCTGTGGCATGTTCAAGCGTTGCAACACTGTTGATCACTAAGGTTTCATCGCCTTGGACAACGCCATCTAATATCAGGCTTAGCTCTTTTAAAGTCACACTTTTCATCAATTACTTGCCTTTGCTTAAGGCTTCAACCACTTTGCCACTGATGTCAGCATTTGGCTTAACATAAATGACTGCACCACGCTGTAAAACTAAATCGTATTTTTCTTTTTCAGCGATAGTGTTAATGGCTTTTTGAACCTTAACTAACAGTTTGTTTTGCTCTTCGCCTTGGCGACGACGTAAGTCCTCATCCAACGCCTTACCTTTCAACTGATATTCAGATTTTAGCGCTTCCATTTTACGAACCAGCTCAGTTTTTTGCGTGTCATTCATTAACGCGCCATCACGTTGCTGCTTCTCCATTAGAGAGCGCATTTCTTCTTGCATTTTCTGAACTTCAGACATGCGATCACCAAACTCTGACTTCAGAGACTGCATGATTTGCTCACGTTGAGGTAACTGCTCAAACACAGCGCCCATATCAACTACAGCAATATTTTCCGCCTGCGCAGCTAAAGGTGCACCTAATAAAGCTAACGTCACCAGGGCACGGTTTACCATCTTGTTCAAAATAGACTCCTTGTTACCTTTGTTATATTCAGCAAAACTTGCCGAGTGTATGCCTTTTAAAAAGTTTTGCCAATATTGAACGAGAAGATCTCTGTTTGATCGCCTTCGTACTCTTTAATCGGCCATGCCAAGCTGAATACCATAGGGCCCATTGGTGATAACCACTGTAAGCTTACCCCCCAAGATGCTCTTATACGCGCAGGGTCACTGTAGTCTTGTAACTTATCAAACTCTTCAGCGGGTAAGGTTTGATATTTCGCAAAGTCAAACTCGGTATCCCACACGTTACCGGCATCGAGGAAGAAGCTGGTACGTACAGAGTTGGTATAAGCCTCATCCAAGAATGGCGTCGGTACAATAAACTCTAAACTCGCAGTTGCGATAGCGTTACCACCGATTGAACGGCCAGAGCTTACCTGAATACTGTTTGGATCGCCCGGTAAACTACAACCATCGCCCGATGGATCCGGCGCACAGGGTTCACTTCCACGGAAAAGATAGAAGGAACGCGGACCAACGGAGTTAGACTTAAAGCCACGCAGTGAGGTGCTACCGCCTGAGTAATAGTTTTCCCAGAATGGTAGGATCTGGTCATTATCGTTAAATTGACCATAACCATTACCATAGCCTAAACGACCACGTGCCAAGACCACAAAACTTTGACTGCGGTTGAGAGGGAAATAGTAGTTGGTATCGAAGTCAGTCTTGAAGTACTGCAGATCTGATCCAGGTACAGTCATCTTACCGCTTAAACGCTGTGATGAACCGTCTGTTGGGAAGGTTCCTCGGTTTAAGGTACTGCGATACCAACCTAAACTCAGCTCAAAGTTATCAAAACTTAAGTCTGCATTTGGATCATCTTCACGGTAAATATTGTAGAAACGCAGCGCCTGTTCATAGGCAGAGATTTCTGAAATCGTGTTATGACGATAACCAATACCGCCGTTGATACGGTTGTATTCGTTAATCGGGAAACCAGAGTTTAGCGCTACCCCATAGGAGCTGTTTTTATAGCGTTCAAGGTTGGCTTCGTTTGCATCGAACTCGTTCCAGTAAACACTACCGCCTAAGCTCACACCATCTTTAGTCCAATATGGATCGGTGTAAGATAAGTTGACGTTTTTAGAGTACTTGTTGGTACTTAAACTCACACCCGCTTGGTTACCCGTGCCGAGGAAGTTATTTTGCTGCACACCAAACTGTAGGCTTAGACCTGATTCAGTACCATAACCGACACCGGCGTTAAATGAGCCAGAAGGCTGCTCTTTCACCTTAACCGCTACATCGACTAAATCGTCAGTACCAGGCACTTGAATGGTCTCGGTATCGACGGTCTCGAAGAAGCCTAAACGGTTTAAACGGGCTTTAGATTGCTCAACCTGCGCTGAGTTTAACCAAGCACCTTCCATCTGACGCAGTTCGCGACGCATCACTTCATCTTTAGTGACAGTATTACCGGTAAAGTTGATGGAGCGAACATACACTCGCTTACCAGGTTTGATATTGATGTTTAAGGTCACTTCCTTGGTCTTATCATCAATTTCAGGGTAGGTTTTCACTTCAGGGTAAGCGTAACCGAAACGGCCTAAGTATTTGCTGTACATCTCTTCGGTGAAGGTCACATCACCGCCGTTGTACATATCGCCCGCCTTGATAGGCAGAATCGATTTCATCAACTCTTCACGACCCATCAGATCGCCCGTGAGGTTAACGCCTTTTACCTTGTACTTCTCACCTTCATTGACGTTGATAGTGATGTACAAGCCTTTACGGTCTGGGGTCATCGCCACTTGAGTCGAGGTAACTTCAAAGCGAATATAACCCTTGTTGTGGTAATAGGTTTTAATCGTCTCAAGGTCGGCTTGAAGCTTTTGCTTCTGATAGCGACGCTCACCAAACAGATCCCACCAAGCCACATAATCTTTCAGTTCTAACATGCCGATAAGCTCAGCATCAGTGAACTCATGATTACCGACCACGTTAATTTGGCGGATTTCGGCCGCTAAACCTTCAGTAAATTTGAACTTAAGTTCGACACGGTTACGAGGCAAGTTAATCACCTGCGCCTCGACTTTGGCGCCGTATTTGCCCACGCCGTAGTAGAAGTCTTGTAATCCCTTCTCGATGCCAGTCAGCATTGTGCGGTCTAAAGATTCGCCGACTTTAACGCCTGAGCCGTCCAGACTTTCCTGTAACTGCTCATCTTTAATGTCTTTGTTGCCTTCAAACGTCACAGCACTGATGGTTGGTCTTTCGGTGACTTTGACAATCAACACGCCGCCATCATGACTGACTGAGATATTCTCAAAGTTAGTTGAGGCATACAGGCTTTTAATGGCTTGCTGAATTTTTAACTGATCTACAGTGTCGCCCACTTTCACTGGTAAGCTTAACAAGGCAGCACCCAGTGCGACTCGCTGCAAACCTTCAACTTGGATGTCGGTCACTTCAAAGGGTTGGAAAGTATCCGCCAACACAGTCCCTGAAAACGACGCACCGACGAATAACATCGAGGCAAAAAGTTTATTCAATCTCATAGAGCACTTCTAATTATTAGTCTGTCCTTGCTCAGAGTCGGGCAAAATCATTGAAGAGCGCAATGCTCATCAACATCAGCAGTAATGCTGCCCCAAATCTGAATCCTATTTCCTGTACTTTTTCAGATACAGGCTTACCAGTTATTACTTCAACGAAGTAATACAGCAGGTGTCCCCCATCGAGCACAGGCAATGGCAGCAAGTTAATGATGCCTAAATTGACACTGATAAGCGCGAGGAAACCGAGAAAGTAAACCAAGCCGTAGTTTGCACTATTGCCCGCACCCTGTGCGATTGAGATAGGTCCACTTAAGTTTTTCACTGACACATCGCCAGTAAATAATTTACCAATCATCTTAAAGCTCACGACAACAAGTTGCCATGTTTTATCGGCTGCGATAGCAAAAGATTCGATTGGCCCATATTCCAGCTGTAATCGCATATTGTCAGGCCATTGTGCCTGAGCTGGGCTCACCCCAAGCACGCCGACATCTTTACCATCGCTATTTTTAACACTTGCTGGTGTCACAGAGATGGCAAATTGCTCGCCATTACGGCGCACGGTTAACTCCACAGGCACATTGGCAGAATGCTGAATAATGTCAACAAAAGCTTGCCAATCGGTATATTGCTGGCCATTGATAGCCACTAAGGTATCACCGACCTTCAGATCACTCTTAGCCGCTGCACTGCCTTCACTGATGAGCGCAATTTGTGGCTCAATAGCAGGGCGATACACGCCCAAGCCCAGTGCCGTGATCGGTGACTCTTTCTCAGGGTCGAAACGCCATTGACGGGTGTCTAAAGTGTAAGTACGAGTATCGGTATTAAGTCCCTGTAAACCGTTAAGGGGCGCAAGGGATAGTGTTAAACTATCATCACCAATATGGCCAACAAGCGCCAAATTGACTTCTTCCCAATTCCGTACCGACTGACCTGAAATCGCCGTCACTTGCATCGGCTCAGTGACTTGGATTTGTGCCGCCGCAGTGCCAGGTGTCGTTGAGGTAATGACTGGCTTTAGCGATGGCACACCAATTAAATACGTAAAATACAGTGCGATAATCGCAAAAATAAAGTTCGCAATGGGGCCAGCCGCCACAATGGCTATGCGTTGCCACACGCTTTTACGGTTAAAGGCCTGATCTTTTAAGTTATCGGGGACATCTTCAACACGCTCATCGAGCATTTTGACATAGCCACCCAGCGGGATCATGGCAATAACATATTCAGTACCATCTTGACCGACTTTGCGCCAAATCGCCTTACCAAAACCAATAGAAAAACGCTCAACTTTCACACCACAGCGGCGCGCAACATAGAAATGGCCGTATTCGTGGGCAGTAATTAACAGCCCAAGTGCTACGATAAAAGAACCTAAGTTCCACAAAAAATCTAACATTCCACTCCTTACGTCATCAGTAAATCCACTCAAGCCTCGTCAACAAGAGGCCTAAGCAAATTTCGCTAGTAATTCACGGGCATATATCCGTGTTTGTGCATCGAGGGCAATGATATCTTCGATGCTGGTCATCGCCCGTTTAGGCACCGACGATAAACAGGCTTCGTTCACCTTGGCGATATGGGTAAACCCAATCTTGCCTTGTAAAAACGCCTCCACAGCGATTTCATTGGCCGCATTGAGTACCGTAGTCGCTTCTTGCCCTTGGGCACAAGCGGCAATCGCTAAAGCCAAACAGGGGAAGCGATTAAAGTCTGGCTCACAAAAGCTTAACTGTCCGACTTTGAAAAAATCCAAAGGTTCAACACCGGAGCGAATTCTTTGCGGATAGGACATACAATGCGCAATTGGCGTACGCATATCCGGGTTACCCATCTGCGCGATCACACTGCCATCGCGGTATTGCACCATAGAATGAATAACACTTTGCGGATGAATAACCACCTTTAGTTGATCTTTTTGGGTATTGAACAACCAGCGCGCTTCGATAAACTCCAAGCCCTTATTCATCATAGTGGCAGAGTCGACCGAGATTTTCGGACCCATTGACCAATTTGGATGTTTGCAAGCCTGTGCTGGCGTCATTGCCGCAAGACTTGACAGCTCGGCGCTTAAAAATGGACCACCAGAACCGGTGAGCAAAATATGGGAAATACCTGACGCCGCTAAATCACAGCGCCCTAAATTAGCCTGCACTTCTTCGGGTAAGCATTGGAAAATCGCATTGTGTTCACTGTCAACCGGCAACAACGTGGCGCCAGAGCGTTTCGTTGCCTCAATAAACAGTTCGCCGGACATCACCAGCGCCTCTTTATTGGCGAGCAATACCCGCTTACCCGCCTTCACCGCAGCCAGTGTCGGGACTAAACCCGCCGCGCCGACAATCGCAGCCATCACGGTATCAACCACTGAGGAGGTGACTAAGGCAATAAGCTCATCCTCGCCACTTGTGACTTGGATATTAAGCGCCGCGGGTAATTGCGTCTTGAGTGCTAATGCAGCATTAGGGTCGACCATATGGGCGACCTGCGGGCGATGGGCTAAACACAGAGCGAGCATCTTGTCGACACTCGCATTTGCCACTAAAGCATACACTCGATAGGCTGAAGGGTTGGCCGAAATCACACTTAAGGTACTGGCACCAATCGAGCCTGTCGCACCCAAAATCACCATATTTTGCATAGCGTTACATCCAAAATGCAATGTAGATTAGGGTAAACACCGGCAAGGCTGCTGTCAGGCTGTCGATGCGGTCGAGCACGCCGCCATGTCCAGGCAAAATCGTGCCCGAATCTTTAATGCACGCAGCGCGTTTAAACATACTCTCTGATAAATCGCCAAGGGCTGAAATCAGTGCCACAAAAATGGTCACCGCAGCCACTAAGCCTAACTCCTGCTCAGGGGATATATACATAACACCAGCAACAACAATTAGTGTAGTCACTAGGCCACCAAGCAAACCCTCTAAGGTTTTAGCTGGGCTAACTGCGGGCATAAGCTTAGTTTTACCGACAGCTTTGCCCACAAAATACGCCCCAGAATCCGCAGCCCAAACGATCAACATCACCAATAATACTAGCGATGCCCCATAGTAAGGCGATATTTGCGAACTAATCGATTTAAGGGCAATCAGAGCCACAAAACAAGGTACTAAAGTCAATTGTCCAAACATGGACTTTAGCATCGGACTCTTTTGCCACAATTTGGCGCTTTTAGGATAAGTGACCACCAGCAGCAGTGACACCATCCACCACAAAGTACCTATGGTAACCACGGCAAGATAAATGGGATGAATTTGCCCCCTAAGCCAAATGGTGTCGGCGGGAACAATTAAATTAAGCGCGATCAGTAAAATACCGACCGTGCAAGTAAAACTCCATTGGGTGACATCACATTGACTATCGATGATCCTGCCCCACTCCTTAGCGGCGATCAGAAACACGGCGATCAAGGCCCAAGCAAAGTACTCAACGGGGAGTAAATAGATTGCTCCCAAAACTAATGGAATCAACCAAATTGCTGTTATTATACGTTGTTTTAGCAAAAAAAATCCCTCATGACGTTTTACAATGCGCGCATCTCATCAATTTGACTTCCGGTCAAACCAAAACGGCGCTGGCGACTGGCAAACGTGGCAATCGCTTCATGAAAAGCCTGTTCATCAAAATCAGGCCAAAGGGTGTCCAAAAACACCAACTCAGCATAGGCAGCCTGCCAGAGTACAAAATTGCTGATCCGGTAATCCCCACCCGTACGGATCATTAAATCAACTTCACTCTGATTTTGCATGCACAAATGTTCACTCAAGGCTTCTTCGGTGAACTGACTGCTGGTCATTTCGCCAGTTTCAACCTTTTCAGCTAACTTTTGCGCAGCTTGCAGTATGTCCCAACGACCGCCGTAATTGGCCGCCACATTCAATATCAATCCCGTATTGCTCGCAGTTTTCGCTTCTGCGGCACGAATTTGCTTTTGTAAACGCGCAGAAAAGCGACTGATATCGCCGATGATATTCAATTTGACCTGGTTTTTATCGAGTAACTTAATTTCCCGCTGCAATACGGTAAAAAACAGTTCCATCAATAAGCTGACTTCTTTATCGGGTCTACGCCAATTTTCGCTAGAAAACGCAAATAGCGTCAGCGATTGTATCCCTAACTGGCTGGCCGCGCTCACCGCACGTCTCACCGCTTTAACCCCAGCCTTATGCCCCATCACTCGTGGCTTGCCCTGGATTTGGGCCCAACGTCCATTACCATCCATAATAATCGCAACATGCTTAGGTAATGACTGTTTAACGAGTTCGGGTAATATCTCCGGTAAGCTTGTCTGAGCACAAGCATCCGCCTCAGTCGGCCTAGATTGCGGATCAAATTCCACTGTGGATGACATCTAATACAACCCTTTAAAATAGACAAACGCCGTGTAGTATACCCCTACACGGCGTAGCAACTCTAGCTTATAGCGCTTGAGATTAGACTTCCATCAACTCAATTTCTTTGGCCGCTAAAATCTCATCGACCTTCTTAATGTGAGCATCGGTGAACTTTTGTACTTCCTCTTCGAAGCGGCGAACATCATCTTCAGTGCATTCTTTAGCTTTTTCGAGTTTCTTCACGTCAGAAATCGCATCGCGACGTACGTTACGAATCGCCACTCGACCACCTTCGGCCTCAGCACGTACTACTTTGATAAAGTCTTTACGACGCTCTTCCGTCAGTGCGGGTAATGGGATACGTAAGGTTGCACCCGCTGACATAGGGTTTAACCCTAAATCAGAGCTCATGATCGCTTTCTCAACCGCTTGGATTGCACTACGGTCAAATACGGTTACTGACAAAGTACGTGCATCTTCAACACCCACGTTCGCCACTTGGTTCAGTGGTGTCATAGTGCCATAGTAAGATACTTGGATTGAGTCCAGTAGGCTTGGGTGTGCACGACCAGTACGTACTTTAGCCATTTGGTTTTTGGTCGCGTCAACGCATTTACCCATGCGCTCTTGAGCATCTTTTTTAATATCTGCAATCACGTTAAATGTCCTTCTTGGTCATTGAATAACTTATTTCGCTTTGATCATTGTGCCTTCTTCTTCACCCATGACCACTCGGCGCAGGGCGCCAGGTTTATTCATGTTGAATACTAGGATTGGCATGTCATGGTCACGCGCCATAGTAAAGGCTGCTAAGTCCATTACTTTTAATTCTTTATCCAGTACTTCAGTGTACGTTAAGTCATCGTACTTCACTGCTTCTGGATTTTTCATCGGGTCGTCAGAATAAACGCCGTCAACTTTAGTGCCTTTTAGCACGACTTCTGCTTCGATTTCAATGCCGCGTAAGCAAGCAGCAGAATCGGTAGTGCAGAATGGATTACCAGTACCCGCAGCAAAAATCACCACACGGCCTGATTTTAATAAGCTGATCGCCTCAGCCCAATTGTAGTCGTCACACACCCCTTTTAATGGGATAGCCGACATCAGACGAGCATTAACATAGGCACGGTGCAGGGCATCACGCATGGCCAAGCCGTTCATAACCGTTGCCAGCATACCCATGTGATCGCCCACCACACGATTCATGCCCGCTTTTGCTAAGCCTTCACCGCGAAATAGATTACCACCACCAATGACCACACCCACCTGAATGCCTAACTCTACCAGCTCTTTGACTTCTTGAGCCATGCGATCTAACACTTTAGGATCGATGCCGAAGCCTTCGTCGCCCATCAGTGCTTCGCCACTTAATTTTAGAAGAATGCGTCTAAATGCAGGTTTTGGATTGGTGCTCATAATTTTTATATCCTGGTCATAACAAGACCGCAGCCATTGCTGCGGTCTTGGGGGTATTTAGCGTTGGCGATTAAGCCTTTTTAGAAGCAGCGATTTGAGCAGCAACTTCAGCTGCGAAATCTTCTTCTTTCTTCTCAATACCTTCACCCACTTCTAAACGAATGAAGTTAGTGACTTTCGCGCCTTTCTCTTTCAAGAATTCGCCAACAGTTTTCTTTGGTTCCATGATGTAAGCTTGACCAGTCAGAGAAATCTCACCAGTAAACTTCTTCATACGACCAACAACCATTTTCTCTGCGATTTCAGCAGGTTTGCCTTCATTCATAGAGATTTCGATTTGCAGAGCTTGTTCACGAGCGACTACGTCAGCTGGAACGTCTTCTGGGTTAACGTATTCTGGCTTAGAAGCGGCAACGTGCATTGCGAGGTGCTTCAGAGTTTCGTCATCAGCGTCACCAGTTACCACTACACCGATACGCTCACCGTGACGGTAAGAAGCTAATTTAGTGCCGTCGATGTACTCAACGCGACGAACGTTGATGTTTTCACCGATTTTAGCAACTAGCGCAACACGGGCTTCTTCGAATTGGGCTTTTAAGTCTTCTAAAGTCACTTTAGACGCTGCAGCAACGTCTAAAACAGCATTAGCAAAACCTAAGAAGTTTGCATCTTTAGCAACGAAGTCAGTTTGGCAGTTTACTTCTAACAGTACTGCAAAACCTTCACCGTTTTTGATCAGGATAGTACCGTCAGCAGCGATGTTACCTGCTTTCTTAGCAGCTTTAGCAGCACCAGACTTACGCATGTTGTCAATTGCTAACTCCATGTCGCCGTTGGTTTCTTCTAACGCTTTTTTACAATCCATCATGCCTGCGCCAGTACGCTCGCGCAGTTCTTTAACTTGGGCAGCAGAAATTGCCATTGTTAAATCCTCTCTAAAAAATCGACTAATTTGCAGATATAAAACAGGGGCCGAATGGCCCCTGTTAACCAATCAAAATCTTGGTTAATAAGGGTGATGAAACTCATCCCGCCTTATTATTATTCGGCTTCTACGAAACCGTCTTGCTCAGCTTGAACAGCTAAATCTTGACCACGGCCAGCGTTAGCTGCTGCAGCAACAGAAGTAGTGTACAGGCGAATAGCACGCATCGCGTCGTCGTTACCAGGAACGATGTAGTTAACACCATCTGGCGCAGAGTTAGTATCAACAACTGCAACAACAGGGATACCCAGGTTGTTAGCTTCTTTAATAGCGATATGCTCGTGGTCAGCGCCGATAACGAATAATACGTCTGGCAGGCCGCCCATGTTCTTAATACCGCCTAAAGATTTTTCCAGCTTTTCAAGCTCACGAGTACGCATCAGCGCTTCTTTTTTGGTCAGCTTGTCGAAAGTACCATCTACTGATTGGCTTTCCAGTTCTTTCAGACGTTTGATTGACTGACGAACGGTTTTCCAGTTAGTCAGCATACCGCCTAACCAACGGTGATCAACATAGTACTGATCACAAGAAATAGCAGCTTCTTTGATCGCTTCGCCAGCAGCACGTTTAGTACCAACGAATAATACTTTACCTTTCTTTGAAGCAACGTTGCTGATGAAAGCCAGTGCTTCATTGAACATTGGCACAGTATGCTCAAGGTTGATGATGTGAACGCCGTTGCGAGCACCGAAAATGAATGGCTTCATTTTTGGGTTCCAGTAACGGGTTTGGTGACCGAAGTGGACACCGGCCTGGAGCATATCGCGCATTGAAACTGTAGTCATTTCTATTACCTTAAAATTTAGGGGGTTAGACCTCCACGTATCCCATGTCTTCGACCCCGCAGTTAACAGCTGAGGGCACCCCGAAGAATGTGTCGACACGTGTGTGATTTAGTATTTAGATAAATTGCCATGTATAATGGCCGCCATCTTTAGTTTTGCTATCGCCCAAAAGCAGATAAAGCTGAGCTTGGGTAATTCATCAAGACTTAAACATAACGGCGCGCTTTATACCATAAATAGCCCTAAAGCACAAATTTTTGCATTAGGTTGATCGCGCCAATAGACACCGAAGACACAAGAGAAAACGCAATGAGTATAGTCATTAAGACAGCAGAAGAAATCGAGAAAATGCGCGCGGCAGGTAAACTGGCTGCACAAGTATTAGAAATGATCGCCCCTTATGTTAAGGCGGGGGTCACCACTAATGAATTAAACGATATCTGCGCCAAATATACCGAAGAGCAAGGCGCGATTTCTGCCCCGCTCAACTACCATGGTTTTCCTAAGTCGATTTGTACTTCGTTAAACAACGTCATTTGCCACGGTATTCCGAGCGATCGCGTTCTCAAGGATGGCGATATTCTCAATATCGATATCACCGTCATTAAAGACGGTTACCACGGCGATACCTCTAAAATGTTCTTAATCGGTGAAGTCAGCCCTAAGGATAAACGTCTGTGCCGCATCGCCCAAGAAAGTCTCTATCTTGCGATCCGTAAAGTGCGTCCGGGATTAAAATTAGGTGAAATCGGCAATACTATTGAAAAATTCATCAAAGCCAGCAAAACAGGCCTTGAGAAATATTCCATCGTGCAAGATTATTGTGGCCACGGTATTGGCGCGGGTTTCCATGAAGAACCCCAAGTGATGCACTACCGTAATGGTGACAACACCATTTTACGCCCAGGTATGTGCTTTACCATTGAACCGATGATCAACGCGGGTCGACACACCACTGTGCTAGATCGCGATGATAATTGGACGGTGACCACTTCCGATGGTAAAAACTCAGCCCAGTGGGAACACACATTATTAGTGACCGAAACCGGTGTTGAAGTGCTGACGCTGCGCGATGAGGAAGATTTTCCGCGGATCATTAATCACTAATGACAATTGTTAAACTATCCATCAGGTCATATTGGAACTTGGTGGGTAGCAAATATTTTAACGCATCCAAACAAGGGACTCGATGAATACAGCGCTGCTAGCTAAACAATCATTAATCGAACAGAATCAAACGCTTTTAGCAAGGTTCAAGGCCAAAACCCCGATTGAAGAGCTAGTGACTCAGCGCTGTCAGTTTGTCGACTCCCTTATAAAACAGGCCTGGTTGCAACACGGCCTAGATCAATACCCCATCGCCCTGATTGCCGTTGGTGGCTATGGTCGCGGTGAGTTACATCCGCACTCTGATGTCGATTTGCTATTCCTCTTCGAGGGCGAGTTAGCTGCGGTAGCGGAAGCCGCGCTCAGCGAGTTTATCGCCTTTTTGTGGGATGCTAGTCTTGAGATTGGTCATAGCGTCCGCACCCTTGATGATACGCTACGCCTTGGGCGAGACGACATTACCATCGCCACTAATTTGCTTGAAGCGCGCTTGCTTTCAGGGCCTGAAAGTCTGTTTGACCAGCTCTACGATGCCATTCGTCAAAGCGATTTTTGGACCTCCAGTCAGTTCTTTATCGCTAAGCGCGATGAACAAACGGCCCGCCATGCCAAGGCGAGTGCCTTCGATCTTGAGCCCAATATCAAAAGTTGCCCCGGCGGCCTTCGGGACATTCAAACCATCGCCTGGGTTGCCATGCGCCACTTTGGCGCCTCACGCTTAGAAGAACTGGTGCAATACGAATTTTTAGAACCCGCCGAATTAGAAGAGCTGCTCGAGTGTCAGCACTTTCTGTGGAAGTTGCGTTTTGCCCTGCACATGACTGTCGGGCGTGATGAAAACCGCCTGCTGTTCGATGTCCAGCGCCAAGTGGCTGAGTTGATGGGATACGAAGACGCGACCCAACTTGCTGTTGAGCAGATGATGAAACGTTACTATCGCACGGTGCGCCGCGTGATGGAACTCAACGAAATGCTGCTGCAACTGTTTAAGCGGGCAACTCTTGGTCAAACGAAAGCTTTAGAAATTCAAGCGATTGACAATAACTATCAGCGCCGTGGTGCCTTTATCGAGGCCCTAAGTGACGATTTATTCGACAGCGGTGAAGAAATTGTACGTTTGTTTGTCCATGTCGCGAAAAACTCTAATATTAAAGGCATTTATGCGCCTACCCTACGCTCACTGAGACGTGCTCGCCGAGCACAGCAGCAACCTTTGCAAGAAAATCCTCAGTGCCGCCAAGCCTTTATGGAGATCTTAAAACATCCACGCGGTATTGCAGCCTTATCGCTGATGCATAAACACGGGGTGCTGTCGGCCTATTTGCCCGCATGGCGCAATATCGAAGGCCAAATGCAGTTTGACCTGTTCCACGCCTATACGGTGGATGAACACACCCACAGATTGCTCCTCAATATCGAGCGCTTCTCGCAGCCAGAACAAAAAGAAGAGTTTCCTTTAGGCTCAGTGCTTATCAATCAGTTACCGAAAAAAGGTTTGTTAGTACTCGGCGCGATTTTCCACGATATCGCCAAGGGCCGCGGCGGCGATCACAGCAAGCTTGGCTCAAGCGATGCCCTAGCCTTCTGTAAACTTCATGGCTTGAACGACCACGATGGCCGCTTAGTCGCTTGGTTAGTTGAAAATCACTTAGTAATGTCGGTAACCGCCCAGCGCCGTGATATTTCCGACCCCGATGTGGTGGCCGACTTTGCCAGCAAGGTGCGCGATGCGGTGCATTTAAGTTATTTGTACTGTTTAACCGTGGCCGATATCTGCGCCACTAACGAAAAGACCTGGAATAACTGGAAAGGCTCATTGCTACGCGACTTATATTTTTCAACCCAAAGGGTGCTCGCTCGCGGCAAAGAAAAGCCCGTCGATATTCGGGCCCGAGTACGCGAATACCAAGCCAAGGCGAAAAAAGAACTACTGCGGCGCGGCATTAAAGAAAAAGATTTAGATACCCTTTGGCAACGCTTTAAGGCCGACTACTTTTTGCGCCACCAGCCCAATCAAGTCGCTTGGCATGCTGAAGCCATCCTCAAGCATAAGCAGTTGGATGAGCCCTTAGTGCTCGTTTCAAAACACACGACCCGCGGCGGCACAGAGCTGTTTGTTTATTGTCAGGACAGACCTAAGTTATTTGCTACCGTGATGGCGGTGCTTGATAATAAAAATATTAACGTCCACGATGCTAACATCATGACATCAAAGGACAATTATGCTCTCGATACCTTTGTTATTCTCGAGCAAGACGGCGAACCCGTCAGCCAACTCTCGCGCATACAAAGTATCCGTAAAGCCCTTGAAAAAGCGCTCGCCAGTGATAACCCCAAACTGCCACGCTTTAGAAAACTGTCGCGCAAGATGAAACCTTTTAATGTTCCCACTCAGGTGAGTTTCCTTGAGAGTAACCGTCATGGTACAAGTATGATGGAACTCATTGCCTTGGATACGCCGGGATTATTAGCTAAAGTGGGCGATATTTTTTATCGCTGCAACACCACTTTGCTCTCCGCCAAGATCACTACCATCGGCGAGCGAGCGGAAGACTTTTTTATTTTGCAAACCAATGATGGCTTGCAACTCAATGAAAACCAAGAGCATACGCTCAAGGAAGCCTTGATTAGCGCACTGAGCGCCATCAACACAGAGTCAACCAATTAACCACAACGGGAGAAGTAAATGGAGGCTTTACGCCAACGTATTGAGGCCGCTTTTGAAGCGCGTGCCGACATCACACCAAGCACTGTTGACGCTAGCGTGCGTAACGATGTGCAACATGTCATCAATATGCTCGACAAGGGTGAACTGCGCGTCGCTGAAAAAATCGACGGCCAATGGCATGTTCATCAATGGTTGAAAAAGGCGGTGTTACTGTCATTCCGTATTTTTGATAACGCAGTTATCGATGGCGCCGAAACCAAATATTTTGACAAAGTGCCGTTAAAGTTTGCCGAGTATGACGAGGCCCGCTTTAAAGCCGAAGCCATCCGCGTGGTGCCTTCAGCCACTGTTCGTAAAGGCTCTTTTATCGGTAAAAACACTGTGTTAATGCCCTCTTACGTGAACCTTGGCGCCTACGTTGACGAAGGGACCATGGTTGACACTTGGGCAACTGTGGGTTCATGCGCGCAAATTGGTAAAAACGTGCATTTATCTGGTGGTGTAGGCATTGGTGGGGTATTGGAGCCGCTGCAAGCTGGCCCGACTATTATCGAAGATAACTGCTTTATCGGCGCACGCTCTGAAATTGTCGAAGGCGTTGTGGTAGAAGAAGGCTCGGTGATATCCATGGGCGTTTATATCGGCCAAAGTACCCGTATTTATGACCGTGAAACGGGCGAAATCCACTATGGCCGCGTACCAGCTGGCTCTGTAGTCGTATCCGGTAACCTGCCCTCAGCATGTGGCAAATACAGCCTATACGCTGCGATTATCGTCAAGAAAGTGGATGCAAAAACCCGCGGCAAAGTGGGGATCAACGAACTGTTACGTATCGTCGATTAATCGTTTCGCTACATTGCGGGATAACAAAATGCCAAGCAGCCTGCTTGGCATTTTTTATCTACTGAGTTCCGTTAAATTAAACGCTCGACATCCTGGCGTAACTTATTCGCCATTGCTATTGCACGCCAGCCGATTACGCCTATTGCATGTTGCGCCTTATTCACAACCACCAAAAACTCAGAGTCAGACTCATTAAGTTGCTGCAGCGCATCTTCTGAAGTCGCCACATCACTAATTAAAGGAACAGAATGCTCCATGATTTGATGAGCTTTTTTACGCAAAAAAGCCCTATCCTGTTCTCGCTCGGCTGCACTGCCAATGAGGGGGCTGAGCCAGTAGTCCAATAATCTTTGGGTGATAACGCCAATGAGGTGATGTTCTTCATCCTGTACAACAGCCACCTTAGCATGGGCGTGAGCAAGTAGTCGTTTAATGTCGGCTAACTCATGGTCCAAAGTGACTGTCACTACCGGGTCTAGCGCGGCAGAACCGATATGATCGCTAATACTAATTTCACGGTTAATAAGTACCTCTAAACAGGTTTCAACTATATCATGATCAAATAAGGTCCCTTTACCCGCCCGAAGCACTTCTGTCATCTTCGCCAATCCCAATGAAGGACGATAGGGTCGGTGTGATAGGATTGAATCAGCAACATCGGCAACGGCAATAATTTTAGCCTCATAGAGAATCGCTTTATCCTTTAATCCCAAGGGATAACCCGATCCATCGAGCCGCTCATGATGCTGTAATATCATTTGTTTAATCGGCCAGGGAAATTCGACATCCTCTACAATTTCCGCTCCATGTTGTGGATGAGTTTGAATTAAGGCGTATTCTTCTTTGGATAATTTTGAAGGTTTAGTCAAAATCTGTGATGGTATTGCAAGCTTTCCTATGTCATGCACTAGTGCACCAATTTTTAGCCCCTCTAAACGCTGCGGCTCAAGCCCGAGCTTTTCACCTATAAGATAGCTTAATTGGGCCACCGACTTTTGATGCCCCGCGGTATAGGCATCCTTAAGTTCTAATGCCTCGGAAATGGCGCTGATAAGCTGGGTTAACGATTGGGATAATTGCTCCTTTTGCGCCTTAATAATTTTGGACTGCCGCGATACTGCCCGCAAACTGCGGGGAAGCTCAATCGAATGCCATAAAATACTCGCAAAAGTGAGCAATGAGCGGGCATCTTGACGACTGTAGGGGTCACTTCGCCCAACGACGCAAATAATTCCCATCAACCGATTTCGAAATAAAATGGGCACCGCTAAATAGCGTTCCTCAAGCAGTAATTTATCGAATACTCCCTGAGCATTCGCGGGCCTACCTAGGCTATTTTTAATGATGGGCTTAAAGTTTTGAGCGCATTCAAGCCAGACAAGACTTTCAGTTTCAGGAGCTTGAGTCTCTTCTTCGACAATTTCTGGCAGGTCAATCTTAGATTGAGGGTATTGGGTTCTGGCCGCCAAGCTAAGCAATTTCGATTTTTCGTTATGTAAAAGAATAAACCCATACCGACTACTGCTGAGTGCGACAGATTTGGCTACCGCAACCCGGAAAACATCCTCAGGAGAAGACCTAATCACTTCTTCAATATGCTGCAACCAAACATCGCTCGCTTGGATTACACGGCGATAATCTACGTGCAATTCTTTAATTTTGGGATCTTTAAAATTTATCTCAGATAAGATCAAGTACCATCCATTTTCAGGAACTGCATGCAAAGCGAAATGTACATTTGCGCCATTATTGTCCTGTAACTGGAAGCCTATATAGCCACCGCTACTATGCTCAATATCTGCACATAAATCAGTATCAAAAGCACTGAATAACTGGCAAATAGGTTTATTAATGATTTGCGCTGCTGAGCGGTTACAGCGCTCATAAAAGGCTTGGCTCATTTTTTGAACACGAAACTCTTTATCAAGTTGTGCCCAAGACAAATGCAAACCATCGGGGAGATCCATCGTTCCGACAATTAGACCGCGATTTGTTGACATCCAACCTCCATCCTTGATTAAAAATAGGAATGTAGACTCAAAAACTCATTAGGACATAAACAAAGTAAAAATCCTATTAAACATAAGGATAGCAAAGCGAATATAAGCCGCAGACTAAAACTGAAACATAAGATCCCCATCACGGTATGCGCAGGAGTATGTTGGGGATACTCAAATCAAATTTTACACCCTAAAACACTATGGTTTTATTGCCGTAAACCACCACTTGCTCATTTAACACTAATTGCAGCGCCTTGCTGAGAACACTTTTTTCAACGTCTCGGCCCGCTTTGGCCATTTCGAGTGCGCTGTAACTATGATCAACGGGGATCACATCCTGTTTGATAATCGGCCCTTCATCGAGGCAGTTGTTCACAAAATGCGCCGTCGCACCGATAATTTTCACCCCACGTTCCCAGGCTTGGCGGTAAGGAGCTGCACCAATAAAGGCTGGTAAGAAAGAGTGATGGATATTGATGATACGGTTTGGATATTCAGCAACAAAATCCGGCGTCAGCACCCGCATATATTTGGCAAGCACCAGATAGTCTGGCGCGTATTGCGACACCGCGGCCAACAACGCCTGCTCATGTTGAATTCTGTCGAGTCCTTCATGACTGACGAGATGAAAAGGAATATCAAACTTTTCAACAAGTTCTTTAAGTACATCGTGGTTGCCCACTACGGCGGCAATCTCAACATTTAAACCGCCATAATACGCTTTCATCAAGAGGTCGCCGAGACAATGTGCTTCTTTAGTGACTAATATAACAATGCGTTTCTTACCCGCACTCACTAAGGTCATATGATTTGGAACGGGTAATACTTGACGCAGATCCTGCAATAATTGCTCGCTGTTAAAGTGCCCCTCAAGCTCAGTGCGCATAAAAAATCTTCCCTGCGCATTATCCACAAATTCACTGTTTTTGATGATGTTAAGCTGATGGTTAAAGCAAACACTGGTGATTTTGGCGATAAGCCCTTGGGCATCGGCGCAATCTGTCATCAGGATTTTACGTGCTAAGGCGGGTTGTGCGTTGGAAACTACATGCTGTGACTGCAAAATCTGATCTCCTCTATGGTCCCTCACTCGAGTGTGCCATAGCCAATCCGCTGATACAGCATGAAAAGCTAATTTTTTGTATTAAAAAGTGAATTTATTGTGAGTTGACTTTATTAAACACAATAAATCAGTGATTAATTTTAATAAGCTGCAATGCTAACGCCGTGTATCTAAATAACGCTGCAACACTTTACGCAGAGTTTCAGCCTTAGTGCCATAGACCACTTGCACACCTTTCCCCATCACAATCACTCCCTTCGCGCCTAGCTGACTGAGTCGAACTTTATTAACTAACTCAGGGCTATGCACACTCAAACGTAATCGCGTTAAACAGGCATTGAGTTCAACGATGTTATCGCGACCACCTAATGCCGCAATAATTGCTCTTAAGCTCTCTTTGGAGCGATTGGCGTCATAGGATTCAAGCCGCCCTGGCGTTTTTAAATTAAATGCCAGAATACTTCCCCTAAACAAAATGTAATAAATCACCGCCGTAAGCGGCCCCAAGACTGCAAACCATCCCGTATTGCGGGACAGGGAAAATAGCAAAGTGAAGTCAACCAGTCCGTGGGAAAATACAATACTATGGTGAATATCAAGCATAATGCAGACAGAGTAAGCCAAGCCCGCCAGCATGACATGGATAAGAAACAAGATAGGCGCCACAAACATAAATGCAAACTCAATTGGCTCAGTCACACCTGTTAACCAACTGGCTGCCGCAGCGGAAAGCATAATACCCGCAACACGATTTCGCTCCGAGGCATCAGCGCAGCGCCAAATGGCCAGCGCCGCTGCTGGTAATCCCCACATTTTAATCAGGTAGCCCCCCGCTAAATTCCCTGCTTGCGGATCACCCGCTAAATAACGCGCCACTTCACCGCGTACCACTTCGGCGTCCTGCAACTGATATTGGCCAACTTCTAAATAAAATGGTGCATTCCAAATATGATGTAGCCCTAAAGGAATGAGTAAACGCTCAAGCGCACCATAAACACCAAACGCAATTGCAGGCTTTTGGTAAACAGCCCAATCAGAGACTCGCTCAATCAATAAGGAGATTGATGGCCATACATGGGCGAGTACATAACCTAACCCCATAGCCAACGGAATGATCAATAAAGAGGCGCTACGCCGCCCTTCGAAAAAGGAAAAAATCGCTGGCAGGCGAATATATTGGCTCCAACGCACCGCAAAGCAAGTCACGCCGCCAATCAGCATGCCGCCAGCAATCCCTGTATCTAAGGTATCCATGCCAAGAACTAACTGAGTTGGCAATTGGTATAAGTCAGCTAAAGCAGCCAAGGTTGCTGTCAACACGCCATAGCCAAACACCGCGGTAAATGCAGCAATCCCTTGATCTCGACAAAAACCAATCGCCACTGCCACCGCAAACAAAATCGGCATAATCGCGAAGATCAGCTTACCCACAGCCAGCATTAATACATTAAGTACTTCAGGCATAAAGGGAATTGGGCTTACCGTCAACCCAAGCATGACCCCAGCCGCGGGTAAAATGGCAATAGGGATTAACAGCGCTTGGCTTAAGCGCTGAGCAAATTTAAACCACTGCTGAGTGACCAAATGGCCTAAGCGGCGCGCTCGGATTTGACGATTTGGTTCCAGCTTTGCAGCCATTTTATCGCTTCGACCTCAGGTTCCATGGTTTCACAGGCGTCAATATCGAGACGCTCCACAACGGCTTTTGCGCCTAATTCACTCAGCAATGCATCCACTGACTTGCCTGCACCACAAAAGGTATCGTAACTTGAATCTCCCAGCGCAATAACACTGTATTTCAGCTCTGGCAAATAGGGAGCTGTTGTTTGGAGATGATAAAACCAAGGCTGGATATCATCGGGTAAATCCCCCTGCCCGGTGGTTGAGGTGACAACCACTAACAGCTCATCCTGTGGTGGTGTAAATTGGCTAATTTCATTCGGTTGCCACAATCTGGCTTCATAACCAAGTTCTGTCAGCGCTTTTTCTAAGGTTTCGGCGGTAAATTGTGCGCTACCATACACAGTGCCAAAGATCAGATTAACTTTTTTCATGATATACTCCGTCCCACATGCGTAAACGCAACTCAGCTGAAGTTACTTTATTGTTATGCTTTAGGGCAAGCAACAAGGTAAAATTTTATAAATTAAATCAAGTTATTGAGCATGAGGAACTAAACTGATGCGACAGAGCAATAGGCAAAAACACCTCAAGCACCAACATAAAAGCACTCAAATTAGACGTAAACATTACTTTCATGCCGCACAGCAAAACCTGCAAACGCCACTTAAGCCCACCACGGGATTTTCAAGCTTAGTCACCTTAATGCAAGAACTAAAGCTAGCGAGTAGCTAAGCTGTTAACATCAGGGCCAACAGCAAGTGAACAGACCACACTATCTTAGTCACGCAAATAAACACGTGGCGACCTAATACATTTCAGCTTAACCCGCAATCAATATGCTGGGTGTGGAAGATAATGCGCTATCATCCCAACCTAGGCGAGCAAAAACGGTTTCCCATTCAGGCTCAAGCTCTGTTTCAATGCTTAAGCGCTCATGGGTTATCGGGTGAGTGAAGGTTAATTTTTTCGCAATCAGCCATAGTCGATTGATGTCAAAATGGGTTCTAAAAAATGCATTTTGCTTACCATCACCATGGGTGGTATCACCAATAATCGGATGACGTAAGTGCGCCATATGGCGTCTTAGTTGATGCTTGCGCCCCGTTTTAGGACTCAGTTTAACTAAAGCAAATCGACTCGTTGCATAACGTCCTGACGGATAGGGGATTTCAGCATTGAGTAGCGGTTCATATTGAGTCACCGCTTCTTGGGCTGCTTTATCTTGATTTGAGAACTTATCCGCCACTTCATCCAATTCCACCTTGAGCGCATAATCCAATACACCACTCTCGTGCATATTGCCACGCACCAACGCTAGGTACTGTTTTTCGATACTATGGTCGGCAAATTGTTCGCAAAGCGCGTTAGCCACTTCACTATTTTTGGCAAATAACAACACGCCAGAGGTCGGTCTATCTAAACGATGTACCGGAAACACATGACACTCCACCAGATCGCGTGTTAATTGCATCGCAAAAAAACGTTCACGGCGTGCCAAATAACTGCGATGCACCAGCAATCCCGCAGGTTTGTGGATAGCAACGAGATGCTCGTCTTGATATAAAATGTGCAGTTCAGGCGCGGCTTCTACATCATCACTATCGGTATTCAATTGCTTACTCTCTGGTATATCTAACCAGATATCATCTTGGTTCATTTAACAATATATCCAATTCATTTAAGACACCGATTAAGGGTGCTAATGTCGCCTGCTCAGACCACACATGTTCAGCCATAGGCGCAATGGCAATTTGGCTAGGCAAGGGTTGTCCAGCATCGATCAATGCTTGCATTCGCGGGATAAAGATAAACTGTAACCATTGTTCAAACGACATAAGATCGCAGGCAAACGGCGCAGTACTGGCCATCGCTTTATCACTTGGCGCATTGGCCGACCAAAGTCCAACACCTTGGAGCTCGTGAATAATTTGGGCTAATTTTATTTGAGTTTGGCTGTAAAGCATCAATGTAACGTCCTTTAGCTCGCTGTCACTAGAAGATAACGCTCAGCGACAGGGGGCGATAAAAGTGTGGCAATCATACCATCGTGAACAACTTCCCCCTATAATGTCGCCAATTTATTGAGCCTTTTTGATTGATATAGCAGCCAAATGACTGAAATTACTACGCTTAGCCAATTTTTAACGACAGCCAAAACCCAATTCCAAGTCTATGAACTGGGTCGAAGGGTACAGCACATCGATATGTTGGCCTTCCATCAAATCGAATCTCTAGCCACACCTTATCCCTACCCTATTCAAGGCCATGCACAGTTTGCCATTGTTTTTTGGAATGAAAGCCAGCAGCATTTTATTTGGTTCCTCAAGCTTCCTTTAGATGAGCAAGGTCTACTCTCGCCTGCACCCCGTTCACAATTTATTGAAATGGTGCTCACGGCACTGGGACAAGATCCAACTCAGCCATTAACCGATGAACAGCAGGATCGCCTCGCCAATAATCCATTTAGTTTTAAACCTAGCCAAGAGAAACTAGCGTTATTCAACGCCTTAGTGCGTAAGCAATTAGGGTTAAAGGCATCAATCCAATATGAATTTGCCATGCAATACTTATCAGGCCAAATTGCTCCGAGTGAATGGCAACATATTGGCCTGCAAGGTTTGAGTGATGTTTGTGTCCGTCTCAATGAATTAGATCATGAGCAACATATACTTGCCAGTTTTGACCATGCCGCCATTGAAGTGCAAATCGCTCTATGCCAGTGCCTCGAACATCTACAGTTGACTGAGGCTATTGCGGAGAAGATCTTTAGTAAGTTCATCAAGGCACCTAATGAGTACCAATCCTATTACATGCGAGCATTAGCATCACAGTCTGAATTAAGCCAACAAGCCTTAGCCCACTTACAGCATACAGACCAGCTTGATGCAAACGCCCTCATCAGTATTGCAGGTCGAAATTGGTCGATACTAAAGCAAGAGCTGAGTCGCAGTATTTACTTAGAAGCACTTGCACTTCAGCCGCAAGCCTTTTTTAATCAGGTCTTTGCTGATATTGTGGCTATTCCTAATTTACGCAATCACTTACTGCGTGAATTACGAAATCCCAATCGTAGTGTTCAACTATCACAAGCCATTGGTGGCTTGTTTAAGGCTGCAAGTAAATGATGTCAGATCTTCTGTTAATTATTGCGCTGATTGTCGTTGCCGCTTTCTTTTGGCAACTTCGTCAAATGGCAGAATTAAGCCGTATTTTTGCTGAAAAAGAATGCTGTAGACAAAAAGTACAACTATTAGCGATCGCAATGGAAACCGCTCGTCCTAGCCTTGGCGGCACTACCGGGATCTGTTGGAAGGCAAAGTATCTATTCGAGTTCAGCACAGATGGTATAAATCAATATCGTGGTCATATATGGATGCTAGGTAAAAAAATTCAAAAGATTGAATGGCCTATATTCCCAGAACCCGAATGGCAAGAAGCACCGACGACGAAAGGTAAATTTGGTGGCTGTGGGAGCCAAAGTAGTTGTAGCTCTGGCAAGTGTCATTAAGTCACTGCCGTTGACCTTTGAGCTGAATTGATCACGCCAAGCCGTATTGATAACACTCAGCCATAGCGCGGCTCAACATCTGCATCATCTGTATGAATACCAAAAAGAAAGGGCGTGCTCCTAAGATCACGCCCTTCTGTTCTTTGTTAAGCTATCCCGCTATTTTCGTGCTCCCTGCACCATCCATGCGTCAACTTGCATCCTGCATCATCCCTGTTCAATCCTTGATATCTCCCTGTACTCAAGTACATCCCTACCTCTTGGCGTTCCTTTTACCAAGCTTGCTCTTTCCTGAGCGGTTCCAGCATCATCCATGAAATAGGTTAAGTTGCTTCCTTTCTGCTGCACTCCTTGTGCCATCGCAATCCTGTGCAACTAGGCTATCTATCCGTGATAGTCTATCCTTCCGTGGTTCGTAACGCTTTCATCCTGAAAGTCTTTCCTTACCATTCCGTGAGTGTTAATCCATTAAACACTGTCCGGCCATCCTGACCGCTAACATCCTGTTGTCTCTCGCTCCCTCTGCAAATGAATCTTAGGATAGTCATGATGAAATTTGCGCTAGTTAAAATAAAAAGATAAGCCGCAATAATAACGACATAATTAAAAGCAAAACCTAACACACTGATTAAACTATATTTGATGGAATATGACGGTTTTTATCAGTCAAAAAACTTACAAATTACTTACATACTTGTGAGACATATCTCACAAAGAAACTGGCAATTTTAATCCTCTCAACTAATTTAGTTTGCTTGCCAAGAAAGACTCAGAACCAACCAAGCCGTAAATCGCCGCATAAAGGAGCAATAATCGACAATCTCTTTTATCCCACTACCGTTAAAATTATAAAAATGGACATTTTGACACAGAACTATGAACAGCCTCTAAGCGACGCCAAGTTCCATATACTCTGGTTAGTATCAACCACTAGAACCAAGCAACTCAAAAGTATCATTGCGCATTGTTATCAATGTATAAGCGGGTTGATATTAGAATCTTGATGAGCTGTGAACTGGGTGATTGGACGGATTTGCAATTCAATATTTAGAAAATGCCTGGATACAAGCTGCGGCTTCAAAAGACAAAAAAGAAAAGGGCGTACTGTGTACGCCCCATTTATTCTCTGTAAGCCATCCTGCTTATTTGTGCTCCCTGCACCATCCATGCGTTTACGTGCATCCTACAGCATCCCTGTATCCCTAATCCTCCCTGTGTTATGGCTTAACCATAACACTCAATCCTTTGACCCGGAAATCCTATTCCGGCACCAGTCACATCCTATGACTCATTCCATAATGCATCCTGCTCAATGCCTTCCATAGACGAGTACAAGCTGTTCACCCTTATACTTATCCCTTAACTCGATACATCCTGCACCGAGTACATGCTTAATCCTTAAGCTTGTCCTTTATCATCCTGAAACCTGTCGTCCTAACAAGTATTATATCCTGTATCATCCTTGACAAAGCTATCCTGCTTTTCCTTAGCCTATCCTTGGTTTATGACAGTTTTCCTACCGCCAGAGGTTCAAATCCAAAATCCAAGAACCTAAATTAGTTGCTTCTTGCGTCCGTTTCGCCTGTATTGCAATCCGTGCTATCCATGTGTTTTGGCGACAAATAAATTCTACGTGAATTCTGTCTTTGTTGTTCCCACATAAGAACAACAACCCAGAAAAATCTCATTCAACCAGCAAAGTGGAATTTGTAACAAATTGAAATTAAATAACTTTTAAAACTACAGATTATAAAACAATCAACAGAAAAACATATTGTCTTACAGGCTTTGTAAGCGATCTCTCACACACTTGTCAGCTTCTTACCGGAATATCAGATTCAATACTTTACTTTTCCCAAAAGAATTTGGACAAACATCACCCAATCCCCCATCAAGCTGTACAAAGGATATTGAAAGGTCGCAGGTCGATTACGCTCAAAGACAAAATGACCAACCCAAGCAAATCCATACCCCACTAGCGGGATCAGCATCAACAACCACCATGCGGCAGTGATAAATGCAGCCCCTAATAATAACAATACCAGAATACTTCCAATAAAATGTAGCCGCCGACAACGACTGTCTTGATGCTGGGAGAGATAGAAAGGATAAAACTCAGCGAAAGAGCGATAACGTTCATTCATCTTGTTGGCCTGTATAAAAAAGTAATTGCCCAGCCACACTACCAATAGTCAATTCACCCAAGAAAACAAAATCATGTTGTTTAAATAAATGCATATGAGCTTCCTGCGAGGTGAATACCCCAATACCTTCAAGATTTGGCTGCTCATCGCACCAACTCACTACCGCTTGAACAAGTTGATGGCCCAGCCCTTTACCTTGCTCGTTTGGCGCTAAAGCAATAAATTGCAAAATCCCACAACGCTGGCTGGGTAACAGTTCCAAAATAATCGATTCCTTTTTCATCATAGCTTGGGTCGATTGCCACCCCGTACCCAGCAACATTTTGAGCCGCCAGTGCCAATAGCGACCTTCTCCGAGTGGCACTTCTTGGGTGACAACGCAAGCAACCCCCACTAAATGAGCACCATCGAAGAGTCCGATTAAGGCCTGCTTTTGTTGCCATAGAGTATTGAGTTCTTCGCGAATTGCGGCGCGTAATTTTTGTTCGTAGGCAAATTTATCTGCGGTGGATAACGCATTAATAAAAAAGGGATCATCGTGATACGCATTGTAGATAATTGAAGCGGCCAAGCGTAAATCTTCTGCGGTGAGATAAACGGCACGATACTCATCCAAGGTTTTATTGTCCATTGTTAGAATTCCTTGATTTAGATCACACTCTTATGAGTCTTTATCAATGTATCAAGGAAACCCAAAAGTGCAAATTTTAATCATCGATTGCATTTCCTAAAGAGATGCATAACCTAGATAAAAAGCTAACCAAGGGAGAGATCGAATGGATACTACACCAATTGATTTAAGCCATCTATTTGAACAACTGGGATTAGAGAACCAACCCAATGCTATTGCGCAATTTATTGCGACTCACAAGCTTGCAGCACAAATACACTTAACTGAAGCGCCTTTTTGGACACAAGCGCAAAAGAGTTTTCTCGTCGAAGCCTTAGAGGCTGATGCACAATGGACCGAACTGATTGAGCAGCTTGATGCTCAGTTAAGAAAGCCCTAATTTTTTAGGGCTTTCAAGTGTATTTTGGGGAAGTTGGGGTTAAATCTTTTGATACGCAGTGTCGCCCCAACCTACTAAAACATGGTTACTCAAGACTACAGGCGTACATTCATCCTTAGTGGTTTTACCATCGCTATGGGAGTGCTGAGTGCGATAAAAGAGGACCAACACTTCTTTGTCTGCTTGTCCTGCGCTTTGTTGTAAATAGGACTCGCTAAAGTCTGCTGCTCCCATTAGCGTCATCACTTGGTCTTTGCTCATGCCAAGGCTGAGCTTAGTCAGATTAGTGCGGTTTTTATCCTGTGTTTTTTCCCAAGATTCGCTGCTATCCCACTTAGATTCACCATCGCCGACATTGACCACACAACCGCTAAGACCTAAGCTTGCTAACCCTAAAAACGTGACCGCGATGAGTTTGCGATTAATATTTGCGTTCATATTATGACTTCCTGTGTACTTGTTATAAAAATTGTTAAAAAGCAAAATCAATGCCAAACAGCAATACATTGATTTATAAGAACTAAAATAACCACATCACAGTAAGTTAGTGAAAAACACGATATACATTAAGGAATTTCACTTATTATGAGTCCCATTGACCAAGTGTTAGCAGCAGCCTGCGCACTCGAAGCCAGCGGTAAAACACCAAGCCTTGCCCTGATAAAAAGCCGTGTCGGTAACAAAATCCCTATGCCAATATTAATCCAAGGATTACAGCAATTTAAATCGGTACCTAAAGCCGAGCGGGAACGTTTAGCGGCCCAATCACAGCCCGTGGTTGAAGAAACACATACCACCGATGCTTCGCCACTCACAGTCGCCACATTGGCGCAACAGTTAGCCCAGTTGCAACAAGGCATTGAACAGGCCCTCGCGTTAAAAAACAACGAGATCATGCAACTCAGAAATGAACTTATCGAGCTGAAACAACGTGTCAGTCAACTCGAATCCCAAGGAAAATCCGCTTAATGTTTGTCACCGAATTGCGCTTTGAATGCTTTGCCGATACAACCATCAGTGCGGCAGAACGTGCCATCAATCAATTACTCGAAGCCTATCGCGCTAATGGTCAAATCCTCGGCCGCGAATTTGCCGTAGCCTTTAATGAGGGCGAATTTCGAGTACGTCTACTCACGCCGGAAAAAAACAGTTTGGCCCATCGTTACCACAGCCCTTGGGTGAAAAAAGCGCTGGCGGAATTAACCGAGGCTAAACTACTGGCGCCACGTGAAAAGTTTATCGGTCAGGATATTAATTCTGAGGTCAGTAACACTGAGCCGCCCAGCTGGCAGCTGCTCTACACTAGCTATGTGCATATGTGTTCCCCCCTGCGTAGTGGTGATAACTTATTACCTATTCCGCTGTATCAAATCCCTGCGACCTTTAATGGCGATCATAAGCGAGTTATCCGCTGGCAAACCGAGTGGCAAGCCTGTGATGAGTTACAAATGGCGGCCGCCACTAAGGCAGAATTTGCAGCGCTAGAAGAATTATCGAGCCCAAACAGTGATTTATTTAGACGAGGTTGGGACTTACGTGGCCGAATCGAATACCTTACTAAAATTCCCACTTACTATTATTTGTATCGCGTCGGAGGGCAGGATCTGCAATCTGAGCTGGCACGCCCCTGCCCGCGTTGTGGCAGCCACGACTGGAAACTCGATGAACCGCTATTAGATATGTTCCACTTTCGCTGCGAACCTTGCCGCATAGTGTCTAACTTGTCTTGGGATCATCAATAGCCTTGCCTTATTAAAGCCTAAACTCGACAGGCTAGATATGCATGTCGAGTTTACTATGTTTAGGCCTTGCTGCATTTCAACGCGCTTAACGCTTACCAATCAGGTTGTGCCACATACGTTTAAAGCTGGCAAAAATCCCAGGATGCTCGAGCGCTGGCATAGGCAATTCTTCATGTTTCACGGGTGGCGCGATACGTGGCGATAACGCCTCAATAAACGCCGCTAAACTCGGCGCCAATTGGGTAGAGGGAAGCTCGCCGGGGATTTCCACCCATACACTACCATCGGCATTATCCACCGTTAGCATCTTATCGCCCTCATCAAGCAAACCAATAAACCAGGTGGGCGGTTGCTTAAGTTTTTGCTTCATCATTAAGTGACCGATGATATTTTGCTGCAACGCGTCAAAATCCACCTCGTTCCATACCTGTAGTAATTCTCCTGTGCCCCATGGTGAATCAAATAGCACGGGCGCCGCAAAATACTCACCATAGAAGTAATTGATATCAGACCATAATTTAAGTTCAAGTGCATGCTCAACATTCGCAAAGCTGCCTACTTGTTCACGTTTAACAGGTAACCAGCTCACCGCATCATCGGATGATTCATCAAACTCTCCTTGAATGCACAAAGATGGCTCACCTCGCGGGTAATATCGCGGTAATTCGCCTAAAGTTGATAGGTAAGACTGATGATAGTTTTGCAAAAATTTATCGAGAGCAGGCAGACAAGACACTTAAGCACAATCCAATTTCGGGTATAATGTGCGCCTATTTTGACATGGAAACAGTATTGATGACACAGAATCACGATCCCTATAGTGATGCAAAAGAACTTGCGAGCTTAACTTTAGGTAAAGCTACTGATTACCAAGCCGAGTATGATGCATCGCTGCTGCAAGGGGTTCCTCGCTCACTTAACCGTAACGCTATCAACCTGACTGCGGAGAGTTTACCTTTCCACGGAGCCGATATCTGGACGGCCTATGAGCTGTCTTGGCTAAATGCCAAGGGTAAACCTATGGTGGCTATCGCCGACATTCAGCTAAGTCATGCAAGCCAAAATCTGATCGAGTCAAAATCCTTCAAACTGTATTTAAACAGTTTTAATCAAACCAAATTCGACAATCTCGATGCGGTGCAAAAAACCTTAGTTAAAGATCTAAGTGAATGTGCCCAAGGCGATGTTAACGTTAAGATTATTGAGCCTAAAAGTTTTGGAATTCAACGTGTCGTCGAACTGCCAGGCACTTGCATTGACGATCTGGATATTGAAGTCAGTGATTATGATTTTAATCCTGATTATCTTGAAAACAGCACAGATGAAAAACAGATTGTCGCAGAGACACTCAATTCTAATCTATTGAAATCAAACTGCTTAATTACCTCTCAACCCGATTGGGGCAGTGTGATGATCCGTTATCAAGGGCCAAAAATCGATCGCGAAAAATTACTGCGCTATTTGATTTCGTTCCGCCAACATAATGAGTTTCACGAACAGTGTGTCGAGCGAATTTTTGTCGACCTAAAACATTACTGTCACTGTGCTAAGTTAACTGTATACGCCCGCTACACCCGTCGTGGCGGCTTAGACATTAACCCCTACCGCAGTGACTTTGAGCATCCGGGTGAAAGCCACAGGTTAGCCAGACAGTAATAGATACCTTCTTACAACAATAAGATAAGCACGCAAAAAGCGCTGATTCACTCGCTACGAGCCTGAACCAGCGCTTTTTCATTTGTTGTCATGGTACTGGCACTAAGTAATAAGCTTCGTAACCATTGATGACTCGGGTTTTGGGTATATTTACTGCTCCACACCATATATAAATCAATTGGTCTTGTTTTTAGTGGCATAGGTAGTATTTGTAAGCCAAACATTTCAGCGTATTGACTGGCATAACGTAAAGGGGCGATACCTATCGCCTCACTTTTACCTACGGTTGCAAACATACTTAATAGAGAGGACTGTTCACTGTACATCCTGCGCCTTGGTAACACGCCTTCAGTAAACAAATCCCCCGCCGTCAAATTAAAACGCCGCAAATTTAAAAATACGTGTTTCTCCTCAAAATACTGTTGATGAGTAATGGCTCCATGAATACGAGGATGCTGCTTACTGGCAATACAGACTAAACTTTCAGTAAAGAGTAATTTGCTTGAGAGCAAAGTTTGCTGAGCGGGTTTAATATCGATCGCCACCGCAACCTGCTCAAGCAAGATATCACGATATAACTCAGCCTCCTGTGGCGGCGACTCACGAAAAATCACTTCGATATCCGCATCCAACAATAAAGCTTGCACACCTGCTTGCAGCGTTTCAATAACCGACTCATTGGCATATACATAAAAGCGCCGCTGGCTTGAGCGGGGATCAAAATGCTCAAACCCAAGTAATACGGTTTCGATATCGGCCATGGGTTGCTCAAATTTGCGATACATCTCTCGAGCTACTGCGGTTGGTTCAATTCCACGCCCAACCCGAGTAAACAGCGACTCTCCTACCCATGATCTCAATCGGCCAATGGCATTACTCACGGAAGACTGAGTTAAATCTAACTCCTGCGCCGCTTGGGTAAACGAACGTGTACGATAAACCACCATAAACACACGTAATAAGTTTAAATCTAACGGCTTTTGTGTCGGCATAGGGGAAACACTCATTCACAAGATAAATATTACAACCTAAGCTAACTCGAGTTATCTAAATATACAAGCTGGCTATACTCAAACCATCAACGACACAATCCCACTTATCGGTAGGTAAAATGATGCAAAAATCTTTGATGACAATCAGTATTATCGCTAGCTTCTCCTTAAGCGCAGTCGCCGCTGAACACGAGCATGAACACATCAGCCTGCACTATCAAGGCAAGCCTGCTACCAAACAAACCATAGAGGTAAACAAGGCCACAGCAGCCACCCTTAACTTTGCCGATAAAAAAGCCTTTGAAGCGTTTTCGAAGAATCTTATCGCCGAACTCGATGAACCTACGGCAGCGATTTTACGGGCCGATTTCAGCTTTATTGGCGATAAAACTCCTGACACAGTTAACCCGTCACTGTATCGTCAGGCCCAGTTGAATATGGTGTCTAACGGCTTATACAAGGTCACCGACGGCATCTATCAAGTGCGCGGCACCGACTTAGCCAACTTAACCCTTATCCGCGGTAAAACAGGCTGGATCCTGTATGACGTGCTACTCACCAAAGAATCGGCAAAGTTGTCATTGGAATTTGCGCTTAAACATTTACCAGAGGGCAATGATTTACCTGTGGTCGCGATGATTTATTCCCACAGCCATGGAGATCATTTTGGCGGTTCCCGCGCCATTAAAGACATGTTTCCAAACGTCAAAGTCTATGGTTCCCATAACATCACCAAAGAAATTGTTGACGAAAACGTCCTCGCAGGAAATGCCATGAGTCGCCGCGCCGCCTATCAATACGGCGCCACATTAGAGCGCAATGAACAAGGCATTGTCGATGCCGCACTTGCCAAAGGCTTATCCAAAGGCGAAGTCACCTATGTAAAACCCGATATCACCCTTAACAGCAAAGATAAATGGGAAACGCTAACTATCGATGGTATCGAAATGGTGTTTATGGATGCCTCGGGCACCGAAGCTGCGTCGGAAATGGCCACCTATATTCCCTCAATGAAGGCCCTATGGACGGCTGAACTCACCTACCATGGCATGCACAACATTTACACCTTACGTGGGGCAAAAGTACGGGATGCCATCAAATGGTCTAAAGATATCAATGCGTTGCTAACACGCTTTGGTGATGATGCGCAGGTACTGTTTGAAGCACACTCCGCGCCCGTGTTTGGTAATACGGATGTCAACGCCTACTTAAGAATGCAAAGGGATAACTATGGCCTAGTCCATAATCAAACCCTGCGATTAGCCAATAATGGGGTGGGTATTCAAGATATTGGCGATGCGATTCAAACCACTATCCCTCAAGCCGTGCGCGATACTTGGTATACCAATGGTTATCACGGCACCTATAGCCACAATGCTAAAGCCGTGTACAACATGTATTTAGGCTATTTTGATATGAATCCGGCCAACTTAAACCCACTACCCACAAAGGATGAATCCGCCAAATTTGTTGAGTATATGGGCGGCGCTAACGCCGTGCTTAAACATGCCAAAACCGACTATGCAAAAGGCGAATACCGTTTTGTAGCCACCGCACTCAATAAAGTCGTGATGGCAGAACCTAATAACACTGAAGCCAGACAATTACTTGCCGATACCTATGAACAACTGGGTTATCAAGCCGAAGGCGCTGGCTGGCGCAATATTTATCTGACGGGTGCCCAAGAGTTACGCACAGGAGTCCAGCCCGGTGCACCTAAATCAGCCTCAGCTGATATTTTAGGTGAAATGGATATCTCAACCCTGTTTGACTTTCTCGCCGTCAAAGTCGATAGCATCAAGGCCGCTGAGCTTGGGCTGTTAAGGCTTAATGTGATTAATCCTGACACTAAAGAAACGCTCTATGTAGAGCTAAGCAATGGTAATTTAAGCAATATTCAAGTTGATAAACCGATGGAGGCTGATACCAATCTTTATATTGATAAGCGTTATATTACCGGCATTTTACTCGGTAAAACGACCCTTAAAGACTTGCTGGCTAACGGCAGTGCCAAACTGGAAGGCGATAAAACCGCTTTCGGTAAAATTATGTCGACCTTAGTCCAGTTCGATGCCAACTTTGAAATTGTCCCACTACCGCCGATTACCAAGTAGATAATTCAACGCCCTGAATATTCAGGGCGTTTTTATAGGATGAAGGCGTGACGTTCACACTGGTTAGTTGGCAGTGCTTGTCGCTGGGGATGTGGTTTTACACTCCAACAATAACTGCTGAAAATGCGTGCCTAAATCCTGCTGAGCAAATTGCTCACTCGCCAGTGCCATTTGTTTAAGGCTTTGCATTGCTTGATCTAATCCTTGCTGCTCAATAAGGTTTTTCGCATAGGCCGCGGCATCGGCGCCCTTTTGCAGCAAGCTTGCCACTTGATCAAAACTCACCTCTTGTTCCATTAGCTTCTGTAGGTCGCCGAGTAATTCTGTCACCTTGGCCGACTCCACTAAGGCGCCTTCGACATTGACTAACTTACCTAAGGGATCTTGCGTCAGTTTCTCTGTCACGCAGGCCGACACTGTGCCCGCCGCCGCACTTTGAGCCACAACATCGAGTCCGCGGCTGCGAATTTGCTCAACCACTTGCTGTAGTTGCGGATCTTGAGCAAGCCATGCCTGCTCTAATTGCTGTTTTTCATCGCCACCAAAGTAGCCACAGCCACCGAGCAGTAGCAAAGTGCTAGTCGATAAAAGGCATTTGAATTTCATCATTAACAACCTTATCAGTGAGTTCTCTTGCATGACTATAGCGAGCGAGGTTTAATCTAAAATGAATAATCAAGGAAGGAATAACAAACTCAGCTAAAAAACCGTAATCTAAATTCAAAGTGACTCATTGCAAGCAAAAGCCTTATCGCCACTGAGTACATTAGACGACTGAGCATGCCGCCAGTAATCCGGTAATACTGGTTAGCTGCATGGAAATCGCCACATTCCCCAAGCTATGACTATGCATTAAGCTCAAACCAAAACGATATTCATCATTAAGTCGACCAAAGAACCCCTGCCAATGCTGTACACCAGAGCTTGTTGCATCGAGTGCTGTTCTAGGTTCAATCAACAGCTTAATATTGGAATAAAGCTGAATATGCGAGGGGAGTTGAAGATAAGAACGGTGCTTAGCTTGGCTCGGTAAAGCAACGTTATGCCTCTGATTAAGCTCAACCCAGTGACGGGGTTCGGCAGCTTGCAGCGCGCCATCATCAACCGCCAGTAAACTGTTTGGTGCTAAGTCAAAGGCAAAGGATTTCAGCGACTGTGCTAAGCCCAAACCCGTTGCCTTGATGTAGGATTCCTTAAGAGCCCAAAGGTCAAAAAAGCGCTGCCGCTGCGCATCTTCACCTTCAAGGGCTAATAAGCTTTCGGCTTCAATCGGGGAAAAATAATGATTCAGGATCGGGTAAATATTAGTGCTAGCGCGGGAACGCTCTATATCCACCCCCAAGCCTAAACGGGGCAGCGCTGTGTTAGCGGTTTCTCCCTTGTTATCATCTTGCGCCAAGGCAATCAACAACCAGTCGCCACTGTGGCTTAAGTTAAACTCAATGCCAGTGCTCAGAAACTGCTTATGACAGAGGCTAGGCTTGCCCTTTTCACCGTATTCAAAACACCAGTCCTGCGGCGCAATCAGTCGTTGGGAGGAGTAAGGTGAGGCTCCACCACGAGATTGCAGTCCTTGGGATAAGACGCAGCGCAGCGCCGCTCGCACCAATAAGCCATTCATTTGTGCCTTGGGTGCCCGGTAACGCGCCACTTTAGCGCGCTCGTCCTCACTCAAGAGCGCCATACAGGCACTCGTGCTAGCCGCATCCATTTCGGTTAATGGTATAAAAAAAAGCTCAATATTCATTAATTTATCCCAACAACACCTGAGTTTAACGGCAGCCCTATTCTACTCAGTTCTGCTCGGCTGACGAACAATATCTGAACCTTACCAATAACCAACTGAATTTTAAAAACTATTTTTGATGAAATTGCATTTAGCTGCTTTGTTCGAAAACAATTTGATCATTAAAAAACCATTTCAAGTCCCATATGATTGTATCGAGCAAAAACCTAGGGTAATCTGCATCACCACTGTGTACTGTAAAACACCCAAAAACACGGGTTTTAAGCCTCTTTTAAGCATGAGTGTTGACTCAGTTAAAATGGCAATATCATGCAGTCCCGATAGATTATGTGGGTGAAAATAATAATGATGGGACCGCACTAACAAGTATGAGTTTTCCAAAAGTCGACACTCAAGTTTCTGATAACGCTCGCATAAAGAAATTGAGCACAGAGAAAAAGTCTCGCCATAACACGGCAAGGCACCGCAATGCCACCACCACGCCGGAAATGCGCCACTTTATTCAGCAATCTGAATTGAGTGTGAGTCAGCTCGCCAAAATTTTAAATATTACCGAAGCCACAGTGCGTAAATGGCGCAAGCGCGAGTCAGTGAACGACAGCCCGAATACCCCGCATAACCTCAATACCACCCTCACCCCAATTGAAGAATATGTGGTGGTGGGACTGAGGTATCAGCTAAAACTGCCACTCGATAGGCTACTTAAAGCGACGCAAACCTTTATTAATCCCAATGTATCGCGCTCAGGTTTAGCCCGCTGCCTTAAGCGTTATGGGGTTTCGCGCCTCGATGAGTTTGATCAAGAACTTGTGCCTAAACAGTATTTTAATCAATTACCGATTGCCCAAGGCAGCGACGTACAAACCTATACGGTTAACTCCGAAACCTTAGCCAAGGCGCTCGCTCTGCCAAGCACAGATGGCGACACCGTAGTGCAAGTGGTGTCATTAACGCTGCCACCGCAATTAACCGAAGCCGAGCCTAAATCAGTGCTCCTTGGTATAGATAGCAAGACAGATTGGATTTATATCGATATTTATCAAGATAGTAACACCCAAGCGGCCAATCGCTACATCGCCTATGTGCTGAAGGATGGGCCGTTTCATCTGCGTAAATTGCTGGTGCGCAACTACCACACATTTTTAGCCCGCTTTCCTGGTGTGCAAACCCCAAAAGCCCTCGCTAAATCCCTTAATAAGGCACAGCCACCCGCTTTGCCAGTGGAGACTCTTTATGAGCCATACCCCATCACAGCCTCAATTATCAACCGATGAAAAAGCCGATAAGAGACTGAATAAACGCTTAAAAGATATGCCAATTGCCATCGTTGGCATGGCGAGTATCTTTGCTAACTCCCGCTATTTGAATAAGTTTTGGGATTTAATTTGCGACAAGATTGATGCCATCACCGACGTGCCCGAATCCCACTGGTCGATTGATGACTATTACGATGCGGATAAGTCCAAGGCCGATAAGAGCTACTGCAAACGCGGTGGGTTTATGCCTGAGGTCGACTTCAATCCGATGGAGTTTGGTCTGCCGCCCAATATTTTGGAACTCACCGACAGCTCACAATTACTCTCACTGGTCGTCGCCAAGGAAGTCTTGCAGGATGCCAATCTGCCAGACGATTACGACCGTGACCGTATCGGTATCACCCTAGGAATTGGCGGCGGTCAAAAGTTAAGCCATAGCCTCAATGCGCGCCTGCAATATCCAGTGCTGAAAAAAGTATTTAAAAGCAGTGGCCTGAGCGATGAAGATAGCGAGCTGCTGATCAAAAAATTCCAAGATCAATATGTCCACTGGGAAGAAAACTCTTTCCCCGGCTCCCTTGGTAACGTGATTGCCGGACGTATCGCCAACCGTTTCGATTTAGGGGGGATGAACTGCGTCGTCGATGCCGCCTGCGCCGGTTCGCTTGCCGCCATGCGTATGGCGCTGACCGAACTGACCGAAGGTCGCAGCGACATGATGATTACCGGCGGTGTCTGTACCGACAACTCACCCTACATGTATATGAGTTTCTCAAAGACGCCAGCCTTTACCACAAACGAACAGATCCAACCCTTCGATATCGACTCTAAGGGTATGATGATTGGCGAAGGGATCGGCATGGTCGCCTTAAAACGCCTCGACGATGCCGAGCGCGATGGCGACCGTATCTATGCGGTAATCAAAGGCGTGGGCGCTTCATCGGACGGTAAATTTAAGAGCATTTATGCGCCGCGTCCCGAAGGCCAAGCCAAGGCATTAGAGCGCGCCTATGATGACGCAGGCTTTGCGCCGCACACCGTTGGCTTGATTGAGGCACACGGCACAGGCACAGCCGCAGGCGATGTGGCCGAATTCAATGGCTTGACCTCAGTATTTTCTAAGGATAATGAGCAGTTACAGCATATTGCCTTAGGCTCAGTCAAATCTCAGGTGGGTCATACTAAGTCCACCGCGGGCACAGCGGGTGTGATTAAGGCAGCATTAGCACTACACCATAAAGTCTTGCCGCCTACGATAAACGTCAGTCAGCCTAACCCTAAATTAAACATTGCCCGCTCGCCCTTTTATCTCAATACCGAGGCGCGCCCTTGGATCCAACGCAGTGACGATACGCCCCGCCGCGCTGGGGTCAGCTCCTTCGGTTTTGGTGGCACTAACTTCCATTTAGTGCTCGAAGAATATCACCCCGAGCACGCGCGCGATGACGCCTATCGTCAACGTAGCGTGGCACAAAGCTGGCTGTTTGCCGCCGCCGACAAAACCGCACTGCTTGCCGAGTTAAAAAACGCGCTACAGCAAGCAACTGCGGCTAAGGCAGAGCTTTCTGATGCCCATTTTGTTGCCTTTGCAAAATCCTACGCCCTGCGTGAACTAGCACCGCAATCGGCTCGCCTTGGTTTTATCGCCAAGGACTATGCCCAGTTACAGACTCTGTTAACCCAAGCGATAGCGCAGCTAGAATCCAATAGCGCCGATGGCTGGCAACTGCCCTCAGGGATAAGTTTCCGCGCCCAAGCGCTGGTCAAGGATAACCACAAGGTCGCGGCCTTATTTGCCGGCCAAGGCTCACAGTACCTGAATATGGGACTGGAAATTGCCAATAACTTCCCCGAGCTTCGTCGCCATATCCACGCCAGCGATAAAGTGTTTAGCGACCGTGGTGAAGCGACGCTTTCAAACGTGCTGTACCCGATCCCCGCCTTCGATGATGAATCGAGAAAAGCGCAGGAAAGTGCGTTAACCAATACCCTTTATGCCCAAAGTGCCATCGGCGCGATCTCTATGGCGCAGTACGCCCTGTTTATTCAGGCGGGTTTCACCGCAGATATGCTCGCAGGTCATAGCTTTGGTGAACTCTCGGCCCTGTGCGCCGCAGGAGTGATTTCCATGGATGACTACATCAAGCTTGCCTTTGAACGTGGACAGGCAATGGCGCAGTCACCTCTGGATGCCGACTCCAGTCGTGATGCTGGCATCATGTATGCCGTTATTCTTAAGCAAAAACAGGATATTGAAACTATCAACGATTGCCTGGCGCAGTTTGACGACGTCAAGATTGCCAACTACAACTCCCCCACTCAGTTGGTAATTGCAGGCGCTACCACAGCGACACAACAGGCCGCTAAGGCCATTGGCGAGTTAGGCTTTAAGGCAATTGCCCTGCCAGTTTCCGGCGCCTTCCACACGCCATTGGTTGCCCATGCGCAAAAGCCGTTTAGTGAAGCCATTGATAAGGCTCAATTCAACACGCCAAAGATTGCCCTTTATGCCAATGGCACAGGCAAGTTACATCCCGCCGATCCAAATGCCATCAAAACCGCCTTTAAAGAGCATATGTTGCAATCGGTGCACTTTAGCGAGCAACTAGAGGCCATGTATGCCGCTGGCGCACGAGTGTTTGTCGAGTTCGGCCCGAAAAACATTCTGCAGAAGTTGACAGAAAATACCTTAGCCGCGCAGTTAAACGAGCTGTGCCTTATCAGCATTAACCCGAATCCTAAAGCTGATTCCGACAGCCAACTGCGCAGCGCTGCGGTGCAACTGGCGGTTGCGGGGGTAACACTAGGGGAAATCGACCCTTATCAAGCCGAATTGATTGCGCCAGCAACGCCTTCAGCCATGAATATCAAGCTCAACGCGACCAACTACATCAGCCCAGCGACCCGCAACAAAATGGTCGACTCGCTGCAATCGGGCAAAATTACCAGCCAAGTGCAGTATGTGGATCGCCTCGTTGAGAAAGTGGTTGAAAAAGTCGTTGAAAAACCAGTGATCGTCGAAAAAATTCTAGAAAAGGTTGTCGAAGTGGAAAAGCCAGTGGCACAAAATAGCAATAATATTCAACAACAAACGTCTGCACAGCCAGCCAGCTTTGCCGCTGGACAGGCGAATCAAGATGCCCTGAGCGCCTTTTTTGCCGCCCAAACCCAGGCAGCGCAATTACATCAACAATTTTTAGCTATCCCGCAGCAATACGGTGATACCGTCAGTTCCCTAATGGCAGAGCAAGCCAAAATGGCAAGCCTTGGCATCGCCATTCCGGAGAGCCTGCAACGCTCTATGGAGCTGTTCCACCAGCATCAGGCACAAACCCTAAAGAGCCATGCTGAATTTATGCAATTGCAGACCAGCAGCAGCCAAGCAGCACTAGCCCTACTCGGCCAAATGCCTGCGCCTCAGGTTCAAGCCCCCATTCAAGTCGCTGCACCAGTGGCGGTAGCAGTGGCAACGCCTGTCGTTCCAGCGCAGGCGCCCGTGGTTCAAGCCTTAGCCGCAGAACCAAAAGTTACTGCGGTGCCTGTGAGCGAGCCCAAGGTTCAGCAACCACAAGTGCAAACTGTGGCGGCAGCAACCCGCGCGCTTTCCGAGAAGTCAGTTGTGCAGCAAATCGAGCACGCTATGCTCTCGGTGGTCGCCGATAAAACAGGCTATCCGGTTGAAATGCTGGAACTTAGCATGGATATGGAGGCCGACCTTGGTATCGACTCCATCAAACGCGTGGAAATTCTAGGCACGGTACAGGACCAATTACCCAGCCTGCCAGAACTGAGCCCAGAAGATCTCGCTGAATGCCGCACCCTAGGGGAAATTGTCGCGCTCTTTAGCCAAGCGACTCCTGTAACAGCCGTTACAGCAAGCCCGCAGTCAATAACACAAATCGCAGTAGCTGCAAGTACGGCGGTTTCTAATGATGAAATTGAGCGCACTATGATGGCTGTGGTAGCCGACAAGACAGGCTATCCCGTGGAAATGCTGGAACTCAGTATGGATATGGAAGCCGATCTGGGTATCGATTCTATTAAGCGGGTGGAAATTCTAGGCACGGTACAGGACGAGTTACCCAACCTGCCAGAACTCAGCCCTGAAGATCTCGCCGAGTGTCGCACCCTAGGGGAAATCGTGGCGCTGTTTAGCCAAGCGGCTCCTGTAGTATCGACAGCCGTAGTAGCTGCGGCCACAGCCAGCCATGCGACACAAAGTGCAGTAGCTAAAGGAGCTGCAGTTTCTAATGATGAAATTGAACGCACTATGATGGCGGTGGTAGCCGACAAGACGGGCTATCCCGTGGAAATGCTCGAACTGAGTATGGATATGGAAGCCGACCTTGGTATCGACTCCATCAAGCGCGTGGAAATTCTAGGCACAGTACAGGACGAATTACCGAACTTGCCAGAACTGAGCCCAGAAGATCTCGCCGAGTGCCGCACCCTAGGGGAAATTGTGGCGCTGTTTAGCCAAGCAATTCCTCTAGTATCAACAGCCGTAACAGCTGCCGCCACTGTTAGCCATGCGACACAAAGTGCAGTAGCCACAAACGCAGCGGTTTCTAATGATGAAATTGAACGCACTATGATGGCGGTGGTGGCCGATAAAACCGGCTATCCCGTGGAAATGCTGGAACTGAACATGGATATGGAAGCCGACCTTGGGATCGATTCTATTAAGCGGGTGGAAATTCTAGGCACAGTGCAGGACGAATTACCGAACCTGCCAGAACTCAGCCCAGAAGATTTAGCCGAGTGTCGCACTCTAGGGGAAATAGTGGCGCTCTTTAGCCAAGCAATTCCTCTAGTATCAACAGCCGTAACAGCTGCCGCCACAGTGAGCCATGCGACACAAAATGCAGTTGCTGCAAGTGCGGCGGTTTCTAATGGCGCGATTGAGCGCACTATGATGGCGGTCGTGGCCGACAAGACGGGCTATCCGGTTGAAATGTTAGAACTTAGCATGGATATGGAAGCAGACCTTGGTATCGATTCTATCAAGCGCGTGGAAATTCTAGGCACGGTACAAGACCAACTGCCGAACCTGCCAGAACTGAGCCCTGAAGATTTAGCTGAATGTCGCACCTTGGGTGAAATTGTCGCCCTCTATGCTGGTTCGCAAGCCTCAAGTGAGGCGCTACAACAAAACCATGCTGCGCCAATTCAAGAGGCGATTACAGAAACAGTCGAGGAAATCATCGACCTGCCGCCCCATAGTGAGGTGATGCTAAAAAAGTTGCCAGCGGCGGCTGAGTTAGCGCGCATCATAGCAACTAGCGATGTTCAACTGACGGCAAACAGTTACGTCGTTATCGGCGACGATGGCCACAACGCGGGGGTGATTGCCGAAAAGCTTCACGCCCAAGGGGTTAAGGTTGCGGTTGTACGCTCACCTAAAACGGTTGTGGCCAGCGCATCGCCACTCGATAGCCATATTGCCAACTTCACGCTGAAGGCGATTGATGATGAAAGCATTTGTGAGGTCATCAATCAGATTGAAGCGCTTGGCCAAATCGCTGGTTTTATTCATCTGCAGCCACAGCATAAGTCCGTTGCCGATAAAAGTGCTGGCCTAGTGCTGGCAGACGAAGCCAAAGCCTCGGTCGAGCAAGCCTTCTTGTTCGCCAAACACTTACAACCGCTGTTAACGGAGCGCGACTACTGCCGCTTTGTCACCGTCAGCCGTATCGACGGCGGCTTTGGCTATATCGGCATGGACGAGTCGGCAGGAGCCCTCATCAGTCAGAGTGAACTCAACCAAGCGGCGCTCTCTGGACTCACTAAAACCTTAAATCACGAGTGGCCAGGAGTGGTCTGCCGCGCGCTGGATATCGCGCCAAACTTGGACGCTAAAACGGTCGCCAATGCGGTAGTGCAGGAATACTACCTCCAAGATGCGCCAGTCGAAGTCGGTATTGATAGCGAGCTTGAGCGCACCACCTTAGTCGCGGGCAGTGCAGCACTTCGTCATCCACCCGCCGCCCTTAGCAATGCAGATAAAATCCTCGTCACAGGCGGCGCTAAGGGCGTCACCTTCGAGTGCGCCTTAAGTTTAGCGAAACGTTGCAAGGCACATTTTATCCTCGCGGGTCGCAGCGCCCATCAAGGGATCCCCGCTTGGGCTCAGGGTAAAAATCGCAACGAGCTGAAAGCCGCTGCCATTGCACATTTGCAAAGCCTGGGTGATAAACCCACACCAAAACAAGTGGATGCCTTAGTTTGGCCAGTACAAAGCAGCCTTGAAATCAGCCATGCCTTACAGGCCTTTGAAGCGGTTGGCGCCAGCGCCGAATACTTAAGCCTAGATGTTAACGATCCTGACGCCATTGCCAGCACTATTGCGCCTATCAGCGCCCTATCGCCCATCACGGGGATTATCCACGGCGCGGGCGTACTTGCCGATAAACATATTCAAGACAAAACCTTAAGCGAACTTGAACGCGTTTATGGCACTAAGGTGACCGGACTTAACAATCTGCTGTCGGCACTGGATCTTAGCCAGTTAACGCTCATAGCTCTGTTCTCTTCGGCAGCGGGTTTTTACGGCAATACAGGCCAAAGCGACTACGCCATGTCTAACGACATTCTCAACAAGGCCGCGCTGCAACTCGCGCAGCAATTGCCGCAAGCCAAGGTGATGAGCTTTGACTGGGGGCCTTGGGATGGCGGCATGGTCAATCCTGCGCTGAAAAAGATGTTTATCGACCGTGGGGTCTATGTCATTCCACTCAAAGCCGGTGCCGAGTTATTTGCCAGCCAATTATTGAGTGATACGGGAGCGCAGCTGTTGGTCGGAACCGATATGCAGGGCAATACCGCTAATACTGTTGAAGCTGCATCAGCAAAAAAGCCTGAAGCGGATCTAACCACGGCGTTAGATCCGCAGCCTATGGCCCAAACGGTGCCGCAGAGTATTCGCGTCATGCGCAGCCTCGACCCTAAACGCATGAGCTTTATTGAGGATCATTGCATCAACGGTCATGCGGTGTTGCCAACGGTATGCGCCATAGATTGGATGCGTGAGGCCGCCAAGGCCCATTTAGGTAAGACGGTGAGTGTCAGCGATTATCGACTACTCAAGGGAATTATCTTCGATGAGGTACTACTTGCCCGCGATGCGCCTATTGAGCTCGAACTAATGCTCACGCCGCTTGCCGACGCTACACAGCAATCGACTGAAGCGTTAACCGCGTTGATAAGCTTTGAAGGTCGCCCGCAGTATCAGGCGGTGTTAGTGGCGCAGACGGATGATACGGCAGACGCGCAGCGTTTCGAGGTTGGCGAGTTGCATTCTCTGATGCAGGAGATGCCACAGCAACCCGCTATCGCAGATCGAGAGTCGCTCTACAGTGATGGCACACTGTTCCATGGCCCAAGGCTGCAAGGCATAAGCGAAGTGCTCGCCTTTGATGATCAGCAGCTTATCGCTAAGGTAGCACTGCCAACGGTGGCCTTAGATGACTGCGGTGAGTTTGCGCCAAATCTTGAGGATAAAGGCACACAACCCTTTGCCGAAGATCTGTTATTGCAGGCCATGCTCGTGTGGGCGCGCCTTAAATATCAAGCGGCAAGCTTACCCAGTGCCATTGGCGAGTTTGTGTCCTATTCGCCCTTAGCTTTTGGCGAGAAGGCGGTATTAGTGCTGGATGTTATCAAGCATTCCTCCCGCTCACTTGAAGCCAATATTGCGCTTTATCATCAAGATGGTCGATTAAGCTGCGAGATGAAACGAGCAAAAGTCACGATCAGTAAGACGCTTAACCAAGCATTTTTGGCTAATAAACCTCAACAACTGGCGCAAGTGCAGGCATCAATCCAAAACATGGCCGAGGTAAGTGTTAAGTGACACTCGACCCAAGCGCACATGCCGCATTAAGCAATCCTGTATTAAGTAATGCGGCACTAAACAGTCCACATCCCAATGCCAAGCCACTGCGAATAGCCGTATGGCTTGGTGATGCCAGGCTTGACGATACGCGGATGCTGAGTGTGCTTAACCATGCACAAACCGATGTCAGTAAGCTGCAACAGTTGATGGCTTGTCGAGTTCTGCTCAATGTTGAAGATAAGCCACTGATTGATGAGCCATCTGATGAGCCAACACTGGTTGCCTTGATCACGGATCAGCTCGCCCATATTGCGCAAAAACAACTCGTTGAAATCCGCTTTGAATATCAACAGCAAGTCCGTAGTCTGTATCTGCTCGATGGACTGCTTGCCGCGCAGTTACACCTGCATGCCGAGGCTTATATTTCAGCATTAGCGCAAATCCAAGCTGAAACAGCTGAAGAAACAAATACTATCAATACAAATACAGTCGGGCGCTGCTTAAACAGCGCTTTTACCTTGGCGAAACGCGATTGTGCTCAGGTGGTTAATTGCTACACGCAGGCAGGCAATCTTGCCCGTCAGTTGAATGTATTATCTCAAGCGGCTGAGGCGTTAAGTCATCGCAGTCTCAAAGGCATTGAACCAATGCTTGATGCGACTAATGCAGCGCAACTTGCTGAACAATACGCTGAACAGCGCGCTGAAAAGCCCGTAAAAAACGCGCAGAACGGCTATTGGTTTACCAAGCCCCATCAGGCAAGGGTGTTAAGCCTAAATCTCTTGGGGAATATCTTGAATAAGCCCTTGGATAAGGCCCCTCGAGCGAGCACCGCCCAAAGCCTTATCTTGACCCAAGGCACTCGGCTTATCGCTCAGCCGTTGCTTAATGCCAACAGGCTGTTTATTCCCATCAGCGGCAACACGCTTGAATCTTTAACGCTTAAGTTGTCGCAACTGATTGATTCATTAGATTTATCAGTAAACCAACCTGATACGGATTGGCTTTGTACCCAAGGTAGTGATTGGTTTGAGCGTTATCAAGCACAGGATAAATTAGCCTTAGTGCTGATGGCGGGCTCCCTTGGGGAGTTAATGCAAGAAGCCAAGGCGATGCGCGCTTATATTGAAAAGACGCAACAGGCTCCTGCTCCAGCCCAAACGCCAGTGTTAATGCCATCGGCCAATCTGGCCTTTAAAACTCCTGTGGGCAGTTATTTTACGGCCTCGCCCCTTGGTGATAAAGGCTTAACCTTTGTCTACCCCGGCGTTGGCACGGTTTACCCGAATATGTTCAGCGACTTACATGGCTATTTCCCAGAGCTTTATCGCGAGCTTGAACGCGAAGGGGATTTAGCCGCCATGTTGCAGGCCGAGGCGATTTACCAAGGCGCTGCTTATGCGAAAACTGCAATTAATGTAAGCGTAAAAGACGCAGCAGACATGAGCTTAAGCCAGCTTGCGATTAGTGGTGTTGGCGCCAGTTACCTATTTAGTCGGCTGCTAACTCGAGTCTTTACTATTCAACCGCAACTCGCTCTGGGCTATTCCATGGGCGAAGCGGCCATGTGGGCAAGTTTGGATATCTGGCAAACGCCACATGCCCTGATTAACGCCACCCAAAACAGCGCCATCTTCAATCAGGAGATTTCAGGCCCACTGCTTGCGGTGCGCCGTGATTGGCAGTTGAGTGAAGATGCACCGCTGGCGTGGAATAGCTTTTTAGTGCGAGCCTCTCGCGCCGAAATTAATACCCTGCTGACTGATTTTCCACGGGTATATCTAGCCATCGAACAGGGCGATACCTGTATTCTCGCGGGCTGCGAAGCAAGCTGCTTACAACTCCTTAAAAGGCTGAATAAGCGTGGCATTGCCAGTAATAAAGTCACCGCCATGCATACCCCGCCCTCGCAATCACAGCACAACGCTATCCAAGAGTTTTATACCTTGGGCTTAAAGGCGAATGCCTGCGAGACTCAGGTGCGTTTTATTAGCGCGGCGCGGCAAAGCACCGTCAGTATCGACAGCCAAAGCATTGCCAAGAGTATTGCCGACACCTTTTGTGCGCCGCTGAATTTTACCGCGCTGATTAACGCCGCGTATCACCAAGGTGCGCGCTTATTTGTTGAAGTGGGCGCCGATCGGCAAACCAGCACCCTTATCGATAAAATCGGCCGCCAATTAGAGTTGGGTGCCGATGGCATTCAAACACAGGAACAACCGATATTAGCCATGGCATGTAATGCCAAGGGCAGCGATACGATCACCAGTTTACTCAAATGTTTAGCTCAACTTATCAGCCATAGAGTGCCACTCTCCCTTGCGCCGCTTATGCCTCAATCGGCGGATAAGGCTACAGCGAAAACGATAGCGCCGCACTCGGCCAGCGCCAGCGCTTTAGGCCATTATTCAAACGTATTCCAAGAAGGAGAACCCCTTTGAGTTCTCAAATGCATGCTCACCCGACTCTGCAAGACAGCACCGCTGTGCCAAACGACCAGCGCCAAAGCTCAAAGGCGATGCCAAAGATTGCCATCGTCGGCCTTGCCGTCCAGTATCCCGATGCCGACACACCTGAGCAGTTTTGGCAAAATCTGCTGGATAAAAAAGATTCCCGCAGCCAAATTGATGCGGCTAAACTCAATGCCAATCCTGCGGATTACCAAGGCGTTCAAGGCCAAGCCGACCGTTTTTACTGCGATAAGGGCGGCTATATCCGCAATTTTCGTTTTGACCCACAGGGTTATCAGTTGCCGCCGACGGCCTTTGACGGGCTCGATGAAAGCTTTTTATGGGCATTAGATTGCAGTAAAAAAGCCCTGCTGGATGCGGGCGTGGATTTAACGGCGCCATTACTTGAACGCACAGGGATTGTAATGGGCACCCTGTCGTTCCCGACCGCAAGTTCTAATGAATTGTTTTTACCGATTTACCATCAAGCGGTTGAAAAGGCATTAAAAACCAAGCTTAATCAACCACAATTTGCCTTAGCGCCCTTCGCCAATGGTTCGATTGCGGACACACAACAGGCAGCCAATGGTGCCATTGCCCATACGGCGTCTAAATTGTTAAGCGATGCCCTCGGCCTTGGCGGCGCACAGCTCAGTCTCGACGCCGCCTGCGCCAGCTCAGTCTATGCCCTCAAACTTGCCTGCGATTATTTAACCACGGGCAAGGCCGACATGATGCTCGCAGGCGCGGTATCGGGCGCCGATCCCTTCTTTATCAATATGGGATTCTCGATTTTCCACGCCTATCCTGACCATGGGATTTCGGCGCCTTTCGATAGCAATAGCAAAGGCTTATTCGCGGGCGAAGGCGCAGGCGTATTAGTGCTTAAGCGTTTAGAGGATGCCGAGCGCGATGGCGATAATATCTATGCCGTGGTCAGTGGCATTGGTTTATCGAACGATGGCAAAGGCCAATTTGTCTTAAGCCCCAACAGTAAGGGTCAAGTACAAGCCTTCGAGCGCGCCTATGCCGCTGCCAACACCCACCCGAGCAATATCGAAGTGATTGAATGCCATGCCACCGGCACACCGCTGGGGGATAAGGTTGAGCTCACCTCGATGGAGCGTTTTTTCGAAGATAAACTCGGCGGCACTAAAGCGCCGCTGATAGGTTCGGCTAAATCCAACCTTGGCCACTTACTCACAGCTGCCGGCATGCCTGGGATCATGAAAATGATCTTCGCCATGCGCTCAGGGCAACTACCGGCGAGTATAAACCTTAAGGCGCCGATATCATCGCCTAAGGGATTGTTTAGCGGTAATAATATCCCTACTCAGTTGCAGACTTGGCCCGATAAAGCAGGCAACGATCGTCGCCATGCGGGGGTATCTGTATTTGGTTTTGGTGGCTGTAATGCCCATCTATTGTTGGAATCCTATCAACCAACAGCGCACAGCACCGAGAAGCAAGCCAACAAACCTGTTTATCAACAGCAAGCATTAACCGTTATCGGCATGGCGTCGCACTTTGGACCTTTGGCCTCCATCAATGCGCTGGATAAGGCGCTATTAAACCAAACGGATGCCTTTATCCCTCTGCCACCTAACCGCTGGAAAGGCTTAGATAAACACCCCGATATCCTTAACCTGTTTGGTCTAAATCGCGCGCCAAAAGGTGCCTATATCGAGCAGTTTGATTTTGATTTTCTGCGCTTTAAAGTGCCGCCCAATGAGGATGACAGGCTTATCTCCCAGCAGTTGTTGCTGATCAAAGTCGCTGATGAGGCGATTCGCGATGCCAAGTTAACCGCGGGCAGCAAGGTCGCCGTGTTAGTGGCGATGGAAACCGAGCTTGAGCTGCACCAATTCCGTGGCCGCGTGAATTTGCACACCCAACTTGCAGATAGCTTAACGCGACAAGGCGTTCACCTCTCCAATGATGAATACCTTGCCCTCGAAGCCATCGCCATGGACAGCGTGCTCGATGCCGCCAAGCTCAATCAATACACCAGCTTTATTGGCAATATTATGGCGTCGCGCATCGCCTCGCTGTGGGACTTTAACGGCCCGGCCTTTACCATCTCAGCCGCCGAACAATCGGTCGCTCGCTGTATCGATGTGGCGCAAAACCTACTGTCCCAAGAGGCCCTCGATGGCGTCGTGATTGCCGCCGTGGATTTAAGCGGCAGTGTTGAACAGGTTATATTGAAAAACGCCGAGGTCGCCGTTGATCTCGATGCCAACAGCGCGAATCCACAGTGGAAGGTGGGTGAAGGCTCGGGCGCTATCGTGCTGACAAACCAGCAAGCGAGCAACAGTCAACAAGCGAGTAACAGTTCTCAAAAGGGCTACGGCCAAATTCGTGGTCAAGCATTTGGCACAAACCATCAGCTGCCCAAGCTGCTTGATTCGCTGATAACCGAAACGGCTATCGCCAATCCTTCAGTACCCGCTGCCATCCATATGGTTGAGCAATGTATTGCCCCAGAAGAGCAACTGCCAGCGGAGCAGCTATTAGCGCAGCTTAATCTTATGGGGACGCCATGCAATCGAGTCGCCAATACCCTTGGGCATAACTTTGCCGCTGCGGGTATGGCTAGTCTTCTGAATGCCCTGTTAAGCCTAAAAAATGGGTCTGCGGGTTCGGATAAAAACGTCGATAAGCAGGCACTAGTGTCTACCCAAAGCCAAGGAGTGAGTTCGCTGCTGCTGTTAAGCCAGACTGCAACGCAGGCGGCGCAACTAGAACTGCGCCTTGCACAGGATTTAACCTTGAGTGAGCAAAAGCATTTAATCAAACCAGTGACGCTCGGTGGCCGCGATATCTATCAACATATTGTGGATACGCCGCTGCCCGCACTTGCCGCCATCCAAGGCAAAATGCGCCAGTTGCAGCCTGTAGTACCACAGGCGACACAAACTGAGCCCACAGTAGAAACAGCACTTGATATCACGGCAAAAAACGCCACCCCATTTGCCACACCAACAGCAGTAGAGAGCGGTATGTCATCTAACGCACCACACCAATATTCGGCGGCGCCCTTGGCGCAGGATAGGGCGTCGCAGGATAGCGCGGCACTGTTACAAAACCAGCAACTGTTGCAAAACCAGCAGCTTGCACGCGAGGCGCACTTAGCCTTTTTACAGAGCCGTGAGCAAGGGCTCAAACTGGCCGATGCGTTGTTAAAGGCACAATTATCCCAGACAACACAAACGGGGTCTGTTACAACCCATGTTGTCACCTGCATAAATGTCGCTGAAACGAAGGCGCAGCAAGCGGTATCAATCCCAGAGCTCATGCCTAATCATGCACCTAATCATGCAAGAGTCCCGCCCTATACACCACCTATCCCAGCGGATAAGCCCTGCATTTGGAACTATCAGGATCTGGTGGAATATGCCGAGGGCGACATTGCCAAGGTCTTTGGCGCCGATTACGCCATTATCGATAGCTACGCCCGCCGCGTGCGCCTGCCAACCTCGGATTATCTGCTGGTCTCGCGGGTGACTAAGCTCAACGCGCAAATGAACCGCTATCAGCCGAGCACTATGACCACAGAGTACGACATTCCCGTGGATGCGCCCTTCTTGGTCGATGGCCAAATTCCGTGGGCGGTGGCGGTCGAATCGGGCCAGTGCGACTTGATGCTGATCAGCTACTTAGGTATCGATTTTGAAAACAAGGGCGAGCGCGTCTATCGCTTGCTCGACTGCACCCTCACCTTCCTTGGAGATCTGCCCCGCGGCGGTGATACCCTGCGCTACGATATCTCCATCAACCACTTTGCCCGCAATGGTGATACCCTGCTGTTTTTCTTCTCCTACGAATGCTTCGTGGGCGATAAGCTAATCCTCAAGATGGACGGCGGCTGCGCGGGATTCTTTACCGATAAAGAACTGGCCGATGGCAAAGGGGTGATCCACACCGAGGCCGAAATTAAGGCGCGCGAGCAGGCACAAATTGCACTGGCCAATGAATATGCCCGAAACGGCAATAAGCCACGCTTCACGCCGCTACTTAACTGCGCACAAACGGCCTTTAGCTACGGCCAAATCCATCGCCTGCTGAGCGCCGACATTGGCGGCTGTTTCGGCGGTGAGCATACAGCCCATCAAGCAAAGTTTGGTCTCCAGCCTTCACTGTGCTTCGCCTCGGAAAAATTCCTGATGATCGAACAAGTCAGCAAGCTCGACGTGCATGGCGGCGCATGGGGCTTAGGCTTGATTGAAGGTCACAAGCAATTAGCCCCCGACCATTGGTATTTCCCCTGCCATTTCAAGGGCGACCAAGTGATGGCAGGCTCCCTCATGGCCGAAGGTTGTGGCCAGTTGCTGCAATTCTTTATGTTGCATATTGGTATGCACCTTGGGGTTACTAACGGTCGTTTCCAACCCCTTGAAAACGCATCGCAAAAAGTGCGCTGCCGCGGTCAGGTATTGCCGCAATTTGGCACCCTCACCTATCGCATGGAAGTTACCGAAATTGGCATGAGCCCTCGCCCCTATGCCAAGGCGAATATCGATATTCTGCTCAATGGCAAAGTGGTGGTGGATTTCCAAAACCTCGGGGTGATGATTAAAGAAGAAGCGGATTGCACCCGCTATTCGCAAAGCCATTCTTCACTGGGCAGATCTTCGCAAAGCAGTTCTTCACAGAGTAATGATGCCCAAGCAGCAAATATCGACAACCAAGCGGAACAAGCGCCGCTGATGGCACAAATCCCGGATATGGCAGCTCCCGTAAATAAAGGCGTTGTGCCGCTTAAGCATGTAAGTGCGCCGATTGCGCCAGCAGGCTCTAAGTACGCCAACCGCGTGCCCGACACCCTGCCGTTTACGCCCTACCATTTGTTTGAGTTTGCCACCGGCGATATTGAAAACTGCTTCGGCCCCGATTTTAGTATTTACCGTGGCTTAATCCCGCCGCGTACGCCCTGCGGCGATCTGCAACTCACCACCCGCGTGGTGGCCATTGAGGGCAAACGTGGCGAGCTGAAAAAGCCATCTTCCTGTATTGCCGAGTATGAAGTGCCCAGCAACGCGTGGTATTACGCTAAAAACAGCCATCATGCCGTGATGCCTTACTCTGTGCTGATGGAAATCTCATTGCAACCCAATGGCTTTATCTCGGGTTATATGGGCACGACCTTAGGCTTCCCGGGGCAGGAGTTATTCTTCCGCAACCTCGACGGCAGTGGCAAGTTACTGCGTGAAGTGGATTTACGCGGTAAGACCATAGTCAACGATTCGCGCCTACTGTCCACCGTGATTGCTGGCAGCAATATCATTCAAAACTTTAGTTTCGAACTGAGCTGCGATGGCGAGCCTTTCTACCGTGGTAATGCGGTTTTCGGTTACTTTAAGGCCGATGCGCTTAAAAACCAGTTGGGTATCGACAATGGTAAAATTACCCAAGCCTGGCACATTGAGCGCGGTATCAAAGCCGACAGCCAAATCAATCTGTTAGATAAAAATGGCCGCTGCTTTGTGGCGCCGCAGGGCAAGCCATACTACCGCCTCGCGGGTGGGCAGCTGAACTTTATCGACAAGGCTGAGATTGTAAAAACTGGCGGTAAGAAGGGGCTGGGATACTTGTACGCCGAGCGCACCATTGACCCAAGCGATTGGTTCTTCCAGTTCCATTTCCATCAGGACCCGGTAATGCCAGGCTCCCTCGGCGTCGAGGCGATTATCGAATTACTGCAAGCCTATGCCATAGACCAAGACCTAGGCGCAGGCTTCAATAATCCGAAATTTGGCCAAATTCTGTCAGAAATTAAATGGAAGTATCGCGGTCAAATTAATCCATTAAACAAACAGATGTCGCTGGATGTGCATATCACCAGCATTGAAGATAAAGACGGTAAACGCATCATCAAGGGCGATGCCAACCTGAGTAAGGATGGCCTGCGCATTTATGAGGTGACCGATATTGCTATCTGCATCGAAGAGGCATAACGCTTGCGCGTAACTTGCAGCATTAACAACAGTTAGCTTAAGAACAATTGGCTTCAGAAGCATAGACTGCCGCAGTGCAAGGGAATAACCCCTCTGCGGCAAACAAATTCAGGCCCCAAACACCTAAAAGTGAAAAGCCCAAATGACGAATACCACACTCGATAATAACGCTCTCGATAATAACAAGCTCAGTCCTTGGCCATGGCAGGTTGATGAAGCCGCCATCAGTTTCGATATCGATTCCCTTGGCAAAAAGCTTAAAGATCTCAATCAAGCCTGCTACTTAATCAATCATGCCGAAAAAGGCCTAGGCATAGCCCAAACCGCCGAGGTGGTGGGTCTTGCTGAAGCTCAACCCAGCAATAGCTTACACAAAAGCAATGGTTTGCATCCGGTGAGCGCCTTCGCCCCCGCCCTTGGCACTCAAAGCTTGGGTGACAGCAATTTTCGCCGCGTGCATGGAGTGAAATACGCTTACTACGCTGGCGCTATGGCCAACGGTATCGCCTCGGAAGAGTTAGTTATCGCACTAGGTCAGGCGGGCATTCTGTGTTCCTTTGGCGCGGCGGGGTTAATTCCATCGCGCGTAGAAGCCGCGATTAAACGCATTCAAGCGGCATTGCCCAATGGCCTCTACGCCTTTAACCTGATTCACAGCCCGAGCGAGCCAGCGCTGGAGCGTGGCAGTGTCGAACTCTTCCTCAAGCATCAAGTGCGTACGGTTGAAGCCTCGGCATTCTTGGGCTTAACCCCGCAAATCGTCTATTACCGCGCCGCGGGCCTGAGTCGCGATGCCAACGGCGAGATTGTGATTGGCAATAAAGTGATTGCTAAAATCAGCCGTACCGAGGTGGCCACCAAGTTTATGGAGCCCGCCCCCGTTAAGATGCTGCAACAATTAGTGAACGAAGGGCTTATCAGCGAAGATCAAATGCTAATGGCGCAATCTGTGCCCATGGCCGATGACATTACCGCCGAAGCCGACTCAGGCGGCCACACCGACAATCGCCCTCTGGTCACGTTATTGCCGACCATTTTGGCGCTCAAAGATACCATTCAAGCCAAGTACCAATACAAAACGCCTATCCGTGTGGGCGCTGGTGGTGGTATCGGCACGCCTGATGCGGCGCTGGCGACCTTCAATATGGGCGCGGCCTATATTGTCACTGGCTCAATCAACCAAGCCTGTGTTGAGGCTGGGGCCAGCGAACATACCCGTAAATTACTCGCCACCACCGAAATGGCCGATGTGACTATGGCGCCCGCCGCCGATATGTTTGAAATGGGCGTTAAGTTACAAGTGGTTAAGCGCGGCACCCTATTCCCTATGCGCGCCAATAAACTCTATGAGATTTACACCCGCTACGACTCGATTGAGGCGATCCCACCAGAGGAAAGGCAAAAGCTGGAAGATCAAGTGTTTCGCGCCTCATTAGATGAGATTTGGGCAGGTACTGTGGCGCACTTTAATGAACGCGATCCTAAGCAAATTGAGCGCGCGCTGGATAATCCAAAACGCAAAATGGCACTGATTTTCCGCTGGTATTTAGGTCTTTCGAGTCGCTGGTCAAACACGGGCGAAGTTGGTCGCGAAATGGATTATCAGATTTGGGCAGGCCCCGCCCTCGGCGCCTTTAATGCTTGGGCTAAAGGCAGTTATTTAGATGATTACCGTGAGCGCAATGCAGTCGATTTAGCTAAACATTTAATGCAGGGCGCCGCCTACCAAGCACGGATTAACCTGTTGTTATCCCAAGGGGTAAGTATTCCGGTCAGCTTGCAACGCTGGAAACCACTACAACGCTGCTAATTCGCATTGGTAAACCTTATTGAGCGGGTTAAGTGAACACTTAACCCGCTTTTTTTACATTCATTTTTTGGGCTTAAAACCGATTGGAGTTCAGTTTCCGCTCTGCATTGTCACTTCAATGGCACGCCGTAAACCCATCCTAGGGACTCAACGGAAAAACCCCTTTTTCCGATGGCCCACTCTGTCACAGAACGTAGCGCGACAATGCTCACCTGCAACTGGCCTGTAAAATTACAGTTTATCGATTTTTAATATGCCATTTTTAAAGTTAGGCAAATAGAGAATGGAAACACACTGGCCATTTCGAATAAATGATTCGTGGTTTTTATTTGAAAAAAAGTAACTTGCAGTAACGTAGTCATTGTATGCAAAGCGTACACCCGATACCGAAAATGATTCCTCTCTGCTAGCGCTTTGGTTGACTTGATGATCCTTTATACATCCAGAAATCAACTGTGTTTTATTTTCCAAAACGGATTGTTGAACTTGGTAAATGTCGAGATATGTAGAAAGAGTCGCGAAAAAACCGATTAGGATAAAGCTAAAACTCAGCACAAAAATAGTGCTTGGTCTTAAGTTAACGGTTTCCGAAAGGTGTTTTATGAAAGGCGTATATTTATAAGCAACAATAAATATAACAGCTGCAATGACAAAGCCAATTAGGCTAACGGGATCTGAACTGAAAGCTTCTATTTCGCTTACGAAGTAGGAGTTGCTTGAAGGAACTAACATATTATGAATGTGTGACTCCACGGTTCTAATAACATTGGTTTTGCAAAAAAATTAACTCTCACTTTTAAATCAACAACATAATGCCATTTCGACGTACCATCAAGCCATTATGCTGTTTCTCACAATATTCTCACTGCAACTCTTACCGAATCGCAGGTAAAAATTGCCTATCTCGCTTATATCAGCCATTACTCCTGCCAACACACCAATTAAAAATAACGTTAATAATCAGAATTTTAATCAACATCTTCAAAGTTGGCATTAAGCTCGCAATATCTCATTTGTGAGTTTATTGCGGGATTGAGTGATAACGGGATGTAAGACGTAACCTAGCTTATCCAACTCACCCGGCAACTAGCTCACTCGACGTAAACATGCAGAGTGAAGAATACAGAAAAACCGAAATAAGACAAAGGAGGTGGCTATGTTAGGTTGGACCTTAATGTTTCTGGTTGTGGCCATTATCGCCGGACTGTTTGGATTTACGGGGATCGCTGGCGCCGCAGCAGGAATCGCAAAGATTATTTTCTTCCTATTTATTGTATTACTTGTGATTTCCCTGCTGGTCAACGCCCTTAAGGGTAAGGCACCACGCGCTTAAATTGGATAAAAGGAGAATCGATATGAAACCTATGACCATGATTACCAATGCATTTTTAGCCTTATTATTAACCTTTGGACTGTCAGCCTGTAGCGACAACCATGCCGAGGACGCAGGCGAAAAAATCGATGAAGCCATCACTGATACCGGCAATGCAATTGAAGATGCCTGTGAAGAACTGAAAGAAGGCGTTAAAGCGAAAGATACACGCTGCTAAAACGGATGACAGCGAGTAGTGAGTCCCACAAACGAGCCTATCAGGATAACCACAGTTCAATTGAGTACCACCGAGCCACTTTATCGCGACAGTCATTGGTTACGATAAAGTGGATTTTCCTGAGGTTCGCCGTTTATCGATGGAGGAGATGCCAATGCTGCGTAGGATCCACATTAAGTATTTCTACCTGTTCGGAGCGCTGTTATTTGGCTATCTCGCCGTAACGGGGCACTCCCCCATCCTCACCTTTATTTGGGCATGGACCAGCCTATCCCTCGCCCTTGTCGGCTCGGCCTATTGGTTTAACCTCGCCAGTATTTTTAGAAAACGTCAGGATGGCTCCATCCCTTGGTATATTCGTTGGGGCTTTATTCCATTTTTACTAGGATGCCGACTCTATAATCTCTGGGCGCGGCGCCGTGATAGCGTGCCTTCAATGCAAGCCATTGATAAATATCTATACTTGGGTAGCCGCTTAAGCGCTGCTGATTTACCTAAACTGAATCGTTATGGCATTACCGCTATTTTAGATGTCACCGCCGAATTCGACGGCCTCGATGTGTCTCTGTATGAAGAGCATATCGACTATCTGAATATCCCTATTCTTGACCACAGCGTGCCGACTAGCGCCCAATTAAATCAGGCGATTAACTGGTTACACCGTCAAGTACGCGCCCAAAAGCGGGTATTAATCCACTGTGCGCTCGGCCGCGGGCGATCCGTAATGGTGCTGGCCGCTTATCTTGTGTGCCGCCGCCCCGAGCTCAGCTTTGCCGAGGTGCTGCAACAGATTAAAAGCATTCGTAAAACCGCAGGGTTAAATCGCTGGCAACTTAAAGCGCTGGAGCAGATGTACACTCAAGGGGAAATCAAACTGCATAAGCGAGCCTGGATTATCGCCAATCCCGTCTCTGGCGCGGGTAAATGGCAAACCCATGGCGAACAAATTTGCACTGAACTGAAACGCTATTTTGAGGTGCAGTTAGCGCTCACCACGCCAGAGATTAGCGCCCAAACCCAAGCGAAAAAAGCCCGGCTTCAGGGCGCCGATATCATCATCGCTTGCGGGGGCGATGGCACAGTCACAGAGGTCGCGGCGGAGATTATCGACACCGATATCACCTTAGGCATTATCCCGTTAGGCACCACCAATGCCCTGTCACACGCCCTCTTTGGTTTAAGCAGTAAGCTCAATGCCGTCTCCCAAGCCATTGATAATATTATCCAAGGCCAGACACAAACCATAGATACGGCGCGTTGCAATGATCGGCTGGTGTTACTGCTGGTCGGCATTGGGTTTGAGCAACAAATGATTGAGTCGGCGAGCCGCGAGCGTAAAAATGCCCTCGGCCAACTCGCCTATCTCGATGGTTTGTGGCGCGCGGTGAACACCGACACCAACCTCGAGTTGCAGCTGACTTTAGATGACCAAGCCCCAATGACAGTGCAAACCCACAGCCTAGTGGTTGCCAATGCCGCACCTTTTACCAGCTTACTCGCCCAAGGTAAGGGCGAACCCAATATGACCGACGGCTTGTTGGATATCACTTGGTTGGATTCAAATAATGAGCCGAATGAACAGCTTATCAGTCTGGCTGAGCTGGCTTTTACCGGCTGGATTAAAGAGGCCGCCAATAGCGACTCTGCGCCCTCGGGCAACACGGCCAACACGGCCAACACGGGCAACACGGGCAACACGGGCAAAGTAAAACACGCCCACGCGAAAAAGGTAAAGATCAGCAGTCAGCCCCAATGCAAGTATGTGATTGATGGCGAGATTTGTGAGCCGGAGGAACTCAATATCGATATCCTACCCGCCTCTTTGAAGGTGTTTGTGCCCTATCAAGCGCAAAATGCTGAACCGCAGTCAGAGTCAAAATAAGCTAACACATTCAAAAGCAAACGCTGAATCAAAAGCTGCATTAAAAGTTGAATCAATGCATTAGCTTATTTTTAGGCATTTAATGTAGGTTACTACTTAGCGACGCTATTGCTAACGGAATCTTCGCTAACGGCATCAACAACAGTTTGAGCGTCTGACTCCTGCTCATATTTACTGAGCTTGTTATAGAGGGTTTTAACGCTGATCCCAAGCTGCTCGGCGGTGTCGGTTTTATTGCCCTGACTCGTTTCAAGCGCTTGGTAAATGGCGATTTTTTCCAGCTCATCAAGGCGCATACCTTGGGGGATCACCACATTTTCCTCCGCAGTCGTCTCTTTTTCCGCACTGGGCGTCAGCTGTAAATGCTCAGGGGTAATCTCATGGTCCGCCAGAATATAAGCGCGCTCAATAGCATGCTTTAACTCGCGCACATTCCCCGGCCAAGCGTGGGCCGCAATCGCCTCTAAACTTGAGGACGAGAACACTTTGCTCTGTTTTTCCGCCGCATTGCGATAGGCCAGAAAATGCTTCGCAAGTCCGACTATATCTTCCCCGCGCTCCCGCAATGGCGGCACTTGAATGGGGAAATGCGCTAAACGAAAGTACAAATCTTCCCGCAGTTGCCCTTGCTCAATCGCCACTAAAGGCTCGCGGTTTGTCGCCGCCACAATGCGCACATTGGCCTTGAGCACCTTAGGGCTACCGACGGGACGATATTCATTATTTTCGAGCACTCTTAATAGCTTAACTTGATGCTCGAGCGGCATTTCGGTGACTTCATCGAGGAATAAGGTGCCGCCTTCGGCCTGCTCAAATACCCCTTGGTGATCGCGAGTCGCGCCGGTGAAGGCGCCTTTAATATGGCCGAAGAGTTCACTATCGACCAATTCTGGGCTCAAGGCGCCGCAGTTAATCGCAATATAGGGCTTATTCACCCGCGGGCTGGCTAAGTGAATGGTATTGGCGACCAGTTCTTTACCCGCGCCACTCTCACCGATAATCAACACATTGCTCTCGGCGGCCGACACGCGGCGGATAGTGCGGTACAAACGGTGCATAGGTAACGAGGAGCCCACCAGCAAACCATATTGGTCTAACTCGCTAGCATAGGGACGAATGCGCGTCGAGGTATTGGCAACCAGATGCTGGGCAAAATCGGCTAAGGTTTCGCACAGCAAGGACATATCGATGGGCTTACGGAAATGGTAGCCCGCGTATTTGGACAATAGTGTATCGAGGTGAGGATTCGGCAGGCCGTCGGAGAGGAAAATAAACTCCACATCCGCAATGGCGCTGGACTCGAGTAAGGCTAAGTAATCTTCACGGCTAAGACGGGGCAGCTCAATGATCGCCACATCGATACGATTGGCCTCCAGCTGACTAATCCAAGATAAATCATCGCTACTGCGTAGCTTGTTGTAGGTCTGCGCGCCCTCGAGCTTCACTAATGCCTGCTCGGTTTCGACGTCCTGTAGATGATAGAAAAGCGTTGGTCGGATCATCTTGTGCCACTCCCTGTGAATAAGGAATCACTGTATGCCAGCCGTGAAATTTTAACAATCTCAACGGTAAGAGTTGCCGATAATAAGCGAGGCACTGGCGACAATAGATAAATATCATCAGTTAAATCAAACCATTAACTTATCATTAAAAAGTGAACGAAATATGCATAGAAGCTGAATGAAACTGATATTTCCATGAAAATGTGGGCAATCCGTGTCGGCGGAGCTGCCCAAACTACCACAGGAGGTCGTTATGACGTCTAATGTTGCGCAACATCAGACCGAGCTGAGCGCCGATATTAAGCTGGTTAATGAGTTAATCGAGCTGACGCAAACCGGCGTGGATTTTTATACTCGGGCCAATACCACTGTCGATGACTACAGCCTAAAACGCATTTTTATTGCCCAAATCAACACATACCAAGGGATGCTGGCGCGATTTAGGCAACTGCTCGCCCAATCATTACAGTACATAGGCCCGCACTCGGTGCCGCCGTCGCAGACTCGGCCCTATGCCGATGTCGATGCTTTACTTATTAAACAGCAACTCGCCGATGCCCTCACCGTGCTCTGCGAGCTTGAGCGTCAGCGCCTTAACCACCTCAAACAGTTAATTAAAAAAGCCAATCACCCAAGGTTAATCAGCCAATTGGCCGAGGATATTGCTTGGCTACAAATCCATTTGGATACCTTACACCTGCGTAGCCAAGCCCTGTAAGGCAGCAATGCCAGCCAATAACGCGGCCAACTGAGCCGCGTTTTTGTTGCCTGCGATCTGGCGATTCTTAACGCCTATCTTGCTTAAGCCCAATCGCTTTATCACCCTCGGTAATATTTACATTTTGTCGGTAAAAAGCGCCGAGCTTGCTTTTGGATTAAACAGTCGAAACGAGCCGAAAACAAATATAATTATCTTAAAATCAATCAGATAAAAATATTGGCACGATTCACGCTTTAGTCCCTTCGAGATAACAACGGAGGATATCATTATGAAAAACACGACAACTTTAGCCTTAACCACCTTACTTGTCGGTTCTATCAGCTTAAATGTGACCGCCGCACAGGATTGGAAAGACGATGCCAAAGATGCTTGGCTCGATGGCAAGGCCGAAACGACTTTGTTGCTTAATACTAACCTCAACTCCTTTGACATTATGACCGACGTGAAAAACGGCCATGTGACCTTAACCGGTAAAGTGGAAAGCAGTGTCGATAAGGCGCTCGCAGCGGAGCTGATCAAAAGCTTGGATGGGGTAAAAGGGGTTGAAAACAAATTAACCGTGATGAATGAAAACGAGAGCACCAGTGAGGTAGTGAAGACCTTAACCGACTCTAAGGTCGCAACGGTCGTAAAAACCCGCCTGTTGTTCTCGACCGACGTTTCGGGCACCCAAATTAATGTAGACGTTGCCGATGGCGTAGTGACCTTACAGGGTGAAGTGGCCAGCGATGCCGAGCGTCAATTAGCACTGACCATTGCCAAAAATACCGATGATGTGAAAAAGGTCGTCGATAAGATCAAAGTCAAAACCTCATAATGGTCTTAACATTCAGCCCTTGCTAATTCAGCTCTAGATACTCTTGATAACTCAGCTGTTGGTATTAGTCACTCGGGCAAAAACCACAAAACCAGCTTCGGCTGGTTTTGTTTTATCGGCGCGATGTTATGTTAATCATGCCTTAGGCTTCCTGTTCAAGGCAGAAGCTAAATTCATAAAAATGTTGACCGTTTTCAATGCTTATCGCCATCGTACCATATAGCCCTGTGAGTTCACCCGCGCCAGAATGGGGGACGACCTCAAGGTGTAAGCGGTTTTGCCCATCGGTCATAATGCCAAAATGTTGCAGCACAAAACTGCCCTGTCTGCCGCACAGTTTACCCACGACTTGTTCAATCGCCACATAACCAGCAGAGCCTTTTACCGCGGTCATGGCACTGAGCATTTCGCCTTGGCTGCGGGCCTCTAGCTCACCATAAAAGGTTTTATCTAAAGTCATTCTGCCCAAGTTCACACCGCCCACACCTGTGGCATAGGCATTCTCGGGATTGAGCTTAACATCAAATTTGCCTGTGACTTTGGTCATTTCCATAACACGCTCCTTGTTTTAATTTTATGCTTTATGCCAAAACCTTCGCTTTCCGGCCGCTAGATGAAATAAATACCTCAGCCGCAGCTGAGGTAAAATTAACTTAGCATAAGCCCCGCTCTAAACCTAATGCAGCGCTTTGATTTCTGATTCACTGACACCGATTTTAAGGGTTTTAATTACAGTTGGCGGTGTTGTCATGGGTTGTTCAGCCGCCCTCTCACGGTAAGTAACAGCTACTTTAAATGGGGATTCAAAGGGATAAACAGGTTCAATATTATCGACCTCAATACGATCGCCAATAAATACACTGCCTAAGTGCTGCACACGATTTTGGCCATAATCTAGGCTAAACAAGCCGAGATACCAGAACACACCTGAACCTTGGTTAGTCACAATAAAAGGCGCCACAAAGGGCATGGTTTGCTGCTGTGGATCATCCTGTAATGGCGCATCACTTTGGGTATCAGGCTCTAAAGCGGGGTCAAAATTAAGCGGAGTAACTCGTAAATAATCTAATAACACTCGGCCTTTAGCCTCGCCATCCTGATAATCCCCAATAGCAAACTCCGTTTGTTTAACGTTAATAAAGTGGGTTAACACTACGGCTTTGTGGCTGTCCGGTAAGCTCACTTCAAATTTATTAGCGGTATTTAAACTAAACAGCTTAAGCATCACTTCCGAGGCATTAGCAACGGGCTTGACTTCACTGGGTACCACAGATTCAAGCGCATCTTCACTGCTTAATAATATGGCTTCTTGGGCTTTTGCCTTAGCATCAGCCTGCGCCATGGCCTCATCGTATTGCAACACTTGGCCATCTTCCATGACCATGTAAATATCATCATTGGTCATGTTAAAGCGATAAACTCCCACGGCAAGAATACTCAGCACTAGGACTGTCGCCGCGATGGTGACTTTAACAAACATACTCATTTTCTCCCCCAATAGCCTAAGTGCTGTATCATTTGCGCTGATGGCAAAACCAGCCTTGCTGATAGCATCAAAAAATCGCTCTTTCTACAAGGCCAAAATCGCATATTTTTGCTTTAGTCAGCACAAGTTCAGCAAGTTAACCCATGCTGGCATATATATGATTCAGCCTTTTCATTAATGTTCGCAATCGGGCTATAATTCCTTGGCTTAAACGACACCAGCAGTCTTGAACAACGATCGAGTATTAAGGATTTAATTGCCAATGACCAATGCCTCTACTAGCCCATTTGCCGTGTTAAACCAAACCACGGCACACTCGTTTAATGAACAAAAAAACTTAATTAAGCGCGTCTTTAAGGGCAAACCAGTGCAATGTCCAAGCTGCAATCAAACCCTCAAAGTCATCTTGCCGGAGACAGCTAAAGCCGAACAGGCAGCAGGTATTTTCTGCCCCAAAGGCTGTACCGATATCGAGCTAGACATGGAGGCCGTAGCAGGTATCTAAGCCTTCCTTTTGGACGAGTGCAATTGTCCACGAAAATAATGGCGATAATATCCCACTAAATTGCTGCCAATAAACAACATTTCCATTAAGACCGCCACTGGCGAGCCTACTAAGATATTGTGGACTAACCAAAAACTGGTGCCGACTATCATCAGTAGCCGCAAGTCTTTATCACGTTGACAAAATGCCGCACGGGTTTGAAATAGTGTACCGATACAACTGATCACACTCACAAGCCCGCTGAAGGTCAAGCTACTCATCAGTACCGCTGCCCCGCTAAAACCCCACATGGCCTTTTTAGACGTAGTAAAAATACTGGTGAGATAACGCACTGTGGCAATCCCCATCAATCCCGCCGCAGTCCATTGTGCTAAAAAGCAAAAGTGGATTGAAATCAAGATCCCCGACATAAATAAGCAAGCGACAATGCGTTCGCGCGCTTTAAATTGAAACGATATCACGTCAAATACGATGGCAATGGCCACCAACAATTGCGACAGAGTAAAAGCATCCACAATAGGCTCCTTAAAAGTTCGGTATAGGCTTAGACGTCGCCCAACAACAAACGGATTTGCTTGGATTAGCAATCGCTAAGGAGCATGAAGGGAATCACTTTTAGGCGCATTAACTTAAGTTAATTGGCAGGCAATTTTACGGCGAATCTTGTAAACGTTTACGGATACGCGACAAGCTAATGGCGGTAATACCAATATAATTAGCCAGTTGGGCATGGGTTAAGCGCTCAACCCAGAGGGGAAAATATTCGAGTAAATGTAAGTAACGCTGCTCTGGCGTATTGAGGAGTAAAAAGGCTTCTTTTTGTTCTTTATACAATAACTGTTGTTTAAGTAGCGCAAGTTGTACCTGTTGCATAAATGGCTCATTTAGCACAGCAAGTGGTATTTGCACTAACCTGCAAGCACCGACGGTTTCTAACTGATAGGGCGCAACATCCTGCTTTAGCCAGCTGCTATATAAGAAACAAAGCTCTCCTTCGAAGTAAAACTCCTTGCAGCGCTCACTCCCCTCTTGTGTATAGTGGCAAGCACGCACTATGCCATCCACCACAAAGTAGGCAAAGGTTTGGTGCTCGCCTTGGGGTAATAAGCACTCCCCGGGCTGACATGAAAGCGCCCTTGCTTGGGTGAGCAGCAGTGCTAAGTGATCAGGCTCCGCCCCTAAAGCGAGCAAATATTGCCAAAGGGGTTTGATTGCCTGCTCAGTTGCCGCCTGATGAGCCGATGCAGAGTGCGCTGTCATTGCATCACCGACTTTGCCATTCACATTCGACCAAGGGCACTTGGTGTGACGCATCCTTTAATCCTAAGGTCACCTTAAAGACGCGATTCGGTGGAATGATGCCGACGCCTTTTGGGGTGCCCGTCATCACAATGTCGCCATCTTCTAAACGAGTAAAGCGTTGCAACTCAGACAAAATGGTTTGCGGCGGATAGATCATTAAATCAATATAGCCTTGTTGGGTTAACACCCCATCAATACTTAAGCTAAATTGAAATTGCGCGCTCGGATCATCAATCGCAACAAAAGGGCTAAAAAGCGCTGCACCATCAAAGGCTTTGGCTTTTTCCCACGGTAATCCCTTGGCCTTAAGTTTGCTCTGTAGTTCCCGCTTAGTCAGATCCAGCCCCACGCCCACATGGCTAAAGCGCCCCTGCTGATACAAAAAACACAGCTCGGTTTCATAGTGCAGCGTCTCACCAAGATGCTGGGAATTTAATTGAGTACTGATGGCCGAATTAGGCTTAAAAAACACCACCATATCATCGGGGATTTCATTGCCAAGCTCATGGATATGGTCAACATAATTACGCCCAATACAAAGGATTTTGCTGGGAGCAATAGCCTTATTTTCTAACATCACCGTTTTCATTAACGCTCCTTTAAACATCAGCGGGACAACATAATTATCCAAGCCTTCTTCGTTAAGACTTTACTCTGACAACTCTCTGCTACACTTATTTTTATACCCCAATAAAAACAAGCAACTAAGTACTTGTACTACGGCGTATTCTTCCCTTGTCCACGCGATGTTATCGCCTTATTTGGCTGACATCATAGACGAAAAGGTCGATGACTCAATGTTAACACTCAGTATCAAGCAAAAAATGCTCTTAAGCTTCAGCGCAATTGGTATCCTGCTCTTAGCTGGCAATAGCTTCTTTTACTATTCGCTCTATCAAGTTCAAATCAGTTATAGCAATATCGAGACACTCGCCATACCAGTTCAGAAGCAAAGCAATAACTTACAACTTGTGCTCGTTAAAATGTCGCGCCTTGCAACTTTAGCCCATAGCCAAAATGACACCGCAGAGCTCATGCAAAGCCAAAAAGGATTCAATGCGCTAGAGCATAAATATCAAAGTATTGAAAACGAGCTGAAACAGATGGTTAGCGACCAACCCCAGATGCAAGCATCACTGAATGAAGCTCAAAAACGCTACCAAGCCTACCAGCAACAAAGCCAAGATATGTTTAGCGCTAAGCTCGCGAACGAACAAGCAAAACAACATTATCAAACACTTTTTAATCAGTTTATTGAGGCAAAAACGCAAGCAAGTAATGCAATGATCGATTTAGAAACGATCTCATTGCCCGATAATCCGGCACTTTTGGAGGAGATAATCGGAACAGGAACCCGCATTGACGATATGCTTTACACATTAACCAACACAATGTCAGAGCTAACGCATGCTCAGGATTCTCATTCTATAAACTCGCATAAACAGGATATAGCCCTATTGCTAGGGAATCTAAGTACTAACTTTACCTTTTTAAAACAACAAGCTTCGGGGATAAATACCCTAGGATTGCTGGAGATTTTTGAGCAACAAGCCACCATATTCAATCGGTTACTTTCAACCCCAGGCGAGCTATATCTGGCACAACAGCAAGTGGTTGATAATCACACTCAAGCAGAACAGCATTTTAAAAATACGGAACAAGAATTTAATGCCAATACCCTTGCGTTAGATAAATTATTAGCCCTAGCTGACAGACGTTTTAGTCTGTTGCAAAACATTGCAAATGACGATATTCAACGCGGTCAAACATTGGCCATTGTACTAGCGGCCATGTTTGTGTTTATGGTCAGTTCAATATCCTTCTTTACCCTAAGGGCCATGTTAGTACCACTCACCTTGGCAAATAGTGCGCTAGCAAACATTGCAAGGGGAGACTTATCCAAGAGAATACCTAAACGTCACAATGATGAATTTGGGGTACTTATTGATAATATGAATACTCTTTGTGATGATCTGGCTAAATTATTAACCCATATCAGCAATGACGCCCACTCTTTAGATAATTCAGCCACACAAACACATCAGCAAGGTCAAGACATCGCTAATGCAGCTACCGCACAAATTGAGCGCATCAATGGCACGAAAGCCTTAACAGAACAAATGTTTACCAGCTCTAACCTTGTTGCAGAACAAGCCAGTAGTTCGGCAACACAAATCACCCAAGCATCGAAACATAGCCAACAAGCCCAGCTTATTGCCGCCGATAATCAAGCCAAAATAGCGGAGTTAAGCACAAAGCTAAGTGATTCTGTCGCTATCATGTCGCGCCTTAGTGCACACAGCCACAATATTGGTGGGATTCTCACCACCATTAGTAGCATTGCAGAACAAACTAACCTACTCGCCCTCAATGCCGCCATCGAAGCCGCAAGGGCTGGCGAACATGGTCGAGGTTTTGCGGTCGTTGCCGATGAAGTACGCTCATTAGCCTCAAGGACACAAGCCTCAACCGCCGAAATCCAACAGATGATCTTAGCGTTACAGCAGGAAACTACCACGGCCTCAACGGCCATAAGCTCAGGGCAAACACAAGCCAACGACTGTGTGGAGCAAAGTAAAACACTACACCATGCCATAGCACAGATTGAAGTCACACTCAGTGCCATTAATGAGATGAGTTTACAAATTACCCAAGCAGCCCACCAACAACTCGATTACAGCCGACATATTGAGTCCAGTATGGGGGAGGTCGCCTTCGCGGCAGATCAAAATGCCCATGAAGCAATGGATATGGCAAAACGCAGTGACCAAGTGACTCAGTTAGCCCACTCGCTCACCCGCTCTGTCGAACGCTTTACACTGTAGCCATAAGTGCATTGATACTTATATGGCTAAATGTATCAGAGCCGAGATAACCACATAAAAACAACAGCCATCAGTAAACTGATGGCTGCTTTTTTAGCAAACACTGGCAGAATAACAGCCTAAGCATATTCCATTAAAAACTCATCGAGTTGCTCGTTAGCAATTTCGATCTCATCGCCTTCGAACTGCGCAATATGGAACATGCCCTCGCCTTCATTCGTCACAGGAATATTACTGATCCCGATGATAATGCCATCGGTTGGCGCGCGGATCGCCACACTATCACCGCCATGCGGACTGACAATATGGGCAATAATATAGCCCTTATTAACCCGCTGCCCGAGTTTGAGCTTCATATTGACTAAGCCATCGGACTCACTGCGGATCCAATAGCTGCGTATCGCACTGACACTCGCGATCTTGTTACTGACTCGCCCCTTAAGCATACCAAGGCTACGCATTACATTGAGCACGCCCTTAAGACCCGACTTAATTGCAAGCTCACTAAAGCGCAGCGCCTCGCCCGCCTCATACAAAATACAGGGAATGCCCTGCTGATTCGCATAGCCGCGCATCGACACGCTACGCGCCTTAGAGTGCATAATAAGCGGTGCGCCAAAGGCATTCGCCATGGCTAACATAGTTTCATCACCGGTATCGCAACGGATTTGCGGTAAGTTATCTCTATGGATAGCCCCCGTATGCAAATCAATCACATGGGTTGCATGGACTAATAACTGAGTAGCAAACAGGTTGGCTAACCGGCTTGCCAACGCCCCTTTACTGGAGCCAGGGAAGCAACGGTTGAGATCGCGCCTATCGGGTAAATAACGGGATTGTTGAATAAAACCAAACACATTGACTATGGGCACCACAATCAGGGTGCCGGCTAAATTTTTAGGGTTAACCCGTCCAAGTAACCGCCGACAGATCTCAATACCATTGAGCTCATCGCCATGGATAGCAGCACAGACCAAGAGTGTCGGCCCAGGTTTGAGGCCGTGAAAGACTTCGACATGAATATCGAGTTGGGTATCGGTATAAAGCTTGGCAGCGGGTAATTTAATCCCCATTTGCGTACCCGCAATGACTCGTTTGCCTTCAATCTCAAACGCTTCGCGTTTTTTAACCATGGTCACTCCCTGATCTGCATTGCGCTGTATGTGATAACTCTAGTATTAAGCCTTAACACGCCCACGCTATTATTCGCCTTCAAACTGGGTTAACCAGTGTTTTAAAATTTGCTGCAATGCCACACGCTCAGCAGTCGGGACCCCCGATAATAGCGCGCTCTGACATTGGATATGTTTGGGGAGCGCAGCCTCAATCAGTGATTTACCTGCCGAAGTGAGCGAAACATGCACGGCGCGGCGATCTTCCTTACAGTGCTCACGGGCAATCAAGCCTTTATTTTCCAGCCGGTCTAAACGACTGGTCATGGCGCCTGAACTTAACATCATGCTTTGATACAGCTGCGAAGGCGATAAAGTATAAGGCTTACCTGAGCGTCTGAGTGTCGCGAGCACATCAAACTCCCCCTGACCTAAGCCAAATTCGCCGTGGCATAAGGCGATAGCGTTTTCCATATATTTGGTCAGCCTTGCGATGCGCCCTAACACCGCCATGGGGACTAAATCCTCTGTCACCCCTTCAGCCCGCCACTGGCCGAGGATTTTATCTAATCCATCTTCAACTGAAGCCGACATTTGCTTTGCGTCGAGTAGTTGCGAGTCGTTTGCCATAGGTTTATCTCTATATAAAGATTCTTCACATGCTAACCATTTTATCGCCTAATTTAATGATTTGTATATGTGGCTACTTTTAGTGGGTAGATAAGAGTAAATTCTGCATAAAAAAACCGCCCAATTTATGCAAATTGGGCGGTTTTACGTTCAAGCAAGTTTAAGCGAAATGACTTAAGACTTTTTCACAAAACAGGTCAGGATCACAATGCGAGTACCATTCACACGACCTTCGATATGCTCTGGATTGTTGGTCAACGAAATATTGCGTACTGCGGTGCCACGTTTTGCCACAAAGCTGGTACCTTTGACGTTAAGATCTTTAATGATGACCACGGTATCTCCGGCGTTAAGCACGGCACCGTTGCTGTCTAAAGTCGGTGGCGTATCATCACTGGCGGCAGCGGCTTCGGCATCACCCCAAGCGCGTAAATCATCTTCAAGATACAACATATCGAGCAGATCCTGCGCCCAGCTTTCACCGCTTAAGCGTTTCAGCATGCGATATGACATCACTTGAACCGCAGGGACTTGGCTCCACATGCTGTCGTTCAGACAACGCCAGAGGTTCATGTCCATAGTATCCGGCGCTGCAATTTGGCTACTGCAATTTTCACAAATCATAATCTCGTTTTCATGACCATCGGAAGCCGGTAAGTCATAAATAGAGAGTTCGACGTCACTTGCGCAGAGTTCACATTTGCCGCCACAGCGAGTTAGCAATTCATTTTCAGTCATTTTTTCTGTCTACATGCGTAATAAAACGCGGATTATGCCATAAATTGGCTTTTCACGGCAGGGGGGAAGGCAAGATAACCCTATTTTTTATATGAGTTATCTGTTTATTCACCCTTGGAATTGCCATTTAATCCTTAAAATTCATAAGCTAAACTGAGTCTGATATCTCGCCCCGACGCGGGGATGCCATCCGACAGAAACGGCGTCACCTGCTGATTTGTGAGATTTTTTGCCATTCAATATACGCATATTCCCTTTAGCGCCTCTTGGATATGAAAGGTTAACTATATATTTTTAAATAAGTTATTTTCACTTGAAGATTCAGCATTCAAAATATCACCTTCAGGCACATTATCCTGCGCATCGTACTAAGTCCCTTGCTAAGCGACTAAATCGGTTCAGCTACTCGCTGCCCAATAGCCAGAGAGGAATTATTGACTAAGTACTTGTTCTGACCTTGGCAGTCTTTTAGTAACCCACAATGTTCTGCTTGTAACCAAGAGATGGCTAAATCACAAACAGATTGAAAAGGTAGTAAAAAACCATAAGAATGACACGTTAATAATGCACACTTGCTGCCGTGAAGCCGATTAAATGGTTTTCTTTCAAGCACATCACAGGTTTTATCGACATGACTAAGCTAACCACTCCACCTCAGACTGAAGGCACATTTACCGCTGCCAGCTTAGATTTTCTCAAACGGCTTTCGCTCAATAACTCCCGCGACTGGTTTAAAGCTCATCAGGATGAATATGAAGATAACGTCAGAACGCCCGCACTGCGTTTTATCGAAAAAATTCAGCCTCATATTATTGCGATTTCACCAAGATTGACCGCGGTAGCCAAAAAAGTCGGTGGCAGCTTAATGCGCCCGCAGCGCGATAGCCGTTTTAGCAACGATAAGACACCCTACAAGACCAATGTGGGGATCCAGTTTCGGCATTTTCAGGGCAAAGATGTGCATGCGCCGGGGCTGTATTTACACATTGCCGAAGACGGTTGTTTTATTGCCGCGGGTATTTGGCACCCCGAGTCGAAGGCGCTCAATGCGATTCGGACTTGTATTGATGAAAATCCCAATGGCTACAAAAAGGCGCTGCAAACCTTAATAGACCATGGATTTATGATGGATGGTGATAGCTTGACTCGCCCGCCAAAGGGATTCGATAAACACCACCCCATGCTAACCGAGCTCAAACGTAAGGACTTTATCGCGCTAAAGCCAGTCCCCTTTGAACGGCTCTGCCAAGCCGATGCCGCCCGCTACTGCGCCGAACAATTCGCCCACTGTAGCCAATTAATGGCCTACTTGTGCTTTGCCCTCGAGTTGGACTTTTAAGTTTCTGTATAAGTGGTTGCATCAGTTTTGCGGTTCACGAGGCCAAGCATTGACTTGGTCTCATACTTATCGGTTTAACCTACGCCCTATTTCACATAGACGGGCTTAAGTGGCGTCAGCGCGAGACTCTTAAGATATTCGCTTAATACCGTAAATGCATTATCCAACAGGGTGTATTCCTTCGCCTTACCTAACACTCTAATCCCTTGTAATTGAAGCACTAAAAAAGCCGCTAGCGACTCAGGCTGAACCGATTGAGATAACTCACCCTGTCGCTGACTGTAGCGTAAAACATCGGTAAAGTTAATCTGCAACTGGGCAAATAAGCGCTGGCACTCTTGCTGCACGCAGTCATCATCGAGACATTTTTCTAATACTGCATTCTGCATAAAGCAGCCATACTCTTGCTCGCGCTGCAAGGCCACAAATCGCGCTAAATAGGTCAAGATCTCATTCAATCCCGCCTGTGCATGCAGGATTTTCTCCTTTGCCCCAAAGGAATAATGGTCAAGATAAAAACGTAAACATTCACGATATAAACTCTGTTTATCACCAAAACTGTTATACAAGCTGAAGCGATTAATCCCTAAGTGTTCGACCAGATCGGCAATCGATGTCTCGGCAAATCCCTTCTGCCAAAATAGCTCCATCGCCTGAATGAGCTTTTCTTGTCTATCAAAATTACAACTGCGTGCCATGGTTCAAACCTACATTGATGCCTGTATTAAACGGAGTGCATACGGCAAAACATTCTTGACTGACCGTTTAGATATGGCGTAAATTTTATCCTAACCGATCGTTCCGTTAAAGCTCTATTTAGCCAAACTTAAAGATTAACAGAAGGAAAGAGCATGAAGCTTTATGAATTAGCCCCTACGCCAAGCGCAAGACGCGTGAGTATTTTCCTCGCCGAAAAAGGCATCGATATCCCACGTGTGAATGTTGATATTCGCGGCGGTGAAAATCTCAGCCCTGAATTTAAAGCCAAAAGCTTAAACGGACGCATTCCACTGCTCGAACTCGATGATGGTAGCTACCTATGTGAATCCGTGGCTATTTGCCGCTATTTAGAAGAAATCCATCCCAGTGAAACGTCACTATTTGGTAACAGCCCGCTAGAGCGTGCCAAAGTAGAAATGTGGCAACGTATCATTGAATTACAAGGTCTGATGGTCGGCTTTCAAGCCTTTAGAAACCTAACGGGTATCTATAAAGATAGAGAAAATTGCGTCGAAGCCTGGGGCGCAGAATCACGCCAACGGGTCATTGACTTCCTGCCGACCTTAGACCAACAATTAGCCAAATCAACTTATGTTGCGGGCGATAACTTTACGATTGCCGATATTTCTGCATACGTTTTTATTAGCTTTATTAAAAACTTAGATATTCTGGTGGATGACACTCTGCCCCATATTCAAGCTTGGTTTGCGACAGTGGCCCAGCGCCCCGCGATAGTGTCGCTTACCCCAAAAAACTAGCAGCGATGCCCGTTGGGCATCCAAGTTAAGCATTAACCAGTTAAGACTTAAGGGATGACTATGATTGATTTATATACCGCCGCGACCCCGAACGGCTTTAAAATTTCCATCGCGCTTGAAGAAATGGGTCTCGACTATCGAGTGCATAAATTAGATTTCAATACCAACGAACAGAAGCAGCCTGAGTTTCTCGCCATTAACCCTAATGGCCGTATTCCAGCCATTATCGACCGAGATAACGAGGACTTTGTGGTGTTCGAGTCCGGCGCAATTCTTCTGTATCTGGCGGAAAAAACGGGTAAGTTTTTGCCTGCCGATCCTAAAAAACGCTCGCAGGTCATTCAATGGCTCATGTTCCAGATGAGTGGTGTTGGCCCGATGATGGGTCAAGCTAACGTGTTTTACCGTTACTTCCCCGAAAAAATCCCTGCGGCTATTGAACGTTACCAAAAAGAAGGCAGACGTTTGTTTGAGGTGATGAATACCCAATTAGCCAAGCATCAGTATCTAGCCGGTGATGAGTACACCATTGCTGATATCGCGACTTGGCCTTGGGTGCGCATCCATGAATGGAGCGGTATCAATATGGAAGGACTCACTCACCTACAACGTTGGTTAGACGAGCTAGCGCTCAGGCCCGCTTGCCAAAAAGGCATAGTGACACCTCCGCCCTCAGTATTGAGTGATGAAGAGCGTGCTAAACAAATCCAGAAGATGGTGACTAAGTAAGTCATCCTTTCCTCACGCGCGCATTCGTTTTTCCCATCAAGCCCCAACTCAGCATTGGGGCTTTTTTACTGCTAGTGATACGTAAAACTGCTACACTCTGCGCCACTTATTGATTTGCTTGGCCATATTCATCCCACCGGATGGATGTCACTTGGCCGAGCCACTTTTCAGGCTAACTTTATGGGCAATCCAAACGGCTTATCATCAGCAACCATGGCATCTACAGTGAATATCGAACCGCAAACCCTCGCGCAAAAACGCGGATTAAGTTATGCCAATACCATTAAGTTATTGTTCGATGAGATTTTAAATACCAAGCAACCCGCCGACCGAGTGCTCGCGAACTACTTTAGGGAACATAAAAAGCACGGCTCCAAGGATCGCAAGGTCATCCGCGAATCCTTATTTAGCCTGTTCCGTTGGTGGGGCTGGTTTAAAGCCACGGCCGATCATCAGCAGGCGGATCACTTTTTTGCAATGCTGAGCGCGAGCGCCTTAATCGAAGCCCATCCATGGCAAGATATTGCCCAAGCCTGGCATGAGCTCGCCCAATCGCCGGCTGATTATCAACAGCTTCAATCCCTTAGCGTTAATAGCTTAACGGATAAATTGGCACTGGTACGGCGCCAATTTCCCGAAGTGTCCTTCGAACTCGCGGATTTATTGCCTGAATGGTTTTGGCAGGTCTGCCCAATTGCCCCAGAGCTGCGCCCAAATCTCATCGAAGCCATGTCTAGCCGGCCACCAATTTGGGGACGTGCACAGGGAATCAACAGCCAAACAGCTGTTAAGCAACTACAAGCGCTAGAGATTGATGCGAGTCTCAGCCCCTATTTTGCAGATGCCATAAACCTTGGCACTAAGAGCATGAATCTCAATGAAATATCACTCTATAAAGAAGGCAAAATCGAGATCCAGGATTTAGCCTCGCAAGTGATAGGTCAAATTTGTGCACCAGAGCCTTGGCAACATTGGTGGGATGCCTGCAGCGGCGCAGGCGGAAAAACCCTGCAATTGCGCGCTCTAATGCAAACGGCCACGACTAAGCACAATCCATTTTTGGGCAGCATAGTCTCGTCGGATATTCGCGCCCACGCCTTAGAAGAACTCAGCAAACGCGCCCAACGGGCAAAGTTTGACGGCATCAGCATTGCTCGCTGGCGCAGTGATGCACTGCCGGTCGACGCCAACCATTTTGACGGGGTATTAGTCGACGCACCCTGTAGCTGCACGGGCACGTGGCGCCGTAACCCAGATATGCGCTGGCTCGACAGCCTCGATGCCGTCACAGATAAAGCAGCACTGCAACTGGATATATTAAGCCGCAGCAGTAAGGCGGTAAAACGGGGCGGAAGCTTAGTCTACGCCACTTGCTCACTGTCACCGGTTGAAAATGAGCAAGTAGTTTCCGCCTTTTTACAACAACATCCCGAGTTCAACCTAGTGCCGATCCGCCACCCCTTTACAGGCGAACAAACAGAAATGTTGACCGTGTGGCCCTTCGAAGCCAACACAGATGGAATGTTTGTGGCGCGTATGCAACACAAGCAGTAGCACTAACTCCTTATTTTTTATCAGAACTTGGCACTCATATTCTGAGTGCCATTCTTTTTACCTCCACCCAATATGAATGCGCTTTTTCACTTATTCATTTAATAATCATCAAGATAAACCCTACGGCGCGGGGTAAAATCGCCAACGCAATTCCACAGAGACGTATCGCCCCTTCTTGGACAAAACTTTTCACCATCAGTGATTAAATATTTCGCTTTAGCTTAATCTCACCTTTGGGTAAAAAGATCGGGTGCTGAGAATGGCACAGGTATTTTTGGAATTTTGACCATGTCACACTCCTATGAATTTGACGACGATGATGCGCCATGGGGCGATAACGTCAAAGGTAAGCAAAAAAACAAACGCGTAAAACAACGTCGCAGGGATACTAAGCGCCGTTATTCAGATGATGCAGAGGTGGATTTCTATCAGCATAAATCGAAGTAACTGAACTACGACCCGTTTGCCTTAGCAAATTCGAGCTTTATAAGCAGTCAAATCCCAGCAAGTTGGAGTTAATCCAACTTGCTAGTTAATCTAAGTTTTTCCCTCTATTCATCTTTTAATTCAATTGTAAAATCAATAGGCTAATTGGCCTATTTACCCTATGCTCTTTAGGGTTTACTCATGCTTTTTTGTCGACAAAAACTACCTTACACATCTTTACGGGTTTAAAGGATGATCCCATGGAAAAACAACGCCCCGATTTTATCTATCCCCCAGGCAGTATGTTAATGCACTCGCCCTTAGTATTGAATAAAGCCGATATGTACGGTTTTTTTCTTAAGGGAAAACTCGCCAACTTACAGCGTTCTATCGATAAAACCCTTAATCAAGTGGCCGGAAGCGCCATGTACTTTAAAGTGCTGTCACCCTTTGTACTGACAACTTTTACCCAAATCGAGAAAGCCTATTCAGAAGACCCAACCGACAGGGCCAAGGGTTGGATCCAAGAAACCGACATCATCACTTGGGTCATGGTCGGTCGCCAAGACAATAGCAACAGCACATCCATCAGCCATGTGTATTTTCAGCCGCTGCATATTTGGGTGAATGATGCAATGGCCCTGATCAATGGCCGCGAGTTATTCGGTTATCCCAAGTATTTGTGTGAATACACTATGCCCGCAGTCGGAGAGCCATTAACCCGCCTATCCCTGGCAACAAAGAGCTTCTTACACTTTAGCCCTGACACTGAACTTGCCATGCACCCGCTGATTGAGGTGAATTGCAATGCCAAGCCCGAGGCGCAGCTCACCACGCTAGAAGCCATAGCCCAAACCTGGCAACTCTTTAAAGAACAAACGGATTTTATTCCAGAGCTGGATAAGCTCGGTGAGGAGCAACTCTTCCATTTGCTGTTTAAGCCCGCTATCGACCAAGTGTTTTTAAAGCAGTTTCCGGACGCTTCAGGCCAAAAAGCGGTTTATCAGGCGATTACTGCATCGCCCGCACAGGTCAACAAAGTGCACAGTGTCGCCCTGTTGGAAAATGACTTTGTCGCCACTATTTTTGATAACGCTAGCTTCCCACTCAAAGAGACCCTAGGCGTCGAGGTCGGCGAGCAGCATGTATTACTGCCCTACCATGTGAACTTTGATTTTGAAGTACCGCCGGGCGAAGTGCTGGTCGATAACTCTGAAATCAAAAAACAAAAAATTGCCATTCTCGGCGGAGGTGTCGCCGCCATGACCGCCGCCTGTTATCTCACCGACAGACCCGGCTGGCAGAACCAATATGAGATTGATGTCTATCAATTAGGCTGGCGAATCGGCGGCAAGGGCGCAAGTGGCCGCAATGCCGCGATGGGGCAACGGATTGAAGAGCATGGCCTGCATATCTGGTTTGGTTTTTATCAAAATGCCTGCGCCTTGATGCGTAAAGCCTATGAAGAATTAAACCGCCCGCCCGAAGCACCGCTGGCCACCTTCTTCGATGCCTTTAAACCCCATAACTTTATTGTGCTACAGGAGGAAATTAATGGTCGCTCCGTTAGCTGGCCAATCACCTTTCCAACACTCCCAGGGATCCCTGGAGATGGTACCGAAACTTTAACCTTCTGGAAGGTAGTTAAGGCCGCCTTTGCTTGGATAAAAGAATGGCTAAAGGACATGGACTCCCTGCTGGAGGCCGATGAAAAAGCCATGGCGACACCGAAAAACTGGCTCGATACCAGCTGGTTTGAACGACTTAAGGATAAGTTAGAGGATTCGGTAGAAGATGCGATGGAATCCCTCGACGCCCTGGGTGACAAGCTAGAATGCCATTTTAATCAAATGATTGGCCTCGAATGCGATGAGCATGTCCACAGCGAGAGTGACGATGGTTTGGTCGAGTCCGCCGTCGATGCCCTGCACCAAAGGCTGGTTAAACGCTTTAGCGACCATTTAGACACTAACGACGAGTTGCGTCATCTGTATATCGCCGTCGATTTAGGCTTAACCATCTTAAAAGGGATGTTTGTCGACGATGTGTTTGAAAAGGGCTTCGATGCCATCAACGACTACGATTACCGCGAATGGTTAATCAAACACGGTGCAAGTCAAAAATACACGGTCGACAGCGCGCCAGTACGCGGTTTTTATGATCTGGTGTTTGCCTACGAAAAAGGCAATTTTGACAAACCGAATGTCGAAGCAGGCACCATTATCCGCTCTATGCTGCGTATCGCACTGTGTTATCAAGGCGGGATTATGTGGAAAATGCAAGCTGGCATGGGAGATGTGGTCTTTACCCCCTACTATGAAGTGCTAAAACGTCGCGGGGTTAATTTCCACTTTTTCAATCGGGTCGATAATTTAGAATGTCGCAATAACAGCATTCAAGCGATTGAAATCACTGAGCAAGTAGCTCTGGCACCTTCTGTCAAAGAGTATAATCCACTCGTGGATGTCAAAGGCTTAGCCTGCTGGCCAAGTACCCCAAATTATGATCAGCTAGAGCCTGCACAAGCCGCTTTGCTAAAAGCCCATGATATTAATCTTGAGCACTTCTGGAGCGATTGGGACAATCTATACGAGGCGCAATTTGGTCAAGCACTTCCGAAAAAACGTCTAATCAAAGGTGTAGATTTCGACAAAGTCATTTTTGGGCTGTCTCTTGGCTCTGTCCCCCATGTGGCGAGCGAGGTCATGGCGCAGAGTCCGGCGCTCAAAACCTGTGTCGATAAAGTACAAACAGTCGCGACCCAAGCCTATCAACTGTGGATGAATCAAGATCTTAATGGTATTGGTTGGCCCAATTATTCTGAGAATGGCGAGCAGCCTGTCTTATCAGGCTTTACCGAGCCCTTCGATACGTGGGCATCAATGGACCAATTACTCGATAAAGAAGACTGGCGCGGACTAGAGCCTAAAAATGCCAGTTATTTCTGCTCGGCTTTACCCGTGGATGCCTATCCTCCTAGCTCGGATATCGGTTTCCAGCAGCGAAAAACCGCCGAGGCTAAGGCTGGCGCCATCAATCAGCTCAATACGGAAATTCATAAACTGTGGCAGCATGTTGGCGATACCTTCCCCTGGGAATGGTTGCACGATGAACAAAACCGCCAAGGCGAAGCGCGATTCGATAGCCAATATTGGCGCGCCAATGTGGATCCTTCGGAGCGTTATGTCTTATCCGTTAAAGGCAGCTCACAATATCGGATCACCACGGATGGTACAGGTATCGACAATCTGTATATGACGGGTGACTGGATTAAAACCGGCCTCAACGCCGGTTGTGTCGAGGCAGCAACCATGGCGGGCATGCATACCGCTAAAGCCATCTGCGGCCATCCGGCCATTATCAAAGGTGAAAAAGACTTTGCCTAAATACAAAGGGGCTGTGTTATGCAGCCCCTTTGTAGTCCAAATCTTTGAATGTGTTCAAGCTCAGATCGAAGCTATCTCTCCCGCGCGGCTATCGGCGTATTCTTGACGACGTTTTTCCATTCGCGATTGATATAAGTTGCTATCGGCGCAGCGTAGCCATTCGTGGGGATCTGACACATCACTATTGATGGCAAAACCAAAGCTAAACTGACAATCCTTTAAGCCTTCTGCGGCAAATTGTACCGTTAATTCCTTTAAGCTTGTACTTAAGGTTTCCATGCTATTTGCAGGCAGAATAAGCACAAACTCATCACCACTGATCCGGTAAATCTTGAGGTGAGCAATTTGGGTCGCTTGCAAAAATTGCACAAGTCTTTGTAGTAAACGATCCCCTTCTTGATGTCCCAAGGTATCATTTACCATCTTGAGATTGTCGACATTCAGCAGCACCAACGCCATAGGGTTAACCACCTTATTGGAAAAGGCCAATTGAGAATTCATAAACTCATCAAAGGCATAACGGTTACCGACTCGCGTTAAGCCATCAAGCCTTGCTTTTTCCCAAGCGATCCCTAACTCTTCGATATGCGCCTTACGTTCTTCAGAAAGGAGTTTAAGTTTATTAGCCAAGGCAAGAGATAACAGTAAGGCATCTACAGTGCCGCCGAGCAAAGTAGCAAATTCAGCATGCTCAATAAAATCAGGAGTAATCCCCATATTGCCCGGTAAAATAATCACCGCAGGCAACAGCAAACAACTAAAGGCCATGATGAAATAGCGCGCTGGGGCAAAGCCTTTCATCAAACACACATTGCCACAGGTGATAGCCAACGCAATCCACAGCATGATTAAGACTGAGGCAATAATCGCGGTATAGGGCAATAACCAAATACTAGTTGGCAAGGCTAAAATACACGCAACTAATAAGTACTGGCTCAGTCGCCACAATCGGGGCGAATAGCTAGGCAACTGTAAAAAGTGCTTGTAGAACATAATATTAAATATCGGCAAACTGATAAAAAACAGATGATGTAGTTCTAATTGATGATAGTTAAACAAGTGAGCGGGTAAATGGAATGTTAATGCCCAACCTCCAAAATAGGCCAATACATAAAGGCCATAATATAAGAAGGCTTTATCAAAAATAGAGATATAAATCAGTATATTATATAAAGCGATAAACAATAATCCCCCTAAACAAATCAGTATCGCCATTGCCACACGGTCGTTGGTTAACTGATGCACCTCTTCTGACGTTAAAGCCAGCTCCGGGGCGGAGGAATAATAGCGGCTACTCAGTCGAGTCACCAACCAATAATCAGTCCCAATATTCAGTTGAACCTTGCGACCGTAATCGAATAAAAATTCATAGGGTGCATAGTAACCACTGTGGGCCGTTTGCACTGAGCCATCACTACCAAGTAACCAATAATCGACCGATTCAACAATAGAATTACTGGCATCGACTACCCAACGAGTTTGACGGCTATTAACCATCACTGGAGACACCATCCAATAGTCGCCACCAGCCAGACTCACAGAGCTAGCTTCTTTGAGTAGGCTCATCCATTGAGTTACCTCATTAAAATCGGCAGGCGGGAGCTGGTTATCTTCTGCATGGAATAAATAAGGGGAGTCCAACGCAATTTCAGCGCTAAGGGCAAATGGACTAAATGTCCAAAACAGCAACAAAAAGCACCAGAAATTATGCACGTTAGTTTTGCTCATTGGTATCTTGGTTTATATACCCGCGTTTAGTTCCACGCAGAAAATCAATTTAGAGTGTTAACTTTATGACTACATTTTATTTTTTACAATTGATTAGACTAAATTAGTCGGCAATTGGATGCCTTATGATGATATTTTAGTCGTTAACTTATAGAACCACACTTTAGCCTCAATATCAGTCGTTAACATGGATACCTATGGCACCTTTATTGATGATTTTAGCGGCACAATTGTTGATAGCCAGCGGTAACCTATTGGTTAAGTTGCTTGAAACTAATACGCCAGTGTTTCAACTTGTACTTTACCGGCAATTATTTGCCACACTTTTGGTACTGCCCTTTGTCTGGCGTTTACAGGGCAATCTCAAGTTAAGTCCCTTTTACAAAGTGCACTTAAGCCGAGCGCTATTAATTGGTTTAGGCAATGCTATCTTTATGCTAGCTGTATTGCATCTGCCACTCGCAACAGTCACCGCAGTCATTTATACCTCGCCATTATTACTGCTGTTATTGTCCGCGTTCTTTTTACATGAGCGCATAGGCTATCGCCGAACAGTAGCAGGCATCATTGGTTTTACGGGCATATTACTGATAAGCCAACCAACTGAATTTAATCTCTACATTGGCTTAGCCTTTTTTGGGGCTATGACTTCTGCAACAAACAGCTTGATTTTGAAGGCATACTCAACCCACGAGCATCCCTTTTCAACACTCTTTTGGTCTAATGCCTTTGCGATGGTTTTTCTGATACCGGCAACTTGGTACGAGGGCGCAGATTTTAATCTCCCCGTCGCTCAAGTCGGCTTAACCTTAGGCGTGTTTTATATCGGCATGACCTACCTGATTATCCATGCCTATCGATGAGCAGATGCGAGCCAAATGGCACCAGTGGAATACACAGGCCTTATTTTTGCCGCGTTGTTTGGTTGGTGGTTTTTAGATGAAACCCTTAGCATTGTGGTGTGTATTGGCATTGGACTAGTGCTCTTCTCCTCCATCCTACCAAGTTACAGCGAGCTCAAAGCTAAATGGAAAAGCCGGCAAAGGTAACCTTGGCCGGCTTTAAATTCGAGGCGACACATTTAGGTCGCCAATTTACTGGTTCGATTAGAAGCGGAATTTACCGCCGATGTACGCACCATCTTCAAAGGTAAAATCACGAGCATTATCGTATTCAAAGGCAATTTTACGATAACCGACGTACAGTGCCATATTTGGGTTGATGTTGTATTGCACTTTGGAATCCAATTCATACTGACCATCGACATTACCGAAAGACAATACCGATGGCGCATAGTAAGCGGCAGCATGTATAGAAATATTTGGCCCTAAGGCTAACGCATAGCGACCACCGACAGACACAGTACTGCCATTTGGCGCATCGTCTGCCCATAACTGGCTTAACTTAGCGCCCACTTCAAAATGATGCACTCCCGCATCGTGGGTCATGTGCATTGCACCTTGAGCAATATGACCGCTATCGTCCGAATAAATATATCCTAATACTGCATTAGTATCTTTATTCACTTGCAGCTCTAATTCAGTAGAAACGACATCGTTGTTTAAGCCAAGATTAAATTCTGACGCATTCACTTGCAGCGCGGCTGCACTCAATAATAAGACACTTGCTACTCTGAATTTAGCCATAAAAACACCTCAATAATGACTGTGGGTAATAGCGCGGATCATACCGAATAAAAAAAGAAAATCTGCATATTTAGGATTTTGGTGCCGATATTTTTGAATTTAAAACCAAATAAAAACCTGCAATAAACATAAGCAAAACCTAAATAAAACAATTTTTACACATTAAGGTGCTGGTATACGATTTCCCACTAAGGTTTGCATCGTTCCTTCAATATCAATCTCATCGAACAAGGTTAAGTAATACCAACCCACGGTATTCCCCGTTCCTCGAATACTTAAATAGTTACGCCAAAAGTGAAATCCGGCCTTGAGTAAATTCACTCTGCTGGCGTTGTTTTCATCTCGAATAGTGGCAAATAACAGGGCGATTCCCTGTGCTTTAGCCACTTCAATTCGCATAAGGGTAAGCCCTTGGGCGATGCCTCGGCGGCGATATAAAGGCGAGACTACCAGATAACCGAGTTCCCCCACTGGACCAGAACCAGCCTTAATCGCTGCGCAGCCGACTATCTCGCCTTCGAGAGTCTTCGCCAATATCACGGCGCGGGACAGAGCAAAAGCCTGATGGTCGAGGGGATGCGCGTTGTCATCCCGCAGGTCAATTAATGCCGCCGCAGCCGCTAATTCGGCCGCGTTTTGACAAAGAACAAATTGAATATCGTTTTGATTCATACAAATGAGTTAAACAACCAAATCCACTTAAAGATAGAGTATCGTCGCCATACCGAGGAAAGTGAAAAAGCCCACCACATCGGTCACAGTGGTTAAAATCACCGAGCCAGAGAGCGCCGCATCTTGGTTAAATCGCTGCAAGACCATAGGCACGATCACCCCAGCTAAAGCCGCGACCGCCATATTGATTAAAATCGCACAACCTATCACTATGCCTATGGTGCTGTCGGCAAACCACCAGCCCGCCACCAATCCAATAACAATCGCCCACAGAGTGCCATTGACTAAACCAATCCCTAACTCGTTCTTCATTAACGAGAATAAGTTACCCGCAGAGATCTGCCCCATCGCCATACCGCGGATCATCAAGGTGAGCGACTGACTCCCCGCAATCCCGCCCATGGACGCCACTATCGGCATAAGTACCGCAAGTGCAACCACTTGAGATAAGACGTTTTCAAACAATCCAATGGTTGCCGAGGCCAAAAATGCGGTGAGTAAGTTAATCCCTAACCACACGGCGCGGCGCTGCGCACCTTTGATGATTGGGGCGAATAAGTCGTCGGACTCATCCATACCCGCGGTCGCCATTAATTGCGCTTCGTAATGTTCACGCACTAAGGCAGTCGCGGCCCTCAGGGTGACACGGCCAATCAGCTCCCCAGCCTCATCGATCACGGGTAACTCAATTTCGCGGCTATGTTCTATCGCCTCGGCGGCATCGAGTAGCGTCGTATCCGCAGTTAATGCACGACTGTCTTCCGATAACAGTGAAATCAGCGGCTCAGAGGGATCATGCTTGAAAATATCATAACGTCTGACCGTACCTAGGTATTTATCCGCCTCATCGACAATAAATAAGTTGTCGTTACAGTCGAGTTCAATTCGCCTGAAAAACCGCTGTGCCTGAGCCACAGTCGCCTTATCGCTGAGCACTAACATTTGATGATCGGTATAACGACCAATTTCGTTTTCCGAATATTGGTCATACAACTCGAAACGCTGCCGCTGACGCTCGCCCATCTGCGCCAAGGCGCGGTCGGTAAAACTTTCGGGGAGATAATCACTCCACTCAATCAAATCCTCAGGACTGAGCTGCGCGAATAGCAGATCCACCTCATTGTCGGGCATCTGCTTTAGGATACCCATACGCGGATCGGCACGCATTAAACTCAGCACTGTCACACGGTCACTAAACTCAACCTGTTGCCAACGCTCGTAACGCTCGTCTAGGGGTAAAGACTCCAGTGCTAATGCAATAGTACCAGGCTCTGCTTCATTTAAGATTTCACTGAACACTTCAGCCTGTTCTTCACCTTCAACTTCAGTGAGTTGCTGAACAACCTGCCCGACATCGGCCTGTGTGTTTGTTTCGTATTCGGCTTCATGTTCAGTCACATAAACGCCCTTCTGCTGAGATAAAAATTAGCGTAACTATATTGATATTGAAGAAGATTGGCAAACACACAGAATAAATTGCACACAAATTGATTGATAACAACTTAACTATTATTTATGCTAATCATCACACCTAAGGAGGTAATGATGACATCGACTATCTATAGCCACAGCGCAAACGACATTCAAGGCAATCCAACGGCACTGGCACAATATCAAGGCAAAGTAATTTTAATTGTAAATACCGCCAGTGAGTGCGGTTTTACACCACAGTACAAAGGCTTAGAGGCGCTTTATCAAAAATATAAAGCACAAGGATTTGTGGTTTTAGGCTTCCCATGCAATCAGTTTGGTGCCCAAGAAAAAGCCGATGAGAAAGGCATCCAAAGCTTTTGTGAACTCAACTTTGGCGTGAGTTTTCCCCTATTTTCAAAAATCGAGGTAAACGGTGAGCATACTCACCCTTTATATCAGTATCTTAAAAAAGCAGCGCCGGGCCTATTGGGCACAGAACGGATTAAGTGGAATTTCACTAAATTCTTAGTGAATCGTCAGGGAGAAGTGGTCGCTCGCTTTGCGCCAACCACAAAACCAGAAGACATTAGCGACAAAATAGAAACGCTTTTAAAGTAATCAGCGAGCTATCCCGTTGAAACTTTTCTATTAAATAAAAAGTTAAGTTATTTTTTATTTTCGATGGAACTTTAACCCTATAAGCCCCTCAAACATATTGAACAGCGAATGTCTTTTTCATGTTCATCATTCTCCCAGGGGCTTCTAGCGCGGCCCCCTTGACCTAGGAAGAGGTCACTAGGCAACCAATTGGTTGCCTTTTTTTATGTCTATGTTTTATTTGTAAAATAAATGTAGTCACCCACTAACTTCTATATTTAGCATGTCGGCATGGTCGAAAATAATTTCAAAAATTTTTAGCCGCAAACTGAACTTTATGAAAATGCCTTAGTCTGACTATATGTAAGGATTAACAAATCCGCTTTAATGCACAATTGATTGCTAAATGAAAAGTTTAGCAAAGGATTAAATGGATAAAACATGCCGTTTAATTCAATGGAACAGTTTCAAGTTATTGCATAGAGTCGAATTGGTTGGTCGTTCATCATCATCTCCCTTTTGGGAAGCAATCGAATACACGCTAGCGCACTGAATTCCTTTGTCTCCTAGCTTGATTTTCTTATGGCAACCTTTGGTTGCCATTTTTTTATCTGTTTTTACGAGTTAAACATCCTATCTAACTGTACTTGAATGGATGGGTGATAACCTGCGCGTGCGCTTGCATAAATCTTTTGTAACTCAGCATGATAACCCGCAATCTTTAACTCAGCGTAAAGCGGACGGACAAACTTGCCGCGGCCAATACGCTGTAAATAAGCGCTTAAAGCGGGCAGCACAGGATCGTAATGATTGCGGATAGCGACCCTAAACCAATCGCAGGCAATTTCGGCATTGCTCGACTCGGTTAACTTAAAGGTATCGTCCAAATCCATTAATTTCACCTGAGACAAGACTTCAGGCAATTGAGTCAGAAAGTATTGCCAGTGATGGACACGCCAGCCTTGCACCTTAAGCTCTCTGGCCACTTTGCCCTTTAAAAAGTCCTCCAAGGCGCTATCGACCTTATCTAAACTTCGCGATGTGGGCCCCACATAACCTTGAGGTAGCCCTTCGCCATAAATCCATTCCAACAATTCGGCTTCGCTTATCTTATCGGAATAGGCTTCAACTAAAGCGACTTTGGCGTATTTGACAAACTCTTCAGTGGTGATTGCCTTAAAAGCAAAGTGCTGCACATAGGCAAACAGAAACTTATCGAATTCGGTGCGGCCAAGTCGATGCTCTAATTCATGGACGAAGATCGACGCCTTATCATAGGTAAAACGGTTAAAGGCCAGATTAGGATCGGCCTGTTGTACATTGGCGGGTAGCGTTTGCCTGTAGCGCGGTAAAACGGCCATTTCTTCTTTTAGTCGACCAAATTCAATCACCCATTCTAGCTCAGCCTGCTCCTTGCCATAGACTTCCTCGACAATTCGATTGGTGAAATAGGTCGTAAAACCTTCATTTAACCAGAGATCACGCCATGTGGCATTGCTCACCAAATTGCCCGTCCACGAGTGTGCCAACTCATGGGCAACCGTTGACACAAGGCTCTTATCTCCCGCAATCAAGGTTGGAGTTAAAAAAGCTAAACGGGGATTTTCCATGCCACCAAACGGAAAGCTCGGCGGCAAGATGATCATGTCATAACGCCCCCAGGCATAGGGGCCTAATAGCGATTGCGCCACATCTAGCATATGTTCGGTATCGGCAAACTCAGTTGCTGCGGCGGCCAACATGCAAGGTTCTGTATACACGCCGCTGCGCGGGCCTATGGCTTGAAATGCCAAGTCACCTACCGCTAATGCCAGCAAATGGGTTGGGATGGCTTTTTCCATCTCAAACGTAAATATCCCTTCAAGCGGTGTATCTGGATGGTTCATCGCACTCATCACTGCACGCATTCCCTTGGGCACTTGGACTTTCGCATCGAAGGTTATCCGCGCCTTTGGCGTATCCTGCAAGGGGATCCAACTGCGGGCATTAATGGGCTGAGATTGACTAAAGAGATAAGGTAACTGTTTGCCAGCCGTTTGCTCAGGCATAAGCCACTGCAACCCTTCAGCTTCTGGCGAGGTGCGATAGTGAATACAGACTCGCTCACACTTTTCAGCGGGTAGCTGGATCACCAATTTCTGCCCGAGGATTTCATTTGGCACTTCAAGCACAAACTCAAGGGGCTCTTGAGTATCAGTCGTGACCGATAAAATATGTAAATCACGGCTATCGAGCCATAACTCGCTAGTCTGTGGTTCAAAGTAGCGAAGTGACAGAATCGCTTCCCCGAGCAAAGTGCGAGTCGCAAAGTCGATTTTCAACGCGAGGGATAAGTGCGTGACCTGCACTTGGTCGCTATTGGCAAAGGAATGGTAATCCCGAGTTAAATCCCATGCTGCGGGAGCGATTGGCATTTGCTGGCTTTCTGATGACATCACTTAGCTAACCTGTGAACGGTAAATTATCTAATCATATTATCGGACGCAGATTTACCGACGCGCAATCGAATAAACTGTCCTCGCATCGGCATTTTGTAACAATGCTTGAATCCAAGTTTTGCTATAATCGACTTTAGTTAACTCATAAAAATAAAATTTACATATTTTTCAATGCATAAAGAAAAATAGTAAAAATTTTTTCAAAAATTTTCTATTTTGGCTGAACTAATTTCGCGCCCTTGAGTCAGATATTATGAACCGAATCTTTGCAATGAGTTTCTTCGTTCATCATCATTCTCCTTTCGATGGTTTCTAGCGCGACCGTCCCCAGATTCCGAATTGGAATTTACAGCAACCTAATTAGGTTGCTTTTTTTATGCCTATTTTCAGTCGTAAGCGCCAGCTAGTAATCACCTCGCATGATAACCCCATACTGACGTTGGTGGTTTTAGCCCCCAAAACAAAAAGGGCCTCCGAAGAGACCCTTAAGGTTTAGCGATTTAGCATTAGAGGCGGATGCCTAACTGTTCTAAATCTTTAGCAACGACGCTCTTAGGCAGAGTCACATAACCGTCTTTTTCTACCACTTGCTGACCTTGCTTAGACAGCACGTAACGGATGAATTCTTTTTCCATTGGTGCTAAGTCTTTGTTTGGTTGCTTGTTCACGTATACATATAAGTAACGTGATAATGGGTAAGTACCGTTAGCGGCGTTTTCTGCAGTCGCTTCGATAAACTCGTTACCTTTCTTCGCGATGGCAACGGCTTTCACGCCAGCAGTTTTGTAACCGATACCTGAGTAACCGATAGCGTTCAGTGATTGAGACACTGACTGAACTACAGAAGCAGAGCCTGGTTGTTCGTTTACGTTGGCCTTGAAGTCACCTTTACACAGAGCGTGCTCTTTAAAGTAACCGTAAGTACCAGATACTGAGTTACGGCCATATAACTGTACGTCTTTAGCTGACCAGTTACCGTCAAGGCCTAAATCGCCCCAACGTTGGATGTCGCTGCTACCACATTTGTGAGTAGAAGAGAAAATACCGTCAACTTGTTCGACAGTTAAGCCTTTGATTGGGTTATCTTTGTGTACGAATACCGCTAAAGCGTCAATCGCAACACGAACTGCAGTTGGCTTGTAACCGTAGTGTTTTTCGAAGGCTTCTTCTTCATTAGGCTTCATCTTGCGGCTCATTGGGCCGAATTGTGAAGTACCTTCAGTTAATGCTGGTGGCGCAGTAGAAGAACCAGCTGCTTGAATTTGGATATTTACGTTAGGGTACATCTGTTTAAATTCTTCAGCCCACAGTGTCATCATATTGGCTAAAGTATCTGAACCTACAGAGGAAAGGTTGCCCGATACCCCACTTGCTTTCTCGTAAGTTGGCAGAGATTGATCAACAGATGCCATTGCAGTGGCAGAGAATACACCAGCGGCAGTAAGAGTCATCGCGCCGACAAGCTTTTTCAGTTTCATTATGTGCTCCAGTAATAAGCTAACTAATTTGTAACTTAAGTTTCTTCAGACGCAGCCAGTATCAATCGCTACAATGACAATTCTATGTCCAAGATATGACACTTAGATGACAAAACACCTTTTTATAAAAAATCCGCCGATTCAAACCCGATAAAAAACAAAACAGGCCATAATGGCCTGTTTTTAATATAAAAAATAACGTTACAGTAAATAGCAATTATTTTTTACGTTCAATCAAATGCTGCGGGATCATAAAGCTGAAAGTGCTACCCTTTCCTAATTCACTGCTGATATTAAGCTCACTGTGATGATGACTTAACGCATGTTTCACAATGGCTAAACCAAGGCCGCTTCCCCCCGTTTGCCGTGAGCGCGCGCTATCAACTCGATAAAAACGCTCGGTTAAGCGATTGATATGCTGCGGTGCAATCCCTTCCCCGGTATCTGTCACACTGAAGAGACCGCCAGTAGCAACGCTACGCCACTGCACCGTAATCTTACCACCAGGCTCAGTGTAACGAATCGCATTCGAAATCAGGTTAGAGCAAGCACTTCTAAGCTGTAGCTCATTGCCATGGGAATCTAATCCCGGCTCACAATGGAAACTTAACTCATATTTATCCTGCGCTAATGCTTTAGCTTCTTCCTTTAAAACTTCCATTAGCTGCGACATGTTTACCGTGTTCTCAAGATTAATATCCACTGCATCTTCGATACGCGATAACACCAGTAATTGTTCGACCATCGACTGCATTCGCCGAGTCTGCTGCTGCATTAAGGCTAAGGGCTTAGCGTTCATCGAATCGGGTTCCGCCATGCTTTGCATCATCTCTAAATAGCCCTGCAATACAGTGAGCGGGGTTTTGAGTTCGTGTGACACATTGGCGACAAATTCTTTACGCATGCCTTCGAGTTGTCTTATCCGTGTAATATCGCGGGCAATCAACAGTAACTGCCGATCGCCATAGGCCATGATACGAATTTCGAGTAAACGCCGCTCCGATACTGGCGAAGCCAGCTCTAAGGGTTCCTTATATTCAGCCGCTTTGATATAGGCAGAAAAATCGGGATGACGAATTAAATTATCGATTCGTTGACCATTATCCTGTGGCCAAACGAATCCCAACATCAGCTGAGCTAATTTATTACACCATAAGATATTATGCTCTGAGTCGAGCACGACTGCTGCATCGGGTAAGGCTTCAGCGCCTTGACGGAAACGCCCAAGTAGAGCCGCCAATTGACCGACTCGGCGACGATTTTTACCTTGCAGGCGGTAAATACCATTAAATACGCCTTCCCAACTGCCAGTGCCTTGGGGAGGCGTTAATTTTCTATCTCGCCATAACCAAAAATTAAGTCGCGCTAACTGACGGTAATGCCAGAACACTAGCCCTAGCAATCCAATGATCAGTATCCAGAGGGGTTTCCCTACCAATAAACCAATGAGCAAACAAAGCAGTAAAAATACGGCTAAGCGCGTAAACAACCGGTACCCTGAATAAGAGTCGAACATAAATAAACCCAAACATCAGGCTAAATAAGAGGAGCACAAGATAGCCGAAAAGCTAACCTGTGCCTATCTCTTATTTGGCACTAACTACGTGTTGAGAAACGATAACCCGCACCACGAACCGTTTGAATGAGACGATCATGGCCCGACTCTTCAACCGCTTTACGTAGGCGGCGAATATGCACATCAACGGTTCGGTCTTCGACATATACGTTTGTGCCCCACACATTATCAAGCAGCTGTTCGCGGCTATAGACACGTTCTGGGTGTGTCATAAAAAAGTGTAACAATCGAAATTCTGTGGGCCCCATATCGAGTACAGTATCGCCAACACTTACCCTGTGACTCACGGGGTCGAGTAACAATCCTTGTACGTCAATCGTTTCTTCAAGACGGGTCGGCGCGCTACGGCGTAGCACCGCTTTGATACGTGCCACCAACTCCTTGGGTGAGAAAGGTTTAGTGATATAGTCATCGGCGCCCACTTCGAGGCCCTTAACCTTATCTTCCTCTTCTCCACGGGCGGTGAGCATAATAATGGGGATCTGACGGGTAAACTCATCCTGCTTGAGGCGTTTAGCCAATTGAATACCGCTTCCTCCAGGAAACATCCAATCCAACAAAATCAGATCGGGGTAAGGCTCCTTTAGCAGCGCAATGGCCGAATCAAAATCTTCTGCCGCAGAGGTGGTAAACCCATGCTGTTCCATTACAAAAGTCAGCATCTCGCGGATAGCTAACTCGTCTTCTACTATCAATATCCTTGCAGTCATAGGTGATTTTCTGTCAGTGAATGTCAACACGGCTATTATTAGTCATTTTTATTACAGATTTATGAATAAGTGTGCCGCACAAGCTATATAGTAGCGATGATTGTCATATTAAGTTTATATAACTGTTTGTTTATCGCAGTAAAGAATCCACCTTCTGAAGAAGGTGGCTTTGTTTTAACCCCCTAAAAGGGGGCCTTTATTCAAGAGCAAGTTGACCCTGCTCTTGCCGCTCTACTTTCTCTTGATGCCTAACGTATCTACGGATTATTTCCTCGTTAATTCCAATCGAATCGACGAAGTATCCTCTCTGCCAAAAATGATTTCCCGAAAGTTTATTCTTACGTAGGTAAGGAAATTTACTGAATATTTTCAAAGCTATCTTACCTTTTAACGCCCCCATTAAATTCGATATAGATATCTTCGGAGGTACCTTCACTACTAAATGAACATGGTCAACTTGAACATTTAGCTCCATGACTATGCATCCCATTTGATGGCAATAAACCTGAATGCATCGATAAACCTCTTTTCCGACATTACCTTTCAATATCCGAAAGCGGTACTTTGGTGTCCAGACTATATGATATTGACATCGCCAGAACACATGCGATGCTTGCTCGTATCTACTCATGTTATTTGCCTCTTTTGACTTCGCTAAAAATCAAAGATGCATTTAACATGGGTAGGTATACAGGCAAAGCCTCAAATGATGATAACCACCTACTGAAGTAGGTGGTTTTGGGCTAAAAATAAAAAAGGAAGCCGAAGCTTCCTTAATTCAATCTTAATACTGAGATTAGAACTTGTGTTCTAAACCAACAACGATGTATTTATCATCATCTGTATTCGCTTCTAAAGAGCGGTTGGTATAGAAAGCAAACACTTTAGTCGGCTTGCCTAAGCTGTAGTCCGCACCCACTGACCATGAATCACCTAAGTCTTCCATGTCTTGATATTGAGCTTTTAATGTCACAGCATTGATATCATAAGCAGCACTTAACAGGTAGCCAGTCGCACTGTCTGCAGACACCTCAACTGGTTGGCCCGTTGTTGCATTGTATTTGTACGTTTGTTCCTGCTGCTGATACATACCACCCAATGTGATGCCTGCTAACTTGGTTTGTAAGCTAGCGCGCACGATTTCATATCCAGACACATCAGAATCGTAGGCAAGGGCTGCATAGACAGCGGTTTTCTTTAACTTAGCGTCACCATACATGGCGGCAGCACTGAAACCATCTTGAGCAAATTGACTTTTAACATCATTACCTTCCGCAACATAAGTGACACCAAACACAAAGTCACCAAAGGAAGGGGTTAAGTAAGTTGCCGTTTGCGCAGCACGAACTTCACCTTTAAACAATTTAGCCAGGTCACCAGAATTCATAAAGTCATTGAATTGGTCAACACCACCTTGAGAAATCTTCAGCAAAGTATCGTTACGACCAACAGAGAACGAACCAAAGTCGCCTTTTAAACCAACAAATTGATTACGCGCAGTAAAGTTGTCGCTTGATGCATTACCAGTATCTACTTGATACTCAACAGTATAGAAAGCGGTAAGTGAACTTGATAATTCGAAATCACCCTTCACACCAAAACGAGAAGCATTACTTTGAATAGTTGTTGTAGCGTCACCATTCTCATCGTTTGATTGAGCGCTAACATTCAACTTACCATAAACAGTCAGTGGCTCAGCGGCATAAGCAGAAGCCAGAGTTGCAGAAGCTAGCGCAGAAGCAAGTAGAGTTTTACAAAAAACGTTCATCATTTAATCCTTTCGACGTTATGTTCGTCTTGGTTATTGGTTTGGAACGACCGAAAGTTTGCAATGAATCTGTTTCAGTTTTATTTCAATTGTGACAACTTAGGACTACCACCATAAAACCGCACCACCTACAAAAGACAAAACCCATTAACACCAAGGGTTATAGCTGAGTTTTTCTCAATGTTACATTTTGATGAATTCTGCAACCAAGGCAAAATTTAACGATTTCAGGTAGGTTTACCCCGCCGCAACTATGCCGTAAACTGCGACTTTATTTTTCCAATGAGCGCATCTTATGTGGTTTAAAAATCTTACTATTTATCGTTTCAATAAACCTTTTTCCATCGAGACAGAAGCACTTGAAACCGCACTTGCCGATTTCACATTTTCCCCGTGCGCCAGCCAAGACGTCAGCAAATTTGGGTTTTCCAATGCCTTAGGTAAACAGGGCAGCACCTTAGTGCACAGCGCCAACAATCGTCATCTAATCTGTGTCACTAAAGAAGAAAAAATTCTTCCTGGTCAAGTAATTAAAGAATCATTAGAAGAAAAAGTGGCACAAATTGAAAACGAAGAAAATCGTAAACTTGCCAAAAAAGAAAAAGATGCGCTAAAAGATGAAATCATCACTAGCCTATTGCCACGCGCTTTTTCGCGCCGCAGCCAAACACGCGCACTGATTTTACCTGAGTTAGAAATGATCCTCGTTGACAGTTCAAGCGCCACTAAGGCAGAAGAATTATTAGCCTTATTACGCAAGGCCTTAGGTAGCTTGCCAGTGATCCCATTAAGCTTTAAAGCACCGATTGAAAGCCAATTAACTGAATGGCTTAAAAATGGCAGCGCCCCCTTACCTTTTGAAATACAAGATGAAGCTGAGCTGAAATCAGCCGCAGATGAAGGCGGCATAGTACGCTTTAAGCAGCAAGATCTAAAAGAAGACGAAGTACTTGCCCACCTTGAAACCGGTAAAGAAGTGCATAAGCTCGCCCTGCACTTTGGCCAATCGATTGCGCTACTGCTGCAATCCGATGCCAGTGTGAAACGCTTAAAATTCTCCGAAGAATTTAGAGCGGGTAACGATGAGTTGGGTAATGAAGATCCGATGGCGCGCCTCGATGCTGACTTTGCCTTAATGGGCAGTGAATTAGTCGCACTAATGCACGCCCTAGTTTCTGCATTGGGTGGCATTGAAGAGGCTCAAGCTTAACGCTTAAAACGCTGATCGTATTTGGCCAAGGCTCCTTCCTAGCGAGTATTAGAAAAGTAAAAGGCGCCGCAGTTGGACTCAGTTCACTGCGGCGCCTTTTTAGTCTCTATGACTGAAGTAACACATTGGTAGTGATTCGAATAAGCCAACCTAAAGCCCACTCACTCAAATCGCAAACAAGTTAACTTTTCGTCAGCAGCTCCCCCTTATTATCAAACGGCCAATCGATGCCCAGCCAAGCCTTGAAGAAGGCTTTTTGCTGTTTAGTCGCCTTCACATCGCCTTTGAGCACTAGCTTGCCGCTTTGTTTCTCACCTAAGGTTAACGCCACTTGCTTGATTTTGTCGTTGTTAAATAAGGTGATTTCGACCTTATCACCCACTTTAAAGTCTTTGATGCGCTTATCAAATCCTTGAGCGGTCACCTTTAAGCCATTAATCGCGATAATCTCGTCTCCCGCCATGATACCAGCCTGCCAGGCGGGGCTATTACGCAATACTTGGGCAAGCACCAAAGAACCATATTCGCTGCTTAAGGTCATGCCCGTAAAAGGCTCAGCTTTAGCGTCTTTACCGTAGGACATCACTAATCCCGCCTGAGACAACAGGCTTGAAAACTCAAGGCTCAGTGGACTATTCACATGACTTTGCCACCATGGGCCATAGTCCTTACCCGATAAGTCCTTCAGAATTTGCTGCACATCGGCCACAGTGTACCCCTTAGGAACGCGGTAATCCTGATAGAGTTTACGATGCACGTCGCGGTATGAATGGGCAAGATTCGAGTCCGTCAGCAGAGAGAAATCCAGCGCCAGTGAGGCTAAATAACCTTCGGAGTAAATATTCACACTGTGGTTAATGGCATAATCGCCGCCCGTGCTGCTCCACTCGCCTAAACTGGCTTCGGCAACGGATTGAATTTCGCGCCCCGGTGTAAGCTCACTCTTCTCGATGCGTTTGGCGAGGTCTTCTAAAAATTCCTTAGGCGTCATTACACCTGCGCGCAGCAACAATTGCCCTTGGAAATAACTAGTTGATCCCTCGGCAATCCACAACAGTTCAGTCATATTTTCATGCTGATAATCGTAGGGAACAAGACCCGCCGGACGATAAGCTTTAACGTTCCAAGTATGAATAAACTCATGGGACGCCGTGCTAATAAAGCGCAGGTAATCCTTACGCTCACGAAAACTAAACCGTGGTAGTTGGATAACCGTCGAGTTTAAGTGCTCGGTCGCGCCGCCCGCCCCGCTGGTGGCATGCACCATATACACATAACGATCAAAAGGATAATCATCCCAGATCGCTTTGGCTTGGCCACTCAATGCGGTTAAGTCTTTCACCACCTTATCGGCATCGTAGTTGCCTTCACCCCAAAACACTAATTCATAGTCTTTGCCATTAGCACTAAATTTATTGTGAGTACTCACCCCTGTTTCAATGGGGGAGTCAATTAGCACATCATAATTAGGTGCAATAAATGAATGCGCCATTTTGCCTGACGACATGCCCGAATAACTCTGCCAGTTTTCGGGCACGGTTAATTGTACTGCAACTGGGTCTTCTCGAAATTGCGGGCTATACATTAATACGCCACTGGCATCGAGATAAGCATGGCTTGAATCAATATGACGCACGCGCTGGCCTAATTCATTGGCGTAAAGTTGATAACTCACGGTTACATTGGTTGGATTATCTAAGGCAATTTTCCACTCGCCACTAGCACTGCGTTTCCATGGGAGTGGATTGCCCTTACTGTCTTTTGCCGTGAATAAACGCACGCCATCAGAGAGTGGTAACACTTGGTATTTACCCGTACGCCACACAGGAAGATTAACTATTAGCTCACCTGCTTTAGCTTCGGGAAACGTTACACTCACCTGTGCAAGATGATGTTGGGGTTGGCTTAAATCAATTTTGTAATCCACATCGGCAAATACGTTAGCCGACCCTAATACACTTAATGCCAAAATAGATAATCTATTGGGTTTCACTCTGACTTCCTTCCGTCTTCTGTTATTATGCTTCTTATATTTTTTCCAAGTATAACAAGTCGATGTAGCATCCTCATTAGGCGCTAACAAAAGCTAACAAAATAAGTTCCTTGACTTAGGGAATATAGGGCCACCTACACATGCATAAACTCATTGTTATTTTCGTGACCTTGTTAATATCTATTTCTTTTCAAACATTGGCGGTTGATCTTGAGGCTGAAGAAATAGAATTGCGTGAAACGCCACAAAAAATGTATGACAGGCTTAATCAGTCGATTTCTTTTCCTATCACCTTTAAGAACCGTGAACAATTCGAACGAGCAGCCCAAGAACAGGGCTACAGCAGTGATGAGTTTGAGCACATACTGCAACTCCTCGCACGGTTAAATCTGGAACCCAATGTCAAAACCAAGGTGGGTTTTCAAGACGCAAACAACTTAATCGAACTTCTGGCAAGCATAGCGCAAACGCCCTTCGAGCAAGCCACCGTCGCCATGCTAAAGGGGCGCTATATCGGCCGCACCGAACAAAAATACCAAGAAGCGATCGCTTTTTATAACGAAGCACTGACACAGATCAGCGAAAGCGTTGATATTGAGTCTATGCTGCTAAAACATACCATCCATGAACATTTAGGTGGCATGCACTTGGTTATTCGCCAAGATGTTCCTGCACTAATGCATTTTCACACTTATCGCGATATAGCTTATAAGCTCAGAAACGACTACCTCATCGCGGCGGCCGAATCGAAACTAGGGCACTACTATAATAAAAATCAACAACTAACCAAATCATTGCAACATTATAGTGAAGCGATTCGACTATCAAATCGCTCCAATTATCCGTCAATGAAAACGCATCTTCAGTTACAACTCGCTAAGGTGTATCGTGATTTAAAACAATGGGATGAAGCGTTAAAAAATGCCCACGAAGCCGCAGCAGGATTTAAAAAGCTAGGGAACGATACTTATCTTTCCAGCTGTATGACAGTTATTGCCATGGTGTATGGTGAGCAAGGGGATTGGAACCGCGCCATTGATTACTACCTTAATGCTCAGCAACTCGATGCTAAACGCGGTAATTACATCGCTCAAGGGCTTAATTTCCACAATTTAGGTCAAGCTTACTCGCATCTTAATGATGATGTGAATGCACTTAAGTATTTGTTGATGGCTAATAAAATATTCACTGAAAAACAAAGCCATCATTACTTGGTCTATAACGAATTACTGATTGGCGAAATTGCTCAAGGCAAGCAAGATTGGCCGTTAATGATGGGGCATGCTGAAAACGCTTTAGCGTTGGCGACAGATTTAAATCTACCAGAGGAGCAAAAATCAGCACTGACACAAATCGCCCTTTCGGCAGAAAAACAGCAAGATCAAGCCAAAGTGATCAACACGCAAAAAAAGATTATTGAGTTAAACAACTCATTAAAAGACACCGCTAAAGATCCTGGCGTCACTGCTTCAGTCCTTGCTGAACAGCAGCTCAAGTTAGAACTCAATATGATTCAAAGCAAGTTAAATGATGCCATTCAAACCGCTAAGGATACTAATCAATTCCTGGCATTTAGTGGTCTTATCATAACCTTGTTGGTGATAGCAGTTATCTTCTTACTAAATCAACGACGCAAGAGCAAACAGCAAAACGCATCGCTGCTTCAATTAAGCTTAGAAGAACCTTTTACCCATCATAAGGGATATGCTGCACTATTAAACGATCTGACGCTAAACCCGCCTAGCTCTCAAACCACTGCGCTAGCTTTAATTGAATTTCGCGACCATATATCGACTGACCTCAATCACGGCCAATATTTTGCCAATACTATGACCCGTCAGCTCACAAACCATATTAGCCATAGTCTGTTTATGCCCGTCTATGTGATCCGCCAGGGCTTATTTGCGGTCAGGTTTACTGAGACCGTAGAACCACAGCAAGTGTTAACACAACTTCAACAGCAATTCGATAAACAAGCATTTACGCCTAGTTTCAATCTCGGCTTTATCAATTTGCCCCTGCTTGCCAAAGCGGAGATTAACATTGCCCCCAAATTGCTGTTTGAAACCGTGCAAATGGCGCTCGCTGGTGCACGAAGTTTGCCAAATGACACTTGCTATTATGTGAGTCTCAGAGCATTAGATTTTGTGCCACCGACACTGTTTGCCGACCCGCTGTTTTTGCACTTAGAGAAAGGTATTGAACGCGGCCTGATCCGAGTCGAGACGAATGCGCTAAAGGAAGATATTGTATGGCCTTGCTGGGAAAATAACCAAAATCGGCATTTGTTAGAAAATATTTGATCAATATCGACAATTAATCACTATCGTACATGCAAAGCAATTTGCACTCTACGACCATTGTTATAACATTAGAAGCATATGAGTTAAACGCTAATCTGGACAGAGGACGTCTTGCTTGTTAGCCCTGCAGAGTTAGGAAAATACTCCGGATGAAGGATTCCAACGCGACTGTTACACAACTTGCATTACTTCAACAGAAACTTCATTCGGCAAAACTTGCCCTCGATGAAGTCAATGAAGATAGAAATGCTAAGTTACAAACTTTACTCCAATTTATTGGTCATTTAAGTCTTGCCTGCAAAGGTCAAAACTTAGAATTGGATAATAAGCTTGCCAAACTTCGCCATAACTTAAATACCTTTGAGCGAGTCGATGAAGCCCTACCTGAATTGGTCGATGTTGAACGCCTATTAAAAGGCCAATACCACCACGTAATGGTACAACTTGAAGAAAGTCGCGCAGGGCTTGCACAGGTCGTCCGCCAAATTCAACGGGTTAACTCTGTACCAGAAAAGCTCAAAAAAGAAATTAACTACTTTAAGCAAGATCTCGCTAAACCGTTCCATACGGTGTGGGAGTACATTCCTAAAGTAAAACAAATTATCGGCTTCTACGACACCATCCTACAGCAACAGTTTAATGAAACTGAAAAGTTAGATGTGTTACCAAAGCACAGACAACTCGCCCATGAGTTGGCACAAATGATCTCGGAAATTGAATTCCGTAAAGATCAACGCGATCAAGTGCTTGTCATTAAAGAAATGCTAGCATCCGATATTGAAATCGATAATTTACTGGAGGCTTATCAAACGATTTTATCCCTGCTGCTCGATAATATTGCACGGGAAAAATCCGCCTCTCAGGAATTTCTCTACGCCTTAAACGATGCCTTAGCAGCAGTGCGGGAAGTCGTTAGTGAATCCTATAATCACAACCAGCGTAGTTTCCAACTCAAAACCCAGCTTAATCGTGAAATCAATTCTCGAGTCGATAATGTGGGTGAAGCCATTATCGATACCGACGATATTGTCGACCTCAAAGCACGTTTAACCGAACAGCTCAATTCAATTCGCTCCGCCCTCGCCCGCAAAGAAGCCTTAGAACAACGGGAGCAAGCCTTACTGCGTAAATCGATGGAAACCATGCGCAAAGAGCTTAACGAGCTGAGCAACGAGGCCAATACCTATAAAGAACGACTTTTCGAACAACAAAAGCTCAATCTGCTGGACAGCCTAACTCAATTACCTAACCGTGCCGCCTTAGAAGAGCGCATGGAGCTTGAGTATCGCAATTACCAACGTCATAAATCTCCGCTATGGATTGCGATTGCAGATATCGATCACTTTAAGAGCATCAATGACAGTTTTGGCCACAGTACCGGGGACAAAACCCTACAGGTCATCGCCATGGCATTAAAAAATTCTTTACGGGATACCGAGTTTGTCGCCCGCTACGGCGGTGAAGAATTTGTGCTCATTTTGCCAGATATTGACGATAACGATATCGCTCAACTTTTAAACAGAGTTAGAGAAAAAGTAAAAAATATTCCATTTAAATTTAAAAATCAGCGAATTACAGTTACAGTATCTATAGGGGCTGCACGAGTCATGGGCAATGAGCTCATACACGAAACCTTTGAGCGCGCCGATGCAGCACTCTACAAAGCAAAACATGAAAGCAGAGACAGGGTCGTGATTGACGTATAACTAAGTCAGACTATACGTCGCTTCTTATCACTCCTGTCGATACGAAGGAGTGATAAATGATAGTAAAAGTCAGCCCTAAGGGCAGCATGGATCAGCTTTCACAACTTGAAGTTGATCGCCTCAAAAAAAGCGCCAAAAGCGCCCTATATCAACTGTATCGTAACTGCTCACTCGCGGTACTCGCTGCGGGTTTAAAGACCGACAATTCTAAAGCACTATTCGAGCAATATCACGACTTCGACATCAATGTACTGCAACGCGAACGCGGGGTTAAGCTCGAGCTTATCAATCCACCGGAACAAGCCTTTGTTGATGGCCAAATTATCACTGGGATCCAAGAGCATTTATTTTCGGTGCTCAGAGATATTCTCTACATCAGCGACAAATACGACACCCTAAAACATATCAATTTAACAAATGCTAGCCACATTACTAACGTCGTGTTTGATATTTTGCGTAATGCCCGCGCCATTGCGCCCATGAAGGATCCTAATGTAGTGGTCTGCTGGGGCGGACACAGCATTAATGCCATCGAATACCAATATACCCGTGAAGTCGGTTATCAACTCGGCCTAAGGGAATTAGATATTTGCACTGGTTGCGGCCCAGGCGCAATGGAAGGCCCGATGAAGGGCGCAGCGATTGGTCACTCTAAACAACGGATTAAAAATGCCCGTTATATTGGCCTCACAGAGCCGAGTATTATCGCCGCTGAGCCGCCTAACCAAATCGTTAACGAGTTGGTGATCTTGCCCGATATCGAAAAACGCCTAGAAGCGTTTGTACGCTTAGGTCACGGCATTATTATCTTCCCCGGCGGTGCGGGTACAGCCGAAGAACTGCTGTATATACTGGGGATTTTGCTCAATAAAGAAAACCAACAAACGCCCTTCCCACTGGTATTAACTGGCCCCAGCGAAAGCGCAGATTATTTTATTAAAATTGATGAGTTTATCGCTGCAACCTTAGGGCCTGAAGCGCAGCAAAAATACCAAATCATTATTGATAATCCTGCCGAAGTCGCTCGGGTGATGAAGCAAGGCATGGAGCAAGTGAAAAACCATCGCCGTGCCACAGGAGATGCTTACCAATATCAATGGGGGCTAAAAATTGAGCCAGAATTTCAACTGCCCTTCACTCCCACCCATGAGGTAATGGCAAACTTAAATTTACATTTTCAAACCAACAAAGCGGAGCTTGCAGCCAACCTGCGCAAAGCCTTTTCGGGTATCGTAGCGGGTAATGTAAAATCCGACACCATCAAGCAAATTGAGCAATTAGGTCCCTTCCACATTAAAGGGGATCCGCATTTAATGGAGTTGATGGACAATTTGCTGGGGGCCTTTGTCGCCCAGCATAGGATGAAACTGCCGGGAAGCGCTTATGTTCCCTGCTATCAAATCGTGAAGTAAAACAAAAACCGCCAATGAATAAGTTTTTAATTATCGATGGTCTCAACTTAGTCCGCCGGATTTATGCGGCGATCCCAGATGAGAACGATATGGACAGTTTAACGGAGCGTGTGAGTGCCGCCTGCACTAAACTGCTGGGCATTCATCACCCAACCCATGTCGCTATCGTCTGGGATGGGGATGAGATCTCTTGGCGTAAACAGCTCTACCCTGATTATAAAAAGGGCCGTAAACCTATGCCTGAGCCACTGGCGGCGGGCTTAACGGCATTGCAAGAACACCTTAACAGTTTACAAATCCAATCAATTTATGCCGCTGCTGAGGCCGATGATGTTATCGCCACCCTTGCAATGAAAACCGCCAAAGCCCAAGGTGAAGCCATTATTGTGTCGACGGATAAAGGTTTTAGCCAACTCAATCATCCGCGGATCAGCCAGTGGGATCACTTTAATCAGCAATATCTCAACATCGCTGAGCTTGAACAAAAACTGGGAGTCGATCGCAGCCAATTTCTCGATTTAATGGCTCTTGCGGGTGATAGCGGCAATAAAATCCCCGGTATCGCAGGTATTGGCCCTAAATCGGCCGCCGAGTTACTCCGAACCTTTAGAACCTTAGCGACACTGTTTTCCTCGTTGTCCAATCTCGGCGCCAAACAAGCGAAAAAGTTAGCAGAAGGCCGAGATATTGCACGCCTCAGTTATAAGTTAGCCCAACTACAAACCGATTTACCCTTAAACATCAACTTAAAAGATTTTCGGGTCAATAGCCCTATTCATACGCCACCCGTCGACTAGCGCCTCTTGTTAACACTAAGTTGCAATAAAGCCGTTTACCTCAGGTCATCAAAGGCGTATTTTATTCATTTGCCAAATAACACATTGGATATGCAAAGGAATTAGATTCAATGAAATCAAAAACCTCGGTTATTATTGGTAGCATATTTGCCGCCTATGTCGCCTTCGTCGCCGTAGTGGTGCTCGTATATGAGCCCACTCCAGATGAAATGGATTGGGAAGATAGGCAAGTCTATAACAGCCAGAAATTAAACGATTTAACACTCGGGCAAGATATTTCCGCCGTCAAAACCCTATTTGGTAAGGCCGATTTTACAGAGGCAAAATCCCTTAAGGATAGCCAGCTACAAGTGCTCTTTTATCGTACTCACCATGAAAAATCCGATGGCGTGACCAGCAAAGAAGAATGCACCCCGCTGATTTTTAAAGATAATAAACTCGTGGCCTGGGGCGATGATACCTATAAACAGTATCTCGAAGCCGGCACAGATATTGTTAGCCGCACCGCCAAAGAGGTCGAAAGCTCAAGCAAAAATTGATTTTGCTCTGATATCACCATCATCCCTAAGCTAAATATCCAAAGCTTATTAAGCTATCCCCCAAAATGGCAGTGTAAATCAATACATTGCCATTTATGTTCTATAACCGCTTGAAAGCAAGATGACTTTATCGTCAGGAGTGTAGGATGCATTGTCATTTTCCCCTGTGAGACCCCTTGTTATTTCACAAGAAGCATTCATGAAGGCCCTACTAAAACCTAGATGTTTTAGAAAGTCACAGTTGCAACAATGACAATCTTTACAACCATTGAACTGTTCATCTGGCTAAAAGCTTTTTTGCCCCCAAACGAGAAAAGTTTGTCGTCAGGTGTGTAGGATGAATTGCCATTGTTTCCCCTGCGACACGCCATAAACTCATCCCTGAGAGCTCGACGGCGGCATCTGCAATACATGGAAGTGTAAATGCCGCGATTACATGGATGTGAAAGAGTGGCCATGTCGCCAACGGTCACTGTTGCAACAATAAAAATCTTTACGACCATTGAACTGTTCATCCGGCTAAAAGCTTTTTGCCCCAAAACAAGTCGGCTGAATCGGATATTGCGATATATGCATTGCCACTGTTTCCCCAGTGACACGCCGTGAATATATCCCTATAGGCTCGACGGCGGCATCCATGCCGCCAACGGTCACTGTTGTAACAGTGGCAATCTTAACGACCATTGAACTGTTCATCTGGCTAAAAGCTTTTGCCCCAAAGCGAGATAAGTTTGTCGTCAGGTGTGTAGGATGAATTGTCACTGTTTCCCCAGTGACACGCCGTCCTTTTATTTTACAAGAAGTATCCCTATAGGCTCGACGGCGACATCCATGTCGCCAACGGTCACTGTTGCAACAATGCCAATCCTAACTATCCCTCTAGCTGCTAGGTCAGCTAAAAAGATATTTGCCCCATTCCTAGTTAGCAAAGTAGTATCTAGCTCACTTTAACATCAGTATGTTGACTCAATTTTAGTAATGCTACAGAGTTACAAAAGGACTCTGACATTTATAATGTGTCTAACGGGCTAGTTGTTCCCGCAAAATGTTGGCCAAGTACATGTGTATAGATTTGTGTGGTACTAACGTCATTGTGGCCCAGTAACTCTTGAACACTTCTTATATCACGACCAGCTTGAAGTAAATGGGTTGCGAAGCTATGCCTAAACGTATGGCAGGTGACGCGTTTATTCATTTGAATATTACGCACGGCATTCCCGAGCGCTTTACGAATAACACTTTGATGTAAATGATGCCTGCAAAGTGTTCCTGTATAAGGATTGATACAGGTTGTGCTGGAAGGAAAAATAAACATCCACCCGTGTTGCCTAAACGCATTGGGATACTTACGTTCTAATGCATTTGGCAGAGATGGACCTATCCCTTGCTGGTTATCATTCTGTTGAATTTTAATAGCCTTTTCAATATATGTAGTGAGCTTTTCTGCGCATCTATGGCTGAGGATGGTTTGCCTATCTTTATGTCCTTTACCGTCTCTAACGGTCAGCGAAGCTCTCACAATATCAATATCTTGGATACGTAACCTGAGGCATTCTGAAACTCTTAGTCCACTACCATAGAGTAGTTCTATTATTAGCCTATCGCGGCCATCAAGTTCATTTAATATTAGTGAGATTTCTGATGGGGATAACACTGTCGGTAAATGTCTCTGTTTAGTGGCATAGCAAAAACCTAAATCCCCAAGCTCATGGTGCAAATGCTTCTGATATAAATAGGCTAATGCGTTAAGTGCAATTTTTTGTGTGTTGATGGCCACATTTCGTTGATTGGCAAGGAAGGTTAAAAATTGTGTAACTTCTTCCGTTCCCATTGTTTCAGGGTGACGCTTGTTGTGAAAGTTAATAAAGGCCTTGATCCAATAGAGATAGGTTTTTTCCGTTCTAATACTGTAACCACGCATACGCATTTCTTCTTGAAGGCCGCTTAGAAATGGGCTTTTTAGACTCATGATAATCCTCGCTCTTAAATACTGTTATTTTATACAGTATTATTTAAAATTCCCGGATATCAAGGAAAATAGTGGAAAAATTTTGCGCGTTTGTACACGGACTAATTTATATAATTATTTTATTTCAATCAGTTATGTGCTTGCGATTTGAGATAATAGGTTTGGAAAACGCGCATGCGCGTTTTTCCAGATAGTATATTTGAAGAGAAGCTGATAAGTTATTTGCAATACAAGTAGTTAACTGTGCGCGTTTTTACTGGTCAAACGAGGTAAACGCGCATGCGCACTAATAAAATGTTAGAAGTCATCATCATGTATCGAGTGTTATTGATAGTTTTTTTAGCTGCATCCCTGTTTGGTTGCTCTTTGAATCAAGAGAAGCTTTCGGGTGAGCCTGTATATTTCAAGCATATTCATGATGATGTGTTTTGGGAAAATATCGTAGTCTATGGAAAATTGCAGAAGGAGGTGCTTCGTAAGCCTACATCTGTATATCACAGTGCTTTCGGTCATGGTTACTGCATGTCCGAAGAAGTTTCCTTTGAGGTTCAGAAATACATTAAGGGTGCTGGTCCAGGCCTAATAGAATTTGCACAGAACAAAATTGATCTATGTCGCCCTCTCGCTGAGAATATTGGGTTTGGTGAGGCAATAATTTTTCTTTCAAAAAATGAGCATCGAGGTATATGGTCTACTGGTAGCGTGAGAATTGATAACTTTGAAGGAGAATCTCGCATATATAGGCCAATTGATATTATGCATTTTTTATCCTTCGAAAATTTTGATTCGCTGCTTACAGAGTACAAGGAGCCTTTCGAGTGGGCTGTAGAAATTGGCCAATTATCAAAGCAAGACCTAGATAAATTGAAGGAAAAAGGTATTTTGTCTTATCGCCCAGACCCCCAAGACAAAAATGGCAACTTCTACCTATTAGAAATGTATAAATATATTAGCGTCGAGGCGTTGCTAAGCAATGACTTCTAACAAGCCGCTCAAATACGTTCCGGCCACAAAAAGCGTGGCCTCCACCGGACTCGCTAACGCTCGCCGTTTAGCGGGGCGTTAGCTTTCAGGAGAAATATGAAGTTTTATCTCTTTATCTTGGTGATTTTTTAGCTCGCAAGTTGCTTACGCTGAAAGCCTTAGAAAAGTACGACTTGATGACACTACGATTTGTTATCCATCTAGTTTTTCACCGGACAGTTCATTTATGAACGCATTTCTGGATCCTATCGCTGACAAGCTCGATAGTTCAGATGGTCAAGAATTGATATACATCCCAGCTCAAAATATTAAGGCTAAGGTGTCGGGATACACATTAAGCCATATCAACAAGAATGGGGTTGATTTTGAGCATGAGCTAATGGGGTTGGCATATGCAAGCTCACAGATTGGCAATCCTAATGGAATGGCTGAAGCAGCTTGGAACGTTTACGACAGAAGAGATACCGTGTTTGTGGAAAAAGACCCAAGCCTGCCTTTTTATCGTGTTTACGAGTATCACGAGCCTCTGTTTATGTGGCACCTTGTTCGATCTGAGCCTTTGAAGAACCAGGAAAAGCTATTCAGCGGACTGGTATATAGGCCATTGCTCTGAATCGGCAGGCAGCTTTAGCTGCAAACAAACAATTAATTTTGAGTCCATATTCTATGAATATGAGCTACAAGCACATGATCTACATCTTCGTAGCGAAGTCAGTGAAACCGTGAAATCTCTGTTTAAAGAGTGGAAACAGAACTGTGAAAAAAGCTAACAATGCGCTGTTGTCGGACTGTTTTTCCGCTGCGCTCCAAAACAGCCGCAAAGCGCGGCGTTAGGTGACCGAGTTACCCATGATCAAAAAGTTACTATTATCGATCGCCGCATTTTTAATCCTTGGTATTGGCGCATTGGTCTATTTGGTTGCACCACATGTGGCAACGCCAAAGTTTATCGTCCAAAATAAAGCCAGCGTTCCCATTAAGGTTACGGCTCATTGGAGAGAGAAAATTAAGGACCTTGGCGAGCTTTCACCAGGCACTATGATTGAGTTCGAAGTTACTGATGAAGCTGCAATGGAATTTAAAGCTACATACCCAAATGGGCGAGTTGCTTCGAGTTTTCCTGCGGTTTATTTTACCTCAGGTACTTTAACAAATGCGGTTGTCACAGATTCCTCTATAGAGGTTATTACGCAGCTATGATCCAAGCACCTAATCGGGTAGCCGGAGGTATTTAGCCTCCAGCCCCCACACCACCCTGCATGCGGCTCCGCACAGGGCGGTTCATTTAGAACGCCTAACCTGTTTTCTGGTTCGGATAGTGAACCGCGATCCATCCATCTCTCAGTGAATACAATCCTGCTTTCTTAAGATACTCATTACTCAGCGCTTGCTGTATCCCTGGTGTTTTCGAGCTTCGCCACGGCCCTTTGCTTGTAATTCCACAAGCAACGGCCGCTTGGATCCTGACGCCACGTTTGAGTAAGTTTTGTACCTTAGTCCGTGGCTTTCGCCATTGACGCCAGTAGCACATACGTACTCGACGACGGATCCAGTGGTCTAAATCGACACATCCTTGGTAAGCGTTCGCTATGCCAAAGTAGTTGATCCAGCCTTGCATGTATTGCCGCACTTTAAACAATTGATAGCTCATGCTCACGCCCCAATTGCGGTTTGTCAGTCGTCTTATCTTTTGTTTGAAGATGTGCAGTGTTTTGACATGCCACTGGATCTTTCCGCGGTTAAAGGTAAACCCTAGGAACTTGCTTTGGCCTACCTTAACCACTTGGCTTTTCTGTTCGTTAACAACCAGTTTTAGCTTAGTGGCAAGATAGCAAGTAATACTCTTGAGGACACGTTCGCCCGCTCGTTGAGACTTGACCAAGATGATAAAGTCATCCGCGTAGCGGGCGAATTTGTGCCCTCTGCTTTCCAGCTCTTTATCCAGACTATCCAACATGATGTTTGATAGTAATGGTGAGAGTGGGCCACCCTGAGGTACGCCTTCGAAGCTTGCTTCAAATTGGTCGTTGATCATTACGCCAGCACGCAGGTATTTACCAATAAGCGCCAGCAGACGCTTATCCTGTACCTTGCTCCTTAACTGAGTCATTAAGAGATCATGATTTACTCGATCAAAGAACTTGGACAGATCAACATCGACGGCAAATTTGCGTTTATGTTTGATGATATCCCTGACTTGCAAGACTGCTTGTTTGGCATTCCTATTCGGTCTAAAGCCGAAGCTATTAGCCGAGAAGGAAGGATCAAACAACGGCGTGAGAATTTGAGCAATTGATTGCTGTATCACACGATCAATGACGTTAGGGATACCCAGTTTGCGTTTACCGCCATCGGGTTTGTCGATCTCTACGCGTCTGACTGCTGAGGGTTGATATTCACCTAACTCAAGTTGAGATTTACACTGTTGCCAACCGCCTTGCTGCACCCAAAGCGGGAAGGCTTCGATAGTCATGCCATCGATGCCAGCCGCGCCTTTATTGGCTTTAACTTGACGCCAAGCTCGGTGTAGATTTTCAGGTTCGAGTAGTTGTTGGAATAAATCGCTGTTGAAGGCCGGTTGCATATCAATACGCTGCCGATAGTAATCGTCTGGCGACGTAGTGGGTATCGACAAGTTTGACAAGACTCCTCCTTCTTCTAAATGTTCAGGCCTTCACCATGTACCCACAACGCTAACGCGGGGTATGCTATCCCATCCATTACGATGGGCGTTGGGCTACTATGCCGTCTGCTGACTTCTGCTTAATCACATGCCGAGTTGCCCCGTCATGCGCTATCGGTTTTCATCTGGTTCGCTCTTTTCAGTCGATGAGATTGAAAAGCCAAGGCACTTAATAGACCAGAGCCTGACTGGTTATTGACCGATCGCGTGTTAAGCAGATCTCCCCAGATAAGAACATGAACTTTCTTTGCACTGCTGCATCATTTACGGTGGCCATTAGATCACGTGGTTTCGTCGTCTTGTGCCAACTCACCTCTAGCCTACGCCTCATATGATGTTCTTGTTCATCAGCTCGCAAATTTGCTAGCGGCTTCCTTCAGACCAATCCTCGCGGATAAGCCCTTGCCATTCACTAGTAGTTAGCGTTTAATAACAGCATGTTATTGAACGGTGACCTTCCTACAGAGGACTTTCACCTCATTAGTTCATGCCCATGCTGGGCGTACACAAGGCAATTAAAAATCGCCCACAAAAGGCGTGGGCTGGACTCGCTTCCGCTCGCCTTTTATTGCGGCGTTAAACCCATAGAATTTTTAATCCGAAACTCAAAAATTAGAGTTGGGGATCTAACACGCTTTTGTCCCAAAGCGTGCTTCGTATTTCTTTAAAACTTACAGACCACGCTAATGCTAAACAGGTGAGCCATGGTGATTAGCGAGACGACCGTCCGCCCCATGGCCGCTCTTTGGCATCCATGCCATCGCGGCATTCGTGAATCCATTAACATCAGACGGGGCGGTCGAGCATTAACGGATGGACTTGAACAACATCCCTGTTTAACGGCCTGTTCGCCATCCATGGCTCTCGTTCATAAGCTTAGAAATCCTAGATTTCTATTCACCGTGTCGTTGAGCAAATACCATGGTTCGCCCTTAAATATGGTCTGCATTCAATAACCAAGCAATGATATTCGTCTTCCGATATTTAACGCTCTTCTTGCCCCAAAGCATGCTTTGTATTTCTTTAAAACTTACAGACTACGCTAATGCCAAACAGGTGAGCCATGGTAATTCCAAGGGGATAAAAGGACTATTTCAATGAGCTAGCTCGCGCCCTTTTTGCCATAAAAAACGCCACCTTATGGTGGCGTTTGCTTATAGATAAACCTAAAACAGACGATTACTCATCATCGGCTTTATATTCGACATAGGCTTCGCCTTGGCTTAACCAAGTTGGCGCGGGTTTGCCTTTAAGATAATGGTCGAAGTATTCCATCATCCGAATGCTGTAATCGAGCTTATTAGGGTATTTCTTCAGATGATGTGGTTCATCTTCATATTGTAAAAACACCACATCTTTACCCGCACGGCGCATCGCTAAGTACATTTCAACACCTTGCTCCCAGGGCACCGCATCGTCTTTATCGCCAAACATGATCATCAACGGCGTATTAATGCGATCGGCATAAAACACGGGCGAGTTCTCAATGTATTTTTGTGGCGCTGCAAATAAACTTGCACCTATGCGGCTTTGGCCTGTTTCGTATTGGAATTGGCGTGCAATGCCGGTGCCATGGCGAATACCGCTGTAGGCGCTGGTCATATTCGCCACTGGCGCCCCCGCCACCGCGGCTTTAAACATCTTAGTTTGGGTGATGGCAAACGCCGTTTGATAACCGCTCCAAGAGTGTCCTTGTAAACCAATGGCGTTAGCATCGGCAACACCCATATCGATAAGCTTTTGCACGCCCGAGGTCAATGTTTGTACTGAGCTAGCACCGGGATAACCGATATCGAAACGAATATCCGGCAAAAATACCGCATAACCATTATTGACATACCAAGCGAAGTTAGGTCTATGGTTGACCTTCATTTGCGGAAAGGCATGCAGTCTGTCGGTCATCAATTCATAGTAGTACACCAGCACAGGATAACGCTCGCCCGCTTGATAGTTGGTCGGTTTTATCAACACACCATCGAGGGGTTTACCATCACCATTGATCCAATGCACTAATTCAGCTTGGCTCCAATTAAAAGCTTGGCGCTGCTTATCAAAATCGGTTTGCTTCACTGCTTGTTGTGGCGCTTGATAGCTTGCGGTGTATAAATCGGGGAAGAGATCAAATCGCTCCTTAGAAAACACCAAGGTATCGGCATCTTTACTGCGCCCAAGCACAGTTAATTTATACTCGCCTTCCATCAAGGTCTTAACGCCCGCTTCGCCAAGGGTCGCTTGATAAAAACCATCGGCCTTAGTCTTGTCGCTGTAACCATGCAGCAGCACAGTGGCGTTGTAGGCCAATGTGGTTGGCTCATCGGGATTATCGACTAAACCTTCAACACGATATTGAATTTTTTGAGCGCGTCCCAGCCCTGCTGTTAAGGTAAAGCCCGTTTTCGATGCGGTATTAAACTGCCACACATCGAATTTATCGTAGACGAGGAAGCCGGCATCGTCCTTAAGCCAAGGGCCAAAACCATAACCCGGCGCATTGGAGGGAGAATCATGATCTTCATCGGCAAAACTCACCTTTAAAGACTGGGTCAGATTAGTGCGGCGACCTTCGGCAATATCGTATAAATACACATGACCTTGCTGATAATAGGCCACATATTTACCGTCGCCCGATAAGCTTGGCTCAGCATCACTGGGTTGTTGGGTTAACAGCGGCAACTTGCGACCCGTATTGATATCCACCAAATAATAATCTTGATAGAACCCTGCCCAAGTGATCATCTTGCGATAGGGTAAGTCAGAGCTTGCCAGCATAAAACGCTTATGCTGTGACAGGGTGACATCCGGCACCGTTTTATCGCCAAGCTGCACCACATTGTTAGAGCCTAAATGCAGTACCGCTAAATAAGTACGCTTTTGCTCTGCCTCATATTGCTTAATTTCATGGGGTTTAATCCGCGGATCGTCCCCATGCCAAACTTTAAGTTTGCGCTGGCCAGTCACAATCTCTTTATCATAAAGATCTTTTTCTTCGGCGATTTTCTTCAGGCTGAGCTGTTGGCTCACCTCAGGCACACGGCCAAAGAAGAGTCGCTCACTGTCTAATGAAAAGTTTAAACTGGCGTAACTGTTTAACGTCCACTCTTTGGTGTTTGGCACAGGGCGAATTTTGCCCGAAGCGATATCGACTAGGCTTAACTGATAACTGCGGCCATAGGGTAATTCACTCGCATCACCTTGAGTAAAGGCCAGCCAGCGACCATTTTTTGAAAGTGCTAGCGCGCCAATTTGTTGGGTTTGAGACTCAAATGCCGTTGATTTTTTGTAGTTTTTCAAATCAATCAGTTGCAATTGATGTTGCTTTGCTTCGATATCATTAACCGCGACGGCCAAGCGGCGACTGTCTTTATCAAACTGATAGGCGGTCACATGCTCCAGATCCACCCGCTGCGATGGTGAAGACAAATTCACTAAACTCAAACGACGGCCTTGGTCGAACTTATCAATCTTCACCTTTTCGGCTTTGGGCTTATCATCAGTGCCTTCGCTCTTCTCTTTGGCGTCTTTTTTGGCCTCTTCGTCGGCTTCAAACCAAATGGCTAAATGCGCGCCATCGTCACTAAAGACAAATTCTTTTACCCGTTCAAATTTGGTTTGTGTGCCCGTTTCAGTGTCGAGCAGCACCATATCGGCCTTAAGCTTTTTCTTCGCTTTAGCATCGCTGGTTTCAACGGTGAGTAAACTTGGCTTAACCGCCATCGCTACATAACGGCCTGTGTGACTCACGATAGGATCTGAGCCGCCTTCAATCTGAAACGCTTTACCTGTTTGTAGATTTTTAATTAAACCATGGCTATCGCCACGATCCGGCGCCACCTCTACCGCTAGCACTTGACCATTGTCAGCGATAACGGGCTTTTCGAGGGACTCAAAATGCATGATGTCGTTTAGGGTAAGGGGTTTAGTGCTAGTTTCAGCATGGGCATGCTGCAATATTCCGAGGGATAACAGCACTAGCGATGTGATAGGTAATAACTTCAATGTCTTCCTCTTTTATGTAGTTGTTAGACTAAAGTAGACTTTTTTAACCATTGGCTCTCCATCATCGTTATAACCCAGTATTTTTACAAGTTTTACCCAATAAAAAATCGTGATATTGCTCACTATTTCCTGTGAAGTTTGACCAAAGACGGTTAAAATAATAGTGAGAAAAAACACCAAATTCATAGTCATGTTACCCGGCTGATCCCGGGTCGGACAATTGCAGTAACGACGAACCGTGGAAGGACTTCTCCATGTCAAAAAGAACGATAACCGTAATTCCAGGTGATGGAATTGGCCCAAGTATTATTGATTCAGCCTTAAAAATTCTTGATAAAGCAGGTTGTGATTTTGAATATGAATTTGCAGATGCAGGCTTAACCGCTCTCGAGAAGCAAGGCGAACTACTTCCGCAGCGTACTTTAGAACTGATCGAAAAAAACCGCATCACCCTAAAAGGCCCGCTGACGACACCAGTAGGCGAAGGCTTCACCTCTATCAACGTGACATTACGTAAGAAATTCGGCCTGTACGCGAACGTGCGTCCTGTGTTGTCTTTCAAAGGCACTCAAGCCCGTTATGAAAACATTGATATCATCACAGTGCGTGAAAACACCGAAGGCATGTACTCAGGCCACGGTCAAAAAGTGTCTGAAGACGGCAGCACCGCAGAAGCGACCAGTATTGTCACTCGCCAAGGCGCAGAGCAAATCGCGACCTTCGCTTACGAACTGGCCCGTAAAGAAAACCGCAAGAAAGTCACTATCGTGCACAAAGCAAACATCATGAAGTCAACTTCAGGTCTGTTCCTGAAAGTGGCCCGCGAAGTGAGCCTACGCTACCCAGACATCAAAACTGAAGAAATGATCGTCGATGCAACTTGCATGAAGTTAGTGATGAACCCAGAAAACTTCGACGTCATCGTGACCACCAACCTGTTTGGTGACATTCTGTCGGATCTGTGTGCCGGTTTAGTCGGTGGTTTAGGTATGGCACCCGGCGCCAACATTGGCCGTGATGCAGCGATTTTCGAAGCGGTTCACGGCAGCGCGCCAGATATCGCGGGTAAAAACCTCGCTAACCCAACCTCAGTGATCTTAGCCTCTATCCAAATGCTGGAATACTTAGGCATGGCTGATAAAGCCGACATGATCCGTAAAGCCGTATCGGCAGTGATTGAAGAAGGCGACCGTACGACTCGCGATTTAGGCGGCACCCACGGTACAACTGACTTCACTCAAGCGGTGCTTGACCGTCTGTCATAATCGCTTTGCGCGAAACAAAAAACGCACCTTAGGGTGTAATGCCGATCAGTTAAGACAGATCGCTTGACGATCTCGCTGAAAAGATCAAAATCCGATGACCTCATGTCATCGGATTTTTTATGCAACTCTCAGAAGCACTCGCCCGTACCCATATTACCCGCCTAACCGAATTCACCTGCTTAGCTGATGTGTTAGAACCTGAGTTAATTCAATCTTGCCTAGACTCCCAGGGCGTTGCGACGTTAAGACGGCGTAAATTGCCGATGGACGCGATGATTTGGGCCGTTATCGGAATGGCTTTGTTCCGAGGGGAGTCTGTTCGGTCACTCATCAACAAACTCGACATTGTTTTGCCGCAAGAGATTGATTATGTTGCACGCAGCGCCGTGACTCAGGCGCGTAAACGATTGGGCAGTGAGGTTATTAGAGAAGTATTTAGCCGCAGCGCCAATACCTGGCACGCGAGAGCTGAACATCCTCATTGGTGCGGCCTTAACTTGTATGGTGTTGACGGTGTCGTGTGGCGGACACCCGATAGTGTCCAAAATCAAGCCGCCTTTGGACGAACCGCCAACGCTTTAGGCGAAGCGGCTTATCCGCAAATTCGCATGGTTTGCTTGATGGAATTAAGCAGCCATTTGTTGGTCAACAGCGCCTTTGATTCGGTTGCCGAAAATGAAATGAACTTAGCGTCCCAGCTCATTCCTAGCATTCCTAATCACAGCCTAACCCTATTTGACCGAGGATTTTACTCGCTCGGCCTGCTGCACGCTTGGCAGCAAGCGCAACCTGATAGCCACTGGTTGTTGCCATTGAAGAAAGGCACTCAATATGAGGTGGTGCGAACGCTAGGAAAGCATGACCAGAGGGTGAAACTCACCACGACACCTCAAGCCAGAAAGAAATGGCCGCAGCTCCCTGAAACTCTTGAAGCGCGTTTATTGACTAAGACAGTGAAAGGTAAGTCAGTCGCCATTTTGACCTCGTTGACAGACCCGATGCGTTACCCCAGCGAAGACATCGTCGACTTATATGCCCATCGATGGGAAATCGAACTGGGCTATAGAGAGATGAAACAACATCTACTGGAGAGCCGTTTTACGCTCCGCAGTCAACTACCGGAGCTGGTGACTCAAGAGTTATGGGGCGTGCTACTGGCCTATAATCTCATTAGATATAAGATGTTGCTGATGGCTAAAAGCTTGCCATCGGTCCATCCCAATCAACTGAGTTTTCGGGATGCGGCGAGTTATATCATCTTCAAGTTGACACAACTGTCATCACAAACACCGGGGAATGTCCCGAGAGACGTATTGGATATAGAACGAAATGCACGGCAATTTAAGCTGGATGGTAAACGGGAAAGGGCATATCCACGAGTCCTTAAAATGAGCAAAAACAAGTTTCCGGTTAGACCAAAGAAAAATGCCGTTCACTCTTAAGTGAACGGCATTAACCTTAGGGTGCGTTTTTTATGCCCGCCATTTAGCAGAACAGCCAAATAAAAAGCCCCAAACATGACTTGGGGCTTCACTCACTAACAGAACGGTAAAAAACCGTAGATTAGTTCCAAGGCTGGCTAGGTTTAAGCCATAAGTGCACCGTCACTTCATCGCGGTCATGGTATAAGTGCTTACACTGCAACTGGAATTCGTTGATACCATTTTCCTTGAGGATTTCCTGCATGGTATTCAAAATCGCCATCACTTCTTTATAACGGCTCTTCATCGGCAGCTTGAGGTTGAAAATGGCTTCTTTAAACCAGCCATTGATGGCCCAAGCCTCAATCAGCTCAGCCACGCGCGCGGGTTTTTCAACCATGTCACACACTAACCAATAAATGTTTTTACGCTGTGGCTCGAAGCGGAAACCATCCTCACGGAAATGTTTCACTTGTCCGGTTTCCATCAGTTTTTCGTTCATTGGGCCATTATCGACCGCGGAGACCATCATGCCACGACGCACTAACTGATAGGTCCAGCCACCTGGGCAAGCGCCTAAGTCCACCGCATTCATGCCGCTGCGAACCCGCTCTTCCTGCGCTTCTTTAGGCACAAACTGCGCGAATGCTTCATCGAGTTTCAGGCTTGAACGACTTGGTGCATCGGCAGCCATTTTCAGGCGCGGGATCCCCATAAAATAGGGTGAGCTGTTGTTGCTGAAGGAATAACCAACGTAGGCGCGTCCTGGGCCAACAAAACACACATGAATAATCGGACGCTTAGGGTTTTCCTGCGCCAGTAAACTACCTGATTTTTTCAAATGCTGGCGCAAAGGCACAGTAAACTTACGGCAAAATGCCGACAGCTCTTTTGCTTCATTGGTATCAGGGGTTTCAACCCTCAGCTCGCCCGCTTTACTCACCTCACTGAGCGCTGCCACAATCGGGCTGACACGGTCAGACTCGGGCAAATCGGCTAGCAGTTCACTCGCGGCAAACATCTGACGAGCAAAGATCAGCGAATCTAACGACAGCTGCTTAGCCAAGGTATCGCCGCCATCATCGTCAAAACATTGGTATACCACATAGGCATCGTTATTGTTGGCCTTAACAAAGCCACCCACATTGAGCTCGGCGGCTCGCTGTTGGATTTCTGCTGCGCATTCTTTCTCATAGCCTGCACGGCAAAATAAAAATAGGTTTTTCATGGAGATCCTTAAGAAATCCAAGCCATAAACATGGCCGACTATCGATTTGGGCGCCAGTATAGCAATTTCAATACACAAAAGCCCGATTTGCTATCGGGCTTTTGTGCTATTGGCTGCGTGGACGCACGGCGCAGTAGCTGCGCCATACAAGCATTATGACTCGTTACCATCCACCACTTTATGGCGCCATACGGCCGCGGCCAGCAATAACCAACCTAAGAGGAAACAGCCGCCGCCCATCGGCGTGATAGGGCCAAACCATTTGCTGCCGACCAGCGCCAAACCGTAGAGCGAGCCAGAAAACAGCACTATACCCGCAATAAATAAATACGCCGCCCAATCGAGTAAACGTGAGGTTAACCACTGCCCCGCAAAAGCAACCACAATCAAGGCAAAGGTATGGTAGAAGTGGTATTGCACCCCAAGATTAAACACTTCAATCAACTCTGGGGGCGCCACGGCTTTTAAACCGTGGGCACCAAAAGCACCTAGCGCGACCGCAAAAAAACCGCTTACCGCGGCGAGTAACAACAATCCTTTACGCATTTTAACCTCCAAAAACCAATAGGCTTTACAACGGATGACGCCCGAGCCGTTAATCCAGACTCTGAGCACTTTACGTCATATCAAGAAGAAACATTAGCCAATAAATTTTGCTGATAAATCAACAGCCAGTGCAAGGTTAGCCGCTTCAGTCGTACCTGACGACTTTCTTGGGACAAAACTATGATCCCCATCAGCTAAGTATTCAATTTGAATATCATTAGTGGGGATTTGCATCTTGCCGCCAAACTTATCCCGCTCCCCTTGCAGCACTAACACGGGCACTTGGCAGTCGTTCAGGGGTTCCAACCTAGGCTCACCGCCCTTAAGCGGAATAAAGGGATAACCTAAACAAATAACCCTATCGATACGGCTGGCTTGTACGCTATCACAAGCCAGTAAAGCCGCCATGCGTCCGCCCATGGATTTGCCCATCAAGACCACACGCTTAACCTTAGGCTGAGCGTGTGCCACATCGAGCATCTCGCTAAAACAGGCAAGCAGCTTTGGAGCCCTGTCTGGCGGTCGCTTTTTACCATCCATGGCATTAGCCTGCATGTAGGGAAAGTTAAAACGCATCACTTGAAAGCCCTTGGCAACAAGACCTGCTGCCATTTGGCACATAAAGTCTGAGTCTCGATTCGCTCCCGCGCCATGGGCAAATAAAATCAAGATCTCTGAGGGTTCACCTTCTAACACATGGGCACTCAGTGCAACATTTACCGAGGGATTATCCGGGCAACAACTCACTGCGTGACTCCTCGGCAAACATATCTAACATCCACTCACGAAACGCGACCACTTTACCCAGCTCGGCATGATTCTGTTGGCAAACGAGGTAGTAAGCATCTTTGCTCACTAGCACTTCTTGGAATGGGCATACCAGTCGTCCCGCCTTAATATCGGGCCGAGCCAACACGCTATAACCTAACGCCACACCTTGACCATGAGCTGCCGCCTGCAAGACGAGGGAAGAATGACTGAAAATTGGACCTTGGTTCACATTGATATCGGTAATACCGCATTGTCTAAACCACGCCTGCCAATCGTGGCGACTCATATCGTGTAGCAATGTGTGGTGTTTTAAATCTTCCGGCTTTGACAGCGGCTTAGGGCCATTTAACAGCATGGGTGAACACACCGGAATAAGCACTTCATTGCGAAGTTTATCGGCCCGCAGCCCAGGCCAATTGCCTAAACCATAATAGATCGCGACATCAACATCGTCAGTTAAGGAACTGGCCTCTGTGTCCACCGCCTTGATCCGTACGTCAATATCAGGATTCTTTTCACTAAACTTGGACAGACGCGGCACCAGCCACTGAATCGCAAAGCTTGGCGACATGCTCACGGTCAACGAACCAATAGCACTACGTGCGAGCAGCCTATCGGTCGCATCTGCCAATTGAATAAAGATGTCCTTAATATCGAGAAAATAACTCTGGCCTTCCTCGGTTAGCAGCAGTGAACGATTTTTTCGGCGAAATAATTTTAATCCGAGAAAATCTTCCAGCGCTTTAATTTGATGACTCACCGCAGCCTGAGTCACAAACAATTCTTCAGCCGCTCGAGTAAAGCTCAAATGCCGTGCGGCGGCCTCAAATGCTTTAACCGCATTCAGTGGTGGTAAGCGTCTTGACATAGTGATCTCTATCTCAATTTTTAATTAGTTTTTCTAATCCGTATTGTTACATTTAATCGTTTGTAAAGGCCAGCATTTTTGATTAAATTTTGCGCCAACGAAACACATGAGTTGGACAATCTCGAACGGGTGATGGGAATGTCTGACAGCAATACTTTGTCAGCCCGGAGGCGACTATGTTCAATTTAAAATCTGCTTTTGCGTTAGTGTTAGTCAGCGCACTCAGTGCCAATGTCTACGCTAATGTTATCAATGCTGAAATTATTATCGACACCAGTGATTTACAAACAAGTATCAATGCCGAACTGACGGCAACGATGGAAAAAATGCACCAAGAAGCGCTGCAAGATCCCACCTTATTGATTGCCGATGAGGTGTTACCAGCACAGCAAGTGGTCAAAACCGAGTAAATTGCACTGCTTCGCAATAACATAAAAGCCGCATTCCAATGCGGCTTTTTTGTATTCATAATCCCGTAGATTGCTGCATATCAAGGTCAAACCCGAGGCTTGACCTTGCATACACTTTGCTGGTTATCGCTTAAGGGCGGTAAACCTTAACATTGTGATAACCTTGCTCAATCAGGTAAAGTGCCTGTAATTTACTCATCACGCCACGCTCACAGTACAGCAGGTAAGTCTTTTGCTTATCGAGATCGGCAAACTGAGTCGCTAATTTGAAGAAAGGAATGCGCTTGATTTCCACGCCTTCAATCTCCAGCGGTTTATTCTCTTCTTCCTCTGGGGCGCGAATATCAATCACCACTTCATTGGTGTCGATAGCAACAACGGTCTCAGTTTCAGTGATACGGGTATTCATTTGTTCTGCTATCTCCCGGATATCAATAGCCACGGCTTGCTCTATGATACGGTCAATCAAATCCTCAGAGAATTTCGTCTCTTCCGCTTCCACCTTAGCCAGTACCGCTTTAACAGTCGGCTTTTGTGAAATCACACCGCAATATTCCGGCATAGACTTAGCAAAATCTTCGGTGCCGATACGGCGGCATTCATTGATAATATCTTGCTTATCCATAGTGATCAGCGGACGCAAAATCAACATATCGGTGCAACGATCAATCACGTTTAAGTTGGTTAAGGTTTGGCTCGACACTTGACCCAAGCTTTCACCTGTTACAATCGCCTGAATGCCCATACGCTCAGCAATACGTGCCGCGGTGCGCATCATCATACGCTTGAGCACCACGCCCATTTGACCATTGTCGATTTTCTCTAAAATCTCGGCCACCACAGGCTCAAACGGCACGGACACAAACTTCACCTTGTGGGATTCACCATAGGTTTTCCACAAATGGTAAGCAACCTGCTTAACGCCAATCTCGTGCTGCGCGCCGCCTAGGTTGAAGAAACAGTAATGGGTACGAGCGCCCTTCTTAATAAATTGATAACTCGATACGCCCGAGTCAAAACCGCCCGAAATTAACGACAACACATCTTCCTGCGTTGCCATTGGGAAACCGCCTAAGCCTTCGATACGCTTAGTCACCATATACAGTTTATCGCCCTCGATTTCGAGGTTAACAGTGACTTCGGGGTTCTTTAAGCGCACGCCAATCGCATCGGTAAACTGGTTTAAACCACCACCGACATAACGCTCTACTTCAATAGAGTTAAAATCGTGATTACCAGTGCGCTTGACACGTACACAGAAGGTTTTGCCGGCAATTTGGTCGCGATAAACGGGTAATACTTGCTGGTAGATATCATCAACTGACGTAAAGCTGTATTCATCCACTTGCACTACGTGGGCGATCCCAGGGATACAAGCTAAACGCTCACCAAAGGCCTGAGCTAATTCAGGTTTATCATTTGGCACCTTTACCCAAATACGGTCCCATTGACGTTGCACTTTAGCATCTTCATCAACTTTTTTGAGCACGTTACGGATGTTGGTTTCAAGCATTTTAGTGAAGCGCATGCGCACAGGCTTACTCTTCATCATGATTTCTGGGTACAGCTTTACAATAAACTTCATGGGATTTCCGCGGGCAATTTTGGCAACAGCAAAATTGGTTAAAAGAATAATCGCCGGATTATAACAAACTCACGGCGATTGGCGCACCTGTTTCCACACTAGGGCTGCTCGTGGCGTGCGCTTACGCACAGTTGAACTTATAGTCAAAAAAGCCCAAATAAAAAAGCCGTGAGCAAGTCACGGCGTTTTTATCAAATAACTTATTTGGATTAAAAGCTATTTACCTACTTGAATTTCTTCGGATTCTTTTGCTTTACCTTGTTCAATCGCAATCTCAACTCGACGATTTCGCGCGCGATTTTCAGGCGAATCATTTAAAACAATTGGATTATTTGAGGCCATACCGACCACTTTCATCCGTTTAGGATCAAAGCCCTTGACCTGCAATAACACATCAGCCACAGCTACAGCACGTTTACTGGAGAGATCCCAGTTTGAGCTATAGAGCTCATCACTTATCTGCATATCGTCGGTATAACCCGATACGGTAATAATTCCCGGCACATCTTTGAGCAACTCACCCACCGAACGCACCACTGGTTTAAATCGCGGTTGTAGGAAACCAGAGCCTGAGGCAAATGAACCTTTTTCACGGATTCGAATAATAATCTGCTGTCCAAGTGACTCAATTTCAATCGCCCCATCGGTGATCTCTTTATTGAGCTCCTGCGCCATTTTTTTCACTTGCTGATTAATCTTATCCTGCGCTGCCGCAGCCTCGGCCTTCACTGCATCTGCGGTTTCTTGGGCTGTAGCCGTTGCTTCGCCACCTCGCTGCGAACCGTTCTGTTGTTGTACCCCACCCGCACTATCATCTTCCCCCGCTTGGAAATCCAACGTGGGTTCGGTCATTTCATTGGTTTGTTGGTTGATGATCTCAATCGGCGTGGGATCGGGACGACCAGGACGGAACTCGAGGGCAATCACAGACGTCCCCTTAGGAATATCTTTGACTTCGACTTTGTTTTGCACCCCAAATGCATACTTCATCGAACCTGCAATCTGCTTAAACTTCATCACATCCATTTCGGAGAATGACAGCAGCAACACGAAGAAACACATCAAGAGGGACATCAAATCGGCAAATGTTGCCAACCAGAGTGGTGCTCCGGGCGGTGGACAGTTGCACTTAGCCATGGGCTACTCTCCGTCCGTTGTATCGATTTTCCGCTGTTTTTCAGCAAGATAGTTTTTCAAAAAGCCTTCAATTACTCGAGGGTTTTGGCCATCTTGAATCGCCAATACCGCATCCATAATCAAGTTACGGTTTAGCATTTCCTCACCCATTCTAAGGCTTAATTTATCGGCGATAGGAATACACACCATGTTAGCCACTACCGCACCATATAGGGTAGTTAACAACGCAACCGCCATTGAAGGGCCAATCGATTTCGGGTCCGACATATTGGATAACATCGCCACCAAGCCCACTAGGGTACCAATCATCCCCATCGCGGGTCCTACGTCACCAAAAGCTCGGAAAATGGCAATGCCGTTACGATGGCGCTCTTCGGTGAGGGCGATATCTTTTTCAAGCGCGGCACGCACCACCTCACCGTCATGACCATCCACTAACATATCGACGGCTTTTTGCATAAAACTGTTGGAAATTTGTGCTTCTTCAAGAGCAAGAAATCCACCTTTACGCGCCGCATCAGCCATCGTCACTGATTGTTCGATAAGATCTTCAGGTTTATCAATTTTAAACATAAAGGCTTTTACTGCGATTTTTACCGCACCTAAAAACTGTTTTAAATTGAATTTCATCATCACGACGAAGAAGGAACCACCGAATACGATAAAAACAGAGGGGACGTCGATAAAAATGGCAATGCCGCCGCTGGTCATCATGGCCCAAAGGATAAAACCAAAGCCCCCGACTAGTCCAATAACTGTAGCTAAATCCACAACGGCTCCTCAATATTCTGTATAAACGACATGATACTGACTCTATTGGCAAAATAACACTAAATGTCATCCGTCAACGGTTAACACTTTGGTCTTAACCCAAGCCTTATTTTATGATGTCTTAAGATGATTATAAGCATAATGCTACTATTGTCATTTATCGGACAAGCTCTAAGCAAGTTTAGTGGCAATTTCTATTTTCTGAAAAAAATTCAGCAACAAAGCGTGCTATCGAGCAAATATCCATCGACTGAATTTGACCCTTGAGCCGCCCTGATATACCTTGTGTCCGCTCTTTCAAAGGAATTATTAACGTGGCAAAGAAACCCGAAAATCTCAGTTTTGAAGAATCCCTTGGTGAACTCGAGCGCATCGTTGCTGAGTTAGAGCAGGGCGATGTCTCTCTCGATGATGCGTTAAAACAATTTGAACGAGGCATCAATCTGGTGCGTAACAGCCAGGCAAAACTTGAACAAGCTCAGCAAAAAGTGGCCATTTTACTCAAGCAGGATGAAAATGCGCCCCTCTCTCCCTATGCCGTTGAGGGCGAATAAGCGTGTTAGTCAATGCAATAAAAGAATATCAACTACGAGTTGATAACCAATTAAAACAACGTTTTAGTACACTCGAAGATACAGCTCCTCAGTTAAAAGCCGCGATGACCCATGGCGCCCTTTTAGGGGGAAAACGCATTCGTCCCTTCTTGGTTTACAGTGTCGGGCAAATGTTTGGTGTAGCACTTGAAAAACTCGATGCCTGCGCCGCCGCGATTGAATGCATCCACGCCTATTCGTTAATCCATGACGATTTACCCGCTATGGATGATGATGCACTTCGCCGTGGTCAACCCACAGTGCATATCGCTTTCGATGAAGCCACCGCAATTCTTGCTGGGGATGCACTACAAACCTTAGCTTTTGAGATTGTGACTGAAGCCGTGCCAGGGATTACCAGCGAGCAACATATCGCTATGGTCAGAGCATTGGCAAAAGCCTCTGGTTATCGGGGGATGTGTGGCGGTCAAGCCATCGACTTAGCCTCCACCGATAAGCACATTGATCTTAAAGCATTAACTCAACTGCATAATATGAAAACAGGGGCGCTGATCAGCTGCGCCGTTGAGTTAGCATTGATTGCCGCGAACGCGCCAAAAGATCAATATCAGACTATGATGGAATTTGCCCATGCCGTAGGACTTGCCTTCCAAGTCCAAGACGATATTCTGGACATTATTGCCACCACGGAAGAACTCGGCAAACCTCAAGGCTCAGATGCCGAGTCAAATAAGAGTACTTTTCCGCAACTACTTGGACTGCAAGGCGCAAAAGATACCGCCGCGCAACTGATCCAAGAGGCACTATCAGCGCTGGCTAAATTGCCATACAATAGCCAGTTAATTGCAGACTTCGCCCGCTATATTATTGAGCGAAGAATATAAAAAGAGACGAAGTATCTCGCTATGAGTTTGGACATTTCTCAGTTTCCGGTGTTGGCACAGGCCAACACACCTAATGAACTCCGCCAGCTTCCACAGGCCCTATTACCCCAATTGGCCGATGAGTTGCGGGAGTTCCTTCTTAAGTCCGTTGGCATGTCCAGCGGACATTTTGCCTCTGGGCTTGGCACAGTCGAGCTGACTGTTGCCCTGCATTATGTCTATAACACCCCGTTTGACCGTTTGATTTGGGATGTTGGTCACCAAGCCTATCCCCATAAAATCCTCACTGGTCGCCGTGATAGAATGCACACCATTAGGCAAAAGAACGGTTTACACCCCTTCCCTTGGCGGGAAGAAAGTGAATATGACACCTTTAGCGTAGGCCACTCAGGCACCTCCATCAGTGCCGCATTAGCCATGGCCGTTGCAGCCGAAAAAGAACAGGCAGGCCGTAAAGTGGTTGCCGTGATTGGCGATGGTGCCATGACAGGCGGCATGGTGTTCGAGGCAATGAACCACGCGGGTGATTTGCACAATGATATGCTGATGGTGCTAAACGATAATGAAATGTCGATTTCAGAAAATGTCGGCGCACTCAACAATCACTTAGCCCAATTGATGTCAGGCCGCTTCTACACCACGATTCGTGAAAGCAGCAAGAAAGTGCTCAAGGGCATGCCTGTTATCAAAGAAATGGCCAAGCGCACCGAAGAACACCTCAAAGGCATGGTGGTTCCTGGCACACTGTTTGAAGAGTTAGGCTTTAACTATATCGGCCCTATCGATGGCCACGATGTCGATGCCCTAGTGGAAACCCTGCGCAATATGCGCAATCTCAAGGGGCCACAAGTGCTACACATTATGACCAAAAAAGGTCGCGGTTATGAGCCAGCAGAAAAAGATCCTATCGGTTGGCACGCCGTCCCTAAATTTGACCCATCACAGTTTAAGAAGCCAGCGACTAAGCCGGGACTACCAACCTTTTCCCAAGTGTTTGGCAAATGGTTATGTGATATCGCTGAGCAGGATGAAAAAGTCTTAGGCATTACCCCTGCCATGCGTGAAGGGTCGGGTATGGTGGAGTTCTCGCAGCGCTTCCCAAAACAATATTTTGATGCAGCCATTGCCGAGCAACATGCGGTGACCTTAGGCGCAGGGTTTGCCTGTGAGGGCTATAAACCTGTGGTCGCCATTTATTCGACTTTCTTGCAACGCGGCTATGATCAGCTGATCCACGACGTCGCATTGCAGCGTTTACCCGTACTATTTGCGATTGACCGTGGAGGTATTGTCGGTGCCGACGGCCCAACCCATCAAGGGGCGTTCGATTTAAGCTTTATGCGCTGTATCCCAAATATGGTGATTATGGCGCCATCGGATGAAAATGAATGTCGCCAGATGCTGTATACCGGGTATTGCTATGATGCAGGCCCAAGCGCGGTACGCTATCCAAGAGGTAGTGCAACAGGTGCGACTCAAGTTGAAGCCATGACGGCACTGCCAATTGGTAAAGGGGTGATTAAGCGTTTAGGCAAACGTATCGCGATGCTTAACTTCGGGACTACCTTAGCCGCAGCACTCACTGCCGCAGAGAGTTTAGATGCAACAGTGGTCGATATGCGCTTTGTGAAACCGCTGGATGTGGATTTAGTCAAAGAGATGGCTCAAACCCACGATGTGCTCGTCACAGTGGAAGAAAACGCCATTATGGGCGGCGCTGGCTCAGGTGTGCTAGAGCTTCTGCAAAAGCTTAAAATGCCTAAACCTGTACTACAAATTGGCTTGCCCGATGAGTTTATTAAACATGGATCACCAGAAGAAGTGATCCATGACTTACAACTCGATGCCGAAGGCATGTTAGCGCAGATTAATGCCTATCTCGCCGATTGATTATTGATGGGGGCTAAGCTCCCATCAATACTACAAACGTGATAATTCACGATTAACGGCAAATAGAAAAGCAACAGACAAATAAAAAGGACTGTATCGGCAGTCCTTTTTATTGGTTTAACGTTTTACCGCTTAAGCTTCAATATCAATCGAAGCTGACTCTTGGCTAGGGCCACCTTGAGACACCATCACCATGGCTGGGCGCAATAAACGGCTATTCAGTTCGTAGCCTTTTTGCATTACTAACATCACAGTATTGGCTGGGAATTCAGCACTTGGTTGCATACCAATCGCTTGATGTTGATCAGGGTTGAAGGCTTGTCCTTGAGGATCAATTTGTTTTACACCAAATTTCGCCACAGCGGTCAACAAACTCTTTTGTGTTAACTCAACACCTTCATAGATAGCTTTAGTGGTTTCATCCTGCGGATTAGTCCCTTGCAGCGCTCGCTCCATATTGTCTATCACTGGCAGCAATTCGTTGGCGAATTTTTCCAGAGCAAACTTATTGGCTTTCTCTACATCCATCGCAGCGCGACGACGAATGTTATCCACTTCGGCAGCTGCACGTATTACTGAATCTTTTTGCTCATCAACTTTCGCCAAAGCGTCAGCGAGTAACTGTTCCAGCTCTTCAATACGGAAATTGGCTTGGGTAAGCTCATCAATCAGACTTGCTTCTTCGGTAGAAACTTCAGACTCTACACCCTCTTGGATCAGATCCTGTTCTGCTTTAATCGACTCGTTGCTCATTTTCACTCCAGCTAAAAATGCTTTGTTTCTAAATACTCTGGGCATATTATGGGGATCAATTTTGACGTTTCAAGGCCTAAGGCCAGATCTAGCATAAATATGACCACAAAGTTCCACACCATTGGCCTAATTGGTAAGCCGCATCATCCAGGGACAAATCAAACCCTCAAACGTCTGCACCACTGGCTGACGATGCAAGGTTATGAAGTCCTCGTAGAAGAGCGGGTAGCAACTGAGTTAGGCCCACAAATTGTGGCGGTTGATTTATTAGAGATTGGCGAGCGTTGTGATTTAGCGATAGTCGTTGGCGGTGATGGCAATATGCTCGGCGCCGCCAGAGTGCTGGCGCGCTTCGATGTGGGCGTGATTGGTGTAAACCGTGGCAACCTTGGCTTTTTAACGGATTTACCGCCGGATGCATTCGAAGAGGCGCTCGCTAAAGTGCTCGATGGTGAGTTTGATACCGAACACCGTTTTTTACTTGAGGCAGAGGTCTATCGCCATGGACAGCTAAAAGCCAGTAATACCGCGGTAAATGAAGCGGTGCTGCATCCGGGGAAGATCGCTCACATGATTGAATTTGAAGTCTATATTGACAATCAATTCATGTACAGCCAACGCGCCGATGGCATGATAGTTTCCACTCCCACGGGGTCAACCGCCTATGCACTGTCAGCAGGTGGGGCGATTCTCACCCCCAATTTACAGGCATTAATTTTAGTCCCGATGTTTCCACACACCTTGTCATGCCGTCCTATTGTGGTCGATGCTTGCAGCACCATTAAGATGGTGGTTTCCCCTGAAAATGGCGAAAACCTTGAGGTTAGCTGTGATGGCCATGTGCATTTAGCAGTATTACCCGGTGATGAGATCATCGTGCGCCGCAGCTCTGAGCAACTTAGGCTTATCCATCCTAAAGGCCATAATTACTTCCATGTATTACGAAGCAAACTTGGCTGGGGCAGTAAGTTGTTTTGAGTTTGTACGATGAGATGATGCGAAGCTTAACTCAAGCAACCTACCATAAAAAAATATAGACAATGACTGACTATAGTTGTTAACAAAATGGAGTTGTGCAGCTGCATTGCTGTAAACAGCTTTATTAACCGTTATTAAATTTCAGATTAACTCATATTTCATAAAGTGACATTGCTCACACTCAATTTCCCCGCCCGATAAAGCGTGAGCTAGATCACACTAAAAATCTCCATCTAAAAATCATATAAAATAATAAAAATCATATATTTAAAATAAATCATTAAAAACCACCGTTCCTTTTAATGAGAGCCTGAGTGACGCAGATCACACCTTAATATTGTCTTAAAAATTCATTAAGTGCCCATTAATGAAATAAATGGATCAGTTAATTGCAATACTGATCGCTAATTTAGTGAAGATCTGATTTTTTATAACTAAAAAGCATAAAAGTTAAATAAATTACTAATAACAGGAATATACAAACCACTCTTTAAGTGACATTGGTCACAGTTGAAGAAATCCTATGAGAGAAGCCTCCCGCAGCACTGTAAATTAGCATTTCATACAGCAGTCAAAATGATCTAGATCATATAAGTTCAACCCCGAATAGCGTCTAGTACACACCACAGAATGTCGTAACAGTGATTATTAGTAGTGAATACTGCTGATTTATCCACCATAAGTTCTGATATCGAAGCACCAATAAGATTCCTATAAAAAATAAGACAGACCACTTTATGTAGAGGCAAGCATGACAATACTCCAACTCTTCGCCAGCTTGACGCCAGTGCTCAGTGTAATGATCTTTCTTGTATTACTGAGAATGCCCGCGTCAAAAGCTATGCCCATTTCCATGGTAGTTACGGCCATCGCCGCCGTATTTATTTGGCAAATGGATACCACTCTATTGGCCGCATCCGTTCTTGAAGGACTGCTGTCAGCGATCACGCCATTAACCATCATCTTCGGTGCGGTATTCCTACTTAATACTCTGAAATATTCAGGTGCAATGGATACTATCCGAGCAGGCTTCACTAACATCAGTGCCGATGCCCGTGTACAGGTGATTATTATTTGTTGGTTATTCGGCGCCTTTATCGAAGGTAGCGCAGGCTTTGGTACGCCAGCCGCCATTGGCGCGCCACTGCTGGTATTACTGGGAGTACCTCCTGTCGCCGCCGCCGTAGTCGCCTTAATTGCTGACTCAGCCTGCGTATCATTTGGGGCAATTGGTTTACCCGTGCTCTTTGGGATGGAACAGGGTCTTATCCAAGGTGGTGTAAGCATGGCTGCTGAGCAGTTTGCTGCCCATGGTGGAACCTATGCGGGTTATGCTCGATATATCGTAATGCATATGATCACTATCGACTTAATCACAGGTTCATTAATTCCACTGGTTATGGTGACGATGCTGACCGGGTTCTTTGGCCGCAACAAATCCTTTAAAGAAGGCTTAGCCATTTGGAAATTTGCGATTTTCGCAGGTCTTGCCTTTACTGTCCCCGCCTGGATTATTAACTACCTTGCAGGCCCTGAATTCCCATCAGTTATTGGTGCATTAATCGGTATGGCACTGGTGATCCCTGTTGCGCGTAAGGGCTACCTACTGCCTAAAACACCTTGGAATGATTTCGCAGAGAATGACAACCAAGAAGGTGTGAAGATCGAAGCGAAAGCCCAGTTTTCACAAATTGCCGCCTGGACACCTTATATCATCATGGCTGCGCTGTTAGTGTTATCTCGTACAGTCACGCCACTGAAAGCTTGGTTATCGAGTTTCAACATTAGCTGGACAGGCCTGATGGGTACTGAGCTTAAAGCGAGCTTTGCAACCTTATACGCCCCTGGCGCCTTCTTCGTCGCAGTGTGTATTATCGGTTTCTTCCTGTTCAAAATGAAAAGTCCTGCGATTAAGCAATCCATCGGTGTTTCATGCAAATCAATGTTACCGACGATTATTTCATTAGGTGCTTCAGTACCTATGGTGAAAATCTTCTTAAACTCAGGTGCTAATGGTGCTGGACTAGCCTCTATGCCAGTGGCCTTAGCCGATATGTTGGGCCATTCAATGGGCGCGGTATGGGCATGGATGGCGCCTATCGTGGGGATTTTTGGTGCCTTCCTGTCAGGTTCAGCGACGTTCTCAAACATGATGTTCTCAAGCCTGCAATACAGTGTGGCTGATAATGTTGGCATGAACCATACGCTGATATTGGCACTGCAAGGTATCGGTGCAAACGCCGGTAACATGATGTGCGTAATGAACGTGGTTGCCGCAGCAACTGTAGTAGGTATGGCGGGTAGAGAGTCGGAAATTATTCGTAAAACCATGCCTGTTGCCCTTGGCTACGCCTTACTTGCAGGCACTATCGCAACACTTTGGGGTGGCTTCTAATCCATCTTGTTCGAAGTCACGCCGAGTGACTTCGACTTTCTTCTATAAGATAAAGAGAGTGATGTTATGTCGATTAACTACAAAGAGGTCATCAGTGATCTCAGAACACAATTAGGTGATCGTCCGGTGACGGATGATCCCGTCCGTCGTTTTGCTTGGTCTACCGATGCCAGCTACTTCAGAATCGTGCCCGAAGTTGTTGTCCATACCGAGACCTTAGAACAGGTAAAACTCACCTTAGCCGTTGCCCGCAAGCATAATGCGCCCGTCACATTTAGAGCAGCAGGCACCAGTTTATCTGGCCAAGCGATTGGTGAAGGGATACTACTTATCCTTGGCCATGATGGTTTTAGAAAGATTGAAGTCAGTAGCGATGCAAAACAAATTACCTTAGGTGCCGCCGTTATTGGTTCAGACGCGAATGCTGCGCTTGCGCCACTGAATCGCAAAATCGGCCCCGATCCAGCGACGATTGCTTCGGCAAAAATTGGCGGAATTGTTGCTAACAACGCTTCAGGCATGTGCTGTGGTACTGCTCAAAACAGTTACCAAACCATCGCATCGGCAAAACTGTTGTTTGCCGATGGCACTGAACTCGATACTGGCTGTGAAAAATCTAAGGCTGAGTTTGCTAAGACCCACGGAAAATTACTGCAAGATCTGAGCGAGCTCTCCCATCTGACACGCCATAACACCGTATTGGCCGAGCGCATTCGTAAAAAGTATTCCATCAAAAATACCACTGGCTACGGTATTAACTCCTTAATCGATTTTACCGACCCATTTGACATCATTAACCACTTAATGGTCGGGATGGAAGGTACGTTAGCTTTCATTAACGAAGTCACTTACCACACTGTAAATGAAGCTAAATTTAAAGCCTCAGCCATGGCTGTATTCCATAATATGGAAGATGCTGCACGCGCCATTCCGCTGATTAATGGTGAAAGTGTTTCTGCGGCCGAACTCCTTGACTGGCCATCCATTAAAGCGGTAACAGGCAAGCCAGGCATGCCAGATTGGTTGTCGGAACTGCCTGCATTATCGGCGATTCTATTGATAGAATCCCGTGCGGATGATGCTCAAACGCTCGAACGCTATACCCAAGATGTCAGTACCAAGCTGGCTGGTTTTGACTTCATCCGTCCGATGGAATTCAGTACCAATCCCGCGGTTTACGACAAGTACTGGGCGATGCGTAAAGGGCTTTTCCCCATTGTCGGTGGCGAGCGTCCAAAAGGAACCTCAGTTATCATCGAAGACGTGGCCTTTGAGCTTGAACATCTAGCCGCAGCAGCTCACGATATCACTGAGCTTTTCCATAAACATGGTTACCCTGAAGGCTGTATTTATGGCCACGCGCTAGCAGGTAACTTCCACTTCATTATTACTCCTACCTTCTCCACTCAAGCCGATATTGACCGCTTCCATGCCTTTATGGACGATATTGCCGATATGGTGATTAACAAGTACAACGGCTCAATGAAAGCTGAGCATGGCACCGGCCGCGCTGTGGCACCATTTGTTGAAAAAGAATGGGGACAAGATGCTTACACTTTGATGAAGAGCATCAAACAACTATTTGATCCTCAGGGTATTCTAAACCCAGGCGTTATTCTTAACGATGATGCGAACGTCCACGTTAAAAATATTAAGCCCTGCCCTGTTGTCGATGATTTTGTTGATAGATGTATTGAATGTGGCTTCTGCGAAAAAACCTGCCCAACATCAGCACTTAACTTCTCGCCACGTCAACGTATCGCTACTCTGCGTGAAATCGAACGCTTAGAGCAGTCCGGTGATAAAGCTGCGGCCGCTAAAATGCGCGCCGATGCAAAATACGATGTGATTGATACCTGCGCTGCCTGTCAGCTTTGTACTATCGCCTGTCCAGTCGATAACAGCATGGGTCAGTTAGTCCGTAAACTACGTACACCTTATATCAGCACCACAGAGCAAAAAGTATTGGATTTCCAAGCCAAGCATTTTGGCGCGGTAAACCAAGTGATCAGTACGGGCTTTGATGTACTTGGCGTTATCCATAAAATCACCGGCGATGGCATTACTAATGCACTGATGAAAACGGGTCGGCTGATTTCTAAAGAAGTGCCCTACTGGAATCCTGACTTCCCCAAAGGCGGCAAACTGCCTAAACCGTCACCCGCCAAAGCAGGCCAAGAAACCGTGGTTTACTTCCCCGCCTGTGGTGGCCGGACCTTTGGTCCAACGCCGAAAGATCCGGATAACCGCACCTTGCCAGAAGTGGTTGTAACCCTACTAGAGCGCGCGGGCTATAACGTTGTCACGCCAGAAAAGACCCGCGATTTATGTTGCGGCCAAATGTGGGAATCAAAGGGCGACTTTAAAAACGCCGACGCCAAACGCCAAGAGCTTATCGATGTGCTTAGCAAGATGAGCAATGGCGGCAAGATCCCAGTGTTAGTCGATGCCTTATCTTGTACTTATCGCACCCTCACGGGTAACCCAAAGGTACAAATAACGGATCTAGTTGAGTTTATGCATGACAAGCTGCTGGACAAGCTGACCATCAACAAAAAGGTCAATGTTGCTTTACACTTAGGTTGTAGTGCTCGCAAGATGAAGTTAGAGCCTAAGATGCAAGCCATTGCCAATGCTTGCTCGGCGCAAGTGCTCAAACCCGCGGGTATTGAATGTTGTGGATACGCCGGTGAAAAAGGTTTATATAAGCCAGAAATCAACGCCAGCGCCCTGCGCAATATTAAGAAGTTAATCCCAGTTGAGGTTAAAGAAGGCTATTACGCCAACCGTATGTGCGAGGTCGGTTTGACCCAACACAGTGGTATTTCCTACCGCCACTTAGCGTATCTGCTCGAAGAGTGCAGTCGCTAACACACTGACCAAACGGGGCTAAAGATAGCCCCGTTTTTCTTTAGAAGAAAACTATTCTCATTTATCGACAACTCCGCAAAGTTAACGAAATAAATCTTAAAATAAAAACCAAATTAACCATTTAAAATCATATTGTTAAAAACTTCTCATTTTTGCAAAAATCTAGTAGATCATTTACTAAATTAGGGCTACTTATTTACTTTAGATAAGCCTATATTGGATCAACTACCTTAGCATTTGTGTGGACTTTGGGGCCACAATGCAAGGCAATGTCGTTCACTAACAAGAAAGAGAAAGCACAATGAAAATCGCCCTTTTCATCCCGTGTCTTGTTAACCAAATGATGCCGGATGTGGCCATTGCCACTCTGGAATTACTGGAAAAACTCGGACACCAAGTGATTCTACCCGCAGGCCAAACTTGCTGTGGCCAACCGATGACTAACTCGGGTTGCTTTGATGCAGCACGCAGTACCACCTTGAAATTACTCAATGCCTTCAAAGGTGTAGAATGCGATGCCATTGTTTGTCCTGCCGCTTCTTGTTTAGTGGCCGCCAAAGAAAATTTCCACGAGTTTGATAGCAGCCCAGAAGCTCAAGCCGTTATCGACAAACTCTATGAGCTGACCGAGTTCCTCCACGATATCGCTCCCATTCCCGCCTTCAACAAACCTTTTGCCCATAAGATCAGCCTGCAACTAAGCTGTCACGGCATTCGTATGCTGAGCCTTGCCACGCCAAGCGAGCAAATGGGCCCACGATTCAACAAAGTTGAAGCCGTGCTTGCTAATATCGCAGGTATCGACATTGTCTATCCAGACCGCCGCGATGAATGCTGTGGCTTTGGTGGTACGTTTGCCGTCGATGAAGGTGCCGTATCCGCCAAGATGGGTAAAGACAAAGCCCAAGCCCACGCGGCAACAGGCGCGCAATATGTGGTTGGCTTCGACCCCTCTTGCCTCTTGCACCTCGATGGCATGATCCGCAGACAACAATTGCCGATTGAAATTCGCCACATAGCGCAAGTGCTAAACGCCGCGCTCTAGGAGACCCACTATGGCATATCAACATAATCACGGAGCCACGGGTTCACAGGTTCACGCTCATAAAGCCGATATTTTCTGCCGCGATGAAACCCGAGTTGACTGGCACTCTAAAGCCCTCTGGGTACTGCGTGAAAAACGTGACCGCGCCGCTGGCAGCTTACCCGAATGGGAGCAACTGCGTCAGTTAGGTTCTGAAATCAAACTGCACACCTTAACCAACCTTGCACAATACCTTGAAACCTTTGAGCAAAACTGCCTTGCCAACGGCATCAAAGTGCATTGGGCTAAAGATGGTGCCGAGCACAACCGTATCGTGCACGAGATCTTAGCTAGCCATAAAGTGAAGAAGTTAGTTAAGTCCAAATCCATGCTCACCGAGGAATGTCATCTCAATCCTTACTTAGAGCAGCGTGGAATTGAAGTCATCGACACCGACTTAGGTGAGCGCATTATTCAGCTCGCGAAAATGCCGCCTTCGCACATTGTGGTGCCCGCTATTCACATGAAAAAAGAAGAAGTCGGTGACCTCTTCCATGAGAAACTCGGCACTAAAGCGGGGGCAGCCGATCCCTTGTATTTAACCCGTGCCGCCCGCGCGCATTTGCGTGAAAAATTCCTCAGCGCCGATGCCGCCATGACAGGGGTAAACATGGCGATTGCCGATAAGGGCGCCGTGGTCGTTTGTACCAACGAAGGTAACGCCGATATGGGCGCTAACCTGCCCAAGTTGCAGTTGCATTCAATGGGGATCGACAAAATTGTCCCCGATATCGACAGCGCCGCCGTGTTACTACGCACCCTCGCACGCAACGCAACTGGCCAACCCGTCACTACTTATAGCGCCTTCTACCGTGGACCACAGGTCGATGGAGAGATGCATGTGATCATCGTCGATAACGGCCGTACCGAGATGATGAAGGATAAAATCCTTGCCGAATCATTGAAATGTATTCGTTGCGGCGGTTGTTTAAATACTTGTCCTGTGTATCGCCGCTCTGGTGGTTACAGCTACAACTACACCATTCCCGGCCCGATTGGGATTGCGGTGGGTGCCAAGCATGACGATACCAACTCCATCGCTTGGGCTTGTACTCTGTGTGGTAGCTGTACCTATGTCTGCCCGACCAAGGTGCCGCTCGATAAGATTATTCACCACCACAGACGCCTTAAGGCCGAAGCCGGACAACTCCCCTACGGCAAAAACGGCTATATGCCATTAGTGGGTAAATTTATGGCAAGCACGACTCTGCTCAATTGCTCAATGGGCGCGGCCCGAACTGCACTGCGCATTCTGCCGGGTAGTCTGCTCAAGCCCTTTAGCGGTGCCTGGGGTAAATACCGTGAACTGCCAGTCGCCCCCAACTCCAGCTTCGAAGCTTGGTTTAAGAAACACAGGAGCCTATAAGATGTCTAGTAAGCACGAAATTCTCAATGCGCTCAAACTGTCGGCTTTAACAAACCATCCTATGCCGAGCATCGATGTCGCCCCAAGGGTTGAAGATCTGGTTGGCCAGTTTGAAACCAATCTGAAAACCGTTGCGGGTACACTTCACCGTGAAGGCGGCCTCGCGGCACTGCAAGCCAAAGTGGATGAGCTTGTCGCCCAAGGCTTACAGGTTATCTCCCTCGTTGAGGGCATCACAGCAAACCGTGATGTGCCACCAACGGCTCACGAGCTCAGGGATATCGATTATGCGGTGATACCTGGGGATATTGGTGTTGCCGAAAATGGTGCCATTTGGGTAAACAATAAGAACTTAGGCCACAGAGTAACGCCTTTTATCTGTGAAAACCTGATCTTAGCCCTGCCAGCCAATAAGATTGTGCCAAACATGCATCAAGCGGCAAAAGAAATCACGCTAGCCTCAGGTGAGTTTGGGGTGTTTATCGCCGGTCCCTCAAAAACCGCCGATATCGAACAAGCCCTCGTCGTCGGTGCTCACGGCGCCTGCAGCTCGAACGTGTATTTGCTGTAATGCCTCAAGATTTAATGTAACCAAGAAACGCAAAGGTTACGGGACAATCGAAACATGAAAGCCGACCTTTATTGGCGGCTTTCTTATTTAAAATTTAGCATAACAATATTTGAAACATTTGATTTATAAGGGTTATTCGCCTACAGGTACAGGCTTGCCATGGCATTCGCCGCCGACTCGGTGAATAGAGAAATCTAGGATTTCTAAGCTTATGAACGAGAGCCATGGTCGTTCTCACGTATCCCTGCATTGCACGACATTCAGGCGTCCTACCTATAAGATGGCGAACGGGCTGTTAAACACGGATGTAGTGCAAGTCAATCAGTGGATGCAAGGCCGCGCCGTACTGCTCTTTGATGAGCGCCGCAGCCTAAAGCAATAACTAGTGATAAGTAAAGGATCTTTATCAAGTCGCTTTAACCAGATGCGATAGCGCAATACTGAAGATACCTTACGAGTATCCTCGACGCGGCAGGTCGTATTCTCGACTATATCTATTAGGCATTTATAGTAAAGGTGAGTAAATGAACGAGGTATTACTACAAATAAAGGCGCTCACCAATAGTGATCCTTTGTTGACGGCTGTCATTGTTGGAGTATTAACATTTACGTTAATTGGACTCGTAGGCTACATGCTAAAAGATGTCCCCGCGAAACTGTTAAGTTGGCTCAGTAGCCTGCTATTTGTGCGGCTCACTATAGACGATAGCCATCAGGCACGCACAGAGATATTCAATAAGCTGTCCTTTTTGATCAGTAATACTACCATTCCGTTTTTTTCACGTTCTATCTCTGAGGCTGTGTACTTTGACTATGGTGTGAATTACGACGGGCGTGTCAGTGTTAAGTCTATCGGCTATGGTATGCATCTGTTTAAATACGGTGGTTGTTTTATGTTGGCAACCCGTACTAAGGTCGATAGTTCGATGGCATACGATTCTATTACTGTAAGAGCACCATGGTGGGCAAAAGATAAACTATATCGTTTTTTAGAAGATACTCGTGGAGACATTCCTACTGAGCCGAAAGTGAATATTTTCGAAGAAACCGAATGGTGTCGCTACGGTACATTGAAATCATCGGGTTTTAGTGACTTAGTGCTAGATGAAGGGTTTAAGCAGGACTTGATGAGGGAAGTTGATAACTTTGCAAGTCGGGGAAAATCGGTTGTAAGTAAGCTAACCATACTGCTACATGGAAAAACGGGCACGGGTAAGACGGGTATCGCGAGGGCCTTAGCGGTTGAGTATCATCGCGATCTATACATATTGAATCTATCGACTGTCAATGATGCCACTATTCATAAGGCGATTAGAAAGGTAGCGCCCGGAGCGATGTTGTTAATAGAGGACTGTGATTGTGTAAAGGCTACGGTATCACGTACAGCTGAAAGCAACGTAGACAACCCACCACTCACTTTAGGTGGCGTACTCAACGCGTTAGACGGCGTCATTCCTCTTGATGACTGCCTTGTCATAATGACCACAAATCATCTCGATCATCTTGACCCTGCGTTGATACGTAAAGGTCGTGTAGATGTCAGTATTGAAGTGCCGCTTATCAGTGCAAAGCAAGTTAATGAGGACTACTTTGAGCGTTTTGGCGCAGTACTGAATAGAACTGAGCCATTGTTAGGTTGTGAAGTCTATGAACTCCATCGCAGAGCGAGCTTAAGATATGGAGTGTGTTGTAAGCCAGTGTAACCCTCTTCCTCCTAAATGGACTCATTCAATGGTCAACTCTATTTGGCCAGCGCTTTAACCGAGTACTTATAGGGTCTGAGTTAACTTTCCTCAGGCCCTTTAACTTGCCAAACTCAGTAGTGGGCTTGAGCCAGTTTTCATGAGGATATTTAATCTTGTCAGTAACTTAGTGCTAGTTTCACTGATGGCGCCACGTTTATCATTGCGAATGATTCGCCCAGTATCCTCTTCTACCAATTGTTCTCTAAGGGCAGGTCATATCTGCACAAAAGTCTCTTTCAAAATACGACCTTAGCACCTTCAAATTCTCAATCAGCTATTTGCATAATAAAGTGTCAATAACCAACATCGGACTTGTTCAACACTTGCCATGCCTTTTGAGAATGGGTCGCGGCTACGCGCGGCCTATCCTTATTTGTTATGCAAATTCTTCAGGGCTCAGAAACTCCATAACTCGAAGGCGTCCTTCAAAAAGGATTTCCTGAGTCGCTGAATCATTATGGATTCCTAACCAATATTGTCTTGCACGTTTTAGTGTCATCTCCATTGGCTCGCTATCACCTAAAAGGTGCTCATCACTACCAGTGTGCAGACGACCTTGCAATCTAACCCGCGCTATTTGAAAACTTTGTCCCTCGAGCCCTAAACGCTCAAGCCAGAACCTGACACCTTCCCGTTCTAGGATTAACCAGATGCACCGCTGCCTTGATGGCAAATGAGGAAACTCTTGCTTTCTTATATCTTCCCAAATCAACTCTCTAACATAAGCAACAAAATGCCTAATAACCTCACTAGCAATATCAGCCACATGAGGAGAATTGATCTCACCTCTAGCGACACTCCCAACAAACTTTGCAGCTGGTACCATGATAGAACCTGATTCGGTGTTTACTGAATACTCTTTTCGTTGAGTCTCAAAAAACTTGAAATATGGATTACTCTCTCCACCAATATCTATTTCCTGTCCTTCTCTCCACATTTCAAATGGAGACCAAGGAGCAGCTCTATTGATGTGAAAATAATCACGTGCAGTATCTGCAATAGTCAATTGTTCCTCCTGTATTTGCATAGACGCTGCAATATGGGGCGTATTAAGCTTGGCTAAAATTAGCGAAGAATGAGCGCCAGCCAAGCTTTAGACGTCCCATTCATAATTGCTTTGTTATGCATTATCTCCGCTTATAAAGCAGACCAAATGAGCCTTTTGACCAACTCTCTGAAAAGTAGTCACCAACTTTTAGTGATTCAAAATGCCTCTTTGAAACATCAAGTTTAGTTGGCTCGTTGGTATGAGTAGTTTGAATATAAACATAGTAACTCATACCACCCTTAGTACTTTCATATGTGTCTAGCTCGACAATTTCACCCGTTAGTTGAACTTGTTGCTGTTCCCCAACCATTGCGTTTAGTCCCATAACATAGCCACCACTTATAAAAATAAGCATTGCTGCAATCATTGAAGTCCACAGAAAACCTTTTACTTTTCCTGCTTTCCTTCGATATTTTGGAACTTTAAAAAGGTACACATAAAAACAAAGCGCGCCGATAGGAAGAGATAAGAACTTAAATGCCCAATCGTATGATTCATTTAGGATTGTGTCGTACATAAATGTTGGAGCGACTCCAACTAAGATATATACAAGAAACGCCCAATCCCCATACTTTTTTAAATAATACTCCACAATTCATCCATAATTCATAAAGCTCAAAGCAGGCGCGCCGCGTTTTGGCGTCGCCCTGCCTTTGCTTGTTAAATTTTGACCAGCTTCTGCACACCATTACCCATCCTTGCGTTGTTGAGTGTGACAAAGCCAGAACCATCATTAAAAGCATAAAATACAGAATTTTCGTGCAAAACTTGTTTCAAATTCTCAAGTTCAGCGGGATTACTCGGCTCTACTATCCAGATGCCTGCGGTCACGTAAGCTGGATTGGTTCGATCTATAGTACAGCAATATTCAAAGTCGGCTAGTGCAGTAAGTAGTGGTCTTAAACCACCAATTAATGTATCCGATTTAGCCAACTTTGCTTCAAGGGATATTACCATTGCCATTTTTGAATAATCGAGATCATCAGAATCCAGATCTGAACTGTTGGAATAGGTAATGATGTATTGCCCATCAGGAAAATAAGTAGGAGCTCCTTCCATCACCGTAACCAGAGCCTTTGGATTTGAAAATTGAAACTCCAAATCTTGAACATCGCTCATCATAGAAACAGATGTAAGTACAATGCCAGTTGCAGAAATTAACCATTTTTTTAGACTTTCTTTATTCGGGAATTTCTTCTCGTTCATCGCACGAATCTCTCTGAGAAATTTAACGTCTTAGTATTTATGCGCTGCGCTGTTTGCAGGGCATAAATCGCTTGTTGACTCAATCTTAAATATGGCCGTTGCTACATCCGTGCCAATTGGTATAAATGATGCTATAGGAATTTGCTTTTTTGCGGTAGCGGTTTTTTATACAGTTTGATGGGTAATTACTTGATATCGTTTTAGCTTTCTCATTCTTTTACGCTCACTGTCGACTGGTTTTTGACCTTGGTTGACAGCATTCTGACCTCACATTCAGGCTGATGCTCGTACCGCCCCCCCCTCACAGGCTTGCGCCTATAAGTTTGACTACTTTTCACTGTCAGCCATTCCGGGCGTGGCTATCCTAGCTGGAGTACTAGCTGGCTTTAAAATATCGGACGGGCATGACTTCTAGGTTTAAAGTAACCTCATCACATTAGCTTTTCTATAGCCACTGCTTTATTCACCCTACTTGAATTTTTAACTTTGAAACACACTTTGGGGCAATAACTTTTAGCTGAACGAACTGCCAGAGGGGTCGTGAAGATTGGCATTGTTGCACCAGTGACCGTTGGCGACATGGATGTCGCCGTCGAGCCTATAAGGACATATTCACGGCGTGTCACTGGGGAAACAATGACAATTCACTCAGTACACCTAATGATCAAGCTATCTTGCTTTGAGGCACTTTGAGTTTACGAACAACACTATGGATAACATAAAATGGCAGCGCAAAACCTTCGCTGCCATTTTGATGAACAAGCCCAGTAAACCTTTCTACAACACATCACTACATAAAGGCTTTCGTAAAGGCTTCCTTCGACTGGCGAATATAATTGCGTGCACTTTGAGCATGTTGTTCCCATACCGCCCTATCGCTTGGATCGGTAAAGGGATTTTGCTCGGCGGCAATCGAGCGCTCAAAGCGGTCATAGAAGGTTAACATCGCTGAAGTAATTTGATTAAAACGTTCTTTAAACTCCTGAAACTCATCCATTTTTTCAGTCGTTTTAATCATGTACTGTACCAGTTCAGCATTACTATTAGAGGCAAGTAAGGCTTCGGCTTTGGCGCTGATATTGGCATTCACTTCAGCCATGATTTGCGCCCGAGTCTGCTCATCTTTACTCATCACCTTACTGTAATTTTCGGGCGTACGGGCAATGCTGGCGTGTTGCAGATAGCTACGCAGATGTTTGTCTAAATCCTTGCGGAAATTATCTAAGTTCTTCTGCATACTGACTAAATCATTATCGAGTGCGGTCACCTGTTGCAACTCTTTTTCGATTTCAGACATAAAGCGCTCGGCCTGCTGGTAAATCTTAAGGCCGTTTTCCTCGGCAAACTTTTTATCACTGCGACTTAAGTCGCTGTTGTCATAGTTTGAGCGGTCAAAGGTGGCCGCAAGGAAGGATTTAAAAGGTTCAGCAAAGGCTGAGTAGGCGCCAGCACTCACTACATTTAAGGTGGCGGTTGCTAAGTCGCCAAAGGGCTTAACCATAGAGCCTAAACGCGCCTGTTGAATCGGCGACGCAATCCGCTTAGCGTCAGTTAACACCGACCTAAAGGTGTTATAACCCAAAGGGTTAGACATTTTATTGCGCTCAGAGGTCGCCAGTACAAAGGTGATACTGGAATAAATCGCGTTCGAATACTCAAGGTATTGTCTTTGGCTTTCGAGCTGGGCGGCGTAGTTTTTCCCCAGCGTTCTAAAGGATTCGGCCTGAACCTCGTAGTTTTTGTCTTCTTTAAGTTTATCTAAAATGCCGCCGATAATTTTTTGCTCGTTTTTTTGCAGGGCAATATCTAAGCGAATTTTATCGAGGGTTAAATCATCCAAACTGATAGGGCCATTAATCGCTTCAATATCGAGGCGAACATATTGACGACTCGGATCGTCAATCGACACCCGATGGGCTAAATATTCATTTGTGCCAGGAGTAACATCGATAAGCGCCACATGCTGCCACTGGGCATCCAGTTTTAATACGGGCGATGTGAGCACATTAATCCGATATTGGGTTTGGATATTTTGAGTTTTTACCCAAAACTCTAATAGACCCGCTTCCGATACAGGGTATTTACTGACAATACTGCTATTGCCTTCTGCACATAACAACGCACTCTCGCCACTATGGGGCTCAGCACCCTCAAATTGGCACCCCATGATCCAAGACCAAGGTTGTGATAAGCGGTTACCCTCAAAATCGCTAGCAAACACTAACTCATTATCCTTGGCGCTGGCGTTAACACTGGTTAACACGCCAAACAACAGCATAGAGATGACTGCAGCGGTGCGCATAAGAGCCTCATAAAACTTAAATAACAAACGAAAAGCCAGACAAAGTGGCCCAGAATTTATCCTATCCACCTGCATTACTGTCAGTCGGTAACGGTATTTTATCGACAACACTCATACTACAGACTGAGCTCATTTTAAGCAGGGTTTAAACCAGCGAAATGTATCAGAGCGCATGCCGACACGCCAGTATTAAGTCGGTTTCAAGACTAAGATAATAACTAAACAAAAATTAGGCTTTAATCTTAAGCCGCTGCATGGCAATGAACATCCAAATGACCAATAGCGTGCTACAGGTCGCGAGCGATATCCACACACCGATCACGCCAAAAGCCCAAGCAAAACAGTAGATAATCGCAGCAATCAGTATGAGTTTTGCGCCAGTTAGAATCGATGCTTGTTTCGAACAATTAATCGCTTGGAAAAAGCTCGCCCCCACTAAAATGAGGCCTTCCATCGGCAAGCCCCAGAAATACCAACGCATGCCTTCAATCGCGACGGGCGTAAGGCTTGGGTTATCACCGGCAAACAGGTACACCAACCATTCAGGGCGGGAATAAATCAACAGTAAGCCAAGTGCGGCGGTGAGTAAGGTCATGCCAAAGGCAATATTGCGTGCCTGTTTAACCCTATCGAAGCGCCCTGCTCCCGCATTAAAGCTATAAATTGGCTGGGTACCGAGGGCAATCCCCTCAAAAATCAGGTAGAAAAACGCTTCGGTATAACTGACCACCCCGTATGCTGCCACATGCAAAGGGCCACCAACCCATAAAAATGCGGTGTTATGCAGAGTCAATACAATCGACAGATACAGATTCATTAAAAAGCTTGGCAAACCAACACGGGCGATGTTGATGCAGTTATCAAGCTTTAGCTTCATCTGCTCAAGATTGATTTTGAGCTGTGTGCGCGCCCCAAAGAAATGCTGCAGGCAGAGTAAACCAGTCACGGCCTGGGACAACATAGTGGCAATCGCCGCCCCCGCTAAACCGAAGGGAAACACCACAATAAACAGCCAATCTAAAAAGGTGTTCAGCACGCCACCTAAGATCAGCACAAAGGTCACCATGGAGGGGCGACCATCGTTACGCAGCAAGGTGGTAAATGCCATTGAGATAATAGGGAAATGACATAAGGCAAAATACCAGAACAGGTATTCATTAGCATTTTCGAGTATTTCCCCCTCAGCGCCGAGGGCAATTAAAATATCTCGCGAAAAAATCCCGCCGATTAAGGCAAAAAATGCCCCCGCGAGTAAACATAAACTAAAGGCATTACCGAGCAATTTACGCGCCTTGGCTATATTGCCTTGCCCCAAGTTAATCGAGACTAACGCGGCGCTGCCCATGCCAATCATGGCACCGACGGCGTAGAGAATCGCGCCCACGGGATAAGCCAGCATCATGCCAGCAAGCCCGGTTTCACCGAGATAATGTCCGACGAAGATACCATCAATGGTGACATATACCCCAGTCACCAGCATGGAGGCGATTGTTGGAATGGTATAGCGCCAGAAAAGCTTCGAAATCGGCTCTTGCAGCAGGCGTTGATCCGTTGCGCTATGGGAAACAGCAGTCATAACCAAATCTCACAAAATAAAGGCAGGGTGCGCACTCAGATTGTTCTAGCGGTATTCACTTAGATAAATAGAATGATGAACAAAAATGCGGCAATGGATTGTACCTAAATTTTACTTTAATACCAAACCCGATTAGCAGGATAAATTTATAACAAAAACTAATCTACACAATATCTTACTGATGGCACACTTTTACCAACCCATCACGACAAATAAAACACTACTCAATAACAGATGTGGCGAAACTCATCATTTTTCACTACTTTTTTGGTATTTACCCCTTAATTAGGTAAAGTGTAGGTTTATATTGCCCGAAATGAGTTAATTATCGAGGCATTATTTGTCTCTGCAATTTAGCTAACCATTTAATTAATAATGAATTAGTGAAATTAAAGTCAATAACAATAATAAAGGGAAGGACATGAGTCACAATAGTCCAAATGCAGAGAATGATCTGCGCGAAGTCAAACAATTAGGTATGTGGGCCTCCATCACTAGCCTAAGTTATATTTTTTGGTTAGTGGGCGGCATGGAGTTGGTCGAGCGAATCGCCTATTACGGCGTAAAAGCCAGTGCTGGCTTATACGCCAAAGCGCCAGAATCGGCTGGAGGTCTGGGGATCAGCCTCAGCGACTATGGCATTATTATTTCGCTCTGGGCGATTATGCAGACATTTGTACCCGTGTTTACTGGTGGGATTTCCGACCGAGTCGGCTACAAGGAAACCATTTTCGGCTCGACCGTGATTAAAATCATGGGCTACCTGACTATGGCGTTCTTCCCTACCTTTTGGGGCTTTTTATCGGGGGCACTGCTACTCGCCATCGGCACGGGTATCTTTAAACCCGGTATTCAAGGCACCTTAGTGCTCTCCACCAATCGTAATAATACCTCCATGGCTTGGGGGATATTTTACCAAGTCGTGAATATCGGTGGCTTCTTAGGCCCATTGGTTGCCGTGCATATGCGTCAACTTTCTTGGGATAATGTGTTTTATGCATGCGCTGCGATTATCTCACTAAACTTCCTGTTTTTATTGACATATACCGAGCCAGGAAAAGCCGAGCGCCTCATCCGTAATCAGCAAATTAAATCAGGTGAAGTCAAACAAGAGTCCCTATGGCGCGACGCTTGGCATGAGCTTAAAAAGCCAATTGTGATCTATTACATGCTGGTATTTTCAGGTTTTTGGTTCTTGTTTAATGCGCTGTTTGATGTACTACCGATTCATATTTCCGAGTGGGTCGATACCAGCGTAATTGTCACCAGTTTGTTTGGTAGCGAAGGCACCAGCAACGGCATTTTACAGTTCTGGCTCGGGTTAAATAACGAAGGCACGAAAGTGATGCCTGAGGGCATGCTTAATCTCAACGCCGGCCTGATTATGACCAGCTGCTTTTTAATTGCCGCGCTGACCGCCAAATACCGCATCACCACGGCGATGCTGATTGGCTGTTTACTCAGTATCTTGGCCTTTGTGTTTATCGGCGCCTTCCATGCGGCTTGGTTTATTGTGCTCGCCATCGCGATGTTCTCGATTGGCGAAATGATGATTAGCCCAAAGAAAAACGAATTTATGGGTAACATTGCCCCCGAAGGTAAAAAAGCCATGTACCTTGGCTTTGTCATGCTACCTCAAGGGATTGGCTGGGGCTTAGAAGGTTATTTTGGCCCAAAACTCTATGAAATTTTCGCCTCGAAAGAGTTGTTCTCACGCGACTTATTACTCGAGCGCGGCATGAGCGCAACGGATGTGAGTGCCATTCCGCAGGGTGAAGCCTTTACCACCTTAGTCAGCTTTACCGGCGAAAACGCCCATGATCTGACTCAGCTGCTCTACCACAGCCACAACATTGGTATGGCTTGGTATATAATTGCGGCGATTGGTACTATTTCGGCGGTGGGTATTTATTTCTATGGTAAGTGGTTACTGACGCTGCAACGTGCGCAGCAGGCAGCGAACTAATACCTTAACCGCGTTATCGAAGCCGCTAATCGATTCCAATTAAAAAGTGAGTGTGCATGCACTCACTTTTTATTTAACGGTCTTGATACGCGACTAAATCATTAAATCTAGAATTAAAAACCCGCTAACAGTTCGACCTCAAATTGTTCAGCCGATAGCGCTAATCCTAAAACGTCGCATTGTGCCTGTAACTGTGCAAGCTCCTTATCAACCGCTGATAAGGTCAAGGTATTATCATCCAGCAAATACACCTGGCGTAAACTGGTGAAGTAAAATAGCAATGTAATCAACGCATTTACATCATTGTCCGCCGCAGCTGCTTGGACTTTAGCCAGCTTGCGATAAATGCGATTTTGCAGTTGCTTTAACTGCCACACATAATAAATCTCTTTAAAAAAGGGCTGAGTTTTTAGCTGATAGACAATGGCACTACAAAGTAATACCGCCAAAATCACCCCGAGTAAATTCCAGTGGAAATTTCCTGTAGGCTCACCGGGTAAAGCCTCAACGCCAAAGAGCGCAATTAATCCAGCCCCAAAGCCAAGGGAGCAAACGATCAAGGCCAACACTAAGGCCACCATAAACAGGTTCATATTGCTACGATAAAGGGATTTATCAATTTGCTGTAACTTCATGGGTTCTCTTTTAACCGACTTTCCGCACCTGATTTAGGAATAAATTTGCCGATACCGTTCGCCTAACACGTCGAGAATGATCTGCTGGTCCACTGTGAGTCCTGTGACTTGAGGTGGCGCCTCTCCCAACTGGTACTCGTGCACCCCGCCAAAGCGTAAAAAAATCCACCGCGCAGTCGGTTTTTGCGTGGGTTTCTTTTTCATGTCCGCCACACTCCGGTTCTGCTCTACTAAGCCCTGCCGGATCCGGTGCTCCAGCGCCGCATAAATCATCAGGCTACAGGTCATCACCATCAGCAACGCTTCGATACGTTCCGGTTTTTTAAGATATAACGAGGAGGTTAAAAATTCGGGACTTTTCAGAAACCTAAAACCACGCTCGACATTCTGCTGGGCTTTATAGGTAGCCAACAGCTCAGCCATGGTGAGCGTTTCACTGTGATCATTGGTCGCGAGGATGAACACCCCTGTCTGGTTGCGCGCCTCAGCCACCCGCGCCAAGCTACTTGCGGCTAACCCCTTGATGTGAAATTGGTAGTTCACCGGCATTTCACCCTTTTGGGGCCTTCCGCGCCCTGCATAGATAGGTTCACTCACGACTTCTGCTTCTAGTTGCAGCAGATTTAAGCTGACAGCAAAACGGGCTAATTCAGCCTGCGCATCGGTCTCGCAGGCAAAACGCTGGGCACATAATTTGTTGAAGGCTTTCAGTTCACGCGTGCTGTCTTTCAGTAGGTTTTTGGCTAATGTTTGCTGCTCACGGTGGCTGGCCTGTTCGCTGCGCACCAGCAACCAACGCTGCGCGACGTCGGCATAATTGGCGCTTTGCCAACAGCCATGATAGCCATTGCCCAGCGCAACCAGCGACTGGGTGCCAATGGTTGCCACGGCTCGCTTGGCTTCATTGAGGGTGACAGGCACACGAGTCACGAACAACTGTTGCTGTTGTGCCAGTAGTTGCAAGGTGTCGGCGCAATACAGCGCCGCATCGCCGACCAGATAACGACTCTCCTGCGCGGCCTTGAGACTGCTCAAGTGGCGCCGTACCGTCTGGGCAAAGGCCTTGGTATCATTAATATTACCACTCAAGGCTTGCATGTAGATGGGCAGGCCGGCCTGATTTTCACAGATAAGCTCCAGGATAACCTGGTTTAGCTCTGGCCGATGGTCGCGGCTATAGCCCCGTACCAATTGCAACTTACCGAGCTGCTCGCCATCGGCTTGGTCATAGGCGCCATCGACGTGGAAGCTGGTGATATCGAGGTGTACTGCAGTACTTTTGAGCCCCAATCGTTCAACGACCTGCTCCGCCATCACCTGATAAAGCGTGCTGACATCGGCCTCAAAGAGGGCATCAAGGCAGCGGCCGAGCACATCATCATTGAGGTCATCGGCACAGATCCCCGGGCCAATCAGGCGTTCTACAGGCTTGTTGGCAAAGAATTGCGGGAACATGTGCAAGGTCGAACTATGAAAGCCAAGACCGTTCAGTATCATCGCCACCAACGCTTCACCATGTGAGACTTTGTAGGGCGGCGTTTTGGGTAGCACCGCATCAATCATGCGAGCAATGCCGAGTTCTTGGCAAAGTGCAGCGACCAAACCAAGGTGGTCGAGGTTACGGATAGAGATAGCGGGAGCGGCCATGATGAATTACCTGCAAAAGAGAGTAATAGATCAGAATGACCGATCGCCGTCAAGTTTTTTAAATCGAAAATTAGGTGCGGAATGACGGTTTTAATCAAAATACGCATTGGCGGCGCAGCATAACCCAGTTTGCTTGAGCTTGCCTGAATAATATAAGTCTTCCGCCATCAAACCAACCACAAAGGATACAATTTGAAACAAATATGATTAAGGATTTATATTATAAAATTACCAATCTTTTTATTTAGTTATCTTCCGGTTATTGAGGCACGGTTATCCGCATTGATGACAGGTACGTGCAGATAGGGATCTAAATCAGTGTACAATTTGCTGATATTCAAAGTACGTAACGATTTATTTAACAAACTCCCCTTACTTGCACCACATTCCACTTGGAATGAAGCAACCATCACAGGAATGAAATGGCATTAAAGAACACCTTGCGAAGGTTAGTTTTGCTCACCCTCATTTGCTTAGTCGCCCCTATAAAAGCAGAGGAGCTCTTTGCGGTGGGGACTCGTTTTAGCCAAATTTTTGAACAAAAACCGAACGGCGAATACATCGGTTTAGGGGTAGATATACTCAATCGTTTTGCCCAGCAACAAAAAGTGACCATTCATTATCAAATAGCGCCTTGGCGCCGAGCGCAATCTATGGTCGAGCGCGGCCAAGCAGATATTTTAATTGGTCCCTATTTTTCGGAAGAACGGCAAAAGCACTTAGCCTTCTCGGCCCAACCCTTTTATCGCGATGAAATCGTTTTTTACGCCAGAGTCAATCACCCCACGCCTTGGGATGGTAGTTATGCCAGTATCCATGGATTAAGAATTGGCAAAATGCAAGGCTGGAGTTACGGCTATTTGTTTAACGAACGCACCAAAACGCTCACAATTAATGAATTTGCAGATCTCAAAAGTGGTATTGAACGCTTATCCCGTGGCGATCTCGATTTGCTTGCCACCAACATACGCAATACTCAAGCAATGCTCGCGCAAATCAAAATTCCACAGGCAATCACCCCTATAATGCCAAGAATTGATATCCAAGATGGCTTTATGGCCTTTCCAAAAGACGTAAAATTTCAACCACTTCAACAACGTTTCGATCTATTTATGCAACATATGGTTGAGACAGGCGAATTGGCTACACTGGCAAAAAAACGTGGCGTTACCATTCCCACCTCAATGCTCACCGATTAATCCCCTTCAATTAACCAGCTAAACATTCCATTAAGGCCAGTTCAATGTGGTCCCAATCCAGCTCTTGGGTTGCAATCATTTCGAGCCGAGAATCAACACAATCATCAAGTTCAGTGACAGTCATATCCCCACTGCTCCAATTGATCCCCGCAATACCATCGCTGGTAATCATTACAGCCTTTAACCGCAGTAAAGTAGGATTTGTTTGGGTCTGGAGGGTAATAAATTGCATTAATCTATCAAAATCAAACTCTTGCATAGGTTCAAATACCCAGCCGCAGCTAAAACAGCCCTCCCCCTGATTTTGCTTACGTACTATGCCACGCGCATCAAACTGGTAGACCTGCTCGCTTGCCTCCTCGGTAAACAGCCCCTGCAAACCCAAAGTGTCGGCAGTGTTACGCAACACACTGCGAGATTGGCTCAATGCGTTAATGCTAGCGGCTAGGTTAATGGCCGGTTTAGGTAAATCACGGCGTGGTTGCTTAAGGAGCTCAAGTAATTGAGCCGATAAGCCTTGAGGCGAACTATGCTCCACCACTGGCGTATCATCAAGTTGTAAAGCATTGAGATAATGAGTTAATTCCTTAGCTAATTGCCTGCCCTGCAATGCCTCAAACTCAGGATATAAATCGGTTTTGGTCGCAACGATCACATCGGCTACTTGCAACTGCTGCACAAAATTATCATGTCCGCGGTAGCGTTCATCCATTAATTTACGGGCATCAATTAGGCATAAAGCCGACATTCCGCAGCTAATTTAGGAATAAACTACCTCATAGAATCTACCGAGTAATTTGAGTAGTTGTGTTTGGTGATCTTGAAGTCCAGTGATGAACCTTTGGCCGTTAATCTCTAGCGTATCTATGCCTTCGAATTGCAAGAAGACCCAACGTGCCGTCGGTCTGGAGGTCGTCTTGTTCTTTACCATACTTGGGAAGAACGCTTCGGTTTGTGCGAGTTGTTCTCTGATTTTGTGTTCTAAACTAGCGTAAACAAGCAAGCTCAACGTCATTATCATTAGCAACGCTTCAATGCGCTCAGGCTTTTTCAAGAAGATGGAAGAGGTTAAAAACTCAGGGCTTTTTAGAAAACGGAAGCCGCGCTCGACTTTTTGTTGCGATTTGTAATGTGCTAGAAGAGCCGCCATGGTGAGTGCTTCATTGTCGGTGTCATTCGTCGCGAGGATAAACATGCCTACTTTGAGCTTAGCCAGTTTTACTTTTTCTAGGTCGGTGAAGGGGGCGGCTTCGATAAAGTATTGGTATCCTGTCGGTGCTTCATCTGTCTTTGGGCGGCCCGAATGAGAGTAAGTCGGCTGTTTGATGAGAGTGCCTTGTTCAAACCCAAGTAAGTCACATTGTTTCTTGAAATCGTTAAACGCTAATTCTGCGTCAACTTCACAAGCGAATGGTTTTTTACTTAGCTTTTCCAACGCTTTGATTTCTTTTGCTATGTTTTTCTCTAAGTTCTTGAAGAAAGTGATTTCTTCCCGCTTGGTGGCCTGTTCACTGTGAACGAGCAACCAACGTTGATTGACCTTTCCGTAATCCGAGTCTATCCAACATCCTGAGTAGCCATGACCGATAGTGCTTAATTGCTCTGGCTCTAGCGCAAGTAGTGCTTGTTTTGCGAGCTTGATGGTCATGGGGACACGGGTAATGAATTTTTGATTTTGCTCATCTAGCGAGGAGATGCTTTCTTCGGTGTACAAAGCGGCATCAGCGATAAAGTAACGACTATTTTGCGCGGCTTTTAGGCAATGTATGTGTCTTTTAGTGACTTCAGCGAATGCCTTGGCATCATTGGTGTTACCACTCAGTGCTTGCATGTAAACAGGAATACCTGCTTGGTTTTCACAGATGAGTTCAAGCACGACTTGGTTAAGCTCTGGCCTATGATCCCGACTATAACCTCTTACAAGCTTAATCACGTTGGTGTTTTCATCTTGTGCATACTCACCATCAACGTGGAAGCTAGTGATATCAAGATGAACAGAATCGGTCGTCAAGCCCAGTTTATCAACAACACGCTCAGCAATAACCTGATAGAGCGCTGAGACATCGGCTTCGTATAGAGCATCTAATGTGCGGCCTAGTACATCATCAGTCAGGTGGTGTGCTTCAATGTCTTTGGCGAGTAGCTTAGATACAGGCTTGGTCTTAAAAAAGTCCGAGAACATGTGCAGTGTTCTGCTATGAAAGCCAAGTCCATTTAGGAGCATGGCCAATACCGCGTCACCATGAGAAACATTGTGGTCAGAATATTTTGGGATAACGGCATCTATCATCCGTGGCAGGCCAATTTCGTGACAAAAGGCGGCAATGAGACCAAGGTGATCTAAGCGTTTAATAACAGGATGGGTAGACATATTTTGAGACCGTCAAATAGCAGTAATAGAGCAAAACTGTCGATCGCGGTCAAGATGGTGTCGTAGTTTTTATGAAAAGCTGATCGCCAGATCACACTATTTAAATTCTGGAATTAGCTGCGGAATGACGGATAAAGTGCTTTGAAGGCGGATAACATGTTGATAATGGGGCGCACTGAGGACTTTAATAATTTCATTAGGATGCCCAAGTCCCGTAGGTTCAATCAGCAAGCGATCAGGCTTAGCACGGGCGATCAGTTGATTGATTGCCACTTGCGTGGGTACGCCCGCCGCGCAGCACATGCAGCCCCCGGCAACTTCACGAATCTGCACCCCACTGTTGTTTGCCTCTAAGAGGCCCGCATCGATACCGACTTCACCAAATTCATTGACTAATATCGCCCAAGTTTCGCCCTCAGGTTTAGTCTTCAAAAGTTGTTTTATAAGCGTTGTTTTACCGACACCTAAAAAACCTGTGATGATATTGGTGGGAATGGCTTTGACGATCATGGACAACACTCGCAGGGTAACGGGCAACGTTTAGGGGCATTCGAGTGTAGGGATATTCTAGTTAAAGCTCAACAAAAAGCGCGCCTTGGGCGCGCTGCGTACTGCACTATTTTACTTTATTGCCGCCCTGCGGCTTACCACCAGAACGCTGAGTTTGAAATGGGCTAAATTTCGCCTTATCTTTTGAATACTTACCCTCGCGGGTAGGAGATTTTCTTGATCTAGCTTGGCTCTCACTCGACTTCCCGGCAGCACTGACTTTGCCAATAGTGCGATCTTTTGGTGCTTTATAACTCCATTTAGTTTTAGTGGTTGCCGCGGGAGCATCGCGGTAACGTGCAGGCAGTGGCGTGCCCTCCTCGTAACCAGGCTGCACAGTGACAGGGAGTTGCTGGCCAATTAAAGCTTCTATTTCTGCGAGCATTTCATCATCTGCTGGGCTGACAAATGAAATAGCTCGACCTGACAGGCCCGCACGGCCAGTGCGGCCAATACGATGGACATAATCTTCCGCGAGGAAAGGCAACTCTAGGTTTATCACTAAGGGAAGCGCCTGAATATCAAGCCCGCGGGCCGCCACATCGGTTGCCACCAACACGCGCAGTTTTCCGGCTTTAAAATCATCGAGCACACGATTACGCGCCCCTTGGGTTTTATCCCCATGAAAAACGCCCGCGCTGATCCCATCGAGTGTTAACTCCTGCAATAAATGCTCAGCGCATTCCTTAGTACTGGCGAACACCAGCACTTGGCGCCAATTATTGCGCCCCACCAGCTCAGATAATAACTCTGCTTTGCGACGTTTATCGACCCGATACACTAGCTGTTCTACGGTCGATGCCGTGGTATTTTCGGCAACATTAACCCATTCAGGTTGATTGAGCATCTTATGGGAGAGTTGCTTCACCGCATCGCTATAGGTGGCTGAAAACAACATCGTTTGATGTACAGGGGCAATAAGGCGCTTCACCTTTTCAATGTCGCGTACAAAGCCTAAATCGAGCATACGATCCGCTTCGTCGATCACTAAGGTCGTTACACTGGACAGGTCTAAATTGAACTGGCCAATAATATCGAATAGTCGCCCTGGCGTTGCGACGAGGATATCGACGCCCTGCTCGACTCCTTTACGCTGCGGATTCATATTCGCACCGCCATAAACCGCTAAGGTTTTAAGGGGCAAAAACTGGCTATATTTTTGAATATTCGCACAAACTTGAATTGCCAACTCACGGGTTGGCGTCATCACTAAGGCGCGCAGCAAGGGTTTATCGGCAGGCTGGGCAGCAAGTTGCTCAAGCACGGGCAAGGCGAAGGAAGCGGTTTTACCTGTTCCAGTCTGAGCACAGGCCATAATATCCTTCCCCGTTAAGGCGAGAGGAATAACCTGTTGTTGCACTTGAGTGAGTTGCTGATAGCCACACTCAGTTATCGCATTCAAAATAGGTGAAGATAAGCCGAGTGTGTCAAATTTCATAGGAACTCTTAGGTGTTAGTCGGTGGAATTGCTCAATGCGCAGCAAAAAAGAGACGAATCGAAGAGATGACTTATTGTACTCTTCAACATTATTAATTTTCTGCATCATGCCCTTAAATGGGGCCGCGGAGTCTAGCAAAATTCGCGGCTGATTTATAGGCAAAACGTCGCACGCCTGATAAACCTTTCTCGCCTAGGTGTTTATGTCAGCAAATACTTGCTGGCAAACTCACTGGCACTGACGGGTTTAGAGAATAAATAACCTTGGCCATAGTCGCAGCCTGCATTGAGCAACACCTGCCGCTGCGCCTCGGTTTCAACCCCTTCGGCGATGACTTTCATGCCCAATTTATGGGCCATCACAATGATGGCTTCACACAAGGTGTGGTCATTTTCATCCGTATCGATATTGCGGGTAAAGGATTGGTCGATTTTTAAGTAATCGATATCAAACTTCTTCAAATACGCTAAGGACGAATAACCAGTACCAAAGTCGTCTAAGGAAACTTGCACGCCCGCATCCCGATAGGCTAACAATTTTTCAGTCACGCCCATGCTAGCATCAAGCAATAGCCCCTCGGTAATTTCCACACAAACGCCAGAACCAGTGACATCTAACTGCTGCAGTAATTCAAGCCAATTGTGTAACAGTGTGCCCTCATCACGGAACTGTATAGGCGATTTGTTAACACTGATCTGAATTTCCACGCCCAACGTCTTGCGCCACTGGGCGCTTTGGCGTGCTGCTTGTTCAAATACCCAGTTACCGATTTCAACAATCAGCCCTGTATCTTCAGCAACAGGAATAAATTCTGCTGGCGATACAGAGCCCCGCTCAGGATGGAACCAGCGCAATAAGGCTTCTGCCTTAGCCACTTCCCCTGTCTCCATCGCTACTATCGGTTGATAATGCAGTTCAAATTCTTTATTCAGCACGGCTTGACGGAGATCGTGAATTAATCGCATGCGGTATTTAGCGTATTCCTGCATCGAAGGGGTGAAATAGTTAAACCGATTGCGGCCTTGATCTTTTGCCGCATACATAGCCTGATCCGCATGTTTAAGTAAACCTTCAATACTAGTCGAATCATCGGGGTAAAGCGTGATACCAATACTGGCGCTAATATAAGCAGTTTCTTCACCGAGCAGATAGGGCTCGGCAATACGCCTTAAAATATGTTCGGCAACTCGCTCAATCCCCTTATGATCAGCCATAGCACTTAATACTACGGTAAACTCATCACCGCCAAGTCGCGCCACCACATCGGCATCCCGCACACAGGATTTTAAGCGACTGGCGGTTTCGATCAGTAATTGATCCCCCATGGCGTGACCTAAGGTATCGTTAACCTCTTTAAAGTAATCGAGATCGAGGAACATCAGCGCAAAGTGATTGCGATTACGGTCAGCATTCTTGATTTCGGCACTTAAATATTCGAGCAACATGCGTCGATTAGGCAGGCCAGTCAAGGTATCGTAGTTGGCTTGTTTCCAGATTAAATGTTCACTTTGTTTTTTATCGGTAATATCAGAAAAAAGCGCAACACGACGATAAGGCAAACCCTCGGCATTATTAATCGTATTAATGGTTAGCCAAATGACATACTCTTCATTATTCTTACGCCGTTGGCGCATTTCACCCTGCCACTCGCCTTTTTCGCGAATGTCATTATTCATGCGCTGATAAAAATCGTGACCATTAAGGTCGCAATACATCATACGAATATGCTGTCCACGAATTTCAGACTCGCTATAGCCAGTGATATCGGTAAATGCGGCGTTTACGGTAATAATCACTCCGTTTTCATCGAGTACACTCATGGCTTCGGAGCTATTGTTATAAACTAACGCAGAGAGTTTTAAAGACTCTTCAATCAACTTTGCATCGGTGATATCGGTATAAGTACCGCACATTCTGAGCGCATTGTTATTGGCATCACGGCTCACCACTTTACCGGTATCTAAAATCCAGCGGATGTCGCGGTTAAGGGTTTTTAAGCGATATTCCATCTTATGTTGCGGCGTTTCGCCACGAATATGGGCCTCGATAGAATGCAATACTTTGGGCCTATCCTCAGCCACTATCGAGTCCATCCATTGGCGACTATTGGCATTGAGCATATCGATATCGCAGCCTAAAATATCGGCACTGCGGGCGTTTCGCTCGATATGGTCATTACGAATATCCCAGTCCCATACCCCAAGATCGCTACTGCTCAGTACCAACTCAAGTTGTTCACGACTGGCGAGCACCTCCATGTCAGCTAATGTTTGCGCCGTGACATCCAAAAAGCCTGCAATCACTAATAATACCTGATGATTTGCGCGCTTACAGGCCACTGTCATATGGGTGTAAACAATCGAGTTATCCTTGGCAATAAAGCGTTTATCTAATTCGTAATTATCGATTTTGCCTTCAAGCATTAGCTCAAACTTTAATAGATCAGCTTCAACATCATCGGGGTGAGTGAGCTGCTTCCAAGTCATATGCAGCAACTCATCCTCTGAGTATTTAAGCATCTGGCATAACCTTGGATTCACCTTGATCCACTTTTGATCGACGCCAGTAATGGCAATCCCAATATTGCCGACGTTAAATTGGCTGCGGAATAAAAAATCATCTTGCAGGCGAATTTGCTCGTCCCGCTCTAGCTCAAAACGGCGAGATAGCAAACGACTTAGCAGCCAGGTAGCAAGGGGATAAATCAATAATATTGGTAAGGCGATTTTCGACAATACGGGCAATGCAAGCTGGTTAGGCAGCAGAAAAAACCATGACAACATCACTAAATGCACTAAAAAAGCAAAACCAAAGACTTCTTTACCCGAAATATTGGCAAGATAGGACTTACGATAATGCCGCCATATCACACCGATAAGACCGGAACTGATAATTACGCCAACGCCAACCCACATGGCGACACCGCCAATACTGAGTCGGTACAGCGAAGTGATAACAACGGCAATCACCGTCGGTAAGCCACCAAAAAACAGGCCCGAAACACACAAGAGTACAGAGCGGGTATCGAAGATAATACCGGGTTCGTACATCCATGGGGTGCTCATAATCGCGACACCAATGCCACCGATAAATAAGCCAATCCCCAGCCGCCATAGTAAAAAATACTGCCGCTGATGCTTTTTAGGAATCGCATCGTACAAAAACACTAAGGCGAGCAGTAACGCTGCATTTTGTACTAAGGGTAAGAAAATGCTTTTATCCATGGATGTGGAAGCAACTCCAAAAATGAGGAAATGGTCTATCTTACGAAAACTCTCCCCCAAAAGTGTAGCAGAATTGCTTACAAATCATGATCTAATTACATGGGGTAATTCACAAAATGTTGTAAAGTTGTTTCTTGTAATCAAGGGCGATGCTATGCCAATCAAAGCGCCGCGCTTTCGCCTTGCGTTTTAATTGCGTCCAATCACGCGTATTAAATTTATCGAGTGCTTCAGCCAGCTTTGCCAGCATAGCCTCGCCCTGGCTTTTGATATCTTCGCCATAAAACACAAAACCATCGACATTGTCCTCGACCGTATCTTGTAATCCGCCCACACCATGCACTAAACAAGGCTGACCGCTACGCATGGCGAGCATTTGGCTAATACCACAGGGCTCAAAAGAACTCGGCATCAGGAACAAATCACCCACTTGATAAAGACACTGGGAGAGTTCCTCATGGTATCCTTGCAGAAATACAAAATGGGCATACTTAGCCGCAAGGGTTTGAAAAAACAGCCCTATCTCTGGGTCGCCGCTGCCAAGCAGCACAAATAGCGCCTTGGGCTGCGTCTGCTGTAACTGTTGCAGTAACGTCTCTAATACCGATAAGCCAGAAGGTAAAATATGGCGAAGGATCAGTACTTTTTGATCGGTAAGCCGACCAACAGACGTCAACAGAAAGTTCGGGAACTCTCCCGCAGAGGCTTGGCGCCACAGGGCTTGCAGCCGCGTAAAAGCAATCATATCGACGCCACTCACCTGAGTTCGCCCACCCTGCCACTGGGCTAAAGCTGACTCGATGCAACTCAGTAGCTTCGTAAAATCCGTTAATTCCATACGTTCGAGGGAGGTTTGAGCTAAAGCCTCTGGGTATTCGCAACCGTTTAAAATCCCCAGTACTCGACCTTGATCAGCTTTATGTTGCAAATCGGCCTCAAGCCCTTCGCCACCGAAAAAGCCCAACTCTGGGCGAGAGGGAAGCAACACCTCCTTGGCGTAGGTGGGTGAGACGAGATGCACCTTATCCGCCAGCGTAATCCCCATCCGCATCGGATTAATGCAATGGGGATAACGGGGGTCGATAATCTGGGCGCGTTGGCCCTCATCCAACTGGGCAAATAAGTGAGAAAACCAAGCCGCAAAGCTTGACGAATCATGGCTCAGCGGCCTAATGCCCTGCAGCGCAAGGTTATGAATCGAAAACACACATGCTATGCTTTTTAACGCTTGATACTCAGGCGCCAGCGCTCGCAGCATGGCTAAACATCCCGTGTGCCAGTCATGCAGATGTAAAAGCTCAGGCATAGGCACAAGCCCTGCCACTAAGGCCTTGGCTACGCTTGCACACAACAGCGCAAACTTAGTCGCATCATCGGCAAAGGGGCGATCACTTGTGCCTTGGCTATAAATCTGCCCGGGGCTCGATTGCCACAGCCCATGCTCGAGCAAGTAAATATTGGCGCCCTGCACCTTGGGGTGCGCCAGCCAATACAACTTAATCGGCTCCTGTCGCCCGGCAAAACTCACCTCAAACTCATGGATAAGTTTGGCGTCAAAGCCTGTTAAAAATCCGTAGCTGGGCATAATGACATCAGCTTGGATCTCAACACCCGCCAGCGCTTGGGGCAAGTCACGGATCACATCCGCCATACCGCCCACTTTCGCCCCTTTCAGCGCTCCATTTTCGGCCGCGACCATTAATATGCGTTTCACCTAACTTCATACTCCAACAGGGTTAATTTTCAAGCTAATTAATGGGTTGGCCTTACTCGTAGCCCACCGGCAGTCCTAACATATCGCGGGTGACTAAGGTAATGCCTTTCTCGGACACCCTAAAGCCTTTTGCCCTATCATGGTCGTGGTTATAACCGATCACTGTGCCTTCGGGGATAATACAACCTCTATCGATGATGGCGTTTTTAATCTTGCAGTGGCGCAGCACCACCACATCGGGCAGCACGACTGAATCCTCAACCACGGAGTAAGAACAAACCCGCACCTCGTTAAACAGCACGCTGCGGCGCACGGTCGCGCCCGAGATAATACAGCCGCCAGAAATAATCGAATCCACCGCCATGCCGCGTCTATCGTCATCGTCAAACACAAATTTAGCGGGAGGTAATTGCTCCTGATAAGTCCAAATCGGCCATTTGGCATCGTAGAGGTTTAAGGCCGGCGTGGGCGATAGCAATTCCATATTGGCCTGCCAGAAGGAATCCAAGGTGCCCACATCGCGCCAGTAGGCTTGCTCGTTGGGGAAAGCACTCTTAAAGGGATAGGCAAACACTTTATGTTTTTCGATGATCGAGGGAATAATATCTTTGCCAAAATCCCTATCGGAATTGGCGTTTTGCGCGTCTTTCTTCAACTGTTCGAACAAAAACTCAGTGTTAAACACATAGTTGCCCATCGAGGCGAGGCACTTCTCTGGATTGCCTGGGGAATGTTTAGGGTATTTAGGTTTTTCTTCAAATCCTAGGATGCGCATCTCGTCATCGACTTCCATCACCCCAAATGCGCCCGCCGCTTCGGCCACGGGCACCTCAAGGCAGGAGACTGTCATATCGGCGCCAGATTCGGCATGGGCGGCCAGTAAGCCAGCATAATCCATGCGATACACATGGTCACCCGAGAGCACCATCACGTACTTGGGCAGCTCATGGCGGATGATGTCGATATTTTGGAATACCGCATCAGCCGTGCCTTGATACCAATTCTCAGAGTAACGTTGTGAGGCGGGCAGAATTTCCACCGACTCACCTAATTCCTTTTTAAAGTGGCCCCAACCGCGCATCACGTGGCGAATTAACGAGTGCGACTTATATTGGGTCACCACCCCAACGCGGCGGATCCCCGAGTTAATGCAATTCGACAGCGGAAAATCGATGATCCTAAACTTGCCACCGAAATACAGCGCGGGTTTAGCGCGCCAGTCGGTGAGTTCATGTAAACGCGAGCCTCGGCCACCAGCCAGAATCAATGCATAGGTTTCACGAGTTAAATTACTGATATAACGTACATTAGACATAGGCTCTACTCCCCAAATAGCACATCAGTGCCGATTGCTTCACAACCACTCTTCCCTGCCGCCCTAAGGCCGCAGCATTGCATACAACTGCGTATTCCTTCGCTCATTAACGACTCCCTTACAGTTTCCAAATTTCATCCCGATAGCCTGCAATCGTCACATCACTGGAGAAGCGACCACTGGCCGCCGTGTTGCGAATGCTCATTTGCGTCCACTTTTTCGGATCTTTATAAGCCTTAGCCACAGCCTCTTGGGCGAGGCGATAACTATCGAAATCCGCCGCCGTCATCCACTGGTCGTCCGCGCTTTCAATCGAGGCGATAATCGGGTCGAAAATTCCCGGTTCCAGTAGGTTAAAATGGCCGCTCTTCAGTAAGGCCATGACTTCGGATAAGGCGTGGGACTCGGCGATAATGCGCTGAGGTTGGTAATCACAGCGCATTTGGGCCACTTGATCGGCGTTGAGGCCAAAGAGGAAGAAGTTATCCTCGCCTACCTCTTCGAGCATCTCGATATTGGCGCCATCTAAGGTGCCTATGGTGAGTGCCCCGTTCATCATAAACTTCATATTGCCCGTGCCAGAGGCCTCCTTACCCGCGGTGGAGATTTGTTCGGAGACATCGGTGCCGGGGCAGATTTTTTCCATCGCACTGACGTTGTAATTGGGCAGAAACGCAAAGCGCAGATAAGGCGCCACCACAGGATCGCAGTTGACCATATGGGCAACATTGCTGGCGAGTTTGATGATGAGCTTCGCCATAAAGTAACCGGGCGCCGCTTTACCGCCGATCAGCACACAGCGTGGTACCAGATGCTCTGTATGCCCCTGCTGGATTTGATGGTAAAGATGAATAACATGCAGAATATTGAGTAGCTGACGCTTGTACTCGTGGATCCGCTTGACCTGCACATCAAACAGCATTGAAGGGTCAAACTCGACGCCACATTCCTTAGCAATCATCTTGGCCAGCACCGCCTTGTTGGCTTGTTTCACTTCACGCCACTTTTGAATAAAGCTGGCGTCCTGGGTTAAGGCATTGAGTGCCGTCAGTTGGCTTAAGTCCGTCACCCAACCTTTGCCTAAATGGTTGGTTAACAGTTTGGCGAGTGAAGGATTGCAGTGGGCTAACCAACGCCTTGGCGTCACCCCGTTAGTGCGATTGTTAAACTTCTGCGGCCACAGGCTATAAAAATCCTTAAACAGGCCCGACTTTAACAATTGGGTATGTAATCCAGCGACACCGTTCACCGAAAAACTGGCCACTATGGCTAAATAGGCCATGCGGACGTGTGGATCGGGGCCATCTTGAATGATCGACATGCTGGCCAGTTTGGCACCATCCCCCGGCCAGTGGTGGGCAACTAAATCGAGGTATCTGGCGTTGATTTCATAGATGATTTCTAAAATACGCGGCAGCATCAATGCCATCATACGCACAGGCCAGCGCTCTAATGCCTCGGGTAGCAGCGTATGATTGGTATAAGCAATGGTTTGACTGGTGATCGACCAAGCGGCATCCCATTCGAGACCATATTCATCCACCAGCAGCCGCATTAACTCGGGGACCGCAATACTGGGATGAGTGTCATTCAATTGCATCACATTTTTTTCAGCAAAATGAGTGAAATCATTGCCATGGTGATGTACCCAACGTTTTAAAATTGCCTGTAAGCTAGCGGAAGACAAAAAATATTGCTGACGCAGCCGCAGCTCCTTACCGTTTTCGCTGGCATCGTTGGGGTAAAGCACCATAGTGATCTGCTCGGCGAGGTTTTTACGCGCCACGGCCTCTGTGTAATCGCCTTGGTTAAATTCTGCTAAGTCAAAATCATCGGTGGCTTCAGCCTTCCAAAGTCTTAAGCTATTCACGCGACCATTGCGATAGCCAGGAACAGGCATATCGTAGGCAACAGCGAGCACATCTTGGGTATCGACCCAAATCATGTGCCTGCGCCCTTGTTTATCGACATAGGATTCGGTGTGACCAAAGAACTTTACCGTCACATTATGGTGCGGAACACGCACCTCCCAAGGGTTGCCCTCACGTAACCAGCGATCAGGGCGCTCAACCTGATAACCATCAACTATCTTTTGGGCGAACATGCCGTATTCGTAACGAATGCCATACCCAGTCACGGATAAGTCCATGCTGGCGCAACTATCGAGAAAACAAGCTGCAAGCCGCCCAAGGCCACCATTGCCTAAGCCCGCGTCATGTTCGGCCTCTTCTATCTCCTCGAGTGAAACAGAGTAATGGCTTAACGCCTCGCGGCTATCTTGCTCTAACTCTAAGTTTAACAAGGCATTACCCAGTGTCCTGCCCATTAAAAACTCGAGTGACAAATAGGCCACTTGTTTGTTGTCGTAACAGCTATCTTTGATGCGCGTCTCACGCCAATCATCCAGCATTTGCTCTTTTACGCTGAGAGCCAGCGCTTGAAATAATTCACCACGCGCCCCTTCGCCGCGGCTTAATCCATAGCGAACATGGCGAGTAAAAGAAGCGGGTAAGGCATCACAGGGCTCGCAGGGTTCGGGTGCTGTTTTGCTCTTACTTTCAACCGTCTTTGTTGAACGTTTTTTGGGAGTAACGCCGCTGGTATTTGGGCTCAGCTCACTGTTATGACTCATAGTTAATTCCTTATAAAATCAGCATGAAACAGCATAAGACTGCGATCCTGTAGCAAGTACCGCGTCGGTGAGGACTGAGCATCCAGCGGCTCAGTGGGAGTTAAAAATTGTGGGTCCGTTTGGGTATGCAGCAGGCATTGCCACGGTCCTAAACCGTCAAAAACCGGCAGGGTAAAGGCCAAAGGGTGCTCATCAGCATTAACCATCAACAGCAGTGCTTGAAGGTTGTCACCCTGAGTCTGCGGCTGAGTGGCAGTTAAATTGCCTGATAACACCACACTAAGACTGCGCCCAATGGACTCGCTCCACAGGCTTTTGCTCATAGGTTCACCTTGACGGCTAAACCAATCCAGCCTCACCCCCGCACGGGTTGAGACAGGGCTTGCAGCTTGGATTGCAGATGCCTCAGGTGACCAATTGAAGGCATTGGCCACTAGCTGCTCATGGATAAAACGTTTGGCGCACAGCAGCGGGAAGCGTTTACGCAAGGCAATCAGCTGTGAGGTGAAACTCAGCAATGAGCTATCCATGCCATCCGCTGACCAATCGAACCAATTCAAGGGGTTATCTTGGCAATAGGCGTTATTATTCCCGCCTTGGGTGCGGCCCGCCTCATCACCACTGAGTAACATAGGCACCCCTTGGGATAAGAATAATGTGGTCAATAGATTGCGTTGCTGGCGGGCGCGCAGCGCAAGAATGGTGGCGTCGTCAGTTTCGCCTTCTACCCCATAGTGATAGCTGAAGTTCTCATGGTGGCCGTCGCGGTTTTCTTCACCGTTGGCCCAATTGTGCCGCTCGCAATAACTCACTAAATCTTTGAGGGTAAAACCATCGTGACTGGTTAAAAAGTTGATACTGGCGGCAGGAGGCCGGCCGCTATGCTCAAAGAAATCCCCCGAGCCATGAAACCGCCGCGCAAACTCGGGCAACATGCCGTGATCGCCGCGCCAAAAACGCCGCATGGTGTCGCGGTATCTGTCATTCCACTCGCTAAAAGCCACAGGGAAATTACCCAGCTGATACCCACCAGGGCCAATATCCCAAGGCTCGGCAATCAGCTTCACCCGGCACAACACAGGGTCTTGCAGCAGCGCATCGAAAAAACCACTTCCGGGGTCAAATCCATAGGCTTCACGGCCAAGGCAGGCGGCTAAATCGAAACGAAAACCATCGACGCCCATCACTTCGACCCAGTAACGCAGCGAATCTAACACCAACTGCAACATGCGCGTGTGATTGAGGTTTAAGGTATTACCGCAGCCAGTATCATTGATATAAAAGCGTTTATCATTTGGATGCAGGCGGTAATAACTCAGATTGTCGATACCGCGAAAGCTAAAGGTCGGCCCGAGGCGACTACCCTCGGCGCTGTGGTTATAGACCACATCGAGAATGACTTCGATACCCGCGCTGTGTAGCGCATCCACCATAGTGCGAAACTCGCCAATATCCTCACTCGAGAGATAACTCGGCTCAGGCGCAAAAAAGCCTATACTGTTATAACCCCAATAGTTAGATAGCTGTTTTTCAAGCAGAAAGGGCTCGGAGAAGAATGCCTGTACCGGCAGTAACTCGACACAATTCACGCCGAGATTAACTAAGTAATCTATCGCAGCATTCGATGCCAGCCCGGCAAAGGTACCACGCAGCGGCGCATCTATCTCAGGGTGCAGCGCGGTAAATCCCTTTAAGTGCATCTCATAGATAATGCACTGCTCAAGCGGTAGTGGCTCACGCTTACTTGTAAGAGGCCGAATAGTATGCGCCTTAGCGGCATTAAAAAGAGGCCGAGTATCGACCACTTTGCACTTAGGTACAAAATCCGCGTTATCTAAGGTGCTGAAAGATAAGTCTTCATTAGGGTTATCAATCTCATAACCAAAGTTGGCGATATGGTGGTGATAGCGTCCCACGAGCTGGCGCGCGTAAGGGTCTAACAGCAACTTATGCGGATTAAATCTGTGGCCTAATTGCGGCTCGTAGGGACCATAAACACGGTAACCATAAAGCTGGCCGGCACTGAGCCCATGCACATACAAATGCCAGATCTGCTGGGTCTGCTCCGTCAAGGGGATGCGCTGAATTTCCACCTCGCCTTGGGCATCAAACAGACATAACTCCACCCCTGTGGCATGGGCCGAAAACAGGGCGAAATTCACCCCGCCATCATCGACCGTCGCCCCTAAGGGAAAAGGCTGCCCCGCACTTAGGTTAAAGGCGGTTGAGCCATCAGCATTTACAGGCACAGGATTCGTCATAGGCTAACATCTCTATCGGGCGCATCCATCGCTGGCCCGAGGATTAAGCAACCCAGGGGCGGCACAGTGATCAACGCGCTCGACGCCATACCCTGCCAAGGTAAATCTTCGGCAATCACCTTGCCCGCATTACCCTGATTACTGCCGCCATAGAGATGGCTGTCGCTATTGAGGTACTCACAGAAATCCCCGCCTTGGGGCAAGCCAATACGAAATCCTTGGTGCAGGGTTGGTGTCATATTCACCACAAACACTAAGGGCACATCACTGCCCTCGCCATAGCGAACAAAGCTAAAAATACTGTCGCGGCCATTGTCACAATCGAGCCAGCGAAAACCCTGCGAGTCATAGTCGAGCACGGATAAGGCGGGGAATTGGCGATAAAGCTGATTCAGATCCCGAAGCCAGCGCTGCACGCCTTGGTGGGGCTCAAAAGCAAGCAAATGCCAATCGAGGCTATGGTTATGGTTCCATTCGTCACGCTGGGCAAACTCGCTGCCCATAAACAGTAATTTTTTGCCTGGATGCCCCCACATAAAGCCGTAATAGGCCCTGAGGGTAGCGAATTTTTGCCAATCATCGCCGGGGATTTTATGCAGCAAAGAGCCCTTGCCGTGCACTACTTCATCGTGGCTTATCGACAGCATAAATTGCTCCGAATAGGCATACATCAGGCTAAAGGTCAGCTGGTTGTGGTGATACTGGCGATAAATAGGATCGCGGCCTAAGTAGCTTAAGCTGTCGTTCATCCAACCCATATTCCATTTAAAACCAAACCCCAACCCGCCGCTATCCGTCGGCTTAGTCACGCCTGCAAAGGCAGTTGACTCTTCGGCTATCATGCAAATGCCGGGGAAGGCTTGATACAAACGTTGATTCAACATTTGCAGAAAATGAATCGCCTCTAAATTCTCCCGTCCGCCATAGGCATTGGGCAGCCATTGTCCGGGTTCGCGGCTGTAGTCGAGGTACAACATGGATGACACCGCATCGAGCCTTAACCCATCAAGGTGAAACTCCCGCAGCCAATAGCAGGCATTGCTGAGCAGAAAACTACGCACCTCTCCGCGGTCGTAGTTATAGATCAGCGTATCCCAATCGGGGTGCGTGCCTTTGCGCGGATCTTCATGTTCATAGAGGCAAGTGCCATCGAAACGCACAAGGCCGTGGGGATCCTTAGGGAAATGCGCCGCGACCCAATCGAGTAACACGCCAATGTCGGCCTGATGGCAAGCATCGATAAAGGCCTTTAAGCCATTAGCATCACCAAAACGATGGGTCGGCGCATACAGGCCAACGGGTTGATACCCCCAAGAGCCATCGAAGGGATATTCACTGATCGGCATCAACTCGATATGGGTAAAGCCTTGCTCTTTCACATAGGGGATCAACTGCTCGATTAAGTCTTGATAATCAAAATATTGCTCACCAAACTCGCCTTTTCGGCGCCAAGAGCCTAACTGCACTTCGTAGATAGACATAGCGGCGCGATGCCAAGCCGTGCTCGCCCGTTTGTCCATCCATTGTGTATCTGCCCAAGGGTGTTGATGTTTTTTCGGCACTATGGAGGCATTGTGCGGCGCACATTCCATTTGGGTCGCCATAGGGTCAGATTTAGCGTGACGCTCGCCATTTTGATAAATCAGATCAAACTTATAGTGCGCGCCTTCGGCAACATCAGGCAGGAAAATCTCCCACAAGCCGTTGGCCAGATGCTGGCGCATCACATGGCGAGTATCGTCCCAGTGGTTAAAATCCCCCACCACAGAGACTCGTTTAGCATTGGGTGCCCATACGCAAAAATGGACTCCTTCTACGCTATCGACTTGGTGCCAGTTCGCACCTAAAAAGCGATAGGCCTGCTCAGAACTTCCCTCGCCGAAGAGGTATAAGTCCTGACTATCGAGGAGTGAACCAAACTGATAAGGATCGATAATATCCAACTCACAGAGGGGATAAGTCACCCGTAGCGCATACAAAAAGGGCTTAACCCGTCTGCCAAGCGTGCCCGCAAATAGTCCCGCCTCATTGACGCGCTCAAGGCTCGCCACCTTACGGCCATCCTTAAGACTTATCACATCAACCTTTTGGGCGTTGCGTAAAAAACAGCGCACGACTAGGGCCTTGCCCTCGTTGATGCTGTGCATACCGAGCAGGGAAAACACATCCGTATATTGACCGTTTAACAGCGCGACATCGCTACCGTCATAGAAGTAAGTCTGGGCTTGAGTCATCATTTGGCTTCCATTTTTAGTCAAAGGGTATCTGTATGCGCAGCCGTTTCTGGCAAATGTCTTGCCGCAGCAATGCGTTGCAAACGTTCATCCAGCGTAGGTTTAACCGCTGCCTCACTTAGGCTGATGGGCAATCGCCGCTGCCAATTCGGGTACTCGAGCCAAGTGCCGGGAATATTCACCGCATGGCGGTCCCCTAGCAGATCGCACCACTGCACGCTGTAAAGTGCGCTATTGCCCGAGGCGCAAAATGGCATCCACGCCGTTAATAAATCTTCAATATCAATCTGTTGAATATCTGTCTCGGCTAATAAGCCCTGGGAGATTAAGCACTGCGCGAGCTGGTGTTTTTCCTGCTCACGTCCGGCGAGCGCTTCCCACAGTTCATCATCAGTCTTGAGTAGTTCGAGTTGTCGCCTCAGGTGCAAATCGCTGCCCGTCCACCAAGCGACTAACGTCGGCACATCGTGGTTTGCCAGCATCATCAAACTCTGGAACTTATACTGGCTCGGCGGCTTAAAGCCTTGATGGTCTTTGCAGAAGTAGAACAACTCGTTGGAGTAAACCCCCGCCTGATACAGGCGATGAATAATATCGGGCGGCACTAGGCCCAAATCCTCCCCAATCACCACACAGCGGGCACGTTGACTCTCAAGGCAGAGAATCGCCAACAGAGTTTCGACCGGGTAATACACATAGGCGCCATGGCCGAGGCGCTTATCTAGTGGCCACCACCAGAGCCGCAGCAGCCCCATCACATGGTCGATTCGCAGCGCACCGCAGTGGGTCATGTTGGCGCGGATAAGCTCAATAAAATGACGATATTGATGCTGTTTTAGCTTGACGGGGTCGAGGGGCGTAAGGCCCCAGTTTTGTCCCTGCGGCGCGAAGGGATCTGGCGGTGCACCTATGCTGGAGTTTAAGCAGAACTGCTGCGAATTGGCTTGAACCTCAACGCCTTGCAACGCGGCGCCTACGGCCAAATCGCGGATAAGCCCTATGCCCATTCCCGCTTCTTTGGCTTTGAGTTGGCATAGTTGCAGTTGATCTTCGGCCACAAACTGCAGGTATAAATAAAAGCCTTCATCCTGCGCTATGGCCCTTGGGCTGCGTAGCGATTCGGCTTGGGCAAATTCCCTGAGCGGCGCGCCTTGCTGTGCTACAAAATCCTCAAATCGCTGCGCCCTTGGTGTGTTTGGCTGTAAATGGTGTTCGCAAAAGACAGTGTATAAACGTGCAAAGGCGCGGTACTTAAGCTCACTCACCTTGGGATAATCGAGCCAGTTCTCCGCATTGAGTAGGGCAATGGCTTCTTGCCATTCCTTCGCCGCAAACTCCGTCTTTAATGGCTCAAATTCAGGCACACTAGGTAAATGAATATACAGCGGATTCAGCCTTCGACGATCGCAGGGACTATAGGGACTCGGATGTTCCGGCGCGGCAATATCTAAGGCATGCAATGGATTAAGTTGAATAAAATCGGCGCCATATTCGGCCACTAAACCAATCAGTTGCTCTAAATCGCCAAAGTCGCCGATACCCCATTGGCTTTCGCTGCGCAGACTATAAAGCTGAAGACTCACTCCCCAGGGTTTATGGCGCTTTCCTTGCGCCACAGCGCTCATCACCCCTTGATAGGCGGTTCTCGGTGCCACCATAAAAGTGCCATGGAACTCAGTCGCCTTGCATGCTACAGAAATGCTTGCTGATGAGGTGCTTGCCGATGCTAGGCCGTGCTGAACATCTGCCAGCCCAAGCAAACTGACGCTCAGAGTGTGGTAGCCCAGCCCGAGGCAAGATAAATCACTTAAGTTGTCTTTATTGCTAGATGCGTTTGGCGCGGCGCTGACATTTTCCCATGAACGGCGCGGCTCAGCGCTGCTATCTTGCTCAGCGGCATCGCCCGCATCACGGCAATGAAACTCATGACCTAAGAGGTCGAGGCGGTATTGCAGGAACTGACACTCATTGGCAAAGGAGCTGGTGCCAAACTGCGCCAACTCCTGCGCCTGAATACGATAATCCCCAATCGGTTTTAGCGCCAAAAATGGCACCTCAAGAATAACCCTCTCCCCTTGCTCACAGGTAAAGGTGAGTAGCAGATCGCCACGGTAAGATTGAGGTAAATACAGGCAGACCCAAGGTTCATCGACATAACACCAATGAAACGCTGGCAACACTTGTGTCCAATGGTGTGCATCGAGTTGATACACCTGAGCGTCAAGCTCGTCGCCACTGGGTAAACTCGTTAACGGTTCATCCTTTGCCTCGCAGGACTGAGTATTTTTTTCCTGCAACATACAGGTCAAAATCCCTTGCCTGTCAGCCTCGGGAATGCGGATGTACTGGCCAAAGCAGTCGGTAAAGTCTGCCCCCACGCCCCGCAAATACAGCAACTTCTCCAGCCCCATATTTGTCGCCCCCGCGACTGCTCATCCATAGTCTTAGATAGGCAGTAACCATGCCAGCGCAAAATAACAGCATGAAGACAGATTTGTGTCAGCCAAGTGACAACAAAGAAAACTTATAAATCAGCATCTTGAATAAAATACGTGCCTTTATCACCCAAGCCTTTGCCCACCGAGCCATCTCGCAAACGCACTAGTTTGAAGCAGGGAGTGATTAAAAAAGGTGCAACGCGCTTAAATGGCGCAAGCAAAACAACATCTTATCTTTGAGTACATTAGTGAGATTTATCTCTTAGGTTGAATGCCTCTCTGGCACAGGGGAGATTAGAGTGGCAACTAGCTGCAACACTTTGTATCAATTACATTTTTCATCTTGAAATCCCCTTCATCGCTCTGTCACTATGCGCGCACAAAACAAAAACAACACTTAATCGCAACATTTACCCATGCCCGCTTACATTATCCAAGCAGGCAAAGGCGTGGCGAACAACGCAAAAATAAGGAAATTGATATGAAAAGAATCACGGGACTTTTACTCGCCAGCAGTTTGAGCATGGTCCTCAGTGCCTGCGGCGGTGGCGAAGATGATCTCACTCCCAATATCCCCAAACCCGACCCAACTCCACCGAGCTTAAGCGCCGATGTCTGTTATTTAATGAGCACCACAAAGGGGGATGTAACCTTAGCCATCGACCTCACCCATATGCCGATCACGGGTAAGAACTTTAAACAATATGTCGATAAGTCCTTCTATAACGGCACCTTATTCCACAGAACCATTAATAATTTTATGATCCAAGGCGGCGGTTTCACCACGGGATTACAGAGCAAGCCAACGAGCTCTCCGATTAAAAACGAGGCCGCGGTCGGCATCAGTAACAAACGGGGCACTATCGCGATGGCGCGTACCACAGTGTCAGACTCAGCAACATCACAGTTCTTTATCAATGTGTTGGATAATCCCCAGCTCGATGCTTCGGCGAGCAGCTATGGTTATGCTGTGTTTGGTAAAGTCATCGAAGGGATGGATGTGGTCGATCAGATAAGCATTGTGCCGACCAAAACCAGCAACGGTTTTAACGACACACCAGTGACTGAGATTTTGATTAATAGTGTGACAGAAACCAACTGCCCCAAAGCTTGATAAATACTCGGGGTTAAATAAAAAGCACTGATTTATCAGTGCTTTTTATTATTCTCGGCCCAAGGAGATTATTCATCCCCTTGAATTTTACCCACTAACAACATAGGTGCTGCGTCGATTTTATCGGCGTCCATCATGGCCGCAATTCGCTCCACCGATGAGAGTAGCTGACTCTGCTCCCACTCTTCAAGATTTTGATATTGCTTAATAAAGTGTTCCTGAAGTGGTTTAGGAGACGCCTCTAAAAGTGCGCGCCCCGCATCACTTAAATACAAATGGACTTTACGCTTATCGGACTCGCTGCGTTTGCGGATCACTAATCCCCGCCCTTCGAGCCTATCAATAATCGTTGTCACAGTGGCTGGGCTGAGGGTGATTTCTTCGGCCACCTGCTTGGCTAAGGGAGCGCCGAGTTGGGCAATCTTCTGCATCACCATCAACTGTGGTCCCGTCAAGCCGGAATGCTTATTGAGTTGCCGCGAATGAATGTCGATAGCGCGGATCACGCGGCGCAGTGAAATCAGCAGTTGTTCATATTTTTCCATCGTACTTCACATACTCCTCATCAACTCAACGGCCGCACCTTACCAGAAACTCAACCACAACTCACCTTGGCGGGCAATTTTATCGCGTAATAATCTGAGTTTAACTAAACAAGCAAAAGCTGAAAAAAACGTTAAAAAACATAGCGTATGCAGCCCTTAATCTCTGTCATAAAAATTCATTATTTAGTTATCTAGTTCCAACTTTAGTGCGAATTTCACCTCAGGAATCTATCTAAACCGATCTAGATCACAACTTGGCCACCCCTTAATTGGTAGTTTGGTCACCAGAAAGAAACAAATTTAATATACAAGCAAATAGGTGGATATATGGCTGCTAAATTTTTTATTCCTTCCGTCAACGTATTAGGCAAAGGCGCAGTAGATGATGCTATTGGTGATATCAAAACCTTAGGCTTTAAACACGCGCTAATTGTGACGGATAAACCTTTAGTCAATATTGGTCTAGTCGGTGAAGTGGTCGAAAAACTCGGCCAAAATGGTATTACCTCAACCGTGTTTGATGGCGTACAACCTAACCCAACCGTCGGGAACGTTGAAGCCGGTCTGGCACTGTTAAAAGCCAATCAATGCGATTTTGTGATTTCACTCGGTGGCGGCTCACCACACGATTGCGCTAAAGGTATCGCTCTTGTGGCAACCAACGGCGGCAGCATCAAAGACTACGAAGGCTTAGACCAATCCGCTAAGCCACAACTGCCATTAGTAGCCATTAACACCACCGCCGGCACCGCCAGCGAGATGACCCGTTTTTGTATCATCACTGACGAAGCTCGCCATATCAAAATGGCAATTGTCGATAAACACACCACCCCATTACTGTCTGTGAATGACCCAGAGCTGATGCTGAAAAAACCAGCAAGCCTCACTGCTGCAACGGGCATGGACGCGCTGACCCACGCGGTTGAAGCCTATGTGTCTATCGCTGCGAACCCCATTACCGATGCTTGCGCCATTAAAGCCATTGAGCTTATCCAAGGCAACTTAGTGAATGCGGTAAAACAAGGCCAAGATATTGAAGCCCGTGAGCAGATGGCCTATGCGCAATTCTTAGCGGGTATGGCCTTTAACAACGCCAGCTTAGGTTATGTGCATGCCATGGCGCACCAATTAGGCGGTTTCTACGATCTGCCCCACGGTGTGTGTAACGCCCTCTTATTACCCCATGTGCAAGAATACAACGCTAAAGTGGTACCGCATCGCTTAAAAGATATCGCCAAAGCGATGGGTGTCGATGTTGCCAATATGACGGATGAGCAAGGTGCTGCGGCTGCAATCACCGCGATTAAAGCCCTATCCGTTGCGGTAAATATTCCAGAAAACCTGACGTTACTCGGGGTTAAAGCGGAAGATATTCCAACGCTGGCTGAAAACGCCTTGAAGGATGCCTGTGGTTTCACTAACCCTAAACAGGCAACCCATGAAGAGATCTGCCAGATCTTCACGAATGCGTTATAAGTCATACAAGCTCTAACGCCTATCAGCGCGCCAATTGACAGGATGTTGTTCGGCTAGCGCAAGCTAACGACATAGAATCGGCCCAAACAAGTTCCCTTGTTTGGGCCTTTCTTTTTATGCATCAAAGACACCTTTAACACCACATCATCACAGCAAAAACCGCCGTAACGCCTTAATCTTCGGCAATTGAGATCGCGCAGATCGAAAATTCCATCAAATAGCGCAAAAACGTGATCTTGGTGGGTTACATGCTGTTACAAATCCGCTAGACTGGTTCCAGTTCGCTTTTTCCCTGCAAAAGATGAAGCCAGCTGAGAGGCCCGTTTTAAGGAACGGGCCTCTGTCCATTCAAGCCCTCATCAACCATGCACTTCCCTCATATTTTGCTAATGTTAAATAGCATACTCATCAAAACATTTTTATACCTATCATTAATTGGTGCTTTATTGCGCAGTAGTTAAGCAAAAACGAATTTGAGTGCAAAACTGAGAGATAGCCCAAAGTTATTCGTTAAAAACTCATGCTAAATAACAGCTATGGCAAATAAATTAACTCGCTCATTTTTATATAAAAACACTTGTAAAAACGGTGATTTATCTAGGACGGTATCAGCGTAATTAATGATTGACCGAATTCAAAAACGATGCCTATGATGGCAGCAACATCCTCTACAGGTAGGTACGCTATGACAGCAATTACTCATGTATATAACTACACAGTTAGATGTCCGCATTACAAAGATCCCGAACATACCGCAAGTTGGTTAAACCACATTGAATTAAACCAATCGAGTGAAATTGCATTAAACCGTATCACCAAATGGCATGAACTCTCAGGCACTAAATCCTTTGAAACCAGTAAGTTTGTCGTCCGCAAAGCCGAAAATGAAGAAGCCTATTTTTCGATGCAAAGCGATAGACTTAAAAATGATGGTCATGCGCTCGTCACCTTTAAAATTTTCCTCGATACCTGTTGCGACAAGGCCGCACCAGAAGAAATTATGCAGCACCTAATCCAAGACTATCAGCAACGTTTAGCCAAGCTAGAACAGGCATAGAACACCATTCGCCGTGGGCATATAGCGTCAAATGCCCAATTATCCCAAAGGCCAAACCAACGTTTGGCCTTTTTGTTAAGTACTTTAGTCAAAGCTGCAGCAAGCAATTGTGATCTCATGCCTAGCGCGTGTTGACGTTTCAGTTTTTGGAGCAATTTGGCCAGTGTTTATACAAGGCAAAATCCGTGCTTGTAGTCATCCTACATAAACGGAGAATAACGCAGCAGACAAGCACATGCTCTTACTTTCTGTCATTAAGAGCCGCATGTCATTTGAGTAGAATAACTACGCATTATTCTTCGTTTCGCGAGCACTAGCTTGTCGGAATGAAATGTAATCTCGATACATCAATGCGCCCTAGGATTTAGTTAACTGATGACGATGGTGCTCACAAGCGGCATAAAGCGTTTCAGTTCAAAGAACTCTCCCGACACAAGCAGGTGAGCCAGCGCACATTTCACCAAAAAGTGACACGACACACATCACAATTTGCGATCAGCATAATCATACACTCAACCCCCATAAAAAAATAAGACTAATAAAATCAATAAATAATCATTATTCCTGACTCACTTCCCAACATATGGCCTCATTGCTTGAGACATAAAGCTAAGGTTAATATTTTGTTTCACAACCTTACCCTCTGCACAATCTAACGACACAACGAATAGGAATAAGCGGCATGGCTATAGCAAACATTGTTATCGTGGGTGGTGGTGCTGGCGGGATGGAGATTGCGACTAAATTAGGCCACAAACTGGGGCGCAAAGGAAAAGCAAAGATAACGTTAATCGATTGTGCTGAAAGCCATATTTGGAAGCCACTACTGCATGAGGTTGCGACTGGCGCACTCGATGTCGGTATCGACGCTTTAAGCTATCGAAGCCATGCAGCCGCCCATGGTTACCATTTTCAGCAGGGCGCTATGACGGATATCGATAGACAAAACAAACAAGTAGTGCTGTCTGCGATTTGTGATGATAAAGGTGATGTACTACTCCCATCTCGTCATATTGATTATGACTATTTAGTGGTCGCCATTGGCAGCATCGCTAATGACTTTAACATTCCAGGCGTACGTGAACATTGCCAATTTCTTGATAATACAGAGCAAGCAATGGCAATCCGCAAAATTTTGCTGAATAAGTTTCTCCGTTATGCCAGCCATAGCCTGCTGGCCGATAAAATTAAAATTGCTGTTGTAGGTGCAGGGGCCACTGGAGTAGAAATGTCTGCGGAAATGCACCATGCCGTGGATCAGCTGCGCGGGTTTGGCTATAACATCGATTCACGTCTTTTGGAGGTCACCCTCATTGAAGCTGATAAACGGATTTTACCTAAAGTAGAAAAGCGCGAAATTTCAGATTCAGTGACCAAAGAATTAGCCGCGCTCGGCGTTAAGGTCATGACTGAAACACGCATTAATCAGGTGGATGAAACGGGGTTGACCACAACAGATGGGCAAATGATCCCCGCCGATTTAGTGATCTGGTCTACAGGGGTAAAGGCACCGGATTTTCTGAAGGAAATTGGTGGACTAGAAACCAACCATATTAACCAGTTGGTGGTAAAACAGAATATGCAAACCAGCCGCGATCCGCATATTTTTGCAATTGGTGACTGTGCTGCTTGCCCACAACCCAACGGTACTTTTGTTCCACCAAGGGGGCAATCTGCACGACAAATGGCACTCATGACGGCCGACAATATTATGCTACTGCTTGCAGGACAAGACGCCCGTCATCAGTATGTTTATAAAGATCTTGGGTCGCTTGTTAACTTGTCGAAGTTTCATACTGTGGGCAACTTGCTGTCATTTATCGGCGGTGGAGTGATGGTCGAAGGTAAAATCGCTCGCTTTGTTTACACTTCTCTCTATCGGCGACATTTAATTGAACTGCACGGTGTGGTAAAAGGCAGCCTTTTAATGTTTGCTAAAGGTATTAGTCGCATTATTCATCCCCATCTCAAATTGCATTAGCAAGATTATTAAGGCGTTTTGCGTAACTATTTGGTATCTTGCGAGGCAACCGTTAGTTTTCAGGATGAATAACCATGAAAAAAGCTACACTCCTCATACTGCCATTGCTACTTGTCACCACGGCCTGCGCCGATTTAAAGGATGCGGGGCGTGCTATCGGCACCACCACTAAGGATGTCACTAAAGAGATTGGTCATGCCACCCGCGACACCACCAAAGCCATTGGTCATGCTTCAAGAGATGCAGTGAAATCGGTCAAAGAAGATCTTACTAAAGACTCAGAGTGACGCCCGTGCGTCACTCTGCTTTATCGGGGCTCAATCCTTAGGCCGCATTAGCACGAATACCATGGGGAACCGGTAATCCCTGCGCATTCACATTTACAAACACCATCTTATCGATACTCACCACAGGCGCCTGCGTCATCTTATTACGCACTTGGCAACTGACCGTAATGGAACTGTGCCCGAGGCTGACAAGCTCCAAGCCAAATTCCAACACATCCCCTTGGCGCGCCGGCGTCATAAAATTGATTTCAGAAATCAGCTTAGTCACATGGCTGGTGCTTTTCATCTGGCATGCAGCAAAGATAGCCGCCTCCTCGTCAATCCAACTCAATAACTGGCCGCCAAATAGGGTATTTGCAGGATTTAAATGTTCAGGTTTGACTAAACGACGACTGTAATATTTCATGACGGTGACCTCACTGTGAATGCTAAGTTTTACGGCCAATTCACAGCATTATTTAGGCCAAGATAAATAGCCATTGAATAACAATGAGATAGTATTAAGTCTTTGTAAAACGGTTAAAAAATTGCACCAACTCGAGTCAGAGTTGCACCAGAATAATCAATTAGATAAAAAAATAGCGACTCAGAGAGTCGCCAAGCACAGGCAAGCAAAGTATTGACTGGGTGGGAAGTTAAGTCACAAGAGTTGACTTAAAAACCCGTGCAGCACATGTAGGCGAACTGCACGGGAGACAACAGCTGCAATGCAGCTAAACACAGGGTTTACGGGTACAACATCTTACGGGTAGAACCTATTCGCGATACAACAGACTTCGCTTAAAACTGCTCTTCTTCAGTCGAGCCAGTCAACGCAGTCACCGATGAATGACCACCTTGGATAACCGTAGTCACTTGGTCGAAATAACCTGTGCCCACTTCCTGTTGATGCGCCACGAAGGTGTAACCTTTCTTCGCTGCCGCAAACTCAACTTCTTGAACTTTCTCAACATAATGCTTCATACCTTCACCACGAGCGTAATCGTAAGCTAGGTCAAACATGTTGTACCACATGTTGTGGATACCCGCTAAAGTGATGAATTGGTACTTGTAGCCCATGTCTGATAGTGCTTGTTGGAAACGGGCAATCGTTGCATCGTCCAGATTTTTCTTCCAGTTGAACGAAGGTGAACAGTTGTAGGCCAGCAATTGGTCTGGGTACTGAGCATGGATTGCCTCAGCAAAGCGGCGTGCTTCTTCTAAGTCAGGCTTAGCGGTTTCACACCAAATTAAATCCGCATAAGGTGCGTAGGCTAGACCGCGAGAAATCGCTTGGTCCAGACCCGCTTTTACGCGGTAGAAACCTTCATTGGTACGCTCGCCAGTCACAAAGTCACGATCGTACGGATCGCAATCAGAGGTCAATAAATCCGCCGCGTTCGCATCGGTACGAGCGATAACTAAGGTTTCAACACCGCTTACGTCGGCAGCCAGACGTGCTGCAACCAGTTTTTGTACAGCTTCTTGGGTTGGCACTAATACTTTACCGCCCATGTGGCCGCACTTTTTCACTGACGCTAATTGGTCTTCAAAGTGCACACCGGCGGCGCCTGCGTCGATCATTGACTTCATCAACTCGAACGCATTCAGTACGCCACCAAAACCGGCTTCAGCATCGGCAATAATGGGTAGGAAATAATCGACAAAGTTTTCATCTTCCGGATTAACCCCGTTGCTCCACTGGATTTGGTCAGCACGGCGGAAGGAGTTATTAATGCGTGAAACGACCGCAGGCACTGAGTTAGCTGGGTATAAGGATTGATCTGGGTACATAGTGCCCGCTAAGTTAGCGTCGGCAGCCACTTGCCAACCAGACAGATAAATCGCTTCGATACCCGCTTTAGCCTGTTGTACCGCTTGGCCGCCAGTCAGTGCGCCTAACGAGTTCACATAACCTTTTTTTGCGCCACCGTTGACGAGATCCCACAATTTAGCTGCACCACGCTTGGCAATGGTGTTTTCTGGAACAATTGAACCACGAAGTGCCACGACTTCTTCTGCAGTGTATGGGCGACGAACATTTTTCCAACGTGGATTCTCTGCCCAATCTTTTTTGATCGCGTCAATCTGCGCCTGACGTGAAGTCTGTGTTGCCTTAGTCATAGTGTCACTCCTTTCTGTATGATGTTGTAGCAAGTGACGCTGCCCCACCGCGTCACCCTGCCCATTGATTTAATTGACGGTTTCACCGCCATAACGCATTCCATAGGACGCATTAAGTGTTAACGCATTTATAATTAAGCAGTTAGCATCTCGTAACCGGGTAAGGTTAAGAAGTCGACCAACTCATCCGAAGTGGTAATATCCTCAAGCAATACCGCCGCTTGGGTAAATTTGCCGTGGGTGAATCTGTCACTGCCCACTTCTTTTTTCACGTTTGCTAACTCTTCCACCAGCATGTCTTTAAACAATTGTTTCGTGACGGGTTTGCCGTTGGAGAGTGACTTACCATGTTGGATCCATTGCCAAATCGAGGCGCGGGAGATTTCAGCGGTTGCCGCATCTTCCATTAATCCATAAATCGGCACACAACCGTTGCCACTGATCCACGCTTCAAGGTATTGCAGTGCAATACGAATATTCAGGCGCATCCCTTGCTCAGTGCGCTCCCCATCACAGGGCTTTAATAACTCAGCGGCCAGGATCGGTGCATCCACATCACGGGTGATATGCAATTGGTTTTGATGATCTTGGCCGATATATTCGTTAAAAATCCCCATCGCCGTATCCGCAAGACCAGGGTGAGCGACCCAAGTACCATCGTGTCCATTGCGAGCCTCAAGCTCTTTGTCCTTACGCACCCGTTGCAACACGGCTTCGTTCTGTACAGGATCCTTCGCCGGAATAAAGGCCGCCATACCTCCCATAGCCAGTGCGCCACGTTTATGGCAGGTTTTGATCAGCAGTCTTGAATAGGCACTTAAGAAAGGCGTATCCATGGTCACCGCTTGGCGATCCGGTAACACGCGGTCGCTATGGCGCTTTAATGTTTTGATATAACTAAAGATATAGTCCCAACGACCACAGTTTAGTGCGACGATGTTTGAACGTAATTCATAGAGAATTTCGTCCATTTCAAACACCGCGGGTAAGGTCTCAATCAAACAAGTACATTTGATTGTGCCAGGCTGCAGGCAGAATCTTTCCTCAACAAAAGCAAACACTTTTGCCCACCAACGCGCTTCGATATGGCTCTCGAGTTTAGGAATATAGAAGTAAGGACCACTGCCTTTCGCCAGCAATTGGCGATAGTTATGGTAAAAGTACATTGCAAAGTCGAATAACGCGCCGGGAATGGACTGCTGGTTAAATTCAACGTGCTTCTCTTTTAAGTGCAGGCCACGCACACGGCAAATTAATACCGCAGGATTTGGGCCTAACTTGTAGTGTTTACCGGTTTCAGGCGCTGTGTATTCAATCTCACCGCGCACCGCATCACGCAGGTTAATCTGACCTTCCACGACTTTTTGCCAGCTCGGTGCTAAAGAGTCTTCAAAATCCGCCATAAACACTTTGGCATTGGCATTAAGTGCATTGATCACCATCTTACGTTCGACGGGACCGGTGATTTCGACACGGCGGTCAAGTAGGTCGTTCGGAATACCGCGGATCTTCCATGCGCCGTCACGAATAGCGCGAGTCTCAGGTAAAAAGTCTGGCAAAGCCCCTTTATCGATACGCATCTGTCTGTCTTTACGTTTGGCGAGTAAGGTGGGCACTTCAGCCGCAAATTCACGGCAAAGTGACTCAAGCAACGCCAGCGCACCTTCGGTAAAAATCACTTCTTGGCCAGGGATAGTATTTCCCACTATGGTCAGCGTGCCATTCGCAGTGGTCTTATTCTGTGCCGAATTCAATTGCTGCTCACTTAAAGTTTGTTCCGTCATCTTCTCACCCTCCCAAGAGGCAAAACTCTTGCTCGTTTACGACTCATTACCAGTAAAGACATGGGTAACATGTACAAACATTCACCGCAAAACATTCAAATGTTCGTTTAGAACCAAAACTTACAGACAAACATTTGTATTTGCAACTATCCAAAAGTGTCATGACAGCTAAAAAATTTGACCAAAAACCGTGACAAAATTGGTCTGACCAAAGTGACTTTTAAAGTATAAACATATGATTTAAAATTACTTTACATTAAAGCGATAATTACTATTTTGGTAGTGGTGAAATTTGTCTGACAACTTTACCACTTTAAGCGCATTGTAATTTTATACGTAATTAAATTACATAATGAAAATTAATATATACACCACTTTTACCTTATTCGACCTAAGTAGAAAACAGACAGCGTTTTGAACTCCACCTTAAGGAAAGCGAGTAAAACTAATAAAAATAACAAGTTAACAAAATTGAAACACCACATAAATTTAAACACTCGTTTAAATATTACGTTTACGTAAACAGTCATTAGGATAGGGTGAGAGTGATAGGGATCACGGGTTATGTTTCTCGATCAAAAAGCCGAGTCGATGTGGTTAACCCAAAAAATAAATCACTTTTTTATAAAAAAAATGAAACAAATTAGAAATCTGGCTAAGAGTTGCTTCAAGTTACGCGCCTAGTGGCGGCAAAACTCACCACAGGATTAATCCACAAACCGTTAATCATACGTAAAGATGACAAACATTTAACTCCCAAGACCTATCAATCAAAGGTTGCAATGGTTATGAAAATCATTATCATTCGCGACCATTCTGTTTGGGGGAAATTTATATGTCAGTATCACCACCTATATTTCGTTTATCACTTATTGCACTCGCCTGCCTCAGTGCTTTACCACATACCGCTTTTGCCGATGACACACCTTCTGCTCGCGATGAAAACATCGAACGTATAACGGTATACGGCAGACAAAACTCCGTTGTGAAAAACTCAGGACTTGCGACTAAGTCAGATATGTCCTTGATGGAAACCCCTGCGGCGGTTGTTATCGTTGACCAGGAGCTGATTAACAGCCAAGGAGTCGACAATCTGCAGGACTTAATTCGCAATATCAGCGGGGTGACTCAAGCGGGCAATAACTACGGCATTGGGGATAACTTAGTGATTCGCGGCCTAGGCGCAAACTACACCTATGACGGCATGTATGGCGGTGCCGGCCTTGGCAATACCTTTAACCCCACTCGCTCCCTAACCAATGTGGAATCGGTTGAGGTTTTAAAAGGGCCAGCGACTGGACTCTATGGCATGGGTAGCGCGGGCGGCGTGATCAACCTGATTGAAAAGAAACCGCAATTTGAATCCAAACACAAAATCACCACAGAAGTTGGCCAGTGGGATACCTACTCGCTCGCCATCGACAGCACGGGTGGAATTACCGATGATCTTGCGTACCGCTTAGTCGCCAAAACCGCCCGCAGTGAAGGCTACCGTGATTTAGGCGCCGACCGTGATGAAGTGTTCGGCTCACTCAAATGGGTATTAAGTGATAGCCAAGATCTGATGCTATCCGGCGCGTATATCAAAGACGCCATTGCCGTTGACTCCATCGGCCATCCAATCCGTATCTACAATGCCGATTCTGTCGGTGGCAAAACCGCTGGCGAAGTCACTTGGCAAGATTTGATAAACGATCCTAAAGGGCTGGGCATACAACTAACCGACGAGCAGCGTCAGCAATTGGCGGCATCACTCGCAAGTGGTGATGGCTTAACTCCCTATTCCTTTGGTGACGCGGGATTAATTTCTCCCATGGCAAAGGATAATGAAGGTGAAGAATTAAGATTCAAGCTAACCCACAATATCTACTTTACCGATAATCTGTTCCTCAATCAGCAGTTGCAATATCGCGACTACACCACAGGTTTTGCCCGTCAAACAGGGGCTTACAACTATGTGTACTGGAAGCGAAACATCAAGATTGGTGGCGTATCGACTGATGTGATTAACCAGGATCCCCGCGCGCCACTGGTTGAAAATGGCGTGCTCTATCCCTTTGCCGCCAGACGTCAGGAATACCGCCAACTCGATGCCGAAGAAACCTCATGGCAGTATTTTGCTGATCTACGTTACGACTTCCAAATCGGCAATATCGACAACGAATTACTGGTGAACGCTAACTACGAAGACCGCGATATTCGCCTCGAGCAATTCTCAATTTACGATGCAGATCAAGTCATTAAAAACAAACAAGGCGAAGTGATTTACCGTGGTTCGCTACCGTACATTTACGATATTCGCAATCCAAATTGGGGAACGGGTAAATTTGCCGACTACGATCCACTCAAAACCGCCAACTACAACAAAAAAGTCAGCGCTTGGGGCTTAGGCGTGCAACATGTGGGTTATTTAGGTTATGGCTTTACCTCCCGTGTTGGCGTGGCCTTTAACGAAATCAAACAGAGCTATGAGCACTTAGGTGTGGATGAGCGCTACAGCGCGAGTCAAGCGAGCCCTACCCCTGAGGAAGATAGCAAAGATAATGGTGTCACCTACAACTTGGGCTTAACCTATATGCCCATTGATGATTTATCATTTTTCGTCAATCACTCAAAGGGCCGCACCGCCTATAGCATCTTAGGCTCAATCACTGGGGAAAATACCGACCGCGAAGACTCAGAATCCGTCAGTAACGATCTTGGTATGCGCTTTAAAGCCTTTGATGATCAGATGCTAGCATCGCTGGTGTTCTTTAAAAGCTCACGCACGAATGTGCCTTACAACAACCCAGACTATAACGCTGGCGTATCTGGTGCCGAGGTACCCGTGTACTTTTACGATGGCAGCGAAGATACCCAAGGGGTCGAGTTAGATCTTAATGCCCACCTAAATGATCAGTGGCGAGTTAACTTTAATGGCATGTACCAAGATGCAAGGGATAAACAAAACCCAAATAGTTTAACCTACAACAGCCGCCAAAAAGGGGTACCCTATGTGACCGCCAGTGCTTGGGTGACCTATGGTGCAGACTGGTTTGCCTTATCCAGCCCTATTGAGCTGAGTTTAGGCGCCAAGTATGTGGATGATAGAAGCACGCACTCAACAGACTTTGGCATCCCTGATGGATATGTGCCGAGCTACACCTTAGTGGACTCTGCCATCAGCTACGCCACCGACTCTTGGAAGTTACAATTGAATATCAATAACCTATTCAATAAAGACTATTACAGCAAAGCGATGTTCCTCGGTGGTATGCCGGGCGAAGAGCGTAATGTGAAGCTGCAATATAGCTACAGCTTCTAAGCGTTTTCCTTAAGCCCATAAACAAACAAGAGAGCCCATTGGCTCTCTTGTTGTTTTAGCTGGCAGACTTAACTAACGTTTTCCCGGTCGCCACGCATCAGCGACTCCAACTCAGCTTTCCCCTTATTGGATAAATCAATCAGCTTGGCTAAATCATGTTGATGGGCAGCACTGGCGATCACCAGCTTTTTATCGTGCTCGGCAAAAATCTTCACCCTTTCATTGGCCTGCACCTGTGATAAACCTAAGCCCTGCAAAATCTTCTCACTGGCAGATAAAGCCGAACCAAAGGTTTCACGGAACACATCAGTCACCCCAAGGCTCATTAATCGATAGGCATGGTTACGGTCCCGCGCCCGAGCAACAATATTGATATGGGGGAAATGGGTTTTCACCTGTTGGGCAATTTCAATCGAATCCTCAACATTATCAACGGCCAGCAGCAACAAGCGCGAGCGCGCAATTCCCGCCGACATCAACATATCTAAGCGTCTGGCATCGCCAAAATAGACCTCACCACCGTATTTGCGGATCACATCCACATGGCTGGCATCCTTATCTAAGGCCACAAACGGAATACCCGATGACGCTAAAATCCGCCCAGTGATCTGCCCCACCCGTCCAAATCCGGCGATCACCACCTCAGATTCAGTCACATTAATGGTATCGGGTAAACGAGTATCCACCACCTTAGGTTTAGTGGCTCTAAAAAGCGTGAAAATCATCGGCGTGACTGCCATGGATAAACCAATGGCGAGCACTAATATTTGGGCGATTTTATCATCCACTATGCTGGATAATTGCGCCTGCGATAACAACACAAAGGCAAACTCACCGCCCTCTGCCAAGATAAGCCCTAGGGCAATACTCGGGCGCCATGTATGGTGCCGTAAACGGCCAAGCAGCATTAGCACTAGGGTCTTAATCAGCAGCATGCCCAGTAAAATCGCGAGGATAAGTAAGGGATCGGTTAAAAACAGCTTGAGATCCATACTCATGCCGACCGCCATAAAAAACAGCCCAAGCAGTAAGCCCTTAAAAGGCTCGATATCGGTTTCGAGCTGATGTCGGTAGCTGGAGTTCGCCAGCATAATTCCGGCTAAAAACGCCCCCATACCCGCCGATAGCCCCAGCCACTCCATCAATTCGGCGCTGCCCATCACCAGCAATAATGCAAAGGCGGTTAACACCTCACGAACGCCGCTACTGGCAACAAGTTTAAGTACCCGCGGCAACAGATATTTGCCCACCAACACAAAGCCCACTAAGGCCACACAGGTCCAATACCAAGGCACCGCATGGTGCTCAATCTGGGCCGAATTAGGTGCAAGATAAGCGGTTAATAACAACATGGGGATCACGGCGAGATCTTGCATTAACAACACACCAAAGGCATCGCGGCCCAGCGGGGTGGTCAGTAGTCTATGTTCGCTCATCAACTGCACCGCAAAAGCCGTCGATGACAAGGATAACGCCGCGCCAACCACTAATGCTGCCTCAATGGATAAGCCAAATCCCCAAGCTAAACCGCCAATTGCCGCCCAAGAAAGGAGTAACTGACCACTACCGAGACCAAAGATGGCGCTGCGCAGCTCCCATAACTTGCTCGGATTGAGTTCAAGCCCGAGCACAAACAGCATCAGTACCACACCCAGCTCGGCAAAATGCAGCACGGCGGCGGGATCAGACACCAGCGCCATGCCGCCAGGCCCTAAAATCACCCCAGCAGCGAGGTAAGACAGAATAGGTCCTGCGCCAAAACGTTTGCCCAAGGGTACAAAAATCACCGCGGCCAATAAAAATAACAGTACAGAAGTGAGCAGACTCGACTCTTCCATTAGGGCTCCACAATGTTAGCGAAAGGCAAAAATAGGGGTATGACCTTAAGCGAAAAAGCTTCGGCTACCGCTGGCAATCATACTCTAGTTATGCAGGAAAAAGTGTGAAAAATTGACCTAAAAATCATCGAGAAAACGCAAGAAATAACCGAAACAGCGAAAGAAAAAAAACGCGTTACATTAACCTAAACAGTCAGTTACACAGACAATACAACTCTACCCCCTACGGCCTTACCAACTGGCTGGTAATATTGGTGGCGCGTTTATCGGAGGCTAAAGCGTCCTCATAACAGAATACACTGTTACGACCATTGGATTTTGCGGCATACAGTGCCATATCGGCACGGTGTAGTAGAGGGTCTAGGCTTAAGTCTTCTGTTGTCATGCCGCTGACCCCAAAGCTCGCGGTGATAGTAAATTTATGCCCCGACAGATGCGTATCAATGGCTTCAATTCGGCTTCGGCATTGTTCGGCAACTTCCATCCCCTTAGATTCACTGGCGTAAGGCAAGAATAGCGCAAATTCCTCACCGCCAATCCGGGCAAACACATCACCATTGCGCACATGGGGTTTTAATACTTCCACGACTTTTTTCAGCGCCCAGTCACCCGTTCCATGGCCGTAGGAATCATTAATCCGTTTAAAATGGTCTAAGTCGAATAAAATCACGCAAAAATCGCCCCCTCGGGCAGCGGCTTGCACAAATAGATTTTCGCCCAGATCTTGCCCTGCTCCACGGTTAAGCACGCCCGTCAATGCATCCATTCTGGCCATGCGCATAAAACGCCGTTTTTGCAAATTGCCCACGACTAACAAAATCGCGAGGAAAAACAGCCCGCCCACTAATATCGTGATAAACATCAGCATATTAGTGTACTCGCGCTCTTTTACCGTTTGCTGAGCGATGTAAAGTTCGCGCTCTTTATTCAGCAAGTTGATTTCACGCGCCTGCTCATCGGCATTAAACTTAGCCGCCTGATAAGCAAGGGTTTTCATCCTCGACTCATCAAAAATCAGTTGATTATAATGTTGCTCTTTTCTGGAGTATTCATAGGCTTGTTCAAATTGTTTATCCGCCGCCATCAACTCGGCAAACACTTTGTAGGCAATATGCTTATGTTCGATATAACTATTATCATCGGGAAATGTGAGCACCTTAACTGCGTGACTTTTTGCTTGCACCAGTTCACCCGTTGCAAAGTAATTTTCTGCAAGTAGTGCATGCACATGGCTGATTTCTAATTGAAATTGAAAAGCTTCATACCCTTTTAACGCTAATAGCAAAATCGCTCTCGCGCCTAAATAGTCACCTCGCTCCTGCAAAACCATCCCTTTGCCTTTCATCGAAATAATCGCCAGAAGTGGAAATTGCTTCGCATCACAATATTGACGGCTATCTTCGAAGGCATCGAAGGCGTCGGGATTTTTCACACCGAGCAAGTAAATCGCCCGCAGCAATTTGGCATGGCAAATATCGCGAACATCGGTTTCCTGAGCGAGTTGTAACACCTTATTGGCATAGAGGCCCATATCGCTATAAGCATCCATTTCGGAATAAATATTGGCAATTCTTAGATAGGAGTGACGTTTAATCGTAACATCATCGATATTCACCACTAGGGCTAATGCTTTGGCGACAGCCGATAAGGCTTTATCATAGTCGCGCATCCCTATATAAACCGTGGCTTTATAACTATAAACCGATGCTAATAACTCAGAATTTGTGATTAAGGTTTCGGCCTGATGCAGATCGTCTAACGCTTTGGCATATTCACTGACAAAAATATAGCTAATGGCTCTGTCAATTCTTAGTCTGCCTTTTTGTGTCGGGGTTAAGCTGCTAAATGCGGTCTCATATTCGGCCAGTTTTTTCTGCGCAGTGCTAAGATCAGATTGCAGTAATACATCAAGCTCATTGAGTGCCTGATCAAAATCGATAGATTTAGCCATCAACGCTGTCGAACACAAAGCAAAGATGGCTAATAGGGCACAACGCAACCGTTTCAAGATAAGTTAATTATTACCATGATTCACTAATAAGAAGGCTTGATAGTCTTGGTCGCCACTTAACGTTTTGAGCTTTTCCATATCCCCAGTCATTACAGCGTTAATTTCTTCATCAGTTAATCCGTGGGCACGCATCACCGCCTCGGGATTCTGCTTATAGTCTTCCATTAACTGCGCATCTTGGCCTAACTGGGTAAAAAAATCCGATAATGCAAACATGTTTTCTCCTTATTGTTAATAATGACTCAATATCACACTTCAATTTAGCCCAAATCTTCGGGACCGATCCCTAACTTAGCCAAAATAGCATAGTTGTACTCCAGCTTTTTTGCTGGCGGAATTAACAACGTACTAATCGGTGTTAAGTGCTGAAGGATCCCCTCATAAATCAGCCATAGCATAGCCATATTTGAGCAACTGATTGGCGAATAATACCCAGGCCGCCAGCAATTCTTTCTCCGTGATTTGATAATCAGGCCGCCTGAGTACCTCCAATCCCAAGCGAATCGTTGAGAGTACCGTTCGATGCCCAATGGTATTGGCCTGAAAATGCTTATCCCAGCCCTGTTGCTGTGCGTGTAAACCAACTAGCCACAACAGGCATTGAACCATCAACGCTATCAGTAGGATGATGTCGAATCGCTCTGGACTGTTGGTACGACTTTGGCGTAAGCCAAAGCCGTATGCCGGGCTTTTGAGGTCACGAAAGGTTTCCTCTATTTGCATACGTTTGGCGTACAGGTTTACCAGCTGCTTTGGGCTCCGAGATTCTGGTGGTAAATTGCTGGCTAACACCCAAGGCTCTTTCGCCGATGTTGAGTACGTTTTTGCCGATGGATGGTGGCAATTAGTCCTCGTTGAACGCTGATTTGTACGCCCCTTAGGTTTGCTACGATAAAGCGTGAGATGGCAATTGATAGGGTTAGTTTTGGTCAAGGTCTTACAACCCAGGCTCTTCGCTTGACCGTTGGCCAAGTCATGTGTACTGCGAACTGCACGCCAATTTTCAGCGCCAATATCTGCAAATTGAACTGTACCGCGAATACGGCTTAGCCAAAACCAACCATGCGCCTCAACCTCTTTGTACCAAGGCACTTTGAACCCCGCGTCAGTCACGATGAGAGGGGTAACATGCAAAGGTAAAATCTTGGCTAAGTCCGCTAAAAAACCGTTGTGGGAGGCCTTAGAGCATTGTTCTGATAGGGGATAGGACTTCTCATACAGGGTAATAGAGCGGCCATTGAAGGCTATTGAGGCGCGCAGAGCCATGATGCGTTTATGCTCTCGGATGTCTGACCAATCGACGAGCACAATCGGCATAGGGTTACCAGAACAGATGAGGCTGGCATGCCATTGGTAGACAGCTAACCGTTCTTGATGCAGATGCGTGTTGCCGAGCAAACGATCAATGCGCTTGATGTTGTGCTTGGTTCGGGCCGTGGTTGGTAAATTTCGACCTAACTCAGTCAAGGTCAGTGTCTTACATTCAATCAGCGCCTTAGAGGCCAGCATCAAGCTGTTTAATCGTTTTAGGTGAAGTTCTGGGCAGTATTGGTGTAAAGAATGTTGTAGGATATTGGCTTCGCGCATCTTGTTGTCCAAGTGTAGTTTTTAGCGAAACCATTTGATCATGCAACAAGATGCGCTTCCACTCTAATTTGATGATTTATTTGTAAATCATCAGGGGATTCTTCAGTGTTAAGTGTGCTTGGGGTAAATTCGCTAAAGGTAAACGCTCGATACGCGGGGCTTGGATTGGCAAATTGGCCGCTTCGTATATGACCACCTCATGCTCGAGCGGGTACCATTGATTTAACTGCTCCACGAGGATCTGCAATCTATCACTCGAGGTATGAAATTGGGTTAGAGTATGTTCACCCGCAATCGCGATTTGCCAGAGTAATAAGTGGGTGGTGGGATCGGGCACATGGTTGAAAAACATAAACTGGCTGGCTTCAAAGCTTTGATGCCCGGAGTTGCCAGGGTCAATCCCTAAGTCGGCCCACAGGCAAGCTTCGGCCGAAATCCCCGGCTCCATCTTGGCCGAAAACCCTTCGGCCTTGGCGCGAGTTATCGCCATATGGGATACACAGGCAAACACGCCCGGATGACCATAGAGTGCACACACAGTTTTTTTACCCGCTCTCACCGCATCTAGAATGGCATTGACCATTTGCTCGTAGGTGTCTCGGCGATTTTTAACTTCACCATTTTGCGCATAAAACTGCTGCAAATTGATGACATTGGGGTTGAGCTTCGTCAACCAACGCTGCGAGAAACCGTCGGGTAAGAGTGAAAATACAATATCGGCATGTTCAATATAGCTGCGGCTTAATACGCTAATTTGCCCCGCGAGCTGTAACCCCGTCCCCACACAAACGAGTGATCCCAATGGTCTCTCCTAAAAAGGCGATCTCGGCGGATTAATACATAAATTCAAGCGCTGAAATAACGCTCTCTAAAACCAATACCATCACTAAGATCATCAAAACAAAAAACTTTCACAACTCTACCCACATTCAGCTAACAATGCCACAGCACAATACTGCATTTGGTAAAATTTTCTGACCTAATTACCGCCCTACACGGTACATATAAAACAAAAAGCGATACAGGTAACAATCGCCGTAAATCAGTGTCCATGATAAAAATCTTCACACACAGCGAACTAAAGCCAGCCGCTTAGGTCGAAAACTCACACAATTGCAACGATAAGCGCCGCAACGCCCAATTACCCTTGTCATAGGGGGGACTGCTTGGGTATGATGGCCGCCAGATTTTCAGAAGTAGCGCATACAATGATCAATAAAAAGCAAAGTCTTACCCTGCTGAGTGCCATTGCGCTCTCAGTTTCGCTCAGTGCCTGTAGCGTGTTTGATTGGCTGATCTATAAGCCCGATATTCCGCAAGGCAACTACATGGAGCCGCAACAGGTTGAAAAGTTGCGTATCGACATGACCAAAGAGCAGGCCGAATACATTCTTGGTCGCCCAGTACTGCGTGACAGCTTTGCCGATGACACTTGGTATTATGTGTACCACTATAAGAGTGGCCGTGATGCGAGCATTACCCACAAAGAACTGATCCTGCACTTTACTGGCAACAAATTAAGCTTAGTGAAGGGCGACTATGAATTAAGCCCAGAGTTTAATACGCCGCTTGAGCAAAGTAAGTTGCCGATGGTAAACACCGCAGAATCTGCGCCGCAGGTGCCAGCACAGCGCCCAGATGAAAAGCCATTAGTGAAAGAAAATCAAACCGAAGCGCAAGTTCAAAAGCCAATCAAGTAAGTACACTGGTTTAACACTTACCTTAAAAACAAAAAGCGCCCATGGCGCTTTTTTTGTGTGCTGGTGTTGCAGACAGATTAAGACACCCGTCCACCGGTCACTTTATTGGCACGACCTTCATCCTTGGCCTTATCGGCACGGCGACGGCGCACATCCTTAGGATCGGCAATCAACGGGCGATAAATCTCTACTCGCTGCCCAGGTAAAATCACTTGGTCATGCTTAATCACATTGCTAAACACCCCAAGCTTTACCGTTTCTAAATCAATCTCAGGGAAAAAACTCACCATATTGCTCTGACGCACTATGTCAATCGCGCTCGTGCCGGGCAATACGCTAACCGAAATCACCTTCTGCTGAGTCGGCAGCGCATAAATAACATCGACGACGAACTTATCTGCTTCATTTGTCACTGTAAATTACCTTAGCGCGGCTGGTAAATGCCGTCACCATTGACACCATAAGATCATTAAACACTTTACCAAAAGCCATATCGACCAATGAGCTGGAAAACTCGAAATTTAAATCGAACTCCACCTTACAGGCATCTTCAGTCAACTCGGTAAAACGCCACTGGCCGAATAAGTGTTTAAAAGGCCCATTTTCAAGTCTTAACTCGATACTCTTTCCCGGCACCACCTGATTGCGCGTGGTAAAGGTCTTACGGATCCCCGCCTTACTCACATCGACCGAGGCCACCATGGTTTTACCATCAAACTCAAGCACTTTACCGCCAACACAACCGGGTAAAAACTCTTTGTACGACTCAACATCATTGACTAAATCATACATTTGCATCGCACTAAAACGAACTAACACACTTCGAGAAATTTGCGGCATAAAGCTTGGCACTCTCAATCTAAGTAAACACGCTGTCTCAAGCGAACTCCGCGCGCCCTAATCTCTAGGGAAGCTAACAAAAATTGGTTTGGATTCTACCACGATACTTAAAAAACGCACCCCTCACATATCCCTATGATGACACCGCCAAAACCGTATAAAAAACCAGCAACAAACTAATGAAGGCTTGAAATAGCTCAAATAAACCCTTATATCCATTTCAAATTGATTCACCGTGCGTATAATGGCGCCACTATGGTAAAGAAAAACTCAAAAAAAGCCGCGCCTGCGACAATCGCACGTAATAAGCGCGCAACCTTCGAATACCGTTTCGAAGAAAAAATGGAAGCCGGCCTATCCCTCATGGGATGGGAAGTGAAGTCTATCCGCATGGGTAAAGTGAACCTATCGGACTGCTACGTCTTCCTGAAAAATGGCGAAGCCTTTATGCACGGCTGTACCATTATTCCGCTCAATACCGCCTCTACCCATGTGGTGTGCGACCCTATACGACTCAAAAAATTACTGTTAAGTCGTAAAGAGTTGGACAAATTAGCAGGTTTAGTGGAACGCCAAGGCTACTCGATTATCCCTATCTCAATGTACTGGCGTAAAGGGGCTTGGGTCAAAGTGGAAATCGGCCTAGGTAAAGGTAAAAAAGATCACGACAAGCGTGAAGATACTAAAGCGCGCGAATGGGAAGTCGAAAAAGCCCGCGTAATGAAAAAGGAAAAAACGCGCGGATAATGAACAAACGATTGAACTTGCAGCAAATGATACTAGGTTATCTTTACGCTACGAGTTACAATCAACTTTCTTGGGGGCGATTCTGGATTCGACAGGATTCACGAAACCCTGGGAGCATGCCGAGGGGCGGTTGGCCTCGTTAAAAGCCGCAAAGTTATAGTTGCAAACGACGATAACTACGCTCTAGCCGCTTAATGCCGCTAGCCATCTACCACACGCTTCGCACATGGGCAGTGGATTTGATGGTCATCTCACATCGTGCTAGCGAGGGAACCCTGTCCGGGGGTGAACCGCGAAACAGTACCGGACTCACCGTTTGGGATCCTGTCTTTCGGAGTTCAAACGGTTAAACAATAGAAAGACTAAGCATGTAGCGCCTTGGATGTAGGTTTTCTGGACGCGGGTTCAAGTCCCGCCGCCTCCACCAAATATAAGAACGAAGACGTCTCAGGACGTCTTTTTTCTTGCCTTAAACAATATAAAATCAATGACTTACAATACATTATTATCCATAGACGTCCATTAACTGCCATATACTCTGGTATTCCAAATGGTATTCCAAGCGAAATGTCGCTATTATTTGGAATACCAAAACGGTTTGGAGATAGTCTATGTGTGCCAGAGCGACTCGTCTTAGTGATAAGGAAATCAAATCAATCAAACCCGATGACAAGGATAAGGTCTTATCGGATGGGGATGGACTGCAACTCAGAGTCAGATGTAATGGGTCTAAACTTTGGAACTTTAACTATCGTCATCCAACAACCAAAGCGCGTATCAATATTGGATTGGGTACTTACCCCGAAATATCTTTAGCTCAAGCAAGGCAATTGACTCTCGAAAATCGAGCATTGGTTGCTCAAGGAATTGATCCCAAAGAGCATCGAAGCCAAAAGCGATTAGAAGAACAAAGTATTACCGAACATACCTTGTTTAATGTCGCATCTCAGTGGATTGAGACCAAAAAACACAGTGTAACAACTGATTACGCAACAGATATATGGCGCTCATTTGAGCGTCACGTATTCCCCAAACTCAAAGATATGCCCATATCAAAAATCACATCACCGATGATTATTGAGCTTTTTCGCCCTATAGAGGCTTCAGGCAGTTTGGAAACAGTGAAAAGGCTCACTCAACGCCTAAATGAAGTCATGGTATTTGCTGTTAACTGCGGCCTAATTTTTGCCAATCCACTTGTTGGAGTAAAAGCTGGTTTCAAAAAACCGGTAAAAGAAAATATGGCAACCCTAAAACCTGAAGAATTACCTGAGCTAATGTTAGCCCTAGCAAATGCCTCCATCAAACGTACAACTCGTTGCCTAATTGAATGGCAATTACACACTATGACTAGACCTTCTGAAGCCGCCTCGACACGTTGGGATGAGTTTAATTTCGAAGAAAAAACTTGGACTATTCCAGCTGAGAAAATGAAAAAAAGACGAGTTCACACAATCCCACTGACAGAGCAAATGTTGGCACTTCTTGAGACAATGAAGCCTATTAGTGGACATCGGCCTTATGTTTTCCCTTCAGATCGCAATCCTCTAGAGCACTGCAATAGCCAAACTGCAAATATGGCATTAAAACGTATGGGGTTTGCAAACCGACTTGTCAGTCATGGCTTACGATCTCTAGCCAGTACAACATTAAATGAACAGGGTTTTGAACCAGATTTGATTGAATCGGCATTAGCACACGTAGACTCCAATCAAGTTAGAACTGCATATAACAGGACAGACTTTTTGGAAAGAAGACGCCCGATGATGAGCTGGTGGAGTGGACATATAGAAGAAGCCTCGAAAGGGTCTCTATCTGCATCAAGCTTTAAAGGATTTAAAGTTGTAAATAGCTAAATAAAAACACCGCGAGCTCGGTTAACAAAAACATCAATCGAGCTCATAAATGCTATGAGCATCGCTTACATTAAATAGTATAAAAATATCTTAGCGTTCTAATCTCAAAAAACTACAAAATTATGACATCAAACTCATTAAGCCTTAACTGATTTAGCAAAACCCAAAATGGTTTGATATAGCTTAAATGTTGATTCATCCTGCATATGCTCATAAGTACTGACAAGATGATACGCGGGAGATTTATGTTTTGGCATATATATATCAAATGGCTTAATCAAACGTCCATTAGCCAACTCTTTTGAGACTAGAATTCGATTCACATAAGCAATACCAGCACCTTGAATTGCAGCTTCTATTGCTTGAATAGGGTAGTGTTCATAATTCTGTGTCATTTCAGTAAAATATTCAAAAACAGGAATGACACATGACCCAACCTTTTAACTTCGAACAAGCCCTTAAAGATCTGCAATCAGGTAAAAGCCTCACAGGTAAAGACAGCATTCTTGGTCCACTGATCAAGCAACTCACTGAAGCGGCTCTCCAGGCTGAGCTTGAGCAGCATTTAGCGCATGATCCTCAGCCTAATCGTAAAAATGGCAAAACCTCTAAGACCATTAAGTATCCGTCCGGTAACTTTGAGTTAGACGCGCCTAGAGACCGCAATGGCACCTTTGAGCCTCAGTTGATTAAGAAAAATCAAACTACGCTAACCGATGAAATCGAACGTAAAGTGTTATCGATGTTCAGTATAGGTATGAGCTATCGCGATATTAATCAACATGTTGAAGATATGTATGGGCTCAATGTGTCTAACGCAACAGTCAGTGCTATCACTGACAAACTCATCCCCGAACTTAAAGCGTGGCAACAGCGCCCATTAGATAGCCATTATCCTATCGTTTGGCTTGATGCGATACATTACAAAGTCAAAGAGGATGGGCGTTACGTCAGTAAAGCCGTTTACACATTGTTAGCGCTTAATATGAAAGGAAAAAAGGAAATTTTAGGGCTTCACTTGTCCGAAAATGAAGGCGCTAATTACTGGCTATCCGTACTGACCGATCTTAATAATCGTGGTGTAAAAGATATTCTTATCGCCTGTGTTGACGGTTTGACCGGTTTCCCTGAGGCCATAGCCAGTATCTTCCCTCATACGGAAACACAGCTATGTGTTATCCACCAGATCCGCAACTCAATGAAGTATGTCGCCTCAAAAAATCAGAAAGCGTTTATGGCTGATTTAAAGCCTGTGTATCGAGCCGTGAGTAAAGAAGCCGCAGAGATGGCATTGGACGAACTGGAGGCCAAATGGGGTGATGCTTATCCGCTGGTAATCAACTCTTGGCGTCGCAAATGGCATAATTTGTCCCATTATTTTAAGTACCCAGAACATATCAGGAAAGTGATTTACACGACCAATGCGGTTGAGGCTGTGCACTGAAGGATCCCCTCATAAATCAGCCATAGCATAGCCATATTTGAGCAACTGATTGGCGAATAATACCCAGGCCGCCAGCAATTCTTTCTCCGTGATTTGATAATCAGGCCGCCTGAGCACCTCCAATCCCAAGCGAATCGTTGAGAGTACCGTTCGATGCCCAATGGTATTGGCCTGAAAATGCTTATCCCAGCCCTGTTGCTGTGCGTGTAAACCAACTAGCCACAACAGGCATTGAACCATCAACGCTATCAGTAGGATGATGTCGAATCGCTCTGGACTGTTGGTACGACTTTGGCGTAAGCCAAAGCCGTATGCCGGGCTTTTGAGGTCACGAAAGGTTTCCTCTATTTGCATACGTTTGGCGTACAGGTTTACCAGCTGCTTTGGGCTCCGAGATTCTGGTGGTAAATTGCTGGCTAACACCCAAGGCTCTTTCGCCGATGTTGAGTACGTTTTTGCCGATGGATGGTGGCAATTAGTCCTCGTTGAACGCTGATTTGTACGCCCCTTAGGTTTGCTACGATAAAGCGTGAGATGGCAATTGATAGGGTTAGTTTTGGTCAAGGTCTTACAACCCAGGCTCTTCGCTTGACCGTTGGCCAAGTCATGTGTACTGCGAACTGCACGCCAATTTTCAGCGCCAATATCTGCAAATTGAACTGTACCGCGAATACGGCTTAGCCAAAACCAACCATGCGCCTCAACCTCTTTGTACCAAGGCACTTTGAACCCCGCGTCAGTCACGATGAGAGGGGTAACATGCAAAGGTAAAATCTTGGCTAAGTCCGCTAAAAAACCGTTGTGGGAGGCCTTAGAGCATTGTTCTGATAGGGGATAGGACTTCTCATACAGGGTAATAGAGCGGCCATTGAAGGCTATTGAGGCGCGCAGAGCCATGATGCGTTTATGCTCTCGGATGTCTGACCAATCGACGAGCACAATCGGCATAGGGTTACCAGAACAGATGAGGCTGGCATGCCATTGGTAGACAGCTAACCGTTCTTGATGCAGATGCGTGTTGCCGAGCAAACGATCAATGCGCTTGATGTTGTGCTTGGTTCGGGCCGTGGTTGGTAAATTTCGACCTAACTCAGTCAAGGTCAGTGTCTTACATTCAATCAGTGCCTTAGAGGCCAGCATCAAGCTGTTTAATCGTTTTAGGTGAAGTTCTGGGCAGTATTGGTGTAAAGAATGTTGTAGGATATTGGCTTCGCGCATCTTGTTGTCCAAGTGTAGTTTTTAGCGAAACCATTTGATCATGCAACAAGATGCGCTTCCACTCTAATTTGATGATTTATTTGTAAATCATCAGGGGATTCTTCAGGGCTGTGCATCGCCAATTTAGAAAGCTCACCAAAACCAAAGGTGCTTTTCCTAATGAAAATAGCTTGTTGAAGCTACTTTACGCAGGCATATTAAACGCCTCAGATAAATGGACCATGCCAATCCACAATTGGAGCCTTTGTTTATCTCAGTTAGCGATTTATTTTGAAGGACGTTTAGATAGCGTGCTGGAAATTTAAAAATTAGCCTGACACAGAATTTTGAACGCCCTCTTGAATAGAGTTTTGAAAGATAAGTTTACTCTGGCTCGATTTTCGCTCTACTCCAAAATACTGCATGACAATATCCCATTGAACTAAACGGTTGTTGGTAAAAATCAAAGTATGTTTATCGACAATCTCCTGATTAAAGCTAAGAACATCAGAATTAAAATAATTAGGATGGCATACTGGGATCATTTCTTCATGAAATAAAAAAACTGAGTAGAGATTATCCCAAGAGTCGTAGCCATAACGTATTGCCAGATCTAAATCACACTTAGAAAATTCAAGGTAATCTAATGTATCAATGAATTCAACACTACGATTAAGCTCTTTTAGCTTGTTATCTACCAACCTTGGTAGAAGCCAATTCTTTAATAATGAAGGAGGTATAGCTATTTTGATTTTTGGCTTACTCCCTTCAATCCCCAGGTCAACCGTAGCTTCTTCCATATTTTGCAAAATCATGGATATTCTAGAATAATACCTTAAACCACAATAGGTTAGAGTAACTTTCCTGCTACCTCTTTCAAATACTTTTTTACCAATAAAATCTTCTAACGTACTTATCTGATGGCTAATTGCACCAGGCGTAACATTCAGTTCCATTGCAGCAAGTTTAAAACTTTGCAGTCTAGCTGCTGCCTCAAAATAAATAATCGATTTTATCGGAGGTATAACTCTCATGCCATCTCCTTGTGTTAAGTGAATTTTTCTATTCTGACAAATTAATTTTTTTGCTTTGTCAACATGCACCCCTGAAGCAATGATGAATGTGAATTAAAACACTAGAGAGGTAAGAGTAATGTTTAACACCAAGTTATTACCGTTAGCTATATCTGCTTTTTTATATCAACATTTAGTTTTGGACAAACGTTATCAGAATTCCATATTGATAATGGCAATAATTGCCAATCATGTCACACAAAGCCTATAAAAGTTGATGATGCAGAAAGTTATGAAAATAAGTCCTGTGAAAGTTGTCATGGTACTATGGATAAATTAGCTACTAAATCAAAAACAAAACTATCCCCACACCATAGCCACCTTATTGATGTGTCATGTACTAGTTGCCACTCGGGCCATAAACAACCGGTATTCGTCTGCCAAACTTGTCACGACTCTTTTAAGAATGAGTTCAAAATCCCCTTTTCTGATGACAAGCCCATTCTTGATAGCTATCAATTCCCTAAAGTTACTCAAGAAATGATTGATACAGCCCTTGCAAAAGCTCCAGTTGAACAACACCAAGTTGTTGTTATTGGAGCAGGTGCAGCAGGACATGCTGCGGCTATTTCAGCGAGGCAACATGGTGTTGCAGATGTCGTTATTCTTGAAAAGCAACCCTATATAGGAGGGAATAGCATGTTAGCCGCAGGCGGAATGTCTGCCGCAGAAACAATCACACAAGCCCTTAAAAACTATCCTGACAGTAAGGCACTGTGGTACGAAGATACAATGAAAGGTGGACATAACATAAACAACCCCAATCTCGTTAAAATCTTGACAGAAAACGGCAGCGCTGGGATTGATTGGCTACAAGCAATGGGAGCAGATTTAACGTCAGCATCAAGTGCTGGGGGGCATAATGCTGAACGTTTACATAGGCCTACAGGTGGGGCGAAATCAGGTCCTGAAATCGTTAACACCCTAAAAGAAACAGCAAAGAAACTCGGGATTGAAACGCGTACAAATAGTAAAGTTATCCAGTTAGTACAAGATAAACAAGGGGTTGTCACTGGCGTCCTTGTTCAAGGAAAACACTCGAAACTACATATACTTGGAGCTAAAGCAGTCATTATTGCTTCAGGTGGTTTTGCTCGAAATAATGAACTAGTGGCAAAATATCGCCCAGATTTGAAAGGAGTCGATGCAACAAACAATCCAGGTAACGTAGGAGATGCGCTAACTTTTGCCCCCAAAGCAGGTGCAGAGGTTGTTGATATAAAAGAAATTCAAGCCTTTCCAACGGCAGCAGCAGGGAAAATGGTTATTTCAGGGACTGCACGAGGTGCCGGAGCAATCATGTTAAATAATGATGGTGACCGGTTCTGTGATGAAATGGGGCCAAGAGATAAGGTGTCTGAATGTATGTAAGCGGTTAATGAACCAGTGAAGCCCTACTCAATTCCACTGAGATCAACATTCCATGGCATCAGATCCGACATATCATCGGCGATTGAACGCTTTGGCAACTCCGTGAACAGGTGCCGGAAGTAATAATAGGGGTTGATGTCATTCGCCCGACACGTCATGACCAAGCTATACAGATTGGCACTGGCTTTCGCACCACCGACTGACGTTGAGAACATCCAGTTTTTTCGCCCCGTCGTGAACGGCCGGATATCCCGCTCTGTCACATTGTTGTCGATGCTGATATGTCCATCTTCCAGGTAGGTCAGCAGCTTAGGCCACTGATTCTTGGTGTAGGTGATGGCCTGGCCTAATGCTCCTTTGGGCAGCACATTCAGGCTATCGAGCCACGCTTTGAAGTCATTCAATATGGGGAGGCTTTCTTGCATCCTCAGCTGTTGGCGGGCTTCGGCCGACAGCGTTTTGGCTCGCTTTTCTATCCCATACAGTTTGGCGATAAAGGCCAGGGCCTTTTCGGGTTTCCCTGCCTTTTTCGAAGGGGATGCCTTTTGAGCATCGGTGAACTTGCGGCGCACATGCGCCATGCACGCGGCTTGAGTGACACCGTCTACCGTGTCATACGCACTGTAACCATCTGACAACAGATAACCATGGTAATCACCAAGGAATTCGCGCACACAAGCGCCTGCTCGGCTGGGGTGATAGTCGTAGATGACGACGGGATTGGGGGTGAACTCGCCGCTGCGATAAACCCACATATAGGATTTGGACTGGGCCTGTCTGTCTTCTTCTCTGAGCACTTGCACCGTGGTTTCATCGGCGCAGATGAGGGATTCTTTTAGGAGCTGCGCTTTCATTGCATCGATAATGACCTGCACTTTACTGCCAAGCTGCACACACCAGTTGGCCAAGGTGGCGCGACTAATATCTATACCCGAGCGGTTCAGGATATCTACCTGACGGTAGAGCGGCAGTGCATCGACGTATTTGGCGGTGACCACGGCGGCGAAGGCCTCGGCACTGCCAAGGCTTTTAGGGAGCATACTCGCCGGTTTTGGAGCTGTGACCACTTTGCTGGTTTCGGCTGTTTGCTCGCAGTGGCGACAAGCATATTTGGTGCGCTCATGGCGAATGACACTCACTCGCTGAGGTAGGATTTTCAGGGTTTCGCTGATTTCCTTACCGCATTCATGTAAAGGCGCATCACAGCAGTCGCAATACGGCGCATTTAAGGTATGGGTTTGCACCTCGCGTTCAAGGTCAGCAGGCAGCGGTTTACGACCCGTTTTTCTGCGCTCTTTAGGTGAGGAAGGCAACGCGTTTTGCTGTTCAGCTTCGTTGAACGTTCCTTTGGCGACTTTTTCGCTTTGGGCAGCGAAGCGTTTGGATTTGCTGAGGTTGAGCTGCTCAACGAGCAATTGCACCTGCGTTTTGAGGGCGGCGACTTCCTCCTCTTTGGCCTGCAACAATGCATCCTTGGCAAGAAGCATGGCCTTGAGTTGTTCTATATCATCGGGGTAGTCGGTCACTGGGCATCATCTACAGCATTGTATGGTGCCCAGTGTGACGGTTAAAAAGGATCGTTCAAGTGCAAAATTACGATCAGTGTCTAGCATCACACTTCTAGCCCATTTAAAGGCCGATGGGCTTTGTTGTTCTCGAGTGACAGCCCAGAGAGCAACCAGTGAAGTTGCGGTTTGCTGATGACAATCACGCCCTGGGAATTCGGGCGAGGCCATTTGAAGGTACCGTTCTCCAAACGGCGATAGTAAAGCCAAAACCCGTTGGTATCCCAAAACAAGATTTTGAGTTTATCGCGTCCGCGATTACAGAATATAAACCAGGCCTCGCTGAACGGGTCCATGTCGAGTTGTTCGGCGACAATGAGCGACAGACCATCGATAGACTTTCGCATGTCGGTGACACCGGAGACCAGAAAGACCTTGCCGGAGGGAGTCATTGCAAGGCATCCACCCAGTGTTTGATCTGAGCGGTACTCAGTGTTGTTGGTAATTCAGCGCGAATACCATTGGCAAAAGTAATGATCACCGACTCAGCCTTCGTCTCTTCATATTCATTGAAAATAATAGGCTGAAGTGTTTGCGTTGCGTCAGGAGAACGCAATCGCTTAGACCAATAGTAGAAGGTTTGATAACTGATGCCGCTGTCTGCACAGAATTGCTTGATGGAAAGCGTGCTTTGTTTTTGTTGCTCAACAACTGTTGCCCAATGGGCGCGCTTTTGCTCTTGGTTCACAGTGCCTCCGATGAAAAAGGCACTATGTCAAAGTATTGGTATTATTGGTATGTGGGGTTTATTAACCGCTTACCAATATCAAGCTCAACTCAAAAACGCTGGAACGGATACAGCGTATTGCGCACGAGCATCCTAACCATATCTACCTGTTCCAGTCCTACCGTAATCAACGAGCGAAAAACATCAAACCCGCGCCTTTGTCACGCCGCTATATTTGCCGTGCCCTGGCGATGATTGGTGAAGAGCTCAAAATCGCCTTAGGCACCCACTCGATGCGCAAAACCCGTGGCTATCTGCTGTATCAACAAACCAAAGACATTGGTCGAGTAATGAAGATGCTCAGGCATAGCGCCGAAGAAACCACCTTGCGATATATCGGTATTGAGCAAGACGATATCGATAAGGACTTTGTCGAGCTAGAAATCTAAAAGGTTAAGAGGGTGCCAGTTCACCCTCTACATTTTGGTACTCACAGTAAGCTTCAAGGACTATCATCTATAAACAATTACTTGATTTTATCTCACCGTAAGGCCCACTCCATTACCTGCCACACTGCTTGCAAGCTTTTCAAGCGTCTCATTTTGCAAGTCAAATACATATAAATCGATGCGTTCATGCATAAATGTATCTGACCAAGGAACCAAAGACATACTGAAAGTTCGAAGTGTTATAAATCTGCCATCATCGCTTTTGCTTACAAAATAAAAATTGCCCGAAAAGGATAATTTTTTAGTTTTCAGCACTTGCCCATCGGAAAGCCGCAAACAATAGAGTGTTCTACCGTGAACAGCTAATCCCTTATCTTCATTTAAATAGATCACATCTGCATAACCTTTTAATGAAAACTTACTAAAGGATAAATCGTTCCCATTGACAAGGTATAAGTCACCATTTGAAAAATAAAAGCTTACGTAACCAGAGAGATATTGATAAACATTGGGGGGGCGAAAACTTGCATCGGTTCTTTTTAACGCAGTAATAATTTGGTCATTTTTAACAAAAACAATTTCTCCTGCATTATTTTTTTCTGAAAAATACATATATGAGTCTTCAGTAAAAAAAACGGTGCCTCGGCGCTCAGGGTAATACTCAACAGAAGAGTCCTGAAGATTAAGAATATACTCTCCAGGATTTAAAACCCCATTGGAAATGGATAATTTATCACCATAAACTTGCATAACAGGACCATTACCCGCATTTATATTATATTCTTTTATAGTTGCGAGAGTTTTTATATCAATAATACGAATTCTACCAGTAGCATGGTCTAATGTATTAGAAATAATGACTTGTGTAGGCATTGCTGAAGCCATAAAGCTTACTCCCAATAATAAACATGATAAGAGACTATTTTTTAGGACCATAGGTCACCTCAATCTGTCGCCTTACACTGTAGTGGTCAACTAAATTTGGCCACAGCTTTAGAATCAGCCCAAAATCGTCGCTCTGATTCATTTGGGCTCAATCCTGCATTGTAATGATGTGGCCTGACTTCACAGTAATAACCAATGATGTAATCGGTCACATCTTGTTTAGCTTCGCTAAAACTCTTATAGCCTTGTGTCGGGATCCATTCCGTTTTTAAACTCCTGAAAAATCTCTCCATTGGCGCATTATCCCAGCAGTTACCGCGACGGCTCATGCTCTGGCTGATTTGATATTTCCACAACCGTTGACGGTATTTCAGGCTGGTATAATGGCAGCCTTGGTCTGAGTGGAATATCAGGTTTTTAGGCTTTCCTCTTGATTCAAATGCCATTTCTAACGCTTTCACCGTTAACTCAGTATCCGGTGAAAATGACATCGCCCAACCAATGGCCTTTCTCGAAAATAAATCCAGCACAACCGCTAAATAGCACCAACGATTACCCGCCCAAATATACGTCACATCGCCGCACCAAACGGTGTTCGGTTCGACAACTGCAAATTGCCGTTTGAGTGCATTAGGGATAGTCACATGCTCATTTTCAGCCTTTCTATAACGGTGTTTGGGTTGTTGGCAACTCACTAATCCGAGCTTTTTCATTAACCGCGTTGCCCGATAACGACTTAATGCAAAGCCACGTTCAGAGGCGATTGTGGCGATACTTCTCGCACCCGCAGACTGTTTGCTTTCAGTATGTATCGCTTTGATTTCACATTCTAAAAGCCGCTGCTCTGGTGTTACACAAAGCTCGCGGCTCATCCAATAACGGTAACTGCTCCGGGGCTTTGTTTCCTAAATCAGTTGAACTAAAACCATAGCTGGTGATCTGATCGACATAGCCCATCAACTCGCCCATCAATCGTGTCAAAACCTCAATATAAAACAATCAACTGGAAGCAATACAATCAAGCCCTGATCAATCGTGGCTCACTTACCTTCTGGATTGATGAGGACGCTATCGCCCAGTGGAAAGCTAAGGCCGAGCAACCAAGGAAAGGTCGACCACGCGTATTTAGCGACTTAGCCATTACCACCGCGCTGATGGTTAAACGTGTTTTCTCGATGCCACTACGAGCGTTACAAGGCTTTATCAACTCGGTGTTTAAACTGGCTGATATTCCGCTTTCGTGCCCACATTACACTTGCATCAGCAAACGCGCTAAAACCGTCAAGATTGCTTTTAAAACCAAGACGCGTGGCACCATTGAGCACTTGGCTATCGACTCGACAGGCTTGAAGGTTTATGGCGAAGGTGAGTGGAAAGTGAAGAAACATGGCACAGATGGCAAGCGCCGCGTGTGGCGTAAGCTGCATATCGCTGTCGATACCCATAGCCATGAAATTATTGCAGCGGAACTGAGTTTATCCGGTGTCACTGACGCTGAAGTTATGCCGAATTTGCTCAAGCAAACCCATCGCAAAATCCGCAATATCTCAGGTGATGGTGCTTACGACACAAGAGCCTGTCACGATGCCGTTCGTAGAAAACGGGCTTTAGTACTCATTCCACCGAGGGAAGGTGCCGCGCTCTGGGAACAAGGTCATCCGCGTAACTTAGCGGTCAGTTGGCAACAGCTTCATGGTTCAAATAAACAGTGGAAAAAACGGTATGGTTATCATCGGCGGTCAATCTCAGAAACAGCAATGTACAGAGTGAAGCAACTACTTGGTGGCAGATTGAGCCTGCGAAATTATAACGGTCAGGTAGGAGAAACTTACGCGATGATAAAGGCGTTGAACAAACTCACTGGGCTAGGCATGCCTGAAACTTACCGTGTAGTTTAATATTCAAACGATTATGAGGAGCTTTGCTCGCTGAATCGATTTAGGAAACAAAGCCCTGCTCCGGTTCACGTTGAATACGTGGCATAACACTGAAATAGGGTATTTGTTGCTCTGATTGAGTTTCTCGATTATCGAGAATTGTTCAGCGAGTCCGACATCAATAGAGCTGTAGCCTTTTTTAAAATTTCTTTCTCGAGATTGATGCGCTCAATTTCACGTTTAAGTGCCTTGATTTCAATCTGCTCAGGCGTCATGGGTGAGGCTTTAGGCGCAAGCCCTTGGCGCTCGATTTGAAGCTGTGTTACCCACTTACTGACCGTCGATTTACCCACGTTCATGGCTTTCGCCGCCGCTTCTTGTGTGTAACCTTGATCAACGACTAATTGAGCGGTTTCAAGCTTAATGGCAGCGCTATATCGTGCACGTTTACTTTTATCCGACATTCCGCAGCTAATTTAGGAATAAACTACCTCATAGAATCTACCGAGTAATTTGAGTAGTTGTGTTTGGTGATCTTGAAGTCCAGTGATGAACCTTTGGCCGTTAATCTCTAGCGTATCTATGCCTTCGAATTGCAAGAAGACCCAACGTGCCGTCGGTCTGGAGGTCGTCTTGTTCTTTACCATACTTGGGAAGAACGCTTCGGTTTGTGCGAGTTGTTCTCTGATTTTGTGTTCTAAACTAGCGTAAACAAGCAAGCTCAACGTCATTATCATTAGCAACGCTTCAATGCGCTCAGGCTTTTTCAAGAAGATGGAAGAGGTTAAAAACTCAGGGCTTTTTAGAAAACGGAAGCCGCGCTCGACTTTTTGTTGCGATTTGTAATGTGCTAGAAGAGCCGCCATGGTGAGTGCTTCATTGTCGGTGTCATTCGTCGCGAGGATAAACATGCCTACTTTGAGCTTAGCCAGTTTTACTTTTTCTAGGTCGGTGAAGGGGGCGGCTTCGATAAAGTATTGGTATCCTGTCGGTGCTTCATCTGTCTTTGGGCGGCCCGAATGAGAGTAAGTCGGCTGTTTGATGAGAGTGCCTTGTTCAAACCCAAGTAAGTCACATTGTTTCTTGAAATCGTTAAACGCTAATTCTGCGTCAACTTCACAAGCGAATGGTTTTTTACTTAGCTTTTCCAACGCTTTGATTTCTTTTGCTATGTTTTTCTCTAAGTTCTTGAAGAAAGTGATTTCTTCCCGCTTGGTGGCCTGTTCACTGTGAACGAGCAACCAACGTTGATTGACCTTTCCGTAATCCGAGTCTATCCAACATCCTGAGTAGCCATGACCGATAGTGCTTAATTGCTCTGGCTCTAGCGCAAGTAGTGCTTGTTTTGCGAGCTTGATGGTCATGGGGACACGGGTAATGAATTTTTGATTTTGCTCATCTAGCGAGGAGATGCTTTCTTCGGTGTACAAAGCGGCATCAGCGATAAAGTAACGACTATTTTGCGCGGCTTTTAGGCAATGTATGTGTCTTTTAGTGACTTCAGCGAATGCCTTGGCATCATTGGTGTTACCACTCAGTGCTTGCATGTAAACAGGAATACCTGCTTGGTTTTCACAGATGAGTTCAAGCACGACTTGGTTAAGCTCTGGCCTATGATCCCGACTATAACCTCTTACAAGCTTAATCACGTTGGTGTTTTCATCTTGTGCATACTCACCATCAACGTGGAAGCTAGTGATATCAAGATGAACAGAATCGGTCGTCAAGCCCAGTTTATCAACAACACGCTCAGCAATAACCTGATAGAGCGCTGAGACATCGGCTTCGTATAGAGCATCTAATGTGCGGCCTAGTACATCATCAGTCAGGTGGTGTGCTTCAATGTCTTTGGCGAGTAGCTTAGATACAGGCTTGGTCTTAAAAAAGTCCGAGAACATGTGCAGTGTTCTGCTATGAAAGCCAAGTCCATTTAGGAGCATGGCCAATACCGCGTCACCATGAGAAACATTGTGGTCAGAATATTTTGGGATAACGGCATCTATCATCCGTGGCAGGCCAATTTCGTGACAAAAGGCGGCAATGAGACCAAGGTGATCTAAGCGTTTAATAACAGGATGGGTAGACATATTTTGAGACCGTCAAATAGCAGTAATAGATCAAAACTGTCGATCGCGGTCAAGATGGTGTCGTAGTTTTTATGAAAAGCTGATCGCCAGATCACACTATTTAAATTCTGGAATTAGCTGCGGAATGACGGTTGTAGCATTGTCGCAAACTGCCACTTATCCCACTTATATTGGACAACGCCACGGTAAGCTTCAATATCTTCCACACCATCACTGTAGGCAACTGCAGCGTACACATCGCCCGTTTTAAAGAACTTATCACCATAGGTAACCGCTAACTGGTAATTGCCATTATCACGGCGGTTATCATTATTAGTGTAATGATTGTCCTCCAATAAATAGCTCACACCTAATTGCAACTTATTCCAATGGGCGGATTTGTATTCAAAGGAGTCCCCCCAACGCTTATCACCGGCAAATAAACGGTCATGTTTTAAGGAGTAATTGTCCATTGCATCAGCCGACATTCCGCACCTAATTTAGGAATAAATTTGCCGATAGCGTTCACCCAATACCTCCAAAATGATCTGCTGGTCTCCTGTTAGCTCCGTTACTTGTGGCGGAGCGTCTCCCTGTCGATATTCATGGATGCCACCAAAGCGCAAAAAGATCCAACGGGCCGTCGGCTGCTGGGTCGGTTTCTTTTTCATATCCGCCACGCTGCGGTTTTGCTCCATTAATCCCTGCCGGATACGGTGCTCCAACGCGGCATAAATCATCAGGCTACAGGTCATCACCATCAGCAGCGCTTCAATCCGCTCCGGTTTTTTCAGGTACAGTGAGGAGGTTAAAAACTCCGGGCTCTTGAGAAAACGAAAGCCTCGTTCGACATTCTGCTGCGCTTTATAGGTGGCGAGTAGTTCGGCCATGGTCAGCGTATCGCTGTGGTCATTGGTCGCCAGGATGAACACACCGGTCTGGTTGCGAGCCTCTTCAACGCAAGCCAGGCTAGTTGCCGCCAACCCACGGATTTGAAACTGATGGCCAATTGGCTCTTCGCCACGCTTGGGTCTGCCACGCCCTGCATAAACGGGTTCACTCACCACCTCGGCATCCAGTTGCAGCAGCATCAAGCTGGCGGTAAAACGACTCAACTCAGCTTGGGCATCCGCCTCACAAGCAAAGCGTCGGGCACACAATTTGGCGAAGGCTTTGAGCTCGCGAGTACTGTCTTTGAGCAGGTTTTTGGCCAATGTCTGCTGCTCGCGATGGCTGGCCTGTTCGCTGCGCACCAGCAACCAGCGCTGCGCGACGCCGGCATAATTGGCACCTTGCCAACGGCCATGATAGCCATTGCCCAAGGCAGTCAGAGGTTGCGCGCCGATTGTTGCTACGGCCTGCTTGGCCTCGTTCAACGTGACAGGTACCCGGGTGACAAACAGTTGCTGCTGTTGCGCCAGCAGTTGCAAAGTATCGGCGCAGTACAGTGCGGCATCGCCGACCAGATAACGACTCTCCTGCGCAGCCTTGAGGCTGCTCAAATGGCGACGAACGGTCTGGGCAAAGGCTTTGGTGTCATTACTATTGCCGCTCAGGGCCTGCATATAGACAGGTAGCCCGGCCTGATTTTCACAGATGAGCTCAAGGATCACCTGGTTCAGCTCTGGCCGGTGATCGCGACTATAACCACGCACCAGTTGCAGCTTACCGAGCGGTTCCCCATCGTTGCAGTCATAGGCGCCATCGACGTGGAAGCTGGTGATATCGAGGTGCACTGCGGTGCTTTTGAGCCCCAGCCGCTCGACAACTTGCGCCGCCATCACCTGATACAAGGCGCTGACATCGGCCTCGAAGAGGGCATCGAGACAGCGACCGAGCACATCATCGTTGAGGTCATCAGCACAGATCCCGGGGCCAATCAGGCGCTCCACCGGCTTGTTAGCGAAGAATTGCGGGAACATGTGCAGGGTGCAGCTGTTAAAGCCGAGACCGTTCACTATCATGGCGACCAAGGCTTCACCATGCGAGACCTTAAAAGGCGGCGTTTTGGGGAGTACGGCATCGATCATGCGGGCAATCCCCAGTTCTTGGCAGAGTGCGGCGACCAAGCCAAGGTGATCGAGGTTACGGATAGAGATAGCGGGAGCGGCCATGATGAATTACCTGCAAAAGAGAGTAATAGATCAGAATGACCGATCGCTGTCAAGCACTGAAAATTGCAAAATTTAGGTGCGGAATGACGGCATCAGACATCCCCTTAGCCATTTTAAATACCGGATCAATCCGTCCAACCGCTAAGGCACCATAAGAGCTGTGCTTCACACCAATAAATGTTGGGCGTGCTGAGAATGGTTTATCGCCACTATCTTGGCTCTCACCATTTACGCCAACCTCAATTTGGTAAAACAGTGAGGTGCTGTCGGTTAATTGGCTAGCGCCTTTAATACCGATGCGCGTAAAGTTATTTTCTAATACGGTGCCGCTTTTATTTTTATGCGTCGCACTGCCGCTATCGGAATTGGTTACCGAATAATCGATACGACCATAAAACTTATGTTCATCGGCCACGGCCTGTGTAGCACATAGAGCCAAGGTAAGCATCGAAATAGCAAATGATTTATTCATCATGTTAAGTATCCAATATTACTGAGCAGGTAAGGCATGTTCATTAATCACGCCATCGGCACGCATTTGCTTGTACAACACATCAGCGAGTCGCAGATAGTTATCCCAGGCATCTGAACGCTTAGTAAAGCCGGTTTGGGCGTAACTACCGGTATCACCTGCTGCTGGTAAATCATTAATATTGAACAGCGAACCACCCTCTTTCAGATGCGAAGATAAGGCATCAATCATCACGTTAAATCCGATACGCGCGGGTTCAACATAATTAATCGAGTCATATTTGGATTGGCGATAAAATGCTTTCAATGAGGCGTCTTGGATATCTTTCTTCTCGTCAGCAAAGATTTCATCGTAATGGGCATGGGTAATTTTGTGGCTATTTTTATCAACCACTAACCGCAACATCGCGGTAACGCCTGTCCAGCGACCTTTTTCATCGAGCAATTTTTCGGCTTGCTGATAAAAAAGCGCATCACTTGCCCCCGCTTGAATGCGATTGTGGATCTTCGCGGTCAAAGGGATCATCGATTGTTGGATACTGTTTGAGGCGCCAGCAACAATATCAATACCTTTATATTTTAATCGGTTAGGCTCGCTGAGCTGGTTGCCTAACTTAGGATCGTAGTGAGGATTTAACTCAAAGGTAAGTTGGTCTTTTTCCATCATTAACTTTTCCATGGTTAATGCGGATTGAACCCATGCAGTGCCTTTCTTTTTGCCCATGGAGAAATTGTATTCAGACATACGCTTAGGCACATTTTGGTAAAGGCGGGTATAGTAATTCGGACGACCACTTTCATTAAACTCGGCCAGGATCACATCCTGAAGGTTATTTGAATCCACTACCACCAACATGCTACCCATATGCCCTTGACGGAAACGGGCTTCTTCAAAGTAGTAATCACCTTTCACTAAGCCTAAACGCGGTTGGATAGACCATTTCAGTTTAAAATCATCATCCCCTGTTTGGCTGCGAGCACCCACGCTTTGATATTCAGGCTTACTGCCATCTACACGAGGTAAATCATTGATTGCTTTTAAAATACCATTAGATGAGTAGGTTGCGCCTGAAATAGCATCAATCCCCTCATGACCATTACGGCTCACAATCTCGGGTAGCAAACGCTCAGAATTAAGGTACAGTGACTCGGTTTCTTTATGTGACAGAGTTTTTACCTGAGTGATATTCCCCTGCTCAACCTTAACTTCAAGGGTGATGTCGCTCTTTTTACCCTTACCACTGACATGATGGACGCCATCAATATATTTCCCCTGCGGTGCGGTATTAGCACAACCTGCTAAGGCAAATGTTGCGAATGCAACCGCACTAACCAGCAAACTTTTTTTAAAATGTAATTCAGTTTTCATCATATAACGCTCTTCAACTAATGAACTTGCCGCCAGCATAGACCTCGGAAAGAATTCGACAATTGCGGATAACCGCAATATGCCAACCTCAATTCAAAATAGTTGAGTTAGCTAACACTTTGCTGATTGATTACTGTCATCAACTGAAATTCATGCTACTAATTTAATCGTCATCAAGATGGGGGATGTATGAAATATTTATTATCTTTTACTGTATTAATTTATCTCTTTTTTACGCCAACAATGGCAAATGCGACTTTTTCACCATTCGACTGCAATACCAATGCAACATTTAATTATGAGCACGGAAAAGGCAGTATGAATACGTTAAAATATTTTGGCACTTCCATTACCATTGATATTTATGAGGCAGACAAAAACAAAGCCTACTCAGCATTATGCCATGCACTTAATGTGGTGCAGGAATATCATTATTTAGCATCAAACTTTAGCACTTACCCTGGCTACACCAATATCCAGACTATCAATAACAATCCTGAAAAATTACACCATATCGATGCAAAACTCACCGAATTATTAGCAACCAGTATTGAATGGCATAGCATTACCCAAGGCCGATTTAACGTTGCTTTAGCCCCCGTGTTAGAAGTTTGGCGAAGCTATCGAAAACGTTGCCAACAGGGCGGCACATGCGAACTACCCAGTGATATCGAGTTAGCCAACGCGGCAAAACACATTGATATAAAACAGATAAAACTCGATGTAAACAATAATACCATTCAAATGAAACCAGGAATGAAACTGGATTTAGGCGGTATAGCCAAAGGTTGGATGGTTGAAAAAGTGTATGACCAATTAAAAGCCGATAATATTACTGCCTTTATGATTAATGCTGGTGGAAATATTCGCCATTTTGGCACCCACCCAGATGGCCGCCAATTTATTACAGCAATCGAAAATCCATTAATCCGCAAATATCAACTAGAACATAAAGATAATATCGAGATTAATAGCGGTGATATTTACCATGAAATCATTCAAGGTGAAGATATAACCATTGTATCGAGTGGGAATTATCTCAATTATTACACTGTGAATGGTCAAGAGTATCATCACATTATTGATCCAACGACACTCTATCCGAAAAATGAAGGTATCTCAGTATCGGTTATTATGAAGAATAAACCCATTCTTGCTGATGTGATTTCAACCAGTTTGTTTTTATTACCGATGCCTGAAGCGCAAGCCTTAATAAGGCGTATTGGCGATATTGAAGCGGTATGGTTTCTGGATGAACAAGGCACTAAAATCGCCACCCCACAATTTGAACAATATCGCGCTAAACTCACCCCTTAGGCTAATGTGTGAAGCGGCTCAATACATCAGCAATCACTAATGGGCATAATATGGCCACTATTTTTGGCCATCAGCTCAGCATCGCGCAGCCTATTTTACAGCGATGCTCTGAAGGATCCCCTCATAAATCAGCCATAGCATAGCCATATTTGAGCAACTGATTGGCGAATAATACCCAGGCCGCCAGCAATTCTTTCTCCGTGATTTGATAATCAGGCCGCCTGAGTACCTCCAATCCCAAGCGAATCGTTGAGAGTACCGTTCGATGCCCAATGGTATTGGCCTGAAAATGCTTATCCCAGCCCTGTTGCTGTGCGTGTAAACCAACTAGCCACAACAGGCATTGAACCATCAACGCTATCAGTAGGATGATGTCGAATCGCTCTGGACTGTTGGTACGACTTTGGCGTAAGCCAAAGCCGTATGCCGGGCTTTTGAGGTCACGAAAGGTTTCCTCTATTTGCATACGTTTGGCGTACAGGTTTACCAGCTGCTTTGGGCTCCGAGATTCTGGTGGTAAATTGCTGGCTAACACCCAAGGCTCTTTCGCCGATGTTGAGTACGTTTTTGCCGATGGATGGTGGCAATTAGTCCTCGTTGAACGCTGATTTGTACGCCCCTTAGGTTTGCTACGATAAAGCGTGAGATGGCAATTGATAGGGTTAGTTTTGGTCAAAGTCTTACAACCCAGGCTCTTCGCTTGACCGTTGGCCAAGTCATGTGTACTGCGAACTGCACGCCAATTTTCAGCGCCAATATCTGCAAATTGAACTGTACCGCGAATACGGCTTAGCCAAAACCAACCATGCGCCTCAACCTCTTTGTACCAAGGCACTTTGAACCCCGCGTCAGTCACGATGAGAGGGGTAACATGCAAAGGTAAAATCTTGGCTAAGTCCGCTAAAAAACCGTTGTGGGAGGCCTTAGAGCATTGTTCTGATAGGGGATAGGACTTCTCATACAGGGTAATAGAGCGGCCATTGAAGGCTATTGAGGCGCGCAGAGCCATGATGCGTTTATGCTCTCGGATGTCTGACCAATCGACGAGCACAATCGGCATAGGGTTACCAGAACAGATGAGGCTGGCATGCCATTGGTAGACAGCTAACCGTTCTTGATGCAGATGCGTGTTGCCGAGCAAACGATCAATGCGCTTGATGTTGTGCTTGGTTCGGGCCGTGGTTGGTAAATTTCGACCTAACTCAGTCAAGGTCAGTGTCTTACATTCAATCAGTGCCTTAGAGGCCAGCATCAAGCTGTTTAATCGTTTTAGGTGAAGTTCTGGGCAGTATTGGTGTAAAGAATGTTGTAGGATATTGGCTTCGCGCATCTTGTTGTCCAAGTGTAGTTTTTGGCGAAACCATTTGATCATGCAACAAGATGCGCTTCCACCCTAATTTGATGATTTATTTGTAAATCATCAGGGGATTCTTCAGAGCGATGCTGTAACGTCTTGTTGTGTTAACCACTAAATGAAATCGCCCAGCCTGGATTAAATCATGTATCAATTCTTCACTCGATTAATGTTTATCCTGGCCCTTTTTATCGGCTTTAAGCTGCCAGCCATTGCCGCCGATAGCCATACAAGTGATCCGGTGCGAATAGGCATAATGGCGTTTAATGAACCCGATGAAGTCATGGCCAATTGGCAACCTACTGCTGATTGGCTGAGCCAGCAGTTGCATCGTCCGGTACAACTCACGCCATTAACGCCAACTCAATTAGATGAAGCACTCGCTAAGCAACGTATCGACTTTTTAATTGGCAATGCCCTCACCACGGTCGCATTTAAAAAAAACTATGGTACCAGTCACTTACTCACCCTAGTCCATAACCGCGTGCATTCACCCGAACAAAGCATCGGCTCTGCCATCGTCACGCGAATTGACAACAACCTGAGCCAATGGGCACAACTTAAAGATGAAAAGTTAGTATCAAGCGACCCACAAGCCTTTGGCGGATTTCAAATTTTTGCAGCGACGATGGCAACCAAAGGCATCAATGCCTACCGCGATATTCCCCAGCTGCGCTTTATTGGTTTTCCACAGCAAAAACTATTGCAAATGCTGTTATCGGGTGAGGCTGATGTTGCGATATTACCTAGCTGCGTATTGGAAAATGCACTAGAGCGAGGACTCATTCCAGCGAATAAATTAAAAGTGGTCCTTAAGCAACCGCATCCTGATTTTGCCTGCGAAGTATCCACCCAGTTGTATCCCGGCTATGCCTTAACCAAATTAGGCCATACAGATCATAAACTTGCTACCCAAGTGGTCACCAGCCTGTTGCAAATACCCCCAGAGAGCCAAGCGGCGGTGCAAGGAAGATATCAATATTGGTCGGCTCCCGTGGACGATAGCCCGGTATTTGAACTGTTAAAACAATTAGAGCAATGGCCATTTGTCACTAACTGGCAGCGATTACTGCACAATGCCTTACCTTGGGGTGCAAGCTTCATTTTTGCCTTGCTACTGGGCTATATTCACCACTTAAGGGTTAAACGTTTAGTGGTCAAACGCACCCAAGCCTTATCTGCCGAAATAGCCCATCATCAGCACACCCAAAAAATCTTACTCGAGCAACAACAACAGTTTTATCGCGCCCAACGGGTACTGCTGACGGGCGAAATGGCTTCAGGCATTGCCCACGAGCTTAAACAACCCTTGGCCGGTATTCGCTATCTCACCCAAGGCTGTTTATATCGGCTAGATAGCACCCAAACCGAACTTGCTACCGCGCTCAATAAGGTCATCAACCAAGTCGATAGAGCCCAAACCACAATCCATCGTCTACGCACATTTTGCCAACAAACCAGTGATTACCAGCCCTGTGATTTACGCGCCGTGATAGAAGAAACCTTGACCTTGATGCAACCTGAATTTCAGCGGCTCAAACTCAGCCCTAAAGTCAACTTACAAACCTTACCCGTATTTGCCGATGCCAGTTTGCTCCAGCAAGTGCTGGTGAATTTATTACGCAATGCCCTAGATGCCATGGAAAACAGCCCCCATAAGTCATTGATTATCGACACAGGTACCACAAGCGAAAGCGTCTATATTCATATCACTGACTCGGGTTGCGGCCTGAGTGATAACGCCCTCGAACGCTTATTCTTTCCCTTTGAAACATCAAAACCCCAAGGGCTTGGCCTAGGCATGGTTATCTGCAAACGCATTATTGAGGAACACAAAGGCAAAATTGAAGCACAGCACGCCGCGCCGGGGTTAACGGTAAAAGTCACCCTGCCACTCAACCAGCCATCAGTTTAAGAGAGCTCAAATGACACCACTTTACCTTGTAGATGATGATCAAGATGTACTGGATTCGTTAAGCTGGATGCTTGAAGGGATGGGGCTTAACTGCAAAGGCTTTAACGCTGCGGATACGTTTTTAAAAAGCGTTGATATCAAGCAACCCGCCGTACTTTTGCTCGACATCAAAATGCCAGGTATGGACGGCGTGGCACTGCTAAGCCATTTAAATCAAGTGCAAAGTGTAATCAGCGTCATCATGCTCACCGGTCACGGCACCATTGCCATGGCCGTAGACTGCATCCAACAGGGCGCACTCAACTTTCTTGAAAAACCGGTTGATGGTGAGAAGCTATTTCAGCTTTTAACCCAAGCCCAACAACATACTGAGCAAAAATGGCATCAACAAAATTTGCAATCAGACATTGCCAATCGACTCGCCACCCTCAGCCAGCGTGAAACGCAGGTGATGGAAGGCATACTGGCAGGGAAAATGAACAAAGTCATTGCAGCGGAGCTAGATATCGCGCAGCGAACCATTGAGTTGCATAGGCAAAAAGTCATGCAAAAAATGCAGGTGAGTAACGCCGCCGAACTTGCTTGGTTGCTAGCCAATCATAAATTTTGAAATTAAGCTTATGATTTAATGAGCCTAATTCTTAGTCGCAGTGAGACAAAGCTCGCTCACTGCGAGTGGAATAAAACCCGAATTGCAGGACGCCCTAACCACACTGACGAGTACAGGGAGATAATGCCTTGGTGTCGGTATTTGATAGCGCGCTACAGGCTGCGCAGGTCATATGGTCACGATAATGTTGGTCAAAAAACTTGATGGTTCTGGCCTCTAACGAATCAAACAGCGCAAAGGTTAAAGGCGTTTTCCAATCGTATCGCGCCATCAGGTTTGCCAAATGTCGATAACAGGTTTCACGGCGATCAGATAAGAACTCAGGCGCAATCAATTGACTTTCAAATTGTGTCAGAGCTCCCGTTAGATAAAAGGTAATTCCTTGAACTAATTCTTTTATTTGTAATGGAGTGGCGACTAATTCACCATTCTCAACCGCTAAATGTAATGAGTCTGTAAACCAACTCCAAAAAGCATTAATACGTTTTTTAAAACGTTCAACTTTTTCATCACTCGCCAATTTCCAAACCATGGTATTTACCCGTCATTCCGCACCTAATTTTCGATTTAAAAAACTTGACGGCGATCGGTCATTCTGATCTATTACTCTCTTTTGCAGGTAATTCATCATGGCCGCTCCCGCTATCTCTATCCGTAACCTCGACCACCTTGGTTTGGTCGCTGCACTTTGCCAAGAACTCGGCATTGCTCGCATGATTGATGCGGTGCTACCCAAAACGCCGCCCTACAAAGTCTCACATGGTGAAGCGTTGGTGGCGATGATACTGAACGGTCTTGGCTTTCATAGTTCGACCTTGCACATGTTCCCGCAATTCTTTGCCAACAAGCCTGTAGAACGCCTGATTGGCCCGGGGATCTGTGCCGATGACCTCAATGATGATGTGCTCGGCCGCTGCCTTGATGCCCTCTTTGAGGCCGATGTCAGCACGCTTTATCAGGTGATGGCGGAGCAGGTCGTTGAACGATTGGGGCTCAAAAGTACTGCAGTACACCTCGATATCACCAGCTTCCACGTCGATGGCGCCTATGACCAAGCCGATGGCGAGCAGCTCGGTAAGTTGCAATTGGTACGGGGCTATAGCCGCGACCATCGGCCAGAGCTAAACCAGGTTATCCTGGAGCTTATCTGTGAAAATCAGGCCGGCCTGCCCATCTACATGCAAGCCTTGAGTGGTAATATTAATGATACCAAGGCCTTTGCCCAGACGGTACGGCGCCACTTGAGCAGTCTCAAGGCCGCGCAGGAGAGTCGTTATCTGGTCGGCGATGCGGCGCTGTATTGCGCCGACACCTTGCAACTACTGGCACAACAGCAACAGTTGTTCGTGACTCGTGTGCCTGTCACCCTCAATGAAGCCAAGCGAGCCGTGGCAACCATTGGCACCCAGTCGCTGGTTGCGCTGGGCAATGGCTATCATGGCTGTTGGCAAAGCGCCAATTATGCCGACGTCGCGCAGCGTTGGTTGCTGGTGCGCAGCGAACAGGCCAGCCACCGTGAGCAGCAAACATTAGCCAAAAACCTACTGAAAGACAGCACGCGTGAACTGAAAGCCTTCAACAAATTATGTGCCCAGCGTTTTGCCTGCGAGACCGATGCGCAGGCTGAATTAGCCCGTTTTGCTGTCAGCTTAAATCTGCTGCAACTAGAAGCAGAAGTCGTGAGTGAACCTATCTATGCAGGGCGCGGAAGGCCCCAAAAGGGTGAAATGCCGGTGAACTACCAATTTCACATCAAGGGGTTAGCCGCAAGTAGCTTGGCGCGGGTGGCTGAGGCGCGCAACCAGACAGGGGTGTTCATCCTCGCGACCAATGATCACAGTGAAACGCTCACCATGGCTGAGCTGTTGGCTACCTATAAAGCCCAGCAGAATGTCGAGCGTGGTTTTAGGTTTCTGAAAAGTCCCGAATTTTTAACCTCCTCGTTATATCTTAAAAAACCGGAACGTATCGAAGCGTTGCTGATGGTGATGACCTGTAGCCTGATGATTTATGCGGCGCTGGAGCACCGGATCCGGCAGGGCTTAGTAGAGCAGAACCGGAGTGTGGCGGACATGAAAAAGAAACCCACGCAAAAACCGACTGCGCGGTGGATTTTTTTACGCTTTGGCGGGGTGCACGAGTACCAGTTGGGAGAGGCGCCACCTCAAGTCACAGGACTCACAGTGGACCAGCAGATCATTCTCGACGTGTTAGGCGAACGGTATCGGCAAATTTATTCCTAAATCAGGTGCGGAAAGTCGGATTTACCGACACCGAACGCAGCGTAAAAAAGCTACTACTGCGCTTAATGGTTTCAAAGGTAAATAATATCGGTAAAAGCACTTTCTCTTGTGCAGTTAACTCTGGATTCTTATGGATAAATATCGGTAAGTGATTTGATGTTGCACTTCTTAAAAATAAACAAACCAACACATCTTCTTTACGTTCAAAAAACTTATATAAAGTACCTGTAGAACATCCAACCTCATGTGCCAGCTGGGAAAACTTAAATGATACAATACCTTGTGATTCAATCAGCCTTTCAGCCGCATCCAATATTTGATTACAACGTAAAATAGAGAGTGAATCAGATGGACATTTCATTCATTTATTCCAACATACGTAAAAAGTACATTATGTGTTGCTAACAAATAATATTTATAGACAGTAAATAGTTAATCGGGATAAAGGTCACATCCAAACCTCTTAAATACCAACCTTTGTGAGTTACCTCAAACTTACATTTTATCAACAGCATACTTTCATAGATTAAATTATCTTCATCTCGTTCGTTATTAAAGCAATCTACTTCAAAGAAAAGATATTCACGAGATAACTCACGAATAAAATTGTCACTGAAAAAAAGTCGTGACTCACTTCTCCTTAGGCGCGGTTCATAACCTCTATCTTGCTGATAACTGACATAGAGGGTTAACAAAAAATGCATGATAGAAGAAGTTTTTTAAAGCTAGGTGCAGGCGCAGCGGTCGGTGGTATCGCAGCGGCACTACCAAGTGCAGCATCAGCCACTGAATGCGCCTCAAACATTAAATGGGATGAAACTCGCGATGTGATTGTCGTGGGTTCGGGTTTTGCGGGTCTGTCATCCGCACTAAATGCTAAGCGTCAAGGTCTAGGCTCGATACTGGTATTAGAAAAAATGCAGGTGATCGGGGGCAACTCTGCGATCAACGGTGGCTGGTTAGCTATCCCTAAAAACCCAATTCAATTAGCTCAAGGGATCAACGATGACTCGCCCGAAGAGCTGGTGAAGGATCAAATCATTTCTGGCCGCGGTATGCAAAATACCGACATGCTGCGACAAATTGCCAATCGCGCCCTCGATGCCTACCAATTGTGTATCGACACTGGCGTCAAATTCCGCGAAGGCTTTAACCAACAAGTGGGTGGCCACAATAAAGCACGTGCTATCCGCACTCAGCACGGTGTCGGTGGCGATATCACCACTAAACTGTACGAAGCAGGTAAAAAAGAAGGCGTTGAATACCGTTTACAACACTATGTTGAAGACTTCATCATGGATGGCCAAGAGATTGTTGGCTTGAAAGTGCGTCAAAATTATCGCTTTCCGGATCTCAAAACCGGTAAAACGATCTACATCAAAGCCAATAAGGCCGTTATCCTTGCCCACGGTGGTTTCTCACGTAACTTAGTACTACGTGAACTGGTCGACCCTGCATTAGATAAAACCTTAGATTGTACCAATGCACTCGGCGCAACTGGCGAAGTCACGCTAACGGCTATGGCCCACGGTGCTTTTCCGGTTCATATGAGCTTTATTCAAACAGGTCACTGGGGCTCGCCCGATGAAGGCGGCTTTGGCTGGTCAAATGCTCTGCTCTCGATTGGTTTCCATAAAGGAATTTCAGTCAATGTGTTAGACGGTAAGCGTTTTATGAATGAACGCGCCGATAGAAAAACCTGCTCCGATGCCATTATGAAAAACCGTCATCCAGATGGCTCACCCGCCTATCCCGTGGTGTTTTTTAACCATGACGATCATGTTGGTGCAGAAGAAGTGACCCGCGCAGTGCGTGACCAAATCGCTTGGAAAGTAGATAGCCTTGAGCAATTAGCTAAGCAATTCAATATTCCAGTTGCACAGCTCAAACAAACCGTTGCCGAGTACAACAAGCAAGTGCCCCAGCGCATCGACCCTTTATTTGGCCGCATGATGGATACGGCAGTTGAGCTTAAACCGCCGTTTATTGTGTCGCGTATTTGGCCAAAAGTGCACTACTGCATGGGCGGCTTAAAAACCGATTTAGGTGCGCGAGTCATACACAGCCAGTCACTGACCTCCATCAAAAAGCTCTATGCCGTCGGCGAAGCGACAGGCGGAACTCACGGTGGAACCCGTTTAAGTTCAACAGCTTGTCTAGAGTGCTTAACGATGGGAATTATCGTTGCTGAAACCATCAAATCTGACATGCAGGCCTAAATCATGATGAAAACATTACTACTCACACTCGTTGTTGCAACTCTGTTCACTGGCGCAGCCAATGCCGGAGACCTCGTCAAGATGAAAGGCAGCACCCAAGGCAGAACCAACCACGAATTTATCTACCAAGATGGTTGTAAAGGGTGTCACCAAGGTTCGGGTAAACAAAATGCCACCGATGCGGCCTGCGTTGAATGTCATGGCGAAATTACCAGTATTGCGGTGGATGAGTCCAAGCTTGCCATCCCTGAAGCCCATCCACACAAATCACTGCACTACAACGAAGGCGCCAGCTGCTTAGCCTGTCACAGCGAGCATGAGAAAAAGGCTCCAGTGTGCGCTGAGTGTCACCGCACTTGGTTCAAAGAAATGTAATTTAATTTTTATAATACAAAAACTTAAGAAAGGTAATGATGATGAAAAAATCCACCCGGTTTATGTTGTCCATGGTGGCAACCGCTATCGCACTATCTCAAACTAACGCCTTTGCCGCAGAGCAAGAAGATGGCATCAATGTTGGCGGCGCCGTGCGCGTTAACTATGGCTATCGCGATTATGATGAAAAATCGAAGGATAAAGGCGGCGACTTTAACTTCGACATGGCCGCGATTAAATTTGATGGTAAAAAAGGCGATTTCGGTTTAGCGGCGGAATACCGTTTTACCTCAGGCACTAACTACATCAAGTATGGTTATGGCTACTACAACATTGATCCAGACTGGCAACTGCAATTTGGTATCAACAAAGTGCCCTTTGGTAACCGCGAGTTTATCTCTAACAGTTGGTGGTTTGGTCTGCCTTACTATTTAGGCTTTGAAGATGACCATGACATCGGCTTAAAAGCGACCTATGAGAAAAACGGCTGGCACACGGATTTAGCGTTTTATAAAAATGCCGAATACGGCCCAACCGAAAACAAGCGTTATTCAACTGACTTGTATACCGGCACCATCAATGGCACTGAATACAACAACGAAGAAACCAACCAACTCAACGTGCGCCAAACCTACACCGCCGAATACGAAGGTGGCGCAACCACTTTTGGTGGCTCAGTACAGGTCGGCCAAATCTACAACAGCAAAACCGGTAATAATGGCGACCGCTATGCCGTCGCACTGCATGTAGACAGCAGCTACAACGGCTGGAACCTACAAATGCAAGCCATGCAGTATGAATACAATGCTGCAGATGCTATCGACGACAACAAAATTGGCGTATCGGTGGTGAGCTGGCAGTACGAAATCGCCTCAAAAGGCCAAGCCTATAACATCAACATTGCCAAAACGGTTAACACAGATTGGGGCAGCATTAAGTTTTATAACGACTTTGGTTTAATGACGCCTGATGTTGATGACGATAGCTACGACAACAGCATGCAAAACGTCACCGGTATGGCGATTTCTGCTGGCCCAACTTACACCATGATTGACTTTGTCATGGGTAAAAACATGACCTTCTCGACCGCCAATAACGACCACGTTGGCCTACCAGAAGTCGGTAACGATTGGGATAAACGTATCAACATCAACTTTGGTTACTACTTCTAATATTTGCGCAGTTTAGGACGTCCCTCCTCCCTGCCGTTTTAGACTGCTATACCTTTTTTTGCCCTATTCGTTAGGGCTTTTTTTATGCTTTTTTCTTATAGAGTGAACGATGAAACTACAATATTTACCTACACTTGCTGTTTATTTTATCTGTTCATCCTCACTGTATGCCGCCGATGTGCAATTAGGCGGCTTTATTAAGGCCAACACTCGCTTTGTTGAAGGAAATCTAGCCTTTCAAGACAGTTGGACAGGTGGAGGCAAAGTTGTTGAGCACAGCAAACGCACCCAATTTGGCGCCCAAGAAAGCCGCTTTAATTTGACACTCAACACCGATGAGGCCAAAGCCTTTGCCGAAATCGATTTTGTTGGCTCCAGCCAAGGAAATCCGATTATCTCCAACTCCTACAGTCCACGGCTTAGGCATGCCTATATCAGTTATCAAGGCATCACCGCCGGGCAAACCTGGTCAACCTTAGTCAATACCAGTACCTTTGCCGAAACAGCCGATTTAGGCGGGCCATTAGTTGGACAAGCCATGGTAAGACAAGCACTTATCCGCTATAGCACCGAACAATGGCAATTCGCCCTCGAAAATCCCTACACCTACGGCACCCAAGCCCAAACGGATGGGCTAACCAGCATTACAGCAGCCAAACCTGACTGGATTGATACCAGCCATGACTACATCCCAGATATGATTGCCCGCTACAACCAATCCGGCGAGTGGGGCAATGTGTCTCTCTCAGGCTTAGTGCGTTATTTAGATCCAGCGGGCACTTCGCAATGGGCTGGCGGGCTCTCCCTTGCTGCCAAACTCTTTACCTTTGGCCAAGATGATCTGCGCCTACAATTGCACTACGGCCACCTAGGTCGTTATGTCGGCACCGACGCTGCGCGCGATATTATTGAAGGAGAATTAGAAACCTCGACATCAGCCATGTTTGCCTACAGGCACTTTTGGACTGACTACACCCGCTCGACACTCTTTTTTGGACACACAAGCACTGAGAGAGAACAAACGGATCGCAGCCACGTTGGTGTGAATCTGTTTACCAATTTAACCCAAGCACTCACCCTAGGTATTGAAGTGGGCCGCTATCAAATTGAGGATAACAACAGCTCAGCCCATCCCTATGCGCAGCAGGGAATGGCCAACTATGCCCAGCTCAGCATGCAATTGCAGCTGTAAAGCGGCTCAGACGGTAAGATTATTCGCGAGTAGAGTCACGAATAAGTTTGCCACTCAAAATATGCCGTGATCCAATTCACCTTTACCATCAACCAATCACTTTATTGTTAGTCACGTAACAAAATAACCAACACAATATCGCCATTAAGCGATGTAAAAATAGGATTGGAATGATGAAATTAAAAATGCTTTTCGGATTAGCCGCACTAACGTCTACAGCGGTTATGGCTCAAGGCCCACAATGTAACCATGCGCAACTGCCCTATCAACAAATGACGCCAGTGCCGTACGACAGCACGCCCTATGTGCCGCAAAACACCATGCCAGAGCAGTGCAGCAACCCAGAAATCGAAGCCTACATTGCCGATTGGGAAGCAGGCAAAATCGACTTTAACACCATCAAACCCAATGACAGCATTGCTGCAGACCAACGTTTTTGTAAAACCTTGGATGACCACGGTAACGTACTCGAAGCCAAAAACTGCGATCCTAAAAACTCACCAGTGGGTTATATCTGGAAAGAACTCTCAGACAGCCCAATGGTTATCGGTATCACCAATGGTTTGAAATCCGACCATGAGCCACATTTCCATGGTCAACCAGAGTGTTACTACGTGGTCAACGGCACCAGTAAAACACTGGCAAACAATAAATTTGAAACCTTAGCAAAAGGTCAGTACTTCTATATTCCTGGTGCCCATATTCACAACACCCCAATCCTCAATAAAGAAGGTTTAGGTGTGTTTTACTGGTATCCAAACAACGCCCACTTTGATGGATTTAAATACTACTGGCGTAAAGATGTGAAAAACCTACGCGTGGCCGAAGAAGCCTTCGACCGTGTAGATGCCATCCGCAAACGCGACTTAGATTTAGGCCCATACGGCACCAACGAAGCCTTCTTCAAAAAATGATTTAAAAAACCGAAGTAAAACGCTTCAAAAAAAGGGGTTAACACTCAACTGTTAACCCCTTGCCATTCCCCGCTAGCACGATAGTTAACATCTGCAATCCCTAATAAAACTCGTCAACCCAAGCTGTGCGCCTTAATATAAAGCCGCTTAAATGACTTAACTTATTAGGAAATACGCAAAATGGACTTAATATTAACTGTAGCAAGAGCAATCTGAATCGTTTTAAAAAAACCACAACACCACCAGATAAAGCAAGATACGGGTGATAACCAATATTTGCTCCGCGTTGTTAGAAAAACAGCGCCGAATCAATATGAGTTGCACGCCCAAAATCCAGCCTATCAAACGATGTTAGCCACTGACTCAATGAAAACCTTTGCGCGCTTAAAAGCCGTTCTGGAAAGCCAAGATTAGCCTGCTCTAACGACTCACTCGAACGGCTAAAAGTTTCTCAACTCTGCTTTTCAACCTTGTTGATGCTGCCTTTGTATCCAGTGGCATCAACAGCTTTTAGCAGATTGTCGAGGTTATAATCCTCAGCGACTGTCACTACCGCTTGCTCAGTTTTCAAATTGGCTTTGGCCTTAATCACGCCATCGGTTTTGCGCAGGGCTTGATTGACGACGGTAACGCATAATGGGCAAGTCATGCCTTTAACATCGAGTGTGACCAACAGATTGTCTGCCCAAGTGGAGGGCGTAAATCCTAATGATGTGATGGCTAATAGGGTCGATAGTGTGGTTAATCGTGTGGTAAATTCTGTGATACGTGATCGTGGCTTCATTCAAACACCTCAAGCAACCAAGGTAAAACAAAGGGATACAGCTGAAAGGCCAACACAATCGGCACGCTAAGCCAGTAAATGAGCAACATTTGTCCTCGGCTAAACTTGCCGGTACAAAGCGGCTTTTTAGCAAAGTACAAACGCCAAAACCCAAACAAGATAAGCCCGGTTGACAGGATCAACATAGGCACTTGTAACCAACCTAAACTCGATAACCCCGACAGCCCCGCGGCAGAGACGCCAAACACTAAATAGATTAAGGGCGCAATACAACAAAGGCTGGAGGCGATCGCCGCAATCACTGCGGCGGTCATGGTGGCTAACAGCTGTTTAACGCTGTTCGCTTGACTGGTAGTCATAGGCAAATACTTTTGGCTCATAGTAATTGACAGGGTCGCCATCCACTTCAGCGTAAGGGTAACCAAAATTGTTGAGTGGAGTCTGCTCTGCGGCTGGGAATAAGTCAAAGTCACGGCCATAGTTAAAGCCTACCCAATTCATTTCCCAGTTACCAAATAGGTAGTCGTTCACCGCTTGCACAGCAGGGTCGTTATGTTCTTTATTCTCGGTGAGGCGCATTTTAGTCACATCCGCAGGATCGGCGGGTAACCAGCCATAACCAGCAAGGTAGAACATAGCACGGCAATGTTGGCCACCAGTGACATCGGCAACCCCTTTTTCATCAGCACTGCCAAAGGCTTTTTTAGAGTATTTCCCCATCTTGATCGCTTGGCCTAAACGAATACCAAACATCTCACGGGCAGGCACACCCACTGCGCGCATCAGCGCCACAAACACTGAGTTGATATCAGTACATTTTCCACCGAGTTTGCCACTTTCAAGAATCGCTGCCACATCACCATTACCGCAACCTATCACACTGTTATCACGGTACATATTGGCACTCACCCAGTTATAAATGAGTTGTGCTTGTTTGAGTGGTTCGGTCTCTTTACCCACAATCTTATCGGCGGTCTGCTTCACGATACCGTCCACTGGCATATGCTTGGTTGGCTTAAGGTAGATGGCCACTTCAGCAGGATACTCAGGTTTTACTGGCGCGCGATAATGGCTTAACTCGCCGCTTTTAAGGGGTTCCCAATCTTGGGTTTCTATCACTAATTCTAATGTTAAGGTCATTTTACCTTTAGCATCGGGCCAAGTCGCAAACAGGGTTTTGGCGCCATAATGGTTATAAGCACTGATATAAGCATCTTGATAAGTGCCGCTAAAGTTAAGTTTTTCAACCTGTTGAAAGGCCGTGTTTTCGGGTAGCGGCACCCTTAACTTCACCACACCGGATGAGCCTTCTGGCGCGACTAATTGATAGGTATTGGTTAAGGTAAAACGGCGACGGCCGCAGGCTTTATCGACCATTGAACTGGCTTGGGTCGACGCCGCCAACACTGGCATCACGGTTCCCGCTGCCGACAAAATCGCTGCACCTTTCAAAAAATCACGCCTTTGCATTAGACATTCCTTATATGGATAAGTATTAGAAAAAAAGAGACCACTAAAGTACTTGATAGCGATTATAGAAAGTCCCATCTGCACCTCAATAGTGTCGTGGATGGGAATGGGATCGATGTACCAAAAAAAACCCTTAAAGAGCACATAAATGCAAGAACAGTTAAGATAAGTGGGACATTTTGTCGCAAAGGTATTGCGTTTAGTGGTCGGTCAATTCAGTACTCTTAAAAACGTTGTCACACATTACTTATCCATGTTTGGCTCGACAGCCTCTTAACTGATGCATGGTCAAAATGACTAAACACCAAATAAATCAAAATCAAAGTAAAAAAGCCCTGAAGCTCTGCCGGAAAATGAAACTTAGACGTGATTGTTGCAAAATTGTTCCAAAAATAATGGTAAAAAACCACATTCATTCTAGGCTTAAAAATGCACATACCTTACAAAGTAGGTTTATCTATGAAACATAAACTGTTATTCAGTCTCTGTTCTCTCTTACTTGCCACCAGTGCCCAAGCCGAAGTGAATATTTCAGGTTTTGCCTCAGTGGTTGCGGGTAGAGTAATAGATGGCACTGGCGTTGCAGAGTTTGACCTTGGCCCAACCTTCCTAGCTGATTATCCACTCGTGGGCGCATACGATGAAGATATCAGCTTTAAACCCGACACACTTTTTGGTATTCAATTTTCAGCCGATTTACTTGAAGGATTATCCGCCACTGCTCAGGTGGTTTCCCGAGGTGCCGATGACTTTTCAGCCGATTTTGAGTGGGCCTATTTATCCTACGAATTAAATGAACACTGGACGGTACAAGGCGGTAAAAAAAGACTGCCACTCTATTATTACAGTGACTTTTTCGACGTGGGATATGCCTATCCTTGGATCCGTCCACCAGCAGATAACTACACATGGCAAGTCTTTAACTACACGGGTGTCAGCGCATTATATAACTATTTAATGGGTGAATGGACTATGTCAGGACAGGTCTATTACGGCAGTGAAGATAGTGACCCCAATAAATTACTTTCTGATTTCTTCTTCCTAGAGAACACCCGTGAAGTTTGGAAAGATATTGGCGGCATCGTAGTACAATTTAACCGTGACTGGTTGGATATTCGCTTAACCCATATGCAATATACCAATGAACGTTATATTGGCGGTGTACAACAAGAATGGAATGGCAATAAACAAAGAACAGGTAAATTTTACGGCTTATCGGTCAATATCGATTATAACAACTTCTTATTTTTATCTGAGCTGAATAGATTGGATCTAGATGGCAGTAATCTAGACACTTATCTCGTCACATTGGGATACCGCATAAAATCTGTTATGCCTTATGTCTCGTATTCTGACTTTAATGATGGTGAAGGTGGTGAAGTCCATCACACCACTTCTGCGGGTATACGTTGGGATTTCCATCCCTCTGCCGCCTTTAAAATTCAATACGATGATGTAAAAGATGAAGGCGGCCCAGGCATGAAGGTCGCGGGAGACTCGCAATCCATCAGCCTCGGCGTTGACTTGGTATTTTAGGAGAGAGACATGAAAAAATTACTTTGCTCAATCCTACTTAGCTTAGTATCAATGCCCATTTGGGCAGGCGTGGTGGTAATTGTTCATCCGAGCAATGGCGATACTATTGATCAAAAAGCGATAGAAAACATTTATCTAGGAAAAACAAAAACCTTCCCTAACGGTGCCTCCGCTGTTCCAGTGAATTTGGACAGTGCCGTACCATTAAGGGAAACCTTTGACTCAAAAGTCTTAGGTAAATCATCGAGTCAACTCAAATCCTATTGGTCACAAAAAGTATTTACCGGTAAAGGAACACCGCCCAAAGAAGTCACTAGTGGGGCAGAAATGATTAAACTTGTTTCTTCAAACCCCAATATTATTGGCTATATTGATAGTAGTGAGGCCAATGATTCGGTCAAAGTGGTTGCCGAATTTTAAGTTGGTGTGCCGGAGTATACTCCGGCACCTTTTGGGGGCTGATAATGAATTTTTTTAACAACGTTTCTATTTTTAAAAAAGTTGGCGCAATTTTTATTTTAGCTGTCGTTATATTCACATTAAATTTAAGCATTAGTGTTATTTCAATTAATAAAAATCGCGCAACGCTTAATTATATGGAGCAACAAGTTTATCAAAGAGTAGAGTTAGCCAATCAAAACGTATTTTTTGTGCAACGACTCGATGAACTTTATACCCAATCGGTTTCCTTTGCAGATGAAGATTTATTGACCAACGCGGAAAATATGTACGAGTCAGTTCGTAAGAATCTACAACAGCTTGATAGCGTTGATCCCTCGCAGGCAACTCAGTTAAACGGCTTATCTAATAAACTCACCCGCTACAATGACATGACGCTAAAGCTAGCTAAAGGCATGCTGGCTGGGACTATCGATATGGCAAATATTGGCCAAATCAGCCAAGAAAAGTCCCAAGCCTTTGAAGCGGTTCTCAATGAGGTACAAGCCTACAAACAGAGTAAAATCATTGAGTTTAAACAAGCGATCAAAGAAGCCGCAGACAGATCGGAGCAAAGCCTGTGGCTAACGGTGTCCTCTGGTATTGCATTACTTATCGTGATGTTTATTGTGACCATTGCAATTGCTCGCTCGATTAGCTCCGCCGCCCATAGCGTTGCCCGCTCGCTTGAAGAACTCGCTGATGGCAAAGGGGATTTAAATCATCAACTCACTGTTTCTGGCACTGATGAGTTAGGCCAAGTTTCCAGCAACTTCAATCGATTTCTAAGATTACTTGCCGATTCCATCCTCCAAGTAGTGAACGTAACAGACCCGCTGTTAGAGAGTTCACATTCGTTAAAACAGCGGATGGAAGATGCGACTAAAGCGACTCAGCAACAGAGTCAAGATGCGAGTACAGTGCAAGTTTCAATGGAGGATATGCGTCATTCCGTGATTGAAATATCGCAAAATGCTCGACAAGCCGCCAGTGCCGCCCAAGTTGCCGAAAAAGAAGCCATGCAAGGCATGAATGTGGTGCAACGAACCATAGATATCTCCCAAGATCTCAACAAAGGAATCCAAGTTGCTTCAAATTCTATCAATGAGTTAGCTAGAGATACTGAAAATGTCACCTCAATTTTAAATGTGATTACCTCGATTGCAGAACAAACCAATCTGTTAGCGCTAAACGCCGCGATTGAGGCCGCACGTGCGGGTGAACAAGGCCGAGGTTTCGCGGTCGTCGCCGATGAGGTGCGCGCCCTGGCCTCTAAAACCGCCGATGCAACCACTGAAATCCGTCAAGTATTACAAAATCTTAAAACCGCCGCGGTTTCTTCCGTCAATACCATGAATGCCGCCTTAACCAAATCCTCAGAAAATGAAACCAATGCTAAAAATACTGGCCTCGCCTTAAAGTCAATCCAAGAGCAAATCGTCAGTATTAATGGAATGAACACGAATATTGCTTCTGCAACCGAAGAACAAGCTTCTGTCGCCTCTCTCGTTGTAAATAATGTGGTTAGTATGAATGCTTCCTTTGACGAAACCTTACAGATTTTGTCACAGGTGCGAAATGTGTCAGAAGGCTTAGTCGATTTTGCCGATGAACTGAAGAATGCGACTTCGCAGTTTAAGCTTTAGCTTGATTCACACACCTTCAAACAATTTTGAGGGTGTGCTCATTTCTCGGGCATATGGAATGTTTCGAGATTAAATGTTGTTCGTTATGGCAAGATCGTGAAACAAGGAATAACGCCTAGTTATTCTACTTCAATGTCGAGCAGCTCTTATGACAAAAAGTAAGAGTAAGCGTTTGCCTGAATACCCCAAGCTCAGATAAATAAATGTATATCAAACAGCTTATTGCAATGATAACTACGTTCAATGGACTTGCAATAAGCTCACGATTACCGCGTAAACTCACCTTGTAGTGGTCAACTAAATTTGGCAACAGTTTTAGAATCTAGCCAAAATCTTCGCTCGGATTCATTTGGGCTTAATCCTATTAATCCTATTAATCCTATTAATCCTATTAACCCTATTAACCCTATTAATCCTATTAACCCTATTAACCAGAGTTGAGGCTAACGAGGGCATTACCGAGTCATAAAACCGCTATCTAATGCAAATTCATTTGAGTCAAAGCCAAGTTGAGTGTTTCCAACAGTAGCAGCCACAAAACATAACAATCTGATATAGCTAAATAAAAAATACAAAAACTTTCTATGGATACAAAAATATTTGCAATAACGATTGCTCTATCGCCAAAAAATGCAAATAATGTTGCAAATTTAGACTTTGGTGATTCAATCATGAAAAGCATTATTCACGCAGAACACGCGCCTCTGGCCATTGGCCCTTATTCCCACGGCACTCGCTGTAACAACCTTATTTTTACCTCAGGACAACTGCCAGTATGCAAAGACAAAGGTGGCGTGGTTGATGGCGGCATCAGCGAGCAATCGGTGCAATGCCTTGAGAATCTAAAATACGTGCTCGAAGCTGGCGGCGGCAGCATTGAAACCGTACTTAAAACCACTTGTTACTTAAGCGAAATCAGTGATTTTGCCGCTTTTAACGACGTTTATAAAACCTATTTTAAAACCGACTGCCCAGCGCGCAGCTGTTTTGCGGTGAAGGATCTCCCACTGGGTGTCAAAGTGGAAATCGAAGCCATCGCCCACGTTAACGATTAAGCATCTGTAAGGTTGTAGCCCGATGAAACCCCAATGGCAGCAGTATATTCACATCATCAACCAAGTTGTTAAACCTGCTTTAGGCTGCACAGAGCCGATTGCCGCAGCTTACGCGGCGGCGGTTGCACGCACATTGTTGACTGGTGATCCAGACGCAATTGCAGTGCAGGTCTCTGATAATCTGTATAAAAACTCAATGGGCGTCTATGTGCCTGGAACAGGTAAAATAGGTCTTGCAATTGCCGCCGCCGCTGGCGCACTTGCGGGCAATGCCGATGCGGGCTTAGAAGTCCTTGCCAGCGTCACCCCAGAGCAAGTGGCGCAAGCACAAACCCTTATTGATGCGGGTAAAGTAAAAGTCGAGCGTACCGCGACCGATGAATTTATCTATTGCTGTGTGACCTTAACCGCGGGTGAACAAGAAGCCATGGTGAAAATCTGCGGCGGCCATACTTTAATAGCCGAGAAGCGCTTAAATGGTGAGTTAGTATTTACCGCCGATAACGCCCAAGCCAAGGCTACAGGCTCAATCTGCGACGGCGTTGATATCAATATTGAATCGATTTACCGTTTTGCCCAAGAAGTGCCCTTCGAAGAAATCCAATTTATCCTTAAAGCCTCTGAGTTAAATAGCAAATTATCCGATGAAGGTATGTCCAAACCCTATGGATTAGAAGTCGGCCGCACCATGAAAAACGGTATTGCCGCGGGGATTATTGGCGAAGACCTACTCAATAAAATTGTGATGCTAACTGCGGCGGCTTCAGATGCGCGTATGGGCGGCGCTAACCTGCCCGCCATGAGCAATTTAGGCAGTGGTAACCAAGGGATTGCGGCCACGATTCCGGTAGTGATCACGGCTCAGTGTTATAAAGTCAGTGAAGAAAAACTGGCGCGCGCCTTAATTATGAGCCACTTAGGGGCGATTTATATTAAGTCACACTACCCGCCATTATCGGCATTTTGTGGCAATACGGTCACCAGCGCGGCGGCCTCTATGGCGATGGTGTATTTAGCAGGCGGCAGTTTCGAGCAATCCTGCTTTGCGATTCAAAATGTTATCAGCGACAGCTCGGGTATGGTCTGTGATGGTGCGAAAGCCTCCTGCGCTATGAAGGTCAGTACCTCATCGAGTGCGGCGGTGCGCTCCTTCTTAATGGCGCTCAACAGCCAAAACGTTTCTGGGCAAGGCATCATTGCCAAAGATGTTGAGAAGACCATCAAAAACATTGGCAGAATGGTCCTTAATGGTATGTCATCAACAGATGTCACCATTATTAACATCATGTCAGAGTAAGACGGTTATTACTGATAGGCTTCTGAATAAAGGCTAACATGATGAAATTACATGACTTAACCCAAAGCGATCTGGATATACTCAAGTCTATCGAAAATATCGTCGATGGGATTGCCGCCATGTATGGCCAGCATACAGAGGTAGTGCTGCACAGCTTAGATGCTAAGCATCCTTCGGTGGTCAAAATTGCCAATGGTCATATAACCGGGCGAGAAGTTGGCGCGCCGATTACCAATCTTGCGATACAAAAACTAAAATCGGGACAAGATATTTCTAACGCTTACCTGACAAAATGTGCCAACGGCAAAACACTCAGATCAACCACCACCATTATCCGCAATAGCAAAGATCAACCGATTGGATTGCTCTGTATCAACACGGATATGGATGCCCCATTGCAATCAGTCCTGCGCTCTATGATGCCAGAACAACTGTTTAGCAATGAGCAGACCCATTCACCCGAAGTATTCGCACGCAATATTGATGAGGCGCTACATAGTGCGATTGACAGTGTGAATCACGAAGTTCGTGCTAACGCTGCGATTTCACCTTCGCAAAAAAGTCGCGAAATCGTCAATCAACTCCATGAATTAGGGATTTTTGAACTCAAAGACAGCGCCCAAGTAGCCGCTACTCGGTTGGGGATTTCAGTGCATTCCATTTACCGCTATTTGCGTGAAATCAAAGCCAATCAAGCTGAAAACGACAAAGCCTCAGCCTAAAATAAAGGGCTAAGATCTAATAACCTTAGCCCTTGCGTTTTAGTATTTTGCGCTCATTATTGCGAGGCTTGTCCGCTCAAGCCCATCATATTCCATGCCTGTACCGTGCCATCGGCCATTAACGCAATGGCATCAAACAAATTGCTTCGAATCTCACGCATTTGACTCAAATCAACGGCTTGCTTATCTAACGTCATCGCAGGCTCTTCACCCATCCATACAGCAATGGAACCATCTTGGCGTTTAACCGTAAACCCAAAGCCTGTCGGGAAAATATCCGATGCTTGAGTGATTTGAGTTTTAGGTCCAGAGTGACCATCAACCACGGTGCCATCCTGTTTTAAAAAGGCAAACTCCCGCTCATAGGTCACCACCTTGTCCACCTGCGGGATTTCTTGATAACGTGGTTGATGCTGTCCCAAGTCCCAACCTTCCCAAGCAACGGCCGTATTATCCCGACGTAGCGCGACAAATCCCTCATCAAAGGGATAAACCTTATCAATGTTTTGCAACTTTTCCTGTATGACTGACGTATCGGCACCATTGAATTTACTGCCCCATACGTACAGTTGACGACTAATGGTTAGAGCGGCAAACGCACCACGATTTGCATAAATATCAATTACTTTATTGGCGCGACTTGTGGTAGATAAACGCGCTGGAAACGCGGCATGATACTCAGTCAATTCGCCCTCACCCCACGAATATACGCTGCCATCCGCCAGCAGTGCCGCAAACCCATGATCGGTGTTAACAACTTTCACGGCTGGTGCTAATTGGCTAAGTTTGGCTAATTGTTCACGGCCTTTTTGCTCATCGCTGGGCCCGCCCCAAGACACTAATTTCCCTGTCGCGGTCCTCGCGGTAAAGGCATTATCATTAGCATAGAGCAAATCGACATGGGTAAGTTCAGAGGCTACGTGACGACTATCGCCGCCATAATCGGCGCCCCCCCAAGAGACTACAGTTCCATCTTGCTTTAAGGCAGCATAGGCACCTTTGTTAATCAACACTGTGTCAATATTGGTCATAGCAGGCGCGGCATATTGCCCCGAGATCAGTTCGGCAGGCGTTGAATCCAAGTTAGACCAACTCACTACACTGCCATCTTGTTTGATGGCCGCATACAGCACCTCTCCCAACACAAAAGAACGAACACCGGTCAGCACTTGCTTCATCGCCATTCCCCAAGGAATAAGCTTTCCGTCATGGGTTAAGGCCGCAAAACCACAGCTATCCTCTGCCGCATATAGGTGTTTTACATTGACCAGAGGCTCGGCGGCATTATTGATATCGCCGCCACAGTCAGGCTCGCCCCATGCCACCACAGTGCCATCTTGCTTGAGCGCCGCAAATGCACTGAGATTACTGTAGATTTGACTCACTTGGGCTAACTGAGCGGGCATCGGGATTTTGGGCGAATCGTCAACCAGCTCAAGGTTGTTCGGGGTGGAAGTGACAACATTATTCACGGCGGATGATGGCCGATGAGCTAAGATCGTGTCAGAAATTTGCTGCTTTAATTCAGGTGATATTTCAGAATCTTGTTTATCAATGAGCAAGTTAACTACATGACCTAAGGCAAAAATTGCTAGCGCCACACCAACCCAGGGAACCTGTTTTTTTTCCACAACTATATCCTTATCGTAACGACAAACTCTCACTGAGTTTAAACGGATGCACAACATCGATGGCTGAGCACTCATTATAATTGGGCGATTGTAACTAAAGTACGAGCAAAATGACATTGCCCTAAAGTCGAGATATTCCATCGCCCTTAAAACAGAAAAGCAGCGATATTCGCTGCTTTTATTCAACATCATCCACAGAATTAGCTAATCCCGTTTACCAACCTTTTCTAAGCCCCACACTAAGGCAATCGCCGCTAACATGCACACAATAGCAAACAAGAGTTGTGAGGGCTGGCCAGTCACTTGCTCAAAATTAAGTGGCGAAATATTTTGTTCCAGCAAAGGCACTTGCTCGCCATGGGAGTTGGTCTGCCAGGTTAAGGTTTGTTTCCAAGGCCAAATTTTGCCTAAGGTACCAAGCATCAATCCGGTTAAAAACACGATAGTAGCATCATGGTATTTACGTAGCAGCGCCGACAATAAATGGCTAAATGTCAGTAACCCCATTACGGCCCCCACAGCAAAACACGCTAGAATATCCAGTTGAATATTTTTCGCCGCTGCGAGTACTACAGGATATAAGCCAAGCAATAATAAGATAAAACTGCCCGAAATCCCGGGTAACACCATGGCACAAATCGCAATCGCACCGCCAAAGAAGATATTTAAGTAACTGGCTTCCACCGACACAGGATTAAGCACAGTAATTGCCCAAGCAGCTAACACGCCGAGCACGAATAAACCCAAGCGTGCCAGCGTAAAGCCACTCACCTGCTTGAGCATATGCACCACAGAAATAATGATTAAGCCAAAGAAGAATGACCAAATCGGAATGGGATGCGCCACCAGCAACCACGAAATCAGCTTAGCGAAGCTAAAAATACTGGTCAGGATCCCCGCCAATAAACTCACTAAAAATCCGCCATTGATATGTATAAAAGCGCCTTTTAGCCCCTGCGACTTAATCACACCCCAAAGGGATGGATTGATGCGCTTAACGCTTTCAAGCAAGGTATCAAGAATGCCAGTAATGAAGGCGATGGTGCCGCCCGAAACCCCTGGCACCACATCGGCGGCGCCTATGGCCATGCCCTTAAAATAGGTCAGCAAATATTTCAATGTAAGTCCTTGTTGCTAAATCAATATGTGGTGTCATTGATGACAAATTTGTCGTGATTATACGGTGTTAGCCTAAAAACAGCGAAATGAAGTTTACTTAATTCAGCCGACTGGCAATTATTGTTACCTCAATGTTACACTCATCCGACCAGAAAAAGATAACCGCGCCACTAAGACCTAACATCATCATTGGCCAAAGATTATCCCCCTTAGTTTGCACTCCGATGAAGGATAAACATGAGTACTCACGAAGAAACCCGTACCAAACCGAACAAGGTGCTTGCGCTTTACCACAAGACCCAAGGTTTACCCTTTGGCCAAAAAATCTTCTCAATGATGGTGTCACGTATGGCGCCTTATTTTGGCACCATCAAACCACTGATCACTGAATTGCGCCTTAACTACTGTTCATGTTTAATAAAAAAACGTCATGCTGTTCATAACCATATAAAAACGGTGCACGTGATTGCGATTTGTAATGGCTTAGAAATGGCAATGGGCGTGATGGCCGAAGCCTCGATTCCAGCGCACCTACGTTGGATCCCTAAGGGCATGAGTGTGGATTACACCGCCAAAGCGGGCAGCGATATTTTGTGTGTGGCTGAAGTCACGCCAGAGCAATGGGCCCCCGGCGATATGTTGGTGCCCGTAACCGCCTACGACACTCAAGGAGTCGTGGTCGTGAAGGGGCATATTAAATTATGGATTTCAGAAAAGCCGCAAAAATAAGTTAACGCCACCGAGCCAAGGTTAATCGTCAAGCAAGATAACAAGTTAAGTTGTCTTGCCCAAACCTTACGGACTGCTATGCTAAGCAAAACAATCTAACAGGGGGACAACATGGATGAATTTTTACAGGCCGCCATTGATGAAGCCAAACAAGGATTAGCCGAAGGCGGTATCCCCATTGGCTCAGTATTAGTGATTGACGGTAAAATTGTCGCCCGCGGGCATAATAAACGTGTGCAGCAAGGCAGCGCCGTATTACACGCTGAGATGGATTGCCTCGAAAACGCTGGCAGATTGACCGCCGCCGATTATCAAAAAGCCACGCTCTATTCAACCCTCTCCCCCTGCGATATGTGCAGTGGCGCTATTTTACTCTACGGCATCCCTAAGGTAGTGGTCGGTGAAAATGTCACTTTTCAAGGGCCGGAAGCCTATGTACAGTCCCGCGGAGTCGACGTGACAGTGGTAGACAATCACGAGTGCAAGCAATTAATGCGCGATTTTATCGCCGCCAAGCCACAGCTATGGAACGAAGATATTGGTGAATAGCAACGATGTTTGTAGCACTTATCGAATGGTCCAGCAGTGATATGCCTTAAGCACCAGTTCGGTGAAGGCCTTGTACCATAAAATTGAACGGAGCTGAGCTCCGACTCGGTTTACCCCATTTCGTGTAGAGAAAGGATGCCTACTATCAAACCTATCACTCAAGCTGCTAAAGATCCTTGGGCAAATCCCTCAAAGGCGAATCACACTCACGATCTCTCGATCCCAAGTACTCGCAATGCCAACCTCGATGCGATTCGGGGCTTAGCCGTCTTGGGGATATTTTTTATGAATATCTATTTTATGGGGATAAGTTTTTATGGCTATGCGCCCCATCAAATCCCCTTACTTTCAGACCAAATCCTCCAAAGCGTTAGCAATTTCTTTATTGAAGGGCGCTTTATCAGCCTATTTTCTATCCTTTTTGGTGTTGGGCTTTATATTCAATTTCAGCGATTTAGCAACAATGGCTTGGCCGCTTATTCGCTGCTAAGCTCACGCTTGAAATGGTTGATTGTCTTTGGCCTGCTCCACGGCATCATTATCTGGCCCGGTGATATTTTACTGACCTATGGGGTCAGTGGATTTTTAGCACTTTGTTACCGTGATGCCAGCATCGACGAGTTAAAACGTAAGGCCAATATTTTTATTTTCATTGCCTTAGTGATGATCAGCTTAATAGCGCTTAGCGGCAGTGACGAACTGTTTACCCGCGAATCAGCACTTTTTGCCGAGCAATATAACGCTTGGACAGCAAGTTACCCTAACCAACTGCTGCTGCATTTAATTCAAGTTGGCTATATGGCGCTCGTGATCCCTTTTACCTTAATGTGGTTTACGGCAGGCTTAATGTTGCTGGGGATGGCACTCTATCAACAGGGCATCTTTGAACAGGGTTTTGACCGTAACACCTTACTCAAACTCGCTTTAGCCACCTTAGTGTTATCCTCCATGGATACCCTATTAGGCTTAACCGAAAACCCCATACTGGTGATGTTTTCAGACATTCTAGTCATGCTGAGTGCTATTCCGATGGCGCTGATTTATATCCATATAGTGGTTTATATCTGTCAAAACCGCTCGACCGTGCTAAAGCCACTGCAAAATGTCGGCAAACTCGCCTTTAGCCTTTATATTCTGCAATCTATCGTTGGCGTATTTATCTTTCGCCACTTTGCCCCTGAGTTACTGTTAACCCTCAATAGAGGCAGTTATATGGCAATAGCCTTGGGTTATTCGCTACTGCAATTGCTGCTTGCGAGTGTATATTTACGCTACTTTAAGCAAGGGCCGCTCGAAAAACTCTGGCGCCACCTCGCCTTTAAATCCATTCGTCCCAAGCACCAGAACAAATGAACAACAAAAAAACGACTCACACCCGCTCGCCCCGCGCCTCAAAGCCGGGAGTGATTCACAGCAAGGCGAGTTCGATGCCATTGTTATTAGCACTGGCCTTTCTCGCCATGTTAATTGGCGCGGCTTGGTGGCATATGCTGCCAGTCGCGATTGCTGGTTTATATCTGGCGCTGAGTTTATGCACTTTTATCACCTACGCCGTTGATAAATCAGCCGCTAAAAGAGGTAAATGGCGCACCAAAGAAAGTACTTTGCACCTCATGTCGCTGATGGGCGGCTGGCCCGGTGCACTGTTTGCCCAGCACCTTCTACGCCATAAATCAGTAAAAACGGCCTTTCGTAAACTGTTTTGGCTAACGGTAGTAACCAACTTGGCCTTGCTGGGTTATGGGCTCCAAACCGGAGTGATGGATAGATTGATTTAAAGCGCGCATATCCAATCAACCTGAAATCCCCAATCAACCTGAAGATACGAATGTCAGAGTGCCTACAAGTTGTAGAGCCCTTAGGGACGCCAATTCAAGGCTCATACATAACAAAATGTCGGCCACATTTGGAATTGACACAATACGGAAGTCGCAATGAAAAAATTAGCCCCGTTAACCGTTAATTCTTTTAACGGGGAAATTTTGAGCTATATCAGTACTTAAAACCAGCTTAGGGCAATACTGATAATGACCCCTGTGATAATCAACTGCATTAAACAGAATCCCATAATATCCCGCGCCTTTAATCCGGCGATGGCCAGCACAGGTAGAGCCCAGAAAGGCTGAATAAGATTGGTCCATGCATCACCCCAAGCCACCGCCATAGCAACACGTGCCACATCGGCGCCCAGCGCTTCAGCCGCTGGCAACATAATCGGCGCCTGCACCGCCCATTGTCCGCCGCCCGAAGGCACAAAAATGTTCACAATGCCTGCGCTGATAAAGCTCCAAAATGGCAGGCTTTCAGCGCTGGCAATGGCTACAAATCCTTCGGAGATACTTTGGGCTAAACCCGATTGCATCATCACCGCCATAATGCCTGCGTAGAAGGGGAACTGAATCACAATGCCCGCACCGCCTTTAATCGCTTCGTTAAGACTCAGCAATAAACTGCGTGGCGTTTGATGCAACACTATGGCAAGGAACAAAAATAAAAAGTTAACTAAATTAAGGTTTAAGCTGCCGCCCTGCACTGCAAAGTAATAGCCTAAATACACCAGCCCTGCGCCGCCCACACTCCACCCCAGTAAACGGCTATTTTCTAATGTATCTGCGGGACGAGTAATAGCGTTTGGCACATGTCCTGTGTTGCTCTCTTCACTACTCACATCTTCAAGCGCCTTAGGGTCGATATAAATGCTGTCTTTTTCTTCTGGCAACATAAAACGGTTTACCAGTGGCATCACCACAAATAAAACCAACACTAACAGCAAGTTAAAACTGGCAAAAATGGTCTCACTGGTAGAGATAATGCCAATTTGTGATTCTGAGAAATGCCCCGCAGTGGCAATGGTTAACGGAATAGACCCCGCCAAGCCGCCGTGCCAAACCACAAAACCAGAGTAAGCACTAGCAACCAATAAACGATAATCCACTCTCACTTTACGGGCCAACGCCTTGGCAAATAACGCGCCGACTACCAAACCAAAGCCCCAGTTAATCCAACTGGCAGCCAGAGAAACCAGCGTCACTAAGATAATCGCCTGCGGCGCAGACTTAGCCAAGCCGGCGATGGCATCGAGCAATTTTTTTATCGGTGGTGAGCTGGCGAGCATAAATCCCGCCACCAGCACTAACAGCATCTGCATTGAAAAACTCAGCAGCGCCCAAAAGCCATCGCCCCAGTAGCTGATGACGTCCATGGGTGTTTTTTGCTCGGCCACCACGGCCGAAATCATCACGACTAGCGTGAGGAGTAAGACAAAAATATAGGGATCGGGTAAATAACGGTCGACAAGCTTGACCAGCGGTTTTGCGGCTTTAGTTAACATAGGACTATCCTTGTTTATTCTTCTTATCTGTTTTTATTGAGTTTTTATAGAGTCTAATGCCACAGGTTAAGCGATATCTAAAGCTGGATAAAGCCTTCGGATGCTTTTAAAGCGTGAGAAAATGTAACGCGAATCATCCACGGCTACGCGCACGAACATCGCTAGCCTCTCACGCTAAAAAACTGATAACATAGCCAAAATTGACTAAGGTGTTCCTTAAAATGAAAATGTTACTTGCCGTTGTTGTGATTGCTGGGGTGATTTTTTACTTCTTTACCTCGATGAATAACCAAAAAGCGGCCCAAGAAAATATCCGTTTAGGTAATGAATTTTTAGCACAAAATAAAACCAAAGAAGGTGTACTCAGCACAGCTTCAGGTTTGCAATATCAAGTGTTAAATCAAGGCTCTGGCACAGTTCATCCCAAGGCGAGCGATACAGTGACCGTGCATTACCATGGCACTTTGATCGACGGTACCGTATTTGATAGCTCGGTCGAGCGTGGTGAGCCCATTGCCTTCCCGTTGGATCGGGTGATTAAAGGTTGGACCGAAGGCGTGCAACTGATGGTCGAAGGCGATAAGTATCGCTTCTTTATTCCAAGTGAGCTTGCCTACGGCAATCGTAGCACAGGCAAAATTGGCGGTGGTTCGGTACTGATTTTTGATGTAGAGCTGCTAAAGATAAATTAATTTCTGCATTAAAAACAAAGCCCTGCATTGTAGGGCTTTGTTTTTTCTATCTCCGTTTTTTACGAATCTGCCTTATCCGAAAAATCCCTTGCCAAGATCACTGATAAACCACGACAAACTAAGGTTTCCATATCATCGACACGATTAATCTTCATTTCGGCTAATGGCGCACTCAAGGCCATGCGTCTTAAACTGTCCAGACATCCTTTATAGTAAGGCGCACTGTTCATCATGCCGCCCGCTAACCAGATCCGATTAGGATTAAAGAGATTTACCGCCCATGCGAGTCCCATACCAAGATAAGTACCTGCACGGTATACATCATCGGCAGTAGAAATCTTCCGACTACGGATAGAATCACCACTGGCAAGCTGCTCTAAAGTGAACTCCCCCGATTCTGTCATCACTCGGCAATGTCCCAGCTCTCCTGCGACGCCAGTTGCACCGGTGTACGCTTTGCCGTTAAAGGCAATCGACATACCGATACCGGTGCCACACATGACTAACAACTCACAGGCATATTTTTCATCACAGGTTGCCTGCATGCCCGCATCGATATCATTACAGATAAACTTAAGCTGACCTTGGGTTTTCAAGGTATCAAAACTCAACCCATTTAAACCGGGCAAGGATTTACAAGATACCAAACGATTCTGTTGTACAAGCCCTGGTACAGCGATCGCTAAATGGTAATGCTGTAAATCATAATCCCGTTCCAACGCCGCGATTTGATTATTTAAGTCTTCTATTTTAAAGCCTTCACCCGTGGGGATTTTATATTGTTCTGTATGCCCCTTGAGTTGAAGTTCGAACAGGGCTTTGCTACCGCCCACGTCTATTGTTAATGTTTGCATCGCCAACTCCACTGATACATGTGCTCCCCTCTGACCCCGAGCGGAGATGGCGAATGTTAGCATAATGGGTCAATATTAGCGATTGAATAAAACTTAAGTAGCTAATTTGTAAGAATTAGTCATGATTCCAGAGTGATTAAGATAACAATTCAATTTGATTATTAGCGAGAGATCACAGCCATTTTCATCACAAAATGTTGCCTAAAAAACAAAATTGTATACAAAATCCTTTATTCCATACCTTGCAACTTCGTTGCTGAGCTTGCGATAATCGCTGTCAATTTGCATCCTTTTCGCCAGCATTACCCATGATAATTTGGCAGCCTACCTTTGTAGCCCATGCCATCAATTTGGAGCCCCTATGTCGTTACCTTCGTCGTCACAACCATTGCAATCAAATAAGATTGCCAACCGTCTTGCCGCCATTCGTAGCGAGCTAGCAAACGCCAACTTAGACGCCTTTATTATTCCGCGCGCCGATGAGTATTTAGGCGAATATGTGCCAGAGCACAACGAGCGTCTTTATTGGGCGACGGATTTTACCGGTTCAGCCGGCATGGCCATTGTCCTAAAAGACAAAGCCGCCATTTTTACCGATGGTCGTTATACGGTACAAGTGCGTTTACAGGTCGATGCAAACCTCTTTAGCTATGAAAGCCTGACAGACACTCCGCAAATCGAATGGTTATGCGACACGTTACCCGCAGGTTCACGTGTCGGATTTGATGCCCGTTTACACACCTTAGCCTGGTTTGAAAACGCCAAAGCGACGTTAGCGAAAGCCCAAATCGAGCTGGTTGCCGTCGAACAGAATCCGATTGATAAGCACTGGCAAAATCGACCTGCACCGTCGAGCGCAGCTATCACCTTATTTAGTAATGAAAGTGCGGGTAAGACCAGCCTGCAAAAACGGACCGAGATTGGCGCACTAGTCAAAAAAGCCGGCGCCGATGTCGCGCTAATAGCCGCTTTGGATTCTTTCTGCTGGCTGCTTAATATCCGTGGTAATGATGTTCCTCGCCTCCCTGTCGTGCTCGGCTGCGCCCTGCTCCATGCCAATGGTGATATGCAGCTGTTTACCGATTTGAGCAAACTCCCCGAAGGCATTGAGGAACACGTTGGAGCGGGTGTGAGCTTTAACAGTGAAGCTTCACTTGCCGATACCTTGGCAAGTTTGCAGGGCGTGAAACTGCTGGCCGATCCCAACTCTGCTAACGCTTGGGCGCAAAATCTTGCCCGCGATGCTGGCGCCAAATTGATTGCTGGTATCGACCCAGTCTCTCTGCCTAAAGCCCAAAAAAATGCCGCCGAATTAGCGGGCATGCGTGCCAGCCATATCCGTGATGGTGTAGCAGTGAGCCGTTTTCTTGCATGGCTCGATGCCGAAGTCGTGGCTAATCGTCTGCACGATGAAGCCACTCTTGCCGACAAGTTAGAAAGTTTCCGCCTCGAAGATCCCAAGTATCGCGAGCCAAGCTTCGACACCATCTCCGCCGCTGGCGCCAATGCGGCCATGTGTCACTATAACCATAACAATGGCACGCCTGCGATGATGACGATGAACAGCATCTACTTAGTGGATTCTGGCGCTCAATATCTGGACGGCACCACGGACGTCACCCGCACCATCGCCATTGGCGAAGTGAATGATGAACAGAAAAAGATGGTGACACTGGTACTTAAAGGCCATATTGCCTTAGATCAAGCCCGCTACCCTAAAGGCACGACAGGCCAACAACTCGATGCTTTTGCCCGCCAATATCTGTGGCAACATGGCTTTGATTACGACCACGGCACAGGCCATGGCGTCGGTCATTTCCTGAGTGTGCATGAAGGCCCACAGCGCATCGGTAAAAATCTTAATGCTATCGCCTTAATGCCTGGCATGGTGTTATCAAATGAGCCAGGTTATTACCGCGCCGACAGTTTTGGTATTCGCCTCGAAAATCTAGTGGTAGTGCAGCATTGCGAAGCCTTAAAGGGCGCCGAACGTGAAATGTATGAATTCGATGCCCTAACGCTGATCCCCATGGATGCTCGCCTTATCGATAAGCGCCTGTTAACCCAAGGCGAAATCGACTGGTTTAATGCTTACCATCAGAAAGTGTTTAATACCCTGTCGCCTTTGATGTCTGGCACTGAACTAGAGTGGCTCACACAGGCGACAAAAGCTATTTAATGACTCATCGTTAAAACCCCTCGTAACTAGATAAACCCAAGACATACTGTCTTGGGTTTATTGTTTTAGAGTATTGAAGCTACACCATTTTAGGTTTGTGCGTCAGTAAACCGCAGATCATCATGTAATACCAACAACATTAGATATCTAATCAATTCGGACTATCACTGGTATTTCAATCCAAGGTGCATTGACGCGACTTCCTTTTAAGTCAATGCACCATGTGGGCACAATGCCTGTGAGGCTCACAAAGGACGACGAATATTCACTATATAAAGCGCTTTATGCACTGACGTTGGCTTGTATAAACCCTCTCCCTATTGCTTCAAAACAACCTTATTAACCTGACAAAAACCGCTAATACTAAAGTAGATATCACACTAAATATGCTGATGAACAGGATAAACACTCGTTTAAATAGCAATAAAAAAACTAATATTTTTAAAAAGTTAGAAAAATAAAAATGCATTACTTTTCTTATGGGTAATGCTAAAAACCACTTTCCAATATCCACACAAAAATGATACCATTATCACATAATTAGCCGACCCCCATGAGAGTCGGCACAAGCTTTAGCATTACATTTACCCTAATCATAATATCGGCCCAGAATGGACACACGAAATGAGCCAGAGTAACCCTAGTCACAATAAAATCAGTAACAACCATCATCACGCACAAGAGATCCGCCTCACTCCTCAAGACGAATTGATATCCACCACAGATACCCGCGGGATTATTACTTATGTTAATCAACGATTTGCCGAAGTATCAGGATACAGTGCCGAAGAATTAATTGGGCATCAGCATAACAAAGTACGTCATCCCGATATGCCTAGTGCCGCTTTTAAAGAGATGTGGCAAAAACTAAAATCCGGCCAATCTTGGCGTGGCATAGTTAAAAATCGCTGTAAAAATGGCGATTTTTATTGGGTTGATGCCTTTGTTTCTCCCGTGTTTGAGAATGGCACAATTGTTGGTTATCAGTCGGTTCGTCTGCAACCGCAGGCAGCCTATGTCACTAGAGCAACAGCTATTTACCGCAGGTTATTGGACAATAAATCCATTACTAAGCCACTTAGTTTAATGCAAAAACGTGTTGTCTCTGCTGTAGTTGCATCGACAGGATTATTAATTGCGGGTTACCTTTGGGGTTGGGGAGTGATTATCGCTGGCGCGATTTTAATGGGCCTTAACTTAGCTATCTTCTACGATGAAGCCTTTCGTATTCCGGCCAAGTTGATTGATATGCAAACAAAATACGATTCTATTAGTCGCTACATCTACTCGGGAGCTGACACCTCATCGATTCTCGATTTTCAATTGATCTTATTACAAGCCAAGATGAATGGCGTACTCGGCCGCACTCAAGATCAAGCTAATCAATTGCATGCGATAGCCGATCAACTTGTGGTCACCACTGAACAAACCTATGCCAGCCTAGATCAAGAGAAAAACCAGCTCGAGCAACTGGCAAGTGCAATGGAAGAAATGAGTTCGACGATTACCGAAGTTGCTCAAAACACTCAACGAACCTCAACCAGCATTAATACCGCCTATGATCTCTGCCTAAAAAGCAGCGCCAATATGAAGGCTAATACCCAAAAGGTCGAACAGCTGGCTAAATCCGTCGCCGATGCAGCGAATAATGCCAATCTGCTTAATCAAGAAGCTGAACGAGTTGCCAGTGCCATGGGTGAGATTGATTCTATTGCTGAGCAAACTAACCTGCTTGCCCTCAATGCCGCCATTGAAGCCGCGAGAGCGGGTGAACAAGGGCGCGGCTTTGCGGTGGTGGCCGATGAAGTGCGCGCCCTATCGAGCCGCACTCAGTTATCGACCAACAGTATTTCGCAGAGTGTCGATAAGATGTTCAGCATGTTAAATGCGTGGGCAAAAGAAATGGAGCAAAGCCGCCAACATGCAGAGCAATGCGCTAACGACATTCAAACCTCCGCCAAAAACGTCAACACCATTTACCAAGAAGTCAGCGAGATCCACACCTTTGCACAGCAAAATGCGGTGGCCGCCGATCAGCAGCGCCAAGTGGTGCATGAAATCACCAACAATATTCATTTCATCACCCAAAGCAGCAGTGAAAACCTCGCGGCAACGCATCAGATTGGTGATGCCGCCAATCATTTAAAACACAGCGCTGAAAAAGCACTTGGCCTACGCCGCGCCTTTGGCTAGCTGTAATGCCGCGCGATTGTCGACACACAATAGCGCGGCATCCTTTATCCAAGCCAATCCACGCCTTAAGTTAATCCTCTGATTATCAGCAAAACAGCAGCAATATCGTTATAAACGGCCAAAGGGTTAAAAAGTACAGGTTTTAACCGAAAATTTTGCTATACTCCGCGCCCGCCATTTTTCTGACCGCTAAGCGTTAGAAAGGCACAAACAAGTGCGTTAACGTTCGCCCATGGCAGAATACTTTGCTGTAAAAGTGTCTGTAATAGGGTAAGGCGCTTGAATGATTGAATGAGTGAATGACAGGAATCCAAAATGAGATTTGAATCTTTTAGTTTTTGCCCCGAGATTTTACGCGCTATCTCAGATTGCGGTTATCAAAAAATGACACCGATTCAGCAGCAAGCGATCCCAGCCATCCGCCGCGGCCAAGATGTGCTCGCCAGCGCGCAAACCGGCACAGGTAAAACCGCCGCCTTCGCACTGCCGATACTACAAAAAATGGTTGAAAACCCAAGTGAAACCTTAAAATCTAACACGCGGGTATTAATCCTCACTCCGACTCGCGAACTTGCCGCCCAAGTAGCAGAAAACGTTGAAGCCTACAGCAAGTATTTAAATTTCAGCGTATTAACGATCTACGGTGGCGTAAAAGTTGAGACTCAAGCGCAAAAGTTAAAACGCGGTGCCGATATTATTGTCGCGACCCCTGGCCGTTTACTTGAGCACCTTACCGCCTGTAACTTAAGTCTGTCCAGCGTTGACTTTTTAGTGCTCGATGAAGCCGATCGCATGCTGGATATGGGCTTTAGTGCCGACATTCAAAAAATTCTTCAAGCGGTCAATAAGAAGCGTCAAAACCTACTGTTTTCAGCCACCTTCTCCAGCGCAGTGAAAAAACTGGCTAACGAGATGATGGTCAAACCCCAAGTGATCAGCGCCGATAAACAAAACACCACCGCAGATACCGTTAGCCAAGTGGTGTATCCGGTAGAGCAGCGTCGTAAACGCGAGCTATTATCGGAGTTGATTGGTAAGAAAAACTGGCAACAAGTGTTAGTGTTTACCGCGACCCGCGATGCAGCGGATACTCTGGTTAAAGAATTAAATTTAGATGGTATTCCCTCTGAAGTCGTCCACGGTGAAAAAGCCCAAGGTAGCCGTCGCCGTGCGCTGCGCGAATTTGTATCCGGTAAAGTACGTGTGCTAGTGGCGACCGAAGTGGCCGCCCGCGGTTTAGATATTCCCAGCCTTGAGTATGTGGTCAACTTCGACTTACCCTTCCTTGCCGAAGACTATGTTCACCGTATCGGCCGAACAGGTCGTGCAGGTAAAAGTGGCGTGGCGATTTCATTTGTGAGCCGTGAAGAAGAGCGCACCCTAGCGGATATTGAAAAGCTAATCGGCCAAAAAATTCGCCGCATTACCGTTCCAGGATATGAGGTCGGTAGCCGTGAGTTGTTGTTAAAACAGCTGCAAACCCGTCGCAGTTTTGCCAAAAAACAACAGCGACTCGACAACGTCAGCGAGCAGATCATCGCCGAAAAAAGCATGCAGGGCCGCCGCGTGAAAATGAAAGTTGGTCAAGCCCCAAGCAAAGGCAAAAAACTCAAATAATGTTGTGTTGATAACTATCTTAACGCGCTAATTTAATACACTAATAATAATGTTAAAGCGTCCTTAAACGGACGCTTTTTTATTACCATTTAAAACCTATCTGACTCAGAGTGATTTGCGGACATCTTGTTCTTATTGCAATATCCGAGTGATAGCACTGATTAACAAACCCAATAAATAACGACAAATACTGCAATAAATTTCGCATCTCGCCGTTCTTATTTCTACGTTTACTACCCATGCTCAGTCCACCCAAGCACACAGGCTAATAACGGTTTACCGTTAACAGCAGAATATTTAATTGAAACAAAAACTAATGACAAGGAGATATGCTCTAATGCAGTCCACACTACAGCGCTTTTTACTGACCATAAGCCTACTGCTCGGCAGTTTTAGCACGCTCGCTCAACCTATCGCCAAAGATGAATATTCGGTTAGCCCACTACTCAATGGCGAGCAAATCCCCGCAATCACTTTGCAAGACATGAATGGCCAAAATGTTGATTTAGCCAAATTAACGGCACAAAAACCAACGATTTTCTTCTTTTACCGTGGCGGCTGGTGCCCGTTTTGCAACAACCAAATGGGACAATTAAAAGCGATCGAGCCAAAACTCATTGAAATGGGTTTTCAATTAGTGGGTATATCACCCGATACTCCAGCACTGTTAAAAGCCTCGGCGGCGAAAAATGAGCTGAAATACTTATTACTTTCAGATGAAAAAATGCTTGCATCGCAAGCCTTTGGGCTTGCCTTTTATACCAGCAAGCAAGTTACTGAGACTTACCTGAGCCGCTTAAAACTGGATAATCCACTTTGGACAACGCCCGAAGGCGATAAAAGATTAGTCCTGCCAGTACCGGCAATTTATATTGCTGATACTCAAGGATTAATCCATTTCCAATATGTGAATCCCAACTACAAGGTGAGACCTGCGCCTAAGTTGATTCTGACGGCGGCTAGCCTCGTCGGTGCGCCATAATAATCCATATCCCACCCAAGCAGCCGCTAAGAATCGTTATCGATTTAGCGACTGCTTTGCTAAACTAGCTCCGCCGCAATAAATATCGCCCCAATTTAATCAGATCAATCCCTTTAGCCCGCGGCGGAGCCACAATGAATTCTCAAACCTATAATCAAGCCATACTCGAACTCGCACTGGCGGGGCTTACCGATTTAACCACTTCAGCTCAAGCCAAAAAAGCCCAACGCACACCCGCACAGGAAAGCCATTTTTTATGCAACTGGATGGTTGAGGCCCTGAAGGAAAAACGCTTTTCAAAATTGGTTGCCGAGGATCTGACCACGTGGATCCGTATGGCTCGCAGCCAAGGTGCTGGCGCCGAACTTAAGCGGTTATTGGAAAGAATTGTTCATCAATATCAGAGCGTTGAAAACTCGCACGTGGAGTTAGGTACGGCGTTAAACGCTATGATTGCCGAGTTGACTGAGCGCGAGTGGTTAGTGTTTACCGATACAGAAATTAATACGAAACTGAAGCTAGACGGCGATGGCCAATCGAGCTTAGTCATTGATGTAAAAGAATTTACCCAGCATATTCAAGATAATCAGCTCATCAAACCCATCAACTTATATGTCCGTGCCGATGAGCAACAGTTGACTCAAATCGCCCTCTCCCATGGTTTGTTGATAAGCCAGGGCAATAAGAAAACGAGTCTTATCAAACACCATAAGACCTATCGAATTTATCCTCACAATCAGCAACCTGCATTGTGCCAACTGTTGGCTTAACGGCTGAAAACTGCTTGAATAGGTAAACTGCGCCACAGATAACCATTTTTTCACAACGAAAGAATACAATGTAGCGTAGTAACCACTAAGCTCGATCAACCAAGGAGTGAAGGACTCGATGGGTAAAGGAAGTATTCTCTATCGTTGCCTCGTTAAAGGCGTTTTATTACTGATTTTGTTTGCCCCTCAGTCCTATGCAGAACAACTCAAGTACAACATTACTGGCTCATATTCTTGGTATCCGTATTTTATTGCCAATCAACCCGATGCTCCGGGAATAATTTCTGAATTAATTCCGCAGATTTTATCCTTAGCGAATATTGAGGGAGAAAATCTGTCCTTGCCGCCCAAACGGACGAACAACGCCCTTGAAACGGGTCAATTAGATTTTGATGTGGTTAGCCCCAGTTGGTTTGAAAACCAAGATTTTGGTCCCTTATTCGTGAAATCCGATCCCATCATGCCTATCACTGAGTACGTAGTGACCAGACCCGAAAATGTTGAATCCTTTAAAGAAATCACTGGAATTAAAGGCAAGCAAATCGGTACCGTCAGGGGATATTTGTACCATGACGACAAGGAGTTTATCCGTGTCGATTTTACCTCTGAACAAGAGTTGATTAAGGCATTAGATAAACACCGCATCACGGCCATTATCTCGGGTAACTATCCCGCCTTATATTGGTCAAACAAGCTTAAGATCCCCGTTGGATTAGCCGCGGTGCATTCTGATGGCGTACTGGTGCTAAGGCTACGGAAAGAGCATGCTGCTCTACTACCTGCGCTCAATCACGCAATAGCGCAGCTAAAAGCCAATGGAAAAGTAGAGCAGATTATCAACAAATATACCCAAGCCTTCGCAAGCTAAATCGATAAAAGCTCATGTTTCCAAGTACTCACAAGAAAATGGCTCTGCAATAACGCGGCAAGTATGCGGCAACTTTAGTCTTTTCAAATCGCAAAGATGCAATGGATATTCAAGAGGATTTCGCGTTTAGTGCAACCTTAGGTTTTAACACCAAACGCTGCCCCTGATTAAGATGGGTTGTGCAGGCGACCCGCAATAAAGAAGCAAAGTTAGCCACTTCTCCGTGGCGAGTTAACACCTCTCGGTAAATACGGGTTAAAAATACCGCGACACTCAGCTCGGCATCTTCGGCAATCTCTTCAATAATCTGCCAAAAAATCGCCTCGAGGCGCACGCTCGTCACCACACCATCGATGCGAATGGAGCGGGTTTTGAGTTCAAACAGTTCAGGTTCGGCACCGGAATAGATTTCACACACAATATTACTCCCCAAGCAGCTATTGCGCTTTGCTCCAGCCATTGCGCCTTACTTAAGTTCCCAGAGAATACTCAACTTAAGCCTCTACCCGAACTGTTATGCCATAAATTACACAGGATGAGTATCGCTAATTCAATAACTTGTTAAACTGCGCCAACCATGCAGGATGCGCTGGCCATGCGGGCGCGGTAACTAATTTGCCATCGGTAATTGCCGCAGTGACTTCAATATCACAATATTCGGCGCCAGCTTGTTTCACCTCGGGCGCGCAAGCGGGATAGGCTGACACTTTTTTACCGCGAACCACATTGGCCGCCGTGAGTAACTGCGCGCCATGGCAAATAGCCGCAATCGGTTTATCTTGGGCGGCAAATTCAGCCACCAAGGCAATCACCGCAGGGTTTAGGCGTAAATACTCTGGCGCCCTACCACCTGGAAGCAACAGCGCATCAAAATCACGCGCGTTCGAACCGGCAAAATTGCCATTTAAGGCAAATAAGTGTCCTGGTTTTTCGGTATAGGTTTGGTCGCCTTCAAAGTCATGAATTGCCGTTTTAATGGTTTGCCCCGCCACTTTATCGGGACAAACAACCGTTACATTGTGACCCACCATTTGCAGGGCTTGGAACGGCACCATTAACTCGTAATCTTCAACAAAATCACCGGCGATGATCAAAATATTGGCCATGAGAAACTCCTTTTATTCGATAAGGGAAAACGCAACAGCGGATTTCACTCTACTCCGACCATTAAATTTAGGGTAATAGTGGAATACTACAAATCGATACAGCCGTTTCAGGCATAAAAAAGCGCCCGTAGGCGCTTTAGTCTTTGGTGATTGACCACTCTTAATTATTTATCTTTGGTTCAATCATGGCCTGTTGCTGACTATAACCATTCAGCCCAGTGTTGGCCGATTTCACCACATTTAAGGCCTCGGTCGTCAGTGCATTATTGCCATTGAGCAGATCGTTCAAAGTACCAGAATCCGCTTGGACTAAGCCTAATTCACGTAGCATGGCATCGACAACTGGCGCATTGGCGCGATAGTTTAAGGCTGCGCTAGTCACTTGTTCAGCGATACCACCTTGGTTGATGGCGGAACCATCACCACCCGTAGCAAATTGATGAGCAACACCATAACCTTGAAGAATTTTAATACCTTCGATGTTTTCCAATGGTTTAACCGCTTGAGCAACAATTTCTGGCAAGGCTTTTAAGATCGCAAGGGATTTTTGCAGCGCAATCTGCTCATCACGCAGCACGTTTTCGGCTTCGTACAGAGCTTGTTTACCTGCCGCTTCAACGGCATAGACTTTTTCATCCGCCTCGGCTTGCAGTTTTTTCGCATCGGCACTGGCACGCGCTTCAATCAAAATCGCACTCGATCTGTCTTCCGCGGCACGTTTCTCGGCTTCAGCTTGCACAGTCACACCAACAGCATCGCGCTCCGCTTCCTTACGGGCATCAATCACTTCAATTTCTTTGCGACGATTGGCTTCGGCTATTTGGCGCGCTGTAATTACCGCTTCTTCTTTCTCCACTTTCAATTTTTCCGCTTCTGCTGCGCGGGCACGGGCGGCCGACTCTTCTTCCGACTTCGCGGCTACCGCGATGTGTTTTTCCTGCTCGGCGACTTCGATATCACGTTGCTGTTGAATACGCGCCTGTTCGATAGATTTACGTTTTTCAATCTCGCGGGTTTCAATATCTTTGGTCTTTTCAATTTCCGCGGTTTCGATTGCACGTTCTTTGGCAATTTCGGCTTCACGTTCTTCACGCGCCTTGTTTTCTTTTTGCTTAATAATTTCAGCTTTTTGCTCGGCGCGCTTAAATTCGAGTGACTGTTGCTGGATAAGACGTGCTTCTTCTTCCGACTTTTCAATCTCCAGCGATTCTTTTTCAGCCTCTAAGTTACGCTGCTCAATCTTAATGCGGTTTTCCTGCTGAATATCGTTGGTTTCTTTACGCTTTTCTTCAATGATTTTAGCTAGACGCGCGCGACCTTCTGCGTCGAATGCGTTGTTTTCATTGAAAAACTGCAAGTCGGTTTGGTCAAATCCCGTCAAGGAAACTGATTCAAGTTCTAAACCGTTTTTCTCTAAATCGTTCGCAACGTTGTTCTGCACCCGTTGTACAAAATCGGCTCGCTGCTCGTGCATCTCAGTCATAGTCATCTCGGCAGCAACGGCACGCAACACGTCGACAAACTTAGATTCCATCAGCTTTTTCAGCTCTTCCACCCGCGTGGTACGGGTACCTAAGGTTTGTGCCGCCATCGAAATGCCATCAGCATTAGGTGCCACCCGCAAATAAAAGTCTGCTTTAACATCAACCCGCATACGATCTTTGGTGATCAGTGCATCTTTTTGAGTTTTTTCCACTTCGATACGCAGGGTATTCATGTTTACGGCGATGGTTTCATGCAGCACGGGCAAGACGATTGCACCACCGTCTTTAATGATTTTTTCACCACCAAAACCAGTACGCACAAAGGCCATTTCCTTCGTTGCCCGTTTGTATAACTTGGCGAAAATCAGACCAATCACAATCAGGCCAATCAATACCATTGCGGCAACCAACAATATAAAATTGCTCGAACTGGTGACTTCGTTTAACACATCCATTTGCTTTCCTTCTTCATTAATAGCTTTGGAAAATTAATTATCAAAGCGAGTCGCAGACCAGACTCTTCCCTCTCTTTTAAGCAGCACCACTTGAGTACCACTAGCAAACTCGATACCTGAAGTTTCAGGCTCGACTAATACATAATGTTTTTGTTGATGTTTATCGCGAACAACCGCTTCCGATGGCATGCCTTTAATGGCGCAGCCTAAGGTGATAGTGCCGACATAACCGCTTAAGTCATCAAGGGAGATGGCGGTAGATTCATTTTTGGGGAGCAAATCAGCCAGCACTCGGCCAAGATAGCGACAAGACAATGCACTGCCGACTACGGCGATAGGTAAGGTAAATAGTTGCGGCAGCAAGGTAGCCGAGACTATTAAGCTAATGTAATTAACGAGATAGCCTGCAATGGCAAAACTGGTTAGTGCCAGCACAAACCAGATAAGCAGCGGCAAACGATTGAGACAAAGCCAGCCAGCAATCCCTGTGAGTCCGCTACCACCAATATCAGCATCATACTCAACATCAGCAGGCACCCACTGGTCTAAGGCGCTCATCATACTTAATCCTATGACGAGTGATAAGGCTTCAAAAACACCAAGGACAAGCACACAGGCGAAGGCAATAGTGTAAGGTAGGTTAGGCTGTTCAACTAAAAACGCCCACATAGTCATCTCCTTGAACGATACAGCAGTCCATTTACTTCACTGTAATTATCAACTTACGAGTGACAGCATAGCAAGGCAAGCTTAGTTTCCAAACAAAAATTTATCCTAAAGCAGATTTGAATAACTCCCCATTACGCCATAATGGCGTGAGCCGTTATGGTCAATAATGTTCACGTCCTCCCTTTAGGGGTCTAGTGTGCTTTTGACTGCATGATATTATCATGCTGTTATTGTTATTTTTCGTGCTAATAGATAACGACCGCACCTTAAGATTGAGTCTATGGATACCGCTATGAACACCAAACAACCTACGCAAAGTTACGATAAACTTACGGCGCATTTCCAGAAAATTTCACATTTTGAACATTTTAGTGCGCTAGGTGATTGGGATCAGGCAGCAATGATGCCCTTGGGCGGCGGCAGTGAGCGTGGCGATGCCATGGCCGAACTCGCATTGCATATCCATACCCTTAAAACGTCCCCTCACCTTGCTGAAAATCTCGCTCTTGCCGCGCAAGAAGCGCTTACCTCAGAACAACACGCCAACCTAAGGGAAATGCAATATCAGTATCAACAGGCGACTCTAGTGCCTGGTGAGCTGGTTCAAGCCAAAACCAAGATGGCCTATCAGTGTGAAAATGCCTGGCGTGAGCAACGTAAAAACAATGATTGGCAAGGCTTTAAACCTAATCTTAAGGCGATAATCGCCCTTGCGAGGGAAGAAGCTTTAATCCGCGCCCAAGCGCAAAATATTTCCCCCTATGATGCCCTGCTCGATAAATTTGAGCCTGGCATGGCTACCGCAAAGCTTGAGCAAACCTTTGGTAATTTAAAAACTTGGCTCCCCACGCTCATCCAAAATGTACTCGAAAAACAAGCCGGTGAGCCAACACTTAAGCTTAACGGCCCCTTCGATATCAAGGCGCAGCAAGCCCTTGGCCTCGATGTGATGGCGTATTTAGGATTTGATTTTAACCATGGCAGGCTCGATATCAGTAGCCACCCATTCTGCGGCGGTGTACCGAGTGATGTGCGCATCACGACGCGTTATAACCAAGCCGATTTTAGTAGTGCTATCATGGGCATAGTGCATGAAACTGGCCACGCCCGTTATGAACAGGGTTTACCGAAACAATGGCGCGGTCAACCCGCAGGACTGGCTCGTTCCATGGGCGTCCATGAGAGCCAAAGCTTATTTTGTGAAATGCAGCTCGGTGCCAATCCCGCGTTTTTACGGCAATTGCAGCCACTGATTAAACAGCACTTCGGCTGCGATTTCAGCGCCCAAGACTTGGCAAGACACTACACCCGCGTCAATCCAGGGCTTATCCGCGTCGATGCCGATGAAGTCACCTATCCTTGCCATATTTTATTACGCTTTGAAGCCGAAAAAGCCTTTATCGACGGTAGCTTGAGTGTGGATGACCTACCCGACTTTTGGTCAAGCCAGATGCAACAACTGCTCGGGATCAATACCGATGGTAACTATCGCGATGGGTGTATGCAGGATATCCATTGGGCAGTCGGTGAACTTGGCTATTTCCCTAGCTATACCCTAGGCGCCATGTATGCTGCTCAGTGCCGTTTTGCAATGGAGCGAAGTTTAGGCCCTATTGAAAACCTTATCGATAACGGTCAGTTATCCCAAGTATTTGACTGGCTTGGCAAGCATATTTGGTCCAAAGGCTCATTACTGACAACGGATGAACTCATCATTCAAGCCACGGGCGAGCCGTTAAACAGTCAATATCTGGCTAAGCATTTAACTCAACGCTATTTGGGCTAAATGCAATAGCGCTAGGTCATAAAGCGTTGGCAATAACACTCTAGCGCTTAGACTTGGCGCAATCGCATCACTATCGGAGTTTCAAAGCTTTTGCTGCGATTTGGGTATATAATCCCGGACTTATTTATTCAAACTGCTTTTGGACGGAAAAAGGTCGACCATGTTACTGCGTGCAATCACCCCACAGGATTGGGATGCTATTTTACAGATCCAGGAGGAATGTTATTCTCAACTGGATCCTGAACCCCTGCATGTATTGCAAAGCAAGTGGCACGTATCACCTCAATCCTGTTTTGTATTTGAGGTAAATGACACAGTGGTGGGCTATTGTCTTGCTCATCCTTGGACCACCAATATGCCTCCCGCACTTTATGAGCCAATCACCCATTTACCTAAGGCCGATACTTTGTATCTGCACGATATTGCGATATCGGCAAAGGCTCAAGGTTTAGGCGCGGGGTCTAAAGCCTTAATGCGTCTAAAGCAGCTTGCCGATCGCTTTAACTTGAGCTCCCTCTCCTTAGTGGCAGTGCAAGGCGCTGATAGCTATTGGCGCAAAATGGGCTTTAAACCTAAAGCCATAGAGAAATGCCTTAGTAGCTACACTGATGATGCCATGTACATGATTTATAAACTTAATCATCGAGAAGAATGATGAATCCAACCCTGACGACTATCGGTTTACTCTGTCTTAGCAATATTTTTATGACCTTTGCTTGGTACGGACATTTAAAGTCCTTAGGCTCAAAGCCTTGGATTATCGCTGCCTTGGTCAGTTGGGGCATCGCCCTGTTTGAATACCTACTGCAAGTGCCGGCTAACCGTATCGGCTACACAGTGATGAATGTCGGACAATTAAAAATCCTACAGGAAGTCATTACCTTAAGCTTGTTTGTGCCCTTCGCCTACTTCTACATGAAGGAACCACTGAAACTCGATTATCTCTGGGCGGGTCTGTGCATCCTCGGTGCGGTGTATTTTATTTTTAGAAGCGAATTTAATTAATTTCAGAACCATTTCAGGACTTATTTCAGGAGATATCCATGGCGCGTCAAGTGACTTACACCTTCAAAGGTGAGACGAAAACCATTGCCTTTAGTTATGCTAAACACCACGATTTATACGAGGCCGTAGCGGAGGCCGAAGGTATAGACTTAACCAAGTTTCTGGCGATGGAGCAACAAATTGCCATGACCTCACGCAAAGGCGCCAAGGCTGAAAAAGATTATCGCAAAGTCGAATTTGCTCGCTTTGGGTTTAGCAATATCCACTTTGTACGTGATGAAGAACCCGAAGCCTAAACCTTATCGTCATTTATCCATTTAGAATTAGGATCGCCGATGTTAAATGCTGAACATGCCAACTTTCCCCGCGCCGGATTCTTTCGCCGCCTAGGGGCAATGATCTATGACCTACTGCTAGCGGTAGCCGTATATATGTTTTCGGGCGCTATTGGCTTTGGTATTTTTTTTGGACTCACAGCCTCTGGCCTCGTTAGCATGAATGGCTTTGAGCATGTGTCCGACGCCCTCAATGGCACACCGATTTACCATGGGATTTATCAACTTTGGTTAGCGCTCTGTGTAGGCACTTTCTATGCGCTATTTTGGAGTAAGGGCGGCCAAACCCTCGGAATGCGCGCCTGGCGCCTTAAGATCCAGCACCCAAACGGCCAAAATCTAAGCCTTATCACCGCCTATGCACGCATCGTCTGGTCATTACTCGGCATTGGTAATCTGTGGGTGCTTATCAACGACGATAAACTCGCACTGCAGGATATGATGACCCGTTCTGAAGTAGTTGTGTTATCCAAAGAAGCTAACCAAATGCGTAATTGGCATGGCGCTTAAATTTAGCAGTTAAATCTCACTGTTAGTCGCTTATAAAATTGTCCCAATAAAAAACGACGCCATGGCGTCGTTTTTTTATTACCCGCGTTTATCACCGCCGGATAAAGTAAAAGGCAATACCCGTAAATAGTAGACTTGGCGCCATCGCCCCGACATACGCAGGTAGTTCATAAACAATACTCATGGGGCCAAATATCTCATTACTGATATAAAAACTAAATCCAGCAACCACACCGAGTAACACCCGCGCCCCCATAGTCACTGTCCGCAACGGTCCAAATACAAAGGATAACGCCACCAGCATCATCACCCCTACGGTAACAGGCTGCATCACCTTGCGCCAAAGGGCTAATTCGTAACGACTTGGGTCTTGGCTATTGCTATTAAGATACTCTAAGTATCCCATTAAGCCGCGTATCGATAAAGCCTCAGGCTTAACAGATACCACACTGAGCTTGTCAGGCGTTAAACTTGAGCGCCAAATATCTTCATCTAAATGCTCAAGTTTCACTTCGTCATAGCTTAAATCGGTACGCTTAACATCCGAGAGATGCCAGCTGTCTTTACTGAACAATGCACTTTTAGCATGCACGACATTGGTGAGCTTTAACTCACTGTTAAACTTATATAAAGTGATATTATTGAGCTTATCGATATCCGCAACTTCACCAATATTCACGAACAAATCACCATCCTTTGCCCAAATACCTCGGTGAGATTTAATCAAACTGCCACCGGAGAGCTTGATGGCCTGAAGTTCATTAGCCTTTTGCTCCGCAATTGGGGCGCCCCACTCACCCAATGCCATTACCATCAGCATCAGCGGCACGGCAGTTTTCATCGCCGATAGCGTGATCTGCAAACGCGACATGCCCGATGCTTGCATGACGACAAGCTCCGAATTAGAGGCTAACATCCCCATACCGATCAAGGCACCTAACAGCACGGCCATCGGAAAAAACATTTCAATATCGCGGGGCACAAGGAATAGCACATAAATCCCCGCGTCCATCATAGTGTAAGTGCCGCGGCCCACTAAGCGCAGTTGGTCTACCCACTTAATAATGCCCGACAAACCTGTCAGCACCAGTAAACATAACGCCGAGGTGCTTAATAAAACTCGGGCGATATAAAGGTCTAAAATCTTCATGCAGCCACCTTTTTACGCGCCATTGCCGCTGATAAACGGGCAAATAGGGGCCTGTCTTTACCGAGCAGTAAAATCCCCATTATCAGTGCCGACAAATGGATCCACCACATGCCTAAATACTGAGGAATAACGCCATCTTGCAGCGCTTTACGACCCGCAACCATCAGACCAAAATAACCTAGGTACAAGAGAACAGCGGGGAGCATTTTGGCGAACTTGCCTTGTCGCACATTGACCCGAGCCAAAGGTACTGCAATTAAGGTCATAATAGGAATCGCCAACGGAATTGCTAGACGCCAATGAAACTCAGCAACGGCTTCAGAACCTTCTACTTTCATCAAGTCTGCCAGCGGTAAAGCTGAAAGTTTACGGCGACGTTCATCAACCTGTTGTTCTTTGATTTGCATCTTATAGCCACCAAATTCAATCATTTGGTAGTCTTTTTGTTGTGGGCTGCCCTGATAACGCACCCCATCATTGAGTTGTAACTGCTGTGAGCCATTTTGATCTTCATTAACGCGCCCCCCCTTGGCAACAACGACGTTAGTCAAGCCAATTTCGTCATTTGGATCGGGGAGTTGGGCCACAAATACTTTTTCAAGCTCATTATCCTTGCCAATGCGTTCGACAAACAGTACCGCACGGCCATTGGGGCTGGCCTGAAAACGCCCTTGCACGAGCGCGGCAAGGCCTGCTTCAGATTGTGCTTTCTCCAGCACTTGGTTTTGTTGCTCCTCCGCCCAAGGCGCAACATAAAGGGATAAATATCCAGTAAACAACATGTTAATAACGGCGAGAATCAAAGTAACTCGGGTAACATACCATTCACTCACACCAACACCGTGCAGAATGACCATTTCATTCTCGGCATACATGCGACCATGGGCCATTAATATCCCAAGGAATAAGCTTAAAGGTAAAACCAGAACAACCAGATAGGGTAAATTAAGGCCTATCAAGGTGGCGATGAGAGAAGCGGGAAATTCACCGTCTGAGGCGTCGGCTAATATGCGCACGAAATGCTGGCTAATAAAAATAGTTAACAGTACAAAAAGTACCGCAATTTGCGCCTTTAAAACTTCTCGAATAAGGTATCTAAATACAATCACAGGTAGGATCCGGTCTCTAAACTTATCTTTTTGCTGGTAACAGACTAACTTTCATGTAAACTGTTTACTTTTGGTAGTTTTCTGACCAACTTCAGGGGTTCCTGGCTTACATTAAATGTCACGGCTTTTTCACAAAAACGTGACTCAAGTGCCGAGAATAAATCACCTTTGGAGTAATAACTTAGGCCCTTTTCGGGACAAGCAGACATTATCCAATAAATATAAAAATTTGTCTTTAAGAATCTAGGAGTGCTCATGGAGTTTAGCGTAAAGAGCGGTAGCCCCGAAAAACAACGCTCAGCCTGCATCGTTGTCGGTGTTTATGAACCCCGCCGTCTATCCGGTATCGCCGAGCAATTAGACAAGATTAGCGAAGGGTATATCAGTAATCTACTGCGTCGCGGCGATTTAGAAGGTAAGCCTGGGCAGATGTTATTACTGCACCACGTTCCTAATGTATTGAGTGAACGAGTGCTGTTAGTCGGTTGCGGCAAAGAACGAGAACTAGACGAGCGCCAGTACAAGCAGATCATCACTAAAACCATCAACACCTTAAATGAAACAGGTTCAATGGAAGCCGTATGCTTCTTAACCGAGTTACACGTTAAAGGTCGCGATACCTATTGGAAAGTTCGCCAAGCGGTCGAAACCACCAATAGCAGTTTATACAGCTTTGATGCGCTCAAAACCCGTAAAGGTGAGACCCGTCGTCCGCTGCGTAAATTAGTATTTAATGTGCCAACACGTCGCGAATTGACCTTAGGTGAACGCGCGATTGAGCACGGCATGGCCGTTTCTGCCGGTATGCATTTATGCCGCGATGTGGCTAACATGCCGCCAAACATCTGCAATCCAGCCTATTTAGCTTCTCAAGCTCGCCAATTGGCCGAAGTTCACGAAAACCTACATGTATCAACTGTAGGTGAAGAGCAAATGGCGAAACTCGGCATGAACTCTTACCTTGCCGTAGGCCGCGCCAGCGCCAATGAATCCATTATGACAGTGATGGAATACAAAGGTGCCGTCGACAGCACGGAAAAACCTATCGTATTGATTGGTAAAGGCTTGACTTTCGATTCAGGCGGTATTTCATTAAAACCGGGCGAAGCCATGGATGAAATGAAATACGACATGGGTGGCGCTGCTGGTGTGATCGGCACCATGAAAGCCATTTGTGAGATGAAGCTACCGATCAACGTCGTCGGTATTCTCGCAGGCTGTGAAAACATGCCATCGGGCAACGCTTACCGCCCAGGTGACATTTTAACCACCATGTCAGGGCAAACCGTTGAAGTACTGAACACCGACGCCGAAGGCCGTTTGGTACTGTGTGATGTGTTGACCTATGTTGAGCGTTTCGACCCTGAACTGGTGATCGACACAGCAACACTCACTGGCGCCTGCGTGATTGCCTTAGGTAAACATGCTTCTGGCCTGTTCTCATCACACAATCCACTTGCGCACGAGCTACTCAATGCAGGTGAGCAAAGTGGTGACCGCGCATGGCGCATGCCACTGTGGGATGAGTACCAAGATATGCTCGATAGCCCATTTGCCGATATGACCAACTTAGGTGGTCGTCCAGCGGGCGCGATTACTGCGGCTTGTTTCCTCTCGCGTTTCGCGAAAAAGTACAACTGGGCTCACCTAGATGTCGCAGGTACGGCGTGGAACAGCGGTGCCAATAAAGGTTCAACCGGCCGCCCAGTACCGATTTTGACTCAGTTCCTGATCAACCGTGCTGGCGTCGAATTAGGCGAATAATCCCTAACAAGACCAAAGGGCGAAGAAACATTTCTTCGCCTTTTTTATGCCGCAAAGAAAGCGAAATGCCACTGAGACTAATGCGATTAACTATCTGTTCATTCAATTTGATTTCGTGAGAAGAGTTAACAACAACCTAGATGTGAAAGAATACTGCTATTGAATATTTTTTGATTGACAGCCACGCCCTCGCCCTTTAGTTTTAGTCCCTATGAAAACAAATACCTTAGCGTTTTTTTACTTTCTTTTTTACACCCCCACTCTAGGAGGCGGATTTACTGTGTAAAAACGAAAGTAAAAATCCAAAGCCTCCCACTGGGAGGCTTTTTCGTCTTAAACGCTTGAGAATCCGGCGGCAAATGAGGTCAGAATGCAAAAACCACAGCCTTTAAATCACACTCGAGAGCAAATAACCCAGCTCGACAATGAGCTTCTCTCGTTACTCGCCGAACGTCGCCGCTTAAGTCTTGAAGTGGCCCGCAGTAAAGAAGTGGATGTGAGACCCATTCGCGACACCCAAAGGGAAAAAGAACTGCTGGCAAGATTAGTGACGGCAGGGCGAGAAAAAGGCTTAGATGCGCATTATGTTATCTCGCTGTATCAAAGCATTATTGAAGACTCGGTACTGAATCAACAGGCTTATCTTCACGGCCGCGCGAACCCTGAAACGCAAAAACAACAATACTGTATCGCCTACCTTGGCGCCCGCGGCTCCTACTCTTACCTCGCCGCATCTCGCTATTGCCAACGTCGTCAGGTTGAGATGCTCGACTTAGGCTGCCAAAGTTTCGATGAGATAGTCCAAGCCGTTGAGTCAGGTCACGCCGACTATGGCTTTTTGCCGATAGAAAATACTTCGTCCGGCTCAATCAACGAAGTGTATGACGTACTGCAACATACCAGTCTTTCCATCGTGGGCGAGACGACTATCGAAGTAAGCCATTGTCTATTGGGCAAACCGGGCAGCAAACTGAGCGATATCAAAACTGTTTATGCTCACCCGCAGCCCATCAGTCAGTGCAGCCGCTATCTTAGCCAGCACAAAGGCTTAAGACTGGAATATTGCTCAAGTAGCGCCGAAGCCATGGAGAAGGTCAACCAGTCTACCGACAATAGCGCCGCTGCGATTGGTAGCACAGAAGGTGGCGCGCTGTACCAACTCGAGTCAATTGAGTCTGGACTTGCCAATCAAAAGATTAACCAAAGCCGCTTTATTGTTGTAGCACGAAAAGCCGTAGCCGTACCGGAGCAATTGCCCGCAAAAACTACCCTGATTATGGCCACAGGCCAAAAGGCGGGTGCGTTGGTTGAAGCCCTATTGGTGCTCAAGGCGCATCAACTGAATATGAGCAAACTCGAATCACGCCCTATTCCTGGCACGCCGTGGGAAGAAATGTTCTATCTGGATATCGATGCCAATATTTCCAGCGAAGCCATGCAGCAAGGGCTCAAACAGCTCGAGAGGATCACGCGGTTTATCAAAGTATTGGGGTGTTACCCTTGCGAAACCGTAAAACCGACACAACTCAGCAATAGCCAATTGTTGATTGAACCTAATACCTCTAAAGCCGAAGTATTCAGTGAAGTAAGCACTAAGTCATCTCCCTATCGTTACACTAAGGCTTATAAGGCGCAGGCGAGTGAAATTCACTGCGGCCCCTTTACCATTGGCGCAGGCCATCTTGGTGCTATTGCCAAGATGACTCTGAGCAAAAGCCTGCTGCTAGAGTCGTCACCTGCCGTCTTATCCGCCTTTGAGCGCAGAGTGAAACAGCTAAAAGAAGCGGGTTTCCAAGCGGTGATTTTAGACGTATGCCACTCGCTCGCCTCGGTCGAAGCCATCATCCCTAAGCTGCGCCAAACCCTGCATCAGTATGATTTGCTTTGTGTTATTACTATCGAACAGGCGACGGATATGCCGTTGGCGACAGGCCAAGCGGATATGTTGTTCTTAACGGGCAAACAAATGTTTAATCAGGCATTGCTGACTCAGGCAGGCACCCTGCCGATTCCGCTATTCCTCGAACGTAACGATATGGCAAGTTATGAGGAGTTTATGGCGGCAACGGAGACGATTTTAAGTCAAGGTAACCAACAGCTTATCCTATGTGACTCGGGCATTCGTACCTATAACAATGCCAACTTACCCACTTTGGATTTAGCAAGCCTCATCCAAATCAAGGCCAACAGTCATCTCCCTATAGTGATTAATCCTTGTTATGCCATCAGCGAAGATGCGCTGCTACTGCAAACTCAAGGGATTAAACAGCTCAAAGCCGATGGTCTTGTGCTGAATTGCTCCCTCGAAGAAGATAAAGCACATGACACACTGGCGCTGATGGTCGAGGTCGTCAGGAAGTTATATCGCTAATTTGCGCGAATAACGATACCAAAGCACATACAGCCACGAATATCGTGGCTGTCTTGTTTAGGGCTTTTAGGCTTTTAGGATTTTAGGCCTCAAGCTTAAACGCAGCAGGGCTAGGTTCGCTCAGGCGCAATCTGGCTATTGGTATCTGTTGCCACCGCATTACTGCGGCGAATTAACCCCGTCATACTCGATCCCTGCACTAGGATTGAAAACACTACCACGGCATAGGTCATTACGAGTACAAGCTCTCGCAGCTCGACACCAGTTTGTGAATCGATAATCACACCCTCAGGTAAACTCATCGCCATCGCTAATGCCAGCCCGCCCCTCAAGCCACCCCAAATAAGGATCGACTCAGCATAGGGATTGTAGGACTTGACCAACCTAAACCCGATATACGGCAAAAATACACTCACCGCCCACGCTGTTAATACCAGCGGGATAGCCAGCAGCATAAACCACCATAATGGCGCCTTAAAGGTGACGAGCAGGAGTAATAATCCCAGCAGGAGGAACAGCAGCGCATTGAAGAAGGATTCAATCAACGACCAAAAAGTATAGAGTTTTACCCGCTCATGGCGCACAAAATATTTAGGCACACTGTAGTTGCCGATAATCATCCCCGCACTCACCATCGCCAGCGGTCCCGACACCCCTAATACTTCGGCGATAACATAACCCGCCGTCGGGATCAGTAAAGTCACCAGCATTAATTGGGTTTCTTCCTCACAGTAGCGAAAGAAATGGTGCAACAATACGCCCAGCACTGCGCCATAAACGATGCCCCTGAGCGCCTCTTGAACAAACAATAACGAGATTTGCGTGAAGGTCAGCGGCTCAGTTGAAAAGGCCAGATGGGAGATGGCCACAAAAATCACCAGCCCAATGCCATCGTTAAAGAGCGACTCCCCTTCCACCTGAATAGCAATATCTTCGGGCGCGCCCATCTTCTTCAAAATGGCTAAAACGGCAATCGGATCTGTGGGTGAAATCAAGGCGCCAAAGAGCAAACAATGGCTTAAGGCCAAGGGCAATCCCAGCATGGGAGCAATGTAGTAAAGCAAACCACCGACGATAAAAGTCGAGAGCAAGGTACTGACAAAGGCAAGGATGAGGATTTCCCATTTCTGATGCCTTAAGATTTTTAAGCGGATCTGTAATGCCCCAGCAAACAACAGGAAACCTAACATGCCATTGAGCAATAAGGCTTGAAAGTCGAGTTTCTCCAGCCCTGCCACAAAGTAACCATAAACATTACCGCCAAGTGCTTTACCACCCAGCAATAGCAACAGACTCATGCCCAACGCCAATGCGGTAATGGCAACGGTTTCTTGCAGCTTATGTAAACGTGAAGATGCCACTGAGGTGACTAAGGCTAACGCACAGAGAATACACAGAATTTGATAACTAGACATTAGAGCCTCTTATCTCGTTAAGATGAAAAGACTCTAGCACAAGTTTTAGACTTCTAAACCATCCAATAGACTTAACCAGCCTTTAATTATCCGATGACAAAACCAAATAATACCAAAGAGATAAATCGAAAGACTAAGCCAAGTAATCGGCAAGCAATAACCTAATATTAAGAGTCCTAAAAAAATCATATTAGAATGGCGTTGCCAACGCAGGTGCGAAGCTAGTACCGCATTGCCTTGAGAGTGTCGCTGAGACAAGTTAATAAACAAGCTCAGCAGCACAGGAAGCAGTAACAACGGAAAGCCGTACATTAAGGCGTAAAGTAAATGGCCTAAGCTGCGATCTTCAATTTTTGCGGCATAAGTGGTTGTCGTTGTCATTGAGAGACTCCAGCCGGACGATGGGACTGGGCGTGAACTCCGCCCTTGTCTTTAACCTTACGTTCTCAGCGATATAATCGCAACTACGTTACAAAAATATTTCCGTTAAGGATGGCTCAAACAACTCAATATTAGCCCAACGACAGCGTTACATCCGACTTAAGCTTAGTTGAACAGGCTAACACATATCCGGCTTCGATATCAGCTGGCGTCAATGTCATACTACTAGTTGACTCAGTCTCCCCTTCGAGCACTTGGCATTTACACGCGCCGCATACGCCCGATCGGCAAGCCGCAATAATCGGTAAACCTTCAGCTTCAATCCCCTCAAGTAACGTTTGCTCTGCCGTTAAGGCCCGCTTTTTATCCCCAATAGATAACATAAAGCTTGCGCTGGCATTAACTTGATTTGTTGATTGCATTTCAGCTTGCTTGACTCGGCTTTGCGCTTCTTTCACTGCGGTAGCAAAACTCTCGTGATACAGCTTACTCATATCAAAGTTAAGATCAGTCAGAATCTTTTTCACGGCCTGCATATAAGGCTCTGGCCCGCACAAAAATACGGTTCGCTCGGCAAAATCAGGCACTAAATCTCGTAGATTATTGGCACTTAAACAGCCGATATCGTGTAATGTTTCCTCAGTATGCCAAACCGTATCAGTGGTGACATTCTCCACAATATAACGCAGTTTAAAATCTCGATGGCGCGTAGCCATGGTCTCTAATGAAGTTTTAAAAATAATATCGGCTTGAGTTCGCGCGCTATGTACAAAAGCGATGTCGGCATTCATTTGGGTATCGGTCAAATAACGCGACATCGAATACATAGGTGTTATACCGCAACCTGCGCTCAAAAAGAGGTATTTTTGGGCTGAAATATCAAACAGATTGAACTGCCCTGTTGGCGGCAGGACTCGTACCATTTGTCCTGGCTGTAGATGATCAATCAGATAATTCGATACGAGTCCTCCCTCAACCCGCTTAATGGTCAACATTAACGAGTAAGGTCGGGACGGCGTCGAAGATAAGGTATAACTGCGGCAAGCCTGTTCACCGTTGATGTCTAGCACTAAGGTCATAAATTGACCCGGCTTATAATCAAACTTCATCGGCTCACCCGCTTGAAAGCGAAAACTCACCACATCAGCGGTTTCGTTCCAACGTTCCACACACACTAACTGACTGAAACTGTCTTGACGCGCAGGCGTGGAGGATAAAGTGATATCGGGTAGGGTATTGATATTCATAATCTTTGTATCCATAACACTGCGGCCTTATCGTCAAGCCGCAGTGATTCTATGCTATCAATCGACCTAGGCTACGTTTAGCATGGTCTTAAGATCGGCTTCCACTGTGGTGGTATTACGCAAGCCAAATTTCTCTTCCAAAATCTTGGCTAAGTTTGCAGTTAAAAATGCCGGTGGCGTTGGGCCTGTACGGATATTTTTCACCCCGAGCGACAATAGCGTCAGCAGCACGACAATGGCTTTTTGCTCAAACCATGAAAGCACGAGATTCAATGGTAATTCATTGATATCGCATTCAAAGATTTGTGATAGCGCGATAGCTAGCTGGATTGCCGAATAGGCATCGTTACATTGGCCAATATCGAGTAAGCGCGGAATACCGTTGACATCGCCAAATTCCAACTTGTTGAATTTGTACTTACCACAACCTAAGGTCAGGATGACGGAATCCTTTGGCGCCGATTTCGCTAAATCGGTGAAATAACTCCGCTCCGACTTATCACCATCACAACCTCCGACTAAGAAGAAGTGTTTGATAGAACCGTTTTTCACATTTTCAACTACTGTTGGGGCGGCAGCCATTAAGGCATTTCGGGCAAAACCGATGGTGATATTGTGTGGGATTTCATCGTAGTGGAAGCCATCGAGCGCTAGCGCCTTTTCAATCACTACTGAAAAATCATCGCCAGTCACATGGGTCACACCAGGCCAGCCTACAATGCTACGAGTAAAGATACGATCGCTATATTGGCCCACATTCGGGTCAATAATACAGTTAGATGTCATCACCACAGCGCCAGGGAAATTAGCGAATTCTTTTTGCTGGTTCTGCCATGCACTGCCGTAGTTACCTACTAAATGGGCATATTTTTTAAAGGCTGGGTATGCAAGTGCGGGCAGCATTTCGCCATGGGTATAAACATGAATGCCTTTACCCGCCGTTTGCTCGAGGATAAGCTCTAAGTCCTTCATATCATGGCCAGAAACCAGAATTGCTTTGCCTTTTACCGGTTTAGTGTTGACGACTGTCGGTTCAGGATGACCAAAGGCTTCGGTCTCGCCCGCGTCAAGCAAAGCCATAATGCGGTAGTTTAATTGGCCAATTTCCATCGCAGTGGAGAATAATTTATCTGCATCAACACTCGGTTCACCGAGAAACGCCATGATTTGATGGAAATCCGCAGCAATCTCAGCATCGGTTTTACCTAGTACACGCGCATGCTCCATATAAGCGGCCGCACCTTTAAGGCCGTATAAACAGAGTAATCTAAGTCCCAAAATATCTTCATGAATGTGGTTTTTGTCTTTATTAAGCGACGCGATAGGTGCTTGAGACAGCATTTCAAGCTTGCTTGTGCCTAACACTAACTGCGCAACCAGCGGCATCTGCTCTGCCGTTTTCCCTCTCTTTTCACAAGCGGCTTCATAGGCTGTTTTTAGATTTTCACGGTGTGTTGCAGCTTGCTGTACATAAGCAATGATCCGCTCATCATCGAAGTTGACGTTGGTTAAGGTTGAGAAAAAAGCTTTAGGAACAAAAGTATCGACTTCAGAATCTACAATGCCTAACTCGCGCGCTTTTACCGCATAAACGGAAACACCCTGCAACATGTAGATTAATAAGTCTTGCAGATCGGAGGTTGCCGCTAATTTGCCACACATACCTTGGGAATAACTACAACCATTGCCAGCGGGGGTACGAATGGTTTGCTCACACTGAATACAGAACATGGATAGACTCCTAATTTAAATTCATGCTTTATTTATGCATGTTTAAAATTAGTCTACCTAAACCGAAAATAAGCGACAGTGTTTTCTTACCTTGAATGCCAAATCTTAGAGAACGATCACCTTAAGCAGTTGCTAATTTACACAATAAAAGTGACTCAAAACCCATAAAAATGCCCATCAAAGATGGGCATTTTTATGGGTAACTCATTCATTATTAGTTCGTTTTCATATCACTTACCGATTGCAGCATCATGCGGCTTTCGCGCTGAAACTGCGGCGCAAAATCACCAAACCACTTAGCAACCGTTTGGAACTGGTTGATAAACGCTTCCCTATCGCCCCGCTTTAATAGCTCTAATGCCTCGCGATAGTTATCCAAATAATCGCCAATCGCATGCTGGCTGTCCTGTTGGGCAAAAATAATATCGGCATAAAGCTCTGGGCTTTGGGCAAACAAGCGCCCTACCATGGCGAGCTCTAAGCGATAGATGGGCGAGCTAAATTGCAGCAGAGTTTCAATATCTGCTTCTTCTTTGCAAAGGTTTAAGCCATACACAAAGGTTGAGAAGTGGCGCATCGCCTGTACCAACTGCATCGCATTATCGTGGCGTTCAGGCTCGGCTTCGACAATTCGCGCGCCCCAAATCGTAATTTGCTCGAGTAACCATTGGTATTTATCCGCTTCGCGTCCATGACACACCACCACAACCTGCTTAGCTAAACTGCCGACATCTGGGCCAAACATAGGATGAAAGCCAACAACGGGTCCCTTGTGGGCAGCTAACATGGCATTCATCGGTTCAGTCTTGATAGAGGTTAAGTCGGCTAAAATACAGTCCTGTGGTAATTGGGTTAGTTTTGCACGGATAAGGTCGCAGGTGATAGCAATAGGTACTGTTACCAATACCAATCCGGCGTCAGCAAATAAGGTTTCCGCTTGCTGCCAGTCGTCTTTATCAAGCACTTTGACCTGGTAACCCGAGAGCGACAGCATCTGTTGAAACAGTCCACCAAGCTGGCCTTTCCCTCCCACAATCACAACTGAACCTAGGTCATTTTTCACTTGCTTAAAGCCAACATCCTTCTCATTGAGATAGGACTCACGCATCAAGCGGCGCAGAATATCTTCAATCAGTTGCGGCGCAATATCCATGGTTTTGGCTTCTTCGCGGCGTTTTGCCAGCATTGCGGCTTCACGTTGCGGCGCATAAATCGGCAGGCCTGCGGCATGCTTAACTGTGCCCACCTGCGCGACTAAATCTAGCCGTTTACGCAGTAAATGCAGCAATTGCTGGTCGACGCCGTCGATAAGGCCGCGAAGGTGTTCTAATTCAGTTGTGGTTTTTTCGTTCATGTTATCGGTCCACTACCCACCTAAAAGGAAGGTGTTTAAACGTTAGGCACTTAAGATTTGCTCTCAAGCATTGGCCACTTTGAGCATATCAAAACGCGTTGGCAATACCGAAGATAACTTCGATGCACCCGCACGTAAAACGCTTTCGGTTTTTTCCCAATTAATACAGGAGTCTGTCACAGAAACTCCGTAGGCCAATTCGCTTAATGGTTTATCACAACTTTGATTACCTTCGTTTAAATGACTTTCTAGCATTACGCCAATAATGGACTTATTGCCGTTGTAGATCTGGGCAAATACATCTTCACACACAGGGACTTGCCTGGTGTAATCCTTAGAGGAATTACCGTGGCTGCAATCGATAATAAGGCGCGCATTGAGTTTGGCCTTATGTAGCTGCGCTTCACATTCGGCTACACTGGCCGCATCGTAGTTTGGTGTTACGCCGCCGCGCAGGATCACATGCCCATCGGGGTTTCCCGCCGTTTGCAACAGAGCCACTTGACCCTGTTGGTTAATTCCCATAAATCTGTGGCTACTGGCCGCCGATTTAAGGGCATTAATTGCAACATCCAGCTTTCCATCTGTACCATTTTTAAAGCCAACGGGCATAGACAAACCCGACGCCATTTCCCTGTGGGTTTGCGATTCAGTAGTACGAGCACCAATGGCCGACCAAGTCACTAGCTCCGAAATATATTGCGGACTGATAGGATCGAGCGCTTCGGTGGCAACGGGTAGCTCAAGCTCTGCAAGCCAAATCATCAGCTCGCGCGCCATCTTTAAACCTTTCTCAACATCGAAGGATTCATCCATATCGGGGTCGTTAATCATGCCCTTCCAACCCACTGTGGTACGTGGCTTCTCAAAGTAGACTCGCATTAAGATGTAGAACTCATCTCTGAGTTCATCGTGTAATTTTTTAAGCTTTAAAGCGTATTCCTTGGCGGCATCGATATCATGGATAGAACAAGGTCCTGTGACGATAAGCACGCGGTGATCGCGCTTATGGACAATATCCGCCACGGTTTTGCGTGCATTGAGGATATAACGATACGCGTGCTCAGAGAGTGGCAGAGTCGCTTTTAGCTCCTGCGGTGTAATAAGGACTTTCTCTGAACTGATGTGTACGTTATTGATCGTATCCTGTTGCATGCTTACCACCTAAAACTGAAGTCATATCCCCAGGTTATCAGGAGTCTGGATCTCAAACCGCTGGGGGAAGAATTAAATAGCCGAGGCCATCATGTAATATTGTAATGATACACCATTACAATAGGCGACCAATATGCCTATTAATTGGCAGAAGATCAAGGAAGAATTTAACAAATTCGGCATTTATACCAATCGTATTAAATATCTGTTCATTCAGCGGGAGTTCAACGCGCTTTAGACAAGGCAAAGGCTTGAGGGCATAGTGGCTCTCTGTCGAAAGCCGTATTAACCCGAAACGCACTCAATACGGCTAAAAAGAAAAACGTCAGCCAACAAAAAACCGCCACTAGGGCGGTTTTCTGTGCGAACACTACGTCTTGTTTTCTGTAGCGGGTACTATTACTTAGTAGCCAGCTTTTCACGGATACGTGCAGATTTACCTGAACGATCACGTAAGTAGTACAGTTTGGCGCGACGAACGCGGCCACGACGCTTAACTTCAATGCTAGCGATCAGAGGGCTGTGCGTTTGGAATGCACGCTCAACACCTTCGCCATTAGAGATTTTACGTACTGTGAATGCAGAGTGCAGGCCACGGTTACGTTTAGCAATTACAACGCCTTCGAAAGCCTGTAAACGCTCTTTATCACCTTCTTTAACACGAACCTGAACTACTACTGTATCACCAGCACCAAACGCAGGTACGTCTTGTTTCATTTGCTCATCGTTGAGCATTTTAATGATGTTGTTCATAACTTACTCCGTTCTAGAATTAACTGAGCTACGACTAAGCATGCTTGTCCATTGCTTCAACGAACTGCGCTAAAAGAGTCGATTGTTCGTCAGTCAGAGCTAGATTTTCAAATAATTCTGGCCGTCTTAGAAAAGTCCTACCAAGGCTTTGCTGCAAACGCCAGAGTCTAATTTGTTCGTGGTTGCCACTTAGCAGTACTGCAGGTACATCGAGTCCATCCAGACTTTCAGGGCGCGTGTAATGAGGACAGTCCAGTAAACCGTCGGAGAAAGAATCTTGCTCCGCCGAAGCTTGTTTTCCTAGCACGCCAGGAACCAATCTCGATACTGCATCTATCAAGGTCATTGCGGGTAATTCGCCGCCCGAAAGCACGTAATCCCCAACCGACCATTCTTCATTCACTTCCGTTTGAATGATGCGTTCATCAATACCTTCGTACCGACCACACACCAAAATCAACCGGGATGATTTAGCCAACTCAGTAACGCCTTGCTGATCCAGCTTGCGTCCTTGAGGTGACAAGTAAATCACCTTTGCCTCTTCGCCTGCTGCTGCTTTCGCAGCATGAATGGCATCGCGTAAAGGTTGCACCATCATCAACATACCAGGACCACCGCCGTAAGGCCTGTCATCCACAGTACTGTGTCTATCATGGGTGAAATCGCGAGGATTCCACGTGTGCAACTCAAGCAGACCGTTTTTCACGGCACGACCCGTAACCCCAAAGTCTGTTACGGCACGAAACATGTCTGGGAACAGGGTAATTACCCCTAACCACATATGTTGTACCTCGACTTAAAAGTCAGGATCCCAATCCACTAAAATCTGTTTACCTTGGACATCCACCTTTAAGATGAATTGCCCTGGGACAAAGGGAACCATACGTTCCACTTTGCCGAAACTATCTTTAGCGTTGGCCTTAACAAGTAGGACATCGTTCGAACCGGTTTCCACGATTTGATCGACAATCCCCATGTTATAGCCGGTAGTATTAATCACTTCACAACCGATAAGATCACGCCAATAGAACTCGTCTTCTGGCAATGATTGCATCTGCTGCGGCAGGATACCAATTTCGCAATTGGTGAGCATTTGTGCTCGCTCCCGCGTGGTGACACCTTCAAGTTCGGCCACAACGGCCTTGCCTTGGTAACGCCACTGAGTAACTTTTACTTCACGCCATTCGCCATTTTCTTTAATAAGCCAAGGCGAATAATCAAAGATACCTTCAACAGAATCGGTATAGGCGGTGATTTTCAGCCAACCCTTAATGCCATGACAGGAGCCTAATTTCCCCAGTACGACTGGCTGTTGGTTACTGCTCATCAATCTATACCTTAACGCTATTAAGCAGCAGCTTTAGCGTCTTTAATCAATTTTGCTACGCGATCAGTTGTCGCAGCGCCGTTCGCAACCCAGTGCTCAACGCGAGCTAGGTCTAAACGTAAAGTTTCTTCTTGGCCACGGGCCAATGGGTTGAAGAAACCAACACGCTCAATGAAACGACCGTCACGAGCGTTACGGCTGTCAGCAACAACGATGTTGTAAAATGGACGCTTTTTAGCGCCACCACGAGCTAAACGAATGGTAACCATGCGTTTTCAATCCTCTAATGATTTGCTTGAAGCAAAAATAAAAACTGGAACCCCGTGTTCGCGAAGAGTCCCAGATAGAAAGCCGGAAGATTTTACCTGACTTTTCAACGAATGCAACCCAATCTGGCGATTATTAAACCTGCCATAGAATTGCCCGCCTCATTCCAAATACAATCAACCAACTGATAAGACATCAACTTTGATGAAAATCGTTGAGATTAGCGCCCAGGAAATTTCATTCCGCCAGGCATCATACCGCGCATTCCACGCATCATCTTTTGCATGCCGCCCTTAGCCGACATTTTTTTCATCATTTTTTGCATTTGGGTAAACTGTTTCAATAAACGGTTTACATCTTGAATCTCAGTCCCCGAACCCGCAGCAATACGACGCTTACGTGAGCCCTTGATTAAATCAGGGTTTTTACGCTCTTTCGCCGTCATTGAGTTAATGATGGCTTCCATTTGGCGGGTCATTTTACCATCTTGGATTTGCGCTAAAGCATCCGGCGGCAACTGACCAACACCGGGCAGCTTTTCAATCATGCTCATCATACCGCCCATGTTTTTCATTTGCTGCAGCTGTTCACGGAAGTCTTCGAGATCGAAACTACCGCCCTGCTTCACTTTGGAAGCCAGCTTCATCGCCTTTTCTTTATCGACGCCACGCTCCACTTCTTCGATAAGCGATAATACGTCGCCCATACCGAGAATACGTGAGGCGATACGGTCTGGATGGAAAGGTTCTAAGGCATCGGTCTTTTCACCCACACCCAAAAATTTAATTGGCTTGCCTGTGATATGGCGAATCGATAATGCCGCACCGCCGCGTGCATCACCATCAACCTTAGTTAAAATCACACCAGTGAGCGGCAGCGCTTCGTTAAAGGCTTTGGCCGTGTTTGCCGCGTCTTGACCCGTCATGGCATCGACCACAAACAGTGTCTCAATCGGCTTAACCGCCGCGTGCAGTGCCTTGATCTCATCCATCATGGCTTCATCGACGTGCAGACGACCCGCGGTGTCGAGAATTACTACATCGATAAATTTAAGTTTAGCGTGGGCAATGGCCGCCTTAGCGATATCGATTGGCTTTTGGCTCACGTCCGATGGGAAGAACTCCACATCGACTTCGGTCGCTAAGGTCTCAAGCTGTTTAATCGCCGCTGGACGATAAACGTCAGCACTGACGACTAATACCGATTTTTTATGGCGCGTACGCAGCAGCTTACCCAGTTTGGCAACGCTGGTTGTTTTACCCGCACCTTGAAGCCCCGCCATCATCACCACGGCTGGCGGCTGAGTGGCTAAATCCAGAGCTTGGTTTGCCTCGCCCATGGATTTTTCAAGTTCACTTTGAACAATCTTAATAAAGGCTTGGCCAGGGCTTAGGCTTTTCGCCACTTCTTGGCCAACGGCACGTTCTTTTACATTGTTAACGAATTCACGCACCACAGGCAGGGCAACATCGGCCTCCAGCAGCGCCATACGCACTTCGCGCAGGGTTTCCTTAACGTTTTCTTCGGTTAAGCGACCACGGCCACTGATATTTTTCAGCGTGCGTGACAGTCTGTCGGTTAGATTCTCAAACATCGTCCTGCTCTATACCTTTAAGGATCTCGATTAATGGGCAGTATTATAACCATGCGTGCGTATTATGCTACTGCTACGCCCCGGTTGCGTTAACTTAGGCATTTAATCTGCTACCACACTTATTTTGCGACTTGACGGCGACTATTTACACCTAACAATAAGAATCTGCTAAATTTTGCAACTTATGTCACTGCCCATTTGCCGATAGCTCATGCTATTCTAGGCAAAATATTGATCTGTATGCCCAGTTAAAACTCAAACAATCTGAAAATACGAGTTTCAAGTAGTTTGGGGATATAAGGCACCTTTAACAACACAAATAGGTTAATTACCCATGGTCATTTTTTCTGCCTCAGCCATGTTTTTTTATTGCATCGCATTGGTATTAGTGACAAGCCGGCTCTTCCATCCTGAAGGCCCTAATCGTAAAGCCGTTGCAGGTATCGCAGCGATTGCGGTGATTCTACACGCAGCCGCCCTCTCACAAGCGATATTTACCCCTGACGGACAAAACTTCAGCCTCACTAATGTGATCTCGTTAGTGAACTGGATCATCGCCTTCACCTTTACCGTGATGATGTTTAGGCTAAAAGTGATTGTGGTTGTGCCCGTGGTTTATGCCTGTTCCGTGCTCTCTGTAGCCCTGCTCTGGTTATTGCCGCCTAAGTTTATTACTCACTTTGAATTGTATCCTGAGGTCTTAGCCCACGTTGTGCTCTCTCTCATGGCATACAGCGCCCTGATGATCGCCGCCCTGTACGCGATTCAACTGGCGATGATCCAAAACAAGCTCAAAAAGAAACAACTCATGTTAAGCCCTAGCATTCCACCACTGATGACGGTAGAAAAGCAGCTCTATCATCTTGTTATTATTGGGGTCATTTTACTGAGCTTATCCCTAGCCACAGGCTTTATCTTCCTCGATGACATGTTTGCCGATGGCAAAGGCCATAAGGCGATTTTGTCAATTATCGCTTGGTTCGTGTATATCGCTATGCTGTGGCAGCAGTATTGGGTTGGCTGTAAAATTCGCACCGCAGTCATTTACACTTTAACTGGTGCAACCTTGTTATCCTTAGCTTATTTTGGCGCTCGCATTGTCAAAGAATTAATTCTTAGTTAATAATTTCAAGTCAGCTTAGGTGCTTACTCGCTAAGCTGACTTGACACCCAACGCTATTCTCGGTATTTACATAATCTTTACAGCCTAACTGGAACGTATTTTTTGGACGCTATATCGACAAGCGCACTCCTTGTTGCTTTGCTGGTGCTTATCCTCTTCTCGGCCTACTTTTCCGCCTCAGAAACGGCAATGATGACGCTCAATCGCTATCGATTAAAACATCTTGCCTCCAACGGTCACAAAGGGGCGCAGCGTGCACTGCAACTTCTCGATCGTCCAGATAAGCTTATCGGTGTGATCCTCATCGGCAACAACCTCGTCAATATCCTAGCGGCGCAGGTCGCCACCATTATAGGCATGCGTTTATACGGCGACATGGGGATGGCAATTGCCACTGGTGTATTAACCCTGTTAGTACTGGTCTTTGCTGAAGTGACCCCCAAAACCTTGGCGGCGTTGCACCCAGAACCTATCGCCTTCCCCTCCAGTTTCTTACTGCGCTGGTTGCTCGTGATTCTCTCGCCATTAGTGCGCATCATGAACATCATCACCTCCTCCTTGTTGCGCCTGATTGGGGTACATTCGGTCAAAACTAACGAGGCCCTCAGCCAAGAAGAACTGCGCACCGTCGTGCATGAGGCTGGCGCCCTCATCCCCCAGCGCCACCAAGAAATGCTGTTATCTATTCTGGACTTAGAAAAAGTCACCGTTGAAGACATCATGGTGCCGCGCTCGGATATCTATGCGATTAACGTCAACGATGACTTTAAGTTTATCAATCGCCAAGTCATCCAAAGCCCACATACTCGAGTGTTGGTTTACCGCGATACCATTGACGATGCCGTCGGCTTTATTCATCTGCGTGATGCGCTACGCTTGCAATCAAAAGAACAGTTCAGTAAATCCTCATTGCTGCGCGCCGTCAAAGAGCTCTACTTTATTCCTGAAGGCACACCACTCAATGTGCAATTAGCCAATTTTCAGCACAACAAAGAACGTATTGGCCTCGTCGTGGATGAATACGGTGACATCCAAGGACTGGTAACACTCGAAGATATCCTCGAAGAAATTGTCGGTGACTTCACCACTTCAATGTTACCAACCGCGAGTGAAGAGATTAACCAACAACAGGATGGCAGTTATTTGATTGATGCTAGTATCACCATCCGAGACTTGAACAAAGAGATGAAATGGGATTTTCCAACCGATGGTCCTAAAACCCTCAATGGCCTGATTTTAGAGTATTTGGAGGACATCCCCTCCGAAAACACGAGCCTACGCCTTGCAGGCTACCCGCTAGAAGTCATTGAAGTCGCTGACAATATGGTCAAAACAGTGCGTATCATTCCGCAGTATTATCAGTCTCAAAAGTAACTAGATTACCTCTCTACGCTAAATGCGTGGTTGATTTTATCTTTAGAAAATAGCTTAAAATTGAGCCAGTCTAGATTCCCCTATTAATCTCGATGGTGCATTTAAGCTATTACGTCTAACTTTTTGGTAAACAACATCCTCACAGGGAGCAACAATTTAGATATGTCACACACTTTAGATGTGTACTCATAATCCACGTCCATTCCCACTGACAACAAAACATCCAAATGGGCACAATTAAAAAACTTGTTACTGCCTCAAATCTCTGATAAAAATCATCCTAAGTAGAAATAATCAAGGATGAAAAAATGTTTAAATACTTAGCAATCTCATGCTCATTACTTTATTCTTCCAGTACTTTAGCCTCAAATAATCTCCCGCAAGTCCTTGATTACTATCCTACCTGTGAATATAAAAACATAAGTACAAAAAACAACCATTACACCGTTGAAATAGATAAAAATGAATTATTAGAAATAAAATACACTGACTCAACTCCATTTTATAGCAGATACTTTGAAAAAGTGTTAAAAAGCATTCAACAAGATGCATTATCAGAAGGTGCCGATGCAATTATAATTGAAAGAATCACCCTAAGGATAATTAGCGTAAAAAAAATAAAAAATAATGAATACATAGATAAAATAAAATTTATAACCACTACAACAAATATAAAATCATGCCAGAATGACATTCCCCCTACCACTCCAACCCCTTACAATAGCAAAGGCGAGAATATAGCTAAAGATAAAGAAATACATTTAACCACACTAGCTAAAAATGATTATATAAATATATATAAACAAGCTAAAAACCACCTTGCTCCAGCTGCGAATGTTACATTAAATCGTGCTTATGGCTTAAGTAATGGTGAGCCTGAATCATCTATAAACCAATTGATGGGGCCAGAGAGCGTAAAATTGTCTATGCTGGACGGTTCAACAGCGTATGTTTACGGCAGAACGCTATGGATTTATGCAAAAAACAGCCAGATTGTTAGGATCGATAAAAACCAGAGCATTCTAAATAATCATGGTAGTAATATGATTGAGCCTAGTGATAATTATGACCAAGATAACTGGATTATCGATGGCAAGATACAATTTAAAGATAAGCTAGCGCAAATACTGTCGCTCGAGGAAATAGAACAAGAAGGCAACGATTATCGCCTCGATGGAAAAAACAATAAGCTAATATTGTATTTCGAAACCTTCAGTTTAAACAATAAACATGAAACAGCAGAGATGTTAACTGGATTTTCGTTTGTTCCACGAGGAAACAGCGGCAAGCGTACTTCGATAAATTTTAATGAATTTGACAACAATAAAATAAAACAAATCATCTCAGATAAAAACGAGGATGAATTTATTCTAAGCCCCTCTCAACTTGCCAACATTATAAAAATACCCAATCAGGTTGACTCCTCACGCAGTGAGCAATGGGTCATCGCCACTGAAAATATTCTCCTCGGCATTAATGATATTGAGGCAAGAAAAGTCAGTAAAATTCGATTTACAGAGTCACTAACGAGAAACCAAAACAACGACGAATTTATGAAAACGTTGAAAAACTACAACATTCCCATCACTAAATCTGATTTTTTATCAAAAAACCAAGAGTCGGAAGATAATTTCGAACAAGTATTTTACCGAAAAGGCAATGTCTCACTCACCGCAACATTCGAGTCGGAAGATATGAATGCACAGCTAATTGATTTACTTATTGAGTTGTAAATGATTAGCCGTGCAGATCCCAAGACAAAAGGCTATAAAACCCAAACTACACTTTTTTGCTATCGAGTGCTCGGCGCTTTTCGATAGCGATAGGTGTAATCTCGGCATCTAACGCCTTTTCTAACCCCAAGATAAAATACACTTCGGCCATTAAGAAAAACGGGCCAATTAACAGTTGGTTTAAATCATCAATAAAGGCAGGCTTTGCCTTCTCGTATTGATGGCCAATCAGCTGAAAAACCCAACCGACGATAAATACCGATATAGCCAACCAGAAGGCGTTGGGAGAATCTGCCATTAACTCAGTGGTATATACGACGGGTGCGATAAATAAAGCTAGGCCAATAGCTAACTTTGCATGCAAACGAAAATAATAAACCAGCACACCTGCCCCTAAAATCACACCTAAACTCACATCACCCGCGCTGCCAAGTGGAATTCGGATTGTCGCTAATAATAGAAAAGCCGACCATATAATTAATGGGATACCAATAAAATGAGTTCGAATATTTCGCGGATTTAAATGCACACTTTTATAGGTTGATAACTGCTCTACGGCGGATTTCATCTTGGGCTCCTTTTGCTGTGTCCCTGCAAATTAGTTTATGGATAAAACTTTTGACCTAACCTAGCCCAAAAATGCCAGACTGAACAGTAAAAAGTAACAAAAATGTTGCCAAGCATTTTACGCAATAAAAAAGGGAGCTAAGGCTCCCTTTGTGCTAATGGGTTAGAAACTAGCGAGATTCTAGGATAACCGTCGCAATAGCGTAGGATTTTTCATCTGCGATTGAAATGTGTCCAACCACACCATTGAGCAAAACTAAACGTTGCAGCGCCCCTTCAGTAAAGTCAATCGTTGGCGCACCATCAGTCGTATTGCCAATGTGGATATGCTGAAAAGATACGCCACGACCAATCCCCGTCCCCAAAGCTTTAGCGGCGGCTTCTTTGGCGGCAAAGCGTTTAGCTAAATAGCGGCTCGGTTGGCTATGCTGTTGATAGATATCGAACTCAGCCTCTGTCAGTACGCGTTTAGCCAGCTTATCGCCGGAACGTGCCACATGAGCCGTGATACGCTCGATTTCAACTATGTCAGTGCCAAGCCCAACGATTGCCATTATTCGCCTCGACGACCTTCTAACATCAGCGCTTTCATATCTTTAACCGCTGTCGCTAAGCCATCAATGGCCGCACGCGCGACAATGGCATGGCCGATGTTGAGCTCATACAGCTCAGGGATTGCCGCAATCGGCTTAACATTGTGATAATGCAGCCCGTGTCCAGCATTCACCACCAACCCTTTGCCGTGAGCGTATTTTGCCATTTCGCTGATACGCGCAAGCTCTTTGGCCTCATCATCAGCCGTTTTGGCATCGGCATAGCAACCGGTATGGATTTCGATAAGTGGGGCGCCAGAGGCGACTGCGGCATCGATTTGCGTCTTATCGGCATCGATAAACAGTGACACTTGAATACCATTGGCGGCTAAGCGGCTTACCGCAGCAGTGATTTTATCTAATTGACCAGCCACATCTAAACCGCCTTCAGTCGTCACTTCTTGACGCTTTTCAGGGACTAAACAAACGTAGGTTGGTTTGACTTCGCAGGCGATGTTGAGCATTTCCTCAGTCACAGCACACTCAAAGTTCATCCGCGTCTTTAAGGTTTTTGCCAGCAGATACACATCGCGGTCGATAATATGGCGTCTGTCTTCCCGTAAATGAATGGTGATACCGTCGGCACCCGCATGCTCGGCAACCGCCGCCGCATGGACAGGATCGGGATAACTGGTGCCGCGAGCCTGACGCAGGGTCGCAATATGGTCGATATTAACACCCAATAAGATACGGCTCATCGGGAACTCCTTTATGTTGTTAAGGCGAGAATTAACGCTGATTTGCGCCCTATTGTACTGGGACAGACTATAAAAAACAGGAGCTAGGGCTAATTATTCCCATTCATCTTTGAGGCTGTCGCTTGCATAAACAACTGCCGACTCACCAGTGGCTTGTTTCCGAGCAATGGTTGCAGCATAGACCGCATCAGTCGTTTAGCTGCTAAAAACTGCTCTTGCAACAGCTCATTATCGTTAAGTGCGGTTAACATCGCACCTTGATAGGTGTGCTTTGCTCGGCTGTTTAACACAAATTGAAACCCGAGCTCAGGCACAAGCTGATAGTAATGTTCAGGGATCAGAGGCTCACCTTGTGTATCGCGGATAAGGGATGGCATAGCCCCGAGTTCCCGCAAAAGCGCCAGTTCAAGGTACCGCAGCTTCGACTCACAAAACTGCGCCGCAAGTCCTACTAAGGCTTGGTGGTAGATGAGGAATAACGCCTCGGCATTATGGTGAACCGACAGGGTTCGCATCAGCAACTCATTGATATACATGCCCGCATACAGGCTATAGCCTGATAAGGGCACGGCTGGCGCGGCCGCTTCAATTTGGCTGATGTTTTTGAGTTCTGATTTACCGCTAAATTCAAAAATCAGCGGCTGAAAGGGCTGGAGGATACTTTTGATGGAGCGTTTACCGCTCCCGACACGCGCGACGGCATCGACACGCCCAATCCCGTCGACCAAGAGATTCACCAGCGCGCTAGACTCCCGATAGGGGCGATGATGCAAAACATAACCCCGTTTCATCAATCTGCGCGCTCGTTCATGGTCAGGCTAGGCCTATCATCAGTAACAATTAATCGTCACCGTAACCTAAGCTTCGCAGGGCGCGTTCATCATCGGCCCAACCGGATTTGACCTTCACCCACACCTCGAGGAACACTTTGTTATCAAACAAAGTTTCCATATCAAGGCGCGCTTGTGTGGCGATGGTACGGATGCGTTCGCCTTTGCTACCAATCACCATCCGCTTTTGGCCTTCTCGCTCGACGAGGATCAGGGCGTTAATTTGGTAAACCCCATTTTCCATCATCTTAAACTGCTCGATTTCAACCGTCGCATCGTAGGGCAATTCATCGCCTAAAAAGCGCATCAGTTTTTCACGGACAATTTCAGAGGCCATAAAACGCTGCGAACGGTCGGTCACATAATCTTCTGGAAAGAAGAAGGGATTCTCGGGCAGAGACTCTGCCGCCATCTCTAAAATGCGCTTAACGTTGGTGCCCTTACTGGCTGAAATCGGCAGGATCTCATCGAAGGGATACTTCTTGGCCACGTCTTCCAAATAAGGGAAAAGGGCTTCTTTGTCTTTGATATTATCGACTTTATTGATGGCTAAAACGGTTTTACGCTCTTCACCGCCTCGGCGAAGTTTGCTTAACACCATCTCATCATCGGCGGTCCATGTCATGCCATCGACCACAAAAATCACCATAGACACATCGGCAAGCGAGCTCGCCGCCGCGCGGTTCATTAAACGGTTAATCGCACGCTGCTCTTCAATATGCAGACCGGGTGTGTCGATAAACACGATTTGGCGCGGACCATCGGTATGGATACCCATGATGCGATGACGCGTCGTTTGCGGCTTTTTCGAGGTAATACTGATCTTTTGCCCAAGCAAACGGTTCAGCAGGGTCGATTTCCCCACGTTAGGCCGGCCAATAATAGCCACCATGCCACAGTAGGTCACATCATAGTGAACAGACGGCGCTGCTGCGCTCGCTGCATTCATCCTTGCCAGTAATTCGTCTAAGCTCGGCTCATTGCTCGCGTTAGCGGCATCGACAGCTGGCAAGTCTGTTTTTTTGGTCATTTCTTCAGTAACTCCAATACTTGAGCCGCGGCAATCTGCTCGGCTTTGCGGCGTGAGCTCGCAACGCCAATCACGCTTTCGCTCAAGTCATCTATACGACATTCAACAGTGAATGTTTGATCGTGGGCATCGCCTTCTATGTTGATTACTTGGTAATCGGGTAGCGGCTTCTTTAACCCTTGTAAATATTCTTGCAGTAAGGTTTTAGCGTCTTTTTGATTCACACCGGGTTGAATCTCGGCCAAACGCTCGGCATACCATTTAAGTAACAGCTCACGGCACACTTCGAGGTCCGAATCTAAGTAAATCGCACCAATAATCGCCTCAACCGCATCGGCCAGAATCGACTCGCGTCGAAAACCGCCACTCTTTAATTCGCCAGGACCGAGGAATAAATAATCCCCAAGTTTAAAGGCTTGAGCAATCAAGGTCAGCGTATCGCCACGCACTAAAGTGGCGCGCATCCGGCTTAAATCGCCTTCAGTCGCCTTAGGAAACTGATGATATAAGGCATCCGAAATGACTATCGATAAAATCGAATCACCTAAAAATTCTAAACGCTCATTGTGCTTATTTGCCGCACTTCTATGAGTCAACGCTTGGGTTAGAAGGTCAATATTCTTGAACTCATAGCCCAATGTACGACACAAACGCGGCAAATTTTTAATCGGTTCCATACTAGTGAATTCCACCTACACGTTCAAAGCGCACACCGCTTGGTACCCAGGTTGGCAGGAAGTCGGCTTTTGAACGGTCAAACTCAAAACTGATCCAGATAGCCACCGCTTTACCGACAAGATTTTCTTCAGGGACAAAGCCCCAGAAACGGCTGTCGGTACTGTTATCGCGGTTATCACCCATCGCAAAGTAATGGCCTTCGGGAACAAGAAATTCACCCGCGGGTAAATTGCCATCACGCTTGAAATAACCCAACATATCAGGACGGCTTGGATTAATTAAAATATCGTGTGCCACTTCACCGAGTTGCTCTTTATAACGCAGTAAAGGCACACCATCTTGGCTGTAATCACCACGGCTGATTTCGGTACGCGCCACCAGTTCTGGCTCAGGGCAATTGGTTTGCTCCGCGCCACAGGCCTTTTGGATCATCAACTGTTTGTTGCGGTAGATAATCCTATCGCCCGGTAAACCTACAACACGCTTAATGTAATCAACCTGAGGATTCTCTGGGTACTTAAAGACGATCACATCACCACGTTTGGGCTCGCCCGTTTCAATAAGTTTAGTGCGCCATACGGGATCTTTTAGGCCATAACTAAACTTTTCAACCAGAATAAAATCGCCCACTAATAGCGTTGGCATCATAGAACCCGATGGAATTTGAAATGGCTCATAAATAAACGAGCGCAGGATCAGCACAAAGGCAATCACCGGGAAGATGGAGTGCGCAGTCTCAACCACAGTGGGTTCACGGATAATATTGTATTCGGCTTCCTCAGTTAAATTGGCCTGAGAAGCCTTGGCCAAGGCTAAGCTTTCACGGCGTTTAGGCGCAAATACCAGCACATCGACTAACCAGATCACCCCTGAAATCAGAGTGACTAGCACTAAAATAATGGAAAAATAGGCTGCCATTACGTATTGAACTCCTGCCTTGAAATGTAAAGATCTAAACTCAGCGACTATTGTATTTCGACTCGCGAACTTTAGTTAACTTACCGCATTTATAAAAAAACACCACAAAACATACGATAAGCTAAGTAAAGCGCCGCAAACTGCGGCGCAATAATAGCTAAATTGTGTTATCTCGAGTGTTACTCGTTTAGCTTAAGTACCGCTAAGAACGCCTCTTGCGGCACCTCAACGTTACCCACTTGTTTCATCCGTTTTTTACCCTCTTTTTGTTTATTTAAGAGTTTCTTCTTACGGGAAACGTCACCACCATAACACTTAGCTGTTACGTCTTTGCGTAACGCTTTTACGGTAGAACGGGCAATAATCTGGCTACCGACCGCGGCCTGAATCGCGATATCAAACATCTGCCGCGGGATAAGCTCTTTCATCTTTTCAACCAACGCCAAACCACGGTGACGAATATTCGAACGGTGAATAATCATCGCCAGCGCATCCACGCGGTCGCCGTTGATCAGAATATCTAAGCGCACCATGTCCGCCGGATCGAAGCGGATAAAGTTGTACTCTAATGACGCATAACCACGGCTAGTTGATTTTAAGCGATCAAAGAAGTCCATCACCACTTCCGCCATTGGCAGATGGTAAGTCACGGCCACTTGATTACCGTGGTAAACCATATTCACTTGAGTACCGCGTTTTTCGATACACAGCGTAATTACGTTACCTAAGTATTCTTTTGGTACCAGAATATTGGCTTCAACAATCGGTTCACGCATCTCTTCGATGTTGTTAATTGCAGGCAAATCTGCTGGATTATCAACATAGATAGTCTCACCACTGGTCATCAGCACTTCATAGACTACCGTAGGTGCGGTCGTGATCAGGTCAAGATCGTATTCGCGCTCTAAACGTTCTTGAATGATTTCCATGTGGAGCAGGCCTAAATAACCAATACGGAAACCAAAGCCTAACGCAGATGAACTTTCAGGCTCAAAGAACAATGAGGCATCGTTCAGGCTGAGTTTGTTCAGTGCATCACGGAAGTTTTCATATTCATCGGTAGAAATCGGGAACACACCAGCATAAACCTGAGGCTTCACTTTTTTAAAGCCGGGTAATGGCTTATCGGCACCATTTTTAGCTAGTGTTAAGGTATCACCCACTGGCGCACCGTGAATTTCTTTAATACCTGCGATAACGAAACCTACTTCACCGGTTTTTAGCTCGGTTTTATCGGTTTGTTTTGGCGTGAAAATACCGACACGATCTGCGGTATGGTTTTGCCCTGTAGACATCACCTTGAACTTATCACCCTTCTTGAGCACGCCATGTTTAATACGCACTAAAGAAACAACGCCTAAGTAGCTGTCAAACCACGAGTCAATAATGAGGGCTTGCAACGGCGCATCTGGATTGCCTTCTGGCGGTGGAATTTGCTCGACGATAACCTCTAATACATCATCAATACCCACACCGGTTTTTGCAGAACAACGCACCGCGTTCATCGCATCAATACCGACGATGTCTTCAATCTCGGCGGCAACACGCTCAGGATCAGCCTGAGGTAAGTCGATTTTGTTCAGGATAGGTACCACGTCCAGATTCATATCCAGCGCAGTGTAACAGTTTGCCAGCGTTTGAGCTTCAACGCCTTGGCCAGCATCCACCACAAGCAGCGCACCTTCACAGGCGGCTAATGAACGAGATACTTCATAGGAAAAGTCGACGTGACCAGGGGTGTCAATAAAGTTGAGTTGGTAGGTTTCGCCATTTTTGGCTGTATATTCCAACGTAACGCTCTGCGCCTTAATGGTAATACCGCGCTCACGTTCTAAATCCATAGAATCAAGAACTTGTGCATCCATTTCACGGTCGCTTAAACCGCCACAAACCTGAATAAGACGATCTGACAGCGTCGATTTACCATGGTCGATATGGGCAATAATTGAGAAGTTTCTAATGTGTTTCATTATGCTGCTATGACTAATACTGAAAAATGGATACGGTTCAAAGGTGGGAAATTGTACCTGATTGCGGATTCAATACCAATCAGATTCACTCATAGTTGTCTTTATGTCGAAAAATGCCGCCCTCAGCAAAAGTTTATTGTCTAATTGAAATCAATAACAACATGAAATCAAAAAGATAATTTATCTAAACTGATCCCTGTGCCTAAATAAGCTAAAATCACAGGTTGCGAATCTACTTCAAGCTGTTTTGCCTTACGTTTTCCAAAGAACCAAGCGGCTAACGCGCCTAAAGCAGCAAAGCCTATCGCACAGAGATCCGAATTGATTACTAACAAACTAGCAAAAAACTGCCCTAATAATGCACCCGCAAATAAGCCGAAGAGTGGCGTCAAATAAACCAAGGCAGCCGCTTTCAAGATAACACTCTCTGGTAGCCCCAGCTTTAGCAGTTCACCAACCTCACAGGCACGTTCACTCTGAATAGAGAATTGCTGTGTCTTTGCAGAAAAAGCCTGTGCAACAGCAGACGTCCCGCAGGACTCACTGCTACTGCAACTCTTGCAGGTGCTTTTAAGCTCGACCTCAACGGTGAGCCAACCTTGATTATCACAGGCGACAACCCGCGCCACTTCTTCCATCATGATGAACCGCTCTATTTTAACATCAAACTTTTCGCGATACGGGCTAAGGTCTCAGTTGGCACTTTACCCACAGCCACCACTTCAGCATTACCGACTTTTTCTGACACTAAAGATAAGCCATTACGCGTAATTAACTCTTCAGGCAATGGCGTTGCTCCAGCCCGAGCAACATAAATAGAAATATTGGCTAAGCCGTCAGTCAAGGCAATATATTCAACCGCCTCGTGGCTACCAATCAAACGGTGATGATCACGCACTACTACGCTAAATCCAGCGGGGAGCCAAGAAAACTGCCAATTTTGTCCATCTTGACGTTCAGCTTGATCGATCACAGCAGGCCATTCTTGCTTGTAGGCTTCCTGTAGAATCGATGGTGGCTCGCTAAATTCAATTAATTCAATCACCATTAGTTGTTCAAGCAATTGCTTATCTTGAGTCAACATGTCATATCTGAGTGGCAAATAGGTGTCCATATCTAACCAGATTTGGAAACCATATCGGTATTCATCATTAGGCAACAAGCGGATCATTTGCCCTGGGCGCCCAGCAATGCGAGTGCGGCCACCTAATACAAATTGATAACCCACTTCTAAATCGCTCATTTTTGATGAGAAAGCCGCAGGCCACACGCCCTGAATATGATTAGAGATGATACTGTACGCAGGTTGGTCATGTTCGATAAAGGTGACTCTATTGCCCACTCTTACCGCATTTTTGGGAGGACCGTTGAGGTACTCAAGAAAGGCAACTTCTTGATTATTCACCTTACCGTGAAGATAAACCAAAGGCCGAATATGGTCGGCCTGAAGTTGTATAATCGATGCTTTAAATTCTTTCTCTTTTAAAGCCTGGCTCATTTTCTCAAGCCAGACTTTGGCAGGCATATCTTCCTGCGCCACCGCAGGAAATACCAAGGCTAACAAAGCCAACAGGATTAGACGCAAGCTAACTCCTTACTACTGATTGACAGGAACGGGAATAACCTCGCTATTGTCTTCTACAACGGCACCCGTATTCAATCGTTGTTGTAACATATGATCCTGTATATACGTATTAATTCGGCGACGTTGCTCGTTCATTTGGTCATTAGTGTAGCTCTGATTTTGTTGAACAGGCCCCGTCTGTAAGCTCACTGGCGACGCACTACCCATCAGAGGACGAGTAACAAGCACAGGTGATGGCGACGCGGCATCATCAGCTGTTTGGTTAAAGTTCTGTACGCCGACGATGGCAAACATGGCCACAGTAGCGGCAATTGCATACTGACCAAACTGCTTAAATAGTGGCACTACGCGGTTTTTATCCGTTGTAACTTGTTCAGTAACGCCTATCGGAGCCTTGGCTTGGGGCGAGACAATGGCAGGCTCAAGCTCAATTGCAGCAGCAATACTTGCACTAAGGTCTAACGCCATAGTCTGGGGTAATTCACCCCGCATAGCATCACCTATCAAATGATAGTTACGCCATTTATTATGTGAATGCGTATCGGCAGCAAGTTCTGCCATCGTCTGCACATCTGTCTCTCCATCGACAGCGGCTGATACCCATTCTTGACCTAATTTATCCATTGTTCACCTGTCTAAATTTAAGGGTTTCTTAAAATAAGAATTTAGGCTTCCAGCAAAGGCTGAAGCTTTTTATCGATTGCCTCACGGGCTCGGAAAATTCGAGATCTTACCGTTCCAACAGGGCAATCCATGATGATGGCAATATCTTCGTAACTCATCCCATCGAGTTCACGCAATGAAATCGCCATACGTAATTCTTCCGGCAATGTTTCTAATGTTTCGAAAACCACTTTCTTGATTTCATCCGATAACATTAGTCGCTCTGGGGAGGCAAACTCCTTTAGCGCATCACTACCTTCATAATATTCGGCATCCTCGGCATCGACATCATTTGCAGGCGCTCTGCGCCCCTGTGATACGAGGTAATTCTTAGCCGTATTAACGGCTATGCGGTACAACCAGGTATAAAACGCACTTTCACCACGAAAGTTTGGCAAAGCTCGATAAGCTTTAATAAACGCTTCCTGTGCTACATCAGCAACGTCGGCTTGGTTACGCACGTAGCGCGAAATCAAGCTAATCACTTTACTCTGATATTTAAGCACTAACAGGTTAAAAGCGTTTTTATCTCCCCGTTGTACGCGCTCAACTAATTGTTGATCACTTATTTGTCCACTCATCCGAGCCGACTTCTCCCAAATCTAAAATGCTGATTTCTCAGTCGCTCGAATCATATTCACTTATGTAGACTCGCGTGCTTTGAAAAAGTTCTAAGAATTATACAAAAAAAGTAAGGTTAAAAGGAAAGTACCCATAATTCGTCAGTTGGTTTACCATAGATGGTACTCTCAGTCATAGCATGATACCCGATGAAACAAGTAGTTGAACACCAATCTGACATATTAGTCATAGGTAGCGGTGCCGCAGGTCTGACACTAGCTTTGCATCTTGCTGAAAAAGCAAACGTAATTCTGCTTTCAAAAGGCCCTCTCTCGGAAGGGTCGACATACTACGCGCAGGGCGGTATCGCCTCCGTCTTCGATGAAAGTGATACTATCGAATCCCATGTAGCCGATACATTAGTGGCTGGTGCTGGTTTGTGCGATAAAGAGGTGGTGACTTTTACCGCCGAAAACGCCAAGAGTGCAATGCAATGGCTAATCGAATGTGGCGTGGCTTTCGATAAAGAAGAAGCCACGGGGAACAATGCTAAAGATGCCCCTTATCACCTTACCCGCGAAGGCGGCCATAGCCATAGACGCATTCTACATGCTGCGGATGCAACGGGCAAAGAGGTGCAGACCACACTGCAAGAACGTGCCCTCGCCCATCCAAACATTCAAGTTTTAGAGCGCTATAACGCCATCGACCTTATCACCACCCGCAAATTAAATCGCCCCGGTAATCGCGTGTTAGGTGCCTATGTGTGGAACCGAAATGCCGAGCAAGTTGAAACCATCAAGGCTAAGTTTGTCGCTTTAGCCACTGGCGGTAGTTCTAAGGTTTACCAATATACTTCAAATCCCGATGTGGCTAGTGGTGATGGTATTGCGATGGCATGGCGTGCAGGTTGCCGCGTTGCCAACATGGAATTCAATCAATTTCATCCAACCTGCTTATACCACGCTGATGCCCGTAACTTTTTACTCACCGAAGCACTGCGCGGTGAAGGTGCCTATTTGCGTCGCCCTGATGGCAGCCGCTTTATGCCAGACTTTGATGAACGTGCAGAGTTAGCTCCCCGTGACATCGTTGCCCGCGCTATTGACTATGAGATGAAACGTCTCGGTGCCGATTGCGTGTATCTGGATATCAGCCATAAAGATGCTGACTTTGTAATGAAGCATTTCCCGACGATTTACAGTCGCTGCTTAGAACTCGGTATTGATATTACAAAGGACGCTATTCCGGTCGTCCCGGCAGCCCACTATACCTGTGGTGGGGTGATGACAGACTTACATGGTCAAACCGATCTCAATGGTCTCTATGCCATTGGTGAAGTCGCTTATACAGGCCTGCATGGCGCCAACCGCTTGGCAAGTAACTCGCTGCTTGAGTGCTTGGTATTTGCGCGGGCAGCCTCCCAAGATATTGAGAGTCAACTGCATAAAATCCCCTTACCAGGCCCAATCCCCGCATGGGATGAAAGTAAAGTTTCTAATTCTGATGAAGAAGTCGTTATCGCCCACAACTGGCACGAACTGCGCCTGTTTATGTGGGACTATGTGGGTATCGTACGCTCAGATAAACGCTTAGAGCGTGCACTGCGCCGCTGCTTGATGTTGCAGCAGGAAATCCAAGAGTATTACAGCAACTTCAGAGTCAGCAATAACCTGCTTGAACTGCGTAACTTAGTGCAAGTGGCGGAACTCATTATTCGCTGCGCGATGGAACGTAAAGAAAGTCGAGGGCTGCACTATAATATTGACCATCCTGAAAAGTCAGCTTCTCCGCTACCGACCATTTTGCAACCTGAAAAATAAGCGGATAGCTTAACTTAAACGCTTTTAACGGGCTAAATCTTAACAAGGATATAGCCCGTTTGTTATTTAGACGGTGTGAAAGTCGCATCACTCATAGTTCAGATTCAGATTCAGATTTAGATTAAAGTAGTTCGTGTTGGCTCACCGCCTGAGTTTTAACTTTAAGTAATAGCCTGCACAAGTTGCGATAATCTGTATCACTAAACATATCCGCCCATAGAGGTAAGAGATGCAACTTATTTGCAGATTGATAATAAACCAAGCAGATAAACGGCGTTACCCAAGTTCTGGGCAATACGTGAAACGCCTCCCCCGTTGATAGCCAGCCTTCTCCTTGACCATTAAGCTCAAAACGGCAATGCCATTTCCTCAGTTGCCATAACTGAGAGCACAAGAATCCCAATATTAAGACGGCGAGTATAGCCCTCAGTCCATGTAGTACTGCGGTATCCGTTTCTGGCCAGAGAAGTAAAGAAGTGCTACAGACACAAACAAATACGACCAACGAGAGACGTTGGTCAAAGGAGGCTTTTACACTAAAACTATGGCGCAGCTCGGCCACGGACTTGCACTACCATGCGGGCAAGCTCAGGATCAGGGCAAACTTCATGACCCATAAACCATGCAAATAATTCAGGATCTTCACACTCGAGCAAACGAATAAACAGGACTTTATCTTCATCAGACAAATCCTGATAAACATTCTCAACGAAGGGCTGGAACAAAACGTCTAATTCGAGCATTCCGCGGCGACATGCCCAACGGACCCGTGCAATGTTCATTAACTCCAAGTTAATCTCTCCCAAAACAAAATTCGCCTTAGTCTACCAGTTCAGTCCATGGAGTGTCGATGCAAGCGTTGTTGAAACACAAGTTTAATACTGCTTAACTTGAGTATCTAATCCGGCAAATAAATCACTAAAATCCGTTTCTAGGAGGCGTTTAACAGCAGGATGCTGGATCATCCGTTCGGCAAACATCACATGGTACTCTTCTTTCACATCTAAGGTCTCACCGAGTAAATGCATGCCATGGGAAATCACTTCTTGGGGATAAATCGACGGCATGACAAAGATACCGCGCTTAAGGTAACCAAAAGCCTTCATCATGGCCGCATCATCAAACTCACCTAAAATACTCACCTTAAGATTTTGCTCATCAAACCAACGATATAGTTGCTGACCGAGCGAAGTTCTACGGCCGGGGATCAATAGCGGCCCTTGCTCTAAACAGGCAGGGAAATCCGCACTGTAAGCTTCAGCAGAAAAGAAACTCACACCACACTCACCCAGTTTTTTCGATAGAATTTCGGGATATTTAAGTGACTCGCCCGCACAGTCTGAAAGGATCATATCGAGTTTATGCTCGCGTAAGCGAGACATTAAGCTTTCATGGGTCGCCTCATAACAGGCAAGGTGCATAGAGCCATCATTAGGAACAACCGAGAGCAACACTCTACTTGATAAGGCTTTCGATAAAGCATCAGCAATCCCAACCTCAAATAGAATAGCGTCATCTTTTTGATAGTTAAGTAAATCGAGCATCTCATAACTGAGAGAAAACATTCTATCGGCATAACGAAAGACGAGCTCTCCGAGCTCTGTCGCTTCTAGATTTCTGCCGACACGTTTAAATAAGCTACCGTTTAGCCTGTCTTCTAAGGCGCGGATTTGCCCAGTAATCGTTTGTGGAGCTAAATAAAGGGCTTCTGCAGCTTTTGCCACAGAGCCCTTTTTCTTAATCATCCAAAAATAGTAAAGATGGTTGTAATTGAGATGGAGCATCGCCAATGAGCTTCCTATTAGGGATGCCACAGCATCTATGCTGTGGCATATCGGGTAGCAATGACCCAGCTTAACAAATAATGAGTCAATAACGCTATTTTAAACGCTGGCAATCCAATAAGTTAACAACGATTCCTTGAAGTTGCTCTAAATCTGCGGCAGTACCAGTGCTAACCGCTTCAGTCACCCCAGAGACTAAACTGTCACGATCAGGAATTCGACTAGCACAATAAGTACGGTTTGCTTCTTGGAAACGTTTACCGCCACGGTATTTTAATGCTCTAGACTCGTAACCATTGGTTTCAAGCCTCGCGCCTAATGCCTCAGGTTTAAACATTAATGCCCCATCAACTATCCCCTCAAGATAGCTTTGGCAGGTTTGTGATGCGACATCTTTGTTGCAGGCATCAATTTGCGAAGCCATGGCACTTGAAGATAATGCTAACAATGCAGCAACTCCCACTAATTTCATATTTATCATAGTTATACTCCTTTTTTTGGTAACACTTTTGATAACCAGAAATACCCGATCAAGGCTGCGAGAATTGAGCCAATCAAGGTGCCAAGGCGTGCTAAATCGCCGAACATAGGGTCTGCCTGCTCAAATGCCAACGAAGCAATAAACATCGACATGGTAAAACCAATCCCGCACATCGCCGCCACGGGTGCGATCTGTTTCCAACCGATACCATCAGGCAACTGTGCCAACTTAAGCTTGACAGCAACAAAGCTAAACAGCATCACCCCTATCGGTTTACCTAACATTAATCCCAACGCAATCCCCACTGGCACAGGGGAAATAAGCGTATCTAAGCTCATGTTTCCTAAAGCGACCCCAGCATTAGCAAAGGCAAATACAGGCAGAATTAGGAAGGTGCTCCATGGGTGTAAACTATGCTCTAAATGCTCAGAAGGCGAACTTCCATCTTTTGCCCGAAGAGGAATACAGAAGGCAATAATGACACCCGCTAATGTGGCATGAACACCTGACTTGAGCACTGCAACCCACAGGATAAGCCCTAATACACCATAGGGTGCTAATGAGGTCACCCCTTTACGGTTTAAAGCAACTAAACCAACAATCGCAACACTGGCAATGATTAAACTAATGGTTGATAAATCGGTACTGTAGAAGAGGGCGATAATCACAATAACGCCTAAATCATCGATAATGGCTAATGCCAGCAGAAAGACCTTTAAAGCAACGGGTACGCGGCTACCTAGCAACGCCATGATCCCCAAAGCAAAAGCAATATCCGTCGCTGCAGGAATTGCCCAACCCGCTTGAGTGATAGGATCACCATAGTTAAATAAAAGATAAATTCCCGCAGGCACTAACATGCCACCAATGGCAGCAAAAGTTGGCAGAGAAGCCTGTGCCACACTCGATAATGCGCCTTCGAGTAGCTCGCGCTTAACTTCTAAACCAATCAGCAAGAAAAACAGCGCCATTAGACCGTCGTTAATCCACAGCAACAATGGCTTATGCAGATCGAGTGCACCGACACGCACCTGTACTTCAGTACCGAGAAAACCTTGATAGAGTCCCGCGAGAGGAGAATTGGCCATCAACATGGCAAAGGCAACGGCAATCAATAAAAGGATGCCGCCTGCAGACTCTTGGCTTAAAAAATTTCTAATCGCTTTTTCCATCTTGCACTCCCAAAAATCATAATAGATTGAGTGTAGACGAAGAAAATGAACAAGTATAATCGTTAGTTTCGACAAAACACCTCGGCTATTCCGAGGTGTTGGTCGATTAATTCGCCATTAAACGGCAACAGGCGCTTTGATATGTGGATGTGGATCGTAGTGGGTCAGTTCGAAGTCTTCGAATTGATAATCGAAAATAGAGGCAGGTTTACGCAAAATTGTCATGGTGGGTAAAGATCTTGGCTCACGGGTCAACTGCAACGCAGTTTGCTCCATATGGTTGGAGTATAAATGTGTATCGCCACCCGTCCAAACAAAGTCACCTAAGGCTAAATCACATTGTTGTGCGACCATCATCGTCAGCAACGCATAGCTGGCGATATTGAATGGTAAACCTAAAAATACATCACAACTGCGTTGGTACAACTGGCAGGATAATTTGCCGTCGGCGACATAAAACTGGAAAAACGCATGGCATGGCGCCAGTGCCATTTTATCCAGCTCGCCCACGTTCCATGCAGAGACAATCAAACGGCGCGAGTCGGGTTGCGATTTAATTTGCGCAATGACCTGCGAAATTTGATCGATAGCCTCATCACCTTGGGTCGGCCAACTGCGCCACTGCGCGCCGTACACAGGGCCTAAATCGCCGTTTTCATCTGCCCATTCATCCCAAATACTGACCTTATTGTCACGCAGATAAGCAATATTGGTCTCCCCTTTCAGGAACCACAACAGCTCATGGATAATCGAGCGCATATGGCACTTTTTCGTTGTGACTAAAGGAAACCCCTTACTCAAATCGAAACGCATTTGATAGCCAAACACCGAGCGAGTGCCTGTACCTGTACGGTCTGATTTATCCACACCTTCGGCTAAAATGTGTTTCATCAAGTCTAAATACTGCTGCATTACTGCTTACCCTCTGGACGAAGAATTAAATATAAACCGAAGAGGATCATCGGCACTGAGAGGATCTGCCCCATTGTCATAAAGCCCCAATAGAGGCCTAACTGTGCATCAGGTTGCCTTACCGTTTCGACAATCACGCGGAAAATACCGTAGCCTAGTAAGAACATACCCGATACTGCGCCGACTTTCTTAGTACGTTTACTGAACCAATAAAGGAGCAAGAATAATGCAACACCTTCAAGAGCAAATTGATAGAGCTGCGAGGGATGGCGTGGTTCTGGTCCACCGCTTGGGAACACCATAGCCCAAGGCACATCAGTCACGCGGCCCCATAACTCACCATTAATAAAGTTACCGATACGGCCGGCCCCAAGACCAATAGGCACCACGGGCGCCACCATATCCGCCACGGCAAAGAAGGTACGCTTTTGCTTCCAAGTGATATAAATCATGGCGGTAATCACCCCAATCAAACCACCGTGAAAGGACATGCCGCCTTCTGAAATTTTAAATAAATACATTGGACTAGCGAGAAAATAATCAAAATGATAGAAGAGCACATAGCCAATACGACCGCCTAATATCACCCCTAGGAAGCCATAAAACAGTAAATCGGAAACCTGCTCTCTCGTCCATAAACCATTGGAACGATCAGCCTGGCGATTGAGTAACCACATCGCCGCCACAAAACCCACTAAGTAAGTAAATCCATACCAACGCAGCGCAGGTTCAAAGGTTTGTCCAAAAATATCAAAGGGACCAAACTTCACGATCACAGGATCGATATTGGGAAAATTCAATGCCATAACTTATCCATCAACAGCCTCAAATTGAGGGCTAAAAACTAAAAATCAGCTCAGAATTAATTTGAGACCGACACAAAGGAGTAAAAGTGCAAATATTTTTTTAAGGACTGGGGTGGGCCAAGTGCTTGCAGCCTTCACACCAACCGGAGCCATTAAAATTGAGGTTATGATTAAGCCAAATAACGCCGGTAAATAGATATAGCCTAAGGTACCATAGGGCAATTCAGGGGCATTCATGCCCGCAATAATATAGCCGAAACTGCCAGAAAGAGAGATTAAAAAGCCCATCGCAGCAGAAAAACCTACGGCTTGACGCATCTGTAAACCATAAAAAGTCAAAAATGGCACTATCAGTATACCGCCACCTATTCCTGTCAAACCGGCCAAAACCGCAATCAAAGCCGATACAACAAAAAGCACGACTGAATTAGGTAATTGGCGATTTGATTCGGCTTTTACGGGATAAGCCATTTGAATTGTCATTAAAATCACAAAGATGGCAAAACCTTTCTGTAAAGCATCAGCAGGAATACGCTCAGCAATAAAACCTGAAGCCAGCGCGCCTATAATCAGGCCCGGTAACATTGATTTGAACAATTCCCAAGGCACATTACCGCGCTTATGGTGGGCACGTGCCGATGAAATAGAGGTAAGAATAATGGCGGCTAGCGAAGTGGCAATCGCAATATGGGGTAGCTGAGTAGAGCTAATACCGACCGATGGCAAAATATAAAGCAATGCAGGCACGACAATCAAGCCGCCGCCGATACCTAATAATCCTGCCATAAAACCGACAAACGCACCTAACGCCAAGCAAATAAAGAACACCAACAACAAACTATCCACACGAATACCTACAGCGTGATTAAGTGAAGCCTTAGCTTAAAGCAAAAGGCACGATTAGTTAATTAAGAATTGTGGCTAATCCTTGCTGAGTAAAATATTCTTTAACCAGCTCACGCACTTGGAAACCGTTAGATAGACTTAACGCCTGCGCGAGTAACTGTGCTAAATCATCACCAGAGACTCGGCGCAGCAGATAGTTAATTCGCGCTAAACTGCCTTGGTTCATACTCAATTGGTTGTATCCCATCGCCACAAGCAAGATCGCGCCCATGGGCTCGCCAGCCAACTCACCACAGATACTGATATCAAGATGATGATATTCACAATCTATTCTTGCCTGATGTAAGGCCCGCAAAATCCCCGGATGATAACTGTCAAATAATGAACTGACCCTCGGGTTATTGCGATCGACTGCGAGTAAATATTGGGTTAAATCGTTACTCCCAACTGACACAAAATCCACTCTCTTTGCCACTTCATCTAACTGATATAGCATTGCAGGCACTTCGAGCATTATGCCAATACGCGGCATTTCGATATTGCTGTTGACATCATTTTTGAGTTCAACATAAGCCTGCTCTAGGTAGGCTAACGCTTGATCGATTTCATCTAAATTACTGACCATGGGTAACAAAATGCTTAACTGCTTGCCTTCTGCGCCAGCCTGTAACATGGCCCTTAACTGCACAAGAAACAGCTCAGGGTGATCCAGTGATAGTCGAATACCACGCCAACCGAGGAAAGGATTGTCTTCTTTAATCGGGAAATACGGCAAAGGCTTATCGCCGCCAACGTCTAAGGTTCTCATCACGACAGGGCGACCCGAAGCCGCTGAGAGTACCTGTTGATAAACCTTTACCTGCTCGGATTCACTCGGAAAACGCTGCTGCAACATAAAGGGGATTTCAGTGCGATATAACCCAATACCATCTGCCCCTTCGGCAATTTCCGAGGCGACACCACTGAGTAATCCCGCATTGAGATAGAGTCTAATTCGCGTGCCATCAAGCATCACAGAAGGCAGCGCTAACTCCTGTGCGTATTGGCGCTGCAACGCTTTTTGCGCTGAGATAAGGCTGCGATATTCGCTAACAATAGCAGGCGATGGCGACACCATAAGCTGCCCACGGCTGGCATTGACGACTAACAGCTTTTGATCAATATCAGCGGAAAGCAACTGTTCAACGCCTGTAATCGCAGGTACACCAAGCGCACGCGCTAAAATCGCCGCATGGGAGTTAACGCCACCGAGCTCGGTCACAATCCCGGCTAATTTTTGCCGAGGAAATTCAGCCAACATTGTAGCATCGGCTTCTTTCGTCACTAAAATTACAGGTTTATCAGGTTCATGCTCTAATCGCTCAGGCTCAATCAATTGCCTTAGCACCTTTTGCCCCAAATCGCGGATATCACTGGCCCGCTCCTTGAGATAAGGATCTTCCATCGCCAAAAACTGCTGAATATAACGCAACGAAACCCGGCTCACCGCCGATTCAGCCTCCCAGCCCTGCTGTACTTCACGGGTATATTCACCACCGAGGCTGGCATCATCAAGTAGTAACTGTAAGGCATTGAATATTGAGGCGACCTCCTCATCCTGTTCTCGGTCGAAACGCTGAGATAGCGCACCAATCGCCTCTTTACAACGCCCCATTGCCGCGACTAAACGGCTGGATTCAAGGACAATGTCCTCGCAGCGCACATCGGGCTGTTCGAGGGAAATCTCCCCACCGAGCACTAACGCGTGTGCAATAGCGATCCCACTGGATGCGGATGTCCCTTGGAATAAAATCTGTTGATGGAGTGAACTGACCTGCGCCTTTTGTTTTAATCCTCGGATCGCCATCGCAAGCTGTGCAGCCAAGGTCATTAAAAAGGCTTCTTCGCCTTCACTAAATTGCCGTGCACTAGCTTGCTGCACCACAATCACACCCACAACCGCTTTTTGATAAATAATAGGGACAGCTAAAAAGGCACGGTATTCTTCTTCTGCAACCTCGGGAAAGAGCTTAAAGCGCGGATGTAAACGTGCATCGGCTAAATTCACCGCCTCCTCACGCTCGGCAGCTAAGCCCACCAAGCCCTGAGTTAAAGGCATGCGCACTCGACCGACAGCACTCTTTTCGAGACCATCGGTTGCGGATAAAACGAGTTCTTGCTGCTCTAGGATATAGACCGAGCAACATTGGGTTTCCATCGCAGCCTTGGTCGATGAAACTAGGACTTCTAATGCGGTTTCTAAGCTGTGGGCAGAAGCCACAGCTTGGGTAATATCCCTGAGCGTATTTAACACTGTTTTCAATCCTCTTTTGAAAATCAGCCCGTTGTCTTTTGTCTTACCCGCTTCCTCGGTATTTCCTGGGTTTGGAATGACAATGCCGTTACCGCAAATTCTTTCATGACCTTACGATAAACATCACGCTTAAATGAGACAACCTGCCGCACCGGATACCAATAACTTACCCAGCGCCAATCGTCAAACTCAGGGTGGCCTGAAGAACTTAAATTAATCGCACTATCTTGGCTTTTTAGTTGTAACAGAAACCACTTTTGCTTTTGGCCAATACACACAGGCTTACTGTCCTGTCTCACTAAGCGTTTAGGTAAACGGTATCTTAGCCAAGAGCGCGTCGAGGTTAATATAGTGACATGCTCGGGTTTTAAGCCAACTTCCTCATACAATTCACGGTACATAGCCTCTTCGGCCGATTCACCATCATCTACACCGCCCTGAGGAAACTGCCATGAGTGTTGTCCAAACCGTCTGGCCCACATGACTTGGCCATATCTGTTACAAATTATTATGCCCACATTTGCGCGAAAGCCGTCGCTATCAATCACATGGACTCCAAATAAGGATAAATTTTAATAAAGCGATTGTTTCACAAAGCCCGTCTCTCAGCAAACCTCTATTTTCAGCTTATCTTTGGATAAATAGTTTCAACTTACTACTTTATCAACAACTCATCGAATTAATTTAAGGGGATATCCACATTTTCTGTGGATATCTCTGTTTGAAACTAGGGTAAACTAGGTATATCGTTCAAAAAACAACAAATAGAATATACATCACAACGCATACCACATTAAAAAAATAACCTATAAATCATCAGGATAAACCTTAATAATTTACAAGATATCTATCCAAATACACAAACGCTCACTTTTTAACCTAAAATAAATCCTATTATTTAATTAGAGTAATCCTTAAATGTTATACACAGAGCACACCCAAAATTACCCACATCCCTATTTAAAAATGCCACTTACTACCATTGACTCAAAGATTTTATTCAGTTAAAGGCACACGCATTGTGAGTTATCCATAATATCTGTGGATAAATATGTGAGAAACGCAAGGGAAAGCCGAGAGTAACTTTGAACACTTTAACTGACACTTGCCTAAAATCAGATAAAAACAATAAAAATCATATTGTTAAATACAAAAAGTTAGCAATGCGTTTATTCTTATTTTAATGTTCATTTTTTGACCTTGGTTGCTAAGCAGTTATTTTCCAGTAAAATTCGCCTATGAAACCTATTATTCCCCCTCAAAATCTGAGCGAATTGCTCGAACGCGCTAATATGATGGCCGGCGTATCTTTGGCGCAAATTGCTGCCCATCGCGGTATTCATGTCCCCGTCAATCTGAAACGCGATAAAGGTTGGGTGGGACAACTCATTGAAATGGAATTAGGTGCGATAGCAGGTTCGAAACCCGAACAAGATTTTCTTCACCTCGGAGTAGAGCTAAAAACTATCCCCATTGATCATCAGGGCAAACCACTAGAAACCACCTATGTGTGTGTTGCACCGCTGACCAATATCGAAGGATTAACTTGGCAAGACAGCTTAGTGTGTCACAAGTTACAACGAGTACTGTGGGTACCAGTAGAGGGGGAGCGACATATCCCTGTGGGTGAACGCAGAGTTGGCACACCAATACTGTGGCAGCCCGATCCACAAGAGCAAGCATTACTGCAACAGGATTGGGAAGAAATCATGGAGCTGATTGCTCTTGGTAAAGTCGAAAATCTCACCGCTAGGCACGGTGAAGTTCTCCAATTACGCCCTAAAGCCGCTAATAGTAAGGCATTGACTCAAAGTATTGCCGAGGATGGCAGCCTCAAAATGACCAATCCTCGCGGTTTTTATCTCAAGACCGCCTTTACAGCAATGATATTAAATAAAGTGTTTGGTTAAATTTTTGTAGCTATATAGCGTTGTATTGATCCAGATCACAAATATCACTGGCACTCTAGTGATGATTTTCTATAAACTACGGCATCCTGAAATATATGGCCGTATTCGGATACAAAACCCGTTGTGAGAACTCGTAGACAAGCGAAAAAACTTCTTTTTGCGATATTAGCTTGGGCGATAGCCATGGCTGCATTCGTGTTTTTTCGATATGCCCAATCACCAGAACTGCCGCAATGGGCTGTAGGTTCGGCTGATCTCGCGACACTCGCCGTCTATATGGGGATTATTTTTGGCAGCTTACACTGGATGTCCAATCTGATAGCTGATTTTAGCGCTATCAATCGCCTACCTTATATCTTCTCAGTCATTTTTAAAGGATTGTTCCTGTTATTGGGTGCAACAACCTTAGCTTATATGACCCAATTTCTAAATATGTGGGCCATTGAAAATCACATGTCGACCCTTAGACAAATGCTTACGGCGCATATTCTCTATAGTCCCTCATTCCAAGCCTTAATTGTTTATTTAGTCGTTGTACGAGTGAGCTTAGCCTTTGTTGAGCAGATGGGGCTTTTAGTTGGGCCACGTATTTTACTCAATATTGGTTTAGGTAAATACCATAAGCCAAGATACGAACAGCGTTTATTTCTTTACTTAGATATGGTCGCCTCAACAACTCACGCTGAATCCCTTGGCGATTATCGCTTTAGTCGCCTAATCCAAGATAGTTTTAGCTTACTTTCAGATACTGTGAGTAATAACGAAGCTGAAATCTACCGCTATATGGGTGATGCCGTATTAATCCATTGGCCCTTAGAGGAAGGTGTTGTGCACGACCGCTGCATGAATATCTATTTTGAATTTAGCCAGCAATTAAATTGGCAGAGACGTTACTTTGAAGAACACTATGGTTTTGTGCCTAAATTTAAAGCGGCGGCTCACTGTGGGCAAGTCGTTGCTGCAGTTGTTGGTGTTCAAAAACAAGAAATTAGCTTCTTTAGTGATGTACTAAATACGTTAGCGAGACTGCAGGATCAATGTAATCCCTTAGGACAGCGTATGTTGATCTCTGGCGCCTTAGCGGGACGACTCGATAATCCTAACAGTGAGTATCGTTTGACTAATCTGGGCCCGATTAAATTAAAAGGGAAACAACACTCGATTGAAGTGTTTGGTGTTTCCCCTTTATAAAACTCACCAAAAGCAAAAATACTCAGTGATTATGCGGTTTCGTTAGCTAACAATTTTTGGATCAATAAACCTAGCGTACGGAAAGTTAAAATTCGGCTGGTTGTTTGTCGCCATACTAAACCGATATCGCGATATGGCGCTTCACCTGGCGGAGTCATGACCACCAGATCGGTATCATTCAAGATCCCTGCATCAATCGCCATTTGCGGTAAGAACGTTGTGCCCAGTTTGCTATTTACCATTTGTACTAAGGTATGCAGACTCGTGGCAGCAAAAGGATTGACTTTAGCACTGTCGCCCAACTGACAAGCAGTAATGGCATGGCCAGTAATACAATGCTCGCTCTGCAACAGAAAAATACTCTCATCAGGTAATGTCTGATAATCGATCGGCTGATGAATTCCCCCCACTAAATCTTTGTGGATAACCATCTTAAAGGGATCAATACCTACCTTCATGCTGTGGTAGCCACTGGTATCAACGGGTAGAGCAAGAATGAGTATATCTAACTCCCCTTTACCCAACGCATCGAGTAAGCGCTCTGTTGTATCCTCTTTGAGTAATAGGCTCATCGCGGGATAAGCGTGTTGGCACTGTTTGACAACGCGGCTGAGTAAAAATGGAGCAATGGTAGGAATACAACCTAAGCGGATATCCCCCGTCATAGGCTCACCTTGGTTTTTAACCAATTCAACTAAATCATCTACATCCGTGAGGATTTTGCGAGAACGTTGCACCACTTCCTCACCAATAGCGGTGAACATAAAAGACTTGTGATCCCGTTCAATTAACTGGTGGCCAAGCTGTTCTTCAAGATTCTGAATGCCGCTTGACAGAGTCGATTGGCTGACAAAACACACCTTAGCGGCGCGATTAAAATTCTGCTCTTGATGAAGATTCACCAAGTAATATAGATTCTTAAGGCTAGGTAAATTTTTCATTTTATCGATTGCCACTACGGTTATGAATTAATAAATTTAATCAACTCTACCATAAGTTATCAACTAAAACGCGGCTAAATTACTCAATAGTGTGAGCAAAATCGATTTTCAATCAAGGTAAAACGCTTGAGGCGACTCAGAATAAAGGAGGGAAAAGCAAAAGAGGGGATAAAACGAGAAGGAAGAAGTTATCGAGGTGCAACCTTTACGCCGCACCTCGCAAACCAAACTAGGCTTTAGCCTGTAAGAATTGCTTTAATTGCTGCAGATCGGCACTCGCAAATTCAACAATTTGCGCGACCCAAGTTGCATGTTCAACTTCCCAACGCGCTTCTTCGCCATGCTGCAGTAATTGGGCAATTTGCTGAATACGTTTTAAACCAACTGAACCCGCTGCACCTTTAAATTTGTGGGCCTCAGAACATAAAGTGTCCTTGTCAGCAGCTTCGTTAGCCTTTACTAGATTCCCAACATATTCAGGCATTAATTGCTCAAATAACACCACGCTCTTTAGCAAAGTACCGGCACCAATCGCGCTGCAATACTGTTCTAACGTATTGAGATCTAGAATTGTCTCTAATTCAACTGTGGCCATCTAGGCCTCCCTTAAGTAGTCCAATGCTTAAAACAAATTTATGACATGATACCCACTAAAATTGTCAGCGCAACTTATAGCAGCATTTGTGGTCAAAAGATGTTTTTATTAACAAAAAATCAACTATATCAAATACTATTAGCGATAAAAAATTACCAAATGAATCCATTCAGCAAATATGGACATTATGGTCGCGCTAATGCCGCCCCTTGTCCACCCTTACTCGCAAGATCCTCAACAATCGCCACTAAGCCATTCCAACGATAACCACACCAATCGGGTGCCAGCAGTATCGGTTTTTTCGCATAGGCGGTCACCCGATGAAATATCACCTCTTTCGGTGTATGCCGAACCAGTTCGCCGACACAAGCCGCATACTCCTCAATACTGAGCAAAGGTAAGCGCCCTGCGCGCCAAGCTTTTGCCATAGTACTACCCTCAACCACATGTAATGGATGAAGCTTTAAACCATCTACGCCCTGCGTCAGCACGGCCTGAAGGGTCGCCATGTAATCGAGACGAGTTTCACCGGGTAAACCTAAGATAAGGTGAGTACACACCTTTAAACCGCGGCTTCTCGCCCGCAAAACGGTATCGCAATAACAGGCAAAATCATGGCCACGATTAATCTTGTGTAGCGTCTTGTCGTTGGCGGTTTGTAGCCCAAGCTCCAACCACACATCAACGCCTTTTTGCTGGTAACTTGCTAGTAAATCTAACACATTATCTGGCACACAGTCAGGACGAGTGCCAACACACAGGCCCACAATCTCACTGTCTTTGACCGCCTCATCGTATTTAGCCATCAACACTTGATACTCATCATAAGTGCTCGTATAAGCCTGAAAATAAGCGATAAACTTATCCGCATTCAGCTTGGGTTTCGCCTCTTTATAACGGGCTTTCCCTTGTTCTAGCTGCTCACTGATGCTGAGCGTTTCCGTTTGCTGATAACTAAAGGACGCCACGTTGCAAAAGGTACAACCACCACGTCCAAGCGTGCCATCACGGTTAGGACAAGTGAATTTGGCATCTATGGTGAGCTTGCGTAATCGCTCACCGTATTTAGCCTTACAAACAGCACCAAATGTGTTTACGTATGCATCGAGCCCCATTAGCTCACCTGCCATATTTCATGTCGTTTCATTAAAAATAACCAAGATAAAATCACAAGAAAGAAGAAATAATGATGTGTAGATAGACGAAAAAACTCATGATAAACAAAGCGACCACACTTTTCTTGGCGGTAAATCAAACTCTCATAATATTCACCATATCCAAGCTAAAAACCTGAGCCGCCCCTCACAGGGCCTTTACATTCTGTGATAGCACTCACAACCAAAAAGAATAACAATTCACTTATTTCATATTTTTATACAAACACTGTATTTGCAATAAAAATCACTATTTCTAAATCAAAAACAATCCGCGCCAATGTTACATTTTGGTAACTTACAAGTTTTTCATTTTTTAAAATTCTTTTTATTCATAATGTTATACGACACTTTAATCAGTTAACGTTAACGTCAAGCAATTGTGTTTTGTGTATGAAACATGAATTAATACCCATATTTTATGCAAAATTTTGGTTTGACCTTTAGTTAATCTCAGGATAATTTGGGTGGTTCGGGTGCATATCTATAGAAAGTCTTTACATTTCTCCCGAGTAGTAATTTCGTTGAGGTCAAGGGAGGTTTTTGTATGAGCTTATATCATCCCAGTTTTGAGCGGGACAATTGTGGGTTTGGCTTGATTGCACAAATGGATGGCGAAGCCAGTCATCGTATCGTGCGCACAGCTATCCATGGCCTTGATCGCATGAAACACCGTGGCGGTATCGCCTCTGATGGTCGAACTGGGGACGGCTGTGGTTTATTGATGCAGCTACCATTGCAATTCTTTGAGGCCGTAGCCGCAGAAAATGACTGGCACTTGAGCCGCAAATTCGCTGTAGGCATGTTGTTTTTAAGCCAAGATGAGGAATTAGCCGACCAAGCTAAATTCATCCTCGAACGCGAACTGGAGCGTGAAACATTAAGTATCGCTGGTTGGCGTAAAGTCCCTATCAATCCTGAGGTATTGGGTGAGATTGGTAAATCGAGCCTACCGCAAATCTATCAAGTGCTGATTAACGCCCCCATTGGTTGGCGTGAGAAAGACCTTGAGCGACGTCTCTACATGGCTCGCCGCCGTTTAGAGCAACAAATTACTGACGATAAAGACTTTTATGTCGCAAGTCTTTCAGGTCAAGTCATCGTCTACAAAGGCTTGATGATGCCAGCCGACCTGCCCGCATTCTATCCCGACCTTGCCGACATCCGTTTGAAGAGCTCTATTTGTTTATTCCATCAACGCTTTTCAACCAATACGTCACCTAAATGGCCACTCGCTCAACCCTTCAGGTATCTTGCCCATAACGGCGAGATCAATACGATTACCGGTAACCGCCAATGGGCCCGTGCCCGTGCCTATAAATTTAATTCGCCGCTGCTGCCTGACTTACAGCAGGCGGCACCCTTTGTGAATGAAACGGGTTCTGACTCCTCCTCCCTCGACAATATGCTCGAGATGCTGCTCTCTGGCGGGATGGACTTATACCGCGCCATGCGTTTGCTGATCCCGCCAGCATGGCAAAGTAACCCTGAGATGGATGACGAGCTAAAAGCCTTCTATGACTTTAACTCCATGCATATGGAGCCATGGGATGGTCCTGCAGGTATCGTAATGACCAACGGTCGCCACGCCGCTTGCGCGGTCGATCGTAACGGTCTGCGCCCATCTCGTTATGTGATCACCAAAGATCGTATCTTAACCCTTGCCTCAGAAGTCGGCATTTGGGACTACGCCGCCGATGAAGTGATTGAAAAAGGCCGTGTCGGCCCAGGCGAGCTGTTAGTGTTAGATACATTAAATGGCCGGTTATATCAGTCATTCGAAATCGATAACGATCTTAAGCGTCGCCACCCCTACAAAGAATGGATGGCGAAAAACAGTCGTACTTTAATTCCTGCCGAGCAGCTAACGACAGAGCAACATGGCGCCAGTGAATTAAGTCCTGAGCAACTACTGCAATACCAAAAGCAATTTGGTTACACCCGCGAAGAGCTTGAACAAGTGATTTGGGTACTGGCAAAACAAGGCGAAGAAGCGACTGGCTCCATGGGCGATGATACGCCAATGGCCGTATTGTCGAAAAAGTCACGCTCGCTCTATGACTATTTCAGGCAAAAATTCGCTCAAGTCACTAACCCGCCTATCGATCCATTGCGTGAAAAGCACGTGATGTCTCTGGCGACCTGCATTGGCCGCGAACAAAACCTCTTCAACGAAACTACTGGCCATGCCTATCGAGTGATGTTCAACTCACCAATCTTATTATTCAGTGATTTCAATCAATTACTCGGATTAGATAGCACTTACTATCGCGCTAATATCGTCGATTTAAACTACGATCCGAAGGAAGGCTTAGAACACGCTATCCGCCGCATCACCTCGGAAGCCGAGCGTTTAGCCCGCAGTGGCACTACGCTGCTGATTTTATCCGACCGCGCAATTGATAAATCGGCGCAGGTGATTCCAGCAGCCATGGCGGTGGGCGCGGTGCAACAAATGCTGGTGAGTAAGAGCCTGCGCTGCGATACCAACATCATCGTTGAGACTGCATCAGCTAGAGATCCGCACCACTTTGCAGTGCTACTCGGCTTTGGCGCCACGGCGATTTATCCCTATTTAGTGTATGAATCAATCTCAGATCTGGCTAAACGCCATGATTTAACCGATACCACAGCCTTGATGCTCAACTTCCGTTACGGCATCGAGAAGGGTCTACGTAAGATCATGTCTAAGATGGGGATCAGCACCGTCGGCTCCTACCGTTGTAGCCAGCAGTTTGAAGCCATTGGTATCGCCAGTGATGTGATTGAACTGTGCTTTAAAGGTGTGGTGAGCCGTATAGAAGGTGCAAGCTTTGAGGATATCGCCAACGATCAAGCGCTGCTGCATAAAGCCGCTTACCGCGCCCATGTGCCACTGCCACAGGGTGGTTTACTCAAATACGTGGATGGCGGTGAGTACCACTGCTTCAACCCTGATGTGGTCAACACATTGCAGGCATCCTTAATCGACAAAAATTTTGCGACCTATAAGAAGTTTGCCGAATTAGTCGATAACCGACCAGTTGCCACCCTAAGGGATTTGATTGGCATTAAGGCTGACCAAGCTGCAATTGAACTGGATAAGGTCGAGGCTGCTAGTAACTTGTTCCCACGTTTTGACAGTGCGGCCATGAGTATCGGTGCCTTAAGCCCCGAGGCCCATGAAGCATTAGCCATTGCCATGAACCGTTTAGGTGGCCGCTCTAACTCGGGTGAAGGTGGTGAGGATGCTCGCCGCTTTAACACCGAACGTAACTCGGCGATTAAACAAATTGCCTCGGCACGTTTTGGCGTAACCGCCCATTACCTAGTCAATGCCGATGTGTTGCAGATTAAAGTTGCCCAGGGTGCAAAACCCGGTGAAGGCGGACAACTGCCAGGCCATAAGGTGAGTGTAGAAATTGCAGGGCTGCGCCACGCGCGCCCCGGTGTAACCTTAATTTCACCACCGCCACACCATGATATTTATTCTATCGAAGACTTAGCCCAGCTGATTTTCGATTTAAAACAAATCAATACCAAGGCACTGATCTCCGTGAAGTTAGTGTCTGAGCCAGGTGTCGGCACGATCGCCACTGGAGTGGCAAAAGCCTACGCCGATATGATCACTATTTCTGGCTACGATGGTGGCACGGGCGCGAGCCCTATCACCTCGGTGAAATACGCCGGCAGCCCATGGGAACTTGGCCTTGCCGAAGTGCATCAATCTCTGGTGGAAAATGGCCTACGCCATAAGATCCGCTTGCAGGTCGATGGCGGCCTAAAAACCGGAACCGACGTCATCAAAGCAGCCTTACTCGGCGCCGAGAGCTTTGGCTTCGGGACTGTGCCCATGATTGCCTTAGGTTGTAAGTACCTGCGTATTTGCCACCTGAACAACTGCGCTACCGGTGTCGCAACTCAGGACAAGAAACTTCGCGATAACCACTACCACGGCTTACCAGAGCGAGTGATGACTTACTTTGAGTTTGTCGCCGAGGAAGTGCGCGAATGGATGGCAACCCTAGGGGTCAGCAAGTTCGAAGACTTAGTCGGCCGCAGTGAGTGGCTACATACCTTAGAAGGCCAAACCGATAAGCAACGCGGACTCGATTTAGCGCCGATCCTGTATCAGCCGAAGGTCAGGGCCAGCACCTCGCGCACCTGGCAGGAAACCAATCCACCAGCAGATTTAGGCTTACTCAACCAACATTTGCTCAACGAGTGCCAGAGTGCAGTCGATAAGGGCGAGTGTTTCGATGCAGCTTACAGTATCAACAACACTGACCGCTCAGTGGGCGCACGCCTATCGGGCTATATCGCGACCACCCTTGGTGTTAAAGGCACTAAGGCACCGATAAAACTCAGCTTTAACGGCAGTGCCGGCCAAAGCTTTGGGGTATGGAACAGCCCAGGCCTTGAACTCAAGCTCTGCGGTGATGCCAACGACTACGTTGGTAAAGGCATGTCGGGCGGCAAGATTGTGATTTATCCACCGCTGGGTAGCCCATTCCAGAGCGAGCGCAGCGCGATTGTCGGTAACACTTGTCTGTATGGTGCGACTGGCGGACGCTTCTTCGCCGCGGGCCAAGCGGGTGAACGCTTTGCGGTACGTAACTCGGGCGCCATCGCCGTAGTTGAAGGCTTAGGCGATAACGGCTGCGAATACATGACCAGCGGTATTGTGGTCGTGCTAGGTAAAACCGGGGTCAACTTCGGCGCGGGGATGACGGGCGGCTTTGCCTATGTTTTCGACCAATTTGGCCGCTTTAATCGCCGCGTCAATAGCGAACTGGTAGACACCCAAAAGCTCGAATCGCCTATTCATCAGCAACATTTAAAAGGCTTGATTGAGGAGCATGTGGCCGAGACTGGCAGTGAGCACGCGAAGATGATCTTAAGCGACTTTGCCAACTGGTTAGATTGCTTTGTATTAGTGAAACCGAAAAATATCGCCGTTGCAGATCTGCTCAAATTAGAGCAATCGAGCCCGGAACTGGCAGTAAAAGCGGGGTAATAGCAGATGAGTAACGATTTTCAATTTATTGAAGTGGGTCGTAAAGATCCAACTAAACACCCTGCGGCAAAGCGTTCGACTCAGTTTATTGAGATTTATCAGCCCTTTGCACAAGCACAGGTGAGTGAACAAGCGGACCGTTGTCTCGATTGTGGTAACCCTTATTGTGAGTGGAAATGCCCGCTGCACAACTATATTCCCAACTGGCTGAAACTGGCGCAACAGGGCCGAATCATGGAGGCGGCGGACTTAGTCCATGAGACCAATACCCTGCCCGAGATCTGCGGCCGCGTCTGTCCACAGGACAGACTCTGTGAAGGGGCTTGTACCCTAAACGCCGACTTTGGCGCAGTGACTATTGGTAATGTGGAGAAATACATTACCGATACCGCCATCGCCCAAGGCTGGCGTCCGGATATGAGCAAGGTCACGCCCCGTAAAGAAAAAGTGGCGATTGTCGGCGCAGGCCCTGCAGGTTTAGGCTGCGCCGATATTCTTGCCCGTAATGGGGTTAAGGCTGTGGTGTTTGATAAGTATCCCCAGATTGGTGGCCTGCTGACCTACGGTATTCCCGCCTTTAAACTGGATAAAGCCGTGATGGCAACTCGCCGCACTGTGTTAGAAGGCATGGGCATAGAGTTCAAGCTAGGCGTAACTGTGGGTAAGGACGTTGCCTTTAACCAACTGCTTGAGGAATACGATGCCGTCTTCCTCGGCATGGGAACCTACACCGCCATGAAAGCAGGCCTTGAGGGCGAAGATGCCCAAGGCGTGTACCAAGCCCTGCCCTACTTGATTGGTAATACTCATCATCTGATGGGCAGCAGTAATCCAGACACCCCTTACCTCAACCTTGCCGGTAAACGTGTGGTGGTCTTAGGTGGTGGTGATACCGCCATGGACTGTGTTCGCACCGCCGTGCGCCAAGGTGCCAGCAGTGTGATTTGTGCCTATCGCCGTGATGAAGCCAACATGCCAGGTTCACGCCGCGAAGTGCAAAACGCCCGTGAAGAGGGAGTGAACTTCCTGTTTAATCGTCAACCCGTGGCGATTAAAACCCAGGACGGTAAAGTGGTGGGTGTGGAATGCGTTGAAACCCAAATGGGTAAAGCCGATGCGAGTGGCCGTCAACGTGCTGAAGCAATTGAAGGCAGCGAGCAGTTACTCGACGCCGATGCGGTGATTATCGCCTTCGGTTTCCAACCTAGCCCTGCGCCTTGGTTTGCCGATTACGGCATAGAACTCGACCAATGGGGCCGAGTAAAAGCCAGTAAACAGGCTGATAACCCATTCCAAACCACCAATCCAAAGGTATTTGCTGGCGGCGATATGGTCCGTGGCTCGGATCTGGTTGTGACCGCAATTGCCGAAGGACGTGATGCCGCGCAAGGTATTCTTAACTACTTAGATTAATTGTTTTTTGTTGTACCGCTGTACCTGTGAGTCTCGGACTCGTACCCACGAGTCCACCATTTGCTTGTGAATTTTGGCGCACCTTAGGGTGCGCATTTTTTTACCCATTCGCCGTTTAACATTATCCCAATCAAGCAATCGCAATCCCACAATAACGTCAAAGCATAACTGTGGTATATTAGCCGCCATTCTGTTATCCCACTCTTTTAGTGGCATCACACATTCAGTTGAATCAAAAGGGTCTCCCATGAAAATTGGTATTATTGGCGCAATGGAGCCAGAAGTTGCCCATCTTATTGCGGCTATGACAAACGCCTCTTCGCAAACGATTGCGGGTATTGAATTTATCGCTGGCACCTTAGCGGGCAAAGACGTTGTAGTGACGCGCTCTGGTATTGGTAAAGTCGCCGCTAGTATTGCCACCACGCTGCTGATTGATAAATACGCCCCCGATGCGGTAATCAACACAGGTTCTGCGGGTGGTTTTGTCGATTCACTGTCGATTGGCGATATCGTGATTTCATCCGAAGTGCGCCACCACGATGTGGATGTCACCGCATTTGGTTACGAAATTGGCCAAATGGCGCAGCAACCTGCTGCATTTATTCCGGCGCCATACTTAGTCGAAGCCGCCAATAAGGCCATCGCACAATTAGGCGAAGTGAAAGCGATTGAAGGCTTAATCTGTACTGGCGATAGCTTTATTTGCGATCCAGTACGTACCAAGACCATGTTGGAGCACTTCCCAACCATGGCGGCCTGTGAGATGGAAGGCGCGGCAATTGCTCAAGTGTGCCACCAATTTGGCGTGCCATTTGTGGTGATTCGCTCGCTCTCTGACAACGCCAACAACGACTCGCCCGTCGATTTTGATTCCTATATTGTGAAAGCGGGCTACCATTCAGCGCTGATGGTGATGTTGCTACTTGAGCAATTAGATACAAACTCAGTACAGTAATAAACAAAAGCATATTTGTGGAAAGTACCTGATGAAAAGCTCTTTTTATCAACAACTTGTCGAAATTGATGGCGCTTTGTTTGAATGCTTCTTGGTACTTTTCTTAGCTTTATTACTGGCGCGTTTAGCGCCATTACCCAGAGAAATGCAGCCACTGATTTGGTTTAGTCACTTAGCCAAACAACTCGCAGCCAAAGTCAATCGCCCCGGGCGCGCGCCCAGCCAACAGGCAACCGCTGGCTTTTTAGCCATGTTGTTACTGGTATTCCCCTTCTGGGCGATTATTACTTTTTTGCTCGAGCTCGCAGCCTTCCCATGGTTTTTTGAGTTTTTAGTGCTGTATCTGTGTTTGAGTGATGCGGGCTTTAGCCAAGTGGCCGACGAAATCGCTAAAGCATTAAACCGCGAGGATAATGCCAGCGCAAAAAAGCTATTACAGCCGTGGGTTGTCCGTGATACGGATAACCTATCGGAAGTGGGCTTAACCAAAGCGACGATTGAAAAATTGGCTACAGCGCCAATTTACGGTACGGCTTCGACTATCTTCTTCTTTGCGATCGCGGGTGCGCCTATGGTGCTGGCGGTCAGAATGATTAAACAACTCGAGCTCAGCTGGCCACCTATACAACCTAAATATCAGCATTTTTGCAGTACTGTGAATATTATCTCAACGGTACTACTGGCAATACCCGCTTGGTTATGGAGCCTGTCTATTGCGATTCAGGGTGGCCCTAAAGCCTTGGCATTGCTGTTTCGCACCTCTAAAAATCATCCCGCCCTACGGGGTTATGTGATGAGTGTGTCCTTAGTGGCGAATATTTTACGGATTGAATTAGGCGGACCGCAGAAGTTTTCGGGGCAACGCATTGATGTAGCAAAGATAGTCTATGGCCCACAGCCGCACCATGAGAGTATTACCCCCGCAGTAAAACTCACCTCACGCGCCTGCGCAATTTGGTTTAGTTTTATCACGCTTCTTCCCTTCCTTTGGGCGGGTTTACGCTGGCTACAAACCCTGTGATATGATGCCTCTCATCTTAACATTAGGTTAAAGGCTGACTATCTTGTTCGAAAACATGCATGTCTCATTAACAACTCCTGCGTTGTTATTTCCGGCAATTTCTTTGCTATTACTTGCTTATACCAACCGATTCTTTGCACTGGCAGCATTGATCCGTCAGTTAAGTAACGGCGACAAACCCGTGCATCAGGATCAGATTAAAAACTTAAGTCAGCGGATCAGGATTATTCGCCGCATGCAGGAAGCTGGTGTATCGAGTTTTGCCCTGTGTGTGCTCTGTATGATTTTTATTTATATCGGTTTTAACAAGACTGGCTCCATCATCTTTGGTGCCAGCTTGTTACTCCTACTTTATTCACTGATTTTATCTGTCATTGAAATTCGTATTTCTGTGGATGCGCTGAATATCCATATCAAAGAGATGAGTAAATGAACCATTGGATTTACTTCTTCGATTTATGTGGCACAGCAGTATTTGCCCTTTCCGGCGCCTTAGCAGCAGGACGTCATCGCATGGACCCCTTTGGGGTGATAGTGCTCGCATCGGTCACAGCTGTAGGTGGTGGCAGTATCCGTGATGCGCTGATTGGCGCCACACCCGTGTTTTGGATCCGCGACCCGAACTACATCATAGTCATACTCGCCACTGTCCTAGCTTGTTTGCTGTTAGTACGCCGACCACGCAAGATGCCGGAGTATACGCTCCCCGTAGCTGATGCCTTAGGTTTAGCCCTGTTCACTGTGATTGGTGCAGAAAAAGCCCTCAATATGGGGCTAAGTGGCATGATTGCCGTCGTGATGGGCTTGATCACGGGCGTAGGAGGAGGCATTATTCGAGACTTACTGTGCCGACAAATCCCTATGGTATTGCGCACAGAAATCTATGCCACGGCCTCTATTATCGGCGGTATTGGTTATACCGTAAGCTTAGCCTTGGGTATGGGCGAAAAAACGGCACTGTTTTTAGCCATGACCAGTGCATTAATGATCCGCCTATGCGCCATCAAATGGCATTTGTCGTTACCCGCCTTTGATCTCAAAACCAAGAGGGAATAGTTTGCGAATATTGTGTCTTTTAGTCTGCCTTATGTTTATTCCGGCGCTGTTTCCTGTGTCTGTACATGCAAACTCAGGGGAAATGCCTGCGGAACAACAGTTAGCCATCAAATATATGAACGCGCTCACTGAACACGACTATAAAACACTCGGCAAATTCTATAACCGCGATAGTATTTTCTTCGATAAAACTGCCAATCGTAAATACACGGGTGGTCGTTTTATTATCGACTTTTTCGAGCGCGCCCATGAGGGAGTGCTCGAATATGATTTTAATATCGAGCATATGTATAACGCGGGCTCATTAGTGGTGATGATTGGTAACTATCACTTTAAGGGGCCAGGGGAGCAATTTGGTAAGCCCGGCAAAATCATTGATGTCGCTATCCCTGGCGTGACTAGCCTTAAACTTGATATGCGCAACCATAGAGTCGCAGAGCATGTGGATCTGATTGACTATCAGACCATGTCAGACCAATTAGCGATGCAATAATCACAAAATTTCGCTTTGATTGAAACTTGAGCCCTAAAAATGAGTCGAAATCTACAATGAGTCATGCGACCGAACCATGGCGCTGAATGCCTAATTCGTTCGTTTAGTTTCAATGAGGTTTGTATGAAGTTTTTTGGACTGATTGCCCTGCTCGCCCTAAATGCTTTGATACTCGTGCCCAACGCACAAGCGCAGCAGCCGATTATTGTTTCCTATGCGGTGCAACCTGTAAGCCATTTCAATCAACAACTGCGTGTTGCCCAAGCACAACATCAAGCTTGGAGTGAAGATCCCAAAACCATAAGTAACCAATACGCGGGGCAAAAGTTCACCCTAGTTCGGACCCAGCCGACAAAGTATGGAATATTGACCTATCAAGTGAGTGAAATATCTAAACAACATCCACAAATGCTGTTGATTTTATCACTCAAAAAAGATGCCCAACGCTGGCAGGTCGATTCAGCTCAACTAGCTTGGAAGTGTCGTGATGGCCAGCATTTTGGCACCGACAGATGTAATATTGGTGAACATGAGGCCAGTACGGCACCTTAAGCCTGCATCTCACATGTAGCCAGCACCAGATAAAATGCAGATATAAAAAGAGCGCCCTTAGTTAGGCGCTCTTTCTTCTTACTTGGTAAGTACTTATTAACCGTAATAAGCACTTATTCACTGTACTCGAGTCGTGATATTCGATTCAAGCTAAACTCAGATTGGTTAAACCAAAGTCACTTTAGCAAACTTACGCTTACCGACTTGGAATACGGCAACCGTGCCAGCGCTTAAGGTCATACGGCTATCGTCAACCTTCTCACCATCCATCTTCACCGCGCCTTGCTTGATCATACGCATCGCATCGGAAGTCGAACCCACTAAGTCGGCATCTTTAAGTAAGTTAGCAATCGCTAAGCCTTCACCCGCCGCTAATTCAACCTCTGGGATATCATCAGGGATAGCACCCTTTTGAAAACGGTCGATAAAGGCTTGATGGGCACTTTCAGCGGCGGCTTCGTCGTGGAAGCGCGCAATGATTTCCTTCGCGAGTGCAATCTTGGTATCACGAGGGTTAGCACCGTTGGCGATATCTTGTTTGAACTGTTCAATCTCGGTCAAAGGACGGAATGACAGCAGCTCAAAGTAACGCCACATTAATTCGTCAGAAATCGACATGATCTTGCCGAACATTTCATTGGCGGGCTCACTCACACCAATGTAGTTGTGCGCCGATTTAGACATTTTCTTCACGCCATCTAAACCTTCAAGCAGTGGCATCATAATCACAGCTTGTGGTTTTTGGCCTTCGGCTTTCTGTAACTCACGACCCATTAATAGGTTGAACTTCTGGTCAGTCCCCCCTAATTCAACGTCGGCCTTGAGCGCTACAGAGTCATATCCTTGCAGTAGCGGATACATAAATTCGTGGATAGCGATTGATTGACCCGATGCATAACGCTTCTTAAAGTCATCACGTTCCATCATACGAGCAACAGTTTGCTGCGAGGCTAAACGAATCATCCCAGCCGCGCCTAATGGCTCTAACCAGCTCGAGTTGAACTCGATACGCGTTTTTGCAGGATCAAGGATTTTATAGACCTGCTCTTTATAGGTCTCGGCATTGGCTAACACTTGCTCACGAGTCAGTGGTGGACGAGTGCTGTTTTTACCACTTGGATCACCCACCATACCGGTAAAGTCACCAATTAAGAAAATGACCTCATGACCTAACTCTTGGAATAATCTTAACTTATTTAAAATTACTGTGTGTCCAAGATGGATGTCCGGTGCGGTAGGATCTGCGCCTAACTTGATACGAAGTGGACGTCCTTCTTTGAGTTTTTCCAGCAGATCCGATTCGAGTAGGATCTCGTCGGTACCACGTCTAATTTCTGCTAATACTTGGTCTAAATCAGCCATCTCGGCGGGGACTCCTAAGGCCATAGTCATAAAATGAGGAGACTTATGTTACTTGTTAGCCACCACAATTGAAAGTGTGTACACTAACGGGATTATTCAAGCCTTAGGTTATCGGTATCGGCGTCAATGGGAAAGGTTATAACGTTATTTAAATTGTTGCCTAAAAAGCATCAAATTCTCCTCAGCATTCTTTCTGTTATCACAATGATAACCTTGCTCTTTCCATCTGAAGAAGCCCAAGCTTCAAGACAAACTCAAGGTATTGCAGATCATCAAGTCAACACCCGTTACGATGTGCCCTTAGCCTTTCGCTCACCAGAGCGTCCAGAAGGCATTGAAGGACAAACACAGGATGAGGCAAATCAAGCCACAGCCTTGTCTTCAGTAGACGCGTTAGCTGCGGGTAATCATTCAGCCCCCGAAACCCTAGAGAGCGCCCACCATAGGGATGTTGAGCATTTTAATGTTAAGAATGGCGATACTTTAGCCGCCGTTTTTGAGCGAGCAGGACTCACCAGCAAAGATGTATATGAAATCACTCAGTTACCGCTCGCCAAGCAGAATCTATTAAAAATCATTCCCGGCGAAGAAATTGTGATCTCTAAGGACGTCAATGGTGATTTAACCGAAGTGCGCTACCGTGTTGATGCGATATCAACCTTAGTGATCACTAAAGATCACGACAGGTATTTTGAAAAAATCACCGAAAAAGACATTGAAATTCGCACTCAATTCACCAGCGCGAAAATTAAGAGTAACTTCTGGAACGCTGCCGTAGATGCGGGCTTAAATGCTAACCAAATTATGCAACTCTCAACCGTATTTGGTTGGGATATCGACTTTGCCTTAGATTTACGCGAGGGCGATAGCTTCGCCATTATCTATGAGCAAGAGTATGCCGAAGGCGAGTTTTTACGTAATGGCAATATCTTAGCTGCGGAGTTTATTAACCAAGATGAGCGCTACACTGCAGTGCGCTACACCGACGGTAACTACTATTCCGAAAATGGCACAAGTATGCGTAAGGCATTCTTACGCTCACCGGTTGACTTTAAATATGTCAGTTCAAACTTTAATCCTAAACGCCTGCATCCAGTGACAGGACAAGTTAAAGCTCATCGTGGTGTTGACTATGTTGCCGCAATTGGCACCCCCATTAAAGCGGCAGGCAATGGACGAGTTATCGAATCCGGCTACAATCAATTTAATGGTAACTATGTGTTCATTAAGCACAACGATACCTACACGACCAAGTATTTACATTTGACCAAGCGTAATGTCAGCAAAGGGGCTAGCGTTAAGCAGGGGCAAATTATTGGCACATTAGGCAAAACAGGACGCGTCACGGGTGCTCACCTACACTATGAATTTATCGTCAATGGGGTGCACCGCAATCCAAGAACAGTGGATTTGCCCAAAGCCGAATCAATCGCCCGTAAAGAAAAATCTCAATTCGATACTATCAGCAAACAGTTGATGGCAAGCATTTCACAGAACAAGCAAACCCAATTGGCGATGCAATAACGACGGATGGATTCCATCAAATGAACAAGGCTTATTATATTGGACTGATGTCAGGCACCAGTATGGATGGTGTCGATGCTGTGCTAGTCGACTTTGCGGGCGAACAGCCGCAGCTGATTGCAACGCATACCGAGGCGATCCCGAGCCATTTGCTCAAAGGATTACAACGCCTGTGTCTGCCAGGCAATGATGAAATTAACCGCCTTGGCCGCCTAGACCGCAGTGTTGGCAAATTATTTGCTCTTGCAGTCAATAACTTGCTCGCCAAAGCCCTGATAGCAAAAGAAGACATCATAGCCATTGGTAGCCATGGCCAAACTGTGCGCCATATGCCAAACCTTGAGGTAGGCTTTACCCTGCAGATTGGCGATCCCAACACCATAGCAACCGAAACGGGCATAGATGTGATTGCCGATTTTCGCCGCAAAGACATCGCCTTAGGCGGCCAAGGCGCGCCATTAGTGCCCGCATTTCACCAGCAAACCTTTGCCCAAGTCGGAAAAAAACGCATCATCCTCAATATTGGTGGTATTGCCAATATCACCTATCTGCCGGGTAATAGCGATGAAGTCTTAGGCTTTGATACTGGGCCGGGCAACACCTTAATTGATGCCTGGATTCAGCAAGTAAAGAATGAACCCTATGACAAAAATGGTACTTGGGCAGCATCGGGTAAAACCGATCAACAGCTACTCGCGCAATTGTTGTCGCACCCTTATTTCTCCCTTGCTTATCCAAAGAGTACTGGGCGAGAACTATTTAATCAGGCCTGGTTAGAGCAGCAATTATCGGCGTTTAATCAATTAGATGAAGAAGATATTCAATCGACACTGCTCGATTTAACCTGTCACAGTATTGCCCGCGACATCCTTAAACTCGCCCAAACAGGGGAATTATTTGTCTGTGGTGGTGGCGCTTTCAATGGCGAGCTAATGCAGCGTTTAGCAGAGTTACTGCCGAATTATCATATCGATACCACCTCAGCACTCGGAGTCGATCCTAAATGGGCCGAAGGCATCGCCTTTGCGTGGCTTGCTATGCGTCACCATTTAGGTTTGCCCGCCAACCTGCCCGCCGTCACTGGCGCCTCCCGCGAAGCCGTTTTGGGTGGACGTTTTAGCGCTAAGTAACATTAATGGACACAAATGCTCTCGAGTATTTGTGTCCTGATGATTCTCTTCTTCTATCGACTAAATCACTTTTAATAAAGCCAATTCAAAAACACTGCCAACAACCAATATCCCCTCACATTAAAGTTATCTTTGTCTTTGATATTAATCTAAATACTTAAAACCCATCTATGCTTGATCACAGTTGTGTCATACAAACTTGCTAAAGTGGTTGTTAACTAAGCCGTAAATACGCAAAGCTCAGGTTGTGATGGTCTATAGAGATCCGAACAATCTGCAGACATAACACTTCAATTAAGGGAATGGTTATTTATCTAGCTACACTTAACCAGCAAGATAAACAATGGTTTATGCAATGGCGTCAAAAAGCCATACCGACATAAATCGACTGAATAGGAAATCAATCAATGAATATGTCACAAAAAATGGCGGCAGAATTTTTGGGCACTTTGTGGCTGGTGCTCGGCGGCTGTGGCAGCGCAGTACTGGCCGCAGCTTTTCCTGAGGTGGGGATAGGCTTACTCGGAGTGTCACTCGCCTTTGGCTTAACCGTTCTCACTATGGCCTTCGCGATTGGTCATATCTCAGGTTGCCACCTCAACCCGGCGGTATCATTTGGACTCTGGGCTGGCGGACGTTTTCCTGCATCAGAACTGTTGCCTTATATCATTGCCCAAGTTGCGGGCGGTATTGTCGGTGCTGGCGTGTTGTACGCAATCGCCTCTGGGCAAGAAGGTTTTAGTCTCGCGGCAGGTTTTGCTTCTAATGGCTTTGGTGAACATTCTCCAGGCGGCTATAGCATGATATCGGTAATGATCTGCGAAATTGTAATGACCTTATTTTTTCTACTCGTCATTTTAGGCTCAACCGATGAACGAGCGCCTAAAGGCTTTGCCCCGATCGCTATTGGTTTATGCTTAACCCTAATCCACCTCATCAGTATTCCTGTATCTAACACCTCAGTAAACCCTGCCCGCAGCACTGGCCCAGCGCTATTTGTTGGTGATTGGGCCGCATCACAATTATGGCTATTTTGGGCAGCTCCGATCATTGGTGCCATTTTAGCGGGCGTTATCTACCGTTATTTCAACGCTGCCAAGTAATCCCTCTATGCCAACAGCGCTTTGGCTGCGCTGTTGTGCTTTTTCAAACCCCGCTCTAATGTTACCATCTTGGCAACTGGTGAGTTTTGCTGTGCCCACGTTTTTACTTTTGTGGCACGACAGGCTTCGCCCTATTCACGCATAAGAGATATTTTCATGAGCAAGACTGTTAAAACCTTTGCAGAAGCCGCTGGCATGACTCCAGAAGCGCGTTACGACTACCTTGTTGAACAAATCAAGCAACATAAAGTGTTATGGACGCTTCAAGATCAAGATGGTTGCGTAATGCTAACCACTGAAGATGAAGACTGTATCCCAATGTGGCCAACCGAAGAAGCGGCTGAATCTTGGGCAGTCGATGATTGGAGCGACTGCCAAACCTTAGCGATTCCCTATGATGAATGGCATGAACGATGGGTACCAGGCATGGAAGATGACGATCTGTTCGTTGCCGTATTCCCTGTACAGGACGACTTAGGTGTGGTGATCCCACCCTATGAATTAGATCAACGTTTAGTCACTAAACAAAGCCACTAATCCACAAGGGCAAACCACAATGTCGCTGAGCGAGCAAGAATCCTCTTTGGCAACGCAGGCTACGCCACCCTTGGCAAAAGCCCGTTTACCTAAACGCTTAATTGCTTTGCTGCTACTTTATGTCGCAGCATCGGTAAGCGGTTTAATCGCCAAACAAGGGGTACTTTTCTGCCTGTTAACCCTATTGATGGTGCTTGGGATTATAGGTCGCCAAAAGGCTGGGCTAATTATGCTAAGAGGTTATACCTTAGTGCAGTTAGCATTAGTAAGTATGCTGCCAGTACTGTTATACGATCCTGACAACCTCGTCGCAGGACCAACCACAGTGCACCTTGGCCAGTGGCAGGGGAAACTACCTGACTATGTGATTTTTACTGTGTTGATTGTCTTATCTTTATTGCAGGTTTGGATCGCATTCGATAAGGACGTTAAAGCTTGGTTTAAGCCCAAGTTAAACCTCAATATTATGAACTAACGGCCTATACCAACGCAGCTCAGTAGATCATTACCAATAAAAAAGCCGTCTTGTCGACGGCTTTTTTATTTTCTATATCAGCTAACTACATTTGTAACACAAGCTTATACAGAGAAACTTGCACCACAGCCACAGGTGGTTGTGGCATTAGGGTTCTTCACAAAGAAACGCGAACCTTCGAGACCTGAAGTGTAATCCACTTCACCGCCAACGAGGTATTGTAAGCTCATGGGATCGACGACCAATTGGACGCCTTGTTTCTCAACAGTGAAGTCGCCTTCATTGACCTTTTCATCAAAGGTAAAGCCGTACTGAAATCCAGAACAACCACCGCCAGTAACATACACGCGTAGCTTAAGTGCAGGATTTTGCTCTTCTTCCAACAAGCCTTTTACCTTAGCGGCTGCCGCATCGGTAAATTTAATTGGCATTGTTGCGTCAGCTTGATCAGTCATTACTACCTCTTACATCAGTTTTCTGGGGCAAATTATCCGTTACCTGACTATTTTGTTCAAGTATTACCCGCGGTTCTTTTTCACCCTGTAATAATTCAGGGACACTATAGACATGTTCTGTCTGCGAATTTTTAGTCCAGCGGCTCGAAGGCACCACCACTTTCACTTTGACTTGCACCACATTAAAGCCAGCTGGCACAGTAACTTTGGTATCTATGACCTGAAAATAGCGAAAATCAAATTCAAGCTTAGAACCCGTGAGTTTGTTCACACTTAACTCAACAGATTTACCATCTTGCACACCAATAAGCGTGATTTCGGTGCGGCCTTGAATCGCCTGCTTACGTTTTTGCAGCTGAGTCAAAATCAGTTTGAAATTATATTCATCAACCAAGGCCCCAGGCGTCATTTCTAGGCCATGGATAGCCACACCTTCAGCGTTGTCATCTGGTGACATAATACTGCGATAAAAGGCTAATTCGTGCTCTAGCTCTTTTTGTTTTTTCATCTGCTGTGCAAACATATCTTGCATTTGCGCATTGGCTTCGCGTTCGACAGATAGCTCTAAATTGCGGGTAGCGAGTTCCTGGGTTTGCAACTCAAGTTCAGCGGTAACACGTTGTAATTTACCCCCACCAATGTGCTTCACGACAGCTTCATCACTGTTTAATACAATAAAGCTCACCCAAGCGCCCAATAAAAATGCTACAAAAACTAATAGCAATAAATACTTGGTCGATGGACGATACTTTAAATCCATGACTTGCAGCCGGTCTAGCCAACGATGATAATTTGGCATTAGGTAACAGCCCCTTATATAAAATACAATCAACTCAAGAACGAGTTCGATACAATACAACTCAGGCCAATGCAGTGCAATTAACGATAAATAAAGCCGCGATTCAAGACGCTATCAGCACAGCTAAAAAGTACTTAACTAACGAGCTACGTGATCATTTATCTCAAGCCAAGATCAGTGCGCAGCTGTGCTTACTGGCCTTGTTATTCGCCATCTTCGCCTCCTGCGTGATCCTGTTGTTTCGACTCTTGCTCCTGTGGGCAAACCATTACACCCAAATCGAGACGCAGGATTTTACGGGTAACATCACCGACTGGCGAGCATTGTTGCCACTTTTTGGCGCCTTGTTGATCTGGATTGTCGCCAAACTCGGCTCCAAACGTTACAAGCGCATGGGGATTGCCTATGTATTACATAGGGTTAAATTGCACTATGGCAAAATTCCGCTGCAATCTGCCGCAGGGCAATTTTTTCAGGCCTTGTTTGCCTTAGGGACTAATTTTTCGGTGGGCCGTGAAGGCCCCGCCATTCACCTTGGCGCCGTAAGTGCCAGTGTTCTAGCCGAAAAATTTAATCTTCCCGACAATAGTGTGCGAATTATGTGCGCCAGCGGCATTGCAGCAGGGATTGCCGCCACCTTTAACGCGCCGCTAGCAGCAGTGATTTTTGTACTCGAAGTGATCGTGCGCGAGTACAAAGTGCATTACTTCTTCCCGATTATGCTATCCGCCATTTGCGGCGCGGTTTCCAGCCAACTGGTGTTTGGTAATGTGCACGAGTTTGATCGTATTCAGGTGATCCATATTCCATTGGATCACTATCCGATTTTAGCCCTTGGCGGTATTGCACTAGGCTGCGCCGCCGCCTTCTTCAATTACACGCTCCTTAAAGTCACTGCCACCGGGCAAAACTGGCCACTGATTTATCGGCTCTTGCTGGCGGGAGGTATCACCACCCTGATTGGCTTAATCTTGCCGCAGGCGCTGGGCACTGGAGATTTAGCGATCAGTGAAGCCATTAGCGAGCATCCCAGTTTATTGCTGTTAATCGCCCTGCTTGCCGCAAAGATTATCGCCACCATTGCGGCAATAGGGCTTGGGATCCCGGGCGGATTGATTGGCCCGCTCTACGGCATCGGCGCCTTAATCGGTGCCATCTTAGCCTTAGTCAGTGCGATGTTATTCCCTTCGATTGCGCCTTACGTTGGCCTCTATACAGTGATAGGCATGACTGCCATGATGGGCGTTTGCCTAAGTGCGCCGCTCGCTGCATTAGTCGCGCTGCTCGAAATGACCAACGATGCCAGTATTATTCTGCCCGCGATGTTTGTCACAGCTCCCGCATTTTTGATTGCCTATCAAGGTTTTAAAACTAACTCGATCTTCTTCAAACAGTTAGAAATTATGGGCTTAGGCTATAAAGTGGCCCCCGTGAATCTGGCGCTACAGAAAAAAGGCGTACGAGCCTTGATGGATAAACGCTTCGTTATCGTCAATAACAACGACGAGCTGCTGCTCGAGGTGTTAAAACGCGCCGAAGGTCGCCCTGTGTTAGTACGTAATGCCGATGGGCTAATAGAAATGCTCAGCCTTGAGATGCAATCCTTTGATGACAACATCACCCTCTCACGTCATCCCATGCAGGGACTAAGTGATACCAAAACCTTAGATGAGGTCTATTCAATACTGTCACCCAAGCGCAGCGGTGAAGTCTTTATCTATCAAGACACGCCAGATAACGTGGTAGGGGTGATTAGTTGGTCGAACCTACAGCAAGAAATTCGCTCAGGCCAAGTCTAAGCCAAATCACAGACTAAACAGTCAACCAAGAGTGGATTGGATTCACAAAATCCTGTTGTTTCACGGTAAAAATACATTACAGAGGCAAGGGTGCTATTTCGCTGCCTTGGTGCATCTGTTACAATCGCGCCTCAGCCACCCTACATAACATTAGGGCTACGAGCGCAATATCTGCACTTGAACGCCCCCTAGCAATTGGAAAACAGGCTGATGAACCAGTTCGAAGGATCCCACATCCTCTCCGTAAACCAGTTAGATCTTGATTCAATCCAAACTATTTTTAATGTCGCCCACCGCATGATGCCCTATGCACTTCGTGAGAAGCGCACAAAAGTGCTCGAAGGCGCCATTTTAGGTAACCTGTTTTTCGAGCCAAGTACCCGTACCCGCGTCAGTTTTGGCTGTGCCTTTAACTTACTCGGCGGCCATGTGCGTGAAACCACTGGTATGGCCTCTTCGTCCTTATCTAAGGGTGAATCCCTGTACGATACCGCCCGCGTACTCTCAACCTATTCCGATGTGATTGCGATGCGCCACCCTGACTCATACTCTGTCAAAGAGTTTGCCGAAGGTAGCCGCGTCCCCGTAATCAATGGCGGTGATGGTTCGAACGAGCACCCAACCCAAGCATTGCTCGATTTGTTTACCATTCAAAAAGAGTTAGGTCATGCTGGCCGAGGTATCGATGGCATGCATATCGCTATGGTCGGTGATTTAAAGTTTGGCCGCACCGTGCATTCATTGTCGCGCTTGCTGTGCATGTATAAGAACATCAGCTTCACACTGATTTCACCAGCTGAATTAGCTATGCCTGATTATGTGATCTCAGACATTGAAAATGCTGGCCATAGCATCAAAATAACAGACCAGCTTGAAGGCCATTTAGATAAAGCAGATATTCTTTATCTGACCCGCATTCAAGAAGAGCGCTTCCCATCCCAGGAAGAAGCAAACAAATACCGCGGTAAATTCCGTTTGAATCGCAGTATTTACACCCAACATTGCAAATCTAACACAGTGATCATGCACCCGCTGCCACGGGATTCGCGTGCGCAAGCTAATGAGTTAGATAATGATTTAAACAGCCATCCTAATCTCGCTATCTTCAGACAGGCGGACAATGGACTGTTAATTCGTATGGCACTGTTTGCATTGACACTCGGGGTTGACACACAACTCGAAAAATATGAGTGTCCCGTTAATTGGTATTCACGTAAAGCCGATCGCTAATCGGCTACATACTTTAAGGACTTAACATGACCCGTTCCGAAGCGCTATTTGAACAGGCTAAAAAAACCATCCCCGGCGGTGTTAACTCTCCGGTTCGTGCATTTAACGGTGTAGGTGGCTCACCCCTGTTTATTGAAAAAGCTGATGGCGCTTATATTTACGATGCCGATGGTAAAGCTTATATCGACTATGTAGGCTCTTGGGGCCCGATGATCCTCGGCCACAACCATCCGAAGATCCGTGAAGCCGTATTGGCTGCGGTACATAATGGTCTGTCTTTTGGCGCGCCAACTGAGCTTGAAGTGCAAATGGCTGAGAAAGTGATCGCCATGGTACCTTCTATCGAGCAAGTCCGTATGGTGAGCTCAGGTACTGAAGCGACCATGAGTGCAATTCGCTTAGCGCGCGGTTTTACTAATCGTGACAAGATCTTAAAATTTGAAGGCTGTTACCACGGCCACGCCGATTGCCTATTAGTGAAAGCAGGTTCCGGTGCATTAACCTTAGGCCAACCCAGCTCTCCTGGTATTCCTGAAGATTTCGCAAAGCACACCTTAACTGCTGTGTATAACGATCTGGATTCTGTTCGTTCGCTGTTCGAGCAATATCCAACTGAGATTTCTTGCATCATCATCGAGCCCGTTGCTGGCAACATGAACTGCATTCCACCTATCCCAGGCTTCCTCGAAGGTCTGCGTAGCCTGTGTGATGAGTTTGGTGCGCTGCTGATTATCGACGAAGTGATGACAGGTTTCCGTGTATCAAGAAGTGGCGCTCAAGGTCACTATGGCGTTACACCAGACTTAACCACACTCGGTAAAGTCATCGGTGGCGGTATGCCTGTAGGTGCATTTGGTGGCCGTAAAGATGTGATGCAGTTTATCGCACCAACTGGCCCTGTATACCAAGCAGGCACGCTTTCAGGTAACCCTATTGCGATGTCAGCGGGTCTAGCACAAATGGAAGCTCTGTGTGAAGAAGGTCTGTACGAAGCGCTGAGCGCTAAAACCAAGCGCATCGCCGAAGGCTTTAAAGCGGCGGCGGATAAGCACGGCATCCCAATGGCGATCAACTATGTTGGCGGCATGTTCGGCTTCTTCTTTACTGAGCAAGAGCAGATCACTCGCTTCGACCAAGTGACTAAGTGCAATATTGAGCACTTCCGCACTTTCTACCATGGCATGTTAGATGAAGGCGTTTACTTAGCACCGAGTGCTTATGAAGCTGGCTTCCTATCGATGGCCCATGGCGAAGAAGAATTGCGCCTCACGCTTGAAGCGGCTGATCGCGTATTAGCTCGCATGAGAGCGGCAATGTAAGCGAGCGCTTAAAATATCAAGGGACGCATTAGCGTCCCTTTTTCTTACTTAGCTTTTGAAAGTAATATTGTGCAAATCTTAGCCCAATCAATAGCTATCGGACTTTTTTGAACCTAAGGCCGACTTAAAGATAATCGCTGCGACTAAGGCTTGTAGAGTTAACGTGATGTGATCAATCACTAAGCTAGGATTGTGGAATATACCCAAAGCAAGTAATTGTTTACCACTGTAGATCAGCCAAACCAAAGAGCCTAAGAGTAAGAGACTCCGGAGTACAAAGTTCATTTTGCATCATCCTCAAAATACAACATCCAGTGTCCTAACGATAAAAGAGGCACAAGATACCGCTCACTTTCTGTTCGGTCAATATTTCGACGTGGCCATATCTGTGACTCACTCAGCACATTCCGTACAATTGTCGGTAATAAACTCAAATCCAGCATCTAATTTGAACCATTGAATTTTCAATCAGAATTTTCTCTCTAAAGAAAAATTAATTGCAGGATCGATAAAATAACGGCTTAGACTTTAATCGTAGATCTTACTTTACACTCAATAACCAACCCAAAATAAACAACATAAAAAACCAACAAAAAACCACAAGACAGTATTTAAAACTAAAAACACACCAAAACAACTGAGATACACATCACAAAGCAACGCAAAACTGAGTTACAGCTAACAGTTGCGTTATTCGCGCCATTATGTTCTGATCCGCACGCGTTAACACGGCAAACTTAATTAAGCCTTGATAATGCCACTCAATAGCTCGCCTTTGGCCTGCCACGACATTAAAACAGCAGTTGGAATTGCAGTTATGCTATATACCTTTCTGATCATACTGGCACTGCTTGCATTGCTCAGTATTATTTTTGAAGAAGTAACCCACCTTAATAAAGCAAAAACCACCTTATTCTTTGGCTGTATTTCATGGGTAGCACTATTCATGGCTGCTGGAGATCCTAGCCATGAGAAGTTAGTTGCTCATCAACTCAATGAAAACTTGCTTGAAATTGCCACCTTGTGGCTATTTTTAATGTCGACAATGACCTTTGTGGCCTATCTTAACGCCAAAGGTATGATTCAAATCATGGTGCAGAAGCTCTTTCCACAAAAGGTTTCTGTTCGGTTATTGATGATACAAGTCGCATTATTCTCGCTAATTCTGTCCGCCTTTTGTGATAACGTCACCGCTACATTGGTTTCTTTGGGCTTATTAACCACCTTCAAACTCGATAAACAGATGCGTCGCAGAATGGCGGTGTTGATTATTTTCGCAGTGAACTCAGGTGGTGTAGCATTGATCACTGGTGACGTCACCACGCTGATGATCTTCCTCGCGGGTCACGTGCATATCTCCGAACTGTTAATGCTGTTCATCCCATCAGCCGTGAGTGTCGTTTTACTGGCAACGCTCTTTTCGCTAAAAGCTGAAGGTATCGTCTCAACAACCCCAATTAAACATAGTTATCAAACGGTTGATCTACTGATTGCCCTCGTGTTCTTCTGCACGATTTTAATGACCATGTTACTCAACATTTTGTTTGGCATCCCTCCAGTACTGACCTTCTTAACCGGTCTGTCCATCATGTTCCTGATTGGTCATACAACGCGCAGCGATAAAGAAGAAATCAAGATCCTTGAATATATCCGCCAAGTTGAATATGACACTTTGTTATTCTTCTTAGGGATTTTATTGCTAGTTGGCATGCTTAAAGAAATCGGCACCTTAGATATGCTGACCGAGGCCTATGCCCTATTTAATCCAAATATCTCAAACTTTGTCACAGGCATGGGTTCAGCTCTTATCGATAACGTGCCACTCACTGCTGCCCTATTAAAAGCAGAACCTGTACTCAACACTCCAGAATGGTTAGGCTTAACCTACAGTGTGGGCGTAGGTGGTTCATTGTTAGTGATTGGTTCGGCTGCGGGTATCGTCGCCATGAGCAAAGTAAAAGAGCTCACTTTTGTAAGCTACTTGAAATATGTACCTGCACTATTCCTATGCTACTGTGTTGGCTATGGCTTAACTTTATTCCTCGCATATAACTTCTTTGCTTAATTTAAAACGATAAACAAAAGGCGCCAACAGGCGCCTTTTGTCGTAAGAGAATGCCTTACATCGCCGGAACCCTAAACTGTGTTCCTTGAATGTCTAAAACGACATCCCGCGGACGAATGGCAATAATCTTCAACTTACCACCAATCATATCGCCTTCCTGTAACTCGGCACCGTCAACGTTTAACCAACGCTGACTCGCATCCGTCGAATAAACATGGGCAACAATATTAAATTCCGGTACTTGTAGTTGTAATCCCGCTGGCAGTTGCCCGTATTTAGGAATATCGCCATTTTCCGTTTTAGGGATAGGATCAAGCTTAGGCTCTGTCACAGGCGTTTTAGCCGCTTTGACATATTCCACCTCTTTCAGTGCATCTTGGAAGGTCGCGACCAATTCATCATCTTGACGACTCTGCGCCGTATCCAAGCCAACATCCGTCGCCGCAGCATTAACTTGTTGACGCAGCGCCTCAAGTGTTGCTAACCCTTGACGATTAGCATTCGCCCCCAACATTATTGGTTCAGGATCGGCAAACTCTTGCGCCAGCTCCCCATTTTCGGCAGATGATGGCTGGGCGCGAGTTGTTTCATCTAAGGCCGCTGACGTCGCAAGATAGTCATCATAACTAGGATCAGCATTTGAGGAGGTATTTGTAGCGACAACCTGTGACGAATCTACGCTCGGATAAGCTTGGGCGCTTAAAGGCACATCATTTAATACCTGCTCCCTGGGCAAAGCGACTTTCCCAGCTAATCGAAATCCTGCGGCGTTCCCCTGAGTAACAGTATCTTCCTGTGTGGCAACCGTAGTGGCTGCACTTACTGGGTCATTTAAGGATGCGGTCCGGTTAGCCTGACTCGTTGAGACAGAGCTATCAGAACCTGTATTTGAAGCATGCTGAGTTATCACTGTGCCCGTTTGAAGATCACTTCTACTATCATCATTAGCCTTCAAGGGCATCATTGAATTGACCTGTTGCCAATGCGCAACGCCCCATGCCACACCGATACCAAGAGTAATCGCAACGGCAAGCAGCGACAATTTTGCAGCAGGGAAAGAAGCCTTGCGTGGCGCAGGATAACTTGCCCTCGGCGTTAGTACCGCATCGGGTAAAGGTGAAGCTTGCTGTTGTTTATTACGGGTTACCGCGTCGAGTAAAATGGACATTAACTCTGGGCTCCATTATCGGTTAGGCGCGGCCCTTGATCACTTAAGTACAAATTCAGTCTCACTAACGTTTGATTGCCTGCAATACCGTCAGCCTTCAATCCATGTTGGCTTTGAAAGGCTTTAAGATCATTCTCCAACTTAAGATCAAATTGGCTGACTCGGCGTGAAGGTCGTTTAGCCACATGGGCAAGCGCATTCTCCAGCCACTGTAATTGCCCAGGGCTCGATTTTTGGCTAATTTCCAGCATAGGTAAATTGGGGGCCTGCCAGAGAATTTCAAAGGTGCCGCTAAAGTGTTGATTGAACCAAGCTCTATCAACCCAAAGCTGCTGCTCGCCCAATTGCATCAATAGCTGATCACTATCAACTGCAATGACAGCACCATAAAAATCTTGTTGATTATCATCAACTAAATATACAACGGCAGGATAATTTAGCCGCGTAATCGACATCCAATTTCCCTGCTGTTGATAACATGACAGCCCCTGTTCCCGTGCAGACTGACAGGCAGTGAGGCCTTTAAATGGGACTTTGCCCCACACATTAAAAAGACCTGCAAAGGCGGTATCAATACTTCGACTTTGTTTGATAGCCTCCTGTAATACCCGCAGACTTGGGTCAGCCGCCACAACAGTATTTTGCACTTGAGTGAGTGCTGGTTCAGTATTATTTACTGGCGTTTGGCTTTGCTGAACAGAACTGTCAGTTACAACTGTTTGTTTGGCGTGGATAACAGGCTCAGTCGTCACATTGGCAACCGCGAGTTTATCCGTAAACAACCAATAGGATACTCCAAAAGCTAGTACCAATGCGGCGGCGATAGCACTTGGCCACAGATACTTATGCTGCTGCGGTTCTTCCTCCCCTAATACTTCAGCAGCCGCTTGTCTCACCATATGGTGATCAATGGGCACCTTAGATTGAGCATACCCAGCCATAAGGGCTCGCTCGCACAATAAGTTGATGAGACGAGGAATACCACCACTGTATTTATGCAGTACCTTAATGGCTTTTCGCGTAAATAAAGGTTCAAAACGACCAGCAACCTGCAAACGATGCAATACGTAAAGGGCAATTTCATCTTCATTTAGCGGCAATAAATGATAACGAGCAGTGATCCGCTGGGCTAATTGCCGCAGTTCTTGTCGTTTGAGTAGCAGTTGGAGTTCAGGTTGGCCAATCAAAATGACTTGCAGCAGTTTTTTCGTATCGGTCTCGAGATTGGTGAGCAACCTTAATTGCTCTAATACTTCGGCACGCAGATGCTGCGCCTCATCGATGATGAGAACGGTATTGCGGCCCTTCTCATGATTGGCGAGTAAAAAACGGCTCAGATGGTCAGTCAGTTGCTTGAGCGTTGGATTTTCACCATAACTAATCTTCAACTCATCGCATAGGGTGGCGAGTAACTCCAACTCAGTCAGCGAAGGATTTAAAATAAATGCTGTATCAGTATTGTCAGGTAATTGTCCTAGTAAACAACGAGATACTGTTGTCTTCCCTGTGCCGACCTCTCCCGTTAGTAACACAAAGCCACCCGTCTCACCCAACCCGTAGGTTAAATGGGCTAAGGCTTCTCTGTGTCTGTCACTCAAGAATAAATAATGTGGATTGGGTGCAATCGAAAAAGGGTTATCACTGAGTCCATAAAAGGCCTTGTACATACCACCAATCATCCTAAGCTAAAAATAACGCCCCACGTTAAAACGTCCAAAGGATATTGTCAAAGCATCAGCAACATGGATGTGACATTCTAATAAATATCTACACTCTAGTTCGCCTTGCAATGGCATCATCATGATAAGCTATGCCTATGGCACACTCGCTAAAATAATCCTGTGAAAATTTACTTAGTTGGCGGCGCTGTACGAGACAGCCTGCTAAACCTTCCAATAAAAGATAAAGATTATATGGTTGTCGGCGCTACTCCTGAGCAAATGCAGCAATTGGGCTATCGCCAAGTAGGTAAAGACTTCCCGGTCTTTTTACACCCTAAAACCCAGCAAGAATATGCGTTAGCGCGTACGGAGCGTAAAGTGGGTTTGGGTTATGGTGGTTTTAGCTGTTATGCCAGTCCCGATGTTACCCTAGAGCAAGATTTGCTAAGACGCGATCTCACCATTAACGCGATTGCCCAAGATGAAGAAGGCAATTTGTATGATCCCTATAATGGTGTCGCGGACATACAGGCACGGCAACTGCGGCATGTGTCAACAGCCTTTGCAGAAGATCCTTTAAGGGTGTTACGAGTGGCACGCTTTGCCGCACGTTTTCATAGTTTAGGTTTCAAGATTGCTACAGAAACCATGTCCTTGATGCAGCATATGAGCCAAACCGAGGAATTAACGGCGCTTACGCCTGAGCGCGTTTGGCAAGAAGTCGATAAAAGTCTCGGCGGCCCCAATCCAGAGATTTTTTTCCAAGTGCTGCGGCAATGCGGTGCATTGAAAATCCTATTCCCCGAAATTGATGCACTTTTTGGTATCCCACAACCGGAAAAGTGGCACCCTGAGATAGATACAGGTCTGCATACTCTGATGGTGTTAACACAGGCAACATTACTGACTCAAGACAAAGCGGTACGCTTTGCAGCTTTAGTGCACGATCTGGGTAAGGCATTAAGCCCCAAAGAACACTGGCCTAAACACCATGGCCATGGACAAAAAGGATTACCCGTCATTAAAAAACTGTGTGAACGGTTACGAGTCCCTAACGAGTATCGCGACCTCGCTCTATTGGTTAGTGATCTGCACCAAAACGTACACCAAGCATTTGAATTAAGAGCCGAGACAATTGTTAAAGTCTTCGATAAAGCCGATTTTTGGCGTAAACCAGAACGACTAAATCAACTCTTATTGGCTTGTATCGCCGATATGCGAGGACGCACAGGCTTCGAGCATCAAGCCTACCCGCAAAGTGACTACCTTAATGCGTGTTTTTTAGCCGCTAATAATGTGGATATAAAAGCCATCATCGCAGCAGGATTTCAGGGAGGACAGATAAAACAAGCGCTCAATTTGAGGCGGATTGATAACGTCGAGCAAGTGAAACTCAACTGGCCACACCAACAAGCCAAACTGACGCCATAAAATTGTAATTTTTTTGTAAACACATAAACACTTTCTAGTAAATGGGACACCATTTTTCGATGAGAAATGACGATATAACCGGGAAAAAACGCTTTTAAAAAAAAATTTATATGTCTATAGTGGTTAAACGCATTAATATTCGTAGCAAATTAAAATAGCTATGTCATAATTAGGCAGTTTCGATTACCAAGTGACGAAACATTCAAATCCAACCTATTTTAAGGGATTTTTTACAATGAACAAAAAAGTACTGATGATTGCTGGTTTAGCAATGACTGCCCTACTAGGTGGTTGTGCAAACACTACTGCTCTGGAAGAAAGCGTTGCAACTCTGGGCAACAAAGTTGATCAATTGTCAGCTGATGTTGGCTCTCTGAAATCAGAGCAAAGCAAACTGTCTGCAGACGTTAAAGATGCTAAAGCAGCAGCTATGGACGCACAAGCAGAAGCTAAACGCGCTAACGACCGTCTAGACAACGTTGCTTCTCGTTACAAGAAGTAATGATAGGTAATTAACCTGTAATTCATCAGGTTAAGATCAAAGGCTTGAGAGAGATGAAAGCGAATAGCACATCGATCCAAGCCTTTTTTTATGGTTGATTGTCAGCTTTCACAAGCTAATTCCGTAATAAGCCAAGCTGTGTTGAATAACTGAAATTTAGCTAATGCTTATTAGCTTCACAAACCAAACTCTCAGCTTGACATCAAGATAAACTCTTATCGAAAGAAAACGACTTTCCAGTATTAATCATTCTTAAACTGGTATATCCATCGTAAAATCGATTTTTCACTTTTCATAATCCTCTCCCCTGTTCTCACTAAAAACGTTATTTTTATTAAATCTCTTAACGGGTATTTTAATGAAAGTACAACAGCGCAAACTCAAGCAATTTGCGAGACAAAAGCAGTTAAGAGGTTATATCTGTAATGAACGACGGCTGAATAAATACAAACTCCAAGGCATGCAGTCTTGGATTAACATAAAAGCAACATAAAAGCTCGATTATTATCATGCACTTGCATTATTCACTCTACAGAAGCATCAAGAAATAGAATACCTAAGCTTATGAATAGGTTAAAAAACATCCAATAGGATTATTTATTTTAGCGAGTTAAGCTCTGATTAAAGACTTTTGCGCTAAGACTAAAATAAAGTCAATTTCTAGATTATTGAATACTTGAGTCCGAATAAGGTGTTTGACTTTATCCGATGCACGCCACGCATAAGGTGTCATATCAAGCAATACCAAAACTTGTTCACCTGTTATCGATAAACTAAATTGCACTCGCTGCTGCTCTTTTACGATTAACCCAGTAGGTAAATTTATTTGGACTGATTTTTCAATGAGTTCTGGATAAATGAGCGTCTTGAGTTGCCATAAATGCCGAGCACCTGGGATCACCTGCAACATAAGCCCTTGCTCTTTAAGCACGCGGACGCATTCTTTTCCCTTCAACGGCTTATCGACAACAGTAATAAAATCGAAGCAATTATCTGCAAAGGGTAACGCTTTGGATGTACTGAGATAGAGCGATGCTGGCGTTTGCGCTTTAGCTGCAGCAAAAATAGTATTTTCTGCATCCGAAACGCCACTGTAGTGGACGTTCATCCCATTTGTCAGCCTTGACAGCAACGAAGATAACGCACGTAAATAAAAGCCCTCAGCACACTCGTAGTCCAACAAACAATCATCAGCCTGTAAATGCGCAGCAATCATCTCACCCATTTTGTCGATTAAAGGCGTAAAAATCCCTGACTCGAGTAAGAACCGTTTAGCTCTGACCTGTTGACGACTATCCCCCGTCGGCTTTTGACGAGCAGGCTTAGTGAACACCCAATATCCAGCTTCATTCTTATCAAAATGGTGCTTATTCGCACAATAAAAACCTTGGGACGCCTGATGTTGCATCAGTGGCAAACTACAGGTAGGACATTGATATTGAAGGCTCATAAACAACTCCAAATACGAAAATTCATGCCTAAAAACACAAAAATCGGGTACTTGACCCGATTTTTTGGCAAAAGAGCGAGTGCATTATAAGAAGATAAATCCACACAACACAGCACCAAGGGCAAGACGATAAATAACGAAAGGCGTCATACCCATGCGGCTAATGATTTTCAAGAAATAATGTATACACAGATAAGCCGCAGCGAAAGAAATCACAGTGCCTAGTGTAAGCGCTTGATAGTCAATGGGAAGCGGGCTTTCAGCCAAATCTTTACCCACTAAAATAGCCGCGCCTAAGCTGACAGGTACAGACATCAAGAACGAGAAACGCGCAGCAGCATCGCGGCTAAGACCTAACATCAGCGCCGCGGTCATCGTCGCACCTGAGCGAGATGTCCCCGGGATTAACGCCAGCGCCTGAGCAAAACCAATTAATAATGCCTTGCGCCACCCCGTTTGATAAACCGTCAAATCACGGCGTGACATCTTATCCGCCCACCAAAGCAGCAAACCAAAGACCACTGTTGTCACAGCAATAACGCCGGCATTGCGTAAATGGGTTTCGATAAAGTCTTTGGCCATAAAACCAAAAAATACCGCAGGTAAAGTAGCAAGAATAATCCACCATGCCAGTTTGCTATCGTCAGAATGCTGACCTTTAACCATGCTGGCAATCCACGCCTTAAACATAGCCCAAAGTTCATGCCTAAAATAAATCACTACGGCAAACAATGAACCTGTATTAACGGCAACATCGAAGGATAACCCTTGATCTTCCCAGCCTAAAAGCTGTGCAGGTAGGATAAGGTGCGCCGAACTTGAAATGGGGAGGAACTCTGTTAATCCTTGAATTAACGCTAAAATAATTACCTGAAACGTATCCATGACAATCCTATCAATCAATTAAAAAGTCAGTCCAAAAGGCCATTCAAAGGCCACCGGCCACAGCTTTTGTGACGTTTTATCATATTCATCCCACATTGCAGCATAGGTTTTTAGCTGCAATGGGTGAATCAAATTGGGGGCGATTTCCGCTAAAGGCCAAAGCACAAAAGCATTACTGACAATTTCGGCGCGGGGCAGTACCACAGGGGTCTGACAAACGACATCATCGTAGAGCAATAGGTCAATATCTAAGGTTCTTGGACTAAACTTTTTGGCCCCCACCAACCGGCCGTGATTTTGCTCGATTTGCTTAAACTGCGCAACTACCTCAGCAATATTCAGACTCGTTTGTGCACAGACCACCATGTTTAAAAAGTTGGTACCATTAAATCCAACCGCTTCACTCTCGTACATTGAGGAGAGTTGCAGCGGGCCAAAGTATTCCCGTAAGGACAGCAAGCCCGCCTTAAGGTAGCGAGTGGGTTCTATATTACTACCTAAACTAATGTATATACGTGCCATACGAATGTCCGAACCGTCCAAACCGAAAACCCGAATCTAAAGATTCAATTAACGTGAGCGCTCAATCTCAACCCCAACAGAAGCGGCTGAAGGGACAGCACCTGGCTTCATCACCACCACTTTTACCCAACTCACCTTAAACTCGGTCAGCAAACACTGGGCAATCCGCTCGGCAACCGTCTCAATCAACTCAATGGGCTTTTCGGTAATGAGCTGAGTCAGGCGATTCGATACCGTCTCATAGCAGAGCGCGTATTGATAATCGTCTGTTACCGCTGCGGCCTTATTATCCCAAGCCATATCCAGATCTAAAAACAAGCTTTGGTGAATTTTCTTTTCCCATTCATAGACGCCAATCACAGTATCAATACGTAATTGTCGAATAAGCACTTTATCCATATTAATTCCTACTCACTCATACCAATGAGGTCTGATAAGCTAAACGCCATAGAGTCTGTATAATCCACCGTTCAATTGAACGACTAATTTACTTTCTACTCGGGCCAATCCGAAGTAGGATAACGCCCAAAAGGATTTGTTCGTTCAGAAACTATCGCAACCTGATAAGTTGCGTAATCGCCATCGCTTATGACTGAATGCTTGCCAAGTGGCCGTTAAATTGTGGCGCGATAATACCTTAAGACGTGTAAGGAAACCAATGTGAGTCAATTAACACTGACACTTTTGATGATTGTGGCCGCCTATTTAGCCGGTTCTGTCTCAAGTGCTGTGCTAGTGTGTAGGATAAGAGGCCTTCCCGACCCAAGAACGCAGGGTTCGGGCAACCCCGGAGCAACCAATGTGCTGCGCATTGGCGGCGCAAGTTCGGCTGCCATGGTGTTATTTTTCGACATGCTGAAGGGTGCTCTACCAACGTATCTTGCCTATTTAATGGGAATTGACGCCATTTCCCTCGGCCTTATCGCAATCGCCGCCTGTCTTGGCCATATCTATCCGATCTTTTTTGGTTTTAAAGGTGGCAAAGGCGTTGCAACAGCGTTTGGAGCCATGGCACCAATTGGTGATGACTTGGCCATCTGTTTGATGGCATCTTGGGTCGCCTTAGTCTTGATTAGCCGCTACTCTTCCCTTGCTGCCATTATTACCGCATTGCTTGCACCACTTTATACTTGGTGGCTTGACGATAGGTTTACCATTCCAGTTGCGATGCTCTCGACCCTGATAATCATTCGCCATAAAGAAAATATTCAGCGACTTCTCAAAGGGGAAGAATCTAAGGTATCACGTAAAAAGCGTCCTCCTCCGCCCTAAGCCATTTGAGCATTATCATACATAAATAAAAACAGTGCTTAATGCACTGTTTTTATTTAGATTAACTCGCAGAATATCAAGCAACAGGCGGCAAGGTATCGAGCGGCCATCGCGGTTGACCTTTTACTGCTAAGTCTTCCTGCTGCCCTGCCTTCAAACGCTGTAATCCAGCAAAGGCAATCATGGCGCCATTATCAGTACAAAATTCACCACGAGGATAATAAACGCGACCACCAATAGAGGTCATCATCTCAGCCAAGGTTTCGCGTAAGCGGGTGTTGGCACTCACGCCACCGGCAATCACTAAACGGTTATAACCCGTCTGTTTTAAGGCGCGGCGACATTTAATCGCTAAGGTATCTACAACCGCTTCTTCAAAAGCTCGGGCGATGTTGGCGCGGGTTTGCTCATCATCAGGTTCAGCGGCAATGGTATTGGCGGTAAAGGTTTTAAGGCCGGAGAAACTAAAATCAAGCCCAGGCCTATCTGTCATTGGACGCGGGAACTGATAACCAGCAGGCTCGCCTTTGGCGGCAAGTTTGGCAAGCCGTGGCCCCCCAGGATAATCCAGCCCCATCAACTTGGCCGTTTTATCGAAGGCTTCACCGGCGGCGTCATCCACCGACTCTCCTAAGACTTCATAAAGGCCGATACCATCGACTTTGACCAACATGGAATGACCGCCTGACACCAACAGTGCAACAAAAGGAAACTCCGGAGCATCTTCCTCAAGCATAGGTGCCAGTAAATGCCCTTCCATATGATGTACACCGATGGCGGGCTTGTTCCATGCAAAGGCTAGCGAGCGACCAACACAGGCGCCCACTAATAAAGCCCCAATTAATCCAGGGCCTTTGGTATAAGCGATACCGTCGATGTCGGCAATGTCGGTATTGGCGTTTTTCAACGCTTGGCGGATCAGCGGGACAATTTTGCGCACATGGTCGCGGGAGGCCAGTTCAGGCACCACGCCACCATAATCCGCATGCAACTTAACCTGACTATATAACGCATGGGAAAGTAACCCCAGCTTATCGTCATAAACGGCAATACCTGTCTCGTCACAGGATGTCTCAATACCTAGAACCCGCATGGTGCCTCAAATCAAAACGTTTAAAGGGCGCTAATTCTACCTGCATGATGACAATTACTCCAGCCGACAATCACGTTATTCAGCCCCCCAAACCAAGCTGAAATGATTAGGGCTTTACAAGCCTAGTGGTCTCGGTATAAAATTCCGCACCATTTTAAATACACTTGGTTCAAGTCATTGAACCAGACAACCTACACCTAAGGGGTGATGGCGTATGCCAATTATTAAAGTACGTGAAAACGAACCATTCGACGTAGCTCTGCGTCGTTTCAAGCGCTCTTGTGAAAAAGCTGGTATTTTAGCCGACGTGCGTGCTCGTGAATTCTACGAGAAGCCAACTACTGCTCGTAAGCGCGCAAAAGCAGCTGCAGTTAAACGTTTAGCTAAAAAGCTTTCTCGCGAAAACGCACGTCGCGTACGTTTATACTAATCTCTTATGAGCCTAATTGATCAGCTAAAAGACCATATGAAACAGGCCATGATCGCCAAAGAGAAGGCGAGATTGAGCACTATTCGTATGGCACTTGCAGCCATCAAACAGATTGAAGTGGATACCCGCGAAACTCTGAATGATGAGCAGGTTATAGCTGTCTTAACCAAAATGGTGAAACAACGTCGCGATTCGATTGCTCAATATGAAGCAGCGGGTCGTAGCGAGTTGGCCGCAGCAGAAGCAGAAGAGATTCAAGTTATTGAAGCTTTCCTGCCTACTCCCCTCTCTGAGGCGGAAATTGCCGCGTTCATCGATGCTGCTATTGCTGAAATAGGCGCATCCTCCATGGCGGATATGGGCAAAGTAATGGGAGCATTAAAACCTAAAGTTCAAGGACGTGCAGACATGGGCGCTATCGGCGCTATGATCCGTGCAAAATTGCAATAATTAGCGTTTCAATGTATGAACAAGCCGTGCCTATGCGCGGCTTGTTTGTTTAAATTCGCGCAAGGCGAGATTTTAAGCACTCAATGGCAATACCTCGTGATTTTATCAATGAGCTAATCGCTCGCACCGACATCGTCGAACTTATCGACCGCAAGGTGCCCTTGAAAAAGGCGGGTAAAAACTACTCGGCCTGTTGTCCTTTTCATAGTGAAAAATCACCTTCGTTTACCGTTAGCCGCGATAAACAGTTTTATCATTGTTTTGGCTGCGGCGCCCACGGCAATGCCATCGATTTTGTGATGGAGTACGACAGACTCGATTTTATCGATGCTATTGAAGATCTTGCCGGACAACTGGGCTTAGAAGTGCCCAGAGAACAAGGCACGGGTAAACGCCAAGACGATGGCCTAAGCCGTGATCTCTACCAATTAATGGAAGAAGCGAGTCGCTTTTTTCAAACCCAGTTAAGACAACACCAAGACAAGCAAAAAGTCATCGACTACCTCGCTTATCGCGGATTATCCGATGATATTGTTGAGCATTTTGGGATTGGTTTTGCACCCGACGGTTGGGATGGGTTATTAAGCCGCTACCGACACAGTCAAGATGCACAGGATAAACTCCTGACCGCAGGCATGCTGATCAGCAATGACAGCGGTAAAAGATACGATAGATTCCGTGACCGCCTGATGTTTCCCATTCGCGACCGCCGTGGTCGTGTGATTGGATTTGGTGGCAGAGTATTGGGAGATGGCACACCCAAGTACTTGAATTCTCCAGAAACGCCCATATTTCATAAGGGCAATGAACTCTACGGCCTATACGAGCTAAAGCAACGTCATCGTGATCCAGACAAAATACTGATTGTCGAAGGCTATATGGACGTCGTTGCCCTAGCCCAATATGGTGTCGATTATGCGGTTGCATCGCTTGGCACCTCGACGACAGCTGAACAATTTCAATTGTTGCTGCGTAGTGCTAAAGAAGTCATTTGCTGCTACGACGGCGATAGAGCCGGTAATGAGGCCGCCTGGCGCGCCTTAGAAACTGCCTTGCCCCTGTTAAAACCCGGGGATAAAGTACGTTTTATGTTTTTATCGCAATCTGAAGATCCAGATTCAATGGTTCGCAAGATTGGTAAAGACGCATTCGAGCAACTGATGGACAGTGCTATCAGCCTGCCCGAATTTTTGTTTGATACATTAACGACGAAATACGGTACCGATAAAGGTAATTTAGCCAAACAAGCCTTTGGCCTAATTGAAAAAATTCAAGACACTGTGCTGCAAAACCTCCTACTTGAGAGCTTAGCTCATAAGTTAGGAATGAACAGCTCAGACGATATGAAGAAAAAACTGGGTTTTAGTGTCAAACAAACTAAGCCCACAGCATCAACGGGACTCAAAGGACGCGGTACACCATTGCGACTTGCCATCGCCTTGTTAGTACAGCATCCCGAGCTGGGACTGGGGTTATCTCCGCAACCAGCATTAAACCATCTGCAAATGCCAGGCATCGACTTGCTGCCATTGCTGTTGGCGTTAACTCGAGAGCATAAGTTAAACAGCGCACAACTACTTGAGCAATTCAGAGACAGCCCCCACAGCGGGACGCTGCATAAATTAGCCCAATGGGACCATCAAGTGGCGGAAGAAAACTTGCTCGAAAAGTTTAAACAGACCCTGGTTTGGTTGAACAATCAATATATTGAACAACGATATCAGGAATTGAGTCTAAAACAGACCCATACTAAGGAAGAAAAGATCCAGCTGCAGAAGCTGATCTCAGTCATGAAAGGACTAAACTGAGGCAAAAATGTCCTCATTCAGTATCCCAGTGACTAGCACAGGTAAGTGCACATGGCTATAATTGACGATTTGCGCGGCACTTAGCACGAGCTAACTGTCCGTCGTTGTAACAGTTTCCCAACTTGGATGATATCTATGGATCATACTCCGCAGTCGCAACTCAAGCTGTTGCTTGCCAAAGGTAAAGAGCAAGGTTACTTAACCTATGCAGAAGTGAACGATCACTTACCTGCAGACATGGTCGATTCTGACCAGATCGAAGATATTATCCAGATGATAAATGACATGGGCATTCGGGTATTCGAAGAGGCTCCCGATGCCGATGACATGATGATGTCGGAAGACAACACAGACGAAGATGCAGCAGAAGAAGCAGCCGCCGCCCTTGCCACGGTAGAAAGTGAGCTTGGCCGCACCACGGATCCTGTGCGTATGTACATGCGCGAAATGGGTACCGTTGAACTGCTGACCCGTGAAGGCGAAATCGTTATCGCCAAACGCATCGAAGAAGGCATTAACACAGTTCAAAGCTCAGTAGCCGAATACCCACAAGCGATCGCCATGATCCTTGAGCAATACGACCAGTATGAAGCCGATGAACTGCGCCTGTCTGATATTATCTCTGGATTTGTTAACCCTGACGAAGAAGACTTAGGCCCAACCGCTACTCACATCGGTTCTGAATTATCAGAAGAAGATCTTGAAGATGAAGATGATGAGGAAGACGAGGAAGACGAAGACGGTGATGCCGACGGCGATGATGATGGTAATAAAGGTCCCGATCCTGAAGAGGCTCGTGAACGCTTTAGCCAGTTAAGAACCGCCTACGAAAACGCGCTCAAAATCATCGAAGCCAAAGGCCGTGAACATCCAGAATCGATCAAAGCACTGTTTGAGATCGGTGAGATTTTTAAAGAGTTCCGTCTAGTACCTAAGCAATTTGACCGCTTAGTGAAAAGTATGCGTTCGATGATGGACCGTGTTCGCGTGCAAGAGCGTCTCCTGATGAAGCTTTGCGTCGAACAAGCTAAAATGCCAAAGAAAAACTTTGTTAAGTTCTTCACTGGTAACGAAACCAATCTCGATTGGTTTAATGCAGAAAAAACCTCAAACAAACCTTATGCCGAAGGCTTAAGAATGGTTGAGGATGACGTGCAGCGCTGCCGTAGCAAACTGGCCGCCATCGAAGAAGAAACAGGCTTAGTTATTGCCGCGATTAAAGATATTAACCGCCGCATGTCAATCGGTGAGGCTAAAGCTCGCCGTGCGAAGAAAGAAATGGTTGAGGCAAACTTACGTCTAGTAATTTCTATCGCTAAGAAATACACCAACCGCGGTCTGCAATTCTTGGACTTAATCCAAGAAGGTAACATCGGTCTGATGAAGGCTGTTGATAAATTTGAATATCGCCGTGGTTACAAATTCTCGACCTATGCGACTTGGTGGATCCGTCAGGCAATCACCCGCTCAATCGCGGACCAAGCCCGTACGATCCGTATTCCAGTACACATGATCGAAACCATCAACAAGCTGAACCGTATCTCTCGCCAAATGCTACAGGAAATGGGCCGCGAACCCTCACCTGAAGAATTGGCAGAGCGAATGATGATGCCGGAAGACAAAATCCGTAAGGTACTGAAAATCGCTAAAGAACCGATCTCCATGGAAACCCCAATCGGTGACGATGAAGATTCGCATTTAGGCGATTTTATCGAGGATACCACCCTCGAATTACCTCTGGACAGCGCCACCAGCGAAAGCTTGAAGAGCGCTACCCATGAGGTATTAGCAGGCCTAACAGCCCGTGAAGCCAAAGTACTGCGCATGCGTTTTGGTATCGACATGAACACCGACCACACGCTAGAAGAAGTGGGCAAACAATTTGACGTAACCCGTGAACGTATCCGTCAAATTGAAGCAAAAGCGCTGCGTAAACTGCGTCACCCTTCACGCTCAGAAATCTTAAAGTCCTTCTTAGACGAATAGATAGACGAATAGATAAGTGTCAAATATTAAGCCTAAGCCCCGCACTGCGGGGCTTTTTTTCGCCATCATTCAGTTAACGAGTAACAAACCAGCACAATATACAGCTCAACCCTCTTTCAAAATCAGAGAGTTAAATTACCTTGACCATGAATCGCACGGCAAAAAAACTTTGCAGAAACAACTGTTGATTAACAGATAACCAATTGAATCAATTCGGTGAATTTCATCGAAAAACACGGGTGACAAGCGCAAACAAGCTTAGTATACTGCCACTCGCTTTAGGTGATGACGATTGCCTTTAGTAGGCCCCTTAGCTCAGTTGGTTAGAGCACACGACTCATAATCGTTAGGTCCACGGTTCAAGTCCGTGAGGGGCCACCACCAAATTCAACAAAAAAGCCCATTTAATAATGGGCTTTTTTGTTTCTGCAATCTGTCGACACTCACTCATACCAACGCGACTCATTCCCGATAACTAACTCAAACGCGATTTCGATTTGTCCCTTTAGGTAATGGCCCAATTAAAGCAAAAACAAAGGCGCTAACTGATAACCACGTTAGCGCCTTGATAAGGTTAGAAAGCCTGTCAGACCTTAAATAGCAGGAGGCTGACCATCTGGTTAGGTTTTTAACTTACCTAATTGCTGATGTTGTTGTTTCACCAGCTCGGCGAGAACGACGCTGCTTTGCTGTGCTTCGCCTGCAAGACGAGCGAGTTCAGAGGCTGAGTCGGATATGCCAGTAATATTTCGATTAACCTCTTCAGTAACGGCACTTTGCTCCTCTGCCGCCGCAGCAATATGGGTCACTTGCGCTGAAATCTCCTCAATCTGGCTAACCATAGAATTAAGGGAGGTAAGCGCTTGCTCCGTTTGCGAAACGGCCATTTGTGCACGCTCAGCACCTTTATCAATAATCCCCGATGCACTAAGAACCTCTTTTTGGAGCGCATCAATCAGCACGCTAATATCGTCGGTGGAGCTTTGGGTTTTGGAGGCAAGTGCCCTTACTTCATCGGCCACCACCGCAAAACCCCGTCCTTGCTCACCTGCGCGAGCAGCCTCAATAGCCGCATTTAAGGCGAGTAAGTTTGTTTGCGCGGCAATGGAGCTAATCACTTCGAGGATACGGCTAATATTAGTGCTACTTTCAGCCACTTTACTGACGGCGACTTTAGCCTGCATAGACTCTTGCGACATAGTAGTCACATAATCCATCGCTTTAGTCAGACTCTCTTCACTGAGACGCACATTGCGTGACATAGCCTCCGTTTCGGCAGCGGTTTGTTCAGAAGCTTTGGCAACCTCAAGGGCTGTAGCACTCATTTCATTAACCGCAGTCACAACACTCTCAATCTCACCATATTGACGATGTACGCTATCGCGGGTTAATTCTGCAATTTTTGCAGAGGATAAACTTTCCTCCTGTGTCCGCCCTGCCAACGCTTTAAGCTCGGAGATTAAATCCTTAAGTTTATTGATAAAGGAATTAAATCCTTTACCCAGAGCGATAAGTTCTGCGTGTGAATCGACTTCAATCGATTGAGTTAAATCGCCATCGGCACTGGCTAAATTTTCAACGCGTCCCTGAATGACTTTGAGCGGTGCAATCACGCTGCGGATCACTATGCTGATGGTAACAACCGCTAAAATGGAAACCGCTAGGCCAACAATCAATAAGATGCTGCCAAGTGATGTTGCCATTTCGTCCATTTTTTCATTTAGTTGAATCGAACTCTTGAGTGCCATTGATTTAGGGACTTGAATCGCAAGTGACCACTCTGCGTTGGCAAGGGGAATATTAATCGGATAGGCAACGATAATTTCATCGTCATTTGCCATGTAACCGCCATTTTTATGCAATCCAACAATTTGTGTTGCCAATTTGGGGTCAATAGACTCGGCTAATGGACGCGCCTTTTTACTGTAGTGGCTTGCGGCAACCACTAAACCACGGGTACTGAGCAAAGTCACTTTAGCTTGGCCGTCATAAAGGCTTTTAGACAGTTTATCAATTAACACTTGGAATACTGGTAGGTTGAGATCCACCCCAACCACACCAATAAATTGTTTATGCTTAAGTACAGGAACCGTTAACGACGTCATTAACGCTGTATTGCCAGGGGTGATTTCGTAGAGATAAGGTTCCATTAAACAAGGCTTTAAGGTCTCCTTTGCACATAAAAACCATTCAGCATCTCGTATACCAAATTCGTTGAGAGTTGTTTTATATTTTTCCGATGAATCATCAACTTGGTTATGTTCAACTGTGCCATCATCATTGCGAGTGTAATACACCTCCAATGCTCCAGATGAAGCAACACTATGGCTGACATTAACATTTAAAAATTCACTGTCGAGTCCATCATACCCATTAGCTTCGAACTGGGCATACATTGACGAGATTTGCGTATTTTTCTTTAACACAGCAGCCACAGCGAGTTCTAAACGATCACGCTTGAGTGGCAATTCTTCTGACGTGCTTTCAAGTATGCCTGAAAAGGAATAAGGGATCCGGTAAGCTTCGTTGATAAAACCTGCGACCATTTCGCCATATTCGCCCGCTCGCGCTTCAAGCTTATCGTGGGTCTCCTTTTGCAATGTTTCTTGAACCTGGTAGGAAAGTTCAGCATTTTGATCCGAGAGGGTCCACCATAGACTGATGGAGAGAATAGCCACTATTGAGAGAAATAAGGCGGAAGTGATCCACAACAACTTAGTACTGATGGACAAATGCTTCATCGAGTAAACTCCAAATATAAGGTCAAGAGCCTAATTATTTTGATCTAGTTCATTTTTATTTTTGCTGACTAATTTAAAAAATAGCACTCTGCGTCGGGATTACCAGTCTTTAAGATAGTGAATTGTTAACTATAAGTAAAACTTTTCACCGACAGATTTAGGGCCAATTGCGACCTTTATCCCAATAGGTGGCAATTTGATATTTATCCCAAATCGATGAACGCAAATATGACCAAACTCACAAACCACAAAGATTAGCGAGCCACACTTTTTTACAAAAATTAATTCCAGATTAAAAACACCCATTTCATTTGTAACAAAGTCTATTCTTTGGCGTTGTGGCATTGGTTTGCGCAGGCTATCGCCTTATACTCTTGGCCTTAAACACAAAACAACAATAACGGAAGCAAGCTTTATGACTCTTGGTACCAATCAGGTAAGCAAGACACATTCGTTTATGACTGTGTCACTTATCGAATTATGGGAACGTTTTGGTTATTACGGCATGCAAGCGCTGATCGTGTACTTTATGGTGCAGCGTCTTGGCTTTGATGACTCCCGTGCAAACTTAGTTTGGAGTGCCTGTGCGGCGCTGATTTACGTGTCGCCAGCCATAGGTGGTTGGGTTGGGGATAAAATTCTCGGCACCAAACGCACTATGTTGCTCGGTGCGGGGATTTTATCTGTCGGCTATGCCCTGATGACAGTGCCGACCGAAAACACTTGGTTTATGTTCTCCGCTCTTGGGGTGATTGTGGTCGGTAACGGCCTATTTAAACCCAATGCCGGTAACTTAGTCCGTAAGATTTACGAAGGTGATGACTCTAAGATCGACAGCGCCTTTACCATCTACTACATGGCGGTAAACGTAGGTTCGACTTTCTCTATGCTGTTAACGCCTTGGATTAAGGACTATGTTAACGCGCAATATGGTAACGAATTTGGCTGGCATGCCGCTTTTGCCGTGTGCTGTGTGGGCCTAATCGTCGGCTTAGGTAACTATGCCCTGATGTATAAGAGCCTCGCCAACTATGGTTCAGAGCCTGATACTCGCCCCGTCAACAAAAAGAATCTTGCGATCGTATTGATATTAGCGGCACTTTCCGTTGTTGCTTCGGCGATCATTCTTGAATATGAAGATGTTGCCCGAGTATTCGTGTATGCCGCGGGTGTGGCAGTATTAGGGATTTTCTTCCACTTAATTCGTACCAGTGAGCCAAGTGAGCGTGCCGGCCTTATAGCAGCGCTTATCCTCACAGTGCAAACCGTCTTCTTCTTTATCTTCTATCAACAAATGTCGACTTCGCTGGCCCTGTTTGCGCTGCGTAACGTCGATTGGGATTTCCAAGTCTTTGGTACCCATTTATGGACTTGGTCTCCTGCACAATTCCAAGCACTTAACCCAATCTGGATCATGGTGTTAAGCCCTGTGCTGGCTTGGAGTTATTCTTGGGCTGGTCGCAATAATAAAGACTTTTCGATTGCCGCTAAGTTTGCCTTAGGTTTTGCGGTTGTCGCGATTGGCTTCTTTATCTACGGATTTGCAGGTCAATTTGCCGTTGAGGGTAAAACCTCTTCTTGGGTAATGATTTGGGGTTACGCTTCTTACTCTTTGGGTGAATTACTGGTCAGTGGTCTTGGTTTAGCCATGATCGCTCGCTACGTACCGGCTCGTATGGGCGGCTTTATGATGGGCGCGTATTTCGTGGCATCGGGGATTTCCCAGTACTTGGGCGGCGTTGTGGCTAACTTTGCCAGCGTGCCACAGGACTTAGTCGATCCACTGCAAACTCTGCCCGTCTATACCAATCTATTCAATAAATTAGGTATTGCGGCCGTGGTCTGTACTTTTATCGCCTTAGCCGTATTACCGCTAATGCGCCGTTTGACAGAAAGTCATCACGCCCATAACAGCATTGAAGATAACGCGGCGGCATCACTACGTGATGTGAAAGCCGAGCAATAATCCTTCATTCACATAAGTGATATGTGAGCGATAAAAACTGCCGACAAGCCCCGCTTGCGGCAGTTTTTTTATACCTTTAGGTTACTGCTCATCACCAAACAATCTGAACTTTCTGTGCTGATTTTTCATGCATCGGCTTGGGATAAGGCTTTCACCCCTGTTTGCAAAACTAAGATGTTCGGTTCCAATTTTAACTCAGTGTTAAGCTAAAGCCTTGAGCTTGTTTATCGTTGATACGTCACCATATCCTAGGGTAAGACTCAATCAGCACTGACAGAACAATCGCTTTAGCGCCCACCACATTCATCCGTGGGACACCAAATAAGGCCGTTGCGACAGAGCTGACACACGCAAAGAGGCGCTTAATTTATGGCTACATCATCCACATCAACATCATCTGTCATCCCATCGCAGGCTGTGCCCGCGGCTAAATCTCCTCTGGCGGAGATTCCCTTTTCACTGTTAGAGCTTGCACCTGTTCGCCATGGCGCCTGCATCGGAGACACGCTACGCGCCAGCCTGCAATACGCTAAGGTTGCCGATGACTTAGGTTTTAATCGATTCTGGTTTGCCGAGCACCACAATATGCCCGGTATCGCCAGCGCCGCAACATCGTTATTAATTGGCTATATTGCCGAGAATACTAAACGCATTCGCGTCGGCGCGGGCGGGATTATGCTGCCCAACCATGCCCCCCTAGTGGTTGCCGAGCAGTTTGGTACGCTCGAAAGTCTTTATCCTGGACGTATCGATTTAGGGCTTGGCCGCGCGCCAGGGAGCGATCAAATCACCAGCCGCGCCCTTAACCGCGATATGAGCCGCGCGGAGCAATTTCCCGCCGAGGTGAGCGAGTTACAAACCTTACTCGGCGACTACAATGGCCATCATCCCGTCAGAGCGATTCCCGGCGAAGGCACCCATGTACCGATTTGGCTACTCGGCTCAAGCCTGTTTAGCGCCCAGCTTGCGGCACAGCGCGGCTTGCCCTATGTCTTTGCAGGGCATTTTGCGCCAAAATTCCTCTACGATGCGATTGAGATTTACCGCCGCGACTTTAAGCCATCTCAGGTGTTGGATAAGCCCTATGTCATGCTTGGCCTGCCGCTAATCGCTGCCGAGACGGACGCCGAAGCCGAATACTTGAGTACCACCTCCAAGCAACGGGTACTTGCGCTGATCCGTGGCGAAGCGCTGTGGTTAAAACCACCCGTGAACAGTATGGACGGGCTGTGGAGCGAGCAGGAAAAAACCTATGTCGATAACTTCTTAGGCTTATCCGTCACCGGAGGCCCCACCACCATCAAGCACCGCTTAGAGATGATAGTGAGGGAGCTGGGTGTCGATGAGTTTATCTTTACTAACGATTTGTATGATCAGGACAAACGTGAGCGCGCGCTACAAATCCTGATGGAAATTAAAAGAACTTAAGCGTTAAACCACGCCATAAAAAATCCCGCCTAAGCGTAATGCCGTTCACTTAAGAGTGAACGGCATTTTTCTTTGGTCTAACCGGAAACTTGTTTTTGCTCATTTTAAGGACTCGTGGATATGCCCTTTCCCGTTTACCATCCAGCTTAAATTGCCGTGCATTTCGTTCTATATCCAATACGTCTCTCGGGACATTCCCCGGTGTTTGTGATGACAGTTGTGTCAACTTGAAGATGATATAACTCGCCGCATCCCGAAAACTCAGTTGATTGGGATGGACCGATGGCAAGCTTTTAGCCATCAGCAACATCTTATATCTAATGAGATTGTAGGCCAGTAGCACGCCCCATAACTCTTGAGTCACCAGCTCCGGTAGTTGACTGCGGAGCGTAAAACGGCTCTCCAGTAGATGTTGTTTCATCTCTCTATAGCCCAGTTCGATTTCCCATCGATGGGCATATAAGTCGACGATGTCTTCGCTGGGGTAACGCATCGGGTCTGTCAACGAGGTCAAAATGGCGACTGACTTACCTTTCACTGTCTTAGTCAATAAACGCGCTTCAAGGGTATCTGGGAGCTGCGGCCATTTCTTTCTGGCTTGAGGTGTCGTGGTGAGTTTCACCCACTGGTCATGTTTCCCCAGCGTTCGCACTACTTCATATTGAGTGCCTTTCTTCAATGGCAACAACCAGTGGCTATCAGGTTGCGCTTGCTGCCAAGCGTGCAGCAGGCCGAGCGAGTAAAATCCTCGGTCAAATAGGGTTAGGCTGTGATTGGGAATGCTAGGAATGAGCTGGGACGCTAAGTTCATTTCATTTTCGGCAACCGAATCAAAGGCGCTGTTGACCAATAAATGGCTGCTTAACTCCATCAAGCAAACCATGCGAATTTGCGGATAAGCCGCTTCGCCTAAAGCGTTGGCGGTTCGTCCAAAGGCGGCTTGATTTTGAACACTATCGGGTGTCCGCCACACGACACCGTCAACACCATACAAGTTAAGACCGCACCAATGAGGATGTTCAGCTCTCGCGTGCCAGGTATTGGCGCTGCGGCTAAATACTTCTCTAATAACCTCACTGCCCAATCGTTTACGCGCCTGAGTCACGGCGCTGCGTGCAACATAATCAATCTCTTGCGGCAAAACAATGTCGAGTTTGTTGATGAGTGACCGAACAGACTCCCCTCGGAACAAAGCCATTCCGATAACGGCCCAAATCATCGCGTCCATCGGCAATTTACGGCGTCTTAACGTCGCAACGCCCTGAGAGTCTAGGCAAGATTGAATTAATTCAGGTTCTAACACATCTGCTAAGCAGGTGAATTCGGTTAGGCGGGTAATATGAGTACGGGCGAGTGCTTCTGAGAGTTGCATAAAAAATCCGATGACATGAGGTCATCGGATTTTGATCTTTTCAGCGAGATCGTCAAGCGATCTGTCTTAACTGATCGGCATTACGCCTAAGCGGGATTTTTTATGGCTATTAACCTTTTAACACGGCATCGAAGCAGGCTTTAAGAATGCCCAGCCCCGCTCCGAGCTGCTCGTCTGGCACTGTCAATGGCACCAAAATACGCAGCACGTTTCCGTAGGTGCCGCAGGAGAGGAGAATCAATCCTCGGTTTCTAGCCTCTGCTAAGATTTGCGCGCAATACTGAGGTGCTGGTTTACCATCCTCCATCAATTCAATGGCGATCATCGCCCCTAAGCCGCGCACATCGGCAATTTGTGGATGTTCGACTTGCATGGTATTTAACGCCGACTTAATCCGCTCGCCAATCGCATTGGCACGCTCAAGCAGCTTTTCCTCTTCAAACACCTCAAGTACGGCGAGCGCCGCCGCACAGGCCAGTGGGTTACCGCCGTAGGTGCCGCCAAGGCCACCAGGGCCAATGGCATCCATAACTTCAGCTTTACCCGTAATACCTGAGAGGGGGAAGCCGCCGGCAATGGATTTCGCAAAGGTGGTGATATCGGCGCTCACGCCCATTTGCTCCATCGCAAAGAAGGTCCCCGTGCGACCCGCCCCCGTTTGCACTTCATCGGCGATAAGCATAATGCCTTCGCGGTCACAAAGTGCACGTAAACGTTGCATAAAGGCTGGCGAAGCGGCATAAAACCCGCCTTCGCCCTGCACAGGTTCGAGAATAATTGCGGCAATATCGCTCGGCTCGGCATCATTTTTAAAGATACGTTCGATAGAGGCCATCGCATCATCATCGGACACGCCGTGTAGCGCACAGGGAAACTCAGCGCGGAACACATTCGTCGACATTAACCCCATGCCTTTACTGTAAGGCGCGATCTTTCCCGTTAACGCCAGTGCCGCCATAGTGCGACCATGATAACCCGAGGTAAAGGCAATCACGCCCGCCCGCTTAGTATATGCTCGAGCAACTTTAACTGCATTTTCAACCGCTTCTGAGCCGCTGGTGAATAAGGCCGTCTTCTTGGCAAAATCCCCCGGCACTAACTGATTCAGTTTTTCACAGACTTGAATATAGCTTTCATAACCCAGCACCATAAAACAGGTGTGGGAGAAGTCCTCAAGCTGCGCCGCAACAGCCGCCTTAACCTTAGGATGTAAATGCCCAGTGTTGAGCACAGCAATACCACCTGCAAAGTCGATAAACTCTCGACCTTCAACATCCCACACACTCGCGTTTTCAGCGCGGGCAGTAAAAATTGGGTGAATTTGACCCACTCCACCAGCTACAGCGGCTTGGCGACGTGCCATTAATGAATCATTAGTTGTGCTCATTTTGTGTTCCTTACTTGCATTCCCAACTTGCTGAAGTCGCATTGCCTGTCAAGCGTCAGTCACTTAAACAGACATACAGATATATTTGATTTCTAAATATTCTTCGATACCGAACTTAGAGCCTTCTCGGCCGAGCCCTGAGGATTTCATTCCGCCAAACGGCGCGACTTCGGTGGAGATCAACCCAGTGTTGACACCTACCATGCCGTATTCCAATGCCTCGGCCACTTTCCACACTAAGGAGATATCACGGCCATAAAAATAAGCCGCTAACCCAAACTCGGTATCATTGGCTTGCTTAATCACATCGTCCACATCGGTAAACTTAAACAGCGGCGCCAGTGGGCCAAAGGTTTCTTCACGGGCCACGCGCATACTGCTATCGACATGCGTCAGTACCGTGGGCTCGAAGAAGTTGCCGCCTAAGCTATGGGGCTTACCGCCCGCGACTACTGTCGCCCCTTTACTGAGCGCATCCTCAAGGTGGCTCTGGACTTTTTCTACCGCCGCGCGATTGATAAGCGGTCCCGTAGTGACGCCTTCAGTAATCCCCTCGCCCACCTTTAATTTGCCCACGGCAATGCTGAGCTTGCGAGCAAATTCATCATACACGCCCTCCTGAACATAAATGCGGTTAGCGCAGACACAGGTTTGCCCCGCATTGCGATACTTAGCGATCATGGCACCTTCGACTGCCGCATCGATATTGGCATCATCGAATACGATAAATGGCGCGTTGCCGCCTAATTCTAAAGATAATTTCTTCAGCGTCGGCGCGCATTGCTCCATCAACTTAATGCCCACTTGGGTCGAGCCGGTGAAAGACAACTTACGCACGACTGGGTTACTGCACATCTCATTACCAATGCCGATAGCATCACCGGTGATCACACTGAATACCCCAGCGGGGATCCCGGCGCGCTCGGCAAGCACGGCCAAGGCTAATGCGGTAAAAGGCGTTTGCGGCGCAGGTTTCACCACCATAGTACAACCGGCAGCCAGTGCTGGTGCGGCTTTGCGGGTGATCATCGCCGCTGGGAAGTTCCAAGGAGTAATAGCCGCGGTCACGCCCACGGGCTGTTTGATCACCATGATGCGTTTATCGCCCTGATGCCCTGGAATCGTATCGCCATAGACGCGTTTCGCCTCTTCGGCGAACCATTCGATAAAGGAGGCGGCGTAGGTGACTTCACCCTTCGCTTCGGCAAGGGGTTTGCCCTGCTCAGTGGTCATCATTAGCGCTAAGTCATCACTGTTTTCATTAATTAATTCAAACCAGCGACGCAGCTTGGCACCACGCTCTTTTGCAGTAAGTGCTCGCCATGCAGGCAATGCCGCTTCAGCTGCCGCAATCGCCGCTTGCGTTTCGGCTTGCCCCATCACAGGGACGCTTGCGATCACCGCGCCCGTCGCGGGATTAGCGATAGCGACAGTTTCTTTTGACTGCGCATCGCACCACTGACCATTGATATAACATTGCTGACGCAGCAGACTCGGGTCTTTTAACAACACAGGAAATTCCTCTCGCGGCGAGGTAATACCTTACCTCGTATAAAAAATTCAAATAAATTAAATACCTAATTTGTCTCTTAGACTGTAATACCATGCTCCCAACGCACTAAAAGGCACACGTAAGGCGTGTCCGCCGGGGAAGGGATAATGGGGCAGCGCCGCAAAAGCATCGAAACGCGTGGCTTGACCATTGAGCATTTCGGCAATTAACTTGCCTGCCAAGTGGGTATAAGTGACGCCATGGCCACTACAACCCTGTGAGTAATAGATATTTTTACCAATACGGCCGACCTGTGGTAGGCGCGATAAGGTCAATAAAAAGTTACCCGTCCAAGCATAATCAACCTTAACCCCTTTTAACTGTGGGAAGGTTTTGAGCATATTCGGGATAATCAGGGATTCAATATCCGCAGGATCGCGGGCACCATACACTACACCACCGCCGTAGATCAGGCGCTTGTCACCAGACAGCCTAAAATAATCAAGCAGATAGTTACAATCTTCGACGCAGTAGTCTTGGGGCAACAGACTTGCAGCCAGCTCTTCATCCAAAGGCTCTGTGGTGATCACTTGGGTACCGCAAGGCATAGACTTGGCTTGTAATTCTGGCATAAGTTTACCGAGGTAAGCGTTACCTGCCACCACCACAAACTTGGCTTTTACACTGCCCTTAGCGGTGTGTACGACAGGACTATCGCCTTCATCGACCCGCAGCACCGCTGAGTCTTCAAAAATCTTGCCGCCGAGGGATTCTACTGCACGGGCTTCACCCAAGGCTAAATTCAGCGGGTGAATATGGCCGCCGCTCTTGTCCAACATACCGCCGACATAGCGCTCAGTATTTACCACAGTTCGAATGCCGTTTGCATCGAGCATCTCAAGCTTGCCAACATGACCATGGCTTTCCCATAACTGCTTTTGATGGCGTAAATGTCCCATCTGCTTTTCGTTCATCGCCGCAAATACGCCGCCATCTTTTAGATCGCAGTCAATGTTGTACTTAGCAATACGTTCACGGATGATGCGTCCGCCCTCGAAGGCCATTTGACCAAAGAGCTTGGCTTGTTCTTTGCCAACGGTTTTTTCAATGGTATCAATGTCACGGCTATAGCTGTTGACGATTTGTCCGCCATTACGCCCCGAGGCTCCCCAACCAATTCGCGCCGCTTCGAGCACCACCACACTAAAACCCGATTCGAGTAAATGCAGTGCGGCAGACAGGCCTGTATACCCCGCACCAATCACACAAACATCGGCTTCAATCGATTCCTGTAAACGCGCGCGCTCAACCTTATCGTTGGCCGATGCCGCATAATATGATCCAGTGTGAGGTATGGCTGACATGATGTTCCCTTGATTTTTATGTTCATTATTTTAAACAACTATCACATCCTACACCTTCAAATCGGGAAACACTAGCCATAAAAGCACAATAATTTACACAATGTTTGATATTTCAAACAAGGTGTCCTTTATGTCTTAAACAGATTTGAAAATTGAGTGTAGAGGTACAGATAAGAAGACTTGGCGGGAAGAGAGAAGGATGGCCTTTGGTATTAAGGCCATCCTTTTTCACTCGAGATTTCGACTCAGTGCTTGCTCACTCTCTCTTGAATCTCAGCACTGGAATCCTCATTTGTGCATGTTAGTACACATTAGTTAAGCGGCATCCGTTCACGTTTTTCGGCGCGTCTTGCCATATACCACGACAGGAAGGCAATTAACGACACACATAGAATGATAAGTGTTGCCAATGCGTTGATCTTAGGCGATACGCCCAAACGCACCGAGGAGAACACCACCATAGGTAAGGTCGTCGCACCGGGGCCTGAGGCAAAGCTTGCAATCACTAAGTCATCGAGTGACAGACTAAAGGATAACAACCACCCCGCCACTAATGCCGGCGAAATCATAGGCACAGTGATCAGGAAGAAGGTCTTAAGCGGTGTTGCACCAAGATCCATTGCCGCCTCTTCGATTGACATATCTAACTCACGCAATCTTGAAGACACCACCACAGCCACATAGGCCGCACAGAAGGTCGAATGGGCAATCCATACTGTCACCATGCCGCGCTCTTTCGGCCAACCTAAAAGATCTGCCAAATGCACAAATAGCAGCAGTAATGACAAACCCGTGATGACCTCGGGCATAACCAAGGGCGCTGTGATCATATTCGACAAGGTGAGCTTGGCCCATGAACGCTTAAACCGCGTCATCACAAAGGCAGCCATAGTGCCGATAATCACCGCCATAGTGGAGCTGTAAAACGCAATTCTTAGGCTGGTCCATACGGCATCGAGGATCTGCTGATCGGCAAATAGCTCGCCGTACCACTTAGGTGAAAAACCGCCCCACACTGTCACAAGCTTGGATTCGTTAAAAGAATAGATCACTAGAATCAGCATAGGCGCGTATAAAAAGAACAACCCAAACCACAGCATTACAGAAGAAAAACTCAGCTTTTTCATAGGTCTTTCTCCAAACTACGTGCTTGATAGCGATGGAATAAGGTAATAGGAATAATCAGTAGTGCCAGCATCACAATCGCCAGTGATGAGGCCATAGGCCAATCACGGTTATTGAAGAATTCCTGCCACAACACTTTACCTATCATTAACGAATCTGGACCGCCGAGCAGTTCAGGGATCACAAACTCGCCGACTGCCGGAATAAATACCAACATCGATCCAGCAATTACCCCACTTTTGGATAAAGGAAAAGTAATTTTCCAGAAAGTGTTAATTCGACTTGATCCTAAATCCGAAGCTGCCTCAATCAAGCTCATATCTAACTTCACTAAGGTCGCATACAGCGGCAAGATCATAAAGGGCAAATAGGCATAGATAATCCCGATATAGACGGCGATATTGGTGTTCAAGATTTGCAATGGCTCAGAAATGACTCCTAACCACATCAATGTGTTATTGATAATCCCCGTGTTACTTAAGATCCCCATCCAGGCATAAACGCGGATTAAGAACGAGGTCCAAGAAGGTAGCATCACCAATAACAACAGCACGGTTTGCAACCTTGCTGGCGCACGGGCAATGGCGTAGGCCATAGGATAACCAATGATCAAACAACCAATGGTTGAAATGAGCGCCATTTTTAATGAGCTGAGATACGCGGTGTAATACAGCGAATCATCTAGCAACATCAAATAGTTACCCAAATGCAGGAAGATATTTAGTACATCATCTGCATATTGAAAAGTCGCCTCATAGGGCGGAATTGAAATCGCCGCCGTAGAGAAACTAATTTTAAGGACAATGGCAAAGGGCAAGGCGAAGAACAGCAATAGCCAAGTATAAGGTAGACTTATCGTCCAGAAGCGTCCTTTAAGCCATTTAAGTTTGGACTTTATCTTCATGATCTTAACACCACGCCACTGGTGTCCTCCCAACTGATAAACACTTCATCATCCCAGGTTGCATGGTCGGCGCGACGTTCACGGTTTGTCATACTGCATTGCACAATCTGACCATTTTCAAGGCGAATGTAGTACACCGAGATCCCACCTAAATAGGCAATATCATGCACTATGCCCTTAGCCCAGTTGTATTCACCTTCAGGTTGTTCACGGCTGATAATGGTTTTCTCAGGGCGCACAGCGAGCCATACGTGTTTTTCTTCAACACTGGTGGTTACCCCGTAACCCACATAGAAAGGCTGTACTAAATCATTGGGTTTAATGATGAGGTGGTCGACTTCGTCCACTTCAATCTCGCCGCCAAAGAGGTTCACTGAACCGATAAATTCGGCAATCATGCGACTATTTGGACTCTCGTAGATATCCATAGGAGAGCCAGTTTGAGCTATCCAACCATCACTCATAATCGAGATCCGGCCCGCCATGGTCATGGCCTCTTCCTGATCATGGGTCACCATCACACAGGTCACACCAACACGTTCGAGGATTTCAACCACTTCTAACTGCATCTGAGTACGCAGTTTCTTATCTAGTGCACCCATTGGCTCGTCAAGCAATAATAATTTCGGACGTTTTGCCAAAGATCGAGCAAGGGCGACCCGTTGGCGCTGACCACCAGAAAGCTGATGCGGTTTACGTTTCCCGTATTGCTCCATATGTACCAACTTGAGCATTTCCTGAACGCGTTGCTCAATTTCAGCTTTCGGTAACTTGTCTTGCTTCAAACCAAAGGCGATATTTTGTGCCACAGTCATATGGGGAAATAGCGCATAGGATTGAAACATCATATTGATCGGACGTTCATAAGGCGGTAGATCGGTAATATCTTCACCATCGAGAAAAATCCGCCCAGAAGTCGGTCTTTCGAACCCCGCGAGCATACGCAACAAGGTAGACTTACCCGAGCCTGAGCCTCCAAGTAAGGCAAAAATTTCGCCTTTATTGATCGTCAATGATACGTCGTCAACTGCACGCACATCATCAAACAGCTTACTGACCCGCTCAATCTTAAGCAGGACTTTTTCTTGCGTCTTTGTAGTGGGTTTATTGGTGACGCCCGAGGTGCTTGCCATAGTACTTCTCCACCCGAGTATTGATGTGATAACACATTCAACACTTGAGATTTACACAATGAATTAATGAATAGAGATTTAATCTTGCAGACTTAATGTCCAAAGGAGCTGCCATTGTCTTGTTTATCAAAAGGGGCAAGCTGTGCTTGCCCCATGTCGATTATTGGCCAGATTTCACTTTGGTCCAGACGCGAGTTAATACACGTTGGATTTTCAATGGACGAATTTCGCCAATATACAATTTATCTAATACTTCTTTTGGTGGATAAATCGCTGGGTCATTGCGAATCGCTTCATCGACTAAGGGCTGCGCAGGATCGTTAGGATTTGCGTAAGCCACATAGTTAGAGATAGGTGCAATCACCTCAGGGCGAAGTAAGTAGTTGATAAGCTTGTGAGCATTTTCCACGTTAGTGGCGTCTGCTGGGATGGCTAACATATCAAACCACAGGTTGGCGCCTTCTTTAGGAATAGAGTAACCAATCTTATTGCCATTACCCGCTTCATCGGCGCGGGCAGCAGCTTGGAACACATCACCAGAGAAACCATAAGCCACGCAAATATCACCATTGGCGAGATCAGAGATATAACGTGATGAATGGAAATACGTCACATAGGGACGAATCTTTTCGAGTAACTCACCGGCTTTTTCGTAATCTTCGGCCTTAGTACTGTTAGGATCGAGCCCAAGATAAATCATCGCCTGTGGCACCATATCATCGGCCGAATCTAACATGGCAAAGCCACATTTAGAGATTTTTTCAGCATATTTTGGGTTAAAGATCAGCTCCATAGAATTTAATGGTGCATCTTCACCCACAGCCGCTTTCACTTTATTGATGTTGTAACCAATACCATTCGTTCCCCACAGATAAGGGACTGCATATTGATTACCTGGATCGGCCTTCTCTAACAGCTTCATCAGGTCAGCATTGAGGTTTTTAAAATTGGTAAGTTTAGAGCGGTCTAGTGGCTTGAATGCTCCGGCCTTAATCTGTTTAGCGAGGAAATGGTTAGATGGGACAACGATGTCATAGCCGCTGCGACCAGATAATAACTTAGCTTCGACGACTTCGTTGCTATCAAACACATCGTAAATCACCCGAATCCCAGTTTCCTTTTTGAAGTTTTCTAAGGTGTCTTCTGCAATATAATCAGACCAATTATATACACGCACAACTTCTTCAGCTTGAGCAGCTACGCTGGCAAGTGATCCTGCGGTTACTAGCGCCAAAGTCGTCATCTTATTAAATAGCTTCATGCTTTCTCCTTTCTCGGGTAGCAGAATTGCCTTTAACAATTCTGAAATTGTGTCACCGACCATCTGCTCGGTTATTGTTGTTATTCTCGACCAATGCTACACCTTAAAAACCGCATCGGCAGTCTCTACAGCACCATAATGCCTTCATCTCTAGGTCGCTGCAATGAATGGGATTATCAGATTTCATGCCAAATTTATCTATATCTATATTTGCATTAACAAGCATAAAAATAGACTAGTTATCGTAACACCATACATCTTGCAATATTAAGGCAAATGCCTCAAGCCCCTAGGGAAACCGCTGCAACCATCTTACAAAGTTATTAACTAACAGCCAGTTAAAACCAAACTTACAGGTTCAACTTTATGTATTTACTCTTAGGACCCAAGCACCGCACACAGAGACACTAAATGAATGAGCACTCAAAAGAGCAGATAAATCTTCCCTTTATCCAAAGTAAGCACTTAAGGTTAAAAGCACTCTGCACCAAAGTTAAGCAAGCAACCCAAAATGGTGCAGAGAGTTTTTAATCACTGTTTGAATGTTCTCATTGTCAGGCGTTAGAATCCGTTAACAAAATGACAACATTGAACAAAAACAGTGCAACCTATGTAAAACATTTTATACACTGAGTAATAAAAATTCTCGCTCCCACGAACTCACCACTCTGCGGAAATTTTCAAGCTCGGCCTGTTTGACGGCCACAAAGCCCGTGGTAAAGGACTCACCTAAATATTCCTTACAGGCATCACTTTCTTCCATCGCGGCTAACGCCTCTTCCAAGGTTAATGGTAAGCAGTGTGGGTTATTGCTCCGGCTTTCATTGGATTTACCTTGAACGGGTGTGGAGGGTTTGAGTCCCTCGACCATACCGATATAACCACAGAGTAAACTCGCAGCAATGGCTAAGTAGCAGTTAGCATCCGCACCAGGAATGCGGTTTTCAATACGACGATTTTGAGGTGAAGATTCCGGAATACGTAAACCACAGGTCCTATTTTCAACACCCCATTCCAAGTTAACGGGCGCAGAGGTTCCCGGTAAGAATCGACGGAACGAGTTAGCATTTGGGGCCATCAAAGGTAGGAGTTCAGGGATAAATTTCTGTAGCCCTGCGATATAGCTCAAAAACAACGCACTTTGCGTACCATCTTCGTTGGTAAATATATTTTTACCGGTTTCTTTGTTAATCACGCTTTGATGAATATGCATAGCACTACCCGGCTCATCGGTTACGGGTTTTGCCATAAAGGTAGCGCAAACATTATGCTTTAATGCCGCTTCACGTAGAGTGCGCTTAAACACAAATACCTGATCCGCCAATGATAACGGGTTACCGTGACTGAAGTTAATCTCCATCTGTGCTGGGCCATCTTCATGGATAAGCGTATCAATATCTAAACCCTGAATTTCACACCAGTCATACATATCTTCAAACAGAGGATCGTATTCGTTGGCGGCATCAATTGAAAAAGACTGACGTCCCGCTTCCGGTCTGCCTGAGCGGCCAATAGGCGGCTTGAGGGGTAAATCGTGATCATCGCTACGGCTGGTCAGGTAAAACTCCATCTCAGGTGCAATAACAGGCTCCCAGCCTTTTTCATCATAAAGAGACAGCACTTTTTTCAAGACGTTACGAGGTGATAATTCGATAGGATTGCCCATTCTGTCGTAACAATCGTGGATCACCTGTGCCGTAGCTTCAATCGTCCAAGGCAGCATAAATACTGCATTTTCATCGGGAACGCAGACAAAATCGATATCGGCATCATCGAGCAAACTGTAATAGATATCATCGTCGACAAAGTCACCGGTGACGGTTTGCAGCAACACGCTTTCGGGTAAGCGCATACCTTTTTCATCGAGAAATTTATCTACTGGGGCAATTTTGCCACGGGCGATACCAGTCATATCACTGATAACACATTCGACTTCTGTGATTTTTCGTTCTTTTAAAAAAGCGATTAGCTTATTCATTTTATTTCACTCGAGTTGTAGCCCTACGACGACACGCATCGCCAAAGGCATTGAATATTGAGAGGTAAAATGGGTTTTCACTTACTTTCCATTCAGGATGCCATTGCACACCGAGGGCAAATTCAGTGGCATCTATCACGGAGAAAGCCTCCACAAGACCATCAGGAGCACAAGCTTCTGGCCGCAACCCCATCCCAAGGCGCTCCACGCCTTGAGTATGCACAGAGTTAACCTCTGCAGAGTTACGGCCCCAAGCCTCGTAAATGACCCCCCCAGGCTCCACAGTAATACTGTGGGATGGCCCATATTGCACCTCTAACGAGGCCTCTTTATCTTCTCTATGTTCAATAAAACCGCCCACTTCGTGTAACTTCTGGTGCAGACTGCCACCAAAAGCCACGTTCATTTCCTGAAAACCGCGACAAATCCCAAGCACGGGGACTCCCGCAGCAATGGCAGCTCGAATAAGTGGTAGTGTCGTAGCGTCACGCTTAGGATCGTGGTGAGTACCCGCTTCACTCGGTACCCCCGCATAAAGGTGTGGCTCAACGTTAGAGGGCGAACCCGTAAACAGAATACCGTCAAGTCTTGCCAGAATGGCTTCGATAGGTTGGTCCGCGCCTAAGGATGGGATCACAAGTGGCCACCCCTTAGCACCATTTACCACACCTAATAGGTATTTTTCGCCAACAATATTAAAAGGGTGTGAACCCAATCGTTGGTTACACGCAATAACACCAATAAGGGGTAACAGGGTAGACATAACTCACCTTCCAAGCATTTATTCACGAGTACAATGAACAAGTTAATTTTTAATGTTCATTTTTTCACACAGTACACCGAAATTTAACCTCAGGCAAGAGGTTAAACACTTGTTAATGACAGTTTGATTTAAATGCGTAATTTTCAGTTTTAATACAGAAACTTAAACTAACAATCTTTGTTCTTTGATGATAAAACAACCACCAGCAGTATTGTCAGGATGAAAATTAGCCAAAGATAAAGACTGAAAACCTAAGTTCATTTGAAAAATATTATTTACACTTTGAATGATATATTACAATCCAAAGCCGGACTAATATGGTGAGTAACTGGTGGGTTCTCAAAGAGAACGCTACCCTAGGCAATCTAGGACAGCGTTACGCAATTAGAAATTAGCAGGGGTTGTAGCACTGATCAGCCGACAAGGCTCATCGAAGGGATTGCGAAATCGATGGGGTAGCTCACTATTAAAGTAATAGCTATCACCCGCTTCTAAGATATATACCTCGTCGCCAACGGTAAGCTCGAACTTGCCTTCAATCACCATGGCAGCTTCTTCACCTTCGTGTTTCAGCATTTCCTCGCCCGTATCCGAACCCGGTGGATAGGTTTCACTCATCACCGACATAGCACGATTGGGAAAATCACGACCAATCAATTTGAATTCTAATGGCCCAGTACCTATGTTGAGGAGTTCATCGGAGCGATATACCACTTTTTGCTCACACTCAATTGAAGCTTCAATTGAGAAAAAATCGACTAAAGACATAGGGATACCCGACAATACTTTTTTCAAAGAACTGACGGATGGGCTAACACTGTTTTTTTCGATCATTGAAATCGTACTGTTAGTCACACCAGCACGCTTAGCCAACTCGCGTTGGGATAAGCCTTTCATTTTTCGAACAGTTCTGAGACTGGCTCCAATATCCAAATTTCACATCTCCCCAAAGGATCGGTCGCCCCGATAGATGAAGAACGGTTGTTCAGGATAAACACCATCCCAAACACATTTTAGCCCTAAAAGCGTGAGTTTAATCGCTTCGGTTGTATTCTAGCTAAAAAGTGTGTTAAATAAAACGAACACTTTAAAGCAGTATCACAAAAGTGTGATGAGTATACTGAGACAAGCCCAATTTACAATAAAAACAATTTTTTGGAGCCCTAATGGCCACTAAACCTCCAGTGCACAGTGAACAATACCCTCACTCTTATTATCTTGATACTGCTAAAGAAATTTACGATCACCCTCAACTTGAAGGCAGCATAACGGCAGATGTTTGTATTGTGGGTGGCGGCTTTAGCGGCATTAACACAGCGATTGAGCTAAGACAGCGAGGCTTAAGTGTGGTGTTGCTTGAGGCCAAACGAATTGGCTGGGGCGCTTCAGGACGCAATGGCGGTGAGCTGATCCGCGGTATTGGCCATGACCCAGCGCAATTTATAAACGAAATTGGACAAGAAGGTGTCAGTGCGATCCAGCAAATGGGCTTTGAAGCCGTGGAGATCGTTAGAAATCGGATACAGACCCATGATATCGATTGTGACTTACAAATGGGCTATTGCGATCTTGCGGTGAAGCCTCGACATATGATTGAGCTTCAAGACGAATTCGACAGTCTTAAAAGCCTAGGATATCAGCATGAAATAAAGCTGCTGACCCAATCCCAACTCAGTGAAGTTATCGGCTCAGAATTTTACCAAGGTGCCCTAGTGGATATGGGAAGTGGCCATTTACATCCACTTAACTTGGCCTTGGGTGAGGCTCGTGTTGCCCGTGAATTAGGTGCGCAATTATTTGAATACAGCGCCGTAGAAAAGATTATTTCAGGCAATAAACCGCGAGTATTAACGGCAAAAGGCGAAGTGACTTGCCAATATCTCGTACTCGCAGGCAACGCCTATATTGGCCATAAATTAAATAGCTACATCGGCGGTAAGGTGCTTCCTGCGGGGAGTTATCTACTTGCAACTGAACCACTCACAGAAGCGCAATGCCAAAGCCTTATCCCGCAAAACATGGCATTTGCAGATATGCGAATCGCCCTAGATTACTTCCACTTATCAGCGGATAGACGCTTACTGTTTGGTGGCCTTTGTACTTATTCAGGAAAAGATCCAAAGGATATAGAGGCAGCACTTAGGCCCAATCTTGAAAAGGTATTCCCACAATTAAAAGGCATCCGCATCGATTACGAATGGGGCGGCATGATAGGCATTGGCGCCAACCGTATGCCGCAAATTGGTCGCCTACCCGATGCGAGTAATATTTTTTACGCCCAAGCCTATGCAGGTCATGGCGTAAATGCCACCCACATGGCAGCAAAACTCCTAGCCGAAGCCATTTGTCAGCAAGCAGGATATTTTGATGTATTCGCCAAGATTAAGCATATGACCTTCCCTGGCGGCCCCACATTCCGCTCGCCTATGCTGGCTGCAGGTATGCTGTACCACAGGTTTAAGGACTTATTCTAAGGTTTGCTCTGTCGTTGGATAAACGCGCAAGTATCCAACGACCTATAGGGCGCGGGTTAATTTAATCCGCCTACGCCGCCTTGCCCACAGAATAAAAGGCAGTGAACCAAGATAATGCACGATTAACGCCACCAACACGCCAAAACCGATACCACTGGCGGTTAACGGGATGCCAGGCTTAAAGTTAACAATAGTCTGCTCTAAATATTCAAAACGAGCGGGATTGAACATATAGGCGGTTTTCTCGAAGAGATTGCCCTGCTCAAAAGTCTGCATTCCCTGTTGAAGTGTTTGCAGCAGAGCCAACGTCTGGCGCTTTTGCTCGGCATCCGCCCTAACGCTAGGCTCTTCATTTTGCAAATGGCGGGCGATCATGGTTTCCACATCGCTGAAGTGATACGCCTTAGCCGTGGCCTTATAGCCCTCAACTTGCCATTGAGTCGAAGTATAGAGCCCCGCCAAAAATTGCTGATAATGATCGGCTAATTGGGGGAGTTGCAGCGCCATCACTAAGATAAAGCCAAAGATCAATTTATCGAACAATCTGGTTATCATGACAAACTCCTTGATAAGTCAAAGGACATATCACAGTCAATTGATTGCGGCAAGGTTAGCATTCCGAAGGACAGCACTCCACCTAATATCGTTTAACGCTCGATGGGTAAATCGTTGCGACTGCCCCAATCAGCCCAAGAACCATCGTAAAGTACAGCATCAGTATGCCCCGAAGCGACCGAGGCTAAGATTAAAATACAGGCGGTAATACCCGAGCCACAGCTAAAAATCCTTAACGGTTTATCGCTAACAAGCCCTTGAAACAGCTTAACCAATTCGGCCACATCTTTGATTTTGAAGCCATTGAGCACGTCACCAAAGGGGAGATTGACCGAATGGGGAATATGCCCGCTGCGCACTCCGGGTCGCGGCTCACTCACTTGGCCTAAAAAGCGCGCCGATCCCCGTGCATCAATAATTGCACTATCGCTATCATCAAGCTTGGCTAACACAGCCTCAGCATCCATCACCTTCGCAGGCTGATATTCCAGTACAGCAGTCAGTTTCTCACTATCGCTTGCGCCACAATCTATCCCTTCTTCCTGGTAGCGAGATGAGGTGACTCTGTCTTCAGCCATCCATTGAGGTAAGCCACCATCGAGCACATACACACGGTGAAATCCCATTACTTTGAAAATCCACCAAGCGCGCGGAGATGAATAAATACCTTGATTATCATAGATAACAACCACGCTGTTCGGGCTAATACCAAGCTTGGCAATTCCTTCTACAAACTGTTCAAATTTGGGTAAGGCATGGGTTTGAGAAGACGTTTTATCGCAAAAATCCTCTTCCACATCAAAGCGCCTCGAGCGAGGAATACATACAGGCTCTGAATAGACAATCGGCTCTTTGCCCAAAACCACGGCCATACTGGCGTCGAGTAACACTAAATCAGGCGAGGTAAGATGCGCTTCGAGCCATTGAGTACTGACGAGAGGATATTCCATTGGTTGTCCTTATTGTTGTTTTATTGATTCAAATTCAACACCCCATCGCGATTATCTTGCATTAATGGCGTATTGAAGTTTCGGGGTATTTTGACAGCAATTTAACCTGAAAACGCCCCCTAAATACTTTCAAAATGATTTAGGCTTTGTGGTGATTCACCTCCACTAAACCAGCTATTTTCTACAGGTGCAACAAGCATTTTTCGATAACCTTGATACTTAACGGCCTATAATCGCTGAATCAAAACTAAGCCAATACATTGAATAACAATATAAAAAACACGCTCAACTTGAGGTTTTGAAAGGCTAAACCGAGATAGCGTCAGATAAATCATCATATCTTTAACCCTAGCACACCAGCTAGCCATCTTCGCCTTCACGACTTCTAGTCTAATAGGTACCATTTACTCGTTATCAGTAGGTAAAGTGAGGCTCACAATTCTCCATGCACAGCTCAAAATAATTGGCCTCATAATAAAGACTTATGCTATAAGTTACCCCATTAGGAATAGGCTAATATGGACATAAAATGCGTGTTTGCGGTGAGACCAAGGCTAAAATTGAGCAGCGACGTTTTTCGACACTGTTTTTTTTACTGAGTACCTCACTATTATTGTTATTCTTAGTCAGCCATCAAGCTAAAGCTCAAGAAAGTCAAAATGTTATACAAAACTCCTCATCTCAGACTGTTACCTTAGCAGCCGAAGATAGTTGGCCCCCATTTGCAAACCAGTTTGGCCAAGGCATTTCTCATCGACTGATCGAAGCCGCATTTAAACAAGCTCACATTGAGGTCAATAGTCTTGTTGTGCCCTACAGCCGAGCCTTGATGATGGCCGAAAAAGGGGCTGTCGATGGAGTATTTAATGTCACAAGAGAAGCCAGTACCGAGCAGCGATTTGTGTTTGGTAATACACCTTTATTTATTGCCAAAGCCTCTTTTTACCAACGAAAACAGCGTCCGTTAATTGCAGAAAATAAATGGAAAATCCCAAAAGGTAGCATTATTGGGGTGATAAAAAGCTATGAGTATGGCGATGAATTTCCTGAATTAGTCAAACAACGCCAACTCAATCTCGTCACCGTCGCCACCCAACAACAACTAATCAATTTACTGCTGATTGGCCGAATCGATGCTGCTGTTATGTTTGATCTTGTCGCACAAGAAAAACTGCAAAACATGGGGGTAACCGATGAAGTGATTGCCGCATTCAATAACCACAGCAGTCAGATTTATTTAGCGTTCTCGAAGGAAAACCCTAAAGCTGCGTTATTAGCTAAAGCCCTCGATCAAGGCTTATCCATGCTGAAAGAAAATGGCCAATATCTGCAATTGTTGAGTGCTAACTAATCACCTAATCCAGCCTTGAAGTTAGCTCCCCACACTCTGCCCTTGAATGCGGATAATCTCTTGATTGACCCACTGCAATAACTGTTTAATGGCTTTAGATAAAATCTGATTTTGGCGCACAATATAGCCTAGGCTTGTACTTGGAAAATCCGGCAGTGGTGTCACCTTACTCTTTAAGTTTGTCTTAGTGTAAATGGAAAACTCAGGCACAATAGCCACCCCAAAGCCAGCCTCCGCCCAATCGATTTGGGCATCAACACTGCCGACTTCCATAATCCGATAGCGAGGCAAATTTAAGCTAGGTAAGGCGGGATCAAGCAGCTCGCGGGTACGGGTATCGTGCCCAAGTAAAATCAAGGTTGGTTGCTCCGCTAATGGCATATCATCACGCCCTTGACTCTGCTGCCATAGCGCTAAATTATTCCCAAGTGCGCACCATTTGATTTGCTGCAACTCAGTAAAATGTAGCGGCTGACTTTCCTTTTGAGCGATAACAAAACCTAAATCCGCCTCGGCATTGGTGACCAGTTCAGAGGCTTGAAACGAAGTCGTATTAAGCAGGGAAAAATCAATCCCGGGGAATTCCGCTTTAAACAATTGAAAAGGCTGAATTAACAACAAGCGAGAAATGATGTCGCTAGCCGCTATGGTTAAGGTACCTTGGCTAAGATCGTTGATGGCATTGAGATCCGCCTGACACACTTGCAACTCCATCAAGGTCTTCTGACTGCTCTCGAGCAAACGGAACCCCGCCTGAGTTAACCTAAACGGATTACGTTCAATCAACTTCACCCGCGTGTTCTGCTCAAGTTGTTTGATATGCAGGCTGACATTGGGCTGTGTCATATGCAGCGCCGCAGCTGCCTTACCAAAGTGTTTACACTCAGCCAATGTCACAAAGGTTTTTAGCCAATGAAGTTCGAGCATTGCTTTTATCTCCATCCATCATTCCCAATTGCGTCATGATATATGACTTTCTTATCGATGTGATAACTATAATTAATTTCTCTTATTCGATAACGGGGTCTAGCATAACCGCTTAATTCCTGTGGAGATGATGTTATGCCGTCTATCGTAGTTGTGGGTGCAAATTGGGGTGATGAAGGCAAAGGCCGCATCGTAGATTATTTAGCCGCAGATGCTGCTGCGAGTGTTCGCTTTCAAGGCGGTAACAACGCAGGCCATACAGTCGTAAACGACTATGGCACCTTTAAATTACACCAATTACCTAGCGGTATTTTCAATCCAAACTGCGTTGCAGTACTTGGCCCAGGCATGGTGATCAGCCCTGAAAAACTCAGTGTTGAGATCGCCGAAGTCGAAGCGGCTGGCATTGAAGTTAAATTATGCATTTCTGACCGTGCAACCCTTTGCTTACCGATCCACGCACTGGAAGATACCTTAGAAGAACAACGATTAGGCGATCTGGCCTACGGTTCAACCCGTCAAGGTATCGCTCCAGCCTATGGCGATCGCGTGATGAAAAAAGGCATTCTGGTTGGTTGGTTAAAGCAACCCGAAGTGCTGCAAGAGCGCATTCAATTTATGCTTGATTGGAAGCTACCACAATTAAAGGCGCTCTATCCAAGCTGTGACTTCTCCCAAACTGCCGCCGAAATGACTCAGTGGTTATTAGATGTCACCGCGCCATGGCGTCCCTTTATCTGTAACGTGACAGAGCCATTAAAAGCGCTGCAAAAACAAGATGCTAACTTACTGTTTGAAGCGCAATTAGGCGCAGGTCGTGACTTAATTTACGGTGAATATCCGTACACAACCTCTTCTAACGTAACAGCGGCTTTCGCAGGTCTAGGCAGTGGCTTACCCGCGCTGCGCCCAGAGCGCATCATTGCCGTAGCCAAAGCCTTTAGCTCATCTGTCGGTACGGGTACTTTAGTTACCGCGATGGAAGAGCAGGATGACTTCCGTAAAAACGCCAACGAGTTTGGTGCGACTACGGGTCGTCCACGTGATATGGGTTACTTCGATGCCGTTGCTACTCGTAATGGTGTTGAGCTGCAAGCAGCAACTGAAATCGCCCTGACCAAGATTGACTGCCTGACAGGCATGAAAGATCTCAAGATTTGTGTTGCCTACGATGGTGAGCACACTGAGAACCCAATTTGGCCACAAACGGCTGCATTAAGCCCAGTGTATGAGCAAATGGAAAGCTGGAGTGAAGACATCACCACTTGCCGTACCTTCGAAAGTCTGCCAAAGGCTGCACAACATTATGTTGAACGCATCGAAGCCCTCATGGGCGTGCGCGTCAGCATGGTGTCAGTTGGACCTGAGCGCGATCAAATGATCATTCGCTAACGCATCGATTACCCTACAAAAAAGCCATATTCGTTTCGGCGAATATGGCTTTTTACTTTTGCTTTTTATACTCATCCCCCATTCCAATGGGACTGAGCGACTCTCTTGGGTTTTGTTTCACAAAATAAACCGCTAGACTGCGCTCAAATGAATAATCCTATATCGATGATTTTATGCCGCAATTTAGCCCGACTTATTCTTTTCCTGTGCAAATTTACTACGAAGATACCGACTTTTCTGGTGTGGTGTATCACCCGAACTTTTTGAAATACTTCGAGCGTGCCCGTGAGCATGTGATTGGCGCCGAGCGTTTACGCGAGCTCTGGCAACAGCAACAATTAGGTTTCGCCGTGTATCGCAGTGATATGTTGTGCCACGAAGGCGTGGAATTTGCCGACATCATCGATATCCGCACTAAGTTCTACTTTGAGAGTAAATACCGCACTGTATGGCAGCAGGAAATTTGGCGACCCAACGGCAAAAAACCTGCGGTCACGGCCACCATTGAAATGGTCTGTATGAATCAAGCGCGACAACTCGCGCCGATGCCAGCAGAGTTAATCACTCAATTAAGCTTAGGAATGTGACCCCATATTGACGCAAAGCATTTTGGGTGCAGGACGGAGTCGATGCCAGTGCATCTCAAGCTCTACTGCCCGCATTGGCTTGGCGTAGCATATGCCTTGAATCCGATCGACGCCCATCTTGACTAAGAAATTAAGCACCTCTTGGGTTTCGACGCCTTCGACCGTTACCTCATAACCGAGTTTTTTAGCAATATTAATGCTGGCCTCAAGGATATATTCAGAGGGTTCGTTCGGTTTCAGATCCTCAAGAAATGCTTTATCAATCTTCACTTCGTTTGCAGGTAAATGTTTTAAATAAGCGAGGGAAGAATGACCTGTACCAAAATCATCGATGGCGAGTTTTACCCCAAGGCTGCGGATTTGCGCTAAGGTATCAACGGCTTTATTTAAATCTGCCATCAAAGTACTCTCAGTAATTTCAATCATTAAGCATTCTGGCGGTAACTGGTAATGCTTTAGGCGCGCATCGATTTCATGGGGTAAGGTTTCACTATCGAGATCGCGAGTCGATAAATTCAACGCAACACAAACAGAAATCCCCGCTAATCGCCATTTTACCTGCTGCTGGAGCACTTGTTCTAAGGCCCAATGGCTAACGAGATCGATCATACCCGCGCATTCGGCAAGTGGGATAAATTCCCCAGGAGAAACCAATCCTAGCTCTTCATGTTCCCAGCGGATTAATGCCTCGACCTGAGTGCATCCCCCTGAGGTAACATCCTGCTTAGGTTGGTAAACCATGTATAAATGATTGCGTTGTAAACCATTAGGCAAGCTATCAATAATCTTTAATTCTCGCAGCTGGCGAATATCATCATTCTCACTGTAACAGGCAATTTCGATTCGAGTTGAACGGGCTTTTTTGAGTGCCAAATCGAGTCTTCTGAGCATATTACTCACGTCTGCATGGTGCTGCGCTAATTGCAAACAGCCAATTTGTAGGCGCACACTGACTGGCGTATCCTTAATTTTAAAGGGTACCTGCAAGCGCCCACGTAAATGCAGCAACGACTCCTGCGACAAACTCTGCTCGTAATAGAGAAAAAACTCATCACCATTTAAGCGGGCAATCAGTTTCGGTTTTAGGCTTAAGCCAGTTAACCGCTCGGCAAACTGTTTTAGCAAAATATCGCCAAACACAAACCCAAAAAGATCGTTCACATAGCGAAAACGATAAATATCAATAAGGACTAAAGTACCTTGTGTGATAGGCACTAACGAAGCCAGTGCGCGTTTAAGCCCAACACGATTATTTAACCCTGTCAGCTTATCTTTGCCCATCCCCGCGGGTAACGCGGCTAACATCTCATTTAAGGAATGATACAGGGACGCATACTCTTGCGGCACGTCTGTAATGTTAAGTGGGCTTCGGTCCGTCTTTTGCTTTTCAAGTTGAGGGCATAACTGTGCTAAGAATTGCTGCTGTTGGCGCAATGCTTGGGATCTTGTGCGTAAAAGAAACAGCACGGCGATCAAAACGATAACCAACGCTAAACTGATAAACTCCAAAATAACCATACCTAGGCCTCAATCTTACAGCGTAAGCTAATGACCAATATTTCCTCACCATAGGACAAGATTAATTTCCTTCTAAGCCCTAGGATTACTGGTAACTTTCTTTGATTGAATGGAATTTATCCATAAATTCATCACTTGCTAAGTCATTCGCCGAGACGGGTAATCCACGGCTAACAAACACATCCATCCGCTGCTCAAAATCAGCTCCTGCGCGTAACTCGCCAGTGTAGAATGCCGCGGCACGGATAAAATCTAAGTAGGTAACATGGTCGGGTAAATAGGGCAAATCAGCCCATCGCTCAACTACTTCCATCACCTCAGGGGCAAAATCCCAACTTTTTAACACGGCACGACCTAAAGGGCCTTGCATTTTACGTACTAAAGAACGCAATTGCTCAATACTGGTAAATAACTCAGGATGGGCCTCCGCCTCAGTGAGCACAGGCAAAGCACCGATATTATGGACTAAACCTGCAAGGGTTAAAGTGTCTAAATTTAACTGGCTAGGACGACGCTTATTGTACATCTGCAATATGGCACAAGCCGCGGCCGTCACATCGATAGAAGTACGCCAAACCTCATCCATCACTTCCCACACCATTTCATTGGTGGAAATAAATAGCTGCTCCATCGCCACTGATGTCGCAATACTCTTAATTTGGATTAAGCCAATACGGGAGACTGCGCTATTAATACTCTCGGCGGGAATCCCACGACTATACAAGGCACTGTTGGCCACTTTAATAATACGCGCCGAAATGGCCGCATCTTGACCGATCACCTCTGCCACTTGCTTAAGACTTGCATCTGAGCGGCTCACCACTTCTTGCACCCGCATGGCGACTTCAGGCAAGGTTGGCAATACTAAGGCATCATCTTTTAATTTTTTAAGTAATCCGACTAACAGTAGATGTTCAGTAGACATCTTCGCTCCCATCAATCTGCAAACATAAAGCGGTAATAGTTGGAGTATATCAGTTGACGATCATTTGATGGGCAGAAAAAAGCATCAGACGTTAATTATTTGTATGACGCTGTTATCAATTTAGTCTCACGACAAAACATTTTACGCTTTGATATCTCAGATTAAGTTAAAGGTGAAAATCAATGGAAACACACAAATGGATTCATGGTCTCGCACGATCGTCAGAGTAAGAATGGTAGGTATATTCGTAAAACGCGAACTATACCTAATCTTAGACGTAGCAATTTGCATAAGCCTACTTTGATTGTGTAAAATGCCGCCCCCGCGCATTGCGCCTCCATCTACCAACCAATTCGAGAGTCATTATGTTTAAACCAGAGTTGTTATCTCCCGCTGGGACGCTGAAAAACATGCGTTACGCCTTTGCCTATGGTGCAGATGCCGTGTACGCCGGTCAGCCGAGATACAGCCTAAGGGTACGTAATAACGACTTTAAGATGGAAAACCTCGCAACGGGTATCGAAGAAGCCCATGCGCTGGGTAAAAAGCTTTATGTGGTGAGTAACATTGCTCCCCACAACGCCAAGCTCAAAACCTATATCAAAGATATGGAGCCAGTAGTGGCGATGAAGCCCGATGCGCTGATCATGTCAGATCCTGGCCTTATCATGATGGTGCGTGAGGCTTTCCCTGAGCAGGTGGTGCATTTATCGGTGCAAGCGAATGCCATTAACTGGGCGTCGGTCAAATTCTGGCAAACCCAAGGCATTAAACGGGTGATTTTATCCCGTGAATTATCCTTAGATGAAATCGAAGAAATTCGCCAACGTTGCCCCGATATCGAGTTAGAAGTGTTTGTCCACGGCGCCCTGTGTATGGCCTACTCAGGCCGTTGTTTGCTGTCGGGTTACATCAACAAACGCGATCCAAACCAAGGCACTTGCACTAACGCCTGCCGTTGGAAATACGATGTGCATGAAGCGCAGCAAACCGACTCGGGCGATATCATTGCTCTGTCGCCACAAGCTAATACGGTGCAAATCGAGACGCCGACCTTAGGCGCGGGTCCTGCGACCGATCAAATATTCCTGCTGCAAGAAGCCAATCGCCCCGGTGAATATATGCCAGCGTTTGAAGATGAGCATGGCACTTATATCATGAACTCTAAGGACCTGCGCGCAATCCAACACGTTGAGCGTTTGGCCAAAATGGGCATCGACTCGCTGAAGATCGAAGGCCGTACTAAGTCTTTCTACTATGTGGCCCGTACCGCACAGCTATACCGTCAGGCCATCGACGATGCTGCCTCAGGCAAGAGCTTCGATCGCAGTTTGATGAATCAACTCGAAGGCTTAGCGCACCGCGGCTACACCGAAGGTTTCTTACGTCGCCATGTCCATGATGAATACCAAAACTACGACTATGGCTACTCGGTCAGCGATACCCAACAATTTGTGGGTGAATTAACCGGTAAACGCAATCTGGCTGGCCTTGCCGAAATCGAAGTGAAGAACAAATTCTCCGTCGGCGATAGCGTTGAATTAATGACGCCGCAGGGCAATATCAGCCTCACCATCGAACAACTCGAAAACCGCAAAGCCGAAGCGGTTGAAGCGGGATTAGGTTCGGGCCATACCGTTTACTTGCCCGTGCCGAAAGAGGTTGATCTGAACCACGGCATTTTACTGCGTAACCTGCCTCAAGGTCAGGATACCCGTAACCCACACGAAGCAGGCTAAGGCATGGCATTACTGATCGACGACAGCTGCATCAATTGCGACATGTGTGAACCTGAATGCCCAAATCAGGCTATCACCATGGGGGAAGAAATCTATGAAATCGACCCAGACCGCTGCACCGAATGCGTAGGCCACTACGATAAGCCGACCTGTGTTTCCGTCTGTCCGATTGATTGTATTGACCCTGACCCTAACCGTGTCGAGTCCCACGACGAGCTGTTAGTCAAATTTGCCATACTCACGCAAAAAATTTGATTGAGCGTCAGCCGTTTAAACTTAACAAAAAGCCCCGCAATCTAAGCGGGGCTTTTGTTTATCGGTTGATTACAGCCACGTTCGCATCAGCTTAAGCTTGGGGATTTAGCTAAAATCACCGTCGGTTTTGCCTCAAGCTGCAAACGCACAATGGCATCGGCCAGTTTTTCAACGCTCAAGCGAATGGGTGTCGGCAAGCTAGCAAATTCGATACTGAGCAGCAGATTTTTTACCTCAAGCCCTAACTCGGTATCGCCTTCAATACTCAGTTTACGCTGGAAAAACAGCGTATCAGGGTCTTCTTTCGCCGCCGCAACCAACAATAATTCCGCAGACTTGGCACTAAATGTCACTTGGGCATCGGTCAGTTCACGCACCTGCCAACGGCCATCGAAACTCACTTCAAAATGCAGATTTAGATCTTCAACTCGAATCGCAACCCACTTACCTGCCAAAAAATCTAACTCGCCATCTTCAGCCTGCGACGCCAGCAGCTGTGTTAGTAGTTGGCTTAGCACCTTAGCCTTGAGGCTAAAGGGCACTTTAGAGAGTGGCAAACGGATCAGTTTTGGGGTGAGTTCGAGCAGTTGTTTTGCAAGATTAGCTGAAAAAACAGCGGACATAAGCAGTTACCTAAGGATAAAAAACACTATATCTCCCAGTTTACCGAGATTTTATGATCTTAAACCTGTTTTAAATCAATTCACCGCCATTCAATCTTCCCTACACTCTGCCCCTGTTATTTTATCGGGAGCACCATTATGGAGTTGTTGTGTCCAGCAGGAAACCTGGCCTCGCTAAAGTCGGCGCTGCAGGCCGGAGCCGATGCTGTCTACCTTGGGTTAAAGGATGATACCAATGCACGTTCATTCGCGGGCTTAAACTTCACCCCTGCAAAATTACAGGAAGCCGCCGATTTGACCCATCAGCGGGGCAAGAAAATCTTCCTCACCCTAAATACCTTTCCTAAGCCGAATGAGGAGCACCGTTGGTATCAGGCCATCGACTTGGCGGCCAGCATTGGCGTTGATGCCTTAATCGTCGCCGATCTGTCGCTGCTCGACTATGCCCATAGGCAATATCCGCATATTCCGCTGCATTTATCGGTACAAGCGAGCGCCACCAACTTGGGCGCACTGAGCTTTTATAAAGAGGCTTTTAATATCGCGCGGGTGGTGTTACCCAGAGTGCTATCGATGAAACAAGTGCGTGACTTAGCCAAGGTCAGCCCTGTCGATTTAGAGGTCTTTGCCTTTGGCAGCCTGTGCATTATGGCCGAAGGCCGCTGCCACTTATCCTCCTATGTTACCGGCCAATCGCCAAACACTGGTGGCTCTTGCTCGCCAGCGAAACACGTGCGCTGGCAAGAACAGGGCAAAGACAGATTGACCCGCCTCAACGAAGTCTTGATTGATAAGTCAGGGCTCGATGAGCAAATGGGCTACCCCGTCGTCTGTAAAGGCCGTTATCTCACCCAAGACGATGATAAACCGCAATATCTGCTCGAGTCCCCCACCAGTTTAAATACCCTTAGCTTGCTGCCTGAGCTTGCCAAAGCGGGCATAGTGTCACTCAAGATTGAGGGGCGTCAGCGCAGCCCTGCCTATGTAGAACAGGTGACCAAGGTTTGGCGCCAAGCGATTGATACCTATCTTCATCAGCCAGATAAATTCCAGACTCAGGCCCATTGGGAGCAAGCCCTTGCTAAAGTCTCCGAAGGCCAAATTACCACCTTAGGCGCCTACGAGCGCGACTGGCAATAGCCCTAGCGATAACCACGAAGAAGAAACGATTATGAAAATTTCCCTCGGCCCACTGCTCTATTGCTGGGAAAAACAACAGGTCATCGACTTTTACCAGCAGGTGGCCAATAGTCAGATCCCGTTAGTTTATTTGGGTGAAGCCGTCTGTAGCCGTCGACGCGAACTCAAATTTGGTGACTATCTCGAACTGGCCAAAATGCTGAAATCTGCGGGTAAAGAGGTAGTGCTGTCGACACTCGCCCTTATCGAAGCGCCCTCGGAATACACAGAGCTTAAACGTCAGGTCGATAATGGCGAATTTAGCATTGAGGCCAACGACATGGCGGCCGTGTATCTCGCCAAGGAGCACAAGCTACCCTTTGTCTGCGGCGCCAGCATCAATAACTACAACCGCGCCAGTTTAGATATTTTGCAGCGCTTTGGTATGCAGCGCTTTGTGATGCCGGTAGAACTGTCGAAGACTTGGCTTAGCCAAGTGATAGAGAACAAGCCCGCATTCGAAGTCGAAGTGCTCGGCCATGGCTACTTGCCGCTCGCCCACTCGGCGCGCTGCTTTACCGCTAGGCATCAACATTTGTCGAAGGACAGCTGCGAAACCGTTTGCCGCCAATACAGCAAGGGTTTACTAGCACAAACCCAAGAAGCTCAACCTTTGCTGAGGTTAAATGGCATTCAAACCCAGTCGGCCAGCTGTGTCGATTTACGCAGTGAAATCAATGAAATGATAAAGGTTGGCGTAGATGTGTTTCGGGTTTCGCCCAGCAGCTTAGCCTGTATCACTCAGGCCGATGCGCTGGTCGAGGCGTTAAAGACTAGGGCAACGGACGCTCAGTTTCCTCTTAGCGATGAGCACTGTAACGGTTACTGGTTTGGCGAGGCAGGACTGAAATCCTTAGGCTACTGAAATCCTTAAGCTGATAGCTTTATGGGCTATCAGCTTAATCACTCACTCGGGAGCTGGCTCCTGAGCGAGTGACTGTGGAGTAAGCAGTAGCGCCGCCGTCCAACTTAATAAACTCCCAAGCGCAATCCACTCTAACAATGCAGGCCACCATAAATCGGGCCTTGGCAATTGCAGCACCATTTCTTGATAGAAAGGTCTGTCTCCTTCCGTTAAGCCCAATGCTAACAGCGGCACATAGAGAAAAGTCATCATACTGAGCAATACCAACAGCGCTAATAATATCGTCAAGCGCTGACGGTGCTGCGAGCCGAATCCCACCCATAGTAGATAACAAATTGCACTTAAGCTGCCAAAGTAGAAAAACCATTTAAGTGCGAGGATATGCAAGTGATACACATTGACTGGAAATAGCCCAACACAGGCTAAGGCTAAAAACGTCAGTGCTAGAGCGCAAAAGAAAGGATATCCCCAAAACCCGCTTACAGTCTGTAGGGAGGAAAGACAATAAAAAACAACGCTTAAACTGCCAAAAAATAAACCGCCATTGAGCACCACGGCAAAGCTAGAATGGCCATAGGTTCCCAATTCACTCAGTGTATGATTTAAAAAATTGAAGGAGCGTGTTTCAGAATAATCAAATCCGAATACCGCCACACAGATCCCCAGCATCAATCCAAAAATACCAAGAAAACCAAACTTAGTGGCAAGTGCCGAGCCCCTTGTCGCCATATTCATTTTTATAACAGTCATGGATAATTTAGCCAAACCAAAGTAGTACTAACTTACATGGAATTACAAAGAATTAAAGCGGCCCCTATCCTCTTTAGCGTAATATTTTATTTCATCACTATTCGCGATTTTTTAGTCATCGCAAAAACACTCGTAATTTAGTCATTTTTCAATAAAATATATGCAAATCCAAAGTTAAAAATGAATAAATAATCACAATAAATTCAATTATCGCTGTATCGTCCCAAAAGGTTACCCCATCATTCTCACCAGTGTTAGTTGGCTCACATTAAGTTAGCAACAACTGAAGCCCCGATACGATTCATGGACAAAAAAGCATCTAAAAGTGTAATTAGTGAAGATCCATTGAGAAAATTTTGAACAAAATATCACAAAAAAACCAATAACCCCAAGAGCAAAACAACTCAATAAACAATTCGCAACACCATTCTATAATTAGTTGATTAAATTAAAATAAACTGCATCAAAACGCTATTTTATGCCCAAATCATTCATTAGAAATCGTCCAAATAACTATGCTATTTTGCTGCTTATCTCAAACAAATTTCCGAATCGTTTTACATGGCGGCGCTAAGCGAGTAATCTTCCCCCTTCTCGATTTTGAGTTGAATGAAAATGCACCTCACCCCAGCAAAGAATGCGGTTTTGAGAGAGCATTTATTCAAGTTTATTTGTGCGACTCGTACTTTAAGGTGTACACCATTGGCTACTGAACATAAAAACCGCAACATTAAGACGATACTCACCTTTATCGTCCCTTCGCTGATCGGTCTGCTGCTGTTTATGACCCCTATCAGCTATAACGATGCGATAACGATTCCCATCGCAATCATCTCTAAAGCACTGCAAAGCGTGTTAAGCGATGTATTAACCTTAATCGTGACTGTGATTGTTGTCGCCATGGCCTTTGCCTCTGTGCTGACAAAGTTACTCAAACCTAAGTTTGTGCTGAACAATCACTTCCTCAATGGTTTACTCAACATCAGCCCGCTGTGGCTTACCACCCGTGTCGTTGGCGCTGTCTTTATCGTGCTGACCTACTTTGGCATTGGCCCTGAAGCGATTAACTCCTCAAGTACTGGTGCCTTAGTGCTGAACGACCTGTTACCCGTACTCTTCTCGGTGTTTATCTTCGCCGGTATGTTGCTGCCACTGCTATTAAACTTCGGTCTATTAGAGCTATTTGGTACTCTGCTGACTAAAGTGATGCGCCCCGTGTTTAACCTGCCAGGTCGCAGCGCCATCGACTGTATGGCCTCTTGGTTAGGTGATGGTAGCGTTGGGATCCTGCTGACCAGCAAGCAATACGAAGCGCGTTTTTACACCCAAAGGGAAGCCGCGGTTATCGGTACCACCTTCTCGGCGGTGTCAATTACCTTCAGCTTAGTGGTGATCTCACAGGTGAAGTTAGAGCATATGTTTGTGCCCTTCTACCTGACTGTGTGTTTAGCGGGTTTTGCGGCGGCCGTGATTGTACCTAAGTTACCGCCACTGTCGTGGAAGAAGGATAACTATATCGACGATACGCCACGTCAACCCGATGATGAGATGATCCCCGCAGGACACGGCGCACTCTCTTGGGGCTTTGATAAAGCGCTCGAGAAAGCGGCCAGTGCTGGTGGTATCAAAGCCGTCTTAAATGAAGGTATTAAAAACGTTATCGATATGATATTTGGCATTCTCCCTGTAGTAATGGCCATTGGTACCACGGCGCTGATCATCGCCGAGCATACGTCCATCTTCAATTACTTAGGTATGCCGTTTATTCCGTTACTGGAACTGCTGCATATCCCTGAAGCGACCGAAGCCTCTAAAACCATCGTTGTCGGCTTTGCCGATATGTTTATCCCGTCGATTTTAGCCAGCTCTATCGAATCGGATATGACCCGCTTTGTGATTGCTGCCTTATCAGTCACACAGCTGATTTACATGAGTGAAGTGGGCGCGCTGCTGATTGGCAGTAAGATCCCAGTGAATTTTGTTGAGCTATTTGTCGTGTTCGTACTGCGTACCTTAGTGACGTTGCCAGTCATTGCTGGCGTGGCTCATTTGCTGTTCTAAGCGCAACATCACCTAAAATATCAAGGGGAGTCAGATTAACTGACTCCCCTTTTTTATACTGTCCAAACTCCACTCGTAACCACACAACTCAGTTTAAGAATAAAAGCAAAATAGCCATTTGATCTGCTCAACGAGTTTATTGTCATTGTTTCCCCAGTGACTCGCCGTGAATATATCCCTATAGGCTCGACGGCGACATCCATGTCGCCAACGGTCACTGATGCCCCAATGCCAATTTTAACTACCCATTTGCCGTATGTACGCAAAAAGCTAAGGGACAAAAGCGTGTCAGAACCTCGGCTGCATCAGGCGAATTTCGGATAAAAATTTCTATGGCGATAACGGCGTTGTAATCGGCAAAAAATTGTTGGCTAAAATTTTGTGAGGCACGAACAAAGCCAACGGTTTTTTGTTCGCGTTTACAACTTTGTTAGCTGTGCGCTGCGCGGTCATTGTAAATGTTATCGGCTCGTTCAAAAACAGCTCTGTGTTCATTTGAACATACCGCAACTTCAGCCCAAGTAATAACGGCGTCGAAATTCCTAACAGTAGTTGCTTTAGGCCTGTATTTCGATGAGCACAACCCTACAAGATAAACTTGATTCCAAGGTAGCTCACTACTCTGTATCATTTCTTTAGCAAGAACCATCTTTTCGATTTGATTAGGGCTAAATTTTTGGTTTGCTTTGGCCTCAACCAATACGATTGATTCATCAGAAAGAACAAACACATTATCGAATGTCTGTTTCTCAAACGACTTATCTTCACGACCAATATATCCCTCTTTCGCTAAATCTCTGAATAAACATATTTCATAGCCACTATCTATTATTTCAACACCACTATCCAAACCTAGCTTATTGATTAACAACGTTTGAAGCGGTTCACGATCGCTGACATACGCATGATGCAGAGATGAAGTAAAAAAAACTTCCGTTCTTGTTATTTCACTTAATTTTTTCATATACATTTGAGAAGCCATGAGATGAATTGCTATTGACACCTAACGTCTGAAATAAGCGGCGCGTGGTAGCGCGTCCGGCGCCGAAGGCGCGAAGTTAATTGATTTGTTAGGCATTATTTCAGCTTCCCTTCAAAGGCCAACAACTGCTCCGCCTTTATGATGATCCCTAAATTATTCGGAATTCCTGCAACAGCCACTGCTCGTTGTTGCGTTGCAACTGGAACAACTATTACATCACCTTGCACCGTATGTTGAGGTCCTGCGTATAACACCCCTAAAAGCTTTATCCTAGACCCCATCACAAGCGCATTACGAGTTTGGTAATTACCGATCTCAAACAGCAGAACAGGTGAGCCACTGGAGCCAGGAAAACAAGCCGCATCAATCAAAAACTCTTTCTTTCCGTTCCAATCTCTTTTGTAATCAGATGCCAAAACACCTTTTCTGAAAATTGGAAGGTTATTAGCCTTGTCCCATAATCCGTTAGGATAGCCAACCATTAAAATATTCTCTAACCCGAGCATATCGTTTAGATCGGCCTCTGTGGGAATAAGCTCCTTATCCAGAGTTATAAAATAAAACTGGGTGTTTGTTGCTTCAGCTTCCCGGATTAGCGGCGCTATAGGCATAACGCATAGGTCAACTTCATTATCAGGATGTGGTAGCCATCTTGCTTGAAAGTTATCAAGCTCAAATGATTTTGAGTTACCAATATCAGGACCACCTTCGGCATTTCTCAAGGTTAGGAGAAATCGACCTCTGGTTGCCCCTTCTATTACATGCTTGTTGGTTACGATAACAGGGATATGTTGATCACCGTTTTTATCCAAGCTATAGAAAAAGCCAGTACCAGTACCAACCCCACCACCTTTCATATCACATTCAATTCGTACAGTGCTATGAGCAAATTGCTCTGCGGGACTCAATTCCATGTGTATATCTCCTGATGCCTAACGCCTCTAACACCGGCTTGGTGAAGTTGGCGGCTTTTTTGCGCAAGCGAAAAAGGTGACAGCTTTACCAAGTCCGAGTGCTTTGACTTGTTATGCGTGAATGGCACGAAGCTCATTTACCAAGCCTTTATATTCTTTGCCCACCAAGCCAAGGTTTTGATGGAACCGAAAACCAGACTTCTTTATTTGAGCAGCGTCAAATGCTTGTCCGGCATGATTGGCAGCCTGCTCAGAGTTGCCACTTTCTGCGGAAATTATTGCCTTTGCTGCATGCCAACGAAAATGGTCAACTGGAAACATTAACCGCTCCTGATGTTCATCTAGGACTTGGTTGGCAGACTGATATAACTTAGAAAGTTTGTTCTCAACGATCACTAGCGGATAAAGAATATATGCATCGGTCTTTAAATTTGGAAATACCGACTCTCTTTCTAAAGCCTTGCCATAAGAGTTGATTGCATTTTCGAGCTCACCCTTAGCGATATATGCAGTTGCCATATCACAGTAAGCCTGAGCATGGTCGAAGTCATCGTTAAGCTCGAAGTATTGTTTGAGTAGCGAAAGTGCAATATCAGGTTCTGTACTGGCAATGGTGCAAGCCTGGATTCGCAAATACTGCTCTTTTCGACGAGCACGCTTTAGCTTCTCGAAGAACTTGCTTTCAATTTCTTCGCTCCACTCTTTGTTTCTATACCAGTCTTCGCTACTCACTCGGTATTTCCTTTACGCATAACGCCGCGCTTTGCGGCTGTTTTGGAGCGCAGCGGAAAAACAGTCCGACAACAGCGCATTGTTAGCTTTTTTCACAGTTCTGTTTCCACTCTTTAAACAGAGATTTCACGGTTTCACTGACTTCGCTACGAAGATGTAGATCATGTGCTTGTAGCTCATATTCATAGAATATGGACTCAAAATTAATTGTTTGTTTGCAGCTAAAGCTGCCTGCCGATTCAGAGCAATGGCCTATATACCAGTCCGCTGGAATAGCTTTTCCTGGGTTCTTCAAAGGCTCAGATCGAACAAGGTGCCACATAAACAGAGGCTCGTGATACTCGTAAACACGATAAAAAGGCAGGCTTGGGTCTTTTTCCACAAACACGGTATCTCTTCTGTCGTAAACGTTCCAAGCTGCTTCAGCCATTCCATTAGGATTGCCAATCTGTGAGCTTGCATATGCCAACCCCATTAGCTCATGCTCAAAATCAACCCCATTCTTGTTGATATGGCTTAATGTGTATCCCGACACCTTAGCCTTAATATTTTGAGCTGGGATGTATATCAATTCTTGACCATCTGAACTATCGAGCTTGTCAGCGATAGGATCCAGAAATGCGTTCATAAATGAACTGTCCGGTGAAAAACTAGATGGATAACAAATCGTAGTGTCATCAAGTCGTACTTTTCTAAGGCTTTCAGCGTAAGCAACTTGCGAGCTAAAAATCACCAAGATAAAGAGATAAAACTTCATATTTCTCCTGAAAGCTAACATTTTATTCGTGCGCATGCGCGTTTACCTCGTTGGACCAGTGAAAACGCGCACGGTTAACTATCTGTATGCAAAGAACTTATCAGCTTTCTTCCAAATACACCATCTGGAAAAACGCGCATGCGCGTTTTCCAAACCTATTATCTAATCCATGTGATTTATATGTAATTGATTATAAATATATTTATTTGTATTCAAATGTGAAAACGCGCACAAAGTTAGGATGAAAATCATCATTTTTAAATATGACTGTATGCCTATCCAGCCTTTAGTCATCTGTATGAATTGCAAAAGTTGAGTTATTAAGGATGAAAACTTTTAGGCAAGAAAGTCTGCTTTTAGATGCACCACAGACAACTTGTTAAATCACTTTGGGGGCAAAAATGAGTTAACTCAATCTATCGACAGTCAATGCACCCAGAACGGAATCTTGTTGGGTTAACTCCAGCCTAATCCACTCTTTTGTCATCTGCATGTCACTTAAGCTTCATCATTCAGTCAAAGCCCGTCACTAATCTCTAAGGCAGTCAACAGCCGCATAGGGTGAATATGAGATGACTGGAGCTAATTACAGGGGACTTGATCGCACGCTTATCGACGCACTTAAGGCTCCCCGCAACGCTTCCCGTAACACTCCTTCCAACTCTTCCGACAATGCTCCATCCAGTGTTAACGCCACTTCCTTCTCAACCCCACATATTGCCAACGCCAGCAATGCCGCAAATAACCAAGCCATCACAGTTAACGCCCTCTGGTTATCGGATATCCATCTAGGTTGTAAGGATTGCAAAGCCGACTATCTGTTAAGCCTATTAAATACCGTGCGTTGTCAGCACTTGTATCTGGTCGGCGACATTGTGGATTTATGGGCGCTCAAACGCCGCCTGCACTGGCCCGAGAGCCACAATAAGGTATTACAAAAGCTGATTGAACTGGCACAAAACGGCACTCAGGTGATGTACCTGCCGGGTAACCACGATGAGCTAATCAAGCCCTATGCCGAACTGACGCTGCTGAATATCAAAATTGCTCGTCAACATATTCATCAGGGGATTGGCGGCCACAAACTATTAATGCTGCATGGCGATCAGTTCGATGCAGATGTTTGCGTTGGCCGCTTCTACGCTATCTTGGGCGATCACCTCTACGACTTACTGCTGTTTCTCAACCGCAACCTCCATCGCCTGCGTGAGCGTTTAGGTTACCCGTATTGGTCACTTGCCAGCTATATGAAATCACGCGTTGGCAAGGCGCAGACGGCTATAGCCCGTTTTCGCCAAGCCGTGGTGAATTATGCCCAGCACTATGATGTGGATGGCGTCATCTGCGGCCACATCCACCAGCCAGAGCTATCGGTTCACGCTCGAGATAACCAATACAGCACGCCGGATAAGCGCCAGATAATCTATGCCAATGATGGCGACTGGGTCGAAAACTGCAGCCTGATCACCGAAACCTTAAACGGGGAATTACAGCTCTGCCGCTGGAACGAGCAAAGCGTAAACCTCGATATTCTGAGCAGTATTGTGCTGGCGCAAACGCCACCCCAAGCGCCTGTTAACGCCCCCAAACCTATTCCACAAACGGCCACACACAGCCCCAAACAAGCAGAAATCCAACCAAGGGATGTCGCCTAATCATGAACCCATTAACACCTCATACCCCAAACGCCGAGTCATTAAACCCTAACACATTAAGCGCCAACGCATTAACGCAGAACGCAGCCATGCCACTGCCCGCCTTAAAAGCCAGTTCGATGATCTTTACCGTCGATAATGTGGTGGAGCAAAACCTGCCCGCCCTCAAGGACAAACCTTGGTTAGCCAAGCCGACTAAGGCCATGCTGCGCTACCTGTTGAATGAAAAACAATGTAACGAGATAGCCAATCAATTTGCCTATCTGCAAGGGGTCGATTTTGTCGAGCAAGTGCTCGCCAGTTTCGATTTTAGCTTTACCGTGCCCGCCAACGAGGTCGAAAATATTCCCTGCGAGGGCCGCGTGGTGATCTTCGCCAATCATCCGATTGGCTCCCTCGATGCCCTCGCCCTGATTAAACTCGTCAGCGAAATCCGTCCCGATATCAAGGTTGTAGCGAACGAGCTCCTGATGGCGCTCGAGCCTTTGCATTCGATCCTGCTACCAGTGCGCAATATGACGGGCGGCACGCCGAAACAGCACCTCGAAAAAATCCATCAGCATCTGCGCAATGAAGGCGCGGTACTGATTTTCCCGTCGGGGGAAGTCTCTCGCCTGCGTCCGAGCGGCGTGCGCGATACCCTGTGGCACTCGGGCTTTTTAAAGATGGCGATTTCCTGTAATGCGCCGCTGCTGCCAATCTTTTTGGATGCCAAAAACTCGGCCACCTTCTACGGCGCTTCGATGATTTACAAACCCTTAGCTACATTGCTACTGGTCAAGGAGATGTTTAAACAGGCCAAGCGTAATATGCCCATTCGTATCGGCGAGCTTATTCCGAATGAAGCTGTGCGCTCGATGGATTTTCCGCTAAAAACCAAGATAAAACTGCTTAAAAATCATCTGTATCGCATCGGTAAAGATAAAGACCCGCTGTTTATCACCCAAAGCGCCATCGCCCACCCGGAGTCGCGCCGAGAGTTGCAGGCCGCGCTGCAACAATGTGAACTCCTCGGTGAAACCCAAGATAACAAGCTGATTTATTTGTATCAGCATCAGGACAGCAACCCCATCATGCGCGAAATTGGCCGCCTGCGGGAAATTGCCTTTCGCGCCGTCGGCGAAGGCACGGGCAAGCGCCGCGATATCGATAAATACGATTCCTACTACCAACATCTGGTGCTGTGGGATAAAGAACAGTTTGAAATTGTCGGCGCCTATCGTTTCGCCAGCGGCGAGCAAGTGCTAAATCGCTACGGCGACAACGCCCTCTACAGCCAATCCCTGTTCCAATATGCCGATGGTTTTATGCCCTTTGTTAAACAAGGCTTAGAACTTGGCCGCAGTTTTGTGCAGCCCAAATATTGGGGCAAACGCAGTCTCGACTACCTCTGGTTTGGCATTGGCGCCTTCCTCGCAAAACACCCAGAATACCGCTACCTGTTTGGCCCAGTGTCCATCAGCAATCAACTGCCTGGCAGCGCGCGGGAAATGCTAGTGCATTTCTACTCCAAGGAGTTTGCGCCAGCAGAGCAGCTCGCGGTATCCATGTCCCCCTTTGGACTATCCAAGCAGCGCAAATTGCAGTTGGATGAAATCTATTCGGGCGAGGATTACCAAAGCCACTTTAAGCAGCTAAAACAAATGCTGGCGAGTATGGGCGCCGCGGTGCCAACCCTGTACAAGCAGTATGGCGAGCTGTGTAAGCAGGATGGGGTGAAGTTTCTCGCCTTTGGTATCGATGCCGATTTTGGCGACTGTGTCGATGGTTTGGTTCTGGTCGATACCCATAAACTGAAAGGGAAAAAGTACCAACGTTATATCGGTGCTCATTTACCCGAAGACTTACGCAATCCTTTGATGGCTGAAGATGGATCAGACAAGCAGGATTAAGCATAATCCTGTTTAAGGTATTGGCTAAATAAACATCGGTCTGTTATAAGTATCTGTAATACAGTGCATTAAGGATACATATCCTTGTAAGGGTTTATCATGCCGATCATTATCGCCGATATTATGCGTACCCGAGTCGTCACAGTCGAAATGGACGATCGTTTAACCGTGGCGAAGGAGATTTTCGAGCAGGCAAACTTCCACCATCTGCTGGTAGTGGATGAATATAAACTCGAAGGCGTACTGTCGGAGCGCGACTTGCTGCGTGCTATCAGTCCGAATCTGGGCAGCAGCGCCGAAACCTCGAAAGATCTCGAAACCCTGCAAAAACGCGTCCATCAAGTAATGACCCGCAATCCGGTGACCGTAGCGCCACATGTGTCGCTCGATGTCGCCAGCCGTACCTTGCTGGAACACAATATTGGTTGTTTACCCGTACTGGAAAACGGCGATCTGGTGGGGATAGTGACCTGGAAGGATTTACTGCGAGCCTATTGTGAACACAATGAGGTGAATGAAAGCGAGTGCTAACGGCACTCGCTTTCGACTTTATAGAGTAATACCAATCGTATCAAATATCTGTTCATTCAGCGGGAGTTAAACGGGCTTTAGACAAGGCGAAGGCTTGAAGGCATAGTGGTGCTCTGTCGAAAGCCTTAAACGCAGTATAAAGCCCGTTCAACCCCGCCCTTCGGGAGTCTCACAGGCATCTCACTCCCGTGTTACATTGACTTAAAAGGGAATAACCATTTCTTCGTCAATGCGCCTTGGATTGAGATGTCTGTGAGGCTCTGAACTGATTAGATATTTAATGTGATTGGTATAAAAAACTAGATTGCCCAGCCGCCCATATAGAAGGCTACAAGGCCCAGCGTAATGGCGAGTACGCCTAACTTAAGTTGACGAATTTCACCGCTAAAAATACGGCCAACCACTAAAGTCACAAACCCGAGCATAATACCGGTCACAATGTTACAGCTGAGGATGATGAACACAGCGCAGGTTAAGCCCGCCATCGCATCGACCTTGTCATTAAAGTCCAGCTTAGTCACATTGCTGAGCATCAATAGCCCGACATACATCAGCGCAGGCGCAGTGGCATAAGCCGGCACCAAATAGCTGAGCGGAGCAAGGAATACCATTAGCAGGAATAATCCGCCCACTATGGTCGCAGTTAAACCCGTCTTACCGCCCGCCGCCGTACCCGCTGCCGATTCGATATACACGGCCGCAGGTGCGCCGCCGACGATACCCGCAAACATGCTGCTGACAGAATCCGAAGTTAATGCCTTGCCACCGCCAACGATATTATCGTCTTTATCCAGCAGATTAGCTTGACCAGCTACCGCGCGGATAGTGCCGGTGGCATCAAAAATCGCCGTCATCACCAGCGCGAGTACAATCGGTAATACCACTGGATTTAAGGCGCCCATAATATCCATTTGGCCAATCAGCGAGTGCTCAGAGGTAAAATCAGGCACGGCGAATAAACCTTGGAATTTCACGCTTGGATCAAACACTAAACCAAACAGGGATAGGCCGATAATCACCAATAAAATCCCGCCGGGTACGCCGCGACGCTCTAAACCAATCGTCGCTGCTAAACCTAGGACGGTCGCGATAACGGGCAAGCTGTTAATGTCGCCTAACTTCACTGGCAGACCCGCGTCATTGGCCACAATCAACTGCACACTGTTAGTGGCAATTAAGAGTAAAAACAAGCCAATACCGATACCTGTACCATGGGCAATGCCCTTGGGTAGGTTAGCCAGCACCCATTGACGCACACCCGTAACGCTCACGATGGTAAAAATCACGCCCATCCAAAAGATGGCGCCTAAGGTGACAGGGATACTCATGCCCTGACCTAACACCAAGCCGAAGGCGGTAAAGGCGGTGAGTGAAATCGCACAACCAATGGCCATGGGCAGATTCGCCCAGAGTCCCATCAGCAGCGAGCCAAAGGAGGCAATTAAACAGGTAGCGACGAACACGGCACCAGGGTCGAATCCGGCTTTGCCTAACATATTGGGTACCACAATCACTGAGTACACCATAGCGAGGAAGGTGGTTAACCCTGCAATCACTTCTTGGCGAACTGTGCTACCACGTTGTTGAATTGAAAAAAAACGGTTCAGAAACGAACCAGAGGGTACGGCTGTTGAACTCAATTGCTCAGACATATCTTGTTATACCTTGTGATCTCTTAAAATAGGGTCGATACCAATTGGTTTTACCATTGGCGACGCCGGCTGCGGCAGATTAGAGCCCCAAATCCAATGACTTGGGTGAGAGATCCACATCATTCTCCTACATCGGGAAAAATCCATGATCTGCAAGCAGTGACGCTTTGCCCAGTTAAAATCACTTTAACCATGCAAACGCAGCCTTTGTTGGCCGCGGATAATACTGTAAACGCCGCCAGATAGCTAAGACCTCGCCTGCACTTCAGTAAATAATTAGCCAAAAAAGTCAAAATCAGTGTTTAAAAAAACACCTAAACTGCATATCAAACTGCCGATAGCGATCACAGAAATAAGATTAACGCTCTGTCAGTAAAACAAAAAATGATGAGACTTTTAAAATTTTCATAATTTTTCATATATTGTCAAAGCCCATTCATCCCAGCAGGCAAGTCCATTCACATCTCCCCTTTATAGTGCTCCCATCAAAAATCGCTTTCGAACGGAGCTCTTCCCAATGACAAAGCCCACCATGCAAACATCGGATAAGTCCTCACGCAGCAATGAGTTAAAGGCGCTGGGATTCATCATTTTCATACTCTTTCCCGCACTGACTATCGCGGGGATCAGTCTCTACGGTTTCATCATTTGGATGATCCAAGCCTTCGGCGGCGTTGTCGGCCACTAATTCACTGATACTTTGAGGACGCTATTATGAAGTGGTTAATCAACCTCTGGCGCACACTAAACAAACCCACAAAAGCTCTCACCTTAGGCGCTGTCAGCATCAGTGCTTTTATCATGGGCATCATCTTCTGGGGCGGATTTAACACCGCATTGGAAGCCACCAACACCGAAGCCTTCTGTATTAGCTGCCACAGTATGGAAAGCAAGCCTTACCAAGAGTTACAGGAAACTGTGCATTGGTCGAATCATTCAGGTGTGCGCGCCACCTGCCCCGACTGTCACGTGCCCCACAACTGGAGCCGTAAGATTGCCCGTAAGATGGAAGCTTCCCACGATGTTTGGGGCTGGTTATTCAACACGGTCAACACCCCTGAAAAATTTGAAGCTAAACGTCTCGAAATGGCGAGCCGCGAATGGAAACGTTTCGATCGCGACAATTCACTGGCCTGTAAGAACTGCCACAACTACAACTCGATGAAGTGGGAAAGCATGTCACCACTGGCGCAAAAACAGATGAAACGTGCCGCCGAAATCGACCAAAGCTGTATCGATTGCCACAAAGGCATTGCCCACCATCTACCTGAAATGGGCACGGCCCGTGCACCTGAACTCATCGCCGAAGTCGGCGCTGGCGTCAGCTCAGTCGAAACCAACCAAACCTACTACAGTGCCCTAACTAAGCCTCTGTTCTTTAGTGAAAAAGGTGATGTTGAAGCCGGTACCTTAAACGTCGCGACTAAAGTCAAAGTGCTCGAAACTAAAGGTAAGCGCATCAAAATTGCTATCGATGGCTGGCGTAAGAAAATCGGCGCAGGCCGCGTGATCTACATGGACTTTGGCGTAAACATTCTGTCGGCACAGTTAAGCAAAGATGCAGCAGAAACCGAAGGTGTTATCCAAACCTTTGAAGAGAAAGAAGACCCAATGACAGGCCTGAAATGGCAACGGGTTGAAGCCCAAATCTGGACCGATAAAGATTACCTGCTCACCGAGCTGCAACCACTCTGGGGCTATGCCCGCGATACCTTCCGCTCAAGCTGTAGTGTGTGCCATACCCAGCCAGATGAAGCGCATTTCGATGCCAATACCTGGCCAGGCATGTTCCAAGGCATGTTGGCCTTCGTGAACATGGACCAAGACACTCAAGCGCTGGTGCAGAAATATCTGCAAGAACATTCGTCAACCTTCGTGAAAAAAGAGCACTAATTCGGGAGTAATACCATGAACAGAAGAGACTTTTTAAAAGGCTTAGCCTCAACCTCTTTCGTTGCTTTAGGTGGCAGCTCAGTGTTAGCGCCCTTAAATGCGCTCGCCAGCACAGGCTTAAATGAAGACGAATGGCTGACCACAGGCTCACACTTTGGCGCCTTTAAAATCAAACGTAAAAACGGTGTAATTGCCGAGGTCAAAGCCTTCGATTTAGATAAATATCCAACGGATATGATTAACGGTATCCGCGGTATGGTCTATAACCCATCCCGTGTGCGTTACCCTATGGTTCGCTTAGACTTTTTACTGAAAGGCCATAAGAGCAATACCCAGCAACGGGGGGATTTCCGCTTCGTTCGCGTGACCTGGGATAAAGCATTAAAGCTGTTTAAACACTCACTCGATGAAATCCAAACCCAATACGGTCCATCGGGCTTACACGCAGGACAAACAGGTTGGCGCGCAACCGGGCAACTGCATTCCAGCACCAGCCATATGCAGCGCGCGGTGGGGATGCACGGCAACTATGTGAAGAAAATCGGAGACTACTCCACCGGTGCAGGCCAAACCATTCTGCCATATGTGTTAGGCTCAACCGAAGTGTATGCCCAAGGCACCTCTTGGCCGCTGATCTTAGAAAACAGCAACACGATTGTGCTCTGGTCAAACGATCCTTACAAAAACCTGCAAGTGGGTTGGAACGCTGAAACCCATGAGGCCTTCGCTTACCTCGCGCAGTTAAAAGAGAAGGTCAAACAGGGCAAGATCCGCGTGATAAGTATCGACCCTGTGGTGACTAAAACCCAGGCTTACCTTGGCTGTGAGCAGTTGTATGTGAACCCACAGACTGACGTGACGCTGATGCTGGCCATCGCCCATGAGATGATCACCCAAAAACTTTACGATGATAAATTCATCCAAGGCTATAGCTTAGGCTTCGAAGAGTTTGTGCCTTACGTGATGGGCACTAAAGACGGTATCGCCAAAACCCCTGAGTGGGCAGCGCCAATCTGTGGGGTTGAGCCACACATCATCCGCGATCTGGCGAAAACCTTAGTTAAGGGTCGCACCCAAATCATGATGGGTTGGTGTATTCAGCGCCAACAACACGGTGAGCAACCTTACTGGATGGCCGCAGTCCTCGCGACCATGATAGGACAAATTGGTTTGCCCGGCGGTGGCATCAGCTATGGTCATCACTATTCCAGTATTGGTGTACCTGCGACAAATGCGGCGGCGCCCGGCGCCTTCCCGCGTAACTTAGACGAGAACCAAAAACCCCTGTTCGACAGCACCGACTTTAAAGGCGCGAGCAGCACCATTCCCGTCGCCCGTTGGATTGATGCGATCCTCGAACCCGGCAAAACCATTGATGCCAACGGTTCGAAAGTGGTGTATCCCGATATTAAGATGATGATTTTCTCGGGTAATAACCCATGGAATCACCATCAAGACCGTAACCGCATGAAGCAAGCCTTCCAAAAGCTTGAATGCGTGGTCACTATCGATGTGAACTGGACGGCGACTTGCCGCTTCTCCGACATAGTGCTGCCCGCCTGCACCACCTATGAGCGCAACGATATCGATGTATACGGCGCCTATGCTAACCGCGGTATTTTGGCGATGCAGAAGATGGTCGAGCCGCTGTTTGAAAGTTTGTCAGACTTTGAAATCTTCACTCGCTTTGCCGCGCTGATGGGTAAAGAGAAAGAATACACCCGCAATATGAGCGAAATGGAGTGGATAGAAACCCTCTATAACGAGTGTAAAGCCGCGAACGCAGGTAAGTATGAGATGCCAGATTTTGCCACCTTCTGGAAGCAAGGTTATGTGCACTTTGGCGATGGCGAGCTGTGGACACGCCACGCCGACTTTAGAAACGATCCTGAAATCAATCCACTAGGCACGCCTTCTGGCTTGATTGAAATCTTCAGCCGTAAGATTGAACAGTTCGGTTATGAGGACTGCCAAGGCCATCCCATTTGGATGGAAAAAGCCGAGCGTAGCCATGGTGGCCCAGGTTCGGACAAATATCCTATGTGGCTACAATCTTGCCATCCGGATAAACGTCTGCACTCGCAAATGTGTGAGTCGAAGGAATACCGCGAAACCTACACAGTCAACGGCCGCGAACCCATCTATATCAGCCCTGTGGATGCTAAAGCGCGTGGCATTAAAGATGGCGATATAGTGCGGGTCTTTAACGACCGTGGCCAACTGTTAGCGGGCGCCGTGGTATCGGATCGCTTCCCTAAAGGCGTAGTGCGAATTCATGAAGGCGCATGGTATGGCCCAGTGGGTAAAGATGGCAGCGTCGAAGGTGGCGCCGAAATCGGTGCCCTGTGTAGCTATGGCGATCCAAATACTCTGACCTTAGACATTGGCACCTCGAAGTTGGCGCAAGCCTGCTCAGCCTATACTTGTCTGGTCGAGTTTGAGAAATACCAAGGCAAAGTCCCTAAGGTCAGCTCCTTCGATGGACCTATCGAAGTCGAAATCTAACCGAACCCACAAGGCGATGCGCCTAGTCAACTAGGCGCATTCCACTGTTAATCTTGAGGAACATGCGATGAGCAACGTCGATATCAATCATGCCAGAGCCTTAGTGTATCAGCTGCTGTCTTCTCTGTTTGCCCGTGAAATTGATGAGCAACGCCTTAAGCAACTCACCAGTGAGCAAGCGCAGCAATTCTGGACACAACTGGGTTATGCGCCCGAGTTTAGTGCGCCAGTCGTCAGCATACAGAAGGTGCTGAATGGCTTAACGAGCGATGAAGCCTTGCTCGAACTTGCCGCCGATTATTGCGGTTTATTCCTCGTAGGCACAAAACACAGCGCCTCGCCCTATGCCAGCCTGTACTTGAGCCCCGAGGAAGAACCCTTGCTATTTGGGCAGCAGCATCAACAAATGAGCGAGTTTTTACACCAGAGCAAACTGCAAGTGCAGAGTCACTTCCCTGAACCTGCCGATCACTTAGCCGTGATCCTCGCCTATATGGGACACTTAGCTTGCCACAGTGAAGATGCTGCCCAGTTAAGCTTCCTAAACGCTTGTATAGATTCATGGTTATCAAAGTTTGTCGCCAAGGTCGTTGAGTGCGATAGCAAGCACAGCAATGGCTTTTACAGTGCTCTCGCCACACTCACCCTCGCTTGGGTGCAGCAAGATAAACAGCAGTTAGAACAGACAATCAATTGATCGCCACCCGCCTAAAACCCGAGTAGCGTTAAACCCAAGTAGCGTTAAACCAGAGTAGCATTAAGACTCAAGGTGATAACTCATGTCTCGTCCTGAAATAAGTTAACAAAATGCGGCTCCCATGGGAGCCGCTTTTTTATTCCTCGATTTGCATTGATTAGGCAAAATACATGCAGTTAAAGACGACTCACTTATAGAGTTAACGTCTTGTCGCGAATCCTTTGCTGCTAGCCCTGTGTTGCAAGCCACTGCTCAAACGCTGTCATCGACGCCTGCCAGCAAGCGGTTAATTCAGTGACGGCTTCGCTATCCAATACATTTTCCCCTGTGGTGTTGTGTGTATTCTCCCACTGCTGACAACACTCGGTCAGTGCTTTTAGCCCCATGCTGGCACTGCTGCCCTTAAGCGCGTGCAATAGTTTTGCGCCCTCGCTGAAATGCGCCACAGAGCTTAACGCCGAGAGTCGCTCAATTTGCTCGGCACTGGAGGTTCGATAGAGCGCCAACATATCACTCACGGCTTTCAAACCTAAGACCTCAAGATCTTGCTGTAACTGATTCAGATCTAAAAAGGTTTTAGCCGATTGAGCCAATGACTCCGAAGATGCGAAGGTTAAGGAATGACTCGCTGGCAACGCAGGACTCTCACTCCCCGAAGAAGATGGCACACACGCTGGCAACGAAGCAACGCCCAGCCATTCTGTCAGGGTTTGCAGGCTCAAGGGTTTGGCTAACACAGTATCAAACCCCGCCTCCCGATAGAGGCTAAGATCCTCCGTCTGCATCTGCGCGGTAAAGGCGGCGAACTTCACACTCTCATTAACACTCTCATTAACAATGTCATTTGTCAGTAATGCCTTTAGCTGTGGTAATAATGCTAGCCCTGAACCATCATTCAGTTGGATATCGAGCATCACAGCATCGAATGCCTTATCCGTTCTCACACACTCCAGCGCCTGCTGGCAACTGACGGCCAAGCTGGAACTGTGGCCTAAATGCGCCAAAAATCCTTGCGCGACCATGGCGTTGACCTTGTTGTCTTCGATCACTAACACCCGCAGGGGATTAACCCGTTTTTGCACCTCAGTTTGCGTATCGAATGCCTTATCACACGGGGTAAAGCTCAGCTCAAAACCAAACTCGCTGCCCTTACCTGGCTCGCTCTTGACCCAAATGCCCGGCCCCTCGGTATCCATCAGTTCAACTAACTGTTTGCAGATGGCAAGCCCTAAGCCTGTCCCACGGCTGCGCCCCTGATTAGGCAATACGCAGTAAGGCATAAATAATTGCTCGCGCACCTCGGGCGCAATCCCTACGCCGGTATCGGCCACCACAAAAGCGAGTTTATCGCCCCGCACGCTGACATTGAGACTCACGCCGCCTTCGGGGGTGAATTTAATGCCGTTACCAATCAGGTTAAACAGCACTTGCCTCAGCTTAGGGCCATCGATCTGAATACACGCGGGTAACTGGGGACGATTAAGTCTTAGACTCAATCCCGCCAAATTGGCGCCCGCTACCATAATTGCCAGCACTTCATCGAGCAGTACGTTGATATCCGTTGGCCGCAGCTCATTGGTTAAATTGCCCTGCTCGAGGCGGGAGAAATCGAGAATATCGCTCAGCACGGTTTGCAGCAGCGTGCCGCTGTATTGCGACAACGCGAGCATCTGTTGCTGCGCGGGCGGTAACTGACTATGGCCGAGCAAGGTAAGCGTCCCGAGTAAGCCGTTGAGCGGGGTGCGAATCTCATGGCTCATGGTCGCTAGGAATTGGGATTTTGCCTGACTCGCCTCCTCGGCAACGATTCTTGCCTTAGCATGGCCTTTGGCCTCCGCATCAAGGCGCAGGTTGGCTTCGGCCAATTCCTGTGTGCGCGTGGCCACGGTTTGTTCAAGGGCCTTTTTATGCTCGGTCAGCTCATCGGCGACCAGACGTAAATCCGCCTGCAATTTCAGGTTGTGGGCTGTTTTTCGCTTAAATGCCTCGATGGCATTGGCCATGGCGGTTAATTCATCATCGCCGTGGGCATCGAGGCTCACATTGGTGTCCCCTAAACTTAAGCGCGACATAGCCTCGGTCGCCTGATTTAACCTCAAGGCAATGCCGCGATAGATCACCCGATAAACCACGACTGCTATGATAACCAACATTAATATGCCCGTGCCCCACAATCCCAAGCGAGCGTAAGACAACTGCATTAAATAATCACTACGCGCCAGCTCCGCCCGCTGTTGCTGTTGATTAAGCGCACTATCCACCAGCGTATTGAGGCTATAGAGTTTTTCCGCTAACTCCTGCTGCTGCCGCTGTTGCCGCTGCAAACTTTGACTCAGTTCTCGCTGTAATTTAATAATTTTGGGGGTATGGAGAAGAACAGCCAGCTCCGCCTTTAGCGCATTGAGCCTGCCGGGATCGCGTATCAGCTCAGAAACTGTCGTTAGCGCCATTAAATCGATACCCACCTCTGCCGCAGGCGAATCTGTGTTTGCGCTCGATGCCTGATCGATAGCCGTCCCTTGTTTTGGATGATTCTGCGCCATGGGGTGCGATGATGCAGTGCTGGCAAAGGTTGCCAATAAACGGGGAACACTCAATTGCAGCTCGGACTGTAATTCAGATGCCTCAAATAACTGACTGAGCAGCGCAATTTGATGCACTAACTTGAGCGCGCGATTGAGCTGTTCTTGGATATCGAGCTCACGTTCAATCACATCATCAAGCAGTTGCCCACTGCGTTTATTCCCCGCCATATCCGGGTAGGCTTGGCTGAGTTTTGCTAAAATCGCCGAGTCGACTACCGCCAATTCGGATTGCAATAACTCAGAGGCATGGGCTGCGGCAAGTGATAACTCACGGGCCCTAAGCTGCAACTCATCGCCCAAGGTAATGCGCTGGCCCACACTCTTACCCAATAAGGTTAATTGCTCGATGATTTGCCCAGCTAATACGGATAAATGATTATCTTCGTTCACATCAAGTGTTAGTAACACTTTGATGCTATTTAACATTGTGGCGCTTTCAAGGCTGAGCTTACGGCCGATAAATTCCCGCTGCCGCTCATCTTCCACTTGGCCTAACTGGGTCACGCCATCGGATAAGGCATTAGAGGCCTGCACTAATTGGCGCGCGGCTTGAGAGGCGGGTAAGGATTCTTCATACAGATAACTGTCGGCCTGCTTGAGCCAATGTAAACTCAGGCTACCTAAGCTAACCAGTAGCAACAGCAATACCCCAAGCACACCGAAGGCGAGCATGAGTCTGCCGGTTAAACTACTTCGCGATAAAGATAAAGGCGCCACACTTGTTCCTTCTGTTACAATGCCTTCGAGATAATCACTGTGGATGATACGAGACAATGGGAAAATTTTGGCAAGCTTTGCTCACACTCACCACTTTTGGCCTGTTATGTTTATCGCCTGCCAATGCCAACAGCCAAACTTGGCCATTAGAGCAACGCCATCCCTTTAATGCCAAAATTCAGCAGGCGCAGGCGCTTGATTATCATCCTCTCACTAAAGCCCAACAAGCTTGGCGTCTATGTGTCCTCGTCCCTCACCTGAAGGACGCTTATTGGATTGGCATCGATTATGGCCTAATCCAACATGCCAAATTCCTTGGCGTATCTTTAGATCTGTTCGAAGCGGGCAGCTACTACCATCAGGATAAGCAACTCAAACAGTTACGCACCTGCATGAGCGGTGACTACGACGCAATTTTACTCGGCGCAGTGAGCCCCAATCTGCTCGAACAGTTTTCCGAGCCGCTAACCAAACCCGTGCTCGCCCTAGTGAATAAACTCAATTCAGACCAAGTGCAGACCCATATCGGCGTTAACTGGTATCAAATGGGGCTAAGCGCGGGCCATTTTATTAAGGCGGATGCCAAGGCACATACGCCAACCCAGCCGACCACCTTGGCCCTGTTAGCTGGCCCCGAAAACCTCGGCGGCACCGATTTAGTCGAGCAAGGGATTCGTCATGCACTTGAAGGGAGCAATGTTAACATCAGTGCGATTCAGCACGCCGATAACAATCGCAATCTCTACCGCGATCAACTACAGATACTGCTAAAAGCCCAGCAGCCTAACTATATTCTAGGTAGTGCGGTGGCGATAGAAGCCGCCGTTAGCACCCTCAAACAAAAACAGCTGACGCAAGATATCAAGCTGGTGAGCAGTTACTTATCCCCCGCGATTCTGCGCGGCTTGATGCGGCAAAAAGTGGTCTACAGCAATGATGACTTAGTCGTATTGCAGGGCAAACTCGCCATCGATGTTACGGTAAAACAGCTCGAAGGCGCCGCGTCTTTTGGCGATATAGGTCCAGCTATCGTTGAGCGCACCACCTCAAAAAATACCCTGTCGGCACTTGGTTTTAGCCTTGCCGAAGCGGATTTTTATCCCTTGTATCAAGTGCGCCCTTGAGCGCTTAACACAAGATCTAAGTTAGAGATCAGTCATCCACCTTAGCGGCAAATAAATACCCCTCACCATGGACAGTGACAAAGAGCTCAGGATTAAGCTTATTACGCAGGCGGCGGATAATGACATCTATGGTTCTGTCATTCACATCATGATTGCGATGACTGGTTTGCTGCATTAAGCGCTCGCGAGAAAGCACCTGTTGTGGATGTAAGACAAAGGCGGTTAATAACTCAAATTCGGCCTTAGTGAGCTTGATAAGCTCCTCCCCTTGGCGCAGCTTACGGCTATTTAATTCAAGCTGATAGCCTTCAAAACTTATCAAATCATCGGGCTGTGATAATTCCTGCACCAGCGCCTGTTCGGCTTGTTTTACCAAAGAAATCCGCCAAAGCAGATTTTTTACCCTCACCAATAGTTCCCGCAGTTCGAAGGGCTTAGTCACATAATCATCGGCGCCCATCTCCAGGCCAACGATTTTATCAATCGATTCATCACGGCCAGAGACTAAGATAATCCCCACATGGGAGCGGCTGCGTAACTCGCGGGTTAAACTTAAGCCATCGACCCCAGGCAGGTTAATATCTAACATAATTAACCTGAGCTTCGGATAAGAATTTAGCTCCCAAAAGGAACTAAATGCTCGTTCCCTGATCCGATCATTCGACCAAGAGTGATTAGAAAAAGGAACGAGCATGAACAAACTAGTTGAAACTTACTGTGATGTCGATGATTTCTGTCAGTTATTTATCCCACATTGGCAACGCTTATTGCTTGATAATGGTGAAATGAAGCGTAATAGACCTTGTCGCCTTTCTCCCGCAGAAGTGATGACCATTATCATTCATTTCCATCAATCACATTACCGAGATTTCAAAAATTATTATCTGCACTATGTTTGTCGCCAGCTAAAACCCTATTTTCCAGAGTTGTTGAGCTACACTCGTTTCCTTGCATTAATGCCTAGCGTCGTTGTCCCTATGTGTAGCTATCTGACTTCAAAGCTTGGAAAGCCAACGGGAATTCAGTTTGTCGACTCCACTAAAATTGAAGTCTGTCATATTATTCGAGCGAAGCGAAATAAGGTTTTTGAAGGCATTGCCGAACATGGAAAGGGAACTATGGGCTGGTCGTTTGGATTTAAACTGCATCTTATTATCAATCACTTGGGTGAAATTGTAGCGTTAAAACTGACGAAAGGTAATGTCGATGACAGGCAACCTGTCAGTGAAATGGCTGAGTCTCTTTTTGGTAAGCTTTATGGTGATAAAGGCTATATTAGCCAAGCCCTAACAGGTGAGCTTTTGGAAAAGGGCGTTGAGTTAATCACCACAGTTCGTAAGAACATGAAGAAAAAGTTTATTTCTCTATGGGATAGAGCAATCTTAAAAAAGCGATTCATCATTGAAACAGTGAATGACCAATTGAAGAACATTTCCTATATTGAACACTCAAGACACCGCAGCGAGCATGGGTTCATGCTCAATCTACTTGGTGGATTGATTGCATATTGTTTAAAAGAAGAAAAGCCATCGTTAAATCTAACAGCTCAGGAGCTTGAACTGTTAGATAGCTCTAATTTAGTGCTGGCTTAACCAGATCTGAGGTTAATTAAATCGATATGTTGACGATTAAACTCGTACCACATTTGCTCGCCATCGGCAGCCTCAATCACACGATAACCTTCCTTTTCAAAGTATCCCTTCAATCGCGCACGAATAACTGCTTCATCATCGACAACGAGCACACTATAGGCCATGTTCAACTTCTCTTATTTTGCTTAACTGAATTATTCATACTTTTTCATATTTGCATATGAAGGAAAGGTAAAATATGCGATCTACATTACTTTATTGCACAAAAATCTGCCGAGCTTTTACACTCTCCTCAATATGACATATGCTTAGGCATATTGATTGGTGTGGGCGCTAACAAACTATGAAAGATAAAGAATTAGTGATTGATGAAAGACGACATTTTTCACGGATCCTCTTTGCCGCAAGTGCGTCAATACACCAAGGTGAAAAGCAATGGCAAACCTCAATATTGGATCTCAGCCTAAATGGTGCTTTAGTGGAAGAACCCGCAGGATTTAGCCATTCAGATGAACCTATCATCCTTAACTTTACTCTGCAGGGCTCGGATATTGAGCTGCAAATGGAAACTGAGTTGGTGCATCAACGTAATCACCAACTTGGGCTTAAATGTAACATTATCGATGTCGACAGCATCAGCCACCTCAAACGCATCGTTGAGCTTAACTTAGGCGATGCCTCAATTCTGAACCGTGAATTGGCGCTCTTTGTCGAAAAACATCATTCCGCCGATTAAACACCACGGATAGTGATTGCACGGATAATGATTAGGTACGGGCTTGACTCCCGAGAAAAAACAAACAGCGCTTAAGGCGCTGTTTGTTTTTTTAGATTAGATTGCTTCAAGGGCTTCTGATAGTTTGGAAACGCCCACCACTTCCATTCCCACTGGTGGTTTTTTCGGCACGTTCGCTCGAGGCACTATCGCTCGTTTAAAACCATGCTTAGCGGCTTCGACTAAACGTTCTTGCCCATTTGGCACAGGTCGAATTTCGCCAGATAAGCCCACTTCACCAAACACCACTAAATCACTCGGTAAAATATCGCCACGAAAACTCGATACCATAGCCAGTAGCAGGGTTAAGTCGGCACTGGTTTCGGTTACTTTAACCCCGCCGACCACGTTCACAAACACGTCCTGATCCGACATTTGCAAGCCACCGTGGCGATGCATCACCGCAAGCAACATGGCCAAACGGTTTGCATCCATCCCCACTGCCACACGGCGCGGATTGGACATGGCAGAATTATCCACCAGTACTTGCAGTTCAACCAGTAACGGGCGCGTACCTTCCCACACCACCATAACCAAGGAGCCCGAGGATTCTTCCTCGCCGCGGGAGAGGAAAATTGCGGATGGGTTTGCCACTTCCTTCAGGCCACGTTCCGTCATGGCAAATACGCCCAGCTCGTTGATCGCCCCGAAGCGGTTCTTGTGGGAGCGCAAAGTGCGATAACGGCTGTCGCTATCCCCTTCAAACATCACCGAGCAATCGATACAGTGCTCGAGCACTTTTGGCCCGGCGAGGCTACCATCTTTGGTGACATGGCCCACCATAATAACAGCAATGCCATTTTGCTTGGCGAAACGGGTTAGATAGGAGGCTGATTCACGTACCTGCGACACGCTGCCGGGACTCGACGCTACATCGCTCATATGCATAACTTGAATAGAGTCGACAACGATGACTTTTGGCGATTCTTTCAGGGCGACTTCGCATATCAGCTCCACACTGGTTTCGGATAACATCCTCAGTTTATTAGTTGGCAAGCCAAGACGATGGGCCCGCATCGCCACCTGCTGGAGCGATTCTTCCCCAGTAACATAAAGCGCGGGCATTTGCTCGGCTAAATGACATAGGGTCTGAAGCAGCAAAGTACTCTTACCAGCTCCGGGATGACCGCCAATCAAAATCGCCGAGCCAGGCACGATGCCGCCTCCAAGTACCCGGTCGAGTTCACCAAAGTGGCTCACTATACGTGGCAAGGCATTGAGATCAATTTGGTCTAAGGTTTTGACTTCGCTACTGCCTGCACCAGCGTAACCGGCAAACTGAGTCCCCCGTCCGGGCGAGGCGGCACCTAAACGCACTTCAGTTATCGTATTCCACTCGTGACAAGCACTGCATTGCCCTTGCCAACGGGGAAAATCCTGTCCACACTCATTGCACACGTACGCGGTTTTATTCTTTGCCATAACTTATTAAAATCTGTATAAAATCAATTTAAGTAACTGTGAATACTGCCGACATTAGACTAACACAGCACGCATAAAATCAGCATTAGAAAAGACCACTACATGAGTTTAGATAACCATAGTGCACTCATAGAACAACTCAAGCCGCTGCTCATGGAACCTAACTTCCAGGAGATTTTCCAGCAGCTGACTGTCGATGAAAACAATTCCACCCGTTTTTTATTAAAAATGGAGTTGAATCGTTTAGCCTCGCCCTGCACGCGGATTATTGACCTTAGGGATAAGTCAGAGTTGCCCTGTAGTGAAGTCATGCTGGGTCAGCAGCGCCATTTTCTCGATGAGCCAGCTAAACATAGCCTGCAAGAGGCCATGTCCTTATACCGTAACAAATACACTTTAGGCGTATATGAATACGTCATCGCCGCCCATCAACTTCGACGACAAAAATTACGCCAGGTGACACAACAAAGCGATACCGTCGAACTCGAACCCTTTATGGTGCCAGGCGTTGTACTCGGCAGTTATTTTAATCGCACTGAAGAGCGGATGAATTACAGTATCCGCATTGCCGTTTCCCAACCTGGCAGACCTGAAATGCCGGGGATCACCGTTGATTTATCCATTGGTGGTGCGCGCGTTCGCTTGGCGGCGAATCATCCTTTTGACCTCGATAAACCGCTAAAGGTAAAGCTTCTCGAGCTAAGTGAAGAATATTATTACCCCGATCTACAACTTGGAGTCGATTACCACATTGTTGATAGCCAAACTAATGGTGAATTTATTTGGTTAAGATTGAAGCGTATTGGTGGCACTGATGCGCTAGGCGAAATGCTGGGCAATTTGATTCGAGGCTATAAACTCCGTTATAAACTCGATGTTAATGACGTATTAGTAACCGCATCCGGCCTTGGATTCGAGCGTCATTATCTGCCGCATTTGCCACATTTACCGTTATTTTTGAATCAACAAACCCAATCAATTAGCCATATGCTGCTGAGTCGAGATAATCAGCAGATAGTGCATTATTTTCAAGATGAGAACGATATCAGCCAGTTACCAGCAATGCTGACATCAGCACGGCTTTCTGCGCTACTTAGCCATCCCGAAAATCCTGACTATGGGTTATTTTTTACGTTTACCTACAACGCCCAAGGCTGCTTGTATTTTTATTCGGCAACCTTAGCCGAATTAAAAGTTAAGGGCTTGGTATCATTGTTTTTAGGTTTTGCTTCAACCAAACCAAGCTGGCGTATTTTTAAACTGGTTCCAGATAAAATTTACCATGCTAAAGGCTATCGCCGAGCGACCTTGCCAGGGGATGAAGCTAAATACAGCCCGCTGGTGGAGCAACAATTAGCCCAGTTCAGCCATATGCTGCAACTTATCGATCTGACCAACGAGGATGAAAGAGCGACCTATAAAGCTTGGCAGGATGATAGCAATGCCAATGCGCTAAAAGCTTTCGGCCAGCAACGGCTCAGCACCCACCAAATCAAACCGATTGCAATGCAATTTAGTGAACGGCGGCAGGAAGCGCGTTTCGCCTTTAAAACCTTAGTCAATGTCTCGCAGGGTGGCCTAAAAGCAACAGGAATCACCTTAGATATCTCAGGTCGTGGCATGCAGCTCACGCTCGACAATCCCACGACGTTTGTAACCAATAAACCCTTAATGATCAGTTTACCTAAACTGCAAACCATTGCCGGCAAAACTCAACTCGAGAATTTACCCTACCGCTTAGTTCGAACCCGTAAGAATGGCGTCACGTTACATTTAGCCGCTGTCATGGGCCATACGCCCCATGTCGGTGTCGAGTTTTTAAACAAATTAATCGCCCACAATAAAGAAAAGCTAGAACAACTCACTGAAAATAATAGTGAAGCAAACGAGCTTGCTGATGGACTTAAAAATATCCTATTACGCGAACTCCATTCTGTGCCCTACTTCGTTGAAAAAACGACTAAATCAGCACAAGTGGCTTGCTTAGGCGTCAGTACTGAACATGATGAAATTAGTGATATTTTTGCCGCGGGTTCTTCAGATACGTTGCAATATAACCTCGCTCCGCTGCTCAAGGATGGCTTTTTTAAACGGGATATTCTCGACCCCATCCGCCAAATGAAACCCCAGCAGGATATGGATTTTATTGAAGTCTTTATTCAACTGACGCGTCAGTCTCGCGGCCGATTCCATTTAAAATGTATACCCGCTATTGAAGTCGGTGATGCTCAAGCTAAAGTCGCATTTATCACCCAAAGTAAATTGGCTGGACGCTTTATGGCGCTACGAATTTATCGAGGTGCCACCGAAAAACCGGATATGGGGTATCTGCGCCGCGAATTGGAATATATCAATATCCATGCAAATCACAGGGCAAAACAACTTGAAGATCAGCTCTGGCGCATTATCGGTGTAGGTGAATTGCTGGATATCACCCAAGAAGTGGAATTAAGATACCCAGTGTTACATAAACAGGCCTAACTTATTCCTCGTCTTTTAATACCGCGAGTTCAAAGCCTAAATACCAATCGCGGATCAGCGGAAAATGGTCACTCATCGCATCCAGATGAGTCAGCATATCCGCATGGCCATAGTCGTGTTTAAAGCCGTTCGCCTTTGAGAGCAAAGTGAATTTCACTTGGCGAAAGCCACACTCAGAGATCATATCGGCGACATCTTCAGGATGCCCAAGCACAGTATCGTTTTGCCCCGCTATAAACCAAGCGACGGGCCAGTTGGCTGCCTTAGCCGCCTTGGCATAATCAAAACCGTCATCGTGATCGCGCCACTCACCTCGCACCCAATCAATACTTTGATTCAATGATGCCCGACTCTCGTTATCCATACCGACACGCAGTTTATCGGCGGCGAGATATCCCTGCCCAACCGCTAAACTTGGTGCAAGGCGATTCCAAAACACATCGACCATCAACCATTTTTTGAAAGATTTGACGCGAATAGTGCGTTTACTGCCGAAGGTGAGCAGTGAACGCACACTTTGCTGCAGTTCAGGGTAACGCGCTAAGGCGCTCGCCATCAACACTCCGCCCCAGGAATGGGCGCACCAATGCACACGTGAGGGGGATATTTTCCCCTGTTCCTGACAGGCCTGATTATGAATATTCAAAATATACTGCTGTACTAATGGCAATTGCTCACGGATCACCTCACCTTGTCCTAAGGTAAAATCTCGACTGATTTTTGGTAAACTTAATCCTCGTCCAGCGGTATCGAACACATAAACCACAAAACCCGCCTTAGCAAGAAAACATCCCAAACCACGACCGCTCTGGCTGTAAAAAACTCGGCCATTTGACATAGCGCCATGCAACATCAGGATCGGCGGTTTAGAAAAATCAGCTGTAATTGGCAACAACTGGCGCAGGTGTAACTGTCCATCCCGATAAGGAAGATAGAGGGAGGTTTGTGAAAATGTTTGAGCAGAATGCTCATCTGGAGTTGAAGTCAAAATCAGTCACTGGTAGTCCATTAATGAACACTAAACTACCAGTTAAGCCTCAAAAAACAAGAGTCATTACTCTAATGTCACCACATAATCGACTGAGACACTTATTTAAAACTGCAATAGATAAGGCAATACTCTAAGGTCCAAACTACGGATCCGAGCATCTGCTGCGGCGGCAAGTTTGGGTTTGGCATGGAAGGCAATACCAAAGTCAGCCGCCTGCACCATAGGAATATCGTTAGCACCATCACCTATCGCCACACGTTGCCCCACTGGGATTTGCCATTCTTGGCTACAACGGTTGACCACATCGGCCTTAAACTGGGCATCGACGACTTTTCCGGTGACGGCTCCCGCCAGCTTACCGTCCGTTATGACTAATTCATTGGCAAAGGCCGCATCTAAATTCAGCAGCTGTTTTAAGTGACCAACAAACGGCGTGAAGCCTCCTGAAGCCACAACGAGGCGCCAATGATGCGACTTAAGCTCGGTCAACATAGCCTCAAGACCCGGCATCAATGGCAAAGTGTCACACAAGGTTTGAATAATCTTGGCATCGGCGCCCTTAAGCTGGGCAACCCTTTGGCGCAGACTCTGCTCAAAATCGAGCTCCCCCTGCATCGCGCGCTCAGTGATCGCCGCCACTTGCTCGCCGACCCCAGCCATCGCGGCAAGTTCATCGATACATTCAATTTGGATCGCGGTAGAATCCATGTCCATCACCAGTAAACCGGGCTCGCTCAGTTTAGGTAATGGGCCGTGAATTAAATGTAACTCGACCTGAGATGGACAGGTTGCTAACAATTCGGCACTGGGTTCTACAGGAAGCGCTAATTCGACGCAATGCAGTGCCACTTGACGACGAATAGGTGCGATGGAGAGCGAGGCCAATTTGAGGCTTTTAGCTAGAGAAACAATCCAAGCCGCTAATGAGTCTTCAAGACTTAAATCTTCGTAAATCAGACGCATAGCAAATACACTCAAGGATGGCCGCGTAGACGATTCCTGATAAGCCTCGAAACTGAGCCCCTGATATTCAAAACGAGGTAAAGGGTTAGCTGCTAACCATACAAACAGCGGATTTTGGTTCAAGCTTTCCATAGGACTCGTGTTCTCCAACTATCGGGCTCACGCAGAATCAATTATGATTAGGCAAGCGCTCTCATTATTAAGGGTCAAAGTGTTATATCTTAAAGGGCTAAAGAAAAGCCATAAAATCAGTAGACTGCTCCAAATCGCCATCGCCTTGACCTTGATGGTCGGCTTAGTGCAATTGTGGCAAACAAGCCTACTACAAGGTCAGCTGCTTCTAAAGTCCCAAACGCAAAAGATGGCCAGATTACTGGTGCAGCAAACGGCCTATAGCGCGGCGCCCGCCCTACAATTACAAAATGATGAGCAACTCCAGTGGCTCGCCAGCGCCCTAGTTGAAGATCCTAAGGTGATGTCGGCTGCAATATTTAGCGATCAAGGAATACGCTTAGCCTTTGCTCAAAGCCTGACTAAAGATGCCTTAGATCCCGAATCAGAAGAAATGAGTCTGCTACTGAGCAAATATCCGCCCTATGTTGAACCCGTGACTCAGGATGGCAAGAATTTAGGTTATGTCGAGGTTAGGCTCGATACCAAACTATTTTTTAATGAAATCAAAGAAGCGCATAACCTAAATATGGAGCAACAACAAATCATGCTGCTTGTTGCCGGCCTTATCGGCATGTTGCTATCCCGCGCCTTATCTTTTAAGCGCGCCGATTTTGACCGTCGCCGCACCCGCGCCAAATTGCGTAAAAACCCTAAAAAGAATAAAGCCATAAAAAACCCTGAAGCGGCTGAGGAATCGAAGCCTGCGGGTCATCAGGATGAGCAGTTGGATGAAGTCATCGCGAGTGATACAGAGGCCGCTCAAAAGCCGACAGAAAATAAAGAAACCGAAGAAAATAAACCAACTACAGATACTTTGCCTTTAGAAAAAATCACAGAAAACGCTAAAGTGCCGGATGAAAACAGTAATCAAGCCAGTATTCAGCCTAAAGTGAAGAAGGCCAAAGCCATTACAGAAACAAAAACTGAGTCTGAGCAAACGCCAGAGCAAGTGTCTGATCTGAAAACTGAGTTAAAACCAGAGATAGCTCCTGAGATGGGAGCAAAGGATGAATCATCATCCAACACTATGCCTCAGTCTAAAACGCAGTCGACGCAAGCTGCTGCGTCGGCCACAGAGCCACAAACCTCAGTATCCACCCCGAATAAACCTAAGGTTAAATCTGTCCGCCGCGTGAAGACCAATACCTCGAAATCCTCCACGGAGAAAGTCCCTGTTCAACCGAGCGATTTAGACACAGACTCAACGGGTTAATTGAAGCGTCTCAGGTCAAACTGAGGCATCTTTGGTCTGCGCCGCATTACAGGATTTTATCCATCGAACATTTGGCAGGACGGTTTAGCAGGCTAATCTAAAAGAAGACAGGGTAATAAAAAGGGTTCGCAATGCGAACCCTTTTCTTATGACTGCATTAGCAACACATTACAGCGTAATTGCAGCGTCTAATGTCATCACGATCATATCGTTGAACGTGGTTTGACGCTCTTCAGAAGTGGTTTTTTCGCCAGTACGGATATGGTCAGATACCGTTACCACACACAATGCACGGGCACCGAATTCATGGGCAACACCGTATAAACCAGCGGCTTCCATTTCTACGCCTAACACGCCCATTTTTTCCATCACGTCAAACATTTGTGGATCAGGAGTGTAGAACAGGTCGGCAGAGAAAACGTTACCAACACGGATCTTAGTGCCTTTAACTTTGGCAGACTCGATCACGGCATTCATCAGCTCGTAGTTCGCGATAGCCGCGAAATCTTGGCCTTTGAAACGTAAGCGGTTAACTTGAGAATCGGTACAAGCACCCATGCCGATGATCACATCGCGCACTTTAACGTCAGTGCTGATCGCGCCACAAGTACCCACGCGGATCAGGTTCTTAACGCCGTAGTCTTTAATTAATTCGGTTGCATAGATTGAGCATGAAGGAATACCCATGCCTGAACCCATAACAGAAATACGTTTACCTTTGTAAGTACCAGTAAAACCTAGCATGTTTCGAACGTCAGTCACTTGCTCAACATTTTCTAAGAATGTTTCAGCGATATATTTTGCACGTAATGGATCGCCTGGAAACAGAACCGTCTCAGCGAATGCGCCCTCTACAGCATTAATGTGTGGTGTTGCCATCGAAATAACCCCTGTTTATTTTATTAAGACTTAAGTCTTTGTTTACTGGCGGCCCAATGCTGGCCGCCAAATCGAGATCTTGCACGTTTACTTAGATAAACGACTCACCGTATTCCATCGGCTCAAGCTTGAAGTAGCTTGCGATAGATTGGCCGATATCAGCGAAACTGTTACGGCGACCGAGTGAACCGGCTTTCAGTCCTGCGCCATAGGCCAATACAGGCACATATTCACGAGTATGGTCCGTACCTTGCCATGTTGGGTCGCAACCATGGTCAGCGGTGAGGATTAACAGATCGTCCTCATCCAGCAGCGCCAGCATTTCAGGTAAACGCGAGTCGAAATACTCCAGCCCTTTCGCATAACCTGCTACATCACGGCGGTGGCCATAGTGGGAGTCAAAATCAACAAAGTTAGTGAATACGATAGTATTTTCACCCGCTGATTTCACTTCGGCTAACGTTGCATCAAATAACGCTTCTAAACCGTTTGCCTTCACCTTTTTGGTGATGCCACAGTAAGCGTAAATGTCGGCAATCTTGCCCACACTCACCACTTCACCACCGGCGGCTTTTAACTTATCTAACACTGTCTTCGCTGGCGGCTCGAGGGAGTAATCCTTACGGTTACCAGTACGAGCAAAGTCGCTTGGGCCAGTACCATCGAATGGACGCGCAATCACGCGGCCAATGTTATAAGGTTCTAACTCTTCACGGGCGATTTCGCAAAGACGATATAAATTTTCTAAGCCAAATGTGCCTTCATGGCATGCAATCTGGAATACAGAATCTGCCGAGGTGTAAAAAATTGGCTTACCAGAGCGCATGTGCTCTTCGCCTAATTCTTCCAGAATAGTAGTACCAGAAGCATGGCAGTTACCTAAAAAGCCATCGAGTCCCGCACGGGCCAAAATCTTATCGGTCAGCTCTTTAGGGAATGAGTTTTGGTGCTCGCTAAAATAGCCCCATTCGAATAATACGGGTACTCCCGCCATTTCCCAGTGACCGCTCGGGGTATCTTTACCCGAACTTAATTCCTGAGCATGGCCATAGGCACCAATCAACTCAACATTGTCCGCAAAGCCTGGAGCAAACGCCCCCGTGCTTTCCATCGCCGCATGGGCCAAACCTAAACGGGCCAAGTTTGGCAGCGTTAACGGACCTTCACGGCCGATATCGGCTTCACCTTCGGCACACGCTTTAGCGATATGGCCAAATGTGTCAGAACCTAGATCCCCAAACTTGGCGGCGTCACCAGCAGCGCCCACGCCAAAGGAATCCAACATCATTATAACTGTACGTTTCATAATTCTTCCTTAAAGATCCGAAGCTCGAATATAAGCATAGATCTCAGGTGTTTTTTCTGGAGCGACTTCATCGATATGAATCGCTTTTTTCACCACTTCTTCTGCCTGCGCAAAGGCTTCTTCAGATTGCGCGTGGATCACAGCAATCGGCGTAGAAGCATCAATTTTATCGCCAAGGGCACAGACTTGCGTCAAACCAACACTGTAGTCGAGTGCATCACCAGGTTTGCGACGACCACCACCTAAGGTAACCACGGCTAAACCGAGTTCGCGGGTATCCATGCTGTAAGCATAACCTTGGGTATCCGCAAAGACAGGGCGAATAATTTGTGATTGCGGTAAGTACTTACTGTAGTTTTCGACAAAATCGACGGGGCCACCGAGGCCTGAAACCATCTTGCCAAAGATCTCGGCAGCACGGCCATTATCGAGTACACGGTTTAACTTGGCACGGGCATCCGTTTCATCGGTCGCTAAGCCACCAAGGAGTAACATCTCGGCGCAAAGACCCATAGTCACAGCGTACAGACGAGGATTACGGTAAGCACCGGTTAAGAAGTCGATGGCTTCTTTCACTTCAACCGCATTACCCGCACATGAGGCTAATACTTGGTTCATGTCGGTGAGTAAGGCCGTCGTTTTAGTACCTGCGCCATTGGCTACCGCCGCAATGCTGCGAGCAAGCTCTTCAGAGGCTTCGTAAGTTGGCATAAATGCGCCGCTACCGACTTTAACGTCCATCGCCAATGCATCGAGACTACAAGCTAATTTCTTAGAGAGAATAGAGGCGGTAATGAGGGAGATGGATTCGACGGTCGCAGTGTTGTCACGGATGGAGTAGAAACGTTTATCGGCGGGGACCAGATCACCAGTTTGGCCAATAATCGCCACACCAACGTCTTTAACCACTTTGCGGAACAATTCACTCGAAGGTTCGGTTTGATAACCGGGAATAGCGTCGAACTTATCGAGCGTACCGCCTGTATGTCCGAGTCCGCGACCCGAAATCATCGGCACATAACCACCGCAGGCAGCGGCCATAGGGCCGAGCATAAGACTAATCACATCACCGACACCACCTGTACTGTGTTTATCGATGACAGGGCCATTAAGACCAAGTGATTGCCAATTGAGTACAGTGCCAGAATCGCGCATTGCCGTAGTCAAAGCGATTCTTTCATCCATATTCATGTCATTAAAATACACAGCCATGCCTAATGCGGCGATCTGACCTTCCGACACTGCATTGGTGGTTATACCCTTAACGAAGAACTGGATCTCTTCGGCACTCAAGGCTAAACCATTGCGTTTCTTACGTATAATTTCTTGAGCTAGAAACATGATACTGCCTCCAAGCTAAATACTAATACAACATATCCGTTATTTAGCTTTGCAATGAAACATCAAAACTGTAGCAATATTACAATTACATGCTATCGAAGTTTTGATGTTTCCAACTAGATTTAGGTCACACTTAATTAGTTTCGATATACGATTTTGGTATTAATCGAGATGCAATGTTCGATTAATAGCCTTGAATCGGCTTAGGTGCATCGGCTAATTCTAAAGTGTGTAACAAGCTGTTGAGTAAGCTTGAAGCACCAAATCTAAAGGTACGTGGAGAGACCCATTCTGCACCAAGAATACGCTCAGCCACACCTAAAAACTCTGCAGCTTGAGCAGCATCACGTACGCCGCCAGCAGGCTTAAAGCCCACTTTGGTGTTCTTTTCACTGATCACAGTCAGCATGATTTCGGCCGCTTCAAGGGTCGCGTTGACAGGTACTTTACCGGTAGAAGTCTTGATGAAATCAGCACCCGCATCGATAGACAGTTCAGAGGCGCGGCGGATAAGCGCAGGATCGGCTAATACACCCGATTCAATAATCACTTTCAGTAATACTTCACCACAAGCTTCTTTACAGGCTTTGACTAACTCATAGCCGACTGTTTCGTTACCTTCCATCAGCGCGCGGTAAGGGAATACTACGTCGACTTCATCGGCACCATAGGCAACGGCGGCACGGGTTTCTAATACCGCGATAGCGATATCGTCGTTACCGTGTGGGAAGTTGGTTACTGTCGCGATTTGAATGTCTTCGGCGCCCAGCTCATCGAGGGTCTTACGTGCGATAGGAATGAAGCGAGGATAGATACAGATGGCAGCAGTATTACCCGCTGGCGTTACCGCTTTGTGACACAGGTCGATCACCTTCTGATCAGTATCGTCATCGTTTAAGGTGGTTAAATCCATAAGTTCGATGGCGCGTTGTGCTGCTTTTTTTAAATCAGTCATAATAGCTCTCCAAAAGAAAAAACAAATAAACAGAAATCAGTCGCTTATAAGCAACGCTTAGAGGTGGCATTATTTTGATTATTTTTATATGGCCGGGCCTTCAGGCGATGCCGAGTAATTTGTGTAGGGCAAATTACATTTTTATTAGGTATTCAATCTTGCCTATACATAACTAGGCATCCTGACACTTAAATTGACTATAAGTGATCACGACTTGAATCCTTGAAGACCGGAAGAGAGGATACGAATAATGTCTTGTTCCTACTTTTCCGCGAAAAATCCGTTTTAGCGCGAGAAAAACACAAACCTTTATATAAACGCACTGCTCGAATTATAAATGGGTTTAGATAAAGATTCATGACACATAAAAGATGGAGCCGCCATCGCGGCTCCAACGGCTCTTACAAGAAATTAGAACTTGTAAGTAGCTGACAGGTAGTGTGACCAACCTGTTGATTCTAGAGCCAGTGCACCAGCACCGTCTTCTAACAGGTAAACGTCTTTGAAGCCTTTCAGGCCATAGCCCAGAGCGTAACGATCTGAGTGCCAGTATAGACCGAAGAAGATGTTACCACCGCTTGAAGTTTTTGGTACGAAAGCTGTCTTGTCTTCGTCAGCACCGAATTGGTAATCGATGTAACCTTGGAATGACAGGAAGCTCTTGTTGTCGAAGAAGTAGAAAGGCTTGAACCAGTTAGCAGAGAATTGGTAACCGTTCCATTCTTTCGCGTTCATGTCGTAGTAACCGTACAGGTTCATACCTGTTTTGCCTAACCAAGGCACGTTTACGTCAGCACCAACACCCCAGAAAGTAGAGTTAACGCCTTCACCGTTCAGACCGTCCCAGTTGAACAGAGTAGAGAAGTAAACTTCTTGGATTGGACCGAAAGATAAATCTTTACCCGTTAATGCATCGATAGATACACGTGGAGCAAATTTCATGAACAGTTTGCTGGTACCAGAACCTGGGTTCTTGTCACCGTCTTTGGTGTTTTCGTTTGCTAAGTTGAATACGTCAACATAACCATACAGATCGAAAATACCTGAACGGCCGCCGAACTCCATTTCTAAGTAGTTGTGTTGGTCACCAGAAGCTGGGTTATCTGGCTTTTCGCCGATAGAGTACATAGCGTTGAACTGCATCCACTTGTAGTCAGAACCGTGAAGGTCTGTACGGTCTGCAGCAAATGCGTTACCAGAGATTGCAGCTACTGCTGTAGCGGCTAAAGCTAAAGTTTTAACGTTTTTCATCATCAACCCCATTATTTTGGTTGCTACCGTCTTGGGTAGCGTTCTTTTTGTGGCGCTCGCATTTTACCTCGATTAAAAAAAATCTCAATAATCTGGCGTAAAATCACGAACACAAAATTCTTAATTGTGAACAAAGTCGCGACTTACTATTTACGACTAATTAACTTAACCGTACATCACGACAGTTTAGGCAGCATTACAGCTATAGTTTAACCGTCATCTACCTTAGACAATCGGAGAAACTACTCACTTCAGGAATCACTATTGGAAAATGGTTGAATTAACTTAGGCCCTGCCCTGCATGGTCAAGGCCCAGTTAGTGGGGAGAGACTCCCCAACGTTTCTGCACTTAGATAGCTAAGAACAGACCCGCAATTGTTGCACTCATTAAGTTAGCTAAAGAACCGGCGATAACAGCACGAACACCCATTTTAGCTAAATCGTGACGACGGTTAGGAGCCATAGCACCTAAACCACCCAGCAGAATCGCAATTGATGACAAGTTAGCGAAACCACACAGAGCAAACGAAACAATCGCTTTGGTTCTGTCAGTCATAGCTAAACCAGTTTCAGCGACAACCATACCGCCATCAGCGATGTCTTTTAAGTATGGAGCAAAGTTCAGGTAAGCTACGAATTCGTTAACAACGATCTTCTGACCGATGAAAGAACCAGCAACCAGCGCTTCGTTCCAAGGTACACCGATTAAGAAAGCTAAAGGCATGAAGATGTAACCAAGGATCAGTTCCAGTGTTAAACCTTCAACACCAAACCAACCACCTACACCACCGATGATGCCGTTGATCATTGCGATCAAACCAACGAAGGCTAACAGCATTGCACCTACGTTTAACGCTAAGTGCATACCAGATGAAGCACCCGCAGCAGCAGCGTCTAATACGTTAGCTGGCTTATCAGGATCTTCTGGTAATTCATCCATGTCGTTTTTAGCCACTTCAGTCTCTGGGTGCATCAGTTTAGCCATTAATAGACCACCTGGTGCCGCCATGAATGACGCAGCAACTAAGTACTCAATAGGCACGCCCATTTGCGCGTAACCAGCAAGTACTGAACCTGCGATAGAAGCTAAACCACCCACCATGATCGCAAACAGTTCTGATTGAGTCATAGTTGGGATGAATGGACGAACCACTAACGGCGCTTCGGTTTGACCAACGAAGATGTTAGCAGTCGCAGACATAGATTCAGTACGGCTTGTGCCTAATGCTTTTTGCAGACCACCACCGATGATACGGATGATCCACTGCATGATGCCTAAGTAGTACAGAACGGCGATCAGAGAGGAGAAGAACACGATAACTGGCAACACGTTTACTGCGAAGATAAAGCCAAGTTTGAAGTTAGCTAAATCACCGAACAGGAAGCCGATACCGTTTTGTGCATAACCGATAACGCTAGAAACCGCGTCAGATACACTTTTCAGGATATCTTTACCGACAGGAATGTACAGTACAAACCCACCGAAGGCAGCCTGGATGGCTAATGCACCACCCACAGTACGCAAGTTAATTGCTTTTTTGTTATTCGATAGGAGGAAACCTATCGCAAGTAGGACGACCACCCCTACTAAGCTCATCAATATATTCATTAACCATCACCCTATTGTTAACACTTTTTAATTATGTTGTTAATCAACCTATTTCCGAGTCAGATTATACCCGAGAGAAAGTCGAAAATCGTCGTTTTGATCAAAATTTTGGAGTTTAATGTCAACCGCTTAGAGCAAAATGCTATTGCGACCTACACCTGTTTAACCAAAAACAACTAAAGGTCAAACAGTTGCATTGCATTCGACACCAAGTGTTCTGATATTAGAACACTAGATTTTTTTTGCAAAGTTGCAATTTTGTCTATAAAAAGTACAGCGTTAGCGGGTTGATTCCGTTTTTCTGTAACATTTTGCGGGGTCATGGCAGGAGAATCAGTCTCAAGTAGGAAGCTGTCTAGGGGCAATTCGCTGACGGTTTTGAGCAGTTTTTTCGCATTGGGATTCATCACTAAGCCCCCAATACCTAGCTTAAAACCCAACTTAATATATTCAGCAGCTATATCTGGACTGCCAGAAAAGGCGTGTATTACGCCACCTTTTGGGAGTTTGTGGCGCTTTAAATGGGACAACACCTCTTGGTGAGCTCTGACGGCATGGACAATAACCGGCAGGTTCAGCTCATGGGCAAGGGTGAGTTGCGCGTCAAAAAAGGCTAACTGCTGACTCCAATTATCAGCATAAAGTTTGTCTAAACCGCATTCACCAATAGCAACAAAACGGGGACATTCTCGTAACTGAGAAATTTGAAATGTTAATGCAGAAATAGCCTTATCAACATCTTCGAGGCAAAACCAAGGATGGATCCCTAAGGCAAAATAACATTGATATTGCTCTGCAATCGCCAACTGCTTTTCCCAATGCAGCGGGGAAACTCCCGGAATAATCAGATTATCGATGCCCGCTTGTCGCATATGCTGCACGACCTGCTCGCGGTCACTATCAAACTCTGCGAAATCGAGGTGCGCGTGGGTATCTAGCATCATCAATCTGTTACTCCGATTTTGTTTCTCCTTGGGATGCAGGCGCCTTTTGTTAGCAATTCGGCTTATTGCGAGCTAATGGCGGGTCCTCCAACCGAGGCATACAACAACGGCGATTATCTGGCGTCAGCCCCATCTTGTCACACCAACGAATATAGGCACGCCACGCCCGAGTTATCCAATGAATCATGAGTCATCCCACAAATTATAGATACAAAAAAGGCGGTGAATCACCGCCTTTTACCCTAGAGTTACTTACCTGTTAGTGTTCGCGCGTTTTAGCGAACTCGATATCAGGGTATCTTTCCATCGAAAGATTTAAGTTAACCATAGTTGGCGCAATGTAAGTTAAGTTATCGCCACCGTCGAGCGCCAAGTTTTGGCTACACTTACGGCGGAACTCTTCTAGCTTACGCTCATCTTTACAATAAACCCAGCGTGCCGTTGAAACGCTAATACCTTCGTAAATCGCTTCAACGTTGTATTCGCTCTTTAAGCGGCCGACAACCACTTCAAACTGCAGCACACCCACAGCACCAACAATTAAATCGTTCGAGTCTAATGGACGGAACACCTGCACGGCACCTTCTTCAGACAACTGAACTAGGCCCTTAAGCAATTGTTTTTGCTTGAGTGGATCACGCAGACGAATACGGCGGAACATTTCAGGTGCGAAATTAGGTACGCCGGTAAAGCGGAACTTTTCACCTTGGGTGAAGGTATCACCGATACGAATGGTCCCATGGTTATGTAAACCAATAATATCACCAGGATACGCCACTTCAGCGCGTTCACGGTCACCCGCCATAAAGGTCAAGGCGTCGCTGACGTTAACGTCTTTACCAATGCGCACATGGTGCATCTTCATGCCTTGCTCATAGCGACCCGAGCAAACGCGCATAAAGGCAACGCGGTCACGGTGTTTAGGATCCATGTTAGCTTGGATTTTAAACACAAAACCGGTGAATTTTTCTTCGTCAGGCATGATCATCCGCGCATCGCTTTCACGAGGCAACGGCTTTGGCGCCCACTCCACAATACCATCGAGGATATGGTCAACACCGAAGTTACCCAAAGCGGTACCGAAGAAGACTGGCGTAAGTTCACCCTTTAAGAAGGCTTGATGATCAAATTCATTCGATGCACCGCGAACCAGTTCCATTTCGTCACGTAAATCGGCAGCATAACTACCAATCGCTTTATCCAGCTCAGGATTATCGATGCCTTCAATCACGCGGCGCTCTTGAATCGTGTGTCCCATACCGCTCTGGTACAGTACCACTTCATCACGCAGAATATGGTAAACACCTTTAAACTCTTTACCACTACCAATAGGCCAAGTGATAGGCGCACAGGCGATATTAAGTACGTTCTCGACCTCATCCATCAGTTCGATAGGATCGCGAATATCACGGTCGAGTTTGTTCATAAAGGTCACGATAGGCGTATCGCGCAGACGCGTTACTTCCATCAATTTGATGGTACGGTCCTCAACCCCTTTTGCCGAGTCGATAACCATCAAGCAAGAGTCTACCGCCGTCAAGGTGCGGTAAGTATCTTCCGAGAAGTCTTCGTGGCCGGGAGTGTCGAGTAGGTTAACGAGCGCGCCACCATAGGGGAACTGCATGACAGACGTAGTAATCGAAATACCACGGTCTTTTTCCATTTCCATCCAGTCAGACTTAGCATGCTGACCCGATTTTTTGCCCTTAACGGTACCCGCTTTCTGCAGCGCGTTTCCGAATAACAGCACTTTTTCGGTAATGGTGGTTTTACCCGCGTCGGGGTGCGAGATGATAGCAAAGGTCCTTCGCTTATTGATTTCATTAAGAAAATCTTGGTTTGCCATGTATAAATTCTTTTAGTTTGTACACGGATTTGTACACACTTTTGGAAGTACTCTCTTTTCAGTTCTTCGCTTGTCAAATCCGTCGTGTTAATCGTAATTGGCCGCTATTTTCGCTGATCTTGACTTTATAAACAATCAATGGTTATCTAATCGGTTAGCATTTACTCTCAGCGTGCGCCAATGCTCAGTTGTAGCTGTTTGCAATCGTTGCTTCTTCAGCTCATGAACAACTGTGGCTAAACCACAAACTCCTTCGCTACCAAAAATCGATGATAGCTTGTCGTACTACACCAATGATGGTGCAGTTGCCGTTGATCGGTATTGCAGGGTATTGGGGGTTCAAAGGTTTTAGGTACTTCTGTTCACCGTCAATGACCAACTGCTTAAAGGTTGCTTCTTTCGAATCATCCAAACGCGCAACAACCAATGAACCTGAAGAGTAAGGTAACTCAGGATCAACAACTATCACTGCCCCCTCAGGTATGGATTTTTTCCCGCTTGGATTTTCCATACTGTCGCCTTTTACGCGAAGTGCGAAACAACCCTCATGTGCTTTCCCAGTGACTTCACGCCACTCTTCAGCATCTTCATGGGCAAATCCCTCCGCTATTTCAGTCCAATCACCAGCCTGAACCCAGTTAATGAGAGGAATTCTTCCCTTAATGTCAGGCCCTACTTCTACATTACCGACCCCCAAGCCAATCTCGCCATCACCTGTGGCGAGCCAATGAGCATTCACGCGAAGCGCTTCCGCGATCTGCATGGTGTAACGAGACCTAGCCGATTTACCAGAGCAAATCTGGCTGATCGACTGCTGTTTGATACCAATGCGGCGAGCCAACTCAGACTGAGTCACCCCAGTAAGCTGCAAGGCATGGTTTAGTCGTTCGGATAAAGTTTTCATAAGCCCGTATTCTACAAATAAAACTGTAGCCTTTCAACAATTTTAACTGTTGACTAATCTACAGTTTAAACTGTAACATTCAATCTTGTAACAGTTATTATTGTAACAGGAGACGGTATGGAAGTGTTCAACACAACACAAAAACATCTCCGCCGTGCCATTGACTTGGTCGGCGGGCAATCAGCATTAGCACGAGCCATCAACTCAAAACAGCAAAACGTCTGGTTTTGGTTGAATAAATCAGGGCGTGTTCCCGCTGAATTCGTTTTACCCATCGAACAAGCTACGCAAGGACAGGTAACCCGATCTCAGTTAAGACCGGACATCTATCCCGAATGCCCAAGCGAGCTGAAAGCCAGTAACCAGTAGGATTAAGGGCAAATAATGGTCAGCATTTTACGTAAACACAAAAGCGAGTTCCTCCATGCGTGATTATGGCAAGGTCTATACCCGCTTTTGGCTAAAGCAAAACGTTTTGTCCTGGAGTGACTCAGCGAAGTTGCTAGGACTGTATTTGCTTACATGCCCACATTGTAATTTGCTTGGCTGCTTTCGATTGCCGATTGGTTACGTTGCTTCTGACTTGAATTGGGATGAGCAACAGGTTGCCAAGGCTCTAAATGAGTTAGAACAAGATCAGTTCCTGATTCGTTGCGAGGAATCCGGTTGGACTTTGATTCGGAGCTTTCTGAAGCACAACCCAATCGAAAACCCAAACCAAGGTAAAGCAGCCTTTCGGTTGCTTAAAGATGTACCTGCCGACTTCATTGGTATGGCATCGCTTTTGAAGTCACTTGCCGCTTTCCAAGCTCGGCTTCCAGAAGAATTTTCATCATTGTTTATGCCTGATGGCAACCCGGTAAGGGACTCTCAACGGTCGGATGACTCTGAGAGAAGCAATAAGTCAACAGTTAAAACTGTTGGCCACATACAGTTTGAAGACTTCTGGGATGTACAAATACGCAAAGAAAAGAAAGCGAAAGCTAAAGAAGAATGGCTACGCATGGGCCTCAATGAAGACCATGAACTCGCCTTGGAAGTGCTAACACGCTGGAAAGAGCAACGTGACAACCGATTGCAGTATCAAGATCGGACTAAGACCCCTATGCCACATAACTGGCTTTTAAACCGGCAATGGGAAGACGAGTACATTCGCGTTGATGAAGTACAGCGATCATCGACGAGCCTAAAGGGCAGCAATCACCAATTGAATATTGAAGAAAGCAATCGTCGCATCGCTGAAAGCTGGGCCGGACCAGGTATTCGGGAGGTTCGTTCAAGTGCAGGAGGTTGATAAACGCGAGTTTGCTGAAGTTTGGGGAGCAGCTTGGGCCATGTATGGCAAAAGCGTATCACCGCAATTGCTATCCATCGCATTTGAAGCCCTTCGTGCTTATAGCATTGAAGAAGTGCGAATCGGTCTGACTCGGCATATTCAATCACCGGATACTGGGCAATTTTTTCCAAAGCCCGCTGACGTCATCAAGCATATCGATGGCAACTCGGGATCAAGAGCCATGGTTGCTTGGAACAAAGTTGACAAGGCTGTTCGTCAGGTTGGCGCTTGGACATCCGTGATGTTTGACGATGCACTTATCCACAGCGTGATTTCAGACATGGGTGGATGGGTTGAACTCTGCAAGGTTGATGACAGGGAATACCCCTTTAAGCAAAAAGAGTTTTTAACACGCTACCAGGCTTACTTGCTACGGGACGAAGTGGGTGAATACCCAAGGCTATTACAGGGTATTGCAGACCATCAGAACCAGCAAAAAGGATTTGATATGCAAGCGCCTGTTGCCGTGGGTGACTGGTCAAAAGCGGCACAAGTTTACACGAGAGGCATCGCCAATTTTAGCGCAGTGCCTTTGAAAAGAATAAGCCCGAAAGCCATTCAGGTGCTTCTCGGAAATCAATTAGAGGACAAAAATGAAAACGATTAAAGCAAAAACCGTTGCCCTAGTGATAGCCATGTCCGCAAGCACTTCAGTCTATGCGTTTCCGGGCTATCAGTGGGAAAAAGCAGCACAAAGTGTTGGTATTGATCCAGTCATGCTCTACGCCGTTGCCTTGGCTGAGTCGGCCTCACATCGAGGTCTTAACATGACCAGTCCATGGCCATACGCAATTCGCAATGGTTCAAACGCAACCTACGCCAAATCTAAGACAGAAGCGGAGCAACTGTTAAACCAGGCACTTCAAGAGAGTGAAAAATACCAGCTCGATATTGGCCTTATGCAAATCAATTTGCATTGGCATGGGCATCGAGTGAGCTCAGCAGCTGAACTGCTAGACCCCATCACCAACCTTACTGTCGGCTCCAGTATTTTGGCCGAAGCAATCAAGTCTTCACCAAACGATTTAGAGCTTGGCATAGGCCGCTATCACAGTTGGAACGAAGAGCGTGCACGCTGGTATGGGCAAAGAGTGCTTTCTATCTATCGCAATATTTTACATGAACTGGAGGTCCGTCAATGACAACCAATCAACAAGACTTCTATCAATTAAATTTGGCGTACCTACACGCAGCACGTGAATTAGCGCGAATTGATCCGCAAGAGGCGGTCTTGCGCTTTGGACTTACACGCGACGTGGTGAATGCACTGATTAATGCCGGTGTTGACGACCTGCAACGAGTGGCGACCTCATCATTCATGCTGTTTCAACCAAGGGGTAACCAAAGCCAACTGATTGAGATGGTGAAGAGCAAAGGCACAGGTATCCCAAGAATCGCTTATTTATTATCAACCCTAAACAAGGGGGATGCATGATTGATAACCTGTCCAAAAGTGAGCTGTTTACCCGAGCCTCGCTGCTTATTAAGTACGGATTTCGAACGACCATTATCGCGCTCGATACAGGTTTGCCAATCCACATTATCAGAAGGCTGCACAAAGAAGTGACTGGCAAGTCACCTTGTCCTGGTCAATTGCCAGAATCTGATGCCATCGTTAAAAGCAGAAGAGCCCTAGTTGAAGGCTCCCTGCTGATGGCGCTTTATGTCAATATTGGTGGTGATAATGTCTACAAGCAATTAAATATCGATGCTTTGATGAAGGCTTACGATGCGTACTTGGTTGCAAGAGAAGAGGCAGACCTTCCAGCTGAAATCCCCTGGAAAAAACTGACCATCAATGAAGGTTGGGTTCTAGCTCGTGATTTAAGATCACAGCTTGCATCCTTACACCGGTGTCGATGCGGTAGTCTGTATTTGACGGTATCTCAACAGCGCATTCAGCTTAAATGTCCTGTGTGCGAGATTATGGCCGAGCAAACCACTAGAGCACTTTTTGAGAACTAACATGCTGATACATGATTTGATTGTGCACCGCCCGTGCACTTTGAGAGTACTAAGATGACAAACTTACTTAAATCTTTACCAGCACGCTGCTGGGTTATATCACTGGGGCTTTTTCTGGCGACTTTGGCTGCGGCTCATTTCTTTCCATCAGAAATATTAACGGCATCTGCCAAGTTAGCGGCTTTGCCATTTCTGTTCTGCACCGTCGTTTTTTTCAGCTACTTGGGATTCAAAGCGACCTGTAATCCCATCGGACTTATAGCCATAATCACTATGCTTGTAGCAATCGCATATTGGCAAGCGAGTTGGACAATTGTTGGTTTGGGACTCTTTTTCTTAGCTATTTGTACTGGAATTAGATTCTTGAGTAGCCAAGTTAAAGATTCGGGTAGAACTTTGAGCATTGAAGAAAAATGGTATTGGTATAAGCTCCATTCGTTTTTTGATGGCTTTTATCCAAGGTATCCCAAAAAGCCAAAAAAATAGCCAGCCCATCACAAGCTGGCTACCTTCTATTTTCAGTTCCTTCCTGATGCCTGGTTATAGGCCCTAATATCGATCAAGTTGTTCTGAGCATAATCTCCCGCAAGCGATGCATTTGAGATCACCGCTATCTGCTTATCCACAAATGCTTTATCTTCTTCGGACACACTGTCAGGGATGTAAGCGCCACTCTCGTCCTTTTGACGATACTCATTTAGCATTTGCTCCCTTAGGCCAAGCATTTCAGGCGACCAAGTCGATGAGTCTTCAGAGTTGAATACGCGCCCCGCCAAACCTTCATTGAAAGCTTGAGCGAACACTTGACTTTGAATCGGGGTCAATCCCATTCTCTGCCCTTCGCTGTATGCTTCCTGTTTAAAATCATCGGCGTACTGTTCTAAGAACTCACCATACCGATTGTTAACTGCCGCACCAAATACCCCCGCCAACATGGCTTCAGACTTAGTGCCCCAGTTTACTTCGGAGGCATACTGCGAACTCGATCCACTGTATGCATCATTAAACGCCGTCAATGGATTTTCCATAGAGGTTCCTGCATCAACGGCGGCTTTTAAGCCATCCCAGGTTGATTTGCTGGCCACCGTAGCGTTGTGCAAGAAACCTCGTGAGCCAGGATCTTCAAGCGCTTGTTCTTTGTAACTCTCATAGTCTTCGCCAAAGTGATTCAAGGTATGCAGTGCTGCATCAGTATGCTTGCCACTGAAATCACCAATAGCACTGGCGCTGTTGAAGAACATTTCAGCACCAGAAACTCCGCTATCATCAGCCATAATGCGTGATCGCCACTGAGATCCAGCTTCACTGTTTAGTCCAGATTGATAGGTACTTGTGTCAGAAGCTACGGCCTGCTGAGCTTGCTGCTGATGCGCATTCAACTGTCCATCTATACCAGACAGATTGGTTTGGTAAGCCGATTGAGCTGCGTTGAACTGAGTTTGAACTGTTGCTGCATCCTCGTATCCGCCCAATACACCCGATTCAACTTGGCTTTGAATACCACCAAAAGTAGGTGCAGCTGATGACAAGCCTTCATTAGAGCGCGGCTGAATTGATCGTAAATCGGCTCCGGTAGCCATGGCCATAACAGTCATTGCTGCTTGATAATCATTGTCGCGTTCAGCGGGCGTTGAAGAGTTGCTATAGGTTAAAGACTCCATAGCTGCGGCCACATACGCCTGATTATCATCAGGTAACAAGCGCTGATACATTGGAAGGTTTTCACGTAATCGGTAACCGGCTTCAACATGCTGGTTCATATAGCGACCTAAATAATCCATGACTTCAGGATTATCCGCCGCTAATCGGGTTAACGTCGCACCATCAGTATTTCTTTGTCCTGATAGACTGTAGCTGGCCTGATCAAGCTCACTAAAGCGGTTTGATGCCGTGACAACGTCTTGTGCTGAACTCTGAAGAGACTGATAGTCTTGGTTAGACAAGGACATCTCAACGCCAGAACGTCTTGAATCTGAAAGGTCCTTAACCATTGCATCGCGATACTCAGCACGTCGTGAATCACTTGATGCCAAGCTTTGCATCTCACCAGTGAGCGTATTTGCGGTCGTAGATCGAGAACTGCCTTCTGATGACTCAACTTGGCCACTAAAGTTACCACCTAAATCCAGCCCTGCTCGTACCCTTGATAGTTTTGGTACACGAGATGAGTCTGGCTTATCGACTCCTGGCAAGTTGCCCTGTGGAGAATCATTGCCGCCAGTACCAAGAAGCCTTCCAAGAAAGCCCTTATCAGCAACTTCTTTCTCACCGGGATTAGTAATGGTTCCATCGCCACCGACCCTTAGGCCTCCCGATAGCACGCCCGATACCAAGCCACGTACAGCGTCTTTTTTATCGTCTCCAAAACCATACCGAGTTTGCAGGTCATCAGTCACCTGATTAACAACGGCGCTAGATGCGGAGTTAGATGAGCCGATCTGACGTCCAACCGAAGACAGGTTGTCGTAACTTAGCTTTTCACCAAAAGTTCGACTCATAGTATTCCCAACCTGACGACTAAAGGCTTGGGTTGCCTGAGTCATGGATTCTTTTGCAGAGCCGACCATTGAACCCACTGCGTTTCCTACAGAGAAACTGCTTAGTAGGTTTGACGCTCCGGTCATAGCAGAACCCGTAAGGGCTGAATTTTGGAACATTGACTGTGATTGCATTACCGGGGCATTTTTCGCGACATCTGGACTTGCCATCTTTTCATCAATGGCATCACCGTTTTGAAGACGTCCAGCCAAGTGGGTTGCAGTTATTGCTGAGCCATACACGAGCATGAGCGAAATTGCCGGAACACTCGACGCCAACATGCCGCCAGTAGCTATCCAGGTTTGCAGCACTGAATCCATCTGCATCATCCCAGCAAAAGATGGCACTTCTGTACCTGCAAAGGCATCAAGCGCCGACATTTTCCCAGCAACGGTTAAATGAATATACAGGTTAATGATGGCCATGACAGGCATCCAAAGTTGAATCCAAAGCAGGATTAACAAGTACTTCCCGGCCATTCGCATCCCGATTTGGCCAAGGGCAATCACAAAGGCCATCAATGGGGTAATGGCGTAAATGAACCCCTCAAAAAACGTCATCATCGGACGAACAATACTTTGGAACAGCGTCTGCTCCGCCGCCCATTGTGTATTGCGCTGCTCAATCGCTTGGTTAACCATAACGGCTGCGGTGAAAGCTTGATCATCCATATACTTGCCCGTCACGCTTTGCTCATAAATAGGCAAAAGCACTGACGCGGTCATGTACTCTTGGGTGTTAACCGAAGCCAAACCAAGGTTATTCAGTGCATTTCGGATCACGTCATCAGTGTCAGTGGCTGACGAAGTTCCCAATGAGGCTGACAGAACCTGTTTAAGCCTTGGAATGAAGGTTGATTCTGTCATGAGTTTCAGTTGGCTGTAGGCGTCGGTGCAGTCCAGATCGCTACTGCTACCACTGAGCATGATGCGCGTGCCATAAATGCGCGAATCAAACCTAATCGCAGTCATCGGGTTAGGATCACTCAGCACCTGATCTAGGTTCTTTTGGCCGATGTCGATACCAATCAAGGTGCACTCTTTAATGTAGTTAAACCACGATTGCTCGATGTCCGAGCCACCAACACGATTTGCATCACCCAACCCCGAGCGATCCATCACCTGTTTTCTCACTTTAATCAGTGACTGTAAACTGGATGCAAAGCCGTATTCCGTCATGGCGGGAGTTGAGAACGCCGTTTCAAACAATCGCGTGATTTGAAAGCCAACAGTCGAAATCGTACTGCCTGCGGCAGCAACACCGATGGGCACATTATCAACCACTCGAACTTGTCCCGTGTACGCATCCTCAATGCTCACTCGGGTACTGGGCCCAAACATGGTTGCAAAGACTAGCCATGAGACTAAAACGTGTTGAAAGTTAATCCCACGACCACCTTGCATTAAGGCCTGAACAGAGACCATCAATACCCCAATGAGCAAGCCAATCCGAACCATTGAAGTAAAGTCACCTGTACCAGTGATCATCGCGACAGCGTTCAACACCTGCTCTAAAAATGCTGAATCCCCGATGGAATAGATCTCCCACATTATCTATTCCCCCAGCGCCGTAGATTTAACGGTGTAATAACGCTGTTTGCGAATGGTCTGAATCACCTGATTAAAATGCGCCAGCAATTCTTGCTCTGAGCCGTATCTTCGCTGCAACGCAGCGTACTCCTCATTGATTTGGCGACGTGCACGTTCAAGGTCTTCCGTTAATAACTTCGCATAGGCATGATCTTCCACGCCGGAGGTACTTCTAGCTGCATTGAGCATGTCTTCAACCAATGCTCGGGCCATCTCAACAGCAATAAATGGCGCAGCTCTTGAAGCAAACGACCTAGCAGCCCCTTCATTTAATGCAGAAAGTGTTCGAATCATGCCGCCAATGCTTGCAGGAGCCGAGGTCATAAAAGCTTTTTCAGTGGTGCTAGCTGCCCCTGTATTTCGAGCAAATTTAAAAATAATGCCGTTACTAGAACCTGTACCTAGAAGTAAATTTTCTACCTGGGTTGATAACCCAGTAAGAGTCACGTTAGTAATTGTCGGGTTCAGACAACCGTCTTGCGTCACTGTGTCACATCGGTACATAGCGACGTTACCGCCGTGAATTAGATGCTCAATAGTCACTTTATTGCCATTCAGCCTGGTCAGTTTTGGGGCTTTACCTTGGCCATCAGCGGCATTAGCAAGATCACCAACAATGATCGAACCAGTCACCGACATAACCGCTTCAAGAAAACGGTCATCCCCCGATGCAAACCAGCTTGATGCCGAGTGACGTTTCAATGCTCGCCAAACCAAATTACCTTTAATCGTTTTGTTCACATCAGATGCCGCGACACTCGAAGCGTTCTCATATGGGTTCTTACCATTGGATTCACTCCAACTGGTAAAAACGTCTCCAGCCCCTTTAAGTGAGCTCAACATGCTGGCTTCTGTTTGCCCCTTTTTACCAAAAGCAGCCAGGGTATCGTTCACGACTCCCTGAGCCATTTGACAGGAATTGCCGAAATACTCGTTCAACTGCTGGATTTTCTTTTGCAGTGTCTCCATGTGCTGAGAGCATTTCTCACACATAGCACTGAGCGCCAATTGGAATGCATATCCTTTGGCGTTTGCAGCAACAGAGCGAAGTAATTGAACAAACTGATCCGCGTTAACAAATGACAAACTTCCCGCGAACATATCAATGCCGCCACAACCGGCTTGGAATGACGGAGGCACCATTGAGACGAGGTTCTCGTTCATGATCCTGTTACGGACAACAACGCTTCCACCAGATATAACGCCACGCCGCTGACTCTCGAATACACCAGGAGCAGTGGTGTTGGTCATTAAACCAAACAACTGATTCATCTCCTGTTGCAAGCTTGCTTGGCTCATAGACGAAAAACCAATCGCACAGACGATTAGCGATACTCGGAATACTTTTTTCATCGTTATAACCCTCCTTGTGCACGCAGATAGCGAACAAGGAACTCAGGGTCCTGTAATATCTTATCGTTAAGCTCTTGGGCTGACATCGCGAGTGACACGCCGGGTTGAACAGGCCTGGTGGCATAGTAAGTTTCATCGTCAATCCAACCGGCTTGATGGGCTGCGAGAATGATTCGATTATTGAGCTCATCAAGGCTCATTGCGCCTTGGCCAATCGGAGTAATGACATTAGGCGGATCAACTAAGAACACGGCAGGGACAGTCGTAACGGACAAAGATTGAGCTTGTCCTGAATCGACTTTGTAATTAGGAAACTCTCCACCAGGTAAAGGCAAGCCATCGACAGCAATAGCAAACACCTCGAAACCGTAGTTCAAAGCCATTGATTCGATAATTGGCGCTTGAGCATGACAGTAAGGGCAATCTGAACGATAGAAAAAGAACAAGCCAGCCCGTTTTGCTACTTCACCTAAAGCAACATCCCGTTGAGCGCCAGCTTCTCGATCCATCCGATTGGCAGCATAGGTCGCCAAGGGTCTGCGACTGATTTCATCCAAAACTGGATCGCCCATAACCACCTGCTGACTAACATCAGCAAATAGTGAGCCCTTATCCATCATAACGCGCTGTAGATACAGATAGGCTCTGACGTTCTCATTCGTCGGATCATCAATTGCCTTGTCCATAAACGATTGCATATGCTCTCGGAACCATGCGGCACTGAAGGGCTTTAGTTCGCTCTGACTGGACTCCACGACACCAGCTTCCGGCTCTATCAGCTCATCAGGCAGTTCAGGTTCAGGAATGACCTGATACCAAAACCAGCCTTCCTGACCACGCTGATAGAATTGCCCATCACTAGCATGGGCGGGCAGGATGAATAGAAAGAAAATAATGATTGGGATGGTCATCCATAGGATGAACCAAGGGAACAAGGGGGTTCTCATTGTCAGCTCCAGAAAATTTCATAGAGCTAACATGCTAAAGATCCCCTTAAGAGTGACTGGCCAGATAGATGAAGGAATCGTGTGTGTTTCTGACTAGCTGTTGTGATCTGGTAAAAACAGCTAACGTCTGATGAGCCATAGATAAAGTTGATTTGATGATTTTGTCACTAAGAACGAACTGCATACGCTCGATTTGCTCATTGCGTACTTGTTAATTACAAGTCTATCGTATAGTCAGGAAATCAGCGATTATGATTCATGTTTCCTTAAAATCAAAATCTCTACGTAACACATTGTAATCGCGTTTATTTGTGAACAATGATACAAATAGGATTGTAGGTAAACAGGGCTTTGTACTGTTTCCAGTTCGTTGTTTTGTAGCGAGGTTTCGGCATGAGACTAGGATGATTAACTTACTTAGCCGATCAGATCGCAACCTTCTGATTTAGTTTCCTCGAATTACGCAAAGTCATATATCTTTACCATAATTTACTAGCAAATCAATTAGATATAGGTTGTATAAGATTATCAAGAGAATAACCGATGATTTGAAAAGCGTTGAGTGTCCATAACGGTGTCAAAAACATACTTTTGTTATAATAATCAAAACCATTTATACTTAAGGCATTGATTATATAAGCTGTTCATGTCAGTCTTTTGTTTTCAACGGAAGAGAAAAATTCGATGGAAAATTCTGAACTTAGCTTGCTGAAAATGGCGATTATGCAGTCTTGGAACGCGGTTGTGATTACCAGTGCTGACAGGGCAGCAGGATATCCTGTAAAAATTGCGAACCCTGCTTTTTGTCAGATGACAGGTTACCCAATTGATGAGTTGTATGGTCAGTCATTGAAGATGTTACAAGGCCCTGCTACAGATCAGAAGGTGATTAACCGGCTTAGAAGTTGTCTTACCAGTGGTGAATACTTCGAGGGTATGACTACTAATTACCGCAAAGACGGTTCGCCATATTTGGTGCGCTGGAATATCTCACCGGTACGAGATGAGGTGGGTGACATCACGCACTTTGTTTCAGTGCAGCAAGATATGACTGCTTATGCCAAGGTAGAAGAGACCAGTAAAATTCTTGGTCAGGCACTGGATGCCGCAGCAGAGCCGATACTCGTTACCGATGCGCATGCAAAGATAATCTTTGTTAATCAATCGTTTATCCAGGTTAGCGGTTACGAAGAATCAGAATTAATCGGCAATACACCAACACTTTTCAAGTCAGGCTTACACGACGATGACTTTTATAAGAACTTAAAAGCGTCTTTAATGACAACAAAGACGTTCCAGGCAATTTTCATTAATAAACGTAAAGACGGTACCTTGTATCATTCTGAGCAGAGTATCTCCGCTATCAAAGACCAAGCTGGTAACATTACTAACTATGTTAGTGTTGGAAAAGATGTCACTGAGCGACTTCGTGAAGAGCAGGCGCTTCGTGAATCGGCAACAGTGGATCAACTAACTGGTTTGTTTAACCGCAATCATGGTAAGGCGTTGTTAAGTGAGGCTTATAGCTTTACTCTTAGCCGGGAAGAGTCCATGAGTCTCATTCTTTGCGATATTGACCACTTTAAGCAGATTAATGATAGCTTTGGGCATCCTGTTGGTGATCAGATTTTAGCTCAAGTATCGGGTCTGCTTCGAAAGTCGGTTCGGGGTAATGATCGGGTAATTCGTTGGGGCGGCGAGGAGTTTTTGATCCTGCTTGAGAATTGCACTGATATGGTCGCGGCAGAATTAGCTGAACGTTTGCGATTGCGAATTGCTTCAGAGCAGTTTCAGAATGTAGGCAAGGTCACCGTGTCACTGGGAGTTGCATCATTATTTCAGAAAGAAAGTTTAGAGCAGCTGATCAGCCGTTGCGATGAAGCCTTGTATAAGTCAAAACGTAATGGTCGAAACCAACTAACGTTAGCTACCATGAAGGAGTTTCCAAAAAATTGAACGACATATCACCTGCACGTGAAATACCATCAAGTAAAATGATATGTGGTCTGAGATTTGGAACATATCTAGCATGAATGCATTAGGGAAGTCGAGCCATGCCATCCAGTTTCTATTGGCTGTAGTGGTTTTTGTTCTTGGGCTGGGCTCCACTGCTGTGATATATCAAATTATTGTCAATTCTGTCCACGAACGTGAGCAAGTCTATTTCGAGTTCCGAGCCCGGGAAGAGCCGTATGGCAGCCTACCAACAGGTACTTCGTGGCACGGCAGGTATTTTTAATATTTACAAAATTGTCGACCGACATCAATTTAGAGATTATTACGAGCGTCAGGCTCTTGAACGCTACTTACCTGGCATCCAAGGTATTGGATTTGCCAAGGCAATTCATCCATTAGAACTGCAGGTACATATTGAACAAATTCGTGCTGAAGGGTTTCCATCCTACAGCGTACTCCCTGAAGGCCAAAGAGATCTTTATTCCTCGATAATCTATCTTGAGCCATTCTCGGGGCGTAACTTGAGGGCGTTTGGCTATGATATGTACTCTGAGCCCGTGAGACGCTTCGCCATGCAACGGTCAATGGACACTGGTGAAATGATGCTCTCCGGTTGGGTTCGACTGCAGCAGGAAGTCGGAGTTCATGAGCAAACAGGGTTTCTGATATATCAAGCCGTGTATGATAAAGCTCAGCTGCAATTGGCTTTTGCTGCTCAGGTAGCTTGTCGTATTGCTCACCTAAATCGACCTTTAGCTCACCACCTCTTCGAAGGCCGGTCTTCCAGTAAACCGTAAACTCACCATCAATCTGCTTTGTTAACAGGGTTAATACCATCATGTTTGTTTCTCCTATTGGTTATCTATTTTTTCATTCTCCATGTTTTTTCAAATATGCAAGACGCAAAAAAAGGGGCCGAAGCCCCTTGGATCAGATATGAACTTTCGGAAAGCCCATGGCACCGTAAACATTCAGCACGTCATTCCAATCCCAACTTTTCACGCCAAGTGACGTTGGTATCGGAGGGATCAGGACTTGTGTCAGAATGCCTTTCTGCCAGGCTTTTTTCTTGAGTTCATTCGCTGCATTCAGGCCGGTCTCAGAGAGATCGTGATCTGCCCAGATGTACAGCATTTTCACATTACTTGGTGGTTCAAACCTAGCCAGTAGCGTAGCATTCACAACCGACCAACATGTTTGTCCCGTAGCTCTGGTAACCGCTAGAGCTGTTTCGATGCCTTCAGAAACACCTAATACCTCACCAGGCTCACCTATCGGAATAGCACCACCAGTGATTGTTCTGTCACTTGGTATCGGCATCATCTTTTTAGGCTTTTCAACCGGCGCTTTGAATCCATCTTCACTTAGGTAGATCCGATGAAACGTGGCCGAACGCCCTTGCTGAGTAACGATTTTACCTAGCAGCGCTGGGTAGCTATCGATAAACAAGCCATCTTCATCATGGTAAGGCAAGTTTGGATGATACCTCAGCACCGAATCCCATTCAGGACGAAGCCGGATAACAATGCCACGACGATGCATGTAGTTCCAAACTGGTTGCGCACGAGTATCTGCAAGAGAAAACGTTTCTCCCCAGGTTTGATTCAAGCGATAGATAATCGCTTTGTCCTCTTCCTGCTTTTTAGCCTTCCAATCAACAGCGTTACTCGGTATTGGCCGAGTAGGCGCTTGTATTTGTCCGGGTTGAATACCTAGAACTTGGCCGATTGCTTCAATAGACTGAGCAAAGTTCCATCCATTAATCCAAGACAACAGTTCAAAGCCATCATGAAAGATACCGCAGGTGTTACAAACGCCACCTCCGGTATATTCAGCATCTTTGAACAGCCTAAAGCCATCACGACCGCCATGAACAGGACACGCCACATGACGGCCTTTTCGAGCAATAGCGGCATCAAGTTCTGGCACCAACGCCGCCAGTATTTGAAGCCATTGGCCATTAAGATATGGCCTTACTGTTTCAATTTGTAAAGGTAACGCCATATAACCTCCTTAAGTAAAAAGCCGACTCCTACCACAAGTGATAAAAGTCAGCTTAGGTCCTGCATTAGCCGTTCGGTTAATACAGGAACGTTAGTCAAGCTGGATACCATGTCGTCTTAATAGCCACATGATGGAGTCACGAAGCACATCAGGATCGACAACCGCAGCCATTGCGCAAACACGAAAGCAAAATGGCGTTAATTCGTCATTTTGAATCCACGACAACACATCCTTTCGCAATCGAGTACTGACACGACCGTCTAGCAATACACGGATCGCATCCAATAGAATGCCTTCGCGTAACTGCCAGATTTCCGTGTCAGACCAAGTGATAGGGGCATCATCAAACTCAAATAGAAATTCGAGCTGTGCTGATGTGTGCTGATGGGAATGCTTTTGTGATGTAGGAGAATGGGCAATGCGCCCATTCATTAAAGATAACCGCGTTCGGCAAGCGAAACGCAGCCCTCGGATGCGACCACAACATGGTCAAGCGTTCGAATATCAACAAGTGACAAGGCGTCACGGAGTCGATGAGTAATGCGTTTATCAGCTTCACTTGGCTCAGGATCACCCGATGGATGGTTATGAACCAATATCACTGCTGCCGCATTAAGTTCTAGCGCTCGTTTTGTTACTTCCCTTGGATACACGCTCGCCGCATCTAAAGTGCCTTTGAACAACTCTTCAAATCGAATGACGCGATGCTTTGTATCAAGAAACAGCACACCAAAAACCTCGTGCTCATACTCGTGCATCAGTGTTTGCAGGTATGAGAACGCCGACGATGGCTGTTCAATTTTGCGACCTTTACTTAATCGACCACGGGCAAGCTTAAGCGCCATATCTAAGATATCCGCTTCAGTCACTTGCTCAGGAACGATATAAGTACCGGCTTCTTCGCCAGCTAAGAACTTTCTGTTTTTCATAGGAGTCTCCCAAAAAAAAGCGGAGACGAACCCATGCCCAGACGGGGACGGAATCGTCCCCGCAGGGTGGTAAAATTGATGTGGTTACTGAATTAACAGTTGTTGTGTTACTTCAAATAACTCACGCTTTAGATCTTTGACGTCGTTAATCACGATGCTTTGTGGAAAGAATCTCTCAACACTGCGTGTTTGAATCCCGATCCCCAGTAGCTCAAAGCCACTGCGTCTGCACCGGTCAACAATGTCATGCGTAGCAGCCCAATCATCTGGATCACCATCCGTTAGCACTATCATTAGCTTTCGCTTCTGTTTTTGTGCTAACAAACTGTTTGCCGCAAACCACATCGCTTGTGCCATAGGCGTACAACCTCGTGGTTTTTGGTCAAAACAGGCGGCCCGATGTCGAACCGATTGCTTGGGCAATAACGCGATAGAAACTTCCTGATGAATACCAGGAAAATAACTGACCGCAGATACAACACCCGGTATACCTTCCAATGCCATGGCCAAAGCCAAAGCGGCTTCATTGGCAACATGAAAGTACTTGCGATTACCTTCGCCAATTGGCTTACCCATTGAGCCCGATATATCGACAAGCAAGTGCACAGCAGCATTAGGCGCAATGCGCGGCTGCCTTTGAATAAACAATCTCGATTCACCTGCTTGTGAGGCAGCAAGACGATGGGTTGCAACTCGAAGACCGTGCCGTTTGGCATGATTCCGATTGTCCTGACTGGACTGAACCATGCCCCTAAGCCTGGCTCGAATTTGAGCGGACTCAGACGCCGATAAGGTCAAAATGGCCTCATCACCCAACATAGCCTGCTCTGCTTGGGGCAAACTGAGTGGAGTGACGCCCTGATGTCCTTCAGCTTGTTCCGACAACACTTCTGCCACTTGGACAAAGGTATCGGGTTCAAACTGAGCGGCACTGGCCTCTAAGGCTTGTCGCAAATTGTCAGCTTGATCAGAGTTATCTGAATCCCCCGTTTCAGCAGCATCCCCCATTGCAGACGAGTCTGCTTCCGGGGTTTGACTGTCACTACTGTTATTGCTGTCATTACTCGCCTCTTGTCCAATGTCATTACCGCTATCAGCATCCGACTCATCCTGTGGTGAACGAGATTCTTCTTCCAACATGGCAACGATGGCATCGACAAGTTTTAGCACTTCACCTGTAGACGCCAGGCTAGGCACTGCTGTCAGCATGGCGCTTAACCGGCTCATCGCTGCGGCAGGAAAGAGTTGTCTCACTCTTTCATCGACTGCTTGATACAAAGGCGTCAGCGCTTTCTGGCCCAGAAAATGGCATCTCAAGCGGAACAACAACCAGGCTTGCAAGTTAGATGCAGGCTCAGGCTGTTCAGGTACACACATTTGCTGTGTGTCCACCATGTACTCAATCACTTGCAAAATACTGCGCCGGGTTCCGGGGTAATCCTTTGCCAATTCGTTTTCAATGCGAACGTCCTCAATGATATTGAGAAGTGCCTTACGGATCGGCTTGGACGACGCCTTCTGCACCATGTCAAAATTGGTATGCCGAATATGCGCCGCTTCATGAGCCAGATAACCCCAAGCTATCTGTTGATAGTGTGGGTCGTCTGGGTTTGCTGTTGGGATCACAATCCGCTCACCATCGGTAAACGCATCTTGTCCTTGAATAAGCACCTTCACACCAAACTTTTCGCCATAAGCGGCGGCAACGATTGGCAGTGCGTTTTTTAATGGATGATTCATGGGAGTCTCCTAATCATTAGGGGGAATACTCCTTCAGCGGGAGCGTTTCCCCGCTGGGAATGTAAGTGTTTAAACCTGTGCTTTTAGCTTATCTAGGTCGTATTTTTGACCTAACCAAGCCACCAATTCAGCTGGACTCTCGTGCTGCTCAAATGACGTTTTAAGCTGGTCTAAACTCAGGATGTCATCCAATGTCAGACCGTACTGGTCTTGTAACTGAGTAGACACCTCGTGTTGATATTGCAGCCAGGCCCGCTCGTGAGCGGTTTGCTGCAATGCCATGTTTGGAACAAATACCATGGCCGTTACCCAAACACCTTGTGCGTCCGCATCTGCGATCAGCACAGGGTTCTTGGGGATCACGACACTATGTGTTGAGTACGACCGTTGTACTAACGTTCGACAACACGCCACTTCTGGTATCGATTCACTTTCAACAGCATCAGTCACACCACGAAAATGCGGTTCAAACTGGTTCAGTTGGCTGGGGTTATGGATGGTTGATTGCATAATTTCCTCTTACATAGTTCAGAGGACATGCGCCCTTCAGGGCAACATGCCCTCAAGGACGTTAGAAATAAAATGAGTTTGGTACAGTCGAACCAAGGTTTGGTCTGACGGTTGGTTGGGGTATTGCACGCAAGTTATCTGCCTGAGCAGATACTGGCTGTGCGGGTTTAGGTTCAGGTTTGGGCATCAGTTGTCTGATATCCAATTGACCTTCACCGTGCATTCTCATCTTGTCTGGATCAGACAAAATTAAAATGGTCGCCATTAGTTCGTGATAGAGATTGTCTGTCACAGGGCCGGTCTTCGGCAGACGAACAAATAAATTGTCCATCGCTTCAACCATCGGCTGAACTCGATGATCCAGAAATGACAAACCATCCAACTTGTCTCTTAACCGTTTGAGAGGGTTAAGGGCTCGCTGACTGATTTGATTCTTACCTGCAACGGAGCGCTCAAACAGTTCGTTGGCATCACGAGCTACCTCCCTAAAGAGGGTCTGTCCCATACCATTGACCTTGTCATCTAAGCCGCCAGCTTGATCAGCCGGTTGCATTCGATAGATGGCATAATCGAACTGAAGCCGTTGTTTCACGTCTTCGATGGGTGACAGCGCACGCCGGATTGCATCTGCAAATTCCGGGTGTTTTGCAACCCAATCAAAAGTCACCTGATCATAGTTGTCCAAGAACAACTGCTTGCACTGCGCAAACTCCTGACCGATCCGGTCAAGCTCTGGAACAATCTGATCAATTCGGTCTTCAGGGACGGCATAGCCACCTAAAAACCGCACACCGACTTGCTCACACAAGCGTTGCGCTTCTTTCTTAAGCCTTTCAAAGTTCGCCAATGCCTCAGGGTCGCAAATTTTTTTACTCCCTAAGCTGGCAACATCCTTCGGTGGAAGTTGGCTGCCATTGGCTAGTCTGAAATCTTCAGGCCTTAGTTTTTTTCTACCGCTCCAGATGGAACAGTCGATGTGACAAATCAAGAGTTTGTCGAGGGTTTGAATACTCATAGTGCATCCTCATGCGAGATGGGGACGCACCACTCCCAACAGGAGCAATGGCCCCCGTTTGGGTGGTAGTAGTTGACGCGCTAATGGCAACATCACTATCAAAAATAGTAATTTTGCGAATCAGGCGACGATTGGTTGAGATCGATTTTCGCAGGCATTAAGTCCAGTGCTTCAGCAATCGGGCGAACCCGCTCTAAATCACTGCCTAGCAACCGCAATACATCTTTTTCCAACTTCAGTTGGTCGGATACTTCTATCCCTTCAGGACTCGCTACTGTAAGCGAACACAGTGGTGGTAATTGACGCTTAAAGGCCAGTAACAGCAACAATGGCCACGGGCCATCATCAGTGTTAACAATGCCAGCGCCTTCACCTGACACCATGCTGATTTGATTGGTACTAGGTAATCCGCTTTTGCAAAACCCTAATGACCATTCTCCAATCCTGACCTGGTTATCATCAATAACAGCCAAGCCATAGGCTTCAAGCAGCTTTGCCATATCGAACAACGCTTTTTGCGCCAGCGATATTTGGCCATTGACGTCCTTGCGAGTACGAAACTCCCAACTGACGTTATTGGCGCGCGCGACGCTATCTAGCGCATTTGAGAGTTCAAATGGCCGCCCTTGATGATCAATGCCGACTTGTCCAACAAATAGATAACCCTTGTTGATTTTCTCATTGATTCTTCGGTCTGCTTCAGCGTTAGGATCAGTCGAATCAATCAATCGCTGCTGCGACAATTGACCAGCTTTTCCAAACCGAACTTCAATCTCCTGGGTATCTGATCCAACGTAAATGGCCCATTCTTTGGCTGTCCCATCAGAATGACTGTAACGGTAAAGAGCAAAGCACTTTTCCATCATCAATCCTCCCAGTGGTCACCGAAGACATCAGCGGCAATACGGTGAATGGCTTCACGTTGCTCCAACTCAGCACGAGCCGTCAAAGACCGAACCAGTGCATACTCCACTGCGTTAGGAGCGCCTTTAAAAGCAAGTGTTAACTTTGCCCAGCGCACCAAGGTCCGAGTGGACATGGTGATACTAAGCTCAGCACCGCCATCCACGCCCCCAATAAAAAGACGGCGAATGTCACCGGCTACTTTCACCATTTTTTGGCGAAAGACTTCTGGTAAGCCCGGCGCAACGTTCTCCAGAATGGCTTCCTCTACAGATGGTTCTGCATAGGTCGCTTCAATGATTCTAAAGCGATCAAGGAAAGCCAAATTCTGTTGAAGCACGCCTTGATACAAGCCCGTTTGGTCACCGCTGCCCGCACTGTTGCCGGTAGCGATAAAACGAAACTTGTTGTGTGGCATGATGATCTCACCGCCATTTTGTGCGATGACCAACGGGGCACCTTCCAAAATGTCATTGAGCCCAGCCAGTTCAGCAGGCTCAGCAAGATCCATTTCATTAATGATCAGCAAATGGCCATGCTTTACAGCCAGTGCCAGCGGTCCATACACAAAGGTCATGTTGCCATTAACCAGCGTGTGGTGACCGATAAGATCGGACAACTCCAATCGACCGTGTGCAGTAATTTGCTGAACAGGCCAATTCAATCGAGAAGCAACTTGGCAAATTAGCGAGGTCTTACCGCATCCGGTGGGGCCTGTAATATACAAACCGTCACCGTCTGGGTGAGACAAGAACGCCAATACGTCACGTAAGTCTTCTTTTCTAAAAACATACTCGTCCTTGCGAACGGGAATGTTTGGATGGGTAGTGTCGGCACTAAATCCTTCCAGAACGAAAGCATCAGGAGCCGGGACATTAAACGCTTGATTCACTTGAACCAAAAATGGGGATTGTTCAGTCATGGTAAACCTCATCTGTTTTGACGAGGCCTCATGCCCCAACAGGGAATGAAGTCCCCGTCGGGTGGTATGTTGATTGTGGTATGGCTGTGTATGTAAGAGTTCAGCTCGCTCTATCATTCGTACCCAGCATTGGCTACGAGTGAAACTGCTTTCTGATGCACTCGATGTAACCGCATGAGAAAGGAGCCGAAATCGGCTCCAAGTGAACGTTAAAAGTAAAATGAGCTCGGCGAGTCACCTGGCAGAACCAAGTTTTCTTGCTCAAGACTGATTTTGATTGGTGTTTCAACGGGCTGATCTGGCTTATTGGTGCTGATGCGCAACCGTTCTTGTGGCGATTTTCGGTAAGCGGCTAAAACCTGTTCATCCAGCTCGCCTAACTTATCGGTGGCCAATTGCTTATAGTCCACCGTGCCCGCCATCATGTAGCGACTGAGTTTGACCCCAGCATAGTCGGCATGAGCGTAGTTACCCATCATAGCGACCAATTTTGACTGAGCGTCTCGCATTTCCTCTTTCAAAGATTTAATGTGATTTTCCAGTCGGACCACTTCGGCATGTGCTGAGCAATACTGTCGAGACAGCGATGTCCAACGGTATTGGGCTTCACCCTTGGGAACAAAACAATCTTGCTCAGGGCATTTTGACGGTTCTTTTTTGGTCTGTACTAACTCCCAAAACTGAAGCGCTGTTTCTTGCAACTCAGTTAAGAACGCCGCGTCTCGTTGTATTTCAAACTCAATCAGTTGATCCTCAAAATAGAATACCAACCAACCTCGCGTGCTATTGGCGACCAGTATTTGATGCTGTACTTGCACCCAATACAACTGGTACGCCTCGCTTTGTTCTCGGTGAGCTTGCACATCCTCAAAAACTGACTGGCAAGGACATTTCAGTTCAACGGGTTCGCCCGCATCGTTGATGCCATCAAAGCTGGCTCGAAAGATTGCGTTATGATCGGCTTCTGCACATAACGGCAGAAGAAAGTCATTATGCGCATTCTCAAATACTCGCCTTGCTTGAGGCTCCAACCGTATACCGCGAAGCACATTTGGATTATTCGACAGGTCTTCCGGTAATACGAATCCGGTTTTTTCTGCCCATAATCGCCAAGGTGTTTTGTAGGGTGAACGCCCCATAATAATTGGGGCTTCAGATGCCGTAACCCCTGCAATGCGCCACTGGTGCCATGCAGGAGTACGCTGTGATAGGTCGATAACCTTCATATTGCCTCCTTTGAGGGGAGACTCCCCCGAAGGAGAGAACTCCCCTTCAGGGTTAAGTGGTTACTTTGCAGCTTGTGCTAACGCTGTTTGGTGCTGAACAACACTTGCTTGAACCGAATCAATTGCCGCTTTACCGGCTTGAATCGAACCTACGACAAGGGCAACAACCAATACCAAGCGAAAAAGTGAGGCTGATTTAGTCATGGAAGATCTCCAAAAAAAGACGAGACCTTCCCCCTGACGGGAGAATAATCCCGCCAGGGTTCGTAAAATGAATGCGTGGCGCTAAGAAGCTAAAGGCTGTGTGAGCGCTTTGGCTGCTTGTTGCTGTGCATTAAATATTTCTTGTTTCGCAAACGTCAGTTCAACACCTTGAAAATGTTCATTGGCATATTCCAATGCACTATTCCATGCGTTTGAAGCTTCCGCCCGCTCGATAAGCTTGTAAACAAGCCCTCGGGTTCGTGAGTCAACTTGCTCGGGTGGAATCACAGATGGCTCAACAACGTGTGTTGCTTGGCCTTCGATAATTCGCTCCGCTTCGTCTTGATCGAAAATTCCCACAAAGCCAAACGCAATGCGGGAACACTGGATCATGGATTTATGCCTTAGCATTCGCTTAGTGTGCGTCTGCCATGGACCATCCACACGGTAAGGGCCATTTTTGCCGTTACCTTCAAAAGGCGGTCGATAGACTTCATCCAGGTACTCAGTGATTTTGACTGGGTGCGAACGGTCGCGCCGATAGATAATGCATTCCATCCATTCCGGGCATTCTTTCGCGCCATCCAGGGAGACTTTGGTTTCTGAAGTCTTGAACTCCATGCCATCAAACTGGTCGTGTTGATTGATGATGCGAGACCATCCATCGACACCTACCACTGGAATAATTCCAGCTTGTTTATCAGGGAACGCAAAAATCTCTTTGGTGAAAGGGTTCAAGCCGTACTGATCTGCAACCACCAAGAGCGCCATCATCTGCTCATTGGTCGGTGCACTACCGTCACGTTGCTTGAATGCTGTTGCTTTTAGGGTATCGAACAGTTTGTTTGGATCGACACTAAAGCGCTCAGCAAAGCGTTGGATTAGCTTTGGTTTTTCCATTTTGGACTCCGACAATCAAAGTGGGAGTCTGCCCCTGACGGGAAAGTACTCCCGGCTGGGTTAAAGCGTTATCGCTCGGTTAAAAATCTGGTTCAGGATATGTTTGTGCCCAATTAGTTTGGGAGCCCGCATCATCCGCCGGTGATGGCTCAGATGCTTTGTTCACACTATCAAGAAGCAGAAACTCGTCCGCGTCCACTTCGGTCAATCGATGCTTAATGCCATCTTTCTCCCATGAACGCGTGCGCTGAGGGCCTTGAACAAAAAGCTTCGCTCCTTTTTGGATTAAATCTTTTGCCCTGAGCCCTAACTTAAATCCACCTCGATCTCGAAAAACGACCCGATGCCATTCCGTATGCTCTTTGAGCTCATTGGATTGACGGTCGCGCCATTTCTCAGAAGTGGCCAGCGAAATGCTGGTCACTAAATCACCTGATGGATAGGCTCGCGTCTCTGGCTCAGAGCCAACGTAGCCTATGAGTGTTACTTGGTTTTTCATCTAAATCCCGCGAGAAACCCCGTCCTTCTAGGGCGAGGAGGGATAGCGGTTGCTCCGAAGAAGCAAAAACTACCCGATTGGTTAATGTTAATATTTACTTTCACAAAAACAACTGTATTCTTGTGAACTATGAAAGAGATCGCTATTAAACAACGCTTTTACCCAACGACTGAACAGGCTCAATTGCTTGCGCAGACTTTCGGCTGTGTGCGTTTCGTTTACAACGCGATCCTTAAATGGCGTACCGACGCTTTCTACAACGAAAGCAAAAAGGTTAACTACAACACGGCAAGCTCTAAGCTGACCGAACTCAAGAAGCAAACTGAGTTTGAATGGCTTAACAGCGTGTCGTGTGTACCGCTCCAACAATCTTTGCGCCATCAACAAACTGCGTTTAAGAACTTCTTTGAAGGAAGGGCGAAGTATCCAGCCTTTAAGAAGAAGCGCAGCAAGCAAAGCGCAGAATTCACGAAGTCGGCGTTTAAGTTCAAAGATGGCAATATCTACATTGCCAAGTCCAAACAGCCGCTTGATATTCGCTGGTCGCGTGAACTTCCTAGCGAACCAACTACCGTCACTATCTCGAAAGACAGTGCAGGCCGCTACTTCGTGTCTATGCTGTGCCGCTTCGAGCCTAAACCACTGCCTGTTACCAAAAAGACAACGGGTATTGATTTGGGTTTGACCGACCTTGTGATTACCGCTGACGGGTTTAAATCTGGCAATCCCCGCCATACTGCAAAGTACGAGAAGAAATTGGCTCAGGCGCAACGCCGCCTTTCCAAGAAGAAGAAAGGAACGGCCAACTTCCACAAAGCCAGAATCAAAGTTGCTCGCATTCAGGCGAAGATTGCCGACTGCCGCCGCGACTTTACCCACAAACTCACCACTACGTTGATAAACGAAAACCAAGTGATTAGCTGTGAGAGTTTGAGCGTTAAAAACATGGTCAAGAATCCGCGACTTGCTAAGGCCATTGGTGACGCCAATTGGGGCGAAATGGTTAGGCAGCTTGAGTACAAAGCAGAATGGCGCGGCAGAACACTTGTCCAGATTGACAAGTGGTATCCGTCTAGTAAGCGTTGTAATTGCTGTGGTCACGTAGTTGATTCTCTACCGTTACATATAAGGCATTGGACTTGTCCAGCGTGTGAAGCGCGCTTAGACCGTGATACCAATGCCGCTATTAATATCAAAGCCGCTGGGCAAGCGGTGTTAGCTTGTGGAGCGTAAGTAAGTCCCGATTGTTCTAATGAACTTCGGGCATAACGCCTTGAAACAAGAATCCCCTTCCTTTAGGGAGGGGAGCAGTCAAGATGTTCTCCTCGTCTTAGTTGAACTCTGTGCACACAGTCGCTTCTACCCTGCTGGGCAAAGAAGACTGACGACGCAGATAGGTTGGTATTTCGAGTAAAGCCATGTCGTACTGATGTGGCTCTTTGTAAAACGTAGATGTCAAACGGGGCATACCAGGAGCTTTAGGCACTGCCATTGGACGACGTTTTGGTGTTGGTGTGAGCAATCGCTTGATTTGAGTAAGTACAAATCGAAACGGGCGCACGCTTTGACGAGCAACCAATCGCAAAAGCGACCAGCTCAGTTTTGCAAGCAACATAATGCCTGCGACTTGGATAATAAATCCGAAGATATATTCCATTGGTGACTCCTTAATTTGGTTTTGAAGGAGTCCCCCCCAACTGGGGAAAACTCCCCCAGTTGGGTGATGAAAAGGCGAACCGTAAGGAACGCATGGTTGAGCATGTAAAAACATGCAGGCTATTTGTTTAAGGAGGCTAGCTACCTCTTAGTACCACTGAGAATACTCAGCGGCGGGCTTCCTTTGAGCTCATGCTCTCAGGCGCAGATATTACTGAAACAGATCAGCAATATTTGATAGTCAGTGTAACCGTCTTATCCAGACAGGATAGTTAGAAAGATGCTCAATTCTTCCACCTAGCTGAAAGGCCATTACCTCACAGAGGATTAGGCTAGGGACTGATTAATGTCATATCAGGAGCAAACTTATGGCCCAAGCAAAACCCAATTACTCAAAACCCATCTTTGAACAATCATTCACAATTAATAGCTTACAGGCGCAACGTGTCGTTGACCGTGTTTTTAGACGGACGGTCAGTGCGCTTTACGGAATTGATGTCATCCTGCGCATCATTGGCGATGAGAACGAAATTGATGAAGTGGAACAGATCATTAGCCAGTTGATCGAGGATTGCGCTAAAGCGGTAGACAACGAACAAGCTCGTTTGGACAAACTGATGGAGTCCAACGGCATCGATGAAGTACCTGACTACACCGACCCGATTACCTTCAACGCCAAAATCAGCTCGCCTCAGGTTGGCCAGTTTGTCGGCTTAGTTCGCAAACTCGATGCGTTGATGATCTCAATGGACACACTCTGGTTGTCTAGCGTGCTTAGCAATAAGCAACGTGTTGATGGTAACTACGCATGGCAACAGCGCATCATCAAACTGGCGCGACGCATTATTGATATCGAAATTCGAGCACGAAAATCAGCCAAAGCTAAGGGTAAACAAGCTGAAGTTGAACAAGCGGTGCCTTCTACCGATGACGATATCACTGAAGAGGAAACAGATAACCCCGCCAACTAGCCAACTAGGCTCCCATCAACCAGCCCCTCTCGAAGGGGCTCTTCATTATTGACCAACTTCAACAGGCCACACTACATAGTAGCTTGACTTGACCAAGGTATTAAATGCCGATGTAGTGATAGGTTTCGGATTTACATCATGGCGCGGGTAAAATAGCCTATTTAGACGCCGAATATATGGTAGTGAACCAATCATTCAAAAGTGTTGTAAAAGCTGAGGCGTCCTCCCGTCTTGGTATAAATGGTGTCAATAGCTCACGGGTGAATAGTTACGTTAAAAGGAACATAACTTTTCAAAGTGTTATTATAGTGCACCTGCTACGATGTTTATGCGTTCCAGTGAATCGACAACTTTTAAAGCCAGCTTTACGAGCCATTTCCGCTATTTCATTTGGATGATAGTAAGTTTTATTGCCAGGACGGTGATGATTTGGATCAGAAGCTTCAACATTAAGAAAATCTAACATAACAACAGAGGCTTTCTGTTTACAGCAGTTCCTTATCGCCCTGAACATTATACAGGCATCATGCTTTGAATAATGAGATAGCAGGATACCGCGGCTTAAGACCAGATCAGCTTTTGGTATACCAGCTATAGGTAATGCAAATACATCTGCATTATGAAAGGATGCGTTGAGAATTCTTTTTTCTCTAGCCTTCTTGAGCATCATTTCGCTGATATCTAAGCCTGTTATAGTTACGCTTGGCTTTTGAAGCGCTTCTGCTACCAGAGCCGTGCCGCACCCGATCTCCAATAAGTGCACTGATTTGCAGTTGAACGTTTCCAGTAATGCTTTAGCATCAAGAATAAACTGTTCGTAAGCACCGTCCTGGTTGAGATGACTATATGCATTTCGAAGTTGTTCATCCCATAGATCTGCTTTCGCATCCCATCGATTAGCGATCGTAGATATGTCTCTATTACCGTATTCATTATAACTATCTGATATTTCATATAGTGATTGATTTAGACCATTACTCACTTAAAATTCTCCAGCTTAGAAAGCGTAGCTTTCATCTCATCGACTCCCATGTAATGGCGCCAATGCCAGCGCTCTGCAATCCCCATATGTTTTGTGATATAACGGCGGATTAGTTGGCTTGGTACATTACTACCATCGTACACATGCCTTCCAGTTATCGGCGAATCAACATAGAGATACCCTTCTTCTAGATCTTTATACAACTGCAGTCCATTTACATGTCCTACTGAATATGGATATCGGTCCTTGAGGTTATCGTGCACCGTGTCATCTGGTATCGGGAAAATATTAAAGTGGGCATGATCGACGCAGCATCTTCCCTTAGTTTTATCAATCGCAGGTCCATGCTCAAATACTATCGGCATGATACCCCAGTGCTCCTTTACAGCCAGTTTAATCTTCTCCACTAATTCTTCTAAGGCTTGGTATTTATCGTCCGATAAATGTGCGAAACTATGGATATGCTCTTTAGAAAGCAATAATAAACCTCCTTCTACAAACTGGCCAATTGGCACAATGATGATAAAGTCGTCATCTTCATAGACAACACGGTTCTTTATCTCATCTCCTACCAAATTGGCAAATACAGAAGTCTCTACATAATCAAATTCCTGGCAGAACACGCAGTTATATTCAGATGTTAAATCGCATACGTCTGGCTGCTTTCCAGCGTCAACGTTTTTTGTAGCGATACTTGCGCGTATCGCCAGTATCTCATTAGCTAATTTATCGAAAGCTAACTCCCTATGGCGCATCCCAAGAGCCTCTTGATCATCACACTTAAAGATTGATGAGAGCAGCATCTTTTCATCTTCAATTTCTGCATCAAGATCTATGCGACCTTTAACTATCCCCTTGTAGCTAAACACTACATCCCCACAATCAATCGCCAGTGCACATACCATCATGGCAGAATTGTCTTTTCCATTGAGCAATGCCTTAATTCCATCAAAACCGATGCCTTCGATCATATGCTTGACCAATGGACCCGGATATTGGTTGTAAGTATTGAGGTAAAGGGCTACATCATCCACCAACACGGGCTCTCCGAGAAGTTTGGCAGCAGACTTGGCTTTGGCTTTGACAGTTTCAGTAACATCTTGGCTTTGAACTTCCACAAGATCTAGGTCTTTGATCAGCAGTTCTATACCGAGTTGTGACAACTTAGCTTCCAATGAGGCAAATTTTCTGTTGTTGCTACTCAATAATTTTATGCTCACCGTTTTTCCCCATTGAACTTACTCAAGATAGGAAGAATATCTTCGCGGAATACATCTACTGACTCTCTGCCGGTAACGTCAATTTCGTACACCCTCTTAGGTCTCTGTTGTTTCAACCAGCGATAAAACAATGCCTCTTTCAGATAATAAGCTTCATGTGTGACCAAAAAATCCAGCGCTTTTTCCTCCTCACTTTTTTTTAATTGAATCCGCTGATAACAGTGTTCAAAAGTAGCAGTTAAAACGATGGTGTAATCTGGCTCACAACACTCTATACCCATCTTATGGATGACTGCTACAAGCTTTGCTAATCTATCAGGATCTTCAGATGCATGAGAGGATAATGTGGACCATAAGGATCTTTCTATCAGGTGGAAGTCTTCGGGATGACTTAGCATTCGAAGTTCACGAATTTTATCTATAACGCCAGACAGAAAATAAAGTGCGGAACTTTGCCAATTTGCTTCTGCGATCATCCTATATTTACGACCATCTGCAAGAAACAAATCTGGCACACCTAGATGGACATCTTTATTAAAGAACTCACATATCAGCGTAGCAATCGTAGATTTTCCAGCTCCATTATGACCTTCAAGCGCTAATACAGGTGTATGACTCTCACTTGAGTGAAACGCTGGCAAAGCCAGATTTTCCCACAGTAATCCAGCCAAGGCTTCGAGACTGTTGTTATTCCGCATTTAATCTTTCCTTATTTTCGGAACTAATCTTACGAAATACGGGCATGAAGTTCTTATTGATCGGGGTACTATACAGGTACTCATCGCCGAGCTTGGCTTTATCCGAGGCCACATATCCAGCCGCTTCCAATCGTTTGGCAGCTTCAAAATAGAGTTCAATCAACTGATCTTCAGTTAGGTAATCAAACTGGATGTTATCCGAGATCCCTCCATAACAAAAACTCTCGAAGTCTAGTTTATCCCTGATACGAATACCAAACTGCTCTGGTAAATCGTAATATGGAGTACCGGGGAAGGGTATCAGCTGGTGTATCGATATTTCATGTGGCCGCATATTCAGCATAAAATCAATTGAAGCTTTTTGATCAGCCAAGGTACCTGGTAGGCCAAATATCCATCCTGTTTTCACTCGTATTCCTGCTTTTTTTGCGGCATTGGTACCTGCTAACATCTGTGCCTTGGTCAAACGCTTGTTTGTTGACACAAGCACCTCCTCTGAGCCAGATTCGATGCCGAAATAAAGCCGCTGACATCCAGCTTGTGCCATAGCCACTGCTATTTCATCGTCCAATGTGTCGGCTCTCATTTGACCGATCCATTTCAATGATAAACCTCGCTCCTTGTAACCAGCACAAAACTTAAGTATTTCCTTGCGTTTTACAAAGAAAATGTCATCACAAAAAAACACAACACTAGCATTAAAAGTTTTTTCAAGGTATTCAAGCTCGTCGAGTACACGAGCTGCTGGGCTAACGGACAAGCCTTTTTGAAGAATAGTTCCTGAATAATTGCAACAGAAATTGCACTTATATGGACACCCACGAGAGGCTACCAAAGAGTGGTGCGTATACCGTTTTAAGTTGAACACATTACGATCTACGAAAGGTAGTCGGTTTAAATCCACACGCTCTCCTGTCATTGGGTTATTGAAAATTGTAGAACCATCCTTGAAAAGCACACCATCAATGTGATGGAAACCTTCCTTACTCTCAATTGCATCTATGATCATAGGGAAGCGTCTTTCGCCTTCACCAAGACAAACTAGGTCGTAACCATCTTTAAGCACCAAGTCAGGGAACAATGTGGGATGCAAACCACCAGCAATAAAGATTGCAGATGGATAAATCTCTTTCAGCTTGAGCACTTGCATCTTTGCAACTGGATAGTTTGGTGTAATGATCGAGAACGAAATTACATCAGGCTGAAAATCCTCCACCCAATGCTCTACATTCTCTCCTTCACCATCTTCCACATTCCCATCATAGACAAGAGTTTCATGCCCGTTCTGACGACAGAGAGTAGCCAAAATCCCCACTCCTAGTGGGTATTCCTTATACATCTGCTTCTTGTTGAAGGAACGCGGCACGACAAAAAGAATTTTCATGACTTATTTTCCTGTAGCAACGCCTCATATTGTGGTGCGTCTTCAAAGTAATTATGGGCAGATGCTATAAAACCGGTAATAGTACCGACAGGAAGGCACAGTTCTTTTGCTACCAGTCCCTGCATCTCTGCAACAGCAACTGCATCGGCAAAAAACTTCTTATATGCATCTTGACCCCGGGCAAAATAACTTACCTGCACCTGATCATTTCGTACAATGAAATTGACTACATTAAGGCATGGTACCTTACCAGTCCCCTTAGGTTTAAATGTAATTGTCGCTCTCTTACAAACGTTCTTTTCTTTCAATAGTGCGATGACATCACTGAAATCATTTTCCCCAAGCGGTCCCATTATCAAATCTTTGTAACTATGTCCAAGGCGGTCCTCACCACGACCGAAGAAAACAAAGCCCATATTTTCGATCATTTTCTGATCAGCAAATTCCTCTAGAATAGAGTCTATTTGATTAGTATCATGCTCGAACTGAACTACAACATTAGTGATCTCCATACCCTCATTAGCTAACGGAGTCCCTTCATCTTGCACCAGCTTTACTAGTGATATCCACGCCTTGCCAATCGTTGATTCTTTAATTGAGTACATCCGTGCTCCTTTTAAGCACCCTTAGAATAGGGCATGAGTTCAGATAATGTGACGAAGTCACCGTTATTGTTGATATAAATTTTTGTGTTCTGATTATTTTCATGGAGGAAGAGTAGCAACTGCCTACAACGCCCACAGGGAGGCATTACCTCACCATCATCATCAACGGAAATAATAGAGTGTATGACGGCCTTTCTATCTGCCATCAATGCTGCAACTGCAGCATGTTCACCGCAAAATCCAAGTGAGCATGGTGTATTCACGCTTACGCCCTTATACACTTTTCCATCAGGAGTGCTCAATACGCAGCCAACATTACCTGACACTGCTTTTTTGCTTGCGATAAAAGGAGTAGCAAGCTTTTTTGCCTGCGCATAAAGCTCGTTAAATTGAAAGGACAAGGAAACTCCCCCTTAGTTAATTGATCTGCACCAGCAATACTAGACACTTCATTAAGCGACATTTTGATTTTCAAAGTTAACCAGGCTTAGATACCGAAGAGCACTTTGCCCTGAAGGATCCCCTCATAAATCAGCCATAGCATAGCCATATTTGAGCAACTGATTGGCGAATAATACCCAGGCCGCCAGCAATTCTTTCTCCGTGATTTGATAATCAGGCCGCCTGAGTACCTCCAATCCCAAGCGAATCGTTGAGAGTACCGTTCGATGCCCAATGGTATTGGCCTGAAAATGCTTATCCCAGCCCTGTTGCTGTGCGTGTAAACCAACTAGCCACAACAGGCATTGAACCATCAACGCTATCAGTAGGATGATGTCGAATCGCTCTGGACTGTTGGTACGACTTTGGCGTAAGCCAAAGCCGTATGCCGGGCTTTTGAGGTCACGAAAGGTTTCCTCTATTTGCATACGTTTGGCGTACAGGTTTACCAGCTGCTTTGGGCTCCGAGATTCTGGTGGTAAATTGCTGGCTAACACCCAAGGCTCTTTCGCCGATGTTGAGTACGTTTTTGCCGATGGATGGTGGCAATTAGTCCTCGTTGAACGCTGATTTGTACGCCCCTTAGGTTTGCTACGATAAAGCGTGAGATGGCAATTGATAGGGTTAGTTTTGGTCAAGGTCTTACAACCCAGGCTCTTCGCTTGACCGTTGGCCAAGTCATGTGTACTGCGAACTGCACGCCAATTTTCAGCGCCAATATCTGCAAATTGAACTGTACCGCGAATACGGCTTAGCCAAAACCAACCATGCGCCTCAACCTCTTTGTACCAAGGCACTTTGAACCCCGCGTCAGTCACGATGAGAGGGGTAACATGCAAAGGTAAAATCTTGGCTAAGTCCGCTAAAAAACCGTTGTGGGAGGCCTTAGAGCATTGTTCTGATAGGGGATAGGACTTCTCATACAGGGTAATAGAGCGGCCATTGAAGGCTATTGAGGCGCGCAGAGCCATGATGCGTTTATGCTCTCGGATGTCTGACCAATCGACGAGCACAATCGGCATAGGGTTACCAGAACAGATGAGGCTGGCATGCCATTGGTAGACAGCTAACCGTTCTTGATGCAGATGCGTGTTGCCGAGCAAACGATCAATCCGACTTTCCGCACCTGATTTAGGAATAAATTTGCCGATACCGTTCGCCTAACACGTCGAGAATGATCTGCTGGTCCACTGTGAGTCCTGTGACTTGAGGTGGCGCCTCTCCCAACTGGTACTCGTGCACCCCGCCAAAGCGTAAAAAAATCCACCGCGCAGTCGGTTTTTGCGTGGGTTTCTTTTTCATGTCCGCCACACTCCGGTTCTGCTCTACTAAGCCCTGCCGGATCCGGTGCTCCAGCGCCGCATAAATCATCAGGCTACAGGTCATCACCATCAGCAACGCTTCGATACGTTCCGGTTTTTTAAGATATAACGAGGAGGTTAAAAATTCGGGACTTTTCAGAAACCTAAAACCACGCTCGACATTCTGCTGGGCTTTATAGGTAGCCAACAGCTCAGCCATGGTGAGCGTTTCACTGTGATCATTGGTCGCGAGGATGAACACCCCTGTCTGGTTGCGCGCCTCAGCCACCCGCGCCAAGCTACTTGCGGCTAACCCCTTGATGTGAAATTGGTAGTTCACCGGCATTTCACCCTTTTGGGGCCTTCCGCGCCCTGCATAGATAGGTTCACTCACGACTTCTGCTTCTAGTTGCAGCAGATTTAAGCTGACAGCAAAACGGGCTAATTCAGCCTGCGCATCGGTCTCGCAGGCAAAACGCTGGGCACATAATTTGTTGAAGGCTTTCAGTTCACGCGTGCTGTCTTTCAGTAGGTTTTTGGCTAATGTTTGCTGCTCACGGTGGCTGGCCTGTTCGCTGCGCACCAGCAACCAACGCTGCGCGACGTCGGCATAATTGGCGCTTTGCCAACAGCCATGATAGCCATTGCCCAGCGCAACCAGCGACTGGGTGCCAATGGTTGCCACGGCTCGCTTGGCTTCATTGAGGGTGACAGGCACACGAGTCACGAACAACTGTTGCTGTTGTGCCAGTAGTTGCAAGGTGTCGGCGCAATACAGCGCCGCATCGCCGACCAGATAACGACTCTCCTGCGCGGCCTTGAGACTGCTCAAGTGGCGCCGTACCGTCTGGGCAAAGGCCTTGGTATCATTAATATTACCACTCAAGGCTTGCATGTAGATGGGCAGGCCGGCCTGATTTTCACAGATAAGCTCCAGGATAACCTGGTTTAGCTCTGGCCGATGGTCGCGGCTATAGCCCCGTACCAATTGCAACTTACCGAGCTGCTCGCCATCGGCTTGGTCATAGGCGCCATCGACGTGGAAGCTGGTGATATCGAGGTGTACTGCAGTACTTTTGAGCCCCAATCGTTCAACGACCTGCTCCGCCATCACCTGATAAAGCGTGCTGACATCGGCCTCAAAGAGGGCATCAAGGCAGCGGCCGAGCACATCATCATTGAGGTCATCGGCACAGATCCCCGGGCCAATCAGGCGTTCTACAGGCTTGTTGGCAAAGAATTGCGGGAACATGTGCAAGGTCGAACTATGAAAGCCAAGACCGTTCAGTATCATCGCCACCAACGCTTCACCATGTGAGACTTTGTAGGGCGGCGTTTTGGGTAGCACCGCATCAATCATGCGAGCAATGCCGAGTTCTTGGCAAAGTGCAGCGACCAAACCAAGGTGGTCGAGGTTACGGATAGAGATAGCGGGAGCGGCCATGATGAATTACCTGCAAAAGAGAGTAATAGATCAGAATGACCGATCGCCGTCAAGTTTTTTAAATCGAAAATTAGGTGCGGAATGACGGATCAATGCGCTTGATGTTGTGCTTGGTTCGGGCCGTGGTTGGTAAATTTCGACCTAACTCAGTCAAGGTCAGTGTCTTACATTCAATCAGTGCCTTAGAGGCCAGCATCAAGCTGTTTAATCGTTTTAGGTGAAGTTCTGGGCAGTATTGGTGTAAAGAATGTTGTAGGATATTGGCTTCGCGCATCTTGTTGTCCAAGTGTAGTTTTTAGCGAAACCATTTGATCATGCAACAAGATGCGCTTCCACCCTAATTTGATGATTTATTTGTAAATCATCAGGGGATTCTTCAGCACTTTGCCTTCTTGTTCGATTTTAATTGACCCAGTTGATGAATGGGAATTACTTGCGAAAACCGAATTAACGCCTTACAAGGCAATCCAAAAAATCATATAATAATAGGGGACACGACCCCTATTTTATTAGCGGTACTAATTCAACAGTGTCTATCTCGAAAGCTCACTTTGCAAGTTAGCTACGAATGGATCTATGGATCTATCGTATTCATTGTAGTGATCGATGCCTGCCATTGAACCATATTCATCGTCGGCCTTTTTTGCGACATTATTGACTTCTACATTTAAATCTGTGAAAACCAACAACGAATCATCAATCTTCCTACAGCTGTCACTATAGGTAGGATTTAATAACCTTATTGTGTTAGAAAGATTGTCTAAAGCAACATTAAAACCGGACACGTCCAAGATAGCATCGGCCTTACTTGAGCCATCCATCTTCACAGTCTCTGACTCTTTATAACTAAAAGCTTTTGATATCAGAAACTTCCTATTTTCAAGTATTGCTTCTCGTATGAGTTTTTTCCTTAACGTTGTACGAGCAGTCTTCGCAGAAGATAGTGTACTACTTGAACTTGAGCTATATGATGGCTCATCATCTTCGGTAACAGCATCATATATTTTTTTTGCCCCCCATATAACAAGAGGAGCAGCGAACCACCAAGCCATAAATACCTCCCATCAAGAGTTAGTCGCTAGACTTAAGAATTAATAACGTGTCATCGATAAGTGAGACACATACATCAACTTCATCAATATCATATTCAACTTTCGCATCAGCCTTTAAATTTTCAATATACTCATCAGTTTTGATGATTAGCTCATCCAAACCAGCTTTGATTGCCTTAGATGTACTATTCCAATACTCAGTTACAGCTTTCTCTATGTCATCAAACACCGACTCTTTACGAATTGCTTCTGCGGCTTTTTTTGCGAGTGATTTTTGCCAACTACCACCAGCTAGTCGATATATTATGTAACCAATTGCCGCAGCAAGAGCAATACCTATGGTAATAGGGCCACCGATGGCTGCAACGAATGAAGTTACTGTAGTAACACTTCCAACCAACCCTAAAGACACCAATACTCCAGCTGCCTTTCCAACTAAAATATATGCACCTAAATTACTTGCTATAGTCGATACATATAATGCCATAGCTCCAAGACTTCCTAATCCCGCAAGACCTCCAACAAAAGCCGCTCTCGAGTTAAATGCACTAAACTCTGCACCCAATCCAGATATTTGGGTATCAATTCCTGTAGTTGAGATGGTGGGGGCAGCTTCCTGCCATCTCAGCAACAAAGAATCTAATTCCGTCGATACGGCTTTACCACTAGTCTTTAATGTGCTTTCTAATTTTGTAGTCAAAAGCTGACCAATATAATTGCCTAACTCAGATTGAGCCTCTTTCTTGTCCGAATAGGTGTCATTGATAAGCTCTTCGAGACCTTCAACAGAAGTATTGTATTTGTAATAGGTACTCATAACATCCAAGTCGTGTTTTTTGTGGCTATTACATGATTCAATGAGGGAGTTAAAATCTTTTATCAACTGAGTAAACAACTCACGAAATCGCGCATCCTTCTCGTTGACCTCCTTAATTCTTTCGAAAGTCTCCGATTTCTTGTTCTTTAGATTATCAATCTCACTCAATAGCATATTTTCGATATTCTTTAGAATATTAGAAATATACTTATCTACTATTGATGCTTGGTTCAAAGTTAGAGACGAAGCCATTTCAGTGATTTTTCGCAATGTATCACTACGATAGTCATTATTTTCACGCCAAAATGGTTGAACTCGTGCTGTTAGTTCTGAACTTTCTGGTAATTGCGTAATAAATCCATCTTCCATCCATGATGAAAATATTAAATTATCTAGTTGCTTCTTAATTCTCTTGAAGGTTACACGACCTACAGCTTCCACATCATCCCTGCTTATTTCAGAGTGACAATGAGACTGAATGAACATTAAATGATCAAGTGGTTTCTCCTTATCCACTGGTGGTCTCTGCCTGATGATATTTGATGCAAACCCTAAATCACTATCTTTGAAAAACCCGGTATGATTTGAAACAAAAACAACACCATCAGCAAGTTCTACACCACCGAGAGCCTTCTCAGTATCAGACTCATCTGAACCGTTAAGATCCCCTGGGGTATCCAACAACCAAACCGAACGAAGTATCTCGGAATCTGAAAAAACAATTGCGATATAAGCCTCATTTAATACATCATCTTCATGATTGTGTACTCCTAATCTATCCAATATTTCTGAACCACCTTGTTCAATTAAATATTTTTCGACATCAACTGGTGAATGAACCATATGCGGCTTAAAGCCCTTCTTAAACACAGCCACATTTCCTGAAATTGTTTTAGGCTTATCTGATTCGTGCATAAGAAGATTAACAACACATGTTGCTGGTTGGTATTTGGTCGGGAGCAATGACTGATTGATAACAGTGTTAATCAGTGTTGACTTACCTGCATCAAAATGACCAAAACATCCAATTACAGGCTTTCTATTAAGTCCATCTACTACAGCCTCAAGCTGTTCAACCTTACTTTTAAGCCCTATTGAATCGATATATTCATGATTGTAGCAATCGATACTATCTTTCACTGATGAAATAAGCGACTTCGCTGCCTCTACCTTAATTTTGATAGTTTGCTCACCAACTTCTGACATAATGTAATCATCCTCTTTATAAGTGTATTCCGTTAAAATTTCATAATACTTGCTTGGCTGAATCCCAACAGCTGATAAATACCCAGCAATCTTAATTGCATCAGCATTCATTGGTTGACTTTCAATTCTTGAAACAGCCCGTTGATCCAGTGTTCTTCCAATTCCAAAAACCTCAGATCTTGCAGCAACATCACTTTGGGACAAACCCGCATTTTCTCGGCTTGAAATTAAGAAAGTTCTTAAACGCTCATTTAGTTCATCGTGTTTCATTTTTCAGACCTATGATTTCAGCCACTTGTATATACCGTAAGTTCCAGCACCAATCGCCAATGGAGCTGCCGCAGTAATTGCAAGTCCGGCAACCATTCCACCACCAACTACACCACCTATGGCGGCAAGACCGGAAGTGACACCAGCAGCGCTTAAACCTGCAACGGAACCTGCCGCTGATACGGCACCAATTGAACCACCTACACCGCCGAGGCCACCAACAGCACCAGCGACTTTCGCTTTATCTTCCATTTCCATACCAACCTCTAGACAAATATGACTAACACACCATCAATTTAGACAAATAAGCCTAACGTGTCAACACATCAGACCTATTTGTCTAAGTTTTTTACATGAAATGTAAATTGAGAACTGTACAGCTCAGCACGCAAGGAATACAAATTCCAAGGTTGGGTAATGTTTTCTCAGAAGTTCAATGGTTATTCCATATCGATATAGAAGGCTTTGCATCACAAAGCCTTCTGTTCTAAGAGTGCGCTCAATTATTCCCCGAAATTTCTTCCGTCGCCTCCTGGCGTAATTTCTGAGCATCCATTCCGTTTAGCCTTTCAATAGCTCGGTCTGCGGCACTCTGACGGTTTCCATCCACGTTTAGCGTACTTCCTGAGCCTGTGAGTCGTTCCAGATCCAGTGACGGTACTTCGGGTAGGTTGCCTGTTATCGATAAGATACCTATCCATTCATCCAGATTGACTTGGCTCCAATCTACCTGGTTTAACTGACTCGCGGTCAAACCTTCGCAGTTTGGTGACTTTGCACTGCCCCAACCAAGACCCAATTGCGGACGCACTTGCTCTTGAATGATCCGTGAAAGTGGCGAAGTAAAGCAGCAATATGACTGCCGTTTTTCAACACAGGCACCTAAGAACTTAGACTTGCAGTAAGAACCTACATAGTGGCAACTCTTCAATACTCGCTTGGCGTTCATCTCAAACTCACTCTGCTCACATTTCCAGATAAGCTGAATGAGGATCATGGTGACTGAATAAATCATGTAGGCCGTCATAACCGTACTCAGAACCGCACCCGCAGCGCCACCCAAGGCAAAGTTACCGCCCGAAACGACACCATCGGCTCCAACCGCGCCACCAACGTTGCTAAACAGTGCCGATTGCGCCCCCGAACCAAAGGTCGTACCTACCCATTCAGCCGTTTTGTTGGTCAATACCTGCATGAAGCCAGTCGCAGCTTGCTCCGCTCCCGCGCCAGCAGCCGTTGATGGCCCAGCCCCCATGAGAGAGTCCCATGCAGACACAAAAGGCTCTTTGACTGCACTCCAAGTGCTCGTGATTGGCTCCCTGAGCGTATTCCAGGAACCATAGATTGCCGAAGACGGATTCATGGCCATGACTGCCGTATCAAGCTTGTTGACCGCCACAATCATTGTGATGTAATCCGATAACGACACGCCACTTGGCTTTTCACAGCAATCCACTATGCCGCCAACGGCTTTTTTGCACTGGCCAGCATTACCTTTAAAGACCGTACACTCGACGTTATCTTGGCCATCAGCTCCCGTACATGACATATCATTGGTCATAAACTGCGCCGCATTAAGCATCGCTGCGGCTTCTGCAAAGTTAGCCTGCTTGATTGACTCTGGCTCTAAACAATCAGTGCCCATGCAGCGAACTGGCCCCTCACAGTTGAATTGAGTTTCCATCCGAGCGTTTTGCACTTCAACGCTTTGTCCGCAGTCATACACCAAACTTTGGATATAGCAGAAGCCTTCATGACCAGCCCCACCTTCAGTGCATTCGGTTCTGACGTACTGGCAGGCCGGGTTTTGCTCCAGCGCGGAACACGTATTGGTGGTCGTGTTTTGTCCGTTATTGACGATGGTTTGTATATTACCATTGGCATCTACCCAGCTATCTGAGCTGCCCATGTTGAACTCTGGGTGAGCAGTCGAGGCATTGTAGGTCGCTTTTGCCCTCCAGCATGAGAGCCCCAGTCCATCAGAGCTACCACGACTGGTTAAATGAGCAGGAGACGAAACAACCGCCGGATAAAGACTTCCAAGCTTTGCCAACTCGCCACTACCAACCGTTACCCCGTCGATTCGTTTTGTGCCCGTATCCAAACACTGCCACTGCACCGCAGTAAACTGATCCGTTTGCATCAAGCATTGGTCTATGCCCGGATCACTTGATTGATGAAGAATGTCCTGCTCTAAGAACTTGCCGGAGAAGGTCAAGGAAGCACTCAGTTTCGCAGGAGCCAAACACTTCTGAACTTCTCGGCTGCAAGTATCGAAATCGACTTTGTTCCAGCCGGACTCACATCTGGAACGCGTGACTTCCTGCGGTTCATGCCACGAAATAATCGACCCATTAACGACCTTGCACAATGAGCCAACCAAGGTTCCTTTTGGACAGGTCATTTCAGGGTATTTAATAGACGGTTTCGTCTCTGTGACCGTCTCCTTGTTGCCCGTCAATGAGAGTGTCGTTTTCCAGCCATTTGCCTTGGACGGCGACTCGGTGATTTTTATCTCAGTATTTTGATTATCAAACACTCTCAGCGTCGCGTTTCCAGTTTGCATAGTGCTGCTGTGCTGTGGAACAAAGCTGAGCGTTTCAGAGCTAAAGCAACCGCGCTCAATGGACCAGCTTTGTTGATGGGTTTCAGCGGATACACGTCGTTCTAACTGACACTCAGTAAGCGTGCTGATCTTCTCGCACACCTGGTAATCCGGTACATGCTTGGTTTCAGTAAATGGCGTAATCGTCTGAGTAGGCTCGCAGGCCTCAAAACTACTTGGCATAAGGTTGGATACCACACACTTTGGATCACTGGTTTGCAAGCCACAGTCATAGGTATCGGTAAAACGAATGCATTCACCTTTATCATTGGTCTCGGCACATTCTGACGACATGAATCCACAGGAAGGATTCGCTTCAAGCACTTGGCAGGCCTGATTTTCAATCCCCTTATAGCTTTCGTCATCCACACTAACTTGTACACGCCGACATAAAGGCGATATGCCAGCCACAGGACTAGGGGCAAAGTAGGATTCACAGACTGAAACACCATTGACCACCGTACATCCGTTGGTTGATGACGGCTGATCCGTGCATTGAATGCTGTAGTCTGAAAACTTTGTCGGAATATCCGCGGCTTGTTCGATACAGGATTGCGGCGACCAACTATCATTCATCACCACCTTGGTTGGATCAAAGCGTACCTTGATGCGTGCATACCCCTCACCACTGCCCGTTACCGATACGCGAATTTTGACTGGCACTTCTAAACCGGGCTCTACCGCTTTTAGCTTGGCGGTGAGGTCAGTATTAGGATTGCGTTCCCAACTGGTACTAAGCTCGCAGCGACCTGCCGTTTCTGGTGGAAAGTTATTGTTCGGCCCAGACCAGACTTTCTGATCACCAAGCCACACTTGCATGTAGTCATCCCATTTTGCGTACTCAAGAACGGCTGAGGTAATCGCATCGGGATTCACGACTTTGAGTGTGATGGCCTGTTCAAATACTTTACAACTGCCACTCCAGTAGTTGTCACCAATTCGCCCTATCCAAACCTCAAGACAACCCTCACCACAAGAGCGAAGGTTCATCGGCCCTGAAACATGCTCAATGATGCCTGCCGTGTAATCGTGAGTGATAGTGCAGCTGTTAACCGCTGTATTGAGCCTGTCACATTGCTGGTAATTTGGGCTGCCTTCACTTTGAGACTCACAGCCGGGGAAGCTTTGAGTTAATAGATTTGGGTCAGTTTGAACCGCATCGGTTAATGCCCAGAGCGGATCATTGACCATATCTGGCCGAGACCTGTCTTTGATTTGCTGTAGCGAACGAAATGCTTCACCCGTAGCGCCATTTTCGGATGCCATGCTCTCTTGGCGCTGTGTCCCCAATTGATTCATGCTGGCATCAGAGCCATAAACGCCCGTTAAGACATCCAATGAGCCCTGATCCATACCAGGGAAAAGCTCTTGCAAGTTAATTGACTCATGACCACTGCCATTCGGCACCGACAATGTATTGCCATTGAGTGCGGGCATCGTCCAGTTTTGCAGCAATTGCTTACCCTCTTGTTGTCCGCTTAGGCCGGATTGGCGCTGCACATCAGCGGCCACACCATGTAGGGGCAGGCACGCCATAGTGATTGATAAAACACCCGCTAAAACTCGGGTAAAAAGTGTTGGTTTCATGGTTAACCTCCCGAGTTACAGCAGTCTTGCCAGCGCCACAAAATGTAGAGCGCATCTTCACCGGCACCGGGGATCGTTCGCCACTCTCCCCATTTTATGGTGCTTTCACCGATGACATGCGCACTTTCAGTTTCCGGTACAGGGAAGAACATACTCATCTTGTATTGGGATTTCGGCAGCATGGGTTCGATAACAGGTCGGCATAGCGCACTGTTCCCCATTGTTCGCCTTGCAAGACCACGCCTGTGTTGAGCCGCGATTGCACGCGCCGCTAAATGGCTGGTGTTTTCTGCTATTGAGCCAAAGGCTAATGTGTGGCCAGATAACGGGTAGAGATGGCCCCAACTGCCAGCACACCAAAACAATTGGTCGATGGGTTTACCAAGCGTTGATGAGGCAGCGTCAGCGGTACAAGCCGAAATAGCCAATGGATTGGCAACGGCAGCCGCTTCAGGCTGAGTAAAAAAGGCCAGTTCATCGTTCAGCCATGTTGGGTCCAATTCCGACAAATACATCAAGTCAAAGTCCATGTAACCATCTGCATTGCAATTGCCATCCATGAACAAATCGAGCATGACCAAAAGCGGAAAGGCGTAATAATGGTAATGGTAGAAAGCAAGATCACCGGTATCGTATTCACCCTCGCCATGACCACCTTGCAATCGCCTATCACCTAAGGGTAAGCGAATCCCTCCCAGTGAAGGCGAACAACCTGGCGTTCTGACCAGTTCAATCAAACGCGCAGGCTCCCACATGCTGGTAACAATACCTGGCCTTGGCACGCCTAAGTTGTCTTCACATAAGCAAAACGACTTGTTTGATGCGCCGCTTGGGACATTGCCAGAGCCAAGAGGAAGCCCTGCAACCCGGATAGGAAAAATGCATGACCAGCAAACATCCGTCAGCAACTTACCCGACAATAAACCCGCGTCTGGGCAGGTCAGTTCGGCTTTAGCAGGAATAGATGCGCCCAGAACAATCATGACAACGAGAGTCCGCAACAGACGATACGTATTATTGAGCTTTTTCATGAACAAGCTCCTTTGCTGGAATTTCTTCTATTTCAAACGCGAGCCCCTTTGCTTGAACAAACGATGGGGTGACTTGCAAATCAAAGCGCTGCTTTAGCGAGGCATTGAGAAGGTAAACCGGACTATCCAATGTCTTTTCGAGCGCATTGAGGCTATTCCAACCTTGAGTACGGTCGAGCTGCGTGGTGATAAGCGTAATGCGGCGCAGTGTCCTATCTTGCGTCTCAAGCCAATGCGCAACTGCGTCCACTTCTTCAGCGTTCGACGCATTAAACACCACAAGCTGCTGAGTAAACGGCAAGGCTTTTAGCGGGTTAATACGCGTTCCTGCTGGGATCAATGTTCGGCCATTGGCATCCAATAGTGGCCGCTTCATGACGATGGTTGGATCAACCATTCTTATCCGATACTGCGTGGCTTTGGGTAAGTCAGTGAAAGTTTGGCGAGACCAGAAACGCTCAATGGCTTTTTTCTTTAACGCGCCCAGGTCAAGCGACTGTAAACGCTGCATCGCCACTTGCATCAAATCCGGTTCTAAAATGGAATGAATAGGACCGCGTTGACCCAATGAACCGGTATTGCCTGTTTCAATTTGACGCTGCAACCAGTCCTTGCTGTAAACCCCTAGTGCACTTGCAGTCACCTTGTCATCTTCTATGCGGAAAATGGCAGGCACGCTAGTCACCCGCCAGTGCACAAAGGCTTTCGGATCGATTCGAACCTGAGGAACAGGATCAAGTCCCACCATCAGCGTATGCCAATCACGGATCGCCGCCCCCAAGGTCTTTCCTTCAGGAATTCCCCGAAACAACACAATAGCGCCGGTAGCACTGGCCTCTTTAAATAGCTGCTTCAGTGAGGAATCACCCAATGAGGACGACGCAAATATCAACCATTCATCGCTGTGTTTGAGCGACACAGGTTGTTCAACCGGTGCAAAAGGCTCAATAAATTCAGATGAGCCATCCACAGCACTTTGTAAAATGCTGCGGCTCATTTCAACGATCTTTTTGTCCTCATCAGACAACGGATAAGGCTCTTGTGCCCAGGACACTTGAACCCAAGCCAATGGAGCAACCAACAAAAATAAGAGGCATAGTCTTCTCATCATCCACCTCCTACCAAAGCGGCCAAGCGCGACCAACAATCTGCTCGCGCTTAACGGCATTCCAATAGCGGGAGTCAAAACTCGTTGCAGCCTCACCGGAAAACCAATATTCGTTTTCTTGCAGCGTCAATGAGCGGCTAAATTCTGTTTCCGCCACACCAAGACGCTGGGCTAATGCCATGCCGGTAGAGACTTCAGCACCGTTCACCATCACATGCTCAGGCGTCACCTTGACTTCATCCCCAGGCATCCCTGTTAGGCGTTTCAGCATCCGAGTACCGTCGTTATATAACGGAGCGAGTCCTTTTGAGTGGAAGGCATACAAACCATCCTTAACGGGCTTTTTATTCCATAGGTCAATCAGATACACCGTGGTATCAGGCAGGCAGCGCTCTTGCTGGGTATCAATACCTATTCGGTAGCGCATCATGGCGTAGGTGCCTACCAAGGCCATGATTAACGCAAGAACAGTCAACTGGATGAGGTATGGCCGCCAAGGCATTCTTTTACGGAGTATCTGCATGAGACACCTCCTTTGAGCCTAATGGCACAAATACGGAATCATCAGCACCCACCACCGCTTGGGCATCCAGCACGATAAAACCGGCTGCTTTTAGCTTTTCAATTTGCTGATTGGTCTGAAGCAACCTGGATTCGATGTCTTGTTCGCTGGCATTGGGGCCCAGTGACAGCACAGCCTCCCCAAAATCCACGACCGCAATGGGCGTACTTAACGCCAACTGGCTGTGGATGGGTTCGAGTGTTTTCATTAAGAGCCAGCTGGTCATTAAACCGCTACCAGCAACAGACAAAGTAATAGAGGCCATAAATGGCCAAAGCGTGGTCTTATTCATAGCCTCGCTCCTTTAACAACTGGGAGATGGCATCAGCAACAGAAAGGCCTTTGCGCGTTAACTGCTTAATCGCGTTTACATCTTCTGCACGGGACGAGTACAACAGCTTGTGAAACGGATCGACGATGAGGCGGCCAATCCCGGTGCCCATCTCGGTAATAAAGAAAATTTCGGAATAGACACCCGTGACGGTATGAACCGTTTTCAGGTACTCATAACCGCCTTCACCTAATGGCAAACGGCCTTCTTTTTTGAGCGCGTTGATGGTTTCGGCTTTTTGGCCAAGCAGGTACATATTGGCCGAGTTTTCAGCGATGGCTTTTCCTGTAGGGCTGTCATACAAATCGTTTACCGACTGCGTTACCGTCACAGCACTGCCGCCATATTTTCGAAATCGACGGTAACCCGTTTCGATGAACTTACCGACATCACCTTGAGTCAGCAGATCCCAGGCTTCGTCAATGAACACAATCTTGCGACGATCCCGCTCACCTAAGTACATCTCTTGTTGGATTTGGTAGATAAGCTGAAGCAACACCACTTGTTGCAGGTGCTTGCGCCCCTTGAGCTCTTCTAACTCCAAAACGGTGAAACGGTTTTTGAAGCGAATATTGTTGTGGCCATTAAAGAAGCGGCCATATTCGCCCTGTGTCGTAAACGGATAGAGCTGCTCACCCACGTCCTGCACACGTCGGTCTTCATGATTTTTTAAAGCCTCTGCCACATCATCAACTAACATGGCACGACCTTTTTTCTCCCACAGCTCACGGGTCTGACGCTTTAGGTTGGCCATCTGAAAATCGGTTAATGACTGCGTAGGCGCGGCCATTGCGGCCAATAACCCAACCAAAACATCCGCTTCTTCGTCATAGTCCTCAACGATTTCAAACGGGTTTAAGCAAATGCCACTGTCCCGCCCGAACTGTAAGAACTCTCCGTCATAAACTTCACACAGTTTTTCATAGGAGCGGCCAACATCAATCACCCAGCATTGCCCGCCTTCAGATAAGTAGGAGGAGATGATTTCGTTCACCAGGAATGACTTACCCGAACCCGATTGCGCTGCTATGCAACAGTTGTAATTACTGCCCGAGTCATAAAGGGATACACTCATGATCTGGCCATTACGGGAAACAAAGTTAATCACCGGCGTGCCAGTGCCTTTCCAATCCGCAAACAAAGGCAACAGAGGGATGACATGCCGTGTCGCCATGGTCTTGAATCGAAACAAGTCGTTCATCGCCTGGCGGTCAGCACCAAATGGCAAGGCATTCAGGAAAATGGGCAAACAGAAGTACTTGTCTTCCATCAGCTCAAATCCGAGCTCTTTGAAATAGGTTCGAGCATTTGAAACAGAGCTGATGGACGCCTCTTCCGTCGGGGAAAACAGCGTTAAGGTCATATTTGCCCGAATAGGACGATCACCTTCTTGCAAAGCTTCAAAAAGAACATCAAACCCCTTTTTCTTGGCTGCAAGCACCGGCACAAACTTGAGCATCGGGCCATAGGCTTGATTGACCGCCCATTGACGCTTCGTCTCTAAACGAGATCGCATCGCCTCAGCTGAGGGAAAGTGAATGGTGACATTTAGCAAAAAGCTGCCGCGTAAACCGCGACTGCCCGTCATCATATCGCCCGCAAAACTTGCGGCATGACCAAACCAGATCCGCTCAGGCAAGCGCTTAAATGATAAGGTTTTAACTCGGTAATCACCCAGCATCAGACCTTGGCTATCCACCTTGATAGCTCGGTCATAATCCAACACTTGCTCCCTAAGTGGTTTATCTGCCTCACTGCGGATTGGAGATGGATTGCGCCAAGAAGCATCTTTTCCCCAGTTAAGCTGCGCACTTAATGCTGCGAGCCAATTTCGGTCAGTCATCTCAGTAACACGAAAACCAACCGTTGCCAGCGCTTGCGAGAAAGAAGCCCGCAGCGCGGATGCTCGACTCAATTCACGTTCAGTCGGCATAGGACTTTCCAAAGGCAATTTGCAGGTGACGATCAGTTGAAAGTTGCGTACCTGAGTCTGGGTCGATTCTTCTATCGGTTGAACCGTGCCCCCATCGAGGAAATCCGCACGTTTGCGTATCGACGCCCTGAGCAATGGATCGGATTGACGATGCCGTAAGCCCATCATGCGTTGAAGGTCGGTTTGAATATCAGGCGAGGCGTACAGGCCAAATTGTAGCAAAGTGTCTTTTGGCCAGTCGTTGTTAAGTATAACATTAACCCTGTCTGCAACAGACTCATCACCACCCGGCAATGGGTCACATAGAAAACCAAAGCCAACACTTTGGTCTTCCATGAAAAACAGTTGCTCATCGTCTGAATAGGCCAATACTGGCAAGAGCTCTGAAGCGCGTTGCCCTGAATACAGAGAGGCTTTCATCTAAATCCCCTCCAACCAAGCAGAAAGGTCATAAGGACGGCCTCGGCTGATGCGACCATCATTGGCGACAATGAAAGGTACACCTTGAATGCCCAGAATTTGAGCCGTCACCAAAGTACGCTGCATTGGCTCCAAGTTGCAGGCATCATCCTGCTCTAGGTTACCAATCCGGCCATTCAGCAATGCATCGGTGGCTGCTTTTTTATCACGCGCACAGCCAAGCTGGCGAACCTGACGCTCTGAATCAGGACCAAGCACTGGCACAGGGAGTATTTGGAAGGTGTATTCTTTGGTTAGCGGTAAAGCTTGTTTCAAAAGCTCATGGCAGTGCGGGCATCGTGGATCAACAAAGACCACCACTTTCTTTTTGCCTTCGCCCAGCGTCAGTGGGTTCAAATCATCCATTTTTAAGCCAAGGCGACTTAAATCCAGCGTGTTTCCCGCTTCTCGAATTTCTTCAAGGCTGGTAAGCGGCTTTTTGGACCAGGCATCATAGAGTGTGCCATCAATGACGAACCGGCCACTGTCTGACATGAAAACAATACGGCCATTGCTTTCGACCGCTTTAATACCCGTGACCGGCAAAGAAACCATGCCGTCAATTTTGCCAACGGGCGACACTTCAGACACAGGTTCAGCTTGAACCAAAGGAGACAGCGCAAGCGCCAGAATAATTGGAGATAGTTTTCGCATGAGGAGTCCTCGTTAATGTAAATCGAGGCTCCAGTCTATGCAGTTGTCCTATGTGGACTCGGTTAGATAGATTGAAGAATTGGATGCCTTGCTAGGGTGCTTAACTATTTGGAAATAACTGTTAGAATTAGGAGGAATAAACAGTGTACAGCTTATAACGAGCAGAAATGAAAAAGGCCGCCTTTCAGCAGCCTCTTCAAATTCTTCTAGATTTCGCCAAAAAACCTATGATTTAAAAGCAATTTCTAGTCAGATTCTGCCCTAGAGCCATATCACGAGCCGATGCTCGGAGGGGGTGTATCTAGGACTTACAGACACAGTATAGGATTGGAGATAAAGATTTGCAAGTAGATCAAGCGTTCATCAACGCACTAGAGGTAACGCTTTCGAAGTCCCGATTGGACACCTACCGCACATACTTCAGCTGTCAAAATGATGCTGAAGCTCTTGGAACGTATCTTTGGAATAAGTCCTTATCAACAGCATTTTACCCCCTGCTTCAGGCGACTGAAATTACTTTACGAAATTCAATTCATTCAGCTGCATCCGGCCATTTCAGTGGTAACAAAGAATGGTTTTTAATGAAGAAATTTCCCTCTGCGAAAAAAGAGGCTGATAAGCAATACCTGAAAAAAGATCGTAAAACACCAATTACTCCCAGACCATCTTCAGATACCGTTGTAGCATCCTTGAGCTTTGGCTTTTGGGTTAATTTACTTACGCAGAACTACGATGACCCAGTGAAAAATACCAAACTTTGGCCAACGTTGATTCCAAAAGTGTTCCCAAATGCAAAAAGCACGAACGCAACAAGGACCGCATTACATCATCGATTTAAATTTATAAAGGACTTTAGAAACAGGGTTGGCCACTATGAACCCATCTGGAAAATACGTGATACTGTTGACGGTGGTGGAAATATTATTCGCTTAGGTCCTACGACCCCGGAAGAAAGCATCATCCGCTTAAACGAATACGTTGATCTGATTGCAGAGAGTTTAATGTGGATGAGCTTTGAACGGTATGATTTTATTGTTGGTATGGGCATCATAGATCACATAAGACAACTATGTTCTCTTGAGGCATTGAGCCATTTTCAGGGAACAAATCCAACCAAACTAAAAGTCAACAAGTTGAAACATGAACTTTCAAAACGTCATAAAGAAAATGGTTCCGTCTCTGGGCTTTATGAACTAACAACATCACCTAAAGGCGTACATAAAGGGAGGAGCATTGTGCTTGAAGTTAAACAGATTTACCCACCAAGACTGATCAAATAAGCCAATCCTGATAAAAAATAAGGTCCACAAAGCAGTGACTTTGTAGACCCAAACCTTTTAAAGGCCTCTTTTGAGTTTATCAGGTCCCCAGTAAAACGGCGCTGATTGCTGGAACGGTTGTGCCAATGACTTCTTGAGAGCTGGCAACAACAGGTAAGGTTGCAGACATAACACTTTTATCGCCTACAAGCGATGGCAGAAGCGCCGTTGCTAGCCAACCGGTTTAGCTGAGCCCGTTTTTTCACACCCTGGGTATTAAAATTTATCACACTTTAAACAAACCAAGTCCTTTTAATCCCCCCCTAGAAACCAAGTCAACATATTTAACACTTTTTGATGTCATTTTTGTAAACTTGTATCCTTCTAAAGCTAAGTCTACACTCATGACATGTTTAAGTGTCATCCTTGACAACTAGAGGCGTATTGTGAGAAAGGCTGAGGCAATTAAAAAGCTCTTAGAATATGACAAGCGTGGTCGCTGTGTTTTTACTAATTCAGATCTGGCCAAAATCTTTCATCAAGATAACGAACGAGCATTGCGTGCAGGAATTAAACGTTTGCAAGACGATGGCTTGCTAACTCGAATGATTAATGGTGTGTACTTATTCAATTTAGCGCAGTCGAAAGGCAGCGATACGTTGGAGCAAATTGCTAAAACTATTCGACGTGGGGAATATAACTACCTTAGCTTGGAGTCTGCTCTTTCTGATTATGGTGTTATTTCGCAAATTCCAGTAGATAGGTTAACTGTTATGACAACGGGACGTTCCGGTGAATTCAAAACACCTTTGGGTACAATTGAATTTACGCATACAAAGCGAAATCCGATAAACATTTTAGAAAATACCAGTTTAGTTGGCAGACCACTTAGGTTAGCAACGAAACAAACTGCATACAGAGACTTAAAACGAGTTGGCAGAAATACCCATCTAGTTAACGACAATGCTTTGCATAGTAGTTGAACAACTGCTCTTGGGGCGGGTGCTCTGACAAGCAATTTACATCTAAGCTACGATCATAATCCAACCAACTACAACCGCTTTTCCCTATCGCAGTCACCAAAAAATAACGTGTATCTATTGACTACACGCAAAAACCTTTTAAACTGTGTATTAAATAGATATACAGAGGATGGTGTCATGGCTACAAAGACAGCGCCAATCAACATGCGAGTACTGCCATCGGTAAGAGACATCATCGATGCCGCAGCAAGTTTAAAAAAAGTCGATAGAACTGTATTCATTCAGCAGGCAGCGCTCAATGAAGCGCATAGTATACTGGCAGAACAGCGGGATTTTGTTCTTGAAGCAAAGGCTTTTGAAGCGTTTGATAACGAACTTCGTGCAAATCCACAGACTCTTGAAGGCATGAAAGATCTGTTTAAAAGGAAAGCGCCTTGGGAATAAGCGCACCAACACTACTCGCTGATGAGCACCAAATTAATGCCTTTCAATGTGGCATCGAAGAACTCGATACCTGGTTAAGAAAACAGGCGTTAAAAAGTCAAAAACGGGGAACTGCGAGAGTGTATGTGGTCAATGACACTGACGCCCATCAAGTGGTCGGGTACTATGCCATTGCAATGGGATCAGTTTCCAGAGAGCAAGCGTTCAGTTCATTAAGAAGAAATAGTCCTGATCCCATTCCCATGGTGATTCTAGCAAGGCTTGGGGTGGATAATGCCTATCAAGGTCAAGGCATTGCAGCCGGTCTTTTAAAAGATTGCATCATTCGCTCAGTACAAGCAATGAACGCTGTCGGTGGAGCAGGAATCTTAGTCCATGCTATTGATGACACTGCGCAAACGTTCTACAAGAAATTTGGCTTCAAAGAATCGACGTTTGATCCTTTAGTACTCATGGCAAGGATCTGCGATATCGAAAAATCATTGTCGATAGACTGAGATGACAGCTCCCCTTTCACAAGAGAAGCCGTCAATATTATTAGGTGCTCAGTAAAACGGCGCTGATTGCTGGAACAGTTGTGCCAATAACTTCTTGAGTGCTGGCAACAACAGGTAAAGTTGCAGACATAACACTTTCAACGACTGTTGGCGTATTGTAGAGACCCATACCGCCACCAATGCCCAAGGCAAAAGCCATCAAGCTTTGGCGAGCGATACCGCCCACAATACCCACCAGTACCATGGCTCCCGCTACGATCCGTCCCAAAGTACCTTGGGTCCAGTCTTTTAGGGTATCCCACACATCGGTGAAAGCATCACCACCGGTGCCCGCAAATGAGGGCTCCGAAATCATTAACGCCATTAAACCAAGCGCACCAATGGTCATTAAGCGCTGAGTTTGAATGGTGCGAACTGCATTTGTCATTCGTTAGTTTCTCCGTAGATACTCAAGTTATCGCGCTTACCATCAGCTCCCGCTGAGGCTGAATCACTTTGAGTCTGAAGTGGACGTAGCACTGGCGAAACCGTTCGAGGTGCTGACACCCCAATATCCCACCGGCGCGGTTCAATTTCGGTAAACACGTAGCTGGATAAATTCAGATCCCCACGGTCATCCTCCCAAGGCGCAATCCAAATCCGCATTACCCTTGAAGGAATGCGAATAGGTGCAGATTGCTGCGTCTCGGGTAATGCCGGATGGCTCAGCAGTCCTGTCTCTAAATCAGATTGTGAATACCCAGAGGGAGAACCAATTCGAGTCGCCACAGCATCAATCGTCTTGGGTGCAGCGCCATTACTGGTAAGCTCATAGACTTCACGAGCGGATAAACAGCGCACACCGTCAGGCATACCTGGGCATCCATATTCACTACTCCCAAGACCCAATGAACTACAGCCTGACAATAAGGTTGAGCCGACTGCCAATAAAAGTAATCCAGCTTTAGACCACTGTTTTGACTGGTGCTTTGGGTTGTTCTGCATTGATGTCGTCATGGTTAACTCTCCTCTGGATACACATCTTATTGTCTGAAGCGGACTTCGATCGGTTAGCAACATGCAGGATTTTTTCATCTTCTTGCACCTACCCCTTGTGAAGTGGCCAATGACAACGAGGCCCCACGAGTGACTATGACTTCAATTTTCCTTGCAGCGTCTACCTCTATGACTGGGAACATATTTTCTGCCATGTCCAAATAGAACTTGGCCACGCGATCCAATGCTTTACCGGTGCCTTTAATCGCAGCGCCTTGTAATGCTTCTTGGCTCATGACTTGCTGGTAAAGCTGAGTATCACCGGCATTACCCGTCTGAATCGTTGGTACAGGATTCACATCAAATGCGCCTGCCAAGCCCTGAAGGAATCCGGCCATCATTGATTTGGCCACCAGTTGGCCTTGTTTCGACACTAATCGGCCACGAATACCGGCTTTGCCGTCTTCACCCACGGCATAAGAATCCAGTCGTGTTTCAATGACGCCACCATCTTCTCTCACACATGAAATGGTCTCGCCTCGCAAATAGGCACGCTCAGAGCTCAAATCACCGTAACCTGCGGCGATCAAGAAACACTCTTTGATATCCGCTCTAAATCGGTTGGGTAAAATGGCTTCCTTTTGAATCCTCAGCAATGCAGGAAAAGGTTCGCGTCTTGCGGACTCGTGAGTAGGTGCATCCAAACCCGTGATCAAAGTACCCGAGATAATGCTGCCCGCCGGTAGATACAAAGGCGGCGCTTCTTGCACAACAACCTCTGGTTCAGCAACCATTTCAGGCTCAATCATACGAATCGTGATTGGCGGCAATGGAACATCTCGTGCTCGTGTACCTTGACCATTGACTGGCTGCTGATAGAGCGGAGCAGGCAGCGGCGCATTGGCAAAATAGTCGTCTGGGTTAGACGGCAGTGGCTTTTCGTCTTTAGGCAATTCCATGGCAGATAAAGGCACTTCAAAACGGCTATTTGTGCCTTCAACTGCTGCATCACCTCCTGCGCGAACATCATCAAGTTCCGCTCTAAGGCGGGCCAGCTCCGCATTGACCTCACTTGGTATAGAAGGTGAACCTGGGCTTAGCCGTCCTGAATCGACGTCACGACGCAAGCGCTCAACTTCACGACGTAACTGTTCATTGCGCTCACTAAGTAGTTTTACGTTCGCAGCCAAACTATCGATCCCAACATCACGAGTATTGGTATCCGTAAGAATGTGCCGGATCGTTTCCTGTCGGTTCCGACTGCTTGAGCCATCGTCAGGATTAGGTGAAAACACCATCACCATAAGGATGAGACCACCAGCAATACCAGCAACCGATAGGCCCCGCTTCATGTTCGGGCTCATTTGTTCCCATTGTGCTTTCATCAAAGCTCACCTCCCACAAGAAGCGAAGGTCGCTGACTTTCCACCGCTTCTTCACGATGATTGCGAACAACCACATACAACTCAGTCTTTTCACCCGGCAACAAGATATTGCGAGGCCAGTAGGCGCTTGCCACTATATCTGGTACATGACAGGCTATTTCACTGGCTTCTATCTGCTCATCGGCAAAGCTTTCAACCAGTCCTACATAGACGGTGAAGTAATGTCCCGTCACAATTTGCCCCTGCTTAAAACCAAACTTTAAGCCCGGCTGAAAACATTTCGGGCTTGTGTCAGTTTGGCCAGCCAAACGGATGTCATAGCCTTGTGGTAACTCATTTAGTGCAAGGCGTCTGAGTAAATCACGTAAGCTATCGACGTATGGCTGAGCCGTTTCCCAAGTGGCGGCTTTGCGGTTCACGACGCCCTTAATAGGCCACTGCTGACCATCAATCGCTAAGGTGATTTCACGCGGTGGAATACGACGAGGTACTAAGGTGACAGATAATGCGGGCGCTTCCTGACCAGGCGGAGTGATGTAAAGTGAAACCGGTGATTCTTTGTCCGTGGCCACATATACAACATTCCCCTTGATTTGCGTCTGTGCATCACTGGTTGTTCTCACCTGAGGCGATTCAAACGGCGTCACAATCCGGTTCAGATGGCCAAGTGCTACAGGGATCAGTTCATTGACTCCCGGTGTCATCAGCAGCGTTGTTGGCGCATCCGTTGAAGCCGTATTGGTTTGAACCGGTGGATTTGCAGTAGCAGACTGCTTCATCACACTGGCTGGCACAATTGGCAATTCCACGTCTGCATACGACGCTTGTGATAACAGAACGCCACTCAAGCTCATTGCGATTAAGCCTGGTGTCATCCATCGACTAATTTTGGTTCGCATCATTCACCCTCCGGTTTTGCTCTTGGGTCAACTTTTCACGAACGCGCTTCGTTCTAGCTTGCCCCTCATACGTATCCATCCAACTGAGCTTTGGACGGTATTGCTCAATATCGATGTCAAACTCATAGGTGCGAGTTTGGCGCTGTTCATCTCCTGATGGCCCAGAAACCAAGGAATAACCGGTCACAAAGACATGCCCGGTTTCATACTCATACTCCACTTGTCTGGGTTGGAATTTGAGCGTGACTCGGTCTTCACGGATCTGTCTTGCCTGAATCTCCAGTGCATCGACCACTTGCTGGTACACCGCTGGAGAAAGTAGCGGCTCAATGGCAACCCGGATGAAAGACACATTACCCGGCGTCACGTTGCCCATAAGCTCAGCCAGGTAGAGTCCCCAGGATTCAAGGTAAGGTTGAGTGGCTTGGTTTCGTGACACTTCAGCCGTTTCAGACAAGGTTGGTGGTTGAATAGCTACCACGGTATTGCGAGAAAATGCCGCTACCGCAAGCAGCAAATTAGATAGCACCAGCACTGCAATCAGGAACCGCTGCCATCGGTTCTCTAATTGCGTGCCTTGCCATGATTTTAAAAACACGTCGAACTTCACGGCAGATAGCTCCTGATAAATGGGTTAGGGATCGTCTTGGCCTTGGTGGGCAACAGTCCAGCCCAGTAGATGGCGTGAAGAATAAAACCATCTGGGCGACCATCACGAAAACGCCGATAGAGCTTGGTTGTTACCAACCCCAACAGGCATAAAACCAAGGCATTACCGGTAAAAATGCCGATCACTAGCCCCAACAGAATGGGAGCCATCTCATCGGCACTCCAAAGCAGGAAGTGCGGCGGGTCATCGATATAGGACGGAATACTCACAGGTTCCATAGTCACTCCTCGTTGTTTGAATTGAGAAGTGAAGAATGCCTTGAGATTGACAGGTTCAGTGGTCAGCTAGATGCCGAATTCTTGAAGGTTTTGAGGTGGCTTGGTGATTCTGCTCTTACAATCAGATTGATATCGCAACCTTAATGGTTACAATTAGTGCACGATAATTGGCTCTCAATGTTCGTGTTTTTAACACAAGTGCGCGAGCTTATAACGAGTACTCCTCCCCCCGGCTTCACTTTTTACCAAGCAACCAAGCTCGACCAAAGCCGCTAAATGACGAGAAGCGGTTGGCTTACTCACTTTCGCCACTTTATGATATTGCGACGTATTAATGCCTTGGTCAAAATCTCCATCAAGCATTCGATTGAGCACTTTTACTTGTTCCGAGGACAGTCGCGTTTGATCGACATTTCGCCAGAAGTTTGTTTTAAAAACCGTTTGGTCGATTTCTTCAAGCACATTGGTGAATGTTTCACCTAAGGTGTTTAAAAACCACATAAGCCAAGCGGTAATATCAAGTTCACCTTTCTGGGATTGCTCTAATATTTCGTAGTAGCTTTTACGGTTGGCTAAAATCGCCACTGACATTGCATAGAAACGGACAGATTGACGCTCAGCCTGGGCCAGCGCCAAATCAGTGAGTAAGCGGGTGATCCTGCCATTGCCGTCATCCAAAGGGTGGAGCGTCACGAACCAAAAGTGCGTTATCGCAGCCCTAAGCAAAGGGTCTAAAGCGGGGTCCTCACGAGAGTCATTAAACCAGCGGATAAACACGTCTAGTTCTGACTCAAGCACATCTCGGCTCGGTGCTTCAAAATGCACCGTGGGTTTATCTATTCTTCCCGACACAACCTGCATTGGCTCGTCCCCGCGCAACTGCCCTCCTATAACAGGATTGAACAAGGTGTAACCCTCAGGAAACAGTCGTTTATGCCACTGCAATATTCTTTCAAGTGAGAGCAGCGAGTCTAAATTCTCCACCGCATCTAACATTATTTCTGCTAAGCCATCAGTGCGTTCAGTAGTTGGAAATGGTTTTTCTTCAGAAAGACCAAGCTTATTGGCCAAGGACGAGCGAACAGAAAAAGCATTGAGCTTCTCACCTTCAATGGCACTCGAATGAATAATGTTCGCCAATAGCGTGTCTAACATACTTTGCCTTTGGTCTTTAGGTTGGCTCGACATCTTGCCCAACAACATTCCTTGGTGAAAGCGAATGTCGCGTAACTTGGGTTCAATGACTTTTTCATCCCAGATAAAGTTTGGCCAATCAGCTTGTTGCCAGATCCACATCTTGTCGCCTTTTGATTTAAATAACAGTATATTCAAATCATAGCATGATTCGAATCAAACCCACAATCGAATCAAATAATGACAGGAATAAGCCAGATATTCATATCATCCTGTCTTGGTGGCCATTAACCGAGGCCTCAAATCTTCTTCTGCAAGTGGCTTAACGCCAACCCTGCCATCAATGCCAAGCCGATGATCAGCGACGGTAACACCACCGGTGGAATGGCCAGCGGGGCGAACAATCCCATAAACAGCAAAATGACACCTGAGCCCAGGATAATCATGCTGTAGCGGTGAATGATAGGGCTCGAAAAATCAAAGGTTGTCTTCTTAATCTTCCAGGTCATTAAGCCATCCCACAGCGCCGGTAACATGAGAATAAGCGCAAAAGGCAACCAGACCATCAGCAGAGCAAATCGAGTGAACACTTGGTACAGCACATCAAAAAATGCCTGAATGCGGTCTTCTACCCAGACAAACCAAAAGCCTCCCATGTTCTCCATCCCTTTAGAGCGCAGTCGTTGTTCTTCAGTGGGGATTAGAAAATCACGCACAGATTGCTCCATCTGTGTATCCACAATCCATGACTGATACCAGCCATGGCTAGTTTGACCTATCCAATAGCTTGTTTGAGCGCCCAATTGATTTTGGATCATCTGCTTTTCTTTACTAATGACCCGGCCAGTCCAATCACCGGGCACTAACACGCCAATGGCAATAATCTCCAGCATCAGTGCCAGACACAGCAGCCAAACCGACTTATGCTTGCTCATGCCAAACATCCTCTTCTACTCGCGCCAGCATGGCTGCAACGGTTGGCGTCATAATCCGGGCTTTAATCACTTGTTGAAGCCGCTTTGTCGATGTATGGCCACTGACATAACGCACATCGATGTGTCCTTCAGCCAGATACGCCATTCGATTTGGACGATTACGAATCCAGGAGTAGAAATACACACCATCCACGGCGGCCCACTCGAAATGGTCAGGATCACGCAGGCGAATCCCCGTTAAAGCACTGGCGGCAGTCCAGGTCAGTGCCTCAATGAAATGCCACAGGCGTACACTGTCATCATCACAACTGACTTCTTCATAACTGCCCAAGCCATTACACAGACACAAATCAAAGATGGAATGGCCATCTAACGTGAGCGCATCTGTTAAATAGTCCGCCAAACAGTGCACTGAAGCCAACGCATGAGGCCAGTCGGTTTCAAGCAGTCTTAAAGCTTCCTTGAACTGAGGGTTATGTTGCTGCCACTGAGCGAGCATTTCTTTACTGGTAAGTGTTGTCATTTTCAGACAGACAGAATGATGCATACAGACTCCTTATGCTGCCTGTGTAGAGCTGGTTAAAATAGGAATGCGACCTTTGATCACGCGGCCACCTGAAAGCTTGGCGATGTACTCTAGGTTTGGGAGCTGGCCTAATAACTGCGGTGGAAACATATCGCCTTCTTCCTCCATCAAGCGTTCGCCATGATTGCCGGTAAATAACGCGGGGCTGTCCGAGTTGGACGACATACCTTGAGTTTGCATGATGTACTGCAACCGAGTCTTAGGCAGATTGTCAGTAATGTACTGCTGCGTTTCGGCGTCCATCACCCGAAGGGCTATCAAGTTGTTGATGTTACCTAACACCTGGCGAGCCTTAGCTTCACTGCCTGTACGAGCGGCAAAGTCAGCAAAGGTCTGAGTAGCAATCACACAACGCATTTTTGCGCCACGGCCTTTGTTGAGCAGTTGAATGAAGGGATCGTTTACGACTTCAGCAGCCTCATCGATGAAGATATTTACGGGGCGATTTTCAACACCATAGTTATAGCGGTCACCGGCCACGGCGGTGAGATCAGATAAAAGCAACGAACCAATGGCGCTGCCAACCATGGCGTCGGTCAATGAATCCAAGCCGATATACGCCACTTGGGCATTGTTGATAATTCGGCCAGAATCCGTAATTAACCGGCTGTCATCCACATCGTTTGCAATCGGTGATAGCAGTGGGCCAAGTTCACTTGATGTGAGCATATTGAGCACCGGCATCAATGAGGCCACCATCTTGGAATAGTGAGTTCTGTCATGCTCAAACATGCTCAATAGCCCCTCTAAATCGGTATTGGCGGCAACGGGCTGAATGCGTTCGTAGTAGAAAAGCAGCATCGCCATGGCTTGTTTAGCCAAGGTATTGGCCTTTTCGGTAAAGCGCTTGATCTCCACACTAAAGTTCGGATACACCTGCTCCCCCCAAGCCGTGACGGCTTTTACTACCAAGCCTTCTGGGCCACCTTCCAAGAATCGTCTCAGTGTTTTCAGATCAGGACGTTGTGACGTAAGCAACAGACCTTGCACTATGTTATTCAGTGCCATTTGACCAAAGGCTTTAAATGGATCAGCACCGGTTTCGGATGGAATTAAGGCCGCAATTCGGCTAGCAATTTCAGTACCCCGGTTAAAGTTCCTCAGGGGATTAAGTCGTACTGAATGCTCTGGAAAACCCGGATGAAAATACACAAAGCGCTCAGGACTACCGGCGGCAATACAGGCTCGCTGTGCATTATCCTTAAGTTCTTTGTCTCCCTTGGGGTCAATAATAATCACGGCTTCATTGCGCAAAATGGCCTGGGTGATCATCGCATCAAAGCATCGGGTTTTTCCGGCACCGGTCGTGCCGACAATTAAGGTGTGCCCCTCAGTGTGACCAACTGGCTGGTACACATCTTCTTCTTTGGGCTCGACACCATGAATCCAGGTCGAACCCATTTGGCTATTCTTTCGATAAGAGGCGTGACCTTGGTTAAGCAAGGTTTGCTTATCCCGCTTTAGGATTTCATAAGCGCGTTGAGCATGACGTTGGTCCCACTCAAAGCCATACCCTAACCACAATTCATCAGGATGTTTTGCCATTACCTTTTGCAAATGCGCCAGCGCCATAAATGCCAATGGTTTGCCTTTTAGCCCCATCTGTAACTTATAAAGGCGGTAAGCCTCAGGCAGGCGGTACAACGCCATGCCCGAGGAAATCCCTGTCATCCACCAAAATGGCTCAGGTGGTAGCTCAGTCAGCATTTCTGCGGCAATTGCCCCAGTTGCACCAACCAGCCAACCTGCTGCGGCCATGGCTTCATAGTTCGTGCGCCAGGGCATCTCATATGCGTTTTCTTTCATTCATGCTCCGCAACATAACCGTTTGCAATCCGATTAATTTCAAATGGATTAACGTTCAGCGTGAGCGGTAAACAGAACCGTTTCCCCCTCATCAAACTGGCATTGGTCACTGGCCGAGATCCCCCGAAGCAGCTGTCCGGCTGGAATGCCATGCTCATTGGCGACTTGGCGTAAGGTTTGAATCGTGACGCGAATACCATCGGCACTATGATCCACGTCTGGGTAATCGCCATCGGTCAGTAAGATGGGCAAATCTTTCACAAAATTAACCATCTGTTGCCGCTGCACGTGTTTGGGGTCGGTACTTGAGTTCGCATTGGCCGCAATCGGCTTTTGCTTTCGCTCCGTTCTTGTGGCGGGTTCTTTTGCTTGGGCAGTGGTTGTCTCAGTTCGACTCGGACGCTGTGAAGCCTCTTTGTTCTGAATTGCTGCCGCCGGTTCTGCGTCTTGTTTGGAAAGGTCTAATATTGCAGTTAACCCTTTAGAAACTGGCACTTTCAGCAGTAACCCTTGCTCCTGAACGCCATCATTCGTAGTCACAGTTCTGGCCTTACGAGTCGGGTTTGCGGGATCTAATTCAAGCCAATCTAATCGACTGAGTTCAGCAAGCAGTTTTCGGGGGGCACACCAAGGTCTTACGGCATCGGGATAGCGGATCAGTATCTGTTCACCAACCATAACCAACGCACTGCTGGCCTCTGGGAGCCACGCCAAAGATTCAGGGAGATTCAATGCCTCTGCATCGTGCTGGTTTACGTTATTTGAGATAGCGCCATCATATGAATTGTTAGGCTTTTCACATCCATCACCTGGAGCATTTTCAGTTGCCTGGGGGTTATTAACATCACTGGCATGACGAAGTTCATCATCTTGTTCGGATGATTTTGTCGATGGCGACTCAGCCGAATTGCTGAGTTCAATTGATGATGACGCTTCAGGCAAGCCTGGCTGCTCACTGGAGCGACTCTGTGGCTCTGCTTGTGTTTGCTTTCTTGCTTCCCATTCAGATTTGCTAAACAGTGCCACGCTACTTGGCACATTCGAGCTGAACAATAAATCGGCCTCAGATATATGCAGCATGGGTAACCAGATTGGCTTGTCGTCTTTGATCAGAACTTCAGGGGCAAGGCTTTCATATCGCTCATTTGAGGCGGATTTAGTGGCCAATCCTCGCTCAATGAGGATGTCCGCAAGGGTATCGGGATCTCTTGGAATGCCAGGTATCTTGTCTTTGGCCAACAGCTCAATGATGTCCTTAGCAGCGCTTTTCCAAACCAGGTAAAGATGGGTTGATTGATTCGATTTTCGTATCCAAACTCTGGCATCTCGCTGATTGACCAGCCATTGCGAACTGGCAAGTAATCGCCTCATGGCATCAAGAAGATAGCGTTCAACTGGGACACCAAGGGCATTGTCGTCAACGGAAATTCGTTGAGCTTTAAGATCTCTCTGTACACTGGTTTGGTCAGCTTCAATAACCAATTTAGACAGGACATGCTCTGGATCGGTATTGCCAATCGCTTCCAGCATGGCTTGCAAAATCTCAGGGCCCGGCTGGGTTAACCAGGCGAGCAGCCCAGGTGTCATCACCCGGTTTAACACCAGAATTGAAAATTGCTCGTGCCGCTTGCACCGTCCGTCGCGCCAGCGAATGAAATAGCGTTCAATGCTGTTATTTGTGGTCCACTGGGATAAGGTTTCTAAAAAAGGGTTCCACTGATAGCGTCCATCTTCGTCAGTGATGGACAAGTCTGAAACGGGCTTACCAATATCATGGAACAAACCGCCTAATGCCGCCGCAACACGCCACCTAGGTTCCAGCTCTTTTTTCTCAACCGGTGTGCCACTGGCAACAAAGATGATCCCTTCAGCAGCTTGTGCAGCCCAGAAAGCAACTTCCAACGAGTGACGTAATAAACCGCCAGCACCACTGTGATGATGATGCTCAGAAGCTGGCAACAAATGAACATAAGCAGCCAGATGATCAATGCAGGGCTGAATTAGCCTTTGAAACTCACGCTGATTAAAGCCAAGTACCTGGCGCAGTTTGGCAATTAGCTCGTCTTGTGTGGACTGCAAATCCTCGGGGGACGCAGCTGGCAACCCTTTCAGAAATGGCGGATAGCGTGGGATTTCTGCATCCAGTTGAGATGACAGTTCTGGTAGTGCTTTGGCTTGAAAAAATAGGTTTTTGAACATAGTGAACCTCCGACACGATAGTGTGAAGGTTCACTAACAATTAGGTTGTTAGATAGTCGCAAGAAACTTGCACTTATCTGTAGCGATGATAGAGCTAAAGACTTAAAAACCAGTCTGGTTCAACAGTTACTTTTTCAACTAACTCTGTTTTAACGCCTAAACTAAGTTCCTTGAGTTTATCAGCTAACTGATCACCATCGACCAAGTCAATCGGAGCAACGCCATCACGGTTGGCTTCTTCAATGGCAGCTTTTGTAAAGCTACCTGTAGTGATAAACATCCCACGATCAGCTCTACCAACGGTTGCGCCCCTAAAATCACGGATCTCGGAAGCCCCAACGGAACCTTTGTACTTTTTACACTGAAAAGCGATATGAAAGCTCATCAAACCGTTGATTCGGGCAATTCCTTTGCCATCGATACCACCATCACCCGTGCGACCAGTCACTTCAACATGGATAAAACCTGATTCTCTCAATAACCTCTGTGTTAGTCGCTCAAACGCATCCGGGCTCATTTCTTCAATTAGCACATGATGCAGTTTTTCACGCCAAAGCATAGCCTCTTCTGGGGAGTCATCGGACGACAGTTCTGGAGTAGATGTCGTAGCATTAGCCTGTTCAGGCTTGCGGTCCAGATCTCTAACAAAGTTGACAATTTCTCTGCTATCAATTTCCGGTTCCTGTCTGGCTTTATCTGTAAGTGCCCAAACGCCACGAGATGAGTTTTCAAGGTATCCAGCTTTCTTCAGGTAGGTTCGAGCCCAAGCTAATCGATATCCAACCTCAGTTTGGCTACTTTTTTCGGGGTTGTGCAGAACCGCCAAAGTATCCTCATCAAACTTCTCAAGCTCGACAACTGCTTCGTATATCTCGTCGATGCTGCCTGAGCCGCCAAGGTTAACTAATGCCTTTATTAGCGGGAGCATAAGCTGATCAAATGTGACCATTATTTTCCTCCTGGAAACTTTTTCGTAAAAACAGCGACCTAAAGAGCACGTAATAACACTTATATCTGCCCACCCACACCTTTGAATTTTTCAACAAAAGCGGCAATTTTCTGAAAAACCGTTTGCTTCTGGGTTCGGTACTGTGGGTTCAATGGGCTAAGTTTGGGCAGTGCCTCATTAAGTGCTGTGCCATTTTCAGAGGCGTACTCACGTTTGAGTGATGACGCAATATAGCGTTTGGCAGCATCGATATTGAGCTTTTCAGAGGCAATAATGGCATCGGCTTCGCGCTTCTGCTCCGCCTGGGCGAATTTGAAGAAAGCGTCGATAATGCTGGCTTTGTCATTGATCTCATCTAGGTTTGTCTGGTTAATAAAATCAACCACCAAGCTCTCTTTCGCTCTATTGCCGAGGCTACCGCGGATCATACGACGAACTTCTTCAATCAAGCCTTCTTTGCTCTTGTTCTTCTTATTGTGATCAAAAATCAGTTCAAGAATGTAATCGAGGTTGATTTCTTGCGATTTAAGCAAATCAATTTCAAAGACCACATCGTCCCAGTCTACCGTTGACTTATCTTTATCCTGACCTTCTTTATCGCGTCGCAACCAGTCGCGGGTATCGTTGTAGGTAGAGCGATAATCTTGGATAGCACGTTCGCTCGGCATATCGATGGTTTGCATTGCCTCGATGTCAGCATCGTCCAGATAGTACTTTGACTTAAACTCTTCAACAGCTTGTTCATCACTGGTATCTAAGCTTTGCAGTGCTTTTAATCCAGCAAACTCATCGTAGTTTTGTAGAATATTTTCTGCTTTTAGGTATTCACCAAACAGCTTGGCAAACTCTTTTTTATCTTGTTCTTTTTCAATATTTTCTGGGTTTGGAAAGCGTTCTTGCAGCTCTTTGACGATATCAACAAAACCTCGACGCGCTTGGCCAGTAGCAATATCGTTAAAGCCTTCCATGTATTCTTTGTAGCTCTTCTCCAACACCACGTTTTTGGTGTTTTTGTCACCAAACAAGGTGATTGCATCAATGGTTGCCTGTTCCAAATCACGGAAGGTAACAATATTGCCAAAGGTCTTCGTCGCATCATAAATGCGGTTAGTGCGAGAAAATGCCTGCATCAAGCCGTGATAGCGCAAATTCTTATCAACAAACAAGGTGTTAAGCGTAGGCGCATCAAAGCCCGTTAAAAACATCCCCACCACTATGAGCAGATCTATTTCTTGATTCTTCACGCGCTGAGCAAGGTCACGGTAGTAGTTCTGAAAGCCATTACTGTCCACGCCATAGTTAGATTTAAACATGGCGTTGTAATCTTTAATCGCGGCGCTCAAAAACTCTTTTGCGCTGCTGTTCATGGCACTGACTTCAAAACTCTCATCTAAAATATCACCAATGGCGTCCTGCTCTTCATTGGCAGCAAATGAGAAGATAGTTGCAATGCGCAGAGGTTTACTTGTAGGTCCATTCTCAGCCTCGGCCTGCAATGTTTTGAAGGTTTCATAGTAGGCTTTCGCCGCATCAACACTACTGACCGCAAACATGGCGTTAAACCCTTTGGCGCCAGAATAGGCTCGATGTGTTTTCTGGTTAAAATGGCTCAGAATATACTGCGAGATTTCACCAATGCGCATTGGATGTAAGAAGGCTTTCTTATTCTCCGCCGCACTAAGCTTCTTATCATCCTGCTCAGTCTCAATGCTCTTAAATTGCGGACGAACATCGTTATAGTCCACTTTGAACTTGAGTACTTTTTCATCACGAATGGCATCGGTGATCACATACGTGTGCAACTGCTGGCCAAACACGCTACCCGTGGTTTCTGCGCCCAGTGCATTTTCTGGGAAAATGGGCGTACCTGTGAAGCCAAACTGGTAGTACTTTTTGAATTTCTTCTTCAGGTTTTTCTGCGCCTCACCGAACTGGCTTCGATGACACTCATCAAAAATAAAAACGACTTGCTTGTTGTATATAGCTAAATCGCTTTCGCTTTTGATTAAGTTGTTGAGCTTTTGGATTGTGGTGACGACAATCTTGTTATCGTCTTTATCCAGGTTACTCTTAAGCCCTGCGGTACTGTCTGAACCGTTCACACTATCAGGCGAGAACCGCTGATACTCTTTCATCGTCTGATAGTCGAGGTCTTTTCGGTCCACCACAAAGAAGACTTTATCGATACAGTCTAAATCGGTGGCCAAACGTGCCGCTTTAAAGCTGGTGAGTGTTTTGCCTGAACCCGTAGTGTGCCAAATGTACCCACCGCTCTCGGTGCTGCTCCAGTTCTTAGCGTTAAACGCGCTCTTTATCTTCCATAAAATGCGCTCAGTAGCCGCAATTTGGTAAGGGCGCATTACAAGTAAGGTATTGCTGACGTCAAACACCGAGTAACGCAAGATCACTTCAAGCAAGGTCTCTTTCTGGAAAAAAGTGGCGGTAAAGTCTTTTAAATCCTTGATCAGCGTATTGTCTGACTTCGCCCAGTTCATCGTAAAATCGAAGCTGTTTTTGTCGCGCTTGGTGGTATTGGCAAAATAGCGCGTGTCGGTGCCATTAGAGATCACAAAAAGCTGCAAGAACTTGTACAAGGAGTGATCGCTATTAAAGCTTTCTTTGCTGTAGCGATGTATTTGATTAAACGCCTCACGGATCGCCACACCACGCTTTTTCAGTTCGATTTGCACCAAAGGCAAACCATTGATCAAAATCGTCACATCGTAACGGTTGGCATGGCTTCCCGTTTGCTCAAACTGCTTAATGACCTGCACTTTGTTACGAGCAATGGTCTTCTTATCAAACAGGTAGATGTTTTCTATATGGCCATCATCAAAGACAAAATCGAAAATATAGTCACTGTGCACTTTGCGAGTTTTATCAAGAATATTGTCGCTTGGTGTGTTCAGGTATTGCTCGCAAAAGCGAGCCCACTCGGCATCGGTAAATTCGACCTTATTAAGGGCTTGTAGCTGCTTGCGCACATTCGCCAGCATGGCATCGGGCGTGGTTAGTGCCGATAAATACTCATAGCCCTGGTTGCTTAGGTCCTGAATCAGCTCACGTTCTAAATCACCTTCGCTTTGAAAGCTTTCGTTAACCTGCCACTCTTTAGTGTATTTATCTAACACAATAAAGTTATTGGATTCTGCCACCGCTTTATAAGTCGTCATTCGTTTACATCCTTTTTTGTTAGCCGTGGTGTTTTCCAAAATGGAACCAGCCACTGCATCGCATTATTCAGTGACTTGCCAATGGCCGGTTTTATCTGAACCTACCCGAGTTAACCTGCCTTCTTTTTGTAGTTTGCTAATGGCGCGACCAATGGTTCTAACGTCTTTATTCAAGGTATCGGCGAGTTGTTGTCGGGTTAGCTCGGGCGTGTTACTGAGCAATGCTAAAATAGCCTCAGGCGTTTTAAGGCCCGTTACATTGATAAGGGTATTTACAGGGGCGTTTTGACCTTCCTTTAGAAGGGCGTTTACAGAGGCGTTTTGTGCTAGCGTTTGCTGAATAACCGACAACATAAAATGAATAAACGGCGTACTGTCTGCTTGGTTATCAGCCTGCTCAAGGGCGTGATAATAGGCTTGCTGATGGTCTTTAATCACACTTTCTAGTGGCAAAGATAAAAACAACGGATGCCACTTGGACAAAATCAGTGTTTGCCATAACCGCCCCATTCGGCCGTTACCATCGGCAAAGGGGTGAATAAACTCAAATTCGTAATGAAATACACAACTGGCGATCAATGGGTGATCTTTTGTTTGCTTAAGCCATTGGAGTAAATCTGCCATTAAACCGGATACCTGATGCGCAGGCGGCGCAACATGGTGCACCACACCACCTTTATGGATACCCACGCCTTTACTGCGAAACTCACCGGCATTCACAAGAATATCTGACAGCATTAAACCGTGCGCCGTGAGTAAATCGTCAATGGCGCTAGGCGTAAAAGTAGGCAGTGCATCATAAGCGGCAATCGCGCCTTTTACCTCGGCCAGCTCACGCACGCTGCCCAGCACAGGTTTACCCTCAACAATGGCGGTGATTTGTTCTTCAGTTAAGCTATTGCCTTCAATCGCCAGCGTGCCAGTAATGGTTTTAATGCGATTTTGCTTGCGCAGTTGCGGCGAGGCATTGAGCTGGCTGGCATTTAATTCACCCACCTGCTGGCTGATTTGTGCCACCAAGTTCAAAATATCGGTGGTGATGGTAAAAGGTGGTTGATAGGCCATTAGGCTGCCTCATCTGAATGAGATTTCGGCCCGCCTGCCGGACTGGCAGGGAAACTCAATAACAGGTCACGATAATACTCGTATTGCTTTTGACGTAGCTCGATTTCGCGGGGGAGACCTTCTTGCAGCGAAGTTGTTAACGTGTCGAATTTGTTTAAAATTTTGGCTATCTTTCTTTGCTCAGAAATAGTTGGGACGTTAATAGTCAAATTAGCTAAATTTCCTACTGCAAGACCGGGTTGCGCTGATTGTGATTTGTATTGGTTTAAGTTCATGAAAGTAAGCATATGAAAAGCCCAATCTATATCGATCTCTTCCTTCGGAGTACAAACAACCGCGTGTTCTGTCGCATAAAATTTGCCTTTAGCCCGCTTTACATTTCCACACAAAGCACCTTGCCTACCTATCAATGCATAATCGCCTTCATGGCTGTATTCTTGAACAAACCCACGCGAGCCATTTCCACCGAAACAAATGTATTTATGCTCAGCATTTTTAATTGCAGAGATGTCTTTTGCTTTAATGTGCTTACCAGCACGCATATCAAGAATTTCACCTAAAGTAGCTGTCTTACTAGAAGGAAGTTCTGAAGCAAGTAGCTTTTCGCGGTAGTAGTTGTATTGTTTTTTGCGCATGTTAAGCTCGGCGGTCAGCTCGGCGGTCATGGCGGTAAATGCGTCCAGAATACGCACTATTTCAGCTTGTATTGCCAGCGATTTTTCTGGGTTATTTGGGCATGGGATGGGGATTTGAATCTTTGCCATATCGGTCGCAGAAACATCAATAACTTTAGTTCCTTTTGCAAGTTTTCTCTTCGCGGAAAAAAAAGTAGATGTTTGCGTGAAATACGCAAAGTATTTGCCGATTATAAGTTTATTGGGTTTAAAGATGGTTGCGTGTCCACCTGTAACCGCTTCTGAGTTACCCAGATAAACTAAAGCCTTTCCCACGTCCTCAAGGTTTTCGCTTGTATTTGTGATAACAACATCACCTGTGTTTACCTTTTTTAGTTTTCTGGCTGTTTCAGGCGAAACGTAAGATATCGTTGTTTCGGTAGAAAGCCCGTAATGAGTGTAAATCTGTCCGTAATGAATAGCAGGCACACCCGAAGTCGTAAAATCGGCTTTTGGTAAGCCATTTCCACGGACTAACTCGCCTAGCTCAGCCAGCGCTTTCCACTCCACCTCTACACCATCCAACAGCTTTTCCATAAAGCTAATATTGCTCATGCCTCAAGCTCCTCACCTTCAATTTCCGCCACGATGACATCAATATCACTGCGAAGCTTATCGATTTTTGCAACAGTGGTTTTTAGATCTCGATTGAGTTCAGTAATATTTGTGACTACGCGATTATCTTTCGCTTCTACATAACTGCTCACCGAAAGGTTGTAGCTGTTGCCTGCGATAACATCCAAATCAACGGATTTGGCAAAGTGATCCACGTCCTCTTTGCTGGCAAACACCTTCATGATGTTTTCGATGTGTTCGTTGGTGAGGGTGTTGTTGTTGGTTTCTTTTTTAAACAAACCGCTGGCATCGATAAACTGGGTGGTGGTGTCGGTTTTGTGTTTAGACAGCACTAAAATATTTACCGCAATGGTGGTGCCGAAGAATAGATTAGGTGCCAGTGAAATCACAGTTTCAACATAGTTGTTATCAACCAAGTACTGGCGAATTTTTTGCTCAGCACCCCCACGGTAAAAAATACCGGGGAAGCAAACAATGGCTGCACGACCTTTGCTTGATAGGTAACTCAGTGCATGAAGCACAAAGGCAAAGTCGGCTTTTGATTTCGGCGCCAGCACACCAGCGGGCGCAAAGCGGTCGTCGTTGATTAGGGTTGGGTCGTCGCTACCCATCCAGTTAATCGAGTAAGGCGGGTTAGAGACAATGGCATCAAAGGGTTTGTCATCTAAAAAGTGCGGTTCGGCTAAGGTATCACCCAACTGAATATTGAACTTGTCGTAGTTAATGTTGTGCAAAAACATGTTCATACGCGCTAAGTTGTAGGTGGTGTGATTGAGCTCTTGACCCCAAAAGCCATCTTCAATAATATGCGCATCAAAGTGCTTTTTAGCTTGTAAGAGCAACGAGCCCGAACCCGCCGCAGGGTCATAGATTTTATTGACACTGGTTTGGCCGTGCATGGCAAGTTGCGCGATGAGTTTTGAAACATGCTGAGGCGTGAAAAATTCACCACCGGATTTACCCGCATTGGCGGCATAGTTTGAAATCAGAAACTCATAAGCATCACCGAATAAATCAATTTGATTGTCTTCAAAATTACCGAAGGTTAAACCTGCCACGCCTTTTAACACAGCTGCCAAGCGTTTGTTTTTTGCCTCTACCGTATTACCCAGACGATTACTGGTGGTATCAAAATCCGCAAACAAGCCTTTGATGTCTTTTTCTGAATCATAGCCATTGGCTGAGTTTTCAATTGCAGCAAAAATAGCGGCTAAGTCTGTGTTTAAATTTTCGTTCTTGTGCGCATTTGCCGCCACATTGCTGAACAACTGGCTAGGGTAAAGAAAATAGCCTTTGGTTTTAATGGCATCTTCTTTAGCAAACTTGATGTTTTCATCATCGTCAGACATGGCAGCATAATTAACGCTCTCATCTCCGCCTGTGATGTAGTTGACAAAGTTTTCACTGATAAAACGGTAGAACAGCGTACCCAGTACATATTGTTTAAAATCCCAACCATCCACTGAGCCTCTTACATCGTTGGCAATCGCCCATATTTGGCGTTGAAGTTCGGCACGTTGTTGTAAACTTGTCATTTGTTAATTCCTGCTTTTAATTCGTCATAATTCGTTTATGGGTTATGCAATATTCACTGTCGTCGAACATCATTCGTTAAACCCTGGAGCTAAATTCAAATTTCCGACCCCGTAGAGTGTCGGAGTATTCTTTAACCAAAGTTGGTATTCAGTGCCTTGAAGGCTGTGTGCTTTGGAACAATCCACATGCCATTGGCGAAGCAAATACCCAGCGGTTGCCGCTCTAATCTCAAGCTTTAGAACGCCACCCGTCATGCCATAGTCCAGCTCTATCGCTTCGCTGTGCTCAATACGTGGATGCGGCACTAACTCTAGCTCTACAAAGCGGTTCCATTGCCGGTCCTGGGTTTCTAGTTCGGCTTCAGATAACCTTGAGTCTTCAAGTACAACCGCTGCTTTAATTCGGGTCAGTACAAAGTCACGGAACTCATTATGCTTGCGGTCAAAACCACGAACATGCCAACGCAGGCCATTGTCCACCAGCGTATGCGGCACAATTTCACGCGTGGTTTCACCGCTCGATAACGATACATAGGTGATACACAAGGCTTTGCCTTTGTGAATGGCCTCGGTGACTTTCGCTACTATCGATAAACTCGGCTTGTTAAGGTGATAAGGCGCTTCACAAGCCAGTGGTGGTTTTACCTTTCCAGTGAAACCATCACCGTACCCTTGGCTAATGGTTGCCAGTGTTCTCACAACGTCGTAGTCGAACAAGGATTCAAATGCTTCACCACGCTTATGCAACTTGAGCTTTTGGTCATACTCAATGTTGCCTGGTGCAAGCTCTCGGTACATTGTGAAGTCTTTCGTTGCTTGTGCAGCAGCTATGCTGAACCGATCTACTAAGTCTGCCCGTACCGCTTCTCCCTTAAACAATAAGGTGAAATCGATATGGGCAATGCGATCCCTTGTTGCTTGTGGCAACTGCGCTATCTGCGAAAGCCTATCTGGCTTTCCTTTCGCACTTTCTTTAGCGAGTGAACTCGCTGCTACCGTTTGTTTCAGACCATCATTTGTCATGCGTCTTGTTTATCCAATTCAACCAGTTTCTTAAAACTCTGTTTATAAAGTACGGTCAGACATCGCGTAATCACATTGAATAGTGTCACTCAATGCTGCTCTTTATCCGCAATGACTTAGCAGTCTCTACCGGTTGAAGCTGAACAGATGACCATAAAACACTGAATAGGCTTCAACCTAATTAATTTTATTAGGTGTCATCCTATCACAAATTGTTTTGTAGGGAAGAGTAAGCGGCAACTTTTTGATCTGGATTGCAATTGCCGCTGAGTCATGAGCGTGAAGACCTTGTTTCGTGCCAATGCTGATAGCCGCTATCAATGCGCTACCCGAACCAGTGGCACCACGATGTTACCGCGATGAGATCCCCCTTTGTCCGACTCTGTAGACATCGGGACTCGTTGCTCACTTTCCCGAATGCGCCTAGCAACTTCTGCCTGGGCTGGTAGCAATGGCAGCATCCCTTCAGCAATCGCGTCTGGGGCAGACTCTTGGCCACAGGACATCAAGTGCTTCCATGGATCTTTAAGAAAGCGCTCGAACGTGATGCCAAATTCAATGATGCGGGCAGAGATGAAGATTTCGCCCCAGTATTTAATGTAGGTGTCTTGGTACATGGAAAGATTCCTCTTATTGGTTAAACCATGAGTTCACTTTCCATTTTCCAGAGATTTTCAAATATGCAAGAGGCTATGACAAAGCTTTAAATCGATTGCGGGCATCTTTGTAGTCATAGTGGGCATGTTCTGAGCCACGATGATACAAATCATCCAGGTAAGTTTGTTCCTGCGGCAACTCGTCTTCGCTGATTTCGCGCCACCAATGTTTGTTGGCACCTTTAACACCGTCATGCCAGCGGTAACCGCGCTCTTTTAAATAGTCCTTTACGTCAAACGGCGCACCAAACGCACGAACTAACACAGTTCGCCTATCTGCTTCAGACAACAAGTTTGCAACAGACTCGGGCAACAAATGGAACAACCAAGCCATCGCCAAACAATCGGTTGCAGCTCGGTGTCCTTCATAAAACCAACCTAAGCGAAGCAGCAGGTACTCAAGCTTTCGACTTTCAAAGCCCAGTGCTTTCCAATCTATGCCACTGGCTGAACAGGCCCAAGATAGATGGCCTAATGCGGCAAACCGCTTTTCAAAGAAAGGACGATCAAACTGAGCATTATGCGCGACCACCAGCGGATCATCGGATAACCAACTCGCTACCAGTGAATCATCAATGTGCTGGCCTTGCACCATATCATCGGTGATACCGGTTAACTCGGTAATCAGCTCGGGGATTGGCTTGCCGGGATCTTCATACAAGCTGATCACATCAACAATCGACACAATCCGCTGAGCCGATGGGCTGTAAAGCACCTTAACCATACCAAGCTCAATAATGGACTCGTCATCAGCAGACAGTCCGGTTGTCTCTGTATCGAGCAGCACCATCGGTTGTTCATCACCGACCATAGGAGAAAGTTCAAGTGGCCAAGTCTGCGGCTCACGCGTTAATGGAATGCGCTCCAGCAATCTAAAATCTTCTGGTCTGTCTGGGATATCCGCGAGGCGCTCTAGCGGAAATGGCGCAGGGGCTCTTGTCATTGATAGTTCCTCTTCAATTCTATTGTTCGCTTTGGGTTATTTCACTGTGCCCTGTCCGTTTATAAACGCATTTGTACAAAATGCACCTTGGATACCTCAGCGTTTTTTTTTCTTTCTACTGGGTGAACCCATGTATAAAGGCTTTGACTAAGCCTTTCAGAAAGCCTTAGCTAAACCCTTTAGGTAACCCTTACCGATACCCTTTACGTATGGCTTAGCCAACCCCTTTTCAAACGGTTGCAAAAGGCTTGAACCGAGTTCGACTGAGCATTTTAATGGTGCTCCTAACTTCGCTTTAAGCCAGTAAATTCAATACGAAGCAGAATTTTACTAACTGTTTTTAAACCCTTTGCAAAGGGTTCAATAAGCCTTGTTTGACGGTTACTTGACCCATGCGTTAACCAGTAGCAGTAACAGGATCAGTAACAGAAACAAGAGCAGTAGGCAGAAGCAGTATTGTCCAAGCCTTGCAGGCTTTGACGAGGGCGAGCGATCCCCCACATCAAGCTTTTCAACACAAAAAAGAAATCACCGACAACACAGCGTCTTACTCGAACAACTACAGTTTTACCTACAATTTTACTTGTAGAAATCAGCATAGCATTAGATACTGTATAAACAAACAGTATCAATTGCGATTTTTCGAGGTTCGTCATGAGTGTCTCGCTGATAGGCCGTAGCGGCGCACTTGCCTTCATCAAAGCCAAGCGCCTTCGTATTCCATTGTTCATGGAACGTGTTTCTGCTGGTTTTCCCTCACCAGCGCAGGATTATGTTGAGCAAACGCTCGACCTCAACGAGCTGTGCATCAAGCGACCGGCTGCAACGTTCTTTGTGCGTGTTGAAGGTGATTCAATGATTGATGCCGGGATTCACCCAGATGATATTTTGGTGGTTGATCGCTCTGTCCAAGCCGAACACGGTGACATTGTCATCGCAGGTATCCATGGTGAACTCACGGTAAAGGAGCTTCAACTAAGGCCGTGCGTCATGCTGATCCCAAGAAACCAGGCGTATGAGCCCATTCATATTCCTGAAGGGACAGAGTTAGAGATATTTGGTGTGGTCACCAATGTGGTGCGAAACATGCGCCGTAAGTCGTGACGATCCCATGCCTGTATTTGCCTTGGTGGACTGCAACAACTTTTACGCCAGTTGTGAGAAGCTGTTTCGTCCTGATTTAAAGGATACGCCGGTTGTGGTGCTGTCCAACAATGACGGCTGCGTGGTTGCACGGTCGCGTGAAGCTAAGTTACTCGGTATAAAAATGGGCGTACCCGTCTTTCAGATCAAATCTGAAATGCAGCGCCATGGCATTTTGGCATTTTCGTCCAACTACGCTCTGTATGCAGATTTGAGCAGTCGAGTGATGCGCACTTTGGAGGAGATGGCACCACGAGTAGAGGTTTACTCTATTGACGAAGCGTTTTTGGATTTAACCGGTATTGAGTCTGCCATATCTCTTGTCGAGTTCGGACAACAAGTGCGAGAGCGCATAGGCCACTGGATTGGGATCACCGTTTGTGTAGGCATTGCACCGACTAAAACACTCGCCAAACTGGCTAACCATGCAGCCAAGAAGTATCCAGCCACTCAAGGGGTTGTAGACCTGACCAATCCAGATCGGCAACGTCGATTGCTCTCATTAGTCCCAGTTGATGATGTTTGGGGCGTTGGTAGACGGCTTTCTAAGCGTTTAAATGCGTTGGGTATCACCACAGCCTTAGACCTCGCCAATGCCTCTCCTAGAGCTATCAGAGACCAGTTTTCGGTGGTTTTAGAGAGAACCGTCAGAGAGCTCAATGGTGAGTCGTGCATTGAACTTGAAGAGATCCCGCCAACTAAGAAGCAAATCGTCTGTAGCCGTTCATTTGGCGCAAAAGTAACGCAATTTGAATTGTTACGTGAGGCCGTATGTGAATACGCAACCCGCGCCACTGAGAAGCTACGCAAAGAACAGCAGCAAGCCAAAGTGATGACCGTGTTTATACGAACCAGCCCCTTTAAGGACAACGAGCCGCAGTACAGCAATTCCGCATCCGGTGAGTTACTGATCCCCAGTTGCGATACGCGGGATTTTATCGAGCTGGCCAATCACTTACTCAAGCGAATTTGGAAGGATGGTTTTCGTTATGCCAAAGCGGGCGTCATGCTGTCTGACTTTTACGATCCAGGCATGTTTCAACCAGGACTATTCGATGACGTATCGACCCGCTCCAATAGCCAGCAGTTAATGTCTGTATTGGACACCATTAACCAAAGCGGTGCCGGAAAGGTTTTCTTTGCTGGACAAGGTACGAAGAAAGATTGGTCGATGAAGCGAGAACATTTGTCTCCCGCCTACACAACACGCTGGGACCAGTTGCCGCGAGTGAAGTAGCGCAGTTAACTCAATAGGCATTCACTCTGCGACGCAGCATGTTGAGCTTATCAACTTGGCGTCGAATATCACTGAAGAATTCTTCTTTCTCCATGGCCAGCGCTAACTCCCATTCTTTGGCCAAACCTTGGCAGTCCAAAAATGAGTATCTCAGCTTCGTCTTTGAGATACGCAGCCCCTTGCTAAATACCACGCGCTTGCCTCGTTGACCGTGAAAACTGTTGATGTACCACTCTATGCCAAAGCCATACTTAAAGTCTCTGATACGGACACCAAGCAGCCCCCAATCTTTAAAGGGCGCATTTTCGCGAACCTTGTAATGGGTAACCCAAAAGTCATCAACTTCAGCTCGTGCCAGCGCTTTTAGCCTGTCTGTTTCTTGCTGAAGTAAATCTGATACCTCTGCTTTCCATTGTTCATTGACGATTTCTACCAAACCAATTTCCCCATCCAATTAACCCCAAAAGCCAAAACCACTATCCGTTTGGCTTTTGGATCGAAACGCCAAACGTAAAACTGCCGTAACAATCACTGTTTGGCGTCTCGATATAAATCAACTCGCGCAATCCCATACCTGACAAGGGATACAGCCCGATTTAACTTAAAAACGCCTAAAACGACGTATCGTCATGAAGATACAAACCGTTTGGCGAGTTCAGGCCAGAATGCAAACGACGTTTGGCGTCTCGATTTTTTTGACTAGGTCATCCGCCGCCAAACAGAGCCTATTCTCATACTTTTGCGAAAATGCAATAGGCAGATAGATGAAAGGATTTGTCACCTTTCTGCCCACCGCCAGTGCACCGAATCCTGATAATGACATTTGAGTGAACCGCCAGAGCACTTGGAAATGCCCAAGCGTGGCCAGTGCGGTTGATTGAAAACCGTTAGAGCACTTTGAGTGCACAGGAGATAAGTATGTTTGTACTAGGCGTAGATATCGGTTACTCAAACCTGAAGCTGGCAATTGGCCAATCAGGCAGTGAACCGAAAACCATTATTCTGCCTGCGGGTGCCGGTCCTGCGGATCGTATGCCAGAGCGTATCGGTGGAGGCGATGATGAAACTTGTTTGTATGTGTCAGTCGATAACGAGCGTTGGGCCGCTGGTGTTCCTGCTGGACGACTTCAAGGCTGGGAACGAGAGCTTCACCCGGAATATCCCACCACAAAAACCTATAAGGCACTTTTTCATGCCGCCTTGTTAATGGCTGAAACAGAATCCATCGATTTGGTTGTCACTGGATTACCGGTTTCCCAGTTTCATGAACCACAACGTAAGTCTGACCTTGTGCAGCGTTTAAAAGGTGTCCATCAAGTGACGCCTAAGCGCAGCATCACAGTTCATGACGTCAGAGTGCTGCCGCAGCCTGCCGGTGCCTATATGGATCTGGTTCAAACAGGTGGAGATTTGGGCTTGATTGAAGAAGGTCGCGTCGTCGTCATAGATCCCGGCTTTTTTTCTGTTGACTGGGTTGCCCTTGAGGCCGGAGAAATTCGCTACAGCTCATCAGGAACCAGTCTTCAGGCAATGTCCGTGCTACTGGAAACCATTGATAAGCTGATTTCGGAAGATCACGGTGCCAAAGTAGGTATGGATCGACTTGAAAAAGCCATGAGAACCAGCGACTTGCAGGTGCTGCTGTTTGGAGAAAAGGTCGATATTTCACCTTATCTGAATGCTGCCATGAAAAAGGTAGCGCCTGTTGCTCTTACAGCCATGCGCCAATCCATGCGCGACGAAAGCATTAATGCGGACTTGGTATTGATCGCCGGAGGTGGAGCCATGGCTTATAAGGAAGCGGCCAAGGAGATTTTTTCACGAAGCAAGATCATCGTGCCGGAACAGTCTGTTTTGGCGAACGTCCGAGGCTTCTGGTTTTATGGGGCCTGATTATGAGAGTTGTCGTCAACATTCCCCCAGGGAGCCACCCTGAACTGCTCAAAGAATTGGAAAAGACGCCACCACGGGAACGCGCTGAGCGTCTGCGGATGCTGGCCACCTTTGGGTTAATTCAAATGAGCCAACCCAATCTATCCACTACATCTGCACCGGTGGATGGCCATGCACCAGAAGTTGAAATTACTTCTGTGAGTACAGCGCTAGAACCCAAAGCAGAATCACGTAAACAATCATTAAAATCAAAACTAGGGCTGGGCTTATAACATGGCGTTATCAGTTAGCTGGCTCGATGCCAGGTTAAATAAAGAAGCAAAAGAAACCGTAGTAAAAGCCGACCGTGATGGGCTAAGTGCTCGGGTATCGCCCAAGGGCAAAATTGTTTTTCAGTTTCGTTATCGTTTCGATGGCAAGCAACAGCGGGTAGACATTGGTACTTACCCACTTATGAAGCTTGCTGAAGCTAGGAATGAGCTGGATAGGTTAAGGGCGGTACTTGATCAGGGCCGAAACCCCAAGCTCTACCTACAGCAGGAACGGGCCAAGTATTCTGCCAACCAAAGCTTCGAATCGATTTTTCGAGACTGGATAGACTCTGCCGGTAAGCAAGGGCTAAAGGAGAAAACGTGGCACTACCAAAAACGCAGCAGTGAAATATATTTGCTGCCCCGACTTGGCAAGTACCCATTAACTGACATCAATGAATTGTCCTTGCGAAACTGTCTTCGTGAGGTTTCGGAGTCGTCCCCTTCGAACACAGAGCGCCTAGTGTCTGTGCTGCATAAGTTTTATGACTGGCTGATTGATGAACAAATTTTGGAAATTAACGCTGCCGCAGGGATCACAGCAAAGAAAGTCGGCGGCAAGAAAGGCAAACGAACTCGGGTGCTAAATGACAACGAGATCAGGATACTTTGGCGCTATTTGCACGAGTCAAAAATCACTGAGAAGAACCGCATCTACATAAAACTGCTTCTGCTATTGGGCGGTCGCAAGGGCGAACTCATTCAAGCTGAAAAGCATCACTTTGACTTGCAATCTGCAATGTGGACAGTGCCCATAGAGATCCGCAAACAAGGTGAGAAAATTGGAGCGCCGATCATGCGGCCATTAATTAAACCAGCTATCGAGCTGATTGAACTGGCGATGCAAATGAGCAAATCAACTTACTTGTTTCCCGCGAACGGACAAGAAGAGCTTGCCACAAATGGCTTTGATACCACTATTCCTAACAATGTGAAAATCTGGGCTCGCAGATCGCTTGGTATTGAGATGGAACACTGGTCTATGCATGATCTTCGCAGAACGATGCGAACGCGAATGTCAGCCATCACCACGCAAGAAGTTGCCGAGTTGATGATTGGCCACAGCAAAAAAGGGTTGGATGCTATCTACAACCAATATCAGTACCTGGATGAAATGCGTCATGCTTACGACGTTTGGTATCAACAGCTAGAGACCATCATCGAGCCGACAGGCTTTCCGTTCAACTGGCGTTTCGGACAATAAAATAAAAGAAAGAGGCTCAGTCCTCTTTCTTCTCATACTCCTCCAAATCTTCAATGTGCCACAGCTTGTTTCGTGTATTTCGGTTGATACGAGGTTGCGGCAAGCTACCATCTTTTATTCTTCGCCAGAGCGTCGTATAGCTAATGTGGTAACGAGCCATCACTTCGTAAGATGTTAGAAAAGGGGTTACCTGGTGCGCTACTGCTGTCATCTGCATTCTCCTGAAAATCAATGTAAAGCTATCATCGCCTGATTCATCACTTGTTGATGGTCAGAAAGATGCATGATTTGTTCAGAAGATCAGCCTTATCATGACACCGGTATCATTGTGCAGTTTACCAAATTTCCAGTTTACGGCGAAAAGCGCCGTAAAATCGCATTAAGTTAAACCATCTTTATCGATATGCACGCTCTAGCTACTAGGAATTCAGCGTAGCGGTATACTTCGTAAGTGCATTTCGATGGCTTCAATCACTGACTTAGTGAGGGGTAAATGCGCTTTTTCTTTCGCCCATACCTCATGGAAGCCTGCTACAGTTTGCTTTGCAGTATCTAACACCAATTTTTCTGGCAACATGGCTTTAGCCGCTAAGTGTGATAGCTCATCCAGCGTGAAATCGCTGAATCTCTTGCTACGGCTCACCTTCAGCGATGCACTATCATCGGGGATATAAGGAATGGTTGAAACAAAGTCATAAGCAGGCGCAATCGATGCGGTGCGCTTATCTTTGTAGATCACAGACCAATTCTTCAAATGCATATCAGCATTACCAATTAGAGTATTGAACACCAATCGGCGAGTAAATTCAGCAATGTCTTCGTCTTGCCCTTCAATACCGATAACATGAGCAATATTGCGCATACTGGCTTTTTTGTATTTATCTTGAGGATAAACACCAAACACTTGCGCAAAGTCCTCAATGTGAACAGCTTGACCATCTGCACGGTCAAAACGCTTAATCACAAACGCACTGTCACCAAATTTGCCAATGCCATTGGGGATATTAGCAATCCGATTAATGGGGAGTAGCTGCGTTTCTGGCACGTCCATTCCCAACATTCGAGCCAGTTCCATCATCGAATATTCATTTTCTGGCACAGCTTCAAACCGAGACGACGGTAATTTTACAATCCAAGAGCCACCTTGACCGGTTGCTGGGATCGTCAAACCGCCATTTGCCTGCTGCACAGCTGAAAACTTCAACTGCACTCCCGCCAATGAAAAACGCATTGGCTCATCTGTTTTCGTTTCATCTTCTATGTCTTGATGCACACTAGGTGGTAAAGCTTCACCATCCGCAGGCACAACCGTGATTGCGCCTGCCAAATCCTGTCCCAGTACCCACAATAGAAAAAACTCCCGCGCTGGATTAACACCGGCACGCTCTGCCAGGTAATTTCGCATGGTTTCTTCTGGCAAAAGGTTAGAGAAAAACGGGGTTAACTTGGTTTGGGTCGGTTTGAAGCTAGTCAGCAAGCCACCTAGCGAATCTTTAAAGCCAAGCCCTAACACAGGCCGTGATTCATCATTAATGTACGAATCCATAAAGGCAAAAATCGTTCTGTCATTGCCCACGTTGGTGATCGTTGCAATGGGTTCACCGTAAAGCAAAACGTTGAGCGTAGAGACATGGTTAGTCATCGTCGTCTTCCTCTAACTGATATGCGGGCGACATTGGCTCACCCTCGTCGCTGATGCCGTTAATACCTTGTCCACTTCGAATGATCGACTTGATGGCAGGTACAGATTTTTTAGGCGCAACCAATAGCTCTAGGTCTAGTACACGGGCAAGTGCAATCAAACTGGATATTCTTAAATCAACACTGCCAGACTCGATTTTCGAAATATGGCTTTGAGGCACCCCCGAACGAGCACTTAACTCTCTCTGGCTAAACCCCTTTCGTACCCGAGCTTCTCGAAGACTTTTGAGTATCTGCTCTGTTACATAGCTCATTTTGATACGCCTTAATGCATCACTTAAGAATAATTATATACAAAAACATATCACAGTGGCTCAAATAATACAAATTCGATTAGCTATTACACATCAAAAGCCATGAACTGATACATAATAATATATAAGTAGAATGAGATTTTTGTCATCGACAAAAGAGCGATACTCTCGCTGATAATCGCGAACTGACGCATCAAACTCCCTAAGTACTTTTGTCGCTCAGACCTTATACAGCAAGGGCTACAGAAGAACTCGCGTCAAATCGCCAGAAGATAAGTGCAACAAAGAGGAAGTTTGTACACAGTTACAGGAAATTTTGTACACACAAGTCGAAAAACAAGTGCAAAATGATGGTGTAAACAGCAACTAAATTTGAAGGTAAGTCTGATATCTCAATTAGAAATAACCGTATTGGTTCGCTTCAAGCATCTTCAAAAACAAACACTAGAGCAAAAATTACACCAACAATAGACTCCCTCATTAAATTTTGTAATTTGGCACAGAAGAAAACATTTACCAAAAAAAGAGACTCTTTTTAACGGTAGTACTTTTTACGTCAAACCCAGTAACGACAAGGCCTACAGCCAGGTTTGTGTCATGGAATTTTCGCCAAAGACCTCTAAAACGGAATTTGTACTCAAGTTTGTACACACTTTCCGAGATTACGCTTGAACATCATTGAAAAGCAAAGAAACGAGAAAAAGACAAAAAACCTTTAAATTCAGTAAGTAGAGATGTGATTGTGGTGTGCAATGAAAGGTGATTTTAAGCGTTGAAAGGCTGGGTGGCATCAGGGTGCGATATAATCGCGAAGGTGCGACGTTTATCGACCTCTACTTTATTGTCTGACATTTAACCTATGCACTCGTATCGCTAAAAAAGGCGCAAATTATAGCGCCTCAGTGCGAGCTTGGCTAGGCAAAGCCCAAGATGAGCCTCGGGCGATAAGACTTATTTTGTGCCTTCGAGCAACCCTTTGACCTTTGCCAGCTCAATTCGCGCATATCTGTGCTCAACAAAGTCATAAATATTAGTCGCAAGGGCGAGACGGAAATAATTTGCAGCCTCTTGATATTGCTTATTGGCAATAGCCATTTTGGCAAGATAGAAATAAGCTTCACATAAACGTTCAGCATATTCTTTAGGATGAGTGAGGCCTAACTTGGCATCGGCAAATACCTGTTCACGACTCTTAACGCCCAGATAATAATCAACAATCACGGTTGACCATGCATCCGCTTCAAGCCCCTTACGGTGTTCCTGTAGCTGGCGTTTAGCCTCAACGGCATTATCCTTTGATTGGATCAAATACAACCATAATGCTCGGTAACCATCTTTATTATCGGCAGCATAGAAGGATTGCATATCTTTTAAGGCAAGATCGTTACGGTCACCATAATAAAGCGCGATACCACGATTCAAGTAGGCATAATCATAGTTTGGCGATAACTCTAATACACCATCAAACGCCTCATAGGCACTATCGTATTCCCCCTCTTGGGTATAATAAATACCAAGGAAATTATAGGCATCGGCTAAGTCGGGTTGCAATTTTAGCGCTTGCATAAAATCGATGCGCGCCATTAAACGCAAGCCCACACTGTCGTAAATTACCCCACGATCGTAATGGAAACGAGCGCGCTGCTCGTTGGTCAATTCAACAGCTGATAAAATCTCATTGAGCTTAGCAAGGGTCACCTCGACTTTATAATCAGTCATCACCGGGGCGATAACCAATTTACCTTCAACGTCATTTTGGTTGTCTAAGGGGGATTGAGTGGTCGCACATCCAGCCAACATCAAGCTGGCACCCGCCAGCACAGCAACAACAGCGGTTCTAATTTTAAGACTCATCCATTTCTACCTTTTTAGATTCCCAACTCACGCAGAAGAATGTTCATGATAGCAATCCCACAACTGGACTGCTATTGAGGAATAGCATTAAACACAACTTTATTAAACCCAAACAAACAAAAAGGAGATCAATTGATCTCCTTTTAGTCACGTCACGTCGAAACTGACACCGATAATGTCTGTTTAGACCATTATTCAGCAGCAGACTCTTTAGTCTGTGCTTCTTTGATTGACAGTCTTACACGGCCTTGACGATCCACTTCCATCACTTTAACGGTGACTTCTTGGTTCAGTTCAAGGTGGTCTGAGACATTAGCAACACGCTCATCGCTGATTTGCGAAATGTGCACTAAACCATCTTTACCTGGCAGAATGTTAACGAAGGCACCGAAGTCAACGATACGGATAACTTTACCGTTGTAGATACGACCCACTTCAACTTCTGAAGTGATTTCTTCGATACGACGAATAGCTTCTTTGGTGGCTTCGCCATTAGAAGAAGCAATTCTTACTGTACCGTCATCTTCAAGCTCGATAGTCGTGCCAGTTTCTTCGGTCAGTGCACGAATTACCGCGCCGCCTTTACCGATAACATCACGGATCTTCTCTGGGTTGATCTTGATAGTTGTGATACGTGGAGCATGGTCAGAGATATCATCACGGTGCGAACCAATCGCTTGATCCATCACGTTTAGGATATGTACACGTGCGCCATAGGCTTGTTGCAGTGCAATTTCCATGATTTCTTTGGTAATACCTTCGATCTTGATATCCATCTGCAGTGCAGTCACACCGTCACGGGTACCGGCTACTTTGAAGTCCATGTCACCTAAGTGGTCTTCATCACCTAAGATGTCAGACAGAACCACAAAGTCATCGCCTTCTTTCACTAGACCCATAGCGATACCCGCTACAGAAGTCTTGATAGGTACACCCGCATCCATCAGCGCAAGAGACGTACCACAGACTGATGCCATAGAGCTTGAACCGTTAGATTCAGTGATTTCAGAAACCACACGCACACTGTATGGGAACTCTTCAGCAGATGGCATTACTGCGTTGATACCGCGCCATGCTAACTTGCCGTGGCCGATTTCACGACGCTTAGGTGAACCCACCATACCTGTCTCACCAACAGAATAAGGAGGGAAGTTGTAGTGCAGCATGAAGCGGCTAGTGCGCTCGCCCATAATGCTATCAATCTTCTGTGCGTCACGCTCAGTACCTAAAGTACAAGTCACCAGCGCTTGGGTTTCGCCACGGGTAAACAGTGCACTACCGTGGGTACGTGGTAATACGCCTGCCAATACGCTTAATGCGCGAATCATATCTGGCTCACGACCATCGATACGCGGCTCACCACGGATGATGCGACCACGAACTACTTTCTTCTCTAAGCTACCGAGCAGACCATCAACTTCACGTAAATCAATATTAGGATTGCTTGCTAATAACGCTTCTTTCGTTGCAGCTTTAACTACAGCAACTTGAGCATAACGATCTTGCTTTACTTGGATTTTATACGCATCGCCTAAACCCGCTTCAGCAAGCGCTTTGATTTGAGCAACCAGCGTTTCATCTTGCACTGGAGCAGTCCAATTCCAAGCTGGTTTACCGGCTTCTGCTTTGAATTCAGCAATCGCTTTGATAACCACTTGTTGTTGGTCGTGACCATAAACCACTGAGCCTAACATCACTTCTTCTGGTAAGGCTTGAGCTTCTGACTCAACCATCAATACCGCGCTCTCAGTACCTGCAACAACCAAGTTTAGTTGGCTGCTTTCTAACTGAGTCACTGTTGGGTTCAGTACGTATTCGCCATTGATGTAACCCACACGCGCCGCACCTAATGGACCGCTGAATGGAATACCCGAAATGGCAAGCGCCGCCGAAGTACCGATCATCGAAATAATATCCGGCTCGATTTGTGGATCGACAGATACCACAGTGATGATAACTTGAACTTCGTTGGTGAAACCATTGGGGAAAAGAGGACGAATTGGACGGTCGATCAGGCGAGCGATTAATGTCTCATCTTCTGAAGGACGGCCTTCACGCTTAAAGAAACCACCAGGAATTTTACCCGCTGCGTAGCTCTTTTCTTGATAGTTAACAGTCAGAGGAAAGAAGTCACGGCCTGCATCGGCTTCTTTTTTACCTACAACAGTGACTAACACTGTCGTGTCACCCATACTCGCTAACACGGCTGCATCAGCTTGACGCGCTATAACGCCTGTTTCCAGGGTGACTGTATGTTGACCATACTCAAAACTCTTTACAATTGGATTCACGTGACCCATTCCTTAATTAATGACCTTGAATTACGCGCGTAAGTATACTGCAATTATGAACCATAGATAAAGAGCAGATAATGATGACAAACTGCTATCTTTTCACTAAAGTGGTTAAATCAACAAAGAGTTATGCTCTACAGTGATATAGGCAATCCCCTCTGGTGAAAAATAACAATTAAAAGGAAGATCTGAATGACGGGTCGTTTTAAATCCCTAACTTGGAAACAGACTAACCTCGTCGTTTTTACTGCGTTATTTTTTGCTATCGCTATTTTTATTGTTGAAATTGCCCTTGTGGTGGTATCCACCAAACAACAACTCACTACCACTCAACAGGAATTGCTCGATTCGGTAGAACAACCTTCAGCTAACGCCGTTTGGGCACTAGATGATAATCTCGCTAGACAAACCTTAGAAGGTGCAATAAAAGTTGAGCATGTCGGCTCAGCAGTCATCGAACTCGATGATGGCTCCATGTTTGTGTCAGTGAGTAATAATCAGAAAACCAGCTCACAAACTTTTATAAGCCTCAGCAATAAACTGTTTGATGATCTTAAAGAAATTTCACGCCCACTGTATCGTCCCTTCTATTTCGAAGGCACACAAAAACAACAACTTATTGGCACATTGACTATTTTCTATGACACACAGGAACTGACTAATACCCTCTTTAGCCAACTCAGGTTTAGTTTTTTTGCAACCTTAGCCCGTGCACTTTTGCTCACCTTGGTATTATCTGTCGTCTTCCACCGCTTCTTAACCCAGCCGATAGCCCGGATAAGTGAAGCAATCGATAAAATCGCACCCGATTCGCCCGACGAAAACCTGCTCCCCATGTCCAATGCACATAAGGATGATGAATTGGGACTGGTAACGTCGAAATTTAATCAGATCTTAATTCAATTTAGTCAAACCCAGTCAAAACTTCGAAAAATGGCAACACGAGATCCACTCACCGGATTGCCTAATCGTACTTTACTGCTCGAAACAATTGCCGTCACAATCCAACGCTCTAGAGTACACAAACGTAGCTTTGCCCTGATGTTTATCGACCTAGATCGCTTTAAAAATATTAATGACTCCCTAGGACACGCCCTTGGCGATCAATTCCTCGCCCGTATCGCGCGCATCCTCGAACGTGTAGTGGGTGATAAAGGCACTGTATCTCGCCTAGGCGGTGATGAATTCGTTATTTTAGCCGACTCAGTTCACTCTCCAGACCAAGCTGCTGACTTTGTCGATAAACTCTTAGTGCAACTTAATGTCCCCATCCAATTAAATGAACACGCGATTCACCCTGCGGCTTCTATCGGAATATCTATCTATCCTGAGGATGGAAATAGCGCCGAAGATCTTATCCGCCATGCTGATATTGCGATGTACAGTGCAAAAGCGGCAGGTTCTAATCAATGGGCTTTCTTCAAACAGCAAATGACAGAACGAGCTGCGGTTAGACTTCGGACAGAAGCATCACTACATGATGCACTGAAAAATAATGAATTTCTGCTCTACTTCCAGCCTAAGCTTGATCTGCAAACAGGTAAAATTACCGGATGTGAAGCCTTAATTCGTTGGCAAAAAGAGGGCCGCTTAATTAGTCCCATGTCCTTTATTCCGGTGGCAGAAGAAACCGGCATTATTATCCCTATCGGTCGTTGGGTGATAGAGCAGAGTTGCCGAGTACTCCGGGAGTGGCAGAAGAAATATAACTATGCCATTCCTATCGCAATTAACGTCGCCTCACAACAATTTGCCGACGCAAGCTTAGTCTCTGATATCAAACAAATGGCGCTACGATACCAAATTCAACCCGAGTTATTAGAAATAGAGATTACTGAAACCTCATTAATGAATGATATAGAACTTGCTATCAACAAATTAGAGCAACTTAAATCGGCAGGATTTGGTATCGCGGTAGATGATTTTGGTACTGGTTATTCCTCCCTCTCTTACTTACGCCATCTGCCAATCACCACTATGAAAATTGACCGCTGCTTTGTTTCCGATCTTCCCAAGGATAGTGCAATTGCATCAACAATCTTGATGTTAGGTAAGCAATTAAACCTAACTATTGTGGCTGAAGGGATTGAGAACGAGCTGCAACTCGATTGGCTTAAGAGTAATGAGTGCCAGATAGGTCAAGGCTTTTACTTTAGCCAACCTTTACCACAGGCTGAGTTTGAGACGCTATATATTGCCAGTCAAACTGCAACCATTAGTAATATTGATGGATTACGTGGTGCCTAATGTACTGAGGATATAGTTCAACATACTGAATTTTAGGCAATAAAAAAGGAGGCTAAGCCTCCTTTTTTACGTTAATCGACGAGAGATTAACGACGTAAACCTAACTTTTGGATCAGCTCATTGTAACGTGTAGCTTCGGTACGCTTCAGGTAAGCTAATAACTTACGACGAGCGCTAACCATACGTAACAGACCACGACGTGAGTGGTGATCGTGAATGTGCTCTTTGAAGTGATCTTGCAAATGGTTGATTTGAGCAGTTAACAGCGCAACTTGAACTTCAGTTGAACCAGTGTCGTTTGCGCCACGGCCAAATTCAGCCAGGATTTTTGCTTTCGCTTCAGTACTTAGTGACATGTGTCTCTCCAAATATAAAATGTGAATCCCTAGCCGATCACTAACTCAGCCAGAGGGCGCGCTATTCTACCCATAATCTTTGGCATGCGCAATAAAAGCGGTGGAATAATATCCGAGCAAATCCATTAAGATGCTTTAGGTTCGTCGTGAATAACGACTAAACGCTTCGGGGCCAGTAAGCCATCATCATTCATCTCACCGATACCAACAAAACGACGTGCAGTCCCTAAGGTAATCCGTACCAGCTTATTTGCTTCTAAGTTCGCGACTCGCACCGCTTGACCTTGCATTAAGTAAGCTGCACTCGCATCAGGGACATTGACCTCAGGAAAATCGGCAACCGCCGTATCCATAGGTAACAGTAACGAATCCAACAAACTGCTTGGATCAAGTTGTTGTTCCTGTGCTTTAGCGACTAAGGCTTCTAGCTGCTCAAGAGTGACCATTTTATCGTAGGGATAATGTGCAACTTGAGTACGGCGCAGCATGATCACATGGGCGCCACAACCGAGCATTTCGCCTAAATCGTCAATAATAGTGCGAATATAAGTGCCCTTAGAGCAATGAATGTCTAAGGTTAGCTCATCGCCTTCTAGACCGATGAAGTTCAGTTCAAAGACAGTGATTGGACGCGCCTCACGCGGCACTTCAATCCCCTCTCGGGCATACTTATACAAGGGTTGGCCTTGATATTTGAGCGCTGAATACATGGATGGCACTTGCAAAGTATCGCCACGGAAATGCGCTAAGGCAGACATTAACTGCGCCTCTGTAAACTCGAGCGGGCGTGTTTGTACGACTTCGCCGTCTGAGTCGCTGGTATCGGTACGTTGCCCTAGTTTTGCCGTGACCAGATAACGCTTATCCGAATCGAGCAAATGCTGGGAAAACTTAGTCGCTTCACCTAAACAGATTGGCAGCATGCCCGTCGCCAGTGGATCGAGCGCCCCCGTATGCCCCGCTTTGTTGGCATTAAAAAAGCGCTTTACTCGCTGTAATGCAAAGTTGGAGCTCATGCCAGTGGCCTTGTCCAACAATACAATACCGTCAATAAAGCGGCCCTTTGAACGTCTTGCCATTACGCTTTACCTTCGGTGTCATCGCTCTCGTCAATGTCATTATCAACAACACCATCTTCAGCACTACCAAACTGTTGTTGTTTGGCTTTATCGCTGTTGATGACTTGGCTGACGAGATTAGACATACGCATGCCTTCAACCAATGAGCTGTCGTAAACAAAGCGAATTTCTGGCATCACGCGCAATTTCATGCGGCCTGCCACTAAGGTGCGAATATAAGGAGCGGCAGCAATCAGCGCGTTCAGCTTTTCTTGCACAACTTCTTTGTCTTCTTCAAAGAAGGTGACAAAGACTTTGGCGTAACTTAAATCGCGAGAAACATCAACGTCATTGACGGTCACAAAACCAATACGGGGATCTTTCATGTCGCGTTGTAGGACAACAGCCAGCTCTTGCTGTAACTGCTGGCCTATACGACGTGTACGACTGAATTCTTTTGCCATAATAGAGTTACCATAATAGCTAATGTCATTAAATTGAAAGGGCAGCTAATGCCGCCCTCTTTATCGTTACAGTGTACGTGCCACTTCGACGGTTTCGAATACTTCGATTTGGTCACCCACGCGGACATCGTTGTAGTTCTTAACACCGATACCACATTCCATGCCATTTCTAACTTCGTTAACGTCATCTTTAAAGCGACGTAATGATTCGAGTTCACCTTCGAAGATCACCACGTTATCACGCAGAACGCGAATTGGTGCGCTACGCTTGATGGTGCCTTCAGTCACCATACAACCAGCGATTGCGCCCAGTTTTGGTGATTTGAACACGTCACGAACTTCAGCCAGACCGATAATCTGTTGTTTGAATTCAGGTGACAGCATACCTGTCATCGCCGCTTTCACTTCATCAATCAGATTATAGATAACGCTGTAGTAACGTAAGTCAACACTTTCGTTTTCGATAGTCTTACGCGCTTGCGCATCGGCACGCACGTTAAAGCCAACCATAATCGCGTTAGAAGCCGCAGCTAAAGTCGCGTCGGTTTCGGTCAGAGCACCTACACCTCGAGCGATGATGTTTACTTTCACTTCGTCGGTAGACAGACCCATTAAGGAGTCGGTAATCGCTTCGAGTGAACCTTGAACGTCTGCCTTCAGAACGATGTTCAGTTCTTTCACTTCGCCTTCGGTCATGTTCGCGAACATGTTTTCCAGCTTAGACTTCTGCTGACGAGCTAATTTCACATCACGGAACTTGCCTTGACGGTACAGCGCGACTTCACGGGCTTTACGCTCGTCACGCACAACGGTTGCTTCATCACCGGCTGATGGCACACCTGACAGACCTAAAATCTCAACAGGGATTGATGGGCCAGCTTCAGTGATTGAACGGCCGTTCTCGTCTTTCATCGCACGGATTTTACCGTACTCTAAACCACATAGAACGATGTCACCTTGGCGCAGTGTACCTTCTTGAACCAGAATCGTTGCTACAGGGCCGCGACCTTTATCCAGTTGAGACTCAATAACCACACCAGCAGCCATACCATCACGAACAGCTTTGAGTTCAAGCACTTCAGCTTGGAGTAAGATACCCTCAAGCAAATCATCAACGCCTTCACCCGTCTTAGCAGATACGAAGGCAAACATGTTGTCTCCGCCCCATTCTTCAGACATCACGCCGTGCTGAGACAATTCGCTCTTCACGCGGTCGATATCGGCTTCTGGCTTGTCCATCTTGTTAACTGCAACAATTAATGGCACGTTACCCGCTTTAGCATGTTGAATCGCTTCAATGGTTTGCGGCATAACACCGTCATCGGCAGCCACAACGAGTACAACGATATCCGTCGCCTTAGCACCACGAGCACGCATTGCGGTAAACGCAGCGTGACCAGGGGTATCTAAGAAAGTGATCATGCCGTTTTCGGTCTCAACATGGTATGCACCAATATGCTGAGTAATACCACCGGCCTCACCCGCTGCCACTTTCGCGCGGCGGATATAGTCAAGGAGCGATGTTTTACCGTGGTCAACGTGACCCATAATGGTTACAACAGGTGCACGAGGCTCAAGCTTCACGCCGCCTTCCTCGTCACGCTCAGAAAGTACTTGTTGCTCTAATTCGTTTTCACGAATAAGTACCACTTTGTGGCCCATTTCTTCAGCAACTAATTGGGCAGTTTCTTGATCTAACACTTGGTTGATCGTAACCATTGAGCCCATCTTCATCATTTGCTTGATGATTTCAGTCGCTTTAACTGCCATTAAGTGAGCAAGTTCTGCCACTGTAACAGTTTCACCGATGCGCACATCACGGTTAACAGCAGCCACTGGCTTGTTAAAGCCGTGTGCCATTGATTCTGGCGCTGTGCTGCGGTTACGCATGTGTTTTTCGCGACCATCACGAGCATCTTTACCACCACGTTTGGTTTTGGCGGTATTTTTGTTACGCGCACGGCGGCCACGTTTTTCTTCATCCATATCAGACGAATCTTCAGCAGCGCGAGCCACTTTAGAAGTAGTGATATGGTGATCGCTATAGCGCTCAGCTTCTAAACGTTGACGCTCTTCTTCAGCCCAACGCTTAGAGTTTTCTTCTGCTAACAGACGCGCTTTTTCTGCCGCTTTGGCGGCTTCTTCGTCTTGTTTACGTTTAGTCGCAGCTTCTTGTACTGCTTTTAAACGTTCAGCTTCCAAACGAGCTGCTTCAGCTTCTGGTGACATATCTTTAGCTACTTTCACTTCCGCTGCTGCTTTCGCTTTTGCTTTCGCTTCAGCTTCTGCCTTCGCTTTCGCCTCTGCTTCCACTTTAGCCTTAGCTTCGGCTTCTGCCTTCGCTTTCGCTTCAGCTTCTGCTTTGGCCTTCGCTTCGGCTTCTGCTTTGGCTTTAGCCTCTTCTTCCGCTTTAAGCACTGCGTCACTCACATCACGTTTAACAAAAGTACGGGTTTTACGCACTTCAACTTTAACGTCTTTAGATTGACCACCATTACCGGCCACACTCAGGGTCGATACGGTTTTACGTTGCAGCGTCATTTTAGTCGGCGCATTATCGGCGCCATGTTGCTTCTTCAGATAATCCAGTAACTGCTGCTTCTCAGCTTCAGACACATTATCAGTATGGCCTTTCTTTATTCCGGCCTGAGAGAATTGCTCAATCAGACGTTCAACACTTTTACCCACTTCCGTGGCCAATTTCTCTACGGTAGTATCTGCCATCAGTTAAATCCCCCTGTTGATCGACTTATGCTTCTTCGCCAAACCAACAGATGTTGCGGGCAGCCATGATCAGCTCACCTGCTTTTTCTTCTGTCAATTCTTCAATTTCGATCAAATCATCAATGCCTTGTTCAGCCAAGTCTTCTAGAGTCACGATACCTTTGCTCGCTAAAACATAGGCTAAGTGTCTTTCAACACCTTCAAGTGCTAATAACTCTTCACTTGGCTCCACACCATCTAGTGCTTCTTCGGATGCGAGCGCTCGAGTTGAGATCGCAGCCTTAGCACGTTCACGTAATGCTTCGACGAGATCCTCATCAAAGCCATCAATTGCCAATAATTCTGACACAGGCACATAAGCCACTTCTTCGAGCGAAGTAAAACCTTCATCAGCCAGTACTTGTGCAAAATCTTCATCTACATCCAGAGATTTCATGAATAAGCTCTTCACCTTAGCGCTTTCGGCTTGGTGTTTCTTGTTCATGTCTTCCACTGTCATCACGTTCAGTTCCCAGCCTGTTAACTGAGTCGCTAAACGCACGTTTTGACCATTGCGACCAATGGCCTGAGCTAAACTTTCCGCTTCAACAGCGATATCCATTGAGTGGTTGTCTTCATCAACGATGATAGAAGCCACATCAGCTGGCGCCATGGCGTTGATCACATATTGCGCTGGGTTGTCATCCCACAATACGATGTCGACACGCTCACCACCGAGTTCATTCGATACCGCTTGCACACGTGCACCACGCATACCAACGCAAGCACCAATTGGGTCGATACGACGATCGTTCGATTTCACTGCGATCTTAGCGCGAGCACCAGGGTCACGCGCTGCGCCCATTACTTCGATCAGTTCATCGGCAATTTCCGGCACTTCAACACGGAACAGCTCAATCAGCATGTCTGGCTTAGTGCGAGTTAAGAATAACTGCGCACCGCGCGCTTCAGGACGAACAGAGTAAAGCAGTGCACGAACACGGTCACCAGGACGGAAAGATTCGCGTGAAATCAAGTCTTCACGGAATAATACGCCATCAGCATTGTTGCCTAAGTCCACAACTACACTTTCGCGGGTTGCTTTCTTAACGACACCAGTGATCAGCTCACCTTCTTTATCTTGGAACTGCTCAACCACTTGCGCACGCTCAGCTTCACGTACTTTTTGTACGATCACTTGCTTAGCGGTTTGGGTAGTAATGCGATCGAACGCCACTGATTCAATTTGGTCTTCAATAAATTCACCTGGTTGAATCTCTGGATCTTCGAAACGTGCTGCTTCCAGGGTAATCTCACGGTATGGATTTTCTAACGCAACACCGTTGTCATCGATCACCATCCAACGGCGGAAAGTTTCATAAGCGCCAGTTTTACGGTCAATAGCAACACGAACGTCGATATCACCTTCGTATTTTTTCTTGGTAGCGGTAGCCAGAGCAGTCTCCAGCGCTTCAAAAATCTTCTCGCGTGGAACGGCCTTTTCATTTGAAACCGCTTCAGCGACTAGCAGAATCTCTTTATTCATTTTGTCTTGCCTCGTTCACCTTGAAACCATCAAAACTTTGCGATGATGTTGCCTTTACGGATATTATCCAAGGCGACAACCAGCTCTTTACCATTTACTTTCACCGACAGCATTTGACCGTCAACCTGAGTAATGGCGCCTTTTAAATTACGACTGCCCGCGACAGGCATAGTCAGTTGAAGCTTGACATCCTCGCCGATATAGGACGCATATTGCTCAGCAGTGAACAGCGGTCTATCTACACCAGGCGAAGAAACCTCTAAGGTATATTCAGTAGAAATAGGGTCTTCAACATCGAGCACAGCACTGACTTGGCGACTTACGTTGGCACAATCTTCGATATTGATGCCATTCTCACCATCAATGAACACGCGCAGGACTGAATGGTTACCCGCTTGAACATATTCAATGCCCCAAAGTTGGAAGCCGAGTGCTTCCACAGGCACTTTGAGCATGTCTGCCAGTCTGGATTCTAATGTTGCCAAATTTGACCCCCGAAAAAACAAAAAAGGGCTTAATAGCCCTAGTAAAACGCCGTAAACAATACGACAAATTTAAAAGTCCCAGACAACAAAAAACCCCGTAATGACGAGGTTATTAGCTTCAAGAACCTGTAAACCATAATGAATTAAACAACATTCATTACTAGGAGCTGGTTGCGGGGGCCGGATTTGAACCGACGACCTTCGGGTTATGAGCCCGACGAGCTACCAAGCTGCTCCACCCCGCGTCAACTGTGTGCAAGTATATTGACTATCGTCTTTGCTTGCAATAACTAAGTCAGTTCTTGTTTGGACTTACTTAGTTTAATTATGGTGCCGAGAGCGGGACTTGAACCCGCACGTCCGTTAGGACACAGCCACCTCAAGGCTGCGCGTCTACCAATTTCACCACCTCGGCGACACCTTTTACTAGTCAGGAATTTTGGTTTCTGACTTTTCGGTTGCTTGATCAACTGGCTGGGTAACCTGTTCATCAGCACCTAAATTTTTCCATGCATCTTCATTTTTTGCGTGGTTTGCACTTAAGTTGCCAATCAGCAGACTTAACGTGAAAAACGCAATGGCAAGAATCGCCGTTGTGCGTGTCAGGAAGTTACCTGAACCGCTTGAACCGAATAAGGTACCTGATGCACCGGCGCCAAAAGAGGCCCCCATATCAGCTCCTTTACCTTGCTGGATTAAGATTAGGCCAATTAAACCTAATGCAACCAACAAGTAAACAACCACTAAAACTTCATACATATTATGCGCTCATCGCTATGGTACACAGACTTAAAAACTCGGTAGAGTTTAAACTGGCACCGCCAATCAGTCCACCATCAACATCAGGTTGGGCAAATAAATCTGCTGCATTACTCGGTGTCACACTGCCACCGTACAAAATCCTGATATTTTCTCCGATAAACGGAGACACTTCAGAGAGACGCTTGCGTATAAACGCATGTACTTCTTGTGCCTGCTCTGGTGTCGCACTCTTACCAGTCCCTACAGCCCATAATGGCTCGTAGGCGATAATGGCGTTATCAAAAGCCATAGTGCCATTTTTTTGGATCACTATATCCAACTCTTCTGCAATCACCTCGAAGGTACGTCTTGCTTCACGTGCTGGACCCGATTCACCTACACATAAGATGGGGGTTAAACCGTGCTTTTGTGCAGCGGCAAATTTCTCCGCTACGATATTACTCGTCTCTCCGTACATACGGCGACGTTCTGAATGCCCGATAATGACATATCGGCATCCGCAATCTTTAAGCATCTGACCCGAAACTTCTCCGGTATAAGCGCCAAAGTCATGTTGACTTAAATTTTGAGCGCCCATCCTAACAAGTGAACCGTCTAACGCTTCCTTGTTTGCTTCTAGCAGTTGCCTGACGCTTTCTAGATAGATAGAAGGCGGGCATAAAACCACTTCAGCTGAATCATTTTGGAGCTTTGAGGCAAACTTCTTGAACAACTCTTGGGCTAACGCCGCACTGCCGTTCATTTTCCAATTGCCAGCTACCATAGGACGTCTGAGTGCCATCACTGTCTCCTCTGAAAGCGGCGTGAATAATAGCGAACCACTTATTAAGTTACAATAGCTAAATTCGAAATTTTTCAGATATTAGGTTGGAATGCTTACTTTTTACACGCCAAACCCTATTCCTGCTCATTAATGCAGCTAACACCTTCATTTTTAATCGGTATCAGCTGCACTCGACTAAAGATTGGTTTGATTAGCTCGCCGATTTTACCGCATCTGCAATCAAATTAGCGTGCGCTAACACAGCATTGTGATCATCACCTTCAACCATCACGCGAATTAACGGTTCAGTACCTGATTTGCGTAGCAATACGCGACCTCGAGCGCCCAGTTGTGATTCAACCTGAGCTTGAGCAGCTTTAACTTTATCAGAGCTTAATGGATCATGTTCGCCTTCAAAACGCACATTCACCAACACCTGTGGCAACATTTCCATTGCCGCAGTTAACTGCTCTAAGGTTGCATTTTGACGACGCATGGCCGCCAGCACCAAAATACCAGCAACAATACCATCACCGGTCGTGCCATGGTCGAGATTAAGAATATGCCCCGAGTTTTCACCGCCGATACGCCAATCGAGTTCTTTGAGTAACTCCATCACATAACGGTCGCCCACTTTAGAGCGAGCAAAGGGAATATCCAACGCCTGAAGTGCTAAATCGAGGCCAAGGTTAGACATTAACGTCCCAACCACACCTCCGCGTAACACACCACGAGCCTTGGCATCACAGGCAAGGATATAAAGAATTTGATCGCCATCGATCACCTCACCTTTGCTATTGACCATCATAATTCGGTCACCATCGCCATCGAGCGCAATCCCTAAATCGGCACTTTCGGCCAAAACAGTTTCACAAATCTTTGCCATGGACGTTGCGCCAACTTTGTCATTGATATTGACTCCGTTTGGTTTATCACCAATGGCAATCACTTCGGCGCCTAACTCGCGAAATACCGCTGGTGCGATGTGATAAGTTGCACCATGGGCACAATCGACGACAATTTTTAACCCTGTTAATGTGTGATCTGCAGGGAAATTACCTTTGCAGTATTCGATGTAACGGCCGCGTGCATCTTCAATTCGTGACACTTTGCCCAACAGATGTGATTCAACACACTCTAAGGGCTTTTCTAATTCGGCTTCGATTTCAAGCTCAAGATTATCATCAAGCTTACTGCCATCAGTTGAGAAAAACTTAATGCCGTTATCATAGTAAGGGTTGTGGGAAGCACTAATTACCACACCTGCTTCGGCGCGAAAAGTACGAGTCAAATAAGCTACCGCTGGCGTTGGCATGGGCCCCATCAGCATCACATTCAAACCCGCTGCCGAAAGGCCCGCCTCTAAAGCTGATTCAAACATATACCCCGAGATACGGGTATCTTTACCAATAATCACTTTCTTAGTGCCGCTACGGGATAACACCCGTCCAGCAGCCCAACCCAACTTCAATGCCAGCTCGGGTGTCATCTGGCCTGAACCTACCTTGCCACGAATACCATCGGTTCCAAAAAATTTACGTTCGCTCATATCGCCCCACAAACTTCAATGTGTCCCTTCGATTGGGATCATAATATTAATGAAATACTTAACAAAAATAGCCTCTATAGATATGCCTGTGTCGCTTGTAACACTTTCAGCATATCGACAGTTTCAGGGACATCATGGACACGAATAATATGTGCCCCTTTCTGGGCTGCTATCATGGCGCCAGCAAGGCTCCCAGCTAAACGCTCAGAGGTCGGCCTAGCAAGGAGGTTTCCTATCATGCTCTTACGGGATAAACCTATCAATATCGGCAGTTCGAACTGCGCAAAACACTCTAACTTTGCTAGCAGTTCATAGTTATGTTCTAAGGTTTTACCAAAGCCAAAACCTGGGTCGATTAACAACCGTTCCCGCGGGATCCCAGCCTCCAAACAGGCTTGAATACGCTCATTGAGGAATTTAAAGACATCGGCAACAACGTCGTGATATTCGGGCGCCGATTGCATAGTACGCGGCGCGCCCTGCATGTGCATCAAACAAATGGGCACATTCAACTGCGCCGCAGTCTCTAGTGCCCCAGGCTCCAATAACGCCCGAACATCGTTGATTAAGTGCGCGCCAGCATTTACCGCCTGTCGCATCACTTCTGGTTTACTGGTATCAACCGAAATCCACACATCATGGTGTTTCGCGACATATTCTACCAGAGGGATCACCCGTGCGAGTTCATCCTCAACACTCACATCGGCCGCCCCAGGCCTTGTCGACTCGCCACCGATATCGATGATGAGCGCTCCTTGAGCAACCATTTCATCGGCATGCTGGCACGCCAGTTCAAAAGAAGAAAACTTTCCACCGTCGGAAAAGGAATCGGGAGTAACATTCAGAATGCCCATGACTACGGGCGAAGCTAAGGATAAGCGTTTGGTTCCAGCAATTAATTCAAACACGCATTGACTCCATTTGGGACAGCTTGCTAGCGCGTTTCATCCGTATTCTGCGCAGTTCACTCATGTAACTGATTTATATTGAATGACAGCGCAGTCAATTTTCTAGCAAGATAAAACAAGAAAACCCCTTAACGGGGTTCTCTTTCAATTAACAAACGTTATTTAGCGGGTGACTCATCGGCATCTTTCAGCTCTGACTCAACAGGCGCTGACTTAACCACTTCGTCGACTTTAACCGCAGGTTCACCTTTGCCATTGCCTTTGTCATTTGAACCATTGTCATCTGCTTGCCAATCAGCAGGCTGACGCACTTCACGACGGTTCATCAAATCGTCAATTTGCAGTGAATCAATGGTTTCATACTTCATCAGCGCGTCTTTCATCGAATGCAGAATATCGATGTTATCCAGCAGAATTTGCTTGGCACGGCCGTAGTTTTTGTCGATAAAGGCCTTCACTTCAGCATCGATAAGCGTCGCAGTCTCATCGGACATCGCCTTGGCTTTACCCATGCTACGCCCTAAGAATACTTCACCTTCTTCCTCGGCATAGAGTAATGGACCAAGCTTGTCGGAGAAGCCCCATTGGGTCACCATATTACGGGCAATCGATGTCGCGTATTTAATGTCTTGCGAGGCACCTGTAGACACTTTTTCGCTACCGTAGATCAGCTCTTCGGCTAAACGACCACCGTAGGCAACCGAAATCTGGCTTTCTAACTTACGACGGCTTTGGCTAATCGCATCGGCCTCAGGTAAGAAGAAGGTCACGCCGAGTGCACGACCACGTGGAATAATGGTGACCTTGTGCACAGGGTCATGCTCTGGCACTAAACAGCCCACAATCGCGTGGCCCGCTTCGTGGTATGCCGTCATTTCTTTTTCGGCTTCCGACATCACCATAGAGCGGCGCTCAGCACCCATCATGATCTTGTCTTTTGCACGCTCGAATTCTTCCATACCGACCACACGGCGATTACCGCGCGCCGCAAACAGTGCAGCTTCGTTAACTAAGTTGGCTAAATCGGCACCGGAGAAACCTGGCGTACCACGGGCAATCACGCTCGCTTTAACATCTTCAGAAAGTGGCACTTTGCGCATATGCACTTTAAGAATTTGCTCACGACCGCGAACATCTGGCAAGCCAACAACCACTTGACGGTCGAAACGACCTGGACGCAGCAGCGCAGAGTCCAATACGTCAGGGCGGTTGGTCGCCGCAATCACGATAATCCCTTCGTTACCTTCGAAGCCATCCATCTCAACCAGCATCTGGTTAAGGGTTTGCTCACGCTCATCGTGACCACCACCTAAGCCTGCGCCACGTTGGCGACCTACGGCATCGATTTCGTCGATGAAGATAATACAAGGAGCTGATTTCTTCGCTTGTTCGAACATATCACGCACACGAGATGCACCAACACCGACGAACATTTCCACGAAGTCAGAACCCGAAATGGTAAAGAAAGGCACCTTTGACTCGCCAGCAATCGCTTTAGCAAGCAAGGTTTTACCTGTACCTGGTGGGCCAACCATGAGCACGCCCGTTGGAATACGGCCACCCAGTTTTTGGAATTTGGTTGGATCACGCAGATAATCGACCAGCTCTTTCACTTCTTCTTTGGCTTCATCACAGCCAGCAACGTCAGCAAAAGTGGTCTTGATTTGATCTTCGCTCATCAGCTTGGCTTTGCTCTTGCCAAAGGACATAGCGCCTTTGCCACCGCCGCCCTGCATCTGGCGCATGAAGAAAATCCATACTCCGATAAGCAATAACATAGGGAACCAAGAGATGAAGATTTGAGTTAGGAACCCAGACTCTTCGGCTTCTTGCCCTTTCATAGTGATGCCTTTACGGTCAAGATCATTAATTAAATCTTGGTCATACAGTGGCATGATGGTCGTGAATTTTTCGCCCGTGCGCTTAGAACCTTCGATAGTACGTTGGTCACTTTTCACTTCAACGCTGGCGACTTGTCCATCACGAACATTGTCTAGGAAAGTAGAATAATCCATCTTCTGCGATGACGAAGAAGAGGGGGAGTAACCCTGAAACACTGACATCAGCACAACGGCGATGACAACCCAGAGTATTAGATTTTTTGCCATGTCACTCAAATTACTAGACCTCATAAAGTCTTGCGATGATTAACGCTAGGGTACTACAACTTGTACCCTGTCGCCACAAGATAGACCTCACGGGAGCGTGCCCGCGACGAGTCCGGTTTACGTGTTTTTACGACTTTGAATGCCTCTTTAACCGCCTTCATATATTCGTCAAACCCCTCCCCCTGAAAGACTTTGACCGCAAAACTGCCGTTAGGTGCCAAAACTTGATGACACATATCTAACGCCAACTCGACTAAATACATGGCGCGCGGCTGATCGACACCATCTGAACCACTCATGTTGGGCGCCATATCAGACAATACAACGTCAACCTTATCCGCACCGACGCGAGTTAGCAATGCTTCGAGCACTTTCTCTTCACGAAAGTCCCCTTGCAAGAAATCCACGCCGACGATGGGATCCATAGGTAAAATATCACAGGCGATGACTTTACCTTTGTCTCCAGCTAGCTTAACAGCAACCTGTGACCAACCACCTGGAGCGGCCCCTAAGTCAACAACCGTCATACCTGGGCGGATCAATTGATCCTTTTGCTGAAGCTCTTCAAGCTTAAACGCAGCGCGAGAACGCAATCCCCGTTTCTGTGCTAGTTTGACATAATGATCATCAAAGTGTTCCAGCATCCAGCGATTGGAACTGGCCGTACGTTTTTTACCTGACATTTAAAATCCGCAACAATTGAGAGTTACACAAAGGCTATATAAGGGTAGAATAGCGGTTTTTCAACAGTAACTCAGCAAAAGTTGGTAGAAATGAACTTAACAACCAAACAAAAACAGCATTTAAAAGGTCTGGCGCATAATTTAAAGCCAGTGGTGCTGCTTGGTGCCAATGGATTGACTGAAGGTGTACTCGCTGAAATTGAAAGCGCACTCGCTTATCATGAATTGATTAAAGTGAAAGTAGCCTCTGCCGACAGAGAGCTAAAAAATGCCATCGTTGATGCCATAGTACGTGAAACTCAATCTGCAAAAGTGCAACTTATTGGTCATATTCTGGTGATTTATCGTCAATCACCAGAAATGAAAATTGCTTTGCCAAGAGCGAAATAATTTTCCAGCCTTAAACAAAACAGCCACTCAAATGAGTGGCCGTTTTGTTTTAACGTCTATGGTGTATCGCTAATGGGTTTAACTTGATAGTGCTCAGGGGCTAAGCCGAGAAACTCTGGCAAGGAGGTCCCGACTGATATCGAGGAGAACGTGCCGGTTAAAATGCCAATAAACATGGCTATCGAGAATCCTTCTAGCGGCCCACCGCCCATTATCCATAGTGCTCCAACCGTCATCAGAGTGGTCCCCGAGGTCACCATAGTGCGCGAAAATGTCGCGACAATCGCTTGGTTGTTAATCTCCTGAATCGCAAGTTTGGGTTTTGCAATCAATAATTCACGAATACGATCGGCAATAATGATTGAGTCATTCAGTGAGTAGCCAAGGATAGCCAGCACCGCCGCCAGCACGGTTAGATTAAATTCCATCTGTGTCAGCGCAAAAAACGCGAGTACAAAAATGACGTCGTGTACTAACGCAAATAACGCACCAGAGGCGAGGCGCCATTCAAAGCGATAACTCAAATAGCCTAAGATAGCTAACATAGCGACTAATAACGCGAGCCCCCCCTGCTCTGCTAGCTCTTTACCCACCTGCGGGCCGACAATACTGGTATTTAGCACTTGCACTTCGCCCAGTGGCACTAAGGTTTGCGCAATATCCACATTGCTTTGTGCAGTGTCGGCATAACGCAATACCCAGCGCCCAGGCTCACTCGCAGATATCACTGTCACTTCTTGCTGATAAGCCGCGTTCAGTAATGGCTGCAATTCGCTAGTGGTGATTCTTTTATCAAGTTGTACTTCGGTTACCACCCCGCCAGTAAAATCTAAGCCCCAATTAAAACCCTTCACGCCAATGATAGTAAGTGAGGCCAGCATTAAAAAGATCGAGATAGCGCTCGAAATATAGCGCCATTTAGTCAGATTAATATTCTTCATTTTTATACCCTCACATGACGGCGCGCATCACGCCCATAAACAAGGTTAATCAAGGCTCTTGAAGCAAAAATACCGGTAAACATACTGGTCAGAAGACCTAAGCCTAAGGTCAAGGCAAAACCTTGGATCGGACCATTACCGATGGAATAGAGCACAACTGCGGTGATCATCGTAGTGAAGTTGGCGTCGAAAATGGTTGAAAATGCACTATCAAAACCAGTATCGATGGCAAGGGCAAAGCTTCGTCCTTCCTTTAACTTATCTTTTATCCGTTCGAATATCAGCACGTTAGTATCGACCGCCATGCCGACAGTCAATACTAGACCTGCAATACCTGGTAAGGTCAGTACTGCACCAGGAATAAGCGCTAGTAGGCCAAACAGGATCACCATATTAGAAATCAGTGCCACGTTTGCCACCCAACCGAGGCGGCGATACCAGAGCGCCATAAATAGCAGCGTAATCCCCATACCTAAACCGAGTGCGGCAAAGCCGTTTTCAATATTTTCAGCACCAAGTGTTGGGCCAATAGTGCGTTCTTCAACGATTGTCACAGGCGCCGTCATTGAACCTGCACGTAGCAGCAGCGCTAATTGTTGCGCTTCTTGATAGGTCCCTGCACCAGTGATACGGAAACGATCACCTAGTTGGGATTGAATGGTCGCGACGCTAATGATCTGTTGTGTTTGCTTAGCTTTGCCCTGCTCATCCCGGCTATATTCGCTATAGGATGTTGCCATCGGCTTACCGATATTGGCGCGGGAAAACTCCGACATCTTCTGCCCGCCAATACGGTCGAGGTGAATGTTCACTTCGGCCATGCCCATTTCACCAATATTGGCACGGGCATCGACAATATGATCGCCACCTAATACGGGCGTGCGTGCCACATAAACGGGATTGCCAGATTTATCCTTCAGCACCTGCGCGTTCACTGAACCCGATTCTTTAACCTCAAAAAAGGCGAGGCTTGCGGTCGCGCCTATTACGTTTTTAGCGGCTGCTGGGTCTTGTACACCAGGCAGCTCGATGCGGATACGGTGTTCACCCTGACGCTGCACTAGAGCCTCAGTGATCCCCAACTCTTCAATACGGCTACGCATGATTTGTAGGTTTTGCTGCACCGTTAAATTACGTAACTTAATTTGCTCATCTTGAGCAAGCTTTACCACTAAGCCATTATCCCCATTGGTTAATTGCCATGTTGGATAGCTTTGCTGGATAAACTGACGTATGGCAGCACGGGCGTTATTGTCTGATGCTGAAGCATCCGTTAATGCAATCGCTATTTGTAATCCGGCATCATCGCGCGTGTTGTCAATACGCACACTGGCGCCACGGATTTGCTGTTCGCGTAAAAATTGTCTTAAGGATTCGACTAGGGCATCTGCTTGGGCTTGGTAGACAGGTTGCACATCCACATCCAGCAAAAATTGCACCCCGCCGCGTAAATCGAGCCCGAGCTTAATCGGTTCAAACCCCATATTTTGCAGCCAACTCGGCGCAGCACTCACCAATGCCAGCGTGAGTTCTTTCGGCTCACTCACCATGGATGACACTAAGGTCTTCACTAAGGTTTGCTCGCTGTCATCATTGAGTACAATAAGGGTTTGCCCATCTTCTGAGCTATTGGCGTTGCCATGTTGGGCATGCTTAACTTCGATACGCTTCACCTCAACGCCCTGCGCTTTTAATTTATCCCGCAGTTCAATAGGGGTTAAGTTAAGCCCTGCTTTAGCGCCCACCTGCACGGCGGCGTCTTCACCATACCAAGTCGGTAAAGCGCTAAATAACATCACAATAATCGTGACAATTAGCACAACGTATTTCCAAGCTGAATAATGATTTAGCAGCTTTTTACTCTGAATTTTATCCATAGATATCACTCGCATAGTTTTGCCCGCTCGGATAGTAATCAGTGGCGTATTAACGCCTTCAAACATGAGCGAACAATCACTGTATTACGGTGAAACCTGTAAACACCGATCCCACAAGGAGAACGCTAAACGCAGCAAACTCAGTGGTGATAACCGATTCAAATCCGTCTAAACCGAATGCATTTAATCCAATGCAATTCAGTCGTATCTGCGGCAGTCATTCCGCAGGCTTTGATGCTAGGTTATCGGGTACAGGTTTCGGATGACAAAATGCGAAGTTAATCAAAGGTATCCCTAACGACCTCTGGTTCAGATAACAAACTCAAACGGTATCGTTATGGATAAGCCTTGCTAACTTGCTACAGGGAGCGGTGAATTAAGCGGCTTGCTGACTAAAGCGATATTGGAGGTTGGATACTTTCCAGCCGGAGATCCGCGCGGGTGAAGATTCGGCTAAGAGGGTCCAATCCGGGCGAGCATCGAGGCGAATATTTTCCCCTAATGCGGGCGCAGGCTCGGGTTCGAACTCAAAGGCCAACAGGTAAACAGGCTTCACTTCGCGCATATCATGCTGAACAAGATTGATAAAGCGCTGGGAGTTAACCGGGGCAAAATTAAAATCGTCAGAATGACTAACGAATTCAGGTTCGGAACAATCGGAGGCTTGCACCTTATCAGAAGCAATGCAAACCGCTTTACTCTCGTTCGCAGTCGATTGTTCAGTTGAATGGCGCGATGTCGTATTTTCTTGCGCTGCGATTGACGGCGTATCCGCAGTCAGCACAGTTGTCACTACTGTTTTAGGCGCAAAATGCTGAGCGGTTAAGCTGCGCGGCGCATAGCCACTCGTATGGGCGATCAAAATGATCGACACACAGAGTAACATTAATCCTTGGCGCCAAAACTTAATCAAACTCAGATCCTAAAAGGTGCACGCAGCAATTTACGTGAAAAATGTTTACAGGAAAAACAACGCTTTCTTGAATAGCTTTATTAAAAACATAGAAAGTTCCAAGCATGCAGCTTAAGTAACTGCCAACTCAGAGGCAAATTAAACTTTATCCATCTTGCTAAGTTTGCACTGCAAAGAGACTTATTGCACAGCGAGTTAAGTATCCAAAAGACGTAAAGAATCCACCTTCTGAAGAAGGTGGCTTTGTTTTAACCCCCTAAAAGGGGGCCTTTATTCAAGAGCAAGTTGACCCTGCTCTTGCCGCTCTACTTTCTCTTGATGCCTAACGTATCTACGGATTATTTCCTCGTTAATTCCAATCGAATCGACGAAGTATCCTCTCTGCCAAAAATGATTTCCCCAAAGTTTATTCTTACGTAGGTAAGGAAATTTACTGAATATTTTCAAAGCTATCTTACCTTTTAACGCCCCCATTAAATTCGATATAGATATCTTCGGAGGTACCTTCACCACTAAATGAACATGGTCAACTTCAACATTTAGCTCCATGACTATGCATCCCATTTGATGGCAATAAACCTGAATGCATCGATAAACCTCTTTTCCGACATTACCTTTCAATATCCGAAAGCGGTACTTTGGTGTCCAGACTATATGATATTGACATCGCCAGAACACATGCGATGCTTGCTCGTATCTACTCATGTTATTTGCCTCTTTTGACTTCGCTAAAAATCAAAGATGCATTTAACATGGGTAGGTATACAGGCAAAGCCTCAAATGATGATAACCACCTACTGAAGTAGGTGGTTTTGGGCTAAAAATAAAAAGCCGCTAAAAGCGGCTTTCAATGGTAAATAATCTGATGATATAAAGGCTTAGATATATTGCACCGAAATAATTTCGTAGTCGGTCAAACCACCGGGGGTCGTGATAGACACTTCATCCCCTTCGTTTTTACCCACTAATCCTCGGGCGATCGGAGAGTTGACTGAAATCAGGTTTTCTTTGATGTTGGCTTCATCGTCACCTACGATTCGGTAGGTAACTTCAGCATCGGTATCGAGATTTAAGATAGTCACAGTCGCGCCAAAAATAATACGACCGTTGTTCACCATCTTAGTCACATCGATGATCTGCGCGTTAGAAAGTTTGCCTTCAATATCACGGATACGCGCTTCACAAATACCTTGCTCTTCACGGGCTGCGTGGTATTCAGCGTTTTCCTTCAGATCGCCTAATTCTCTCGCTGAGGCAATCGCTTCAGTGATTTTAGGGCGACGTTCAAACTTGAGCATATCTAACTCTTTACGCAGCTGTTCTGCACCGACAACTGTCATAGGAACCTTAGTCATAACTTCTTTCGTCTCCTTTAAACAAAAGCAACCCGTGCCGACGCTAAGGTCAACACAGTAAAATCAGGGTGGAATTGCGCTATTCTAATCGTTATGCGCGTGGGATGCATCAAGAACTGTGCACCCTTGCAGCTTACTGAAGCTAGCGCCCAGATGCTAGTAGTAAAGAATGATAGTGCGATCTTAATTACGGCAAGAGCCAAAAACAAAAATGCCCACAAACTAAGTTTGTGGGCATTAATCACTTTAGTAATAAAGTCTTAGCTTATTCAAGCCCTGCTTCGAAGGTCAAAAAGATTTCGCTTACCGTCTTATCGGCAAGTGATTTATCAGGACTTGGGCGCTCGATAGAGGCATGTAATAAATAACGGCCAGCGGCAGGTAACGTCATCGCCACTTTACCTTCTTTATCAGAGGTTAAGCTAATTTCCTCTGGCTTGTTACGGTATAGGCTACCGTCCTTCATAATGGCTACGCTGACGCCTTCAACGGGCTTTCCATCATAGACAAATTGCAGTGTTGCAGGTTCATTCTCAACAATATCAGCAGGATGCGTGATAGGTACTAATTCTAAGTATTCACCTTTAGGTGCCAGTACCTTATCGGTTGGTTTATTGCGAGTCACATAGGTTTCAACCCTAGCAACGGTTAATGAGCCTTTAAGATCATAGGCATCCTTTGGCATGACAGCTGCGGTCGCTTTTTTATCAAGACGACTACGCACTACCTCTTCTTTTCCTTTGACTTTGTAAACCGAAAAATACCGAGGCGTAACTTCTTTCTCGAACTTATAGGTGCCGTCTTGTAATAGCTGCACATCGAAAACCGATTTACGGCCGCCAGTGTAGCTCGAACTTGGTGAACTCGCCTTGCCATCGGGTAAATACACTTTCACATCGCTAGCCGTAACAGGCTTATCAACCATAAACACTTGGTTACTAGCGGAAACATCAGAAGTAATCCAAACTGCCTCATTACTTTCTGCCGACACATTGTAGTGGCTAGGTAGAATCCAGCGGTCATGGCTGCTGGCAAATGGGCTGATGCACAGTGCGCTAACTAAGGCAACAAAACGTAATTTCATCTTCATATCCTTTTCGTTAAATACTAGGCTTAGCGAGTCATGCCGCTTAAGCGAATATCAATAACGCCAGTTTCAGTGGTGGCGGGTAATTGGGCGGTAAAATCCCCCGCCGATAAATCAAAGTTTTGTCTGACCAAATCACGGCCACCATGCTCACGCACCACTTCGATAAACACCGTGTAGGAGGCAGGAACAAGAGGTTTACCTGCATCATCTTTTAAGTCCCAATCAATTTTGTAGTGGCCAGCAGGACGTGTTGCTGAGGCGATACCATCGACAAAGCTCATATCCTCACGTCCGGCTTTACGCCACCAACGACGAATATCCTTGAGCCATTTATGGCCTTCATCCCATACCCATAGGCTTATGGTTTTAACGGTTTGGCCCTTGGCATCCTCAACCCATACAGCCACATAGGGTCTGTGATACTGGCCCTCGGTAATTTCTGGCAAGGTTAAATCCACGGTCATTTTCGGTGCGGCCAATACCGCAGAACTCACAAACAACGCACCGATAGCAGTGGTGCGAATAAGATGACGCATCATCAATCGGCTCTCCCTATGGAACAAAATAAACATAAACAAGTGCGCAGCCAGAGCTGACGATCACCATATAAAACAACGATTTTTTTAGTCTTTTGGTTTGAGGTAACAGTAAATAAGCACCCGTGAGTGAGAACAAAATAATCAACAGCGCACAAAGATCGAGTACCCAAGCCCAGACACTTCCAGTATTACGGCCCTTGTGCAGATCATTTAGCACTGCGACAACGCCATAATCTAAGGTCTCGATATAGGCTTTGCCGTCGAGCAGATCGAGGGTGACTGTGCGATAGGTACCAGGCCCCTTACTCACTAGGCTGATTTCATCCTCATCGATATCGGCAGTGGTAATATCCATATCCCATTGACTTTTAAGCCAATGCCCCGCAGCTAAACGCCACTCGGGCTCCTGCGACGCAGCGGGAATTAAATAACTGGGAATATCAAACTGCTCGCGCAGTGGCTCTTGATCCGCAGACGAAAACCAATTGGGGTGATTTAAGGTGATCCCCGTAATCGCGAAAAATAGCATTAACAAAAGCAACGCCATTGAGACGTAGACATGGATAATGCGTGCGTAGGAAAGAGATGATTTACTGACTTTAAATTTCAACGACTGACTCTCAAAAAAGGTATTTCAGGGATTGCTGCCTAAAATCGCCAAAACACAGCAGAACTTAGTGCCTGTATGAAATAAAATTAATGGGCTGATAGTAAATGATATTTATTATCAAAAAGCACCAAGTTTACAATCTTTACATACTCAATACGGTAGCGTTAGATAAAAGCAGCACTGGTATAACTTGAAGGGAGACAAACTCTCGAATAAAGATACTTTGCAACATTTGGAGAATTACAATTAATTCATATAGATAAAAAGCAACATTTGGACTTAAAATCACACTTAAAATTTACCCTCTTCCCCCTCTCGTTTACAGAATCACAATCGGCTACAATCCGCCGCCGGCGACTTGCTGGTACTTCCAAAGGAAATATCATCTTGGGTACAACTCTGCTCAAAAAAATGCGTTGCCTTAACATTATTTGGCTCGCATTAATGCTAAACGCCTGTGTTGCTCCACTGCTGTTAATGTCGCCTCAAGGCCAACTGATGTGGGCACTGCTAAAACCCCTCGTAGGATTAAATCCTAATGATGTCGGGCTATTCGAACAGCCTCTCATTAAAGATCGTATGAAGTCGCTACTCGGTGATAACTATGAGACCACAGTATCTCTGTTAAAAACTGCCGACAAAATTCAACAGGAAGGCCCCTTATTTTATATGGTGTCGACTTATACTCCCGTGCCTGAAATGGCCGAAAAAGCCGGATTTGTATGGAATTCAGAAACCAACCAAATGGCAGTGATGTTATTAACGGGTGGCTCGCCAAAAATTATCTCTGAGCAGTTTACCAATCAAGCAGAGAAACTCGTTCCAAGCTGGCCAAAAGAACTGGCTGACTATACGGATCCGCAAAAACTGCAGCAAAAGGCCATAGAAGCTGGCACGGAAAAACTGCAAGAACAAATCCCAGCAGCTGCGCCCCTAAAAGCGGTTGCCACAGGCGATGTAAAAGCTACACAGGAAACGGTGCTTGAAAAAGCGGTGAACGAAGTCGCAGCTCCCACAGCAGTTAAAGAAGTAAAACCCGTACAATAACCACGACTCAACGCTCGGCGAGCTTTTTAGTCGCATTTCACTTTTATCGGTGTTAGCCACAGTGTTTATTGAACACTGTGGCTTTTTATCTCTATAAACACCTGTCTAAGCCAATTAAGTGCATCTTAGCCATTAGTCATTCTCATATCGCCAAAACACTCAGCAATGCCATAACACACTAACAATGGAGAAGAAGATTGAAAAATAGCGAAGTAACCAGAGGATGAATCGACAAGCATATACAAACGACAGAAAGCAAAAAGCCCGTCAAAGGACGGGCTTTTTAATTATGGCTGGGGTACTAGGATTCGAACCTAGGTATGCCGGGATCAAAACCCGGTGCCTTACCGCTTGGCGATACCCCAATTAACTTGTTTTAACCGTAAAGGTTGCATTTTGATGGTACGGGAAGAGAGACTTGAACTCTCACACCTCGCGGCACCAGAACCTAAATCTGGCGTGTCTACCAATTTCACCATTCCCGCATCAAAATGTACCAGATTCACTCATACAAGCATCTCTGGATTTTTACCAGATAAACCAATTGATTTACGTGGATTTAAATATGGTAGCAATGGCGGGACTTGAACCTGCGACCCCAGCATTATGAGTGCTGTGCTCTAACCAGCTGAGCTACATTGCCATGGCTGGGGTACTAGGATTCGAACCTAGGTATGCCGGGATCAAAACCCGGTGCCTTACCGCTTGGCGATACCCCAAAAACTGAGAAACATGAAATGATGGCTGGGGTACTAGGATTCGAACCTAGGTATGCCGGGATCAAAACCCGGTGCCTTACCGCTTGGCGATACCCCAACTAAAACTTGTTTCATCACCCGCTAACGCAGATGTTTAAAATAATGGTACGGGAAGAGAGACTTGAACTCTCACACCTTGCGGCACCAGAACCTAAATCTGGCGTGTCTACCAATTTCACCATTCCCGCACAGTTTCAATTTTACATCCTGAAGCGATGCTAGCAAAAGCTAGTATAACGAAATGGTAGCAATGGCGGGACTTGAACCTGCGACCCCAGCATTATGAGTGCTGTGCTCTAACCAGCTGAGCTACATTGCCACTTCGTTATTGCGCGCCCCTCGTAGCGAGGAACGGGGCGTATTATGCTTATTCGAGGTATCGAGGTCAACAGCTTTTTTTCGCTATTTTCCTTGATACAAACCGTTCGGCTATTACTTCACCAAACTGAGCAACAGATGCACTAAATCAGCCTCTGTTGCCCGTATTTTGCCTAACTTTCTACAGCTTAGCCCAATAATGACTAACTTATACGTTAAACAGGAAGTGCATCACATCGCCATCTTGAACGATATAAGTCTTGCCTTCTACACGTAATTTACCCGCTTCTTTGGCGCCAGCTTCACCTTTATAGGCAATAAAGTCGTCAAATGCCACCACTTGTGCACGGATAAACCCACGTTCGAAGTCGGTATGAATAACGCCCGCCGCCTGTGGTGCAGTCGCGCCTACAGAAACGGTCCAAGCACGCACTTCTTTTACGCCCGCAGTGAAGTAAGTTTGCAGGTTCAATAACTGGTAACCCGCACGGATTACGCGATCCAACCCAGGCTCTTCTAACCCAAGGTCTGCCATAAACTCATCGCGTTCTTCAACATCCATTTCAGCCAATTCTGATTCAATTGCAGCGCACACTGAAACCACAATGGCGTTTTCTTTTTCAGCAATGGCACGCACTGCATCTAAGTGTGGGTTATTGTCAAACCCATCTTCAGCCACGTTGGCAATGTACATGGTTGGCTTTAAGGTTAAGAAATTTAAGTAAGCAACAGCTTCTAATTCTTCCTTAGAAAGATCCATCGAGCGCAGCATTTTGGCTTCATCGAGCACTGGACGCATTTTCTCAAGAACCTCAACCTCAAACTTAGCGTCTTTATCGCCACCCTTAGCACGTTTTTGCTGACGAATAACGGCGCGCTCTAAGCTATCTAAGTCGGCAAGCGCCAACTCGGTATTGATCACTTCGATGTCGCGAGCAGGATCCACTTTATTTGCAACGTGAACGATGTTGTCATCGTCAAAACAACGTACCACATGACCAATAGCATCGGTTTCACGGATGTTAGCAAGGAACTTGTTCCCTAAACCTTCACCTTTAGAAGCGCCTGCAACTAGGCCAGCGATATCCACGAACTCCATAGTGGTTGGCAGTATACGTTGAGGATTAACAATTGCCGCCAGCGCATCTAAACGAGGATCCGGCACAGGCACTACACCAGTGTTTGGCTCAATGGTACAAAACGGGAAGTTTGCCGCTTCGATGCCAGCCTTAGTTAACGCATTAAAAAGCGTTGATTTACCTACGTTAGGAAGACCAACAATGCCGCATTTAAAACCCATATTCTTACCTTTCTCTCGATGATTGGCTGGCAAGTCACACTCACCAGCAAGTTTTAGTCGCACTGCCCCTTGGCAGCACATTGATAAATCGTCTTGACGTTTGAATAGCGACCTATAACAAAGCGCCTACCCAAATATTACTCCGCTTTAAAGGAGTGTAATCGAGTCATGGCTTTCACCATGTCCTCTTTAAATAAAATTTCAGTTGAGCGAACGGCTTCGTCTACGGCAGCATTGATCAGCTCTTGCTCTTTCGCGGGAGCCTTACCCAGTACGTAACCACTGACTTTATTTTTATCGCCGGGATGACCAATCCCAATCCGTAAACGATAGAAGTTTTTATCATTGGCTAATTTGGCAATAATGTCTTTTAAACCGTTATGACCACCATGGCCGCCACCGAGTTTAAATTTAGCCACGCCCGGTGGCATATCCAGCTCATCGTGGGCCACCAGAATTTCTTCAGGTGTAATACGAAAGAAATTAGCTAAAGCACCTACGGCTTTACCACTTAAGTTCATATAGGTAGTCGGTATGAGTAAACGCACATCTTTACCGTGTAATACGGCTCTGGCTGTCAGGCCAAAATACTTGCTATCGGCGACTAAGCTCACACCACAAATACGGGCTAATTCTTCCACATACCAAGCACCCGCATTATGGCGAGTCTGGGCATATTCAGTACCCGGATTGGCAAGCCCTACGATTAATTTAATTTCGCTCATGACACTCACTAATGGCACTCAATACTGCGTTAATTGGTCGATGGCAAAGCACACAGGTCGACCATATTGAGCTAATAATGCCGCTTATACTCGTTAAAAACGCGGCATTTTAGCACTCAATGCGTAAGTCAACAAATACCGAGTAAGCAAGTGCTCACAACGAGGAACTAATTGAGCCCCATCGCATACTTAAGTACAGTTTGTTTGATGGGAGAATTGATATTGGCCAATTTTAATGCGCCATTGCGAAGTAATTTAAGCGGCAAAATATCATTACTAAAGCTAGCGTAAAACACATCCATAGTGGTCATCATCAGCTGATTATCAAGGTAACGTTTTGCTTGATATTGGCTTAATACCTCGGTTGACCACCATGGTTTATCCTCAGTTAATGCCGTCTTGATGGCTGTCAATAAAGCTCCAACATCTTTAAATCCAAGGTTAACCCCTTGACCAGCAAGCGGATTAATGGTGTGCGCTGCATCCCCTAAAATCACCACATTTGGCTTAAAATAAGCCTGAGCATGCCGGCGCGTGAGCGCAAAGCTGCCCTTGGCCTCAACCGTAAAATCACTGTCTAAACGAGATGGAAAATGCTGGCGAATTTGGTCGGCCAACTGTTTATTATTCAGTTGCATTAACTGTTTGATGCGATTGGCATCATCATACCAAACTAACGAGGCATGATTACCGGGTAAAGGTAACAAGGAACGTGGGCCGCTAGGTGTAAATTGCTGCCAAGTCACATCTTGTTGACCTTGGGCGGTTTGGATATTAATCAGCATGGCCGATTGAGCATAGTCCCAACCCGAAATCCCAATGCCCGCCCATTGGCGTACTTGAGAATTCGCACCGTCAGCGCCAACCAACAGCTTAGCCTCAAGTGAATAACCGGATTGTAAGTGCACGCTTACCGTATCAACGCCACGCGCAAAGTGGGCAACGCGCTCAGGGCAAAAGAGTTGAATATTTTCCCATTGCTGCATTTGCTCCCACAGGGCGAGCTGCACTAAACGGTTTTCAACGATATGGCCTAAATGGCTAGCGCCGATTTGTGAGCTATGGAATTGGGTAATACAGCCATCAAGCTCCCAAGTCTCTAAGCCAAGATAAGGCACATTACGCATCTTAAGTAAGCTGTCTAATGCGCCTAACTGCTCAAGTAAATGTTCAGAGGCAACGCTTATTGCCGAAACCCTCACATCTAATGCCTGCTCTGGAGAATAAGCCTCGGGCGTAAAGGACTCAACTACAGCAACGTTAAGTCCTTGCTGTGCAAGACCAATCGCCGTTGCCGCGCCCACCATGCCGCTACCGACTAAAACCACATCAAAGGATTGAGTCTCTGATGTTATCGGTGCAGATTGCTGTGTTTGGCTCATTGTTCGGCTCATCTTAATTACCACTCATATTGTTGTTTAGACTTGTCAAATGCACCTTGTCACACCATCGCCATTCGCAACAGCTGCGCTATAAATAATGCATTGGCTGCCACACCAACCATGTAAACGTTACCGTCAGTTACCGCAACAGGCTCGATTATGCCCTATATCACTACACCACGGAAATGTTGAACGTATTTCGACTCTAAATCCGTGAAGACATTGGCATTTGCTCCAGCAATAGCTTGTTGCCAATGGCAAATGCTGCACTAAGTCACCAAGAATAAATCACCTAAAACCCATCAATAGCGATAAACCTAGCTTCTTTGTGGGTATCATAATCCGATAGGATTAGCGAGTAAAAATGTGGACAACGCTGGTCAGCAGCCACAACTGCGGGTAAAATGTCGCGCTATTTTGACTGGGCGGTCTGTTGGTCTTTTTACAAGGCAACGACGGCTCGGGACTCTTTTTACAGGGCAGCGTAGGGCAACACAACTGATGAGCAAAAAACTCCATATTAAAACTTGGGGCTGTCAAATGAATGAGTACGACTCATCTAAGATGGCGGATCTTTTAGGCGAATACCAAGGTTACACCTTAACTGAAGAAGCAGAAGAAGCAGATATTCTGCTGCTGAACACTTGTTCTATCCGTGAAAAAGCACAGGAAAAAGTGTTCCATCAGTTAGGTCGTTGGAAAACACTCAAAGATAAAAATCCTGACCTGATTATTGGTGTGGGTGGCTGTGTTGCATCTCAAGAAGGTAAAGCGATTAAAGACCGAGCTCATTGTGTTGACATCATCTTTGGCCCACAGACGCTTCACCGTCTACCGGAGATGATCGAACAAGTACGCCGCGGCGATAAAGCAGTGATCGATGTGAGTTTTCCTGAGATCGAAAAATTTGACCGTCTTCCCGAACCACGCGCCGAAGGCCCAACGGCGTTTGTGTCAATTATGGAAGGTTGTAGCAAATACTGTTCATTCTGCGTGGTACCTTATACCCGTGGTGAAGAAGTCAGCCGCCCATCGGACGACATCATTCTTGAAATTGCCCAACTGGCAGAACAAGGTGTGCGCGAAGTTAACCTGCTCGGTCAAAACGTCAATGCCTACCGTGGCGCAACCCACGATGGCGGGATCTGTACCTTTGCCGAGCTATTACGCTATGTTGCCGCTATCGACGGCATCGACCGTATTCGCTTCACCACCAGTCACCCGATTGAATTTACCCAGGATATCATCGACGTTTACGAAGATACGCCTGAATTAGTGAGTTTCTTGCACTTACCCGTGCAGTCAGGTTCTGACCGCATTCTCACCGCAATGAAGCGTGGCCATATGGCGATTGAGTACAAGTCAATCATCCGCCGTCTGCGTAAAGCCCGCCCTGATATCCAAATCAGCTCCGACTTTATTATTGGTTTCCCTGGTGAAACGAAAGAAGACTTCGCCGATACCATGAAGCTGATTGAAGATGTAGGTTTTGACCACAGCTTTAGCTTTATCTACAGTGCGCGCCCAGGCACGCCAGCGGCAGATTTACCCGATGACGTTGATATGGAAGAGAAAAAGCAACGTCTGGCGATTCTACAAGACCGTATCACTCAACAGGCCATGCGTTACAGCCGCCATATGATGGGTACAGTGCAACGCATTCTGGTTGAAGGCCCCTCGGTGAAAAACCCGATGGAACTGCGCGGTCGCACCGAAAACAACCGTGTGGTGAACTTTGAAGGCTTACCAAAACACATTGGTACCTTTGTGGATGTCGAGATTGTCGACGTTTACACTAACTCGCTACGCGGTAAATTTATCCGCGGTGAAGATGAAATGGATCTGCGCCGTAACCTGCGCCCATCGGATATTCTGGCGAAGCATAAGCAAGATGATGATCTCGGTGTCACTCAATTTAAACCTTAAGGGTTTAAATCTTGGGTGAGTGTACCTATATAAAGAGGGCGACAATGTCGCCCTCTTATTTTATGGCCTTAACAACTGCTGTAATTGATGATTTTCCGTTAGCAATTATGATAGATGGCTCGTAAACTGAAATTATCTTCTGATAAGAGGCAGCGATAGCAAACTGACATCGCACTTGACTTTCACTCAGCACTTTGCTTGGTATTTGATAATTTGCTTGTTATTTGACAATAGGAGCACTGTTTGTCCAGTAAATTAACCACAATGAATTTGTATCTCGAACCAGCAGAAACCCGCCGTTTGGCTTCACTGTGCGGTCCCTTCGATGACAATATCAAACAGATTGAGCGTCGCGTTGGCGTTGAGATAGTCCGTAAGAACAACCATTTCCAAATTACCGGATTACCACGTCACTGTTTAAGTGCCAATAACTTACTTAAGCAGCTCTATATTGAAACTCAAACGGTCAAGGGCAGCACGCCGGATCTCGACCCTGAACAAGTGCATTTGGCAATTCAAGAAGCCATTGCCCTAGAGCAGGACGACAGCGGTGACGATAAAGCCTTATTTATCAAAACCCGCCGTGGCGTGATAAAACCGCGCAACCCCAACCAAAGCACCTATGTGGCCAACATTGTGCGCCATGATATTACCTTTGGTATTGGGCCTGCGGGAACGGGTAAAACCTACTTAGCGGTGGCCGCCGCGGTTGATGCACTAGAGCGTCAAGAAGTGCGCCGTATTCTGCTCACCCGCCCCGCGGTTGAAGCGGGGGAAAAACTCGGCTTCTTACCGGGCGATTTAAGCCAGAAGGTCGACCCCTATCTGCGCCCGCTCTATGATGCCTTGTTTGAAATGCTCGGCTTTGAAAAGGTCGAGCGCTTAATCGAGAAAAACGTTATCGAAGTAGCGCCTTTGGCCTACATGCGCGGCCGCACCTTAAACGATGCCTTTATTATTCTCGATGAGAGCCAAAACACCACGGTTGAGCAGATGAAAATGTTCTTAACCCGTATTGGCTTTAACTCACGCGCGGTGATCACGGGTGACATCACCCAAACCGACTTACCCAAACATGTTAAGTCAGGTCTGCGCCACGCCATTGAAGTATTAAGCCAAGTGGAAGAGATCAGCTTCAACTTCTTCGTGTCTCAAGACGTTGTGCGTCATCCTGTGGTTGCTCGCATTGTCGAAGCCTATGAGGCTTTTGATCGTAAAGAGCAGGCATTAAAGGCCGAAAAAGAGCGCCGCGACAATCAACAAGCGCACCCACAAACGCAACAGGAAGTTATAAAGCATGAGTCTTGATTTAGCCTTAGATGTGCAATACGCCACGGCGAGTGACTATCTTCCTAGTGAAGAACAATTTGCCCTCTGGGTAAAAACCGCCATTGGTAATAGCATGGAACAGGCGGAGCTGACGATCCGTATCGTCGATGCCCGTGAAAGCCAAATGCTAAACAGCACTTACAGAGGGAAAGACAAGCCCACTAATGTGTTGTCGTTTCCCTTTGAAGCACCGCCAGAAATTGAACTTCCGCTGCTTGGAGATCTTGTCATTTGTGCCGCAGTCGTTGAAAATGAAGCGCGTGAACAAGATAAAACTCTAGAAGCCCATTGGGCACACATGGTTGTACATGGTTGCCTGCATCTGCTAGGTTATGATCACATTGAAGACGAAGAAGCCGAAGAGATGGAGTCTTTAGAGACTCAACTCATTGAAAGCTTAGGTTTTACTGACCCATATAAGGAACAATAATTAACTGAGATACTCTCTATCAAGGTTAATGAGAAAACTATGAGTGACGATATCCCCCCGAGTACGAACGCCCAAAAGAAAAGCTGGTTTGACAGAGTAAGTCAGTTATTTCAGGGCGAACCTCAAAATCGCGAAGACTTAGTTGATGTAATTGATGGCGCAGAACAGCGCGAACTGATATCAGAAGACACCCGCGAAATGATTAAAGGTGTATTGGAAGTTTCCGATATGCGTGTTCGGGACATTATGATCCCACGAGCTCAAATTGTCGCGATTCAAATCGACAATACCGTTGAAGAGTTGCTCGCAACTGTTATCGGTTCAGGCCATTCTCGCTTCCCAGTGGTTAACGAAGACAAAGACCATATCGAAGGCATTTTACTGGCTAAAGATTTGATCCCTTATGGTTTCTCAAACAGTGAAGAACCCTTTTCCCTTGAGCGCGTGATCCGCCCAGCGGTTGTTGTGCCAGAGAGTAAACGCGTCGATGTGTTACTCAAAGAATTCCGCTCCCAGCGTTACCATATGGCGATTGTCGTCGATGAATACGGTGGCGTATCCGGTCTGGTAACTATTGAAGATATTCTCGAAGAAATCGTCGGTGAGATTGAAGATGAATTCGATCACGATAGCCCTGAAGACACCGAAATCCGCAAAGTCGGCAATACTGTCTATATGGTGAAGGCGCTTACGCCTATCGAAGATTTTAACGAAGAATTCAACACCCATTTCAGCGATGAAGAGTTTGATACCGTTGGTGGCTTGGTGTCCCATGCCTTTGGCCACTTGCCGGAGCGCAATGAGAGCATCATGATCGAAGGTATTGAATTTAAAGTTATCAACGCCGATACCCGACGTTTAATCCAACTCAGAGTAAAACTCCCCGATCCCAATATCGGTGAAGACGTAGAATAACCCTCTGCGTAAGAATAACTCTCCTTGTAAGAAGAATGATCCGTGCTAACTAACATTCGGGCTTTTGCCCAACAAAAGTCTCGATTGAGTGCGTTACGCCTCGTACTGGCGTTTATTTTAGGCGCCAGTACAGCGCTTTCCTTTGCCCCGTATTCCTTCTGGATCATCTATCCTATCGCCATGGCGTTAGCCCTTTGGCAGAGTGAATCCTTAAGCCCTAAAGCAAGCTTTTTCCATTGGTTAAGCTTTGGTTTTGGCTGTTTTGCCGTTGGGATCAGTTGGGTGCATGTCAGTATGGACACCTTCGGTGGCCTCCCCTTAGCCGCTTCAGTAGGGCTAATGGCGCTGTTAGCACTCTATTTAGCCCTCTATCCAGCCTTAACGGGTCTGGGTTTAGCGTGGTTGACTCGCACTAATACTCCCTCGCTATGGCGTAACCTGCTCTTCTTCCCCGCGCTTTGGGTCTTAACCGAATGGGCCAGAGGCTGGGTGATGACAGGGTTTCCCTGGATCTGGGCCGGCTATTCCCAAACTGAAGGCCCATTAAAGGAACTCGCGAGTATTATTGGCGCCTTAGGATTAAGTTTCATTATCGCCATGGTTGCGGGCGCATTGGCCTTGTGTTTTAGCAAGCGCTACAAAAGTCTGTTGATTTTACTGCCCATCATCGCAGCCGCTACTTGGGTCGCGCCTAAGCTTTCACAAATTAAGCCGACAGGCGAGTCGGTCAAGGTCGCGCTTGTGCAAGGCAATATTCCGCAAAGTATGAAATGGGAACCCGATGCACTCTGGCCAACCCTGTTGAAATACATGGATTTGTCCCGTGAACACTTTGATGCTGACATTATCGTCTGGCCAGAAGCAGCGATCCCAGCGCCAGAATCTATGGTGCAAGACTTTTTGGATAATGCCAATAAAGTGGCCAACCTTAACCACACCTCCATCATTACTGGCATTATCAGTCGTCAACATGACGATTTTTATAATTCACTGATTGTATTAGGTAACCATAATCTGAAACAGCAAGATAGCCCAGATTATGAGAGCGATGGCAGCAACCAGTTTAAAAAGCACCATCTGTTGCCGATTGGTGAGTTTGTGCCCTTTCAAGCCTTACTGCGGCCGATTGCGCCTTTCTTTAATCTGCCCATGTCCTCTTTTGCGCGTGGCGATTATCAACAACCGAACTTGAGCGCGGTAGGCCATAAAATTGCGCCGGCAATTTGTTATGAAATAGCCTTCCCTGAACAATTGCGTGACAGCGTTAATCTCGGGACGGATCTGCTGTTAACCGTCTCCAACGATGCCTGGTTTGGCACCTCAAATGGTCCATTACAACATATGGAAATTGCTCAAATGCGCGCCATTGAGTTAGGGCGTCCTCTGGTTCGCGCCACCAATAATGGTGTAACCGCCGTTGTCGATGAGCATGGCAATATCACAGCTTCTCTGCCGCAATTTGAAACGGGTGTATTGCGAGCCACCATTCCACTGGTTACAGGCCAAACTTGGTTTGCTAAAATCGGCCAAACACCACTGTTAGCCTTATGTGGAGCTCTGCTGTTACTCGGTTTTATCCGTCGTCAAAAGCAGCAACAGAATTTGAAATGATTAATCAGAAACGCACTCAAGGTTTTACCTTAATCGAACTCGTGGTCGTTATCATAGTGCTCGGGATTTTAGCGGTTATCGCCGCGCCGAAATTTATCGGCCTGAGCAAAGAGGCGCGGGAAAAAAGTCTGCTGCAACTCCATGCCAGTGTAAAAGCCGCAAATACCTTAGCCTATTCCAAGACCCAAATGCCCAGCTTACAGAGTCAAGCCGTCGCAGGCCGTGATGATATTATTGACATCGACCTCAATGGTGATGGTGTGGCAGAAACCCGCCTCAAGTGGGGTTATCTGGACAATACCGATATCGAAAAATGGATAGAGAAAGATGATAAACTCGTCATTCAATATCAAGGTATTGATATTACATATATGGCTACGACTTGGATGCTAATACCTTAGTCAACGATGACCAATGTTATTTCCGCTATACCCAAGCAGCCGATGCCAACACACCACCGCTTTACGATATCAATGTCCAAGGCTGTTGATGGCTAATAAAAAACGACGCTAAGCGTCGTTTTTTATTTCTGGCGCATCCACAAGGCTAAGGCGTTAACGCCTCACGGGTAAACTCTTCATGGTCACACTCGGGGCAATCGGGGATCACGCCCGGAAACTCAATACTCATTTCATGGCCACAGTTAGTGCACACCATCACCCCTTGGCTAACAATATCGCCACTCTGGTAATAGCCGTGGTGTTTAAAGTCTTGAGCCAGTTCATGCCATTCCACTTGGCTGCGGTCGGTGATTTCACTTAACCAATGCCAAAGGGTGTTTTCTAGGGTGATCACCGTTGGGCTGTGGCTTAAGCTGTCGGCATTTTGCTCACGCAAAAAGCTGGCAATATCACGCTTTAAGAATTGCTCCACTAAGGCGAGCTCATCTTCCCCCGCTTGTTCTTTGAGGCGTAAAAACTCCTTCCCTTGAGTGACAGACTTAAATAAATTCTTTGCAGTCAGCGAGTTATCTTCCGCAAATTGCGCTTTCACTTCGTTAATTAAGGCTTGATACAGTCCTAGTAGCGCACTACTTCTATCATTCATAACCAATACTCCTTCATAGAACCTTTTTAATGCATCGCTTCTAGTTTATTCTATGCAGATCTTATTCGCGTCGATATGGCGTTAGATCAAATAAATAGGCGGCACTGCCGGAAATAGCGTGATGCAAGAGCAATATAATCCCTCAGAAATTGAAGCCTTAGTGCAAAAGCACTGGCACGACAACAAAACCTTTGAAGTTACTGAAGATGCAAACAAAGAAAAGTTTTATTGCCTTTCGATGTTTCCGTACCCTTCAGGTCGACTCCACATGGGACACGTTCGCAACTATACCATAGGCGATGTGGTTGCCCGCTTCCAGCGTCTTCAAGGCAAAAACGTGCTACAACCTATCGGTTGGGACTCTTTCGGTTTGCCTGCAGAAAACGCCGCAATCAACAACAAAACGGCACCAGCACCATGGACTTATCAAAATATTGAGTACATGAAAAACCAGCTAAAATTGCTGGGTTTTGGCTATGACTGGAGCCGTGAAATCGCCACTTGTACCCCAGAATATTACCGCTGGGAACAATGGTTCTTCACTAAACTGTACGAAAAAGGCTTAGTTTACAAGAAAACAGCTTCTGTTAACTGGTGCCCTAATGATGAAACCGTACTGGCAAACGAGCAGGTACAAGACGGTTGCTGCTGGCGTTGTGATACCCCTGTAGAACAAAAAGAAATTCCACAGTGGTTCATTAAGATCACCGCCTACGCCGAAGAACTATTAAACGATATCGACACCTTAGACGGTTGGCCTGAGCAAGTTAAGACCATGCAGCGCAACTGGATTGGTCGCAGCGAAGGCGTGGAAATGACCTTTGGTGTAGCGGGTAGTGACAAGTCATTCGACATCTACACAACCCGCCCCGATACCCTGATGGGTGTCACCTATGTAGCGATTGCTGCGGGTCACCCATTAGCAGAATTAGCGGCGCAAACTAACCCTGAGCTGGCTGCCTTTATCGATGAGTGCAAAAACAGCACCACGTCAGAAGCCGATTTAGCCACCATGGAAAAACGTGGCGTCGCGACAGGTCTATACGCGATTCACCCCATCACTGGCAAGCAAGTACCCATTTGGGCGGCTAACTTCGTACTAATGAACTATGGCACCGGCGCTGTGATGTCAGTTCCAGGCCACGACCAACGCGATTACGAATTTGCGAAAAAGTACAATCTGCCAATCGAAGCGGTTATCAAACCTGTTGACGGGGAGTTAGACATCAGCGAAGCGGCTTACACCGAAAAAGGCGTGCTGTTTAACTCTGGCGAGTTCGACGGTTTAGACTTTGACGGCGCCTTCAATGCCATCGCCGACAAATTAGTGGCTGAAGGTAAAGGCAAACGCCAAGTAAACTACCGTCTGCGTGACTGGGGTGTATCACGTCAACGTTACTGGGGCGCACCAATTCCTATGGTGACCTTAGCCGACGGCACTGTTATCCCAACACCTGAAGATCAACTGCCGGTGATCCTGCCAGAAGATGTGGTGATGGACGGGATCCAAAGCCCAATCAAGGCCGATAAAGAATGGGCGAAAACCCAAGTTAACGGCCAAGACGCGCTGCGCGAGACTGATACCTTTGATACCTTTATGGAATCTTCATGGTATTACGCCCGTTATTGCAGCCCAAAGGCTGATCAAATGTTAGATCCAACCAAGGCTAACTACTGGTTGCCAGTGGATCAGTACATTGGTGGTATCGAACACGCCTGTATGCACTTGTTATATTTCCGCTTCTTCCACAAGTTGCTGCGTGACGCGGGCCTAGTAAACACTAACGAGCCAGCAAAACAACTGCTGACCCAAGGCATGGTTCTGGCCGATGCCTACTACTACACCAACGATAAAGGTGCCCGTGTATGGGTGTCTCCGCTGGATGTAGTCACTACCGAAAAAGACGACAAGGGCCGAGTGACTAAAGCTATCGATAAAGACGGCAACGAACTGGTTTACACCGGTATGTGCAAAATGTCTAAGTCGAAAAACAACGGTATCGACCCACAGGTAATGGTCGAAAAATACGGTGCCGACACTGTGCGTCTGTTTATGATGTTCGCCTCACCACCAGAATTAACGCTGGAATGGCAAGAGTCTGGCGTTGAAGGCGCGCACCGCTTTATCAAACGTCTGTGGAAACTGGCCAGCGAATATGTGGCGCAGGATAACAGCGAAGCACTAGACGTCAGCAAATTAACAAGCGAGCAAAAAGCACTGCGCCGTGAAGTGCACAAGACTATCGCGAAGGTGACCGATGATATCGGCCGTCGTCAGATGTTCAATACTGCGGTTGCCGCCGTAATGGAACTGATGAACCATCTGCAAAAAGCGCCACAAACCACAGGTCAAGACCGAGCTATTATCGGCGAAGCCTTAACTGCGGTAGTGCGTTTACTGTACCCCATCATCCCGCACGTGAGCTTCACCCTGTGGAATGAGCTGGGAAACACCAACAGTATCGAAGACAGCCAATGGCCAGTTGTGGATGAATCTGCTCTGGTAGAAGACAGCAAGCTCATCGTGGTACAAGTGAACGGTAAAGTGCGCGCTAAGATCACAGTCGCAGCCGATGCTGACCAAGCATCAGTTGAAGCGCTGGGTATGGCGGACGAGCAAGTCATCAAGTACTTAGATGGTGTTACGGTTCGTAAAGTTATCTATGTACCCGGTAAACTGCTCAGCATCGTTGCCAACTAACATCGTTGCTGTGATAAACGGATGCTGTCCACAAGACAAACAGGAAACCGCGAAAACTTATGCTAATTAAACGCTTAGCTTTCGCAATCATGGCGCTGGTTCTTATGACCAGCGCAGGTTGCGGTTTTAAGCTTCAACGTAGCTATCAAATCCCCGAGCAGCTCAATCAACTCAGTTTGAGTAGCTCGGACGAATACAGCGAACTCACCCGTTTGGTGCGTGAGCGGTTACGTTTGAACAACGTCAAGATTGTCGATGCCGCCAATGATGTGCCTGTGTTAAGGCTCATCACCGACTCCTTAGAGCGTTCGACCCTGTCGCTTTACCCTACGGGCAATGTGGCCGAGTATGAGCTTATCTATTTCGTCGAATTTGCCGTGGCCTTGCCGGGCAAAGAGGCGCAGCCTTTCAAGATTGAAATTCGCCGCGATTACTTAGACGACCCTCGCACCGCACTGGCGAAAAGCCGTGAAATGGAACTGTTAGTCAAAGAAATGCGTATCCAGGCGGCCGACCGGATCCTGCAATCCATGGCCAGCACAGAGGTGAATTAATGCAGGGTCCAAATTAATGTGGCACTGCAATAAAATGTGGAGAGTGGTTTAAATGCGTGTTTATCCTGATCAACTCTCCCGCCATCTCAATCCGCTTCACGCTTGCTACCTGATTTTTGGTGATGATCCTTGGTTGCTCGAAACCTCCAAGGATCAGATCCGCCAAGCAGCCAAACGCCAAGGGTTTGAAGAGCGCGTTCAGTTAATTCAAGAAACAGGTTTTAACTGGGGTGACTTGACCCAAGAATGGCAATCCATGAGCCTGTTTTCTAGTCGACGCATCATTGAGCTAACTCTGCCCAACGCAAAACCCGGTGCAGATGGTTCGGCGGCACTACAAGCGTTGCTGCAAACGCCAAATCCTGATGTGTTGCTGATCCTTGAAGGCCCAAAACTCGCCAGCGAGCAAACCAACAGTAAATGGTTCAAAACCTTGGATAGTTTAGGGATTTATTTGCCTTGCACTACGCCAGAGGGCGACCAATTTAGACGTTGGCTCGACTCACGCATTGCGTACTTTAAGCTGAATTTACAGCCCGATGCGCGCGCAATGTTGTACTCCCTCTACGAAGGGAATTTACTCGCCGCCGATCAGGCCATGCAGTTGCTACAACTGTTAAGTCCAAGCAAGCCTATCGGTGCTGACGAGTTAAGCCACTACTTTGAAGATCAGTCCCGCTTTACCGTGTTTCAACTCACCGATGCGCTGCTGAATAATCGCCAAGACAGTGCTCAACATATGCTGGCCCAACTCAACGGTGAAGGCACGGCCATGCCGATTTTACTCTGGGCCTTGTTTAAAGAGCTGCAGCTACTGCTTAGCCTCAAGAGTGAACAGGCCCAAGGCGCGCCCTTAAATAGTCTCTTTGGCAAACATCGAATTTGGGATAAGCGTAAACCGCTGTACCAAACCACGTTGCAGCGTTTAAGCCTCACCCAAATCGAACATATGCTTGCCTTCGCGTCTAAGCTGGAGCTGAACCTAAAGCAATTAGGCCATGAAGATTGGACAGGGCTCAGCCACCTGTGCTTATTATTCGATCCTAAAGCCCACAGTCATCTGGCCCATATCAGCTTAGATTAAGGCGGAGTGTTGATGCGTATCGGTATTTTAGGCGGCACCTTCGACCCCATACATTACGGCCATATTCGCCCCGCGATGGAAGTCAAAGCCAGTCTCAAGCTGGATAAAATCCTGCTGATGCCCAACCATATTCCGCCGCATAAGAACACCACTCACTCGACCACAGCGCAGCGGCTCGAAATGGTCGCGCAGGTATGTGCGAGTTTACCCGGCTTCGAGCTCTGTGATATCGAAGCTAAACGCGACAGTCCATCCTATACGGTTGTCACCCTTAAGCAGTTAACTCGGCTTTATCCCGATGACGAACTGTTTTTTATCATGGGGATGGATTCGTTTATTCATCTGCAAAGCTGGCACCAATGGCAGCAATTGTTTGAATTAGCCAATATCGTAGTATGTCAGCGCCCGGGCTGGCATTTAGCCGAAGGGCACCCGATGCTGCATGAGTTAAACGTACGTCACGCAACGCTTGATGCGTTAAGTCACTCAAGCGCGCCGCAACATGGACGCATCTTTACCGTCGATATCAGCCCACAGGATATTTCGTCCACCCAAATTCGCTCACAACTGGCGATGGGGGAAATTCCACAGGATGCCCTGCTGCCCGTCACTTTAAATTACATTCAAAAACAACGGCTTTATTTTTCCTAGGCCCAAAATCCCGCGCCAATAATACAAACTCGGCCGCTAAGATAATGTATTCCACCGCTTAAGACTGATATACTAGCGCGCTATTTAAAATAAATGAGGTACATCAGCGTGCAGAGCGCCGAATTAAAGCAGTTTGTTGTCGACAAAATCGACGATTTAAAAGCCCGTGACGTCGTGGTTATCGATGTCAGCAACCAATCTAACATCACCGACTATATGGTGATTTGTTCAGGTACATCTAAAACTCACGTGAAAGCGATCGCCGAAAACCTCGTGCTCGAGGCAAAAGCCGCTGGCATTCCACCAATCGGTATCGAAGGCCGCGACAGCAGCGAATGGGTATTGGTGGATATGGGCAACGTGATCCTGCATGTTATGCAAGACCAAACCCGCGATTTCTACCAGCTTGAAAAGCTCTGGTCAGAAAAGCAAGCCTAATGAAGTTGCAACTTATCGCAGTAGGGACACGGATGCCCGATTGGGTCACCCGCGGCTTTGAAGAGTACCAACGCCGCTTCCCCCGAGATATGGCGCTGGAACTGATTGAAATCCCTGCCGGCAAGCGCGGAAAAAACGCTGATATCGTTCGTATCCTGCAAAAGGAAGGCGAGCAAATGTTAGCGGCTATCCCTAAGGGCAATCATATTGTCACCTTAGATCTTCCCGGCAAAAACTGGACTACGCCAGAATTGGCGACCGCCATGAACAAATGGCAACTCGATGGCCGTGATGTGAGCTTACTGGTTGGCGGCCCCGAAGGCTTAGCGCCCGCCTGTAAGGAAGCCGCCCATCAGAGTTGGTGCCTGTCGGCATTAACCCTGCCCCATCCTTTGGTGCGGATTGTGGTTGCCGAAAGCTTATACCGCGCGTGGAGCGTGAACACCAATCACCCTTATCACAGAGAATAGCGGGATCTTGATGTTAACGAGTGTCAACCACCCGGATGGGATCAGCTGGAGATAGCCTAAGTGTCGCCAAAAAAGCGGATAACCATGCACGACCACGCCGCCGAGGCGTCACTGTTTAAGCGCCGTGCGCTGTTCACTTTTTTTTGTGTTGTCGCCCTCTTGAGCGTGTTGGTGACTAATCTTTATCACCTTCAGGTTGAATCCTATAAAGATTACGCGACACGTTCTAATGACAACCGTATTCGCGTCGTGCCCATCGCCCCAAGCCGTGGCCTGATTTACGACAGAAACGGCGTACTCCTCGCCGAAAACCAACCCTTTTACTCCCTCGATCTGGTTCCAGAGAAAATTGCCAATATGTCCGAGACTTTGGACGAGCTAGGCAAGTTAATCGAGATCACCCCAGATGAGCGCGAAACCTTTACCGACGCTTTAAAGTTTCACCGCCGCTTTAAGCCGCTTACCCTTAAAAATCAGCTGACTGAAGAGCAAGTTGCGATTTTTAGCGTGAACCAGCATCGCTTTCCTGGGATTTCCGTCGAGGCGGGTTTAAAGCGTAACTACCCCTATGCGAGCCAGCTCACCCATGTGCTGGGCTATGTGGGCAAAATCAACACCCGTGATCGCGCCCAATTGGAGCGTAACGATCAATGGAAGAACTATGCTGCCACCAAGGATATTGGTAAGCAAGGCATTGAAAAATTTTATGAATCTCTGCTGCACGGCACGCCTGGTCACCTCGAAGAAGAAGTGAACAACCGCGGCCGGACTATCCGCACGCTTAAAATCGTGCCGCCGGAGCCTGGGCAAGATATTTACTTAACTCTCGATTTACAATTACAGCAAAAAGCCGTGGAACTACTCCAAGGCCATAAAGGCTCAATCGTCGCTATCGATCCAAGAGATGGCGGGATTTTAGCTTTAGTGTCGAGCCCAAGTTACGATCCCAACCAGTTCGTGCAAGGGATTAACAGCAAGGATTACAGTGATTTATTGAATGACAAATCACGTCCGCTGATTAACCGCGCTACCCAAGGCCAATATGCGCCCGCATCAACGATTAAACCTATTATTGCCCTACTGGGACTTGATGAAAAAGCCGTGACCGAACACACCCGTATTTGGGACCCTGGTTTTTGGCAAATCCCAGGGGTTGAGCGTAAATATCGCGACTGGAAACGCTGGGGCCATGGCTGGGTTAACGTCTATAGTGCTATCGTGGAATCCTGCGATACCTACTTCTATGAATTAGCTTATAAAATCGGTGTTGATCCCATAGCCCGTTTTATGGAGCAATTCGGCTTTGGCCAAAATACTGGTGTCGATATTTTCGAAGAATCAGCGGGCAATATGCCGTCGAAAGAATGGAAGCGCTTAAAATACAATCAAGCTTGGTACATAGGTGACACCATTTCAGTCGGTATCGGTCAAGGTTACTGGACCGCAACTCCGTTACAACTGGCCAATGCTACCGCTATTCTCGCCAATAAGGGCCGCCGTTTTCCGCCGCACTTATTAAGATCGATTAAAGATAATACGGCCAAAATTGACTCGCCGATTAACGAGTTACCACCGATTGAGCTTAAAAATCCGCGCAACTGGAATATCATTAACGAAGCCATGCGCCAAACCGCCCATAAGTCTCGCTTCACCGACGCAAGCTATACCGCGGCGATGAAAACCGGTACGGCGCAGGTGATTGGCGTGGCCGAAAACACGAAATACGATGCTAATAAGATTGCCGAGCATTTCCGCGATAATGCCCTCGTCGTCGCCTACGCGCCCTTTGAAGATCCGAAAATCGTGCTGGCTGTGGTAATGGAAAACGCCGGCTGGGGTGGCGCAAACGCTGGCCCCGTCGCTCGCGCTATGCTCGATGAATATATGCTCAGAGACACTTGGAAACCAACGCCATGAGTGCCCATCAACGTCAAAATATCTGGCAACGATTACATATCGACCTGCCCCTGTTGCTCGGCCTATTGGCTGTAATGGGCTTTGGCCTATTTGTTATCTATTCCGCCAGTGGTGAAGATCTTGGCATGATGGAACGCCAACTGTTTAGGATGTTTTTATCCCTGGGCATCATGTTTACCATGGCGCAAATTAATCCTGAGGCGCTAAAACGCTGGGCATTACCCATTTACCTTGCAGGCATTGTGTTACTGCTTGGGGTGCATTTTTTTGGGGAGATTAACAAAGGGGCACAACGCTGGTTGAACTTAGGCTTTATGGAGTTTCAACCATCTGAACTGATTAAGCTCGCCTTCCCCATTACTATGGCTTGGTATATCAGTAAATTCCCACTACCGCCCAAAAAACGCTATCTAGCGGGCGCAGGTGTCATTCTACTGATACCCACATTATTAATTGCTAAACAACCCGATCTCGGCACTTCTATTTTAGTTGCGGCATCAGGTATTTTCGTACTGTTTTTATCGGGTATGAGCTGGGTGATTGTGGGCGGTTTTATTGCCGCCGTGTTGGCATTTTTGCCTATTCTCTGGTACTTCCTAATGCACGATTACCAAAGAACCCGCGTCTTGACCCTACTCGATCCAGAACAAGATCCCCTCGGTGCGGGTTACCACATTATCCAATCGAAAATTGCTATTGGCTCAGGTGGCCTCTGGGGTAAAGGTTGGCTCGATGGCACTCAATCCCAATTAGAATTTATCCCCGAACGTCACACCGACTTTATCTTTGCGGTGATCGGTGAAGAATTTGGTCTGATAGGTAGCATTATCCTGCTCCTGATGTATCTCTACATCATCGGACGCGGCTTAGTCATTGCCTCTCGGGCGCAAACCAGCTTTGCCAGACTCCTTGCCGGCAGTATCACATTGACTTTCTTCGTTTATGTTTTTGTGAATATTGGTATGGTTTCAGGTATCCTGCCTGTGGTGGGTGTACCTTTACCCCTTGTCAGTTATGGTGGCACATCAATGCTGACATTGATGACAGGGTTTGGCATTCTTATGAGCATTCATACCCATAGACGTTTTGTAGATAGATAATTTTTAGGGACTTCTTAATGCCGATTCTTCGAGCTTGTTTGGCTCCACTGGCAATGCTTTGCCTCAGTTCATACCTTATTGGCTGTTCAACCGCTAACGAGTCCGCGACAACACAGCCAAGTGCCGCCGTGACCACACAGGCTCCCACACCGGTATTAACCGAGGCACCAGTATTACCTGAGGCCTTAAAGGCTGAGTTTATCAAAACCCAAATGGCACAAGGCTTTACCCAAGCCGAAGTCGAAAATTTCTTGGCCAAAGCCAACTACAACCAAGCCGTTATCGATGCGATTTCGCGTCCTTGGGAAGCGAAACCTTGGCATCAGTATTATCCGATTTTCTTAACCGAAAAACGCCTCAACGCAGGTCTGGCCTTCTGGAAAAAACACGAGGCGACGATTGCCAAAGCCGCCACTAAGTACCAAGTCGAACCACAAATTATTGTGGCTATTATTGGTATCGAAACTTTCTATGGCCAGTACACGGGTAATTATCCGGTTATCGACGCACTCTATACCTTAGGATTTTATTACGAGCCAAGAGCCACCTTCTTCCGCAAGGAATTTGGTGAATTAATGAGGCTGGTAAAAGAAGAACACTTAGATATCAATAACCTCAAAGGCTCCTACGCTGGCGCCATGGGCTTTGGTCAGTTTATTCCTTCAAGTTACCGCCACTATGCTGTGGATTTTGATGGCAGCGGCAACCGTGATTTACTCCAGAGTCCAGAGGACGCCATTGGCAGTGTTGCCAATTACTTCCATGAACATGGCTGGCAATTGCATGCCCCCGTTGCTTTACCCTTAGTGAATAGCAGTGCCAATACACCTAAAGCCAAAGTGTGGGCAGGCGAGAAGTTACAATACAAGGTCTCTGATATTCTCTCCCCGAGCTTATCGCTAGCCAACGCCCGCGATTTAGATGCCTCGCAAAAAGCCATGCTTATCGAGCTAGAACAAGTGGGAAGTAAAGATTACTGGTTAGGGCTCAATAATTTTTATGTAATCACCCGTTATAACCGTAGCCCCTTGTATTCCATGGCTGTTTATCAATTTAGCCAACAACTGAAGCAACAACATGACGCTAAAAAATAATCTTTTATCGCTTTTGATGCTCGGCTGCTGTTTTGCGCTCGCGGCCTGCTCGAGTTCTAACTCTGGCTCAGCCAGCGTGAAGAATAAGAATATGGATCCCAATAAGGGCCGCTACGCGCTTAAAAACGATAAGATGCCCCTTAATCCACCCAATGTAGATCATGTACCGAATGCGACCCCAAAATATGAACCCTATAGCCGCCGCGGTAACAAACCCTATACGGTTTATGGTGAGTCCTATACGGTATTAGACTCGGGGGAAGGCTTTTCCGAAATGGGTCGCGCCTCATGGTACGGCGAAAAATTCCACGGTTATGAGACATCCAATGGTGAACCCTACGATATGTTCGGCATGTCTGGTGCCCATAAGACCCTACCCCTACCAAGCTACGCTCGCGTCACTAACTTAGATAACAATAAGCAGGTGATTATTCGCATTAATGATCGCGGTCCGTTCCACTCTGACCGGATTTTAGACTTATCCTATGCCGCCGCCTATAAGCTTGGTATGCTAGGCACAGGCACGGCACGCATAAAACTGGATGTCATCTATATTGGCAATAAAACCGCAACCCAATCGGCAATAGCCAATATTCAATCCTCAGGAAACCACTATATACAGTTAGTGGCTTCGAAGGATAAACAGCGACTCCATAAAATAGCGAAGGATCTGGAGAAGAAATATCAGGTCAAGACTCGTGTACAACCGGCAAACAATATGTTTAGACTACAGCTCGGTCCGATTGGTCAAACGGAGCTTGCCGACCGATTACTCATTAAAGTGAAACAAGATGGCTATCCCGAAGGCTATATGGTTTTGGAATAGTGAACACTCACATTATGGAGTCAATTTAGCTTAAAAATACCGCAGATGAAGGAACCTTCACTGAAAACCTTTGTCGAAGGGTGGTATACTCGCGAAACTATTTTGCCTTTTCTTTCAATACAACCAAAAAGACGTGCTAAGTTAATGATGAATTTTGTAAAAAGTCCCATTAAGACATTGCTGCTAATTTCGAGTGTTTCTCTTCCTGTTTATGCTGCGCAGCCGATTGTTACCCCTGATGCACCAACCGTGGCCGCCAAGGCTTACATCTTGATGGATTATAATTCAGGCCAAATCATTGCCGAAGAAAATGCATACGAGAGTTTAAACCCCGCCAGCTTAACGAAGATGATGACCAGCTATGTGATTGGTCAGGAAATTAAAGCCGGTAACGTATCTCCCGATGATGATGTCACCATCAGTAAAAATGCTTGGTCGAAGAACTTCTCTGACTCATCGAAAATGTTTATCGAAGTGGGTAAAACCGTAAAAGTTTCTGACTTAAACCGCGGCATCATCATTCAATCCGGTAACGATGCTTGTGTCGCGATGGCCGAACATATTGCGGGTACTGAAGGCGCCTTTGTTGACATGATGAACTCGTGGGCAAAGCAGCTTGGTATGCGTGATAGCTACTTTGAAAACTCCCATGGCCTAGATTCAGAGAACCATAAAACGACGGCCTATGATATGGCACTTTTAGGTGCAGCACTCATTCGTGACGTGCCAGAAGAATACCGTGTCTACAGCGAAAAATACTATACTTTCAACGGTATCAAACAATATAACCGTAATGGTCTGCTGTGGGATAACAGCATGAATGTAGATGGTATCAAAACCGGCCACACTTCTGGAGCAGGTTATAACTTAGTCGCTTCTGCAACTAAGGACGGTATGCGTTTGATTTCAGTGGTATTAGGCACTCAAAGTGAAGCCGCTCGTAAAGCCGAAAGTAAAAAACTACTGACCTATGGTTTCCGCTTCTTCGAAACAGTGACCCCTTACAAGGCCGGCGACAGCTTCGTGACGCAAAAAATTTGGTACGGTGATAAGAGTACCGTCGATTTAGGTGTCGCTACAGATGCACCAGTTACCGTCAGCCGTGGCCGTGCAAAAGACTTAAAAGCCAACTTCGAACTGACTAAGCCACTGGACGCACCACTGAAAAAAGGTGAAACAGTGGGTCGTTTATACTTCCAGTTAGATGGCAAAGATATTGCGCAATTCCCGCTAGTCACCTTACAAGAAGTCAACGAAGGCAGCTGGTTCAGCAAATTAGTTGATTACTTTAAGCAACTGTTTTCTGGTTGGTTTAGCTAATCCGGCTCACAAAACTCAGCCACCTTCGGGTGGCTTTGTTGTTTTTGGGGGAGTATCGCCCTTGAATCGGGTATAATCGCCACCATATAGTTCCTATTAAAATGGTTATTGAGCACGACTATGTTAAACACAAAATTTGATGAACTCATGGAGTTTCCCTGCGCCTTCCCATTCAAAGTGGTTGGCGATGCCCACGAAACCTTAACGGATAGAGTGGTTGCGGTAGTGCAAAAACACGCTCCAGGTGATTATTCACCAACAGTTAAAGCCTCGAGCAAAGGGAGCTACTATTCAGTCACTATCCGTGTCACTGTGACCAGCAAAGATCATATCGAAATACTGTACACTGAGCTTGCCGGTATCGAAGGCGTTCGCCGCGTACTATAAGTATTCCTCAAGGCTATAAAATGTGATCTATCTTACATTTATGGCCAAGAGGCGTATAATAGCGCCACTCAATTATAGGGGAGAGGTTGCCCTTGCAAGACACCACTTTGCATATTCGGCATCTGGGACAGCAGGATTATGAGTCTGTGTGGCATGCAATGCAGCATTACACCGACACTCGTAACAGCGACAGTCCAGACGAACTGTGGATCGTTGAACATCCACCCGTATTTACCCAAGGCCAAGCCGGTAAAAGCGAACATATTTTGAATCCGGGCGATATTCCCGTGATCCAAGTGGATCGTGGTGGTCAAGTCACTTACCACGGACCAGGACAATTAGTTGTCTACCCTCTCCTCGATATTAAACGCAGTAAAGTGGGTGTCCGCCAACTTGTGACCCATATCGAGCAAAGCATTATCGATATGCTCGCCAAATACGCTATCAATGCCTACGCCAAGGCCGATGCGCCGGGCGTGTATGTGGATGAGCGCAAAATTGCCTCTTTAGGTCTTAGGATCCGTAAAGGCTGTTCATTCCATGGCTTAGCACTGAATGTGGATATGGATCTAGCGCCGTTTCGACGCATTAACCCCTGTGGTTATGCTGGTCTTGAGATGGTGCAATGTAAGGAACTTGGCGGCCCACAAACCGTGATTGAAGCAGGCGAGCAACTCATTATTACCTTTAGCCAACTACTGGGCTACCAACATCTAGTTCATCATCAAGGATTAGCAGCGTCATGAATAGGCCTGAACGTTTACAACCCGGAGTCAAATTAAGAGATGCCGATAAAGTCTCGCGCATTCCGGTTAAAATCGTGCCCTCTGAGCGCGAAACCATGTTACGCAAACCCGATTGGTTAAGGGTTAAACTGCCCGCGTCTAACCAACGCATTCTCGATATTAAGCAAGCGTTACGCGCTAACGGCCTGCACTCGGTCTGTGAAGAAGCTTCTTGTCCTAACTTGGCAGAATGTTTTAACCATGGCACCGCGACCTTTATGATTTTGGGCGCAATTTGTACTCGCCGCTGCCCATTCTGCGACGTGGCCCATGGTCGTCCACTCAAGCCCGATGCGGAAGAGCCTGTTAAATTGGCTCAAACCATCCGTGATATGAAGCTAAAATACGTGGTAATCACCTCGGTTGACCGCGATGATTTGCGTGATGGCGGTGCCCAGCACTTTGCCGACTGTATCCGTGAGATCCGTAAGCTCAATCCCGAGATTAAGATTGAGATCTTAGTGCCCGATTTCCGTGGCCGTATCGACGCCGCCCTCGACATTCTGTCGACCGAGCCGCCTGATGTGTTCAACCACAACCTAGAAACTGCGCCTATGCATTATCGCAAAGCGCGTCCAGGTGCGAACTATCAATGGTCACTCGACCTACTGAAGCGCTTTAAAGAGCGTCATCCCAATGTGCCGACAAAATCGGGACTGATGATGGGGCTAGGTGAAACCAACGAAGAAATCGCCCAAGTACTGCGCGACTTACGTGAGCACAAGGTTGAAATGTTGACCTTAGGCCAATATCTGCAACCGTCTAAGTTCCATCTGCCGGTTGAGCGTTACGTCTCACCAGCCGAGTTTGATGAGCTTAAAGCCCTTGCCGATGAGCTAGGCTTTACCCATGCTGCTTGTGGTCCATTAGTGCGTTCAAGCTACCATGCAGACTTGCAAGCTCAAGGTAAAGAAGTGAAGTAACCTTCGCTTTATTAGCCCCATAAAAAACAGCGCTAAGGCGCTGTTTTTTTTTATATCTACTTTGAAAACCTTAAACCGTTTCGATTAAGGCTAAATCCATCAAAATCGCATCTTCTTTGCCCTCTGCCAAAGGATAATAGCCTTTGCGACGACCGGTTTCGACAAAGCCCCGCTTCTGATAGAGTGCGCGCGCGGCAAGATTTGATTCGCGAACCTCCAGCATCAGCACCACCGCCTTGGCAGCCTTAGCGCAGTCGACAACCGCCGTGAGTAGCAGATGCCCATATCCTCGCCCTTGTTGTTCTGGCGGCAAACAAATATCCAGCAGCGTTGCCTCATCGACAATCTGCTGCACAATCGCGAAGCCGAGCAACTCATCACGTTGCATTAACCCAATAACGCGGTACAAGTGGCCAAAACAATCGGCAAGGTTATTCTCACTCATAGGATGGGAATGAGCACTCGCTTCAATGCGCGCCATTTGACTCACATCGGTTGGCGTCAGAAGCACGATTTGCAATGATTCGTTAAGGGTATTAAGGACTTGATGACTCACGGGAAAATCCAAATTAAAAGGTAACTCACGATAATGTGTACTGGACACGACTAGGCCGTTAATTGCTGCTCACGCCACTGGCAAATCTGCCCCCACAAGGCGCGCTTTGCCTCACTGCGCGTTAGTAACTCAGCTAGGGGATCCGACACTAACCAAGCCACTCTGGGCCTAACCCTGTGGCGACGTAAATCCCAGACGATGGGTTTACCCTTATGTGGCTCAGTGTTGAACTCACAGTCATCCTTACTGATCCCAATTAAACCAAGGACAGTATCAATCAGTGGCTCAGCGGCAGACGACATATCATCAACATCCCAAACCACTTGATAAGGTCGCACTTTAGTATCGCGAAGCTGCCAAGGAGTTATCTCCATCGCGGCTAAATAGGCAGATTTATTCATGGGGTTATTGGGGTTTCATTAAGCACTGACACCACATAAGGATACCAGCTAAATGGGCCGAATGTTATTGCCAAGATACGGTTCATGGCTCAAGCCAAACGTTTACTTACGCTTTAATCTGTAAAATCGATTTTATGAATCTATTTTAACCGCTTTATATGTTTAGCTTATTTGATAATCTATCTTCATTGAGTAGGACAATAGGAGGAATTTCCATGATTAACATCGGCATCAACCAAGCTCATAGAGAAGAAATCGCCGCAGGGTTAAATCAGTTATTGGCCGACAGCTACAGCCTTTACCTTAAGACCCACAGCTTTCACTGGAACGTCACAGGCCCCATGTTCACTAGCTTGCACTTATTGTTTGAACAGCAATATACCGAGCTTGCCTTAGCGGTCGATTTAATCGCCGAGCGGGTACGAGCATTGGGCGCAAGGGCATTAGGTTCCTATTCGGACTATGCCAAGTTGACCGAAATCCGTGAAGATCAAGGTGTCACTAAAGCTGAAACCATGATCCGTGAACTGTTAAGCGACCAAGAAGTAGTGATTAGAAATGCCCGTGCGCTCTATCCCTTGGTTAGCCAAGCCAACGACGAGGCCACGGCAGATTTACTCACCCAGCGCATTCAACTCCATGAGAAAAATGCGTGGATGTTACGTAGCTTATTAAGCGAATAACCTTTTCATCATCCCCAAGCCAAATGGCCGAGCAGTCACGCGCTCGGCTATTTTTATTGGGCATTGTTTTAGGGTAAAGCTAATTTAGAGATACTTAAGCCAAGCCTGCGGACTCTGTCCTTTGTAACGGCTAAACCAGCGCACGGGATAATAGAGCAAAGGAATTAAGACTAAGCTTATCAGCCATACCCACCCCATATGCGCTACGCCAAACAGCTCACCATGGTTGGCGCCAAATATCCCTTTAGCCAGCGAATACAGCAACAGCAGCACATATAAGTGCAAGATATAGAAGAACATAGGTACAGAGCCAAACACTGCTAACCTCTGCCCCATCCAACCTAATACTCTGCCTGTAGCAAAATAGCGCTCAAACACCACTAAGCCGTAGAACATCCCGCACAAGGTCACCAACAAAAAACTCAGTGATGGCGGATACTTAGTTAGATTAAATACCGACATTAAGGTTTGACCTAGAGTATCGCCAAACTGCCAAGGCAACGTCTCGCCGTAGATATTGAATCCGCGCAGCAAGCCAAACAGCAGAGCGCAGCCAAGTCCTAACAGTATTAATTTTTGCTGACGCAGCCCCGCATCACTCCCTCTGCCAAATAAGGGGCCAGCCACATAGCCCAATAAAATCACGCCAATCCAAGGTAGCGCTGGGTAACTTATTTTCAGCTTAAGCTCGCCCTCGGCAATCAAATAACCTCGGTCATGCAGTATCGTCCACAGACTATAGCCCCACTCGTCTGGCGTAAAATGAATAGGCGACAATAGGTTATGGCCAAAGATAATCAATAGTCCGAGTAATGCCATCCACAACCTCGGGAGGTTGATTAATGCCGCAAGGGCCAACATGCTCAGCCCTATCACCCAAATCACCTGCAACCAGAGGGTGTGATAATTGCCCATCCATGAAAAATTAATCACCAGCACCTCGAGGGCGATTAAGAATAGCCCGCGCTTGATTAAAAACTCGCGTGCAGAGCGCGGCTCACCATAGCCACGATTGGTGTAAAGCCAGGCCGAGACCCCAGTTAAAAAGACGAACACAGGCGCACAAAAGTGCGCTGCAAAACGGCTGACAAACAGCGCCCAGTTTGTTGTGCTTAAATCCACTGGGTCGCTCACCTGCATATGCAGGAAAAACCGCTCCCGCACATGGTCGAGCAACATAATCAGCATCACTAAGCCGCGCATCATGTCGATGCTATTGATTCGCTGACGCCCTTGCAGCTGAGGCGCCACAGACGAAGCCATGGGTGTCACTGTGACATTAGAATTCATAGCTAACACTCACTTTAACGTTACGTGGCTCACCCGGCACGGCCCACAGCGCCGAATAACTGCTAGCGATATAGTGCTCATCCAGCAGGTTATCGACATTGAGCGCGAGACTTAAGTTGTCAGCAAGTCGAGTCGTGAAAAACATTCCAAGTAACTGATAACTCGGTAATTGAAAACTCGGATCGGCCGAATCACCCAAACGAGAGTCCACATAACGCCAACTCAGCCCTAAATGACCGTCGATAGAAAGATCATTTAAGTCCTGCTTGAGAATGATACTGCCCGTGTGTTTTGGCACATTGACCAGCGGACTGCCCGCCGGAATTAACACGCCCCAATCCAGATTCAGGCTGTCGTTCACCGTGCGAGTATTCAGGTAGGCATAGGACAAAGTCGCTTGTAAGCTCTCGGTCAACTCGGTCGCGACATCCAATTCAATCCCCGTGCTCTTAGCTTCACCAAGGGTTGCCGAAAAGCCGACATTGACGGGATCTGAGGTCAAGATATTGCTCTTTTGCGCATCAAACCAAGCCAAGCTGCCATTAACGGGTAACTCAAACCAAGTGTTGTTGAACTTAACCCCTAACTCGATGGATTTACTCTCCTCTGGCTCGAAGGGATTACCCGCATAATCAGTGCCAGAAAGCGGTAAAAACCCTTCCGAATAGGAGCCGTAAACACTTAACGCCTCAGACCATTGATACACTAATCCGACTTTCGGGCTGACTCTGTGATCGCTTTGATCCGACAGACTCTCGTTGATCTGCTCTGCAATTTCTTGGGAATAACGGTCAAACCTTAACCCTAAATGCAATTTCCAGTGCTCGGTTAACTCCAATTGATCCTGTAAATAGGCACCCCAGGCATCTTGAGTCTCTCGGTTTTCATAGAGCAAACTGACCTCAGGCTGAGCCGCGCCATATTGGGGCGTAAAAATATCGATAGCATAGGCGCCCTTCTTGCCTCGATAACGGTAGAGTCCCGTTTTTAGTCGATAATGATAGGCATCCGTCCCGAGCAGCAGATTGTGCCTTATGTTGCCAGTATCAAACTGGCCGCTGAGTTCGGCCCGAACAGAATGGTCTTCAGAAGCGTAATCTCGATAGCGATGCTGCCGCGTCAGAGTACGGCCATCGTCATATAATGATTGACGTCCCTTTGCTAATTCGGCATCCGATGAGTAGCCATTCAGACTCGAATCGCGGTAGTTATAACCCGCGGTAAGCGACCAATCCTCATTTAATTCATACTCATAGGTAAGCTGATGCCCAGTCGCATCCACTTTAGTTGGCCCATCGTTGGGCTCGCCTAAGTAACGCGAACGGGGCACGGTATTAAAGTCGTTATTGAGCACTACTACGCCACGGTCAAATAACTGTTCTTGCTTAAGATATTCAACCTCATACAGGAGCGATGACTTATCGGACAGTTGCCAGCGTAGCGATGGCGTGACGATCTTTTTATCGCTAAATACATGATCGCGAAAACTGTCATGCTCCTGCCAAGCGCCATTGATCCGAAAGGCCAAGGTATCGGTCAGCCCCGAAGTAAAATCCCCTTCTAACCGATATTGCTCAAAACTCCCCGCGGAGGCTTTTAAATAGCCCTGCGCCTCGTACTGCGGTTTTTTAGTCACAATATTCACAGTACCGCCGGGCTCCGAGCGTCCATAAAGCGCCGAGCCCGGGCCTTTAAGGATTTCCACATAGGCTACGTTCGATAGATCTCGGTGACCACTAAAACCTCGGCCACCATTAAAACCATTAATTAAATAGCCCGATGGCATGTTTTCATTCCCAGGAAAGCCCCGTAACGAAAAACTATCCCATAGCCCACCACCGTTGTTTTGCCGCGCGACACTGGCAGAATAATCCAATAAGTCTTGAAAACGCGTCAGCCCAGTATCTTTAATCAGTTGCTCATCCAGCACTGTGATGGCCTGAGGTAACTCAGTCGCAGGCACATTGCCGCGGTAGGCCTGTCGATAATGAATGCTTAAACGCTCGATATCATTATTAAGTCCAGTGTTATCAGTTTGCAGCGCCTCGGCGGCCAATAGGGGAACACTCGTATCCAACGCCAACAACGTCACGCCCAGCAGTAATACCGAGCGCTTTTGAATGACATAAGTAGCCATTTTTTACTCCAAAAATAAACAGCATCGGGCGCCTTGGTTAAGCCAAGGCGCTCGAAAAATAAGAGAAATAGATAAAAAGCAGGAGTTAGGCTGCTAGCGGCGGCGCGCGGCTAAGGAAGTTGCGCCTAAATGGCGTCTTAAAGGAAATAACATCAAACTCAACCGAGATAACACCCTGTTGAGCAACTTGAAAATCTAAAGGAGAGTATGAGAGGGCATGCTGCAATTGGTGCTGATGCAAACACAGCGCGCAATGGGCTTTGGTATCATCATTGAGGTGGGAAACACTGTGCACCGCAAACGCAACAGACAGCAACACTAAGATGGCTGCAAGCCATAGTGCTAATCTGCGCCTTGTTTGCATCACAGAGCTCAAACCATACATCCTCAAACCAAATGGATTGCGATTGTATGTTAGACACTACGAAAGTTGCAAATACCTTTACTTAACAAATGTAAGCAAATGCACTACGAAATTTTATGACGGCTAAAATAAAACGGCTCGCATATTTCTATGCAAGCCGTTGTTTTATTTGGCAGGGGTGGCAGGACTCGAACCCGCAACCATCGGTTTTGGAGACCGCTGTTCTACCAATTGGAACTACACCCCTGTTGACGTGGGGCATTATGCTAAAAGCACTCTCAAAGGTAAAGGACTTTTTATGACAAACTTAATTAACTGAGGAATTTTCAAACAAGTTTTGCATCTACTGTTGATTTAATTGGCATAAAGCTGAAAAAGTCGTCATGTAAGCTCATTGCAGAATGTTCAAAACCCGCTGGCAACAGCGTAAACGGTGAAACCTGATGCTCTGTCTATGCCCCAGAAACTCACAAAAGAGTCGTGAAAACGCCTTAAAGGATAAATTTAAGCGCTGTGCGTACCAAGCACTCACTAATTAATCCCATCGCTGAAAGTTAATCATCAAGGGTTGAGATAAAAATTCGCCGCAAATCATTGTCCCAAAGCTGGATAATCTTGCGGGTCTTATCCTTATTCCAAAAACACTTACCAAACAGGATAAGCCCTGCGCCCTCTAAATCCCGCTTATCTTCGATATTAAAGCGCTTAAACAGTTTGATTTTGACGGCCTCAATAGGAATGCCTATGTCTTTACTGTCGGCAGGATTGAGCCAAGATAACGTCGGGTCGCTATGGGAGATAGTGCCCCAGTACATATGGGGTTTATTATCCGTCGGATCCGCATCGGCAAAATTCACAAACAAATTCTTCGCCCGCCAGCGGTACTTACGCTCATCATCGGTATAAACCCAAAGATCCGAAGTCGCCAGATCGGAGCCTCGCAGCAGGCTATGGAGTAACTTTTCTAGCCCTTGGCTCGGTGTACGCTTTGCCGTGATGGCTATTTCTGGCTTATCGGCCGCTACCTGATAGTCAGCTTTGGGCTCCTGTACTGACGCTAATTGCTCAGTATCATTTTCAATGTCACTTTTGGCTCCAACCTCTTGCTCTTGGGGAGCCTTGATTTTGTGCGCTGAGTTAGATGGTCTCTTATTACTGGGATTAAGTGAGAAATCGATAACCAAGGCATCTGCGTCGAGCAGTTGTTGCTGCACTTCGAGGGCATCTTGTTCTTCACGGGACTTTTGCGCCGACGGATTAAATTCGATGCAATCGAGCTCATGGTAACGGGAGCCAAAACAGGCGGCCCTACCATCCTTAGATGCTTTACGAAAATAGGCTTTGCCGTAGCAGGCGGGGCAATATAAATGCTGGCGCAAACGCTCAATCTCAGCCTCGGGTAACTGCTGAAACTTGAACACACTGTAGGTGACACCGGCCTGAGCATGAGGATTGAGTCGTAATGGTGACGAAGCCTGCTCTGCCGCAGCCTCGGTTGTGAGTACACAAATCGCATCCAACATCTCTTGCCCCCCTAATCCTTATCTTCGCGACCTTATCTCAAGTCTTAAGCTGGATGAAAATAGCTCGCGAGTCGTGTGGCTAAACTCGGCGGCAATAAGGGTTTATTACCGACAGTCGTTTTGCCATAAAAACCTTGCAGCTTGTCGATTAACTGCCAAAAACAGAGGTTTGCCGCCAATGCATCGAGGGCGGCGTACTGAATTTGCGCTTGGGATAAAGGCACCTGTTGCCAATTCGAGAGGGTAATTTTTTTAGGTTTATCGATGCGTTTATGCAGTAATGCCGCCACCAATTGCCGCGTGCCCATCTCCTTCCCAGCCCGGAGCTGCGCCATCGCCCAATTCAAATCGAGTCGAGGGGAGACATGAATATCCCAATCTCGTTTCAGTGCTTGGCCATCGCCCCTTAATCCAATCCCCACTTTGAGGATCTGCTCATTTTCGAGCAAAGGTTTAAGCTCAGCGAGCCTCTCACCCAATACCGCCTGTTGAAATAAATAACAGGTATCGGAGGTCGCCAATTGCACTAAGCTCAAGGGATGTTGAACACCCGGCTCAAAGCTTGCCCGCGTTTCGGTATCAAACCCCAGCACGGATTCACTGCTAAGTTGTTGTAAGGCGGCGGTAAGCTTATCGAGCATGACTAATTCTACTCGCATTTCCACCCGCATGTCGTCCCGCATATCCACCAGCGACAGTGGCGAAAGATTAGCCAGCTCGGCATCCGTTAAGCGCGTGGTTAAGGCAAGCTTTTGTTGAAACCATGCAAACTTGAGTTGCGAATCGCCTGCCGATAAATCCCCCGCTTGGAGCTCGGTTAACTCCGCCAGATAGTTGCTGCCCGCCGCATCCATCGCCGCCAGCAGTTTGTCGGCATGTTCGCCTAATTCCTCACGCAGCCAAGCCAACTTATTGGGGGAAAGGCAATAACGCATTAATTGCATAATTCGTCCTTGAGCGCTGAAATAATCGCGGCGAGCACCTTCGCACTCGCACAGCTCGGATTAGCTGACGCTATAATCGCCAGCTATGAAAGGATGACAACGGATCAGCTACGCAGCTTTTGAAATCCAGTCATCACCAATACCGCCACCGCGCCCGCCGCGATGCCAAAGAGCGCGTTAAGAATGCTTGGCGTCAGTAACCCAAGCACTGGGCCGACTAGGGCAAAGGTTTCCACGAATTGCTCGGCATGGTGGATTTGCTCGCCGACCCAATGTAATCCATGGGTTAGAATGCCGCCGCCCACCATAAACATGGCGGCAGTACCAATAATGGTTAAGCTCTTCATCAACACGGGGGCCGCGCTGAGTAAACCAAAACCCAACTTACGATTAAAGCGAGTAAAGCTCGACTCGCCCTGACGTTGGCTCAGATACAGACCCGCATCGTCCATTTTGACAATCGCCGCGACCAAACCATAAACGCCTATGGTCATCACGATACCGATAACGGCGAGGGTAAAAAACTGCGTCGAGAGCGACTTGTCCGCGACTATGCCTAAGGTGATGGCGATAATTTCTGCCGACAACACAAAGTCGGTGCGGATAGCACCCTTCACTTTTTCCTTCTCATAGGCCGCCAGATCGCTTATCTCGGGTAAGTCCGATTCGGTCTGCTCCGCGTGTTTGTCTTTTCGATGGCTATAGCTGTGGTGTAATTTCTCAAAGCCTTCAAAACATAAAAACAAGCCGCCGAACATCAACAAGGGGGTCACAGCCCAAGGAATAAAGGCGCTGATCAACATGGCTGCTGGCACTAAAATCAATTTATTGCGAAAAGAGCCTAAGGCCACCGCCCAGACAACTGGTAATTCACGGTCGGCACTCACGCCTGTCACCTGCTGCGCATTCAAGGCTAAATCGTCGCCTAACACCCCAGCGGTTTTCTTGGCCGCGACCTTACTCATCACTGCCACATCATCCAAAATGGATGCAATATCGTCGAGTAAGGTTAATAAACTTGCCCCTGCCATACACACTCCCTTAAACCAATGTTTTATTTTGCCGATTCTGCTTTGGCAATAGTAACTTAGTTAGATTAAGCCCGCATAGAGTATTGTCTCTATCCAGATGTACTTTATCTTAAAGCACTTCCCTTTATACACAGATTAAATCAGTGCGGGCTGTAAGCAAGATCACAGCCATAGTGCAATAGCACCACACTATTTGGCGGAAAAGAGTATACTAAGCGCAGAATTTTTTACTCATTTGCCATTACAGGATGTCAACATGACTCAAGATGAAATGAAAAAAGCCGCAGGCTGGGCTGCACTCAAATACGTTGAGAAGGACAGCATTGTAGGTGTGGGCACAGGCTCAACCGTTAACCACTTTATCGATGCTTTGGCGACAATGAAGGCCGATATTGAAGGTGCAGTATCAAGCTCAGAAGCCTCTACCCAAAAGATGAAAGCCCTTGGCATCCCAGTTTATGACTTAAACAGCGTCGATAAATTATCTGTGTATGTCGATGGTGCCGATGAAATCAACGGCCATATGGACATGATCAAAGGCGGCGGCGCGGCATTAACCCGCGAGAAAATCGTTGCGGCTGTGGCTGAAAAGTTTGTCTGTATCGTGGATAACACTAAACAAGTGGATATTTTGGGTGAATTCCCTCTGCCCGTTGAAGTGATCCCAATGGCGCGCTCTTACGTGGCCCGTGAACTCGTCAAACTCGGCGGCGACCCAGTGTACCGTGAAGGCGTTGTGACTGATAACGGCAACGTGATCCTCGACGTTTACAACCTTAAGATCATCAATCCTAAGGAATTAGAAGATAAGATCAACGCCATCGTCGGCGTAGTGACCAACGGTCTATTCGCAAAACGCGGCGCCGATGTGTTACTGGTTGGCACCCCTGAAGGCGTGAAAACCTTTACCGCTTAAGGCAAGGTGAGTCGAAAGACTCCCATGCGAGAAACAAAAATGCCGATGCAACTGCACCGGCATTTTTTATGACCCTATGGCCATTAAGCGATTACCACACTCGAGCCACTAAGCCCTTGAGGTAAAAACCTTCGGGGAAGGCGCTGCCAATCGGGTGATCGCTCGCCTGGCTTAAACGCTCGATAAATTGGATCTCACGTTTGGCATCCAGTGCGGCATCGGCAACGATTTTTTGGAACAGATCCGCAGGCATTAATCCCGAGCAAGAGAAGGTCAGCAGCACCCCGCCCGGATTTAATAATTGCAGCGCAATCATATTGATATCTTTATAGCCACGACAGGCACCGTTGAGCTGCGACTTATTGTCGGCAAACTTTGGCGGGTCGAGTACAATTACATCGAAGGTTTTACCCTCATCGCGATACTGACGTAACAGCTTAAACACGTCGGCTTCGTTGTAATGCACATTGTCATCATTTAACCCATTGACTCGCATATTCAAACGCGCAGTATCGAGGGCAAGTGATGAGACATCGACGTTCTCAATGCTGGCCGCGCCCGCCTTAGCAGCATAGAGGCCAAAGGTGCCGGTGTAGCAAAAACAGTTCAGTACCGATTTGCCTTTCACAAAACGGGCGGCGATGGCGCGGTTATCGCGCTGGTCGAGGTAGAAACCGGTTTTATGACCCTTAGTCACATCAACGGCGATTTTGATACCGTTTTCTTCAATAATGACGGGCATTTCAGGCAGCGTGCCATGGAGTAAACCCATGGTAGAGGCTAAGCCTTCTTTCTTACGGGAATCGACGTCTGAGCGCTCATAAATCGCGCAATCGGGGTACAGCTCGGCGAGCACATCGACAATAGTGTCACGCCATACATCGGCGCCCATGCTCAGTAATTGGCACACCAATACATTGGCATATTTATCAATAGTGATACCGGGTAAGCCGTCGGACTCAGCGGCAATTAAACGGTAACCCGTTAAGCCTTGTTCACGGATCAAATCATCGCGTCCCGCTTGTGCACGCAGAATACGACGCTTAAAAAACTCACGGTCAATTTCTTCTTCGCGATCAAAAGTCCAAATTCGTACTTGGATTTGAGACTCAGGAGACCAAGCACCACGGCCCAACCAATGACCATCGTGGGCAACCACATCGACGGTCTGCCCCGGTTCAGGCTTACCTTTAACGTTGTGGATCCCGTTGGAAAAGACCCAAGGATGACGACGCTCAAGGGACTTTTCGCGACCGGGTTTAAGTTTGATTCTGATAGCCATAGTACCGCCTTTGATAATTGTACCGCCTGTGTGTTGTACCACCGTAATCAATAGTACCGCTCGAACACTAGGCGCCGCCCTCTAAAAATGGAAGCGGATAATATACCTAATAGGGTTCAAGTGCGAGCCATCTGTCCAAAACATCAGCTCTCCATTCCCATGGTCTGCGATCATACTCCAGTTTCGCGGGTAAAACCCTGGGCCGAGGGCGTGTTAACGATTCAAGATGAGATGTTGTTCTTGATGGCATCCTCGACAGTTATTTTACTTGCTAACGCCGCAGCGCCAATTCCACCCATACCGGTGCATGGTCGGTACTGTAAGCATCGCGCTCATATTCGGGCCTGACTAAGTGTCTATCGCAGGTTTGATAATCCACCACCTGAGCCAAACTGCGACTATCACTGGCATCAAACTCATTGGAAAGCAAAATATAATCGAGTACCGAACCTTTAGGGCCGTAGTAATGGGTTGCAGCTCGATGCTCCCGAGAATGGACTAGGTTATCGGGCATATTCGCCGCAATAAATAACTCGTAAGCATCTTGCAGTCGATATTGGGCAAACACAGCCGAACGTGCAGTATCAGACAAATGCCCAAGTCCCGCGGCCTTGATATCGTTGCTGTGGAGATGCTCGCCTTGGAGCGTTAATGCATCCAACGCCCCCATGGACAAACTATCGTTAAAATCACCCATCAGGATCACCGGATATCTTATGCTTTGCCGCCGCGCGAGAATAGTATGGAACAACAATGCCGCCTCTGCGCCCCGCTGCATGGTCGATGCCCAGCGACCTAGGGCTTGCTCAGTTAATAACTTAGTCTCAGAGTGCAACGCAAGCGTAGGTGGCGCACTTAAGGTTAAGCCTAAGGGATGTGGCTCTAACGCAAGTCCCGGGCGCTTAGATTTAAAATGCACCACATAGCAATCACAAGCGCCAATTTGCGGTATATCCACCGTCGCCCGCAGTACTTTACGACTAAAGGTAAATTGGCTCGATAACCCCATCGCTGCCACTAAATGTGCATCGGGTTCAATCGCATGCACCTCAAGGATTGGAAAGCGCGACGCTAGCGCAACCACAGGGCTTTGATAAATGTAATCACAGATCAAAGTGGCGCTATCAACTATGGCAAAATGTGTTAACCCTTGCTGCGCCGCAAGTTGTTTTAATGGCTCAGGGCTAAACACCTCCTGAAACCCGACAATATCCGGATGATATTGGTTTAAAAGCTCGCCAAACCACTGACACTTCTTTTGCCACTGGCCATGGCTATAGATATTTTCAAAATCGTAAAAGGCTAAAGGTGGTTCAATAAAATTAAATAGATTGATAGTCGCAATACGAATATTCGAATGGCAGTTTTCAGCCGAAATGGACTGCTGTTGGGAAGCAAATGTCACAGGTGATTCCTCTTTAGCCAAACCGTTGTGCTAATTAAACTCGGTTCTTAACTGATTGCGATAAATCGATTTTATCATTAAATACATCCATTAACTGGCGCAGAACAACAGCAATTAATAAATATCAAACCTTATAAAAATACAGCCAGCCCCCAAGGCAACCTACTGCACACCAAAATGCAACACAGCAAAAACCTAAAACAAAAATCAACTCAAGAATAAAAGCAAAATTGAAACATAAACATAGGTAATTGCCTATTGGGTTGACTTTCATTGTCAGCGGTTTAGAATCTAGCCGATTTTACCATTAGGAGACCCACTGTGGGCACACACATAAGCGACAGTAGATGCCCTGTCCAAAAGACAGGATTTAACGCCTAGCACTAGCCCGCAATATTTTGCTGCTACCTGCTAAGCAGGGTAGTAGCGTGACACATCTCACCCCACACCCGTACATTCAATTTCAGACCTTAATATTAGCCAGTCATGCTAGCGTTAGCGCTCGCCTATTGGTTTTTCCGGCATTGAGCCGGAGGATAAGTGCTGCCTATTGAATACATCTTCACGCCTATTTTGCCCCAGTTGGCTCCCCACACTCAGGGAGTTAAACCATGGCGTACACAAACAAGCCATTCACCTTTGCTTTTCAGTCTTGGGCATTTTTGGGACTATGCATTAGCGTCGCAACACATGCCTCTCAACTCGATGTGGATGATCCCAGCATCGCCGAACACTGCGAGTTACAGCTAGGTTGGCAACAGCCGAGATCCGATCATAGCGCAAAACAGATAAATGGCAGTGGCACCTGCAACTCAGGCCAGTGGGAATGGCACTTAGGCATTGAACAACAAAGTAATAATGCTATCAATGAGCAGCAAACCGAGCTGGGATTCAAATTGCCATTAAATGCAGACTATGCCCCTTGGCAAAGTGCGCTGGCTGTTAATTTGCAAAAAAATCATCAAGGCAGCCACCCTCTAACAACGCAAATTGTAGGGATTTTGGGATATGACTTGGCAGCTCAGAATTTACGCCTCTATAGCAACCTAGGTATAGATCAGTATGGCGCTCAATCGCCCCAGCTTATTGCAGGAGTTGCTATCGCCTTCGAATACGACACTGAGCAGCAATGGATAGCCGAATTTTATCGCCATGAGTCCCATGAACGAGCCTACAAACTCGCATATCAATATTTACTTAAAAGACAGTTACAACTTCAACTAAGCCTAGGCAACAGCCTAAAAGGAAACACACAACAGCTGGGCGCTGACTTTACCTTTTTCTTTAATTAATAGATCGTTGGGAGAATGAACTATGAACATGAACAACAACCAAAAAAATACTAAGCAAATCGTCGTAGCTATCCAAAATATTTTAGAGCAGCGCGATACAGCAGGCATTACGGCTTTAGCGAAAGAGCGTCACCCCGCAGATATTGCCGCTGTAGTTGGTAGCTTTACTCAGCCACAGCAATTACGGTTTTTGCAACTTGCGCCCGCCAAAATTGCGGCGGATTTATTTCGTTATTTACGTGATGAATTACAAACAGAATTAGTGCAGCAGTTAGATAAAACCACGCTGTCATCGCTGTTGCTCACTATGGCAGCGGACGAGCGCGCCGATCTTTATAACCTGCTCGAACCTGAACAACAAAAACGACTATTGCCCGTGTTAGCACAGGCAAAACGAGAGGATATGCGCACTTTAGCCGCCTACGATAAAACCAAGGTCGGTGCGGCGATGACATCGGATTACACTCTGCTCAATAGCCGTCATACCGCCGCCCAGGCGATTGAAATGCTGCGCACGGAAACCGCCGATAAAGAGACGATTTATCAAGCCTATGTGGTCGATATGTTAGGCCGTTTAATTGGAACGGTATCACTTAGACAATTACTTTTAGCGCAGCCAGAAGAGCGAGTGGTCGACTTTATGAAACCCAACCCCATCGCCTTAGATGCCAACGCCCTTTGCCAAGAGGCAGTACAGATGATCGCCCATTACGATTTGTTGGCTCTCCCCATCATCAATGGCAAGGGACAGTTAGTCGGTATTGTCACCTATGACGATGCGATGGACATTGCCAGTTCACAGGTTGATGTTGAATTTACTAAAACTGCGGCCATCGGCAATATTGATCACAATTTAAAAACCGCCAGCATAGGCTTGCTCTATCGTAAACGAGTCGTTTGGTTGGTCATTTTGGTGTTTGGTAATATTTTCTCAGGCGCTGGCATCGCCTTTTTTGAAGATACCATTGCCAGTTATGTTTCTTTGGTGTTCTTTCTTCCCCTGCTCATCGATAGCGGCGGTAATGCGGGTTCACAATCAGCCACCTTGATGGTGCGAGCCTTAGCCACTGGCGAAGTGATACTCAAGGATTGGCTCTCATTGCTGGGGCGTGAATTAGGGGTAGCAGGATTACTCGGTGCCAGCATGGCCTTAGCAGTATCGCTACTTGGGTTTTGGCGCGGTGGTCCAGAAATCGCCTTGGTCGTTGCATTAACCATGCAGATCGTCGTGATCATTGGCAGCCTGATTGGCATGTCACTGCCCTTTTTACTCAGCAAGTTAAAAATGGATCCGGCTTCAGCCAGCGCACCACTTATCACCTCAATCGCCGATATCATTGGTGTGCTCGTTTACTTTAGTATTGCTACAATGATTTTAGATTTACCTGTGGCTTAAAAGAGTTACAACGCTTTTGCTGCGATGCTGATGAAAAGCGTTAACACTCAAACTAGCAAGCTCAATTAAGGTTGAATCGCAATTTGTAGAAATACAGTACGAGATATTCACTTGTTACCCAAAATGGACTTGGGCAATTTATTTGCTCAAGTTCATAAATTCATTGTTATTCAATAAAAAAGTAAGATTATGGCATTGATATACGTTAATATTTTCTTACCACACTTTCCTACTTACCCTAATACCGCAGGGATTGCACCTTAGACGTTATTAATTCAGTGGCCATAACAATATCAATAAAAGTTTAGAGGTTTTTATGTGGTTTAATTCAAGACTCAAAGCAGAAAACGAAGTGCTGAAGCAAAAGCTCATTGATCAACAAGATAGATACGAAGTTGAAATCGAAGAGCTAAAAAATATGGCCCGCGAAAATGAAGCCATGCAACAACAGTCCCGCCAAAATACCGATCTTTATAGTGAAGTTATTGCCTGCCAAAACCAAGGTGGCGAGATGTTAAATGCGGTGAGAGAAGGACTCGCGAGCAGCGCCGAGTTACTCACTGAAGAAAAAGAATCATTATCTGAATTAGATAAGATTTTTGATCAAACGCGGGTAGCCATTGTTAATTTAGGCAATCGAGCGACCTATATTAATGAGCAAGCCACCAGTAGCATGCAAGCGGTGACGGAGCTCAACAGTACCACCTCATCTATTAACCAATTTGTTGCCGCCATTCAAGGTATCTCAGAGCAAACCAACCTACTTGCTCTCAACGCTGCAATTGAAGCCGCTCGGGCGGGTGAAGCGGGTCGTGGCTTTGCTGTTGTTGCCGATGAAGTCAGGCAATTAGCCAGTAAAGCACATGAGGCCAGTAGCCAAATCGAGAAACTGGTTAAACAGATTGTAACGCAAGCCTCTAATATTAAAGAGATTGTTTATAATAATCAAAACAGTGCCCTCGATGTCGCCTCCTCTTCCACCCAAATCGGCCAAGTGGTTGAAGATGTACTGCAACGCTCTAATAATATGCAGCAGGTGATTCATAATGCTGCGACCGCATCATTTTTAAATACCACTAAACTCGACCACGCTGTTTGGAAGAGTAATGTGTACCAACTCATTGAAAAAAATCAGCACAATCATGGCGTAAATTCCCATACTGAGTGCCGCTTAGGCCAATGGTATTTCAAAGGCTTTGGCGCTGAAAATTATCAGCATTTAAGCAACTTTAAGGCGTTGGATGCTCCCCATAAAGCGGTGCACGATGCAGGTAAAGCAGCACTCGCGGCAAGGCAACAAGGTAATTTAACCTGAGCTTCGGATAAGAATTTAGCTCCCAAAAGGAACTAAATGCTCGTTCCCTGATCCGATCATTCGACCAAGAGTGATTAGAAAAAGGAACGAGCATGAACAAACTAGTTGAAACTTACTGTGATGTCGATGATTTCTGTCAGTTATTTATCCCACATTGGCAACGCTTATTGCTTGATAATGGTGAAATGAAGCGTAATAGACCTTGTCGCCTTTCTCCCGCAGAAGTGATGACCATTATCATTCATTTCCATCAATCACATTACCGAGATTTCAAAAATTATTATCTGCACTATGTTTGTCGCCAGCTAAAACCCTATTTTCCAGAGTTGTTGAGCTACACTCGTTTCCTTGCATTAATGCCTAGCGTCGTTGTCCCTATGTGTAGCTATCTGACTTCAAAGCTTGGAAAGCCAACGGGAATTCAGTTTGTCGACTCCACTAAAATTGAAGTCTGTCATATTATTCGAGCGAAGCGAAATAAGGTTTTTGAAGGCATTGCCGAACATGGAAAGGGAACTATGGGCTGGTCGTTTGGATTTAAACTGCATCTTATTATCAATCACTTGGGTGAAATTGTAGCGTTAAAACTGACGAAAGGTAATGTCGATGACAGGCAACCTGTCAGTGAAATGGCTGAGTCTCTTTTTGGTAAGCTTTATGGTGATAAAGGCTATATTAGCCAAGCCCTAACAGGTGAGCTTTTGGAAAAGGGCGTTGAGTTAATCACCACAGTTCGTAAGAACATGAAGAAAAAGTTTATTTCTCTATGGGATAGAGCAATCTTAAAAAAGCGATTCATCATTGAAACAGTGAATGACCAATTGAAGAACATTTCCTATATTGAACACTCAAGACACCGCAGCGAGCATGGGTTCATGCTCAATCTACTTGGTGGATTGATTGCATATTGTTTAAAAGAAGAAAAGCCATCGTTAAATCTAACAGCTCAGGAGCTTGAACTGTTAGATAGCTCTAATTTAGTGCTGGCTTAACCAGATCTGAGGTTAATTTACCCGAAATGGTCAGACAATTACGTTTAATGGAAGACTCAAGCATGCGAGTCGTTAATTGCCTCGATAATCTACTACGAGATGTTTATCGCTAGTAACAGCAATATATACCCATGAATAGCGCGCTTTTTAAGTGACCTATTCATGGGGCATCAATTAGCAACCTCACTCATCTAAAGCTCACTAAAACAGATATAGCGCATCGGCAGCCTCCTTTGCACAACAAGGAGGCAATTCTATCTTGCCTCAATGACCAATATGATTTATCAATAATTTTCTAACCCAAGAGTACAGATCACAAAATAACCCTAAAGTGGCTTGCGAGCTTAAGAGTTGTCATCTTTAATTCAATATGAGCACGCCGTGAGACTCGCATATAACATTCTAATTCCTAGGGTTATTAATGACATTTTTTACCCATTTAGTGCGCGTTATGCTTCTCTGCGTTATCCCGCACACAGCTCAGGCCACACTCAATATTTATACAGAAGAATGGGCTCCGATTAGCTTTTCGGTTGATGGCCAACCCGATGGATTAGCTGTACAAGTCGTGCAAGAAATCCAAAAACGTATCGATAACCAAGATCCTATCAAGATTGTGCCCTGGGCTCGCGGCTGGAAAATTATCACCGAACAACCCAACACGGTGTTATTCACAATGACACGTACCGCAGAGCGTGAGCGTATGTTTAGTTTGATAGGCCCTGTCGCGGTTGGCACAACAAACTTTTATGCTCTAAAAAGTAGCAAGCTTAACATTGACTCAATTGAAGGTGCTAAGCAGGCAAAAGCAATTGGGGTGTATCGTTCCTCTGTCGAAGAACAATTATTAATGGATCATGGGTTTACAAATCTCGCCCCCTCATCGACACCACTACTAAGCGCAAAGCAGTTAATGAAGCAGCGAATCGATCTATGGTGCAACGCTAATCTCACGGCGCCAAGTATTCTTGCAGAAGCCGGAGCCAGTATTGATGATGTAAAATCCCTCTACACCATCAGCGCGAATCATCTGTACATTGCATTTTCTCAAGGCACACCAACGGAGGAAGTTGATAAATGGAAAGAAGCACTAGTCAGCATCAAGGCCGATGGCACCTTTGCACAAATTTATCACCGCTGGCTGCCCAATGATGCGCCGCCAATGGAAACCGAGCGTATCGGTTTATAAACCTTTTACCCCTTAAAAACAAAGGCCGGATAACAACGTTATCCGGCCTTTTGATTTCAGAAGCTTATGGCTTATTTAGCCAATACGCGCTGATGCAGCTCTTGCACTGACGTCACGTTAGTGCGATCGTCCGCAGCGTGTGCCATGCAAGTGGCAAATGCCGCGTTCATGGTCGTGGTGTAGTTCACTTTGTAACGCAGTGCACCGCGACGTAATTGACGCGAGTCTTCAATCGCTTGACGGCCTTCGGTGGTGTTCACAATGTAGGTGTACTCACCGTTCTTGATGCGGTCAAGAATGTGTGGACGGCCTTCGTGTACCTTGTTCACTAAGCGTGGGTTGATACCCGCTTCACCTAGGATAACCGCTGTACCGTGGGTGGCATCGATTTGATAACCCAGCTCAATCAACTTAGCGGCTAAGTCGGCAACACGTTTCTTATCGCTGTTACGCACAGACAAGAGTGCACGACCAGACTTAGGCACTTCAGAAGTCGCACCTAACTGCGCCTTAGCATAGGCTTCGGCGAAGGTATCGCCCACGCCCATTACCTCACCCGTTGAGCGCATTTCTGGGCCTAACAGTGGGTCAACGCCAGGGAACTTGTTAAATGGCAGTACCACTTCTTTCACAGAGTAGAAAGGTGGAATAACTTCTTCAGTGAAGTTTTGCGCTTTTAAGCTTTGACCTGCCATCACACGGGCGGCAATCTTCGCTAACGGCACACCAGTGGCTTTCGACACAAATGGCACGGTACGCGCTGCACGTGGGTTAACTTCAATCATGTAGATTTCGTTATTCTTCACGGCAAACTGCACGTTCATCAGACCGACAACACCCAGCTCCATCGCCAACTTGCCGACTTGTACGCGCATGCGATCTTGGATTTCTTGGCTTAGGGTGTAAGGAGGCAGAGAACAACCTGAGTCACCTGAGTGAACACCCGCCTGCTCGATATGCTCCATAATCGCGCCGATAACCACAGTTTCACCGTCACAGACTGCGTCGATATCCACTTCGATAGCATCATCTAGGAAGTGGTCTAACAGTACTGGTGATGCGTTAGATACGCTTACCGCTTCGTTGAAGTAGCGCAGTAAATCCTGTTGGTCGTAAACGATTTCCATCGCGCGGCCGCCCAGTACATAGGATGGACGAACAACCAGTGGATAACCGATACGCTCAGCGGCAATTACCGCACCTTCAACCGTAGTGACGGTATCGTTTTCAGGCTGCTTCATTTCCAGGCGTTGAATCGCTTGCTGGAAACGCTCACGGTCTTCTGCACGGTCAATCGCATCTGGGCTAGTACCAATAATCGGCACACCCGCCGCCTCAAGGGCGCGAGCCAGTTTCAGCGGAGTTTGACCACCGTACTGCACGATAACGCCCTTTGGCTTCTCGATACGGACGATTTCTAACACATCTTCTAGGGTAACAGGCTCGAAGTACAGACGATCTGAGGTGTCGTAGTCAGTAGAAACGGTTTCAGGGTTACAGTTCACCATGATGGTTTCATAACCGTCTTCACGCAGGGCTAATGCCGCGTGCACACAGCAGTAATCGAATTCGATACCTTGACCGATACGGTTTGGACCACCACCTAACACCATGATTTTGTCACGGTCAGATGGGTTCGCTTCACACTCTTCCTCGTAGGTTGAGTACATGTAAGCGGTGTCAGTCGCAAATTCAGCCGCGCAGGTATCTACGCGCTTGTAAACTGGGTGGATGTCGAAACGGTCACGCAATTTACGGACTTCAGTCTCGTTTACGCCAAGGACCGCCGCCAGACGCGCATCGGCAAAACCTTTACGCTTAAGCTTACGCAGCAGTTCTTCGTTAAGACCGGCTAAACCGCCTTCGGCCACTTGGCCTTCCAGCTTAATCAGCTCTTCAATCTGGACTAAGAACCATGGGTCAATATTGGTTAAACGGAAGATTTCATCCAGGGTTAAACCCGCACGCATCGCATCGGCGATGTACCAAATACGGTCACAGCCAGGCTCTTTTAGCTCGAGGCGGATACGGGCTAACGCATCAGGCTTAGACATGTCAGTAATCGGGTCTAAACCGTGACGGCTTACTTCTAAACCGCGCAGGGCTTTTTGTAGTGACTCTTGGAAAGTACGGCCAATCGCCATCACTTCACCCACAGACTTCATCTGCGTGGTTAAGCGGTCGTTAGAACCAGCGAACTTTTCAAAGTTAAAGCGAGGTACTTTAGTCACAACATAGTCAATTGCAGGCTCGAACGACGCTGGCGTACGGCCGCCAGTAATGTCGTTCATCAGCTCATCGAGGGTGAACCCCACCGCTAACTTGGCCGCAATTTTTGCAATCGGGAAGCCAGTTGCTTTTGATGCCAATGCCGATGAACGCGATACCCGTGGGTTCATCTCGATGATCACCATACGGCCATCTTTCGGGTTGATACCAAACTGTACGTTCGAACCGCCCGTTTCAACCCCAATCTCACGCAGTACGGCCATAGAGGCATTACGCATGATTTGGTATTCTTTGTCAGTCAGAGTTTGCGCGGGTGCAACGGTAATAGAGTCGCCAGTATGCACACCCATTGGGTCGAAGTTTTCGATAGAGCACACGATGATACAGTTGTCGTTACGGTCACGAACCACTTCCATCTCGTATTCTTTCCAACCGATTAAGCTCTCGTCAATGAGCAGCTCTTTGGTTGGCGATAAATCTAAACCTTGAGAACAGATTTCTTCGAACTCTTCCTTGTTATAGGCGATACCACCGCCCGAGCCACCCATAGTGAATGATGGACGGATAATACAAGGGAAACCCACTTGCTCAAGAACGCCATAGGCTTCTTCCATGCTGTGGGCGATGCCCGCGCGTGGACACTCTAAACCAATGCTCTTCATGGCTTTGTCGAAGCGGCTACGGTCTTCGGCTTTATCAATCGCGTCGGCAGTCGCGCCGATCATTTCAACGTTAAATTCAGCCAGCACGCCTTTAGCCTCAAGCTCAAGCGCGCAGTTTAGAGCGGTTTGACCGCCCATGGTAGGCAGAATCGCATCAGGACGTTCTTTAGCGATAATGTTACGTACCACTTCCCATTGGATTGGCTCGATGTAAGTGGCATCGGCCATTTCAGGGTCGGTCATAATGGTGGCAGGGTTAGAGTTCACCAGAATGACGCGGTAACCTTCTTCACGCAGGGCTTTACAGGCTTGAGCGCCTGAATAGTCGAACTCACACGCCTGACCAATGACAATCGGGCCTGCACCTAGGATAAGAATACTCTTTATATCTGTACGTTTTGGCATTGCTTCTCTCTTCTCCTAGCTTGCGTATTACTTAGCGTTCTGACTTTTCGTTACAAGACGATAGTGTTCAATAAGCTCGATAAAGTGATCGAACAGTGGGGCCGCATCGTTCGGACCAGGGCTCGCTTCAGGGTGACCTTGGAAGCTGAACGCAGGTTTATCCGTCAGATGGATACCTTGCAGTGAACCATCGAACAGTGACTTGTGGGTCACTTTGATATTGGCAGGTAATGTGGCTTCATCGGCAGCAAAACCGTGGTTTTGGCTGGTGATCATCACGTTACCTTTTTCGATATTGCTCACTGGGTGGTTAGCACCATGGTGACCAAACTTCATCTTTAAGGTTTTCGCGCCTGATGCCAATGCCAGTAATTGGTGGCCTAAACAGATACCGAAAATCGGCGTATCGGTTTTCAGGATTTGTTGAATCGCTTCAATCGCGTAGTCGCATGGCTCTGGGTCACCGGGACCATTAGAGAGGAACACACCGTCTGGGTTCATCGCTAACACGTCAGCAGCGGGTGTTTTTGCAGGAACAACCGTCACATCACAGCCACGGTCAACCAACATACGCAGGATGTTTTGCTTAACGCCGTAGTCGTAGGCAACCACTTTGTATTTAAGCGCTTCTGCTGGAGTATCTTCAGGCAAACCACCCACTAAACGCCAGCTACCTTTACGCCATTGGTAGGCTTTGTCAGTAGTGACTTCTTTCGCTAAATCCATGCCCTTTAAACCTGGGAAGGCTTTAGCAGCTGCAAGCGCTTTGACTTCATCTAAGTCAGCACCCGCCATGATGCAACCCGCTTGGGCACCTTTTTCACGGAGGATTCGAGTTAATTTACGAGTATCGATATCTGCGATGCCAACAACATTGTTTGCTTTGAGATAATCGCTAAGGGTTTGTTGATTACGGAAACTACTTGCTATGAGCGGAAGATCGCGAATGATTAAACCACAAGCATGAACCCCATTGGATTCGACATCTTCATTATTGGTACCAGTATTACCAATGTGGGGGTAGGTTAAAGTTACTATCTGGCGTGAATAAGAGGGATCAGTTAAAATTTCTTGGTATCCCGTCATCGAAGTGTTAAAAACAACTTCACCAACTGAGAGACCATCGGCACCTATTGCTGTGCCAGTGAATACGGTTCCATCTTCGAGTACGAGTAAGGCAGACTTTGTCAACGCGACCTCCATAAAGAGCCAAGCCACTGAAATATAATGTTTTTATGTTATGTTAAGATACCAATTTCCGCTGATTTACGAAATTTTGACAAATTCCAGCGAGTTTACAGGATAAACTCAAACTCGTCTATACATTGGTATCTGAGTGCAAAAAAAAACGCCAAATGGCGTTTTTTAATTTTAATGTAAACCTAATACCTGCTGCATATCATACAGACCCGGTTTCTGCTCCACCAACCAATGAGCGGCACGCATAGCGCCGTTGGCAAAGGTCATACGGCTTGAGGCTTTATGGGTGATCTCTAAACGCTCACCAATATCGGCAAACATGGCGGTATGCTCACCGACTAAATCACCCGCGCGCACAGTCGCAAAACCGATGGTTTCACGGTCACGCTCGCCAGTGATCCCTTCGCGGCCATAGACGGCGCATTTTTCAAGATCACGACCTAAGGTCTTGGCAATCACTTCACCCATTTTTAGTGCCGTGCCAGATGGCGCATCTTTCTTATATCTGTGGTGACCTTCGATAATCTCGATATCAGTGTAATCGCCCATGACCTCAGCGGCCAACTCAAGCAATTTCCACATCAGATTGACACCCACAGACATATTCGGCGCCATCACCACCGGCGTTTGCTCGGCAAAGGCATTGATTTGTTCTTTTTGAGCATGATTGAAACCGGTTGTGCCGATCACCATGGCTTTCTTATGGCGTACGCACCAATCTAAATGGACAATACTGGCCTCTGGCGCAGTAAAATCAATCAGCACATCAAAGTCATCGGTCGCATAGTCAAGCGAATCCATGATAATGACATTTAACTTACCCACACCGACAAGCTCGCCCGCATCCACGCCAATTAAGCTTGAACCTGAACGCTCAATCGCCGCGCCTAAGCGAATGTGCTCTTGATGATAAGCCGATTCAATAAGAGTCCGTCCCATGCGTCCACCCGCACCGACAATTGCAACTCTCACTTGTCCACTCATTTCAATCTCCTCAATCTTTTTTGTCTTCCATACAAAAACGCCTAAGACTGGCTTAGGCGTTTCAATCACATTAGACGATGTCTAATAACTCGACTTCAAACACTAAGGTTGAGTATGGAGGAATAGAAGCACCCGCACCACGCTCACCGTAAGCTAAGTGATGTGGAACGAATAATTTTAACTTGGTGCCTACTGGCATCAGTTGCAGTGCCTCAGTCCAGCCAGCGATAACGCCAGATACTGGGAATTCAGCTGGTTGACCACGAACAACAGAGCTGTCGAACACATCACCATTGATGAAAGAACCATGGTAGTGAGTACGAACAGTATCTTCGTAGGTTGGTTTTGCACCACTACCTTGAACTAATACTTCGTATTGCAGACCAGAGTCAGTCACGATCACGCCTGCACGTTTAGCGTTTTCCACTAAAAACGCTTCACCTTCAGCAGAAGCCGCAGCAGCTGCTTGCTCTTGAGCCGCTTGAATGCGACGGCTGATCTCAGTGAATGCAACTTGCATATCTTGCATAGATACAGCGCTTTCAACGCCAGCAAACGCATCGGCTAAGCCTGCTTGAACAGCAGCAATATCCACACCTTCAAAAGAATTGGCAGCCAGTTGCTCGCCCATTTGACGACCAACACCATAGCTTGCTTGCTGTTCAACAGTACTGAATTTATCAGACATAATTAACGACTCTCAATGTTCAATGGAATTTTGCGCGCCAGTTTACCATAGTTCCACGCCCTATGCTGATAAACTGACTGCTTATTTAACTTTGGCGGCGATTTTACGTAACCGATGCGTATTTATCCAGCAATAGCGCCTAATTGCGGCAAGATAAGGCCTGCATCTAAACGATCGCCACGCTCTGAATGACTATTTAGGCAACACGCATTGATTTTTGATACTCGCCTTTGCGCTCTGATACAAAGGCTGCATTTGCCCCTGTAATTGCTCGAGTTGGGCAATGCGATTGCTGTTGGATGGATGCGTTGATAACAGCTCTGGCCCTTGGCTACCTCCCGCTTTCGACATATTGTGCCACAGCACCACGCTCTGGGCAGGGTCGAACCCTGCCCGTGCCATCAGCTCCAGCCCCATCACATCCGCCTCACTCTCCTGAGCGCGGCCAAAGGGTAAAATCACCCCGACCTGCGCACCAAGCCCCAAAGCCGACATATATAAGTCACGGTTTGAAACGCCGCTCGCGCCAAGGGCGGCATCGGCGATTTGCATCCCCATCCCCGTCATCTGCGCCCGAGAGACCTGCTCATTACCGTGCTGGGCTAATACGTGGGCCACTTCATGGCCTAAGACTGTCGCGAGTTGATCCGGCGTGCTCGCGACTTTTAATAATCCGGTATACACGCCAATGTGTCCGCCAGGCAATGCAAAGGCGTTCACTTGCTCGGAGTTGAATAGCACGACATCCCACTTCTGGCTTTGATCGGGTAGCACAGCGGTGACGCGATTCGCCACACAATTTACATACTGGGTGAGCTTTTTATCGCTGCTGATCTTTTGCTGCTTTTTCATTTCTTCAAAAGAAGCATCCCCCATTTGCTGCATTTGCGATGCCGAATACAGCAAGGTTTGGCCACGCCCCGTGGGCGATTTAGTGGTCGCGCAGCCCGATAATCCTAACGTGAGTCCAACCGCCACTAAGGCGAGTGTTATTGATTTCATAGGGAACTCCTTAATCCGAACGAGGCTGAAGCTAGCAGACTCAACTAATCATGATTAAGATTTTACTGAGATAGCAAGCAGAAGCCAAACGAGATTCAGAATCTTGTCTGGTAGCACGAGTGAGCCTAGCGCCAGTTAAGGTGCAATATAGTCTTCCCTTAACATGGCATAGAGATACTCATCGCCCCATGCACCCTTAAAGAAGATATTTTTGACATAATGGGCTTCGCGCCGAAAGCCGAGTTTTTCGAGTAATCTACAGCAGGCAAGATTGTCTACATCGGTTATCGCAATAACACGATGCTTATCTAATTCCACAAAGAGATAACCCAGCAATGCGCTGACGGCCTCAAACGCAACCTGCTGGCCTTGATACTCAGGCGCAATCGTAAAGCCGATTTCCATTTGCTGCTCATCGATAAAATGCAGCGCCACATCGCCCACTAAGGTGGCAGGCGTCGCAAACGATGCCTCAGTGACAATCGCCAATTGAAACCAAGTGTCCGCCGCGCCAAATTGTGCGTAATCCATATTCTCGAATAACGCGACAGCATCGCTATAAGAGTAATCCGTCCAGCTTTGATATTTGGCGACCTTAGGCTCGGCTCGATAGGCGGTAAAAGCTTCAAGATCCGCTCGCTGAAATGCTCGAAGCGTAAAACGTTGGGTGGTTAAACCGTGATTTACCATATGGTGAAGTGCGTTACCTATCGCCAATGTCGACGCCATGCCAGCTCCTTTCATGTGAATAAACCGCTAATGTCAGTAAGTCCCTAAACTCGCTATATAGTTCACCCAGCGGAAACCGGTAAACAGTACCAATAAGTGCTAGCAGTTTATGGATAGCAGCGCGGGCTTATCTCAACGCTTGCCTTTAAAGGCTTTGACGCTGTGCTTATTAATACTGCGACGATTCGCCTGTTTATCCCGAGGTGGACGCTTAGGTACAACCTTATTCTCGGCCCCATCTTCTCTAGCTCTTTCGCTCGGCTTATCGGTCACCGGAAAGTCTGCCAATGATGCTAACGGTAACTCACGCGCCGTCAAGTTGCGGATCGCGGTTAAGCTTGGCACTTCACCATGGCACACCAAAGAGATAGCGAGCCCTTTGGCGCCCGCCCTTGCGGTGCGGCCAATACGGTGCACATATACAGGCGCACTGGTGGGTAAATCTAAATTGATCACCACTGGTAAGGCATCAACATGAATACCTCGGGCCATCAAATCTGTCGCCACCACCACTTGAATACGATTGGCTTTAAAGTCGGCCAAGGTTTGGCTGCGCACGGTTTGATCTTTTTCACCGTGCAGCGCAGCAGCATTTATCCCCGCCTTAACGAGTCGTTTCGCTATCGCATCAGCATCATCGCGGGCACTGATAAACACTAGCACTTGCGGCCATTGATATTGTTTGAGTAACGCAATCAATGCCTGCGCCTTACTGCCCTTATTGACTAAATACAGTTGCTCTTCGATTTCGGCGGCGACAGCATTGCGTGTACTGGCTTCAACCCGCAGGGGATTATTGCTCAGCAATTTACCCACCAAGGAATCCAACGCCTCTGGCAAGGTGGCTGAAAACAGTAAGGTTTGCTTACGCTTAGGCATCATGGTCATCAGCTTTTGCACATCGGGCCAAAATCCCATTTCCAGTAAGCGGTCGGCTTCGTCTAGCACTAGATATTTTATCGAATCGAGACGGATATAGGACTGCGTGCATAAATCCAATAAGCGCCCAGGGGTTGCCACCACAAACTGCGGTTTAGCGGCAAGTTCGGCTAATTGCTCTTCCTGCGCGATACCGCCACAGAGGAGCTGAATATTCAAAGAAGACGATAACTTACTCGCCAGCGCGTGCAACGCTATCGTTACCTGCTGCGCTAACTCACGCGTTGGCACCAACACTAATGCCAGTGGATTAGCCGCAGGCACGGATTTAGCCATCGTTTGCTCAGCAATTTGTTGCCAGAGGATTTGCAGCAAAGGTAAACCGAAAGCCAAGGTCTTACCGCTACCGGTTTGCGACAGCGCTAACACATCCCGCCCCGCCAGAATCGCCGGAATCGCTAATTGCTGCACCCGTGTCGGATGCTTGAGCCCGGCTGGCAATACCGAACATAACGCCACATTGACGCCAAGCTCGGCAAAGGTTAACGGCTCAGGGGAAGACTCTGTGGAAGGAGAAGGTTTAGGAATGGTCATCACAACACCGATAAAAACATGGGAGCGAAAGTTTACGCAGAGTTGGCTGCTAATACCAATGTTGTTTCGGCTTGGACTAAAGCCTTGGGATAGTTGTTTCGTCATATCCAGTGACGTATCGGATTACCAACTATCGACAAGCAATGATTGAGTTAAAGGTTTTTAAATCAAAGTCGTGGGTCTTCAACCCACACCCGACCAAGAGGGGATCAACAGCAATCCCCTCTTGGATCTCCCTTGCCGCCCTAGCGAAGTTACATGCATTAGAGACTGGCTTCGTGCTTATTCGAAAATCGCTAACGCTTCCGATGGTACATCCTGTACCCCGAAAGCTAACTCGGCATCCATGCCTCGCTCACGCGATTTCCTTCAACGCCCTTCAGCAACTTCGCAGGGGAAGGTGAACTCCTGAAATTACTGTGTCAGCTGTTAATCTTGAAAGAGTTCCGCCTGTCCTTTCTTTTGTGTTTCTTTTGTTCTGCCACTAGAGAATGAACTACTTTTTGTGCCTGTTCTGAAATTGTTTTATTGATGCTATCTCAGAAGTAAATCTTCTTGCACATGATTAATGTTTGACGGAGATCCTAATACTTTAAACACGGCCTCAACGAATTCAAATGAAGATTTACAAGCCCATTCGGCATACTCGCTTTGTTCCCACGTATGTGCTTTGTGATTGTGATTTTTACCGAAAATAAGCTGGTTCAGTTCAATCCAATAATTACCCTTGTGAGAGCTACCTTTGCGCATTAGCTCCTTAGATCCAGAGTCCAGCCAAGAAGCCTTATAGTGAGTAATGTTGTTCCTCAAAGTAATCAGGGCCTTTACATTTTGGCTTTCAGGACAACCTCTACTTATTGGTTCAAAACCCGCAGCAACTAAAAATATGTCATATTTCTCAAGTATATTGGCTCTATCTATTGCATCGATTTCTGACAACGTTTTGATTAATTTCTTACTTTTGTCCGTGACATTAGCTAACCAAGCATTTGAGTCCCTTTCCGATTCAGCAAACAACTCATTTATTGTTGCCTCCAAAAATGCGACAGCAGAAAGTATTGAAGCTCCCACATGGGAGGCTATTTCGCTCCTATTCAGTTGATTTTCATTATTTTCTATACGGGCAGCAAGTCTGGAAAAATGAGCGGCTGATTTTGCGTGATGTATAGATAAATATGTACTCATTAAAATTTGTATTTGCATTTAAGAATCAACCTATAAAATCCTATACAAGTCGGTGGTTAGTAAAAAATCTTCGCGTTTCTTATTACTAGTGTTTATCGCATACATAACACCGCGCTCTACGGAAATTTACGAGCACCAACTATTTGCTATGCTCTGAGATCAAACCAAATTTGTTCGCCATCATCACTCTGTAGTTTAAAATCGGTATTTTTAAGAATTAGATCTGAAAAGCCATCATGACTATTGAATATATAGTAATCAGTCTCAGTTGTAGAACATTCACCAAACAAAAATCTATATTCGCGTTGATATGCATAATCCAGAGCTTTAACCAAATTTCCCCACTTTGATCTGTCTCCAGTGTATTCAACCTCACCACAAAATAGTGGTTTATTACTTAAGCCTTGTAACTTGGAAACCAGTGGCTTTAGATTTTGAGCAGGTAAGAACGCGTAATGAGTCCCAAATTGAGCTTTCATTTTAGCCACATCATCTTTCAGCTTTTCTAGAGCTTCCAGATCCTTAGGTAAACGCAGTGAAAACCAGCAATGCATCCAAGCATCTTTTTCTTTTCGATTATGTACTGTTATCCCTAAAGCATCGCTAATATCAATATCACCAAATTTGGCTATGATTGGCGAGTCGCCTCGATCTTTTCTATAAGAGTATGCGCAGCTCTCAAACTTGTCTGAAACACCTTCTTGCTCATCAAGCCGATAAACTTCTGGAGGTGTACAGTGGAAACAACCATCTCGTAAACTATCAAGGAAATCTTCGTTCCTGAAGAATTTTACTAGACCTAAAAACTGATTTGATTCCATGTTTTCAACCTTGATTTAGTGCATAACTTTAGTCAAGAGGCGGGCTTTAGAACGTCCCAGTGAACGAAGCGAACAGTTGAGCCACTTGTTGAACGAAGTCGCTTTTTGCCAGGAACAAGATAAAGCCATCTTTTTCCCTACATTCAAAATACTTGCTAGACGCAACCTGCTTCGGCCGCACACCTAGAAATATCATCATGGACATTCACGAACAACAACGCTTTGATTTACCTGATGAACAACATCTTACCCACTTAACCTTGCATGGCAAGAGGTCTGCAACCATTGATGTCTATAGCCAAGCGATACGCCGAATTGCGACTTATTTTGATTGCCGCCCAGCCCACTTGACTACATATGATTTGAAGCGCTATTTTGCCGATTTGATTGCCTCCCATTCATGGAGCACCGTTACAGGAAAGATCGGCTAGACAGAACATTTATCAGGTATACGCAGGACTTAAAAAGAATTAAGCACTGCCATGGAAGTGACCGTTGACGGCATGGATGCCGTCGTCGAGCCCTCAGGGAAGAGTTTATGGCGAGTCACTGAAATGACAGTGCTTAATTGATTGCTGCGGACAGAGTTTGAAATTTGAGCATGCAATCAAGCATAAAAAAGCCCCGCTAGTGCTAAACACTGCGAGGCTTTATTTATCTCGTGCGCTGCTAACATAACCGCTGCGCCACCCAACCTAATTAGCTATTTAGGTCTTGGAAAAACTTCTTCACGCCATCGAAAAAGCCTTCAGCCTTTGGGCTGTGCTTCTTTGATTCGCCGGTTAAGGTCGCTTCAAACTCACGCAGTAATTCTTTCTGACGCTCGTTTAGGTTGACTGGCGTTTCCATCACGACTTTGCAGAGCAAATCGCCAACGGCATGGCTGCGAACCGATTTAACCCCTTTACCACGCAGACGGAACATACGGCCCGTTTGCGTTTCGGCAGGGATCTTCAGGCTGACTTTACCGTCCAGTGTTGGCACTTCAATCTCGCCGCCGAGCGCCGCTTTACTGAATGAAATCGGCACTTCGCAGTAGAGGTTGTTGCCATCGCGAACAAAGATGGCATGTTCACGCACACTGACCTGAACATATAAATCGCCCGCTGGCGCGCCAAACTCGCCCGCTTCACCTTCACCCGCTAAACGAATACGGTCGCCAGTGTCGACACCTGCTGGGATCTTAACTGACAATGTCTTCGTTTTTTCGACACGGCCATCGCCATGGCACTTAGTACAAGGATCTTTAATGATCTTGCCGCGTCCATGACAGGTTGGACATGGCTGTTGTACGGTGAAGAAACCTTGGCGCATTTGCACTTGGCCTTGACCATGACAGGTTGTACAAGTGGTCGCCGAAGTGCCTTTTTTCGCACCGCTGCCGTCACACACATCACAGCTAGCTAAGGTTGGAATACGCAGTTCTTTGGTGAGGCCTTTTACGGCTTCTTCCAGTGATAACTCTAGGTTGTAACGTAAATCTGAGCCGCGGGCCGCTTGGCGTTGACCGCCACGACGTCCACCGCCGAAAATATCGCCAAAGACATCACCGAAAATATCGCCGAAATCTCCCGCGCCGCCGTAGCCACCACCGCCGCCGCGATTCGGATCCACACCCGCATGACCAAATTGGTCATAGGCCGCTTTTTTGTTGGCATCGGTAAGGATTTCGTAGGCTTCTTTAACTTCTTTAAAGCTCGCCTCAGCAGCTTTGTCGCCAGGGTTGCGATCGGGGTGAAACTTCATCGCCAAACGCTTGTAGGCTTTTTTAATTTCACGTTCGCTGGCGTCACGACCAACGCCTAATACTTCGTAATAATCTCGCTTTGACATAATCTCATGCTTCTCAGCTTAAGTTGAACGAACGGGCGTTAGGGTTTCCCCGTAACGCCCGCCTAGAAATTAACTATTTGAAATCAATCAATTTGATTGAGAGCAAATGTTATTTCTTGTCGTCTTTCACTTCTTCAAATTCAGCATCGACAACGTCATCGGCAGTCGCGTTAGACTGTTTAGCAGCACCTTCTTGTGCGCCGCCTTGAGTTTGAGCTTTAGCCTGAGCAATTTCCATCAGCTTAGCAGACGCTTCAATCAGCTCTTGAGTCGCTTTTTCAATGGCTTCTTTGTCGTTGCCTTTTGCTGCAACTTCAACTGCGCTCATTGCCGCTTCAATCTTAGCTTTGTCGTCTGCTGGCAGTGCATCGCCCGCTTCTTCAACTTGTTTCTTAGTTGCGTGAACTAAGCCATCTGCTTGGTTGCGAGATTGCACTAACTCTTCAAACTTCTTGTCTTCTTCAGCGTGGGCTTCAGCGTCACGTACCATTTGCGCCACTTCTTCTTCGCTTAAGCCAGAAGAAGCTTTGATGGTGATGTTTTGTTTCTTACCGGTTTTCTTATCGGTTGCAGAAACATGCAGAATACCGTCAGCGTCGATATCGAACATCACTTCGATTTGTGGCATGCCACGTGGTGCTGGCTCAATACCGTCAAGGTTGAACTGACCTAATGACTTGTTCGCGCTTGCTTGCTTACGTTCACCTTGCAGTACGTGAATGGTTACTGCACTTTGGTTGTCATCGGCTGTTGAGAACACTTGCTGTGCCTTAGTCGGAATAGTAGTGTTTTTCTCAATCAGCTTGGTCATTACGCTGCCCATGGTTTCGATACCCAGAGACAGTGGTGTTACGTCTAACAGCAGAACGTCTTTCACGTCGCCTGACAGTACGCCCGCTTGAATCGCAGCACCTACGGCTACGGCTTCGTCTGGGTTTACGTCTTTACGAGGTTCTTTACCGAAGAAGTTAGAAACCGCTTCTTGAACCTTAGGCATACGGGTTTGACCGCCCACTAAAATCACTTCGTTAATGTCTGATACTGATAAGTCAGCGTCAGCCAGTGCCACTTTTAATGGCTCTAAGGTACGAATGATTAAGTCTTCAACCAGTGACTCTAACTTAGCACGGGTGATTTTCACCACTAAGTGCTTAGGACCTGTTGCATCGGCAGTGATGTATGGCAGGTTCACTTCAGTTTGGTTGGTGCTTGAAAGCTCAATCTTCGCCTTTTCAGCCGCTTCTTTCAGACGTTGCATTGCTAATGGATCTTTACGTAGATCTAAGCCTTGCTCTTTCTTGAATTCGTCAGCTAAGTAGTTGATTAAACGGTTGTCAAAGTCTTCACCACCTAAGTGAGTGTCACCGTTAGTCGCTAATACTTCGAAGGTTTGGTCGCCGTCGTTGCTGTCGATTTCGATGATCGAGATATCGAATGTACCACCACCTAAGTCGTACACTGCAACGATGTTGTCGCCTTGCTTCTTGTCGATACCGTAGGCCAGAGCTGCAGCCGTTGGTTCGTTGATAATACGTTTAACTTCAAGACCTGCGATGCGGCCAGCATCTTTAGTGGCTTGACGTTGTGAATCGTTAAAGTATGCAGGAACGGTAATTACCGCTTCTGTCACTTCTTCACCTAAGAAGTCTTCTGCTGTTTTCTTCATCTTTTTCAAGATTTCAGCAGAAACTTGTGGTGGAGCCATTTTGTTGCCACGTGATTCAACCCAAGCATCACCGTTGTCGGCTTGGATAATTTTGAATGGCATGATGTTCACGTCACGTTGAACTTCGTCATCTTTGAAGCGACGACCGATCAAACGCTTGATCGCGAAGAATGTGTTATTTGGGTTAGTTACAGCTTGGCGTTTTGCTGGCTGACCCACGATGGTCTCATCATCGGTGTAAGCGATGATAGACGGAGTTGTGCGATCGCCTTCAGCATTCTCTAATACGCGTGCTTTGCCACCATCGAGGACAGCTACACAAGAGTTTGTTGTGCCTAAGTCGATACCAATAATTTTACCCATGAGGTCCTCCGAAAAATTTCTGTCAAACTAAATTAATAAGTTGGTTTTGATATGGGGCCGGACGCATTTTTTTCAAGTCCACTGTTGGCCACCTTCTCAGCCTTAACACCTATATTGGGACAGGGAATTTAATTACAAGGGCCATACAAAAAATTTTCTGATTTATCTTTTCGAAAAACTCAGCTGTATAAAATATTCAAAATGGTAAAATCCGCTTGCATATCAACAATAGCTGTTATTCAATCTGCGCACATTGAGTGGCGGTTTAAGTACATAAGGTAAGAGTGTGAAGTCTTCAAATTTGGCGTATGTGTACGGCATGGCTGCGGTATTCCTCTGGTCGACGGTGGCAACCGCCTTTAAGATTGCCCTCGGATTTTATAGCCCGTTGCAACTGGTGTTTGTGGCGGTACTCACCTCTATCGTCGCCCTTGGCGCCATTCTCGCTTGGCAAAAAAAGCTACCGCTACTTAAAGCGCAGCTGTTACGTCGCCCGACTTTTTATCTGATCACTGGGCTGATTAATCCCTTTCTTTATTATGTGGTGCTGTTTAAAGCCTATTCACTGTTACCCGCCCAGCAGGCGCTCTCACTTAATTATACCTGGGCGGTATTGCTACCGCTGTTAGCTGCGCCACTGCTAAAACAACATTTACGTAAGAGCGATATGATTGCGGCACTGATTGCCTACTCTGGGGTATTTATTATTGCCACTGGCGGCGATATTAGCGGTTTTCGCTTCGATAGCCCCCTTGGCATTGGGCTGGCGCTGACTAGCACCCTGCTCTGGTGCCTATATTGGATTGTGAACACCAAAGATCAAGGCGACCCCGTCGTCAGCCTACTGTTGAGCTTTTTAATCGGTTTACCCTTTATTACCATCACGCTGTTACTTACCGATGCGATCCCTAGCTTTAGCATTAAAGCCGTGATGGCGGGGATGTATGTCGGCTTATTTGAAATGGGGATTACCTTTGTACTCTGGTTAATGGCGCTTAAAACTGCGACTCGTACCGCCAATATCAGCACCTTAGTGTTTTTATCGCCGGTGATGTCGATTGGTTTTATTGCTTGGATTTTGCAAGAAACCATCGCCACCGCAACCTACATTGGCCTAGGCTTTATTTTAAGCGGCATGATGTTGCAGCAGTTATTCCCGCGCTATCTGGAGCGCAAAACCAAACTCAATACCAAACTTGCGGACTAAGCAACGGATAAGGTGCCTTACTCGGGTATAGATAATTTATGCCCGAGCTAACATTTTAAACGCCAATAAAGAGCTACTATGGCGGACTTTTATTGCCCCAGAAATTGACGCAAGGAGTAAAGCATGACACCTGCCGTACAAATGGCAAAGAAAGCCAAAATCCCCTTTGAAATCTTAGAATACAGCCACGACCCACACTGCGCCGCCTACGGCGAAGAAGCCGCCAATGTATTAGGCCTCGCTCCCGCGCAGGTATTTAAAACCTTACTGGTCGCGACCGATAAAGCGCATTCGCCGCTTGCGGTTGCGCTCGTTCCGGTTGATCATCAACTCAATTTAAAAGCCGTAGCCAAATGTTTAGGCCAGAAAAAACTGCAAATGGCCGATGCGGATTTAGCGCAAAAGTCTTCCGGCTATTTGGTTGGAGGGATCAGCCCGTTAGCGCAAAAGAAGCAACTGCCAACGCTGATTGATGAAACTGCGAAGCAATTTGACAACATCTATGTCAGTGCTGGTCGCCGTGGGCTTGAGATATGTCTCGCTGCAAATGACTTAGCGAAGTTGTGCCGCGGATCATTTGCCGATATTAAAACCCTATAACTTAAACTCGGTCTAGAAAATTCTTTTACACGCTATCCATAAAATCATTGAAAAGCCCCCCTTAACCGTCTATAAATTAAACAATCGGTTAAGTGACTAAGGATAGTCATATGGAAAAATCAACCCATTGGAATCAAGAAGATGGCATAACCCCTATCGGTTGGGTTGCCATGCTGGTGTGTATCGCCCTTTTTATCTACGAGCATTTTTGGGGGAATGGTTTTACCACCATGGTGGTGATGCTCTATTGCAGTTTTTTACTTCCGTCGGTATTACTGACTCGCAAAGTGCAAGAGAAGTATTTTATCTATACCTTGGAATATATCCGGCCCTTTCGAAAATTCACCACAGTGATGTCAATCGCTTTTGTATGTTTATGGCTGATTGCCACCTATACCCCACTTATCCACTAAGATAAAGATTTACCACTAAAAAGCCGCTTTTCAGCGGCTTTTTAGTGTACCAATCAGGCTATGAACGACTCGTATAATCGCCCCACGCTAACCACTTATAGGTGGTTAGCGCCTCAAGCCCCATTGGACCACGGGCATGGAGCTTTTGCGTACTCACTGCCACCTCGGCACCTAGGCCAAATTGGCCGCCATCGGTAAAGCGGGTACTGGCATTTACATACACAGCGGCCGAATTAACCTCATTCATAAAATACGTTGCAGCATGGATATCATCGGTCAGAATCGCCTCAGAGTGTCCACTGGAATAGGTACGGATATGGGCAATTGCTGCATGAATATCACTCACCACTTTAATGCCTAAGGTCAAAGATAACCATTCGGTCGCAAAGCTTTGCTCCGTTGCCGGGGAAATATCAAACCCCAACCCATCGAGCAGTGTATAGCTTTGTTCGCACACCGAAAAACGCACACCTAAACGATGTAAGTATTCGGCAATTTGTGGCACAAAGCGCTCGGCAACAGCGTTATCCACCAGCAAGGTATCCAGAGCGTTGCATACCGTTGGGCGCTGCACTTTTGCGTTGGCAATCACCTCAAGAGCCCGCTCAAGATCGGCATGTTTATCGACATACAGATGGCAGATCCCAATGCCACCTAAAATCACCGGAATTGTCGCTTGCTCGGCGCAAAGACGCTGTAAGGCTTGTCCGCCACGGGGGACTATCATATCGACATATTGGTCGAGCTTAAGTAACCCTGTGACTAAGGCTCTATCGGGAGAATCAATCAATTGCACCGCATCGACAGGCAGCCCTTGGCTTGCAATCGCGCCACGGATCACTTCACTAATCAGTTTGTTGGATTCGAGGGTCTCTTTTCCGCCACGTAAAATCACCGCATTACCGGTTTTAAGTGCCAACACCGCAATATCGACCGTTACATTCGGCCGTGCCTCATAGATAACCCCAATCACCCCAAGCGGGACTCGGCGGCGCGTGAGCCTTAAGCCATTGTCCAACACTCGGCTACCGAACTCTTCGCCAACGGGATCGGCAAGGCGAACCACATCGCTAATGTCACCGATAATCCCCGCTAGGCGCGACTCGGTCAGTAATAGACGGTCGATCATCGCATCACTCAAACCATCAGCCTTTGCGGCTACAACGTCCTTGGCGTTCGCCGCAAGAATAGCCTGAGTGTTCTGCGTCAAGGCCTCGGCAATCGCCTCGAGTAAATCCGCTTTCTGTGCGGCGCTTAGATTTGCTAAGGCATAGCTGGCTTGCTTAGCTTGACTACCCAGTTGTTGTAAATATTGCGCTTGATTAGTTTGACTCAAAACAGACCTCGCTTATAAGACGACCATGTCGTTGCGGTGCACTATTGCGTCACCATAATCGTAACCGAGTACAGACTCGATTTCGTCGGAATGTTTACCTGCAATTAACCCTAAGGCCTCACCACAGTAACGAGTTATGCCTCTGGCAATGATTTTGCCTTTTTGGTCAACCAATTGCAGGGTTGCCCCGCGTTCAAATTCCCCTTTAACGCCAATAATGCCCTTCGATAACAGGCTGCGACCTTTTTCGGTCACGGCTTTAACGGCGCCCGCATCGAGCACCAGTGAACCTTGGGCGGCGGGTCCCGCTAAAATCCACTGTTTACGGCTCTCTAACGGATTTTCGATGGCACTAAAATGGGTGCCAATGGATTCTTTAGCGACCACCTTTTTAATCACATCAGGATGATGGCCCGAGGCAATGACCACTTCAATCCCCGCACGACGAGCGATATCGGCCGCTTCGAGCTTAGTCGACATCCCCCCGGTGCCTAACCCCGAGACCGAACCACCCGCTAACAGGCGCAAACTGTCATCAATTTTCTCAACCTGCGAAATCAGTTTGGCATTGGGATTGGTGCGTGGATCAGCATCGAATAAGCCCTTTTGATCCGTCAACAAAATCAACAGATCAGCATCACACAGCAATGCTGCGCGCGCTGACAAGTTGTCGTTGTCACCCACTTTGATTTCGTTAGTTGCAACCGCATCATTTTCATTGATGATGGGGATAATATTGTGTGCCAGCAAGGCATTAAGCGTATCGCGGGCATTCAAATAGCGCTCTCTATCGTGTAGGTCTGCACGGGTCAACAGCAATTGGCCCACATGTAAACCGTAGATGCTAAAGAGTTGCGCCCAAGCGAGAATAAGCTGACTCTGCCCGACAGCGGCTAATAACTGTTTGTTAGCCATAGTGTCGGGCAATACCGGGTATTGGAGATGTTCGCGTCCTGCGGCAATTGCCCCAGAAGTACATAATACGACTTCGACCCCTGATCTCATCAGTGCGGCCATTTGACGAGCAAGCTCAACCATATGGGCTTTATCTAGCTGTTTACTGCCAGAGGTCAGCACACTCGTCCCCAACTTCACCACCACGCGGCGATACGCTATCTCACTTAAGTTCATTATTCATTTGTAGAAAATAACCGTACAATCCTTATACCTAATCCGCTAGATAATTGGTAGTCAGAGGGCTGGATGCGGGTAGAAATTTTCAATTCTGCTTGGGATCGCGCATTAAAAAGGGCCATCGATTAGATGACCCTCAAAAAATATCCCTTAAACGGCAACTCGTTCTAAGTATCAGCCGTAAATAAATTTCGCAATAAACATCGCCGCGAGCACAAGCACACCGATATTTAAATCGCTAAACCGACCCGTTAACAGTTTGATGGCCGCATAGGAAATAATTCCCAGTGCAATCCCCGTCGCAATCGAGAAGGTCAGCGGCATCAGGATACACACCACGACTACAGGCGCAGCCTCAGTTAAGTCTTCCCATTCAACGTGAACCAACCCTGACATCATCAGAATAGCCACATAAAACAGCGTACCTGCCGTGGCATAGGCGGGGATCATCCCTGCTAAAGGCGATAAAAATAATGCCAAGATAAACAGCAAACCAACCACCACCGCCGTTAAGCCAGTTCGACCGCCCGCACTCACCCCAGCAGTACTTTCGATATAACTGGTGGTGGTAGAAGTCCCCAAAGCTGCTCCCGCAATCGTCGCTAAACTGTCAGCGGTTAAGGCACGATTTAATCGAGGTAAACGGCCCTTTTCATCGAGAAAGCCACCACGCTGTGCAACCGCAACCAAGGTGCCTGAAGTATCAAACAAATCCACAAATAAGAAGGCAAACACCACTGAGAGCATCGTTACTTCAAACACTTGGGATAAATCCATCGCCATAAACGTGGGCGCAATTGAAGGCGGCATAGAGACGATGCCGTTGTAATGCACATCGCCAAACACCAATCCAAGCCCAGTAATGATCAGGATACTTAAAATCACCGCTGACTTCATGCCACGCTGCACCATAGCAATAATCAGGAAGAAACCTAATACAGCCATCACCGCCGGAAACGCAGTAATATCGCCCATGGTCACTAAGGTTGCAGGGCTTGCCACTACAATGCCTGCACTCTTAAGGCCGATCAGCGCTAAGAACAGACCAATACCCGCAGCAATACCAATACGCAGCGACATAGGAATACTGTTAACAATCCACTCGCGAATACGCACTAAAGATAGGATTAGAAAGCAGATCCCCGATAAGAAAACCGCACCGAGTGCCGTTTCCCAGCTGTAGCCCATCTCACCCACCACAGTGTAGGTAAAAAAGGCATTGAGTCCCATACCTGGGGCGAGCGCGATAGGATAATTCGCCATCAGACCCATCACGATACAACCTACGGCCGCAGCTAAACAGGTAGCCACAAACACGGCGCCATGATCCATACCCGCATCGGCTAACATCATGGGATTCACAAAAATGATGTAGGCCATCGTCATAAATGTTGTCAAACCTGCTATCGCTTCCTGCTTGAGGCTCGTTTGATTTTGTTTCAGTTTGAACAGCTTTTCTAACATGGAACTGGGTTCCTTTTATTTTTAAGTAGGTAGGGTCTAAAAATGTAAACACTATGTAGCAGTGTTTTTCGCAGGGGATTATAGGGAGTTTGTGCTGGTCAGGCCAGAAAATTGATAGGGATTTTATTGATAGAAATCGCTAAACAGAACAAAAAACCACCGCACTTAATTTACATTAAAGTTCACTGTAAATAGGGGTTAGCATACCAGTCTTAATCTAGGAAAAATTCAAACGTCGTTCAGGATTAACAGCGCATTGTTTTTAAAGCGAAATAATCACAAAACAGTACAATGGTTTTCCCATACAGGCATATTAGGCTGCATCTGCGCAGCCTATGGGATCGAAGTCGATAGCAAAAAGCCAGCGCCCTTAAGGGCATCGGCTTTTTGAGTTCAACGGGAAAAATGCTTAAAAGCGATAGTTAAAGCTGACGGTAAAGTTACGTGGAGCACCGTAGTGATACACACTGTAAGCTTCTGGTAAATAACTAGAGGTTGACATATAAGCGTAATATTTCTCATCCAGCAAATTCTCTACGTTAAACTGCAAATCCATGTTTTCAGCCAGATCGTAGCGCGCCATTAGATTCACCAAAGAATAGGCATCCTGCGTGATAGTGACATTGCCACCTGTAGAATAACTGTCGCTTTGCCAATTCACTCCACCACCAATGGTTAACTCTGGCAATAAATCCACAAATTGATAGGTAGTAAACAGTTTAAATTGCTTACGTGGACTGGTTGTATCCAACTTATTTCCTTCAGCATCTTCGGCTTTAAATTGTGAATAGCCAGCTGAAATATTCCAACCGTCGATAAACTCCCCAACCACTTCTAACTCGAAGCCCTTACTTTCCGTACCTTGGATAGCATAGTATGCGGTCGTTTGGCCGTTGGCGATTTGCTCTTCAGTCGGTACAAAGTCCGGGTCTTGTTTACCAAAGTTATCCTGATCGATTTTAAACAATGCTAACGATGTGTGCAGACGGTCATCTAAATACGCACTTTTTAAACCAATCTCATATGCTTTCCCCTCTAATGGGTCAAGATAATCACCACTTGCATCCTGTTTATTCTGCGGATTAAAAATCCCGGTATAACTGGCGTAAATACGATGCGCGTCATTGATATCGTACAAGGTGCCAACATAGGGCACAAACACGCCATCATCACCAAAGTTAGTATCGGTACCATAGCTCACGCCTTCACGGTTCCAGCTTGAAATACGTCCACCGGCAATCAGTTTAAAATCATCGGTAATGGTCAAGCGGGTCGCCGCGTAGAAACCTTTTTGCTCGGTATCCATATTCAGTTGACGGTTCGCATTGCTCGACCATTCAGGCTCAGCAAACTGATTTTGTTGCCATTTGTAGAAGTTATCGACCACTTGTGAGTCCCAACCCGTCATATTGTCACGGATAGGCTCATAGGTATCAGCGTAGGATTTTTGCTTACTATACAAAGCCCCCGTCACAAACTCATGGGTTTGACCAAAGAGGTCATAGTCGCCCTTAAGCTGCACATCAAAGTTATTCGAGTTACTTTCACCATGGCTGTGATAACGCTGACCACTAAGCCCCGCCCCCGTGTCTTTATCGAGTAAACCCGACATGTAAATCATCTTAGTGGTGGTTTCATATTCCATGCGGTTGTAGTTGGCCACCACTTGCCAGCCATTGCTAAAGTAATGATTTAGGTTAGCAAAGTAGTTAATGTTTTTAGTTTCCCAGCGGCTCCAATCGGCGGCTGTAGTGGTCGATGTATCCCAATCTGTGGCAGAACCATCGCTAAAGACGGCGGGCAATGCGCCCCACATCGCCCCTTTCGGATCGTTGTGGTTATAGCTACCACCGACACGCAGTAAAGTGTTGGCGGTGATATCGCTATCGACAACACCATAGAGAATGGTTTTACGGTCTTGATATAGATCTTGATAGGAATCGCTATTCACATACTTAGCGACCAAACGGCCACGCACACTACCGTCTTCATTCAGACCATTAGACACATCCGCGGTGACTTGTTTTTTATCCCAACTTCCAGTGGCGACATCCACATAACCTTTAAGATCAGAACTGTCAGCATGCTTACGCACTAAGTTAATCGAGGCGGAAGGATCGCCAGCGCCAGTTAATAATCCGGTAGCGCCACGCACGACTTCAACGCGCTCGTAGATAGACACATCTGATACCGTTTCGCCAGCATCACCGCCTAAACTCCAAGATAAAGGCACACCATCAATTTGATAGTTTTGCACGGTAAAACCGCGGGCCGAAAAACCGTTACGCACATTGTCGGTTTTTGAAGATGATAAACCCACAGTGTTGTTGACCACATCGACCACAGTATTTAACGCCTGATCTTCAATTCGATCTGCCGTCATGATACTGACCGACTGAGGCGTTTCTCGTAATGTGAGTCCTAGACCTGTCGCGGTATCAATATTGCGACTCACAGTGTATTTACCCATCACTGTGATTTTTTCGATATTTTGATCTTGTGCCTCTGTTTTAGAAGAGGTTTGTTCTTCAGCCATCAATGCCAAAGGATTCAAGGCTAGCGTGACCGCAGCCGCCAGAGGAAGTAGATTAAAACGCATAGTCGTTCAGCAAGTTTTGTCAAGGTGCGCATACGGTAACACCATTGAGAACGATTTGCATTTGTATTTTATGTGACAAATGTAACAAATTCATCATTCTTAAGTCGTACAAAAAGATGAATAGATTAATGACAAGGTTTTATGTTTTAAAAACAGCTAATTAAATTAACTATTGCGAAGAGTAGTCATCGCAAGATGGCCGCAAAAAATTTTACGTTTATGGGAAGGAATGAGAGGCATTGCGTCATAACGACAGAAAAAGCTAAAAAAAAGCCTGCTCAATGAGCAGGCAAGACATGTTTCAAGCGTCCCTTTCGGGGAAGTACATTACCGCGCTAGCGGGAAAAACCTGGCATACCCATGCAAAAACACCGATATGCTACTTGAGTCTAAACACGCCCAAAAAGGCGATACAAAGGTTGATGGATGATGGAAACTAGGTTTAAAGGGATAGTTAGCCCTTAAAGCTCATAGCGAATAAACCGCCACGCAAAACATCAGTGTTAAACCAAGTATTTTGCCAATAAAAATGGTTGTTGCCTGTATAAGACATAGTCAATTACTCCTAAGTAAAGTTGAGATTAAGTACTCTAGTAAAGCTTGGCTCGGTTCCTTGGAACTAGAGATTCTCAAATCCGTTGAGACGACTTGTCACTCGGGTCCTTGGAGAAGGGTATCCATCCTGGATAGACTAGAGGGGAAAGGCTTAATGCCCTGTCCACGAAAACTATTATATGTTTTCGTAGTTTTATTACAAGCTTTTTTTGTATTTATTTTGATTAAGGCTTTTTAATGTAATTAAATTACACAAACCATCAAAAATATTGGCGACCTGCATCACATAAAAACAGAAATAACCCTGTAACCACCTAATAAATAAGATATTACAGAATTATTTCTATTTGTTACGTTATTTCGTTAACGATTGATCAGATATTGATACAAACTAACCAAGGGGCTGGCAGTGGGTTTACCGTAGAGCGGATCGCCCTCAGTTGCACTGCCCGCAATATCTAAGTGTGTGTAAGCTAAAGGAATAGCGGCATTAACACCGTGTTCAAACAGACCTGACGCCTTAAGTAGAAAGGCTGCAGGATATTGATGCCCGCGGGCAGTTACTGAAGACGGCGCATTGTTTGAAGATAAAATATCAGCCGCCCCAGACACTTCGCGGATCTTGGCAAAATCCTCACGGCGTAATGTGGAAACCTCAAAGGGTTCGCCCCAGTGGCTCGCTTGTGACGCAAGTGTCTGCGCGCACAGTGCACCACTAGCGACCGCATTTTCAATCGCTGCGGGATAATTACCGTAGCAGCGCACCACATGTCCCGTGAGCGTCGCAACCGAAAACAGCTCAGGCTTAACAGCCGTTACTGCTTTGATCCGTAGATGGCTTAACAGGTCTGCCAATACTAAGCGCCCTTCCGCATCCGTATTACCAATGCGTACCCGCACGCCCGCATGGCTGGTGATAATTTCGTCGGTGACAAACGCTTCGCTGCCAATGCTATTACGCACTAAACCCAGTTCGGCAATTACGCGGATCCCTTTAGGCTTAAGCATAGACAAGGTTTTAAATAACCCAGCCACTGCAGCGGCGCCGCCTTTATCGCGGCTCATGCCTGCCATTGCGCCGCCCACTTTCAGATCGGCGCCGCCCGTATCGTAGACCACGCCTTTGCCAGCAAATAAGAAGGTACGAGTAATCTCACCGTCGGGCAGATATTCGAGTTTCACCACCCGCGGTTGATGCCGGCCAACAGCAAAGGAAGAACGCGCCACCGCACTTAACAGCGGATAATCCCGTTCAAGGATATCCCGATCTTCCACCAATGCGGTTTTAATCACACTGCCTTTAAAGGCTTGCAAACAATATTCAGCAAAGGCCTTCGCCGACATACGCTCAGGCTCAGTACCACATAAATCTCTTGCCAACACACGGCCAGCTTCTAATGCGTTGAGCAATTGACTCTTTTCAGATGATAACGACAATAAACCTATCGCTTCAAAGGCCGGCGTTAAACCTGTCGCCTCACGTAACTCTAAGGTTTGCCATAATTCTTGACCACAGGCCAACGCCGCGACTTCGGTCGCAAAACCAAACTTAGGGGTTGCTGAAGGAACAACATAAAGCAGCGGACGCTTAGCCCCCGCGTCTTTGGCGATAGCAATCGCGGCTCTTGCCGCATCGCCATAAATACGCACATCGGCATAATCATCAGTCACTTGAGTGACGGGCGCTATGATTAAACGGCCACCGGCTAAACCGGGGGCAAACAGTAACGTCGGGCTCTTACCAACCCGCTTATCGACCTTAGCACCGTGCTCGGCCAACAAACTGATCTCATCAATTCCGATAGAAACGAGATCCGGTGTGACCACCACAACCGCATCCCAACCTTCGCCATCAAAAATGGAATTTTCTGCTTGTACATCAATAAAGTTAACTTGAAACATGACCCATCCTTTTTCATTATTGTGCCAGCATTATTCCCGCTATAACGCTTAATTACCAATCAAAAAATCGCTTTGCCACTATCGAAAATACAGAGGGTGGCAACTTTCGCTGCCACAAACGCACACGGAGTTATCGAGATGATTAATCGCCCGAGCAGAATGTGTTAGGATTAGCGCAAATTTGCCCCATACCCACAAGACCTGATGAGGGACCTTCTGTGACAGCGTTAAGTCAGTTATACCCACAGCCTTTATGGCAATGGTTCGAACAAATCTGTGCAATTCCCCACCCTTCCAAATATGAACAAGCACTCAGCCAACACATCCAAACCTGGGCTAAGAGCAAGCAACTCGATGTAGTAGAAGATGCCGTCGGCAATTTAATCATTCGCAAACCCGCAACTGCGGGAATGGAAGATCGTAAAGTCGTTGTGATCCAAGCCCATATCGATATGGTGCCGCAAAAAAATGCCGACAAAGTGCATGACTTTACCAAAGATCCTATCGAAGCCTATGTTGACGGTGACTGGGTAAAAGCCAAAGGCACAACCTTAGGCGCCGACAATGGCATTGGTATGGCATCGGCCTTAGCGATTTTAGGCTCAGATGACATCAAACACGGTCCACTCGAAGTACTGCTCACCATTGACGAAGAAGCCGGTATGACAGGCGCCTTTGGACTACAAGCAGGTATGCTTGATGCCGAGATCCTGATCAACACCGACTCAGAGCAAGAAGGTGAGATCTACATGGGCTGCGCTGGCGGTGTCGATGCTCAGATCACTTTGCCTATGGTATGGCAAGCGTCGGAGCAAAGTTATGCATCATTTAGCCTGCATTTATCGGGCTTAAAAGGTGGTCACTCTGGGGTCAACATCCATTTGGGTCGTGGCAACGCCAACAAGATTTTGGCGCGCTTCCTGTTCGAAAATGCCGATGAATTAGCCCTAGAGTTAACCCAATTTACCGGTGGTTCACTGCGTAATGCTATCCCACGCGAAGCCAATATCAGCTTTATGTTACCTGCTGAAAATGTCGATGCACTGAATGAAAAAGTGCGTGCTTTTGAAGCCTTAGTCCGCGCCGAGCTGGCCATTGCCGACCCAGATATGCGCTTAGTATTGAGCGAAATCCCAACGCCAAAACGCGTGATGAGCGAAAACAGCCAAAATACCCTTATCGACTTATTGCATGTTTGCCCTAACGGGGTAATGCGCATGAGTGATGAAGTAACTGGCGTAACCGAAACCTCACTCAACGTTGGTGTGATCAGCACTAACGATGAAGAAGTCAGCATTCTTTGCTTAATTCGCTCGCTCATCGATTCTGGCCGTAGCCAAGTTGAAGGCATGCTTACTGCGTTAACCAACTTAGCGGGTGCAGATATTGAACTTAGCGGTGCTTACCCGGGTTGGAAGCCAGACAACACTTCGCCGGTAATGGCAATTGTGCGTGAGACCTATGAGTCAATCTACAATAAAGAACCGGTTATTATGGTGATCCACGCCGGCCTTGAATGTGGTCTGTTTAAAAAGCCCTATCCAGAAATGGACATGGTGTCGATTGGCCCGACCATCCGTTATCCGCACGGCCCAGATGAAATGGTCAATATCACCACCGTTGGTCAATACTGGGATCTACTATTAGCCGTGCTAGAGCGCATTCCCGCTAAAGGTGAATAGTCGCTACAGATGAATAGTCACTAAGCAGACTTAAATGACAAAGGCCGCAGAGAGTTCACCAATGCGGTCTTTTTGTACCTTTTATTTATGCACTGCGTAAGGCTTATTATCGCGTTAACTAAGTTAGGTTTGATTAGCGCTGAGCGAGATCCGCCCAGTAAGATTGATATTAAAATACCAAATCCAACTGCTTAGTCTCGCGAGCCATGATTGGCTGAAGCGTATCTTTACTCTCGGCGAGTCCAACAGAAATCCCGAGTAATCGAATTCCACGGCCCTCTTGCCTTGCCATTGCTTGGCTCAGTAACTCATAAAACATCACTATGGATACCTCGTCACTGCGATGCTCGATTGTGGTCTGTTTAAAGTCACTGAATTTAAGCTTCACCACCTGCTTATGGATTTGTCGATCCTTGGCACTACGACTTAGGCGAGTTGATAACTCTTGTATTAATCCCGACATTACCTGCTGGCACTGCTCGAGGCTGTAAATATCCTGCGCCAACGTAGTTTCAACGCCGACAGATTTACGCTCGCGACTCACTGATAACCCACGCTCATCAATCCCATGGGATCTTTCAATTAATACAGCACCAAATTTGCCAAAACGAGTAATAAGGTCTTGTTTTGGATAAGTTTGTATATCGCCGCAGGTATTCAACCCTAAAGAGGAAAGTTTTTCTGCGGTGACTTTCCCCACACCGGGGATCTTGCGTAGGGATAAGGTTTTAATAAACTCAGGAACCTTGTCGGGCGAAATAACATACAAACCATTAGGTTTATTTAAGTCAGAGGCCACCTTGGCGAGGAATTTAACAGGAGCAACGCCAGCCGAAGCAGTAAGCCCTGTTTCGGCCAAAATATCATGGCGAATCGCTTCTGCAATCAGAGTTGCAGAGCCCTTAAACAGCTTGCAATCGCTAACATCTAAGTAGGCTTCATCGAGGGAGAGGGGTTCAATCAATTCAGTATATCGAGAGAAGATAGCGCGAATTTGTTGCGATACCTCCTTATAGACCTGCATTCGACCGGGGACAAGGATTAAGTCAGGGCACAGTTTAAGCGCATAAGCCGTTGCCATAGCAGAGCGCACACCAAATCGGCGCGCTTCGTAATTACAGGTGCTGATAACCCCTCGCCGCTCACGGCTACCACCAACGGCCAGCGGTTTACCACGGTATTCGGGAAAGTCTCGCATTTCCACCGCAGCAAAGTAGCAATCCATATCAACATGAATGATTTTTCGCACTAAAGGTTCCTCCAACACCCAAAATACTGTATATAAAAACAGTAATCAAGTATCTAGGACATATTTACGCAGTCGCGAAGTTCATCTATCGACTCAAGCATCCTTATCCAAGCATAACATTCCCAAAAAAGCCAAAGGAGCGCTAAGGCTCCTTTGGTTTTAAAACAACAGCGTTTAAATTTTAAATTGACCAATATTACGTGTCAGTTCTCGAGTTGCTTGCTCAAATCCTTGTAGACTTTGGGAGAGATCTTGGCTTGACAATAGGGATTGATCGGATAAACCACGCACGCTCACCACGTTTTGCGCCACTTCATCGGCAACCACTGCCTGCTGGCCTATCGCCACGGTAATTTCCACCGTTTGCTGCTGAATCGACACAATCGCACTGGCGATATCACTTAAGGCTTGCTCCACTTGTGTGGTCAAGTCTTGTCCGACCCTTGCCTGCTCAACCCCAGACTCCATCACCTGCTCGGCTTGTAGCGCGCTCTGCTGCAGGGTTTGGATAATCCCTTGAATGTTGGCGGTAGAATCTTGGGTGCGGGATGCGAGAGTTCGCACTTCATCGGCCACCACAGCAAAACCTCGGCCTTGCTCACCCGCCCGCGCTGCCTCAATGGCCGCATTGAGCGCCAGCAAGTTGGTTTGGTCGGCAATGTTGCGGATTACGCTTAACACTTCGCCAATTTGCTCTGAGCTGCTACGTAACTCCTTGATGACTTTAGCCGCCTCAATCACTTGAACCGATAATGCCTTCATGCCTTCGGTCGCGCGGGACACAATTTGAGTACCGTCATGGGCCTGAGTCTGTGCCTTTTCGGCAAAATCATTCGCCCGTTGAGCGCTAATCGCCATTTCTTGGCTCGTCTGCGCCATTTGGGTAGCGGCCGTGGCCACTGAATCGATTTGTTGTTTTTGCGACGACACTGAAGAGACGGCTAGATCGCACACTTGGCGCGCATCCATCACCCCGGTGCCAACCTCTTGAGTAAGATGTCGGGTATGCAGCAGCATCTGCTGCACCTTTTCGGCAAAGCGGTTGAAGGCATCACCCAGCTTGCCTAACTCATCTTCGCGCTCCATTAAAATGCGTTGGGATAAATCACTATCACCCTCAGCAATGTCTTCCATAGCATCCAGCAATTTGCCAAGCTGGCGTCTAAAGGGCAACAACATCAACCATACTGTGATGCCAACCAAGAGCATAATTCCTAAGGCAACAAAACAGGCATTCCAAAAGGCTTCGGTCACAGGCGCTTCAATCACCTCATGGGGCAACATAAAGGCTAAGTGCCATTTCTGCTTTGGATAATCGCCGCCCACGGACACAAAGGTTACCCGCTGCGGCACTCCGTTAAAGGTGACTTCGGCAAAGCCCTTCGCTTCGCGCTGCATTTGCTGCCTTAAGGCGGTAAAGCCTGAGGTGTCCTTAAACTGGTTATCGATTTGATTCGCAAGTGAGCCCGGCGGGAATTTATCCGAGAATCCAGGGAAATAAACCAGCTTACCTTCGTCCGTCATCAGGAAGGCTTGGCCGTAATTGCGGTATTTGATTGGCGCTAACAGGGTTTTGCCAATGGTATCGATTAGAATATCCATACCACCAATCCCAATCAGCTCACCATTGGCGCCATAGACTGGGGTTTTAACTGTGGCCGAAATCGAGCCATCGTTGGCATCGACCGCAGGATCGCCCACAAATAGGCCGCGCTGATCGATAGCCTCCTGCCACCAAGGACGTTTATTGGTGTAATAGTTTGGATCGCCATCGAAACGGCCATTGAGGTCGAAATATTCAAAGGTATTTGCCGAGCCGAAGAACACTGACTTCACATCGCTATCACGGTCGGAAAACGAGCGGAAATAACGAATAATATCTTGATACTGCTGATCATTGGCTAAGTTACTGCCACGGGCATGGTATTGGCTAAACCAGTTGATAAGCCCTGGCTCGGCAAATACTGAGTGGATCACTTGCCCCTTAGCCACAAAATAACCACCAATCTCATTGGCCTTTAAGGCTACGAGCGCCGAAATGTCCGCATCCACTTGCTTACGTGTGTTATTACTTTCTTTATTCACGAGCAAAGCAGCAACTAAAGTAAGAAGTACAGCAAGGGCACCGACGATAGTGACCACTAACTGCAAACTTAGAGAACGTTTTATATATCTCATTCATCTTCCCGTCTGGCTGATCAACCACTTAACAAAAAATCATGCAAAAACAGTTTCACACGGTAACAATTTTTACCCGCCAACAACAGCCGAAATGATGAGAAAAAACGTAAACAAGTATTTGTAAAGAAAAGACATTAGCAAATAATAGGAATCACTAAACAAAGGACTTCCATCAGAAGATCCCATTACTATCACTAACTTTTACAGAATGTTAGACCAAATACTCAAAATCCCAATAAAAAAGCCAGTCACGGAATGACTGGCCTGAGTGTTTGAGCCGCGCTACTGACGCTATTACATCTTAGTTTGCAGGTAATTCGCTAAACCAATACGGTCAATCAAACCGAGTTGTTTTTCTAACCAATACATATGGTCGGATTCGGTATCGTCGAGTAAGACTTCTAAGATCTCACGGGTTTGGTAATCTTTCTTCGACTCACACAGGGCAATCACCTTACGTAAATCATCGCCCACCTTGTATTCATAGGCCAAATCGTTACGCAGCATCTCTTCGACGTTTGAACCGATATTGAGCGCTTCCCGTGCGGCCACATTCGGCACGCCTTCGAGAAATAAAATACGCTGTACCAGTTTGGCCGCATGACCTTTTTCATCATCCGACTCGTGGGCAATACGCTGATAGAGTTCGTTCAGCCCCCAGTCTTCGTACATATGAGCATGCACAAAATACTGATCCATCGCCGATAATTCTCCCGTTAGGAGTCGATTCAACGCGTCGATGACTTCTTTATCACCTTTCATATTCAGCTCCTATGACTCACTAATTTGCGATTGAAGATAGTTTTGAATGCCGGTTAAGCTAATCAGCTCCTGCTGCGATTCGAGCCAATCTAAATGCTCTTCTTCATCTTCAAGGATATCTTCGAGCAGATCACGACTGACAAAATCCTGCTCGGCTTCGCAGAGGCTAATGGCATCCCGCAACAGTGTGAGTTGTTCCTGCACCATGGCTAAATCGCAATCGAGCATCTCTTGAGTGTGCTCGCCAATACGCAGTTTTTCGAGCTGTTGCAGATTCGGTAATCCCTCTAAAAATAATACCCGCTCGATAAGCTTATCGGCGTGCTTCATATCTTGGATGGATTTTTTGTATTCGACGTGATTTAGCTTCTCGAGGCCCCAATGTTTGAACATTCTGGCGTGGAGAAAATATTGATTAATGGCCGTTAACTCACAGGTAAGTACCCGATTGAGTTGTCCCACCACTTTAGGATGACCTTTCATAAGTAACTATCCTTGATATGAGTGAAAGATTGATCTAAATCAAGCCTCTAGCCTAGTACAGTTTTCAACCCAACTCAAATTTTCTTTATTTTTCATAAACTTAAAGATAAAAAGCATTCTCATTATCGCTTAGATTAGCCCGCTATCCTCCTCATATATCAGGGATTAATTTTAACGATGCTAAATTTGAGGCAAAAAAATAGCCTCCAGAGGAGGCTATTTTAGTTGAAGCGGATAATTAAATGATCCGGTCTTTGGTTAACTTCGCTCGGCGCGCTTCTTCAGCGGCCATACGACGCTTACGCTTGTCGCAGGGATCATCACAATCGCAGGCTTTTTCAATCCCTAATACACCTAAACCGCCACAGCTTCCTTCCACGGCTTTGCGCTTGATGAGATAACCTATCGACATAAGCAAAAAGAACAGTAATAAAATCACAAATGCCGCGATAAAAGTGCTCATGTTAACTCCAACTACTTAAGGAAAGGCTTGAAGGCGTCACTGTAGTAGACTTTAAATCCTTCGCCTTGCTTTTCTATTAGCATTATCGCCAAGTGTTCTTTCTTGGCAAGCTCCAATGACGCTTCTGTGCCTAAAACCATCATCGCCGTCGCAAAACCATCGGCCGTCATACATTCTTTATGCAAAACGGTCACAGATGCTAACTTATGATTGATAGGCAAACCGGTACGCGGATCGATTATATGGGTAAAACGTTGACCTTCTTCCTCATAATAATTGCGGTAATCCCCCGACGTCGCCATGGCCATAGTGCCCGGTTCTATCACCTGCTGTACCGCCATGCCCTCATCGGTCGGCTTCTCTATGGCGACACGCCACGAACTGCCATCGCCTTTGGTGCCTTTAATGCTCAGCTCGCCACCAATTTCAACTAAGTAACCCGTTGCGTGATATTTATCTAAAATAGTAGCCACTTTATCAACGCCAAAGCCCTTGGCGATAGATGACAAATCCACGTACAAATGGGCGTTATGCTTGCTTAAGCGATTGCCTTCGATAGAAAGCTCACTGATACCCGTTTTAGCCTTAGCTGCATCAATCTCGGCTTGAGTCGGCACTTTGGTTGGGCGCTTATCGGGGCCAAATCCCCATAAGTTCACCAGCGGCCCTAAGGTAATGTCTAAGGCTTTGTCTGTCACGTGATACAAACGCATGCCTTCTTTAACCACTTTGACAGTATCCGGCGACACTTCGACACTTTGCTCAAGCGGTAACTGGTTGAAACGGGACAATTCTGAATTAGGTCGATAGGTCGACATCTGGTTATTGACTTGCTCTAGGGCTAGGTCAATTTCGGCCTGCAATAGCTGGGCCGTAGGCATTTGCTCATTAGGAACCACTTTAATATGGTAAGTCGTGCCCATTGTGCTACCCGCGAGGGAGATAACCTCATCCTGTTTGCTACAGGCTGAAATAAAAAAGGCTAGACCTACAAGGACCAGCCAGTTCACTGAATGCTTCAACACTGAGGTTTTTAACACAGGGGTTTTTAACGCTAGGGTTTTAAACATAGTGACTAACAACTCTTTTGGATGCCCTTTAATGCAAAAGTTGCAGATGAGAGCTTTACTCCACATCTGCAACTCTTCTCACCTTGGGCTAATTCACATTAGCCGCCGAAGTCATCCAATAGGATGTTTTCGTCTTCGACACCAAGATTTTTCAACATACCGATCACGGCCGCGTTCATCATTGGAGGTCCACACATGTAGAACTCACAATCTTCTGGCGCTTCATGGTCTTTCAGGTAGTTTTCATACAATACGTTATGGATGAAACCTGTGTAACCATCCCAGTTATCCTCAGGTTGAGGATCGGACAGGGCCACATGCCATACGAAGTTGTCGTTTTCAGCCGCTAAGCCGTCAAAGTCTTCTACGTAGAACATTTCACGCTTAGAACGTGCACCGTACCAGAAGCTCATCTTACGCTTAGACTTCAGACGCTTCAGTTGGTCGAAAATGTGTGAACGCATTGGTGCCATACCCGCACCACCACCGATAAACACCATTTCTGCATTGGTATCTTTCGCGAAGAATTCACCGAATGGACCAGAAATAGTAACTTTATCGCCAGCCTTTAGGCTCCAAATGTAAGATGACATCTTACCGCATGGTAAGCTCAAGTTACGTGGAGGTGGCGTTGCGATACGCACGTTTAACATGATGATGCCGAACTCTTCTGGGTAGTTAGCCATTGAGTAAGCACGGATCGTTTCTTCGTCAACTTTAGATTCAAGATTGAAGAAACCAAAGTGCTCCCAGTCACCACGGTATTTTGCTGGTACGTCGAAATCAGCATATTTAACATGGTGTGCTGGCGCTTCGATCTGGATGTAACCACCCGCACGGAACGGAACAGATTCACCATCAGGAATTTGCAGCTTCAGTTCTTTAATGAAGGTAGCCTTGTTATCGTTAGAGATAACAGTACATTCCCACTTCTTGATACCGAAGATTTCTTCGTCAAGCTCGATTTCCATGTCGTTCTTAACGTTCACCTGGCAAGACAGACGACAACCTTTACGGGCGTCACCCTTGCTGATGTGGTCCAATTCTGTTGGCAGAATATCACCGCCGCCAGACTTAACCACTACGCGACATTGGCCACAAGAACCACCGCCACCACAGGCACTCGATACGAAGATACCGTTGTTCGCCAGCACGCCTAACAGCTTGCCACCGGCACCGGTTGTAATCGCTTTTTCAGGATCGTCGTTGATGCCGATCGTGATGTCACCGCTAGACACTAGCTTAGATTTAGCGAATAAAATCACTAACACTAAGACTAGGACGATAGCAGTAAACATACTCACACCGAGGTAAACCTCAAGCGGAGTAGATTTAAAAATACCAAGAATATCCATTAACTTATCCTTAGAAGGTCCAATTCAAGAAGCCGTTTGGTGTCTCTTACAGAGACACACCAGAAAACGACATGAAACCTAAGGCCATTAAACCAGCGGTGATAAAGGTAATACCTAAACCACGCAGGCCATTGGGCACATCGGCATACTTCAGCTTCTCACGGATACCGGCCATCAATACGATAGCTAATGCCCAACCTACTCCAGAGCCGAAACCAAACACCACACTTTCGCCCAGTTTGTAGTCACGCTCAACCATGAATGATACCGCACCGAAAATCGCACAGTTCACAGTGATCAGAGGTAAGAAGATACCTAACGCGTTGTACAAAGGAGGAAAGTACTTATCCAGTGCCATTTCCAGAATTTGAACTAAAGCCGCAATCACACCGATAAAGGTAATGAATTTCAAGAAGCTTAAGTCAGCTTCAGGTGCACCAGCCCAAGCCAGTGCGCCAGGCGCTAACAGCCCTTGGTAAATAACTTGGTTAGCAGGAACAGAGATAGTTAACACTACAACTACCGCAATCCCTAGGCCCATCGCGGTAGTCACTTTCTTTGATACCGCTAAGAAAGTACACATACCTAAGAAGAAGGCCAGTGCCATGTTTTCGATGAAAACAGAGCGAATTAACAGGCTAATATAATGTTCCATCTCAATTACCCTTTTGCTTCAACTTGCTCTGGCTTATAGGTACGAATAATCCAAATCAGCATACCGATTAGGAAGAACGCACTTGGTGGCAGTAATAGCAAACCATTTGGTTGATACCAACCACCATCAGAGATCTTGTGCAGGATTTCAACACCGAACAGAGAACCGTTACCAAACAGTTCACGCACGAAGCCAACGGCTAACAGAATCGCACCGTAACCTAAACCGTTACCGATACCATCCATAAAGCTCATCATTGGTGGTGTTTTCATCGCATAGGCTTCAGCGCGTCCCATTACGATACAGTTCGTAATGATAAGACCCACGAATACCGATAACTGCTTAGAAATCTGATAAGCATAAGCCTGCAGCAATTGGTCAACCACAATTACCAGAGAGGCAATAATGGTCATCTGCACGATAATACGTACGCTACTAGGAATATGATTACGGATCATTGAGATAAACAGGTTCGAAAACGCTGTTACCGCAGTTAATGCCAACGCCATTACCAGTGCAGTTTCGAGCTTGCTCGTTACCGCTAACGCACTACATACACCAAGGACTTGTAATGCAATCGGGTTGTTGTTGACGATAGGTCCAGTCAGAACCTGTTTCAGTTCTTTAGCGTCAGACATTAGCTGAGACCTCCATTGCGTGCTTTTTCAATGAAACTCGCAAAACCTTCTTTACCTAACCAGAACGTCAGAGAGTGTTGAACACCGTTACTGGTCAGAGTCGCGCCGGATAATGCATCTACACCGTATTCAGTGCTAGCAACAGCGGGGTTTTTGGTTACGCTGATCGCAATATTACCTTGCGCATCAAATAACTTTTTACCATGCCATTTCGCTTTCCACTGAGCGTTTTGGACTTCACCACCCAGACCAGGGGTTTCGCCTTGCTCGTAGTAAACTAAGCTTTGAATCGTGTTCAGATCAGCATCTAACGCGAGGAAAGCATACATAGTCGACCACAAGCCATAACCATGGATAGGCAGGATCACACTGGTTAACTTACCTTGATCGTCGCGAACCAGATAAACCACTGCATCTTCTGAAACACGCTTAACTGAAGCGATATCGTTTTCAGGTACAAATGAGGTTTTCACATCGCGAGACGCTTTGCGTTGATCAAATGTATTGGCGTCAACACCTTCAACCCAATCACCAGTTTTTAAGTTAACTAACTTAGCTTCGATATGCTTACCGTAAGTTTCCAAAATTTGCGCTTTAGTCACTTTACCGGCTTTAGTGTCAATCAGACCCGCAGCTTCCAGAATGTACTTTTGCTTATCAAGCAGTTTATTTTCTGCTTGAGTTGGGCGCAGTAATACTGCCGCAGTCGACACAAATATCGCACAAATTAGACATAAGCCAACGACGATAAATAGCGTTCTTCCGAACGAATCTCTATTACTAGCCACGAGCAATCCTCCGCTTGATATTTGCCTGAACCACGAAGTGGTCGAACAATGGCGCGAACAAGTTAGCAAACAGAATCGCTAACATCATGCCTTCTGGGAACGCAGGGTTAATCACGCGGATAAACACAGCCATTGCACCAATCAAGATACCGTATGCCCATTTAGCTTGGTTAGTGAATGACGCAGACACTGGGTCAGTCGCCATAAACATCATGCCAAATGCAAAACCACCTAACACTAAGTGCCAGTACCAAGGCATTGCAAACATTGGGTTAGTGTCGCTACCCACAACGTTCAGCAGCGTAGAAATGGCAATCATACCCAGCATTACACCACCCACGATGCGCCATGATGCGATACGGGTATAGATGATGACCAAACCACCTAAAAGAATCGCTAGCGTAGACACTTCACCGACAGAACCTGGAATGAAACCGAAGAACGCATCCCACCAGTTTTGGTTGAAGGCATAATCCAAATTGCCCGCAGCAGCTTGACTCAGTGCAGTCGCACCAGAGTAACCGTCAGCCACAACCCATGTAGTGTCACCAGACATGTTCAATGGGTAAGCGAAGAACAGGAATGCACGACCGGCAAGCGCTGGGTTTAAGAAGTTACGCCCTGTACCACCGAACACTTCCTTAGCCACAACCACACCGAAGGTGATACCTAGTGCCACCATCCATAATGGAATCGTTGCTGGCAAAGTTAAGGCGAACAGGATAGAGGTAACGAAGAAACCCTCGTTAACTTCATGACCGCGGATAGAGGCAAACAACACTTCCCAAATACCACCGACAGCAAACGTCACCGCGTAGATAGGTAGGAAGAAACAGGCGCCATACCACATTAATGCAGGCCAACCAGAGTTTGCTGTCAGTTCAGTACCGAACATGCCAAACAAGCTCACTTGCCATACATCTGGGGTCGCAAAACCCGCAATTAATGCGAGTTGTGCTTGTAAACCTACGTTGTACATACCGACGAACATCGCGGGAAATGCACAGGCCCAAACCGTAATCATCATACGTTTTAGGTCAAGGTTATCGCGAACATGGGTTTTTCCCTTGTTCACTTTACCTGGCGTATAAAAAATGGTGTATGCCGCTTCGAAGAGGGCATAAAACTTTTCGTATTTACCGCCTTTCTCGAAGTCGGGTTCAATACGTTCGAAAAAATCTTTCAAGCTCATTAGCCTTCCCTCTCGATCGTATCTAAACAGTCACGCAGATATGAACCGTAGTCATATTTGCCTGGACATACGAACGTACACAGTGCGAGATCTTCTTCATCTAACTCTAACGCGCCTAGGGTAGCCGCACCGTCAAAGTCACCCGAAATCAGGTCACGCAGTAACATTGTAGGAAGAATATCCAGAGGCATTACACGCTCAAAGTTACCGATTGGCACCATTGCACGGTCCGAGCCACCAGTGCTCGTTGTCATATTGAACAAACGAGAAGAGCTTAAGTGACCAAGGAATGCGCGAGTGATAGAGAACTTGTTGGCGCCAGGCAATACCCAACCCAAAAATTCTTTTTCAGTACCTTCTTCAAGCAGACTGACCTGCATATGGTAACGGCCTAAATATCCTTGAGGACCAACTGCAGTACGGCCATTCAGCACAGAGCCTGAAATGAAACGCACGTTACCATCTAAGGTTTCGCCAGCAGTCAACTCAGTCATGCTTGCACCTAAAACAGTGCGAACCAAACGTGGCTTAGCCGCTTTAGGACCGGCAATTGCAACCACACGTTCGGTATTCAGTTGACCCGTTGTAAATAGCTGACCAATGGCTATTACATCTTGGTAACCGACATGCCAAACAGTACGTTTTGCAGAAGCTGGAAGTAGGAAATGGATATGAGTACCAACAAGACCTGCAGGGTGAACACCGGCAAATTCTTCAACTTGGGCATTAGCAGCAGGAATATCGGCGCCAGGCGCTTTGCAAAGGTAAACTTTACCTTCGGTAAGTCTTGCTAAGACTTTAAGACCATTAGCAAAATCTTCTTTATGCTCGCGGATCACCACTACGGGATCGGCAGCATGGGGTTGCGTATCAATGGCGGTTACAAATATACCCGCAGCAGAAGAATCTACGGCTGGCACTTTGCTGAAAGGACGAGTACGCAATGCAGTCCATAAACCTGACTCAATCAGGTTGTCACGGACCAGTTGCGAGTCAAGCGTATCAAGAGCAGTGGCGTCATACTTAGCAAAGGAAACGCTTTCGTTACCTTCCACTTGAATAACAACAGACTGCAGCACACGCTGGGCGCCCCGGTTAATGTCTAATATAGTACCACTGGCTAAAGCCGTATATTTTACGCCAGGATTTTTCTTATCTTCGAAAATCACCTGACCTTTTTGTACTTTATCGCCCACTTTGATCTTCATCGTTGGACGTAAGCCAATATACTCTTCACCCAAAGTAGCTACATGTTTAATGGCTGGGCCATTATGGATAACTTGCTCTGGTCCGCCTGCTATAGGCAGTTCCAATCCTTTCTTAATTGTAATCATATCCACAAGCACTACGTTTTGAAGGAAAGACAATGCGCCGCGTTCCTGCTAAATACGTAGGTTTTAAACAAAACCTACTGCATTGAGCTAGCGCAGATTTATCACAGAAATGCGATCGCAATCACGCTGGTCGCGCGCATTTTACCCCAATTGCCGTGCCATCGCCACGAAAATTATAGGTGTTTTCAAACCTAAAATAAGGATTTAAAAGAATCATGCACTACAGCGTTCACCTTCCGACCGAGTGAGGGCTCAGAAAGAGAGAGTATTACGGTCACTAAATACTATAACATTAATTTTAAAAGAATTAATTTAGCAAAAGGTCGATATATCAAGATAACCAGAAATATAAATACCTTTTCGCTTTCTTGCTGAACAATCGTCAAACAAGATTTAACTCAGTTTAGAAACGCCATTGATAGCCCAAATAGCTGATCCGTCCATTTTCTACTCGAATTCCGCTATTTGATGCTGAGGTTACCAAGGACTCATCAAGTAGATTTTCGACCCGAACATACAATCGATGGTGCTTATCAATATCGTAATTAGCCGCTATATCGGCACGCCATTGACCGTCAACACGCTGCAACTCACTACCATACTGACTGAAATCACGCTCAGATTGATAAGCAGCAACAAGGTTTAATTGATATTGGGCGTATTCAATCCCCGCACTCAATTGCAATTGATGCTCGGGTAACCAAGCCAGTTTGTCGCCCTCCAGGACGCAGCCTTGGATATCGGTGCAGGTGCTCGTCTGATATTCAGCGCTAAGATACTGATAGCTTAAGCCTAAGGGCAATTCAAATTCACCCAGCATCCACTGATAACCTAGGCCGAGTTCAATCCCATAGCTGAGCACATCAGGAATATTCTCTTGGGTGAGTAGACGACTATCAACACACATGGAATAGCTATCACAATCAACATGTAGATTATCAAATTCTTGCACATAGGCGCGCAAATCGGCCTTAATCCCTTCGCTCGCATATTGGGCGCTGACTTGATAATGGAGTGACTCCTGTGCTTCCTGAGTAAGATTGCCTGCACTCGCGGCTGCCCACGCTCGGCGGATATCAGTACTAAAGCGCCAATCGCCAGCGTCATACAGTACACCAAATTGTGGCATCCAATCGCTATCAGAAAAGTCAGCCTCATCAAGCCCTGCAAAGACTAAGCTAAGCTCACGATTGACACTGACATGCTCGTAAGTAAGCCCTAACTTGATTTGCATACCTTGCCAACGCCATAAAGAGTCGATTGCCGACGTCAGCGCAGTGGCATCATCGGTGTAAGCTAACACCGCATTAGACTCATCACGCACTATACTTCTGTCCGCTTGCCACAAAGCCGTTTGATCACCGAAACGCATTTCGGCTTTATCGGTATGATAACGAGCACTGTAGGTAATTTGATGCTCTCCATATTGGTTTATCGCCTGAGTCTGAGCACCAAACGCACTGTAATCATTATCTTGTACCAACATATTGATATCGGCACCATTAACACTGGGATTTCGGTCAAAGGCGGCAATGTCGTAAAGCGTTCCCAAGCCAATATTTTGCCCATTAAACGCGCCAAGCTGATCCAGTTGTTGTGAATATGATTGATAGTAAAAGTCGCTAATCACTCGACTGTCACCCAAATCCACTTGATGTGATAACTGGTATTTATGCTGTCTCCCTTGGTGGTTATCTTGTGCTGTAGCGGAATATAGCTGTAATGGATCTTGCTGCCAGTCGGCAGCCGTTATCCCAAGCAATGAGCGATAACTATCGTCATCGATAAATTGATAGGTAAATTCAGTTTGCTGTGGACTGCGAGCACCAAGCAAGCTCGTGGCGTTGACCTTAAATAAGATATCCGTTTTTTTTCTGTCAGCATCACTGCCGTTTAAAAAATTCGCATCGCCTTGTTGTTTTAAATAATTGGCGGCAAATAAGGCTCCGTATTCTTTTTGCTTAACGCCCCAACGCAGGCCAGCATTTACATCGGAATCTGTTGTCCCCTCAATTTGAACACTGCCGGATTGCGGGCGCTCAATAATGTTAAGGCTTTGATAATCCACAACCCCAAACGCTCCCTGACCACCAACAGCCATATTGGCCAGTGGTGTAGTCGTCACACTTTGCTGTAATAAAAGATGGGGTAAGAGTTGCAGTTGAGGGGCTGAGTAAGGCGCAGGTGAGAAATACACCCGATCTTGCATTACAGCGACACCTTGGCTGGCAGAACGCATACTGATATTGGCGGAATTGCCACTATGGTCAGCTCGAAGCAAGGTTAAGCTATTAAGATTGCTTAATTGCATCGCATCATCGCTGGAATGGTACTGATCATTGAGCTTGGCTAAATCGAGCGTTTGAGAATAAAGGGGATTTGCATTGAGTGAGTTAGCGTAAATACAGGAAACCGCCAGCGCGGTCAGCGACATGACAAAATAGCGACTTGGCATACCAAGCTCCCAAAATTTTTGTTAGCGTACGGCGTTTGTTGTTATTTTGTAAAATAGCGGAATTAGTTCGAAAAAAAAAGCGACTAATGTCGCTTTCTTGACGCTTTCGCGTTAAGCCCATATTGGCGGCTTAGAGTTTACCTAAAATCTCATCACTGAGTTTTAAATCATCGTTGCGGTTAACACTCACACCAGCAGCAATAATATTGCGTGCAATTTCCTGTGCTTGCTCCAAAGAGTGCATCTCGTAGGTACCGCATTGATATTCGTTCAGCTCAGGAATTTCAGATTGTTCAACGACTTTCAGCACATCTTCCATAGAAGCAAGCCAAGCATCCGCCACTTGATGTTCAGTGGGCACACCAATCAGGCTCATATAAAACCCAGTGCGGCAGCCCATTGGCGAAATATCAATAATTTCCACATCATTGCCATTTAGATGATCACGCATAAAGCCTGCAAATAAATGTTCCAAAGTGTGAATACCACGCTCGCTAAGGATATCTTTATTCGGCGCGCAAAAACGTAGATCGAATACTGTGATCGCATCACCTTTGGGGGTAGTCATATGTTTGGCGACACGCACAGCAGGTGCATTCATTCGAGTATGGTCAACAGTAAAGCTATCAAGTAATGGCATAGGGATCTCCAAATTATCAGGGCGATACAACGACACTGTCGCTATCTATTTATATGAGTGCAAGCATAACACCAAACAGTAACAAGTTAACGCAAGATGAAATCATCTCATATCAGTAAGGTGCTAATATGAACATTTTGGGTAAATAGCCATCATTAATGCTGTCGTTGTTGGCTGTAGGCATCTTCAGAAATCTTATGGTATTCACGCACGCCTTGCTCATAAGCATGATAAGCCCTATAGACTTTGTCCATCATGGGATCTTGTTGCGCCTGCTCTGCAATCACCTGTTGTGAGATCCGTTCAAGTTCAGTTAACACAGCAGACGGAAACGCCTTAAGCTCTACCCCTTCCTCTTTTACAAGAGTTTCAAGTGCACTGACATTACGCGTGGTGTATTCATCCAACATATCTTGATTAATGGCACGCGCAGCCGTCTTAACGATGGCTTGCAAATCTTTAGGCAGATTCTCAAAAGCGTCCTTGTTAATTAAAAACTCCATATTGGAACCTGGTTCATGCCAACCGGGATAGTAATAATATTTAGCCACTTTATGTAAGCCAAAGGCGAGATCATTCACAGGCCCAACCCACTCAGCCGCATCGATTGAACCAGTTTGCAGAGCACCATAGAGTTCTCTTCCTGGCATATTGACGGGCACAGCACCGACACGTTTGAGCACCTCACCGCCTAAGCCTGGCATGCGGATCTTCAATCCTTTAAAGTCAGCTATCGTATTAATGGGTTTATTAAACCAACCACCCATTTGCATTCCCGTATTGCCACCAGCCAGAGGGATAATGCCAAAGGGACGATAGACTTCCTCCCACAGCGCCATACCACCACCATAATGTAACCAGCCGTTCATCTCTTGTGCTGTCATCCCAAAGGGAATTGAAGAAAAAAACTGGGAGGCGGGGGCTTTGCCCTTCCAATAATAGGAGGCTGCATGCGCCATCTGGATTTTACCTTGGCTAACGCCATCGAATACCGCAAAGGCAGGCATTAATTCTCCCGCGCCGTAGACGCTAATGTGCAATCGGCCGTGGGACATCTCATAGACAAGCGTGGCAAAACGCTCGGGGGCCATGCCTAACCCAGGAAAATTTTTTGGCCAAGATGTGGCTAAACGCCATTCAATCACCTCTTTAACAGGAGGCCCTTCAGCAACGGAAATAGACTCCGCATGTTGAGATGAGGGATTACAGCCAGTCACGCCAAAAAACAATACCGCTAATAACAGCCCCCCCAAATAACGCATCACGCACTCCCCGCAACAAAAACTGTTAACCACATGAAAAATAGCACTCTTTTTGTAGAAAATAGGCGCTTAACTCAATAAATAGAACATATTGTTAACACAGAATATTCGACAGGGGAACCTAAGAATGAGACCAATTTGACTTAAAACAAAAAGCCACTTTAATAAAGTGGCTTTTTGTTTTAAGCATGACCCGTCCTAAATAGCGATAATTAGCCGCGACAATTGGGAGTTTTAGGCACCTCGACGTTCGTCGCCCATTCACTTTGAGTAAAGGTATGAATAGATAGCGCGTGGACACCATTAGCTAACTCATCGGCTAAACAGTTGTTCACCAAGCGATGACGGGCAAGCAAACGGAGCCCTTCAAATTCATCGCTGACCACCACAACTTTAAAGTGAGTCTCTGAATTAGGAGGTACATGATGACGATGACTTTCGTTTAGCACTTCTAAATAGGTTGGTGAGAAGCTCTCAGTTAACTTCTGATTGATGGTCTCAGCCACTGTGCTCTGCACTTGGGTATTGGACATATTCAACTCTCAATATGGGTAAATCCAGTGGCCGCAGAGTACTGCTTCAAGTATAAAAGATCAAATTTCAGCGCCCGTTTTGCAACTTAAAACCTAACAAATCCGACAACATTTTGAATTCAATAACCTTTCAATTATCCATGATAATTAACGATAAGTTGCCTAAATGTGTAGTTCCAACGAGGCTCTGTGACCTTTAGGCGCTTAGGTACACTGTGCAACCAGTCACGTTGCATAGGCCAGTGCATAATTAATAAATCACCACTATGTAAACTAATCGTGTATTTAAGCTTGCTATGTTTATGTTTCATCACAAAATCACGAGTCGCACCTAAGCTGATGGAGGCAATATCGCTGCCGTGGGCAATTTCAGGTTCATCATCACTATGGGCCCCCATACAATCCTGGCCATCGGCGTAACGGTTAACTAACACCCCATTACTGCCAAGGCTAAAATCTCGCTGCAATTTATCGCGTAATTTTTGCAGATACTGAGGCCAAGGCAAGGCGCGAATAAATAGCCCCGAATACATATAGTCACATCCCAAATCGCCATACCAAACCTGCTGGCGAGGGATCGAATGGTATCGTCCAAACACTTGAATTTGCGGGCTAGTAAGCGGATATGATTGCGCCTCATTAATCAACGCATTTTGCTGCGCCTTACCTAGATAATCCCGCACTAAGGTGATAGGTGGTTCGAGTTGTCCAATATCGAGGCTTTCGATGGCAAGCACATCATCAGGTGTATCCAAAGGATAATCCTCAAATTCGAATCCTAATTCAGCTTGTTTCATACCCCCACCTTATTCACAGTTCGCTCTTTCGACAATCAGCCTAACGCCAATGATAGTAGTGTTTTACGTAGGTTTGCGCAGCGTTGCGAGTCAACAGTGTATCCAGCCTCAGTCTGAGGATTCAAATTTGACCAGTAAACTTGGCTGCCATGGTACGGCATCAAAGACATACTTCAAGGTATACAAACTAAGGCAAACATCGCAAGCGGCCATGAAATCTGCGATAATCAGCGCCTTATTTTTATTGGCACAACACAACATGACGACACAATTTTCAGTAGCAGGAATAGAACTCGCACTATTTCGCTATCCCGCATCGCAGGAATCGAATCTTCAAGCGTGGGATGCCGCAGACGAGCATTTAATCAATAGTTTGATTGAAGGTGAACAACCAGCTGTGCCAACGGCCATTATTAACGATAGTTTTGGCGCCTTAAGTTGCGCCCTCTCGCGTATCAATCCCAACTGGCCGCTTCGCGTTGAAACCGATGCCAGAACCAGTTTTTTAGGTGCCGAGCAAAATCATCATCACAATCAGTTGCCGATGGATAACCTGCAATGGTTTACCAGTCGCGACACCTTGCCTCAAGATGTCGCCTTAGTGTTGATGAAATTACCGAAGAATCTCACCTACTTTGCCCACCAGCTCATGCGCCTGTCGCAGGTATTACCGGCTGGCTGTCGCGTCTTCGTTGGCGCAAAAGCCAAATCAATCAACGCGAGTTTACTGGCATTATTTGCTAAACACTTGGGGCCAGCGAGCGCCAGCCTTGCTTGGAAGAAAACCCGCGTGATCACTTGTATTAGTGATGGTAAGCCAAGAACACTGCCAAATGAAATCATTTGGGATATTCCAGGGGTTAACCTGAAAATCAGCAACTTAAGCAACGTATTTGCCGCCAACAAGCTCGATATTGGCGCACGAATTATGCTCGACAATCTACCCCAAGGAGAGTTTAAAACGGTTGTCGACCTTGGCTGTGGTAATGGCGTGCTCGGGCTTCGTGCCGCCCAATTATATCCCAATGCCGATATCCATTTTATCGATGACTCCGAAATGGCTGTTGCCTCGGCAAACGCCAATTGGACAACCAATCAACTCCCCGAAGGTAAGGGACATTTTCATTGGGATGATTGCATGAGCCACTTTCCCGATAATGTAGAGCCTGATTTAGTGCTGTGTAATCCGCCCTTCCATCAAGGTGAGGCCATTACCGATCATATTGCTTGGCAAATGTTTTTAGATGCCCGTCGTCGGTTAAAAAATGGTGGGATTTTACATATCGTTGGCAATCGCCACTTGGCTTATCATGTGAAATTACAACGCTTATTTAAAAACTGCACCACCGTCGCCTCAAATGGCAAATTTGTCATCCTGCAAGCCCAAAAATAGTCCTTTCTACACCGCGAAACTGGCGCTAGCGATTAGCGCTGTTTTCGCAAAATTAGCTCAGATGCTCATCATCAGAATGTTCTGAACAGCGGCTTTTAACTAGCCGCCGCCCGAAGTTGTCAGTACAATCCGCGAAAGCAAATACATAAAACTAAACAACTTAGACTTTTATGTACCTGATTTATATGGATAGCGTATTTAGGATACTGATATGCAGTTAAAGGATGACGTAGAGCAACTCAAGGCAGAATTGACGCAATTAACGTTGCAGCACCTCGCGCAGCAATCTTCACTTGACCGCCAACTAGCTGAGTTCTCAGCCAAACTCGATTCCTTAAGCTTAAAGCTTGAACAGCAAAATAATGGTTTCATTCACACGAGCAGCATAACTGAGCAATCTGCTGCCGAGTCATCCCCGATTGCGTTCACAACAGATGCCCACGCAATGGCGAGCCATGCCGCTCTGCAGTCCGAAACGGTTTCACATCCTATTGAGTCACAAGCCCCTGCCACGTCACCTTGGCAGGATGATCCATGGCTGCGCCAAACTAACCCGCGCTCTCGCGAGCAACATGATTCGCCACAAGCCACTGATTTCGAGCTGATAAAGCAAACTAGGGTAGAACTAGGTGTTCAAGCAACAAGCCAAGTTGAAGCCCAAGTAGAAGCCTTTTTATCGCAAGGTATTGCCGCAATAATGGCTCCCTTTGTGGCCATAAAAGAACAGCTAAAAGGCTTCTATCAACATTATCAAGCGAAGGGCTTGGGGCCAGTGTTTTTAATGACTGTGGCCGGCATTATTACCCTCACCCTAGGTTTTGGTTATCTGCTGCAATATTCCATCAATCACTGGTTTTCTGAACTTGGTAAAGCATTACTCGGTTTTGGCTGTGCAAATGCGATTATCGCTGGCGGCATTTTTATCCGTCAAAAACGCCAAGGTATGGCCGATTTTGGCTCGGGAATCGTTGGATTAGGGCTGATCTTAAACTACCTGTGCGCTTATTTTATTGGCCCCTATTTTGAGATTATTCCCAACGGCGCCAGCTTTATTCTATTGCTATTGATTACCTTAGCGGGCTATGGCCTTTCAATGCGCCTCGATGCTAAAGTCATTGCGGTCATCGCCTTAATTGGTGGCTCAACGGCACCGATAATGCTGTTATCCCAAAGCTATGCGCCGCTGCTATATATTCCCTACTTACTGCTGATTGGTACTGGGGCATTAGCACAAAGCCGCAAATTGCAGTGGCCATTACTGCTTGAAATGACCGCCTTATTACATATCGCTTGTATTGAAGCCTTCAGCTATTTTGTCGATTTACCACTCCAGCAATGGCACAGCGAAGCTGTGCTGGCCGTTGTGAGTCTTAACGCGCTCTTTTATCTCTATGGGCTAGCTGGGCTTATCGTTAACTCATCGACAACATCACTAAGCCATAGGGTATTGGCACTGCCGATTGCGTTATTGGCTTTTGTGATCTTTGAACTGACACAATTTACTGAGTTTGCAGGGGAAATATTTGTCGCTAACGCACTAGTCTGCGTAGGGCTATACCTCAAACTTAACAATCGGCTCGCTAAATCCCAATCTAGCCTCTTGCTAGTGTTTGGCGGAAGCTTTGCCGCCTTTGCGGCACTTTATCTGGTAAGCCATGATTTCTTAGGATTAGTATTGCTACTCGAGGCAATATTACTGTTGTGGATTGGTCTCAACGAAAAACTGATTTCAGTGCGCGCCGAAGCCTATGTCTTGCTAGTGATGGGACTGGCGCTCAATGCCTACAGCCTACTCTCGGGCTTGACCTTACTCGAACTCGGCGGCTTATCGCCAGTGGGTGCCCTTGGCTTCCCCCTTATCGCATTAGCTTTAAGTGCTGGCGGATTGTTATTTACAATCAATCAATTAAAAACTAATGAATCAACACTCTCCACCTTAGAAGGGCAACTCTGTTATCTGCTAAAAGAAACCCTCAGCGGGTTTTATGTCGCGACGCTATTGATTACAGCTTATCTTGTTAGCAGTGATTACTACCTCGCCATTGTGCCACTCCTTAGCCTGTTACTCTTATATTTAAGTAGCAAAGATAAACTGGTGGTCAGTGAGTTTGCCGCCTGGCTATTGCTGCTACCATTGTTGTTTGCTGTAATCGAAGGCGTTACCCTCTCCGGCAGCATGAGTTTTAGTGCACAACCACTGATGGCCAAACTCGCGCGGATTGAATTGTTCGCCGCCCTATTGTTGGGTCATTATTGGTATCGTAGATACTATCCAGAATCCTTATTCGCTCAGGCCGCTAAACAGATACAAATCGGCTGTTATCTTCTTTTACCACTGTTTTTATTACCTAAAGTCATCCGCAGTTATTGGGAGTTTACCGCAGCCGCATTCTGGTTTAGCGGCCTATTCAGCCTTGGACTTGCCTATTTGGTTAGACACAAAGCCCTTGAGATTGAAACTAAAATTCTGACCTGGCTTGCCATACTCACCACAGCGAGCTTATGTCTGATTGAAATCTGGCAAGGGCTTATTGCGCTGCTGATTGGCATGCTTGTTATGGGATTTGTACTCATTCGTTATCGCACTCTCCCCGACAGATGGCGTCAGCTATTGACCCTTCAATGGCAACTGAGCCCCTATTACTTTGCACTGCCGTTGGCTGTACTTGTCTATGGATTAAATCGCACTGATGTGGTGGCTTGGTCGATGACGGCTTTAGCGCTCAGTGGCTACTTTGCACTATTACTCCAAAGAGGAGCTAACCATACGGGCGAAAAGACCAGCTTATTCGGTCACATTGCCTGTGAAATCCAAGCCGCAGTGCGCTCAAGCTACAGTCTTGCCTACGGTCTTTGCCTTGGCCTAGCGCTGCTGCCTATCCTGCTGCATTTTGAGATATCGTTGAGAGTAGATTTAAATAATGCGTTACTGATCCTCTGCGAATTTACCGCCTTAGCATTGCTTGCCACGCTGATATTATGCCGCGGCGTTGCTATCCGTTTACATAGACGCTTCTTACCGCTGCAATGGTTGAAATGGGGTTGGCATGGATTACTTGCGCTCAGCTATCTCACCTGGAGTTATGTATTTGATAACATGATTGCCGCGCCGCTCAGTGCGATTTTATTAGTGGTGCATGGCAGTGTATTGATGTTTATCAGCTTAAAACCCCAACATGCGGATATGATCCGCCTCGCCGCAGGGCTCTTTACCTTAGCCACGCTCAAGGTGTTATTACTGGATATGGCGTCCTTTGAACTGGTGCAAAAAGTGATCGCCTTTATGTTAATTGGAGTCATTTTACTGAGCGTATCTTACTTCTATCAAAAAGCGCGTAACCGCCTTCAAGAAGCAAATGAGTAAGAGACATTTATCCTTCAAACGCAAAAGGCCGCTTCTACTAGCGGCCTTTTTCAAACACATACGATGATATGACAAACTTTACATCAAAGCTTTTTCCAGCGCCTGCGAAACATCGGCGATAATATCGTCGATATGTTCAATGCCGACGGAAATACGAATGAGATCTTCAGACACCCCAGCTCTAGCAAGTTCATTCGCATCCAGCTGTCTGTGGGTGGTGCTAGCAGGATGACAAGCTAACGATTTCGCATCACCAATGTTCACTAAGCGCAAAATCATCTTCAGGGCATCAATAAATTTACCTCCCGCGATTTTACCTTCCTCTGGCGTTGCCGCTTTAATACCAAAACTGATGATCCCAGAGGCTTTACCGCCAGTGATCTTTTCACAATTCTCACGGTAAGGACTGCTCGGCAAAGCACCATAATTTACCCAGCTAACGGAAGGATGCAGTATCAAGTATTCGGCCAATGCCAACGCATTTGAGCAATGGCGCTCCATTCTAAGGCTTAAGGTTTCAAGCCCCTGTAACAGTAAAAAAGCACTGTGGGGTGAAAGTGCCGCCCCCGTATTACGCAGCGGCACCACACGGCAACGTCCGATAAAGGCCGCAGGGCCAAAGGCTTCGGTGTAGACCACGCCGTGGTAGGAAGGATCGGCCTGATTTAGCAAGGGAAAACGTTCTTTATTCGCCATCCAATCGAATTTACCCGAATCGATAATCACACCGCCAATGGTTGTACCATGGCCGCCAATGTATTTAGTGAGGGAATGAATAACGATATCGGCACCATGCTCAAACGGGCGACATAGTACTGGCGTGGCGACAGTGTTATCGACAATTAAAGGCACACCATGTTTATGGGCAATCTCGGCTAAACGTTTAAGGTCGACAATATTACCGGCGGGGTTACCGATAGACTCACAAAATAACGCCTTGGTTTTGGCATCGATTAAAGCTTCAAGTCCTTCAAAATCATCAAAGGCCGCCATCCGCACTTCGACTCCTTGGCGCGGCAGCGTATGGGCAAACAGATTGTAAGTACCGCCATAGAGCTGGCTGGTGCTGACGATATTATCGCCAACCTGAGTAAGAGCTTGAATCGCATAGGTAATAGCCGCCATGCCAGACGCCACAGCAAGCGCACCGATCCCGCCTTCAATGGCGGCAAGACGCTGCTCAAGTACGCTGGTCGTTGGATTCATAATCCGCGTATAAATATTGCCAGCGACTTTTAAGTCAAATAAATCAGCACCATGCTGGGTATCATCGAAGGTATAGGACGTCGTTTGATAAATAGGTACCGCAGCAGCTTTAGTCGTTGCCTCAGACTCATATCCGTGGTGTAACGCCAGTGATTCAAGTTTCATTTTTGCTTCCTTCCCCTGAAAAATTCCCAACCATTGCGCCTAAGCCAACACAAACATTGGGGGCACTTTGCGAAAATAGACACTAAAACCGCACAAGATTTGTGCACTGCACCCAAGCTACCAGACGGCCATCTAGAAGTCTAAACATTTTTATACATAGTGCTTTAAAATTTAACAGCTGCAATTAAAGAACAAGTATTTTGAGTAAAATAAGTTTTATCCAGTTATCCGTTATTATATTGTTATTAATATGACAATCATTTTCAGACTTGCTTTATTTTTTTAGTTGGCCTATGGTATGGACAGTTTATTAATCATTAACTCTGTTAGATGATTAATTTAATCTTAAAATTATATGGAGATGTAGCCCGTGTTAAAAAATGCATTTTCATTACTCAGACTTAAGTCAGCTTGGTTAATGCTGAATACACTTGATTATTTATCCCGCGCGGCACGCCTGTCCCTTAAATTCCCAGTTTAAGCCGAGTGCTACTCGCACTCGGCATCTGATTACCCACATTTCAATTTATTGCTCCTATTTTTATGCTGGGGCTTAGCTGTTATCTAGCTCATATTTGGGGTAGCTATGTTTTATTCTTTTTTTAGTAATCTATTTCAGTCTTTTATGTTGAAAACAGAAACCTATTACTTGCAAAACAGTTTTAATGCCTCATTACGCCCCACCGCACTGGCGGCGGTGATAGCAAAGCTCGATCAACTTAAAAGTGAAGAAACCCTAGATAAAGTGACCGTTGGGCGTGAAGTGCTCCTCGTTAATCAACAGGATCAGCAGGAGTATCGTATAGAACTGGTATACCCACCTAGACACAAACCAAGAGCGGGTCGCTACTCTGTCATTTCCGATTTAGGTGTGAGCTTACTGGGCCGAACCAAAGGTGAATATGCTGAGGTAAATATTTTAGGTAAGCCCGTGCTGTTTATGGTGAAGGATATTTCACTTAGCAAGAGACAACCTAAAAATTAACGGCAAAACTAACAGCATTAGAATAAAGCATGTTCAAATTTCAGTGGCAACATGCTTTTAGGTCGCTATTTGCGGCGGCATCTAGCACAGGCATAAAAATATATTGGAGGATACGATTTTGAAGTTATTGACTGGCCGCGAAATAAATTAATAGCAGAGAGCTAACACTTACTCCTCTTAAAAACTTACTAAGTATGGCAGCGCTTATGTAGAAACCATAAAGAGGTCAAAGTGTTTTATCTCGCTCAGAATGCTTTAAATTATTCAAATTTATCGATAGATTAATTTGAACTAACTGTCGGTGAGAATGCGGCGCTACACTCGATAGTTTGACTTTACTTAATCTCATTTTAGTTAGGAGTATTTTCCATGAGTAAAGAAAAAGCGAAAAAACCGCCGATGAAAACCTTAAAAGAGAAGCGACAGGATAAGCGGAATCGCCAAAAAGCCTCCGATTAATGCCTGTTATAAAAATCCCTTAAATCCTCTCTTTTATGACATAGGGTGCGGCAATAGCCGCGCCCTATTTTTATGCCAGCTGGCGGCGATATTGCTCGGGTGAGTATTGAGCATATTTTTTAAACATCACAATATAGGGTGAAGTTTGGTTATAGCCCAATGTCAGGGCAACTTCTTTGATTGATAAGCCTTCACGTAGCAATTGCAACGAATAAATAAACTTATGTCGCTGACGCAATTCAGTAAAACTCATTCCAAGGCGGTCTTGGCAACGCCGAGCGAGTGTGCGTTCTGTGGTATGTAATTCACTCGCCCAGCTTTTAAGACTTATTTGACTGGCTGGCTCGAGTTCAAGTTGCTGCAAAATAGGTTGCAACAGTTTATCGGTACTCGAAGGCAAAAATTGTGGCTGCGCCTGACCTAAGATTAACTGGTCAATTAACACCTCAACCAAACGTTTATCCGCATCCGTTTGTGCAACACGCACCTGTCGCTGGCGGAGATCGTTCACTATTGCCTGCGCTATCGGCGTCACCGCAAGTAAACAAGTTTCATCAGGAAAAACCTGCGCCCGACAGGCAACAATATTCAATGAGCAATAATGGATACTGCGGCGGGTGTAACTCTCATGCTCTACGCCTGCTGGCACCCAAATCGCATATTGGGATGGCGACAAAAATCGTTGTCCAGCCGCATGCAACTCCATAATGCCACCACTGATCAGCTGTAATTGCCCCCAAATGTGGCTATGTTTTGGTGTAATGGTATTGGGCAGAAAGGCTTCATAGTTGAAGAAAATATCTGCCACTGGCGCTTGCTCAGAATTAAGTGGATGGTAAACAGGGTGCATCGTACTCCTAAAACTCGACTTTACATCCAATCAAAACATCGATTGATGCGGTGGTTGTCTATTGAGGAACTGACATTGTCTTTTAAGCAATATTTATATCATAAAAGACCAGCAATAATAGCGACTATCTATGACAGCACGTTTGCCACTTGGCATCGGCTCGTTTCCCCCAATGAAGACTGACCTATGTTGTATTTATTTCCACTACTCGCCGTAATGATTTGGGCGGGTAACGCCATTGTTAACAAACTTTCCTTTGGAATTATCGCCCCTGAAGACATTGCCTTTTATCGCTGGTTTTTTGCCATGCTTGTGCTTACCCCTTTTATGCTCAAACCCGTCTTGAAAAAACGTAGAACAATCATTCCTCTACTACCGAAATTAGCGACCTTAGCCGCCTTAGGAATGGTATTAAACCAAAGCCTTGCCTATTTTGCCGCCGCGACGACAACCGCCACCAATATGGCATTAATCAACTCGATAGTGCCTATGGTAAGCCTGTTTTTGGCGGTACCTTTACTCAAGCAAAGGCTCTCGCCATTAGTTTTTGCTGGCAGCCTAATCTCACTGCTGGGCTTAGTGTTTATGCTAAGCCACGGGGATATGGCTAATCTGGCGATAGGGGTTACTGAGGGGGATTTATTATTACTTATCAGTGCGTTTGTGTACGCCCTTTATGGGGTACTGCTAAAACGCTGGCAGCTACCGATATCGACGTGGGAATCAGTGTATATTCAGGGCATTATCGCTGTGTTGATGTTAACTCCGCTGCTGTTTACTGCGCCAAGCGTCACGATTAGCAGCCAAGCTGCACCACTTATTGTGTATGCCGCCCTTGGTGCATCACTCATCGCCCCTTGGGCGTGGATTAATGGCATTAGCAAATTGGGCGCCGAACGCACCAGTATTTTCTTCAATCTAATGCCAATTCTGGCGGCTATATTTGCGGCGATAATCTTAAATGAGACCTTAGCCATTTATCACTACCTTGGCGGTTCAATGGTTATCTTGGGGGTAATGTTAGTGCAGATAAAGCCCAAACCTAAAATATCAGCCCTAAGCGCCTGTGCTGATTAAATCGACTCAATAGCCCCATATCAGTGGGGCTTTCCTACGATGATTCTCCTTAATTGTCTGTTGTTACTGCAAACCACAAAATAGCGACTAAGCTATTTAATAAGCAATTTTGTCAGTACGTTATGGAGTACCCTATGTTTAATAGTATTCGAGTAAAGTTTTCGCTGATGTTTGCCATTATGGCGACCGCCTTGATCGTTATGGCAATTACTGATGCTATGCAAAGCCGCTCAACTCTTAAGCAAATGCAGGAGTTTAGTCAGTTATTTAATCCTGCGATTTCAGCCATTCTCAACGCTGACCGCGATCTCTACCAAGCACAGCTAAGTGAAGAAGTGTTACTCAGATCCGATCTGGGTAGTGACAGCCGTAAAAGCGAAATAGATAACTGGCAAGAGAATGTCGATCAGGCCCGCGATCGAATGGGGGAGTTTAAAAAACTCTTGCAGGATCATGCCCCAGTATTGCAATCCACCAATGGCTTTGAAGCACAGTTTTCGCTCTGGTATCAAGCCTCATCTGACGTGATAAATGCAGTAAAAAATAGTCAGTTTGACCTAGCAAGACAACTACACGAAAGCAAATCCAAAAAAGAGTTTAAAGCCCTAAGAAACATCTACAATACCGCAGGTGAAGCCGCCGACAATCGCGTTAAAGAACTGGATTTACAAGCCACCGAGCAGGCTACAGCCCAAACTCAAATGTCAGTTACGATCGCTACGCTTGTCGCTATTGTCGCCCTCGTGATTGCCTACTTTGGCCCTAAGATTATCGTCAACGCGATTCAAGACATTACTAATAGAATTAATGACATAGTCGATGGTGATGGCAACTTAACCCAACGAATTCCTATCACTCGCCAAGATGAAATTGGCGAACTGGCCAATGCTTTTAACTTGTTCGTTGCCCAGCTGCAACAGATGGTAATCGCCATTATCAGCCAAACCAAAGATGTGAGCCATACTGTTGAAAACCTAGCGACTAAATCAGCTACTACCATAGGGATCAGCCACGAGCAGGAACAATTTGTCGACACCATAGTTACAGCCGTAAATGAAATGAGTGCAGCGGTAAGGGAAGTGGCCAGCAACGCCCTGCATACTGCTACCGAAATCACTAAGGTCAATGATCAGACTATTGAGGGGAAAAAAATCCTCACGCAATCGGTGCATCATATTCAGCAATTGTCTGAATCGGTTAAAAATGCAGTCGCTGTTATCGAAAAGCTCTCCGTCAACTCCGCTAATATTGCCTCGGTACTAGATGTGATCCGCTCAATTGCGGAGCAAACTAATCTGCTCGCTCTTAATGCTGCCATTGAGGCTGCTCGTGCTGGTGAACAAGGGCGTGGTTTTGCGGTGGTCGCCGATGAAGTACGTACTCTGGCGAGTCGTACCGAAACGTCGACTCAAGATATTCAGAGCATGATCGAAGAATTGCAGCGGGGCGTTAATGATGCGGTGAAGAGTATTGAATCAGGCGCCAGCCTCACCCATTCGACGGTTACCCTTGCCAGTCAGACACAAGATGCCTTAGATCAGATCCTAAATTCCACTTCTAAAGTCAGTGAGATGTCGACTCAAACCGCGACCGCAACAGAAGAACAAACCCACGTCACTGAGGAAATCAATCGTAACTTGACCGAACTGTCTGATAAAACAAGATATTGCAATATAGTGATCCAAGAAACACAGCAAATAGTGGTCAATACCCGAGCCATTTGTAGCAATCTACAAAAAGAAGTCTCACGCTTTAAAGTCGCTTAAAGAGAGGCATTTGAGATACTGGCCAAGCCCAAAAGGATTGGCCTGTTTTCATTTAAAACAATGGCTTGAAGAGAATAATCCGATAGGTACATCAAACTGCGGCACGTCAACCACACCGCCTTAGTACCGAGCATGTTTAAATATAACGGTTAACAGACTAACTGGCCGCCGAGCTGATTAATTTTATCTTTTGCAGCTTTAGCTGAAAGATAACCTGCCACCTTGGTTAGTGCATCTGCACGCCATGCGAAAGGCGCTTGAACGCTAACAACACGCTCATTAGACGCATCAAAGCTCATCATATCGACATTACCTGTCGGCAGTAATAATGCTGGACAACCTAGGCTCAATTGCTGCGAAACTCGTGAGCTTGCCAGAGCCTGCGGACTGTTATCTTCTGGCTTAATCCATTTGAGCCTCGACAAAGCACATCCAAGGAGGCAGAACCAAATACTCGCAAGTCCCCTCCCGCATTGACCCAACCACCAGAAACCCCTGCACGACGTAACTCACTTACTGCCATATCAACCGCATACCCCTTTGCGATACCGTCAAAAGTAACAATAAATGGCCGAGCTAACCGCGCTTGGTTCCCTTTAATTTCAATATCTTTCCAATCGCCCTGCAAAAGTAGCGGCATACCAAGGTAGCAAGGTAACGCCCCGCGAGACATCATTTCACCACCAATGGTGCAATTAAATAAGTTGTCGCTGGCTTTACCAAACCACTTGGCTAATTTAAATACCCTTAGACTATCTTGGCTTAGGGTGACCCAATGGCCAGGCTGACGGTTTAGAAGATTTAACTCACTATCTTGCTGATGAAAACTTAATAAACGTCCAATTTGTGTAATGCGAGAAAAAGCCGCAGTAATCGCAGCTTGAATGGCTTGCTCATCGAGTGTTGGTTGGCTGGGTTCTTCAACTACCGATTCGACTGCAATTTCAATTAACGTGCCCAGTAATGGCTTAGCTCTTCGTATCACGATGCTGCTGGCTATGTGAGGTGTGGATGAAGGATCACCGTTTTACCGCATCTGGTTACTAACAGCAAGAGTGGCCTTAGTATGTTATGCGAAAAGATACCCGCAAAATTAAAATGTTAAAAACTAACATAACTCCTCACACTCTCAGCACGTAGTACTGTGTCAAAAACAACAGAAAACCTAACAACACCGAATCGTACACCAACTTAAGATCCACTAAACTGTATCAGCGGTGGAGGAAGAAATAGCCCCCTATTGCTATATTACTGAGTAATCCACATTTAGCATTGGCTAACAACAACCAGTAAATCATTAATAGAATAATTTTAATATACTGTTTATTAAGATTAAAAATTAAGACAAACCACGATTTAAACCTCTTTTTAACGAACAGATTACAACGGAAGTAAAAACATCTAGACGTCTAGATTGACAGTAAATTGGCAATCCAATATGCTTGGCACCAAGTTGCTAGGATATGATGCCAAGGCGACATAGATTTAGAGCGAGTTTGACTGCCAAGGAGCACGCAGACAACCCGCCGAGTAAAAGAGAAATTACATTGAGTCAATCAACCCAAACCACTGCACCGAGTAACCCGGCATCATTTGTTGCCCTATTACCCTTATTCGTTTTTTTAAGTCTGTTTATTGGCGCAGGCGTCTATTTCCAAAGCCAAGGTGTGGACTTTGCTTTCTATCAATTACCGAGTGTTATCGCTATTCTGCCGGCCATTATTTTGGCTTTGGTGCTATCAAAGCAAAAATTAAATCAAGCCATTGATACCTTTATTGGTGGAATTGGCCATAGCAATATTATTGCCATGTGTTTAATTTACTTGCTGGCTGGCGGCTTTGCGGCGGTAGCGAAAGCCACTGGCGGTGTCGATGCAACCGTAGCCTTAGGTTTATCTCTTATTCCCTCAAACCTATTACTGCCAGGCTTTTTTGTGATTGCCGCCTTTATTGCAACGGCCATGGGTACCTCTATGGGCACGATCGCCGCCGTGGCACCTATCGCCTTAGGCGTTGCCGATCAGGCACAAATTGATTATGCCCTGATGGCCGGCGCCGTGATGTCTGGCGCACTGTTTGGTGATAACCTCTCAATTATTTCGGATACCACGATTGCGGCCACTCGAACTCAAGGCTGTGATATGAAAGATAAATTCCGCGAGAACCTGATTTTTGCCATCCCAGCTTCACTGCTGACCTTTGTTGCCTTTGTCATCGCAGGACAAGGCCAAGCCGCTCTAGCCGCTCAAGATATCGACTTTATTAAGGTGATTCCTTACCTGACGATTCTAGTATTAGCAGTTGCAGGACTAAACGTATTTGTCGTCTTAACCTTAGGCATACTGCTTGCGGGTGCCACTGGCTTGCTGACGATGGACTATGGCGTAATCCAATTTGGTAAGGATATCTACGCGGGCTTTAGCAATATGCAGGAAATTTTTATCCTGTCGATGTTAGTCGGTGGTTTAGCCGCGCTGATGCAGCAACAAGGTGGTTTAGCCTTTGTGAGCAAACAGATTGAAAAGCTCATCACCCGTTTCTCAAAAGCTCAAGGCGAAGCCTCATGCCGCGCGGCAGAATTAGGGATGGCGGGAATTGTAGCCGTGACCAATAGCTGCGTTGCTAACAATACGGTGTCGATTGTTGTCACTGGTGACATTGCGAAAGATCTTGCAGAAAAACACGGCGTAACACCTAAACGAGCTGCCAGTGTACTCGATATTTTTGCCTGTATTATCCAAGGGTTAATACCCTATGGTGCACAAGCGCTGTTAATCGCCTCGACATTTAGCATCACACCGCTAGCAGCCGTGTCCCATGCATGGTATTGCATGATCCTCGCAGCAGTAGCCATTGCAATTGTCATTTTCCGTAAACGCCACTGATGTAGTTAAGTATCACAAGGTTTATTGAAAGCAACACAAAACAAAGGGAGCCACTTGACTGGCTCCCTTTGTTTTAAAGGTTAAAAATTTACCATTATTTAGAATACTTGCCATCATGAAGGGATTCAGGCAAGTTACACCCGATTATTCAACCTTGCCCCTTAACCCACACCACTATTCATTAAAAACCAAATGAATCCAAGACAGCGTGAACCCAGTTTTTACGATTTACATCGCCTAATCACTTGGTTGATTGTGGGAGCCGCACTGCTCAGTGCGATAGGAGTGATGGTCGCGCTGTATGGACAATACCAAACCATGGGCGTTAGCGCCCTATTTATCCGCGCCGATTTTTTAGGGGACTATACCCATTCGCCCCTTGCCTATGTGTTTAATTTAGGATTATTGGCCGCAGGGATTTGCATGCTGATCTCAATGGCTGGGCTGTACTTACTCAAGCTCGATAGCTTTAGCCAATATATTGCACTCACAGGAGTTTGGGTTGGCACTTCGGTGATTTTGATGGGCATTTTTCCGATTAACTTTTTAACCATGCATAGACTGGTTTCCACTAGCTATCTCTTAAGCACGCTAACCTTGCATGCCTTAGTGATTATTGCCGGAGTCGTTCCTAAATTTATCTGCCCAAGGCCCTTGTTTTACTTGAGTTTATTAAGTTTTATCAGCGCTATTAGCCTGAGTTTACAACTGGATTGGAGCCAACTGGATTTTCCGCCCTGTGATATAGACAATCATTTCTGTTTGGTTAGTACCAATATGTGGCTGCAAACGAACCTCAATATTATTTGGTGCTTAAGCCTTGCATTTGCGATGCGTCGTTTATCCAAAATCCTGTATTATCGCGCCCAAGTCCATCACCCGTTTTAACTTAATTATTTATGCGTCTAGCTAAATACCTTGCCCAATGTGGCCTCAGTTCACGCCGAGAAGCCTGCCGCTTAATTGAGGCAGGACGCATTACGCGAAATGGTAAGATTGCCACACATCACGACCCAGTCCAGCTCGATGCAGATGGTCAATGCCTTGATAGTATTTGCTTGGATGCAAAGCCTGTATTAGGCAGCGAAACTCCTACCTATTGGCTATTCAATAAGGCCGTAGGTACAGATTGCCGTTTACTCAAAGACGATAAATCCAGCTTGCTCCACTTACTGCCACCAACACCAAGACTCTACCCCGTCGGCAGATTAGATAAGGATTCCCGCGGATTATTGCTGCTCACTAACGATGGCGAACTCACCCACAAACTGATGCACCCCAGTTTTGCCCACAGTAAAACCTATCATGTGCAGCTAGAGAGGGCCTTCACCGATGAGTTTATTAAGCTAATGGCCAGCGGCGTAAAGTACAAAGAGGTAGATACTCTCCCCTGTAACGTTCGTAGGCTTAGTGAAGATAAATTTGAAATAGTGCTGATCCAAGGCTTAAATCGGCAAATTCGGCGGATGTCCAGCGCCTTAGGTTATAAGGTTATCGATTTACAGCGAGTGGCCTTAATGACACTCAGCCTTGAAACAGTAAGCGAAGATAATTGTACAGAAAGCAAAGCAGCAACAAACACACTAAACACTCTACCAGAGGGAGAAATGCGACCGCTAACACCCACTGAAATTACAACGCTAAAAGCCGCACTAGCGATATAGTCAGATGAGGTGTGGTAACGAATCTCAGACCAATGTGACGTTACGCCCCATAAACCATTTATTCAGCTAAAAGATTTTACACTGTGCAGCGCTAACGAGGTAACCTGAGCTCGGGATAAGTAGAGCCGCTGAATAGGCATCTTTTCGGGCCTCTGTGCGTTGCTCTGTCTAACCATAGCTCGCGATGCCGTACGACTGAGCGCCTTGATATACGCAAAAATCTGCGCACTCAGTCAGAAAGAAAAGATTTTTCCTTTCAAAAAAATCATTTATAGCATTGATTTAGTTTGTTAAATTTAGATTTTTTCGACACTCGTTACCCCGAGTTCAGGTAAGGTAAATTATTATGCTTTCAACATGTGAGTGGTTTATTGTGAATTTGGGTGATGCGCTTATATCACAATCAACATTAAGCGCACATCAATATCACCTAACCAAAGTTTATCAACAAGCTGGTAGCCCTGAGAATCTGCTGGCAGTATTTAAACATGAATCCCAAGATCTCCATTGCCACATAAAGCTATTTCTTACTTCGGAATTTCAAGAATTAGCAATGTTAGATGGCGCCGTAAGATGCGTGAAACCTAATTTTAGCGGTACTAGCTATTTGGCGGGCAATCCTAGTTATATGCTCCAAAAATAGTGAACAACTACACATAGAGGCTATACAGCACCCGTATTGCCAGCAGAATCAATACCACACCAGAAAGTTTATCAATCAAGCCCGCTTTTTCCCGCAACTTAGGCAATACACTCGAATGGGACAACACTAACGCAATTAAGGTGTACCAGAGCCCATCAACTACCAGTGGTGTTAGTACGATAAGTGCTTGACCTGTAAAACTATCTGCAACCATCACAAATTGGCTAAACAGCGCTAAAAAGAACAGCATAATCTTAGGATTGAACAGGGAAATCGCGATACCATCGCGCGCCGCTGTAAGTGTATCCGTCGCCTCCCCCGCCGTAAGTTTTGCCTGCATGCCACCGTTTGAGCGTAATGCTTGGATCCCCATCCATGCCAGATAGAGCGCGCCTAAAATCGCTATCCCATTAAAAACCAAAGGCGCATTTTTCAGCATTACCGCAAGACCAAGTAGCGTGACTAGCGCATAGACCCCTATGCCAATCGAGTGCGCCCAAGCACACACAATCCCTTTCCCGCGACCACCGCCTAAAGTATGACGCACGACCATCGCCAAACTCGGCCCAGGGGACATAGCGCCCAAGCAACAAATCGCCAATAGTCCCAACCAAGTACTAAAGCTCATTTTCAACCCTTTAAAGCATAAAAAGGCCCTCAAAAGGGCCTTCACAGGAGTGGCAGTTTAACACTGGCCTAGCAATACGGTCACTCTCATTTCACCCCGTTGGGATGATAAAAAGCGCGAATATCTTGCACCAGTTGCGCAAGCGATGCAGGCTCTACATACATCATATGACCCGCCTTGTAGTAATGCATAGTGACGCGGCTATTATCAATGCCGTTATCGGCAAAGGTATTTTCAGTCGCAAAGAAGGGCGTTGCGAAATCAAAATATCCGTTACCGACAAAAATACGCAAGTCTTTATTCTCGCGCTGCGCCTGCCCTAAATAGGGTGCCACATTCACATAATGCATTTGTTTACCGCTAATATTCCAGTTCCAGCCACGGTTAACATCGGTGGAAAGCACGTTGAAGGGGCGTGATAATTTAACCCCTAAATCCTCATACAGATATTGATGGATAGCCGCTGTATAAGCACCATCAATACCATATCCTGACGGGTCGTTATCGGTCGAGTCACCACCACTATCGTAATCTTTGCCAGTATAGCGACTGTCTAACCGCCCGATGGTCAAATCCTGATCCCTGAGCAATTCCTTGGTATAGCGACTCGCACTCACCCGTAAATTTACTCTGTCGAGGTAGGACTCACTCAGGCCCGTAAAACGCGCCAACTGTTTGCGTACAGCTTGATAATCACTTTGCGCTAAACGGCTGCCCTGTAATAGGGCTAAGGCGTAATCCTTAATAGCAAATTGACGCGCCTGTTCGACAAATGCTTCGAGCCCCAAGGCCTTATCGGCATCACTGACTTTATTGTGATAAAACGCAGTCGCCGCCATAGTCGGTAAAAAACCAATGTAGGGTTGGTTGTTACCCGGTTGATAGCGAGCGTGACTAAAGTCGAGAATCGATGAAATCAGCATCACGCCATTGACAGAGATATCGGTCCAGCCGCCTTGAAGTTCATCCACTAATGCCGCGGCTCGCGTCGTACCATAGCTTTCACCGGCAAGGTATTTGGGCGAATTCCAACGCTTATGTTCAATCAACCAACGGCGGATAAACTCGGCAATGGATTGGGCATCTTCTTTTACGCCCCAAAAATCGGTGCCTTTCTTCTCACCAAGGGCGCGGCTAAAACCGGTACCCACAGGATCGATAAACACTAAGTCAGATTCATCGAGTAATGAGTAATCGTTAGCTTCAATCCGATAAGGTGCCGCACCATCATCTTTGGCATCATCGGGCACAATCACGCGTTTGGGCCCAAAGAGTCCCATGTGCAGCCAAAGCGAGGCTGAACCTGGGCCACCGTTAAAAATAAACGTAACCGGACGTTTACTGCTGTCCTGCACATCATCCCTTAAATAAGTAATAGAAAAAATACTGGCCTGAGGCTCACCCTTATCATCCTCTAAAATGGTCTCCCCACTAATGGCTTGATAACTGATCTTCTGATTTTGAATCGTCATTTTATGCTTAGTGGTCACCACCTCTGGCACTAACTTATCCACTTTGGCTTCGCCTTTTTGAGCAGGCTCGGCATGGCCGACCATGGACACAGTAAATAACAAGGGCAGCAACATACTTGCCCATGTTAGCCCTGCGGGCGTTGACTTTTTATTTAGCACTCGCATCAATTATCCTTCCCTTCTGTAGTCATTATTTTGTGGTCTTTTTATTAGTGCACCAGCTTACAAAGACTGTGCACTCGGCGCAAAAGCACAATTGCAACTGAATGCGTCAAAGGTTTAATCGGCTTTTAAAACATAAATTCACGCAGATTTAAGCTGTTAGCCGCTAAGATAGAATGGATTATCGGAAACTTATGTAGGCATCTATGGGCACTATCACTCTCATCAGTCTGGTCATTCTCGCATTACTTGTGGGCGCGATTGGTCTGTTAATCTGGCAACGTAGCAAAGGTAAGCGCATTCCACTGGCGGTGATTTTTGTGTTGGGATTTTTCGCCGTTGGCCTAGGCGGAATTATCGGTTTTGTGCATAAAGGCGAAGATTATCAAGCCTATCAAAAGCTACAGTGGCGCACGCTGGCCCCCGAAAAAATCGCCCCACTGGTCGCCCAAGGCTACACAGTGTTTGTGGATATCACCTCAGACTGGTGCAGCATTTGCCAAACCAATAAGGCTGAAGTCACCCATAGGGAGCAAGTGGTGAATGCACTGATGGCCGACAAGATTATTTTGATGCAGGGAAATTGGAGCGAAGCCGATTCCACCATCGCGAACTACATGCAACATGAAGGAGTACCGGGTACACCTTACAATAAGGTCTATGGTCCAAGGGCGCCTAACGGCATAGTACTACCGTCAAAACTCACCATCGATGCCGTGCTTAATGGCTTAGCTCAGGCTAAAGCCTTGTAATCTATTTTGCTTATTTGGCTTAATCTTCAAAAATGGAGTATTAGAGCGCAATAAAAAAGGCTGCATCGCAGCCTTTTTGCACACTTCAAATCAGTAGAAAGCAATTTTCCGGAAAGGTGGGCAGAAAATCACTCCGTACTCTCAACAGCCGTCTAACCCCAAAACACTATAAAAATAGTTTTATAACTAGCGAGTTACTTAAATAAATATCTTAGCGAAGTAATGCATATTCCCATATAAGGGTAAGCGCACTGGTCTATTTCAACCTTGCCAATAATATTTATGAAACATTTTTATAACAATTCAGCAATTTAAGCCAGCACTAAATAAAACTTTCTATTGATTAAAATATAAGCTTTTTATTATCAACAAGTTAATGGTCAGACCTCTAAGCTAGCCTCAAAACCATTCTATTCAAACATGACAAAGCAACTCGCGATATATCGCGACACGACTCAAGGGGTTATACTCTAGGCACTCATTCGTATTAAGGAATCAACGGAATGACATCAACACAGCCCGCCGTAATGCCCTTGGATAAACATTTTCTGCCAGAGAATCAGTTACTGCTCAATGCCGTGGGTGAAGGCATTTATGGGTTTGATTTAAATGGCAATGCTGTCTTTATCAATCCCGCCGCCGAGCGCATGACGGGCTGGAAGAATGAAGAGTTACTCGGCAAAAATATCCATAATTGCCATCATCATAGCCATGCGGATGGCAGTCATTATCCCCAGGAAGATTGCCCCATCTACAACACCTTAAAGGATGGGATTGCAAGGGAAATTACCCACGATGTGTTTTGGCGTAAGGATGGCAGCAGCTTTCCCGTGTATTACAGCTCTACGCCCGTCTATCGGGACAACAAACTTATCGGTGTAGTCGCGATATTTCGTGACATCAGTATTCAAAAACAAACCGAGCAGTCGCTACGCCAGGCTTTAGCACAGGTTCAAGCTCTGTCGGAGCAACTGGCCAGCGAGAATCATTATCTCCAAGCCGAGTTAGCCGATAAGACTGGCGATGTGGATATTTCGGGCAGTAGCGCAGTGATCCGCCATATGATCCAGCAACTGCATATGGTGGCCAATACCGACAGTACCGTATTGATTTGTGGCGAGAATGGCACAGGCAAAGAGCTGGTTGCCCGCAACTTACATCAACTGAGTCGCCGCAAAGATAAGCCCATGATCAGCGTTAACTGCGCGGCATTTTCAGCCTCACTGTTAGAGAGTGAGCTGTTTGGCCATGAGAAAGGCGCCTTTACGGGTGCGACTCAACAGCGCAAGGGCCGCTTCGAACTTGCCCATCAAGGCACCCTGTTTCTCGATGAGGTGGCCGAATTAAGTTTGGAGGCGCAATCTAAGTTACTGCGAGTGATCCAAGAGCAATCCTTTGAGCGACTCGGCGGCAGCGAAACCGTCAAGGTGAATATTCGCTTAGTCGCCGCCAGTCATCATGATTTACTCAAACGCGTTGAACAGGGCTTATTTCGAATGGATCTCTATTACCGCTTGAATGTCTTCCCAATTCAAGTGCCACCGCTGAGGGCGAGACTGGAGGATATGCCCGAGCTTGTCAGCCATATACTGCACTCCCTTAACCGTAAGCTGGGTAAAAAAATCCGAGGGGTAAGTCAAAAAGGCCTAAAAAAATTAATGGCCTACAGCTGGCCTGGTAATGTGCGCGAATTGCAGAATATCCTTGAGCGTGAGGCTATATTATCTCAAACGGATATTTTACATATCCATGCCATGCCCACGAATCACCTACAGACTCAAACCGCGGCTTCACCATTACAAACCTTGGCCGAGGCAGAAGCACAGCATATTGAGCAAACATTAAAACTGCTGAACTGGCGTATTTCGGGCGCAAACGGCGCAGCCAGTGTACTCGGCGTCCCGCCAAGTACCCTCAGATCGCGAATGAAGAAGCTCGGGATTACACGTCAAATCACTAATGATGAATAGTCTCAAAAACGCGATATATCGCCAATTGACGATATATCGCGACACACATAAAAACCAATCTAATTTAAATCAATAAATATCAAATAGTTAAATGCAAATTATTTTGGCCTAACGCTTGCTATAGGGAGCCGAATCTTATTTAAGCCGTTAGGACAGCATATGCCCAAGAGTGACACCCAACACAGAGAGAACGCCAAACATCCCTCTGCCGAGCAATTTATCCCGGTAAAAAATATCCAGGCGGAAGATAAGCCTGCACACAAAAGCAGTGGCCAGATTCATTTCCGAGAGCAGAAAGGCTATTTTCAGCGTCTCAGAACCACAATGAATAGCCTGTTAGTACTGCTGTTTTTTGCACTGCCGTTTATTTCATTTGATGGTCGGCAAGCGATACTGCTGGATGTGAGTCAGCAACAATTCTTCTTTTTTGGCCTCACGCTCTGGCCACAGGATTTCACCTTACTCGCTTGGGTGTTTATTGCCGCGGCTTTTGGCCTCTTTTTTATAACCGTGTTTTGGGGACGGGTCTGGTGCGGCTATCTTTGCCCACAAACCGCGTGGACCTTTATGTTTGTCTGGCTCGAAAGCCAAATTGAGGGTAACAGCAATAAACGCAAGTTGCTCGATAAGGCGCCATGGTCTGCGAGTAAACTCAGTAAAAGAACGCTCAAACACAGCCTGTGGGGATTAGCCGCCTTGATTACTGGCTGTGGATTTATCAGTTACTTCATCCCAGCCCGTGAACTCTACTTGGATATTTTTACTGGCAACGCCGGCTTTTGGACAACCTGCTGGGTATGGTTTTTCGCGATTTGCACTTACTTAAACGCTGGCTGGATGCGCGAACAAATGTGCTTACACTGCTGTCCCTATGCGCGTTTTCAGGCCGTGATGTTCGATGCCAACACCAAAACCGTGACCTATGATGCCGCACGCGGCGAAGCCCGCGGCCCCCGTAAACGCAAGCAACAAACCGAACTCGGTGATTGTGTTGACTGTAATTTATGTGTTGAGGTCTGCCCGACGGGGATTGATATTCGCCAAGGCCTCCAATACGAGTGCATTAACTGCGGCGCCTGTGTCGATGCCTGCAATGAAACCATGCAAAAATTCGAATACAAACAAAACCTTATTAGCTATGTTAGCGAGAATGAATTAAAAGGTGTCGCCCATTCCAATTTGCGCTCGCCACGCTTTTTAGGTTACGGCGCTGCCGTTGTTATTATGTTGGTTGTGATAGGTTTAGATCTCTCCAGTCGCAGTGAGATTCAGCTTAACGTCATTCGCGACAGACAGAGTCTGTACCGCGAAACCGCCGATAACAAAGTGGAAAATACCTACCAGCTGAAGATCCGTAACAAGACTCAACAAACCAAGCAATACCAACTCGCGGTCAACAGCGAAATGCCATTCAGCTTAATTGCCGACCCGGTAATCACCCTCGCGGCAGGTGAACAAGCAGATTACCCCGTGACAGTATTAGCCGATAAGAATGCAATCCCTGCGGGACGCAAACTTATCGAATTCTCGGTAACTGATGTCAACGAACCCAAACAAAGCGTCAGCCAAGAAACCGGCTTCTTTAGCCCTTAATTCATAGCCTCAATGCTCCCATTTAGCCGTAGACAACCAATAAGACGCCATCGATTGAGCGTCTTATTGGTTTTTAAAATGGCCACATCCTATTGCGCGCCCTTTTCTTTCCCCCAATTCAGCTAACAATTGCTATAAAAATGCCCCTAAAACATCAACACGCCCTAATATACCCGAGTTAATAAAGACTTAACTCTACTCCGCCCATATAGAGTAAAAACACTATTTTTAACATAAAGATAGTAGCAATCTTTGGATAGAATTATTTGGCGATAAACATTGACCTTATAGGTTGAATCCTTCTAATCTAAACACTCGTTTGATTTTAAAATAATAATAACGACTAAACCGATTTGAGGTAGTTAGGCATGGCATACGATCAAGAGTCACAACTCGAACTTGGCAAATACTCTTCACTCATAGACTTAATCGAACGCACTAGCCAACGCTTTGGCGATAAAACCGCATATGCTTGCTTAGGTAAAAGCAGTAGCTTCAATGAGATAGAACGTGATTCACGCTATTTTGCCGCCTATTTGCAGAATAACACTAACCTAAAACCTGGCGATCGGATCGCGATTCAATTACCCAATATTACCCAATTCGTCATCGCCGCCTATGGTGCACTACGAGCAGGCCTGATTCTCGTCAACACTAACCCGCTTTATACTGAACGTGAGCTTATCCATCAGTTTAATGACTCAGGCGCTAAGGCCTTAGTGGTATTGTCAGATCTGTTGCCAACCCTCGCCAAAGTGGTTGCAACCACACCAATTGAATTGGTGATTTCGACCCACCCGTTAGATCTTATCGATCCACAAGTTCAGCCCAAAACGGGGCTTAAAAATGTCGAATTCTGTCACGTATTAAAACAAGGTGCAGAGCTACCGTTTACGCGCTTTATGCCCGCCTTAGGCGATTTAGCCGCGCTGCAATATACCGGTGGCACAACGGGTCTTTCTAAGGGCGCAATGCTGACCCACGGTAATATGCTCGCCAATGCGGCGCAGGTAAAATCCCGCATCGGCAGTGTTATCACCGAAGGGGAAGATACCTTTGTCGCGCCACTGCCGATTTACCATATCTACGCCTTTATGGTGAACTTGGTGCTGTATTTTGAATGTGGCGGTTGCTCGGTATTAATCCCTAACCCCCGTGATATTAATGGCTTAATCAAGACGCTGGCGAAATACCCCTTCACCGGTTTTGCAGGGCTTAACACCTTATTTGTCGCCCTGTGCCATCAACCCGAATTTAAGGCGCTAGATTTTAGCCATTTAAAAATCACTATTTCAGGTGGCACAGCGCTGACCGCTGCGGCTGCCAATCTGTGGCAACAAACCACGGGTAATACCATTAGCGAAGGTTATGGCTTATCCGAGACCTCGCCAGTGATCTCGCTCAATGCCCCGGAATATCAAAAGATTGGTACTATCGGTAAGCCCGTTCTCGGCACTGAAGTCAAACTGTTAGACGAAAACGGTAATGAAGTCGCGCAAGGGGAAGCCGGTGAGCTCGCCGCCCGTGGCCCACAGGTGATGCTAGGTTATTGGAATAATCCCCAAGAAACGGCCAATGTGATGACGGCTGATGGTTTCTTTAAAACGGGGGATATTGCGATTCTGAACGAGGAAGGCTTCCATCAAATCGTTGATCGTAAAAAGGATATGATTATTGTCTCCGGCTTTAACGTCTATCCTAATGAAGTCGAAAACGTGCTTGCTAGCCACCCAAATATCATCGAATGCGCCGTAGTTGGCGTAAAGGATGAACACTCGGGAGAAGCAGTCAAAGCCTGTATCGTGCTCAAGGATGACAGCCAAGACCCTGACCTGATGAAAACCACCATCATCAACTTCTGCCGCGAGCAACTCACTGCCTACAAACTGCCTAAGTTGATTGAATTTATGCCGCAGTTGCCTAAGAGTACTGTGGGTAAGATTCTGCGTAGAGAACTCAAAAATCAGCCTTAAAAACCATTAAGTAATTTGAACGGCTTTAAATCAAATAAAACCCCAGAGCAACACTCTGGGGTTTTATTTGAGCCTCTTTACCCAATCCAAGTCTTACTCGCTCAATGGGTTAACCTCATCCGTTAGCAGCTGCAAACTGGCAAACTCTCGATATAAGGCATTGGTTTGCATTAGAGTTTGATGCTTACCACTGGCAACAATTCGCCCCTTATCAAACACAATAATTCGATCGGCATTAATTACGGTTGCAAGCCGATGGGCGATGATCAGCGTAGTTTTACCCGCCATTAACTCATCAAGCGCCTGCTTCACTTTTTGCTCACTCAAGGCATCGAGTGCACTGGTGGCCTCATCGAGTAATAGGATAGGTCTGTCGGCTAAAATGGCCCTCGCAATGGCAATACGTTGTTTTTGCCCGCCAGATAAGCGCACACCGCGCTCACCCAAATAGGTTTGATAACCTTCATTAAATTCACTGATAAACTCATGGGCACGGGCCGCAATACAGGCATCGATCACTTCCTGCTCGTTGGCATCAACGCGGCCATAGCGCACATTTTCTAGCACACTAGTAGCAAAAATCACTGAGTCCTGCGGCACCAGTGCAAACTGCGCCCGCAAATCCTGTGGTGAAAGCGCAGCAATATCAATCCCATCCAATAAGATACTGCCAGATGACGGCACATAAAACCGCTGCAATAACTGAAATAGCGTGCTCTTGCCGGCACCACTCGGGCCGACCAAAGCCACCCGCTCGCCGGCATTTATTACAAGGTCTAAGTCGCTGAGCACTAACTGAGTTTGCTCGGGATAATGGAAGTTAAGTTGTTGCAGTTGCAGCTCGCCGCGTACTTTATCTGGCAGAGTTTTAGGCACCAGTGGCGCCGGAATATCGACCTCAGTTTCGGCTAATTCGATTAAGCGTTCTGCGGCGCCCGAGGCACGTTGGATTTCCCCGACCACTTCACTAATGGTCGCAACCGCGCCTGCCACCATGACCGCATAAAACATAAAGGCTGAGAGTTCGCCGCCCGTCATCTTACCCGACATCACATCGTGGGCGCCGACCCAAGTCACTAGCGCAATGGCAGCAATACTGAGGAACATCACTGAAGAAATCAGCAGCGCGCGGTAACGAATGCGGCCGCTGGCGGCGGTCATCACATCTTCGACACGGCCGTTAAATAAACTGCGGTCCTTATCCTCATGGCCATAGGCCTGCACTGTGTGGATCTCATGCAAGGTTTCATCCACATAGGCACCGAGATCCGCCACCCTATCTTGGCTCTCGCGCGCTAAGGTGCGCACCTTTCTGCCAAAGAAACCGACAGGCCCCAACACCAAAGGCACGGCCAGTAACACCAGTAGTGTCATCTTCACGCTGGTGATCCCCATCATCGCCAGCCCACCAATAACCGTCACGCCGGAGCGCAGTGCCATAGAAAGACTCGAGCCGACAACGGTTTGCAGTAAGGTTGAATCGGCGGTAAAACGCGAAATCACCTCACCAGTGCGCACCTTGGCATAAAATGCCGGAGATAATTTAAGTAATTGATTATAAACCGCAAGCCTTATATCGGCACTGACCCGCTCGCCGAGCCAAGTCATCTGATAAAAACGGCAAAACACCGCGGTGCCACTCACGGCGGTGATCAGCAGCACCAACAGAATAATTTCATTGAGACGCTGGGCGTTATCCTTAATAAAGCCTTCGTCCACCATCAACCGCACGCCCTGCCCGAGGGATAGCCAGGCCAAGGAACCAATCAACAGAAATACAATCGCCGCTACCACCCGCAGGCGATAGGGCTTAAGAAATTGCCAAAGCCAGGGCAATACCGCCCGTTGGCGAACCGAGGTGTGTGAAGATTGTTGAGACACAATGGACTCCAATAATGGTCGAAGAGGTGGAATGCTCGAATCGGTGGGCTCTATGAGCGGTTTGTTCACTCTTGTTATCCTTCGGCTTTATTTGTCATTCAACTTAGCACAAATGACAATGAACTGAGCACACAAGAAAGCGCACACGATAACCAAAGTGATGCTAGCAAAGCAAAAATTCAAGGCTAAGAATATAAAAGCCAAAAATAAACCCGCATTGATAGCGGGTTTATGATTGCGCCTTGAGTAGGGCAAGATCAAAGTACAGAAGTGTAAAACACAGATATCTAAGCTACCTGCATATCTTCAGGCGTTTTTGGGGTGCCATGGTGACCATCACGCTTCCAGTTCACATCGAGTAATTCACTGCCTGTAAGAGTAAAGGCTTGGCCAAAGCCTTTGACATACAATCCTTGATGGGGCGCTAACTTGTACAGGTTAAAGTCCGTCAGCGCTGCCAAATTATCCGACATGTCGCCAAAACGTTTAGATAACAGGCTGACTCCTTTGCTAAACGAGGGCGTATCACGTGCAACCGCTTGAGCCATGGCATCAAAGGTTAATCGTTTGCGGGCGAATACAGATTTGGCTTCGACTTCATCCTCCACCAGCATCACAGACACTTTAGTAGACTGTTTAAGATTATGGCCGTGGCGCGCTAAGTCACTCACCAAGATATAAAAACCATCGTCTGCTAAGGCAAATGGCGCGTAACTGGCATTAGGTTGACCATCGGTATCGACGGTGGCGAGTTGTAAGGTTTTACGTTGCTGTTTAAAGACCTCTATTTCAGGTAACAGTTTGTCCCTTAAACGCTGTTCTTGCTCGGAAATGTCAGGCTTCATATTGGTTTCCTCAATAAATTACGTTCATCAATGTTAATCAGCAAAGGTAGCGGCCAGCGCTTTAAAACGGCGCACTTGCTCAGGAAAAAGCACTCTTTGCTTGTCACGTCCTAAATAAACTTTAAATACCACTTCACCCTGAGGTCCAAAAAAGTTAATGGAATGGCTCTCGCTGCCCCTAAAAGGTCTGCTGATCAAGGCTATCGCCCGCATGCCATCCAATTTAAGATGGCCATGTAAGCCATCCCCTTTGCTGTAGAGGTTGTAGTAGCCATGGGCAAATTTTCCTTGGGGAAAATCGCCTTTAAATTCAAATACACTGCCCGAAAGCATCACTATGGTAGTTAACGAACCCCACTCGGGTAAGCTTTGTAGTAACTCGTCCATATGGGCCAAAGGTAAAAACACTCGCTGCGCTTGAGGTAAGGCGGTAACCACCTCAAGCTCGGCAATCCCTAATTCACTCGCCAACTGTACAGGCATTAAATCTGGTTGAGTTTCAAATCGTTGCCGCAACATTTGCTGGGTTTCAGCATTTGAATCTCGGCGACTCAGCACGTTATCCGTGTTTTCAATGTCGACTGTTTGGGTCATTTCCTAGATCCTCTATCCCAAGGTTTAGAACATGTAGCGTGCAGACAGCTTCATATTACGGCCGGGCTGATACAAGGTTTGCCATGCCTGCAGATACTTCTCATCACCAATGTTTTCAATGGCAAAATCAACTCTCAGGCCCGACATTACGCCCATCGCGGGCTCCCATGCTAGATACACATCCCAAAGGGTGTATTCATCATATTTTGCAACACTGTAACCTTTGGGTGTATTCGCTTGGCTGGCAACATAGGTCACTCGCGTGCCTAGCTTCATATCGCCTTCCATAATCCCTTGGGACAAGTCGACATTAAACTTATTGGCTGGCATCCCTTCGATATAATCGCCAGTGTTACGGTCTTCTCCGCGGGTTTGACCATAATTCATCGCTAAACGCGTTTGTCCAATACGATAACGACCACTGAGCTCAAAGCCCGTTAATTGAGCGTCTTCCACGTTGTTCCACGAGGTTGTTTGCTCAAGTCCTGGTATCCCCCGATATGGATTAGAGACTTGCTGAACAATAAAATCGTCCACATCATTACGGAAGATGTTTAAGGTAATGGCTAACTCATCATCACCAGCTAAGTCATTGAAGCGAAGGTCAGCTTTAAGCTCTTTATTACGGGCCACTTCTGACTTTAGGCTAGGATTTGTCGCAAAGGTGTTACATAACCCTTGGGGTAAAAAACCCGGTATTGGCGGAATGCAGTAATGGGTACCGCTAGAGAACATTTCCTCCACCGTCGGCGCTCGGAAGGCCTGATCATAGCGCGCACTTAAGGTCAGCCATGGCTGCGTTTGCCAACTTAATCCAAGTGAAGGAGATAGCTCAGTATCATCAGCAGATGCATTAAGGTTATGACTCTGGTTTTTAAAACTGTCATAACGCAAAGCAGCATCGAGGTTTACCGTTTGTGTCAGTTGCACATCCGCCCGAGTAAAAGCTCCCCATACCGTTGTTTCGCCATCAATATCCTCAGGACGCTGCCCAACCTGTCCCTTATCGTCTCTAACGGTTTTAAGGGTATCGCGATAGCCATCAACACCGTAGGTCAACTTAGTGTTACCGAGTTGAGAACTATTGTTCAAATTAATGCCAACGGTGCGGTATTCAGTACTATCTAATTGGCCTTTAGTGACACGGTCTTCGTCGTAATCTGTGCTATTCCAATAAACCTGCACATGAGTATCCAAATAAGGATTATTGGCTGGCGCTAAGCTGTAATTGAGGGTGATATTTTGATCGTCCGTTTTGCGGCGCACTAAAGGCACTGAGCTACTCACTGCCGCAGAAGGATTACTTGGCACCAATTCATTAATCTTGTTAACTCTTGCCGATAACGCTAAGCGTGAGGCTTTATCAGCCTGCCAGCCGAATTTAGCCAGTCCACTGCTTCCTGAAGAAGCGCTGTTGACTAAGGTTTCATCATTGCCGGTATTAATATTGTTGGAATCAACATAACTGCCATTGAGCAACCAATCGACTGTTGCTTGCTGGCCATAGACTGCGGCGCTGGTTTTAGTGCGGTCGCCATTGGTGTCATAGCCTTGTTTGACATAACCACCAAAGGTTTCATTTGGCGCTAAAAAATCCTGAGCAGACTTAGTATTTTGTGCAACAACACCGCCGAGGGCACCACTGCCCCACAAACTACTGGCAGGACCTCGGATCACCTCGATAGATTTAAGTAGTTCAGGGTCCATAAAATAGGAACCGCGATGGCCCGAACTAGTATTTTGCCTTGCACCATCGATCGTTTGTAAAACACGATCACCGCTTAAACCACGAATTTCGACGCCCTGAGAGGTCGCTCTTGGGCCATTTGTTAAGTTAATATTCGCTTCGTTTTTTAATACTTCGGCAACCGATGAAGCCTGTGAAACGTTAAGCTGCTCTTCTGCGACAACTGCCACACTTCGACTGGTTTCAGACACTTTCTCACTCAAACGCGTCGCACTCACTAACACTTCATCAAATTCAGTTTCGACAACCCCCTGTTCAGCACTCTTCTGAACCGCAGAGGGTTTGACGCCTTCTTCAGCCGCTAACGCAAAACTTAGCGCCGTACTACTTAGTGCCATCGCAACGGCGATCACTAACGGCTTTTTGTTCATATTATCTTCCTCAAATTATTAATTTTATTAATCAATTAGTATCTAAAAAGACTCGTAACAGTCATTCGCCTACCTTGGCATTTTGCTAGTTTTTTGAGCATTCACTTTAGCAATTGCAGGCACTCTAACTGAGAATATAAAATTGATCAAATGAAAATCATTATCATTTGCGATCTTATTTATATTTGTGTATCTTAATTAGCAATGATTGATGAGTGAATGCTTTGGGAATGGGAAGGTTTGCCGTGACACCAAAACGATATTTAGCTTTTGGCGCATTAACTGTTGCGATTCAAACGGGGGTTATAGCTTCGCAGCCTTCGATTTCATTACCGAAGAATCTTAACGAATTTGCTCAAATGCACGCATTCAATGAGGTAAACAAAGCGGTTACCTTAAGCTTTGCAGCACATCATTCAGTGGAAAAATCAGCGGTCATATCTGAGCTAAAAAGTACGCCAGCGAATGCAGATCCCGTGGATACGATCTCCCAAAATGTGCCTAATGCAAGCTCGTCTAATGCCAAGGTAGCTAATGCCAGTAAGCGCCAAACGGCGCCAAAACGAACTGATACGGCGACAACTGAAATGGCAAGGCAAGCCCACGAACCGACCACAGCTAAGCCGCAAACTGTTAAATCCGCTGAACAAAACAAGCCAACGCCGAACACATCCTCTAAGGCAGATGCGACAACGGCTATGAAGCTAATGGCTGCAAATACACTGCATCAACAAGAAACAGAAGAAATAGCAAAATCTTCTGAGCGAGAGATATCGCAAATGGCAGAAATCAAGACTCAAGATAATGCAGCTATTAACAACAGCGATGTGACGCCCACAAGTGCCAGCAAGAACACCAAAGCCACTCCCGAGGTTATCGAGCTGGCAACACCCACTTTTGCCAGTCAACCTCCCCAACCAACATACCCGCGTATGGCGCGCAAAAAAGGCTTGGAAGGAACCGCAACAATTGAAGTGATGTTTAACGAATTTGGACAACAGCTCGCCCTCACGTTAGTCAAAAGCTCTGGTGTCAGCCTGCTGGATCAAGCGGCACTAGAGGCGGTAGAGACTTGGCAGTTTGAGGCGCCAAGCCCAAAACTGGCGAGCCATTACAAGGTGAGGGTACCGATTCGCTTCGCCTTAAATTGATCCTGTGGCGATGCAATCGCTTAACCACGCTAATCCTATTGCAACGAATTTGGCTGAATGCTTGATAACAGATCTAACTATAGAGACTCACCGCTTATGACTGACTTTTCTACCCTACATGGCCAGCTCGGTTCACTCACCTGGCCTTTGCTGATATGTGCATTCCTTGCCTTGATGATTTGCCTTGAGCGTAGCGCACTGTTTTTACAACAATCCGTAGCGTCAATCTCCCCAAAAAAACAAGCTTGGGTTAAAGAGCTACGCCACTCTGATGCCAAACCGACAAGCGAAAACATTCAAGCTTTACTCTCTAAAACCAGCCATCAGCAGGATTTACTGGCCAGTGGCGCAACACTGCTGTTAGCGCAAGCACATCAACCCAAACCACTCAGGGAAGAATTACTCAGTCTATGGCTGAATAAACAACAAAGGGAGCTGCAAGCGGGCCTTAAGATTTTGCAAGTGATAGGGATTATTAGTCCGCTACTGGGGTTACTCGGCACAGTACTTGGGTTAATTGACATGTTTGCCCAACTTGGCCAGTCCCAAGGGCCAGTCACACCCGCGCAACTCAGTGCGGGGCTTGGGCTGGCGATGAATACTACCGCAGCAGGCCTTATTATTGCGGTGCCGACTATTACCGCCGCCCATTTATTCGGGATTTGGGCGCATAGCCAATGCTTAAAAGCGAGCCATGTGCTGAATCAAATTAACTTATGGTTATCCGGTGTAGACAAGCAGCCACTTGAGCAGGACTTATATCAGGCATTCGCTCTAGGAAATCAGGCGAATCAAACACCTAACACTCCACACGCCGCATCTCTTGAGTCTCAGCCATGATAAGCACTCACCACACGTCGTTACCCCAAGCAGGGATCAGTGCCTTAGAGCCACTGCCCAGCATCGATCTTACGGCATTGATTGATATTATTTTTATTGTTTTAGTGTTTCTGTTGCTCACCGCAAATAGCCGTTTGCTGAGCTTACCCGTTGATGTACCTCAAAGCCCAAGCAACGCCATTACTGCATTCGAGCATAAGCAATCGATAGCCATCAATATTATGGCGACTTCACCCTACTGGGCGATTAATGGCGAAAAATTTGCTGATTTAACCGCGTTTACTACAGCCTTTGAAGCGCAGTTAACGGCTCAACCACAGGCCACCGTCATTATTGCTGCCGATAAAGCCGCGCCAGTTGAACCGCTAATGCAGCTACTGGCACTTTTGCAGGGCAACGCCATTAATCAAACCCAAATTTTGATGGAACATTAACCCTAAACCTTAACTCAATCGTGTTTTAACCCGTTTACCCTGCAAGGTTGATAACACCTCGACCTTGCTTTTAGATGGATCAGGAGTTTACCCATGTTGTTTCAAGCTGTGCGTTATAGATTTAATAAACTCAGTCAACCGACCGATAGCAATGCATTCAATAAATGGTTGTGTCTACTCCCCGCAGTCATAGCACTCGTTTCATTTAATGCTTGGAGTGCAACTCAGGACATAAAGTTGGTGAGCGCGGGGGCGGGTGTCACCGAGTTAGTGCTGGCGTTAGGGGCGGCCGATGAGTTAGTGGCTGTCGATGCCACCAGCTATGTGCCTGAGCAATTAAGCTCAGTCGCTAAACTGGGCTACCACCGCATGCTTTCCGCTGAAGGCATTATGGCACTCAGCCCTACACTAGTTGTGGGGTCCGACGTAATGGGCCCAGAAACCACCCTAAACGTACTAAAACAAGCCAATATCAAGGTAGTGCAATTACCCTCAAGCGCCGATGAGCAACAATTAATGAGCAATATCGATACGCTAGCACAATCGCTTAATCGAACAGACAAAGCGGCCCCGCTAAAGCAGGAGTTGCATCAAAGGCTAGATAAGTTAAATAAGCAAAAACAACAACTCAGCCAACATTATGCTCAGCCAAAAATCCTCTTTATGTTATTACAGGAAGGACGAGGAGCCCGAGTCGGTGGCAAAGGTACCGCTGCCGATACCATTATTGCGCTATCGGGCGCAAAGAATATTGCAGACTTTGAAGGCTACAAGACATTGTCCCAAGAGGGCATTCTCGCCTTACAACCGGATGTGATTTTACTGTCTAACCGCAGCGAAAAAACTGACTCGCAAACCAACAGTCAAACAACCCAGGCTCTATTAAAGGAGATGCCGCTGCTAGCGCATACTCCCGCAGGCCAAAATGGTCATATCCAAACCCTTGCCCCGCAAGCTTTACTGGGAGGTTTAGGTATTAGCGCCATTGGTGCTGCCGAAACGCTTGCAGATACCCTACTCACTCAAGGTAAAACGGCGGGAAAATAACCATGTTACAGTATCGCTGGCTTTGGCCCACAATGATGATGCTCCTCATCCTGAGCAGTATACTCTCGGTGAGTGTAGGTCCTGTAAGCATTAGTCTTATGGACTCCCTCAGTGCGGTATTTAATTGGGCAACCCAGCAAAGCATTGGCAATCTTGCACCCCATGAGCAACTGGTGGTAAGTAACGTGCGTCTACCCAGGACCTTGTTAGCCCTTACGGTAGGCGCAATTCTTGCTCAATGTGGCGCTGTGATGCAGGGATTATTCCGTAATCCACTGGCAGACCCAGGTATTATCGGGAGCCGCATTAGGTGCGGCCATCTGTATCGTGTTATTTCCCGACGTGGGATCTTTTATGATTTCCCTTGGCGCCTTTCTCTGTGGGTTAGCCACAACCCTGATCGTTTATCGTCTGGCGAGTAACGGTTTAGGCACATCTGTGGTGTTATTGCTGCTTTCCGGCGTGGCGATTGCAGCGCTAGCAGGAGCGGGCATAGGCGTACTGACTTATCTCGCTAATGATATGGCATTACGTGACTTAACCCTTTGGCAAATGGGCAGTATTGCGGGAGCTCAATGGCAATATGTCGGCCTGTGTTTACTGGTATTAGTGTTGCTGAGTTGGCGTTTTCAGCGTGATGCCATGGCACTTAATGCCCTGCTACTGGGTGAAGCTGAAGCCAGACATTTAGGGATTGATGTCGACCGTCTTAAGTTAAGACTCATCCTACTCTGTGCATTAGGCGTAGGCGTGAGTGTGGCCGCAACAGGGATTATCGGTTTTATTGGTCTAGTGGTTCCCCATTTAGTGCGGATGATTTTGGGGCCAGATCATAAACGACTTTTACCCATGAGCGCCCTCTTGGGCGCTGCGCTTTTAGCCTTAGCTGACATAGGTGCGCGGGCATTTTTACCCCCCGCCGAATTACCTGTCGGCTTAGTCACAGCGCTTATCGGTGCGCCATTCTTTATCTTTTTACTCCTGCAACAACGCAGCAAATTAATCTAAGCGAGAACTCCATGGCTATGAGCTTATCGGCTGCGCCCGTCGCTAAACAACATTTTGAACGTACCCAATTAACCGTGGATAGGCTCAGCTACGCTATCGGCGATAAGGCGGTGTTGAACAACATTCGCGTGCAATTTCAACCGGGCAGTGTCACCGCACTTTTAGGGCCTAATGGGGCAGGCAAATCCACACTGTTAAAGGCACTGTGCCAAGAGATCCCCACTGCGCAAGGCAGCATCAAGCTTGGCCACTGCCCACTAGTGGATTGGCCAAGGGCTGAACTGGCAAAATCCCTCGCCGTTCTGCCTCAACATGCCAGCTTAACCTTCCCCTTTACCGTGGATGAAGTGGTGGCAATGGGGCTTTATCCCTTAACCTTGAGTCAAAAAGAAGGCCAGCAGTTAGTCACAAAATGGCTTGCCGAAGTGGGTGTATTGCATTTAGCTCGGCGCAGTTACCCCACGCTTTCTGGGGGAGAAAAACAAAGGGTGCAACTGGCGAGGGTGTTAACGCAGTTAAGCCAATCCCCCTTCCCGCCGATTTTACTGTTAGATGAGCCAACCTCAGCACTGGATCTGGCGCAGCAACACAAAGTATTAGCGCTAGCAAAAAATCTCGCCCACAAGCACGCCTACACTGTGATTGTGGTATTGCACGACCTAAATCAGGCTGCCCGTTACAGCGACAGAGTTATCGTCCTCAAACAGGGTGAAATCGTCAGTGAAGGTACACCTAACGACGCATTATCGATTGATATAATTCGCCAAGTATGGGATTACGAACCTGAGTTTATTCCTGCACCACTGGGCGGTTATCCATTGATTTTTTGATGCAAAATTGACTTCACTAGCGCCTTTAGCGGCGCAGTTGTGGGTATAATCGCTGCAATAGACACCTAAAGTCACAGTGTGAACAGATGAAAACCACTATCTCAACCGAAACCCAGCAAGATGCCTTAGCCATGGCGAAGGCTACTCAAAAACCAGGACAAACCAAAGAACAAACTAAACTGATTGCCCAGGGGATTGAAAAGGGCATTGCCGAATATAAAAAACTGCAAAAAGCCAAAGCTCGCGAGCGGGATAAACAGAGAAAGCAACAGTTAAGGGCAAAAAACCAACAAGTAAGCGCGGCTGGCGAGATGGATGACGGCGAAGATTTTTCGCTACCACAGACTCAATTTACTCCCATTGCTTGGGCTGCCATCGCCCTGTTAGTCCTTAGCTGGCTGGGTTTTGGGGCATATATCTTCCTTTAACAGATGAGATTCGCGCGTATCGTATCAAAGTAGCCAGTCAGCTCCTGTGGTAGAAACTCTTGTGCAACTAGCGCCTTAGTGTCGATATTGCCAGCCCTTAGCTGGACTCGCCCCGTATCGGGCAAAAAGGCCAACTCAAGCCAGTTGGCTCTATCGGGGTAGCCATCGAGAGTTAGGCAAAGCGCGTTATCCCGCTCAATAGCAGACTGACAATCCCAGCATTGGCCGATAAGATCGAGCAGCACTTGCCCGCTTTTCATATCGGTTAATCTGGGCGCGTACACCCAATGGGACATACGCATTTCGTGGGGAATAATCTCAAGCTTAACGCGGCCCTGTAGGAAAAACTGTTCGGTTAACATCATCGGATCAGCAAGTAGTTATCGTGTATGAATAAATCGTATATGAATAAAAATGACTCGGTAATGGCCTGATTAACACTCTGGTTTACTGATTAACTCTCTGGTTTATAAGTAGATTAACTCATTAAGCCTTCTAATCTATTCGCGAGCCGCTTGGCTAAGCCTTTTTGCCAAGCTGCACTCTTTGGACGGCTGTAAAGCCTATCTTCCCATGCAAAAATCTTGTTCATGCCATGATAAGCTAGCCACGGCAAAGGTTCAGGTTCCCAAGGCGTTAATACTTGCTGAACCGGGGCATTAAAAGCCCAAGGCATAGTAGTAAGCGGCGTATCACGCGCTAAGATCAAGTCCACCAGCGTGCGGGCAAAAAGATTGGCAGCCCCAACACCTTCGCCGCCGTAACCACCAATAAGCCCCAATCCTACATTTTTATCGTAAATAGCGTGGGGCGCAAACTGCCGTGCTAAGGCTAAGGTACCGCCCCAACCATGAGTAATTTGCACATCCGCCAATTGCGGAAATAACGCCAACAATAGCTGATAGCGAAAGCCAAATTCCCCTTTAAAAGCCGATTGACGATGGCTAGCGGAAGATTGGGCATTAAAGCACTCGGGATTAAATCCAAATTCAGTCCGCACTTTAGCGCCAAATCCGTAGCCGCCACGGGCGCCAAATATCAAACGGTTATCAGGACTTCGCTGACCATAGGTAACGATGCGGCTAGCATCACTAAAGGTCGCGCGATTAGCTAAACCAATGTCCTGCCACATTTCATCCGTTAACGGCTCAGTGGCGATCAGTAAACTCTGAACAGGCAAGGTGAATCGACCCAATTCACCCAATTGGCGAAGATAGCCTTCAACGGCGGGCACCACAATCGCCGCACGAACATTTCCTTGTGGCGTCTGTAATTGGGTTTGCGCATCACCGAGATACACCATGTGATTTACTGGGGTATGCTCGTAGATCTTCACCCCTAAACTTTGCACCAGATCAGCCAAACCACAGACGAGTTTCGCTGGGTGTATTCGCGCACAATGGGGGGTATAAAGTGCCGCTTGGCCGTAGGCCATACACACTTGCTTATCAAGCTCGGGCTTATCCAGCCAACGAATATCTTCTTCACCAAAGCCATCTGCGCGCCACTGTGCTAATTCGGCTTGAATATTGGCTAATTGCTCAGGATAACGCGCGGCTACCCGTAAATTGCCGCCATGGTGTAAATCACAGTCGATATGATGCTGGGCGCAAACCGCGGCAACTTCAGCAATGGTTTGTTGGATCAAGGCTTTTGCCATTAAGCGCGACTCACCTTGAAGCTGATTAAGATAGGCTACATCGCCACTAAAACCGCCCATCAACCAACCGCCATTTCGCCCCGAAGCGCCCTGGCCAATGGTGTCAGCCTCAAGAATCACCACGGATAAATTGGGCTGGTAATGCTTAAGATAATAGGCCGTCCATAGTCCTGAATAGCCCGCGCCAATAATGGCGATGTCTGCGGCAATATCATGTTGTAGCGCAGGTAACATAGTCCTTTGAGTTAACTTAGCTTCAGTATCAAACCAAAATCCGCGCTCTTTCACGCCACGGATTCACTTAATGGACTGATACCGATAATTGAGGCAATTTCCTCGAAATGTGTATCAACCCACGCACTGCTAATTGGTCCCCAGGTCAAAATGCGATAATAACCTGCATTGTTTCGACTGCCATCTTGCACAAATTCGACGCGAATACCGATATCTTCAAACGCGGCGATAGCATCCTGCAACGTTCGCCTCGGCATTCCAGTCAACTTATTGAGTGATAACAAGTTATGCCGATCATCGTCCATTAAATGCGCTAAATATAGCTTACGTAAAAACGCCTTATGTTGTTTCGATATTGACTGAGTAGCAGATTCGAGGGGCATAAAAAATCAATCCAAATATTGACCAAGTGAATATAAAACTACTTGATATTCAGTGAATAAGAAATAGCCTCCATTCAAATTATTCGAGCAAATTGACCCGTTTGACATCTGTTCCCGCAGATACATTTTCGCATTTGCTTGTATAAGCTCTCCATCACTGTTATTTGTAAAAAAGATTAATCAATGGGAGAGCCAACGATGGGCCAAATGATGACCGCACAGCAAGTGCTACATTTCTGGTTTGAGGAAATTTCACCTCAATCTTGGTGGATAAAAGACCCAACATTTGATGCACAAATCCAATCTCGCTTTGAAGACCTATTAAAACAAGCCAAGCGCGGTGAGCTTGCGCATTGGCGCGTGACACCTCAAGGTCGTTTAGCCGAAATCATCGTACTAGATCAATTCTCGCGAAATATCTATCGCGACACGCCAGCAGCGTTTGAGGCCGACACCATTGCGCTGGTCCTTGCCCAAGAGGCTGTTGCACTCCAAATTGATAAGGAGCTTTCTCCCAAACAAGTACCCTTTTTGTTTATGCCTTTTATGCATAGCGAATCCCCTGCCATCCATCAAGTTGCTGTAAAATTGTTCAATCGAGAGGCTGCAATCGCTAATCTCGAATTTGAACTAAAACACAAGGCTATTATCGACAGATTCGGTCGTTATCCTCATAGAAACAAAATATTAGCTAGAGAGTCGACAGCAGAAGAAATCGCTTTTTTACGCCAGCCGGACTCGTCATTTTGAATATAAACAAGCTTTATTCAGATAAAAATAACTGTGGCTGTAGATTAACAAACTACACTTACAATGATATGTCAGGGGACAACTCTGGGCATCATGAGATGGCCAATGGTGCGAAAGGTAACAGTGCGTAATGAAACAAACTAACCATATTTCCTGTGTCTCTAGAATGACCTGTATTCGCTACCCATTGCTAGCAGTAATTGCATTATTTTATCCCCAATTAATCCAAGCGGCGGAACTGAAAATTGGCGTGAGCCTCTCCATTCCTCCCTATGTCATCCAAGAATCTGATAGCGGGCTAGAACTCGATTTGCTGTATCAAGCACTTGCAGTCAAAGGGCATACCGCCAATATTGAATATTTGCCTTTAGCACGCACTTTCCATGAACTTAGAGAGGGCAAACTTGACGGCATAATCAACGTAAAAGAAGGCATGATCGAAAACGTTTTCTACTCTAATGTGGCGATTCGTTATCAAAATTGCGCAATCAGCCTAGAGAAAAATAACTTTTCGATTAATAGTATTAAAGACTTAACGGATAAAAAAGTCGTTTCCTTTCAACGTGCAGCAAGCTTCTTAGGTGATGAATTTACTCAAATGACTAAAGCTAATCCTAGTTACCAAGAACAAGCTCGGCAAATACAGCAGGTTTACATGCTGATGAAACACAGGGCTGATGTCGTGGTTATGGATAAGAACATTTTCACTTACTATCTTAGACAGGCATTTATTGAGGGAAAACTCACCGAAGTAGAGAGTAAACAGGTGGCGGTATGTCATCGCATTTTTCCACCGACTGAGTATAAATTTGCGTTTTTAAGCGAGCAAATCCGTGACGACTTTAACCTTGGGTTAAAACAAATTACCGAAGATGGGACACTGATCGCCTTACAAGAAAAATATCGGCAACTCATGTCCCTAGAGAATGAAGCTGAAGCCTCAAATACCATTGTGGATCAATCAAAACTCAAGCAAGATCCTTTATAAGTTAACTACTTAACTACTAATACTGGGCATTTCGCCAATCTAACAACATCTTGACTCACATGGTGCTTTAAAAAATCCACTAAGCCGCTGCTGCCATGGCTTGCAATCACAATCATACCCGCATCGGCTGACTCAGCTAAAATCTCTTCGCTCGCATCACCATGACGAACAATACATTTAATCTTTAGTCCAGCCGCTAATCCCTGCTGCATTTGCAGCTGTAGACTCTGCATTTTTGTCTCCACAAACTCGGCCAACTGTTGCTCAAGTGTCGCGGGAGTATCTACCGCAATACCATAACAATGGGCACTTCTTGCAGGGCTGACGACATGCAGCAAACGGATATCTACGTGATATAGATTAGCCATTTCAACCGCATAATTAAGCGCATGGGCGGCAGTTGCCGAAAAATCCGTAGGGCATAACACTTCTTGAGTACGCATAATTTTATCCATCACTTAGGTTGTTGTGCCCAATATTAGGGCAAATGGCATTGCTTATAATCTGTATTTTATCGCAGTAACTCGGGACAAGCAGCTAGGCCGTAAAATTAATTATGCTTTAGCAATCAAAAACAAAGGGCGCCTTAGCGCCCTGTAATCTACCCAATACAGACTATTTCACGACCAATACAGGGCATGCCGCGCCATTGGCAACAGCTTCGGCAACATTCGTATGTAAAAAGTGCGAAATTCCGGTTCGTCCATGGCTAGCAATAACCACCATACCCACATCCTTACCATTCGCCTCCTCGAGGATTTGATCGACGGGATCGCCTCGGCGAATAAGTGTTGTAATCGGTAATTCGGTCTTGAGTCCCTCGAGTAACGCCTGCATTTTAGTTGCTGCGGCCTCCTCCATGCTTTTAGCGAGCTCCTCAGGGGTAATCGCTAAAATCATAAAGTTTTCATCACCAATAGGTTGCTCAACAACGTGTAAAATCTTTAGCCCTACATGGTATAGATTTGCCATTTCAATAGCATAACGTAACGCATGGGCCGCAGTTTCCGAAAAATCTGTGGGCCAGAGTATTTGACCTGAACGCATAATCTGTTCTCCTTAATGGCTAGTCATCGTGAAGCTCATCTTTGAGCCAAGTAATGGCATCCAGTTTGTCGACAAAAAACTTAACCTCGGCCGGAGTAAACCAGTTTGCCAGCTTTGCCATCACTTCCTGTAGAGTCGTTTTACCGACAATAGCAATCCGTTCAAAGTGGCGAACATGCTTAACCCCTAGTTTTAGATCATCCCAAGCGGCTTGAAGTTCCCAACCTTCAAGCTCAGTCACATCGACTAAGGCATAAATATCGGGATCTTTCACCCCAGCTAACGCGGCTTCGAGCACGGGTACCATCACCTCATAATCTTGATGAGTTAAGGTACCAATAGCTTTAAAGGCAACAAAAAAGTCATCATCACCATAACGCTCGATCCCAACTGAAATTCCATGCTTTAACAAAGTCATACATACTCCTTGTCTAACAAATGTCCTGTTAAGTGTAAAAGCTAAGTCTCTATCAGGCCGTGATCTTGCTCATAAATGCATCAGTATGCTTGCGCAAAATCACGCTAACCGCTAGGATAAACCGACTAATCAGTCGGTTTGTGTATTGAGCAACAAACGGCTTTATTTTATTAAGACTTGCACTGAAGGGATCACGATGAACATGGCAACAGACCCAGCAAAAATTTCGCCGTTAACCGAGTTACTCCAACATCAGCGTGCAAGTTACTTAGCCGCACCTAATCCTGATTATGCGATCCGTAAAGAACGCTTAATCCGCCTTAAAGCCGCCTTGCTAAAATTCCAGCAGCCGCTCGTCGAGGCGTTATCACAGGACTATGGCCATCGTTCGGTCGACGACAGTCTGATTTCCGACATTATGCCTGTGGTCAATAACATCAATTACAGTTTGAAAAACCTCAAAAAATGGCTCAAGCCAAGCCGCCGCCATGCGGGCATCTTACTCGCCCCCGCCCAAGTCAAAGTGCATTATCAGCCACTAGGCGTTATTGGGATAATCGTGCCTTGGAACTTCCCCGTCATGCTCTCCATTGGGCCATTAGTCACGGCGATTGCTGCGGGCAACCATGCCATGCTCAAACTTTCGGAATTTACTCCAGCAACCAATAGCGTTATCAAACAGTTGCTCGCCGAAGTATTTGATGAATCCCATGTTGCCGTTGTCGAAGGTGAAGCTGATGTCGCGGCGCAGTTTTCAGCACTGCCCTTCGATCATCTCCTATTTACTGGCTCAACCACGGTTGGCCGCCATGTGATGCGCGCCGCGGCCAATAATCTCACCCCCGTTACCCTTGAACTCGGAGGTAAATCGCCAGTAATTATCGCCCCCGATATGCCACTAGAGATAGCGGTAGAACGAATGATTTATGGTAAGTGTTTGAATGCTGGACAAATCTGTGTAGCGCCTGATTATGTGCTTTGCCCTAACGCTAAAGTGAGCGATTTTATTCAAGCCTATCAAGCAAAATTCCAAGCCATGTACGGCGCAATTGCCCAAAATAAGGACTACGGCAGCATTATTAATGCCCGCCAATTTGATCGTTTATTGGCTGTACTTGAGGATGCCAAAACCAAAGGTGCCAAGATTATCTCTGCCTCAAATGAAGCAATAGACAGCCAGAATCGTAAACTCGCCACTCAGCTGATTACTAATACCACTGAAGATATGCTATTGATGCAAGAGGAAATCTTTGGGCCGCTATTACCCGTTATCGGTTACGACTCTTTAGATGAAGCCATTAGCTACGTAAACCGTCGCGCCAGACCCTTAGCGCTCTATGTGATGAGTTTTGATGAAGCGAGCCAACAAAAAATCCTCAAGCAAACTCACTCTGGCGGTGTTTGTATCAATGAAACGGTATTCCATGTAGCAGCCGATGATGCGCCCTTTGGCGGCATAGGCCCATCTGGTATGGGGCATTATCATGGTAAAGAAGGGTTCCTCACCTTTAGCCACGCCAAAACCGTGCTAAGCCGTGGGCGCTTTAACACGGGTAAATTTGTCCATCCACCCTATGGCACTTTTATCCAACGTATGTTGATGAAGCTGTTTTTACGCTAATACGGGCCGCTTAGGAGTGGTTATGTCGAGCTTATTACCAACAGATACAGATACTAAGCCCATGACAGATAAACGTCAGGCGATACTCGATACCGCCTTATCGTTATTTGTCAGCCAAGGCTTTCATGCCACCTCGACCGCTTCAATTGCCAAGCAGGCTGGCGTAGCGACAGGCACACTGTTTCATCATTTCCCAACCAAAGAAGTGTTGATGGAAAGCCTGTTTCTCACAATTAAACAAGAGTTTGCTAATGCATTATTGTTAAATATCAAAGAAGGGAGCGATCTTAAAGAGCATGCAGAAATCCTCTGGCAGAGCGCGATTGACTGGTCGATTGATAATCCAATCAAGCAATTATTTTTTCAGCAATATTCAATGTCACCTATGATTGCGGCTTCTATCCGCGAACAAGCAATGAATAGCATCTTAGGGTTTATCGCCCAGTTGATAAAAAAAGGGCAGCTAATGGGATTAATTGCCCACTATCCCATTGAATTAATGCTTGAAAATTGCCACGGACAATACTTAGCAGCCACACGATTTTTTATAGATAACCCCGAATTGGGCAGAGATAAACATTATCGTGATGCCAGCTTTGCGCTGTTTTGGAAGGCGTTACGGGCCGACTAAACCTAAAAGCAATCGAGCCAGACTTATATCTGGCTCGATTGTGGCGATGTTTAACTGAATGAACAGATATTTAATACGATTAGTATAATCAGCTTTGGCTTAATTCAGGTTGTTTTTCTATAGGTTGCGACAACTGCGAAGCACTCCAATAACCTTGTTTTACACCCTTTTCGATAAGCTCAGCGACTGCTAACTCAATGGCTTGTAGTACACAAAACTGCACAGGTTCATTGGTGGTAAAACCGACTTCGGCTTCGGCCAAACGATTCAAACTGGTATAACGGAACAGGCCTGCACGCATTTCCTGCGAAAGTACCCTTTTACTCGTAGATACAGACATCATCACTTTGCCCGTGTGTACATCGACAGCACGCAGATAGATAGTGACTAAATCCTCACGGTACATTTCCGAGGCGCCGATACCGTAATATTCAACCCCTGTACCGCCTGTACTGGTGTTGGTCTCGTAACTGATAATGCCACCTTCTAGTAGCAATCTCGCCGTCGATAACACGGGGATATCATCGCCCTTTGAGCCATTTTGCTTATTACTGATCTTGCGCTCAGTTAATAAATTTTGCAGGCCTTCACGCTCAACGGGCGTAAACCATTTAGAGTCAATCAAGGTTTGCATCAGCATCGATGTTGCCCCTTGAGTGACCGCAGTTGAAAATGAGCTGACGTTAGCTTGAGGTTTATATTGCCCGGTTTGGTCTCGGAATGAATATACCGCAACTGGGATCGGAAATTTTGGCCCAGGCTGACTCTGTAGCTCCTTCATCACCTCACTCATTGGATTAACTTGAGCAGGAGTAATATTTAAGTCAGGCTTGGGGATCAAGCTACAGGCGGACATACTCAGCAGCATAGAAGCGATAAAGATGGAACGTGCCATTAGTTTCCGCCTCCAAAAGTTGGCATTTCAATCACCGTCACTTCGCCAGTTTCGATGTTAGTGATGGTTAACATCACTCCGGTGCCAGTAGAGGCGACTTCGATACGAAAATCGCCAGTATCGTACACCCCATCTTTGATCTCACCATCAGCAACGCCGCGGGTGATGGAGTTAATGATGTTACGTTCCAATGACTCCTTAAAACGGGTAACAAAGTCCTTCTCGGTCGAGCTGGCTTTATTATCGTTTTGAGCCTGCGCTTTATTGAGTAAAAAGGAGCCATTCGCAGGATTGCCCCCAAAGCTTGGGTTGACGGGGGTATAGATTAATTCGGTTGCTTGGCTGGTGTGAGCTATGCAAAACACAGCAAGAGAAAGTAACGTCCTGAATGTCATTATTGTTATCCTACAAATCGTCTGATGTTCCTGAAAAATCACCCGTAATCGCATTAGCCCTGACTTGAGCTAAGTAATCAATCGTCAACAAAATAGCCTGCTCTGCGCTCTCCTTAATCGGGTTCGCCCGACGACCAAAGTGCGTGGTATAAATACGAGTTCCATTCACTTCTAAGGTTAAAACGGTTCCGGCCTGCGGAAACACCGTCTCATACAAGGTCACGTTAAACCCTTGAGTAAACGGCAATTCGCGCCAATAACTTGAATAGTAAAACCCAAAATCCTTACCAAAACGCGTTAAGGTTCTATCTATCACAAGCCCACTGATTTCAATATCATCATCGGCTAACGCGCCAGGAGCGCTTATAAACAAGAATGGACACAAAATACTGAACAACAACCGCTGAATTAACGATTTCACAGGTCCCTCCTTACCTACAATGCTCAAACCTTCAGATACAGCGATAGCGTAAAATGCACACTTTGCCATGTTGTGCATGTAACATTTCACGCTTATTTTTATTAAAAGAAGGTTAACAGGATTGAAGAATGCTAGTCATTAGACTGAGACCTAAATTAGCCCAAAAAGCTAAGGTAAAAACCGCAAAATAGCCCATTTGGGTAATACATTAGAATGAGCAATGAAAACTCTTGATACACTATCAAACGCAGATTATTGCGGTAACCAGAGTTGTACTGACAGCCCGCCATCGGTGCGATTATGCATACTAATGCTGCCTTCATGGGCCTCAATGATTTCGCGGCAAAGTGGTAAGCCTAAGCCAGTACCCGATTGCTTGGTTGAGTAAAAAGGCAACAGGGCTTGCTCTAACACTTCCTCCGACATGCCACTACCACGGTCCTCTATCTTGATAATAAAGCCAGCGCCATCAACCAGCGTTTGAAAGCGAATGGTAAGCATGACCTCATCGGGATCGGAACCTGATTCATGGGCATTTTTCAGCAGGTTTAGCAGAACTTGCTCCATTTGCCCTTGATCGAAATAGCCCATTTCAGCGGGTAATTCATTGGCTAAGGTAAAAGGATAATGCTGGGTTAAATGTTCGATAAGCTGCTGCCACGCGACTTGACGTCGCTGCGGTAAAGGCAGTTTAGCAAAGCGAGCATAATTGAAAATAAACTGACTTAAGTGATTCGTGCGACTCTCTATAGTGTCGAATATCAGTTTAAGCTTTGGATTATCGAGATCTTTCGTGAGTAAACGCCCCGAGTTCACCATTGAAGCAATGGGCGCGACAGAATTATTTAGCTCATGGCTGATAATACGGATCACCTTCTTCCACACCGCCACTTCCTGACGATTAAGCTCTCGGGTCATCTGCTTAAGCAAGATTAAATTATGCTGTTGGTTATTCAGCAAAAATTGGCCGCGACTCAGATACCAAGTCTCAGTATCATCCTCACCCATGGTAAACAGGCCGCTCTTTTCTTGCTTAAGGGCCAAGGCAAGGGCATCGGGTAAGTCTTGCAGCAGTTCGTCGAGGCTCAAGCCTTCCATTTTGCCTTTGATATGGAAAAGATGCCGCGCCGCATCGTTGGCATACATGAGTTTTTGGTGATCGTTAAACAGCAGCATCACGTTAGGTGAGCTTTGAATCACTTTATCCAGCAGCAATTCGCGCTGATAAATATACTGCCGCTCCTGGCGCAGCTTAGCTGCCGAATCATTAAATAACTCAGCCAATGCCTTAAGCTGGCCCTCACCATTTGCCGGAATGCTGACGCTAAAGTCATTATCGTTAAAGTTGAGTAAGCCAACCTCTAAGGCATTGAGGCTACGAGCTAAATGGCGGGTAAACCAAGCCAAACCTAAGGCGCAAATACCACAGGTAAACAATAATATGAATAACCATTCGGTGATTGGTAGCCCTTGATCTGTCCCTTGCGCTAACGTCAACTTAGGCAGTGAGATAGGTTCTGCTGGCGGGGCCGTGGGCGGCACATCAGGATGGGCAGAAGGACTAAAAAGCCCGTCTTTAAGCTGCTCGAGTTTAAAAAGCTTAATTTGCAATTGTTCTTGCTTGAGCTGCTCTAACTTTTGCAGCTCATGCTTAATCTGCTCGGCCCTTAAACGCTCCTGTAATGACAACGTTTGTTGTAATTTCTCGTTATTTTTAATTGCCGCTTCGACGTTTTCTTGAAGCTTATCTACGTCGATGGGCGGTATATTAATTGCGGGGAGCTTGATGGGAGCTGGGACTTCAACTGACGAGATAGAGGGGCGATAGCTCACAGCACCTAGGGTCAATAGCACACCTAAGGCGCAACAAACAGTTGAATAAATGATTAATTTTGTTCGCAGTTGCACCTAAAACTCCACCTAAGACTCAATGTTTATCATGCTATGACTATTTTTCTAGACCAAACTTATCCATGCGGCGATACAGGGCTTGCCTACTTAGGCCAAGGGATTTAGCTACTCGTGCAATCACGCCCTTGTGCTGTCTTAAGGCCATTTCAATCTGCTCACGGCTAACATCCATAGCGTCGCTCGAATCCAGTTGAGCGGACACGTCTTGATTGGCAACTTTTATCTGTGATTCAATCGGGGCAACTTCGGTTATGGTTCGCCCAAACGTCATCGTATTTATCGTGTGAGTGTTGTTAGCATTGACTGGCGGTAAACCAAAATCAGCTTCCGTTAACACTCGACTTTGCGCCAATAGCGCCGCACGTTTACAGGCATTTTCTAGCTCGCGCACATTCCCCGGCCAACGATGCTGTAATAGCGCCTGTTGGGCGGGTTTACTCAAACTAAAACCCTCACCGACAAAATGTTTCACTAAGGGCAAAATATCGTCAATACGCTGATTCAGTGGCGGTAAGGCCAGTTCAATCACATTTAAGCGATAGAATAAGTCCTCACGGAAACGTCCCTCGGCAATATCTTGGGCAAGATCGGCATTGGTCGCACTGATCACCCTCACCTTCACTTTTAAGGTTTTATGGCTACCTAAACGTTCAAACTCCCCGGTTTGTAATACCCGCAATAATTTCACTTGGCCCGAGAGCGGTAAATTACCAATTTCATCCAAAAACAGCGTGCCGCCATCGGCCGCTTCAAAGCGACCAATGCGCGCCTTATTAGCCCCCGTAAACGCCCCCGCCTCAGCACCAAAGAGTTCGGCTTCGAGCAACTCCATTGGCAAAGCCCCCACATTCACCTTAATAAAGGGTTTGTTTTTTAAGGGAGAATTAGCATGGATAATATCGGCAAGCTTATCTTTACCGGCACCGTTAGGGCCTGTGATCAATACAGATACATCGGAGCGTGCCAGTTGTAAGGCTAAGTCAATACAACGCTGCATCGCACCACTACCAAAAACAATCCCGCACAGATCCGCATCGGCAATCGCGACTTGGCGTTGTGAATTAACTCGCTCGAGCCGATGATTTGTACGTGCAAGCTTATAGAGAGCAATTAAATTCGTAATGCTGTTTAGTAACTTAGCATCATCCCACGGTTTGCCCATGTAATCAGCGGCGCCGGCTTTAACCAACTCAACAGCGGTTTCGAGCTGCGTCCAAGCCGTCATTAAAATGATCGGCAAATCCGGCTGCCTATCACGCAATGCATAAAACAACTGCCGCCCTTCTTCCCCAGAGGTGGTATCGCGGGTGAAGTTCATATCTTGGATAACAAGATCAATATCATGGGTCGCGATCAGACCAAGGGCATCATCTGGTGTATGGCAAGTTAACACCTGATAACCATTGATCTCCAGCATTAAGCCTAAGGCCTGGCAGATGGCGTGGTTATCGTCGACAATCAGAATTGTGTCCATGTGGCAAAGTATATCCCGAGTAAAACTATTAACCTTAAAGTAACAAAAAGTGCAATAACATCCTACTGTTATCGCACTTTATGCCGCTCAGCTTATGTTACACAGTACGCGTCGCTGTCGCCGGAGATATCTTGGCAGCCTTGCGTGCAGGTAAGTACACCGCAAGGGTGGTCACCACAAATAATCCAACAACGGTGAATAATGGATAGGAAAGCGCCAGCATAGGTAAGCTATACAGGCTCATCAATTGCTGGCCTAACTGAATCGCTAACAGCACACCCAAAGTGCCACCTAACAGACATAGCAGATAGTTTTCCACTAAGAAGTAGCTGATAATATCGCGCTTTTTAGCACCTAACGCGCGGCGAGTGCCAATCTGCTTGGTGCGACGCTGGATATTAAACATCACCATCCCTGTCACCCCAAGTGAGGTAATCAACAACAGCAATACCACCATCATGGTTAGTACGGTTGCCATTAATTCATGGTCACGATATGCCTCGATACGGCGCTCGCTCATGGTTGTAAAGCCTTCGACTACCCGGCTAGGATATTCTTTATGCAGGGCTTCGGGGATGACCTCTTTTAAGCGCTCAATATCAGCTGGCTTAGCTCTTACTAAATAACGTTTATAGTCAGCGGGATAATTCACCGACAACACAGAACTAAACTCAAGGTTACTATTATCAACCCATGCCGTTTGTAAGCGCTCCAGCACTCCAATCACCACAAAGTGCTGTGTGCCCATATATACGCTCTTGCCAAGCGCTGATTCATTCGGCCACACCTTATCGACAAAGGCTTTAGTGACTATCATCTTGCCCCCATCTTCCAGCAACTCTGTGGTGATTTCCTGGGGATAGAAGTTACGTCCCTCGACTAACTTCAGCCCTAAGGAGTCGATAAAATGCTCATCACTCATATACATGCCGGTATTGGGCGTAGATTTAGCGCGCTCCTCAGGCCCTAGGGTAAAGTTACTCGACCAACCGCCGCCGCTCAGGGGAGCCATAGAGGTAGGTGCAACATCGATAACGCCAGGGATCGCACGAATGATCTCTAAATCTCGTTTATCCTGCGCTACTAAATCTGTCGATTTATCAAAATGATAAATGCTGAAATCAAAGACTTCACTTTCAACAATCCCCGACTCACGCGCCATTAAATTTAATCGTTCGGCGATAATAAAGCTGGCATTAGCGACGATAGCCACAGACAAAATAATCTGTAATAACAGTAGTAAGGGGCCGCTTTTACTGCGTAATAAACTGCTGAGAATAGGTTTGATATGTAACATATTGCCCCCGATTATTGGCTCTTAAGATAAACACTTGGGTTAGTGGTACACACACGCCACGCAGGATAAATACCCGCCACAATCGCTGCAAAAATGGCAATAACAGGCGCAATGAGCCACATGCTGGCGTCGAGATGAGTAATCGAAGCCTCAAGTTGAAACTTCTTTGTGAGCAACGCAAGTGAGCCCCAAGCCCAAGCCAAGCCGAGTAAGCCACCGAATAGTCCCATCAAAGACACTTCCACCATATGTTGGGCAAAGATCTGCCCTTGGCTGGCGCCGATGGCGCGGCGCACGCCAATTTCGGGAGCTCGGCGTAAAAACTTAGACAGCAACAACCCTAACATATTGACTAAGCAAACAATGAGGAAGAGTGCACTGAGGCCCACCAGCACCTTGTTATCCTCTGGCACCACTTTATTAATGGCTAGCCATTGGTCAATATCGGACAATTGCACATCGGCCTTAGGTGAGCTAAAGCGACCTAATTTCTTTTGTTGTTCAATATATTGGCGAACCCACTGACGGTACTCAGCAACTTGTTCAGGCGTATCGAGTTGCACCCAAAATTGTGTCCAATGCTTTTCGGAGGTTAAACGCTGCGCGTAGTTGTTGATGCTCTCATAGTTCCAGCCATTGGTATTTCCCCAACTGCCATATTCCTCAATCGGCGCTAAGCTGTAGGGCACAAACAAGGTATCCACATTACCAAAGGCGCCGTTGTTAAGGTCATAATAGTTTGGACTCGGCGCCCAAGGCTTAAGCACGCCAACCACCTGATAGGGCTTAGCATTAAAATAAATCGTCTTGCCGACACTATTTTGGCCCGCAAACAGCGTCTTATTCAGCTCATCGGTGAGCACCACTTCGTAGCGAGCATCTTTATCGACGCTGTCATCCCACGCCTGACCGTATTGAAACTCGAGGCCAAACAGTGGGAAAAAGTCGTTATTGGTTACCCTAACCCGAGATTGCAGCACGGGTAAAAAAGCGGGATCTTCGGTTTGCACCGCGCCGCCAGTGCGAAACATGGGGGTTTGCAGGCTCGGAATATCACTCTTAAGTAAGTTCATCCCGTCTTGATAGGTGATCTGTTGATCGAAGCGATCCCAGGCATCTGGCCCTTGGCTCCACAGCTGTACCGCAAACAACTGGCTGGACTTCTCCCCCGCAGGGTTAGTGGACATCATTTTGTAGATGTTAAGAGTGGTGATGGTGATGCCAATGCCGATAGAAATCGCCATGATCATCAATGCCGACAACATGGGCGTTTTTTTGATGCTACGCCAAGCTAAATCTAAGTAATAGAAGAACATAACCGCTCCTAGCCTTGGGCGTTAGCAACCAATTTATCGACACTGCTATGGCTTGCACTGCGGGCCGCATTGGGTTGATACATGGTAAAGTCGCAGACTTGACCATCGACAATTTGAATATTGCGCTGGGCACGGCGGGCCAGTTCAGGATCGTGGGTCACCATGATGATGGTGGTGCCAGATTGGTTAATATTCTCTAATAATTCCATCACTTGGCGGGCCATTAAGCTGTCGAGGTTACCCGTAGGTTCGTCGGCGAGCAGAAAACGGGGTTCCCCCGCTAAAGCACGGGCAATCGCTACCCTTTGCTGTTGACCGCCGGATAATTGAGTCGGCAAATGCTTCATCCGCGCACCTAAGCCCACTTGCTCTAATGCTTGCTCCACACGGCGTTTACGCTCCTTGGCACTAAAACCACGGTAGCGCAGCGGCACTTCAATGTTTTCCGCGAGGTTAAGATCGGGGATCAAGTTAAAACCTTGGAAGATAAAGCCAATCTTCTCATTGCGTACGGCGGCACTCTTGTTATCACTGAGGTTGGAGACATTAATCCCATCTAAAAAATAATCCCCATGGGTGAAGCCTTCGAGCAAGCCAGCGATATTTAAGAAGGTGGTTTTGCCTGAACCCGAAGGGCCTGTGACCGCCACAAACTCACCCTCGTTTACCTCAAGGTTGAAATCCCGCAGTGCGTGGGTTTCTACTAAGTCCGTTTTAAAAACTTTACTGATATTCTTCATTGATAACATTTTAATTTCCTTAATTAATTTTTATCTTTGCGCGTAAACGGCTAATAAAACGCGCGGGACTTCAATGTAACTTGAGCATGTAACAGACGAAGCAGAGGCAACCGCTTATCAGCCCAGAAAAGCACCCATAATGAACTCACTCAACTTACCGAACAGCCCATTTAGGCAAGAGAATATCAAGCTCACACTTTCCATCGAGACATCACCAATCTGGCGCATTTCGTCTAAGGGATTGGTCCATTCCAAAATATTTAAGCCAAGGAAAAACCAACTATTAGCTTCTCCAATCCCCAGCTCTACCGCCACAACTAACAAGGCCAAAGCGAATACGCCAAACAGCTTGGAGGACATCAACACACTGATATCAACATTTTTATGACTCATTATTGGCTCCTATTTACTTATCGCCGCAGTATTTTCAACCACGGCAATTTCCAATCCATCAATTTGATTAATAAGTTTTTTCAACCAAATAACATCAATGCATCTTAACCTGTTCGGCATGATTGAAGGGCTCAACACTCGAGATCACCCATTCGTCACCCGCTTTACCGCCTTCAATCACTTCCACCTGGCTCATACTGGTGCTACCCAGTTTAATCTGGCGGCGGGTAGCGATATCGCCTTCGACTTGATAAGCCTCCTCCCCGCCACCGCTGGTCATAAAGGCACCACGTTTGACCATCAACACATTTTCCCGATGTTCGAGTAGCACTCGGGCAGAAATGCGTTGGTTTTGGCGCAGCTTAAGGCTTTCGCTCTGGGCAAATTGCACTCTGGCGGTCACTTCACGGTTACGCACTTCGGGAGAAATCGAGGATAACTTGCCCATGAGTTTGACTTCGCCAAAGCTCAGCTCAACCTCCATGCCAAGTCCAAGTTCATCGGCGTAAGACTCTGGCACCGCAAGCTCGGCCTCATAGGCACTTAAATCGACCACAGTTAGAATCGGTTGATTGGCACTCAAACGCGTTTTTTGCTCTGTCAGCCAGTTGCCAATAATGCCGCCAACCGGCGCTTTAATATTTAAGGCTTCAACTTGGCGCTCTAATTCACCTACCGCTAACTGCTGGCGTTCAACTTCAAGCGCTTTATTCTTTACTTCAAAGGTCAAGGTATCCTTAGTTAATGCAGCGTCTTGCAACGCATGCTCAAATTTAAGCTTGGCTTTATGCAGATCATCTTTGCCCTTTTCATAGTCAATCTGCCCAATCAGCTGACTTTGAATAAGCTGCTCACCACGACGACGTTCACGCTCAGCCGCCTCAAGATCAACCTTGGCCATATCTAAGGTTTGGTTGACTTGTAATTGGTTGCGTCTGGCGTCCAGCTTGGCACGCTCAAGAGCGCCCTCCAAACCCGCTAATAAGGATTTCGCCTGTTCTAATTGATTGGTCAGTCTTGGACTATCTAGCTTGGCTACCACATCGCCTTTATTAACCGTATCGCCAGGATTGCTCAGTAGCGTCACTGTCCCTTCTTCAGTGCTGTAGAGGATCGGTGCATTGGCCGCGACAATTTTACCTGTAGTCGCGATATCCCGAGTCAGCGTACCTACATATAAAGTCGCAGTGGTTAACTCACTACGGCTAATGGATTTGCTCACATTATCGCTACTGAAACTGGCCCATACTAAGGCGCTCACTAATAAGGTGCAGCCGCCAATAATCAAGGGCACCTTGAGACGTTTAGCGTTTGATGGCGCAAGAAGAGTATCTTGGCCGCTGGTATCTTTAATCATGGCGTTTCTCGCTTCCCTGTCGGAGGGCTGGATATGCCCATCGCTACGGACACTATTAAAAATCGATATCCAGCAATAGCAACGCCTATGCCAATTCCATTAAAGCATTTATTTTCATTGTGTTAGATAAGATTCAAGATAAAAGTGTCCGCGGACACCACAGTTGAAAACTAAAAGTGTCCGCCTAAATTTCGCAAAAGTGTCCGCTCGATATGAGAAAAGGCTGCTTGTAGGTGTACGGTACTCAGCAAAGAACAAGCTGGCAGTCGCTCAACATGCGCTAACACTTTTATTCGCCAAATGACGGAGTTTCCCTTTACAGCTAAAACCTTGCCACATAAGATCCTGCCACCCTCGCAGCAGACATATCCAATAAGATGAATCGCCCTATGAAAACACTCACTATTACGCGTCCTGACGACTGGCATATTCACCTAAGAGATGGCGCCCAATTAACAGATACGGTTCGCGATATCAGCCGCTATATGGGCCGCGCTATCGTCATGCCTAACCTGGTTCCTCCCGCTATCGATACCGAAACCGCCTTGGCTTATTACGATCGTATCAAGGCGCAAGTGCCCGCAGGCTCGCAATTCGAACCCTTAATGGTGTTGTATCTCACCGACAAAACCAGCCCAGAGGAAATCCGTAAAGCTAAAGCCTCGGGCAAAATCGTTGCAGCTAAGCTCTATCCCGCAGGCGCGACCACCAACTCGGATTCTGGCGTCACCGATTTGAAGAACATCTACCCAGCCCTCGAAGCGATGCAAGAAGTGGGCATGTTGTTCCTAGTGCATGGAGAAGTGACTGATTCATCGATTGATATTTTCGACCGTGAGCGTGTGTTTATTGAGAATATCTTGAGCAAGATCGTAACTGATTTTCCAAACCTTAAAATCGTCCTCGAGCATATCACCACTAAGGATGCGGTCGATTTTGTGACTCAAGCCTCTGATAATGTGGCCGCCACGATCACCGCGCACCATTTACTTTATAACCGCAACCATATGTTAGCTGGCGGTATTCGTCCGCATTTTTATTGCCTACCAATTTTAAAGCGCAATACCCATCAGCAAGCACTGTTAGGTGCCGCAGCCAGTGGCAATAAAAAGTTCTTCCTCGGTACCGACTCGGCGCCACACGCAAAAGATCGTAAAGAAGCCGCCTGTGGCTGCGCGGGTTCTTATACTGCCCATGCCGCCATTGAGCTGTACGCCGAAGCCTTTGAATCAGTCAATGCACTGGATAAATTAGAAGCCTTTGCCAGCTTCAATGGCCCAGATTTTTACAATCTGCCCCGCAACAGCGATACTATCACCCTGGTGAAAAAATCTTGGGATGTGCCCGTCAGTTACCCACTTGGCGACAACAACGTTGTGCCAATTCGCGCTGGCGAACAAATCGATTGGCAGGTTGAATAAACAGGTCATTTGACGCGATAAACGGCTAGCTAAGCCTGCCGCTTATCGTGCTCGAAACCGTTAAGAGTCGCCTTAGGGCGACTTTTTTATAACCAACACGTAAAACCATAACCTATTATCTTTTAAGAGAAAAAGTATGCATGCACGGAAGTTACTAACGCTATTGTCCTCAAGCCTATTAATTACCACTACACTGCCACTCAGCACGTTTGCCGCCGATGAACTCACAGGCGTTTGGCAAGGACAACTGGGTAAAAGCAAGATCAGAGTCTGCTTTAACCAATATGGCACTGGCAGTTATTACTATCAAAAATACCTCACCCCAATTCGACTCGAGCTGCAAGACGGCATCTGGAAAGAAGAAAACAACACCGGAAACTGGCAGTTTGATACCGCAACAGCACAAACACTGAGTGGCCAGTGGTTTAAAGACAGCGCCAGCAAGTCACTGCCAATACAACTTGAGCGGCAAATCAGCCCGGATAATCAGGATGACTGCAGCGCCGATGCCTACAATCTGCCGCTTGAAACTAAGCCTTCGGTGAGCCGCGGAAAATGGCAACGCTTTCAGACTATTGAATACCGTCCGCTGACCTTTGGCACTGATGTTGGTATCGAATTTAACGGCCCACAAAAAGGCATTTCGGCAATTAATCACTGGCTTGAGAGAAAGCTCACCGATGATGCGCAGCTGGCACAAACCTTTGAGACTCGCCGCAGAATGTTGGCTCAAATGGGCAGCTTTGTGGCTGACGAAACCTTTGCAGAACCCATTTTCCTCAACCAACATTGGCTTAGTGTGCGCTTGTATCGCTGGGCAGCGGGTTATGGTGCCAATGGGATCAGCCAAGAGCTTGTTAGCTTCTCGCTTGCAGATGGAAAACCTTTCCATCCATGGCAATGGTTTCTCGAGAATGAACAGTCTCAAGCCATGCCGGAGAGTATGAGTTATCCGTTACCACAAGCGCTAAAGCAAAAGCTGTTTGCCGATATCCCGCCAAACGCAGATTGCCCCACCTCCGACGGCTCTGGCTATTATCAACTGACTCTTGAGGCAACTGGAATGAAGTTTTGGGAAATGCCCCGTGGTGACGGCTGCGAGCAGGAATTTACCTTAACCCCTCAAGAAGCCATGCCCTTTGCCACTCAATGGGGTAAAACACAGCTTAAACTATTGGAATAAATTTCGTATTACAAAAGTACGGTATTGGGAAAGTAGGCTTTAATGGTGATAAATATGATGACACCAAACGCGCTTTCCCATCCAACACAGCAACGCATTTCAAACTTACCTGTTTCAGTAAGGGATCATCCTTGAGTCATTTAACCGTAAACAGCGTGACACCCGAAGCCTTAGTGCAAGCCCAGTTAGTTGCCTATAACCAACACGACCTTGCAAGCTTTGTGGCACTCTTTAGCGACAACGTTTGTATTTATCGTCCACCCGCCACACAGCCCGTTATTCGGGGTAAAGCCGCATTTCGCGATTTCTATCAAAATGAACGCTTTAACTTGCCGCATTTACATGCCGAAATCCTCAATCGTATGGTTGTTGGCAATAAGGTCGTGGATCACGAACGGATCAGCGGCATACACGACGAACCTTTTGAAGTGATGGTGGTATTTGAGGTAATCGATGGACTAATCCAAAATATGTGGAGTTTTGCGACTAACTGATGGGTTATCGGGCTTTACTTGATGCAAGATTGAACCGCTATATTCACTCCGCATCTTCCGAGTAAGGCATTGCCTGAACAGCATCGTATCTCAATACGTCAACATGCCCGAGTAGAAAATGGCTAAAGACCCACTACACTTAACCATCTAAATTCGCCATAAACAAGGCACACTTCAATAGCAACGAGGGAACACATGAACGCTAAAATCATCTTCACAGCCAGTATTGCACTATTACTATCCGCAAATTGCCACGCCATTAACGATGAGTATCGCAAGTTACTTGAGCGTTCAGGCTGTACCCAAGTGTCTGAAATGCAAGGGTGCGATATCCACAAAACCAAAGAAGAAAATGCCAAAGCAATGGCTTCCCCCAAAGCCGCTGCTGACGCCATCATTCCTAATGCCCAACAGTGGATAGCAACAGCCAGTTCAGGAGCAACGGTTGCAAATATTCAAATCAATGATAAACATCAGGTTTGGGTTAACGGTAAACACGTAAAATCCAGTCAAAGTGGTGGAGCCATCAAATTCAAAGACGGTATGGTGGAATTCACCATTTATCCCGATGCCAGCTCGAATAAAGAGAGTATGTGGATTGATAACGATGCAGGATCAAAAGGCCCGATTACGGCCAAGTAACGCCTAGTAACAGCCTACACTTGCCATCCCGCAAAAATAGGGGCTTACGCTTACAGCAGATAAAGTTCGCTAGCATACGCGATGAGCCCTTTAATACCATGGTCGTTTTGAAAGTATCGAATGGTCTCATTCAAGCTAGACTGCCTTTACAGCCAACAGAAGACATTTCATATCACTGAACCTCAAAACGCCCTTTACAGCATGAATCAATCACGGGCTTCTAACTTTGGTCTATGATGCTTACACAGACCCGTTAACCCTATTAGGATTAACTTTACTAGAATGGTTAACCTACCAATGTTTATCAGAAAAGTGTTACACCTATCCCAGATTTACTTTCGACAACTCATTTTAACGTGAAATCAACGGATTCTGTGAGATGGATGACTGTCCCTTGGCCGCAAAATGCCTTAGGGTTAGTAGCAATTGCCAAAAGGGTAAAACCAAGCGCCCTTTTTCTTTAACCATTTTGCCTAACAACAGGAATTGCTGATGTCTGATAACCAAAATGCCTTTTACGCCCGCGCCACTGAGTTGATTAAGCTCGCTAACCAGCAAAACCAAAACACTGAAATCCAAACCGGTGAAGTCAGTGCTTCATTTATGTGGGCCCTCGCCCGCTACAACGCTTGGTTTGGCTCCACCAGCTTTGAAAACAAAGAGCAAATGCAGGCCAAAAAACAAGAAATGATGGACTACTACATGGAGCGTTATAAAGAAATGCTCGACGCCAATCTCGAGGACTATATCGAAAACTTCGACCACTACCGCGCAACGCAAAAGTAATCGTTTACGCAACGCCCGATAGCCTAAGGTTATCAGGGCGTCTAATTTTTAGCTTAAGTGGTGATAACTCTCATTCCTCAACACTTAGCTACATCGTTATCCAATATTGATTAATTCTCGTCACGACAAGCCAGTATTTGCGACCGAATGTCTGCCTTAAGCACTAATCATCTTGCTGTCAGTTGAATACTGACAGAAATATTAACATAGGCTCTTTTTAGCTACTCATGTTGGTTTTAATCCATAAATAAGCAACATAAATAACCACCGAAGTATATCCAGCCGATATCACTAGATTACATTTCCAAAGAGTTAACCAAAAAGATCCTCTGAAATAAGTACGCTTTCTGACCTCATGATTAAACAATGCAATTGAAGAAAATATCAACATCAGTGCGGAGCATCCCAGCATAGGTAACAACAGAAACATGATACCCAAACCTGCCGCTCCTAAAGATGCGTTAGATGTTTCATTACCAATGGGGGCGAGCATCATAAAGCCCAAAGCTATCCCTGCTATTGTCAGTATCAATCCCAAAAGTTGGAGTGTTCTCATCATCGTCCTTAAGATTAAATCCGCACATACTAGGACTATGTATGCAAAGAGCGCCAACAACATACTATCTACGCTCTCTTTGACAATCCCTAATTTATATCGTCGTCTCTACGATTGTTAAATCTACAAAATGGCGCTTGTAACAGTGTGTAAGCGGAGCAACTAAACCCAATCTCACTTTAAACATGAATTATTAGTGGGTTCTTGTGAGCAAATGCAACGGCATATCATCATCTAAATAGGCCTCATCTGCCAGATAGAGCTTATTAGTACGGATCATCTTCTGGATCATCTCAACATAGGCGTAGCCGCGCTCTGAATATCGATCCAAGGTACCAGCAAGTGCAACACCCGTAATTGTTTGATTGGCTTGCCTTGATTCGGCACGAAGCTGACGCATTTTGTGGTAAGCACTATGGGTATTTAAATTCAATAAGTATCCTTCAACGGAGGCTAAGGGTGTCTCAAATCGCGCCAGCCCATACTGCCCCATCCCCTGGCGCTTTTGCTTTGGCTCCATACCATTACCATTAAAATCCCACTGACCAAACAAGGCATTCCCCTCAAGTGTAAAGCGCGATGTCCCCCAACCACTTTCCTTTGCCGCCTGGGCCAATACTAGAGATGGAGGCAAAATATCTACCCGTTCAAGCAGGGTTTGCCTGTGGGACGGTGATAACGACGGTATTGGATTACTGATAACTTTGTACTTAACCGCTAAAGCGACCAAGCCAGTGTCGTTGAGGGGCGCAGAGATTACCTGTTGCCGTTCTTGTAACACTTTTTCATTCGCTAATAATACTAAGGGGGTCATCAATCTAAAAAACACCATCTTCTTTTGCTTCACAGGCAATTGCTCTGATACCGACCGCCATCCTTTACCTACGGCATCAAAGGTTAATCTCGGAACCGATTTATTCCCCCCATGGAAATTTTCAGCAGTGTAATTAAGGGATTCAAAAAAGAGCATCAAATCATCAATGGAGTGAATACTTACAGTGACAGGTTGAAGTTCTGCCTGCTGCACGGACCGTTGTTCACGCTCTGGTTGAAATATAATGCCGCCAATACGATGTTCACCTTGAGTATATTGATTATTCACTTGGGTATAGGAAGGCTGAATTAAGGCTGATAATCCCATAATAGGTGGTTTTGTTGACTGACAATTTTCAAGCGGATAGCAAGTCTTTTCAGTTGAAAACGCCGTAGACAAGAGCTGATTAAACACCAATTTGTTGTCGGTCATTTCTGCTGCGGCGAATAGAGGTGAAGGCATAGACATTAGGAATAGCATAAGCATTGCTAAGGGCAGTTTACAGTTTATCAACATGGAATCTCTCGGAGAAAAACAATCGCAGTCCAACTAGCCAAAACACAGGGCGCGAAAGATAACAATAAAATCCTGACAATTTGCTTAATAGCTAGGCAACTAGGTTTGTAATACTGAGTTGACTGCGGAAATATCGCATGTGTCGAGCAGTTGAGGCGGCTTTTGATAAAATGACCCGCGGGCATGCCATGTTTGCTCCGTAAATTCCATCGTAAAAATGGGAACATGTAGAGATGCAAACGCGATAGACCATCGGCTTCACTACATAAGTCATCTTAGCGATCAGAAGACTGGTTGAAATGTTTAAGAATCAAGACTGAATAAAACTAAGTATTTCGGCTTGCACATATAAAAATACTTTGTACGACTTATTATTTTTAATAAATCGAAAATAGTATGGTTACATTGAAAGGCACCAATAAATAATGACCATTTTATAGATCAACATATTGATTATGAATTGTAATAAATTCAGGCTTATTATTGAGCACAGCCATAACACACTTAGGATCAAACTGTTGACCCGCATTATCCTCAAGATAAGCAAATGCATCCTCAAACGACCATGCCTCTTTATATGGTCGTTTGCTTGTTAAGGCATCCAGAACATCAGCAACAGTGACTATTCTTGCTTCTAACGGAATATCCTCTCCTTTTAATCCCTCAGGGTATCCCTTACCATCGAAACGTTCATGATGGTAGTTGATAATATTCTTTAACATCTCCGTATGGTGTATCCCATTGAGACTAAACTCATTAATCATCAAATTAATCATCTCTCGACCTTTAATAGTATGAGTTTTCATCACCTCAAATTCTTCACTGGTTAATTTCCCTGGCTTCAATAGTATTGCATCTGGCACGGCGATTTTACCTATATCATGTAACTCAGAAAATAGATAAATAAACTCAACTTCCTCATCACTTAATCCTAACTCTTTTGCGACTGTTTTAGCGATGATGCGCGAATATGAAGACATTCGGTGTAAATGATTTGCCGTTTCTTCATCACGATAACGACCAAAGGCTCTGGCAGTAATAAGTGCCCCATTAAACGTCTGAATAGAAAGAAATTCAACTGCAATGATACCTGCTAGGATTTGTGCATATGCGGAAAGTTCAGCACGTATTGCATCATCAAAATAACTACTCTCTTTAGAGTTACAAAATAAAAAACCAACAAAACGATCATTAAAATACAATGGTTCGGTATAACTAGATTCGTAGCCCGCCTCAAGCACTTTTCGACTATGTTCAGAACTATATATAAGTTGAGTACATAAATTATCTAATACCCTAGCTTGGCGGCTTTCCACTATATGTTGGAGAGACGGTGTTTCGCTCAATTTTGCCTCATATAAACTCAACGGTGGCTTACCATCTGTACTATGCACAAAGGTTTTAATTTTATCTGTATGTTGATCATATATAGCAATTGCGATTCTAGTTAATTTGTCAAAATTTTTACGGAGTCGTGCATGAACATAATGCACTCGTTCATTTATTGTCCTGTCCATGATTCACTCCGCAATTAAATCTCAATAATTACAATACGAACATATTCGTTAGCGATAAAAACAACTGTTTTTTATCGCTAACCAAAGGTTTGACTTAAATTTTTAAGTTGATTTGCTCTATTCAATAAATTTTTACTCGTCGCACTGACGCCTTCAACTTTCATACTATTGTCATGGGATATTGATGAAATAAGATTAATATTTCTATTAATATCTTCAATCACGGCTTGTTGCTCAGTTGCAGCTGAAGATATTTGGCTGGAAAAAGCGGATACTTTATCTATTTCAACCGTAATATGATTTAAATATTCCGCTCTGAAGGATCCCCTCATAAATCAGCCATAGCATAGCCATATTTGAGCAACTGATTGGCGAATAATACCCAGGCCGCCAGCAATTCTTTCTCCGTGATTTGATAATCAGGCCGCCTGAGCACCTCCAATCCCAAGCGAATCGTTGAGAGTACCGTTCGATGCCCAATGGTATTGGCCTGAAAATGCTTATCCCAGCCCTGTTGCTGTGCGTGTAAACCAACTAGCCACAACAGGCATTGAACCATCAACGCTATCAGTAGGATGATGTCGAATCGCTCTGGACTGTTGGTACGACTTTGGCGTAAGCCAAAGCCGTATGCCGGGCTTTTGAGGTCACGAAAGGTTTCCTCTATTTGCATACGTTTGGCGTACAGGTTTACCAGCTGCTTTGGGCTCCGAGATTCTGGTGGTAAATTGCTGGCTAACACCCAAGGCTCTTTCGCCGATGTTGAGTACGTTTTTGCCGATGGATGGTGGCAATTAGTCCTCGTTGAACGCTGATTTGTACGCCCCTTAGGTTTGCTACGATAAAGCGTGAGATGGCAATTGATAGGGTTAGTTTTGGTCAAGGTCTTACAACCCAGGCTCTTCGCTTGACCGTTGGCCAAGTCATGTGTACTGCGAACTGCACGCCAATTTTCAGCGCCAATATCTGCAAATTGAACTGTACCGCGAATACGGCTTAGCCAAAACCAACCATGCGCCTCAACCTCTTTGTACCAAGGCACTTTGAACCCCGCGTCAGTCACGATGAGAGGGGTAACATGCAAAGGTAAAATCTTGGCTAAGTCCGCTAAAAAACCGTTGTGGGAGGCCTTAGAGCCGTCATTCCGCAGCTAATTCCAGAATTTAAATAGTGTGATCTGGCGATCAGCTTTTCATAAAAACTACGACACCATCTTGACCGCGATCGACAGTTTTGCTCTATTACTGCTATTTGACGGTCTCAAAATATGTCTACCCATCCTGTTATTAAACGCTTAGATCACCTTGGTCTCATTGCCGCCTTTTGTCACGAAATTGGCCTGCCACGGATGATAGATGCCGTTATCCCAAAATATTCTGACCACAATGTTTCTCATGGTGACGCGGTATTGGCCATGCTCCTAAATGGACTTGGCTTTCATAGCAGAACACTGCACATGTTCTCGGACTTTTTTAAGACCAAGCCTGTATCTAAGCTACTCGCCAAAGACATTGAAGCACACCACCTGACTGATGATGTACTAGGCCGCACATTAGATGCTCTATACGAAGCCGATGTCTCAGCGCTCTATCAGGTTATTGCTGAGCGTGTTGTTGATAAACTGGGCTTGACGACCGATTCTGTTCATCTTGATATCACTAGCTTCCACGTTGATGGTGAGTATGCACAAGATGAAAACACCAACGTGATTAAGCTTGTAAGAGGTTATAGTCGGGATCATAGGCCAGAGCTTAACCAAGTCGTGCTTGAACTCATCTGTGAAAACCAAGCAGGTATTCCTGTTTACATGCAAGCACTGAGTGGTAACACCAATGATGCCAAGGCATTCGCTGAAGTCACTAAAAGACACATACATTGCCTAAAAGCCGCGCAAAATAGTCGTTACTTTATCGCTGATGCCGCTTTGTACACCGAAGAAAGCATCTCCTCGCTAGATGAGCAAAATCAAAAATTCATTACCCGTGTCCCCATGACCATCAAGCTCGCAAAACAAGCACTACTTGCGCTAGAGCCAGAGCAATTAAGCACTATCGGTCATGGCTACTCAGGATGTTGGATAGACTCGGATTACGGAAAGGTCAATCAACGTTGGTTGCTCGTTCACAGTGAACAGGCCACCAAGCGGGAAGAAATCACTTTCTTCAAGAACTTAGAGAAAAACATAGCAAAAGAAATCAAAGCGTTGGAAAAGCTAAGTAAAAAACCATTCGCTTGTGAAGTTGACGCAGAATTAGCGTTTAACGATTTCAAGAAACAATGTGACTTACTTGGGTTTGAACAAGGCACTCTCATCAAACAGCCGACTTACTCTCATTCGGGCCGCCCAAAGACAGATGAAGCACCGACAGGATACCAATACTTTATCGAAGCCGCCCCCTTCACCGACCTAGAAAAAGTAAAACTGGCTAAGCTCAAAGTAGGCATGTTTATCCTCGCGACGAATGACACCGACAATGAAGCACTCACCATGGCGGCTCTTCTAGCACATTACAAATCGCAACAAAAAGTCGAGCGCGGCTTCCGTTTTCTAAAAAGCCCTGAGTTTTTAACCTCTTCCATCTTCTTGAAAAAGCCTGAGCGCATTGAAGCGTTGCTAATGATAATGACGTTGAGCTTGCTTGTTTACGCTAGTTTAGAACACAAAATCAGAGAACAACTCGCACAAACCGAAGCGTTCTTCCCAAGTATGGTAAAGAACAAGACGACCTCCAGACCGACGGCACGTTGGGTCTTCTTGCAATTCGAAGGCATAGATACGCTAGAGATTAACGGCCAAAGGTTCATCACTGGACTTCAAGATCACCAAACACAACTACTCAAATTACTCGGTAGATTCTATGAGGTAGTTTATTCCTAAATTAGCTGCGGAATGTCGGTTAGAGCATTGTTCTGATAGGGGATAGGACTTCTCATACAGGGTAATAGAGCGGCCATTGAAGGCTATTGAGGCGCGCAGAGCCATGATGCGTTTATGCTCTCGGATGTCTGACCAATCGACGAGCACAATCGGCATAGGGTTACCAGAACAGATGAGGCTGGCATGCCATTGGTAGACAGCTAACCGTTCTTGATGCAGATGCGTGTTGCCGAGCAAACGATCAATGCGCTTGATGTTGTGCTTGGTTCGGGCCGTGGTTGGTAAATTTCGACCTAACTCAGTCAAGGTCAGTGTCTTACATTCAATCAGTGCCTTAGAGGCCAGCATCAAGCTGTTTAATCGTTTTAGGTGAAGTTCTGGGCAGTATTGGTGTAAAGAATGTTGTAGGATATTGGCTTCGCGCATCTTGTTGTCCAAGTGTAGTTTTTAGCGAAACCATTTGATCATGCAACAAGATGCGCTTCCACTCTAATTTGATGATTTATTTGTAAATCATCAGGGGATTCTTCAGTATTCCGCTCCAATTCGAGTGCTAGAAAGGCAAGTATTCGTTCTACCGACATTCAAATGCATCAACTCTTTCCATTCATTCAGTGTACGCTGAATATGCCCTATACTCGTTTGAATTTGCTCTGTCGCTTTATGAGTACGAGTAGATAGATTACGAACTTCATCGGCAACAACTGCAAATCCTCGCCCCTGCTCACCGGCGCGAGCCGCTTCGATTGCAGCATTGAGTGCTAACAAATTCGTTTGATTAGCAATCCCTTGTATTTCAGACATGATAGTGTCTATTCGTTCTGACTCACTGGACAAAGCTACTGCAGAATCAAAAGCTTGTTCAGCTTGGGTCGCTAATGAGGCAACTTCAGTTTCAACATTTTTTAGTTGCTGACTGGTCACCTGACAATGACGACGGGCTTCTTCAATCTGTAGATTACTCGCTTGGATATTACGATTAATTTCTTCTGCTGCGGATGCCATTTCAGTCACCGCAGTAGCAACTTGTTGGATCTGTAGATCTTGGGAGGTGATATCATTGCTCGTGGTAGACATAGACGTACTAATCTGATCCGCAATAGATTTCAATGAATGGGTTGCGTCATCAACTCTTCCTAAAACAGTCCGAATTCGCGCCTGCCCAAGTTTGATATGAAAATCTGCAATACTGTGGGGGGCGTCACCAGAAAAAATCAGCCGGCTAATGCTATCGTAGTCATTCTCTAATCGCTGCAAGTATCTAGGCGTTAAAAATAACTGCTGTCGATTTAAGGCAATGATAGCGAGTAAGGGCAAGATCACTAAGAGTGATTGAGGAAAGGTTAGCCACCAAACACTACAGACAATGGCTATGGATAATAAAAGAAAACTGACTAGATGATTTGATAGTAACTTATTGCCCCAAAATATATTTTTCTTGTTTTCAAGCGCTCTTAACTCCTTATACATCACACTAGCACGCGCTTTATGTTCAGGCGTAGGGCAACAACGGACTGATTGATAACCTGAGATCCGGCCATCCTCATAGATGGGGGTAACATAGGCATCGACCCAATAATAACTACCATCTTTACAACGGTTTTTAACCATGCCACGCCAGGGCTTGCCTTGCTTTAAATGTTTCCATAAATCGGCAAAAGCAGCTTTCGGCATATCTGGATGTCTAACTAAATTATGATGCTGACCAATCATTTCATCGAGTTGGTATCCAGCCACTTGGCAAAAGCCGGGGTTAGCGTAGGTAATTACGCCATTAAGATCGGTTGTGGAAACGAGCTGTAGATCTTCAGAAAATTTGACTTCACTATCTTTAGTCACTACATCCTTGTGTACCATGATCACAATCCCTGATTTACGGTTGGATTAGTGTAAAAGTATAGTAAGGTTTTCCTTAATTGCACTTTTATGAAACAGCACTACTAGGGCGTGCGAGGTTTCAGGATTATTTTGCAGCATTTGACTGACACTTATACAAAGCAAAGTCCGTGCGATGTCATGACTCAATCTAAACAGGCGATAACATAGCAGACACGCCAACACGTCCTAAATCCCCAAAGCCAGCAGCATATAATGCATTCAAAGCAAACAAATTTCTCATCTGTCGTTTATGTAAGCACCTAAAATCAAAGAGGGGCAAACAATCCTATTTGCCCCTCTGATGCAGTGACACTGTGGCGAATCAGTTAGTTACTTATGCGCAGCAAGAACAAACTTGATACATCGCCATTATTGAGTACATGTTTTTGTCGTTTGGCAATCAACCTGCTGCTTAAGTTGCTGTGCATATTGCTCCGCTGCTGCTTTTGCCTTTCGGGCTTCCACTTTTTGCTGCACATCTTCAGCTAATGCCTTATCAAAGGTCTCCATGCCAAAATAGTCGGCAACATCCAAATAAATAAACCAAGCGGCAGCGGCAACGAGGCCATAGGTCAGTAGACGTAACATGGTATTTAAACCTCAATAATTGTATCGACATCTGCAATATAGCTGAGGTTTTTTATAAAGAAAACTGTCAATTTAATGACCAAAAAATGTCAAATAAATACCATTAATCAATGAGATACAAAAACACAAAAACCTTAAATTACAGAGTTTTAGCATTTTAAGATTAAAGTCTGCATTAAACTGTCAAAATTAATGATTTACCATGGAAAAGATCGATTATTTGACATGTTTTTATAAAGTGACAATAAACCATAATCTCCTTAACTAACGTCAGGAAATCGACGATAAAATCATCAAACCCTATTTTTGGCATAAAAAGCTAAACCCAGCGATAGCCAATTAGGTTAACTTCAAATTCTGTTTAGCCTAAGTGCCAGCAATCCCTCCCAGCAGCTTTACTGCGATATAATGCCGCATCAGCGCTCTCAAATAATTTTTGGGGCAACTTTGGGCCAATGGCAATACCTATGCTTAAGGTTACCCGACACTGTTTCTCACGCCATTGTTGCAGACGGATAGAATCTAATAACCGATTAAGATTGTTCACTAATTCAGCTTTATCTTCCAAAGGGAATAAACAGGCAAACTCATCGCCACCAAAGCGATACACTTGTCCACGAGTGAAAGTCACCGCCAAAATATCTGCGACACGTCGCAGCACAGAATCTCCAAACTGATGACCAAACTGATCATTTATCTGTTTAAAAAAATCGACATCAATCAGGACTAACACATAGGGCGGCTGATGCATTCCAAATTGATTAAGATCTTCATCAAATGCACGACGATTGCCTATATTCGTTAAGGGATCAAGCCTAAGTTTTAAATGTTGCGTTGCTAGTTTATTTTTAATTTTTCGCAGGCTTTTATCCACGAACCAAGATGAATTCACTAACTTATCTTCAGATAACACGCCATTTAACTGTTCAACTTCTAACTCAATTAATTTAAGTTCTTGTCTAAAAACTTTCATTAGTGACCTAGTTCCCATAGCGGCAACAATAAAAAATGCAGCAATAGGAAGTAATAGTAAAACAAGCTGTTCCACAAGTGCCTTTTGGAACCTAACTGCTGGCACATAAATACCTACTTCCCAATCAGCATAGGCTAAAGGTTTCACTAGCAATATGCCATTCAGTAAACCACTAACACAAACTAAAGATTGATTTGCAGAAACAGTATCGAACTGTAATAGCTCACCATTCACTACTGACAACATTTCTTGGCTTTGACGATCACGAATAAAAACTGAAATATTTAAATTGGTCGACATTCGCTCCAACACTTTATCCAAGGTATCAAGAGACATATCAACCAGCATAACACCAATAGGTAATCCACTGTCAGACAATACTTTTTGCCCAAGACTTAGTACTTTTTGATGGCTATTAAATTCCTCATAGGGACCGATCCAAACTGGGGCATTTGATTCAGATTTAAGAATATGAAACCAAGGTCGCGTCTCAGGATTAAAATCAGCGCTTTTTTCCCAATGAGGGTAGCTATCAATATGTCCATTTAAGGCATTATAAAAATAAATATAATGCTCTTCTTCCATTTTAATTTTATGCCCTACAGCCCAAACGGGATTAAATACAGACTCACCTGCAAGAATAGCATTCTGATCAAGCATAGAAATTAAGACTGAATGTTGCTTTTCATTTTCTTTAACTAGCTCATAGATATAGGTACTTTCAAGTACATTCAGTATTTCCTCATACCCCACCATTCTTAATCGAACATGGTTTTGATAATTTAACACTGCTATTAATAATGTAATAATCACAATCGCAATGCTGGCAAATAGAAATGCTTTAGTAAGTAAGTGATGTTGTTTTAGATGAGGTAATAAGGATGATGGCATCGTGTATCTAGATAAAGTAATTTGTACGAATACTAGGGGGATCATCCTCTCACTTCATTGATAGTTATCAAATTTGAAGATAAAAAACGTTAACATTTAAAGCTTTTAAACGCCGAAGCTTACAAAAAGAAAATAGTTTTATGAAATTGTTTAAACCACAAGAAACTGAAACAAAAATAACATGTTTTCAACCACAAAAATCAGCATGGATTTACATATTATCGACAAACGGTTGAGGCAGTTCATAATTCTTTGGCTGCCATACCAGCGTTTTTTATAAAACGATTAATTGATGCTGATTCGATAAAAAAATACTCAAATGCGACTCAAGATCACAACAACATTCCTAAGGTAAGCTCCACCCTCAAAGGGTTTACTCGGCTTAAAAAGCTTGAAAAAAGATCCCAAAGGCACTGAAAATCGCCACAAACCAAGAGAGGGATCGTAAGGTGCCTTTATTCAATAGATATAAAATCTGATACGCAAAGCGCGCCACAATATGCACAATGGCTAACCATTCGGCTGTAGGTGTCACCTTGCCGGTTGCGATGACAGTCAGCACCGCCAAGCCAAATATCAGCAGTGATTCAAACGCATTTTGATGCCCCGCTAACGCCCGAGCACCAAATCCAGTTAACTGCGCCTGCTGGCTGCGAGGATGATGGTTATCATAACCACCCGCTTTAGCCATCGCCCAGGCCACAGGACCTTTGGCTAAGTACGGCAATAACATGGCGACAAACAAACAAGTCAGTAGTGTATTCATAGGATTCCCTTATTGCTTAGAACAATAAATGCATATCAAACAGTGCGTTGTAGTGCTTATAACAGTGAATTTACTAGCAAAAGGCGATTGATTAACGTGCCTTATCTAAGGCATCGCAAACGGCCTTTACACCAAGTAAAGCTCTAGGCGTCGCGCGGTGTAATAAATCGGCATTTAATTGATAAATATGCTGGTTTTTAACGGCGGGGATTTCGGTCCATTTACGCCAATCAATCCCTTTAACATTGCCTTCTTCTTCGCTTTGTAAAATCACCTCGGGCAAGGTCAGTAGCACATTCTCAAGACTCACCTGCGGATAATCACTCGCCGCATCATAAAAGACATTTTGCCCATGGCACACGCCAATAATCTGCTGGATCCAACTGTTTTTCGCAACCGTCATTAAGGGCGTCGACCACAACTGATAAAACACTTTAGGCTCAGATTTAGCGGCGTTTTCATTGCGGAGTCGAAGCAGCTCGCGGCGATAATCCGTTGCCACTTGATTAGCCTGCTCCACATGCCCCGTTAATTGGCCTAACTCTTCAATTTCTTTGGCAACATCTTCAAGGGTGTTTGGGGAACTGCTGTACAGTTTAAAACCTAAGTTTTTGAGTTGGTTGATATCCTCGGCTTTATTGCCCGTATCCCACACCACAATCAGATCGGGATTAAGCTCTAATACGCGCTCAATCTGAATACCATAATAACCACCAATACTAGGGATTTTTTTCGCCGCTTCGGGATAATCCGCATAATCTGTGGCGGCCACAATCGTCTCTCCCGCACCAATGGCATAAAGCATTTCAACCGCGTGGGGAGACAACGCAATAATACGTTTTGCTGGCTCTGCGATAGCTGATATAGGTAACAGGGCAAGACTGACACCTAGGATAATAATGCGTCGAATTAACATGAAATTCCTTATGATTTAATCGATTAACTTTTCTGGCCAGCCATATTTTTCAAGGTAGGTCTGCAAGTTTTTAGGGCGATACTGAGGATCTTGATCCCAACGCACCTTGACCGAATGATGCAACAATACAGGCGCAACATTCGGGTCAAGCGCCCGCAAATACGGCTGCTTAATCCGATAAAAACTACGGCGTGAATCGTGCAGCGTCGCCAAGGGATTAGGGCGTAAACTGGCCATTAAATGTGGCTCGAGACTTAAATTAAACCGCTCAGCCTCAGCGATCATCCACTCAAGGGCATTATCTGACAATAAAGAGCCATCTTTATCCGGCTGATAACTGCCGCCAATATTGCTATGGGCGCCAGCAAACCACACTTGCTGCATATCCATATTGTCGCGTAATTGCCAGATAGTGGGCTCAAAGTCGCTGCGATGCTCGTCTATCGCCAAGGCATGGCGGGCAACACGCACATTGCGACCAATTTTAGTGTCGTAAAACTCATCTTTATCTTCAAATAAGCCGAGGAAGGAAATCGGGATCCCCATAGCGCCCACCGTATCCCACACCCCAACAAACTTAATCTCCCGTGATTCATGGCTGTGCTTTTGTCTAAACTCAACGGATTTATCGCCGCTTGGAGCAAAGGGCGCGCTGCTTTTTTTATAGTGGTCAAAGGCTTGTTGGATAAGCCTCGCATCGGGGCGCTTAAGAATACCGCAGTTATTGATAAGGCCACACAGGCAACGCACTGTGTATGCGCCTCGGCTAAAGCCAAAGAGATAAATCTCATCGCCAGGGGAGTAGTTCTGCACGATATAACGGTAACCATCCATGATATTTTTATGCAGCCCACGCCCTGTCGCGCCGCCAATCACTTCATCGTAATAGGAGCCCACACCCCAATCGTAAAACACCTGCTGGGGTTTTCCATCGGCCGCCATCGGGCTAATGGCCCGCGCCAGACGTAGCACATTGGTGGGAAAATCCACCTTAAGGTCTTTCTCGGGTCGATTCCAAGTACCGTCAGCACAAATCACAATACGTTTATTCATCGCATCATCCTTGAGTTATCCATGCCCACAAAAGCGCTCAATAGAACGCTAACGGATTTTATCTCGGAACAACAGCCTTAATTAGTGTTGAAGCACTGCTTACGGCGTTTGCTCACTCACCAAACTCACTAAGATTATTCACTCTGCTTAATAATCAAATCCAGGCTGCGCTTTAATGCCCGCTTCGAAGGCATGTTTAATGGGTTGCACTTCACTTACCGTATCGGCCAGCTCGATAATCGCTCGGTGGCAGGCGCGGCCAGTGATAATCACATGCTGCATAGATGGACGGTTTTTAAGTGCAGTCAGTACCCGTTCGACATCAAGATAGTGATAACTCACCATATAGGTCAGCTCATCGAGCATCACGCAATCAATGCTCTCGTCTTGCAGTAAAGCTTCAGCTGCTTCCCAAGCGACTAGGGCGGCTGCGGTATCCTTTTCTTTATCTTGGGTTTCCCAAGTAAAGCCTGTACCCATCACATGAAAACTAACGCCTGCGCCTTCAAGTAGATTACGCTCACCGCATTCCCAAGTGCCCTTGATAAATTGCACTACCGCCGCTTTTTTGCCATGACCCACCGCGCGGGCAACAGTACCAAAACCTGAGGTCGACTTGCCTTTGCCATTGCCCGTTAGGACTAACAAAATGCCCTTTTCATCCTGAGCGGCGGCAATTTTTGCATCAACCCCCGCTTTGAGTTTTTGTTGGCGCGCTTTGTGGCGTTCAGCCTTTAATTGTTCTTGGTTATTATCGTTTGCTGTTGTCATGGTTTGGTATTCATCCTACGGCTTAACTGATGCGGTTAAGATTGCCTGTAATTGTGGTAAATCTAGATGCTCGGCTAGTACATCAGCCAAACGATTCAACTGTTGTTCGCGAATTTCATTGATATCAATTGCTTGCGCATCTTCTAATCCCGCCCAGCGCAGAATTAACTGGCACGCCTCAGGGCTGTCGAATAGCCCGTGTAAATAAGTGCCTAGCACTTGCCCGTCCTCACTTAAGCAGCCGTCAGCAAAAGACTTTTCCGCCTGTTCATCGTAAGTTAGCTCATTGTTCAAGCGTAATGGTGCGCCCTTGGCGGCATCACTGGAGGTGAGATATTGGGACTCACCGCAGTGGATCTCATAACCTTTGACCGCCACAGTCTGCCCTAACAATCTCAACTCACCTGCGACGCTACGTAACTGCTTTTCGGCTTTAAATTGGGTGGTTATGGGTAAATAACCCAAACCTTGGCTAGTCCCAAGCACATCTTCTATCCCTAACGGATCGGCAATGCGCTCACCCAGCATTTGATAACCACCGCAAATTCCCAGCACTTTACCGCCGTAGCGCAAATGCTTAGCAATTTGCTTATCCCAGCCTTGCTCACGTAAAAAAGCCAAATCGGCTCGCACATTTTTACTGCCGGGTAAAATCAGCAGATCGGCGACAATATCTTGTGTCTGAGCTAAGGCTTGCGTCTGGAGTGACACATAATCAAAATCGATATCGGGATGAAGCCTGAGGGGATCAAAATCCGTGTGATTGCTGGTGCGTGGATATACCAGCACTCGCACTTTAAAACGACTCTTGGCCTGCTTAGTTGGCGAGTCAGTGAGCGCATCCTCGGCATCTAAGTGCAAATCATGCAAATAGGGCAGCACGCCTAATACTGGCTTTTGCGTATACGTCTCAAGCCAATCAATACCAGGCTGCAACAGGCTGATATCACCGCGAAAGCGATTGATCACAAACCCCTTTACCCGCGCCTGTTCTGACTCGGATAACAGCGCCAAGGTCCCGACCAAATGGGCAAACACGCCGCCTTTATCGATGTCGGCAATAATAATCACCGGGCAGTCAACCGCCTCGGCAAAACCCATATTGGCAATATCCCCAGCACGCAGGTTGATTTCAGCTGGGCTCCCCGCCCCTTCAACCACTATGGTGTGATATTGCTGACCTAGGCGTTCAAAGGAGTCCAAAACGGCATTAAGGGCCATGGCTTTATAATCTTTCGATTTTTCACCAAAAAAAGCCGAGGCTTCGAGTGTCGTTAACGCTTTACCCTGCACAATAATTTGGGCGCCCGTATCTGAACTGGGTTTGAGTAAAATCGGATTAAAATCAGTATGTGGCGCTAAATAACAGGCCGCGGCTTGCAGCGCCTGTGCGCGACCAATCTCGCCGCCATCAACAGTCACAGCACTATTAAGCGCCATATTCTGTGGTTTAAAAGGAGCGACGTTTACACCCTGACGGGCTAGCAATCGGCAAATTCCCGCCACCAACGTACTTTTACCCGCATCTGAGGTGGTGCCCTGCACCATTAATACTTTGGCGCCTTGGGACGATGTTTGAGGCAAACTAGCGGTTGACGTTTGATTGGTTGCCGTGGGATCTGCAACGTTATGTGAATGCATGGGCAAGGACATCACTCAATAGAGGAAATAAGATAAAAGGCGCTTCTTTTTATACGAACTAAATGCAAAAGCGGCTCAAAATAACATTCACAACTTGATTTAAATGCACCAGCTCATTTAAGAGCGCTAGCTCGATTTAAGCGTCAGCGGTAAACCCGCCACCACTAAGGTCACATTATCCGCAACAGCAGCAACATCTTGGTTTAACCAGCCAGCTTCATCCACAAATTGGCGACTCAGTTCCCCCAAGGGCACAATGCCTGAGCCTACTTCATTACTGATTAAAATCACCACACCTTCAAGTGTATTTAACGCACTGACAAAATCCGTTTTGGCCTGTCGCCAGTGGGCTAACACATCGTGTTGAGATGATGTCGCAAAAGCTAGGGCAAAATCTGATTCGGTCGAAGCTGGCTCAGCCTGTGGGTGGACAGCAAGTAATTGATTGGTTAACCAAAGCGTTAAGCAATCCACCATAATCACCCGCCCCGGCTTAGCTAAATGCTTAAGCTTGGCGGTTAATGTCAAGGGTTCTTCAATCAACTGCCAGTCGATATCGTCCTTGGCTCGGCCATCTTGATGTAAACGGATCCGACTGGCCATTTCAGCATCGAGTGCCTGCGCGGTTGCAACGTAGCAGGCATCGAATCCTAAAGCCGTATACTGGCGTACTAAGGTTTCACCGTAACGGCTCTTACCGCTACGAGCGCCGCCCAGCACTAAATGGATCACAGAATGCTACCTACAACGAGCAGCACGAAGTAACACACAATTTCACAAATTTGCTGCGCAGCGCCTAAGGTATCGCCTGTATAGCCGCCAATTTGACGTCTAAAGATCACCACGATCAAACGGCGCAATCCGATCATAATCAACAACAGCGACAGTGCAGCAATCCCCTTTAACACCAACAGCACTAACACACCACTGGCGATCAAAATAAATAGTTCATTAATGCCTTGGTGCTGCGCTAACGGCTTAGATTTACTGGACTCATCATCGCGCACATATTTTTCGGTGAAAATAAGGCTCGCGGCCACGACTCGACTCACAGTATGGGCGACAATCATCGCCGAACCAGCAACCACAGGGTCATAAAGCGCTAATTCCACCAATAATTGCCATTTAAGCATCAAGACAATAATCAAGGCCAAGGCACCATAACTACCAAGGCGCGAATCCTTCATAATGCGCAGCTTGTCTTCAGCCGTCCAACCGCCACCAAACCCATCGAAGGTATCGGCTAACCCATCTTCGTGGAAACCGCCCGTTAACAGCACGCCCGTTAACATCGACAGCAATACAGACACCCCAGCGGGTAACCAATTTTGAGTCAGCCAAAAAACGATGGCGCTTAACAGTCCCACCAGTAAACCCACTAAGCCAAAGTAACGACTGGCTTTATTGAGTTTATCGGCATCGACTTCGACCCATTTGGGCATAGGAATACGGGTAAAATAGCCCATGGCCACAAAAAATAAATCTATCTCTTTGTGCCAGCTTTCGCGTTCTGACATAAAGCATCCTTAGTGAATACACACTTGCAGCAAGGTTTAAAGTTAAAACGGTTAGCTAAAAGTTATTATTTTAAATTAAGTTAAATAAATAACTTAGCAGGGCTACATCATACAACAGCCTCAATCCCTGCATCACTAAAACTCGCCATTTGATTGTAAAAATTTACTGCGGCTTGAATTAACGGCAATGCTAAAGCTGCCCCCGTGCCTTCACCTAATCTAAGCCCCAAAGATAACAAGGGTTTAGCTTGCAAATATTCCAACATACGTTGATGGCCTTGCTCCTCGGAGCAATGGGCGAAAATCAGATAATCCCGCACATTAGCATTGATCGTCACCGCGACTAATGCGGCGGCGGTCGCAATAAAACCATCCACAACTACCAACATCTTGCGCTCAGCTGCAGCCAGCATGGCACCAGTCATTTGCACAATTTCAAACCCGCCAAGACAAGCAAGCACTTGTTTTGGCCCACTAAGCGCACTTTGATGCGATAGCAACGCCAGTTCTACCAAGGTTAACTTACGCGCTAAAGTGTCGCTATTAATGCCTGTACCGCGCCCCACACAGTCAGCTACATCTAATTGCATAATCGCCGCCATAATTGCCGCGGCAGAGGACGTGTTGCCAATCCCCATTTCACCAAACGCAACCAGATTACAGCCTGCTTGATGGTGACGCTCAATAAGCTCGCGCGCCATATCAAAGCCCTTATCCACACTCGTTAAAGGCATGGCTGGCTCCAAATGAATTGCAGCAGTACCCGCGCCAAGACGTTGATCGATAATCCCTTCTAGCCCCTCAACGGGTGTCAAAATACCGCAATCGATCACTTCAAGCGTAAAACCTAATTGGCGACAAAACACATTAATGGCCGCGCCGCCGTGGGCAAAGTTTTGCACCATTTGGTGGGTGACTTCACTTGGGGCAATCGAAACCCCTTCAGCGGCAATGCCGTGATCCCCTGCAAATACCAACATGGTCGGTTTGACTATCTGCAATTGTTGTGGCCCTTGAATGCGAGCAATTTGTAATGCTAAGGATTCGAGTTGTCCCAATGCACCTGGCGGCTTGGTCTTAAGATCGATTTTTTGTTGAATAACCTGATCCTGCGCTTTACTCACAGGCTCGATTTGAAATGACAGGCTTGATTGAGACATTCACACTCCAGTGACTAATTCGATTTCAATAACTCGTTCGATTTCAATAACTCGTTCGATAACAACTACGACGCATACAGCGGCTATTTTCCATACGCACTTAGTACTAAATTAGCTAATCCTCTGCGAAAAACGCGAGTTCAATTAGTTGCGCCGACGCAAAATCAGCAAAAAGAAAAAACTACCTATCGAGGCGGTGATAATACCAACGGGCAGTTCTTGATTACCCAGTAAACATCTCGCGAGCACATCAATCCACACCATAAACAAGCCGCCCACTAACGCGGTGAGCAAAATGGGCTGACGCCCGGGAAATAACAAGCGCACAGTATGGGGGATCATTAATCCAACAAAACCTATGCCACCACAGGTCGCCACTAAAACGGCGGTAATTAGCGAGCAGAGCAATAACATATTGAGGCGTAATTTAGGTACATTCACCCCTAAGGTGTGAGCCGTTTCATCCCCCGCCTGCAGGGCCATAATCTGCCGCTTCCAACCGAGGATGATAAAAAAACTTACCAATACAACGATGGATGGCAAAATTAAGAGCGGCCAACTGGCCTTAGCAAAACTGCCCAAACTCCAAAAAAGCACTGATGCCGTGGCCTGCGGGCTGGCAAAATACAACAGCAAGCTGGTTAATGCGCCAAACATAAACGATGTTGCCACCCCAGAGAGCAGCATGCGCTCAACTTGGCTGTTGAGCCCAAGCCCTGACAACGCGAGAACAATAAGAACGGATAAACTGGCACCAATAAAAGCGCCGAAAGGCAAACTAAACCACAGGAGCCCAGCAAACATTCCCGAGCCACTAAAAATCCCCGAATTGGCAATAACGCCAGCATTACCGAATAGACCAGAGCCAGTAAACAAGGTCAGCATCACCACAGCGCCAAAGGAGGCACCTGAACTGATGCCAAATAAATAAGGGTCAGCAAGGGGATTGCGAGTTACGGTTTGCAGCACACTGCCCGCTAAAGACAGCCCCGCCCCCGCCACAAACGCGAGCAATATCCGTGGCAACCTTAATTCCATCACAATCCGCTCCGTCATCGAGGCGGTAGTTGACGCACCGTCGTTGGCGAAAAATTGATTGAATAATTTAATAAACACATGCAACACATCTAAAAAGCTGATATTTGCCGCGCCAAAACTGGCGGCCGCAATCGGGGTCAGCAGGGCAAAACCCACCAAGCCAAGAATCAGCCATTGCTGGCGGGTTAATGGCGTTAAAATATGGGTTAAAGGATTCATCATTATCAGCTTAAACGTGTGAATCATGGCGTGTTTATCTCCCCGTTGATGTTATGGGGAGCGGATACAACCACATCATCCGTCGGTGATTTTTGATAACCATAAAAGTAATTAATTAAAGGATTGGCATGTTGTGGATGGGGCATCACTTGAGCGCAAACACCAAAAACTTGGGCAATGCGCTCCTCTGTTAATACCTCACTCGGCGTGCCCATGGCGCTCACTTGCCCCTTATCCAGTAGCAGCAAACTATCACACAGGGCACTTGCTAAATTCAGATCATGAATAGAGGCAATGACACTAATGCCAAGGCTTCGAACCAACTCCAAAATTTGTATTTGATAGCGCACATCGAGGTGGTTTGTGGGTTCATCTAAAATCAGTAACTGAGGTTGTTGCACGATAGCGCGGGCAATCAGTGCCCGTTGTTTCTCACCGCCGGAGAGCCTTTCATATTGCTGATAGCGCTTATGGCTAAGACCTACCTTTTCAAGCGCCTTGATAATTTTTTCACTATCACCGCTGGAATTAGTATCGAACATCCCTTTGTGGGGCGTGAGCCCCATAGCAACGAGTTGCTCTGTGGTCATATCAAAATAGTGCGGCGTATCCTGCTGCACCACAGCTACTTTGCAGGCAAATGCCTTGGGCGAAAGCTCGTTAATGTCCTGCGAAAACAAACTGATTTGCCCCAGAGTTGGGCGAATAAAACGATATATACAACGCAGTAAACTGGATTTACCCGCACCGTTAGGGCCGATTAATCCCAGCATTTCACCGCGTTGTAGGGCAAAGTTAATCCCTGAAAGAATGGTTTTGCCTTCGATGGTCCAACTTAATTGGCTGACATTGAGTGCCACATTAGCTAGCACCGCCGAAGATTGCACATCTGTTGACGTGGAAGGCTTCATTTAAAGCAGCTCCCACAGGCATATTTTGTACCCAAACCCAGTAGCACCATGGGCCACAGGGCGAAACGTATCAATATCATTTTCTGCTCCCTCGAGTCACCCGCTCGAGAACTAAGGCTGCACGCAGCGAAAACAGAAATAGGCAGGTCTCCTGACTTGTAGCAAAGAAGGTTCTAGGTTCTAGGTTCTAGGTTCTAGGTTCTAGGTTCTAGATTCTAGGCTCTAGATTCTAGGCACTTCTTTTAACTACTCACAGTTGCGGGTACAGTTCGGGCTGGCTGATGGGCAGCACCCCGATTCCCTATTATGTTTGGGTTGATCCGGCGTTTATAACGACTATTGCCTTAAGCGAATAGCGCAGGATAAAGCGAAATTCCCAACACCTATTTCTGCGACATTTAAACTTAGCGAACACCATGTGCTATCTCGCTCAAACGTCAGGGAAAAGCATTATCCTATATCTTGCTCATTAGGCAATGCAGTTTAAATCAGAAAATGTTCATCATCCCATTTAGCATGAGATTTCAAACTCAATCAGCATGGCCCGATGGCCAGTCTAAGCGCCAGTATCGAGTCCCATGTTTATCTTCGAGTACATTAATCGTCACCACCGCGGCAACCGGTAAAGTCAGTTGACTGTAAAACCCTACCGTTCTCACCGCCCCCAATGCTCTTGCCATTAAATGACGGATCACCCCGCCGTGGGTCAAAACCCAGATATTGGCTGTGGGTGCATCGGCATTACACTCGCCGTGGGCCTGTTCATCATCCAACGCCAGCAGGGCAAACTCTTTATTGAGGATCTGCTCTATTGCGCCATCGATACGAGCCTCAAAACTTGCCATCGTTTCACCATTGGGCGGCGACACGGTCCAAGGATCTTGCCAATAGGCCGCCATGCGCTCGCCATCCTGTTGATATAACTCATCGAGTAAGCGACCATCCCAATCGCCAAAATCCATTTCTTGTAGATCCTCCAGTAGGTTGACCTCAAGCGGCGAAGGCGTTGGTGCAGCTAAATGTGAACTCTCAGACAAGCTGGAATGCGGCTCCAGCGCCAACTCCTTGGCAAATTCAGCGCAGCGCCTTGAGGTGGAGCTGTAAATACCGTGGCATTCACTGGCCTGCAAAGCGACTGCTGCCAACATCTGCCGCCAGCCCTTCTCGCTCAGTGGAACATCGACTCTGCCACGTAAAATAGCCCCGCCCTCGCATTCCCCATGGCGTAACAGTAATAAGCGAACTTGTTTCATATATGCCTTTTAAAAATCTTAGGACCTAAACTCTAGATTCTAGATTCTAGATTCTCGCTCCTAATGACTTTCACCTTGCCCTGACAATCCGATGTCGCGTATTATGGACGTCTATACGTATAAATGTCCAAACCATAACGAACGACATTCAATAATAAAATGCAATTTACCGCAGAATTGCATATTTTTGGACTCAACTTAGCTGTAGTAAAGGTAATCATTTATGGCGATATCTCTCCATCGAGCCAGCCAAACACTGGCAGACATTCGCAACCAGTTGTCAAAGCGCATTCTGATTTTAGACGGCGCCATGGGCACTATGATCCAAGGCTACAAGCTAGAAGAAGCCGATTACCGTGGCGAGCGTTTCAAGGATTGGCATACCGACGTTAAGGGCAATAACGATCTTTTAGTGCTCACGCAGCCACACATCATCAAACAAATTCACACCGACTACCTATTAGCCGGTGCGGATATTATTGAAACCAACACCTTTAACGCCACAACTATCGCCATGGCCGACTACGATATGCAGTCGCTGTCCGCCGAAATTAACCGTGAAGGTGCGCGCCTCGCCCGTGAGGCCTGTGATGAAATCGAAAAAGCCACGGGTAAACCACGTTATGTCGCCGGTGTGTTAGGACCCACTAACCGTACCTGCTCTATCAGCCCCGATGTTAACGATCCCGGATATCGTAATATCCACTTTGATGAGTTAGTGACCGCTTACTGCGAATCGACCCGCGCCCTGATTGAAGGCGGCGCCGATATCATTATGGTCGAGACCATCTTCGATACCTTAAACGCTAAGGCCGCATTATTTGCCATCGAAACCGTGTTCGATGAACTCTTTGGCGCTAACTCGCCAGCACGTTTGCCAGTGATGATCTCCGGCACTATTACCGATGCCTCGGGCCGAACCCTTACCGGACAAACCACCGAAGCCTTTTATAACTCCCTTCGCCATATCAAGCCGTTATCTATCGGCCTTAACTGCGCCCTTGGGCCAAAAGAGCTGCGTCCCTACGTTGAAGAACTGTCACGCATCGCCGAATGTTATGTGTCGGCGCACCCTAACGCGGGTCTACCAAACGAGTTTGGCGGTTACGATGAAACCCCAAAAGACATGGCCAGCGTTATCCAAGAATGGGCCCGTGAAGGCATGCTCAACATTATTGGCGGCTGCTGTGGTAGCACACCCGAGCATATTAAGGTCATTCGCGAAGCGGTGGAACCGTTTGCCCCGCGCGTATTACCCGAGATCCCCGTCGCCTGCCGTTTAGCAGGTTTGGAACCGCTCACTATCGACGCCCAAACCCTGTTTGTGAACGTGGGTGAGCGCACCAACGTTACTGGCTCGGCCAAATTTTTAAAGCTGATCAAAGAAGGCAAGTTCGAACAGGCGCTCGATGTCGCCCGTGAACAGGTAGAAAGCGGCGCGCAGATCATCGACATCAACATGGACGAAGGCATGCTCGATGGCGTGGAGGTGATGCATAAGTTCTTAAATCTTATCGCCTCTGAGCCAGATATCAGCCGCGTGCCGATTATGATCGACTCCTCGAAGTGGGAAGTGATTGAAGCGGGCCTCAAATGTATTCAAGGCAAGGGTATTGTTAACTCTATCTCCCTCAAAGAAGGCGAAGAGAAGTTTATCGAGCAGGCAACCCTCGTTAAACGCTACGGCGCGGCGGCCATTATTATGGCGTTCGACGAGCAAGGCCAAGCCGATACGAAGGCGCGCAAAGTCGAAATCTGTACCCGCGCCTACCGCGTGCTGGTCGATAAGGTCGGCTTTCCGCCCGAAGACATTATCTTCGACCCGAACATCTTCGCCATTGCCACGGGTATCGATGAGCACGATAACTATGCTGTCGATTTTATTGATGCCATTAAAGAAATTAAGGCCACCCTGCCCCACGCGATGATTTCGGGCGGGGTATCGAACGTGTCGTTCTCCTTCCGCGGTAACAACCCAGTGCGTGAGGCGATTCACGCAGTATTCCTGTACCACGCGATTAAAGTCGGTATGGATATGGGGATTGTCAACGCGGGCCAGTTAGCGATTTTTGACGATATCGACCCAGAGCTTAAAGTACGGGTCGAGAACGTGGTGCTCAACCTGCCTTGCCCGGTTGAAGGCTCGAGCAATACCGAGCAATTGCTTGATATTGCTGAAAAATTCCGTGACGATGGCTCAAGTGCCGCTAAAAAAGAAGATTTAGAATGGCGCTCATGGCCAGTTAATCAACGTCTCGCCCATGCGCTGGTGAAAGGCATCACCGAATTTATCGACGAAGATACTGAAGCGGCTCGCCAAGCTGCCTCCCGTCCGCTGGATGTGATTGAAGGCCCGCTAATGGACGGTATGAATATCGTCGGCGACCTGTTTGGCTCGGGTAAAATGTTCCTGCCACAGGTGGTCAAATCCGCGCGGGTGATGAAAAAGGCCGTGGCCTACCTCAATCCCTTTATTGAAAAAGAAAAAGTCGCAGGTCAGTCGAACGGTAAGATTTTGATGGTGACCGTAAAAGGCGATGTGCACGATATCGGCAAGAATATTGTCGGCGTGGTGCTTGCCTGCAATGGCTTTGAAGTGTTCGATTTAGGCGTGATGGTGTCAGTAGAGCGCATTCTTGAGGCGGTGAAAGAACACAATATCGATATTATCGGCATGTCAGGGCTTATCACCCCAAGCCTCGATGAGATGGTGCACAATGTGAAAACCTTCCACCGTGAAGGGCTCACCATTCCAGCGATTATCGGCGGCGCTACCTGCTCGAAAATCCATACTGCGGTGAAGATTGCGCCGCATTATCCCCATGGCGCGATTTACATTGCCGATGCCTCGCGCGCAGTGCCTATGGTCAGCAAGCTAGTCAGCAATGAAACTCGCCAAGCGACCATTGATGAAACCTACGCCGAGTATGACGATATGCGCACCAAGCGTTTATCCCAAGCTAAGCGTAAGGAAATCGTCTCGCTAGAGGCCGCCCGTCAAAACCGCTGCCAGCACGATTGGGCCAACTACACCCCATTCAAACCTAACGTGCTCGGTCGCCAAGTATTTGAAGACTATCCATTAACCGATTTAGTCGACCGCATCGACTGGACGCCCTTCTTCCGCGCATGGGAGCTGCACGGTCATTACCCTGAAATCTTAACCGACAAAGTAGTCGGCGTTGAGGCGCAAAAGCTGTTCGCCGATGGTCAGGCGATGCTTACAAAAATCATCGAAGAAAAATGGCTCACCGCCAAGGGCGTGATTGGGCTATTCCCCGCCAATACCGTCAACTTCGATGATATTGAGCTGTACACAGATGAGACTCGCACAGAGGTTGAGCTGACCACCCATCACCTGCGGATGCAACTTGAGCGGGTCGGTAACGATAACTTCTGTCTGGCCGATTTTGTCGCGCCCAAAGACTCAGGCGTTGCCGACTATATGGGCGGCTTTGCGGTTACCGCAGGCCATGGGATTGATGAGCATATCGCCCGCTTTGAGGCGAACCATGATGACTACAACGCCATTATGCTCAAGTGTTTAGCCGACCGTTTAGCCGAAGCCTTTGCCGAGCGGATGCACGAGCGCGTACGTAAAGAGTTTTGGGGTTATGCCGCCGATGAGCAGCTCGATAACGAGGCGTTAATTCGCGAAAAATACAAGGGCATTCGCCCTGCACCGGGTTACCCCGCTTGCCCGGATCACACCGAAAAAGGCCTGTTGTGGGAACTGTTAAAGCCGAATGAAACCATCGACTTAAACATTACCGAAAGCTACGCCATGTTCCCTACCGCCGCAGTATCGGGCTGGTACTTTGCCCACCCGAAATCCCGCTACTTTGGCGTGAGTAATATTGGTCGCGATCAGGTGGAGGATTACGCGAAGCGTAAAGGGATGACTGTTGCAGAGACGGAGAAGTGGCTAGCGCCAGTGCTTGACTATGATCCCGAGTAATCGGGATTTAGATTACGCTAACGCGGTTTGAGATCTAAGATCGGTCTTGCGACCGAAAAGGTCGTGGGGCTTCACCCCACACCCGATGTTGCTGGTTCGTTTTGCATTGCGAACTAGCAACCATATCGCTGTAAGGTGATGATGTAACTCATTGCCTGCCGCAGGCTTTAGCACTGTTACCCCAGTGACACGCCGTGCATACATCCTTGTAGGCTCTACTAAAACATCCATGTTTTAGAAGGTCACTGGTGCAACAGTGCCCTATCTGGTGTACCCATTACGCTCTGCAAAAATTGCATGGGCTAATTCAGAAAAAATCATCATATAAAAGACTTATTTCGCGCTTATTCGAAAATCACCGATTTTCATTCGCCCCTTCCCCAAAAGCTACGCAGACGTACTGTCTGCGTCACGCGCCATTTTTCAATAAAGAGTCTTCATCGCCCTTCAGAAACTTCGCAGGGGATGGGTGAACTTCTGTAAGAGTAGAGTTAACTTTTTGCATTCAAAAAGCTATGCATCTCCTGTTATTTCCGTTCTGGAATTCCATTTCACACAAGGATAAATAGAGTTAACGAGGGGGATTAAAATGTGACTGAAGTTGCTTGATTCGCTCTGGGATCAAATCCATTTTATTGTCGGTGTTTAACTCATCACAATTTTCAGCGACAACCCGTTCTACGCCAGTTTCATCAGTAAAATAGAGTTTTTCGCAGTCGCATCTCAGTTTAGCGATGAGCGGCTTTTCCGCTTTAGCTTGGCGAACCTCGGCAACCCAGCAGGAATCAGCACAACCGCAGGAATGATAAATCAGCTCCTCACCAGAGACAGGCCAATCCAGCTGATATTCGCCTGCCAGCGCATTACTCACACATAGCACAAGAGCAAAGAATACGAATAATAGATATCGAATCATTTTTAATCATCCAAGGCTTATCTGAGTTCCTTAAGGACTAAGCATTAAAGCACCTTATTTAATGCTTAACCTAAGAATAACCAGAAATTTACGATCGCGCACTAACAATGGATATCCATTTTATTCTGCGGATTTAGCAATGGGTGTCTAATCAAACTTTTATCAATAACCAAATAAAATTAATGGCTTCACCTAAAAACCAAAACTAAATAACTAATAAATAAGAAAACAGCTTAGTAAAAACTAATTCCTAGCGATTTATTCATGCTGACATAAGAATGTGATTTTTAATTTTATAAATCCTATCAACAATATGATCAAAATCGGCCCCACCAATAAAAGAAAAAGCGAGATTTTTTATCGACTTATTATTTATACCATCTCTTATTTTATAAAGGCATTTATGAAATGCTCCTGTCGAACAGAACTGACAAGTAATAATTTCACCGCCAGAGCACATTCCATTAAGAGAGTTAATACTTTTTAAAATTTCGACTGAAAAAGATTCAACCAACCACTTACCCTTTGAAATACTTTTTAAAGTCATTAAGTTTGGAGACAAGTCAAGATGAGCAGCAAATCTATCTAGTTCATCAATCTTACTTAAAATAGCATGTTGAATTTTAACATCATTTAGTCTACCTGTTGGGTAAGAATAAAAGAATATTGACTTATATTCAGAATCCAAAGAAGCTCTTAATGCTTCGAGTGAAAAGTAATATAAACTTAGTAGATTTTTTTCCACATCCTTAAAGATCTTAACACAAAGATCTTCATTAATTAAACTCTTACCAGCCTTAGTACATAAACAAAGAATATTATGCAACACATCTTTAGAAACAAAATAACTTTCAATAGAGTAGTATTCAAGTACCAATATCGGTTCCAAAGCAGGCAATTCATTTCTATAATCCCTAACATCCTTATCGATAATACCTAAAATGTGTTCATCCAGCTTATACTTGCTATTTTTAATATTGTTAAGCTCTCTTATAGCTGTAATAACCTGCTCACACCCTTCCGAATACCCTTCAATATTTTCAACAGCATAAATTTCTACTTCGAATGGAACCCTTGCCGATAACTGATTATAAATAAGAATATCATCCATCCCTTCAACAATTATTGCTGGAACACCTGTCATTACAGCTTCATTGAAGATTTCATCTATTTCATAAAAATTTCCTGACATTTACGATCTCCAAACCTTCAGTTCAGAAAGGAAATTCGGATTTCTCTTAGCTAATGCCGGAGAATGAGAAGCAACAATAATTTGAGTCGTAGGTAACAGAGCTGAAAAAATAGACATCAACTCTCGCTGCCACTTTATATTCAATGATATTTCAGGCTCATCAATAATTAAAAAATTACGATCCTGCCCCTCAAAAAGAACCAAAGCTAAAAAAGTTAATATATGTCTTTCCCCACTTGAAAGCTCGTTTACAGTATGGTGCTCACCATCAATTTCAACATAAACCTCCCTACCATTAACAAATAGTTTTTTACCATCTATTAAATATCCATTAAATTTGTCAACCAATAAGTTAATAGAACTTAAAACAAGCTTTTCAACTTCCAATTCATCAATCATATTTTCAAAAAGTTGACTTAGTAATGAATGTCCTAGTATTTTATCTAGCTCACCCTTCTGGTTAATTTTATTTAAAATATTAACAATTCTATTTTTAAAGTTATTATCCTCACCATCATCAAGAGCCTCTATAATTCTATCTTTATTTTCCAATATCCTTTGCCCTAACACTTCACTATTTGAAACTTTTGTTGAAGGGTTACTATTTTCTATATCGATAGCAACTGACAAGGTATCAAATAGTGCGCTTTGAATTTTTCGTGTAGCTGTGAACCTAGCTATCCTATAACGTTGCAACAAAAGCTCTTCAATATTTTCAATCTTAATATTCTGTAAATATAAATGATGCTTTCCAAAGTCAATTTCAGGCCTTCTATTTCTATATTTAACAGCATTTCGCCTTCTAATAAAGAATGATAACTCCTCAGATAATTCAAAAATTTTCTTTCTCTGAAAGCCAACTGAACGAGCTTCGTTAAAAAAATCATTATTTTTATTGAAATTCATAAAAAAATCATAGAATAGCTCAGGATCAATATTCACAGCCTGAGTGCTTACACCTCGTTCAACACCTAAAGAAAGAGATCTGGAATTTTGTAAAAAACTATTTTCAAATTCTTCCCAGTTAAAGACCCCATCATCCATTGAGACTATAACATCTCTTACATTACCACCATCAGATATTTTACATTCAATACGATTAACACCTAATGCCTTTAATGAACTTTCATCTTGAGAAAGAAATGCGCTAATAGCTTTTAAAAATGTTGTTTTCCCACAACCATTATCACCGAAAATAATAGTAACATTATCATCAGAAAAATTAACACTAGCAAATCTATCTCTTGATTTAAAGTTGTGAAATGTTATTTCATCAATTCTCATAAAAACTCCATTTTTTTAAAATTAAAACTTAAAATGATTAAAAACCAATCAAGATAACTATTAAATATTAAGTAAAAACTAAAATCTATTGAATATTTGTAGAATCATAAACTCTATCAAATTCTGCTTTGGCATCGGCTTTATGGTTTAGACAGTTAACCATATGCTCATCTGACTTATAGTTTTTGCAGTCTTCGGGGACGATATAGTATTTGCGCCATGCTTCGGCTTTACGTATGCGTGCCGCTTCATTTTGCTGAGCGATACGTTGCTGTTCCGCAGCCCGCTGAATTGCAATTTGTTGCTGTTGATATTCAATAATCTTGCGTTCTTTTGCGGCTTGTTGGCGAGCAAGTTCAGTTTGCTTTTGTTGCATAGCAAACTCATTAAGCCCTTGCGTCAGGCGGTATTCGATATAACTCAAATAGCCAATTCGCACTAACAAAGTGACCAAACCCGCTAACAAGATCCCTAAGGTAATTTGTAAAACTGATTTCATTCCAAAATCCATTTCTATTCTGAACAGCTCTTTTCATCAGAAAACATAAATACTACGGGATACACCAGAACTGGCATTGTTGCACCAGTGACGTTGAGAAAAATGGGCAGGTCATAGTAATACTAACCTGCCATTCCTGTGCTTTACATTCCATGAGTCATTTCTGGTTATTTAGCAAACTTGCATCCACTGTTTAGCAATTAGAGCTTTAACAATTAAAGAATGTAGCATAATCAGTTTAATCTAAACTCTATTGCACCAATATCAATGACTTTTGTTCCATTGTTATCACCGTCAATTGGTCTTGCTACACCATATAAATCGACATCTACGTTTAACGGCACACCAGCATCAATTACCGGTGAGTTACTAAAAGGATATCCATTATTATCAAGTAAAGGATCGGCAAAAAAAGTATTCACTTCAACTTGTTGGTCCTGCATATCTATATACACCCCCCTAACATCATTAACTATATTATTACTTAAGTTAATGCTGCTTCCAGAAGCAAACTTATACAAAGTACTAGCATACGAAGCATTATCAATTAAATATCTAGATTTTGAAACGATATTGTTATCGATTGACATTTTATAATATGGCTCATCAAGCCCATAATAAATAAGCTTCACTACAGATTCTAGCCCAAGAAAAGTATTATTGTAGATTTCTAATTCAGAGGACATACTTGCATTAAGAAACTGACATCCGAAATATAAATCAGGCGCATCCAAAAGATTGCCAAAATATATATTATTCACTAGTCTAGTCTTAGTATTTTGTGCAACAGCATAATTACCGCTTTCAATCCTAGGGCAATGGTAATCATCATCCAAATTACTAGATACGTAACCATTATCGAGAGCCTTACCTATCAATATATTTTGTTCAAAAAGCATCTCTCCGCTATTTAAAATGGATACTGACATGAGGTTGTTTGGTGTACCATCAAATAAATTACGTGTAATAGCACCTCCACTACCCTCTACCTTTATATAGTGATTAGCTAAGGTAAAACCATTTACACTACTATTTTTATCAATAATTAAACTTGGTTGCCAAAATGAAGTTTCGCTGCTATAAAGCTTAGCACCTTTAGATTCCGCCTCTAATAGCGTTTGTTTTTTAGATAAATCTAAATCACCAATATAAATTCCTGCCGGAACATTAACTTTTTCACCATCGGCCGCCATATCAATCTGTTTTTGTAATGCTTCTGTAGATTGACCAACCACTATTGGAAATGGTATTGAAGATAACACTTTATCACCAGTTATAGAGCTGAGTGAATTGAATACTAACTTCCCTTCCCCTTGACTATCTCCCCTAATATCAAGTGTAAAACTATAAGCCCATTGATAGTCTTTAAAAACAATTTCGTTTCCAACCAAACAACTATACTTTTCATGGCTATTAACACATTCGGCACTTAATAATGTGATATTTTCCGGTATGTCCAGTCTAATTTTATTGCCGGTCACAGGATCAAAGCCACCAAATTTAGATTCTTGCTGATGAATTGTAAACGCTAGCTTTTGTGAAGTACCAACTAATTCCATCATATACTCTTGACGGTTATCAATCCACAATCGATAAGATACATCAGCAGCATGTCTTGCAACATCAATTGTTGCTTGGTTATTCGACAAATCCTCATCATGTCCAAGATGCTGTATTTTTGCAGTGATAACACTTTTAATCTCTGCTCCATTTGCTGTGTCAGCATTTAAATAGATCTCTTGAACAGCTTTATATCCTGGTGATATATTATCCCATTTACAGGTCAGTTCGAGCCGATTATCTGTTAAAGTACAAAAATTGGAATGAGCATAACTATCGCTATCAAAATAAACAGGAAGAGATGTTGAGTAGGTCGTCAACACTGTTCCGCTGTCAGTTGATTTTACATCACTTTCGACTTCAGCTTTTACGATAATCTTTTTAGAATAGCCTTGGGTTTCATGGGATAAAGTAACTCCGAGATCAGCAATTTTAGGAAGTATTTTTTTATCGTTAGGATGACCAAAAGATAAGAACTCTTGCAAATTTGTAAAGCCATCACCATCTAAATCTTGAGTCGCATCCAAAGCCGATGTTGGATTTAAACCAAAAGCCAACTCCCAACCATTAGTTATTCCATCGTTATCCGCATCCTCAAATGAGGTCAATATGGAGGGTTTATAGTATTCCTTTAAAAAAGCATATTCTTTATTTACCATGCCACTATGTAGCATAATTTTATAATAGGTGTAATTAGAGATTATGTTTCCTCTTAACTCCTTATAGAATTCAACTGAAAATGTAGCTTGACTACTGTTACTTCCCCTAACAACAAACTCACCACTTTCTTCATAGGCATGTACCATAGTGTTAAGTTTAAATAATTCATTCGTTTGGACATCCCAGAACCCTAAAGATGAATCGAATACGCGACCTTGTATCCTAAAACCATCATTTCCACATAACACCATCTCATTACCAGTTCTAATAAATTTAAAATTTGAAAATAAGATTTGTTTTTTATTATTTACATCTGAAAACATTAAATTATATGTTGCTTCAGTTTTTGCACAAGTTAAGTCCTGCTCTACATATTGTGCAGTACCAGCAAGTAAACTGTGACCTAAAGTACCTTTTACATCAACATCCTCAAAAATCACGGTACTATCAATAAGTATTCCATCGGTGGAAAATCGGTTTGCTCTCACAGTAGCTTTACCGTTAGTTGTCATACCATCTTCAACGCAATTAGTGAAAGCAATATTTTTTTCTTTATCTGAGCTTCCATTCGAAATTTTAATCGTTCCACCACCAGAGCAAGTCGAACCCAGTTCGCCACTTTGATCGTTATAGTCCGGTAGTAATTCAGGAATGAGTGTAAAGATGTACTTGTACACTTGGCCTAATGTTTCTGTATTCAATGGAGCTGCAGACTCAATACCTGCATATTGGTCTTTAATATTGATAAATTTAGACAAGGGATCTTTGGTGACAGGAGGTGGGGTAGGTGTTTCTGCTGAAGAATCTCCACCACCGCCACCACATGCTGAAAGACATAAACACAAAAGGGGTACAAGTGCATATTTCATATCATAACATCCATTTATTTGATTTTATTAAATTATTTAAAATATTCGGATAGGTATAACTTTCATTGTTTATAACTGACACTGAGGTTAAAAAAATTGGACAGGCACTTTTATGCCTTAACAATCGACCTATAACACCTGAGCCGAAGGAATACACCACCCCCTCGGAGTTGCCGCAGGGCATTTGCGTTCGTTGCGTGAGCGAGGCATGGATGCCGAGATAGCGTCAGTCGAATCAGGGACGAGCGTCTGACGCGATAGCATAAGAACGCTTAATGCCCAAGGGGCTTTCAACTCCGTTAGGGGCGGCAAGGGAGATCCAAGAGGGAATTGCTGTTGATCCCCTCTTGGTCGGGTGTGGGTTGAAGACCCACGACCTTGATTCACCTCGGCCGAAAGGCCGCTAAATAACCAGTTCACTACTTTGTGAACCGACAAAAATCTTTCCATGGCTACCGCACTTGGCCAACACCCATTAGCCAAGGGATTGCACTGCTGTAATGCTTTTATAGAATCTAGAATCTAGAATCTAGAACCTAGCACCTAGCACCTAGCACCTAGCACCTAGCACCTAGCACCTAGAGTCTTATCGCATATTGTTCAGGCCGACTTTCCGCACCTGATTTAGGAATAAATTTGCCGATACCGTTCGCCTAACACGTCGAGAATGATCTGCTGGTCCACTGTGAGTCCTGTGACTTGAGGTGGCGCCTCTCCCAACTGGTACTCGTGCACCCCGCCAAAGCGTAAAAAAATCCACCGCGCAGTCGGTTTTTGCGTGGGTTTCTTTTTCATGTCCGCCACACTCCGGTTCTGCTCTACTAAGCCCTGCCGGATCCGGTGCTCCAGCGCCGCATAAATCATCAGGCTACAGGTCATCACCATCAGCAACGCTTCGATACGTTCCGGTTTTTTAAGATATAACGAGGAGGTTAAAAATTCGGGACTTTTCAGAAACCTAAAACCACGCTCGACATTCTGCTGGGCTTTATAGGTAGCCAACAGCTCAGCCATGGTGAGCGTTTCACTGTGATCATTGGTCGCGAGGATGAACACCCCTGTCTGGTTGCGCGCCTCAGCCACCCGCGCCAAGCTACTTGCGGCTAACCCCTTGATGTGAAATTGGTAGTTCACCGGCATTTCACCCTTTTGGGGCCTTCCGCGCCCTGCATAGATAGGTTCACTCACGACTTCTGCTTCTAGTTGCAGCAGATTTAAGCTGACAGCAAAACGGGCTAATTCAGCCTGCGCATCGGTCTCGCAGGCAAAACGCTGGGCACATAATTTGTTGAAGGCTTTCAGTTCACGCGTGCTGTCTTTCAGTAGGTTTTTGGCTAATGTTTGCTGCTCACGGTGGCTGGCCTGTTCGCTGCGCACCAGCAACCAACGCTGCGCGACGTCGGCATAATTGGCGCTTTGCCAACAGCCATGATAGCCATTGCCCAGCGCAACCAGCGACTGGGTGCCAATGGTTGCCACGGCTCGCTTGGCTTCATTGAGGGTGACAGGCACACGAGTCACGAACAACTGTTGCTGTTGTGCCAGTAGTTGCAAGGTGTCGGCGCAATACAGCGCCGCATCGCCGACCAGATAACGACTCTCCTGCGCGGCCTTGAGACTGCTCAAGTGGCGCCGTACCGTCTGGGCAAAGGCCTTGGTATCATTAATATTACCACTCAAGGCTTGCATGTAGATGGGCAGGCCGGCCTGATTTTCACAGATAAGCTCCAGGATAACCTGGTTTAGCTCTGGCCGATGGTCGCGGCTATAGCCCCGTACCAATTGCAACTTACCGAGCTGCTCGCCATCGGCTTGGTCATAGGCGCCATCGACGTGGAAGCTGGTGATATCGAGGTGTACTGCAGTACTTTTGAGCCCCAATCGTTCAACGACCTGCTCCGCCATCACCTGATAAAGCGTGCTGACATCGGCCTCAAAGAGGGCATCAAGGCAGCGGCCGAGCACATCATCATTGAGGTCATCGGCACAGATCCCCGGGCCAATCAGGCGTTCTACAGGCTTGTTGGCAAAGAATTGCGGGAACATGTGCAAGGTCGAACTATGAAAGCCAAGACCGTTCAGTATCATCGCCACCAACGCTTCACCATGTGAGACTTTGTAGGGCGGCGTTTTGGGTAGCACCGCATCAATCATGCGAGCAATGCCGAGTTCTTGGCAAAGTGCAGCGACCAAACCAAGGTGGTCGAGGTTACGGATAGAGATAGCGGGAGCGGCCATGATGAATTACCTGCAAAAGAGAGTAATAGATCAGAATGACCGATCGCCGTCAAGTTTTTTAAATCGAAAATTAGGTGCGGAATGACGGTTCAGGAGGTGTTCTTGCGAAATAAAGACACATCTTCCTGATGCAAGTGAACTGAATCGAGGTCACGATTAAGTTTCATCCTTGTTAAAAACCTAAGATAACGTTGTGCTGAACATCTGTCTACCACTTTCACATTACAAATTAGATAGTTAAGTGATGACTTAAGTTTATTTGAACGGATGCAGGCTTACTCAAGCCCACAAAAAACCAAGGGGCCCATAGGCCCCTAGTTGATAGCGTGTAAAAGTGCCTTATGCCGTAGCTAACAAAGGCTGATTTTTCGTTTTACGCAGATGATAAGCAGTGAAGAGCACAAACCACAGGGCGCTTACGGCGAATCCAGCTAAGGTTGAATGCATAATCCCCATGGCCAAATAGCCTAAGGTGGCGCCAAAGGCGATGGCTAACGCATAGGGTAGCTGGGTCATCACATGGTCAATATGGTGGCAACCTGCCCCCGTGGCCGACAAAATACTGGTGCTGGAAATCGGCGAGCTATGATCGCCAAACACTGAACCCGCGAGCACTGCGGCAAGCATTGGCAGCATTAACGCGATATCGCTGGCAGCGGCCATGTCGCCAGCCAGTGGCAACATAATACCAAAGGTGCCCCAACTGGTTCCGGTAGCAAATGCCATGGCGCAGGACAACACAAACACCACCGCAGGCAACACTTCAATTGGCAAGTTACCGTTGGCGAGGGAGGCCAGATATTTGCCAGTCTCAACATCGCGAACAACCGCACCAATCGCCCAGGCAAACAGCAAAATATTAATGGCGGGTAGCATGGCCATCACGCCTTGCGGGGCGGCTTTAAGCCAGTTTTTAGCACCCAATTTTAACCGCAGCGCAAGCAGAATTGACACCGCTAAGCTGCACAGCGCGCCATACACTAGCGAGGAGCCCACATTGGTGTTTTCAAAGGAGCCAAGTACGCTAAATGGCAGCTCTTTTTCATCCAATACTGCCGCACCAGAGGAAATCATAAAATACACGGTCGCGCCGGTGAGGGTTAGGATCGGCAATACCATATCGATCATGCCACCGTTACTTTCTTCAGGGCTTTCCATATCTAAGCCGATTGGACGAGGCTTAGTCGGATCCCAAAGCTTCCCTTCCAGCGCCCATGCTTCATGTTTACGCATTGGGCCGATATCCATTTGAAAGATAATCACCACCAGCACCATCAACAGGGTAAACACGGCATAGAGATTCATCGGGATCATCTCAACAAAGGCTGAGATTGGGCTTTGCTCACTAATGCCGTGGGCGGCCATAATGCCACCGATAAGCGCGATAATATAAGCGCCCCAAGAGGAGATGGGCATCAATACGCACACGGGCGCAGCGGTAGAATCTAAAAGATAAGCCAGTTTGGCGCGGGAGATTTGAAAGCGATCGGTCACCGGACGGCAAATAGCGCCAACCGACAAACTATGAAAAAAGTCGTCAATAAAAAACGCAAACACCATCACCCCAGTTAAGCCTTTCGCGCCGCGACGGGTCTTAGCGCGCTTAGCTGCCCACTCGGCAAAGGCGCGGGTGGCGCCAGAAACCGTCATCAGACTAATGAGTCCACCAAGCAGCAACATAAACAGCAACATATTGATATTGTCGCGATTAAGTGCGCCATCGACCCAAAAAATCTTCAGCACGGTATTGAACATATAGTGCAATGAATCAAGGGGAGAAAACTGATTGAGTAACAAACTGCCGGCCACAATCCCTACGCCAAGGGATAACAGTACGCGACGAGTGATGATCGCCAAGGCGACGGCTAATAAAGGGGGAAGCACTGACCAACCTGAGTCAGCAAAATGACTAATGTCCATGATCTCTTTTCACCAAAAAACGGGTGGAGATCTACCGAGAGGATAAAGAAACAAAACCTATAGGGAGGTATTACTCCTCAGCCCCTTCAGGTAGCGCTCCATAGTGGATGACTATGGCAGTCTTGCACCTATTTGATGCAAAACCAGCAGCTCGGTTTGATGACCTGGCTACTTCGGCGCTGACTCCTTTCCTTGTACATCTGCGGCATCACCCTCCGCACAAGTAGTCATAGGCAGCGCGCCTCTACTTAAAGGTATTCGAGCGGGCATTCTAGCGAGATGGGAACCGATAGCAAGTATTTTGATCCCACTCGCGTATAAAACAATGAATCACCTACAAGTTGGTAACACAAGAAACATCAGCCCATCAAGCGTTGCAATAGCGCCAAATGGACTTATACGAGTAAATGTTTACCAAAAAAATCTAAGGTTCTTGTCCATGCGAGCTCAGCCGTTGGCTCATCATAACGGGCGGTGGAGTCATTATGAAAACCATGATTCACATTCGGGTAAAGATAAGCGACGTAATCGGCTTTATTAGCCTTTAGCTGGGCTTCATACTCGGCCCATGTATCGTTAATCCGTTGATCTAAAGCGGCAAATTGCAACATCAGTGGGCCTTTCACGCGGCTGCGCAGCTCAGTTGCTGCGGGTGTGCCATAAAAAGGCACACCCGCCGCTAGCTCATCGGGAATGGTGGCGGCGAGCATATTGACGATATAGCCACCAAAGCAGAAACCGACGGCACCGAGTTTGCCATTACTCTGCGGGTGCGACCTTAAAAAGCGCGCGGCGGCGATAAAGTCCTGCTCGATTTTGGCTCTATCAAGGCTAGCTTGCATGGCGCGGCCCGCATCATCATTACCAGGATATCCACCAAGGCTGTAAAGCGCATCTGGGGCAAAGGCGATATACCCCTTGGCCGCTAAGCGGCGAGCCACATCTTCGATATAGGGATTTAAGCCACGATTTTCGTGCACCACCAATACCACAGGGGCTTTTTTACTGAGATCTAAGGTCTTAGGATCGCCCGCCTTTTGGCCTGGGATCAGCAACGCGTTTGGCAAGACTAAATAACCGCGGCCTTCACCATAACCATCGGGAGATGGAAACTTTACATAACTGGCTTGAATGCTGGGATCGTTAAAGGAGACTTGCTCGGCTAAGGCGTAATTAGGCATTAGTGCGCCCGTCAGCGTGGTCATGGTAAAACCCAGTGCCACAAGGCCCGCAAGGCGAGCCATAAACTCACGGCGGTCGATAATGCCGTGGGCATATTCGTCATACCAGTCAAAGGCTTCCTGAGGAATGACAGGGAAAGGTGGTGTGGTTAGTTCTGGCTTATGATCTGGGCTCATCGTTCTTTCTCCATTAAACAAGCTAACCACTGGTTTATATTCCCTAGCTTGTGAGTTATCTAGCGGCCTTACCAAGAGTAAAGGATGAGAGCTTATCAGGGCAATTAGCTTTATGCCGCCCATTTAATAATTCTCCACTCATCAATAGCCAATTTATGGTTGACCATGCGCCCAAATTGGCGTGAGCTTTTTATTCCCTAGGGGCATTTTTGTGTATAATGTCGCCAAACAACATATTAATATCATTACATTTCAATAACATAAGTTACCAATGGAGTTCAAATGGCTATAGGGATATGCAGGGTACTTTGTACCACTGTCACGCTCACGCTTGGGTTAACGGCTTGCGATAATCAGGTTTCTGATAAGTCAGCAAGTATACCCGCTTCGCGCGAGTATCAGATTATTTCTACTTCACACCTCAACGATGGTTTCGAAACTCGTAAAGTGTTGCAGGCACGATTGCTGCTGGATTACCAGTTACAAGATACAGAAGGTAAGGCGGCCAGCTTAACCACGCCACTAACCCATAATGCCCGCTTTTTTATCCAACCTAACCTGCTGCAAATTAGCGATTATGGCATGCCGATCCCGGTGAGTAATATCGACCCAAAAGCCAAATCCAATGAACTCGCTCAGTTGGTTAAAGATGGCTTTAATGTGGAATTTAACAATGGTGAAGTCCGCCAACTGACACCCATTGCCAAGATGGATCAAAAAGATATCAAGGAGTTATTTGAGCGCTGGCAAAATCTTAATAACTTGTTTAAACAAGCCCCAACCTTGCCTGTGGCGCTTGAGCCTCGCGTCGGTTATAGCACAAGCGCCCCGATGGATGGGCGCTTAACTTGGACGGTTGAGCAGGTCAGTGAAGATAAATTAATCGCCGTGTTACAAGGTGAAAAAGGCAAGTATAAGGCCTATGGCAAGTTCGAAGTTAACCGTAAAACCGGTTGGTTAGAGAGCATGGCGTTTTTTCAACGGGAAGAGCGCCAAGGCAGTACTTTCACCCACCGTACCGTGATGGCGCCTAAGGATAGGCCGTATATCATGAGCACGCTTTGGCATGCCGATGATAGATTTGATGCTGAGCGCGATAGGGATGATCGGCAAAAGGAGCTATACCGCATTAGCGAGGTACCGCAGGAGTATCGCCCCAATAATGAGGCATTTATAAAATCCTTATTACCTGATCAACAAGGTATTTTAGATAATGTTGGCCCTTGGGGTACTGATACCCCTGAAGATCTGCAATTGCGCTTTGTCCACAATATGAGCCCGCAATATGTGGAAGCCGATGTACGTTATGAGGACTTAAGCGCCTTTGATGCTAACGGCAAAGCGATTGACATTCACTTCTGGCAGCACGGTAGAGGTTGGGCGAGGAATTATAATCCCTCGATTGAATCTGCAACCGATATTATTGCGACGGGGTGGGATAACACTGCGAATAAACTCAAGCAGATAGACCATATTAATGCCAAGCTAACGCTTATCCCACAGACGAATAAGATCGTCGAAAAGTCGTGGGATGAATTGCTGGCAACACCTTACACCTTTGGCGATGCCAGCCTAACAATCCAGGTGCTCGATGCCGAGGCGAAACTGTTTAAAGTCATATCAAAACAGAGTGAGGATCAGAGTATTAACCTGCCTTTCCAACAGTTTAAAGGCATGATCGCAGATGCCCGTCGCGAAGGTAATTATCCCTCCTGGTTAACGGCGACGGAAAAGGAGCTGCTAGAACAATTAATTGGAGCCGATGAGAGCCATCACCTCACCAGCAACGCACTCTTACTCAAGCTCGATGAGACCCCAAAAACCGTGGTGTTAATCGAGAAACAACCCCAGCCGGAGTTGACTCAAACCAAGACGATTCGCTTTGTACAATTTACCGAGTACGACAAAAATCTGGCGAATCCTCCCACCGAGTTTGGTAACGCCAGCCTAGGTAGCTTCACCAATCCGACGCTAGATAGCGCTAAAAATGAGGTCAATACGATCCAAGGGATAAAACTGGTGTCTGACAATGGCCATAATCTATCTATTCCCATGTCAGCGGCTTTGGCGACCGCCTGTAAACCTGAAATAGAACAAGGTTTTAATGAGGGTAAAAATCCCGTCACTTGGCAGTTTGTTCCCAATGCCCTAAGCGGCAGTGCCTATATGTTGATGACTCCGGATCATGTGCGGCAGTTTTTCTACGATAAACAGATCAAGGGTAAGATCCGTTGCCAAGGTGATATCCATTGGCAGCCTTTAGAACTGGCCGCGACAGACCGCCCTTGGTTAATCGATTTACAATCTTGGCTGGCGCAAACGGGATATGGCAATGAGCCGAGTAGCAATCTTAACAATTACTTTAAGGTCGAAGATGCCCAAGGCAATCTGTTAAGCATTCGACTCCCCGAAAATACTGAGCTGCCGATTAACGAGGTGCTAGTCGATGGGCGCTATTTGAGTATTGCAGGCCCAGCCGCCAAGGTGAGTTATATGACGATCGCCAAAGAACCCAGCGATATCCCCTATGAATTCACCTTTAAACCTTTGCCTTAAGGAGCGGTTATGCGTCCATTTACTGTAAAACTGCTCCTAGGAGCACTCGTACTTATCAGTACCCATGCCAGTGCACAAAAGGTGTTACTCGATGCCCATTGGAAGGTTGTCAAAGATGAAAAACAGGCTCAGTACTATCTAAAACAATCGACCGAAGTGATCGACGGCCATTATAAGGCTGAGGTTTATTACAAAAACAAAGATATGCTTTTTTGCGCCAGTGCCCTCGCCGATAACAAGATCGGTAACAAACTCACCAGCGAACAATTTCGCGGTGCATATCAATGTTACTTTGAGGATGGCAAGCCGTACGAGCAAGGCTTTCGTAACGAGCAAGGCCAACTTCATGGCTTGCTTAAAAAATACATTGCCACTGGCCAACTGTATGTTGAATCGCACTATGAAAATGGTGTGAAACAAGGTCTAGAAACGGGTTATTGGAATGGTGGCAATATCCGCTACAAAACCACCTTTAAAGATGGCCAAGAAGTCGGCATCAGCGAACATTTTGGCCCCGAAGGTGAAGTCACCGCCAAGATCTGCAATGACCCAACCTGCGTGAGTCAATATTTTAATCTTGGCAAACTTAACCGTGAAGAGCATCGCGTTGATGGTCTATTGCAAGGAACTGAGACCACTTGGGGCCTAAATGGGCAAGTCATCTCGACCCAAGAGTATGTTAAAGACAAAAGACACGGTGACTATTTTGAGTATTTTGACAATGGCAACGTCAAACGCCATTACCAATATCAAGCTGATTATAAGGTTGGTGAGCAACTGACTTACTATGAAAATGGCCAAATCCAATTAAAGGAACTGACTAACGATAAAGGTGATGCCCTCCAAGCCATTGAATACGATGAACAAGGGCAAATTAAAAAAACCACCGATAGCAAATACCAAGGTAATCGCTGGGTTTATCGTAAACAGCAGCGCTTTAGTAAAGGCCAACTGATTGAGAGCACAGAAAACGACCTACTCAAAAATTGGTCACTTAGCGAAGACTACGAGCAAGGCGAATTAGTGAATCGTCGCGAGGAACTCGATAAAAAATTAACAGGCTTGTATGTCGAATCCGTCAAGAGCCGAAGTGGCACAGACGTTATCACCCGCGAGCATTTTAACGCAGGCAAGCGTGAAGGCCCCTATGAAATGGTGAAATTCGACCATGAAACGGGTAAGCGTTGGGTGGCTGAACAGGGTCAATATACCAATGACAAGCCCTCGGGCAAATGGAAGAAGCAGCAAGAAGATGCCAGCCTCACCTTTAGCTATGATGACAATGGTGAACTCCATGGCGAGTTTCGTAATGAGACAAGTTCAGGGCAACTGCTTGAATTAATAAATTTTAACCATGGAAACCCCGACGGCTTAGTGCAACGTTATGCCAACAATGGTCAACTGTATGAAAAAGGCGTATACCGCAATGGTCAACAGGATGGCGATTGGATATTTACCGATGGTGAGTACGGTTTCCGCCCAATACCCAACCCTGAAAGACGTTATTGGTATGGTCGCTTCGATCAAGGTAAACAAGTCGGCCATTGGGAACTGCGCTCATCTGAAGATTATGTGCTTCAAATCGCCAATTATGACGATCAGGGCAGGCTTGATGGTAAGCAATACGAGTTTGAGGAGCATGGCTGGATAGAGGTGATTAATCGCTACAATCATGGGCAGTTTTTGAATCAGGAAACACCGCCGCCGGTAGTGACTCCTGACCCTGTTTTCTCAACGTTTTAGCTTAATCAATTAACGTAAACCTTGGCGCAGGGCACTGCATTATGTCCTGCGCCAAAGACATAAATTCAACAGAGTAATTATATAGGCCGCAAAGGCGCTGCCTTAAGACCCAGAGCAAGGAATCAGCATGTTCTATACGCCATTTCGCTTTATCAGCCTCGCGACTGCCGCAGCCAGCCTAGTCAGTGTCCATGCTCTGGCAGCGCAAAATCTATCTTCCATGATGGTCGACATTCGCCAGCAAGACGGGATCCCCAGCTATTACAATCTCGCCACGGGCATGCCCTTAAATGGCGATATCGCCATCGTTCGCGATAACCAAGGCTATACCTTAGGGCAATTTTCTCAGGGAATACCTAATGGGAAATGGCAAGTATTTCATACTAATAACAGCAGAATCGTTGAAGGTAATTACCAACAGGGCTACCAAGATGGTACTTGGCGGCTGTTCGACTTAGATGGCACGATAACCGAAGAACAACAATTTGCTAAGGGCGTCCCCGTTGGCGAATGGAAAGAATTTAGCCCTAACGGCCATGTTAACCAAAGCACTGTCTACCAAAATGGCCAAAAATCCCAAGTTAAGCGCTTCTTCCCCAGCGGTAAATTGCAGGCACAAGAAAGTTATCTTGATAACCTGCGCCATGGTAAATGGGAAAGCTTTTATGAAAACGGCACCCTCTCCCAAAGCCAAACCTACGCCAATAACCAACTCACCGGCCCCTATCTTGAACAAAACTCCGAAGGCCAAGTGGTCGTAAGCGGCCGTTTTGATGCTGATGGTCGTCGCCAAGGATTATGGGAAACCTTTTTCGACGATGGCATCAAAGCCAGTGCCAGCCAATTTAATCTTGATAAACTTGAGGGTGAAGAACGCACCTTCTACCCCAGTGGTGAACTGGCGAGCCTGTGCCACTATCAAGCGGGGCTTCGCCACGGTAAGTGCCAGCAATTTAATGAACTTGGCAAACTCCAAGTCGAAGAGCAATACCTCAACGATGTGCTAGAGGGGCGCCAGCAATACTTTAACCTTGAGGGTGTGCTCACCAGCGATTTGAACTACAAGCAGGATATGCTCGCAGGCGTGCAAAAGTACTTTCACCCTAATGGCCAACTTAAAGAACTGCGCACCTACCAGGACTCGCAACTGGCTGATAATGGTCAATATCCGTTGCACGGCCCTTCTGAGCGATATGATGCGGACGGTAATCTTATCGAAAAAAGCAGCTACAACATGGGCTTAAAGGATGGATTATTTGAGCGCTATAACGGCGGCAAACTGCAAACCGCAGAGGTATGGAAGCTAGGTCAACGTGACGGAGAATTTCGCCGTTACCACACCAATGGCCAGCTCCGCAGCTTAGATGTTTATGTGGATGGCAAACTCACCGGCCGCTCCGAATCCTTTTACCAAGATGGCACAGTCAATGAGCGCGGCGAGCGTATCGAGGGCGCTTGGGTCGGTAAATACGAGTCTTTTTATGATAATGGCAAACCGAAAGAACTTGCTCACTATGCCCGCAGCAAAGCGGATAACAGCAATAGTTATCCCCTCGACGGCCACTTTAGCCGTTGGTACTACAATGGCGACCTTAATGAAGAAGGCGAATATAAAGCAGGCTTAAAAGAAGGCCTTTGGGTCCAATATGCTTCTGGCCTTAAGCAAAAAGAACAAACCTTTGTTAACGGCAAACTCAATGGCGATTACGCCGAATATTACCAAGGTCGCCGCCGCGTCACCGGCCAATACGAGGATAATCAAAAAACTGGCCTGTGGATTGATTACCGCTATGAAGCCAAAGATCCAACCTACGGCGCGATCCCCGAGGGCAATATCAGCCAAAAAACCTACTGGAAAGATAATAAACGCCACGGCACTAGCGAGTACTACAGCTTTAAACAAGTGGTTTATCGCTTAGAAACCTATGATAACAATGATAAAACGGGCACCTATGCCGAATATTATCCCAATAATGGCCAGCTTAAACTTAGCGGCACTATGGATAAAGGCCTGCAAACAGGATTATGGGAAAGCTGGTATGAGGATGGCATTTTAGCCGCCAGCAGCGAATTTTTAGATAATCAGCAGCATGGCAGCAGCAAAGAGTATTACAGCAATGGCCAGCTCAAACTCGAAGCCCAATACACAAAAGGCGAACTCGACGGCGAGCGCAGGGAATACCATCAAAATGGTAACCCTAAACTGAGTGAAACTTGGCTAAAGGGTCAAAAAGAAGGTGAAGCTAGCTATTATCACGTCAATGGCAAACTCGCCGAACAAGGCACTTATCTGAAGGATCGCAGGGAAGGCTTATGGCAACAGTTTTGGCCCAATGGCGAAAAACGCAGTGAAGGCAGCTATATAGCCGATCGCCAAGCGGGTGATTGGAATCATTACGATCAGCTCGGCAAGTTGATCAATACCGAGCACCATGGCTAAGAAATTACGTTAGCTTGCATGCAGTTTGCCTAGTTTGTGACTCGCAAAATCGGCTAAGCAAAAGGTATTAATCGATAACTGGGGTTTTGAATAAAAAAGCGATCTCGCTCAAAATTTTATGCCTAACCCCAAATCTAAAAGAATATTCATGCAAAGTGTGCCATAACCAATGTCTATACTAACGGCCTTTTTCCGCTTTGGATCAACTGCCTATGAAGACATTTATCAAAGACGAATTTGCCCTGCTACTCGGAATACTCACGTTAGTATTCTTCAAGACTGGCGGTGAAAGTTTGCTCGCCGATGGCACGGCTCTCTCAACCTATATTCCCGTTTCACTCGCCCTACTCGGAGTGGTAACTTGGGCGATTTTCTCCGTGGTGCGTCACTCGGATGCGCTTGCCATCAAGCTCGGCGACCCTTACGGTACCTTGATTTTAACCCTGTCGGTAATTTCGCTCGAAGTGGTGATGATTTCTTCGGTGATGTTAACGGGCGAGCCAAATCCAGTGATGGCAAGGGATACCATGTTTGCCGTAGTCATGATTATTACCAATGGCTTAGTTGGTATCACTCTGCTACTTGGTGGCTGGCGCTATCACACTCAGCACTTTAATTTAGATGGGGTGAAATCCTATTTAGTGGCGATTATTCCCCTCGCCCTGCTCTGTTTAGTGCTACCTAACTTTACCGAGGGCGGCACCATTGGCAGCATGTCCAAGCCCATGTCTTGGATGCTCATCATCATCTCGATTTTGCTCTATGGCATCTTTTTGGTGATCCAAACTAAGAGCCATAGCCACTTCTTTGTCGATGCCGACCACGAGGACCACGAAGAGCATCACGGCATACTGCGCAGTAATATCTACCACACTATGCTGTTGATTGGTTATTTGCTGGTGGTGATTCTGCTCGCCAAAACCCTTGCTATGCCCATTAATTACAGCGTGGCCTCTCTCGGGGCGCCGCCAGCACTGGGCGGCTTTATTGTCGCCTGTTTGATCTTATCTCCAGAGGCCGTAGGTGGCTTTAAGGCTGCACTCAATAATCAACTGCAGCGGGCGATGAACCTCTATTTTGGTTCAGTGCTCGCCACCATAGCTCTCACCGTGCCCGCAGTATTGATTGTCGGAAGTGTGATAAATCAAGAGGTACACTTAGGCCTTTCTGCGGCGGATATGGTGCTTTTAGCCACCAGTTTAATGGTCTGCAAAGTCAGTTTTAGCAGCGGTAGAACCAATGCTCTCCATGGTGCGACCCATATAGTGCTGTTTATTGTGTACCTTTTCCTGATGTTTGAGCACGCCTAAATACCGCTTACATTTAATAGTAAAACCCATTAGCCGAGGTTTTACCTCGGCTTTTTATTGGCCTGCGGTTGCATCTTATTTGGCCGTAGCAGGCTCCCAAGCAATAATCCACAGCCCAAACCGCCAAGATGCGCGGCATTATCCACGCCGCCAAAGAGCCCCATCACAAGACTTGCAGTAACAAATAGGGTCAGATTCAGAGCAAGTGGCATATTGTCCGCCAAGGGCAATAAGCCCAACCAAATCCACATGATCAACACCCCAAATAATCCCATAATGGCACCCGAGGCACCGATACTGATCATCGCCTCATACCAGCTAATACTGGCAATGCTCGCCACTAAACCACAACATAAATAGACCCCGAGTAAACGCCATTTACCCAGCAGCGGCTCCAAAAACATCCCCGCAAAAAACAGTCCGTATAAGTTAAAAACCAAATGCATCAAGCCGCCATGTAAAAACACATTGCTGATCAACCGCCAAACTTGTTGATCCAAAACCAACTGGCGAAGGTTTGCGCCCCAATCGAGCAACAGACTGTTTGGAAAGGCGATAACGTGCTGGCTAGCAAAAGCCATCAACACAAATATCAAGCTATTGATATAAAGCAAGATAGGCGTGATAACAAAACCCTGCCTAGGTTTAAATTCTGCCAAAAAGCCATAAAGCTCTGCCTTAGGTTTTTCTATGCTTAGCTGCGCCGCCTTAGACGCCTGCGTTTCATCCAGTTTTAGCATCAGAATCATCAACAACCACAGAATGGCCCCAAAGCTTAACCAGGCGATAATCCACGCTAATTTATGGCCATTACGCGCCTCGAAGGGCTTATTCACTGGCATCAAGACAGTTTGATAACCATCGAAATACACTGAGCTTTTTTGGGCAGCGGTCAGTAGCTGAGTGTAGCGGGTCGACGGACCGATACGGTCAAGATAGACAAAGTCTTCAGGCTTAAAGGCATTAAAATCGTGCTGGCTCTGATGAATAAACTCTTGAAATAGCGCTTCTTTCTGCTGCGGTTCGAGTCTATTACTGATCGTTTTCTCATAAACTTTGCCATACCATGCCAAGGCTTTAGCACCAACCAACCAACTCTCGTTACGTTTAGCAAATATCGGCATCGCAATATACAGGCTCATACGCAGCTCACTATTACCTTTGCCAATCGGCTCAATATTGCGCTGTACGCCGATATGTTTTTTATCGATATAAAACTGATTTAATTGGTAATACTTGGTTTGCGGCTGGTGCAATAGTGCATTGATGGACTCGAGTTGAGTCAATTTGCCCGTTGCGCTATTAAGGTATTCCTGCGCCACGATAGTGGGCACGGCTAGCAACAGCACGGCAATCACAAAATAGATAAAACGGCTATTACTCTTGGTAAAGCGGAATAACTTAAGCCGAGGTCTTAAGTAGAAAAACAGCAAGGGCCAAGGCAATATCAGCGGCAGCCAAAAATTGATCATCGATTCGTCAATGCTCAGCAGTTGGAACTCGATAATCAACAACCAATGGAGCAAGCTGTAGCCAGAGACAAATAGCAGGCAGAGCAGTATAAAGGGCACATAGATCAACTGGAGTTTTTTTAAGACTAACGCCACACGCATATCATCCTTGAGAGAAAAAACCTGCCAATAATACGGTGTATCGCCACACAACGCACCCTCTACGGGGTGATTAATTGACTTTTAGTTAAGCCTATCAATCATCTACAACACAAGTGCTAGAAAAATGACAATAAAAAGGCCAGAACGATTCTGGCCTAAAAACGGTCAACCTATCCTGTGACGGGACATGGATAAGCAGGAAACGCCTGCCTTAGGTCTCGCTGACCTTAGCAAATTGCTGCTGATTGCGCTGCTTCTTATATTGCTTAGCATCCGCGGGGATCGGAGTGACTTTGCCTGTTTCTAACCAAGTACGTAAACGGTTAGCATCGGCCATATGGGTATACTTACCATAGGCATCGAGCACAACAAAGGCCACTTGGCGTTTGGCCATTTCGGTACGCATCACTAAGCAGTGCCCTGCTTCATTGGTAAAGCCCGTTTTAGTGAGGTGGATATTCCAGTTATCTTTATAAACCAAGCGATTGGTATTTCTAAAATCGAGGCTGTACTTTGGTTTGCCAAAGGTTACGGTTTTCTTTTCGGTCGAGCTTAACTGGCCTAACATGGGATAGCCTTCGCTAGCCTTTAGTAACACCACCAAATCCCGCGCGCTCGAGACGTTCTTCTCTGACAATCCAGTAGGCTCTACATAGCGAGTGTTTTTCATCCCTAGGGCTTTCGCCTTAGCATTCATCGCTTTAATAAAAGCTTTATGGCCACCGGGATAATGGTGGGCAAGACTTGCGGCGGCACGGTTTTCAGATGACATTAATGTCAGCAATAACATTTCTTTACGGCTAATTTCACTGCCAATACGCACCCGCGAATATACGCCGCGCATTTCCTTAGTATCATTGATATTGATAGTAAGCTTTTCATCCATAGGTAACTTAGCATCTAAGGTCACCATCGCGGTCATTAGCTTAGTCACAGAGGCAATGGGCCTTACGGCATCGGGATTACTGGAATAGAGAATTTCATTAGTTTTAAGATCAACGACTAATGCACTATTAGCTGCCACCTCCTGCTTAGCAGGGGCTTTTTTAGCAGAAGTTGCTTTAGTTGCGGTGCTTTTTGTAGTGACAGAGGCCGAATCGGCTGAATGCGCTGTCGCGGCAACAGTTAAACTGCTGCATACCAAGATAAAACTACCAAGCAGAGAAGGGATCTTCATGTAGAATTCACTGAGTCGTTAATAAGTCGAATGTGCTACGGCACAGGGTTGAGGCTAAGTATAAGAGGTATATGCCGAAAGGAATAGAACTGAACACGACTTTTATCAGCAATATCAGCACTTTTTACACTCACTTTATGAGAAAAATCTTAATTTTGAGCCAACAAACACATCAGAGTAAAAGTGCCTATTAACAAACAATCGTAAATCGGCAATCATAAAAGCTAAAAAAGATTTAATATTCAGAATGATAAACTAAATACATTTGGCTTATCGAGATTATTAATCACCTATTCATTGATGTGCAGACAAGCCGCCATTTCGATAAAAGCCTTAGCAAACGATCCGAATGGAAGATAGAGCTACCTTTCTTAATTTCCTCAAGCTCTATAGCCATAACATTAATGAGTTTAAAACACCTCAATAGTGAAAAATGAAATATTGCCAATGAAGCTCATCACAAAAACCAACAACTGGCGCAACAAAATCACACTTTAAATTACAAACAGATAGCGGGCCGATACAAGTTAAGCTATATTGCGCAACATCAAGGATAGTAGGTTTAGCTTACTGATTAAATAGCACTTTTTACTAATCATTTGCCATATGAAATCACGTAGGCTTGTGTCAGGATGATGTTTTTTCTGTTCATCCCCCGCCCCCCCTTTCCTTGAAAACAGGAGTTAATACCGAGCTAATCAGTATTAATGGATATAGAGAGCCGACTCCACAGGCTTGTTATTATTTTTAAATTAGGGATTGATGATGTTAAAAAAACTACTTACCCCCATGTTAGCTATTTGCCTATTTCTGACTGGTTGTGCTTCAGTGCCGATGGCATCACAGGAAGAAGATGCCAAATTAAAAACATTCCAAAAACCAGCTGACAATAAAAGCGGTATCTATGTTTACCGTAATAGCTTTGCTGGACAAGCACTGAAGAAAAATATCTACATTAACGGCAATCTAATTGGTGAGTCAGCAAACAAAGTTTATTTTTACAAAGAAGTTGATCCCGGTGAGCAAAAGTTATCGACCGAATCTGAATTCAGCGAAAATGATTTAACAGTGAAAACAGAAGGGGGTAAAAACTACTTCTTCGAGCAATATATCAAGATGGGTGTATTTGTGGGTGGTGCAGGACTAAAAGCAGTCTCAGATACCGAAGGCATGAAAAACGTTCAAGAATGTAAACTGGCAAAATAGCTATTGCTCCCCCCTTGAATCGCCCATAAAAAACCAGCCAAAAGGCTGGTTTTTTAAATTCATCCAATGCCATTGGGTCGCAGGTTTTATCTGCAACCCGATACAGCAATTAAGCCTGTGGGCGCATCGCTGGGAACAGGATCACGTCACGGATAGTGTGAGTGTTAGTGAATAACATCACTAAACGGTCGATACCAATACCTTGACCCGCTGTTGGCGGTAAACCGTGTTCCAGCGCAGTGATATAGTCTGCATCGTAGAACATGGCTTCGTCGTCACCCGCGTCTTTGGCATCAACCTGCGCCTTAAAGCGGCTATCTTGATCTTCAGCATCGTTTAATTCGCTGAAACCGTTAGCCACTTCACGGCCACCGATGAAGAATTCAAAACGGTCGGTAATGAAGTGATTGTCATCGTTACGACGTGCCAGTGGCGAAATGTCCGCTGGGTAGCCAGTGATGAAGGTCGGTTGCATTAACTGCCATTCAGCAGTTTCACCGAAGATTTCTTCTAATAGTTGACCACAGGTCCAGAACTTCTCGATCTTGATGCCTAGGCTGATAGCCAGTTCACGCATGAATTCAAGATCTTTCACTTGCTCGTAAGTCATGGCTTGGATAGTCGCGTTGTCAGGATTGTACTTCTGAATCGCTTCTAACATGCTTAAACGGGCATATGGGCCACCGAAATCGACCGTGTGCTCGCCGTATGGCATTTGCGCGCTGCCTAACAGTTCAATCGCGATAGAGCTTAACAGTTCTTCGGTTAAGTCCATCAGATCTTTGTAGTCAGCATAGGCCATATAGAATTCCATCATAGTGAATTCTGGGTTATGGCGTGGCGACAAACCTTCGTTACGGAAGTTACGGTTGATTTCGAACACACGCTCAAAACCACCTACCACTAAACGCTTGAGGTATAACTCTGGCGCGATACGCAGGTACATTGGCATGTCCAGCGCATTGTGGTGAGTGATAAATGGACGGGCTGAAGCACCGCCTGGGATCACGTGCATCATTGGGGTTTCAACTTCCATGAACTCTTTTTTGATCATGAAGTTACGGATTGCAGCAACCACTTTTGAACGCATTACGAAGGCTTGACGAGATTCTTCGTTAACGATTAAGTCCACATAACGTTGGCGGTAACGGGTTTCTTGGTCGGTTAAGCCGTGGAATTTTTCAGGCAAAGGACGCAGTGCTTTAGTCAGCAGTTGGTACTCTTCCATGTTCACGTACAGATCGCCTTTACCAGACAAGTGCAACTGACCAGTTACGCCGATGATGTCACCGATATCCAGACCTTGGTAACGCTCCTTCAGATCTGCCTGTACACCCTTTTCAGCATAAGCTTGGATGCGACCAGACACGTCTTGGATCACCAGGAATGGGCCACGTTTTGCCATGATACGGCCAGCGATGCTGGTTCTAAAACCTAAGGCTTCGAGTTCTTCCTTAGTGTTTTGACCGTATTTTTCCTGCAACTCAGCCGCTTTATGGGTGCGACGGAACGTATTAGGGTGAGCATTAGCGCTGCAGTTCGGGCGAATGCTGTCTAGCTTGGCACGACGCTCGGCAATCAGTTTGTTTTCATCTTGTACTTGTTCAGTCATCTTATTTCTCGTCTATACCTTTGAATTAATTACAGCCCTGATTTCAAACTGGCTTCGATAAACTTGTCCAGATCGCCATCGAGTACCGCTTGGGTATTGCGCGTCTCCACGCTAGTGCGTAAGTCTTTAATACGGGAATCATCCAATACATAAGAACGAATTTGGCTGCCCCAACCGATGTCAGATTTGGCATCTTCGGCGGCTTGCTTTTCGGCATTTTGCTTATGCATTTCTAATTCGAACAGTTTGGCTTTTAACTGTTTCATCGCCGAATCTTTGTTCTTGTGCTGTGAACGGTCGTTCTGGCACTGCACTACCGTGTTGGTCGGTAAGTGGGTAATACGTACCGCAGATTCGGTTCGGTTAACGTGCTGACCACCAGCACCCGAGGCGCGGTATACGTCGATACGTAAGTCAGCAGGGTTGATATCGATAGTGATATCGTCATCAATCTCAGGGTAAACGAATACCGAGCAGAAAGACGTATGGCGACGACCCGATGAGTCAAATGGCGATTTACGCACTAAGCGGTGCACGCCAGTTTCGGTACGTAACCAACCAAAGGCATATTCACCGGTAAACTTAATGGTCGCGCCCTTAATACCAGCCACGTCACCGTCGGTCACTTCCATCAGCTCAGGACTGAATCCGTGGGCTTCACCCCAACGCAGATACATACGCAGTACCATGTTGGCCCAATCTTGCGCCTCTGTACCACCACTGCCCGACTGAATGTCTAAGTAACAGTTTGAGGCGTCCTGTGGACCAGAGAACATACGGCGGAATTCGAGTTCGGCCAAACGGCTCTCTAAATAATCCAGCTCTTTGGTGGTTTCATTGAAGGTGTCTTCGTCTTCTTCTTCGATGGCAAGCTCAAGTAGACCTTCAACGTCTTCAAGACCTGAGTCCATATCATCGATAGTTTTTACGACGGCTTCGAGGCTGGCGCGCTCTTTACCTAGGGCTTGAGCACGTTCTGGCTCGTTCCACACCTCAGAACTTTCAAGTTCACGGCTGACTTCTTCTAGACGCTCATGCTTAGCATCGTAGTCAAAGATACCCCCTAAGAAGCTGCGTACGCTCGGCAAGCTCCTTAATTTTGAATTTTACTGGATTAACTTCAAACATGGATTTTTAACTTCGCTTATTTTTGCCGTTTTAATGGGTTTCCCATCAAAGCAGGCGGCGCTTAACGGTAATTGCAACCGCGCATTTTAACCTAACAACGCTGGTAAACCTAGGGCGTGATAGCGTTTCACTGCGATTTTATCAGCATAAAAAGCACCGTTAGGGTCGGCAGATTAACAAACAAAGCCGAGTTAAGACTGTGATCTTACATGAAATTGCCAGCTTGACGCCCCAATTCAATTAAAAATTGAGTTTACTAAACAGTGATAATCACTAAAAACTGCATAGGATTAAACAAGATACAGATAAAACACATATAAAATGCTGAGATAATCACAGTATTCCACCAATAAACTTTCATCAGCGCACAGTCTGACGCCTGTTTGTGATGACAGCAGCAATTTAGCATCAAACTTCCCTCGACCATAAGCGTCTTCTAAAGCGCTCTAGTTATACTCAAATCCACCTTAAGCCTGCCATGCAGCAAGCACCCTACAAATATAAAAGGCCATGGGATGATAGAACTTCGAATCGATAATCAGATAGTCTCGGCCGAGCCGAGCGATAACCTATTACACGCAGCCCGTAAGGCGGGTATTGCTATTCCCAGCCTGTGCGATCCCACTGACGCCTCACGGCAATTGGACACGCAAGCCCATGCCGAAAAGCAGGACTGTAACCTCTGTCTGGTGCAAATCGAAAATAGCGATGCCAGTCTGCGCTGCGTTAAAGCCTGTGAAACCCCAGCCCAAACAGGCATGAAGGTCATCACCCAATCGGCGTTTTTAACCAAACAGCGCCAAGCGGCACTGAACACCATCTTGAGTGATCACTTTGCCGATTGTGAAGCGCCCTGCCAACAGGCCTGCCCTGCGGGGGTCGATGTACAAAGCTATCTCTACCACATTGCCCAAGGTGACCACACCCAAGCGATTAAAGTCATTAAAGACACTCTGCCACTGCCGCTGTCGATTGGCCGTGTCTGCCCCGCGTTTTGCGAAACCGAATGCCGCCGCGGCCTCGTCGACGACCCTATTGCCATCCGCCAACTTAAGCGCCACGCTGCCGATTTAGATTTAGCCGATGACGAGCACGGCAATAGCTATCAACCGCCACGCCTCGCAGACACGGGTAAGAAAATTGCCATTATAGGCGCAGGCCCTGCGGGCTTAAGTGCGGGTTATTATCTTTCGAATCAAGGGCATAATGTCGAGATATTTGAAGCCATGCCCAAGGCGGGCGGTTGGCTGCGCTACGGTATTCCCGAATACCGTTTACCCAAGGCGATTCTCGATAAAGAAATCGAGCTGCTGAGTCGTAATGGTTTAATCATTCATACCCAGACTCGACTCGGCCATGAGGTTCACTTAGCCCAGTTGGTCACCGACTTCGATGCGGTGTGCCTTGCGATCGGCGCCCAAAAAGCGGTGCCAATGAATTATAAAGGCTCGGAGCTGGCGGGCTGTTATCTTGGAGTAGATTTTCTTAAGGCTCATTGCCTCGATAAGCAACTGAAGTTGGGTAAAAAAGTCGCAGTCATCGGCGGCGGCAATACCGCCATCGATTGTGCTCGTACAGCGGTACGTGAAGGCTGCGATGTTACCTTAATCTACCGCCGTACCCGCGCCGAAATGCCCGCCGAAGCCTACGAAGTACACGAGGCCGAAGTTGAAGGAGTAAAATTCCACTTCTTAACCAATCCCATTGAAAATCATAGTGATGCCAATGGACATGTACAGTCGGTTACCTTCAGCAAAATGGCGCTCGGCGAAGCTGATGCTTCAGGCAGACGCGCCCCCGTGGACACTGGGGAAACCTTTACCGAAGCCTTCGACACTGTTATCGCCGCCGTCTCGCAGGCACCAGACCTGAGCTTTATGCAAGATCCCATGGGGCAACTCAGCCATGGCGAGCTGGCACTCAGTCGCTGGAACACCCTCATTGGTTGTGAGCAAACCATGTCATCGGGTGTGGAAAAACTGTTTGTGATGGGCGATGCCCGCCGCGGCCCAGCCACCGCGGTTGCCGCCATTGGTGATGGCCGGAAAGCGGCAAAAGCCATTGATAAAATGCTTCAAATTGGCCTTAGCTGTGATTTACATGCCCACGATTTTAACTCGGTAAAAACCATTCCGAGCGCCCTTAAGCAAGCAAAAACAACATCAGAAGCCGCACCAACGCTTTATCCCCATACGCCACGTCAGCCCCGCTTGAAAATGCCCGAATTAACAGCACTACAACGGCTGCTGAATTACAGTGAAGTCGAATTGGGCTTTCCCACAGATGCCGCTATGCAAGAGGCGGCGCGTTGCCTTGAGTGCGCCTGCCAGGCCAATACCGACTGTAAACTAAGGGATTACGCTACGGATTACGGTGTTGAGAGCAAAAGCTTATCCACTGAAAATGCACGGCATTTCAGCGTAGATAAGAGTTCACCCTTTATTCAATTCGATGCTAACCGTTGCATTAGCTGCGGCAAATGCGTTGATGTGTGCCAGCAGCAGAGCGGCCACTGCGCCATCCAATTTACCGAAGATTCCTATCAGGCGCTGCCACAGGAAATCAGTCAAAGCCTCGTGCGCCGCGCGCCGAGAGTTGGCTTTAGCGCGAGCATGGCCGATAGTCGCTGTGTACAATGTGGCAACTGCGTGCAGGTGTGTCCCACTGGCGCACTGGTCGATGCGCGGGACAAACGCCAAGGCGATAAAACAGCACTTAAAACCGCCTCGACGATTTGTACTTACTGCGGTGTAGGCTGTCGTCTGGATCTTAAAATTGACCCTAACACCAATCGCATTCGCCATATCGAAGGCAATAAAGACTCGGTTGTTAACCAAGGCATGTTATGTGTTAAAGGGCGTTTTGGTTTCGATTTTATTCACAGCGACAAACGCCTCACGACACCATTAATACGTAAAAATGGCGAACTACAACCTTGTAGTTGGCCCGAAGCCATCGCTTATGTGGCGAAACGCTTAACCGAGATAAAACAGCAAGATGGCAGCAATGCGATCGCTAGTCTCGCCTCTGCCAAAGCGACTAACGAAGATAACTTTGTGCTGCAAAAGTTTGTCCGCAGCGTTCTTGGTACCAATAATATCGATCACTGCGCCCGCCTATGCCACTCATCGACGGTAACGGGCTTACAACAGAGTATTGGTAGTGGCGCGATGACCAATGATATTCCAAGTATTAAGGACTCGGATGTTATCTTTATCATCGGTTCAGACACCACCTGCGCCCACCCGATTATTGCCTCAAAAATCCAGCAGGCGGTAATGCAGCACGGCGCACGATTAATCGTGGCCGATCCTAAACGCGTAGGCATAGCAGAAAAGGCCGAACTCTATGTTGCCCACAGACCGGGCACGGATGTGATGCTATTAAACGCCATTATGGCGGAGATTATTCGCAATAATTGGCAGGATAAAGACTATATTGCCGAGCGTACCGAAGGCATTGAGGCACTGTATGCCGAGCTTGCCAAGGAGGACTATTCCCTTGAAAACGCGGCACTAATCACAGGCGTTAAGGCTGAGAATATCGCCCGCATCGCGCGTACCATAGGCACTGCACAAAAAACGGCAGTTTACTACGCCATGGGCATCACTCAGCATACGACAGGCCACGATAACGTCACCGCCATTTCTAACCTGCAACTACTCTGCGGCAATATCGGAGTATCAGGGGCGGGTATCAATCCGCTACGCGGCCAGAGTAATGTGCAAGGGGCTTGTGATATGGGTGCATTACCCAACTACTTCACAGGCTATCAAAAGGTCACGGATATTCATGCCAGAATGCGCTTCGAAAACCACTGGCAAACGCCGTTATCGGGGGAAATTGGCGTCACGGCAACCCACATGATGCACGACATTGCCAAGGGCAAAATCAAAGCCTTATATGTGATGGGTGAAAATCCAGTGCTGAGCGATCCCGATCAAGCTCATGTGCTTAATGCACTGAGTCAAATTGAGTTTCTGGTAGTGCAGGATATCTTTTTAACCGAGACGGCCGAGCTTGCCCATGTGGTCTTGCCCGCCGCCGCATTCGTAGAAAAACGCGGTCACTTTACCAATACCGAACGTCGGGTACAACGACTCGAGCAAGCGCTTGCCTCACCGGGGGAAGCCTTATCCGATTGGCAGATCGTACAAGCGCTCGCTAATGCCATGGGCGCAAACTGGGATTACAAAGATGAAGAGGCTATTTGGGCTGAAATCAATGTATTAACACCCCAGTATCGCGGTATTCGTTGGGAGAGATTAACCACAAGTGCAGAGGGTAAAGTGCCTCAGGGTATTCAATGGCCCTGTCCGGATGAAAATCATCCGGGGACACCGATTATGCACCAGAGTCAATTCACCCGCGGTTTAGGCTTATTTACGCCCGTCAGTTATCGTCTTCCCGCCGAAATGCCCTGCAACGAGTATCCACTGACGCTATCGACGGGGCGGCTCTTGGAACAATTCCACACAGGTACACTCACCCGTAAAACACCGGGACTGGATTTACTCGGCGCACCTAAAGTGATGATTTCAGTCTATGATGCCGAGCAACTCGGGATAAATAATGGCGACAGAATTAGCCTTATCACCCGCCGCGGAGAGATTGAAATCGATGCCTTTGTGACTAAACGCGCCCAAGCCGGTGTACTGTTCTTGCCGTTCCATTTTGTCGAAGCCGCAGCGAACAAACTCACCATCAATGCCTTAGATCCCGTGGCTTATATCCCTGAATATAAGGTTTGCGCAGTAAGAGTTGAAAAGGTGACTAAGCGGGTTATCGAACCAGCCTAAACAGATATTTGGGGATACGACTCAATAAATGGATATAAAAAACGGGAGATGTTATCTCCCGTTTTATTTTATAACTCAATAATAAATCAGTATTAAATTTTAAACTGCCCAACTAACTTGCCAAGATTGGTCCCTTCCTGCGACACAGTCTGACTCACCCTTGCCGCATCTTCACTGGAATGTAGCAGCTCATTCACAATTTCTTGGATAGCATAAACGTTACGGTTGATTTCCTCGGTCACAGAGCTTTGCTCGGTAGCCGCGGTGGCAATTTGGGTACTCATATCGTTAATCGCCGTTACCGCCGAGGTAACCGAACCTAAGCTTTCAGAAATAGCACGGGAAGATTCAACCGAGCGCACACAACTCTGCTGACTCTCGTCCATGGTTTTCACCGCCTGCGAGACCAGCTTATGCAGTTCTGATAGCATTTCATTAATTTCTAAGGTGCTTGCCTGAGTTCGGCTGGCTAAGTTACGTACCTCATCGGCTACTACGGCAAAACCCCGTCCCTGTTCACCGGCTCGGGCAGCTTCAATGGCTGCGTTAAGAGCGAGCAAATTGGTTTGCTCGGCAATGCCACCAATCACCGACAATACGCTGTTAATCTTCTGCGATTGTTCACTCAACGATTTGATACTGCCCGCGGCATTATTGATTTGCGCCATCAATCCAGCAATTTCTTCTAATGATGCATCGACACAGCGCTGAGCGTTAGCCACATCACCTGTCGCCGCTTGAGTAGCTTCGGCCACTTGGGTGGTGTTTTGCGCGACTTCACTCGCGGTAGATGACATTTCAGTAATCGCGGTAACGACTTGGTCAGTCTCATTGTTGTGACTGAGCAGTTGGTGTGACATCACTTTCGTTTGGTCATGAATCGCATTGGCAGCCGTTTTGACTTTGGCGGTCGCATTCGCCACATCACCGATAATGGTTTGTAGCTTATCGACAAACAAGTTAAAAGCTCGACCTAATTGAGCAATCTCGTCTTCACCTTTAACCATTAAGCGCTTAGTTAAATCCCCTTCACCTTGAGCGATATCATTAAGATTATCAGCCATATTTTTGATCGGCACGACCATTCGATGGGCGGCGACCATAATGATAAACGCCGTAATCCCCGTTAACACAATGGCGATGAGGAGGATCATAAACGATTTCTCAGCCATCTGTTCAGTCACAGTTTGTCGATAATCTTCAACTACGGCTTCAATATCATCAATATAAGCGCCAGTTCCTAACATCCAGTCAGTACCGGGAACCATCATCACGTAGCTTATCTTCTCAATTTGCTCATTGGTATTAGGCTTCTGATAATAGTAAGAAAAGTTACCATCACCCCGTTTAGCAGCATCCAGCAAACCAACAATAATTTTGGTGCCGCGCGGGTCGGTCATATCGATTTTGTTTTGCCCTTCTAAATTAGGCATTAAGGCATGGAATATATTTTTACCTTGAGAATCATACATAAAGAAGTAACCCGCACTGCCAAAACGAATATCTCGCAATGCTTGATTCACATTACCTTGCTCCTTTAAGGACAATTGGTATTGCACAATTCCCGCGGCAATTTCGGTCGCTTCTTTAATTTGTTGTTTACGTTCGCCCACTAATTTTGTTCTAAAGGTCACAACCTCTTCCGCGAGAGATTCCTGTTCGACATAGTAGGAAACGGTCATTAACACTAATAAGGTCAAGATGAGGGGAAACAAAGATAACAGCAGTAATTTATTACGCAGGCTTAAATTCGACATGCTTGCTTACTCCAGAGTGATGTAATTTATATTTTTTATATGGTCGAAGTATAGCCAAAAAGGTGCATCCACTTAGCGCTTGGGTTAACAAAATTTTCTATAGAGGATAAAAATTATACTCAACTGATTTTAAGCTAATAATATCAGTCCTATGCCACATAGGCTAAAACCTAAGACCAGTAACAACATCTGCGGTTTAAAGAGTTTTAATGCACCAAAACCAAGCAAGACAACAGCCATATCCACCGCAGATAACACCCCTTGGGTAAATACAGGTTGATACAGCGCAGCCGCCAATAATCCCACCACACAGGCATTTATGCCCGAGAGCATGCCGGCAATCTTGGGCCTTGCGGCAATCGCATGCCAACTTTTTAAGCCCACCAGCATCAATAAAAATCCCGGTAAGAATATTGCTACAGTTGCGATGACCGCACCGACAAAGGGATTGTCTAGCATCATCTCAGCGCCAAGGAAGGTGGCAAAGGTAAACATAGGCCCAGGCACGGCTTGGGCAAAGGCGTATCCGGTGAGAAAACGATCGCCGCTCATTGTATCACCCACAGCGGTTTCAAGCAGTGGCAGCACCACATGGCCGCCACCAAAGACTAAACTCCCGACACGAAAAAACTCACCAAAAATCCCTGCTTCAATCCCCAGATTTAAGGCAAAAAAACTCGCCACAAATAAGACAACGAATAATCCTAAGCTCAGGTAATTTAACCTAATCGGTTCATTTTTACTGGACTCGCTCTCAGTCGCACTCAGGAATGACATACCTAAAATGGCAGCAAGCAACAGTAAGGTGATTTGTGTCCATAAGAAAGGCAGAATGAGTATCGCAGCGGCACTACCGAGCATGAGTAAACGCGCCGTTTGCCGTTGACAAAATTGCTTAAACATCGCCAATACCGCATCTGCGACAACCACGACGGCCAGCAGTTTTAAGCCATGCACAATGCCTTGCATGTACTCGTTACCTAACCAAGCGGCAGTCGTCACCGCCAACAAATACATCAGCACGAAGGAAGGCAAGGTAAATCCAGCAAAGGCGGCTATCGCCCCTAAAAGCCCACCACGATGATAACCAATAGCAAACCCCACCTGACTCGATCCCGGCCCCGGCATAAATTGGCTTAAGGCTACAAAACTGGCATAACGTTTATCATCAAGCCAGGCGAGTTCGTTGACAAAGGTCTGGCGAAAATAACCAATATGCGCCGCTGGGCCACCAAAGCTCATCAGACCAAGAGAAAAAAAACGTAAGAATATCTGTAGCATAAACTTTGCCCTTCGACGCATAAAGTGAACAAGATTATGTCACTAAAAAGACAGTTTAATGAAAGCTAAATCAGCAAGACACAAAAATACTCAACCAAAGGTAAAATGAACAAAATTCCTTTTTATCAACCTCTAAACTATAGCGATCTACTGCTCAGGAGATCATTCATTTAGATCGCTTAATCTTTTACCAACATGGCTAAGACTTCGAAATGATCCGAATGGGGAAAGAGATCGAACAACTGCACCTTAGTTAATCGATAGCCACGAATATGGGCGAGATCTTTAGCAAGGGTTTTGGGATTACAACTGGAATACAAAATCGCCCTAGGGGCAAATTCACTTAAGGCGTGACACAGGGACTCACCAATCCCACGACGCGGCGGATTGACAATAATCAAATCGGGCTTTGTTTGCGCCGCATCACCCTTGGCAAAATCGGTAGAGTCGAGGGCCATAAACTGCACGTTATCCAGCCCCATCATTTGCGCCGACATCTTAGCGCACGCAATCGCCTCGGCTTCGATTTCAATCCCAGTTAAAGGGATATCTTTGGAGGCGCAGTGCAAGCCAAAACCGCCCACACCACAAAATAAATCCCACAGGGACTTTGGTGCAAATTCACCAACCCACTCACGGGCGGTTTGATACAGCTTTGCAGCAACCTGTGGATTCGTTTGAAAAAAGCTTTTTGGGCGAATAAACAAAGGCACATCGTTAAAGCGCTCTTCAAGACGAGTATTTTCAGTTAAGAAAATTTCCTCATCCCCTTCAAGGATCGCCATATGAATGGGCTGAATATTTACCGATACGACGCTGATTTGTGGATATTCAGCCAGCAACGCGGGTAATTCCCGTTCAATACGGGCAATGGCATCGGATGAGCGCAGCACAAAACGCAGCATATATTCGCCGCGCACTTGGCTGCGCGTCAGTAGAATAAACTTAAGCTCGCCCTTGGCTTTATCGATACGATACGGCGGGATACCCGCTTGCTGCACAAAACGCTCCAGACGGTGGAGCAACGCTTGCATATCAGCAGGATACAGCAAGCAGTCACAGAGACTCACCGCCTCACCGCTTGGACTGACAATCCCCAGTACAGGCGCATGAGCCGCGCCCAGCACCACCATTTTCGCCTTGTTACGAAAACCTTGGTTCTCACCCACTACGGGCGGCAAAAATTGGGTATTAGTATGCTCAACAAATGGGGCTAACAATTGCTGTAATTCTTGGGTTTTCGCCGCTAATTGCATCGACATAGGGAGCTTAATATGACGACAGGATTGGCATTGGCCTTGTTCAAAATACCCACATTGCACTAATGTACTCACAGCATCGTACCCACAGCAGTTCCCGTCTATCTTATCTATTGAGATGGCGAGTGAAATTGAGATAACAACTGAAGCATAACAAATACCGTAACGGCCTCAGTTAAAAAGCGCCACACTTTAGCGTTTTTATGCAAAAAGATCATCTTCAACCACAGCATCACACCCAATGTTAGACAGAATTAAGTTAATCTGAGGCTGTCTACATCGGCGATTGGTGGACGTTTCCCTAACTTTTGTTCAATCCATTCAATTACTTCAGCAGAAGTGCTTCTAAAGGTCGTGAGTTTGCCACCATATAAACTCAGCAGCCTTGGATGCGAAACTGAGGTTTGCATTAAGGTATCCCGAGGCCGCTCAAAAGCGGAACTAGCCTGTTTAGGTAGCACTCGCACGCCACAATAGGTTTGCACTATCTTAGCCTTAAGCTCCTCAATCGATGGGGAAAGTGGAAAGTAATGACGATAAATACCTAAGAGGTAATGAGTTTCAGATTCCGTTACTTGGGGAGGGGTATCGATGGATGTCAGCACTGTTTCAGTGGTGCCAATGAGCATTTGTCCATACCAAGGCATCACAAAAATCACCCGCTTATCGAAGCAGGATTCTAAATATAAAATCCCCTCTGGTGCAGGCAAGTCGAGCAATAAATGCGCTCCCTGCACCCAATCGATTTCAACACCCGCAAGAGGCGGCTCAACGTTAGCTAATACCTGATTAACCCAAGGGCCAGCGGCGTTTATCACGAGCTTGGCATCAATTTGTTGTACTTGGCCGCAATGGCGAAAGCTAAGCTCAATATGCTCCCGTAAATGATTGAGCTGCAAAAACTCTGCCTCGGCATAGATCTGCGCGCCAAGTGCTTGAGCGCTGCGCGCCACTGCTTGAGTGAGTAATTTATCGTCGGTTTGTGCATCCCAGTATTGGAATACCGCTTTTAACCCCGTGAGTTTAAGCCCGTTAAAACGATGCCAATGCACTGCGGGAATAGAGACAAAACGCCCAAGCGGATCAAATTCACTCAACAATGCATATAAACTCAGCCCAGCACGTATCGTCAACGGATTGCGTTGACTGTCCTGATAGACGGGAATGTAGAAAGGAACAGGTTTGACTAAGCTAGGCGCCAGATCCAGTAAATTTCGCCGCTCAAGCAGTGACTTACGCACGAGATTAACTTGCCCACTCTCAAGGTAACGTAGGCCACCGTGGATAAGCTTACTGGAATTGGCTGAGGTTTGGCCGCCAATCTCACCTTTTTCAATAAGTAAAGTTGAATACCCTGCCGCTGCGGCATATTGGGCAATGCCGACACCGCTGATGCCACCACCGATAATAGCAATATCGAATGAACTCATAGAGGTTTTATCCATCCTGACGTGCTTCTGGCTAACGTATCCCAATTCTTTCGAATAGAGATACCTAATCTACACTGTGCAACTGTGCCAATGCTTTATCACACATGGCTTTTAGCGCTTTAAGATCATCAATCTCAGCCCCAATTTTACAGCGCATTAAATGCGGGATCTCACTGGCCTGTTGCTTTAACGCCTGACCAGCAGAAGTCAAACTGAGCACCCGAACCCTTTCATCCTGTTCGCTACGACCGCGACTCACTAATCCCTTTGACTCTAAACGTTTAAGTAACGGCGTCAATGTACCCGAATCGAGGAACAATTTATCTCCTAAGGTCTTCACGCTAATCCCCTGCTCCTGCCACAACACTAGCATGACCAAATATTGGGGATAGGTTAAATCTAGCTTATCAAGCATAGGACGATAAGCTCGCACCATGGCATTTGCTGCACTGTATAGAGAAAAACAAACTTGATTCTCTAGGCATAACACATTGTCTGTATTGGTGGTTTCAGACATTTCTAACGCCTTTTCCATTGAAGTTAACTCATAGCTTGGCATAGTCATTCCAAAAAACTTAAATATATTGCGCACAATATACTTGCATTCACACTAAAGATCGAACTATAGTTTACCACAATTAAATTGCGCACAACTTAAATTAACCATTTAAACACTGAGGATCTAAACATGAAAACATTGTATGAAACCCGAGCAACCGCCAGAGCAGGTCGTCAAGGCCAAGTCAGTACCGATGATGGGTTACTCGATGTAGCACTCGCCTATCCAAAGGCAATGGGCGGAAGTGGATTAGCAACGAACCCTGAGCAACTGTTTGCAGCAGGTTATGCGGCTTGTTTCTCTAATGCGGTTTTGCACGTTGCCAAAATCGGCAAAGTGGCCATTACTGAAGCGCCTGTCAGTGCTGTGGTTGGCATTGGTGCCAATGATGCGGGAGGTTTTGCCTTAACTGTCGCCCTAGAAGTCAATCTTGACCTGCCGCAAGCTGAAGCCGAAGCCTTAGTACAACATGCCCATCAAGTGTGTCCATATTCTAACGCTACACGTAATAATATCGATGTAAAACTGAGTGTTAATGGCATAGCATTAAACTAAGCGCTTAACCATAGACTGAAAAGCAGCTTGGGGTGCTTTTCAGTTATTCGCAGCTTATTTCCCCAACAGTAAACCTGCCTCACTTCCCAAAAACCAGTTAATCGCGAGTTAACTAACATTTCTTAATGCTTAATTTAATCAAAAGGATTGAATTCAGTAGAGTAATAGTCAGAAATCCATTTAAAACACATCTTGTCCACAATTGTGGAGGCACTATGACTAAATACTTAACCCAATTCGCTCTGCTATGCTCTCTCGCATTAGCAATGCTCAGTGCACCTAGTTGGGCCGACACCCCAAATACTTCCGATCAAACGTGGCATTACGTCAACGCCCAAGGTGAGCTTAAGATTAAACTCTACTTTTTTTGGTCGAAAACCTGTCCACACTGCGCACAAGCTCACCCTTTTATTGATTCACTACCGCAAAAATATCCGTGGATAGAACTTGAATCCCATATGGTTTCTGCACCTGGCGTACAGGATATTTGGCAAAATATTGCCGCCAAAACTGCCACAGAAGCCCGCTCAGTTCCTTATATGGCGAGCTGCGAAAAAGCCATTATCGGTTATTCCAGCGAAGCGGTTACTGGCGAGTTCCTCGTTAATCGTTTGAAGAATTGTTACTTATCCTTAGGTGGTCAGCTAAGCGAAGCGGATATGCCAACAAAGGGAGCTGCGTCAACTGCACCGACCAATAGTGAACCTCTGTTTGGCACTTGCGGAACCGATTCAGGTGAAGGCACCTGCGATGCAACTAGCTTGGCAAGTACCGACCAAGCTGAAGTACAACCCGTTGAATTACCACTTGTCGGAGTGGTCACTCCCGAGACGATGTCACTCCCGCTGCTAACGTTAGTACTTGCTGGCGTCGATGCCTTTAACCCTTGCGCCTTCTTCGTATTGCTGTTTTTACTGTCGATTATGGTTAATGCGAAGAGCCGTAGCCGTATGCTGTTAGTCGGCGGTATCTTCGTGTTCTTCTCTGGCTTTATTTATTTCCTGTTTATGACGGCATGGCTGAATATCTTCAAACTGCTAGGAGCAGGTAGTGATGGTGGAATGATCATCTTAGCGGCCGGGGTCTTAGCCTTGATCGCAGGCACCATTAACGTAAAAGACTACTTCTTTACTAAAGGAGAAGTCACCCTCTCAATGTCAGCTGAAAACCGTACGAGCCTGATCAAACGCATGGGGAAACTCTCTAATTCCAGTAGTTTAGGCGCCTTAATTCTGGGATCGACTGTACTGGCGATTTTAGCCAATGCCTACGAACTGCTCTGCACCGCAGGCTTCCCAATGATCTATACCAGCGTACTATCCATGCATAACCTGCCTGAGATTGAGCGCTATATGTATCTGGTTTTATACAACATTGTCTATGTGATCCCGCTGGCAATTATTGTGATTGTATTTAGTGCGACCTTAGGCAAACGTAAACTGACCGAAAAAGAAGGCCAAGCACTCAAGCTGATGTCGGGTGTGATGATGTTTGGTATGGGGGTTGCGCTAGTGATTGATCCCACTGCGCTACAGAGTGTTGGGCTGGCACTGGGATTAATTCTAGGTTCATTGGGCTTAACCGCCATCATAGTACTTAGTCGTAAGTTACTCACGGCAAAAGCGAATAAAGCGGTATAAGCAATAACAGGGTTTTGGATTGGCAAACTTAGGATAAAGGACTAAAGTAAAACCTGAGCTTGCCGATACAAAGACTCAGCTTACAATTGAGGTTAGTTATGTCTATTTCACTGAACACCCAAGCTATCACGCCTAACTTAGAAAATGGTGCCGTTGGCGTTAAAGTGGCGCAGTTAGCCAAAGAGCAGCAAAAGGCGGAAGGTCAAATTGCCGTTGATTTAATTAACGCAGCCACACCTCAACCCGTGGGAAATACCGGCCACAATATCAACACTACGGCCTAACCCACCCGCAAGAGATTGATAAAAAGCGCCCCGAACATCGGGGCGCTTTTTTATTTAAGGTATTCGAATGAAGTTAAGCCATTTGAACGGGCTAACCTGAGGCTCTGCCCGGTTCAGCCCTAAGAAAAGGCATTACCATTCACATGCATAATAGTGAAAGTCCACACAACAAAGGCCAGAGGAATATGCACTAAGGCATAAAAACATTGGTCGAGTCGACTCATCCCTTTGGCAAGCCAAATCAAATATAAATGCAGCCCAATAACAGCTGGAAACAAGGTAAACAGTGGATACAAGGCAAAAGGGCTAGCATCGGCTAACAAGCTGTGGCTTAACAGGGCCCAAGCCACCATTAGCGCCGTGGTTATAGGTGGCATGGCAACACGATACTGCTCTGGATACGGAAACATCCTTGGCCTCTTACACTTATTTAATACTTATGGTGGCAGTTGACCCCAAATGGGATCACTGGAGCGGTTTTCGCGCGATCAACTGCGCCTTAGCACTTTCAATACCCGTAACAGCATCGCTTAACCGCCCTTCAAAGTAATTCAAAGGTCGCCAGTTAGCAAATACGGATTGTAGTTCGTGTTCTTTGAGTAAAAAATCGGGATTGCGAGGGCGGCCAATTTCCGCCTGTTGCCACGTAAAGGTCTCATAGACAATGAGTCCCCCGAGCTTAAGGCTAGCGGCAATTTGCGGAAACAGTGGCCGATGTAAGTAATTAAAGACTAGCACTATATCAAAAGTGTCTTGGGGTAACAGAGGGGCGCTGCCATCTTCTAAATTCCACTGCCATTGATGTGCTTTGTCGTGTGTTAGCTTGGCCAATGTACTCAAATCCTGGTCGATAAAGGTCACTTCACAGCCTTGATTCAGAAACCACAATCCATTTCGCCCAGAACCACAGGCTAAATCCAATACCTTAAGCCCTGCAAGCTCGGGCCATTGAAACTGGGTAATTAAGCTCGAAGCTGTGCAGAGTGTAGCGTGTGTCATCCCTTTATCTCTTTTTTAGTGTCTATCTGTTTGCGATGCACTATCGAATAGTGTCTGAGTCCAGACGGGCCATGAGAGACTATCACAGATAAAAATAACACCAAGATAAACAACTCTGGCTTGTAATTGGCAAGGGGGATAAACAGACAAAGCAAACCTAATTTTCCAAGGGTTAACACACCCTTAAGTTGAATTAACCAACGCCAATCCCGAATAATTTCCCACAACATTAATATGCTGCCGGTGCTCATGGCGAGATACCAATAATTTAACCAAAGGGATTTATCAATGTTTAATAATATCCCGCCACCCGCACCTGCAATGCCTAATATATGTAAAGCCCTTAAGGCTGTTTTACTAAGTCGCTGTACCCAAAAACGTTTTTCAGAAATCTGCTGCCTAGGCATAAATTTAACCCCTCAACACCACTTAAATAACATTTTGGAAAAATATAATATATTTATTCAAAAAACACTGGTGGAATTTAATTATTTATAGAATACTCACATTATAAATTCTCGCACATTCATGACCAAGAGCAAAATCAAAAATAAACCATTAAAATCAAATCTATAACAACAAAAAACTGACTATACCCACGCTAAAAAACAATTATTAAATTATAATTAAGCCCACCAAAATATGTTAACTCACGCAAGTTATACCGTATTCTCTAAGTGATTAACTTCAATTTCAGTAATATTTTCAGCCATATTGCACATTTCAATTATGTAATTCTCACTGTAACAATCGTTATGTGACCTAAGTACGCATATACCTCTTTAGATAGTGGTAACTTTGTTCGTGGAGAATACTCTAAAAGCGCGTGAGCCACGTAAAATATAAATATCACGCCATGATGAATAACCCTTATTAAGTAGATGAAATGTACGGCGGAGGAACAATTATGTTCACAAGAAAGATTCAAAAAACAGCACTAGCCATGCTGATCTCTGGTGCAATGGCTGGCACAGCCTATGCTGCACCAGAAGTACTAGCCGATTTTCACGGTGAAATGGGTGGCTGTGATAGCTGCCACGTATCAGACAAAGGTGGCGTAACCAACGACAACCTGACTCATGAAAATGGCCAATGTGTTAGCTGCCACGGTGATCTAAAAGAACTGGCTGCTGCAGCGCCAAAAGATAAAGTTTCTCCGCACAAATCTCACTTAATCGGTGAAATCGCTTGTACCAGCTGCCACAAAGGCCACGAAAAATCAGTAACCTACTGTGATGCTTGCCATAGCTTCGGCTTTGATATGCCATTTGGCGGCAAGTGGGAACGTAAGTTTGTTCCTGTTGATGCAGACAAAGCAGCTCAAGATAAAGCCATTGCCGCAGGCGTGAAAGAAACAACTGACGTTGTCGTTATCGGCTCTGGTGGTGCAGGTCTTGCTGCCGCCGTTTCAGCCCGTGATGCTGGCGCAAAAGTGATCCTGTTAGAAAAAGAACCTATCCCAGGTGGTAACACTAAACTGGCTGCTGGTGGTATGAACGCCGCAGAAACTAAGCCACAAGCTAAGTTAGGTATCCAAGATAAGAAACAAATCATGATCGACGACACCATGAAAGGTGGTCGTAACATTAACGATCCTGAATTAGTGAAAGTCCTGGCCAACAACTCTTCAGACTCTATTGATTGGTTAACCTCTATGGGTGCCGACATGACTGACGTAGGCCGTATGGGTGGCGCAAGCGTTAACCGTAGCCACCGCCCAACCGGTGGTGCAGGTGTTGGTGCTCACGTTGCACAAGTACTGTGGGACAACGCCGTTAAACGTGGTACTGATATTCGTTTAAACAGCCGTGTTGTACGTATCCTTGAGGATGCGAGCGGTAAAGTGACCGGCGTTCTAGTGAAAGGTGAATACACTGGTTACTATGTGATCAAAGCCGATGCGGTAGTTATTGCTGCTGGTGGTTTCGCGAAAAACAACGACCGCGTTGCTAAGTACGATCCTAAATTAAAAGGCTTTAAAGCAACTAACCACCCAGGTGCTACCGGTGACGGCTTAGACGTCGCTCTGCAAGCTGGCGCAGCAACACGTGACTTAGAATATATCCAAGCTCACCCAACTTACTCACCAGCCGGCGGTGTGATGATCACCGAAGCCGTACGTGGTAACGGTGCGATCGTGGTTAACCGTGATGGTGACCGTTTCATGAACGAAATCACTACCCGTGACAAAGCATCTGCTGCGATCCTGAAACAAAAAGGTGAAAGTGCTTACCTCGTATTCGATGACTCTATCCGTAAGAGCTTGAAAGCCATCGAAGGTTATGTTCACTTGAACATCGTTAAAGAAGGTAAAACCATCGAAGAGTTAGCGAAACAACTCGATATACCAGCAGCTGAACTGGCAAAAACAGTGACTGCTTATAATGGTTTCGTGAAATCAGGTAAAGACACTCAATTCGAACGTCCTGATTTACCACGTGAGTTAGTTGTCGCACCTTTCTATGCCTTAGAAATCGCGCCAGCGGTTCACCACACAATGGGCGGTATCGTGATTGATACTAAAGCCGAAGTGAAGAGTGAAAAAACTGGTAAACCTATTGAAGGTTTATACGCTGCGGGCGAAGTCACTGGTGGTGTGCATGGTGCTAACCGCTTAGGTGGTAACGCTATCTCTGATATCGTGACCTATGGCCGTATCGCAGGTGCATCAGCCGCTAAATTCGCGAAAGATCACTAATATCAATCCTTTCTAGGTTAATGGACTAACCTTAGGCTCACATAGCACGACCATGAGAGCCAAGCTTGAACACTCAAGCTTATCGACACAAGCGAGCCGTCAGGGGCTCGCTTTTTTTATGCTTTTTTGAGCAATTGATGACTAAGCTCACTCTTTTTACGGGGTAAATTCATCACCAGAGGACAAATGTCGCCGAGTCACATACACTCAGTGCCAGTAACAATGTAACCCTTAGGTGATTGAAATGAGAATTGGATTTTTTAGCGCAAAACATTATGACATGCAGCATTTTAACCGTACTAATGCCGCATTTGGTGCGCAAATTGAGTATTTCGATTATCGTCTCTGCATGCAAACGGTAAAGCTTGCCGAAGGTTTTGAGGTGGTATGCGCCTTTGTTAACGACTCTCTCTGTGAAGAAGTGTTGGTCGAACTCGCTAACGGCGGAACAAAAATCATCGCCATGCGCTGTGCAGGCTTTAACAATGTCGATTTAGTCGCCGCAAAACGTTTAGGTATGCAAGTGGTCAACGTGCCCGCCTATTCCCCCGAATCCGTAGCCGAGCACACGGTCGCCTTAATGCTGACCCTAAACCGCAAAATCCACAAAGCCTACCAACGCACCCGTGATGCTAACTTTTCACTCGAGGGGTTAGTCGGCTTTAACATGTTTGGCAAAACTGTTGGTGTAATTGGCACTGGTAAGATTGGGGTCGCCACCATTAAGGTATTGCTCGGTTTTGGCTGTAAAGTGATTGCCTTTGACCCCTACCCAAATCCTGCGGTAGAAGCGCTCAATGTGGAATATTTAGATCTCGATACCATTTACGCCACCAGCGATATTATCAGCCTGCATTGCCCATTAACCGCCGATAACCACCATCTGCTGAATAAAGAAAGTTTTGCCAAGATGAAACCCGGCGTCATGGTGATCAACACTAGCCGCGGCGGTCTGCTCAATGCCTTCGATGCGATGGAAGCCTTAAAGCTCGGCCAAATTGGCTCCTTAGGGTTAGATGTGTATGAAAACGAAAAAGAACTGTTTTTCGAGGATAAGTCGAACCAAATCATTCAGGACGATGTTTTCCGTCGCTTATCCGCCTGTCACAACGTGATTTTTACCGGTCACCAAGCCTTCCTTACCGAAGAAGCATTGGGCGCGATCGCCAACACAACGCTGAGCAATGTGAAAGCCGTGCTCGCGGGCGGGCGCTGTGGTAATGAACTGTTTTAACTGACAGATTAATACCTGACTGCTAAAGTGAGGCTTCAACGTTTGAAGCCTCACAGAGAGAATCTCAATATGTTAGTCACTCAGGAAACTCAGGATATCTCCACGCCTTCAGGGCTAATGCGTACTTACCTCTACCGCCCAGATGCCACCGGGCAATTCCCCTGTATCATTTTTTACTCTGAGATATTTCAGCAAACCGCGCCCATCGCCCGCACCGCAACAATACTCGCAGGCCATGGTTTTGTGGTGTTAGTGCCAGAGGTATTTCACGAGCTTAATCCGATAGGCACAGTGCTGGCCTACGATGATATGGGTAAAGACAAAGGCAATGCCGATAAATTTGCCAAGCCCTTAGAGCAGCACGACAGCGACACCCAAGCCCTTATCGATTTTGCCCGTCAGCAGAGTTATTGCACCGAAAAAGTCGGCAGTATGGGCGTGTGTATTGGCGGCCACTTAGCCTACCGCGCAGCACTCAATCCCGAGATTTTGGGCGCGTTTTGCCTCTATCCCACCGACATACATTCCAATACCCTACCCTGTGCCTATGGCAATGACTCGCTGAGTCGCACAGGCGATATTCAAGGGGAATTAGTGTTAGTGTTTGGTAAGCAAGATCCCCATGTATCGCCCGAGGGGCGGGTATTGATCCACCAACAGTTGATGGCTAAAAACCGCAACTTCAGTTGGCTTGAGGTGAATGCTCAGCATGCCTTTATGCGTGATGAGGGCGAGCGCTACGATCCCGCGCTAGCACTGCAGATGTATCAGCAAGCTGTGGCGTTTTTCCAGAGGGTACTGCGATAATATTGTTATTATCCAACCCATAAATCTAAACCATTTTATGGGTTGGATAATTCAAAAGCTTAAGCAGCAGGTGTTGCTGGCGCATGTAAACGGCTTTGGCTATAAGCAACAAGTTCTTGGTTACTCACTCGCGTGATAAAAGCACCATCGAGGAAAAAGTCCACATCTTCGCCAACTTTACGGCCCGATAATAACTGGGTGCTACCGTCTTCGTAGGCTAACGTCATAGTGACCGTATGCTCATCGGGGTAGGCAATTTGCGCCTGAGTCAGCTTCACTGGCGCAGATCTAAGCTCATCACTCACGTGTGGATTAATCTTAAAAATCGCCTCAACTGGCATATCAACCACAGCGGGTGATTTATCGGTAATCGGATTCTTGCCAGTCCAAAACTCAATGGTATTAAAGATGAACAGATCGCCTGTCGCCGCGATGCCATACACAGGGCTTAACAGCATAAACAAGCCTGCACGACCATAACGGTTATCCACCGCACTTAAATTTCCCTTAGTCACCATTTGGCTTAAACCCATTTGTCCCATACAACCGGTTAACTGGGTCGCGAGTAGCGTGCCAATCGTCACAGCTAAAAGTTTAGATTTCATTAAATTAGATCCATTAGGTAAAAACAAAAGCGCGGATTCTACGGATTCGTGGGCACTAAACCGTGCAACAGGGCACAATCTAAGGTAAACAAATGGAGGGAAATGTAATCAATAACACTGATTTTGTTATATAAAACAGATTAAGCAACGAAAGCTAACGTCAAGATAATAAAACTAAGTGCTTGCGAGTGCGCCGACAACAGTTTGCTAATAAATGTACCGCGATGGCGCACATACAGGAGAATGGTTACTCGAGGTCGAGTTTCTTTTTGCCATCCTGCAACGCTTGACGCTCGGCAAGCGGTGACTGATCGGCCAGCTTTAACACCGCCTTCTGCAGCATCAAGTTGTTGGGATAGGTGATGGTATCGCCATTATCCCTTAGAATAAGTACATGAAACAGCGCGATTTCAATAATCACTCCACTGATATCTTCATCCTTATCCACCACCCGAATACGTTCACCGATCCGATACGGGAACACGAAAAAAATCAGCACACCAGCCGTTAAGTTGCTCAAGATAGACCATTGAGCGACTAAGGCGACACCCATCACCGCAAACGCGGAGGAAACAAACAGCGACACATCTTGATAACCTAATCCAAGTGAAACCGCCATTAACGACAAAGTGATAAAAAACATCACATAGGAAATAAACCGCGTCACAAGGCTAGTACGGGCCGCACTCACCTGCTTCATTAATGAGAGTTTTTTCACCCATTGAGTTAATGCTCGCTGCAAAAAGATAAACACCACAAGATAAATACAGGCAAGCAGGATTTGATTTGTCATAATAGCCACTTAAAAAACGAAACCAGCTGAATTCTAACTTTTTTATACCTGCACGCAAATCAGCTCAACGCAAATAGAGTAATAATGACCATGGCCGACGCAATTTTGTTACACGAAACTCACGATACATTCGGGCCTATCCGCGTGCTCGACTATGGTGATTCGCGCGTGCTCTCCTTCGGTGACAACGATGAACAAAGCAAAATCCTAAAAACCGCTCCCCATATTCCACAGCATACCTATGTACAGGGCATGATGCTGGTTCTGTTATTTTGTAAACCCAAAAGTGCGATAGTACTGGGTCTGGGTGGCGGTGCACTTATCCATGTGCTGCGCCGATTTGACGCAGCCATCAAGCTAACCGCAGTAGAGCTTCGTCCCACGGTTATCGAACTGGCCAAGCGTTACTTCCAACTCCCAATAGGTAAAAAGCTGAATGTTATCAATGATGATGCCCTCGTCTTTATGGCATCGGCCGAGCATAAAAAAGTCGATGTGATTTTTGCTGATATCTACAGCGCCAAAGGCGTTAACACCGGGCAACTCTCGGCGACCTTCCTTGAGCAATGTACTCAACGGATTAAACCCGATGGCTATTTAGTGCTGAACTGCTGGAAGGAACATAGCCAAAATCGGGAGTTACTCGCCGATTTGCAGCACCATTTTGCCCACGTACATGCCTGCCTCACCAGTGGCGGAAACTGGGTGATTTTTGCTAGCCAAATACCGCAATCACTTGGCGCCAGCGCACTTAAGAGCCAAGCCCAAAGCCTGTCACAGCAATTGGATTTTGCCCTTGAGCGTTCACTAACACGTTTTGGCCCTTGGATTTAAGATTAATCTCAGTCAAATGGCGTAAATTAGTTAACCCTAAGACTCAGCTTTGCTATGCTTCTCACTCTCCACAGATATGAGTTGTCACCATGAAAAATAAGAATAAATTTTTGTTAAGCGTTATGGCTCTGGCGTGCCTTAACTCTCTCAATGCTAACGCCGAAACCTTTAGTTTTGACACTCGTAATTCACTTAATTCAGATACCTTAGTACTGTTCCAAAGTACTGATTCAACAACCTATAGTCTCGATTTTTTGCCCCAGTCGACTCAGGATCAACTCAATCTTGCGGTAGCTGATAATAGTTTTTCGGGTAAACGCGGAGAAATTTTAGAGATTTTAGTCCCGAGCGAAATCGACGCAAAACGAGTATTACTGGTTGGGATTGGCGATGCTAAAACCCTAACACCTGGTGAAATCAATACCTTAGGTGGCAACATTGCCGCCAAACTTGAAACCGTGCCACAAGCCACGGTACGCGTGCTGAGCCAAGGCCTCAGTAACGCACCTCTCTTTGGTTCAGAGCTCGCCCACGGCATTGAGCTGCGTAGCTACCGCTACACTCAATTTAAAACCAGCAATCGCGCCGAGAAGAACTATCAAATCGGCGTTGATGACTTAAGCAAAAACCAAAAACATCATAAGAATCTGCAAGCTATCGAAGCGGGTGTGTTTTTAGCGCGCGATCTTACCAATGCCCCAGCGGGAAACATGTATCCCGAAAGCTTTGCTAACGAGGCGCGTAAACTCAAAGCCCTCGGCGTAAAAGTCACAGTACTCGAAGCCAAAGATATTGAACGCTTAAACCTCGGCGCCTTAGCGGCCGTAGGTAAAGGCAGTGAGCGCCCACCTAAGCTGGTTGTCGCCCACTGGCCAGGCAGTAAAGAAGCACCTATCGCCCTCGTCGGTAAAGGTATTACTTTCGACTCTGGCGGTTACAACATTAAAGCAACAGGCACCTCCATCGCGCGGATGAAGTCCGATATGGCGGGCGCGGCAACTGTACTCGGTACAGTCAAGGCGATGGCGATTCAAAAGGCGCCAGTTAACCTTGTCGCCATTATGCCGATGGCTGAAAATATGGTGTCGGGCCATGCGATGATCCCAGGTGATGTGATTAAAACCGCCCAAGGCCTTACGGTTGAAGTGCTCAACACCGATGCCGAAGGCCGTTTAGTGCTCGCCGATGGTCTCTGGTATGCCCGTGAAAACTACCGCCCATCGGTCATCATTGATGTTGCCACCCTTACAGGCTCAAAAGTCAGTGCGCTAGGCACCGTTTATGCGGGGTTATTTACCGATTCAGAGCCGCTAGTGCAGCAACTCACCTTTGCGGGTCAACAGGTGGGTGAAAAAGTCTGGCGCTTGCCGTTAGATCAAGCCTACGACGACGAGCTAAAATCCACCATCGCCGACTTAAAGAATACCGGTAAAGAAGGCAGCGCGGGAGCATCGTCTGCCGCCATGTTCCTCAAACGCTTTGCGGGTGAGCAACCTTGGGCTCACCTCGATATCGCTGGTAATGCCTTAACTGCCACCGATACTGCCGTGGTGCCCGCTGGTGCCACAGGTTATGGCGTACGCCTGCTCAGCACGTGGTTAACCCAGCCTAAGGCGCAAAACTAGAACCTAGAACTTCAGTAGCTTGTTGCAACCGTTTTTATGTTTAAAGGGATATCGTCGATATCCCTTTTTTATTACCCTTCCCTAACGCTACATAACCAAATTAAACAATCGATTAGCCGCTAAGACACGCCAGTGCTGAAAAATCGATTAATCCATCATATCAAACCCAATAAATTCGATAAAATCGATTAGGATGATAGTTTTTATCCGTTATATTTATCGTCGTTAGGTCAGTAATATACTTCTCATCGACGGGGGAACAAGCTAATGCCCGTCACTAAATTCACCATAATCAACTAAATGGAAGCATAAAATGACTCAATCAATTATCAACAGCACCATCAAACCATTCAAAGCCACTGCTTACCACAATGGTGAGTTCGTGCCTGTAACAGAACAAGATCTGTTAGGTAAATGGTCAGTTGTATTCTTCTATCCAGCAGACTTCACTTTCGTTTGCCCAACTGAATTAGGCGACATGGCGGATCACTACGCTAAGTTACAATCTATGGGCGTTGAAGTTTACTCAGTTTCTACTGACACTCACTTCACTCACAAAGCATGGCACGATACTTCTGACACTATTAAGAAGATCAACTTCCCAATGCTGGCAGACCCTACTGGTGTGATCAGCCGTAACTTCGGTGTGATGATCGAAGAAGAAGGTTTAGCACTACGTGGTACTTTCGTTATCAACCCAGAAGGCCAAGTGAAAGTTGCTGAAATCCATGACTTAGGTATCGGCCGTAGCGCTCAAGAACTGGTTCGTAAGATCCAAGCGGCTCAATACGTTGCGACTCACGATGGTGAAGTTTGCCCAGCTAAATGGCAACCAGGTGACGAAACCTTAGCACCATCTTTAGACCTCGTTGGCAAAATCTAATCTCGCCTAAAGGTCAACCCCGCCAATCTGACTCCCCCCTGCATGAGTCAGATTGGCACCCCTCGCGTTTTTCAATATTTTTCAATTTTTACGCTGATTTGGAGTCATCATGTTAGATGCGAATTTAAAAAATCAACTGCAAACCTATCTGCAAAACCTCAAGAGACCAGTTGAACTTGTCGTGTCAGCAGATGAAAGCAAGAAGTCTCAAGAATTAAAAAGCTTAGCCAATGACATCGTTAGCCTTTCCTCTTTAGTGAGCCTCAAAGAAGCTCAAGGCTCTCGTACGCCTGCGATGACAGTGGTTAACCCAGAACTCAATACTCAGATTAGCTTTGCTGGTCTGCCTATGGGTCACGAATTTACCTCACTCGTGCTAGCCCTGCTGCACACGGGTGGACACCCAATCAAACTCAGCGATGACATCATCGAGCAGATCCGTAATCTGCCCGGCAAATATGAGTTTGAAACCTATGTGTCACTCACCTGCCAAAACTGCCCTGATGTGATTCAGGCGCTGAATATGATGGCCGCGATCAACCCGAACATTACCAACGTGATGATCGACGGCGCCCTGTTCCAGGATGAAGTCGCCAGCCGCAACATCATGGCCGTACCGTCTGTGTACTTAAACGGCGAAGTGTTTGCCGCGGGTCGTATCAGCATCGGTGAGATCTTAAATAAACTCGATACTGGCGCAGCCAGCCGTAAAGCGGAAGAACTCAGCCAAAAAGCCCCATACGAAGTCTTAGTCGTTGGCGGCGGCCCTGCTGGCGCTGCGGCAGCGATTTATGCCGCCCGTAAAGGTCTACGTACTGGAGTGGTGGCCGATAAATTCGGTGGCCAAGTCGCCGAAACTGTTGGTATCGAAAACTTTATTTCGGTTAAAGCGACTGAAGGTCCAAAACTGGTGGCAAACCTTGAAGCCCATGTGCGTGACTACGAAGTCGATATCATGGATAACCAAAAAGCCGTTAAACTGGCGAGCGATGGTTTATTCGAGCTCGAGTTAGCAAGCGGCGCGAAACTGCGCAGCCGTACCATACTACTGGCAACCGGTGCCCGCTGGCGCGAAATGAACGTCCCCGGCGAGAAAGAATACCGCGGTAAAGGCGTAGCCTACTGCCCACACTGTGACGGCCCATTATTTAAAGGCAAACGTGTAGCGGTTATCGGTGGCGGTAACTCAGGTATCGAAGCGGCCATCGACTTAGCCAACATCGTTGAGCATGTCACAGTACTCGAGTTCGACAGCAAACTGCGCGCTGACGATGTACTGCAACGTAAAGCGGCCTCTATGGGTAACATCAAAATCATTACTCAGGCGATGACCACAGAAGTGACAGGCGATGGTACTCGGGTGAATGGCCTAAACTACACCGACCGTGCAACAGGTGAAAGCCACCATATCGCGCTGGCAGGGATCTTCGTACAGATCGGTTTAGTGCCCAATGCCGAATGGTTAAAAGGCACAGTGGATTTGACTCCTCGCGGCGAAATCATCGTCGATGAGCGCGGCCAAACCTCTATCCCAGGCGTATTTGCCGCAGGTGACGTGACTAACTCACCTTACAAGCAAATCATTATCGCCATGGGTAGCGGTGCCAATGCCTCACTGGGTGCATTTGATTACTTAATTCGCCATAGCGATGACAGTACCGAAACCAAAACCACAGACACCAAAGCGGCTTAATCGTTAATCATTAACCGCATAAGATAAGAAGCCAGCGCAAGCTGGCTTTTTGTATTTAATAGCATTTATTTCGAGTCTTTTGATTTTATTGACCGCTTTAAACTATGGTACAAACAAGCAAACCCCATGGTAGAAGACCACAAGATTAAGCAAAGCAGCCTCACCCAAGGCGCTTGTCCCTCAAGTAACCAATTCAAAAAAGCAGATGAAACAGCAAAGCTGGCAAGATAGGCATACTGCAATTGTGTCATATGAATCTCCGTATCTTAATCATGACTATTTCAACAAGGATAGTGCTAACAATCCTGTTCTAAAGGTAAGGCTTCTCAAGCCGAATTTGCATTAGCGTTTCAGGATGATCCACTGCGCCAAAACCAAATTGCGCATAGAGTCCATGGGCATCTCGGGTGGCGAGCATTATGCGCCTTAATCCTTGCAGATCAGGATGTTCCATAATTGCTGCCATCATCATCTTACTTAAACCTAAGCCGCGGTGGGATTCGAGGACAAACACATCGGCAAGGTAGGCAAAGGTGGCTTTATCGGTAATCAGTCGCGCAAAAGCAAGCTGTTGATTATCCTTATCAAATACTCCAAAACATAAACTGTTGCTAAGCGCCTTTTGCAGCAGCGCAGCAGGCATGCCCTGCGCCCAATAACTGTTGGCAATAAAACCATGGATAACATCAAAATCCATTTCCGATAGCTCACTGCTGACTCGATATTCCATTTGTCGCTCCAATATAGCGTTAAATACCGTTTAATCTAGGTATGTTTTGCACTCATAAATATCATCAATACCATGCCTAATAACACCACTTTTGCTAATGAATACATGGCTCCAGCAAAGGAACCACCACCGTGATAGCTAAAAGCAAGATGGCGATTGATCTCAAATCGAAAGGACTTAGCCAAGTGGCGATAAGCAAGAAAATAAAATAATGAGGCCGCGGGCCAAATGCCAATAATCAAGGTTTGGCCCTGAGCCTTTGTAGTCAAAACCGCCGAAACCCAGGGAATACAAAGGCAAACCGCATATATCCAAGCAAAACGCTTAAGTAACTGACGAATCTTTTTGTCTGATAATGACTTCAATCTAAAATTCCTTTTCACCTCTATTTACCCGCTATCAGCGCGGATCACATCGGCTCAATTTGCTCGACCATCAACTGCAGGGTGAAATTACCGCGATATTCGTTCACATCGAGCTTATAGACGATACGCGCATGTTGAATCGTCGCATCGGGCCAAGTGTGTAAATCCACATTAAAGGCAATCGCATCTAACATCAGGGTACTACATGGGGTTTCAAGCACTAATTTAAGGTGGCGCTCCCCCACGATCCGCTGCTGGATAATCTTAAAATAACCATCGAATAATGGCTCCTCGAAGGACTGGCCCCAAGGCCCCGCATTACGAAGCAACTGGGCAATTTCAAGCGTTAACTCGGTTGGGGTTAACTCGCCATCAGACCAAAGCTCGCCCGTCAGCTGCTCAGGCTTTAACAGTTCACGCACTGCATCATCGTAGGCTTTGGCAAAAGTTGCAAAGCCACCGGACTTTAAGGTTAAACCTGCCGCCATCGCGTGGCCGCCAAATTTACAAATCAGCCCCGGATGGCGTGAGTTAACTAGCTCCAGCAAGTCACGCATATGCAAACCTTTGATGGAGCGCGCCGAACCTTTAATTTCACCATTACCCGCGTCGGCAAAGGCGATAACGGGTCTGTGGTATTTATCTTTAATTCGCGAGGCCAGAATACCAATAACCCCTTGGTGCCAATCCTCTTGAAAAAGGGCGATACCCCATGGGAGCTGTTCTTCATTAAGCTTTAGATATTCAAGACTTTTCAGCGCCTCTTGCTGCATCCCCACCTCAAGCTCGCGTCGCTCTTGGTTGAGGCTATCAAGCTCTGCCGCCATCCGCCTTGCATACATGATGTCTTCGCACAGCAGGGTTTCGACCCCGAGCGCCATTTCATCCAGCCTGCCGGCGGCATTGAGCCTTGGCCCCACGGCAAAACCAAAATCAGAGGCAACAATCCGAGCAGGATTACGTTTGGCCACTTCGAGTAAGGCAGTAATGCCCACGCGGCAACGGCCACTGCGTACCCGCTGCAATCCCGCCTCGACCAGAATACGATTGTTGGCATCGAGCGATACCACATCGGCCACAGTGCCAAGGGCAACAATATCCAGCAGAGTGCCAAGGTTAGGCTCGGCAATACCGCGAGCTTGATACCAATCACGAGTGCGCAGCTCTGCCCTAAGCGCCGTCATCAGATAAAAGGCGACCCCAACGCCAGCAATGGATTTACTGGCAAACTGACAACCAGGCTGATTGGGATTCACTATGGCATCGGCCGCAGGTAACTCATGGCCGGGTAAGTGATGGTCGGTGATCACCACCTGCATGCCAAAGGCCTTGGCGGCAGCAACGCCTTCAATGGAGGAAATACCGTTATCAACAGTAATAAGTAATTCTGCCTGTTTGGTTGCCGCCACGGCGACAATCTCAGGACTCAGGCCATAACCGTAGTCAAAGCGATTGGGGATCAGATAATCGACTTTACTCGCGCCCATCATTCGTAGCGCGAGGATACACACACTTGTCGAGGTGGCGCCATCGGCATCAAAATCGCCAACGATCAGAATCGACTTATCAAGCTGCATCGCATCGGCAATCAACTTGGCGGCGTTATCTAAGCCCTTCATCGTATCGGGCCTTAACAAGCCTTTAAGTACCAGTTCACACTCGGCGGACATGACTCCACGGCGAGCATAGAGCTGTCTTAACAACGGCGGAAGGTGAGCGGGTAAATGGCTATCATCAACAGTTGGACGACGGATTATTTTATGGATCAAGGGAACAAACTCTTAAACAATCATGGGGCTAAGATAACAAAAAGGTGAGCTTTAGGCTCACCTTTAATGGGATAAGTTTAGCCGAATTGCGACTATTGGCGCGCTTCTAAAGTACGTAATAAATCCGCAGGTGGTTGATATCCTGGGATCATATTGCCATCTTCTAACACGATAGCAGGCGTGCCGTTAACACCAAAGCTGGTACCTAATTCATATTGTTCGGCGATTTTAGCATCACAGGTCGCGGCAGAGACTTTTTTACCCGCCTTGGCTTCTGTCATGGCTTTTAATGGATCCTTAGCACACCAAATGGCCTGCATTTCATCGGCATTGGCAGATGGCACACCCGCACGTGGGAAGGCTAAGTAACGTACGGTAATACCCAACTTGTTATACTCGGCCATTTGGCTATGTAACTTGCGGCAATAACCACAGCTCACATCGGTAAACACAGTTACAACGTGTTTTTCATCTTTCGCTTTATACACCAACATATGATCTTCAAGCGGTTTCATCATCGCCAAACGTGGGCCTGCAAGTGCCGCTTCTGTCAGGTTTTTCATCCCTTTATCAAGATCGTATAAATTACCGTGGAACATTTTTGAACCATCACGGCTGATATAGAGCACGCCGCGATTAGTCATCGCTTGATATAAACCTTCGATGGGCGAATCCTGCATTGAAATCACTTCAACATCTAACATTTCACTGAGTTTTTGCTTAATCGCAGCAGTGTCTGGAGTGGTCGCCGTTGCGGCGCTGGCCAGAGGCGCAACAACAAGCGCGAAAACTAAAGATAATGCTCGGGTCAACTTCATGGGGACTTCCTATTAAGTAAATCGCTACTGCGACATATGGGTCAGGTTAATAGACCCTGTATGGGGGCAAAAAGTTACAGACAAGCCAAATAGAATGCAAATTTATACTGTAACTAAATTCAACCATTCACGGTTTTGTGATCCACAAAGCCTATCCCCGTGGATGATGCTGCTGATGTAACTCTTGTAATCTCGCTCGGGCGACATGGGTATAGATTTGAGTTGTCGATAAGTCACTGTGGCCTAAAAGTAATTGTACAACCCTAAGATCGGCGCCATGGTTGAGTAAATGGGTGGCGAAGGCATGACGCAATGTATGGGGTGAAAGTTCAGTTTCAATTCCAGCTCGGCTCGCGTAGAGCTTAATACGATGCCAAAAGGTTTGCCGCGTCATCATCTGCGAGCGCTTTGAAGGGAACACCACGTCAGATTGAACATAGCCTAAGAGTTCATGCCGCGCCGAAGTTAAATAATGTTCTACGGCGGTTATTGCTACCTCACCCATTGGCACTAAACGCTCTTTACCGCCCTTCCCCACAATCCGCACTAAGCCTTGGCGAAGGCTCATCTGCTCCATGGTTAATCCCACCAGCTCGCTCACCCGCAGTCCGGTGGCATATAACAACTCAAGCATAGCTTTATCACGGCATTCAACGGGGTCGTCCACATTGGGCTCAGCCAGTAACCTATCAACCTGTGACTCGCTTAGAGAATCAGGTAAATGCCGACTTAACTTAGGCGATTCAATCAGTGCCATGGGATCGCCTGCAATCTGTTTGGTCTGCAATAAATAGGTGTAAAAACGCCGTAAACTACTCAGCAAACGTGCACTACTAGTGCGGGCAAATTGTTGCTCGACCCGATAAGCTAAGTAAGCACGAACGTCAGCTTGACCCACATCGCACAAACCCAATCCTTGGCTTTGCAGATAGCGATCAAAATGGCGTAAATCGGTGCGATAGGCACTCAAGGTATTATCACTTAAGCCCTTACTAGACCAAAGATCATCAAGAAATGCATCAATAAGCGGATCACACTGATAGGTTTTAGCCACGAAAACTCCATAAAAAACGGCGTATGGTAGATACGCCGTTGATATTAACTTAATTTCTCCGCGACTGGCAGTCGCCTTTATTTAGGCGGCAGTGACTGCTTTTGCACCGCCACCGCGAATCATTAAACACAGCACAATGACAACTAAGGTTGGCAATAACCACGCCATTCCCTCTTCATACAGCGGTAGGAGAGACAGGGTGGGAGACATACCACTGACCAGATCGATAAAGCTTTGCGCCGCTTCAGTCACGCCTTTACCGTCTTCACCCGTGAGGCTTTTTGCGGCAACCTTCATACCGTCAAAGATGCCAAACAGGAGTGCCACAGACAGGGTCGCACGGTGAGCAAACTGCGGACGAGGGAAATATTCAGTTAAAAAGGTTACCGCGACCAGTGCAATAGCCACAGGGTAAACCGTCATTAATACCGGAATACTGATATTAATCAGTTGTGACAGCCCAACGTTCGCAATCACAGCACAGATAGCGCTTAATATAATCACCAGAAAACGATAAGACAGCTTTGGCATTAGCTCATTGAAAAACTCAGAGCATGCACTCACTAATCCCACCGCCGTAGTTAAACAGGCTAGCGTTACCACTGCCGATAACAACACAGTGCCTAAATTGCCAAACTCACGGGTCACATAGTTAGTTAAAATTTCACCGCCATTTTTAGCACCTGCGGCAATATCACCCGCCGTGGCACCTAAAAAGAACAATGACACATAAACAAAGGCAAGACCGGCTGCGGCAATAAAGGCGGCGCGAATAAGGTACTTAGTCTGGGCGCTAGGCTGCTCGATGCCCTTTTTACGCAGCAGATCGATAATCAACATACCGAACATCAAAGATGCCAGAGTATCCATGGTGTTATAGCCTTCAAGGATACCTTTAGTCAGTGGATGGTTCTTGTAATCACCTACGGCCGCGCCAACATCAGAAGCGGGTAAAAACACCACAGACAAGGCTAAACCTACTAGTAATAACAATAGGATAGGGGTTAATACTTTACCGACGCTGTCGAGTAATTTCCCGGGGAACAATGCCAGCAGCATAGTCACAGTAAAGAAGCACAAGGTATAAATTAGTTGCGACAGATTAAGCGATAAACTGCCAAGCATAATGGTTGCTGTGGTGTTATCAATAAAGGGCTTAGCACCGATTTCATAGGCCACTAGACCGGTACGCGGCGCTGCAAATGCAGGCCCGATGATGATATAAATCGCAATGGCTAATGCCGTTGCCGCAAACACAGGCAACATCGCCATAACCTTACCTTGAGCCTTAGCAACAGCAATGAGCCCGACCAAAGGTAAACCTACGGCAGTGATGAGAAACCCTAGCATTGCAAGGAGCATGTTCTCCCCAGCTAACATCCCCGCAAAGGGAGGAAAAATTAAGTTACCCGCCCCCAAAAAAAACGCGAAGGTCATAAAACCTAAGCCTAATGTATCCCCAATACTCATCTGATTGTCTTGCACGGAAAGCCCCATCTTGTCTTATTGTTTTTAATAAACTTAAGTGATTATGTGTCGATTAGCCATAGCTAAAACAAAGCCCATCCGGAGTGCAAATCTATGTTTACACAATTCCGTGGTAAATATGTGCGATATCTGCTGAGTTTATAAACAAAAATGAACTAAAAATTGGCTTCATTGCCGATTTATTCACCTAAAAACCCGTTCACCTATCCGTTAATCATAAAATTGATTAAAAATGGGGGCGAAACTAATATCAGAATTCAAAAATCAATACAACAGGTAAGATAGTTTTTATCGAAAAAAGCGTTCCAATGCTAATTAACTGCTAACAATGAGTTACCAAGGTAATAAATTAAACCGCCAATTAAGTGAACTTAGACTCAAAACAGCACAAAAATACACAAACGCGATCTCATTGGAAGAATAGAGCGATTAGGGTATGTTGGCGTTTCAGGACGAATCTTTAAACATCAATGCGCCCGACTCATAACCATAAAAATCTTAGCGAAAGCACAACTCGCCCTTTAAAATAGCCACGATCTTAAATCGAATTCCCTTATTCATCGGATAAATGAGTTTTCATGGCTTTTACCTTTAAACAATTCCACATTGATGATCTTAATTGTGGCATGCCCGTTAGCACCGACGGCGTGATATTAGGCGCATGGGCACCGCTTGCTCAGGCAAAACACATTCTAGATATAGGGGCCGGAAGTGGATTATTGAGTTTAATGGCAGCGCAGCGAAGCCTTGGGCAGATCACCGCGGTGGAGCTTGAGGAAAAAGCCGCCGCCGCATGCCAATTCAATATGGTGCAAAGTCCTTGGGCGGACAGGCTCAGTATTATCCATAGCGATATTCAAGACTTTTGCCAGCAAACTCAGTATTACGGATATTTTGATCATATCATCTGCAACCCGCCTTATTTCGAACATGGCCCCAAGGCGAACGACCAGCATAGAGCGATGGCGCGCCATACCGATACCTTAGGATTTGAGCCATTGCTAAAAGCAATCTCCCAATGCTTATCACCTGAGGGTTCTGCAAGTCTTATATTGCCGATTCAAAGTCTTATACGCTTTAAAGTCTGCCTAAATCAGTTCGCACTTTATCTCAGGCAAGAGGTACAGGTTAAAAGTGTGGAGAATAAAGCCGCCAATCGCGTTTTGCTGTTATTGACTAAAACACAGGGGAGCCAGTGCCTGCACACCGTATTCACCATCCGTGGATTAGAGGGAAGTTACACGAATCAAATGGTCGAACTGACAAAGGATTTCTATCTTAAACTATAGGCATGCTAGTTAGGCGCCTGATAAACCAATGGCTACTTATCTATCCATTTATTTTTAATTTCAATCACTTTATCTAAATTTTCGGTAAATAACTGCACTAATTCAGGGTCAAAATGGGAGCCACTCTGTTCATGAAGATACGCCATCGTTTCTGCAATCGACCAAGCTTCTTTGTAAGGACGTTTGCTAGTGAGCGCATCAAACACATCCGCGAGGGCAACGATGCGCCCCTCAAGCGGGATGTCTTTTCCCTTTAGGCCATTTGGATAACCCGTACCATCCCATTTTTCGTGATGGGTTAGTGCCACTGATTTTGCTAACCGTAACAACTCAGAATCGGCTTCACCGATAATTTCAGCACCGATATGGGGGTGAGTTTTCATAATAGCAAACTCGTCTTTGGTGAGTTTAGCAGGCTTAAGCATAATGCTATCGGGAATACCAATCTTACCAATATCATGCATAGGTGCTGCATGTAATAAGTCATCCGCCTGTGCCTCACTAAGACCATAGGCCAACGCCAAGATTTGAGCATAGTGGCTCATGCGCATTACATGGGTGCCGGTTTCGTTGTCCTTATATTCGGCGGCGCGACCTAAGCGTTGAATAACTTGCAGACGTGTTCGACGTAATTCATCTGCCTGCACAAGGGAGAGATGGGTTTTAACGCGAGCCTTAACTATGGTTGGTGACACAGGTTTGACTATGTAATCAACGCCACCTACGTCAAAACCTGCCGCCTCATCATGCTCGTCGTTAAGCGCAGTCACAAAGATCACTGGAATCGGCAGGGTTTCAGGCATGCTTTTAAGCGCTTGGCATACTTCTAAACCCGTCATATCAGGCATCATGATGTCGAGTAAAATTAAAGCCGGCAGCTCAACCTTGGCAAGATGCAATGCTTCTTCACCACTTTTAGCAAAAATCAAACGATAGTCTTGATGCAATATTTGTTTCAAAACCCGCAAATTAACTGGCTGATCGTCTACCAGTAATAAGGTCTTCTTATCGTCAGTCGCAATCTGCATAGCTATTCCTTATTTGAGCTAATGACAAGCCGCAACTTAACTAATTCAGTATGGGCAATATCAAAATCAAAATTATCGAGGGCATCAACAATGGTGTTTACCATGGGTTGATGGACCGATAGATTTTCAATGGCGGTTAAATCAGCTTCTTCAAAGGAGTGGTGTTGTACTGCCGCAATTAAAGCATCAATATGCGGTAAAGCTTGGTTTGGATCAGTCTGAGGAGTAGATATCTGCACGTCTTTATAGTGAGCGAGTTGCTGCACATAACGAGTGATCTGCACTATGGTTGATTCAAGTTCATTGAATAACTGCTGTCTAGCCACTAAAACCTGTGGCTCTGAGTCAGCCATTTGCTCTAATGCCGCAAACAAGGCCATGCAACGGAATAAGCCTAAATTGCCAGAAATGCCTTTTAATCCATGACTTTGTTGGACAATCGCATCCCGATCCGATTGGTTAATTGCCTGCTCAAGCTGCCGAGACTTTTCGGGCCATTGAGCGATAAACTTTTCTAATTCTTGGATAAACTTTGCTTTACTTCCCCAGAGTTGTATCCCTCTTTGCTCATCGATGATGGCATTGAGATCGGGCTCATTTTTATTGAATGACTGTGTGGACAGTTCAAGGTTTAATACGCGGGCGATTTCGACATTTAATAAATAAAAATCAATGGGTTTATTAGCAAAACCATCCATTCCTACTTGTTGTGTCTCGAGTTTATCCTGTTCAAGCACACTCGCTGTTAACGCAATCATTGGCATGTAGGTTAACCCAGATTCAAGCTCCTGTTGGCGTCTACGCCTTGCTGCGGTTAAGCCATCCATTACTGGCATCTGTAAGTCAATTAAGGTGATATCAATATCATGCCTTTGCATTCGTAATAGAGCCTGCTCACCATCACGGGCAGTAATCACTCGATGTCCATGTCGAGTTAAATATACTGAAAGCAGATCAATATTTTGTTGAATATCATCAACTACCAGTATTGTTAATGGAGGCAGTGACACCTTGTCATAACTCGGTAGAGTTAAGTCTTCAACACTTTGAATGAGAGGAATTGTAAATCTGAAGGTACTGCCCAAACCTAAGCGGCTTTCAACCTCAATATGCCCGCCCATTAACTCTACTAATTGTTTGCTGATAGTAGTACCTAAGCCAGTACCACCGTATTTACGGCTCATAGAGGCATCCGCCTGGGAAAAGGCATCAAACACTCGCTCAAGCTGCTCTGGCGACATGCCAATCCCAGTATCGATAACTTCAAATGTCACTTGATTGTCTAACGGAGAGAAAACTCTTACGGTCACTTTTCCTTCTGCGGTGAATTTAACAGCATTACCTATTAAGTTGAGCAACACTTGGCGTATCCGCTCAGGCGACCCCATAAAGTGGGTTCCCATCGTTGGCGCGATATCCACTTCCAGTAATAAATGCTGCTTTTGGGCCTGCAACCACAAGGTTGAGATAACAGTATCAATTTCAGCCGTTAAAGAGAAAACGCGGGTTTCAAGTTCCAGCTTGCCTTTGTCGAGTTTGGCACTGTCTAAAACATCATTGAGTAAATGCAATAATGATTTGGCCGAACGATTAATGGTTGATAATTGCTTTTGTTGCTCATAATCCAAGGATGATTCTAACAAAATATCGCTAAAACCTATGATGGCATTCATTGGGGTACGGATCTCATGGCTCATATTGGCCAAGAAGGCTGAGCGAGCGGCGGCAGCTTGTTCAGCAGTATTCTTCGCGGCCACCAGATCCTGCTCCATTACCTTACGTTCAGTAATATCCATGATAAAACCATCAATCCACCCGTCTGGATTTTGCTCATCAAAAATATAATTTCCATGCTCAAACAGCCAACGCACCTCACCATCGGCACGGATAATACGGTATTCCATCGAAAAGGTTGGTGGCTGTGCTTGTGCGTAAATAGTATCGACATCATCGGGATAATAAAGCGAAGAGAATAAACGTTTAGCGTTAGGAAGCTCAAAATCTGAAGCCGGGTATCCCGTGATATTTAATACCGCATCGCTGATGTAAACCATGGGCCAACCTTGAGTATTCATACAGCGATAGGCCACCCCGGGGATATTACTGATCAACGATCTCAGCTTGGCCTCATTATTTTTCAGCTCTTGCTCCATCTCATTTCGCTGGCTGAGATCGGAAATAAAACCGACAAAGTAATGGGATTTGCCTTGCATCATATGCCCAATACCGAGGCGGACGGGCACTAAATGGCCATTTTTATGCTGCGCCAGTACCTCTCGTCCCGTACCAATAATCTGTGCCTCACGGGTTTTAACATATTGAGCGATATAACTATCATGCTGGGGGCGAATGGAGGCGGGCACAATTTTTTTGACATTGCTACCAAGTAACTCTGTCGAGGGCCACCCCAAGATACGCGTCACCGCTTGGTTTACGCTAACGATAATACCTTGACCATCGATGGTGATAATGCCATCCACTGCGGTATCCATCATAGCCAGCATTCGATCTTCGTTTGATTTAGCGAGTAAAGATAGATCTTTATATTTAAAGATCACATTCACAATCAGCACTAAGCAGATAATGATGACGGTAATAATCGATACCCCGAGCGCAAGATAAAACGAAATTTCAGACGTTTGTTCGCTAAGCTCTAGTCCAGCGGGTTTAACAAAACGCGCCGCCGCCATACCCGTGTAATGCATACCTGCAATCGCCAATCCCATCACGATACTGGCAATAAAATTACTCGTAATAGTGCTCATGCTGGATGAGATAAACTGATTCAGTCCGGTACGAACCCAAAGTGCAATAATGGCTAAAATCACCGCAACGATAATCGACAGAGCAAATATTAGAGGGTCGTAACGCAATAATGGCGCCATATCCATGGCAGCCATCCCCACATAATGCATTACCCCAATACCGACACCTACTAAAACACCGCCAATCAATACTTGGGGAAACCGAATACGTGGTTGAGATAGTAGGCTAAGCGCTACCCACGAGGCTGCAATACTGGGTAACACCGATAAGGCAGTAAGACCAAACTGATAAGAAACTGGAGTGCATAAATTAAAGGCCAGCATGCCAATAAAATGCATTGACCACACGCCCCCTCCGAGGACAAGACTCCCAGTGAATAACATAATTTGCTGTCGCGATTTAGATTGGGTTCGTGCAGCTTGTGTCGCAACTTGAAACGCCATAAAGGCAGAAAAAATAGCAATAAAAATAGAAATAGTGACCAATAAAGGGTCGTAATAAACATTGAGTAACAGGCTATCTTGAGATGAAGTAAAAAAAGATGATAACCAATTAAAAATCATAATATTCAAGCCCATATTAGATAAATAGAATCACGCCGAAATGTTTTGCCAATTCAAGTAGGGCTAACGCTTAGGGGCCATAAAATGATGAGTATGGTCTATAAATGGCATCGATTTATTGCTTAAACGCCAAACCACGCGGATACAATCCATCCAACACTCTGAATAAACGCCAGACATTTGTTACAAAAATCACTTTTATCTTATACAAGTTTTACCAATTGTCTGCCTCAAAATGCGACAAATCACATTATCACTGCGAATTTATCTGTGGGGTTCAGAGTAAAAGAGGCCTTTCTATCAACTCCGTCACCGAAAAGCGAAGCCATTGGGATTAAGTTATTTAAGTTAACAGGCATAAGCTTTATAATGCTGGGCTATTATTCGTCGAGACGCTGCGCATGCAATTTGAAGATTTCCAGCTTGACCCTAGCTTATTAGAGTCACTTAAAGCCATGGGGCACAATACGCCCACCACAATCCAACAAGAAACGTTGCCGCATGCTTTAGAGCAACGGGATATTTTGGCGCGCGCCCCGACGGGTACAGGTAAAACCGCCAGTTTCTTATTACCCGCGCTACAACATCTAATCGACTTCCCGCGTCGTTACTCGGGTCAAGCGCGTGTATTAATTCTTACCCCAACCCGTGAATTGGCGAGTCAAATTCACCGCTATGCCTGCCATTTAGCCACAGACCAAGGGCTAAATATTGCCATTATCACGGGTGGAGTGCCCTATGCACCTCAAGAAGAAGCGCTAAAGGGCAATATCGATATTCTGGTCGCGACACCGGGTCGCCTGATGGAATATTTAGATAAAGGTAAATTCAGTGCAGAATCCGTCGACATACTGATCATCGATGAAGCTGACCGTATGCTCGATATGGGATTCTCTGCCGTGGTTAAAGCCATCGCACTCGAAGCCCAAGGCCGCAAGCAGAATATGCTGTTTTCAGCCACCCTTGAAGGCAGTGGTGTTATCCGCTTTGCCCGCGAAGTGCTTAATGATCCTATCGAAATCGATGTTGATGCACCGCGCAAAGAGAAAGCCAAGATCCACCAATGGATCCATCTCGCCGATGATAAAGACCATAAATTTGCCCTGCTTTGCCACTTGTTAAAACAGGAAGAAGTAAAACGCGCCATCGTATTCGTGAAGACTCGCGATGTAGTCTCTAGCCTCGAAGGTCAGTTACTCCAAGCCGGCATCCCTTGTGCTTTTATGCGCGGAGATATGGAACAGAAGAAACGTTTCCAAGCTTTAAGTCGTTTTACTAAGGGCGAAGTGAATGTATTGCTGGCGACCGATGTGGCTGCCCGCGGTATCGATATTGATGATATCACCCACGTGATTAACTTCGATATGCCACGTTCAGCCGATACCTACATCCACCGTATTGGTCGTACTGGCCGCGCGGGTGCCAAAGGTACGGCAATTTCTCTGGCTGAAGCCCATGATATGCGCATCGTTGGTAAGATTGAGCGTTATATTGAGCAACCCCTTAAACGCCGAATCATTGAGGAATTACGTCCTAAGCACAAAGAGGCGCGAGTTCCATCCAAGAAAAAGGCAAAAGTAAAAGCCAAAGAAGCGGCGAAAAAAACCAGCAAAAAAGAAGCGGCAAAAAAAGCTAGCAAAATTGCCCGCAAAAAACAGTCCTAGGTTTTCTAATCTTGGAATAAGCTGATATTTACTTCCGCCTAAAAGCCGCAAAATTGCGGCTTTTTTTATGCTCATTGACCTAGCAAATATTTTTGTACGGGGTGGAACCCTATATGACAAAAAACACTCTACTCCTACGCAATTGTATCCTCAGCAAACTAAACCGACGCGGTAACAGGACACAAACTCGATAGCATCATCTTTAGACACATTTTATTTACAAAAATAAATTTATTGCGCAGCCTGACTCTGATACTTTAGGCGCATTAAGCGATTTAGCACGGATGTAACAATCATATGATCAAAACCTTACTAAGGAGATTATCTCCTTTTTTTATCTTACTGCTCTTTATTGTTGGCGCTGGTTTGCTGATGAAAACCAAGGAGACACCTGAGCAGAAACCCGAAGAAATGCCGATCCCGATAGTGGATGTCACCCGGGTTGAGCAACAAACGGTTTCGCTTAACTTACCCTCCTACGGTGTTGTCACGCCCAAATATAAAACGCTACTGGTGACTGAAGTCCAAGGGCGGATGCTGACGATTTCACCTCAATTTGTTGCCGGTGGCATAGTGAAAAAAGGCGACCAACTTGCCCAGATCGAACCTTCAGATTACGAAGCCGACTTAATGCAAGCCGAAGCGACATTGGCTCAAGCAACCGCAGCACTCAATGAGGAAATCGCCCGCGGCGAAGTTGCCAAAATTGAGTTTAAGGGTTACGACAAAGGATTGCCGCCTGAACTCGGTTTGCGCATCCCTCAATTGAAAAAAGAACAAGCTAACGTTAAATATGCGCAGGCGGCTTTAGCTCGCGCCCAGCGTAACTTAGAACGTACCATTATTCGTGCGCCCTTTGATGGCATTATCAAGGCAAGAAATGTCGACTTAGGACAATACGTTACCCTAGGTACAAATCTTGGTGAACTGTATGACACCCGCATTGCAGAAATTCGCCTACCTATCTCTAACGATGATTTGGCCTATTTGGAATCCGTCGATAATCCCGATACCCAAGTCACCTTAAGCGCCTCATTGGCAGGCAAGGAAAATACCTGGATAGGCAATATCATCCGCAGTGAAGGGGTGATTGATGCCGATAACCGCATGGTTTACCTCGTCGCCGAGATAAAAGATCCTTACCTGCGAGAGCACAAAACCCAAGGCAGTTTACCACTGAAATACGGCAGTTTTGTCAACGCCGTGATTAAGGGCCGCACCGTCGATGGTATAGTCAAACTGCCTCGCCATGTGGTACGCAATGAGCATGTCGCCTTGATTAACAATAACAATATCGTCGAAATGCGCCATGTGAATGTCGTGCGTAGCGATCTTGAAAACGTATTTATCAAGGACAGCTTAAAAACCGGTGAGCGAGTTGCTATCACTCACTTTAATAACATGGCCAATGGCCAATTAGTCAAAGTGATAGGCGAAGAAACAAAACCAGTGCAGACGCCTAAGGAAGATGCTCCTGAGTCGAGTCTTGCGGCCACTGGAGTAAAATAATGGATACGCAAAAAGGGATCTTAGCTTGGTTTGCCCGCAATAGCGTGGCAGCGAACCTGTTAATGTGGGCACTGCTGATTGGCGGGATGTTTAGCACAGTGCTGATCAATAAAGAGGTATTTCCCTCTTTCAACCTGAATTTATTGAGTATTACCGTTGCTTACCCAGGTGCTGCGCCACAGGAAATCGAAGAAGGCATCAACATCAAGATTGAAGAAGCCATTCAAGATATCAACGGCATTAAAAAAGTCACCTCGGTTGCCAGTGAAGGTGTTGGTTCAATCACGGTAGAAGTGGAAGACGACTACGACGTCCAAATCGTACTCGATGAAGCCAAGTTACGACTGGATGCGATTTCCACCTTCCCGGTTAACATCGAAAAACCACAAATCTTTAAAATCGAGCCCGAAAACAACGTGATTTGGGTGTCGGTGTACGGAGATATGTCACTGCACGATATGAAGGAGCTAGCCAAATCGGTGCGTGATGATTTGACCCAGCTCCCCGCCGTAACCCGTGCTAAAGTCACGGGAGTTCGCGACTATGAAATCGGTATCGAAGTCTCGGAAGATAAGCTGCGGGAATACGGCTTAACTTTCTCACAAGTCGCAACGGCAGTACAAAACTCCTCCATCGACTTACCAGGCGGCTCGATACGCGCCGAAGATGGCGACATTCTGCTGCGCACTAAAGGTCAAGCCTATACAGGCGATGATTTTGCCAATATCGTTGTCACTACCCGTGCCGACGGTAGCCGGGTGATGTTACCGCAAGTTGCCACCATTAAGGACGATTTTGAAGAGCGTCTAGAGTACACCCGTTTTAACGGCAAACCCGCCGCGATTATCGAAGTCACCAGCGTCAACGATCAAAATGCCTTCAATATTGCTCAGCAGGTAAAAGACTACGTCGAGAAACGTCGTGCAACCCTACCTGCGAATGCTCAATTGGATACTTGGGGCGACTTAACTCACTACCTCAAGGGCCGTTTAAACATGATGATGTCGAACATGTTTTATGGCGCACTGTTAGTGTTTGTGATTTTGGCGTTGTTCCTCGATCTTAAACTCGCTTTCTGGGTGATGATGGGCATCCCCGTGTGCTTCCTCGGTACAATGCTGATCATGCCGCTTGAACCTTTCTCCATGACCATCAACATGCTGACACTGTTTGCCTTTATTTTGGTCTTGGGGATAGTGGTCGATGACGCAATTGTTATAGGGGAAAGCGCTTACAGTGAGGTCGAACGCCACGGACATTCGATTGACAATGTGATCCGCGGTGCGCAAAAGGTCGCCATGCCCGCCACCTTTGGGGTATTAACCACCATCGCCGCCTTTATCCCTATGCTAATGGTCTCAGGTCCGATGGGAATTATTTGGAAATCCATCGGCATGATCGTCATCATGTGCCTGGCATTTTCACTGGTTGAATCTAAATTTATTCTCCCAGCACACTTGGCCCATATGAAGTTTAAAAAGCCAGGGGAACCTACGGGTTTCTTTGGGCGCTTTAAAGAAAAATTTAACAATCGTGTTCAACACTTTATTCACCACAGTTACCGCAACTTCCTCGAGCGCTGTATCCAGCATCGCTATAACGTAGTAGCAGTCTTTATAGGTGTGCTGATTTTGTCTGTCGCTTTAGTGGCAAGCGGGAAAGTGCGCTGGGTGTTCTTCCCTGATATTCCTTCCGACTTTATCCAAGTTCAATTAGAAATGGATGAGGGAAGCTCAGAACAAAACACCCTTAAAGTGGTACAGGAGATTGAAGAAGCCCTGTACAAAATGAACGCCAAAATGGAGAAAGATAACGGCAGCGAAGTAGTGAAACACAGCTTTATCAACATGAGCTCACGCACCTCTGCCTTTATTTTTGCCGAACTGACTAAGGGTGAAGATCGGAATGTCGACGGTGAAACCATTGCTACCGAGTGGCGTGAACAATTGCCCGAGTTATTGTCAGTCAAGAAACTCGACTTTAACGCTAGAGGTAACGGTGGCGGCGGTGGTGGCGATATTTCTTTTAGATTAACCTCAAGCGATTTAGAAGAATTATCAGCTGCGGCTCGCGATCTTAAGCAAAAGCTAGCGACCTACGAGGGAGTGTATGATATCGCCGATAACTTTTCCTCGGGCAGCCATGAGATCCGTTTAAAAATCCGCCCCGAGGCGGAAGCATTAGGTTTAACCTTATCCGATTTAGCACGCCAAGTCCGTTACGGCTTCTACGGTTATGAAGCACAACGTATTTTACGTAATAAAGAAGAAATCAAAGTCATGGTTCGCTATCCCTTAGAACAGCGCCGTACCGTTGGCTATCTGGAGAATATGTTGATCCGAACGCCGCAAGGTAAGTCGGTACCTTTCTCCACCGTTGCTGAAGTCGAAAAGGGTGAATCTTATGCGTCTATTACCCGTGTCGATGGTAAGCGAGCAATAACCATTAACGCTAACGCGAATAAAAACAAGGTTGAACCTTCTAAAGTCGTTAATGAAATCCAGAAAGATTACTTGCCGCAACTTCAGGCAAAATATCCTAAGATTCAAACGGCTCTCGATGGTGGCAGTTTGGATGAACAGAATGCCATGGTCGGATTGATACAAGGTTTCTTCTTTGCACTGTTTACCATTTATGCCTTGATGGCTGTGCCGCTTAAATCCTACAGCCAGCCACTGATCATTATGTCAGTGATCCCTTTTGGGATTATCGGCGCCCTGTTTGGGCATTTGATCCAAGGGCTTGCCATGAGTGTGTTGAGTCTTTGTGGTATCGTTGCACTTGCAGGGGTCGTGGTGAACGATTCGCTGATCTTAGTTGACTTTGTTAACCGAGCTCGTGAACAAGGTCAATCGGTGAGGCAAGCAGCGGTCGATTCAGGATGTTATCGTTTTAGGGCGATTATCTTGACCTCATTGACCACCTTTGTCGGTCTAGTGCCTATTATTCTTGAGCGCAGCTTACAGGCGCAGATAGTGATCCCCATGGCGACCTCACTCGCCTTCGGTATTCTATTCTCGACTGTGGTGACCTTAATCCTAGTGCCGCTACTGTATATCATACTTGATGATGCAAAGCGCGTTGGTAGCCGCTTCTACCATTGGTGGTGGCGTCCGAAAAAAACACAGGATACTCCATTGCATATCAACGAGAGCCACAGTATCTCCTTGGATGCCATACATGAGTCAGACTATAAGCGGGATTAGTTATCGTCTGTAATCTATGAGAATCCCATAAAAAGAGAGCTTAGGCTCTCTTTTGCTTTTGCAGTGCGTCATTCTAAAACGCGTAGTGCGATCTAAGTGGCAGTTATCCCTGTGGGCATTGGTTACACTCACCTTAAGTTATCGCTTAGACCCAAATAAAGTCGTTGTATGCCAAACTCACACACTGCTAGAGCCAAACCTGAACCGCTCATCGCCACTGAGACCTTAGCCAATGGCCATACTACCGTAGAAGTCTGTACCAATGAGACCTGCGCAACCGAAACCCTGGTCTACGACATTCGTAAAAGCCGTTATCTCAACATCACTGGCCGCTGTACTCTGCGTTGTATCTTTTGTCCGAAACACAATGGCAGCAAGCAAATCCATGAATATCAATTGGCACTAACCCACCAGCCCAAACCGGAGGAAATTATCCCGCTGTTAGGCAATGTGGAAGACTTTGAGGAATATGTGTTTTGTGGCTATGGCGAGCCGACCATGAATCTTCCAACGCTGCTTGCCGTCGCCAAGGAAATTAAACGTCGTGGCGGTCGAGTTAGGGTCAATACCGATGGATTGGGTAATCTTGTGCATCGACGTAACATCCTGCCCGAACTGGCTGAATGTGTTGATGGCTTATCTATCTCACTCAATGCCGATAATGAGGCGGCCTATAACCAACATTGCCGACCTAAACTTGCAGACTCCTATGCCGCGGTAAATGCCTTTATCGCCCTCGCACCCCACTATATTGAGCGAGTGCAAGTCTCAGCGATTGAAGGATTAGATGGAGTAGATATCGACCTTTGCCGTGAGCAAGTGCTCGCAACTGGCTGCGAGTTTAAACACAGAGTACTCGGCACACTCGGCTAGCAAGCTCCTTGACTCTCCACTAGATTGAATCTCTTGCTCGGGATAACGCCATCACCGAGCAACTTGCCACTGTCGTAACATTTCATTCGTGTTAACATAGCCAAATTAACAGATCATCAACTCAAAATCGGCCCATGCTGAAGAACAAATCAAGCCTACATCCACTCGCACCATTACTTTCATTGACCCAAGGGCTGCATTGGTCTCACCAACGCCTGTTGGCTGTTGCGAGTCAGTTATCGATGCTTGTGATAGGTATGATCATTTTAACTAATTTAATCATTACCTTAGGTGAGCGTAGGTTACAGGAAGAATGGGCAACTCAAAGATATAGCGAATTACAAACGATAGGCACGCTGATCACAGATAAGGTTGCCTTTCAGCAGTTTCGCACTCAGTTGTTCGCCAAGGATGAACTACTCAATCAATATCTTAAAAATCCAACTCCTGCAGCAGAGCAAAAATTACAGGCAAGTTGGCAAGAACTCGTTGAGCATATTCCCGAACTACTAGGGATTGCCCTCTTCGACCCTCAGGGAAATTATAAATTTGCAACACCGGCTAACTTTAGTCAGGATGCACTTCCAGCGACCCTTCTTGGTTCTAGCCGTAATTTAGGTGGAAAAGAAGTGTTCACCTCACCTTTAGAGTTTGTGCCACTCAATGGCATGCTCGAACCCTATATGTATCAAATGACCTGGTTAGAAAAACCCGATCAAAGCTCTTTAGGTTATCTCGTTACCTACAATTCAATGGTACAGATGTTAGAAGCGATAAAACCGGCTTTCTCAAGCAATAAATCCCCCATGTTAGTACTGGATACCCAAGGATTACTCTATGCAGGGGTAAGCGATCTTGCACCGTTAACCCATATTCCAGATACCTTAGGCGCGAGTTTACGCCAAAGTTATCCGGCACTATGGCGCGAAATGTCGATGAGCAACTTTGGCCAGTTTCACGGTGAAGACGCGACGTTTGTTTACCTTAAAGTTGAACTCACTAACCAACCCGAGCTGCGACGGGAATATTTTTTACTCTCTTATATCCGTAACGACGATATTGCCTCAAAGTTTTCGCAGTGGCAGAACATCGTTATCGTCGCTTCTTTAGTTCTGACGTTACTGGCCGCTTGGGTCATTCTACTTAGCCACATGTATCGGTTACAGTATCGCTCGCGCCAATACAGCATTGACGTTGCAAACTCACTGTTTAACAGTGAAATAGGCTTTATATTAGCCAATGAACAGGCGCGCATTATCAGTGCCAACCCTAAAGCGGCAGAAGCGACTCGAGTTCCCCAAGATGAACTAACCGATCGAAGTCTGCAACGAGCCTTAAATCTCGATGATCTAACGCACACGCAAATCCTTGAACAAGTGCACCGATTGGGTGAATGGTCTGGTCACTTGTCGCTCGACAATGAAACGGGTTCAACACTAAGAGTCAACGTACGACAAGCCCCACGATTAGGGCGAGGTTTACCCCATATGTTGATCACGCTTGAAGATATCAGCGCCATTATAAACAGTCAGAACCAAGCATTCTTAAGTGAGCTGCTGTGTGATACTACGGTGGCGACCGCACTGACGGATGCCAATGGTAAGTTGATAAAAATTAACCCCGTATTTGATCAGCTCATGCAACTCAACGGCGATCTGAATCATGATTTAGCGTCATTGCTGTCTAACGATTTAGGTAATCAATGGCAACGGATCACTGCCCAAATCAGCATGCAAGGCCAATGGCAAGGCCAGATCCTTTGCTCACCCAATCTACGTCACTCAAATTGTTTACAGGCCACCCTCAAGGGACATGTCGCGACTGACGGTGAGATTGATTACATCATCTGTACCTTAGAACAAGCTATCGATGGCCAACGTGGCGCAGAACCCCGCAGTTTTGTGCCACATCGCAGCACGATTTTGCAGCACCTGTCAGATTTAGAACGCTATTTTGCTTCACTTTCGCCCCAAAGCCGCAACCACTCGAGTCTACTCGTGATGGACATTAATCCGGAGGGATTACTGAGCCACATGAGCGATATCGATCAACTCGAAAATCGCCAGCAAGAAGTGGAAATTCAGCTATTACTTGAGATACCAACCCACTATCAAATACTCCATTGGCAACTGGGTAAGCTGTTGTTATTACTTCCAGATACCGATGCAACAGCGGCACATCACTTTGCCCTTAATACCATAGAAAAGCTTAACAGCAACGGTTTAGGTGAAGGGATCAGCATCGGCATAGCTAGCTATCAAGAAGGACAAAGTCTGGAGCAATACCTCAGCAATGCCGAGGTAGCACTCAAACGGGCAAAACAGAATAACGACCAGAATATCGGCCAGGCTTTTACTCGCCAGCCGTCTTAACGGGCGGATTAAAAGAGTCTGGCAGTTGGCTTTGGGTTATTTCGATAATCGCAGAGCGGTTCATCGTGATTTTATAGCGAGCATATTCCGGTTCTTCACGGCCATCACGTAGCACTAAAATCAGATTAACCTGGTAACGACGCTCGACCGACTCATGGCTGATTTTGCCCTCAAGCTCCTTGTAAATCTTCGCTTTGCCCCGCTCTAAGTAGCGGGCAAATGGCACAAAACTAAAGTTGACTTGCTCTTGAATTGTTGAATAGCCGGCCTGAAACTCGCCTTGGTTTACCCGAGTCGCAATTTTGTAATGGAGGATCTCGGCATCGACTTTGTTCTGGCTATGTCGGTGTTTTAGGATTTCGTTTACCTTTTCGGGTAAATCCTGTGGCCGCATAAACTCCAACCACACCAATTGTTTAGCAATAACAGCCTGGCTAGTGGTATCCCTTAAGATACGGCTCCACCGCGGCCGACCACGCTGGATAAAGCGCCAAAGAGCATTACGCACATCGTCCTTAAAGATTTCCCTAAATCCGTATATCACCGCTAAGGTCAATACGAGGGCAATAGTAAAACCGCTAAAAACGCCCTGTGCCTCAATAATCAGCGCCGACACCACCAACATCACTAATGCCGTGGCAAGCCCCGTTGTGAACTTTTTAAGGCCGATCCCCAGCGGTTTTAACTCTTCTTTAAGTACGACCCCTTGCTGAATCAAACGCCGTAATAACAGCATCTTATTCGAAATTCGATTAGGATCTTGTTTTGTCTGTGCCGAGTTATAGTTATTGGCATCACGATAGGCTGATTCATTTCGACAAAGAGTTAGCACTCGCTCTTGAATGTCGGAAAAGTCACTGGTACGGGTAGCGTGGGCTAATACTTTTAGCAGTTGCTGCTCACAAAACCAAGACAGATAGTTATCCGCATTTTCAAAATAGGATTTCCATTTAGCATCGCCTGGTTCATTACGGCGAAACTTTTTCAGCAATTGGGTTATCTGTTCACACAACTCATCGAGTGCGAGATAAAAATGCTCAACATCAGCAATCCGATTGAGTTCTTTGACATCGTTTTCAACCGCTACCGCAAATTGGTAGGCAAACAAGTTTAAGTACAGCCTAAACTCTTCCACAGTGCGGCGATTCATACTGGCAAAACGGCCTTGTACGAGCGGTAAATGCAAACCTTCGGAATAGTAAGAACGGCGGCCAACAATGGCGCTATGATAATATTCTTCTTCGTTTAAGGTGTGCGCACCTATGCCCATTTCCTTAGGTAAAAAGAAATAGAGGTCAAGCTGACGATTATCGCCCTTTTCCATCTGGTGGCTGAACTTAATCGACAGGGATTCTTCTTGTTTGACACGTATCTTAAACACAAAAACCTTAATGATTGGAGCCAAAGAGTCAGCATTAACACCATCGAAAATACAATCTAAACCGAAAGCGCGCTAAATTCACTGATTAAATTCGGCTATTGACGATTCGACAACCACAAACCGTATTACTGGGCTGAAACAATACCACGGCGTAGTCTTGGTCTGGGTCACTATCAAGCACCTCAATGCTAAGGTTATGTCTGCCTGACTCACTAAAATGTAAGCTACTAATATAAGACAGATACTTCATATGCTCTGGCCAATGTTTTTTATCGACCTCCTCAGATTCTGTCTTGGTCTTAACCGACACGTTGTAGGCCATACGATTGAGCTCCATATTTTGCACTTCGCCCTGCATCAGAATGGTGCCTGCACTGGAGCCATCGAGGTTAAAATATCGATAATTAATCTGTGCATTGCCTGCGGAGATCAGTACATCGACTAAAAGATAGTATTTACCATCTTCAACCCGTTGAGCATGACGGTCAAAAAGTTCGGAGCTGCAATTGAGGATCACCGCCTTATTTGAGACTGATTGCAGATAAATCACCCCGCAAGCCACAATCAGCGCAGTGAGAATCGTGAGATTTATCGTCCACTTTAGCCACTTAGCCACAGATCCCAATCTCCTGTAGCCACTGTGCATCAATAAACTCTTTAGGGCGTCTAAAATCACTTATCTTTAAGTTTCGAATAACGGACTGCCCGAGCTTATGGCCGCGCAAAGTAATGTTAAGTACTTGTTTATCATGTGAAAGAGAAGAATAAACCTCGGACCAATCACTCTGTCCGCAGCGGCTTAGTCCCTGGCCCAATCGATCGCCTAACTCAAACAATATGGTATTGTTCGTTTTAGAATTAGCGTAAAGGTGCAAGCGAATATGTTGTCCTGATGCCAAAGGAAGTTCCGTCGATAACAAGGATTCAGTCGGCACACTATGATCAATTCGGCTAAGATAAAAACCCGAAATCGCCAGCATAAAACCAAAAACCAGTAGCGCACTCCACCAAGGTAGTGACTGTAATCGAGGATAATGAAAGCTTTTTAACCGCTGCCCTTGGGTATTGTGTAGCAAATAACCTTGACCTTTGACGGTTTCAATCAGCCCTTCATACTGCGGACCAAGAAAAGAGCGGATCATAAATACTGCGCGAGCGAGTGAAGTATCTGTTAGCGGTGGGTGCTCACCATCACCAGTCTTAAGCTCATGCTTTGAGACCAGTTTACCTTGATGTTCAACCAATAAGGTCAACACCTGTAACTCAGCACGGGGAAGGTGCCAAGATTCATTCCGAGCTTGTTCGACGAGCAAACCACGCTCTTTGTCAAACCAACAGCTCCCCACTTGCATAAAGAAAATCCCAAGCCTATAAAATCATGGAATTAAGTCTATGCAAGGCTTCTAATGATTACTGTGATCCTGTTAACCCAAGGCGGCAAATAATTACATTTCGTGAGATAAGCCGCAGGTTGGGTGTATAAAATAAAAATCTGATTTAGTTCACAGATGTAAATGGTATTTGCAAACAATAGCGTTGGCTGATAAATGCTTACAAATTTACATAAATATCACAAATAATGTGTGTCAGCACAAATTTCAATCTAAAAAAGCGAATTATTACCCAAAATTCAACCTTATAAAGCAATTAAAAATTCAACGACATCTTCTTCACTAATAAGGGAAATATCCTCTCTGGCAAATCACATTATTTATCTTTTAGCTCCCTAGAATGGCTTTCATCAACCCAGTTTTCTGATTGATAAATAAAAGCAATTACTAAAGAGGAATTTATGATGAGCATTAATCGACGCCAAGCATTAACTCGTATTATCGGTATCAGCACAGCGGCAGCGGGCGCAACATTAATGGGTACGTCAGCCTTTGCGGCGACCAATGCCGACGGTCAATATCAATTAGCACTCGGCGAAAAACTCAAATACGCACCACTAGACCCCATGGCAACCGCTAAACTCACCTACGAGACAGGTGGTGGCTGTATGCACCAAGTATTTCACTCTGTCGTCACTATGCTAGCGCAATCTAATAGTGCCGATGCTGATAAGTTTAAAACTATCCCAACCGCGCTTGCCGGTTATGGTTTTGCAGGGGTCACAGGCCAAGGCACCTTATGTGGTAACCTCAACGCTATCGGTATGTTAGTCAATATCTTAGATGATATTAATGGTCAGAACAGCGCCGTGATTGCTAACACATTCCGTTATTATGAAAATACAACGCTACCTTTATCTTCCCCTGAATTTATTGCAGGCATAGGCTCAACCGCAGAAAAAACGGCTCTGGTTGGTAGTTCATCAAAAGCCATGAGCGTATTGTGCCACTCTTCTATTAGTAACTGGTCTAGGGCATCAGGCCTACCCTTTGCTAAAAAAGGTGAACGCTGTTATCGCCTATCAGCTTCCATGGCGTATTACCTGGTCGAACTGCTAAACCGTGCCCATCAAGGAGAGAATATCGGTGCCTTACCAGGTAGCAAACCTTCACTTGAGGCTCAGGATTGCCAAGTTTGTCATGGCAGCACTGGAACATTAGGCTCGGCAGCAAGCGTTAAAACGGATATGGAATGTACCACTTGCCACACTGGACATTTTAATTAAGGAGGCAGTGATGAAATACCCATTACTTGCGTTAACCCTAGCTTCGTTTGCCCTTGCTGGCTGTGGTAGTGACGATAACAAGTCAGAGGAAATTACACCTCCACCACCTCCTCCGCCCGTCGAAAAAACCGTGAGTATTGACGAGGCGACGCAAATTAATCTGGCAGTAAAGCAATTTGATCCCAATACCGGCACGTTGTTATTTACATTGGCTGATGCGTCACAAGCGGCAATCACTGCGGCTAAAAACTACGATATTTACTATTTTGGCTTTCCTGACAAGAATAAATCGTCGTCAAATGCTAAAGCATGGAAACGTTGGCATGTCACTCAAAGCTATCGTTGCCAAAGCAAAGGTGAATGCAGCGGTAAATTAACCGAGGTAAAAAATGGTCAATATCAGTTTGAAATAGCAGGACTTGATTGGCAGCAACAGGACCCAAGTGGCGCCGTGGCGCAAATTAAAGTCGCGATTCAAATTTATGGTACCAAAGCCAATAATGAACTGACCTTAGTTCCAGTCGTTCCGTTGTAATCCTTTTCATCGACTCCTAATCAAATAGGCATCCACTTCTAGGTTTGGATGCCTATTTTGTTATTAGCGACTACTACACGCCCATAAATTACCACTGGGCATAAATTTAATCAGGGTATAGTCATCAATACGATTAATATCCACAATCTGCATATTAAAGCTCATGGTTCCCAGCGCGATTAATGCAGCCCTTGAGCGTTGCACATCCTCTCGAATCGGCTCAGGGAGCTCTGTTTGCAGCAGATCCATTTTGATATTCGCTTGAGCTAAATCAAATTGATAGGTCATAGTGCCAATGTCAAAATGTTTAACCTCACCAGAATAGTTGATGGACGCAAGATCCTTATTATCAATGCCATAACTATAATCTAAAGTTGCCTTTTGCCCCTGCACTTGGACCGAAAGCGATAAAGAATGGCGCAATAATGACGAAGATGCATCGGAAAATGGTGGCTGGAATAACTGAGCATGACAATCTAAGTGTAAACTTTTATGGCTAACACTCTGCCCATATCCATATAGCAGCCCCCCCAATCCGAGCATAATGATTAACAGGAGTTGCCATGGTTTTAAACGGCTTAACGAGAAAATGCTGGATACCATCTTAGCTACATATCCCCGCAAGTGTTAACCAATCAGGTTGCGATGTATCACTCATAAAATTGTCAGACATTAATTTTATCGTCTGAAACTTAAGCCCATTCTCACGGTTATCCCGTAAAATAAAGCTGATTAACTTGCGATCAATAGAAATATTCGCCGCCACAGATTGCCAAGGAAACACGGCACACGCTTCAATTTGCCCCATCATTTGTTCAACGAGGGACTTCATCTCCGCACAGTAGTATTGCCCAGTGTAGAACTTAACCTCTGACGCCAAACCATTTGGCTTCTGGATCTGCTGGCTATAATTCGGTGCAATTTGCGTTGGATGGCTAATATGCGCCCCAATCCCACATAGAGCTATCAGGGTAACAAGTATGATCAATGCGAACTGTAACGGATTGATTTGATATGTTGGGGAGTCAAGTAGCTTATGATTAATCGACACTGATGAAGGATATAAAATAAACCCCTCACCCCGTACCGTATCGAGTAAAGAATATGGCTTTTTTCCTAATATAGAACGCAACCGCTTGATAACATCATCGAGAGTATCATCACACCGACGGGCACCCTTAACATAGGATGACAATAACTGCGTTAATTCAAAGCGGGAAACCACCTTACCTCGATGCTTAGCCAATACGCTCAGTACTTGATATTCATCGCTACTCAGTATCCAGCGACAGCCAGAGGCATCGACTAACAAATGTTCTTGGGCATCAAACCAACAATCACCAATTTGCATCTCGGCTCCTAGCATTACCTAACTTGAAGCCGAGTATACAATTTGAACTTTAATAACGCAGTAATCCGAGGACATCTCCCCGCATCAGATGAATAATCTGTGAATTACATCAATAAAAAATTTAATGCTAAAAACAAACAAGGATACATTATGTTTCATTTGTTTTTAGAACATTGCAGCATTGAGCCACATATGTACTAAAATACTCGCCACATATCCCAACGCAATGACAGGAGTCCAACGTAAATGTGATCCGAAGGTATAAATCCCCCTCGCCTGACCCATTAATGCTACCCCTGCCGCACTGCCGATGGACAATAAACTGCCACCCACCCCTGCGGTTAACGTCACCAGTAACCACTGACCTAAGGCCATATCTGGATTCATAGTCAACACCGCAAACATCACCGGAATATTATCCACGACTGAAGACAACAAACCGATGGCTACGTTGGCAAAGGTCGCATCCCAATGGGAATACAAGGCCTCAGAAACGAGACTTAAATACCCCATAAAACCAAGACCACCTACGCATAACACTACCCCGTAGAAAAACAGCAATGTATCCCACTCAGCACGGGAGATCCGATTAAACACATCGAACGGTACGACACTACCTAACTGTTGAAGACGCTGTTTATCCTGACGTAACTCCGCCTTTGCCCGTTCACGAGCAACGGAGCGATCAAAGGTTTTACGCAGGTAATAACCAAAGAATTGCAAGAAGCCAAGACCTGTCATCATCCCCAGCACCGGTGGCATACCAAGGAAAGAGTGAGCACATACTGCAGTAGCAATCGTCAGCAGAAAGAGCGCCACAATACGTTTAGCGCCAGGTTTAGTGTAAACCTGCTCTTTTTCAGGCTCAGGGATATAATGCGGAATAAATATACTCATAATTGCCGCTGGCACGACAAAGTTGACTAATGCAGGAATAAATAGATGGAAAAAATCGGCAAAGTGCACTAACCCTTTTTGCCATACCATCAGGGTCGTGATATCACCAAAGGGACTAAATGCGCCGCCCGCATTGGCCGCCACCACGATATTGATACAAGCGAGGGTAATAAATTTTCGCTGTCCAGCGCCAACTTTCATGACCACAGCGCACATTAATAATGCGGTAGTTAAATTATCAGCCACGGGCGAAATAAAGAAAGCCATAAAGCCTGTCAACCAGAAAACGGTTCGTAAGCTAAAACCACGTCCCACTAACCAACCGCGAATGGCATCGAATAAATTTCGTTCTTCCATGGCATTGATATAGGTCATCGCCACCAATAGGAAGAGTAATAACTCGGCATATTCCAATAAATTATGCTTAAAGGCTGCTTCAGAGACCTCTGACATACCATTTTGCACATACACAAAACCTATCATGCCCCAAATAATGCCAGCTGCGACCAATACGGGTTTGGATTTACGCAGGTGCAGCGCCTCTTCGGCCATCACCAAAATATAGGCAAGCACGAAGACGCATACGGCAATATACCCCACTGATGCAGCGGTTAAATCGAGCCGTTCTGTTCCTTCGGTCATTGCCCAAACTGCTGGTGAGAATCCGCTCAATATTGCAACACAGAATAGGCTAAATAATGCCATTCCACTGTTTCTAAACCACCGCTGTAATTTCATCTAAATTCATCTCTGCAAGGGAAATCAGTTCGCAAATTACCATAGCTCGGGTTCTGTAAATTTTGATAAAACGCAACTTTCTATGTATTTCCCGATAACCAAAGGCACTTACAACATTAATTTTTGTATAACTACAGGCGAAACTAATAAAGATTTAACTAACTTTGTTTCAAGTTAGTCTAAAAACAGCCAATAAAAAAGCACCTCTCGGTGCTTTTATGTTGATATCAATCACATTGATTAGAACGAATAGAGCAAGGTCATATTGGTTTCGGTATCGGTGCTCTTTTTATTGTCCAGCGGCTCGCTGTTATAACGCACGATAATGGCAAACTTCATTGCCAAGGCGCCAATAATATTCGCAGTGAGTGAGGTTTCCGAACGCGCATCTAATTTATCACCATAGTCGGCGACAAAACGCTGTTGGAATTTTGAGGTTTCTGTGATTTCAGTTTCGAAGTTAATCACACCGTGGGCAACCACACTGTCATTGGAATCTGTGCCCTCTAACAGAGCTTGCTCTGAATCGAGGCGTTGATAGATATAACCGGGACCGATTTCAACATCTAAGAAAGTCTTGCTGGTGTCATAGAGCCTATGACCATAACCCGTCGCGCCAGATACTGTGTAGTCATAACCGGTAAAAGGGTCAACTTCGTAGTTAGCGTTAGCAAATAGATAGCTGCGGTCAGTCATCTTATAGTTGCCTTGTGCCCCCGCTAAATAGCGCTTAGCCGTAACCTCGCCAGTATCCTCTTTATATAAACCTTCTAAAAGATATTGGTTTTCCCAATCACCTAATTCGTGTTTGAAGTTTAAGCGACCTTTGTAAGATGAGGTATCTGTGTTGCCTGTGGTTAAGGTTGCACCTAGCTCGGCTTCGCCCGCGAATGTTTTATCGCCTTTAACAAAATCGGCTCCCGCATTCGCCATAAATGGCGCCGTCATCAATAGTGCAGCGGTCAGTACTTTCTTCATGTTTATCCGTTCCTGTTCCGTTTAATCCCCTAAAAATCTGCGTAATACTAACATTTACGATTGAAAAATAAAAATTCATCGATTTTTTGCATAAAAAAGCCCGCTAATCAGCGGGCTTTGAAAAGTGATTTAAGGCTTACAGGTTGATCTTAGGGTCTAAAGCACCTGATTGATACGCTTTGTACATTGCTTGTAAAGACAAAGGCTTAATCTTAGAGGCTTGACCCGCACAACCAAAGGCCTCGTAGCGAACGGTACAGATGTCTGCCATCGCTTCCATAGAGGCTTTCAGGAACTTACGTGGGTCGAACTCGCTTGGGTGTTCGGCCAAGTATTTACGTACCGCACCAGTAGACGCTAAGCGCAAGTCGGTATCGATGTTCACTTTACGCACGCCGTGTTTGATACCTTCAACGATTTCTTCTAATGGCACGCCGTAAGTTTCAGGAATTTGACCACCGTATTGGTTGATGATCTTAAGCCATTCTTGCGGCACAGAAGAAGATCCATGCATCACTAAGTGAGTGTTAGGAATGCGGGCATGGATTTCTTTGATGCGGTCGATACGCAGTACATCACCCGTTGGTTTACGGCTGAACTTGTATGCGCCGTGGCTGGTACCAATTGCAATCGCTAGCGCGTCAACATGGGTATCAGCAACGAAGCGTGCCGCTTCTTCTGGGCTGGTCAGCAGTTGGTCGTGGCTTAATACGCCTTCAGCGCCCACACCGTCTTCTTCACCGGCAGTACCGGTTTCTAAGCTGCCTAAACAACCGATTTCGCCCTCGACAGACACACCACACGCGTGGGCGAATGCAACAGTTCTGCGAGTCACATCAACGTTGTACTCGTAAGACGCTGGGGTTTTACCGTCGGCCATTAATGAGCCGTCCATCATTACTGATGACATACCTAATTGGATAGAACGCTGACAAATATCAGGGTCAGTACCATGGTCTTGGTGGATACAAACTGGGATATCGGGATACTGCTCAAGTGCAGCCGTCATCAGGTATTTTAAGAATTGTGGACGCGCATATTTACGCGCACCCGCAGAGGCTTGCACGATAACAGGGCTGTCGGTGGCTTCTGCGGCCTGCATGATGGCGCGCATTTGCTCAAGGTTGTTTACGTTGAACGCTGGCACACCGTATCCATGTTCTGCCGCGTGATCGAGTAGTTGTCGTAGGGAAATTAACGCCATTTTTTTAACTCCAATAATAGGGTGACTTCACATTAACGCTGGGTCACCGAGGTCGCTATCGTTTGGATGGATTTTTATGCTCAATCGCTCTAGTGATGTGTAAATCCCTTTAGAGAAGGAGCGGTTTTTTTTATAATTTTTTATCATTTTTTGTGCTGTCGCGGCGCAGTGCCGCGACAGCGCAATACCTAACTCAATGTTAGGCACCGCGTTTTTTCAACATAGCTACAGCGGGTAACTCTTTACCTTCGAGGAACTCGAGGAAAGCACCACCACCAGTAGAGATGTAAGAGACTTTATCGGCGATACCGTATTTATCGACCGCCGCTAAGGTGTCACCACCGCCAGCGATAGAGAAGGCTTTAGAATCAGCGATAGCTTGCGCGATACGCTTAGTGCCTTCACCGAATTGGTCGAATTCGAACACGCCCACAGGACCGTTCCATACGATAGTGCCAGCAGACTCAATGATTTTCGCTAACGCTTCGGCGCTGTCGGGACCGATGTCGAAAATCATGTCGCTATCGCCAACCTCACTCACTGCTTTTAAGGTCGCAGCAGCCGTTGGACTAAACTCACCCGCCACAACCACATCGGTAGGCACAGGAATATCGCCACCGCGGCTTTGGGCGTTCGCCACTAAGCGCTTAGCTTCATCAATTAAATCCGCTTCGTATAAGGATTTACCCACGTTGTGGCCCGCCGCAGCGATAAAGGTGTTGGCGATACCACCGCCAACCACTAATTGATCCACAATGCCGGATAAACTTTCTAATACGGTCAGCTTAGTTGACACTTTAGAGCCACCAACAATCGCAACTAATGGACGAGCAGGATTATCTAACGCCTTACCTAAAGCATCTAACTCTTGGGCCAGTAATGGACCAGCACAGGCGATAGGGGCGTGTAAACCAACACCATTCGTTGAGGCTTCTGCGCGGTGAGCCGTGCCAAAAGCATCCATCACATACACATCACATAAGGCTGCCATTTTCTTTGACAGCGCTTCATCGTTTTTCTTCTCGCCTTTGTTAAAGCGAACGTTTTCAAACACAACCACTTCGCCTACCGCAACTTCAACGCCGTCTAAATAGTCGGTCGCTAAACGGACGGTGCAAGACAGGGCTTTGGCCAAGTAATCGACTACAGGTTGCATGGAGAATTCACTGTTGTACTCACCTTCGGTTGGACGACCTAAGTGAGACATCACCATCACCGCTGCACCTTTGGCAAGGGCTAACTCGATAGTGGGGAGTGAGGCACGCAGACGTGCATCACTGGTGACGACGCCGTTGCTGACAGGCACATTGAGATCTTCACGAATAAGCACTCGCTTACCTTGGAGATCTAAATCTGACATATTGATAATTGCCATGGTAACGCTTCCTTTTATAATCAAAAAACAAACTGGTTTTTCATCAATCGGTTAGTGTAGATGGCGATTCGGCACTCGACATCCCGTCGAATTGGCCACTACGCTTTAACCCATTGGTATCAATTCTTATCTTCAGCTTTGTTTAGCTGCAATCATCGCTAAACTGGTATCTAACATGCGATTGGCAAAGCCCCACTCGTTATCGCACCACAGCAACAGTTTAACCAACTGCCCTGCGCTCACCCGAGTCTGGGTGCCATCGACAATACTGGAGCGCGGATCATGGTTAAAATCACAGGATACCAGCGGCTCGTCAGTATAGCCTAAGATGCCGTTAAATCGTCCATTGGCGGCCAATTCTAACACTTGATTGACGGTCGCAATATCCACTGTTTTATCTAATGTTACCGAAAGATCGATAGCGGTAACGTTAATCGTCGGCACTCGCACCGAAATCGCCTCAAATTTGTCCTTCATGTGCGGCAAAATCCGCTCAATACCACGGGCAAGTTTAGTATCAACAGGGATAATTGACTGACCCGCAGCTCGGGTGCGGCGTAAGTCATCATGATAGGCATCAATCACTTGCTGATCGTTCATCGCCGAATGAATGGTGGTAATCGCGCCGCTTTTCACACCAAAGTGTTTATCCAGTACATCAATCACAGGCACGATACAGTTGGTGGTACAAGAGGCATTGGAGACCACTGTATGCTCGGCGCGCAGTAATTCTTGATTCACACCGTAAACGATTGTGCCGTCGACATCGGCCGATGAAGGATGACTGATTAAGACTTGTTTGGCACCCGCGTGGATATGGGCCTCGCAGCTTTGTCGATCTAAAATGGCACCTGTCGCTTCATAGACGATATCGATGTCCATCTCGCGCCAAGGTAGCTTGGCTGGATCAGGTTCATGGAGAATTTTGATGGCGTCATCGCCGATCAGCATCTGATCATCGACTAATTTGACTCTGGGCTGAAATCGACCGTGGGTAGTATCGTACTGGGTCAAATGGACAATGGCTTCAGGCTTAGCCAACTCATTGATTGCGACAATTTGGATTTGCTGGCGTTTTCCGGACTCATATAAAGCACGAAGGATTGAGCGGCCAATACGACCATAACCATTGATTGCGACTCGGATCATTGAGGTCTTTATTTCCTCTTAACAATACTGCATATACAAAAACGGCCTGCAAACAATTGCAGGCCGCATTATACAGATTAACCTTTCAAAAGTTTAACCTTTTGTCGGTAATCCCATCACCTAAACAATTAGCCTAGTGATTTTGCAGCGTTCAGCACATTTTCAACGGTGAAACCGAAGTGCTTCAGCAGCACGTTGCCTGGCGCAGACTCACCAAAAGTAGTCATGCCCACAACTGTGCCTTCGAAACCAACATACTTGTACCAGAAGTCAGTATGGGCCGCTTCGATAGCAATACGTTTAGTTACGGCTTTTGGCAGTACAGATTCTTTGTAAGCAGCATCTTGCTTATCAAACTCAGTGTTTGATGGCATAGATACCACGCGAACTTGTTTGCCTTGTTCAGTCAGGGCCGCAGCAGCTTCTACCGCCAATTGCACTTCACTACCAGTAGCGATCAGAATGTACTCAGGTGTACCCGCGCAGTCTTGCAGTACGTAAGCGCCTTTTGCCACATTGGCTAATTGCTCAGCAGTACGTGCTTGAGCCTTCAGGTTTTGACGGCTGAAGATCAGTGATGTTGGAGCATGGCGACGTTCGATAGCCGCTTTCCACGCTACTGCGGTTTCAGCCGCGTCACATGGGCGCCATACCGCCATGTTTGGCGTCATACGCAGGTTAGCTAATTGCTCAACGGGTTGGTGAGTTGGGCCGTCTTCACCTTGACCGATAGAGTCATGGGTGTAAACGAAGATGTTTTGAATTCCCATCAGTGCAGACATACGTACAGCGTTGCGTGCGTATTCCATGAACATCATGAAAGTCGCGCCGTAGTTGATGAAACCACCGTGCAGAGACACACCGTTCATGATGCCGCTCATACCGAATTCACGCACACCGTAGTACACGTAGTTACCCGCTGGATCGTCTTGAATCCCTTTAGAACCTGCCCACAAGGTGAGGTTAGAACCCGCTAAGTCTGCTGAGCCGCCTAACAGTTCAGGCAGCATAGCGCCAAAGGCTGCAATCGCGTTTTGTGACGCTTTACGGCTCGCAATACCTTCGCCTTTGGCTTGGCATTCTTGGATAAAGGCTTGTGCTTTGGCTTCGAAATCGGCTGGTAATTCACCTTTCAGTACACGGCGCTCGTATTCAGCAGCCAGTTCTGGGTAAGCTTTCGCGTAAGCGGCAAACTTATCGTTCCATGCCGCTTCACGGGCTGCTCCCACTTCTTTAGCATCCCAACCAGCGTATACGTCGGCAGGAATTTCGAATGGCGCATGTGGCCAGCCTAAGAATTCACGGGCCGCGGCGATTTCCGCATCACCTAATGGCGCGCCGTGGCAATCGTGGCTGCCAGATTTGTTTGGCGAACCAAAACCGATAATGGTTTTGCAGCAGATCATGGTTGGTTTGTCGGTGACCGCTTTAGCCGCTTCGATAGCCGCGCGAATCGCATCGCTATCGTGACCATCTACGTTAGCAATCACATGCCAGCCGTATGATTCGAAACGTTTTGGCGTGTCATCGGTAAACCAGCCTTCAACATGACCGTCGATAGAGATGCCGTTGTCATCCCAAAATGCGATCAGTTTGCCTAGGCCTAAGGTACCAGCCAGAGAACACGCTTCGTGGGAAATACCTTCCATCAAGCAGCCATCGCCGAGGAAGCAGTATGTGTAGTGGTCAACAATCTCGTGACCTTCACGGTTAAACTGTGCCGCTAAGGTTTTTTCTGCAATCGCCATACCCACAGCGTTGCTGATCCCCGCACCTAATGGACCCGTGGTGGTTTCAACACCTGGGGTGTAACCATATTCTGGGTGACCTGGGGTTTTAGAATGTAACTGGCGGAATTGCTTCAGCTCATCCATTGGCAGATCGTAGCCCGTGAGGTGTAATAAAGAGTAGATCAGCATAGAGCCATGACCGTTAGAGAGGATAAAACGATCTCTATCTACCCATTTCGGATTGTTCGGATTGTGCTTAAGGAAATCATTCCACAGCACTTGCGCAATATCTGCCATGCCCATTGGGGCGCCAGGGTGGCCTGAGTTTGCTTTTTGAACTGCATCCATACTTAACGCACGGATTGCGTTGGCGAGTACTTTACGGGAAGGCATGCTCTCTCCTGCTTAATTTGTGGGGGTCTAGCGGGCAATTTGGATGCATATTTTCCCCTACATAGCGAAGCGACGCAAACGAAAATTCACCACAATCTTGTCTTCGCACTCCCAATGGGACTTTTTACGATAAAAAAATAGCTTAAAGATGAACTATTCAAGCCAAAACATCGTACTAAACTCGCAATGACAATCACTCAGTGTCATTAACCTTAAAGAGTCCGTGATGGGAAAACAGCAACGATTCCAAGTTTACCCAACGGTTTGCAGAGAGTGATTATAGTTTTTAATTATAATTTTCAAAAAGTTAATTAACTTAAACGCTTTTTAGTTCAAATTTTAAAGCTGAGATTTACCTCACTAAGTACAGAAATATTTAGCTTTGGGGGTGTCATGGCGATGAATTTCCACTAAAATAGCCGTCTAGATGTAGATGCTTCTACACGTTTGATTGCTAACGACGAGATTTTCCTACTATGGCAAAGCACTTGTTTACTTCTGAGTCGGTCTCAGAAGGTCATCCCGATAAGATTGCAGATCAGATTTCTGATGCTGTGCTAGACGCGATTCTGGCCCAAGATCCTAAAGCGCGCGTTGCGTGCGAAACATATGTCAAAACTGGCATGGTATTAGTAGGTGGCGAAGTGACCACCTCTGCCTGGGTTGATATTGAAGAGCTTACCCGAAAAACGGTTCGTGAAATTGGTTATATCCATTCAGATATGGGCTTCGATGCCGATTCTTGCGCCGTATTAAACGCGATTGGTAAACAGTCACCGGACATCAACCAGGGTGTTGACCGCGCAGATCCAAAAGAGCAAGGTGCCGGCGACCAAGGTTTAATGTTTGGTTATGCCAGCAACGAGACTGACATTCTGATGCCAGCACCTATTACTTATGCCCACGCATTAGTGAAGCGTCAATCAGAAGTGCGTAAAAATGGCACCCTGCCATGGTTACGCCCAGATGCGAAAAGCCAAGTGACCTTCGCCTACGAAGACAACAAGATTGTTGGTATTGATGCGATCGTATTGTCTACCCAACACAGCCCTGATATCGCTCAAGCGGATTTGATTGAAGGCGTGATGGAAACCATCATCAAACCAGTTCTGCCAGCACAATGGCTGAGCAAGGACACTAAATACTTCATTAACCCAACTGGCCGTTTCGTGATCGGTGGTCCTATGGGTGACTGTGGTTTAACCGGTCGTAAGATCATCGTGGATACCTACGGTGGTATGGCGCGTCACGGTGGTGGTGCATTCTCTGGTAAAGACCCATCAAAAGTTGACCGTAGTGCTGCTTACGCTGCCCGTTACGTTGCGAAAAACATCGTAGCAGCGGGTCTGGCAGACCGTTGTGAGATCCAAGTGTCTTACGCTATCGGTGTAGCTGAACCGACTTCTATCAGTGTTGAGACTTTCGGTACGGGTAAAGTATCTGAAGAAGTCTTAATCAAGTTAGTCCGTCAACACTTCGACCTGCGTCCATACGGCCTGACTGAGATGTTGAACTTAGCTCGTCCAATTTACCAAGCGACAGCCGCTTATGGTCACTTTGGCCGCAGCGAGTTCCCATGGGAAGCGACGGATAAAGCTGACGCACTGCGCGCCGATGCAGGTCTGTAATCTACATTAAGCTCATGCTTTTACAAGAAAAAACCGCCTAATGGCGGTTTTTTTATGCTTAGGATGTATTGCCTAACTCCATTCCTCTCAGCAAGATGGCTTTTACTCTATGCAAAAGACAGAGACTCAATGAAGCCGTTAATCGCACAACTCCAATCCTGTTCTTGGGCGAACAAAGTGGGCCATTACGAGCCCATGGCCAACACCTTAGGTAGCCTAGAAGACATAGCCACTTGCCTTGAAAGGGATCCCGACCGTTTTTTCGAACCGCCCTACACTGAACCCTATGAAAGCTTATGTGTTAGCGACCATCAACAAGCCGACAGATTAAAGCCCCAAGTCTCTAGCGAAATCGTCGCTCAAATAGCGAAAACCGCCTATCTGGAAACGTGGAAAATAATGCCCGTTGCCGAGATTTGCGCACTAGTCGCAGATGATGCCGAAACCTTAGCCACCTTATTGTTAGCCGAAGTCACGCTATGCGACTTCACACAAGAACGTTTAGCCTGGTACTTGCAGGGACGGCTTCCTTTTGGCTATCAAGGAAATTACCCGATGGGGAAATGGTTAATCCTGTGATCCAGATTAACAATGGTCAAAATGGGCGTTTTGCATACACAGCAGATTTATCTGCGCGGCGGATAACAGTGCACACTCTTGTTCGCCAATTATCCTTGCACCTTGAACGACCTCGGGCGTTAAACATACTATAGCCGCACTGTAAGCATTGGTGCGGCCGCAATCGAGCCAACAATCTTCAATCTGTAACCAATAATGGGGGCGACTATCGTCGCAATCGACTTCAAATCCTCGGGCCTCACATTGCAGCAAGGCACACTCGGATAATAATACGCGCAGGTTGTCCCACGCCGATAAACTAGTCTGGGCATAGTTAGCCAACAAGATATTGACCAAGGATTTACTCACCATTTATCTCCAACCAAAAGGCTTTAGCATCGGGTCCTGGCATTGCCTTGGCATATAACCAACCTTGCACATAAGCAACACCAGCTTCTTTTACAAACTCGGCTTCAACACGGGTTTCAACCCCCTCAGCTGTCAAGCTAAAACCTAAACTACTACAAAGCTTGCAAATTTGCAGATATAAAGTACGACCTTTAGGCTCACTGGCATTGGCGAGAATACTGCGATCTAGCTTAATACTGAAGAATCCCCTGATGATTTACAAATAAATCATCAAATTAGAGTGGAAGCGCATCTTGTTGCATGATCAAATGGTTTCGCTAAAAACTACACTTGGACAACAAGATGCGCGAAGCCAATATCCTACAACATTCTTTACACCAATACTGCCCAGAACTTCACCTAAAACGATTAAACAGCTTGATGCTGGCCTCTAAGGCACTGATTGAATGTAAGACACTGACCTTGACTGAGTTAGGTCGAAATTTACCAACCACGGCCCGAACCAAGCACAACATCAAGCGCATTGATCGTTTGCTCGGCAACACGCATCTGCATCAAGAACGGTTAGCTGTCTACCAATGGCATGCCAGCCTCATCTGTTCTGGTAACCCTATGCCGATTGTGCTCGTCGATTGGTCAGACATCCGAGAGCATAAACGCATCATGGCTCTGCGCGCCTCAATAGCCTTCAATGGCCGCTCTATTACCCTGTATGAGAAGTCCTATCCCCTATCAGAACAATGCTCTAAGGCCTCCCACAACGGTTTTTTAGCGGACTTAGCCAAGATTTTACCTTTGCATGTTACCCCTCTCATCGTGACTGACGCGGGGTTCAAAGTGCCTTGGTACAAAGAGGTTGAGGCGCATGGTTGGTTTTGGCTAAGCCGTATTCGCGGTACAGTTCAATTTGCAGATATTGGCGCTGAAAATTGGCGTGCAGTTCGCAGTACACATGACTTGGCCAACGGTCAAGCGAAGAGCCTGGGTTGTAAGACCTTGACCAAAACTAACCCTATCAATTGCCATCTCACGCTTTATCGTAGCAAACCTAAGGGGCGTACAAATCAGCGTTCAACGAGGACTAATTGCCACCATCCATCGGCAAAAACGTACTCAACATCGGCGAAAGAGCCTTGGGTGTTAGCCAGCAATTTACCACCAGAATCTCGGAGCCCAAAGCAGCTGGTAAACCTGTACGCCAAACGTATGCAAATAGAGGAAACCTTTCGTGACCTCAAAAGCCCGGCATACGGCTTTGGCTTACGCCAAAGTCGTACCAACAGTCCAGAGCGATTCGACATCATCCTACTGATAGCGTTGATGGTTCAATGCCTGTTGTGGCTAGTTGGTTTACACGCACAGCAACAGGGCTGGGATAAGCATTTTCAGGCCAATACCATTGGGCATCGAACGGTACTCTCAACGATTCGCTTGGGATTGGAGGTGCTCAGGCGGCCTGATTATCAAATCACGGAGAAAGAATTGCTGGCGGCCTGGGTATTATTCGCCAATCAGTTGCTCAAATATGGCTATGCTATGGCCTGAAGAATCCCCTGATGATTTACAAATAAATCATCAAATTAGGGTGGAAGCGCATCTTGTTGCATGATCAAATGGTTTCTCCAAAAACTACACTTGGACAACAAGATGCGCGAAGCCAATATCCTACAACATTCTTTACACCAATACTGCCCAGAACTTCACCTAAAACGATTAAACAGCTTGATGCTGGCCTCTAAGGCACTGATTGAATGTAAGACACTGACCTTGACTGAGTTAGGTCGAAATTTACCAACCACGGCCCGAACCAAGCACAACATCAAGCGCATTGATCGTTTGCTCGGCAACACGCATCTGCATCAAGAACGGTTAGCTGTCTACCAATGGCATGCCAGCCTCATCTGTTCTGGTAACCCTATGCCGATTGTGCTCGTCGATTGGTCAGACATCCGAGAGCATAAACGCATCATGGCTCTGCGCGCCTCAATAGCCTTCAATGGCCGCTCTATTACCCTGTATGAGAAGTCCTATCCCCTATCAGAACAATGCTCTAAGGCCTCCCACAACGGTTTTTTAGCGGACTTAGCCAAGATTTTACCTTTGCATGTTACCCCTCTCATCGTGACTGACGCGGGGTTCAAAGTGCCTTGGTACAAAGAGGTTGAGGCGCATGGTTGGTTTTGGCTAAGCCGTATTCGCGGTACAGTTCAATTTGCAGATATTGGCGCTGAAAATTGGCGTGCAGTTCGCAGTACACATGACTTGGCCAACGGTCAAGCGAAGAGCCTGGGTTGTAAGACCTTGACCAAAACTAACCCTATCAATTGCCATCTCACGCTTTATCGTAGCAAACCTAAGGGGCGTACAAATCAGCGTTCAACGAGGACTAATTGCCACCATCCATCGGCAAAAACGTACTCAACATCGGCGAAAGAGCCTTGGGTGTTAGCCAGCAATTTACCACCAGAATCTCGGAGCCCAAAGCAGCTGGTAAACCTGTACGCCAAACGTATGCAAATAGAGGAAACCTTTCGTGACCTCAAAAGCCCGGCATACGGCTTTGGCTTACGCCAAAGTCGTACCAACAGTCCAGAGCGATTCGACATCATCCTACTGATAGCGTTGATGGTTCAATGCCTGTTGTGGCTAGTTGGTTTACACGCACAGCAACAGGGCTGGGATAAGCATTTTCAGGCCAATACCATTGGGCATCGAACGGTACTCTCAACGATTCGCTTGGGATTGGAGGTACTCAGGCGGCCTGATTATCAAATCACGGAGAAAGAATTGCTGGCGGCCTGGGTATTATTCGCCAATCAGTTGCTCAAATATGGCTATGCTATGGCTGATTTATGAGGGGATCCTTCAGTGCTATGGCTGATTTATGAGGGGATCCTTCAGAGCTTAATACCATCGACATTGATTCGACTCAGTAGACTTAAACTCGAAAACCCAGTACCAAAATCATCCAACCAAAAACGGAAACCACACTGCTTAAGCTGTTTGATACTGCTATCAATGCGGCTTATATCCAACATGAATGCCGATTCTAACATCTCAATTTCGACCTGATGAGCAACACTACCTAATCTATCATTCATAATCGCTAATAATTGACTATCGGTGATGTTATTTGGGTCAATATTGATACTGACCTTAGGAAAAAAGCCCTCTAATGCCCAACGAGCAAGATCTTCTGCAACGGTATTAATTACAAAACGATCAATAATGTGGGAATAGCCCGCACGTTGAAACGCATCAATAAAATAAGGGCCTTTTAAGGCCCCATACTCATCCCGAAGACGAATTAGCGCCTCAAATCCAACCACTTTACCATCAATTAAAGCAATCTTAGGTTGATAGTGAAGCTGCAATTCACCGGCTAACACCTCTTTGATGGTTTTCTCTAAATTAATTTCAGCCTTTAAAGACTCTGACTGTTTTTTTAGATAATGTGTTTCATTCATCAGCTCAATATCTGCTTGAAATTGAATCCTTTTTATAAGCTCACGATCGAACTCATAGTGTTCACTCATTAAAGAAAATCGCTGTACAAATGGTAGATAAATCAACACACCGATAGCTATCAAAAAACATTGAAATAACACAGAACTAAAATGCCCACTCGCCATATAAGCATTAATAAATGGAGGTGTTATCCAAGGAAAGCTATGAGCATCAAATTCTAGAATACCTATACTGATGGCGCTATAGGCTAATATAAAATTCACTATGGGCGAGAGTATAAATGGCAATAATAATCTAGGGTTAAAAATAATAGGTAAACCATAAATCAATATTTCATTGATATTGAAAAATGCAAAGGGCGTTGCAATCTTAACAATATGGCGTGTTGCACTGTCTTTAGAACTAATGAAAATAGCAATAATGAGCGATAACGTCGCCCCGCTGCCACCGTAAAGAATAAACAAATCCATAAATTGACTCGCGGTTAGATTAGGTACAACCTCAGTCAAGCCATTATCGACACCAATTAATAGTAGATATGCATTATCACCGTGCACACCGAAGCTCCAGAGCACATGGGTTAATAAAATACGGATAAACAATTGGATCCCAATACTAGCGGTTTGCAAAGTATCAATTAGTGGCGAAAAAACCAACTAAGTAAGGCAGATGCTTCGGTAACAAGCATCAATATAACCATAAAACAAATAACTACTGGCAAAAAAATATTCAGATGCTGTTTTAAGTATCGACTCAATGCTTTTCCTTTTACTAAGTCTAGCCATCGCCAAGTAACCAATATGCGCAATAGATATGCCGTTAAAATCGGTAATAAAACCACCCGAGGATCACCTAAAACCACATCAACATAATCAATGCTAAGTACTTCCTCTGTGGTTGGCACATGCAAAGCCAGTATGATGCTAAAGGAGATTGAGCACACAACAATCGCTGAAAGCTGAAGATATTTGGCAAAATGGAAGGAAAGAGAAATAAGCGCAAGCAACGGAAATATCTTTGCAAGCTGCACAGAAAAAAATGTTAAGCCATAAAAAAATGCCGTTGTTTGCCATTCCGGGATCCAACTACTTAATAACGCTATAACCAGTGATAGTAGTGAGTTAACAAGAATAAATGGCAGTAACGCGATAAAGGACTCACGTACAGAGATAAGAAAACTTCTGTCCAGAAAATTTCGAAGTTCAAACATGATATCAGGGTTATTATTGACAACTATTTAATAAAACATAGTCGATCAATCTTTTAGGACACAATCAACCTAAAAAATACTGATTTTTGAAAGCAGAACAACGTAAAATATGGCGGGAAAACGAGTTAACGATGAGCGAGTGCATATGAGCGAATATCAACACTCATAATATAATAATCCCTATCAGAAAAAGTAAAAAAATCTGCAACTTGCATTTTAGCTTTACGAGTATGCGCCGCCAAAGAACGCTCATTTTCATCAGCTATAAACGTCACCAGATAAGTAAAACTAGGCGCAGCTTCTCGGTAAATGCGAGTAACAAGTGCCTCAAAAACGCCTTGGCCACGATATGCTTTATCAACCCAGATAGGACCGTATTGGCAGCTGTTTTGCACCGTTAATTGAGGACCATCGCCATTGATTCGATTCAATCTTTTCAACAAATTGCGATAAATTGGCCAGGTCTCAAAAAACGACCAACGTCCCGCAATCACATAACCTATAATGCGTCCGTTAATTTCAGCGACCACAATCCAATGCTTATCAATTAGCTGAGTTAATTCATTACGATTAAATGCTTGCCCTTCCAAATTGACACCATTAGACATTAACTCATCATTGAGATGCTGGCGCTCTAACGCGGCCAATATATCAACATCTTGTTTAGTTGCTAATCGCGTTTGCATCAGAGGTATGTCCAAGTTGAGCTTATCGCTAGATTTTAAGCGCGTCAGTATACTTAAATAAATACTAAAGACTTTATCTTTTAGGAAAAAATTTGCTAATAACGCTATTGTTTCCCACACTTATTGAATTGTAGGTCATTCACTCGCCATTTTATGCTGCCAGAGACTATCAATCCCCAAATCAGTGTGCTTGACAACGATCTACTTCAAGTCAATTTAGGTCGTTGGATGCAACAATGCGAATTAATAAAAAGTTACTACAGCGCTACCCACGTGTTTGTATTACAGATAACGCAATCGGGTTTTGAAGTGATCGTCAGTTCTGTCAGCGAAACGCCGCTTTTTACTTCTGGCACGCTTTTTCCAAATAACTTCCCGCTCTTTGAAGCATTAAAAAATAGCAACATAGACGGAGATTATCTCAATTTAAGCCGCTTTATGCTCGATGAACTTCCAAGAGATTTTGACGGAATTCAATACATTCTGTCCCGCCCTATTGCATGGCCAGATGGCAGTCAATTTGGTTCACTATGCGTGTTAAACCCCCATATGGCCGATCCTTTAAGCAACAGCGCCATGCTTGAACCTTTCCAAATCCTGCTTCAGCAGGAATTATCCCTGTTATGTCAAAACCATAGAATCGAATCGCTATCAATGCGCGATCAAGAGACCGGCATGCTCAACCATTACGGCTTTATGATGATGGCTCCTAGGCAACTCAATCTTGGACGACGCTTTGGCGCCCATGCGGGGATTCTTTTCTTCGAATTGATTGAAGCTGACTCGCCGGAAAAACGCTTAGAAGAGAAACATCACAGGCTCCTCGGTAATTTGGTTCAAGATACCATTCGCACAGCCGATGTTGCAGCCCATTTCAGCGCGACTCAGTTTGTGGTGTTAGCCTTTGTCGATAGCGAACGCGATATATTGCACATTATAAAGCGGGTCGAAAAACAATTAGAACAGCAAAATCATCACCTTAAACTCGATTCCAGTTACAGTTTCTTTACCCCTGAATCGACGGCTAAGTTAGCGCCCATGATGGAAGATGCTCGCTGTAAACTAAAATCTATGTTGCAAGAGCCAACACAATCGAGCAGTAATCAGGCAAAAGGGATCAATGCCGAGCTTTATAACAACCCCGCTGCAGACTCGGCCGAGTTGTAAAAGTCGCAAACGCTATTATTTTGGCAACTCATCCTGACGCTTCGCCCATTGGATAAATAACACCACAGGATAAGGTGACATCAACACTAAGCCTAAGCCAATTAAGCTTGCGATCAATAACATCCCACTGATTTCTAGACTCCATTGAGTCAACATATAAAACCCAAGTCCACAAACTAACATCAAAACCCCTAACCAATGTAAAAACTTCAACAAATTCATAGTGCTTTTAATACTATCTTGCATATAAACCTCTTTTTATCTCTCGCTAAACTTGTACACTATTGCCATGAATATCGAAAAAGGAACTGAGACAATGTTAAAACAAACATTTCTATTAAGCGCATTACTTTTTGGCTTAACGGCTTGTCAGAGTACTGACGTCGCCCATCAAGACACTGTGTCATTACAGGGAAGCTGGCATATTGAAGCAGTCCAAGGACAACCGACTGTTGATTACAGCTCAGCTCAAATCACCTTCGATGCAGAAGGTAAGCTTTCTGGCAATAACAGCTGCAATAACTTTTTTGGCCAATATAACCAGCAAGGGCAAGAGCTGAAAATCATCCCTGGTGGCAGCACCATGAAAGCCTGTGTCGATTCATTGATGCAGCAAGAGCATAAAGTCATGCAAGCACTACCACTGGTCGCTAAAGCCAAATTAGTGCAAGGACGTCTGACATTACTCAGCAGCGACGATAAACCTGTTTTAGTGTTAACCCAACTGAAATAAAAGTGTATCGATAATAAAAAACCGCCGATTGGCGGTTTTTTATTCGAATCAAATCTTAACTCGATCGATTAACTCTTAGTCGCAGCACTTTCGTTTGCGGCATTTTGCTCTGCAATCACGGCGCTCTGCACCATATCAGCATTGTAATGCTCAACGTCGAGTTCATCTTCCGATTTGGCAATTACAGTCGTCGCCACTAAGTCACCAGAGACGTTCACAACAGTTCGCGCCATATCCAAAATGCGGTCAATCCCCGCAATCAAGGCTACACCTTCTAAGGGTAAGCCCACAGTCGAGAGCACTAGAGTCAACATCACTAAGCCTGCGCCCGGTACCCCCGCGGTGCCGATTGAGGCTAACGTCGCGGTTAAAATAATCGTTAGATAGTCGACCCACGTTAAATCAATCCCAAAGGCCTGCGCCACAAACAGCGCGGTCACGCCTTGGTATAGGGCTGTACCATCCATATTGATGGTGGTGCCTAAGGGCAATACAAAACTGGAGATCTTCTTGTTTACCCCAAGATATTCGCTCGCACATTTCATACTTGCAGGTAAAGTGCCTGCCGAACTTGAGGTGGTAAATGCCACCGCCATCGCATTGCTGATCCCCTTAAAAAAATGCAACGGATTAAGCTTGGCAAATAGGCGCAGCACTATGCTGTAGAAACCTAACACATGGATAATACAGCCAATATAAACGGCAATAATGACTTTAATCAGTGGCCATAGCATATCGATGCCATACTCACCCGCAACCCATGCCATTAGACCAAACACACCATAGGGCGCAAGCTTCATCACCATATCGGTCAACTTGTACATGGCCTCAGCAAGGCTCTCAAACACCTTAATCGCAGGTTTGCCATGGTCGCCAATCAATACCAATGCAATCCCAAGTGCCACGGCAAACACAATGACTTGTAGGATCTGGCCACTCGCCAATGCAGCTACGGGGTTGGTGGGCACTATATCAATAAGCGTTTGCATCACCGAGGGTACTTCTTTGGCCGTACTTACCGCCTCGTGTTGCAACAAAGGAACACCCGCACCAGGCTGAATCACATAGCCCACCACTAAGCCTAGGCTTATCGCAATCGCCGTCGTACAGAGATAAAACGCAAAGGATTTAAAACCAATCCGGCCCATTTTGGCGGTATCTTCCATTGAGGTGACACCAACAATCAAGGAACAAAAGACTAAAGGCACAATCAGCATTTTGATGGTATTCACAAACAGCGTGCCAATAGGTTTTAGGTAGGAAGCCTGCTCGCCTAAAGTGACCCCCACCAGAATCCCGAGCACCATACCAACGAAAATTTGTAGCCACAGGGGCACTGACATCCAAGAAGACCAGATCCGGCCTAAGGCTGATGACCTTTGTTTTGACATGTTTATAACCTTGAATTTGAAATGATGATAGGGCAAAGCCTTATCCTTGGCGGGACTAACCTTCAATTAGCCAGCCGCCGAGTCTACCATAAGCAATAAAACTTTAAGGATGATCTATATCACGTTGATATCAACCGCGGCAAAATCCAGCTAAAGCATCGCTTAGGCCTCGAATTGCGCCGTATTGTCTGACGGAGCAAAACGTTGACGATACAACGATGCAGGCGGCTGCTCGCGCTCAATAAGGTAGCTCCAGTAGTCATCATCGAAACCGCTAAAGAGTGACTGATTTTCCCCCTGAGATTTGAGGATCAAATACCACCAAACCAACCCCCATAAGCCAAAGGTAACTAAAGTTAGCATAAAGTGCATCCCATGGTTAACTTGAAAATCTTTATGAGCATCATAAGGTTGTAAGAATATTGGTTTAAACCGACGAGTTGATTTAACGAATCCCATAATCGCGCCACTTCTGCTAGTGAAAACCTTATTCAAGCCTAGCAGATTAGACTTTAGCCGTACAAAATTTAACCGCAATTAAAGGGCGATAGGGATCTGTGCTCACTCGTTCTGATGGGGGGTTCCGTGCTACAGTGTATGCCTAACTCATCCCGATACATCAGCGTCATCCCAAACACAAGAGCGGTAAATGCCATTAACCGCCGAGGAGTTGTTAAATGTTGATCCGTAAAGCTAAAGTGCAAGATCTTAGCGCCCTAGTCCAATTTAATCAGGCAATGGCGCAAGAGACTGAAGGTCTTGCCTTAGATGAAACCACGCTTATCAAAGGCGTCAATACCCTACTTAATCATCCCGAAAAAGGCTTTTATCTGGTAGCTGAAATCGAAGGAGAAATTGTCGGCTCGCTGATGGTTACCTTCGAGTGGAGCGACTGGCGCGCCAAAGATTACTACTGGATCCAGAGCGTATATATTCGCCCGCAAAATCGCCGTCAGGGGATTTATGGCAGACTCTATGCTGAAGTAAAACAATTGGCCGAGGCCAATGGTGGCGCCGCCAGCTTCCGTTTATATGTCGAGCAGGAAAACCTCGCAGCCCAGCAAACCTACCAAGCCTTAGGGATGAAGCAAAGTTACTATCTAATGTACGAAGAAAAGTAATAAAAAAGGATCGAGCAATGCTCGATCCTTTCATTTAAACCGCTTATATATCTCAGTCTTAACTGAGTAGACCAAATAGAATCGCCGTCATCGCCAGTAAACCCGCAATCACCACAAACACATTGCTGATACGGTGACGATAAGCTTTTAGTGCCGGCACTTTATACACAGCATACATTGGCATTAAGTACAAAATCGCCGCAATCACTGGGCCGCCTAGCGCCTCAATCATTCCCAGAATACTTGGGTTTTTAATCGCAACGCCCCAAATGGTGGCAAACATAAACACGAGGATAAACTTGTTCAGCTTATTGTCACAGACTTGCTTATTGCTTGAGCGTAATTGCTTAACAATAATGCCCTTCATACCTTCAGTCGCGCCCATATAGTGACCAAAGAAGGAAGAAACAATCGCGATAAAGGCAATGAAAGGCCCGAAATAACTGACAAAACCGCTATCATGCACGTTTGCTAAATAGGACAAAATCGGCAGGTTCTTTGCCTTCGCTTCGGCCAATTGTTCAGGCGACAATGACAACACGCAGGAGAACACAAATAGCATCACAAAGCCGACTAACATCATTGACGTATTACGCAGGATCACATCGGCCTTACGTGCGGCATTGCCGCCATGGTCGCGCTTAAGGGAAACCGAAAATTGCGAAATCGCCGGAGAATGGTTAAAGGCAAACACCAGTACAGGGATGGTTAGCCATACTGTGCCTAAAAAGGCGCCGGTTTCAGGCACAACTTGCAGTGCATCCATTTTCCATTCAGGAATAAGATACAAAGACATAAAGGCCAAAATCCCTACCAGCGGATACACCAGCAGTTGAGTCACCTTCAACATAAATTGCTCACCGGCAACCATCACGGCCATCATGCCGAAAATCAAGATACCAGAAAGCAGAAAACGCGGCGGTGATGCCATGCCCAATTGGTTGACGATAAAACTATCAACAGTATTGGTGATCCCCACGCCATAGATCAGCACAATCGGATAGATCGCTAAAAAATAGAGCAGCGTAATCGCCTTGCCCGCGCCAATCCCAAAGTGTTCTTCAACCACTTGGGTAATATCACTGCCAGGAATGCTCGATGAACAAACAAAGCGTGAAAGACCACGGTGGGCCAAATAGGTCATAGGTCCGATGATGATGGCCATCAAGACTAAGGGCCAAAAACCACCCATACCCGCATTGATAGGTAGAAAGAGAATGCCCGCCCCCACAGCGGTACCAAATAAACTCAGCATCCAAGTAGTATCTTGGCGCGTCCAAGGTAAGCGTCTTGTTGTGCTTTCTTGCGTGCTTTGAGGTGTTTCTAAAACACTGATCGCATCTTTTTGCATAGTAAAATTACCTTACGGTGAAACCGCATAAAAAATTCGGCGTAAGGATAGCGAAAAAGCTTAAGCAAAAGTTGATCTAAAACCATTTTAAGTAATGGAATTTCAAATAAAGCTGGGATTGAGATCTAGATCTATGAATTTATGTAATAAATTTTCAATGGTGCATCAAAGTGATCACAATTAATCACCAAGAAAGTACAGTAAATTTACCCTTAAGCCTAAATGGCGACATTACTCTGTCGTCGATAAAAGCCACAAAAACGTGTTAAGTCGCAAAAAACCGATAAATACAACAAAGCTCAAACAACCACTATAAAAACTTGAACTAGATCACTAGCGGCATTGTTAAATTTTTACATTTTGTAACGTTGAACAACCTATAAAAAGCCCACCCAATAAAAAGGCCCACCTAAGTGGGCCAATGAATCACCACCCGACTAGCGCAGCATTATTGGGCTTTTTGCAGCACCAACTCAGTGGTTGAGACTACGGCTGGCGCAATATCAGCTTCCTTAAACAGTAAAGGACGGAAACTCTTACTGCTGGAATACAGATTGCTTTGGTCGGTAAACGAAGGCGACAGTATATTGCTCGACTCAGAATAAGTGAGTATGCCGCGCGCAACAGGGCCCTCATCGGTAAAGCTCACCGCCATCATCCAACTTGAACCATAACGTATTTGATATCCCTTCGCCGTTAAGCCAGAACCCATGGCTTTGCCTGTAACGACGTCCATCAGAGGCGCATATTTATGTTGTGGAATTAACGTATCGTCGCCTGATAAGCTAGTTGAAAACACGTTAAAACCACCCTCAGCGTTGTGACTCCCTGGCCAAGGTAGACGCGCTCCGCTGGCAGTGCCATCGGGAAGAGACTTCTCGACAAACTGCACATCACCTAGCGGTGCATCTAAAGCAAAACCTGCGGCTTCTAAATTCAGCACCGCATGGGCAAGCGCCACTAATGCACTGCCGTCGGTAGCCAGTGTATTCGGAGTGGTCGCCGCATTCGCGGGATCAAATCTCTTGGTCAGCATCGTCTTTTGATTAAACTGATGGGCAAATTCGCGCAGTAAGGCGCCGCCTTTGCTGTCATTATCTTGCTTACCATTCCAGGCTTTTAACGCCGCACAAGCTGAGGTGAGATCTTTTGATAAACTGGCAGACACTACCACAGGCGTACTGCCTTGTGCCTCACATTGGGCAATTAATGCCGGCAAGACCAGTTCAGCCAAGTAACTACGATTTGATAATACGGCAGCCTCCAACTCTTGGAGATTGAACTTACCATCGCTGCCTGCCGCATCCTGCATTAGCGTTAATCCCATACGGGTACGCAGTGATAATTGCCCTGCTTCTGGGCCATACATAGGCGAGAAGTAGGTCAGGGGCTCATTCAAGTTTGTTGACCAGAAGGAGTCATTGGAGTTTTGCACAAAGTCACTACGCTCCAGCTTAGGCGCACGTTCATAGGGCGTGGGGCCACTAAAGCTAAACAAGGAAGTATTACCCGGCAAAATAGTAAAGCCTGCTTTCTCTTTTGCCGCCTTAATATCGGGCGAAGTCTTTAACAGCACAACGGCAGACTCGGACAAACCGGGTACTGTCGAGTCATCGATATAGAAGGCATTGCCCTCTTTATCGGCATACATAGTGTTGTTGAAAATAACCCCGTCGTAATCTTTAAAGGCTTGTTGAAATTCATCTTTATTGGTCGCTAAGTTCATGGCGAGCCAGTGATCGACAGGATCCATTGTCGCCATATTGGCATCTTGGATCATAAAGGCACTGCCATCATCCCAACCAAAAGGCGCAAGCGTAGGTGGCGCCTCAACCATAGGGCCTTTGGCCGTGGTGTAAATATCCTTTTCAGCCACTAACATGCCCGCAGGACCGGCGTTCACTATGATAGAAACCGTCTCTTTATTGATCGGCATGGGCTTACCATCAAACAGATATTGCAATCTATCGCCCGAGACCAACTCAAGGTTGTACATCACAAAATGCTCAGCAGTTGAGAAGGTATGAGTCCAAGCTAAGTCTTTGTTAAAACCTATATTGATCGGGCCAGGCATCCCCACCAGCGAGCCACCCATCATATCTAAATGCCCAGGAATAGTGATATGGGATTGCCAGAAACGCAGGTTACCCGTGTGCGGGAAATGCGGGTTGCCGAGCACCATACCGCGGCCATTTTCGGTCTTGTCTTTACCGAGTCCCCAGCCGTTAGAACCTAAATCCCGTGGATTGGTTTCTGGCGTGGTAATACGGGCTGCGCGGGCAATCAATTTAGACTGCATATCGCTGACAAACGCGGTCTGCTCTTGGCTCGGCGCTGGACCCACGATACGTGGCATATATTCCTGTGCATCCCCGGGATTAGCGTAGAAAATCAAATCGAGGAAGTTAGCCGCTCCGGGTAACAATGCAATGGAAAACAAATAAGTGACCACATCTTCAGGCACGATAGGTTTTACCCAAGGTTGGCCGCCACAGAAAGGTTCTGCTGTTTGTTTGCCCGCCTCCACATCCGCAAGATACTGGTTATAACCCGCGGTAAAACCTTGGATCAATGCACGAGAGCGTTCACTAAACTGCGGCCACTTAGCTTCGGCTTGCTCACGGATTTTTAAGGCTTTGTAGGCAAAATCGGAGATTAAGTTGCCATTATCTTCGGCGGTAGGTAGCCCTGTGGTGAAATCTATCGACGCATGGGGGCCAAAGTACATAGAGCGCTGGGAATTCGCCTTAATGAAACCATCGGCGAGCACGCAGAGGTTGTCCTGCGCTTGTGCGTAACCGCTACCAAAACCTAGGCTTTCTAAATTGTCGGCTTGGATATGGGGTACGCCGTAGGTGGTTCGTCGGATATTGGCTTTGAGTAAGCCATTAGGGGCAAAGGTTTGCAGTTGGGTTTCAGGTTCGGTTGGTGGAGTACTATCTTCGCTATCGTTACAGCCTGTGAGCATCACCCCGCAGGCCATCCCCATCGCGATCATGAGTTTGTTGAATTTCATTATTATTATCTCTTAATTTTGGTTCCTTTAATGACATCGCTTTACTGCTTAAATCAGCTAACTTACTGAAGGAGCAATAATGGCATGTCGCTTCCTGATGCTCTGCTATGGCTATTTGCTTCCCAAACATTTGCTTTTACTGAGCTGTTTTTACTGAGTCATAGCAATGAATATGGCAGAATAGAAAACCCATAGGCGAGACACCTCCGACCATTTAAGCAATGATCCATATGAGCGTCCACTTTAAAAATCAAAATAAATAACTTATATGCAACAAAATATTATCAAGGTAATCGTTGGGTCGAAAAACCCCGTCAAAGTGAATGCTGCGACCAATGCGATGAAGCTGCTGTTTCCTGAATCCCAGATTGAAACCCTCAGCATGGACGCACCTTCTGGCGTCCCCGCCCAACCCATGACAGATAGCGATACCCGCCAAGGTGCAGTGAATCGCGTTAACTATTGCCAACGGCATACCGAAGCTGATTATTATTTTGCGATGGAAGGCGGCGTCGACCATTTCGAGTTTGGCCCAGCAACCTTTGCCTATATTGCGATTGCTCACCAGCAACGCTTAAGCATTGGCCGTGGCGCACTGTTACCGCTGCCGATGCAGGTTTATCAGGCACTTGAAGCGGGTGAAGAGCTGGGTCATGTGATGGATAGACTGTTTAATACTGTCAATATCAAACAAAAAGGTGGCGCAATAGGCCTGCTCACCCACGGCCATGCCACCCGTGAAAGCAATTATACCCAAGCGATCATCCTCGCGATGGCGCCGTTTTTAAATCCCGAGATTTACCCATAAATTTGTTAATAAAATATTGCAAAACAACGTAAAGCCCGCTAATTTAGTTGTAACTTGCAACTAAATTATGCGATATAAGCCTAGCTAGCCCACCGGCTTGCAATACTCGTCAGGCTCAACGTTGCATAACGTAAAGGCGTTTAATTAAACTATGGCAAATGATTTAGACTCATCTAGCCAACTCCGGCAGCTCTCTCGCTATATGGTGAGGCATCTAGGCATGCTTAACGCAGCAGTCGGTGATTTACCTCTCTCCCCCGTGCAAGCCCATGCTTTGCTTGAGATCGGTAATCAACCGCAAACCATTAAAGATCTCGCCAGTAAACTAAGCATTGATAAATCCAATGCTAGCCGAGCAATAAAGCACTTAATCGATAAGCATCTCGCCCAGAGCCAAATGCACCCTAAGGATAGTCGTTGCCTTGTCGTACAACTGACGCCTACAGGTAAAAAGTTACTCGCAAAACTCAATAGCCAACAAAATCAGCTTTTTCAAGAAATCTTAGCGCAACTCACCTCTGATCAAATCCACCATATTGAGCAAGCCCTCATGCAGTACAACCAAGCAATAGACAAAGCCAAACAACAGTCAGGCTGCATAATTCGTGCAGCCTCAGCCACCGATGATGCCGCCATAGCCCAAGTTATCCGCGATGTATCTGCCGAATATGGTTTAACCGCAGATAAAGGCTATAGCGTGGCCGACCCGACCTTAGATTGTTTAAGTCAGATTTATTCGCAAGCGGGTGCTCAATATTGGGTTGTTGAATATGAAGGTAGAGTCGTTGGTGGTGCAGGCATTGCCCCACTTGCCAATAATGCAGGCATTTGTGAACTACAAAAAATGTACTTTATGCCCGAAATCCGCGGTAAAGGCTTAGCTAAGCGTTTAGCACTACTCGCTCTCGACTTTGCCCGTCAAACGGGTTACCAAAGCTGCTACTTAGAAACGACTGCGATATTAAAAGAAGCACTCAAGCTCTATGAACACTTAGGTTTTTACTCTCTGAGCGCACCACTAGGAAATACCGGCCACGATGCCTGTGAGATCCCGATGTTATTACCATTGCAACCTAAATAATTCCATTTAGCAGACCACGGATGGTCTGCCAACCGAGTAAATCCCCGCTATATTCTTCGCTAAACATCCTGCCTGATAATAAGCGGCAATCAATGCCAACCAACACAGTTAATCACTTATTCAACTAAAATCAGTCTTTAATTCTCCTTATTAGCATAGAGTTTTAGTGGCTAACCATATTAAAATACACATAAAATCATTCAGTTAAATGATGTTTATTTGAAATGATTTTGCTGCATTATTGTTAAAGCATTAAATAGGGAAGCCCATGCTAAATTGGATTTTTGGTGATAATAATCTCACCCTGCGGGAAATATGTGTTAATAACGAGCTGTCTACAGCCAAGAAAATTCAAAAAATTAATAAGTACCTCGCCAATGGCGGTGATATTAATTTTATTGATCCCGATATTTCCCCCTGTAATGTGTTAGTCCCGCTTTCTCGTAGCCCTGAATCCGACCTCGAATTAATACAATATCTGCTGGATAATGGCGCTAAAATTGAATGCAATGGTTTTAGCGCCTTACACTCAGCGCTTGAATTTAATAATCCTGAGTTGGTAAAGCTCTACCTCAAGGCTGGCGCAAATCTTTACTACCAAAATCAATTTAATAACTGCTGGTTAAACTACTTATTTCACCCTAACCCTCAGTATATTTATCAAGATAATCAGCGCATCGCTATGCTAGATCTGCTGCTTGAACAGGGGCTGGATATCAATCATTCGGTGAGTTTCTGGACCAATGGCGAGTTAAATCATCCCTTAGAAATCCTTTATGCAGAGCGCAGCAAAGAGCTATTCCTACATATTATTAACAAAGACCTTTATTTAGATATTGGTCAATTAAGTCTGATAGAAGAGATTATTTTCTCCAGTGACTTTTGGGGAATAGAAGCTTTCGCGCCATTAGTAAAACGCTATCCTGAGTTTAAAAAGCCTCGTTATATTATGGCCAACGATAGCAGCTTTTGGGATGACGCCAATTTACTCGAATTCTGTGTCTACGCAAAAGCGCAGCAATACACTGAATTTCTGCTGGATCATTATCCGCAGCTCAAAGCCGACTCCCACGCGAAAAGTTTGCTCTACGCGGCATTGACCTCAGAATTTGACCTCAGAATTATCGAAAAATTGATTAAGGCGACCGTCGATATCAATCGCATCTATAGGATGACACCGCCTGACGCCGACCATTCCCCCGTGCTCAACCAATTTATTGATAACGCCCAATTTACCGATGTGAATAAACGGGAGTATATCTATCAAGCTCTAGATCTGTTGCTCAAATATGGCGCGGATCCAAATTCCGTATTTATGAATGCGGGTAAACCCTATGAAATGTTAGCCTGGTCGAACTTGAGACTATTGGTTTATCCGATGGTCGAGAAGAAAACCTTTCTACCGGAGTTTCTCGACCTCTTCATAAAATATGGCATGGATATCAATAAAAAGTTTGGTGCGGTGGATGAACCAAGCTTGCTGACTATCTGCCAACGTGGTTCGGGTAAGGAAGATCAAGCCACACTTATCCAAGTGATGGAATATCTGCTCACCAAGGGACTCGATTTAAGCCTTACCAATATTTACAACACTAACTACGTGTCCGCTGCGGCCATCGCCTGTCGAACCCAAGTTCTCGAATGGCTGATTAACCTCAGATCTGGTTAAGCCAGCACTAAATTAGAGCTATCTAACAGTTCAAGCTCCTGAGCTGTTAGATTTAACGATGGCTTTTCTTCTTTTAAACAATATGCAATCAATCCACCAAGTAGATTGAGCATGAACCCATGCTCGCTGCGGTGTCTTGAGTGTTCAATATAGGAAATGTTCTTCAATTGGTCATTCACTGTTTCAATGATGAATCGCTTTTTTAAGATTGCTCTATCCCATAGAGAAATAAACTTTTTCTTCATGTTCTTACGAACTGTGGTGATTAACTCAACGCCCTTTTCCAAAAGCTCACCTGTTAGGGCTTGGCTAATATAGCCTTTATCACCATAAAGCTTACCAAAAAGAGACTCAGCCATTTCACTGACAGGTTGCCTGTCATCGACATTACCTTTCGTCAGTTTTAACGCTACAATTTCACCCAAGTGATTGATAATAAGATGCAGTTTAAATCCAAACGACCAGCCCATAGTTCCCTTTCCATGTTCGGCAATGCCTTCAAAAACCTTATTTCGCTTCGCTCGAATAATATGACAGACTTCAATTTTAGTGGAGTCGACAAACTGAATTCCCGTTGGCTTTCCAAGCTTTGAAGTCAGATAGCTACACATAGGGACAACGACGCTAGGCATTAATGCAAGGAAACGAGTGTAGCTCAACAACTCTGGAAAATAGGGTTTTAGCTGGCGACAAACATAGTGCAGATAATAATTTTTGAAATCTCGGTAATGTGATTGATGGAAATGAATGATAATGGTCATCACTTCTGCGGGAGAAAGGCGACAAGGTCTATTACGCTTCATTTCACCATTATCAAGCAATAAGCGTTGCCAATGTGGGATAAATAACTGACAGAAATCATCGACATCACAGTAAGTTTCAACTAGTTTGTTCATGCTCGTTCCTTTTTCTAATCACTCTTGGTCGAATGATCGGATCAGGGAACGAGCATTTAGTTCCTTTTGGGAGCTAAATTCTTATCCGAAGCTCAGGTTGATTAACCAAGGCGGAGATATTTTCACCCATTGCGGCCATGATAATTCGCCCATATTGCACAAGGCAATTTCAACCTACTGGTGGGATCAAATCACAGGCCCGATGCGACGTAATACTGTGGAACTATTACTGCGCCACGGAGCCAAAATTGAAGAATTCTCAGTAGATGAACAATTTACGCCTCTGATGTGCGCCTGCTATTACGGCGCGCAGTCCTGCGTTGAAGTGTTACTCGAGCAAGGTGCTAACCCCAATGCCATCAATGCCGAAGACACCACCCCAGCCCTTTGCGCCGTGATGGGCGGCAGCTCGAATGAGTTTCCACGCTTTGAATCAACAGCGGTGCGGATCTTAAGACTGTTGCAGCAACATGGCGGCGACTTAACCGTAAGTAACAGCTTAGGTTATAGCCCGCTGAGTGTGACTATGGAGCAGGAATATAAAGAGATTTTCGAAGTACTACTGCAAATCGTCCCCTACAGTGAGTCACAACTTGAGCAAGCCCTGAGCAAAGCCCAGCCACAAAGTTATTTCCAACGTCGGCTATTACAAAAGCTAGGGCGTGAAATACCAGCAGCCCCCACAATTATCGAACATAAGGTAGCGAAGCCAGAAGTCGCATCGCTTACTCTTGAATGTGGCACAACCCATGTGGAGGCGCCAAAAACCGCTCAACCCCAAAAAACTAGACTAGAGGTCAGTGATGCGGCGGTGGATAGAAGCCAAATCCCGACGCTGTTTGATCTCAAAAACAGAGTGCAGCATTTCTTTAAGCCGATAGCCAGCGATCCAAGCATCACAGCTCAACAGTTAAACTCGGTTAAAGAGCAGGTGGAACGATTGATTGAAAAGCTCGACAACTTTAGCTTTTTCCGCAATCAAGCGACAAAGGCCGAATTTGAGGAAGGTGTTCAGGAATATATCGATGAAACCGTCGAAGAAATTAACGGGATTATCGAGGATGATTACCCCGCGCTTACCGAAGCCTTAGTCGATTCCGTTTGGACGATTTTGCAATACTTTAGGGTTGATATTGAGATAGAAACCGCACTTAGAAAACGCTTTTGGTAGCAGTTAGCACCTTGGCAACTAAAAAGACCAAGCATAAAGCCCCAACGCTGGGGCTTTATGCTTTCGAGACTCACATCAACTCAATTGGCCGCCTATTAGCCAACATAATGGCGAAAGCTAAAGCTTAAACATCAAAGGCTTAAACATTAGCGGCTTTAGCAAGCAGCAACTGGCTACGGATAATTTGGCGGATCTGATTATGCAGTTCAAATACTCGAGCGCGATCATTAAGATTTAGCGATAGATTTTCCAGCATGACTAAGTCCAAATTAAATTCGGGATAATGCAGGGTCATCGACATATAACCAGTTAAATAGCCCGTATGACTGTATTCGACGAGGCCATCGTCCTTATTGATCCTTATTCCATAACCATAACGCATATTCGGCCACAAAAATTGGATCTCGGTATACGCCGTTGTCATCCTTTGATAACTCTCTGGACTCAACAACTTGCCAGCATGTAATTGCTGCTGAAAATCGGCATAAGTGGCCGCCGAGGCAATTAATCCACCAGCGGGCAATAACGCTTCATCAATTACCAGCTCAGCAGGTGCAATCACTTCACTTTCCTGTAATCCCACCGCCAAGCTAGGTACTTTGGCATGAATCGCCTCAAGACTACCCTGCTCAGCACTCAGGCCATTAAGCTGGTATCGCGCAGCAAATTGCGTCACCTGCTCGGCAAAGGATTGGTGATTGACCTTTTCAAGCACTTGCCCAAGCAGTGAATAACCAAAGTTGGAATATTCAAATTGGCTACCCGGCTCAAATCGATTGGCCTTACCTAGCTTATCGACCCCCGATGTATGCGTCAGCAGTTGATGCAGCGTAATCCGCTCATCATATCGACCGGGATTTAAAGCGTTTGCACTTGAATTTGTGCCCGCCACAACGGCTTTTAGTGCCTTGTTATCTCCCTTCGCATCACCCAAAAGGTAATGATTAAGCGTTTGAGTTAAATCGAGTTTCCCCGCATCGACCGCCTGTAATATCAAGGTTGCAGTGATTTGTTTAGAGAGCGATGCCATCACAAAGCGCGAATCTTTACTAATACCTTCACCCTTTTGCAATTCAAACAGCGGCTTACCCCGCTCAAGCAGGATAACACTGCCACTCAATGGCTGCGGCGAATCCTTGATCGCGGCTTGGATTAAGCTCTTAATCTCCGCACTCTTTGAGGCAGAAGATGCGGTTTGGCTTTCAAGCTTAACTGACTGACCGCCTTGCGCGCTTTCCGACACAATCGCAGCTTCAAGCGACTCGCCAACACTATTGGCACTTGGGAATAATAACAACCCCGATAGCAGGGAGCCGATAACACTCAAACGCATGGGTTATCCTTAACTTAATTAGCAAATACTGCCTGATTAGAAAGCGGCCAGCTTATCATAAGTTTTCATAGTGTTGCGGCGTTTGAGATGAGCAATCAAAGTATGGATTGAGTTTTTAATATAAAGTCATTCACAAACCTTGACTGCCACTCGGCACTGAAGGATCCCCTCATAAATCAGCCATAGCATAGCCATATTTGAGCAACTGATTGGCGAATAATACCCAGGCCGCCAGCAATTCTTTCTCCGTGATTTGATAATCAGGCCGCCTGAGCACCTCCAATCCCAAGCGAATCGTTGAGAGTACCGTTCGATGCCCAATGGTATTGGCCTGAAAATGCTTATCCCAGCCCTGTTGCTGTGCGTGTAAACCAACTAGCCACAACAGGCATTGAACCATCAACGCTATCAGTAGGATGATGTCGAATCGCTCTGGACTGTTGGTACGACTTTGGCGTAAGCCAAAGCCGTATGCCGGGCTTTTGAGGTCACGAAAGGTTTCCTCTATTTGCATACGTTTGGCGTACAGGTTTACCAGCTGCTTTGGGCTCCGAGATTCTGGTGGTAAATTGCTGGCTAACACCCAAGGCTCTTTCGCCGATGTTGAGTACGTTTTTGCCGATGGATGGTGGCAATTAGTCCTCGTTGAACGCTGATTTGTACGCCCCTTAGGTTTGCTACGATAAAGCGTGAGATGGCAATTGATAGGGTTAGTTTTGGTCAAGGTCTTACAACCCAGGCTCTTCGCTTGACCGTTGGCCAAGTCATGTGTACTGCGAACTGCACGCCAATTTTCAGCGCCAATATCTGCAAATTGAACTGTACCGCGAATACGGCTTAGCCAAAACCAACCATGCGCCTCAACCTCTTTGTACCAAGGCACTTTGAACCCCGCGTCAGTCACGATGAGAGGGGTAACATGCAAAGGTAAAATCTTGGCTAAGTCCGCTAAAAAACCGTTGTGGGAGGCCTTAGAGCATTGTTCTGATAGGGGATAGGACTTCTCATACAGGGTAATAGAGCGGCCATTGAAGGCTATTGAGGCGCGCAGAGCCATGATGCGTTTATGCTCTCGGATGTCTGACCAATCGACGAGCACAATCGGCATAGGGTTACCAGAACAGATGAGGCTGGCATGCCATTGGTAGACAGCTAACCGTTCTTGATGCAGATGCGTGTTGCCGAGCAAACGATCAATGCGCTTGATGTTGTGCTTGGTTCGGGCCGTGGTTGGTAAATTTCGACCTAACTCAGTCAAGGTCAGTGTCTTACATTCAATCAGTGCCTTAGAGGCCAGCATCAAGCTGTTTAATCGTTTTAGGTGAAGTTCTGGGCAGTATTGGTGTAAAGAATGTTGTAGGATATTGGCTTCGCGCATCTTGTTGTCCAAGTGTAGTTTTTAGCGAAACCATTTGATCATGCAACAAGATGCGCTTCCACTCTAATTTGATGATTTATTTGTAAATCATCAGGGGATTCTTCAGCACTCGGCACCTATCTTTAGAGCAACCTCAATAACTATTCGCTTGAACGTAAGCATAAAACAGATTATGTTGTTGATTTTAAATGACTGGTAAAGATTTCAATTTGAATATTTGTTCTAAGGAGAGAGCATGTTTTTTACATTACTGTTTATTACCTTTGCACTATCTATAACTGTTTCATTTCTGGTTGTTTCAATTTTTAAAAAACCATTAGGCGAAATATTTTCTCGAATTATTCAAGATTCAATCAGTGCCGCTTGGCAAAAATATATCATTTTTGCCACATATGTTGTGGGCATCTCTGGTGGCGTTAGGATTTATGATTTAGAGCGTTACATTACCGCTCGACATAAAGATGTAGAGATTCTTCAGTTAACACTAGAACGTTGGACTATTGAGATTTATCGGACGATTATTGAAACGTTGCAAAGTATTGCATGGATGTACCTTATCGTATTTATATTTGCCCTTATCGCATATGTCATTGTTAGAGGCTTTGAACATAAAAATACTAACAAGCAAGTGTGACATGGCTACCAAGCAGAAAATTAATCAATCGCAAATTAAAAATTTATATATTGCACGATTAAAAAGAATGTTTACGGTGATATTCATAGTCACGGCATATGTTCTTATCGTTCGCGGTGCTATCAGTTTTTTTCACCCAAAACTTGGTGAATTACTTCTATTGGCAGACTATCTAGCAGATAAAGATGCCATGATTTGGCTAGTGGTACACATATCAATGCCAACTTATGATTTTCTAACTCAATCGATATGGGGCAATTCAACCACATTTTATACTCTGCTTTTATGTGTATTCTTATTGGCTGTTTTTTTTACAAAAAATCGCACCATCAAAGACTCGAATAACCAATAAATCATTAGGTTAAATATCCCTATGAGCACTGAACTTATCCATGCAGTTAAAGCCAAGGATACACTTGCGGTTAAGCGCATTATTGCTAATGGCGCTGATATTCAAGGGGTTGACGAGAATGGGATGACGGCACTGTTGCATGCCTGTGATCTACAGTCTTTTGAACTGCTCAAACTATTAGTGGATGCGGGTGCCGATGTGAATCATCCAAATGCGCTGGGGTATCGTCCGCTCGATATTGCTTACTGGCAAGGAGAGTTTCGCATGGGATGCTATACCACTGAAAGTCAGCGTATGGTGAGCTATTTAAGCCACCATGGCGGTAAATCCTTTAGCTAGATATCAAAGCCAACTAAAAGCCCTATAAACAAAAATCGCGTTAGGCTCCGCTGTTCTAGCTTTGCCTAACGCGATTTTCTATCCCACTTACCACTTACCGCTTAATCACCAAAGTCATCGAGCAGGATATTTTCAGGCTCGACCCCTAGGCTTTCAAGCATACGGATCACCGAGGAGTTCATAATTGGAGGACCACACATGTAGTACTCGCAATCCTCTGGTGCCTTATGATGTTTAAGGTAATTTTCGTAAATCACATTATGGATAAAGCCAGTGTAACCCGTCCAGTTATCCTCTGGTAACGGCTCCGACAGCGCCACATGCCAAACAAAGTTGTCATTCTCAGCCGCTAATGCATCGAAATCCTGTTGGTAAAACACCTCACGGGTCGAACGGGCACCGTACCAAAAACTCATCTTACGCTTGGTCTTTTTACTCTTTAGCTGATCGAAAATATGTGAGCGCATCGGTGCCATGCCCGCACCACCGCCGATAAATACCATTTCTGCATCGGTATCCTTCACAAAGAACTCACCGAATGGGCCAGAAATAGTCACCTTATCCCCCGCCTTGAGGTTAAAGATGTAAGAAGACATCTTACCCGGTGGCACATTGGCCGATGGTGGCGTGGCAATACGCACGTTAAGCATAATGCGGCCCTTTTCATCGGGATAGTTCGCCATTGAATAGGCGCGCAGCACATCTTCATTAACGGTGGAGACTAAGTCGAACAGACCGTATTTTTCCCAATCGTCGCGGTACTTAGCCGGAATATCAAAATCGGCGTACTTCACCACATGGGCTGGCGCTTCAATTTGGATATAGCCACCCGCCTTAAAGCGCACGTCTTCACCTTCGGGCAGTTTTAGCAGTAACTCTTTGATAAAGGTGGCCTTGTTATCGTTTGAGATCACCTCACATTGCCACTTCTTCACGCCAAAGATTTCTTCTTCTAGCTCAAGTTCCATATCGGTCTTCACCGCCACTTGGCAGGCGAGACGACAGCCTTCTTTGGCTTCTTTTTTAGTGATATGCCCTTGTTCTGTTGGCAGAATATCACCACCGCCCGATTTGACTTTCACCCGGCACTGGCCGCAGGTACCGCCGCCGCCACAGGCTGAGGGAATAAAAATATTCTTACTCGCCAAGGCGCCAAGCAGTTTGTCGCCTGCGGCAACTTTAATGCTTTTCTCGGCATCGTCGTTAATCCCGATAGTGATCTCACCGGTAGTCACTAATTTCTTTTTGGCGATAAGGATTACTATCACCAGTAGGCACACCACTAGGGTGAACATGCCTATGCCTATTGCCATTTCCATTCGATAACCCTTTTTCTAAACAGAATGCGGTTTCACTTTCTCAGCCACGCGTTACAGCGAGATCCCCGAGAAAGACATAAAGCCAAGTGCCATCAACCCTGTGGTAATAAAGGTGATACCAATCCCCTGTAAGCCTTCGGGAATCGCATGAAACTTCATCCGCTCACGCAGCCCTGCCAGCATCACAATCGCCAGCGCCCAACCCGTGCCCGAACCCATGGCAAACACCGCCGATTCGGCAAAGTTGTAATCACGGTTAGCCATAAAAATCACCCCGGCAAAAATCGCGCAGTTTACGGTGAGCAGTGGCAGGAAGATCCCGAGGGAGTCATACAGGCTTGGAATGTATTTATCTAAAAACATTTCAAGGATTTGCACTAAGGCCGCAATCACACCGATAAAGGTGATCAGTTGCAGGTAACTTAAGTCGATGCCAGGCATGCCCGCCCAAGCCAATGCGCCCGGTGCTAGTACCTTCGCATAGATCAGTTGGTTTAAGGGCACAGCTAAGGTCATCACCACGATAACCGCAACGCCTAAGCCGAAAGCGGTCGACACCTTTTTAGACACGGCTAAAAAGGTACACATACCGAGGAAGAACGACAGCGCCATGTTGTCTAAGAATGTGGCCTGTAAAAACAGATTAATATAGTGTTCCATATCCGCTCCTTAACCGCGTTTACGCTGGATCACGTTAATGGTCCAGATCAGCAGGCCAATCAGGAAGAAGGCGCTTGGTGGCAACTTAAACATCTCGTTAGGTAAGTACCAGCCGCCGTTTTCAACCGTAGTCAACACGCTATGACCAAATAGATTGCCCGTGCCTAACAGCTCACGCACAAAGGCCACACTGATCAGCACCAAGCCATAACCCGCCGCGTTACCCACGGCATCGACCACAGCTAAGTGCGGTGGATACTTCATCGCAAAGGCTTCGGCGCGGCCCATGATGATACAGTTAGTGATAATTAACCCAACAAATACAGAGAGTTGCTTAGATAGTTCGTAAGCCACATCCTGCAATACCATGTCGACGATAATCACCAAGGAGGCAATCACCGTCATCTGGGCAATAATCCGCACACTATTAGGGATAAAGTTGCGAATGGCGGAGATAATCAGGTTAGAAAACACCAGTACGAAGGTCACCGCCAGTGTCATCACCACGGCCGTCTGCATGGAGTTACTCACCGCCAGCGCCGAACATACCCCCAGCACTTGCATCGCCACTGGGTTATTGGCAAATACAGGGCCTGCTAGCATGTCCCGCATGGATAAACTGTTGCTCATTTTGCACCTCCCAACTCACCTTGCTCAGCCGATGCCTTTAATTGGTTGAAGAAGGTTTGGAAACCCTCGACGCCAAACCAAAACTCCATTGCGCGCTGTACGCCACGGCCTGTCATGGTCGCGCCACTCACAGCATCAACACCGTGGATATCACCCTCTTTGGCACCGCCTTTCACGAGGCGCATCGCAAACTTGCCTTTTTCATCAAAGAGTTGTTTACCCTTCCACAGGGATAACCAATGTGGGTCAGTCACAAAGTCACCGATACCTGGGGTTTCACCGTGCTCGTAAACCACCATGCCTTTAATAGTATTAAAGTCAGGCTCGACGGCCACGTAACCGTAGATCATCGACCATAGCCCTTTACCGTAGAAAGGCACTACGACGCTGGTTAATTTGCCGCTATCATCGAACACCTTAAACACGCGGGCATCGTTGGCGCGGGTCTTGATTTTGGCGATATCCTTTTTAGGGGCGCTTGAGGTTTCAGGGTTAATCGCCGCCATGCGCTCGTCAAAGTCGAGTACATTGGCATCAGAGTCCACTTTGCCTGTGTCGAGATTAATCAATAATGGCTTAACGGATTTAGCAAAAATCTCTCTAAACTCATTACCTTGGCCTAAATTGACATCGGCCGCCATCAACACATAACGTTGTAACTCATCGCGTTTTTTCGCGAGTTTGCGTTCTTTTAATACGCCTGCGGTACCGGTGATCATAAAGGAGCACAAAAGGCAGAGCGTAATGGTGAAGATCATGGTCCCCACCACAGTATCTTTCTTAAATACCATGACGTTTTACTCTCCGTTTGATGTTGGCACGGGCCACCAGATAATCGAACAGCGGTGCCCACAGGTTGGCGAACAGGATGGCTAACATCACGCCTTCTGGCATTTTGGGGTTAGCCACACGGATAAGGATTGTCATAAAACCAATCAAGGCGCCGTAGGCGAACTTGCCTTGGCGGGTATAAGAGGTCGTGACAGGATCGGTCGCCATAAACATCATCGCGATAGCAAAGCCGCCCGTGACTAAGTGCCATGTCCAAGGCATTGCCATCATCTGGTTTGTGCTTGAACCAATAACATTGAACAAGGTTGCAGTGGCAATCATGCCCAGCATCACACCCACCACAATGCGCCAGTCGGCTAAACGGGTGATCAGCAGCAATAAACCACCAAGCAACACAGCGAGAGTGCTGGTTTCACCAATCGCGCCCACGGTAAAACCGAAGAAATTATTCCACCAGTTAGGATCGCTAAAGGCACTGTACCAAGCGTAATCGGCAAATTGCAGCTTACCGGCAGCGGCTTGCGCTAGGGCTGTCGCGCCAGAAAAACCATCCACGGCAACCAGTTGCTTAACGGTTGTGACTTCAGATGGATAGGCAAAATAGATAAAGGCCAAGCCAGCTAATGCGGGGTTAAGGAAGTTATATCCCATACCACCAAACAGCTCTTTGGCAATCACTACCCCAAAGCTAATCCCCATTACCACCAGCCAGAGCGGAATCGAAACAGGTAAAATCAGCGTAAATAACAAGGCTGTGACAAAGAAACCTTCGTGCAATTCTTGGCGACGCACCTTGGCAAACACCACTTCCCAAAACAGGCCTGTCAGCAATGCCGTTAAGTAAATCGGCAGATAAAAACTTAAGCCGTAGAGGAATAAACCAATCACGCCTGTCTCGGCACTTAAGCCACCGCTTAAAGCGTTAAACAGCACGAGTTTCCAGGTATCTGGAGTGCTTAAGCCGCTTGCTAGTGCGAGCTGAGCCTGTAAGCCTACGTTATATAAGCCAAATAAAATGGCAGGCAATAAACAAAGGCCCACTAAGGTCATGGTACGTTTTACGTCAATGGCGTCACGTACGTGCACTTGTCCCTTAGTGCTGCGACCACTGGCGATCACCAATGAGCGCACAAAGCCCTTCATCGATTTACCCGTGGCGTAATACTCTTGCTGCAAATCAGGGGCGTCCTGTAAATCAGGTTTTTTAGGTTGTGTCGTCATTAACCTTCCCTCTCGATAACATCTAGACAAGCACGTAGCTCTTTACCGAAGTCATACTTGCCAGGGCACACAAAGGTACACAGGGCCAAATCTTCTTCATCTAACTCCAATGCGCCTAACGCCTGCGCCTCATCGGTATCTCGCACCACTAAGTCACGCACTAGCAGAGTGGGTAAAATATCCAGCGGCATTACGCGATCGAGCTGACCAAAGGCCATCATGGCGCGCTGAGAGCCGCCCTGATGGGTGGTAAATTCGAAGGATTTAGTCAGGCCAAATAAACGGGAGGTTACCGCACGGGTGATAGAGAATTTGTCCGAACCGCCACGCACCCAAGGCAATACTTGGTGCTGTGCATCTTCGGCGAGAACCGATACCTGGTTGTGGAAGCGGCCTAAAAAGTCATGTACGCCTTGGGCGGTATGGCCCGATAACACTGAGCCTGACACCACACGGTTATTACCGGGTTTAATCTCATCGGCCACTAAGGCGCTCAGCTCTGCCCCTAACTGAGTGCGCAGTAAACGTGGATTAAGCACACTTGGACCACCTAAAGCCACCACGCGGTCGGTATAGAGTTCACCTGTTTGGAACAGCTTGCCGTAGGCGATCACATCTTGATAGCCGATGTGCCATACCTGACGCTCAATGCTCACGGGCAAGGTAAAGTGAATATGAGTTCCGGCTAATCCGGCGGGATGTACCCCAGTAAAACGGCGCACTTGCACTTTAGGTAAGTCGGCGCCGACTAAGGTCTCACCCTTATCTTGGCAGAGGTAAACCTTGCCTTCGGTTAAATGACTCAGTACCGCTAAGCCCGCCTTAAAGGCATCGCTCTGCTCGGCAATAATCAATCGAGGATCGGCGGCGAGTGGATTGGTATCCATCGCCGTCACGAAAATACCTGCGGGTTTGGCATCGAGTGCGGGAACACGGGAGAAAGGACGGGTACGCAGCGCAGTCCACAGACCACTGTTAACTAATTGCGCCTGAACCACCTCGGCAGAAAGTGCCTGTAAATCGGTGTGGATATCGAAACGGATCTGCTCATCGGCGTCTAAGCCATTGCAGCGGATCACCACGGATTGTAAGACTCGACGCTCGCCACGGTTAATTGCCACAATCTCGCCACTGGCGGGAGCGGTAAACAGTACGCCCTTTGTTTTTTTATCTTCAAACAAAGGTTGGCCTTTTTTGACCTTATCGCCGACTTCCACCAACATCGTCGGTTTTAAGCCAACATACTCCTCACCCAACAGGGCCACTTGGGATGGCCTATTACCGGGTTCGATGATCGGCCTAGGCTCACCCGAAATCGGCAAGTCGAGGCCTTTTTTGATCGTTATAACTTGGTTTGAAAAATCTGCCATCACAAATATCAACCATGAAAATTTTTAGATAAATTTAGGGTAGATGTTTGTTAACAGATAATCCGATAGTGGCGTCACATTCCGCTGCAATTTCGTAAGTAATATACGTAAAATTGCATTATTTTGTGATGAAGATCGAGTCGGATTCTGAACAAAAACTTCAAATGTAGTTTTATAACAAATAATTCATAATTACGTCATAACTGTTTTAGAAATAACTTAACTATATAAAAACAGACAAAAATCCCCCTCTTAGACCCCGAATCGGGGCAAAGGCACAAAACCCAGAGTCAGTGGCGAGTTAGTGCACAATATGTCGCAATAAACCTAGCAAAATCCCCACAAGGCATTGGTTATTTTTAACCCACTAACATTCTTAGCGCCGCATTAACCTTTGCTTTACAGCAAAAGCTTGATAGCCTCGAACTAAGATAGTTTCCGTAGGAGAAATAGATGGAATACAGACGCATACCGCATTCTAATCTCGAGGTGAGCAAAATCTGTTTAGGCACCATGACTTGGGGCGAACAAAATACCCAAGCCGAAGCCTTTGCACAGCTAGACTACGCCATAGGCAGTGGCATCAACTTTATTGATACTGCGGAAATGTACCCTGTGCCGCCAAAGCCGGAAACCCAAGGGGAAACCGAACGCATTTTGGGCCAATATATCAAGGCCCGTGGCAACCGTGATGACTTAGTTATCGCCACTAAGATTGCCGCGCCAGGTGGCAAGAGTGACTATATTCGCAAAAACATGGCGCTAGACTGGAACAACATTCACCAAGCAGTTGATGCCTCGCTCGAACGCCTGCAAATCGATACTATCGATCTCTATCAAGTTCATTGGCCGGATCGCAATACCAACTTCTTCGGGGAATTATTTTACGACGAGCAAGAGATTGAGCAGCAAACGCCGATCCTCGAAACCCTCGAAGCCCTCGCCGAAGTCATTCGCCAAGGTAAAGTGCGCTATATCGGTGTATCGAACGAAACCCCTTGGGGACTGATGAAGTACCTGCAACTGGCGGAAAAACACGGCCTGCCGCGCATTGTCACAGTGCAAAACCCCTATAACCTGCTCAACCGCAGCTTTGAGGTGGGCATGAGTGAAATCAGCCACCGCGAAGAGTTACCGCTGCTAGCCTACTCGCCCTTAGCCTTTGGCGCCCTGAGCGGCAAATATTGCAACAACCAATGGCCCGAAGGCGCGCGCTTAACCCTGTTTAAACGCTTCGCCCGTTATACTGGTTCGCAAATGGCACTCGATGCCACAGCGGCCTACGTAGACTTAGCCCGCGAGTTTAATCTATCCCCCGCGCAAATGGCGCTAGCCTTTGTTAATTCACGTAAATTTGTTGGCTCAAACATTATTGGCGCCACAGATTTATACCAGCTAAAAGAGAATATCGACAGCTTAAAAGTCAGCCTCTCCCCTGAGTTACTCAGCCGTCTAAATGAACTCTCAGATCAATTTAGATTACCTTGCCCTTAGCTTTTACAATGAGCAGCTAATAAGTGAGTGACTTCAAGCCACTCACTTTCGCCATGAGTTGATTGTGCTGTCGCGGCAATGCGCTAACCATTGCGATAGCGATTGCAATAGCGGTTGTAGTCGCGATCAAAAACCGAGATACCGAGATGAACAGACTATTGTCCATATCGCACTCGTAGTAAGAGACTACGATGAGGCGATTGATTTTTATGTTAATAAACTCAAATTTGAATTGATTGAAGACAGTTATCAACCCGAGCAAGATAAACGCTGGGTTGTGGTTGCGCCGCCTAATTCCCATGGTACGGCCCTACTATTAGCCAAAGCCTCCAAACCCGAGCAGGAATCATTTATCGGTAATCAGGCCGGAGGACGAGTGTTTTTATTCTTAAATACCGATGATTTTTGGCGCGATTATGAGCATATGCGGTCAATAGGCATTCACTTTATTCGCGAGCCACAAGTGCAAGATTACGGCACTGTTGCCGTATTTGAAGATCTCTATGGCAACCGTTGGGATTTATTGCAGCTCAGCCCTCATCACCCCATGGCAAAAAGATGTCAGTAACTATGTGATTGAATAAAAAAGTAAATCACCCTTTTCCTCATTTAGCAATCATACTCTGCATCGACACCGATGCCGTAATGGCAAGTGTCGCTAGTTACGACCAAGCACTCGGATTATGACAAGGCACTATCAAGTTAGATGCGCTAAAAACAAAAAAGCGAAGCCATTTGGCTTCGCTCTTTGTTCACTTAATAGCAGTTTATTTCATCAACCACGCGCGGTAAGACTTACCCTTAATGCGGCCGCTGGTGATCTTGCTCAGTGCCTTTTTAGCCACTTTACGGTTTACCGCCACATAAGCACGATAGTCGGTCACGAGGATCTTGCCCACCTGCGTACCTTCAATGCCATTATCACCGGTCAGGGCGCCAAGAATATCACCAGGGCGAAGTTTCTCTTTTTTACCACCATCGATTTGCAGAGTGATCATGGTTGGCGCATTAGGCGCACTGCCAAGCAAGCTTAATGATGGCAGTGATTCACTGGTAATTTCTCGATCTAAGTACTCTTCTAGTAAGGCGATCTTGTAACCGTCTTGATCGTTGTAAAAGGTATAAGCAGCGCCTTTACTGCCCGCACGGCCAGTACGGCCGATACGGTGAATGTGCACTTCGGTATCGTAGGCCACATGGTAGTTAAATACGGCATCTAGCGCATCAATATCTAAACCACGGGCGGCCACGTCGGTAGCCACCAGCACGCAGGCGCTCTTGTTGGCAAATTGCAACAGGGTTTCGTCCCTATCGCGCTGTTCTAAATCGCCGTGCAAGGCCAAGACACTAAAGCCTAAACCCTCGAGTTCGTCGGCCACTTTTTGCGTTTCACGCTTGGTATTACAAAACACCACGGCACTTTCTGGCTTATGTTCTAACAGTAATAATTGCAGCGCTTGCATGCGCGACTTATCGTCATCTAACTGATAAAAATGCTGTTCGATGGTATTTTTTTCATGGGTAACCGCGGCCTTAACCATCACAGGGTTATACATGATTTGTTTAGCAATCGATTGAATTTGCTCAGGGAATGTTGCACTAAACAGCAGCGTTTGGCGCTCGCGTGGTGACTGTTCAATAATCGCATCGAGCTGAGGTTGGAACCCCATTTCGAGCATACGGTCAGCTTCATCAAGCACTAACATACTTAGATTGCTTAAATCTAAACGATTGCGGTCTAAGTGATCGACAATCCGCCCCGGGGTTCCCACAATAATATGGGCACCATGCTCTAAAGAGCCAATTTGCGGCCCCATTGGCACACCACCACACAGGGTTAATACTTTCACGTTGTGTATACCACGGGCGAGAGTACGGATCTCCTGCGCCACTTGGTCGGCCAACTCGCGGGTTGGACACAGCACTAAGGTTTGAATGCGAAAACGCTTAACGTCTAATTTATTTAGTAAACCTAGACCAAAGGCCGCCGTTTTACCTGACCCCGTTTTACCCTGACCTATCACATCCTCGCCCGCTAAAATGGCTGGCAAGCTTTGCGCCTGAATGGGCGTCATCTCGTTGTAGCCCATAGAAGAAAGGTTCTCAAGCAGTTCGGTTTTTAGCTTAAGGGTCAAGAAAGCCAGTGATGAAGTAGGCTTAGTATCTGAATTGCTCAAGGCGAATATCCTGTGGTGGGTAACGAAGCGGCTGCTAGGTTACTAAAATTGCGTTACTTATCGATTAAACGGGTTTATCAAGATTCAGGTTTACGTAAGGCAAGAATTCAGTTCTGCATTCGCTCAACCCAAAAGTACCGCTATTGTAGCAACAACGGGCAACTTTTACCTCAAATCCTTAAACTCAAGTCCTTAAACAATCGAAATCGTCGGCGTAAACAGCAATAAAAAAGCCCTGCTGGGATACAAGGCTTTGGTTTTGCTCAGCGCGGCAGACTTAACAGATTAAGCGATTTGGCCAAAACGGCCTTCTTGATAATCGCGAATCGCCTGCTGAATTTCCGCTTGGGTGTTCATCACAAAGGGACCCATCTGCACAATTTTTTCGCGAATCGGTTTACCCACAAACAGTAACATGCCCGCACCGCGATCATCGGCCTTAAGCTGCAATGGCGTTTGGCTATCGAGCACTAAAAACTCGCCTTCATTGAATGACCACAGTGAGCCTTCGCCCTTACTCAAGCCACCTTGGTAAATATAGAGGGCGGCAAACTCATGCTTGGATAAATCGAGCAGCGCTTCACCATTGGCGTTAATCATCAAGTCGGCAATCGCCGCTTCGCCCGCTAATCCTTGGATGGTGGCACTGATGGCGCTCTTACCCGCAAAAGCCCAATCACCCGCCAAGGCTTTAAGGGTTGCGCCTGTGTCATTCGTGGTTTCAACGCTTGGGATTGAAGCCGTATCCTGATACGTCGCGGGGCGCAGTTTATCTTTCGCGGGCATATTGACCCAAATTTGGAAGCCATGCAGACCATTGAGTGCATCGGCCAGCGGCATTTCGGAATGCACCACGCCATAACCCGTGCTCATCCACTGCACATCGCCTGCACGAATCGCTTTGACGTTACCCATTTGATCTCTATGCTCAAACCCGCCCTTACGGATATAGGTAAAGGTCTCCATCCCACGGTGCGGATGCGGCGGAAAGCCACCAATAAAATCCTGTTTATCATCGGATTTGATCTCATCCATCATCAAGAATGGGTCAAACTGAGTGCTGATAAAGTCAGCCACTCGGCGAATATTCACCCCGTCGCCATCCATCGCAGGTTTAGCAGAAAACTGGCCTAAGACTTTCATTTTATGCTCCTAACTCGTAAAGCATTAGCCTGTGCACTCGCTATCTCTTGGCTCCCCAAATGACAGCGTGAAACAGTGGCAATGCTGATGGTGGCAGAATAACAAGGAAATTTGAAAATGAATAACGCGAAATCACGCTTAGATTTTTCGAAAAAGTAGAATGGTTTGGAATTGAGTAAACGGCGTTATGACTTGCTTGAACAATACTTCTCGAAATAAAACGTTTGTGAAAAAGTGTGTGAACTGTTTATCACTAGGACAAAGGAAATTGCCATTGTCTCCCCAGTAACACGCCATCCCATTCTTTGACAAAAAGCCCAGAGGCTCGACGGCGACATCTGCTGTACAGGATGTACTAATGCAGCGATCACATGGATGTGAATGAGCTGCCATATTGCCAACGGTTACTGGTGCTTCAATGGCAATTCACACACCACATACAACCGTTTCGTCATCTGAATATATGGGACAGAACCTTGTCAGTAACCTTGCTAATTTAGTTGCCATTGAATTAGTTCAAATATCGCAAAGTACCTTAGTGAAGTGTCCAGTATTGCAGATGCTGATCAATTTAGATTAGGTATCTGCTCGACACCTCTCCTTCTTGTTAAGTGTTTTTGCACTGATACCAATACTATTCAATCTTGAGGCGTGACCTAAGGTTTCTTGGAGCTATATATCCCATTTGACGCCCTTTGATTGGATGTTTAATCAGCAACCCAAGATCCGACAACTTATCTAAATACGCTCTGGCGGCTGTCGATGATACATTAAATTCTACCAGACACTCCTTTACAGTAAACTCTCGCCCTGCATCTTCTAGAGCTTTTTTATGATAGTAATATGGGGAAGTTTGAACTCATTAAAGTAAGGCGACTTATGTATATCCAAACGGTTTTTTTGAATTTCATCAATTTTATTTTGAATATACTTAGTAAAGTCCTCTAGCGCGCGAATTATGATATTCATATTAAAATCAATGAAGTGAGTTACATCAAAGAAATAAATCTAACCACCCATTATAAATCAATAACATAATGCACTTTCAGTTTGCCTACAACTTGTAAAAGTTAACATTGTTAAAAAAAGAACCATCAAAAGTCGCAGGGACAGTATCGGGACAATAAATTGCGCTAATCCCTTAAAAAATGGGGTATTTCAGACGAGGTAAATCATCCCAGTTCTTAGGGGATACTCAGCAAGGGTTACTTTCGAAGTTATATAAGTCGTTGTCAGTTGCAGCGCAAGTGCTGGCAGCTTGCCGCAAAGTGCCATAGTCGCTTTTCGAGATGTTCGCAGTAATCCGTCATTCCGCACCTAAATTTTGCAATTTTCAGTGCTTGACAGCGATCGGTCATTCTGATCTATCCGACATTCCGCAGCTAATTTAGGAATAAACTACCTCATAGAATCTACCGAGTAATTTGAGTAGTTGTGTTTGGTGATCTTGAAGTCCAGTGATGAACCTTTGGCCGTTAATCTCTAGCGTATCTATGCCTTCGAATTGCAAGAAGACCCAACGTGCCGTCGGTCTGGAGGTCGTCTTGTTCTTTACCATACTTGGGAAGAACGCTTCGGTTTGTGCGAGTTGTTCTCTGATTTTGTGTTCTAAACTAGCGTAAACAAGCAAGCTCAACGTCATTATCATTAGCAACGCTTCAATGCGCTCAGGCTTTTTCAAGAAGATGGAAGAGGTTAAAAACTCAGGGCTTTTTAGAAAACGGAAGCCGCGCTCGACTTTTTGTTGCGATTTGTAATGTGCTAGAAGAGCCGCCATGGTGAGTGCTTCATTGTCGGTGTCATTCGTCGCGAGGATAAACATGCCTACTTTGAGCTTAGCCAGTTTTACTTTTTCTAGGTCGGTGAAGGGGGCGGCTTCGATAAAGTATTGGTATCCTGTCGGTGCTTCATCTGTCTTTGGGCGGCCCGAATGAGAGTAAGTCGGCTGTTTGATGAGAGTGCCTTGTTCAAACCCAAGTAAGTCACATTGTTTCTTGAAATCGTTAAACGCTAATTCTGCGTCAACTTCACAAGCGAATGGTTTTTTACTTAGCTTTTCCAACGCTTTGATTTCTTTTGCTATGTTTTTCTCTAAGTTCTTGAAGAAAGTGATTTCTTCCCGCTTGGTGGCCTGTTCACTGTGAACGAGCAACCAACGTTGATTGACCTTTCCGTAATCCGAGTCTATCCAACATCCTGAGTAGCCATGACCGATAGTGCTTAATTGCTCTGGCTCTAGCGCAAGTAGTGCTTGTTTTGCGAGCTTGATGGTCATGGGGACACGGGTAATGAATTTTTGATTTTGCTCATCTAGCGAGGAGATGCTTTCTTCGGTGTACAAAGCGGCATCAGCGATAAAGTAACGACTATTTTGCGCGGCTTTTAGGCAATGTATGTGTCTTTTAGTGACTTCAGCGAATGCCTTGGCATCATTGGTGTTACCACTCAGTGCTTGCATGTAAACAGGAATACCTGCTTGGTTTTCACAGATGAGTTCAAGCACGACTTGGTTAAGCTCTGGCCTATGATCCCGACTATAACCTCTTACAAGCTTAATCACGTTGGTGTTTTCATCTTGTGCATACTCACCATCAACGTGGAAGCTAGTGATATCAAGATGAACAGAATCGGTCGTCAAGCCCAGTTTATCAACAACACGCTCAGCAATAACCTGATAGAGCGCTGAGACATCGGCTTCGTATAGAGCATCTAATGTGCGGCCTAGTACATCATCAGTCAGGTGGTGTGCTTCAATGTCTTTGGCGAGTAGCTTAGATACAGGCTTGGTCTTAAAAAAGTCCGAGAACATGTGCAGTGTTCTGCTATGAAAGCCAAGTCCATTTAGGAGCATGGCCAATACCGCGTCACCATGAGAAACATTGTGGTCAGAATATTTTGGGATAACGGCATCTATCATCCGTGGCAGGCCAATTTCGTGACAAAAGGCGGCAATGAGACCAAGGTGATCTAAGCGTTTAATAACAGGATGGGTAGACATATTTTGAGACCGTCAAATAGCAGTAATAGATCAAAACTGTCGATCGCGGTCAAGATGGTGTCGTAGTTTTTATGAAAAGCTGATCGCCAGATCACACTATTTAAATTCTGGAATTAGCTGCGGAATGACGGATCTATTACTCTCTTTTGCAGGTAATTCATCATGGCCGCTCCCGCTATCTCTATCCGTAACCTCGATCACCTTGGCTTGGTCGCCGCACTCTGCCAAGAACTGGGGATTGCCCGCATGATCGATGCCGTACTCCCCAAAACGCCGCCTTTTAAGGTCTCGCATGGTGAAGCCTTGGTCGCCATGATAGTGAACGGTCTCGGCTTTAACAGCTGCACCCTGCACATGTTCCCGCAATTCTTCGCTAACAAGCCGGTGGAGCGCCTGATTGGCCCCGGGATCTGTGCTGATGACCTCAACGATGATGTGCTCGGTCGCTGTCTCGATGCCCTCTTCGAGGCCGATGTCAGCGCCTTGTATCAGGTGATGGCGGCGCAAGTTGTCGAGCGGCTGGGGCTCAAAAGCACCGCAGTGCACCTCGATATCACCAGCTTCCACGTCGATGGCGCCTATGACTGCAACGATGGGGAACCGCTCGGTAAGCTGCAACTGGTGCGTGGTTATAGTCGCGATCACCGGCCAGAGCTGAACCAGGTGATCCTTGAGCTCATCTGTGAAAATCAGGCCGGGCTACCTGTCTATATGCAGGCCCTGAGCGGCAATAGTAATGACACCAAAGCCTTTGCCCAGACCGTTCGTCGCCATTTGAGCAGCCTCAAGGCTGCGCAGGAGAGTCGTTATCTGGTCGGCGATGCCGCACTGTACTGCGCCGATACTTTGCAACTGCTGGCGCAACAGCAGCAACTGTTTGTCACCCGGGTACCTGTCACGTTGAACGAGGCCAAGCAGGCCGTAGCAACAATCGGCGCGCAACCTCTGACTGCCTTGGGCAATGGCTATCATGGCCGTTGGCAAGGTGCCAATTATGCCGGCGTCGCGCAGCGCTGGTTGCTGGTGCGCAGCGAACAGGCCAGCCATCGCGAGCAGCAGACATTGGCCAAAAACCTGCTCAAAGACAGTACTCGCGAGCTCAAAGCCTTCGCCAAATTGTGTGCCCGACGCTTTGCTTGTGAGGCGGATGCCCAAGCTGAGTTGAGTCGTTTTACCGCCAGCTTGATGCTGCTGCAACTGGATGCCGAGGTGGTGAGTGAACCCGTTTATGCAGGGCGTGGCAGACCCAAGCGTGGCGAAGAGCCAATTGGCCATCAGTTTCAAATCCGTGGGTTGGCGGCAACTAGCCTGGCTTGCGTTGAAGAGGCTCGCAACCAGACCGGTGTGTTCATCCTGGCGACCAATGACCACAGCGATACGCTGACCATGGCCGAACTACTCGCCACCTATAAAGCGCAGCAGAATGTCGAACGAGGCTTTCGTTTTCTCAAGAGCCCGGAGTTTTTAACCTCCTCACTGTACCTGAAAAAACCGGAGCGGATTGAAGCGCTGCTGATGGTGATGACCTGTAGCCTGATGATTTATGCCGCGTTGGAGCACCGTATCCGGCAGGGATTAATGGAGCAAAACCGCAGCGTGGCGGATATGAAAAAGAAACCGACCCAGCAGCCGACGGCCCGTTGGATCTTTTTGCGCTTTGGTGGCATCCATGAATATCGACAGGGAGACGCTCCGCCACAAGTAACGGAGCTAACAGGAGACCAGCAGATCATTTTGGAGGTATTGGGTGAACGCTATCGGCAAATTTATTCCTAAATTAGGTGCGGAATGTCGGGTAATCGCTCAGTTCTTACAATGTGCCTACTGGACCGTGAAATAGTTTTCCAAACTCGGTGGTCAGCCTGAGCCAATTTTTATGGGTGATATTTAATCTGGTCAGTAACTTGGCGCTATTTTCACTGATGTATCCACGTTTATCATTGCGAATGATTCGGCCGGTATCATCCAGCAATTGAAGGTAATCGGTTAAGACAAACGCAATGCCATTGGGTTGGTTGTCGTACTCGTTGCCAATAAAAGGCAGGAGATTGCTCGGCTGCTCACCTTTAAACGCCGCCCGAATGCGTAGTTGAATACTGGTATGGTCGGATTGTTCTGGTGTATCAGCCAGTTGGGCTCTGATAGGACTTTCTTTTAATAAAGAGTAATCAACATAAGTCATACAAGCTAATACCACGGCTTCATCGAGTAGGGCTTGATTCTATATAAAATAAATGGGTAAACCGACCTTCCCAGAAACGACCTGTACACTTATCTTCTTGATTTGCTTGCCTTGCGATAGGTTCATTGAGGCAGCGCATAAACCAGCTAATGTCGCATAATCGACTGCGATAAAGGGCAATTGAATGCCTTAATCTGTTAACCTCATGAGCTTCAACCAATTCACCTCTGGCGAACTTTTGCGTTAATTCATTGCCTTTAAATAGCTTATGCCACTGCTCAAGCACTTCGCGGTCAGTCCAGCGATTTGCACTGTCGATATCGACCCGCAACACCACATGCAGATGATTCGACATCACCGCAAACGCGGCCACATCAATAGCAAAAACAGCTTCAAGTTCAAACAGTAGCGATTCTACCCAACCACGGCGATGGTCATAGTTTTTACCCGAATAGGTATCATCGCTACATAAAAATGCACGCCGCACCACGCGGCTACAGCAATGGTAAAAGGGAGTGTCTTCAAGACTTATCTGAGTTCGGCGAGGGCGCGGCATACAAACCTCCTTGTTCAATGCTTAACCAAAGCATAGTCGGAGGTTAGCTACCTCGCTATTAAGATTGGGTGTCCATGTTTTATATTCAGGCTAATACTCGTACCACATTTTCGCATTGGCAAACGTTATTGCAGTTGGGTAAAACTGATAAGGCCAGAGCTCTGTAGCATTACTAAAATTGGGTCAACATATTGAAGTTGAAGTTAGCTAGATGCCGCTTTGCTAATGAGGAATGGGGCAAAAACATTTTATCAAAGGCTGCGTATTGATGGGATTACTGCCATTTAGTGTGATTCTTAATTGCTTGGTATAAGACTGTATTACTCTCTCACAGCAGCAAACAGTAGCGAATGGCAAAATGTCGTATCTGGCTGTTGTTAGCATAAAAAAACGGGATTGGTACATTAAGACCCATCCCGTTTTTATAACTCTATACTTTGCCGTTATATGGGGCTAAATCTCTAGCAAGATAAATCCCTAAGATTAAGCTAAGTCTATATTTGTCAGTTTAGCGCTTATTGACTCAGTTTTGGTGTACGCGGCGGAATAATGCGCCTGTTACCTGTTGACTCAAATGCACCGGCAAATTTAAGCAGATTATTATCGTCGTAGGCACGGCCCGCAAAGGTCAAACCCACTGGCATGCCAATATCAGCCATCACGCCCATAGGCACAGTCACAGTTGGTACGCCTAAGTGGCGAATCGCTAAGTTACCATTTGCCACCCAAACCCCGTTACTCCACGCAATATCGGCAGAGGCTGGATTCACATGGGCATCGGCAGGCCCCACATCGGCCACCGTTGGGAACAGCACGGCATCAAGCTTTAGCCCGTCCATCCAATCTTCAAGGTCCAGCTTACGGGTCTTTTCTAAACCACGCAGACCATCGGGAATACTGTCGATCTGTTCGAAGGATTTAAGGCCACGCTTAGCCATGTTGACGTACTCTTCCATGCCTGCCGCTAAGTCACCTTCACGATTTGGCAAGGTGCCAAGATCATGGGGGAATATCAAATGCCCCACCACATCTTCAAGCTTGTTGAGTTTAGGGTCATTGTTAGCACGCAGGAATTCATCGAACGCCCAACCTGAGAGTTCCCATAACTCATCATGCAGGAACTGAGGTGTAACGATACCACGGTTAAACACCGTCGGCGCACCAGGGCGGTCGCCTTCGCAATTGGAAACCAGCGGAAAATCCACTTCAACCACTTCGGCGCCAGCGGCTTCTAAGGCTTTACGCGCGGCTTCCCACAGATCGATCACCGATTGGCGGGTATGGATCCGTTGACCCGTTGGGCCGCCAATACCCGGATTTTCGCTGGTGCCAGCCAATTCATCTTTATTGATGTACATACGCGGCACACCAAAACGCTTACCCTTAAGCGTATCGGCGCTAGCCGCCAGCGCTAGATAGGATTCTGGGCGAACTGTCGATGCTTTAGGGATTTTAACCCAAGGTTGTAGACGCCAGAGATCGCCACGGGTGATTGGGTCGTCGGCCACAATCACATCGAGCACTTCGAGCATATCCGCCATTGTGCGGGTATAGGGCACAACCACATCCATGGTCGGGGTTAGCGGCCAGTTACCACGCACGGAAATCACGCCGCGAGACGGCGTATAGGCGCATAAACCATTATTGGACGCAGGGCCTCGACCACTCGACCAAGTTTCTTCAGCAAGACCAAATGATGAGTAGCTCGCCGCCGTGCCCGTGCCCGCCCCATTAGAAGAGCCCGAAGCAAAGGGTGCTGTAAGATAATCAGCATTGTATGGACTTTCGGCGCGGCCATAGTGACCACGCTGCATGCCGCCATTAGCCATAGGTGGCATATTGGTTTTGCCTAGGCAAATGGCACCCGCGGCGCGTAGGCGCTCGACGGCAAAAGCATCGTACTGGGCCACTAAATCTTTAAATGCTGGGCTGCCAGACGCCGCCGTCAGTCCCTTCACCAAATAGCTGTCCTTAGCGGTGTAAGGAATACCATCGAGCGGGCTTAAGGTTTCACCTCGAGCGCGGCGCGCATCTGAGGCTTCAGCTTCTTTCAGCGCATCGGGATTGTGCACCACTAACGCATTGAGCTTAGTTTTTGTCGCAGGGCCGTCATAGGCATCAACCCGCGCGAGATACGATTTCACCAACTCCACTGCGGTAGTTCGGCCAGATTCGAGCGCAGCACGCAGCTCGGCAATAGAAACTTCAGTGACTTCAAACATCTTACGCCCTCCCGCAGAAAGCCAATTGTGGTGTATTAACAGTGACATCAATCGTCATGCTGTTCTCCTCGGGTTACTTTCCAGCAGGGATTTGCTGAGTAATACAATGGATATTGCCGCCACCTAATAAAATCTCACGGGCTGGCACCCCCACAATCTCATGCTCAGGGAAAATTTCTTGCAGTTTTTGAGCAGCGATATCATCGGTTGCTGGGTCAAGCAGCGGGAATACGATGCGATGATTGGTGATTAAAAAGTTCACGTAAGAACCCGCTAAACGCTCACCTGCCGTACGTGGCACACCAGTGCCTTCAGTCACACCTTTTGATTCTTCTTCGCTGCAATACAGCGGCCCTGGTTGTGGCAACAGATGGATTTTTAACTTACGGCCTTGGGCATCCACAGTGTTTTGCAGCACTTCGAGCGCGGCTTTTGAACGTGGATATTGTGGATCAGTTTCATCGTCGGTCCAGTGCAGAATGACTTCACCAGGACGGGCAAAACAGCACATATTATCGATATGGCCATCGGTCTCATCCATATAAACGCCATCTTGTAACCAGATAAACTGCTTAACATTCAAATAGTCACGCAGTAAGTCTTCAATCTGTTCTTTTGTCAGCTCAGGGTTACGGTTGGCGTTGAGTAAACATTCGGCACTCGTCATACAGGTGCCTTCACCATCGACATGGATGGAGCCACCTTCGAGGATCAGCGGCGCGCGATAACGGGCAAAACCATGCTGTGCAAGCATTTGCTGCGCGACTTGCTCGTCCTTATCCCATGGAAAGTACAAACCACCGTTATGGCCGCCCCAAGCATTAAAGCCCCAGTCAACACCGCGGCATTCGCCCTCAGCATTAACGACCACAGTTGGCCCTGTATCGCGAGCCCAGCAATCGTTACTGTCCATTTCAACCAAGGTAACGTGGGATGGCATTACCGTTTTAGCTTCGGCTAAAAAGGCTTTAGGGACACCCATATACACTGGCGTTGCCGCGCCAATCGCATCGGCCACCTTAGCGAAAGTCGCCTGAGCATACGCCCCCGCAGCGCGCCAGTTATCAGGACGATAGGGCCAAATCATCCACACAGCTTGCTGCGCCGCCCATTCGGCGGGCATATAAAAACCATCTTGTGATGGCTTAGTCGTTAACGGCGTGACATCCACATTCACGTTTGTCATGAGTTTTGTCTCCAGTAATGCTGAAATCGATAAGGGTGTACGCCCCTAAAATAGGACGACAGAATACAGTTATATCAGCCCCACAACGATGCGAGGGTCATTGGCAGCGGTTAATAAAATCTCTTACATACTTTGCCAGCACGTGTTTGGCGCTTCATAAAGATGAGCCTAGTCGGGTTTAAACACCCCAATGACGGCGCCCGTGGCTTTTTCGGTCACTTTGATATCGGTTTGCTGCTCACGATAATCACAGTCAGTACATTCTACGGTTTCGATACCGTTTTCTTTAAACAGCAAAATGCTGTCTTTCGCGCCGCACTTAGGGCATTTTGCGCCAGCAACAAAGCGTTTTTTTATTTTAGTGGTCATGATACAAACCTATAAATGGCTACGCGCCCAGCGATAAGCGAATCATCGGCGTTAAGGCGAAAATGTGGCGCTATTTTGCCATACTGCCCAGCTATTGCCAGTCCTTGAATAAACTTGTGCTGCCATACTCCCTGACCACGCGGTCGAGCGCTATCGCACTAGGCCATAAAAAGTCGAAGAAATACGCAGCAACTCGGCCTAAGTTGTGGTTTGCCATGAGCTTGTACGTTATCATCACAACCCTTACTCATTCATGATATGACCAAGTTGTAGTTAATGATCAGCATCAACCAAGCACAATTAATCCGTGGTAGCAAAACCCTGCTCGACGAAGCCTCTCTGACCATTTATCCCGGCCATAAGGTCGGCCTAGTGGGCGCCAACGGCACGGGTAAATCCTCACTGCTCGCATTAATTATGGGTCACCTGAGCTTAGATAAAGGCGAGTTTAGTATGCCTTCGGGTTGGCAGATTGCCAGCGTCGCCCAGGAAACCCCTGCACTCGAAATGTCTGCACTTGAATATGTGCTTGATGGCGATAAAGAATATCGCCAGCTTGAGGCTGATCTGCATATTGCACAGGAACATAATGATGGCCATGCGATCGCCACCTTGCACGGTAAAATCGATGCCATTGGCGGTTATGCTATTCGCGCCCGCGCCGGAGCCCTGCTTGCAGGTTTAGGCTTTAGCGAAGCAGAGCAAAATAACCCAGTGAAAAGCTTTTCGGGCGGTTGGCGGATGCGCCTCAACCTAGCCCAAGCACTACTGTGCCGCTCCGACTTACTGCTGCTCGACGAACCGACCAACCACTTAGACTTAGATACCATGTACTGGCTCGAAGGTTGGATTAAGTCCTATCAAGGCACGCTGATTTTAATCAGCCACGATAGGGATTTTATCGATGAAATCGTTGATGAAATCGTCCATGTCGAAAATCAAAAACTCAATTTTTACAAAGGCAACTACAGTGCCTTTGAACGCATCCGTGCTGAACGTATGGCACAGCAACAAGTCGCCTTTGAGCGCCAACAAAAAGAACGGGCGCATATGCAGTCTTTTGTTGACCGCTTCCGCTATAAGGCCAGTAAAGCCAAACAAGCGCAGAGCCGCTTAAAGGCGCTGGAGCGGATGACTGAGCTGTTACCATCTCAAGCAGATAGCCCGTTTTATATGGAGTTTCGCCCGCCTGAGGCCCTGCCTAATCCGCTGATTAAGATGGAGCAAGTGGCTGTTGGCTATGGCGATAAGCAAATCCTCAGCAAAGTGCATTTAAACTTAGTGCCTGGAGCGCGCATTGGGTTGCTCGGCCGTAACGGTGCGGGTAAATCAACCCTAATCAAGCTGTTATCAGGCCAGTTATCACCGATGACCGGATTGTATGAGCCCAATCCCGGCCTGAATATCGGTTACTTTGCCCAGCATCAAATTGAATTTTTACGCTTAGACGATACGCCGCTGCAACATTTAGTGCGCCTTGCGCCCAATGCCCGCGAGCAGGAATTGCGTAACTTCCTCGGTGGTTTTGGCTTTAATGGCGATATGGCACTCTCGCCAGTGCGCCCCTTCTCTGGTGGTGAAAAAGCCCGTTTAGTGTTGGCATTATTGGTATGGCAACGGCCCAATCTGTTGCTGCTTGACGAACCAACCAACCATTTAGATTTAGAGATGCGCCATGCGCTCACTATGGCATTGCAAACCTTTGAAGGTGCAATGGTGATTGTATCGCACGACCGCCATTTATTGCGCTTAACCTGTAGCGACTACTATTTGGTTGACCAAGGTGAAGTACAAGCCTTTGATGGCGATCTTGACGATTACCACCAATGGTTACTCGATGCCGCAAAAGCCGCCAGTGCCAACCAAACGGCCAACAGCGATGACACCAAACCCGCTGTCGATAAGAAGCAGCAAAAGCGCTTAGAAGCAGAGCTACGCCAAAAGGTGTCACCACTTAAACGCAAACAGGCGAAGCTTGAAACCGATCAGCAAAAGCTCAGTGAGCGGCTCGCCGAACTGGAGCATTTGCTGGCCGATAGCGAATTATATGATCAAGACAATAAAGCCAAACTAACCTCGGTACTCAGTGAGCGCACCAGCTTGACACAAACGCTAGAAGAAAGTGAAATGCAATGGCTTGAGCTACAAGAAGAAATTGATGCAATAGAACTTGAGTTAATGGGCCAATAACCGGTCTGCTGGCGCCTAATTGACAAGGAAGCCGTATGTCGAATGTAACCCCGCTAGACAGCCAAATTTGGCATTGGTGTGATATGAGCTATGGGCAAAACAAAGTGCTTTGCCTTGAGCTTCAGGATAATTGTCAGGTAAATGTGAATCTATTACTGCTAGCGCAGTATTTAGATCTCACCAGTGATGTGGCGGGGCCGCGGGAATATTCAACCGAGCAATGGCAACAACTCGTCAATGCAGTATGGGAATGGGATGAAAAGTTTCTCACCCCCTATCGCCGTTTGCGTCGTCTCGCCAAAGCCAGCCTGAATGCAGCAGAATATCAGCAAATGCTCGATGTTGAGTTGATGATGGAACGCAAGGCGCAGCGCACCATTTTACATGCCGTCAATGATTTATCGCCTAGCGGTCAACAAACCAATCTCGTGAGTTACCTCGCGCTATTTGGTTTATCCGCTGCGGATGTTACTGCGCTAGATCTTATCGCACCTTAACTGGCCTCACGCACAGCTTACTTAACCTGAACTCGGGATAACGAGTGTCGGAAAAATCTAAATTTAACAATCAAAATCAATGCTATAAATGATTTTTTTGAAAAGAAGAATCTTTTTTCTGACTGAATGCGCAGATTTTTGCGCATATCAAGGCGCCCTGTCGTATGTCATAGCGAGCTATGGTTAGACAGAGCAACGCAGAGAGGCCCGAAAAGATGCCTATTCAGCGGCTCTACTTATCCCGAGCTCAGGTTTACTTAGTGCGAGCTTGAGGATAACGCTGGCAGTTATCCTCAATGTTAAGCCAGCTCAGCTGCTGCTCAGTATAAATATGGTAATTAGGCTGCACTGAATTTGGATCATCCAAGCTGGCGATCGTTAGGGTGAGATAATCGGGATACTCAGTGTGCCGAAAGGTCAGTGAGCAGCCACATTGGGCGCAAAATCCGCGTCTTACATATTCTGATGAGGCAAACTCAGTGATGTTGCCCTTAAGCCATGTCACCTGCGACACGTTAAAATCCATCCAAGCACCAAAGGCTGCCCCAATACTCTTTTGGCACATGCGGCAGTGACAATAATCCGCATCGAAGGGCATGCCCTCAATCCGATAACGAATCGCTCCGCATAAACAGCCGCCCTCTTGTAAGATCTTAGACATACCCATTAACCCTCATCAAACAGAGCAAAAACCTAATACATTAAGTTACCTTGATGATCTTGTGTAACTGGCCAGTCAAGACGGCTCATTACGCATCAATTTCTTGCTGCAATTTTTCCAGCTCATCCAAAATATGCAGAAATTTTTGGCCAAACTCCGTCACTTGATATTCGACCCGCGGTGGTAATTCGTTATAAATAATTTTATCTAAGATGCCAAATTCAATGTTCTTTTTTAAACATTGATTCAATACCTTAGTGGAGAGTCCCTCAACCGAACGCACCATTTCTCCAGGCCTTTGGATCCCATTTGCCAACAACTGATAAACCGTTAATGACCATTTACAGCCATAAATCGTCTCGACCATTCGGGCTGAGCGCTCTGGGGGCGATTTGCGTGAAATTATTTTTTCATTGTTATTCATAAAGATGTACCCAAAAGTACCTGCCTAACCAATTTGTACTTACTGTTCATATAGTTATTGAATCCCTAAGATTACCACCTTGATAATACTTAGGAGTAGCAAATGCAATTTAATACCTCAAATCTCGCCATTATTATCGGTGGTAGCAGCGGCATCGGTTTTGAAACCGCAAAACAACTGGCCAAGCAAGGCGTATCAGTGCTTATAGTGGGTAATCAGCAAGAAAAACTCACTGATGCCGTCGCTGCGCTCAAACAGGAAAATACAACCCCTGAGTTACAGGTCGAGGGGTTTCAAGCCAACCTTTACCAAGCTGCGGATCTTAATCGACTCATTACACACATCAACCAACTCGAGCATAAGGTCGGCTATCTCGTCAATGCGGCGGGGTATTTCAATCCCAAATCCTTTATTGACCACACTGAAGCCGATTACGAACTGTATATGGGGTTAAATAAAGCGCTGTTCAGGATTACCCAAGCCGTGACCCACAAGATGATCGATGCGGGCGGTGGTAGTATAGTGAACATAGGGTCGATGTGGGCAAAACAAGCGGTTAAAGCCACGCCTTCGTCGGCGTATTCGATGGCAAAAGCCGGGTTACACGCATTAACCCAACACTTAGCGATGGAACTGGCGGACAAGCATATTCGCGTCAATGCGGTTTCACCTGCGGTGGTCAATACGCCAATCTATAACGCTTTTATTCCAAAGGAAGAGCGAGACCAAGTGCTTGCAAGCTTTGATGCTTTTCATCCAATTGGACGAGTCGGCACTCCTGCCGATGTGGCAAATAGCGTGTGCTTTTTGTTATCCAATGACACCAGCTGGGTAACAGGTGCAATTTGGGATGTTGATGGCGGCGTGATGGCAGGACGCAACTAAATTCGCGAGTTAATGCACTACGAGCGACACATAACTAATCATTAGAAAAGGTTAAATCGGGTCTAACACTATGCTTAATATGAACTTTAGTGAACGTATCGTTATTGATACTGAGCAGCAACCTTGGTTGCCAAGCCCTGCTCAAGGGGTGTGGCGTAAACCACTGGAGCGGGAGGCTAAGGAATCAGGGCACACCACCAGCATAGTGAAATATGACGCGGGCTCGCAGTTTACGACTCATAAGCATCCGCTGGGCGAAGAAATCCTTGTGCTCGAAGGGGTATTTTCCGATGAAAACGGTGATTATCCCGCGGGCAGTTATCTTCGCCATCCCCCCGGGAGCCAACATGCTCCTTTTAGCCAAACAGGTTGCGTGATTTTCGTAAAACTTAACCAATTCGATCCGCGGGATCTCGAACTGATCAGAATGAATACTCAGCAGACACCATGGTTACCGGGTATTGGTGGCTTACAAGTCATGCCGTTACACGAGTTCGAGCACCAACATACCGCATTAGTGAAATGGCCTAAGGGAGAAAAATTTCAACCCCATCGGCATTTTGGTGGCGAAGAAATCTTAGTGTTATCGGGCAAGTTTCAAGATGAGCTAGGTGAATATCCGCGCCACACATGGATACGCAGCCCCCATATGAGCGGCCATTTTCCTTTTGTCGAAGAGGAAACCATTATCTTAGTAAAAACAGGCCATTTACCCATTAGCGCCATGTAACGCTAGCAGACGACTCATTAGGCTTAGACCGCATAAGTGTTAGCGACTGACTTATGCGGCCGAGGAAATATCAGCCTTTACCATCGGTGAGCTTTTGCGCCAATGCGGTGGCATTGCGCGCGGTAATACCATAAATCGATAGCTGCGGATTGGCCCCTAGACTAGTCGGGAAGATAGAACCGTCCATCACCGACAGATTATCCAAATAATGTGACTGCCCATAGCTATTGACCATAGAGAGCTTTTCATCTTCGCCGAATGGACAGCCACCCATCACATGGGCCGAGGCCACCACCGTCTTTAGCGGCGCTAAGTCCATTTGGGCTATGCTCTCTTTCGCCTCCTTCCATGACGACAAATAGGGCATACCATCGCTGATAGGCAGCACTTTTAATGCACCCGCAGAGAATTGCAATTCGGCCATGCTGGCATAGGCTCGCCGCACAGCCCGCCAAAAGGCGTCGGTTAGTGGATAGTCCAAACTAAAGCCCGTTGGGGTTAAATGCACTTGTCCACCTTGGCTGTCGGGATGATAACCGTCGCGAACCAAGGCGATAGTCACCTGCAACTGATTAAACTGCGCCATCAACTCAGCATGGCTTAATCCATAACCTATGGTCTTAGAGGCGATCAAAATCGGATGCACTGGCGGCACTTCGAGCTTGTAACCTAACTCGCCATCTGCGCCATTTTTCCAAACAAACTCATCGGAATAGATAGATTGAGGTGCGCCGCTGTGGGCATTAATCGCATCGGCAAATACGCCGCCAGAAAGCACAGTGGGATGTAAAAAGGTTCGTTTGCCCAATAACTGGTAGGGATCGGGCACCTCAGAGCGCATCATTAATGTCGGCGTGTGGATAGCGCCAGCGCTTAAAATATAATGTTTGGCTTTAAACAGCAGCTCAACCGCAGTCGGCCTTAAATTAACGTCGAGCGCCTGTGCCTTGAGGGCAAAGACTTGGCCATTATGGTGTTCAATTTTAACGACTTTGGCGCGACTAATCAGCTGTGCGCCTTTCTCTAATGCACTCGGAATTGTCGTGACTAGCATCGACTGTTTGGCATTGACTGGGCAGCCCATCCCGCAATAGCCAGTATTCCAGCAGCCCGCCACATTGCGTTTAATGACGGTATAATCCCAACCTAGATTGATACAGCCTTGCTTGAGTGCGCCGTTATTACGGTTAGGTTCATAATTCCATTCGTGGATATTGAGCCGCTGCTCCATCTGCTCGAACCAAGGCGCGAGGGTTTCAGGATCGAGTCCGGCTACCGATTTATGCTGTGCCCAAAAGGCTAAGGCTTCCTTTGGTGTACGAATGGAGGTGGTCCAATTGATGGTCGTCGAGCCGCCCACGGCGCGACCTTGGAAAATACCAATCGCTTTATCGGCGGTTTTCATCGCCGCCGCCTGTTGATACAAATTCGGATACGCGACCCGCTCCTCCATATTAAAATCGCTGGAGGATTTAAGCGGCCCCGCTTCTATCATAATCACACTTAGCCCTGCTTGGGTGAGGATCTCCGCCGCAACGCCGCCACCTGCGCCCGTGCCCACAATCACCACATCGGCTTCAAATTGTTGGTTTTCTTGCAGCTGACTGGCATCGGTATGTAACCAACCGGAATTTAAGCCTGTCACTATGGGATCTATGATTGCCACTTGGAATACTCCATCTTCACATTATTGTTATTATTAGAAATTAGGCCTATTTGAACAACTCAGGCTTGGCGTAGTGGAGTCGGCTCCAATGCTCAGGACAAGCGTAATAACTGGCCATCACTAATTCTCGCAGGCCTAAATAAGCCGTTTGCAATAACGCAAAGTAGCTGTGACGCCAAGTCTCGAGCATTTGGGTCAACTCGGCGGGAGAGCGCATTAACAGTGGCGTCATGCTTGAGGTCAGTAGCAATAATCCAAGGCGATTCTCGAGCATATCGAGTAGTTCAAATAACTCGGACTGCTGTTCATCTGGCAACACAGCGATCGATTGTTTAATGGCATCTAAGGTGCGATTTTGCGCCGCCACCTTATGGGTTGCCACATCAGGCAAAGCCCCATCAAGCATCACAGGCAACAGCACACTGAATAATAAGCGGTAGTCTTTCCCCTCGCCTTCATCGGGTAGACTAAATTCGGGAGAATAAAGATTCACCCCTAGGGCTATCGCCGCTGTACCAGCAAACGCGCCCAGTAAAAAGGTTCGTCTATTCATCAATGTCTCCCCAAGACGCTTAGTGTTAAATTACTGTGCTACAATGACCGCGAACCTAAATTAAACACACGTTTTAATTTTCAGCAATAGTTGATGCCAAGATAAGATCCCATGCCAAACGCTTTTACACCGCCTTGGTGGGCCAAAAGTCCCCATGTACAAACCATTTTGCCCGTATTCACTAAAGTGGCCAAACCTGTGCTTAAGCGACAGCGACTCGAGCTTCCCGATGGCGATTTTATCGATTTAGATTGGCAAGCTAGGCCAGAAATCGGTAAAGCCATTGTGGTTATCATTCATGGATTAGAGGGCAGTGCCCAGTCCCATTATGCCAGACGCATTCTGCAAGCCTGTAAAGAACAAGAGTTAGCGGCCGTGGTTCACCATCATAGAAGCTGCTCAGGTGAAGCCAATCGTCTCGCCCGCAGTTACCACAGTGGCGACACCGACGATTTGCAGTTTAGCCTAAGCCAGCTGCAACAAACCTATCCGCAATCACCTTTATTGGCAGTAGGTTACAGCTTAGGCGGCAATGTATTAACCAAATATCAAGGAGAATATCAAGAGCACAGCCTGTTGAGTCGCGCTGTAGTCGTGTCGGCGCCGCTGCAATTATCGGCATGTGCAAAACGCTTAGAGAGTGGTTTTTCAAAGGTGTATCAAAGCCATTTAATCAAGCAGTTACAATATAAGATCAATCAAAAGCTTAATGATCCAGAGCTTGCTGGCACTATGACCTTGACCCCAATCCAAGTTGCTAATCTCAATACTTTTTATGACTTTGACGATAAAGTCACCGCCCCGCTCCATGGATTTTTAGGTGTAGAAGATTACTATACCCGCGCCAGCGGCTTACCCTTTGTTAGCCGAATCACTAAGCCTACGCTAATTATGCATGCCAAGGACGATCCCTTTATGACGGATGAGGTCATCCCGCATCCCAGCCAGCTTTCCGAACATGTGGAATATGAGTTACATGCCCATGGCGGCCATGTTGGTTTTATCGAAGGCGGCACACCATGGAAGCCACGCTATTATTTAGAGCGACGCATTTTAGACTTTTTACTCGCCAATGATGCGTCATCGGCACCTTAAGGAACCCGAATGCTTATCCCCTATGATGCCTTACTCCAACTTCCCAAAGAGACCTTAGTCAATTTGATCCGCGAATATTTGTTAGGCCAAGTGGAAGATGGAAGTTTTACTAGCCTAGATGAGCAAGAACTATCAGGCGCAATAGTGCAATGCCAACAAGCACTTAAACAAGGTAAACTTGTCTTAGAATACAGTGAAGAGGATGAGTCCTTTGCCATTCGTCACGCTGACCAAGTGGCCAAACGGCAAGATTGACCATTAGTATCCCTGTGCCGTATAAATAGCTTATACGGTTTATCGCTCCCACTGAGCGGCTCTTTATGGTGCCTAGGTAGAAAACATGTCAGCAAAACATCCAATTATTGCAGTTACAGGCTCATCTGGGGCAGGAACCACCACAACCACCACCGCCTTTAGTCATATTTTTCGCCAACTTGGAATCAATGCCGCCTTTGTAGAAGGGGATAGTTTTCATCACTATACCCGTGCAGAGATGGAAGTGATGATCCGTAAATCCCAAGCCGAGAATCGTAACCTGAGCTATTTTGGCCCCGAGGCCAATAACTTTGCCCGCCTAGAACAATGCTTTCGCGATTATGGCGCCACTGGCCAAGGTGAAACCCGCAGCTACTTACACACCTTTGACGAAGCTGTGCCATTTAACCAAATGCCTGGCACCTTCACCCAATGGCGTCCACTGCCTGAAAACACCGATATGTTGTATTACGAAGGCTTACATGGTGGCGTAGTCACGGGCGATGCCAATGTGGCCCAGCATGTGGATTTGCTGATCGGCATGGTGCCTATCGTCAACTTAGAGTGGATCCAAAAGATCATTCGCGATACATCGGAGCGTGGCCATAGCCGCGAAAAAGTCATGGGCTCGATTGTCCGCAGTATGGACGATTATATTAAGCATATGACGCCGCAATTTTCGCGCACCCATATCAACTTCCAACGGGTGCCGACGGTAGATACCTCTAACCCCTTTAGCGCCAAAGATATTCCAAGCCTAGATGAAAGCTTTGTGGTGATCCGTTTTCGCGGCATCAACAACGTCGACTTCCCCTATTATTTGAGCATGATCCAAGGCTCCTTTATGTCACGGGTTAACACCTTGGTGGTGCCGGGTGGTAAAATGTCCCTCGCAATGGAGTTGATCCTTACACCACTGATTAAAGATTTGATGGAAAAACGCCAACAGCTTAATAGTCCGCAGGCGAACTAAGACAGAGTTAAGATGTGCCTTAATCAAATAAAGCCTTTTTGAGCAATAGATTAAGCTTGATTTAAGCCATTGAAGTTAATCTTATTGGCATCGGGATTTCAGGCGAAAGAACGATAGTTGGCATACTCTTGGGAGTTAATTCCCCCATCTTGATCTGTTGATTCCCTTGGGTATGCCAGCAACCTCATCTTGCTGTTAATTCCACATCTATGCTTGCTCTGTTGATTCCCTTAGGTATGTTAGCATAGCTGAACCAAATAGGTTCTAGGTTCTAGGTTCTAGGTTCTAGGTTCTAGGTTCTAGGTTCTAGGTTCTAGGTTCTAGGTTCTAGGTTCTAGGTTCTAGGTTCTAGCAGAAGCTTTTTTTTCTGCGCCCTAGCAAGCTAAATTTTTATACATCACCATACATTCCAAGGCGATACCGCGGGGTGAGCAATAAATCGACTCTTCCTCTAGACTTTCACCACCGAAACCGCAGTGGCGATAAAATTCGACCGCATTTAAGGTCGACTCTAATCGCAACTGGGCGAGGCCTAAATTAAAGGCTTTTGTTTCAATAAATTGCAATAACGACTTGCCAACACCTAATACCAATCACATTAAATATCTAATCAGTTCAGAGCCTCACAGGCATCTCAATCCAAGGCGCATTGACGCAGAAATGGTTATTCCCTTTTAAGTCAATGTAACACGGGAGTGAGATGCCTGTGAGGCTCCCGCAGGGCGGGGTTGAACGTGCTTTATACTGCGTTTAAGGCTTTCGACAGAGCGCCACTATGCCTTCAAGCCTTCGCCTTGTCTAAAGCCCGTTTAACTCCCGCTGAATGAACAGATATTTAATACGATTGGTATAAGCCCATCACCTCGGGGGAGACAAACAGTGCCTCGACCTGAGCATAGGGTTCATCCAGCATGATGGTGCCCACAACCGTCGATTCTTGGGTTGTTTCATTGAGGATTTCAGCCACATAAAAATGCGCCCCCACCATACGGCGAAATGATTCAGTCAATTCGCCCTGGGTCCAAATCTCTAAGTCATCTTGAGCATAAAATCCGGCGCAGCCTTTATTAATGGCTGCATTGCGGATATCCCAGCAGGCCTTTGCATCCAATTGCGTCGCTTTACGTATCCTTAGCATCATTTTCCCCAAGCAATCATCTTTGCCAGAATCATGAAATAAAATATTGAATTACAAATAAAACTTAAGAAGCAAGTACATCCAATTCCTAAAGTATGCAATAAAAAACCGCCCGAAGGCGGTTTTAATACAATAAGAAGCTTTACTTGCAAGCTTAGCCGCAAAAGCAAACTCAGTCGCGAAAGCAAACTTAGCCTTTAATCAGCTCGCTGATGGTCAGCACGCCGTGGGTGGTCGCGCCAGCGCCCCATAGTGCAGAAGCAGAATCTTCGAAGGCGGCCGCTAAATCCACGTGTAACCACTTGGCTTCTGGCGAAACAAAACGCCACAGGAAGCCGGCCGCATTCGAGGCACCGCCCGCACCACCACCTTTCACTGGGCGGCTGTTTGCCGTGTCAGCATAAGCCGATGGACACATGTCTTTATGCCAAGGATCCAGTGGCAATGGCCATACACGCTCAGCTACTGTCGAAGCTTTTTGTTGCGCCAGTCGTAACACTTCTGTCTGTGGCGAGAAAATCGCGTTGTAGTTAGAGCCCACCGCCATCACAGCTGCGCCAGTTAAGGTTGCCGCATCGATAATAAAAGGAGCACCCGTCGCAGAAGCCGCTTGCAGACCATCGGCCAGCACTAAGCGCCCTTCGGCATCGGTGTTAACTACTTCAACTGTCACGCCATTTTTGTAGGTGAGGATATCGCCCAGTTTGTAGGCACGGCCGCTGATCAGGTTTTCAGCACAGCACAGGAATAATTTAACGCGTTTGTTCAGGCCCGATTTAATCGCTAAACCTAAAGCGGCAGTAACAGTGGCGGCGCCGCCCATATCACATTTCATGCCCAGCATGCCTTCAGAAGCTTTAATGCTGTAACCGCCGGAGTCGAAGGTAATCCCTTTACCGACCAAGGCAACAGATACTGGGGCATCGGCTGACAGCGGGTTAAAGTCTAGCTCTAACATTGCAGGTGGGCGCTCACTGCCGCGACCTACAGCATGAATACCAATCCACTGCTCTGCTAATAATGCTTCACCTTCAATAATACGGTAGCTGACCTTGGCACCACCGAGTTCGGCTAACCATTTGGCCGCTTGCTGCGCCAGTTTCACCGGAGACAGATTTTCAGGGGTATCGTTGATCAGTTGACGGGCAAATGTCGCCACTTCTAATCGACGTTGTAATTCGGCTTGTACTTCGGCATCACCACACCATTGGATTTTGTAACCCGGTTTAGCGGTGGCAAACCCTTGGGCGAAGACCCATTGGCTATTTAGATCCCAAAGAGAACCCACCAATGCAACGGTATTAATCCCTTGATTACGTAATTTACGCGCCGCCATTTGAATTTGGCGTAACTCATCGCCGCCACCTAAGTGGACTAATGCGCCTTCGCCATTGAAGGTCACATCGGCTTTGCCCCAATGGGCTGCGGGGGCATCTTTGGTTAACTCAACTCTCATCACTTCAGTCACTTTAAGTTCACTCATGAGGGGTCCTTATTTTAATTTGTTCTTGCTCTTATACCCATACAAGTTGAGGTGAGACGTCCTGCATCCTCAGGCTTTTGGGGTACACACAATACAACGGGGTTGGCGGCAGTTTACTGCCAGTGGCCTAGGACTGAAAGCCATCGGCCTAAGTTACCGAGGTAAAATCTGTAAACATTTGCGAAATTTGTTAGTCTTTGGCGCCAGAATCAACTAGCTACAGGGATCACATGCACTTTACTCCAGCACTGAAATCGGGAAAGCTACTTAAGCGCTACAAACGCTTTCTCGCCGATATTCAACTCGAAGACGGCAGTGAAATCACCCTGCATTGCCCCAATACCGGTTCAATGCGTAACTGCCTGTTCCCCGGTGAAACTGTGTGGTTTTCCACCTCAAGCAACCCTAAGCGCAAATATGCCAACACATGGGAGTTAATGACTACACCAACGGGTGGCCTTATTGGTATTCATTCGGGCAATGCCAACGCCCTAGTAGAGGAAGCTCTTAATAAAGGTATTATTACTGAACTTAAAGGTTACGACAGCTTAAGTCGCGAAGTGAAGTACGGAGATGAAAATAGCCGTATCGATATCTTGCTGGAAGCGGCTCAAAAACCCGCCTGCTATATAGAAGTCAAAAGTTGTACTTTGCTTGAAGATGGACAAGGTTATTTCCCCGATGCAGTGAGTCTTCGCGGCCAAAAACATCTACGGGAATTAATGCACATGGCCAGCCTTGGGCACAGAGCCGTATTGCTATTTGTGGTGCAACATACTGACATTATGAGTGTGGCACCAGCGGCACACATTGACCCTGAGTATTCTAACCTATTGAAAAAAGCTATTTTATCAGGTGTAGAAGTGCTAGCGTATCGCTGCGAAATATCCCCCGATGAGATACATCTGGCCCAATCATGCCCAGTCCGAGTATGATGTTAAGATTGAGTAAAATACTTTTTCATTTCAATTAGCGAAGGCAGTCAAAAAATTCTGTCAAGGTGAAACGAAAAATTTGCCTCGTTGTAAAGATTCTGATATAGATAGCGGCCGTTCTTAAGGACGCCCTACAAACGCAAATGATGACAGGAGATGCGTTATGCCTGAAGGCACCAAAAAACTTGGCGTACTCGCTATCGCAGGTGTAAGTCCCTACCAGGAAAAACCCGGTGAGGAGTATATGAACGCTAAGCAACTGGGTCACTTCAAGATCATTCTTGAAGCTTGGCGCAATCAGTTGCGTGAGGAGGTCGACCGTACTCTGAGTCATATGCAGGATGAAGCAGCAAACTTTCCCGATCCTGTAGACCGTGCAGCGCAGGAAGAAGAGTTCAGTCTCGAATTACGTGCGCGTGACAGAGAACGTAAACTGATCAAGAAGATCGAAAAAACTCTCCAGAAAATCGAAGAAGACGATTTTGGCTTCTGCGATTCTTGCGGTATCGAAATCGGCATTCGCCGTCTCGAAGCGCGTCCAACAGCCGATCAGTGTATCGACTGTAAAACGCTTGCAGAGATCAAAGAGAAGCAAATGGCGGGTTAATCGGCCATCCTAGGCGGGGAGTTCCCCGCCTACTTGTTTGTGCATCTTGCATAAACATCCTCTCGTTTCACTTCGCTTTTTTGTTAGTATCCCCCTAAAATACAGCCACTTTGACTGGTTATTCCTGCAAATTCCTATGATGGCGACTCACTCTTGCAACACTTCCGCTTTACATCCTTATGTTGGCCGTTTTGCGCCTTCGCCCTCAGGAGCATTGCATTTTGGCTCGCTAATCGCCGCCCTTGGCAGTTATCTGCGGGCGCGCTCAGAGGGAGGAAAGTGGTTAATACGCGTTGAGGATATTGATCCACCTAGGGAAGTTGCAGGCGCCGCCGATGATATTTTACGCACCTTAGAGGCTTATGGTTTCGAATGGGATCATACAGTGCTGTACCAGAGTGCGCGCACCGAGGCCTATCAGGCCAAACTCGATGAGTTACTCGCTGAGGATAACGCCTACTTCTGCCAATGCAGCCGCAAACAAATTCAAGCCATAGGTGGGATTTACGATGGCCGCTGCCATCGGCTAGCCACGCCACATCACAGTGGTGCGGTTCGGCTAGTTAATCGCGCTCAAGTGGCCGAGTTTACCGATAACCTGATGGGAAAAGTGATTGTAGATCGGGCCTTTGCTGCTGAAGATTTTATTATCAAACGTAGTGATGGACTTTATGCCTATCAACTCGCCGTAGTGCTGGATGACGCCTACCAAGGCATTACCGAGGTGGTGCGGGGCTACGATTTAATCGAAGCCAGTTGTCGCCAATTAAGCCTGTATCAAACCTTTGGCCTAAGCGCGCCGCAGTGGCTGCACTTACCCCTCGCCTGTTTGATGCCAGGATTTAAGCTGTCAAAACAAAACCATGCGCAGGCTATCGATAAACAGCATCCGCAGGCGAGCCTTAATGCCGCCCTCACCTTTTTAGGCCAAGCGCCAGTGGAGCCGACAACGGCGCCGCAAATGCTGGCCCAAGCGGTGGCGCAGTTTCAACTGTCGGCCATTCCTAAGCAGCGGGAAATCTTGATAGCACCTTAATCCCCGTGGGGCGAGTTGCGCCCCAAAAGCATCGTTTTAGCTGTGCTAAGTCGTGGCATAGCTCAAAAATCGCGATATACCCATCGGTGCGCAATTGGTATATCATAGCCGCCAGATTTTTAATCACATAACAGATACATTCCGAGGTGTCCCATTTTTCGCCGTATTAGCCAATTCTGCAAGCAGCTATTTGAAGACGCGCCTAAAACGACCGCTCCAACTCCAGCTCAGATTGAACCCCAAACGCCCGAACTCACATCTGGCGGCTTAAGCTTGGCGATCGTGCCTCGGGATGCGCACACCATTTCCCGAAAGCAAATCAGTGAAAATGCGCTTAAGGTACTATATCGACTGAATAAAGCTGGTTTCCAAGCCTATTTAGTCGGTGGGGGTGTACGGGATTTGCTCCTTGGGCTTGAACCGAAAGATTTTGACGTAGTTACCAATGCAACGCCGGAAGAAATCAAAAAACTGTTCCGCAATTGCCGTGTTGTTGGTCGTCGATTCCGCCTCGCCCATATTGTATTTGGCCGCGATGTCATTGAAGTGGCAACTTTCCGTGGCCACCACGGTGAAAGCAACGAAAAAATATCTAAAGCTAATGCCGAAGGACGTTTACTTAGGGATAACGTATATGGAGAAATCGATGAAGACGCCGAGCGCCGCGATTTTACCGTCAACGCCCTTTACTACGATATTAGCGACTACTCTATCCGCAGCTATGGCGGTGGCATGGAAGATCTTAAAGCCGGCACCTTAAGGCTGATTGGCGATCCCGAAACCCGTTACCGCGAAGATCCAGTGCGTATGCTCAGAGCCGTGCGTTTTGCCACTAAGCTCAGCATGACAATTGATGAAGTAACTGCTAAACCAATCAAACAGTTAGCACCACTGCTCAAAGATATTCCTGCCGCCCGCATGTATGAAGAAGTGCTCAAACTCTTCTTCGCCGGCAAAGCCATGGCAAACTTTGAGATGATGCAGGAATATAAACTGTTTGCGCCCCTATTTCCTCAGGTTGACGCCCTATTAAAAGAAGCGCCTAAAGGTCCGGCAATGAAGATGGTGCAAGCCATCATGAAGAGTACGGATGATCGCGTTAATGAAGATAAGCCCGTCACGCCATCGTTTTTCTATGCGGCGATTCTCTGGTATCCACTGCGCCAACGCGCCGAAGATATTGCCGTTGAAAGTGGCCTTACTTTATACGATGCCTTTTTCGCCGCAATGGGCGATGTGATGGAACAACAATGCCAAACCATTAGCATTCCGCGCCGCTTTAGCACACCAGCCAAGGATATCTGGCAACTACAACTTCGCTTTGAGCGCAGCCAAGGCACGCGCGCCTTTAAACTGTTAGAGCATCCGAAGTTTAGAGCGGCATACGACTTACTGTTACTGCGTGGCGAAGTCGAAGGGGGCAATCTGGCCAAGAGTGCAGCCTGGTGGCAACAGTTTGTTGAAGCGGATGAAACCGAGCGTTTGGCGATTGCCCGCAGCGGTAATAAAGCCTCGAGCAGCCGTAATCGCAATTCACCTCAGCGTCGCCGTCGCCGCCCAAGTGCAGCCAAAGCCGAAGAATAATGACTCAAGTCTTTGTCGCCCTTGGAGCGAATCTTGAAGATCCCCAAGCACAGCTGGACAATGCCGTAGCGGCCTTGTCCACCTTGGCTGAAAATCAAAGTCTTAGGGTATCTCCCTATTACCGTTCAACGCCAATGGGTGAGGTTGTGCAACCTGACTATATCAATGCTGTCGCAGGCTTTGAAACTCAGCTGGCCCCGCTGGCCTTATTAGATGCACTGCAACACATTGAAAATACCCAAGGCCGTGTACGCCAAGAGCGTTGGGGGCCCAGAACATTAGATCTAGACTTACTCTTGTATGGCGACGCCATTATCGATGAGCCCAGACTCAAAGTGCCGCACTACGGCATGAAAGAACGTAGCTTTGTGCTAGTTCCTTTAGCTGCCATTGCGCCCGATCTCGTGTTGCCCTGTAAAACGCCGCTACACAGCCTTATCAGTGAAAAATTCTTGGCCGAGTTACAACTACTGGGCAATGATCATTGAAGTCAGCCCCCAGTTAGCTTATAACACCACTTCCATTTGGTTTGAAGATCACCCATATGTCTAAAGTTACTAGCTCAACCCTGTTGAAATACAAACAGGAAGGTAGAAAATTCACCGCTCTGACAGCCTATGATGCCAGCTTTGCCAGCGCGTTCGACGGCGAAGGCATCGATGTGCTACTGGTCGGCGATTCTTTGGGAATGGTTCTGCAAGGCCACGATGATACGCTGCCCGTCACGACAGCCGAAATCGCCTATCACACTCGTTGTGTGCGTCGCGGTATCGAGCGATCACTGCTGATCGCAGACATGCCGTTTATGAGTTACGCCACGCCAGAACAAGCCATGGAAAACGCCACCGCACTCATGCAGGCGGGTGCCAATATGGTCAAGCTGGAAGGCGGTCACTGGTTACTCGAAACGGTTACTAAACTGACCGAGCGCGGTATTCCTGTCTGCGCCCACTTGGGCCTCACCCCGCAATCGGTACACGTTTTTGGCGGTTTTAAAGTGCAGGGCCGCGATGCTGAAAATGCCCAGCGCATTCTCGATGAAGCCAAAGCCTTAGAGGCGGCAGGCGCGCAGCTGTTAGTGGTTGAATGTATTCCAGCATCGCTTGCTACCGCCATTACTCAAGCATTAACTATCCCTGTAATTGGCATTGGCGCGGGCGCCAGCACCGATGGTCAGATTCTGGTGATGCACGACGTGCTCGGTATTTCGAGTGGTTATATTCCACGTTTTTCAAAGAACTACCTCAAGCAAACGGGCGAAATCCGCTCGGCGGTTCGCGCTTATATTGAAGAAGTGGCCAATGGCACCTTCCCGAGTGCAGATCACACGTTCAACTAAGCGTGCTAGCACTCATTAAGCTAAATAGTGCTAAGCACACAGACTACTCATTTTAGGTTTTAGCAAGGTAAGAGTTAATGATCACTAGCGCCCATATCGATGATATTCGTACTCAAGTGCGAGCATGGCGTGCCAAGGGCGAGACTGTCGCCTTTGTGCCGACCATGGGCAATCTCCATCAGGGACACATCACCTTAGTGAAAGAAGCGGCGAAGAAGTGCGATCATGTAGTCGTGTCTATCTTCGTCAATCCCATGCAGTTTGGGCAAAATGAAGATCTCGATGCCTACCCGCGCACCTTAGAGGCCGATAGCCAAGCCTTAACCGCGGCGGGCGCCGAGCTGTTGTTTACCCCAACACCGGCGATTATTTATCCCAAAGGGTTAGCGCAGCAAACCTATGTTGAAGTCCCAGGGATCTCCGATGTGCTCTGCGGTGCCAGTCGTCCCGGCCACTTCCGTGGCGTCGCGACCATCGTTTGTAAACTGTTCAACATAGTGCAGCCCGATGTCGCGTTTTTTGGCAACAAGGATTATCAACAACTGTTAGTGATCCGCACTATGGTTGAGGATTTGTCGCTGCCGATTGAAATAATTGGCATTGATACCATTCGTGAAGCCTCGGGTTTAGCCATGAGTTCACGCAATGGCTACCTGACGGCGGAAGAAAAAGCCGCAGCGCCCGCGCTGAAAAAAGCGATTGATGCCATGGCACAAGGGATCAAGCAAGGCGTGAGTATCAAACAAGTCACCGCAGAAGCCAAAGCGAGCCTTATCGCCGCAGGCTTTACACCGGATTATTTAGAAGTTCGCCATGCCACCACGCTGGCCCATGCGGAAGCTACGGACCAAGCCCTGGTGATTTTGGCGGCCGCTTACTTAGGTAAAGCGCGTCTTATTGATAATCTGCGCTTTGATCGCTAAACATCTATTTAAGATTTGAGAAAAGGAGCTTAGGCTCCTTTTTTATTACCTCAGAACGCTGGTATTGCTGGCGTTCCAGTGAAGCGTCAAATAAATTCCAGTGTCAAAAAACTGGTTTTATTCTTTCACTTACGCCATAGTACTCACCAATGTTAACGTTAAGTAACATATGTTTATACTACATGGATTTATAACTGCTAAAGTTTAAAGGGAGATAAGTGAGACAACTCCATTTAACTCTAGCTTAATACCCATTGTGATAATTTCATTCATTGCGTATACAAAGGATTTGTCGTCGAATGGCAAGACTCATAGTGACTCTTATTTGTATGCTTTTGCCTCTCACGGCGCTCGCAAATACCGTCTATAAATGTCGCAAAGGCGATAAAGTCATCTTTAGCCAAATCGCCTGTCCGCAGGAATACAGTCAGCATAAAATTGAATATCAGTTGGGTATTAGCAACGAAATTGATTCGGATAAACGTGAAACCAAAGTAGACCCATTGCAAGCTTTGTTAAATAATCACTCCTTACCCCCAAAGAAACTGCTGCAATTACTCGACGGTGAAATCTATAGCCTAAAACAAGAGAATAGCTATTTTGAAATCCTAAGGGCCAGTGAATTACAGAAACTAGAACGGCAGCGATATTGGCAAAATAAAGACAAAAGTGATCCCGATTATTTAAAGCAACTGAGTAAGATTAATGATCATTTTGATAAACTCACCACAATCAATAGCCAACTTATACAGCAATTATCGGATAGAAAAACCCAAATAAATGCCGATGTAGAACACGAAGAACCCCAAAAAAAATGACACGCATTAGTTGAGCATTAAACGTAAATGGTAACTACCGACTAAACAGCTAGTTTAGGGGTTGAAAGCAAAAAGGCGACCTTTCGGTCGCCTTCATTTTTAAGGACTACATTAGAATTGTGCTACTACTGGTGCAGAACATAAGGTTCCAGTGGTTTCACATACTTGATAAGTCACACTTGATGCAGATGTAGTGAAGCGAGCACGATAGTTGCCATCGTTCTCTGTTGTCACCACTAACTGACCGTCACGGTATAGAGCAACACTTTCGCCTAATGCACTATCCCATTCAATATCTACCATAGCGCTACCACGGCGTGATACCAATGCGCGAGTGACGGATGCGTTGATACTATGCTCATAAACTTGAACTTCCATGGTCACAGTATTGCTGTGTTCCATTGAGTCAGTCACAGTGAGGGCCACAGTGTAAGTACCTGCCGCAGCAAATACATGGCTAGGGTTCATTTCAGTTGAAGTTGAACCATCACCAAAATCCCAGCTGTAGCTCACGATATCATCGTTCGCATCGGTACTAGTGTTAGTAAAGGCGACACTTAAACCTTCAACTGCATACTCGAAGCCCGCCACTGGTGCCGCTGGAGATGCTTCGCCTAAGCCGCTGATCACTAAGCCCCAGTTATTAAGAGTACCAGTGTCAGCCGCTGCATTGTCATCTACTGATAATGACCAAGTACCCCGTGCGTTTTCACCATCAAACGCGCTTAAGTCCCAGCTCTTAACAATGTTGTCAGCGCTGCCGCCATCACGGTTATGTAGAACCACTTCAGTACCTGCTGGAGAAGTTAACACAACGCGTAAGTCACCAATCCAAGTGTGGCTGATATTGACATCGGCGGTCACGCCAAAAATCTGCACATCATCAGTAACTTCAATCGTGCTCACAATACCACTAGCATTGTTATCAGGCATAGCAACAGCATTCTCATTGCCATAGGTAAAGTCATTTAATCCTTGAGGGAACACATTCAGTGAAACGACTTTAGCCTTTTCAATAGTGCCATCGGTACCTGTTACTGTAATGCTGTAATCACCCCAAGCTGTTTGCGCCGTTGTCGCAACATCTAAGGTAAATGAACCACCAGCTGAAACAGTTGAGGCTGATAAGGACACACCTTCTAGCGCTGGAGAAACCGAGACAGAAAGAGCTACATCGCCTTCCCATCCTGCAACGCTACCAACACTAAAGTTATAGCTTGCAGTGCTACCCGCTTCGACAGATTGTGATACTGGCGATACGGTAAACTTGTAGCTAGGAGATGGGTTAGCCTGCTCGAGTGCGTTAGCCACATTGAGGCGAGTACCAGCCACGGTTTTACCCGTTAAATCTGCATTAGCATCACCTGATGCCATCAGTAAGGATTTCATTTCTACTGGTGAGAGATCTGGATTTAATGACCACACCAGAGCCGCGGCGCCGGTGACATGTGGAGTAGCCATAGAGGTACCAGAATACGTCGCGTAACCACCACCTGGAACAGTAGAGAGAATCGCGGAGCCTGGTGCTCCCATATCGACGCTAGTTAAACCCCATTGTGAGAAGTCTGACATACGGTCATTACGATCCGTACTTGCAATCGAGAGGACAACGTCAGAATCGTAGCTTGAGGGATAATGTGGGCTCGCATCGTTATCGACCGCGTCATTACCCGCTGCTGCAACGAATAAAATGCCTGCTTCACCACCCGCTTCAATCGCATCTTTTAAGGCTTGGCTAAAGCTACCGCCGCCCCAAGAGTTGTTGGTGGCTTTGATATCCACGCCATGGTTAACCTTCAGATCCGTAAAGTAATCTAAACATGCAATAGCGCCAGCTGTAGAACCATAACCATCGGCATCAAGGAACTGACAGGCGGCAATTTTAACGTCCCAGTTCACCCCAACGACACCCACACCATTGTTGCCTTTAGCACCAATAGTGCCAGATACGTGAGTACCGTGACCATTACCATCCATTGGGTTACCGTTATCATTTACCGCACTGTAACCGTGAATATCATCGATCACGCCGTTACCATCGTCATCGATACCATTACCTGGAATTTCGCCAGCGTTAACCCACATGTTGGCTTGCAAATCTGGGTGATTGTAATCAACCCCAGTATCGATAACCCCAATCACCACATCCGAGCTACCCGTGGTTATTTCCCAAGCCTCTGGCGCGTCGATATCTGCATCGGCACTACCGCCATTTTGGCCAGTGTTGTTCATGCCCCACAGGCTAGCAAAGCTTGGATCATCGGGCGTACCTATCGCCTTAAGAATGTAGTTGGGTTCTGCATATTTTACCGCTGGATGACGACTAATCACCTTAATCGCATCTTCAATATTAGCGCCTTTACGCAGGGCTAAACGGGTAAGTTTACCATTGAGTAAATGCTGGAATTTATCGTCTACGCCATCAGCATTTGCATCGGTTAAGGTGCCGCGAACTAAACGCTGTGCTGCTGCACGTTCGGCTTTAGTCACATTATCTTTGTACACCACAAGGATGGCGTCTTTTTCATAGACTGGTGCATCTTTTGCCATTGCAGGCACCGCTGACAACGTCATCGCCCCTGCAATTGCTAACGCCAATGGTGAGAGTTTTATTGACATACTTAAGCTTCCTATAGTCCTTTACGTTGAAATTCTGGAACGGCAATTACGCAGCCACCATTCAAAGTGAGATGGATAAAAACGACGAATTTCCAGCATGTTTGCCTGCAAATTGTTGCCATAATGTTTCAATTTAAAAAAGACGCTGCACGCTAAATACAACTTAACTACTAGACCAACTCGGTGAGGTAAATACCGCCTAAACGCAGGGTTTTATCGACAAAAAACAAGATATTCATGGAATTAACAAAAGTTAATCTGGTTAGCATTTAAATTACACCTCAAAAATAAATACCCTTTTGGCCAATTGTCTCTAAGCACTATGGCTCGTACCTTGATGCCTGAGTTGGAAAGAGTCTGTGCTCTGACCAAAACACCAATACATGCAAGGAGTCACTTGTGCCAAATCCATTAACACGCTTTTTGGTACTGCTGCTCTTGATATGTAGTTGCCTGACATCATCCCATGCGGCAGATGTCAGTGAATTGCCCGTCACACTGCAGGCGCTAATTGAGCGTTCAGGGCGCGATAATCTTATCGACCTAGTGCAGCAAGGCACGGCAAACCAAGGGATAGTGTTTCAATCAGGGAACGATAACAGCGCCTATGTGACGCAAGCGGGTAACGATAACGTATCGCTTGTGACACAGATTGGAACCAATAATGAAGTCCAACTACGACAAGTCGGCACTAAAAATATGGCTTCGATTACCCAGATTGGTAATGACAACCTGGTGCAATTGAACCAGCTAGGAAGCGGCAATTTTTCGATTCAACAGATTGCGGACGGTGCCGCAATCTCAATAACTCAGTATTAAACAGGGAGAGTCACATGAAATCACAAGCAAAAATGTCATTGATTGCATTAGCCATTACTGCGGGATTAAGTGGTAATGCGCTAGCAGCAAGCACAGTCAACGAAATCAGCGTTGAGCAAACAGGCCAAGGTCAAGATACCTTAGTCGCTCAAACTGGTGTCATTAACGCAGCAGCAGTAACCCAAACGGGTAACGACCAAGTTGCCACCGTATTACAAGACGGTGTGTGGCATGAAGCACAAGTCAACTCAACTGGCGATGCTAACAAAGTGACTGTTAGCCAACAAACAGATTGGCACGTAGCCTCTGTTGATGTGGAAGGCAATAATAACGAAGTTGAAGTGACTCAAGACGGCTTCTTCAACCAAAGCAGCAACGATGTCGTGGGCAACGACAACCTTGTTTCAGTTAGCCAATTAGGCGAGCTGAACGAAAGCTATGTTGAAATCACTGGCACAGAAAACAGTGCATTTGTTGAGCAAGAAGGTGATGAAAACCTTGCCGTATTCCGTGTTCAAGGCGACAACAACGACGGTGATATCAAACAATACGGTAACAGCAACCAAGCGGGTCTTATTGCACTCGATCTGACTGCCAACGTGGGTAATAACAACGACGTATCAGTTGAACAAATTGGTAACAATAACTTTGGTGCAGCCAAAGGCATCGCTGGTAACGACAACAGTGTTGATATCTACCAAAAAGGTGATAACCACACTGGCTTTGTTTACGCCTTAGCCGGTAGCGAAAACGATATCAGCATGAAGCAAGAAGGCAGCAATAACATTGCTTACCTCTCTATGACTACGGGTGATGATAACACTATCGACATCGCTCAAGATGGTGATAGCAATACAGTTGGTGATTCTTTAATTGCTGATATTCAAGGTGATGATAATGATATCGCCATCAAGCAAAAAGGCGATAGCAACGGTGCAGAGTTCCAAGTATGGGGCGATAGCAACGACGTTGATTTAAAACAACGTGGTGATGCTAACTTCGCAACCTTTGGCGCTTACGGTACTGACAACGACTTCGACTTATCCTCTAAAGGTGATAACAACGAGCTGGTTGCCTTCGCAACAGGTGAAGACAACAGCATCGAAATCAGTCAAGAAGGTGATGCGAACTTCGCTTATGTGGATGCCGTGGGTAGCGACAACGAAGTGGATGTTGAGCAAGATGGTGATCAAAACGAGACCATCATTAGCGTAACAGGTAACAACGCCGATGTAACTGCACTGCAACACCGTGGCGATCTGAACCTTATCGATTTAATCATCGAAGGTGATGGAAACTCAGCAGAAATCACTCAAGCGGGTAACGGCAACTGGGTCGGTGGTGATAGCGGTAGTTCATTTGCTGCCAACTCATTTGGCGTGAGTGGTGACAACAACAGCCTAATGATCTCCCAAACAGGTAATGACAACTTAGTATTAGGCTCACAAGCGGGTAACAACAACAGCATCAGCGTAACCCAAAATGGTGATATGAACGTTGCGACTGTTGTGCAGTACTAATCTTTAAATATGAGTCGCCTTCAAGTTGAAGGCGACTAAATAAAAACGGGAACATTGATAATGTTCCCGTTTTTATTTGCCTATCACACGCAAAAGTACATCGTTATTCGTCTTATCGTTTGGGTATCACACCACGCACCCGCTCGCTTTCAAACAAGATACCAATCAACAAAGGCTTAACTACAAAACTCAAAATGGGTTTGATAGGTCTGAGCCCATCTTAATAACTCGACACGATTTCGTGACTGGGTTTTACCCGTCATTCCGCACCTAATTTTCGATTTAAAAAACTTGACGGCGATCGGTCATTCTGATCTATTACTCTCTTTTGCAGGTAATTCATCATGGCCGCTCCCGCTATCTCTATCCGTAACCTCGACCACCTTGGTTTGGTCGCTGCACTTTGCCAAGAACTCGGCATTGCTCGCATGATTGATGCGGTGCTACCCAAAACGCCGCCCTACAAAGTCTCACATGGTGAAGCGTTGGTGGCGATGATACTGAACGGTCTTGGCTTTCATAGTTCGACCTTGCACATGTTCCCGCAATTCTTTGCCAACAAGCCTGTAGAACGCCTGATTGGCCCGGGGATCTGTGCCGATGACCTCAATGATGATGTGCTCGGCCGCTGCCTTGATGCCCTCTTTGAGGCCGATGTCAGCACGCTTTATCAGGTGATGGCGGAGCAGGTCGTTGAACGATTGGGGCTCAAAAGTACTGCAGTACACCTCGATATCACCAGCTTCCACGTCGATGGCGCCTATGACCAAGCCGATGGCGAGCAGCTCGGTAAGTTGCAATTGGTACGGGGCTATAGCCGCGACCATCGGCCAGAGCTAAACCAGGTTATCCTGGAGCTTATCTGTGAAAATCAGGCCGGCCTGCCCATCTACATGCAAGCCTTGAGTGGTAATATTAATGATACCAAGGCCTTTGCCCAGACGGTACGGCGCCACTTGAGCAGTCTCAAGGCCGCGCAGGAGAGTCGTTATCTGGTCGGCGATGCGGCGCTGTATTGCGCCGACACCTTGCAACTACTGGCACAACAGCAACAGTTGTTCGTGACTCGTGTGCCTGTCACCCTCAATGAAGCCAAGCGAGCCGTGGCAACCATTGGCACCCAGTCGCTGGTTGCGCTGGGCAATGGCTATCATGGCTGTTGGCAAAGCGCCAATTATGCCGACGTCGCGCAGCGTTGGTTGCTGGTGCGCAGCGAACAGGCCAGCCACCGTGAGCAGCAAACATTAGCCAAAAACCTACTGAAAGACAGCACGCGTGAACTGAAAGCCTTCAACAAATTATGTGCCCAGCGTTTTGCCTGCGAGACCGATGCGCAGGCTGAATTAGCCCGTTTTGCTGTCAGCTTAAATCTGCTGCAACTAGAAGCAGAAGTCGTGAGTGAACCTATCTATGCAGGGCGCGGAAGGCCCCAAAAGGGTGAAATGCCGGTGAACTACCAATTTCACATCAAGGGGTTAGCCGCAAGTAGCTTGGCGCGGGTGGCTGAGGCGCGCAACCAGACAGGGGTGTTCATCCTCGCGACCAATGATCACAGTGAAACGCTCACCATGGCTGAGCTGTTGGCTACCTATAAAGCCCAGCAGAATGTCGAGCGTGGTTTTAGGTTTCTGAAAAGTCCCGAATTTTTAACCTCCTCGTTATATCTTAAAAAACCGGAACGTATCGAAGCGTTGCTGATGGTGATGACCTGTAGCCTGATGATTTATGCGGCGCTGGAGCACCGGATCCGGCAGGGCTTAGTAGAGCAGAACCGGAGTGTGGCGGACATGAAAAAGAAACCCACGCAAAAACCGACTGCGCGGTGGATTTTTTTACGCTTTGGCGGGGTGCACGAGTACCAGTTGGGAGAGGCGCCACCTCAAGTCACAGGACTCACAGTGGACCAGCAGATCATTCTCGACGTGTTAGGCGAACGGTATCGGCAAATTTATTCCTAAATCAGGTGCGGAAAGTCGGTTTTACGGAAAATCGATGAAATATGCGCCTTTACCGTGTGCTCACTGATGCAAAGACGATGGGCAATTTCCTTATTTCTCGCGCCGCTGGAAACGAATTGAATGATGGTTCTTTCTCTAGAGGTAAGAGCTTGCAGCATGGCCACAGTGTCGGCAGGCATATCATGTTGTCCATCCAACTTTTGCACCACGCGACGAAACATCTTACTGAGCAAAGTTCTATCGTACCAAAGCTCATCGGCAACCATTTTACGCAATCCGGTCAACATCAAATCCATACGCTGGTCAGTAAACAGTAGTCCGCGTATGCCAAGCAGCATAGCTGACTCTTGATCTAAGGAATTGCGCTCAACTTGATACAGAGCCACAGGAATATGGGGGACAAGACGAGATGCCAGCAAAGGGATCCCTTTATTATCTAAGGCCGCACCTTTCTGGGCGATTAAACAAAAGCTGCGATGCCCTTTTTCTAAATCTAACTCTAACGCTGAGGCATGTTTAACGATCCGTGTTTTCAATCCGATAGATTCAGCAAGTATCGCTAAATGGCAAGGCGCCGCCACTTGATGTAAAAATACTAACTCATTGATAGTACCCAATTTACTCTTCTCCCTGAAAAGTATTTCATTATCTTTTTATCCGGCTTAATGAAATCTGCCTAAATCTCAGCGTACATCTCATTAACATAGCCCATTTTGACTAGTTACCGTATGAATGCCATCACCCAAATGTACTAATAACCTCTATTTATATGTAGTAAATTCGACTAAGTTCCTAAATAGTATTTAATTGCTAGCAATTAATACTAAATGAGATGGAGATCACATTCATCTTTATACCTTAGTCTATGAAAACATCAATCGAAAGTTTAAACAAAAAATTAACACCTTAAGATGACATTTTTGGGAATAACAATCCCCTTTGAATCTAATTCAAAGGGGATTGGATGTTCTCAGACTACGATTAGGCTTGAGTCAGGAGTTTAGTGATTTGCTTATCCTGCACACGGGATAAACTGAGTAGCGCCACGATGGCCCCAATTAAGGCTAAAAACATATCCGATTGGGTATCCCACACGTAACCTTGTGTGCCTAAGAATGCCTCAGCACCTTCGCCCGTTGCAGCGGCCACCCACCACTCAATAAGCTCATAAAAGGCACTAAACGCGAGCACAAAACAAGTGACCAAAAAAGCGCACCAAGCGCCGGGTTTGACGGCTTGATTGCGTAACATAATCTCACGGGCCAACATGGCAGGAATAAAGCCTTGAGCGAAATGCCCGACCTTGTCGTAATTGTTACGTTCACTACCCATCCATTGGGCAATGGTGTCAAATAATGGCACTTCAGCATAGGTATAGTGCGCACCGACAAACAGCACACAGCAATGTACAAGTACTAAAAAATACACTATTGGGGTTAGCTCAAAGCGTTTGCGGGTAAAAAATAATAGCGGAACCGCCACTAATGCAGGTAAAGCTTCAAGCCACCAAGTGAAAGTATCAGCAGGTTTTATCGCCGACCAGACTAATACTGAGAGGTAAATACCGCACCAAGCGATTTTATTATTCAATGTTTCTTCCTCTTATGCGATATTGTTCTAATTTTAGAATATTAACTTTAGCCATCTAGCCCTCCACAGTGAGCAAAAAAAGTGCTACTTTGATGAGCCAAGGTTGTCAGCATAACATACAAGAACCACTTCAATTAATTAGAGGGTACCCATATCATGGCGAAACATTCGCTTGACAAGGATAAGATCAAAATCCTGTTGTTGGAAGGCGTCCACCAATCTGCGGTAGATGTGTTTGAACGCGCGGGATACACCAATATTGAGTATCACAAAGCCTCGTTAGGTGATGAAGCCCTGCACGAATCCATCAAAGATGCTCATTTTGTTGGTATTCGTTCCCGTACCCAACTCACCGCCGATGTATTAAAACGTGCCGAAAAATTAATTGCGATTGGTTGTTTCTGTATCGGCACTAACCAAGTGGATCTAGCGACCGCCGAATCCCTCGGTATCCCCGTTTTTAACGCACCATTCTCTAATACCCGCAGCGTAGCTGAACTGGTATTAGGCGAAATTATTATGCTGATGCGCGGTATTCCTGAACGTAACGCTATCGCCCATCGTGGTGGTTGGATGAAAACTGCCGCAGGCAGTTACGAAGTCCGTGGCAAAACTTTAGGCGTGATAGGCTATGGCCATATTGGAACTCAGCTGGGGATCCTGGCAGAAACCTTAGGCATGCGTGTGGTGTTCTTCGATATCGAAGACAAATTGCCATTGGGTAATGCCCAGCAAATCCATTCAATGGAGCAATTGCTGGCACAGTCCGATGTAGTAAGCTTGCACGTGCCTGAAACGCCGCAAACCAAAGACATGATAAGTACTGCCGAATTCGCCGCTATGCGTAAAGGCAGCATCTTTATCAACGCTTCCCGCGGTACTGTGGTCGATATCGATGCGCTTACGGTTGCACTCAAAGAGCGTCACCTTGCGGGCGCGGCGATTGACGTTTTCCCCATTGAGCCACAATCGAATGATGATGAATTTATCAGCCCATTACGCGGTTTAGATAATGTGCTACTCACGCCACATGTGGGTGGTAGCACCGCCGAAGCACAGGAAAATATCGGTATCGAAGTGGCAGGCAAATTAGCCAAATACTCAGATAACGGTTCAACCGTATCGGCGGTTAACTTCCCTGAAGTGTCTCTGCCAATGCATAAAGGTACCTCTCGCCTACTGCATATCCACCAAAACCGTCCAGGCGTGCTGATCAAAATCAACAAAGCCTTCTCTGAAAAAGGCATTAACATTGCCGCTCAGTATCTGCAAACCACGGCAGAAATCGGTTATGTGGTAATGGAAGTCGACACCCACCAAGCAGAAGAAGCCTTGGTTGAGCTTAAAGCCATTGAAGGCACACTGCGTACTCGCGTGTTGTTCTAACGCCTAAACCGCTTAGGTTTGCCCCCATCTAAGGCGCACATTTCATTTAAGATATGTGCGCCTTATGCTTTTGAGGCCAGAGGAATTCCGCTACAATCAAGCCTCTTGCATCGCCTTCATTTTCAGGATCTCGCTATGACTATTGCAGTTTCGACACCCAATTGGGATCTGGACGCCTCCACGCCTCCACTTATGCTCGCCAACTTATCCCACCTAGGCCTTATCAAAGTGGTTGGCGAACAGGGCCGCAGTTTTATCCATGGCCAAGTGACCACAGATATCAGCTCACTTGAAGCCAACCAATGGCGCTGGGGCGCACATTGTGATCCTAAGGGAAAGATGCTGGCTAGCTTCCGCACCTTTGCCATCCAAGATGCGCTGTTGATGTTGATGCCAAAGGACACTATTGCAGTGGATCTGCCACAACTGCAAAAATATGCGGTATTTAGTAAAGCGACCCTGACCAATGCCTCTGATGAGTGGACATTACTCGGTGTGGCGGGTGAACAGGCTAAACAATTTGTCAGCCAACACTACGGTGAAGTCACTCAGGAACTCACTCTCATCGAGCATGGCGCCATTTTAAAAGATGCGGATCGATTTATATTGGTTCTACAACCACAAGCCGCAAGTGCCCTCATTGCCGAGCATACAGTATTTGATGCCAGCGCTTGGCAAGCATTAGAAATTGCTGCGGGTTATCCCAATCTAGCGCCAAGCCATGCTAATCAGTACGTACCGCAGATGTGTAACCTACAGGCTATCAACGGGATCAGCTTTAACAAAGGCTGCTACATGGGTCAAGAAACTGTGGCTCGGATGAAATACCGTGGTGGTAACAAGCGTGCGCTCTATATTCTTCAAGGCACCACTTCCTTAAATATCAATTTGGAAACTGGTATCGAGATAGAATTGGAAGACGGTTATCGCAAGGGTGGACAAATCATTGAATTTGTTCAACGTGGTAATCAAGTGCTGCTCAGCGCCGTGCTCGCCAACGATACCGAGAGTGACGCCAAACTGCGTTTCGCTGATGACGAGCAATCTAGCTTACGTATTCAAGCATTGCCCTACTCGCTCGAAGACTAGTTTCTCGCTGATAAGCGAATCGTATTGAAAAAGGCGCCCTAGGCGCCTTTTGCTTTTAATGCTCGAAATAAGTATCTCGAATCGCCACCACCTCGGGCAAGATTTGCTTAAATTCGGCCACCAGCTTAGGGTCAAAGTGTTGCCCTGCTTGGCTTTCGAGTAACTCGAGCGTGGCCTCTATTGTCCAAGGCTCCTTGTAAGGACGGCGCGAAGTCAGCGCGTCAAAGACGTCCGCTATCGCCACAATCCGACCTTCGATCGGAATATTTTCCCCAGACAAGCCATTAGGATAACCCGAACCATCCCATTTCTCATGGTGGGTTAAGGCGATACGCCGCGCCATTTGCAGCAGTGGGTCGCCATGCTCACCAATGATCTCAGCACCAATGGCGGCATGTTGCTGCATGATTTTCCACTCTTCGGCATCGAGCTTACCCGGCTTTTTCAGTACCGCATCGGGCGTGCCGATTTTGCCAATGTCATGCATAGGCGCCGCGTTATACAACAACTCACAGAAGGTGCTCGGTAAACCTAGTTTGATAGCGAGCAGCCGCGCATAATGGCTCATACGCACAACGTGCAGACCCGTTTCGTTGTCTTTGTATTCGGCGGCGCGACCTAAACGGCGAATGATTTCAAAGCGGGTTTCTTCTAACTCTTGGGTACGTTCTTTAACTTGTTGCTCTAGCAAGCGTTTTTGATCGTACAGCGCGAGATGAGTTTTGACTCGCGCCTTCACCACGGGAGCGCTGACTGGTTTGGTAATGTAGTCAACCGCACCTAAGGCAAAGCCCTGTGCTTCATCGGCAACCTCAGATAATGCCGTCACAAAAATCACAGGGATGTGGCAAGTTAAGGGCTCCTGTTTAAGCTGCTTACAGACTTCATAACCATTCATGCCGGGCATCATGACATCGAGTAAAATTAAATCAGGTAGTGTTTTGGCTACAAGGGCTAGCGCCCTTGGTCCATCAATCGCGACTTTGACCTTATAGTCATCACCGAGTATGCCCACCAAAATATCGATATTTTCTGGAGTATCATCGACGACTAATATTGTTGCCTTATCCATCAACACATTCACCTTTCCAGTGGCTTTATCAATGATCAATACTGCGCATAATTGACCGTTTTACGTTAAGTCTACAAGTACTTCATCAATCAACTCGACGGCCTCATCGAATTGATATTGATTAATCATTGTTAGCGCTGGACTCAACTGCTGCCATAACTGCGCACTCACTTGCGGTTTAAGTGCATCCATTTGGGCGACTGCATCGGAATCCGCTTCTTCTAAACTTTGGCGTAATCGCGTTAAGGCCTCAATGAGGGCTTCTGGTGGTAAATGCTCCGCCGTCGGCCCACTAGATTCTTCAAACTCAGGTTTAACTTTTTCAATTGCTTGGCAAATCGATGCCACTAACGTTTGGATTTGGTCCAACTCCGCTTGGAACTCAGTATTTTCACTTAAGTGAAGTTCCAATTGCCGAGCCAATTCCGCAAGCGTTGTGGAACTTAAATTGCCCGCAAGTCCCTTAAGCGTATGGGCCATTCGCACCGCATCCTCACGTTTATTGCTGGCAACGGCCTTGTTGATTTGCTCGACAACATTACGTTGGCTAGTAACAAAACGATCAAAGATCCTTTGGTAAAGGCGCGTGGAGTTTTGCACTAACTGCAAGCCTCTATCAATATCAAGCTCTGGGTGTTCAGGCCATTTCACGACAGAATCAACATCAATATTCACAGGCTTGGGTGAATCATTAATAAGCTCTAGAGGCGGTAACGGTGCACCTAAATATTTTAGGAGGGTTTGATACAGTAAGTTAACCTCTATCGGCTTGGCGATATGATCATTCATTCCCGCTCTTAAACACATTTCCTTGTCGCCAGCCATGGCATTGGCGGTCATTGCTATCACAGGTAACTGTGCTAACTCGGGCCTTTGTCTCAGTGCTTTTGTTGCCTGATAACCATCCATCACTGGCATTTGACAATCCATCAATACCAAATCAAAACTCTGTTGAGCTAACTTATCCAACGCAATTTGGCCGTTGGTGGCAATGGATAAAATAATCCCCACTTGCTCTAAAAATTCGGTCGCCACCTCAAGGTTCATTTCGTTATCTTCGACTAACAGAATACGCTTACCTTTAAGGGGCAATAATAACTCAGGCGCAATACTGTCTTGATGGCGCCTGACGGGTAGGAACCCTGCGCGACCAAGTGCGTTCATAATGCCATCAAGCAATCTTGATGCGCTGATAGGTTTACTGATGTAGCCCGCTAACCCAAGTTGCTCGATTTGGGTCAAGAAATCTTGATTCGCATGGGCTGATACCATCAAGATCCGCGGCGCTTTTTTTGCCCGTTGCAGGATTTGTTTTGCGGTTTCGAGCCCATCAAGATGTGGCATTTTCCAATCAATCAATGCCACAGCATAATCCTGCTGACTGCACCGCATCACCGCCTCGTCGCCAGAACGCACGGTATCCACTTGAAAGCCCATGCTCTCTAGAGTGGTTCGCATAATGTCCCTTGCGGTGGCATTGTCGTCGGCAACTAATACTGGCATACCTTCAAGCTCTTGACCTACGATGAGCTTTTGTCCACTGGAGATGCGCAATTTAACGGTAAAAAAGAAAGTACTGCCATGGCCTTGCTGGCTTTCGACCCCGATACTTCCCCCCATTAATTCAACCAGTTGTTTACAAATCGCCAGCCCTAATCCTGTACCACCATATTTACGGGTAGTAGACGTGTCTGCTTGCGTAAACGACTTAAACAGTTTGGCTTGTTGTTCATGGGTTAACCCAATGCCACTGTCACGCACACTACAACGTAATATGACATCATCGTTTTGCTGCTCGACCAAGCTGAGGGACAGTAATACCTCTCCTCTTTCGGTAAATTTGATCGCATTATTCATTAGGTTGATCAGCACTTGCCCCAACCGCAACGGATCGCCAAGCAGATAACGTGGAACATTGGGTGCGACAGCAAACAGCAATTCAATCTGCTTTTGAGCCGCCCTTTCGGAGAAGATATCGCTCAAATCTTCAAGCATGGTATCGAGTTGAAAAGGCACATTTTCGATATCAAGCTTGCCAGCTTCAATCTTAGAAAAATCAAGGATATCGTTAATGATTGATAATAAAGATTGCGATGCGCGCTCAATTTTTTCGAGATAATTTTTCTGTTTTTTGTCTAGATCAGTCTGTAAGCAAAGTTGCGACATCCCGATAATGGCATTCATTGGCGTGCGGATTTCATGGGACATATTCGCGAGGAAGTCGCCTTTTGCCTTACTGGCGGCATCAGCCTCTTCCTTGGCAACAAGCAATTGTTCTGAAAGCAGTTTTAACTCAGTCATATCGACCATGCTTACCACAGCTGACTCAAATTGGTTCTGGCTGTCCAATAAGCTTGAAACGTTGACTGTCATCCATAAATGCTCACCGGAGGGCAGGGTGAGATCGCGAACACTTTTCAACCAAATTCATGATCGATTTGACGATCACATTTAGCTGTGATCATATACTCCCTTTTTAGGGAGAGCACCATGCACATTGACCACTTCAAAGAACATTTTCAAACGATTATCGACCAACGCCAAGGTGCAAAGGTCACATATTGCCTGTTTGAAGTCCTTTTTGGCTCGCTATGTGCGGTGATTGCAGGCGCGAAAGGCTGGTTTGATATTCGTGAATACATTCTCGGTCATCATGATTGGTTTAAGCGTAATGGCCTCTTTGTGAACGGCATTCCTGTTGATGACACTATTGCTCGCATAATATCGACGATTGAACCAGAGTCGTTTCATGAGTGCTTCATCAACTGGATGTCGTCAGTACATACTCTTACCCAAGGTCAAGTCGTTGCGATCGACGGCAAAACACTTCGAGGCTCATACAATCGCGAAGATAGGTCGAGCACTATCCATATGATCAGTGCTTATGCATCATCAAACAAACTTGTGTTGGGACAGTTAAAAACTGAGCAAAAGAGTAATGAAATAACGGCCATTCCTGAGCTGATAAAGATGCTTGATATCAGGGGAGCCCTAGTCACCATTGATGCAATGGCTTGTCAGACTAGTATAGCCAAAGCCATTGTAGAGCAAGGTGGTGATTACTTGCTTGCAGTAAAGAGCAATCAAGGAAAACTCCGACAAGCGATGGAAAAAGCATTCTCATCTCAGCGAGCCAATGTGGCAGACACTGTCAACCTTGAACAGGGGCATGGACGTATAGAGTCTCGCCAATGCTATGTTTTGGCCAGTACCAACCTTGATGGTGACTTTTCTCGCTGGAAAGGGTTGAAGAACATTATCATGGTTGAAAACTTCCGCTTTGAGAAAGGCAAATCTGTCGAGCTAGAGTACCGTTATTACATCAGTTCCAAAGCGCTTAGTGCAGAGCAAGCTGCGGTAGCAGTCAGAGACCACTGGGGCATAGAGTCAATGCACTGGGTGCTTGATGTCACCATGAATGAAGATGCGTGCCAGATATATAAAGGTCATGGTGCAGAAAATCTGTCTTGCTTACGCCATATGAGTTTGAATATGCTTCGAGCAGAGCCAACCAAGCTAAGCATTGTTGGTAAACAAAAGCGATGCATGATGAGCACAACCATGCTAGAGGAGGTATTAAGCGCTGGTTTTAGTCATGTGGTTAAAATGTAGACACTCATGCGGTCGCCCTGCACCGGAGGGACGAATAAAGCTTCTTTCCCCTCGATAGTGATCAACTTTACCTTCTACAAGTTCCTTAAACTGCGCTTTTGCAACTTCTTTATCCTGTGCACTCAAGACATCAAAAATCGGCGTACTACGTAATTCATTACGGCTCAGCCCCATATCCTCACAGAATTGATCATTACAATCGAGGATAAGTCCTTTGATATCGACATTCACGATACCAATGGTTGCTCCATCAAATAAGGCCTTAAAGTGCGCCTCACTGACCGCAAGTTCTTCTTCAATAGACTTGCGTTCAGTCACATCCATCACATAGCCATTCCAGATAATGGCGCCATCATCGGCATAATGACCACTGGCTCCGGCTTCCATCCAGCGAATGCCACCATTAGGATGACGATAGCGGAACTCGCGGATCCAGCTTAATTTATCGTCACTCATTCCCTCAAGCGCGCGTATAACTTCTGGTCGTTCCTCATCAAAAATCCGCTCAGCAATAATATTAAAGTTACTGAGTAAATCTTCGCGGTGTAAGCCCAACATGTGAAATGCTGCGCCAGAAAGGAAGGTAAAACGGCGATCGCTAGGAGAAACCCAGCGCAATTGATACACAGTACAAGGAATAGACTCAGTGATATTAGTTAATTGCAGCCTTGAGGCTTCAAGCTCGACGATGGCTAACTTACTCTTGGTTATATCGTCAATACTGCCGTCAAACCATAGGGGAAAACCCTCTTCGGTATAACTCGCCTTGCCCTTTTCATGCACCCAACGGATGCTACCGTCACGGTGGCGAATACGATATTCCACCTCAAAGGTTTCCTGCTGCGCGAGGGCTCTATCAATATGCTGATGACACAGCTCGCGATCTTCTTCCAAAATCAATGAAGCAAAGCTGCGTTGACGATTCTCAATAAACTGGCTCGCGGCATAACCGGTAATATCGGCAATATTGTCACTGACATATTCCATCACCCACTCCTCGCCGATGCGAGTGCGGTAGACAGCCCCAGGAATATTAGTCACCAAACCACGGAAGCGAACTTCACTATCACGGATTTTTTGTTCAACCGCTATTTTTTGGGTCATATCACGGATCGATGCGGCCACTTGGCGACGACCATCGAAATCACTCGGTAAAATACTTAAGGCGATTTCGGCAACAAACTCATCCCCATCAGACTTAAGCGCCCGCACATGGCGTGCATTTGCCATCGGCCTATCACGCCCCTCACGTAGAAACTGTAATCTTTCTTTGGCATGGGGACTCCTTAAATCTTCGGGTAGCAAAGCTTCAATTTGTAATCCCAACATAGCTTTTGCGTCATAACCAAACAGCTGCTGACAGCGACTATTGCTAAATACTATTTGGCCACTTTGATCGACAATCAGCATGGCCTCAGGTGCGGCCTCAAGTACCGCGCTAGACCAAGCTGCGGCGGAAAATTGCTCTGTCACATCGGTAAATAGCATCTCCACCGACATTAACTCGCCAGTATCTGACACTAAAGGCTGCATAAAAACATCGAGCCGCCTTGACTGGCCTTTTGAATCGATGAGTTCAACTTGATGTGAAGGGACGTTCTGCCCTTTGAGTGCCAGATCGGTGTATTCCCAGTTTTTCTCATTAAGGGGGTTGGCCGAAAACAATCTTTGATATTTGCGCTTAAGTAATTCGGGCGGTATGCCCAATACTTTGGTCACCCCTTCACTGACCTGTGCAAGTTGTCCGTCAGGATCAAGTGAGCAGTAAAAGGATTTATCGCTCATACCGTCGATCAAGCGAGCGAAGCGGTTACCGCGGGAATCTAAAATAGCTTGCTCACGCTGAGCAAGCAGATCTGCCATTTTGTTAAAGGTTTCACTTAAGGTCACTATCTCGCTAATCGCCCCTTTAGGGATAACCAACTGCTGTGTTTTACCTTGACCGAAAGCCAAAATACCGGATTCAAGGGATTCCAGTGGACGAGTTAACCGTTTAGCGGCGATATAGCAGGTCAATAACAGCAGTAAGGTTAATAAACTTAAGTTGAGGACAACTGAGGAAATATCGTCCAGTAGCGAGGTAAATAACTCCTGCTGTGGCACCATAACAACCACGTGCCATTTTAACTTTGCCACTTCTGCAATGCTGGCAAGATAAACTGTACCAGTATCATCAACAAAACTGGCTTGCCCAGTCAGCCCATCTTCCAGCAAAGCGCCAAATGCATTATTTTTGTGATTTCCTTTATCCAGCCATTCCGAAACTGATGTGGCTAAAACCTTTTCTTTATCCCCATGAAAGATAAGCCGACCTTGCTCATCTAATATCATCAGCCGATTAGGGGCTATCCCTAGTTGCTCAGGTAATCTATCTAAAGCCAAATCAACGGTTGTAACCCCAAAATAATTCGGCTGCACTCCAAAAGGAACCGCATAAGTAATCATTAAAGTATTACCAGCACCCTCGTCGAAATAGGCTTTTGACCAATAACCTTCGACCTTATTGATGGCTTGCGTCCACCAATCCCAAGTCCCATCGGTATAATCGTACCCCTCGGCGCCAATATCTAAATAATGGAAACTATTACCACTGCGGTATACATAGGGAGAGAAAAGTTTTTTATTGAGAAAAGTGCCCGGTTTAAAGGCAACGGCAGAACCATAAAAATCGGGGTTACGCTCGAGGCGATTAGTTAAGACTTTTTGCAGCTTATCAGAATCGTTAATATCATTCTTGTCAGCCAAAAAACCAATAAAATCAGCAAGCCCTTGAGTATTTGTTTGAGCGTGTTCGAGTAATAATTGCAATCGAGAGGCTGAATGTGCCGACTGTTGAGCTAAATGATCGTAAAGCCGCTTTTCAAGGGAAAGATAATTAAACCATGAAGTAATCCCATAAACGGCCGCCATGATAAGAATCAAAGGCAGCGCAATATGGGATAAAATTTTGCTGCGGAAAGTACGAAGTTTACTTTTATCCATGGCGTCGCCTCAAAGCCCCCGTTTTAAGTCCCCCCCTTTTTGGGGTAGCTCTTATAAAGTAAACGAAGAACGCTGTGGCGACAATCTCAAAGTTAAAATAATGTGAACTAATATATTGTTTTCACAACATTAATAAACAGGGTTTAGCGTACGGTTAGCGAATGTTCGAACAAAATAGCTTTGAGTTTCAGCAATGATAATGTGCCGCAATCCAATAATCGCAATCAAATTAGGTATGGCCATTAAGCCATTTACCGTATCAGCCAGTAACCAAATCACATCCAACTTGATAAAAGCCCCACCAGCAATCAGGCCTAAAAACAAGATTTGATAGGCACGCAGCCCGCGCTCGCCCACTAAGTAGTACCAGCAACGTTCACCATAGTAATGCCAGCCTAAAATGGTCGTAAACGCAAAGCAGACCAAGGCGATAGTGACTAAATACTGGCCGATGGCAGCCGATCCGCCTAAGCTAAACGCCGCACTGGTCATGGCCGCGCCCGCAGTGTCACCGCTCCATACCCCAGTGATGATAAGCACTAATCCCGTCATAGTGCAGATGATAATAGTATCGAAAAAGGTGCCAGTCATACTCACTAAGCCCTGCTCGACGGGCTCATTGGTTTTTGCCGCAGCCGCAGCAATGGGCGCACTACCTAAGCCTGACTCATTAGAAAATACCCCGCGGGCAATCCCCATTTGAATCGCTTGCGCCACGGTGGCCCCTAAAAATCCCCCCGCAGCCGATACTGGCGTAAAAGCCGACTCCACCACTAATTGCAACGCGGGTAGAATGGCATCGGCAAAAACCACTAAAATCCACACACAGGCCAACACGTAACCAATCGACATTGCAGGCACAAGCTTTTGCGCCACGTTGGAGATACGTTTGACGCCACCTAAGGTGACAGCAGCCACCAGCAGGGTTAGCACCAGCGCAGTCACCCATGTTGGTACATCAAAGGCGATAGTTAAGGCATCACTTATCGCATTCACTTGAGCAAAAGTCCCAATGCCGAAAAACGCTACCCCCACGCCAAACAGCGCAAATAACTTCGCCATCCAACGCAAACCGAGGCCTCGCTCGATGTAATACATCGGGCCACCGGCAATCTGTCCACGTGCATCGGTGGTGCGGTATTTTACCGCCAACATACACTCGGCATACTTAGTCGCCATGCCAAAAAAGGCAGCAAGCCACATCCAAAATAACGCACCAGGGCCGCCCATCTTAATCGCCGTTGCGACTCCAACAATATTGCCCGTACCTATGGTTGCAGACAATGCAGTACAAAGCGCGGCGAAGGACGATAGATCACCATGCCCCTTAGCGGGTTTGAACAATAGGCTAAGCGCCATTGGCAGACGAAATACTTGGATAAGCTTTAGTCGCGCAGTGAGATAAATCCCTGTGCCAACTAACAAACAAAGTGTGATAGGACCCCAGACAATACCATTTAGGCTGCTGAGCAAGGCTTCAAAACTCATGATATTCCTCAATTATTAAACAACTAAATTAATAAAGGAGGAGGAAAAGAAATGGCTGTGACACATCGCTGCCAGCCTAAAGAAATACCATCTTCCCAGCCAATAACGGCAGGAAAATAGTCCACAAAGACAAACGACAGGGACTGTGCAGTCATCCTCTCCTCTGTCCTTTTGCCTGAGCGTTTCGCGTCGCTTAAAACACTGCGACACTTTCGCCTTCGGCGCCACCTATTATTGCAAGTTAATGCAATCGGTAGTCTCTCCAGAGGCTCGTCCAGTAACAGTCCACGCCTTGCGGCACCTGAAAGAGTGCTTTGTTTATGGAATGCTTCCAACAACAAAGTTGCCTCGTCGGTGTGGGGTTAATTCCCCACTCTCCTGCTACCTTCATCCGAACGGATTGTTAAAACGATAGCCAGCTATCGTTTTAACAGGGCGCACAGCATGCAACAAACACCACAATAGCTCAAGCCCATTTGCTCACAGAAATGAGAGACAAGCCGTTAATCGCAGAAAATTCAAACAGACTCAATCCTAAGTCTTAATCAATGTGAATTGATCTAACTTGCCCAAATATCGGTATCTATAGGATTGTAAAATGCTTTATCTTTAGCCTAACGCCTAAGTTGGTAAAATCCCAATTGGAAGAGATAGATGAAAGAAGTCGCCAAGCTTATCCAAGTAAGTAAAAGTTTTCGCGACGGCGAGCAGCGCCACACAGTGCTGCAAGCGGTCGATTTAACTTTGCATCAAGGGGAGACTATCGCACTCACCGGCCCAAGTGGCAGCGGCAAAAGCACTTTACTGAATCTGATTGCGGGCTTTGAATCGGCAGACAGTGGCCAGATAGTGCTGAATCATCAATCCACCACCAAGTGGCAAGATAAGCAATGGAGTGAGTTTAGGCGTACCCATTTAGGCGTGGTATTCCAGCAATTTAATTTACTCACTCCGCTGAATGTTAAAAATAATATCGGCTTTTCCCTGCACCTTAACGGTGATAGCTGGAATCCTTGGTGCGATTATTTGGTGGAAAAGCTCGGGTTAGCGGCATTATTAAACCGGCAGGTTGAAGCGCTTTCCGGCGGACAACAACAGCGGGTCGCGATAGCTAGGGCATTAGCCCACAATCCGAGTTTACTGCTGGCCGATGAACCCACGGGTAACTTAGATGACGAATCTGGTAAACAGGTGATGTCACTGCTATGCGAACTCGCCAAAGAGAGCCAAACCAGCATTTTGATGGTCACCCACAGCGAAGAGTGCGCCGCCTTTATGAACAAACGCTGGCATCTGTCCTACACCGCAGTGTCGATCTCCGGCTAGCATGATGAATAACACACAACCAGAAAATAAAGCCAATCCATACAATAACTTAAACAAGAGTGGGCAATGGCTGCGTATCACCTGGGTACTCAAGGTATTTTTAGCCCATTATCGCCACGCGCCATTGCAGGCTGGGGCGATTTTACTCGGAATCGCCCTCGCCGTGACGCTGCTCATCGGGGTAAAAGCCACCAACGATAATGCGATTCGTAGCTATAGCGAAGCCACTGAGCTCTTAAGTCAGCGAGCCGATGTACTGCTGACCTCACCCGTTGGCCAAGATAATCTCGATGAATCGGTGTATTTCAGTTTAAGGCAGGCTGGGATTAGCCAAAGTCTTGCGGTAGTCAGTGGCAGAGTTGCTGGCCAAAACGGCCAGTATTGGCAAATTGAAGGCAGCGATATTGTCGCGGCATTGACTGCCACGTTAACCTCAAAAAACGCTTCACCGTCCTCAAATAACAAGGCAACGGCTAATTCTACTGTCTCAATGGGAGATCTGCCCCTTGCCGACCTAATAAGCGGTGAGCCCGTGGTGGTGATGAGTGACAGTCTAGCCAGCAAAATCGCGCCCAATGGCCAGCTCAGCCTAGCCCAATCCATAACACCATCGACCCTAAAAGTGATCCGTGTCGATGATAGTTGGGGACTTGGCAGCGCCATCTTGACCGATATTTCCCTCGCCCAAAACTTACTTGGCATGCAGGGCAAACTCAGTTATATCGCCCTATTTAGCGATAGGGATAAACTAGTCGCGTTAAAACAACGGCTCGACACCTTAGGTATCACCCCAGATCTCGCCAGCTACAGTCAGCAAGATCAAGGGCAAGCCTTAATGGCGCTTACCCGCAGTTTTCATTTAAATCTCAATGCAATGAGTATGTTAGCCTTTGTAGTTGGGCTATTTATTGCCTATAACGGCGTGCGTTACAGCCTGATGAAACGCCAACGTCTGCTGATTCAACTGCTGCAACAGGGGCTAGAACGACTCGACGTGATGCTTGCCCTGCTCGCCGAATTACTATTTTTGGTTATCTTAGGCTCGGTAATCGGGTTTATCTTAGGTTTACAACTCAGCCATTGGCTACAACCTATGGTTGCTATGACGCTAGAGCAACTCTATGGTGCTCACTTGCTGCCGGGCATTTGGCAATGGCATTGGTTAGCACAGGCGATCGCGCTCACCTTAGTGGCAGCGCTTGCTGCTTGCATGCCCTTGTATTTTGATCTTACGCGCCAATCCCTTGCCCAAGGCGCTAACCGTTATCAGCAAACTAAGGCCCACAACCAAACCCACCAGCGGCAATTTATCTTAGCCTGTGGGTTACTCGTACTCGCGGCGATACTGTTTCCCTTCAGCCAAAGTTACAACACCAGTTTGATATTACTAGGCATAGTGACGGTCGCGATTCCTCTGCTGTTGCCCCAAGTATTGCATTGGGGAGTAAGCTTACTGCTCCCCTTCACTCGCCCAGGGCTTAAGCACTATTTGCTCGCCGAAACCCGCGAGCTTATCGCGCCACTTTCCCTTGCGATGATGGCCATTTTGCTGGCATTAAGCGCAAATGTGGCGATGAATACCCTAGTGGGCAGCTTTGAGCAAACCCTAAGAAGTTGGTTAGAAACCCGCTTACATGCCGATTTATACCTACGCCCCAGTGCTAACCGTATGGCTGATGTACGGGATAAATTAAGCCAAGATCCTCGTGTCAGCGGCTTATATCAACAATGGCAAGTCGATGGCGAGATATCGACCCAAGGTCCAACAGCTCAAACGATCCCTGTGAATATTATCAGCCGTGATGATGAATCGATAAAGTACACAAGTACACTCAAAGACAGTTTACCTGACCTATGGCAACACTATTTTGGCGGACAATTTGTCTTGGTGAGTGAGCCAATGGCGATTAAGTATCAGTTGATGCTGGGCGATAAAGTCACTTTAAACGTGCTCGATAAAACCACCAATAACCAAGTGGTTATCGCAGGAATTTATTACGACCATGGTAATACCCGCAATGAGCTCATTATTAGCCATCAACTGTGGCAACAGGCACAACTGCCACTGTTACCCATCAGCCTTGCGGCCAGTTTTCATCCTCTGGAACAAGCTGATAAATCATCCTCATCAGTGCTAACGCAACCAATACCCACGAACGGCAAGCGCAGCGAGGCCGAACTGGATGAACTGCAAATGCAGCTCGCCACAGCGCTAGAGTTGGCTCAGGCACAAATTTATAGCCAAGCCAACATAAAGGCCCAAGCCATTGCCATGTTTAAACGCACTTTTTCAATCACGTTAGTGCTCAATAGTTTAACCTTGCTGGTGGCCGCCATTGGGCTATTTAGCGCCTGCTTAATGTTAACCCAAGCACGGCAAGCACCACTGGCACGGCTTTATTCCCTTGGGGTGAGTCGCAGCAAACTGCGTACTATGGTATTTAGCCAAATGCTGCTGGTTGTGGTAATCACTTGCCTGATTGCGATGCCTACGGGCGCTCTGCTGGGGTATTTATTAATCAATAAAATCACCCTGCAAGCCTTTGGTTGGACCATCCAAATGATCTGGGACTGGTTTGCTTATGCCAAAGCCATCCTCATCGCACTGGTGACTTGTACCTTAGCCGTGCTCTTACCGCTTTACTGGCAAACCCGCAGGCCGCTAATCGCCAGTTTGCAGCAGGAAACCCTATGAACAGTCGTCCATATACCATTACCCAATTGAAAGTGAATGGTTTACTCACAATGAACTGGCTTAAGTGCCGTACAAACGCACGCTTAATCAGTCAACTCATCATCGGTGGATTACTCTTTTTCACGATAAGCGGCTGCGATAATGCGCCCGCGAGCGTTTCAGAATCCAAATCCATGGGAGCTTTGCTAGGGCAAACAAAAGAAGGCGAAACAACCTCAACGCAACAAGCCTTTGCCAAGGTGACACCTGAGCATCAGTTTCACTTTCCTCAAGATCATCTTGCCCACAACGGCTTTCGGCAAGAATGGTGGTATCTCACTGCTAACTTAACCACCGAAAAAGGTGAGCAACTTGGCGCGCAATGGACCCAATTTAGGGTGGCACTAAAACCTCAATATACAGAACCGCAAAATGCGCAACCGACTACCCTTAACTCCGCTTGGGCAACTGAACAACTCTATTTTGCCCATAGCGCACTGACCTCTAGCGCGGCACATCTGGCCCATGAGAAATGGTCTCGCGGTCATCCAAAGCTTGCCGGCGTCAATGCCAATCCCTATCAAATTCATCTCGATAACTGGCAATGGCAGAGTGAATCGAGCGCGTTATTTCCGGCAATCTTAAGGGTTGAGACCGCAGACTTTAGTTACGCGCTAACGCTGACTAGCCAAGCACCGCTGCAATATCAAGGTGATAATGGCTATAGCATTAAAAACCGCGAGGGTAACGTCGCCTCCTACTATTACAGTCAACCTTTTATCACTATTAGCGGTGAGATCACCCGATATATCAACATCAATGGCCAAGCCGAGAGTCGGGTAGAGAAAGTCACAGGCAAAGGCTGGCTAGACAGAGAATGGAGCTCACAATTTTTAACTAAAAGCCAGCAGGGTTGGGATTGGTTTGCCCTGCGCCTCAATGATGGTTCGGCGCTAATGCTCTTTCAGTTAAGGGAGCAATCCACCGATAAATCTCAAACTCCATTAGCCTTTTACAGCGCCAGACGAATGTTTGCCGATGGCACAGGCCGTAATATCAACTCCCGAGACACGCCAGATGGAATAAAAATGACGCCGCTTGAATGGCAAACCACCCGCACCGGCAAATACCCTGTAAGCTGGCAAGTCCAAATCCCGAGTGAGCAAATCGATATCCGTATCTCGCCGTTAAATCCCAATAGCGCCATGGCGTTATCCACCTCCTATTGGGAAGGCCCAATCAAACTTAGCGGTAGCCACACTGGCATGGGTTATATGGAGCTGACGGGATATTAATCCACTTATAGTGATGTTTGACTGCCGGATCTTTCGCTAATCTAACCAATCTCGCCATTCCCTCTCCAAAGAGATAGCGATTGTTTAAATTTCAAACTGAGAGTTAGATCACGCGCAAAACTTTGATCCCGATCGACTATCCCCTGCAATACCTCTTGTGAGGTATACCCACATTTTTTATCAGGTCTAGACTCGCAGTTATCCACATTCAGTTGTACAGATGTTTATGCAAAGCAGCTGAGTGCATCTCAAGATAAAGGTCACCGCTATGAGTCAGGAATACCATGTCACCAGCCTCGTGGTACATGCAGCCCCTAATGCCTTGCAACAGGTTGAAGCCGATATTGCCGCGCTAAAAGGCTGCGATATCCACGCCATTTCACCCGAAGGCAAGTTGGTTATTACCCTCGAAGGGAATACCCAAAAAGCCATTCTCGACAATGTTGAAGCCATCAATGGCCTGTCCGGTGTGTTATCCGCCAGTTTGATTTACCACCAAGTAGAACCCCTAGAACAAGAACTGTTAGAAAAAGAGAGTGAGGAAACACTATGAGCATTAGCCGCCGCGAGTTTCTCAAGGCTAACGCAGCGGTTGCCGCTGCGACGGCCGTTGGCGTCACGCTTCCCGTGAAAATGGTTGAAGCCGCCGAGTCAGATAACATCAAGTGGGACAAAGCCCCCTGCCGTTTTTGCGGTGTGGGTTGTAGCGTATTAGTCGGTACTAAAGCGGGTAAAGTGGTTGCCACCAAAGGCGATCCAGAAAGCCCAGTTAACCGTGGTTTGAACTGTATTAAAGGCTACTTCCTGTCGAAAATCATGTACGGCAAGGACAGATTAACCACGCCATTACTACGCATGAAAGACGGCAAATACCACAAAGAAGGCGAGTTTACCCCAGTAAGTTGGGATGTTGCCTTCGATACTATGGCCGCTAAGTGGAAACACAGCATCGCCACTAAAGGCCCAACCTCAGTCGGTATGTTCGGTTCTGGTCAGTGGACGATTTGGGAAGGTTACGCTGCATCTAAACTGCATAAAGCTGGATTCTTAACCAACAACATCGACCCTAACGCCCGCCACTGTATGGCCTCAGCGGTCGTTGGGTTTATGCGTACCTTCGGTATTGATGAACCGATGGGCTGTTACGACGACTTAGAAGCCGCCGATCACTTTGTGCTCTGGGGCGCCAACATGGCCGAGATGCATCCGATCCTGTGGGCACGTTTATCTGATCGCCGTTTAAGCAGTAAAGACTGTCGCGTGCATGTACTATCCACCTTCGAGAACCGTAGCTTCGATCTTGCGGATAACCCGATGGTTTTCCATCCGCAATCAGATCTGGTGATCCTCAACTATATCGCCAACTACATCATTCAAAACAAAGCGGTAAATACCAACTTTGTGACTAAACACACTAAGTTTGCCCTCGGTGTAGATGATATCGGTTATGGTCTGCGTCCAGATCATCCGTTAGAGAAGAAAGCCAAAAACCCTGGCAATGGTAAATCTAGCCCTATTAGCTTCGAAGAATACGCTAAGTTCGTCAGCACTTATACGCTGGAATACGCAGCAAAAATGAGTGGTGTAGAGCCTGAAAAATTAGAAACCTTAGCCAAAGCCTATGCCGATCCTAAAGTGAAGGTTATGAGCCTGTGGACCATGGGGATTAACCAACACGTTCGTGGAGTGTGGGCAAACAACATGCTCTATAACATTCACTTACTGACGGGCAAAATCGCCACACCTGGCAACAGCCCATTCTCACTGACAGGTCAACCTTCAGCCTGTGGCACCGCCCGTGAAGTCGGCACCTTCGCCCACCGCTTACCTGCTGATATGGTGGTGGATAACGATAAGCATCGCGCGATTACCGAAAAAATGTGGCAAGTGCCTGAAGGCACGATACCACCTAAACCTGGCTACCATGCAGTGCTGCAAAGCCGGATGCTCAAAGACGGTAAGCTAAACTGTTATTGGACTATGTGTACCAATAACATGCAAGCCGGCCCGAATATCAACGATGAAATTTACCCGGGATTCCGTAATCCAGAGAACTTTATCGTGGTATCCGATCCTTACCCAACCGTCACCGCCATGGCAGCAGACCTTATTCTACCGACCGCCATGTGGGTCGAGAAAGAAGGCGCCTACGGTAACGCCGAGCGCCGCACCCATATGTGGCATCAACAGGTTAAAGCGCCTGAGGGAGCTAAATCGGATCTGTGGCAATTAGTCGAGTTTTCAAAACGCTTTAAAGTGTCTGAAGTCTGGCCAGCAGAGCTTATCGCTAAAAAGCCTGAATACGCTGACAAGACCCTTTATGAAGTACTGTTTGCCAATGGTGTCATCAACAAGTTCCCGACTACCGATTGTAAGGGCGACCTAAACGACGAAAGTGAACACTTTGGCTTCTATCTACAAAAAGGCATCTTCGAAGAATACGCCGCCTTCGGTCGCGGCCATGGCCATGACTTAGCCGACTTTGACCGTTACCACGAAACCCGCGGCCTACGCTGGCCAGTGGTTGAGGGGAAAGAAACCCTGCGCCGCTTCGTTGAAGGCAGCGATCCTTATGTTAAGGCAGGTGAAGGCTTTAAGTTCTACGGTAAACCCGATGGTAAAGCGGTAATTTTCGCCCTGCCTTACGAACCAGCAGCGGAAGAGCCTAACTCAGAATACGATCTGTGGATGTCTACCGGCCGCGTGCTCGAACACTGGCATACAGGTTCGATGACCGCCCGTGTACCTGAGCTCTATCGCGCCTATCCTGATGCACAAATCTTTATGCATCCTGAAGACGCTAAGGCCCGAGGTCTGCAACGTGGTGATGAAGTGATCGTGGCATCTCCCCGTGGTGAGGTCAAAACCCGTGTCGAAACCAAAGGCCGTAACAAACCGCCACGCGGCGTGGTGTTTATGCCCTTCTTCGATGCGCGTCAGTTAGTTAACAAGTTGATTCTGGATGCGACCGATCCACTGTCAAAAGAAACTGATTTTAAGAAGTGCCCAGTAAAAGTGATGAAGGCCTAAGCCCTCATTTGATAGCGATAAGCGTATTTGAAAGCGATTAAGGAGTCTAAGGTGAGTCAGCAAGTGAAGAGTCCATTCACAGTCAAACAAGTCAACCGTCGCCAGTTTTTGGCCACGACGGCTAAGGCTGGCTGTGTGATGGGGCTTGTGGGATTAGGCTTGACGGCCACGGCAAAAAGCCAAGGTCAACTCGCCTCCCAAGCTTGCAGACCGCCGGGCGCCCTTGAAGAAAGCGATTTTCTCTCGGCCTGCGTGCGCTGCGGCTTGTGTGTTGAGGCTTGCCCTTACGACACGCTAACACTGGCACGTTGGTTCGATGGCGCCGCCACTGGCACGCCATTCTTTACCGCAAGACGCATTCCCTGCGAAATGTGTGAGGATATTCCCTGCATCAAAGCCTGCCCATCGGGCGCGCTTGATCCTCAACTTGAGCACATTAGCGATGCCAAAATGGGTGTTGCGGTACTGATCGATGAGAAAAATTGCCTTAACTTTAAGGGATTACGCTGTGATGTCTGTTATCGGGTTTGTCCGTTAATCGACAACGCCATCACCTTAGAACGCCAACGCAATCAACATAGCGATCACCACGCCATGTTTTTACCCACAGTCAACAGCGATACCTGTACGGGTTGTGGCAAATGCGAGCACGCCTGCGTGCTCGATACCGCCGCCATAAAAGTCTTACCGACGGCATTAGCACTCGGTAAGGCAGCGGAGCATGACACTTATCTCAACACTGAGGAAACCACCTTAGAGATGTTGAATAAGGGGCTAACGCTATGAGTAACAAGTCTATGAATAACCGGACCATGAACTCAAAAGCCCGCATGCAAGGCGAGCATGCCGCAGCCATTGCAGAACTCGGTTGGTTTGGCGCACACAAATATTTGCTACTACGCCGCGCAGTGCAATGCGGCTTGTTAGGGCTATTTGCACTGGGGCCGCTACTAGGGATTTGGTTATTTAAGGGTAATTTATCGGCCAGTTTACTGCTCGATACCATTCCCTTTGCCGATCCGCTAGTGAGCTTACAAATGCTCATTAGCGGGCATATTCCCGAGCTTAGCCTATTGATAGGTGCAACCTTGGTCATACTGTTTTATGCCCTCGCCGGTGGCCGGGTGTTTTGCAGTTGGGTGTGTCCCGTCAATCTGGCCACCGATACCGCAAGCTGGCTCAGACGTAAACTAAACCTCCCTCGCACCAGCGAGTTACCGCGTAATTTACGTTATTACCTGCTGGCACTCGTGCTGTTATTGCCACTGCTCACGGGCAACTTGATTTGGGAATGGATTAATCCCGTCCCCTTAGTCTATCGCGCCGTGCTATTTGGCAGTCTCAGTGGTTTATGGATCTTAGCGGCAATATTTCTGCTGGATCTATTTATCGCCGAGCGCGCTTGGTGTGGTCATCTGTGCCCAACGGGCGCCCTATTTGGCTTAATCGGCAAATGGAGCCCCATTAAGATCGTCGCCAGCAAAGCTAGCGCCTGTGATAACTGCATGGATTGCTTTGCTGTTTGCCCCGAGCGCCAAGTATTAAAGCCCGCGTTAAAAGGGCAAAACCCGGTGATCACTAGCCCAGACTGCACCCAATGCGGCCGCTGTATCGATGTCTGCGCAAAGCGCGTATTTCGCTATCAAACACGTTTTACGGCCACTCAGGCTCAACTTAGTTCAGGCGATTCGACCGATTGTCACTCGCCATCAACCACTTCACCAATTCGTCAACACATTGCCCCCAAGGCGGAGAATGACCAATGAAAAAAATACTCACCTTAGCCGCGATTGTATTAGCCATCGGCGGCTGCTCAGGCCAACAAGCAGACACTCAAGCAACACCTGTCAATATCAAATCCCTCGCTGGCGATAGCGCGGTGACCGATATTCGCCCCGCTGATGCTATGCCCGTTTACCCAGCTCGCGGTAAGGCGTTGGAACGCAGTTTTACTGACCAACCGCCACTCATCCCCCATAAGGATGATTACAAAATAACCTTAGATAAAAATGGCTGTTTAACTTGCCATAGCTGGGATAAAGCCCCACGGATGAAAGCCACACCAGTGGCGAAATCCCACGTTATCGACGATAAGGGCACGCTCAATGGCCATAATTATTTCTGCACCCAGTGCCATGTTGCACAAGCAGAAAACAAAGCGCCTTTAGTTGATAATAAGTTCTCAACTCAGTAAAACAATCCTCCCCTGCCCGCACCAAAGCCACTGATCATCCAGTGGCTTTTTATTATCCATAACAAAATTAGAGATAAACTTAAAAACTCAGTGGGGGAGATGTTGGACGAACTGAAAAATAAGCAGACGGGGCAATAGATAAAATGGAAAAGTAAAAACCCAGCCTAGGCTGGGTTAACTTGTTGTTTTGCTTTATGCAAATCACCCGCCGGAGCCGTTACTCTTGTTTGCGCTGCCTTTGCTGTTTGCACATTCTTTGTTTCAGGCATCGCCGCCTGCCACAAAGCACCTACCCATAAACTTGACGTTGACTTCATGACCAAATCTCCTGTTCTGTTAACAAGTTCAAAGTAATACTTAGACCATCATCAGTAAAATGAATTAACGCCATACAATGGATTCCATTTGAGCATGAACATTCCAATCAAGACCTTACAATGTTTTCTGATCTTAGTTGAAACGGAAAACTTCACCCGTGCAGCACAAAAATGCTTTATCACTCAACCAACGCTTAGCAAAATCATCCAAAGGCTTGAAGAAAGCGTAGGAGAAACCCTGCTGATCCGTAACAATCAAAAGGTGGAGCTAACCCAAGCAGGGCAGCTGTTTGAACACAGTGCGCGGGAGATCCTCGGACAATGGCATAGATTGCAGGAGGATATGAGTAACTTAAGCGGCCTAAAATCGGGGCGGCTTAGACTCGGTGTCTGCCCCATGATGAGTAGCTTAATTATTGGATTACTGACGAGCTATCGTAAGCGTTATCCTGGGGTTGAACTACAAATGTATGAATACGGGGGGTTTGGCTGCGAGCAGGCACTGCTAAATAACAGTTTAGATATTGCCTTTACTGCGTTACCCACAACCCATGAGACTGAGCTAGTCAACCAACCGCTGACAAAATATCCTCTGTTAGCTTGCCTGCCTGATGGGCACCCGCTTGCGGCTAAGTCATATCTCAACTGGCAAGATTTTGAAGCTTATCCGTTTATTCTCTATAACGAGGACTTCTCACTTGCCAAATTGATAACTCGCCTCAGCCGTAAGGCTGGCGTGCAATTAAATATCGCCTTTCGCAGTGGTCAATGGGACTTTCTTGCAACCATGGTTGAAGCCGACATGGGACTGGCCATATTACCCGAACCTATTTGCCAAAAACTCAGTCACAGCAAACTAGTCTTTAGACCGATGCAACCGGCATTAACTTGGGATTTAGCCCTGATTTGGCGGCAGAACTTACCGTTAACTCCCGCGGCAAATGCTCTACTGGAATTAAGTAAACAAAAAGCGTGAATGCTGACTCGTCAACCTATCGTCAACCAGTGCATCGCCCATAAAAAAACCGCTGCTAGCCTAGGCTTAGCAGCGGTTTCTATTTAGAGGAAGTTAAGAATTACTTCTTAGCTTCAGCAGCTTTACGCTCTTTAACTTGCTCAACAACTTTTTCCGCAACACTGTTTGGACATGGGCTGTAGTGTGAGAACTCCATAGAGAACTGACCACGGCCTGAAGTCATTGTACGCAGAGTACCGATGTAACCGAACATTTCTGATAACGGTACGTCAGCCTTAACGCGAACACCAGTTACACCAGCAACTTGGTCTTTGATCATACCGCGGCGACGGTTTAAGTCACCGATCACGTCACCCACGTTGTCTTCTGGGCTGAACACGTCAACTTTCATGATTGGCTCAAGTAGTTGTGGTTTAGCTTTAGCCATAGATTGACGGAATGCCGCTTTAGCAGCGATTTCGAACGCGATAGCTGAAGAGTCAACTGCGTGGTAAGCACCGTCAGTCAGTTCAAACTCAACGTCTAACACTGGGAAGCCAGCGATAGTACCGGTGTTCATCATGCTCGCGAAGCCTTTTTCAACTGCTGGCCAGTATTCCTTAGGAACGTTACCACCAACAACTGAAGACTTGAACACGAAGCCAGAGTTTGGCTCACCTGGGCGAATGATGTATTCGATCTTACCGAATTGACCAGAACCACCAGATTGTTTCTTGTGGGTGTATTGGTCTTCAACCATTTGAGTAATAGTTTCACGGTAGGCCACTTGTGGCTCACCTACGATCAGCTCAACACCATAAGTACGCTTCAGGATGTCCACTTTAATATCTAAGTGCAGTTCACCCATACCTTTAAGGATGGTTTCACCTGAATCTTCATCAGTTTCTACGCGGAATGATGGATCTTCTGCGATCATCTTACCGATAGCGATAGCCATCTTCTCGCTGCCGCCTTTATCTTTTGGCGCTACTGCGATAGAGATAACTGGCTCTGGGAACACCATGGCTTCCAGAGTACATGGGTGCTTAACATCACACAGAGTGTGACCAGTTTGTACGTTCTTCATACCCACGATTGCGATAATGTCACCAGCTTCAGCTGATTCAATTTCGATACGATCGTTAGCATACATTTCGCACATACGGCCGATACGCTCAGTCTTACCAGTTGCACTGTTAAGAATGGTATCGCCTTTCTTCAGACGGCCAGCATAAATACGTACGAAAGTCAGGGCACCGAAACGGTCATCCATGATCTTGAACGCTAATGCTTTTAATGACTCATCAGCAGAAACGATAGCGTATTCGCCAGTTTCGTTACCTTCTTCGTCAGTTAAAGGTTGTGGATCAACTTCATCTGGCGCTGGCAGATAATCAACAACAGCATCCAGAACCAGTTGCATACCTTTGTTTTTGAAGGCTGAACCACAGAATGTTGGGAAGAATGCCATAGTACGAGTACCCTTACGGATACAACGTTTCAGGTCTTCAACAGATGGCTCTTCGCCTTCCATGTAAGCTTCTAGCAGATCGTCATCTTGCTCAACAGCAGTTTCGATCAGCATTTCACGGTATTCTTCAACTAAGTCAACCATGTCCGCTGGAACATCTTTAACTTCGAAGTTTTCTGGAATACCAGAATCGTCCCATACGTAGGCTTTACGAGTTAGCAGGTCAACAACACCACAGAACTCATCTTCAATACCGATTGGCAGAACCATAACCAGTGGGTTAGCAGCTAAAACGTCTTTAGTTTGCTTAACAACACGTAAGAAGTCAGCACCCATACGGTCTAACTTGTTTACGAAGATGATACGAGCAACTTCAGATTCGTTCGCATAGCGCCAGTTAGTTTCTGATTGAGGCTCAACACCACCAGAACCACAGAATACAGCGATACCGCCGTCAAGAACCTTCAGAGAACGGTAAACTTCAACAGTGAAGTCAACGTGCCCAGGGGTGTCAATAACGTTGAAACGGTGATCTTTCCAGAAGCAGCTTACTGCCGCTGACTGAATGGTAATACCGCGCTCAGCTTCCTGAACCATGAAGTCAGTTGTTGATTCACCATCGTGAACTTCACCGATTTTATGGATTTTACCGGTTAGCTTAAGAATACGCTCGGTGGTCGTGGTTTTACCCGCGTCAACGTGAGCGAAGATACCAATGTTTCTGTATTTGGATAATTCGGTCATGATTCAACTTTAATGATTAGTTTAAGAAGTAGACGGAGTATGCGACAAACCACCGACACACCGCACATCAGATTATTTTAGGCGCATATTGTAAATTGGAACCCCGCTATGCGCAAATGGCTCTTGCAATTTTTCACGATAAAGTCGCGGAAAAAATTAAAAAAAAATAAGAAAAATGCATTAAAACAATTAAATAAAAAAATTTAGCTCAGTTTTCAAACAATTAGTAAAAAGCCTAAAAATAAGCGTTTTTTTACCGATATTGCAGATTTCTCATACTTTAAGGACTCACAAATGGCAAAAGACCAGCCCAATGCAACCTCAATACAAACTTCAACTCAGGTTAAAACTCGGTTTAACCTAAAAGTTGATTAGCATAAATGTGAAATTGATCGAGTAAAGTGGCAATGGGCTTAGCAATGCATCTAATTTCGCAAACTAAGCATTGGATTCATCAATACAAATCTGATTTCTGCCCAAGGCTTTCGCTTGATACAGTGCTTTATCTGCTCGTTCAAAGCAGGACTGCATTGGTTCATTACTCGCTAATTTGGCAATCCCAAAACTACAGGTGAGCCGCACATCACCACTAAAGCGATAATCCTTAATCGCCGCAGCAATCCGCTGGCACAATGAGTTAACTAAAGTAATTGAAGTCTGATGGCAAAGGATCACGAACTCTTCACCTCCCCAACGGGCAACAACATCTGATTCACGCACACAATGCTGCAACACTGTAGACAGCTCCATCAAAATATTATCTCCGACGGCATGACCTAAGGTGTCATTAATCTCTTTAAAGAAATCGATATCTAACATGACAAGGCAGATGCTACTTTCTGTTGCGGTCTCAGAACGATGCTCATGCACAAACTGGCGGTTAAAGTAATGGCGATTATAGAGTTTGGTGAGCGGATCATGGGTAGATAAAAACTCGAGTTCAGTATTGGTTTGTTCTAATTGCCGACGAAGGGCTTCAAGCTGTGTATTTTTATCGGTTAAGCGTCGATTATAGCGACTGATAAAATAAGTCCGAGTCGCAAGTAAGAATATCACCAGCAGAGTACCTGCAATCACTTGATAGATAAGCCAATAGTTAGTCTCATCGATAACAGTAATATTGTTCCATTTCTGGTAAATCCTAATTCGCTCAAGCTCATCAACATCATCAAGTACTTGATTAAGTATCGGCAGCAGTGCTTCATGGCCTAAACTCACTCCCATGCGTAGTTCATCTTCTGGCCCGCCCCACCCCGCAATTTTAAGATGGTTAAAACCTGTCTGCTGAATATAAGCATTCACCGAAAACATTGACCCAACAAATAAATCAGCGCGCTTATCGAGCACAGCCTCGAGTCCCGCTGGTTCACTGGCCACTTCGATGATTTTGACTCTAGGGTAATATTGCTGAATATACTCAGCGAGACGATAACCTTTAGGCACGGCTAATGTTCGTGAGCCTATGTTTTCAAATCCTTGTAAAAATGGCTGTTCTTTTAGCGAAACCAACACATTTGGCGAGTGAAAATACACATGGCTAAAATGTAAAAATTGCTCTCGGGTAGCGGTTTTGTTCAACATTGGAGTTAAATCACAGCGCCCAGCTTGTAAAAAATTAAGAGTTTCAGACCAAGATGTTGTGGGAACAAGAATGAATTTAAGGGGAGAATGGGACTCAATGTAACGAATATAGTCCGATGAGACCCCTACATGTTTTCCCTCTCGAATCGCTTCATAGGGCAACCAGTCGGGATCAACACAGTAACGGACTAACTGCCTACTGCTAGCACCGTCATCAGCGGTTTTGAGATAGCGCGAAGCCAAACGCTCTGCACTCACAGTTAAGGGTGAGCATAAACAGAACAATAAAAACCAAAATCGACAACCCATGTCGCTTCTCAAATACATTCGTAATTCGCTGACGTAGATAAAAAGTGTATACATGATATTAAGATAATACCAATTCGCTCATCCTAAGCAGAAAAATGCACCGAACCTGAGAAACGTAATCTTGTTAGCAATAAAAAAATACCCGCCAAATTGACGGGTATTTCGTTTACTTAATCTATTTTTACAAGATTAATCTTCAACTGGTGACACAACAAAGAGTAGGTCACCTTGCGATACTTGCTGACCATTGCTGTTCAGAATACGCTCGATGCGGTACTTCTTATCCTCAGGATAGAGCACTGCGCCTTGGCGGTTAAAGCCAGCCAAGTTAACCTGCGAGAACATCTTCATTGCTTCAGTCAAGGCAAGGGTTTGCTCAACGGTTACAATATCACCTTCTTTAACGAAATCAGGTTCGCCTGGCGCTGGAGAGGTATAGAAGATACCTGCGCCTTGGGCTAATACTTTAAGCTCGTTACTTTCACCCACACGCAGCGACTCAGTATCCACACCTACAGTTTCAGCAGCGGCTTCCATTTCAGCAATCAGTGCTGGAATATCTAGCTCAGCCATAAAGCGTGGCAGATAGTTAGTGTCGTATACACCTTCTTTGAAGGTGCCATCGCTTAGGATTAACTTCAGCAATGGAATGTTAGTCGCGATACCTTTGAGCACTACGCTGTCGAGGTAAGCATGTAGCTTCGCAATAACGTCTTCACGGTTTTCACCGCGCATAATCACCTGGGCGATTAAGCTATCGTAATAAGGCGAAACTTCTTTGCCCGGTGCAGCAATCGAGATGATTTCTACATCTGGATGATCAGGGAATACACATTCGGTGATCTTGCCAGGGTTTGGAACCAGTTGCAGGATGCCGTGGCTGTCGAGTGCGGCTTTCTCAGCCGTGACACGCACTTCCATCGCATAACCGATTTCTTTCGGCTCTAAATGCTCGATTGAACGACCCGCAGCAATATCAAACTGCGCGCTCACGATATCGATACCAGAAGTCGCTTCGGTTACTGGATGCTCTACTTGCAGACGAGTGTTCATCTCCATGAAATACACTTCGTTTGCGTCTAAGTTGTAGATAAACTCTACAGTACCAGCACCCATATAATCGGTCGCATCACCTAAGGCACGGGTGTAATCCAGCACTTGTTTTTTCAGTTCATCTGGCAACATGGTTGAGCCAGACTCTTCAACCACTTTCTGGTTGTTACGTTGTACTGAACAGTCACGTAAACCCAATACTTTAGCGTGACCAAATTGGTCGCGCAGTAATTGCACTTCGATATGACGTAGTGACGTAACATATTTCTCTAAGTACAGGTCGCCGTTACCGAAGGCGGCTGCCGCTTCGGTAGCGGTTTTTTGGAATAAACCAATCATATCCTCAGGACGTTTAACGACCTGAATACCTTTACCACCGCCGCCTTGTACCGCTTTGAGCAGCACTGGGTAACCAATTTCATTGGCCACGTTTACCGCTTGCTCAGCGTTAGTCAGAATACCGTGTGAACCTGGTACCACTGGTACGTTTTGGCTTTGTGACGTCTTAATCGCGTTCGACTTGTTACCCATAGTCGTCATTGAATGCACGCTAGGACCCACAAAGTTAACCCCATTATTCACACACAATGCCGCAAATTGTGGACTTTCAGACAGGAAGCCGATACCTGGGTGCAGTGCATCAACTTGCTCGTATTCGGCAACTTTCAACACTGAGTAAGCATTCAGGTAACTTTCGTCAGAGGTGTTACCCCCTAAACAGACTAACTTGTCAGAATCTTTCAGCATATCCGCAGGTACGGCAGTCATGTCAGGATCTGACGCCACTAATACCACGTTGATATCGTTATCGTGAGCCTTACGGATCAACTTAACAGCGGTACAACCACGGGCATGAACCAAAACTTTGTTAATTGGTTTCATTAACTTACGAGGATCGTTTTGAACAATCACTTCTTCTTCAACAGGCGCTTCAACAACCAGAGTCGACAGAGCATTGATGATTACGTCATTAATCTTCGCCGTTGGCATTGGCATCAGAGGATCGATGCTCGCCAATTGGTTATCTAAGGTTTCGCTGAATGGGTTGTGGACTAAGCCCGCCATTGCACCTGGTACTTTCGACAAGTAGTTAGACAGTGTAGAAGTCGAAGGCAAGTAAGCTGGAACCACCATTTGACCCGCGAATGGCATGTTAGTACCAGACAGGTAGTAGGTTTGCACTAATGGGTGAGTCACGAAACTCGCTTGCGCACCACCGGTACAGTCACCAAAACCAAACATCAATACTGGCAATTCGTTATCACGGATAAAGCGTGTGATACGGTCGTTCACAACAGCCATTGAGAACAGAGCCGCAGCACCTTCTTTAGTCTGCATACCGCCTGAGCTGATAAAACAAACTACTGGCAATTTACGCTTAGCACATTCGATCAGCAGCGCAGAGAATTTCTCGGCACTCGCCATATCGAAGGCACCCGCTTGGAATGCAGTGTTAGATACCGCCAGACCCACACGGACTTTTTGTCCCTTTTCTTTAAAGTCAGCAATACCAGTGATCAGGCCGCAAGGACGAATACCTTTATCTAACGCATCTTCAATGGATAAACGGAAACCAGGGAAGTTGAGCAAGTTAGCCGACATTTTGTCGCCATTGATTTCGTCGAAATTAGTGAAAAATTGCTTAATCACATTTTCCCACGTCATCTTGCCGGTACGTTTTTCGTCACGTAATACTTTTTGGATCAGTAAGTCCTGATAACCCATGGTCAAGCGGTTCCAGAAGTCCTTACGACGACCGATACGCACAGGGTTAATCGCACCAGTGTATTTGCTGTGGTCGCTTTCACTGTCGAAGTATTCAGGCAATAAACGTTCGAAGAAGTAAGTCAGGATAACGAATAAACTGTCGTTAAGTTGTGGGAAGCCCACACTCTTCCACTGCTCTACCCGCACCAAGAGATCGGCACGGTTAGATTGGCTCATAAAGTACTTAAGCCACTTGTAGAATTTAGCCTTGTCGTTTGCGGTATCCTGAGTAGACAGCGCATGGTCAATCGACTTGTGCAGTAGATTGTTCACAGAGTTGCGTGACAGACTCTTAGACATCATGGCTTCTTTCGCGATAGACGCTAAGCTACCCACAACGTTGTCGTAAAGTGAGTTAAAAATCAGGATGTTATGGCATTGCCAAATAAAGTCTTCACGCAGCTCATCGTTTACAACGACATCGAGCACAGTCAATTGATTAAGCTCAGGCCATTTTGCTTGAGTTACAGACTTAGGCAGATTTTCAAGATGCTGAATTAAGCCCTTAAAGTTGTTTGCCGCGTTGCTCTTCCAACGGTGATATAAAGACCAACCGATGTTAAATAACAGTGCCTTACGAGCTTTTTTATAGTTTTCTTTTGGTTCACCCAAAATAAAACGTGTCAGCATATTACGTTCGGTTGAAATTTCATCGCGCTTAGCAATAAAGTTCGCCCACAATTTGTTCAGATCTTCATCGTAAACCAGCTTATCAGGGCTAGATAGCCAAGCTTGGAATACACGATCTTGCTCTTGTTGGATACGAGCTAACAAGTCACCTTCAGGCACACTAACACGTGACAAACGTCCGTATTGCTCCTGAGAGATCGAATGAATACGGCTACGCAGCGTTAAATAACGCAGGTAACGGTAAGCGCTACCAAACAAGTTGTGGTGGTTGGTTGGGCTCGTTGCCACAGCCAATTCAGCGTTTAACTCTAATGCCATCAAGTTTTTAGATGGGTTAAGGAAACGCGCTAAACTGCGATCATAGTGCTCACGTAAATCTTTAGATTCACGTACAAAGTTCACTGCTGCGCGCTCAACCGCTTCGATACTACTGATAATCGCGCGGCGTAAATTGTGCTGACGCTCGTCACGGTCACCTGGAGAAAAATCGATAATGCCATCGATACAACCGGCGGTGTAAAGCTCTTCTGGAGATACGCCCACAGACTTAGCACATTCCTGCCATGACAGGTTGTACTTACGCGCAATACTTTGCAGACCTTGTGGCTGAATCGTGTTGAAAATACCATCGCGCAGCGATAACAGGATGTTGGCCGCCGCTAATGGAATCGCGCCGCCCGAGTAACCCGCACCGATAACGATACCGACTGTCGGTACGTCAACGTTGGCACTCTCGGCAATCGCCTTAGAAATAGAATGTGCTTGGTTTTGGCTGTTGGCCACTTCGCCTGCATCGGCCCCTGGGGTATCGATTAAATAGACGATAGGCATAGACAATTCGGCAAAATGACGAATCGCTTTACAGGCGGCATAGTGATGCTCAGGCATCCATGCACCGTTAGCCGTTGTGCGCTCTTGAGCAATAAAGCCGATACGACGAGTGCGTGAACCGAAATTCAACTCGACCTCAGCACTGTAGAAAGAGCCCAAGTGAGTTTCGGTAATCAAGCGCCCCTTTAGGTCCGCAATGATACGTTTAGCACCAGGACGACCTTTGTCTTGGGTCGGCTGGATCACTTTTGCGACGTAACCGTCAACATCTAACGATGCCAAGTCTTTTAAATTTGCCTGAATGGCATCTTCATTTAAAAGACCTTTAATTTCTTCTGATAAGCTCTGTTTACTGTGTTTAGGAAACAGAGAAAAATCCTTTGCCAAATGCTCGGCCTGTAAAAAAAGCGGATCGGGCGTTTGGGCTTGAGTCATGTGTTTGGGCTGATTATTGCTGGTCATCAAAAGATCCTCTGCTTTAGCCTCTGAAAATTTTTAGCCAATAAATATAACTTTGTTATCCCGCCAAATGCCATTAAACTGCATAAGACGCTATGTTCCAAATATGAGACAGTGGGAAAAACATGCCAGATTTAAACGGTATGATGCTATTTGCAGCCGTAGTGAGAGCAAAGGGATTCTCCCAAGCTGCACGTGAAACCGGCCACCCAAAATCCACCATAAGTCGCAAAATCGCGCAGCTTGAAGAACAACTAGGCGTGCGATTGTTACAACGCGACACCCGTAACCTGAGTCTTACCCAAGTCGGGGCACTCTTTTATCAACACTGTGATTCCATTCGCAATGAGGTGGAAGCGGCCAAGGCTGTTATCGAGAGTACCCATGATGATGTATCAGGATCATTACGGATAGCCATTCCGGTCTCTTTTAGCCAAGAATTAATTGCTAACCTCTGTAGCGGATTCATGCGTTTATATCCCAATGTGGAATTAGATGTCCAGTTTACCGACAACGATATCGGTTTGGTGGGTGAAGGATATGACATAGCTATCAAATATGGACCACTGCAATCCTCTGATCTTGTTGCAAGATTACTGTTCGAGCGTCAACCAATTCTGGTAGCAAGCCCTGGCTATTTAAAAGCACGCGGCACCCCCGCAACACCTAAGGAGCTGAGCGACCATAGTGGTATTCTGCTAGGGACATCCCGCTCAGCACCCATATGGCCCTTAGGCAAAGGTGCTCGCAAAACCATGGTAAACTTTCAGCGTAAAGTCAGGGTCAATAGCCCGATAATGGTTAAGCAGTTAGCCCTCGATGACTTTGGGATTGCAATGCTATCAAACTCCGCCTGCAAAACCGAACTCGCCAACGGCCAGCTAGTGCCAATCTTACAGGAATGGCCGATTGAACCCTTTAAGGTCTACGGGGTGTATTCGAGCCGCAGACAATTAGCCACCAATATCAGCGCTTTCTTGGACTTTTTCGTCAAACGCTTTAGCAGCCAAGAAAGCCTACAATCCTTGATGGGCTAGGCACTTTATCGCAGCGGCATTCACCTTTACTGACATCGCCATTCCTTTATTCACACCACCATGTTGAGTGACCATGGCCATTGAGATAACAAAAAAGCCTAGCAAATTGGCTAGGCTTTTTACGTTTAGGAATGTGATACTAATGCTCAGGCTGAAAGTTAACGCGCGGAGCTTAAGTCGATTAGGCCTGACCGATTAAGTATGAGCCATTAACTACAAGTGCATCGAGCATCTGCATTTTGTCCATATATCTTTACAGCTTATATGACGGCTATTTCACACAAATACGCGCTAACCACTTCTAGGGAATAATTTTTTCCTGTTTGAGCACTTCTTTTGTGATGGCTTGGCGCAGCCCTAAACCATCCGATGTGGGCATATCCATATTCATCGCAAAAAACCACACATTATCATCCAGTTCAACCCAACCGACCCACCAGCCAATCTTAGGTTCGATTCTAGTCGAGTATCCAGTTTTAGCCCGAATAATATAGTCGCCATTGGCTTCGGTCAGCATGGCTTGTTTGACAATACGCTGGCTGCGCTCCGATACGTGTAACTTATTGTGATACAGCTTTCTTAAAAAGCTGATTTGCTCAGTGGCCGAAATTCGAATACCACCGTCGAGCCAGAAACTGTCTACATTGCCCGAAATGTCCTCATTACCATAATCGAAAGCATGTAGCATCTTGCTCATACGTGCCTCGCCAATTTGGCGGGCAAATTCTTGATAAACAGGCACAACTGAATATTTCATCGCGGTGATTAGATTATGATCGCGATTCCAAGTGGCGATATCGCGCGTCTGTCCATCCCACTTAAAGACTTGGTGTTCATCCTTAACCACGCCCAAATCGAGGGCGATCAAGCTATTGGGAATTTTAAAGGTAGATGCGGGTAAAAATGCTTGGTTCGCCCGTTTAAGATTATTGGTAAATCCTTGCTGCTTATTCTCATTCCAGAGCGCAACTACGCCCTGTGATTTATGTTCAGTAAAGTGAGCATTCCAACTTTTGTTTTCTTGCCATTCCTTTGCTACCGCAGGCATTCCGATAATCGATGCCACCAAAAACACAGCCGATAAGGCTAATACACGCATAACGTCCCCTTGCTTAATGCAATATATCCATACAAATTAAGTGCTAAGCTTATCATTCTCTGCCCTCTCATTCCCTAGCAAACTGCTGACCAATTGTGGCAACAATCAGGCACAAGCTTTACAAGATTTAACTATTAGCTATCCCAACTAAACGCCAGTCCAAAATCATAGCAACTCGTCAGTATCGATCTGATATGCAAAATAGGAATAAGATCCTCGAATCACTATAGGTAAACTCTTATACTCAAAACAATCATTGTGGCTTTTTGGCATAAGTTTCATTATTTCTAAGATGAAGTAAGCCCGAACGCCCTAGAAACATCGTCTATTTCCAGCAAAATAAGTGATTAAAATAAAAAGGAAACGCCAATGTTAAAGCCCTGCCTCGCTTTTATCCTCGCTAGCACAGTGGCGCAAACCGCTGGTGCCGTACAACTCCTCGGCGATGTGGAAGTGTCTCGCATTCCTACCGCTGAAAAAGTCATGGCTGAAGTGGTAAACCGTTATCAAGCATTGGATGAAGGCTTAGCGAATCAATTATCCGCACAGAAAAATGAACGCGACGCTACCCAACTTGCCGCGCGCCAAGGACATAGATTATGGCAACAGGCTGTGCGTGATGTGCAGTCTGGACACTTTGATGACAGATCCCTGTATTGGGCGCGACTCTCAATGTTAAATAGCCTTAAAAACAACAGTGCTAACTTTAAAATGGCTGATTGGCAGCAACAGATTTTAGCCAGCGCCGTAGAAAAGGCATCGCGAGGATTCAGTGATATCCAATACGATGATGATGTGCAGATAAAAATCTTCCTGACGGGATTCGACCCCTTCTTCCTCGACAAAGACATCAGTCAGAGCAATCCTTCGGGCTTAGTCGCCCTCGCCCTCGATGGTTTTAAATTTGATATCAATGGCAAAAAGGCCCAAATCGAAACCGCCATGATCCCAGTACGCTTCGAGGATTTCGACCAAGGTATTATCGAATCCTTACTCAGCCCCATTTATCGCGACCCTAAAACCCAGTTTATCTTTACCGTCAGCATGGGGCGCAGCGACTTTGATATTGAACGCTTCCCAGGCCGTAACCGTAGTGCAGCAGCGCCCGATAACCAAAATCTATACACAGGCGCAAGCAAAACCGCGCCTATCGCCCCCAAACTCAACGGTAAAAACTTTATCGGCCCTGAATTTGTTGAATTTTCATTACCCGTCGCAGCGATGCAAGTGCAAGATGGTCAGTGGAAAGTCAACGATAACCATACTGTGACCACCCTTGCGCGCGGTGAATTTAATGCCAGTTCCCTAAGCGAGCTGCAAAATGAAACCTCGGTCGAAGGCTCTGGCGGTGGGTATCTCTCAAACGAGATTTCTTATCGCGCCATTGTGTTACAGCAAAAGTTCAATAGCCGCGCTAAGGTGGGCCATATCCACACCCCGAGGGTGAAGGGCTACGACAATGCCACCGAACAAGCCATTGTCGAGCAAGTGCGTACTATGGTGATGCAGGCCGCGGCAAGCCTGTAACCGCTGCAATACTGGCATTGTCAGCAAGCGTTGGTTATGATGCGAACGCTTGCTTTATGCGCCTTATCGGGTCGCATCATGGTATCCATCTGACACACCTAGCCACATTTGATGCTTTGCAAAATAAGAGTTAACGCCTAAGTCTATGTTTAACCCGAGATCCCTACTCAATAGCCTGCGCCGTAAAGCTATCTCATCCGCGAGTATCACCACGCCGACTGCGACCAAGATGGCGAAAACCAACACGCCACAACACCAGCCAAAGCCACTGACACCAGTGCAGCAGCAAATCCTTACGCGTATCGAAGACTGTTATCAGCAGGCAGAAATCTACTTTAAGCGTCCATTTGCGCGGCCGTTGACCCAATTTACCCTGCGGGGACGGAGTGCGGGCACAGCGCATTTGCAGCAGAATCGCCTGCGCTTTAACCCCGTATTACTCAGGGAAAATAGCGAAGCCTTCTTATCCGAAGTAGTGCCCCACGAAATAAGCCACTTACTCTGCTTCCAACTCTTTGGCAAAACCAAACCCCATGGCCGCGAGTGGCAATCCATCATGCTCAAGCTGTTTAAGGTGAGCCCCAATACCACCCACAGTTTCGATACTCAGTCGGTTAAAGGGAAAGACTTTGAGTACCGCTGTGCCTGCGGTCCGGTTAGGCTGAGCATCCGTCGCCATAATAAAGTACTGCGTGGTGAAACCCGTTATCTGTGTAAACGCTGCCATACCCACCTCACCTTTACCGAAGCAGCCAAATAACCCACATAGCGTAAAAATCCTCTGCCAAAAGTACGAGCGATTTGCATAGGACGCGGTATTTCCCTTACCATTCAGACATAAAAGACGAGCCACAGGCTCGCGTAGTATTGATTATTTTTGGGATAAATATTGAACAACTCCAAGATAGCCTTAAGGTCTCGGCAAACCTTGCTGTGCCTATTCAGTTGGCTGGCGGTGTTGGCCTCAGCCAATGCCTCTCCTTCGCACCCCAATAGTTTTAGCCAAGCCAAGGTCTTGTCTCAATCCTTATACCAAGGCAGTCGCCAAGGCACCTTGCCCGCAGTCAGTTTTTACTGTGGCTGCACTATCCAAATTAAGGGCAAATCCTGGAAGCCCGATCTCAATAGCTGCGGTTATCAAGTGCGTAAACAAGAAACCCGCGCCAACCGTATCGAGTGGGAGCATATCGTCCCTGCATGGGAGTTTGGTCACCAATTACAATGCTGGCAAAAGGGTGGCCGTAAAAACTGCGCCGATAACAGCCAAGAATTCAATAAGATGGAAGCGGACATGCACAATCTGGTGCCCGCCATTGGTGAAGTGAACGGTGATCGCAGCAACTTCCGTTTTAGCCAATGGAATGGTAAGGCAGACCAATATGGTCAATGTGCTATGGTCATCGACTTTAGGAATCGCCAAGCCCAGCCGCCCGCTCACGCCCGTGGCAAAATTGCACGCACTTACCTGTATATGCAGCAGACCTATGGCCTTAAAATCGCCTCACAGCAATTAAAATTGTTCAAAGCATGGGATAAAAGCTATCCAGTTGATACTATTGAATGCAAACGCGATAACGCCATAGCGCAGATCCAAGGTAATCATAATCCCTTTGTGCAGAATGCCTGCAATGCACCACCACTGCGCCAACAATTAGCCGAATAAGGTCGACAATGAGAGTTCCAAGAATTTATCAACCTCAGCCATTAGCCGTAAACCAACAGCTGAATCTAGACGAAGATGGCGCAGCCCATATCGGCAAAGTGCTGCGTATGGGCAGTGGCGAGCAAATTAGCCTGTTTAATGGCGATGGTCATGATTATCTTGCCGAAATTGTCGATGCGGGTAAAAAATCGGTCACGGTAAAAGTGCTGTCCTGTGAGGCCAATCCATCGGAGTCGCCCCTCAACCTGCATTTAGGCCAAGTGATTTCCCGCGGCGATCGGATGGAGTTCACCATTCAAAAATCCGTTGAGCTAGGGGTAAATACCATTACGCCGCTATTTTCTGACCGCTGCGGCGTCAAGCTCACTGGTGAGCGTCTCGAAAAGAAAATCCAGCAATGGCAAAAGATAGTGATCAGCGCCTGTGAGCAATCGGGCCGTAGCCAAGTGCCCATCGTTCGCCCCGCCATGGAATTACAGCAATGGTGCAGCGAACCGACCAGCGCACTCAAACTCAACTTGCATCCAAGGGCAGCGCACGGTATCAATGGCTTAGATTTATCCCATACCCGCGTACGCCTACTGATCGGTCCCGAAGGGGGATTATCGGCGGAAGAAATCGCGATGACGGAAACCTATCAGTTTACCGACGTGTTACTCGGCCCCCGAGTGCTGCGCACTGAAACCGCCTCACTCACGGCGATTACCGCGCTGCAACTTCGATTCGGTGATTTAGGTTAAAGGTTAAAGGTTAACCGCTAACTAGCGAATCGGTTACTGGCTAATCCATAAATGCTTTTTGCCTGCGACGGCAACCAATAAGGAACAGATTAATGATAAAACTCGGCATAGTGATGGACCCCATCAGTGAGATCAACATTAAGAAAGACTCCAGTTTTGCCATGCTGATGGCGGCGCAGGAAAAGGGTTACCAGCTGTTTTATATGGAAATGGCCGACCTTGCTATGGTCAATGGCGTAGCCATGGGCAATATGCGTCCATTAAAAGTCATCAACGATGCCAATAAATGGTTTGAACTGGGCGATGCCCAAGACACGCCGCTGAGCGATCTGAACGTGGTGTTAATGCGTAAAGACCCGCCGTTCGATACCGAATATATCTACGCCACTTACATGTTAGAGCGCGCCGAAGAACAAGGTGTATTAATCGTCAACAAGCCACAAAGCTTGCGCGATGCCAACGAAAAACTATTCACCGCATGGTTTAGCGAATTTACTCCAGAGACCATTGTGACTCGCGATGCCAACCGGATCCGCGCGTTCCACCAAGCCAAGGGCGATATTATCCTCAAGCCACTAGATGGCATGGGCGGCACCTCGATTTTCCGCGTCAAGCAGGACGACCCTAACCTTGGGGTGATCATCGAAACCTTAACCCAATATGGCAACCAATACGCAATGGCGCAGGCCTTTATTCCTGAAATCACCAAGGGCGACAAGCGCATTCTGGTGGTGGATGGCGAGCCCGTGCCCTACGCCTTGGCGCGGATTCCGAAAAAAGGCGAAACCCGCGGTAACTTGGCCGCAGGCGGCAGCGGTGTTGCCCAACCGCTATCGGACTCAGATTGGAAAATCGCGCGCGCCATTGGCCCAGAGCTTAAAAAACGCGGGCTGATTTTTGTGGGTCTGGATGTGATTGGTGACAAGCTGACCGAAATTAACGTCACTAGCCCGACTTGTATCCGCGAAATCCAAGCGGCATTTGATGTGGACATTACTGGCATGCTGTTCGATGCCATCGAAGCCCGTCTCGCCCAGTAAGCTTGTACACCTACAAGATAATAATATTCATTGAAGGCGCCTTAAGAGCGCCTACGACTTCTAGGGATCTGATATGAGTTTCACCAAAGCGCCACTGTTACTGCTTGGTATGAGTTTATGGCTCTCAAGCCCCGTATTTGCAGCGGAAGCTGGGGCGAATGAGACGGGCCCAGCCAAGGCGCCATCACGCCCCAAAAATATTGTGATTATGATTGGCGACGGCATGGGGCCTTCCTATACCAGTGCCTATCGCTATTACAAGGACAATCCAGATACCGAAGAAGTCGAACAAACCGTCTTTGACCGTTTATTGGTTGGCATGGCAAGCACGTATCCCGCCAGTGTCAGTGGTTATGTGACCGACTCGGCCGCCGCCGCAACCGCCCTCGCGACAGGAGTCAAATCCTATAACGGCGCCATCTCGGTTGATACCCAAAAACAGCCACTGCCCACCATTCTTGAAAAAGCCAAATCCTTAGGCTTAAGTACCGGGGTTGCCGTTACCTCACAAATTAACCATGCCACGCCAGCAGCATTTTTATCCCATAACGAAAGCCGTAAAAATTACGATGCACTGGCATTAAGTTATCTTGACACCAACGCCGATGTGTTTTTAGGTGGCGGACAAAAGTACTTTCCACCCGAGCTGTTGGCCCAATTTACCGCCAAGGGCTATCAACATATTACCCGCTTTGATGATCTGGCCAGCATTACCCAGCCTAAGGTCTTAGGTTTGTTTGCCGAAGTACAACTGCCTTGGGCCATAGATGAAAAAGATGCTAAAAAACTTAGCACCTTGACCCAAAAAGCCCTCAGTTTACTGTCGCAAAATGATCAAGGCTTTGTACTGCTGGTCGAAGGTAGCCTTATCGACTGGGCGGGACATAACAATGATATCGCCGCCGCTATGGGCGAAATGGATGAGTTTGCAAACACCATTGAAGTCGTTGAACAATTTGTGCGGCAAAATCCCGATACCTTAATGGTGATCACCGCCGACCATAATACCGGCGGTTTATCGATTGGTGTCGATGGAAACTACAACTGGAATCCTGAGATCCTGCGCAATATTTCCGCCAGTTCAGATACCTTAGCGCAAGCCGCTATCGGTGGCGAAACCTGGCAAGCCGACTTATCCCGTGGTTTAGGCTTTGAATTAACGGAAGAAGAACTGGCTAAACTCAATGTAGCCAGAATGCAGGGCTTAGAAACCATGGCAATGGCTATTCGTCATGTGATTGATAAACGTACCGATACGGGTTGGACAACGGACGGACACACAGGCACCGATGTGCAAGTGTTTGCCGCAGGTCCCGCAGCAGGGCTGTTTAACGGTCATCAGGACAATACTGATATCGCCAATAAGATTTTTAGCCTGCTACCTAAGCCTAAAAAGCCAAAAGCCCCGGTACAGGTATCAACTCCAGCCCCAGCACCAGTGCAGCCACAGGGTTGATTTGCTGCGATTAGCTAAAAATAAGCCAAGCGAATATCGCGCCAGCTAACAGATAAAAGGCAACCGTATTAACACAGTTGCCTTTTTTATTGGCTTTCAGTTCGCACCGTTCGAGTGAGCGCTGTTTTGCTGCACCCCTTAAGTCGGCGGCATGCAGGCTGGCTCGCAGCCGAATAAGGGGTATAATGCCCGCACTTATTTTTTACGGTAGCCATGCAGTGTTAACGAATCCATCGCAAGTCATTATCCGCAATCAGGAAACCCTGAGCCAACATAAAGTCTTAGTGCTAAACCATGAGGCAGATTCACTGCCCAAAGCACTGCTCGATGTCGCCCAGTCCGTCGATGCCCTCGCCTTGGATTACCATCATTATCTGCATTTAGCGCCGCAGGCTAATGCCAAACTGCGTTGCTATTTTGGCCATCAATTGCCCCACCATGATAAGTACGACACTGTGATTGTGTACTTTCCTAAGGCTAAGCCGTTAGCGCCCTATTTGTTTAATCTGGCCGCTCAGCATTTAGTGGCCGATGGCCAGCTCTTAGTCGTAGGAGAAAACAAAGGCGGGGTTAAATCCTTAGTCAAACTGTTGCCGAAATACTTTGCCACAGGCGTCAAACTCGATAACGCGCGCCATTGCCTACTCTTTGGCAGCAGCCTAATCGATACCGCGCCCGAGATTAAACTCAGCAATTGGACTAGCCAGTATCAACTCGCCACCCCGCAGGGCAATATCACCATCTGTAACTTAGTCGGTGTGTTCAGTGAAAAGCATTTAGACCAAGGCACAGAGCTATTGCTGTCGCATCTGCCAACGCTTTCAGGTCGAGTACTGGATTTTGGCTGCGGCGCTGGTGTGATTGCCGCGGCGCTGCTAAAGGCGCAGCCGACACTGTCGCTAGAATGTATTGATATCAATGCTATGGCGCTAGCCTCCTGCGAACTTACGTTGGCAGCAAACGGCATGACGGGCAAGGTCTATCCCTCCGATGGACTGGCGCAAACCAGTGGAAAATTCGACGGTATTATCTCCAACCCCCCGTTCCACGATGGCCTTGCCAGCACGACCAGCATTGCACAACGCTTTGTCGCCGATAGCGCCAAGCAATTACAATCTAAAGGGATTTGGCAAATCGTCGCTAACCGCCACCTACCCTATTCGGACACCATCGCCGCCGAGTTCGGCCAATTAACCGTGCCGGCAGAGAACAACAAGTACAAACTCTATTCCTTCCAACAGGCCTAATCTTTCGCCCCGCTCGATTGTGAGTGGGGCAAACTTAATTTGACTCTATGCTGCACTAAGGAATAAAGACTCATTAAGAATTACGAAGATAACGCCGCCCCTATCAAATACGCGCATTTTGAAATAAAAAATCCCCCAACAAACAAGTTAACGCTGCCATCTCTTAAATAGCATTTTTTGCCATTGAACTTTTCATCTGACTAAAAAGCTAATGCTCCATTCCGTGCTTCGGCTTGTTAGCTCAATCGAAAATTCCCACTCCTGCTGCGATACAAATTCTTATCTATTTGCCTATGTTTGGCCCTGCCATAAATTGACTAACAATATATGAGTTACAGTCATATTTAAATTTAGGTATTTTTGAATGATTTGAAGACAATATCAGTGCGCATTAACTCCATTTTCAACAAATAAAACGCTATAAAATCAATTGACTATAGTAGTTGGCTTTTAGTTAATAGGTTTGAAAAACGCACATGCGCGTTTTTCCAGATGGATTACTTATATGAAAAGCGGCAGAAAGCTGATAAGTTCTTTTTATACAGATAGTTAACTGTGCGCGTTTTCACTGGTCCAACGAGGTAAACGCACATGCGCATGAATAAAATGTTAGGAGGTTTGCATGGATACTAAAGAATCAATATCGAAGGAAATATCAGATCTTTATGATGAAGGCGTAAATCTTATAAAACGTCTTCAGGATAAAGATAAAAATCAGAACTTCCGATATGAATATCAGTCTTGGTATACAAAATCACTTCGAGTAGTTGAGGTGCTAGCGCCAGATCGATATCCAGAATTCAAATCTTATTATGAAATAGATCCAAAACGTAAGAGCCTTGGTTACGGTACCTATGTAATTCAGGATTATCTAAAAGGCGTCGCTCCTGGATCATATCAATTGCAAAACTTCGATACACGTGCTCAGACTGTTCAAAATTCAGTTAACCAGCTGACAATCCTCCATTCTTTGCTAGGAAGAATTGACTCCGTCCTGGCAAACATTGATACAGAGCTTCTTTCTGAAATCCAAGATGCAGAGCTTGAAACAGCAAGGCAACTATCCAAGATAAGCTTAAGGGCAGCTGGTTCTCTGGTTGGCGTAGTTATCGAAAATCACCTTCAAAAATTGGCTAATAACCATGGCATTAAGTCTCGCAAAAAGCACCCAACGATAAGTGACTTAAACGACCCATTAAAAAATGAAGGGGTATTTGATACTCCAACATGGAGAAAGGTTACTTATCTTGCAGACATTAGAAATATTTGTTCTCACAAAAAAGATATTGAGCCTACAAAAGAACAGATTAACGAGTTGATTGAGGGCGCAAATTGGCTAATCAAAAACACCTTCTAACAAATCAATCAACTTCGCCCCTTAGGGTCCGGACGCAGCAAAGCTGCGCCGGTTATTGGGGTGTTAACCTCTAGAGCAAGTATGAAGCACATTATTAGTAAAGATTTAGGCATTGAAGCATTCAAAAAGAGATTCTCAGAAATCAGAGAAACCTTTCTGGATTCATTAACAGCAGCAAGTGACGGTTATAAGAACGTAAGATACCTTGCTTGTGATGAAGATGGAGCACCTATCAACTGGGTGTGGGACGATGAAACCTTCAGCCATAACAAGGAAGAAGGCTCTCTTGAAGAGGCAATTCAATTTGCCAATAACATGATAGATAGCGGTATGTGTTTTTCCTACATGGGATGTTTATCAGACTCCGGTGAGCTTGAAGTTTGGCTGACAACTTTTGAGTCCCCCATAGAAAAGCCGACATGGCCAAGCAATAAAGAACCCAGATTTGAGCTGACTCATGGGGGTGTAATACAAGAATAGCGAAGGGGTAATCAAATGCTAACCATAGAATTTTTAATCCCACGATTTAATCCTAACCCCACAAATTGAAGCAAAGCACCTAGCTTACTTTGCCCAAAGTTAGATGACTCTAAGCTTTTAAGCCCACATCTGGATAGAAACCTTATCCCCTTATGACAAATTTGGACACCCAGCCTTAATGGCGCTGCAGTTAACCTCCGAATGGTGTAAAATTTGGACAGTCTCATGCTTAATCGCACAAAAAATTGAAGACACAGCATTAATCGCGCTAATAACAAACACTTCCCAAGCACTATGGGATGTGGTCTCGTCTGAAATGCTCCATTTTTAAGTGATTAGCGCAATTTATTGCCTCAGATTCTGTCCCTGCGACTTTTGATGGTTATTTTTAAACAATGTTAACTTTTACAAGTTGTAGACAAATGTAAGTACATTATATTTTTGATTTAAAATGGGTGACCTGATTTATTCCCCCATATTTTCCATTGATTTTTGTAGAAAGATTAGCATCGATTGTTGGGTATCAATTGCTATATCGTAACGCTTAGAGTTCAATAACTTATAAGCTGGGCTACTTACTAACTCAATAAGCAATTCAAGTTCCTCTTTGGAAAACTGCCTTTTATATATGTTTGCTTTCATGATTCTGTAATCTTCAGATTGAAGAGATTGGATAAGGAAGCTACGAATTTTTTTCATCTCTGCTTCACCTCCATCAGTTTGCATCTGAAAATAGGGTATCATACTATCCACTAAGGCCTCTTTATCTGAAGAACTGCTAAGATCTTCAAACTTTAATGCAAGCTGCATATGTGTATCATTAGCCAGAGCTTTGAAAGTAAATGCTAATAAAAACAATAGCAAAAAACAACTAATCGCCCTTGAAGTACGACACTTCGTAGTGTGCCTGATATAATAGAACAGATTCGACAAAGGCAGACTCATTACACGATGAAACTTGAAAAAATCATCCATATATCAATACCTTAAAATTATAAACTTTACCAATCCATAGATTGTGGTTTAGCTCTTTCAAATTTTAACATTCAGAATAAAACTTGTTAATAAAAACCCCTTTGATTTTACACTTTATCTTCCGAATCGCTTCGGGCCTTGAATACAAGTAAAAAATCAAAACTAAACATTACCAAAGTAGCTAAAACCCACCTTAAAATGATGCCCAATGAAAATTTGAAATAGCGTCAATGGGTACACTCCACCAATCCCCAATAACGATGGTGGTTATATCTCCTTTAACCCACTTTTAAAGTGATTATATAGCTTTTGCACCATTGGATCAGAGGCTGCTGATAAATATTTAATAAAAGCCTCGGGTGAGGAAAACATTTCGTCCAAGGTTGCTGAGTAACCGGGCGCGGGAGGCATAGGTATTGCGTTATAAGACCAAACAATTTCACCTTTTTCGTTTAATAATTGGCCGGAAATGTTGAATAAAGCGTTGAACTCATCAGAAAATCCGTGCTTCATACCTAGAACAACTACATTAAGTGTAAGCACAAGCTTATTAGGTGAGTCTTGTTTGAAAACTATTGGTAATTTATCCGATTGAACTTTACTTTTGAACTGGCTGCGAACCAACTCATTAAGACTAATATTATTCCGTTCCATGTATTCAAGAGCGAACTCTTTAACACCTTTCCCATCCCCAGCCGAAGTTGCAATACCAACTCCAACAAACTGCACATCAACAGTACTAACAGAATACAACATCAAATTATTATCTGGATAAGACTCCAGGTTTACAGTCTTAAGACTATTAAACACTTCTGGCTTTAACTTTACAGTTGGCACTGACGAGCAACCTGTAACGATCAGAACAATCAACGGTACAATAACTTTAAAATTCAATTGAACTCTCCCAATAGATGAAATACTAAGCTAATAAGAAAAATTGAATAAACTAAACTCTAAAAATGCAACTAAATTATTCAATTTATTCCTAGTCAGCTATCTGTTAACCTGCGCATATATCTTCAATAAGTATAAATTTATTAATTACACTTCGAATTGGACACTGCATTTTTTACCTATAGTTTCCAATTAGTTCTTCTTTTTACATCCAAAATCCCAAAGTCATCAGACTTCAACTATGTCACATTAATTCGTGGAGCCTGCACTAAATACAGGGAAAGCTTTAAATTCGTTCTTAATTTGTAAGTTACTGTCGATTAATCGCAACTCCAAGCAGAAAAAATCGTAAGTTAGTGCGAGATATTCGATATGAGAGCAATACTCTCTATCTTTTCGCGTACAAGTCACCCTCAGTAAAGCACCGTCTTGCTCGTATTTATGAGTGTGTTGCGGATAAGTAATTCAGCAATCACAAAACATTAACATCATTATTTTACGGTTTCAATCTTCTTACTGGAGAAATACAGTAAGAAGTAACAACAAGCCACATCTTATTTATCCACACAAAAAAATAAATTTAATCAAAATATTGCAAACATCAAAAAGGCTCAACTCTCTGAACACCTTTTGCATACAGCCATATAGGGGAGTATCTGTTAACAGAGACAAATAGGGCGGTGAACAAGTTCTGCAGTCACTTAATTTGCTTAGCTTTCAAAGAACAATTTCATCGTTTTGTGAACGCTATCAAATGCAGTAAGCGCTAAATTATTAAGGGTTTTGCTACATCGGCTTCATCCCTAACATATCCTAGGGCGTTGTAAAGTTTATTTTTTTGTTAACATCATAACCAAGCCGATTAATACTCGTGCTATTCTTTGGCTAAAAAACCAGAGATTACACTAGATTAACTATCGTTAATCAAATAAAAAATCTATTGATAAATCAACCAATAGACCATGACAACAAAAACACAACATTTACATTTTTTCGCGCCGAAAAGGCTTCTTTGCGCAAAGTTTCTACTGTTATACTCGCGTTAGCCGATAAAACAATAATAAAACAAACGAGTAAGGAAGCGCTCTATGTTGGCCCCTGAACTCCTCGAGTTAAGCAGTGACAAAAGCAAGGCGGAATTACGCCTGATCCCCAAAGAGCATGGCCCCATCACCCGTGATGATGTGATGCGCCTGTTATCGCTCCCAGAGTTTTGCTCACTGTATCCACTTGATCAGGCCATCGATAAAGTGGTGGCGCAAACTAACTCTCTGTACCATCAAGAAGATGGTAAATTTGAACTGTTTTCCGTACTGGCTGAACGCCGAGATGGTAGCGTTAAGATTGAAATCAGCCCAGATAAAATGCTCGCCACCATGACCCTAACCGCCCCTTGTGGAGGTAAAGCGGTCGACTTACCTGAAATTCTTACTGAACTTAAAAAAAATAATGTTTGCATGGGCTTAAGCAAACTTAAAATCCAAACCTTGCTGCAAAAAATCACCAAGCTCAAACCCGGCGATAGCTGTCAAAGTGAAATCGCCCAAGGCAAGCACCCAGTAAACGGCCAAAATGCCGTGCTAGAGCGTAAGGTTTCGCTGGCCCGTGAGCGCTTACTCCAGCCGCAGGAGCGCGAAGATGGTACTGTGGATATGCGTAATCTTGGCTCCATGATAATGGTCAAGCCTAACGATATTTTGATGATCAAACACCCAGGGACCGAAGGCTCTCCCGGTTATAACATTAAAGGAGAAGTCCTTAAGCAAAAGCCTGGCAAGGATCTGCCTTTACTCGCAGGAACAGGTACCAGCATCCATCCGAATGATCCCAACAAACTCATCGCCACTGTAGCAGGGCAACCCGTTGAAACCCGCACAGGCATGAATGTTGATGATGTTTTACAGCTAAAAGATGTCGATATCAGCACGGGCCATGTCACCTTTAAAGGCAGTATTTTAATCACAGGTGATGTACACGAAGGCATGATAGTGAAAAGCTCCGGTGATATTACTGTGATGGGCTTTGTCGATTCAGCGACCCTTGAGGCAGAAGGCGATATTACCGTTAGTAAAGGCGTCATTGGTCGGCAAATTCGCGTCAATGAGTTTTCGACTAACCTCACTGCTCAAGGGCAAATCAGCGCCCAGTTTGTGCAATATTCCCAATTAACTGCAAAGGGGAATATTCTGATCACTAAGCAATTACTTCATAGTCATACCAAAACAGCAGGAACCCTGACAATAAGTGACACTAGCGGTCGCCGCGGCGATTTAACTGGTGGCGTCGCCCATGCTGAAAAAGGACTCATTGCCGTTGCCATTGGTGCCACTGCGGGGACAAAAACAGAAGTCTTTTGTGCAATGGAGCAAGGCGAGCTCAAGCAAAACCTCAAACAGCTGGAGGAAAGTGTCCAATCAATGGTAATAGCCACCCTCGATATTGAAGCTCGCCTAAAAAGACTTCCCCCAAAATCCGAATGGCAAAATGATCCCGTGATGATTGAGCAGATTAAGATGATGCTCGATGAGAAGAACCGAATTTTAAACGAGCGCACCCGTGAAGAGCTCGAATTTGATAGCCTAAAACAGGAAGTGGAAAGTTATTTCGATAAGTATCACATCGATGTGATTAAGCATGTATTCCTCAATGTCGAATTTCATATTGGCCAAGCTAATCATAGAACGACCCGCGAACATGGCACTTGCTCCATCACCAATCTTAATCAAGAGATTAACTTTGATTACAATGCCAAACCTAAAGCACAAGCGGCAGCCAGTTAAATAACGTTCAAAGCGTTTTACTAAGGGCGCACATGTCATTCAACGTGGCGCGCCCCTTAGGGCTACTGCCTCAATCATAGCCCCCTCATTGTTATCCACGAGTGAATCCTCACCCAAGAACATTTCAATGGCTTTCTTCTTTGACCTAGTCGGTGGCATACTGCCTACGATTCCCCATGTAAACGCCAGCGTTGGGGGATAAGGATAAATGTGATAGGTTGAAGTAGAACATGGCCCCAGGAATACACATGACTCAAGTAAAAATGGCTGATATTCAATGGCCTGCAGTAGTTAAGCTGACTCAAAATGATGAACTCCTTTATCTTGGCCATCAACGTGATTGGTTAGAACTCGCCTGCCTTTACCAGCATCAATTTATCGATACGGACCTGTTACTCGACAGCTTAGGTAACCAATATTTGATCCGCGCCACCCCAACCACTATTCATGAAGATCCTATTGGTGAGCTACCTAACCTGCTAAAACAAGAGCACAAATTGCCCCTCACCGATTTTATTAAATGGGTACAAAAACATGCCAATGCCGTAGGCCAATGCTGTGTGGCCAAATTAGCGTTTACAACATTCGCCCAAGGGATGGAAATCGTCCATAGCTTAGATGACTAAGCAGAAGCAAAGTAAAATCTGATAGGATTCACAGTCTTCAACGAGATGATCCAAAAAGCTAATATCCTCAACCACATTTAGCAGGCATAATTTATCACGAACGGCCCAGCCCGTTATGTCCAAAGCGATTGGTCTGCATACTTTGCCTTAAAGTGCCAAATCAACGCTGGACATCATTCGGATACACCAACAAACGGAACCTAAATTGGAACTACTTAAGATTGACTGCTTAGGCAAATCACTGCGTTTGGAAGGCTCCCTCGCAGGTTGGCAACAACTCTTTTGGGACAATACCTTAGTCTCACAAAAAGCCGCTTCAGTGGATAATGGCGGCCTTAAAGTCCATGAATTTGAACTCACTCAACAGCATAGCCAATTGGCCAGCGAGCATGGCGAAGCGCAAGTTCTTGAGCATAAAATCCTTGTGCGACTTGAAACTGATGTGGTTTGGCAGCCCTTTAGATTCGACTATCGACTGCTTATTGATGAAGAAGTGATTGCCCAAGGCACTCGTACCGAAAAAGATATCGAACGCCAAACCCCTGAAATCCCAGTGACTACACCACAAAAATTTAGCTTTGTTGGTTTAGCGTCCCTTGGATTTAAGCTACTCAAAAGCGCTAAGGTCATCAAAGTGGTACTCGCGGGCGCGAGTGTGGCGGCCTACTCTTGGTTGTTTTCATTCCAATTTGCCTTGGCACTTATCGCCTGTTTGGTATTCCACGAGTACGGCCATATTCGCGCGATGAAGTATTTTGGGATGAAAACCAAAGGAATTTACCTCATCCCCTTTATGGGGGGACTCGCCCTCAGCGATGAAAAGATTAACACCCGCTGGCAGGATGTGGTCATCTCGATTATGGGGCCAACCTTCGGCCTATTGATGTCGGTAGGCTCACTTATCGCTTACCACATGACGGACAATGTCTTCTTTGCAGGGCTTGCGGCCTTTAACGCGCTACTTAACCTGTTTAATTTATTGCCAATTTTACCCCTCGATGGTGGCCATATTTTAAAAAGCATTAGCTTCTCGATGAACAGCATTATGGGGTTAATTGCCTGTGTGATTGGCGCCGCCTTTGGGGTGTATATCAGCTACACCTTGGGCCTTGCCCTGCTCGGTTTCCTATTGCTTATCGGTAGCTTAGAGATAGTGTTCGAGTGGCGTACTCGTCATCAAAGCCACCTGTTGCCGCTAGACAGATATGGGCAGATATTCTCAACCATTTGGTACTTAGTGACCGTTGCCGCCCTCGTTGGGATTATCTGGCACTTAGCAGGCACGGGCGATGATATGTTAAGCCTGCCACTCCAGATCCTGCGCAGCTAAACGCAATCGTCTGATCCACATAATAAAAAACCGCGATTGCTTAAGGCATCGCGGTTTTTTTATTTATGAATGATTCAATTAGTTATCCGCTAATGGCGGCGCGATATCGCTCCCACCTAAGGCTTGGTAGAGTGTCGCTTGGGCCGTTAATTGGTTATAGCGATTCTCCAGCAATGCGGCCTCGGCGCTGCGGCGATTCTCCTGCGCATCGATCCAATTTTGAATGCCGATAGCACCATGGCGATATTGGCTCTCATAAATGGCTTCGGCCTGGGCGGCGGCGCTAAATTGCAGCTCAAGCTTCTCACCTTGGTAAGCGTATTGCTGCTTGGCCGAGATGGCGTTATCCACATCCTCGAAGGCGCTGTAGAGGGTTTTACGATAGCTGACGATGGCAGATTGATAGTCGATATCGGCAATATCATTGTTGATTTGCATTTGATTCCATTGCAAAAAAGGCAGCACTAAGCCCGCACCTAAACTCCCCACGGGATTACGCAATAGCTCTTTTAGCTCTGAGGTCGACTCCCCTACGCTGCCAGTCAAACTCAAGCTTGGGAAGTAACTGGCGTAGGTCGCATCCTTACTGGCCAGCGCCGAGCGCAATTGATACAGGGCCGCCTTCACATCGGGACGACGGCCAACCAAGTCGGCGGGAATACCGACACCAACCTCAGGCACCGCATTGTCCGGCAATTGCTTGATCTCAACCGCCACTTGCCCCGGGGCGCGATTGAGTAAGATTGCCAGAGCATTTTCAGCTTCAACCAACTGTTGCAGCAGTTGACTGTGGGAGGCCTCTTGCCCCGCTAAACTGCGTTGGGATTCGAGCACATTCAGCTCTGTGACGGCACCCGAGGCATATTGGCGCTGGGTTAACGCCAACGTTTGCCGACTGTGTTCAATACTCTTATTGCTCAGTTCAATCCGTTGATGCAGATAACCAATCTGCCAATAGAGCGAAGCCGTCGTCGCGACGAGACTCTGCGCCGTGCTCTCCCTATCTTCGAGACTTGCCAGCGCCGTCCATTGGGCTTGGTCGATATTGGCCGACACTTTGCCCCAGAGATCCACCTCATAGCTTACCGACAGGTTCGCCTGAAATGCCTTGCTCGAACTACCGCCATCCAGTGGTTTATTCACAGACGCCGTATTATTGGAGCTGAGCTGTGGATACAAATCATCCCGCGCTAACCCCGCCTGTAAACGCGCCTTTTGCAAGGTCAAAGTCGCAAGAGTCAAATCATTATTGCTGCTAAGCACTTGGCTAATCAACTGATTTAATTCGGGTTGATTAAACTTATGCCACCAAGGGTCGAGACTCACTTGGCCATTCACAGGGTCATTCACTTGGGTATGCTGCCACTGCTCTGGCACCTGCAAAGCAGGCGGCTCAAAGTCGGAGCGCATCAGCGCGCCACAGCCTGACAGCAGTGCGATGCTGATGGCAATCACACTGACCTTGAGCGATAAACCGACACGGCAGTTTAATTTGTTTTGATGCGTTAAAACTTGATCATTCATTGCGTTACTCTCTTGCTAGTGCATCAACTGGGTCTAAACGCGCCGCATTGCGAGCGGGGAGGAAGCCAAACAACACCCCGATTAAGGTGGAGCAGGCGAAGGCGGCAACAATAGAAGTCGTCGAATAAATCATCTGGAAACTGCCTCCCGCTTGGGCAAACACCACGCCAATCAAATAGGCCAAGGCCACCCCAAGCGCGCCGCCGCACAGACAAACCAACACGGCCTCAATTAAAAACTGCCGCAGAATATCGCTCTGGCGCGCCCCAACCGCCATGCGCACGCCAATCTCGCGGGTACGTTCGGTCACCGACACCAACATGATATTCATCACCCCAATACCACCCACCACGAGGGAAATCACCGCAATGGCCGAGATTAATAGCGTCATGGTCGCGGTGGTTTTCTCGATATTCTGGCGAATGGTATCCGTGTTAATGGTAAAGAAATCTTGGGTGCCGTGGCGCATCTTCAGCAGGCTAATAATGCCCTGCTCCGCCGCATTGCTCGGTACGGATTCATCGAGCCTAACAGTAATGCCATCAAGGTATTTCTTGCCCACCATCCGGCCTGATACCGTGGTATAAGGCACCCACACATTGAGGGCATCACTGTTACCAAAGGCGCTTTCCTTAGGCTGAGTGACACCAATAATCCGCACCGGCAAATCCCCGAGGAAGATGACTTCCCCGATGGCAGAGCCCATGACGCCGCTACTGTTAGGGAACAGCTGTTTACGGGTGTTCTCGTCGATCACCGCATCCTGCGCTAACGCATTAACACTGTCATCATCCCAAAACTGCCCTTGGGCGAGCTCATAGCCTCTAACCCGGAAGAACTCTGGACCCACACCATTCACAGTCGCCGTCACCGCCTTATTGCCATAACGCACCGTCGCACTCGAACCAATGCTCGGGGTGACGCTATCGACATAGGGTAAGTTTTTCAGTGCATTAGCATCGCTTGCAGTCAAAGTTCGTACCTTTGCCGAGCGCCTATCACCAAAGCCTGAGCCGGGGCGAATGTCTATGGTATTGGTGCCCATCGAACTAATGCTCTTTAAGATTTCCCGCTGCGAGCCTTCACCCAGCGCCACCACAGACACGACTGAAGCGATACCGATAATAATGCCGAGCATAGTTAAAAAGGTGCGCAATCTATGGGTCGACATCGCCAGCAGCGCCATTTTCAGGGCTTCGGCATATCTGTCCCATGCCGCCACGCGGGCGCGCACCTTCGTCTTGGCGGGGATCACTTCAGTCTTAGGCGCAGCAGCAACGTTTGAGGCGGGATTAGGCTCATCGCTGATAATCACCCCGTCCTTAATCTCAATAATACGGTCGGCATGCTGCGCCACATGCATATCGTGGGTGACGATGATAATAGTGTGTCCTTCGCGGTGCAGTTCCTGTAATAACCGCATCATTTCTTCGCCGCTGTGACTATCTAAAGCGCCCGTCGGTTCGTCGGCAAGGATCACATCACCGCCATTCATCAGCGCCCGCGCAACACTCACCCTCTGCTGTTGGCCACCACTGAGCTGATTCGGCTTATGATCGAGACGCTCACCTAAACCCAAGCGCGACAATAAGTGCTCAGCGCGCTGTCTACGTTCAAGGCGATCTTTACCCGCATACACGGCGGGCACTTCGACGTTACCGACGGCATTAAGATCGCCAAGCAAATGATATCGCTGAAAAATAAAGCCAAAATGCTCACGTCTCAGCTTTGCGAGTTCATCCACATCCATCTGCGAGGTATCTTGGCCATCGATAAAGTACGCGCCCTTTGAGGGTTTATCTAAACAGCCCAAGATATTCATCAAGGTCGACTTACCCGAACCCGAGGCGCCGACAATCGCCACCATCTCACCCCGGGCGATGGAAAGATTAACATCTTTGAGTACAGTCAGTTGTTGCTCACCCGCCTGAAAACTGCGGTAGCAAGCTGACACTTCCAGTAATGGCTTAGTCACGCTTAAAACCTCATTGGTGGGCCACGGAACTTCATGGTCGAACCATCGGCGGGCATTCCGAGCACCACTTGGTCGCCTTCGTTCAGGCCAGACAGGATTTCGGCATTGATTTTGTTATTAATACCAACAGTTACATCCACATATTGCACTTGGTTATTCACCAATACAGGCACTTGATATTGCGGCCCACGGGACTTGCCTTCCGCTGGCGGAGCCGCTTTATCCCTTGGTTTTACCCTCAGCACTTGCGATGGTACTAACAGCGCATCATCAGACTTGGCAAGCACAATCGAAATCTGCGCCGTCATGCCAATGCGTAGGGTACGGTCGGGGTTTTCGACATCGAACAGGCCATGGTAATAAATGGCGTCTGAATCGCTCGAGCTCATATTGCTATCGTCACCATCCATTGAGGTCGGGCCAGGCTCAATCGCCCTTAAGGTGCCGCGATAGGGATGGTTAGGTCTGCCAAGAATAGTGAAATACACTGGCTGTCCGGGGCGCACATTGACGATATCGGCTTCGGAGATCTGCGCCTTGACCGTCATGGTATCGAGCTGCGCCATCTCGACTATGGTTGGTGTGGTTTGATTGGCGTTAACGGTTTGACCCACTTCGACCGCAGAGTAAACGACGGTGCCATCCATAGGCGCAGTGATCTTGGTATAACCTAAATCGATTCTGGCACTGTCGACATTAATCTCAGCCTGTTGTTTTTGCGCTTCTAACTGCTCAAGCTCGGCTTGATACACCGTGAGCGTGGCTTCGGCGGCTTCAAAGTCTGCGCGGGAGCTGGCCTTATCGGCGAGCATTTGCTGCTGACGGGTATATTCGAGTTTTGCCTGACGAATTTGCGCCTGCTTAGCACGATACTGGGCATTGATGTTTTTAAGGGATGCCAGCGCATTTTGCAGGTTGTTTTGCTGGGCAAGACTGTCGATTTGCGCGATAAGATCGCCCTTTTTCACCTCTTGGCCTAGCTCCACAGGCAAACTCAGAATTTGCCCTGAGACCTGCGCGCCCACACTCACCAGCTTGGAGGCCTGCAACATGCCGTTGGCGAGCACCGAGTTTTCAATATCGCCGCGTCTAACGGGTTCAGTCACATAGCTTGGAGCCGCCTCGGGTTTATGTAGCAGAAAATAAGCGCCGCCCCCAAGGAGGATGAGGCCGCTTAGGATCAATATCAATTTACGCTTTGAGGATTTTTTCATCTGAATCTAGGTGTCCATCAATGCCAATGGGCGCAAGCGTGTATCTTGCGGGAAGAAAAATAGTGCTGTCAGTATATAGAGTTAGCTAAGCACAGTAGACGAAGGAAGTGTCGATATCAGGTAAAGATTTGCAAATATCTGTGTAGAAGTTTGCGCCCTAGACCTTTAAATATACGGATAAAACGTTGAACCATATAAATCCATGTTACTTGAGATTATCTGCATACCTCAAACTAAAGGGTCATGGCGTGAAACGCTGATTTTTATAAGCGAAGGTCTGTTCAAACAACCAATAGCAAAACAGGGATACCTTAGGTATCCCTGTTGTTTACGCTATGCCAAAGAGGCATTCATTGCAGATTTTACAGTGCTTAGCCAAGGCGGCGACGTAGTTCACGGGTCGCATCGACCATGTTTTTCAGCGCGGGTTCTACTTCAGCCCAAGTGCGTGTCTTAAGGCCGCAGTCGGGGTTAACCCAGAGTTGGCGCACTGGCACTTTTTGCGCCGCTTTTTCGATAAGGTGCACCATGGCCTCAACACTTGGCGTATTTGGCGAGTGGATATCGTAAACGCCTGGGCCAATTTCATTTGGATATTCAAAATCTTCAAAGGCGTTGAGCAGCTCCATGCGTGAACGCGAGGTCTCGATGGTGATGACGTCCGCATCCATGGCGGCAATGGCCGCAATCGTGTCATTAAACTCGCTGTAGCACATATGGGTGTGGATTTGGGTTTCATCCACCACACCCGCCGCACTTAGTTTAAAGGCATTCACCGCCCAATCTAAGTAAGCCTGCCACTCGCTTTGCTTTAATGGCAGACCTTCGCGGAAGGCTGGCTCATCAATTTGAATAATGCCAATACCTGCATTTTGTAAATCCACCACTTCATCACGAATTGCCAGCGCCAATTGGGTGGCAATGGTATCGCGGCTGATATCTTCACGGGCAAACGACCAATGTAGAATCGTCACCGGGCCCGTTAGCATGCCTTTGACGGGTTTGTCCGTCAGGCTTTGGGCAAATACAGCCCAATCAACCGTCATGGCTTTCGGGCGACTCACATCACCATAAATCAATGGCGGCTTAACGCAGCGAGAACCATAACTCTGTACCCAACCATTTTTGGTAAAGCCCACACCTTCGAGCTGCTCACCGAAGTATTCGACCATGTCGTTACGCTCGGCCTCACCGTGTACCAGCACATCGATACCGAGTTTAAGCTGGCGGTCGATGGTATCGCGGGTTACTTGCTGCAACTGCTCAGTATATTGGGCATCGCTTAGCTCACCCTTGCGCCAGCGACTACGTAGTCCGCGGATTGCTGGTGTTTGTGGGAACGAGCCAATCGTGGTCGTTGGCAACAATGGCAAACGGTACTTACGCTGCTGCACCGCTTGGCGCTCAGTAAATTCGCTCACACGTTCATAGTCGGCTGGGGTCAGCGCAGCAACACGGGCGATCACTTTAGCATCCGCCGCCTGTGCTTTAGCCTCACGGCGTGCCAAACAGGTGTTAACTATCTCTTTGGCCGCGACAGACTCAGGGGCCTGCAACAATTGGCGCACATTAGCCAGTTCCAACAGCTTTTGCTTAGCAAATGCGAGCTGCTGACGTAGCGCCGGCGTGAGCGTTGTCTCTACCTCTAAATCCACAGGGCTGTGCAGCAGTGAACAGGAGGTGCCAATCCATAAACGCTGGCCTAAGTCTCGGGCAACACCGCCGATACGCTCAACAATCAGGTCAACCTCTGCCGCCCACACGTTACGGCCATTAACTACGCCAGCTGACAGAATTTGATCTGGTCTTAAGGCATTGGCAAACAAGGCCAATTGTTCAGGGGCAGTCACTAAATCGAAGTGCAAACCCGCCACTGGCAGCGCGGAAACCAGCGTCTGATGATGACTGATACTGCCATAGTAGCTGGTGAGTAAAATCTTCACTTGAGCCGTTTTAAGCGCTTGATAAGCTTGGCTAATCGCTGCTTGCCAATCATGAGTTAATTCGAGTGCTAGAATCGGCTCTTCAAGTTGCACCCAAGTCACGCCCTGCGCAGCAAAACGCGCAAGAATGTCGGCATAGGCCTTTAACAGATTTGGCAATAGGCTGAGTTTATCGAAATCCTGACCCACAGTTTTTGCCAGATACAAGTAACTCACGGGGCCTAACAGCACCGGCTTGGCTTGATAACCTAAGGACTGCGCCTCGGCCACTTCATCAAAAAACTGCTCATAGGCGATAGAGAACTCTTGGTCTTGCTTAAGCTCTGGCACTAAGTAGTGATAGTTAGTGTTGAAATACTTAGTCATTTCCGAGGCTGGCGCATCGGTGCCAGTTGGCGCACGGCCACGGGCAACGCGGAATAAGGTATCAAGATCGATAGCACCCTCACCACGGTGGCGATCGGGGATAGCGTTTAAGGTCGCACTCAGGGTTAACACTTGATCGTAAAAGGCAAAATCCCCTACAGGTACTTGCTCTATCCCTGCGGCCACTTGCCATTGCCAATGGGTGCGGCGTAACTCCCTAGCCACCTCATGCAGCTCGGCTTGAGTGCTCTCACCACGCCAGTATTTTTCAAGGGCAAACTTTAATTCACGACGACGCCCGATACGGGGAAAACCTAGACTGTTTAATTGCATACCATATCTTCCTTTATTTGAGATAAGCCATATTCGGCACTTGCACCCAGCTGATGGTGTTTTCTTGGCAACTTTTCGCACTTAAGCCAAGATAAATCACAATGGGCGTCTGGACGTCTAGAAGTTTATTGTGATAGTCTCTATGCCAGCAACCGAATTGATTTCAAGCACAACATGAGCGAAATTCACTTGGAGTGATCATGATCGAACTAAGACATCTGCGAACCTTAATGGCCCTGAAGGAAAGTGGCAGCTTGGCGGGCGCAGCCAAAAAACGTTTTGTCACTCAATCGGCTCTCTCCCATCAAATTAAGGAGTTAGAGCAACGAATTAACTCGCCCATTTTTGTGCGTAAGAGCAAACCGCTCTCCTTTACTCAGGAAGGTGCACGCCTGTTGCACCTCGCCGAAGAGATCCTGCCTAAGGTATTGGAGACGGAAACCGATCTCAAAAATGGGCTGGAAACTGAAACCAATCAGCTCAGAGTCGGCATTGAATGCCACAGCTGTTTTCGCTGGCTAATGCCGGTGATGGAGCAGTTTAGGCAAGATCATCCCCAAGCCGAGTTAGATCTTTCCAGCCGTCATCTATTCGACTCGCTCAATGCCCTAGAAATGGGCGAACTGGATATAGTGCTGACCTCAGATCCCGTGCCAGGTCACTCGCTCGCCTATCAGCATTTGTTTGATTTTGAAGTGAAGTTAGTGGTTTCTAAGGATCATCCCTTAGCGAAAGAAGCCTATGTTACGCCCAAGCAATTGGCGCGCTTGCCGATAATCAGTTATCCGGTGCCACTGGCGCGTTTAGATATTTACCGTCACTTTTTAGAACCCGCGGGTATAGAAGCCGGCGAGCAAAAGACCTGCGATTTGACCATGATGTTATTGCAGCGCATCGCCTGTAAGGACGGTATCGCCGCCTTACCAAATTGGTCTATCAATGAGGGACATGGTTTGAGTTTAGCTTCAGTCAAACTGGGTCAAGAAGGCTTAAAACGCCCGCTATTTGGGGCTTATCGCCGCCACAGCGCGAACTCGGCCTTAGTGCAAAACTGGCTGCAACTAGTAGCAAGCGAAGGCTTAGCCCGCCAGCAAAAAACCAATTAAGCGTTGAAATGTTTAACAAAAAAGCCTGCTATTGCAGGCTTTGTTTTTATGAGCGGTGCTTAGAGCGGATTAAGCAATAAACCACGCATTGACAATACTCGGCGCAGAATTAACCCGGGGGAATTTTGATTACGGGTCTGGCGCAGATTGTGGGCGATCATAAACTCTTGGCGCAGATCTTGGTCAAGATCTAAGGCTTCAAAGGCTTCGATGGTTAAAGTTTGTTGCTGATTATCGATCAAAGACTTAATCACACTTAGCGGGAAAGATTGCTCAGAGCTGGCATTCAAATAAGCAAATGCGGTTAAAGCAATAATCTGGCCGAACACACTAAACAGCGCCAAAGTTTGCACCTCATCGGGGTCGATATCGACATCCGGCATATCAACTAAGCTGTCAACCGCATCAGTTGCTATATTTTCCGTGAGTTTCCAATAACCTTGAACCAACTTCTTATAGGGTTGAGGCAATTCATCGAGGCGTTCTTTCAAATAAAATGTAAAGGCATAACGGTAAATATTAACTTGGCCCAAACGAATTAAGGCATCTTTTAAAGAGCGAGACTTAGGGCTAACCACACCAGAAGCTTGCGCCGAATTACTGCGCATCAACATATGGGCCGCTAACGCGGGATCACTCGAAATAATATCGATCACATTACGAATATCGCCTTCGGCAAGAATGGCCTTTTTCAGTGGAATTAAGATCCCACGGCGGCCAATGACTTGCTCTTCATTCGCTATGATGGCTCTCACTTGAGTAAAAACCTGTTGCTCAAGATCTGTCATAGGACACTTTACACCTGTTAATTAGCTATAAGATGATTCGAATACCGCTCACATCATACCCAAACTACAAAGAATTTCAGCACTAAGTCGTAGAATAATTGCGTTAACCGTAAAGATGATGTGCTTTATAGTATAAGCAACGACTTAGCCTATATTACACCCGTAGAGATTATTTTTCTCTGCACCCAACAGCAGAAATAACAAAGCCAGACAGAGTCTGGCTTAAAAAGGTACTAAATCACTTAATTATCAGGGTTCAGCTTAGAAACGGTAGCCGACAGTAAAGCGAATATCACGGCCTCGGCCTGAGTAATAGCCGTCATAGGTTCCACCAGCATAATAACCAGCACTGACATAGTCTTTATCGAACAGGTTATCGATACGCAGGCTCGCTAACCAGGCGTCACGGGTATAGTTAAGTGCCAAGTTACCTAAGACATAACTAGCCAATTTATCGCCTTGGTTAGCATTATCGCCTTCGATAAAGCGATCGCCCGTATAAATGGCCTCGGCAAAGACTTGAAAATGTTCGGCAAAATCCATACTGACATAACCGCGTCCCGAATGCTCGGCCACCCAAGACAATTGCTTGCCATCATTCACCCCGTCGGTAAATTCGGCATCGATATAGTTGTACTCAAGACCTAGTTGCAACGCTTTAGTCACCTGCCAATCCCAATCGGCACTCGCGCCATAACGGCGTGAAGCATCGGCATTAACGTTAGCGCCTTGGAAGCTGCCACCAACAGGTTTTTCCGCACTCGGGTCGAAGACAATTTCATCTTCTAAATCGAGGCGGTATAAGCTCACTCGCAAAGTTTGGCTGGCAACAGCCCAATCCCAACCCGCTTCATAGGAGCGGCCGGTCTGCGGCTTTAAGCCATACACATCTTTCGGGGTGTAGGCTTGCTCATCCACCTTAGCGAAACGGAAGTTTTCATCGCCACGTAGATAGAATCTGTGCTCGGCGCTCGGGCGGTAATTTAAACCGAACTCGAATGCAGTGGCATCTTCATCTAAATCAATACCGTTTGGATAGACATTGCCATCGACCAGATCGTCAGTCACCCGCGCGTAACGTCCGCCCACCACATAGCTTAAGGTGTGACTTAACGGCACAGTGGCTTGCAGGTAAGCACTTTGCATTTCCTGCACGTTACTGCGCGCCATAGAGTCAAACTCGGCTTTACCGCGGCTGATATCCAAACCTGTGACTAGGTTGAGCTCACCTTGACGGGTGCTGTAGTTGGCGAGCGCTTTAGGGCTAAACATCAGCAACGAGCGAGTATTTTGGCTACCCGCCCCCCAGTTTAATGAGCTCACTAAGGTATCGCTGTAATCCAGATCCGCCACCAAGGCCCAGTTTTGGTTAAGCTGATGCTGATAACCGCTGCGCGCCGCCGTGGTCATCTCATGAACATATTCGCTGCTATTAGAAGACTGACGTGGGTTTTCTTTGAACTGCTTAGGGGTCAACGCCCCAGGATTCTCGCGGTCATCATCGTAATAGCTGGTTTCAACGAAGAAAGAATCTGTGGCGGTTTTATATTGAATACGGCCAAGGATAGAACCCGTTTCATTGGCATTATGCTTACGATAGTTATCGCCTTGGTTGTAGCTACCAGTCAGGAAATAGTGCCAATCTTTATTGATGGCGCCCGACACATCGCCGCGACCTTCGTAGGTATTAAAGCTGCCGCCGGATAATTGCACGCTGCCGCCCGAATTCTCAGGCGACTTAGTCACAATATTGATCACCCCGCCTACCGCTTGGTCGCCATAGAGCACGCCCGCACTGCCCGATAAAATCTCGACCCGCTCAATTAAATTGAGTGGAATCGCATTCAGGCTAGGCGCGGCGATATCAATATTATTTAAGCGGCGACCATCGAGCAAAATCAGCGTGTTGTTAACCGCAGAGCTGGCGCTAAAGCCACGCATCGCAAAGCTAGTGCCAATGTTATTGTCGGACAGTTGAATACCACTTTGACCACGTAACACTTCGGTCAAGCTGGTTGCGCCACTCATTTCAATCGCCGCAGCATCAATCACATTCACATTAGCGGCAATATTTAACGGGGTCTTATCAGCACGGCCAATCACCACGATATGCTCATCGACGTTGGCGGCATGAGTTTCATCGGCAGCCACAGCGGGCGCGATAATTGATACACTGCAAAGGCTGCCAATCAGCAGCGCAATTTTGGTTGGATGTGTTCCCATTTTACCTTTAACTCCTACAAGGAAAACGGGGCATTAGCGCCACGATACCGTTGATTCAGTAGAAAACACTGATAGTCACTATCGCATTTTGAGATCTGCCCACCGAAATCTCAAAAACACCTTTAGGGCCGGTCTCCGGACTTAGGCTATATCCATCTCAACTTGAGATGAACGCGAAACTGACCTTTACACACTCGATTACAGGGCTCATCGTGAACGCCTATCAAATGCGGTCGTCTCTCACCTTTTACCGTTGCGGGGGCAGTGCCAGAATTTCACTGGCTTCCCGATTATCTCGCGACTTCATCATCGCAAGCACCACAGAAGGTTGACTCAAAATTAGGTTCAAAGGGCGTCAAACCTGTTAACGCCCAACAAGGCTCAGAATATTAAAGACCTAAGCGCGCGCATTATAGACGTCTATACGGATGAAAGTCCATTAATCTCAGATTGGCGAGAAAGCTCAGATGAGTTAGAAAACGCCATCCCAGTTTTTTGCCGCAGGTTGGGGTCTGTCTTTGCTCAAAATCGCCTGACGTTGCTCAGGGGTTTCGCATTGGGCAACCGGGCTTAAATCCAGCGGCTTAATCACTAACGAGTCAGCAGGTTGCACAGGCGACTTGTCGAACATGGGCAAATTCATCGACCAAGAGACCAGCTCCCCCTTGTCGCTAATGCCAACATAACCGTCATTTGCGCCATCTAACCACGTGAGGCGCGGAATACGTGCCATTAACTTTTCCACATTATCACGGTTAGCGCGATATCCAACGGGCACCACTTTGCCATCGGGACGAGTAAACACAAAGGAAGATGGTCCTTGCGTAATAACACTGCCTTCCTGCCAATATTTATCAAGAATCTCTTGGGCATAGTGAAACCCAAACATATACGCGTAGTCAGTGTCGTCGGCCACAATTTGCGGCACCGCCTTATCCCGCAGTAATAAAAAACCTGAGCCGACGCTGATAATCTCCTTCACGCCTGTAATGTCGGTTTTTTTAATCCAATCGACGCCACAGTTAATGCCATCGCCCCAAAAATGCGCATCCCCCGTAGGACTTAACACCGCAAATGCGCAATTGTTTGCCGTCATACTCGCCACGTCTTTTAAGGCACTGCGGATAGGATAAGTATCACTGCGCCAGCCCCAACTCACTACTGAGCCGTCCTTTTTCAAGGCGGCATAGGTGTGTTGAAAATATTCGATCTTCGCCACATCCGTAAGCTGAGGGAGCAACTTTTTCATATTGGTCGACTCTTCAACCTGGCCCCAAATCACTGCACTACCCTGTTTTTTGAGGGCGACAAAACTGCGTCCCTTAGCAAAGATATCAATGACATCAACTAATTGATCCTGCACATGCAAGCTATTGCCACCGTAAGGGCCATAACCCCAAGTGTGTACCTTGCCTGTGGCATCTAGCGCGGCAATGGCCTCTTGGTTGGCGAATAATTTAGTAATATTAGTCATGCGGTTTTGTAGGGCTTTGTCGAGGCGATATTTACCCACATTGCCCCAGAACACCACAGTGCCATCTTGACGTAACGCGGCAAACCCATCTTTAATCGAGACGATTTGCTTAACTTGCTTAAGCTGCTCAGTCACCTCGCGGCTATCGCCACCAGCATAGCTATCACCCCAAGTGATCACCTCACCGGATTGTGTTAACGCCGCAAAGGCCGAACTATTGGTGACCACAGTCTCGACAGCGGGTAAATCACAGGGAATATGGCGGTACTGTGGACTCGGATTTTCCTTAAATTGGAGCAGTTTGCCGTTATCAAACTGCAATAAGGCTTCCTTATCATTTTCGAATACGGTTACGGGTTTCGGCTGACTACAAGCCGTTAATTGTAGGGCGATTAAGGCTGCTACCAATGCCAAAGGGCGAGGAATTGAATAAGACTGCATAACTTATTTCCTTGTCGTTGCTGAAAACGTGAGTTGTTGAATATGTTGCGCTACGTTATCCGATAATGACTCGATTATCGGCCTCAATGCGCACTGAAAACCATGACTCGTATCTAACCGAGATAATAATACTTGTGTATTTTTATCAATCACCTGCGCGCTATCGAGGCTGAGTGTTTGCAGCGCCATTGTCTGGCCAAACGCCGCCAAGATCCGCGCTTGCACGGGGCTAACCATTTGCTCCGGCGCACCATGCGTATTATCGAGTACCCATCTAACTAACCAAAGTAAATATTCGATGCGGGCAGCAAAGTCGACACAGCATTGTTTTTCATCCTCCAAACCAAAACTGAGCTCTTTGGCATAACAAAGTGCCTCCAATGCCTTGAGCTTTTCTGTGGATAATGTCAGTGCCAAAGGGAGCTGATAAGTGCGAGTTATCAGTACAAAGGTTGCCAAGGTTCTTGCCGACAAAGCTTGATTGCTACGGGCTAACATCGCGAGCGCCAAGTCGTGAAACCCTAAGGAACTCAAGCGATAAAAGCTAATCATCACAATGGTTTCATCTATCGGTTCCAACTGTTTTTTGCTTGGCACAGATTGCATTTGGGCAAATAAGGCAACAAAACGCGGGTATAACTCACTGCAATGGCCGATATGATCGGCTGCTTCCCATACCAGAATATTCGCGGCGGGGTGACACCTGTAGGTTTCAAGCAGATTGATAATCCCAGCGTAATCCTGCTGCTGTCCTAAACGCTTGAGCATTGGCACATAACGACACTCAGCCCAACGAATTCTAAATAAGTTCAAACAGAAATAACCGACAAACAAGCCAAATAATAAGCCTGCGACGCCAAAGCCAACGTCCAGTTTGGCGCGATCGCGGGTTAATTCAAGATTGGCGCTCGCCCGTGTTGGTGCATCAGGCAAGTAGCTCACAGCACTTTGCGCATAGTTGGGCACTAATGCCCCCGGCGTATCATCCTGCGGCGAGACTAATTGATAAGTTGCACGGCAATCCACACCATCGAGATCCCACTGACGAATTTCCTCGCCCTCGGCGGTGTGATACTCCACCAAACACATCAATCTTTGGCGAGACATGCCGTTCGAACCTCGTTCACTCCGATACTCAGTGTCAATCACTCGGCCAATGGCGACAGCACCACGTTCTTCAAGTTGATTGACCAACGACCACTTTTGCACGCCTTCCCACAGAAATAAGGCGGCAAAACTAAAAAGCAGCAGAGGGATACAGATTAAGAGTATTTCTAACCACCCCAAAAAACGAGTGGAGGTACTCGAGGTTAATTGACTAGGATTCACCAACACGCCAGAACGTCCTTATCATTCCATGATATTTAAGGCATTGAATATCTATCTTTATTGTGCCTAAAGCGGGCGCTATTGTAGCAGCTTATGAAGAGAAATCAGAAAATGCTCACAGTTTATTGTAAAGACACTATGAGACTCACTGTCTTCAAGCTTTAGCGTGCTATTCTAAGCCTCCATTGCGCTGTTTAAAGGAGTAACAGTATGACTCGTCCTATTATTCTGGATTGCGATCCTGGCCATGATGACGCCATTGCGCTCATTTTAGCCCTCGCCCATCCAGAGCTCGTTCCACTCGCCGTCACCACCAGCGCGGGTAACCAAACCCCCGATAAAACGCTTAATAACGCCCTGCGGATCTTAACCTTATTAAATCGCAGTGATATTCCGGTCGCGGGCGGTGCGGTTAAACCCTTAAGCCGTGAGTTAATCATTGCCGATAATGTCCACGGCGAAACCGGACTTGACGGCCCAGTATTACCAGAACCCAGCTTTACGCCACAAAGCATCAATGCCGTTGAGTTGATGGCGCAGCAGCTGCGTCAAAGTGATAAGCCCGTGACATTGGTTCCCACAGGGCCACTTACCAATATCGCGCTATTACTTGCAAGCCACGCCGAGTTACACGCCAAGATCGAACGCATTGTATTGATGGGTGGTGCAGCGGGTGTCGGCAATTGGACACCTGCCGCCGAGTTTAATATTTTTGTCGACCCAGAAGCCGCCGATATCGTGTTTAAATCCGGCATTCCCATTACCATGTGCGGCCTCGATGTAACACATCAAGCACAGATCATGGATGAAGATATCGAACGTATTCGTGCGATTCCCAACCCTGTGGCTAAATGTGTCGCCGAGTTACTGGATTTCTTTATGATTTATCATAGGGATCCAAAATGGGGATTTGTGGGTGCGCCGCTGCACGATCCCTGCACTATTGCTTGGCTACTCAAACCTGAACTGTTTGATGCCCAAGACTGTCGAGTAGAGATTGAAACCCAGAGCGAATTAACGCTGGGGATGACGGTAGTCGACCGCTATCAGCTTACGGCTAAACCTGCGAATGCCACAGTACTGTTTGGACTCGACAGACAAGGCTTTGTTGACTTGTTAGTTGACAGCTTAGCGGCCTACACTCCAACGTATCTCAACCGCAGATGACACTAAGGTGAACCTTCCATGAGCCATATTCTTGTTATCGGCAGTGCCAACGCCGATCATGTCATGAATTTTGAGTATTTGCCCGCTCCCGGACAAACCCTAAAAAGCCGAAGTTATCGGCTAGAACATGGTGGCAAGGGCGCAAATCAGGCCGTCGCTTGCGCTCGCCTGTGTCTGCCCGATTCTCGTGTGGATTTTATTTGCTATGTAGGCCAAGACGGTATCGGTAATGAAATGCGCAATAGTTGGCTCAAGGACGGTATACAAGCTGATGGCATCACTCAAGTTGCCAATATGAGTACAGGTACAGCGATGATTTTTATCGCTGAAAATGGCGAAAACACTATTGGGATTGCCGCTGGGGCTAATGCCCACCTCAGCCCTGCCGAGTTAGAAAAACATTACGCCCTGTTTGCCAATGCGCAATACCTACTGATCCAACTCGAAACACCCACTGAGACGGTGAGTAATGCACTGCAAATGGCCAAACGTCTTGGTATCACCACTGTGCTTAATCCTGCGCCAGCGGCCACTCAGGAGCTGGACTACCTCAAATGGGTCGACATTATTACTCCCAATGAAACCGAGGCCGAAGCCTTAACGGGTATAGAGGTCAAGCATGAGGAAGATGCCAAACTCGCCGCCCAATGGCTACATCAACAGGGGATTGCGACGGTAGTGATCACCTTAGGCAGCAAAGGTGCATTTATCAGTAGCGCAGGCTTTACCGGGCTAATTCCGGCACTTGAAGTACAAGCCATAGATACAGTCGCCGCTGGTGATACCTTCAACGGTGCACTGGTTGTCGGCTTAAGTGAAGGTATGTCGATTGCCGCCGCCGTCGGCTTTGCCAATGCGGCATCGGCGATTACGGTTACCCGTGAAGGCGCACAACGCGCCATTCCCTACCGCAACGAAGTGCCGCGTTAATGCCTGATGAGTGCGGCAAATTGTCGCACTCAATCTCTTTCAATCAAAAGTTGTATATACATAATTTACATACCGAATTCATTCCCATTTAATGAATTCAACCTATGCTGAGCAGCGCATACTCGAGTCAAACGGCTCGATCCACCTTGTTCAGAATAAGGAAGTACCAGATGAAAGCGAAAAGCACCACTTTCCGTAACATGACTAGCGCAAGCCTACTCGGTCTAGGATTATTCGTCGCCAGCCAAGCGAGTGCTAACGAATGTGAACTCAAGATTGCTGCGACTGACGCAATGCAATTTGACACTAAAGAGCTATCTGTTCCTGCTACCTGTAAAGAAGTCACACTGACCCTAACGCACACTGGTACCCTGCCCAAAGCCGCTATGGGCCACAACTGGGTATTAACTAAAGCCGCAGATATGTCTGCCGTTGCGACCGATGGAATGAGTGCTGGTGCCGATGCAGCTTATGTTAAAGCCGGTGATACCCGTGTTATTGCTCACACTGCGTTAGTGGGTGGCGGTGAATCTACTTCGATAAAATTTAGTACTGCGGGCATGAGCCCAACTGAAGCTTACCAATTCTTTTGCAGCTTCCCAGGTCACTGGGCGATTATGCAAGGTAGCTTTAAAATTCAAGGATAATTCCATTGCCTAACAGCTACTTAGGGGAACACCTTAAGATGGCATAACAAAAAGCGGACCTTGGGTCCGCTTTTTGTTGAATGCAGATTGGCTCACAAGCCAGCTTGCCTTCGAGACTTTTGTTCCGAGATTTCTTCTGCGATTTATTCTTCGCCGAACTCGTCTTCATCATCAAAATCATCGGCGTCAGTTGCCGCTTCCGCTGCTAATGCAGCCGCTAATTTAGCCTTAGCTTGTTTCTCTGAGCGACGCTTATTACGCTCAACCAGTGTGCCTAAAAACACTTGCAGCTCGGCTTGACCCCAAGCTTGTGCCTCGGCCTCAGTCGCAAAACCATCATGGCTTTTCGACACAACCGTCTTAGTCGACGTCATACGACGAGTGATTTCCGTCTTCCAACCATTTTCAGCTTGAGTGACGCGAAAATCGTATTTTTTACCCTTGCTCATTCTGCTCTATTTCCTAAATGATGCTTGCCACGTTTGTCTTATCAAGCGATACAAACGCCATCATAAAACAAAAGGAGCGCAGTTTACTTGATTTCGGCACAGAAAGATCGCTTGCGAGAAAATTTTCATGCTTAGCACTTTCAAATAGCCGTAATAATCCCAAAAGTAACGCGACATGCTAGATGATTTTTCGCCCTAATCTTAGTCCTAAGCTCAGTATCAAGCTAGCGTAAAAGCGGCGGGCAAACGGTAACTTTTCTTGTTTTGATCATAAAACTGAACATATTTAGTCATCTAGCCATTTTAGAGTGTGAGGTGAATCCATTCACAAAAACTCAATCTAGGAAAGATGATGAAAACCTCTCCAATAACACGCTACATGCTATTTGCCACAACAGCTCTGCTTGCTGGCTGCAACAGTGATACTAAAGATAACGAGACCACAGCACCCACCACTCAAATGGTTGCGGCCCAAGTGGGTGAGCGGCCGCTGTTTCTGGTGCGCCAGATGCAAGACAGCACACTTAAAACCCGCTTAGCCCAGTGCGAAACCGATCATTTCTACCGTAGTGATTTTTCCATCGGTCATCGCGGCGCGGCGATGCAGTTTCCTGAACACACCAAAGAATCCTACCAAGCGGCTATTGATTCCGGCGCGGGTATCGTCGAGTGTGATGTGACCTTTACCGCCGATAAAGCCTTAGTCTGCCGCCACTCTCAGTGCGATCTCGCCAGCACGACCAATATTTTGGCCATTCCCGAACTTGCCAATAAATGCTCTGTGCCTTTTACGCCCGCCGATCCGTCCAATGGCATTGCCGCCACAGCAACCTGCTGTACCAGTGATATCACCCTTGCCGAGTTTAAAACCTTAAAGGGTAAGATGGAGGGCGAGAATCCCAAGGCCACCACTGTCGAGGAGTTTATGAATGGTACGCCTAAGTGGCGCACGGATTTATATGCTGGCAATGGCACCCTAATGACCCACGCCGAAAGCATTGAGATGTTTAAAAAAGCTGGTGTAAAAATGACGCCCGAGCTAAAAGCCGCGAGCGTAGCTATGCCCTTCGATGGTTTTACTCAGCAGCAGTACGCCCAGAAAATGCTCGATGAATATACAGCAGCAGGCGTCGATGCCTCACAGGTTTTTCCTCAATCCTTTATTTTGGATGACATTAAATATTGGGTCGCCAACGCGCCTGAATTTGCTAAACAGGCAGTATTTCTCGATGACAGGTACGATTATAACAACGCCTTCGATCCGCAAAATCCAGCGACTTGGTCACCCTCAATGGCGGATTTAAAGACCCAAGGCGTCGAAATTATCGCGCCGCCACTCTGGGTTTTAGTCGCCTTAGATGCGGATAAAAAAATCATTCCATCGGAATACGCTAAGGCTGCGAAAGCCTCGGGACTTAAGATCACCACATGGTCGCTGGAACGTTCTGGTTTATTAAAAAATGGTGGCGGCTTTTATTATCAAAGTATTACCGATGCCATTGATAATGAGGGCGATACCTACGAACTACTCGATGTGTTAGCTAAAGATGTGGGCGTGATTGGCGTGTTTTCGGACTGGCCAGCGACTGTGACTTACTATGCCAACTGCATGGATTTATAGGCCAAAACAATAGGCGCTATTTCAAAACCGAGAAACAAAAAAGCGTTAGCAAAAACTGCTAACGCTTTTTATTAACAGATTCTTTTTACTTAAAAAGATGCTGAATATTTTTTAAATCGCCCTTACCTTCGGCAATTTCTTCCGGCGTTAAACCCGTCACTTCATGTGGGAACACTAACCAGTCTTCAGAGGCATGGATATAGTAATCAGGCTTTAAAGGCACAGCGGTATTCTTTGGCTTGTAATAAGGGCAAGCGATACGAATGTCCTGCGGCATATTTAAGCGCATCAGTTGGCTTAACTTTTCCTTCAGCGCATGGATACTGCGGCCAGAGTCAAACACATCATCCACAATCAGTAAGCTATCGCTGGCATTGGCATTTTCAACAATGTAATGCAGACCATGTACTTTGATTTCTTTGCTTTGCTTGTCGGTACCAATACCGTAGTAAGACGAGGTACGCACGGCGATATGGTCGGTTTCAACCTTTTTAAAGTCGAAAAACTCTTGTACCGCGATCCCGATTGGAGCACCGCCACGCCAAATACCCACGATAAACTGCGGACGAAATCCACTCTCATAAACCTGTGAAGCTAATAGAAATGAATCTTCGAGCAGTTGCTGTGCGGTAACGAAATATTTTTCTGACATGACACCGATCCCCATCTTAATTATTGATTTTAGGCGACAAAGCGTAGCTTTTTACCTAGTAAGGTCTGTTCGGCGTCCAAAACACGAGAACAGCATTCTCTTTATAAGAGTCCTAGCAAGTGTAGGCAGCCGCCGAATTTTGGGAGCGAATTTTATACCAAAAAAAACCACCGTGCTGCAGTAATAGTAATAAGTTGTAGATTAACTGCGGTTTATTTTGCATTTTTAGGACAGAACTAACAAAAACGCGCAAAAAAAGGCCACCCAAAGGTGGCCAACAAGGAACGAGTACAAGCTCAACGCAAAGGATGGAGCTTAAGTTTGGCGCTTAAGTTAGCTCACTGGGTTGATAATATGTTCACCGACCTTAGTCATGGCGCTGTAGCTACGGCTGGTCGACTCTTCAAACTCCTTCGCCAGAATCGTGCTGACATAATGCCAGTCGCTACGCACCGCTTCCTTAGTGAAGGTTAAGGTCATAAAACCGCGATCTTTGAGGTTGGTGTATTTAAGATCCGGCACCAACTCGACAATTGCCGCCTCGGTTGCGGGGATCTGCTCCACAGGCAGATTTAAATAGTATTCCAATCCAGGGGATGATACTGAGCTTGTGGCAAACTCCACCCCAACACTATTACCGTTGACGTCTTTAAGCTCATTCGCCCAGGCGTTATGGGTGTCACCCGCGATCACCACTAGGTTGTGATTTTTCGATTTAGCCGTGCCTAAAATCACTTCTCTTTCATAGGCATAACCGTCCCATGCATCCAAATTATAAGGAATAGATGGCAGTTGCAGCAGGGCAATCACCTCTGGCGTTAACAAGGCTTGGTTGGCCTGTAAATACTGTAATTCTGCCGCCGTTAAGGTTGGATCATTTGCCGCTGCGCGGGCCGCTAACTTCGCCAGCGCACCAAGCATGGCGTATTGTGGAATGCTCATTTGCTGGGTGGCAATCGCGGCAGGTAGAGACATTTTGCCCATGAGGATCTGCTGACCCAACACCTGCCAAGTACCCGTGGCTTGCAATAAGGTGCCCTGTAACCAGAGCAACTGGGTTAAACCCAACATGGTGCGAGAGGTCGATATCACATCGGCGCGGAAACGCTCGCCATCGAAGGCGCCCGTGCTGGCATCCATATAGTCGGCATAGTCGAGCTGCTTATCACGGGCTAACACACGCGTATCGAGCATATGTAAGTCGACTAGATTACCGTAACTAAAGCTACGGTAAATCTCCTCATGGTTGCCCTCGCGCCATGGACGGATTGGCAGCCACTCGAAGTAAGCTTGCAACGCCGCTTCTTTGCGTGCCGCAAAAGTCCCTTCGCCTTCGTTATGATTCTCAGCGCCATCACGCCAAGTATCGTTTGCTACTTCGTGGTCGTCCCATACCGTAATAAAAGGCACTTTAGCATGCAGTTTTTGCAGGCTGGCATCGGTATGGTATTGGGCGTAACGGGTACGATAATCGCTAAGTGTTAGTAGCTCATTGGCGGGTAACACTTCTCGGCCAAGCTCTGCCGCATGTTCGCTGGCATAACCACCACGGGCATATTCGTAAATATAATCCCCAAGATGCACCACGGCATCGAGATCATCCTGTGCCGCTGCCAATTCATACACGTTAAAATAACCCGCAGGAAAGTTAGCGCAGGACATCACGGCTAACTTGACTGAACTCACCTCTCCCTCGGGTAAAGTGCGCGTTTTGCCCACGACAGAGGTTTTATCCGCCGTCATAAAGCGGTAGAAATAGGTTTGTCCCGCACGTAAACCGCGGGCATCAACTTTAACGGTGTAATCACGATTAGCATTAGTGACCATCTCCCCCGTGGTCACTAATTGGGAGAACGCTGCATCACTGGCGACTTGCCAGCTGACTTTTACATCCCCCACAGAATCCGGCGTCACACGGGTCCAAAGGATCACCGCATCCTGCGCTGGGTCACCACTGGCAACCCCATGTAAAAACTGTGCGGGCACAGAGTTATCATCATTACTGTCACTACACCCCATTAGGCCGTAGGAAATCACTGCGGCACCAATACCTTTGGCTGACATGGCTAAAAAATCACGACGAGTCACGGTTCGTTTCATTATTATTATTCCTTTCTAAGATGAGGGTTCACTGGTATGAGGTCTAATGAGGCCCCGATTGTGAGACATCACTGTTACACATTTGTGACATCTTTGTCAGCCTTTTATGATTTCTTTTAATTCATAGCCTTATACTGAATAGCGTACTTTATTTGTACAATACTGGCATAAGGCGCAATGAAGCTGCTAACATCGAATAAGAGGCAAATCGCTCAGATTTTGGCTCATGCTGAGTCAAACCAGAGCATTGTTAAAAAAGGAATTTAGGATGAAAGTCAGCGATATTATGAGCACAGAGGTCATCTGCATCAGCGATGGTGCGAGCCTTAAAGATGCCCACCATTTAATGCAAACCCGCGGCGTGCGCCATTTACCTGTTATTTCTGAAACCGACGGCACCTTAGTCGGTATTCTTACCCACAAAAAGATGATCGCCAGCGTATTATCTATGTTGAATAAATACGGCCAAGGCGCATTGGATCGCAAGGAACGTTACACCCCCATCGCCACTGTGATGGATAAAGATTGCCAATCTCTCACCCCTGATGAACCTTTAACCGTGGTAGTCGAATACTTTATCGGTAATAAACTCGGCTGTTTACCCGTAGTGGATAACAATAAGAAAGTATTGGGAATAGTCACCTCGTCCGACTTTATCAAGCTCTGTCGTACCCTGCTGCAACAGCAAGCTTAACCTCTAATACTCGCCCAATTCCTCGCCAGCTCTCGCAGAGCTGGCGAGTGTGCTTATTTCAACACTCCCAAGGACGCCTGTGGCCAAGTTATTAACCCAAGAGCAATTTATCCGCGCCTATGAATGCGCCGAATTAGGCTGTATCACCAACCATGACCGCCTCGCCCAATTGCTCGCCGATCCCGATTATGACGCTTTACATGAATACAGCGTCTACTTTGGTAAAGTGGCGACACAAATCACCTGTATCAGTGACTTACAAAGTATTGAGGAATTGCATTTTGTCGCGGGCAACCTGAATTGGGATGACCATGATCCCGATATGGTCAGGGCAATTATCGAACATCCACTCTGCGATGCGGGTACCGCCTTATTGCTCTACTGGTACGGACAAGGCTTTTATTACTCCACGCCACAGAGGCTCGACACGCCTTTTGGACAGCTATTCAAAACCATAACCAATAGATTTGTTGAGCGCAGCTATGCCAGTTATAAAATCCATTTTGACCCGATTAAAGAATGTTTTATGCCCTCACTAGAGGATGTATTGACGCGAGGATACCAAATTCCCGGTGCGCTTTTTGCCCCCTACAGCACGATGGAAATCGAAACCGATGCAGGGCACCCAAGGTATCTACAATTTAAAAATGAACTGCTGAAATCGGGTAAATGGGGCAACCAATAAGGGGTGACCTTTTAGGTTTAAGCTGAGGTTGCTGGCGGAATACGGGTAAAACGCTGCCAGCGACCCGAGCGCCAACGGTGCACCATAATCAAGCCTCGCACCCATTCATCGGCCGCAACAGCAAGCCAAGCGGCCAGCACGCCATAACCTAAATGCAGCCCAAAGAACCAAGCCAATAACACGCCAATTCCCCACATGCTAAACAGGCCAACCCGCACCGGAAACGCCACATCCCCCGCGCCTTTTAATGCCGAAATAATCACCAGATTGAAGACTCGGCCGGTTTCCAGCGCGATAGAGCCCAATAGCAGAAGTGCAGTAAGTTCAATCACTTTAGGATTTTCACTCAACCAACCCACAATGGTAAAACGCTGCCAATAAAAGGTTAACACTATGGCAAGGGAGACTATAAAGCCTACTAAGCAATACTTTTGCACCCGCACAGTGATCTCATCAAACCATTGTTTACCGACGTAGTAACCGGTTTGGATTTGCGCCGCCTGCCCCAATGCCACCGAAAAACAGTAAATAAAGCGACTGATATTCAAGCCATAGGTATAAGCCGTTAACGATAAGGTGCCCATCTGGCTGATAAAATAGATGATGGTCATCTGCGCCACATTGTAGGACAGCATTTCGCCCGCATTAAGCAAACCTATGCGCATCACGCTCCAATAGGTGCTGCGCGGCAATAATTTAAGTCGTTGCATTGGCAGCGGAATATGCTTACTGCGGATCACCGCCAGCATAATCAAGGCACCAATCATCTGGCTGGTCACAGTCGAAATCGCCACCCCAGTTACCCCATAAACCGGCAAACCAAAGGGAGAATAGAGGGCAATATAGTTACCGAGCACGTTCATCAATCCCGTGCTCAATGTGACCAACATAGCCGAGCGGGTAAAACCGTAACTACGTAAGATGGCAGCAAAGGCGATGTTCATCACCAGTCCGATACTTAAACTGCCGCAGATCAGCAGATAATCGTAACCATAGCCCGCAACCTTAGGCTCTAGCGCAAATAAACCGATAATGCCGTGGGCACTGAAAAACATCGCAGCGCCCATCACCACTGCTAAACCTAAACTTAAGGCCACGCTGGCGACACCAATATCGGTCGCCTGTTGGGTTCGCCCCGCACCGTTATTTTGGCTGATCAGAATACTGGCACCCGTGCTGACCATCATGGACATCACCATCATAAAAAACATCAATTGGGTGGTGAGTCCGACCGCCGCAACCGCATTATCGGAATAATGGCTCAGCATAAAAATATCGCTGATCCCGAGTAAGGATTGCAGCAAGGTTTCGATAAAAATCGGCCAAGTGAGGGCGACAATGCCCATGCGTTGTTGCAGGGTTTTAGCTGATGTGGCCACGTCCAATCCTTACCGCTGGAAGACAAGTGAAATAGCAATAACACGCCAAGGCTGGCGAGCGGTAATTTTCTTACATTTTTAGATTGTGCTCAATCCTTCATCAAACCTAAAACCTGCCCCTGCAACCGTATTCATTGGGCGAAGCTCAATACATAGGAGTCGCAATACATCAGCAATGACAAATCAATAAGCGTTAATCAATAACTGCTAATCAACTGAAATAGATGGCGTTAATTGCAAATCCCCCATGACACACTACCCTTTTCGTGATTGAGTCGATACACTTTGCCGACCACAAGGGGCGATAAACGCTCACCGAATATATTCAGGGAAACTGCACATGAGCCAACGCTATTTAGAAGACGGAATTAAACAATTGGTGAGCGAGTTTATCGCCGCAGGTTGCCCTTCGGTGCGCGAGCAAAGCCTTGAGGAGCGTCGCCAAGGCTATATCGCCAGCACAGTATTGGCTGGCGAGCCGGAAGCCGTATTTGAGGTCAAAACCTTATCCCTTGAGGGTATAGAATTAACCCTTTTTAAGCCCTCGGCGGATAACAACTTACCCGTGGTCATTTACTATCACGGCGGCTGTTTTGTTAGCGGCGGCATCGCTACTCATAATCAGCAACTGCGTAAAATCGCCAATGATTCCGGCGCATTAGTGGTGGCGGTTAGCTATCGTCTCGCCCCTGAGCATGTGTACCCAGCAGCCCATGACGATGCCTTCAATGCTGCCAATCTCGTACAGCAACATTGCCAGCAATGGGGCGGCGATAACACCAATATCACTCTGATGGGCGACAGTGCCGGCGGCCATTTAGCCTTAGTCACTTGCCTGCGGTTAAAAGCCAAAGGGCAATGGTTGCCTAAAAAACAAGTGCTTATCTATCCGATGTTGGATGCGACCGCCAAAAGCCAGAGTTATATCGACAATGGCGACAAGTACATTATCACCCGCGACACACTGCTCACAGGCTTTGATATGTACCTCGACTGGCATCCCAGAACCGACGTTGAAGCCAGCCCACTGCGTAGCCAGGATTTAGCAGGTTTACCCGAAACTCACATTATTACCGCCGAGTTCGATCCCCTGTTAGATGAGGGCGAACAGCTATTCCGTAACCTATTAGATGCAGGCGTCGATGCCCATTGCCGCCGCTATTTAGGGGTGATCCACGGCTTCTTCCAACTCGCTGGCGTCAGCCAATCGGCACGTGATGCCATGGTGCAAGTAACCCACATTATTCGCACTTAATCCTCACTAAGCCGCATGTCTAGATAAAAGCCATGCGGCGATTGAATCCATTCAACGAATAACCTATTGCATGATAACGCAATGATCTAACGGCGCTATTTCGCCTCTGGTCGACTCAGCTTGTAGATCACTTCTTTATGCTGCGGATACATCGCCAGCAAAGCTTCTTGGCTAAACAACTCAAAGTCATCGAAGGTAAAACCGGGTGATACCATACAGCCCACCAGCGAGAATCCATCTTGATTCATCGCCGAGCCAAAAATGCAGCCCTTAGGCACTAAAAACTGTGGTCTTTCGCCCGCAGCTAAATCAAGTCCTAACTGCGCCGTGGTCAGCTCGCCTTCGGGGGAAATCATATAAATCGTCAATGATTGCCCCGCATGGAAATACCACATCTCATCGGCCGTAAGTCGATGAAAATGCGACACTTCACCCGTTCGCAGTAAGAAATAAATACTGCTCCACAGCTGACGACTCGAATCGAAGGCCGAATCGGAGCGATAAGACGAACGGTAATATCCGCCTTCTACATGCTGCTCAAGCGCTAAATACTGAATAAAATCATCTGCCGTGTGCATGGCATTTCCTCGTTTTAAATGTTAATGCGCCAAAGTTTACACTCTCACCTAAATGGGATTAACCCTAATTATTTGCAGATCGAGGATTTGACCACAAAAACCACCTAAACTGATAAAGCTAGTCGACTATTCATCATATTGTTAACAATGCTGAACCCAAGTTTAAGGTTTGAATATCCACAAAAAAAAGCTAAATTCAAAACCAAATGACTGCCAATAATGACATTTGCAGTAGCAAGGATAATGAACACATAAAATGTGTCAGGGAGTAGATTTGATGATCAATGTTGAGCAAATCGCTTTAGTGCTGGACGCCCTACCCGATCCAGCGTTTATCCTTTCCCAAAGTGGCCGTTATATTGCGGTGTTTGGCGGTAAAGATGATCGTTATTACCATGATGGTAGTGGATTAGTCGGCCTATATATCAGTGACGTATTAAACGAAGAAAAAGCCAATTATTACCTCAGCATTATTGAACAAGCTTTAATAAGCCGTAAATTGCTCATCGAAGAATATGAGCTCAGTAACAAAGATATCAAAGGCTTACCTGAACAAGGCCCCACCGAACCTATTTGGTTTGAAGGGCGCATTCAGGCATTAGATTTTCTCGTCGATAATGAACCCGTGGTGCTATGGGTCGCCAGCAATATCTCCAAACGCCATCAGCTTGAAGTCCAGCTTCGGCAATTAAGCGATACAGACCAACTCACAGGACTATTTAACCGTCGCCGATTAGAGCGCGACTTAAACCTGCTGTTCGATACCTATAGTAGGCACCGCATTCCCGCCTCGATCTTAGTGCTCGATCTGGACAATCTAAAATTGATCAACGATCAACTTGGGCACCATGCGGGTGATAACGTCATCATGGCTGTGGCCGACACTTGCAAGCAGCAATTTCGCAAAACCGACAGTGCCTACCGTTTTGGTGGGGATGAGTTTGTCGTCGCCCTGCCCGGCGTTGAATACGATCAAGCCATAGTGTTTGCAGAATTTCTCTGCGATTGCTGCTTCAAAGCACTACAAAAACACGCCGTAAAAGGGCTCTTCGCCACCGTCAGTATTGGTGTCGCCACCATAGAGGCGAGCGATAAATCCTATGAAGACACCTTAAAACGCGCCGATGCCGCGCTCTATCAAGCCAAGCGGAATGGTAAGAATCGCGTTATCGCCAATAGTGCTTAAGGCTGTATATCCGTGGCAACGGCCATTAAAAAAGCGAACCTAGGTTCGCTTTTTTAATCATATCAAATACTTAATATTTACTATTAGTTCGCTGCTTTGGCCTTGCGGGCGGCGTGCAGTTTCTTATAGCTTTCAATTAAGCGTAAATGTGGCTCAATCCCTTCGAGCTGCATGCTGGTCTTAGTCAAGCCGCTGAAACGGACTTTACCAGTAACGCTGCCGACCACTTGTTCCATCACTTCCGCGCCAAACATGCGGGTAAAGTTATGGCTAAAGTCTTCGAGTTCAAGGTCTTCATCCAGTGTCACTTCCAGTACCGCGCTCATTGCTTGGAAGAACAGATTGCGCTTCACAGTATTGTCGTTAAATTGCAGGAACTCACCGACTAATTCGAGCGCCTCTTCATGCGCGCCGAGTGCTAGATAAATCAGGATCTTAAGTTCGATAATCGTTAACTTGCCCCAGACGGTATTTTCATCGAAGACGATACCAATCAGGGTACGAATATCGGTGTAGTTATCGAGCTGACTTTCCTCTAAACGATTGACTAGGTTAACCAATTGCTTAGTGCTTAGAGAATGCAGATTCAGAATATCTTCACGGTAATCCAGCGCTTTGTTGGTGTTATCCCAAATCAGGTCTTCAACTGGATAAACCTCAGAGTAATCAGGGACTAAAATACGGCAAGCCGATGCGCCTAACTGGGTAAATTCGGCAACATACACCTCTTTACCCAGCTCTTCTAAAATGCCGAATAAGCGGTCCGCTTCCTCTTCGTTGGTGCCGGAGAAATCCCATTCGCAGAACTCATAGTCATGCTTGCTGCTAAAGAAGCGCCAAGAGATCACCCCTGTTGAGTCGATAAAGTGCTCGACAAAGTTTTCTGGCTCGCTCACCGCCATGCTGTTAAAGGTCGGTTTTGGCACATCGTTTAAGCCTTCGAAGCTGCGACCTTGAAGTAATTCGGTTAGGCTGCGCTCCAATGCCACTTCAAAGCTTGGGTGGGCGCCGAAGGAGGCAAATACGCCGCCGGTTTTCGGGTTCATCAGCGTCACGCACATCACAGGGAACTGGCCGCCTAAGGAGGCGTCTTTCACCACCACTTGGAAGCCTTGTTCTTCTAAACCCTTAATGCCCGCAAGAATGCTTGGGTATTTTTCTAACACCGACATAGGCACGTCTGGCAGGACGATTTCCTGCTCGATGATTTGGCGTTTCACCGCGCGCTCGAATATCTCAGAGAGACACTGCACTTCGGCTTCTTTCAGGTTATTACCCGCGCTCATGCCGTTGCTTAAGAACAGGTTTTCAATCAGGTTTGATGGAAAGTACACAGTCTCGCCATCGGATTTACGGGTATAAGGAATCGCACAAATACCACGTTCACGATTGCCCGAGTTAGTGTCGATAAGATGCGAGCCACACAGCTCCTCATCGGGATTGTAAATCTCGAGGCAATAATCATCTAACAATCCCGCTGGCAGCGAATCGTCCTCTTCTAAAGCAAACCATTTTTCATTCGGGTAATGCACAAACTCGCTACTCGCGATCTCAACCCCAAAGAATTGATCGTTATAGAAGAAGTTATTGTTTAAACGCTCGATAAACTCGCCGAGGGCCGAGCACAGCGCGCTCTCTTTGGTTGCGCCTTTACCATTGGTAAAACACATGGGCGATGCGGCATCACGGATATGCAGTGACCACACATTGGGCACAATATTGCGCCATGAGGAGATCTCAATCTTCATCCCCAAATCGGCGAGCATCGCCGTCATATTGGCAATGGTCTGCTCCAGCGGTAAATCTTTGCCCAAAATATAGGTGCTGCTCTCTCCCGCGGGATGACCCATCAACATGGCATTGGCATCGGCATCGAGGTTTTCAACGGTTTCGATTCTAAATTCTGGGCCAGTCTGCACTACTTTTTTCACTGTGCAGCGGTCGATAGAGCGCAGAATACCTTCGCGGTCTTTATCCGAAATATCATCGGGCAATTCGACATTGATCTGGAAAATCTGGTTATAGCGATCTTCTGGGTCGACAATATTGTTTTGCGACAGGCGGATATTGTCCGTCGGAATATCGCGGGATTTACAATATACCTTCACAAAGTAGGCCGCACACAGCGCCGAAGAAGCTAAGAAGTAGTCGAAGGGACTCGGCGCCGAGCCGTCGCCCTTATAACGAATGGGCTGATCGGCCGTTACCGTAAAATCGTCGAACTTGGCTTCGAGTCTCAGGTTGTCGAGAAAATTAACTTTGATTTCCATTAGAATTTTTCCACTCAATATGCTCAAACGCGGTAATCGCATCCGTTACCGCACAGCATTGCCCTTGGGCGCTATCATCTGGGGGGAATTATCGGTGTTTTTCGACCATTAGTCTTGGGTTAATTATGTTAAAAAAACACCAGCGGGAGTTTTATGCAGTGAGCAGCAAGTAGAACAGTGGGATTTATTGCGGCATTGACTGTGGTTTGGCTAAGGATTAATGCTCAGCGTCGCCTTGCTTATCCGCCTCGCGCTTAACCAGTAGAAAGGTTAAATACATCTTGGTCGGCAGGGATAACGCCATGCCAACGGCAACGCATACGGCGCTGATAATAATCCCCTTAACACCCATGGCTTCGACACTTTCATTAAAGTTATGCAGATAAATGCCGAGCGCAATCAGGCACAGCCCTATGCTAATACAGATTTTTAAGAGGGTGATCAGCCTAGCATCCGTCATGGTTTACGCCGCCATTTATAAAATTTGGCTGTAAGCGGTTAATGAACCAGTGAAGCCCTACTCAATTCCACTGAGATCAACATTCCATGGCATCAGATCCGACATATCATCGGCGATTGAACGCTTTGGCAACTCCGTGAACAGGTGCCGGAAGTAATAATAGGGGTTGATGTCATTCGCCCGACACGTCATGACCAAGCTATACAGATTGGCACTGGCTTTCGCACCACCGACTGACGTTGAGAACATCCAGTTTTTTCGCCCCGTCGTGAACGGCCGGATATCCCGCTCTGTCACATTGTTGTCGATGCTGATATGTCCATCTTCCAGGTAGGTCAGCAGCTTAGGCCACTGATTCTTGGTGTAGGTGATGGCCTGGCCTAATGCTCCTTTGGGCAGCACATTCAGGCTATCGAGCCACGCTTTGAAGTCATTCAATATGGGGAGGCTTTCTTGCATCCTCAGCTGTTGGCGGGCTTCGGCCGACAGCGTTTTGGCTCGCTTTTCTATCCCATACAGTTTGGCGATAAAGGCCAGGGCCTTTTCGGGTTTCCCTGCCTTTTTCGAAGGGGATGCCTTTTGAGCATCGGTGAACTTGCGGCGCACATGCGCCATGCACGCGGCTTGAGTGACACCGTCTACCGTGTCATACGCACTGTAACCATCTGACAACAGATAACCATGGTAATCACCAAGGAATTCGCGCACACAAGCGCCTGCTCGGCTGGGGTGATAGTCGTAGATGACGACGGGATTGGGGGTGAACTCGCCGCTGCGATAAACCCACATATAGGATTTGGACTGGGCCTGTCTGTCTTCTTCTCTGAGCACTTGCACCGTGGTTTCATCGGCGCAGATGAGGGATTCTTTTAGGAGCTGCGCTTTCATTGCATCGATAATGACCTGCACTTTACTGCCAAGCTGCACACACCAGTTGGCCAAGGTGGCGCGACTAATATCTATACCCGAGCGGTTCAGGATATCTACCTGACGGTAGAGCGGCAGTGCATCGACGTATTTGGCGGTGACCACGGCGGCGAAGGCCTCGGCACTGCCAAGGCTTTTAGGGAGCATACTCGCCGGTTTTGGAGCTGTGACCACTTTGCTGGTTTCGGCTGTTTGCTCGCAGTGGCGACAAGCATATTTGGTGCGCTCATGGCGAATGACACTCACTCGCTGAGGTAGGATTTTCAGGGTTTCGCTGATTTCCTTACCGCATTCATGTAAAGGCGCATCACAGCAGTCGCAATACGGCGCATTTAAGGTATGGGTTTGCACCTCGCGTTCAAGGTCAGCAGGCAGCGGTTTACGACCCGTTTTTCTGCGCTCTTTAGGTGAGGAAGGCAACGCGTTTTGCTGTTCAGCTTCGTTGAACGTTCCTTTGGCGACTTTTTCGCTTTGGGCAGCGAAGCGTTTGGATTTGCTGAGGTTGAGCTGCTCAACGAGCAATTGCACCTGCGTTTTGAGGGCGGCGACTTCCTCCTCTTTGGCCTGCAACAATGCATCCTTGGCAAGAAGCATGGCCTTGAGTTGTTCTATATCATCGGGGTAGTCGGTCACTGGGCATCATCTACAGCATTGTATGGTGCCCAGTGTGACGGTTAAAAAGGATCGTTCAAGTGCAAAATTACGATCAGTGTCTAGCATCACACTTCTAGCCCATTTAAAGGCCGATGGGCTTTGTTGTTCTCGAGTGACAGCCCAGAGAGCAACCAGTGAAGTTGCGGTTTGCTGATGACAATCACGCCCTGGGAATTCGGGCGAGGCCATTTGAAGGTACCGTTCTCCAAACGGCGATAGTAAAGCCAAAACCCGTTGGTATCCCAAAACAAGATTTTGAGTTTATCGCGTCCGCGATTACAGAATATAAACCAGGCCTCGCTGAACGGGTCCATGTCGAGTTGTTCGGCGACAATGAGCGACAGACCATCGATAGACTTTCGCATGTCGGTGACACCGGAGACCAGAAAGACCTTGCCGGAGGGAGTCATTGCAAGGCATCCACCCAGTGTTTGATCTGAGCGGTACTCAGTGTTGTTGGTAATTCAGCGCGAATACCATTGGCAAAAGTAATGATCACCGACTCAGCCTTCGTCTCTTCATATTCATTGAAAATAATAGGCTGAAGTGTTTGCGTTGCGTCAGGAGAACGCAATCGCTTAGACCAATAGTAGAAGGTTTGATAACTGATGCCGCTGTCTGCACAGAATTGCTTGATGGAAAGCGTGCTTTGTTTTTGTTGCTCAACAACTGTTGCCCAATGGGCGCGCTTTTGCTCTTGGTTCATAGTGCCTCCGATGAAAAAGGCACTATGTCAAAGTATTGGTATTATCCGTCATTCCGCAGCTAATTCCAGAATTTAAATAGTGTGATCTGGCGATCAGCTTTTCATAAAAACTACGACACCATCTTGACCGCGATCGACAGTTTTGATCTATTACTGCTATTTGACGGTCTCAAAATATGTCTACCCATCCTGTTATTAAACGCTTAGATCACCTTGGTCTCATTGCCGCCTTTTGTCACGAAATTGGCCTGCCACGGATGATAGATGCCGTTATCCCAAAATATTCTGACCACAATGTTTCTCATGGTGACGCGGTATTGGCCATGCTCCTAAATGGACTTGGCTTTCATAGCAGAACACTGCACATGTTCTCGGACTTTTTTAAGACCAAGCCTGTATCTAAGCTACTCGCCAAAGACATTGAAGCACACCACCTGACTGATGATGTACTAGGCCGCACATTAGATGCTCTATACGAAGCCGATGTCTCAGCGCTCTATCAGGTTATTGCTGAGCGTGTTGTTGATAAACTGGGCTTGACGACCGATTCTGTTCATCTTGATATCACTAGCTTCCACGTTGATGGTGAGTATGCACAAGATGAAAACACCAACGTGATTAAGCTTGTAAGAGGTTATAGTCGGGATCATAGGCCAGAGCTTAACCAAGTCGTGCTTGAACTCATCTGTGAAAACCAAGCAGGTATTCCTGTTTACATGCAAGCACTGAGTGGTAACACCAATGATGCCAAGGCATTCGCTGAAGTCACTAAAAGACACATACATTGCCTAAAAGCCGCGCAAAATAGTCGTTACTTTATCGCTGATGCCGCTTTGTACACCGAAGAAAGCATCTCCTCGCTAGATGAGCAAAATCAAAAATTCATTACCCGTGTCCCCATGACCATCAAGCTCGCAAAACAAGCACTACTTGCGCTAGAGCCAGAGCAATTAAGCACTATCGGTCATGGCTACTCAGGATGTTGGATAGACTCGGATTACGGAAAGGTCAATCAACGTTGGTTGCTCGTTCACAGTGAACAGGCCACCAAGCGGGAAGAAATCACTTTCTTCAAGAACTTAGAGAAAAACATAGCAAAAGAAATCAAAGCGTTGGAAAAGCTAAGTAAAAAACCATTCGCTTGTGAAGTTGACGCAGAATTAGCGTTTAACGATTTCAAGAAACAATGTGACTTACTTGGGTTTGAACAAGGCACTCTCATCAAACAGCCGACTTACTCTCATTCGGGCCGCCCAAAGACAGATGAAGCACCGACAGGATACCAATACTTTATCGAAGCCGCCCCCTTCACCGACCTAGAAAAAGTAAAACTGGCTAAGCTCAAAGTAGGCATGTTTATCCTCGCGACGAATGACACCGACAATGAAGCACTCACCATGGCGGCTCTTCTAGCACATTACAAATCGCAACAAAAAGTCGAGCGCGGCTTCCGTTTTCTAAAAAGCCCTGAGTTTTTAACCTCTTCCATCTTCTTGAAAAAGCCTGAGCGCATTGAAGCGTTGCTAATGATAATGACGTTGAGCTTGCTTGTTTACGCTAGTTTAGAACACAAAATCAGAGAACAACTCGCACAAACCGAAGCGTTCTTCCCAAGTATGGTAAAGAACAAGACGACCTCCAGACCGACGGCACGTTGGGTCTTCTTGCAATTCGAAGGCATAGATACGCTAGAGATTAACGGCCAAAGGTTCATCACTGGACTTCAAGATCACCAAACACAACTACTCAAATTACTCGGTAGATTCTATGAGGTAGTTTATTCCTAAATTAGCTGCGGAATGTCGGGTTAAAAATTCGGGACTTTTCAGAAACCTAAAACCACGCTCGACATTCTGCTGGGCTTTATAGGTAGCCAACAGCTCAGCCATGGTGAGCGTTTCACTGTGATCATTGGTCGCGAGGATGAACACCCCTGTCTGGTTGCGCGCCTCAGCCACCCGCGCCAAGCTACTTGCGGCTAACCCCTTGATGTGAAATTGGTAGTTCACCGGCATTTCACCCTTTTGGGGCCTTCCGCGCCCTGCATAGATAGGTTCACTCACGACTTCTGCTTCTAGTTGCAGCAGATTTAAGCTGACAGCAAAACGGGCTAATTCAGCCTGCGCATCGGTCTCGCAGGCAAAACGCTGGGCACATAATTTGTTGAAGGCTTTCAGTTCACGCGTGCTGTCTTTCAGTAGGTTTTTGGCTAATGTTTGCTGCTCACGGTGGCTGGCCTGTTCGCTGCGCACCAGCAACCAACGCTGCGCGACGTCGGCATAATTGGCGCTTTGCCAACAGCCATGATAGCCATTGCCCAGCGCAACCAGCGACTGGGTGCCAATGGTTGCCACGGCTCGCTTGGCTTCATTGAGGGTGACAGGCACACGAGTCACGAACAACTGTTGCTGTTGTGCCAGTAGTTGCAAGGTGTCGGCGCAATACAGCGCCGCATCGCCGACCAGATAACGACTCTCCTGCGCGGCCTTGAGACTGCTCAAGTGGCGCCGTACCGTCTGGGCAAAGGCCTTGGTATCATTAATATTACCACTCAAGGCTTGCATGTAGATGGGCAGGCCGGCCTGATTTTCACAGATAAGCTCCAGGATAACCTGGTTTAGCTCTGGCCGATGGTCGCGGCTATAGCCCCGTACCAATTGCAACTTACCGAGCTGCTCGCCATCGGCTTGGTCATAGGCGCCATCGACGTGGAAGCTGGTGATATCGAGGTGTACTGCAGTACTTTTGAGCCCCAATCGTTCAACGACCTGCTCCGCCATCACCTGATAAAGCGTGCTGACATCGGCCTCAAAGAGGGCATCAAGGCAGCGGCCGAGCACATCATCATTGAGGTCATCGGCACAGATCCCCGGGCCAATCAGGCGTTCTACAGGCTTGTTGGCAAAGAATTGCGGGAACATGTGCAAGGTCGAACTATGAAAGCCAAGACCGTTCAGTATCATCGCCACCAACGCTTCACCATGTGAGACTTTGTAGGGCGGCGTTTTGGGTAGCACCGCATCAATCATGCGAGCAATGCCGAGTTCTTGGCAAAGTGCAGCGACCAAACCAAGGTGGTCGAGGTTACGGATAGAGATAGCGGGAGCGGCCATGATGAATTACCTGCAAAAGAGAGTAATAGATCAGAATGACCGATCGCCGTCAAGTTTTTTAAATCGAAAATTAGGTGCGGAATGACGGCTTCATTGTCGGTGTCATTCGTCGCGAGGATAAACATGCCTACTTTGAGCTTAGCCAGTTTTACTTTTTCTAGGTCGGTGAAGGGGGCGGCTTCGATAAAGTATTGGTATCCTGTCGGTGCTTCATCTGTCTTTGGGCGGCCCGAATGAGAGTAAGTCGGCTGTTTGATGAGAGTGCCTTGTTCAAACCCAAGTAAGTCACATTGTTTCTTGAAATCGTTAAACGCTAATTCTGCGTCAACTTCACAAGCGAATGGTTTTTTACTTAGCTTTTCCAACGCTTTGATTTCTTTTGCTATGTTTTTCTCTAAGTTCTTGAAGAAAGTGATTTCTTCCCGCTTGGTGGCCTGTTCACTGTGAACGAGCAACCAACGTTGATTGACCTTTCCGTAATCCGAGTCTATCCAACATCCTGAGTAGCCATGACCGATAGTGCTTAATTGCTCTGGCTCTAGCGCAAGTAGTGCTTGTTTTGCGAGCTTGATGGTCATGGGGACACGGGTAATGAATTTTTGATTTTGCTCATCTAGCGAGGAGATGCTTTCTTCGGTGTACAAAGCGGCATCAGCGATAAAGTAACGACTATTTTGCGCGGCTTTTAGGCAATGTATGTGTCTTTTAGTGACTTCAGCGAATGCCTTGGCATCATTGGTGTTACCACTCAGTGCTTGCATGTAAACAGGAATACCTGCTTGGTTTTCACAGATGAGTTCAAGCACGACTTGGTTAAGCTCTGGCCTATGATCCCGACTATAACCTCTTACAAGCTTAATCACGTTGGTGTTTTCATCTTGTGCATACTCACCATCAACGTGGAAGCTAGTGATATCAAGATGAACAGAATCGGTCGTCAAGCCCAGTTTATCAACAACACGCTCAGCAATAACCTGATAGAGCGCTGAGACATCGGCTTCGTATAGAGCATCTAATGTGCGGCCTAGTACATCATCAGTCAGGTGGTGTGCTTCAATGTCTTTGGCGAGTAGCTTAGATACAGGCTTGGTCTTAAAAAAGTCCGAGAACATGTGCAGTGTTCTGCTATGAAAGCCAAGTCCATTTAGGAGCATGGCCAATACCGCGTCACCATGAGAAACATTGTGGTCAGAATATTTTGGGATAACGGCATCTATCATCCGTGGCAGGCCAATTTCGTGACAAAAGGCGGCAATGAGACCAAGGTGATCTAAGCGTTTAATAACAGGATGGGTAGACATATTTTGAGACCGTCAAATAGCAGTAATAGATCAAAACTGTCGATCGCGGTCAAGATGGTGTCGTAGTTTTTATGAAAAGCTGATCGCCAGATCACACTATTTAAATTCTGGAATTAGCTGCGGAATGACGGATTTACAGCGAGTCACTGGTGTAACAGTGCGAGAGCCTGCGGCAGGCAATTAGCAACACCGCATTATCAGCGACTTATAAAGCTAATTAGCAGCTCAATCTCGGCAGAATGAATAACTAACCAATAAAAAAGCGAACCGCTAAGGGTTCGCTTTCATCAAACGTTAGAACTGAATAACGTACTATTCAGCCTCTATTTCAGCAATTACTCGTAGTCTTCCATCGGCACACAAGCACAGAACAAATTACGGTCGCCGTACACGTCATCAATACGATTCACGGTTGGCCAGAACTTGTTAGTACGCACTGCGGCACTTGGGAACACGGCCACTTCACGGCTGTATGGGCGTGAATCGAACGCTGGGTCCATAATATCGGCCATAGTGTGTGGTGCGTTGTGCAGCGGGTTGTTGTCCGCTGGCCACTCGCCCGCTTCAACTTTCGCGATTTCGGCGCGGATTGACACCATAGCGTCGATAAAGCGGTCCAGTTCAACCTTAGACTCAGATTCGGTTGGCTCAATCATCAGCGTGCCCGCAACAGGGAAGCTCATGGTTGGTGCGTGGAAACCGTAGTCGTTCAGACGCTTAGCGATATCCATTTCGGTCACGCCAGAGGCTTCTTTAATTGGACGCAGGTCGATAATACATTCGTGCGCGACGCGATCGTTACGGCCGCGGAACAGTACTGGGTAGTGTTCAGACAGCTTCTTCATCACGTAGTTAGCGTTTAACAGTGCGGTTTGAGTCGACTTTTTCAGGCCGTTTGAACCGAGCAGCTTAATGTACATCCAGCTGATTGGCAGAATGCCAGCACTGCCGTATGGCGCTGCTGATACCGCACCGTTGTTATCGCTTTCGCGGCCTGGTTTCACTACTACGTGACCCGCAACGAACGGCGCTAAGTGCGCTTTCACACCGATTGGGCCCATACCTGGACCACCGCCGCCGTGTGGAATGGCGAAGGTTTTGTGCAGGTTAAGGTGCGATACGTCGGCACCGATAAAGCCTGGTGAGGTTAAGCCAACTTGGGCGTTCATGTTGGCGCCGTCCAAGTACACTTGACCACCGTGCTGATGCACTATGTTGCAGATTTCGCGGATAGATTCTTCGTACACACCGTGGGTCGATGGGTAAGTGATCATGATACATGACAGGTTTTCTGCCACTTCAGCCGCTTTGGCCTTCAGATCTTCTAAATCTACGTTACCTTGCTTGTCACAGGCAGTCACAACCACTTGCATACCGGCTAATTGCGCCGATGCGGGGTTAGTACCGTGGGCAGATTGTGGGATTAAGCAGATGTTTCTGTGGGCCTGCCCACGAGACTCGTGGTATTTACGAATCGCCAGCAGACCCGCGTATTCACCCTGTGCGCCAGAGTTAGGTTGGATACACACGGCATCGTAACCTGTGACATTCACTAACCATGAAGACAGTTCTTCAATCAGTTGAGTGTAACCCTTGGCTTGATCCAGTGGGCAGAATGGGTGCATGTTAGCAAATTCTGGCCAGCTGACTGGGATCATTTCAACCGCAGCGTTTAACTTCATGGTACATGAACCCAATGAAATCATTGAGTAGTTCAGTGCTAAGTCTTTGCTTTCGAGACGCTTGATATAACGCATCATCTCGGTTTCGCTTTGGTAGCGATTGAAGGTTGGGTGGCTCAGGATGGCATCTTCACGCACTAAAGAAGCAGGAATCGATTGGCTACCTTGCGCCACGATTTGCGCATCTAATGCGGCAACGTCTAAGCCATGGCCAGCACCTAAAATCACATCGAACAGGGCGTCGATATCGGTGCGGATAGTGGTTTCATCTAAGCTCACGCCGACGATGCCGTCAGCATCGAAACGCAGGTTCATTTCAGCGGCCAGCGCGCGAGCATTGACTGCTGCAACGTCTAAGCCTTTGATGCTGATGGTATCGAACCAAGTGTTGTTCACTAAGTTCACGCCTTTAGCTTGTAAGCCAGCGGCTAAGATATCGGTGAAGCGGTTGATGCGTGATGCGATGGTTTTCAGGCCTTGTGGGCCGTGGAATACGGCGTAGAAAGACGCCATGTTCGCTAACAGAATTTGCGCGGTACAAATGTTTGAGTTGGCTTTTTCGCGGCGGATATGTTGCTCACGAGTTTGCATCGCCATACGCAGTGCGCGGTTACCACGGGTGTCCTTTGACACACCGATGATACGGCCAGGCATAGAGCGTTTGTGCTCGTCACGGGCCACGAAGAAGGCCGCGTGTGGACCACCAAAGCCCATCGGCACACCGAAACGCTGCGCGCTACCGAAGACCACGTCGGCGCCCATGGCACCCGGTGACTTGAGTAACACTAATGCCATGATGTCGGCAGCCACAGTCACAATCACGTTTTTCGCACGTAATTCGGCGAATAAGTCAGTGAAGTCAGTGATTTGACCGAAACGGTTTGAATACTGGAACAGGGCACCAAACAGTTCGTGGTTTACTGCTTCATGGGCAGGACCTACCACCACTTCAAAACCAAAACACTCAGCGCGAGTCTTCACTACGTCTAAGGTTTGTGGGAATACGTCATCGGCTACGAAGAAGATGTTCGCTTTTTTAGCTTTAGACACACGCTTAGCCAGCGCCATCGCTTCGGCAGCGGCAGTCGCTTCGTCCAGCAGCGAAGCAGAGGCTAAATCTAAACCGGTTAAATCCATAGACACTTGTTGGAAGTTTAGAATGGCTTCTAAACGGCCTTGGGCGATCTCTGGCTGATATGGCGTGTACGCCGTGTACCAACCTGGATTTTCTAAGACGTTACGCAAAATCACATTAGGCACTTGGGTACCGTAGTAGCCCATACCAATGTAGCTTTTGAAGACTTGGTTTTGCTTGGCTAAACCACGAATGTAGGCCAAACCTTCGGCTTCGCCGCAGGAATCACCAATGCTCAACTCTTGGCTTAAACGGATCGACTCAGGCACGATTTGCGCGGTCAGATCGTCCAAAGACTCAGCACCAACGTAGTTCAACATTTCTTGTTGTTGGCTGCTATCTGGGCCGATATGGCGACGTAAGAATAAATCGTGCTGTTCTAACTGAGTGAGGGTTTGCTTGGTCATGATAAACCTTGTTCCAGATTTGCCGTCGCTCAGGACTGTAGGGTACTGATAAACGGGCTATTGTTATGTCAAACTTGCGCTAAAACAAACGAAGCCCCTGAGGGCTTCGTTAGCGTCGACGATTATTCTTCGTCGATTACAGCTTGGTAACCTTCTGCATCGAGCAGAGCGTCAACTTCTGATTCATCAGAAGGCATAACGCGGAAGAACCAGCCTTCGCCGAAAGCGTCGCTGTTTACCAGCTCTGGAGAATCTTCCAGTGCTTCGTTGACGGCAATCACTTCACCAGAGATTGGCGCGTAGATGTCAGAAGCCGCTTTCACTGATTCCGCCACTGCACAGTCGTCGCCCGCCGTGACAGTGTCACCCACTTCTGGCAGCTCAACGAAAACCATGTCACCTAACAGCTCTTGAGCGTGCTCAGTGATACCCACAGTGTAGCTACCGTCTTCTTCCTTGCGGATCCATTCGTGTGAAGAGGCGTATTTCAGTTCTGTCGGAATATTGCTCATTGTTCTTGTTCCTTGTTCCGTTTTTTTAAAATGCTTGTTTACCGTTGCGCACAAAGTTTGGCGCTACTACTCTAACAGCCACGCGCTTTTTACGCATCTCGACTTCCGCCGTATCCCCAATTGAACTAGGAACACGCGCCATCGCAATAGAATAGCCCAATGTAGGTGAGAAAGTACCGCTAGTGATCACGCCTTGCTGCTCAACACCCGCTGCATCGGTGAAAAATACTGGCATATCATGGCGTAACACGCCTTTTTCTTCCATCACTAGACCGACTAATTTGTCGGTTCCCGCATCGCGCAGGGCTTCAAGCGCCTTACGACCGATAAAGTCACGGTCGGTTGGCTCCCATGCAATGGTCCAGCCCATGTTGGCGGCCAGCGGGTTGATGGTTTCGTCCATATCTAAGCCGTAGAGGTTCATACCGGCTTCGAGACGTAATGTATCGCGGGCGCCTAAACCACAGGGCTTAACGCCTTGATCTAACAGAGCTTGCCACAGGGCTTCGGCTTCCGCTTCTGGCACGATGATCTCGTAGCCCGCTTCACCTGTGTAACCTGTGGTCGCAATAAACAGAGAACCCGCTTGCTTACCGAAGAAAGGTTTCATGCCTTCGATGGCGGCATTTTGCTCGCTACTGAATACGGCGGCGGCTTTGGCCTTAGCGTTAGGCCCTTGAACGGCGATCATCGCCAGCTCAGGACGCTCGGTCACTGTGACATCAAAACCTTGGGATTGTTTGGCGATCCAGGCTAAGTCTTTTTCGCGGGTCGCGCTGTTAACAACAACACGGTAGAAAGTGTCGGTGAGGTAGTAAGTGATTAGGTCGTCGATGATGCCGGCATTGTCATCTAACATGCCGCCGTATAAGGCTTTACCAGGAACTTTAAGTTTGGCCACATCGTTGGCGAGCAACTTACGGAGGAATGCACAAGCGTCGGTTCCGGTCACATCAACCACAGTCATGTGGGACACGTCGAACATACCTGCGTCTTGACGCACGGCGTGGTGTTCTTCGATTTGTGAACCATAGTTGAGGGGCATATCCCAACCGTGGAAGTCGACCATCTTAGCGTTTGATTCTAAGTGCTTGTTAAACAGAACAGTTTTATTAGCCATTGTTATCCCTTTTTTGCGGCCTTCTTCAGGTCTCTGCCTAGCGTAGGGTGATACAAATCCGGCTAAATATCTGGCTAATCGGCATTTCACTTCCACGATGCATCAATTTGAAAGGGGTTCTTTCGGTCTCAATGCGTCTGTCACTGCAACGCCTGATTCGCTCTGAATTAATCAGATATTTATCGTGATTGGTATAAGTACTAGGGTCTAAAATGCGGCGAAATTATACCTTGCGTCACAAATTTGTATACAGGAGATTTTTCTAATCCGAAGCCAGTGTCATTAGATTTTCTCATCTTCAACATGTAATTTTTTTACATGCGAAAGCGAGATTTGCGCAGCTTGCAATCAAATCGCTGATAATTGCGGCAATTCTGATCACATTAGCGCAACCGAGGCTAGCGACATAACTTGGGCAGCGACGACTTATTACCCATGGCCTGTTGCATGAACACTGTTTTCAGCCCAGCGATATTATCAACGAGGTTGAGTCCCAGATCGCGAATGGCCTTTTTAACTGGGTTTGAACCCTCGAACAGGCGCTTAAAGCCTTCCATCGCCGCGATCATCTCCATCGCATCGGCCTTGCGCCAACGCTCTAACGCACGCAGCTCGGCATAATCACCGATATCCTTACCCGCATCGTGTAACTCGCCGATGACTTCGATAATGCTGGCGGCATCGAGGAAGCCAAGGTTAACCCCTTGGCCCGCTAATGGATGAATGGTATGGGCCGCGTCCCCCGCGAGCACTAAACGGTGGCGGGCAAAATGGCGGGCGTAGCGCATCCGCAGCGGGAAGGCTTGGCGTTCACTCTCCAGCTTGCAAATGCCAAGGCGACCGTCGAAGGCGGCGGTAAGATTACGCTCAAATTGCACTTTATCCATTGCCAGTAATTCAGTGGCGCGCTCGGGCGGCACTGACCAGACGATGGAGCAGAGGTTTTCTTCATATAACGGCAAGAAGGCCAGCGGGCCGTCCTGCAAAAACACTTGGCGAGCGGTGGCAAGGTGCGGCATCTCGCTACGAATGGTCGCCACGATCGCATGGTGACCATAATCCCAGAAGGTTAACGGGATCTTACATTGTTCACGCACCCAAGAATTGGCGCCATCGGCGGCAATCACAAGTGCGGCGCTCACACTTTCTATTTCAGCACCATTGGCGAGAGTCAACCAAGCTTCACGCTCGCCAAAGGCGATACGCTCTATGCGTTGGTTTTCGATATGGGTGATATTGTCAAATTCACTGGCACGCTTGGCGAGGGCATAGCTGATGGCGTCGTTTTCGATAATCGCACCAAGGCTCGTTTCACTGATGCTACTGGCATCGAAGGCGATTTTGCCAAAGCCGTCTTTATCCCATACCGCCATTTTTTGATAGGGCGTCGCGCGGCTGGCATCGACATAGTGCCAAGCGCCGAGGTGCTCCAGCAAACGTTGGCTCGCCTTGTTGATGGCGCTGACCCTAAGCCTTGGCTCGCCGCTCACGGCTTGGGTACTTTGGGCATCGATCACGACGACATTCAAGTTGGCCTGTGCCAATCCTATCGCGGTGGCGAGTCCCACCATGCCGCCACCCACAATGGCAATGTCATAGGCTTGTGAACTTAACATGGATACATCCTTTTCGCGTTGCGATACCAGTAATTATTTCCAGCCCATCGCTTTTTGAGCGACGGGGGTTTTCAGTGGCGGGAACCAAGACAACAGCCGCAATCCTAGATTACGCCCAAGGGCCAAGGGCCAATATTGGTTAGAGAAGCCACGGACTAAAAATTCAATATTGCGAATAGTGCTGTTTCTATCCGCCTCACGGGCCTGCAAATAGCCATGGGTGACGGCGACACCGCCGATATCCTCACCCTGCGCCAGCGCGCGTTGCAGCACTTCAAGCAAGCTCACCACATCCCGAAGGCCTAAGTTAAATCCCTGCCCCGCAATCGGGTGTAGCGTCTGCGCCGCATTGCCGATAAACACGCATCTATGGTGGATTGGCCTTGGCATGTAGGACAGATTTAGCGGATAAGCATGGCGCTCGCTGACATCGATAAACTGGCCGGCGCGATAACCAAAGGCCTGCTGCAACTCAGCTAAAAACTCGGCTTTTGGGGCATTGAGCATCGTTTGGGCGCGGTGATTATCGAGCGCCCAGACGAGGGACAAACGCGGTTGACCTTGGCTATCTGCCATCGGCAATAACGCCAGTGGGCCAGTCTCGGTAAATCGTTCATAGGCCCAATGTTGATGCGGCTTATCGGTTTGTAGATTGGCGACAATCGCGGTTTGTTCAAACGCCACTTGGGTAATGGGCAGATTAAAACTGCTGCGCACTTTAGACTGCAAGCCATCGGCGGCGACCACCAGCTTGGCGCAAATCCGCTCGCCGGAATCCAGCACCAGCGTGTGGCTGTCGATATCGGGAATTAACGCTGACAGTTTGGCAGGGCAATAGCGCTTAACCTGAGTTTTGTTAAGCTCGCTAAACAGCACTTGGCCGACCCTTTCCAGCTCGACCACTTGCCCCAGCGCATCTAAATGGAACTGACTAGCATTGAGTTCCGTCATGCCAAAATGACCACGATCGGACACATGGATATCTTTGATTGCTGTGCCTAAATGCGCCAATTTTGGCCATAAACCTAAACGGGATAACTCGAAGATAGAACCATGGGCAATGGCGATAGAACGGGCGTCAAAACCGGGGTGATTGTTATCGGGAAGATGCGCCTCGATTAAGGCAATTGATAACGGTTTTTCAGTACCAGACAAACGAGCCAAAGCTAACGCGAGGGTCGCACCCGCCATGGCGCCACCGACAATGGCAATATCGACATTTTGAACTGAATTATCCATGTGCTCTGCTACCGTCATGGGGTTCTCATTCAAGCTATGGCATGGCTAAAAGCGTTTCGCCATCAGGATGTTAGATTTGAAAAACAATAAAAGGCGGAATCGCTCCGCCTTTCTCTTTTAGGGATTAATGGATCACCGCGGCATCGTCACTCTCTTCGTGGCTCGGCTCTGGGCCAAACTCGGAGTAACACAAAATCGCAGCAATGCGCACAAATTCCAGCAATTCAATATAGGCGGTTTCCGACTCTTCATCGTCGGTCACATCGAATTCCACTTGGGCGATATCGGCCAGATCTTTAATCACTTCACGCACTTCGGCGGAGGCTTTATTGAGCTTAGGCTGGATAATCGCAATGCCCGTTAAAAAGCTTTGCGTCCAAAGCGATAGCGCCTCAACTCGGTGACTGAGGGATTCTTCCTCTTCGGGAAGCAATGGCATAAAACCAAAATCAAAGTCACTCAAACGAGCAACCGAGTCTTGGAACAACTCACACACCAATTGATGTAAAGGTGCGGGCAAAGGCTGACCATCGTTCATCAGGTCAAATAACGGTTTAATCCACAAATCACCGGTTTGATCTACACCACCGCAGATTAAACCCACAAGAGCACCGTGAACTTCCACGGGATGCTGACCAATTTCAGCCGCATCGAGGGCTATTTTTAAGCTTTCGATACGTAACGAAGGAGGGGTCGCCATATCAGATTCCAATCAGAATTTTCCAGCAGCAATGCTAGCAGAGTTAAAGACTTGAACCAACTCTGATCCGGCATTCTTAGGGTTGAAGATAAAAATTCCGGCAACTGCTCACACAAGCAGCAAACAAAACGGCGAATGTGCAATCCATCAGCGGCTTACCTTGCACTTTTAATATCAGCCCTATATAGTCCGCCCTATCGATGCCAACGAAAGGATCATCTTCGAATGAGTAACAGTGCAGTTGAAATCACCCTGCTGGGGCGCACCTACTCTATCGCCTGTCCGAAAGGTCAGGAAGATGCCCTACGTATTGTGGCTCAAGGGGTTGAGCAGCAACTCACCACCCTAAAAAATCGCACTAATAGCTTAAGCCGCGAAGAAATTGCCATTATGGCGGCGCTGAATATTGGCCACGAGTTGTACCAAGAAAAGCAAAAGAATAAGCATTATATGAAACAAATGGATGACCGCATCAGCCTGTTGCAGTCAACCTTGGAAAACGCCTTAGTTGAGCGTTCAACCAAATAGTTTTAGACTGTGCACTCGGTGCCAAGCACCATCTATCTGAGAAGAGTTGCACAGTGAATGGCTAACTGGCCTATACTTTTTTAAGCCAAACGATTAGCGATTCAATACCGTTTTTGCTCCCTGGGATGCAGGCCAACTGGTAATGTCCCTGTGCCGATAATTTTGATCTCAGGGTGAATGCTTTACTGACATTGAGCATGCTCGGCTCGTACCGAGAAGCCTTAGGAGGTAATCATTTACCCGCCTTGAACCTACGGTTCAAGGGCTACACCGGTAGCGGCATTCTGGGGAGCATCTTATTTATGTCTATCACTTCACCTGTCTCAAACACTTCGGCCCAAGCAGTCAATGGGCCACACGGCACTCAGCCTGAAATTGACGCCAAGTCGCTAAGCCCAAATCTAAGCCCAACGCTAAGCCGCGCCGAGTTACGCAAACAAATACGTTTAGCGCGCCGCTCGCTTTCGACAGAGGTGCAAACCGAGGCAAGCCTTGCCGCAGGTCAGCGAATGCTCGAAAAGCTCAGCGCGCTGAAGGCCATGCATGTCGCACTTTACCTCACCCACGATGGCGAACTGGCAACTGCTCCGCTTATCGCAGCGCTTTGGCAACAGGGGATTCAAACCTATCTGCCACGGCTGCACCCCTTTAATGCTGGGCAATTATTGTTTTTGCATTACCACGCCGACTCGCCAATGCAGCCGAATCAATTCGGTATTTTAGAGCCACGGCTAGATGTGCGTAACGTTATGCCGATTGAGCGACTCGATGTGGTGATCACCCCGTTGGTTGCCTTTGATATCCAAGGTAATCGTATGGGCATGGGCGGCGGCTATTACGACAGAACGCTAGCTAATTGGCACAGCAAAGGCAGACCACTTCCTATGGGGTATGCCCATGATTGCCAACAAGTACCGAGCCTGCCATGCGAACATTGGGATGTGCCCTTACCCGCTATCATCACCCCAAGTCGAGTATGGGAGTTTTGAAAAGTAGGAGCTAGAAGCTAGAGCGCTTCGCTGCTAGAAAAAGCAGAGCATCGCTCCATAACGACTTCTTCTTGATTGAATCTAGATTCTAGAGCCATGCAATGGCGTTCTAGAGGTCATAGGCCGTTCTAGATTTTCTTTATTTTAAATGCCGCCCACCATCGACATTGTGGCTGCGCCCAGTGACATAGCGGCTCGCCAATAGATAATCCACTAAGGCAATAATCTCCTGATTTCCAGCTTCTTTTGGCAAGATGGCCTTGGCTAAGGTCTTTTGTCGATAGGCTTCATCATCACTTGGATTAAAAAGGATCATCGCCGGCGCAATCGCATTCACTTTGACCTCGGGCGCTAATTTAGCCGCAAAGGATAAGGTTAAATTATCTAGCGCCGCTTTACTGGCCGCATAAGCCATGTGCTTGGCACTGCCCTTTTCGGCCACATAGTCGGTGAAATGGATAATATCGCTGGCGCCAATCTCACCCTCGGCTCCCGCACGTAATTGCGAGGCTAAGGCTAGGTTTATTTGATAGGGTACGCTCACATGCACCTGCATCATGCGCTGCATCACCTCATGGGGGGCAAGGCTTGGGCTGTTGTCTGGCAACCAGTCAGAGGCATTATGGATAATAGCGCGGATTTTGGGGTATTGGCTCAATTGCTCAATCAGGGTTTGGAGCTGCGCATTATCGTAAAAGTCGCATTGCATTAAGGTCGCGCCCAAAGACTGCAACTCATCGATGCTGGGATAATGGCTGCGATAGGTGCCAATCACCTTGTGCCCTTGGGCGAGCAAGTGTTTCGCGAGGGCGTAACCAATACGTTTACCCACGCCAGTGATAATAATGGGAGCTGTCATATCCATCCTGTTATTTGCCAAGCACTGATTAAAAGCAAACGCATTTGGCAGATTGTTAATCGCACAATCACGTAATCACACAATCACGTCACTCATCGCAATTGCTTAATGCCTCTAGCCAAGAGTGTATAATAATTAAAACCGTAAACATGTCGATCTAAATGCCTGGCAACTGCGTATACTCAGGGACACACTGTAAGAGGTAGACCTAATGGAACTGCGGATTTTTTTCGATGGCAATTGCCCATTATGTAGCGCCGAAATGCGCCAACTCAAAGCGCGCGATCCCGACGATAGAATTGAACTGGTGGATCTTAATGCTGACAATTTCAGCTCAAGATTCAGCTATATCGATAAAGACTACGCCAATACCATTCTCCATGGCGAAACCGCCTCCGGCCAAGTGCTGCTCGGGCTGGATGTCACCTGCAAAGCATGGGCGCTAACAGGCACTCGCCCTTGGGTACAAGCGCTACGCTTACCGCTTATCAAACCTATCGCGGATTGGTGCTACCTGAGATTCGCCAAGCACAGATACCGTATTTCCTATCTACTGACGGGTAAAGCCCGCTGTGACAGCCAATGCCAACTCCCCAAATAGCGAGACTCAAGATTAAGAACCCCTGTTTAGAGAACAAAGTTTAAAGCATAAAAAAACGGAGCCATTCGGCTCCGTCTTCTCATAATTCAGAAGAATTACTTAACGAAATCAACGCCTAGTTTGATATCGCCTTTCAGCGTATCTAACATAGAATCACGGGCGTTAGCTTCGAATGCGCTCACTTCACCGTAAGGCAGTACTTTTTCGATACCGTTTTTGCCTAACAATACTGGTTGAGCGAAGAATTCAGCGTGTTCGCTGCCGCCGTCAACGTAAGCACATTCAACGATGTTAGCTTCGCCTTGCAGACCACGAACCAGAGACATACCGAAACGGCATGCCGCTTGACCCATAGACAGGGTCGCGCTGCCGCCACCGGCTTTAGCTTCAACCACTTCAGTACCCGCGTTTTGGATACGTTTAGTTAAAGAAGCCACTTCTTCATCAGAGAAAGTCACGCCTTCAACTTGAGACAGTAATGGCAGAATAGTCACGCCACTGTGGCCGCCGATCACGTTGATTTTAACGTCAGCAACGTTTAAGCCTTTTAATTCAGCGATGAAAGTCTCAGAACGGATAACGTCCAGAGTGGTCACGCCGAATAAACGGTTCTTATCGTAAACACCTGCTTTTTTCAGCACTTCAGCAGCAATAGCAACTGTAGTGTTTACTGGGTTAGTGATAATACCCACGAGCGCTTTAGGGCAAGTAACAGCCACTTTCTCGATCAGGTTGCGAACGATACCCGCGTTGATATTGAACAGATCTGAACGATCCATACCAGGCTTACGTGCAACACCAGCAGAGATAAGCACAACGTCAGCACCCACGAGGGCAGGCGTTGGATCTTCACCAGCAAAACCTTTGATTTCAACCGCAGTTGGGATATGGCTCAAGTCAACCGCAACACCCGGAGTTACCGGTGCGATATCGTATAGAGACAGTTGAGAACCCGCAGGTAATTGAGTTTTTAACAGTAGGGCAAGAGCCTGGCCGATACCACCAGCAGCACCAAGTACAGCAACTTTCATAGTTATCTCCGTTATTTCTCGGATATTGTGACATGGATCTATTTTGCGTTGGCGTCACATTACTGGAATGTCACGCTAATTTCAATTATCCCTTAGTCGTTGATTCAAAGATTTACTAAAACAGCGCGTTGCAATGTTGAATATTTACTCTAGTTCAACAAATACATTTATAAATGAATTAGCACGAAGTGAGTTAATTGCATTTTTATTCAGTCATTATGGTTATTTGTTGACAGTTTAACCAAAACTATTCAGAATAAGCCTGTTTTTTTGAATAAAGAATAAGACTATGCAAACGACCAAGAATCAGGATGACCTTGTTAGAATTTTTAAGGCGATTTTAAAAGAGGAGCGCTTTGGCTCCCAGAGTGAAATCGTCACCGCCTTACAAGCAGAAGGCTTTACTAATATAAACCAATCTAAAGTGTCTCGTATGCTCAGCAAGTTCGGTGCCGTGCGCACTCGCAACGCTAAGCAGGAGATGGTTTATTGCTTACCTGCCGAATTAGGCGTGCCCACTGCGGGCAGCCCGTTAAAGAATTTAGTACTCGATGTTGACCATAACCAAGCGATGATTGTTGTCCGCACTAGCCCAGGCGCCGCACAATTAATTGCTCGTTTGTTAGACTCCATCGGTAAACCTGAAGGGATTTTGGGAACCATTGCGGGTGACGATACGATCTTTATTTGTCCATCTAGCATTCAAGATATCGCCGATACCTTGGAAACCATCAAATCTTTATTCAACTACGCAGAATAAAAAAACAGGTCAGCTTGCTGACCTGTTCTATTTCCACTGTACGCTTTTCAGTCCAGCATTACCCTAATTTCAGGGCTTGTGTCCCGCTTACGTTACAGTATTTAGCCGAATCTCCTCAGCTTTAGTAAGCCACACTGATCCTTTGATTGGGATGCGCCGCTTTTTCTGCTTCATCGAGCATGGCTTTGGCGTAATCACTCACCGAAATCCGGCTACGGCCATTTGCATCGGTAAAGAAGCTATCGCCACCTAAACGGTAAGAGCCTTCGCTTGCACCAGGGTAGATCTCTGCCGCTGGGCTGACAAAAGTCCAGTTAACAGTGGTGTTGGCGGCGCGAAATGCCTTTAATGCTTCACCTTGAGCCAGAGCTTCATCCTTATAGGCAGGCGGGAAATCTGGGCTTGAAACCAAAGTTACTCCCGGTGCCACTTCTAGACTACCTGCCCCACCAACCCACAATAAACGTGGCACTTTAGCCTGTGGCAATACGGCTAATAGATTATTAACTGTTTTCGCCACTAAGCCGTGATTCTGCTCGGCGCGGCCGCCCACTGAAGCAATTAACACATCCACGCCTGCAAAGGTTTCAGCGGTTAATGGCTGAGTCAGGTCAACACTACGCACTTCTGCCGCCGTTTCACCAAGCTTGCTTGGGTCACGCACTAAGGCGACGACGTCATGACCACGGCTTAAGGCTTCATTTAAAATGGTTCCGCCAATCCAACCCGATGCACCTAATACTGCAATTTTCATTTGATAAGTCTCACTGCTGATTTAAATTGAGACCAGTTTACTTGCGATACTTAGCGTGATAAATATCGATAAATGAGCAGGATTGTTTCAGATTGAGATACTAATGGGTGTAATTATATATGGATAAAATCGCCGCCATGCGTAGCTTTATCGAAGTGGCCAACTGTGGCAGCTTTACTAAGGCCGCAGAACACCTCGATCTCAGTCGTTTACAGGTTTCTCGCCATATTCAAGAAATTGAGCAGTGGCTCAGTTTACGCCTGCTACACCGCACCACCCGCAGCGTTAGCCTGACCTTGCAGGGTGAAGAAGCCCTGCAATATTGTCAACGGGTGCTGAGTGAAGTCGCCGCAATGGAAAGCCGCGCCCATAGTCATAACACTGAATTAGTCGGCAGTATTCGTATTGCCACACCCGTCGGACTTGGGCAGCACAGTCTGTTTGATGTGGTCGATCGCTTTATAAAATTGCACCCTAAGGTCAATATTCAGCTGTTAATGTCGGATAGTTTTGCTCAATTAGTGGATGAGCGGGTGGACGTGGCACTGCGCTATACCGAGCAGCCCGATGAGAATTTGATTGCCCGTAAATTGATGAGCATAGATGCTGTGCTGTGCGCCGCGCCCAGTTACTTGTCTCAAGCCGAGCCGTTAACCGTCCCTAACGATCTGCTCAGCCATAATTGCCTTATCCATAGTTCGCAGCAACATTGGCAGCTACTCAAGGAGCAACAGAGTGAGCTGATAAAACCTATGGGGAATCTGATGGCCAATGAAATGGGAGTGCTGGTCAGCGCCGCATTGCGTGGGCATGGCATTGCCTACTTGCCCTGTGACTTAGCTAATCAATATCTGGCCAGCGGTCAACTGCAAGAAGTGCTCCCAGAATACACGGCGCCTGGGCAAACCCTGTGGGCCGTGTACTTATCTCGCAGTTACCAACAAGCGCTAGTACGCGCCTTTATCGATTTTACCGCTCAGCAATGGCAACTCGATATCAATAAGTGGACAGCGGCGAGTTAAGCCCACAAACAAAAACGCACTGAGGCTTTAAGGCTCAGTGCGTTTAGTCGCGATTTGCGAAGGGTTAATTATCGAATTGCATCAAAAAATCTAAGCTTGGGGCGAAAAACGACGAGCCAGTTAACGCACTGGTGAAGTGCATCAAGTGATCATGATTACCCGCACCATCACCAAACACCATGCTATGGAGCATCTTCTCGAAGTGATCCGGCGTGCGGCAGGTTGAAATAAACATCAAGCCTTGTTCTTTGAGCGAGCCGTAAGGCATGCTCTGGCGCAAAATCTCGATGGACTTGCCGTTTTCATCCTTGAGGTTTACCCGCTTGATATGGCTGGTTAATGGCTTATCTTCCGACTCGTATTCGATGTTGTCTTGCTTGGTACGACCGATAATATCTTCTTGCTTTTTAAGCGGTAATCTATGCCACTTACTCAAGTTGTGGGCGTACTTTTGTACGTGAATATAGCTGCCGCCCTTAAATTCAGGGTCTTCATCCCCAACCAAGGCAACCTCTTGGCGATGACGCCCTTTCGGGTTTTCGGTGCCATCGACAAAGCCCGTTAAGTCGCGACTATCCATAAATCTAAAGCCGCGCTCTTCTTCCACTAGCTCGACTAAGTCTTCGAACATTTGGCTGATTTCGTTGGCGACTAAATGCAAAATGTCGTAACGATCGCAACGAAGATGCACAAACAGATCGTATTCGATCGCAGGCGCCTCGCGGTTACCCGCCTGCATCGCCGGGAAAGGCTTAAGCATTTCGGGGCGAGCATCGGGATAGAGACTGTCCCAATAGTTGGCGCCTATGGCCACAAAACCATTGAATGCACTGTCGGAATACTGATCCGTCAACTCATAAATATACTGCGCAACGTTGGCAATACAGGGACGCAATTGCGATTCAACGTTATCGTTGTCGCTCGCATTAAACATCAAATAGACGCTATGTAAGTTTCCCTCTGCACACACACCTAACTGTTCACGCGGCATATTTTGAATATCCATCTGGTTATCACCCTGTTGTCGATTCATTTTCGGCAATATTATCCGCAACTTTACCTGGAAATGACATTAAGTAACGCACAGTTTGTCCGTCTTTGTGATGTAAAGGCCTTTTGAGGCTGAAATATAAAAATTGACGAGGCCATTACGCCTCGTCAATGTTGACTATCCTGCATTCGCTTCAGTAGAGCAAAACGAGTGATGCGTTAATATCCTGCGGCATAACCATCCTTTCGACTTTCGGATGCACCGCGGTAAACGCCAGTTTCAGCATTAAAGCCAATGGCTTGATAGCCACCGAAATCACCGAGAACATCGCGAAGCACATGGCCTTTCTTCATCAGCTCACGGCGAGTTTCGACGGGGAAGCCTGATTCAAGGCTCACATAGCCACCGTCATTCATTATCTCCCCCGTAGGCTCAGTCGAACCTGAGTGTAAAATTCTGGGGGCATCACCCGCTTCTTGCAAGTTCATTTTAAAATCAATCAGATTGATAATAATCTGCGCATGCATTTGCGGCTGCGTCGCTCCGCCCATCACCCCAAAACTGAGCCAAGGTTTACCGTCTTTGGTCACAAAGGCGGGAATAATGGTATGGAAGGGCCGCTTACCCGGCGCATAGGTGTTAAATCGACCTTCGGTGAGATCGAACATCTGCCCGCGATCTTGCAGCACAAAGCCGAGATCCGGCGGCGTCATACCTGAGCCCATGCCGCGGTAGTTACTCTGGATCAGCGACACCATGTTGCCGTCTTTATCCGCGGTAGTGAGGTACACAGTATCCCCATGTTGCAGCGCAGGATTGCCCGCATCGACACTCTTAGCCGCCTTGTTTAAATCAATTAACTTGGCGCGATCGTAATTATATTGCTGCGAGATCAACTCTTTTACAGGCACTTTGTTAAAGGCCATATCGGCATAGAATTTCGCGCGATCGGCAAAGGCGAGTTTTTTGGCCTCTACAAATAAGTGCACATATTCGGGACTATTAAAGCCCATGGCGGCGACATCGAAGGGTTCCATAGTTTTTAAGATCTGTAGCGCGGCAATCCCCTGACCATTTGGCGGTAGCTCCCACACATCGTAACCACGGTAATTGACCGATACGGGTTCAATCCAGTCACTGGTATGGCTGGCTAAGTCTTCATAACTTAAATAGCCCCCTTGAGCCTTGATGTACTTATCAATACTTTTGGCAATGTCCCCCTTGTAAAAGGCATCGCGGCCGCCTTTAGCAATTTTCTCATAGGTGTTTGCCAGTGCAGGATTTTTGAAGATTTCGCCCACCGCAGGCATCTTGCCATTGGGCATATAGGTTTCTTTAAAACCGGGGAATTGAGCGAGCTTTTTACCGCTGCCCTCAAGGTAATAGGCAATCAACTCGGAGACAGGGAAACCTTCGCGGGCATAACGAATCGCTGGGGCTAAATTATCGGCCATTGGTAACTTGCCGAACTTATCGTGCAGTTCGAACCATCCATCCACCGCACCAGGAACGGATACGGGTAGCGGCCCCAAAGGAGGCAAGTAATCTAATCCGAGGGATTTTAGCTTCTCTAGCGTTAAGGATTTGGGGCTGCGACCAGAGGCATTAAGGCCATAGAGCTTTTTATCTTTAGCACTCCAGACGATGGCAAATAAATCACCACCAACACCCGAGCCAGTCGGCTCGACTAAGCCCAGCATGGCATTCGCTGCAATGGCTGCATCCACAGCGCTGCCGCCCTGTTTTAATACATCAATCGCGACCTGTGTCGCCAGCGGTTGACTGGTCGCCGCCATTCCGTGGGTGGCATACACTTCTGAGCGCGTCGCAAAGGCTTTACCCGTGATCCTATCCATGGCTAACACTCCCGATGACGACATTGCTGTCGCCACTGTGACTAAGGTACAAATTGATTTTATTGTTTTTATCATAATTCCTCCCACTCTGGAGGAATTAAGGTAACAAGGAAGGCTGAAAATATCAGCAATCTAGGTGTTTTTTACCCAAGTTAAACGTAAGCAAAAATGTCATGCTTTCTGCTGAGACACTGGCATATCGAGTTCGGCCTAGGCATTAAGACTCAAATAGCACTAGGGAATGTGGCTCAGTATTTAAGCCCACTCGCTGACCAACATTGAACTGCATAATTTGGCTACGCACTTCAACATAATGGGCGTGGGATGCCGCCTCGACTTTTACCCAATAATGGCAAAATGCGCCGAGGAAGCGCCGCTCGGTAATTGTCCCTACGCCCGCATCATCGGCACTGAGCGCCAATTGCTGTGGCCGCAAAAACACTTGGCCATTAAATGCATTAGACTTTGACAAGGGCGTGAGGCTTCGCAGCTCACCAATAGGAGTGACAACACGGTGGCCATCAACGACCTCGGCGGGTAAATAGTTGCCACTTCCCAGAAAATCAGCCACATAGCGGCTATTTGGTGCGGCATATAAGTCTTCCGCTCGGCCATGTTGTACTATCACACCTTGATTAAAAATGGCCAAGGTATCGGCAAACACAAAGGCCTCATCTTTGCTATGGGTAACAAAAACCGCACTAACATTACGCTGCTTTAGAATGCTGCGGATCTCCGCCATCATACTGTGGCGCACCTGTGCATCGATATTCGAAAAAGGCTCGTCGAGTAACAGTAATTGCGGCTCATAGGCTAATGCGCGGGCAATCGACACCCGCTGCTGCTGACCACCTGACAACTCATGGGGATAACGCTTGGCTAAGCCTTCAAGTTTTACTAGGGCGAGCATGTCATCTAACCGCGCCTTGCGCTGCGCTGGCGTTAATTTTGCCACACCAAAGAGAATATTCTCGGCGACGGTCAAATGGGGGAACAAAGCATAGTCTTGGAAAATCATCCCTATGCCCCGTTGCTCACTCGGCACAAATTGCCCTGCGCCGCTGACCGTCTTGCCATTGATTTGGATCTCACCTTGGCTAATCGCCTGCAATCCTGCCACCGCCCTCAGCAAGGTGGTTTTGCCGCAGCCACTTGGGCCGAGCAGCGCAAGGATTTCCCCTTGTGCCAGGGTTAAATCTAAGCCTTTGAGTACCTGTTGGCCCTGATAATCGCTATGAACTTGATGAAGATTGAGCGTACTGGTCATCGGCTATCTTGCTCCAAAGAACGGTTTAAATAAATCAGCGGGACTAAACCCACGAGCACAATCACAATGGCGGGCAAGGCGCCATATTCAAGCTTTTCGTCTGAGACAAACTGGAAGACATAGGTCGCAAGATTCTCAAAACCTATGGGACGCAGCAACAATGCCGCCGGTAATTCTTTCATACTTTCGATAAACACCAGCAGCGCCCCGGCAAATAATCCCTTAGTGAGCAGCGGCAGATGCACTCTTTGGAGCAAACGTCGAGGGCTTTGCCCAAGTGTTAGACTCACCATGTCTAATGAGGGCGAGATGCGTTTATAGCTAGTCTCAACACTGCCAATCGCAATGGCCACAAAGCGCACACAAAAAGCAAAAACCAGCGCAGCCGTACTGCCAGTGAGCAAGAGCCCAGGGCCTGCCATCCCCAACCAATCGGCGACGTCGTTAATCGCAAAATCGAGCAGGGTTAATGGCACCAATACACCAATGGCAAGTACCGTTCCGGGTAAAGCATAGCCAGTTGAAGCCAAGCGCGATGGCAATGCATCACTCGTCCTTGGGCTCACACGGCGAATAAACATCAATATCAATGCAATCGCGCAGCACACTAGGCTAGTAATGAGCGCGAGGCTCAAGCTATTCACGCTCAATTGCCAGAAAATCGAATCCCAGCTCTGCTCAAAATAACCGATAGCGTAGGAGAGTAAAATTCCGCTTGGCAGCACAAAGGCCAGCAGTAACAAGGTGATGCAATAACCGAGGGCAAACAGGGTTTGCATTGGTGAGAGCCGATATAAATCGCTCGCTTGAATGCGGGACTGTTTTTGGAATAACTGCTGCTTACGGCGGGCAAAACGCTCAACGCCAATCAAGCTAAACACCACCAGCAGGATAATGGCCGAGAGCTTTGCCGCGGCGGTTAAATTGCCATAGCCCAACCAAGTGTCATATACGGCTGTCGTTAAGGTTGGCACGGCAAAGTAGTTAACTGTGGCAAAATCCGCTGCGGTTTCCATCGCCACTAATGCCACACCCACGGCCAAGGCGGGCCTTGCCATTGGCAAAGATAAACGCCAAAAACTCTGCCAAGGCGAGCAGCCCATGATCCTTGATGCATGCGCCAAACTTAAGGATTGCTCCATAAACGCGGTACGCGCTAACAGATAAATATAGGGAAATAACACCAGCGATAACACACACGCTGCACCACCTAAGGTGCGAATATCAGGGAAAAAGTAATCCTGCGGTGAGCTCCAACCAAAGAGCGCGCGCAAACTCCTTTGTACTGGGCCGGCGTAATCAAATAAATCCGTATACACGTAGGCAACAATGTAGGCTGGCATGGCCAAGGGCAATAACAAAGCCCATTGCAAATACCGTCTACCGACAAATTCACAGCGCGCCATTAACCAAGCGCAGGGCAACGCTAGCAAGAGTGAGCCAGTACTCACCCACAGGATCAACCATAAGCTATTAGTGATGTATGTCGGTAATACAGTAGAAAGTAGATGACCAAAAACGGCCTCATCGGGCTGAGCCGCTTGAAGAAGTAACGCAACGAGGGGTAACACCAGTAGCACAGCTATGGCATAACCAGTAAGCGACCAGCTTCTGGCTAATCCTAAAATCATGTGGCTCCTTTAAACAAGTGCGCCAATTAATGGCGCACTTATCGATTTAACTGCCTAACTAGAGGTCAAACTGCACTTCATCTAACAATTTCACTGCTGCTTGGTGATATTCGGCCAGCTTGAAAATCGGCAACTTATCAGATTTAAACTCGCCCCAAGAGGCCACTAAGGTTGAAGGTGCAACATCGGCTTTTACTGGATATTCCATATTCACTTCGGCATAGGCTTTTTGCGCCACATCGCCAGAGAGGAATTCCATCAACTTGATAGCATTGTCTTTATTCGGCGCGTGGCGAGTAAGCACCATACCTGAAACATTGACATGGGCACCGCGGTCAGCCTGATTCGGGAAATTAATCACCACGGCTTCAGCCCAGCTCTTTTGCTCCGGATCTTGCAGCATATTGCCATAGTAGTAGCTGTTACCAATCGCGATATCACATAGGCCTTCTTTTACCGCTTGAACCTGTCCGCGATCGTTACCTTGAGGCTTGCGGGCTAAGTTAGTTTTCACGCCCTGTAGCCACGTTTTCGTGTCCGCCTCACCGTGATGAGCAATCATCGAAGCCACCAAGGCGATGTTGTAAGGATGCTTACCGCTGCGAGTACAAATCTTACCTTTGTATTTAGGATCGGCGAGTTCTTCATAACTAATCGCTTGTGGGCCTAAGCGATCTTTTGCCGTATAGAGGTTACGAACACGCATCGTCAAGGCATACCATTGCCCATCCGGATCGCGGTATTGCGCAGGAATATTGCTATTGAGCTGCTCACTTTTCACGGGAGAAGTCAGATCTTTTTCGACTAATTCGACCAAACGAGAAAAATCTGAAGTTAACACTAGATCGGCGGGCGATAAGCGACCTTCACGGGCGATACGTTCGGCAATCCCGTCTTTGGCAAACACCACATTCACGCCAATGCCTGTTTCTTCAGTAAAGCGCTTCAAGATGGGCTCAACCAAAAATGCTTGACGATAGGAATAAACCGTTAATTTTTCATCCGCATGTGCAGACTGTGCAACCGATATTAACCCAATTAAAGCGGCACAAGTTACCCATTTCATTCGCGATTTCTCCTCAAAATGATGACGTCAAACGTGAGTCGTTCTTAGATTAAAAATGATAATAGTTATCAGTTTCGCAAGAGTAATTGATCGACTTGAGGAGAGCAATAGTTAGTATAACTTTTTGTTTTTAATGAATTTAAGATATAAAAAGGCAAATTATCTCAAACCAAACTAAACTGAATCTTAATTTTTAAAAATAGTTGGGAGGTATTATGTTTAGCATGCTACTACTCTTCATTACTATTCTTGGACTAGTGATATTTATGACCTACCAAAATAGTCAAAAGCAGCACAAGTCGTTTGCCAAAACCACGAGTTTGGCAAAACGAGCAAAGCACGGAACGACGATATTGAATGCCTTCCACTGCGTGAGTATTGAAAATGAAGCAAATTGCTGCAAACAGGTCGATGCAATTAAAGGAAAACGCTTCCTGTCAAAAGAAGCGCCTGAAATTCCAATCAAAGGCTGCACCCAAAGCCAATGTCAGTGCCACTATAAACACTATGACGATAGGCGCCAAGCTGGTAACGATCGCCGAGTTGACTACGGCATGACTAAAGAGCTCTTCGGCGCATTTGGTGAACATAATCGCCGAGATAAGCCTAAAGGCCGGCGCTTAACCGACCATTGACAATATTTATTGTGGGCGAGTATCTACAAACGCAGGTAAATCACGCATTTCGCTAAACCAGATCGCAGTCGCTGGAGCAACTTTACGCCAATCGAGTTCAGGGTGTCTGAAATCCATATAATCCAACAAACAGATTAACGCTAACTGTGGTGCTTGTATGGTTGCTTGAGTAATCACGCTCTGATGCTCCATCTGCATCAACCCACGCAGCAGAGCCTGCTCAAAACGTGATGTCCAAAAAGCTGATCTCACCCCCTCATCTTCACGCATTTGCTCTTGGCGCAACTTCACCGCGCTATCAATTAATCCCTTGATCATCGAGTACTGGCACTGCAATACCCAGTTATAAGGTTGACCGCCAAACATTTCCTGTGAACCTAATTCTGCGTCCAGATAACGCATAATCACTTCGCTATCGAAAATAGGCACGCCATCATTCGTGATCAGGCAAGGAATCTGACCTAACGGATTAACATCAAGCAACTGTGCCGTATTTTCCATTGGATTAACGAGAACTTCTTCAATATCTTTAATCCCTAAATAACGGATTAAGCTACGAACACAGCGAGCATAGGGTGACGCAAGGGAGCAGAGCAACTTCATCAAAAAATCCTTCTAAACGACAACTATAAAGCAACGAATACGTTGGTAACGGATGCTAAACACTCTCATTATTACCAATATTTTTCTACGGTAATTTGCCCAGGAGCACGGCGTAAATTTTTCGAGAGCCCCTTATCAAGCAATGCCGCTTGGGCGCCGCTAATCATCCCAGGATTACCGCAAATCATCACCTGGGAATCCGCAGCACTTAAGGTTAATCCGACTTTCCGCTCGATTTCACCCGAGACTAAGCCATCGGGGATACGACATTGCAATGCGTCATCAAGCTTTTCACGGGTCACAGTTAAACACAGGATAAACTGATCTGGATATTGCATCGAATAAGCCTTTAGTTTATCGAGGTAGGCTAAATCTTTAGCTTCGCGCACACCATAGACAAGCACAATTTTCTCAAAACGCTGCCAAGGTTCGGCGGTATCCAGCATGGATAAGAATGGCCCGATGGCCGTACCTGTGGCTAAAAACCATAAATGCCGACCTTGTAATTCTCCCTTTGGGATCTCATCTAAGGTCATAAAACCCGTTGCCGTTGGAGTGATTTCTATTTCATCACCGATGGTAAGATTCTGTAATTGTGGGGATAACTGGCCATCCTCTACAGCAACAGCCAAAATCTCGGCATAGGGTTTATCGGGAGAATTAACAAGGGAATAAGCTCTAGCGATACGCTTATCATCTTGCAGTTGACTGAGTTTAATAAATTGACCGGGAATAAAGGGAGCTAACTCGACCGCTATCCGCAGTGAAAATAACTTGTCGTTCCAATCAATACGTTCAATAACGCGTCCCCTAGTCCACATAACTCGCCCTCAAGCAAAACGTTAAATAGGCTCCTAGCATAGACGGTTATTCACACAACAAAAACCCCTTATTGTAAGGGGCTTAAGAGTTAAGATATGCAGGATTAAATTAAGTGTTAGTCGCTTGAGTCTCATTTGATTTTTTATTAAAACTGTCCCTAAAGGCCTGTAATCCTTCTTGAACGAGCCCATAGGTTTTATCCACACCATCGGCAATATCGCCCTGCAACACTTTAAGACCAGATAAAATATCCCTCGCCTCTTTAAAGCCATTATCGATAGCGCCACCAATGATGGTCATAAAGCTGTCGAGCTGTTCGTCAAAACTCATATTCGAATTTTGCTGCTGATGAACACTAAAAAATTGCGTCGCGAAACTCACAATACGATCGGCAGTGGCCTCGGGGGACGTATCGACACCGTTATCATAGGCGGTTTGAATCGCGTTCTCGCCCATAGAAGGAGCTAACTCTTTGTTTATCGCTTCGATTGCTGCGCGATAAAGCAAGGTCATAGATTGATCACCCGACTTTAGGCTTACATCTTCCTGCGCCGATAGAATTGCTTGATTCATTAACTGCTTACTAGTTTGCTGCGCCGTCTGTTTAGAGGTGGCATCCACATTTTTCGTCTTATCACTATTTGCCGCGTTTTCAGCATATTTACTGTGGGTCGAAGAAGTGCTCTGTACCTGTGCAGGGTTATTGATTTCCATGATGCTAGTCCACTCAACTTGGGGGAGACTTAATTATCGACCAAAATTTGAGCAACTTTAGCAATTTTATAAATTGCAGTACCATTCATACTTAATGCGATGATACAAATAGAGAATAGGTTTGTTTATTCAATACCATCCTAACCCCACTCTTGCACACGCCCATAAAATAAGGATATAAGGCATGGCAATCGCCCAGTATGTACATGGTTTTTTGCGGCATAATCGAAGAATCGGTTTCAATTCAGGAACGCTAATACAATCATTACTGATAAGTCTGCTATTCTTCGCCAGCATTGGACTTAGTCCGATCAATCAAGCTATTGCCGATAATCGATTAATCATTATCGTAAGACATGCAGAAAAAGCTGATGAGCCCGCAGGCGATCCTCCCCTTTCAGCCAGTGGCAATATACGTGCTCAGGCGCTTATCAGCGCCTTAAAACGTACCCCCATTTCACAGCTGATTGCGACTCAATATCAAAGAACTCAGCAAACCTTATTACCGATTTCAACGGAACGGCATTTACCGATTACTGTGCTCGAGGCAAAAAAACCTCTCGAAACCCATATCCAACATATTGTTGAACAAGTACATGCGGTTAAAGGTAACAGCTTAATTGCAGGGCACTCCAACACCGTGCCACTTATCATCAAGGCTCTCGGTGGACCAGACATTCCCAACATCAGTGAAGATGATTACAGCCAGTTGTTTTTACTTTCTATTAATGATGGACAAGCTGCCAGCTTGATCTCCACCCGCTACGGCAATGAATAGAGGATAACAAGATGCACGAATTGAATTGGTTTATGTGGGGACTAGATCTCTTATCTGGGCTGTTTTTAATCATTATCGGTTTTGGCGCTCTAGCCATTGTCTACATGTACTTTGCTGACAAATTGCAAACCAAACAGGCAGTACGCCATAACTATCCTGTGATTGGTCGTTTTAGATATTTATTTGAGAAACAAGGTGAATTTTTCAGACAATACTTTTTTGCCCAGGACAGGGAAGAACTCCCCTTTAACCGCGCAGAACGAAGCTGGGTATATAGAGCGGCTAAAAATGTCGATAGAACGATAGCATTTGGCTCGACCCGGCCCTTGGACACGACAGGTACGATTATGTTTATGAATACCGCCTTTCCGACCCAAGATGAGGACATTACACCCATTCATCCGCTAACTATTGGCGCCGATTGCCGCGAACCTTACACCACAAATACCATTTGCCACATCTCTGCCATGAGCTTTGGCGCTCTGTCCCGCCCCGCTATCACCGCCTTATCCCATGGTGCGGCGCAGGCAGGTTGTTGGTTAAATACAGGTGAAGGCGGTTTAAGCCCTTATCATTTAAAGGGCGGCTGTGATTTAGTCTTTCAAATCGGCACCGCCAAATATGGCGTTCGTAACGAGCACGGCCATTTAGACGATAACAAACTCAAAACAATTGCAGCGCACCCTCAAGTCAAAATGTTTGAAATCAAAATGAGTCAAGGTGCAAAACCCGGTAAAGGTGGCATCCTACCTGGCGTAAAAGTGACAGAGGAAATCGCCCATATTCGCGGTATTCCACAGGGACAAGATTCCATCAGTCCCAACGGTCATATCGAGTTTAAAAATGTTGGCGATATTCTGGATATGATTGCCAGAGTGCGCGAAGTAACGGGTAAACCCACAGGAATAAAAGCCGTACTCGGCGACATAACATGGCTTGAAGATTTTTGCGATGAAATTGAACGTCGTGGAGAAGCATCTGCTCCAGACTTTTTCACCTTAGATAGCGCCGATGGTGGAACAGGTGCCGCGCCGCAACCTTTAATGGATTGTGTTGGCCTACCGCTAAAAGAAAGTCTACCTATTTTGGTCAATATATTGATTCAACGTGGACTGCGTAAACGTATCAAAGTGATCGCCTCTGGTAAACTCATCGTCCCTTCACGGGTTGCTTGGGCACTCGCCTTAGGCGCCGACTTTATCGCCTCAGCCCGTGGGAATATGTTCGCCTTAGGCTGTATTCAAGCATTGCAATGCAACAAGGACACTTGTCCCACTGGAATTACCACACACAATAAAAAACTTCAGCAAGGACTTGATCCAAAAGATAAATCTAACCGAGTTGCCAATTATAACCATAATCTACACCACGACTTGGCGCTAATAGCCCATGCATGTGGGGTAACAGAACCAAGGCAGCTCAAACCTTCCCATGTGCGGATTGTACTTGAAAGTGGCTTGTCGGTTTCACTGGATAAATATTATTCCCATATCAATCAATAATTAATAAATTTCCAGCGCATAACATACGACTTTCATCTAAAGTTAATTCAGCAATAACTAATTTGAATGTGTATCACAAAAGGAGTAAAATCCGTGATACACGCATTGAATTAAACCATTTCATATTTATTGTTAAGGAAACACTGTGAAATCTAGCTTTGTAAGCCAAATGTCTGACAGCAAAACTGCCAGCACAAGCTGTAAGAGCTGTAATCGCTTAACAGAGATCGAAGGCGAGCTGTTGTGTTTTCGTGAAGGTCAAGTCATTCGTCTGAAACGAATTGACGACTCGACCAATAAATTCAATCTGCTGTGTGAAGGTTGGAAGGCTGGAAAACCCAAGGGGATATAATTTTATATATCCTATTATTCTGCTTAACAAACACCATGAATATCAGCGTTATATTCATTCGTTCCACGAATAATCCCAGCCAGTCCCATATCTAGATTCAGTTTGGCCAGCGTTAACCGTCTTGTTGTCACTTTCAGACCTGCATTGAGCTCAGCATGAATTCGTTGTAGCGAATCATAATCTACACCGCGCTTTTGAAGCGTTGCCATAATCGCAAACCAGTCTGTGCTGACTTTCTCTTCTCTGCCTTCAATATTGACTCTTAATGCCATATTTTCCATGCCAAGCACCTCTTATGATTATTTGCTTGGATTCGAGTATAGAGAGCCTTAGCTGAATAAAAACTGAATTGTCGCAACGCTATTAGACTTACAGCAAACGCTTTTGATAATTACACCAAGAGCTGTTGTTGTTCATTTTGTATCCGCCACAACTTAGCGTAAAGGCCGTCCTGGGCTAATAATGCTGTATGATGTCCCTGCTCAACAATTTCGCCTTTGCTTAAAACAACAATCTGATCAGCATCAACAATAGTCGATAATCGATGTGCAACCACTAAGCTGGTGTGTCCTTTGGCCACCTCGCGAAGGGCCGTTAAAATAGCCTGCTCGGAGCGACTATCGAGGGATGAAGTCGCCTCATCAAATACTAACACTGGCGATCCTTTTAAGATCGCGCGAGCAATCGCAACTCGTTGTTTCTCGCCACCTGAAAGTTTTAATCCCCGCTCACCCACTTTGGTATCCCAACCCTGTGAAAGTGAAGCAATAAAATCTTCTAAATGAGCGAGTTTAATAGCATCGCGCACTTCGTCATCACTCGCATCAGGGCGACCATAACGAATGTTCTCAACTAAAGAATCATTAAATAACACTGTATCTTGTGGCACTATCGCAATCGCTCTGCGAAGCGCATCTTGTGTTAACTGGCGAATGTCGTGTCCATCAATCAAAATACGTCCTTGCTCTACATCGTAAAAGCGGAACAATAGTTTGATTAATGTGGATTTTCCCGCACCGCTATCCCCAACCACAGCGACCTTTTTACCCGCTGCAACTTTAAAACTAACATTACGCAGTATGGGTCTGTCATCATAGTTAAAACTGACCTGCTCAAAACTGAGCTCGCCACGGGAAGGGTGAAAATCTAATGCATCAGGTTTATCTATAATACTAGGGTGTTTATCCAGCAAACTGAACATCCGCTCGATATTGGCTAAAGCGCCACGGATTTCACGGTAGACAAATCCCAAGAAGTTTAGCGGCATAAAGAGCTGCATCATAAAAGCATTGATCAGCACAAAGTCACCTATGGTCATTTCATTGTTGGTCACTTTATAAGCCGCTAACGCCATCATCGCCGTCATCGCTAAGGCAATAATCAGCGCCTGCCCGCCGTTGAGGGCAAAAAGCGATAAACGATTCTTACGCTTAGCGACTTCCCATTGTTCTAGGGCCTGATCGTATCTATCCGATTCATATTTCTCGTTATTAAAATACTTCACGGTTTCATAATTCAGCAGACTGTCGATAGCGCGGGTATTCGAGAGGGAGTCGGCCTTGGCGGCATCGCGCACATATTCGGTACGCCACTCGGTAGCAATGACCGAAAACCAAATGTAGGCCATCACGGAGGTAAAAGTGATAGCTGCAAAGGCAAGTCCATAATTAAAAAAGAAAATGCCAATGACCATGGCAATTTCTAACAGCGTCGGCACTATGTTAAACACCATAAAACGCATCAAAAAGCTCACACCACTGGTGCCACGTTCAATGTCTCGCGATAAACCGCCCGTGCGTCGCTCTAGGTGAAAATCCAAATCGAGTCGATGTAGGTGAACAAACACCGCAAGGCCTAAACGCCGAATAGCCCGCTCTGTTACTCGACCAAATAAGGTATCGCGGATTTCCCCCGTAATGGCAGTTAACAGTCGTACTGCGCCATAGGCCAATACTAAGCCGATAGGCACACTCAAGGCCTGCGCTGTTTTATTAACATCTAAAGTATCGACTATATCTTTGAGAATAAACGGCAAACCGACACTAGCAAGCTTAGCAACAATAAGGCAAGACATCGCCAATGCCACACGCCCCTTATATTCAAGCAAATAGGGCCAGAGCAATTTAATCACATGCCAATTGAGCTTATCGATGGGACCTTCAAAGTACAGTGTTGGACGCATATATCTAAACCTTTGCCTAAGTCGGTCAATTGTAACAGCATGGCGAATAATAAAGTGAATCAAAGGATAAAGTTTTAATAAAATCAATCAGATTTTTCTGACAGACAAACCACTTATCACTTGGCACAATTACCACTTATACCAGCTGCCAGTACTGAAGTAATGAGACGTCTTTAATTAGATATCCGCATAGAAGTGCCTCGATATAAAAATGTCACACTAACGACTTACCCTAGGAGAAATCACTAAGGGCTTATTAACGATAAGAAATGCCATAGTTGCAAGGTTTTATCCGAATAATGAACGCTAAAATAGGCTGCGATAACATGGATTGGAGTGTTGATTATTTTGTCGGTTTTACCCAAAATGCCCCATGGACTTAAGTTCACTAGCAGCAGGATTTGCAAACCTCTGGCCGCAGCAGCGAGCGAAGCAATATGCTCTGTACTCGTTTTGCGATAACACTAAGATAACTCAAATAAATCAAGATCGAAGGATGCTTTATGTTGGATTCAGCCAAAGTTCAATACCCGCCGTTACCACTGATCCAAACTTGGGTGTGGATGATGATCGAGTCAGGGAATCCAGAAATTCAGGACAAAGGCCGAAATAACCTGATTGCCGCTTTTGGTAGCTTAGCCAAAGCGAACGAATATTTAGCCGAAATGAGCAAAAAATAATAAAAATAAAGGCGCTGGGATAGCGCCTTTGTTTTTGATCTTTATGCGTATTAATCGCGCTGACGACGCTCAATTACACTCTGATTTAACACCGCTAACAAACGTTCCGTATCTTCCCAGCCAATACAAGCATCGGTGACACTCTGACCATAACATAAGGCTTGACCTTCGATCAGATCTTGGCGTCCCTCGACTAAGTGACTTTCAACCATCACACCGAAAATTGCCTTATTACCCGCCGCTATTTGCTCAGCAACCTCGTTCGCAACCTGCATTTGACGTTGATATTGTTTACTGCTGTTGGCGTGGCTAAAGTCGATCATGATGTTGTCGACTAGCTTAGCCTTTTTCAACTGCTCGCTGATTTGCGCCACATGGCCTGCGCTATAATTTGGCTCACGGCCGCCACGCAAAATGATATGACAATCAGGATTACCTTTGGTCGACACAATCGCCGAATGGCCAAATTTAGTTACTGATAAAAAGTGGTGCGGCGCATTCGCGGCGCCAATGGCATCAATCGCCACCTTAATCGTGCCGTCGGTACCATTTTTAAAGCCTACTGGACAAGATAACCCCGAGGCCAACTCGCGATGTACTTGTGATTCCGTAGTGCGTGCACCAATGGCGCCCCAACACATCATATCCGCCACATACTGCGGGGTAATCATATCGAGAAACTCACCCGCGGTCGGCATGCCAGAGTCATTCAAATCGACTAAAAGTTTACGCGCAGTACGCAAACCATCGTTCAGTTTGAAGCTGTTATCCATATAAGGATCGTTAATGAGGCCCTTCCAACCCACTGTGGTACGCGGTTTTTCAAAATACACACGCATCACCACTTCGAGCTGATCTTGATAACGTTCTCTTAGCGCAACCAGTCGCTGGCCATATTCCAATGCGGCTTTAGGATCATGAATAGAGCAAGGGCCAATAACGACTAACAAACGATCATCTTGACGAGCAAGAATGTTATGGATGCTTTGGCGGGCGTTAAACACAGTTGCAGCAGCGTTTTCGGAAGCAGGAAATCGTTCAAGAATCGCAATCGGTGGAAGTAACTCTTTGACTTCATTAATGCGAACGTCATCATTTTGGTAATACATAATTTACTGCTCCAACTCTCGTGTTTAGGCTATTTTTATCGCTGCAATAGGGATCTCGACTGCAATACTGAATTCAATTTATCCAGTCTGAGCCGCTAATGCAACCAAGTTGTCTCCATTTCAAAAAATCAGCTATAACATCTTGTTTTAACATATTTTTAAAAAGTACAAATCCAAATATTTCAATGTGATATGCAAACTAAAGCCAAGCAAGTGTTGGGGTTGGAAGCAAGCGGTGATGAAAGCGGAAATAAAAAACCTCCTTTATCAGGTATTAAGCACAAACAAAGGAGGTTGAGTTAAGAATTTAGTGTTGCTGCATGGCCTGTAACTTGGCCTGATAACGATGCTTATCTGTGGCTTCGCGGCTCAATGCCACCGCCTTTTCCATATTCTGTTTAGCGCGTTTTTCATCACCCAGCGCCCAATAGGTGCGTGACAGACCAAAGAAAAACTCATGGCGATAATCGGCCTTATCGACCGCCCTTTGATACCAAGCGAGCGCCTCACGGTATTGATGCTCATCGTAGGCCTGCTCGCCCATATCATAGTAGTAATAAGGGTTACGAATGCGCGCTAATTCAAGCACTTTATGGATCTGTGCCCACTCATCTAAACGCCCCTGTTCACCTAAGATCACCGCTAAGTTATAGAGGGTCGTCATATCGCTAGCATCAAACTTAAGGGCGTAGCGATAAACTTGCTCTGCACGTTGCTCATCGCCCTTGTGGCGATAAATCACGGCTAAAGTGTTGAGTGCAGGGATAAAGTGTCCAGATTTTAAACCCGCTTTAATCAGCGCATAGGCGCGGTCTAAATCGCCTTCGACTAAAGATTCGGCGGCCATATTGTTGTAAAACATAGTCGTTAAGGTCTGGCGATTGATTTGCACTTTGTTGTAGCCTCGCAGGGCGCGCTCGGGCATAAAGTCGACCAAAATGGCATGGGTCGACACATAAACTGCATGCACGCTTGAAGCGGGTAGCAAGCGTAGATTGACATGGCCATTGATCAGATAAAACTCTCCCTGTTTATCCCAAACGGGTTCAATCGCAATATCCTGAAACTCAGTGCCAATCTTAAAAATATCCGCTAGCGCCGATGTCATGACCACCAACGACATACAATTTCCCGCACGCTGGGCGAAGGTTTCGCTGGCTGTTTGAGTCAGATTATCTTGATAGTGAAAGTCGCTGTGGCCACCATCTTGGTTAGCATTGATATAACTGGCTAACCATTCGTGCACCGCGACGGGATTTTTCGTCGAGAAGCTATAGCGATCGTAGGCACGCCGGACATCGGCTATCACAGAGGGCGGAAGACTAAAAATATCCTCGACGCGAGGAATATTATTAACCGGTGTAAACAACGAATCGGCAAACAGGGCATCTATCTCATTATCACTAGGTTTGGGAGCTGTCGAGCTGCAACCCAATAATAGTAAAAGTAATAATGAGTAGAATATACCGCTAGAGATGGTGCGCAGTTGTATCATGATACGTCCCCCAGACCATAAGGCTCCTATTTGAGCTTATTACACTTGGCCAAAAAGACGTCATTAAATGGTTACAAAAAATAACGACCTGTCGCATAGGATTGCGGCAGTTTGAGAGTTAACGCTGCGCCGGAGGGTCAACCTTGATATACACATCCTGCTGCTGATAACGGTAAGGACGATAGTTATCTTGGCCACAGCGAAAGTAACGGTATGGCTGCATCTGCACGATACACCCAAGGGGCAAGGCTTGCAGAATTTGAATTTGCTCCTGTCTTCTCAAAGACTCCTGCCATTCATTATCTTTCAGCACTTGGTCGCGAACAGCAAAAGCATCGAAAGGCTTATCCGAGCGAGTCACCACAACTTGCCCCGCAAAAGTGGGCAAGGCTAAGAGAGCACTCAGAATACCCCCAAACAAACAGGTGCGTCTGAGTTGTCCAGTGGAATCAAAGATTAAGCGCATCATTCGCTCCTTGTGGTATCAGCATGACAGTCGAAGACCCATAAAAAAAGCAGAGCACTTGGCTCTGCTTTACTATCCTCTTATCCCTTAGAGGCATCAAGTGTATCAGCGCGAGTTAGCCCGCACTTTTTACAGTTACAAACTCTGGGTAAGCATCGATACCACAGTCAGATGCATCCATACCGTTATATTCTTCTTCCTCAGAAACACGGATACCCATGGTCATCTTCAGTACAAACCACACCGCAAACGACGCGCTAAATACCCATGCGAAGATAATCGCTGCACCCGTTAATTGCGCCGTGATAGTAGCGTCGGCATTTGATAACGGCACACACATTAAACCGAGGAAACCCGCTACGCCGTGTACAGAGATTGCGCCGACTGGGTCATCAATCTTAATTCTGTCCAAACCCACGATAGAGAACACCACTAAGCCACCGGCAACAAGGCCAATCACACCCGCCATCAGCAGTGAAGGCGACAGCGGATCGGCGGTAATTGCCACTAAGCCCGCCAGAATACCGTTGAGGATCATGGTCAAATCAGCTTTACCCCAAATCATTTTGCACACAACGAGGGCAGAAATAGCACCAAAAGCGGCCGCAGTGTTGGTGTTCACAAAGACTTTAGCGACAGAGCTAGCGTTAGCCGCATCTGAAACCATCAACTGTGAGCCACCGTTGAAACCAAACCAGCCCATCCATAGAATAAACATCCCTAAGGTCGCCATTGGCAGGTTAGAGCCTGGGATTGGGTTGACTTGGCCGTTAGGGCCATATTTGCCCTTACGAGCACCGAGCAGTAACACCCCAGCGATAGCCGCCGCAGCACCTGTCATGTGCACAATCCCGCTACCCGCAAAGTCCACAAAGCCTAAGCTAGAGATAAAGCCTTTACCCCAAGTCCAGTAGCCTTCTACAGGGTAGATAATGCCTGTCATCACCACGGAGAAGAACAGGAAAGCCCATAACTTCATCCGTTCAGCGACGGCGCCAGAGACAATCGACATCGCCGTTGCCACAAACACCACTTGGAAGAAGAAGTCTGATTCTAAGGCATGGTTTGCATCACTAGCTTGTGAGCCAATCAGCGTACCGAGTGAAGGCAACCAGCCACCTTCAGCATTGTCGACATACATAATGTTGTAGCCAACCAATAGGTACATCACACAGGCAATCGCATATAACACCACGTTTTTAGTTAAAATTTCGGTGGTATTTTTAGAGCGTACTAGGCCGGCTTCGAGCATGGCAAAACCCGCTGCCATCCACATAACTAAGGCGCCAGAAATCAAAAAATAAAAGGTGTCGAGTGCAAAGCGCAGTTCAGAGACTGTCACGCCTAATTTTGTTAGTTCTTCCATCTTCCGCCCCCTATAGCGCTTCAGTGTCGAGTTCACCCGTACGAATACGGATGGCATGTTCTAAGTCGATAACGAAAATCTTGCCGTCACCAATTTTTCCCGTATGAGCCGCAGTGGTAATCGCCTCAATCAGCACGTCGAGATTTTCTGCTTTAGTGGCAATTTCTAGTTTTACTTTTGGCAAAAAATCCACCTGATACTCAGCGCCACGGTACAACTCTGTGTGCCCCTTTTGACGGCCAAAACCTTTAACCTCGGTCACCGTCATCCCCTCAATACCAATTCCGGCGATAGCTTCACGGACATCATCCAATTTAAATGGCTTGATGATAGCGCTGACTAGTTTCATCCTGACCTCCAAAAAAACGCGATTGTTATTAACTTGTAGCTAAGATAATTCAATCATTAGGCCAGAATTTTAATCAATTGATTTAAAAGAAATAATAAAGAATACACTTGAATTAACCGATTAAAAATGCACCAGACTTGTGCAAGCGTTGGGGCAGCGCACTCTTTTAGTGAGCAATTTAAGTGCACGGCATATTCGACTTTTGCCCTATTGGTGAGGCTGCTCAATTAGGGTTTACTAACAGTGTAAAAACACACAATTCACAAAATAAGCAGAGCAATCGCTAAACGATGCCTTTATTCCACCCGCGCAGAAGGAATACCCGATGTTAAAACCCGAAGAATGTGTACTCGTTATCGTCGATGTGCAGGGAAAGCTCGCTCAGATCATGGATAACTCAGCCAAGCTTCATCAGCAGTTGAGTACACTCATCCAAGGCGCGCAGCTGTTTGAAATTCCTATCCTTTGGCTCGAACAATTACCCGCCAAACTAGGCTCGACCACTGAAGAGTTAAAAACCTTACTCGAAAAAACCGACTCACCCATTGCCAAGCAACACTTTAGTGGTTGGTATTGTGATGAATTTGCTAATGCGTTAACCCAAACTCGGCGGAAACAGGTGTTGCTCGCGGGGATAGAAACCCATGTTTGCGTATACCAGACTTGCCGTGATCTGCTCGATCAGCACTACTCAGTGCATGTCGTCGCCGATGCCGTTTCTTCCCGCAGCGTTGACAATAAACAACTGGGCATTCAAATGATGACCGCCAAGGGAGCCACGTTGACCAATGTGGAGTCACTGTTATTTGAACTGCAACACGAGGCCCAAGGCGATCGATTTAAAGCGCTGATTAAGTTGATTAAATAAGGCGAAAAAAGAGCTTGTTCAAGCTCTCTTTAGCGGGTCAAAACGCGGCGACACAAACAGCAAATTTGGCACTATTGGCATAACTGCGAAAGCTATAACCGCTGGAGGCGACCGAGATAATGCCGACCTCGAATTCGGTCTCATACACTGTGCTAGACCAAGAAGGGATTGTTGAGCTCCACTGCGCACGTTGGTAGGCTGCGCGACTCTCGCCATCCCCATAGAGGGTATTTAACTCCAGCTCCGTTGGCCTGCGCCAATTGTCTTTACCAGCAAACTCGATTGAGGCCAATTTTTGGCACCAGCGGTCAAACTGACCGTTAACACCAACCTTGGCCTCATTGCCCTTGGCCGCTTCGGTGCCGGGTAAGATAACGCCCTTACCGTCCTGACGAAACTGCGCATATTCTCCTCGGCTTGGTCCAAACACAAATTCCTCCTGTACATTAAATGTCATCGCATAGGAATCGCCACTGTTGTCGGCATCATCTTGTTTTAAGTAACCCAAGGCGTTCATCACAGCGATAGAAGGCGAACTGCTAAACCATTTAGTTTGGCGATCACTTTTATCGTAAAGTGCTTTGATTTTTAAGCAGTTGGTTGATGCCAGAGTGCGGTCGTTATTGTCTAGGCCGCCATCAAAGCTAGTATCGATTGGCGTACCTTCGACATGGCCGCACAGGGGAATTTGCTCTTTTTGGCGACATTCAGTTAGTAAAAACAACAGCACTATGGCAGTGCCGAAAACGGCGATTTTGGCGGGATTAATCATCACAACAAACCTAAATCCGGTGTTGATAAAAGACAGCTACAGGCAACCTCGATGGCATTCGCATCAGGGAATTGCCTTAAGTGAATGACCAATTAAGCTATAGCGCCTTAATCACAGGCTCCTGCACCAGCAATTGATCGTTTTTGTAGACATAAAGTCTACCCACAGGACTCTCTTCGGCGCTGAGCACTATCACATCGCAAACATAGCGATAGGGACCGCTTTTAAACTGGAAAGAATGATTACCACCAGTCCCCTCACGCACCAATTGACCCTTTTTGAGGACTAAATCAGGTTTCTCGCTCAGGGATTTACCCTTTGCCCAAGCAGCATAACGGTATTGGTTATTATCGATGGCATCGACACGTATGGTAAATCGCGCGGTTTCCCACGCGAGTACTGGGCTAGCAAATTCGCGCACACTCTCGTGTAGCATCAATTTTTGCTGCGCGATTAGCTCGTCTCTTAATTTGGCTTCCTCTGGGCTTTGATAATTAATGCCCGAGATTTTGCCATCAAAGTCCAACCAGACACTGCCGTGATCGAGCATAATGCCGCGCCAGCCCATAGTCTCCCAGTTGTTCTCTGTGGTCGAATGGGCGATTTGACTCAGCAACTTGCTATCAAAGACTTGCTGGAATCTCGTCAGCATTTGCTGTGGATTTTGTATATCGGGGAGCGGATATTCCCGCTTGAGAGGATAAGCAATCTGCTTAGCAATCGCCTGAGGATCACCCGCCTTGGCCGCATCAATCAAAGCTTGCACCTGCGGCACATATTCCGCTTCTAGTGCAGCCAAAGCCTGTGGCGCAAGGCTTAGACTCCCCAGCAGCAAGCCTGCAAAAAGCCCTAAGCGCGAAAGTCGATGAATAGCTGAATATGTTCGAGAAGACAGAGCATGAGGCATGGCTTATTCCTTTAAAGTCAAAAACATCCAAATTAAGACTTGGCAAGGATAGCATAGCTAAGATGGGATAAACATAAACAATCCCATCCAAGACTATGTGTTAAAAGCCGAATCACAGCCTCGCTCAGTTCTCATTAAGCCAACAGCAAACTAGACACTATCGCCACTGCGACCGACATAAAGATCACCCCAATCACCGCATCGATGATAGGCGTCAGTCGTTGCAGCTTTTGCTGCACCTTGGCCTTAGAGAGCATCAGCGCCAAAAAGCCAAACCACAGCAGTGACAACACAAATAACAACAGCGCGGCGGCGACTTTAGTCACGGGCGTCACGCTGGGAGTGATCAGTGCGGAGAATAAGGTTATGAAAAACACTAAGGCTTTAGGATTCAATAAATTGGTATAAAGCCCTCTCATAAAACCCTGTTTAGCTGACAAAGCGTTGACCGCACCCGCCGTGGGCATATCAAGGCTGTTTTCTGATGTCGTAGTGAATCCAGAAGGATCGGCGCCCTCACCGTTCAATACGGTTTTGGGTTTACTGAAAAAAGCCACCGCGGCCTTTAGTGCGCCAAATCCCATCCACGCCAAATACGAAGCGCCCAGCAATTGCACTAAGAGATACAAGGTATGAGAGCTTTTAATCACTAAACTAACGCCGGTTAAACTCAAAATGGTATGGGCTAAAATCGCCGCCGATATCCCGACCGCCGTTGCGATTGCGGTGTTTCGCGGCTGTGAGGTGGCAATCTTCACCATAATGGCAAAGTCCGGCCCGGGGCTGACTAAGGCAACACAATGAATAACGGCTAAAGTGACTAACAGGGATACATCCATCAATAGGGCTCCGCAAAAACAGATAAGAACGTCAGTATGCCCAAGCCTGTAGCACCTGCATTGTAAGAAATTGCACGCGGTTAATTTACCGAGACAAATTATACCAATCGTATTAAAGCATGCGTCGCTGGAATTGGACGGGAGAGAGTAAAAAAGCCTGCTTAAACGCCTTATTTAGATGACTCTGGTCGAAAAAGCCTAACTGCTGTGCCACATCTACCACCAGTGCGCCATCGGTTAAGGACTTTTTCGCTAACTCTAATCGCACCCGCTTAACGTAGGCATGGGGCGTCATCCCCGTTGCCTGTTTAAACTGCCTTAAAAATTGAAACTTACTCAGGTTGACCTCATTGGCTAGACCTTCAAGCTGAGTGTTTTGCCAAGGTTCATCGTGGATTTTCTGTTTGATTCGATTTAACTGCTGCCATGATAGCCCCCTATCCTGCTCAAGTTTAAGCACTCCTGCCGGATGGCGCGTTAATAACAGCTGCATAAAATTCAGCAGATGGGACTCGGCCGCAAGCTCAGAACATTGACCTTGGATAAGCAAATCATGCAACTGGATAAAGTACTGATATAACGCGGGGTCATCCACCATAGGCGCATTAAAAAAATGTGCCTTCAGCCCTAACTCTAGGCTGATATCATTCATATATTCCACGGGGATCGACATCACCTTAACCCGATAACCTTCGGCGTCGCGGCTTTGTCCATCATGGGTTTCATCGGGATTGAGGGTCGATAGCCCATGTTGTCCTAGCTGATAATGACAGCCCTTATTGATAAATTGCTGTGCCCCTTGAGTCACCACACCTAAGTGATAATCCAGATGCACGTGTTTATCAAAACTGAAATGGGTAAATTCCGCCTGACTCAGTTCAATGCCCGAGAGACTGGGATGGCGCCAGTAATTGATATTTTCAACGGGAGTCACACGGCTCATAGGGCAAGCTTAATCTCACAGGGCAAACATAACTTTAGATACTACCCATTCTAGCCGCCGAGCTCTTGGTCGGAATAGTAAATTATTGCAGCGCCCTCCCAAAAAATGCCAAATGGCGGATGAGTGCGAATAACTGCCGTGGCCGTCTTACGCCTCAATGGCATGGCCTTCGCTATTTATAGAAGCCACTGCGACCGTGTTCGATAACGCTTTAAACCACAAAGCAAAGTAATTGTGTTAGTTCAATAAAGTAGTTGTTTTAGGCCAATGTTAGTTATATCAGCGGGCAATGCCAGTGAGATCACATGGTATAAGGGTTCACGATCGTGCTTGATGTTTAACGCCCGAAAGTCACCCTTGCGCTAAGTGACAGAGCACTTTCAACGGAGAAATAATGCAAATACTCGCCATTGGGAGCCTATTGTTCAAAGGTGGTGTTATCCCTTTAAATAACTCTGAGTCGCGTCATCTGCCAACGTTGCCCCTTATTAGCATTGTTCACTTGGTATTGGGCTGTTAAGTGGCTTGCCTTAAAGGTTGCACATTGGGCATTCACCTCGTTGGTAGAAGAAGCGGTAACGGGAGTGGCTAATGCCATGATTAAACTTCAGGAGATAACGGCAGCGATCCGTTTAATATTCATCACCAATTTTAGTATTGAGTGTTTGAGGGTATTCCCTTAAGAGGCACCGACAGCCTCAATGCCTAACATGACTAAATATCTTGATTTAAAAATATTTTATTTGAGCTAAATATCGAAATGATGATGTTAAACAGAATAGAAACGCTAAGTTTATCCTAGGTGCGGAACAAACTTAGCGTATCGGTTGGCGCTAGCAATGGTCACTCAAGAATGGTCACTCAAGTTAGAAACGATAACTGACACTCACCCGCACCATACGCGGCTCAACGGGATGATAATGCAAGTCTTCCACGCCTTCAGCTGGCTCACCCGCTAGACGAGACTCGTAGAAATAATCGATATCGTGGTCTTTGCTATCAAATATATTCAATAGCTCCAGCTTAGTATCGAAGCCCGATAACTGATAACCCAAGGCAAGGTTAACTAAAGTCGTGTCATCGGCTTTATGCTCATCAAAACTATCGAGGATCCGCTCACCTAAATATCTCAGCCTGACACTGGTATACCAACCATCGCCATCGGGACGATAGGTAATGCCCGCACTGCCAACAAAGGGCACGGCACCATCGACATATTTGCCTTCATCGAGTTCATTTTCGGTAAAACGGGCACGGGTCCAGGCCAGTTCCATATCTAAGCTCACATCATCGTTAAGCCAATAATAGGCCGTGATTTCAGCGCCGTAACGCTCAGAGGCGCGGCTTGGTTCGGTATTGCCCGCATCGCCAACGAAGAGTAGTTCAGAGTCGAGTTCCAAATACCAAAGCGCCGCCGAGAAGTTAATAAAGTCGCGATCATAGTATTTGACCCCAAACTCGCCACCATTGGAGCGCACTAACAAATCGACCTTTTCAACCGGATCGCCCGTGACTGGGTCGACCTTAATGGTTGCGCCGCGGGCATCGTTAGAATGCAATCCTTGCCCCGCATTCATATAGAGTTCCAGATTATCGTTTACTAGGTAGGAAGCGCCCGCCTTTAAGCTCAACATACCATCGGAAGCATCGCCGCTGTTGAGGGGATTATCACTATCGACCTGCACATCGAAATAGTCGTATCTCAAGCCTAAATTCAAACGCCATTGGTCAGCAGGCAACCACTCCAGCTTGCCAAACAATCCCGTAGAGAGTTCCTGCACTTCATCGAGTCTCACAGTGCTGAGGCGTTCCCGTGCTTTGGTGTTATATAAACCCACGGCACCAATATCGTCGTAGCGCACATCGGCACCTAGACTGTAATTGATTTGTGTCCCCGCCAGACTCATTTGCCAGTCGCGTTTAATATCGCCGCCCCAAATGGTGCGCTCATCGACCTGCTCAAATTCATCGCCATTGATGGGATCGTTTAAGAAGTAAGTAAAGTTTGAAAACAGATCCATGGTTGAGCGGATGGCATAGGCATTGGCCTGCCAGTTGCCAGCGTCATAATTCGCCGAAATGCTGTAACGACTGGCCTCACCGCCCACATCGGTATCGAGTGAACCGTAAAAATCAATCAGCCCAGACTCCACCGCCCGCGCCGGAATTTGATCCGCCGAATTCCAGCTATTGTCGTAGGCCATCATAGTGAGGCTAAAGTCCCCGCCATTAAGCTTGGTAAGATAGCGACCTACCACATTGATCTTGCTGACATCCTCCTTAATATCACTCCAAGGACCATCGTAAGCCTGTAATTCTGTTCCTAAAATAAATCGACCGGCCTCGGTCTTCATATCCTGAGTCGCCACCAGCCGTTGATAACCGTATTCCCCTAAGGTCACCCCAACTTGGCGATAAGCGAGTTCATCGGCGAGCAGAATTTGCGCCGCACCCGCGCCAGAAAAGTCTGCCACTTCAGGATAATAAGCTCCTTTGGCATAACGTATTTCCCCTAACAGCTCGGGGATTAAAAAGTTAAGATCCGTATACCCTTGCCCATGCCCGTGAGTCCGCATATTGACCGGCATACCTTCGACGCGAGTATTAAAATCTGTGCCATGGTCTAAGTTAAAACCTCGTAGAAAATACTGATTCGCCTTACCCGAACCACTGTGCTGAGTGACTATCATCCCGGGGACAAACTCAAGGATCTCCCCCGTGCGCAGCAGCGGGCGACTCTCGATCTCCGCCGCCCCCACAATCCCTTCAGACGCCGAAGTACTATGGCCTAAGGTATTAATTTGCCTGCCACGCACTTCTAAACGCTCGATTTTATCCAGATCATCAGCAAGTGCTGTGGCCGATAAGCCGCTAAGTGGCAATAAACATAGGCCAGTTAAATAGGCTTTAGCTGACCGTGTTTTTAAAACGTGTTGTTTTAGTTTCATTGAGTGTTTCCCGAGTCAACGAGTTGATGACGCGGATTTAACACTGTCTTCACAGCACAAAAGCGGATCTAGCTCAAACTCCAGTGAGAGAAAAATCGCCAACAACATTTATCTGTCAAATTTATGTGCTAAGTCGCACATTTTTACTGACAAAAGGACAATTTGTCCGCAACCAGATCACATTTTATTGCCGATATTGAGGTTTTTCACCGTTCGAAGAACAAGGGAGAATAAAGCTAAGCCAGTGAATTAGGATGGCTATACTCTATATAACCTGAGCTCACTATGCGTACGACAGAGCGCCTTGATATGCGCAAAAATCTGCGCATTCAGTCAGAAAAACTTTTCTTTTAAAAATAATCATTTATAGCATTGATTTAGTTTGTTGAGTTTAGATTTTTCGACACTCGTTACCCCGAGTTCAGGTTATATAGTCAATATTAAAGGGAGTGAGTATGCCGTTTAGGAACCTTGCGGGTATATCCAATATATTAATTGGAATCGTCTTTTGCTTAAGCGCCCAAGCGAGTGAAACCACACCTTCGCCAACAGCGGCGACTGTAACGGATAAGCCCATATTTACTATGGCGTTTTATGAGGATCCTGAGCATAGCTTTTACTTTAAATGGGCCGAACTCATTTACAGCCACGCCTTAGACCAACTGGGTTATCAATTTAGTTATGAACTCGTACCCGCAATTCGAGCCAGCAAAATGCTGGAGTCAGGTAAAGTCGATGGCGAACCCGGTAGAGTGTTCACCTATGGCGATAAAGTACAACATGTGATTAGGGTTGAAGAACCCATTATCGAAACACATTTAATCGCCTTTAGTAATAATCCGAATATCAAGCTTGCTGATTGGCAATCACTAACCACAGCAGACTATAAGGTTGAATATTATCGAGGCATATTGCGGGTTGAACAAATCCTTACAGCGCTTATACCAGAAGCACGGCTTAGTGAATCATCTTCACCCATTAACTCATTTCGAAAATTACTTCATGGCCGGATTGATATCTACATCGATTCAGAAATAAGTTCACAACTCCTTCAGCAAACTCCTGAGTTTAAAGACGGCCTAATAAAACCGATAGCGACATTAGAGGCAATCACAAGCTATGGGTATTTAAACGAGCGCCATAGCCAACTGGCCATAAACCTTGCTGCACAACTCAAAAAAATGAAGCAGCAGGGTTTATTTGAACTGTACAAGCAACAAGCGCAAGCAAGTATTAGCAGTAAGCAAAACAAATAATCCCTCACCACGAATCACGCCACGATTTAAGCCTCTAGCTTGCAGTTAACTTTCGCCACCTCAACAGATCACGGATACATTCATAACTGGGGAATAATGCGGTAATCAACAGGACATGGCTTAACCATTTATCTAACTGTTCTACTGTAAAAAGACCATTTAAGTCAGATCCTTGAACCTGTAACAATGGCGAGTTAAACGCCAGAAAGACAAGCAATAACGCATAGGCTAGATTCATCCCCATATTCGTTAGCAATAATGTTGCCGTCCACACCTGACGGCGCAGTTGCCAAAGACTATTGAAAATAGACAGCAAGATAATGGGGCTAAACCATTGCAGCAATTGCTGCACATTAACACTGAAGATAACTGAACGTGCCGCTAGTTGCTCGGCACTCATCCAGACACTACTCCAAATTACCATGAGTAAAAAAAGATAAGTCGCTAGATCGAAAAACACATCACTAAAGCGGATTTGCTGCCAAGAAGGCACCACTTTGGGCAGTTGTTGCGGTTGCCAGTCTTTATTACAGCCAGCGGAAAATGATTTTCCCTGAATTGAAAAACTCCAAAATGACAACACAATTACGGTAAATGCAAAGCAAGCATCACCGATAAAGCCGTGGACAATATGCAGCAGAAATCCTAATAAACTCCCTTCAGTCGCACCAAGCCATTGGGTCGCACCGCCAATCACCTGCAATACAAATAAGACGCCCAGCACCATATACAAGGTGTACTTAAACAAAGAGATATCTTCATTAGCCACTATGGGGCTTGGTGGCACAAATTGCCAGGCGACCTGTGCCGGATGTCCCATTTGCTTTAACACTGCGGCGATTTGTGATTCCGACAGCTCACCTTGTTCAGCAAGGGCATCCAATTGATCACAGATATTGGCTTTGAGTTCACGACTAATTTCCTGACGTTTATCTTCGGGCAATTCCCGTTGCACAGCGGCAATATAACGGTCAACTAATTCCATATCAGTTTTCCTCTGTATTCTCATCGGTAACCTGCCCTAGCAAAAATGCCAAGGCACCATTAAGTTGCTGCCATTCCTCGGTTAGTTGGCTAAGTAGCTCAGCCCCCGATGATGACAATTGATAGTAACGGCGTTCGCGCCCTTCGGCCTGTCGCCACTCACTTTCTAACAATCCCTGCTCGGCTAAACGGCGCACTAAGGGATACAGCGTTCCCTCGTCGATATCGATACCGCCGTCCTGCAACTGTTTGCGAAGCGAATAACCATAATGGGGTTGTTTTAACAATCCCAATACCGCCAACACTAATACGCCACGGCGTAACTCGAGCCGCATTTTGACTAGCTGTGAACTTGTCATACTCAATTCCTATAATTAACACTGTGCCGTACATACTATGTGGCACACAGCAAATACTATGCGACACACAGTAATATGGCAAGTTTTTAGCGCAAAATTTAGTCAAAACGGTTTGGTGAGTTGTTTTTCAAATCAAATAAACCACAAGGTACTGAGGCCATCGCCCGCACAAAGCAAAGTGCATCAATCGCGATGCAACCCAGATACAAATTGCCAAAAGGCTGTAACTTGAGTAACTTAGCTGGCAGCCTTTTATGCAAGTAAATCCAATTAGGCGCAGAATCAACTCATAAGGAAACTATCAATGCTCATGGAGAGAGGCGTTTTAGTACGCTGGAACGATGAAAAGGGATTTGGTTTTATTCAGCCCGATAAAAGTGGTGATCGCGATGTGTTTATCCATATCTCAGTACTTAAGAAGATGGCGCGAAAACCGAAAGTCGGCGATAGCATTTTATACCAAACAGAAGTCCAGAATGACGGCAAAATTAAAGCTGTAATCGCTTCAATAGAGGGCGTTGCGGTACTGGCAGCAACCCCCACATCAACAGCCGCAAGCCGAACGCCGCAGGTCAATCGAGGCAACAAAAGCGCCAATACCAAGAGACCCCAGACCTCACTCAACCGTTTGATTTCAATATTATTACTTGTTGCCATAGCGGGAATTGGCTATAAGGCATTTCAACAAAGGCAAGAAACTATTATTGAGGAAAAACCAGCCACTTATTCCGAACAGCCACAAAGAACAGTCGAACCTCAATTTCACTGTGAAGCAGGTAAAACCCATTGCAGCCATATGCGCTCCTGTGCTGAAGCGACCTTTTACATTCAAAATTGTCCCAACACGCAAATGGATGGTGATGGCGATGGTATTCCCTGTGAAAGCCAATGGTGCAGCTCATCCATGTTGTAACGAGGTAAAACAAAAATGATAAATACGCTTTCGCATTGGATCGATAAGCTCAGCGGAGCACAAATAGCAGGACTAATAGTATTCGGCATTATCATACTGACGGTGGGTCTATTTTTCGTAGGCTCATTTATCGGCAGCAGTGCCGTAAAAAGGGGATTAATTCCGTGATACTCTGCCTGTAAAACCCCAAATTCGATAGGATTGTCCATGCCGACTGCCGTTATCCACACCCTTGAAACACCCGAGCAACTGGATGCCATACTAAAGCAATATCCAGCGGTATTACTGCTATTTGGTGCACCAAGCTGTGGCGTGTGCCAAGCGCTTAAACCACAAATCGCCGCTATGCTAGCCAAAGATTTTCCCAAAATGCAGCTAGTCTATATCGACTGTGAAGCTCACCTTGAGCTTGCCGCGAGATACCAGGTTTTTAGCCTGCCCGTGGTAGAAACAATATTTTATGGCAAAAGCTTTGCGCGCTTTTCGAAGGTGTTTTCCCTCGGCGATCTCAAAGGAGCGATTGCCCGCCCCTATAAATTACTGAATGCAGAATAACTGTCACCAAGTAATAAAGAATCATACTGAAAAGGCAGCTAACACATCGGTGTACAGCCTTTTCTAAAGCATTTATGCCCCCAAAACATCAAAACATGCAAAACATCAAAACATGGACACCCAACCTTAATAGCGAGGTAGCTAACCTCCGACTATGCTTTGGTTAAGCATTAAACATGGAGGTTTGTATGCCGCGCCCTCGCAGAACTCAGATAAGTCTTGAAGACACGCCCTATTACCATTGCTGTAGCCGCGTGGTGCGGCGGGCATTTTTATGTGGTGATGACAGTTACTCGGGTAAAAATTATGACCATCGTCGAGGTTGGGTAGAATCGCTAATGTTTGAACTTGAAGCTGTTTTTGCTATTGATATCGCAGCCTTTGCCGTGATGTCTAATCATCTGCATCTGGTGTTGCGAGTCGATATCGAGACGGCAAATCGTTGGACTGACCGCGAAGTGCTTGAGCAGTGGCATAAGTTGTTTAAAGGCGATGAGTTAACGCAAAAATTCGCTAAAGGTGAGTTAGTCGAAGCCCATCAGGTCAACCGATTAAAGCACTCAATCGCCCTTTATCGTAGTCGTTTGTGTGATATCTCATGGTTTATGCGCTGCCTTAACGAACCAATAGCAAGGCAAGCAAATCAAGAGGATAACTGTACAGGTCGTTTCTGGGAGGGGCGATTTAAATCGCAAGCCCTACTCGATGAAGCTGCGGTATTAGCCTGTATGACCTATGTTGATTTGAATCCGATTCGAGCGCAACTTGCTGATACACTAGAACAATCCGACCATACCAGTATCCAACTACGTATTCGGGCCGCATTAAAAGGTGAGCAGCCGAGTAATCTATTACCGTTTATTGGTAACGAGTGTGACAACCAACCCAATGGCATTGCGTTTTCCTTAACCGATTACCTTCAATTGGTGGAAGATACAGGCCGAATCATTCGCAATGATAAACGTGGAAGCATCAGTGAAAATAGTGGTAAGTTACTGACCAGATTAAATATCCCCCATGACAATTGGCTCAAATTGACTACCGAGTTTGGTAAGCTATTTCATGGTCCAGTAGGCACATTACAAGAACTGACTCATTACTGCGAACACTTAGAAAAGCGACGACGGCACTTTGTCGCAAGCTGCCAGCACTTTTACAGTGACTGACAACTGCTTATATCCCTTCGACAACAATCATTGCCTAAAACTTCCCAAGCACTATGGGATGACTTACCTCGTCTGAAATACACTATTTTTTAAGGAATTAGCTCAATTTATTACCTCAGATGCTATCCCTGTGACTTTTGATGGTTCTTTTTTGAACAATATTAACTTTACAAGTTGTAGGTAAACGGAAAGTGCATTATGTTATTGATTTAAAATGGGTGGCTCGATTTATTTGCTCGATTTATTTGGAACAGCGCAGCGCATAAATACTAAGACGTTATACCTAAAGTAGATTTTCGAGAATGGAAGAATTATTCAAAATAATTTCAGAGAAACCTGAATATGCTGCGTGGGCATTTGGGGTAGTAAATGCACTCTGGTTAGCTTTTCTATATTTTAATAAGAAGCGTCACGAACGAGAGCTTATTGCAGTTAAGCAATCGTTTGATCTTGATCTAGAACGGAGAAAAAAAGTCTTCGAAATGAAGGCAGCGCAATATGAATCATATTTCAGACACATTGATGCCATACACAATAGGCACCAAACTGATTATCAAAATGTATTCCTCCCGATAATGAATCAGTTTATGTCATCGTATTTGCATGCTTGTGATCGTAACGATGAAGCTGAGGCAACAACTGCAACTATTAGATTTTCTGAGGAAATATCAAAAATAACTCGAGACGGATTCCTAGAGCTTCGAGTTATTGAGTCCGAGACTAATAGCCTTCGTTTAACGGCAAGTGACGAAGTGGCAGTGTTGCTTGACGAAATCAAGGAGTTATACGATCAGCTTTTTTCGATATCTGGAAAGATGATGTCAGATTTGGTCAAAATAACGATAGAGAATAACCAAGACTTGGCGGCGGAGAATCAAGCTGAGCTTATGAGAGTTGGTGAGCTAGCCAAAAGCAAGGCGAAAGAACTGCGAGAACAAATGCGTAATGATCTTAAGCAAATATAGGTATAACAATCACTTGCAGGCATACAGCTGGTGCTTTTTACGTACATATAGCAAATGGATAGTTAAAATTAGCATTGGGTCTACAGTGACCGTCGGCGACATGGCAGCTCATTCACATCCATGTGATCGCTGCATTAGTACATCCTGTACCGCAGATGTCGCCGTCGAGCCTATAGGGATACTTCATGTTAAATAAAGAGGCGGCGTGTCACTTTGGAAACAATGGCAATAAACTTCCTGAGTAGATAAAAGGCTATTTCGCTTTTGTCCCGAAGTGAGCTACAACGAGTATGATACTTTAATACTCGGTTGTAGCTCGATTCGGACTGAGTAGTAGCAATTAGTATAAATCTTTATTTTGGGTCATGTTTAATCTAAACGGTACTCACAGGGGTAATTGATTGTTTAGTATCAAATTTTATTCCGCACCTACAATAACGCCATGACTATTTTGATAATCTAAAACCACTGTATGCGATGGGTTTAGCTAAGGTTAAGCTTGGCTGCGCTTGAGTCATGCTCAACAAGGTTTGAGTTGTCTTTGCCTTACCGCCGCAGCCACAACTTCCTTTAGCACCACAGCATCCGCCCTTGGCTAAATGTTTTAGGGATGCACGCCCCTGTGATGCCTCGGTTAAGCGCAAATTCACCTCTTTACTCTGAGCAAGCAGCGTGGCAATCGATAGTTGATTATCCCCTCGGCTCACACTGATCCCTGCATCGAGTAACTTACCAAGCATACGCTCACCAATATGTTGCACCACCACAATGCTGGTGTGCTGGGCGCGAATGGCATCTAACAAGGCTTTTTTATCTTGGCAATTGCCGCCAAGGGCGGGGTTCGGGATAGAAAGTAAAAGCTGATGATTTTCATCATAAAAATGGACTTGCTGCGCCTTAGTAAAATGGCTGGCAAGCCGTCCACGGCTAATAGGCAGGGCGATAATCATATTGGGTCCTTATCGTTTGAAATAGGTAATTTCAGCACCAGCCCTTGGGTGATGGCGGTCGCCACTTTTTGGCGAGCACTGGCGAGCAGATAACCAAAGGTTTGCCGCGAGATCCCCATTTGCGCTGCGGCCTCAAGCTGGCTTAAGCGCTGCACATCACCAAGCTCCAAGGCTTCAAACTCGTCGGCAGCTAAAAGGATTTGGGATAAGTTAGCCGCTGGTATGCCATTAGGTTTAAACAGACTACAGGGCACACAACTCGATAATTGACGGCACTTTTTGGGTCTGGGCATTTGTAATTGCACCTCAGGGGCAAATGTTAGAAAGCAATCGAGTATTGACGCTCCCTTTGAATAGTTTTTGGCGTACGCCAAAAACTATTATGGTCATTTATCACTTTTAAACCGAGGTTGTTATCACAGTTTTACTCACCATGATGATAAGGTTCGGCTCGATAGCTAATTCGAGTTACACATCGGCACCCTCACTAATCTCGACCGAATAACCTTCTTCCTGTTTGATAAAATCGACAAAGTTTTTAATGGCTGGCAAGGCATCTTCCCTATGGTGGGAGACATAAAGCAATTGGCTAAGATGGTGCTCGGCAATCATATTCAGCGCCCGCATTACCAAAGTGCGATTGATAAAGTCGAGCCCTTGGTAGGGTTCATCCAAAATCAACAATAACGGCTGTTTAATCAAGGCCCTGCCTATAAGCAATAGCCGCTGCTGGCCGTAATCCAATTGCTTAAAACCCGTGCTGGCAAACTCACTCATATGCAGTATCGCTAGCCATTCCTTCGCCAAATCGACCTGAGGTTTAGTGGGCTTATGGTACAGGCCGATAGAATCGTAAAAACCCGATAACAAGACATCGAGCGCCGAACAACTCACTCGGTATTGCAAATGCAAGGCCGATGACACTATGCCAATCCGTTGTTTTATTTGCCAAATACTCTCACCACTGCCTCGTGGACGCCCAAAGAGGGTGATATCGTTACTGTAGCATTGGGGATGATCGCCCAAAATCAGCCCGAGTAAGGTACTCTTACCGCAACCATTTGGCCCGCGCACTTGCCAATGTTGGCCCGCATTAATCCGCCAATTCACACCTTTAAAAATCAAGCCGCTAACATATTCCACCTTGCCATTTTTAATCTCAACTAAGGGATCAAAGGCTTCAGCATTGTGACGTTGACGCTCCATCAGCGCTAAAAGCTCGGCACTGCGGCTGGCCGAAAGTGCATTTAGATGCGCCATCACAGGGTGACTATGCCACTGCTCAATCGACATAGGTGCACTGAGTTGATGCACATGCTGACCCGATTTGAGCATATCGCTATTAAACAGTGCCACATGGCTAACACAGGGTGGTAACTCTTCTTGGCGGGAGGTGATAATAAGCAACTGAGTATATTCGGCAATTTCAACTAACAGCCGTGATAGGCTGAGTTGATGCTCGCTATCCAACCCAGCGTAAGGGTCATCTAAAATCAATAACTCAGGTTCAGTTGCCAGTGCCCTCGCTAACATCACCCGCCGGGTTTCACCAGTCGATAACTGTCTAAATCCTCTTTGCGCTAAGTGTTCGAGTTCCACTTTTTGTAAAAAGGTGCTCAAACGTTCAGTATGCAGACAAGATTCCAGCACTAATGATTCAACCGTTGAACCATAGTCGAGTTCATCCTTTGCTAGCTCACGTTCAAGTAATGCCTGCTGTAAACCGAGTGACACCCAACCAATTCGCGACGGTAATCCAGATATCTCGCCTTCATCAGGCTGTATATCACCCGCTAATATTCGCCCAAGGAGTGAGCCGCTATAGCTGTCGGTCGCAAAAATGGCCCAATGTTGCATCGGCATTAACTGCCAATCTTCAACGACTAGCAGCTCATTGCCACGACCGTAGCGCAACCCTTTTACAACAAGCGTTTTATCCCCGTACGTAGCACTATTACCCATCCCACTTCCTTAGGTATTCAACCCGATTAACATTGACTCGACTGAATATGCGTAAAATTTGTCATGGCATTGATACTACTGAGTAAATAAGCAGAATGGAATGCCAGCCAGCAATCGCTCAAACACTGATTACCCACAAAAATAAAAAAGCCCACCCGACGAAAACGCGCGGATGGGCTTGAGGTTAACCGCTCACTTTAGATGTCGAAGCGATCGGCATTCATGACTTTATTCCACGCTTTAACAAAGTCTTGCACGAATCTGTCTTGACCATCCTGTGCGCCATACACTTCAGCCACGGCGCGCAATTCAGAGTGAGAGCCGAAGATAAGATCGACTGGGGTTGCTGTCCACTTAAGCTTACCGCTCTTACGGTCTTGCCCCTCGTAGATGCCCTCTTGCTTGGCCGACTTGCTCCACTTAGTCGACATATCGAGTAAGTTAACGAAGAAGTCATTGCTCAGCACACCTGGCTTATCGGTAAATACACCGTGCTTAACGCCAGCACTATTGGCATCCAACGCACGCAAACCACCCACCAGCACCGTCATTTCGGGCACGGTCAGGTTGAGCATATTGGCCCGCTCAATCAGCATCTCAGCGGGAGACAAGCTGTTGTCTTTTGAGTAATAGTTACGGAAACCATCAGCCGCAGGTTCAAGCACCGCAAAGGAGTTCACATCAGTTTGCGCCTGTGTGGCGTCCATTCGACCTGGGGTAAATGGCACCGAAATCATCACTCCCGCCTCTTTGGCGGCTTTCTCAACCGCGACGCTACCGCCAAGCACAATCACATCAGCCAAAGAGACTTTTTTGCCGCCCTTGAGCGAACCGTTAAAGTCTTTTTGGACTTTCTCAAGCTTAGCCAACACCTTAGCTAACTCTTTTGGATTGTTGGCCTGCCAGTTCATCATAGGCTCTAAACGAATGCGCGCGCCATTTGCCCCGCCACGCATATCGGTATCACGGAAGCTACTTGCCGACGCCCATGCGGTTCTCACCAACTCAGGCACTGTTAACCCAGATGCTAAGATCTTATTGCCTAAGGCTTTAATATCGGCGTTATCGATAAGCGGATGGTCAAGGGCAGGAATAGGATCTTGCCAAATCAGCGTTTCTGCTGGCACATCGGCACCTAAATATCTCGCTTTTGGCCCCATATCGCGGTGAGTTAACTTAAACCACGCCTTAGCGAAGGCTAGCTCAAACTCCTTAGGATTTTTCAGGAAACGCGTGGTGATTTCGCGATAAATAGGATCTTCCTTCAACGCGATATCGCTGGTGAACATAATCGGCGCATGGCGCTTATCCGGTAAGTGAGCATCGGGTACCAGATTTGCCGCCTTATCATCGGCTGGCGTCCATTGGATATGGCCAGCAGGACTCTTGGTTTGTACCCAGTCAAAGGTATACAGCCAAGTTAAATATTCCATGGTCCATTTGGTTGGGTTGGATGACCAAGCCCCTTCCAGACCACTGGTAACAGTGTCTTCAGAGTGGCCTTTACCACATTTGTTTTTCCAGCCTAGACCTTGCTCTTCAATGCCTGCTGCGGCCGGATCGGCACCCACGCATTTTGCGGGATCGTGCGCGCCGTGCGCCTTACCAAAGGTGTGACCACCGGCGATTAAGGCAACGGTTTCTTCGTCATTCATCGCCATACGGCCAAAGGTATCGCGGATTTCCTTTGCCGATGCTAAAGGATCGGGCACCCCGTTCGGGCCTTCTGGGTTAACGTAAATTAAGCCCATTTGGGTCGCGCCCATAGGTTTAGCCAATTCGCCCTTTTCGTTGCGTCTTTTACTATCGAGCCACGCTTTTTCTGAGCCCCAATTGACCATTTCGGCTTCCCAGTCGTCTTCACGACCACCCGCAAAACCAAAGGTTTTAAAGCCCATCGACTCTAATGCCACGTTACCCGTTAGCACCATCAAGTCGCCCCAAGAAAGCTTGCTGCCGTATTTTTGCTTGATAGGCCACAACAGACGGCGAGCCTTATCTAAACTCACGTTATCCGGCCAGCTATTTAAGGGCTCAAAACGTTGTTGGCCACCCGCAGCACCACCGCGGCCATCAAAAATCCGGTATACGCCCGCGCTATGCCACGCCATACGGATAAAGAAAGGCCCATAGTGACCATAATCGGCGGGCCACCAGTCCTGAGACTCTGTCATCAAGGCTTTGATATCTTTTTTTACCGCATCGAGATCTAAGGTTTTAAAGGCTTCGGCATAGTGATAATCACTGCCATAGGGATTGGATTCAATCGCATTTTGACGTAATGGACTGAGATTTAATTTTTCAGGCCACCAAAATTGATTACCTGTGACTTGCTCTTGCGCTGTGGCCGTTCCCGCCCCCAATGCGAGAGACATAGCCAAAGTTAACGCCGATAGCGTAGGAAGGGTGTTTATTTTCATGATAGTTACCTAGTTTCGTCCTGTTCGGCCCATTGATTTGTATTAACAATGAGCCATCCGCTTGCTGTTTGACGGCATACAGCAATCCTTATCGTTGTGTTACTCCAAGGCAAAATTGTCATATGCCGTTAACACAACCGAGATTGCAGTCTAATGACAGGCTTCTAAGTAATTGAAACGATTAATACCGATGATTGGAATCGCGAAAATAGATTAACGATGGTTAATTTATGAAAGCATTAAGAAAGTTGCCACTTACCGAAATCCATACTGTATTAGTAGTCAACTTATAGGGAATGACTATGGTATAAAATTGTTCATCCAAAAGGTTTAGCTATCTGTGATAGCATAGCGGCCGTTTTCCGTTAACGTTGATAAGGTATTGCAATGAATCCGATTATTGCCATCTTAAAAGAACACAATGTCACTGATGCAAAAATTAACGAGCTTTTTCAAGCATTAACCGATAATCCCCTGATGGCGATGGGCATTATTGGCCAGCTCGGTATTCCACCTGAAAAACTGCAACAACTGATGGCTCTGGTAATGCAAAATCCCGCCGTGATTAAAGAAGCGGTACTCGAGCTGGGTTTAGATTTCGCCAAGGTTGAAGCCGCTAAAGCGCAGCTACAAAAGTAATTTATCCCAGCCAATCGGCTTATAAAGGCAAAGCAGCATTGGCTTTGCCTTTATATTCAAATTGTTATCTCTACCCTTTCACACTGCTACACAAAGATATAAAAACCTTATCGCCCCTCGCGGACAATATTTGCTAGAGTGTGGTAACACGCCATCAATAGCTCAAAGTGATTGAAAGGAATCAAGATGCGCCAACCTATTCGCCTATTTGCACTACTTCTGCCCGTACTGTTGTTGGGTTGTCAAAAGCAAACTCAAGCGCAACATGCGCAGGATATGGACAAACCCGCCACGCAAAGCCCCTCACAAACAAGCACGGCTCAAGCAAGTACAGCAGAGGTTAATCCGGTCGATATAGATAAGCGCGAGGATAAGCGACTTCAGGCGACTGACGACAAAGTTGTTAACAAGCCAAGTATTTCACCTAAAGGAGAAGGTATGATGCTGCAAGGCACTGTAAGATATCTCAATTTAGAAGGGGGTTTTTGGGGAATTATTGCCGATAACGGCCAAAAAATATTGCCTAAAAATCTACCGCAGGAATACCGCAAAGATGGTATTCGCTTAAGTTTCAGCGCCCAGGAAATCACCGGCATGATGACTATTCAGCAGTGGGGCAAACTATCAAACTTGAGTGATATCACTGTCATCGGCCAAGTCGAGAGCCAATCGGCCGATCCGCGGCTATAGCGACATCTCAAGCCTCTTTGCGTATCGCTCATCATTCACCTCAGCATCTATGTGGTTGATATGAAAAGTAAAGCTAACTGACTGATACCAACACATAGGCCTAAGTGATAGATAACTTTCAAGGGGAAGCATTTTTGCAGGGATATTTTTACTTCGGAGAGCCGTATCGACTAATGCTCATTCTGGTAAAAGGTCCACACATACGTTTCCTGTTTGGGATGCACAACCTGCCAAAATGACTGATTTATAGTTTTGCCATTTAGGGGAACCCATACTTCTCTGGCAGTTTGAAAATATAAGGTATAAGCAATTCGGTATGCCTTAGCATTGTACCCGACAATATCGTCACCGCAACAAAACTCGTTGATATCAAAGCCCGTGTAACGTTTGTTCCTACTCTGAATATCGGTAGTTAAGGTGGGGAGATCTTGTTCCAAAATGACAGATTGAGCGTCATAGGCTGACTCAATTGCTTGGTCAAATATCGATGACAGCTCTTCCGACTGCAATTCGGAAAAACTATCCGCAGCCATACAACTCAAGGCGCCGCAAAATAGACTGCACGCAATAGCAACTCTAATCACTTTTTTCATATGATGGCTCAGCCTAGCTAAGTTATTGATTGAGAATATAGCAAAGTTATCCTACCTGATATGAGTTGTTAGATAAATGACCAAACTCATATCAGCAAAACGCCCTTGAACTGGTTGCCCGCATTGAGGACTCTATGATCCATCAAGCCCATGTGCGACCCAAGGACAAGGCGAATTATGCATGTGCAGTAAAAAACTCTGCGCGAGTCATCGCTTTCTGCCGACTCATTCGAATAGGTATTATTGTGTCAGCTTTATCATCATTCAGCCGTGATAAAGCATCAATCAATAATTCCCTTTTAAAACATCACTCACAGGCTTTGCCTTGATCACATAATGGCAATTAAAACCTGACCTCAAGGTAAATTCCATATAAGCTATCGCGCATATTCAAGGTAAGAACAATTCTCATTTATAAAAAGGTGATTGATGAAACCATTGCCGCTCAGTCTATGTGCCCTTGCCGTCGCAAGTGCATTGCCCGCTTGGGCAGACGAACAATCTAAACCACTTATTCAAGAAGTGATTGTGGTCTCAGGTTCCCGTATGGAACAAAACATTGAACAGGTGGCAGGCTCTATTTTGGTGATAGATGAACAAGCCATCGAACGTAATATGAGCAATGATTTTGGTAGCCTGTTCCGTAACGAATCGGCTGTCGATATCAAGGGTGGTGCAGGTAAACCGACCTCAGTGACCATTCGCGGTATCGGCGGCAACCGAGTCATGATGGTAAAAGATGGTGTACGGGTAAATAACCAGTATGCTTCGCCGTTAGGCCCTGGTGCTGAAGGCACAGGCCGCGGTTTAACCGAAGTGCAAAGTCTTAAGCAAATTGAAGTAGTTAAAGCCGCTGCATCCACTATGTACGGCTCAGACGCCCTCGGTGGCGTAGTCGTGATGCGTACCAAAGATGCCAGCGACTACCTGCGAGGCGAAGATTATTATGTGTCGCTCAATGCGGGTTACACAGGCATCAATAACGAATACTCCGGCGGCTTTACCAGCGCCGCGGCCTATAGCGATTTTGAGAATTTGCTCACCTATCAGCACCGCAAAGGCGAAGAGTTACCGAACTACTTTGATACTCAGCCTGAAAGCGATCTGTTACAAGACAGCCTGCTATTCAAGAGCAAATACCGTTTTAATGAGCACACCACAGTGCAGCTCACCCTCGACTACCTAGAGCAAACGCTAGAACGCTGGGAAGATAAGCTCAATCGTGCCCAAGTACCGCAGGAGCGGATTGATACCGATCGCGATACCCAAGTGATCAACGGCGCCCTGCAATTGCGCTCCGATAAAGCCACGTATTTACACGATGATTTGACCGTTACCGCCTATTTTGGCCAAACGGAGCAACTCGAACATCGCGATTACTTTGATTTACTCAAACTAGATCGCCCACTTACCGAATATCGCGACTATAAATTTAAAGATCAACGGCTTGGATTAACCAGCACCTTTAGCAAATATCTAGGCGCTGAGGGATATGGCCATCAGCTCACCTACGGTATGGACTATGAATGGTCCAAAATGATGCGCCATCGCAACAACAATATCGCTAGCAGCGGCGGTGATTGGCAAACCGAAACCCCCTTTACCTTTGCCGATACCGATAGCAACCGTTTAGGGCTATTTTTGCAGGACGATATTACCCTGTTAAATGGTGATTTAAACCTGATTGGCGGCCTACGTTATGACTATTTCCGTAACAGCCCCGACCAACAACAAGCGATGGAAGCAGGTAAAGATCCCGCCGACTTTGCGGTAATGAGCGACACCTTTTGGTCACCCAAAGTGGGGCTCGTTTATAAACTTACCGACACAGTTAGCGCCTACGCTCAATATGCCTATGGCTATAAAATGCCTACGCCCGATCAAAAATGGGGTGAGTTAGAGGTCGATGGCGGCTCGATGACTGATGTGATCATTCAAGCCAACTATGACTTAAAGTCTGAGCAATCCCACACCTGGGAACTGGGTATCCGTGGCAATCATGCAGATACTCAATATGAGCTCACCACCTTCTACACCCACGCGGTCGACTTTATTGACTGGCAATATGTCAGCTTTAAACCGCCAGTGTTTGGTCCGGTGATGCAGCCCATGGAGTTCAAATACCAGTACTTCAACCGCGATCAAGTGACCCTCTATGGCGCAGAGGCCCAAGCCAACCATTGGCTGACAGATACCATAGAGCTATGGGGCAATATCTCCTATACCCATGGAACCGATGAAAACGGTCAATACCTTAACAGCGTTAGCCCGCTAAAAGGTAACCTAGGGGTGAATTGGTATAGCAATATTGGTGGAATGGAAACCGATATTGGCGCAGTAGTACGCTGGGCCGATAAGATGGACCGCACCCACGATATCAACCTGACCATCGATGATATTTGCGTAATGGGCCAATGTATTCCTAAAGAAAGCTTTAACGAAGTCTACAACACCGCCGGTTACGCCGTGTTTGACTTAACCATGGGCCTGCACGTTACCGACAATCTGCATCTGCGTGCTGGGGTGTATAACCTGTTTGATAAGGAATATGTTGACTACGCCGATGTGGCTGGCCAATCCGTGTTCTTGCTCAATAGCACCATGAACTTGCAAAAGGATGATTTCACCCAACCTGGGCGTTATTTCAACCTGAGTGTGAATTATCAGTTTTAATTTAAGCTGTTGTACTTGCTAAGCATTCCCCGGTGTATATCGGGGAATGTTTAGCAATCTCTCTGAGCCATACACTCAATCAAAATCGCAGCTTCATCCCCTGATTTGTAATCAAGCGCTCGCAACAACAATGACTCATTTTATCGCGTATGCAGGGTTGCGGTGTTATCGAGCTGGCCATTGGCATCAACCCGCACCAGTACTGAATGGTCTTTGGATAATTTCACAAACTTTATCTGTTCTGCTTCAGGCTGTTGCCAGTTAAGGATAAAGAGCGAAGCGTTTTCATCCTGCTCAAAGCCGCGCTCGGTATTCAACTCCCCAAATGTTGCCAAGCCATCAACGGTCATTCGATATTGGTTGCCTTGACCAATAATTTCCAGCGTGACGGGCTTAGTATTGATGACGCCACGGTATACCACGCCATCAAATTTATCGTAGGCGGTATTATCCGCGCTGTGCTCACACTGACCTGAGTGTTGTTCAGAGCCGCTGACAGGCTGGCAGTGATTAGCTTCGCTCACCTCCGCTTGCTGGGCATATCCCCATGCTGGCAATAACACCAGCACGCCAATAAGAGATGCTAATTTTCTGCGATTTATCAATGCCATTCCTATCAACGCCATTTCCAGCCGTGTCGTCGCCATAAGCCGATGGCAATGATGCTAACCGCTTAACTTACTCTTGTCAGCAAGCAAACGGCTAGCCGCACTATTTTGCACTGAGGTTGGGGATCTCTTGCTGACTATAAAACAGCGCCACATCCTGTAATTGCTCGGCAGTCAACGCACTGACCTGTGATTGCATTAACGGATCGAGGCGTAAGCCCGCTTTGAAATCGACTAACTGCTTATTAAGGTAAGCCGGTTTTTGCCCCCTTAAATTGGGGAATTGCTTAGCCATGGCGATCATCGCCAGCCCATGGCATGACTCACATTGAGCCGTGGCCAGTGCCTTACCCCGCTCGATATCGGCTTGATAACCTTCGGCATAAACCGCTGTGGATAAGCCGCACAGGACAAGCAAACTGACGATAAACGTTTTCATTGAGATCCCTTAGCGGCAGGTTTAGCTGGCGGTGGTAACTGGCTTGCGTCAAGGGGCAAACGCCTAAAGAGGGTCATATCCATTTCAGCTTGACCATAATAGCTACTGAGGTAGCTCAACGTCGGCTCCCACGTATCCGACAAATCCCATAAGCCTTGGGTATCCACCATCCACTGCAAGGTTTCTTTCCAAAAGGCTTTATCACCGCGATTTTGGGTAACAATCATACTGGTGTGACAGGCATTGCATTGATAATTCACCAACTCCCAACCGGGCGCCATAATAAGGCCCGATTGAGGGTCCACGGGGTACTCGGCGGCGAACGACGCCCCAGTGAAAAGCAGCCCACACATGATCAGCTTATTGACATGCGCTCTCATCACACCACCCTAACGGCAATACGGTGGCAACCATTAAACATATATCCCTTAGGGTTCCATTGTGGCTGTACAACCGGTTGGCTATCACCTTCGCTATCGGTTGCTTTGGCCCAGATTTCGTAATAGCCCTGTGTTGGCAACTGCAACTCAATGCTCCATTGCTGCCATGCGGTGGCGTTTTTCGGTTTTTGTAGCTCCGCGACAAACCAACGGGTGCCATAATCGTAACTCACTTCCACCTTCACCACTTCGCGCACGCCCGCCCACGCATGGCCCGCAACCGTCAGTTTTTGCCCTTGAGCCAGTTCAGTGCCAGATTGCGGTTGAGTGATCAAAGACTTCACGATCATTTCTTCAATAATTCGATAGTCTTTTTCAGCAACCATCTCGCCTGGTGCAATCGGATATTTAGGCACTTGATACGCTGGCGCTTCCATTTTATGCCCGTCGTGGACTTTATTACGCACACTGATCCCCGTTGCCGCTTTTTGCGAAACCGAGCCTGGCCAGCCACCAAATACGATACGTAGGGGATAACCATGCAGGTAAGGAATATCCTCACCATTCATCGACCATGCGATTAGCCCAAGCTCTTCGAGCGCCGCCTTGATAGGAACACCGCGGGAAATGGCCTCACCTTTTCCGCTCAAATGCACATCAGCCCCGTGGTGGCCGGTGTAAACCGCATCGGCTTTAACACCACAATCCTTAAGCACATTGCTCACCAACACCCCTGTCCACTCGGAACAAAATACCGCCGAGTTATTCCACTGATTGCCCTTAGTGCTCGGGAAAAAGCCCGCGCGACTATTGCCGCCACATTCAATCAATAGCTGTAAGGTATGATGTTTAAAGCGGCGTTTTAACTCATCAATGGTGTAGGTTTTAGGGGTGATAACCGACTCACCATCCACTGTAAAAGTCCAAGTTTTAGCATCCAGCGTTTTAAAGTCAGGCACTATGCCATTCCAGCGGATAAACGAAACATCGGCAGGCGTCACCGCAGGCGCAAGCATATGCTCTGGCGGATAGGCATTCAGCGGATTAGTGTTTAATACTTTGAAATAACTCGGTAAGTCCTCAGCCTTAGTCCAGGTTAATGCCGAAATATCCAAAGCACTCACCCCAGCAGGAAGCTTATCAGCAAATACCCACTTAACCGGCAGCGCGGATAACACCGACGTCGCTACCGCACCTTTTATAAAAACTCGACGATTAAGATCCATGTTATTTGTCCTTTCCGAGGTAAAAGTATTCCGCCATTTGCTGCATATCCGCCTCACTCAATAACTGAGCGACTTTAGTCATAGTGGGGTCTTGACGCGTGCCAGCCTTAAAGGCTCGAAGCTGCTTCAATAGATAATCCGAGTTTTGCCATCCAATATTCGGAATATGTTCAAAACGACTCATGCCAGACTCGCCATGGCAGGCCTTGCACATATTCAATAATTTATTGCTCTCATCGGCGTGGGTGACCACCGGCAACAAAAGCATCAGCACACCCGCCGAATAAATCACTCGCAGCAACATCCGTTATTCTCTTCAGTTAGTGTTCATCACGACGACTGTCATTGAACGTAGCCATTCAGATAACATTAAGTTACATCAATGCTTATCGAGGTTTACATTCAATACAATTGAGTCAAAAGCTCAAGAGAAGTGACTTGTATTAGTAAGTAGTAAAATGGCAAGCCATTGATTAGAAAAGGGAGATAGTTTGTGGCCTTATGGCCAAGGGGAGTCAAGGTGGATTATCCAAACTTTGTTTGGATTAACGTCGTGGGGTTTCACTCCACACTTGTTTATGTAGTTGCACAGTTATTGTGCCTTACGGCCAAGGTGAATCAAGATCGTGGGGCTTCACCCCCTGATTTTTTAATAAAGAGTCGACCAAAAGGGGAAAAGCGCCTGTTCCCCTTTTGAATGATTCATAAAGCGAAGCCTCGGCGCTCCTAGCGAAGTTACATGCATTAACGCTTTATTTATAAATCAGCCTTGGTCTTATGGATAAATAGCTATCGCTTCCGAAGGCTCCACTTTATATCCATGTAAAGCCCTCCCGTTCGGCAGTCCCAGCCTCTCGCTCATAAGCGCGAAAATCACCGATTTTCATTCGCCCCTGCACCTGCGAAAGCTAGCCGGACATCTGATAGGAAGGAGGCCTGAATGTCGTGAAGTGCATGGTCAATGATGTTCCATACATCATACTGACATTTTCCATTTCCCTATGGATCAGATGCACGAGAGCGACCATGTCCAGACTCACGCAATTTATTCCAACGCCCTGCGGCAACTCCGAGGGGATGGTGAACTCCTGTAACTACTGTGTTGGCTGTATATCAGAAAAGAGTTGTGTCCGTCCGAGCTTTCACAAGGGGAGTTATAACGCAGAAATAATAATGGTTTTTTCATTAACGTTGGAATAATCATTCCATCATCAAGGCACTCATATCGATTAAACGTACAAATAAACACCTAGGTTTTTATTGCCCTTTAATTGACCGTACTCATCAAGTGGTGTCTAACTAAAATCATATTTGGTGAATTCATTTAGCTCAGTAAGCCGCATTCCTGCGTTATGAAAAATGTATTCACGGATTAATACATGATGAGTGCGATTTAATTTAATCCTAAGGTTGAATAGATAAAGTATTTATTTAGAGGAATGCTCTAACGCCTAAAGCAGCGGCAGCTCTAGCGGTTCGCTGCCTTTACTTGTTAACACTTTACAACGTGTCATTAGCAATTTCGCTCAACTGGTGATTTTTTATCATCCATCGAGCTATTTCACCGAACTCATTTTCGAGTTCAGAAAATATATGGGCTGTTCTCGGACTTATTAAAGGGTTCATTTCAGAGGCAGGAAGATTATACTTAATTGGTTCTTTTCTAAACTCGTAGCCCCAGTTGGCGATAGCAGCCAAATTTAATGCAATCTTTGTATTCTTAATTTTGTTCCAAATCTCTCTTTGGTGCTCTAGAGGCATTCTTTCGCCAAGAGTGATTGACTTTATCGCATCCATTGGGATATCCATTACATAAACTGGAAAGCCGTTGTAATCACCAACCTTTTTGCAATCCGATAGCTTTCTAACAATTCTATATTCTTGCTCATATTCCCAATCTTTGGGTTTTACACAAAGCTCCGCTATAGGAATTGGAGATTCACCACTTAAATAAGAACTAATGTCCTTTTTAGGTCTTTGCTCTCGATACTCTATATCAAATAGGCCCGTGAAGAATTCATGTTCTTCGTCAAACTCAATAACAGCTCCTGAATACTCATCAGCATAGTGTGCCCACATTAGTAGAGATGATTCATTTTTAGATAAGCATAGAACACCAACGGACTGATTCAGCGAGCTTAAAATCTTTCTAGAGTTGATGTCATTGCAATGGTCAGACTCAAAGTCAATTGGCAATTCTCCAACACTTGGCAGCCTTCTCGGTGCTATGACATCAAAGCTGATAGAGATATCTTTGGGTTCGAAATCTTCCGGAACATGTAATTCTGGAACCATTTCAAACGGGTCATTGAAAGCCCCAGGTTGAGTAAATCTGACACTCCCTTCCAAAACCCTCAACGTATTCTCAGGTGTCAAATACTTGTATAGAGACACAGTCACTCCTTGAATGTTAACGATTCCCGCAGCGGCGAGCGTAGCGAGTCCAGCAGCCGAAGGCTGCGTGTTGCCGGGCCTTGTTATGCATATTTGTTTAAAACTCGCCTCAACCGATTTTTATGTTTGTTAACAACGTTCCAATTCCATACTGACGTTGGTTCGAATTCGGGATGTGTGCTTTCCCATTTCTTCGCTCCGGTTTCGGAATTGGCATTGATGTTAGATTGAATACCAAGGTCTGGTGCAGTGATTTGAATAGAAATTAATCCCCATCCGTCCCATGTATAGCGAAACTTATGATTAGGTACCTTCTTTGGATCAAGTTCTATTTTCCGCAGTCGGGCCTGTCCTTCCATCTCCGGGTAAATCACAAAAATGGAGGCCATACCTTTTGGGATTTCTATTTTACTCGAGATATAAACTTCGAGTTCTTCCGGCTGATTAAATGACAAAGGCTCTTTGTCAAAATCCGAATATGCTTCAACTACTACAGGATTCTCTGATGCAAAGATGGCATCACATAATGCTCTAATTGCTTCTTTAGATAACTGCATTGAGTTCGTCCTTGGCGGCATAACAGTGTATTACCTGCTCTTCTAATAAACCCCAACCCGAATAGAGTTAGATATAGGAAGTTGGCAAGTAAATAACTTAATCATGACAATAAGTTAGCATCAGTATCAATAGGCTTTCAACATTTTTCATCCAGAAAAATCGAGACTTTATTTACCGAGAGCAAAGATGGACATCCATGAATCTTTTGGGATTAACAGCTAACACCAAGGCAACAGAAGTTCACCATCCCCTGCGAAGTTGCTGAAGAGCGTTGAAGAAAAGCGCGTGAGCGAGGCATGGATGCCTCGCTAGCTTTCGGGGTACAGGATGTACCATCGGAAGCGTTAGCGATTTTCGAATAAGCACGAAGCCACTCATCAATGCATGTAACTTCGCTAGGGACGCCGGGGGATTTCCAAAAGGGGAACAGGCGTTTTTCCCCTTTTGGTCGGGTGTGGGTGAAGCCCCACGACCTTGATTCACCTCGGCCGTTAGGCCGCAATGACGATACATCTACATAAACAAGTGTGAAATGAAGCCCCACGACTTTGACTTTATTAAAAAACCATCAACAGTCTAAATAAGCTAAAGAAGACTGATGGAAATAAAGAAAGTTGCCACACCCTCAACCCAAGGTTAAATCTTCACACAGACAAACAGCGCATTACCTGAACTTAAATCCCATTAAACAATAATTAGCTATTTGTAAGCCTCCGCAAAATTAAAGACTTTGCAAAATTAGAACCTTTGTCTAGAAGCCAGAACTTATGAATACTTCCGGACTTTGTTTTGATTTCCAAATACTCAGCATTTGGTAGTAAATCCTTTTCTATTACAGTATTTGAAACTGAATCGATTTCAGCAAAAGAAAGCATAAGTTTGTGCTTAAACTCATAAGTAGATGACTGCCATTCAGAAAAGAAAACCCCTTTTTCAGTTATAACAATATGCTCCATTGGTGTGTAAAAGGCTGGAATTTTATTTTGATACATTATAGCAAGAGACTTAAATTCAACTTTGTCAGGAATACCTACTGTTGATACCAGAAAGAGAGGATCATAAAGCGAAGTCTTAGCAAGCAATTGACTATTTGAAACTGGATTGTTTGCACAACCGCAAAGGTATATTAGGGTTAACGCCATGAAATATTGTCTCATTCATTTCTCCTTTAATTTTAATCATTGACTAACAATTTATTAGTACACATGAGTTCCCAGCATTATTAGACATGTAGTAACGCACACATGCAACAACAATGTTAACAATAAGTTAGCACCTATAAATTAAGTGCACTATAGAGGAACTGAAAGATCAGAAAGATCAAAAGATAGGACACACAATTCTTGGGGATTAACAGCAAACACCGAGATCACAGAAGTTCACCTCCCCTGCGAAGTTGCTGAAGGGCGTTGAAGACTCTTTATTAAAAGGATAGCGCGTGACGCAGACAGGACGTCTGCGTAGCTTTCGGGGGGAAGGGACGCCCCATCGGAAGCGTTAGCGATTTTCGAATAAGCACGAAGCCACTAACTAATGCATGCAACTTCGCTAGGGGCGTCTTGGCTGATGTGAAAACAATAGGCAAGGAGGATAGGACGAGCAGTCCTCCTTGGTCGACTCTTTATTAAAAAATCAGGGGGTGAAGCCCCACGACTTTGATTCACCTCGGCCGTTAGGCCGCAATGTCTAGCAAGTTTTGCTAGCGATCACACTAGTTGGTGAAAGTGGAAATCCACTTTGCTGCCAATCTTTGGTGTAATACACCGCAAAGGTGTCGGTCGTGGCATCAAAGGATAATTCCCCGATCATTAAATCACCGAGGTGCATCTCTAGCGTAAGCGTTTTAGCTGTACTCATAGGTTAATACCAGCCGTTAGTTTCGGTATTGCTGGTTTGAGCCGAAACGATATCAATCCCAAGACCATCAAGGATTTTGAATACGGTTGAGATATAAACATCCTCACCCTTTTCAACTCGGATCAGCGTTTTTTTGGTTACGCCGCACAGCATGGCCGCCACGTCTTGGGTAAGAGCAGCACTTTTCCTGCGTTCTTTAATTAACAAGCCGAGGGATTGCTGATTTAGCGGTGATGCCATTATCGTCTCCAAAAGTGTAACTTCATACACCTTAGCCTTAATAACAGTCTCATTCAATCAAAAAGTGTATATAAGTACACTTTTTGATTGTTGATAATGACAAGCCGACTAAAAGTGTACAATGTTACACTTTCAAAGCAATTTTTAGTGCTTAAACCCCAAAAAGTGTAGCTAAGTACACCTAGCTTGAAAAACGCCACTTCCCCAAATTGCCAGCGCCAAAAACAAAACCCCGATACTGTTGCCAGTATCGGGGTTTTCATTTTCTTTTATAACTACTTGGGTTTTAAGCGATTAAGCTAAAGACCACAGATGTTTTTGCTAATCTAGCGCAGGAAAAATCGTTTTAGAGCAAGGCTTTTTGTTGCGACGTGTAGTGTTTTTCTACACGAGTAACAAAGTAACGCAGCTATAAACGATTTTAACCAGCTAGGATCACATCATGCCGCCCATTCCGCCCATACCACCCATTCCGCCCATATCTGGCGCATCAGCCTTTGGCAGTTCAGCTACCATTGCTTCGGTGGTGATCATTAGGCCTGCGATAGACGCTGCGAATTGCAGTGCGCTACGGGTTACTTTAGTTGGGTCAAGGATACCCATTTCTAACATGTCACCGTAGGTGTCGTTGCCCGCGTTGTAACCGTAGTTACCGCTGCCGTTTTTCACGTTGTTAGCCACAACAGAGGCTTCTTCGCCTGCGTTGGTTGCGATTTGACGCAGTGGCGCTTCCATTGCACGTAGGGCAATAACCACACCGTGTTTTTGGTCTTCGTTAGCCACTTCAACGTCAGCAATCTTAGAAGCTACACGTACCAGCGCTACACCGCCGCCAGGTACCACACCTTCTTCAACCGCAGCACGGGTTGCGTGCAGTGCGTCTTCTACGCGAGCTTTTTTCTCTTTCATTTCAACTTCGGTCGCTGCACCGACTTTAATTACCGCAACACCGCCAGCTAATTTAGCCATACGCTCTTGCAGTTTTTCTTTGTCGTAGTCTGAAGTTGATTCTTCGATTTGTTGCTTGATTTGGCTTACGCGCGCTTCGATTTGCGCTTGTTCACCGTTACCATCGATGATGGTGGTGTTGTCTTTAGTGATCACAACACGCTTAGCAGTACCTAAGTCTTCTAAGGTTGCTTTTTCAAGCTCTAAGCCGATTTCTTCAGCGATTACAGTACCGCCAGTTAAAATCGCTACGTCTTGCAGCATTGCCTTGCGACGGTCACCAAAGCCTGGTGCTTTAACCGCAGCCACTTTCACGATACCGCGCATGTTGTTCACAACTAAGGTTGCTAAGGCTTCGCCTTCAACGTCTTCGGCAACGATCAGTAATGGCTTACCGGTTTTTGCCAGACCTTCAAGGATTGGTAACAGTTCGCGAATGTTAGAGATTTTCTTGTCTACTAACAGTACGAATGGGTGATCTAATTCAACGCTGCCGGTTTCTGGCTTGTTGATGAAGTATGGAGACAGGTAGCCACGGTCGAACTGCATACCTTCTACTACGTCCAGTTCGTTTTCCAGTGCTTGACCTTCTTCAACGGTGATCACGCCTTCTTTACCGACTTTTTCCATTGCAGTAGCAATGATTTGGCCGATTGACTCGTCAGAGTTAGCAGAGATAGTACCTACTTGAGCGATAGCTTTTGAGTCGGCGCAATCTTGAGAAAGGTTTTTCAGTTCAGCAACGGCGGCAATCACGGCTTTATCGATACCGCGCTTTAAGTCCATTGGGTTCATACCCGCTGCAACGGCTTTTAAGCCTTCAGTGACAATGGCTTGTGCCAGAACAGTTGCAGTAGTGGTACCGTCACCGGCGGCGTCGTTGGCTTTAGAAGCAACTTCTTTCACCATTTGCGCGCCCATGTTTTCGAATTTGTCTTCTAATTCGATTTCTTTTGCAACAGACACACCGTCTTTAGTGATCAGTGGTGAGCCAAAGCTCTTGTCTAATACTACGTTACGGCCTTTAGGGCCTAAGGTCACTTTAACTGCGTTAGCCAGAATGTTTACACCAGCCAGCATTTTTACGCGTGCGTCGTTACCAAATACAACTTCTTTAGCTGCCATAATTGAATATCCTTTACATTTTTAATGATTAATTGGAATGTCGAATTGATGTCGTGGATTAACCTACGATGGCCATCAGGTCAGCTTCCGACAGGATCAAGACTTCTTGACCGTCGATTTTTTCTTTCTTAACACCGTAACCTTCATTGAAGATCACTACATCACCCACTTTCACATCCAGAGGTCTTACAGTGCCGTTTTCTAAAATACGGCCATTACCTACTGCAAGGACTTCCCCGCGAGTCGATTTTTCGGCGGCGCTGCCTGTTAATACAATGCCACCCGCAGAAGTTGATTCAACTTCTAAACGCTTAACGATTACGCGGTCATGTAATGGACGAATATTCATCTATGAACTCTCCTAATGATTTAATGCCCAACAATCGAGGCGATTTTGTGATGAAAAAGAGGAGGCATTTCCGCCTTCCCCTTTGATGTGTGTGATATGGGGTTAACCCCAGCCAGATCCAAGTGCCTTTACAAAAAAAAATTCAAATTTTTGATGTCGGTTTTTTCAAGCGGGCACAATCCTGCTAGAATTCGGCCTCCGCTCGCAAACAAGGCACTATTTTCCCCATGAAAGACAGACACGGGCTGCTTAGCGCGCCAATTGGTCGTGTACTGCTCAACATGAGCCTCCCTAACTTGATTGGCATTATGACCATTCTAGGTTTTAGCCTCGCTGACACTTTTTTTATCAGCCAATTAGGGACAGAGCCTTTAGCTGCAATCAGTTTTACCTTTCCGGTAACGTTAATTATTTCCAGCATTGCCATTGGTGTGGGTGCAGGCGTTTCTACTAACCTTGGCAGGCTGATTGGCTCGGGTAATGCGCCACGTGCCAAAGTGTTTTTGCACGATGCGCTGCTGCTGACCTTTATCCTTATCGCCAGTTTATCCGCCCTTGGCAGTATTTTTATCGAGCCACTGTTTAGTTTACTTGGCGCCAATGAAACCAGCTTGCCACTCATTCATGACTATATGATGTATTGGTATGTGGGCGCGCCACTGTTGGTGTTATTGATGGTGGGCAACCAAGGCTTACGCTCCACGGGCGACACTCGCTCACCAGCGATGATAATGATGCTGGCGGCGCTGATTAACTTAATCCTCGATCCTTTGCTTATCTTCGGTATTGGGCCTTTTCCGCGTTTAGAGATCCAAGGCGCAGCGATTGCCACCCTGTTCTCATGGCTTGTCGCATTGTCGCTCTCGGGGTATTTGCTGATTATTAAGCGGCGGATGCTTGAGCGGGCGGTATTTGATATCGATAGAATGCGTGCCAACTGGAGTAAACTTGCCCATATTGCCCAGCCTGCGGCATTGATGAATTTAATCAATCCGCTCGCCAATGCGGTGATTATGGCGATGCTGGCCCATATCGATCACAGCGCCGTAGCAGCGTTTGGTGCAGGCACACGCTTAGAATCGGTGCTGTTGATTGTGGTGATGGCATTATCATCGAGCCTGATGCCGTTTATCGCGCAAAATCTCGGTGCTGGCCAACCCCAAAGGGCGAAGCAGGCTTTGCTGCTATCGCTTAAATTTATCTTTGTATTCCAAACCTTACTCTATATTCCATTGGCGTTTTTGGCCCAGCCACTCGCGAATTTATTTAGTACCGATCCGCAGGTGCTAGAGTGGTTAAGTTTTTATATTCTGGTGCTGCCCTGCGCCTATGGCCCGCTGGGAATTGTGATTATCTTTGCCACGGCGCTTAATGCGTACCATAGGCCGATGAGTTCGTTAGTGATTAACCTGTGCCGCTTAGTGCTATTGATGCTGCCACTGGCGGCGCTGGGATCTTATATTGATGGCGTAAAAGGCTTATTACTCGCGCTCCCCATCACCAACCTCTTGATGGGGATTGCCTGTTATTACTTAGCGCAGCGGATTTGCGAGCCGACCAAGGTCACGACCGCCGACGCGATTTAGGCTGTGCTTTTTAGGCTAAAACGCACATCATTGGGTGGGAAGGGCTCCTCCGATGCCTTACAAACTCGGCGCACACTTTGCGTGCTGAGATTAGTTGGTACACCGTTCGGCGCCAGCTCTTGAATAATAAAGTCGATAAAGCGTCTGCTGGCTAAGCTCACATAACGTCTTGATGGATAAGCCAAATAGCATTCGCCGGGATGGGACTCTATCTCGGGCAACAGGGTAATTAGCTGCCCTGAAGCCACAAAATCAGCCACCACTTCCGCAGGCGCATACACAATGCCGCGCCCTTGCAGGGCAAACTCTACCGCGACCTCGACACTGTTGGAGCAGAAATTTCCCCGAACCCGAACTTCCTGTTCTGCACCAATCCATAACTCATTAAAGATCTTGCCATTTGAGAGCCTAAATAAGGCCACATTATGGGACTCAATCTCCTGTGGAGTCTGCGGCATACCATGTTGCACTAGGTATTGGGGACTGGCATAAAAACGCAAATGCGTGGTGAATATCGGCCGCACCACTAAATCTAAGGTATCTAATGCGGGTTCGACCACAAAGGCTACATCGAGATTATTCTTCACCATATCAACAGATTCTGCGCTACTAATCACTTCAACCGTGAGCTTAGGATGCAGATCCATAAAACGAAAAATGGCTTGCATCAACACATTCATACTGTGGATAGGAAACATTTGAATGCGGAGATGGCCACTGATCTCAGCATCTTCGTTAGTCATCTCAAACAGAGTTTCATCGAGCTGCGCCAAGATATTCTGTGAACGTTGGTAAAAATGGCTTCCCGCCGAGGTCAGCGTCATCGAGCGGCTCTGTCGGTGGAATAGCTTGATATTCAGCTCATCTTCCAATGCCTGTAAACGCCGACTCACGGTCGATTTTGGTAAGTTAAGCAAATCCGCCGCTTCAATCAAACTGCCGGTTTCAGCGATTCGGTGAAATAACGCGAGGTCCTCTGTCTTCATTTTTAACTTAATATCAATCTCATTATGTGGGATTGATAATCCCAAAGTATCCCGTTTATTGCAACAACTTTAGCTGATATCTTCGCGCCCCTGAAATGCTGATAAATTGTTATTGAGGACTCTCCACCATGAAAGCTTATCGACTTATTCCCTTGGCGGCGTTATTGCCAGCCCTGCTTACAGCCTGCACGCCAGCGGAAAGCTCGGTACAGGCGAGTGTCATCAGACCCGTAAAACTGTTTGAGGTTGCCAAACTCGAGGGCGGAGATTTTAGAACCTTCCCCGCGCGGGTGAGCGCCAATAGTCGCGCAGAATTGTCATTTCGCATTTCTGGGCAACTTACAGAGTTGGCGCTGGTAGAAGGGCAAAGTGTTAACCAAGGTAGCCTATTGGCTAAACTGGACGACAGGGATGCCTATAACAATTTAATGACCCGCGAAGCAGACCATGAACTGTTAGCAGCGGATTTTCAGCGTAAAACCGAACTCCTAAAGCGTAAATTAATCTCCCAAGCCGAGTTTGATAGCGCCCAAGCACAGCTTAAATCGGCCAAAGCCGCCTTAGCCGCCGCCCGTGACCAGTTAAGTTATACCAAGCTTATCGCCCCTTTTAGTGGCACAGTGGCCAAACGTTTAGTGGATAACCACCAAATTGTGCAGGCTAATCAAGGAATATTAACCCTACAAAACAACCATTTGCTCGATGTAAGTATCCAAGTACCCGAGTCGATGGCCGCTGGTTTAAACACTTATATCCAGCAGCAAAAGTTTGTCGCTAAAGTGCGTTTTAGTGCATTAGCAGGCATGGAGTTTGATGCGAAATTCAAGGAGTACTCCACCCAAGTTACACCCGGCACTCAGGCCTATGAAGTGGTGTTTTCGCTACCACAACCCAAGGATATTCAATTACTTCCAGGGATGAGCGCTGAATTAACCCTGGCCTTAATGAAAAGCCCAGACCAAGCAGCATCGGCCATAGTGCCAGTCACCGCTATCGATAAACGCGATCAGGATGGCCGCGTCCAAGTGTGGGTCTATCAAACGCAATCGGGCGAAGTGAAACCCGCTGCTGTCACCTTAGGCCGAGTCACCAGTGAAGGGGTTGAAGTGCTTGGCGGTATTAATAATGGCGATTTAATTGTCAGTGCAGGTGTATCCCAATTATCCGACGGGATGAAAGTCAAACCACTACGCTGGCAGCGCGGAGTTTAATCCATGAATATTGCTGAGTATTCAATCCGCCACAAAGTCATCAGTTGGATGTTTGTATTACTGCTACTCGTGGGCGGTAGTGTGAGCTTTACCGGTCTTGGGCAGTTAGAGTTTCCCGAATTTACCATTAAAGAAGCCCTAGTGATCACCGCCTATCCGGGTGCATCGCCAGAGCAAGTGGAAGAAGAAGTCACCCTTCCCCTCGAAGATGCCTTACAGCAACTCGATGCGGTTAAGCACGTAACCTCCATTAACAGTGCGGGTTTGTCGCAGATCCAAATTGAGGTCAAAGAAACCTATGACAAAACGAGCCTGCCGCAGGTGTGGGATGAAGTACGTCGTAAGGTCAACGACACCGCAGGACAACTGCCTCCCGGCACTAGCACGCCCAAAGTCTATGACGACTTTGGCGATGTGTACGGCATTTTGTTTAATCTCTCAGGGCCTGACTATAGTAACCGCGAATTAAGCAATTATGCCGATTATTTGCGCCGCGAACTGGTACTGGTGCCTGGGGTCAAAAAGGTTTCAGTTGCGGGCAGCGTAACCGAGCAGGTTGTGATTGAAATATCACAACAAAAACTCTCGGCACTGGGGTTAGATCAAAGCTATATCCACGGCCTGATTAACAATCAAAACGTGGTCTCCAACGCGGGCAGTTTAGTGGTGGGCGATAATCGTATTCGCATCCATCCCACCGGAGAATTTAGCAGTGTGCAGGATCTCGCGCGTCTGATCGTCAGCCCGCCCGGCAGCACTGAGCTTATCTATCTTGGTGATATTGCCCATATAGAGAAAGATTATGATGAAACCCCTGACGTGCTCTATCACAACCGTGGCGAAGCCGCCCTCTCCCTTGGGATTTCCTTTTCAAGTGGCGTTAACGTGGTCGAAGTGGGTAAAAGCGTTAGCGAGCGCCTTGCCGAACTGGAGTCACAGCGCCCAATAGGGATGAGCTTAGACACGGTTTATAACCAAAGTTTGGCGGTGGATGACACAGTAAATGGCTTTTTGATCAATCTATTAGAATCGATTGCCATCGTTATTGCCGTACTCTTGCTATTTATGGGTTTACGCTCAGGCTTATTGATGGGGGTCATCTTACTATTGACCATTCTCGGTACTTTTATCGTGATGAAAGTGCTAGGTATTGAACTGCAACTGATCTCCCTCGGCGCGCTGATTATTGCTTTGGGTATGTTGGTCGATAACGCCATTGTCGTTACCGAAGGTATTCTAATTGGTCTGCGTCGTGGCAAGACTCGCCTCGAAGCCGCCAAACAAATTGTGTCGCAAACTCAGTGGCCACTGCTTGGCGCCACCGTTATTGCGATTATCGCGTTTGCACCGATTGGCTTATCGCAAAATGCCGCGGGGGAGTTTTGTCGCTCACTGTTCCAAGTGTTGATGATTTCCTTATTTATCAGTTGGATTACCGCGATCACCCTGACGCCTTTCTTCTGCCATTTGCTGTTTAAAGATGCCCCCGCAGATGAGGAAGAGCAGGACCCATACAAGGGCTGGTTCTTTAGCATATACCGCGCGAGCTTAACCTTTGCCCTACGTTTTAGAATCGCCAGCATTTTATTAGTCGGTGCCATGCTCGTTAGCGCAGTGATTGGCTTTGGTCATATCAAGAATGTGTTCTTCCCCGCATCTAATACGCCCATCTTCTTTGTCGATATTTGGATGCCAGAAGGTACAGATATTAAAGGCACTGAACGCTTTACCGCCGATATTGAGCAGCAGTTACTCAAGCAAGCCGAGGAACAACATAGTGGCTTAAAACACTTAACAACGGTCATTGGCCAAGGTGCGCAGCGGTTTGTGTTGCCCTATCAACCCGAAAAGGGCTATCCCGCCTATGCGCAGCTCATTATTGAAATGGCAGATTTAGCCTCCTTAAAAGTCTATATGCCAGAGCTAGAAACCTTTTTAAATCAGAGATTCCCGCAGGCACAGTTCAGATTAAAGAATATGGAAAACGGCCCTTCTCCCGCCGCGAAGATTGAGGCTCGCTTCTACGGTGATGATCCCGAAGTACTGCGTACTCTAGGCGCTCAAGCCGAAGCCATCTTCCATGCGGAGCCGAGTATGGACGGTATTCGCCATGACTGGCGCAACCAAGTGACTTTAATTCGTCCGCAATTAGAAAATGCTCAAGCAAGGGAAACGGGGATCAGTAAACAGGATCTGGATAACGCACTGTTAGTTAACTTTAGCGGCAAACAGATTGGCCTGTACCGTGAAACCAGCCATTTACTCCCCATCGTTGCCCGCGCACCCGCCGAGGAACGTTTACAGGCGGACAGCCTGTGGAAACTGCAAATCTGGAGTAGCGAGCACAGCACCTTTGTACCAGCAACGCAAGTTGTAAGCAGCTTCGATACTCAATGGGAAAACCCCTTAGTAAAACGTCGCGATCGGATGCGGATGTTAGCCGTTTTAGCCGACCCTAAACTGGGTAGCGATGAAACCGCCGACTCAGTATTACGTAAAGTCAAAGCTAAGGTCGAAGCCATCAGCTTGCCTGCGGGTTACCACTTAGAATGGGGTGGCGAGTATGAAACGGCGGGCGAAGCCCAAACTGCGGTATTTAGTTCAATTCCACTGGGTTACTTAGCGATGTTTTTAATCACAGTGTTCCTGTTTAACTCGGTACGCCAGCCGTTAGTGATTTGGTTTACCGTGCCATTGGCCTTGATTGGGGTATCGGCGGGATTATTGATTTTCGACGCGCCCTTTAGCTTTATGGCGCTGCTGGGACTACTGAGTCTATCGGGCATGGTGATTAAAAACGGTATTGTATTGGTTGACCAGATCAACCTCGAACTCAGTGAAGGCAAAGCCGCCTATTTAGCTTTAATCGATTCCTGTGTCAGCCGCGTTCGCCCTGTGATGATGGCGGCGATCACGACCATGCTCGGGATGATACCTCTGATCCCCGACGCCTTTTTCGGCTCCATGGCGATCACTATCATCTTTGGTTTAGGTTTTGCGTCGCTGCTGACCCTTATCGTGCTGCCAGTGATGTACAGCTTGGCCTTTAACATCAAACCGAATGCGGTGGCGAGCGAGAAACACTAGCCCGCCACTCCCCCTAAACGCTTCCCGGCGTGGCCGATCGATGCTGCTTATTAGCATCGATTGGCCTTTTCATATTGGGATGTCGAAGAATAGCGGCTAACCCCGATAACTTGAGGCTTTACACAGAGGAAAGAAAGTCGAGCTGAAAAGCGGATTACGCCTTTGGATCTTTAGGATGTTCGTCTTTATCCACCAATTGGTGGCTTTCAGGACGTTTATCGCTAGGGTCGGCCTTATGTTCAAAGTCGCCTTCGTACACATTGCCATCGGCATGTTTATTTTGCTCAAAGGGAGGTTGCTCGAAAGGATTTGTTTGTGAGCCAGAATGAGAGCCAAAGGGACCCGCACCAAAACCGCCGTGCATACCGCCTTGTAAGCCCGACACCACTCGCAGTTGCATACGTTTAAACACTAAGGCTGCTATCGGACGACGGGTTAAAGGAGTGAGCAACAATAAACCAATAAAATCAGTCACAAATCCAGGGATAACCAGCAACACCCCCGCCATGGCTAGCATCATACCTTCGACAATTTCTTGCCCTGGCGCCTCACCTCGCGCGAGCTTTTGCTGCACTTGCATTAGAGTACTTAATCCTTGACTGCGTACTAAAGACACGCCCAATACAGCAGTAAATAATACAAGGCCAATAGTGGTCCAAGTACCCAGCACTTCACCCACGCGGATTAACACTGACAGCTCAACAACTGGGATCAGCACAAATAATAAAAATAGGATTAAAAACATACCGACCTCAGATTTATCTTGCTCGTTTGAAAACTAAATGGGGGCAATCCGGTCTTAATTCAAGTCATTAAGGCGCAGACTGCGCTAAAGCGGTGAAACTTCTGATAGTTAGCTCACTCTTTCGTTAAGCCGTTAATGTATGAGACCATAAAAACACGTAAAGTAGCTTAGCCTAATAGGCTTAAGCGAAGTTTAAGATTGTTAGGGGACGATACCCACACTATGCAACCTCAGTATTTAATGGTCAGCACTAGCTGTCCAGACGACGTTCATGCCAATCGCATCGCCCATGCGTTAGTGGAAGCGCGTATCGCGGCTTGTGTGCATATTTCAGCACCCATCCGCTCGGTCTATACGTGGGAAGGAAAAATCTGTGAAGAGCAAGAAATTAGCTTACACATTAAATGTTTACAAACTCGCTATCCAGAGTTAGAACAGCTTGTGCTTAAACTTCACCCTTATCAAGTGCCTGAAATTATTGCCGTACCCGTCACTCACGGGCTACCAGCCTACTTAGATTGGATAAAAGATAACACTCAGCCATGAAAAAACTACTTAGCCTTACCTTTACTGCATTATTGCTTCTCGCGCCTCTCACTCTAAGTGGCAATGCTTTTGCGAATAACTTTGGTTTTCTAAAAAGCGAACCTGAGTTAATGCCCGTTGATCAAGCCTTTGCCTTTGATTTTAAGCAGGAAGGCAATAAGGTTACCCTTAATTGGGTGATTGCCGACGGCTACTACATGTACCGCGATAAACTCAAATTTAGTGTCAATGGCGCTGAATTGGGCACTATTGACCTACCAAAGGGCAAACCTCATAACGATGAGTATTTTGGTGAACAAGAGGTTTACTACACCTATATCGACATTCCCGTTGGCCTAAAGCAAGCGGATGAAAACAGCACCTTAAGCGTCACCTTTATGGGCTGCGCCGAGGGTAAACTCTGTTATCCACCAACCAAGCGTGATGTCAGCTTAAAAGCGGTAGCAGCTAATGATGGGCAAATCGCCTCTAGCGCAGACAACGCTAATACAGAGTCTGTCGCCGCAAATGCGAGCGCTAAACAAGCCGACATCGCCCCTGCTAAGCCGATTACTCAGCAGGATAGCCTAAGCCAGATGTTGTCTAACGACAGTTTACTCTGGACCTTAGTGATCTTCTTCGGCTTAGGGATTGGCTTAGCGCTCACCCCTTGCGTATTCCCCATGTATCCGATTTTATCGGGCATTATTGTTGGTCAAGGGCAAAAACTGTCGACCGCCAAAGCCTTCACCCTGTCGATGGCCTATGTGCAAGGTATGGCAATCACCTACTCGATTTTAGGTTTAGTCGTCGCGTCGGCGGGGATGAAATACCAAGCGGCGCTGCAACATCCTGCTGTGCTCGTGGTATTAGCCATCCTGTTCTTTGTACTCAGTTTATCCATGTTTGGCTTGTACGATCTCAAACTGCCTTCAAGCTGGCAGGAGAAGATGAACTCGATTTCCAACAATCAAAAAGGCGGCAATCTGATTGGCGTATTTTTGATGGGGGTAATCTCAGGATTGGTCGCCTCGCCTTGCACCACGGCTCCACTTTCTGGCGCCTTAGTCTATGTGGCGCAAACCGGGGATTTATTACAAGGCTTCCTCGCCCTGTATGTGCTGAGTATGGGCATGGGCGTACCACTACTTATCATTGGCACCTCGGGTGGTAAGTTACTGCCTCGCGCTGGCGCTTGGATGAATATCATTAAAACCGTGTTTGGCTTCCTGCTGATTGCGGTATCGATTGTGATGCTTGGCCGTATTTGGACGGGCGTAGTTTCCGATGTGCTTTGGTCGCTCTGGGGCATTAGTTTCACCGGTTACCTGATGCATCAAAATAAACTCAGCGCCTTCAACTGGAAACAAACCGTACGCTCAGTGCTACTCACCTTAACCCTGCTGGCCAGTTTCTCCTATGGCTTCCAAGCCGTGATGGGTCACTTTGGCTTTAGCCATTCGCCAGTTGGAAATACTGCCACAGCTGAAGCAGAACATGGCTTTAAGCGCATTAAATCGATTGAAGATTTAGACCGCGGACTTGCCGCGGCCAAGGCTGCAAGCAAACCAGTAATGCTGGATCTCTACGCTGACTGGTGTGTGGCTTGTAAAGAGTTTGAAGCCATTACCTTTAAAGACGCCGAAGTATTAGCGCGAATGAACAAAATCGTGCTGCTGCAAGCGGATGTCACTAAGAGTGATGCTGTGGATGTCGCTCTGCTTGAAAAATACAATGTCCTCGGTTTACCGACATTATTGATGTTTAACGAGCAAGGTGAACAGCGAGAAGATTTAAGGGTAACCGGCTTTATGGGTCCCAAGGAGTTTGCAGCTCATTTAGATCACTTGGTGAAATAATCTCGACTAAACGCTAACACTCCTCTGCGGCGTTTTAGCGTAAAATCAACAAAAAGCGGACTTTTTTCATTAAAAGTCCGCTTTTTTATCGCGCTGTCATCGATTTCTTATACAATCCTTGTTTATCGTGGACTTTTTAGATTGGAGCATTATGGAACCAGCTATCCTCATTATCACCCTTATTTGCGGCATGCTCGTTAGCCGTATAGGACTGCCCCCACTCATCGGCTACTTAGTGGCGGGCTTTGTACTCTTTGTATTAGGTATTGAAAAAGAAAGCCTGCCACTGCTGCAAGAACTCGCCAATTTAGGGGTTACGCTACTGCTGTTTGCGATTGGTTTAAAACTCGATATTCGCAGTCTATTTAAGGCTGAAGTGTGGGCGGGGTCGAGTGTGCATTTGATGCTATCGATCCTAGTATTCGTCCCTATTCTCAAAATATTAGGGTTATTAGGATTATCTCAACTTACCAGTTTAGGGATTGAGCAGTTAACCTTACTGGCATTTGCGTTAAGCTTCTCCAGTACCGTTTTTGCGGTAAAGGTCTTAGAAGATAAAGGGGATATGCAATCCCTGTATGGCCGTGTTGCTATTGGTATCCTGATTATGCAGGATATTTTTGCCGTACTCTTTTTAACCATTTCTAAGGGCGATGTGCCTTCGGTGTGGGCATTTGCGTTATTGTTATTACCTCTGGCAAAACCACTGATTTATAAAGCTTTTGACCGTGTTGGCCACGGTGAATTATTAGTGCTATTTGGATTAGTAATGGCACTGGTTGTCGGCGCTTGGTTATTTGAATCCGTTGGCTTAAAACCGGATCTCGGCGCATTAGTTATTGGTATTTTGCTCGCAGGACATAAAAAAGCCTCTGAGCTAGCTAAATCATTGTTCTATTTTAAAGAACTCTTTCTTGTCGCCTTCTTCTTAACCATTGGTCTCAATGGCTTACCCACGATTTCGGATATCGTGCTGGCTACATTATTAGTACTGTTAGTACCGCTAAAAATCCTATTGTTTGTCTATATTCTTACTCGCTTTAAATTACGTTCGCGCACCTCGATGTTAGGTTCCTTTAACCTAGGTAACTTCTCCGAGTTTGGTCTGATCGTCGCTGCGGTTGCCACCAGCAAAGGCTGGCTACCGTCACAATGGTTGGTGATTATTGCCGTGGCCTTAAGCTTTAGCTTTTTATTAGCAGCGCCGCTCAATGCTACGGTCGGAAATATTTACCAACGCTTCCAACAGCGACTCGTTAGGTTAGAAAAACGCCCATTGCACCCAGAAGATCGACCCATTGCCATTGGTAATCCACGCTTTTTAATCCTAGGGATGGGGCGTATCGGTAGTGGAGCCTACGATGAACTGCGTGCCCGGTTCGACGGTGAGATCCTCGGGATTGAGCATAAGCAAGAACTGGTCGATTTACACCGCGCTAAAGGCCGTAATGTTGTGCAAGGGGACGCTTCCGATACCGACTTTTGGGAGAAGCTTGATAAAGCGCCCAATCTTGAATTAGTGCTGCTAGCAATGCCGCATCATGCGGGGAATCTCTTCGCCGTTGAGCAACTTAAGAAGCTGAATTATCAAGGTAAACTAAGTGCAATCGTACAATATGGTGAGGATGCCGCATCACTCAGAAGTTCTGGCGTGCACAGCGTTTACAATCTATACGAAGCGGCGGGTGCGGGTTTTGTCGACCATGTGGTTCATGAGTTACTACCAGACTCTGAAACGAAGGCAGTTGCCGACCTAGACGATGACAACAAACAACATTCTGCCGCGGTTTAAGGCGTGTTTACGTTTGTTATCATGAATAAAACTCATCCTATTTAGGTTAAAAATGACTCAGGAAAGGGATTAACCTGAGTCATTACCTCACCCGATAAAACCTATCAAAACCACTAAAAATCAATCACCTTAACGCACTTAGACACGCTCAAACATTGCGGCGTTTTTGACTATCGGTTTTCTCTGACAAGCTTATCGTCAATGCCATAGAAAATCTCAGTTACATCGCCGACTTAGTCGTGATATAAATCGAAGACAAGAACGAAATTAGCCCAGCTTTTTTGGAAGTCTTCTCAGCATGTCGAACCCTGCGCAGCGCGCCACCAAGTTATTTGTCCAAACCTTTGGCACTAAAGCCGATGATTTATATCAAGCCCCAGGTCGAGTAAATCTGATCGGTGAATACACGGATTACAACGACGGCTTTGTTTTGCCTGCCGCCATTAATTTTCATACGGTGATTGCCGTTAAACGCCGTGAAGACAACAAGTTTCGCGCCGTTGCTGATGCCTTTCCCGGGCAAATTAAAGAATGGACCTTTGGCAAAGAAACCGAAATCCATCCCGAGGACGGTTGGGTAAATTATTTAAAAGGGTTCACAGCGGCGATGGCCAACACTGGGCTCATTGCCAAGGGCTTAGATTTAGCCGTGGTAGGCGATGTACCGCTCGCAGCAGGATTATCTTCCTCTGGCGCCTTGGTCGTCGCCTTTGGTACAGCTATTAGTGACAGCAGCCAATTGCATCTCTCACCGATGGCAGTAGCACAATTAGCGCAACGTGGCGAATATCGGTACGTCGCATCGGCTTGCAGCATTATGGATCACATGGTTTGCGCGATGGGCGAGCCGGATCATGCCCTGCTCATCGACTGCCTTGACCTTGATAGCGAAGCGATTGCAATCCCTGAGAATCTCAGCCTGATCATCATTGATGCGCATATTGAGAAACAACGATTAGCGGCGATTAGCCAGCAGCGACGTGAGGAATGCGCTCAAGCTGCCGAATTTTTTGGTTTAGACGCTCTGCGCCATCTTGAACTGCGTCAGCTTGAAAGTGCCAAGGATAAATTGGATGAAACCCTTTATCGCCGCGCCAAACACGTAGTCACCGAGAATAAACGCACTCAGAGTGCTGCTCGGGCACTAGAGCAAAATAATATTTCTAAATTCAGCCTATTAATGGCTCAGTCTCATCAATCACTGCGAGATGATTTTGAGGTAACACTGCCTGAATTTGACACTTTGGTGGATATTGTTAGCCAAGTGATTGGCGAACGCGGTGGCATACGCATGACCGATGGCTGCGTGGTCGCGCTCGTCGACCATGAGCTTACCGATGCGGTAGTTTCTGCGGTCGAACAGACATTTTTCGAGCAAACAGGGATAGACGCAACCGTTTATCTCTGTTCAGCGAGTGCTGGCGCGGGCCGTATCGACAGCTAAACACTTAATCGCACCAGCTAACTCCGCCACTAATACCATACGAATTCAACCATGAATTGTGTGGTATTTGTCATTTTTAAGAGGCAAAATCAAACGGTTAAATGACACATGAGGGAAACTAAATGGTGCGTTTCAGTGTATTAGATCCTTGGATCGATCCCCGCGGCAGCGAAATTGAACGCGTGCGGATAGACAATGGCATCATCGCCTTGGAAGTGCTCAGTTTAGGCGGCATTATTCGCGCGCTTTGGACGCCCGATAAACAGGGTGAGCGCGCCAATATCGTTCTAGGCTGCGACAGTGCCGAAGATTACCTGACTCAAAATGCCCACCTTGGCGCCATTGCAGGCCGCTTTGCCAATCGTATCGCCCTTGGCAAGCTGCAATATCAGGGGCAAACCTATCAGCTGGATATCAATCAGGCTAGCAACTGCTTACATGGTGGCCGCGAAGGTTTTAACAGAAAGAACTGGCACTTAGGCCCGCTTCCCGATGGGGTAAGATTAACCTTAGTGAGTCCAGATGGCGATATGGGCTTCCCCGGTAATTGCACGGTGCAATTAGACTATCGCCTTGCCGCCAATAATCTCTATGTAGAAATGCTGGCCTCCGTAGATAAACCTTGTCCGGTGAGCCTGACGCAGCACAGCTATTTTAATCTGGATGGTACGAGCAATAATTATCAGCACCAGATGCAAATCGATGCGATACGCTATTTGACGATGAATGAAGTCGGCATCCCAACAGGAATTGCTGAGGTTAAAGATAGTATTTTCGATTTAACTCAAAGTGTTTCCCTTGGCGAAAAACTTCACGCTCCCGAACTAACAAGCACCCAAGGTTATGATCATTGCTATTTGATGGATAACCCCGATGGTTCACTACGCCGCTTTGGTTGTTTAAGCAGTCCTGTCAGCGGCCGCGCCATGACGGTATTTACCAATCAGCCTGGCGTACAACTCTACTGCGCTAACTTTTTAGCGGGAACCGTGGGACGAAACCAACAAAGTTTGCACCAACATCAGGGCGTGTGTATTGAACCTCAAAAGCTGCCTGACTCGCCCAATCAACCGCAATTGGGTGATGATGCCTGGTTAGTACCAGGGAAAATCTATCATCATATTAGTCGATATCAATTTGATATTGTTGACTAAAGTTGAAATGAGCATCTGTAGGAATTAAAAAGAAAGGCTGGTAAGGAATAAAGTCGTTTCATTCCTTACCTTTATCCAATGTTGCCGAAGCAAATTGGATATTAATCGTCGAAATCATCGCCCCAATCTTCATCGAAATCAGCACCAATTGCATCGGTTTCGATTTCAGGCTCAACCTCAGGTTTAGCCTTACGTACTGGGCCAGAATCCTTAACGTTGTTCAGATCAATACGAGCTTGATGCTTGCTCATAAATTGAGCGCGAGCCGCTTTCCATGCACCGCTAAACTTAGCCTCAGCAGCTTTTAATGCGGCCTCATCTAAGTCGTATAGGTTCACTTTTACTATGTCTTCTACATACTCAACAATGGCATCACGGTCGGTATTGTAGAGGTAAATTCGTCCAGGGGAAGCCTCTGGCAGCTGGTTGTCGTGGACGACAATCGCATTGCCCTTCGATGTTCTCAGCTCACCATACCAAACCTGTTTCTTTGCTGTGTTATACATATATGCCAATACCCTTAAATCAACACATACACTATGAGTTTTTTAGTCTGAATAAGCGAAGCGACGCTTGCTTTGATCCACGAATAGCGCCGGAAAGTCTCTGACGTTTTCAACTGGGTATTTTTACAGAATATTTTCGATAATCAATGCCTCAAACCATGAAATTTTCACTTATTACGCATTAATTTCGGCCAAAGTCTCTAAAAAAATTTGTCACTAACGACTTTAGTCTAAAAAAACATCACATCAAGTTTTAATTATGCACCTATAACCATTAAATTATTGAAGCGATAAGAGGTTACAGCTTGTAGCTGAGTTAATTCAAAATGTTAATACCACTTTGCCCCTATGTTCGCCCGACTGCATTAATCTATGGGCCTTAGGCGCATCGTTCAATGGGTACGTTGCAAAAATATGCGGCACGATTTGCTGGCTATCAAGTAATGGCCAAACACGTTCGTGTAATTGCCTTGCGATTTCAGCTTTGGCTTCAACCGTTTGTGGTCTTAGGGTTGAACCTGTCCAGACAATTCGCTTAGCCATCAGCTGGAGAATATTAACCTCAGCTTTAGGACTACGTTGAGTTGAGACCGACACCATACGCCCATCCAACGCAAGCGCTTGCAAATTGAGGTTAATAAAATCGCCACCCGCGATATCAAATACCACATTAACGCCTTTACCCTGCGTAAAGCTCATGACTTCTTCGACAAAATTCTGAGTGTTGTAATTGACGACAAGATGGGCACCTAATCCTGAGCAATAGTCGCGCTTTTCATCCTGCCCTGTAGTCGCAATCACTTGCGCACCAAGACGATTCGCCAGCGCAATCGCCGTACTGCCAATGCCACCTGAGCCACCGTGTATCAAAACGGTTTCGCCAGCCTTGAGTCCGGCGCGCATAAATAAGTTACCCCAAACGGTAAAAAAGGTTTCAGGTAACGCGGCAGCTTGCACCATCGAAAATCCCTTTGGAATCGGCAAACAATGAGCTGCATAGGTCAAGGTGTATTCGCCATAACCGCCACCTGGGACTAAAGCACAAACCTTATCCCCCAGTTGCCATTGAGTCACGCCTTCACCTATGGCGCAAATTTCACCAGCCACTTCAAGCCCTAAAATTAACGATGCTCCAGGTGGTGGCGGATAGGCTCCCGCCCTTTGCTTAAGATCCGGCCCATTCACCCCAGCCGCACTTACTCGAATAAGAACTTGTCCGTCCCCAACAACCGGTAAGGGAGATCGAGAAAGTTGCATCACCTCTGGCGCACCGGGTTGTTCAATATGTATATGGGCATAATCTTTTGGTAAATCTGACATAGCTAACTCCTTGTACAACTTTTGGATTTCAGGCTCATATCGGCACTACGCAGGTTCAAACCTATTAACAGCTAAATGCTCTTGCTGACAGTTAACGAGTCAACAAAGGGAAGCCTGCAACCAAGTTCAAGCGAAGCAACATTAAAACAATTGCGCTCTAGATTACCAATCTTTATTGGTCACATGACCATTCAACTTAAAAAACACAATAAAAACAGATTGATGCGCTTAATGTAAAATATTTGTAAATTTTTATCGATTTATATTGGATATTTTATGCAATTTACACCATGATATTTCGGCGCTAACTGAATTAGATAAGCGTTAAATTCAGTTAGACCAATGAGGTCCGAGGTTAATTGCTGTAATACATCGGATAACGCCCAAGGAAGATCTGCTTTGCAGATAAAATAACGATGGAAACACCATGAAACAGACGCTACTTTTCGCGGCTATTAGCTTAGCCATTGCAACACCTTCGTTCGCCCATAACCATTTAGTATCAGACCAACACGCTGCTATCCCCAGTACGTTAGCACCAATAGCTTCGCCGTCAGCGCCACTCAATTTTGATGCCAGCCATCGGCCGTTATTACCCAGTAACAGCTTGATAGCCTCCCCTAACGAGCCGACACACTCTGAGTACCTCGATGCACATTCTTCACAACAGCAAGCATTGCTCGAGAACTCTCCGAGATCAAAAGCCAGCCGCTTTGCCGCCAATGCCGACTGTAGTAACTTTGTTGGTAAATCGGGCCAAGCCCTGTTAGATGAGCTAACGCAGTCCTCGCCGCAGTGTGTCGGTAAGCTATTTAATCTCAAGGGAAGTGACGCAAGCAGCGTATTTAGTGAGGCGAATGTATCCACAGTTGCTAATGCGATTGCGGCCATGGCGCCCCAATACACTGGCGTGGATAACCAAGGCATTGAGTCACATATTTACTTTGTGCGCGCCGCGCTTTATGTGCAGTTTTACAACCAAAGCGACGTACCCGCCTACAGCAGTGCGGTGAAAAACAATTTAAAATCAGCGCTTAATGCTCTCTTTACCAATAACGCCATTTGGACACTCTCCGATGCCAATGCCAGCGTGCTCAAAGAAGCACTGATCCTGATTGATTCGGCTGAACTGGGGGCTGATTTTAACTTTGTCACCCTGAAAGTGCTCAATGACTACAACAGCACATGGCAAGCCAGCTTTGCGATGAATGCGGCCGCCAATACCGTGTTTACCACCTTATTCCGCGCCCAGTGGAATACTGATATGCAGGCGCTGTTTGCCCGAGATCATGCTATTTTAGATGCGCTCAACCAGTTCCAACTTAACCATAGGGACTTACTCGGCACCAATGCTGAATATGTTTTAGTCAATGCTGTCAGAGAGTTATCTAGACTCTACTACATTGATGCCATGCGCCCCAAAGTCACCCAATTGGTCAAAAATATCTTAAATAGCACCAGCAAAAATGATCCCAGTAAAATACTGTGGTTTGCTGCCGCCGAGATGGCAGATTACTACGATCGCAGCAACTGCAATGCTTACCAGATCTGCGGTTTCAAGGCGCAATTGGCCGCCGATAGCTTACCGTTTAATTGGAAATGCTCCGACAGCCTCAAGATCCGCGCCCAAGATCTTTACCAAGATCAAGCCAAATGGGCATGTGGAGTATTGAGCCAGCAAGAAAGCCATTTCCACACGATACTCGAAACCGGAATGCAGGCGGTCGCACAGGATAACAATGATGATTTAGAACTGGTGATTTTTGGCAGCTCGTCAGAATATCAATCCCTTGCCAACAGCATTTTTGGGATCAATACCAACAATGGCGGCATGTATTTAGAAGGCTCTCCCGCAGGACTTAAAAACCAAGCGCGCTTTATTGCCTATGAGGCCGAGTGGCGACAACCTGATTTTCATGTGTGGAACTTACAGCATGAATACGTGCATTACCTCGATGGCCGCTATAACTTGTTTGGCGATTTCGGCCGCAGCGTATCCGCCAACACAATTTGGTGGATTGAAGGATTAGCGGAATATATTTCATACCGAGATGCCAACCCCGCTGCTATCGCCATGGGGGAAACGGGCGAGTATATGCTCTCAACCATCTTTAAAAACACCTATGACTCTGGCCAAGACCGCATCTACCGTTGGGGTTACCTCGCCGTACGCTTTATGTTTGAAAACCACCGCGATGATGTTCGCCAGATCCTAATCTTCCTGCGTAATAACCAATATGCTGAATATCAAGCATTTATGGATTCCATTGGCACCCGCTATGACAACGAATGGCGCGGCTGGCTCACCAGCGGTTTAAGCACCACTAACAATGGTATTGTCGATAAAGGCCCAAGTGATGAACAGGCTAATGCCAGTGGTCGCGAAGGTAACTGGGCAGGCCCCGCGGGCACCATCAGCAAAGATTACTCGCCCTGCCAAGTCAGTAACGAAGCATACCGCTATAGCGAGTCAGCCAGCCTCAGTCTTGAGGTACCTATGGAGTGCATTGACGCCAAACAAGGCCGAGCCAGCTTTAGCTTTGCCAATAGTGATCGCTCGGCTCAGGATATTTGGATCAAAATTGGCGGTGGTTGGGGTGATGCCGATATTTATTACGATTCAAGGGGATGGGCAAGTGCTGAAAAAAATCAGGGCTATGGCATCGGCAACGGTAATTACCAAGTGATCAAAGTGAGCCTAAACCCCAATGAACTTTGGCACTATATCACCCTCGAAGGCGATTTTGGTGGTGTTGATATGCTAGTGAGTACCACTGAGTTAGTTGCCGATACCGATCCCGATTTAGGTGATGGCGGCGATACTGGTGGTGAAGTGCCCAGCAATTGCGGTGCCGCAACCATCAATTACGGCAAGCTAACCCTCGGAAAAGATGAATGCCTTAGCGGTGGCCGTAATAGCTTTTATTTCTGGGTCGATGCTGACAACAGCCAATTTAGTGTCAGCACAACCGGGGGAACAGGCGATGCCAATATTTACTTTAATGCCAATACTTGGGCAAGCGCGAGCAATGCCCAAGCCAGCAGTGTAAATCAAGGCAACAAAGAGTCCTTTAGCTTTACGGCAAACCGTGGCTGGCGATATATCACAGTTGATACCACGAGTGAATTTAGTGGCGTGACCTTCAACCTTAAAACCGGTGGTGGCAGTAGCGCTCCTAATCAAATTGCTAATGCTTGCGCGACTAAATCACCCGTGAGCTATACCCAACTCACGCCGGGTGATGCCGTCTGTAGCGCCAATGGCCGTAACGACTATTACCTTTGGATTCCCGAAGGGACAAGCCAACTAGAAGTACGCTCGGCCCACGGAACTGGAGATGTCAGTCTTTACTCAGGTCGCAGCTGGGCCAATGCCCAGCAATATGAAGCCGCCTCAACAAACGCTGGCAGCACTACGGAGCAAATCAAGGTCAATAATCCCAGTGCTGGCTGGTATTACATTACGCTCCAAAGTGAAGGCCAAAGTGCAGGTGTAGCCCTTCAGGTAGATTTACGCTAATCAGCCGCACTGTAGCGGTATAAGCTAAAAGCAAAAATCCCTGCTCGGCAGGGATTTTCATTATTTCAATCGGTTAGCACACTAAAACAGCTTTAGCCTTACCTCAAACTCACGCACTATGTGGTCAATTGCTTGGAAAAACAGCCATTGTTAACCGCGATTAAAAGTAGGGGGGAATCTGACACAGAATGATGAATAGTCTCAGCAGCACGATTAAGGATGGGTGTCCAGATTTGCTCTGTCACACAAACGACTGCGATAAATGGCAATTGAATGCTTTAATCGGTTGACCTCATGGGCTTCAACTAACTCACCTTTAGCGAATTTTTGCGTTAACTCATCGCCTTTAAACAACTTATGCCACTGCTCAAGTACTTCGCGGTCAGTCCAACGATTTGCCGTCTCGATGTCCATCCGCAGCACCACATGCAGATGATTGGACATCACCGTAAAGGCCGCGATATCAATAGCAAAAACAGTTTCAAGTTCAAGCAGTAGCGATTCTACCCAAGCGCGGCGATGGTCATAGTTTTTACCCGAGTAACTATCATCGCCACATAAAAAAGCCCGCCGAACAACGCGGCTACAGCAATGGTAATAGGGACTGATGTTAAGGTGAGAGTTCAAGACTTATCTGAGTTCTACGAGGGCGCGGCATACAAACCTCCTTGTTCAATGCTTAACCAAAGCATAGTCGAAGGTTAACTACCGCGCGATTAAGGCTGGGTGTCCAGTTTTGCCTTTGCCTGTTTTGCCTGCTCAACACTTGGGATAAGATCGCGGCTACGCGCGGCCTATCCTTATTTGTTATGTTTTCTTGCTAATTTCATTTAGAAACTCTTGCGGATTATGGACGAACTTAGCTGCATTGGACTTTTTAATGGCATTTTTTAACTCGAACTCGTTGGCCTCAACCACTGACTTAAGCTCTGGGAAGAATAACGCACAATTGAGAGAATTGGCCGCTTTAACCACCTTGATAATAATTTCGTTTAGCTCCTGATTCAGATCCAGCCGTATATGGATACCATCGATTGCATCGTCCTTTAACCATACCTGAATGTCGCTATATTTTTCACCTCCCCAGGTCAGCAGCTTCTTATGCCATGACTTTGATGGAGGTAGAATGTCTCCAAGTACATCTTGAAACGCTGAGTCAAGCTTCCAGTCTCTCCAAGCAATCTCGGTATCGTAGCCTTCTTCATCGTAAAGTGAAGATGAGCTATAGCTATTTTCCTCAGCCCAAGTGGCTGGGATTAATACGACTAAAAATTGCCAAGTAGCCATGACTCTCCAGAAATATAACAACCCGCGTAAGCGCGCGAACTTGTGAGCATCGACGCAGCCGAAGACTGCAAATGACGCAGCTTGTTATGACTATTTTTGCTCATGATATAAAACTGACTTTATTAACGGGCGATAGAAAAATAAGACGAAACATACAAAAAATACAGTAACTAAAGACTTGCGAGCTAAGTAGTTAAGTGCGATACAGCACCTTAACCACATGCCAACCAAACTTAGTTTTAACGAGATGTGGCACCAGTAGCTCACCGGAAAAAGCGACTTTATCGAACTGCGGTACCATTTGCCCACGCTTAAACTCACCGAGATCGCCGCCCTTTTTCGCCGACGGGCATGAGGAATAGCGTTTCGCTAAGGCGCCAAAATTAGCACCGTTATTCAATTGCTTAATAATATCTTCCGCCTGCTCTTTGTGTTTAACAAGGATATGCACTGCGGCTGCGGTTTTATACATCTGGTACTCTCTTTTTAAAAGACAGCGGTGCCATTTTGCTGCACCGCGGTTATCGCTTTACCTATCAAGAATAAGTATTACTGACCTAAAATCTTCTGCCACCACTGCAACGGCTCACCGCAGTTTTTAGCTGGATTATAAGTGCCTCTCAGAGCGGGTAATGCCTCAGTATTGCTGCATCCTGCTTCCTTGGCTTCACCCGTATCTCGGTCAAAATAGCCTTGGATCACACCCGATGGCGGAATCGAACGCAGCCCAATGGGTGGACGCTCCTTCAAGAAGGCTTGGTATACCGCCATCGCACCGCTGCTACCATAAAGAGTGGTTTTACCGTTATCGTCGCGACCGACCCAAATCGCAGCCACGTTACGCTCATCAAAACCGGCGAACCAAGAATCACGGCTATCGTTACTGGTACCAGTTTTACCCGCCAGTGCCACACCGGGGAAGGCATTGCCTAAGCGCGTTGCCGTACCGGAGCGCACGACTTGCTGCATGGCATATTGCACCAAAAAGTCGGTATCTGGCGTAATCGCTTGCTCTTTGGCTGAACGCGTTACGGGTAAAGGCTGATTATCACTATCGAGCACTGCGGTGACTGTGGTGAGTTTACGGTAAGCGCCGCTATCGGCGAGGGTTTGATAAACCTGCGCCACCATTAAGGGCGAGCCATTCACCGCGCCCAGTAGCATCGATGGATATTCGTTAAGCGGCTCCGACCAGCCCGACTTAGCCAAGGTGGTTGCCACGGCATCGACCCCAACGGCAATCCCAAGGTTTACCGTCGGCACGTTCATCGATTTTTTCAGCGCTGTTAACAAGGAAACTTGGCCGCTAAAGGTCTTATCAAAGTTCTGCGGTGACCAGGTTTTGCCTTGCTCATTCTTTAGGGTAATCGGCTGATCTTTAAGTGGCGATGCCAAAGTAAATTTACTATTTGGTGCCAAAGCGGTGGCGTACACAAATGGCTTGATAAGCGAGCCAATCGGTCTGCGGATCTCCACTGCGCGGTTATAACCGTCAAAGCCCGGCGTTTTATCACCCACCATAGCCGCGATACCGCCAGTGTATTTGTCGGTGACCACCATACCAATCTGCAACGACTTATTGCCCTTATCTAAGCTCTTAAAGGTTTGAGTCACAGCGATTTCGGCGGCTTCCTGCGCCATAGGATCAAGAGTGGTATAAATCTTCACCCCAGATTGTTTTAATAACGCATCGCCGTAGCGCTCATTAACCTCTTGTTTAACCAAGGCATAAAACGCAGGTAATTTTTGATGCACAGGCTTATTGGCATTACGCAAACCTAAGGGCGACTCCACAGCCACCTTATATTGCGCGGTCGTCAGCTCGCCCGACTCCATCAATAACCGCAGTACTAAATCGCGGCGCTCTAAGCTGCGCTCAGGGTAACGCCATGGGTTGTAGTAAGATGGCCCCTTAATCGCCGCCACTAAAAAGGCTTGCTGCGCCGTGGTTAACTCACCGATGGGACGACCAAAATAGAATTGCGAAGCCAGCCCCATACCATGCACGGCACGGGATTTATCTTGCCCCATATACACTTCGTTGAGATAAGCCTCGAGAATTTCTTCCTTGCTGTAACGAAAATCAATAATTACCGCCATTAAGGCTTCGCGAACCTTACGCAGCAACGAGCGCTCGCTCGACAGAAAGAAGTTTTTTGCCAACTGCTGGGTCAGTGTCGAACCGCCCTGCACGGTACGCCCCGCACTGATGTTCACAAAAGCAGCACGCAGAATCGCGAAGGGGTTTACCCCGTGATGCTCGTAAAAACTGCGGTCTTCCACCAGCAATAGCGCCTGCACAATATGTTTGGGCATATCTTCGGTAGAGACAAAGAGCCTGTCTTCACCGTCACCAGTGATCATGCGGTCAAGTAAAACGGGTTCTAAATGGAATACCGCTAACTGGCGCTTATCCTCCATTCGGGCAATAGCGCTGACGCCTTCACTATCGAAGGTGATCATCACTCGCTGTTCTGGCTGATCGCCTTCGGGATGTAAAAAGGGTCGACGCCATAATTCGATTTTTGTGCTCGATGCCGAAAACTCGCCAACCTCGCGGGGGTTCGCCACTTTGCGATAGCCAAGTAGTTTTAACTCGGCCATCAACTGTGGATGACTCACCGCAGCTCCTGGATATAAGGCCATGGAGCGGCTAAAAACTTGTGCAGGTAAATGCCATTTTTGCCCTTCAAACTTACGGGCGATAATTTGGTCGAGGTAAATACCGTAGAAGGTCACAACGGCGAGGCCGATTAAGGCGAGCTTCCAGGTGAGCGACCAAATTTGCCCAAATAGGCCACGGCTTCGCTTCGCTTTACGTTGGGCTGGCGCTTTTTTTGTCGTATGAGTTGTCATATCTACTTCATCATTTATGCGTTAACGGCATCAGTCATAGGCACAACACAAGGTTGTAAATCAAGGCAGTCTAAAGGCTATGACTGAGATAAACCTAAGGTTTTTTTCTTGGTATATTTTGTCGGTAGCGTATTGGCAGGGTCGTCCGGCCACAGGTGTTTAGGGTAACGCCCACGCATTTCTTTTTTCACTTCAACATAGGGCCCTTGCCAAAAACTGGCGAGATCCGCCGTCAGTGCCAAAGGGCGCTGCGCCGGAGACAGCAGCTCCATCGTCACCTTCAGCTTACCTTGGGCTAGTAGCGGGCTGTCAGCCATACCAAAGGTTTCCTGCAAGCGAACCCGCAGTAAGGCGCGACCCGAGGTCTCGTACACTATGGGCGCGAAAGTGCCCGTGGCTAACGGCCATGAGGTCGGCAACAGTGCATCAAGCGCCTGCTGCTGCGACCAACTCAATTGATTCATCACTAAGCTAAAGCAATCGAGTTTTTGTAATTGCGGCAGATTATTCACATTTTCAAGGTAAGGCGCCAGCCAAGTTTCAAGATCGGCCAGCAGGACGGCATCGCTCATATCCGGCCAATCAGCAGTCGGATCTAAGCTTCGCGCTAAATGCAATCGCGCTTGAAACTGCTCTAAGTTAGCGTTCCAATTAAGAATTTGTAACCCTTGCTGGCGAATATAACTCAGCAATGCCGCCACAATTTGGCCGCGATTCGGATTAGGGATAGCCTCTGATTTCAATAAAATCTGCCCGACTTTTGCTTGCCGCTCAGCAACAGCGCGACCTTTGGTTTCATCCCAACCGCATTGCTCATGAGTATCAACTAAGTCGGCCAACTCATGATCAAATAGGCTCGGTTGTAACGGGCAAGCTAAATAGACCCGCCCGGCATTTTTACCTTCAGTTTCTTGAAAATCAGCCACCACCAGCCAAGGCGTTTGCGCTAAGGCATCTTCAGCGCTGAGCACTACGCCCGTGCCATTGGCTAATTGGTAACCCTCGACACCGCGGGATTTGGCGATGCGATCGGGATAAGCCAGTGCCAACAGTAAACCGACATCCTGATGATGCGCATGGGAGGCGATGGCCACTAAATCGGCCTGAGTGAATTGCTTATCTAGCGCCAGCTTTCTCAGCCATTGTTTTGCCTGCTGCCCCGCACTGCCTTGGGTGGCAAAATGCAAGTAATTCATGATATCGGCGCCTTTGCGCGGTAATCCCCGCGCCTCTAAAATACCCGCAAGCAAGCAGGCCAAGGCCGCAAGTTCTGTAGAATGGGATTTAGCAGCTAATAACATGTGCGCGAGGCGCGGATGACAGCCCAGCTCATAGGCCGCCTTGCCGTGCTGAGTAAGTTTGTTTTGCCCATCGACCACGCCTAAGTGCTGCAGCAGTTGCCACGCCAGCGCTTCGTTCACGCTCGGCGGCGCTGTCAATAACAGCAAATCGCTGAAGGATTTTGCGCCCCAATAGGCACAGTCATGGGCCATTGAGACTAAATCGGCTTGGCTGATTTCGGGCTCATCGGCTTTGAGCAGACGTTGATGCTCTTCTTGGCCCCACAATCGAATACACACGCCCGCCGCTAAACGGCCAGCGCGGCCAGCACGTTGGGTTGCCGAAGCTTGGCTAATACGTTTAAGGCTTAAGCGCGTAACCCCCGTTTTAGGGTTAAAACTCGCTTGGCGTTTATAGCCACTATCGATAACCAGCCCAATGCCTTCAATGGTGAGACTCGACTCGGCAACGTTGGTGGAGAGCACTATTTTACGCCTGCCACTTGCGTCTGCCTTAATCGCCCAATCCTGTTCCTGCGCAGACAACTCGCCATAAAGCGGACAAATTGCCAGACGGTTGCTATCGAGGCGCTCCGCCAAATACTGCGCCACCCTGAGGATTTCCGCCTTACCGGGTAAAAACACCAGTATATCCTGCGGGCCACTATCCGTTATTGAGGCCGCACTATCCGTTATTGAGGTAGCACTATCGAGCACGGTGCGACTCAAATGATCGAGCCAATGCTGCTGTCCCGCGACAGCACGGTAGATGATTTCAACCGGAAAACTGCGCCCTTCACTCTTGAGCAGAGCTGCGTTTGGCATTAACTCACTGAGCGCAATGCCAGATAAGGTTGCCGACATGGCGAGGATTTTTAAGTCATCCCGCAGTGAGCTTTGCACTTCAAGAGCGAGGGCTAAACCAAGATCTGTGGTCAAATGCCGCTCGTGGATCTCATCGAAAATGATCATATCGATCCCGGTCAATTCAGGATCTTGCTGGATCATTCGGGTTAATATCCCTTCGGTAACAATCTCAAGCCGAGTCTCACCACTGACCTTTGACTCACCGCGCACCCTAAAACCGACCTCTTGCCCTACCGCCTGTTGCCGACAACTGGCAATAAATTGCGCCACACTGCGGGCGGCCACACGTCGAGGTTCCAGCATTAAAATCCGCCCAGAAACCTCAGCCCAATCCAAGATAGCTAAAGGCAAGGCGGTGGATTTACCCGCGCCTGTGGGTGCCTCGAGGATCACTTGGGCATGCGTTGCAAAGGCATCACGCAGAGATGGCAGTAAGGAATGAATAGGTAGATTGTTCAATGCAACAGTATCAACAGGGAAAAATGATGTGGCAGTTTAACATAGGCCTTTGGCAGTGTCCCTCCCGCAGCCTCGGCTTTGATACGTCGCAGTTTGGCATTGGCCTGCTAAAAATAGCATCGCCCCGACAGCAAGGCTCTCGGGGCGCTAATAGCACAAATAAGCCGAGTTAGAACTGATAGGTCAGCTTAGCCCAGAGATTACGCCCCGGCTCGTTGACCCTGAACATGGCCTCACTGCCAGGCAGATCATTACCCGTACCGGCCTTACTCACATGCTCTGCGTAGGTTGCATCAAACAGGTTTTCGACACCGAAGATAAAGGATAAATCCTTGCTGTATGACCAAGAAGCATTGAGTGCCAAGGTACCAAAGCCACTACTTGGGCCTAAGTCTTGGCCCACAATATTGCCTTGACCTAAGGTATAACGATCCTGCGATGCAACTAGCCGCCACTGCGCCGCCATTGTCCAAGCTTGCCATTGATAATTAACAATTAATCTTGCCTCTAACGGCGATATTTGCCCAAGTGCGACCTTGTCGGTATCGTTTTCACCTTGGGTATAACTTAAGGTAAGTTGAGTCGACCATTGATCATTAAACGCATAGTCTAGGCTTGCTTCGCCACCGAATAAGCTGGCATCAATATTACGGGCTACCGTGGTGTTGCTGGTCGAATCAATCAAAATATAGTCATTAATCTCACCGTAAAAGAGTGACACTGACGCTTCAACCGGACCTTGGTAAATCCAGCCTATATCAAATTGATTGGTCGTTTCTGCCTTAAGATCAAAGGCTTTCTGTGCGGGATTATCGGCGCTAGCCTTCATGATCTCCCAATAGTCTGGCACGCGTTGCGCCGAGCCAAATCCAGCATAGTATTGATGAGCATCGAGTTGATATTCATAACGCACATAACCGCTGTAGAGGGTATCCTCCCGCTCACCCTGCTGGGCGATTAACAATTCGCTATCCCAGCGATCAACTCTCAGTCCAGCGTGCAAACTACTGTTACCTGAACCTTGGTTATCAAAGCCATAACGGGATTCGGCAAACAGGCCATAGTTTTTATAGCGCATATCTTCCTTAAACGGCTTATTGAGTAAGTCGTCTAAACCAACATCCCCCGTTGCCATGCTGCGGCCATCATGCGCGCTAGACATATAATCCAGCCCCAATGTTAATTCGAGGCCATCGAGCGGGGTTAAATCAAACCAAAGATGACCACCGTCGGTCATTCGGCGCACATTCGAGCCAGAATTCACCCCTTCATCAAATCGGTCCATAATATGGTCGTTCTTATTGCTAAAGGCTTGTAACTCGACTGCGGCCAGCCAGGTCGACTCAAACTCATGTTGTATGAGCACCGCCGCATCACGGTTATCAATTTGGCGAGCCTTATTTAATCTGTCGGCATACTCAGCCTCACCGCTCGACTCACCGTAAGCTAACTCCACAACGGTGCGCTCAGTAGGTGTCCAACCGAGGGCAAGATTGGCGTTTTGGCGGTCATAACTGGATTGGACCTTATTGCCATTGCCGTCCTGATAATGATCACTACTCGATTGATTAATATCAAAATCAAGGTAGTAATTTTTATCCCCTGCACTCAACTCCACCATGGCATCTCGTCTATCGAAACTGCCACCCGTCGCACTGGCACGCCCTTCAAGATCCGCTTGATTAAAGCGATGACGATTTTTCTCAAACAGAATTGTGCCCGCGGTGCCGACAGGGCCATATTTCACCGTCTGCGGGCCTTTAATAACCGTTATCTGATCGTAAGTTTCGGGATATATATAATTGGTTGGCGGATCCATACGTCCACCACAGGCACCATACACATGCTGGCCATCGTCAACGATGTTTAAGCGCGAACCACCCAACCCACGAAACATCGGATCGCCGCCAGAGCCGCCTTTACGGGTGATATTAAATCCCGGAATCGTGCGTAAAAACCCTGAGCCATCATAGGCGGGTAATGGCAATCGATTTTGTTTGGGATCACTCACTAAGTGTACTGGCTGACGCATCACATCAGCGGTAACCAGCAGATAATCTTTACATTTTTGGTCATCACCACAGTCGGTCGCCTCTGTAGACCAGCCCAACTGAGGCAAAGTGGAGCCTAAAATACTCGCTAAAATTAGCGCTAATTTGATCGGTTGATATGGCACAAATTTCCCCTACATATTGTTTTTAATGATTTTTGTGGGGGTATTGTTATGGCTGGTGATATAAGTGCAATCAAAACTCGGCTTGGCGCGACAATCTGTCGCAGCCTAAGTTGCATGGGCTCACATTAAGGTAAATAGTGATAAATGAGTCACTTACAAATTAAGAATTGCAGAAGTATAAAAACTCACTTGAAGGATAACCGCCGTTACAGCAGCCAAGGCTCGGCCAATCCAGAGGTTAATGTTAGCAATGGCGCGGGTTTATTAATCGCATAACCTTGAGCATAATCCACTCCTAAGCTCTTTAATTTTAAACCAATTTCTGTCGATTCAACAAACTCGGCTACCACATCAAATCCCATATCTTGTCCGAGCTGACAGATGGCTTTGATGATTGCTTGATCCGCATCATCGTCACACAGGTTGATAACAAACTGACCATCGATTTTGACGTAATCCACATTTAAACGTTTTAGATAAGCGAAACTTGAAAATCCCGCACCAAAGTCATCCAGTGCGAGCTGGCAATTTAATGGCCTAAGCACTTCAATCAATTTAGTTGCTTGATCTAATTGGCTTACGGCGGCGGTTTCGGTGATCTCAATGCAGAGTTTATCCACCAACTCAGGTTCAGTCATTAGCCGCATTTCAAGCCAATTCATAAACTCGCTATCACCCAAAGACGTCGCCGAAAGGTTGACGGATACCAGCCCCAATTGCTGCCAAATCGCTAAATGGCTACTCCCCCACTTCAGCAGATTATCAATGACCCACAAGTCTACTTTGGCGGCCAAGTTATAACGCTCAGCGGCAGGTAGGAAAATTGCTGGCGAAACAATGTTGCCATTTGGCTGCACCATACGGAGCAGCACTTCTAAATGTAATCCTGGCTCTTCGCAATTTAGTGGTGCAATACTTTGAAAATAAAGCTCAAATTGATTTAACGCGAGGGCACTAACAATATCTACCGAGGCCATCATTTCAGTGTAAAGACGGGTCATTTTAGGATCTTTAGCACTGTATAAATGCCAGCCATTTCGCCCCTTATCTTTGGCGAGTCGACAGGCCGCATCAGCATGACTCATCACGGTATAAATATCAGAGGCCGACCTGTCGAACTTAGCTATCCCCATACTGACGCTAACATTGTGGCAGCGGTTTTCCCAGATAAATTCGTGGGTTGCTAACTGAGTACAAATCCGCTTAGCAATATGCTGCGCCGAATCCACATTGCAGTAATGCATTAAAATACCGAACTCATCACCACCAAGCCGAGCAACAATATCGCCCTTACGCACCAGTTGTTTAAGCCGCAATGTCAACTGGCACAGTAACTTATCCCCCGCTTGATGACCGCTAACATTGTTGATCACTTGAAATTGATCGACATCGATAAAGGCAACACAGGTTGGCATATCATCTTTGCTATGCAGCAAATTATCGAGTAATGCCTCAAAGTGCAGCCGATTGGGCAATCCGGTAAGAGCATCATAGTTAGCATGAAAAGAGAGCTCATCGGCCAGCCGATACTTTTCACTCACATCTTCGGCAATCATAACCAGGGTGTCCTTATCACCGTGGATCTGACTAAAACTGAGCCTTAACCACTCTAATTGATGCAGCGATTTAAGCGGCAATTCGCACCAAGCTTGTCCTAATACGCCTTCACGCACCATATGCAACGTATCGGAGAGCATCGCGTGCTCTTCATCGCGCACCATGCTGAATAAATCGTATCCATGCTGCACTGGCAAGGTTTGCAGCGCCACTTTGTTCAGCATCGTCAGTTGATTTTGTTTATCGAGCAAAGCACAAGCCAAGGGTAATTGGTTAAAGACTTCGCGATATTTGTTTTCACTCGCTAACATATCATGGGCGATACGGGTCAGCTCCATCGCCGAACCAATCATCACCGCAGCATGTTGAAACTCCTGAATAAACTCCTCGGTCCACTCACAGCATTCGGAGCAATTTACCGCCCCAAGGGCAATACGGGTTTCGCCAAATACGACGGGGGGTAACACCAGTAGACTTTTGACATCCCAATCCCGTAACAATGCCCGCTCCGCCTGAGCTTCTGGCGGTAATGTATTCACATCGGGTAGATTCAGCAGCTTGGGGTTTCTCACAAGGGAGCGAAAAAAAGGCATACGCGCGAGTGGCCAAACGCGAGTCTGCTGGCCCTGGCTAAATTGCGGTTTTAAATACAAATTACGGGTGCGTAAATGGTCGAGGGATAAACTCCCCGTTAGCACAAACACCCCATCACAGTGCAACTGAAGTGTAATCGCCTCTAATGCTCTATCAACATTTTGCTCTAGGGTTTCTAGCGGCGTTTCGCTAAAAATCGTCACTAATGCCTGTTGGAGTGAATTTGCTAAACCATCTGACATGAAAAGGGATTTCCTTACCTACAATTCCATTTAAGGTATTATTGCTACACTTCCCAGAAACAAATTCAAGTCATCGAAAGCCGATGATGAATAATGACCACGGGCCTTTCTGTATTACCAAACAAAAGCATAGCTTATGTTTGGCATTTGAGCAGGTAGCGGAGATAAAGAGTGTTACAACGACTATTTCTTGGATTCGCCCTTAATGAGACTCAACGCATGCAACTGCTGCAATTGCAGCAATGCTTAGCACAACAGTTAACGCCCCATGCAAAACCCGTAAGCAAAGCGAATTTTCATCTCACCCTCGCTTTTTTAGGCTTAGCCCATCAGTCTCAAAAGACGCAACTGCTCGAAGCCGTTGATAAACTGCATCGGCCACGATTTACTGTACAACTGGATAAGCTCGCCGTTTGGCCCAAGGCACAGGTATGTTGTTTAAAGGGAGATAGGGTTAGCCCTGCGTTGGCGTTATTGGCATCGCAGGCGCAAGATTTAGCGCAGCAGTTGCAATTGCATCAGAGCGAACATCCATTTCGACCGCATGTCAGCTTGTTTAGAAAAGCCAAGTCATTGAGCACCTTTGATAACGAGCTTCCCCTCAAGGATCTAGCGAATACACCGATAACTGCATTCACGCTCGCTCCCGAGCAGCTTCATTTGTACCTTTCGTCAAGCGGTAATCGTGGGGTGGAATATCACATCTTACATTCTTGGCCGCTCGAACAGCCTGAATCCGCCCAATAAATAAAACGCCAGAAACAATCAGCCCGAGCATAGCCCGGGCTGATAAAGATAATAAAACACTAACGGGTTTAATCGAGCAAACGCAGTGTCTCACGGTAGGCGCGTTTCTGCTCATAGCTATGTAAACGCTGCTTAAATTCATCGGTTTTAGTCGCTTCAGCCGTCATCTTCAAAGCTGCAATCGCTTTTTGTTGCGTCGAAACGGCTGCGCCAAAATCGCCCACTTCCGCATAGGCCGCGGCCAAGTTATCGAGATTAGTGGGATCATTTTCGTTGACCTTAAGGAGCTGTAGAGATAACTGAAGCGCTTTATTGCCATCACGGTATTCGGCCTCTGGGCAAGTTGCGAGAATCCAAGCCACATTGCCAAGGGCAATATCATCGCCAACACGGGAAAATTGCTCTACCGCTTTGCCGCAATTGCGCTTAACGCCATCACCACCCGAAGCGTAAATAAAGCCTAAACGGAACTGTGCCCAACGGTTACCTCGCTCGCCCATATCCTTATACCAACGCTCGGCCACAGCTAAGTCTCGTTTAATCAATTGGCCTTCAAAAGAGAGATCCGCCAAAGTTTGCTGCGCCTTTTCGTGTTGTTGCTCGGCGGCGAGAGTTATCCAGTGCAGTCCTGATGGCACTTCTTGCTGCACATAACGTCCAGAGAGAAACATCAGTCCCAGTAAAAATTGCGCATCGGCATCACCTTGTTCCGCCTGAACTTGAATATGCACAAATTTACTCGCCGCAATTTCATTTGCGGGCTGCGGGATAGAAAATGCGTATGCAGCAGAACTTAATCCAACGGATAAAGTCAATCCTGCACCGAAAACCCATTGTCTGTATTTCACGTGGTAACCTCTTCGAAAAACAACCGCGTCCCCAAGTTAGCCAGAATTAACCCTATAAGTCGAGTCTAAATAGGTTCAATTGACCTTAAATAAAGGGAAAAATCACCGCTGATTTTTAAATTGCTCGACTCACCATGTCAGGCCACTAAGGTTTACGATTATTTTACTCACAAAAAACCCTTAAAAGCCTTTATAAGATGTGATTAACTCTACAGAGTTAAGTGAATCCAGTGAGTTTGACACCGATTTAGTTGACTAATATCACTAAAGTAGCAAAATAAGCTCTAATTTTAGTTGGTTAATTGCATTTATTCACTCATTCTAAACTAAGATGTCCATCAAGTTTTTATGGGTGTAATTGACGTAAAATGCTTATTTAGAATATTCTTACTTTCGTTTTAATCAATCGAGGAACATCGACATGGCTCTGATTGGTAAGCCAAAACCGGACCCAACTTTGGAATGGTTTTTATCACACTGTCACATTCATAAGTATCCCGCTAAAAGCACCTTGATCCATGCTGGTGAAGACTCAGATACCCTTTATTACATCGTAAAAGGTTCTGTTGCGGTATTGATTAAAGATGAAGAAGGTAAGGAAATGATCCTATCTTATCTTAATCAAGGCGACTTTATCGGTGAGTTAGGATTGTTCGAAGAACAAGCTGAACGTACTGCTTGGGTTCGTGCAAAACAAGCATGTGAAATTGCTGAAATCTCTTACAAGAAGTTCAAGCAATTAATCCAAGTTAACCCCGAAATTCTGATGAAGCTTTCGGCTCAAATGGCATACCGCCTACAGAGCACTAGCCAGAAAGTCGGTAATTTAGCATTCCTCGATGTGGCAGGCCGTATTGCCCAAACATTGTTGCATTTAGCAAAACAACCTGATGCCATGACTCACCCAGACGGCATGCAAATTAAGATCACTCGCCAAGAAATTGGTCAGATCGTTGGTTGTTCCCGCGAAACTGTGGGTCGTATCTTAAAGATGCTTGAAGAACAAAATCTCATTCAAGCACACGGTAAAACCATTGTGGTATATGGCACCCGTTAAGTTAGACTTCAGCTTGATTTAAGCCTGTTTCATTAAAGTGGCCTAGCATAAAATCTAGGCCATTTTTTATTGGGGAGCATAAATGAAACGGCTGTTATTTATCTGTTTTTTCAGTCTGTTTACGCTGGTGCATCCAACAATAATTAACGCCGAACCGATTGAATTAGAACATTATCAAGCCAAGGCTTTAGTCAACTCTGGGCAAATTCTATCACTCAATGGCACCCTAGCCGTGGTCAATCAATTCTGCCAAGGTGAACTAATTGACGCACATCTCTATCAAGAAGATCATAAATGGCGCTATGATTTGCAAATCAAAGTGCAACGCGGCCAAATAGTGAATCTGAGTATTGATGCCACCAACGGTCAACTTGAACACTCCACCGCACTACCGAGCGAATGTCGAAAACATGAAACTGCTACTCGTTGAAGATAATCCGATGTTGGTCTCCGAACTGGAGAAACAACTCAAACAGGCTGGCTACGTTACCGATATTACTGACAAAGCGGTTGAAGCCGATTACCTCGTTAAAGAAACCCAATACGATTGCGTGATCTTAGATATTGGTCTCCCCGATGGCAATGGGCTGGAATTACTCGAAGGCTGGCGTAATCAAGGCATTAGCACTCCTGTTATTATGTTAACCGCCCGCAGCCAATGGCATGAAAAGGTCGAAGGTTTCAATGCCGGTGCCGATGATTATTTAGGAAAACCCTTCCACGCACAGGAGTTATTAGCGCGTATCCAAGCGCTTATTCATCGCGCCCATGGCCGTTTAAATAATTCCAGCAAGCAACTTAGCTATGGCGGCGTCACCTTAGATGAAGCCGAACAAACCGTCAGCGTTGGCGAGCATTTATATGAATTGACTGCCATGGAATTCAGGCTGTTAAAAATCTTCCTCATGTCACCTAAGAAGCTGTTATCTAAGGCTCAACTGACGGACAAGCTCTATCAGTTTGACGACGAGAAAGAGAGTAATGTGGTTGAAGTTTACGTGACTCATCTGCGCAAAAAACTCGGTAAAACTGCGATAGAAACCCGCCGCGGCCAAGGTTATATCTTCCACGGCGTGACTGCATGATCTCGATTCGCACTAAGCTCAGTTTATGGTTAACGGGCTTATTGGTATTAGGCACAGTGGTTGGACTCGTATTATTTGAGTCCATGCTGCGCCAAGCGTTTCACGACTCGATTATCAATCGCTTAGAAGAAGATTTAGAACACATTATGCTGGCAACCCATTTCAATAATGGGGAAATCCACATCGATCAGAGCCAACTGTCGAGCTTCTACCGCCCCGCCTATTCGGGGCGTTATTTCCAGCTAAACCTGCCCAATGAAGTGATCCGCTCCCGCTCCCTGTGGGATATGCAGCTCGATATCGAACCTTTAGCGCCAAACCAGACCCGTGTCTGGCAGGCAAAGGGACCTAAAAATAATGATATGCAGTTGTTATCTCTTGGATTAAATTCCAGCAGTGCCAATGTGACCGCTACGCTTACTGTCGCACAAGATTTGAGTATTGGTCGGCGGGTATTTAGTGAAGTCTACGGCACTAAGCTTGGGGTTAACCTCGCCATGTTAGTGGCCATGATCGCGGGTATATTCCTGATCCTGCGCCAATCCTTTAAACCCGTTAAACAGATCCAACATGCACTGTCACGCCTACAAGAAGGCGAGATTAACGCCTTAGAGCTGAATAACATTCCGCCCGAAGTGCAACCGCTGGCGAAGACCTACAACGAGTTATTGGAATACACCGCCAAGCAAATAGAACGTAGCCGCAATAACTTAGGCAACTTAAGCCATGGGCTCAAAACCCCACTGGCAGTGATGCAGCAACAGGTAGAAGCCTTGGGGCTAAAAGATCCCGATACAGCCATGGCGTTGCAACAGCAACTCGACGCTATCCATAAAATGGTCGAGCGTAAGCTTGCGGCGGCGCGGATCACCGGTGATATGTTACCTGCCGCCCAGTTAGTGGTGCCGAGGGATCTTCACAGCCTCGCCAATACCCTTAACAAAGTGCACAGAAGCAAAAACATCAACTGCGACTTTGAGCTCGATCCTAGTATCCAACGCCTGCCTATTCATAGGGAAGATGGTATGGAGCTCTTAGGGAATCTGCTCGATAACGCCTTTAAATGGGCGGGTAGCCAAGTCACGGTAAAACTGTGGAAGGCGCAAAACAAACTCTGCCTTAGCATCGATGATGATGGCCCAGGTGTTGCTGACGACGAACTCGATAAACTCACCCAAAGGGGCACGCGCCTTGATGAATCCGTCATGGGTCATGGCCTAGGGTTATCGATAGTGAAAGAAATTGCCGAGCAATATGGCATTGAACTTAAGTTTAAACACAGCAGCCACTTATCTGGCCTCAGTATTGAACTAGTCTTTGGCTAACGAGTGCTTAGCTAAGCGTGCTTAGCGAACATGTGTTGAGCTAACTATTGTTGTCCTAGCTATTTGCTCTAAGTGCCACCCATAAAAAACGCCATCAATTGATGGCGTTTTTGTTTGAGATTAAGTCAGCAACAACCTAATTCATTAGGCTTTTTTCGCGTTGGTGCTCTCAAAAATCTTATCGGCTGATGCGGCCACGAATCCCGTATACAGCTCACCATTCGCCTTTGGATAACGCAGGGCAAACTCATAAAAGCAGCTTGGGATCTCAACCGTTGCATCGCTAAATGCCACAGCGATTTTATCGGCCATAGTCGATGATTGCTCCAGTAACACCTCTGGTGAACCTTTGATTTCGCCACCTGAGCTATTGAGCACAAAGCCCGCTTGCTTAAGCGCCTCATTCACAGATTCTAATGTCTCGAAGCCCTCAAGGTGGTTGATAGAGACTGTAAAATGATTGGCGCGGTAGCCAAAGGCTGCGACCCAAGCCGCATATTCACTCTCTTCGAGCAGCGTCTCGTAGGTTTTAGCATCCAGCGTCCAATGACGACCCGAATAGATAAAGTTATCCGCTTTCGTCGCTTGCTCATCCACTTGGGCAATTAAGCTTTGGATAGTGCTTTGCAGTGCTGGGCTAAACTCTTCGACCAATAGCTCAGAAATAAACACCTTAGGCTGAGTCGCATCTGGATGTTCAAAATGCTTTGCTACCAGTTTTTTCTGTTCAAACTTATAGTCACCGCAGGCCACATAACCTAAAGAAGTAAAGTGCTCTGCTAATACGGCTAAATTCACCTTAGCGATGTTAAAAGTACGCAGAGCGATATGGTCGTTGATAATCGGCTTGCCGTGTCCAAGTAGCTCGTGCACCTTGGCCGCAGATGGGGTCATTTGAATATAGTCTTGCCAGAGGGCGGCAAATAACGCATTGATATCTGTGTGCATAAAAACTCCTTTTATTGTGCTGCGACTATAGTGAGTATTGTTTTGCCGCTCGCACTCAATGTAACGACCCTAGCCACTTGCTGCACAACGGCGCTCAGTAGCAGCCCAAGTAACGTTACTGCTTGTGATGAAAAAGGAAGAACCTAGGTTCTTCCTCAATGATGTCACTCTAAACTTAACCCTGGGCTTAAACTTGCGGGTAAGCTCACCGCATCCGCCTCAACGGAGGCAACGGGATAAGCACAGTAGTCGGCGGCATAAAATGCACTCGCCCTGTGGTTACCCGAAGCACCTACGCCACCAAAGGGCGCAGCACCCGAGGCACCAGTGATCTGCTTGTTCCAGTTCACAATCCCCGCACGAATGCGGGCAAGGAAATACTCATAATCATCACGGCTATCGGCCAAGATACCCGCAGATAAGCCATAACGGGTTTGGTTAGCCAGCTTAATCGCTTGGTCAAAATCGCTGTAGCGCACTAATTGCAGCAGTGGTCCAAAGTATTCCTCATCGGGTAACTCGCTCACCGCAGTGACATCGATAAGCCCGGGTGAGACTAAGCCTGTTCCAGCTTGCAGGTGAGTGAGTTCAACCAGTGACACGCCGCCTAAGTTCTGCAAGTTAGCCTGCGCCGCCACCATACCTTTCGCTGCGCCTTCGGAAATCATTGAGCCCATAAATGGTTGTGGCTGCGCGTTCCAAGGACCGACTTTAATCTGCTTCACCGCTTCAACCAGCTTGGCGACCAAGGCATCGCCCTGCTCGCCTTGCTCAACATAGAGCCTGCGGGCACAGGTACAACGCTGGCCTGATGAAATATAGGCCGATTGCAGAATATCGTGCACCGCCGCTTTAATATCGGCGACGCCTTTAATAATCAGCGGGTTATTACCGCCCATTTCTAAGGCGAGGATCTTACCCGGATGACCCGCATATTGCTGGTGCAACAGGTGACCAGTGCGAGAGCTACCAGTAAAGAATAGGCCGTCGAGTTGTGGGTGCGACGCCAGCGCTTTACCCGTATCGACTTCACCTTGGACTAAGTTGATTACACCCGCGGGCAGACCCGCTTTTTCCCAGAGAGAGACCATTAACTCGGCCACTTTAGGCGTCAATTCAGAGGGCTTAAACACCACGGTATTGCCCGCAAGCAATGCTGGCACTATATGACCATTGGGTAAATGCCCAGGGAAGTTATAGGGCCCAAACACAGCAACCACACCGTGAGGCTTATGGCGTAGCACGGCGCGCCCTGCTGGCGTGTCATTGGCTTCAGTGCCGGTGCGCTTGTTATAAGCCGTTGCCGACAGGCCAATCTTACCAATCATGGCAGCAACTTCTGTCGCCGTTTCCCACTGGGGTTTACCGGTTTCCTGAGCGATCGTTTCGGCTAATTCGGCTTTGTTCGCTTCGAGTTGGCTACGATAAGCTTCAACTATCTTTAGACGCGCATCAAAACCTAACATAAACCAATCGAACTGAGCTTCACGGGCGGCATCGACGGCAGCGTTGACTTGATCGGCTGTCGCCGTTTGGCCGCGCCAAATAATTTCGCCATTTGCTGGGTTGCTAGAGGTCACATCATGACCCTTGCCAGCGTGCCACTGGCCTTTAATAAAATGTGTCATTTGCTATTCCTACATTGCCAAAATACGGATTTGATCGCCTTTTGCGAGTAACAAACCTTCGGCGAGTTCTGGGCTAATTACCACCTGCTCAGCTTTATCATCAACGCAGAGATAAGCTGCGGTCGCTCTGTAATTGGCTAATTGAGTGTTAGAGATAATAAATTGCTTATCGGATTCTGGCATATCACCAATTTCGACCGTCAGTAGACGGCTTTCACGCACAGCACGAATATCGGTTAAACGGCACTCGACCGTTGGGCCACCATCGAAAATATCCACATAACCGCGGCATCTAAAACCTTCGGCCTGCAGCAAGCTTAGGGCCGGACGCGTATTAGTGTGTACTTCGCCGATCACTTTTTGCGCTTCTTCTGGCAGCAGGCAAACATACACAGGGTTACGGGGCATCATCTCCGCCATAAAGGCTTTTTTACCTAAGCCAGACAGGTAGTCAGCTTGAATAAAATCAATGCCTAAAAAGTTTTTTTGCAACCAACCATAGAAGGGAGAATGACCATCTGCATCACTCACACCACGCATTTCAGCAATCACAGTTTCGCCAAAGCGTTTGGCATGCTGCGCCAAAAACAGAAAACGGCTGCGGGATAACATGCGGCCATTATTCCCCTTACGATAAGGCTCCCGTAAAAACAGGGTACAAAGCTCAGCGGCGCCGGTGTAATCGTGACAAAGGGTTAAGGTTTCCACCTCGTTGCGAACTTCAATTTGCTCAGAATGGTACACCTCAGTTCCGAGGCGATAATGGTAGAAGGCATCTTCCATACCGACTGCGGCTTCAATCGCGCAGGTGCCGACCACTTCACGGGTCGCGGTATCCTCGAGCACCATTAAGTAACCTTCATCAAAGGGCTTATCGACAACTTTGGCAAAAGAGGCTTCAGCACGGGCAATTTTATGCCGAAGCAAATCGGCATTGACTGGCAATGAGGTAAAACCATGACCAGACTCTTCGGCAATTTGGTATAGAGATTCAAAGTCGCCAGCCCGAATAGGACGTATGATTAACATCTTAGTGTCTCCTCACTTAAGCTTGCAGTGCACCAATGCGCCTATCTTCAAAAGACAGGAATGATATCTGCAAGAATTCCCTGACAAAAAAGGAGTGCGAATAAAATTCAGCACTCCTTTGGTCCTTAGGCAGCGGCGATGCTCGCCACGGCACGTTCAAAACGTGCCAGACCTTCTGCAATATCTGCCTCAGGGATCACCAGTGAAGGTGCAAAACGAACTACGTTGGCCCCCGCCATCAGGCTCATTAAGCCTTCAGCAACAGATGCCACTAAAAAGTCACGTGAACGACCTTGATATTGTTCATTAAGAACCGCCCCTAACAGTAAGCCTTTACCGCGAACTTCAGAGAAAACGTGATATTTTTCATTAATTTTGTTCAAGCCATCGCGTAATAATTGCTCGCGATGTTTCACACCATTCAAGACTTCTGGCGTGTTAACCACATCTAATACCGCGTTGCCGATAGCACAAGCTAATGGATTACCACCATAGGTTGAACCGTGAGTCCCCACTTTTAGGTGCTCAGCAATTTCCGCAGTAGTCAGCATAGCTGCAATAGGGAAACCACCGCCAAGTGCTTTAGCCGTGGTAAGAATATCCGGCACTATGTCGGTGCCCATGTAAGCATAAAGTTCACCCGTACGGCCAACACCAGTTTGTACTTCGTCGAAAATCACCAGTGCATTGTGTTTATTAGCCAGTTCACGCACCGCTTTGAGGAACGCAGGATCAGCATTAATAATACCGCCCTCACCTTGCAGCGGCTCAAGCATGATGGCGCAGGTTTTATCCGATACGGCCGCTTCTAATGCCGCAACATCGTTATAAGGTAAGTGGGTAATGCTTTGCGGTTTTGGACCAAAACCATCGGAATAGGCCGCTTGACCACCAACGCTCACGGTGAAGAAAGTACGGCCGTGGAAGGCTTTATCGAAGGCGATGATTTCATCTTTCTCTACGCCGTATTTTTCTAAAGCATAACGACGGGCTAATTTCAGTGCCGCTTCGTTGGCTTCGGCGCCAGAGTTGGCAAAATAGACACGCTCAGCAAATGTGCTATTGACTAACTTAGTGGCCAGCTCGAGTGCAGGCTCGTTGGTCATGACGTTAGACAGATGCCATAATTTTTCGCCTTGGTTTTTTAAGGCATTCACTAAGGCAGGATGACAGTGACCTAAGCAATTTACCGCGATACCGCCAGCAAAATCGATAAATTCGTTACCCTCTTGATCCCATACACGGCTGCCTTCGCCACGTACTGGGATCACGGCAGCAGGCGCATAGTTAGGCACCATAACCGCATCAAACTGGGCACGATTCAACTTCATATCAACGCTCATTCTTCTTCATCCTTTGTTTAAATGTAACGGCATCGGGAGCCGTCTGAGTCCCCAACGTATCTTTATCTTGAGTTAGTGATACAGGGTATGCTTGTGTCTATTAATAGCCATTATTAGCGAAATTGTGATCAAAATACCAGTTTTTCACAAACAACATTCACCATGCTTAAGGCCAAAGTGCATAAAGATTGCAGTTTAAGAACTATACAAGCGTTTACGCCAGAGGCATTTAGCATATTTAGTCAGAAAAAAAGTTATTTACCTCTATTTTTGCTAGCTATTCACCGAATATGAATAACTACACAATTTTAACGAATCAGCTGTGAAAGCACAAAATCCGCAATTTGTTCCCTCGCCTCAAGCGCTTCGGGCAACAGATGGAACAGGGGAAAAACATGGGGCATGTTGTGATAAAAACGCGATTCTACCGCGCCACCACTGGCCTTAACTTGCATAACCAGTCGTTCTGAGTCCTGTAAAAGCAACTCACGCGTACCGGCAATCACTAAGAGTGGTGGCAAGTCTGCCAAGTTCCCCTGTAAAGGTGAAACCCGTTCTGACATAGGATTCGCCCCAGCAAGATACGCCCCGCGCAGCCGCAATAGCGACTCAATGGTAAAGAACGGATCATCCGCGCCTAAAATCAGCTCGGTATCGCCGGTAATCGCTAAATCCAGCGCGGGTGACAACAACACACAGGCTTTAGGCATGGGCAGATGGCGCTTTTTAAGTTCGAGCAACAGACTTAAGGCTAAATTACCGCCGGCAGAATCGCCCATCAGCACTAGGTTATCGCTCCCTTTCAACTCAATTAAGTGCAGGTATGCCTCGAGTACATCGTCACAGGGCGCGGGATACGGATGCTCCGGCGCTAAACGATAATCAGGGATAAACGTATCAAGGCGACAACGTTCGCTGATATCGGCCACCAGTCTTGCGTGGGCATGGGGAGTTTTAAAACAGAATCCGCCGCCACGAATGTAAAATAGATTGCCCAAACGCGGCGTGTCATCGAGCAGCACGTAATGCAGTAGTGTGGAATGTTGTAAGGGAATTGAGGCAGTAACGAGCTTTTCAGGCCATGGCAACCAGCGCTTATCCAGCTCTAATAAACGTTGCCGTACTTGGCTTAGGGGAAGTTTGGCTTTACCTCGGCTGATCGATGGCCGTGCCACATAGGATAAAATAGTATTTAATACAGAAGCTTGCCAGCTTGGCATTTTCCGTCCTCCACATCAGTGCCGCAATTGGACACCGATGGGAACGGCGTGCAGATTACAGCAGATCCAACTTCCGATAATTTTGTGCTTTTAGGCGCAGCACTTCCTGCTCGCTGAGCTCGTAATAATCGAACATTAAGCGTTTTTCCTGCGGCTCGATTTGGCGCATCTCTTCAAGCAACAGCACCTTAGCATAACAATTCGCCCGTGCCACTAATGCGGCCGGCATCGAGAGTTCGCGGTAAGTTAAGGTTTGGTCCAACTCTTTAAGCAATTGAGTTAATGGACTCTGTTCAAACTTAAGTAACTCTAATAGTTGCCAATTAAGCTTATGTCCATGGGCTAACACTTGCTCAAAAACCACTTTAGCAGGGAATTCGGTGGCAATTACAGCATCGTACACTTCTTTATCTCGACTCGAGCTTGCCTCACGGATCCAATTGCCCCAAGTTTTATCAAATAAACGCGCACTAAGACTCAGCACGACTGAAGTGCCCAACTGATTCATTAATGCACCACTATAGACGAGTGCTGAGTCAGTATTATGAAGCTGCGCTAACGCATTCGCTGCTATTCCGCTGACAATGCTATAGCGCCACAACTTGCGGGTGGTCCAGAGTAACTTAGCGTTGCCACTGGGCAGCCAATTACGCAGGCAAAAATAAGGAATAATAGTGCGCAGGTTTTCGATGCCAATGTAATTCATCACTAATTTGATATCGGTGACGCGTACATCGGAACTCTGCGGGCGGCGCGCCCGAAATGCAGGACTATTAACCATATTGGTTAAATCGCGGCATAACCAGCTTAAATTGCTGATTAAAGGTCTTAATCTTGTGGCATCAAGATTTTTAGCCAGCAGTAATTCAAGTAACAGGAGTTGCGATTCGTTAATATCCGACTTGGCTAGCACTAACTCAGGGGAAGCTAATTGATGCTCAATAGCATTATTCACTGTGTCAATAAGTTGCTTTGAAATGGCCTCAAATACTTCTCGAGCTTGAATTTGTTTAAGTAGCCGTGACAGTATCGCCTCTCGCTCTACATCGAGTTTATTAGCATCAGCCTCAAGCTCTTGGTCTAAATCATCCAATAGAGTAGGACTGGCTTTTTGTTTACCGAGAATAAGTTGCTGATAGAGCCTATGTTCTATCTCTAAAATTTTGCCAGGTCTGACGCCGCCCGCTACCGATATCGCCACAGTTTACCTTTCCTATCTCGCCCGTGCTAAGTGGCGCGCATACGCTAAAATCGTTAAAAACATTGCAATTTCAGCATATAGGTTACCTCTTGGCAATAAGCAAACAAGTGACTATTTTACAATCCTGATTAGATTCACTCGCGCCGAAATCCACGCAACAAAAAGGCCTCATATTGAGGCCTTAATACTTTCGCGAGATTTACTTAAGCTCTTGTTCAAAGAGTTTGTAAATACGGCGATATTCGTCTAACCAGCTCGATGGCTGACGGAAGCCGTGGGGCTCAACCGGATAAATCGCCGTTTCGAACATCGGTTTTTCCAGCTCGATAAGATGCTGCACCATGCGCACGCTATCTTGGAAAAACACGTTATCATCCATCACGCCACTCATGATCAGTAATGGCTTAGTCAAGCCTTGGGCATGTTCAATAGGCGAGCTACGCTCATAGGCGATAGGGTCAACATCCGGCGTGTTTAAAATATTGGAGGTGTATGGCGCGTTGTAATGTGCCCAATCCGCCACAGGGCGCAGTGCAGCGCCTGCTTGGAATAATTCCGGCTCAGTAAACAAGGACATAAAGGTTAAGAAACCGCCGTAAGAACCGCCATAGGTACCGACGCGCTTAATATCCACGTTGGCATTTTGGCCCATCCAAGTCACGCCATCTTTTAAATCTTCGACTTCAGGATGCCCCATATTGCGATAAATCGCCGTGCGCCAATCGCGACCATAGCCTTTAGAACCACGATAATCCATGTCCATCACCACATAGCCTTGTTGGGTCAGTAGGTTGTGGAACATAAACTCACGGAAGTAACCACTGAAACCATAATCGGCATTTTGTAAGTAACCTGCGCCATGGTTAAAGATAACGGCAGGATATTTTTCGGCGCGGGATTTGTCGTATCCCTGCGGCAAATAAACCCGCGCATACACTTGGCCAGCGCCATGATTAGAAGGTACGGCTACCACTTCGGGCGCTTGCCATGGATATTGCTTAAAGGCATCGCTGGTGTATGACGTGAGCTGTTTTAACTCACCGCCAATCGGTTGAACATACAGCTCATTCGGCTCTGTACGGCGAGAGGCATTCAGCAGCAACTTAGTGCCATCGGGGCTTAAGCTGTAATCTAAGTTACCGTCCCACTGAGTTAATTGCTCGTTTTTGCCCGAGGCGATATTCACACGGTGAACATTGTAAATACCAGGGTGGCTTTGGTTAGCCTTGTAGTAGATGTAGTTTGCATCGGGCGATAGGGTAATATCACTCACCACAAACTTACCTTGAGTCAAAGCGCGGGGCTTTTCGCCACGAGCCTTGATATAAAGCTGGGAATAACCTGTTTCTTCAGAGAGATAGTACAGACTGTCAGTACCGGGTAACCAGCCAAATTGGTTATAGTCGTAGTTCACCCAAGCATCATCATGCAGGCGATGCTCGGTGATAAACTTGCCCTTTGCCAGATCGACACTGGCAATCCAACGATCTTTGTTATCGGTCGCTTCGACCATCACCGCCAATTTGTTCTCAGACTCATGCCATTGAATCGCGCTTTGAGTCCAGCCCCAATCCTGCATCAGCTGGATTTTACGTGGAGCCTTAGTACTTTGATATGACTCACCTTTTGCTTTAGCGTTTTCACTCTTAACCTGAGCTAAAACGTCTTCATCGAAGCCAGTTAAGCCTTCGATAGTCACATCGATCTGTTTATGCTCATTGAGGTCTAACACCAAAAAGCGCTGTCCTGGTGGATTATCTTCCGCGACACGGGCACGCACGGGCACAGGGTCGATATAGCCTTCGCTACCGAGGTAGTTTGGCATGATGTCGTGTTCACTGCTGCCGGTGTAATTTTTATCGGTTAGGGCTACAAACAGATAGCGACCGTCTGGCGACAGACTTAGCTCAGACACCACCTCGGCATCACCTAGATACCAAGTGTTAGCGGCGAGGGTCGGATCGCTCTTTTGCAGCTCGTTCTTAAACTGTTCTTTGGCTTTGGCATTTTCCTGCTGCAACGCCACATATTGAATGAGTCTGTGCTGCTGCTTGGCTAAGTAGCTGCTGGGTTCTTTCACACCTTCAGGCGCTTTCGCCATTTTGATTTCAGCCAACTGCTCCACTAATCCACTGTCTTGATGGATTTGGAAAACATTATCCCCTTGCCAATAGGCGATATCGCCATTGTTAAGGTAACGCAGGCCACTGATGGCAGTGCGCTGGCGGGTAAGCTGGGTGATTTTGCCAGAGCTTAAATGCTTAACAAAAATATTGCCTTGGTAGAGATACGCCTTGTTAGCTTTAGTGCTATCGAACACACCAAACTGTTGATCAGCCGCATGTAGCTTATCGATGGCCAGTTCAACGGCGCGGCTGTCATTAATGCCCTGCTGATAATAATTCCGTAATGGCGATGCACTGGGTTGGCGCGCAAAGAAAACGCTCTGACTGTCATCGCTCCAGTAGGCTTCCTTAGCGAAAATCCCCATCCAATCGGGGTTCGCCATAATTTGATTCAGCGTAAGCGGTTGTGAAACTTGGGGAGGCTGAGCTAAAGGGACTTGATAAGCCTGTGGTGTGGTCGCGGGAGTTGCCGTTTCGGTTGAGGTGGCGGCGCAACTCGTCAATACCGCAACGGCTAACGCACTTAAACCCAAATTTCGCATTACGCTGTTCATTTGTCCTTCCTTTTATTGTTATCGCAGCCCTAGTTACACTTTGGAGCTAACTCCATGAGTACGTGAGCAGGCATCGTTTTGCGGCAGTTATATCACACTTGAGCGACATATTTGCTTAAATGAAGGAGAAATCTTGTAACAAAGAGTAGAGCAAAATCGATTTTTTGGATTCAACCTAAGCCGATTGAGATAAGAAATTTGCCAACAATTCATGCCCTTGTTCGGTCAGAATCGACTCGGGGTGAAATTGCACACCAAAGAGCGGCAACTCTTTATGACTCATCGCCATAATTTCGCGTCCATGGCTCGGGTCATCAAACCAAGCATCCAGCACAAAACCGTCAGGTATGGTATCAACCAGTAATGAATGGTAGCGAGTTACCGTTAATGGTTGGTTTAACCCTTTAAACAGGCGCTCACCAGTATGGGTAATCTCGCTAACTTTACCGTGCATCACCCGCTGTGCTCGCACAACTTTGGCCCCAAACACCTGCGCCATGGCTTGATGTCCTAAGCACACGCCAAGGATCGGTAAACGAGTAGCAAAATGCTCAATTGCTGCCAAGGAAATCCCCGCTTCGTTGGGTGAGCAAGGGCCAGGAGAGATGACTAAATGACTCGGCGATAACACCTCGATTTCCGCTAAGCTGATTTCATCATTGCGTTTAACCACGATCTCTTGCCCTAACTGCTGAAAATACTGCACTAAGTTAAAGGTAAAAGAGTCGTAATTGTCGATCATTAGCAACATACAAAATCCATTGGCTCAAATGGGAAGTCGATGCACTCCACGGCTGAAATGCGGCGCAAATGCTACCACAGCACCAGCTTGGGATTAAGCATTAAAAAAACAAAAAGCCAGTCAATTGACTGGCTTTCCATAGTATAGATCAGAGCACAAGTAACTTATTTGACTAAGGTTAAATGGCTACGACGCTTAGGCGGTTCATCCGTTGGTTCGGTTGGCTTGTCTTTTGTCTCAATGATAGACAAGGCCGATTCGGCTTCCTCTTCGACTAAGTACGCATCTTCAATATCGAAGACAGTCCCAGCGCCATTTTCACGAGCGTAAATGGCCACAATCGAAGCCATTGGCAATAATACCTGCTGAGGTACACCACCAAAACGCGCATTGAACTCCACAAATTCATTACCAATTTGCAAATTGCCCACTGCACCAGCCGCGATATTTAATACAATCTGGCCATCCTTCACATATTGCTGCGGTACTTGAGTGCCCTTGACAAAGGCATCAACCACAACGTGAGGTGTTAATTGGTTATCCATCAACCAATCGTAGTAAGCCCTGAGTAAATAAGGACGATTTGGAGTCAACGCTTTCATTACATACCCATGCGCATTTCGCGTTCAGCTTCAGTCAACGAAGCTTTAAAAGATTCACGCTCAAAAATACGTGTCATGTAAGCTTTGATGTCTTTTGCTACGCGGCTGTCTAACTCAATACCCAATACAGGCAAACGCCATAATAATGGGCCGAGGTAACAATCCGCTAAACCAAATTCTTCACTCATAAAGTAAGGCATTTCAGCAAATACTGGCGCGATTGACAGTAAACTTTCAGTCAGCTCTTTACGAGCAGCCTCTGCGCGGTCACCTTTACGAATACGTGCGACGAGTGAGTACCAATCAGTATCGATACGATGCATCATCAAGCGGCTTTGACCACGAGATACAGGGTAAACAGGCATCAAAGGTGGATGAGGGAAACGCTCATCCAAGTATTCCATAATGATACGTGACTCATAGAGTACGAGCTCACGGTCTAATAAAGTAGGTACTGAGTTATAAGGATTTACTTCGAGTAAATCCTCTGGCATTTCATTAGGGTCGACCTGTAAAACATCAACAGTAACCCCTTTCTCAGCTAACACGATACGGACTTGATGGCTATAAAGATCATCAGCACCTGAAAACAGTGTCATGACAGAGCGTTTGTTGGCAGCAACAGCCATTGATACCCTCCAGAGTCGAAATAAAACAAAAGTAAACGAGGGGCAAAGCCCCCCGTTTACACTATGCGGATACTATATTTTACCCGTTATTGGTGCCTAGTGTACATCTTTCCAATACTCTTTCTTCAAGAGGTAGGCCACAATAAAGAATATAAACAGGAATCCGAGCACCCACCAACCTAAAGCTTGACGCTCTAACTTAACAGGTTCAGCTGAATAAACTAAGAAACCAGTGATATCACGTACCGCTTGGTCATACTCTTCAGCATTTAACTTACCACCAGAAACCACAATTGTACCATCTTCTTGCTTAACAGGCGTGCCTTGCAGTTCTTCAAGAACATGTGGCATACCCACAGAAGGGAATACAGTGTTGTTTACGCCAAATGGGCGGCTTGGATCTTTGTAGAAGCCTTTGAGGTATGAAAACACCCAATCTTCGCCACGAACACGTGCGACTAAGGTTAAGTCTGGTGGTGTTGCACCGAACCACTTAGCCGCATCTTTATGTGGAATTGCGTTTTGCATCAGCTCACCGATTTTGGCATCGGTAAACATGTACTTGCTACGCATATCATCGGCAGAAATACCGAGATCATTCGCCACACGCTCATAGCGTTGATACTGAGTGCTGTGACAACCAGAGCAATAGTGTTGGAACATGTCCAGACCACGCTCTAAAGAAGCTTTATCATGCAGATCAACATTGGCTTTTTCTAAATGTACATTGTGTCCACTCGCGGCCATCGCCAGCGTCGGGATCAATGTAACTAATGCAATCAGTAATTTTTTCATTAGTGTGTCAACCTCGCTGGAACAGGCTTAGTTTTCTCATTTTTGCTGTATAACCACAGTAATAAGAAGTAGCCGAAATACGTCACAGTGAAGATACGTGCAACAATAGTCAGCTCTGGTGTTGCAGGTACAGCGCCTAAATAACCTAAGACGATGAACGATACAGCGAACTGAGCGATGTTCAACTTGTGCAGCGTGCTGCGGTAGCGAATTGACTTCACTTTACAACGGTCTAACCAAGGCAATACGAACAGTACTGCAATCGACAGCCCCATCATTACCACACCGCCCAATTTATCGGGAACAGCACGTAAGATGGCGTAGAAAGGTGTAAAGTACCATACTGGTGCAATGTGCTCCGGTGTCTTCATTGGGTTAGCCGCTTCAAAGTTTGGCTTCTCAAGGAAGTAACCACCGCCTTCAGGGATGAAGAACAGTACGTAACAGAACACGATCAGGAAGCCTGCAACGCCCATAATATCTTTAACTGTGTAGTATGGGTGGAATGGAATGCCATCAACTGGCCAGCCATTCTCGTCTTTGTTCTTCTTGATTTCGATACCGTCTGGGTTGTTTGAACCCACTTCGTGCAGAGCGATTAAGTGTAAGAACACTAAAACCACTAACACTAATGGCAGTGCGATAACGTGCAGAGCAAAGAAACGGTTCAGTGTGGCGCCAGAGATCACGTAGTCACCACGGATCCATAGAGTTAAGTCATCACCGATAACAGGGATAGCACCGAACAGAGAAATAATTACCTGCGCACCCCAGTAAGACATTTGTCCCCATGGCAACAAGTAACCCATAAAGGCTTCAGCCATCAGCACGAGGAAAATCAACATACCGAATAGCCACAGCAGTTCTCTAGGCTTTTGATATGAACCGTAAATCAGACCACGGAACATATGTAAGTAGATCACCACAAAGAACGCAGACGCACCCGTTGAGTGCATATAACGCAATAACCAGCCGTACTCTACGTCACGCATGATGTATTCAACAGAGGCGAAAGCACCTTCTGCTGTGGGTACATAGTTCATCGTTAACCAGATACCCGTCAGTAATTGGTTAACCAATACCAACATCGCTAGCGAACCAAAAAAGTACCAAAAGTTAAAGTTAGTTGGCGTAGCATACTGACCCACATGGCGATTATACGTCGCCGTCATTGGGATCCGAGCATCAATCCAATTAATTAAATTCTTAACCATTACGCCACTCCTTTATCTACACCGATGATAACAGTGCCATCATCAACATATTGATGTGGAGGGATAACTAGGTTCAATGGAGCTGGAACGCCTTGGAACACGCGGCCCGCCATATCGAACTTAGAACCATGACATGGGCAGAAGAAACCAGAAGTCACACCTTGAACTTGCTCAGCAAATGAATCTGGCAAATAAGTGGGTGAACATCCTAGGTGGGTACAAATACCGACAGCAATAAAATACTCTGGCTTGATTGAGCGCAGAGGATTTGTTGCATATTCAGGCTGCTGCATTTCAGCAGACGCTGGATCTCTTAACTTATCGTCGTGTGTTGGCAGTTCATTGATCACAGCTTCAGTGCGACGAACAACCCATACAGGTTTTCCTCGCCATTCAACACGGATCAGCTGACCTGGCTCTACTTTACTGATATTTACTTCGACCGGTGCACCTGCAGCTTTCGCTTTGGCACTCGGATTCCATGACTTGATGAAAGGAACCGCTACAGCGACGGCACCAGCACCACCTACTACGGCGGTTGCGGCTGTCAGGAATCTGCGACGTCCGGTATCGACTGGCGCATTGCTCATCCACTTATCTCCCAGAGGGTGTTGGAATTTTTATATTTCAAAGACTTTTTGCCTCTTAGTTATCACCATGGGCAAAAATCGAAGTTTGAAGCGGGGCTCATTATAGCTAAAAATTAGAAGCAGATCATAGTGAAAACACGCAAGTAAGTTAGGGAGATTGCGAGTTTTTTAAAAAAAGGGCAAAAAAAGTACAGCTGTTAAGCAATTTTAATCGTTTTGAACTGTTTTTTGAGCATATTGACTGTGTGATAGGCATAAACAATGCATTGCTAATGTAATTTTAGCGCTCACTTTGTCACTTACTGTTTTCATTTAGGATAAAAAAATGGGCCCCAGTGATTGGGGCCCATTCTGAACGATTTAGCATCGCTTATTTCTTAGTAGCACTACTCTTCATGTATTTGAAGAATTCGCTATCTGGCTCTAACACCATAACGTCTGAACTTCCGGAGAAGCTCGCACGATAAGCATCTAAACTACGCAAAAAGCTAAAAAATTCAGGATCTTTGTTATAAGCATCCGAATAAATTTTTGCAGCTAATGCATCACCTTCACCACGAATGGTTAAGGCTTTACGCTCTGCTTCCGCAATTTTAACAGTAACATTGGCATCAATCGTAGCGCGAATAATTTCAGATTGCTCTTTACCTTGAGCACGGTGCTCTTTAGCCACAGCTTGACGCTCAGCGCGCATACGTTGGTAAATACTGTTACTCACGTTTGCGGGTAGGTTGATCTGCTTAACACGCACGTCAACAACCTCAATACCTAAATCTTTAGCACTCTCAGCAGCATTCGCTAACGCGTTATTTTGTAACTCATCACGCTGCCCAGAAACGATCTCTTTGATCGTACGACGACCAAACTCGGTACGTAAATCGTTGTTGATCTTACGTTGCAGTAAGGTCTCAGCATTCGATTTAATCCCCCCATTAGTAGAGAGGTAGTATTTTTCGAAATCAAAAATACGCCACTTCACATAGGAGTCGACCATTAAGTCTTTTTTCTCAGAGGTGACGAAACGATCTGCAGCACCATCTAAGGTTTGGATACGCGCATCAAGCAACTTCACTTTATCGATCACAGGCACTTTAAAGTGTAAACCTGGGCCGAAAACACGTGTTACTTGTTTGCCATCAACTTTATCTTTAACGATTTCGCCAAAGCGCGCCACAATCGCACGTTCGCCTTCGTTAACCACCATCACAGATGACAAACCAATGCCTAATATAACGGCGATCAGAACAATACTTAATCTACCCATGAATTACTCCCTCCCCTGGCGAGCACGTTCCTCGCGAGATGGGCGTTCACTCAAAGGCTCACCAATGCGTGTCGTTGAAATAGATGAAGAATTGACATTCTGTTGAGGTTTAGGCTCAACGTCTGGCATAGTCGCAGGCTTCTCTTTCATTAACTTGTCTAGTGGCAGATACATTAAATTGCCGTTGTTTTTAGCATCGATAATGACTTTGTTAGTGTCAGTCATCACCTGTTGCATTGCATCGAGATACAAACGCTTACGGGTCACTTCAGGCGCAGCTTGGTATTCAGGTAAGAGCAACTCGAAACGAGCCACTTTACCGCGCGCCTCTAAAATTTCACGTTCTTTATAAGCATTAGCTTGTTGCGCCATGCGCTCGACTTCACCACGTGCTTTCGGTTCAATCTCACGGGCATAGGCTTCAGCCTCACGAATAAAGCGTTGTTCGTCTTCTTGCGCTGAAATGGCATCGTCGAATGCATCTTTCACTTCTTCAGGCGGACGCGCTGGCAAGAAGTTAACGTCAACAATAGCCAAGCCCAACTTGTACGGCTCAAGAATGCGTTCTAATTCTTTCCAAGTATCGCGACGAATAGCATCACGGCCTGTGGTCAGAATATCGTCCATCTTGTTGTGACCAATGACATAGCGCAGCGCACTGTCAGTGGCTTCACGTAAACTGGCATTGGCGTCTACCGCACTAAAAAGATAGGCATACGCATCAGAAATACGATATTGCACGTCTAGCTCAACCTTCACGACGTTTTCATCAGAAGTTAGCATGCTGCCAGATGATGGCACAGAGCGAACTGATTGCACGTCAACAGGATAAATTTCATCGATAAACGTTGGTTTCCAGTGAAGACCCGGTCCCACCTCACCATTATGTTGACCAAAACGCAACGCTACGCCCCGCTCGGCTTCTTTAATGGTGTACAAACCCGAAAGTCCCCAAACAACAAAAGCGATGGCAAGAATGATGATTAAGCTAAAGGAACTAAAGTTTTGGCCAGAAGAGCCATTACCTTTGCCGCCAAAGCGTTTTGAAAGATTACGAAAAACCTCATCAAGGTCCGGTGGTCCTTTGTCGTTACCACCTTTATTTCCCCAAGGATCATTACCCTTGTTACCGGGCTCGTTCCAAGCCATTTAGCACTCCATAAGTGGATGAAATAAATTAGATTATTAACAAACAGCCTTTTCTATCGACGCATCGTAGATAAAGGTTTCTAACTCACCCTGACTCTGTTTAGCTAATCGGCGCCAATCGGCATCCGATAAACGAACAGACAAAATACAGTTCCCCAGATCGTCGTACTCTTTCTGCTGTATCGCATCCAGTCGATAAAACTGGCCAAGATAATGTCCAGCAGTTGCCGGAATCTTAAGTGTAAACTCATGAATAACTTCACCAATTAACTCAGTGATCGCCTTCAAGAGCAGATCAAACCCCAAACGCTTTTGTGCCGAAACCCAGACTCGTACAGGCTTACCGCGTTCATCATATTCGATACGCGGCGTAACATCTTCAAGCAAGTCAATTTTATTGCAAACAATCAATTGCATCACTTTATCAGCATCGATATCTTTAAGCACTGATTGCACTTGCTCAAAATTATCCGCCATATTTTCATCTGCACAATCAACAATATGCAGTAACAAATCTGCTTGACGCGTCTCTTGTAATGTTGCTTTAAATGCAGCAACGAGATCATGTGGCAAATGACGAATAAAACCTACAGTGTCCGCTAAAATTACGGCACCGTCGGGTAGATCTAACTTTCTCAATGTAGGGTCAAGAGTCGCAAATAGCTGGTCAGCTGCATAAACATCAGATGAGGTTAAGGCATTAAACAGCGTCGACTTGCCCGCGTTGGTATAACCCACTAATGAGACGGTTGGCATGTCACTACGCTTACGGGCGCGGCGACTCTGCTCACGTTGTTTATCAACACGCTCTAAGCGTTTGTTGATATTTTTAATGCGCCCCCGAAGCAAGCGCCTATCTGTTTCGAGTTGGGTTTCCCCTGGGCCACGTAAACCAATACCACCCTTTTGGCGCTCAAGGTGAGTCCAACCACGCACTAGGCGAGTCGACATGTGGCGCAATTGCGCTAGCTCCACTTGCAGCTTACCTTCATGAGTCCGAGCTCTTTGGGCGAAAATATCTAAGATCAGTGATGTCCTGTCCAATACTCGGCACTGACATACCTGTTCAAGATTTCGCTCCTGAGCTGGACTCAAGGCGTGATTGAAAATAACCACATTAGCCTCGGTGGCTGCCACTAAGGCGGCTAACTCCTCGGCTTTACCAGAACCAATAAAAAACTTACGGTCTGGTGAGCGTCGACTTCCAGTAATGACCCCGACTGAGCGTGCTCCAGCTGATTCGACTAATAGCTGTAACTCCACTAAGTCTTCTCGGCGTTCCTCATCGGAAAAGTCGATATGGACAAGAACCGCTGTTTCTCCCGCCTCATAACGATCAAACAAGAAGCAAACTCCTTAACTAAACTTTATTCGCCACTTGGCATATCGTCTTGCGCGCCATAACCGCCCTGGGCATTTTGATGGCCAGCAACGTTAAATGGACGAGCAGGAACCACAGTAGAAATAGCGTGTTTGTAAACCATTTGGCTCACTGTGTTTTTCAACAGAATGACAAACTGATCAAACGACTCTACCTGTCCTTGGAGTTTAATGCCGTTTACCAAGTAAATAGATACAGGAACGCGCTCGCGGCGTAGTGCGTTCAAAAATGGGTCTTGTAAAGATTGCCCCTTAGCCATTTTATTATTTCCTTTTTAATTTATATAAAAATAAATCGATATCAGTGAAGTTTTTTGTTTAGTTTTAGTATTATACAGCAAGGGCTAATAAGCTAGCGGCATTGACGCATAAGTGTAACTAAATTCCCCTCAGCACCACTTTCCAGCCAATTCAACTCTGGCCAACTACGCAACCATGTTAATTGACGCTTAGCTAATTGCCTAGTAGCGGCAACGGCTTTTTCGACCATAGTATCATAGTCAAATTCACCATCGAGATATTGCCAACATTGTCGATATCCCACGCAACGCATTGAGGGTAAATCTAAATGCAAGTCACCTCTCGCTTTAAGCTGGACGACTTCATCAATAAAGCCTTGCTCTAACATTATGCGAAAACGCTGCCCGATTAACGCATGCAACACTTTACGCTCTCGCGGTGCAATGGCAAATTGCACCACATCATAGGGTAAAGGAGTCGACTTGGTCATTGTTAACTCAGTCAAACTCTTACCGCTTATTCTATAGACTTCTAACGCTCTTGAAAGCCTTTGTGGATCATTAGGATGAATTCTTTCTGCAGAGACGGGATCTATCTCCCTCAATTGCTCGTGCAGCGCTTCCCATCCGTTTGTATCCGCCTCGGCTTGAATATCGGCGCGAATAGCCTCATCAGCACTGGGTAGCGGCGATAATCCCTCTAATAGAGCCTTAAAATACATCATGGTTCCGCCCACTAATAAAGGGGTCTTGCCCATGCTGATAATCTGTTCAATCTCGCGCAGCGCATCGGCTCTAAAATCGGCAGCCGAATAACTTTCACTCGGATCGCGAATATCAATCAAACGATGCGGACCTCGCGCTAATTCCTCGGCAGAGGGCTTAGCACTGCCGATATCCATGCCGCGATAGATTAATGCTGAATCAACCGAGATAATTTCGCAATTATGCTTTTCGGCTAATTCAAGAGCTAAAGCCGTTTTTCCTGACGCCGTTGGCCCCATCAAAAAAACCACTTTAGGCTGTAATTCTTTATTCAATTGCTTGCTCTTCTAGCCACGATTGCCAAGGTAAGGATACTGCTTTACTGGCAATTTGCTGTCTTTTATCTTCCGTTAACTGGCAATAAGCGGCCCAAATATCGGGTGCCGAGATAAATCCAGTTAGGCTCTGCTCTGCCAGCCATAACGCTAATGCATTGGGTGCTGGCGCTTCAAAACGTAGCGATTGTAACCACTCAGGAATGATCTTCGCTAACTGACAGTCCCTCAGATATGGGGGCACTTTTTTAATAATCAACTGCTGGTAACGAATTGTTAGCTCTAAACCAAGTTGACGGATAAGTGTTGCATGCTCTTCGAGTAACGCTGCCCAATCAGGATCAGCGGCGACCGATACTGGCATCAATAAAGGCTGCCCAATCAACCCTGTCGCCAGTTTTATTTCAATCTCATGGCTACGGACTGCTAATGCTGCAGACTCAATACGTAATAAACTTAATTTTGGCCCATCACTAAATACCCAAAATTGTCCATCGAGTATCGATGGCATAGGTAAAACAGCTTGATAAGCCTTGTCCTGTACGCTGTAAGATGGGGTCTCCAGTAATGCACCATAACTGGCAATCGCTGTCTTAGAAGGCAGCTCAGCTCTTGCACGGCTTTCTCCAGCCGAACTACTGCGTGACTCCCTAGGTACCGCCATGCTTCCATAGGCATTGCTCTGTACCATAGTCCCCGCCCGTACGGTGGCAATATCTCGAGCACGAGACTCACCAATAGCCGTATCGACTTGACTCCCTAGATAATTTTCAGGTTGAGGAGTATTAGTCCAAGCTAAGTTAGCTTTCGGAGATTGCAGCTCGAAGGCAGTATGTTCAGACTTGGGTTCTGAAACATCATCCTCCACTTGGGGCGAACCAAGCTCGACAGGATGTTCAAAACTAAGCTCTCCCGCTTCTTCTAAGGCCGATTGCAGTGCCTGCAAAATATAATCATGCACATAACGGCTTTGATGGAATCGCACTTCATGTTTTGCTGGATGCACGTTCACATCCACCTGATGAGGATCGATATCCAGCATCAGCACATAGCCGGGTTGTTCTACTTCGGCCTTTTGTGCAAATGCTTGACGTACCGCATGATTGACTAAACGATCGCGCACTAGACGGCCATTCACATAAAAGTAATGAGTATCGGTCTGCACGGTTGACCAAGGCGATTGCAGATAACCACTTAAACGTAAATCATCGTGTTGACATTCGATTCGAAGTGCTTGTTCGGCAAACGGCCGGCCCGCAACCTGGGTCAGTCGTTGTAAATATTGTGACTCATTCATCGCAGGGCGATAGTTGCGCACGGTTTTACCATTGTGTATCAGGGTAAAATGGATATCCCCCCGCACCAAAGCAATTCGCTTTAACCATTCATCAATATGAGTAAATTCGGTTTTGTCACTTTTTAAAAAGCGTCGACGCGCCGGAGTATTAAAAAATAGATCAACGACTTCAATGGTTGAACCCACCGGATGCGCCGCAGGCATGACTTTAACAGCCATATCGACGCCTTCAGCGTAAGCTCGCCACGCTTCGGTTTGCTCAGCAGTGCGCGACGTTAAGGTTAAACGGGAGACGGAGCTGATACTTGCTAAAGCCTCACCGCGAAAGCCAAAGCTGAGGATAGCTTCAAGATCGTCAAGGGAATGCAGTTTCGAGGTGGCATGGCGCGACAACGCCAAGGCTAATTCATCCTTTGGGATCCCCGAACCATTGTCACGGATCTTAATCAGCTTACTGCCGCCCTTATCGATTTCGATATCGATACGGGTTGCGCCAGCATCTAAGCTGTTCTCAACGAGTTCTTTCACCACTGAGGCAGGTCTTTCGACAACTTCGCCAGCGGCGATTTGGTTCGCCAATTGCGGTGGAAGGATCTGGATCCCCATAGACTTCATCCTATTTAGCTCTCAGGAATCACGAGTGTCTGCCCAAGCTGTACCACATCAGTCTTCATGCCATTAGCACGTATAATGCTAGCCATCGGGACTTTATAGCGCTGGGCAATAGCAGAAAGCGACTCCCCCCGACTCACCTTATGCTTAATATTTCCCGCAGATTGAGTACTTGATGGCGCCGTTGAACTTCCATGATTGCGCTTGGCCAATAAGGTATCAGCCGGTGGGTTGTTTTGGAAATAACGATTAACGCCCTTGTAAATCGCAGTGGCAATACTCTCTTGATGACGGTTGCTGCTCAGCAAACGCTCTTCTTTCGGATTCGAGATAAAGCCCGTTTCCACCAAGATTGACGGAATATCAGGAGACTTTAACACTGCAAAACTGGCTGATTCAGGACGATTCTTATGCAGCTCCGTCACTGCACCTAAATCTTTTAAAATATCCCCAGCAACCGAGTGACCAATGGCCATAGAGCTGTTCATAGACATGTCGAGTAAGGTCATAGCAAGATACTGTTCATTATCAGTATTTTGAATAATTTCCCCTGCGCCTCCCAGCAACTCTGAGTGTTTCTCTTTTTGTTCTAACCAACGACCAATTTCACTGTTTGCACGGCGCATCGACAATACCCACACAGATGCACCTCGTGGATTGGGTGATGTAAAAGCATCCGCATGAATAGAGATCAGCAAATCTGCCTTACTGTTACGAGCAAGTTCAGAGCGTTTATTCAAATTCACAAAGTAATCACCAGTGCGGATCATCACTGCACGCATTCCAGGTGTGTCGTTAATTTTGCTCGATAACCGTTTTGCAATTTCGAACACGACTTTTTTCTCATAGAGACCGGATGGTCCAATCGAGCCGGGATCATCACCACCATGCCCAGCATCAATCGCGATAACAATATCGCGGGAAGATGGCACACTTTGATTAACGGATTTTTTAACTGAAGTTGAACTCGTGACTGACGGCGAAGCCGTCACAGTTTTATCCTCTAGGTCAACCACAAGCCGATTACCATAAGGGGCCGTCACGGGTAACGAAAATAAGTTCGCATTTAAGGGTTTAACCAAATCAATAACCAGACGTAAATCGCCTTTCGTCGGAGATTTGCTGACTCGTATGCCTTTGACTAACTTACTGTTGTTATCGATATTTTTCAGGCTCAGTTTAGTTGATGCCTTTTTTAGATCGACCACTAAACGATGAGGACCATCGAGGGAAAAATAACTGTAATTGGGCACCTCACTCAAATCGAACACAATTCGTGTCGACTCGGGTGCGGCCCAAATACGCACACCTTCGAGCTGGTTGGCCGCGTGGGCTGCAACAGCAAAAAACGCGCATAAAAAAAGAATAATTCTTTGAAAGTAATACTTATTTTTAGTCATCTTTGTTTTTTATTTTATCGCGGCTAATAGCGTTTTACCTGATTCGGTTAAGGCTCGAATATGGATTTCACGTCCTTGGTTAAAATATTTTAAATGTAGGTGGATATCAGCATCGGGTAACAACCCTTCACCTTTGTCAGGCCATTCTACGATACAGAGGCTGCTCTGGGTAAAGTAATCACGGATCCCCATAAACTCTAACTCTTCGGGATCGTTTAAACGATACAAATCAAAATGATAAACTTCGACACCGTCGAGCTCATAAGGTTCAACTAAAGTGTAAGTTGGGCTTTTGACTGCACCTTTATGTCCTAATCCTTGAATCAAACCGCGGCTCAGAGTGGTTTTACCCGCCCCCAAATCCCCCGTTAAATACAGAGTCAAAGGCGCTTGAATATGGCGAGCCAATTTTTGCCCAACCGCAATAGTCTCGTCTTCATTATGTAATTGAAAGGTTAACTCTGTCTCTGTCATGTCCGCTTATATCACTGCCGTTATCGATTAAGGAGGCAATTTAAGCGCGGCAGTCCACCCGCGCTTAAATTTTACAGCGCCTAGAGTAAATCACTATTTACTAATTGGCGAATAAAAGGCATCAAATCGCTGGCTAACATGCCCCGTTCACCTTGAACCGCAGCAAGGTCCGCCGCACAACCATGAACGACAACGCCAACGACTGTCGCCTGCATGTTATCCATACCTTGAGCCATAAGGGCGCCTATAATACCAGATAACACATCACCGCACCCACCACTCGCAAGACCAGGATTACCAACTGGCGCCACGACCATCTGTTTTCCATCAAAAATAATGGTTCCAGCCCCTTTAAGCAGGACTACTCCACCGTATTTTTGCTGCAAAGCACGCACGGCTGCGAATCGATCATGCTCAATATCAGCGACACTGCATCCCAACAGTCGTGCGGCCTCTCCCGGATGGGGCGTGAGTACCCAGTTAGTTTGCCTGCGCGGTTCTTGACTGAGCAGATTCAGGGCGTCGGCATCGAGTACACAGGGTTTATCGCTTAACCCCGCGGCTTTAAACAAGTTATAACCCCAATCGTGTTTACCTAACCCCGGGCCAAGCACAACCACCTGTGCCCAACCAAGGCGCAGATACACCTCCATATCGACTAGCTCACAACCCCAAAACATTAACTCAGGTCGAGATACATTTACCGTAAGTTGGTGCTCAGGCCGACTGATCACTGTGACTAATCCAGCCCCCGCACGCAAACAAGCTTCACTGGCAAGCCGAATCGCCCCAGCCATGCCAAAGTCACCACCAATCAGGGTCACTTTACCCGATTGACCTTTGTGGCTATCCCTTGCTCTGGCGGCAAAATAGCTTTTTAGGATTTCACCACCCACTCGAGTCGCGCTTTCACCATTAAAAAAGGGAGTTAATCCCAGATCGGCAAAAGCAAGATGACCGCAGTGATGTCTTGCCTTACTGGTGAGTAGGCCTTGTTTTAAACCGCCAAAGCATAAAGTCGCATCCGCCATCACTGCGACTTGAGCGACAACACCGGTATCGGCCAAGATCCCCGAGGGGAGATCCAAACTAAGCACCCAAGCATTACTCTGATTAATGGCATGGATAAGCGCAGCAACCTGTTCTCGCACCGCGCCCTGAACGCCAGTCCCCAGCAATCCGTCGATAAGGATTGACGCCTGTAAGATCGCATCAATATTAGGAGAATCGACTATCCCACCTTGATTAAGGTAAGCAGAAAGCGCTTGTTCAAATTCTGGCGTACCCTTGGTCTTTAGTAAAAAAACGTGAACCTTATGTCCTGCCTCTAGAGCTAGACGAGCACAAACGAGGGCATCGGCACCGTTATTACCATTACCTGCGAGTACCAATAATGGCATAGCCCCAAGCTTAGGCTGGCATGCTATCTGCTCTGTTAAATAGTTAAACGCTGCGCATCCAGCACGTTCAACTAATTGATACAACGTAGCTTCCCCTTCTGAAACTGCGAGCAGTTCCGCCGCTCGCACCTGCTCTTGCGTATAAAGCGCTGTGGGTAAACTCGATAAATCTTGTGCCATAGAGGATCTCCTGCGCGACAAAATAACAAAAGGGTGACTCATCTAATCGACCATCGCTATGGATGAACACTAAACAGTTAATGGTCAAATCAACTAATGAGATCAAGAAAGTAGCAAAAAGCTTCGAGAAAAGTTATGACGTAAATCAGATGCCATGCAAAAAGCAGTGAATATGGACAACACTTATCATCCAAAAACAACAAAGCCAGCATTTAGCTGGCTTTCGGTGTTTACACGAACACAGATGAGGTATCGATAGGTTAAATATCGTCCATCCGGATAGTGCTGTGAACTAATCGTTGCTGTTGAGTTTTCTCAACTCGAATTAAGCCTTCTAATGCCGCACGCGCATCTTCAGCAGTGGTTGAGTTGACGGTTTTTTCCAATAAGCCAATCAGACGATTTTCCAAGTCGAGATGTAAATTCAACACATCATCTTCGTTCATATTGGCGGGTAACATGGTATCTTGGCAACGCTTAGTAAAATCTTCAAACACAAAGTCTTTATACCAAGTATCGAGAACCCTCGCTGGCGCCTCATCCATATAATCACGCAATTTTTCAGCGACATGCTTTTGATGAGATTCAAAATACTCCAGCATCATCTTTACTCGAGCGGAGTCAGCATGATTGTTCAGTCGGCCATAGAGTTGCGCCATATCTAAGCGGCAGTTCGCCACATACTCAAGTAAATCACGTAATTGTTGAATACGCATATAATGCACTCCAGTGTTAAGCCAACTACTTGGCGCTATTAACTTTGTCTGGATTCATTATGTAAGTAAAAGCGTTACGAATATTTGAACAAGGTCATAATTTAACTTTCGCAACGCCATCTAATTTAGGAAATCTTGAAGAAACAAGGTGCAGATCACGCATTAACCTTGCTGTTTTATTTTTTAACCTGAGCTTCGGATAAGAATTTAGCTCCCAAAAGGAACTAAATGCTCGTTCCCTGATCCGATCATTCGACCAAGAGTGATTAGAAAAAGGAACGAGCATGAACAAACTAGTTGAAACTTACTGTGATGTCGATGATTTCTGTCAGTTATTTATCCCACATTGGCAACGCTTATTGCTTGATAATGGTGAAATGAAGCGTAATAGACCTTGTCGCCTTTCTCCCGCAGAAGTGATGACCATTATCATTCATTTCCATCAATCACATTACCGAGATTTCAAAAATTATTATCTGCACTATGTTTGTCGCCAGCTAAAACCCTATTTTCCAGAGTTGTTGAGCTACACTCGTTTCCTTGCATTAATGCCTAGCGTCGTTGTCCCTATGTGTAGCTATCTGACTTCAAAGCTTGGAAAGCCAACGGGAATTCAGTTTGTCGACTCCACTAAAATTGAAGTCTGTCATATTATTCGAGCGAAGCGAAATAAGGTTTTTGAAGGCATTGCCGAACATGGAAAGGGAACTATGGGCTGGTCGTTTGGATTTAAACTGCATCTTATTATCAATCACTTGGGTGAAATTGTAGCGTTAAAACTGACGAAAGGTAATGTCGATGACAGGCAACCTGTCAGTGAAATGGCTGAGTCTCTTTTTGGTAAGCTTTATGGTGATAAAGGCTATATTAGCCAAGCCCTAACAGGTGAGCTTTTGGAAAAGGGCGTTGAGTTAATCACCACAGTTCGTAAGAACATGAAGAAAAAGTTTATTTCTCTATGGGATAGAGCAATCTTAAAAAAGCGATTCATCATTGAAACAGTGAATGACCAATTGAAGAACATTTCCTATATTGAACACTCAAGACACCGCAGCGAGCATGGGTTCATGCTCAATCTACTTGGTGGATTGATTGCATATTGTTTAAAAGAAGAAAAGCCATCGTTAAATCTAACAGCTCAGGAGCTTGAACTGTTAGATAGCTCTAATTTAGTGCTGGCTTAACCAGATCTGAGGTTTTTTACAAAATAGAAAACATCATCGACAACAGCCGCAGGGCAGGTAAATCCTGCAACACTTAACCACATTAGTATTAAAAATAACCACGAAAACAAAGGTTAATAAATTGCAGCGATGAACGTGCTCAAAAATGCTTGGAATAATCAACAACGGAACAGACATGTTAAGTGTACAGAAAAGTAAAATAGCGCTATGTCAGTTGCGATAACTTAGTTTGAAATGATGAAGATTTTATGGGGAGACTAACGAGAAAAATTGGAACGACATATCAGGTTCGAACCGATGACCTATACCTTGAAAAAGAAAGGTATCGCAATATCAAAAGCACAACTGAGCTAATGCTAATTGAGTACTTGATTATGGGGAGATTTAGAAAATTGGAGCGACATATCGGGTTCGAACCGATGACCTATACCTTGGCAAGGTATCGCTCTACCAACTGAGCTAATGTCGCATTTACATTTTAAGACTGTAACCGTCTGAAATTGGAGCGACATATCGGGTTCGAACCGATGACCTATACCTTGGCAAGGTATCGCTCTACCAACTGAGCTAATGTCGCATAATTAGTGCTTCACATTCGCCTTCAACATCGACAAAGGTATCGTCTATCAACCTTTATCAACTGAGCTAATGTCGCATAATTTTGTATTTAATGACTTGGTGAATCACTAAATTTGTATTTGGAGCGACATATCGGGTTCGAACCGATGACCTATACCTTGGCAAGGTATCGCTCTACCAACTGAGCTAATGTCGCATATCCTGCATTTAATGACTTGGTAAATCACTAAATTTGTAATTTGGAGCGACATATCGGGTTCGAACCGATGACCTATACCTTGGCAAGGTATCGCTCTACCAACTGAGCTAATGTCGCATTTTGTATCGCTGCCACATTTGCCTTCAACATTCACAAAGGTATCGTCTCCTAACCTTTATCAACTGAGCTAATGTCGCCTTTACTTATTTGACGAGACAATCATGCCCGCATCAAAAAGTTGAGGCCGCATTATATGAAAAATTTATGCGGCTGCAACCCCTTCTTGCAGATTTATCTGCTGATCGGTCAAATTTTAAATACTTTGCTGCGGTAATACTGTAATTCAGCGATCGACTCTTGGATATCTTGCAGCGCTTGATGAGTGTTTTGCTTTTTGAAACCTGCCATAGTTTCAGGGCTCCAACGCTTCACTAGCTCCTTAACCGTGCTTACGTCTAGATTGCGATAATGGAAGTAGTCCTCCAATTCACGCATATAACGATTTAAGAAGCGACGGTCCTGACCCACGCTGTTACCACACATAGGCGAGACACCCTTAGGCACGTATTGCTCTAAAAATGCGATGGTTTGTGCAACAGCCTGCGCTTCGTTCACTTGGCTGGCACGCACTCTATCGATGAGGCCCGATTCACCGTGATGTTTTTGGTTCCAATCATCCATGGCCGCCAGTACTTCATCCGATTGATGAATAGCAATCACTGGCCCCTGACCGATAATATTGAGTTCTTGGTCTGTTACTAAGGTAGCAATTTCAATGACCCTATCGACATCGGGTTCTAACCCAGTCATTTCGAGATCGATCCAAATGAGATTATTTGCGTCTGCCGCCATAATTGCGCCTTATCATGTCAGTTAGCCTAAATTCAGGCTTTTTTATTCAAGAGCGTGTATCATACTGCTTTTTTCAAACACAAAATATCACCTAATTGACGAAGACAAACCAGTGAGTAAAAAGAAACCCCTAAGCCAAGGCCAATTACGCCGTATGCGCGCCAATCACGAGAAACGCCTCAATCGTGACAATGGTGATAAAAATGCGCCTGAGTTACAGGATAGCTCACTCGGCCCAGAACAGAGCGGAACCGTGATCTCCCGCTTTGGTCAACATGCCGATATTGAAACCGAAGATGGCCTGATTGTGCGCTGCAACATTCGCCGCACCATTAGCAGTTTAGTGACTGGCGATAAAGTGATTGTACGCTTAGCTATTGAAAGCCAAGCAAATAGTGGTATAGCTGGCATTGTGGAAGCAGTGCATCCAAGACGCTCTTCCCTCTCGCGCCCCGATTTATACGATGGCGTGAAAATTATCGCCTCGAATATCGACCAAATTTTGATTGTGTCTTCCGTATTACCTAGCTTTACCACCCAGATTATTGACCGCTATTTAGTGGCAGCCGAAGACACGGATATTCCGCCGATCATCATTTTGAACAAAATTGATCTGTTAACGCCGGAAGAAGCACCCGCCATCGAAGCTGCCTTAAAGCGCTACGAAGCCATTGGATATCCAGTATATAAGGTCAGCAGTAAGTTAGGCGAAGGCTTAGATACCATTAAAGCCCTGCTGAAAGATAAAGTGAGCGTATTTGCTGGCCAGTCTGGTGTGGGTAAATCCTCTCTGGTCAACGCCTTACTGCCCGAAGCCGAGCTACTGGTAGGCGATGTCTCCGACAACTCTGGGCTTGGACAACACACCACGACCACAGCTAAGTTGCTACATTTACCGAGTGGTGGTGATTTAATCGACTCCCCCGGCGTGCGCGAATTTGCCCTCTGGCACTTACCCGCCCAACGTGTCGGTTGGTGCTTTATCGAATTTCGTGACTTTTTAGGTGGCTGTAAATTCCGCGATTGTAAACACGGCGATGACCCAGGCTGCGCCTTAAAAGCCGCAGTCGAAGCGGGTAAGATTAGTGAAGATCGCTTTAATAACTACCATCGTATTATCGCAAGCCTTGATGAGCAGCGTCACGCTCGGCAATTTCGCGCCCAAAGCGATGAATAACGAGTACAACAAAGCCATCACAACGAATAGAATTAACGCAAAACAAGTCTCAACCTAAGTTGAGCAACATAAAGGAAAGGAACACAAATTGGATAAAGTTAAAATTGCGCTGCAGTACATGCTGCCAAAGCACCTGTTATCTCGCTTAGTCGGTAAACTTGCCGCTTCCGAAGCTGGCGCATTAACGACTGCCGCGATTAAATGGTTTATCAAGCAATATAAAATCGATATGAGCGAAGCGGCTCAGAGCGAACCTGAGGCTTATAAAAGCTTCAACGACTTTTTTACCCGTGCACTTAAGCCTGGTATTCGCCCAATTAATACTGCGGCCAACATCATGGTGCACCCCGTTGATGGCGCCGTCAGCCAACTTGGTCCCATCAAGGATGGGCGTATTTTCCAAGCTAAAGGCCATCACTATTCTTCACTCACTTTGCTTGGCGACCAAGCCGAAGATGCCAAACGCTTCGAAGGTGGTGATTTTGCGACAATTTATCTGGCTCCTAAGGATTATCACCGCATCCATATGCCGATTAAAGGCACGCTGTCGAAGATGACCTATGTGCCAGGTGAGCTGTTTTCCGTTAACCCGCTGACGGCGCGCCATGTGCCGGGCCTATTTGCTCGCAACGAACGTGTAGTGGCAATTTTTGAAACCGAGCTTGGCCCACTGGCTATGGTATTAGTAGGTGCAACTATTGTGGCGAGCATCGAAACCGTTTGGGCAGGCACTATTACGCCGCCAACCGGTAAGCAAGTATTCACTTGGGAATATCCAACGGTAGGCCCTGACGCGATTACCTTAGAGAAAGGCGAAGAAATGGGTCGCTTCAAGCTTGGCAGTACCGTCGTCATGCTGTTTGCCAAAGATGCTATCGATACCTTCGCCGAAGGCGTTGAGCCAGAAGCCGTGACGCGTATGGGTCAAGCCTTTGCTAATCTGAAAAATCAGGCGTCAGCCGACTAACTACGGCGACCCAATTGAGCCAGACCAGTAAACCTTCGGGATTAATCGAATTACACTTAGCTGTGCTGATGTTTGGCGGCACAGCGTTGTTTTCAAAGTTAATCCCCTTAAGCGCACTCGATATTACCTTCCTAAGATGTGTAGTCGCGGCGTTAGTGTTGGCATTGCTCATCAAATTCCGCGGTAAATACTTAAGCCTTGCCAGCAAACAGGATTATCTGGTTGCTATCGGCTTAGGAGTGATAGTCAGCTTACACTGGGTCACCTACTTTGCCGCGATGCAACTCTCATCGGTCGCCATCGGCATGATCGCCTTCTTCACCTATCCAGTGATGACGGTGATTGCCGAGCCATTATTAACGGGCAATAAAATCAAGCTGATGGATATTATCAGCGGCATTTTCGTGCTGATAGGTGTTGTACTGCTGATCCCCGAAGCCAATCTTGGCAACGACACGACTCTAGGAATTGCAATCGGTATTCTGTCGGCAATGTTATTTACCGCCCGTAACCTACTGCAAAAACGCTATTTTTCCCAGTATAGTGGCCCCCACGCCATGTTTTATCAAACCTTAGTGGCGGCGGTGTTTCTTATGCCTTGGCATCAAACTGAGTTACAGACTATCTCCCTCGAGACCTGGGGTTTGATTGTGCTGCTCGGGGTCGTGTTTACTGCCGCGCCCCATGCGCTGTTCACCTCGGCATTGCGCCAATTAAGTGCTAAAACAGTAGGGCTAGTCTCCTGCCTTCAACCCTTTTATGGGGCCATGTTGGCTTTGCTGATTTTAGGTGAAGCACTGAATGTAAATACTTTGATAGGCGGAACCATCATAGTCGCCACCGCCATCTTTGAAACCCATCAATCCCACCAGTCACAACGGCGAAAAAAGAACATTTGAAACATACCAATCTTGGCCCAAGTTGGCTAAGATGAGTGCGTCTTTCGCCTCTAATTGCTTTTGCCTATATGCCACGTATTTTATTGTTCGTTATTGCTTTTTTGTCTTTTTCTCTCCATGCTAATTCGCCCTTGCAATTGGACAAGCGTCTTGGCCTAAACAACCAAAATCAGCAACAAAATATTAGCATTGACGATCAAATTGTTGAGCTTAAAAACAACATTGACAGACTGGCGGCCAATGCGAGCAGTTTTCAGCAGGCGCAGCTGGATTTTGAAAAAAATAAAAAGGTCATCGATCAGGGCTTAAAAGAGGCCACTAAGCCATTAAAGCTGGATAAAGGAACAGATCTTAACCAGCAAGCCTCGATGGCTTATTTGCGCCTATCTGAGTTAAAAGAGAGCGAGGCGGCTCTCGGCAATCAAGTCAACGAACTACTACAGCGCCATAATCTACTGCCTTCCGTCATTGCCAATGCAAGACAAAATGTGCTGCAAAATAAAAAAACGGAATTGGCGCCTATCGATACGCCAGCGGGTGAATTACAACAAATACAGCGGATTTTCTTCGAACAGAGCCTTGCCACCCATGAGGCCGAGCTTGCCAGTAGCCAAAAGCGTATCGAACTTACCCAGCTACAGTTACAGTTAGTTCGCCAGCAATTGAGCCAGCAAGAAGCCTTTATCGAAACTATCAATAAGGCGATCAACAAGCAGCGCCAACAACAAACCGATGCCACGCTGGCCAAGAATTTAGTTGATACCACTAAAGTCATCGATCCGATTACACGCAATATCGCCGATACCAATCAGATCTACGGCCAAAAACTGCAAACCTTAACCTTGCAAATCAATAACGTGGTAGAGCAGCAAGAACAGGCTGAGCTCCAATATCAATCTCAAGCCAAGCAACTTGCTAATATCCAAGAGCAAATTACTTGGGTCAAAATGAACTCCGCCTTTGGCGAACGCTTTTTGCAGATGTTGCAATCGCTGCCTAAGCCGCCAAACCATGAAAAACTACAAACTCTTATCGCCGATGCGCGTCTCGACAGATATCACCTAGAGCAACAGCAGGCGCTCAACGAACAAGAACTCGAACAAGCCAATCTCTATAATGAGGGGCAGATTAAGCTGCTGCGCTCACAACAAGCATTGCTGACTCAGCTAATGCAGAGTTATGACCAGTATTTGAGTGAACTAGGCAAGCTTAAAGTGAATTATCAGCAGCTTAGCCAACAGCACCTGACGCTAAAAAACACCCTAAACGAACATCTATTTTGGGTACCTAATGCCGCGAGCATTAACAAGCTCTGGCTCACCGATATTCAACGTAGCGCCCTATGGCTAATCCAACAGGCACAATGGGGACAACTGAGCAAAGCTTGGCAGGAGCAAAACGACTATTGGTCATGGTGGATCATTCTGCTAGTGCTCTGTTTAGTGGTTCAAGATTTAATAAAACCTAAATTCAATCGATTACTCGGCAACTATGCAACCTATGTAGGTAATGTGACTCAGGATAAATTTATTTATACCTTCAAATCCTTAGTCCTTAGCCTAGGTTATGCCCTCATCAAACCGCTACCCATAGTGGCAGCAGGATGGATTTTCTATCAATCAGACCGTAACTTTGTGCAAGCGGTCGGCATGGGGATTTTAGCAATAGGATTGGTTTACCTATTGTATCGATTGATTTTTATTCTTGCTCTAGATAAAGGCGTATTGGTAGGCCACTTCAAACGCCCCTCAAAACTGATTCAGGCAGGCCAGCTCAGGCTCAAACACTTTGTATTTGTCGCCAGTCCCTTGCTTGGCATTATGGGCTTTACCGAAATACTCGATGCCTCGCTTATCCGCAACAGCATTGGCCGCGGCGCATTTATCTGTTTTTGTGTGGTGTTATTCTTGTTATACAAGGATATTTTGCTATTAAGCCGGCAAAATAGCGTTGCTCAAAAAGAGGGGAAGAACAAACGGCTGATCCAAAAATTGCTCTGGGCATTGTTGATCGCTGTTCCCCTGCTGAGCGCTGGGCTCGCCTTTAGGGGCTACTACTTCACCGCATTCCAAATGCTGTTGCAATTACAGCTATCGATCATATTGGGATTAAGCTTTTTACTGCTCTATCAATTAATTAAACGTTGGATGTTGATTGAGCGCCGCCGCATTGCCTTCGACCGCGCGAAAGCGAAACGGGCTGAGCGTTTAGCCCAACGGGAAAAGGGCGAAACACACCATAGCTCCAATGATGGCTTAGATACCTACGAAGAACCCGTAGTCGACCTCGAAACCATTTCGAGTCAGTCCCTTGGATTGGTGCGTTCCTTATTGCTACTGGCGTTTTTAGCCAGCTTGATTGGCCTGTGGACGCAAACCCATACGGCGCTGTTTTCCTTCTTGGATGGCATCACCCTCTGGACCACCAATACCAGCGTCAATGGTGTCGAGCAGCAGCTCCCCATCACCATGAAATCGCTGTTATTCGGCTTAATCATCGTTGGCTTCTCGCTGATGATTGCGACCAATTTACCCGGTTTGCTTGAGCTGATGATCCTACAGCGGCTCGATTTAACACCCGGTACTGGCTTTGCCATCACCACAGTAAGTCGTTACTTAGTGGTGTTTTTAGGCCTGTTGATTGGTTTTTCGAATCTCGGGATGGAATGGTCAAAACTGCAATGGTTGATTGCCGCCTTGTCACTGGGTCTAGGTTTTGGTTTGCAGGAGATTTTTGCCAACTTTATCTCGGGCCTGATTATTCTGTTCGAAAAGCCAGTGCGTATTGGCGATACGGTGACAATCCGCGATCTCACCGGGACTGTGAGTAAAATCCAGATCCGTGCCACCACCATTATCGATTGGGACAGAAAGGAAATTATCATTCCTAACAAGGCTTTTATTACCGAGCAATTGATTAACTGGTCGCTGTCGGATCCTATTACCCGTGTCATTGTTTATGTGTCGGTTGCCCGCGATTCGGATCCAGCAAAAGTGGAAGCCACGCTTTATCAAGCTGTTCAGGAATGCGAAGATGCGTTGCCGAATCCAGAGCCAGAAGTGTGGTTTGCTGGCTTTGGTAAACATACTCAAGACTATGAAGTACGAGCCTATGCAAAAGATATGTCGGCACGCTGGCCACTACGCCACGATCTGCACAAACGTATTACCCGTAAGCTTAAAGAAAACAACTTGGAACTCGCCTATCCGCAAATGGAAATCCATATTAAAAATGGCCAAACTCGCGATCAGGTCGGCATAATCCGCAGTTAATAGGAAAAATCACATGCTTATTTTTGCTCACCGTGGTGCCAGCGGTTATGTGGCGGAAAATACCTTAGCCGCCATGGCCAAAGCGATTGAATTAGGCACCAAAGCCATTGAGTTGGATGTGCACAATGTCGAAGGTGAGTTAGTCGTATTTCATGACCGCAGGCTCGACAATAAAAGCTCAGGCCAAGGCATTATCCATTTAGTAAGTAGGGACTACCTAGAGCAAGTCACAGTTAAAGGCGAACCCATTCCCACACTTTGGCAAGTGCTCGAACTGGTCGCAGGTCGCGCCACAGTAAACATTGAACTTAAAGGCGTAAATACAGTAACGCCACTCCTCGAACTTTATCCAAAAGCCATCACCGAGCTAGGGTTCAGTACCGAGCAATTACTGATTTCCTCCTTTAATCATCCTTATTTACAGCAAGTTAAACAGGCTCTGCCACAGGCATTAGTGGCGCCCTTGCTCGCCAGTATTCCCCTCGATGGCGCAGCGGTCGTAAGCGAGCTAAACGCATATTCTTTGCATTTAGATGTGAGTTTTATCAGCCAAGCTCTAGTGGATGACGCCCACCAAAGAGGTGCTAAGATTTATGTTTACACCGTCGATCACAGCGATGATATTCATGCACTTAAGCAACTTGGTGTCGATGGCATCTTCAGCAATTACCCCGATCGTGCGATGCAGGCGCTAGCACACCCGACCAATACAGACTATCGCGGTTATTTCGAATAACCGCATTTCACGGACTTAACGCCTTAAGCTTGGCTATTTCGCTGTGCCCAATAGCCGATAAAAATAAACATGGCGACGATCAGCAAAAACATCCAATGGGATGGCATGGCAACGATTTGCCTTGCCACCCAAGGCGTAGCTTTAACGATCAATAGGCCATAACCAAAGGCATTCACAATGATAAAAACCAAGGTTCGCAGGATAAAAGAGTGACCAACTAAATGCCGTCTGATGATGCGATTCATATCGGCTGAAAACACTAAAATCAAACACACCACCATGGCCGTGGCGATATCGAAGGACCAAGGACGCAACATATTTCCTAAATGGCCAATAATGGCGACTAACTGATCAAACATAAGACTCAACCTAAATAGCGCTGCAAAAATTAAAACAAGACAGCAGCATATTGAAAAATAAAGACAACCAAGCATAAAGGGAGACGACATGGGGCACAAGTTACTCTTACTCACTAAGGCGAATGAACAATATCGCCAGCTCATTGAGGCGCAGCAGTTGCCCGACCTTGAGTTGCTTGATGATAATCCTGCGAATATTGCACAGGCCGATATCTGGCTTGCCGAACCTAAGCTTGCCGCACCGCTAGTGCCCCATGCCAAAGAGCTAAAATGGTTGCAATCCAGTTTTGCGGGCATTGATGCCCTGATGGGGCCAAGGGCAAGAAAGGATTATCAACTCACCAACATCAAAGGGATTTTCGGCCCCTTAATGAGCGAATATCTATTCGGTTATCTGCTCGCCCACGTGCGAGGACACCATTTCTACCAAGCGCAACAGCGGCAAAAAATTTGGCAAGTACAAAGTGCTACGCGCACCAGTTTACAAGGGATGCGATTATTACTCTTAGGCACAGGTTCCATCGCCCAGCATGTTGCCAAGACGGCTAAACAGTTCGGCATGCATGTTACTGGGATAAACCGCAGCGGCCGTGAGGTCGAAGGCTTTGATGTAATTTTGCCGCTCTCACAGCTCGCACAATGCTTAAGCCACAGCGATGTGGTCACTAACTTACTGCCAAGTACACCAGAAACGCGCCAGCTTCTGAATGAGTCAATGATTGCTAAGCTCAAAGCCGATGCTATTTTGGTAAATGTTGGCCGCGGTGATGTACTCGATCTCGATGCCCTCAATGCCCAGCTGATTGCCCAACCTGCGCAGCAAGCCATTCTCGATGTGTTCATGCAGGAGCCACTCCCTGCAACGCATCCGATTTGGGAGAGGGCAAACGTCATTATCACGCCCCATATCTCAGCGCCGAGTCAACCTGAGCAAATCGTCGGTATTTTTAGCGATAACTATCGCCGCTATATAGCAGCAGAGCCTCTGCAAAATCAGGTCAATTTTACTCAGGGCTATTAATCGAGGCTCAATCCCTATGGCAGAAAAGAAAAGGCAATCAAAGATTGATTGCCTTTTGATACAAACGCTTGGATAGCGACGGGACTAAACTTTAAAACTGCGTTTTAAAAACTGCCCAACCAACACGGTATGGGAATCCATTTCGCTAATCACTTCATCATTGAGGTCAACCATTTCACAGCCGAGTTGGTGGCTGGAATGGGTAAACTGTGACACATTAACCACGCTTCGGTTCATCTCATTTGCCACACTCGATTGCTCTTCCACCGCACTAGCAATATGGTGATTCATATCGGTAATGGTCACTATGGCCTCACGTATGGTACGCAGCGCCGCACCCGCTAAATCCGCTGTGGTAATACATTCGGAGGCAGCTTCAACCCCTTCATGCATACTTTGCACAGCTTTATTTGTCCCCTGCTGCAACAGATTAATCATACTGTGGATTTCCTTTGTTGCATCATGGGTACGTTTCGCTAACGCCCGCACCTCATCGGCAACAACCGCAAAACCACGTCCTTGCTCCCCTGCCCGCGCAGCTTCAATGGCGGCATTTAATGCCAATAGGTTTGTTTGCTCTGCAATGCTTTGAATGACATCCAGCACCCTACCAATATCTTTACTATGCCCTTCTAATTCGCTGATAACTTTCGAGGTTTCGTGCAACTGTTGCGCCATGGCCTGAATAGATTGAATCGTACTCAGCACAGTTTTATCGCCGTTGATTGTTTGCTCTGATGCCATCTGTGAAGCGCTCGCCGCATCGGCACAGTTAGAAGACATATCACCAAGGGTCGCTGTCATTTGCTGCATTGCAGTTGCTACTTGCTCGATCTCAGAAAGCTGTGACTGGCTTGTATTTTGAATTTCTTCGCCTTTTGCCGCTGATACTTTGGCTTCTTGAGTCACCTTATCGCAGGAATCACGGGCACGACCTAGCACAGATTTTAACTCAGAGTTTTGCATTTGCAGTGCAAGCTCTATCGCGCCAACATCATCGGATTGTCCAGTGTAGATATATGCCATTAAAGGGTTATCGTAGATTTTCTTCGCCTTAGCGACCAAAGTCCGATACCGACCTAAAATCAAATTACCGCCAATAAACAGCACTAAGGCACTGATGGCTAGCGCCATAAATCCCACCACTCCCACTTGCAGCGCCAAATACAGCATGGGCAACAAAGCCGCAAACACTAAAAGCGCCAACTTAGTTGGCATATCCAAGATTCGTTTTAACGCGTTAACATGGCCGCTTTTATTTAACTCGGCGTAGGCCGCCTCTGCTCTGTTGATCTGTTCGCGGCTGGGTTTAGTCCGTACCGACTGAAACTCCGCCACCTGGCCATTAATAACAATGGGAGATACATAAGCATCAACCCAATAATGGTCACCATTGGCGCAGCGGTTTTTAACAATGCCTTTCCAAGGCTCACCTTTACGAATGGTTTTCCAGAGGTCTTCAAACGCTTGAGGGGGCATATCGGGGTGACGCACCATATTGTGGGGTTGCCCCAACATCTCATTGAGGGTATATCCCGCTACAGTGCAAAAGGATTGATTGGCGTAGGTTATATGACTCTGAGTGTCTGTGGTTGACAGTAAAATCCAATCCGCTGGATAGTCATATTCACGTTGTGTTACAGGCAAATTTTTTCTCATGATAACCCTTGGATCTATTATGAATTTATTATTCAGTCATCCATGAGCTATCCTTCCCTGATACCAATTCAATCATCCATTTTGATCTAAACACTCAGCCTTGATTCACGCTCTTTGAGATTAGCTCAAAAAATGTGCTAAAGGTAACAAAATAGAAAATTGAGAAAACAAGACCACCAACAATATTGCATTTGATAAGCGTTTTCATTTAGAATTAGCCCAACTTATGTTGGAGTTCCAAAAATGTACGTTTGTCTTTGTCACGCCATCACAGATACTCAGATCAAAAACGCAGTAAGCCAAGGCGATACAAGTCTTGCTGACGTTAAAAAGCGTTTAGGCGTTGCCGATCAATGCGGCAAATGCGCAAGAATGGCCGTACAAATCATCCAAAACCAACTCGAAATCGAACCTAATTACTACGAAGTCGCTTAACTTAGAATCTTCAACCCCTTTAAGCAAAACATCATTTTTGTGCTCACTGCTATTCCTAATCGCTAACATCCACATCGTTTTGAGATATTGCACAATATCAAGCTTAAAAACAGATATTGCCGCACATCCCCTTAATGGGACATCCCACTCAGTCAACAGCACAAATGCTTGTCGCTCAATGGGATGCACTCTGTTTATCGGCGTTTTAATAAATACGCAGCTTCATTCAACCAAGGGACTTCTTTCTTAACAAACCTCGGGTTGTCCGCAAGCACGTCCTGACAATCCAAGAGCTGGATTTCAAAATCGTCACTTAAATGTGTTTCTACCCAAGTTGGCGACACCGCAAAAGGTGGCCCACTTAAAGCGTCCTGCGGGTAGTCTAAGGTCACCAATAAACCAACACTGCCCGAAGGCAATAACTGCGCTAATTGCTTGGCATATTGCGCCCGCATACTCTCAGGCCAGGCAATCAAGGCCGCGCGATCATAAAAACCACTCACTTGCGCCGTAATAGACTGATGTAAGGTGAAGATATCGCCTTGATACAAACTTATCTGTTCGGTTTGGTAATGCTGATGTTCGCCTTCTGCACTTTGCTGCATTGGCAATTGGTTATCGCTAAAAAACTGTTGCACAGCGAGTTCATTCAACTCACAACCAATCACTTGATGCCCCTGCTCGGCTAAAAAACACATATCCAAAGACTTACCACACAGGGGAACAAAAACCTTGGCATCGGCGGGAAGCGCCAATTGATGCCAATACGTGACGAGGAAAGGATTAACGTCTTGTTGATGAAAACCAATCTGTTGTTGCTGCCACTTCTCGTGCCAAAAACCAGGTTCCATAGGTATATCTCAAAAGGCTAAAGTTATCCTTACTCTAATGGCATTTACGAGTGGATGCAAAATCTCAAATACGGCAAGTTAATCATAGCGATGGAAATAGTTAATGATTAAGACAATGCTTCTTGCACCCGGCGTAACCAAGCACAGTTATCACATTGGCATTGGCGACGGGAAAGATGGTGTGGGCTGAGTGAAGAATCAATAAAGTCGACGGCAATAAGCAATTGTTGCTTAAGCTCGGAGATGGATTTTTGTTCGACGGCCACCAGCTCATCATTCTGGTTCATCCAGATACACTCCATGCCTTGGTGGCATGTTAGACACTGCTCATCGCTATCATTAAAAAATACCGCATGTGGACAATGAGTCACTTCCATTGACTGTAAAATTCGCTTACGCGGAAACTCTAATAACTCGATCAATAAAGCCTTATCTGGGGCGGGCATATGCCCTCCTTAAATCCACTTTGTCCACGGGAAATTTAACAAAAATATATCCCAATCCAATGTGCTTAAGATTACCTAGACTCTATACGATTTAACTTGATATAAATCAAAGTCAGCGACGAAATGATGGGATAGGTGAGCCGCAAACAGTGCGCATTTTATCCTCTTAAAATAAATCTCCGCTCCTATTTGCTTAACATACCCGCTTGCTGTTTAAATAACCCAAACAAGGAGCCTCGCATTGCAAACACCCCAACTACAACATTTTTACATTTCCGAAGAGCAATCGATTTATTTGCTCAAGGCTAACGATGCCCGCAAGCACAAGGCATGGATCCGTTTATGTAAACAACAGTTAAGTAAGTTGGGTTATCGAGACATTGAGTTTATCGGTAAGGGGGCTTATGGCTTTGTGTTTGCGGGAATTAATCAGGCCGACGAAGCCCATGTATTTAAATTCTCAAGAATTAATCTGCCGCAGCATATTCAAGACCGCTTAGAGGAAGAAGCCTTTATGCTGTCCTTGCTCAAACACCCCAACATTCCGGGGACGATCAAATTTGAGCGGGTCGGCAAACAAGGGATTTTAGTGATGGAGCGGGCTAAAGGTGAAGATTTGGAGCAACTTTGCCGCCGCTTAGGCGCTCTGCCTCCCGCAATGGTAATGAGTATCGCCCGCCAACTCGCCGATATTCTCTACTATCTGCGCACTGGCAAACCCTTAGTACATGGCGATATTAAGCCTTCAAACCTTGTCTATGATATTGAAAGCCAACACTTATCCTTAATCGACTGGGGCTCCGCCGTGTTTGCGCAACGGGATGAACATAACAAGGCCGTCGAAGACAATGTGATGACACTGATGTCGAGCGATCAGCAACACACTAATGCCCGCATGGGAGATGTGTATTTTATTGGCGAAGAACAGCTAAACGGCGCACTCTCCAGCCCACGCTTTGACGAGCAAGGCGTCGCAGCAACGTTATATGCTTTAGCCTCAGGACAAGCCAGTCGGTTCGGTGCGCAGGTTATCCCGCCCACCAGCATTGGCTTACCGATGGAATTAGCACGCACCTTGGAAGGCATGCTCAGTAGTGATGCCGTGCAGCGCAATCTAGCGGGAGATTATTTTCTCAAAAGCATGCGCCACAGCCATAGATTGCACTTACCTGAATTGCCAAAAGCTGAGCTGATGGGGGACATCCCCGTCTGGGTCCAATCCCGTGAAAAAGATGTCGAAACCGTCAGTTACAGTTCGCGTAAATCATTCTTAAAAGAACATAATGCTTACGATCCCATCGCCAAGATGGACGATATTCAACTCGAAAAATACTATCGCAACTTCTTAGCTGGCATGGGCGACACCGAAAAAGGCTTTATCGCCGCCGTGGGTCGTCTAGGCCAATATCCGATCGTGGGCGGACTAGCGATTCATTGGCAAGAAACCGGCGTGTTTATTGATTCTAATCTTGCCATTTACGATGCCAAACAAAAAAGCGCGCTCATCATCGCCGTTAATAATATGGTGACCCTCGCACGGGGAATTAAACGGATCGGCGTCTTTAAGGCCTGCTTTTTTAACGCCAGGGATACGCTGCATATCGAGCGTGAAAACATTCACGAACCTTTTGTCGCCAGTGCCGATTTACAACTGCCCTTTGAAGTGGGCGATGTGCCAACCCTCGAGGATAAATCGCGGCTGCATTCTTACTTTGAAGATGGTAAGGATCCGGATGAAAACCTTGAACTACCGAACGAAATTATGGAGGAATTGGCACGCATCAACCAAATCCACCATACGGGTTGCATTATTTTTGAAGCCCTACCGAACCACTTAAAGATCCACAGCTACTTAAAGTTGCTCAACCCGCGTAAACAGGCGGCGTTTCGCGCCAGCCTCGACCGCATTTTGCATTATGTCGGTAAAATTCAAGGTCATGGCGTTTCCGGCTTTATGAAACTGCCCTATAAAAATACCCGTCGCTTTACCCATATTGAACGTAAGCCCGAGTATTTTTATCCTAAAAATCCAAAAGAAATAGGCGCTTAACGATTCTATTCGCTAGCGCCTATTATGCTGATAGCCAAACCAAGACTAGATAGGCGAGCCTGGCGGTAAAGTTAAGGGCTTAGGGATAAGCTTTTTATTAGCATCCAAGAGCCCCGCACTAAGGCCCTGCTCCAAACCGTTATAGTGGGCAGCCACTTTAGCATTGGCTCGGTTAGCTTTGGCTTTGAGCTGCTTTATCACAAATTGAGCACGTTCAAAGAGCGCAGCCTTAACCTCTGGCGCAGTTTGCGGATCATGGTAGGTCGACAAGAGTTCATCGATCACCACCGCATTAACGCGCATCCACACACCTTCAACTAAGCCAAGCTTATCTTCCTGATATAACGTGGCGGCAAACAACTTATTCAGTAGGGTCTCAACCGAGAGTTGCTCATTATCGGCCATCGCCGCTTGGCTCACACGATTTAAGCGTTTTGGCATGAGCAGTAAGCTTACAGTGTGGCGAGCAGACACTTCTGCCATGCCAAGGGGATCGCTCGCCACCCCAAGCCCCGATTCAAACGACTCCCGCGTTGGCTGATAATTACCCGCTTTAGGGACTAAAGTGTCTAACAATGTTTGTGGGACCGTTAGACTGGCTGCATCTAAGGTGCTTAACAACGCATCGAGACCCGACAATTGTAATGGCGGTGCAATATAGCTCCAGCGACCGCCCTCACCGATAGACAAATAGTGATAGTCGGTGCCGCCAATAAATTTTGCGACAGCCTCGATTTGGTAACGATTGAGTAAATAGATAGGTACAAAAGCATCGACCAATTCACCAAGCGGCTCGCCAGGCAATAAGGCCGCTCGACTGAAACCTTCAATCGCCTTGGCACGAATGCGATTTAGCTCCAATAGTTGAGCGATTGGATCATCACCACTGTCCCACAAACTTGCATAGGCGTGACTGGCATCCTTTTGGCGTGAGTCGGCTTCACCGATGTAACGCAGTCCCTTACGCGCGACCTCGGCCAACAACTGATTCTGCAGCGTCAACTGGGCAGTCACATCGCCTTCATCGCTATAACCGTAGGCGATGGCAAAGTTATCCCACGGCCCGACACCAACGCCATAAGGTGCTGAAATATCAATATCATTGCCTTTCAGCTGGAGCTTGGGATGGGGGTAATCCATCACAGAGGCATCCTGATTGGTTGAGGCGGCAAAGTTATGATCTAACCCTAAGGTATGACCGACCTCATGGGCAGCAAGTTGCCGAATACGCGCTAAAGCCAGCTCATTAGCGGCCTTCTCTGCCGCCGCTCTATCCTGCCACCCTGCGGTTAATCCTTTGGCAATCAAATAATCTTGGCGTACCCGCAAGCTCCCTAAGGTCACTTGGCCTTTGATGATTTCGCCAGTACGCGGATCGGTGAGCGCTGCACCATAAGACCAGCCCCGCGTCGCACGGTGGACCCACTGGATCATGTTGTAACGGATATCCTGCGGATCGGCATCGGGCGGCAATAATTCAACTTTAAAACCGTTGATAAATCCCGCTTGGGTGAAGGCCGTTTCCCACCAGCGTGCGCCATCGAGCAGTGCCGAGCGAATAGGCTCAGGCACGCCAGGGTCGAGGTAATAGGTGATGGGCTTTACCACTTGGCTCGGCGCTGGGCCTGGGTTCACCTTCTGCAGGCGGTGGCGCAAAATAAACCGCTGCACCAGAGGCTCAGAAAAATCCGTCGCATAGTCACGGTACTCATCGGATAGATAGCCGCTCATCGGATGATAGGCGCGAACTTGATAGCCTTCGCCTGGCAATTCAACAAAAGAATAACGCATCCGTACTGACATAAAGGTGCCATCGGGCGTGACCTTAGCGACTTGCTCGCCAGCAACATCGCCCTTAAAGGTCAATTGCACATCTACATCGCTATTGTTTTCAAAGGATTTAACTCCTGCGGGCAAAATCGCCGAGCGGGTTAAATCGAGATGATAATTGCCCTGTCCCGTCTGTTGCAGCACATGTGAGACACCGTGCAGATCATTAAGCACTAGCTCACTGATCGCCACCATATCCGGCTTACCTTCGAGCAATTTTCCCTGCCACAATACCGAATCGGCAAAGGCTTCCTCTACTGCTCGTTTTTCGGCGGCATCTTGGGTATTGGCGCGATACTGGGTGTTCAGTTGCTTAAGCTGGATGTAGGGACCTTGACGTTCAAACTGCACCATGCGGGTTTGACCTAACTGGCCACGATCTAAGCCGATATCGTTAGAGCCAACCCCTTCAGGTAAGCTAGTCACCAAGAGAAAGGGCTGATTGAGGCGACTCACCTCAAGGTATAACTCCCCTTCGCTCGGTTCATAGTAAAAATTGAGAAATCCCTTGGCTACTTGGCTTTGTTTAACAATTTTAGTGCTCGGCAGAGTAGCGGCAACGCTAAGGGCTGGCAAACCTAAGAGCAGGATGGCGAGGGCTAGGCTATGGGGTTTCATCTTTCCTCCTGAACTGGCTGTCTACGTGGTCACGCTATGAAACTAACCACGCGGGGCCATCACTGGCCCCGGGCGAACAATTAATGGTGATTATGTTTGTGCTTAATCCAATGGGTTAAGGTTTCAAATAATTCGGATAGCACGATAGGCTTAGTAATATGGGCATTCATCCCTGCGGCGAGACTCTTTTCCCGATCACCAGACATCGCATGGGCTGTCATGGCGATAATCGGTAAGGCATCAGCGCTGTAACGTTCACGCAGTGCCCGCGCCGCCGTTAAACCATCCATTACTGGCATTTGAATATCCATTAATACCGCATCGAAGGGGCGCGAGTCGATAATATCCAACGCAATTTGGCCATTTCCTGCAACGACGACTTCGTAACCCGCACTCTTTAACAGCTCTGTCGCAACCTGTTGGTTGATAAAGTTATCTTCAACCAAGAGCACTAAACCTGTGTGCTCACCTTCTTCGACAGCCACTTCAGCAATAGGCTGTGCGACATTGAGCCTTGGCTCGTCGGCAAAGGCGGCAATAATCTCATCGAACAGGCTCGAGGCCTTAAAGGGCTTTTGCAACACAGCAAACACATTGGCACTATCGACTTCAAGTTGCAAAGGTTCAGCCGCATAGGCCGTCATCATAATAATGATTGGCCGTTTCGCGATCCGACCTTCGGCCACCATGGTATCGATGGCGCTAATCACATCACTGCCATCCATTTCTGGCATCATCCAGTCGAGCAACAATAAATCGATAGGATCTCGCGACAACTTATACAGCGCCTCGGCGCCGCTCGCGGCAGTATCCACCTCAAAGTGGAAATCGCGCATCAACGCTGAGTAAATTTGCAGCGCCGTTGGGTTATCATCCACCACAAGTGTGCGTAAATTATTGAGTTTTTCAGGCACAACTAAGGGCTCAACCTTGGCCTCTTCAGCAATCTCAAAGCTGATGGTAAAACTAAAGGTACTGCCGACGCCTAACTCACTCTGTACTTGCATCTTGCCACCCATCATGGAGACCAAATGCTTACTGATCGATAAACCTAAGCCTGTGCCGCCGTATTTACGGGTCGTCGAACCATCGGCTTGGGCAAAGGCATCGAATAACTTTTCCTGCTGATCTTTACTGATCCCAATACCGGTATCCCGCACCCAGAATTTTAAGGTAATCCGGTGATCGCGCTCGCCGACATCTTCACATCCCAGTTCAATCTCGCCGGATTGGGTAAACTTCACCGCGTTAGACAACAAATTGATCAGCACTTGGCCTAGACGCAGTGGATCGCCCTTAAGAATGAGCCCTGCCGTCACTGGCGCATACAGCAATAATTCAACGCCTTGTTCCTGCGCCTTAAGCGCGTTGAGATCGAGGGCATGATCGAGCACTTTATCCAGCGGAAACGGCACCCGCTCCAACTCTAACTTACCCGCCTCAATCTTAGAGAAGTCGAGAATATCGTTAATAATCCGCAGTAACGACTGCGCCGAGAAACCGGCTTTTTCGAGGTAATCCTTCTGCTGCGCCGTCAGCGAGGTGCGCTGCGCCAACTGCAACATACCGATAATAGCGTTCATTGGCGTGCGGATTTCATGGCTCATATTCGCCAAAAATTCACTCTTGTACAGGTTGGCCAATTCCGCGTCCTGCTTCGCCTCCAACAGCGCCACTTCGTTACTCTTATGGCGCGTGATGTCCTTATGGGTACCGACCATACGCTTAGGCTGACCATCGGCGGTAAATTCCACTACCCGTCCACGGGAAAGCACCCAGTGATAACTGCCATTTTTACCTAAAATCCGAAACTCGATTTCATAAGCATCGACCGGGTTTTGCAGATACTGATTACGATATTCTTCGACGCGAATTCTATCGTCGGGATGCGTCAGTTGATCAATCGCCGACAATAACGCAGGGAATTCATTGGGTTTATACCCCAGCATCGAATAATAGGATGGGTTGCAAATAATATGCTCCGAATCCAAATACCAGTCCCATAGACCGTCCTCTACCGCATCCATCGCTAAGTGGTAACGCTCTTCCGACAGACGTAACTGTTCGGCGGACTCGTACTCACGCGTGACATCGCGCCACACGGCAATTAAGCCTTGCAGCTCACCACGACGGTTATAGAAAGGCAGTTTCAGGGTGTCGAGCAACACAGGTTTGCCCGCTAACTCGACCTTCTCTTGATAACGCAGCGGCGTGCGATCTTTTAGGATCTGCTCATCCTCGGCACGAATACGAATGCCCATCTCTGGCGAGGTTAAATCCTCCGACGACAGACCGATCATCTCGCTTTCGGTGTAACCCAACATCCGCTCGGCGGCCTTGTTACAGCCGAGGTAATTGCCCTCTTTATCTTTAAAGACAATGGCTTCTGGGATAGAGTCGAGTAAGGACCGCAATAGCGCATATTCACGTTCGAGGCGCTCGGTAGCATCTTTTAACCGCTCAGTACGACGCGCGACCAGTTTATCGAGTCGTTTATTTTGCTCGGCCAGATGGTGAGTGTATTGCTTGTTTTCCTCAAAAATGCGGCTGACCAATAGGAACCAAGGCTCCCAACCAGGGGTGATTTTTTCCGGCGGTTTACGCGGTTCTTGGGAGCAGCCCTCTAAGTGGGATAACAGCCGCGATGCAGGGCTCACAAAAGAGCGGCGCGTTTGCCAGTGTACTATGGTCACCAGCACCGACAGAGCGATGACCACAAGGATAAAGGTCAGTTGCAGTTTTTCGACCGAATCTTGGAACAGATCGTCTTCATTTTGCAGATACAACAAGCGCCAAGGCGCATTATGCAGCGCAACCGAGTGGATATAGTAACCGTTACGAATAATGCCTTCGTGGGCGTCGAATAATTCAGACTCAGGCAACGAATGCAGCTCAGAAGGAATGCGCTGGCTTATGTGATACACCCGATTGATATCAGAGCCATCAAAATCACTGTGGGATAAAATATTATTCTGCTGATCGAGCAGGATGACCGTCCCCGGCATTTTGAAGTACACCCGAATTTGCCGCGCCAATGAGGCTAAGGTCATATCGAGGTTTATCGAGCCCATAAACTCATCGTCGAGGTAAACGGGCACACCTAAGGTGGTCAATAAGCCTTTACCTGTGGAGTCGACGTAGGCCTCACTCCAAAACACGCTGCGTTGCGGGTTCATCGCTGGCGTCGCGTATTGGAATTGTTTTTTATTGAGCAACTCGTCTCTAAAACGTTGATCATCATTGGTCCAAGGGAAGTAGGACATCATCCGCTGGCGCGATAGATAATAAATTGCCGAGGCTTTGGGTGCGGCTTCTTTGGCCACAGGGAAAGACAGCGATAACTCGAACAGCATTTCCAGCTCTTGGTAGAACTTATCACTGCGACCATCGAGGGAACCCGCGCCCGTGATCCGCCCCATATTAGTGAATGGCTTGCCACCTTTGGCGTAATTAGGCTCTAAGGTAAAATACTGACCACTTTCGTTAAATTTGCCGTACTGCGGTAAGCGATCCTTACGCACTAACTCACCTAAACGTAGATGATCCACTGCCACATCCCGCAAGCTCTTCACCGCACGAATGCTCGACTCCAGTAGTAAGTCAATTTGCAATACATGGCGTTCAACCTGCTCTTCACGCTGATCCATCTGCTGGCTTTTCTGGCGATCGAAAAACATCCACGCCGTCAGCAACGACAGGACAATTACACCGATATAAGTATAAAAAACGGCACGGTTATAATTCTTTTGGATCGGCGATTTTAGCTGGAGATCCGGCTCACTCGATTTCATCCACTACCCTTGATTGCAGCACTTGATTTAGCCATCGGTGGCAAAAGTTACGGAGTTCATTTATGGGTCCTTATATTAGCAGGAAGAAACCCCGAGTCACATCAAATAATTGCCGCTCTCAGACTAGCAAAGTCTATGGTTAGCTAACTGAAAAATCATAGAAATGGCTAAAAATAAAGGCCCCACAAGTGAGACCTTTTGTAACAATTTAGTTAATGGTTAGAGATGTTCTTCAGCGTATTCAGCTAAGCGTGAACGCACCACGCCATTCAGGTACAAGTTTGCACTGCCTTCAAAGTCTTTAAAACGCTCAACAATGTAGGTTAAACCCGAGGTCACTGCGGTGAGATAATTGGAATCGATCTGCGCTAAGTTACCGCAACAAATCAATTTTGTGCCTTCCCCCATCCGAGTGATCATGGTTTTGATCTGCGACGCCGTCAGGTTTTGACATTCATCCAAAAGCACAATGGAGTTTTGGATCGAGCGGCCGCGCATAAAGTTGATCGACTTAAATTGGATATTCGCCTTCTCCATGATGTAGTTCAAACTGCCGGTCGGATTGACATCATTCTTATGCAGCACTTCTAAGGTATCGGTAATGGCCGCGAGCCATGGCATCATCTTTTCTTCTTCGGTGCCGGGTAAAAAACCTATCGATTCGGCAATTTCTGGCGTATTACGAGTCACAATCACCTTATCGTAGCGATTACGCTCCACTACCAACTCAAGCGCAGCCGCCATTGCCAGTAAGGTTTTACCGCAACCCGCTGGCCCCGTTAAGATCACCAGATCGATATCGGGATCGAGCAAGGCTTGCAGCGCCATGCCTTGGTAAACATTCTTAGGTTTAACGCCCCACGCCTCGAGGTTTTTTAAGCGCTCGCGGCCCAAATCCAAAATATGCAGATGAGTATCGCTACGCTCGGTGACGCGCCCACAAAAATCAGATTCGGTGTCAATCAGATACTGGTTAATGTAAAAGGGTTCGTTGTCTAAATCTTTCAGTGGGACTTCATGAATCGTATGCCGACCGTGGCGCTCGGTGGACACTTTGTTTAAATGCTCCCAAAAATTACCTTCGAACTGATAAAAGCCCTTGCTGAGGAAACGAATATCGTCGATCAGCTGGTCGGTTCGATAATCCTCAACCAATTGAATACCCGCGCCCTTGGCCTTAAGACGCATATTGATATCTTTAGTGACGAGTACCACAGTGCGTGGATGGTGAAGATTTTGTAGATGTAGTGCGGTATTGATAATGCGGTTATCGTTGCCATCCCCCGGCAGGGCACCTAAGGTAAAATCGACAAGATGGTCAGGGAAAATAGAAAGTGAGCCTATTGCATCGGCATGCCCTTCTCGACTTGGCAAAGGGACGCCATTAATAATTTGTTCCGGTGTTGTATCGCCGCCGAGGGTATCTTCCAATGCCCGAATGGCAACTCTCGCATCGCGACTCACATCACTCTTTCGATCTTTAATCTGGTCTAGCTCTTCTAGCACAGTCATCGGAATGACTACATCGTGCTCTTTAAACGAATAGATCGCCAAAGGTTCATGTAGTAACACATTGGTATCCAGTACAAACAACTTTCTGTCGTCTTGTTCCATGGCGCCTCCAGAGTGCTCGATTGTTTTTATGTTATATCTCGTTCCCAGTGAGTGGATATGGCTCCTTTGCTGATTGGCGTTAGGTTAAGAATGATCTTTAAGTTCAAGCCTCTACCGAATAAAGATAGCTAGCGGCTTACACTAATATTGGCACCATTCTCAATGAATGCCAACCAAATCATCAGAGACTCGAAAGCAGTGTAGGTCCCTCGATATGACAGAAGCATGACAAAACCTCGAGCTGCAACAGAGAATTTTCTTCACTGTTCAATTTGTAATCTGCTGTGTGGAGAATTAGTCTCTAACGGTTGAGAGGGCGATTCAAATATCCCTAGTATTGATATAACATACGCGCCCTTTGTTAGAGTCCGCCCAGAGATGAGAATTTAAGATGCCGTTTGCCTTAGGACAACGTTGGATAAGTGATACCGAGTCAGAGCTTGGTTTAGGAACAGTCGTACAAGTTGAAGGCCGCATGGTCACAGTGTTATTCCCTGCGACTGGTGAGAACCGTATGTTCTCGCGTAACGAAGCCCCGCTGACCCGCGTCATATACAACCCTGGCGATACGGTTGAAAGCCATGAAGGCTGGAGTCTCTCGGTCGAAGAACTCACCGAAAAAGACGGTCTCGTCGTCTACCACGGAATCCACAGCGAAACAGGTGAGAAAACCAGCCTGCGTGAGACCCTGTTAAACCACAACATTCGTTTTAACAAACCGCAGGATCGCCTGTTTGCGGGTCAGATTGACCGCCTCGATCGTTTCGGCATTCGTTACCAATGCCAGTTACTGCGCAATCAACTGGCGACCTCTGATTTACTCGGCTTACAAGGGCCACGCGTTGGTCTTATCCCCCATCAAATGTGGATTGCCCATGAAGTGGGTCGCCGTTATGCGCCGCGGGTGTTGCTGGCCGACGAAGTGGGTTTGGGTAAAACCATCGAAGCAGGGCTAATTATCCACCAACAACTGCTGACAGGCCGTGCCGAACGAGTATTGATTATTGTGCCGGATACCCTGCGCCATCAGTGGTTAGTGGAAATGCTGCGCCGCTTTAACTTGCGCTTCTCCGTGTTTGATGAAGACCGTTGCGTTGAAGCCTTTGCCGACCATGACAACCCTTTCTATACCGAACAGTTAGTGATTTGTTCACTCGAATTACTGCGCAAAAAGAAACGTCTCGACCAAGCACTCGATGCCGATTGGGATCTGTTAGTGGTTGATGAAGCGCACCATTTAGAGTGGACCGAAGACGCCCCAAGCCGCGCCTACCAAGTGGTTGAAGCCTTAAGCGAAGTCGTACCGGGCGTATTATTACTGACCGCAACACCGGATCAACTCGGTCACGAGAGCCATTTTGCGCGCTTGCGCCTACTCGACCCAGATCGTTTCTATGACTACGACGCCTTCCTTGCTGAAGAAAACAGCTACAAAGATGTCGCCATCGCCGCCGAAGCTTTAGCGGGCGAAAGCAAATTATCCGATACCGCTATCAACAGCTTAACCGAATTACTCAGCGAAAAAGACATAGCGCCGAGCATTCGGTTAATTCAAGCCGAAGGCATCGACAGCGAATTGCAACAAGCGGCGCGCAGCGAATTACTGCAAGAACTGCTTGATCGCCACGGCACTGGCCGCGTGCTTTACCGCAACAGCCGCGCCTCGGTAAAAGGTTTTCCGAAACGTATTTTCAACGCCTATCCCCATGCGATGCCTGAGCAGTATCTTACCGCTGCACGCGTGAATGAGATGATGGGCGGTCGTAAAACCTTAGAAGCGAAAGCGGCACAAGCCTTAAGCCCTGAAAAACTCTATCAAGAATTTGAAGACAACAGCGCCAGTTGGTGGAAATTCGATCCTCGCGTGGATTGGTTAATCGAGTTTTTAAAGTCGCACCGCAGCAAGAAAGTGCTGATTATCGCCAGTGGCGCCGATACCGCCCTGAGCTTAGAAGAAGCCCTGCGTACCCGTGAAGGCATTCAAGCGACCGTATTCCACGAAGGCATGTCGATCATCGAGCGCGATAAAGCGGGTGCTTACTTTGCCCAAGAAGACGGCGGCGCTCAGGCGTTAATCTGTTCAGAAATTGGTTCTGAAGGTCGTAACTTCCAGTTTGCCAGCCACTTAGTGTTGTTCGATCTGCCATTAAACCCAGATTTATTGGAGCAGCGTATCGGCCGTTTGGACCGTATTGGTCAAAAGAACGATATCCAAATTCACTTGCCTTATCTGCAAGATACGGCACAGGAGCGTTTACTCCAATGGTATCACCAAGGTCTAAATGCCTTCGAGCTTACCTGCCCTGGCGGCCATATACTTTTCAGTGAATTTGCCGAAGATCTGTTAAATGTCCTTGTCGGCGGTGATGAAGATGAGCTAACCAATCTGCTCAACCACACCCAAAGCCGTTACAAAGAACTGAAACACGCCATGGAGCAAGGCCGTGATAAACTGCTGGAAATCAACTCCCATGGCGGCGATAAAGCCAAAGCGATTGTCGAGCGTTTAGCCCAAAGCGATCAAGATACTAAGCTGATTGGTTCGGTGATCCGCTTGTGGGACATTATCGGTGTCGACCAGGAAGATAAAGGCGAAAACTCGATCATCCTGCGTCCAAGCGAGCATATGATGTTCCCGACTTATCCCGGCCTGCATGAGGATGGCGTTACCGTCACCTTCGACCGTGATACCGCACTCTCCCGTGATGATATTGCCTTGATCACCCAAGAGCATCCACTGGTGCAAACCGGCCTCGACTTGATCACTAGCTCGGATACCGGTACCACAAGTGTTGCGATATTAAAAAACAAGGCATTGCCTGCGGGCACCCTGTTTTTAGAACTGATTTATATGGCAGATGCCTCGGCGCCTAAATCGAGCCAGCTCTATCGTTATCTACCGCCTACGCCAATCCGTATTCTGCTGGATAAAAATGGCAACGATCTGTCAGCCAAGGTCGATTACACCAGTTTTGACAAACAGTTAAGCGCGGTAAACCGTCATATTGGTAGCAAGTTAGTCACGGCCTCACAGCCAATTCTGCATCCGTTATTTGCTAAAGGCGAAGAGTATGCCCAAGTGGCCGTCAATGAATTAGTGGCTCAAGCGCGCGAGAAGATGACCAGCCAGCTTACAGGCGAACTCGAACGTTTAGAGTCCCTCAAAGCGGTCAACCCCAATATCCGTGAGGAAGAATTAGAATACCTACGCAACCAAATACGGGAGCTGACCACTTACCTCGATGCGAGTCAGTTGCAGCTTGATGCGATTCGTATGGTGCTAGTTAGCCATGTTTAATCTTGATTGGCATTAAACCGAGCCTTATCCGGCTCGCTTAAGCTAAAACACAAACGCCCAGCCAATCGCTGGGCGTTTTTATTTTCTCTGTTGTATAAACATTTTTTTCGCATAAGTCTGTCTAGGCGCCGCAGTGCGCGGTCGCCGTCACGACCTTAAGCAAAAATTGCTTCTGCTACGCTGCTTAAGGTTATACTCTAGCTAATTGAATTTATAAGACTACACAGGTGGTTATCAATTCTATGGCGCGTATCATTCCCTCGGTATTGAGCCTCACCTTAGCTCTCGCCAGTGCGAGCTTACTCGCCGCCGATCCCAGTAGCCAAACTCCCGAGCCTAGCGCCGAAGTAGCTCAGTCTAATCCTAACAAACCGACGCCCGTTAAAAGAGCGAGCAGCTATTTACCCGCCAATGAGATCAAACAAATCACCATTGATGACCAACCACTTGAACTCTTAGTCCGCTCGTGGGAAGGCCGAAAAAAACTCGGTGCAGCCATTATTTTACCCGCCACTAATGGCACCGCCGATGCGCCCGGATTAATGGCCTTTGTCCGACGTAATATCAATGCTGCCGGCTGGGCGAGCTTAAGCCTCACGCCGCCAACAGAACCACCAGCGCCCAATTTTGCCACCCCAGCAACTGAAGTCGCGACTGCGGGGTCAGCGCAATTAACCACGCCTTCCAATAAACCAAGTCAAAAGGTAAAGCCTGAAGACAGTAATAAGCATCTCCTTGAGCAAGAAGACTTTCTCGTTAAAAGCATGTCACAGCTCGACAGCGTTGGTAGCGATTATCCTGGCAAACGAGTACTGATCACCGCCGATCAAAGTGCTGGATTATTGATAAGCCTATTAAGCCAAAAGAAAATTGCCGATCCCGATGTATTGATTGTCATCAATCCCTACAGTGCAGACGAAACGCGCAACCAAGCCATAGCCGAGAAGCTCGCTAAACTCACGATGCCGATACTCGACATTCAATCACCCGATGGTCACCCCGCCTCATTAGAAACGGCTGAACAACGTAAAACGCTGGCAGTGACCTTAGAGGCACCCAATTATCGGCAGACAACGCTGGCATTGAATCTGGATAATGAAAGCGCTTGGCAGAATTGTTTATCGGCCATTAGAGGATTCGCCGCCCGAATGAGCGGCGCCTATTGAAATTTTAATCCCCCTGATTTTACGAGCACGGCTTGCTAGAACAAAATAAAGCTCGACACAGCAACGCAGCCTCAGCATTGAGGAAGTCTTTAACATGGCTTTCTCGCTAATGGCATCAACCAAGTTACCAGCCAGACTGGCGATCCTTGTAGGGTTTAGTGGGATCTTTTAACTGACGAACCGCAGCGATAGTACGATTTTTGCCAAGCAGTAATCTCACTTGACTCCATGACTCGCGGCATAGCAACGCACGGACCGAAGCAGTCCAGCTGCGGTTAATACTCAGCTTAATTGCCGCAGCCGCATCGGGGGAGGTATTGAGGAGTTCTTCCGCCAATTGTTGCGCGCTTAACATTGGGTTATCACTTAACTGAGTCACTAAACCTAAGGTGTTAGCCTCTTCGCCAGAGAGCACTTTTGCCGTGAGACTGAGTAACATCGCTTGATCCTTTGGCATAATTTGCCGCAATGCCACTAGGCCTGCCATATCGGGCACCAGCCCCCATTTGGCCTCCATAATGGATAACTTACTGTCAGGGCTTGCTATCCTAAAATCCGCACCTAAAGCGATTTGCATTCCTCCACCATAACAGCAGCCTTCCAATACCGCGATAACGGGTACAGGTAAACGCTGCCAGCCAAGGGATACTCTTTGGGCTAGGTTGGCATTGCCTGGCAACCCTTTAAACAGCAATTTAACTGCTTGCATCGGCGCCGACATCACGCTTTTGACATCCAAGCCAGAACTAAAATGACCTCCAGCGCCAGATAAAATTACTAGCCGAATACGCGGATCTGATTTAATCCTTTTGATGGTTTTATCGAGTTCGCTAAACATCAAATAATTAATTGCATTGAACTTTTCTGGACGATTAAGCACAACATTTGCGATGCCATTCTCAACCGTAACTTGCACACAACGCTCACCCATGAAATATCCTGCTACTGGTCAGTCCAGACCAAATGTTAACATGTTTGGCATGATTAACCAAAACATGTAACATAAGGCCGAATTTTGACTTTAGTCAAAATATTGTCAGTCACCGTTAAGTATTAGTGTGCGATTATGTTAGGCTGCAATCTAAAACCTAACAAATTCTGATTTATGAAGCTGTTAGAATAAATTTACGATGCTGTTCAGCCCATGCCAGCGTCTAATTTGAACAAAATGCATCTCTAGCAACTCCGCTTACCTACAGCATGTATACCTGTGCAGATAGAGGATCGATACTGTAGACATCTGTTGATGGATTAAGCATATAGATGGTCGCAAAATCGAGGTATTTTTTGCGATAAATAACGAAGTTAACTTAGCTAACCACAATTTTAATCGCACTATGCCTTTAGAATTTAATGGCAAGATAAATAAAATTAGCTAATTAAATCTATAAGTTATATATAGATGATGTAAATCAAACTTGCCCGAAGCACATAATTCGTCACTCAAACATGAAGAATTAGTGTTATCTTCAATAAATGGGCAAATAAGGATCTGTAGTCAGCATGACAATCTCTGTACTCATCTGTGACGATTCCGCTATGGCGCGTAAACAAATGGCTCGCACCCTTCCCAAAGAGTGGGATGTCGAGATTACCTACGCGACCAATGGTGCCGAAGGGTTAGATGCCATTCGCGCAGGTAAAGGCGAAGTGGTCTTCCTCGATCTCAATATGCCCGTAATGGATGGTTATGAAGTACTACAAACCGTTCAACAAAACGATCTCCCCGCCCTTATCATTGTGGTCTCGGGTGATATACAAATCAAAGCTCATGAACGTGTTAAAGCTCTAGGTGCATTGGACTTTATCCAAAAACCCGTCAGTGCTGATGCCATCAGTAATATCCTCCAAGAGTACGGCATTCTTACCCTAACGCAGAAAGATCAGGTGGAAGACACGCCGATGATCAAAGTCGATATGCGTGATGCCTGCCAAGAGATCGCTAACGTTGCCATGGGCCGTGCAGCCGATTTGCTCGCCAAATTACTCGACGTATTTGTCCTATTACCTATCCCCAATGTGAACGTGCTCGAAGTCAGCGAACTGACCATGGCTCTGAAAGCAACAGAAGAAAGCTCAACTGTTTCAGCACTTTGCCAAGGATTTATTGGTGCAGGCGTTGCGGGTGAAGCACTGTTGTTATTCCATGATTCAAGCTTTAAAGATATGGCCAAGCTCATGGGGGTTGCAAATCCTGAGGATAAGAATACCGAGATTGAAGTACTGATCGACACGGGGAACGTATTGATTGGTGCATTCCTGAATGGGATCTCAGAACAACTCGATATGAAATTCAGCCAAGCCCATCCTGTGGTGTTGGGCCGTCACTGTACAGTGAATGATCTTATCCATGATAATTCGGAAAAATGGCACAGAACATTAGCGATGGAAATCAACTATCGTATTGAAAATCATAATATTCAATGCGACTTACTGTTGCTCTTTACCGAAGACTCTATTCCGACACTGAGCTACAAACTCGGTTATTTACTCGATTAATCAGTTGGACTTTACCTTATGTCAAACGATCAAAGCGCAATGAACGAACTCCATTGGCTAATCGATATGGTACAAACCATAGAAGTGGGTCTCGTGGTATTAGATCGCGATTATAATATCCAACTGTGGAACGGCTTTATGGAAAACCATAGTGGCGTTTCACCCAATTCTATTAAAGGTCAAAACCTGTTTAGCCGCTTCCCAGATTTGCCAGCTACTTGGCTAAAGCAAAAAATGGAATCGGTTTTTATGCTCAAAAATCGAGCATTTATTAGTTGGGAACAAAGACCTTACGTGTTTCAGTTTAAAAACTATCGTCCAATTACTGGGCGCGCCGATTTTATGTACCAGAACGTAACTTTGCTGCCTCTCGCTTCATTAACAGGCAAAATTACCCATATCAGTGTGATTATTTATGATGTCACCGATATCGCCGTGAATAAGTTGCAGATCAAGGCCGCCAACGAACAGTTAGAGCGTCTTAGTCAAACCGATGGATTAACGCAACTGCATAATCGCCGCCATTGGCAACTATGCTTGGAACACGAGTACGATCTCTATGCCCGTTATTCCGGTGTAGCAAGCTTGGTGATGATTGATATTGATCATTTCAAAAATATCAATGACACCTACGGCCACCTTGCAGGTGACAAGGTTATTCAACATATCGCCCATCTTCTGAGTCATTCATTGCGGGAAACCGACTGTGTCGGTCGCTATGGCGGCGAAGAGTTTGCGGTAGTCATGCCCAATACCAGTGGCACCGATGCCCTCAACTTTACCGAGCGTTTGAGGGAAAAGATCGCTGAATCCACCGTAGTGTATGAGGGGCTGAAGATTAAAGTGACTGTCAGCCTTGGCGTATGTGAAATAGGCAAACATATTACGAGCAGTTCAAGTTGGATTTCCTGCTCAGACAAAGCGCTTTACGAGGCCAAACAGAAAGGCCGAAATTGTAGCGTCCTACATGCAGCAGCAATTTCCACTTAATTAGGCTTAATAAAGTAAAAGCCCATCATTGATGGGCTTTTACTTTATAAGAATTATGACAACGTATTAATGTGGAAAACCATCGTCCTGTTCGTCATCTTCTTCGTCTTCATCTTCTTCATCGCCAACAAAGTAAGTACCCCAACCGTCATAATCCACTTTTTGCTTGGCTGCGAGTTGCAATAACTGTTCAGTCGCTTTGTCTAATAATGGAATTTCTAACTTGTGATAAGCAACAGCGTCAAAACAGAAAATCACCGAACCATCTTCCAATTCCATTTCTTCAGCATCATTGACTTCAAATCCAAGTTTGAATGCATCAACCGCAGCCTTTTCTAAGCGCTCAAAATTGCTCGATGAAAAATGGTGCTCAATGGTGTATTCAGCATCTGGCTCTGAGCCATCGTCGAGCAAGGCTTGCACTATGTCACGATTCTCGGCGAATTGGGCTTTTAACTGACTTTCAATAGACATGGACTTGTCTCCGTTAAGATAAAACTGGCTCAAATTGGCGTTATTATACGTCATCAGCCGGGATAGTTTTACCCATTAATGTTGCCGCTTCGCGATTTATCTCGTTAAATTTTGCCGACATAATCTCGTGCACCTGTGCCGAAAAGGCTTTCGCGTCAGCTTTATCCAAACCTTCAGTCGGGATTGGCGCCATCATCTCAATAATCACCACACCATTATCCCAACGGTTCAAATCAATATGACTTTGGCATGACGTCAACACGGGTACGACTGGCACACCAGCCGCAATCGCAGTGTGGAAAGCTCCCGCTTTGAAGGGCAACAGTCCGCGCCCCCGTGAGCGCGTACCCTCAGGGAAAATCCACACGGAAAGACGATTCTGCTTAATTTTTTCCGCCGTTTTCGCCATGGTATCAAAAGCACTATTGCGATTTTTTCTATCGATCAGAATATTACCTGAAAGCCAATAGATCTGGCCAAACAAGGGGATCCACACTAAGCTCTTTTTCCCTAAGCTCACAGTGCCTTTAGGTACCGCTTTAGTATGTGTGAATAAATCGAAGTTATTTTGATGATTTCCAAGAAATATATAGGGGCCATCCTGCACTTCCTTAGGCCGACGTACTATGACTTTAAGCCCTAAAATCGGCGCTGCGGATGAAAAGATCTTGGCGAACATATGTACATTGTCACGGTGACGAGGTCGTAATAGGCAAACCAAACCACCAAAAATAAATGCAAGTAACAATGACACCGCCAACAACACAGATCTGACAATTAATAGCACGACATACTCCAAGGGTGAAAGTGGCGACAGTATAGCCACCCAGCCCTAGGGACTCAATATAATGTTTACATCTGTTAGCTGAGTTGCTAACAATCAAACAAAAGCCCATCGTTACTCACGCAATAAGCGTATCGATGGGCTTTTAAATCAATATCAACGCCTAACACTCAGCATAAAACCTAGCGTTAGATCTGACTCACTGTAGCCATTTTGCTTAAGCCTACACGAAATACCAGTGCACTGACTGCCAAGGTTGCGACAATCGCCGCCCCACTCGGTAAATCCATGGTTGCCGATAATACCAGACCAAGTAAGTAACCCATAAGGCCGACCAGATAGGCGTAAAACAAGCCGTTTTTACCTTGGTATTTATTCAGAGCAAGTGCAGGTAAAATCAAGGTACTAAATACTAAATAGACGCCCACCAGCTCAACCGACAACGTAATAACTAGGGCAAACAGGAGATAGAATCCGGCACCATTTAATATTTGTGGCCGCCAAAAAATCAACGCCAACACCCCAGCATAAACCACTGTCGGTAACACTAATTGCGACCAACTCACCCAAAGGATCTGGCCCGACATCAATTGTTTTAGCAGCTCTGCACCATGGGGATCGTTCGCCAGCAATAGCATAGCGGCCACGGCCGATAGCACATAAAAACAACCGATCATGGCTTCTAACTCACCCGCCATTCGCTTAGATAACCAAGCGATAAACCCCGCCCCCGCAAGGGCGAATAAGGCCGGCATCCACGCATTAGAAAATGGCATCTCTTCTAACCTGTGGTCCATGTGCGCCACAATCGCCCCCAACGCGGCGACTTGCGCAATGGCTAAATCGATAAAGATGATCCCACGCTTAAGCACTTGTTTGCCAAGTACAATATGCGTTGAGAGCACTAAGATCCCCGCCGCCAGCGCTGGCAGCAGGATCGACATCAGTTCCAGATCCAACATAGGCTTATTTCACCCCGTTTAAGAGGGCTATCGCGCTGTCGTAGAGGCTGAAGAGATCTTGACTCGCATCGTTGCCACCTACCGACATTGGCAACATAAGCACAGGTAGATTAGCCTTTTCACCCAACCACTTAGCACCACGCTCATCCTGATAGGACGCCACAACTACAGCCAGAATATCGCCCTGCTCAGCACGGCTCAGCAAACTCGCTAAATGGCCGCTAGTCGGCGCCAGACCGGGTTTAGGCTCAAGATCAGCAGCTTGTTCAATCCCCAACCAGTTGAACAGATATCTAAAGCTGGTGTGATAGGCGATGACCTTTTTGCCTTTTAACGGTTTGGCTTGTTCTTCCCAACGAGGGATCGCCGCCTGCCAACGAGTGCTAAAATCCGCTAATGCCTTTTGGTAATTCGCCGCCTCGCTCGGGTCGAGTTGACTCATCTTAGCGCTGAGCGCATTCGCGACGCTTAGCAAACGAGTCGGATCGAAGTGAATATGCGGATTTCCCTGAGCATGCACATCACCCATGCTGCGGTCCACACTCGCTAACTTATCTAAGGTATCGATTTGATCGGCGGCGAAAAACAACCCCTGATCGGTAGAGCGAACCTTAGCGTTAGCCGACTTCATTTGCAGCATTGGCAGCCAACCGATTTCTAAATCGGCGCCCGCACAGACCACCAGATCCGCTTGGCGCATTTTGGCGATCAAACTCGGACGCGCCTGCACTTGATGCGGATCCTGTAAGGCCGTGGTTGCCGAATAAATGCTGGCGTTTGGAGCCAACTCTTTTGCCAATGCGGCATATTCGGGTTCACAGGCAAACACATTCAGCTCTGCATGGGCAAAGCCTGAACAGGCGAAAGACAGGGCCGCTGCGGCCGCTTTAACAAAATTAGAATTGATGCGCACCGTGAGCCCCCAGAGACATAATGTATTGAACAGTGAAAACATTGTCGTCTTCGATTCCATCGAAGTTAGTTCCCTTCTGATTGGTGTACTGGAAACGTACCGTCGAGAAATGGCTCGAATGCCACGCCAGACTCACCTCAGATTCCTTTAACTTCTGTCCATGGAAATGATCGCCATGGAGCTCTTGGGTATCCACCTCGCCGTAACGCACACCCGCAGACCAGCTAGGCGTGAATTGATATACGCTGCTCAGATACCAACCTTGATGATAATCCTTGCTCGGCGCATCCTCGGGATGAAGGTCGCTCGGCACAAAGTCAGTCACACGATAATACTCGCCGCTCAGGGTCAGGTTTTGGTATTTATAGTTACCATTTGGCGCCCATTTATACACAAAATCAGCACCATAGGTGTTTTTACCTGTGTAAGATGCCGCATGGCTGTGGTCATGGCCTTCCTCGGCAGTTTCGTCTTCGTGCTCATCGCCTTCTTCATGGGCTGTGACTTGACCGTTTTCGTTACGTAAGTAACTCAATCCCGCCTGCCATGAACTGTTATCCCCTATATCGCCACCGATTTTTGAATATAAGGTGTACACACCGACATTTTTAAACTCACGTTCGCCATGTTCATCGGCGGCGCGCATGCTCTCGCCCTTGAACGCTTCAGCGCCAATGGTCCAATACAAATCAGTTGGAGCAACAAAGTTTAAGCGCACGCCATCATCGAAGTAGTGGCCGCCGAAAAATGCACGGTAAGCAATCGGGCGGTCGGTGAATGAATCGGTATGTAAATGCTGGTTATTTAGATAACCGATATCCGACAGGAAACGTCCGCCACGGATGGAAAAACCCGCAGGCATTGCCATGGTTTGGATAAAGGCTTCTTCAAGATTAAGCTCGGTTTCACCATCATGCATCTCAACGACGGCGGTCACTTTGCCGTAGAACATGTCGTCAATATTGGCACTCATCGCCAACTCAGTTTCACCTAAACCAAATCCTTCGGCGGTTTCTGCCAATGGGCGTTCAGCCGTTTGATAATAGCCATTCAGCACCGCACTGATCGCTGGATTGGTTAAACTTGAGTCAGCGGCAAATAACGTCGGCGAAGCAAATGCGCACGCCAAGGCCACCAAAGAAATTCGGTTGTTAAAAACAGTCATGATATCTCCAAAATACAACTAGCACTCGATGACTAAGTTAAGTCATCAAGAAATACAATAAGTTAAAATATTAAAGTTGATTTAATGGAGAACAGGCGGCGCACGGCTTAGGTAAACACTGACGTGTTTGAAGAAGGTAACGGGTAAGACAAACTCACAAACATCAAATCGCTGTATCGCTAAATTTAACGTCTGCGGAGCTGTGAACAGAATTTTATTTAGCTGATGTTGATGGAAGCAGAGCGTACAGTGCGTCTTCGCCCCATCATCAAGGTGAGTCACACTATGGGCTGAGGCAACAAAAGACAGCAGTATCAATACGGCGGCAAGCCATATCGAAATTGTGCGTCTTAAGTGACTATCTAGTCTCACTCAGTCGTCCCCATAGTAAAAAGTGGCACAAGTTTAAGTCAGGCCGCTAGTAAGTTGCAATAAGGTAATGGTCAAGCAATGCGTTACAAGATATTTACCATTGCAACTGATGACGCCTTAAAAAGAGCACATTATTGGCAAAAAGAGTTATTTAAGATTAGCTTAAGTCAGTGAATCTATTATGTGCCCAGTGTTATACAGGCTAAATATTTAATTCTATTCAACCCAGCAAAAGGCAACCAAAATGCTAGCATTCTTTCGTGAAAACTTAGGATTAATCTTAGGGATAGTGATTTTCGGCGCAGTCATTTTGGGCGGGATTTATTACGTAGAACACTCATTAGAGAGTCAAGAACAGGTTATTCAATAACAGGTTTACCCTGTAAAACAATGTCGAGCCTCAGTGGTAGGCCCCTAAACGGCTCGACAGGGTTAAACCAGTGTCATCCCATCTCTAGCGATACTTTTGCCGTTGATCGCTATCGTCTTCCTTCTCTGGTGCCTCAATCGTTTGCAGCTGATCCATAAAATGACTCACCAACAGCAACATCACACAGAAGATCATCACAGGGATCAAAAAATGCCGCGTCGAGGCATCGAAGTAACTGTATAAGCCCGTCAGAACACTCGCATAAAAACCAAACAACTTTAACTTCAATAATTTAGGACTATGACCAAGCCACGCTGAACAATGGGGACATTGGACTTGGGCGTGAAAGCCCTTTCCGCGCTGCTGGGTAATTTGGGCAATTTTAATCGACTGATGACAATGGGAGCACAGCATGTAAAGTACATTCCTAACTATGGGGCGCTAAGTTTATCAGATCCTTATCCCATTCCGTCGAACTAATTAGCGTCGAGGTTTCAGAGCTTCATTCTATGGCCTAAAGCTGTAAACTGGCGCACAAATTTTAAACATTGTTAGTCTATTATGCTGTTGATATTTTACAGGGTTTAGCTCGACACCTATCATATACCTACCTCTTTTTGTGGAAGATAACGTCTATGCGCCGCTCGCTAATATTGATACTTGCCCTAAGCTTTCCACTACTGATGAGTGCCAAGGTATTCGCTGCAGATCCAGACCCCATTACAACCAGCCCAACCGCTTCGGCATCAAACGAAACCCAAAGTGAATTAACCACACTTCAGACCGCCATTAAAGAGGACATTGCGCGCTTAGGTCAATACCAAGGTGAATTACGCACCATTGTTGAATATCGCATTCAAAATAAGACCTTACAGTTACGCAATAAGATTAAAGCACTCTTGGATGATAATACTTACGATAAAACTTTTATGCTGGCTCTAATCCAAGAGCAATTGCAGTTTAATCTGAAAATTAACGACTACTTTAATGATCTCATCACCAAGTTGGCTCAAAAACTTGGCACGGCGGATGATGAAGCCACCTTACTCGAGATCTCAAAACGTGAACTCGACAAAGACAATAACTATAAGCAACGGCTTGAGACCTTAAACTGGCTAATCCAAATTGGCCAAGATGTAACAGCTGAAAAAACACAGCTCACCCAACTCCTGCTTAACCGCGCCGATAACTTCGACAGCTTTGTCACTTACACCCAACAACAGTTACAAAATGCGGTCAATGATGCCACCAATGCAGGGAAAGACGTTACCGCAGCGCAAACCAGTCGCGTGATACAACTAAAAGAACGTTTAGCACAAAACAGCCAGAGCCTCAGCACCAATATCGAGTTACTGGATGCACTAGGGCAAAATACCGCCTTGCTCAAAAAGACCTTGTTTAGTATTTCAGGTGATATTACGCAGGACGTATTAAACATTGATGTGGCATCGAGCTTAATAGAGCAATGGCTAAATACTGCGAAGGATCAAGCCATTAATCATGGACCAACATTGGTCTTTAAGTTATTTATCTTCTCTCTGATCCTGTTTGTCGCTGGCCTTGCAGGCAAACTGGTGAAAAAAATAGTCAGTAATACCGTTAGCAACTCTAAGTTGAATTTCAGCAAGTTACTACAAGACTTCTTTACCTCACTCTCGGGCAAGGCAGTATTTACTATCGGCGTACTGATTGCTTTATCCCAGCTTGGTATCGAATTAGGCCCCTTACTGGCTGGCTTTGGTATCGCGGGTGTGATCATCGGTTTTGCCCTGCAAGATACTCTATCCAACTTCGCTTCAGGCATGATGATTTTGATCTATCGTCCGTATGATGTCGGCGATTTGATTAATGCGGCTGGCGTATCGGGGCGCGTTAGCCATATGAGCCTAGTCTCTACCACCATTAAAACATTAGATAACCAGAGACTTATCATTCCCAACAATAAGATTTGGGGGGATACCATCAACAATATTACCGCCGAGCACCAGCGCCGAGTCGATATGACATTTAGCATCGGCTATGGCGATAGTATTGAGCAGGCCGAAGCGGTACTAAAATCGATTGTTGAGGCGCATCCTAAAGTACAAAAAGTGCCTGCACCACTGATTAAGTTGCACGTATTAGGAGAATCCTTGGTCGACTTTATCGTCCGCCCCTGGGCAAAACCAGAAGACTATTGGGATGTATATTGGGATATCACCCGTGAGGTGAAAATGCGCTTCGATGCTGAGGGTATCAGCATTCCTTTCCCACAGCGCGATGTGCATATTTACCAAACCAGTAAATAGTCTTTCGTCAAAGCGAATTCTTAACAAAAGGCGCAATCTTTGATTGCGCCTTTTCATCTTTACATTCAAATGGCTAACAAACTAACCTAATCCAGTAATCTCACCATCTACGGTGATATCTACCTTTAAATAACCAGGACTTAACCCAAGCCCTGGCATGGTCATCACATTGCCCACCAGCGCAGTGATAAACCCAGCGCCCGCATTTAACACTAATTCACGCACAGGCACGATAAAACCTTGGGGCACACCTTTAAGCTGAGGATCGTGGCTAATGGATAAGGGTGTTTTCGCCATGCAAACAGGTAAATGCCCATAACCAAGCGAGTTGAGTTCCTGTAATTGCAGCTTAGCCGCATCGGATAAGCTCACCCCTGCGGCGCCATAACCCACTTCAGCTAAGATCGATAATTTAGCTTCTAAGTCCATATCATCAGGATATAACAACCGAAACTCGCTTGGCTGCTCACAGGCACGGATTACGGTTTGTGCGAGGCTAATGGCGCCTATTTCACCTTGGCTAAAAGCCTCGCTAAGTTCGCAACCAAATGCCGCGGTAGCACTTACAGCCTCAATTAACCAGTTAAGCTCGGCGTCCGTATCGGTGGCAAAACGATTGATAGCAACAACAACGGGAATACCGTAACGCGCTACATTGTTGATATGCCAGTTTAAGTTGGCAAAACCCGCCTCAAGACGGACTTGGTCTGGTGCATTAATATCCGCATCGGACGATAGGCCACTATTGGCCTTAAGTGCTTTCAAAGTGGTCACTAATACCGCGGCGCTCGGGGTTAATCCCGACTGACGCGCCTTGATATTACAGAACTTTTCAAAGCCCATATCGGAACCAAACCCACCTTCGGTCACCACAAAATCGGCTAACTTTAACGCAATATCATCAGCAATCACCGATGAGTTACCGTGGGCGATATTGGCAAAGGGGCCCCCATGAATAAGACAAGGAGCACCGTTTAAGGTCTGCATTAAAGTGGGTTTTACCGCCTCCGCCATAATCGCTGTCATCGCACCTGCGACACCAAGATCTTGCGCGCTAATGGTTTCCCCTTGACGATTAAGGGCTAGCACTAACTTACCTATACGTGCGCGCATATCCGCCAGATTGCCGCTCAGCGCCAGAATCGCCATTAACTCTGAAGCGGCAGTAATATCAAATCTTGAATGATAAGCAGGACCGTTGTTTTCACCCAATCCCACCTCAATTTCCCGCAAGCAACGGTCGTTATGATCAACCACCCTGTGCCAACGAATACCCTTAGGCTCAATATCTAAATACCTTAATCCCGATTGACGCTCATATTCCGCCCGCCCCAAACGCGTCTCATGGTAAAGCCGAGAAGCAATCGCCGCTGCACCAAGATTATGTGCGCTACTCACAGCATGAATGTCGCCTGTTAGGTGCAAATTCAGCTCCTGCATGGGCACCACTTGGGCGTAACCACCGCCTGCGGCGCCACCTTTCACCCCAAATACAGGCCCCATACTTGGCTGGCGAATACAGGCACAGACTTTGTTGCCGAGCGCCTTGAGCGATTGCGTTAAACCAATAGTCGTCACGGTTTTGCCTTCACCATGGGGCGTTGGCGTCACTGCGGTCACAATAATCAGCTTCCCCTTTGGTTGCCCGGCTAAGCGCTGCTGTACTTGTGGCTCCACCTTAGCTTTGGTATGACCAAATAGCTGCATCTCTTCGGGCAACAACCCAAACTCTGCACCAAGTTGTGCGATATCTTTTAGATGCGCGCGGCGCGAAATCTCCATATCGGTTAGCATGGGTAATATTTTCCTCTGGAACTTTGGTATACAAACTTTTATAGGAAATGAGTATACGGAACAAAAGCGTGCAAACAGTTTGTATCAGCCACCGCTGATTGAATATGGCGGATAGTAGGTGATTAGCTTTAAGATATATAGCCATCGAAAGGGTTAATGAGCGATTCCTTAATCTGCATCAAATAAATCGACCAAGGCCCTTCACCCTACAAAATACAGATTCCCAAAAGAGAAACAACATGAACGGATCCCCTTTTACTTTTTCAGAGTTTGTTGCCGGCTTTTGGCGAATGCACAATTGGCAAATGTCACCCGCCGAGCGACTTAATCTGATAGAACACTATTTAGACCTAGGTGTGACCACTATGGACCACGCCGATATTTACGGCCAATACCAGTGCGAAGCCCTGTTCGGCGAAGCATTAGCGCTAAAACCCGCCTTAAGACAGCAGATGCAATTAGTGAGCAAATGCGGCATAAAACCCGCCTTCAATTGCCGTCCCGAGCGCTACGTGAACCATTACGACACCTCCAAAGCGCATATTATTGCCAGCGTGGAGCAATCACTAAAGTCGCTTAAAACCGATTATATAGATCTGTTGCTGATCCACAGACCCGATCCTTTAATGGACGCCGATCTAGTGGCCGATGCCTTTGCTGACTTAAAACAAGCTGGGAAAGTGCAACATTTTGGGGTATCTAACTTCACCAATGCGCAGTTGTCATTATTGCAGTCGAGATTAACTGAGCCCTTAGTCACTAATCAGCTGGAGATCTCTCCGCTAATGATGGCGAGTTTACACGATGGCAGTCTCGATTTATGTCAGGAGCGGCGCATTCGGCCGATGGCTTGGTCCTGCTTAGGCGGCGGAAAAATCTTTGACAATAGCCATCCACAGGCCATTCGCTTGCAACAAACCTTAGCAGTCATCGCCGATGAGATTGGCGCCCAAGATATCAGCCAAGTGATTTATGCTTGGGTGCGGATGTTACCGAGTCGACCCGTACCGATTATTGGCAGTGGTAATATCGCGAGGATAAAAACCGCGGTGGCCGCACGGACGCTCACATTAGACCGGCAGCAATGGTTTAGTATCTGGCAAGCATCAACCGGACACAGCGTGCCTTAACCCACGCCCCCCCCCCCTCAAACAACACCAACAATAACGGCGCACTTGGCGCCGTTATCTTGATCCTGCTTAAAGCTGTACTTCACCACTGAGGTGCGGTCTGCGACCTTTACTGTCTCGCAGCTCAAACACCCACTTGTCTGGCGACTTTTCGTAACCAAATCCCACTTCGGCAGGCATCAGTAACGGCAGCTTAAAGGCAACATCGACCACAAAGGGGCGCTCACCAATCTCAGGCATCAATTCCGCTAAGCAGCGCGCCTTAGACCACATACCATGGGCCAGCACTCGGTCAAAACCAAAACGTTTCGACAGCACCGGATGCAAGTGGATCAGGTTATAGTCACCCGACGCTTTGGCATAACGACGACCTAAATCTTCACTCAACTCCCATGATTGAGGCGAGTCCCAAGCCATTTCAAGTGCCTTTGGAGGACGAACGCGACGACCGGCAGTCTCTATGCGATAGAGGTAAGTCGACAGCGATTCCCACACCAATTCTTCGCCCACAAAGGCCTTAGAAACAAACTCAAATTCTAAGCCCGAATCAGTTTCACGGCTGGTTGTTAGCGCGCATTCCAGGGAAAACACGTCATCGACCGTCGTCGGGCGATAAACTTGAATACGGTTCTTTAAATGGATCATCCCAAGTAACGGGAAGGTAATGCCATCATGGGTAAAAATCACCGCGTGCAGGCGAAATGCCATCACATAAAGGTAGGTGGGAGGTAATATTTTACCGTCGAAATCAAAACCACACACTTGCGCATATTGGCTGACTTTTGCCTCGGACACCTTCACATTGGGCGCGCTCACCTTGATATAAGGCAGCGGCTGTTGATCCCAACCGGGTTTACGGCCAAAGAAAATCTTGCGATAAAGAGAAAACAGCGACGGCATCGCGTTCAATTCAACACAATATGCATTATTCAAGTCTGAGTACCTTTTAATTAACTATCCCTATGCACGGATAGCCAGCAATACCCTCGGACAGATGCATAACATCTGGAAAATCAAAAAATCACGAGTGTAAAACAGGCAAAACAGTGTCTTAAAAGGGCTGATGCTGACTCTCCGAATGGACAATTATACCCAAACAACCTGAAGATGAGGATTCAGCGGGAATGTAACGCTCTTTAGGCAAGGCGGTTATTTGCGGACCTAGTGGACTAAGTTAAAAATAACCAACACAGCATAAAGAGCGTTAAAACCCGCCGAGACGGAGCGCCTAGGGCACTCCACTTCGGTGTTGCATCAATTCACAAGGTGTTCACATTCCTTCATTGATGCGCCTTGAATTGAAGCCCCCTAGACGCTCTGAAACTCATATCTTCAGGTCGCTTGGGTATATTAGAGTCAGGTTTATCGAAAACGGCATGATTATACCCTAGAGGATCGAGTTCTGGGTATCCCTAAGTAAAGTAGGATTTTTTACTACCTTTAAAATCAAAAAGTTACACTCAACTCCTAAAGCAACAATCATCGCAGCTACAGGAAAAGTGCGAAAATATGCCGCCTGTGCGACACTATCGCCCCCAGTCTTTAACTTAGTTAACCCGTGCAAGATAAGAATTTCGATAAACTCGCGCAAAAATTCGCGAAGAATATTTATGGCACGCCTAAAGGTGAAATCCGTGCTGCCGTGCTATGGCGCGATCTTGCTCCTGCATTAGCGCAATTTGGCGATAAAAAATTACGAATTTTAGATGCCGGCGGCGGTTTTGGTTACTTCAGCCAAAAGCTAGCACGCCTCGGACATGAAGTCGTACTGTGCGATATTTCCGCCGAAATGCTCGCCCAAGCGAAAGAGCAAATCGATGCCAGCGACACGCCATTGGCCATCAGCTTAGTACATTCGCCCATTCAAGCCTTATCGATTGCTGAACATGGCATGTTCGATCTTATCCTTTGTCATGCCGTGGTTGAATGGCTAGTCGATGCCAAGACCACCATGGAAGGCTTATTGACCATGCTTAAGCCCAATGGGCTGTTTTCGCTGATGTTTTATAATAAAGAAGCGATGCGATTCCATGCGCTCGTGTCGGGTAATTTCGACTATGTGGCCGCCGATCTAAAAGTGAAGAAGAAGGTACGCCTCACGCCAACGCACCCGCTTTATATCCATGATGTTAAACAATGGTTTGCCGAATGGCACATGACCCTGCTGCGCGAGTCGGGCGTGCGAGTCATTCACGATTATTTGAAAAAACAGCAAGCTGCGGATTTTGACTATCAAAAACTGCTGGCGATGGAGCTCGAATATTCGCAACGCGAGCCCTATATTTCGCTCGGTCGTTATGTGCATTTTTTAGGGCAAAGCGCTGCAACGTCCCAAGCATCTGAGTAATATCGCGAAATAATACAGGACGCCTTGGCGTCCTGTATTATTAAATCACCCGATGATTTGCTCCTAACTCAGTGCACCAAGTGCGTTAAAACTCAGAGTCCCAAGCACAATCCCAGTCAAATCACTAAATATCAGTATGATCAGTCACATTGCTCACGCCAACAGGCGGTTACTGTCGCGCCCTTCTGCTTAAGGAGTTGCACCACACTCTTATCGCCAACCACATGGCCCGCTCCCACCACTACAAATAAAGGCTCGCTAGCAGTTACTGAACCCATCAATCTTATTATCCCATCAGCCATGACTTTATTACGCTGCCAGAGAATTTTATCCAGCATCTGTGTATCACCCTCGCCACCCAGTTGCTCCTGCATTAGCGTATCCAGCGCGGCTTCATCACCACTGCGCCATGCATCAACCAGTGAGAGCAGCTCAGCATCCGGCGCATCAATAGCTTCACGTACCATTGCCCACTGGATTTGACTATCGAAGGAGGCAAGTAATTGAAACTGTGAGTCAGCCGTCTCTAACTCATAAACCGGCTTATCCCCGCGCCCAAGCAACTGCATGTCGACACCATAATCGGTGCTAAAACCTAAGCCATTGTAGCGTAATAGATTAAGTTGAGATGCCTGTAGCCAAGGCGCGAAAGCTTGAATTGACTGACATAAACTCGCTTTATCCCCACAATATTGGTTCATTGTAGCGACTGTTTGTTTATCTCTACTTTGCCAATCAAGCCCTTGCGCTGAATTTGCCATACCGTATTTTTGCAATAAGGCACGGCTATCAACCTTATTCATATCGATTTCGACAACAAGTCCTTTGGATTTGGCGAACGCCGCCTCAACTTGTGCAGGCATAGGATAAAAATCAGCACGACCAATATGAATAGAGCCCAGCAGATAAGCTGATTTCCCCTGCCATTGCACACGATAAAATGGCGGTTTATCCGAAGGTGCAGCCCAAGTTATCCCACCTGCAAACAGCGTAACACTTAAGAGTACGAGTAATAGTCGCCACCGACTTGTTGCCATATCCTTTGCCCCTTATAATTCCTGCAAATTTTGCAATGAGACGCTGTTATGCCACACACTAAGGTTATAGAGCAACTGAAAGAAAATCTTCAAATCGCCTATCGCCAAGCCATCGATGCCGACGCTAAGTTAGATGAATTGAAAAAAGCTGGCCATGGAAAATTCACGAGTATCTTTACAGCCGAACAAGGGTTTATGGTTTCAAGCAATCGCTTTTTGCCATACGTGCAAGAACTGGTCGATGACTTAACTAAATTGCAGCAACACACTAGCCTTGACCCCGTCGCACTCGAAACCTTAGTGCGTCAACTGGCCGCGCTGCTGCAAACGCTGCACGCCTTTAAAAAGCAAAGTTAATTCCATTTCCACGAGTGGATTTTCAGCCGCACAAATTGTCATCATTTTGTCATTTCTAAGTCATAGACTCCGCAAACATTGTTGCGGGGGCAGAAGTAATGACGAGTTTAGATCTAGCACAAGAGCTTGATAAGATAATTGCGAAGGGGGCAATCAGCCCCCTATTTCAGCCCATTTTCAATATATTGGAACATAAGATCCACGGCTTTGAGGCGCTCAGTCGTGGGCCAGAACACAGCCCACTTTATTCACCCGTTCCCCTCTTTAAAACCGCCGAGCATCAAGGCAAGTTGAGTGAGTTAGAAACCTTATGCCGCCGTATTGCGCTGGAGCAATTTAAGCTACGTCAGTTTCAAGGGCGCTTGTTTATCAATATTTCCCCAAAAGCCCTGCTCGATCCGGCTCACCCTAAAGGTATGACGCTGCAACTGTTGCAACAACTCGGGATTTCACCCTCACAAGTGGTAATTGAGCTGTCGGAGCAATATCCCGCCGATGACATTGATTTACTCAAATCTTGCCTGAATCACTATCGTAGCCAAGGATTTATGACGGCTATTGATGATTTAGGTGCAGGCTATTCGGGTTTACGGCTGTGGTCAGAGTTATCCCCCGACTATGTAAAAATCGATCGGCACTTTATCCACCAAATTGATTCGACCCCAGTTAAACAAGAGTTTGTGCGCTCGATTGTCGAACTCTGTCAAAGCCTTACTTGTAAAGTGATTGCCGAAGGAATTGAAACCCAAGAAGAACTAGCCGTACTTAAACAGCTAGGAATTGTTTATTGCCAAGGTTATTTGCTTGGACGTCCAGAGGCACAACCAAGTCGCGCAATGAAAGCGACCTTAGTCCCTAACAACACCCAAATTCAGCCAAGATATAGCGAATCCGCTGAAAGCCTCTGTACCAGTGCACTAACAGTGGTGCCGACACTCAAGCTGAAGCACCTAAGCGACACCTTTAGCGCCCAACCCACCTTACAAGCTGTCGTTGTGGCGCAAGATCAACTGCCGCTGGGGATTATTAGCCGAGCCACTCTGCTCGAACTTTTCAGTACCCCCTATGGTCGGGCGCTTCATGAAAATCATGCGGTTAGCGAGGTGATGGATCACCAAGTGCTACAAATTGAAGCTAACGAACCGCTCTCCATTGTGAGTCAGTTATTGACCTCGGAGAGCGCCAATACCGTCGCCCAGCAATTTATTATTCTGCGCCGAGGGCAATTACTCGGGATTGGCCACACCAAAGATTTGCTCCAGCGGATCACCGAGCACAGGATCAAGATGGCAAGGCATGCCAATCCCTTAACTGATTTACCCGGTAATGTGCCGATCCAAGAAGAACTAAAACGTCTCAGAACTCAACAAAAGCCTTTCTACTTGGCCTATTTTGACCTGTGTCAGTTCAAGCCTTACAACGATATTTACGGCTTTTGCCGCGGCGATGAGGTGATCTGCGAGGTCGCCAATCTATTAGTGAAATACAAGACGGACAACTGCTTTATTGGCCATGTGGGCGGCGATGACTTTGTGGTGATCAGTACCTGCAATCAACTTATCGATCGTTGCCAACGGATATTGACGGATTTTGAAACCAATAAACCTCTCTTCTATAGTGCCGAACATTGGCAAGCCCAAGAAATGCTGGCAGATGACAGGCAAGGACAAGCTTGTTATCACAAGTTGATCAGCCTATGCGTCGGCGTACTCACACCAGCCCATACCTTTAACTGCAATGAACACAGCCTATCGACCTTAAGTGCCAAGGCAAAAAAACAGGCAAAATCCGCAAGTAACGGATTTTGCCTGTTAGAAGAACAAGAAGAGACTCTTCAAGCCTTGAGTGCTTAGATGGGACTAATGCCTACAACTTAGGCGCAACGGTTTTTTTCAACCAATCGCTGAGCATTTTTGTTTCATACATAAATGGCTTGTCATTCACTGACTGAATGCCGGACATAAAGCCCATGTCGGAGAGTTTTTCATCCCCCGCGATGATCACTTTGTCATTTTCAAGCACTTGATAACTAAAGGTTATACGGGGTGGATAAAGATCTTTTATCACCCGTAAATCATCAGCTGTCGCCCCAAAGGTTGGACGCATATCGCCCGCTAAGTCGACATCAGTAACTGTCATCTCCAACTTTTGGTTCGGTTTTAAGACTTTTACGGCTTCTTTATTGATATTTGTGGTTAAGGTATCGAATAAACGCTTTTCATAACGGGACTGAATTTCGCCCGAAGATTTAATATCACGAAAATCTTTTGGATTTTGCCAAACAATCTTCACCACTCCGTCTTCAGTCACAGGGTCAGTTTTCGCCTCATCGGCGGCCCACACACTACTGCAACTCAACACACCGGCGAGTAATAGGAACTGGACTTTCATATTTGCCTCCTAAGCCTAATAGTTTCTGCGTTATACCGTACAAAATCTAACCTGAACTCGAGCTTAATGCAAAACGCTCCCCTTAACAGCACATAATCAGTAAGCTTTTGTATAAATTAGTAAATATGATAGAAAATTTCAGATGATATCGTATCTTTTTGTATCCAATACCCAATAAGGGATAAAGTTATTAATTTGTGACTTTTTAACGCGCATATTACCTAAAAAAGTATTATCCTTCGCACACTGTTTTATGACCTCTAATTAAAAATGAAATTCCCCGTTGTACCTGTATTTGTATTGATCCTACTTTCCTGTTTTACCAGCGCGATTTGGTTTATCTCCTCAGGGGAGAAAGACACGCGCCCAGAAACTTGGTCATCTTTTATTTATACCCATGGTTATGATTCTGGTAAGTATAAAAAAACTGATAATTTCAACAGCTATGAGGCCTGTCGAGACTTTGCCAAAGAGCAATCATCTTTTTACGATAACGTGCCTTGGGAATGCGGTCTAAAATGTGGTTTTGACTCCCGTAAACAGGGATTTCAATGCCAAGAGATGCGTAACGAGCAGTAAGGTTATGGTTCAGCCAAGGTTCAAGATATCCTAGGTAAGCTTAATTTCTAAGCAATACCTTTGGTTTTGTTGGTCATGGATGGATAATGGAATGGACCCATCCACTTTAAATCGGCCTCGCAATGGGCCACGATGTAGTCGCTAAAACTCATCAGAAAGAGGACGGGTCCACCTATGAAGATTACTACAATCGGTTTAGATATCGCAAAGTCTGTTTTTCATGCTGTTGGCGTCGATAAAGCAGGCAAGTTAATTAAAAAGAAAATGCTTAGACGCAAAGACTTGCTTCCCTTTATCGCGAAAATTGAGCCTTGCTGATTGTGATGGAAGCCTGTAGTGGCGCAAATTACTGGACCAGAGAATTTGAGCTGTTGGGCCACAGCGTCAAGTTAATTGCTCCTCAATTTGTCGTGCCTTTTCGGCAAGGTAACAAAAATGACTACAATGATGCTTTAGCCATCGCGGAGGCTGCGCAGCGACCCAACATGCGGTTTGTAAAACCCAAAAGCGTCGAGCAGCAAGATGTGCAACTGCTCCACCGAATGCGCGAACGATTAACTAAGCAATCAACAGCCTTAATCAACCAAGTGCGAGGTATGTTAGCTGAATACGGCATCGTGATAGCCAAAAGTAAATCGGCTTTTAAAGTACAGTTTCCTGAGATTTTGACTAACGAAACCAATGCGCTGACTACCAAAGGTCGAACAATTTTTTATCAGTTATATGAAGAGGTTACAGATATAGAAAGACGGCTTAAGGATTGTGATACCCAAGTACTCACTGAAACGAAAAACAATGTGATTTGCCAGCGTTTAGAGACTATCCCAGGTATTGGTCCCGTCACCGCTACGGCCTTTTATGCGGCTGCTGGAGAGGGTAAAGACTTCAGTAATGGTAGACACTTTTCAGCTTGGTGTGGCTTGGTTCCCAAGCAACACAGCAGCGGAGGTAAAGATAACCTCCTTGGGATAAGCAAGCGGGGAAATGCGTATTTACGTACCCTGTTTATTCACGGCGCCAGAGCGGTGTTGCAGCACAGTTGTCATAAACAGGATAAATTTAGCTGCTGGGCAATACAGTTAGCAGAGCGCCGAGGTTTTAATCGAGCCTGTGTGGCCGTCGCCAATAAACTCGCGAGAATGGCATGGGTTATCGCGGCGCGTGAGGAAGAGTATCGGCTTCCAGTATAGTACTGAATAGATTCAATAAACGTGAATAATTAACCAACCAGCAAGTTGCTAAGACACTTGATTTGATGATGAGACAGTCAGACTGATCTACTAAAAACCTTAGTCGGGCATAGGCTCATTACGAAGCCGCAGGGATGATAAGGACTGTAGAAGCAGATATCCATCAGGGCCAGAGGGATCCCTCAATAACAGGCCGGATATATGGGTGCAATGAACTCTTCTCAAAATCGTTATCGAATGTCTTGCAAACCGGATGGGTCCATATATGCACGATGAAAGCCAAACGACGATTTAAAAACCAACCGAGTTCTGGTGATTTTAATTTGGAGTTTATCTATGAAGCTAAAAACGGCCCCCATACGCCATGCAGTGATAACAAAGTTTACCTTATGCACTCTGCTCACACTCAGCACACTGATCAGTTTATCTAGCCATGCAGCGACACTGACGGCCGAACAGCAACAAGCAGTAAAATCGCACTTCGATAAACTGGCCCAGTCACAGCAAGTTGCAGAGCAACGCCTGACTGAGCAGCTCGATCAAGAATTTACCCGCCAATTAGCACAGGAGGAGCATCAGTTCATGCGCCAAACGTGTACCCAATACGGCATGACCTTCGACGTTACCAGTAACGCATGTTTGCGCTCTTAGGGCGAATTAAAACGGAAAACGCGCACTAAGCTCAGGATATTGCTGTCTTAAGTCTTTGGGTTTAGTGCTAAATTTTTTGCCTACGGGAGTCGCTTTACCCGAAGGCATAAAAGGCAACTCTTTACCCGTTCGGTCTTCGTATAATTGCCCTGCAATAAGATCGTAATCTTCAATAAAGGGATAGGCATAACCATCCTTTTCTGGCCATGCAGTTAACTTCGCTAACGAATCAGGCTGGGCAATCACAGCCTCATAACTGGCTTGTCCAAGTGAAATCAGAAAAGCGCGAAATTCGGCAAAGGCATAATCAGAATCACACCCCGTAATGATATAAGCCGCCCCCCAAACCGACCATAAATAACTTCGGCGCATCTGTTGACCAAACAGCTTATCAAAGACTTTTAGCTCTTCATCACTCAGTTTACTCAGTTTCAGCTTTAATGCCTCAACCAAAGACTCTTGGGATTGCGCTGGTTCACTGCGGGTCACTAAGTCCCAAAATTCTACTTCTGTCATCACTTAACCTAATTTAATGCCCAAGCAAAGGCGTATTCTACATGATAATACGGTTATGCTGGACTCAGTTCGGGGCATTTCCTACACTTGCTCCACTTCACATTAGCCAGTAACCCTAACTTTATGCCTAAACGCCTAATCCTATTGATAACCCTTTATACTCTGTTTGCCATTGTTGCCCTATTACGGGCTGTCGCCACCACCTCCTTCGATTTGTTTACCTTAGGTGTATTACCCGTTTTGTTTGGCATACTGACACAAGCACCTTGGTCTAGCTTAGTGCTCAAAATTTATATTGGATTACAAACCTTAGGCCTGTCAGCACTTGGGGTTACTGCCATTATCGCCTATCAGATTACACCTCAAGACGTTAAAGTGGTGGTAGAGGGTCATAACATCCCGATGTTACCGCTGGTGCTGTCTATCATTGCCCTGCTATTAGTACAGTATTGGATCGCATTTTCACGGGTAACCCGTGATTATTTAACTGCAAAATTGAAAGCTTGATTTAATGTGTTGCGAAGCAGTTATTTCTCGCCTAAGTTAACGCCTTTCTAAAAAAGCCCAATAGCTTGTGACTATGACTCATTTATCGCCTAACGAATTATCGATGCTTATTATTGAGCCATCGGAAACCCAGCGCCGCATTATCATCAAGCGCTTACAGCAAGAAGGCATTGTTAGCATCGAAAATGCTGCCAATATTGAAGAGGCTAAAGGACTCATTGCTCGACACAAACCCGATCTCATTGCCAGTGCAATGCATTTTGAAGATGGAACAGCGACCGAGTTTTTGAACTACCTGCGCAGCAAAAGTGAATATAAAGATATTCAATTTATGCTGATCTCAAGTGAATGTCGCCGTGAACAATTGGAGATTTTCCGCCAGTCTGGCGTAGTCGCGATTCTGCCAAAACCTTTTAATGCCGAACACTTAGGCAAGGCGCTAAATGCGACCATCGATTTGCTCAGCCACGATGAACTCGACTTAAGCCACTTCGATGTGCACGATGTACGCGTGCTTGTGGTTGATGACAGTCGCATGGCACGTAATGTGATCAAGCGAACTATTGGTAATTTGGGGATAAAACTGATTACCGAAGCAGAAGATGGTGCGCAAGCCATTGAATTAATGCGTCATAATATGTTTGATTTAATTATCACTGATTACAATATGCCCAGCGTTGATGGACTGGCATTAACGCAATTTATCCGTAATGAAAGTCAACAATCCCACGTGCCTATTTTAATGGTCTCGTCTGAGGCTAACGATACACATTTAAGTAATGTATCTCAGGCTGGGGTGAATGCCCTGTGCGACAAGCCCTTCGAACCCAAATTGGTTAAGCAACTCTTATATCAGTTGCTCGAAGAATAAAACCTAAGTCACGAATGGCGCAAATACCCTCCAATTTTGTTACTTCGATGACACAAGCCCGCAGCAAAGGGCTTTCCAACGCTTTAACCTTGTGGCATGTTAGGCTCGCTGACTTACATAAATCTACGGAAAGAAGAGACAATAAAAATGAACAAAACTGAACTTATCGCCAAAATTGCAGAAAATGCCGATATCACTAAAGCTGAAGCAGCACGAGCATTGAAATCTTTCGAAGCGGCGATTACTGAATCAATGAAAAACGGTGACAAAATCTCTATCGTCGGATTTGGCTCCTTTGAAACAGCGACTCGTGCAGCTCGTACTGGTCGTAACCCACAAACGGGCAAAGAAATCCAGATCGCTGAAGCCACTGTGCCTAAGTTTAAAGCGGGTAAAACCTTGCGTGATAGTGTGAACTAATTCGCTCGACATTGATTTTATAAAACGCCTCCTCTGTGAGGCGTTTTTTTTCCCTCACGAAAGCATAAAAGATGATTTTTTGCACAAACACAGTGCGTCCACCGCTCCATTTTTGAGCGCTTTAAAACATTTAATTAACATAAATTATGTAACCAGTTGTTTTTAAAGATGTTCAAATAATGGCATGTGATTAGCAACTCCCTTATCAGAAAAAACCATGATGCACCAATGCCGCCGTATTTAAGTGGCATGAGTGAATCGATAAATAAATCAATCGAGGGGATGAGTATGAGAAAATCACTGTACAGCGTTTTGGCATTATCGACGGGATTATTACTAACCACTAACGTCTTTGCGGCGGTATCCGGCAATATTGGCGGCACATCAAACTATCTATGGCGCGGAGTGACTCAAACCAATGATGCGGTGGCGATCCAAGGCGGTCTTGACTACAGTCATGACTCAGGATTTTATGCGGGTACGTGGGCATCAAATGTCGATTTTGGCAATGACACTAGCTACGAGTTAGACCTCTATGCTGGTTACGGTGGCAACATCACCGACGATCTCAGCTATGATTTTGGCTATCTCTATTATGCCTACCCCGATGCCGAAGGCAGCATCGATTTTGGTGAGCTCCACGGGGCTATTACCTGGAAGTGGGTCGAACTTAGTTATTCCCACGTGATCAATGCGGGTGATGACGTAGCGGCGGAACCACTCGATAACAAAGATATGAGTTATCTTGCCGCCACAGCATCTTTCCCTTTAACCGAGAAACTTAGCCTGTCATTCCACTATGGCTACTCCACAGGAGATGTGGTTGAAGCTTGGTTTGGTGAGGATAACTATGCCGATTACAACCTAACACTTAGTGCAGATACCAGCATGGGCACAGTCTCTTTTATGGTATCAGATACTGATCTGGCTGATGACGATGCTAAAATCGCTTTAGGTTACTCCTATAGCTTTGATTTATAAAATAAAGAACTAAGAAACACGCCGCGTTAATCGCGGCGTATTTTATTAAGCGATCACCGCCCGATTCGACTTACGTGCTAACACCATTTTCTCAATATATTCCACAATAGGCTCAGTTACCGAAATACCCGTAGTTTGCTCAATACCTTCGATACCGGGAGCTGAGTTCACCTCAAGGATCAACGGGCCACGATTCGAACGTAAAATATCCACGCCTGCAACGACTAATCCCATCGCTTTAACAGCGGCAACGGCCATCTTGCGCTCTTCTGGCGTAATTTTCACTTTTTCACCACAGCCGCCTAAGTGTAAGTTTGAACGAAAATCGCCCTCTGGCCCCTGACGCTTCATCGAGGCCACCACTTTATCACCCACCACAAAACAACGAATATCACTGCCGTTGGACTCTTGAATATACTCTTGCACCAAAATATTGGCTTTGAGCCCTAAAAAGGCTTCAATCACGCTCTCAGCGGCGGTTTTCGTTTCCGCTAATACCACCCCAATCCCCTGCGTACCTTCGAGTAACTTGATCACTAAAGGAGCACCGCCCACCATATTAATGAGATCAGGAATATCATTGGGTTTATTGGCAAATCCAGTGATAGGCATACCAATGCCTTTGCGTGAAAGTAATTGCAGAGCACGTAACTTATCCCGCGAGCGTGCTATCGAAATTGAATCGTTGGCGGCAAATACACCCATCATTTCAAACTGGCGCACCACTGCGCAGCCATAAAAGGTCACACTGGCATGAATACGCGGAATAATGGCATCAAACCCTGTTAATTCTTCTCCCTGATAATGAATGCTAGGTTTAACGGAATTAATATTCATGTAGCAATTCAAGGTATTAATCACCACAGCCTCATGACCACGGCTTTCGCAGGCGGCCACTAAACGTCGGGTGGAATACAATTCTGGAAACTGAGATAAAATACCGATTTTCATTACTAAATGACCAAATTAAACACAGTGATTGAAGCTCTGAGCACATTGCATCAGAAAGGGGCGCTGATATTTGTCTATTGCTCAGTGTAAAGCAAGAAAATATTCCTCACCAGACGAAAACCTAAGCCTTAGTCAAACGTAAGATAATCTTCACAATTTAGTGACTAACGGTGTAATGAACCTTGCTTCAAATTCGCTTGCCTCTAGAGGACGAGAAAAGAAGTATCCCTGTAATAGATTGCAGTGCCTTACTGTACAAAACTCCGCTTGCTCGAGGGTTTCAATTCCCTCGGCAACAGAGGTGACGTTAAAGCCATAGGCAAAGTTAAGCAACGCTGTGAGTAAACGAGTGTCCTTTTCGTCCTTATCGTAGGAAGCAATAAAACTTTTATCGATTTTTAACACGCTGATGGGGAACAACTTTATATGTTCAAGGGATGAAAATCCGGTACCAAAATCGTCCAACGCAAATCGCACTCCAAGTTGGGCTATTTTATCGAGGATCTTGGCATGTTCGTGGGGTTCTTCAATCAAACAGTTTTCAGTAATTTCCAACTCAAGTGCACTGGGCGCTAGCCCTGTCACGTTAAGAACATGGGCGATTTTCTCATATAAGTTGATATGCCCAATTTGAGATGCAGATAAGTTCACTGCAATGGTAAAGCGATGCCCTGTTGATGCTAATTGGCTCAGCCAATATTGGGCCTGTCGGCAGGCTTCATACAATACCCAGTCACCGATTTCTTCCATTAACCCAATTTCTTCCGCTATGGGCAGAAATTGGTCCGGAGAAATCAAACCATCTTCGGGATGCTGCCAACGAATTAACGCCTCCATTCCCACCATATGGTGTGTTTGCGCGTCAACTTGCACCTGATAATAAACCTTAAACTGATTCTGCCTTAAGGCCATTTTTAAGCTGGACTCGATATGATTGCGGTAGCGGACTTCTTTATCTAGCGCCTCGGAATAAAACTGGATCTGATTGCGCCCCATTTTCTTAGCACGATACATGGCGATATCGGCGCATTTCATTAACTCAGAGCTATCGGAGGCGGCTTCATTATAAAATGCCACGCCAATACTGGCGCCAATCATCACATCGTTATCTCCAAGGCAAAACACTTCTTCAAAAGCTTTAAGTAGACGGTTAGCCACTATCATGGGGAAATATTTGTAGTCATTGTCAGTCACTAACACCACAAATTCATCCCCGCCTAAACGAGCAATGACGTCACCATCCCGTAACACGGCACTGAGTCTAGATGCGACTTTCACCAACAAAATATCACCAGTCTGGTGACCTAACGTGTCATTAATCGCTTTAAAATCATCAAGATCAAGTAAAATCACGGCTAAAAAATCATTACTGCGTTTTGCTCTTGCAATGGCGCGATTTAAACACAGCTCAAATCCATAACGATTCATCAACTTGGTGAGTGAATCGTGCTCCGCCAGTTCTTTCAGTTTCTGATGGCTATTTCGTAGGGCAAGTGCCATTGAGGCGCGCTGTTTAGCGTAACGAATTGAACGACTCAGGATTCTTGAGTTAACTTCATCTTTAAGTAAGAAATCTTGGGCACCTAACTCAATACAACGCTGAGCGAGTTTTTCATCTTCGTAACGGCTCAACATCACCACCACAGTTTGATCTTGAGTCATAGAATTGAGCTTGATAAGCACTTCTAAGCCATTAGCATCGGGCAATAGGTAATCGAGTAGAATCCCGTCAAAATGACGCTCCAAGGCAAGATTCAATCCATCAAAAGCACAGTTTGCCTCAACCACATTAAAAGCTAACTTGGACTGTCGTAGCGCTCGAATAATAGCGGTTCTATCAACTTCATCATCATCGATAAGTAGTAAATCCATATACACATCCTATACGCTTGGAAGCTCAACGATGCGCCAGTAGCCTTCCAACATATTAAAAATATTGTGGAAACCATCTTTAATATCTGTTTTAACCATGTAACCAGCCACATGGTGACGGTAGGCTCTCATCCGATCTTCATCGGTACTAGAAGTCGTCAGCATAAACACAACGGAAGAAGACAACGTCGGATCAGAACGAATATGTTCAAGAAATTCAAAACCATTCATTCTGGGCATATTGAGATCGAGCAAGATCAAGTATGACCCCTTGATAGCGTTGGTATGCGTCAGAATTGAAAGTGCTTCAAGCCCGTCCCTCGCTCGCACAAGAGGATTAAGCAAACGCAGTTGCTTCATCGACCTCTGCACCGCCATATAATCCACATCATCATCATCAACTAACAGAATGGTCACTTGTTTATAGTCATGGCTATTACTCATACCGCCTCCTTGTTGACTATGTGCATCGGCCAGCTAAACCTAAAGCAACAACCTCGCCCCGCTGATTCAAGTAGAATTTCTCCCCCTAGACTTTCAACCGTCTTTTTGACAAGCGACAATCCCAAACCGCTTCCCTCGACTTCATCTCTTGGTCTAAGAGTTTGAAACATTTCAAATACTTTCTGGTGAAACGGGGCAGAAATTCCAGGTCCATCATCAATCACGCTAAACCAGTAATAGTGGCCTTTTGTTTCACATTGCACCTTAAGTACACCACCACCTCTATCATGGTGTTTAATGGCATTGCTAATTAAATTCCGAACGACTAGTTCTAAGAGCGTTTTAACCGTTTTAAATCGTGGAAAATTACCTTCGATGACCAATTCAAATCCCTGAGGCGGAGCGACCAAAGCGAACATATCTTCGACCAGTTGTCGACAATCAGTGTCAACCATTTCAATATCAACACGCCCAATGCGTGAAAACGTTAACAACCCGTCGAGTAATAACACCATTCTCTGGATACGATTCTGAATTAAACCTAAGTATTTTTGGACATTTTCATTAGTGTTATCAGCAAGATCTTCACTTAACCAATGGGTTAGTTGCTCAATACCTCTGAGGGGCGACTTCAAGTCATGGGAAGCAATATAGGCAAATCTATCTAGCTCTTGATTAATACGCTCCAACTCTGTCGTATGCTCGATACGCTGCGCTTCAATCCGCTTACGTTCAGAAATATTATTGATCGTCGTTAAAATGTAGATCCCATTACTAAAGTGAATAGGAGTTAATCCGACCTCGATCGCCAAACGTGTACCATCTTTGCAGCAACCAAACAGATCATCCCGCATCGACATATTCTTCGCGATGGGATGAAGCAGGTAATGAGATAGATGCTTTTTATGAATTTCCCTAAGCGATTCAGGTAGTAACATATTAATTGAACGTCCAAGTAACTCCTCCCTCGTATAACCAAAAAGCCTTTCGGCATGGGTATTGACTAAGGTAATCGCGCCTGTTTTATCAACCATAAACAGTGCACTCGGAGAAGCCTCGATGACTAGACGAAAGCGTTTTTCATTGGCAATTAATTCGGCGGTTAACATTGACTCTTGGTAACGGTTACGAGCCATACTGATCACTGCATAAAGTAAGGCAAGAATAAAGGCGCAGCCAATCACTTGCAGCCACATACTTTGGGTTTGCTCTGCAATTGAAATAAAGCGCGACTCAGAAGAAACATCTATTCGCCAAACTTGCCCTTCCATGTTTTCTAGTTTTGATTGATAAAAAACATCCTTCGGAGAGGGAAGCGCTTTGTGGGAACTAAACATTAAACTGGCATGATTTGCCTCTGAACCATCATAAATGGCAAGTTTTAGACCGGAAAAACGTTTTCCCATAATGCCCTGCATTAAATTATCCATCCGAAAAGGTGCGTAAACCACACCTATCGCTTGCTGTAGACGTTCCGCTTCTGTCACGGGTTGACCATGATAAAAAGGAACATACATCAATACACCAGCCTGAGAATTATCGGGTGTTTCCTGCACTAAGGTAACTTTGCCAGACACCTTAACTTGTCCCGAAGCAATAGCGTTTAGAATTGCAGTGCGACGAGTTGATTCGGAACACATGTCAAAACCAAATGCCCGTTGATTTCGCCAGTCGAATGGTTCTAAATATTTGATAACACAGTAAAGCTCTCTATTACCTGTGGGAGTGACGCGAAAATCAGTAAATCCCTCCTCTCGGACTTGCTGGGTAAATTGATCCAAGATAGTAGGCGTAACTAACTCAGCATAACCAATACCTTGAATTCCTGGGTAATAATCAGATAAACGAGCATTGGTTACATAGGTATGCCACTCACTGCGGGTGACGCCGTTGGAGGACAAAAAAAGCCCTACTCCACCACGTAAAACTTGCTCATAGGCCGTCATTCTTCGGGTAACGGCTTCGGACAAATCCTGCACATTATTATTAAACCGCTCTTCGCCTCGATCTCTTAAATATTCCTCTAAAACAAACCAAGAAATACCCATAAAAGTCAGCGCGGCAAATAACATCAGCCAACTTGAACGAATCACACTAACGAAAAAACTTTTTGGGGGGCCGAAAGATTCAGGAAAACGGTCCGTGTCCATATTAGCTTCCCTAGCAAAGTTACATTTGAGTGTCTTCCCCAAGTGTTGTTCGATTTTTATGCAAATTCAAGTTTATCCGACTATTTAAGTAGGACTTAACATCAATATAAAAAGAAAGTGTTATGCGCTAAATCACAAAATTCAGCAAAAACTTAAATAGCCTTAACTCCCCTAAAAATCCAGTAATGCCATAGGAGTAACACACTGTCGTATGGGAAAAAAAATTTGCGTTTATGAGTAAAATTTTTTGCTTTTCTGCCACACTCTTTTTAGATAGAAAGGCGTTAGGAACAACATGAGGAATTCGTTATGGCTCATATTACTGAAGTCGTGCCCAACGATACTGAAATTGAGGCAATGACCACCCCTAGAAATAGCAAAGCAGCAGAGGCAATGCAGCATAAGCGTGAAATCAAGAAACGCTTAGAAGATTATCTCGAACGTGCCGAATTACGACGCGCATTAGGAGATGATGACTTTTTCTAAACTTCCTACTCCCATAAGGCATTATGGTCGTTTAAGTTCACGACTGTTATCCAAACCTTCACCCAGCTCCTTGGGGCTGGGTGCAAACGTTAACACTGATTTACCAAGCCGACTTTTCCTCATTTTATAAACCTGTGTCAGCCTAGTTTTATCAGCTACCGTTAAATCGACACAACCAACACATGCACTGCTGCATCGTTTCTCAAATAGCACAGTGCAGCCATAATCATCTCACACAGACTTTATAACCTTTTAGCATAAACTAATTAGTCTTAATCTCATTGGGATAACACAATATTTAACAGTTACTTGCATAAAAAATATTCGCCATTTTCAGGCTAAAACAATTCATATTGCACCAAAATGATTCACTAAATCGATAGCAGATAAGATACTTAATCGACAAGATTTAATTGTTCTGGGTAAGAAACCTATAAAAACAACGACTTTACCGCTATGATTGAACTAATTTTAGCGCCTAAGTAGCAACAGGATTTCGGGAATGTCAGAGTCATTAGCCCAGTACCAAGAAGATTTACGTCGCTTTTCCGATGAGCTGATCCGCATTCAAACCCCGATCAAGATTTTAGACGCCATCAAATGGCCGCGGGAAATGGAGGAGCGTTTTCTTTCTAGTAAAGGCACGGTTCTGCCAGCAATTACACAGGATTTTTATCAAAAAATTGCTCTGCCCTTCGATCCCGTAAAAACACAGGCTGAATTACTTTCGCTCAAACAAGACATTCATCGACGTTTAGGCAAAAAAGACAAGCTGGGCAAGATATTAGTCGCTAACGTAGACCAGTATCGTCTGGTGGTCGATATGCTGGGTCATCGAGGGACCCCTGTCTTTGGTCAGCTTAGCCAAGAACTCTACGGCAGCGCCAGCCACAGATTACATGGCGATCGCCACACTCTACGTCAATTGGGCGATAAACTCAGTTATATCTTCTCATTGCCCGCTGCGCGGCATATGAATAAGCATCACCCTAAAATCATCAGTGCCCCCGAAGCCGTGAATGTGCTGAGCCAGCGATTGGAAAAATACTTCCATAGCGATGATATGCGGGTGCGTTTGAGTGACGGGATTGTGTCTGACGCCGCAGTGGGGGGCGATACGGTCAAACTCAATAGTAAGGCCATGTTCAGCGAGTCAGATCTCAATGTGTACGAAGTTCATGAAGGTTGGGTGCATGTGGGCACCACCCTGAATGGTCGGGCTCAACCCCATGCTACTTGGCTCAGCGTCGGCTCACCCCGCGTAGCTGCCACCCAAGAAGGGCTTGCTGTATTACTCGAAATGCTCACCCTAAGCTCAAACCCAGGCCGTGCCCGCCGTATTAGCGACCGTGTCGCAGCGGTAGATATGGCGGAAAATGGGGCCAACTTTATTGAAGTATTTAACTATTTTAGAGAGTTAAATCTTAGCGCTAAGGATAGTTATCGAGTCACACAAAGGGTGTTTCGTGGCGGTATGGTCGAAGGCGGCAGCTTTTTTACCAAAGATATTTCCTATGTGCGTGGTTATGTTGAGAACATCAACTTTATCCGCAGCGCCATCACATCGGGTTTACCCGAACTTATCCCTATGCTGTTTTTGGGCAAACTCGCCATTGAGGATATTCCCGTTCTCTATCAAGCCTGCCAAGAAGGTATAATTACGCCGCCAAAATATTTACCGCCCATGTTCGACAACTTTAGCGGCTTGTATGCTTGGTTTGGTTTCGCCTCAGGATTGGCAGGTATCGATCTGAAAGGGGTGCAACGTCACTTCACTCGCCTATTTAAAGATGTGCCTAGTATCGATCCAAGCTTAGAGTTATTCGACGATACAGAGTTTGATAATAACTCGGACTAATCAAGTCATTTTGCCACAGCCCTCTTCGGGCTGTGGCCTATCGCTTAAGTTGTTATCCACATCAGTTTGGGTAAGGCGTTCAAATCCAACTTATCGCCACGGGTGGCAATAGCCAGTGCCTTAGGTTTAGTTTTCGGATCTTGATTCATGACGGTCACTAATCCCTGTTGTGCTTGGGCCTCGCCATGCACTAGCACTAAAGGTGGTTGATCTTCAAAGTGCCGATACCAACGTAGCAACTCTGCCTGATCCGCATGGGCCGATAAGCCTCCGACGGTATGTAACTTGGCGGCAACTTTGACGCTATTACCATGGATAGTGAGCTCCTCAGCGCCATCGACCAAGGCTCGTCCAGGCGTGCCAAGCGCTTGGAAACCACAGATAATCACATCACATTCTGGCCGCCACAGATTATGTTCCAAATGACTACGGATACGGCCACCATTACACATGCCGCTACCCGCAATAATGATCAAGCCCTGATGCACATCGTTTAATGCGATAGACTCTTCAGTAGTTTGAATAAATTCGACATTCGATAATAAGGGATGTTGCCCCGGATGCTGGCGAGTAAAACGCTTAAAATCATCATCCATTAACGGATAGTTATTAACATATACCCGTGTTGCCTCAATCGCCATTGGACTATCGAGGCAGACTTTCCAGCGAGATAAATCCCAATCTTTAGCATATAAATGAAATAGATATAAAAGCTCCTGCGCTCGCCCTACTGAGAAGGCTGGCAAAAGAATATTACCGCGGCTCTCGGTGACTGCCTTAGCAAAAATCGCCTTTAATTCGGCCAGAGTATCAGTCCAGCTTCGGTGGAAACGATCGCCGTAGGTGCTTTCCATTAACACTAAATCTGCGGTGTCGACTAAGGTGGGATTACGTAATATCGGCATACCCGCCCGGCCAAGATCACCACTAAAGACGATTTTCTTCTGGGACTTACCTTCGCCTAACCATAACTCGACTAAGGCAGAACCTAAAATATGCCCCGCATCTGAGAGGCAAATATCCACATGGGGAATAACCTGAGTCACTTGGCCGTATTCCAGCGACACAAATTGACTAATGGCCTGTTCGGCATCTTCGACGGTGAATAGTGGCTCTAGGGGGTCAAGATCATGTTTAGCACGCTTTTTATTGGTTCTTTCAGTGTCGCGCACCTGCAGCATTGCCGCATCTTTAAGCATGATCGCGCACAGATCTGCTGTGGCTTTATGGGTATAGATTGGCCCATCAAAACCCGCTTTGACTAAGAGTGGTAAACGCCCTGAATGGTCGATATGGGCATGGCTGAGTACAACTGCGGAAATAGACTCAGGATCGAAGGTGAAGGGCTCATGGTTACGCAATTCATCCGCTTTACCACCTTGGATTAAACCACAATCGAGTAATAAGTGTTCATGATCGACCGAGAGCAAATGGCATGAGCCGGTCACTTCCTCTGTCGCCCCTAAAAACTGCAGTGTCATCCGCATGGTGTGCCTCCAACGTGATTACCTCGTATAAAGCTAGACTATGCCCTTATTCCTAAAACAAAAAGCAATAATTAGTCGCATGCGAGCAATGTCAACTTTTGCCGTAACACTCAAGCATCAATAACCTAATAGCGGGTACAACTCACCTTGGCGCACGGTTTTATCGGCATTGATTAAGGTGCCATCACGCTGCCATTGAACGAGTTGCTCTTGAATGATGGGTTGCACTTCTTTTGCCGTCATCCCCGCGTTAATCTGGCGACTGTAGAGTAATTTCAGCAAAATATAATCGAGCCCAGTGAGTAAGTCCTGCGGGGTTTTATCGTTAAAGATGGACGGAAATACTTTTTCAGAATCATTGGGTAACCCAAGTACTTGAGTGATTTCTTCGACGATACAAGCCACTAACTTACCATGCATTTTTGCCTGATCCACAGGAATAATTACCCAGGCGCGCTCAATCTCATTCTGAGAGTTGAGGGCAAATTTACCCATACAAACAGAGCCATGAATATTACTGGCTGCACTCGCGCCCATGAGGCGCATCACCTCATCGGCCCATTGGGATTGGCGGGTAAAGACTAAATGTAAATTAGCCTCTTCGAGCTTATCTACCTGCAAAATACTGTGACCCGTGATTTGCGCAAGATGACTTAGATGCATCTGCACCAATTGCGCATGCAGCACATTGTCGCCAACTTGGTGCTCAACAAAGACGCGCACGGGTTTATGCCATTTTCGTACTCGGTGCTTATCTTTATCGTATTCATTTTTAAGGGCTATCTCATCGAAAGCTTGGGTGATGTAGGCTGGATTTTTCCAATCTCGAATGGATGTTGAAGCGAGATTGGGCATGTCGGCCTCTTTGGGACTTAACGTTGGGGAAACCGATGCACAGAGTGGCGCAACAAAGGCTGCAAGTAGCGAAACAATACAGACTAAGCCAATCGAACTCTTCCCCTTGAAGTGCTTTCGCCAGATTAACATCTTATTATTCCTTCGATTGTCGAGGCAACTTAATAGAAATCAAGGCCGTAGTCGCGATAAAGGCTGTCGACATCCATAAGCAGGCCACCAGCCCATGACTCTGATACACCCAGCCAGAAAGCACGGTTCCCACCAAACGCCCCATAGCGTTGGCCATATAATAAAATCCAACATCGAGGGATACCGCCTCCTCGCTGGCATAACTCACAATCAAATAACTGTGCAGCGACGAGTTCACCGCAAACAGAGCACCAAATAGCATTAAGCCCAGCAACAAACTGGCTTCAGGGTAAAAACTGAACTGTATCGCGCTGGCAATCAATGCTGGGATAAAGGCCAAGATACTGGCCCAAATTAACGCGCTGCGACCATCGGGTACAGCACCGACGGCTAAGCTTTGGTGTTGGTGATTCCCAGTGATCTTAGGCGCCAAGGTTTGTACTATACCGTAGCCGATAACCCACACAGCTAAAAAGCCGCCCACCGCCCAATGATCCCAGCCAAATTTACTCGCTAGATACACAGGCAGCGCCACCACAAACCACACATCCCTGGCGGCAAACAGGAATAATCGTGCCGCCGAGAGAATGTTCACACTGCGACTCTTAGAGAAAATCTCCGTAAATTTAGGCTTATTCTTGGCTTTACCTAAATCCTTCTTCAGCATCACTAAGCTAAGTAGCCATACGAGTCCGAGCATACTCGCCATAGTGGCGATCGCCAGCTCAAATCCAAGTAAGGCAAGCAAAACACCACCGAGGAAAAATCCCGCGCCCTTGAGGGCATTTTTAGAACCCGTTAACAAGGCAACCCACTTATAAAGCTTGCCCTGCTCGCCTTTTGGTACTAGCAGTTTGATCGCGCTTTTAGCACTCATCTTATTGAGATCTTTAGCAACTCCAGAAAGCGCCTGCGCCGCCATCACCCAAGGCACGCCCGCGAGCCACAGCGGTAAACTGGCGGCAGGTACCAATAACATTCCTAATGCCAACACCTGCATCCCAAGACCTAGGTTCATGGTGCGATTTAACCCTAAACGCGCACCGAGATAGCCGCCAAGCAGATTAGTCACTACGCCAAAAATCTCATAGAACAAGAACAACATCGCAATCGCGAATGGCGTATAACCGAGATCGTGAAAATGCAGCACCACCAACATCCGCAGCGCGCCGTCGGTTAAGGTAAAACTCCAATAATTGAAGGTGATCAGCAAATATTGCCGCACGGCGGCGGGCAATTGCATCAGTTGTTCAAATAGCTTGGCAGCAGGCACTATGCTCTCCTAACGTGGCACATCAAGCTGACCGACTAAACGGGCAAGCTCGGCGGTGCGGTTGGCATATCCCCATTCATTGTCGTACCACACGTAGAGTTTTAGCTGAGTACCATTCACCACCATGGTCGAGAGCGCATCGACAATGCTCGATCGCGGATCGGTTTTGTAATCCACCGACACCAGCGGCAGCTCTTCATAGCCTAAAATCCCCTTAAGCTCCCCCTCAGCGGCGGTTTGTAGCAGCGCATTCACTTCTTCTTCGGTCACGCTGCGTTCAAGCTCAAATACACAATCCGTCAGCGAGGCATTAGCCAGTGGTACCCGCACGGCGTGGCCATTTAGCTTGCCCTTAAGCTCGGGGAAAATATGGGTAATCGCCGTCGCGCTGCCAGTAGTGGTGGGGATTAAACTCAAACCACAGGCGCGGGCGCGGCGTAAATCTTTATGTGGCGCATCGAGAATGGTTTGGGTGTTAGTAATATCGTGGATCGTAGTCATAGAACCGTGCTTGATGCCGATCTGCTCGTGGATCACTTTAACCACAGGCGCAAGGCAGTTGGTGGTACAGGAAGCCGCGGTCACAATCGGATGAATAGCCGGATCGTACAACTGGTGATTCACCCCCATCACCACATTTAACACTCCTTCCTCTTTGACTGGCGCAGTGACTACAACCCGCTTAACACCTTGATCTAAATAGGCTTGTAATAAGGCTTTGGTTTTCATCACCCCAGAGGCTTCAATCACTACATCGCATCCAGACCAATCGGTCTCGGCAATCGTTTTATTACGTGTGGTGCGAATGGCTTTATCTTGGATCTGGATCGCATCGGCATTCGCTGTCACGGGATAACACCAGCGGCCATGGACAGAATCAAACTCAAGCAAATGGGCTAAGGTGGCCGCATCCCCCGCGGGATCGTTAATCTGCACAAACTCCACCTCATCCCATTCCCATGCCGCGCGCAGGGCTAAACGCCCCATACGGCCGAAGCCATTAATGCCGATTTTGATTGCCATGCTGATATTCCAATATGCTGATTGTGAGTTTTATATTATTAATTTTTAATATGTTATGAATAAGACGGACTTTTTACTTAATCGATAACATCACCATTGCCAACCCTATTGGATGACAATGGCGCATCTTGTTAACGACGATTATTGCTAGGCCAAAAGCAAGTCTTGCTCAATGATAATGGCTACTAATTTACTCCCTTAGCCATCCTTCAATTTCATCTCGGGTCGGTACTGAGCCGCTGTGGATTAACTCACCATCGATCACAACCGCTGGGGTTTTCATTACGTTAAATTTCAATAGGGTTTGCGGATCGGCATCCTTTTTCACAATCACATCTATACCCATTTCTTCAGATATATCCGCAATCATTTCAGCGGTTTTACTACATTTAGCGCAACCACTACCTAATACTTTGACTTGTTTCATGTTATTTCCTTAAAGATACGGTGCTGCAAAATTAAACATCCAACCTACTAACGTAAATGCCGTTAATAGCACAATCAACAGCAGCGCCAACAGGCGCCACTGCATAACTTGTTTGAGTAAAATAAATTCGGGGAAACTGGCTGCCACAGTGCTCATACAAAATGCTAGCGTAGTGCCAATTGGCAGACCGTTTGCTAGCAAGCTTTCCATGACAGGAATAATGCCTGTCGCATTCGAATAAAGGGGAATGCCGATTAATACAGCCGCGGGCACTGACCACCATTGGCCTTGACCTAAGTGGGTTTCAACCCAACCCTCAGGTACAAAACCGTGCAGGGCAGCGCCAAGACCTACGCCGATAATGACCCACTTCCAGACGCGGCCAAAAATATCAATCGCCTCAGCTTTGGCAAATTGGTGACGTTCAGAAAAAGAGAGGGCTCGCTGAGTCGTTGAAACAGCATTTGATGCTGTCATCTGACGCCCACGAACGAGGGCTTCGGCGGCGAAGGATTGCAACCAACGCTCAGCCTTCATCGCATCTAGCAATAATCCGCCGAGCATACCCACTGCCATCCCCACAGCCACATAGAGCAAGGTAAATTTCCAACCGAGTAAACTCATGAGTAATAGGACAGCGACTTCATTGATCAAAGGTGAAGTGATCAAAAAGGCCATAGTAATCCCAAGGGGAATACCCGCCGAGGTAAAACCTAAAAACACTGGTATGCTAGAGCAAGAACAAAAAGGCGTGATGGCGCCAAAAATCGACCCCAGCAAATAACCCATGCCCTTATTCTTGCCCGCTAAATAATTGCGGACTCGCTCAACATCTAAGGACGCCCGCAGCAGGGCGATCACATAAATCATCACCACCAGCAATACGAAAATTTTACTGACATCTTCAACAAAAAAATGCACTGCGTCGCCCAAGGCCGAACCAGCATCGAGGCCAAACACGCCAAACACTAGCCAAGTCGCAAAATCAGTAAATATTTGGAACATAGCGCTCCTTAAAACAATGCAGACCTACACCCTGCGATTTATTAAGATTGAAACCAGTGCCGAGTGCGATTCGCAAAATACACCAGCGACAACATCACAGGCACCTCAACTAATACCCCAACCACAGTCGCGAGAGCCGCTCCCGAGTGCAGACCAAATAATGAAATAGCCACAGCGACCGCCAGCTCAAAAAAGTTAGAAGAGCCAATCATGCTCGCTGGTGCCGCAATCGCATGGGTAAGTTTTAGTTTTAAGGCTAGCCAATAGGCCAAGATAAAAATGCCATAGCTTTGAATAATCAAAGGGATAGCTATGAGTAGAATATTCTGTGGTTGACTCACAATGGTCTTCGCTTGAAAACCAAATAACAGCACAACCGTCGCGAGTAGCCCAATCACAGACCAAGGTTTGAGTTTAGCCAGTAACAGCGGCACAGCACTCGTATCATGGCGCGTCTCAAGGCGTTTTCGAGTCGCAACACCCGCAATCAAAGGCAATAACACATAGAGGACAACCGAAAGTAACAGAGTTTCCCATGGCACTTGAATATCGCTCACACCGAGTAATAATGCCGAGAGTGGCGCAAATAAAAACACCATAATGATATCGTTAACAGAGACTTGCACTAGCGTATAGTTCGGGTCACCTTTCGTCAGTTGACTCCACACAAACACCATTGCAGTACAAGGCGCCACACCGAGTAATATCATTCCCGCGATATATTCACTGGCGGTTTGTGGATCAACCCAGTCGGCAAATAGCAACTTGAAAAATAACCAGCCTAACAATGCCATAGTAAAAGGTTTAACGAGCCAGTTGATGAAAAGCGTTAACATCAATCCCTTCGGCGCTTTGCCAACATCTTTCACCGCAGAAAAATCAATCTGCACCATCATGGGATAAATCATTACCCAGATAAACAGGGCGATGACTAAATTAACATGGGCATATTCAAGCGCGGCTACAGCAGCAAATACACCGGGGACAACATTCCCCAACACAACCCCAGCAATAATGCTCAGCCCGACCCAAACACTTAAATAACGCTCAAAAATTCCCATATAAACCTCTTAATCGACTAACGGGTGGGCAAGTACAATTTGCTGTAATGCTGCCGATAAAACCCTAGGCTCGGCCTTTAAATCAACACGCAGCAAAGCACCTATCCGTCCCTCTAACAATCTGATTATTTTAAAAAATAAGACATCCTGATCTTCAACGTTCAGCTGGCTTGGATCGGGTAATCCCCAGTGCAATTTCGGGGTATTTCCTAGCCATAAAGGGCAAGTTTCGCCCGCTGCACTATCACAAACGGTGATAACCAGATCCGGCGAGAAGTCAGCTAACGCCTCCCAACTTTTACTGTGAAGGCCTGCGGTTGAATACCCCTGTAGCTGAAGATGTTTCAGGGTCATAGGATGGACCTTGCCCGACGGAGCGCTGCCAGCACTCATAAAAGTCAGTGGCAACCCCAATGCCAGTTGCCGAGCAATAGCCTCCGCTAAAATGCTCCGACAAGCATTATGTGTGCACAAAAAAAGCACGTTAAAATCGGGGGTTAGCTCCACATATTGTTCTATAGCCGCCATGACAAACTCCAATCCAGTACGTTTCAAAAGCTATATTAACAACACGCTTTTGCTCGCTCAGGCCGCCCACCCATTTGACAGAGATTACGCAGGTTCTCCTGCAAAAAGATGTCGTTATCATCACAGGTTTGGGCAAGTACCTGCTGGCACCAAGGCGCGATCTCAGTATTAATCCGATAAAACACCCATTGTCCTTGACGTCGATCGACTAACAGCCGGGCTTTTTTTAACTGAGCCAAGTGGCGCGAAACCTTGGGCTGACTTTCAGACAGCGCAGCCATCAGTTCACACACGCATAATTCCCCTTCCCGCTGGATCAGCAGCAGACATTTCAACCGAGTTTCATCGGCAAGCGCCTTAAAAAATGCGACAGGTTGCATGGTTTAGTCCAAAGGTAGATAAAATTACATATGGAATTTAATATATATGAAAAAACATATATGTATAGTTATTTTTGTAGAAACCACTCACTGGCTTAATAAAACAAACATAAAAATAAATACCTTAACCGTTGAAGATGATGATGTAGGTACGAAAATAACCCATTGGAAAGGCGATTAAAAAATGGTTACTCAGGCATAAAGTCGTGAAACCCGACCAAAAGAAATGCCAGTTAGCATTAACTGGCATTTTCGATTTGCAATACTTTATATCAAGTTAATGCTGATAAGGTTCTAGGGAGTAACCAAATCAAACCTTGGGTGACAACTTACACATAAATTTTCTGACTTTTGGTGTACGTGGTGACACTTAGCACAATCCGTCTCGGTAGCAAAGTGACGGTTGTTATGGGGGTTAGTCGGTTTCAGGTTTTCAGTTTTTAGCGCCAGCTTTTCAGTGTTATGGCATTGCACACACTTAAGCATAGGCACAGCTTGGCGCTCTCCTGCTCCATGGCAACTGTTACATTTAATCCCTTTTGCAGCATGGGTTTGATCGAGTAGAACATTGTCTTTTGCTATCGCACTTGCTGCGAAAATGCCCAAGACAAGAGCCAAAATAATTGTGAGATTTTTCATTTTTAAATTCCATCATTCATGTCACTGGATGCCAACTAAAAGCAGCCGCTATTGATAATTTGGCGTTTAAAGTTTCGCGACGTATTTGCCCGCTAAGTAGCCAAAGGTGTAGCAACGTCCCAGAGACAGACCGAATACTGTTAATGGGTAATCAACACCACCATAGAAGCCCGCACCCAAGTTGCCGACAATAAACAGGCCAGGAATTTCTTTACCATCCGCATCCAGTACTTGATGATTTTCGTTCACCAGAATTCCTGAACATAAGGTTGAAATTCTCATACGACGATGAATGCCGTAAAACGGCGGTTTAAGCACTGGAACCATTTTGCTGGCTGGTTTACCAAAATCTTCGTCTTTACCTTTTTTGCACAATTCGTTGTAACGATTCACGCTTGCAACAAAGGTTTTGGGATCACATTCTAGCTTCACAGCTAATTCTTCTAAGGTGTTGGCGGCGTAGGTATTGGTCAAAGAAGGGAATACACCTTTTTTCTCGCCGGGCACTTCAGGCATATAAACCTTAAGCTCCTCTGGAGAATAAAGATGACCAGGCCAATCCTTCGCTTGTGTCATGTAATCCGAATCAAATACCTGAGAGTAATGTCCCGCGTTATACTCATCTTTCAGGTAGTTATTCATTAATGACATTTCAACTGTTTCATTAACGAAGCGTTCGCCTTTACGGTTAACGGCTAAGAAAGGCATATCGCACATTGAAGCAGGGCCCGCGTCGAAGTCATGCAACATTTTGGTATGACCAACAGGTTCAATAACCCCACCGGCCCAATACGCCATGGCAAAGCCATCACCCGTACGGTCCATTTGTTTGCGTTCAAAGTTTTTCAAATCTGGAATAAAGAAATCACACATGGCCTTGTTATTTTGGTAATCACCAGAAGACAGGATGACCCCTTTCTTCGCCATGTATTTGTGGTACTTACCATCACGAGTTTGAGCAATAACACCGATCACTTTGCCTGATTCGTCTTGGATCAGTTGTTGTGCAGGAGTGTTAAAGAAGAATTTTACACCTGCCTTTTCCGCTGTTTTTGCCAGTGCACGAATACCATCACCGGTTGTGTAGGGTTTAGGGCCACAGAATGAGGTCACAAAATTTAAACGATCAGATTGGTCCGCAATACCACGAATACCATGTTGTACCTTGGTACCCTGATCGACCACTTGGCCACCACTTTGTTTCATTCGATCAATCACCCAAGTGACTGCTTCACCGGAGTTGTAAGCCCATTGTCTTAATAAACCAGGATGCGAGCGGTGAGCATTATCAGCCATCAAACGGCTTACTAACGCCTCAATAGCCGCTTTATCACTGTTTTTCAGATCAATACCAGCACCAGTGTTTCCCTGTGAAACAGGAATGGCTTGTTTCTGTAAACAGGCAACTGTGGCGCCATTTTCTCTGGCAGATAATGCCGCAGGAACACCAGAAGCTCCGGCACCAACAACAACAACGTCAAAGGTTTGAGTCGTTGCGATATCTTTATCTGCGATCGGTTTAGGTTTAGGTAAAAAACTTAAGGCAGCACCGCCAATCTCGGCACATTCAGCACCCACTTGCAGTGGTGCAGCACTGGCAGACCCCATTCCTAAAGAGGCAAAAGCTAAACCACCACTGCCCATTGCCGCCCGAGTCAGAAAACTTCTTCGAGAGATCCCGTTTTGAAGCACACTCGCTGTGTATTGATCAATTTCTTTCGATTTATTACTCATTTGATACTCCTTTGCCCTCATTGCGAGTGGTATTGCACTCACAATGGTGCTGGGTCTATTCGTGCCCAGATTTTTTACGTGTATTTAGAAGCTAAAAACCGCTGCGTTGACTTAAGAACACCCAATCAATCGACAATTAAATGTATGACATATGACAATACATAAAAAGAGGTATTAGCAACATCTTTGCAGTACTTCACAAAATATTTAATTTATGGAAAAACTAACCTTATTTAATAAGCAACTTCAGACTATTTTCAAACTCACCATTTAATAGATAAATACTCTAATTTTAATTATCTAATTAAAAAGTAATTTAAAATTCATTTCACAAGAAAAAATAGGTATACCCAAAAAAATGGTATACCCTTAAAAAGTTGCAGGGGAGCAGTTTTCAGTACTAATGACCTAAAGTAAATTTATAGTTAATATAGAACCGAACATCATTGAAATTCTCACCTTGATCAAAATCAATAGTGGCATAACGAGCTTTTAACCCTAAACCGGAAAGTGCTCCAGAGAATTTATAACTAATTGAATAGTTCATTTCGCTAAAATCACTACCAGCATTTTCTGGCACATCATATTGACCATAATATGCATAGGCCTCTAATCCATTAAGGCCCAGTTTCTCAAAATCATAGGCTAGTTTTAATGCATTGACTTCTTCATCAGCACGCGCAGATTGATATACCTGTTGAATAACCACTTTTTCATCTCCCCATGGAGTGAGCACAGTGCTGAAGAATCCCCTGATGATTTACAAATAAATCATCAAATTAGGGTGGAAGCGCATCTTGTTGCATGATCAAATGGTTTCGCCAAAAACTACACTTGGACAACAAGATGCGCGAAGCCAATATCCTACTACATTCTTTACACCAATACTGCCCAGAACTTCACCTAAAACGATTAAACAGCTTGATGCTGGCCTCTAAGGCGCTGATTGAATGTAAGACACTGACCTTGACTGAGTTAGGTCGAAATTTACCAACCACGGCCCGAACCAAGCACAACATCAAGCGCATTGATCGTTTGCTCGGCAACACGCATCTGCATCAAGAACGGTTAGCTGTCTACCAATGGCATGCCAGCCTCATCTGTTCTGGTAACCCTATGCCGATTGTGCTCGTCGATTGGTCAGACATCCGAGAGCATAAACGCATCATGGCTCTGCGCGCCTCAATAGCCTTCAACGGCCGCTCTATTACCCTGTATGAGAAGTCCTATCCCCTATCAGAACAATGCTCTAAGGCCTCCCACAACGGTTTTTTAGCGGACTTAGCCAAGATTTTACCTTTGCATGTTACCCCTCTCATCGTGACTGACGCGGGGTTCAAAGTGCCTTGGTACAAAGAGGTTGAGGCGCATGGTTGGTTTTGGCTAAGCCGTATTCGCGGTACAGTTCAATTTGCAGATATTGGCGCTGAAAATTGGCGTGCAGTTCGCAGTACACATGACTTGGCCAACGGTCAAGCGAAGAGCCTGGGTTGTAAGACCTTGACCAAAACTAACCCTATCAATTGCCATCTCACGCTTTATCGTAGCAAACCTAAGGGGCGTACAAATCAGCGTTCAACGAGGACTAATTGCCACCATCCATCGGCAAAAACGTACTCAACATCGGCGAAAGAGCCTTGGGTGTTAGCCAGCAATTTACCACCAGAATCTCGGAGCCCAAAGCAGCTGGTAAACCTGTACGCCAAACGTATGCAAATAGAGGAAACCTTTCGTGACCTCAAAAGCCCGGCATACGGCTTTGGCTTACGCCAAAGTCGTACCAACAGTCCAGAGCGATTCGACATCATCCTACTGATAGCGTTGATGGTTCAATGCCTGTTGTGGCCAGTTGGTTTACACGCACAGCAACAGGGCTGGGATAAGCATTTTCAGGCCAATACCATTGGGCATCGAACGGTACTCTCAACGATTCGCTTGGGATTGGAGGTACTCAGGCGGCCTGATTATCAAATCACGGAGAAAGAATTGCTGGCGGCCTGGGTATTATTCGCCAATCAGTTGCTCAAATATGGCTATGCTATGGCTGATTTATGAGGGGATCCTTCAGAGCACAGTGTCATCACCAGTTTTAGCATATAGATAAGTGATATCAGCACCAGCAAACTTGGCACCGAGATGGAAACCATATTGATATGTGTCTAGTGGGCCGCCAGTTTCATCACCCGTTGCTTTCTGAGTTAAGTAAGATGGAGTGAGATAAAAATTAACTGCACTGATGTCAGTGGAAAATTTTACTTTTGCATAGGTTTGATTAAAAACATCTTCCATGCGGTAATGCCAAAGATTAACCTCGGTTTTGACCGCTTCGAAAGGTAACTGATATTTAGCACCCAGAGCATAAACAGGGTTATCTGCCACCTCAGTAATCACACCCGCTCTGGCTAGCTCACTTTGTACAGCTTCTTTAACCGATATGAAGCTGTTATCAGACCATCCCATTGAATCCGTAATATACAATGCGGAAAGAGTGAGATTATTTACGCTATTATTTTCAACAGAAAAACCACGAAAGGTTCTTGGAATGGCTCTAATATCGTGAGGATTCATCATCGGAGTTCTTAATTCTTGAGCTCCAAGTTTAAATTTAGTATTCCACCAATCACCTTGAATAAAATATTCTTGTAATCGATTGACACTATCATGGTCGCCATTTTCATCTCGAGCAACCAAACCATAAACACTATCAGAATCATTAGTCCAAATAGGATTAGCAGAGGCAAAACTAGTACCAAAACTAATTCCGTTAACTTTAGCAGTATTATAATAAAACAGCCCACCTAATGACGTATCATGTTTTTTATTCGTTGCGCCATCATAATCACGCGTAAAATCAAATAACCGCAATTCTCCTTTAACAGTTCCATCGCTAAACATTTTATCAATCGTTGTATCTGCGAACGCAGATACAGAAAGAGCAGACAGCACAAAAAAAGATAGGCTTTTCATTTTCATCATCATCTTCCTGTTATTAGTTGACATGTTTGCCATGCCTATACTGGTTAAGAAACAGACTCCAAACCACTTTGGAGAAATGTATGACGTATAACCTTACTTAACAATGAAGACTGAACAAATATGAGAAACTAGTTGCGAAATTTATAGAGATGTTACTTCGATCAACAAAAATGAATGTTTTTTAATCACTAATATAGGAAATGCGAGAGTACATTTTCTGCCTCAAAAGTACTTTTATGTTAAGATGGCGGAACTAAGCATATTGAGGGCAAACTAGTGCATAACTTCAAGCCAATTAAGCAGATAAAAGCATCTAGTGAAGTTGGACAACAGCTAAAAAATGCTATTTTAGGTGGCGATTATAAAGCTGGTGATAAACTACCATCCGAACGCGAACTCATAGAATTATTCCAAGTGAGTCGAACCGTTGTCAGGGAAGCCATTAAGAGCCTTGAAGCGAGCGGCTTGGTAGAAATTCGCCAAGGTGCAACGGGTGGTGCATTTGTTAAACATCTGACATTTGAGCGTTTAAGTGATGCCTGCCATGACATGTTTATGATGGGAAAGTTATCACTCCCCGAATTATGCCAAGCGCGCATTTTGATTGAACCTCAAGTCACCAGAATGGCAGCTAAAAATTGCACACCAGCACAAGCAATTGCGCTGCATGAAGCATTGCGACATGAAAATGACTCGTACGCATATCCCGAGACTGTCGCTTTACGCTCTGAAGTGCATTATTTATTAGCAGAAATGTCAGGCAACCGTTTCTTAGAGGCAATTGTAAAATCACTATTGATTTTACTTAAAAATCAAACAATAAAGTTTGAGCCACCAACGGATGAAATCCATCCCTTAGGCTTACACGATGTTATCGTTCAAGCCGTTATCGAAAAAGATGAAGCCAAAGCCGAAGCCGCCATGTTGGCACATTTAGAAGACTTTAATCGTCGTTTGAAAGAAATCGAATTAAGGTATATCAAGCGGCAAAATAACGCTTAGTACTGCCCGCGATAAATTTTGGCATTACAGTTTGATAAGCCTACTTACTGTAATGCCAAATTCTTCCATTACAACTCTTGACGACTGATTGAATCAACTCAATATCAGTATTATCTAATAAGTTAAGCTCAATTCTCTGCACCATACTCTTAAACATCAACCATACAAAAAATTAAACAATTGATTTTTAATAAATAAAGCTGATTGATGCGTCAGGTTTTGCCATTTCCTTTGAGCGATTAACCGCCGAATTACACCTTTAAATAAAAACACCCGATGGGGTTCATCAGGTGTTTTAGGAGTCAATCAGTAGCTGCTGATCGCAAACCAGACAGTCGCACAAATTTGATCTAATTGATTGCAGATTTAGCTGAATTGAGAATGCTTATAACCCAAAGCTTCAGGATGTTATTTTTTGCAACGTCCAATATTGGAGCCAATAGATGCAACTTTGTCACACTCCTTGGCAGCTTTCTTTTCAGCAGTATTTGTAACTTTCGAGTTAGAGTTAGTATCAGCATTTGTCGATGCACAACCGCTCAAACCGAGAAATACGAGGGGAATAAGGCTCAGTGTCCATGTTTTTAGCATTGTATACATCCGTGAGTTAATTGGTTTTTAACATTTTGTTGCGGCATTGAATAGCGAAGACAGTAAGCTAACCAATAAAATCTCCTGATACAATGCTATAAACTGCAAAGACAATGTAAATTAATACATTCTACTGACGACATAAGGTTTATTAAGCGATAACACGGTAAAACACTTAGACGATGACCTGATGATAGGTTTCGACTTGGAACGACTCAACCAACTCAGGCATCACTTGGTGGAAATAATGTTGAATAGCCTCTTTAGCGCAGTGCTCATCGAAGGCAGTAATATCAACAAACTTCTCCACAAAGGTCACGCGGCGCGGTTCATCACGGCTGACGTTGAGCTCATACCGAATACAACCGGCTTCACGGCGTGTATCGGGGATCAGCGAGGCGAGCGCCGCAATCAAGGCCTCGGTTTTGCCTTCCTTAGCTAAAAAGCTCGCGACGCAAACGAGTTGTTGTTGATTGATTTTATAGTCCGCAACAGTAGTCATTTGATTTCCTTAATAAGATGTAAATTCAGCTAGTTAAAACTAGATTACTTAGGCTGGTAGCGCATGTCGATATGAGGAATGCCATCTTCCAAATACATTTCAGAACAGATGTTAAACCCGAGTTTTTGGTAGAAGTTTTTCAGATAATCCTGAGCACCAATTTGGATCCCCGCCTTGGGCCAAGTACTGAGTGCAGATTTGATCGCCCGCTGCATCAACGGCATTGCCAATCCTTTACCTCGTCCAGCAGGTGACACCACCACTCGGCCAATGCTGGCCTCGGGATAACTCAGCCCCGGAGGCAAAATACGGGCATAGGTGAGTAACTCGCCCGCAGGTGATAGGCCGATTAAATGCTGGGTTTCAGGGTGTCTATCTTTATCATCAAGCTCTGGATAAGCACAGGCCTGCTCGACCACAAACACATCGACTCGCAGTTTAAGGATTTCATATAAGGTGTTGGCAGTTAATTGATTAAATTTAAGAATGTGCCACTCAACTGAATCTTGTATAGACATAAAAAGGCTCTGCGTACAACAGGAAAAGAGCTCGAGTCTATCACAGCTCAGCGCATAAAAAAGCGCCCTTAATTCTGGGGGGAATTAAGACGCAAGGGTTACGCATTGCGAAAACTGACTCAGTGTTATTCGATCACCGCATCGTGGGCGACTGGGCCTTGTGGTTTACGGATAAGCAGTACAGCCACCACGGCAATTAACAACAGGGCCCCCATAATCAAAAACACATCGTTATAGGCTTGAATATAGGCCTGCTGACTCATGGTTTGCCCTAACAATGCCTTGGCCTGCATAGAGGCGGTGTAGGGATCCGAGCCACCCTGTTGCAACATACTGGCACTCTGATTCAAATAGTCCTGCGCCTGCGTGCTGACCGCTGGCAAAGATTCCTTCACATGGGCCAAATGGCTGCGAGCCAAGTTATCGGTTAAGGTCGCCACCAACGCGATACCAAAGGCCCCACCTAAGTTACGCATCACGTTCAGTACGGTCGAAGCTGATGGGTTTTCATGGGGTTTTAAATGCGCAGTCGCGAGCATTCCGATAGGCACTAAAATAAACGGCTGGCCTAAGGCGCGTACCACTTGGGAGGCAATCATCTGCTGCCCAGCGTAATCGGCGGTCATTTGGCTATTCATGTAATAACTTAGGGCAAACATAAAAAAGCCGAAGGCGGCTAAGTAACGTCCGTCGAATCGTTGCATTAAACGTGGCACTAAGGGTAATACCAACAGCTGTGGAAAGCCCATCCACATAATCACCTCACCAATTTCCAGTGGTGTGTAATCATGCACTTGAGACAAATAAAGTGGGATCAAATAGATCGCGCCAAAGAGCGCCATCCCCAGTAAAAAATACGCCACGGTTGAAAGCACAAAATCACGTTTACCGAGTAAGCGTAAATTCACTAAAGGATCTTTACGGTTGAGCTGGATCCACACAAACAGCACTAAATTCACCGCGGCAATGATGGCGAGATTGCGGATCAAATCCGAGCCAAACCAATCCTTACGGTTGCCCTCCTCAAGCACAACCTCGAGACAACCCATGCCCAGCGCCATAGTGACAATGCCCGCTAAATCGGCATTTTTCAGTTTATCCCACACCACAGGCCGTTTCTCGAGACCATAGGCCAACATCGCCATCACCAGCAATCCGGGCGGTACGTTGATATAAAACAGGTAATGCCAACTAAAATGCTCAGTTAACCAACCACCTAAGGTTGGGCCAATCGAGGGCGCAAACGTGGCTGTCACACCAAAGAGCGCCATCCCCACGGCACGGTTATTCTCGGGTAAAAATTCTAAGATCAGCCGAAAGGCCAGCGGGATCAACGCGCCACCAAAGAAGCCCTGCAACGCCCGAAAGGCGATCATGGCCTCGAGGTTCCACGAAATCGAACACAGGATAGAAGCAAAGATAAAGGCAGCTGTGGTCCACAGCAGATAACGCCTGACCGAGAGCCCTGTGCTTAACCAGCCCGAGAGCGGAATCGCAATCATCTCGGCAACCAGATAAGCCGTTGAAATCCAGCTGCCTTCCTCAAGCGTTGCCCCAAGGCTGCCTTGGATTTCCTTCATCGAGGCATTGGTGATTTGAATATCGAGGATCGCCATAAAGGCGCCAATCAAACCACCAAAAACGGCAATCCACGAACGGCGACTACCGCGCTCATATTCGCTCGGCGTAGCCCCCGCGGCGATAGCCTCAGGTGCAGCAGCAATTGTGCTCATGTTAACGACCTACTTAGCGACCGACGTTTGCAGCGATAGTTGTCGTCGGATGCGACGCAGTATCGACCTTCACCACCGCACTTAACCCGGGGACCACTCGCGCCTCTTCTTCTGAGAGCTCTAAACGGATCCGCACTGGAATACGCTGCACGATTTTGGTGAAGTTACCCGTGGCATTTTCGGCGGGCAGCAGACTAAATTTGGCTCCGGACGCTGGCGACAGACTATCGATTACACCTGTAAAGGTTTTGTCGGGAAACGCATCGAGACTGACCTGCACCGACTGCCCGGGTTGCATATGTTGGATTTGGGTTTCTTTAAAGTTCGCCGAGATCCACACAGCCCCGTCCGGAACCAAACTAAAGAGTGCTTGGCCGGGCTGCACATACTGCCCCACCATCGCGCCGCGTTTACCAATCACCCCAGAGAAGGGCGCGGTCACACGGGTATCATTGAGCTGAATGTTAGCTAGCTCCAATGCCGCATTCGACTGCTCAACCACAGAGCTGGCTTGATTAAGCTGAGCATTAAACACAGCAAGCTCACGTTCTTTAGCCACTAACAGCGCCTTGGCTTCATCGAGGCGCGCAGCAGCAGAATCAAAACCCGCCTGTAATTGGTCGACATCGTCCTGTGAGCTGTAATTGCTGACTTTTAACTTTTTCGCTCGGCTTAATTGTTGCTCGGCACGAATTTTATCAGCCTGCGCCGCCACCACACCCGCACTCGCTTGGCTGATCAGCGCATGTTGCAGATCCACCTTAGCGGCTAAGGTTTGTAGATCGGCTTTGGCACTGGCAAGTGCAGCCTCAGCTTGGCTGACTTTGGCGCTAAACTGGTTATCTTCAAGTTGCGCCAATAACTCGCCCTTACGCACATGCTGGTTATCGGTCACATCGGATAACACCACATAACCTGGTACTTTTACGCTCACATGGGAGATATCGGCCTCAACATAAGCATTATCAGTGGTTTCGATAAAACGTACTTGCGTCCACCAGTAATAGCCGCCACCCGCAGCGGCGGCGAGTAAAAGTGGAACGGCGATAATAAGCTTACTTTTGGACATGAATGACTCCTTGATTAGTGAGTACTAGTGTACTACTGTCTCATCAAGTTTATTAGGTAGTTAAAAATCAACCCACTGTTTCACAGGTGTAACAATCATGGATCTCAATCGGGTGCAAATATTTGCTCAAGTGGTAGAGCAAGGTAGTTTTACTGGGGCAGCTAAAGCCCTCGGACTCACTAAGGCAACAGTCAGTCGCAAAATTGCCGAACTAGAAGCCGATACGGGTACTCAGCTATTATTCCGAACGACTCGCGCACTCAAACTCACAGAAGCGGGTTCGAGTTATTACAATCGAATCAATAAGATCTTAAGTGATCTTCAAAGCGCCGAAAATCAGCTCAGTGCCCACCAGCAATTAATCAAAGGTAACCTAAGAATCGTATGCCCTATTGAATTAGGTCAACTGTTTCTTGGGCCGATCTTCGCCCAGTTTTTAACCCTTTATCCCGATATCACCATAGAAGCCGAGCTCACTAACCGTAAAGTGGATGTGATAGAAGAAGGTGTGGATCTGCTATTCCAAATCGCTGACTCGAGTGATACCCGCCTACAAAGTTATTCCTTAGTTAACGCCTATAAATCCTTAATGGCCAGCCCTAAATATTTGGCCGAACATGGCACGCCCAAAGTGCCACAGGATTTGGCTAAACATAAAGCGATTCGTTTACAGTCGGCCCATATTGAAGGGGCATGGAAGCTATTTGATGGTAAAACTTGGGTAGTCATTGAGCCCGTCACGCAATTAACAGTGAATAATGTCACCATTGCCCGCGAAGCTGCCATTGCAGGGCTTGGCATTACGGCCGTGCCGTCGATTATTGCCCAAGAGGCGATAGAGAAAGGCTATTTAGTGCGACTCCTTGACGATTATCCTATGGTGCAAACCAAGGTGGTACTCAGCTATCCCAAGCGAGCCTATCTGCCGCGCAAATACCGCGTTTTTATCGAGTTTATCTACGCCTCTTTGTTTAAACGCTGGGGATCACAAGTATTAGAAGTGCCAGAATTTATCGGTCAGCAAAAATAGACCCATTCACACCCAAATTAACAACTGTAACCTTGAGAGTGTGAAATCTGCCAGTACAGAATAAATCCTTAATCTCAGAATTGCCTTAATCCTTAAGCCCCTATAAGCTTGGCAAGGTAACAGGCAGCAAAAGACCCTAAGGTTTTCCTGATACAGTTAATACAATAAAATTTAACATTTAATCATATTTTCGGAGGAAACCTAATGAGCTTACTTAAAGAGTTCAAGGCTTTTGCGTCCCGTGGCAATGTAATCGATATGGCGGTGGGTATAATCATCGGTGCCGCTTTTGGCAAGATAGTCTCATCCTTTGTGGCCGACATCATTATGCCGCCGATTGGGATCATTTTAGGGGGGGTGAATTTTAGTGATCTGAGCGTTGTGCTCCTCGCTGCCCAAGGTGATGCACCTGCGGTCGTCATCGCTTACGGTAAATTCATCCAAACCGTTATCGACTTTACCATTATCGCCTTCGCGATTTTTATGGGCTTAAAAGCCATTAACAGCTTAAAACGTAAACAAGAAGAAGCGCCTTCTGCTCCGCCCGCACCAACCAAAGATCAAGAACTACTGTCTGAGATCCGCGATCTGCTTAAAGCTCAACAGGAAAAATAAGCCTCAAAAGTCACTTAGGCAGAGTATTGAACATAAAAAACCCATCGATTTCGATGGGTTTTGTTTTTAACCTGTCAGGTATCGATTACTCTGCGGCTTCGTGCACGGTTTCGCTATAATCTTGCACCACTTCGGCGACACGGATGCGATAAGCGTTAAACAAACAAGGAACTATGCCAGTCTGCTCGGCAATGCTGTGGGCCATTTGATTACGCCATTGGGTAATAGAGGCCATATCATCCCAAAACGATAAGCTCAGCACCTTACCATCGTCGGTTAAGCTCTGAAAACGTTCAATCGAAATTAATCCCTTGCGGCCTTCTAAATACTGGCGCATTTCAGCGGCCACATGCAGATACTCTTCCTTTCCTTCTTTCGTGGGAACGACTTCAAAAATGACTGCGATCATACTCTCTCCAGAGATACTTATCCTTAATACCAGCGCTAAGCCTAGCCTATATCACACACTATAGCTCGCTGATTTTTAAACTTTAACATTGAGACTTACCACAAAATCATGCCAAGACTCAGCCCCAACTAGTCAAGCAATTTATCGTGTCGATATAACCAGCGGTATAAGGTCGGTAATACCAATAAGGTCAACGCCGTTGAGCTAAACAAACCGCCAATGATCACCACCGCTAGCGGCTTTTGGATTTCACTGCCCACACCCGATGACACTAAGATCGGAATTAACCCTAAGGCAGAGGTTAATGCCGTCATCAATACTGGTCGTAAGCGGCCCACAGTGCCTTCATAAACCGATTCATAGAGCGACTCGCCGCTCTGCCTGCGTTGGTTTATCGAATCCACTAATACCACTCCGTTGAGCACCGCCACCCCAAACAGCGTGATAAAGCCAATGGAGCTTGGCACCGACAGATAAGTACCACTAACAAACAACGCCACAATACCGCCGATGAGTGCTAACGGCACGTTCGCCATAATCAGTAATACCTGCTTAACCGCGCCGAAGGAGAAGTACAACAGCAAGGCAATCAAGGCGATTGAGACTGGCACTACCAACATCAGCTTTTGCTGTGCCCGCTGCTGATTCTCATACTGACCACCCACAATCACAGTATATCCAGCAGGTAGATCGGCCTTTGGCACCAGCGCGTAAATATCATTTACCACAGAGCCCATGTCTCGCCCCGCCACGTTCGCTTGCACTACCACGCGGCGCTGCACATCGTCACGGCGAATATTCGGCGGCGCCATTTCCACTGCAACGCTGGCCACTTCGCCTAAGCGCACAATTGCGCCATTGGTGCCACTCAAGAGCAAATCCTTAATCACATCTGGACTGCTGCGAAACTCGGCGGCAAGGCGTAAATTAATGTCGTATCTGGCGTTACCGTCGATGACTTGGCCAGCGCTGGCGCCACCAATACCTTGGCTGACGAGTGTCATCACCTGATCAACACTGATGCCATAACGGGCAAGCTGCGAACGGTCAGGCCGCACTACCAGCTGCGCCTCACCACTCACCTGTTCGAGGGACACATCCACAGCACCAGGGATTTTCGCCACCAGATCGGTCAGCACTTGGCCTTTTTCAGATAAGACTTCTAAATCGGGGCCAAAGAGTTTAATCGCTAACTGCGCCTTAACCCCCGAAAGCAGCTCATCGACCCGAGTCGCAATCGGTTGTGAGAAGGTGAGTAGCAGCCCAGGGAAGACACTGAGCTTTTCCTCCATCAGCCGTTGCAACTCCAAACGCGAACTGGCCGATTGCCATTCTTCGATGGGTTTTAGGCCGATATAGACTTCAATATTGCTGACAGGCTCAGGATCGCCGCCTAATTCGGGCGCACCGATTCGGCTTAAGGCATACTCCACCTCGGGGAATTCCAGCAGCAAAGCCTCAAGCTTAGGTGCGACATCCAAAGAGGTGCCAAGGCTGGCGGTGGGTGCTAACGTTACCCTCAGGTTAATCGTGCCTTCCTCTAACTCGGGCACAAACTCGGTGCCGAGTCTAGGCAGCAATGTCATGCTCATGACAAACATCAGCGCCGCACTGAGTACCACCATTTTAGGACGCGCTAGCGTTGCACTGAGCAGTTTGCGATATGCACTATCCAGCGGCCTTAAGATCACACTTTCTTTCAGCACAACTCCACGTTTAAACAGATATACCGCTAAGGCTGGCACCGCAATTAATGCCACCAGCAAGGCGGAAATCATCGCCAAAATAATGCTGACGGCCATAGGTTGGAACAGCTTGCCCTCAACTCCTTCCAGCGCAAATAGCGGCGCAAACACCACAATGATGATGGCGGTCGCGAAGAAGATAGGACTGCACACTTCTTTCGCTGCCAGCATAATGCGCACGGCCATATTCCCCTGATGTTCGTCATCATCAGCGTTAACACCCCCATCCTCATCACCATGGTACGGGTCAGTTTCACCATCGGCACGCGCCCTTGCCTCAGCTAAATGACGGCGATCCGGTTGGGTTAAATGTTTGAAAATATTCTCAACCATCACCACTGAGCCATCGACCAACATACCAATGGCTACCGCCAAACCACCAAGGGACATCAAGTTGGCCGACAGTCCGTAATAGGACATCACCATCAGCGCCAAACCGATGGATACAGGGATAGACAGCAACACCAACAGGGTGGCGCGGATATTCACAAGGAACAGCGCTAAGATCACCACGATAAACACAAAAGCCATCAGCAGCGCATCGCGCACTGTGGTAACGGCCTTATCCACTAAATCCGCTTGATCGTAAAACACCTCAAAGGACACGCCCTTCGGCAGCGCCTGCTCAATCAGATTAATCCGCGCATCGATATCATCAATCGTCGCCTTAGTGTTAGCGCCCATGCGCTTAAGCACTACGCCAGCGACCACTTCGCCCAAGGCTTGCGCCTGCCCCGCCTCATCACGGCGCGTCATAGTCACGGCACCTACGCGGATCTCACTGCCAAAATCGACCTTTGCAATGTCACCCACTCGCACAGGCGTGCCACGTACTTCAGTGAGTGGAATTTGAGCAATTGAGGCAAGCCCTGCCTCTCCGGCGGGCAACATACCATAGCCTCGAACCACTAGTTGCTCTTGGCCTTGGTCCATAAACCAGCCACCAGCGTTACGGTTATTGCTTTCGAGCGCCTCACTCACCTGCGCCATCGACAAGCCATAAGCACGCAACTTATTAGGGTCGACCTGCACTTGATATTGGCGAACTTCGCCGCCAAAAGATAACACATCGGTCACGCCGCCAACGGGCATCAAGATAAGTTTGACGAGGTAGTCGTTAAGACTACGCAGCTCGGCGGCATTGATGCCTGCACTTGGATCCGCCCGCAAAATATATTGATAAATCTGCCCCAATCCAGAGGTGTTAGGGCCAATTTCTGGCACACCCACCCCGCTTGGGATCATCTCCCGCGCCGCCTGTAACTGCTCAAACACTTGCTGTCGGGCAAAGTAAATATCCGTGCCCTCAGCAAAGACGACCGTCACAATGGACAAGCCAGTGCGCGATAACGAACGCACTTCAGTCACCGCTGGCAAAGCATACATGGCCGATTCGACCGGATAACTGATGAGTTTTTCTACCTCTTCAGCAGCCAAACCTTCAGCCTCGGTATTGATGGTCACCTGTACGTTGGTGACATCGGGAAAGGCATCGAGATTCAACTTGGGCAACATGGCCACACTGGCAGCGACCGCCGCCAGCAGCGCCAACACCACTAATAGCCGATTTTTAATCGCGGCTTCGATTGCTTTTTGCAACATAAGAATTCCTTAAGCGAGAATCATAGGCACAGTGATAGGCATCGCGATTAGTGGGCATGAATATCAAAACCAGCTTTCGCCTGCTCCGATGCCAAGAAAAATGCCCCTGCAACTACCACCTTTAATTGTGCCTGCCGTGCTTTATCCAGCTCACTGCCACGCACTAAACTCAAGCTGCGCTGACGCTGCACCAGCTCCACCTCAATGGCTTCAAAACCATCCTCATCCTGAATAAAAATCTGCCAATCGCCATCACTGCTACGGGTTAACGCTGCATCGGGTAATACAATTCCCGATGAAATACCTGACCCGCTACTCGCCGCAGCCATGTTTTGAGAGGCATCGGCAAAGTACAGCTCGGCAAATTGCCCAGCGTGCAACACATGATCAGGATTAGGCATACTGACTAACACTTGCTCAGTACGTGTCACGCTATCCAGCTCGTGGGAGCGGCCGATAATCTTACCTGCTAAGGTTTTATCTCCCACTTGGATCAGCGCTGGGGCACCCACCTTCACATTGACTGCCTGGGCAGGCGTTAGCTGAGCCTCAACCCAAAGGTGCGACTCATCGGTCAACTGCATTAATGGCGTGCCTGCGCTAAACACTTGGCCTAGCATGGCGATATCTTGCTGCACACGGCCGTCGATAGGCGCCAACAGTTGATAGCTACCGATAGCTTCAGGGGTCGACTCTAAGGTACGAATTTGCTCAGGGGTCATTTTTATCGCCTCTAAAATCGCCCGTTTCAGTTCGGCATCGACTTGAGCCTGCATTCTGCGACTCACACTCACAGCGCCTTCACTCATGCGCTTGACTCGACTCCATTCAGCAGCGGCATTAATGTAGTCCGCCTGTGCCTGCGCAACGGCTGCGCCACCCAAGGTAAGTAAAGGCTCACCTTTTTTCACCTCTTGGCCTGGTACCACATGGCGCGCTTGTACGCGAACATCGAGCTGTGGCGCTAAGGTCGCGGTTCTATCACGGTCAACCACTAAAGAAGCCGTTGCTCGAACATCGAGGTTTAAATTGGCAAGACTTAAGCTATCGCTGCTCAAGGGTAACAAACGAATTCCCGCCAGCTCCAACTGTGCCGGCGTAAAGGTTAACGCTTGCTCGCTATGGTCATCCGGTGCTTGCTCGGCAGCAGTACTCTTCGCTGCGTTGTTAACTTGTTTTTCGCCAGCATGATCATGGCCGTCACCAGCAAATGCTGACGTTGGCGTAATCAAGGTTAACGAGGTGAGCATCAGTGCCAACGCTAAACGTGATGGCGTAAACACCGATATGAAACCTGCTGCAGACACATTGGCGAAAGAGTGAAAAACAGATTTAGGAAAAGTTGAATTCATTAGTGTGACCTCACGATTGACTTGGCTGGCACGGCGTTAGTGGGAGAAGTGGCTGTTAACGAATCGATAAAGGGCAGCAGTTGACCGCTGTCCCCCATCCAGGTTAACCAGCTCTGATAAATCGCCGTTTCGAGGTTTAAACCGACCAAATAACTGGCCGCAAGTTGTCGCCGACTCTGTAAATACTCACTGGTGCTCACATCGCCCGAGCGCCACTGTTCACTTAAGGATTTAGCGGCTTTACTCCCCGAGGCTGCGACTCGCTCACGCCAATCTTGGTAACGAGCCAGTAAACGGGGTAAGGCATTGTTAAATTGCGCCTGTTTAGCAGTAAGCACTCGCTCACGGGCTAAGTAGGACTGCTCTGCGATAGCGATGCCCTTATCTGCAACCGACTGTAACTCACTGTAGTTATTACGAACCTGCAAGGGGATAGCCACACCGACGCCAAACTTGTTGTCAGAGCCTTCCCGTTCGAGACCAAGGTTGATGGTGGGATCCGCCGCTGTATCAGCCTTAACCTTCATGGCATTGGCCTTTGCCAATAACACCTGCTGATGGGCACTGGTCAATGCGGGTAATTCCGCTCTCGGGGCAATCATCGACACAAATTGGCCAATATCAGAGATGAACTCCCTAAACTTGAGCTTATCAACCCCAAGTAACTCAATCACTTTACCTTCGGCGACTAAGGCCGCTTGTTCGGCTAGAGCATAGTCGGCGGTATTGCTTGCCAGTTCGAGTTTAAGCAGTTGCAACTCAACATCAGACAAATCTCCCGCGGCAAAGCGCTGCTCGGCAATATTGAGCTGTGCCTGAGTAAATCTTAATTGCTGCTCTGCAAAAGTAAGCGCCTTGTGGCTTTGCGACTGCTCGGCCAGCGCTAATAGACGCTCGGCCAACATCTGACTGCGTTCTAACTGTATATCCGCTAACAGGATCTGCGCCTCAAGCTGGGCAAGGCGGGTTGCTACGCCACGCTTATCGCCCCAATCGATGGTTTGGCTCAGCCCTAGGCTGTAGGTATCTGTGTCGGCATTTTGATAATTGAGTCCAAGTTCAGGGTTATAGACGGCGCGATCCGCCGCGGCAATCACCAGCTCCGCCTGTTGCTGCCGAGCAATTTGCGCCTGCACCTCTGGCAACTGGTTAATTTGCTTGAGTAACTCTGGTAACCACTGATTCAGCGAGGTTTGAGTTTCTTGGGTTAAAAGTTCACCTTGCGCTACTGCATCTAGCTCTTTGACGTCTAGGCTTGAGCTTGCTGCAACAGCGTAATTCACCTGTCCACCAACGAGCACTAGCGTACTCAACAGGCCAAACAAGGTCTGGGCGATAATGGTTTTCTTCATCGCAATTCCTAACAATATCTAAATAGGATTGGCCCTACGCCATCGACGTGCGGATACCAATCGAATGCTCCCCAGAGGCAAAATGTCGAATAAGCTCAAAGCGCTAGCGCGAGCCAAACACGTTCGAGGTTAATAAAACCTTTGCTTTGGGGATAAATTAAGGGCTTATTGCGGCGCGCCCGAACAATAGATACGCAACCAGAAATAAGCAGATATTGAGGGTTAAGCGATGGGTGGGCGGTACTTAGGTAATTGATCTGGAGGGAAATAGGCTAAATCCGTTGGCATGTAAGCCGTTTCGAATGCCGTTAGGGTTTGGCTTTCAAAATGAGATAGTAACGCCACATGGCCGCCATGGCATTGGCAATCAAGGCAAAGGTCAAAGTTTTGAATTTCAGTGGTTTGCACTAAATGAGAGTGGCTACTAGCACTGGCAGTCGATACGCCCGCATTGAATGCGGCTTCACCAAACTGCTCGGTGCTGAATCCGGGAGTCTGCTCATTGGGGCACACACAATCCACACATTGAGCTAAGGTGGTCACAGGAGCACTAAATTGTAGGTGGGGATGATTCTCGGCTTCTTCTACGCCATTGCCCGCATGTAACTGATGGGCACCCAAATTCGCGCCCGCAAATTGCAGCACGATAATGGCTATCAGTAGGGTCACCATTCGGCTAAAGAATGGCTTAGCGGTCGAAATCAAATATCACCTTTGGACGATTTAGTCATAATTCAGCAATAGCTTGTGCAAACTTAAGACAGGGATTTTAAGCATAAGTTCACAGCTTGCAAGGATTAATCTGTCAAGCTGTGACACTATTCGCTTGAAAAACTTACTTAAACACGCAGTGTTTGGCGTAATCGGCCGCTTCGTTCGCAGTCCAATCACCTTTAGGTTTTTCCTTCATTTGTTTACACCAAGCATCACTACCTACCTCTGGCGCACAGGCACTTAAGCCTGCGGTAAAGGCCAACACTAGGGCGATAGCGCCTAATTTAGCGGTCGGTTTGGCAGTCATAGTTTTCAACAAAGACATAGTTAATTCCCTATAAGTTATACCCACCATGGGTCATTAAAAAGTTGAACGTTTAGCGATCCACGCAATGGCTTTGGCTTTCTGCTCCAAGGGGAACCAAGCCACTTCGCCCTGCATAAAGGGGCCGAGTAAGCGCACAGCGTTACCCACCCAATCTGGGCCGCCAACAAATACTAAAGCTTCAAAATTAGGAAGTTGGACTTCACCACTGCCCGTTAGCGACTCAAATTCCCAACCTTCAAGTAAGACGTCCGCCTCAATATACAGGCAAACCTGTCCCCAATCCTTGCGGTAACTCTTAATGGCCGGCTGTAAGCGGGTACGATAATCGGTTGAAGAGAGTCGACCACTGGCGAAAAGACTGATAACACCCTTAGCAATATCGGGGATTTGGCATAACATAAAGGCACTCCGAAACGAGAACACTATTTTGCGAACGGGCAACCACGCCTGCCCTGCAAGAATGCGCCCGATGATAACAAATCTATTGAAAAGCCATAAGCAGTTATTGCTCGCTTCTCAAAGCAATTGGACAAAACCCTAAGTCTGCCATGATAAAAATCTCAAACCGTGTGGAACTTCCGGAAAATGAAATCGAGTGGCAATTTATCCGCTCAAGCGGCGCTGGCGGGCAGAATGTCAATAAAGTCTCCACCGCCGCCCAATTGATTTTTGATATCAGAAACTCGTCATTACCCGAGTTTTATCAGCAGCACCTGCTGCAAAAAGCCGATCATCGGATTACCGCCAGCGGCAAAATCATTATCAAATGTCAGGCGAGCCGCAGCCAAGAGGCGAATCGGCAAACCGCATTGGAACAATTTATCGCCCTAGTTGCCAGCGTGGCCGAAGTGCCCAAAAAACGTATCCCCACCCGTGCGACCAAAAGCAGCCAAACCAAACGCTTAGACACCAAAAAACAACGTGGTGCCACTAAGGCTATGCGCCAGATTAAGTTGGATTAACCCAGCTTGCACAGTAACGATATTCATAATGCAAAATCCGCCCGAACAGGTTAAGTTAATGGCATTCAACCCGTTAAGGCATGTCGTAAAAGGAAAGCGTAATGAATCATAAAGTTCTGCTCATCAATGGCCCCAATTTAAACCTCCTTGGCCGCCGCGAACCCAGTGTTTACGGTCATCAAACCTTAGCCGATATCGTTGCCATTTTGAGTGAACAAGCTCAAGCAGCAGGTGTTGAACTTGAGCATATTCAATCGAATGCCGAATTTGAACTGATCAACGCGATCCATGCTACCGATGCGCAGATGATTATTATCAACCCCGCAGCCTTTACCCACACCAGTGTGGCCCTGCGTGACGCACTGCTCGGGGTGGATATTCCCTTCTTTGAAGTGCATTTATCCAATGTCCATGCCCGCGAGCCATTCCGCCACCACTCCTATTTGTCCGATAAGGCCATTGGGGTGATTTGTGGTTTCGGCGCCCAGGGCTATGAGTTTGCCCTCGCGGCGGCGATTAAGAGATTGAAGGCATAAACGCGATTAGCGTGAGTACAGGGAGCCACAAGCCATGGCGGTTGACCTTCGAAAGATCAAAAAACTGATTGAATTAGTGCAGGAATCTGGGATTGCAGAACTGGCGATTACCGAAGGGGAAGAGTCCATTCGCATCACCCGCTACGGCCCACATACAGTAAGCACACTCGAAGGCGCGCATAATCCTCCGCCTTCCACTGCATCGAGCCCAAAGCCTGCCAAAACCCGTGACGCCTTACCTGTGATTGAAGGTTTTGTGCAAGTATCGCCCATGGTGGGCACCTTCCATACCTCGCAAGGCCAAACCGAGGCGCCCTTGGTGCGCATCGGTCAACGGGTGGCTCGCGGCGACACGCTTTGCATTATCGAAGCCATGCGAATGCAAAATCCCATCGAGGCCGAGCGTGACGGTATAGTCGGCGCTATTTGGGTGAAAGACGGAGATGAGGTCGCCTTCGACCAGCCGCTGTTCACTCTGATCGAAACTTAGACTTCGAAATAGAATTTAGAGGTAAAGATGATACTGATTACTGGCGCAAGCAGTGGCTTAGGCGCAGCATTAGCCGCCCTGTATGCCAAGGATAACCAAGCACTTACACTGACGGGACGCGATGCCAACCGTCTTCATACTGTGGCTAATGCCCTCAGCCCATTTTCGAATCAAAGCATTAGCGCCATCAGTGCCAATTTAGCAGACGAAGCGAGTGTCGAAGCGCTATTCGATGGCCTTACCGATGCCCCCGATACGGTTATCCACTGCGCTGGCAGTGGTTACTTTGGCGCACTGGAAACCCAAGGTGCGAGCGAAATCCAAGCGCTGCTGAATAACAATGTCACCTCAACGATTCTGCTGGTGCGTGAATTGGTGAAACGCTATAAGCAGCAAGCGGTTAAGGTGGTGATCGTTATGTCCACCGCCGCCCTCGCCGCCAAAGCGGGTGAATCGACCTACTGCGCCGCCAAGTGGGCGGTGCGGGGCTTTATCGAATCGGTACGTTTGGAGCTCAAGCAAAGTCCGATGAAGTTGATAGCAGTTTATCCCGGCGGTATGGATACCGGCTTTTGGCCAAGCAGTGGTAAGAGTCTAGATACCTCAAGCTTTATGTCCGCCGATGAGGCCGCAGGCATGCTAAAACAAGCGCTACTCGCTACTGAGCACGGTTATATCGCCGATATCACCATTCAAAGAAGTTAAGAGTTAACCGATAGGCGGCGCAGATATAGAGCTGCGCCGTCATGGTCAGCTTAATCAATGCAGTTTGCAGTACAAAGATTGTCAGCGCGGCGGCTCTCTCTGTGGGTTAACCACCACATGACTAAACCGCCGAGGGATAAAAGTGCTGCGGCATAGCCAGTCGCGGCAATACCTTGGCCAGATAAGATCACTAAGCTGCCAACCCAAGGGCCAATGGCATTAGCAAGGTTAAAGGCACATTGTACTAAAGCGCCCGTCATGGCTTGCCCATCGGGGGCCACATCCATTAATCGCGCCTGCACTATGGTTGCCAGACCAATCCCCGAACCCACAAAGAATACAATTGGCATTAATGCCCAATAAGATCCCGTCAAACTTGGATACAACGCCAACACTAAGGTGCTTAACACCAGCGACCAAAATGCCGCCGCCAGCGCCGACTTATCCGCCGCCCAGCCACAGACTAAAGTGCCTAAGGTGGCACCAATCCCAAAGACCGCCATCATCACCGGGATTTTAAAGGGCTCGACTTGGGTGACTTGGATCAGTGTCTCGGCCAGATAGGTATACACACAGAAAATCCCGCCAAAACCGATAGCCGCAATGCCGAGCGTGAGCCAAACTTCACGGTTCTTAAGGGTTTGCAGCTCTTTTTTAGGGCTGGCATTTTGCGGTACGGCGACATTCGGCGCGAGAAAATACAGCATCACGGCGGTAACGGCGGCAATAATCGCCACTATGCCGATACCTGAGCGCCAACCGACGGTTTGCCCCATCCAAGTCGCAAAGGGCACGCCAACGATAGTGGCTAAGGTTAAGCCGATAATCACCCGAGAAACCGCTCGAGCCTTCATCTCTGGCGGCACTAAGGAAGCCGCCAGTAACATAGCGACACCAAAATATGCACCATGGGGCAAGCCACTTAAAAAGCGGAAAAACACTAACCAATTCAAGCTGGGCGCCAAGGCACTTAAACCATTAGCAACCGCCATCATGGCGGCCAAGGCGATTAACAGCGTGCGCCGCTTAATCCTCACCCCCAGCACCATAATGATGGGCGATCCCACCACCACCCCAAGGGCATAGGCACTGATGGCATAACTCACATGGGCGACATCGACACTTAAATCGCTGGCGATATAAGGCACTAAGGTCATGGCGGCAAATTCTGTGGTGCCTAGGGCAAAAGTGCCTAATGCCAAGGCTAACAACACCCAAAGCGCGCTGCTTTGGGCTGGGGGTTGAGAGTTGGGTTGAACTGCTTGCAAACGATTTCTCCGCGATTCTGTAAAACGACAACTGGCTAAGAAAAAAACAGGAGCCCACTCGGGGCTCCAGTTATAGAAGCGTTGATAAAAAAGGATTACTTAACTAACTGTTCTTGATAGGTTTGGCTATTCCAATCAAAGGCATAAAGCGTGCCTTGCCATTCATATAAGGTACGGCCATCTTGCTGCACTATTCTGGCATTGCTCGGCAGGCTAGATACACTGCGCGCCGCCCGCGCCCGGGGAACTGCGGCAGTTGGCTCCGCTGAGACTGTTGAAGCTCTCGCCGTCGAGGCCGCCGACATTACAGTTGCGCTATTGGTTGGCATATTCGACACCATCCGACCTTCGCTCGGCGAATATTGCATGCTGGTGGTAACACGCACAGGCGCAGAAATGGCCACTGGCGTATCATCATAGCCCGTCGGGATCGACAAACCGATGCCCGAATAAGGCGAATGCCAGTAACGCTCGCGATTCCAACGCCAGTCGTCATTCCATATCCCATCATTCCAGCCATAGCCAAGGTTCCAGCCCGTCGCTAAGCCAACTCCTAAACCCAATCCCCAAGGATAATAGGGACGGTAATATGGGCGATAGTAACGATGGCTATCACTATGTTTATGATGCTTTTTATAGTGATTATCTTGGCGCCCATAACTCTCGCTATAGCGATCATTTGTGCCTCGATCCCCCGCAATCGCCCAATCTGGCGCGGCAAGACCACCGATCAACAAGGCGCCGAGTAAAGACAAAGCCAAGCCTGTTTTATGCCAAGGCTCCGCGTGCTTACTTAAGCAAACCGATTGATGTTTAAGGCATTTATCTTTAGCAAGGAATGAATAGAATCTCATATAAACCTCGATATACCGGGCGTTGGTCAAATAAACACCGACCTAGGACAAGTATTTTACGCTTCCAAAGCTGGAAGATCACTGAATAGGTTAACCCTAAAACAGAAAAATGCTATAGTGCGCGCCACACGGATTTCCACTGCAGAGGCTATTTCCACATGAGTTTTAAGGATTTACGCAGCTTTATCGATCATCTGGAAGCCAATGGCGAACTCAAACGCATTAGCTACCCCGTTGATCCTCATTTAGAAATGACAGAGATCGCCGATCGCGTTCTGCGTGCCAAAGGCCCTGCACTTCTGTTCGAAAATCCAACCAATCATTCCATGCCAGTGCTGGCTAACCTCTTTGGTACTCCAAAACGTGTCGCCATGGCGCTGGGTAAAGACGACCCGTTAGCGCTGCGCGAAGTCGGTGAGCTATTAGCGTTTTTAAAAGAACCTGAGCCACCACGCGGCTTTAAAGACGCGATTTCAAAAATCCCTATGTTCAAGCAAGCCTTGAATATGCCGCCCAAGACGGTGCGTAATCCCGCCTGTCAGCAAGTGGTAAAAACTGGCGATGAAGTCGATTTAACCCAGTTACCGATTCAGCATTGTTGGCCGGGCGATGTCGCGCCACTGGTCACTTGGGGCTTAACCATTACTAAAGGCCCGCGTAAGAATCGCCAAAACCTTGGGATCTATCGCCAACAATTGCTAGGTAAGAATAAACTCATTATGCGCTGGCTATCCCACCGTGGTGGCGCGCTTGATTTTGCTGATTTTAAAGAGCAATTCCCCGGTGAGCGTTACCCTGTAGTTGTAGCCTTAGGCTCAGATCCAGTGACTATTTTAGGCGCGGTAACCCCAGTACCTGATGCGATGAGCGAATACGCCTTTGCGGGATTGTTGCGCGGTGAACGCACCGAAGTCTGCAAAGCCTTAAGCTGCGATTTAGAAGTGCCCGCCAGCAGCGAGATTATCCTTGAAGGCTATATCGATCCTGACGAAATGGCCGAAGAAGGCCCCTACGGCGACCACACGGGTTACTACAACGAGACGGATAAATTCCCCGTCTTTACTGTGACCCATATTACTCACCGTAAAGATCCGATTTACCACAGCACCTACACTGGCCGTCCACCGGATGAACCCGCCATGTTAGGCGTGGCACTCAACGAAGTGTTTGTGCCGATTTTGCGTAAGCAATATCCTGAAATTATTGATTTTTATCTGCCTCCTGAAGGTTGTTCTTACCGGATGGCGGTGATCTCGATTCGCAAACAATACCCCGGCCATGCGAAACGGGTGATGATGGGCGCGTGGTCCTTCCTGCGCCAGTTTATGTATACCAAATTTATTGTGGTGGTCGATGACGATGTGAATTGCCGCGACTGGAACGATGTGATTTGGGCCATTACCACCCGTATGGACCCGAAACGCGACACCGTGATGATCGATAATACCCCTATCGATTACCTCGACTTTGCCTCTCCCGTAGCGGGCCTCGGCTCCAAAATGGGTCTCGATGCCACCAATAAGTGGGAAGGCGAAACCACCCGCGAATGGGGTACGCCGATTGTGATGGACCCTAAGGTTAAGCAAAAGATCGACTCAATCTGGGATGAGTTAGGCATAGACGACAGCCCAACCCTATAATTCAGCTTAAGCACGACGTACCCACTTAAGCCAAGAGAATTGGCCGCGAATGGCCTTAATGTGACACCTCTAACTAGATAAAAAGGTGCAAAGGAAGTTTGATGAAAACCATACGTTGTAAGATAGAGAAAGTAACCCCCTTTAACGACGCCGTATATCAGGTGTGGTTAAAGCCTGATACCCCCTTGGAGTTTCAAGCGGGACAATACCTGTGTGTTGTGATGGGTGAAAAAGATAAACGTCCCTTCTCTATCGCGTCCGCCCCTAATGCCGAAGTGATTGAGCTTCATATTGGTGCGGCCGTCAGCGAAAGTTATCCAATGCAAGTAGTTGAAAGATTGCGTAATAACACGCATATCGACATCGAAGCGCCAGGTGGCGACGCTCACCTACGCCACGACAGCCTGCGCCCACGTTTATTGATCGCCGGTGGCACAGGCTTCTCTTACATCAAGAGTATTGTCGAGCAACAAATCGCCCTCGGCCAACAGGTCGAAACAACCTTGTATTGGGGTTGCCGCACCCAAGATGCGATGTACTACGAAAGCATCGCCCGCGCATGGCACGACGCTCACCCTTGGTTGCATTTTGTGCCCGTTATTGAAGAGGCCCCAGCAAACTGGCAAGGCAAAACCGCCAATCTGCTCGCGCAAATCAAACAGGATTTTATTAGCCTCAATGGCTATGACATCTATATCGCAGGTCGTTTCGATATGGTCGGTGCCGCCCGCGAAATCTTCCGCGAAATGGGTGTTGAAGAAGCCCATCTCTACGGCGATGCCTTCGCGTTTATCAAATAACGCATTGATTAGCTTGGCAGGATAACCTTTGCCAACCTAGGCTCAAACAATAAACCCCAGTGAAAACTGGGGTTTTGCTTTTAGGTTTGATCGCTTTTTTAACCGACTCACGAACGAGAGTCCTTGTCGAACAACGCCCATATCTAACGACTTGGTTACTCCCCAAGCCTCTCCATTCGCACCACTTAAAGACACATCAAAAGCGTATTAGGTTTACTGTGGATAGAAGGCTTAATTTAAAAGACTAAACCATAAAGAAATCCTGATGCGATAGCCATACCTAAAATAACGCCGAGAAAGGCAGCAATCATTTGATTTTTAAAGATTGCTTTTAACAAAATCACTTCAGTGATACTCGCGCCAGCACTGCCGATGATAAATGCCATCACAGAGCCCATTGCCATACCTTTTTGAACTAATGCCGCAGTGAGAGGGATGACGGCTTCGGCACGAATATAAAGGGGAATGCCAATAACCGCAGCAACAGGAATGGCATACCAAGTGGCCTCGCCGGCATAGTTCACGATAAATTCAGTGGGAATAAAGCCATAGATAAATGAGCCGAGTAACACCCCGACAAAAAGATAGGGTAATACATGCTTAAAGTCCTTCCACGTGGTGCGCCAAACCCGCAATGAACGACTCACAATATCGAGTTTAGGCGGTACAGTCGGGATATCAGCACCAGGAGTAACCGACGCCGATGTTGTCCCACAGCAGGAAGATGCTAACGGTGCAGGCTTGGTTTCGCAGCAGGAAGATGCTAACGGTGCAGGTTTGGTTTCACAGCAGGAAGATAGTGCTGAAGTAGGCTTAACATCAGCATAAAGGAACATCTTAGGTGAAGACTTTACATCACTACACAGGGATACAATCGGCGCTAATTTAGTGGTTTCAACGCATGAAGATAAGGCTGGTGCTGCTTTTGTATCGCAGCAACTTGAGTGCTCTACATTTTCTTGACCATAAGCCTCTTTACGCACATATCGTTCGAATCCTAGTTTTTCAAGGGTATAGCCCGCAATGACCGATACTCCCATTGCCATGACAAAGTAAAATACCGCGACTTTCACTCCGAAAGTGACCACGAATAATCCCACAATGATAGGGTTTAGTAATGGGCTAGCAAATAGAAACACCATCATAGGACCAAAGCCAGCACGAGCCCTGAGTAAACCTTTTAAGAATGGGATCGTTGAGCAAGAGCAAAATGGCGTAATAGATCCAAGTAAAGCAGCAATCAAATATCCTTTGCCATTACGCGAACTCAAAATGGATTGCACTTTTTGAGGGGTAACAAACTCTTGAAGCATACCAACGAGATAGCTAATCACAAGGAATAACAAGGTTAACTCAAGCGCAAGAAACGCAAACATATTTACCGTTTCTTTTAGCATAGTGATGAGCTGTGGATTCATTTCTACCCTTAAAACATTTCGAATTTTCTAGAATAATAGTTATGATAACGACAATTTTCAACACTAAATTTCCATAAATGCAGAAATATAGTGTGAACACAGTATCAACAACAGATAAAGTTCATACTCATTGGGGATGGCAGTGCTTTTTGAAGCCGCTTAAAGATAGATAATTCTGGTATTATCGAATAAATTGATGGCATGAACGAAAACAACAGTATCAATATGAATATTGAAAATGCAGCTAAAGTATTGAAAGAACTCGGACATCCTACTCGTCTTGCCCTGTTCAGGATATTGGTTAAGGGTGGCTACGAAGGCGTTGCCGTGGGGCAACTACAAGAAGAGTTGCAGATCCCGGGTTCTACACTCTCGCATCATATTAGCGCCTTAGTATCAGCGGGGATTATCTCGCAGCGACGTGAAGGAAGAGTATTGTACTGCGTACCCGATTATCAATTATTACAAGGACTCGTACATTTTTTACAGGATCAATGTTGCAGTGCCCAGCGCCCTAAAATAGAGGAAGAGGCATAAACACACCTTCATACTGCTACTTGCTAATCTCCGAAGTGTCTTGCACAAGCATTAAACAAGGACGTTTTATGCTCCGCAATACGCTGGCTCGCCTTACCCAGCAACCTAACGCTCAATATCTGTGAGCATCACTAAAGGCAGGTTATCCACTGCATGCTTTTTTTGTTGTCACGGCTCGAGTATTATCCTATCGATAAAATATAAACCCCAGTTTTTACTGGGGTTTATATTAATTGATCAACAACGACAAGTATCACTGATGGCTAGGAATAGACTTGTACGCTTATTTTCCCAAATTATCAGCTAACTGTTTAGCGCGACTCGCAGCCCACTGGTCAATCATCTTTTCCAGCTCGCTTGCACTAATTGGGGTATCTTTTTGGGTAGTGTCTTCACTCTCGCGAGCATCTAAAACTCGCACTAATAACTTACCGCTTTGTGAGTCGAGCAATTGCGACATGCTGCCAACCTTGAGCAAGTAAGGCTCCATACCTATTGCCTCTTTTGTCACATCAATGGCAATCTTCGCGGGTAATAGATCGCGTAATTTAAGCTCTGGTCGAGTTAAATCGAAATTTGTCACCGCAGCCTGAACTCTAATCACGCCTGGGCCCGACTCAGTCGCAATCTTGACTCCATTTTTCGTCAATTCATTTTTAAACTTCGTATGATAATAACGGCCAATCTCATTCTGCTCATTAGCCGTTAATAGATACCACTGGCCATTCTCTTGACGAATAAACTGTAATGGATCGAGCAACACTTGATTGTACTGGCGCAGATCTACACCCTGCTCCTTATAAATACGCTGATTGGGATTAGTTTCACTCGTTTTGAACGCATCAAAGGGCACAACTTGAAACCCACTCATCGCCCTTTCCTTTACCGAGCATCCACCCATCCCCAGTAAGACCGTCGCCATGGCAATCATTACCACTTTTTTCATATTTGCTCCTGCACTGATTAATAATTTGTTTTTAGGATGAACACCGCGATAAGCGGGCCTTCTCCTAGGTAGTATTCCAACCAACAGCCTTCCACAGTGGACACGACAAGGCAGCCCGTATCGACGACTCAAACAGTGACAACAGAACTCACTTTATCTTACTGATAGAATAGTAATAACCTAGATTTTAGCGATTAGAAAGTCGTGGAAGCATTTATCTGTAAACTAGGTATGTGCCATAGCGCTAACACAACATCTTTCATATGAAATAATACCCAACACAACATTTCACTAAAGAAGATTGCAGATATACCGTTTTTCGCAGTAGGGTTGTTTTAAATGCAGCAGGACCAGTACCTGCGGCATCCCGAGGGGAAGGTGAACTTCTGTGATCTCGGCATTGGCCCTCAATCTCAAAAGAGTTGTGCAAGTCCGATATTTCTTTGAACGAAACCATTTTAATATATGCGCGAAATTTAATATCAAAGAGTATCAATCAACTACCCAAAAATATATTTTGCAGCCTGTTATAAATAGTCATAAACTCCGAACTTATTAAATAATAACACTCGGATAATTAAATGGTTAAGCAAGTTATCTTGGATTGGACTCAAGGAAAAATTATTGATGATGAATTCTTTCCAGAAGATAAGCTAGGAAGAGAAAAGTACGCTACTTTTCTAACTAAACTGCTAGCCTCTCAAGGTTATGATGACCAGAGAACTGATGGTGACAAAAAACGGAATTATGTGCTTAATCTCAATGCTGAGTGGGGTGCAGGCAAAACCTACTTTCTCAAACGCTGGTCCGAAGACCTAAAAGAGCATTATCCTGTCGTATATGTAGATGCATGGAAAAAGGACTACTCAGATGACCCTTTGATGACAGTCATTTCATCCATTATTGACCAATTAAGAAAGCAAGCAGGAAAAGATAAAGATTCTCCAGAATTCAAAGCTCCTCGTAAGTTGATCGGCTTATTAAAGGCAGCGGCCCCTGGTATTGGTCGAGGATTATTTAAGCGATATGTCGGCATAGATCCTGTCGAAATTATGAATGCAGATGACGATAATGAAAATATTGGTCACATCAAGGGGGAAAATGGCCAAGATCTATTAGATACGAATAGTAACCCAATTGATATGAGCTTTGCCGCTTCAGAAGCGGTTAAGTATCTAATTGATGAACATGATGCAAAATCCAAAGCGATTGATAGCCTTAAAAAAAGTGTATCTGAATGGGTTGGAGCTGTTGTAGGCCATAAACAAAATAGCTATCCCGCTTTCATTTTTATTGATGAACTAGACCGTTGCAGGCCTAGCTATGCTGTTGAAATGCTAGAAACCATTAAACATATTTTTGATATTGAAGGGGTTGTATTTGTCGTTGCAACAGACACAGAGCAGCTTCAGCATGCCGTTAAAGCGGTATACGGCGAGGGTTTTGACGCCAAAATTTACCTAGGCCGCTTTTTCAATAGTCGTTATAGCCTCAAGTCACCTAATTTAGAAAATTTTTTAGACGTACACAGCGATGCCAACAAGCTTTCAGAGGATTATTTAAAGAGAGTCAACATTGAAATATTCCCTCCTAATATTGATGCTAAAATAACACTTAAAAATATATCAATTGTTCTTGAGGCCTTTAATGCCTCTCCGCGCACAGCAATTCAAATCACAGATAGAATACTGGCGACCATATCAAACATGCCCAGAGGTTCCAAGCTCGATATATTGATGTTGACGACTTTGCTTTGTATTAAAGAAAAGGACAATAAACTTTTTGAAGAAATCGTAAATGGCAAGTTTGAAAAAGTTATCCAGAAAGGTGATGGTACTAAAACTATCTATTTAGCTGAGTGGATAGAAAGTTACATACCAACAAGTTCTCATAACCGCCTTATTGAAATGAACTTCGACCCACAGCAATATGCGGATAATCTGTTTACATATGGTTCACATCGTCAGTCGATCAGGGCGGGATTAAGCTTTGTTAAATCTCTTAACCAAAGAAAATCTCGCTCCTAAAATCACCATTCCATGCTGCCTTTCTTATTTTGGTAGGTTTACTGGCTTTTAGCGGATGCTGCCCTAAAAGATTCAGCACGATACGCCGAAATAGCGCCATCTTCTTCGCGTTTTCACGGTCACCAATCCTTGAACAGTCTTCCCTAAAGGTGACGTCAAGCACCCAGTGTTGCTGGTTCTCGATGTGCCAATGCTGACGCACCGCTTTGGCTGCAAGTTCGATGTCCAGAGGTAAAGAACTTAAGTAACCTCAGATCTGGTTAAGCCAGCACTAAATTAGAGCTATCTAACAGTTCAAGCTCCTGAGCTGTTAGATTTAACGATGGCTTTTCTTCTTTTAAACAATATGCAATCAATCCACCAAGTAGATTGAGCATGAACCCATGCTCGCTGCGGTGTCTTGAGTGTTCAATATAGGAAATGTTCTTCAATTGGTCATTCACTGTTTCAATGATGAATCGCTTTTTTAAGATTGCTCTATCCCATAGAGAAATAAACTTTTTCTTCATGTTCTTACGAACTGTGGTGATTAACTCAACGCCCTTTTCCAAAAGCTCACCTGTTAGGGCTTGGCTAATATAGCCTTTATCACCATAAAGCTTACCAAAAAGAGACTCAGCCATTTCACTGACAGGTTGCCTGTCATCGACATTACCTTTCGTCAGTTTTAACGCTACAATTTCACCCAAGTGATTGATAATAAGATGCAGTTTAAATCCAAACGACCAGCCCATAGTTCCCTTTCCATGTTCGGCAATGCCTTCAAAAACCTTATTTCGCTTCGCTCGAATAATATGACAGACTTCAATTTTAGTGGAGTCGACAAACTGAATTCCCGTTGGCTTTCCAAGCTTTGAAGTCAGATAGCTACACATAGGGACAACGACGCTAGGCATTAATGCAAGGAAACGAGTGTAGCTCAACAACTCTGGAAAATAGGGTTTTAGCTGGCGACAAACATAGTGCAGATAATAATTTTTGAAATCTCGGTAATGTGATTGATGGAAATGAATGATAATGGTCATCACTTCTGCGGGAGAAAGGCGACAAGGTCTATTACGCTTCATTTCACCATTATCAAGCAATAAGCGTTGCCAATGTGGGATAAATAACTGACAGAAATCATCGACATCACAGTAAGTTTCAACTAGTTTGTTCATGCTCGTTCCTTTTTCTAATCACTCTTGGTCGAATGATCGGATCAGGGAACGAGCATTTAGTTCCTTTTGGGAGCTAAATTCTTATCCGAAGCTCAGGTTAAGTAATAATCCGTATTAATGGTTGTAACACCTTTATGTTTTCGTTGACGCTCAACGGCAATTAGCGACTTGGCTGACGGCCACTTTTTCGCGAGCGCCTGTGGCAGCGTTGCTGGGACTTGAAACGTCGTGCGACGCTCCTTACGGCCATGCCCCTTGTCATCCTCTTCGATACTTAACATGTCAACGCCGTTGTTATCCCAGTGGGGTTGAAACTGCACCTCTATGGCCTGCCTAAGTAGAGGTTGGTTACCTTTGACCTGAACAACATAGTCGCCTTTAGCTTTGATGATTTGTTGAAGCGTTTCCCGCTGGCAGTGAAGTGCATCAAAGGTTACAACAGCGTCTTTAATGTCTAACATGTGCAACAGCGCTTGAACCGTTGCTATTTCGTTACCTTTGGTCTGTGTATCTTGCTGATAGAGCACAATTCCTTGTTCGGTATCAAAGGCCGAAACGAGGTGTAGCGCATTTTTAGCGCCATTTTGATTAACAGCACCACGCAACGTTTTGCCGTCGATAGCGATCAATGGCTTGGATGATGTTTCTCTTAAGCTATTTGCCCAACGAAAGAGCGTCAAAACAAGGATTTCGGTATCGATGACTTTAATAATCCGGGCAATGGAATGCCGAGTCGGGATCCCTTTGTCAAAATCTCGATGTTTACGCAACCAAGATAGATTCTCTTTGCCGAATTCTTCGATAGCTTGCCAGCCATCACAACCTGAAGCGATTGCGGCTAAAACAAGAAAAATAATATCAACTAAATCATGGTCTAGGTTGATGTGAGAGCGAGGGTCTTCGATGAGTTTCAAGTGTTCAAACAGTGACATTGGGAATTGGCCGTTAGCATAACATGCAGGCTCTGATCCTGCTTAAGCCTAAAAGTTTCCGTCAGTTAACAAAGTATGATCCCGCCCTGGTCAGTCGATGAATATACCTTATCACTCAGGCTCATATAGTTTTAATTTACTTGAATACCTGAAAGAAATTTTCTCTTCTCACTTTGGCTCAACAACTAGACATCTTTCTGTTTTTTTTATAAACGATACGTCCCGACATACAGAAAGAGAAGACACTCCGTTACAGAAATCTTGTAGGGCCCTTATTGAGAAAAGTCGTAGTTCTAAATACGATGATAATCTATTCCAAACGTCAGCTATTCTGTGGGCTAATTTTCTCTATATTAGAAATCAGTTCGAAGATATCGGTATGGATGAATATAAAGACTTTGTCGAGTTGGCATCCCCTCTTGATTGGATGGGTCGAGAGGATCTAACAGAAAAAAGATAGGACTGGCATAACTCTTTGGAGATGAACAATACACCAAGGTTACAGAAGTTCACCTTCCCCTGCGAAGTTGCTGAAGGGCGTTGAAGAAAATCGCGTAACGCAGACAGGAAGTCTGCGTAGCTTTCGGGGAAGGGGCGAATGAAAATCAGTGATTTTCGAGCTTATGAGCGAGAGGCAGGGACTGCCGAACTGGAGTGCTTTACAGGGATGTAAAGCGGACCCATCGGAAGCGTTAGCGATTTTCGAATAAGCACGAAGCCACTAATCAATGCATGTAACTTCGCTAGGGGCGTCTTGGAGCATCCAAGGAGGATAGGACGAGCAGTCCTCCTTGGTCGGGTGTGGGGTGAAGCCCCACGACTTTGACTTAGATTTTGATTTAAAAAGTTAACAGTTAAACTAATGCCTAAAACTCAAATGAAGTTTGAACACCCACAGCCCTGCGGCACCAGAGCAACCCTTACACCTGAGGTCTATGCAAATCAAACCTTAATTCTTCCGAAATCCCATAGTAGGCGGATGGGCCGCCGGCGCGCAGTACGGGTTCGGCGAGGGCGGTTTGATACACCCCTTCACTATCGAGTAAATGCTTGGCGATATGTACGGCAACCACTTCACCTAAGACTAGCCAAGTATCAATCTTGTCGCCATTGGCGGCAGTTAATTGAATACATTGAGAAAGCTTACACTCAAAATTCACTGGGCTTTCGGCCACCAGCTCGGCTTGAACGATAGTGCCAGCCTTTGGGGTGAGTCCGGCAAAGGCAAACTCGTCCTCCCCACGGGGTAACATGGCGGAAGTTTGATTCATTTTCTCGGCAAGGCTGCGGGTAGTGAGGTTCCACACAAACTCCCCTGTCTCGACGATATTAGCAACACTGTCTTTCCAGCCCGTACTAGCGAAGCCAATGATCGGTGGTTTGTAGTTGAAACAATTAAAAAAACTATAGGGCGCGAGATTACGCTGCCCCTGTGCATTGCGGGAGGAGATCCAACCTATGGGCCTGGGGGCTATAATGGCATTTAAGGGATCGTGCGATAACCCATGTCCCTTACTCGGCTCGTAAAAATAGCGGTTTTCTACACTCATGCCTCATCCCTTAATCACAATGTAAATACTCAAGCATCATCTTACAGGACTTCGGCGAACCGCTAAATATTCTAATAGCTGAATAGCGCAAAGTATAAGGGGAACAATATGTTCCCCTTAGTTGATGCTGTTTAAGACGATGAACTTACCAGATCTTCACACGATCCTCTGGCACTAAGTACAACTTATCGCCGGGCTTCACATCGAATGCGGTGTACCAAGCGTCTAAGTTACGCACGGTCAGCGCGCGGTACATGCCAGGGGCATGACCATCGGTCGCCACGCGGGCACGCAGGGCTTCGTCACGCATCTTGGTTGCCCAAGTCTGGGCGAAGCCGATAAAGAAGCGTTGGTCGCCGGTAAAGCCATCGATAACCGGCGCGGGTTTGCCATTAAGTGAAGCATGGTAAGCATCGAGTGCGGCCGCTAAGCCCGCCACGTCGGCAATGTTTTCACCTAAGGTCAGCTTGCCGTTTACATGCAAATCTGGGAATGGCGCATAGGCATCAAACTGCTTAGCCAGTGCCTCACCTTGTTTGGCAAACTGAGCAAAGTCCGCTGGCGTCCACCAGTTACGCATCGCGCCCGTCGAGTCGAACGCCGCACCATTGTTATCGAAGCTATGGCTGATTTCATGGCCAATCACAGCACCAATCGCACCATAGTTGTAGGCGGTATCGGCCTTAGCATCGAAGAATGGCGGCTGTAAAATCCCCGCAGGGAAGTTAAGCGCATTCTGCACCGGCAGGTTAACTGCGTTAACCACTTGCGGCGTCATCCACCACTCGCCCTTGTCCATTGGTTTGCCGATTTTGGCGAGTTGATGGGCATATTCCACCTTTTCACCATTGATGGCATTGGCGTAGGCATTGGTTGGCGATACGGCATAAGCATCATAATTACGCCATTTATCAGGGTAACCCACGCCAACGGCGATGGTCGCGACCTTAGCTAAGGCTTCCTTCTTGGTTGAAGGGTCCATCCATTCGAGTTTTTCGACCCGCTTACCAAAGGCACTGACGATGTTATCCACCATAGTGCTGACTTCGGCCTTGGCCGAGGCCGGGAAATAATGCTCGGCGTAGGCGCGGCCCACGGCATCTCCAAGGTATTGATCCAAGGCGCTCAATGCGCGTTTATCACGGCTGCGCTGCTCGGGTGTGCCTGACAGCTTAGTGCCATTAAAGGCAAAAGAAGCGTTATCGATAGCAGATGGCAATACATCGGCGTGGCTGTTGATATGGTGGAACACCAGCCAGTCTTTCCACGCATCCAACGGCTCAGAGGCCACCAACGCCGACAGGCCAGTAATGGCACTGGCATGGTAAGCGGCAAATCTGTCTTGCTTGCCAAGCTGGGCGGCATCTAAAAAGGCGGCCCAGTCTATACCCGGGGCTTTAGCGTCAAAGTCGGCGCGGCTCCACACACCCGATGCCTTAGTGAAATCTTCACTGTCTTCACGGCTGGCGTGGGCACTAGCGATCTTGTGTTCGAGAGCAAAAATACGATCTGCACGGCTAGCAGCATCGCTAATACCCGCATCGGTCAGCAGGGTTTCGATATAAGCGCGGTAAGCGGTGCGGATCTCGACCATTTTAGGATCGTCCGACAGATAGTATTCGCGCTCGGGTAAACCTAAACCGCCTTGGAGAAAATAAGGTAATACTTCACCCGGAGTCGCCAGACCTTGGGTGACGAAAATACCGAAGAGGTTTTCGGTGAAAAAGTCGGTGGCATTGAGCGGGTCCACATCGGCGCGCAGATTGGCCCCGAGCGCCGCCGACAGGTCTTTTTTGTCCGCAATGGCTTGATAACGGGCTAAATCGGCTTCCATTGGCTTTATGCCCGCCGCATCGATTGCCGCAGTGTTAGTGTACGCCTTGTAGAAATCGGCAATGCGCGCATCATCGCTGCCAGCGGCGTGTTCGGCCTTGACTAAGTCGGCGATCAGGCTGGTCTTATGCTTTTCCGTCTCTTGGAAAGCCACTAAAAAGGCGCCCGTGCTTGAGCGATCGGCGGGGATCTCTGTGGTTTTCATCCATTCGCCATTGGCGTAGGTATAAAAGTCATCACCGGGTTTCACCTTGGGCGACATGGCCGCGAGGTTAATGCCAATCGGCATAGCGGGTTCGCTGGCGTCGGGCACAGCACTGGTTTGTACTTTTGCAGCATTGTCGCTGGCGACGGTTTGATTGGTGTTATCACCACAGGCAGTTAATCCCGTCAGTACTGTTGTTGACAGTAATAAGGCGGGGATCAGGCGGTCCGACATAAGAGACTCCTTCCGTTGTTATTCTTGTATTTTTGGTATTTTGGCTAATCTAGATGCTTGCTAGCATGGTCTGGCAGTGTAACTGGCGATATGGTGGGATGTAAAAGAAACTCACACTTTATGATAGAAAGTTAATGCAAAGTCTTTAATACACGCTTTTGAGCGGCGAGCCCAAAACAAAACAGCCGATGACTATCGGCTGTTTGAGTAACATGAGCAGTTAGAGCTTAACTTGAGTGTACTGAGTCCACGCCAGCAGTTGCCCCATTTGCGGGACTATCCAAACGGCAGTGTCCTTATTTTGATAAACCCGATAATAGAACAGATCTTCATCGCGAATATCGTGCTTACGAATCGCGCGGTAAAATTGCATGGCCGAGTGACTCACCTCATCGGGTTTGGTCAGCTCTTTTTGTGATACTTTGACATGAAAAACATCCACATTGAGATCACCTATCTGGGTTTGATATTGCTCAAAATCGCCCCGAATGGTGTACTTAATCGGTGTGGTTAAACAGTCCTGATCGGTAATGCATGAGGTGGAGTAAAACTTGCCTCGACTTTGCCCCTCGTACACCAGCGACATGCTGAGATCCGTGCGAACCAATAACTCACCCGCCACCGGAAAAAAAATATCCGCATGGTAGTTATGCTCCAGTAGCTCCCCAACCCCTTTATCATCAACAGGTAAGACTACGCGGTTATAGCGGATCCGCTCTTCCATCTTTTTACTAAGTGGAATAAATTCCGCCATACTCAGGCCAGCGGGTTTAGCATCAATCGAAGTGATATTGATGATGCCTTTGCCAGTACAATCCTTGGCATCTAACGCAGGGCATATTGCCATCGAATAGTTTTTACCATCCGTTGACGCAAAGGCACTGAAATAAGGTAAGCCATCGATATGATTGCCTTCTGGGGCTAAATGTTTTTGCCACCACGAGGGGTGTAAATGCTCTTCATCATCGATATACAACACCTGCGCCGTACCTAAGGTGCCACCAATATTCAGGCTGATATATTTATCGGCATTCCATTTCGCGACATGCTTCACCACAGCATGGTGATCGCTCCAGTACCAGATCAAGGTGAGGATCATCCCCAGCATGACGATACCAGCAACCTTAGTCCAAGCAGAGACACCCACAATCGCATCGCGGATAGCATCGGCATCGTTAATCGCCAACATTTTTACATGGGACTGTTCTGAGACATGTAATTGATAACCGCGGCGCGCCACAGTTTTGAGCTGTACCTCGGTATAAGGCTCTAATTTTTTACGTAATGTGCTGATGCATTGGGTCAAAGAGGTTGGTGCGACCACGCGATCTGGCCAGCCTACTTGCAGCAATTCTTCCTTGGTAAAAATGGCATTCGGCGATGACAGCAGCAACACGAGTACGGCGGCTTCTGAAAAAGTCAGGCCGATCTCGGTTCCATGAACATGGTCAACCAGCAGCTTGGCCTGTTCATCTAGCATGAGGTATGAAGTAATTTTATGCATGTTAAGCGCCCAAAACTAAGCCAAAACAATAGACTATGATTGCGCTAACAACGGGCAAACACAGTGAAACTCAGTTTCACCCGAGAGCAACCGTGACTTGTGGCTACCAAATCAAGATGGCTTATTTTACCTTTTAACAACATAAAATACTGTGACTCTACACTCAGTTTACCTATTGTTTTTTAAGCGTAAATTTAAACTAATGCAGGGGTATCTAAACTTCTTGGCGATTAAAAATAACGCAACAAACCAGTAGCAAAACAGTCAACCAGCCCACAAATACACCATACATTAAGGGCAAGCCCATACCCGTTTGGGAAATTAGGGCGAGAGTACTCTTTGCCGATAAGGTATCGGCAGGGTTTGCGAGTAAGTTTAAAGCCCGGAAAAGATCGGTAGGATTGATTAAAATCAATAGGTTAAATAGTTGACGATTCAGTACTTCAGCCATACTGACGAGGGCTGTTAATAGTACCAAATCGTAGACCAACACCAACACAAACCAAAGCAGCAGTAATACACCTAAAGCTTTGGCTTTTTCCCGCACACACAGGCTCACGCAGTAACCTAAGAGTACAAACACTAAGGACAATAAAATTCCGCTACCCATCAGATGAATAAAGCCAATCACTAAGGCCAGCCGTGCGTGTTCGGCTCCAAGGACAAGCAGCAACAAGGCCGTTAAGCCAAATCCCAATAAACAGGCAGTGGCCATCACATAGGCGTGGCCGAGTAATTTGCCACAAACCAAATGCCAACGAGCCAAGGGGTAAGTCAGCAACAACAGCAAGGTGCCCGATTCCCGCTCACCAACAAAGCTATCGTAGCTCAGTAAAATGGCACCCAAAGGTAAAATAAACACCGCGAGCGTGACTAAACCAGAAAAAATTTGCGCGCTCTCAAATACCACTAAACTGCCCGATACTGCGCTGCCCATAAAACTCACACACAGCGAAAGAATCAATAACATACCCGCCATAAGCCATAACCAACGGTTACGCAGATTGTCTTTAAATTCTTTTACCGCAACGGCTTGAATCAATGTCAGCGCCATAGGAGGACGAAAACTCGACAAGCCTTGCTGCTTTTCTAACTGACAGATTTGGCTCATGCCACTAACTCCGAATTAAGGTTTTCTGTACCAGCAAAGGTGTTGCAACTGGACGCGCTCTGGGGGTGAAGATTCGCCATATAACAATGAAAAATATCCTGTAAACTCGGCGGCACAATAGAAAACTCATGGATCTTCAGGGAGTGTAATTGCTGTATCACCTTGGCTTTTAGCGCATCAGGCACCCTTAAGCACACTCGGTCTGAGGCTGAGGGTTCTAACAGTGAGGCGAACAACGCTTGGCTTAGCAACTGCTGATATTGCAGCGGCGTAAAGTGATGCAATTCAATCAGGCTGGGTAGCGAGGTTGCAGCCCTAAGACTGAGCAAATTCCCTGAGGCAAGCATCTGGCCTTGGCCTAAAATCAGCGCGCTATCCATTTGATCTTGCACTAAACCTAACTCGTGGGTACTGATAATAATCGCACAGCCTTGGGCCTTAAGTTGCGCCATTTTTTGATACAAAAAGGCCGATGCCAGAGGGTCGAGCCCGACTGTCGGTTCGTCCAGCAGCAACACTTTAGGATCAGCAAGCACCGCTTGGGCTAAGCCTAAACGTTGGCGCATCCCCTTGGAAAAGGTGCGCAGCCGTTTATCCTTAGCCGCCATCAGGCCAAACTCTTCCAGTAAAAGGTTGACTCGCACAGGTGCAACGCCCTTAAGCTTGGCAAAGTAGCTTAAGAGTTCATGCGCCGTCATATTGTCATAAAAGCTTACATTTTCAGGCAAATAGCCTAAAGATAAACTCGCATTGACCCGCTTGGCTTGTACCTCTTGCCCCTGCACAAATAACTGGCCCGCGCTTGGGGATACCAAGCCTAAAATCATTTTGATCAGCGTAGATTTACCAGCACCATTATGGCCTAGCAGCGCTAAGGTTTGGCCTGTACACACCTCAAAATTAAGATCTTTTACCGCTTCAAACTCAGCATACCGCTTACTCAATCCCACGGCCTTAACAGCCACTTGCCCTTGGGCAGCAGTTTGCTTTGTCATTAATGTCAGTGCCTGTGGATTAATAGCGTTGTTGGTAAAATGGCTCATATTCCATCTCCCTCTGTGGTCAGTCGCATTAAGGGGAAACTATCACTCACACCGCTGACACTCGTTGGCTGAAACTGCCGCTCTACCCAACGCAGCAGCAATACCACCGGGCTTTCCATCAGTAGTTTCGCCTCGGGATAGAGCCAAAATAGCTTGTCTAAATTGTCGTTAGGTCTGTGGGTAACATCCCCCACTCCGTCGCCATTAGCATCCCAGCCGCGGTATTCAGACCAGTAATTGCCCTGCCCCTGATAACTCCACTCCAGCTGCGCCTCGCCGACGTACTTAACTTGGGTCTGATTGGCCAAAATACGATTATGCCAAAGGCGGTTTGCTTCACCGCCCATCGCCATGCTGATCCCAGTATCACCGTGACTAAATTCATTATCTTGAATGCGATTATTCTGCGCGGCGTAGATAAAAATGCCCTTGCCTTCGTTACCGAGTTCTACCGAACCTTGGGGATGCTTCACGTCTGTAGCGATATTCGCCTGAATATGAGAGTCGTTGGTGATATTGAGCAGAATGCCAAAGTCCCGCGCTTGGCTGACGCGATTATGGTGCAGGTAGATTTGTTGTGAATTCATCAATGCGTAGCCGCCGTCGACGCTAATCGCTTGATTGTTTGAGGCTTCATCACCTCGGGTATACATGTAGTGGATGCCGTATTGAAGCTTAGCGAATTGATTATGGTGAATTTTGCTGTCCGTCACCGACTCGAGATATACCCCATCGCGGACAAAGATAACATGATTTTGTTGCACATCGGGCGCGGTCACATGCTTAAGGAAAATCCCATCGCCCCTGTCCAAGACATAGATGGCGCCATTGCCACTGATGCTATTTTCAAGAATGCGGGGCGATGCGAGTTGTTCGCCATAAATCCCAAAGCCATCACCGACGAAACGATTGCCCTTGATTAGCACCTCGTCAGCCCCAGGCAGCAATAAAATGCCTGCATCGTGATAGTAAAGATCCCGCCCCCAATGGCGGATATTGAGTCCTTCGACAATCACTTTGGGTGCAGTAATGGTGAGGGCGCTGCCTTGGCGTAGGGCATCGAGGGTCGCGCCCGCTTCGGCCTTAATATGAATGGAGCGGGTGACACTGAAATTACCTTCATACACTGCGGTATCAAGTACGAGTGTGTCACCGTCCTGCGCCTGCGCCAATGCTTGGGTTAAAGAGGCAGTATCTTTAACCCTTAACTCCTGCGTCACACCGATAAAGGATAAGGTGCAGAGCCAACAGAGGAGCAATAAACGCAGCATGATCAATCGCCTACTTATCGCCAGCGAGTAATTCGAGAGTGATATCTTCAAAGGTTAATACGCGTCCACCGTATTCCTTTGCAAAGGCTTCGGCGGCGGCTTTAGTACTAAAAGGTGCGACGGCTGGCCCCATCACGGCTTTTTTACTGGTGCCGTAAACATAAAATGCGCTGGCGGCATCGATAAAGGCGCCATCGTCAGGCTGTTCCCAATCGGTTGTCGCGGCGTCATGCACCATCATGTAAGCAATTTGTCTTTTATTTTCAGGCTGTAAGGCAAAGTTAAACATATCGCGGCTAGAGCAAAACTTAGGCACCATCTTCTCGGCCTTAAGGTGTACTTGCCCCTTTGGTCCAGGGTATTTAGTGATCACCATACCGCATAGGTGGCAACGATCATGCTCGTGGATCATCTCGGCTTTGTGTTGGTGATCGGTCGCTTCGCTCTTATTGCAGCCTAATAACAAAGGAGCGAGTAGTAACAACCCAAAGAACTTTTTCATACTGTTAATCCTTTGAAAAATATCAACGCCTCGCCAAGGCACCTTGCAGGGACAGACCTCTTGCGACGAGGGTTGATAAAAAAATGGTTCATCAAAGGCCGAGGCCTTAGTACATCGTTAAATCGCGTAGTTTTGGCCCGCTAACAGGATAAAGAGTCGTAGACACATCATCCCCACTACCGCACACATTCCCGACATATAAAACGCTTTGGCCGAATGGCTAAAATGTTTACCCGTCGCAAAGTTCAGTAGCAGTGGCGCGGCAAAGCCGATACCCACAACACCAATCCAGAATACGCTTGCCCACACACCTTCATGGAAGGCGGCAAAAGCAAATTGACCACCGGCATTACCCGTTAATAGTGCTGTCGCGATCATGAAAATAAACATGGCTTCGGCAAACATAATGGGCCACTCAGCGCCGTGCAGGATCTTCATTTCGCCGCTGTGCAGGGGCTCTTTAAATAACCACACCGCCAGCATTTTGGCTGAAGCGCCACCCGCGGATAGACCCGAGGCAATAAACAGCGCAGGGAGTACCGAGGTGTTGATCAGCGGGAAGCGGATCAGCGCAGAAATCAAGAAGCCTGTGTAAGCACACACTGATAACGCCAGTATTAAAACGAGCGCTTCCATTGGGCGTCTAAAGCCTTTTAACTTGGCAATAATCGGCGCTAAAAACTTCAATTGTGGGATGGCCATCAGCTCTTTTTCGAGGGCTAAAAGTGCTACCACTGCCACTAACGGGATATATACCGACAGCGCAATAACACCAATCGACATCACAGAATTTAAGTTATAAAACACCAAAATTCGCCAGAAGAATAAGGGGTTAGTCAAGTCGAGTACCAGACATAACATCCCTAAGCTTATGGTCACAAAGGACAGCAAGGTCGCGGCTTTTAAGAAGGCGGTATTTTCAACCTGGCCTAGGTAAAAACGCAGCGCCAGCGCAATGGTTAACGCCCCGCCCGAAATCCCCGCGAAAAATAAATACACTGCAATCGGCCAAGGCCAAGCAACGCCTTGGGATAAGCCGAGGGTAAATTCCATACTGGTATCCATATTTACACTCCCAGTTTGACGATTGGTATGTAACGTAAGCTCGGCTCAGTACCAAACTGCGGCTTAATCCGCACTGAGTCTTTTACCGCCAATAACTTACTCACATAGGACTGAGGATCATTGGCATCACCAAAGATCAGCGCGTCGTACTTACAGCTCTGCACGCAGGCGGGTAGCTCGCCCTTAGACAGCTTGCTATGCAAACAGAAGTCACAGTTATCCGCCACATCCGTCTCTTTGTTGATGTAACGAGCGTTGTAAGGGCAAGCACCAATACAGTACTTACAACCCGCACATTTGCTCGCATCCATAGTCACGATGCCCGTTTTCGCGTCGCGGTGCGCCGCGCCCGTTGGACAAACAGTGACACAGGGGGCGTTTTTACACTGCTGGCAGGAAACCCGCACAAACTTACGCTCACAGTCGCAACTCATCTTGCCGCAATGAGGGCAGGCTTGGCCTTCAACACGACCACTTTGCTGCTCAAGGATCACCCGAGAAACACCCGCGGGTAAGTTGTTTGCTTGGTTACAGGCGGTTTTACAATCACCACAACCGACACATTTATTTTGGTCAAACACCATGACGTAATGGGACTTATGGGCGCTGTCAGCATCTTCTTTGACCGAACAACCCGCTAAAGGTGTTAACATCAAAGAGCACATGCCAGCGCTTTTAAGGAACCTCCGTCTCTCTATATTTTCACTCACAACATCCTCCATCTATCGGTTTTATACCGACGTTTTTATTTATATCGTTATCGTTCCTACATGCCTGAAAATGGCTAGCGACTTGATTAATATCCACTTTCATTCAATTTGCTTTGGGCCTTGCCAATGGCGTTTAAAATGGCCTCACGATTAATCTCTGCCGTTGGCTGTGACAGTAGTGCCTGCCAATGGTCTATCGCCTCTTGGTAACGCCCATGAAGATACGCATCGGTGGCCTGTAACATGCGGGTCTGCGGCTCAAAGGGCGCAAATGCCAAGATCTGTGCAATCAGCGCTTGGGTTTGCGGCGTCATTTGGCGACCATCGCGGTAATAGAGTGCATTCGCTTTAGCACCGAGCACCTCGGCATCCTCTCCCACCAACGCAAGCAACTTGTCCAAGGTCTGCACCGCATCGCTATATAAACCACCCGCGCTATAGGCCTGGGCAAGTGACATCAATGCCAGCGGGTTTTGTGGTTGATCGTCCACCAGGCGAACGGCTTTGGTGATATCGGCTGCCACTAAGTAGTCAATATGTTCATTGACTATGCCCTTATCCCAATCCTGGTAACGCCCCGTTTGGCTGTAGATAGCGAGCGTCATAGCAAGCAATACACCACTGCACAGCACTGGCAACCCAGAGGAGACTAAAGGCAGCCCCGCAACGGTTTGCTGTTGATTTAAGCGTGCGTGTTGCCAAAATATCCAAGCAACAAATCCGCTTAATAGGAGTGCGATGGTGAACCCTAAACTTGCCATACCTAACCTCTTTGCTTGCCGCTCCAAGCTTATGACTGAGCGAACAAAACCGAACGCTCAGTCCCCGATGTTTGCTCTTAGTGAGCAGGCATCATGCCCATCATGCGGGCTTCTTTTTTCTCACTTGGCTTTTCGATATTTTTCAGTTCGATTTCAAAGATCAAGGTAGATTGCGGTGGAATTTCACCCACAAATTCATTGCCATAGGCTAAGTTTGCTGGGATAACAAAGCGGTATTTAGAGCCCATAGGCATCAGTTTTAAGCCTTCTTCCCAACCAGGGATTACCGTCATTAAGGCAAAACGCGTAGGGTCTTTGCGGCCAACGGTGTTTTCAAATTCAGTACCATCGATAAGCTTGCCAACGTATTCAACGGTGACCACGTCCTCAGGATTAGGTTTGTTACCGGTACCTTGGGTTAACACTTCATATTGCAGGCCAGATTCAGTCACAATCACGCCAGCTTTCTTTTTGTTTTCAGCAAGAAAGGCTTCACCCGCCTTGGTATTTTCAGCAGCTAATTTTTCAGCGTTGGCTTTTCTCACTTGATTTAATTCTTCGGCGCGTTGATTGAGATACGTCACCACTTCTTCATCGGTTAATTGCTGTTGTTTTTTCAGCGCGTCCACAAAACCTTGAACCACTAAGTCCACATTCACTTCTGCGCCCAGTTCCACTTGGTTATAAACCTGGCCAGAAATGTAGTTACCGACAGAGGCACCGATACTGTAAGACGCTTTATCTGCATCGGTTTTAAGGCTTGGGGCGGCAAAGCTCGCCATAGACACAAACAGTGCGGCGCAGGTCGCCACTGTGATGGTTTTTGGGATAAAAGACGTTGGCATAGATGTTTTCATTTTATGTTCTCTACAATTTAGCCCTAGGGCTTGGTGCGTTAGCCGAAAACGTATGGACATTGCCCATAACCGATTAATATATTTATTTGATTACTAGGGTTTTTCTGTTGTTCTTCCAGACATGCGCCAACCGAAAATACCATCGGCCATATGGCGTACACCGGTGTAACCTAGCTTCATGGTTTCCCGTGCAGCCATGTTGCTGGCGGTACAAAGGCGGTTAGCGCAATAAAACACCATCACCGCATCTTTATTCTTTGGAAGTAACTCTCTCCAATTTTGAACATTGAAAAAAACCGCCCCGGGGATAAAACCTTCCGCCCAGATTTCCAGCGTGTTTACGTCGAAAAAATAAACCCCTTGCTTACCGACTAAGGTCTCTGCTTCCCGCATGGAAATAGGATTCAACTGAATTTCGTTATAGGGTGCTTCAGAAATATCAGAACCGCCCCCTGCAATGGCTGGAAGGCTGATGCCACCCAAGCTCAGTGCCATTAAGCCGCCTATCAGGCTTTGTCGGATCACGTTATTCATTATTTGGCCTCGTATATTCCCCGGCACGGATGTGCCGGGGACAAGTTAGACTCGAGTCGAACTAGATTTTCTGTGCGCTCAGACCTTTACCATCGATAATGGCTTGGGCTTGAGTGACATAGGTTAAGGCTGCATCGAGACGTTTCAGTGAGTAAGTTGGGCCGTGCGCACCCCATGAGCCGTCAGCCTTGATCAGGCGAACAACATCTTGGGCTTTGTCGGTCAACATCAGCACTTGAGTCTTGTCTTCTACCGACAGCTTGGTGACTTCTAACAGCTTGTCGATACGGGCAAGGGCTTGTTCTACTTGGGCAAAAGTTTCTTTAACTGGTTTTTGCCACTTTTGAACTTCACCGTAGATTTCCATCTGGTCTTCAAAGTGCAGACCCACTTCAAGTTCAGATTGGAACTGGCTGTGACAACCTTTGTTTTCCACTACATCGTGGTCTGAAGCCGAAGTACGGGCACAGGTCCACATTAGGTCGAGGTAGTTGTAGCCGTTTTCATCTTTCGCCACAGTCCAACCTTTGGTCGTCGCATCGCGAGACTTACCTTCTGGTGGGTTAAGGGTCTTACGCAGTGGATCGACATCAATCTTCCACATGTGTGACTTACGAACGTTGTCGAAGCCCGCCATATCTGGGAATTGGATCGCAGTGAAGTTTTCACAGCTTCCCATGTTTGGCATGTGACAGCTTTGGCAAGTTTGGTTGCTGTGGGTGTTAGTGTTCTTAGCAATCTCGGCTTGAGCCGTATGACACTCAGTACACTCTTTGATGATTTTTGGTTTAGTAATGCCTGACTTCCAATCACCATCGGTCACTTCGTGAGGATCGTGACAGGTTGAACAACGCATACCTTTGTCATAGTGAGCAGAGGCAAACATTTGTGAACCTTCAGTACCGCAAGATGGGCAAGAAGATTTCATCTTCACGTTGAAGGCATATTCCAGCTTCTCTTTACCCTGTGGCGTTTCAGCTAACTCTTCAACAAAGTTGAAGCGTTGGTGACAACGTTCACAGTTAGATGGCATACCGCCACCAATACCGCCGTCTAAGTGGCCGCCTGCGCCATGACACTCTTCACAGGTAATCCCTTTAGAAATCGTGTGTTTTTGCAGCTCTTTCGGGTTGCCTAAAGCAGCGAAGAATTCATCTTTCGTTTGGAAGTCAAACTTGAAGCTATGGCACATTTCGCAATAGGAGCTAGCTGGTTGGAATAGGAATTCCTTCTCATACTTAGCACCGTATGAGCTCATGCCCCATTGGTGTGAACCGCTGGTACCAAAATCTTCCATTTTGACGGGGAAACTTGGAATAGCTTTGTTAATTTTTGCAGCCATTTCAGGAGTTAACCACTCAGCCCAACCGCGGGAGAATTGGTTACCACCAGCGACCATAGTACCAGTGCCATCTTTCAACAGACCGTCTTTCACATGGTAAGTACCGCGCACTAGGTAGGCGTCGATAAAACCATATTTAGTACGTGGCGTACCCACAGTCGCGTAGATAGCGTCTGGCGTAATACCCGATGGCAGAATCGTGGTATCTTTGGTGGTATACATGGTTTTTTTCAGGTCGTTATCGACTTCTGGATGTTCGCCAGGGAAGCGAATCGTCTTAGAGTGACGTGAACGTCTCCATTTTTCGTATTGCGGCCCATGACACTCACCGCATTTTTCTGGGCCCACAAACTTGTTAGGGAAATCTAAAATCGATTTTGCCCCTAAACGGTATTGCAGTGCTTTTGGACGCTGACCATCGTTATAAGAACTATAACGTACAGCGGTGCCATCAGTTGAGTTCACTTCTTTACTGTGTTTACTGTAAGCAACACTGTCACCACCGTGTAAATATTCTTCACCACGATCACTGACTTTATAAGTGCCTTTTAAACGACCTTCTGCGTCATATTTAAAAACTGGGTGATTTTCAAATAGAAAATCAAACAATTCTTGCTCTTGAACAATATAATCCTGCAGTGTTTTAACACCACGGGATTTCTCCATTAAATTTTCATTTAAATTGGGGTTAGCCAAGATATCTTGAGTATAGTGAGTTTGTTGTTTATTACCCACACCAGGGACCACTTTACCATCCGATTTAGCATCGGATGCGATTGTGGTAGCGCTTACGGCAGAACCTAAACAAAACAGCACGCCTAAGGCTGTTTTGGTTTTCCATCGCTTCATCATTCACTCCTAATTTATCATTAGTTTTATATTTTCCACTGAACCTAACTGTTCACTGAACGACATAAACAATTGACCAGTGACGGCATAATGAATGAGAGAAAAAGCAAAAAATCTGCGCTAGAGCACATTAAATTTTGATTCAGAAATCAATAGAGCTAAAAACCAAAAAATACAAACAAATCATAAACTTGATAAAATTTTATTAGTGATTTTTTAGATTTTAAATCTGTTTTTTTACATCTAAAAAAACCTAAAAACAGCTTTGATTTTTCAAAAAGAACCAAAGCCACAAATGACGATTTTAATACCGAGACAGATCACATTCCTTCCGTTAAAACTCAGTTACCCTGCAAGCCAATCGTGGAATGGGTAAAGACTTCACATCTAACTTACCTAGATAAAAACAAATAAGTCTGTACCGATTAACCGCTAAAAAGTAACCTCTCATTAATTTCAGTATTAATGTAAATCGATAACTAATGCCATGCAGGAAATATCAATGATAAATATGATTCCAGAAATAGGGCACATATTGCTAATCATGAGCACTGTTTTTGCATTATTGTCGGCAACGAATCATTTAATTGGTAGCTATCGGAATAACGTTTACCTAATCCACTTTGGCAATAAATTATTTTACGCACTATTTATTACCTTATTTGCCGCACTGTGTAGCTTAATATTTAGCTTTATTAGCGATGATTTTTCAGTCGCCTATGTTGCCAACCATTCTAATAGTCAACTCGCTGTGGGCTATAAAATTGCGGCCGTGTGGGGCAGCCATGAAGGCTCAATGTTATTTTGGGTGTTCGCCATTGCCCTATGGGGCGCAGTGATCAATTGGCGCCAAGCAACGAATAAGGTTAATCTCGATAGTGCCAGTTTACAGGCTGATAAGGCTTACTTTGGCCGAGTCCTCGCAATTTTGGCCTTAGTGATCCTCGGCTTTAATTTGTTTTTACTCTTTACCTCCAATCCCTTTGCCCGCTTGCTACCAAATATTCCAGTCGAAGGGCGCGACCTTAACCCCATATTGCAGGACATAGGCTTAATACTGCATCCACCTATGCTGTTTTTGGGATATGTCGGGCTAACGGTTTGCTTTGCCGCAGCACTGGCATCGTTACTGGGAGGAAAGTTACCGACTCGCCACCTCGAATACATGCGCCCTTGGGTGCTATTGGCGTGGATTTTCCTCACAGGGGGCAATGCCTTTGGTTCTTGGTGGGCTTATAACGAACTGGGCTGGGGCGGTTGGTGGTTTTGGGATCCCGTTGAAAACGCATCATTTATTCCTTGGCTGGTTGCGACAGCGCTGGTGCATTCTTTAGTGCTCACCCGAAAAACACAGGGCTTTACTCTTACTACACTGTTTTTATGTTTATTAGCATTCTCCCTTAGTTTGTTAGGCAGCTTTTTGGTGCGTTCCGGTATCGTGCAATCGGTACATGCCTTTGCTGCTGACCCAACCAGAGGTATGTCAATCCTATGTTTATTAGTGCTTTTTGTTGGTGCTGCCCTATTTATTTTTGCGATAAAAGCCCCCGCACTGAGACGAGAAGTCACCCATGCGCTATTAAGCAAAGAGACCTTATTACTGCTTGGGGTGATCGTGCTGGTAGTCGCGGCTTTTTCCGTACTACTTGGCACCTTTTATCCCCTGATATATGAGCTGTTAAACCTAGGTACTTTATCGGTGGGCGCACCTTATTTTAATGCGATTTTTGTCCCATTGACCTTTATCGCTGTCGTCTTAATGGGCCTCGCCCCGCTACTCAATTGGGGGCAATCCACCCACAAACCACTCAAGGTATTGGCTGTCCCCACTGTAGCCATTGCCATTATTGCAACAGTGCTGGGTTATCAAGCTAAAGGCGATGGCGCATTATTCCTCGTTCTTGGCAGTGCCAGCGCGTTATTTTTATTGTTATGCCTTGGTTTGAGTCTAAAGATGATACTCAAGCCACCACGCGGCGCCCCAGAACGCTTACCCACAGCACGACCAATCCAGCCGTCAGCATCAAAGCGCGCAAGGGTCGCCATGATGCTCGGACACTTCGGGGTTGTAGTGACGATTATCGGCGCAACATCGGTGTCTTTTTTCGAACAGGAAGCCCTGCTACGAATGGGGCCAGGCCAGGGTAAACCGTTAGCGAATTATGTGCTGGTGTATGAGAGTACCGAGCAAGTTGAGAGCCAAAGTTTTACTGCTATTCAAGCCAATATCAGTGTACGCGATGCCAAGCAGGACGATCGAGTACTGGGCTATATCCAACCACAAAGACAAACCTTTAAAAGCAATGGTATGGAAATGTCCCACGCGGGCATCGACCACGGTTTTTGGCGCGATATTTACGTCTCAATGGGACTGCAACTGAGCGACACTGAGTACCTGATCCGCATTAGCTATAAACCATTGGCGACTTGGATTTGGCTAGGCGCCATGTTGATGATGCTCGCAGGAGCAATCGCTGCGTGGCCCGTCAGACAAGTTCGCCATGTCGAACACACAGAAGCACTGAGGGCAGCAGGCACCCCTCAGCTAGGGAGACTGTAACCCCATGAATCCATTATTTCGCTCCCCCTATTTGAGTTTATTGTTTTGGTTGTTGTCACTCATCCTCTGTTTTGGCGGGACAACCTTTCTCGCGACGGCACAGGAAAGCTCGGATATGGGCACATCCTATCAGCAACAGGCAATAGCGATCAGCAAAGTACTGCGTTGCCCAATGGCGACCAACCAAACCTTATTCGAGTCACAGGCACCTATCGCCCATGAGCTCAAGGGGCAAATTTTTTCGCTGCTTGAACAAGGCTATAAACGGGATGAGATCCTCGATTTTATGGTACAGCGCTACGGTGAAAAAATCCGTTATCAGCCAGAATTAAAACCCTCAACACTGGCGCTTTGGCTAGGCCCACTGGCGTTATTAATCATAGGGTTAGGCTTAGGTCTTACCCTGATAAAACGCAAGTCACCTGCCGCTAACAACGCGACTCGCTCAGTTTGAATATAAGGACAAACCCATGAAATCATCCACAGCCAAGCTCACCCTCCTTTGCACTTCATTGCTGCTGAGCTGCGTCGTGCAAGCCCATTCTCTGCAAAACAAACTCTATGACACTGGCGAAGCAATTCCAAAACCACGAGTCATGACGGGTTTTATTGAGATGCAACATGCCCGCGGGATACCCGAAGTGCCTTTTATGGATGAAGCTGGGCAAGCACAAAGCCTCAAACAACATCAAGGTAAGCTTACGCTAGTAAACCTCTGGGCAACCTGGTGTGTCCCTTGTTTAAGGGAAATCCCCGAGCTGCAAAAACTACAACAGCAATTTGCCGATAAAAAAATCGCTATTGTGCCAATTTCAATTGATGAAGAGATAAAAGAAGTACGCCCGTTTCTTAATCAGCATGGTTTTAATCAATACAGCACTTGGCTCGACCCCAACAAAAATATCGAGCAGATCATTCCTGCCAATGTGGTTCCTGCGACTTATTTATTTGATGCAAAAGGTAATCTTGTTGGATTTGTTCGTGGCTATTTAGATTGGTCTGACAAAGAGGTTGCCCCTTATTTGGATAAGCTGATCGCCAAATACGCGCAATAAGCCGTTAACCCAGCGGTCAATGACGAGGTCTTTAGTGACTTAGTCCGAGCCTGTTAATCAAATCTCCATTCGGTGTCCACCCTAATCTTTGCCGAAACCCGCTGCTCCCCGATTTGGCAGCGGGTATTTTTTACTTCAAGGCCAGCACACTTTGTATTCTGCGCCACCTTTCTTTAGAATTGCCGCAGTTATCCATAAATCGATTTCACCAATCTATTTGTAAAACCTATTGATAAAATCTAAGGCACTCCGATGAAACTCAGCTGTTTAACTCAACCTATTTATGACCACTTGTATCGTGATATCAGTGAGTTTCGCAGTACCTTCGACCTCGCCGTCAACGATGCCAGCTCATTAGATGATAAGGCTGACACCTTACATACTTCGCTGATTATTGAAGAGTTAACTGAACTTGCCGAAGCTGATAGCCGTATCGAACAAGCCGATGCGATTGTCGATTCAGTGTATGTGTTGATGGGGCGTTTAGTGCACTTAGGCGCCGAGCACATGCATGACAAATTAGAAATCAGCTACCTTATCGACTTGCTGCTGTGTGTCGCCAAAAACCGTGAAATTGACTTTATCGCCTGCTGGGACGAAGTCCATTCGAGCAATATGAGCAAAGTGTGCCGCAACGAGCAAGAGCTAGCCGAAACCATTGCTTTTTATGCCGAGCAAGGCGTTGACATCGTCGGCAGTAAAAAGGGCGAATTTATCATCGCCAAATGCGCTAAAGATGTAGAAATGGCCGGTAAAGTCGTGCGCCAAGGCAAGGTATTAAAGTCGGTGTACTATCGCCCAGCGGATTTAACTCAGTTAGTAAAAGCGTAACGTGTAGTGAATCTTCTCTTGCACTGGCGGCCAATGCTTTTATCACTAGGAAAACTACATGAATCCAGCAAAAGTGGTGCGTGCCAAGGTCAAACAATTAACGGATTTACCGAATATTGGTAAAGCGAGCGCGGCGGATCTACGTCTGCTCGGCATAGAGACTCCGGCGCAATTGCTTGGGAGAAATCCCTATGAAATGTATCAAACCCTGTGTGACAAAACGGGGCAAATCCACGATCCCTGTATGCTCGATGTGTTTATTTCGATTACCCGCTTTATGGCGGGCGACGATCCTCAACCTTGGTGGTTTTATACCGAGGAGCGCAAACAAGCACTCACTCATCCTTAATTTGAATGACCGTGTTCCTGCGGTGATTCAAGGGATTCAGTTACAACCGAACTATCAGGGTCATCCCTTAACCATTCGCGCCAGATAGCGACTAACAGCGCCATCAACACGGGGCCGACAAACAGACCCACAAAGCCCATGGTTTTCACTCCACCAATCAAGCCGAAAAAAGTCGGTAAGAAAGGCAGCTTAATAGGCCCACCAACCAGATTAGGGCGCAGGGTTTTATCGACGATAAACAGCTCGATACTGCCCCAGAGGAATAAGCCGATCCCAGCGGTCATATCGCCAGTGCCAACTAAATACAGTGAGATCAGGGTAAACATGGTTGGCGCGCCGCCTGGCACTAAGGCCATAAAAGCAGTCAACACCCCAAAGGCCACGGCCGAAGGCACGCCAGCAATCCAGTAGGCAATCCCCAGCACTATGCCTTCACCGATGGCGATAAGCGTCATGCCGATAACGGTTGAACTTACCGTCGCGGGCACCACGCGGGAAAAGCGATACCAGCGGGCGGGTAGAATACGCTCACCGACAATATCAATCTGCTTCGCCACCGACGCGCCATCTTTATATAAGAAAAACAAGGTGATCAGCATAAACAACAAGGTCAGCAGCAAGCCTAAAGTATTCCAGCCCAATTGCAGCACCCAACGAGAAATGCCTGTCAAATTTTGTCCGCTAATTGCACTGACTATCTTGCCCAGTTCATGGGGTTCACCGATAAACTGTTGCCATTGCTGGGTAAACCACGCACCAACCCAAGGTAAATCCTTAATCCAAAGGGGAACGGGCGCGCCATGCTGGTTAGCATACACCAACCATTCAGCCCATATCCTAATCTCTTGTAAAGCATAGGAAAAAACAAATATCAGCGGTGTAATTAGCCCGACAATAATCAAAACTAACGCGATAGTGGCAGACAGCGCCGAGCGACCACCGCATTTAACCAATAATTTTTGATACAGCGGCCAACTGGAGAAGCAGACAATCAGGGCGGCCAAGGCGGGAACTAAAAAATCGATAAAAAAGAAAACACCAGCACACAGCAATAAAATCAATAGGGTACGACCCACCGCAGCATTACTGATAATCTGTGCCATCCACATACTCCCACAATAGAATCCAACAACAAGGTGAAAAACTCGGCAGAGTGCCAAGCAACAACCAGCCTTTGGGTCTTCCCCATTCTGTTAGCCAGTTTATTGCGCAGTGCTTTCCATGGGCAACGACATTTAACAAAAGCGTGAGTAGTGTATCAGTGGTGCTTGCATCCCCAAAGGTATTCGAATGTCTCGAAGGCCGAATGGCTGAAAATCCTTATGGCGCGGCCTTGAGCCTTGGAAGTAAACAGTAGATGCAGGCTTTGCACCTGTAACTATTTATTGGATATTAAACCCAAAGCCTAAAGCCAATTGCCGTGTCAGTTCAGCTGCGGGAATGTTTTGGCAACCACTGGCATTTTGCCCGCACCACAGCGGACTAAAATCGCCACATCCTTGTCGCTCCGCCGCCGTCCTTAAGCCTGCAACCGCTGAGGATGCCAAGGGGAAATCCGGTACAGCCTCATTCATCGGCCCCATTTCAGCCATAAAGCGGTTTACTATGCCGCGCGCAGGTCGACCAGAAAATAAATTAGTCAGCGCTGTATGTTGCGCGGCATCGCTTTGCAACGCCTCACGATGGATTGCACTGGTATTGCACTCAGGGCAGAGCAAATAGGCCGTCCCCACCTGCACGGCCGAAGCGCCCATCGTCATGGCTGCGCGCACTGTGGCTACATCGACAATGCCACCTGCGGCAATCACAGGAATATCCACCGCCGCAATAATTTGCGGCAGTAGGCTAAAAGTGCCGAGCTGCTCGGTTAAATCCTCGGATAAAAAGTGTCCTCTGTGCCCACCCGCCTCAAGGCCTTGGGCAATAATCGCATCGGCGCCGTGGGCCTCAAGCCAGAGTGCTTCCTCGACGGTTGTCGCCGTAGAGATAACTTTTGATCCCCAAGCTTTAATTTCCAGCAGCAATTCTTCATCGGGCAAACCAAAGTGAAAACTCACCACCTCGGGCTTAAATTTGGCTAACACCTCGGCCTGTGACTTGCTGTAGGGTGTACGCTGGGTGCCAGCAGGCTGCACACTTGAGTCGAGATTAAATTCCGCAAAATAGGGGGCTAACTGTTCGAGCCAAGTCGCTTGCTTGGCCGCCTGTGGCAGAGGCTCGCTATGGCAAAAGAAGTTCACATTGATAGGTTTAGTCGTGTTAGCTCGGATTTCGGTTAACTCAGCTTCAAGCGCCTCGAGGGATAACATGGCGCAAGGTAATGAACCTAAACCACCCGCCTCAGACACGGCGATAGCAAGCGTACTGCCTTGCACTCCTGCCATAGGCGCTTGAATAATCGGAAATTCAATCCCAAATAATCGTGTAAGTCGACACGGCATACTTCACCTCCTTTGAACTTAATCCTGCTGTCACTCACTCCGCAGCAGTTACTCACTCCGAGACCGCCAGCTTAAACAACGACTACCACCAAACTGAGTGGCATTTATCACAATCTACCAGAAAACTGCACGCAACTTGTAGTATTTGCCAAATATTGAAAATCGGTAAATTGGCTTAGATCATAAAATGTCATGCCTTAAGGGATATTTAAGTCTAATTAAAAGTAAAAATAATATCGGCATAATTTAAATTACATTTGTATCATAATGCAAAACACTTATTGACCTTATTCAAATAAAACCCGTGATATCAACCGCACTAAGCGATAAAAAAACTATTTAGGTTACATTAAATACTTTATGATTCGCCCCCATTTTTTGGAGGCCATATGTTAATAAAATCTAGTCTATTTTCGACGTTCAATATTAATCGAATAATTATCTGCTTACTCTTGATGTTTACCACATCCGTTGCCTATGCAAAAAAAGATGATAATGACGATGAAATCACCCTTGGCCGCACCATATTACTCGGCATTGGCGATCATCCAGCCACCATACCTTTGATCATTTGCCGACAGGCAAAATATATCAAAATCAAAGCAGAAAGAGATGTGAGTATCGATCGCGTTGTCGTCACCTATGGGGATGATAAAACCCGCACCATCAAATTTGATACCGATATCGAGAAAGACGAACACTCGGAATGGAAATCATTAGGCTCCCGCCGCTGTGTTAAAAAAATTGAAGTATATGGAAACTCAGATCGTAGTAAAGCTGGGATAAAAGTATTAGGACGTAAATAACTTAAGTCATCAACAATAAGTATTAATCAGCTAATAATATTCTTTCAGCTAGCCGATTTTTATTAATAGTCTGAATATGAGTCATAAACAAATGAATTTTCGCACAATATTAATGTTATTACTCGGCCTTAATGTAACAGCGTGTGTTACCTTTCCTACTGAGGAATCGGCACACGTTAAAATATTATGGGAAAACTCCGCAGCTATTGAAAACTGTACTTATAAAGGCACAGTGATTGGTTCGCAGGGGCATTTCTATGATTATTGGCTGCACAGTGATAGGGATATGGTGTGGGGTACACTCAACGAGATGCGCATCAAAAGCCATGCGCTCGGCGCCGATACTGTTTATCTCTATCAACCGCTTAAGTTTTTAGGCTCTGTGACTATGATGGGAAATGCTTACCAATGCTCTGACATCCAAAGTTCAGCCAGTCAGTATCCGCAAATTGATGCGACGCAGGATACCACTTCGAGTCAGTGAGTCGCGGCTTGAGCTAATTTTTGAGCGGCTATCAGGCGACACGCCTGATAGCACTCATTCAAACGGTGAGGAAAACTAAAACAGGTAATCGGCACCTAAACCAACAAACAGTGCTAATCCTGCCCAGTTATTGTTGAGAAAGGCTTTAAAACAAGGGGCTCTTTCGCGGCCAAAAATCAACATCTGTTGGTAAGTGCTAAAACCAACAAAGGTCAGCAATCCTAGACCATAAAGCAGGCCACGGTCGGCACTCCAACCCGCGGCGATAAAACACAGCAGTGCAGCCAGTTGAAATAATCCAATGATTTGACGGTCATATTGGCCAAAAAGAATGGCGGTTGATTTGATACCGACTTTTAAATCATCATCCCTATCGACCATGGCGTACATGGTGTCGTAGGCCACAGTCCAAAACCAATTCGCCGCAAATAACCACCAGGCTTCGATGGGCACTTCACCGGTTTGCGCCGCATAGGCCATGGGGATAGACCAGCTCCATACCACACCCAAAAACATCTGCGGCATGTTTGTTACCCGCTTAGTAAAGGGGTAAATAATGGTGAGGATAATGCCTACAACGGATAATTTAACCACTAAGCCATTGAGCAGTAAGACTAAACCAAAAGCGGCTAAACCTAAGATCACAAACAGTAATAACGCTTCTTTGGTGCTGATTTCGCCGCTGGCGAGAGGGCGGGATTTGGTACGTTCAACATGGGAGTCGAGATCGCGATCGGCATAGTCGTTAATAATGCAGCCACAGGCACGCATAATCACCACACCAATAATGAAGATAATGAGTACCTTAAGATCGGGCATACCACCTGCTGCTAGCACCAGCGCCATCAAACACGGCCAGAGTAATAACAAGGTGCCGATAGGACGGTCGAGTCGAGTCAGGCGGGAATACACGTCCCACTTCTGCTTTAGATTCATTAACTAACTACTCCCAAACCTAATTTTTTATCTCGGTTGCTAGGGTAAACATCATATACCCTAGCCCCCTTTTAAGCGAATTTGCGCAGGCTGAAACTGTCACAAAATCATGACATTCATACCAATCAACGCGCCTCTAAGCGCGCGTAAGCCACCACCAGCCACTTACTGCCAAAATCACTAAAATTCACCTGTACCCGCGCCTGTGCGCCACTGCCTTCAAAGTTAGTCACTTTGCCGTCACCAAACTTTGGATGATGCACTCTTTGGCCGACGCTAAAGCCAGTATCGTTGGCGACCGCCGACTTTTGCGCACTGAAGCGATTATTGGCCATCGGCGTCGACACCTGCGCCTTTAAGCGAATTTCGTCCACATATTGCGGCGGGATTTCCTTAATAAAACGCGATGGACGGGCGTAATCTTCACGGCCATAAATACGGCGGGACTCGGCATAGGTGATATAGAGTTTTTCCATCGCGCGGGTCATGCCCACGTAACAGAGTCGGCGTTCCTCATCGAGTCTGTCGCCCTCTTCGAGCGCCATCTTACTCGGGAAAATCCCCTCCTCGACACCCGCCATAAACACCATAGTAAACTCCAGCCCCTTGGCCGAGTGCAGTGTCATCAGTTGCACCGCATCGGTAAAGGCGTCGGCCTGACCTTCGCCCGCCTCTAAGGCCGCATGGGATAAAAAGGCGTTAAGCTCACCCATATCCTCGAGTTCTTCAGGCATTTCGAAGGTGCGCGCGGCGGTGACGAGTTCCTCTAAGTTTTCGATACGAGCGTGGGCCTTTTCGCCCTTTTCCGCTTCGTACATGGCTTTGAGGCCAGAGGCTTGGATCACTGTGTCCGTCATCCGGTACAGCGCCATATCCTGAGTTTCTTCCTGCAGGGTGACGATAAGATCCATAAAGCCACTCACCGCTGAGGCTGCGCGGCCCGCAAGCACTTTTTCATCCAGCAGCCGTAAACAGGCCTGCCATAACGTGAGCTCTTGCTGACGCGCGGTAGTGCGTAAAATATCTAGAGTGCGATCGCCAATGCCACGGGGCGGCGTATTCACCACGCGCTCGAAGGCGGCATCGTCATTTTTATTGCTGATTAGCCGCATATAACCCATAGCGTCTTTAATCTCTTGGCGTTCGAAGAAGCGCAGGCCACCGTAAATCCGATAGGCTAAGCCTTTGTGTAATAGGGCTTCTTCGAGCACACGCGACTGGGCATTTGAGCGATATAAAATCGCGCAATCACTTAAATTGCCGCCTTTTTCGTACCAATCATTGATCCGGCCGACAATAAAGCGCGCCTCGTCCATTTCGTTAAAGGCGCAGTAGAGGGAAATCGGCTCACCATCGGCTTCGTCGGTCCACAGCTCTTTACCTAAACGCTCGGGGTTATTGGCAATAAGGGCGTTCGACGCCTTCAAAATATTGCCCTTGGAGCGATAATTTTGTTCGAGGCGAATCGTGGTCGCCGTGGGGAAATCCTTCAGGAAGCGGTGCAGGTTTTCAACCTGAGCGCCACGCCAACCGTAAATAGATTGGTCGTCATCACCGACTATCATCACATTGGCAGTTTGGCCGGCCAGCACGCGGATCCAGGCATATTGAATGGCGTTGGTATCTTGGAACTCGTCTACCAGAATATGCTTAAAGCGCTCTTGATAATGTGCCAGCAAATGCGGCTTATTGAGCCAAAGCTCGTGGGCACGTAATAGGATTTCGGCAAAGTCGACAAGGCCAGCGCGATCGCAAGACTCTTGATAAACCTGATAAATTTTCAGTAGATTCTGTTCAATCGGAAAACCACCCGCATCGATATGTTTTGGTCTTAATCCTTGGTCTTTTTTACCATTGATATAACCCTGCGCCTGACGGGGAGGATATTGTTTTTCATCCAGATTCAAACTTTTAAGGATGCGTTTCAGCAAGCGCAGCTGATCGTCTGAATCAAGAATTTGGAAGCTTTGCGGTAAACCCGCATCTTGGAAGTGAGTGCGTAATAAACGATGCGCCAGCCCGTGGAAGGTGCCAATCCACATCCGCCCCATATTGGTGCCAGCGACTTTTTCAACCCGCTCACGCATCTCGGCCGCAGCTTTATTGGTAAACGTCACGGCTAAAATCGAGTAAGGACTCTGCTGTTCAACCTGCATTAACCACGCGATACGGTGGGTTAACACCCGCGTTTTACCACTGCCCGCCCCCGCAAGCACTAACATGCTAGATTGCGGTGCCGCGACAGCCTCGCGCTGCTTATCATTCAGGCCGTCTAGTAAAGAAGATACGTCCATTCTCGCCTCCAAAAAATCGAGGGGGCATTATAACAGAAGAAATCCCACCTGCGCGCCTGATCCACAAGACAAGAGGCATAAGCCAAGAGGTACGAGACAATAGCCATAAGATGATCGGTATGGAACAGTCCATTCTTAAGCACTGTCATTCCCGCAATGCTTGTGAGCGGGAATCCAGCTCTTTGTCTCGAGTAGGAATTAAACAAGGGCAAAGCTGTATTAATGATTCATAGAAAGGGTGTTCATCATTCTGTTTCAACGATTAAGCACTGTCATTCCAGTGACACGCCGTGAATATGTCCCTATAGGCTCGACGACGGCATCCATGCCGTCAACGGTCACTTCCATGACAGCGCTTAATCTTGCCAACCCCAACAGTAATCTGAACCCATTCTTACAAGCATGCACTCTGAAAATTTAACAATGGGTGGCTCGTTAATTTGTTTGGTGCTTCCCTTAGATTTTTTTGGTTGGTTTGCCTTCAATAATCAGGCTTTAGAATCACAAAAATGGAATGCTTCATCAGCTATCGAAAGACATTCTGAACACTCTGTTTCAGTTGGTTTATAGCCATCATGAACGACGTCGTTCCTTATATCCTTGAACCTAAGCAATTGCTTCACCAAACCATCCACTTCTTTATTAAACAAATTTGGCAAAGCTTCAGTTATCACATCATGAATGCGCCCATACTTTTTGATCTTATTACCTTTAGCTCTGTAGACGTTTAGTAGGTTGTACAAAGACAACTCAAGTGCAATGAATGACTCCAACACAGCCGCACTGTAATTATCTTGTTCATTCGCCATTTCATATGCCCGCATCAGAGTTACACGCCAGCTAGGAAAGTCCCCTGTCGTAAGGTAATGGGCAATGTGTCTAGTGCTTCTAGCACGGTTGAAGTTAGGCAATTCATGATCTGCTAGGTTCATCGGTTGTAAAGAAGTGAACCTTTGAGCATCAGGCTCCCAATCATCGAACAGTTCACTGACTCGTTGATCAGGGTCTTTCGCCAAGTGTTGTTCGTTGTACGGCTTAAACCCAGTAACAATGTAGGGTTTAAAGCCCGTCATAAAGGCTACCTCCTTGATTGACGTGTCTAGTGTGGCGTAACGATAGACCCTGATAAAATGATTCAGGGCATCTAAAGCTTTAATTTCTAAATCTTCGGAAAGGCCATCGGCTTCAACGGCAACACGCACAAGTGTGGTGATACTGGAGCTACTAAACTGTGTGTGCCCATTTTCAGTATCCATTAATAAACTAACATCAATTGAACCATCATCCCGCTGAACAGCGTTGCAAATCTGGTTGTCTCCTGTCTGTCGTGATGCTTCAAAAGCATATTTGAAGCCCTCAGAGTTATCATGTTCAACTTTGATTATCCTGTCATTCACTGATAAGGTGTTTACGGAATTCATAGGCTTACCAATGCCCAGAACAAAACACTCCCCTTCATAATCGAATGAAGCTTCACCGGGCAGAACTCGAATATTTCCAGGGTAAAAGAACTGAAATAGTGCACAACCTTTCAATGAAGCCTCCTAGAATCTATTTAACCAATAAATCAGGCCATCCATTATAAAACAGCAACATAATGTACTTTTTTGGGGCAGGCAGCAACGACAAGTCACTTGGCAGCGAAAGAGTTTAACGAGACACCCACTGTTAAATTTTGTGGGTGAAACAGAACATCCACAACTCTTTGATGCTTTAAGTGACCAATAGCAAACTTCATAATCAAAGGAGGATAGGACGAGCAGTCCTTCTTGGTCGACTCTTGATTAAAAATCAGGGGATGAAACCCCACGACTTTGACTTTGATTTTATAAATTGAACAATCGGTAACTCGTTAATTTTGAATTAAATAAAGAGTAACATGCATGAAACAGATCGGGCCATCACTTTTATGCGCATAAAAGTGTAAAATTCCGCACTTTTATGCGCACAAAAGTGTAGAATGAGTTATAGTATAGGCCGTTAACAATCTTAATTGACGGGAAATGACAATGCAGCGCAACCTACTCAACGCCTTAATAGCATGGAAAAACCAACCTGTGCGCAAGCCATTATTGATCGATGGCGCAAGGCAAACGGGTAAAACCTATCTGCTGCAAGAGTTGTTTGGTAACACCTTTACCAACATCCTGCGTATCGACTTTCTTGAAAATCCCGCCTACAAACAAGCATTCGATGGCTCACTGTCACCTGACGAGCTAATAATGAACATTGAGCTGTTGACCAATCAGGCGTTCAACCCAGAAACCGATCTGCTGATATTAGATGAAATTGGCGAATGTGAGCGTGCCGTTACCTCACTAAAGTATTTTGCTGAAAAAGCACCGTCCTATTTTGTCGCGGCAAGCGGCTCGAACATTGGTTTGCTCAACACCTTCCCTGTAGGTAAGGTAGAACAATACAATTTACGACCTCTGACCTTCCAAGAATTTATTTACGCATCCAACGAGCAAGCACTGATCAAAGCGTTTGAAGCCCAAGCAAGCACACCGGCGGTGCACACTAAATTGATGGATAAACTTACAGATTACTTTTTTACCGGTGGTATGCCAGAAGCCGTTTCCGCTTGGTATAGGTTGAAAGATGCGAGCATTTTAGAGCGGGTTGAAAAAGTCACAAAAATTCATGCCGATTTAGTTGAAGGTTATCGCCGCGATTTTGGCAAGTACGCGGGCAAGGTCGATGCCACACTGATTGAATCTGTGTTTAACAGTATTCCAGCGCAGCTATCACTTGTCAGCGATGAGTCCGTTAAACGCTTTAAATTTAAACATGTGCATGAGCGTAAATCGCGTTATAGCGATTTTGAGACCGCGATCCATTGGCTTCACTGCTGCCGCTTAGCCTTGCCAAACTACCCTATTGAAGGGCTGCCGAAATCGCCGCTGGCGGCCTATAAAAAAGAAAATATGGTTAAATTGTTTCTATTTGATGTGGGGCTGCTCAATCATATGCTGGGCAGCAGTTATAAAGAGATTAAGCAACAAAATTACGAATACAAAGGCTATGTGGCTGAAAACTTTGTACAACAAGAGCTCACTGCTATTGGCGTTGACCCAAGCTATTCATGGAATGACGCTCGCGCCGAAATCGAGTTTATTTTGGCAACCGATGAAGGCGATATCATCCCTGTTGAAGTCAAAAGTGGCAAACGTACCAGAGCTAAATCGTTGGCATCCTACGTTGAAAAATGTGCTCCAAGTAAAACCTTTAAGTTAACTGGCACACAAGGCTCATCGGCGTTAGAACAAACCAATATTGTAATGCCTTTGTATTTCACCCAGTATTTACCACAGAGATGGTAAAGAGCCTTGCTTAGCATCCCGAGGTCTACACAAAGTGACTTTATGAGTAACAATCTGTAGACCTAAGGAGCATACAAGCTTTCAGCCAATCAAAACTGAACGATATTTTTTGCTAACAACGCTTGGCCTGTCTGTAACCCCATTATTTAAAGCAAATCACTTAACCGGTTTAACAGCGCTTTACGACCATTATTAGTCACAACAAAGCGCTTAAAACGTTGCTCAAACGCCACGTTATCCGCTTTAAACTGATAGGCCTCAAACAGCTGATGCAAATAGCGTGCTGCCTCATCATAGCCACTGGCGCAGGTGCGATTCGCTTGCTCTTGTGCTTGCTGCCAGCTGTGCTCACGCTGATTGTAGATATCCGTCAACATCTTCTCTTTTTCCGCTTTTTCGATGGCTAATTTTTTTGCGAGCGCCTCAGCTTGCTCTTGCTGTAATTGGCTTTGCGCTTGCTCTATGAAAGGGGAAATCAGGTCGGGGGTTAACCAGTATTGATAGATTTCGTCGGTGTTGGCCGATTCTTTTCGCGTCAGTGCTAAGGCTTGGTGACGGGTTAGCTGGCCTTGCTCAAACAGCGTGCGTAATAGCGTGTCTTTCTCCGCATCCGTGAGATTATGCAGCCACGCATCAAACTGAAATTGGGCTTGTTTGGCTTGGTGACTTGGTTGTTCGTTCAGCACCATCGCAAGTGCCTTAACCCATGCTAACGGAATATCATACAGCGCCGCAAACGTCTGCACCTCTTCACTGAGATGCTCAAAATCGTATTGAATTAACGGTATTTCTTCAGGTTCTTCATTACAATCAAACGCTTTGAGCCACATAAAGTACACAAGACACCAATTCCCGTGGATTAACTCGCTACGTAACCCAGCTAAATGCTGGAAAAAGTCGTCAGCCTGTTCATCGTCAAAATACTCGCCATACTCTTCGATGGAAAAAATCAGCAGTTGCCACTCATCGCTTTGATGTACATGAAGCCCATCGCTTGAAAAGGCAAGCAACGCTTCAGGGATCGTTCCGGCAGGTAACTTGATGTATACATCGATTGAGCCCCAATCGGCATAGTAAAACCCGATATCGAAGTATTTTAACATCAGCGTAGAAGGTTCCGCCTTTAAGTCACTGTAGGTGTAATACACCTGAAAGGACGTAGCAGTGATGTCCGCACGGCTTGAAATGGTTCTGAGTGCTTGGCGCGCCTTAGCATCTAAGTAACCATCCAGACGCTCGAATTTATAGTATTGATATTCGCTCACGATGGCCTTGCTATGCGTTAATGGTGAATTGAAAAGTTTGTTTTAACAAAGGCTGTACCTTAACAACTCTGCCGATCGGTTCAGCGCCTTTGTAACGCCTTGGCTCAATGATCAAAAATCCCCAAAACTGTAAAAATCGCTCAATAAATCTTGATTCGATGAGCATGCTTAAACTTCTTTCTGGCGAGAAGTAATCATCCGTAGGCAAGGACTGAAGTAAATCGGGGAAAGCTGTCATCACCTCTTTCACCAGCTTTTCTACACTGTGATGACCTTGTAGGCGCCACAGCATAAACAGCCAAAAGGGTCGCAAGTCGATATCGTATTCAAAACCGTCCAAATATCCCCAGTTATATTGGCTGATGGCGGCCTCTAACATAGGTTTAAAAAATGCCTGTATGCCTAGAGCTTGATACTGCTTTTGCGCTGACTTTTTAACGTGATAACGGCCACTACGAAGGTAAATAATACCGCAAATGTCGGCTAACACTCGGGTGTAGTGCAAGGCATTAAATTTATCTTCGTTACTGCCCGCAAACTCGCTGATGCTAATATTTATTGGAAACTGAGCAACGGCAAACTCAGGTAATAACTCACTGGCCTGTTTAACCAACTTAGTCGGTAAGCTGCCTTTACTTGTGGCTTTGAAGGAGCCTTCTTGCGCCATGGCCTCATCAAGAATTAGCGCTAGATAACGCATCACCGGACTGGTTGAAAGATCGTCTGGTGTGCTGATTGTCACCCACTGTAATTGCTCAAACGGCGCATAAAGCCAATTGGCCATTTGTGTTGGTGTTACGCCACAAAAATCGGGATGAGGTTGATTATTGCGGTCTTGCACTTTGTATTGTAAAGCTGCGTTAAGTTCATCAAGGCTCAAATTTGGGTTCATTGCCAACATGGCCTCAACATCATCGAACACTTGGGCATGTTGCTGGAAAACGCTGTTCATACAACAACGTTTAAACTTTTTACCACTGCCACAATGGCAAGGATCGTTACGACCGAGTTTCATTGCTGTCTCTTTTTATTGTTGTAGATACTTACTGGCAAAGCCTTAAAACTTTGCACTCACGACGACACCGTTAAAATTAAGGCAATCTTTGATTCTTTGCTGCTGAACCGCGCTAAGCGTGTCGATATCATGGAAGGCAAACTCTGAGTGTTCATGACTTAAGCGAATCATCACATCGGCAGATGCAAACTCACAACGAAAGATAAAAGCTTGGGATTGATAGGCGCTGTGATAATAAACGCCGCTAAGATAGTGAATGTTCACCTCTAATCCCAATTCCTCTTGGCATTCGCGCAGCAGCGCTTCGTGAATGGTCTCTCCAAGCTCTAAGGCGCCGCCGGGTAAACCCCAAGCAAAATTGCCATAGTTCGCTTTGAGCAGCAGCACTTGCCCTAATTCATTGGTGATAACTGCATGACTACTGAGCCGAAACCTATCTTCAAATGCCATCTACCCATCCTACGTTGGCGCGATTACCAGCTCGCTATTTGCTATTAAAAGCATTACAGCTGGCAGGTTTGCCGGAGGCAAAGCCGATATTAAACCATTTCACTCTGTCAGCCGAACTACCATGGGTAAAGGCTTCGGGTTGTACGGCTAGGCCCGCCATTTTTTGCAGGCGATCATCACCCACAGCACTAGCGGCGGCAATGCCTTCTTCTACATCGCCAGGCTCAAGCAAATTGAGCTGTCTATCGACATAATGCCCCCACACGCCAGCGTAACAGTCGGCTTGCAATTCGAGGGCAACACTCAGTTGATTGGCCTGCGCCTTGCCAGCAGCTTGCTGGGCCTGACGCACTTTAGTGCTGGTGCCGAGTAGGTTTTGTACATGGTGACCGACCTCGTGGGCGATAACATAGGCGAAGGCGAAATCCCCCGGTGCTCCGAGTTTTTTCAACTCCTCGAGAAAACTCAAATCAATATACACTTTGCCGTCAGCGGGGCAATAGAAAGGCCCAGATTGCGCCTGCCCCAAACCGCATCCGGTTGAGGTCATATTGCGATAAAGCACTAGCTTAGGTTCGACATATCGCCCTTGTAGCAATTGATTCCAAACGGTCTCCGTCGTGCCAAGAATCGCCGCCACAAACTGGGCATTTTCATCTTGAGCCGCGGTATTACTGGCCGATTGAGACTGACTAAACCCCGCTTGATTACTCGGTTCGAGGGATAATCCGCCGGTAAAGTATTGAAACGCAAAATATAACCCGCCCAGCAGCAATACCACTCGGCCGATTTTAGTTTGCAGCAGAAAAGGCAATAACCTAAGCAAGAGCGCGCTGGGCACACCCGCCGACGCCATCTGTTGGTCCCGTCTGTCTTCGATATTGGAGCTGCGATCACTGTCACGCCAACGCATTGGATTTCCTCGGCTATGGGTATGCAATAGACATTTCAGTTTAGCTGTTATTTGGGATCATTCTGCTCAGTAGGCGCCGCTTTTAACGAGCGCAAAAACAGCCCTAGCCCACCAAAGGCTAACACTAAAATCACGATCAAATCGAAGGCCGACATGGCTTTAAAGTGAAACTGAATCGAGCTGATCACGCCAACAATTAAGGCGACTAAGGAGCCTAAGGTAAGCAGCCAACCGAGCTTAGTCTTGGCATCAAAAAACACCATCACTATCCCGAGGATAAACGGCAGCATTACCATACCTGTGGTGATCGAAAATCCCTGCCCAAAGGCATTCATGCGGTAGAGGCCATAGCCCAAGCCAAAACTGGAACTGACCTGTATCGCATTAAATAACAGATAAAATCCTGCACACATCATGGCAAGCCCAATAAAGAACTGGCCAATACCGCCCTGTGTTCCACCCGCTCCCTTCATATCAATCCTTTTATTGACGTTGTTTGATCGCCCGATCCACAGCTTCTTTAAGCTGTTGTTCCTCTTCAGCCTTTTTGACCTTTTCATGGGCAGCTAACTGCTTATCCGCCTCAGCCACGCAGCGCTGCTTATCTAGCATTGGCTCGTAGGGGTCGACATCCGTCCTTGCGGAACAGGCTAACTCGGCGCAGGCAGAGGTCAACAGTGATGCGGACAAGACTAACATAATCAATGGGGTTTTCATCTTCGGCGCCTCAACAAATGCAACAAAATAACTACACTTAGCCAAACTAACATTGGCAAGCTTTACTTGAGCTGTATCAATTATGCATTCATCAGCATTGACAGAAATTGGCTAAAGGCAAACACTGGATGATGATTTTTTATCCAGCCACGATCGATGCTCCATCGATTCATTACGGCATTAATGAAGACAAGGACTGCGCTTGAATACTCTACTCTTAGGTAAAGGTGAGCAACAGGTTCACTTAAATCTTAAATATGCCAACCGCCACGGACTTATCGCTGGCGCCACAGGCACAGGCAAAACCGTTTCGCTGATGACCCTAGCCGAAGGTTTCTCGCGCCAAGGGGTGCCAGTATTTATCACCGATATCAAAGGCGATATTTCAGGACTCGGGGTTGCAGGTACTCCAAACGATAAGCTACTAAAAAGGGCCGCTGAAATCGGGATTGTGGATTATCAAACCGAGGCAAATCCTGTTGTGTTCTGGGACTTAGCAGGGATTCAAGGACATCCACTGCGCACCACAGTGAGTGAAATGGGGCCCACCTTACTCGGGCGAATTCTCGAACTCAATGACACCCAAAGCAGCATTTTAGACATAGTGTTTCAACTGGCCGACGACCAAGGTTTATTGTTACTCGACCTTGACGATTTGCGCGCCATGCTGAACTTAGTGGCCGATGAGCGCAAAGACATCTCAGCCAAATATGGGCTTATCAGCGCCCAATCCCTTGCCGCGATTCAACGCTCAGTCCTTGGTTTAGAACGCGATGGCGGCAAAGACTTTTTTGGCGAGCCAGCATTGCAACTCGAAGACTTAATGCGCACTAATTTGCAAGGGCGCGGCATTATCAACCTGTTAGCCGCCAATAAACTCATCTTGACCCCTAGCCTCTATTCCAGCTTCTTACTCTGGCTGCTATCAGAACTGTTTGAAAATTTACCCGAAGTCGGCGATCTCGATAAACCTAAATTAGTCTTCTTTATTGATGAGGCACACCTATTATTTGAGGGCTGCCCAGCAAGTTTGCTTAAACGCATAGAGCAAATTATGCGGCTTATCCGCTCCAAGGGCGTCGGGGTATATTTCTGCTCGCAATTCCCCGACGACATTCCCAATGAAATTCTCGGTCAACTCGGCAATCGCATTCAGCATGCCCTCAGGGCGTATACCCCAAGGGATCAAAAAGCCGTTAAAACCGCAGCCGAAACCTTTGTATCGAATCCTAAATTGGTGGTCAGCGAGGTAATTTCACAACTCGCCGTGGGCGAAGCCTTAGTGTCAACCCTTGCCGAGAAAGGTGTGCCGACTATGGTTGAGCGCACCTTAATAGCACCACCACGCTGCCGGATGGGGCCAGCCACGACCGAGGAGTTAACCGCTATCCGTCATCAGAGTCCGATTGGTGGTAAATACGATACTTTAGTCAATCGCGAATCCGCCTACGAGCGACTGAATCAACGTCATACCGAACAGACGAATGGCAGCGGTACTGCGCAAACAACCAGTACGCCAACGACCAAAGCAGCTGAGCAAGGCTGGTTTAGCGAGCTTATCTTTGGTAATAAACGCCGCCAAGGATTAGCCGAAACCTTGTCGAAACAAGCGGCGAGAACCGTTGGTAATCAACTCGGAAAACAAATTTTACGCGGATTACTCGGCGGTATACTCGGAAAATCGACGCGCAGGTAAGGTAATGAAATGTGTAAATACCGTGTTCTGAACCGCATATTTTATATACAGATTAGCACTAGCATTAGCGTGAATTATTCTAAGCAGCGAGTGGATCTTCCTTAGGATTTCGGTGATAAGATTATTTTGCGAGTACAGCTCAGAGAGGCAAACAAATTCAAATAAATTACCAATCGTTTTAAATAGTTGTGATTTAAAAATGGTGTAATTCGAGTTTAAACGTTTCGCTTTAATCAGGACATCATGGAACGGGTTTTATGCAAATGGCTTACATGATTAGCCTGATGAACAACCACTGAAAGTACATGGAGTTAACTATGAGTAAAGAGCAAAAAAATCGCAAAGAGGCCAAGAAAAAGCCGTTAATGTCGATCAAGGAAAAACGCGCTGCAAAGCACGCCAAAAACGCGACTAAAGGCCTCCTCGATAACGTTAAGTAATATTGTGACACCTTAGGGTGCGCTTCCAATATCTTGATTAAGGGTTAACTACGGTTAGCCCTTTTTATTAGCCCGTTTTTTATTCTCACCCACTTAACGATAATTTATTTCGCAAACACAAAAACGCTAACATACTGATTTTTTAAACATTAATAAGCTAGAACGCCTTTATTTAGGACCTCACCTAGACTAAAGCAATATCTACAATGCTTGAGTCTTTTGCTATGGTTTTATTCACCTAAATCCACACATTCTGAACGCAACACACTTGCCGATATGTTCCTAGATGCAGATGTAATCTACGCATTATCGACTCATGGTTACACCGATTAACTCGGCACATTAGCCGTAAAAACTCACTGTCTAGCTTGTATCGAAAGGCGTGTCAAAGCTTGTATTTTGAACAGTTTTGGGTATATAAGGTCTGATACTAAAATAAATAATCAATGGTATATATTGTTCTTACCCTATATAACACAATAAAAAATAAGGATATTTAAGCATGAAAATCAACAAACGTTTTATCGCCGTGGGCGCAGCTTTAACTCTCTCACTCAGTGCAGCCACGATGGCGGCCGCACCTGCCTTTATCAATATTCTGACCGGTGGTACCAGTGGTGTGTATTACCCGATTGGTGTGGCACTGTCGCAACTTTATGGTACAGGTATTGAAGACGCGAAGACCTCAGTACAAGCCACTAAAGCCTCGGTTGAAAACCTTAACTTGCTGCAAGCCGGTCGTGGTGAGCTGGCCTTAGCCTTAGGTGATTCAGTGGCTGCGGCCTATCAGGGCGATGCCGATGCAGGCTTTAAAAAACCGTTAGATAAGGTTCGCGTGCTCGCAGCCGCTTATCCTAACTATATTCAAATAGTGGCGAGTAAAGAATCAGGTATCAAAACCTTAGCTGATTTAAAAGGTAAACGTATTTCTGTCGGTGCACCTAAGTCGGGTACTGAACTCAATGCTCGCGCCATCTTCAAAGCGGCTGGTTTAAGCTATGAGGATATGGGCAAGGTTGAGTTTTTACCTTACGCTGAATCCGTTGAGCTGATTAAAAACCGTCAGTTAGATGCAACCTTACAATCCTCGGGCTTAGGGATGGCGGCGATCCGTGATTTAGCTGCGACGATGCCAATCAACTTTGTTGAAGTTCCCGAAGATGTGATCCTCAAAATAAATAATCCTGCCTATCAGCATGGAGTCATCCCCGCGTCGACCTACGAAGGTCAAACTGCTGATGTCTCAACGGTTGCGATTCAAAACCTATTTGTCACTCACGCGGGAGTGTCAGACGATTTAGCCTATCAGATGACCAAACTGATGTTTGAACATTTAGATCGTCTCGGTAATGCGCACTCAGCGGCAAAAGCGATTCAATTAGACAAAGCGACCAAAAACCTACCAGCGCCACTGCACCCTGGTGCGGAGCGTTATTTCAAAGAAGTTGGCGCACTCTAAGGGTGTAACCTCAATCTGAGCGCCCCTTTTCCAACTAAGCACTTGGGTGATTTACCCAAGTGCTGCGTCGACCTCTGTTGTCTAATGCTGTGAGGCATAAATATGAGCGATTCCGAACAAGGCCTAGGTGCAAGCACCAGTGACTGGCCCAAAGCGCTGTTTTATACGGCACTTATTTTCTCCATTTTTCAAATCATTACCGCCGCATTTCACCCCGTATCGACCCAAGTGCTACGGGCAACCCACGTTGGTTTTTTACTTTTAGTGGTTTTTTTAAGTTATCCCGCCGTGGGCAAAGCTCGACCTTGGCAACCCTTAGCTTGGTTGCTTGGCCTTGCGGGCATGGCAACGGCCGCCTATCAATGGATTTTTGAGGCCGACTTGATCCAACGTTCGGGTGAATTAACCGATGCCGATATGGTGATTGGCGTGGTGTTGATTGTCTTAGTGTTTGAAGCTGCACGGCGGGTGATGGGTTGGGCATTACCAATCATTTGCTGTATTTTCTTAGCCTATGGCTTATTCGGCCAATACCTCCCCGGCGACTTAATGCACCGCGGCTATGGCGTTGATCAAATAATCAACCAGTTATCCTTTGGCACCGAGGGGCTTTATGGCACTCCAACTTATGTGTCGGCCACTTATATCTTCCTGTTTATTTTGTTTGGTGCCTTTTTAGAACAAGCAGGCATGATCCGTTTGTTTACCGATTTTGCGATGGGCTTATTCGGCCATAAACTGGGTGGCCCGGCCAAAGTCGCCGTGGTTTCCTCGGCGATGATGGGAACAATCACAGGCTCGGGCGTCGCCAACGTGGTGACCACTGGACAATTTACCATTCCTCTGATGAAACGCTTTGGTTACCGCCCTGCCTTTGCCGGTGGTGTTGAAGCCACATCCAGTATGGGTAGCCAAATCATGCCGCCGATTATGGGCGCAGTGGCCTTTATCATGGCCGAAACCATTAACGTGCCGTTTATTGAAATCGCCAAAGCCGCCTTGCTGCCAGCGTTACTGTATTTTTGCTCCGTTTTTTGGATGGTGCATTTAGAAGCCAAACGCGCCAATCTTTGTGGCTTGCCCAAAGATCAGTGTCCCGATCCTTGGGCGGCGGTTAAAGCGCGTTGGTATCTGCTTATTCCGTTGTTTATTTTGGTTTATTTACTGTTTTCTGGCAGAACACCGCTGTTCTCGGGCATGGTCGGTTTAGCGCTGACCTCGATAGTGATCTTAGGCTCAGCCATTGTGCTGCGCCTGCCTTCTAATGCCTTACGTTTTGCCTTTTGGATTGCCCTTGGCGTGCTGTGCGCAGGCTTCTTCCAGATGGGGATTGGCGTGGTATTTGGAGTCATTGCCATACTCGTGGCCATCTGTTGGTTTATCAAGGGCGGTAAAGATACTCTGACTATTTGCTTACATGCATTGGTCGAAGGTGCACGCCATGCCGTACCAGTTGGGATTGCGTGCGCCTTAGTGGGAGCGATCATCGGTATTGTCTCGCTCACGGGGATTGCCTCTACTTTTGCCAGCTATATTCTCGCCGTAGGGCAGGATAACCTGTTCTTATCCCTAGTATTAACCATGCTCACCTGTCTGGTATTAGGTATGGGAATACCCACCATCCCTAACTACATTATTACCAGCTCGATTGCCGCACCCGCCCTGCTGGACTTAGGTGTACCGCTGATCGTCTCCCATATGTTTGTGTTTTACTTCGGAATTATGGCTGACTTAACACCTCCCGTTGCCTTAGCCTGTTTTGCGGCCGCGCCAATCGCAAAGGAATCGGGGCTTAAGATCAGTCTGTGGGCGATTCGCATCGCTATCGCAGGCTTTGTGATCCCCTTTATGGCGGTTTACGATCCAGCACTCATGCTGCAAAGCGATAGCTGGTTGGCAACGGGTTTTGTGATGTTAAAAGCCACCGTAGGCATTGGTATCTGGGGCGTGATCTTCACCGGTTTCTTACTGCAAAAACTCTATTGGTGGGAGCGCGTTATCGGCTTCCTTGCAGGAGCCAGTTTAATCCTTGCGACACCGCTCAGTGATGAAATCGGCTTTGGTCTGGCGCTACTCTTTATCGTGCAGCACAGCCTTAGAGCGCGCAAACTGAAACGTCTTGCCGAGCAGGGGTAATGTTTTGGAATTTTATGCGAAGGTAAGGCAATAACATGCTAGGTCTATGTTTAGGCCTAGCTGGCACACTGTGGGCACAGGTGCCCACAGAGCAGTTCACCCTCGCGTGGAACCACAGCATCGAAAAAATCCGCTGGGAAGAAGATTATCAGCTCACACCGCAAGGCTTAGTGTTAGTTGAAGCCAGAGTGAAAGGTACAGGTGCGGGTATGGAAATCCCAGATGATGCGGTGTTTAACAATGGCAGTTGGCATTATCAACCTAAGTTGCCCGTGCTACCGAGATTACGCCTAGGGCGCACACCCGAGGCGGGGGATTTTGAGCTGTGCTTCACTCAGGCTTCGGGGAAGACGCAGTGCCAAGCCATGAGTCATTGGATTGGCCCACCGAACAAACAAGATGCCGCCGTTGAGGTGTGGGGCTGTCAGCTGTGAAATATCGCTTTATAAAAACGCGCAAGCTAGGCGCATCTGCCGCCGATTAACGGTCAATAGCGCTCTCATTCCGAGAGAAGCTGTAGCCGTTTTTCCCTTGGTGTTTAATACGATACATAGCGGCATCGGCGCGATCGCAGCTTTGAGCAAAACGATCACCGTACTCAAAAATATCGATACCAATACTCAGGCTAATCGCCACCTCGCAACCATCGAGTAAGAAACGTTGTCGATAAACATCCAATAAGGATTGCGCGAGCATACCTAAGGCGTCGATATCCGAAGTGGGCAGGACAATCACAAACTCGTCCCCGCCGAGCCGCGCGATCTTCGCCTGCACGCCCGAATGCTCCACTAAGGAATGCGCCACATGCACCAATAAGTTATCGCCAAACTTGTGACCATGGTGATCATTTAAAGCTTTAAAACCATCAAGATCGATAAAGAATAACGCCCCACGCTGGCCGGGTTGCAATAACTCATCGAAGGCCTTAGTGATGGCTTGGCGGTTCATTAGGTTGGTGAGCGGATCGCTATGGGCTAACCGAGCTAAATCCAGCTCGTAGCGCTTTTCTTGAGTGATATCGATATGGCTGCCCATCATCCGCAGCGGCGTGCCATCGGGTAGACGCTCAACAATGCGGCCACGATCCGACACCCAAGTGATGCTGCCATCTTTGTGCAGCATGCGATGTACGACCTGATAATAATCGGCCTTGCCATTCACATGGTCTTCAAAAGCTTTGATTACCCAGTCTTTATCTTCTGGGTGTAATTTGCTTTTCCAGATATCAACATGGGCTGCTAACTCATCGGGGCTAAAACCGAGCATTTCGCCCCAGCGCATATTGAAAATGGTTAAATTCCCACTTGGAATATGCTGTTCCCATAAGCACAAACCATTGCCATCAAGGGCGGCGAATAGTTTCTCTTCGGCACGACGATTCAACGCCGTTAATTGAGCGTTTTCACGTTGAAGCTGAGCAATTTCGGCCTGAAGTTGCTTAATCTGTTCTGCTGCCGTATCCGATGCCACAGAAAAATCTCTTTCCTTAACGTGGGGAAACCTCGTCCAGTGTAAAACAAACAATGCCGAAGTGACATAGTGAGGAGGACGAGAAGACCCTAGATCATACTCGCCCTATCGAGCTTACACAGACTCTTACTATCTTGTCATACTTAGTCGCGAGTCAGCACTTCAAACAATTCGATTTCAAAAGTGAGATCAGAATTGGGTTTAATATGAGCCCCAACTTGGCGCTCGCCGTAGGCTAAATGAGCTGGCACCAATAACTTGCGTTTGCCGCCCACTTTCATCCCCATAATCCCTTGGTCCCAACCTTTAATCACTCGGCCAGTCCCAATCACACATTGAAATGCCTGACCACGGTCGTAGGAGGAATCGAACTGCGTACCATCCTGCAAGAAACCGCGGTATTGGGTAGTGATCAACGCGCCTTTTACAGCCTCTTTTCCATCACCGACAACCAGATCGATTATTTCTAATTCAGTCATTTAATTAATCTCTTACTCTTCACTTAACACAGTGATTTATCAAAGTGCTTATTCTAACATCGGCACTCCTACTTGTCGGCGTGCCGTAGGGATTTTGTGGCTTATACCAATCTTGCTTGATCCTATCCTCCTTTAAATTCGACTTATTCAACCCCATATCTAGATTATCCCCGAGCTTAGGAGCCAGATTATGATTATCGCTTGCCCCCACTGTGACACCTTAAACCGCGTGCCCCAAGAGCGGTTAACTGAGCAGCCGACCTGCGGCAAATGCAAACAGAATCTGTTTGCGGCAGCTCCGATTGAACTCACAAGTGCCAATTTTATCAATCATGCCCATAAATCAGAGTTGCCCTTAGTTGTTGATTTTTGGGCCAGCTGGTGCGGCCCCTGTAAGAGTTTTGCACCTATATTTTCTGAGGCCGCAAAAGTATGGGAGCCAAGATTCCGCTTCGGTAAAATCAATACTGAAGAACAACAAGCACTTGCGGCTCAATTTAATATTCGCTCCATTCCCACCTTAATGATTTTCAAGCAGGGACAACTCCTCGCGCAGCAAGCAGGAGCCTTACCTAAGCCAGCGTTCGATCAATGGTTAAAACGTTATGGTTAATGTGTGCTTCGCCCATAAAAATACCCAGCTGAGCTGGGTATTTTTATTTGGATGAATCAGAGGCGATTACACTTCCCAGAAGGTGTGAGCAATAATGCCCAGCACTATCATGCTGAGGAAGTTAACTATCATACCCACCCGCACCATTTCCGACTGCTTGATATGGCCAGAGCCGTAAACAATAGCGTTAGGCGGCGTCGCCACTGGCAACATAAAGGCGCAGGAAGCTGCAATACCAATTAGCACGGATAGCATGACGGGAGATACCCCCAATGCTTCGGCAATCGCCGCAAATACAGGCACTAACAGCGCCGCACTCGCGGTATTACTGGCAAATTCGGTTAGCATTACCACAAAGGCGATCACCGCAAACACAAACAGCGACATGTGGGTGCTGCCAAAAATATCCGTCATCCAGTGCGCGAGGAACACACTGGTACCGGTAGTTTTGAGCACGGCACTCAAGGTCAAACCGCCACCGAATAAAATCAACACGCCCCAGTCGGTAGTCGATTCAATTTTTTTCCAACCAACTAAGCCGAGCCCCGCCAGTAATACCACAGCACCGAGTGCAACGACGGTATCAAACTGAGTTATTCCGCCAAGTGCTTTTGCCAACGGCACACTGAAAATCCAGCAACATACGGTCGCAAGGAAAATAACCAGCGTCAGTTTTCCTTGGAACGTGAGCTTTTGATCTTCAAGTGCAAGCTCGCATTTAGCCGACAAGTCTGGCTTAAAGTACCAATAGAGCGCAATGAGCATCATTGGGAGCATTAAGATCACGGTTGGAATGCCAAATTTTAGCCAATCGCTAAAACTTAACCCCACCTGCGCTGCGGCAATCGCGTTGGGCGGACTGCCGACTAAAGTACCAATGCCGCCGATATTAGCGGAATAGGCAATCCCCAATAATAGGAACACATAGGTACTGTGATAGGTTTTACGATCTAATTGCTGCAAAATTCCCAGTGCCAGAGGCAGCATCATTGCCGTGGTTGCGGTATTACTGATCCACATCGACAGCAGCGCAGTTACCCCAAACAACATTAAGCAGGCAATACTCAGCTTGCCTTTAGAGGCCAGCAGTAATTTTTGCGCGATTAAGGTATCAATCTTTTGATTGTGCAATGCAGCTGCAAGCACAAAACCACCGAAAAATAGATAGATAATTGGATTGGCAAAGTTACTCATGGCCTCTTTGGTTTCAAATACCCCAAAGAATACCGCCAAAATAGGCACTAAAATCGCAGTAATACTGATATGAATCGCTTCGGTTAACCACAGAATGGCTGCAAAGACTAAAATCGCAAGCCCCGTATTCACTCCCTGCTCAAAGGGTAATCCGTAATACAGTGCAAATAGCAGCACAATATCCGCCATTAAGACCAGCATATTTTTCTTTTCAAGCCCAGTATTGGCGGGCGAATGATTAGGGGGAACCGACGTTGATTGCGTTAAGGACATGGTGACTACTACCTTCATACCATTATTTTTTCTAGCAAATTTAGGGCATAGGTCACACTAGTAAAAGCAGTTTATTTTGTACTTTAGCTACATGGCAACAACAAAATGCTAAGACTTAAAACGCAAAAAACCCATTTTCGCGATAAAAACCACCTATTTTTGATCTTAAGTGATGAACAAAACTTTCAAACGGATAAAAATACTACAAAAGCTTGATAAAGCTGTAACTAAATAAATATTTAAAACTATGACAAAGATCAAATCACAGCGTAATTCAAAGTGATAAAAGCCTTAATTTAATATTAATTTTTAACAATATAAAATGCTAATTAATTGCATAACATCCAGATAATCATCCCACTGACTTTTCATCGCTAATAACAAAGCTTATGAGCACTAGAGCGTGTTAATATTTCGAGATTAGATTTTGTTCGTTCTGATAAGTAAGTGATCACCAAACAACGCGTTGAATGTTGCTTTTTCACCCAAACCAATAACATTTAAACTTCAATATCTATATGAATAATAAACACAAATATTATTCACCATCTCAGTCAATCTAACTCACTTTACCCCGTCAGCAATCCAGCCTAGAGTCGCGACCGTAATCGTGCCTTCTGTTTATTTTTTTTACCTGTTTTGGTACCGCTTGTGGAAAATACGCTGTTAGCTCAACCCAATCAAAAGCCAGGGCTGTTTGTTCCAGTGGCAGGACTTAGTCTATTTGCTTTAGCGTCAGGCTACTTGATGAGTTTGATCCCACTCTCACTCACTTACTTTGATTTGAGCCTTGATCTTGCTCCTTGGCTGGCGAGTATTTTCTACCTTGGCTTATTACTGGGCGCACCTTGTATTGCACCGATTGTCAGCCGCATAGGGCACAGTAAGGCCTTTATTTTGTTCTTAAATATCTTACTGTGCAGCGTTGTGGTGATGGTTTTGCTGCCACAGAGCAGTGTTTGGTTAGCAGCACGCTTGATTGCAGGCATCGCCGTGGCGGGGATTTTTGTGGTAGTTGAATCCTGGTTACTAATGGCCGATACCCAAAAACAACGGGCAAAACGTTTAGGTTTATATATGACCGCCCTCTACGGTGGCACCGCCATCGGGCAACTCGCCGTAGATTATTTAGGCACCACGGGTAATTTACCCTACTTGGTGGTGATCGGTTTGCTGGCCGCCGCCAGTTTGCCTGCACTGTTGGTTAAACGTGGCCAACCACAGTCCAGTGAACAACACGCTATTGCCCTTTCCGACCTAAAAACCTTAAGTAAACCCGCCGTGATCGGCTGTTTAGTCTCGGGATTATTACTAGGCCCCATCTACGGCTTATTGCCTGTGTATGTGTCGCGAGACATGGGTTTTGCCCAGCAAACCGGGCAATTTATGGCGCTAATTATCTTGGGCGGCATGATAGTCCAGCCCTTAGTGAGCTATTTATCTCCCCGCATTCAAAAGAGTGTGTTGATGACCGCCTTTTGCTTAGTGGGTGCTGCGGCGCTGTTGTTACTGATGCAAACATCGCTTGTGGGATTATGGTTGGGTTTTGTGTTACTCGGCGCCTGCGCCTTTGCTCTCTATCCCATCGCCATCAGTCTGGCGTGCGATCATTTACCCAGCAGCCAAATCGTCTCCGCCACTCAGATTATGTTGCTCAGCTATTCTGTGGGTTCGGTTATTGGTCCGGTTGCCGCCAGTCGTTTCGATGATGTAGAACATGGCTTACCACTGTATTTAGCCGCAAGTTTTTTAGTCACGGCTTGCTACCTCAGTGCGCACTTACTGGCCCGAAGTAAAGCTCGCCTACCCGCAGCGAAGGCTTAGTCCAGGGCCGTTAATGTTGAGTCATCTGCATCCGATAAATAGTAATGGGCGTCGATAACGGCGCCCATTGCTATTACGATGTTTGCTGGGTGAGTTCTGCCACTGGCACTGTAGCGGAAATGGCCCAGATACTGTCCTGCGGCCCATTAAGCACCCGATGGCGAGTCAGCTTGTAACCATAAAAGAACACCCCGCTAAAGGCCAACGCCACCAGATCAACGCCCAAAGTCGCTGAAGAATAAGGCGCCCATAAGCCTAAACTTGGCGCGAATACCGCAACTAGAGACGTGATTGGCATCGCCAATGTAGCCAAGCCGCACAAAGGCAAAATCAGTAGCGCCGCCTTGGCTGCACCACGCCAAAAGGCGTAAGCCACCAGCAATCCAAACACCAGATAATACAGCCACAAATAGACGTGGTTAATATTGCTCACATGCGCGTAAAACCATTTACCCAGCAACATACTTATCGTTAAGGCGGCAACGGAGCCTAAGCAAATCCCCACTGTGGCACTGGCCATTAAACGGCAAGCACGGGTTTGTTCACTGGCCTGCTTTTTACGGCGTTTTTCCAGCCACAGCAGGTTGCCACTGTAAAATAAAAAAGCGCCGCTCAAACCTAAGAAGAAATACACCCAGCGCCCGAGATCGCCACCATAACTGCCAAAGTGTAATCCAAAGAATACTGCGACCGTTCTAGCCCAAATCCCCTTGTCACTTTGGTCAATCGTGCTGTTGGACACCTTAAGACTGTAAGGATGCAGATATAAATAATCAGTGACGGGTCCACGCATAAAACCATTGGGGTTATATAACCCCAAGCGCAAGGTCGCACGGGGATTATCCAAGTTCATAAAGGTCATTTCATTCACTTGATAATCGGGGGCGATTTGCTGCACCTTGGCTAACACAGTGGTGACCTTTGGCAAATCGGCAAGTGTATAGGGCGTTCTGTCAGGCGCGGGCTGGACAAAGAGCGGTTTTTCACCATAAACCACCTGCTTAAGCCCATCGTAAAGCTGATCATGGAAGGCAAACACTATTACAGTAAGGCTAATCACTAAATGAAATGGCAGACTGGTAATACCGACTAAATTATGGGCATCGAGCCAGAAACGACTCTCACCTTTATCTTTACGCAGAGCAAAAAAGCTTTTGGTTAAGGTGGGCAGTAAAAAAATCACCCCAGAAACCAATGCTAAGAAGTATAAAACGGCGGCTATCCCCAACACATAGACACCTGCCTGATCGTGACCGACTTCGCCGGCAATCCCCGCGGTGCGATGTAATTGGTCAATCAGCTCAGCCAACTCACTGGGCGTACTTAACTGTGTCAGTAGCTGCCCATTTTCGTCAAGACTGGCATGCCAAAGCTGGTGACTCATGCTGAGTTCACGCTCCGAGCCCTGTTGATACCAGGTCATCGGCGATTGATGCGCATCATTTAAGTGCAAACTAAAACCAGTTTTGGCCTTATCATCTTGCGCTAACACTTGCGCGACTAAATCATCCAGTTTGTCAGCGGGCACTTGAGGCAAAGTTAGGGCTGGCGGCATTGACCAAGCGTCAATCGCCCCCTTAAACATGGTGAGCGAACCAGCATAAAAGCCGATAAACAATACGATTCCGGCGATGATACCAGTCCAAATATGGATAGACTGATACACCCGTAACACATCACTGCGAACTTTCATCCTTGTCACCTAAAGGTATATAACACTATATAAGTCAAAATGTTAAATAGGCCCAAGTAGCCAATTGCCCTGAGTCCGGTTTTAAACATAAAGCTAAAACTTAAGATCAATAACCAGATAGGCGTTATCAGCCACATGTTGAACTGCACTTTAGTATCGGCATCGATACCGCCTGGGCCAAACCAGGCAAATAACCCCACCAATCCAAGCGCAAAGGTAAATCCTAAAATCAATCCCGCCAATGATTTAGTCCACCAGTCAGGTTGTAATTTGTCCTGTTCAGCTAAACGTGCCATGAGTTATTTACGCCCCAAAAGTGAGACAAAAGGCACTAACCCCGTCAATAACATCAACAGGGCTAACCAAATAAAAATCGCGGCGCTAAGGGTAAAGAGACTGAGCCAACCGAGTAAACTGGCAAAGGCAAAAGCATAGGCGAGTAACCGCCAAGGCCGCTTAGGAAGGGAGCTTGCAAATAGTTTTTGCTGCTTATTCGTCACATAAAATAACAAGCAGGCCAACAGCGTCGCTAACACAGATATAAGTTGCAACACGGGATGTTTTCCTCTCACCACAAAGCGTTAGCATTCGAGTCCATTTGCCTATGCTCGGTGTATATCCTATAAAAAGATAAACGCATGAAAGCAATGGAAGAATTTGAATCTTCAGGACTCTAGCCATGGTGAGAATAATTCGCAATAAGATTTACAGTGTAAGGATGAGTTGTGATATTACTGTCACATATTGATAAGCTAGATACCCGATTGTTGCCAGCTGTTAACCATTAAGATACATTTTGCAGCAACCGTTTCGTCTCGATATAAATAATCATCAACACGATCCGCGATCACTCCAACCCCATCTCGACGACCCTAGCAAAGGAAGCTAAATGATAAAAAATGAACTCAACCTGCCAAGTTCCTTTGGCCTGTCTAAAATCATTCCTTTAGTGATTTTACTGATCCTCTTTATCTCACTCTTTGGTAGTTGGTACACGGTTGACCAAGGTGAACGCGGGGTGATTCTACGTAACGGTAAGATCATTGGTACAGCAGAGCCGGGACTTGGGTTTAAACTGCCCATGTTTGACACCGTAGTAAAAATCTCAACCCAAACCCACACGACTAGCTACAGTTCACTACAAGCCTATAGCCGTGACCAACAACCCGCGACACTTAACGCTTCAGTCACCTTTAGCGTACCGCCGGATCGGGTCGAAGAAGTCTATGCCAACTTCAAAAGTATCGATGCCATGGTGGCGCGCTTACTCGACCGCCAAGTGCCAACGCAAGTTGAAAACATTTTTGGTAAATACACCGCAATTTCAGTAGTACAGGAGCGGATCAAATTTGGTATCGATGTGACCAATGCCATCACCCAATCGGTGAAAGGGCCAATCGAGATCACCTCGGTACAGATTGAAAATATCGATTTCTCCAACGCTTATGAGAAATCTGTTGAAGACAGGATGCGCGCAGAGGTTGAAGTACAGACCCAACTGCAAAACCTAGAGAAAGAAAGAGTCAGCGCCCAAATCGCCGTGACCCAAGCGCAAGCGGAAGCAGACTCACAACTCGCCCGCGCGAAGGCTGAGGCCGAAAGTATTAGGATTAAAGGGGATGCTGAAGCCTCTGCGATTAAGAGCCGCGCCGAGGCTCTGGCACAAAATCAAAACCTTGTCGAACTGACCAAGGCCGAGAAATGGGATGGAAAACTACCAACCACAGTCTTACCAACGGGCACTCTGCCCTTTATCGATGCTAAGAAGTCGAACTAACAAACGACTAAGCATCGCAAGGAAGCTATTTGCCACTAGCGATACGCATTAGGCTTTACCATAAAAATCCCCAGTCATTGCTGGGGATTTTTATTTAGCGTTAGCGCTATGAACAGCAATCGCTGCGGCGTAACCAGCTTCTTGGGATCTTCTCAAACACCACTTTCGCCATCAACAACGCCAGTACTATGCCCGAGGTGGCCACTAACCAACTTGGTAGCATTTGGTGTTCATGACCAATCTGTGGCATTACCTCAAAGCCAAAGTTCGCCACTAGATAGTTCACTAAGGCACCAGCTATTAAGGCAACACCTAACACACCGCCAAGATAGCCATAGAGCGCACGCTTACCCAGCTCCTTAGTCACTACACCTAAAGTAGCGATATTGGTTGCAGGACCTGCCATCATAAACACCAGCACGGCGCCGGGGGACACGCCAGCGAGTAACAAGCCCGCGGCAATCGGCGTCGAAGCCGTTGCGCAGATATACATAGGCACAGACACTAGCACCATCACCAGCATGGCCAGCAACCCATCGCCCCACTTAGCCAAAAAGTCAGCAGGAACATAGGTTTGTACTAATGCTGCGAAGAATAAACCCACCAGCAGCCAGAGGGTAGTATCACGCACCAGATCCGTCGCCGCATATTTAAGCCCAATACCAATACGTGCAATCACAGATTCAGACTTCAACTCAGTCGCCATATCCTGAGTCGACGCACAGCAGCTCTCGCCTTCGGCTTGATGGCTCTCAGCCGTTTTCGCGCTTGAGCTACCACAACAAGCGCCCTTCTTCACTACGACTATTTTTTCAGGCGCGGCAGTTTGAGTGCCACAGCATGAACCAGCATTTTCAACCTTGACCGCACTGACTTTAGCCGCATTAACCATACCGACAGTGCCCATACTTGAGCCACTAACTGCCATTAGACTAGGCTTAGCCATAGGTGTCATTTTGATTTTCGGTTCGGTTGATGGCGCTTTCGCGTTATCACTGCCGCAACAGGAAGATTTGACCGGCGTAATTGCAGGCGCCTTAGTCGAGGCGCAGCAGCGTTTTACCGCTTCGGCTTTTACCACTGTCTCTGGTGACGGGGATTTTGAGGCGCAGCATGAAGCGACAGGCGCAGCGCTAGCTAATGCCTTGTCTGACTGAACCTTGTCTGACTGGGAATCGGCCTTAACCGCAGGTTTGCCATCGTCATCATCACGTCCCACCAGTAAGCCCGCAACAATGGCACTGGTGATCGCCGCAATTGGGCGCACTATTGCCATAAAAGGGCCGAGTAACACGTAGGAAACCGTTACTGAGTCAACCCCAGTTTCAGGAGTGGAGACTAAAAAGGAGGTGGTTGCCGCTTTCGATGCCCCAGAGCGGCGCAGCCCCACGGCGGCGGGGATCACACCGCAGGAACACAGAGGTAAAGGCGCGCCCAATAATGCTGCCTTGACCACGGTTTTAAAGCCATGTCCGCCGAGCTGCTTTTGCATCCAGGCCATAGGCACGAATACTTTAAGTAAACCCGCCAGAATCAAGCCAAGCAACAGCCAAGGGGCGGAATCTAAAAACAGATCGATAAAATTCTTCAGTAACATAATTAATTCCCTGACTTATCTAGGGTTGTAGCTCTGTGGACTGCACCATGATCATGCTCAACGCGAACTCGTTCGGTACTCGACTCTAGCGCCTCTAAAATCGAGCAATGTTCGGCACTACGAGGCCCGCCGCAGCAGGCATCCGACAGACTCTGTAAGCTGGTTTGAAAATGCAATAACTCGGCAATCTTCGCCTGTACCTGCGCCAGCTTGAGGTCCACCATGCCCTTTACATCGGCACAGACCCAATTGGATTTATCAAGATCGATAGACAACAGCTCACTGATTTCACTTAAGGTAAAACCCACCGTCTTCGCCCGCAGAATAAAACGCAGCCGCGCCGCGTCGGCATCGGTATAGACCCGATAGCCAGAGTCGGTTCGGCTCGAAGGCGAAAGTAGACCGTGTTTCTCATAGAATCTGAGGGTATCGGCCTTCACCTCGCATAAATCGGCTAACTCACCAATTCGGTACATAGTTAATCCTTTGCAGTTTTACTCGAATCTTCTCAAGCAACACTGACAATCAATATGATGGAGCGAGTATAAACCTTAGAGCCTACTCCAAGGTCAAGGGCTATTTTCAAATTTACACTTCACCCCAAAATCATTCCACTTTGTTCTGATATCAATATTGTGAAATCGCGCAGAAAAAACACCCGTAAATCCCGTTTTACGGTAGAATACGCGCGCCTGACGTTGGGACAAAAAATATAAGTAGGACCAAGGGGCTTTTGGAAAGCAGAACCGATTGAAGTTGTTCTGTTTTCCGAAAGATCCTTGAAACTAAAATAACTGGACCCTGTACCCAAATGACTGTTGCAAATAATGCCAGACCCATTCGTCGCGCGCTGTTAAGCGTTTCAGATAAAACCGGAATTCTCGAATTCGCCAAAGCATTACACGCCCAAGGCGTTGAACTGCTGTCAACGGGCGGTACCGCTCGCTTGTTAGCGGATAACGGCGTGCCTGTTATCGAAGTATCTGACTATACAGGACACCCTGAGATCATGGATGGTCGCGTTAAAACCCTGCACCCGAAAGTGCATGGCGGCATTTTGGCGCGTCGCGGTCTTGATGAAAATGTCATGGCTGCTAACAATATCAATGCAATCGATCTGGTTGCGGTTAACCTCTACCCCTTTGCCGATACCGTTGCTAAAGCTGGTTGCACCTTAGAAGATGCGATTGAAAACATCGACATCGGTGGCCCGACTATGGTGCGCGCTGCGGCGAAAAACCATAAAGACGTGACTATCGTGGTAAATGCGGCCGACTATAATCGCGTATTAGCCGAAATGGCCGCCAACAATGGCAGCACGACTCACGCAACCCGTTTTGATTTAGCGATTGCCGCCTTCGAACACACTGCGGGTTACGATGGCATGATCGCCAATTACTTCGGCACTATGGTTCCAGCGCATAGCACTGATGAGTGCTTCGAAGACTCAAAGTTCCCACGCACCTTCAACACTCAATTAGTGAAGAAGCAAGATCTGCGTTACGGTGAAAACAGCCACCAAACTGCGGCCTTCTATGTTGACACTAAGATCGACGAAGCCTCAGTCGCAACGGCAGTTCAACTGCAAGGTAAAGCACTGTCTTACAACAATATCGCCGATACCGATGCCGCCCTTGAGTGCGTGAAAGAGTTCAGCGAACCCGCTTGCGTTATCGTTAAACACGCTAACCCATGTGGTGTTGCACTGGGTAAAGATCTGCTCGATGCCTATAACCGCGCCTATCAAACTGACCCAACGTCAGCCTTTGGCGGCATTATCGCCTTCAACGGCGAGTTAGATGCAGCAACCGCTAGCGCTATCGTTGAGCGTCAATTCGTTGAAGTGATTATTGCGCCAGTCGTGAGCCAAGGCGCCCGCGATGTAGTGGCCAAGAAAACCAACGTGCGTCTGTTAGAGTGCGGTCAATGGGATACTAAGACCAAGACCTTAGACTATAAGCGCGTAAACGGTGGCCTGCTGGTGCAAGACCGCGACCAAGGCATGGTTGGCTTAGATGACATTAAAGTCGTGACTAAGCGTCAACCGACCGAGAGCGAGCTGAAGGACTTAATGTTCTGCTGGAAAGTGGCTAAGTTCGTTAAATCTAACGCGATTGTTTACGCTAGAGACGGCATGACCATCGGTGTCGGTGCCGGCCAAATGAGCCGCGTCTACAGCGCTAAGATTGCCGGTATCAAGGCTGCCGATGAAGGCTTAGAAGTGGTTAACTCTGTGATGGCGTCCGATGCCTTCTTCCCATTCCGCGACGGTATCGATGCCGCAGCGGCGGCGGGCATTAGCTGTATCATCCAACCGGGTGGCTCAATGCGCGATGCTGAAATCATCGCCGCTGCCGACGAGCACGGCATGGCCATGGTAATGACGGGCATGCGCCACTTCCGTCACTAATGCCACCTACAGCCAGCACGCCAAGTGCTGGCTGTTTCGTTTATCGCACTCTGTAGCACTAAGAATCTAACCACAAGAATTTAAAACTCAAAGGGATGACTTAACATGAAAGTATTAGTTATTGGTGGCGGCGGCCGCGAACATGCCCTAGCTTGGAAAGCGGCACAGTCGGCTCAGGTAGACACAGTCTATGTTGCACCGGGTAACGCGGGCACAGCCCTCGAGCCAAAGTTAGAAAATATCAACATCAGCGCAACGGATATTCCTGCACTGCTCGATTTTGCAAAAACTAATCAAATCGAACTCACCATCGTCGGCCCGGAAGCGCCACTGGTATTAGGCGTGGTCGATGCCTTTAACGCTGCGGGTTTACCTATTTTCGGCCCAACGAAGGCGGCAGCTCAGCTCGAAGGTTCAAAAGCCTTCACTAAGGACTTTTTAGCGCGCCACAATATCCCAACCGCCGGTTATAAAAACTGTTCCGAAATCCAAGACGCTAAAGCCTTCGTGCGTGAACTGACGGGCAAGACAGGCTATCCAGTAGTGATCAAGGCCGACGGTTTAGCCGCAGGTAAAGGCGTTATTATCGCCCAAGACCAAGCCGAAGCTGATGCTGCGATTGATGATATGCTCGCGGGCAACAAGTTTGGTAATGCCGGCTCACGCGTGGTCATCGAAGAGTTCTTAAAAGGCGAAGAAGCCAGCTTTATCGTGATGGTCGATGGCAAAAATATCCTCGCCATGGCGACCAGCCAAGATCATAAAGCTCGCGATAATGCCGATCACGGTCCAAACACTGGCGGCATGGGCGCTTACTCACCAGCGCCCGTGGTCACCCAAAGCGTACACGATTGGACAATTGCTAATGTTATCCGCCCAACGGTTGATGGCATGGCGGCTGAAGGCAATGTTTACACTGGCTTCCTGTATGCAGGTCTAATGATCGCACCAGACGGTAGCGCCAAGGTACTGGAATACAACTGCCGCTTTGGCGATCCAGAAACCCAACCTATTATGATGCGCTTAAAATCAGATCTGGTTGAACTCTGTTTAGCCGCAACCCGCGGCGAGCTAGATAAAGTCACCGCTGAGTACGACGAGCGCGCCGCAGTTGGCGTAGTACTGGCCGCAGGCGGTTACCCAGACGACTACCGCAAAGGCGATGTGATTGACGGCCTAAGCCTAGGTAATCACGATGCCAAGGTCTTCCACGCCGGTACTGAAATGAAAGGCGGCCATGTAGTCACTAATGGCGGCCGCGTGTTATGCGCTACAGCCTTAGGAAACACAGTGACCGAAGCACAAAAAGCCGCTTATCAATTGGTTGATGAAATCCATTGGGATGATGTGTATTTCCGTACCGATATTGGCTATCGCGCCATTGCCCGTGAACAACAGAGCTAAGGGTTAATCCCACTAAAAATACCGGCGTAATGCCGGTATTTTTATGCCTTAAATTTGACGATCGTCAAATTTAAGGTAATGATTTATATAAATTTTATTAAGATATTATCTACTTTAGCCCGTATTATTCCGCTACAATGCTGCATAATTGTTAATTCCAAAAATAATAAGGACTCCCTATGGAGATTAGACTTATATCTACCGCCATCGCCTTACTGATTGGCGGTTGCGGGGGCGGCTCTGAGGATGCGAGCACCACCACACCACCCGTTCAGCCACCGACTATCACCCAATATACCGCCAGTGCAAGTCAGGTATCGGGCGGCAAACTCACTCCCGCAAGCCAAAAAGTCGATTCGGGCAAAAGAGCCAGCTTTAGTGTTCAAGCGGACGCAGGCTTTGTACTAGAAAATATTAGTGGCTGTGGCGGTTCATTAGCCGAGTTAACTTATACCACAGCGGAGATGTCGGCGGATTGCACGATTACTCCAGCCTTTATCAGCAATGCTGAAAATGCCATTCGGCATCAAGATCATACCCTTGCCAGCGCTATTGAGCTGATTGACTTCAGCACTGCTGAACTGGCCAGAATTGATACCGTGCGTAAAACGCAAATCACCCAGCTCTATCAAGGTGTAGGTAGCAGCATTAGCTGGCATCCGACCCACGACTCCATTACCTTTTCGAGCTTTATGCCGGAAAACACTTTTACCCTACTGCCATCAAATGTGGATGGCAGTGGTGCCAGTGCTGTTCGCGGCCTAGTGATGGCGGGCGAGCAACAGGGACAACGTTATGCCGCTATGGGCGGCAACTTATTTAGCGTCAACACTTCTGCGCAGACAGATATACTGTTGAAAAATCTCATCTCATGGCTGACTAAAGGTGGCGATCAACAGGATGGACTCAGCATAGTCACGGCCCAAATGCCGAGCCGTGCCGACAGTTGGTATTTCCCCCATAACGAAGGGATCCGCACTTGGCTAAGCAAGTACTATCCCGATGCTCACAGTATCAATACCGCCAATAGCTGCGACTACAGCGCCCTCGCCAGCTGTATCGATACCTTAAAACCCGATTTAATCGTTATCAGCGATATTGACCGCGACAACCTAGGTTACGCGGGCATTCAAGCGGCGATTGCCAAAGCCAAGGCTGCGGGTATTCCCCTGCTACTCTCAAATTATCGACGCGAACAGAGCCCAATGCTCTCTCCCCTTTACCTTGAAATGGGGCTATCGACTGCGGGCAACTATTGGTCGAAACTCAACGCCGACAATCTGAGTGTAAGTAGCATTCTGGCTGAAGATAAAGCTCTTGAAGATGTTAAAAAACTACTGGCAAATCTGCGGGAGCAGCGCTTTGACACGCAGGTATTAAATGACTGCACAGGCAATTACTTAAGCTGTAATAGAAGCGCCTTTGTTGAGGCCTTTAAAGCGGGTGCCGACTGGTATCGCAGCAGCGCTGAAACCTTAGATATCAATGGCATTGATGTGTTTAGTCGCACTAACTTCCCACTGATAAAGGCCGGTTTACTGCTCGCCGATAAATACCGTAGTGAAATTGATTATCCCATCGCCTACAGCGAGTTCACCCAATGGCAGCAAGCACTATTTGCCGATTGGACAGTGAGCTACGCCCGCGCCCATAACCTTGCCCAAGCCGATTTAGGGGAATATGTCACCGACAGAGCCAATCTAAGTAAAGGCACTAATGCTCACTACGCTTATCCGGCCACAGTATCAGAGCGCAAAACCATTAGCGTACCTTATACGGGTCAATGGACCAGCTCAGGCTGGTACGCCTTACCGGGACAAACCATCACGCTCAGTCGTTTGGATAGCACCAATGCCAACGTCGAAATTAAGCTCAATTATCATAGACGCAATACCAACCGCGCCTTTGAACAAAAGGTTTATCGCGCGCCGCTTGAGTTAGCGCAGCAGCGCCTTAAGCTCGCCAAAGGGCAAAGCATCGAGTTTTCAACCCCCTATGGCGGCCCGATTTATTTCTATATCAGTGGCGGCGAAGGCGCGCTCAGTGTCGATGTGCAAGCAAAAAATGTGGCTAAGCACCCGAGCATCATGGATTTTTCTAATCCTGCTGAAATCACGGCCTTCAATGACAAAATCCAAAACACTGAGCTGCCCCATGTGGATCTGCGCACTGATGGCGCTGAACAGCATTTACGCCGCGACCGTTTTATGAATGCCATTGGCGGTAAGATCCCCGATGTTACCGCCTTGCTCAAAAGCATCGTCGAGGACCATATCAATAGTGTTTACACCTTAGCAGGACTTAAGATCCAAGGTAAAAGCTTAAGTGAGTCGTTACCCGCCGAGGTGCTATCAAGCTGTCAGGCGCTGTTTGGCGCCGATTGCACCGATGCCAGTCTGCATACCCGCAGCATCATCCAACACGCTAACTATGACCAGAATGCCCAATGTGGATCGGGTTGCAGTGGCAATCCTTGGGATGCCGCCTGGAATATTTCACCCACGGGTTGGGGAGATAACCATGAACTTGGCCATAATCTGCAAACCAACCGCCTCAATGTGCAATATGCCACTGTCGCCAATAGCGATAATTGGACAGGTTATGGCAGCCGTGCAGGAGAAAACTCCAACAATATCTTCCCCTATGTGGTGCTATGGAAGACCCATTATTTGCGTGATGGTAATACCAACACCATCAATGATGGTCATATGAATCACAAAGATCTCTTTTATGTGTTTATGTCCGATGCCATAGGCACTAAGGATACCAGTGGCAAACGTGTAGTCTTTGGCGCTAACTGTAAAGTGTTAGATATCGGCGAAGACCGATATACCGCACCTTGGGCAAGTAATGATTATGCGGTACATAATGGCTATCGCATGGGGTTTTATATCCAAATGGCCCTCAAGGCCCATGGCATGACGCTAAGTGATGGCACAACCTTAAGTAATGGCTTTAATCTCTTTACCTTGCTGTATCAGCATAGCCGTATTTTCGGTAAATACGCTAATAACGCCAGCGATTGGGAGGCAAACCGCAGTAAACTCGGTTTTGACTTGTTCCCCTTCGATGGCCATAGCGTCTACGGTGGTAAAACGGTCAGAGATATTCCTGGCAATGACTTTATGTTGGTTTCCTTAAGCAAACTCACAGGCAAAGATTGGCGCAGCCATTTCGATATGCTAGGACTGCGTTACTCTAGTCTTGCAGCCATGCAAGTCACAGCAAACGCCACCCTTGGCACGGTACCAATGGGTATGTATGAGCTCGAAACTGATTTACCACCCGCTAATATGAGCCAAGGCTTAACCTTTATCCCACTGTCACTGAGCGATAGCAGCACACTTTGGAAAGGCACAGGCTCACCTAACCAATGCGCGAAACCTTAATACCCTAGACGTTAAAACACTAGACGTTAAGACACTGAAAATTAAGTGCAATAAAAAATAAACCTCGCAAATGCGAGGTTTATTTTTGCCTAAAAGCGTGATCTAACGCACACAAGTTGCGAAGTGGATAGCGCACTATTTGACCTCTATAATGATATCCAATAATAAATCAGGGGTTTTCTATGGGTTATTCAATCAAAGACATTATTTATCAAGGCGAAAAGTCCGGCGTGCATAATTGGCAAACACTGTCGGGACAGAATTTTTACTGGCATCCTGACTGGCTTCATATTGCCGAGGATCTCACAGGCCATAAGGCAACAGCCAACATCCAAGCTGATGGTGATAAGGCAACCCAAAATGAAGCTGAACAAGCCATCGTTAAACACCTCAATAAAAGCTAATGGCCTGAGGCAATTGCTTTACGGGCTATTTTATCGATTAAACCCGGTGCAATCAGCTTAAGCCAACGCCCGAGCCGGCCGCGAAGAGAAGTGATAAGCTGCCGGCCTCGGGTTGCTATCACGGGTAGCATCATGTCGGCACATTGCTCTGCGGAAATAATTTTAGCTTCCTGCATTGGCGATTTACCGAGTGGCTTACCCGCACCATCTAAGGCTCGCTTATGGATTTGCGAGACGACAAAATCAGGGCAAATCACCGTCACGGCCACATTATCGTCAGCAAGCTCAATCCGCAGCGAATCAAAAAAACCGATAACTGCATGCTTAGACGCCGCATAACCACTACGAGTCGGTACGCCTGTTAACCCAGCCACCGAAGCCACCACCACTACCTGACCTTGGCTCGACTTTAAATAGGGTAAGGCGGCATGGGTCAAATAGGCAGGGCCTAAGTAATTAACGCGCATGATATCTTCAAGAACCGCTAGTTGGGTTAACTCATCAAAACGCGACCACATCGTCATGCCCGCATTATTAACCAAAATATCGAGACGGCCATAATGGGCAATCGTGGCTTGAATTAAGTCTTCACACTGGGAGGCACTGCTAACATCAGCGGCAAAAACAAAGGGAGTAGGACCATAGTTAGCAATTTCGAGGGCAAGTGAGGCAAGACGCGTTTCATTGCGAGCACTCAATACAAGTTGGCATCCTACCCGCGCCATGGCAATCGCCAGCGCACGACCAATACCTTCAGAAGCCCCTGTAATAATAACCACTTTACCCGTCAGTCCATCCATAACCATATCCTTGTTACTAATATGTTAACTTTGGTTAAGGGTAAATTGGCATAATCACCTAAAAAGCGCAATCCCCTATGCGCGTTGCGCTAAGCTCATCTCAAACTGCTCACAATAACTTGCTAGAGGTTGCGGCCGTCCTATCGCATAACCTTGAGCATAGTTGATACCAATCGCTTGTAATCTCTCGATAATCTCTTGGTTTTCTACAAATTCGGCAACCGTCTCAATTCCCATTACTCGGCAAACGTCTTGAATAGATTTCACGATGGCATAGTCCTTGGCATTGACGGCAAGGTTTTTAACAAAGCAGCCGTCGATTTTGACGTAGTCCACGGGCAGTTCGCGTAAATAGCCGTAGGAAGCAAAGCCACTGCCAAAATCATCCAATGCAAAGGAAAAACCGAGTTTGCGCAATTGCCTGAGCATTTCCATGCCGCGGTGACGGTTTTGAATCGCAGTCGTTTCGGTTATTTCAAAGCAAACGCATTGGCTAGGAATATCAAAAATCTGCTGCTGCTTAGCAATATATTCCACCATGCCTTCGGCGCCGAGACTATTGCCCGAAAGGTTGATTGAAATGCAGTGATCCGGCCAAAGCTGCGAATTTAGCGACAGCCATAAAAAGGCTTTACGTATCACTTCTTTATCAATTTCAGGCATCAACTTAAAACGCTCCGCGGCAGCAATAAACTGGGCAGGCGCCAAAATGCGACCACAAGGCTCTTGGATCCTGAGCAAAATCTCCATCCGTTGGCGTTTAGAACTCGCACCTAATCCTTGGATGGGCTGGTAGTAGAGCAAGAGTTCATTTTCCTCAATTGCTTGGGCAATACGCATCGCCCATTTAGGCGCATTACGCTGGTAGGTCAGTTCTTTATCTTTATCATCATAAATATGGATTTGATTGGCGCCCTTAGCTTTAGCGGCAATACAAGCGATATCCGCATCCTTGAGTAATTCCTGCGCATTGATATAGGGCGCACGCCCAAAGGCAACACCAATACTTAAGCCGACTTTGTAGTTGCAATTTTTATCGTGTAACACTTGCAACGATACCTGGGTAATAATGTGTTTTAGCAACTGCACAACGGCTAACGCCGAGCGATCGCAGATCACCAGTCCGAACTCATCCCCACCTAAGCGAGCGAATAACTCCTGAGGCCCAAGACATGATTGGATTGCCTTAGCGACCATGGCCAGCATGCCATCACCTGCAGTATGGCCACAACTATCATTGATCAACTTAAACTGCTCTAAATCCAAATAACATACCGCAAGGCTCCTCGTTTGACCGGCGAACTCGGGCAGTTGTTCTTCAAACGCTTGGCGATTAAGTAACCCGGTAATACCGTCAAAGTTTGCACGTTTTTGTAGCTGGTGCTTAAGGCGTTCTTCTTGGGTGATATCCCGCAGTACCACTACAGTACCGACAATCTCTTTTTCATGATTAAGCACATTACTAATGCTACGTTCAATAATCCGTGGCGTTGTGGTTAGCAGTTTGATTTTAGCGACTTGAGGTGTCGTTTCGCCAAGGCGAATACAGTGAAATACCGCTTGATTTAACTGCTCTCCAGCCTTTAATAAGCTAGCAAGACTCTCACCAACGGCATCACAACTGGCCACATCAAGCAGTGTTTCAGCCTTTGGATTCATGTAAATGACGTTTGCATCGATGTCGGTCAAGATAACGGCTTCAGCAATCGACTCTAAGGTTATTTTACCGCGCTCTTTCTGCTGATAAATCCTCGCGAGTAAGCTGTTTACGCGATTCGCCAATACAGATAACTCTTCATTACCCTCGCTGGTCACAGGCCGATATACACTCGCCATAGGATCAACGAGCGCTAATTGCTGCATCAAGCTATTAAGGGGCTGTAACAGGCCTGAACGCAACCAAACATAACCCAAGGCGACAATGAATACCCCCCAGCAATATCACCGCAAGCGACACCCAGTCGAGACTAAGCTTTACATCTCGAAAAGGATCATCAGAAAATTCAACCTGAAGATAGATTGGTTGTTGACTAATGAGACTCGGCAGCGCAACCGAACTTGGATGTAAGGTATTATGTGTTGTTACAGCATTAGACATGCTGATCCGCGCGACAAGGGAGGTTTGGGCGTATTCCAGTAGATCGCGCTCAGTAAGTTGCCGCACTAACAGCACATACTCACCCAAATGTGAAGCGACCGCAGTGACGACATATCCTTTATCGCCAATTAAATAGGCGCTGGCAAACTCAGGCTTAGCCTGCGTCGTTATCGCCTTGGCGATTTCCTGCCGATTCACATCAGCTATTGATTGCTCATTTTGAAAAACACTCTGCAAATTTCCATCTCGCAGAATAAACCAACTTAAATTGGCAGACATGGAGCTCTCAAGCCACGAAGACTCGAGAGATTTTAACTGCTCGCTATCGAGATGAGCTAATGGGGAGGCATAAATATTAGTGAGAAACCCTAACCGATCGACATCGATGCGGAACTGCTGCTGAATATTCGCTAGCTCGCGCTGTACATTATCCTGACGTAACAATTCGACCCTATGGTCAAACCAAACCCCGAGGCAATAGGAGACAAGCACAACGGCTGGTAAACAGAACCCTGCAATAAATACCAATATTTTGTTGCCTATGTGCATCTTTTACCACGGCTTACGTAATTAAATTAACAAACGGCTTTATTTAGTCCCTTATAGCGCCATGCAACATATCTCATTTGCAAATAGTATTAAATATCACTTTGCTTTATCCGTTGCTAAAGTAGGCAATAGCATGCATTTAATTGCTTTAAACGCCTTTGATTTAACGCAGCTATTCGATAAAAAGTTTTAAAAAGTTAGATGGTAACCGAGCTCCAATGCACTAACACCGCGGAGACATACGCTATAAAGCACGCGATTAATTAATGCACTCGCTAAACCACAAGTTAATACCCAATTAACAACGCCCAAGTGGAAGTTTCTGACGCTGTGATAAACGCCATAAAAAACGGACCCTCAGGTCCGTTTGTTATTTAGTGCAGCTTATTTATGATACTGCTTAGATTGAGCGTGAACCGCCTTAATAAAGGCACCTGCATGCTCTGGGTCCACATGCTGGTGAATACCATGGCCTAAGTTAAACACATGGCCTGTACCTTCACCGTAGCCAGCCAGAATTTGAGCGACTTCTTCTTCGATACGTGGGATTGGTGCATATAACATGGATGGATCCATGTTGCCTTGCAGAGCAACTTTATGACCAACACGGCGACGGGCGTCAGCAATATCGACAGTCCAGTCTAAACCTAAAGCATCACAGCCCGTTTCAGCCATCGCTTCTAACCATAAACCACCGCCCTTAGTGAATAAGGTCACTGGCACTTGGCGGCCATCAGCAAAGCGAGTTAAGCCATCAACAATTTTCTGCATATAACGCAGTGAGAACTCACGGTAAGCAGTGTGCGATAACGCGCCGCCCCAAGAGTCGAAAATCATTAAAGATTGCGCACCATTAGCTACCTGTGCGTTTAAATATAAGGTCACTGAATCTGCAAGCTTATCAAGCAACATATGCAATGCAGCAGGCTCGGCGTAGGCCATTTTCTTAATTTTTTCGAAGGTTTTGCTCGAACCGCCTTCAACCATGTAAGTGGCTAGAGTCCAAGGAGAACCAGAGAAGCCGATTAATGGCACTTGGCCATTCAGTTCACGACGAATCGTGCTAACGGCCTTCATCACATAACCCAGCTCATCTTCTGGGTCTGGGATTGATAATTTTTTGATGGCATCGATAGTATCTGTTGGGCGCTCAAAACGTGGGCCTTCACCCGCCTCAAAATACAGACCTAATCCCATTGCATCGGGAACAGTCAAAATGTCGGAAAACAGAATCGCCGCATCCAGCTCATAACGACGCAGCGGTTGTAGTGTCACTTCACAGGCCAATTCATGGTTTTTACATAAAGACATGAAATCGCCCGCTTGAGCGCGAGTCGCTTTATATTCAGGAAGGTAGCGGCCTGCTTGACGCATCATCCAAACCGGAGTCATATCGACAGGCTGTTTTAATAGGGCGCGTAAATAACGATCATTCTTTAATTCTGCCATTTGGCTTGATTCCTAGACTTTTATTGAGATCCGCTGGGTCGGTAGTTTAGCATTTACGCGAATAATGTAACCAATATGAGATAATTTATGTGAGCTATTCCCCATCATTGCTGTCCATTTAAGCAGTTATCCTCAAAATGCTAGCCAGATAACATACTGTTTATTAATCGAACTCAAAGTCACAGTCAGACAGAAAAAAGTTGCACCAGTTCCCCGCCTTTGGTATAAAAAGTCTGCGCTAGCAAGAACAATCAAGAAGCTCGTCGCATCGAGCCTGCTATATACATTACTCGCCCAACGATAGGTTTCTATCGTTGGGCTTTTTATTTCCACATTTTTTTATACAAAACAGCTGGTTTGTCCATTTACCAATTATCGCAAATCCCGATAAAAAGGGTTGATCGAAGAGCTATTTCTCCCCTACATTAGAGTTATGTCCTAGCACTTAAATGGAATGCATCATGCTGAGAGAACTCGAAAAAGCAGAACAAAAGTGGGGCGGTTCAAATAAGCTTATAGATCAATGGCTAGAAAATCGTCGCAAACTCTTGGTGCATTATTGCCAAATTGCTGGGCTACCGCCCTACACTAATGCGGAAAAATCGCTTCCCTCTTTTGAGAACGTAAAGTCATTTTGTGATTTATTAGTGGATTACGTTTCTGAAGGTCATTTCGAAGTGTATGACCAAGTGATTAACGCCTGCGAAAAATTTGGCGCCCCTTGCAAAGCGGCTATTCAACAGGTTTTGCCTAAGATCACCCCAACGACCAACGCAGCGCTAGACTTTAACGATAAGTATGCTGAAACGCAGGACGATCAAGTGATGTATCAGCTCGATAAAGATCTCTCCGAACTGGCGCATACCATGGAAACGCGTTTCGAGTTAGAGGATAAGCTCCTCGAAGTGCTGCACAGCAAATACTCAGAGCACGCCCAGCAAGCTTAATGCGGCATGATAAGCCACGCTAAACACTGCGCTAAAGAGATATCTGACCGATAAATAATCAATTTATCCTCTGTCTTTCGTTAAGTTGCTATGTGATTGTTTGCGCATAAACAGTTAGAGCAAAGCATTCAATAGAAACAAAAAAGCCAGCTTTCGCTGGCTTTTTCATTATCATATCAATCGATTATACAGCTGATTGAAAGATCACTTGTGATGCTTTCTTAGTGTAAGAATCGATTTGATCGAAGTTCAAGTAACGGTAAGTGTCAGCTGCAGTTGCGTCTAACTCTTTCGCGTATTCTTGGTATTCTTCAACCGTAGGCAGACGACCTAACAATGCTGCCACTGCCGCTAATTCCGCAGACGCTAAGTATACGTTAGCACCTGTACCTAAACGGTTCGGGAAGTTACGGGTAGAAGTAGAAACCACTGTCGCACCTTCAGCCACTCGTGCTTGGTTACCCATACACAGTGAACAGCCTGGGATCTCGATACGCGCACCAACGCGACCGAAAATACCGTAGTAGCCTTCCTCGGTCAGTTGGTCTTTGTCCATCTTAGTCGGTGGTGCAATCCAAAGACGGGTTGGCAGTGTCTTAGCAAACTTATCTAACATCTTACCAGTCGCACGGAAGTGACCGATGTTAGTCATACAAGAACCCACGAACACTTCGTCAATCTTCGTTTGCGCAACAGATGACAGTAACACGGCATCGTCTGGATCGTTAGGCGCACACAGGATTGGCTCTTTGATCTCGTTCAGATCGATTTCGATTACTGCTGCGTACTCGGCATCGGCGTCAGCACTCATCAACTCAGGGTTCGCTAACCACTCTTCCATGCCTTTGATACGACGCTCTATCGTGCGACGGTCACCGTAACCTTCAGCGATCATCCACTTCAGCATAGTGATGTTAGAGTTCAGGTACTCGATGATTGGCTCTTTGTCTAACTTGATAGTACAACCCGCTGCAGAGCGTTCTGCTGAGGCGTCAGACAGTTCGAATGCCTGTTCTACTTTCAGGGTTTCTAAGCCTTCGATTTCCAGTACGCGACCAGAGAAGATGTTGATCTTACCTTTCTTCTCAACAGTCAGCAGACCCATTTCAATCGCTTTTAATGGGATAGCATGTACTAGATCACGTAGGGTGATACCAGGTTGCATCTTGCCCTTGAAGCGTACTAATACTGATTCTGGCATGTCCAGAGGCATCACACCGGTCGCAGCAGCGAAGGCAACAAGACCAGAACCCGCTGGGAATGAAATACCGATTGGGAAACGCGTATGTGAGTCACCACCAGTACCAACTGTGTCTGGTAATAACATACGGTTTAACCATGAGTGAATAACACCGTCACCTGGGCGCAGCGACACACCACCACGGTTCATAATGAAGTCTGGCAGTGTGTGGTGCGTGTTAACGTCAACTGGTTTTGGATAAGCGGCAGTGTGGCAGAATGACTGCATAGTCAAATCGGCACTGAAGCCTAAACAAGCTAAGTCTTTCAGCTCGTCACGGGTCATAGGACCGGTAGTGTCCTGTGAACCTACAGAAGTCATCTTAGGTTCGCAGTATTGGCCTGGGCGCACGCCAGCAACGCCACAGGCTTTACCGACCATCTTCTGTGCAAGCGTATAACCTTTGCCATTATCAGCGATGTCTTGAGGACGTACGAATACGTCAGAGGCTGGTAAACCTAATACTGCACGTGCTTTGTCAGTTAAACCACGACCGATGATCAGTGGAATACGACCACCTGCACGCACTTCGTCTAACAGTACGTCGGTTTTCAGGCTGAACTCAGAAATCACTTCATCTGAGCCATGACGCTTAACAACACCAGCATATGGGTAAATGTCGATCACATCGCCCATTTCCATTTTGCTGACGTCGAGTTCGATTGGCAGTGCGCCCGCATCTTCCATAGTGTTGAAGAAAATCGGCGCAATTTTGCCACCTAAGCAGAAACCACCAGCACGTTTGTTAGGTACGAATGGGATATCATCGCCCATGAACCACAGTACTGAGTTAGTCGCAGATTTACGTGATGAACCAGTACCTACAACGTCACCCACGTAAACTAATGGGAAACCTTTGGTTTTCAGTTCTTCTAATTTCTTGATTGGACCTACGCTACCAGGTACATCTGGCTCGATACCATCACGTGCGTTTTTCAGCATAGCTAAGGCGTGCAATGGGATATCTGGACGTGACCAAGCATCGGGTGCTGGTGACAGGTCGTCGGTGTTGGTTTCACCAGAGACTTTGAATACGGTCAGGGTGACTTTGTCCGCTAATTTTGGACGGCTTAAGTACCAGTCTGCATTTGCCCACGCTTCAACCACTTGTTTAGCATAGACGTTACCGGCTTCCATTTTCTCAACCACATCGTGGAAAGAGTCAAACATCAGCAAAGTGTGAGATAAGGCTTTAGCAGCTAAAGGCGCCAGAGCGGGGTTATCTAACTGAGCGATCAGCGGCTCGATGTTATAGCCACCTTGCATAGTGCCTAATAACTCAGTCGCACGTTCGGCAGATAGTATGGGTGAAGTTGCAGTGCCTTTAGCAACCGCATCTAAGAAAGCGGCTTTTACATAGGCGGCTTCGTCAACACCGGGGGGAATTCGATTTTCGAGCAGGTCAAGAATAACAGCTTCTTCACCAGCGGGGGGATTTTGAACCAATTTAACCAGTTCAGCCACTTGATGTGCATCTAATGGCTTAGGGACTACGCCCTCTGCAGCACGTTCTGCGACGTGTTTACGATATGCTTCTAGCACGGCAACATTCCTCTTTGTTTGGCGCTCTAACAACGAAACTGCACGTCTTCTCAATTGAAGCTGACAGTCCGACATGATCGACCCGTATTTCCGGCCAGCAGTATACTACAGCTTTGCAAAAGTATGAATCAGGTCACACTCGGCAAAAGACGAAATAAGGGCTAAATCCGGAGGTGCAACTCAACTTACGGCAACAATAAAACAATGGAAATTAGACAATAGTTTGAAAACAGATAAAAAACCATAACCTACAAATAGTTAACATAAGTTAATCAATTTAAAATCGAACGATTATTTTTTTGGACATCAATTCCTTTCCGCCAAAAATATTTCTCAACTTTGTGTGTTTAGGCTTTGAAGATGACGGGCTTAAACTTACACTCAAGCTCGAATGACCCATTTCCCGTCCTTTGGAGTAGTAATGACATCCCTCAGTATTCAAGCCGTTATTTTTGATATGGATGGCGTGTTAATTGATTCAGAACCCCTTTGGCAAAGGGTTGAATATGAAGTGTTATCGGCACTTGGCGTACCCGTCACTATTGAAACGATTCAACAAACCACGGGGTTACGTATCGATCAATGTGTCGATTATTGGTATCACAAAGCGCCTTGGGCCGATTACGATAATGCCAAGGTCAGCAACGCCATTGTTGATAGGGTTGCTGAGGAGATCCTGAAAACAGGCGAAGCCATGCAAGGCGTTCAGCAAGCCATTGATTACTGCCAAGCCAAAGGCTTAAAGATAGGCTTAGCCACCTCCTCTTTTTACACCATTATCGAAGCCGTACTTAGTAAGCTCGGCCTAAGTGATGAGTTTATGGCGGTACAATCCGCCGAAGGCCTCACCTATGGCAAGCCGCATCCAGAGGTTTACTTAAATTGCGCGGCCGCCTTAGAAGTCGACCCGCGTTATTGCCTCGCGATTGAAGACTCTTTTAATGGTCTGATCGCAGCCCGCGCTGCCAATATGCAAACCGTTGCGATTCCTGCGCCAGAACAACGCGGTGAAGCAAAATGGATCATCGCCCATCATCAATTAGAGAGTTTATTGGAGCTTGATAAGGTGTTCTAAATCCGACATTCCGCAGCTAATTTAGGAATAAACTACCTCATAGAATCTACCGAGTAATTTGAGTAGTTGTGTTTGGTGATCTTGAAGTCCAGTGATGAACCTTTGGCCGTTAATCTCTAGCGTATCTATGCCTTCGAATTGCAAGAAGACCCAACGTGCCGTCGGTCTGGAGGTCGTCTTGTTCTTTACCATACTTGGGAAGAACGCTTCGGTTTGTGCGAGTTGTTCTCTGATTTTGTGTTCTAAACTAGCGTAAACAAGCAAGCTCAACGTCATTATCATTAGCAACGCTTCAATGCGCTCAGGCTTTTTCAAGAAGATGGAAGAGGTTAAAAACTCAGGGCTTTTTAGAAAACGGAAGCCGCGCTCGACTTTTTGTTGCGATTTGTAATGTGCTAGAAGAGCCGCCATGGTGAGTGCTTCATTGTCGGTGTCATTCGTCGCGAGGATAAACATGCCTACTTTGAGCTTAGCCAGTTTTACTTTTTCTAGGTCGGTGAAGGGGGCGGCTTCGATAAAGTATTGGTATCCTGTCGGTGCTTCATCTGTCTTTGGGCGGCCCGAATGAGAGTAAGTCGGCTGTTTGATGAGAGTGCCTTGTTCAAACCCAAGTAAGTCACATTGTTTCTTGAAATCGTTAAACGCTAATTCTGCGTCAACTTCACAAGCGAATGGTTTTTTACTTAGCTTTTCCAACGCTTTGATTTCTTTTGCTATGTTTTTCTCTAAGTTCTTGAAGAAAGTGATTTCTTCCCGCTTGGTGGCCTGTTCACTGTGAACGAGCAACCAACGTTGATTGACCTTTCCGTAATCCGAGTCTATCCAACATCCTGAGTAGCCATGACCGATAGTGCTTAATTGCTCTGGCTCTAGCGCAAGTAGTGCTTGTTTTGCGAGCTTGATGGTCATGGGGACACGGGTAATGAATTTTTGATTTTGCTCATCTAGCGAGGAGATGCTTTCTTCGGTGTACAAAGCGGCATCAGCGATAAAGTAACGACTATTTTGCGCGGCTTTTAGGCAATGTATGTGTCTTTTAGTGACTTCAGCGAATGCCTTGGCATCATTGGTGTTACCACTCAGTGCTTGCATGTAAACAGGAATACCTGCTTGGTTTTCACAGATGAGTTCAAGCACGACTTGGTTAAGCTCTGGCCTATGATCCCGACTATAACCTCTTACAAGCTTAATCACGTTGGTGTTTTCATCTTGTGCATACTCACCATCAACGTGGAAGCTAGTGATATCAAGATGAACAGAATCGGTCGTCAAGCCCAGTTTATCAACAACACGCTCAGCAATAACCTGATAGAGCGCTGAGACATCGGCTTCGTATAGAGCATCTAATGTGCGGCCTAGTACATCATCAGTCAGGTGGTGTGCTTCAATGTCTTTGGCGAGTAGCTTAGATACAGGCTTGGTCTTAAAAAAGTCCGAGAACATGTGCAGTGTTCTGCTATGAAAGCCAAGTCCATTTAGGAGCATGGCCAATACCGCGTCACCATGAGAAACATTGTGGTCAGAATATTTTGGGATAACGGCATCTATCATCCGTGGCAGGCCAATTTCGTGACAAAAGGCGGCAATGAGACCAAGGTGATCTAAGCGTTTAATAACAGGATGGGTAGACATATTTTGAGACCGTCAAATAGCAGTAATAGATCAAAACTGTCGATCGCGGTCAAGATGGTGTCGTAGTTTTTATGAAAAGCTGATCGCCAGATCACACTATTTAAATTCTGGAATTAGCTGCGGAATGACGGCTAAATCAATTCACCGAATCAATTTGAGAAAGGTTAATCACTGCTAGGACAAACCGATGAAGTATTATGTGTTGTTAATACTGTGGGCGGCGAGTTTGCCAGCCTTAGCGACAGATTCTATGCGCTGTAAGCAATTCGTCATCAACGTAGGCGATCCCTTAGACGCAGTGTTAGAAAAGTGCGGACCGCCAAACGAAGCCAAAGAATACAGCCAACCCGCCACTTATCGAAACTCCGCGGGTGATATCGTGATTGATCCAAGCAAGTTGCCGATAGAATATGCTGAGTGGACCTATGATTTTGGCCCAACACGATTGATGCGGCGGGTTTATGCAACCGATCAAAAAATCGAAAAAATTGAAACCTTAGGATATGGGCATTAATCCTAACCCAAGTAAAAAGCCAGACAGATGTCTGGCTTTTTCGTTTTCATCCTATGGATTACCAGATTTTTACGCGCTCTTCTGGTTTTAAATACATCTTGTCGCTCTCTTTCAGCTCAAAGGCTTTATAGAAAGCTTCAATATTGCGCGGCGTCCCCATCGCGCGGTAGTGGCTAGGTGAATGTGGATCCGTCAGTAAACGACGACCTAACTCTTCATCACGGTAATTACGGCGCCATACCTGTGACCAACCGACGAAGAAACGCTGCTCGCCCGTTAGGCCATCGAGCACGGGAGCAGGTTTACCGTTTAAGCTCATCATATAAGCGCGAGCAGCTACTGTTAATCCACCTAAGTCACCGATGTTTTCGCCTAAGGTTAAATCACCGTTCACAAACTTACCGGGTAATGCTTCGTAGCCAGAATACTGCGCCGACAGTTGCTTACCGCGTTTTTGGAACTCTTCACGGTCTTTATCCGACCACCAGTCACGCAGGTTACCGTCGCCATCGTACTTAGCGCCTTGGTCGTCGAAACCATGGCTGATTTCGTGGCCAATAACCGCACCGATACCGCCGTAGTTGACCGCATCATCGGCTTCCATATTGAAAAATGGCGGTTGCAGAATCGCTGCTGGGAATACGATTTCATTGCCAACTGGGCTGTAATAAGCGTTCACCGTTTGCGGTGTCATATGCCACTCGGTACGATCGATTGGCTTACCGAGCTTGTTGATCATGTCTTGATATTCAAACTGGGCGTAACGCATATAGTTGCCCACCAGCTCATCAGGCTTGATTTCTAGCGCAGTGTAGTCTTTCCATTTGTCTGGATAACCAATCTTGTAGGTAAACTTAGACAGTTTTTCCTGAGCCGCGACTTTAGTTTCTGGCGTCATCCACTCGAGCTCATTAATACTGACTTCGAAACCTTTGATCAGATTTTTGATCATAGTTTCCATGCGAGCTTTGGCTTCTGGTTTAAAGTACTGCTTAACGTACTCTTCACCCACTAATTCACCTATTACTTGGTCGGCGCCATCAACCGCTTTTTTCCAGCGTGGTTGCTGCTCTTCAATGCCCATCAACGTTTTGCTCTTAAAGGCAAAGTTAAGATCGACAAAGTTTTTACTTAACAGCTCGGCGTAACTATCCACGAGGTGGAACGTTAAATAGTCCTGCCAAGCCGAAACAGGGAAGGCATCAAAATTTGCACCTAACTTTTCAAAATAAGAGGGTTGACGCACGATCACGTCAGTCACTTTATCACCTAAGCCAGCAGTCGCGGCAAAGGCATTAAAATCAAACTGTCCCATAAGCTTTTGCAGCTCGGCGCGGTTCAGTTTGTTATAGGATTTGTTCGCATCGCGCGACTCTACACGGCTCCACTGACTTTTCGCGATCATCATTTCAATATCGGCCACGTTTTTCGCGGCACGTTTTGCATTTTTATAGCCCGCTTCAGTCAGAATATCAGTCACATATTTCGCCATTGCTTGGCGATTAGCGACAAACTTAGCGTCATCTTTTAAGTAGTAATCGCGGTCTGGCAAGGTTAAGCCCGACTGGCTTAAATACACTGCATATTGGGTAGAATTTTTCGCGTCGTTATTAACGTAGAAACCAAAGGGAATACCTGAGCCGCTGGTGAGTAATTTCCCCATCACCGCGGGTAATTCACTGTGATTTTTCACTGCAGAGATGTCCGCCAGTAATGGATTTAATGGGGTTACACCTAAGGATTCGAGCAAATCGGTATTCATAAAGCTGGCGTTAAAGTCGCCAATTTTTTGCTCATTGGAGCCAGGGGCTGCATTCTTTTTTGCGGCCGCTGCATCGATGATCTTTTTCAATGCATCTTGGCTTTGATCGTACAGCACAGAAAATGCACCGTAGTTGGATTTATCAGCTGGAATGGGTGTGTTGGCTAACCATTTACCGTTAACACTGTAGTAAAAATCATCTTGATGGCGAACTGAGGCATCAAAGTTTTGTAATTCAATGCCAGAAACCGCGGCGACTTCAGTTTTAGGCTCGCTGCTGCAAGCGGCTAAACCTAGGCTCAGGGCAATCCCCAGCGCCAGTGTGCTAATCTTCTTCATTGTTTTCCCCAGCTTCCGTTGAGAGTGTTGTTATTTTTTCCTGCAAAACCTTAGCATTTTGCCTAGTTTGGCTGTAGCAAGATTTTGTAAAAGGTTATGACACTTAGTGATATTTGCGCAAACCAGTATAAACGCGATTTTTAGATTATGCGGGAATAGTGTTCAGCAGGAAAAACGAAGGGCATAACCTTAGTTATGCCCTTCGATCGATTTAGAAGGCTTTACCGACAAATAAATACAAGGATTTATCACCCATATCTGTAATACCAAAGCCCAGTGCTGCCGGCCCCATAGAAGTATCTGTACCTATGTAAAGGCTAGAAGCATAGATAAGGTCTGAGAGGGATACCTCTGAGCGTTCATACCATACATTTCCCGCCTCTAAACTTAGCCCTAAATAGAGTGGGTAATCTCTCATACCTAATAAGGCATCTCGGCCCAGATCATACTGATAGACAAAGGCGCCAAAGAGCTTATGCGCCCCTGTGAGCGAGTCCTTGTGATAACCAGAAAGGTTTAAGAAACCGCCCAAATCGGACAAGTGTAACGTATTAAGTCCGTCATTATTATTTGTCGCAAGCGACGCTTTACCTACAAAGGCGTGATTGCCAACGCTCAGTGCGCCTTTCCAATCGGCTTCAACCTGAACACTAAATTCGTTTTTATTGTTATCAACGACATCGTCAAAATCTTCATTACGCACATACACATTTAAGGTGATGCGGTTACCCGAAGTCGGGAAACTAATACTGTCTAAGCTGTCATAACCAACCCTCAAGTAAGCACCGTAGGAGTTAAAATCAAAATCCTTCAGCAACCAGGCATCATTGACGATAACGCCTTTCTCCCCCACTAAACCAAATTCAATAAACCCTTGCAAGACATAGTTATAACCAATTCCTAATTCAATAGTGTGGGTTTTCTTGTCAAAGACAAAAACACGGTTATTGTTATCGTAGAGATCCCAATTATGAACATCGAATTGATATCGGGCTCGACTATAAAACTCTTGATCTCTATCTAGCGGTTGATAAAACTCGGTTGCAAATAGCTTTTCGAATCCAAGCTTAACTTCGTTTCGCCACTCTCCGCCATTAAAGGTTAAGTCTGTCATGGTATAAGCCATATCAAAGCTGATGGCTGAATCAGAGCTAAAATCGTCCTCCCAATTAAAGCCTAGTTGGAAGTAATTTGGTCCCCAAGATTTAGCTCGGGTGGTTACCGTAAGTACACGCCCTTCTTTACCCTCCACAAATTCGGCGTCAACACGTTCAAATTTATTTAAGGAATAGATACGTTTTATCGCATCGTTCAATTCATCTTTAGTAATATTCTGACCAGGTTTAAGTTCTAGGGTTTCTTTTAATAAATTAAGGCTAACTTTTGAGTGGTTATCAAACACAATTTCCTTGATAGGATGAGCGATATCCGCCATGACAGTCTTACCCTTGGCCCTTTTACTCTCAACATAGGCGGCATATTGTTCTTCGCTAACGCTCATCTTTTGCAATTTAACTAACTGACTGGTCGCCGCTTCTTTGCCGAGGGTTAACGCTAAAGGCATGATGGTAAAATCGGTTGTGCTTAGGGCATCGATCGCAGGACGGATCAACACATCATTATCAGTCAATAATTGCTTTTGTTTTTCAGTACTGGCGTTAGTCAAGAAATTGGACAACTGATCTAATACGGCAATAGTGCTATCGAGCTTATCTTTTTTTACCAGTGGTGAGCCAATATCCACAGCAATGATAATATCAGCGCCCATCGCCTTCACTACGTCCACAGGCATATTGTTGGCAATACCACCATCCACCAGTAACTTACCGTCGATTTGCGTAGGTTGTAATGCACCTGGCACCGTAGCAGAAGCCTGCATTGCTTTGATAATACTGCCATGGTTAAGCACAACGGGTAGGCTGGTTTCTAAATCCGTCGCCACGGCACGATAAGGAATAGCTAAAGCATCAAAATCACCAAATTGCTCCACTAAATCCGTAGACTGCCGTAATAACTGCGACATGGTCTGCCCACGCAATACCCCACTTGGCGCTTTCACCTCGCCTTCGGTATAACCAATATTGAGCGGAATATTATAGCGATCTCGTAACTGTTTATCTCGATAACTCAATACATTACGAGGGATGGTATCCGAATAACCACTATCCCAATCAACTCCCATCATGATGGTTTCGACTTCACTTGCACTGTATCCCAAGGCATACATACCCGCGACATAAGCGCCGATACTCGTACCTGCAATATAGTCCACAGGAATATGATGTTCTTCTAAAATTTTAAGTACACCAACATGGGCGGCGCCTTTAGCACCACCACCGCTTAACACTAATCCTATTTTTGGCCGTTCAGCCGCACATAAGGGAGTCAGCAACACACATAAAAAGAGAGAAGCTACTATTCGGCGCATCATAATGAGTACTTTTATAGGATAAAAAATTTCGAGTTAATATTAGCAAATTTATCTATTTAACCATCAGTCATATTTTATCTGAACCGATGAGTTGAAAATTTGCCATTAATGATCGCGTTATTTCATTTACGTTTAAACACAAGTGCTGTAAACAGATAATTCAACATAAAACCCCAACTTGAGCCGAGGCTAAAAATGCGCAATTAAGCACACATAAATTGCAGATTAAGATTGCAATGAGTCAAGCGGAGACTGTAACTGAAGATATTTTTCAAAATCACTGACAGACATTGGTTTGGCAAAGTAATAGCCCTGAACAATATAACAGCCACGGCTAAAAAGCTGCTCTAACTGCTCAACGGTTTCAACCCCTTCTGCTACTACGGTTAATTTTAAGTTACGAGCCAATTCAATAATACTACTCACAATAGCCTGATCGGCAGAATTCGAGGCGATATCGATCAAAAATGAACGGTCAATTTTGAGTGTATTCACCTCAAAATTGCGTAAATAAGCTAAAGAGGAATATCCGGTGCCAAAGTCGTCAATCGCGACTTCAATGCCTAGCTCGTCAAGCTGCATTAAGTGGGCTTTAGCCACCTGCAACTCTTTCATTAACACCCCTTCGGTAATTTCTAAGCATAAAGATGAAGCGGGCATACGGGTGGCATCGAGAATTTTCTTCACGCCATCGATAAAGTCTGGCTGACGGAAATGCACAGCTGAAATATTGACCGACAATTTAAATGGCTCAGCGGTTTGCATTGCCCATTTGGCCCCATCCGAACACGCGCGGCGTAAAACCCAGCGATCAATATCAACAACCAAACCACAAGCTTCGGCAACTTTAATAAAAATATCGGGTCGCACAAAACCATCGACGGGATGTCGCCAACGAATGAGTGCTTCCATGCCAATAAATTTATCCCCCTGCAAAATATCAATTTGTGGTTGATAATACAGTTCAAATTCTTGCCGCTCTATCGCTTTACGTAAATCCGCCTCCAAACGTAAATGGTATAACGCTTGGGCGTTGCGCTCTGATGAATAATATTTGAAGTTACCACGACCTTCTTCCTTGGCATGATACATGGCCAGATCCGCATTTTTTATGAAGGCTTCTGGCTGCATTGCATCATCGGGCCAAATACTGATCCCAATGCTGGTTGAAATATAAAACTCGCGGCCAAACAACCTAAATGGCGCGACGATTTGTGCCAACAACTGTTCAGCTAAGTGGTTAATATCACTTAACTCTTTAACATTCTTCAGCAAAATAACAAATTCATCGCCACCAAAACGGCAGAGTAAATGGTCACTTCCGATACAGGATTGTAATCGATTAGATGCTTCAACTAAGAGTGCATCGCCCATACTGTGGCCATAGGAATCATTGACATGCTTAAATCTATCTAGGTCAAGAAACAGCAATGCTAACTTTTCACCACTTTGCTCAGCCGCTTGAATAGATTGCATCAAACGATTGGCGAATAACGAACGGTTAGGGAGTCCTGTTAATACATCGTAATTTGCCAGACGTCTAAGGTCGGCCTCGGTGCGTTTCCGCTCAGTGATATCTGAAAATACCACTACATAGTGAATGGCATTTTCATTCAGTGACTGCATCACCGACACGTTAAGCCATACGGGATACACTAGGCCGTTTTGTCCGACTAACTCACGCTCACCCGTCCATGAGCTATCCTGACCAAGTAACTGGGCAACTTCCGTAGATAACCCATCCTTCATTTGCACAAATTGCGAAAATGATAGGCCGACTAAGCTCTGTTGTTCTGAGCCTATAATGTGCTGTGCGGCATGATTGGCAACACGAATATTTTCATCTACGTCTAAAATAAGTACACCTTCTGATGTATTTTCAAATGCTTGGGCTAAAAGACTGACTTCATCTTCAAGCTGTCGCTGCAAGGTTATATCACTATAAATCCCCGCTACCCGCTCAATAACTTGGGTTTGTTTATTACGAGCCACAGGACGCCCACGCACCCTCAACCAGCCCCAGTTACCATCGCGACGATGATATCGATATTCGGCTTCAAACCGATCAACCTCTCCTGCAAGCATGCTATTCCATTGCACCAGTACTTTTTCCCGATCCAAAGGATGTACGGGAAGTGAATCAAGAGTAAGTACAATTTCGTTGGCATGACTTCCCAAGACATAACCGCGGTTATCGAGATAAAAACATTGGCTATCCCTGTGCCATTCCCAAAGATCAGAGTCGCTACCACGTAACGATTGCCTGAGACGATCATCACTCTCGGTTAGCGCTTGATTCATCGCCATAAAGGTGCGAACCTGACGCTGTCGATACCAAGCTAAACTCAGTGCAATAATCGAAAACACTAATAATAATAAACCTTTAAACCCTTGAGTCAGCCACCAGTGCTGCTCAACATAGAAGGGAAAAGTAAAGGGCTTATCTGACCAGATTCCATTGACTTGGCTTAACACCTCAAGTAGATATTCTCCCGCTGCTAAGCCTGCGAGGTTTACCTGCGACTCACCTTGGAGCAGCACGTAGTTATCTTCCTCCCCTTGATATCTGAGTCGATATTTAAATTGTATTGGCGAATCATCAAGGTAATCGAGGTTAGTGATCTGCAGGCTTACCATATTGGCGTCAGGCTTAATCACCATCAACGGTTTGGGTAACAACGAGACTTGGGTATTGTTGTCGTAATAAACCGATACCGACTCCAACATCACATGATCATCGGCAATACGGTTGACCATCTTGTCCACATCAAGGTTCATCACCCCTTCAGGAGTACCAATATACAGACCTGAAACGGCAGAATAAAAATAGGCGCCTTCATTCATTTCATTAGAAATTAGGCCATCAAGTTGGTTAAACATTGAGATTTGCCCTGTCGCTCTATCTTGACGAATTAGCGAATCAGCACAGGCAACGACATTGGCATTGGTTGTTTTTTGGATAAAAAATACTGAACTACAATTTACTTGCCATTGTGAACTTAACGAAACCAGTTTACCGCTGTGGAGATTTAATTCGAATAAGCCCCTTTCATAGGAGCCAAACCACATCACACCGGGAGATATTTCTTCAATATGGCTAATTGAGGGCACAGAGTTTAAGCCACTGAACAATTGTCTTTGATCGTGAAAAAGATTTTGCTCGTCAATATAACCAAATACCTTTCGTCCACCTATCCATAATTTACCGTCAGAGGCTCGATATAAAGTACGAATGGTTGGCCGCTTAAGCTCTGGCGAATTCCCAGTTGCCCCATCAAAGTTAAATGGCTGCGGCTCAAACAGTCCTTGCTCCCAAAAATACAGCCCCGTACCCGTTGCAATCCAAAACCGTCCTTTGAGTTTCGGATCGGCATAAGTGCCATAGATGAGTTTATTTTTAAATGCTTCACCACCATGCGTCCACTGGGCAAAACTGATCCCTTTTAAGGTCAACTTATCCACGACAAACAAACCACTGGTGGTCGAAACTAATAAATAGTGGTCAATAAAGCGACTGATCCCGTAAACACTCTCGTGCGGCTTTAATCCCTCAATATCTACGGTAATTGCTTTTTGAGTGTTTCGCCCGACAAAGCTGACATTTGACGCCCCAAACCATAATCCTTCATCACTCGCAAACACCGACCACACCATAGCGTCAGATAATTGGTGTGGCGGTTCGCCAGTATAAGTATCAAGAATGAAATCCGGTTGCGAGGCCAGTAAGGCTAAACCATCTCCAGAGCCCCCAACCCACATCAAACCTGATTTATCAAACAATATCGCCTTTAATGTTTCCATATTGGCTTGAGTTTTAAGCTCTTGTTGATAATTTTCAATCTGATGGGTATCTGGAGACCACTTTAATAAACCTGCCCGACTCGAAAACCAAATCTCACCATTATGGCCTTCAGCCATAGCAGTGCTCCAATCGGGTAATTCAGGAACAGGGAAAATCTGTAAGGTTTTTGGTTCTAATCGGTAAATCCCTCGGCTCGTTGCAATCCAAATACGCTGTTTTGAATCCTCAAGCATATCCAGAATACTGCCCATAGGTTCAGTCCATTGGTAATCAACGACTTTTTCCCCGGCACTGTTGAGGAGTAACAATTGAAATTGACCCGCAACAAGAAACTGACCATCAGGCATGCTCAATAACTTGCGCCAGGGTAGATCGCGATTAACGGGTAACTGACTCACTAAAGTTAAGGTTAAGGTTGAGGGGGATAAGTCGTAAATCTGGCCGTTATCAATCAACAAGCGCCATTCTTGGGCATTTTTACGAGCAGCAGAAATTAACACTCCACTAGGGAAATGAGGGAATAAATTAGGTGACCCCATCTGGGTAAATTGATTTTTTGCGATGTCATAAAGATAGGTTGCGGCATTGGTGCTGACTAACAGCATATCGCGATCGATATTGACAACTGTTGTCAAAAACTCATCAGCAAGGCGTAACTCAGAACCCGTTTTATCAATTCGCCTCACTTTAGAATTACTAACCCTATATAAACCTTGCTCGGTTGCAGCCCATATAAAACCATGGTCATCGAGTGTGAGCGCGCGAATACTGGTCGCTTCAAGTCCGTCCCTGTCGGAAAAAACCCGTTGTACAAAACTACCCGCCCAAGCCGAATGAAGACCTGAACAAAAAACCAATATTGATGCCAAAAGGAAGTGGATTATTATTTTTTTCATTTGACGACTTACTTAACACCATAGTTTTACTGTAGCAGTTCAACAGTCTGAATACACCCGCACATTCACATTAACTTTACATTTTTACTTAGGCAATAAAAAAGCGCCCTAAAGGCGCTTTTACGAATATAAGTCTCAACTTATTTCAGGACGAGACAAAGGTTAAATTACTTTTTCTTTGCCTTTGGGTTTGGCAGGTCAGTAATAGAACCTTCGTAGATTTCAGCCGCTAGACCCACTGACTCGTGCAGCGTTGGGTGAGCGTGGATAGTTAATGCTAAATCTTCAGCATCACAACCCATTTCGATTGCTAGGCCGATTTCGCCTAACAGTTCGCCACCGTTCACACCCACGATAGCACCACCGATTACGCGGTGAGTGTCTTTATCGAAAATCAGCTTAGTCATACCTTCGCTGCAATCTGAAGCGATTGCACGGCCAGATGCAGCCCATGGGAAAGTCGCTGTTTCGTAAGCAATACCTTGCTCTTTCGCTTCTTTCTCAGTCAGACCAACCCAGGCCACTTCAGGGTCTGTGTAAGCGATTGATGGGATGACTTTTGGATCGAAGTAGTGCTTCATGCCAGCGATAACTTCGGCCGCTACGTGGCCTTCGTGCACGCCTTTGTGAGCGAGCATTGGTTGACCAACGATGTCACCGATAGCGTAGATGTGCGGTACGTTAGTACGTAATTGTTTGTCTACGTTGATGAAACCACGCTCATCAATCTTAACGCCCGCTTTTTCAGCGTCGATCAGCTTGCCATTTGGTGTACGGCCGATAGCCACTAACACAGCATCGTAACGAACAGGCTCTGCTGGCGCGCTCTTACCTTCCATCGAAACGTAGATACCGTCTTCACGGGCTTCAACCGCAGTGACTTTGGTTTCGAGGATCAGGTTGAATTTCTTCTTGATTTGCTTAGTGAATACGCGAACAACGTCTTTGTCAGCCGCAGGGATCACTTGGTCGAACATTTCAACCACGTCGATTTCACTGCCCAGAGAAGAGTAAACCGTACCCATTTCTAAACCGATGATACCGCCGCCCATTACCAGCAGTTTGCCAGGAACTTCTTTCAGTTCTAATGCGTCGGTCGAATCCCAAATACGTGGGTCTTCATGGGGAATGAATGGCAGTTTGATTGGGCGAGAACCCGCAGCGATGATCGCTTGGTCAAACTTAACAACGGTCACAGTGCCGTCTTCAGCTGTCACTTCTAAGCTGTTAGGGCCAGTAAATTTACCGAAGCCATTAACAACGTTTACTTTACGCATTTTAGACATGCCGCCTAAGCCACCAGTCAACTGGCTGATCACTTTTTGCTTGAAGCTGCGTAACTTGTCTAAATCGATGGTTGGCTCGCCGAACACCACACCGTGTGCAGCAACGGCTTTGGCTTCTTCGATGACTTTAGCAACGTGTAACAGGGCTTTAGATGGGATACAACCCACGTTCAAACACACGCCACCTAAAGTGCTAAAACGTTCAACGATAACGGTTTCCAGACCTAAGTCAGCCGCACGGAAGGCAGCAGAATATCCCGCAGGACCTGCACCTAATACCACTACCTGAGTTTTGATTTCGTTACTCATGTTTTCCTCTAATTCTCATTCAATCCGTTGGAGGGGAGTAATCCTGCCAACCGAAAATGCGCCAGCGCGTAAGGTGGGCGCATTTTAACCTGTGTTTGATACTGATCACAATAAACAAAAGGCCACTCAAGATGAGCAGCCTTATTTGTTTACAGAATCAAAGTACGAATATCGGACAGAATTCCTGACAGGGTCACGCTAAAGCGTGCAGCCATTGCACCATCGATCACGCGGTGATCGTAGGATAGCGACAGTGGCAACATCAATTTAGGCTCGAACTCTTTACCATTCCACTTAGGCTTAATTTCAGATTTAGACACACCTAAAATCGCCACGTCTGGGTAGTTAACGATTGGGGTAAATGCAGTACCACCAATGCCACCTAGGCTTGAAATAGTGAAGCAGCTACCCTGCATATCAGCAGATTTGAGCTTACCATCGCGAGCACGGATAGAAATATCGGCCAGCTCACGAGATAACTCGATAATGCCTTTCTTATCCACGTCACGCACCACTGGCACAACCAAACCGTTTGGCGTATCAACCGCCACACCGATGTGGTAGTACTTCTTCTGGATCAGTGATTCACCGTCGCTGCTTAAGCTTGAGTTGAACACAGGGAACTGTTGTAGCGTTTTCGCCACAGCTTTCATCATAAAGACCAGCGGAGTGATCTTATAATCGGCTTTCTTCTTCGCCGCTGCGTCGTTCTGCTGCTTACGGAACTCTTCCATTTCAGTGATATCAGCTTCATCGAACTGAGTCACGTGAGGAATAGTTACCCAGTTGCGGTGCAGGTTTGGACCAGAGATCTTCTGGATACGGCTTAATGGAATTTCTTCCACTTCACCAAATTTGCTGAAATCCACTTTCGGTGCGGCAATCACTTGCAGACCACCACCGTTACCCGCTGCAACGGAAGTTGCTGCTGTCGCCTTAGGACGAGACAGTTCGTATTTCACATACGCCTGAACGTCTTCCTTCATGATGCGACCTTTACGGCCAGAACCCGTCACTTGAGTAAGATCCACACCAAATTCACGGGCCAAACGGCGAACCGCAGGAGACGCATGAACCGCACCAGTAGACACAGGCGCACCTGCACTTGGGTGATGTGGAACTGGTGGACGGCTAGGGGCGGCTGCAACAGGAGCTGGTGCCACTTCTTGGGCGACTGGTGCAGGTGCTGGCGCGGCGGCTTGAGGCGCAGGAGCTGCACCAGCAGTCACAGTCTCAATCGTCGCAATCACGCTACCTTGAGAAACCTTATCACCGACTTTAACGGTTAACGACAACAGTTTACCGGCGAATGGCGCTGGTACTTCCATGGTCGCTTTATCGGTTTCTAACGTGATCAAACCTTGGTCGGCGGTGATCATATCACCCACAGACACTAGCACTTCAATCACATCGACATTGCTGGCATCACCAATATCTGGCACTTGGATTTCTTTAACAGCAACCACTGGTGCTGCAGCTGCAACTGGAGCAATTGGCGCAGCAGGAGCCGCTTGAGCGACAGGAGCTGATGCTGCTGGCGCGCTCGCTTGTGGCGCTGCAGCAGGAGCCGCGCCGCCCACTTCGAGCATGATCACTAATGAGCCTTGGGAAACCTTGTCACCCACAGCCACTTTCACTTCTTTTACCACACCCGCGAATGGCGATGGTACGTCCATGGTCGCTTTGTCGGTTTCAAGCGTGATAAGGCCAGCGTCAACCTCAATCTTATCGCCAGCGGCGACTAAGACTTCGATAACTGACACATCGGTGTCACCACCGATATCCGGCACAGTGACTTCAACCACTTGGGTTGCGCCCGTCGCTGTCGCGGCAGCCACAGGGGCTGGAGCCGCTTGTACTGGAGCAGGTGCTGCTGGAGCTGGCGCAGGAGCAGCAGCTTGAGCAACTGGCGCAGCAGCTTGAGCGGATGCGCCCGCTGCTTGCATCATCGCAATTAAGGTACCTTCGCTGACTTTGTCACCGACGGCCACTTTCAATTCGGCTAACACACCCGCGAAAGGCGCAGGAATGTCCATGGTCGCCTTGTCGCTTTCAACGGTCAGAATCGACTCTTCCGCTGCTAAGGTATCGCCCACAGAAGCACAGATTTCGATAACTTGTACTTCATCGCCGCCGATATCAGGAACAAAAACTTCTTTTAATTCAGCCATTTTTATTGCCTCTTACGCGTACTGTGGATTGATCTTGTCAGCGTCGATGCCGTATTCCTTGATGGCATTCGCTAACACATCAACAGGCAGCTCTTTACGATCAACCAGTGACTTCAGTGCCGCGATAACGATGAACTTAGCGTCCACTTCGAAGTGGTGACGCAGGTTGTCACGGCTGTCTGAGCGACCGAAACCGTCAGTACCTAACACTTTGTAATCGGTTGGCATAAATGCACGTAACTGCTCGCCGTAGATCTTCATGTAGTCAGTCGCTGCGATTGCAGGCGCATCACTCGAGATCACTTGGCTGATATACGCTTGTTTTGGCGTTTGCGTTGGGTGCAGCATGTTCCAACGTTCTGCCGCTTGACCATCGCGAGTCAATTCGTTGAAACTTGTCACGCTAAATACGTCGGCAGTGATACCAAAGTCTTTCGCCAGCGCTTGCGCCGCTTTACGGGTTTGCTCAAGAATGGTGCCACAGCTCAGTAACTGCACTTTGCCTTTACCAGAACCACTAACCGTTTCCAGCTTGTAGATACCTTTAACGATACCTTCCTCAGCACCTTCTGGCATTTCAGGCTGGATGTAGTTTTCGTTCATTGTGGTCAGGTAGTAGAAGATATCTTCTTGTTTTTCGCCGTACATACGACGAATACCATCTTGAACGATAACGGCAATTTCATAACCGTAAGTTGGATCGTAGGTAATACAGTTAGGAATAGTGTTAGCCAGTACGTGACTGTGACCATCCTGATGCTGTAAACCTTCACCATTCAGTGTTGTACGGCCTGAAGTACCACCGACTAAGAAACCACGTGCACGCATATCACCCGCAGCCCATGCCATGTCGCCAATACGTTGGAAACCGAACATTGAGTAGTAGATGTAGAATGGGATCATCGGTGTATCGTTGACTGAGTAGCTGGTCGCAGCAGCCACCCAAGATGACATTGCACCCAGTTCGTTAATACCTTCCTGCAGCACCTGACCGGTTTTATCTTCACGATAGTAAGCCACTTGGTCAGAGTCTTGCGGTACGTATTTTTGGCCTTCGTGAGCATAAATACCCACTTGGCGGAACAGACCTTCCATACCGAAAGTACGCGCTTCGTCAGGAATAATTGGCACAATGTTTTTGCCAATTTTCTTGTCTTTTAACAGCGCAGTCAGTACGCGAACAAACGCCATGGTCGATGAAATTTCACGGCCATTTGAGCCTGCTAAGATCGAATCGAAAATCTTCAGTGATGGCACTTCCAGCTCTTCGCTGAACTTCTCACGACGTTGTGGCACGCTACCATGCAGCGCGGCACGACGGCTCATCATGTACTTCACTTCTTCCGAATCTGGACCTGGGTGGTAGAACGGCAGATCTTCTAATTGATCGTCAGGAATCGGGATATTGAAACGATCGCGGAAGTAACGGATAGACTCGATACCCATTTTCTTCACGTTGTGGGCGATGTTCTTACCTTCACCCGCATCACCTAGGCCGTAACCTTTAACGGTTTTCGCTAGGATCACCGTTGGGCGACCTTTAGTCTTACGCGCATGGTCTAATGCCGCGTACACTTTAACTGGGTCATGACCACCACGGTTTAAGCGCCAAATGTCATCATCTGACATGTTCGCTACCATTTCGGCGGTTTCTGGGTATTTGCCGAAGAAGTGTTCGCGAGTATAAGCGCCACCTTTGGCTTTACAGTTTTGGTATTCACCGTCAACGGTTTCTTCCATTAACTGCAATAACTTACCGCTGGTATCACGGGCCAATAATGGATCCCAGTAACGACCCCAAATCACTTTCACGACTTCCCAGCCAGCGCCGCGGAATTCACCTTCCAGTTCTTGGATGATCTTACCGTTACCGCGTACTGGGCCGTCCAGACGTTGCAGGTTACAGTTGATGATGAAGACTAAATTGTCTAATTCTTCACGCGCGGCCAAACCGATAGCACCTAAGGCTTCTGGCTCGTCACACTCACCGTCACCTAAGAAGCAGTATACGGTTTGCTCAGAACAATCTTTCAGACCACGGTCAGTCAGGTATTTTAAGAAGCGAGCTTGGTAAATCGCTTGGATTGGACCTAAGCCCATAGAAACCGTTGGGAATTGCCAGTAGTCTGGCATCAACTTAGGGTGCGGATAAGAAGATAAACCTTTGCCATCCACTTCTTGACGGAAGTTAGCCAGTTGGTCTTCAGTTAAACGACCTTCTAAGAATGAACGGGCGTAGATACCTGGGGCGATATGGCCTTGGAAATACACTAAGTCGCCGCCGTCTTTCTCGTTTGGCGCGCGGAAGAAGTGGTTGAAGCATACGTCATAAATGGTTGCGCTCGACGCGAAACTCGAAATATGGCCGCCTAACTCTAAATCTTTCTTAGAACCACGTAGCACCATAGCTAAGGCGTTCCAACGGATGATGGCGCGAATGCGACGTTCCATCTCTTGGTTGCCTGGCATGTGCGGCTCTTGACCCGCAGGAATAGTGTTCAAATAGGCCGTGGTCGCAGTGTAAGGCAAGTGCGTGCCATTGCGACGGGCTTTATCGATCAGTTTCTCTAATAAGAAATGGGCGCGTTCAGGGCCTTCCTGTTCTAATACAGCTTGCAGGGCGTCAACCCATTCCTGAGTCTCTAACGGATCTAAGTCTTGTAGCATATCTTCAGACATGACACTGTCCTTCTCTATATACATGATGATGAATGGTGTTTGCGGCATATTCCGCTTTAGCGAGTGCTAAAGTCGGGAACTTAAGCGCCACTCTTTAAACGGCGCAAACTTCGCTGCAACCGGCTATCTTCTTCCCGCACAGATAACATCACCTCTTCGATGTAACTTAAGTGTTCATTCGAGGCTTCTCTGGCGGCTTCAGGATCACGACGAACGATAGCAGCGAGCAGAGCACGTCTGTGATCGTTGGCCATAGTGGAGGCTTCTTCGCGGCGGCTTAAAAGCTCCAAGTTTTGCGCCACATTCTTATGCAGCACAGGGGTTAAACTGAGTACGAGATGCAACATAGCCACATTGTGTGACGCTTCGGCGACGGCGCGGTAAAAACGTACAATCGCGGCGGCTTGTTGTTCGATATTGGTGGCGGCTTCCACCTCAAGGATCATACGCTTGATATTTTGCATATCGGCGTCTGTGCCACGCAATGCGGCAAAATAGGCCATCATGCCTTCGGTCGCATGACGGAATTCCAGCAAGTCGTATTGGCTTTCTGGATCGGCAGTCATTAATTCAACGATAGGATCGGCAAGACTCTGCCAGAGTTGTTCTTTGACATAAGTGCCACCGCCTTGACGGCGCATTAATAGCCCTTTCGCCTCAAGCTTTTGAATGGCTTCACGCAAGGAAGGGCGAGACACTTCAAACTGGATGGCCAGTTCGCGCTCCGGCGGTAATTTCTGACCCGGCTGTAAACTGCCTTCGAGGATCATCTGCTCGAGTTGCGCCATGATCACATCAGAAATTTTTGGCTGATTAATTTTACTATAGGCCATTTGGCGCTCAGCTCCGTTGTAAATTGGTCTTACCAATTTTTATGAGTGAGCGCACTTTATCAAATCATACTTTTGATGTCTAGATTGAAAATCGACCTTAAAAGGTGATCCCATCCAAAACCGCTCACGATGAGAGAGCATAGCCTAAAAAACTCATCATGGGGTCAGACCATTAAACCACAGCAAGTGCAGGTGCTAGGTGCTAGATTCTAGAACGCTGCAAAAGCGCAGCTGCTAGAAAAAGCAGAACGGGCTGCGCCCTTATAGATTCTAGATTTTAGGTTCTAGGTGCTAGAGCAACGAAGTGGCGTCCTAGATTCTAGAAGCCGCGCAGTGTCCTTTTTATTAACTCACCAACCCAAAAATGGTCAACAGCGATAGCACAGCAACCATCAGCGTAAAGTTGCGTTTACTTAAGACTAATAATGCTAAGGTCGATTGTACACAAACTGGTGCACTAGACTCCTCTGGCAGCGGCTGCGCCGCTAAAGCGGTTTCTGTCACCACTCGTCTGGCACTCGCATGGATATTTAAGGCATGCTCACGCCAAGCCGAGAGCCCTTCGCTAAACTGACCGCTGAGCGCATAGCCAAAGGAAAATATCCGACTCGGGATCCAATCCATAACAAACATAATATCTTCAATCAGCGGTAAATTAAGCGACTTACGCACATTCTCTTCGGCATAAAAGCGGGCGGTGCAATATAACACCGCGCCGACTGGGCCTAGGAAGATAAAACATAATGCCACTGCGCCGTAATAACGATAGTTAATCCAAGCAACACTCTGCCCGACCTTGGCGCCTAAGTCTTTTTCAGACACCGCATCCAAACACTCACTGCAATCTAGTTCGGCGGCATAGTGGTAACAGGCTTGCACATCGGAGCGACACGCCGCCTGCATATACTTTTTGAAGCTATCGCGCTGTTTTTGATGATTAAAGCAAATAATTGCCACTACCACCCACAGGGCAAGGGTTAATAAACCCCAAAACATGCCAGACGCAACCCACCCCAAAACATGCACGACCAAAGCCGGTAACAAGAGTGCGAGCAACATGTTAGTACTAGTAAGAGAAGCTTTATCACCAAAAAAGGTCGATTGATAGGATTGCAGCACGCGATCGCATTGCCAGGAGGCAGGAAGAAACTTTAATCGTTCCACGAGAATGGCGACCAATAATGAAAATAATGCCATCGGTAATACTCCTTGTAAAAAAGCTGGACGGACTAGAAAAAGCAGCGCGGGCTTCGCCCTTCTAGGCCCTAGGCTCTAGGCTCTAGGCTCTAGGCTCTAGGTTCTAGGCTCTAGGCTCTAGAGCGCTGCAAAAAGCGCAGCTGCTAGAAAAAGCAGAACGGGCTGCGCCCTTATAGAATCTAGATTTTAGGCTCTAGATTCTAGAGCGAGCTTGCGAGCGTCCTAGCAGTTGCGCAGCAACGTCCTAGATACTAAAAGTCGCGCAGCGCCGCTAAATATCTTTGCCAGTCAAAGCTTGGGCCTGGGTCAGTCTTCCGCATTGGCGCAATATCGCAATGTCCCACAATCCGCTCTGCAGTTAACGCAGGATATTGTGCCAATAAGGCTTGGGTCAATGCGATAAGTTGCTGATATTGGGCGGCAGTATAGGGCTTAGTATCCGTACCTTCAAGTTCAATACCAATAGAGAAATCATTACAATTTTCCCTTTCGCCATAACGGGATACACCCGCGTGCCAAGCTCTATCTTCACAACTCACATACTGCACACATTCGCCATCGCGGCGAATTAAAAAATGAGCTGACACCTGCAGCCCAGCTAAATCGGCGAAACTTTCATCGGCACTGGTATCTAAACACCCTTGAAATAATTGATCAATATAAGGCAGCCCAAAGCATCCCGCGGGCAAACTAATATTGTGGATCACCAACAGGCTGATCTCTCCAAAGGGCCGACGGTTAAAATGTGGTGATTCACAGCGCCGCGCCGCGCGATACCAACCAAACTCAAAACTCATGTTTACTCCTTAAAAGCAGAGCGGGCTGCGCCCTTATAGATTCTAGAGCGAGCTTGCGAGCGTCCTAGCAGTTGCGCAGCAACGCTCTAGGCCCTATATCATAGCCGTTGCCTCGCGACGCTCTAGCACCTAGCGGCGCAGCCATGATAATCTTAAGCCAAATGCAAGCAAGCAATTTCAAGCACGCCATCTGTGGCATGCAAGAATGCAAGGACCCAATCATGCTAGAAAACGATATTCGCCACGCCGTAAAAACCGCCCTCAATGAAGACCTTGGTGGAACCGAGATCAACGAGCACAGCAAAGCCATTGCCTACGGCGATATTACCGCCCAACTTATTCCCGCTGATAAATATGCTGAAGCAACCTTAATCACCCGTGAAGAAGGCGTTTTTTGCGGAAAAGCTTGGGCCGAACAAGTCTTTAATCAATTAGGTGGCGAAGTTGCCCTGCACTGGCATGTTGATGATGGCGATCTCGTGCTGCCAAACCAAGTGTTATGTGAATTATCAGGCCCTGCCCGCACCCTGCTGACGGGCGAGCGCACGGCAATGAACTTTATTCAGACCTTGTCAGGAGTGGCAACGCTGACAAAACACTATGTCGATAAGTTAGCGGGCACTCACACACGCCTGCTCGATACTCGCAAAACCATCCCAGGACTCCGCACGGCTCAAAAATACGCAGTGACCTGTGGCGGTGGTAAAAACCATCGAATCGGTCTGTTTGACGCCTTCTTAATTAAAGAAAACCACATAATGGCCTGTGGTGGCATACGCCAAGCGGTGGATGCAGCGCGCAGTTTACATCCTAATAAACCCGTAGAAGTCGAAGTCGAATCGCTAGAAGAACTCGCATTAGCGCTAGATTCAGGCACAGATATCATTATGTTAGATAACTTTGATATCACCATGATGGTTGAGGCTGTTGAGCTGAATAATCAATACAAGGCTAAAGGCAGCGGTGCAAAACTTGAAGTCTCAGGCAATGTCACCTTAGATACCTTGGCAGAATTTGCCAAAACTGGGGTTGACTATATCTCTGTTGGCGCCCTCACCAAGCATGTTCGCGCCTTAGACCTATCAATGCGACTGAAAGGCTAGAAAAAGCAGAGCGGGCTGCGCCCTTATAGATTCTAGGTACTAGGTTCTAGTAGCAGCCCATAAGCCGTCATCCTCGCGAACGACTGCATGGATGCAGGAGGTAGAATAACGCAGGAGCAGTTATCGACGAGGGGATCCAGCTTTATGCATTTCAGCTCTAGCTTCTAGAGCGAGCTTGCGAGCGTCCTAGCAGTTGCGCAGCAACGTCCTAGATTCTATCTTCCCAACCTTTACAGCATAACCCCACTAAATACGCACATTAAAAACAGGTATAACTCGCGTCGATGTTTTGACTCTGTGTTAAATGCGTCAACTTAACTAACATTGTCAAACATTTGTTAGAACGCAATACGTTTTAGCGTCAAGTTTTTAGACAAAATAATCATTTAATTAATACTTTATGCGTAAAAGTTGTTTCATTTTACTTAACTTACCTGAGCTTCGGATAAGAATTTAGCTCCCAAAAGGAACTAAATGCTCGTTCCCTGATCCGATCATTCGACCAAGAGTGATTAGAAAAAGGAACGAGCATGAACAAACTAGTTGAAACTTACTGTGATGTCGATGATTTCTGTCAGTTATTTATCCCACATTGGCAACGCTTATTGCTTGATAATGGTGAAATGAAGCGTAATAGACCTTGTCGCCTTTCTCCCGCAGAAGTGATGACCATTATCATTCATTTCCATCAATCACATTACCGAGATTTCAAAAATTATTATCTGCACTATGTTTGTCGCCAGCTAAAACCCTATTTTCCAGAGTTGTTGAGCTACACTCGTTTCCTTGCATTAATGCCTAGCGTCGTTGTCCCTATGTGTAGCTATCTGACTTCAAAGCTTGGAAAGCCAACGGGAATTCAGTTTGTCGACTCCACTAAAATTGAAGTCTGTCATATTATTCGAGCGAAGCGAAATAAGGTTTTTGAAGGCATTGCCGAACATGGAAAGGGAACTATGGGCTGGTCGTTTGGATTTAAACTGCATCTTATTATCAATCACTTGGGTGAAATTGTAGCGTTAAAACTGACGAAAGGTAATGTCGATGACAGGCAACCTGTCAGTGAAATGGCTGAGTCTCTTTTTGGTAAGCTTTATGGTGATAAAGGCTATATTAGCCAAGCCCTAACAGGTGAGCTTTTGGAAAAGGGCGTTGAGTTAATCACCACAGTTCGTAAGAACATGAAGAAAAAGTTTATTTCTCTATGGGATAGAGCAATCTTAAAAAAGCGATTCATCATTGAAACAGTGAATGACCAATTGAAGAACATTTCCTATATTGAACACTCAAGACACCGCAGCGAGCATGGGTTCATGCTCAATCTACTTGGTGGATTGATTGCATATTGTTTAAAAGAAGAAAAGCCATCGTTAAATCTAACAGCTCAGGAGCTTGAACTGTTAGATAGCTCTAATTTAGTGCTGGCTTAACCAGATCTGAGGTTAACTTTGTACTAACTTTTACCTAGGCGAGATGGCCGTTTCGGCCTTCCTTATCAAAATGAGCTCAAAGTGAATTGTCGCTAGCCAAAAAACCAGCAATTCATGCCAAGCAATTAAGATAAGCAGCCGAAACGAACACAATCGATAAATGACACTTTGCACTGTATTGGAGTTAAAAATGAAAGGTATCAAAATGAATAAGAATGCTCAGGGTTTTACCTTGATCGAACTGATGATTGTAGTAGCCATTATCGGTATTTTGGCAGCTGTGGCATTGCCTGCATATCGTGATTATGTTGTTACTGCTGATGGTGGTGCAACAATGAAAACTATTGGCGGCTTATCTTCTACTGCTGCTGCTTGTGTAAGTTCAGGCATCGGATGTAAGACAGTTAACGATAACATTAAAGCTGCTGGTGCGACAGGAACTATGGAACCAGAAAAACAAAGCACTTACACATTCGCTACAACTCGTTGCAAAATTACTGCAACTGTAGAACCAACTGGCGCTGTGGCTTATGCCGTTGAAGCTGTCGGTGACAATGATGTAAAACTTTGCGAACAAGGTGCAGGTGTAAAAGCTAGTACCTAATCTTATTCTTTTATAGAAAGCCCCTTAAAGGGGCTTTTTTATTTTTATCAATTAATTATCCCAGTTAACCATAATCTTGGATACATTTGCGGATTAAGCGCGGTATCACCAAGGCTCGCGATTAACAGTGCACCACAGATTATCACTGCTGCCATTAATACCACTTTCCAAGGTAATGCAATCACTCGCAGTTGATAGTGACGGCAATTAACAGCCAATAATGCCACCAATAATGCTTGGGATAATGGCATGACAATTACCCCGTCAAACATGGCATAAATCCATAGTGCGCATAGTGCAAATGCCAACACTATATCGGTAGTGTCCTTCTCTATGCCTATATATGAGCCTGTGTCGAGGCTACATTGTGAGTTTTTAGCTAAATGCTCACTCGGTTTTTCCCCTAATAAGGTAAGCCGCTTTAATATTGACCATAATATTATCAGCGACCAACTCGTAGCCAAGATAAACGCAACCACACCAAACTCATATAAAAACTGCATGAGGGCATTATGTGGGTGAGCATTAGGTAAAGGTCTTGCTTCTGCCCATGCAAAACTCATTGGCCCGTAACCTAAGCCAATACGTTCAGGGATCGCATGCAAAATATAAATCCACATATCAATACGGCCAGAGCTATTGGTTCTTAATTGCCAAATTGGGCTATCAAAAATAAACAGTGGAATAATAATGATCAGCACCAGCCATAAAAGCGTGCCGAAAGCCACCGCCTTTAAAATAGGGCGAATAAACCCTTTACGCAGATCGGTAGATAAAAAGCGATATACCACAACAGCCGCCACTACCAGCGCTAATACTGCGCCGCGAGCCTCTGATTGCAGCAGGATTAACCACAACACACTAAAGGTCACCATGGCTGCCCGTTTATATTTTTTAAGTGGTTCGATATAAAAAGACAAACACAACAACGGTAGCAGCATAACTTGCAATTGATTGAAAAACCTTACATTCATAAAGCCTGCCACTAAAGAATGCACATCTGGCCGATTAGCATCGAGTGCATGAAAAAACAGCAGCAAAAAAAACTTAACCGCAATACAAATCGAGAAAAATAATGCAAATCCAAAAAAATATTGTAGCGTCAGATTTCTGCCAATGTCAGTTATGAGTACACCTAAGATATAAAACAAACAGAGCAGCAAAAAAAAGTTGGCTAATTCAAGTAATGACCAAAATGGATGCTGGCTAAAAAGGGTTGATATAAAACCAAGTATAAATAGGCTTACCACCACCCAAAGTGTAAAAGGCGATGGGGCTATCATCGGAATACTCGATCGCCACAAAAGGCCAACCGCTGAACACACGATAAATATAATTACTAGGATTCGCTTAAGATCGTAAGCGTTATCCACCCCCAGATATCCTGTGATATAACCTGATAATACCGAGCCAAGTAAAAATAGCGCGAAGAAAGTGAGCAGGATAATCCGGCTAAAAATCGGAGTTGATTGCAATATCTGTTTCCTTAATTGAGCATTCCATCACGTATTTATCCCACAATATTGGCGTTAAAGTGCATCACCAAATCACCGATTATTTACGCGTTCTAGTCAAGTAAATCGAAGTGACTTTATTATAAGGCATTGTTATTTATCGACCATTAATCCACAGTACAGTTTATGGTAAAATATAGCCATTTTTGAAAGCTGTACATAAATTCGCATCCTTATGATGATACTCATTTTTTTGTGATTATTTGAGCTTTTTTATATATGACAAATAACCATTTTGCCGCTATGATGGAAAAACTAATGGAGATAGGAGTTTTTCATGCCATCCGCTGGCCTTCACCTGGGATTATCCACCCTTTTCATCCGTAAAGGTCTGCTTAATGAAGAGCAGATGGCGAGTGCCATCACCAAATCCCGCCAAAATAAACAAACCCTAGTCACCACCTTAGTGCAAACTAAGCTCGTGTCGGCTCGCAGTATTGCCGAGCTTTGCTATGAGGAATATGGCACCCCGCTGTTGGATTTAGCCGAATTTGATGTTAGCGCCATCCCTGAAGAGTTTCTTAATAAAAAACTGATTGAAAAGCACCGCTGCTTACCGCTATTTAAGCGCGGCAATCGCCTCTATATTGCCACCTCAGATCCTACCAATATTGCCGCCCTAGAAGAGTTTCAATTTAGTGCAGGCCTACATGCCGAAGCCATTTTGGTGGAAGAAGATAAGCTCGCTAAGGCCCTTGAAAAGGTACTCGAAGAAGATATTACTGGCCTTGATTTAAGCGGAATGGATGAAGCAGCGCTTGCTGGTATCGAAATTACCGATACCGATAAACGCAATGAAGACAATGCTGGTGAATCCAGTGACGATGCCCCTATCGTCATTTATATCAATAAGATACTAACCGATGCTATTCGTAAGGGCGCTTCAGACTTACATTTTGAGCCCTATGAAAAACGCTATCGTATCCGTTTTCGTATCGATGGTATTTTGCATGAAGTCTCCGAGCCGCCAATCAGCCTAGCCGGACGACTCTCAGCGCGCTTAAAGGTAATGTCAAAGCTGGATATTGCCGAGCGTCGCGTCCCCCAGGATGGCCGGATTAAAATGAAGCTATCCCGCACTAAGTCTATCGACTTTCGGGTAAGTACCCTGCCGACCCTGTGGGGCGAAAAAATTGTAATGCGGATATTGGATTCTTCTTCCGCACAGCTCGGTATCGAAAAACTCGGCTACGAACCCGATCAAGAAAAGCTCTACCTTGAGATGCTAGCCAAACCCCAAGGCATGATATTAGTGACCGGCCCAACAGGTTCGGGTAAAACCGTTTCGCTCTATACAGGCTTAAATATCCTCAATACCGCCGAGCGTAATATTTCCACCGCCGAAGATCCGGTGGAAATTAACCTTGAGGGGGTAAACCAAGTCCATATTAATTTAAAAGCAGGTTTAACCTTCGCCTCAGCACTACGTTCGTTTTTGCGCCAAGACCCCGATGTGGTGATGGTCGGGGAAATCCGTGACCTTGAAACCGCCGAAATTGCCATTAAAGCCGCACAAACAGGCCATTTAGTATTATCAACACTGCATACTAACTCGGCGGCAGAAACGCTCACCCGTTTAATTAATATGGGCGTACCCGGCTATAATATTGCCAGCTCAGTCAATTTAATTATTGCTCAGCGACTTGCACGGCGACTTTGCCCAGAATGCAAACAACCCGAACAAATACCCGAACATGAGCTACAACGTTTAGGCTTTAGTGATGCGCAAATCGCCCAAGGGTTTATCACCTATAAACCTGTGGGCTGCGAGCATTGCTCCGGAGGCTATAAAGGACGGGTAGGCATTTACGAAGTGATGAAGATGTCAGATGAAATTGCCCGTACTATTATGGAAGGGGGTAATTCATTACAAATTGCTGCCCAAGCCAAGGCCCAAGGCATGCGCGATCTGCGTCAATCAGGGCTACTAAAAGTGCTCCAAGGTGTAACCAGTATTGCCGAAGTGAATCGGGTAACCAGTTTTTAATAGTGGGACGGACTGCGCCCTTCTAGGCTCTAGATTCTAGAAGGAGTATGGCGACACTCTCGCAGCACAGCGTCCTTCTTAGCTTTACAACCAACAGGGATAATTTATGGCTACGGCAACCACAGTAAAAAAGCCTCGCCCAAAAAAGATTGAGCAAAAAAGCCAACCTAAAATTTATACCTTTGAATGGAAAGGTGTTAACCGCGACGGCCAAAAAACCAGTGGCGAACTGAGGGGGGCCTCTGCTGCTGAGGTTCGTAGCAAGTTAAAATCTCAAGGGGTAAATCCTAAAACCGTTCGCAAACAATCGGCCGCCTTATTTAAATTAGGAGATGCCAAAATTACCCCTATGGATATTGCTATGGTGACTCGGCAAATTGCCACCATGCTTGCCGCTGGGGTGCCATTAGTGACTACCATTGAATTACTGGGTCGCGGCCATGAAAAAGCAAAAATGCGTGAGCTGTTAGCGACAATTCTATCGGAGATCCAGTCAGGTATTCCGTTATCTGATGCTTTGCGTCCCCACCGACGTTATTTTGATGATCTTTATGTCGATTTAGTGGCGGCGGGTGAACATTCAGGCTCACTCGATGTAGTGTTTGATCGTATTGCGACCTACCGTGAAAAATCTGAAGCATTAAAATCCAAGATTAAAAAAGCCATGTTTTATCCGGCAGCAGTAGTAATAGTCGCTATTTTAGTAACGGCACTATTATTACTGTTTGTGGTGCCACAATTTGAAGATATTTTTAAGGGCTTTGGGGCCGAGTTACCTGCATTTACCCAATTGGTTTTGCATATCTCCCGCGGCCTACAATCCTCTTGGTATATTTTTTTGGGTGCCATAGTGGCTGGCGTATTTTTATTTGTGAGGGCTCATAGGAACTCGCAAATCGTGAGAGACAGAGTTGACGAAGTCATCTTAAAAATTCCAGCTATTGGTCCCATTCTACACAAAGGCGCTATGGCGCGTTTTGCCCGTACCTTAGCCACCACCTTTGCCGCTGGTGTCCCCTTAATCGACGGCTTAGAATCCGCCGCAGGGGCATCGGGCAATGCGGTATACCGTAAAGCCATCTTAAAAATCCGCCAGGAAGTAATGGCCGGGATGCAAATGAACGTGGCAATGCGGACCACAGGGCTGTTCCCCGATATGTTGATCCAAATGGTGATGATTGGTGAAGAATCAGGCTCGCTAGATAATATGCTCAATAAGGTTTCAACCATCTATGAAATGCAAGTAGACGACGCTGTCGATGGTTTATCCAGCCTAATTGAACCTATCATGATGGTGGTCATTGGCACTGTTGTTGGTGGTCTTATTGTCGCTATGTATTTACCCATCTTCCAAATGGGTAAAGTGGTTAGTGGTTAGAATGCTGCAAAAAGCGCAGCAGCCAGAAAAAGCAAAACGGGCTACGCCCTTATAGATTCTAGGTTCTAGAGCAGCGAAGCGACGCCTGAGCAGCAAAGCGTCCTAGACACCTAAAATCCGTTTTACATTGAACAATATAATTAAGTAAGAATAATGACTGAATTTTTCACTTTATTGGGTCACACTTTTGACCAAGCACCATGGCTTTTTATCTGCTTAAGTTTTGTGTTTGCCGCTACTATTGGTAGTTTTTTAAATGTGGTTATTCATCGTTTTCCGGTGATGATGAAGCGCGAATGGCAACAGGAATGTAATCAGTATCTGCAGGAATATCATGCAGATATTGTTAAGCAAGTAGGAATAGAAAAGCTCAATAAACCGATTGATCACTATCCTCCCAAATACAATCTTGTGGTACCTGGCTCTGCTTGCCCTAAATGTAAAACCTCCATCCAGCCTTGGCATAATTTACCCATTTTAGGTTGGTTAATGTTGAGGGGAAAATGCGCTGCCTGTCATGCCCCCATTTCCTCACGCTATCCGATTATTGAGCTAATAACAGGGTTACTCGTTGCAACATTGGCTTGGCATTTTGGCCCCAGCGGGCAATTTGTGTTTGCTGCAATACTCACTTTTGTGTTGATTGCGCTCACCGGAATCGATCTGGATGAAATGCTGCTTCCCGACCAGATGACCCTTCCCCTGCTATGGTTAGGACTACTCATTAACCTCAACCATACCTTTACCAACCCAACCGATGCGATTATTGGTGCCGCTGTAGGCTATTTAAGTTTATGGTCGATTTTTTGGCTATTTAAGCTGTTAACCGGTAAAGAAGGCATGGGCTATGGTGACTTTAAACTGCTTGCCGTATTTGGTGCTTGGCTTGGTTGGCAAATGTTGCCACTGGTGATTTTACTTTCATCCTTAGTGGGTGCCCTCGTAGGCATTACGCTGATCGTGACCAAACGTAATCAACTGGCAAATCCGATTCCCTTTGGTCCTTACATTGCCGCCGCAGGTTGGATCGCCCTAATATGGGGTCAACCTATAGTGGATTGGTATTTAAGTACATTATAGAACTGGCTTCGGCCTTATAGGTTCTAGGCTTTAGGTTCTAGAAGGAGCGCAGCGACGCCCTAGCAGGACGAAGTCCAGTCTCCGTTCTAGGTCCTAGGTCCTATAAGCACGTCCGTCATCGCTTTTAAGAGAGTTTTATGTCCAAATTTGTTGTCGGTTTAACGGGCGGGATTGGCAGTGGTAAAACGACCGTGGCGAATCTGTTTGCGGCAGAAGGTGTTTGCCTAGTCGATGCCGATGTCGTTGCCCGAGAAGTCGTCGCACCAGGCACCTACGGATTAAACGCCATTATTGACCATTTTGGGACAGAAATCTTAACGGCCTCGGGTGAGCTTGACCGCGCAAAACTTAGGCAACGAGTGTTTAGCGATGAACAAGCGCGTCAGTGGTTAAATCAACTGCTGCACCCCATGATCCGCCAAGAAATGCTTTTGCAAGTCAAAAATGCCACCTCAGACTATGTAATTATGGTTGTACCCTTGCTATTTGAGAACGGGTTAGATAGGTTAGTCAATCGGACTTTAGTGGTGGATATTTCGCCAGAGTTACAAATAAGCCGTACCGTAAAGCGGGACAATGTCGATGCAACTCAAGTAAATAACATCATTGAGAGCCAGTGTAGCCGCAGTGAAAAACTCGCTAGAGCCGATGACATTATTGATAATCAGGGAGAGATATCAACGCTAAAACAAGAGGTGCAAGCATTGCATCAGCGCTATTTACAATTATCTGGTAATCACAACGCCCATGACTGACTTAGTTTATGAACAGCCTTTAAATGAGAAGATCCGCAGCTACTTGCGGCTCGAATACCTCAACAAGCAGCTCTGTAATAACCTAAATCACGACCACCAGCATAGATGTTTCTACCCTCTGTTTTCCCTGTGCGAGCTCTCGGAGCGCTGCGACTACCGCAATGAGGTCCTCAAAGATATCGAGCGAAATCTACTGCAACTGAGCAAATGGCAAGAACTCGAGCACGTCGATAGCGAACAAATCCGCTTTTATATTCAAGCCTTAACCCAAGCCAGAGAACCATTACAACGCCCCGAACGCTGTGGGAGCCAGCTAAAGCAAGACAGATTCTTATCTGCACTCAGGCAACGCTTTGGTATGCCAGGTGCCTGCTGTAACTTCGACCTTCCCCAACTGCATTTTTGGCTCGCCAAACCTTGGGAAGAAAGACGCCAGGATTATCAAGCTTGGATAAGTCATTTCGATCCCCTACTCACACCCATCACGCTTTTGCTTCAACTTACCCGCAGTACCGCTGATTTCGATAATGCCACCGCTCATGCCGGTTTTTATCAAGGGGATAGCACTCAAGCCCTGTCATTAGTTCGAGTCAAAGTCGATGCTTCCCACGGTTGTTATCCCACGATCAGTGGCCATAAAAATCGTTATGCCATTCATTTTGTACAATTCGATCAACAACGCCACTCAGACCGAAGCATCGAATTCTTACTAGCGACCTGCGCGTGAAGCCTTTACACTAACGCCATTGATAACCGTTATTCGTTATTCGTTATTCGTTATTCGTTATTCGTTATTCGTTATTCAGCAGTAAATCAAGAGATCCCCATTATGCCGTTAACCGTCAACTGCCCAATTTGCAAAACCCCAGTACAATGGAGCCCTCAGTCAGAGTTCAAACCTTTTTGCAGTGAGCGCTGTAAGATGATCGATCTCGGTGATTGGGCATCGGAGAAACACGCCATTCCAGTCAAATCTGAGTTTGATGTCGACGCTTTAGACGAACTTGGTTACGACGAAGAAAGCTTCTTTAAAGAATAAGCCTCATACAACAACTCCGTATATTTACCAACGGCCAGAACCGACGAGTCTCGGATTGTTGTTCATACAGTGATAAGTAGAAATTTATGACAAAACGTATTCATGTTGCCGTGGGCATTATTCTTAATACTGACGGACAAATCCTACTCGCCAAGCGCCCAGAGCATTTACATCAAGGCGGCAAATGGGAATTTCCCGGTGGAAAAGTGGAGCAAAACGAAACCGTTACCCAAGCCTTAATTCGTGAGTTAAAAGAAGAAGTGGCGCTTAACGTCCATTCGAGCGAACCTTTTATGGCCTTAAGCTACGACTACCCAGATAAACAGGTACTACTCGATATTCACACTGTGAGTGACTTTACGGGCGAGGCGCAAGGGCTTGAAGGACAACAAATCGTCTGGGTCGAGAAGCACGAGCTCACCCATTATGACTTCCCTGATGCTAATAAACCTATCCTCGCCAAGCTATTAGCACAAAACTAATCACATCTTTTTATGGGTAACAGCCAGATTTACATTAGCGATACGTGATCTGGCTTGCAGCAAATTCATTCACAACTTTTACAAAACGTAAATTAGTGCTTGAATGCAAATTCATTATTCTTCTTCGATTTTGAGGGCATATCATGCACAATAACGTTAAAGCATTACTCGCCACGACCGCGTTATTTTTTAGTTGCCAAGTACTAGCAAATGGCGGCTGTGGCTTTGAAGAGCAACAACAGGGCTTGATTGCCACCTGCAGCGAGGAGAAACAAGAAGTGATTTTAACCGGTGTAGTTGAAGCGCAACATTTAGTAAAAGATCTCAATGAGTTTGCTGAGGGCTACAAAAGCTACCAAGTCGATACCGACGCCTTAGCACCACTCAAAAAAGTCACAGAACCAACAGAAATCGTCGTGATTATTGGTACTTGGTGCCCAGACTGTCATCGCGAAACGCCACGTTTTATCCGTATTATCGAAGAAGTGGCGAACCCCAATATTAAAGTGACTTATATTGGTGTCGATCGCAGCAAGCAAGACCCAGAAGGACTGGCGGCAAAATACGAATTCAAACGTATTCCCACCTTTATCGTGCAACAACAAGGTAAAGAAATTGGCCGCATTGTTGAACGCCCAACCGTTTCGCTCGAAAAAGATTTAGCCGAAATCTTAAAGTAACCCAATCCATTAAAAGATAAAGGCCGTCAAGTGTGCACTTGACGGCCTTTATCTTTTTTAAATGGGCTTGAGAGTTAAATAGCTTCTTCTAAAATCCGCTGCGCCAGCATCACTAACACACCCTCACGCAATGCTCCACCTGATAGCGCCAACTGCTCAATTCCTAAGAGTTCAAAGAGCGCAAGTAAAATCGCCACCCCTGCGGCAAATGTCGGCGCACGTTCGGCGCTTAAGCCGATAATTCCCTCAAGACTCACATCTTCCTCGGCGAGGATTTCCGCTTTCAGCTGTGTCAGCACAGCCAAAGTGATGATTTCAGACTGCTTACGGTGCATTAGCACTTCGACCACAGATTGCACTGCGCCAGAAGCCCCCACTACACAGTGCCATCCTAAGTCTTTTAGCCTTTGCCTATGTTCACCTAAGACTGCTAGCACTTCCTGTTTAGCATCGTCAAAATCGAGCTCTTGCAACGGCGCGTTGTTGAAGAAACGGCGGTTAAAGGTCACGCTGCCCATAGGCAAGCTAGTCTTAAACTGAACCTGATGACCATCCCCGATAATAAATTCGGTACTTGCTCCACCAATATCAATCACTAAGCGTCGACCTTGGCCACAAGTGGTCGCCACCATGCCTTGATAAATAAGCTCAGCCTCACGCATGCCTGAGATAATCTCAATCGGATGACCCAATAGCGGAATCGCCTTCTGATTAAACTCATCGGCATTATGGATACAGCGCAATGTTGCAGTGGCAATCACAGCGACATGATTAGGATGGATTTTATGCAGCGCTAACATCTGGGCAAACATCGCTAGGCAATCTAGGCCACGCTGCATCACTTCTGCGGTTAGATGACCATCTTCGCCAATGCCTTCGGCTAACCTTACTTTACGTTTGTATTTAGCAATAATCTGTGGCTGACCGCCTTTTGTCTTAGCGATCAGCATATTAAAGCTATTAGAGCCTAAAGTAATGGCGGCATAAGCGGGTGTTGGCATTTAAGGCTGTCTACGCGTCCTGTCATGGCGAGGTGGACGTCCACCACTACGATGGGCACCTTGTGGTCGCCCTGCTCCTGAGCGCTCACGTAAATTACGAGCTCCCGCTGGATGTTTACGATGAATCTTAGCAGGCTGTGGAATATCATCCAGTAACGCATCGCGGTCATAATTACTCACTGGGATTGAGTGATTAATATAAGTCTCAATCGCTGGTAAGTTTAGTGCGTATTCCTCACAGGCAAAACTAACTGATACCCCTTTGTTCCCTGCTCGCCCAGTACGACCAATACGGTGAACGTAATCTTCACAATCATCAGGTAAATCATAATTGTAAACATGGGAAACATCGGAAATATGCAGTCCGCGCGCGGCAACGTCAGTCGCGACCAGAATATCTAATTGGCCTTGGGTAAATTGCTCGAGAATGCGAATACGCTTCTTCTGCGGCACATCACCCGTCAGCAAACCGACGCGATGACCATCCCCTTCAAGCCAAGACCATAGGTTTTCACAGCTGTGCTTAGTGTTTGAAAAAACAATGGCTTTCTCAGGCCAATCTTCTTCAATCAGCGTTAGCAATAAACGCATCTTATCTTCTTGGGAAGGATAGAAAATTTCTTCTTTGATATTCTTTGAGGTTTTTTCTTCGGGGGCAATTTCGACTTTCACCGGATCATTCATATGATCATAAGCCAACTCTTGCACCTTCATTGAAAGCGTCGCTGAAAACAACATGTTCAGGCGCTGATCGGCATTAGGCATGCGTCGGAATAAGAAACGAATATCCTTGATAAAACCGAGGTCGAACATACGATCGGCTTCATCTAACACCACGGCTTGAATCGCATTTAAGCTAATAATGCCCTGACGCACATAATCAATAATCCGTCCGGTTGTGCCGATTAAGATGTCAACACCTTGGTCGAGCACTTTACGTTGGACGTCGTAACTCTCACCACCGTAAACAATCCCCACCTTTAAGCGAGTATGTTTCGCGAGTAAAATCGCGTCCTTAGCAATTTGAATGGCTAATTCACGGGTGGGCGCCATGATAATGGCACGCGGTTGATTTAATTGACGCCCTTCAGGAACAGGGGTCGACAATAAATGGTTAAATGTGGCAACCAAAAACGCCATTGTCTTGCCAGTGCCCGTCTGAGCTTGGCCAGCGATATCTTTTGATTGAAGTAATACGGGTAATGATAACGCCTGAATCGGCGTACAAAATTCAAAGCCGTTCTCGGCAAGGGCCTGTTTAACCTCAGGATGCAGAGGTAAGTCGGCAAATTTTTGATTTGATAAATGTGTTTGGCTCATAGCGCAAGCATACCATTTGGGGTTGCAATAAGATACTCGATCGTTTGAAATAGCCACATTGTAAAAGGTAACTTGAAAAGCTATTTTTCAGCCCCAATATACATGGTAAGCCATTAACAAACCAGCAATGGCAACCAAACTGGAGAACATCATGAGCGATAAAATTATATACCTGAGCGACGACAGCTTCGAAAACGACGTATTAAAGGCCGATTTACCAGTATTGGTAGACTTTTGGGCTGAATGGTGTGGTCCATGTAAAATGATCGCGCCAATCCTTGACGACGTTGCCGAAGAGTATGCCGGTCGCGTAACTATCGCTAAATTAAACGTTGACCAGAACAACGTTTCTCCAGCGAAATACGGCGTTCGCGGCATTCCAACATTGCTGTTATTCAAAAACGGTGAATTGGCAGCGACCAAAGTTGGCGCGCTCTCTAAAACTCAGTTAAAAGAGTTTATCGACGCACAAATCTAATTTGTTGTCGTTATGAGTGACCTCCGGCACAAGCTGAAATTAAATTGTGCCGGAATGCCCCTAAATTTCTGGACGCCCCGCTTTGTTAGTGCTACTTTAATAACCAGATTCTTTCTAACTAAACCACTTCTCGCTCGTCAATCACTATCCTGAATCACAAACTTTACTGATTGATCGCGGTAAGCTTTGTCGCGTAACACAAGATCCCCAACATGAACTTAACTGAATTAAAAGACACGCCGATATCCGACCTAGTTTCGCTAGCCGAAAACATGAAACTCGAAAATATGGCCCGTGCTCGCAAGCAGGACATTATTTTCTCCATCCTTAAAGCCCACGCCAAAAGTGGCGAAGACATTTTCGGTGGCGGCGTATTAGAGATACTCCAAGACGGATTCGGTTTCTTACGAAGTGCAGATGGATCTTACTTAGCTGGCCCTGATGATATTTACGTGTCACCAAGCCAAATTCGCCGTTTCAACATGCGAACGGGTGACACCATTTTTGGTAAGATTCGTCCACCAAAAGAAGGTGAACGTTATTTTGCCCTGTTAAAAGTTAACGAAGTTAACTTTGATAAACCTGAAAACTCTCGCAATAAAATCCTCTTTGAAAACTTAACCCCACTCCACGCAGAAGAACGTATGCGTATGGAGCGTGGTAATGGCTCAACTGAAGACATCACTGCCCGTATTCTGGATTTATGCTCACCTATCGGTAAAGGTCAACGTGGTCTGATCGTTGCGCCACCAAAAGCGGGTAAAACGCTATTACTGCAAAACATTGCGCAATCCATTACCTACAACAACCCTGAAGTGGTATTGATGGTTCTGCTGATCGATGAACGCCCAGAAGAAGTAACCGAGATGCAACGCCTCGTTAAAGGTGAAGTTATTGCATCTACCTTCGACGAACCAGCAAGCCGTCACGTACAAGTGGCTGAAATGGTTATTGAAAAGGCTAAACGTTTAGTCGAACACAAAAAAGACGTGGTGATTCTGCTCGACTCTATCACCCGTTTGGCGCGTGCTTACAACACTGTAATCCCTTCATCAGGCAAAGTGTTAACCGGTGGTGTGGACGCCAACGCCCTGCATCGTCCAAAACGCTTCTTCGGTGCAGCACGTAACATCGAACACGGCGGCAGCTTAACCATTATCGCTACTGCGTTAGTCGATACTGGTTCTAAGATGGACGAAGTGATTTACGAAGAGTTTAAAGGTACTGGTAACCAAGAACTGCATCTGTCACGCAAAGCCGCTGAAAAACGCGTCTTCCCTGCGATTGACTTTAACCGCAGTGGTACTCGTCGTGAAGAGAAGCTGACAAATCCAGACGAACTGCAAAAAATGTGGATCCTGCGTAAGATCCTCAATCCAATGGATGAAGTCAGTGCAATGGAATTCCTCATTGATAAGCTGGCGATGACTAAGACTAACGAAGAATTCTTCACCGCGATGAAACGCGCAAAGTCTTAAGCCATATAAGATTGTATGAATAATAAGGCCGCTCACTGAGCGGCCTTTTTTTACGTTTTACATATGGTTATGGATTGCAAAGCCGCGGGTGCGGCTCACTCGATTCAAGTGACTTAATCAAGCACAGGCAAATAACTGAGTACTAACTGATCTCGGCTTAGTTGCCCATCAATGATCTCACCTACTGTACCGTTGTTTAACTTGATGGCAAGCGTGGCCTCGCCGACCTGCGCCTTAAAGGTTTCCATTTCTTTAATTCGGTTGATCAGCGCCAATGCTAAAGTGTTTTCTGCGGTCGCAGCATACACACGGCCATTTACTGTCACTTCCGCTTGTGTGGCTAATGCAGGGCCGGCTAGATGAATACCGACGTATTCACGCCATACTCTGGCTTTTTGCTCGCCTTGATAATCACTGTCAACCGATGCAAGCACCACTTGGCGTAATATCATCTGCAATAAATTGCTCTTACCTTTTGGCTGGCCGTTAACAGTATCAAATTGGAAGTAACGTGAAACTGAACGATCGTAATTAGGTAATGGCTCAATACTTTGTTGGGCAAAATCAGTGTAATAAGGCAGATAGCTATCGAGCTTACCACTCACGCCACAGCTTTCGGTAAAGAGCGGCGTGCTACCACGAGTCAGCCCAGGGCCTTCACCCATGGTCATCTTACACAACATGTCTTGGAACACTGGACCCACATTCGGTAAATCAACCAAGGCTTTATAACCACGACTCGATGTGCTGCGGGGCGTTGTACGTGATACTAAGGCTCGCACGGCTAACAATTTATCAGGCCATACACCTAACACGTCGCGCTCATTCACATACGGATGGTTAGGTGAGGATGCAGGCGTTTTAATACCGTTGAGTAAGCGGCCCGAAAAGCTAACATCAGCCGTTAATAAATCCTGAAATTGAGGATTTATTTGCGATTTAATGATCAACTCTTTCAAGGCTTCTGGGGAATCAGAGAACTGACTGATCACTTCACCCGGCTCAAATTGCGCCTTCATATCGCCGCTTTTAAAACGATATTGCTCAAGTACCTTAGCAAAATTGTACTGCTGTCTTAACGCTACGCTGCCATCAGCTTGTTTGTATGTGACGTCCAATGTGGCGTCGTTTTCTCCCACTAGCTTAAGAAAGAAATCGGCCGACTGATTCATTGCCCGCTGATTCGCACAATACCAAGCCTCGCTACCTGCCGCAGCCAGTCGGTCGCACTCACCTGCAAAAAAGTTTTCTGATAGACCAAATAATTGCTCTAAAAAGCTCACATCTTCAATGAATTGACGTATCTCATCAAACTGAACTTTACGATTAATGGTGTAACTTAGACTATGATCCTCAAACAAAGATTGACGATTATGGCGTAGGTTCATGGTCTCGTAGCTATCAAAATACTTATCGATATAGAACTGGTTAATATCATCTAAGTTTTTACCCGCATCACCACGATTACAGTTGCTGTTAAGGGACACATGTTCATCTGTGCAATAAGAATACTGACGTAGGCTATTGTTTTGCTCAATATTATAAAGTGCGCCAAATCGGGTATCCCCGTTAACAATGCCTTTGGCAAGTTCGTCGCGACGCTTAGCATCTTCCGCTTTGAGCGATACAAATTCGTTAGCCTTTGTTTCCACTTCGCGGGCATAGCCAAAACGTAACGCCGCTAAGTCATAGGGTTCAAACGTGGTTGCAAACCGATTCACGTTGTAGTCCATTTGGCTCGAAAACTCGGCATTAACAGTAATATCTGGGTAACCTGCATCGCTAAAGGCGGCTTTTAACTCCGTCAGTTGTGCTTGGTTAAAGGTATTGTCGTGGTCGCGACTCCCAGCAAAGTTATGTCTTAAGCCAAAGGTATGCCCTAATTCATGGGTCAAGGTGCCGGCAAATGCTTGTGCAGCAAGGGCTGTAGTTAATGAGTCTTGTAAACTTATCGGCAAATCTTCAAATGCAGCTAATTTACCGCCCACTTTGCCATCAACCCACATTTCGGCTTTTTTCCAATCAATTTCATGACCTTTGATACCGCGAGGTAATTCACGATTACTACCACCTGTAGCAAACACGGTATCCACATGCATCATTGAATTTTCAGACCAAAACGCTTGTGTTTTTTCATCAAAATCCGCCAAAGCATCGAGACTATTATCCTTAGGCGTTAATAACATTGATTTGGGTGCTGCAATAAGCTGCTGAGTCGGTTGTTCAAATGCCGCCGCCTCAACTGGCACAGTATCAACGCTGACATCTGGCTTGTTCAAATTCGACACATAAGGCTCGCCCGTTAACGATGTGACTGAATTCGCGTCCAATTTGCCTCTGTTATAATCTAAACGCACTTGGCGATAGTAACGTACTGCGCCTTGTTTTAGATTCGAGCTGTATTGATTGACTCGCGCACTCACAATTTCGCCTGTAAGCGGGTTTGCCGCGGATGGGCCATAACCCGCCAAACCATTATCCAGCGGTTCATCAAATAAAGTGATGTTGCTATAGCGCAGGTCGCCATGGCGTTTATCGTGGGCTTGCTCAAGTTTTATCTGTGGGAAACCCGTTTTATACAACTTGTTTTGAATGTTAATTGCCGTCACGGACTCGATAGCAGCATCCAAAAAGGGTTTATTTTTCGCATCGTAGAAATTATTACTCAAGTAATAAGTCAGTTCCGATTTGGCCGGATTGAAGCGATTCATGTAGGTACGCACATACCCGTCAACGCCCTCTGAATCAGTCGCATCACGGTAAGTATGGGAAGAGGTAAAGAAACCAAATGCGCCCTTTTCATTTTCGGCATAGGGAATCGCTTGATAGTCTTTACTGGCTAACTGATCCACCGCCACAATCGAAATAAACTCAGTGGTCGTAAAGGATAGATTGTCGAGGTTGCCACCGTAAAATTGGTTAAAGCAACTTGGTGAAGCCTGATAGGTATGCTCAATTTCAAAGTTAACCACGCCCTTAGCTAAATCCATCTCATAGCCTTTTTGGCCTTGAGTATTCACTAGTCGTGGGGCCTCTGTTTCAGTCACACATTCACCAAAGGTGAAAATGTCATTAATGCCCAGCTCGGCAATTTTAGCTTTGGCAAAATCGGGGACAAAGTAGCGCTTATCCTGCCATGTTAAATTAGCATCGGTGTTAACTTGCTCTACGTTAATACACTCACGCCATTTATCTTCGGTACATTTAAAGTCGATATATTCACCAGGAATGGTTAACACTGGCGCTTGGTTATATTCATTAGGATAACGGCTGTCATGGCCTAATCCGATATTATCTCGGTCAATTTGACGTACTTGGATACCATTCTCTGTTTTATGCAAGGTTACCAACTTAGGATCACCTTGGGTAAAACCTCGCACCTCGGCGGCATAACGCGGAGCCTTACCCACGCTGCGAATGTAGAGATATTGCCGCTCAGTGGCTTTATCGATGTCGGCAGTGGTGACTTGCTTTTCATCTTTGGGGAGTTCTTTATAAGGCTCATCACCGGCACCACACCCCACAAGGGTCAGTGCGCTGGTTATCGCCAGACATACCATGGACTTCTTCATAGATTCCTCTTAACTACTGTTTTTATAGATATTTAGTAACTGACAAATAAAAGGTTGAACTCTTTTTGTCATAAATCTCAAATCCCTGAGATGTCCCCACTTCTGGGTTATAGAAACGACCACTATTGTTATGACCAACAGCCAACACCCAGTCAGGCTTAAACGACCAACCGAGTTCTTGGGCGAAGGTAAATTGATCGTCGAGTCGACGACCGTAATAGTTTTTGGAGACTCGATAACGACCACTCACATCCAAATACCAATTAGCCGTAATTTGCCAATAAGCATCGAGTAATCCATCGAGTTGCTGTTCAACTAACACGCGCTCACCAGCGGTTTTGTATTGGTAAGCGTTGTAGCGATAGCGCGGTGAAAAATAAAAACTGAGGTTATCTAGCGGGCTCCAAAATAAGTACGCAGCAATACGCGGTGCATATTGCAACCTATCCAATTTTGATTCGCGCTCTGCGGGCAGATACACACCTAAACTGCCTTTGAATGAGACGGTATCGCTTAAGGCATACAGTGGTGTACGGTATTCCAGCAAAGGGTCATAAAAACTGGACTCTTTGCCATGCAATGTTTGCTTTTCGCCCCCAAGGGTAAACAGCACATTGCCCCAATTTGCCTTGTAATCGATCCGGCTATCGATGTTATAGGCTTGATAGGCGTAATAACTATCCGAGTCATAAATGTTTCGGGTAAACCCAACATTAACGTAGCCAGACCATTTTGCAGCTTGTGCATCCGTGGCTAACTCAAATTCATTGACAGCCAATACTTGGCCGACAAATGAAAAACTCGCCAGCATCACCTGCAAGCAGAAAAACACAGACCATTTATTTCGTCGACGAGAAATCGACGAATAATATTGATTATTCGTTGGTTGCATAATAAAACCTTGATTTATATTTTGATGAAAATATTGATAGTGAGCATGCGCTCTATATAGCGCTAGGATGTACTTGCTTGAATAGACTTTATCCAATTAAGTAAAATGGAATAGCAATGTTCCAAATTAAGAATGTAACTACGCAGAAAAATAGCTGAAATGAAATAAATAACACCAAATAAAACAAAAAAAGACAGTCCAATAAATATGCTTTCAAAATTAGTTTCACAAAACCAATTCCAAAGTGTAACGCTATATTCATTCAGTACGATTGTCGATTTATGGCCCACAAACTCACTCTGCGCCACAAGTGTCGAAGCCATTAAAAAATCATTCTTTTCAAAAGAATAAATTTCATTTTTAGCAGAAACACTTAGCGATAAGCTCAACCATAATATTCCGAGCACCAGTAATCCACCGACTATGGGATGAAGATGTTTCGGTATTTTTGAGTAATTTGTTGTGGCTAATTTAGTTAACATTTTCAGTCAATACGTCATACTATAAATAATCTCCACTGTGACCCACAGTTAAAGATACAAAACGATACATTTATCGCATCATACGCACGAAAAAAAATGCTTTTCAACTCAAGCCAGCGACAACTCATATGCAATTAAAATAAATATGAGTTAGATCAGAAAAAATTAGCGACATTAAACATAAACAACACAATTCATAACAGAAAAAACCGCCATAAAACACAATTTAAAAACAGATTAAAAACAATAAATAACAACATGCAGTGCGATTATTTACATATGCCACCATAATGCAAATAGCTTAACGGTAGTTTGGGATAATATGATGAGCAGCCAGTTGAGTTTGCAATTCTTTACAACGGCGACGTAACATTTCGCGAAGCAGTAACACCACGGGTGTGACATGTTCGCGTCCTGGGCACACTAAGTATAAATTGACCGACTCGCCGCGATATTCTGGTAACAAGGGCACTAAACGCCCAGCCATAATATCCTCTGCCAAATCTAAGCTCGACTTAAACACTAACCCCTTTCCTGCTACCGCCCAGCGGCGCGCAATTTCAGCATCATTCGCACTACGATTCCCCGTGACGCGAACTTTACATTCCTGGCCATCACGCTCAAATTGCCATTGATCGTGAGTTCTCTCATCTAACTTATAAAACAAGCAATTATGTTGTGTTAGCTGCTCTAAGGTTTCGGGTTGACCAAATTTAGCAAGATAGTCCGGCGATGCACATAACACTCTGTCGGCACTGCAAATCGGAAAGGCAACTTGATTAGAATCCTGCGGCTTACCATAACGCACCGCCACATCAATTTTATCGTGGTAAAAACTGCTGATATTGTCGCCTAAATGCAGACGCACTTGCAGCTGTGGAAAATCCAAGAGAAAGTCATCGAGCCAAGGGACAAATAAGTTTCGCCCAAAGTCAGATGAAACCGACAGGCTTAAGGTGCCAGAGACCTTACCTTTATCGCTGGCAATCGCCTGCTCTCCAAGGGCGAGATCACTTAAGGCGCGGCGGCAATGGATCAGGTAACGCTCCCCTTGAGCGGTTAATCTAAGGCTGCGAGTCGTGCGCACAAACAAACTCGTATCAAGCTGTTTTTCAAGACGTTTAATCGCTGCGCTCGCTGAAGCAGCAGAGAGGTCCATTTCGGCCGCTGCGGCCGAAATACTGCCGCAATCGGCAACGCGAACAAATAAGGCGAGATCATTAAGCAACATGATTATCAAATTTCCTTTGAAAAAATTACAAACTTTACCCCGTTTATCTAAAGGTTAATATTTCACACAATGGTGCTCAATGACAAGTGACAGACATGAGTCGCCAGTGAGGAATGATTATGAGAGCCGTAGGTTACCAAACAGCAGGCGCAGTCGATGCGCATAATGCATTAGAAAACATAACATTAGCCAAACCAACTCCAACGGGTTTTGATTTGTTAGTCGAGGTTAAGGCCATATCGGTTAACCCCGTTGATACCAAGATCCGCGCATCAAGCTCAGCGCCTGCTGGGGAGTATAAAATCCTCGGTTGGGATGCCGTTGGCGTTGTAAAAGCTATCGGGGACAAAGTCAGCCTATTTAAGGTAGGCGATGAAGTTTGGTATGCCGGCGATATTAGCCGCAGTGGTAGTTATGCCGAATATCAGTTAGTGGATGAGCGCATTGTCGGCCATAAACCGCAAACCTTAAGCAACGCACAGGCGGCAGCCTTACCCTTAACCAGTATCACGGCTTGGGAATTGCTGTTTGACCGTTTAGGTCTACCACAAGATGGTTCAGCCACAGATGCACGTATTTTAATTATCGGTGCCGCAGGTGGTGTGGGTTCGATTATCACTCAACTGGCGGTCAAATTGACTGGAGCAGAAGTTATCGGCACCGCATCACGGCCAGAATCAGCAACTTGGGTGCAAACCTTAGGTGCCGATGCAGTGATTAATCACAATAAACCCCTCTCGGAAGAGCTGGCTAAGCTCGATATTGCCGATGTCACCCATGTGATTAGCCTGACTCAAACCGATAAGCACTTTGACGAAATTGTAAAAGTGCTCAGACCGCAAGGTAAACTGGCACTGATTGATGATCCTGTCGGCCCGTTAGATGTGATGAAACTGAAGCGTAAAAGCCTGTCGCTGCATTGGGAGCTGATGTTTACCCGCAGCCTGTATCAAACCGAGGATATGATTGCCCAGCACCATCTACTCAATCGCATTGCAGAGCTTATCGATACCGGTAAAGTAAAAAGCACCTTTGGTGAGCATTACGGCACGATTAATGCGCAAAACTTGCTAAAGGCCCATGCACAAATTGAGTCGGGCAAAGCGATTGGTAAAATTGTGCTTGAGGGATTTAGCCAATGAAAATCACGGTTTTTGCGCAAATCCAAGCGCATTCAGGCCAGAGTGATTCACTCTTTAAAGTCCTCAAACAACTGGTAAGTGACACCCACACCGAGGCAGGCTGTTTGGAGTATACGCTGCATCATTCTTTAGATAATGCTAATCAGTTTTGGATGTATGAAGTGTGGCAATCCCAAGCAGCACTGGATGCGCATATGGCAAGCCCACACTTTAATACCTTTGTCGCCACCTCCGAGCAGTTAGTAGAGAAAGTCGAGATCCATAAGAGTTATGCTTGCTAGCATCACTAACAAGAAAGCGCCAAATTTGGCGCTTTCTATTTTTAAATCAACTGCGTAAATAAAGCTAAACCAACGTCATCGCCATTTTTCGGCGTAGATAAGCAATCTGTTGCATATGGGGTAAATCCTTCGGACAGTTGTCTTGGCAGCCGAGCAAGGTCATGCACCCAAACACACCATCCTGATTACCGATCACATGGTAAAAATCCTCCGCAGTGCGGGCATCACGGCTATCGAGTTCAAAGCGGGCAATTTTCATCATGCCAACTGCACCGACAAAGGTCTCGCGCATTTGCTTGGTCGCGCAGGCTGATACGCAAACGCCACACTCGACGCAGCGCTCTAACTCATACAGGCGAGCAGCTTCTTCAGGAGCCATAGGCTCTTCGAGGCGATGAATGCTGATATCATTCGCCTTAGGATGTAACCATAGCTTTAACCGCTCAGCGAGTTCACGCATAAATTTACCTGTGTTAACCGATAAATCACCGATCAATTCAAAGCCAGGTAACGGCATCAGGGTAATCTCACCCTTGGGATATTTAGCGGTTAAGGTACGGCAAGCTAATGTCGGAAAACCATTGATCACCATGGCGCAACTGCCACAGATCCCTGCCCGACACACAAAATCAAACTGCAACGACGTATCTTGCTCTTCTCTCAGCTTATTGAGGGCAATAAATACTGTCATCCCCGGCGTTTCAGTGAGTTGGTAACGCACCATTTTCGGCTTATCGTTTGGCTCCTGTGGATCATAACGAAAAATATTAAAGGTTAACTGGCGACCTTGGGTCATTATGATTTTTCTCCTAACGCATTGGCAGAGGGTTTTTGTAAGGTATCACTTAAACGTTCATTTTTAGCTTGCAGGCTGGGCGGCAGCTCGAAAGGCATCAGCGCCGCTTGGCGTTGATAGCGATCGGCATCCTCCCCGAGCACAGCCAAAATTTCAGCAATTTGTTGCTCACGTTTAGCGGTATCGGGGTGAGCAATCGCATTGTCGATACCATAACCCCGGTATCCCGGTGGCAGTTCCATCTTCATCACATCTAGCGGCTCGTAGCTCAACACGGGTTCCAACGCATTGGCATCAGGCCAACTGGCGAGGGTGCGATTAAGCCAATCGCGGTCATTACGCTGTGGATAATCTTCACGGGCATGGGCACCGCGGCTTTCGGTGCGAGCGGCAGCGCCGCAAGCAACGGTCAGCGCTACCTTGAGCATGCGCTTCACCCTCAATGCCTCCACCAGCTCTGGGTTGGCGTGGCGTTTTTTACACTTAATACCGAGTTTGCGTGAACGTTCAAGCAGGGCTTTCAGCTCTGTCACTGCTTTATCGAGTTCAGGGCCATTACGGAAAATCCCCACGTAATCCATCATAATTCGCTGCATTGCGTGCTTAAGTTCGAAGGGGTTTTCTTGACCATCGCCATCGACTATGGTGTCTATCTCAGTCTGTACTTGCCGCATAAATTTTTCGGCAAGCTGGGTATTGATTTCAAGGCTATTATTCTCACAAAAATCAGCGACATATTTACCAATAATCATACCGCCCACTACGGTTTCGGCGAGCGAGTTACCGCCCAAGCGGTTAAAGCCATGCATATCCCAACAGGCGGCTTCGCCCACGCTGAATAAGCCCTTAAGCTGCGGACTTTCACCGGTTGCTTTGGTGCGAATGCCACCCATGGAGTAATGCTGAGTCGGACGCACGGGTATCCAATCCTTTGCAGGGTCGATCCCAAGGAAGTTCTCACAAATTTCTTGCACTTCACGCAGGTTGGTTTCGATATGTTTGCGCCCAAGCAGGGTGATATCGAGCCATAAATGCGGGCCATAGGGGCTATCGACGCCCTTACCTTTACGCATATGTTCGGTCATGCGGCGAGACACTACATCCCGCGATGCCAGTTCTTTTTTCTCTGGCTCATAGTCCGGCATAAAACGGTAGCCGTCTTTATCCCGCAGCAAGCCACCGTCACCGCGGCAACCCTCTGTGGTTAAAATCCCTACGGGCACAATCGCCGTTGGGTGGAACTGCACCGCTTCCATATTACCAAGGGTCGCCACGCCCGTTTCGAGCGCCAGCGCCTGACCTATACCCTCGCAGATAATCGCATTGGTTGAGACTTCATAAATCCGGCCATAGCCACCAGTGGCAATCGTGGTCGATTTCGCGACATAGGCACGCAACTCGCCCGTGATTAAACAGCGGGCAATCACCCCGTGACAACGCTCTCCATCGTGGATAATCGCCAGCGCTTCGACGCGCTCATGGACCGGAATATCCATCGAAATGGCTTTGTTATCCATGGCATAGAGTAAAGAGTGGCCTGTACCGTCGGCGGTGTAGCAGGTGCGCCACTTTTTGGTGCCACCAAAGTCGCGGGCATTAATTAACCCGTGGGCTTCTTCGGCTTCCTGTAGAGTAACTTTTTGTGCGTTAACAATGACTTCCCTCGGACCAGCACTGACGCGTGACCAAGGTACACCCCAGTTGGCTAACTCACGTACTGCCTTTGGCGCACAGTGAGCAAACATTCTGGCGACCTCTTGATCGCAGCCCCAGTCCGAACCTTTCACAGTGTCTTGAAAGTGCACATCTTCATCATCACCCATGCCTTTAACTGCGTTGCCAAGGCTTGCCTGCATTCCCCCCTGCGCTGCGGCGGAGTGAGAACGTTTGGCAGGAATAAGCGATAGCACTAAGGTATCCAGCCCACGCTCTTTAGAGGCAATGGCAACCCTTAGCCCTGCCAATCCGGCACCAACCACTAATGAATCGGTATAAATCAGTTTCACGCCTGCTCCTTAACGGGTACTGCTGTTATTGTTTTAGGACAACACTCTTTTGTTATATTTCGCTCAACTCGCATGGGGTAAAAATGCCAATAAAGAGGCAATTCCTACAGTGACAAACGCGATACTCACAATAGTTTTAATCTTACGTAAACGGCTGCGACTATTAAGATCCCGCGCAGCGCCCCACTTCAGTGCCACGCGGTAAACCCCGATGGCCGCATGTAACTCCACCGTCAGTAATAGCGGCAGATACACCATCCACACGCCTTGGTTCCAAATCCGCTCGGCGCTGCCCTGCGGGCCTATGGTTTCAGGCGCCGAGCCAATAAGCCACAGATGCACTGGCAGCAATAACAGGATCACCACCCCCGTAATGGCCTGCCAGCGCCACAGGCGAGTATCGCTGTGATTGATCACTTGCATCTGCTGTTGCAGCGCCCTTTGCTGACGCAAACTCATCGGTAGCTTCTGCAATGCCACTAGCACATGCACTAACGCTAAAGCGGCAATACCGATGGCAATACCAGTCACCACCCAAGGGTACCCATGACCATCACTAGAGAGAAAACTTAGCTCCATAGTGCGCGCCACCCAGTTCATGGCATCGCCACCCAACAAAATGGACGACACCAACACTAAGTGACTCCATAAAAACACCGCCAAAATGACACCCGACACACTCTGGCTTAAATCCAGCCACGCACTCCATTTTTTTATACTTAGTTTGATTGCCATTGCTTTCGCCTCGCGCCACAGGCTCTATTGAGCCAAGCTCATTAAGTGATCTTTAAAAATTAATATCGCTCACAAATCCAACAACAAACCTGAGTTAGATCAACTAGGAGGCGAATAATTAATCGAATGCTTAACTATTAGCGATAGAACCAATAAAAACGAGTGGCAGCGACACAAAATCCTGCGGCGAATTATCTCAGTGCAATGCGCGCAGCAGGGTTGGCATTCAAATTACTGGGGCACATAGGGCTGCACAGGAACAGTCAACTCGCTGCCGATCAACATATAAGTAACTAAGCTAGCGCTACCTAGACACAACAAATAGATAATTAATATCTTAGCGAGTTTACGTAAGCCGGAGCGTTGAGTGGTAATGCCCCACTTAACTGCCACACGGTACAAACCAATCATGGCGTGGATCACCACTGCGGGCAGCAATAAGGCATAAAGCAGCCAAGCATTATCGTGATAAACACGCTCGGCGGATAAATGTGGGCCAATCTCAGGATTTAAGATCATGGTAAACAGATGTACAGGCACCAGGAAAAACAGAATAAAGCCAGTAATGAGCTGCCAAAACCATGCATGGGTATCACGGTGATTAATGCCACCTAAATGCGAGCGCAATGCCCGCCACTGACCCAGTTGTGCCGGAAACCGCCTAAGCGCAACTGCGGCATGCAATATCACCACTAACAGCATAAAAACCGAGAAGACTTTAGTAACCATCGGAAAGCCATGGCCTGTACTACTAAACATACCGCCTTCAAGCAGTTGTACTACTTGGTAAAATGCCTCTTTGCCCAGCAAAATGCTCGACTCGAAGTGCATATGCAACAACAGGAAGCATCCCAACATAATGCCTGTCGCGCTCTGTAATCGATCAGCCTTAGCCGACCAAGGGTGACCTATCCCCTGTGTTTTCACCCTAGTGTGAACGCGCGTTACGCTTATCATCTTGCTTTTACCTTTGATGGTTTGTTGACACCTCTTTGCAAACTACACCATAGCAGTAACAAAATACCCGGCTGAGCGTCACAGATTTAAAGCGTGAGGTAACTCACGGGAGCAGCGTCAACTCTTAGAAGGCGATCACAAAAAGCAAGTAAAAAACCAAACAAAGGTAAAACCAATTAACCATTATATTTCATATGTTTATACTAAAAATCGAAACGACCGGTTCGCATTTTCGCACAAAAAGGATGACTGACTAACTCTTTGTCGGCGTAGAATAAAATCCATTTATCACTCGCCAATCCCCTGCTGCACAGCAACTCATTTATCTAATTGAACAATGCGAAATTGCCACCGAATTCTGCAATTTAGCGCGGTTTGGGTATACAATAGCGTGATATTTTTTAACCCTAGCCACAGGATTTAACCCATGCCTTGGATCCAACTCCGCATTAACACTAACAGTGATGATGCAGAAACCATCAGCGACTTACTCATGGAAGAAGGCGCAGTCTCCATTACCTTTGAAGATGGTAAAGACACCCCGATTTTTGAACCTAAACTGGGCGAAACCCCGCTGTGGCGTGATACCGTGGTTGTCGCGCTATTCGAAGCCGATACCGATCTAACCCCAAGCATTGAGATGCTGAAAACCCTGCCGTTTTTAGGTGAACACTTCAGCCATAAAATCGAGCAGATTGAAGACAAAGATTGGGTCCGCGAATGGATGGATAACTACCACCCAATCCAATTTGGTAAACGCCTATGGATATGCCCAAGCTGGCGTGAAGTGCCCGATCCAAGTGCAGTCAACGTGATCTTAGATCCGGGTCTGGCCTTCGGCACAGGCACTCACCCCACGACAGCACTGTGTTTAGAGTGGTTAGACAGCTTAGATCTAAGCAACGAAGAAGTGATCGACTTTGGTTGTGGCTCAGGGATTCTTGCCGTTGCCGCCCTAAAACTGGGCGCGAAAAAAGTCACTGGTATCGACATCGACTATCAAGCCATTGACGCCTCAAAAGCCAATGCCGAGCGTAACGATGTTGCCGACCAACTCGAGCTCTACCTGCCTGAAGATCAACCCGCCGATCTTAAGGCCGATGTATTAGTTGCCAATATTCTCGCAGGCCCACTGCGCGAACTCGCCCCCCTTATCGCCGACCGAGTCAAAACAGGCGGTAAATTAGCCCTCTCTGGACTCCTAAAAGAGCAAGCGCAAGAAATCTCTGACTTTTATAGCCAATGGTTCGACATGGACGAAGCGGCTCACAAAGAAGATTGGAGCCGCTTGACAGGTACGCGCAAATAACGCTAAAGGGTGGCGCAACATGCGCCACCACTGGCTTAGACTAATTTTGCCGATTACTTCTCAAGGCTAAAAAGTCAAGAAAAAAAATTGCTCCTAGGTCATTTATTGACCTTTTCACGGCCAATAAAAAGGGCTACTATAGCGCCCCTTTGAAGAGCTAAGGTGAAACAGTAAATGCAGATTGGACCCTATCAACTGAAGAATCAGCTGATCGTGGCACCAATGGCAGGTGTCACCGATCAAGCTTTCCGTAATCTCTGTCTTCGTTATGGTGCAGCCTTAGCGGTGTCGGAGATGCTTTCATCCAATCCTGAGGTTTGGGATACGGATAAGAGCCGCCAGCGTATGACACATTCTGGTGAGGAAGGTATTCGCTCAGTGCAAATTGCAGGTGCAGATCCAGAGTTAATGGCGCAGGCCGCCCAGTTCAACGTTGAACAAGGCGCCCATATCATTGATATCAACATGGGATGTCCTGCAAAAAAAGTGAATAAAAAGCTGGCTGGCTCAGCCTTAATGCAAAATCCGCCCCTCGTAAAAGACATTTTACAAGCCGTGGTAGCTGCAGTAGATGTGCCCGTTACGTTAAAAATTCGCACAGGCTGGGAGCCTGAACACAGGAACGGTGTTCAAATCGCCCAGATTGCCGAGGATTGTGGCATTGCCTCGCTGGCCGTTCATGGCCGCACGAGACAATGCATGTACAAAGGCGACGCCGAGTACGACACCATTAAAGCAATTAAACAGAATGTCTCGATTCCTGTTGTCGCAAACGGGGATATCGACAGTCCGGAGAAAGCCCGCTTTGTGCTGGATTACACCGGTGTCGATGCTCTGATGATAGGACGGGGTGCTCAAGGACGACCTTGGATTTTCAGAGAAATCCAGCACTACTTGGAGACGGGTAATAAGCTAGCGCCCATTGAGGTGGTAGAACAGCGTCAAGTGATGCTGGAACACCTCACCAAACTTTATGATTTATATGGTGAATATAAGGGTATCCGCTTCGCCAGAAAACATATTGGATGGTACCTAGACCAGGAGGATCAGCGCCAGTTTCGGGCTGACTTTAATCAGCTGGAAACCGCTGCAGAACAGTATTCCCTCGTGGAATATTATTTTGATGAATTAGTAAAGAATTAATAAAGAGCAGAATAGAATGTTTGATCAGACAACTAACACAGAAGTTCACCAGCTTACCGTTGGCAAAATCGAAACCGCAAACGGCACTATCAAGCCCCAGTTATTACGTGATGCTGTTAAGCGTGCCGTAACTAACTTCTTCGCACAGTTGGACGGTCAGGAAGCACAAGAAGTGTATGAAATGGTGCTAAGTGAAGTTGAAGCACCTCTGCTTGACATCATCATGCAACACACTCGCGGCAACCAAACCCGCGCAGCAAACATGCTAGGTATCAACCGCGGTACTCTGCGTAAGAAATTAAAGAAATATGGAATGAACTAATCTTTTAGATTAAGTGATTGTTAGAAAAGGGGTTAACCTGCAAAGGTTAGCCCCTTTTCGCATTATGTGTACGGCAATATGTACCCCGAATATCGCCTTAAAGCCCCAGCATCTGTTGTAGCTCTTGATGGGAGTTCACTTGATAATGTGGGGTGATCCCCGCTGGCGCAGCATGGCCATGGACGTTGTACCAGCAAGTATGAATACCGGCATTGATACCGCCTTGAATATCGGAATGGGGATTATCACCCACCATTAATACTTGCTCACGCGCTGGCCGCCCCATTAACTCAAGCGCATGCTCAAAAATACCCACATCGGGTTTGGCGATGCCGACTTTTTCTGAAATCACTAAAATATCAAAATGATGCTGCAAGCCTGTTCGCTGTAAGCGCACCGTCTGCAACTCAGTAAAGCCATTAGTGATAATCCCCAGTTTAGCCTTACCTTGCAATGCCGATAGCAATTCGCGCGCACCGGGCAGCGGCGCACAAATCTCAGCCATGGCGGCTAAAAATGCACTGTTTAAGATTTGTGGCGATACATTAAGCCTTGCTGCCCAAGGCTCAAAACGGATAGTTTGCAGCTCTGCGGCACTGATCTTGCCATCCTGATAAGCAACCCAAAGCGGTTTATTTACCCTTTGGTATTCCTCAAAATCGGCCTGAGTAAACTCAACACCAAAGCCAGCAAACATCAACTTTAGTCCTTCAAAGGCATCGAAATAAAATAACGTTTCATCGGCGTCGAAAAGCACCCAAGCATAGGGCGTGGCCGAGGAATAGGTTTGGTTTGAGGACAAAATAACACTCCTAACAAAAGATAAAATGTAACTAATTAAAAATTGTCAACACTGGCAGTATAGGGAAGCCGCTAACACCATAGCAAATTAACGCATCGCCAAACTCAACTCGGGATCATGCAGTCGGCCTCATCCAACATGGCATCGAACGCACAAAACAGGCGCAAGATTCTATTTATGGGAACACCGTTTTTGTTGCAAAATAGTCTACTATCTTTATCCATTACGGATAATACCGTGATAATGCAACCTATTGTTGAACATAACTCAACAGTAAACGTGCTCTGTCTGGTTTATCTCTTGGCCCGCTTAAGTGAAGACTGATTACATCGAATCGAAATGCAGTAACCAACCTCGCCTCAACAGAATAGGACGCACATGGAACATTTTTCTGCTCTACCCATTTTTGTCACTGTGGTCGAATGCGGTAGTTTTTCTGCGGCGGGACAAAAGCTTGGACTCAGTAAATCAGCCATCAGCAAACGAATCACACAGTTGGAGCAGCACTTAGGGATTCAACTATTACAACGCACCACCCGCAGCTTAAGCCTAACCGACGCTGGCGCGCGCTATTTCGAGTACATTCGCCCGGCGGTACAGCTCACCCAAGAAGGATTGGATGCCATCTCTGAATTGCAGCAAACACCTAGAGGCAATTTGCGGATTTCAGTACCTATGGCGTTTGGACGCAGATATATTTCGCCATTAATAGCTGAATTTTTAAGGCGTTACCCCGATATCCAGCTGCAAATGCAAATGGATGACAAGACCACAGATTTAATCGCAGGCGGCTTCGACTTAGCCATTCGTATCGGCGAATTACCCGACTCCAGCCTTATCGCCCGTAAAATTGCCCCTTGTTTGAGCGTGATTTGCGCGTCCCCCGCATATCTCGCGCAGCACGGTTTACCCATGACTCCTAGCGAGTTAACTCAGCACAACTGCTTGTTTTACAGTTACTTTCAAGATGGTGTGGAATGGAGTTTCCACAGTCCCGATGGCGTGCAACGTGTTCAACCCAAAGGAAACTATCAGGTCAATAATAGTGATGCCATCCATCAAGCCTGTCTCGATGGCCTAGGTATCGCCAACCTGCCACATTTTATTATTGAGCCAGCTCTGCAAACCGGACATTTACAGGCGTTACTTACAGACTATCCGTTACCCGAACATGGCATTTACGCCGTGTATCCACAGCGAAAATACCAACCGACCAAAGTGACGGTATTAATTGAGTTTTTGATGGAGTTCTTAGCAAAAAATAGGGCAATTATTAGCTAGGGTTAACGATAAATACGGCTTTACATGATGGTTATAACGAACATAACCACACAGCCAAAACAGACTAATGAAAACACATTTAAACCAAATAAAACAGTTCGTTAAGCAAATGCCTCAGCTATACTTAACACTGAAGGATCCCCTCATAAATCAGCCATAGCATAGCCATATTTGAGCAACTGATTGGCGAATAATACCCAGGCCGCCAGCAATTCTTTCTCCGTGATTTGATAATCAGGCCGCCTGAGTACCTCCAATCCCAAGCGAATCGTTGAGAGTACCGTTCGATGCCCAATGGTATTGGCCTGAAAATGCTTATCCCAGCCCTGTTGCTGTGCGTGTAAACCAACTAGCCACAACAGGCATTGAACCATCAACGCTATCAGTAGGATGATGTCGAATCGCTCTGGACTGTTGGTACGACTTTGGCGTAAGCCAAAGCCGTATGCCGGGCTTTTGAGGTCACGAAAGGTTTCCTCTATTTGCATACGTTTGGCGTACAGGTTTACCAGCTGCTTTGGGCTCCGAGATTCTGGTGGTAAATTGCTGGCTAACACCCAAGGCTCTTTCGCCGATGTTGAGTACGTTTTTGCCGATGGATGGTGGCAATTAGTCCTCGTTGAACGCTGATTTGTACGCCCCTTAGGTTTGCTACGATAAAGCGTGAGATGGCAATTGATAGGGTTAGTTTTGGTCAAGGTCTTACAACCCAGGCTCTTCGCTTGACCGTTGGCCAAGTCATGTGTACTGCGAACTGCACGCCAATTTTCAGCGCCAATATCTGCAAATTGAACTGTACCGCGAATACGGCTTAGCCAAAACCAACCATGCGCCTCAACCTCTTTGTACCAAGGCACTTTGAACCCCGCGTCAGTCACGATGAGAGGGGTAACATGCAAAGGTAAAATCTTGGCTAAGTCCGCTAAAAAACCGTTGTGGGAGGCCTTAGAGCATTGTTCTGATAGGGGATAGGACTTCTCATACAGGGTAATAGAGCGGCCATTGAAGGCTATTGAGGCGCGCAGAGCCATGATGCGTTTATGCTCTCGGATGTCTGACCAATCGACGAGCACAATCGGCATAGGGTTACCAGAACAGATGAGGCTGGCATGCCATTGGTAGACAGCTAACCGTTCTTGATGCAGATGCGTGTTGCCGAGCAAACGATCAATGCGCTTGATGTTGTGCTTGGTTCGGGCCGTGGTTGGTAAATTTCGACCTAACTCAGTCAAGGTCAGTGTCTTACATTCAATCAGTGCCTTAGAGGCCAGCATCAAGCTGTTTAATCGTTTTAGGTGAAGTTCTGGGCAGTATTGGTGTAAAGAATGTTGTAGAATATTGGCTTCGCGCATCTTGTTGTCCAAGTGTAGTTTTTGGAGAAACCATTTGATCATGCAACAAGATGCGCTTCCACCCTAATTTGATGATTTATTTGTAAATCATCAGGGGATTCTTCAGTACTTAACATCACTTAATGCGATGATTTAAGGCAAAAAAATGAGTGCTTATCAGCAAACATTTGGCGATAAATTTGAGCTTGGCTTCGACCTAAGCTTATACACATTTCTTATCGATAAAAGCTACCAAAACGACATGTGTCCCAGCTTTTACTTCAAACACAACAACCACTATTTTATTCTTTGGGTCGACTATGCCGACCCCATCTGCCGCGAAGAAGATTATCCCCGCTACAGCATCATTTCAGCCGTAAATGACGGCGACAACCTACACCCAGAAATCCGTACCGCTTCTCAACCAACACTACAGCTTGAATTTGAACAACCCAGTGACCTAATTCACTACCTTGAGCAGATAAAACAGCAACTGAGCGCCAAAGTCGTTTCAATACGATAACCACGACATAAATGCCCGACTAATAAAATAAAACTATTCGATGTGACTCATAGTCCGTGGGACATACAACAGCAATGACTGAAAATATAAGCCTACCAATACACTAGGTTTAAATCATGGAATACCAATCCGTTAGCCAGTTTGAAGAGGCTTATTTTGTCGCTTATGAAGAAGAATGGTGTGGATACGTGATCTACATCGAACGAAACCCAGATCGGTTCAGAGGAGGCTTTGAATGGTTCGTATGCTTTGATAATAAAGTAATTCAATCAGGGCTAGTATTTCATTTTGATTTTGCACTGGCAGATGCACAACAATTTATAAATTCTAGGGCAAAAGAGGATTAGTTGCTTATGGGTGTTCCACTCATTACCAATTGATATAATGATCAAATTTAAAAAACAGAGTAGAAAGTGATACATAAAATGAGTCACTTAACCTCCATTATTTCCCCAGTGACACGCCGTTCATACCTCCATGTAGGCTCGACTAAAACCTCCCTGTTTTAGACGGTCACTGGTGCAACAATGTCGATTCTAATACGGCCTCAGCTCTATCAGGTATCTGTACTTATAGCCCCAAAAGCATTTCTGCAAAAAAGCTTTCTAACGACTAAGCATGTGGCGTTATTTTGTACGATGTGAATATAAGTTAGTCATTAAGTTTTATCACAATTACAAACTCCTCAATCACAAACTAAAAGCTAGCGGAATAGTGCTTGCCATGTATAATTTGCGGTTCGAAATTTGAGTTTGGACTGATGATTAATGAAAGCGATAGATCTATTTTCGGGTGCTGGCGGCTTATCTCTTGCCGCACATCAATGTGGCATTGATGTCATCGCAGCTATCGAACTAGATACAGCCGCTACCGTTACTTATCAACGTAACCTCATTGAACGCCTAAAAGCGCCAACTAAATTAATTAATGGCGATATTAATGCTGTCGACTTGCCCGCCTTAATGACAGAGTTAAAGCTCAAACCAGGAAAATTGGATTTGCTCCTTGGTGGCCCACCATGTCAAGGCTTCTCGACTCATAGGATTAACGGTGCAGGTATTAATGATCCCCGAAATCAGCTTCTGTTGAAGTATTTTGATTTTGTTGATGGTTTACGACCAAAAGCGTTCTTGATTGAAAACGTGGCGGGACTTTTATGGAAACGCCATGAAAACTATCTCAATCAGCTTCTAGCTCTCGCAGAAACCCATGGCTATACCATTCATTTTTGCGACATTCTCAACGCTAAAGACTATGGCGTGCCACAAAACCGTAAACGTGTTTTTATCTTTGGTACACGTAAAGACCTGAATGTTGATGCTGCAAATTTTCCGCCAGCAGCGACACACTCCTCACCGTCTAGTAATAAATCACCTTACTGGAAAACGGCCTCAACTGTATTTGAAAAAATACCAGCAGACCTTATCGAGCAATATATTGAAGAGTATTTTCGACCAAAAACTAAGCTTGCAGATGATGAAGCAAGAGATCTCCTACTCAACCTAGAATATGGTGAAGCCGTAAAAGAGGGTGATCCTTGTAACATCACAATGCGGCCAACACCCAAAATGATTAGGCAATTTGAAGCCACACCTTTAAATGGAAGCCGCGAAGACGCTGGCGAAGAATTTAGACTGCCCTGCCATTCAAATGGATATAAAGGTCATAAAGACGTATATGGCCGAGTAATGATCCACTTACCAAGTAATACCATCACTACCGGATGTAACAATCCCTCTAAAGGTCGTTTTGTTCATCCTTGGAAAAACCAAGGTATGACACTACGCCATGCCGCTCGATTACAAACCTTCCCTGATAGCTTTATTTTTTTGGGTACTTCGACTCAACAAGGTAAACAGATTGGTAATGCTGTTCCCCCTTTACTCGGCAAAGTTCTAATTAAATCGATAATAAATGGATTGAATTAAAAAAAGTGCATAGAATAGGTTGCATTACTTTCCAATGTAACCATTTGATATGAGAAATGAATCTTCAAGAAAATCGGTTTCGTTTAAAGCTCAAGCTCGCACTGTCGACCACCTAGGCAAAGGTCAAATCGCAGATGCCCCCACAGCTGTTAGTGAGCTTTGGAAAAACTCTTACGATGCTTATGCTCGAGATGTCGCCCTCCATTTATTCGATGATGATATAAAATGTGGTGCCATTATTGATAATGGCTGCGGTATGACTTATGAGCAGTTAAGTAATAGCTGGCTAACCATTGGCACTGCATCAAAAACCAAGAAAAGCCTTCTACCTGAAGAAGACCGTTTTGGTTTAAAACATCGATATACTCAAGGTGAAAAAGGGATTGGCCGACTTTCTACTGCATTTTTAGCACCAGTCACCCTTATCGTAACTAAAAAGGTTAATACACAATACTCCGCGGCACTGATTGACTGGCGTTTATTTGAAAACACCTATCTGGGTTTACATGATATTAAAGTGCCAATGCAGCAGTTTGATAGTCTCGATGAGCTCCCCGAAGTATGTTCAGGCCTGCAGCAAGAGATGCTTAATAACCTCGCTCTCAACCCACAAACTGAAGATGAAAAAATTCTCCGCCATATGTGGCAGCGCTTTAGCGAAGACGAGAAAGAAGCTTTCGATTTAAGGCATAATCCCCAAGATAATGAAGAATTTATATCAACGGAGCAAAAAGTTAGGCTGCTAAGTGAAAACTTTATATTTAAATCAAGTCACTCTGAAAGTTGGGTCCCCCTTTTAAATAAAGTGGCAGAATTAGATGGCGCAGAGCACGGTACAGCTCTTTTTCTATTGGACCTTAGTCGTGATTTAGCTTTGCTTACTAACAGAGGTGATATAAGTCGTGAAGCTAATGAGTATCAAGCTATCCAGCAAGATTTAGTAGATACTCTGCGCGCGTTTGTCGACCCATTTAATCGAGAATCGGATGAGAGCAACGAATTCCATTATGAGATTATTGCCTTTGATCGCTCCGGGTACCCTTTTGGTGAGAAGACAGCAATTCTCAATTATCAAGATGTATTCAAGCTATCTGAATTTGAAACTCTAGAACATAAAGTGGTTGGGCAAGTTGATGATAAAGGCTGGTTTAGGGGTCATGTGACAGCTTTTGGAAAGGAATACCCGAATGTAGTCATTCCCTGCCGAACGCCTGGTATGGACGCGTTAACAAAAACGGGAGCTTTTGATGTTAAATTAGGCACCTTTGAGCTAGAACTTTCTAAATCTACCCATGATCCAGAGCATAATTCGTACCTACAAGGACAAGCCAAAAAATACGCAGGCTTTATGATCTTTCGCGATGGATTACGAGTCCTACCCTATGGTCGTTCTGATAATGATTTCTTTCAGATTGAAGAAAGTCGGGGAAAAAATGCGGGGCGTTATTATTGGGCTTCTAGACGCTTATTTGGCCAAATACTCTTAAACCAAACAAGTAATCAACAACTAAAAGATAAGGCAGGACGAGAAGGTTTTGTTAAAAATCAAGCGGCCAGAGAGTTAAAAGAACTTGTCAGGGCACTTCTATTAAAATTAGCAGACACGTATTTTGGAAGTTATTCCGAAGAACGAAAAATAATGCTTGAGCAGTTATCGAAAGATAAACAAAAACAACTTAAAGCACGTAACTCATCTGCAAGGCTATCAAAAAAAGCTTTCACCAGTGCAATGACAATCAATTTGCCTAAGCTTAGTATCCATGTGGAATCAGCTCGAAGCGTGCATAAGGAGCTAGAAGAAGGCGTTGCAATATCGCTTCATCATTTAGATGAGTTAGTTACAAGTATTGATAAGCTAGAAGCACTTAGACCTGAGCTAAAAGCGCCCAACAAGCCTGCAAAAATGGACGATCATCTTGAAGAACAATACCGGAACTACCGCGATTTATTTGGTGAACTCAGTGAACTATTACAAACATGCCGCGAGCGCTTAAATAATCTAGAAGCACTGAGTCAGCAGCGCTCGCCTATGGAAAGTGCACTGAACAAATACAATGCGATTGATTCTGCACTAACTAAGCAGGTGAATCGATATGCCAACGAAATAGATAAAACCCTAGAACGTTTATTGACAACTTGGAAAAAAACAGCGCGAACCGACAAAGAAGCATTTGAGCAGCAAGCTTTGCCATTACTCGATGCAGTGACCAATGCCAGTGATCCAACCCAAGTACTTAATTCGTTGGATAAAATCTATCGCGACTTAGCCGATGATATTGCCACCAAATATGAAGGTTTTTTACAGGCCCTTGATAAATTAGAGCAAGGTGTAGACCTCGAATCGGCATTTACGTTAGCAGAAGATGAACGAGTTAAAGCAGAGCAAGAGATTACCCAAATGCGCAGTCTTGCGCAGCTCGGTATCAGCTTTGAGATTTTAGCCCATGAATTAAGTGCACAAGATAAAGCCGTAACTCGCTCACTCAATTCGATGAGCAGTAGTGCAAAAGCAGAGCTTGGTTTTAAAAATGCCATGAAAGCACATAAACAGTTTACCGAATACCTCAGATTTCTATCACCACTTAAGCTTTCCGGTTATCAGACACGCGATGATATTACAGGGCAAGAGATTGTCAAAAATGTTAAATTATTCTTTCAAGATCAGTTTGAACAACAAAACATTAATCTTGAGTTCAGTGATACTTTTATACGCATGAATGTTGTAGATGTGAAATCTCGGATTATCCCGGTATTTATCAACTTACTGAATAATGCGCTATATTGGGTGGCGTTAGCCGAACATGAGCGTGAAATAAAGGTTGGTATCATTAATGATTTGGTTGTTATTGCTAATAATGGTCCCGCAATTGATCCCGACGATATTGGCAATTTATTTCAATTGTTTTATAGCCGCCGACCAACAGGTAACGGTGTAGGTTTGTACCTTTCTAAACAAAATCTTGCAATAGCTCGCCATAATATCTGGTACGCAGAAAAGCCAGAAGAAAAGCTAATCCAAGATGGTGCTAATTTTGTAATTCAATTTCGTGGAATGGAAGTAAGATAATGCCAGCATTATATAGAGAAAAAATTGTAAGTGCATTTCGCGATAATGCGATTAAATCAGTGCTATTAATTGATGATCATTATCTTCCATATCAGGGAATTGGGCAGAGTTACATAAATACAAAGAATGAACTGGGTGAACTGATCTCAGCCCCAGCAGAAGAACAAGAAACAATTGAACAACTAAAACTAAAACTAACAGCAATTCGCAATATTGTTAACAGATCAAGTTCTGAATTGATGTCTTCTGAAACTGCTGGGCAATTTGTTGATTTTTTCCACACAAAAAAACTGATTTGTGATGTAGAAAACCAGACTAACAACTTAGATATAGACAAAATACGGAAAAGCGATCTAATCGTACTCGATTACCATCTGAAAGCAGCTACTGAACACAATCCTGCAGAGCATTCACTGAATCTAATATCAGAACTCAGTCGCAGTAAACATATGAACGTCGTGGTTGTTTTTACTGCTGAAGACTTAAAAGATGTTTGGCGAGAAATTGCAGCAACTTTAAGGGGGGCTCACATTGGCAATGTTGATGCATTCTTCAATAATGACGAACGCTTGATTGACTCTTGGAATGATTTTTATGGTGACTGGAACAATGAATGGGATCAGTTTTATAACGCAAACATTGAAGCTGAGTATTTAAAAGCTGAGCTCAACATTGAAGTCACTACTAATGAATTTCAGGTTATCTGTGAAGGTAACGGTTATGAAAAACCCGAAGCTGAGCATGTTAAGTGGTTATTAGAAAAAAGTGTGATTAAGTTCAATAAAAATTCTAAGCCTCTGTCAAATGTTGATGTTCATGGCAAAAAGAATTTATGGCTTCAAGCTGGTGCTGTTTTTATCGTTCTTTGCGAAAAAGAAAGACCTGCTGGAGAGGACAGAGTATTGCGCGATACAACCCCTGAAGAGGTTTGGGGACAAATAGAACGAGCACTCGTTGATTGGTACCCTAGCTTCCAGGGCGACCGCATGAGTGTCTACATTTTAACCACATGACTAAAACCAGCGCTTAATACCTCCTCTAGCATGGTTGTGCTCATCATGCATCGCTTTTGTTTACCAACAATGCTTAGCTTGGTTGGCTCTGCTCGAAGCATATTCAAACTCATATGGCGTAAGCAAGACAGATTTTCTGCACCATGACCTTTATATATCTGGCACGCATCTTCATTCATGGTGACATCAAGCACCCAGTGCATTGACTCTATGCCCCAGTGGTCTCTGACTGCTACCGCAGCTTGCTCTGCACTAAGCGCTTTGGAACTGATGTAATAACGGTACTCTAGCTCGACAGATTTGCCTTTCTCAAAGCGGAAGTTTTCAACCATGATAATGTTCTTCAACCCTTTCCAGCGAGAAAAGTCACCATCAAGGTTGGTACTGGCCAAAACATAGCATTGGCGAGACTCTATACGTCCATGCCCCTGTTCAAGGTTGACAGTGTCTGCCACATTGGCTCGCTGAGATGAGAATGCTTTTTCCATCGCTTGTCGGAGTTTTCCTTGATTGCTCTTTACTGCAAGCAAGTAATCACCACCTTGCTCTACAATGGCTTTGGCTATACTAGTCTGACAAGCCATTGCATCAATGGTGACTAGGGCTCCCCTGATATCAAGCATCTTTATCAGCTCAGGAATGGCCGTTATTTCATTACTCTTTTGCTCAGTTTTTAACTGTCCCAACACAAGTTTGTTTGATGATGCATAAGCACTGATCATATGGATAGTGCTCGACCTATCTTCGCGATTGTATGAGCCTCGAAGTGTTTTGCCGTCGATCGCAACGACTTGACCTTGGGTAAGAGTATGTACTGACGACATCCAGTTGATGAAGCACTCATGAAACGACTCTGGTTCAATCGTCGATATTATGCGAGCAATAGTGTCATCAACAGGAATGCCGTTCACAAAGAGGCCATTACGCTTAAACCAATCATGATGACCGAGAATGTATTCACGAATATCAAACCAGCCTTTCGCGCCTGCAATCACCGCACATAGCGAGCCAAAAAGGACTTCAAACAGGCAATATGTGACCTTTGCACCTTGGCGTTGGTCGATAATCGTTTGAAAATGTTCTTTGAAGTGGTCAATGTGCATGGTGCTCTCCCTAAAAAGGGAGTATATGATCACAGCTAAATGTGATCGTCAAATCGATCATGAATTTGGTTGAAAAGTGTTCGCGATCTCACCCTGCCCTAGCTTCTATCGTGTAATTACATCTGAGCTTCAAAACCAAATAGAAGATGCAAATCTTTCGATGGAAAAAGTACTTGCTAAAAGTTCTTTTGAACAGATAGCTGCTCTTTGGGGTATTTTAAGAGTGCATGATGATAATCGTATTCAAGCAAGTAGAGAATTACTAAACACTTTACTATCTGACGTGGTAGATAAAGTTAAATCTAGCTGCGAGCTACTTAATTTTGTCAAAGATACAGCAAACAATGTAGCTGATAACATTCCCACATATGTAGATCCAAAATCCTGAAGGATCCCCTCATAAATCAGCCATAGCATAGCCATATTTGAGCAACTGATTGGCGAATAATACCCAGGCCGCCAGCAATTCTTTCTCCGTGATTTGATAATCAGGCCGCCTGAGCACCTCCAATCCCAAGCGAATCGTTGAGAGTACCGTTCGATGCCCAATGGTATTGGCCTGAAAATGCTTATCCCAGCCCTGTTGCTGTGCGTGTAAACCAACTAGCCACAACAGGCATTGAACCATCAACGCTATCAGTAGGATGATGTCGAATCGCTCTGGACTGTTGGTACGACTTTGGCGTAAGCCAAAGCCGTATGCCGGGCTTTTGAGGTCACGAAAGGTTTCCTCTATTTGCATACGTTTGGCGTACAGGTTTACCAGCTGCTTTGGGCTCCGAGATTCTGGTGGTAAATTGCTGGCTAACACCCAAGGCTCTTTCGCCGATGTTGAGTACGTTTTTGCCGATGGATGGTGGCAATTAGTCCTCGTTGAACGCTGATTTGTACGCCCCTTAGGTTTGCTACGATAAAGCGTGAGATGGCAATTGATAGGGTTAGTTTTGGTCAAGGTCTTACAACCCAGGCTCTTCGCTTGACCGTTGGCCAAGTCATGTGTACTGCGAACTGCACGCCAATTTTCAGCGCCAATATCTGCAAATTGAACTGTACCGCGAATACGGCTTAGCCAAAACCAACCATGCGCCTCAACCTCTTTGTACCAAGGCACTTTGAACCCCGCGTCAGTCACGATGAGAGGGGTAACATGCAAAGGTAAAATCTTGGCTAAGTCCGCTAAAAAACCGTTGTGGGAGGCCTTAGAGCATTGTTCTGATAGGGGATAGGACTTCTCATACAGGGTAATAGAGCGGCCATTGAAGGCTATTGAGGCGCGCAGAGCCATGATGCGTTTATGCTCTCGGATGTCTGACCAATCGACGAGCACAATCGGCATAGGGTTACCAGAACAGATGAGGCTGGCATGCCATTGGTAGACAGCTAACCGTTCTTGATGCAGATGCGTGTTGCCGAGCAAACGATCAATGCGCTTGATGTTGTGCTTGGTTCGGGCCGTGGTTGGTAAATTTCGACCTAACTCAGTCAAGGTCAGTGTCTTACATTCAATCAGTGCCTTAGAGGCCAGCATCAAGCTGTTTAATCGTTTTAGGTGAAGTTCTGGGCAGTATTGGTGTAAAGAATGTTGTAGGATATTGGCTTCGCGCATCTTGTTGTCCAAGTGTAGTTTTTAGCGAAACCATTTGATCATGCAACAAGATGCGCTTCCACTCTAATTTGATGATTTATTTGTAAATCATCAGGGGATTCTTCAGTCCAAAATCTGAAGCTAATCTGTACAATTTATATTTAAAAAATGTAATGTCCGCAGCAAGAAAAAATTATGACCGTTCAGCTTCGGCCGCTGATAAAGAATTTTGTGCCGACGTTTTACATGCTCTCAATGAGCAACTATCTACAGAAAAGGAACTACCAAATTATATATCTACAGGCGTTGTTCTTAAAGATTTAGATGATGGTTCATTCTACTTATGTATTGCACCGAGTTGTAACACGGTACCAAACCAACCTACAGGGCAGATAGCTAAGCGCATGACACCTCATCGGCCAATGCGGTTTATAAAGCTTGCTAATAAAACTGAAAGCTTACTGAAATGCTTAAAGGATGCGCACCAATCAAACACTATTTTTATTAGTGATGCTGATAACAGACTTGCTTTAAGTGTTTATGAAGACAAAGATACTCCAACTATTGAACAAGGTGTCGTACTTAATCACGATTCGAACTTGATTGGAGGTGGGGAACATAAGGACGTACAATTTTTCAATACAAATAAGGAAACTAAAGAGTTGGAAATAATTACTAAAAAATTGAAACCTATAGCTAAACTAAGAGATAGCTTTGCCTCTCGATATCAAAATACCCAGCTGCAATATGAATCACGTATAGGCGTTGATTTAGTAAGTGCTCATTTTCAGTAGTAAAAAATTAGAATGGGCTAGTACATATTAAGTTTGTATTTTTTAGTTATTCAAAATCTCTTCAGCTTGCCTTTGCTTTAATCGCGATGGATACACTGCATCCATCGCGATTAAAAACTCTGCGACATTGGAATACGCTTCGCTTTCATACACTAACTTAGCGACTTCCTCTGCAAGTCTGCGTCCATGAATCAAGACTATTGGATACTTATCTTCAATCACTTCTCGTTGAACTGAATCTGAAAAATAACTGGTGGTTACATACACACCGAGCCAACCACGCTTTAAGCGAGCTACTGTACGAGCAATATGATTACCGCCCGTTGGCGTATTGAGTGACTCACATTTTGCCTGCCCTAGCACAATCAACTCCACTTTGGAGAATCCACTGCCCAACGTCACCTTACCGATAAAATCGGCACCACCGTCACCCGAGCCTTGAGTCACCCAGCCTTTTTGATAAATTCCAAGCTCCCTATCGATTACGCGCTCTGCAATAACCTCTGCAAGCGCCTCAAATCTATGCTTCTTGTTGGCATAGTAATCATAAATTTGATTTAAAATTTTATCGGACTCAGATCCCGGAATAGGCTTTTGATTTACCGTTTTCTCTAGACTCAGTTTGGAAACTCGGCGGCGTAATTTATTAAGGGAATTACTGCCTTCATTTAGCCATTGTCGCCAGCTTTTAGGGGCGGCATTATTGGTTATCGCAAGCGAAAAGCCTTTCTTACGGCGGCTATTTATCCAATCCCATTCGAATACTTCATGCTCCGCAGCAATGCAAAGCACAGTAAAATCAAAGGCATAATTTGTAAAAGTGCGAGCTAATTTATTGTCCCACTGAGTCACTAATTCGACACTATTGATGATCCCCAATCCATAAAATTGCGGATAGCCTTTAGCGACGCCATTAACTATCGCCCGCTTAAAAAACAAGATAGGTGGAGTTAATAATCTCTCGTCCACACTGTGTGAATGGGCTAAACGAAACGCTTCAAGTAGTGCTTTATTTCCTGGTGCTGTGGCAGGATCTTTACCAGGTTCTTTGTTGTCACCAAAGTAGCGAATATGGCCATTATCAACGTCATAAAAATCTTCCCAGGGGGTTTCTACTGATCCTTTTTTATTTGGGCTACTGGAAATCAGTATTGCCGGGCGCACAAGTTGACCCAAGCTCGTTTTGATTTTGGCGCAGGGATTGATTCCCTTTTCAAGTTGCAGGTTGTTGGCATCAATGGATTTGGTTAGAAAGTGGAAATTGAGGTGGCCATCTTCATACATGTTTTTACCACATGCTGGCTTTTTATATCTCAGTACATCACCAATCTGAATTTCCATTATTCGTCACCAATCCTTATCTAAGCAGCTTGGTGCAATATAACATACTGATATTTAATTAAAAGAAATGTGGATACCAATTGTGAGTATGCGCTTATTCAACTGCTAATTTGTAACCTCATTCAAGGCTCACACTGAAGTTGACGCGATACGAGGGCTTCATAGCGGAAAATGGTATCGATAAGCAGGCCCTCTGCGCCATGGATGGCGCGGTGGAGCCCTCATGGAAGAGTTTACGGCGTGCCTGCGGGCGATACCATTTTGTGGCCACTGTTGAGACTTAAAGCTAAGCACTCACTACTGCCCACTCGGCAATAAGTACCTCGTACTTCGGCCGCCGGCGTCAGCTTTCACTAAAAAGCCTTGCTCGACCATTTGCGCAAGGTGACGGGTGGCGGTGGCGCGACTCACCTTAGCGACTTTTTGGTACTGGCTACTATTCATCCCTAATTCAAAATCGCCATCTAACATCCGATTGAGCACTTTGGCTTGCTCTTGACTCAATAAGGATTGATCGACATTTTGCCAATACTGCGTTTTTAGCAGAGTCTTGTTCACATCAGCCATCGCATTGAGCAAACAATCATTGAGGGTTTCAAAAAACCATACTAACCAAGGAGTAATATCGACATTTCCCCTTTGAGTGGACTCTAAAATGTCATAGTAGGCTTGGCGACGGGCAAGAATACTGACCGACATAGCGTAAAAACGAATTGAGCGTTTTTCTGCTTGCGCCAAAGCTAAATCGGTCAACAAACGCGTGATGCGCCCATTACCATCATCAAGCGGATGCAGAGTCACAAACCAAAGGTGAGTTATCGCCGCGCGGATAAGCGGATCTAAACCCAGATCTTGCCTTGATGCATTAAACCATTCAATAAACTGTGAGAGTTCAGCGTCCAAAGTCGCTCGAGAGGGTGTCTCAAAATGTACCGTTGGTTTATCAATCCGGCCTGAGACAACCTGCATAGGCGTATCGCCACGTAGCACTCCACCAATAACGGGGTTTAACAGCGTATAACCCTGGGGAAATAACTGTTTATGCCAACCTAATATCCGCTCAAGGGTTAACTCTGTATCTAAATTTTTTAAGGCATCGAGCATAATGTCGGCCAAACCATCGGTTTGTGCCGTGGTCGGATACGGTTTGTCTTCGGACACACCGAGTTTTTTAGCCAAGGATGAGCGCACCGAAGCCGCATTGAGCTTTTCACCTTCAATGGCACTGGAGTGGATAATGTTAGCGAGTAAGGTGTCGAGTGCTGCCGCTGAGGTTAACTGGCTGTCGTCGTGACTTAGCATTTGCTTGCCGAGCAGTTGGCCCTGATTGAAATATACCTGACGTATCAGGGCATCAACTCTGCTGATATTCCAATGAAACTTAGGCCAATCGGCTTGCTGCCAAATCCACATATCCTACCCCATGAGTCAAATAACAAGCCTATTCTACTCACACAATGAGTCAATTAACAAACCTATTCGCCTCACAAAATGAGGCAAATAATACAAGTAATTGCCTCACCTTGCCCAACTGCTTCTAGCATAAAGGAATTTATCCTGTTGATTACCTCTACAACGCAATACCGACGCAACGCCAGCTTTGCGCTGCCAAAACCTGTGCACTGCGATATACTGCCAACGTTGATAAAACGCTAATGTTAAACCCCAATTTACCTACCCATCGCGACCACGCTGACAAGAATGCCGAGCCTAATCCATGCCTGATAACCCAACTATTGCCACCCTTCCCGATTCTCAAAGGCATAACCATAGTGAAGATGTGCAGCTCAATCAGCCACAGTGCGATTCGACTAAACCAAATGAAATCAGGCCAAGCTTACTCGCGCCGAATGCAACCAAACCGAGTGCAATTAAGCCAAATGCAATTAAGCATGAATCGGTTGTTGCCGAGCAAAAACAGAAGGTTATTTTTATCGGCTTGCCCCGCACGGGGACGACGAGCGTAAGCGTGGCGCTATTGGAGCAAGGCTTAAAAGTGGCACATATGGCGTTTACTAAAGCAGCCTTTATGCAGGCTGATGCGATTTCCGATGCGCCTTGTTTTAGTGATTTCAAGCAGTTGGATGAATTATTCCCCGAGGCCAAGTTTGTTTATCTTGACCGCGAGTTAGACTCTTGGGTGCCGTCGATGCAGATGTTACTCAGCCGAATGCTGCCACATTTGGATGCCAAAACTGGCCGATTCCACCCAATCATGAAGCGCAGCTTTCGCCATAGCTTTGGCGTAGGAATGGTAGAAAATCCGCAGGATGAACAACATCTTATCGATTGTTATCAGCGTCATAAAGCTGAGGTGGTTAACTACTTTGCGGGCAGACACGACTTACTCAGTATCGATGTGAGCCAACAAGGTGCCCTCGGTCAGCTATTGGCTTTTATGGGCCTAGCCGCTACCGAAAATCAGCAGAACTTTCCTAAGCTCAATGTCGGCCGCAATGTGGCTAGTTGGGATGAATATAAACACCCGAATAAGATCAGCGCCAATGCCTCGGGGCCTGAAAAACGTAAGTTCTTTGATTATAAAATCTAGGTTCTAGGTTCTAGGTTCTAGGTTCTAGGTTAATCATTATTTTTCCGACGCTTAACCACAGTTAGCCAGTCGAGACTCACGCCCGAAATCGCATTAAAACCGCGAATACGGAAGATAAGTTGCAGTAACTGCGGCCGAGGCCTGACTTTGGGTTCGACCGAGCGTGGAATAAACCACAGTGTCACAAATGCGCGCAGTATGGTCGATACTAAAAACACTACAAAAATCGGGCTACTGAGCCAAGCATTCCAGCCTGACCAGACTAAAAAATCCGCCGCATGGGAGGCTATCGTGCCACCGACCATTGCCCCCACAAATACGAATCCCGCACTGAGTGACGCTTGCAACGCTGCATAGGTAGCAAAGTCACTGCGAAAGGGACGAATATCATAAAGGTAATTGGCGGTACTTAAGGTAAAGCCGCTCCACGCCAGCCCAGAAAATGCCTGAATAAGGATAATATACAGATAGTTATCGGAAAACAGCCATAACAATGGCAAGCTTGGGATCATGCAACTGGTAATAATCATCACCAAACGATTGCCGAATTGATCGCTAAATCGCCCCCAAAACTTTAGCGTCACAAATTGAGTCGCTATCGAGGCCACACTCGCGAGCACAAATTCGATGTAGCTAAAGTGCAGGTTTTCTAGCATATACACAGCGAAAAATGGCGCCGATATGGCGACCATCGCCTGCATACTGGCCACAAACAAGCTGTACTGGCGAAAGGTTTTATCCTTCCATGCGCCGCGAAAATTGCGAATGGTTTGGATAAACACGCCGCGCTGCTTGGCTTCACGCGGATCAGGATCGTGCATTTGCAGTAATAACCAAGCCGAGACAAAACGCCCCATGGCGGCAATCGAAAACAGCAGCGTAAAACCCAACCACGCCATTTGCTGCGAATCGGTCAAGGTCAGAATACCACCGCCAATAAAGAACACGCTTAAGGATGCGCCCATGGTTAAGCGGGTACGCGCCGCGAAAAAAGCGCCACGGCGACGTTCAGGCACGATTGACCCCATCCACGCACGCCAATGGGGTTGGATAAGATTAATAAAACCGTGATACCCCACGGCGAGCGCGATAAATATCCATACTGCGTGCTCAGGCCGAAAGGCCGCTAACGCGCCCATTCCTAATACCAACACAGCCTGTAAAGCAGCACAGTAAACAATAAAACTACGACGGGAAAAGTGACTCGCTAACCAGACGGAAACTAACTGCGACATCGCCCCGAAGAGCTGCGGTAATCCAGTAACAAAACCCATTTGCGCAAGACTAGCACCGAGAAAAATCGCGTAAGCATTAAAAAAGTTATCGCTGGTTGCCGTCATCATCGACGAGGCAACGGCTTCCTGCTGCGAGCGGCGTAGAGTACACCTTAACCAGAGATTTCTGGCGCTACGGCGCGCACAAGTTAATGCAGTGGGTACTTCGTGGTTGCCCATTCCAAGCCAAATCCATATGAGACTAAGGGTTTTTAATGGTGCAATTATGTCGTATATAAGCAAAAAACAAAACGCCCCGTTTGGGGCGTTTGCTAAAAGAAAGCAGACTAGAAACAGGCTTTAAGTTCAGCCTCTTGGTCGAGCAGGCTTTGATACAAGGTAAACTGATTCGCCGCTCTATCCAGATTATGACCCTCACGGTGCACGTGGAAATACACGTCGCCATTGAGATAATCCGTTAAAAAACGCACGCCGATCATCAGGCAAATGACTCGCGCCCCAAGCCAAAGGCTGCGTTTTTCGACCTCAGTTAATACCTCGGAGAGCTCACTTAAATAGCCACGGCAAATGGCGGCAAAGATCGACTGGCGCACTTTAACATTTTCAAGGGCAGTAGAATCTTCTTCCTCGGGCGAACAGAAGGTACGCACCATATCGCCAAAGTCATACATTAGATGACCTTTCATGCAGGTGTCTAAATCGATAATCGCCATGCTCGACATGTCGCGCTTATCAAACAACATATTGTTGATTTTCGTGTCGTTATGGCAGATCCGCAGCGGTAACTGCGGCGAGATTTCAGCCAGTTCATCCAATAAACTCTGCTGTGACAGCGCATAATCAACCCATTGACGGCACGACCCTAAGCGTTTGGCTTTATCCTGCTGCACCGCTTGGCGCAGCATTTCCATCCGCCCAGGCAAGTGATGAAACTGCGGGATCACATCTTCAAGCTCAGTGGCGTCAAAATCACTTAATGCACAGGCAAAGTGACCAAAAGCCTTGGCGGCCATTTCAGCTTGCGCTTCGGACTTCACCACTTCGATACTTAAACTATGGGGTAAATAACTGATCGCACGCCAAAATCCCTGCTCACCTAAGTCGATAGCAAGTTCACCCTCTTGGGTAAGACAAGGGCTAACCACTTGCAGACCATATTGCTGCTGCAATGCCTTGGCGCATAAGTGATGGCTGATCTTATCGGCATTACTCACCAGCGCCTGCGGCGTCTTAAACACTTGAGTATTAATGCGTTGTAAAACTAGCTCACCCGTAGGCCAACGCACTAATAAGGTGTCGTTAATATGACCATTCCCTAACGCTGAGATTTTTGCCTCGTCGGCTTCAATTCCAAAATGAGGCAACACTGACTGCCTAATGAGTTTTATCACCCAATAACTCCATTAATTTTTGCTTTACCCAGACAGTATCCTGCGGATAGGTCACACCGAGCCAAGGTTCGCTGGCCACATCAACATAAACGGGCACACCTTGCTCAATTGCCACCTGAACCACTGCGGGCAAATAGCATTCCGATTTCGGCAATTGGCCCTGTTGTTCAATAAATACGGTTAATTGCTGTTTAATAACATCAAATATGCTTGGCGAAAAGCCCCAGCAGGTCATGGATACCAGCGACTGTGAAGGAAGCTTTGCGAATCCCATTGGTCCTTCGCCCACAAAACCATCTTCTTGTGCTTGAATATTTAACCACTCGGCGACCGAGCGTAACTGCCCATGCTCAACTTGGCATAAGCCACGGTTTACTCCGCCATGCTCAGATAACGTCAGCTCGATAGGATAAGCCACCATCATCCAATCATGGGGCCTTGCGGTTAATCCCTTCGCTAAAGAAGCAAAGGCGCTGTCGCCGTAAAAATCATCGGCATTGATCACAGCCATTGGCCCATTAACACAATTGCGGGCACACCAGAGCGCATGCGCTGTCCCCCAAGGCTTTAAACGATGGCTAAAATCAGCAAGCTTTGCGTCTTGTGGCAAATCACTTAATGACTGGTAGCAAAAGTGATATTCAAAGTTTGCGGGTAAAAACTGCGTCAATATCCCTAAGAGCTCCGCCTCAAGCTCAGGGCGGATCACTAATACGGCGCGCTGAAATCCACTGCGAATAGCCGATAAAATAGATAACACCAACATGGGTTCGCCAGCAGGCCCAAGGGAGGCTAACTGCTTATCGCCGCCAAAACGACTTCCAAGGCCCGCCGCCATAATGACTAAGGTCAAATCTGTATTCATGTGGGATTGAGTTTTCAGTTCGTATTAAAGAAATTTTCCCGAACCTCGCCGTCATCGGCTATGCGAGCGCATGTAACACAAGATCGGAGAAAAAGAGGAGCAAAAGTGTAATCTACCCCTCTAATCCTGACTAGCATTTAAGCTTATTTTTATCTATTTAACGGGCTAAATAAGTTCCAAAGGCACGATTTGGCTCTAAAACCGCTTGGCTGCCTTTGAGGCTGAACTTATAACCACACAAACCAATGCTGCCACGGCGGGCTAAATCGGTAATGATATTAGCGGTATCGAGCGGCGTGAAACGTGCTTCAGTGGCAGAGTCGGCAAGCAAGTCCACAGTGATAGTGCGATACTCAGTGCCATTATTAAACACCAGTGCACTACAACTCTTATCACCCTTCGCCGTAGCAATAGACCACAGGTTTTGCGGCTTGTCGCGTTCACCCAACCAACGAATAATTAATACATCTTGCTCTAACGCCACCGAAAAACCGTCGGGCAGATCTAAGGTCACACGATCGCTTGCTGCAATAGGTGCTGAAGGCACCGCTGGCACGACCGATTCGTCTACCTGCGACTCATCAGAACTAGGCCATAATCCCCATACCAGCAAGACTAACAACACAGCGCCCGCACCGCCGCCGACAGGCAACCAGTAACGGCGTTCCAGCTTAGGTAATTTAGGCAACTTAATATAACGACGGTAAGGAGCAAAAAACTCCGCCACGCCCCTAAACAATTCGGTCATAGAACCGGATTCTTTAGCTTCGGCGCGGCGACGACGCACTTCTTCAGCATGCTCGGTATCATTAAATACCTCAGCATTGTCATCGGGATCAAAGCGCCACACCGGCTCATCACTGTGCTCAGCAGGATCAAGCGGCGCACGCTTAAATTCTTCTCCCTGCAAATCCACTTGAGCTAAATCGACCTCGGCGAGGTCGATTCGCGTTTGCTCTACTCGGCTCGGATTGGCGGGACGAAAATCGGCATGCCCCTCAATTACAGCATCAGGCACCACAAAATCCGCTGGATTAGCAGTCATCTTAGTTAAGGCATCAAAGCGCAGCTCATCTTGGCGCAACACCTCAAGTTCTGGCTCAGCAACAGCAGACGAAATAGTTGGCTCTGTCTGGGAATAAGCTTCTGCCGGAGCCGCAACAGGAATATTTGCTGATACATCAGGCACCGCATTTTGCGCCGCGGCCGCCTTTGGCGTGATCACAGGTTCAACTCGGCGACGGGGGATCGCCTGCGAGATAGGCGCATCGAGTGCTGGTCCATAATAACCAAAACGGTAATCCACTATGGTTAGCGACTTCAAACGGGTTCCCCAAAAAGTCGCGCCAGCCCCCAACACTAACCCTAATATCGCCAATACTGGTGGCGCAGCCACTATATACAGAGCCAGTAAAATCAGTAGCGGCAGAATAAAGACTGCAACCAAGGCCTTAGGCTTAGCCGCATCATTTAAACGGCGCAGCGCAGTAAGGGCGAGCAAAGGTAAGCCCACCAACGCTAAAAGATACATTAAAAAGTTCGCCCCAAACGCGGCGACAGCCAGTGAAATGCCCAAATACACACCAACACTGATGGCCACAAAGCGGGGACGGGAATCACGCCCATGAAGGCAGAAAAGAGATTTTAACAGCACGACCCTTCCTTTATAGTGAAATAATCCTAGCGCACACGACTCTCAATGTCGCATAGGCACGAGCGTAACGAATTTAGCCGCAATTGTCAGTGCAATAAGACGCTAGATAAGCAAAAATGCTGATTATATCCATCTAAAGCTAAATCAGGCTTAATTCTCAGGCTCTGCAAGGCTTAGGGACGCAGAGATTTTCAGTATCTGATCTTTGAGAGATCATTAAACCGTAAAAATGCACCAACGGCAGCGTTAACTGTCGCAAAACATAAATAGACAACAATTGCTGGCTAACAAGCCCTAGCGTTTTTAAGGTCAAAATCTGTATAATGCTCGGCTTTCTGGGCCCTTCTTGCGTTAACCAACTGGATATTTTGCTCATGACCGCACGCGGAAATTTATTTATTGTTTCAGCCCCGAGTGGTGCTGGTAAATCCTCGCTAATTTCGGCATTGTTAAAAGACAAACCTGCCGATATGCAGGTTTCAGTATCGCACACCACCCGTGCGCCTCGCCCTGGCGAAGTGAATGGTCAGCACTACCATTTTGTTAATGTTGAAGAATTTAAAGCACTGATCGCGCAAAATGCCTTTTTCGAGTGGGCCGAAGTGTTCGGTAACTACTATGGCACTTCACGCCACGTCATTGAGCACACTTTGACTCAAGGTATCGATGTTTTCCTCGATATCGACTGGCAAGGCGCCCAGCAAGTCAAAGCCGTGATGCCAGAGGCCATTGGTGTATTTATTCTACCGCCCTCACGGGATGAGCTAGAACGTCGCCTCACTGGCCGTGGCCAAGACAGTCAGGAAGTTATCGCCAGCCGTATGGCACAGGCGGTTTCTGAAATGTCGCACTATAAAGAATATGATTTTATTATCGTCAATGACGATTTTGACACAGCACTGGCCGATCTGCGGGCGATCATTCGCAGCCAACGCTTAACGGGTGCTAGTCAGATCCACGCGCAAAATGATATGCTTAACGATCTGTTGGCAGGCTAACTGCCTTAGTGTACAATTTTGCGTCATTTTTTCCCTAGATAAACTGGAGTTTCAACACATGGCTCGCGTAACTGTAGAAGACGCCGTAGAACAAATCGGCAACCGTTTTGATATGATCCTGGTTGCGGCGCGTCGTGCTCGCCAAATCGCCGTGCAGGGTAAAGACCCTATGGTTGAAGAGATGAACGACAAGCCAACGGTTATCGCCCTGCGTGAAATCGAACTAGGTTTAGTGAATGCTCACACTTTAGATGCTGACGAGCGTCAATCAGTGCGTGAGCGTGAAGCAGCTGAAATCGCAGCTGTTGCAGCCATCGCTGAAGGCCGTTCACTATAAGTCTAATTGAGTCACACCTGTTTGGGTAAAGGAGAGCTGCCACTTGTATCTGTTTGAAGGTCTAAAGGAGTCTGCTTCCGGTTACTTAGAACCTGAACAGGTAGAATTGCTCAAGCAGGCGTACCAAGTTGCGCGTGATGCCCATGAAGGGCAAATGCGCACCAGCGGCGAACCTTATATTACCCATCCGGTTGCGGTTGCCCGCATCCTCGCCGAGATGCGTCTCGATCACGAGACGCTGATGGCTGCTTTGCTGCACGACACCATCGAAGATACCCATGTCACCAAAGAGGACTTGGCCGAACAATTTGGCGAAGCCGTGGCAGAGTTGGTTGAAGGGGTGTCTAAGCTCGACAAGCTGAAATTTCGCGATAAAAAAGAAGCCCAAGCGGAAAACTTTCGCAAAATGATGATGGCAATGACGCAGGATATCCGCGTTATTCTCATCAAGCTTGCCGACCGTACCCACAACATGCGTACCTTAGGTGCACTGCGCCCCGATAAACGCCGCCGCATTGCCCGCGAAACCTTAGAGATTTACGCGCCGATTGCCAACCGACTCGGTATTCACAATATCAAGACGGAGTTAGAGGATTTAGGCTTCCAAGCCTATTATCCGATGCGCTATCGGGTGTTAAAGGAAGTGGTCAAAGCTGCCCGTGGTAACCGTAAAGAACTCATTCAAGGTATTGAAGCTGCGGTATTAACTCGCCTAAACGATGCGGGCATTAAAGGCAAAGTGAAAGGTCGCGAGAAAAACCTCTACTCCATCTATAACAAGATGCAGAGCAAGGAACTCCAGTTCCAAGAGGTGATGGATATCTACGCCTTTCGCGTCATCGTCGACTCCATCGATACTTGCTACCGCGTCCTCGGTGCTATGCACGGCCTGTATAAACCGCGTCCGGGTCGCTTTAAAGATTATATCGCCATCCCAAAAGCCAACGGTTATCAGTCGCTACATACCTCGTTATTCGGCCCACACGGCGTGCCCGTCGAGATCCAAATTCGTACCGAAGATATGGATCAAATGGCCGACAAAGGGGTTGCGGCCCACTGGGCTTACAAAGGCGGTGCCGATGGTCAAGGCACTACCACGCAAGTGCGTGCCCGCAAGTGGATGCAAAGCTTGCTGGAACTGCAACAGAGCGCCAGCACCTCCTTCGAATTCGTGGAAAACGTTAAAACCGAACTCTTCCCCGAAGAGATTTACGTCTTTACCCCCGAAGGTCGCATTTTAGAATTACCGGTTAACGCCACCGCCGTCGACTTTGCCTATGAAGTCCACACTGATGTGGGCAATACCTGTGTCGGCGCCCGCGTTAACCGCCAAGCTTATCCGTTAAGCCAGCCATTAATCTCCGGCCAAACCGTTGAGATCATTACCGCCAAAGGCGCGCGTCCGAATGCCGCTTGGCTTAACTTTGTGGTGACGGGTAAAGCCCGCGCCAAAATCCGCCAAGTGCTTAAGAGCCTAAAAGCAGACGATGCTATCGCCCTTGGCCGCCGTTTGCTAAACCATGCGCTGGGTAAAACCAAGCTCGATAGTATTCCTGCCGAGCAAATTGATAAAGTCGTGCGCGATACCAAGCACGCCAATTTAAATTCCTTACTCGCCGACATCGGTCTTGGCAATGCCATGAGCATAGTCATCGCCCAACGTTTGATTGGCGATAATTTAGAGAATCAAGAGAGCCGCGATTCTCACCTGATGCCAATCCGTGGCACCGAAGGTATGTTAGTGACCTTCGCCAACTGTTGCCGCCCGATCCCAGGTGATGCGGTGATAGCCCACGTGAGCCAAGGCAAAGGCTTAGTCGTCCACATGGAAAACTGCGCTAACATTCGCGGTTACCAAGGCGAGCCAGATAAATATATTCCCGTACAGTGGGACAATGTCGAAGGCGTCGAATATCAAGCCAATCTGCGGGTGGAAATTGTTAACCACCAAGGCGCGCTGGCGAAGATCACCTCGATTATCGCCGCCGAAGGTTCGAACATTCACAACCTTAGCACCGAAGAGCGCGATGGCCGCGTTTACTTGATTAACCTGCGGATTTCGGTGAAGGACAGGATCCATTTAGCTAACGTGATGCGCCGTATCCGGGTACTGCCCGAGGTGTTACGTACATCCCGTAATCGTTGATCATTACTTTAGAGAGAGCGTCATGGCAGAAAAAATCATTATCGCGACCGAAAACGCCCCAGCGGCAATTGGCACTTATTCTCAAGCGGTTAAAGTCGGCAGCACAGTATATTTATCCGGCCAAATCCCACTAGTGCCAAGCACAATGCAGATCGTGAGCGATGATTTTGAGGCGCAAGTTGTGCAAGTGTTTGAAAACTTAACGGCCGTTTGTACCGCAGCTGGCGGCACGATCAACGATATCGTTAAGCTCAATATCTTCCTAACGGACTTAAGCCACTTCGCAAAAGTGAATGAAATCATGAGCCGTTACTTCAGCCAACCTTACCCTGCTCGCGCCGCTATCGGTGTGAAGCAGCTGCCTAAGGATGCGCAAGTCGAAATGGATGGCGTGATGGAGCTGTAAGCTTCCACCAATTTTACGAGGCGCTTAGGCGCCTTTTTTATTGCCTAATGCACCCGCGGCTCCTGCTCTGACCTGTGATTAAGTTCATTTTCATTTCATACTCAAACGATAGGCTAGTCCGCCAATTTTAAGATTTTACAATCTTGCAAACTATTTGCGTGGCCTCACAAAACTCGCCATACTGGGCACCTATGTTGGGGTTAAAATAACAATAAAGAACAGGGAATTGCCTATGGATAATGCGATTAAGACGCCAGTTGAAATGTTGGCGCACTGGGCGAATACACGTGGGGATGAGATCTATTTGCGCCAGCCCATCAAGGGACAATACCTTGATTTCACTTGGAATGAAGTGCAAGAAAAAGTGCAGCAACTCGCGGGTGCACTGCGCCATTTAGGCTTAGAGCCGGGCGATAAGATTGCCGTGCTCTCTAAAAACTGCGCCGAATGGTTTATTACCGACCTCGCCTTGATGCACGGCGGCTATATCAGCGTTCCCATCTACCCCACCGCCAATACAGATACTATCCGCTATGTGTTGCAACATAGTGGTGCCAAAGCGATTTTCCTCGGCAAGCTCGACCACTGGGCCGATCAAGAAGCCGGCGTCGGCGGTGAATTACTCCGCCTTGCCATGCCCTATGAGACCATGCCGGCTCAATATCAGTGGGAGCAACTGCTGAAGATGGGCAACCCTCTGATTGAAGCGCCATTACCTGAGCTCGATCAGACCATGACGCTGATTTACACCTCGGGCTCAACGGGCCAACCTAAGGGCGCGATTCAGACGTTTGCCAGCTATGGCTGGACTTGCCAAGCGGTGGTGCGCGATCTGCGTACCAATGGCAACGACAGATTATTGTCCTACTTACCGTTAGCGCATATTACCGAGCGTGTGGCGATCGAAGGCTCATCTTTTTATTCTGGCAGTACCGTCGCCTTCGTCGAAAGCTTAGACTCCTTCGTTGCCGATGTGCAGCGGGCTAAACCTACGGTGTTTTTCTCGGTTCCGCGACTGTGGAGCCTGTTCCAGAAGAACATTATCGACAAGATTGGTGTTGGCAAACTCAATCTATTGCTAAAAATCCCACTAATTAGCAGCCTAGTAAAACACAAGATCCACAAAGGATTAGGACTCAACCATTGCCGCTTACTCGGCTCTGGCTCGGCGCCTATTCCGCCCTCTCTTATTCACTGGTACCACAGCATTGGCTTGGATATCTGCGAAGCCTGGGGTATGACGGAAAACTGTGCTTACTCCATCATCAACTATCCCTTCGATGTGCGCAAAATCGGCACTGTGGGTAAACCCGTGCAGGATTGCCAAATCCGCCAGGGTGAGGACGGCGAACTGCTACTGAAGAGTCCCGGCCTGATGACGGCCTATTATCTGCAACCCGAAGCAACAGCAGCGGCCTTCGATCCCGATGGTTTTTTCCATACTGGCGACCTCTGCGCTATCGATGCCGATGGTTGTGTGACTATCACTGGCCGCGTGAAGGACAACTTTAAAACCGCTAAGGGTAAATACGTCGCTCCAGTGCCAATTGAACGTAAGCTCGCGCAGGATCCCCATGTGGAGCTGATTTGCGTTATTGGTTCTGGTCTGCCGCATCCCGTCGCATTAGTGCAACTTTCCGAGGGCGCGACCTTACAAGCCCGCGAGGAAGTTCGCACATCTTTAAAAGCGACCCTCGATAGCGTGAACCCACATTTAGAGTCCCATGAGCATGTGGATGCGATTGTGGTCGTGAACGAGCCTTGGACCATCGAAAACGATGTGCTAACTCCGACACTGAAGATCAAACGTCATGTGCTCGAGAAGGCATTTAGCGAGCGTGTCGACGGTATTCGCGGTGCGCAAGTACGCTGGGAAGATGAGTTATCTGCAAAATAACCCATCGAATCCTGACGTAATGACACTCACCTCTAAAGCACACCTTTTCGGTGTGCTTTTTTATGACATATTCTGTCAAAGCGTTTGAAAAACACGTATCATGTGCGCCTGTCAGCGTAAGGTGATACACCTTAAATCAATTCACTTAATTAGGTTTAACAGAGTCTAAAATGCTCATTGCACTTTCAATTATCGGCGGCTTTATCATTTTAACCTTAGGCGCAGAAGCCTTAGTCCGTGGCGCGAGCTCCATCGCCCTACGTCTTGGCATTACGCCACTCATCATCGGCTTAACCATTGTGGCCTTTGGTACCAGCGCGCCCGAACTTGCGGTGAGTGTCAAGTCAGCACTGGCAGGCAATAGCGGCATTGCGCTGGGTAACGTGATTGGCTCTAACATCGCCAACATTGGTTTGATTTTGGCGATTACCGCTCTTATTCGCCCGATTCAAGTACAGTCTCAGATGGTAAGACGGGATATCCCCTTGATGATCCTCGCCTCTATGCTGTTTTGGGGATTGTTATTTGATGGCGAACTCAGCCTGATTGACGGCGTGATTTTATTATCACTGCTTGTTGGCTACCTCGTATTCAGCTATTTCAGCTCGAAAAATACCACAGATGCCGATGGCGAAATCATCGAAGAAGGCCCTAAAAACCCATTACTCTCAGTGGCCTTTATTGTCGTGGGTATCGGCATGTTAGTCGGTGGCGGGATTTTATTTGTGAACGGTGCGGTCGATTTAGCTAAAGTTTTTGGCGTGAGTGAAGTCATTATCGGCTTAACCATTGTCGCTATCGGCACCAGCATGCCTGAGCTAGTGACCTCAGTTTTAGCGGCGCTCAAAGGTGAGAGCGATATTGCTATCGGTAACGTGGTTGGCTCTAACCTATTCAACATTCTGGGTATTTTAGGTGTGACTGCGATTGTGCACCCAGTATCAGCCTTAGGTTTCCAATCCTTCGACTTTATCGTGATGCTCGCCCTAGCCGTAGTGATTTTACCCTTCGCGTGGTCGGGACTACGCATCGGTCGCCGTGAAGGTGCCACACTGCTTGTCGCTTACTTAGGCTACATGATTTACCTCGTCAACCAAGCCAGCACCCAAGCCGTCGTTTAACGCGCTGCGCCTTGCCTTACAAAACACCGGAGCTTCTCCGGTGTTTTACTTTTAGGCCTAAGACATGACATTTGTCATGCCCAATTGATGACCTTTGTGCCTGCACTCAGCCCAAGGTATTTCTGATAATGAAGCCGTCCCCAAGCAATGGGTTATCACTTCAATAAGGAAATACCATGAAAACATTCTTACTGTTATCAAGCCTTGCCCTCGCCTGCGCGCCCGTATTCGCGGCTTCCAACTCGAGTATCAATATCGCAGAAGTCGACAAAGCGGCAAGCACCTTGAATATCGAAAAATTACAACAGCTCAGCACGACAACACAGGATTACGAAGCAGCCTATGCCAACTATCGTTTAGCCATCAGCGCCAATGTTATGGGGCAAAAAACCTTGGCGGAACAGGCCTTAACTTCGGCGCAAACCAGCTTAGAAGCCATCAACAATACCCAAGCCGATGCCGAGTCCCTCGCACTATTATCGTCCGTTTACGGCATGCAAATCGCCTTGGATAACAGCAAAGGTGCCGAGCTTGTGAGCAAATCCGCCAATGCCATCGCTCAAGCCGAACAGCTGGCACCGCTTAATCCGCGGGTCGCATTAGTAAAAGCGATTGCCGCCTATAATACGCCCGCCATGTTTGGTGGCAGCATGCAAGTTGCCAAGTCACTCGCCAGCAGCGCCATTGAACGGTTTAATCAACCTTGCGAGGACATATGCTGGGGTGAGGCCGAAGCTTACACTTGGCGCGGACTCGCAAAACAGGAATTAGGCGACGCCCAAGGGGCGATTGAAGATTGGCAACAGGCGCTGCAAGTGGAAAAAGATTATGGTTGGGCTAAGTTTTTACTTCAGCAAAATCAGCAAATAAGTGCAAAATAATCCCAGAAAAGGCGAAAGGATTGGCTAACGTTTGAGGCCAATCCTACTCTCAGCAGACGCAAAATGGATCTTAGGCGAAGCGATATGACAAATAACCCCCTACAACTTGAACGAAAGCTCGCATGGGTGTACTTAATAAACCTCGCGTTTTATCTGATACCGCTGTTTATTACGCCTTATCCTAGCTGGCAAATTATCTTAATTTTAGCCGTGCTGGTTCCCTTTATTTACTGTTATTTTTGGACCTACCGCAGTAATTTCCGCAGCGCCCATCGGCCTATTATCGGCATGTTAGTACTTGCTATAGCCATTACCCCCATTAATCCCGGGTCCATCTCACTCTTTACCTTTGCCAGTTTCTTTATTGGTTTCTTTTATTCCTTTAGAGTTAGCTTGTTATGCTGGTTCGGGATACTAGTTACACTGTTCTTGCTCAACTACGTTAGTCAATTCAATAGCTACTATTTTCCAATGTACGGCTCAGCCTTAGTATTAGGGGTTGGTATGCTCGGTAAAGCAGAGCGAAGACGTTACCAGCATAGATTGAAGGAGCGACAAAGCGCCAAAGAGATCAGCACCTTAGCCACTATGGTTGAACGGGAGCGTATCGCCAGAGACTTGCACGATATTATGGGGCACAGTTTGTCATCGATTGCTCTAAAGGCTGAATTGGCCGAAAAACTACTAGCGAAACAAGAATATCAACTTGCAACGACTCAACTACAAGAGCTAGGACAAATTGCGCGGGAAAGCTTGAGCCAAATAAGGCATACCGTCTCAGACTATAAACACAAAGGCTTAGCAAGTTGCATCACCCAGCTATGTAATTCACTCAGGGATAAAGGCATCTACGTAGAGTTAATCGGTGAATTACCAAAACTACCCGCCAGAACAGAAAGCCAACTTGTGCTGATTTTAACTGAACTCGTGAATAATATTTTGCGCCACAGCAACGCGAGCCAATGCAGCATTCAATTTAGTGAGCAGGCAAATACCCTTAATGTCGAGGTTAAAGATAATGCCTTAGCAAGACCTTTTGTCGAAGGAAATGGGCTCACAGGTATCCGTGAACGTCTCGATAGCCTCGGAGGTCATTTACGCTATAATCTTGAGCAGGGATATGCCTTTAGCGTTACTTTACCTTTGCAGGGAGCAACAGATTAATGAAGATTCTATTGGCAGAAGATCAAGCCATGGTGCGCGGCGCGCTCGCAGCACTATTAACTCTCGCTGGCGGTTTTACCATTACTCAAGCCAGCAATGGCGATGAAGCATTAAGCCTCCTCAAACAGCAGCATTTTGACCTGTTACTGACGGATATTGAAATGCCGGGACGAACTGGTTTGGAACTAGCCGCTTGGCTAAAGGAGCAACATAGCCAAACCAAAGTGGTGGTGATCACAACTTTTGGCCGCGCAGGTTATATTAAACGCGCTATCGAAGCGGGTGTCGGTGGATTTTTGCTAAAAGATGCGCCCTCAGAAACCCTCGTCAGTTCAATTCAACAAGTGATGGCGGGCAAACGCGTTATCGATCCTGAGTTAGCCATGATGGCAATTGGCGATGTCGATCCCCTCAATGATAAAGAACGCCGCGCCCTTCGGTTTGCCAGCGAAGGCAAATCCACCGCCGAAATTGCCGAGATACTGTTTATTGCCGAAGGCACGGTACGTAATTAACCTGAGCTTCGGATAAGAATTTAGCTCCCAAAAGGAACTAAATGCTCGTTCCCTGATCCGATCATTCGACCAAGAGTGATTAGAAAAAGGAACGAGCATGAACAAACTAGTTGAAACTTACTGTGATGTCGATGATTTCTGTCAGTTATTTATCCCACATTGGCAACGCTTATTGCTTGATAATGGTGAAATGAAGCGTAATAGACCTTGTCGCCTTTCTCCCGCAGAAGTGATGACCATTATCATTCATTTCCATCAATCACATTACCGAGATTTCAAAAATTATTATCTGCACTATGTTTGTCGCCAGCTAAAACCCTATTTTCCAGAGTTGTTGAGCTACACTCGTTTCCTTGCATTAATGCCTAGCGTCGTTGTCCCTATGTGTAGCTATCTGACTTCAAAGCTTGGAAAGCCAACGGGAATTCAGTTTGTCGACTCCACTAAAATTGAAGTCTGTCATATTATTCGAGCGAAGCGAAATAAGGTTTTTGAAGGCATTGCCGAACATGGAAAGGGAACTATGGGCTGGTCGTTTGGATTTAAACTGCATCTTATTATCAATCACTTGGGTGAAATTGTAGCGTTAAAACTGACGAAAGGTAATGTCGATGACAGGCAACCTGTCAGTGAAATGGCTGAGTCTCTTTTTGGTAAGCTTTATGGTGATAAAGGCTATATTAGCCAAGCCCTAACAGGTGAGCTTTTGGAAAAGGGCGTTGAGTTAATCACCACAGTTCGTAAGAACATGAAGAAAAAGTTTATTTCTCTATGGGATAGAGCAATCTTAAAAAAGCGATTCATCATTGAAACAGTGAATGACCAATTGAAGAACATTTCCTATATTGAACACTCAAGACACCGCAGCGAGCATGGGTTCATGCTCAATCTACTTGGTGGATTGATTGCATATTGTTTAAAAGAAGAAAAGCCATCGTTAAATCTAACAGCTCAGGAGCTTGAACTGTTAGATAGCTCTAATTTAGTGCTGGCTTAACCAGATCTGAGGTTAATTATTTATCCGAAGCCATTGCCAAACTCAACGCGAGCAACCGAATCGATGCCGCCCGCATCGCCAAGCAAAAAGGTTGGTTATAGCTCAGCTAGTAGTCATAAATGCAGTAAATGCGCTCGAATTTTCCCGATACGAGATCGTCTCGGTGGATAATAAAATTCAACTGCATTGAGTGCTCACTATAGACGACTTTAAGCAGCACCAGATAATCTTCGGCATTGCCGCCTAATTCAGCTGCGGCGCGGAATTCGGGTGCTTTATAGCGGCTATCACCATGGCCATTAATACTGGCTATCCCATCGAAATACGGCAGCGGCTGCTCGGGGACAAGCAATGCCTGCAAGTTAGATGACTGCCACTCGGTATTAGCCCATTGCGATTGAGTGAGAATCTGACCAGGGATAAACCCGTGCTCATTCAATTGTATCAGCTCATAGCCCTTGAGCTGATCTTGCCACTCTGGAGCCAATTCATCATCCACAACCGCTAGGGCATCCAGCACCATAGCTTGTTGCGGTTCTGGTAGCGCTTGTAAACGTGCCTTGGCTAACTTTACTAAATGCGGGTTGTCACTATTAATCATGTCAGGGGCTATCATCTTAATGCTGGCAATTCCCTGAAGTTGATAAGCCGCCTCATACTCATAGTTTGCACATACAGCATCGTCGAATTTAGGTTCAGCAATCGCTTTCCCAGAGTTCAGTTGCTGATCTTCAGCGACATAATAGACATGGCCGCGAAGCATTTCTGAGAATCGCCAGCGCTCCAAAAAGAACAACAATCGCCCTTCTCGGGGCAAGTAGGATTGTAACGCCTTCAGTTCGCTACAATTGATCTGCGCGATAAATTGCATGGGTACACGAAAGGCCTGCGCCGCCTCGTCCCAGTCCCAAAGATGCGCCTCATCTGTCTCCCAATCGTCCTGCCAGTCCTCCCGCCAATGCTCATTAATAAACTCGCGGGTATGGCCAAAGCTCTCAACATAGCCATCCAACATCTCCTCCCTTCCGACCAAGGTCACTGGATAATCCATGCCGATAGGCAAATCCGGCAATCCACCCAGTCGGCTATTACCTAATTGCGCATAGTCCTCGATTGCGCAGGGATAGAGATCGACACTACTTCGAATAAATGCCGAAAGCGTATGGGCAAGATGCGGGTCTTTAAACTGCGCCAACTTTTGCTCGAGCAGCTGCTGACGAATGGGGGAATTTTCTGCTAACAACATATCCATATTTACCTCACGACTCCAATATTGGCTTTTTATCATTTCTATCAAATATTTGCTATCGCTTAACAGCTCAAATTGCCGAGGCTATCACGCTAACGCTAAAGCCTGAGTCAGCAGCTTGCGGTGCAGTCGGACAGCGATCCTATGAATTGAAAACCCTTAGGCGAATTACTGCTACACTCAAACTCAGCTAAAAAGATCAACAAAAGGATTTGTTTATGGCGATAGCCTGTGTACATACCCGAGCCAGTTGTGGTGTTGAAGCTCCAGAAGTCACGGTTGAAGTCCATCTCAGTAATGGCCTACCCGCCTTTAATCTGGTGGGTTTGCCAGAAGCCTCAGTCAAAGAAGCCCGTGAGCGGGTGCGCAGTGCCCTGATCAATGCGGGATTCGAGTTTCCGATGCGCCGGATAACCGTCAATCTCGCCCCCGCAGATTTACCCAAACAGGGCGGCCGTTACGATTTGCCTATCGCCATCGGCATTCTAGCCGCGTCAGAGCAAATCCCCGCCACGAGCCTTAAGGATACTGAATTTGTCGGCGAACTTGCCCTCTCAGGGCAAATCCGCCACTGCCAAGGATTACTACCAGCAATCATTGCGGCTAAACGCCATAATAATCAGTTAATTCTGCCACTCGATAATCGCCACGATGCCGAGTTAGTTGGCTATCCTAAGGTCTACTTTGGCTCCCATTTGCAAAGTTTAGCGGCGTTTCTCCATGGACAAGCGCCACTTCCCATGCTGGAGCAGCAGCTCGAGTGGATCTCGGATGAGCCGGCGCAGTCCACGCCTTGCCTTAGCGAGGTGATAGGTCAATACCAAGCTAAACAAGCACTTGAAATCGCCGCTGCAGGCAACCATAACCTATTAATGCTAGGCCCGCCGGGTACTGGCAAAACCATGCTAGCCAGCCGCATGATGGCGCTATTACCTGCACTCAATTATGAAGAAGCCTTAGAAGTGGCTGCAATTCATTCCGTCGCGGGCATCAATATCAAACCGCAGGACTTTCTTAAGCGACCATTTCGCGCGCCGCACCATACTTGCTCCTCAATTTCCTTAGTCGGAGGTGGCAGTATTCCTAAGCCTGGCGAAATTTCATTGGCCCATCGCGGAGTATTATTTCTGGATGAAGTCGCTGAATTTCCAAGAAAAGTGCTCGACTGTTTGCGTGAACCGATGGAAACAGGTGAAGTGGTGATCTCCCGCGCGGCGGCAAAACTGACCTTTTTAAGCCGCTTTCAATTGATCGCCGCCATGAACCCCAGCCCGAGCGGCGATATCGACGGCCCCAATCGAGCTACACCCGATCAAATCCAGCGCTATCTCGCCAGACTCTCTGGCCCGTTTATAGATAGATTTGATCTCACCATCGAAGTCCCCAAACTCCCCGCAGGCACCCTAACGCAACAGTCGACGCAAGGCGAAACCAGCCATCAAATCGCCAAACGAGTAAAATGCGCCCGCGATATTCAACTCGCCAGAGCGGGCGTGCTTAACAGCGAACTATCAGGTAAACAACTTAAGCAATTTAGTGGTATCAATGATGCTGACCTAGTTTTTTTAGAACAGAGTGTCGTCAAGTTAGGATTATCCGTGCGCAGCTTTCATCGTATTCAACGGGTTGCCCGCACCATTGCCGACCTTGAGCAGGCCCCCAATACCGAAAGACGCCACCTCGCCCAAGCCTTAGGATATCGGGCTATGGATAAATTATTGGCCCGTTTATCCCAACAGTATTGAGACTCGAAATATTAACAAATGCCCCGACCAGCCGCCCTAAGATTGAGCCAAACGCCGACACCGAGTAACATAGGCCTCCAATTTTTATCAGGGGGCGCCAATGGGGACGTTGTTTTCACAATTAAAAGGCTGCATAGCTTTCTTAGGTTATGTCGTGAATACGCTGTTTTGGGTTGTACCCATTGTTCTGGGCAGCTTCATTAAACTTATTCCTTTGCCTGTGTTGAGAACGGCGACGAGCTATTTTCTCGACTTTTGCGCCAGCGCTTGGATAAGCGTCAATGGGGTGATTGAACGTGTGCTGCACCCAGTGCAAATTGAGCTCTCGGGCGATAGCCAATTTTCTACCAAAGAATGGTATATGGTGATCGCTAATCATCAGTCTTGGGTGGATATTTTGATCCTGCAGCGCGTATTTAATCGCCGAATCCCGTTTTTGAAATTCTTCCTGAAACAAGAACTGATTTATGTGCCCGTGTTAGGGCTAGCATGGTGGGCATTAGATTTTCCTTTTATGCGCCGCTATAGCACTGCACAACTTAAAAAGAACCCAAAACTCAAGGGCAAAGATATCGAGATCACCCGTAAAGCCTGCGCAAAGTTTAAGACTAAGCCAGTGAGTGTGATGAACTTTGTCGAAGGAACACGCTTTACCAAGGCCAAACATAAAAAACAAAACTCACCGTTCCAACATCTGTTAAAACCTAAAGCGGGCGGCATGGCCTTTGCGCTATCGGCGATGGGAGAACAGATCCACAAATTAGTGGATGTCACGATCTACTACCCAGATAGCGTTCCAAGCTATTGGGACTACCTGACAGGCAAGCTGCCAAAGGTTAAAGTACACATAACAGTGAAGGATATTTCGCCGGATATGCGTGGCGATTATATGAATGATCGCGAGTTTAAAATTAGCTTCCAAGAACAATTGAATGAACTTTGGCTCGCTAAAGATCAAGTGATCAGCCAATTGGCAGGGCAAGCGGACCAAGAAGTAAGGTAAAACCTCTATGTTGAATTTTCTCCCCGGCCCAGTGCTGTTTATTCTCAGTCTGAGCCTGCTGATCATTAACACCGCCCTTTGGGGAACCTTGGTTTGCCTTGGTGGTTTAGTGAAAATGTTGATGCCAGCTCAAGGCGCACGCAATGCAGTGACCGGACTGATGAATCGTTTTATGTGGGCATGGGCAACCTGCAATGGTGGCATTTTGTATTTGATTGCCAAAATCGAGTGGGATGTTGAAGGACTTGAAGGGCTCAATAAAAACAGCTGGTACTTGCTAATCAGTAACCACCTCAGTGGCTTTGATATTGCCGCGCAGACTTACCTGCTGCGTAACCATATCCCCATGTTGAAATTCTTCCTCAAGAAAGAGCTGATCTATGTCCCTATTATGGGCCTAGGTTGCTGGGCGCTCGACATGCCTTTTATGGACAGAACCAGCCCGGCAAAACTCAAGAAAAATCCAAAACTTAAGGGTAAAGATTTAGCCACCACTCGCCGAGCCTGTGAAAAGTTTAAAAATATGCCCACATCAATTATCAACTACGTTGAGGGCAGCCGCTTTACCGAAGATAAGCGTCAGCGCCAAGATTCGCCTTACCGTCATTTACTCCGGCCTAAAGCAGGTGGTATTGCCTTTACACTTTCCGCTATGGGTGAGCAATTTACTAACCTACTGGATGTGACGGTAGTGTATCCGGATGCGCCAGACGATGTGTTATTTGGCGTAATGAACGGCAAAGTACGCAAGATTATTGTACGGGTGCGAGCCTTGCCAGTACCGCAGGTCGACGCTACTCGCTACTTTTCAGAATCGGAATATCGGGTCGAGTTTCAGCGTTGGTTAAATCAAGTTTGGGCGGAAAAAGATGATCAAATTGCTGCACTCTTGCAGCAACATCAGCAGCTAACGGATAGTGCCACCAGCACCCACACACAGCTTCACTAATACAGATTAACGAATACAGCTTCACTAACGTAAGTGAGTCGATAGCGGGTTGGGCTTACCTAGCCCGCTTATTCCACTTCTAGCTGTGCCAGCCTCATTGCCGCTTCTGCTAATTCCGTTTCATTAAACACACTCATACCTGCCGCCAGCAGAAGTTCGGCCGTCATTCCCCGCCCTGCAATTAAATGCTTACTGAAACTGCCATCATAAATGTGCTGATTACCACAGGAAGGACTACGCGCCTTTAAAATCGCTATTTTAATGCCTTGCTCCTGAGCCAAAGCAAGCGCCTTTTGTGCTCCCAACCTAAAAGCCGCTGTGACATCTTCACCCTGCGCTGTTAGCACTAGATCGCCGACACGCTCGGCCGCTGGCCTTGGTGTGGGTAATCCGCCCGCGCATTCAGGACAAAACGCCACTATCCGCCCTTCTCGCTGCCATCGCTGCATCCACTCGTCTTGCAGCAGATTATGACCGCCGTCATAGCGTACCGCCTGCCCAAGCAAACAACTGCTAATGAGGATTTTCTCCATCTTGTCCCTCTATACCTTCACCCTGTAGGTGCCAACCAATACCTTCTCAGCATTGTACTCAATAAGTCGCAATGGGGTAAAAGCTGTGCTTGATCGCACCATCTGACATCACTCGACACCAAAATTGTCGACAATTACCAATTAAAAAATAGAGAAGATAAAATTATCAAAATCAAATTAAATACAAAATAACCAACAAATACAGTAGCTAAAAATAAAAACGACAGAAGTATAGACTTACGTCTAAGTAAACATATTGTTGACAATGGGATTTAACGGGACTATTTTTTACCCATAGTCGACAATCCAGCAATCAACGAGTGATGCGCAGTATGTTGAAGCAAGAGACCATATTCCCCACAGATGACACCCCAAGTTCAGCGGCTCATGCCGCGACGAGCCCAACGAATAAGGTGAAATCCCTCGCCAGCGAAAAATCGTCGACCACCTTAGCCGATCAAATTTTGGTGCAAATACAAACCAGCATCATCAAGGGTGAACTGCCTGCAGGCAGTAAGATCAACGAGCAAGCCCTCGCCGAAAAATACGGCATCAGCCGCGGCCCGACCCGTGAGGCGCTGCAAACCTTAGAAAGACAACGTCTCGTAGTCCGTGCGCCCCATGTCGGAGCTCGAGTCGCTCAACTCACAGTGAGCGAGTTAAACGATTTATATCAATTACGTAGCGTGCTCGAAGGCATGGCCTGCGAACTTGCCGCCAGCCGTATTACCCCAGAACAATTAGCCAAGTTAGAAGACTTACTCGCGGTGCAAGAAACCGCGCTGGCCAATGGCGATACCTATTTCCAAGAGGAAGGTGATGTCGACTTCCATTATCAAATCATCCAAGCCAGCGGCAATAAACATCTGCAAGAAACCTTAATTGGCGGGCTTTATCATCTGCTGCGGATGTATCGCTATCAGTGCACCAATAAGAACCGCCCAGTAAAAGCCATTGCCGAACACAGACGCATAGTCGAAGCCATTGCCCAGCGTGATGGTGAACTCGCTAGCCTGTTGATGCGTCGCCATATTGAGCAAGGCCGTAAAAATACCGAATTACGCTTGATTGAATTACAAGCTAACGCCGCCGCGAAAGAAACCTTAGCCAATATCAGCTAAGTCGCAGCCCATAAGCATCGAATACTGATCATTCAGTACTTTTTAATTGGATAAGGACAAGACCATGACCCAAAGCGCAGGATTACGTTTTCGCCAAGCTCTTGCTAACTCAAAACCCTTACAAATCGTTGGCACCACCAATGCGTATTTCGCCTTGATGGCGGAGCAAACCGGTTTCCAAGCCCTGTATCTGTCGGGCGCAGGCGTAGCGAACGCCTCCTACGGTTTGCCGGATTTAGGCATGACCTCGATGAACGATGTGCTAATCGATGCAGGTCGTATCACCTCAGCAACTCAACTGCCACTGCTGGTCGATATCGACACCGGTTGGGGTGGCGCCTTCAACATCGCCCGCACCATTAAAGAGTTTGAGAAAATCGGTGTAGCTGCCGTGCACATGGAAGACCAAGTGTCGCAAAAGCGTTGTGGCCACAGACCCAACAAAGCGGTCGTCAGTACCGAGGAAATGGTTGACCGTATCAAGGCCGCCGTCGATGCCCGCACCGACCCTAACTTTGTGATCATGGCGCGCACCGATGCGGTTGCCGTTGAAGGTTTAGAAGCGGGTATCGAACGTGCAAAAGCCTATATCGCCGCGGGTGCCGATATGATTTTCGCCGAAGCCTTAACTGAGCTGGACCAATACCGTCACTTCAAAGCCCAAGTTAACGCACCAATTCTGGCGAACATGACCGAATTTGGCCAAACCCAATTGTTCAACAAAGAAGAACTCGCCGAAGCGGGCGCCGACATGGTGCTTTACCCACTCGGCACTTTCCGCGCCGCTAACCAAGCCGCACTGAAAGTGATGCAAGCGCTGATGAATGATGGTCATCAACGCAATGTCTTAGACACTATGCAGACCCGTACGGATTTGTATAAGTACTTGGGCTACCACGCCTTTGAAGACAAGTTAGATCAATTATTTAGCCAAGATAAGTAAAAGATAAGTACAGACCATGGACGTCAGTAGAAGCTTAGGCTTCGCGTTGTTACTGATACCCAGATGCGAGAGCCGTGACCTCAAATAACGGCTCCTGCATCACCGATATGCTGCAACCCTACATAAGGCTAAAACTCTGTATTTAGTCAACATTTATGCAGCTTTAACCAAAAAGGTAGACGGCTAATATTGAGCCTGTCTGCAATAACCATAGCGTTAACGGAAGGGAAGAATTATGTCAGACGCAAAAAAATTAAGTGGTGCTGGATTACGTGGCCAGAGCGCGGGTGAGACTGCACTAAGTACTGTAGGTGTATCGGGTAGCGGCCTGACCTACCGCGGTTACGATGTAAAAGATCTGGCCGAAAACGCCACCTTCGAAGAAGTCGCCTACCTGATCCTTTACGGTGAACTGCCCACCACTGCACAACTCGAGACCTATAAGACCAAACTTAAGGGCATGCGCGGCCTGCCACAGGCATTAAAAGAAGTGTTAGAGCGCATTCCTGCCGACGCCCATCCAATGGATGTCATGCGTACCGGTTGCTCGATGCTGGGTAACCTCGAAGCCGAGCACAACTTTAGCGAGCAAAGCCAAATTGCTGACCGTTTACTGGCGGCCTTCCCATCGATTATCTGCTACTGGTATCGCTTTAGCCACGATGGCGTACGCATCGACACCGAAACCTCCGATGAGCAAATCGGTGCTCACTTCCTGCACCTGCTGCACGGCAAAGCTCCATCGGCGCTGCACGTTAAGGTAATGGACGTATCGTTAATTCTGTATGCAGAGCATGAGTTTAACGCTTCAACCTTTACCGCCCGTGTGTGTGCATCGACCCTGTCGGACATGCATTCCTGCGTCACGGGTGCTATCGGCTCACTGCGTGGTCCATTGCACGGCGGCGCTAACGAAGCGGCGATGGAACTCATTCAAGATATGAAAGACGAAGCCGATGCCCGCGATGTGCTCATGGGTAAACTCGAGCGCAAAGAAAAGATTATGGGCTTTGGTCACGCCATCTACCGAGATTCAGATCCTCGTAACGCCATCATCAAAGAATGGTCAGAAAAACTGGCCGCAGATTATGGCGATGATCGCCTCTATCGCGTATCGGTCGCCTGTGAAGCCCTGATGTGGGAACAGAAAAAACTCTTCTGTAACGCCGACTTCTTCCACGCCAGTGCTTACCACTTCATGGGCATTCCAACCAAACTGTTTACCCCGATCTTCGTTTGTTCACGGGTAACAGGTTGGACGGCGCACGTGATGGAGCAGCGTTCAAACAACCGCATTATTCGTCCAAGTGCCGACTATGTGGGTGTATCACCACGCAAAGTGGTACCCATTGCCAACCGTTAAGCAAAACTGACCACACTTAGCGCGAGACTTCACTCAAGGTGCGTCTCGCGCCGACTTCATTTTCCGAAATGGATGATGTTATGAGCACTGTTATGAACACCCAATATCGCAAGCCTTTACCCGGCACAGCACTCGACTATTTCGATACCCGCGAAGCCATTGAAGCCATTGCCCCCGGCGCCTATGCGAAATTGCCTTACACCTCACGCGTGTTAGCGGAAAACTTAGTGCGTCGCTGCGAGCCGCAGGCGCTTACCGACTCACTAAAACAAATTATTGAATCAAAACAGGAACTGGATTTCCCATGGTTCCCAGCCCGCGTGGTGTGCCACGATATTTTAGGGCAAACAGCTCTCGTTGACCTTGCGGGTCTGCGTGATGCGATTGCTGCTAAGGGAGGCGATCCGGCGCAGGTTAACCCTGTGGTTCCAACTCAGCTGATTGTTGACCACTCACTGGCAGTGGAATTCGGTGGTTTCGATAAAGATGCCTTCGCCAAAAACCGCGCTATCGAAGACAGGCGAAACGAAGACAGATTTCACTTTATCAACTGGACGCAAAAAGCCTTTAAAAACATCGATGTGATCCCGCAGGGTAACGGCATCATGCACCAGATAAATCTGGAGCGTATGTCACCCGTGGTCCATGCCCGTGATGGCGTGGCCTTCCCAGATACCTTAGTGGGCACCGACAGTCACACGCCACACGTGGATGCGCTGGGCGTTATCGCTATCGGTGTGGGTGGACTTGAGGCCGAAAGCGTGATGCTGGGCCGCGCCTCCTATATGCGTCTGCCCGACATTATCGGCGTTGAACTCACAGGCAAACCTCAGCCGGGTATCACCGCTACCGATATCGTTTTAGCCTTGACCGAATTCCTGCGTAAGGAAAAAGTGGTTTCCTCTTACCTTGAGTTCTTCGGCGAAGGCGCAGAGGCTTTAACACTTGGCGATCGCGCGACTATCTCTAACATGACGCCAGAATTTGGTGCCACCGCCGCCATGTTCTACATCGACCAACAAACGCTAGACTACCTAACCCTCACGGGTCGTAGCGACGAGCAAGTGAAGCTGGTTGAAACCTATGCCAAGACCACAGGTTTGTGGAGCGATGATCTCAAGCAGGCCGAGTACCCACGTACCCTGCATTTTGATCTGTCATCGGTAGTGCGTACCATTGCTGGCCCATCGAATCCCCATGCTCGCGTTCCGACTTCAGAACTGGCCGCGCGCGGCATCAGCGGCGTGGTTGAAAACGAGCCAGGCCTGATGCCAGATGGCGCCGTGATTATTGCGGCCATCACTAGCTGCACCAACACCAGTAACCCACGTAACGTGATTGCAGCAGGCCTGCTGGCACGTAACGCCAATGCCAAAGGCTTAAGTCGCAAACCTTGGGTTAAAACCTCACTCGCCCCTGGCTCTAAGGCGGTACAACTGTATTTAGAAGAAGCCAACTTGCTGCCAGAGCTTGAGTCATTAGGCTTCGGTATCGTCGGTTTTGCCTGCACCACCTGTAACGGTATGAGCGGCGCCCTCGACCCGGTTATCCAGCAGGAAGTGATCGACCGCGATCTTTACGCTACCGCCGTATTATCCGGTAACCGTAACTTCGACGGCCGTATTCACCCCTACGCTAAGCAAGCCTTCCTCGCATCACCGCCATTAGTCGTCGCCTATGCAATCGCAGGGACGATTCGCTTCGATATCGAGAAGGATGTACTCGGTCAAGATAAAGACGGCAAGCCAGTGCGCTTAATCGATATTTGGCCAACGGATGCCGAAATCGATGCTGTGATTGCGGCAAGCGTGAAGCCAGAGCAGTTCCGCAAAGTCTACGAGCCGATGTTCGACCTGAGCGTCGACTATGGCGATAAGGTCAGCCCACTGTACGACTGGCGTCCACAATCAACCTATATCCGCCGCCCACCCTACTGGGAAGGTGCATTAGCGGGCGAGCGCACCCTCAAGGGCATGCGTCCACTCGCGGTATTAGGCGACAACATCACCACCGACCATTTATCGCCATCAAACGCGATTATGATGGACAGCGCGGCGGGCGAATACCTGCACAAGATGGGCCTGCCAGAGGAAGACTTTAACTCCTACGCGACCCACAGGGGCGACCACTTAACCGCCCAGCGCGCGACCTTCGCCAACCCTAAACTCAAAAACGAGATGGCAATTGTCGATGGCAAGGTGAAGCAAGGCTCACTGGCGCGTATCGAGCCAGAAGGCATAGTCACCCGCATGTGGGAAGCCATTGAAACCTATATGGATCGCAAACAACCGCTGATTATTATTGCCGGCGCTGACTATGGTCAGGGTTCATCCCGTGACTGGGCGGCAAAAGGTGTGCGTTTAGCGGGTGTTGAGGCGATTGTCGCCGAAGGTTTCGAGCGTATTCACCGCACAAACTTAGTCGGTATGGGCGTGTTGCCGCTGGAGTTCAAAGCGGGCGAGAATCGCGCGACCTATGGCATCGATGGCACCGAGGTGTTTGATGTTGTTGGTGATATCGCGCCACGTGCAGACTTGACCGTTATCATCACCCGTAAAAACGGTGAGCATGTCGAAGTGCCTGTGACCTGTCGTTTACATACCGCTGAAGAAGTGTCTATCTACTCTGCTGGCGGCGTACTGCAACGGTTTGCGCAGGATTTTTTAGAGTCAAATCTGAAGTAAGATTCGCGCTAAAAGGCGGCAATGCCGACAAGCTTGCCGCCTATATCGACACGAACCTTTTCGCTATTCCCCTTGGAGTTAATAGCATGAGTAATAAACTTTTCCCGCCCCAGATTAAAGTGGCTGCAACCTATATGCGTGGTGGCACTAGCAAAGGGGTATTTTTCCGTCTGCATGATTTACCCGAAGCAGCCCAAGTACCCGGCCCTGACCGTGATGCACTACTGCTGCGCGTCATTGGCAGCCCCGACCCCTATGGTAAACAAATTGATGGTATGGGCGGCGCAACTTCAAGCACCAGCAAGACGGTTATTCTGTCTAAAAGCAGCCAAGCCGACCACGATGTTGACTATCTGTTTGGCCAAGTGTCTATCGACAAACCCTTTGTGGATTGGAGCGGTAATTGCGGCAACTTGACCGCCGCCGTCGGCGCATTTGCCATCAGCAATGGGCTGATTGATGCTGCGCGCATCCCGCAAAACGGTATCTGCACCGTGCGTATTTGGCAGGCCAATATTGCAAAAACCATTATTGCCCATGTGCCGATTACCGATGGCATGGTGCAAGAGACAGGCGATTTTGAGCTCGATGGCGTGACCTTCCCCGCCGCCGAAGTGCAGATCGAATTTATGAACCCCGCCGCTAACGAAGATGGCGATGGTGGCAGCATGTTCCCAACGGGTAATTTAGTGGATGTACTCGAAGTACCCGGGATTGGCAGCTTTAATGCCACCATGATTAACGCGGGTATCCCAACCATCTTTATCAATGCTGAGGACTTAGGTTACTCGGGCACTGAACTGCAAGACGATATCAACAGCGATAATGCCGCTCTTGCCAAGTTTGAGACCATCCGTGCTTATGGCGCCGTACGTATGGGACTTATCACACATATTGATGAGGCCGCATCACGCCAACATACCCCTAAGGTGGCCTTTGTTGCTAAGCCGAAAAACTATGTGTCATCCAGCGGCAAAGCAGTTGCAGCGGAGGAGATCGATCTTCTGGTACGTGCCCTCTCCATGGGCAAATTGCACCATGCGATGATGGGCACAGCCGCCGTAGCGATTGGTACCGCGGCGGCGATTCCCGGCACTTTAGTCAATCTCGCGGCAGGCGGTGGTGAGAAGGAAGCGGTACGTTTTGGCCATCCTTCTGGCACCCTTCGCGTCGGCGCACAGGCCATGCAACAAAACGGCGAATGGACAGTGACTAAAGCCATTATGAGTCGCAGCGCCCGAGTGCTGATGGAAGGTTTTGTACGCGTGCCCACCGTATAAAACCAGACAACTGATTCGCACCTTCAAGTTGATTGATATCACCCTATCAATAGAGTTCAACCAAAGGCCTTGCTTCTCCCCCTTCCGGCAAGGTCTTTTTTTATTTATCTTCCCTGCGAGCTGCAATATGTTGGCATTCGGTAAAAAATGCTAAACTTGCGTTGGTCACAGCTGATATTGATAAAAACACCTTACGCTATATAAATCTGTGAATAAATTAACCATTATTTTAATTTTAAAACTGAGATCGCGTCAGTCTCATTCTTAACGCGACATTCCTAAAGTAACGTTAATAATACCTCCCAAAATTGGGGAAAAAGTAGGGAATGATAGGGGTAGCTTTGAGTCAACCAATCCTTAGACTAATCGTTAGCGTGCTCTGCATTCTCAGTTTTGTTGCGGTGCTTCCCGCAGGCTTGGCATTACCGCTTAATGCGGCAAATACACTGCTTAAATTTGAGCATATCCGCAGCGAAGAAGGGTTAAACCAAAACACAATCACCAGCCTATTTATGGACAGTGCTGGCATGCTGTGGATTGGCACTCAAGATGGACTCCATAGCTATAACGGTTACAACTTCAATCTTTTTATCCACTCCCCTAATGATCCTCAAAGCATTTCAGAAAGTTTTATCTCGGATATTATCCAAGATGCCCAAGGTTATCTTTGGATAGGTACTTTTAGCCAAGGTATAAATCGGCTCAATTTAAAAACAGGCACCTTTGAACGCATTGGCATAGAACAGGGTCTCACCGATCCCAGGGTCACTAAACTCAATATTGTCGGCAATACGCTGTGGATTGGCACTCAAAGTGGCTTGTTTTCTTTTTCCACAAGAACAAAACGCTTAACCCAAGTTTCACTAGGAACCAGCGTTGAACCCTACATCACCAGTCTTGCCAATGTTGATAACACCTATTTACTCGCAGGAACCAGGGATAATGGTACCTTTGCTGTAAGTGCAAATACGATTACGCGGCTGAATGTGCCGCAGGATGTGATTGCTTATCAGATTAAAGCCAATTCAAGTCGAGCAATTAGCTTAGCGCTTGGTAATCAGCTCTGGCACTATGATCTGACCACTCAACAAGGGACTATCATCTGGCAAGCAGAAAATAATGTTCCCTATATCAAAGATTTTGTTCAAACATCCCAAGGACAATTCTGGGTCGTCGGACCTGAAGCTGGTTTAATACAATTAGAAAGAGAGGCGGATCAATTCGTTGCAACTTATCATAAATTTGATCCCAAACGCACCAACAGTATCAGTGAAAACAATATCTTATCCCTGCTAGAAGATCCTTTTGGCAATCTATGGCTCGGCGCGAGTTATTCTGGATTGAATAAGATCAACACTCGCCGTCAATATTTTCAGCATCTGTTTGAATATACGACCGAATTACCTCAACAGAGCAATAATGTCCGTAGCCTTTACCGCAGCCAAGATCAGGCACTGTGGATAGGAACAGAAGGCGCGGGCCTTAAGCGGTTAGCACGAAATAGTAAAACATATGAAAATTACAGCACTTTGTTTGCCAAGGCATTAGGGTTAGAGACTCAATACTTAAACCTCACTCTGCGCTCGATTATTCAAGATAAGCAAGGCGCCCTCTGGTTTGCCAGTAACTATGGACTAGGGCGTCTGGCTCCAAACGGTGAATTTAGCCTACTTAATGTTGCAGATAGCAAAGACACCTCAGCAGAAGCGAACTATATCCGCAGTCTAGAGTTAGATGATCAAAATAGGCTCTGGGTAGCGACATCCCATGCGCTATATCGGAAATCCACTATAAATGATGAATTTACGCCTGTTTCGCTAACAGGCATTGAAAATTTTCATCCTACACAAAACCTGTTACTCACCCTTAGGGCCAATAATAATATTCTGTGGATTGGTTCGCTCAATGGACTAGTAAAATTAGATATGCAAACGGGGCATGGCGACGTTTTTTACCATGACCCCCATGACAAAAACAGCATTATCAATAACCGCATTAGGGATATCTTAGTCGCAAGTAATGGTGATGTTTGGTTTGCGACCCACGGTGGCATTAGTCTGCTATCGTATCAAACCTTATTGCCCATTTTTAGTGATTATACCCGTGAACAAGGTCTACCCAGCGATACAATTTACGCTCTGCTGGAGGATGATGAGCATCATATTTGGTTCAGTAGCAATGCCGGTATTGGAAAATTAAACCCTATCAATAACAAAATTATTAATTTCAACGAACAGGAAGGCTTACAGGCACTGGAATTTAACGGTGGTGTAAAACTTAAAGACAGTGATGGCGATCTCTGGTTTGGCGGAATTAATGGCATCAATCGCTTTAACCCTAAAATCCTACCTGACAAAAGGGGTGAAGCGAAGGTAGCACTCACAGCATATAAAATTGCCGGCCAAAAACAGACGATTTTAGATCTGAGTCATCCGCCGAAAATCGTAATGAACTACGCCGATCAATTAGTGAGCTTTGAAATCACCTCACTGGATTTTAGCTATACAGGAAAAAACCGCTTTAGTTATTTCCTCGAAGGATTTGATAACCATTGGCACGATTTACCGACAGGCAATGAAATCACCTTCACTAATATCGATCCAGGCAACTACGTGCTCCATGTGCGCCACTCACTTGAATACAACCGTCAAGGTGACTATACGCTTTTGGTCGATTTAACCGTCAATGCACCTTTTTATCGCACCGAATTGGCCTATGCGCTTTATATTCTACTGACACTAACTCTACTGATATGGATAGTAAAATGGCGCAAACAAAAACGTCGCCAACAACAAGAGTTTGAAACTAGCATTCGTGCATCTGAAGAACGGCTTAAACTGGCGCTTTGGGCTTCGGGCGACGGGATGTGGGACTGGAATATCCAAGAACAACAGGTTTACCGGACGCATACAGATATACCTGTCCCTCAATGGAACCGTCACCATCTACTGCACGACAATGCTCATCCTGAAGATAGGGAAAGATTTAGGCACGAGTTAGCCGAACACCTACAAGGACGCACTCCCTTCTTTGAAGTGGAATACCGCATTGAGCATTCGCCCAACAAATGGGTTTGGATCCTTGAGCGGGGTAAAGTTGTTGAAGCTAATGGGCAGGACCATCCCATTCGTATGACGGGCACAACTCGGGATATTACCTCGCGCAAGCTGATCGAAAACGAGCTGGTACTCTCCTCACAAGTGCTAAATAGCATGAATGAAGCCGTCGTGGTGGCAGGATTAGACTATCGAATCCGTTCGGTAAACCCTGCTTTTAGCAATATCACTGGTTATTCAGAGCGGCAGATTAGTGATAAATACTTAATTCACTTAGCCTACAGTAGAAAACAACGGGATCTGTTTAATAGCATTGAACAGCAACTACTACGCCATAAACATTGGGCGGGAGAAATTTGGATCCGCAATAAGGCCCGTAGAGCAATTTTGGTGTGGCTCGAGATTAATCAAGTAATTGACGTAAAAGGTGAAACTAGCCACTTTGTGGCGGTATTTACTGATATTACAGAGCGCAAAAAGGCCGAGGAGGATTTACGTTTCCTCGCTAGCTTTGACACGCTCACAGGGCTGCCTAATCGAACCTTATTCCAAGACCGGCTTAATCACGCGATATCTCAAGCACATAGATCGAATAATATTGTCGCCCTACTGTTTTTAGACCTCGACCGTTTTAAGCACATTAACGACTCTATGGGGCACCACATTGGCGATCTATTACTCAAAGCAGTGGCCCATAGGCTGCAAAATGCCGTCCGCGAAGGAGATACCGTAGCCCGCTTGGGTGGTGATGAATTTACCATTATTCTAGAAGGTGTGGCGAAAACTAAAGCAGCGACGTTAATTTCGGAAAAAGTGCTCAAAGCCTTTCAAGCGCCCTTCTTATTAGAGGACAAATCCCTCACTATCTCCACTTCGATAGGTATCAGTCTCTATCCTAATGATGCTGTAGATGTGGATTCGTTAATTAAATTTGCCGATACCGCCATGTACCATGCTAAGGCTCTCGGGCGAAATAACTTTCAGTTTTACACCAATAAACTCAATGAGATGGCGACTCGCCATATGCTGCTCGAAACGGGATTAAAACAAGCAATCGCCCACAATGAGTTAAGCTTGGTGTATCAACCTAAGTTTTGCCTACGCAATGGATCTCTGACAGGGCTTGAAGCACTACTGCGCTGGCAGCATTCAGAATTAGGCCCCATTTCTCCCGCCGAGTTTATTCCCCTCGCGGAAGAAACAGGCATGATCAATCAAATAGGCCATTGGGTGATTAACCACGCTTGCCAACAACTGGCCGAATGGAATGAGTTAGGTTTTAGCGATATCACCATGGCCGTTAACTTGTCTGCTAGACAGTTAAAGGCCGATATTATCTCAACCATTGAAGTAGCCCTTGCGGTATCAGGACTTCCCGCCCAGGCTCTTGAGTTGGAGCTAACTGAATCGATGATCATGGGCAACCCACAGGAGTCAGTTAATATCCTCTCAAAACTCAAAGCATTAGGCTTAACCATTGCTGTAGACGATTTCGGTACTGGCTATTCAAGCTTGAGTTACCTCAAACGTTTCCCTATTGATACCTTAAAAATTGACCGCGAGTTTGTGCGCGACATAACCAACGACCCCGATGATGCGGCCATTACCAGCGCGATTATTGCTCTCGCCCACAGCCTAGAGTTGAATGTGGTGGCAGAAGGGGTTGAAACTCAAGAACAACTTAACTTCTTGGCGCTGCAAGGCTGTGATCAAGTCCAAGGCTTTCTGCTGAGTAAACCGCTGAGCGCCAAAGATTGCCAAACACTTTTAATACAACAGATACAAAAGCGTCAAGACGCAAAAGAATAAGGCTCCATCATGGAGCCTTATCGTATTGATTTAGAAACTATTAAGGTGCGATACGCTCAACGCGTCTCACCCAGCCATCAGGGCCTTGAATATGGCCTTTCTGGATATCGGTATACAGCTTGTAGATGCGTTGAATATGCTCACCTACTTCACCGTTGCCCACAGTCACCACTCGACCATCTTCAAAAATATAGGAACCGACAGCAGACACTACGGCAGCAGTCCCAAAACCTCCCGCTTCGATAATCTCACCGGATTCGATATCGGCGATAAACTTATCCAGCATGACCGTCTCTTGGCGCACTTCGCAGCCGAGCAATTCACCCAGCTCCATAATAGATTGCGAGGTAATCGATTTTAAAATGGTATCGGTGAAGGTTGGGATGATCACTGTGCCATCTTTCAGAATGTGGAAGTGGTTCATCGCGCCCGCTTCTTCAATCTGTTGGTTGTTCGCATCTAAATACAGTACCTGCGAAGCACCAAACTTTGCGGCTGCTTTACCCGCACGCAATGAGGCAGCATAGTTACCCGCTGCTTTAGAGGCGCCAGTACCACCCGATACGGCGCGATGGTAAGTCTTGCTGATCAGTAGACGAATGCCTTTATTCACACCCGCCGCGTAGTAAGCACCACTTGGGCTTAACACCACGCAGAATGTGTAGCGCGAACTTGGGCTTACAGACAGACGGTCTTCGGTCGCAAAAATAAAGGGGCGAATGTATAAACAGGCACCTTCTTGCATCGGGAACCAAAGACGGTCTACGTCGATCAAGGCGTTGATCGCATCGATTTGCATCTGCTCATCAATATTAGGAATACAGACAATATCCGCAGAGCGATTCATACGCTCGGCGTTTTTGTTGATGCGGAACGTGTAAATTTCGCCATCTTGATGCATAAAGGCCTTGGCGCCTTCGAAGATTGACTGACCATAATGCAGGGCCATCGCACCCGGCGCCATTTCAAACGGGCCATAGGGCACAATACGAGGATCGCGCCACTCACCATCGCGATAATCCATTAAAAACATATGATCGGTTCTGAGGCTACCGAAGCCCACATTTCCTTCGGGCTTGAATTGCTCAGTACGGCGTTCGGACGCAGGTTTTAAATCGTATTTTATTTCCATCGCATACCACCTTGATTACTGAACAAGCAGACTAGGTAGCGACAAGAATAAAGTCAATAGGTGAGATTCATCTAAAAGTCTTAGCCGATAAAATAACCCAGCAAAAATGTCTTATTAGCTTGCCGTAATCTTGAATAGGTTGATTCTACTTCCCTTATTGACTTTGGATTTCCCCCTGCTTCGCCTCAAGCCAACCACCGACGGCTTGTATGGGCTCTTCATTTAGCGTTAACCACACCACCCAAGCTAAATGAGGTGCCTTCTTCGCCGTAGCCGGAATGCTATTGAGATATTGCTCAAAATACAGTGCTGAATCTGATGCAACAAACTCCGTCGCACGGACACTCACAGGGATTGATTGCATGCTAAATACAACAAAGTCATGGGTTAACTGCTTATGGCGATTCTCACCGCGTTTAATTTCACTAGTTAACCCTGAGCCGACGAGTGCTAACTGTAAACGTGCTTGACTCAAATCTTTATGCTGCCCCCAAGGTTGCTGTGGCACAAAACTCGCCTCAAGCTGCTGGTTGGCGATACGCACTTTAAGCACACCCACCTCAGGTTGAGGCTCGGCAAAAATCTCGGTTAATTCACCCGAAAACCAGCCACGCCACTCCTTAGCATTAATCACAAACTGTGGCGTATACACTTGCCGTGTATGCTTTTGGTTTAAATGTTGATATTGGCGCTCACTAAATGCTTTTTGACCAAAAATATCCCGCCAACCAAGGTAATCCCAATAGGTCACATGAAAGGCTAGCGGAAAATATTTCTGCCATAAATCGGTCTGGTTAAACTGCTCAGATAACCAAGCTTCGGCGGGCGGACAACTACTGCATCCCTGTGAGGTGTAAAGTTCGATAATATAAGGACGGGTCACGGCACTCTGCGCTTGAAATGGGGCCAATGTCTGAGCAAATACAGGTTGCCACCACTGCAACCACAAAAGACCAACGAGTAAGATGCATTTCATATTCAATCCTCCTATCACTGAGTGATGAGACCTTGAATTGCACCTAAATCATTCAACTGAGAAAAAAGATGATGTCTGACTATAAAATGATCCCCTGTGCCCATTATGACTACCTTGAGCTGGCTTGCCTTCGGAGCTATTGGCTCAAGATTGAGTTACAGGACGGCAGCCAGTGCCAAGCACGGGCAATTACGACTCAGACCCATGCCGATAAGACTGAATGGCTGGTCGTTGAACATCAAGCGGGCCAGCAAACACTGCGGCTAGATAGCATTATCGCCATCACGCCCACGGATCCCGCTGCTAGTTTTGGCCGTGTTATGATTGCGAGCCAATAACAAAGGAGCAAAAATAAATGGCAAGGATGATTCTGCTGTTGGAATTAGGCGATTGGACTGGTGGTCACCATGGCCAATATCCCTACTTGGTGGAGTTTGATAGCAAGCGACTCGATTCCCCCTTTGACGTTAGCGAAGGTTGGGGGCACGGATTAGGCGGCAGCCGTTATTCGTTGGCACGGTTTATTGAAACTGAACATTATACTCAACTCAAGCTCCACGCATCTTGGGCTGCGGCCATCATAGCGCAAGATTTACCAACACTGAATATTGAAGCCATCTCCCAAGGGTTGCAGGCACATTATGCCTCGCACAGCCCAAATATTCCGGCAAATCTGGCTCGCTATTTCTAACTGAAGATCTTGTTTTAATTGAAAATCGCGTTGTTGCGACGGATATGACACCAGAATCTCTGGCAGCAATTACCTGATGACGAATAAAGCCAAGTATTAACTTGGCTTTACGACTGACTTAGCTGTCGATCGCGGTTTACGCCTTGGCTACAGCTGCAATCACAGAGACTTCAACCAAATATTCGGGCTCGGCAATCGCCGCCTGTACACAGGCACGGGCTGGTGCATGACCTTGTGGTACCCAAGCGTCCCAAACGGCATTCATGGCATCGTAGTCATTCATATCCTTTAGATAGATAGTGGCTGACAACAAGTGCTCACGGGAACTGCCCGCCTGCGCTAACAGGGTATCAACTTCCTCTAGCATAGTCGTCGTTTGTTCGGTGATGTTTTGATACTTATCCTTCGCCACTTGGCCACATAAGTACACTGTGCCTTGGTGGATCACTATGCTGCTCATACGTGTACCAACATCTAAACGGGTAATGCTCATAGGGATAATCTCTTAAATCAGATAGTTAATTCTGTGACCATTTTACCCCGAAAGGCTCAGTTTGTCTGCGAACGAGCGCCCACCCAGGGTGGATAAAAGCGCGTCATTAGCATGAGCAAACCTAGCGCCGTAAATATCACGCCACACCATACAAACACTGTTGCCACAGATAAATTGACTAACTGAAATCCCACTAATGCCGCAACAGCAGCAATTAATGCGAAGGGCAGTTGAGTCACCACATGGTCATGGGGTAAACAGCCTGAGCTCGTCGCGCTCAGCACGCTGGTATCGGAAATTGGCGAGCAGTGATCGCCAAACACCGAGCCTGCCATCACCGCACTTAATACCGGTAACAGCAAGCTGGCATCCATGTTATGGGCGATTTCTCCGCCGATGGGGATCATAATCGCAAAGGTTCCCCAGCTTGAACCTGTGGCAAAGGCCATGATAGCGCAAAGCAGGAACATCCCCGCCACCAGCAAACTGGGGGATAAATACCATTTTGCCCAATCGGCCAATAAACTCGCTACGCCCAGATCTTGGATTACAGCACCTATCATCCAAGTGCAGAGTAAAATCGCGATAGCAAAGGCGATCATCCGAACCCCATGGGCTAAATCGCCCAGCAGTTTCCCAATGCTTCGGCCCGACAGCAGCAACAACACTAGAGTCACTAACGTCGATAACAAACACGCATCACGCATCGCAGCACCAATATCAGCGCTGGCTAACCAGGCCGAAATATCCCATGACGGCACCTGCTGCGCGCCAGACCAGAGAGTTAAACCGACAGAGGCGCACAGTAAGGTCAGCATCGGAATGGACAACAGCCAAGGATTCCCTTGGGTGCTAGGCGATACAATTTCAACATGATCAGTATCCAGCGGCTCAGCTCCCAACGCAGCCCTCTCCATAGGATTAAATCCGACCCCAAACCAGGCCACAATCAACGACAAACCTAAAGTCGTAATCGCATAAAAATTGGATAAGGCCACCTCGATAAAGGCTTCAAGGGCTGAAACGGGTAAAAAGCTGAGTCCCGCCAGTAGCGCCATCACATAGGGCCCCCAGCTAGAAAAAGGCAAGAGAGAACAAAGCGGCGACGCATTAGAGTCAACCAAATAAGCCAGTTGCGTCTGACGGATACCATAACGCTGGCTCAACGGTTGGCACACATGGCCCACGGCAAGACAGCTAAAAATACCATCAATAAACACTAACCAACCCAGCAATACGACACCAATACGCGCTTGTCGGCCCGTACGAATACGCTGATATAACCAATCACCGAACTGCCCTACCGCACCACTTCGGGCAAGTAGCTGTGTCATGCTACCCAGTAATAACATGGCCATTAGCACGTTTAAATGCCACCATTGCCATGCATCTTGGCTATAAAACTGCTTAACGCCTATCTCCACAAGATAACTTAAGCTTTGCAGTATATTGAAGTGGGCAATAATCAAGGCGCCCGAGAGGATACCAACACCTAGGGCAACTAAGGTACGTCGCAACCATAGGGCTAACACTAAGGTTAATAACAGGGGAATTATGGCGAGCAGGCTTGATGTCATGGGCCATTCCGATAATAAATAAAACCAAGAATACTAACGAGTTAATAACAAATGCAAAAAAACTTAAATTAGCACTCCGTTATCGGGCATTTTTTAGCCAAACGGCAAAGACTGCTATTCCTTATGCTCTTGGCACTGCTAGAATCACAGTCCCATCCAGAAACTATAGGACTCTCCAGATGAGCCTTGAATTACTGTCCAAACTGGAAACCAAGATCCAGGCTACACTCGAAACTATCGAGCTTCTAAAAATGGAGCTAGAGGAAGAGAAGCAAAAGACGTCAACCTTGAGTGAGCAAAACCAACAATTAAGTGAGCAAAACCAACAATTGCAGCAAGAACTGAGTTCTTGGAACGAGAAAGTTACCGGACTTGTTGGCTTGCTCAATAGTGAAATCTAAGCTGTTTTAGTTTGATGATTCTGCGCTTCAATCAATTCGTTCAGCTCTAAGATAGCCTGCTTTACTTTTGGCAGGCTTTTTCTCGGTAATAAAAATCTTCCTTTTTCAAATTCCAATCGACCTAAGTCTTTTACCCATATCACACCAGTGAGAAAAATACGCGCATGCTTAACAATAAGCTTAGGTGCGTAGACAGGGAAAACTCTCATATAACCCCCTACAGGCATTTTTGTTGTTATTGACCACAGTCATTTGACAGAAAGATGTCCAATTGAGTTTCATCGATAAAGAATTATTTTCAAAACTTACAATAAATACAAAATAACAAATTGATTTAATTTATAAAAATAAAGCAATGATAAACACAAACCCAAGTGTCAACATTTTGACTATTGACATTATTTTGACGCTTATCTAAAATCATCCGTGTTACTCAGGGTAAAAATGAGCCATATGGCTCAAGTCCGTACTCTCCATTATCGGAAGTACGGTTTTTTTTGCCTAAATCCTAATACGCATTCTCCGCAAAACTGGTTCAACGTATTCTGGACAATTTGATGCGGCCAATAAAAAAGGAGCGCTCGGCTCCTTTTTTATTATTTTTTCATTATCAATGAGTTAGATTGCAATCAGATGACTAAATCACCGCAATCCTAAGATAATCACTTCCTCGCTAAGTAATAAGCAATGTCTAATAGCTCGTCATAGGACTTAATCGCACCCGTTTCAACACGGTATTTGCCATTCACCACTATCGCAGGCACGCCAGAAAGTTTCGCGTTTTCAGTATCGCGCTTCATTTTCGCCATTTGGGCTTTGACCATAAATGAATCTGCTGCGGCATCAAAAGCTTTACCATCAACGCCATTAGCCACAAATAAGGCACGCACATCGTCACGGCTAGTAAAGTGTTGTTTCTTGTCATGGATGGCAGCAAATAAAGCCGCATCGATTTTTTCATCGACATTGAGTTGATGAGCAACCGCAAAAGCGCGTGACATCTCTACGCCCATTTCTTTGCCGATAAAATCAACGTGGGCTTGGTTAAATTCAACACCTGCTGGCTTTTCAGCCAAAATTTTAGGCACAACCGTTTTCGAAAAGTTGTAGCAATGTGGGCAATAGAAAGAGAAAAACTCGGTGATTTCAGGTTTAGCTGTCGCGGGACCATCATTAATCACAGTGTAATGTACGCCTTCTTTGTATTCCGCTGCCGAAACCGCGAATGGAGCCAATAACAGCGCTGCCGCCATAAGTAATGCTTTTTTCATGAATTTTCCTTAAATCAATTATCTAAAATAGCTGGAGCCTAACATATTTCATTTTTTGAGTGTAACTCAAGCTGAGAGTTCAATCCGTTAGGCAAGAGAGCCACGTAAATCCCACCCTGTTCACACATTTAATAAGGGATCAAACTTAGCGGTGGTTCATTAAGTGCCGCGAGTTGCTCCTTAAATGCCAAAATCTGCTGCTCCCAATACTTTTCATCCCCAAACCATGGGAAATGCATAGGGAAAGCCGGATCTTGCCAACGCCTGCCAATCCAAGCGTTATAGTGCACCATCCGTAATGCGCGTAGGGGTTCAATCAACGCCAGTTGCCGCGTATCGAATTCACAAAATTCCTCATAGGCTTCGAGCAATACCTCGAGTTGCAGTTGCTGCTGCGCCCTATCCCCCGTTAGCATCATCCATAAATCTTGAATGGCAGGTCCCATGCGGGCATCGTCTAAATCCACAAAACCCGGCCCATCGGGTGTCCAAAGAATATTCCCTGGGTGTAGATCGCCATGCAAGCGAATCGGTTTGAAACATTGCTGCGACCAAACGGTGTTGACCTTCGCCAGCACTTGTTCGACCACAGTGAAAAAGGCGACCCGTAGAGAAGTCGGCACTAATTCTGATTGTTTCAACCACGCCAAAGGCTCATCGCCTAAGATTTGCGGATTGAGCGGTTCGCGGGCATGAAAAACCGACTGCGCGCCGTACTGATGTATACGACCGATAAAACGGCCAACAAATTCCAACTGTTCTAAATTATCGACCTCAAAGGCTCGACCACCGATGGAAGGAAACAGTGCAAACCGAAAACCTTGGAAATGGTGCAAGGTACGCCCTTGCACTAAGGCTGGCACCGCCATCGGGATTTCCTGCTCGGCAAGCGCGAGGGCAAAATCGTGCTCCTCCTGAATTTGCGCATCGGTCCAGCGATTTGGACGATAAAACTTCACTACATAGCGCCGCCCTTCATCACTGCGAAATTGATACACGCGGTTTTCGTAGCTATTGAGTGCAAGCAGACCCGTTTCAGGGTAAATGCCAAGACTTTCGATAGCATCTAAAATCAAATCCGGTGTTAGAGCTTGAAAAGCAAAGGCCGCCCCCGAATCAGCATTATCGATGGCACTTTGGTGTTGATTTAACGTATCTAGGCTCATTGGAACTCTCTCATTAAATGGTGGCGCGCTCATAAGTGGCGGCTTAACAGCGTGGCAAGGTATTCTAGCACCTCAACATCAGCCTCACGCTCCACACTCAGCCAACAGATATTGCCGTAAAACTCATAATTGAGCCAAAGTGGTGTACCTTCAAACTCCAATAACCATTGATGACGATCGGCTCCCCATTGACGCTCGCGCACGCGGCAATCTAAGGCCTGGGCTAACGGCTCGGCAAAGGTTTCGAAATGATCAAAATCGATATCACCGCTCACACTTAAGCTTAACGCGGCTCTATCTAACTGAATGGCGTTTAATTTCATCTTTACTTCCATCAACTACTGCACGACATAATCAGCCCTTGCCCCCAATCCGGAGGACGCTTGGCCAGATCGTCATGCTCAGCTTGCTCGCTAAACGGTTGACGCAACACTTGGTGCAAACGCTGTAGCGGCGCAAGATCCCCTTCTTCAACGGCGATAATCGCTTCTTGGGCCAAATAGTTGCGCAAAATATACTTGGGATTGATGTTATTACGCGCCTGCTGCCACGCCTCAACATCAGTAACCTTACCAAGCCGCACCTGATATGCCTGATACCAAGTATCGAACTCGTTGAGATCAATAAAATCATCCCGCAAAGGCGTGTGCACACTGCTAGGATCAAGCTGACCAAATCGACGCCAAGTGTTGCTGTAATCCAGCTGATTTTTCTCCATCAACACGGTAAAGCGGCCAATGAGTTCTAAGTCCTGTTGATCCTGCTCGGCTGTCGAATCCGCTCGCTCAGCGAGTCCTAACTTAGCGCGCATCAGCATCAAATAATGCTGCACTAGAGCATGTTGATATTGATTCAAAGCGGCAATTAAATCATCTGACGGGATAACAGGCGTCAACGCCTGCGCTAAACGTTGCAGGTTCCACAGCCCAATGCCGGGCTGCTGCCCAAAGGCATAACGCCCTTCAGGATCGGAATGATTACAAATAAAGTCTTCTTGGAAGGTATCGAGGAAGGCAAACGGGCCAAAATCGAAACTATCACCAAGAATCGACATATTATCGGTGTTCATCACCCCGTGGGCAAAACCGATAGCCTGCCAATGGGCGATCATCTTGGCGGTATCTTGCACCACCTGTAAAAACCAAGCTTTATAACCCGCCAGATCGCAGCTCAAATGCGGATAATGCTGCTTCAAGGTAAAGTTGAGCAATTGCGTCAGCTTATCGGCTTGACCACGCTCGCTATGGCAGAAAAATTCGAAATGACCGAAACGGATATGGCTGCGCGCCAAACGCACAGTAATGGCTGCGGTTTCTTGGCTCTCGCGCCAAACGGGCATATCAGAGCCGATCACCGCCAAGGCACGGGTCGTTGGCACACCTAAATGGTGCAATGCCTCAGAAACGAGAAACTCCCGCACCGCAGAGCGCATTACGGCTCTGCCATCACCATGACGAGAATAAGGGGTCGGTCCGCCGCCTTTGAGCGCCACATCCCATGCACCATTAGGGCCGATTGCTTCACCGAGAATAATCGAGCGCCCATCGCCTAATCTAGGGGTATAGCCACCAAACTGGTGCCCGCTATAAACCTGCGCATAATAGCTTGCACCTTCAACAGCCGCGTTACCCGATAAGCCCTGTAATAACCCATCTGTTGGCTGACTTAAGCCAATTAATGACGCGGCATCTTCACTCCAAGCGAGCCAATGGGGGTTACTAATGCCCTGCGGATAGACTTGGGAATAAAACTCAGGCAATTGGGTGAAAAAATCCTGTTTGAACTTCATCAATACATTCCCTATTGAGTGAGCTGCTTGCACACCAGCACGGACTTATCGTTCAACTCACACTGCTGGCCACATTGATATACGCCGGCGCCGCTGGCCTCGAAGCCACTCATACCTGACCCCGTTAAACGCTGTAATCCATGGGCTTTGCGCTGGCATTGTTCGAGAGTGTCGTAATAACCATTGATATCATCAGGTTGTAACGGCGTCGTTGGCAGCGAGATCGCCTTCGGATAATAAAATAGCGTCCATTCCGGGGTTTTAGTGCAACCTGTCAGCCCAAGGCCCAAGCTGGCAAATAAGACAACCAAGGGTAATTTCATTTTGACGATTTGATTCAATAAACTCGCAACACACTTCATAAAAATAGCTCATAAAAAAAGCGAACCTTAGTTCGCCTTTTGCGCGGTAAGTCTCCGGATTCTACACGGCTTTTAGCCGTTAAATAACCGCTTTTAGGTTATGGGCATTTGAGGCGCTAGAATTAACCAGTTTATGCCAGAGTCTTTAACCTTACGCCATGACAACAGAGTCATTCTTACTATCACTTTTATGCAGTTGCAGCTTTTGCCTGCGCCTTCTCAATACGGCTGATCCGGCCTTCGAATCCTGTGACAGTACCATCGGTTAAGCCAAGTGAGACAGCCTGCTGACATAACGCGATAGCTTCGTTAAAGGCTTGAGTATCATTTAATAATGTTGCAAGTTGCATAAAGCCTGTGGTTTTAAGCTCAACCTGTTTGGGCTTGGTGGCATTCGCTCGGTGGAATAATGCCAGATAAAGCTCACACAGTGCTGCACCATAGGCTAAATAGTCAGTCGATTTTCGCTGCTTATAACACTCTGCAATCACATCCTGTAACGCGTTATAGCGCGCAAGTTCGGTCTCTGCACTTTGATAACCTTCGAACGCACGCTGCAATGTCACATTCGCCCATGAGCCTGGTGTCGCAAGGCCTTCGGCCTCGGAGGATACAGGTTTGATTTCAGCCTCTTTCTCAATATTTGCGGAGGCGTCGGCCAAGATAATCACAGGGTCTTCATTGGGCACAGCGGGAATATCGACATCGATAATATCTTCACTTATTGCAACGATTTCGGCGCGGCTAGGCTGATGCACCTCTTCCCTCGGCATTAATTCAATCTCAGGCGCTTTCATAGTAGCAGAAGCGTCTTCAGGCGTATTATTTACTGGAGGAGTAACTTCGGGCGTAGATTCAGCCACTTCTGGGAAAGAATTAGTATCCTTTGTCATTTCAGTTGTTTTTTTTGCCATCATTGCCTCTTGCTCTTCCTTCGCCAAGCGCTGGGCACGACGAAATAAAAACACTCCGATAACGATCAGTATTAAAACGACAATGACCTTCATTCTTCTTCACCTTTTATGGCTGCTTCCTGTTAGAAGCTATTGCAGTTGGCTTGCCAGAACGACTCAGTGGTCTGCGACTGACAAGGAGTTTTGTCCAAAAGTTGAGCAGTGATTAACCGCTATTAAAGTCCATAGTGTCTGTGTAAATCAAGTATTTATGCCGTTTTATCCGATCTTGCACGCAAATCGATATAAGCAATTCGGCTAGACTGCTAAGGTTTATGACCGTTTGCAAAAAATTAAGGAAAGCCTAATGCAAAAAATTCTTATTGTTGCCCACGCGAGTCCATACGGCACAGAAAAACTGTTTAACAGCCTGCGCATTGCTTTAGCCCTCAAGGATCAAACCGAGCAAGATGTTGATCTCAAAATCTTTTTAATGTCAGATGCGGTATTTGGGGCACTCAAACAGCAGACAACGCCTGATTTAAGCTATAACTTGCAGCAAATGTTTGAGATCCTTAGTGCTCAGCAAGTCCCGATTTTACTGTGTAAAACCTGCGCTCAAGCGCGGGGAGTGAATACGGATATGCTGCTCGAAGGCGCTGAAATTGGCACCTTACAGGATCTCACCCGCTGGACTCTGGCCGCCGATAAGGTAATGCACATTTAAAGTCTTATTTTGTGCGCATCTTCATAAATTGACACTTACGTTTTGAACAAGCCAGTGCCGCTGCTTATGATGGGATTATCCGAGTAACAGACTAAGGTATTCCCATGGACTCAGCGGCCCTACTCACAGGCAAACTGCGCTACGAGCATCAAACCATTAGCGCGATGGCGAAGATCTATTGCAAAGCTAAGCACCAAGGCCAAACGGCATCCGGCCTGTGTGAAGAATGTTTAGCACTGCTAGAGTATGCAGCCGTTCGCCTCGACCGTTGTCCCTATGGGCAAGATAAGCCCACGTGCAATAAGTGCCCAGTGCATTGCTACAAGCCCGCCCAAAAGGCGCAGGTCAAAGAGATCATGATTTTCGCGGGGCCGAGAATGCTGTTACCGCATCCCATTCGTGCAATCAAACACTTACTGGCCGAGCGTCATCCCGTACCTGCGTCAGTCCCCGAAGCCGCATCTAATCGTCATCAACGCATCGCTATTTCACAGAAAAATACCTAGGAATGCTTTTTCGCCTCGAATTTCCCTGATATAACAGGTCGTCGAGGTGACAAAATGAACGAATTTAATACATTTTTTGCTCAAGCCTATTGGTGGTTATCCCTATTTGGTGGCTTACATTGCCTCGCGTTAGCTATTTATATTCGTTACTTTTATCATTCGGACAATAATCAAAAGCTATTGGCGGCTTTTCTAAGTCTCATCGCACTGTATTTTCTGACGGGAATGCTTAACCGTGATAACACGCCAATTCCTATCCACATATTATTTAATTTGCTTGCCCCGATTTATTTTTTACTCATGCCACTGCTTTACCTCTATTGCAAACGCAGTTTAGAGCAACATACTGAGCCAATTGGTTTTTCATGGCATTATTGGCCGGCGATTATCACACTACTGCTTGCAGTTATAGATATTACTTTGCGGCTCAACTTACATAAAAACGCCATTTGGTTTCAGGCTGAATTCTTTAATAATCCGCTGACGATCGATTTCAGCCACTGGAGTTTAGCAATGCCGTTGTTGCTGTTTACTCAAACAGCAGCCTATTTTGTCGCTCTGTGGCATCTACTTAAACAATATAAAGTCAGTCAACCGCCATTGAGCGATGCACCACAGGACACCTTGAAACTCATCCGTTTCCGCTGGTTATTTGGCCTAACCTTAGCGATGTTATTTAACTGGCTACTGCGTGTATTTGTGGTTGTACTGCCTTTTTATCTAGGCGACTCGCTTTCAGCCTTATCCCACGCCTTGCCCCGCTTAAGCTTACTATTAAGTTTCTACTTACTTGCCGCCTATGGTCTAAAGCAGATCACTCGCACAGCGTATTTGAAAGGCCATTTATCAGTGCCTAAACCCAAAGTTGAATCTTCATCTTCAGGAGTGCTCACCCCCGAGGAGCTTGAATTTATTCAGCAACTGCAGCAAGAATCGAACGATAGCAAGGAAAAATCGACTACCACGCCCAGTACACCTCAGAACTAAACCATCGCTTAGCAATCAAAACTGGCAGCATGTCTTATTGAAAAACTGAATCCGAGCTGACATTAACGCAGCTTTAGGCTGTCATTTGTGACAACAAAGGGTAGTCTGATGGAACCAAGACTTAAGGAGGAACGCCATGAAATCAATTTTATCTTTTGTTGTCGCATCGACCTGCTTGATTGCCAGCTTACTGACACCAGCTGCGCAAGCAGATGATAGTTACACTGAGGCTTTAAAAAATTTTCACCAAGCCAAGGAAACCCGCAAATTTTTTGATACCGCCTATGGCTACGCCCTCTTTCCAACAGTTGGCAAAGGTGGAATTGGTATTGGCGCCGCCTACGGCAAAGGTCGGGTTTTTCAAGCGGGACAATATATGGGAGACTCCAGCCTAACCCAGCTATCTATTGGATTTCAATTAGGTGGACAAGCCTATAGTGAAATCATCTTCTTTAAAGATGCCAAATCCTACAATGAGTTCACCAGTGGCAGTTTTGAGTTTGATGCCCAAGCCTCCGCCGTTGCCATTAATATGGGCGCTAACGCCAAAGCGGGCACCACAGGCAACTCGGCAGGTGCAGGTCAAGCCGGTGGTAATCAATCTGCTACCGCAGCCTATATCAATGGCATGGCAGTCTTTACCGTTGCCAAGGGTGGACTAATGTTTGAAGCCGCACTGGCGGGACAATCTTTTACCTTCGAGCCTAGGGCTAACTAAGATTACAAGACCGCTTCCAGAAAACCTCTGAACTCGAAAAGCTCAGAGGTTTTGTTTTAATTACGCTTTAACCTACTCATGTCCCCAAGGAACTGGCGGGAAAGGCTGCGGTTGGGTTAGATCAAAATCCACTTGAAAATGACGGGCTTCCCGAGTGAGTAAATAACTGAAGGTGTTTGGCGTAACTTCTATATGCCACACATTGGTGACAGACTGGGTTAGGCCATTTTGCATAAAGTTATCAATCGATGCCTGATCGATGGGAAATGATTGCTTTTGACTGGTTCCCATACTGGCGGTATCGCCACCATACATAGTGACTTTATCTTCAGTCCCATCTTGATGGCGGTGATCGTGCTTTAGCCTTAACCCCTGTTCCGTTTTAGTGATCACCCAAGTACGGGAGTGGTCGTCTCCCACATGGAATGGGATTTTCAGCTCAGTATCGCTGCATTCGCGCACATGCATCACCAGCGCTTTATCACGAAAAGCCGCATCGGCGCTGTCCTTTGAGACGACTTTACCCGCAAACGCTTTACCGCAATGGGCGGCTAATTGATTGAAGAAAGTCTCTTGTTCTATGGCAAGTGCAGGTTTGGGAGTCGCATTGGCAAATACTGGCGTTGCCATCCATAGGCCGACAATTCCAAGACGTGCTAAGGTGATAGTTTGCATTATGTTTTCCATGGGAAATTCAATGCAAAACACGCTAACACAGGGGAATAAATTTAAACTTAATTCCCCTGTACTTGTGAAGGATTACCAACCGATGTAAAGACGAGAACGGTTACCTAAACGTTTTTTGATAAAGCGTGCCGTGATAATACTACCCACCATCAGGAAGAGAAAAATCGCGGCCGAGAACAGAATACTCGTGATAGCAGACCCAGGCGGAAAACGGAAACGGAATATCGTTGCAGTGGTATTAAACAACATATCGAACAGCGGATGGATAAAGAAAATCGCAAAACTCATTTCGGCGATTTCGATAAGCCAAGGTAAGCGACTACGTTTTGACAGCCAATCACAGAAGTTAAGCACCAACACACACAGGCTCAGTTTTTGGATAAACTGCCAGTCGATGCCGTTATATTCAAACGGCGCTTTATGGTAGTTACCAATGTGCTGCACTATGTAACTCTGTTCAACCAAACTCACAACAAGGAAAATCCCTGCTAATGCACTCAAAATCGAGCCATAGCGCATCACAATATGTTCATCTTGGGAATATAAAATACCAATCAAATAGAAAGGCATAAAATAAACGACTGAATGAATAAAGTTAACGTTGCCTATGGGTCTGTGGAGCAAAATGGCCACCACACAACTCAGTACAAATAGCGTCCAACGCATTTGCTGTGAGCAGCGAATAAACCATAAAAATACTGGCGACAATAAAAACACTGCCATGATAAAAGGGATATACCAATGCGGGTACAAGATGTAACCATTCCGTACGGTATAAAAAATACTGAGCAACAACTGTTCAAGTGGCTGATGCTCCATAAAAATCCAGCGCAAACTCAAGCAGAATAAGCCAACAGCAGAAACCACTAAGAAGGGATAAAGCACATTTTGCACTTTATTCTTCATGAACTTACCGTAATCGAAGTCCTTATAAAAAATCCGATGGAAAAAATAGCCAGAGATAAACACGAACAGCGCCGTGCCACCTCTGAGTAAATTTTCCAGCAATGACGGAAACCCTTCCCCAGAGTTGTAAATACTATGCCCAAGCACGATAAAAATAATCGCAATGCCGCGCATGTAGGTAAATTCGAGCTGATTTTTTCTCATATTAATTCATCGCACAGTAGAGGGTTCTTCCCTCAACAACACTTGCAGAAACCCTTATTGTTCCGTGGATTTCCGGCTCATTAAACACCAGATACTGACCTTCGCGTTGGAAGGTAAACCCCAAAGGTAACAGAGTTGCGGCTTCAATGCCCTCACAATAATTTTGCAAAGGCACATCCAACAAGGGGCTACCACTGACATTTAAGTTACTAAATTGCACACTCATCCCTAAATAAGCCTGAGTCATTTCCTCTTGATAAGGCACGACATAAAACCCGGAACGAACTTCCCCCACATCCATAAAACTACTGCTATCGCTCACGCTCGGCATGACCAATAGTGGCACCTTGGGGTCCTGCACATCTCGCAACAGCTGAGCCAATTTTTGGTCAGTCGACGGATAGTAAGCCAGCATATCTTGCAGACGTTTCTTCTGTGCACTATTTTGCCCAACCGGTGGAGTAATCGGCTTAATGCGACCCAGTAGTAAATCCACAGGCAACATGCCCGACATCACTGACTCTTTCCACACATAGCCATCTTGAGTGCTATCTAACAGTATTCCCGCAAGTGCGCCGATATTCTCAGCTTCGGCCGTCCAACCGCCAAGCATTTGCTGCTGTTGATAATAATCCTGCACATATTGCAGCAGTATCTGTTGATAACCGAGATAGGTTTGGTTTTGGCTCAGGAAGCGCGCGCCCGCAATCAACTCAACGTATTTTGCACTGCCTTCGACTAAATCACTCACATAACTGACTTTATCTTCGTTAGGCGCCGTTTGACGCCATGCCTGCAACCAGTAAGCAGCATGGCCTAAGTACAATGCTTGTTGCTCGGGCTGTTTTAAGGCTGACATGAGCGAGTTGAATAACTGAAGACGGTAATAGCGCGCATCAAAATTAAGCGGGTAGACCTCCCCTTCATAGCGGCGAGCGTCCTCTAATACACGCCACTCGGATTGAGCGTAAAAATGAAACGCCTCATGCACGCTATTGCCAGCCCAAATCACGAAAGGCAAATCGGCAGTTTTTGTCGTACTATCAAATTGAATCGTCGGCGACTCGAGCTGGATCAGCACACCAGCCAACCCTTGATACTGAGGAAAACCAAAATTAACTGATAGACCAGAGTGAAGGTTAACTGACTCTAACACACTGTTGTCTTTAATAATCTCACCACCGGGCTGACGTAACCAAACACTGCCCGCATAGCTGAAGAGGTGGACTTTATCGTCGAGACGAAATCCCGGCCACAGAGTTTCACTCTGACGACTAGTTTGAGCCATAAAATCGAGGTACAGACGAGCGAGTTGTTCTGGCGAGGCCTTATCGGCGAACACGGGAGTGGCGGCAGAGACTCCTATCAACCACAGGATCACCACCATAATATTTTTCATTTATTTGCCTAAACACACACAATGGGTTCACAAAACAGCGCTAGCATATAGCGCAATTGCGTAATAGTGAAACGTTTAACAGAAAATTTTTTTACCCTCAAAAAACTAAGCCAACTCATCTTCATTAACCACTAATAAAATCATATTTTTAAGGTTTAATGCTCAGAGATATCAGGATTTAGGCGTTGTCGGCTCATCGCCAAACCACAACGCTAACTTAGCCGCAGCCAGTGATTTAACCTCATCATCAATATAAAGCGTTACCATAGTCAACGCCGCCGCTAACGCCCCTAAATCATCAGTAAAACCGACTAACGGCGTTAAATCGGGAATCGCATCTAAAGGCGAGATAAAATACGCCAAGGCCCCAAAAATTACCGACTTGGCCCACGTAGGTGTATTAGGCTTTTGTGCAGCATAGTAAAGCCACAAAGCACGCTCAACCACCTCACGCCCAGCCTGGCGACCAAACATTTTGATTTTGTTCCAAAAACCAGTTTCAGTAAATGCTTCCTCGGCCATAAACCTCTCCCCCCCTCTGATAAAATGTGCCATTTAAACGTAACCTGAATACTGCTATCCACATTACCTTTCCAAACTAGCAAACCCCGAGTATTACGAATAACTAATCACACTTTTGTTCAAGAATAAAGCAAACATTCAATCTCATATCACATTTTCATATTGACTGTTATTTAGCCCGATTAACCTTCTACGACACACTAATAGATAACACAAGTACAAACATCACAAATATTTACATCGATATATCTTTCAACTTTATATTTGACCCTATTCACACATTCACTCATAAAACCCAGAAAAATTAAATTTCATCATCAGAAATAAGATTATTTCAATCGCTTAAAAACAGGATGAAACTCATAAATAACAGAATTAACCAGAACATAATGCCACATTAATCTTGGCAACAAGCCTACAAAGAACTCATAGTAATAAGTAAATATTGCAAAGAGTTTACTAAACATGAAAATAGATAATCTGAATTATCTTCAGCTTAGAGTGTTACTTTCCGTCTATAAACATGGTCAAGGTAATATCGCGGCTACAGAGCTTGGTCTATCAAACTGTAACGTCACGCGTACATTAAATGCACTACGCGATATATTCATGGACTCACTATTCATTCGTAAATCACATGGATTAATTCCAACTAAAAAGTTAGAAGAGCTCATTCCGCACGCTAAGTATCTTGTTGAACAATATCAACTACTCGAACGTCAACATTCTGTTTTTACTCCTAGTGAGTCAGGCGGTCATTTTGTAATACGCGCCTACGATGAATTCGTTTATGCCGTACATAAAGTAATCGCTAATTATATTCAACCAGAAGCACCCAATCTTAGATTTGATGTTCGTAGTTTAAGTCATGACTGCAACAATGAACTTATTACAGGTGATATTGATTTTGTTGTTGTGTACGAAGGCTTCGATGATAGTCGCCTCAATAATGAAATATTTTCAGAAACCGGAGATATATACATCTTAGCCAATCATAACCACCCCATTCTTGAGGGTGAAATGTCATTGGAACAACTATCAAACTATCCACTGTTAGAGATTGATAACTATAACGATCTCAGTTGTCCGCTATTGGTTAATCTTTGTCGTGACAATGGATTACAAATGGATGTGGCGGGTTATACCGACAGTGTAGCAACCGCCATGCAAATGCTCGCTCAATCTAACAGCATCACGTTAAGTTGTAATCAATTTACTCGTCAATTTGTCGACATGATTCCCTCGGTTAATTATCGAAGATTAACAGATGAAATGATTAACGATATTAAAGAAATCCGCAGTGAACAAAGAGCAGTTGGAAATTACATTCTCTATGGAAATATAAATAACTCACCAGCATTCAACTGGGTTAAATCAAAACTCGTTTATGGATTAGAGAGAGAATGGCGATTAGCCTCAGCTAATTAAGAGATAAGTCACACGTCAATAAAGAGGTAGTTAATGGAGTTCACACTTTTTTGCATCACGGCATTTGCCGCTTATCTGGTGTTAAAAAAACCAGAAAAAGAGTCGCTCGCAGACAAATTATTATTTGGTTGCATTGGGTTAAGTTTCTTCATTTGGATAATGATGTCTTGGGGCATTTTACTTCCTATCGGCAATTACTAAAGGGCTACCATGAAAGAGCATTTATTTAACAAGCTAGCTTCATTTGCTTCTATTATTATCATGGCATTACCCGTTGGTATTGCTTGTTTTATTTTCGGATTTATTTATTTAGATAACCCTTGTGCTTTCTGCTGGCAAGAACGTACAGCCATGATCTTAGTGGCGCTAACTGCCCTCTATATCGTTCGCTTTGGCCTAAAACCTAAATATATCGCCGCGTTAGTTTGGCTTGGAATATATGGTGCCTTTATGGCCTCAGTTCATACCTCGATCAATTTAGGCAGTGATATTGGCCAAGGTTTTTCACTGAAAATCATGGGCGCTCATACCTATACTTGGGCGTTATTCGTGTTTGTCGTCGTGCTTATTGTGGTGGCATTACTCATGCTCACACTTGGCAATAAGTTCCCGAATAACGGCTACGGCAAGCAACCACTCGATACGCTTCCTAAGGTTGCCTGTGGGATATTCCTAGTCGTGATCAGTGGCAATATTGTCCAAGCCTTTACGCAAACGGGCCCCCTTCCCTTCGTAGGTCAAGATAGCCCTGGCCGAGTCTCTTTTAATCCTCAATACATGAGTTGGGAACTCGACCACTGGCCAACTTATGCACCTAATGCTCGCGGTGCTTACGCCATTGATAATCCTGATATTGAGACTTGGCAACCAACAGAACCGCTATTTGCTAAGGCTCCTAGAGCGAAATTAGTCGCTGAACAAGTGCTGCCATCGGAGATAAGTGGACGAGTGACTGCCATTGACTATCAGGCCGATGCGGGAGTTTATGCTCTGACGACAACAGATAATTGGGTCTATATCCTTGATAAGAAAATGCAAATTCTCAGTAAAGCGCAGATTGACGGCATGTATATGCTGCATATTGAAACGCTTCATGGGGTTGCCTTTACTTCCGCCAACAGCTTGCTGGTGATGGGCTTCAATAAAGCTTGGGCGGAATTAACGCTCGATCCAACACAAAACTGGGAAATGAACTATCGCCGCTTCAACCAAAGTAGCGATGGCATAGGTGAAACCGCTCGCGGCCAGTTCAGCACGGTACGCGCTAAAACCAGCTACAGCTTGGCATTGGGTTACAGCAGCACACTCGCACAATTTGTCACGGTTACGACCCGCGATGCACTCAACGAACACTTAGTGTTATCACGCTTTGACCGCACAGATATGACGCTCTCTGCCGAATCAAATTTACAAGGACTCCCTGCACTACCTCAAGTAACAGGCATCAGCGTTCAAGGCGAGCAAGCTTGGATCCTCAACAATGACGGCAGCGAGGTACTTAAGCTCAATCTGCTTACTGGCGAAGTAACACCTATGGCCAAACTGGCTGGCACGAACAATCCGCAAGGACTGTTAGTACAGGATGGCAAACTGTTGACCATCAGCCTGATCAATGGGCAAAACCAACTGCAAACCTATGTGATGTAAGTAATTTCGCCCTGAGATTCTCTCGGGGCATGCCGGTTCCCCGGCGATATAAAAGGCACAAAGCCAATAATCAAAACGAACCTAAGGTTCAAATCATGGTGGGTGATGACGATGAAAATCGATAGACGCACGTTTTTACAAGGAGCTGCAGCAAGCGCTGTGCTGTCCTCCCTGTCAGGCTTAACCCCCGGCATAGCACATGCCAAGCAACAAGGCGCCAATACAGGTCTATTGGCAAAACGAAATGGAGATGTTGTTTATCATAGTTGTTTACGCAACTGTGCAGCCCGATGTTTACTTAAGTTTAGAGTGCAAGATGGTCGCATGACCTATGTATCCGGGGCAGAAGAACAAGCTAAAACAGGTTTAGCTCCCTGCTTGAAAGGTCAAAGCTACGTTCAGTATACCTATGCCGCCGACCGGATCTTACATCCAATGGAGCGTGTTGGTAACAAAGGCGAAGGTAAATGGCGCCGTATTAGTTGGGATGAAGCCTATAGTAAAATATCTAGTCGTTTCAAGCAGATCATTGCAGAGCACGGTTCAGAGGCCATTCTTCCCTATAGCTATTCTGGTAATTATGGCGCCATTGGTATGTCCGCTTCCGGTGAGCGTTTCTGGAACCGTATCGGCTCCTCTATTCTTGAACGTAAAGTCTGTACCTATGCCGCCTATGATGGGCTCGAATCCTTGTATGGCACCTTCCTCGGCCCAGATCCTGAGGATATCTTACTCAGCGATGTGTACCTCACCTGGGGACATGATGAAGTTGTTTCTAACACTATTGCTATCAAACTCATTAACCAAGCCCGTGACCGCGGCACCAAGCTGTTAGCCGTCAATCCACAGCGAACCCCTTTATGTTCACAGGCAGATATTTACCTACAACCTCGCCCCAGCACAGATGTGCAACTCTGCGCGGGCATAATGAAATATCTTGTAGAGAAAGATCTTGTCGAACATAAGTTTATCGCAGAGCAAACCATTGGCTACGACGCCTTATTGCAACGCTTGAACGAGATCAGTTACGACGAAATAGAGAAGATCACAGGGGTTCCTCGGGCAAAAATGTTTGAATTTGCCAAGGTGCTAGGCGAAAACGAAAAAACCATGTTGCGTATGGGCTATGGTTTCCAACGTAACTTTAACGGTGCCCGCATGTCCCGCGCTGTGGCTATGTTGCTCGCCGTTACAGGGAACTTTGGTAAGCGTGGTAACGGGTTAATCTACGATAACGTTCATGCAGGTGGCGGACTGAATCAGTATCAAGCGAGCGGTAAATATATGCGCTCCAATCCTGATGCGCAGCGGATTAATATGACTGAGCTTGCCAAGGCGCTTCATCCTACACATCCCACCAGCCATGACAAACCGAGTAAACCGATTCACGGCATGATTATCTATAACGGTAACCCTGTCGTTGTGGCACCGGATACCAATGCCGTTATCGAAGGGATGAAACGGGAAGATCTGTTTGTGGTCGGCCATGACATGGTCATGACGGACTCACTGCAATACTGCGATATTATCCTGCCTGCGGCCAGCCAATTTGAAACCGATGATATCGTCGGCGACTACCATGGCTACTATGTGCAGGTCTGTCAGAAAGTCATTGAACCGCTGGGAGAATCTAAATGCAACTGGACCTTCTTCCGTGAATTAGGCCAAGCCATGGGATTTGAAGACCCCGCCTTCAAAGCCAGTAATGATGACATCATTCGCGAGCTGTTAACGAACGATTCGCCTTACTATAAAGGCGTCAGTTACGAGCGGTTGATGAAGGAAAAATACATCAAGTTAGACATTCCCCAGCCTGTACTCGCCGATGGTAAATACGATACGCCAAGTGGCAAGATTGAATTTAGTTCTCAGCTCATGGCCGATGCAGGTTTTCACCCTGTACTCGATTGGGGTTTACCCGAAGATGAGATGGAAGCCAAAGAAAAAGCACTTCCCTTCCGCCTACTCTCATCAGGTGTTCCACAGCGGGTCAATAGCTCCTTCTACAATGTAAAATACATTCGTGCCATTCCCGCCTACTACGTAAAAATCAATCCTGAAGATGCAAAAACCTACGGCATCAAAAACAACGACAGAGTTCAACTCAGTAATCACCGCGGTGAGGCCAAGTTTGACGCCATGATAACCAGTGGCGTACCTCAAGGGACCTTGATGAGCCCTAAATGTAATTGGCTCAGACTCAATCCTAACGGCACTGAGGGTTGCACTAACTCATTGACGACAGACAGATTGACCGACATGGGTGGTTGCTCTGCCTACCATTCAACCCGCGTGTCTTTGGCTAAAGCCTGATGGAGAACCCCATGGAAAATAAACATCAACTCGGATTCGTCTTCAGACAAGAAAACTGTGTTGGCTGCCAAGCCTGCACCATTGCCTGCCAAATCCACAATGAACTCCCAGAAGACGTACGCTTTCGTAAAGTTGACAGATACGAAGTGCCGCGCGATGACGGTGCAATAGACGTATGGCTAAGCCACTCCTGTATGCACTGTGGTAATCCAGCCTGCTTAATTGCTTGCCCTGCCCAAGCATATACCGTACGTAGTGACGGGCTCGTCGTACTCAACCGCGACAAGTGCACAGGTTGTGGCCTGTGTGTCAGCGCCTGCCCTTACGATGCCGTCGTCATGCTTAAAACTGATGGTAAAGCCGCTAAATGCAATATGTGCATTGAACTGATCGACCAAGGTCTTAAGCCAGCGTGCGTCGATGGCTGCCCCGTAAAATGTCTCGATACCGACCGTATCAATCAGCTACTCGCTCAAAAACCTTCAGTCTCTAAGCAAGGGATTGGTTACGGTAACTGCGTCACCAAACCTAACATGGTCATTGTTAAGGAGCGGCTATGACATCAACGGATTTTGGTCCAGTAGCGGCAGGTTATCAGGCGTTCAAGGGAATGTTGTTTACTCCTTCCTCTCCCGAAACCTTGCAACTGCTGATCACTTGGTTAGAGCATAACCAGCAATATCCCATGCTGTTGCAGGAGGCTCGTAAATGGTTGACTGAGCCGATAGAGCTCGAATGTGACTATAACCGCATGTGTATCGGACCGACACGCTTGTTAGTTCCCCCTTACGAGTCTGTGTATCGCGATGGGGGAAGGCAACTCAACACCGACAACACTAGCGCTGTGGCGACGTTTTACCAAAAACTGGGCTTAGTTATAGATAACAAACTCAATGAACCTGCTGATTATATTGGCAATGAAATGGAGTTTCTCTTCTGTGCCGAAGCCCTACGTCACCACCATAGCAATACCAACCCTACAGTAGCCAATGAGTTGAACCAGATGGCGCAGTGTTTTTTACAACAACATCTCGGTACTTGGTTTGAATATTTCACAGACGGAATGTCACGCCATGCTCAGCTCAAGTTTTGGGACTGCTATGCCAAGGCGCTAGCCGACTTTTTGGCGAACAGATTAAATATTGCAGGGGCCCATGCCCCATCTGAAAAGCCTCGACTCGATGCTTAAGGATATAATATGAAAAGATTAATCACTGTTATCACTAGTCTTACTGCTGGCATTTACAGCTTACCGCTACTGGCGAGCGAAACGTTAATGCCCCAACCTCAACAATGGCAACCTATACAGGAAATCGCCGTTCAAGGGGATATTCCTGAACTTCGTGGAATGCCACTACAGCCTGAGTTTCCTGCGCCCTTGGCCCAAGTCAATCAAGGCTATCTCGAAACGCTCGCTCCTGCGACTTGGTGGGCCGATCTACTGACCTACAGTTTCTTTGGGATGTTTTTCGTCTTAGCCCTGTTTGTTTTAATCAATGGCAAGGCAAAACTGACTCAAGGTTTCTCTGGCCATAAAGTCAACCGCTGGAGTGGAATGGATATATTGTTCCACTGGATAGGCGCAATTGCTTGCCTACTGCTGATCGGCACCGGACTAGCGATGATCGCAGGCCGTTTTTGGTTAGAACCGAATATGGGAGCAGAACGTTGGATCGGTTTTATCGGTAGCTCTGTAGCCATTCATAACCTTATGGCCTTTCCCTTTATATTAGGTTGGTTAGTAATGGTGGTGAAATGGGCCAACAAACAACTCCCTGAAGCCTGCGACTTAGGTTGGTTTAAGGCGCTCGGCGGCTACCTCAACTTCGGCTCGTTCAAAGGTAAGCACCCTGATGCAGGCTTTGCTAACGCAGGCGAAAAACTCTGGTTCTGGTGTTTTGCCCTGTTTGGCGCTCTGATGATTGGCTCCGGTGTGGTCTTGATGTTCCCAAGCTTGGTCGCAACCAAAGATGGCGCCAATCTCGCCTTAATCCTGCATCTCGTGAGCGCTTTCGTGCTAGGGGCATTTACCGTCGTACATATCTATATGGCGACAGTGATTTCTGAAGGCGGTATGGAATGCATGCTCACGGGACAATGCGATGAGAACTGGGCTAAGCAACACCACAATCTCTGGTTCCAGAAGTTACCTAAAAGCAAGTAAAAGCTGACGACTCGGGGTCACTGCAACTCCAAGTGAGTCAATAACGCCAGTATCCCCCCATTCGGGGGGAATCACCCACACCCATGTCCGCGATCTTTAAGGTCAGGGCTAGTTGCATCTTAAAAAACCGTTACACCCTAAAATAAGGGGAAATTATGAATAAAACCTCACTACTGCTACTCGGTCTCACGCTGCCTTTTGCCACTATGGCCGCAGAAAATCGTGATTGGGAGCAACTCGATCGCCGCCTACAACACTTAGAACAGCAACAAACAACTCAACTGCAAAATACCGAACTTAGCCTCTACGGCTCACTGAGACCGACGCTAGTCTACAGCGATAGTCGTTTGAGCGACGATTGGGATGTTGGAGATGCGCTCTCACGTATAGGGATTAAAGGTAAAACTGAATTCGCTCCCGGCTGGGCACTGCTGGCACAAGGGGAATGGAAAATAAACCTGAACGGTGATGGTAGCTTTGGTGATGCACGCTTAGCTTTTGCGGGCGTAAGCTCTCCTTGGGGACAATTCACTCTCGGCCGTCAACGCCCCGTACAATATAGCCTAGTCGCCGAATATACTGACATCTTCAATAATGCCAACTCACCTTTCGCCTACAATCAGGAGAGTCCTTTCTTTACGGATAATCTCGCGCTCTATCAAACAAAAATCGGCTATTTTACCCTTATGGGTTCCGCGCAATTTAAGAGCGAAGAGGCCAACAGTGGTGCCGATATGCTGAACGCAGGGCTTGGCTTCGACTGGCAGCAGTTGCACCTAGGCCTAAGTTACCTAGAGCAGGATACTTTCGAGTCCAATCTTAATACTGGCAAAGAAAATACTACTGGCTTTGCAATGGCTTATAGCTTTACCAATGGTGTCTATCTTGCCGTTGCCTATCAATATAAGGACTACCAACTCAATCAAGGCGAAGACCGAGAGGGCTATAGCCTCGATAGTGCACTCGCCCTTCCACTCGGCCAGGACTATAAGCTTAAGCTGGGTTACTTCCGATTCGACGATGGGATAAACGACTCAAGCAGTCTTAACTATCAAGGCGTTAATACCACAATAGAGTGGAATCCCAGCGCCAATGTGCGCCTACATGCAGAATACTTATATCAAGACAATGACAACCGAGATACAGATAACAGTATCGCTATCGGGGTTCGCTACGACTTCGATTTAAACTGGAAAGGTTAACCCAAACCCAGCCAAGGATGGCACTCCACTCAACTGCGCAGATTGTTCATAAGGTGCGGCGATACGCGGCGGGTGTTAGGCCGAAGGTTTGTTTAAAGCGTGCCGAAAATTTTTCTGCTGACAAGTACCCGCAAGACAATGCGACTTGTAAAACTGAATCGCTAGAGTTTTGCAATAGTGCTAAACCCTGGCACAAGCGCACTTCGGCAAGTAATTGCCTAAAGCTAGTGTCTTCCTGCGCCAGTTTACGTCTTAAACTGGCACTGCTCATATGCAACTTGTCGGCGATTTCCTCTTGCTGCCACGGGGCCGAAGGATGTTGACTCAGTATTGCCAATACGGCTTGGGTGACACTCGATTGCTTATGCCCATAAAGCCAATTCACACTACTTTGCTGCGGCAAACTTAACAATAATGCGGCTAAATAATGCATCTGCACCGATGTGGGCAGCGCCAAGGTCAGGCTATGCAGTAACGCATTCCAGGCAAAATCGACCGAGCGTGAGATCGTTTGTGTAGGCTTTGGCATCATCCTATCGGTTGCCGCCAGCGTAACGCCTGAGGGCAACTCATAGGGCAAGACGAGTTGCACCGCTCGGTAACGTCCGCTCATCGGCCGATTGACGAAACTGATATGGCTTCCGGCGGGTAACAATAATAGCTGTTCCGCATTCACGGCGAGGGTATCATCTTGCCAAAGCAACGACTTTTCCCCTTGGATCACTCTAATAATCGAGGGCTGATGCACAGGCACCCGTGAGAGTGACTGCGCCTGTTTCGAGTCGTATTCAAACATGCGGATCATACATCAGCCCTGTAATATCAGCGGTGATACACTGCGGTCAGCTTAGCGTGCCCTAAAGCTTGTGCATTGAGCATAAAGCCTAACAGCGCGGGTGAGGCATCCTTAGGTAACTCTAATGGCGACGGTAGCGCCCACACTGTAAATTCATATCGGTGCATGCCGTGCCCCTGTGGTGGACAGGCGCCACCAAAGTCGGTGGTGCCAAAATCGTTCTTTAGCGCAATCGCCCCTTTAGGTAATGCATTGGCTTTAGAACCCGCACCTTGCGCTAATTGCTGTTGATCGCCACCAATATTATAAACTGCCCAATGCCACCAGCCGCTGCCCGTCGGTGCATCGGGATCATACGCCGTCACCGCATAGGCTTTCGTGCCTTCAGGGGCATCGCGCCAAGCAAGTTGGGGCGAAATATTTGCGCCTGTACAGCCAAACCCATTAAAAACAAATTGATTAGATAATTGCTGACCTTCACTAATATCTTTGCTCGATAAGGTCATGGCCTGCACCGACCCTAATACTGCGGTAAATAATCCAATTCCGACTATCCACTTATGTAAATGCTTCATCACAATCTCCAATTGATACGTAACACCGCTAATTTACGTCAGTCTTAAGTGGCAAACCTGCCTCAAAACGCCAATTTTCTTCCCTAAATGCTCAAAATTGAGAAAAAGTGTCGACTTTTTGTCATATTTAAGCACTCAAGTGATTTTGTAAAGACTTAATCTGCATTTTTATGCAGGGATGGCGTACTCTATAAATTACCAAGCAAATTAATACTGTAGTTTGCGCGTAATTAGATATTTATTATTTATAAATTTATGCATTTTTAATTTTAAAAATAAACTGACAATATTTACTTTCGTTATTTAGATAATGATACTTAAGGATGATTGACTGTAATTACACAGATAAAACTTATTGCAATAAATAATTACAGTTAATTAAAAATAAGACACCGATCATATTTTTATTGGCAACACCTAGATAAACTCCATGCCGTAATAAAACGAATTAATAATTTTCTCGAATTTCATAATGGAGTTGTATATGAAGAGGAAATCTAAAATCATGGCACATATCCGACGTACTAGACATATCATGATGCCTAGCCAACGTGATTACTTCGACCATTCATTTATCTTCCTTCGCTAATCTTCGCGTAGGTAGTAGACCAATTAACAGGTCTAAAGTGGTATTGCCCTCGTAAGCGCATACACTTATCGTACTGTTTTTTTTCAGGTTTATTATCTCGCACCTAAATCAAAGCATTCTTTTGCTCGTGCAGTAACGCTGCGGCTAAGTCATTCATTTTGAATAAATCTATCTATTTATTCTTGGACGACTTATAGCTTCATCATATCTGCACACGGAATAGCCATATCTAATTTAATACCATTAATATTTTTAATTAGGTATAGGCCAAGTTGTATCCAAAACTTTTTAAAGTAAAAGGGAAATTAACGATGAAATCATTAAAAGTTGCCGCCAGCTTATCTGTTAGATCATGTTTTGAAATAGACAGAGAAGTTGTCAATGTATTAACCACAGATTTTTGCGATGTGGGCGCGGCTGTAGTTTCTGTTGATGATGTTAAAAATGGTATTGTTGAAAAAATTAAAAATACCGGATTAAAACTGCCTATTTTCGTATCCGTTTGCTGTGAAGAAACCTTCCCAGATGATATTTGCTCCTCGATTACCGGGGTATTTGAACTCTGCGGTAACAATACCGATTTCTATGGAAAACAGGTCGAAACCGCCGTCCAAAAATATGAGCAAGCCCTACTACCACCTTTCTTTGGCACACTGAAAAAATACGTGGAAATGGGTAACTCTACCTTTGCTTGCCCAGGACATCAGGGTGGTCAATTTTTCCGTAAACATCCTGTGGGTCGTCAATTTTTCGATTTCTTTGGCGAAACCATTTTCCGCTCAGATATGTGTAATGCCGACGTTAAACTCGGCGATCTGTTAATCCACGAAGGTGCGCCGCTGGATGCACAAAAATACGCGGCGAAGGTATTTAACGCCGATAAAACCTACTTTGTGCTTAACGGCACTTCTTCTTCAAACAAAGTGGCGACCAACGCACTGCTGGCGAAGGGTGACTTGGTATTATTCGACCGTAACAACCATAAATCCAACCACCATGGCGCGTTAATTCAAGCGGGCGCAACACCGATTTATTTGGAAACCGCCCGTAACCCCTTCGGTTTTATTGGCGGTATCGACGCCCACTGTTTCCAAGAGTCTTATTTAAGGGAGCAGATCCGCGCCGTTGCGCCTGAGCGTGCCGATGAACAACGTCCATTCCGTTTAGCCATTATCCAGCTGGGCACCTACGATGGCACTATCTACAACGCTCGCCAAGTGGTTGATCGTATAGGTCATCTATGTGATTACATCCTGTTTGACTCGGCTTGGGTTGGCTATGAACAGTTTATTCCTATGATGAACGACTGCTCGCCACTGCTGCTGGAACTGACACCTGACGATCCCGGTATTATCGTGACTCAGTCAGTACATAAACAGCAAGCAGGTTTCTCACAAACCTCGCAAATTCACAAAAAAGATAAACATATCAAAGGCCAAGCCAGATATTGCAACCATAAACGTTTCAACAACGCCTTTATGATGCATGCCTCTACCAGCCCCTTCTACCCGCTGTTTGCGGCATTGGATGTGAACGCTAAGATGCACGAAGGCGCCAGCGGCCGTTATCTGTGGCGTGAAGCGGTAAAAGCCGGTATCGAAGCGCGCAAGTTACTGCTGAAAAAATGTAAATATATCAAGCCATTTATCCCAAGTATGATCGAGGGGCGCCCATGGCAGGATTATCAAACTGAACTAATGGCCGATGATTTACGTTTCTTTGAGTTTGAACCCGGACAAAAATGGCACTCCTTCGAGGGCTATGAAAAAGGCCAATATTTCGTTGATCCTTGTAAATTCCTATTAACTACGCCAGGTATTGATGCCGAAACCGGTAAATATACTGAGTTTGGTATTCCCGCGACGATTTTGGCTAACTTCTTACGTGAAAATAATATTATTCCCGAGAAGTGCGACTTAAATTCGATTTTATTCTTGATGACACCTGCAGAAGATATGGCAAAAATGCAGCACTTAGTGTCGCAAATATCTCGCTTCGAGAAATTAGTCGATGAAGATGCGCCATTATCGGAAGTATTGCCAAACGTCTATAACGCCAATAAAGCTCGTTATAAAGACTATACCATTCGTCAACTCTGCCAAGAAATGCACAACCTTTATGTCAGCCATGACGTAAAACAATTGCAAAAAGAAATGTTCCGCCATGCTCACTTCCCAACAAAAGTAATGGACCCACAGGAAGCTAACCTCGAGTTTATTCGCGGCAATGTTGAATTAGTGCCACTGTCACAAATCGAAGGGCGAATTGCCGCAGAAGGCGCCCTGCCATATCCACCAGGGGTATTATGTATGGTGCCAGGTGAAATATGGGGTGGCGCAGTACAACGTTATTTCCTAGCCCTTGAAGAAGGCATCAATTTATTACCCGGATTCTCTCCAGAATTACAAGGTGTTTACCTCGAAAGCACCCCAGACGGAAAAATCCAAGCCCTAGGTTATGTATTAAATAAATAATTGAATCTGACTGTAGAGTTAATTAACCCCGCTCTACAGTCAATTTCAACCTTCTATAATGAATTATATTATTAGGTCATTATTATGAGTAAATCAGAAAATAAAATTGGCGTTGTCCAATTAACGATTATCACCATAGTTAATATGATGGGCTCTGGGATTATCATGCTGCCCACCCAATTAGCCCAAGTCGGTACTATCTCTGTGCTTTCTTGGCTTGTGACCGCCGCAGGCTCAACCGCGCTGGCCTTTGCGTTTGCAAAATGCGGGATGTTCAGTAAAAAAACTGGTGGTATGGGCGGTTATGCCGAATATGCCTTTGGCCGCAGCGGTAACTTTATGGCGAACTACACCTATGCGGTTTCGCTACTTATCGCTAACGTCGCCATCGCTATCTCCGCCGTGGGTTATGCCGCGGTGCTACTCGAAGTGAACTTAAGCCCAATGGCTATCTGTCTTGCCACCATTGGCGTGCTTTGGTTAGCCACAGTCGCAAACTTTGGTGGTGCTCGCATTACGGGCCGCGTGAGCAGCGTGACCGTATGGGGGATTATTCTGCCAGTGATTGGCGTGTCGTTAGTCGGTTGGTTCTGGTTCGACATCGACCTCTATAAAGGCGCATGGAACCCACATGATATGCCGTTCTTCAAAGCCTTAGGCGGTTCTATCGCGATGACCTTATGGGCATTCCTTGGCTTAGAATCGGCTTGTGCTAACTCAGAGGCCGTTGATAACCCAGAGAAAAACGTTCCTATCGCCGTAATGGGCGGAACCTTAGGAGCGGCGCTTATCTATATCGTTTCCACCAACGTGATAGCTGGGATTGTGCCTAACGCCGAACTTGCTAATTCAAACGCACCTTTTGGTTTAGCCTTCGCGCAAATGTTTAACCCTGTTGTGGGTAAAATCGTCATGGCCTGCGCCATTATCTCCTGTACAGGTTCATTGCTCGGTTGGCAGTTCACTATCGCGCAAGTGTTTAAAGCCTCTGCCGATGAAGGTTTCTTCCCTAAAGTGTTCGCTAAAGTCAGCAAAGCAGATGCGCCAATTTGGGGGATGACCATCATCGTTTCGATTCAAACCCTGCTGTCTTTGATGACTATCAGTCCATCACTGAGCAAACAGTTTGAAGCGCTCGTTAACCTTGCGGTGGTAACTAACATTGTGCCTTATATCCTGTCGATGGCAGCGCTAGGTGTGATGCAAAAACAACTCAAGGTGCCAGCGAACAAAGCCCGTGTCGCCAACGTGATTGCGATTATCGGTGCTCTGTATAGCTTTTACGCCCTCTATAGCTCTGGTGAAACTGCTGTGATGTTAGGTGCTATCGCGACCTTCTTCGGTTGGACCATCTACGGGGTGATTTCAAATAAAACCCCAAGCGTTGGGATCAAAGCGGCGTGAGCACAATGCACCTGCGAGTCTAATCCCTTAATAAATAAGAAACTTAACAGCAATCCGTCTTTAGGGACCTTAAGCCACTGCGCCTAAGGTCCCCAGACAAAACTTGCCTAATTTCGGTGGAATGATGAATAAAACCTGCATAGCGTTAATGCTACCTATGCTGTTGGTGGCCACCAGCAGCCAAGCGATTGAACTCTATAACGATCAAAAAAATTCATTAGATTTAAGCGGTTGGTTAGGCTTCGCGGCACTCAACGACAGCCACGATACCTCAGTAATCGATGACTCCTCCCGAGTACGATTTAGCTTTGAACGCAGCGAGAGAAATGGCTGGACCGCCTTTGCCACCACGGAATGGGGCATCAACATGGTGTCTAGCGATGACAGTTTAGTGATGCAAGGTGGCAAATTGGCCGCCGAAAAAACCGAAGACTTCCTCTACAACCGCTTAGGCTATGTCGGTATGTCACACGATGAATGGGGTAGCCTCAGCTTTGGTAAGCAATGGGGCGCTTACTACGATGTCGCTGGCACAACGGACTTACCGAACGTCTTCGCCGGATATAGTGTCGGTGCCTATGCCTTTAGCGATGGCGGTTTAACCGGAACTGGCCGTGCCGACTCCGCGTTTATCTACCGCAATAGCTTTGGCCCAGTGCAAATCGCCCTACAATACGCCGCCAAAACCAATGGTGATGTCACCTTAAAAAACGATGACGGCAGCGAAATGGCTAACTCTGAGCTTAATTTCGATAGCAGTTACGGCGCTAGCCTAACCTACTCACTCACCAACAAATTTAAACTGCTCGCCGGCGTTAACCGTGGCGACTTTGAAGGTCACCTAGGAAACACTCAAGTCGATGAAACCAACGAAATCGTCGGTATCGGCGCCATGTATGGTGATTACTATCACTACGCCGATAACCGCGAAGCCAGCGGTCTCTACGTCGGCTTTAACGCCCATCAGAGTAAGAACAATGAGCTAGTCGGCGGCGAACTCTACGACGCTACTGGCGCTGAGCTGATGACGGCCTATCAATTCGATAATGGCTTTGTGCCTATGATTGTCCTCAGCTATTTGGACTTAGATACAGATGCCAGTACGCCCATCCAAGGCAAATGGACCCGCCAATTCGCCATGCTTGGCCTGCACTACCGTTACAGTAACGACACTGTGATGTTTGCCGAAATGAAGTTAGATTTCAGCAATATGGATGATCCAGCACTCGAAGCGCAGGAAGATAATGGCTTTGCGGTAGGGATTAACTACTTCTTTTAGGAATGGAAAGTCTTCATCAGGCTCTCCCGTACATTGAGGGATAGTGGCTCACGTTCCTCATATCCGTGGGCCCATTTGAGACCGAGGTGCGGCGCACGTTCCGTCTACAAACGCTCGCCACACACTCATTGGATGGTACCGCTGGTTTACTATCATCTCTGCGCCACTCCAAATAGGTTTACTGGAGTGGCTTTTTTTCACCGTTACTTGGCGTGCTGACGGCCTGAAGAGGCTTTGTTTCCGCGACCTTGGTGGCCAGCCTTACCCTGCTCTGATTTTCCCTTAAAGCCCGACTGACCAAAAGGCGCCTTAGCTCCCGGACGGCTGGTTTTAGGCTGCTGACCTTGCGCCGCATTCGCCCCAGACTTTGGTCCCTTAGGCTTGCTTGCGCTCGGTTTGCCCTTGGCATCGCCTTTGCCTTTACGCTCATCAAACTGATTACCCGAGAAGCGTGTCAGGGCTTTTTGCCCTTGGTTGGCATCCTTCATCCATTTAGGGCCACGTTCGTTGCGCCCTTCTGGTGGAACGAGGTGATTTGGACTGTTACCAATCAAATCTTCACGTCCCATGGCAATCAAGCCTTCACGGATAATTGGCCAACCTGCTGGGTCGTGGTAACGCAGCAGCGCCTTATGCAGGCGGCGTTGGCGGCCCTTCTTCGGCACTGGCACTACTTCACTGCTGTGCTTCACGTTTTTCAACGAGTTCAACTCAGTGTGATAAATGGTCGTCGCGTTTGCCATTGGCGATGGATAGAAGTTTTGTACTTGGTCGAGCTTAAACTTACGCTCCTTCAGCCAGAGCGCGAGGTTGAGCATATCCTCGTCGGTCGTGCCCGGATGCGCCGAAATAAAATAAGGGATCAGGAACTGCTCTTTACCCGCTTCCTTAGAAAACTTATCAAACAGCTCTTTAAACTTATCATAGGCGCCCATGCCGGGTTTCATCATCTTGCTGAGCGGCCCTTCTTCGGTATGCTCAGGGGCGATTTTTAAGTAGCCGCCCACATGGTGCTGGACCAACTCTTTGACATAGGCAGGATCTTCAATCGCTAAGTCGTAACGCACGCCCGAAGCAATCAAGATTTTCTTAATGCCGGGCACAGCGCGAGCAGCGCGGTACAAGTCGATGGTATGTTTATGGTCTGTGCCTAAATGGCCGCAAATCGATGGATACACACAGGATAAACGGCGACAGGTTTTCTCCGCTTTTTCGCTGGTACAGCCGAGGCGATACATGTTGGCAGTGGGGCCGCCTAAGTCGGAAATCACCCCAGTAAAACCGGGAACCTTATCCTGAATATCTTTGATTTCTTTGATAATCGATTCTTGTGAACGGCTCTGGATAATCCGGCCTTCATGCTCGGTAATCGAGCAGAATGAACAGCCGCCAAAGCAACCGCGCATGATGTTGATCGAGGTTTTGATCATGTCATAGGCGGGGATTTTTTCCTTACCGTAGGCAGGATGCGGCACCCGTTTATAGGGTAAATCGAACACGGCATCCATTTCGTCGGTATTGAGTGGCCAAGCTGGCGGGTTCACCCACACGCCACGGTCACCGTGGGGCTGGAACAACGCCCGCGCACAACCCGGGTTTTGCTCTTGGTGCAAAATCCGCGAAGCATGGGCGTATAAGTATTTGTCTTCAGACACCTTTTCAAAGGCAGGCAGCAGCACATAGGTTTTATCCCATGGCTTAGGGCGTGGCGGCTGCACACTGATAGGCTTTGGCGCATCGTTATCGAAAATTTTAACATCCGATGGGCCAGATAAATTGGCGCAGCCCACATCGTCGGCGCCATAGGGGTTCGGGATAGGATCGATCTTATGCAGCTGATCGATCTTGCGAGAATCCATCCCACGCCACTCGGGCATAGGTTCTTTACGGATCACCGCTGTACCGCGCACATCTTGGATATCCGCAATGGCTTCACCCGCCGCTAAACGGCGTGCCACCTCAACCAGCGGGCGTTCGGCGTTGCCGTACATTAAGATATCGGCCTTAGCATCGAAAATCACGCTGCGACGGACTTTGTCCGACCAATAATCGTAGTGCGCAATACGGCGCAGACTCGCCTCGATGCCGCCAATGATCACTGGCACATCTTTAAAGGCTTCTTTACAACGTTGGGTATAAACCGTGACTGCGCGGTCGGGGCGCTTACCGCCCACATCACCGGGAGTATAGGCATCATCACTGCGAATACGGCGATCGGCGGTGTAACGGTTGATCATCGAATCCATATTGCCAGCGGTAACGCCAAAAAACAGATTCGGGCGCCCTAGCTGCATAAAGGCATCTTTGCTCGACCAATCGGGCTGAGAAATAATCCCAACGCGGTAGCCTTGGGCTTCTAACATCCGGCCAATGACCGCCATGCCAAAGCTTGGGTGATCCACATAGGCATCGCCAGTGACGATAATAATGTCACAGCTGTCCCAGCCTAATTTCTCCATCTCCTTGCGGGACATAGGTAAGAAAGGCGCTGTGCCAAAACATTCGGCCCAATACTTGGGATGGCTAAACAGTGTGGATTCAACTTGCATCGATTTTGACCCAAAAACGTAATGTCAAACAAAGGTGCAGACAAAAGCAAGCCGCACCGATTTAGGGACGCGGAGTATAGCAGGCAAACAGGGATAAGTGCGATTAAAAAAACAGCAGCCGAGGTGTTTTTCGGGGTATTTACGCCAATGCGCTTAATACCCCTAAAGTGGCTAAGGATATGGCTTAGACGGCCATTACCCTATCCCAGCAGTTACAGACTTTGGGCAAAATGCGCTAAATTGACTAGGGCTAGGCTGATAGTCACCAACCAAGTGAGCAACACGCCCCAAAAACGGCCGAAATGATAACCGCCTTTCCCCTGAGTTAAGCCAATAGCATGGAGTAAACGCGCTACAATCCATACAGTACCAAAGCAATGCAAATAGAAATGCGCTAAGCCACCCGCCTCGGCCACTAGCATTAAAATCAATACGATGGGCGCATTCTCAATTAGATTTGCGTGCACCCTGTTCGCCAGTGCTAAAGCATCGTTACCGCCGTCACCGAGACCGATTTTTTGGCTTCGTCTTAATTTCACGACTCGATACGCTAAAGCAATGATTAACAACCCAGTCAGGCTCGCGTAAAACCCTGTTACGATTAATGGCATAGCAACTCCCTTTTAATTAACATAAGCACGGTATATACCGCAAAAATTCAGCAATTTATTTGCATTAAGGTTAAAAGCCATTAACCTTTTAGTGACGAGATAGGTTAATATGCGCGCGCAATCTCTTACAACTTTTTATACAGCGAATAGCCCGATTGGATAACGAACAGTTTCTCGAAAAGCGTAAATTTATCATTAAGCTAGGTAAGGCTTTACATAAGTTTGGCACACCCGCTTACCGTCTTGAAACCCATTTACAAACCGTTTCTCGGACGCTCGGAATCGAAGGTTATTTTTTAATCTCGCCGACCTCCATGACCTTCGTATTACAACACGATACCGATCAAGAATATAACCATGTTGCGCGGGTAAAACCCGGCGAGTTGGATTTAGGTTCTCTCGCCCGCACCGATGAACTGGTGGATGAACTCACCTCAGGTAAACGCACGCTCACCGAAGCCTTAGACAGGCTAGAGGAAATTGCCAACAAACCCAACCCCTACGGCCCAGCACTAACTTGTTTTTCCTTCGGCACCTCAGCAGCGGCATTTGCCATGTTGATGGGCACAGGGTGGAACGATGTTTTTTGGTCTGGTTTGTTAGGCTTGCTAGTCTATGGCTTTGTATACCGCGCCGAGCGCTCGACTCGCATGGCAGAAGTGTTAGAGCCATTCGCGACGATTGTTTGCGCCATTGCCGCCTGCGCCATTGCCCGCATCGACCCTAATATTAATATTCCGGTGGTGATCCTCTCCTCCATCATCATCTTTATTCCCGGTTTAGCCTTAACCTTGGGGCTTGCTGAGCTGGCGGCACGCGATTTGATTTCGGGCACAGCGCGGATCATGGATGCCAGTATGCTGTTATTTAAGCTATATTTTGGTGCAGTGTTGGGGATGGCAATTGGTAAAGCCTTCTTCGGTGAGGCCATTTATATTGAACCGGAAGGATTGCCTCGCTGGGCGATTTGGTCGGCGGTGCCCATCCTTTCTATGGCGCTGGTGTTCATCTTTAAAGCACGGATGCAAGATTCGCCTTGGGGCGTTCTAGCGGGAATTGTCGCATTTTTCTCCGCCATGTTAGGAGGACACTTTTTTGGTGATTCGGTGGGGATATTTTTCGGTGCCCTAGCCGTAGGAGTTTACTCCAATCTTTATGCCCGTTGGATGAAGGCTCCCGCCTCAATTGCATTGCTGCAAGGCATTGTGATCTTAGTACCCGGCAGTAAAACCTACATAGGGCTGAACGCGCTGATCTCCGGCGAAACTATGCTTAACCAATCCCATATTGGCTCACAGATCTTTTTGATCTTTATGTCGCTTATCGCCGGACTGATTTTTGCCAACGTCGTAGTACCACCAAGGCGTACGCTATAACATTCATCCTCAGGGCTGGCGCCAATTCCAGCCCTATTCTTAAAATAACCTTATGAAAAATCATAATCTTATTAAAATGTTTACTTGACTAATCGTCATATCCCGTGTGTTATTAAATTGTAAAGCACAGCAGAACCTTAAGCTGTCGCCATCCAGTTTACGGGAGTGGTTTTATGCAGAAGTTTACCCTGTATGCATCGATTCTACCTTGTTGCCTCTGTGGTCTAGTCAACCTAGCCACAGCGGATGAGGCTTTGCCTAAAACGCCTCCCGAGGAAGCCCCAAAAAAGGTCAGCAAAATTGTCGTGGTGAGCAACCCGATCTTCGACGAGTCAGATCCCGATGCATTTTTTATCCACCGCTGGGCAAACTATCTGCATATAAATACCAAGGAATATGTGGTTCGCGATAAGCTTACCTTTAGCGAAAACGATACGGTCACCCAAAAAGATCTCGATGAGTCTCAACGTTTACTGCGCGCCGAACCCTATATTCGTGATGCCAAAGTTTATACAAGTGAGAAAGATCCCCAAACGGATTCTCCCCTCGAAGATGAATCCATTATTATTGAAACTTGGGACAACTGGTCGCTACTGCCAACGGCCAGCTTTAGCAGCTCAGGAGGAGACACTCGTTATTCCTTTGGCGTAAAAGAAGATAACCTTCTAGGTACTGGCATTCGCACCCGCTTAAAGTATCAATCTAACGAATCCCGCACTGGCTATAAGTTTGCCTTTGAGGCACCCGTGAGTTTTATCGATCACGGCATTGTCGCCGCTGAATTTTATGATAATAGTGACGGCCAAGCTAAACATGTGTACGTGAGCAAGCCTTTCTATTCATTGAATACTGAGACCATGTACTCGGCCGAGTTTTAAGATGATAGCCGCACCGATATTTTGAGACAAAATGGGCAAGAGGTGAACGAGTTTGCCCACACTGTCGATTATCTTAATTTGCAATATGGTTGGTTACTCAATAGAAGCAACGACAATCTGTCTCGCTTTATTGCTGGCTTTACCCAAGACAAACACGAGTTTGCCAATTCAGAGGTATATCCTAACTCAGAGTTACCACAAGATAGGGACTTTATGTATCCCTGGGTTGCCTATGAATATGTTCAAGATGATTTTCAGATACTGAACAACGTGCACCTGATCCGTAATAATGAAGACTTTAACTTAGGATGGCATCACTATATCCAACTCGGTATTGAAACCAATGATATCGGCGACAATAACCCAGTGGGTTACCACTTTAAATGGCAAACCACTAGAGGTTATAAATTTGATGAACATCTTTGGTTACTGGAAATGGGCGCGACCAGCACTCTAGGCACCACGCAAAAAGATACTTTTCAGGCTAATGTACAAGCGGAATACTTCTATCAAATCAATCCAAAATGGATTGCATATGGCAAAGCTTGGGCAAGCCTGTCCAATAATACCTATCTCGATCTAACTCAAGGACTTGGGGATGAAACTGGAGTACGAGGTTATCCCAACGAATATCAACAAGGGGATAACCAATGGTTATTTACCGCCGAAATCCGCAATTATCCGAATATCAACTTATACCAATTAGCCGAACTCGGCTGGGCAGTCTTTGCGGATGTAGGCCAAGCCTCTGGTGGCCCCTTAGCCGACAATAACGAAGTCAACGGCCCGCTCGGTAGCATAGGTATTGGCGCGCGGATTTATTCATCTAGATCCAGCTACGGCAACGTCGCCCATATCGATTTTTCGGTACCTTACACGGGGGGCGATTCAGTAAACAGTTGGGAATGGCGATTCTTAGTCAAACAAAGCTTTTAAGCTATTTAGTTGACAGAATATTAGCCTTAGAGACGCTATAAACCAGTTTAAATCTGGCCGATAAGAGCGATCCCTATGGCTCACTTTTAGTGATTTTTAAGTAGGCTATATTCTTCTAATCACTAAAGGGGTATTTATATTGATCAACAAAATTGGATTATCATCTCTGCTATTACTTCAGCCTTTAACCGCTTTTTAGTCGAGTATTTTCATTCTCAAGTTCATTTAAGCAAACCACTGACACTGTCCCGATCCCACTAAATTTAGCTCGCCATTGAAACCAGCCACATCAAATATCTCACCAGTTCATAGCCTCACAAGTATTTCAATCCGAGGCGCATAACGCAGAAAGAGTTATTCCATTTTAAGTCAATCCCACAGGAAGCAGGATGCCTTTGAGGCTGTCAGATGTTTACTGCTTGGTAAAGCGCTTATGCTGCGCTCAAGGCTTTTGGCAGAACCCATTATGCCTTCAAGCCTTCACCTTGCCTAAAGTGCTTTGTACTCCGCGAAATGAACAGATATTGAATACGATTGGTATGGTACATCACACAGTGATGCGCTCAATAAATGAGAGGGATAAATGCTGCAGAACAGGATTCCGCGACAATTTAAATAGATAAATTCCAAAGACGAAAAAGCCCTAACATTGCTGTTAGGGCTTTTCGAAATGTTGGCGGAGCGGACGGGACTCGAACCCGCGACCCCCGGCGTGACAGGCCGGTATTCTAACCAACTGAACTACCGCTCCTTTAACTTAACGTTTGCACATTAAGCTAAATTAGGCGCTTGGCGATGACCTACTCTCACATGGGGAGACCCCACACTACCATCGGCGCGATTGCGTTTCACTTCTGAGTTCGGGATGGGATCAGGTGGGACCACAATGCTATTGTCACCAAGCAAATTCTTACTGGTTAATTCTACGTCTGACGGCATTGTTTCCTCACTCCAGTGCTCATGTACTACCGTACACTCCGCCCTTCGCTCGTCACGGCTTTGTCTGCCGTACAATTACCTGCGTAATTAACCTTTATTTGTTAATTTAGAAAGCTGTATTGAGTATCACTTCTTAAGTGTTTCTATTCAAGCTAAGTGCTACTTAGCAAAACCCATCTGGGTTGTATGGTTAAGCCTCTCGAGTCATTAGTATCAGTTAGCTCAACGCCTCACAACGCTTACACACCTGACCTATCAACGTCCTAGTCTCGAACGGCTCTTTAGTGGACTTAAAGTCCAAGGGATGACTCATCTTGGGGCTCGCTTCCCGCTTAGATGCTTTCAGCGGTTATCGATTCCGAACATAGCTACCGGGCAATGCCATTGGCATGACAACCCGAACACCAGCGGTTCGTTCACTCCGGTCCTCTCGTACTAGGAGCAACTCCCCTCAATCATCCAACGCCCACGGCAGATAGGGACCGAACTGTCTCACGACGTTCTGAACCCAGCTCGCGTACCACTTTAAATGGCGAACAGCCATACCCTTGGGACCGACTTCAGCCCCAGGATGTGATGAGCCGACATCGAGGTGCCAAACACCGCCGTCGATATGAACTCTTGGGCGGTATCAGCCTGTTATCCCCGGAGTACCTTTTATCCGTTGAGCGATGGCCCTTCCATTCAGAACCACCGGATCACTATGACCTACTTTCGTACCTGCTCGACGTGTCTGTCTCGCAGTTAAGCTGGCTTATGCCATTGCACTAACCGTACGATGTCCGACCGTACTTAGCCAACCTTCGTGCTCCTCCGTTACTCTTTGGGAGGAGACCGCCCCAGTCAAACTACCCACCAGGCACTGTCCTTACCCCAGATAATGGGGCCAAGTTAGAACATCAACACTACAAGGGTGGTATTTCAAGGACGACTCCATCAGAACTAGCGTTCCAACTTCATAGTCTCCCACCTATCCTACACATGTAGGGTCAATGTTCAGTGCCAAGCTATAGTAAAGGTTCACGGGGTCTTTCCGTCTAGCCGCGGGTATACGGCATCTTCACCGCAATTTCAACTTCACTGAGTCTCGGCTGGAGACAGCGTGGCCATCATTACGCCATTCGTGCAGGTCGGAACTTACCCGACAAGGAATTTCGCTACCTTAGGACCGTTATAGTTACGGCCGCCGTTTACCGGGGCTTCGATCATGAGCTTCTCTTGCGATAACCCAATCAATTAACCTTCCGGCACCGGGCAGGCGTCACACCGTATACTTCCTCTTGCGAGTTTGCACAGTGCTGTGTTTTTGATAAACAGTTGCAGCCACCTGGTATCTGCGACTCCCGTCAGCTTAGAGAGCAAGTCTCATCACCAACAGGAGCGTACCTTCTCCCGAAGTTACGGTACCATTTTGCCTAGTTCCTTCAGCCGAGTTCTCTCAAGCGCCTTGGTATTCTCTACCCGACCACCTGTGTCGGTTTGGGGTACGATTCCCGCTAACCTGAAGCTTAGAAGATTTTCCTGGAAGCATGGCATCAACTACTTCATCCCCTTGGGGACTCGTCATCAGCTCTCAGTGTATAGTGACCCGGATTTGCCTAAGTCACCCACCTACCACCTTAAACGCGGACTACCAACGCCGCGCTAGCCTAGCCTTCTCCGTCTCTCCATCGCAGTTAGCGGAAGTACAGAAATATTAATCTGTTTCCCATCGATTACGCCTTTCGGCCTCACCTTAGGGGTCGACTCACCCTGCCCCGATTAACGTTGGACAGGAACCCTTGGTCTTTCGGCGAGGGGGTTTTTCACCCCCTTTATCGTTACTCATGTCAGCATTCGCACTTCTGATACCTCCAGTGTGGGTTACCCCTTCACCTTCAACGGCTTACAGAACGCTCCTCTACCGCGCAACTCTAATGAATTGCACCCGTAGCTTCGGTGGTATGTTTAGCCCCGTTACATCTTCCGCGCAGGCCGACTCGACTAGTGAGCTATTACGCTTTCTTTAAATGATGGCTGCTTCTAAGCCAACATCCTAGCTGTCTAAGCCTTCCCACATCGTTTCCCACTTAACATACACTTTGGGACCTTAGCTGACGGTCTGGGTTGTTTCCCTTTTGACGACGGACGTTAGCACCCGCCGTCTGTCTCCCGAGTAGTACTCATTGGTATTCGGAGTTTGCAAAGGGTTGGTAAGTCGGGATGACCCCCTAGCCTTAACAGTGCTCTACCCCCAATGGTATTCGCTCGAGGCGCTACCTAAATAGCTTTCGAGGAGAACCAGATATCTCCCGGTTTGATTGGCCTTTCACCCCCAGCCACAAGTCATCCGCTAATTTTTCAACATTAGTCGGTTCGGTCCTCCAGTTGATGTTACTCAACCTTCAACCTGCCCATGGCTAGATCACCGGGTTTCGGGTCTACGCCTTGCAACTA